>NZ_PHKV01000001.1 GCF_002846205.1 Xanthomonas prunicola
TCGCCGCGCTCGCCTTGTTCTAGTTTGCCGTCATGCGATGCATCGCGCTTCGGCTGCTGAGGCACAGCAGAGGTATTTGTATGCATGGCATGCGAACGGCCCGGCTGCATGTATTGATCCATTCCATCACGATTACGTGTGATGTCGTGCATGTAGTCATAGTTGCTGGTGCCGTTGCTGTCGCTGATGACCCGCCCGCCAGTGACAGCTTCGCGCGCACCACCGTAGCCTGAGATATGGCGGGCTTTCAGAAAGCCTGCCACCTTGGCTGGATCATCACCTTCGTCCAACACGCCATTGCGGATCGCTTGGCTATAAGCCTTGTCGCTGTTGATCTTGAACGCACCATCCTGCAATGCGGCCGATGACTTGTATTGCTCAAGGCTCGACCCGTTCTTCCAGTTAGAGGAGTCCTCAAGAAAACGCGTCATACCGCCGCTACTCGCCCACTTCCATTCCGCACCACGTACCTTTTGTGGATCGAAACCGGCATCGGTCATCGCGTCGTTGAGCTTGGCACGATCTACATATCCCGCATCGGCTAACCAGCCTGCCCCTGCTTGATAACGACCGACGTAACCCTGTTTATTAGTAATCTGCAAATCGCCGCCATTACTTTCGGTCATGACGGTTGATGCAATCAGACGACGCGTCATTGCGTCATCGAGACCCGCGACGTTGCCTTGATCGTAGCTTTGAGCGGTGGCCGCCGCTTTTTCTCGTCTATCAGCCATGATGCATGTCCTCTGGATATGACGGTTAGGAAAAACACCAGCCTTCTACTGGTGCCTGGGGATGACTATTTCACGCCTCTTTACATTGCAGCGCTTGAATTCTTTTTTGTGGCTTGGTTTTCGTAAAAACGAACGTTGTGGAGCCTGGCCCACGCGTTTCTGTACCATCATCCAGATAGGCCTCTACAAATGCCTCACCTGCATCAAGACCGATCGCATAGAACTTGGTCTGCAATGAATCAGGCCCACCGTCATCGTCTCCCCCACACTTGTCTGCGATCAATCGCACCGATGTAGCCGCCGGCAACTGGCGCTTCAAGACTTCGGCATACTCTGGACTAGCGTAGAACTTCTTCACTGCAATGGATTGCACACTGTGCGCATCGCCATTGAGCGTGATGCCTGACTCGCCTTCATTGGCTTGCTTCGGCGCGACTTCTGCACCCTGGCCTCCATCCGGCACATCTACCGCGCCGAATCCATCAAGCAGCAAGGTCCCGCTGCGATACTGCGCACTCTCGGGATCTGTACTATCGGAATTAGATTTTGGGGAGGTATCGCGCCACTGCACACCGGGAGCTGAATCAAAGATCGCCCAAGGCGTGCCGTTCTTGGCAACAAGTAACGAAACAACTTGGTAAAGTGATGTCATTCGTTCGGCTCCTTCTGAACTTCTGGTCTGAGACACAGTTGTACTTTGGCTTCCTTGCAAATTTTGCTGTTTTTCAAGAGGCATGACAGCCACTTTTTCTGTGGCAGCTTCTTGCTTACATGCTGCAAGAAGCAAAAATCCGATGAGCATTAAACCGCCGATTAGATTTCTTGTAATTTTTATCACAAAAATCTCACTTGAATAAAATACATTTAACTCAATGCTGTATCTCAGTATTAGTTAAGAACCACCCTAGCGCAACCTGAAGACAACTAAATCAATCACTTCCATAGCCACATGATAAATCACGCCCTTCCTTCCATCTCTGTCGCAGAAATTTTATTCACAGCCGCAGCAGACCAGATATCTCCAACAGAAAACAGCCACCACAGTCAATTACCTAACTAAAACTTCTCAAAAATAGGTCGAGTGCACTCAGCAAGTGTTACTTTACACACGCCAGCGAAACTTTTTTCGCATTTTTCAGTAGCCAAGCTTGATGCTTTCTCTTTCGTAGGTGCGATAGCAATGCCTGCCTGACCAGACGAGGAAACTGCGGTAGAAATGCATTGATTATTAAAAGTTTCAAAAACTTGGCAACTTCCAGCTCCAAAAGATTCGCAGCGACTAATAGCCTCTGCCTCAGCGTTATCCCTCTCAATTTTTCCAGCGGAAAACCCCATGTCCCCAGAGGAGTTTTTAGCCAAGGCCCCCCATGTTTTTATCCACCTACCCGTAGGCTGGGGCGGAGCTGGATTAGCCCTTGATGTGCCTGAATCAGGTCCACATTGGGGGCTTCCAGGCGCAACGCCATTTGGGCAGGCAGTCTGTGCAATAGCCGCAAAAGGAAAGCCACACCAAATAGCAAGTGACATATAGAGAATATTGCGCATTAAGTTTGAATTAAGCATTAGCTTTTCCTAAACGCCCATCGCTTTGGGGATTCTCTTGTTGCGGAACTCCTGCCACTCGACCACCTAGCTGCTCCGTAGTAGCAGTTTTTGTCTCGCTCCTGGGAGCCGGCTCCGACGGCTGATAAGGCCTACCAGCACCCGGCTCCTGATTGGCTCGATCCAACTGCCCCAGTGCCGAGTACGCCGTGAACTGACCCAATGTGCCCTGGAAGAAGGCGGCGGCCATCGGCGGTGCGGTGACGATCAAGGTTGTCATGACCAAGCCTAGCCCTCCTTGTTGCAATGCCATGCTGCTGATGCCCTCGCCACTGTTTCCTGGCATCGCGTACTTCACCAGGAATGCGACAGCCACTGCGCCGATCACCTTCGTTGCCAGGCTCACCGTGAAGCTCAGTACCGAAAACGAAAACACCATACCTAAGCCATATAGCAGCCACTTGCTGAACAACGACTTCGTCGCCTGGAACAACAGGCACATGATGAACAAGGGACCGAAGCCCACAAACAGCGCCATCCCAATCTTGTTCAACAGAAGCAGTGAGCCACCCACTACGCCGGGGCCGGCCATCCCTACCCCAGTGAACCAGCGCGCACGGGTCTTCTCGTCGTCGCGCTGTTGGTTACCTGCTGTCTGGATCTGATCGATGCTCATCATTGCAATCTGCATCAGACCCAGATTCTTGTCGATCGCATCGTAGGGACTTTTCGAATCCCCCGTCACCACTTGGGTAATGGACTGGCTCACACCATCGGTCAGGGTCCAGTAAAGCTTCGACGAACCTTCAGCCATGCTCGTCGCAAGGCCGATGATCAGCGAGGCGCGCAGCGCCGTCACCACCAAGCCCATCGCCGCCTCGCGGGACTGGCCGGTCACGATGCGGTACCCCTGGAAGATGATCCACAGCGTCAACACCGTCAAGGACACAACGCCAATCAAGGCCGAGGTGCGCTGCAGGAGCGTCCACTGAAAGTAGCAATGCGTTAGCTCTTAATAAAGATCTACTGTGTTAGCTCACCATATTCGACGCGCCTACCAATCCCATAAAATGGCCTCGGTAGACGCGCCACTTCGGCATACAAAAGCAGAGTCGCTACATCGACATCGCAGGTGAAGCTGCTTGTTGCGTCTGCGACTGCATCTGCGCAGTCAGACGCTGATTTTCCTCGGCAACCTGTCGGCTACTGTGCTCCAACGACTGCCCCTGCGCCTGATCGCGATCCACGAACACACGACGCATGGCCGGGTCGGTCATCTCGCCCTGTACCGCGAAGAACCCGTCGCCACTCTTGTTGGGCACCACATGGTCGATGCGTTGCAGGCCGGCGACCTTGCTCTCGAACACGATCTGACCGGCCGCCTGTTCAAGCTCTCTGCGGTCGGAAAAACCACCACGCTCGCCCAACGCCTCCAGCTTGCCGACGGCACCGACGAACATCGCGTTGTCTGGATGGCGCGGGTCGGACAGCAAGGGGCTGGATGATGCCTGTGCCGGCGCAGCCGGAGCGGCCGTCTGCTCGGCCTGCTTGGCAGTGTGCTGCGACAACGCCTTGCCCAAAGCAGCCTGCGTCTGACCACCCACCACGCCGTCTACTTGCAAACCGTGCTCACGCTGGAATTGCTCGACCGCATATTTGGTGTTGCCACCAAAGTCGCCATCGGCATGGAGCGGCTTGCCGTCGCGGCCGGTAGCGCCAAGCTGCGCAAGTTGACCTTGCAGCTGCTTCACTTGCTCGCCGCGCTCGCCTTGTTCGAGCTTGCCATCATCAGATGAGGATCCAATTCGGTGTTTGGATGCTGAGGGCTGAGTTGGCAATCGGCCTTCAGCAAGCTCCATCAGGTCATGCTTCTCATTTAAAGCACGATCACGAAGCTCGTTCCATGACCCTGGAGACTTCTTGAACAATGTTTCGGTATGAGAATATTTATAATCTTGAACTGCTTCGACTATCTGCTTATCAGAAAGATCGGAGAGCTTATAACCCTCGCCAAATTTCTCAGATAACCCTTTCTGAAATATTCCTGGCGTCAAATTCCGAAACTGGACCGAGGTACTCCAAAGCGCATCCTGCACCGCAGGCCCGCGATCAGTTAAATCCAAGCCAACTGCGGAAAGACGTGCAACCTGCTTTTCGTAATGAGTCTCACGAATAAAATTATGCTGATCCTGCGCAAATCCCGGAACCTTATCTGCAAGCAACTTCCATTTCTCATCGAATTCTTCAGTCTTTGGCACGAGACCAGAAAACTGAGGGCCATAGCGCGATTGATCCAAGTATTCCTGCAACGTCCCTTGGGATGTAGACAGTTGGTAGGTCCCATATGAGACACCACCATGGTCATTTTTTCCAGTTGAGATAGTACCGGCACCCCGACCACCACTTTCGTAGCTGGATGAGGTCATTCCAATATGCCAACCCGTTATCTCTGACATTTATCGACTCCCTTCATTTGGAAATTAATTCACTTAGACGTCTGCCGCTTTTCCAACTCATCAGCACGCCTCGCTGTAGCATTCAGTCGACAGCTACTCTCTTCGATATCTTCTGCCTGTCCACCACCAAGCTGACCATTCAAATTGCAAAGCCGGTCTCTCTTTCCTATCCATGCCCTTTCTTCGCTCAATAACTCCTGTTTTTTTGCAGCATCAAGCCCCGCTATCACAGAGCGATAAACACGATTTAAACGAGAATTTTGGTAATCATATTCATCGCTATCACAATCAAGCAAATCTGGTGTGGCACCACCGGATAGTTTTATGCATGAAGCATGAGAATCTCGTAATTTGGTAGGTCCTCCAAAGTCCGCCCGCTCAGTATCACCAGGCCCGTTTAGAGCATTTTCTAGTTCAGCGTCATACTGTTGCGCAAGCTGCTTTTGCCTAAGACCTTCTGCTGAGGTGGCATTATCCCGAACCTCTTTAGCGTTCACCTTATGCTCGGTAGGCAGCTCTCCAGACACTTGTGGAGATGGCTTTGACAAATGAGCCGAAACGTCGTTCTTTTCAGCTGACACAGCTGCCGATTGTTCTCTTTTACAGCCAGTACCTGCAATAGCAACAATCAAAAGGAGAATAAAAAGATGTAGATGCATAAAATTCCTCTTTGACACCGGAACTAGAGAGCTGCAATCAATATTTTTTGAAGATTGGGTCAGAGCAATCGGGACACCTATACCTTACAAGAGCCGCTATCGTTCGCAGGCTTTTTTAACGAGTTTCACTACACGCTGCTCAGTGGAAGAAGCTAGAAAAATGCCTCATTACCAGAGATTTCAAAAGCTGCGCACTGATTGCGGTAAGTTAAATCAACTTTGCAATCACCCTCTCCACCAAGCGCATATTGCCGAATCATTGCCTCCCTAGCATCGCTTTCTGAAAATTTCCCTACAGCCGTTCCAACCTCTCCTGTTGCATCAAAGCCAGGAATAGCGCCCCAAGTTTTTATTTGCCCGCCTGTAGGTTCCACGGTAGGTGGTTGCTGGCCTTGCATTGCAGGCATATCTGGAATGCATTGAACACTTCCCATCTAAGTTTCAACGGGGTATCGCTTTTGTGCAAAAAAAACAAAAACAGGAAAAATAAACAATGCTAAGATGAGGTTAAACCACATCACGGGGGCCTTAGGCGGCAATAAATATTCGATCAATATTTCTTAAAAAATGGATCGGAACATTCTGAAAAAACGACTTTACATGCGCCGCCACCACTACGCTCACAAATATTAATCACTTGACTAATTGCAACATCTTTACTGGCAGAGGCTTGAGAAAAAGTACTATGTTGCGAGGCTGCCAGGGCAGCACATTGGTTCCGATAAACCAGCGTCACTTTGCAGTCATCAGCACCATTTTTAGAACATTGCTGGATAGCTGAACTCTTCGCGTCACCTTGAGAAAGCTTTCCTTTGGTAGTACCAACGTCGCCGGTAGATTTCGACATTGCAATCGCTCCCCAAGTTTTTACCCACTCACCTGTCGGTGCAGGATCACTCCCCCCTCCCCGCATTTCAGGAGTGTCGGGAATGCACTGCATACTCCCCATTTGAGTGCCAATGGGGCATCGAGTTTGCCCCAAAGCAACATGGGAGAAAGCTAAAAAGGGCAAAGTAAGTAAAAATATCCAGGAACGAATCATTGCAACCACCTAAAGTTATTAGTTACTTCTGCGCGAGCCCGCGAACCCCCGGGGCTGTCTCTTGAGACTGCGAATTTTCAGATTGTATGGATCGGGGGGTTGCATTCACTGTTTGACCGGTGGTGTTAGCGGAATCCCTAACCGGCGGGCTCATCTGCGCATTAGGACCCTGTCGATTTGCATTAGACGCAGCATCCGACGAACCCAATGACCCGATCGCCGAATACGGGGCAAATTGACCCAGCGTGCCCTGGAAGAACGCTGCTGCCATCGGCGGTGCGGTAAGAATTAACGTAGTCAAGACCAAGCCCACTCCTCCCTGCTGCAGCGCCGTGCTACTGATGCCTTCGCCATTGCCGCCGTTGAGCGCCCATTTCGCCAGGAACGCCACACCCACCGCACCTACCACCTTGGTCGCCAAGCTCACCGTAAACGTCAGCACCGACAAGGAACACATAGTGCCTAATCCGCATAACAGCCATTTACTGAACAGCGACCTCGTGGCCTGGAACAGTAGGCACAGGATGAATAACGGGCCAAACCCGACCACCAGGGCCATTGCCAGCTTGTTCAACAGCAGCATTGAACCAACCACCACGCCAGGACCTGCCATGCCAATCCCGGTGAACCACCGCGCCCGGTTTTTGGCGTCTTCGCTTTTTGCATCGCCTCTGGTCTTGATCTGATCTAGCCCGGACAGGGCCATCTGCATCAACATCAGATTCTTGTTGAGCGCCTCGCAGGGACTTTTCGAGTCGCCGGTCATCGTCTTGGTTATGGCGAGCTGATACCGTCGGTCAAGGTCCAGTAAAGCTGTAGCGAGCCCTTCTACCAACGCCTTCGTCCGCTGCAACAATTCCATTGAAAAATCGCGATTTCTTCGCGCAGGTCGTTGGAAGCGGAGCCAAGGTGGGCATTCCTGTCCGCCTTGGCGAGTTACCAGATCGCTGAACTGCAAATACTTCTTACCTCACATGGACATCGACCGCGAGGCCGTCTCCTGGGCTTGCACCTGCGTCGCTTGGCGCTGGTTTTCTTCAGCCACCTGTCGGGTACTGTGCTCCAATGGTTGCGCTTCTGCTTGCGTGCGATCTACGAAAACACGGCGCATTGCCGGGTCGGTCATCTCACCCTGTACTGCGAAGAAGCCGTCACCGCCCTTGTTGGGCACCACATGGTCGATGCGCTGCAGACCACTGACCTTGGCCTCGAACACGATCTGCCCAGCCGCTTGCTCAAGCTCCTTGCGGTTGGAAAAACCACCACGTTCACCCAAGGCTTCTAGCTTGCCCACTGCGCTTGTATACATCGCGTTGTCTGGATGACGAGGGTCGGACAGCAAGGGGCTGGATGCAGCTGCCTGTGCCGGTGCAGCGGGAGCGGACGTCTGCTCGGCTTGCCTAGCCTTTTGTTGCGACAGCGCCTGTGCCAAGGCCGCCTGCGTCTGGTTACCCACCACTCCATCTACTAGCAAGCCACGCTCACGCTGGAATTGCTCGACTGCGTATTTGGTGTTGCCGCCGAAGTCGCCGTCTGCCTGTAGCGGCTTACCATCACGGCCAACTGCACCGAGTTGCGCGAGCTGACCCTGCAACTGCTTCACCGACTCGCCGCGCTCGCCTTGTTCGAGTTTGCCGTCATGGGAATTTGAGGGCTGATGGGAAGTCGAACCGGGAGTCACGCTATGCTTGAGATTGACACCATCTCGTTTGACGCTTTCGATCAAATCGGGAACGCGACGCTCCCAATTGCCAGCATATTCCTCGCATTCCTTGGCCGCCTTTACGCTCCAGGGTTTGCTAGGAGTAACTCCGTTGACCACGCGTCGCGCGTTGTAGACGTCGTGGCTATCATTATCGATGTAGCGATCAAGAGGCTTGCCTGTGAATAAGCCGTCACGCATACCGACAACTAAAACCTTCGCAGCAATTTCGGGCTGCTTGGCCATGTCCGGGTTGCGGACCATTTCACCGTTAAGGCCTAGCAACTTATCGAACTTCGCATAGTTGTAATCGTGGGTAAGATGCACGTAACCACGGCCATAAAACTCTTCGCCACCGCTATATCCAAGTTTACGCGCTTGACTGCGTCCAAAATCTTCTTCAGGCGCCTGAAAATTACGCGTCTCATGCTGCGCCGTCGCTAACATGTACGATATTTGTTTTGGATCGGTCACACCGTTCTCAAGAGCGGTTTTGACGATCAATCTAACGGAAGATTCCCGATCCACACCAAAGCCCTCGGTGCTTCGACCACGTCCATCACTCATAGCGTTCTCCGTACGTGCATGTCGTTAGAATTTGTTGTTGCATGATCGGCACTGCAGATCCGAAGATGCGTTGCATGTACTCACTACAAATTACCAATCGCTTCCTAGTTGGACACCTCCTTCATTTCGCCATCCTGGAGCCGCTCAAGCTTTTTCTTCGGATTGGCCGGATCATTCGTGTCTTCGGTCAACCGCTCTATCAGCACTGCCTCGTTATTCTTAAGCTCGTAGGTATCGAAGACATGGATACAGCATCCATCACCAGATGTAGATGTCAGAACATTCCCTTTGACGGAGAATAGGCCATTGGCCATCACAGTAATATCAGACAGCGACTGATTAAAGATAAGGTGTTTCTTGGCAGCATCAAAAAGGTAGACGCTGTACGAGGGGCCGCCATAATTACCCTCCTTTCCAGACCACACCACTACATCTTCATGTCCATCGCCATTGATATCGGCCAGAATGATCGAGTGGCGGTTTTTCTTGTAATTGTCATCTAGCGGGCCATGATAGAACGTGGAATTACTATCCACGTACAATGCATCAGGCTCCAGTGCAATCGGCTTGGCTCCGGGGAATGTCACCTCCACGACTGGCGAACGGTTACATAGCATGATCCCTGGACTATCTTCGCTACAGCCCTGCGACTTGATTGAAATAGCAATGCCACCGATATCTGCGTTTACCTCGCCCTGGTCGTTGAGCTTGGCATTGACAGCAGATGGCATTTTCAAGTCCTTTTGCGGAGAGGATTCAGGCTTTTTGCCAGTTTGATCTTGGGCGGATAATTTCGCTCCGTCAGCCTCTGCGGACGGAGTATTGCCAGGACTGCACGCTGTGATCGAGATGGCGCAAGCTAAATACAGCGCCCCCACGACCGCTCTTGCTAGTGTACGTTCCACCATAGAAAATCCTTCCAATTCAAATCAATATTTCTTAAATACCAGCTCCGAACAAATTGTGCCCGCCTCTCGGTTCGCGACACTTTGCTAGCGGCATTTATGACAGAAAAATCAGAACTTCCTAAAGATGGGATCGCTGCAAGTTGACATTGCAATTTTACAATCCCCTCCCGAATTCTTCTCGCAAGTTTTCGTTGCTCTGGATTCCACATCATTCAAGGATGGGCCTCCAGTTATCGCCCCCTTACCACGACTAGAAGCAGGCGACGCGATGGCAGCACACTGATTATGAAAAGTCAACGCGATAGTACATTGCATGCCAGCCAATTTTTGGCAGTTTTGCAGGGCGGCATCTTCAGCCTCTTTGCTAGTGAGACGCCCCTTAGTGTAACCAGCATCACCATTGTCGGCGATGGCAATGGCACCCCATGTTTTTATCCACTCACCCGTAGGCCGCGGCGGCGGAGCAGGAATGTCTCCTCTTGACGTCCCAGAATCAGGCCCGCATTGTGGACTGCCAGGCGCAACACCAACTGGACACGCCGTTTGCGCAAACGCGAATACAGGAATAACCGCCAATAATAAAATAATTTTACGCATTTTAGCCCCGCTGCCTGTCGACGTTATTAGCGTTGCCCATTTTACCGCTTGCGGTCTGGCTAGAATTGGACTCATCGCCCGAAACTCGGCCACTCACTTGAGGGACAGGAGTAATTTCAGAACGTTGATTATCCCTAGCTGGCGCCCCAGGCTCATAAGGCCGCCCAGCCCCCGGCGACTGGCTCGCGCGATCCAGCTGCCCCAGCGCCGAATACGCAGTGAACTGGCCAAGCGTGCCCTGGAAGAAGGCTGCGGCCATCGGCGGTGCGGTGATGATCAATGTTGTGAGCACTAGCCCTAATCCTCCCTGCTGCAGCGCCATGCTGCTGATGCCTTCGCCCGTAAACCCGTTCATTGCCCACTTTGCGACGAAGGCTGCGCCCACTGCGCCAACCACCTTGGTTGCCAAGCTCACCGTGAAGGTCAAGACAGACAACGAGAACACGGTGCCTAGTCCGTATAGCAGCCACTTGCTGAACAACGACTTCGTCGCCTGGAACAGCAGGCACAGGATGAACAATGGCCCAAACCCAATCACCAGCGCCATCGCTAGCTTGTTCAGCAGCAACATCGAACCTGCAACGACGCCCGGTCCGGCCATGCCAATGCCGGTGAACCACCGGGCCCGGTCTTTTTCGTCCTTACTTTCTGCATCGCCACCGGTGTTGATCTGGTCCAGACCCGACATCGCCACTTGCATCAGCATCAGATTCTTGTCGATCGCCTCATATGGGCTATCCGAGTCGCCCGTCACCGTCTTGGTGATCGCATGGCTGATCCCGTCGGTCAACGTCCAGTACAGACGCGAGGACCCTTGGGCCATGCTCGTGGCAAGACCGATGATCAACGCTGCACGCAGCGCGGTCACCACCAGCCCCATCGCCGCCTCACGCGACTGGCCGGTCACGATCCGATAGCCCTGGATCAAAATCCACAGCGTCAGCACCGTGAGCGCCACCACCCCCACCCACGCCGTCGTCCGTTGCAACAGATTCCACTGGAAAATCGCAATCTCATTGCGCAGGTAATCGTTGATCAGACGAAAAAATTCGTATTGGGCGATGTTCGTCAAAAAATCCATATGTCACCACATCCACTTAACGGCTATGCCGTGGGGCAGTCGCTGCCCCGGGGTTGATTACGTTGCGCGATCCGGCCGTGCCACAGCGTCAGTCCTTGTCGATCGCCAATGGCGGTTCCATGCCAGATGGCTTGTCACTCTCGACCGTCTTGAGTGCACCTTTCATCACCAGACCGGCTGCGACTGTCTTGCCCAGGCTCAACAGATCAGAGGGAATCCAGGACGGTATCCACGAATCGCTTCCATCTCCCTTCGGCGGCTCCTTGCCAGCCATCGCGGCTTTCGCTGCGCCGGTTTGCAGTTCGGTCAAGGCCGCCAGACGCTTTTCGTAGGCAAACATTGCCGACTCCATCTGCTGGCGATCGATATCCATCATCGCCTTCAGCGCCAGAAGCTTATTGGTGTTGCTCTCCAGCTCGCCAATCTTCTGGTCGCCGATCTTCTTGCGCTCTTCCTCGATCGTGCGCAGACGCTCCAGGCGCTTGGTGGTGATCTCGTACATCGCCACCATGTAATTGAACTGGGAGTTACGCGTACGTTGGATCAGCTCACAGGATTCCCTCTGCGAATCAGAGACCGGTGTACCGGAGGTAGACGCCGAACAGGCGGCCACCCCCTGATCATCTGGAACCTTCTTCAAGGTCTCTTTGGGCTTCTCGACCTCCTTGCCGCTGGATTCCTTGCCGTCGCCGTTCTTGATGGTCTGGTTCTTCCGGATCTGATCGACTTTTTCGTTGAGATCCTTGTCTACCACTTCCCATTGCGCACTGGCCGCTCCCGCCATGCAGAGCAGCACCAGTCCCACGAAGACTCGGGAAAAATGTCTGAACTTGGTTGCCATGGTGTTCTTCGCCTCCTGTGACACAAATGAATACGGTGCGGGTTGAAACTGCTGCGCCTGCGTGGGCTGACTATGCATCTTCGACCTCCTTGTCCTTTGCCGATTTGCGCTTGCCAGAGCCCTTGCGGTTGGCATAGAAGTCGGCCAACCACTGCTCCGGCGTCAGTTGGTCGACGGTCACCCCAAGCTTGCCGGCCTTGCCTGCCAGGATCTGATGCATGATCTCGATGTTGTCGGTCGAGGACGAAATCACCGACAGCGCGTCGTCCATGCCGCGCAGGTTGAGCTGGCACACCGCCGAGGCATGCCCCTGCTTGACCAGGAAACAGCGCGAGCGCTCGTCCAGCGACACCACCACCTGATATTCGGCGTCGGTGAGCTTGAGCCCTTCCATGTAATCGTCGCGGCTGGCATTGGGATTGGGCAGCAGGATCATGGTGGCCGTCTGCTCGATCAACGCGGCGGCAATGTCGCTGGCCAGCGCATCTTCCGGGCTCTGTGTGGCGAAAATCCCCAAGCCGTTCTGCTTACGGATGGTCTTCTGCTTGTTCTTGGCGAATTCCTTCAGGCCGCCCTTACCGTCGAGGATCTTCCAGAACTCGTCCATCACATAGATCAGCGGGCGGCCGTCGATCAAGGCTTCCAGCCGATGCAGCAGGTAGTTGATGACCGGCACACGCACTTCGGCGTTGTCGATCACGTCCGTGTAGTCGAACCCAATGATGGATGCGCGCGTCAGGTCGATCGTGTCCACCGGGTTATCGAAGACCCAGCCCAGCGAATTGCCCGCGGTCCAGCGACGCAGGCGCGCATACAGCCCGTCATCGCCCATGTTGGGCAGACTCTTACGGAAATTGCTCATGCTGCGCAGGTGCATCGGCGTGTCCAGCATGCCTTCCACTGCGCGATAGATATCTTCTTCCTCACGGGCGCTGTATTCGGCTTTGCCGCCCAGCACCTTGATCAACTCGGCCAGGAACTGGGTGTTGGCTTCGTTGCGCTCGCATTGGAACGGGTTGAAGCCGGTCGGAGACCCATTCTCCAGCGCCAGGTAATTACCACCGCAGGCGCGCACGAAGATCTCCGCGCCGCGATCCTTGTCGAAGAAAAAGATGGTCGGAATCGGGTCGAACTTCTGTACCTGGCTCAACAAGAAGTTGATCAGCGCTGTCTTACCCGTACCCGACTTACCGATCACCATCGTGTTGCCGATGGCCTTCTCGCCAAGGGAATTTTCGGATGGGTGCGTGGCGTGGAAATTGAAGTAGTACGGCTGCCCATTGGTTGTCTGCAGCGTCGTGACGCAGTCGCCCCACGGATTGTTGTGCTGCTTGCCCTGAGCGAAATTGTGCAGCGGCGACAAGCCGAGGAAATTGAGCGAGCTCAGGTTGGCGATGCGCGTGCGGAAGCGCCAGTTACCCGGCAGCTGTGCATAGAATGACGAAGCGATCGCCAGGTCTTCCTTGGCGGAAACGAAGCCTGCATTCGACAACTCGGCGCGGGTGGTTGCGATTTGCCTGGCAAGCTTTTCCTGGCTGTCGGAATAGACTGCCAGGGTGAAATGATATTCGCCGAGCACGAAGTTCCCCGAGGCAACATCGTCCATCGCAACATCGAGATCGCGAATCTGGGTAGAGGACTTGTCCCCGGAGGAAATCATCATCCCCTTGGTACGTTCCAGCACCTTCAGCGCATCATGGCGGCCGACCGGGCTGAACGAGTGCGTCATGACGTACTCGAAATCCAGATACTTCAGACCATTGAGAATGCCTGGATAGGTTCCGTCCGCATATTCCTTGATATTCAGGATGGCGCCAAAATGATTGATTCCGTCTGGAGTACGAATGACGAAATCGCCCGTCTTGTTGGCGAACATGTGCTTACTGACGGGCAAATACGCGGGCACTGGAGCCGGCAAGACCGGCACCGGCTCATCGATACGGTTCAACAAGTAGCCCAGGAACTCCAGCGTCTCGGAGAAGACCACGCCATTCTTTGCCTCATACATACCAAGCCGATACGGTGCGTAATCCTTGAGCACGGCCTCCACATTCGTGGCGAGCTCGACAACCTTCGCAACAGCCTGTTCTTCTTCGGCGCGAATCTTGTCCGGGTTCGCGGATTTCTCCACCAAGCGACGCCCAGTGACCACCGGCCTATAAATCATGCTGAAATACAACTCGTTCTGCATGATCTTCTGCGATGAAAGCGCTGTGTAATATTCGTCCGACAGATTTTGATTGAACGCCTGCTTGAAACGCCCCCCTGAACCGATTCTACGCCGCCGCCGCACATCGTGAACCCAGAACGCAACGTTGGCAAAATCCGGCGCGCGCAGGGTCTGCAGAAGACGGTTAAACGTGTTGTGCCGTTGTTCGAGCTCGAACTCGTCTCGCCCCACGAACGGCAAACCGCCCAGATGCCAGATCAACAGATAGTCACCGGCAGTCGTCTTGACGACCGACGGCGCAACATGCGTCGAGATGGAAACAAACTCGCTGATCGGACTGTCTGGACTGAACATGGTCTTACCAAATTTAGAGAGGAAGCATCACACCAAGCGACCATCGCAAACACCAACCCCACGCGGGTTGCATGCGTGGGGTTGGTAAAACAGCTACGTGTTCATCGCGATTTTCCCGAGGGATTCTTGCGATATTCATTTGGGCTGAAGACCCACATTCCTGAATAACGCTGAAGGTTTCGCGCACGCATTCGGAACAGCCAGCGCAATCCCAGCAACCTGAAAATCATCTCGTCACGCTTAGCCATCTGTTGCATGGCAAAGATGATGACCGGGATGGTCAGCAAGTACCAAAGATTGATATACATCCCCAACAGCAAGCCACCGCCCGCACCGATGAAGAAAGGGATGTAGGGCACCCCCAAAAACATCGCGGGGCGGGTGCATCCGCGGAAGAGTACGTCTTTATGCATAGTATTGAGCTAACTGCATCAGCGAACCGGTAATCGTCGAGCAATCACCCGAACTGCCGTTTTTATTCTGGAGGATCATGTTGGCGATCTGACCAGCAGCACCAATGAGAACGCCACCGATGAGAATGGGCGAAACCTCGGAGATACGCTTGTGTGCGAAAGCGATCTGGTAGCCAGCCACGATGACCGCGATGGTGACCACTGCGATCGAGCCCATGTTCAACAGCTTGGTCACATTGTTCAAAAAGCCACACACGCGGGTGTCGGTGTCTGCAAGACCGTTGCCGTCTGCAGATGCACCGCCGGCCACCATCAGCAACGAAATGAATAGCAATGCCTTCACTGCCTGGGTGCCGACCATTTTGGCTTCGGCGATCGTTTTGTTGTCGATTTCAAACTTCATGTCTAACTCCTTGGGAACAGAGGGGGTCCAGCAGCCATATCCTTGGCAATTTCCATCCTAAAAAACGAATGCACTATCCACTTGCGGAACTGTTTGCGGTGCTCTCTGCATAGAAACGGGTGCAGATTGCTCGACCGACGTCGAACCCTGCGGCGCAGAAGCTGGCACCGCCACACCACGCCCCTGCCCCGTTGCCTTCACCACATACAGCTCATTGTCTGCCGCTGGAGCTGCAGGAATTGCAGGCGCCACCCGACTCGGCAAGGAATACGCTGTTGCAGGCGGGGATAGCATAGGCCCTGGCGGTGAAGCCGCTGTGTGGCTCGCCCCGGAAAAATCCTGAATGCGACGAGATACGATTGCGTCCGCCAGTTCGGCTGCAGCCTGTCGCAGGGGATTGGCGGGCTTCAGCTGCACCTGACGGGTTGGCACGACTGCGATGGGCTCGGCACCGGAAGACGCCACCGACTGCCGAATGGAGGCATAGATCTTCTGCACGTAGCCATGTTTGAAGCCGGTTTCGAAATTTCCAGAGTAGTAGCAGCTAAACGACTTCCCCCAGTTGGCACCAGAACGCGAGTGGCATTCGGCAAGAATCTTTGAGGCGGCGACCAGGTTAGGACATTTGTCGAATGCCATCTCATAAGTCGCCAAACCGTACTTCTGCAGGTTGTATCGATTGACCTGCCCCAGACCCAGCGAAAAGTTGTACCCCTTCTGCTCCAGCATCTTCGCAGTGGCGACCGCCTCGGCTAGGCCGCGTGGCTCACGTACCAGGCGGCCACCAACGACACCAATGGCGTAGGGATTACGCGACGACTCGACACGGACAACGTGCTGCATTACCTCGCCGGGGACGGCCAGTCCAGTGCATCCCATCAGTTCCATGCCAGGCAACATGTCAGTACTCCTTCTAAAGCAGGTCAAACTCAACGACGACGTCAACGCCCTAGCCGCCGCGCAGCGTGCGCAGCGGATCGAAATCGATACCCGTGATGAAGCGCCGTCCAGCGTGCGCCTTGATGTGAACCACTACGTCGATGGTCATTCTGAGCAAGCGCTTGATCACTTCGAACTCAAGACCGGAGCCCTCATTCGAGGCCTTCACCATCAAGGCAAGCTGGTCCCACGTCTGCTCAACGCTTCCAGCGTGACAACTGGTAATGGAGCCTGGATGGCCAGACGCGCAGTTACGAATAAAGTAAAACGACTCATCGCCGCGCAGCTCGGCAAGGATGATACGGTCCGGCTTCATACGCAGGCAGGCTTCCATGCAGCTCTTGGCAGTCACGTTGCTAGCGCTCTGACCGCCCTTGGAATAGAGCAAGTGCACAGAGTTCGGCTGACTGATGAATAGCTCCCGGGCGTCCTCAATGGTCACCAGGCGCTCTTCGCTCGGAATGTGGTTGACGAGCGCCTTCATGAAGGTGGTCTTGCCGCTACCTGTCGCCCCAGCAACGACGACATTTTTCTTGTAAAGCACGCACTTCTTGAAGAACTCCGCGTAATCACGCTTGCGGCGCAGCTCAAGCAACTCTTGGTCGTGATCGCTGACGTCCGCCGATTGCTCCAGCACTTCATCAAAGAAACCATCGTGCTTGTACTGCTCCAGCGACTTGGTGTGCTTTGAAGGAAGCCGGATGGTGATGGATACCTTGCCTGCATCACAGGCTGGCGGCATCACGAATTGCGCGCGCTGACCAGTCGGAAATGTCAGCGACACGACAGGGTCAGCATCGGTAATGCGTTGACCGGTGTTGCTCTCGTTGACGACCGCCGTACAGAACTGCCGCGCACGGTCGTACGTGAGGGATGGCACGTCGACTCGCTGCCATCCATGGATCGTTTCCAGGTACAACTCACCAGGACGATTGATGCAAATTTCGGTCACGTCAGGCGAATTCAGATAGTCCAGGATTCCCAGCACGGAGTACTGGTAGTCCAGGAAGTCATTCGAAATACGCGCTGTCGGGGAGTCATCGATCGTCATGGCAACCATTTCATTCACTTCGGCAGGACCGCCGAGAAATCGACGTCCTTGGCAACATAGACGTTCAACACCGTTCCTTGGTTGATCGTCAGCGTGGCAGGACGACGTCCCGATTTTTCAACTGCCTGCTCCGCAAGCTGCTGCATGCTACGTGCGGTGTTGCTCTCGAACGGCTGCTGGGTAACGATGCCAGAGCCCACGCCAATGGTTGTTGTCTCGGGGCCATATTCGGCCGCTGCATACTTAAATGCATCGCTCAGCAGACTGATGAACAAGGCTGAAGCAATTTTGTTACCCCAATGCGCGTTGTAATTCCCCGGATGACCGGCGCTACCCAGCGTATCGATGCCAGGCCCCATGAGCGTGACGTCCAAACCGGTAGGCGTAGTGACGCGGTCCCACACGACCTGTAGGCGATGAGAGGTCGGCTCACCGGCGCTGTACTGACCCAGCATCTTGGAACCCTTCGGAAGAAGCAGGTTGTGTCCATTGATGGAGTAGACCGGCTCGGTGACGATGCACGATGTGTAGCCGCCGAAATCGGAGATGATCCGGGTCTCTAGGATGCAGCGAATATAGGTACCGCGCACCAGCAGACCATCCGGGTTGCTGATCGGCTTGGCCAGCGTGATCGGACCATCTTCCTGAGCAGGTGCGGGCTGCGCACCAAGTTGACCGGGAACGCTGCCGTTGTTTGCAGCAGACTCAGCAAGGATGCGCCGTTCCAACAGCGTTGGCCCGCGCTGACGTTCCGGTGCGGAGCCAACCTCATCGCTGCTGTCGGTGGGCATTGGCGGTAGTGGCGGCAGACTGGGCTGCTGCGCCAGCGGAACCGGTGCCTCTTCAACTGGCGCAGTCATGTTCTGCGGCAACGCAGGCGCAACCACCGTCTCGGTACGTTGCTTTGGTGGGGCAGAATCTTCTCCGCTTTGCGTGGCCAGCCAGAAAATGGCGAGAATCAAGAGGGCTGCAATGGCAGCCAGGAACACCAGCGCCTTGCGATTAAGCCGCTTGATGTCGCTCGATCTTAGGACCGGCTCGTTGGCATCCAAGTCCGGCTCGGGGCCAGCTTGTTGGCGCGCAAAGTAGGGATTGTTGCGCTCGTTGTATTCGCCGTTGCGCTGCTCATCCCCGCCATGGTTCTGGGAGCGCTCATCAGGGCTGTTTGGAATATTCGAATTCACTTTTGCTTGTTCCTTCGCAGACCGACGACGTTATCGCCATGACGAACCACCAGGAATGGATAGGTTCCGTGCACGATCAGAGTGTTTCCCTCAACCGTCGTATTAACGAGAAAATCTTCGGCGTGTTCTTTCTCGCGGGCGAAGACCGCAGGAAAATTTCCAGTCGGAAAACGCGTCAAATCCATATTGATATACGTGAATTTACCATCGTCATATACACGACTTGGAATCAACCAGGACTTCTTGGTTCGTGTCGCATAATCGTAATCGTAATAGTAGCGACGATCCTTCAGGATCTTGGCATTCAGTAACGGACCGTTTTTCGCGGTATCCGCATCCTCGACATTATTGAAGCTTGTGTCCTTCGGATAGGTAAACACAACCTTATATTGAACACCCGCCTGCTTTGCCTGCTCCAGACGCTGCCAATCTGTTGCCACCACCTTGAGCTCAAGAATATAAGAATGTGTCGCGGTACGAATCATCATGTTCGTATCGACGTCGACATTTTTAGGCTTGAGATAAAAAACATTCTCTCGCCGAGTGAGCTCCCACCCACCAGTGAAACCGGTGCTGTAATCCAGAATTTTTTCGTTCGGGCTCAGCTCCACCTGAGTGGTAATGCCCAGACCTGTACGCACCTGATAGATGCGGTCGGGTGCATACTCATATTCCTGAACCACTTGCGCAGCTGCCGACAAAGCGCACAGCGCAAGTGGTAGCGCTGACAACAACGCAACCCTATATCGGTTAAAAAGTTTCATCGACCACTTGCTCCATTGACATTCTTGGGCGTCCCTTGGGGTTGCATTGCAGGCTGGGCTTGCAGCTGACCGGCCGGCTGCATTTGATCAGGAAATGCTGGTTGCGCCTGCTGCTGAGGCGCGCCACCTTGCTGCTGCATGCCTTGTTGCAGCGGAACACCCGCTTGAGGTGCAATGCTGGCACCTGCTGCATTTGGATCGACCATCCCAGTCATCGGCTGCTGCGTAGCCTGCTGCTGCACTGCTGCCTGAGGCTGGGAGTTAATAACCGCACCAGCCGCTGGAGCGACGGGCAGTGCGGAGTAGTCATTATCTACGCGGTAATCAGTGACCCGAAAACCCAGAGGATTTTCCACTCTCAAGCTATCGCTCATCTCAAGATTATCCTGGTAAACAAACCCCATCGTGGCGATCTTGTTGTCCAGTAGCGTGGAAACCGTGGAGTTCTTGTCATAAACGGTTCGCTGGAAGCGAACGGTTGCTCCGGTATATGCCTTCCCATTACCGCCGATCAAGGTAATGCTCAAAATATTGACGCGAATCGCCCGAAGCTTACCGTACGTGCTGAGCGGCCTCGACGGGTTATTGGCAGAGTGCAGCGCACGATATTCGCTCACGACATTTGTCGATCCCATTGCCGAAACCGTGTTCCAGTCACGCTGACCGATGATAGAAAGATCAAACGACTCACGCGCGATAATGAAACGCGCAATATTGCTGCGCGCCAGCGCTTCGCTGGTGCTGATTGTCCGACCACCGAAGTTGGGCTCAAGCTTGGCGATGGTGCTGGTACCGGAATAGGCATCCGCCATGACCAAATATGGCACTTTTTCCTTCAGCGGCAGCATGTAGTAGTAGCCACCTGCCGTCATGACGGTGACCAGCATCGACAGGGTCGCCACAATCCAGGCACGCTTTTCGCTGCGGCGTGCGAGGTCGGCAATGCTGACCTCGTAATTCACCGCTTTTTGAACTGCCGCACCCACTTGGGCGGAACCGTCCTTTTCACTGACCTTCTTACGCAACATGTCTAGATCCGTCACCGTGGGGCCTTGTCAGGCCTGAAACTATCGCCGCAACGCGTCGCGGGCATTTGAGAAGGCAGGAATGCCAAAGCTCCATGCCTAAGGGGCATGGATCAGAAGGCGGTCCTTAAGGCTTTGCGCCAGACGACACCGGCACCGGCTGGACGAGCAACTTGTTGGCAGACACAGACACTGAAACTCCCTGGGCTGCGTACACGGCACTCAACTCGGTGGCCGCCTGCTGGACGCTGGTCGTGCTGATTGCAGAAACCGGCCCGATCAAGGTGTAGTCCGACGGCAGGTTATAGGACAACTGCATGTTGGAATCCGCGGCCCAGCGTTCCAGCATGGTCTTCAGCGTGCCGTCCATCGGCGTGGCCTGATACGTGTACGAGGTATAGAGAGGAATCTCGGTTGGCGCCTCGTCAAAGTGGTTGACGTGCTTCCAACGACCACCAAAGTCAGGAGCAGGCTTGGTCGCGCAAGCGCCTACCAATGCTGCAGCCACTAGCACCAACGACAGCTTGGACACATACATCGGATTCACTCTGACTTCTCCAACTCATGAAATTTTGGGCTTACACCGGACAGCACTAGGCCTCCGCGCACCATCAGGTACCGGAGGAAAATTTTTTTCGTTGATGGCCCACTCACAGTCGCGCAAGCCACCGAGTCACCCCAGTTGGCAATGCTCACTGCTGAAGACAAAGAAGACGTTGACAAACCATCCATAGCCCTACTCCAGTACGGCCCCGTCCAGCGCCGCTCCCCTGTACAAAATCCATCTACCCTGCCAATTCTCGATAACTTTGCCCTTAACGAGCAGATCCGTCAAGAATTACAGCCCCTCGCCCGCACACCAGGTGCGACATTCATCACAATTTTATCGTAAGCGTTTTCACTTCGGTCTTCGGCAGCAGGCGGGCAGTGAAATAACGGTCTTCGTAGTAGCGGATCTTGTCGCACTTCACCGGGTGCGGGATCCCTTCGTACAGGAACACTTCCTTCTCGTTGCCCATGGCCTTGAGCTCCTGCGGCAACATCAGCGCCCGACGCTCCTCTGACACGCTATGCGTGGTCTCACGCCCCCGGGTGACATTCTTCTTTTTGATGGTGGTATAGCCCAGCATCTCGGAGTAGTCGTTGGCGTCCTGCTGTTCGCGTGGCGCATAGAGGATCTGCAGGGCGTGGTTGGTGATGATGGTGCGCGACAGATCTTTGCCGTAGGTCGCGTCCAGCTGCGCCATGCTCTGGATGATGGGCAGCAGGCGGATGTTGTAGCCAGCCATATAGGCGACCGCGGTCGCGATGATGTCCACCCTACCGATCGAGGTGAATTCGTCCATCAGCAACAGGCACTGGTATTTAAGCTCCGGGTTGGACTTGGGCAGTTCGCGGGTATTGAGGTTGATGATCTGACTGAAGAGCAGATTGATGATCAGGCGGCTTTCGGCCAGCTTGTTCGGCTGGATGCCGATGTAGATGGTCATCTTCTTCTTGCGAAGATCCGTGAGCAGGAAGTCGTCCGCACTGGTGGCGGCATCCAGCACCGGGTTGATCCACGCATTGAGCGGCTCCTTCAAGGTGCCCATGATCGAGGCGAACGTCTCATCCGCCTGGGACAGCATGTTGGCAAAGGCCGACTTGGCATTGCTACTGAGGAACCGTCGCTCGGACAGCGACTTCAGATATTTCTTGAGATCGGTACCGTCACCCGAGGACAGGCGATAAATCCCGCCCAGCGTGGGCGCCCCTGCCCCGCCTGGGAAGCCGAGCGACAGCTCCTCGTCCCAGTTTTCGAACAGGTACAAAGCGAACGCCATGAACGCATTGCGCGCCTGGCTCACCCAGAATTTCTGGTCGTCCGACCCATCCGGATACAACATCGCCGCAATGCTCATCAAATCCGAAACGCGGAACGCGGAGTCGTTCGACACATAGGTCAACGGGTTCCAGCGGTGGGTGCGACGGTCTTCGGCAAACGGGTTGAACAGGAAGACCTCGTGGCCCTGACTGGCACGCCACCCGCTGGTCAGGTCAAAGTTCTCCTGCTTGATGTCCAGGACGACGATCGACTCCTGATACTCCAAGAGATTAGGAATGACGACGCCAACGCCCTTGCCCGAACGGGTTGGTGCAGCAAGAATCACGAATTGCTGGCCGCTCAGTCGCACCAGCTTGCCGTTGAACTTGCCGACGACAATGCCGTTTCCGCTGGGCTTGAACAGTCCATGCTTGGACAGGTCGGCGGCGCCGGCGAAGCGCGCATCGCCATGCAGGGCGCGCGCCTTGGGCTTCACAACGAGCACGACGGTGATCGCCCAGACCAGTGCCGGCAGGCCGAATCCAAGCATGCCCGCACTCTTGATCTTGGTCGCGTAAGGCGCCACTTGGGGCAGCCCAAGCGCGCTGAAATAGCGGTAGTAGGTGTCCCACGCGTACAGACCGGTGTCGAGCCGCAACAACAGCAGCGTCAGATAGCCGGACAGGAAGTATCCAACGAGCACCGCCACCAGCGTGGCGATTGCGATGATCTTGGGTTTGGACATGCGCCCTTCTCCTTAGGCTTGCATCACGATGGCGGTCTAGCGACGCACGACGGGCTTATGGTCGACAAGATCGGACTTGCGCCCGCCACTCTCGCTTTCCACTAGCGAATCGATCCAGACCTTGGCCTGATCCAGGGACAGATCCGGCGTGATTCGCGTGCCCGCATCGGTCACAACCGCGTATGCCACGACCGCGTCGGGCGCATACACCTCATCGCGCGTGATGGCCACGACACGATACCCTCCCCTGGTCAGCACGGTGTGCTGATATTCGTCCATCGCCAGCCTTCCTTTCCGTCAGCGCGGTGGCGATGCTAAAGCAAGACGTGTGACGGTGAAAGCGGTTTCGGCGGATTGGGCTGCGGTGCGCCGCGCCAGCCTGTAGAACCGCCACACTGAGGGCTTACTTCCACACCCGAGGCACTCTCGACCGCCCTCGGAGACGCGCATGAGCAGCGGGAGAGGTGGACCGCCTCCCGCCTTCCTTTGCGTGGGGAGACAGTGCGACAGCCTGGCAGCTGCGCTGATTGCGGCACGAAGTGCCCCGTCGCGCGGACAGCACTGACCCGTCATGGGGCTTGACTGACACCCCTTGGCGATCGATCAACCTATTTTCCCAAGATGAAGAGAGCAGCGACGGCAGTTCACCCATCCGGTGCATAAGCACGGCACTGCTGGCATCCCCTATCCGCCGCTCAGCCGCGACGGGTCCTTCGAAAAATATGCCGGAGCACGATCGAGATCGCTCGGTCACCGCCGGTCACCTGAGCGGGAACTCTCAAACCGCAGCCAGCCAATTCCCGTGCTAGAGCGCAACTTCGGGCAGCACCACTGGTCAATACGCAACGCGCAGCGCAACGAAGCATGGGTGAGCGCAGCAAACTGGGGATTCGAATGCAGAAGAACACATCCAACGCCGCGGCAGCCTTTAGCGGGGATTATCTTGGAGTCGGTGACAGATGTCGCTGCCGATGTTGAAACCACTGCAAGCCACGTTGCCATCTGGACTTAGAGTGGTGGGCGGTACAGGGTTCGAACCTGTGACCCCTACCATGTCAAGGTAGTGCTCTACCGCTGAGCTAACCGCCCGAATCCTGCGTCAGCATTGCGCTGTGCAGGGCGCGCATTCTAGCGCAGGGATTCATGGACCACAAGCCCTCCCCGCACCCGAATATCCCCTGCCCTAGGCCAAGCTTGCCGCTTTCAGCTTCTGGATCTGGTCGCGAATTTGAGCTGCGGCTTCGAACTCCAGATCCTTTGCGTGCTGATACATCTTCTGCTCCAGGCTCTTGAGCTTGCCGGCGATTTCCGCGGGCTTCATGGCGCGGTAATCGGGTGTCTCTTCGGCAACCTGGCGCGACTTCGAACGCCCCTTGCCCGACTTCTTCTCAGCTGCATCTTCGCGCGCACCTTCCATGATGTCGGAGATCGGCCGCTCGACGGACTTCGGTGTGATGCCATGCTCCAGGTTGTACTCGACCTGCTTCTCGCGGCGACGATCGGTCTCGTCGATTGCCGCCTGCATCGAACGCGTGATCTTGTCGGCGTACAGGATGGCTTTGCCGCGCAGATTACGCGCGGCACGGCCGATGGTCTGGATCAGCGAACCAGTCGACCGCAGGAAGCCTTCCTTGTCGGCATCCAGGATCGCCACCAGCGACACTTCCGGCATATCCAAGCCCTCGCGCAGCAGATTGATGCCGACCAGCACATCGAACTTGCCCAAGCGCAGATCGCGGATGATTTCCACGCGCTCGACCGTGTCGATATCCGAGTGCAGATAGCGCACCCGAATTCCGTGCTCGCCCAGGTACTCGGTGAGATTTTCCGACATGCGCTTGGTCAGCGTGGTCACCAATACGCGGTCGCCGAGCTTGATGCGCTCGTGAATCTCGGACATGAGGTCGTCGACCTGCGTGCCGACCGGTCGGATCTCCACGACCGGGTCGATCAAGCCAGTCGGGCGCACCACCAATTCTGTGACTTCACCAGCCGACTCGCGCAACTCGTATGGACCCGGTGTCGCTGATACGTAGATGCTACGCGGCGACCGCGCTTCCCACTCTTCAAAACGCAAGGGACGGTTGTCCAGCGCAGACGGTAAGCGGAAGCCGAACTCCACCAGCGTCTCCTTGCGCGAGCGGTCGCCCTTGTACATCGCACCGATCTGCGGAATGGTCACGTGCGACTCGTCAATGACCAGCAGCGCATCCGGCGGCAGGTAGTCGAACAAGGTTGGCGGCGGCTCGCCGGGCGCCTTGCCAGTGAGGTGCCGCGAGTAGTTTTCGATGCCGTTACAGAAACCCACTTCGGCCATCATTTCCAGATCGAATTGCGTGCGCTGCGCCAGCCGCTGCGCCTCGACCAACTTGTTCTGCGAGTAGAGCTGTTCCAGGCGCTCTTTCAGCTCTTCTTTAATGGTGTCTACCGCACTCAACGTGCGCTCGCGCGTCGTGGCGTAATGCGTTTTCGGATACACGGTGTAGCGCTGCAACTTGCGCAAGGTCTCGCCGGTCAGCGGATCGAACAGCGTCAGCTGCTCGATGTCGCCATCGAATAACTCAATGCGCAAAGCCTCGGTATCGGACTCGGCCGGGAACACATCCAGCACCTCGCCGCGCACGCGAAAGGCGCCGCGCGTGAGTTCGAATTCATTGCGGGTGTACTGCAGATCGGTGAGATGCCGGATCAACTGGCGCTGATCGATATGCTCGCCAACCGACAGGATCAGGCGCAGCGACAGATAGTCTTCCGGCGCGCCAAGACCATAGATTGCCGACACCGTCGCCACCACCAGTGAATCGCGCCGCGACAGCAGCGTCTTGGTCGCCGACAAACGCATCTGCTCGATGTGTTCGTTGATCGAACTGTCCTTCTCGATGAAGGTGTCCGACGACGGCACGTAAGCCTCCGGCTGGTAATAATCGTAGTAGCTGACGAAGTACTCGACCGCGTTGTGCGGGAAGAACGACTTGAACTCCCCGTACAGCTGCGCCGCCAGCGTCTTGTTCGGCGCCATCACCAGGGTCGGCTTCTGCACCTGCTGGACCACATTGGCAATGGTGTAGGTCTTGCCCGAACCGGTCACCCCCAACAAGGTCTGCTTGGCCAGGCCGGCCTCGAAATTGGCCACCAACTTGTCGATGGCTGCAGGCTGGTCGCCGGCTGGCGAGTATGGAGATACGAGCTGAAAACGGTCGGTCATGGAGCGAATCTCGGGGGAGGCTGCACGAATTTACGGAGGCCAACATCGGTAGAACCCTGACAGCCGTGCAAGTGGAGGCAGCGTTACGTGGCAGACAACCAATGTTGAGACTGCTTGCTCCACTTCAAGGAGCGGCGCCATGGGTGCAGCAAGCTATTCGAGCGCGAGAGGGTACACCGCAGTCCAGTTGCTCATCGTGATGGCGATCATCGGAATCGGTGCAGCCATTGGTATGCCAAGCTTCAAAAGCCTCATCGAATGGCAGCGAGCGACCACACGCGTCCACGTGCTGACCGCACATCTTGCGATGGCCAGAAGTTCCGCCATTACACAGGGCGAGCCTGTCAGCATTTGCCCCTCTACGGACGGGGCTCGTTGCCGAACAGATCGCGACTGGAGCAGTGGCTGGATCCTCTTCAAGGACCCGGAGCGGAGCGGGCAGCCGCCAAGCGGCGCATCCGTCATCAGAGTGGAGCATGCCTCCTCCACCGACGGCCTCGACATCACCAGCACCGTCGGAAGATCAATCGTTCGCTTCCTGCCGAACGGCCGCAGCAGCGGCACGAACATCACCATCAGCTTATGCAGCAAGGCTCGGCGACTCGCTGACGTAGTAGTCAACAACTCGGGAAGAGCACGTACCGTCCGCTACACCAGTTCTGTGAGCTGCATGGCCAGATAAAAAGGCAAACAAAAAGCCGCGACACGTCGCGGCTTTTTGTTTCATCTTGGCGCCCGAAGTTGGACTCGAACCAACGACCCCCTGATTAACAGTCAAGTGCTCTAACCGGCTGAGCTATTCGGGCGGGGAGGCGTATTCTAGACGCAACTTTGCAGCAGCGCAACACCTAGCACAGGCTACCAGCAGCCTGGATTGGCAGTCGCACTCGGCGTCTTCACCCCTGCCTGGTTCAACGTCAGCGTGCCGCACTTGTCCTTGGCCTGATTGCCCTGAGGCCCAGCGGTCAAGGTGAAGGTCGACTGCGTGGTCGCGAGCGTGATGCTGTATTGCGCTGTACCGCCCTCGCGCGGCGACTGGATGGTCGTCGACCCGTTTCCGAACTTGAAACTGGCATAGGTGTTGTTAGTCGTATGCGAGCGTTCCAACAACTGCGAGTATTCGACCAGGTCGGCCTTGGCCTGCGCTCGGCGAGACTTGCGAACATGGTCGGCGTAAGACGGGTAGGCGACAGCCGCCAAGATGCCGATGATCGCGACGACGATCATCAACTCGATCAAGGTAAAGCCACCGGCGCCGGCACGCTGGCGAAGTTGTCTAGACAGGGAGCGCGAGAGGTCTAAGGGCATTGACAATCTCCGTTACTGAAGCTGGCGCCAGGACTGGCGGCCGCAAGGATAAGGGACATACATGGGCGCGGCACCGGCTACGCTGACGATCATCCAGCAGCCCGAACCTGCAGGAACAGTAGGCGCCGCAGAACCATCCTTGGGATTGACCTTAGGCTCGAGCCTGGGCACGACCGACACACCCACGTCCTTGACCGGCGCATTGCCGCCAGTATTGAGCGAAATGCCAGCCGAACCGGTAGCAAGCGTGGAGCCACCAATCCCCCCCATTCGCACGCCGGATAGGGCTCCGACGCCGGTTCGCGGATTTAATCCGAACAACCAGTTCACACCATCGGTACTGCACCCGCTGCTGATCGCGAGCGGCGAGTAGGTGGGCATGAACAGAATTCCTGAAACGAGTTCGGGATAGCCCACAAATCGCTCACCGGCAGGCAGATCCACATACCAGCCAAGTGCCAGGGCGGGAGCAGTCCCCTGCTGCAGCGATCGAGTGGTAGCGGAGGCGCCAGTACTGACCGAGTATGGAGTCAGGTTCGTCCTTGTGAGAGTTGAGGAAAGCACGCCATCCACCTGATCCGTGAAGCCATACAAACTCTGCGTCTGCAGCGCGGAACTCGCCAGGTTGTCTTTATTAAACGAGAAACTGCCCGTGCCGAACAAAACCAGCACCCCTCCATTCTCGCCGGAAGCGGCCTGCAGCCCACCAGTGATCGGCTGACGATAGTTTAGACCACCTTCGGAATAAATCCCGGTCGTGAACGCGGGGACGGTTACTGACGTTGCGGTCGAAGTGAGATCGAACTTCCAAATTGCTCCGCGAAGATCGGCCGCATAGACGGTATCGGCATATCCATCACGCGTGCGAGCTGGCTTATTGGTAGTCGGGTCGATCGTCAGATTATCGATGCGATCCAGTACAATAAGATTGCCGAGCCCGTTATTGCCGCTGATTGAAGTCCCCGCCTCAGTTGCCTCAATCATCCGAATCGTCGGTGTGGAGTTGGTTCCGATATCGACAACGAACAGCACCGCCTTCCCACTGGCGCTAGAATAACCATTACCAAAGATTGCCTTCCAGCTGACCGTCCCATTGGACGCGCGCACAGGGACGATGACGGGCTTGCCGAGCACATGCCCGATGTTCGCGCGCACAGCGGCATCGCCAGCAAGATCGTTGATCTCCCAGAGACGGCTACCGGCACCGAAGCTTGCGGGATTGCTAACGTCTAGTGCGAAGACACCCCGACCCCCTGCACCCGTGGTGCCGACCAGCGTCGTCTGCCAGGCGTTGTTGTAGTAGGTATCTCCTACGGCAATCGGACCATCGACAAAATAACGATGCTCAAAATTGAGCAACGTAGACGACTTAGTGGCTTGGTACGGAAGCAACAAATTTCCCATGTGGCCATAGGAAGTTGCCGGCACATACGCAAAGCGCTCGCGGCCACCACTTCCGGTAACGGCACCAGTGATGTCGATGCCGCCATCGAAAGCATGCAGCATGCCATCGTTGGCTCCTGCATACACCATATAGCTTTTGTTGCGCTTGCTATTCAGGTAGTTGGTATAGCTAGTCCCAAGCGTGCCGCCCAGGCTACGATATCCGTAGTCATCGACCGGGGCACTGATCACCGGTGTGGAATTGACGATATCGCCGAGCACAGTACTCCGATCGCGTAGCTTGCCGCCCTGCTGAACTTCGCCGCTGCGGTCGCCCAGCAGATAATTGGCTGCAGTCGGGGCGGTTGCACCAAGACTGGTCAGGTCTGACTCAGAGCAAAGCGACTGACTGGGATACAACGTCTTAGACAGACTGCATAGACCGCTTAAGCTGATGGTAGTGCCATCGAGCTTTCGCACGTTGCTGCCATCATTGAAGTACACATTACGCGCACTTGCAGTTGGCATTTGCGCAGCTGCCTCCCAGAGCGGCGTAAAGCGCGCCTCGCGCGTATCCGGATCGACAGAGACACTATTGGCCTTCAGCGTACTGGACCAATCCGTGGCGTTGTTCTTGATCTGGTACTCAGGAGTGACGGTCAACGAGCCTGCACCGATGCGCGCACCTGTCAACGCAAGGGTGCCAGACGGCGAGTTGGGGGCACTGGCAGCCGACAGCACGCGGCGCATGGCACTGGTCACTTCATCAGGACTCTTGGCGTTGATAAACTGACCACGACTATTGACCGTGGCGTGCCATAGCTCGTCAATGACACGACCATCGTCAGAAGTTACCGGATTTCCATTTCCAGTCCAGTCTGGGGCATTGGCGTAGGGGTCATCTGTAGCCGCTTGATTGACCTCATAGATATTCCCCTGCGCGCCTAATGTGATCGCATAGAAGTTCATATGCAGATCTTTCTGGCAGTCCAAACGCTTCCAATCCGCAGATGTCTTGGCGAGCGTCGCGCACTTTTCGTCCACAGGCACCAGCCCAGCCGGGAAGCCCGGCCCTGTCACTAGTGGCGTAGAAGCCCCTGAATAATAACTCGCAGCGATGTCAGCGATTGTATCGCTGTAACTATCAGCGAACGGCACGATGGGGAAATCCACCGTACCAGTGGAATCGGCATTGCCATAGCCAGTGACCGAATTGTTCTTAGTCGTGTACCCATCAGTAAATAGCATGCCGCCATTCTTCTGACATGCGCGCACCACCGGAGCTCCGTCCCCCGTCCGCCTAAATTGTTGACCCAAATAATCGATGGCCGCGCGATTTGGCGTGCCACCACTCGGCCTGAGACGATAAATTTGCTGAAATAAAGCCTCACGCGAATCATCGTTCGTGACATCATACATGGTCGGCTGAGCCAAATTATTGATTGTGAAATAACCGACCCGCATATTTTCAATGCCGGTCAATGCTCGCGACTCGGAGCCAATGATCGAGAGAATACGATTCCGGTGATATTGAAACCAATTAGCAAAATTTTGTTTGGCGTCATTATAAGCAGACGTATTAGCAGCGGAATAATTGCTCCGCAATATTTGATATCGCCGCATATTGCACCCCGGGCCGCATGCATTTGCGATAATTGGCCGATTGGAGTCGTTAGTCAGGTATCCTGCGGGCGCCGGGGCGGCGGCAGGCAAATAGAACGTTGCAGGGACGTAGGAGATTTGCACCGAACAATTTGCAGCCACCTGGGCATTAAAGCTAAGAGTTGACCAAAGTCCATTCGTGCCCGGCAGGCCATTTGAGTTGTTGGTATTGCACGCCCTAGCATTACCGCCCGTGCGATAGCGCGTCCCAGAAGGAATCGTCATTCCAATTAAAAACCGAAATGAACTATCGCTATTAACCTCTCTACTTACTCCAAGATTAACGGCAGTGTCGTAGCGGCTCATGCTTATCGTGCCGTCTTCCCAATAAACATCGGGGTCACGTGAATCCGCTCGAGCACTGCCAAAATCGGCCTGCGGCCATAAGCCCTTATTAGCATCATCGCCTTTGGATAGACTCCACGGTTCGTACTTGATATTCGGATCGAAATAATTAGCGTTATATGCTGGCGATCTTGCAAAACCAAATTGATCAATCGGCGGAAGAGCCACACCCGGACTATATGACGAATTATACAAGGGAAAAGGAAATAAATACACGTAACAGTCGACAAAACCATTACAGTCGGAACCATTATTAAAAAAACTTCCATCGGCGTTAAAGAAGCTGGAATTGACACTATTCCATTGCAGCCGCCCATCACCGCCTTTGAAAATACGCTCGAACGTCATTGAGTTCGAATCATCCACCGTCATAATAAATGCTGGCGCGACCGGACTGCCATTATTAAGTGGACCCTGTGCCAACTTTTCCTGACCCTGCGCCGCGATCAGGTTGTATACGAAGTAACCGCTCATCGCGATCAGGACGATGACGGAGGCGATAGCGGTTCGAACGGTGCGACGCGACATGCTCACGGCCTCAAAGCTTGAAGATGGAATCGATCGCCGCCGACGAAGATGCATCCGTCGTCGCATCGTTGGCGAAGGTGGTGATTTGATATACAGGAGTTACAGGATCTACCGTATCGCCCATCGCGAGCGAGCCGCCACCGATAATGCACGAGTCGATGCGCCGCACATTGACCGCCTGGTTCACCGACACGGCCTTATTACGCGCCCAAGCCACCGGATCGAATGCGGTATCGCAGTTTTGCTGGATATCCGTGTCGACCAACGTTGCGTCGCTGGGAGCACTCTTGCGATTGGCGATGGCTTCAATCGCCCGCTCGCTCCTACGCGTCACGCCCTCGGCATTCTGGAAGGCGATGTTGGTCACCAGATAATTGGACGCCATTTTTTCCTGCATACCTGCCACCTGCATGCCGGCGATCCCGATCAACGCCAGCAGGATCAACATGATCAAGGCAACATAGAGCACTGCCCCACGGGGGCGGGAGGGCATTGGGCGGCGGCGAGCGACTGCATTCATTGGTCAATTTCCGAACAGGCGATTGCGTAAGGCGATCGTGGATTCGTAAGTCATTCGGTAACGGCCATCCGTCTGGGTGGGCGGCGCAAACGAGACGCCCAGCGCACTGGGATAACTCACTGCAGTTGCCGGGCGTTCGGCGGTAGAAGTTGTAGGACTGCGCGCCAGGATGCCAACCTGGACTTGCCCAACCCGTCTCCACTGTCCCGCTGCGGTGGAATCAGTCTTAACAGAGACGTCGCTCGCGATCGCCTGGGTGCTGATGTTTCCCAACGGCGGCGAGGTATTGGATATGTTCGCAGTCTGATCGAGCCCGAACAGCAACTGCATGTTCTCGATCCCTTCGACCAGCTCTTCCGGCGTACCGTAATCGTCAACGCCATTGGACCGTGCGCGCATCAGTGCCGGCTCGCCTGAAGTAGCAGATGTGCCGACGTAATACACCAGCGACTCGGCACGGTAGATCATGGCCTGGCCGCTTGGGCGTGTGGAGTAATTGGACAAATTGGTCCCGGTGGCAGTGACCTTGCCGCTGGCATAAGTGCCTTTGAATACCGTGGCATGAGCGCAGTCCGCAACTCCGAACACGTTCGGCGCCGCTTGCCCACCTTCCGTCAGACGCAGTCCGGCGGCGGCATCGAAGCCCACGACGCTATCGCTGCCGGTGGTCAACGCCTTGATCGGCACGCCTTCCGGGGCCAGGTAACGCAAAACCAAGATATCGCTGCCGCCCCGAGGGTTGAGCTTTGTAATCGCAGCAGGCAGATCCGCCGGCACTGCCCATGTATCTCCAAGGGTCAGCGTGCCGGGCGGCTTGGTGTTAGGCGCCTCGTAGCCTTGCACACTAATGCTGAAATCCAGCGGATGACCTGAACCACTGACCGCGCCGGTATTGATGGCCGGATCCCCTTCCCCGCGCACAAAATGCGCTTGGTCGTTGACGCAACCGAAATGCCCGGCCATGCGGATGTCGCGCTGGAGGAAATCCATCGCGAAACGTCCGTTTTCCTGCGCACGCGCACTACCTTCGGCCAACATCGATGCGGTACGCGAGGCAGAAAAGACCTGGATGACTCCCAGCATCAGCACCAGGCCGATGACCATGGCGATCATCATCTCCACCAGGCTGATGCCGGCAGCAGCGCGTTGGTTAGAAAAACGTCGCGTCATAGCTGCGATACCAGGGTGAAGGTAGTCTGGGCGTTGGGATTATTGGCATCCCAACGCTGATCCCCCCAGCTGATGCCAACGGTGACCTGTCCGTTATTATTGAGAACGGTTGCACTTGCGCCTTCGCCCAATGCGCGCACGACCTGGCATTTCCAACGCAAGATATTGTCAGCAATGGCCACGCTCCCGAGAGGCCGGCTGCAGCTGGCTGCAGTCACAGTGTTTGCGGAAAAGGTGGCATCGGTATACCAGGCAGACTGGAAGCGGTTGCTTCGCATCTGGTCCATCAAGTCATACGCCAGGTTGGTCGCCTGGGTACGGTAGTTGGAACTCTGCACGAACCGTACATTGGCCGTTTGCAACAGCGCAAAGCCGAGCAAGCCAAATGCGAGAACGATGATGGCGATCAACACCTCAAGCAGGCTGAATCCCTTGGTGCGAGAGGGCGAAATGAAGGGACGGAGACGCATCATTGGCAGGCGCTCTTCTGAGACGTGATCTGGCCGGCAGCATTGACGAACAGGGTGCGACGCAGCGCCTGCCCATCGCAGGTCACCGGCTGCAGCGTGATCTGTTGGTTGGTGGACGCGACCCTGCGCCCCCGCCCATCGAAAGCAATCACGGCGCCAGACGGCCCGGTACTGGTCAGCGATGCGTCGATCGCGACGAAGCGCAGGACCGTATCGCCAGTTTTGAATGCGCCATCGCCATCTGTATCGGCCCAGGCCAGCATTCCTGCACCCCAGTTGTCGTCGCACGCGGTCCCGGACGCGCTGCCGCAGACACCGCCGCCACGGCGATTCCGAATGGCCTCACTGCGCGCCACCGATAGCAAACCGAGGGTCTCGTTGGCGCTGCTCGCGACTCGATTGGAGCGAAGCGTTCCGCGGAAGCTGGGAAAAGCAATGGTGAGCAGGATCGCCAGCACGACGATCGTGATCATGAGTTCCACGAGTGTAAAGCCGGCAGATCGGCGAAAAGACATTGAACGCTCCCCAGCGTGACGTGTGCAAGATGCTATGCCCGCCCCCTAGCAACAAGCACAAGGGGGACGAACGGTTGTTTCAGGGTCACCGACGTATGCGTCAGACGATCTTTCCGGCAAATTACCTTCCCCCACCACTTTTCGGCCAGAGCTTGGAGATTCTTGAGCCCTAGGTCGCCACCCGATAACAAGGCCGGTAGTCCCCCGAGATCTTCATCCGCCGTTGCTCGACGAAGCCACGCAGAAGGTCGTCCAGGGCCTGCATGATCTCGGGATCGCCGTGGATTTCGAAGGGGCCGAATTCCTCGATGCGGCGCATGCCATCCTCCTTCACATTGCCGGCGACAATGCCGGAGAAGGCGCGGCGCAGGTCGGCGGCCAGGGCGGGTGCCGGGCGACCGTGATGCAGGTCCAGCGCGGCCATCGCCTCGTGGCTGGGCTCGAACGGTTGCTGGTACTCGAGCGGAATGTGCACCGACCAGTTGAAGTAGTACGAGTCCTTTTGGTCCTTGCGGTGCGCGCGCACCTCGTGGACCCCTTCGGCCATGCGACGCGCCACGGCGACCGGGTCGCCGACGATGATCTCGTAGCGCGAGGCAGCTGCATCGCCGAGGGTCAGGCGGATGAAGCGGTCGATCTGCTCGAAGTACGGCGCGGCGATGGTCGGGCCGGTGAGGATCAGCGGGAATGGCAGGGCTGCATTTTCTTCGCGCAACAGGATGCCTAGCAGATAGAGAATTTCTTCTGCCGTGCCGACGCCGCCTGGGAACACCAGAATGCCATGACCGATGCGAACGAAGGCTTCGAGGCGCTTCTCGATGTCCGGCATGATCACCAGATGGTTGACGATCGGGTTCGGCGATTCGGCGGCGATGATGCCGGGCTCGGTAACGCCGATGTAGCGGGTGTTGTGTTTGCGCTGCTTGGCATGCGCGATGGTGGCGCCCTTCATGGGGCCCTTCATCGCGCCCGGGCCACAGCCGGTGCAGATATCCAGCCCACGCAGGCCGAGTTCATAGCCGACCTGCTTGGTGTACAGGTATTCGTCGCGCGAAATGGAATGCCCTCCCCAGCACACGACCAGATTCGGATCCAACGGCTGCAGGATGCGTGCATTGCGCAGCTGACCGAACACGGCATTGGTGATGCCCTCGCTGCTATCGAGATCGGCGCGTTGCGCTTCGAGTTCGATGGCCATGTAGGCGAGATCGCGCACCACGGCGAACAGCAGCTCGGCCACACCGCGGATGATTTCGCCATCGACGAACGCCATCGCCGGCGCGTTGGTCAGATCGATGCGAATGCCGCGATCCTGCTGGTTCACCTGGATGTCGAAATCCGGATACAGATCGCGCGCGGCGCGCGGGTCGTCCGATGCGCTGCCGCTGGTCAGCACGGCCAGCGCACAGCGGCGCAACAGCTCATGCATGCCACCGCTGGATGCATCACGCAGCCTGGCCACTTCCGCCTTGGACAACACATCCAGGCCACCACGCGGGTAGATCCGCGCATCCACCACCGGCAGCGCCCGTGCTGCCGTACTGCTGAGTTCCATAGCATGCTCCTGTCGTCTACACAGAACTTTAGCGTACTCACCCGCACAAAAGAAAACGGCCGGGAGACCCCGGCCGTTTTTGCTGCTTACTTCTCAAGTTGCTTTAGAACTTGTACTTCAAGGTTAGCTGCATTGACCAGCGGGAAACGCCGGTATTGCCCTTGTCGTTGTTGTTTTCCTGCACGGTCGGCTCGTCGGTGGTACCGGTGAAGTTGTAGATGTACTTCCCAGTCGTAGGATCGATACCTGCGTAGCTGGCAACGCGAGCAGTGGAATTGAAGCCATAGTCTTCAATACGCCCCCACTTCTTGTTGAGCAGGTTGCCCACGTTCATGATGTCCAGCGCCAGTTCGGTCTTATGGCCTTCGAACAAGCCCGGCAACTCTTGGCTGATGTGCACATCGAAGCTGTTCACCCAACCTGTGCGGAACTCGTTAGCCGGTGCGATCTGACCCTTGTAAGCAGCCAGTTCGGGATTTTTCGCTAGCCAGTCGAAAAACCGCTGCTCCATCGCAGCACCACCCACCCACTTCACATCACCAGGACCCTTTGGCACATAGAACAGGTCATTGAAGTAGCCGTTACCAGAGGTCGCGGCAGCATCACCGTTCATGTCGTTGTAGTAGATGTAGCTAAACGGACGACCAGAGCGGCCTTCGTAGAACAAGCCGACGCTAGTGTTGTATTTGCCGAAGAACGCCTTCTTCCAGTTAAGCGAACCGGTAATGCGGTCCTTGAGTGCGTAGCGCGAGTCATAGGCCACGTTCTCGTTGGCCGTGCCGATCAGCGTGCCGCCCCAGTTGGAGGTGTTCTGCGAGCTGGTCAGCGGGCTGACTTCCGTTGCTTCGGTATAGGTGTACGCAAGCGACCAACCCCAGTTGTTGATCAGCGGCTTGTTCAGACCAAAAGTGAACTGCTTGCCGTCACCCTTGTCGGTATTGCGCATCAACATGACATCGCCCATGTCGCTGGGGCGATTAGCCTTTCCACTGACCACCAGTCCACCACCAAGATTCTGTCCGTTTTGCACGGACGTATTGGCCCCGGTGGAAGGCACGTAACCGGCTGCATTCCAATACAGCTCACGCCCATCCTGGCCGATGCGCGTTGCCCCGACGCCAGCCTGGTTATAAAGGTCAAGGCGCTCAAGGTAAATCGCGTTATTAACTTTCGTATAGACCACTTCAGCAGACGCAACGATGCCATACCAAGGCAACTCGTGATCGAACGCGAGGTTGGTCTTCCACACAGACGGCAGCTTCAGATCGGACGCGGCGATGTCTACGTTCTGACGCGCTCCTGCGCCGCTGCTCGGGATATACGGCGGGTTGGTGTTAGGAGTAAAGATCCCGACAGGATTGTTCACCGTGTACTCGGTGTAGTTCAGACCGGTGTTCTGGTACACGCCGGCGAGCCATACGTTCGGGGCCGCGCCGCCAAATAGGCCGAGACCACCACGCAGCTGGGTCGGGCGGTCGCTGTCGAAGGTGTAATTGAAACCGAAGCGCGGCTGCACCAACTTGTCGTCGGGCAACTGGGTGTTGTCGTACCCATACAACGACATGATGCGCGGGTTATACAGGCGCTGATCGCTGAAGTCGGGCATATCGATGCGTACGCCACCCTGCACAGTCAGGTTGCTGTTCACCGCCCAGCTATCCTGCAGGAACAGACCAGTGTTCTTCAGCGTGTACTCGGCGGGGATGTCGTCGTAGCTGCCGCCCGGACGCGGTGCGCGCACGATGTACTGGTTGACGCGATTTGCAGCAAAATCGTTGAGGTTGTTGAACACGTACACGCCGTTGAGATTGCGGCCGTAATAGTTCAGCAGGTCATTGTTGGAGTAATCGAAACCGAACTTGACGGTATGGTCACCCACGTACCATGTGGCGGCACCGAAGGCGCTCAGTTCCTTGCTCTCCACCGCGTTGACGTGCGAGTTCTGCTCGGTACCGAAGTACAACGAATTGTTGACGGTGGTGCCACCGAAGCCACGCACCTGGATCTGCGGAAGGGTCGAATACGGCTCGCGGATCGCAGAGTACTCCTTACGTGACAGCTTGAATTCGGTCGAGAAATTATCGGACCAGTCGCTGAACAGCTCTCCCATCCAGGATTCGTAGGTCTTCGGCTGCTGGTACCAGAAGGTGCTCAACGACACAGCACTGTTGCTGATCTGCGGGAAGCGCACGACGTTCTGCTCAAGCTTGTTGTAGCGCACGGCAGCACGATGATTTTCGTTGATGTTCCAGTCGATCTTCAGCGCATATTCTTCGACCTCGGTGCTGTTGGCCGGCTGCTTCAGCGAGCCTGCATCGAAACCATAACCGGTGGCGATTTGCTGCGCACGCGCGATGTCGGCGTCGGTGATGGTGCCCTTGCCATACGGCGAATCAGCCAAGCTGACGCCCGGCGCCGAGCGCTCCATCTTTTCGTAGTTGGCGAAGAAAAACAGCTTGTCCTTGACGATCGGCCCACCCAGCGTCATGCCGTAGGTCTTTTCATCGTCGAAACCGTTGAAACGAACGCCTTCCAGTTCCTTGCGCACCATGTCTTTGTCGCGGTACGCGTAATAAACCGTGCCGCCGAACTTGTTTGTACCCGACTTGGTGACCGCATTGATCACTGCGCCGGTACCGCCGGAAATCGTCGTGTCGTAGTTGGCGACATCGATGTTGATTTCCTGGATGGCATCCATGGACACCGGCTGACGCTCAGTCGGCAGATTGTTGGATTCCAGACCAAACGGATCGCCTGCACCGATACCGTCAATACGAATGGCGTTGTAGCGCGTGTTCTGGCCACCGACGGAAATCGCACCGTCGGCTTTGCTAACCTGCGAAATGCGCGGATCCAGACGGATGTAATCCTGAATGTTACGGTTGACCGACGGCAGCGACTCGATGGTCTCGCGCGAAACGTTGGTACCGGTGCCCATCTTGTAGGCACTGAACAGGTCCGAGCCACCGGCTACAGCCATCACTTGGACAGCTTCGAGGTTGGTGGCGGCGATATCGCCCTTGAGATCCGCATTGACCGTATTGACCTGATTGAGGTTCAGGTAAACGCCCTCTTCGGTCTTTGTACCTTCACCCGACTTGGTGATGGTGATGGTGTACGGGCCGCCCACGCGCAAGCCGCGCGCGTTGTAGCGACCGCTGGCATCCGTAGTAGCGCGGCTGACCGTGCCAGACTCAACGTGCGTGATGGTCACTTCGGCATTCGGCACCGGCTGACCGCCGCTGCTTGTCACCACGCCAGCGACGCCGGCAGAGGTGTTCTGGGCAAACACAGGAGCGGCGGCGAGCGCGGCGACAAGGCCAAGCGTCAGCTTGGACATGCGGAGACAACGGGGGTGGGTCATTTCGGTAGCCTCGATACAGGTTGGGCAGTGACAAAAAGGCGCAGTCAGCCCAACCGTTACCGGGGGTGGGCTGCCAGATGATCTGGGGTCCCTTGCCGCGCGGCTGGTTGCGGCCGCAACGGTTAACAACAGATTAACACGCTAAGGCCTGATTGTGACGGCGGCGTGACAAACTTCGCGCGCTGCAACATGAACTGCGCAGGCGATGGCGTAATCGCCAGATTGCGCAAGGTCCCAGCGGGATAGCGACCTGTGTCGCAGCTTTACAGCAGTTGAAGCACGCGGAAAGGAGCGTAGCGATCAAACGGCTGCATTCGCGTATCGCATGCGCGCGGCGCATGTCGACGTCACATGCCGCTTGCGCTTCGGAATATGACACCCAACTGCGGCGTTGCCGAAACGAGCAGACGTACCTCAAGACGGTGGCAAATGGCGAACAACGACCTCGTCTCCACCACCCGCCACGGCAGCCTTGTCGACTTTTGGCGATCTGTTGCGCTGGTCATCGGCCTGCGCCTTGGGCAGTGAGCACAGGAACGCAGGGCAAGCATGGGGTGAGAACCACCCCATCGGTGCACGCTCCCGCACGCACGCGACAGTCCCAGGGAATCCCCTCTCCCAGCAGCGCGTCAGATCGATACCGGCAGCTTGAAATACGTACCCAGGCCATCCAGGAACATCTGTACCGAGATGGCGACCAGCAGCATGCCCATCAGGCGCTCGATGGCCGTCAGGGCGCGGTGTCCGAGCAGTTTGTACAGCAGCGGTGCGGAGGCGAGGATCGACGAGGCGCCGATCCAGGCGATCATCAGCGCCAGACTCCAGTCCCAGAGCCGCGTGGGCTCGTTGCTGCCCATGAGCATGACCGCAGCCATTCCGGACGGGCCGGCCACCAGCGGGATGGCCAGCGGCACGATGAAGGGCTCGCCGTCGGGGATTTCACCCATCAGACCTTCAGGCCGCGGGAAGATCATGCGGATACCGATCAGGAACAGCACGATGCCGCCGGCGATGGCGACCGATTCCTGGCGCAGATGCATCAGCTCCAGCGCGTACTTGCCGCCCCACAGGAACGCCATCAACACACACAGGGCGATCAGCAGTTCACGCGCAAGCACGAAGCGCTGGCGCTTGGGCGGCAACGGTTTGAGAACGCTGAGAAACACCGGGATGTTGCCCAGCGGGTCGAGAATCAGAAACAGCAGCAGCGCCGCTGAAAGAATGGTCATACCGACGGACTCCAGATCGCACCGCGATGTGTCGCCCCAGCAGCTGACAACACGCTGACGCATGCAGGTGCGTAACGTGCGGCATCGACTGCGCTGCTGTCTTCGTGATGGGTGAAAGCGCGTGCGCGTAATGCGGTGCGCATCGGGCCGGGCTGCAGACCGCTGATGCGGACAGGGCCAGCGGCAGTTTCGTGATGCAAACTCGCGATCAGGCCACGCTGCGCATGCTGGGCGGCGCCATACGCCCCCCAGTAGGCCTGGCCGACGCGCGCCGGGTCGTCCACTACAAATACCACTGCCGCGTCGTGCTGCTGGCGCAGTAGCGGCAAGCATGCCTGGGTCAGCCACGCGCGCGCAGTCAAGTTGACGTGCAAGGTGCGCGCGAAATCCGCAGGTGCGGCGAGTTCGGCTGGCGTCAGGCCGGCAAAGTCGGCGGCGCAGTGCAGCAGGCCTTGCAGACCACCGAGCTCAGCCTGCAACCGTTGCGCAAGTGTGGCGTAGTCGTCCGGCGTGGCGCCGGCCAAATCCAGCGGATACAGCAGCGGCTCGGTACCCAGCGCTGCAACCGCGTCGTACACGCGCTCCAGCGGGCGCAGCTTGCGCCCAAGCAAGACCACCGTGGCGCCCGCGGCTGCGCATGCCTGCGCCGCTGCGGCGCCGAGGCCGCCGGCAGCACCGGTGATCAGCACCACGCAACCCGACAAGGCCGCTGTTTGAGGCTGGGCCTGTGCCGCATTCACGGTTGGTACGCCTCGCTGACGATGCGCTTGAGCTCGCCGGCTTCAAACAATTCCAGCGTGATGTCGCACCCGCCGATCAGTTCGCCATGAATGAACAATTGCGGGAAGGTCGGCCAGTTGGAATAGCGCGGCAAATTGGCGCGTATCTCCGGCTCTTCGAGCACGTTGACCGTGCGCAGCTGATCTGCGCCGGCGGCTACCAGGGCCTGCACAGCGCGACTGGAAAACTCGCACATCGGGAAGTGCGGGGTGCCTTTCATGAACAGCACGATCGGGTGTTGTTCGACTTCGGCCTGGATCCGTTCCATCACCGGCATTGGACTCTCCTGACTGGGAGCGGCAGGCCCGACCGCCGGGTCGGATAGACTTCCGCAAAGGCGCGCATTGTAAGCCTTCAACGCGACCTGTCGCCGCACTCCCTTCGCTGCCCTTGCCATCATGCCGATCGAACACCTTGCACTGCCCTACTCCCGCACTGCCCTGGAGCCGCATCTGTCCTCCGCAACACTGGAGGCGCACCACGGCGTCTGTCACCGCAGCGAGGTGGAACAGCTCAACGCGCGCATCGAAGGCAGCGAATTTGCCGAGCTGACGCTGGAAGAGATCATCGCGCAGGCGCAGGGCACGCTGTTTCATCTCGCCGCGCAGGTGTGGAACCACAATTTCTACTGGCAGTGCCTACGTCCGCGCGCTGGCGGCGAGCCGCTTGGACAGCTGGGCGACGGCATCGCCAAATGCTTCGGCGACTTCGTGCATTTCAGACAAGAATTCAATCGCGTGGCCTTGACCAGCTTCGGCTCGGGCTGGGTGTGGCTGGTGCAGCGCCCTGACGGCGCGCTGGCAGTGGTCGCCACACCCAATGCCTCCACCCCGCTGACCGGGCCGGACATTCCGCTACTGGCTTGCGACATCTGGGAACACGCGTATTACCTGGACTACCAGCAGGATCGCGCGCGCTACCTGGATGCTTTCTGGAAGCTGGTCAACTGGGATTTTGTCGCAAGCCGGCTGGGCTGACCACCCAGCGTCCGTTGGCAGATGGGGACTGGCTCATCTGCCAACGAAATTGCCGAGCGTTTTCGAACCCGGCACCAGCGCGTCATTGCGGGAAACGCCTTACACAGCGCTGACTCACCGCCGATGCGCTGCCCGCATCAGCCTTCGTTCAAGCGCGCAATCACCGGCAGAACTTGCGCATCGCGCAGCAACGCCGCACCTGCATCGCTCACCGACACTGCAAGCGCCTGCGTTGTCTCCGCACGCAGCGTCGCGTGCCCCACCTTGCGACCATCGCGCGCTTGCTTGCCGTAGTCGTGCCAATGCCCGCCCGGCACTGCCAAAAATGCGCCAGCGTCCGGCATCGCGCCCAGCCAGTTGAGCATGCAGGCATGCCCGCGCATCGCGGTGCTGCCGAGCGGCAAACCGAGCACCGCGCGCACATGATTTTCGAACTGCGAGGTCTCGGCACCTTCGATGGTCCAGTGCCCGGAGTTGTGCACGCGCGGCGCCATTTCGTTGGCAAGCAGCTCACCGTCGCGCACGAACAGTTCCAACGCAAACACGCCGACATAATCGAGCTTTTCCGCTATTGCACGTGCATGCGATTCCGCCACGGCCTGTAGTGCCGTATCCACGCTTGCAGGTGCCAGGCTGGCCGACAGCACACCGTCCACGTGCCAGTTTTCGGTCAACGGCCAGGCGCGGAATTCACCATTGCGCCCGCGTACCGCGACCACGCTCACCTCGCGCTGAAACGGCACAAAGGCTTCCACGATCAATCCGACGTGCGCTGCCTGCGCGCCGAGTGCATCCCACGCTGCATCGGCATCGGCGAGCGTCTTGATGCGGAACTGGCCCTTTCCGTCATAGCCGAAGCGGCGCGTCTTCAGCACGCACGGCGTGCCGATACGCGCGAGCGCTGCATCCAGGCCGGCCCGGTCGTCGATCGCGGCAAACTCCGGTACCGGAATGCCGAGCTCCCGGAACAAGGTTTTTTCGGTGAGCCGATCCTGCGCAACTGCGAGCGCAGCCGGACTCGGGTACACCGGCACCTGCGCGGCAAGTTGCTGCGCGCTGGTGGCCGGCACGTTCTCGAAGTCGAAGGTGATCACATCCACCTGTTCGGCGAATGCGGCAAGTGCCGCAGCATCGTCGAACGCACCAACCTGCAGCGGCGCCACCTGCCCCGCACAGGCGTCGGCCGCCGGATCGAATACCGCAAAGCGTATGCCTAGCGGCGCACCGGCCAGCACCAGCATGCGCGCCAGCTGGCCGCCACCGAGAATGCCGACAGTGCTCATTGGCGCGGGTCGTCGCTGGCCATCACATCGTCGGTCTGCTTGGCGCGGAACTGCGCCAGCGCCTGACCGATCTGCGCCTGCTCCGGCGCCAGCATCGCTGCAGCGAACAAGGCGGCATTGGCCGCACCGGCATTGCCGATCGCAAAGGTGGCCACTGGAATGCCGGCTGGCATCTGCACGATCGACAACAGCGAATCCATGCCGTTGAGCGCCTTCGACTGCACCGGAACGCCGAGTACCGGCACGGCGGTCTTGGCCGCCAGCATGCCCGGCAGATGCGCCGCGCCGCCGGCACCGGCAATGATGGCGCGCAAGCCGCGCTCGCCGGCTTGCTCGGCGTAGGTGAACAACACATCCGGGGTACGGTGCGCCGAGACCACCTTGACTTCGTACGGCACGCCCAGCGCGTCGAGCTTCTGAGCTGCGTGTTGCATGGTCTCCCAATCCGAACGGGAGCCCATCACGATGCCGACCAGCGGCGCGGAGTGGTTGGAGGTCATGGCCCTGCCCTGCGGTAAAGACGTATTCTAGCCAATCTCCACGCAAGACAAGACTTCGATGGATCGCAAATTGCTCGACCTGCTGTGCTCGCCCGACACCCGCCAGCCGCTTTCGCTGCTCGACGGCAAGGGCCTGGAAGCACTCAACGCCGCCATTGCCGGCGGAACCCTGCAGCGCGCCGACGGCGCCGCACAAACCCAACCGCTGCGCGAAGCGCTGATCACCCGCGACCGCAAGCAGATTTTCCGCGTCGACGACGGCATCCCGGTGCTGCTGGCCGAAGAGGCTATCGCTACCGCGCACATCGCCGACTTCCCCGAGAAGTGAACCTCCCGGTGCACACCAACGTGCCGGTCGCGCCGCCCGCCGAATCGATCGAAGCCGATGTGGCGCGCGCCCTGGCCGAAGACATCGGCAGCGGCGATGTGACCGCCGCGCTATTGCCCGACCAGGCAGACAGCGCGTACCTGCTGTGCAAACAGGACGCGGTGATCGCAGGCCGCCCCTGGTTCGATGCCACCCACCGCGCGCTCGACCCGCAAGTGCACATCGATTGGCAGGTACACGAAGGCCAGCACGTGGCTGCCGGCACGGTGCTCGCGCTGCTGCAAGGGCGCAGCCGTAGCCTGGTCAGTGCCGAACGCACTTCGCTCAATTTCATGCAGACGCTGTCTGCCACGGCCACCACCACTGCGGCCTATGTGGCTGCGGTGGCCGGGACGCATGCGCGCATCCTGGACACGCGCAAGACGCTGCCAGGCCTGCGCGCCGCGCAGAAATACGCCGTGCGCTGCGGCGGTGGCGACAATCACCGCATCGGTCTGTTCGATACGGTGATGCTCAAGGAGAATCACATCCGTGCCGCCGGGTCGTTGAGTGCTGCCGTGCATGCCGCACGCGCGCAGCAACCGCAGCTGCCGCTGGTGGTCGAAGTGGAAACGCTGGAGCAACTGCATGAGGCACTGCAGGTTGGCTGTACGCGCATCCTGATCGACGACTTCGACCAAGCCATGCGCCGCGAAGCGGTGCGTATCGTTGCCGCATTGCCACCCGAACGACGCATCCCGTTGGAAGTCTCCGGCAGCGTGGATCTGGCCGGCATTGGCGTAATTGCCAAAGACGGCGTGGACTGCATTTCGATTGGTGGGCTCACCAAGCACGTGCAGGCAGTCGATCTGTCGCTCAAACTCGGCCCGCCGCCAACACGCTGATTTCACGCGTGCGCGCAGCCGGCTCTGGCAGCCTGCTGCGATTGTTTCCGTGCAGGATCTGCAATGACCGTAAAACCTTGGCCGTGGCTCTGCTTATTGCTGGCAGGTGCTGGAAGCAGCGCTGCGGCTGCGGAAGTGTGCGATATCCCGCCACGGTTCGGCACCAGCACCGCTGCCATCGCCATCGTGCGTAATGCCTGCAATGAGCACCGTTTGTGGCAGCGCCCGTTTATCGATGCCAAGGGTCGCGTGGCCAGCCTGGGCGTCACCGAAGCCGAATCGGGTTATCTCGCCGACCACGGTCTGGTCGCCTGGCAGCGCGTTGCAGGCTACTGGCGCGACAGCGGCACACTTGCATCGATGGGCGGCCGCCCCGGCGCATCGAGCTGCGCGGCAGTGGATGGCACGCGCTACACCGCCAGCGACTGCCGCGCGTTTCTGATCGACAACCCATGGTCGGCCGCTTTCATTTCCTGGGTGATGACGCAGTCGGGGCTGAGCGGTTTTCATCGTTCCGCACGCCATCTGGATTACATCCGCAGCGCTTACAACGACGGCGCCACTGGCCCGTACCAATTCACCGATCCGGCGGTCGAAAAGCCCGCGCCGGGCGATCTGCTGTGCCTGCTGCGCGGACGCAGCGCCGCGCTGGGTTATGCCGGCCTGAAGGCTGCGCTCGGCGGCAGCACACCGATGCCGTGGCAATCGCATTGCGACGTGGTGGTGGCCGCCAACGTCGGCGGCGATCGCACGCTGTACTTGATCGGCGGCAATGTGTTCAACACGGTGATGATGCGCAAGATGCCGCTGGATCGCGCCGGTCGCGTGGTGTTGCCGACGCCGCAATCGGACAGCAGCCAGGACCCGAACGAAGACAGCCTGGGTATTGCCAGCGAGTGCACGCCAGCGCATGAAGAGTTGTGCGATTTCAATCGCCGCGACTGGGCTGCACTGCTGAAACTGCGTCCTGATGCGGCAGTGGTTGCGCCGCCACCGACAGCGCCACTGCCGACACCCAGCATCACGCCTGCAGAACACACGATGCCCCCAGGCTTTCCGCTGGTCGTACCGCCGCGTCCGGAAACGCAGCCTGTGCCACCGCAACCGCAGGGATAGGTTGTAGCGGTAAAGCCTCTCTCCCGTCGGGAGACAGGCTTGGGGGGTGAGCGCGACGCCATCGATTCACTTCTGCTGGCGCGTGGCGACGCGTTCGGCCGTCGCGGCGGTGATATCTCCCTGCGGCGCACCTTCATCCGGCACTGCGCGCCCCCTTCGCCCCCATGAAGGGGGACACTGTCCCGATGGGAGAAGGAATCGAGCAGTGATCGCACACAACAAAAAAGCGGGCCGAAGCCCGCTTTTTCGTCATGCATCACAGCTGACGCATTAGGCAGCAGCGGTTACTCGGCCGAAGCCGGAACGCCTTCGCCTTCTTCCACTGCCTTGATCGACAGACGGATGCGGCCCTGCTTGTCCACTTCCAGCACCTTGACGCGGACCAGATCGCCTTCCTTCAACTTGTCGCCGACCTTCTCCACGCGCTCGCTGGAAATCTGCGAGACGTGCACCAGGCCATCCTTGCCCGGCAGGATGGTGACGAACGCACCGAAGTCCATGATCTTGGCGACCTTGCCTTCGTAGATGCGGCCCGGCTCCACGTCCGAGGTGATCTGCTCGATGCGCGACTTCGCAGCTTGCGCAGCAATGGCGTTGACCGAGGCGATGATGATCGTGCCGTCGTCCTGGATGTCGATCTGCGTGCCGGTTTCCTTGGTGATGGCCTGGATGGTCGAGCCACCCTTGCCGATCACTTCGCGGATCTTGTCCGGGTGGATCTTGATGGTCAGCAGACGCGGCGCGTAATCGCTCAGTTCCTGACGCGGCGTGGTCAGCGCATGCGCCATCTCGCCGAGGATGTGCAGACGGCCGGCCTTGGCCTGCTGCAATGCCTGCTTCATGATCTCTTCGGTGATGCCTTCGATCTTGATGTCCATCTGCAGCGCGGACACGCCTTCGGCAGTACCGGCCACCTTGAAGTCCATGTCGCCGAGGTGATCTTCGTCACCCAGGATGTCGGAGAGCACGACGAAGTCGTTGCCTTCCTTGACCAGACCCATCGCGATACCGGCGACCGGTGCCTTGATCGGCACACCGGCGTCCATCAGCGCCAGCGAGCTACCGCAGACCGATGCCATCGAAGACGAACCGTTGGACTCGGTGATTTCCGAGACCACGCGAATGGTGTACGGGAATTCTTCCAGGCTCGGCATCACCGCCAGCACGCCGCGCTTGGCCAGACGGCCGTGACCGATTTCGCGACGCTTCGGCGCACCGAAACGACCGCACTCGCCCACCGAATACGGAGGGAAGTTGTAATGGAACAGGAAGTTTTCTTTGTACTCGCCCGAGACGGCGTCGATGACCTGCCCGTCGCGTGCGGTACCCAGCGTGGTGATCACGATCGCCTGCGTCTCGCCGCGGGTGAACAGTGCCGAACCATGGGTACGCGGCAACACGCCAGCCTTGGCGCTGATCGGACGCACCGTATCCAATGCACGGCCGTCGATACGCACCTTGGTGCTCAGCACCGAGCCACGCATGGTCTGGTATTCCAGCTCGCCGAATTCCTTCGACAGATCACCGGCAGCCCAGCCTTCGATCGTGGCGCGCGGCGCCAGCGCACCCAGCACATCCTTCTTGATCGCCGAAATCGCATCGCGACGCTGCAGCTTATCGCGCACCTGGAACGCCGAAGCGAGCTGGTCGCCCACTGCTTCCTTCAGTGCGGCGATCATGCCGTCGTTCTTCGCCGGAGCGACCCAATCGGACGGCTTGGTGCCGGCCTCGACGGTCAGCTCGTTGATGATGTTGATGACTTTCTGCATTTCGCGATGGCCGAACGTCACCGCGCCCAGCATCACTTCTTCTGACAGCAGTTCGGCTTCGGACTCGACCATCAGCACCGCATTGGCGGTACCGGCCACGACCAGCTCGAGCTGAGAATCCTTCAGCTCGGTCACGGTCGGGTTGAGGATGTATTCGCCATTCTTGTAACCGACCTTCGCCGCAGCGATCGGGCCGTTGAACGGGGTGCCGGCCAGCGACAACGCGGCCGATGCGCCGATCAGCGCAGCGATATCGCCGTCGATGTCCGGGTTCATCGACATCACGGTGGCGATGATCTGCACTTCGTTCTTGTAGTCCTCCGGGAACAGCGGACGGATCGGGCGATCGATCAGGCGCGAGATCAACGTTTCCTTCTCGGTCGCGCGTCCTTCGCGCTTGAAGAAGCCGCCCGGGATGCGGCCGCCGGCGTAGAACTTCTCCTGATAATCAACCGTCAGAGGAAAGAAGTCCTGCCCTTCGCGCGCGCTTTTGGCGGCGACGGCGGTGACCAGCAGTACGGTGTCGTCGAACTTAACGATGACGGCACCGCCTGCCTGGCGAGCGATTTCGCCCGTCTCAAGGGTGACGGTGTGCTTGCCGTACTGGAAGGTTTTGGTGATTTTTGCCACGGAGGTTTTTTCCCTTAGGTGTTGCTGTCTGCGTTGGACCGTCGTCGACCCATGCCGAGAACGGGCGGCCGGGAGGCTCCGGCCCAAGATTGCGTGTTGCGAAAAACGGAGTGCGATGACCAAAACAAAACCGCGGCGCATCGCTGCGCCGCGGCGGTAGGACTCGATTAGCGGCGCAGGCCGAGCTTCTCGATCAAGGACTTGTAACGCTCGTTGTCCTTCTTCTTCAGGTAGTCGAGCAGGCTGCGGCGACGGTTGACCATCTGCAGCAGACCACGACGGCTGTGGTGATCCTTCTTGTGGGTCTTGAAGTGACCGGTTAGCAGCTCGATACGTGCGGTCAGCAGAGCGACCTGCACTTCCGGCGAACCGGTGTCCTGGGCGCTGCGCTTGTTGTCTTCAATAACTTTCTGGGTGTCGACAGACATGATGTTTTCTCGATAGATGCGTGGTCGACAGGAACGTGCATGACGCACCGTCGGACTCGCCGTTTGCTTGGGATGAGCGCGCTTGGCGCTGAGGTGCCCCGAGCGGGGCCGCGAAATTGTACCGTTGCGCGGCCCAGGGAACAAGTTGACAAAATCTTAACAGACTGAAATCCCGTTCAGTCCATTGAACAATCGCTGTGGCGACAAGCGCCCGTCCGCATCCACCACGCCTAGGCCTGAGGGGCTTCCGTCCGGTCCGAACACGGCCACCTGGCCAGTCGGGAATGCGGTATCGCGCAAGCGCTGGCCCATGCGAAAACGCGCGGCGAGGGTCTCATCGAGCACGATCCGCGCAAAATCGGCCAGACCAGCCTCGATCGGCAGTAACAATGACTGCGCTTCTGCGCCTGCCTCCAGCGCTGTCGTCAACGCCTCCAGCGTGATCATTTGCCGATCGCGAAAGGGCTCCACCCAGAGCCGACGCAACGAGGCGATATGCGCGCCGCAGCCCAGCACTTCGCCGAGATCGCGCGCTAGGCTGCGGATATACGTCCCCGAGCCGCAGGTCACGCGCAGTTGCAGACGCGGCGCGCAGTAGCCCAACACCTCGATCGCCTGCACCTGAACCTCACGTACCGGCGCCTCGATGGCTTCGCCGCGCCTGGCCTTGGCATAGAGCGGCTCGCCGCCCTGTTTAAGCGCGGAATAGATCGGTGCCTGCTGCTGGATGCGGCCGATGAAGGGCGCCAGCGCCGCCTGTAGATCGGCCTCGCTCACGTCGGGCACCGCACGTTCACGCAGCGGCTCGCCGTCGGCATCGTCGGTATCGGTGGTGACGCCCAACACGATCTGGGCGTCGTAAGCCTTGGCCGACCCAAGCAGCAGTCCGGCGATCTTGGTCGCTTCGCCAAAGCACAGCGGTAGCAGGCCCGTGGCCAGCGGATCCAGGCTACCGGTATGGCCACCCTTCTCTGCGCGCAATAACCGGCGCGCGGCCTGCAATGCGTTGTTGGAACTGAGCCCGGCCGGCTTGTCCAGCAACAGGATGCCGTGCAACGGGCGGTAGACGATGCGGGGTTTCAAAAGATCGGTGCTCGAATCGGGCGCTGTGCGGGCCCGCGGGAATCAGGGCCGAAGCAGAGGCGGCAGGCCGTGACAGCGCTCAGCGCTGTTCGGCGTCTTCGTCGCTGGACGTGGCCTCGGGGCCGACGTCGTCCAGGTCACGCAGCAGATTGTCGATGCGTTCGCCACGATCGACCGAATCGTCGTAATGGAAATGCAGCTCGGGCACGTGGCGCAGCTTCATTGCGCGCGCCAGCTGCGTGCGCAGCTGCCCGGCGATTTCCTTGAGTCCCTTGACCGCTTCGGCCGAACGTTCCTGCTGCAGCGCGGTGACGAACACCTTGGCATGCGCCAGGTCGCGGCTGATTTCGACGTCGGAAACGCTGACCGACGGCAAGCCGTGGTCGCGCACGGCCGCGTGCACGATCGTGCCGAGGTCGCGACGCACCTGCGCAGACACGCGGTCGGTGCGATGGAATGATTTGGTTGCCATGGTCGTGGACCTTGTTGATTCGGAGGGCCAGTCGGCACCGAAGCCAAAAACAAACGCGGGCGGCCATGCCGCCCTCGCCTTGCAGAACCTGCGTTGGACAACTCCGCAGGGCGGAGTCCGGGGCCCGCAGGCCCCGTCAGCCGTTACAGCGTACGGGCGACTTCGATACGCTCGAAGCACTCGATCTGGTCGCCAGCCTTGACGTCGTTGTAAGCCTTCACACCGATACCGCATTCGGTCCCGTTGCGCACTTCGTCGACGTTTTCCTTGAAGCGACGCAGCGATTCCAGCTCGCCTTCGAACACCACGACGCTGTCGCGGAGCACGCGGATCGGCTTGCTGCGCTTGACCACGCCTTCGATGATCATGCAGCCGGCAACCGCGCCGAACTTCGAGCTGCGGAACACGTCGCGGACCTGCGCGATACCGATGATCTCTTCGCGGATTTCCACGCCGAGCAGACCGGAGGCCACCTGCTTCACCTGGTCGATCACGTCATAGATGATCGAGAAGTAACGCAGATCGATACCGTTGGATTCGACGATCTTGCGCGCCGATGCATCTGCACGCACGTTGAAGCCGATGATGGTGGCCTTGGAGGCCGCTGCCGAATTGGCATCGGACTCGGTGATGCCGCCCACGCCGGAGTGGATCACGTTGATGCGGATGTCGTCGTTGGACAAGGCCACCAGCGACTGCTTGAGCGCTTCCACCGAACCCTGCACGTCGGCCTTGATCACCAGGTTCAACACCTGCTGACCCTCGCCCTTGCCCATCTGGGCCAGGATGTCTTCCATGCGGTTGGTGGCCGAGGCGACCAGACGCGATTCGCGGCGCTTGGTTTCGCGCTGCTGCGCCACGTCCTTGGCCAGACGCTCGTCGTCGACGACCACGAAGTCATCGCCGGCTTCCGGCACGCCGGACAGGCCGAGCACCTGCACCGGGATCGACGGGCCCGCCGAGGCCGGCTGATGGCCGGTTTCGTCGAACAGTGCACGCACGCGGCCGTACTGAATGCCGCACACCAGGTAGTCGCCACGCTTCAGCGCGCCCTGCTGCACCAGTACCGTCGCGACCGGGCCGCGGCCCTTGTCCAGCGACGATTCGATCACGGTACCACTGGCGCGGCCGTCGGCCACTGCCTTGAGTTCCAGCACTTCGGCCTGCAGCGAAATCGCGTCCAGCAGCGTGTCCACACCGGTACCGACCTTGGCCGACACTTCGATGAACTGGGTATCGCCGCCGAACTCTTCGGCCACCACGTTTTCGGCCAGCAGCTCGTTCTTGACCCGCAGCGGATCGGCGCCGGTCTTATCGATCTTGTTGACCGCCACGATCAATGGAACGCCTGCCGCCTTGGCATGCGCGACCGCTTCCTTGGTCTGCGGCATCACGCCATCGTCGGCTGCAACCACCAGCACCACGATGTCGGTGATCTTGGCACCACGGGCACGCATCGAGGTAAACGCGGCATGGCCGGGTGTATCCAGGAAGCTGATGACGCCACGATTGGTTTCGACGTGATAGGCACCGATGTGCTGGGTAATGCCGCCGGCTTCGCCCGAGGCGATCTTGGTGCGACGGATGTAATCCAGCAGCGAGGTCTTGCCGTGATCGACGTGACCCATGATGGTGACCACCGGCGGACGCGAGGTGGTGTCGCCCTGCGCGTCTTCGGCATGCGCCAGCAGCGCGTCCTCGAAGTCGGCATTGTCGGCACGCACGGCCTTATGGCCGAGTTCTTCGGTCACCAGCGCAGCGGTGTCGTGATCGATACTCTGGGTGATGGTCGCCATGACGCCCATCTTGAACAGCGCCTTGACCACGTCGCCGCCCTTGAGCGCTAGCTTCTGCGCCAGGTCGGCCACGGTGATGGTCTCGCCGATCGCCACTTCACGCACCACCGGTGCGGTCGGACGCTCGAACCCGTGCGGGCCACTATTGCTCTGGTTGCTGCCGCGACCGCCATCGTTGCCACGGCGCGACGACGACGAACCGGGACGGCCGGTCGGCTTGCCACGCACGTTGGAACGACGCGCACGATCGGCCGCAGACAGGTGCAGCTGACCGGCAAAGCGCTTGGTCGCATCGTCGTCTTCGACGCCAGCCACCATGACGTGCGAACCGCGCGTCTTGTGTTTGGCGGCGTTGTTGCGGTCGTCCGGACGAGCAGGCGTGGCCGGACGCGAGGCAGGCGATGCGCCACCTGGACGCGAAGGACGCGGTGCGGAAGACGGCGACGACGGTGCACGTGCAGCAGGCGCTGCGGCAGACGGCGTCGTCGGGGCAGCAGCAACCGGGGCCGGCGCACTGGCAGCCGCAGCGGCCTCCTCGGCAGCCTTGCGCTCGGCCTCTACGCGGTCCTTGGCGGCCTGCTCTTCGTCGCGCTTGCGCTGGATTGCTTCGTCGCGCACGCGGTCGCTTTCGGCCAGACGCTGCTGCTCGTCGAGGTTGCGCTTACGCGACTCCTCGAGCTTGCGCAGGATGTCGGCGCGCTCTTCGTCCGGCGTCATCGGCGCGGCACGGCCGCCGCCTTCGTTTTCGGACTTCACGTAGGTGCGCTTCTGCCGCACTTCCACGTTGACCGTGGTCTTGGTGCGGCCGGCGTTGACCGTGACTTCCTGCAGCTTGCGCCGATTGAGCGTGATCTTCTTGGCTGCCTCGCTCGCCGCTTCGGCGGGCGTGTCGGCCTTGCCATGCGTGCGACGCAGGAAGCCAAGCAGTTTCATCTTCTCGGTGCTGGTCACGACCTGGTCGGGACCGCTGAACTTCATTCCGGCCTCGGCCAGTTGAACCAGCAGTTTATCGACCGGCGTATTGACCAGTTCGGCAAGCTTGCGGATGGTGGTTTGCTGCGACATTCGGATCCTATGATCTGGTTGGCGCCCCCTCGCCCAGAGCAAGGGAAACGCTGATTCTAAGCCCTGATGGGGTCAGGGCGCGGTTCATTGCCGGCTCATTCGCCGCGCTCCAAACGGGCGATCTCCTCGGCGCGGGCTGCCAGGATCAGCGCCGCGGCGCGCTCCTGGGTCATGCCCTCGATGCCGAAGTCGACGATCTCGTCCGCGGCCAGATCGGACAAGTCCTCGCTGGTACGCACGCCGTGCTCGGCCAGAGCAAAGGCCGTCTCCTCGTCCATCCCCTCCAGCGCCAGCAGGTCCTCGGTGGGCTGAGTTCCTTCCAGGCCTTCTTCCTCGGCCAGCGCTGCATTGAGCAGCGCATCGCGGGCACGGGCACGCAACTCTTCGACGATGTCTTCGTCGAAGCCTTCCACCGCCAACAACTCGCCGACCGGGACGTAGGCAATTTCTTCGACCGTGTTGAAGCCTTCGGACACCAGGATCGCGGAGATTTCTTCGTCCACTTCCAGACGATCCATGAACAGCTGGCGTGCCGCTGCCTGCTCGGCCTCGGACTTGGCGGCCACCTGATCAGCGGTCATCACGTTGAGCTGCCAACCGGTCAGGCGGCTGGCCAGACGCACGTTCTGGCCGCCCTTGCCGATTGCCTGGGCAAGGCGGTCTTCTGCCACGGCCAGGTCCATCGAGTGCTTGTCTTCATCGACGATGATCGACTGCACTTCCGCAGGCGCCATTGCGTTGATGACGAAGTTGGCCGGGTTCTCGTTCCACAACACGATGTCCACACGCTCGCCATTGAGCTCGTTGGACACTGCCTGGACGCGCGAACCCCGCATACCGATGCACGCGCCGATGGGATCGGTGCGGGCGTCGTGCGCGATCACCGCGATCTTGGCCCGGTCGCCCGGATCGCGTGCGCAGGCCTTGATCTCGACCAGGCCCTGGCCCACTTCCGGCACTTCGAGCTTGAACAGCTCGATCATGAATTCGGGTGCGGCGCGGCTGATGAACAGCTGCGGGCCACGCGGCTCGGAACGCACCTCGGCCAGATAACCGCGGACGCGGTCGCCCGGGCGCAGCACATCGCGCGGAATGCCCTTGTCCTTCGGAATGAAGGCTTCGGCATTACCGCCCAGATCGACAAAGATATTGCCGCGTTCGGCGCGCTTGACCACACCGGTGATCAACTCACCAACGCGATCCTTCCACGCGTCCACCACCTGCTGACGCTCGGCTTCGCGCACACGCTGCACGATCACCTGCTTGGCAGCCTGCGCAGCGATACGGCCGAAGTCGGGGTTTTCAATCTGTTCTTCGATGTAGTCGCCCACATCCACGCCGTCGGCTTCGTCGATGGCATCCATCAGACGCACCTGGCGGTCAGGGGATTCCATCACCACATCATCGGCAACCACTTCCCAACGACGGTAGGTTTCGTAGGTACCGTCCTTGTGATCGATGGTGACGCGGGCCAGCACGTCCTGGTCGGGATAGCGCTTCTTCGCTGCGGAAGCCAGCGCGGCCTCGATCGCATCGAAGATCACTTCGCGCGGCACGCCTTTTTCGTTGGCAACCGCATCCACTACCAGCAAAAGTTCCTTGCTCATTTCGTCACTCCGCGCGCGGCTTACCAGCCGCCGACTCGTTGGATGGTTTCTTCTTCTCGTGCCCGGGTTTTTTCGGGCCGGGCTTATTCGGTTTCTGCGGTGCCAGGCCCAAAGCGACCCAATCCGGCAGGATGCGCGCCTTGTCGATGTTATCGAAGTCGATCTGCACGTCCTTGCCGTCGACGGCAAACACCACGGCGCCAGCCTCGGCATCGATCCGCAGAATCTCGCCCTGGAAACGACGCCGACCATCCTGCGCCAGCTTCAAGACAATCTTTGCGGATTCGCCGGTATGGCGCGCGAACTGTTCCAGCGTGAACAGCGGACGATCCACACCCGGCGAAGACACCTCCAGGGTGTAGTTGCCGCTGATCGGATCTTCGACGTCGAGCTGGGCCGAGACTTCACGGCTCACGCGCTCGCAATCGTCGACGTTGATGACGCGCGCGGGCTGTTCGGCCAGCGGCACATCGATATACAGGCGCAACGTGGCGCCACCTGGAGCGGGAAGATATTCCACGCCCAGCAGTTCCAAGCCCAAGGACTCAACCGTTGGACTCAGCAGATTCGCGATTTCAGTCGCTTTTTCGCTCACAGACTGCCCTGATCAGATGATTGCCAGTAGAACCCCGGCAACCGGCAGCAAACTTTCCGGTTCCGGAAAAAACAAGGGGCCCGATGGGCCCCTTGCGTGAAAAAAGCCCGACCTCTCAGGGTCGGCGTAAAGACGGGAACATGCGCCTTTACGATCCAAGAAGCTGAATTACTGCGATGAAGCAACAATTCGAAACTTGGTAGCGGGGGCAGGATTTGAACCTGCGACCTTCGGGTTATGAGCCCGACGAGCTGCCAGACTGCTCCACCCCGCAGCAGAAGCGGAATTATGAAGAACTTGAGCGAAAATTGCAAGCCCTAGTTTTTCATCTGTTGAACAGCGTGGCGGCTGTTCAACGTCGCGGCGAATGATACCCGCAATGCAACAAAAACGAAACACTCAGCACAGTTTTATTTCAGTGCGATGCCACACAGAGGATGTGGCATCGCAAGACGTCGCGCTGACGCAGCGGTCTTACGCGAGACCGGCGAATGCGCGCTGGCACCACACCATGATCGGGCTCCAGGCCAGACCAAGTGCAAGCAGGGCCAGCGCGTTGACGCCGAGCACAGTGCCCAGCACGCGATCGTTATTGGCCGGCAACGGCTCGCCTACCGGCTCGTCGAAGTACATGACCTTGATGACACGCAGGTAGTAGTACGCACCGATCACCGCACAGATCACACCGACCAGGGCCAGCCACAGCATGTCGCCCTTCACTGCCGCGCCCAGTACTGCCAGCTTGGTCCAGAAACCCAGGAACGGCGGGATACCTGCCAACGACGCCATGATGCATAGCACCAGGCCAGCCATCCACGGATTGCGCGCGTTGAGTCCCTTGAAGTCGTCGATGTTCTCCGCTTCAAACCCATTACGCGACAGCGCAATGATGGCGCCGAACGAAGCAGTGGACATGATGGTGTAGCTGACCGCGTAAAACATCGCAGCTGCATAGCCTTCTTCGCCGCCACCTGCCACGCCCATCAGCAAGAAGCCGATGTGCGAGACGGTCGAATACGCGAGCATGCGCTTGAGGTTGCTCTGCGCAATGGCCATTAGGTTGCCGACGACCAACGACACAGCCGACAGACCGCCGATCAGCAGATGCCATTGCGGAGACAACGGACCCATACCGACTTCCAGCAGGCGATACGCCATACCGAATGCCGCAAGCTTGGGCGCCGAGCTGATGAACAATGCGATCGGCGCAGGCGCACCCTGATATACGTCGGGCAACCACATGTGGAATGGCGCAGCGCCCAGTTTGAAGGCGACGCCGGCGATCATGAAGATGGTGCCGGTGAGCAGCAACGTGCGCTCGTTGGAGCCTTCGATCGCGTCGTGGATGCCGGCCAGGCTGAGCGTACCGGTAGCGCCGTACACCAGCGACATGCCGTACAACAGCAAGCCCGATGCCAGTGACCCGAGCACGAAGTATTTCATCGCCGCTTCGGTAGCCAGGCCATTGTCGCGGTTGGAAGCGACCAGTGCGTAGGAGCACAGCGCCAGCAACTCCAGACCCAGATAGACCATCAATAGGCTGCCGGCCGACGCCAGCAACATCATGCCGGCGGTGGCGAACAGCACCAATACCGGAATTTCGCCCTGGTAGAGATTGCGTTCGCGCAAGTAAGTCCAGCCATAGACCAAGCTCAGTCCGCTGACCAGCACGATCACGGTCTTCATGACATCAGCCGCAGTGTCGCGAACGAACATGCCGTTGAAGATATCGCCCTGCCCGCCCGTGCCGGTCGCCAACAACACGAGCACCACGGCAAGAACAGCGACGGAGAACAGGTGGGTCCAGACCTTGTTCCGCTGGCTCACGAACAGGTCGAGCATCAGCAGTGCGAAGGCGCCGCCAATCAGCACCAACTCCGGTACAAGCGGAGCCAGGTCAGCGGTGGTCAACGGCGCGAGCGTTGGCGTGGTCATCATTAAATCCTGGAAATCAAAACGTACGGCAAGCGGTCAGAGCTTGGTCGCGGCAATCTGGGTAGCCAGCTTGGCGATCGAGGGTTCCATCAGATCGGTCAGCGGCTTCGGGTACAGGCCCAGGGCCAGCACGCCAGCGGCGAAGACCCCCAGCACGAATGCTTCGCGGCCATTGATGTCCTTCAGCTCGGCCACGTGTGCGTTGGCCACTTCGCCGAAGAACACGCGCTTGTAGAGCCACAGTGTGTAGGCAGCGGTGATCACCAACGTCGTGGCAGCAGCGAAGGCAACCAGCGGGTGCTTCTGGAAGCTGGCCAGGATCACCATGAATTCACCGACAAAACCACTGGTGCCCGGCAAGCCGGCGTTCGCCATGAAGAACAACATGGAGAAAGTGGCGAACCACGGCATCACATTGACCACGCCGCCGTAGTCGGCGATGCGACGCGTGTGCATGCGGTCGTACAGCACACCGATGCAGGAGAACATCGCGCCGGACACGAAGCCGTGCGAAATCATCTGCACCATCGCGCCCTGCAGGCCCAGGCGAGCCGCATCGGTGCTGCCGTACTCGCGCACCAGGGTGAAGGCGATGAAGGTGCCGAGGGTGACGAAACCCATGTGCGCGATGGACGAATACGCCACCAGCTTCTTCATGTCGTCCTGCACCAATGCCACCAGGCCGACGTAGATCACCGCGATCAGCGACAGCGTGATCACCAGCCACGCGAACTCATGGCTGGCATCGGGAACGATGGGCAGATTGAAGCGCAGGAAGCCGTAGCCACCGATCTTCAACGCAATCGCCGCCAGGATCACCGAACCGGCCGTCGGTGCTTCCACGTGCGCATCCGGCAACCAGGTGTGCACCGGGAACATCGGCACCTTGACCGCGAACGCGATCAGGAACGCGAAGAAGATCCAGGTCTGCTCCTTGGCGGTCAGCTGCAGCGCATACAGGTCGGCGAGCTGGAAGCTGCCGCCCTTCAGGTACAGGTAGACCAGACCCACCAGCATCAGCACCGAGCCGAGGAAGGTGTAGAGGAAGAACTTCATCGCCGCGTAGATACGCCGCGGACCGCCCCAGACGCCGATGATCAGGAACATCGGGATCAGCATGGCTTCGAAGAAGACATAGAACAGCATCGCGTCGGTGGCAGCGAAGATACCGACCGTGACGCCTTCCAGAATCAGGAACGCGGCGACGTACTGATTGACGCGCTTGTCGATCGAGCGCCAGGCGCCGATCAGGGCCAGTACGGTCACCAGCGTGGTCAGCACGATCAACGCGACCGCGATGCCATCCACGCCCAGGTTGTAGCCGATGTTGTAGGCCGGAATCCAGGCGTGCAGTTCGATGAACTGCATCGCGTCATTGGCCGTGTCGTAGCCCAGCAGCGGCAGACTCAGCACAAAGGTCGCCACCGCCACCGCCAGGGATGCCCAGCGGGCAGTCTCGGCGTTGCGCAACGCAAGGATCAGGGCGCCACCGATAATCGGCAGCCAGATCAAGATAGACAGTAAAGGCCAGTTCGACACGTTTTCTTATTCCGTACAGGTCAACGCCAGAAATGCATCAGTACCGCCAACAAGGCGATCAAACCGATGATCATTGCGAAGGCGTAGTGATAGAGGAAACCGGATTGCGTGCGACGCAGCAGATTTGCAGCCAGGTCGATCAGTCGGGCAGAACCATTGACGACGACACCGTCGACCACATGGGTATCGATGGCGCGTGACGCCTTGCCAAGGACAACACCGCCACCGGCGAAGCCATTGATCCACAGCTTGTCGAAGCCGTATTTGTTTTCCAGCAGCCACACGATCGGCGCGAACGCCTTGCGCGACTTGGTGGCCAGGTCGGGCTTCCACAGATAGAACAGCGCAGCGAGCAACAGACCGGCGACCGTCAGGAAGAACGGCGCCGCCATCATGCCGTGCAACGCGAACGCGACCGGGCCGTGGAATTCTTCGGCCAGCGCACCGACGGTATCGCGTGCCGGGTCGTAGAAGTCGACGATGCCGGTGAAGAACGACACGGCCTGCCCTTTGAGCGCGTGCGCGGGGTGATGGCCCTGCCAATCGGTGCCGAACAACATCGGGCCGATGGTGAAGAAGCCGATCGCCACCGACGGGATCGCCAGCAGGATCAACGGCAGCGTCACCACCCACTTGGATTCGTGCGGCTCGTGCGCACCATGGTGGCCATGACCGTGGTCGTCGTGGCCGTGCGTATCGTGTGCATGTGCGTCGTGTGCATGTGCGTCGTGCGCATGACTGTCGTGCGCGTGGACCTGCGCCTCGGCATCGGTGTGCGCGCTGTCGTGGTGTGCATGCGCATCGTGCGCATGGGCATCGCGGAAACGTTCCTTGCCGTGGAAGGTCAGGAACAGCAGGCGGAAGCTGTAGAAGCTGGTGACCAGCACGCCGCCGAGCACGGCCCAGTAGCCATAGGTCGCGATCCAGCTATGCGACTCATGTGCGTGATGCGCAGCCGCTTCGATGATGGTGTCCTTCGAGTAGAACCCGGAGAAGAACGGCGTACCGACCAGCGCCAGGGTCCCGATCACGCTGGTCCAGTAAGTCACCTTCATGTACTTGCGCAGGCCGCCCATCTTGCGCATGTCCTGCTCGTGGTGCATGCCGATGATGACCGAGCCGGCCGCCAGGAACAGCAGCGCCTTGAAGAAGGCATGCGTCATCAGGTGGAACACGGCGGCCGAATAGGCCGACACGCCCAGCGCCACGGTCATGTAGCCGAGCTGGGACAGCGTCGAGTACGCGACCACGCGCTTGATGTCGTTCTGCACGATGCCGATCAGGCCGGTGAAGAAGGCCGTGGTCGCACCGATGAACAGGATGAAGTTCAGCGCGGTTTCGGACAGCTCGAACAGCGGCGACATACGCGCCACCATGAAGATGCCGGCGGTGACCATCGTGGCAGCGTGGATCAGCGCCGAGATCGGGGTCGGGCCTTCCATCGAGTCCGGCAACCACACATGCAGCGGCACCTGCGCCGACTTGCCCATCGCACCGATGAACAGGCAGATGCAGATCAGCGTCATCACGCTCCACTCGTGGCCTGCGAACAGCTGCACCTTGGCACCGGCCATGGTGGTCGCGTTGGCAAACACGGTGGAGTAATCCAGCGAACCGAACCACAACAACACGCCGGCAATGCCGAGGATGAAGCCGAAGTCGCCGACGCGATTGACCAGGAAGGCCTTCATGTTGGCGAACACGGCGGTCGGGCGCTTGAACCAGAACCCGATCAGCAGGTACGACACCAGACCCACCGCTTCCCAGCCGAAGAACAGCTGCAGGAAGTTGTTGCTCATCACCAGCGTCAGCATGGAGAAGGTGAACAACGAGATGTAGCTGAAGAAGCGCTGGTAACCCGGGTCTTCCTCCATGTAGCCGATGGTGTAGATGTGCACCAGCAGCGACACGAAGGTCACCACCACCATCATCATCGCGGTCAGGCGATCGACCATGAAGCCGACATGCGCGGAGTAATTGCCGACGTCGAAGAAGGTATACAGGTTCTGGTTGAACGGGCTGGCGCCCTGCTCCACCAATTGATACAGGGTCAGGCACGACAACACACAGCTGACCGCCACGCCGAGGATGGTGACGTACTGCGCGCCCTTGCGCCCCACCTGACGACCGAACAGGCCGGCGATGATGCTGCCGACCAGCGGTGCAAGCACCACTGCGATCAGCAGACTCTTGGAGAGAGTGATTTCCATCTACGGGTCAGCCCTTCAACGTGTCGACTTCGGCCACATTGATCGTGCGGCGCGTACGGAACAGAGTCACCAGGATCGCAAGACCGATGGCGGCCTCTGCGGCGGCAACGGTCAGGATGAAGAACACGAACAACTGACCGGCGGTATCGCCAAGCTCGCGCGAGAACGCGATGAAGTTGACGTTGACCGACAGCAGCATCAACTCGATCGACATCAGCAACACGATGACGTTCTTGCGGTTGAGGAAGATGCCGGCCAGGGAGATGCAGAACAGCACCGCGCCCAGTCCCAGCAGGTGGCCCAAGGTAATCAAGACTTCGCCTCCTGTCCGTCGGCCGCGTCACTCTGCGGCGCAACCTGTACCGGCTTTTCAACCGCCATTTTGACCATGCGCAAACGGTCGCCAGCCTTCACTCGCGACTGCTCGCCGGCGTTCTGCAGCTTGATGCCGGTGCGCTTGCGCAGGGTCAGCATCACCGCAGCCACTACCGCCACGGTCAGAATCACCGCGGCAAATTCGAACGGCAGCAGGAACTCGGTGTACAGGCTCTTGGCCAGCCAGGTCAGGTTCGAGCTGTCGGCAGCCTGCGCTGCTGCATTGTCGACCGGAAACGGCGTGGCAGTGCGCGACTTGACCCCGATCAAGGTGACCATCTGCGCCAGCATCGCCACCGCAACGATCACGCCCAGCGGCATGTACTTGACCCAGCCCTCGCGCAGCCGACTGGTGTCGATGTCCAGCATCATCACCACGAACAGGAACAACACCATCACCGCGCCGACGTAGACCAGCACCAGGGTGACGCCAAGGAACTCGGCACCGACCAGCAGCCAGATACAGGCCATCGAGAAGAAGGTGAGGATCAGGCACAACACGGCGTACACCGGGTTGCGCACGCTGATCACCGCACCGGCGGACACGACCGCGACGGCGGAGAAGGCGTAAAAAGCAATAGAGACCCAGTCCATCATGACCTCAACGGAAGGCGGCATCGGCAGCGCGACGCTCGGCGATCTCGGTTTCTAACCGGTCTCCGATCGCCAGCAGCTGCGGCTTGTTGATAATGTTTTCGCCACGCTTCTCGAAGTGATACTCGAGGATGTGCGTCTCGACGATCGAGTCCACCGGGCAGCTTTCCTCACAGAAACCGCAGAAGATGCACTTGAACAGGTCGATGTCGTAACGCGTCGTGCGGCGACTACCGTCTTCGCGCTTGGCCGAATCGATGGTGATTGCCAGCGCCGGGCACACCGCTTCGCACAGTTTGCAGGCGATGCAGCGCTCTTCGCCGTTGGGGTAGCGGCGCAGCGCATGCAGGCCACGGAAACGCGGCGACTGCGGAAACTTCTCCATCGGATACAGCACGGTGTACTTGGGCTTGAACGTGTATTTCAACGTCAGCCACAAGCCTCCGAGCAGTTCGAGCAGGAGCAAGCTCTTGAAGTAATGGGTGATCTTGTTCATCAGTTACACGCCCTTCTGGATCACGCCGTAAAACACCATCAACGCCGTCACTGCGATCCACACGATCGTGAGCGGAATGAACACCTTCCAGCCCAGACGCATGATCTGGTCGTAGCGGTAGCGCGGGAAACTGGCACGGAACCAGATGTAGGCGCTGGCGAAGAAGAACACCTTCATCAGCAGCCACGGCCAACCGCCAGTCCACACCCAATTGACCCACGGCGAAATATCCGCTGTGACCCAACCCTGGATCGGGCTCAGCCAGCCGCCCAGGAAGAAGATCGAGATCAGGAAGCTGACCAGGATCATGTTGGCGTATTCGGCCAGGAAGAACAGTGCGAATGCACCGCCCGAATATTCCACCATGTGGCCGGCGACGATTTCCGATTCGCCTTCCACCACGTCGAACGGCGCGCGATTGGTTTCGGCAACGCCGGAGACCCAGTACACGATGAACAAGGGGAACAGCGGAATCAGGAACCAGTCGAAGAAGCCGGAATTACCCGCTTGCGCAAACACGATCTGGCTGAGGTTGACGCTGCCGGAAGCGATCATGACGCCGACCAGCGCAAAGCCCATCGCGATTTCGTAGCTGACCACCTGCGCGGCCGAGCGCATCGCACCCAGGAAGGCGTACTTGGAGTTGGAGGCCCAGCCAGCGAGGATGATGCCGTACACGCCCAGCGAGGTCATCGCCAGCAGATACAGCAGACCGACGTTGGCGTTGGACAACACCAGCTTCGCATCGAACGGCACCACCGACCACGCGGCAAATGCAGGTGCCAGGGTCAGCAACGGGGCGATGATGAACATCGCCTTGTGCGAGCTACTCGGCTGCAGGATCTCCTTGAACAGGAGTTTGAACACGTCGGCGAAGGCCTGGAAGATGCCCATTCCCACATACATGGGCCCGTGGCGCACGTGCATCCAGCCGATCAGCTTGCGCTCCCAGACCACGTAGAAGGCCACCGAGATAATCACCGGCACGGCGATCAGCAGGATCTTCAATACCGACCAGAGCACCACGCCGCCATCGCCCAGTCCCAGAAACCACTGGTGCAAGGGGTCGACCAGGTTCAACAGCAATTCGTTCATGCAGCCACCACCGTTACACGACCGGCACCGAGCGGCGCGGTTGCGCCATGGCCGGATTCGATCCACACCGTGCCCGGTGCGACGCGCTTGTCCAGCACCACCGGCAACGTTGCCTTACCGGCATCGGTACCGACCTTGACCATCTGACCTGCCTGGACCTGCAACTGTGCAGCCTGCTCCGGATGCATCGCCACGCACGGTGCGATGTTGAGCGGATGCGATTGCAGCGCAGCGGCGCGACGTACCACCGCATCGGTGCGATAGATCGCAGCGGTTGCCGCAACCTCCAGCCCGTCATGGGTGGCCTGCGGCTGAGCCGAGGACACCGGGCGCACATCGCGGTTCTGCATGCCGGCGCGCAGGCCAACCAGGTCGATGAATTCGAACCCGGCCAGACCCAGCTCACCACCGAGTGCACGCAACACGCGCCAACCCTCGCGCGCTTCGACCGGCAGGCGGCCTGCGGCACGTGCGGTCTGCACGCGACCATCGAGATTGGTCAGCGATGCATCGATTTCCGGCAACGCACCGATCGGCAGGATCACATCGGCCACATCGCGCGTCGACGCGCAGGCGAACTGGCTGAATGCAACGACCTTGGCACCCGCCAACGCACTGCGTGCAGCGACGGCATCGGCAAAATCCAGACCCGGCTCGATGCCATACAACACGTAGGCCTGACGCGGCTGGGCCAGCATGCCGGCGACATCGCGCGCGGTGGGCAGCACGCCCTGCGACACCAGACCGACGGCATTGGCCCCCTGCGGGATGCGGCACAACGATGCGCCGGTGGCGGCGGCAAAATCGCGTGCAGCAGCACGCAGCGCCGCAGCCTGCGGATGGTTTTCGGCCAAGGCGCCGACTACGATGACGGCCCGGCTTGCGCCCTTGACCGCATCGCGCAGCGTTGCGTCGTCGAGCGCAGCTTCCAGCTGCGACGGCGCCACCACGGTGCGGCTCGCCTGAGTAAAAGCAAAATCGAAATCGACCGGATTGACCGAGTGAATCTGGGTCCGGTTCTGCACCTGCGCCTTGCGCAGACGTGCATGCAGCAACGGCAATTCATGCCGCACGTTGGTGCCGAACAACACCACCACATCGGCCTGTTCGATCTCGGCCAGCGGCGTTGCAAAGGCTTCGGCCACCGCAGCGTCGGAAAAATCGCGAGTGAGTAGACGGTGATCCAGATTGCCGCTACCCAGACCTTCGGCCAGACGCACCAGCAGCGCGCCTTCCTCGTTGGAGGTGGATGGATGCACCAGGACGCCAAGCTGATCGCCAGCGTTGTCGCGCAGGATCTGGGTCGCAGCGGCCAGACCTTCGGTCCAGCTCACTTCTGTCCACTCGCCGTTGATCTTCTTCAGCGGCTTGACCGCACGGTCTTCGGAGTACAGACCCTGATGCGAGTAACGGTCGCGATCGGACAGCCAGCACTCGTTGACCGCCTCGTTCTCGCGCGGCACGGTGCGCAGCACTTCGCCGCGACGTACGTGCAGGAACAGGTTCGAGCCCATCGCATCGTGGTAGCCCAGCGACTCGCGCGCCATCAATTCCCACGGACGCGCGCGGAACTGGAACACCTTGTTGGTCAGCGCGCCCACCGGGCATACGTCGATGACGTTGCCGGAAATCTCGGTGGTCAGCGGCTTGCCGTCGTAGGTGCCGATCTGCAGGTTTTCGCCGCGATACATGCCGCCCAACTCGTAGGTACCGGCAATGTCTGCAGTGAAGCGCACGCAACGGGTGCACTGGATGCAGCGGGTCATCTCGGTGGCGACCAACGGACCGATATCCTCGTCCGGCACCACGCGCTTGCGCTCGTTGAAACGGCTGACCGAACGGCCGTAGCCGAGCGAGACGTCCTGCAGCTCGCACTCGCCGCCCTGATCGCAGATCGGGCAGTCCAGCGGGTGGTTGATCAGCAGGAACTCCATCACGCTGCGCTGGTACTTCAGCGCCTTTTCGCTACGCGTGGTGACCTTCATGCCGTCCATCACCGGCGTGGCGCAGGCGGGCGACGGCTTCGGCGACTTTTCGACATCGACCAGGCACATGCGGCAGTTGGCCGCGATCGGCAGCTTCTCGTGGTAGCAGAAGCGCGGGATCGGGATGCCGGCCTTGTCGGCCGCCTGGATGATCATCGAGCCCTTCGGCACCACCAGGCTCTGGCCGTCGATTTCGACGGTGACATGGTCCGGCGGCACGTTCGGGTTCACTGGTTGGGCGCTCATGCAGCCACTCCGACTTGCGTATCGACGATCGAACGACCGTTGACGATGTAGTACTCGAACTCGTCCCAGAACTGGCGCAGGAAGCCCTGAATCGGCCACGCCGCCGCTTCACCGAACGCGCAGATGGTGTGCCCTTCGATCTGGCCGGCCACGGTACGCAGCTGGTGCAGGTCTTCCATCGTGGCCTTGCCGGCGACGATGCGCTCCAGCACGCGGTGCATCCAGCCGGTGCCTTCGCGGCACGGCGTGCACTGGCCGCAGGATTCCTTGTGGAAGAACTGCGAGATGCGGCAAGCGAAACGCACGCAGCAGACGCTGTCGTCCAGCACCACGATGGCGCCGGAACCCAGGCCCGTACCGAGCGCGCGCAAGGTGTCGTAATCCATCTGCAGACCAGCGACCTGGTCGGCCTTCAGCACCGGCATCGACACGCCGCCGGGCACCACGCCCTTGAGCTTGCGGCCCGGACGCAGGCCACCGGCCATTTCCAGCAGCTCATCGAAGGTGGTGCCGAGTGGCACTTCGAAGTTGCCGCCCTTCTGCACGCAACCGGACACCGAGAAGATCTTCGGGCCGCCGTTCTTGGTCTTGCTCAGCCCCAAGAACCACTCCGGGCCGTTGCGAATGATCGCCGGCACCGACGCATAGGTCTCGGTGTTGTTGATGGTGGTCGGCTTGCCGTACAGGCCGAAGTTGGCCGGGAACGGCGGCTTGTAGCGCGGCTGGCCCTTCTTGCCTTCCAGCGATTCCATCAGCGCGGTTTCTTCGCCGCAGATGTAGGCGCCGGCACCCAGCGCACCGTAGATATCGATATCCACGCCGCTGCCGAGAATGTTCTTGCCCAGCCAGCCGTTGGCATAGGCATCGGCCAGCGCCAGTTCGAAGTTCTCGAACGGCTCGTGGTGGAACTCGCCGCGCAGGTAGTTGTAGCCCACGGTCGAACCGGTGGCGTAGCAGGCGATCGCCATGCCCTCCACCACCGAATGCGGGTTGTAACGCAGGATGTCGCGGTCCTTGCAGGTTCCCGGCTCGGATTCGTCCGAATTGCACAGGATGTACTTCTGCATGTTGCCCTTGGGCATGAACGACCACTTCAGACCGGTCGGGAAGCCTGCGCCACCGCGGCCGCGCAGGTTAGAGGCCTTGACCATTTCGATGACGTCGGCCGGCGGAATCTTCTCTTCGAGAATCTTACGCAGCGCAGCGTAGCCACCGGTTTTCAGATAGCTCTCATACGACCACGGGGTGTCGTAATGCAGCGTCGTATAGACGACCTGATGGGGCAACGGCGCCGGACCGACCGGACCTGTAGGTGCGTGATGATGTGCCATGTCTTACTCCAGCCCGTCCAGCAGCGCGTCGACCTTCTCTTTCGTCAGGTGCTCGTGGTAATGGCCGTTGATGACCATCATCGGCGCTGCAGAGCAGGCCGCCAGGCACTCTTCTTCGCGCTTGAGGTAGACGCGGCCATCGGCCGTCGACTGCCCCAGCTTGCAACCCAGTTTCTTCTCGGCGTGCGCCAGCAGATCTTCGGCGCCGTTGAGCCAGCAGCTGATGTTGGTGCAGAATGCCACGTTGTGGCGGCCGACCTTCTCGGTCTCGAACATCGAGTAGAAGCTGGCGACCTCGTAAGCCCACACCGGCGGCAGTTCCAGATACTTGGCCACACCGACGATCAGCTCATCGGTCAGCCAGCCCTGATTCTGCTCCTGCGCAGCATGCAGGCCCTGCAGCACCGCCGAACGCTTGCGATCGGGCGGAAACTTGGCCAGCCAGTGATCGATGTGCGCGCGCGTCTTGTCGCTCAGCACCACCTGCGGATCGACGTCGCGCGCCGCTTCGAAATTACCCGTCGCCTTCATCGGTCAACCTCACCGAAAACCAAATCGTAAGTACCGATCATCGCCACGACGTCGGCCAGCAAATAGCCACGCACCACCGCGTCCATCGACGACAGATGCGCAAAACCCGGCGCGCGCAGATGCACGCGGAACGGCTTGTTGGCGCCATCGGACATCAGGTAGCAACCGAACTCGCCCTTGGGCGCTTCGACCGCGCTGTAGGTTTCGCCGGCCGGCACGCAGTAACCTTCACTAAACAGCTTGAAGTGATGGATCAGCGCTTCCATGTCGTCCTTCATGCCTTCGCGGCTTGGCGGAGCGACCTTGAAATTGGTGACCATGACCGGGCCAGGATTGGCCTTCAGCCACTTCACGCATTGCTTGATGATGCGGTTGGACTCGCGCATCTCGGCCACGCGCACCAGATAGCGGTCGTAGCAGTCGCCATTGGTGCCGACCGGCACGTCGAACTCCACTGCGTCGTACTTGGCGTACGGCTGCTTCTTGCGCAGGTCCCATTCGATGCCCGAGCCACGCAGCATCGGGCCGGTCATGCCCCAGGCACGCGCCAGATCCGGGCTGATGATGCCGACATCGACGGTACGCTGCTTCCAGATGCGGTTATCGGTCAGCAGCGTCTCGTACTCGTCCACACGCGACGGGAACGTATTGGTGAAATCCTCGAGGAAGTCCAGCATCGAGCCTTCGCGCGCTGCATTGAGCTTCTTCAGTGCCCCGCCCTTGTGCCAGCGGGATTCCTTGTATTTGGGCATGCGATCGGGCAGATCGCGATAGACGCCACCGGGACGGTAGTAGGCAGCGTGCATGCGCGCGCCACTGACGGCCTCGTAGACGTCCATCAATTCTTCGCGCTCGCGGAACGCGTACAGCATCACCGCCATTGCGCCCAGATCGAGCGCGTTGGAACCGACCCACATCAGGTGGTTCTTGATGCGGGTGATCTCGTCGAACATGGTGCGGATGTACTGCGCACGCTCGGGCGCCTCGATGCCCATCAGGGACTCGATCGCGCGCACGTAAGCGTGCTCGTTGCACATCATCGACACGTAATCCAGGCGATCCATGTACGGAACCGACTGGTTGAACGGTTTGGACTCGGCCAGCTTCTCGGTGCCACGGTGCAGCAGGCCGATATGCGGATCGGCACGCACCACGGTTTCGCCGTCCATTTCCAGGATCAGGCGCAACACGCCGTGCGCCGCAGGATGCTGCGGGCCGAAGTTCATCGTGTAATTGCGGATTTCCTGCTTGCTTTCGACAGGATTGCTCGCGAAGGCATCGGTTGCCTGGCGGAACTCACTCACTTGGCAGTCTCCGACTTGCCCACTTCACCAGCGGCAGTCTCATAGCGGGCATCGTCGCGAATCACGCGCGGTACACCGACGCGCGGCTCGACCGACGTCACCGGCTCGTACACAACGCGCTTGCGCTCTTCGTCATAACGCACTTCGACGTTGCCGATCAGCGGGAAATCCTTGCGGAACGGGTGGCCGACGAATCCGTAGTCGGTCAGGATGCGGCGCAGGTCCGGGTGGCCGTCGAACACGATGCCGAACAGGTCGAAGGCTTCGCGCTCGAACCAGTTCACGCCCGGCCAGATATCGGTGACCGACGCCACCACCGGCACCTGCGCGTCCGGTGCGTAGCAACGCACGCGCAGACGCTGGTTGTGCTGGTATGACATCAGCTGGGCGACCACTGCAAAGCGCTGCTTGGGCATGTGCTGCGGATGGGCGCCGGTGGAGCTTTCCTGGCTGGGAAACTCGCCCCAGCCGAAGCGACCGACGGCCTTGCCTTCGACGCCGCGGCTGAAGCCCTGCGACGACACGTCGGCGGTATCCCACTCGTCGCTGCCATAGCCCAGGTAATCGACGCCGCACAGGTCGCTGAGCTGCTCGAAACCAAGCTCGTCGCGCAATGCAAGACACGTGGCGTGCCAATCGGCTGCAGCGACTTCCAGCGTCACTTCGCCGCGCGGCAAGGCCACGGCAATCTGCGCACCGGCGAAACGTGCCGCAAGTCGGTCAGTGAAGGAGGATGCTTGCTCTGCCATGGGGGCTTGGCTGCTCTCGGTGGAAGAAGACGGGTGTCAGCGCGCGATCGTCTGGGTACGCCAGATCTTCTTCTGCAGCTGCAAGATGCCGTAGACCAAGGCCTCGGCGGTCGGCGGGCAGCCCGGGACATAGATGTCCACCGGCACGATGCGATCGCAACCGCGCACCACCGAATACGAATAATGGTAGTAGCCGCCGCCATTGGCGCAGCTGCCCATCGAAATGACCCACTTCGGATCCGGCATCTGGTCGTAGACCTTGCGCAGCGCCGGGGCCATCTTGTTGACCAGGGTACCGGCGACGATCATGACGTCGGACTGACGCGGCGACGGGCGGAACACCACGCCGTAACGGTCAAGATCCAGGCGCGAGGCGCCGGCATGCATCATCTCGACAGCGCAACAGGCCAGACCGAACGTCATCGGCCACATCGAGCCGGTGCGCGCCCAATTCAGCAGCGCATCGACGCTGGTGGTCACATAGCCCTTTTCGAGCAGCGGGTTTTCGCCTTCCGGGCGCAGGATGTCTTCCACCCGGCCTTCCGGCATCGGGTTGGTCATCAGACGATCCAGGGTCTGAATCACTCCCATTCCAGCGCTCCCTTCTTCCACACGTAGATAAAGCCCAGGAACAACATGCCGACGAACAGCCCCATGGTGACCAGCGAACGTGCGCCGATCTCCATGAACACCTGCGTCCACGGCACGATGAAGATGATTTCCAGATCGAACACGATGAACTGGATCGCGATGAGGTAGTAGCGCACATCGAACTTCATGCGCGCGTCTTCGAATGCCTCGAAGCCACACTCGTACGGAGAAAGCTTGCGCGCGTCCGGGCTGCGCGGAGCGAGGAACCGACCAATCAACATCAGCACGATGCCGATACCGGTGGCGACGATCAGAAACAGCAGACTCGGCAAATATTCGGCCAGCACAGCGATTCTCTCTTGCCTCTGCCCACACGCGCCGCGTGCCGGCATGGGGTATAGGCAGACCCCGCGCGCGACGAACGATGCGCAGGAACTGCAGCCAAACAATGGTGCCCAAGAGGGGACTCGAACCCCTACGACCTAAGTCGCTACCACCTCAAGGTAGTGCGTCTACCAATTCCGCCACCTGGGCATACGTTGCGCCGCTGGGCATCCCAGTGCGCAGCGTATTGTAACCGGCTTCAGCGTTTTTGTGCTGGTTCTGAAGCGTTTTCTTCGCGTGCTGCAGGCGCCGGCTGCGCCGGTGCGGACTGTGCTGGCGCTGCTGCCGGCGCGGCGGCAGGAACCGGCTGCGACGGAGCGGTCGGTACCGCACCGGCGGCAGGCGCCTTCGGCAACGGCTGGGTCAGCTCGCCTGCGGCAGCCGGAGCCGGCGTTGCCGACTGCGACATCACACCCAGGTTCTGATCAGTCGGACGAGCGCCGTGCGTGGCATACCACGCCATGAACAGGCTGATGCTGAAAAACACCACCGCCAACCACTTGGTCGACTTGGACAGGAAGTTCGAGGCACCCTGCGAACCGAACACGGTGCCAGACGCGCCGGCACCGAAGCCGGAACCGGCCGCCGCACCTGCGCCACGCTGCATCAGGATCAGCGCAATCATCGCCAGCGCGACCAGCACGTAGACCACATTGAGGATCAACATCAGCATTTCGAAATCCGTCCCCGGACAAAACTTAATGGGTTAACAAGCGGCCGCCGCACGCGCAATGGCCAGGAAATCTTCGGCCACCAAGGAGGCGCCTCCGACAAGCCCGCCGTCGACATCGGGCTGTTCGAACAGCTCGCCGGCGTTATCAGGCTTGACACTACCCCCGTACAGGATGGGCAATGAATCGGCAATTCTAGCATCCGCCTTCGCGACTTCGCCACGCAGGAAGGCGTGCACGGCCTGGGCCTGCTCCGGGGTGGCGGTACGGCCGGTGCCAATGGCCCAGATCGGTTCATAGGCCAGCACTGCGCCTGCGAAACCGTCACTACCAACCAGCGCCAGGACCGGTTCGAGCTGGGCACGTAGGATTGCCTCAGTCTGACCAGCTTCACGTTGTTCCAGCGATTCGCCCACGCACAGCACCGGAATCAGCCCAGCATGGATGGCGGCGGCGAACTTACGCGCCACCAGTTCGCTACTCTCCTGATGATACTGACGGCGCTCGGAATGGCCGACCAACCCGTAGACGGCACCGACATCGACCAGCATCGAGGCCGACACCTCGCCGGTGTAAGCACCCTTCTCATTGCTGCTGACGTCCTGGGCTCCGAACGCCAGGTGATGGGCCTCGAAATCCTCGATCAGGTCGCCGAGGTAAGGCAGTGGCGGCAGGATGACGACGTCGACACCCTCCAGGGGCATGTGCGCGGCGAGTTTGGCCACCAACTCGGTGGCGAAGGCGCGGCTGCCATGCAGCTTCCAATTTCCGGCAACGATCTTTCGACGCATCAGGCGCAGGTTCCTGAGTTGAAGACAGGCCACAGAATAGCCCATGCCCTGTCGGCAACCGGCACACTTCTGTCTGCCACATGTCTCACACCTCCCCCGACAGGAACCTGCCATGTCCGTTTCACCCGTCTTCGCGCTGATCACCGGCGCTTCCAGCGGCATCGGCCGTGAGATCGCGCGGGCATATGCCAAACGTGGGGTGCCGTTGATCCTGACCGCGCGCCGGGAGGATCGGCTACAGGCACTGGCCGATGAGTTGCGCAGCGCGGTGCGGGTGGAAGTGCTGCCGGCCGATCTGGCCGACCCGGCCGCGGCCGACGCCTTGGCGACGCAGATCCAGCGCAATGGCTGGACCGTGGGCACACTGGTCAACAACGCCGGGTACGGCGTGCCGGGCCGTTACCTGCATAACGACTGGGCCACGCATGCGCGCTTTCTGCAGGTGATGGTGACTGCGGTATGCGAACTCACCTGGCGGCTGCTGCCGATGATCCGCGCCAGCGGCCAGGGCCGCATTCTCAACGTCGCCTCGTTCGCGGCGCTGACGCCGAGCGCCGATGGGCAGACCCTGTACGCGGCCAGCAAGAGCTTTCTGTTGCGCTTCAGCGAGTCGCTTGCGCTGGAAAACGCCGATTGCGGCGTCAAGGTGTGCGCGCTCTGTCCAGGCTTTGCCTGGTCGGAATTCCACGACGTGACCGGCACCCGCGAAGCGATGTCCGCCCTGCCCGCCTGGGCCTGGCTACAGGCCGATGCCGTAGCGGAGTACGGAATAGATGCAATGGAACGCGGCCAGGTGCTGGCGGTCCCTGGCTGGCGCTATCGGCTGGTCAATGCCGCACTGCGGCTGCTGCCGCATGCGTTTGCCTTGCGCCTGATGGCGCGCGGCTCGCATCGCGTGCGACCGCTGGATTGAGGTGGCAGGATGCGCGTGCGGGAGATATCGCCGGTGCTCAGCAGCGCTTCGTGCCTGCCTGCAACCTCGGTGCTTGGAGGGCGTGGGATGACCACGCAAGCGCATGTATCGATCGTCGAATGATGTGGATGCGCGCGCACGTCGGTCCACACCAACATCGGCTCACGCGCCCAACCACACGCGCGAAAACCAATCGCAGCTCTCAGTGATTGACGATCTCGCCATGCATGGCCGCCAGCCGCGCCAGCAGACGGTTCTGCGTGCGGCGCGGAATCTTGCGCTGATCCATCGCCCAGTTCAGATCCTCTACCAAAGCGTTGAAGTCGCCTTCGCGAATGGCCAGGTGCGCGTGCGCCTGCTGCATCGACTTGGCGGTATCCGGGCACGGGCCGTCGGCGACATGGCAGAACTTCTGCACCAGGCGCTCGTTGAGCATGACGATGTTGACGCGCGCGAACTTGTCGACGATGCGTTGGTCGTCGGCGATGCGCGACAGCATGGTTTCCACCAGCGCTTCGATCCCGGCGTGCCCGCCGAGTTCGTCGTAGAGCGTGGGGCGCGATTGCGTGCTGGCGCAGGCGCTGGTCAGGCCGAGCATGCACAGCAAGGACCAGCGCAACCATCGGTTCATCAGAACGCCACCTGCAAGGAAAGATAAGGACCGCGCTGATCGGCAAGCGTGGCGATGTCGCCAAGATCGGCGAATGCAGCAGTCAACGAGACATGCTTGCTTGGGAACCAGGCGACGAATGCATCTGCCCACGCTTGCTCGCGTGCGAAACCGAGGTTATTCGGTTTGTCGCGATATTCCACGCCCACCGCCCAGGACGGCGACAGCACCACCGCAGCACTGGCCTCGGGGACCAGACGATAGCTGTTGCGAAGATCGCCGCCGAAGCCGAGCAAGCCGGTCTGGTTGGCGCGGGTGGCGCGCAAGGTGCCGTTGAGCAGCAACTGATACCCGCCGGCGCCCTGCAGCAACAAGCGGCTTGCGCTGACGTAGACGTCGGTGCCGTGGTCGTCGCGCGCACCGATCGCCAACGGCAAGGTGCCGTTACGCAAGCGCTTGTATTGCACGCCCAGACTGACCTGGGGCGCATGTCCGTACACAAGATCGCCGGCCAGACGTAACTTGGCGCCAAACACGTCCTGGCCGAGCGCATTCCACGGCAAGCCAAGCCGGTCCTGCAACGTGCCCAAGTCCAGACGTTGGCGGGCGAGCGACAACTCCAGCCGATTGCCGACCGTCAGCGCGGCGCCTTGCACATCGAGCCGGTAATCACCGCTGTCCACATGCGTGGCGAACAGCACGGTGCCGAGTTCATCGCGCGTGCCATACCCGGACAACGTGGCCCACGGCACGATGCCGCCACCGCTGCTGCCTTCGATCATCGACACGCCGCCGGTGGCGAGCAGGCGGCCGTCGCCGGCCAATGCGTGCACTGGCGCAAATGCACCAGCAATGGATGCAGCGAGCACTACAACACGCAGACGCACGCTCATCGCTACGCACCTGCGTGAGAGGCAGACGTCATGCCGAGTTGGCGCATGCACCAGGCCACCAGCGGCGCTTCTTCCAGCGGTGGCGAATACAGATAGCCCTGCACCATGTCGCAACCGTAGCCATGCAGCAGTGCCAGCGCGGTGGCGTTCTCGACACCTTCGGCGATGACGCTAAGTCCCAGGTTATGCCCCAAATCGATCGTGCTGCGGACGATGAAGGCATCGTCGGTGCCTTCGGCCAACTGCATGACGAAACTCTTGTCGATCTTCAATTCGTTCACCGGCATGCGCTTGAGTTGGGCCAACGAGGAATAACCGGTACCGAAGTCGTCGATGGACAGACGCACCCCCACGCTGCGCAACTGATGCAGCATGTGCAGTGCGAATTCGACATCGCGCATTAAGGCGCTTTCGGTCAGTTCCAGTGTGACTGACTGCGCCGGCACGGCGTGGTGCTCCAGCCGGCCGCGCACGAAGTCGGGCAAGCCGGGGTCGGAGAGATCGAGCGCGGACAGGTTGATTGCCATGCCAAGTACCAGCCCTTGCTCGCGCCATTGCGCCTGGCAGCGCAGCGCTTCGTCCAGCACAAAACGGGTGAGCGGATGAATCACGCCGGAGTGCTCGGCGAGCGGAATGAATTCGTCCGGGCCGATCGGGCCAAGCACCGGGTGATGCCAGCGCACCAGTACTTCGACCTGTTCGACGCGATCGCTGCGCAGGCAGATCTTGGGCTGGAAGCGCAGACTCAATTCGTTACCGCCGATGGCCTGACGCAGATCGCCGGTGAGGCGCAAACGCCGCAGATGCTGTTCGTCCTGGCCCAGGCGATAGACGCTGGGGCCGATAGCGTTTGTGGTGCCGACCTGGCGCCGCGCGATATCGGCGCGGCGCAACAAAGTATCCGGGTCGGCGCCATGGTCGGGAATCAGGGCGATACCGATGCTGGCTTCGAGCTGGATACGCGCCTGCGGCAATACCAGCGGGCGACGCAGCTGTAGCAGCAGGCGCTGCGCATCCTGCTGCACGCTGGCCGCATCGGCTTGCGCCACGACTACCATGAATTCATCGCTGCCCAACCGGCCCACCAGATTGGGCTCCTGCACGACCTCCACCAGCCGGCGCCCGGCCTCCACCAACACTTGGTCGGCGAAGTCGTGGCCCAGGCTGTCGTTGAGTTCCTTGAAGCGCTCCAGATCCAGGATCAGCACCGCTGCGGTGCCACCGGATGCCACGGTCTGCTCCACCACTTCCTTCAACCGCTCCAGCAACCAGATCCGGTTGGGCAGACCGGTCAAGGCATCGTGTCGGGCCTGATGCAGGATGTGTTGCTCGCGGCTGGCGATCTGATGCTGCATGCGCCCGAAACTGTCGGCCAGCTCGGCGAGCTCGCGACCGGGCGGAACGTCCACCGCCGTCTGATAATCGCCGCGCTGGATGCGGCGCGCCGCCTGCACCAGTTGCGCAACCGGCTTGCTGACGCTGCGTGCGAGAAAGATCGCCACCGCGAGCGCGGCAGCAGTCGCCAGACCGGCCAGCAGCAGGATGCGCAATTTGAGAATGCGATAGGGCGCGACCGCGCGATCGAGCGAGGCCTGCAAGGCCACCCGCACGTCACTGCCGCCCTGGATCGATTGCAGTTTGACCAGGTAGCGCGACTGCCCCAGGTTGAGCGGAATCGCCGCCGCCGGCGTGTGCTCGGCAGCCGGCAACTGCTGCGCGAACTCGCCGCGCATCGCCGGCTCCAGGGTGGATGCCAGCACGCGGACCGGCGGTCCATCGGTAAAGAACGTGGCATCCAGTCCCGTCGTGCTACGGAAATCCTGTGCCAGGCCGTCGCCGGATTCGTTGCCGATCGCAATCCAGCCAACGCGGCTGGGCGCCAGCACCTGCACCACGGCCAGGCGCACGATGTGTTGATCCAGGGCAACCACGCCGACCGCGCGCCCATCGCGCTGCGCCTGTTGCAACAACGCCTGCACCGCACGCAGTTGTTCGGCTTGCGGAAGGTCGGCCAGCCCGGTCAGGAATTGGCCATCTGGCGAGAGCAGCACGGCGGTCTGCGCAGACATGCGCGCGGCATGGTTGCGCAGCGCCGATTGCATGGTGGGCACATCGCCGCTGGCCACTGCGGCACGAAACCCGAAGTCGTCTGCCAGCACCGACGCCGACTGCATCAGTTGCTCATCGCGGCGCAGATTGATGCGCTCCCAGACGCGTTCGCCGATCTGCAGTTCTTCGCCCAGTTGCGCCTTGACGCTGCGCTCGGTCGCCAGTTGCACGGCGATGAAGGTCAACGCCTGCGTGGCCAGCACGACCAGCACCAGCAAGGCCGCGATGCGCGTATGCAGGCGCATCGCCCTCATGGGTGCGACTTCTTGGGATCGGCGCGACGGAACTTGTCCTGCAGCGCGCGCACGCGCTCGTCCGGCGGCGCGACGACCGGGGCGGCGCCGGTGGTCTGCAGGGTGACCTTGCGTTGCACGGCATCGCGCGCAATCACCAGCGGCTCGCCCACCGCAGCGCCCTTGATGCGTGGATGCCAGACGCGCAGCGTGTAGTTTCCTGCCGGGACATCGAGTTGCACGCGACCATCGCTGCCGGTCTTGCCGAAGTACGGCGTTTCCAGCACCACGATATAGCCCAGCATCCAGTCGTGGATGTTGCAGCCCACCGTGACCAGACCGGCCTGATCGAACCGCACCGGCGCAGCGGTGGTGCCCTGAAACAGCGGCAGTTCAAAGCGCTTGGCAGGCGAGAACGAATACACCTGATGGCGGATCTGATCGTTGTTCGGAAACCGCACCGAGGTCCCGGTGCGCACCACCAAGACCGCCGGCACGAACTGCGAGTTGACCTGATCCATCTCCAACACCTTGCCCGCGCTGGCTGCGGCGGGGTGCGGCAATTCCAGACTGACCACCGCATCGACCAGGACACCGTTTGCATCGGTCACGGTGACGCTGACCGGCGTCGCTGCGGCCGGTGCCACTGTGCCACTCAGCGCCAGTAACGACACCGCACCTAGTTGTTGTAACCACCGCATCCGCATGCGCGCCCCCTACGTCGTGCAATCGGCAGCGTACGCCAGGCGAATCCGACGTCACGCTAACAATCAGCCTGTGTTATCGGCGCGGGTGAACGCAAGCTTTAACCAGACGCGAGAGGAATTTCATGAACAGAACTGTGGGCTCTGTCATGGCACGTGCTGCGGACGCGGCCATGCGCGGCATGGGCGAGCAGCCGCGCGTTGCACGCCCGGCGATGAGTAACCCGATCGTCAACGGTCACGATGTCCGCCGAGTTACTTCAGCTTGATCTCGCGCAGGCGCTCTTCCAGGAAGCCGTGGGCGGTGATCGGCTCGGGGTAACGGCTGGGGTTGTCGGCACTGATGCAGGAGGGCAGCACGTCGATCAGGAAATCCGGATTCGGATGCAGGAAGAACGGCACCGAATAGCGCGGCTTGCGCGCCGCTTCGCCCGGCGGATTGACCACGCGGTGGATCGTGGACGGATACACATGGTTGGTCAGGCGCTGCAGCATGTCGCCGATGTTGACCACGATGGTGTCGGCGTCGGCGGTGAACGGCACCCACTCGCCATCGTTGGAGCGCACTTCCAGACCGGCAGCGCTGGCACCGACGAGCAAGGTGATGAAATTGATGTCGCCATGCGCACCGGCGCGCACATTGGGGATGTCGTCGCTGGTGATCGGCGGGTAGTGGATCGGCCGCAGGATCGAATTGCCGTTGTTGGTCTTGTCGACGAAATAGTCCTGCGGCAAACCGATATGCAGCGCCAGCGCCGAGAGCACGCGCGAGCCCAACTGGTCGAGCTGCTGATACAACTGATAGCCGCGCTCGCGGAATCCGGGCACTTCTTCCGGCCACAGGTTCGGCGCCATCACGTCGCGGTACGGCGAATCGTCCGGAATCTCGCGACCGATGTGCCAGAACTCCTTCAGGTCGAAGTGTTTGGAATCCTTGGCGGTTTCCACGCCAAAGGCGGTGTAGCCCCGTGCGCCGCCGCTGCCCGGCACGTGATAGCGGCGCTTGACCTCTTCGGGCAAGGCGAAAAACGCCTTGAACACGTCGTAGGCCGCATCGATATCGGTCTGCGCGATGCCGTGATTGCGGATGCCGGCAAAGCCCCACTGCCGATAGGCAGCACCGAGCTCGGCGACGAAGGCGTCGCGGTCGGTGTCGAAACGGGTGATGTCCAGCGTGGGGATGCGCGCGCTCATACGGATGTCTGCAGTCGAAGTCGAAAAGGTCGAGAGAAAGCCTGCTGGTCAGATCAGCAGGCGATACAACAGGTAAAACGTCGCGGCCTTGGCAATGACCACGCACACGCCAATGACGATTGACTCACGCCGCGTCACGCACTGCACCCGAGAGACGATCAAGCGTGTCCTGCATCAGGCTCGCGTCGTCGGCTTCCACGGTCACGCGCACCACCGGCTCGGTGCCGGAGGGGCGCAGGAACGCGCGGCCGCGGCCTTGAACGGCGGCTTGCGCCTGCTGCAATGCCTGTTGCACGTTGGCCGCTTCCACGATGGCCTTGGCCGCACCGCCATCCAGGCGCACATTGACGGTCTTCTGCGGCACCTTGCTCAGGCTGCTGAGCGCCTGGCGCAAGCTCTGCCCATCTCGCCCCAGCGCTTCGAGTACCTGCAGCGCGCTGACGATGCCATCGCCAGTGGTGGCGCGGTCCAGGCACAGCAGATGGCCGGACGTTTCGCCGCCCAAGGTGCCGCCGCCTTCGACCAGCGCCTGATGCACGTGGCGATCGCCGACCTTGGCGCGCTGAAACGGAATGTTCAGCGCAGCCAATGCCTGTTCAAGACCGTAATTGGTCATCAAAGTGCCGACCACGGTGCCGGTCAGCCGGCCACTGGCCTGCCACGAGCGCGCAAGCACATACAGCAGATCGTCGCCATCGACCGGGTTGCCCTGGTCGTCGGCCATCAGCACGCGGTCACCGTCACCGTCGAAGGCGATGCCCAGATGCCCACCGCACTCGCGCACCTTGGCGGCGAGGTTGTCGATATGCGTCGAGCCGACACCGGCATTGATATTGAGCCCGTCCGGCGCCGCGCCGATGACCTCCACCTCGGCGCCCAACTCACGGAACAGCATTGGTGCGATGTGATACGTGGCGCCATGCGCGCAGTCCAGCACCATCTTCAGCCCGTGCAGGGTGAAGCCCCGCGCCACGCTGGCCTTGCAGAATTCGATGTAGCGGCCGATCGCATCACGCGTGCGGATGGCCTTGCCCAGACGTTCGGATTCCACGGTGTGGAACGGCTCGTCCAGTGCCGCTTCGATCGCCGCTTCGGTGGCGTCATCGAGCTTCTCGCCTTCGGCAGAGAAGAACTTGATGCCGTTGTCGTAATGCGGATTATGCGAGGCGCTGATCACCACGCCCGCGTCGGCGCGCAGCGTGCTGGTCAGGAAAGCGATGGCCGGGGTTGGCATCGGGCCGATCAGCTGCACGTCGGCACCTGCGGCGACCAGGCCGGCTTCCAGCGCTGCTTCGAACATGTAGCCGGAAATGCGGGTGTCCTTGCCGATCAACACCAACGGCCGCTTGCTGCGGCCCTGGGTCAGTACGCGGCCGAGCGCATTGCCCAGCCGCAGCACGAAATCGGCCGAGATCACGCCCTGCCCGACCCGACCGCGGATGCCGTCGGTGCCGAAGTACTTGCGTGCGCTCATGCGGCGTCAGCGTCCTGCGGATGCGGCTGACGCATCATCATCGCGGTGAGCTCGGCAATGCGGTCGCGCATCTCGCGGCGATCGCAGATCTGATCGATGGCGCCGTGGTCGAGCAGGAACTCGGAGCGCTGGAAGCCTTCCGGCAGCGTTTCGCGCACGGTCTGCTCGATCACGCGCGGGCCGGCAAAGCCGATCAACGCGTGCGGCTCGGCGATGTTGATGTCGCCCAGCATCGCAAACGAGGCCGACACGCCACCGGTGGTGGGATGGGTCAGCACCGAGATGTACGGCAAGCCCGCTTCGCGCAGACGGCCGAGCGCGGCCGAGGTCTTGGCCATCTGCATCAACGAGAACAGGCCTTCCTGCATGCGGGCGCCACCACTGGCGGAGAAGCACACGAACGGGCAACCGATTTCCAGCGCCACTTCGGCCGCACGCGCAAAGCGCTCGCCGACCACCGACCCCATCGAGCCGCCCATGAAGGCGAAATCGAAGGCAGCGGCGACCAACGGGTTGCCCTTGAGCGTGCCGCGCATGGCGATCAGCGCGTCGTATTCGCCGCTGGCCTTCTGACTGGCCTTGATGCGCTCGCCGTAGCGCTTCTGGTCCTTGAACTTGAGCACGTCGACCGGGCCCAGCTGGGCGGCGATCTCGGTGGTCGCGGTTTCCGGGTCGAACAGCGAGTTCAGGCGCGCGCGCGCGCGAATGGCCATGTGGTGGTCACACTTCGGACACACCTCCAGGTTCTCCTCAAGCTCCGGGCCGTACAGCGCGCTGCCGCAGTTGCTGCACTTTTCCCACAGACCCTCGGGAACGCTGCGCTTCTTGGCCGGGGTGTTCTCGGTGCGGATGCCGGAGGGCATCAATTTGCTGAGCCAACTCATGCGTGTATGACAATCCATGCAGGGCGGCGATGCGGGCCGCAGAGGGGCGACAGTCTAACGCGCTGCGCGAAGGCCCAGGTAGCGCGGAGGGTGAATGTGGGCGTGGGGCGGCAGTTCGGAGGGTGGCCAGGTGCGCTGCTTCTTGGGTGCGCGGGGGCTTTGCCTGCGTCCGGTGCCCTCACCCCACCCCTCTCCCGCGCGCGTGAGAGGGGCTTCACGGTCGGCTGCCTCCTGCGCGCGGGAGAGGGGCTTCAGCGCAACAGTTGACCTACCTGCCTTCCCCCGCCTGCGGGGGAAGGTGCCCGAAGGGCGGATGGGGGCATCGCTCGCGCCGGGCGATCCACACAGCCCATAGCAGCCGGAAAACGGGCCTAGTCCTAGTCCTTATCCAGCGCCTGGCGCAGCGGCGTCAGAAAAGCCTCGGCGCATTCGCGCGCAGTACGCACGTCGGTGGCGTTGGCCAAGGCCGCGACCAGGGCGCTGCCGACAACGACACCATCGGCATCGACCGCCATGGCGGCAGCGCTGGCGGCGTCCTTGATGCCGAAGCCAGCCACCACCGGTGCGCCGGCGCGTTGACGCAGCTGGCGCAGGCGGTCGCTGGCGGCGTGGGTGTCGAGCAGGTTGGAGGCGCCGGTGACGCCAGCAAAGCTGACGTAATACAGATAGCCCTGCGCGGTGCTGCACAGCATGTCCAGCCGCTGCTCGCTGGTGGTCGGCGAGGCCAGCGCGATCAGCGCCAGCCCGACCTCGGTAAAGATGGCGCGCGTCTCGTCGGCCTCTTCCGGCGGCAGGTCCACCAGCAGCAGGCCGTCCACGCCAGCAGCCACTGCGGCTTCGGCAAAGCGCCGCGTGCCGTGGATCTCGACCGGGTTGAGGTAGCCCATCAGCACCACCGGGGTGGTGGCGTCTTCGCGGCGGAATTCGTGCACCGCTTCCAGCACGTAGGCCAGGCCAGCGCCGCGGCTCAGCGCGCGCTCGGAGCTGCGCTGGATGGTAGGGCCGTCTGCCATCGGGTCGGAAAACGGCACACCCAGTTCGATCACGTCGGCACCGGCGCGCACCAACGCGTGCATCACCGGCACGGTGGCCTCCAGCGACGGGTCGCCGGCGGTGATGAAGGGGATCAGTGCCTTGCGGCCAGCCTGACGCAGGACGTCAAAACGTGTGGCGATACGGTCTGGCGCGCGGCTCATGCGCCCCCCTCCACCAACTGCACGGCATCCCAGCTTCCCCAGTAGATCGATGTCACAGTGCCTTCTCCGGTTTCGTAACGAACGGCGAGCTCGCCTTGCGGGTCGCGCCAAGTCAGATAAAGAGCGTTGCCGCCGTCGCGGCCGTACTTATGCGGCTGGACGCGGTAGCCCGACGGCAGGCGCGCCCGCGCGGCAGCTTCGCTGTCGCCCACCCGGATGCCGAACGGGCCCACCGCGCCTGGGTCGCTGACGTCGAACCGGACGATGCGATCGTCTTCGACCATCATCGACACTGCATCGGGTAGCAGCCCCGCTTCCACATAGCCGCAGGGCCCCAAGGCCCCACATTGAGAGGTACCCAGCGCAGGCGCCGCGGCCAGGGCGAGCGCAGACATGCACAACAGCGCCGCACCGCCGCCCAGCGTGCGCATCTGCGCTGCGATCACAGCACCATGCCTTCGCGCGCGGCGATGGTGTGGACGTCCTTGTCGCCACGCCCGGACAGGTTGCACAGGATCAGCGCGTCCTTGGGCAGCTCGCGCGCCAGCTTGATCGACTGCGCCACCGCGTGGCTGGATTCCAGCGCCGCGAGAATGCCCTCGGTGTGCGCCAGCAGATGGAACGCGGCCATCGCTTCGTCGTCGGTAATCCCCTGGTACACCGCGCGGCCGCTATCGGACAGGAACGCGTGCTCGGGCCCGACGCCGGGGTAATCCAGGCCGGCGGAGATCGAATGGGTTTCGGTGATCTGGCCGTCGTCGTCGCAGATCACGTAGGTGCGGTTGCCGTGCAGCACGCCGGGGCGGCCGGCGGCGATGGACGCGGCATGGCGGCCGGTGGCGATGCCGTCGCCGGCGGCTTCGGCACCGTAGATCTTGACGCCCGGGTCGTTGAGGAAGGCGTGGAACAGGCCAATCGCATTGCTGCCGCCACCGACACAGGCGCTGATCGCATCCGGCAGCCGGCCGTAGTCCTGCAACATCTGCTCGCGCGCCTCGCGGCCCACGATCGCGTTGAAGTCGCGCACCATGCGCGGATACGGATCCGGGCCGGCCACGGTGCCGATGATGTAGAAGGTGTCGCGTACATTGGTGACCCAGTCGCGCATCGCTTCGTTGAGCGCATCCTTGAGCGTGGCCGAGCCGGAGGTCACCGGAACCACTTTCGCGCCCAGCAGCTGCATCCGGTAGACGTTGATCTTCTGCCGTTCGATGTCGGTGGCGCCCATGTAGACCACGCATTCCAGGCCCAGCCGCGCCGCCACCGTGGCGCTGGCCACGCCGTGCTGGCCGGCACCGGTCTCGGCAATGATGCGGGTCTTGCCCATGCGACTGGCCAACAGCGCCTGGCCGATGGTGTTGTTGATCTTGTGCGCGCCAGTGTGGTTCAGGTCTTCGCGCTTGAGCAGGATCTGCGCCCCGCCCACTTCGCGGCTGAGCCGCTCGGCGTGATAGATCGGGCTAGGCCGGCCGACGTAGTGCTTGAGGTCCTTGTCGTATTCGGCGATGAAGGCCGGGTCCTGACGCGCCTGATCGTAGGCGGCGGCCAGTTCCTGCAGCGGGCCGATCAAGGTTTCGGCGACGAACCGGCCACCGAACTTGCCGAAGTGGCCGGCAGCATCCGGATAGGCGTAAAAGTCACTGATGGGCTGGGCCGACATGGAAATCCTCTGCAGCAATGCGTCATACGAGAGGCGTCACTTTAGCGCAGCCGCAGTGTGCGATAAATCGATAAGATTACCGCCACCTGTGATCTGGAATCACATATGACCCGCTCCCTTCCGCCGCTGGCGGCGCTGCGTGCATTCGAATCTGCCGCTCGCCTGCAGAGCGTCAGCCGCGCTGCACTGGAGTTGCACGTCACCCATGGCGCCATCAGCCGGCACGTGCGTTCGCTGGAACACGCACTGGGTGCTGCGCTGTTTGCGCGCCAGGGCCGCGGCCTGGTGCTGACCGCGGCCGGCGCCCGGCTGCGCGATGCCACCAGCGAAGGCTTTGGTGTGATTGGCCAGACCTGGGCAGCGTTGCAGCGCCCGGTCGCCGAGGCGCCGCTGGTGCTGGGGTGTTCCGGCAGCCTGCTGGCGCGCTGGGTGATCCCGCGCCTGGGCCTGCTGCAGCACGACCTGACTGACGTGCGCTTGCACCTGTCAGCCAGCGAACAGCCGCCCGGCCCGGACCTGGACGGCCTGGATGCCGCCCTGCTGCTGGACACCCCGCCCTGGCCAAGCGAATGGCAGGTGCATGTGCTGGGCATGGAGTGGATCGGACCGGTGCTGAGCCCGCAGCTCGCATCGACCTTGCAGATCGGTGGGAACGACCCGGCCACACTGAGCGATCACGCCCTGCTGCACACCCGCTCGCGCCCGCAAGCCTGGCCAGAATGGGCGCAGGCGCAGGGCCTGGCACCCGACGCCCTGCGCTTCGGCACCGAATTCGAACACCTGGTGTATCTACTGGAAGCCGCTGCCGCCGGCCTGGGGATCGCGATCGCGCCGCAGCCCTTGGTGGCGGCCGATCTGGCGGCCGGACGCCTCCTGGCGCCGTGGGGATTCACCGCCACGCGCGGCCGCTGGGTGCTATGTGCCGCAAAGCGCAACCCGGACCCACGCATCGAACGGCTGGCAGAGTGGCTAGAAAAAGCCTTGGCGAACGACCAGCGCGCCTCACCGGCCATGCAAACAGGGAACGCCTAAGCGGCAATTACGGATGCTCGGTGCAAACCTGCATCGCCAGCCCATGACTTAGAGCAGCTAACAGAACGACTGCACTCACCGCCAGGCGGGTGCGGCCGACGCCCGGAATCGACATATACACCCATACACTGTCGTTCTGAGCGCATCGTCCACGCCCACCTGACGACTGCTCGCTATGTTTTGTTAGCCGTTCTTACCACGGGCACGCCTGCCGCCAGGAGCTATGTGTACCGAGCGGAAACACCTCGCATCGGCGCCACTGGCAGGAAGACGCAAAGCGGACACGCCGCTAATGGCTGATCGTCAACCGGAATTCGGAAAGCATGCCAACGCCTAGGGACTGAGCCAACGAGCCAAACACCCAACAAACCCGCCGCGTTACGCACCTGCCATTACGAATCCCAACTCCCAATCCCAGCCTCACGACATCTCGTGACAGTCCGCCCGTCGCACTTCCTCAACGAACTTGCGCATCTTGTGGCCATCCTTGATGCCGGGGGCCAGCTCCACGCCGCTGGAGACGTCCACGCCCCAGGGCAGTGTGGCCACGATGGCGTCGAACACGTTATCGGCGTTGATGCCGCCTGCCAGCAGAAACGGACGATGCAGGCCGGTGGGCAAGCGTGACCAATCGAAGGTCTTGCCGGTGCCGCCGCCTGCGCCGGGCGCATGGCTGTCGAACAGGAAGCCAGCGGTATTGGGATACGACAACTGCAGCGTGCGCGCATTGGCGTCTTCGCCATTCATGCCAGTGCTGCCCATCGGTACCGCCTTGAGATACGGCAGATTGAAGCTGCGGCAGAACGCGTCGTCCTCCTCGCCATGGAATTGCAGCAAGGTCGGGCGCACAGTGCGCACCACTTCGCGTACTTCTTCCTTGGAGTTGTTACGGAACAACGCCACCACATCGACCATCGGCGCGGTGGCCTGGCGCATCGCCCGCGCCTCAGCCGGTGCCACGCGCCGCGGGCTGCCGTGCGCAAAGATGAAACCCACCGCGTCCACACCCAGCTCCCCGGCCAGTCGGATGTCTCCGGCGCGGGTCATGCCACAGAACTTGATACGGGTGCGGTACAGCGATCGATTCATTGGGTCACCTCAGCAGGCAGATGCCACTCTGCAGGATACAGAGGTCCGATAAATACCAGACCCTGTGGCGGCGCTGTCGGGCCGGCCACAGTGCGGTCGCGTCCGGCGAGCAACGTCGCGATCCAGTCGGCCGGCTGCTCGCCGGTACCGACCAAAATCAGCGAGCCCACAATATTCCGCACCATGTGATGAAGGAATGCATTGGCCTGGACCTGCACCTCCACCACCTCGCCGATGCGCTGCACGTCGATGGTCTGCAAGTTACGGCGCGCATGCAACGCCTGGCACTGCACGCTGCGGAAAGCGCTGAAGTCGTTCTCGCCCAGCAAGGCCTGCGCCGCCGCATGCATGGCATCGGCATCGAGCGGGCGACGCTCCCAACTCAAGGTGTGCCGATACAGCGCCGGGCGAATCTGCCGGTTGAGCAGGCGATAGCGATAACGGCGCGCGCGCGCGGAAAAGCGCGCATGGAAGTCGTCGGCTGCCGGCACGCACCAGCGCACGGCGATCGACGGCGGCAGCCGCGCGGTGGTGCCCAGCATCCAGCCGCGCGGCTCGCGGCGTGCGTCGCTGTCGAAATGCACCACCTGGCATTCGCCATGCACGCCCGCGTCGGTGCGTCCGGCGCAGACCACCTGCACCGGCGCATCGGCGACCGACGACAATGCCGCCTGCAGGCTGGCTTGCACACTCGGGCCGCCATGCTCGCCCAACTGCTGCCAGCCCTGGAACTCGCTGCCGTCGTACTCCACGCCCAGCGCGTAACGCATCGGTACCTGCCTCTAATGAATCGATGGAATGCGCGCGCAGGTCATGCAGACCACGCCATCGCAGGCAATGGTCGGCACGGCCCCGCCGCTGCGGAGAACGTGAAGTGTACGAGCAGCATCGTCCGATGCCGAGCAGCGGCGTCGCGCGTGCGGCCAACGCGCAGGCGGGGTGTTAGGCGTTGACCGCGACGGTCCGCTCGGACCACACGGCAAGCGTGGTGCCGCCGGGCTCGCGGAAGTGAAAGCGGCTGCCGCCAGGGAAGCCGAACACCGGCTTGACGATCTCTCCGCCCGCAACACGCACCCGCTCGAGCACCGGCGCCAGGTCATCGGCATACAGCACCACCAGTGGGCCACCTTCGGCCGGCGCTGGCGCGGCTGCACGGTAGAAGCCACCGTCCAGGCGGCCGTCGTTGAAGGCCAGGTAATCCGGGCCATAAGCCTGAAACCGCCAACCGAACACCATTTCGAAAAACGCGCGACTGGCGTCCGGATCGACCGAGGCGAACTCCACATAGTCGATCCGGCGCTCGCGTGCGGTGCTTTCGTGCGGGACGAGATGGTCGATCGCCGGGCTCATGCCAGGCGTTCCAGCAGCTTGGCGGCCTCGGCGCGGGTGGCGTCATCGCCGGTGGCGGCAACTTCCAGCAGCAGACCGCGAGCAGTGTCCTTGTCGCCCAGATCCATGTAGGCCACTGCCAGCTCCAGGCGATCGCGCCCGGCCGAGGCAAATTCGCGGCTGGTCGAGGTGCTGGGCGCAGCAATCGGCGCTGCAGAGGGGTAATCGAAATCCAGGCTGTTCTGCGTAGATATCGATGGCGCAGCGGACGGCCCTTCGCTTGGCGTGGGTACGACTTCGGCAGGGTTCGGCGCCACAACCTCGGGCGCCGGAGAGTGCGGCGGCTCGTCAATGGGCGCGGTGTGCTGCGACTCCTTCACCACCGGCGGCGTGGCACGCAGCGCGCGCCAATCGTCGCTGTTGACCGCCACTGGCGCAGCAGCAGGCTCGGAGAGCAGCGGTTCGCGACGCAGCACGTCCGATAGCGGGTGGTGCACGTCGTGGGCGCGCTCGTCTTCGCGCAGATCGGCCTGCTCAAATTCGGTCTCGTGCACCACATCACGTTCGCTCGGCTCCGTGGCCTGCGCCTCGTCTTGCGGCTCGGCGGCCTGCACTGGCGCGCCAGGCAGGACGAAGTCGTACTGCCGGCGCGGCAACGGCGGCAGTGGCGACGGTTTGCGACGGCGGGCAGCCAACCACGCCACCACCGCAGCGACGATCAACACCAGCGCGCCGATCAACCACATCGGAAAACCACCGCCCTGTTGCGCGGCCGCCGGGACTTCCGACAGGCGCTTCTGTGCGGCCGCCAGATCGGTATCCTTCATTGCAATCAGCGCCTGCTGTTGCTGCTTGAGCTTTTCCAGGTCGGCCACGCGGGTGCGTAGATCCTGCAATTCCGCATCGCGGGTGGCGATATCTTCCTTGGCTTGTTGCAACTGTTGGTTGGCCGCCATCTCGCCCTCGCCTTCGGCACTGGTACCGGACGTGACGCCGGCGGTGTTGGTCTGACTCGCCACTGCAGGGGCGATTTCGAGCCGCGCACCGGCACCGGCCGTTGCGGCAGGCGTGGCGGTTGGCGGGGTTGGTGCGGCAGCAGCGCCGGCTTCGGCCGGTTGCGGCACCGCCGAGCGTGCCTGCCGCCACTGAGCAGCCTGCTCGCGCACCATCACTGCCGCTTCGGCCGCGCCGATTTGTGCAAGCGCGTCTTCCTGCGGTGTGCGCAGCACCGCGCCCTGCTTCAGGCGGTTGATGTTGCCGTTGATGAAGGCATCCGGATTGGTGCGCAGCAAGGCCAGCATGGTCTGGTCCAGCGAATGTCCGCTGGAACGTGCCACCACCGCGGCGATCTCCGACAAGGTCTGGCCCGAGCGCACGGCCGGCAACACATCGCCTGCCTGCGTGGAAGATGCAGCCGACGCACTGGCGGCTGCACGTGCAGCAGGCTCGGCTCTCGCGTTGTCCTGTGCATCGCGGTTGGCAACCGGCGCAGCCGCCGGCGCGCGCGCAATGGTGTTGCTGGAACCGGCGCGCGGCGCTTCGATGGCCGGCTCGGCGATCGCGGCAGCGGTGTTGGGTGCATCGACCAGGGCGGAATATTCGCGCACCAGTCGGCCCTGGCCCCACTCCACTTCGATCAGGAAGTTGATCGCCGGCTGGTCCACCGCCTGGCTGCTGGTCACGCGGATCACCGCACGCCCGCGCGCGTCCTGCGCGAACTGGAACTGTAGATTGCTGACCAAGCCTTGCGGGCGTTCCAGACCGACCCGCGCAAACGTGGTGGCCGATGCCAGCGCCACGCGCGCGTTGTCGAGTTCGCCCGGCTCGTTGGAGATGACCGGAATCTCGGCCACCAGCGGCTGCCCGGGCTTGGACAGCACCCGGATATCGCCCAACCCCAACGCCATGGCAGCGCCGCTGCAGGCCATCAGCAGCAACGCACCTATCCCTTGTATCGGACGCATCGCGCCCCCGCCCCTATGTTTCATGGGCATCAATATAGCCGCTGGATGAGCGAAAAAGTCGGCGCCGTGATGCAGAGCGATGCGAGAGTGCGACTGCCGCAGTGCGGCATGCATGCACGGCCGATGCAGATCGGTGCCCATTGATGGGCGACACCACTGCGCTGCGTCTCACGCGTGCAGCGGCTCATCAGCAGCTCGCGTGATGCACAATGACGTGCGTGATGCCATGACATTGCGTCGATGGCAGGGTCATGAGTTGCCGCGTGAGCAAGCGAAGGGTGCGCAAGATGCAGGCAGCGTGACCGCGGTAGCGCAACCTACCGCTCCGTCAACACGTAGGCCCCTCACTATGAACTGACACGTGCAGGCCACGCATGCAGGCAGGCGCGCGATGACCGCGCGCCTGCACGTTGAACCTTTCGTTGAAGGTAGCCACTTCCTTCAATCGATGCGCCGGTTTGCACCTGCGGGAGCGCTTGGCGCGATGAGGCGTCCCCGGGACACATCATCGCGCGGGCCCGCTCCTGCACGTGGGCGGCGGCCTGGAGCGCCTAACGAAACGCAGCGAGCAGTCGTCAGGCGCCTGCAGACAGCGCACAGGAATGCAGTGCACGCGTGGCACCGACCAATCCGGGGCACCGGCCGCCTGCGCGGCGGCTGCGCAGGCGTTTTTGTAGCGGCTCTCAGCCTTCCTGGGCGACCAATTCGGCCAACTGCACGGCGTTGAGCGCAGCGCCCTTGCGGATGTTATCGGAGACGATCCACAGGTTCAGACCACGCGGATGCGAGAGGTCTTCGCGGATGCGGCCGACGAACACTGCATCCTTGCCGGAAGCGTGTGTGACCGGGGTCGGGTAGCCACCGGGCTTGCGCTCGTCCACCACTTCCACGCCGGGCGATGCTTCCAGCAGCGCGCGCGCCGCTTCCACGGTGATCTTGTCGCGGGTTTCGATCGCCACCGCTTCGGAATGGCCGTAGAACACCGGCACGCGCACCGCAGTGGGGTTCACCTGAATGCTGTCGTCGCCGAGGATCTTGCGGGTCTCCCAGACCAGCTTCATTTCTTCCTTGGTGTAGCCGTTGTCCTGGAAGTCGTCGATGTGCGGAATCAGGTTGAAGGCGATCTGCACCGGGAACCGCTGCGGATCGATTTCCTGGAAGCTCAGCAGCTCGCTGGTCTGCTTGCCCAGTTCTTCCATCGCCGAGCGGCCGCCGCCGGACACCGACTGGTAGGTCGCCACATTGATGCGTTCGATGCCGTACTTGCGGTGGATCGGGCCCAGCGCCACCAGCATCTGCATGGTCGAGCAATTGGGGTTGGCGATGATGCCGCGCGGGCGCTGCTTGAGCGCTTCGGGATTGACTTCCGACACCACCAGCGGCACGTCGTCGTCGTAGCGGAACGCGGAGGAATTATCGATCACCACCGCGCCGGCGGCGGCGAACTTGGGGCCGTATTCCTTGGACACGCTGCCGCCTGCGGAGAACAGCGCGATGTCCACGCCGGTCGGGTCGAAGTCGGCCAGATCCAGCACGTCGACCTTGCCGCCATTGAACTCGACCTGCCCGCCCGCCGAGCGCGACGACGCCAGGGCGTACAAGGTGGCGACCGGGAAGTTGCGCTCGGCCAGGATGCTCAGCATGGTCTCGCCGACAGCGCCGGTGGCGCCCACGACCGCGACGTTGAAACGACGGTTTTCGTTGCTCATGAGGTTTGTCTTTATCGAAAAGGGGAAAGAGGAAGCACTGCGCGCTGGGTTCGGGGAACCTCCAAAGCTGGCCGCGGAGGTTCCCTATCGTTTGCTCGAAATGGTGCCGGTGACGCCGGTTTTTTTCGCGGCCGCGTCGGTACCGCCATGGTTGGCAGCGGCAACCGCATCGGCATTGAGCGCGCTCGGCGGATGGCCGGCATGGGGGCCTTTGCCCAGCGCAGCGATCAGGTTGTCGACCGCCAACTGCACCATCGCGCGGCGCGTGGCCAGGCTGGCGCTGCCGATATGCGGGGTGAGCACCACGTTGTGCAGCGCCAACAGCTCCGGACGCACGCGAGGCTCGCCCTCGTACACATCCAGGCCGGCACCGGCCAGACGCCCGTTAGCCAGCGCATCGGCCAGCGCCACCTCATCGACGATACCGCCACGGGCGATGTTCACCAGCGTGGCGGTGGCGCGCATCTTGCCCAGCGCCGCCGCGTCGATGATGTGGTGCGATTCCTTGGTGTAGGGCAACACCAGCACCAGATGATCGGATTGCGCCAGCAACGTATCGAAATCCACGTAGTGCGCGCCCAGCGCCTGTTCGGTGGCGGCCGGCAACTGACTGCGGTTGTGGTACAGCACGCGCATGCCGAAGCCATGCGCGCCGCGCCGCGCGATGCCTTGCCCGATCCGGCCCATGCCCAGGATGCCGAGCGTGCTGCCGTGGAGATCGGCGCCGAGCATGGTCTTGAACGACCACTGCCCCCACTGCCCGTCGCGCAGCCAGCGCTCGGATTCGGTGATGCGGCGCGCGGTGGCCATCAGCAACGCAAAGCCGAGATCGGCCGTGGTTTCAGTGAGCACATCCGGCGTGTTGCTGGCCAGGATGCCGGCGGCGCTCAGCGCATCCAGATCCAGATTGTTGTAGCCCACGCCCACATTGGCGATCGCACGCAGTTGCGGCGCCGAGGCGATTTCGGCCGCGCCGATACGCTCGTTGAGAGTGATCAGGGCACCGTCCAGCGGCGCCAGGTGCGCGGCCAGTTCTGCCGGCGAATACGCGCTGACGTGCTCGGTGGTCGTCAGCTCGAAATGCTCGCCCAGCTGCGCGACGACATCGTCGAACAGCGGCTGGCTGACCCACACCTTGGGGCGCGTTGCTTCAGACATCGACCTGACCGGGAATGCGCGGCGACACCTCGCCGACATCGCCGCATTGCGCGCGATGACGCAGCGCCTGGTCCATCAACACCAGCGCCATCATCGCCTCGGCGATCGGGGTGGCGCGGATGCCCACGCACGGGTCGTGCCGGCCGGTGGTGATGACATCGACCACACTGCCATCCGCATCCACTGTTGCGCCGGGCAGACGCAGGCTGGAGGTGGGCTTGAGCACCATCGAGGCGGTGACCGCCTGGCCGGTGGAAATGCCGCCCAGAATGCCGCCGGCATGGTTGCTGAGAAAGCCCTCCGGGGTCATCAGGTCGCGGTGCTCGGTGCCCTTCTGCACGGCGCTGGCGAAGCCATCGCCGATCTCCACGCCCTTGACCGCATTGATGCTCATCAATGCAGCAGCCAGCTCGGCATCGAGCTTGCCGTAGATCGGTTCGCCCCAGCCTGCCGGCACGCCGCCGGCCACCACGTCCACGCGCGCGCCGACCGAATCGCCGGACTTGCGCAGCGCGTCCATGTAGGTTTCCAGCTCTGGCACCTGCGCGGCATGCGGCCAGAAAAACGGGTTGTCTTCGACCGCATCCCAATCGAAACCGGTCGGACGAATCTCGCCCAGCTGCGACAGGTAACCGCGCACCAGTACACCGTAACGCTGCTTGAGCCACTTCTTGGCGATGACGCCGGCAGCCACGCGCATGGTGGTCTCGCGCGCCGACGAGCGCCCGCCGCCGCGCGGATCGCGGATGCCGTACTTCTGCCAATAGGTGTAGTCCGCATGCCCAGGGCGGAACTGCTGGGCGATGTTGCTGTAGTCCTTGCTGCGCTGATCGGTATTGCGGATCAGCAGGCCGATCGGCGTGCCGGTGGTGCGGCCTTCGTAGACGCCGGACAGGATCTCGATCTCATCGGCTTCGCGGCGCGCCGACGTGTGCCGGCTCTTGCCGCTGGCACGCCGTTGCAGATCGTGGGTGAACTCTTCCGGCGCGATCTCCAGACCGGGCGGGCAGCCATCGACGACGCAGCCGATCGCCGGCCCGTGCGATTCGCCAAAGGTGGTGACGGTGAACAGCTTGCCGAAGGAATTGGCACTCATGCGCACAGGCTCATCGCTGCGCGGCCAGCTCGGCGATGCGGGCGCCGTGTGCGATCAATTCGCGGCATTCCACCGCGAAGATGCCCATCTGCCCCACCTTGAACTCGACCCAGGCCAGATCCACTTCCGGCAGCAGCTTGATCAGATGCTGCTCGGACTCGCCCACTTCGCAGATCAGCAAGCCGTCTTCGCTCAGGTGCTGCGGCGCATCGCGCAGGATCTTCAGCACCAGGTCCAGACCGTCGTCGCCAGCGCGCAGGCCGAGTTCGGGCTCGTAGGAATACTCCTGCGGCAGCGCGTCGGTTTCATCGTTGGTGACATACGGCGGATTGGTGACGATCAGGTCGTACTGGCGACCGCCCAGCCCGGCGAACAGGTCCGACTTGAGCAAGGTGACGTTGTCGGCATGCAGACGCTCCTTGTTTTCGGCAGCCAGCGCCAGCGCATCGTCGCTGATGTCCACGCCATCCACATCCCACTGCGGGTTGTAGTGACCCATCGCAATGGCAATACAGCCCGAACCGGTGCACAGATCGAGCGCGCGCGTCACTTCGCGGCCGCCCAGCCAGGGCTCGAAGCCAGCGTCGATCAATTCGGCGATCGGCGAACGCGGCACCAGGGCGCGTGCATCGCTCTTGAAACTCAGGCCGGCAAACCAGGCCTCGCCGGTGAGGTAAGCGGCCGGCACACGCTCGGTGATGCGGCGCTCGAACAAGCCAAGCACCCGCTCTTTTTCCGAGCGCAGCAATCGCGCCTGGCCGTAAGCCGGGCCCAGATCGTGCGGCAGATGCAGGCTGTGCAGAACCAGTTGGGTGGCTTCGTCCAGCGCATTGTCGTAGCTGTGGCCGAAGGTCAGACCGGCTGCGTTGAAACGGCTGGTGCCGTAGCGGATCAGGTCGATGATGGTGTGCAGTTCGTCGGCCGCGGCGGCAGTCATGGCAACAACTAAAGAGGAATCGGTCCCCGATTATAGAGGTCGGATCGGTATCATGAGCGTCCGTTGCACTGGAAACCGCCATGTTCAATCGCAATACCGGCATCGTGCTACTGGTGGCGCTGGCCGCCGGTCTTGGGTTGTTGCTGGGTCAGAAGTTCTTCGGCGGGGCGCCCCGCTCGCCTTGGCCGCCCACCCAGACCATCACCTTTTACCCGCAGCCGCGCCCCTTGCCGCAATTCAGCCTGCGCCAGTCCGACGGCACTCAGTTGGTGCCCGGCGAGCTCAAGGGGCATTGGACGTTGGTGTTTCTGGGCTTCACCTTTTGCCCGGATGTCTGCCCGACCACCTTGACCGATCTGGCAGTGGCGCAGCAGCAATGGGAGAGCATTCCCGATGGCTTGCGCCCGCGCGTGCTGTTCGTCTCGATAGACCCGCAGCGCGACCCGCCTGCGCGCCTGGGCGAGTACGCGCACGCCTTCCACAAGGACACCCTGGCCGCCACCGCGGACGTGCCGGCACTGGAGCGCTTCGCCACCGCGCTGGGCTTCGTGTTCCAGAAGGTGCCGGGCAAGGGCTACGCACAGAATCCCAACGACTACAGCATGGATCATTCGGCCGCCATCGCCGTGCTCGATCCGCAAGGCCGCCTGGCCGGGCTGATTCGCCCCCCGCTCGACCCCAAGGCGATTGCCGCCGACCTCCAACAGCTGACCAAGGTAACCGCACCGTGAGTCTCGTCACTTCCCTGACCTACGTGCTGCCGCACCGGTTGCTGTCTTCACTGGCGCGCGCGCTGGCGTATTCGGAGACACCCTCCACCAAGCAGTGGTTGATCGACACGGTGACGCGCAAGTTCGGTGTGGACCTGAGCGAAGCGCAGGAGCCGGATCCGCGCGCCTATCCCACCTTCAACGCGTTTTTCACCCGCGCCTTGAAGCCCGATGCCCGCGTGCCGGATGCCGACCCGGCGGCGTTGCTGATGCCGGCGGACGGCCGCATCAGCCAGCTCGGCCCGATCGAGAACGGCCGCATTTTCCAGGCCAAGGGGCAGTCATTCACCGCTGCCGAATTGCTCGGCGACGAAGCAGCGGCAGTGCCGTTCAACGACGGCCTGTTCGCCACCGTGTACCTGTCGCCCAAGGATTACCACCGCGTGCATATGCCATGGACCGCCACCTTGCGCGAAACCGTGCACGTGCCCGGGCGGCTGTTCAGCGTGGGCCCGGATGCAGTGCGCAACGTGCCACGCCTGTTCGCGCGCAACGAGCGGCTGGTGTGCCACTTCGACACCGACTTCGGCCCGATGGCCTCGGTGATGGTGGGCGCGCTCCTGGTTTCCGGCGTGGAGACGGTCTGGAGCGGCGTGGAGATTCCGCGCTATGGCGACCGCATCACGCGCAAGGATTACCGCGGCAAGGGCATCGTGCTGGAAAAGTTCGCGGAGATGGCGCGTTTCAACTACGGCTCGACGGTGATCGTGCTGCTGCCGCCGGGTGTGGCAAAGCTCGATGGCGGACTTCGTGCCGAAACAGCGGTTCGCCTTGGCCAGGCACTCGCACGTCGTCAGCCTGGCTGACGCGTAGCGGCGCGCGCAGCAGCATCGGCTTAGCCTGCGGCCTAGCGCCCCCCTGCAGGCGCGGCTTGCATGGAGCTACCGGAACAGCTCCGTCGGGGCTAAGCTGCTGCTAGAAGAGCCCGGCCAGCACGCGGTTGCCGACGCATCGCTAGGTGCGTTGGCACCGACTGCGTCGCATCAGCGATCGCAGCCCGCCAGCTTGATGCTCTGCCCCGGCTTCAGCGCGTACGACGGCGCTTTCAAGCCGTTGGCCTTCGCCAGTTCCTTGATCTCGCACTGGTACTTCTGCGCGACGCGCCCGAGCGTATCGCCCTTGGCAATGGTGTAACTGCGCACCTGCTTGGCCTTGGGCTTGGCCACTGCCGGTTTGCCGGTGGCCACGGTGGTTGGCACGCCGGCCATCTGGCTGACATCGCCCACCGCCACGCTGGGCACGTACTCAGGCGCGCTGCTGCGCACGATTGCGCTATTGAGGTCGGCAGTGATCAAGGTCCGCGCCAGATCCGCGCGCGGGCCGTTGACGCAGTAACGCGTGTACAGGCTGACGATGCGGTTGGTGGCGTTGATGACGGTGCCGGCCGGAATCCAGCCATCGGACTCGTAGCGCGGGTTGAGATTGCGCAGCGCACGCATGTAGCCGTCGCGCGTGCCCATGCTGCCCAGGCAGATGGTGAGCTCGTAGATGGTGGTCGACTTGGCCAGCTTGAGCGTGGCCGGCTGCGCATCGAGCTTGGGGAAGTCCACGCCGTACTGGCGCGGGTGCAGGAAGATCCACGCCGCCGCGATCACCATCGGCACGTAATCCTTGGTTTCGGCCGGGAACTGGTTGTAGACGTCCTGATCCCAGAAGCCGCGCCCACCGCTCTGCGAGAACACGCGCGCGGCACGCCCTTCGCCGCCGTTATAGGCGGCCAGCGCCAGTTCGATGCTGCGGTTGAGCTCGGCCATGCGCTCGTTGAGATAGGCGGCGCTGGCTTCGGCGGCGCTGCGTGCATCGAAGCGCGTGTCGAAACCGGTGCCGTCCGGACCCAGTCCAAAGCGACGCCCAGTGGCCGGCATGAACTGCATCAGCCCGGCCGCGCCCGCACGCGAACTGGCATGCACCTTGCCATTGGATTCCTTGGCCATGATGCCGAACAGCAGCGCCTCGGGAAGGCCGCGCTTCTGCCATTCCGGCCACATCACGCCGCGCAGGTTGCCGTAGTTCTCGTAGCTGGTGAGCAGCGCCGGGCGCATATCGGTGAGCCAGCGCCGGATGCCGGCCTGCACGGCCGGGTTGTACTGCACCATCTTGTCGAAGTCGTGGCGCTGGTCGTTGAGCAGCGTGGCGGCACGCGCGGCCTCGGGAACGCCGTTCGACGCCGGGCCGAGATGGTCAGGGTCGGCCTGCAGCAGCGTGTCGTCGTCTTCCGGATCTTCAGCGGCCGGCGCTTCGGCATCGGCGCGCGCCTTGAGCAGGCGCTTGTAGGTGGCCAATTGATTGGAAACCAGGCAGCCGCGCTGCTTGATGCAGGCGTCGATGATGTCTTCCATGTCCTCCAGCGCGGCGTCGCCTTCGGCGGTGCCCTTGGGATCGGAGTTGTTCACCAGCACCAGCGCATCGCGATAGCGCTTTTCGGCGGCGGCCATGCGCGCATCAAGCGCGGCGGCCTTCTCCGTGTCGCGTTTGGAGATAGCGTGGGCGGCGGGGACGACAGACATCAACGCAACCACGACCAGAACCGGCCATGGGCGCAAACCAAAATGAGCGAGCGGCATCGTAGGCAGTACAGCGGAAAGGCAGGCAGGGTAGCCGCCGGGGCGACACCGGGGCAAGGCGGCGGGGTCGCCGGGGTCAGTGGGCCGTTAGCTTGGTGGGAGTGATCGATGCTTGCGGCACCTGCAAACCGGCTCGCCATGGCGACGAGTGACTGAGCCCACGGATACAGCGTGGCGTGCGCGTGATCGGCCGGTTCCATCCAGGCTGCCGGGCCAGAAGCCGCTGATGTGCAGACGGGCATTGCCCGCCGGGAATGCCCGCTAGAATCCGAACTTTCCCACCGGATCTGCGCTATGGCCTCGTTCCTGCTCGGCAAAGGCGTCACCGACGACATTCCGGTTGTGCTGGAAGGACGCTTCGGCAACCGCCACGGGCTGGTGGCCGGCGCCACTGGCACCGGCAAGACCGTGACGCTGATGACCCTGGCCGAAGGATTCTCGCGACTGGGCGTGCCGGTGTTCCTGGCCGATGTGAAAGGCGATGTCGCCGGCCTGGCCGTGGCTGGCGATGGCGCGCCCGGTGTGCTGCAGCGCGCCAAAGAGATGGGCATTGCCGAGTACGCCCCGGCCGCCAACCCGGTCGTGTTCTGGGACCTGTACGGGCAGCTCGGGCACCCGGTGCGTACCACCGTCAGCGAGATGGGCCCCACCCTGCTCGCCCGCATTCTGGAACTCAACGACACCCAGTCCGGCGTGCTCGACATCGTCTTCAAGCTGGCCGATGACCGCGGTTTGCTACTGCTGGATCTGGACGACCTGCGCGCGCTGCTCGCACTGGTGATCGAGCAACGCAAGGAGCTTTCGACCAGTTACGGGCTGGTGTCCAGCCAATCGGTGGCTGCCATCCAGCGCGCCTTGCTGCGTTTGTCGCAGGATGGCGGCGAACACTTCTTCGGCGAGCCCGCACTGGAGCTGGCCGAGCTGATGCGCGTTGCGCCCGATGGCCGCGGCGTGATCGGCATCCTGGCTGCCAACCAATTGGTGCTCAAGCCGAAGCTGTATTCCACGTTCCTGCTATGGCTGCTATCGGAATTGTTCGAACGCTTGCCGGAAGTGGGCGATCTGGAACAACCCAAGCTGGTGTTCGTGTTCGATGAGGCGCACCTGCTGTTCGACGATGCGCCGCCTGCGCTGGTGCAGCGGATCGAACAGGTGGTGCGTTTGATTCGTTCCAAGGGCGTGGGCGTGTATTTCTGCTCGCAGTTTCCCGACGACATTCCCGACAACATTCTCGGCCAGCTCGGCAACCGCGTGCAGCACGCATTGCGCGCCTACACCCCGCGCGACCAGAAGGCGGTCAAGACCGCCGCGCAGACCTTCGTGGGCAACCCCAAGCTCGATGTCGCCACCGCCATCTCCAGCCTGGGCACCGGCGAGGCGCTGGTGTCGCCGCTGCAGGGCAAAGGCGTGCCTGCGCCGGTGCAACAAACCCTGATTGCACCACCGCGTTGCCGGATGGGATCGATCACCGCACCCGAACGCGCGCAGGTGCGCGCCACCAGCCCGGTCGGCACGCGCTACGACACCGCCATCAATCGCGAATCGGCCGCAGAACTGCTCGCCCGCCGCGTCGAACGGGTGGCCGAACACAGCGCAGCCCCACCCGCCCGCACCCGCGAAGACGACGAGGCGCACGACAGCGGCTTCGGCCAGGCGGTCAAGGACGCGATCTTCGGCACCAGCCGTCGCCAGGGCATGCTGGAGGCGATGGCCAAGCAGACCTCGCGCACCGTGGGCAACAAGATCGGCCAGCAGATCGTGCGTGGCATTTTCGGTAGCATTTTTAGTGGGAAGCGCTAAACACGTCCGATCACGACAAGGACGTATATCATGCACCCCAGCTCGCGGAATCGTTTTGGAATCGGCTTCTTATTGCTCACGGCGGCCACGTGCCCTGCACAGGAGGCGCGCAATCCGGATTACGACTACACGCCCGGCTCCAACTACGGCCCGATCAAATGGCCCGCGCGTCGGCAACATCTGCTTGCCGGACGCTACACCGGCAAGATCCAGGTGCAGGTAGATCGACGTGCCTGCCCTTCAGCGACCGCAGATTTGCGCCTGGAGGCCATCAAAGGGCGCCCAGACAGTCTTCACTACACACTGACCTACACCTGCCTCTCGGGAAAGGATCCGAACTACCGCAAGAAGATCGTGACGCTACGCAGCACCTGGGGAATCGTTGAGATTGCAGGCAGTTGTCTGATACTGGAACGAGAGCCAGACCCAGCACTCAACCCGCCCCTTTACTACCCGCTATACGGCTTTCGCATCCTCGAAAACGAGGCTCCTGGAGCAAGCCACAGCATCGTGCTCTCACAGGATGGTTCGGACTGCGAAAGTGGCGGCGCGTCCGAATATCTCGACAAAACACTCAAACGTGTGCGCTGAGCAGTCTCAACGCTCGATTAAATCCCGGCGGCCCACGAGCTGCCGGACACGGCAGGCGAACGCGTGTTGATCAATCCAACACCCCATGCAACTTGGCGTACTGCAGCAACATGATGGTCTTGGCGTCGGCGATCTCACCGGACGCGATCATCGCCAGCGCTGCATCGAGTGACAGCTCCAGTACCTCGATCTCTTCGCCGTCCTCTTCGACGCCTCCGCCGGCGCTCACCTTGTCGCCGTCGAAATACTCGCCGACGAAGAAGTACAGGCGTTCGGTGACCGAGCCGGGGCTCATGAAGGCCTCGAACACCTTGCGCACGTTGTCGATGCGGTAGCCGGTCTCCTCTTCGGTTTCCTTGCGGATGCAGGTCAGCGCATCGTCCTGGTCGAGCAGGCCGGCGCAGGCTTCGATCAACATGCCATCCGGGTTGCCGTTGAGCAGCGTCGGCAAGCGGAATTGCCGGGTCAGCATCACCGTCTGCCTGGCGCGGCTGTAGAGCAGGATGGTGGCGCCGTTACCGCGGTCGTAGGCTTCGCGCGACAGGGTCCGCCAGCGGCCGTCCTTGCGCTGAAAGTCGAAGGTGACCTTGCGTAGCACGTACCAGTTGTCCGACAGCACATCGATGCTGCGAATGCGAACCTGCGGGGTGTCGGCGACGGATGGATTCAAGCGAGACTCCTTGCGAGAAAGGGACGGGCCGCACCTTCGCGATTGCAGGCAAGCGCATGCCGCCTGCGGCAACCTCGCCACATGGCGGGCGGCCGACAGGTAGCGGACCACAGGTTCTGCGCAGAAGTCCATGCGCGGCCGGTGGGCATGATGGCCCACGGCCCGCCCATTGCAATGATCGCGATGATCGCAATCGTCGTGAGCACAGCGTGTGCCGGCACCATCGGTGTGCGTTCGCACGGTCAACTGGGCAGGCCCGTCTCCACCAGCTGCTGCGTCACGCAGTCCACCGCTGAGCGCAGTGGAGCCGCCGGGGTAGAGGCCGGCGCCCCCGACCCCACTCAAGCGGACCTCAACGCGCCAGACGCGATGCCGCAATTGCGCCCGGTCGCGCATCACCTCACAATCCCTTCACATCACACGCCTGGGGAGCGTCATGGAAGACCGTTTTCGCGCACGCAAGGTGGCCGCGCAGGCTGCGCCTGCACCGTTCTGGACCCGCATTCCCTCCATCGCCACCTATCCGCTGCGTGGCTCGGCGCTGTACGCACTGATCGCGCTGACGCTATGCAGCGCCTTATTGGCGTTGCCGGGCATCGTGACGCTGGTGATTGCTGGCGTGCTGGGCATGGCCACCTACACCTATGCGTTCGACATCCTGCGCCATACCGCCGATGGCGACACCGACGCACCACGCCTGGGCTACAACAGCTTCGATAGTGCCGTGCTGCGCTTGATCCTGCTGGCCATTGCACTTGGCATCGTGATCGGCGCGGCTGCCGCCATCGCGGGTCGGTTCGGCCTGACCATTGCCTATCTGGGCACCATGTTGCTGCTGCCCGGCATGCTGATCTCGCTTGCCATCGACGGCAGCCTGCGTCGCGCGCTCAATCCCGCCGTCTCGATCGACATGGCGCTGCGGATCGGCTGGCCGTATCTGGCCGCCTACGGCCTGCTCTATGTCATCCAGGGCAGCGGCACGGCAGCGGTCTTCTTCGCGCTGAACTATCTGCCCCCACTGGTGCGCGAAGCGACGGTGGTCATGACCTCGATCTGGTCCCTGTTCGCCAGCTTTCACCTGCTGGGCTATCTGGTCTACCAGTACCACGAGGAGCTCGGCTACGAGCCCAACAGCGGAGCGGCGCACGCACGCAGCGACCCGGATCAGCGCCTGCTCGATGAGGCGGAACAATATGTGCGCGACGGCCACTCCGATGAAGCCTTCCAGGCCTTGCGTGGTGCGGTGCGCTCGCGTGCGGTGAGTCTGGCGGTACACGAGCTGTATCAGCGTCTGCTCCACCAACATCACCGCAACGACGAGCTACGCGAACACACGCGCCAGTACATCCATCGCCTGCTGCAGGAAAAGCAGGAACGGCGCGCGCTTGCACTACAGCGCGAGGCACTGGACATCGACTCCACATTTACACCGCTGACGCCCGAGCAGGCCAATGTGCTGACCGAGCGCGCAAAGATGGCCGGACAATTCCAATTGGCAACCGACGGCCTGCTGGCCGCCATCGCTGCATGGCCACGCGACCCGATGTTGCCAACCTGGTCGCTGGACGCCGGTTTGCTGCTGGCCGAGCGCTTCGGTCGCGATGACGAGGCACGTGGCGTATTGCAGAATGCAATGGATCGCTGCGAAGACGATGCACTCCGCGCGAAGCTGGATGCAGCGTTGAAAGCTGTGACAATTCAACCGGCTTAAGCGGCTGTCAAACTTCTTGAGGGCTCTGATCAAACAGCGCGCATCGAGACTCCGCGCAGGGGCAAGCCAACACGACGGGGTCTTGCCTGCTCGCCGTCGCGAAGCTTTAGACGGAAAGGATGCCGCACAAAAGCGTGCATGGACGTAGTTGCAGCGTTCGCTGCGATAGGGGCGCACGGGCCCTGCAATCAGCCACAGATCATCCGCTCTATTATCGACACACGATCGATGGCAGTGCATGTTTGGTTTGGTGCAGCAAGCCAGCAGGCTGAAACGGATTACCCATTGTCGAGCAGAAACCGTGCCTTGGTGGCCTGCCCTTGCTCGGGAAACTGCTCTGCGACCATACGCAGCAGGCGCGTGCGCTGCTCGCCTGCCTGCAGCTCGCCGTGACGCAAGGCAAGCACAAACCATTGTTGCGCCAGTTCGTCGCGTGGCGCACTCAGCTCGCCTTCCTTCAACAAGCGCTCGGCATCGGCCAGCAGTCCGTTGCGTATGCACGCAGCGATCAGCGCCCTGCGTGCCGGAAGACCATAGGCGATCTTGGCCTTGCTGAGTTCGTCGGCGACCGCCAGTTGGACACGCGTCTGTTCCGCGCTGTGCGTCTGCAGTGTCAGCAAAGTCTCGGCATGACGCAGGCTCTCCTGGCGACGTCCTGCATGACGTGCGGCCCGATAGCGCGCAAGCGCAACGTCACGATTGTGCGGCTGCTCGCTGGCCAACTCTGCCAAGAGAGACTCGGCCTCGGCGTTTTCCATCCGGCCCAGATGCCGCTGCGCACGCTCCCAGCGATCGTCCACCTCTGCCGCATCGCCCTCCTCCATGAATGCCGGCCGGGTTCGCCGCAGCAGTACCAGCAACACGCCCAGCAGTGCACCGCTGACCAGACCGCCGGCATGCGCTTCGAAGGCAACTGCACCGTTGTCGCTGGATGCCAGGCTATACAACTCCCAGCCCAGCCATAGGGGCAGCAGCAGGATCGCCGGGCCACGCGCGTAGTTGAAGACCACGAAAAACCAATAGAAAAAGCGCACCTTGCGCCGTCCCCAGACCACGCAAAACGCGCCCATCAAGGCGGCGATGGCACCGGAAGCACCCAAGCCGCCACCCGGCTCGCCCCAACGCCACCACAGGCTTGCCAGGCTGGCGCCGAATCCGCCGAGCAGATACAGCAGCAGGAACCAGCCACTGCCAATCGCCCCTTCCAACAACGTGCCTAGCGCAAGCAGAAACAGCATGTTTCCCAACAAATGGTCGAAACTGCCATGCAGGAACGTGGCGGTCAGCATGCGCGCTGGCGACCATTCGGAGCTGCGCTGCAAATGGCGTAGCGTGAATATCTTGGACAGCCGCGTGTCGTAAGGCGCACGCAAGGCTCGCCATTCGCGCAGATGCTCGTCATCCTTGAACAAGCGACCGCTGCGCAGCGCCTGTTCGAAGGCGACATCGTGCATCGTCAGGTGCGCCAGATATGCAATGCGCTGCTGCGCGGGAACAGTGTCCAGCATTGCCTGGCGTGCCGCGCGCAGCTTGGCGTCAGCGGTCTGCTGCAGGTAACGGGTATGCGCATCGGCCTCCAGCGCGCCCAATCCGGAGTGCACGTAATAGTGCACGGCACTCTCGACCAGGCTGTCGTCCTTGCGCTGGTAGCCCAGGTAGACCGCCACATTGATCAGCACCAGCAGCAGCGTCACCCAGGGAATGTTCTGGCGCGACCAGGGTTTATGCAGCGGCATGATCAACATGACAACGTCCGTGTCCGAGAATGGCGCAAAGCTTCGCTGTGCGGCGGCAGATGCGCAAGCACGTCATGCGCGCTAGCATCGCGGCCCCGCCGTTCGAACCTACCCAGCCCATGAGCCGTTGGCGCCCACCTGCCGAAAAAAGCACCGCGCTGATCACGCCCGAAGGCCATGCCCGCCTCAAGGCCGAGCTGGACGACTTGTGGCGCGTGCGTCGGCCCGAGGTGGTCCGCGCACTGGCGGCGGCAGCCGCTGAAGGCGACCGCTCGGAGAATGCGGAATATACCTATCGCAAGAAGCAGCTCGGCGAGATCGACCGCCGTGTGCGCTATCTGAGCAAGCGCCTGGAAGCGCTGCGGGTGGTGGATACGGCGCCCACCGACCCGAATGCGGTGTTTTTCGGCGCGCAGGTGGAACTGGAAGATGCCGACAGCGGCGAGCTGCTGCGCTACCGCATCGTCGGCCCGGACGAAACCGATGCCGGACGCGGCTGGATCAGCATTGATTCGCCGCTGGCGCGTGCGCTGCTGAAAAAGCGCGTGGACGACGAATTCGACGCGCAATTGCCGGCCGGCAAGCACACCTTTGTGGTGGTGTCGGTGGACTACGCAACTCCGTAGTCGGCAGCTGCCCGCAAGTGGCTGACCTATCGAAACGCCTGCGCGCGATGTGGCTTTATCGGTCAGCCTGCATCGCGCGCCAGCGCGCTCCTACAGAGCAACACGCTCTGGGTTTAACCGGAACACGTCGCCGTTGCAGCGCACGCCGATCACACCATCTGCAGATTCAACGGGCGCCCTTGTTGGGGTGCGACATTCGCCGGCAGTGCATCACCGAACAGATCGTGCTCATCGCTGTCGGTGATTTCCACGTCGACCAGATCGCCCACCTTCAACCCGAGCTCGCCGCCGTTCTGGATATGCACCAGCCCATCGATTTCCGGGGCATCGGCACGTGAACGGGCCACTGCGATGCCGTCTTCGATCAGATCCACCAGGCATTGCTGCACGCTGCCGATCTTGGCTTCCAGACGCAACGCAGAGATTTCTGCCTGCTTGGCCATGAAGCGCGCCAGGCGCTCCTGCTTCACTTCTTCCGGAACCGGGTCCGGCAAGGCGTTGGCGCTGGCGCCATCGACCGGCGAATACGCGAATGCACCGACGCGGTCCAGCTGCGCCTGATCCAGGAAGTTCAACAAGGATTCGAACTCGGCATCAGTCTCGCCGGGGAAACCGACGATGAAGGTCGAACGCACGGTGATCTCCGGGCACATCGCCTTCCAGCGCTGCACGCGCTCCAGGGTTTTTTCCACGGCACCCGGACGTTTCATCAACTTCAGAATGCGCGGGCTGGCGTGCTGGAACGGGATGTCCAGATACGGCAGCAGCTTGCCGTCGGCCATCAGCGGAATCACGTCGTCCACGTGCGGATACGGATACACGTAATGCAGGCGCGTCCACACCCCCAGCTCCGACAGGCCCTCGCACAGCGCCTTCATGCGGGTCTGGTACATGCGGTCGCGCCACGGGCGCTCGGCATATTTCAGGTCCACGCCGTAGGCGGAAGTGTCCTGCGACACCACCAGCAATTCCTTCACGCCACCGCGTACCAGCCGTTCGGCCTCGCGCAGCACCTCATCGACCGGACGCGAGACGAGATCGCCGCGCATCGACGGGATGATGCAGAAGCTGCAGCGGTGATTGCAGCCTTCGGAAATTTTGAGATACGCGTAATGGCGCGGGGTCAGCTTGATGCCGTAGTCCGGCACCAAATCCACGAAGGGGTCGTGACGCGGCGGCAAGGCGGCGTGCACCGCCTCCATCACACTCTGGTAGTCCTGCGGGCCGGACACCGCCAGCACCTGCGGGTACGCCTCACGGATCTGCTCCGGGCGCTTGCCCAGGCAGCCGGTGACGATGACCTTGCCGTTGGCGTTCATCGCCTCGCCGATCGCGTCCAGCGACTCGGTCACCGCAGAATCGATAAAACCGCAGGTGTTGACCACCACCACATCGGCAGCGTCGTAACTGGGCACGATGTCGTAACCCTCCACGCGCAGCTGGGTGAGGATACGTTCGGAATCGACGAGCGCCTTCGGGCAGCCAAGGCTGACGAAGCCGACTTTGGGGTTCAGCTGGGACATGGAAGCAGGAGCCTGGGAACGGAGCGGCCTGGGGCCTGAGCGGACCAATTATAGCGGTGCGTGAGCAGCGCTCTGAGCCACATGCCGCGCAAGCAAGTTCATCTTAGCGGAACCCTCACCTTCCGCGCCGCCAATCCGGTCGATAATGCGCGCCTCTCCCCGTCCTTCAGCAGGAATTTCCATGGGTCACTGGACCACGCTCGACACCCCCGACGGCCAGGTTGCCGCCTGGCACGCCACACCTGCTTCCAGCCCGCGCGGCGGCCTGGTGGTGATTCAAGAGATCTTCGGCGTCAACGAACATATCCGCGCAGTGGCCGATGACTACGCCGCACGCGGCTATGAAGTGCTGGCACCGGCCTTCTTCGACCTCGAAGAAAAAGACGTGCAGCTGCCGTACGACCAGGAAAGCGTCCAGCGGGGCCTGGCGCTGGCCAATACGGTGGGCCTCGAGCGCGCGGTGGAAGTAGTGAAATCCGCAGCGACCCTGCTGACCCGCGCCGGCAAGGTCGGCACGGTGGGGTATTGCTGGGGCGGCTCGGTGGCACTGCTGTCGGCGATTCGCCTGGGCCTGCCGTCGGTGAGCTATTACGGCGGCCGCAACACCCAGCTGCTGGACGAAACCCCCAAGGCACCGGTGATGTTCCACTTTGGCGAGCGCGATGCCAGCATCCCGCCCGAGGCGATCCAGGCCCATCGCGAGAAGCTGCCGCAGATGGAAACCTTCGTGTATCCGACCGGGCACGCCTTCAACCGCAGCATCGACCCGACGCACTACGACGCCGACAGTGCCGAGCGTGCATTGGAGCGCACCCTGGGCTTCTTCGCAGCGCACCTGGGATGAGCGACACCGCACCAGGCGCGCCTGCGGGCGGTTTCCAGCTCGATCCGCGCCTGGCGGCGGACAGCGTGTTCGTAGCCGACGGACCGCTGTCGCAGGTGCGGCTGATGGACGATGCGCGCTTCCCGTGGCTGGTGCTCGTTCCGCGGGTGGCCGATGTCAGTGAGTGGATCGATCTGGATGGTGGCCAGCAGCGTTTGTTGCTGGCCGAAGTCAACCAGCTCTCGCAGTTGCTGCGCGTCGAACCTGCGGTCAGCAAGCTCAATATTGGCGCGTTGGGCAATATCGTGCGGCAGCTGCACGTGCATCTGGTCGGTCGCCATCCCGGCGATGCGGCCTGGCCGGGCCCCGTCTGGGGCAGCGGCAGTGCGCAGCGCTTTGCGCCCGACACGTTGCAGCACCATGTCGCAGCGTGGGCGCAGCGGCTACGATAGGCGCCTGTCTTTCAACCAGTCTCCCGCATGAAATCCAATGTCGTCGCCGCGCTGATCCTGATCCTCGTCGGCCTGCTGTTCCTGGCCAACAACCTGGGCTGGACCAATCTCAGTATTGGTCGTCTGATCGCTACCTGGTGGCCGGCCGCCTTGGTTGCTTGCGGAATCGGCATGCTGTTCGGGCGCGGAAAGTAGGCGGGGCCGGGAGTGGGGAGCTGAGATTGGGAGTGATGAGAGCGGGCTGCTGGCGCTGCTGATATTCCAGCGGCTGGGCAGGATTGGCGCTTGCCAGTTGAGGTCAGGCCCGACGCTTGATCGCGCCGTTGCTATTGCGCGCGTGGCAGTTCAATCAACGATCGCTCTCTTACCCATGCTGTCCGTACGCATCGGTTGCTGCAGGGTTGGACGGGGTCAGCTCTGTCCTGAGCAGAGCCAGTGCAGTCTTTCGCTCACCGCAGCTTCCTTCTCCCATCGCGAGAAGGTGCCCGGAAGGGGCGGATGCGGGGATGGGCAAAGCCTGGCACGCTGTCGCTTGCGCTTCGAAACTTGACGTCTGCGACCAGACTGCGTCGGCCGTCGCGTCGGCAACGGCCGATCACACGCAGCAACGCCCACACCTCCGCCACCGCCCGTCGCGACCCATGCCGCTGGCGACATGACGTGTGTCATCTGCGATTGTTGACTTCCGGCACCTGATCGGCAGGTGCATCCGGCGCAGGATGGCCTCACACCCAACGAGGACATCGCCATGAAGTACCGCCTGATCCCCGCCCTGTTCCTGATCGTCCTGGGCGCGTTGTTCCTGCTGGACAACCTGGGCCTGGCCCATATGGATGTCGGCAACCTGATCGCAACCTGGTGGCCGGTGTTTCTCATCGCCGCTGGCGTGCGCCAATTACTGCGCTACCGCGAGAACGCTGCCGCGACCTGCTGAAGGCACTGCGGATCCTTCTTCCAGGGCGTCTAACAGAACGTAACGAGCAGTCGCCCGGTGGGCGTGGATGGCGCGGAGGAAACGCCGCGTATGCGTGGTACGTGCCGATTCCGGGCACCGGCCGCGCCCGCCTGGCGGTGAGCGCAGTCGTTTGGGTCGCTGCTCTAAGTGCGCGGCAAGGTCACGCCGGTCTGGCCCTGGTACTTGCCGCCGCGGTCCTTGTACGAGGTTTCGCAGACTTCGTCGGACTGGAAAAACAGCATCTGCGCCACGCCTTCGTTGGCGTAGATGCGCGCCGGCAGCGGCGTGGTGTTGCTGAATTCCAGCGTCACGTGACCCTCCCACTCCGGCTCCAGCGGGGTCACATTGACGATGATGCCGCAGCGCGCATAGGTGCTCTTGCCCAGGCACACCACCAACGTGTCGCGCGGGATGCGGAAATATTCCACCGTGCGCGCCAGTGCGAAGCTGTTCGGCGGGATGATGCAGACATCCGATTCGATGTCGACAAAGCTGCCCGGGTCGAAATGCTTCGGGTCGACGATCGTCGAGTTGATATTGGTGAAGACCTTGAACTCGCGCGAGCAGCGCACGTCGTAGCCGTAGCTGGAGGTGCCGAAGCTGACGATGCGCTGGCCGGCGGCGTCGTGCTTGATCTGGCCGGGCTCGAACGGCTCGATCATCGCGTGCTGTTCGGCCATGCGCTTGATCCAGCGGTCGCTCTTGATGCTCATGCGGTGTTCCTTGAAGACGGAAGGCGGCGGGCCGAGCGGCCCGCGCGAAGACGGCGAATTCTACCAGCGGCCGGCACCGGAGGCCGGCCGACGCGTTACAGCAGCGAGGCGGAAATCGGGATGCTGGCGCGCGGACGCTTGCCCAACTCTTCCGACAAGCGCCTGGCTGCGGCCAGGTAGGCCTGCGCAGCCGCAGAGTCCGGCGCTGCGATCACGATCGGCTGGCCGGCATCGCCCTGCTCGCGGATTGCGATCTCCAGCGGCAACGAGCCCAGCAAGGGCACGCCGTACTGCGCGGCCATGCGCTCGCCGCCGCCTTCGCCGAACAGATGCTCCCGGTGGCCGCAGTTGCTGCAGGTATGCACCGCCATGTTTTCGACGATGCCCAGCACCGGCACCTCGACCTTTTCGAACATCTTCAGCGCCTTGCGCGCATCCAGCGTGGCGATGTCCTGCGGCGTGGTCACGATCAACGCGCCGGCCACCGGAATCTTCTGCGACAGGGTCAGCTGGATGTCGCCGGTGCCGGGCGGCAGGTCGATCAGCAGATAGTCCAGGTCGTCCCACAGCGTGTCGTTGAACAGCTGGGTCAGGGCGGAGGTGGCCATCGGCCCGCGCCAGATCATCGGCGTGTCCTGGTCGACCAGCAGGCCGATCGACATCGCCTCGATCCCGAACGCACGCAAGGGTTCGATCGACTTGTTGTCCGGGCTGTCGGGCTTGCCGCTCAAGCCCAGCATCGCCGGCACGCTGGGGCCATAGATATCGGCATCCAGCACACCCACCCGCGCGCCGAGCTGGCGCAGCGCCAGCGCCAGATTCACCGCGGTGGTGGACTTACCCACCCCACCCTTGCCCGACCCCACCGCAATGACATTGCGGATGCGCGGGTGCGGCGCCAACGCGCCCTGCACCGCATGCGCTGCAACTCTGCGTTCGCCCGTCATGCGCGAGCCGCCCCTGTCAGAGCCACTGCCGCCACGCAACCAACTTCAACCATCGTGTTCATCGCTTACTCGACTTGTCGTGTGCTACGGCGCGAGCGACTTGAGCATCGCTCGGCGCTGCATCAAAAGAAGGGCGTGAGTGTACCGGCTCGACCGGATGTGCGATGTGGCATTGCGCCAGGCCAAGAGCAGTGTGCTGGGCATCCCGGTGGGCTGGATCGACACCCTTATCTCCACTCGTACCTCCATTCGCTCCGGTGTGAGCGGCGACAAATGCGGACTTGAAGCCGGAGCACGCGCGCAGCCTGTCGTACGGTCTGGTGTGGCAGCTACGTCGGCTCGGATTTCACCTCTGCGCTGGACGACAACGTGGGCCGGTTCTTCTACCTGGGAACGCCGGTGAGATTCCGATGGCTTGATGCACATAAAAAAAAAGCCCCGCTTGTCGGGGCTTTTTGCGGATTTGGCATACCTGTTGATCTTCACTCGCCGCCGGGAACACTGTGATCAACGCTGAGCTCGCTTGCGACACGAAGGAAACTGTATCGAACGTAACCATTAATTCACGCGTGTCGCTCGAGGTCGTTTGTTTAGGTGTGTTGCGCGGCGACATTTTGTGCCGAATTCCTCACTTTCGACGCGGATCCGGACTATTTCATTAACAAATCGTTTCAAAAGCTTGCACTGCATAGCAGCCATTCATTACGTTCGGGTTAAGGCCATCTGACTCCCCGATGACCGCCCCTTATCCGAACTTCAGTTGAAAAGGTCAGGAATGAGCAATCAGTTGCGTCGCCAAGTCCTCAAACGCACCGCCCTCGCCGTCGTGCTCGGTGCTTGCCTAACCAACGGCGCGGTCTACGCGCAAAGCACCACCGGCAGCATCTACGGCAGCGCCCCGTCCGAAGCCGGCAGCACGATTGTCGTGCAGAGCGACACCGGCCTCAGCCGCACCATCACCATCGACGCCAATGGCCGCTACACGCTCGGCTCGCTGCCGGTGGGTGCCTACACCGTCACCTTGAAGCGCGGCGACCAGGTCGTCGACACCCGCAAAAACGTGCAGTTGCGCGTTGGCTCGGGCACGGAAGTGTCCTTCGCTGGCGCAGGCACTTCGGGTAGCAATGCCGATGCAACCACGCTCGGTGCAATCACCGTTACCGCCGCCAATGTACCGAAGATCGATGTCAGCTCTACCAGCTCGCGTTCGGTGATCACCTCCGAGCAGTTGGCCACCTTGCCGCTGGGACGTAGCGCCGAGGCGATCGCGTTGCTGGCACCGGGTGCCGTGTCCGGCGCAGGCGCATTCAACAATGGCTCGCGTTCGGTGGTGTCTTTCGGCGGCTCCGGCGTCACCGAAAACGCCTACTACATCAACGGCTTCAACGTCAGCAATCCGTTGAGCAATCTGGGCGGCGTCAGCCTGCCTTATGGCGCGATCGACCAGCAGGAAACCTATACAGGCGGCTACAGCGCCAAGTACGGCCGCTCGACCGGCGGCGTGATCAGCCAGGTCGGCAAGCGCGGTACCAACGAATGGCATTTTGGTGCGCAAGCCGTGTGGGAGCCGGACTCCCTGGCGAGTTCCACCGGCGATGTCTGGTTCCCGAACAAGACGCTGCCGGCAAATTACGGCTACACCAACCGAACCCAGCCCGGGACGCTCTATCGCAGCGGCAAAGACAATAATCAGACCCGTACCGTTTACAGCGCGTACGCAGGCGGTCCGTTGATCGAAGACAAGCTCTTCATTTTTGTCGCGGGCGAAACCGATAAGACCGACGGCGTCACCACGAACGCTCGCACGAGTGCGATCCAGGGGCAAAACAACTATGGGTACAGTTCTCCCAAGTTCTATGGGAAGCTGGACTGGAACATCAACGACTCCAATATTCTTGAATACACACGCATTCAGAACACGGACCGCCGTGGTGGCTATTACACCGCATTCAATTACAACGATTTGAGCACTGGCGGTGCAACCGGCACTTTCCCTGATACGTTCAAGATCACCGACAAGTACGACATCTTCAAATACACCGGTTATCTCACCGATGATTTGACCTTGAACGCTACCTGGGGCCGTAGCACCGAGCACAACCGCCAGTTCAACCCCAACATCTCGGCGCTTCCGTTCCTGGACGGGGTCACAGATCAAGACCCGGCAATCGTCGGCACCACGCCCATCCGCAACAACCAGGCTACCAATCGGGCGAAGGCGGACGATCCGATCAATAAAACCCGTAGCCTTCGCCTTGAGCTGGAATATCGCCTGGGTAATCACGACCTGACCGCAGGCGTGGACAATATGTATTTCAATGCCTACGACGAGGGCGTTCGCACCACGGGTCCGGGCTATCAATGGATCTACGGGCGACAGGACAACCCCGCCGAAGGTATTAATCCGGAACTCGGCGTCGGTGCGCCAGGTGGCCAGGGTTACTACGCGCAACGTCGGATCTTTTCCACGACAACCAGCATGGCAGTCGAACAGAAAGCCTATTATTTGGAAGACCGTTGGCAGGTCAACGACAATTGGCTGCTGACGCTCGGCATCCGTAACGACAAGTTCACCAACTTCAACAGCGATCACGTCGCCTATGTGGATAGTGGCGACCAGTGGGCACCCCGCTTGGGCGCAAGCTGGGATGTGTTCGGTGACTCTTCGTTGAAGGTGTTTGCCAACCTCGGCCGTTACTATCTGGCACTGCCTAACAGCGTCGCGATTCGCGGTGCGTCGGCATCCACCTACACCGATGAATACTTCACCTACACCGGTATCGATGCGAATGGCGAGCCGACCGGTCTTGGCGCTATCGGTCCCGGCCCTGTCTCGAGCAATGGTGAGTACGGCCAGGCACCAGATCCCAACGCCTTCGCACCAAGCGATCTGAAGTCACAGTACCAGGACGAAATCATTCTCGGCTTTGAAAAGACATTGGGCGAGAGCTGGAATTCCGGTGCGAAGGTGACATACCGCAAGTTGCAGAGCGCGATCGATGACGTCTGCGATCCTGGCAAGATGTCCGCGAAGTTGGCTGCAAGCGGTGGCGATGTCAACAGCGTAAGTATCCCGGGCTGCGTCATGTTCAACCCTGGACAGACCAATACCTACAATCTTGCCAACGTCGACGGATCAGGCTACACGCAGCTGCGCATGAGTCAGTCCGACTGGGGATTCACCGATAAGGCGCGTCGCAACTACGTCGCGGTTGATCTGTTCCTGGAGCATCCGTTCGATGAAAAATGGTATGGCCGCGTCGACTACACTTGGTCACATAGCTACGGCAACACGGAAGGCCAGGTGAAGTCTGATATTGGTCAGTCCGACGTTTCCAAGACTCAGGACTGGGATGCTGCCGAACTGATGTATTACGCCGGTGGTAGCCTGGCGAATGATCGTCGGCATCAGCTAAAGGCATTCGGGGCGTATCAGCTCTCGCCGGAATGGATGGCGTCGGCCACGGTACGCGTCATGTCGGGCACTCCGATTTCATGCCTTGGCTACTTTGGATCCAACGAAGGAAATCCGATCGGTTATGGCTCTGCCTATCATTACTGCGGAGGCCAGGCATCTCCTCCGGGTGATGCTGGACGGACTCCCTGGATCAAGAATCTAGACCTCGGCATTACCTACCGGCCTTCTTTCGCCGACCACAAGTTGGCGCTAGGCCTTCAGGTCTTCAACGTCTTGAACGATCGCTCGGTGAACCGTGTTGAAAGCCGCTACAACACCGCGCCCTACACCGTTCGTAACACCTATGGCATTGGCACGGACCCGTACAACTACAACACTCCGCGCTTTGTTCGTCTGACCGCAGCCTACGATTTCTAAACAGGTACGGCACCGTAGCGCTGAAAGGCGTATCCGGTTTTAGAACACGTGTTACCCAAGGCCCTGGTTTCCAGGGCCTTTTTATCAGTTCGCTTACGAAACGATCGGAGAGGTAAGCCGGTCACCCAGCCAAAATCACCCGCGCCGCATTATGTCCAGGCGCACCAGTCACTCCACCGCCTGGATGTGTCCCCGACCCGCACAAATACAGCCCAGGCAGCACGCCGCGATAGGCACCCTGCCCCAGCAGCGGGCGGGCGCTGAAGAGTTGATTGAGGCTGAGGGCGCCGTGGAAGATGTCGCCGCCGACCAGGCCGAAGATGCGTTCGAGATCGAGCGGACTCAGAAGCTGCCGGCCCAGCACCGATGCTGCAAATCCAGGCGCGTAGCGCTCGACCGTGGCGATCATCAGATCGGCCACCTCGTCGCGGTGATCGTCCCACTGCCTGCCGTCGGGCAGTTGCGGTGCCACGTGCTGGCAGAACAGGCTGGCGACATGCTGACCGGGCGGCGCAAGGGTGTCGTCCAGGGTGCTGGGGATCAGCAATTCGACCACCGGCTCACGCGACCATCCGAAAGCGCGCGCGTCGTGCCAGGCGCGGTCCATATAGTCAAGGCTCGGCGCCAGGATGATGCCGGCAGTCAGATGATCGCCATTGCCTGGGAATGCAGTGAAATCCGGCAGGCGCGAGAGTGCGACATTCATGCGGAACGTACCCGATCCGCAGCGATAATGCGCAATCCGCTCGCGCGTTGCCGCAGGCACGTCATCTGGCCGCATGAGGCGCTGATACAACAGTTTCGGATTGACGTTGGCCACGACCGCGCGGGCGTGGACTATCTCTCCGTCCGCAGTAACAACGCCGACCGCACGCCCCTGATCCACCAACACGTGTTCCACCGCGCAGCCGGTACGGATCTGCACCCCGTGTTCGCGCGCACTGGCGGCCATGGCCTGAGTGATCGCACCCATACCACCGATGGCGTGGCCCCAGGCACCCTTGACCCCGTTGCTCTGCCCGAACACATGATGCAACAACACGTACGCGGTGCCGGGCGTGTAAGGGCTGGCGTAGTTGCCGACGATGCCATCGAAACCGAACAAGGCCTTGATCGGGGCGCTTTCGAACCAGCGATCCAGATACTCCGCTGCTGAAATCGTAAACAGGTCCAACAGCTCCTGGCGCAAGCTCAGCGACAAGCCCTGCAACTGCAGGCCGACCTTGCCCGCCCGCCATAGCTGCGGCAATGCCCGCAACCAGCCGCCATCGGTGACCTCAGGCGGTGGCTGCAAGGCCAGCGCGCGCAAGACATCGGCCAGTTGCTCCAACCGCGCTTCGTAAGCGGGCAATGCCGCCGCATCCCGTGCGGAAAACCTGGCGACCTCCTGCACCGTGCGGCCTGCGCCAGCCAACAAATAGTCGCCATTGGGCAGCGGCAGAAAATTGTTGATCCGTCGCGGCACCACACGCAGGCCGTGGCGCTCGAGCGCCAGATCGGCGATGACCTTGGGCTGCAGCAGCGACACGGTGTACGCCGCCACCGAATTGCGGAAGCCCGGATGAAATTCCTCGGTCACCGCTGCGCCGCCGACCACATCGCGCGCTTCCAACACCAGCACCCGTTTGCCGGCCTTGGCCAGATACGCAGCGCACACCAAGCCGTTGTGGCCGGCGCCAATGATCAGTGTATCCAAGGGGTCAGAGGCCATGGGCATGCCCGTGTGTATAGCACCGCTGGCCCGTGCCGACTATCCGGCAACAACAGCCGGTCTGCGCAGTCGGCCGCCAGTGCCGAGCTAAACACGACGCCGCCAGTGCAGCTGATGGGACGAAGGCCAGCCGCCGCAAAAGTCGCAGCCGATGCCCAGTGCGGCAAATGCCCCTCTTATTGACGTGAGGTGGGGTCGAGCGCGCCGACACACCCCCGCTGACGGCTTGCCGTGATGTGCATCCAAGCCGCCACCGACACCCTGCTGGCGATCTTCAAGGCTGTCCCAAATGAAGTTCCGGCATCCCCTGAGCCAAAAGCCAGACCCTCCCGCCCGACCCCGCACACGCCGCACCCATGACCTTCGACACCGTGCCATCGGTCTGGCGAGGCGTAGAGTGCCGGCCACGGCCCCGGCGACGGGGCTTCCCATTGATGCTTCTGGAGTCCTTTGTGATTCGTACACCCCATTTATTGACGCTGACCCTGGCCGTGGCCACTGCCCTGAGCGGTTGCAAGAAATCCGAAGACACCGCGCCGGCCGCCCCTGCGGGCGACACTGCGGCCACCACCCCGGCGGCCCCCAAGACGCTGACCCTTGACCAGAGCAAGCTGCCGGCAGTGAACCAGTTCACCGCCGCCGACCTGGACCCCAACAGCAACGCCTGTACCGATCTGAACGCCTACGCCAATGCCAAGTTCCTGGCCGCCAACCCGGTGCCGAGCGACCGCACCAGCTGGGGCGCATTCGAGATGCTTGACGAGCGCTCCAATGCGATCCAGCGGCAGTTGGTGGAACAAGCCGCAGCCGACAGCAAGGCCACGGGCGTGGAGAAAATCGTCGGCGACCTGTGGTCGACCGGCATGGACGAAGCCAAGATCAACGCGCAGGGCATCGCGCCGCTGAAGCCGGAGCTGGCCGCCATCGACGCCATCAGCGACCAGGCCAAGCTGGTCGACTATCTGCGCACCAGCGCCGCCAAGGGCAATAACGTGCTTTTCAGCTTCGGCGCTGAAGCGGACTTCAAGAAGTCCAGCCAGAACATCGCCTACGCCATGCAGGGCGGACTGGGCCTGCCGGACCCGGAGTACTACACCAGCGCCGCCAACAAGGCCAAGCTGGAGGCATACCAGGCGCACGTCGCCAAGGTGCTGGAACTGTCCGGCGTGGCCACGGCCGATGCCGCCGCGCAGGCCAAGCAAGTCGTGGACTTCGAAACCCGTCTGGCCAAGGTCTCCAAGACCAGCACCCAGATGTCGCGCGATGCGTCGCTGGCCTATAACCCGATCTCGCCGGCCGATGCCGACAAGCTCACCCCGAACTGGTCATGGACCGAGTTCTTCAAGTCGCAAGGCGTGGCCACGCCGGAGATGTTCTCGCTGGCGATCCCGGCCTTCCACCAGGAAGTGAGCAAGATGATCGCCGACACCGACCCGGCGATCTGGCGCGCCTACCTGCGCTTCCACACCGTCGATGGCGCTTCGCCGTTCCTGAGCCAGCCGTTTGTCGATGAAAGCTTCGCGTTCTACAACAAGACCATGCGCGGCCAGAAGGAAATCAAGCCGCGTTGGAAGCGCGTGCTGGCCACCATCAACGGTCAGGCCGGCGAAGCGCTGGGCCAGATGTACGTCAAGGTCGCCTTCCCGGCCGATTCCAAGGCCAAAATGGAGACCTTGGTGACCAACCTGCGTACCGCGCTCAAGGCCCGCATCGAAAAGCTGGACTGGATGAGCCCGGAGACCAAGACCAAGGCCATTGCCAAGTGGGAAAGCTTCACGCCCAAGATCGGTTATCCGGAAAAATGGCGTGAGTGGAACGGTCTGAGCACGGGCCGCGACAGCTACCTGGGCAACGTGATGGCCGCGCAGGAGTTCAACTACAAGTGGAACCTGTCCAAGATCGGCAAGCCGGTGGACAAGACCGAATGGGGCATGAGCCCGCAGACGGTCAACGCGTACTACAACCCGTTGCAGAACGAGATCGTGTTCCCGGCGGCGATCCTGCAGCCGCCGTTCTTCGACCCGAATGCGCCGGAGGAAATGAACTACGGCGGCATCGGTGCAGTGATCGGCCACGAAATGACCCACGGTTACGATGATCAGGGCAGCCGCTTCGGTGCCGATGGCAACTTCATCCCCGATCCGGGTTGGTGGACGCAGAAGGATCTGGCCGCGTTCAAGGCCCGCACCGGCAAGCTGGTGGCGCAGTTCGACGGCTACCGCACGCCAGCTGGCGACAAGGTCAAAGGCGACCTGACCCTGGGCGAGAACATCGCCGACCTGGGTGGCCTCAACACCGCCTACGACGCGATGAAGACCGCCACCGCCGGCAAGGACGACCCCAAGACCGACGGCATCACCCGTGACCAGCGCTTCTTCCTCAACTGGGCCACGGTGTGGCGTCGCAACTTCACCCCGGAAGAACTGGTGGTGCGCCTGAAAACCGACCCGCACGCGCCGGCCAACTTCCGCGCCATCGGTGCACCGTCGAACATGCCGGCATTCGCCGCCGCGTTCTCGTGCAAGGCGGGCGATGCGATGGTGCGTCAGGGCGACAAGCAGGTTGTGATCTGGTAATTGCGCAGTCGCTGTAGAACAACGGGCGGCGATCGAAAGATTGCCGCCCTTTTTTTTGGGCACTCGCTTTTCCAGGCGCGCTCTGCGTCCATACGGCGACAGCCTGCACCAACGACTGAGGCAGACTCTCTTGGCACCGGCCAACGATGGCTCCACGCACCCGTCGACAGCTGCGTACCACGCCGTTGCATGTGGCGCGGATGCGTCTACGAAGCCATCGCGACGCGTGCCCCCAATCGCGCACCGGACTCAAGACCCGCACTACCGGCTGCGACGCGCCGCGATCTGCAATCCCGCCTGCATGCAAGCCTCAACAAAACTCAACGCATGCGCCCCTGTGGATGGGTCCGCTTATGCTCGGCGTTCATCCCAGCGACTGGCGCCCATGTCACCCACCAAGACCTCCACGCTTGCCCTTGCCCTGATGGTCGCCCTGACGGGCTGCCAACGCGGAGCGGATACCAGCAGCACGCAGGACAACACCGCCACGTCGGCTCCTGCAGCGACGCCAGCGGCGGCGAAACCTGGGTTCGATATCAGTGAACTGGGTGCAGCCACCAGCGCATGCCAGAACCTGGACGATTTCGTCAATGGCCGTTGGAAAAAAGCCAATCCCATTCCGGCCGACCGTACCAGCTGGGGCGTCTCTGATGTGCTCGTGGAGAACAGCCTGACCACCCAACGCCAGATTGCCGAAGACGCAGCGAAACAGCCGGACAAGCAAGCCAATCCTGTCGCCCACAAGATCGGCGTGCTGTATGCCTCCGGCATGGATGAAGCGGCCATCGAAGCATCCGGCGACCAGCCGATCCGGCCACAGCTCGACGCAATTGCCGCGCTGAGCTCAAGCAAGGACGTTGCCGACTACATCACCCGCCGTTTTGCCGAAGGCGATGCGCTGGTGTTCACCTTCGGCGCGCATGCCGACTTCAAATATGCCGACAGGCAAATCGGCTTCGCGCAAGAAGATGGACTCGGCCTGCCGACCAAGGAGTACTACACCGCGCCCGAATACGCGGCCATTCGCGAGGCCTATCTGGCCTATATCGCCAGGTCCTTCGAGCTCACCGGCAGCACCGCCGACGCTGCCAGGGCACAGGCAAGCGAGGTGCTCGCCCTCGAAACGCGGCTGGCTGCCGCCTCACTCACACGTGTCGAGGCGCGCGACCCCAAAAACCAGTATCACTTCGTCAGCACGGCAGAGGCCGACAAACTCACTCCGCACTTTTCATGGACCGGTTTCTTCGCTGCGCAAGGCATCCGCAGTGGTGCTGGCTTTTCCCTGTCGCAGCCGCGCTTCTTCGGTGAATTCGATCGCCAGCTGGCACACGCGCCGATCGCACAATGGCAGGCCTATCTACGCTTCCACACCATCGATGACGCTTCCAAGCAGCTCAGCAAGGCCTTCGTCGACAACAACTTCGCGTTCTACGGCAAGACCCTGTCAGGGCAGCCCGAGCAGCAGCCACGCTGGAAGCGCGTGTTGCGCGCGGTCAACGGCGCAATGGGCGAAGGGCTGGGGCAGCTCTACGTGGCCAAGGTGTTCACGCCTGAAGCCAAACAGCGTGCGAGCGACTTGGTGGACAACGTGCGTGTTGCGCTCAAGGCGCGTATCGAAAACGTCGATTGGATGAGCCCGGAAACCAAAGCCAAGGCTATCGCCAAGTGGCAAACGTTCCTGCCAAAAATCGGCTATCCGGACACCTGGCGCGACTGGTCGGGGCTGGAGATCGTGCCTGGCGCGTATTACCGCAACCTGCAGGCAGCAGCGAAGTTTAATTACCACTACGACATCGCCCAGATCGGCAAACCCACCGATCGCGCGCGCTGGTCGATGACGCCGCAGACCGTCAATGCGTATTACGACCCCAGCACCAATTCCATCAATTTCCCGGCAGGAATTCTGCAGTCGCCGTTCTTCGCTGCCACTGCAGACGATGCCTTGAACTACGGCGGCATCGGCGCGGTGATCGGGCACGAAGCCACGCACGGCTTCGACGACGAGGGAAGACAATTCGACGGTGCCGGCAACAACGTGGACTGGTGGACGCCGCAGGATCGCAACGCGTTCGAGCAACGCGCCGAGCGACTGGTCAAACAGTTCGATGCCTACACACCGCTGCCCAGCCACCCCACGGTGCACGTCAATGGCAAGCTCAGCTTGGGCGAGAACATTGCCGACCTGGGCGGTCTCAACGTCGCCTACGATGCGTTGCAAGCAGATCTGCGCGCGCACCCGGAGCGCGCTGTCGCGATCGATGGCTACAGTCCGGATCAACGCTTCTTCCTGAGCTTCGCGCGCAGTTGGCGTGGGCACACACGCGAACAGCAGCAACTGGTCTACCTGGCGAGCGACCCCCATGCGCCCGACAACCTGCGCGCCATTGCCCCGCCCTCGAACATGCCCTCCTTCGCCACCGCGTTTTCCTGCAAGGCCGGCGATGCGATGGTGCGGCCCGAGAAAGACCGCGTCGTGATCTGGTAAGCCGACGCGCCGGCGGCTGCAAGCGCTTTCAGCACGATGACACCAGGCACAGGCCCGCATGCGCGGGCCTGTCGCATTCATGCAAGCGGCCAGCACCGAGCACGAACCACAGCGTCCGCCCGCCTGCATGGCGCGCAGCCTTGCTAAACTCCGGCGACTTTACTCTGGCCACCCTTCTTCTCGATGCCCACCATTCGTCCGCTTGCCCTCGCTCTTGGCTTCAGCCTGATCTCGCTGCTGTCCGCCCCCGACGCCGACGCCGCTCGCAAGAAGAAGGCCGCAGCGCCCAAGGCTCCGGCCGTCTCGGCGGCCTGCACCAATTTCTACGACTACGCCAACGCCAGCTGGCTCAAGGCCAACCCGGTGCCGCAGGCCGGCGCCGTCACTGCGCTGGGCCAGTTGTCCGAGCGCGCCCTGCAGCAGCAGCGCGAGTTGCTCGATGCATCGATGAATTCCCCGCAGGGCAACGTGCAGAAGTTGCTTGGCGATTTCTGGGCCAGCGGCCTGGACGAAGCAGCTGTCGAAAAGGACGGCTCCAACCCGATCGCTCCCCTGCTCTCGCGCATCGACGCGATCAAGAAGGCCAAGGATGTGCCCGCTTCCATCGCGGCGTTGCATCAGGTCGGTATTCCGGTCGGTTTCAACTTCGGCCCGGACGTGGACCTGAAAGCGCTGGACCGCCACATTGGCTACTTCATGCAGGGCGGCATGGGCCTGCCGGATCCGGCGTTCTACACCCGCACCGATGCCGACACCCAGGCGCTGATGGGCCGCTACCGCGCCTACGTCAAGCAGATCCTGGCGCTGACCGGCACCCCGGCCGACAAGCTCGACGCCGATGCCGCCTCGGTGCTGCAGATCGAAACCGCATTGGCGCGTAGCGCGCAGTCGGTGCAAGGCATCAACAACCCGTTCAACAATTACGCCCCGATCGCCACCAAGGAACTGACCAAGCAGTACAAGAACCTGCGTCTTGGCGACTTCCTGGAAGCGCAGGGCGTCAAGGACGATCTGGTGTCGATGGCCGACCCGGCCATGTTCAAGCAGCTCGACAGCATGATCGTCAGCATCAAGCCGGAACAGTGGAAGGCCTACCTGCGCTGGCGCGTGGGCGATGCCATGGCCCCGTACCTGTCCAAGAGCTTCCACGATGCCGAATACCAGTTCCGCGGCCGTCTGCTGCGCGGCGATGCGGTGCCGCCGCAGCGCTGGCAGCAGGTGCTGGACGCGATCAACGTCGCTGCCGGCCCGATGCTCGGCCGCGAATACGTGGCGCGTTACCTGAGCAACGACACCCGCCGTCAGGCCGAAGCCATCGCCGACCAGCTCCGCGACGCGCAGTTGGCCGCGCTGGAGCGCAGCGGCTGGGGCAACGGCGAAGTGATCGCCGAAGCCAAGGCCAAGCTGGCCGCGATGAAGATCGAAGTCGGCGCGCCGCGTCGCGACCTGGATTACACCGTGCAGCCGATGGGCCGCGGTAGCTTCGGCGGCAACATGCTGATCGCCTCGACCTGGCGTCACCGCGAAGAGATGAAGCGCATCGGCAAGGGCAACGCCGACCGTCGCTGGGACGTGCTGCCGCAGCAGCCGGCCGTGGCCTACGACATCGCGCAGAACCGCCTGATCGTCACTGCCGCGGTGTTGCAAGCGCCGGTGCTGACCATCGGCGGTACCCAGGCCGCGCGGTACGGCGCCTACGGTGCGCTGGTCGCGCACGAAATCACCCGTGCGATCGATGCCAAGGGCGCGCTGGTCGATGCCAAGGGCGAACTGCGCAACTGGTGGACGCCGGCCGAAAAGGCCAGTTGGACGATGCTGACCGACAAGGTCGCCACGCAGTTCTCGGCCTACCCGTACCCGGGCGTGCCCAATGCCAAGGTCAACGGCAAGCAGACCGCCGAAGAGAACCTGGCCGATCTGGCCGGCGTCGAATTGGCCTGGCAGGCGTTCAACAAGGCACAGCCGGCAGCCACCGACGCCGACAAGCAAGCCTTCTTCACTGCCTGGGCCGGGCTGTGGGCGCAGCAGTTGTCACCCAACGAAGCGGTGCAGCGCGCAAGCGCCGACATCCGCGCACCAGGCCAGTGGCGCACCAACGGTCCGCTGTCGAACCTGCCGGAATTCGGTGCAGTGTTCAGCTGCAAGGCCGGCCAACCGATGCAGCGCGTGGATGCAGACCAGATCAAACTCTGGCGCTGATCCTCGCAAAGGTTAGGCAATAAAAAGAGCGCGGATTCCGCGCTCTTTTTTTGTTTGTGGCCTTCATTGGAAGGCGTGTCGTCCGTGATCCGTGCTGGCTTCGGCGTCTGCCATTCTTCTAGGAGCGGCCTCGGCCTCGAAGAGGTATTCCCGATAAATCCCCCATCGCGGCCAAGGCCGCTCCTGCTGATCACGCGGAACAACGCCGCATTGCCTGCCTCAACGCACCACGCGCAACGGCGGCTTGCGTCCCTTGCCACCGCCCTTCTTTCCACCGCTGCCACCAAATGGCGACTGGCCACGCCAATAGCGGATCATCAGCCAGCCGAACAGCATGCCGCCCAGATGCGCGAAGTGGGCAACACCGGGCTGCCAGCCGGTTGCGCCGAGGAACAGTTCGATCGCACCGAACACGATCACGAATGTGCGCGCCTTCATCGGAATCGGCGGGAACAGCAGCATCACGCGCTGATTCGGGAACAGCATGCCGTAGGCCAGCAGCAAGCCGAACACACCGCCCGACGCGCCCACCACCGGCGCACCGCTTTGCGTGAACCAGGCCATCAACAGCTGACACACGCCGGCACCGGCCACACAGACCAGGTAGTAGGTCAGAAAGCGCTTCTGACCCCAGGTCTGCTCCAACGGCGCGCCGAACATGAAAAGTGCCAGCATGTTGAAGAACAGGTGGTTGAAGCCGCCATGCAGGAACGCGTAGGTCAGCAACTGCCAGGGCATGAAGCTGGCGCCCGGCGAAAACGCATCGAAGCCGTTGGACAGCGGCCACAACATCAGCCACGACAACACGCTGTCCGATGGCAGCACGCCGGCACCCAGGTCGCCCACCGCCCACTGCAGCAGGAACAAGCCGATGTTGGCGATCAATAATGCTTTGGTGATGGGCGGCAGTTGAGGCATGGCGGCATCCTTCGGAGTACTGCCGATGATAACGGCAAGCTTATGAAGGCCCCCACATGGCCGCATCCAGGCGCTGCGCGGCACTGGCACGGCGCACACGGCCCCGTTCCACCTGGACACCTTCGGCGCGCAGGCGCTGGCATTGCTCGCGATAGCCCGCCGAGCCGTCGGGCAAGGCGATTCGGCCATCGCTGCGCAAGACGCGGTGCCAGGGCAGCTGCGGATCATCGTGACCACTGAGCACGCGCGCCACCAGCCGCGCACGGCCCGGCAAGCCGGCGCGCCGAGCAACTTCCCCGTAACCGGCGACCTCGCCCACGGGAATCGCACGGATCACCTCAAGAATCCGCAGCCGCGCCTGCTCGCCGGACAGCGCCTGCTCCTTGGAGCCGGCGCGCGCAGCAAGGCTGGCAGATGGGCTCGGCGTTCGATGGCGAGATTTGAACATCGCACAAGCATGCCAGCTGATGGTGTGCGTGTGCGCATCGAACCCTTCATGCGAAGGGAAGGTTACAAGCCCCTCTCCCATCGGAAGAAGGTAGCGCGCAGCGCCGGATGAGGGTACGGCTGCAGCTGGATAGCGCAGTCTGGCATTGATCGCGGTATCGCCTGATGCAGCGCCACGTGGCGACCAACATCGATTCACGACAGCGACGCCACCGCCCCTCAATGCATCAACACAATCTCTTCAGACGAAGTGGGATGAATCGCCACGGTCTCGTCGAAGTCGCGCTTGGTCGCGCCCATCTTCACCGCCACCGCAAAGCCTTGCAGCATTTCGTCGGCGCTCTCGCCCAGCAGATGCAGGCCGACCACACGCTCTGCTTCGCCCACGCACACCAGCTTGAACAGACTGCGCTGCGGCGCATCGGCCAGCGCGTGCAGCATCGGACGGAAGTTGCTGCGATAGACGCGTACCTCGCCGTTGTAACGCGCGCGCGCCTGTTCCTCGGTCAGCCCGACAGTGCCAAGCGGCGGGTGCGAAAACACCACACTGGGCACGCCTTCGTAGTCCATCCGCGCGTCCGGTTGATTGCCGAACAGGCGGTCCATCAACTTGCGACCCGCAGCGATCGCCACTGGCGTCAGCCCGACCTTGCCGCCGACATCGCCGATCGCGTGAATATTCGGCACGTTGGTGGTCTGCCCGTCGTCCACTATCACTTCGCCCTTATCGCCGAGTACCACACCTACCGTGTCCAGGCCCAGCCCGGCGGTATTGGCGCGGCGGCCTGCCGCAAAGAACACCTTGTCGAAAACATCGTTGCCCTGCTCGCGCGGATGCACGGAATGACCACGCACACGCAGCGCCCCCTGCGCATCGCGCTCCAGCGCCGTCGTGGTGAAACCGAAATGCAGCCGCACACCCAGATGCCGCAGGTTGTCGGCCAACTGCAAGGTCAGTTCCGCATCGAAGCGCTCCAGCAAGCGTTCGCCTTGCACAAACAGATGCACGCGACTCCCCAAGGCCTGCAGCAACCCGGCGATTTCCACCGCGATATAACCGCCGCCGATAATCGCGACCTGCTCAGGCGCATGACAGAGATTGAAGAAATCGTCGGAGACTTCGCCGTGTTCTGCACCTTCCACGTCCGGGCGCAGCGGGTGTGCACCAGTGGCGATCACGATGTACTCGGCGGTCACTGGCACGCCGTCGCTGCCCATGATGGTGTGGCGGTCCTGCAGCACACCGCGCTGCGGGATCAACACCACACCATCTTGATTGAGGCGGCGTCGATAGCTGGCGTGGATATTGGCGATATATCCCTGCCGATGCGTGACCAGCTCCTGCCAGGCCAGCGTCGGGCGCGACACAGTAAATCCCAACGCCCCTGCCAACTCGATCTTGCCGGCCAGATCGGCCGCCAGCCACATCGCCTTTTTCGGCACGCAGCCGAGATTGACACAGGTGCCGCCCAAGTCACCGGGTTCCATGATCGCAACGCGCACGCCATGTTTTGCTGCACGAAATCCTGCGGCAAGGCCGCCAGAGCCGCCGCCCAGAATCACCACGTCGTAGTCGTAACGCGCACTCATGCGAAACGTTCCGCCCGGTAAGGATGCGGGTCCAGCGCAGGTGCGCGGCCCGTGATCAGGTCGGCCATCAATTGTCCGCTTGCAGTGCTCATGCTGATGCCGAGCATGCCATGCCCGGCTGCGAGCCAGACGTGAGGATAGCCCGGCACTGCGCCCAATACCGGCACATCGTCCCAGGTCATCGGCCGCCATCCGTACCAGCGTTCGATCACGGCAGGACCGCACGGCGCATGCAGGTACTCGGCCGCCGCGCGTTCCAATGCTGCCAGGCGTGTGGCGTTGAGCTGCGTATTGCGCCCGGAAAATTCCATCGTGCTGCCGATGCGCAGGCGGTCACGCCACGGCACCACGAACACCCAGCGGTCCTTCAACACGACCGGGCGACGCGGCATCAGCGGCGGCGCACTGTAGGTGATCGAATAGCCTTTGCCAGCCTGCACCGGCAAGCGCAGGCCAAGTTGCGCCGCCAACACCGGTGACCACGGTCCGGTCGCGATGACCACCTCGCGCGCATGGCGCTTGCCATGCTCGGTCTGCACGCAGGTTCCAGCTGTATCCGGCACGAGGGCCTGCACACGGCAGTGCGCATCGATCGCCACGCCACGCGCGCGCAGCACTCTCGCCAGCTCAGCGGTGTAACGCTCCGGGCGCAGATGCGCATCGCCAGGGAAATGGATCGCGCCTGCAATACCATCGCAAAATGCGGGATCCTGGCGCACATAGTCCGCACCATCGATCACCTCTGCCCGGATGCCCCACTGCGCCAACAGTGCGCATTCGTCGCGATACTGCGCAAAGCGACGCGCGTCGCCGAACACATAATCCAGCCCGTCGCTGCGAAATTCGCAGTCCAGCGCATACCGTACCACCCACTCGTCGAAGCGCTGCCGCGCATCGTGCAGCAACGCCGCGCGCGCATGCGCGCTGGACTGCCAATCGCGTGCATTGCAACGCTGTGCGAAGCGCAGCAGCCAGCGCCATAACCCGGGATCCAGACGTGGCGGGATATACAGCGGCGCATCCGGGGTGAACATCCATTTTACTGCCTGCGCGAGCATGCCGGGCGCCGCCAGTGGGGGCGCATGGCTCGGCGTGATGGTGCCGCAATTGCCGTAAGAGGTCGCCGCCCCGGGCGCACCGGCATCGAGCACACGTACTTGCCGACCTGCTTCGACAAGTGCCAGCGCGGTGGCCAGGCCAATCGCGCCCGCGCCAATCACCAGTACATCATCGCGATCGGTACGCATGCAGGCGCTACCCGGCGCGCTTGGCGTCGCGCCACATCGGCGGAATATGCAGATAGGTCACGCTGCGCCACAGCCATTCCATCGGCCCGAAGAGGAACCAATGCAACCAACACCGACTCAGCAGCACCTGGAGCGCAAAGAACGCCAGCGCGAACGGCAATTGCCACACACGCGGCAGCTGCTCGAAATAACCCAGCCCGTAGCCGTAGAAGATCCCGGTGCAGACCAGCGATTGCAGCAGGTAGTTGCTCAATGCCATCCGCCCCGCTGGCGCAAGCCACGCCAGACGCGGTGCTAAACGCACCACCCAGGCGGCATAGCCCAGGCACATCAACGGCCCGGCGATCAGCGACAGCGCGAACGCACCGGACAGGCGCATGTCCAGCCGCGCCGGATCGATCCACGGTTCCAATGCATAACTTGTCAGCATCACGCCCAGCCCGAGTGGCAACACGGCATAGCGCAGCGTTGCAAACAAGCGCGGGAAGCGCTCGGGCGCGGCGATCGCGCCGCTGCGTACGAACCAAGTCCCGAGCAGGAACATGCCAAGCATGACCGGACCGTTGATGCTGAGGCCGGTCATGGCCTCCTGAACGTCATGCCATCGCTGCACCGTTGCCTGCAGATAGGTGCCGCTGCCGAATGCCGCGCGCTGCGCCTGCACATTCGCCAGTGCCTGCTGCGCGGCATCGGCCATCGCCGCTTTCCACTGTACCGCTGCGACAGGATCGGCCTGCGCCAGTTCGCTGGCCACGCCATACAGCAAGGTCACCCCAGGTGCGCACAGGTACACCAACGCGGCCAACCACGGCAGCGTGATCATTGGCACGTTGCGCGCGCTCAGTAGCAGCAACGCCAGCAGCGCATAGGTCACCAGGATGTCGCCGGACCACACCAGCAAGGCATGGGCAAGCCCGATTGCCAACAGCGCCAGGGTGCGACGTAGATACAGGCCGAAGAATGCGCGCCCGGCCTGCGCGGCGCGCTGCGCCATCGCCGCAAAGCCCATCCCGAACAACAACGAAAACAGCGTGTAGAACTTGCCTTGCACAAACACGTAAACCAGCGCGTCGGCAACTCGGTCGGCACCATGCCAATGCGGGTCGACGCCGGTCATGGCCAGATCGAGCGGCCCGACGAAGGCTTCCATGTTCATCAACAGGATGCCCAGCAGCGCCACGCCGCGCAGGACGTCCAGCACGACGATGCGCTCGGTCGCAGCAATGGGAAACAAGACGTTGCGGGATGTCATCACGGCTCAGGCAACCAGGTGCGGCGGCGCGCGCCGCAGAATGCAAACGGCCCGCCGATGGGGCGAGCCGTCAGCAACAGCAATCACGCCAGCTCGGCGACAGACCGATGCGTAGGGACGAGCTGTGCGTGGATCTTATGCAACGTCGCAGCGCCCAACGCCTGGCATACGACAGCTGGGCACTCGTGCGCTATCGACCCAACTCGCGCGCAACCACATGCCTGCTCGATCTCAGTGGTGATGACCGCCGTCACCGTGCACATGACCATGGTCGCGCTCTTCGGCGGTGGCTTCACGCACTTCGATGATTTCCACGTCGAAATGCAGATCCTTGCCGGCCATCGGGTGATTGAGGTCCACATCGACCACGCTCATGCCGACCTTCTGCACGGTGACCGCACGCGGGCCGAAGTTGGTCTGCAGCACGACCTGGGTGCCGGGCACCAGCTTGGTGGCGCCGAAATGCTTCTTGGGCACGCGCTGGCTCAGGCCTTCGCGGTATTCGCCATAGGCGTCGGTCGCCTTGACGTCCACGCCGAAGCTCTCGCCGGCTTGCTTGTCCATCATGGCCGCTTCCAGGCCCGGGATGATGTTGCCGTGGCCGATCATGATCGCCAACGGGTCACGCTCCTTGGAGCTCTCGATCGGCTCCTGGCCAATCTCGGAAACGGTGTAGTGGAAGCGGACGACGCTGTCTTTTTCGATCTTCATGCCTGGCTCTGAATGGGCTGCCCGGTGGCAGACGGTGGAAGACGGCTTGTCGGCCGCCGGGTGCGCCGCCATCATGGCGACCTTTCGAACCGCCCATTATCCCGGCTCCATGCATATCACGCCAGTTTTCGCCGCCCGCCGCCGGCGCGTCGCGGCCAGCCTGTTGCTGGGCCTGCTGCTCTTGGGCGGTTGTTCGTCGCAAGCGCCGGTCCGGCGCCCAGCCACACCGCCGCCGGCATCGCGCGTATGGCCGCAGGTCCCCCCAGCCGACCCGGCCGCTGCCAACAACATCTTGATGCGCGCCTTGGGGCTGGTGGGCACGCCGTACCGGTTCGGCGGCAACACGCCGGAGACCGGCTTCGACTGCAGCGGGCTGGTGACCTATGTCTACAAAGACGTGCTGGCACTCGCGCTGCCACGCACCTCGCGCGAACTGGCCGCGATCCAGGGCCCACGCATCCCGCCCGAGCGGCTTGCCACCGGCGATCTGGTGTTTTTCGGCTCCGGCGGCAGCGTGACCCACGTCGGCATTTATGTTGGTGAAGGCCGCTTCGTGCATGCTCCCACCACCGGCGGTACGGTCCGCCTGGATTTTCTTGATGGCGCCTACTGGCGCGACCATTATTCAGGTTCAAAGCGGGTTTTGCACTGAAATGTGATGTGCATCACAAGTCATAAAACGGAAATTTAACTTTTTTTGAACGTAACGATTCGTTCACCAGGGCATCATCTCGCATCGACAGCAGAACTGTGATTCCCGCGTGACGAACGACGAACAGACCAAAACTGGCGCCGCACCGCTTCCGCCCCGGAAACCGCTCCGCCTGCTATGCGCCACCGCTCTCTGGCTTGCAGCACTTCCCGCGTTGGCTCAGACCGCCAACAGCACCCCGTCCGCTCCGCAGACGACCACGCCAGACAGCGCCGTCGCCGCCGAGAAAGCCGCAACCCGTAGCCGCGCAGACGCCGCTGCTACCGCAACACTGGCCGCCCTGCTTCCGCACCTGGCCGCCAATGACGCTATTCCTCTGATGGACCGCTCGGCGATGTTCGCTGGGGACCTCAGCCGCCTGCTCGCCAATTATGACGTTTCGCAGAGCGCGGCCAATGCTGCCCAGAATGCCGTGGCCGATAGCCGCGTGCAGGTGATCCTGCAGCGCGCCATGGCGCTGCTCGGCACCCCGTACGTCTGGGGCGGCGAGTCCACCGAAGGATTCGACTGCAGCGGCCTGGTCGGCTACGTGTTCAAGACCGCGCTCGGCATCGACCTGCCGCGCGTCTCGCGCGACATCGCCCGCGATGAATCGGCCGAACTGATCAAGGACCCGAGCGCGCTGAAGGCCGGAGACCTGGTGTTCTTCGGCAAGCGCGGCCGTATCGACCATGTCGGTCTGGTGGTCGGCGACGGCAAGTTCCTGCACGCACCCAGCCGCGGCAAGGACGTGCGGGTTGACTCGCTGGCGAGCGGCTACTGGAGCGAGAAGTTCATCCAGGCGCGCCGGGTGCTGTAACGCCCGCTTGCTTCGGCTCAGTCATGAAAGGCCGCGACGATCTCGCGGCCTTTTTGTTGCGTTTGTTGCGAGGGCTGGGCCGCTCCTTCATGCGCCCGCCGCGTGGCATGTCCCAGCGCATACAGGCACACGTGCCAGGCAAGCCAGCTGCAGGCTGCATCTGCCACAGCGCCTGCCATCGGGCAGCTGATGTCCCGGCGCGCACAATGCCGGTTATTGCGAGGTATCGGCCCTGTAATGCGCCATGGTGTCCTCGATCCCCTTGCTCAACTCCATCACCTTGAGCGCGTATTCGGCCAGGCGCTGATCTTCCGGCGTGTCGGGCCGCCAGGACGGCACTTCCACCGGGGTGACGCCGTCCGGGTCCATCGCCACAAACACGATGATGCAATGGGTGCACAGGCGCGAGTCGCCCCCCATCGGGCTGCGCGCGCGTACATCGATGGCGAAATGCATGCTGCTGCGGCCGGTGTAGACCAGCTTGGCCGACACCGCCACCAGATCGCCGATGCGTACCGGCGCCACGAAACGGATGCCCCCCACCGCCACGGTGACGCAATAATGCCCGCTCCAGCCGCTGGCCGCCGCAAAACCCACCTGGTCGATCCACTTCATCACCACGCCGCCATGCACCTTGCCGCCGAAGTTGACGTCGCTGGGCTCGGCCAGAAAACGAAATGTCAGATCACGCTGTTGGCCAATCACTGCACGCTCTGGTCAAGGGATGAGCCGAAAGTGTGCCATGCGCGCGCGTTGAAAGGATTCGCCCCCGCGCACTCGGATGCGCCAACGCACAACGCGCCCCTGCGCCTGCCTTGCAGGTCTCCCGCGCCCGCAACATGTTGTTACGAAGCCTCCACACAGCAAAAGCGCGCGCGCCGCAGGCCTTTGAGCGATCGCTTGCGCGCTCGGCACCGGCAAGCTCCTCATCGACCACCGGTTCCTGGACATGTGGCACCTCTGCAGCCAAGCGCGTGCACGCGTCATCGAAAGTCACTTACCCTCGGCATCCGGGCAAGGCTGCCGGCAGCAGGAGGCATCGCGTCATGTCGGACCGAAGACGATTCACCATCGAGCATGCACGGCGGCATCTGGAACGCGACGGTTGGCCGCGCCTGCAGATGAGCGCCATCGTGTCGATCACCGCGACAGGCGGGCTGCTGGCCTCGTTCCTGCTGCGCAATGCCGGCGTGGACGCGATGGTGGTGCGCTACCCGATGGCGACGCTGGTTGCCTATGGCCTGTTCCTGCTGCTGATGTGGGCATGGGTGCGATGGCGCAACGACGTGGATGGCGAGTTGGTGAGCGACTGCGTCGATCTCGGCAGCAGCGCGGCGCAAGACACCTCGGGATGGGCCGGCAACGGCGGCAACTCCAGCGGCGCAGGTCATTCGGGCACGTGGAGCGCGCCATCCGGATCCGTCTTGGATGCTTCGGGCGACGGCGCACTCCCGGACTTCATCAATGGCGAGGCCGGTCTGCCGATCTTGGCGCTATTGGCAGTGCTGGCCGCGGCCGCAGTCGCCATCGTTGCTGCCGCCTGGGTGGTGTGGTCGGCGCCGGTATTGATGGCCGAGCTTCTGGTGGACGCGGCACTGGCAGGCGGGCTGTATCACCGCATGCGCGGCGTGCAGGTGCAAGGCTGGTGGTGGTTATGCGTTCGCCACACGCTGTGGCCGCTGCTCGGCGTGCTGACGTTCTTCATCGTGGTCGGCGCAGTCGCGCAGCACACCGCGCCGCACGCAACGACATTGCTGGAAGCCGTACAGGCGCGATGACGGCGCCGAGTTACCGCCCCTGGTTGTCCTGCTTGCGAAGACACAACCATGGGAAATGCGGTTGCCGCAGCTTGAGCATGCGGCGCAGGCGCGCGCGCAGCTGGCGCGGATCGAACAGCCACTGCACCGCGAACGGGTCGAAGACGGCGTAGGTGTGCTGGTGATACTGCTCGGCCAGTGCCGGCACGCCCAGGCCGGTGAAATAGCGCAGGCTGCGTGCAGCGCTTTGGTCGGCACGTTGCCGGTCTGGATACAGCGGGCTGTCGAGGATGTGCAACTCGCCACCGTCGCGCAGCTGCGCAAGCAGGTGGCGCACCAAAGCGGCAGGATGCGGGAAATACTGGATGCACGCCGGCACCACGATGACGTCGAAGACATCGTGCGGCAGCGCCACGGTCTGGATGTCGGCAGCGACGAAACTCAGGCGTTCCTCGTGGCCGAACACGCGTGCGGCTTGGGTGAGTTCGGTGCGATTGACGTCGATGCCGCAGACGTCGCGCTGCAGCGACTGCGCCAGCAAACGCGATAGCCAGCCATTGCCGCAACCGAGTTCAAGGATGGCGCCTACGCTGCCACGCGCCTGCAGGTGCTGCATCAGCAATCTGCTGGACAGCGCGCGCACCTGCCATTCCAGGCTGGCACCGAGCTTGCCGCTGGGACGCGGCAGGCTGCGCACCTGCGCATCGGTGTAGAGCCGACCTTCCTTGCGCCGGATCTCCAGGTATTGCTGCTCGAACGGGTGGTCGGGCAAACCGCGCTGCACGAACACGCCATCGACGCTCTCTAGCTCGGGCAGTTGCTGCAGCCGTTCGCGCAGCATGGGAAATCCGGCACGCATGCAACAGCCTCAGCGCAGTGGCCTGGCACTGTCTGCAGGCGGATCTTCCAGCCCGACATTGGTCGACGCCGCGTCGTAGATGCTCTTGTCGAGCAAGCCGGTTTCCTTGGCCACCAGCACCGGCACCAGCATTTGCCCGGTGACGTTGGTCATGGTGCGCATCATGTCGAGGATGCGATCGATTGCATACAGATAGCCGATCACTTCCAGCGGCAGATTGGCCGCACTCAGCACCACCGTGGCCATGATCACCGCGGTTCCCGGCACACCGGCGGTGCCGAAGCTGCCCAGCACCGAGGCGATCAACACCACGAAGTATTGGTTGGCCGTCAATGGCACGCCGGTGTATTGGGCGATGAACACCGCGCACAGCGCCGGGTAGATCGCCCCACAACCGTCCATCTTGATGCTGGCGCCCAGCGGCACCGCAAACGCGGCGTAGTCCTTGCTGACCCCCAGATTGTGGGTAATCGAACGCATCGCCACCGGCATCGCGGCAAAGCTCGACGAACTGACGAAGGCCACCTGCATGCCAGGCGCCGCACCGCGGAAGAACTTCCACGGATTGAGCCCGTGCGCCAGTAACAGGCTGCTGTAGACCACCAGGATATGCAGGCCGCAGGCCACATACAGCGCGAGCACGAAACTGCCGAACGGCAGCAGTTTCGAAAAACCGTAGCTGCCCACCAGGCCGGCAATCAGGCCGAAGGTGCCCAGCGGGGTCATCTCCAGCACGAAGCGCGTCACCTGGATCATGATGTCGCTCAGCTGCCCGGTGAGCTTGCGCGCCTCGGCCACCCGCTCGCCGAGCTTGACCATCGCAAAGCCGAGCAACGCGGCAAAGAAGATCACCGGCAGGATCGACCCGCGCCCGGCAGCCAGCACGGTCTCGCCGGCCGCATTGGTCTTGGTGCCGATGCCGGTCAATGCATAGAACGGGTTGGACGGCACCACGTCCAGCAACACCTTGATCGGGCTGGGCACATCGCGCGGCTTCCACGCCGAGTCCACGCTCAGGCTGAAATGCCCGGCGCCCGGCTGCATGATCGTGCCCACCGCAAGGCCGATGCCGACCGCCAGCGCGGCGGTGATCACGAACCACAGGAAGGTGCGGCCGCCGAGCGCGGCGACCGACTTCTGCCCGTGCAACGACGAGATCGCATTGATCACCGCAAAGAACACCAGCGGGATCGCGATCATCTTGATCAGCGTGACGTACAGGTCGCCGAGGGGGCCGAACCACACATCGGCCGCCGGGCCCATCAACGCCCCGGCAATCGCGCCGAGAACGAAGCCGGCCACCACGCGCTGCCAGAACGGAATGCGCAACCAGGCCGCAACCAGTTTCATGTCGTCGAATCATCCGGGGGAGAGTGCATGCACCTTAGCGCAGGCCTGCTTTGCCCGCGAGACCACGACTGGAACAGCAGCGTGTCATCCGTGCGACGGACCCGGGCCGGCATAATGGGGGCTGATTCAGTCACGAGTTCGAACCCGATGCGTTACCGTCTGCCTGCCCTCGCCGCCCTGACCACGCTGTGCGTCGCTGCCTGCGCCTCCACCGCCGGGAGCAGCGCCTCCGCACCTGCGTCGGTCCGCGTCGAGGTGCCGCCGGTGACGCATCCGGCCGGCGAGACCCCGCAGTGGTGGTACCGCTCCGGCGCCGCACGTGCGGCCGGCAATGGCGCCATGGCCGGCAAGGCGCGCAACGTCATCCTGTTCCTGGGCGACGGCATGAGCCTGACCACGGTGGCGGCCGCGCGCATCCTGGATGGCCAGCGCAAGGGCGGCCCCGGCGAAGAGAACCTGCTGTCCTGGGAGCAATTCCCCGCTACCGCCTTCAGCAAGACCTACAACACCGATTCGCAGACGCCGGATTCGGCCGGCACCATGACCGCGATCACCACTGGTGTGAAGTCGCACATGGGCGCGATCGGCGTCAGCAGCGGCAACCGCAGCGACTGCGCCGACAGTTTGAACAAGGGGCTGCTGAGCTGGTTGCAGCTGGCCGACAGCGCCGGCATGGCCACCGGTGTGGTCACCACGACCCGCCTGACCCACGCCACCCCGGCGGCGACCTACGCGCATTCGCCGGATCGCAACTGGGAAAACGACACCGACCTGCCCGAGTCCGCGCGTACCGCAGGCTGCCAGGACATCGCCCAGCAGCTGTTGTCGACCGCGCGCTACGGCCGCGGCCCGCAGGTGGTGCTGGGCGGCGGCCGCAGCCAGTTCCAGACCGTGCAGGAGCGCGACCCGGAGTACGACGACAAGGTGGGCCTGCGCCTGGACGGCCGTGACCTGGTTGCCGAATGGAAACAGGCGCATCCGCAGGGCGCGTATGTCTGGAACGAGCAGCAACTGCAGGCCGCCACCGGCGCACCCGCGCTGCTGGGCCTGTTCGAGCCGGACCATATGCAGTTCGACCACGACCGCAACCGCTCCCCGCAGGGCGAGCCCAGCCTGACCGAAATGACCCGCACCGCGATCCAGTCGCTGTCGCGCGATCCCAACGGCTTCGTGCTGATGGTCGAAGGCGGCCGTATCGATCACGCCAACCACGCCGGCAATGCCTACCGCGCCCTCGATGAAACGGTGTCGCTGTCGGATGCGGTGCGCACCGCCGTGCAAACCGCACCGGCCGACACGTTGATCATCGTCACCGCCGACCATTCGCACACGCTCAACTTCGTCGGCTACCCGGTGCGCGGTAATCCGATCCTGGGCAAGGTCCGCGGCACCGGCGGCGAAGAAGGCGACCGCAGCCAGCTGGCCACCGACCTGGCAGGCCAGCCCTACACCACCCTCAGCTATGCCAATGGCCCCGGCCACACCGGCGCGACCAATGCACAGCCGGCCGGACCGAAAAAGTACCCGCACGAACCCAGCAGCAGCGAGCCGACCCACGGCCGGCCCGACCTCACCCATGTCGACACCGAAGCGCCCAGCTACATGCAGGAAGCGCTGGTACCGACCAAGTCCGAAAGCCATGGCGGCGAAGACGTCGGCATCTGGGCCACCGGGCCCGGTAGCGCGGCCTTCCGCGGCACGCTGGAAGAGAACGTGATCTACCACGTCATCGTCCAGGCCACTCCGCGTCTGCGCGAGCGCCTGTGCAAGGCCGGCACCTGCGATGCCGCCGGCGTGCCGGTCGAGTTGCCCAAGCCGACCACCTTCAAGGCGGCGGCCAAACGCTGATGCGCGGGCGGCGCTGCGGCGATGGTCGACAAGCCGGCGCATGATGCGGTCGCCGCATCGACGGTCAACCCACCTGGCTTGCGTTGCAGGAGCGATGGGCGGTAAGGCCTGGGACAGCCCGCAGCAGCGGGTTGGGTGCTTTGCGGCGGGAGTGGCAGCAGGGCATCGGTGCGGTGACCGCAGACAGCAACGCGATGTCCGAGTCGCGGAAGCTGCGCACCGATGTTCGAACTGCATCGCGCAGGGAACGACGGGATTATCGATGGCACAGCAGCAACAAGCGTGGCAGGCAGGCGACCGCTCGGCAATCGCGCAGCGCGTGCAGCCGCCGCTCGCCCGCCGCGCAGGATGGGCCGCAGGATTGCGCCTGTGCTGACCGACACCCCGCTACTGCTGCCCGCCATCCCGCCCGGCCCAGTACTGCTGGCCTACAGCGGAGGGATGGATTCCAGCGTGCTGCTGCATTTGCTGGCGGCCATGCCGCGTTATCGCCAAGCAGGATTGCGCGCGCTGCATGTGCATCACGGGCTGCATGCCGGTGCCGACGCCTGGGCCACGCATTGCCAACGCACCTGCGCTGCGCTGCAGGTGCCGTTGCAGATCGTGCAGGTGCACGTCGAGCGCGATAGCGGCCTTGGTCTGGAAGCAGCAGCGCGCAACGCGCGCCACACCGCATGCGCGCGCGCACTTGCCGCTGGCGAGTGGCTGGCGCTGGCGCACCATCGCGACGATCAGGCCGAAACGTTCCTGCTGCGTGCGCTGCGCGCTTCCGGCCCGGAAGGGCTGGCGGCGATGCGCCCGCAGCGTCCGTTCGCCAACGGCACGCTGTGGCGCCCACTGCTGGCGTACACCCGCGCCGATCTGCTCGCCTATGCGCTCGCGCAAGAGTTGCGCTGGATCGAAGATCCCAGCAACGCCGACCCACGCCACGACCGCAATTTCCTGCGCAGCCAGGTGTTGCCGTTGCTGCAGCAACGCTGGCCGCAAGCAGCCGATGCGCTGGCGCGTAGCGCGCAACTGAGCGCCGATGCCAGCGCATTATTGCTGCTGCAGGACATGGCGTTGTTGCCAAGCGTGCGTACCGCAAGCGGCGCGCTGGATCTGCACGCGTTGCGTGCGCAACCTAGCGAACGAAGGACACGGCTATTACGCGCCTGGGTGAGCGCGGCGCACGCGCCGCCACTGCCTGCGCAAGGCGTGGCCGCACTGGAACGCGAAATCGACAATTTCGACGCAGATCGGCAGGCGTGCTTCGCATGGCAGCAGGTAGAAGTCCGCCGTTGGCGCCAGTGCCTGTTTCTGCATTGCCCCGTTGCGGCCTGGCCGTCGAACTGGCAAGCGTCGTGGGATGGCACAGCACCGCTGCAATTGCCCGATGGTGCACAGTTACGGTTGCATGGCGCGCCGGGTCTGCGTTTTGCGCAACCGCTGCTGGTGCGCGCGCGCCAGGGCGGCGAGCGCATCGTGTTGCCACGGCGCTCGCATTCGCATCGCCTCAAACATTTGCTGCAGGCACTCGATCTACCGCCGTGGGAACGCGAGCGCCTGCCGATCCTGTGGCAAGGCACGCAGGTGCTTGCTGCCGGCGATTGCATCATTTCCGGCAACTTGGACGCATGGTTGCAGGCGAACGCCGCATCGCTGCAATGGTGCGCAATTGCCGATCCGAATTGACCCGCCTGCGCGCGCGCCGCACACTTTAGCGATGGCCAAGAAGTCCTTGAACGAAACGTCCCCGGTTGCCCGCTTCGAACAGTCGCTGGAAGAACTCGAGCAACTGGTGCAAAAGATGGAAGTCGGCGATCTGAGCCTGGAGCAATCGCTCACGGCCTATGAGCGCGGCATCGGGTTGTACCGCGATTGCCAGCAGGCGCTGGAACAGGCCGAACTGCGCGTGCGCCTGTTGACCGACCCTGCGCGCCCCGAGCTTGCCGAAGCCTTCGAACCGCCGTCGCTGGACGGCTGAGGTGAATTCGGCGCTGTTCGACCACTGGATCGCCCGCACCGAACGCAGCCTGGAGGCCGGCTTGCCGAGCGCCACACAGGCGCCGCAGCGCCTGCATGCAGCGATGCGTCACGCGGTGCTGGGCGGTGGCAAGCGCATGCGGCCGCTGCTGGTCTATGCAAGCGGCGCATTGTTCGATGCCGCCGAGGATCAGCTCGACACGCCCGCAGTGGCGGTGGAGCTGATTCACGCCTATTCGCTGGTGCATGACGACTTGCCGGCAATGGACGACGACGCGCTGCGACGCGGCCAGCCCACCGTGCATATCGCCTTCGACGAAGCCACCGCCATTCTGGCCGGCGATGCCTTGCAGACGCGCGCTTTCGAATTATTGGCCACTGCATCGGCCAGCGCCGAACTGCGCGTGGGCTGGATGCAGAGCTTGGCCACCGCCGCGGGTGCGGCCGGCATGTGCGGCGGCCAGGCACTGGATATCGATGCGACTGGGCAACTGCAGTCGTTGCAGGACCTGCAACGTATGCATGCGCTCAAGACCGGCGCGTTGATCCGCGCGGCAGTGCGGATGGGCGCGCTCACCGGCGGCGCGGCGACGGCCGACCAGCAGCGCCTGGACGAATTTGCCGACGCGCTGGGCCTGGCCTTCCAAGTGCGCGACGACATTTTGGATGTGGAATCGAGCTCAGCGCAGTTGGGCAAGACCGCCGGCAAGGACGCAGCGCAATCCAAATCCACCTACCCCGCCCTGCTCGGGATGGACGGCGCCAAGGCGAAGCTGACCGAGCTGGCCACGCGCATGCATGACGTGCTGCAACCCTACGGGCAACCAGGCGAGACATTGGTCAGCTTGGGCCGATTTGCGGTGGACCGCGCGCACTAGACGCAGCTGGCAACACCTCTGCACATCGCAGTGAGGGGATGCGGCAGAGGCCGAATCGATCGTCGGCATCCGACCAGACGCCACGTCATGTCGTCGCATGGATGGCCATATATCCGCCGTGCGTGACATAAAACCGGACCCGCAGGACACGATTTGCGCACTCCGTGTGCCAGCGCACGGTCAGCGGCTGCAGTGCGATCTTCAAACCAGAGAACTTGATCACACATCGAAACTTTTCTTGCTAGCGTTTGTGTCAGCGACCGACACGCGCGAACCCGCAAATAATGACTAAACGCACATTTTTATGCTGAATTATCAACATCCATGCTATTTCAGCGCCGTTCAGGGCTGTGCTACGGGCAAAAATACGCGCAATGAAACAACTTGTCGCGTCCGCTCGTCCTGCCTAGGTTTGGGGTGCCCGCATCCGCGGACATCCCCCGATCACACGGAGAGTCACTGGTGAAGAACGTTTTTCTCGCATCGTTTGCAGCAGGCACGCTGGCCGTTGTTGGCGTACTCGGATCGGCGCAGGCGCAGTCCGTGCGCGGCCCGGTTCCGTTGACCATCGAACTGTCGCCAGTGGCCGACCAGGCTGGCCGCCATCAAGGCAAGATCGCCGTCACCGTTACCAATCACAGCAGCCAGACCGCACGCGTGCCGACCTATCAGCTGCCGCTGAAGTCGCTGGATAACGGCATTCTGGAAGTGAGCCGCGACGGCAAGCCAGTGGACTACACCGGGCGCCTGGTCAAGCGTGGCCTGCCCAAGGCGGCCGACTTCACCATCCTGCAGCCCGGCCAGAGCGTGAAGGGTGAGGTCGATCTGGCCGGCGCCTACGATCTGTCCACCAGCGGCAACTACACCATCCAGGTGCGCTCGGCGCTGCAGTACGCCTCCTTTTCCGACGGCAGCCTGATGAAGGCGGCCAACGGCGAGCCGGCGGTGGCCACCAGTACCCCGCTCACCGTGTGGCTGGACGGCGCACGCCGTGGCGTGCAGCGCCAGCTCGCGGTCGGCCCGACGGCCGTGGTCAACGGCATCAACTACCTCAACTGCAGCACCACCCGCACCAGCCAGGCCGGCAGTGCGGTCACTGCCGCGCGCAACTATTCGCAGAACGCGCGCAACTACCTCAACGCCGGCAGCACCGGCGCGCGCTACACCACCTGGTTTGGCACCTATAACGCCTCGCGCTACAGCCGGGTCAGCTCCAACTTCGTCAGCATCGACAACGCGCTGGACCAGAACAATGGCCAGCTGACGATCAACTGCAGCTGCGAAGCGGATCTGGCGGACGCCTTCGCCTATGTCTATCCCAACCAGCCGTACGAGATCCATGTCTGCAACGCGTTCTGGAGTGCGTCGACCACCGGCACCGACTCCAAGGCCGGCACCCTGGTGCACGAGACCAGCCACTTCACCGTGGTGGCCGGCACGCAGGACCGCGTCTATGGTCAGTCCGGCGCGCGCAGCCTGGCCCAAAGCAATCCGGCCCAGGCCATCACCAACGCCGACAGCCACGAGTACTTCGCCGAAAACACCCCGGCGCAGAACTGATCGCTCCATCGTCTGAAACGACAAAGGCCCGGCATCGCTGCCGGGCCTTTTGTTTCGCACCGCACCTATTACTTGATCAGGCGCAGCGTGAACGGGTAACGGTAATGCTCGCCGTTGTTGGCCTTGACCGCGGCCAGGATGCAGAACACCAGACTGCCGATCCAGACCAGGGTAGGCAGGAAGAACAGGATGCCGAACGACACCATGGTCAGGATCACCGCCACGATCATGGCCAGGACCACCGTGATCTGAAAATTCAATGCTTCCTTGGCCTGATCGGTGGCAAAGGGTTTGGACGGGCTGGCGTCCTTGCTGATGAGCCAGATCACCAGCGCGCCGACGAAGTAGGTCACGATGCCCAGCAGATGTGCGGCCAGCGCCAGGGTGCGCTCCTCCGACGGCGTGCTGGCGCCGACCGGCGGCGGTGGCGGTACGGCGTGCGATTCGAATTCGCTCATCATGTCTCCCCATGCATGGTTGTGGTGCGGCGGACTATAGCAACGATTCAGCCGGCCACCAGTGCGGGAAGACATGGTCTCGGCGGTGCGCGGCGGCTACCGCCAGGCTGAGCGGCAAGACGCGCGCGCGCCGGGCGCTGTGCAGTTGGCGCAGTAGCCCTGCTCAGCCGCGCTCAGCTATCGCCGGCCACCGTCATGCGGTTGATCAGCACCGAGCCGATCTTGACGTGCGAACGCGGGTCGACATCGCTGCCCACCGCTTCGATGCCGGCGAACATGTCGCGCAAATTTCCGGCGATGGTCAGGCCATCGACCGGATAGGCGATCACGCCGTTCTCGATCCAGAAACCGCCGGCGCCGCGCGAATAATCGCCCGTGACGGGGTTGACGCCGTTGCCCATCAGTTCGGTGACCAGCAGGCCGCGCGACATGCCGGCAATCATCGATGCCAGATCGCCTGCGTTGGCAGTGACCTGCAGGTTATGCACGCCACCCGCATTGGCGGTGGTCTGCAGACCCAGCTTGCGTGCCGAATAGCTGCCCAGCACATAACGCTGCAGCACGCCGTCGGTGATCAATGCCGAGCGCCGCGTCGCCACGCCTTCGCCATCGAACGCCGCCGAGCGCAGACCGCGGCGCAGGTGCGGCAGCTCTTCGATGTTGAACCAGTCTGGAAACAGCGTGGTACCCACGCTGTCGAGCAGGAAGCTGGCGCGGCGATACAGCGCGCCGCCGGAGACTGCGCCGAGTAAGTGACCGACCAGCGAGCGCGCCACTTCCGGCGCGAACAGCACCGGCAATTGACCGGTGGGCAGCGAACGCGGCTGCAGGCGTGCCAGGGTGCGCTCGGCAGCATGACGGCCGATCGCATCCGGTGCTTCCAAGTCTTCGCGCGCCAGTGCGCTGCTGTACCAGCCATCGCGCTGCATACCGTCGCCCTGCCCGGCAATCAGCGCGCAGCTGATCGAATGGTGGGTGCCGCGCTCGCGGCCGATGAAACCGTGCGAATTGGCGTACACCGACAGGCTGAGCCCGGTGCTGGCCGAGGCGCCATCGGAATTGCTGATGCGCGCGTCGGCATCGCGGCCAGCGGTTTCGCAGGCCAGCGCCAGATCCACGGCGGTATCGGCATCCAGTGCCCACGGGTGCCAGCTATCCAGTTCTGGGAATTCGCGCGCCATCAACTCCGGGTCGGCCAGGCCGCTGGCGACGTCGTCTTCGGTGAAACGGGCGATCGCGCAGGCCTGCGCCACGGTGGATTCCAGGCTGGAATCCTGCAGGTCGGCCGTGCTGGCACTGCCCTTGCGCTTGCCGAAGTAGACCGTGACCGCAATGCCGCGGTCGCGGGTGGATTCGACCGTCTCCACATCGCCCAGCCGCACATTGACGTCCAGACCACGCTCTTCGCTGCAGCTCACTTCGGCCTGGGTGGCGCCGGCCGCGCGCGCGCGCTCGAGCAGGCGCTGCGAGATGTCAGTGAGCGCGTCGAGGCGCTGCAGGCTGTCGTCGATGACACGGATTTCGGAAGAGAGTGCGTTCAATGCTTTATCCTTGGAAACGCGGATCCGTCCGCCAAAGCCCGGCCATCCATGACCGGAGTGTTTGAATTCAGTGCGGAGTGTTCCGCCGACGCCCGGCCGTTCGAGGCAGGAGATGTTTATCAACCAAGTTTCGGGATGTAGTGGCAATGCGCGGACGCGATGAAGACACCGGTGAATTTCGCGGCGCCAGCCGTAGCCAGCAGCGGCGCGAAGCGCTTGAGATTTTCGACCTGGGCGAGAAGCTGGTCGCGCTGACCCCGGCGCAGCTGGCCAAGTTGCCGGTGCCCGAATCGCTGATCCCGCATATCGAAGAGAGCAAGCGCATCACCTCGCATATCGCCCACAAGCGGCAGCTGGCGTTTCTGGCCAAGCACATGCGCCGCGAGGACGAGCAGACCCTGGCAGCGATCCGCGATGCGCTGGACGCCAACAGCGACACGGCGCGCCGCGAAGTGGCGGCGATCCACCGGGTCGAGCGCTGGCGCGAACGCCTGCTCGCCGACGGCGACGTGGCGCTGGCCGAGCTGCTGGAAGCCTACCCGGTGGCCGACCGCCAGCAACTGCGTCAACTGGTCCGCAACGCGATCCACGAACGCGCCAAAAACAAGCCCCCGCGTGCCTACCGCGAGCTGTTCCAGGTGCTGCGCGAGCTGTCTCAAGCGCAGGGATCGGAGAGTGGGGATGCGGGATTGGAAGACGACGAATCTGCGTCGGAAGGCGACGAATAGGGATCTGCCCGATCCATCGAGCCCCGCAACGGCCATCCCGGCCGTTGCCAATCCCAAATCCCGGCTCCGGGATCCACCCAAGCGGAACCCACCACGCCTCGCGCATCCCGCTGTTGCGATTCCCCAATCCCGATTCCCGATTCCCGGCATCTCAGGCCTGCGTTCCGCCAACCGTAATGCCGTCGATCAACAGCGACGGCTGGCCGACGCCGACCGGCACGCTCTGCCCGTCCTTGCCGCACACGCCCACGCCTTCATCCAACGCCAGGTCGTTACCGATCATGCGCACTTTCTGCATGGTCTCCGGGCCGTTGCCGATCAACGTAGCGCCCTTCACTGGCGCGGTGACCTTGCCGTCTTCGATCAGGTAGGCCTCGGTCGCCGAGAACACGTACTTGCCGCTGGTGATGTCGACTTGGCCGCCGCCGAAGTTCACCGCGTAGATGCCCTTTTTCACTGAGCGGATCATCTCTTCCGGGTCGTGCTGACCGGCGCGCATGTAAGTGTTGGTCATGCGCGGCATGGTCAGGTGCGCAAATGATTCGCGGCGGCCATTGCCGGTGGGCGCCACGCCCATCAGGCGCGCGTTGTGGGTGTCCTGCATGTAGCCCACCAGCACGCCGTCTTCGATCAGCGTGGTGCACTGGCTGGGCGTGCCTTCGTCGTCGATGTTGAGCGAGCCGCGACGGCCGTCCAGGGTGCCGTCATCGACGATGGTCACGCCCGGCGATGCCACGCGCTCGCCCATGCGGCCGGCGTAGACGCTAGTGCCCTTGCGATTGAAGTCGCCTTCCAGACCGTGGCCCACCGCCTCGTGCAGCAGCACGCCGGGCCAGCCCGGGCCGAGCACCACCGGCATCACGCCGGCCGGTGCCGGGATCGCATCCAGATTCACCAGCGCCTGGCGCAGCGCTTCGCGCGCAAAACCTTCCGGGCGGCCGTCGGCAAACAGTTCGGCATAGCCGTAACGCCCGCCGCCGCCAGAATAACCGGATTCACGACGGCCGCCGTGTTCGACGATCACCTGCACGTTCAAGCGCACCAGCGGGCGCACATCCGCTGCCAGCACGCCGTCGCTGCGGGCGATCAATACCGTATCCACGCCGCCGGACAGACTCACCATCACCTGTTTGACGCGCGGGTCGGCAGCACGCAGAAACTGGTCGATCCGTCGCAACAGGTCGACCTTGGTGGCGCTGTCCATGTCGTCGATCGGGTCGGTGGCCGGGTACAGCGCGCGGCCAGTGCCGCGCACCAGCGAGCGCGTGGATTGCGCTCCACCTTCACGCGAGATCGCGCGCGCGGACTGCGCCGCTTCGAGCAGCGCATCGCGATGGATGTCGTCGGAATAGGCAAAGCCGGTTTTCTCGCCAGCGATCGCGCGCACGCCGACGCCTTGTTCGATGGAGTGCGCACCGTCCTTGACAATGCCGTCTTCCACGCTCCAGCTCTCGCGCCGCGAATGCTGAAAATACAGGTCGCCGAAGTCGATGCCCGGGCCCAGCAGGGCACCGAAGGTGCGGTCCAGATGGCCGGCATCCAGGCCGGAAGGAAGCAGCAGCCGGGTTTCGGCCAGGGTGAGAGCGTTATCGGTCATGTGGTCAGGATGGGGCCCGCGCGCCGGGGAGACAAGTCGTTCCGCTGAACATGCGCGCAGCTATTATCGCCAGCCAGCTCTTCACCGATCGCCCGCATGAAGCTCATCGCCCACGTTCTGGACGGCCACACGCTGGACATCCGCCCTGCCCCGCATGAGCGCGCGTGGATGGACGCCACCGACCAACGCTACGCCTACCGCTGCCTGCCGCTGGCGATTGCCAATGCGCATGGCTGGGAACTGCTGTGCCAGTCCGGTTTCGAAGCCCGCTGGGACGGCAGCGACGCGCTGACGGCGATCACCATCACGGCCGATGCAGACACGGTGGCACCGGCGATCAGCCACTTCGGCTATGGCGTGCTGACCTTCCATGTGCCCTGCCTGTTCCGCACCGACAGCGGTATCGACCTGTTCGTCACCGGGCCCTTGAACCGGCCCAAGGACGGCATCGGCGCGCTGAGCGGCATGGTGGAAACCGACTGGAGTCCGCACACCTTCACCATGAACTGGCGTTTCACCCGGCCCGGGCGGGTGCGCTTCGAGGCGGGCGAGCCGTTCTGTCACCTGTTCCCGCTACAGCGACAATTGATCGAGCAGGTGCAGCCGCAGTGGAAGCCGCTCTCCGAGGCGCCGCAACTGGCGCAGCAGCATGCCGACTGGACCCACAGCCGCACGCGCTTTCTCGATGAATTGCCCGATGCGCACTCGGCGGCAGCGCGCGAAAAATGGCAGCGTGGCTACTTTCTTGGCGTGGCCGCACCGGGGCAGCCGCCAGCGCCGGGGCATCGTTCGCGCCTGCGTTTGCCAATGTTTACGCGTGCCGGCAGCGACGAAACCCCGGCCGTCTGAGTGCGTCAGCGCAGCGTCGGATCTGTCTTGCCGGACTTACCCGATGGAGCGGCCGGTTTGCGCGGCGCCCGCTCGCGCGCCTCGCGCTCCACGACGTCCACCTGCGGATCTTTCCACGGCCCGGTGACGTGGTAGGTCTTGGCACCGATCGCACCCAGCGGCTTACCGAGCACCGCGTTGGCCGCCGCGCCGACTGCCGCACCCACCGGGCCACCGGCAACTGCGCCGACCACGGTCAGCAGGTTGCCGGCCTTGGGGTTCACGTCCACGGTTTGGTCGAAGGTCTGTGCACGCAGGTCGGTCTGACCGCGGATGGCGATGTCGGCAGCGGGGCCTTCGATGCGGATGGCATCGGTGCGCGCGAAGCCCTCACCGAAGCGCACTTCGCCGGCTAACTTGTTGAAGGCCAGGCCCTTGGAGAAGAAATCGCGGAAGTCGAACATCAACCGACGCGGCAGCTGCGCCACGCTGAGCAGGCCGAGTACGCGGCCGGCGCCTGGGTCCACTTCCAGCAACTGGCCATTACGCACGTCCACCTTGAGGTTGCCGTCCAGCGAGCCGAGCGCAAAGCCAGTGGGCGAGCCTTCCCAGCCAGCATTGAGTTCCAGCGCTCCTTCGCCGCCACGCAGCTGGCCGCCCAGGGTGAGGTTCTGCAGCAGATTGCCCAGGTTGCGGCTGTCCACACGCGCTGACAGGCGCGTGCTGGCCGCGTCGCCCTTGCCGCGCCAGGCACCGGTGAGGCCGATGTTCTGGTCGTCCGAGCGCAACTGCAACTGATCCACCTGCATGCCATCGGTGAGCCGGCTGCTGCGCAGGGTGGCCGCGCCGAAGGTCATCTTGCCGATCTGCAGATCGTCGATATCCAACGCCAGCGGCGGAATAGAGACCGGGTCGAATTCGGCCACGGCACGACGCGCAGGTTCCGGCAACGCGCCGGCCAGCGGGTCGCCAGGTTCGGGTGCGGCCGGCTCGGCAGGCGCCGCCACCGGCTGCCAGTGCACGGTCTTCAACTTGCCCTGCACGGTTGCACCATCGGCTGTGGGAACGGTGAGCTGGCCAGCCAGCGAGGGGCCGTCCAGCGTCACCGCCACCGCATCGCGGGTGGGGTGCAGACGCAGGCGCGTTTGCGGGAATACCCCGCCGATCATCAGCAAGCGGTCTGCCTGCACGTCCACCTCCTGCAACGGCACCGCGTCTTTCTTGGGAATGGCAGGCTGGCCGGGCAGCGGCGGCATGTCTGCATCGCTGCTGGTGCCGCGCGCCAGGCTGATCCAGTCGATCGCATCCAGCGACGCGGCGCGACCAGTGACCACCAACCCGTTGGCCGGCGGCCGTTCGGTGACGGTGTCGGTGCCCATCACCACGCGCACGCCGGTCTGCTCGCCATGGCTGCTGGCCTTGAGCGCCACCAGCTTGCCGAACGCCACATCAATATCGCCATCGCCCACCGGCAGCGCCACCTTGACCTGGGTGTCCAACGGCTGGCTGGCGGCCTTGTCCAGCGGCGCAGGAAGATCCAGCGTGGTGCCAACCAAGCTAGACCGGAGCGTCAGCATCGCATTTGCATCGGTTTGCCCCGGCGGCGGCAGCGGCACATCCACACCGACCTGCCAGGGTGCACTGCCGTGCACGTACGGACGCAGCCACTCCATCTGCGGTGCGCGGTCGAATAATTCCCTGGCATCCAGGGTGGCGCCAAGACGTGCTTCGAAGGCCTGCTTGGGGTCCTGCACCAACCCGCCGGCGCGCAACGACAAGTCGCCGCTGCGCCCCTCGTGCTGCACGCTCAGATGGTCGGCGGCAAAGCCGGTGTCTCGGTACTCGGCCTGCCCGCTGACCTGGTCGAAGGCCAGATCCCAGCGCGCATCGGCCAGCTTGGCACCCTGTAACGCCACCGTGCCCTGCAGATGGCCGCCAACGCCATGGGTGCGCAATGGACGCAGTAGATCGAAGGTCACGGCGGCCGGACCGGACACGGTGAGATTGCGCAAGGTGTCGCCATAGCGGCGCTCCAGCGGGCTCTTGCGCAGCATGCCCAGTAGCTGCGCTGCATCGGCCTGGGTGGAGGCGCGGACGTAGAGTTCAGAGGTGGCGAAACTGGGGATGCCCGCTTCCAGCTGCGCAATCGGCGTACCCGCAAGGTCGCCCTGCCCCTGCAGCGAGAAACCGTTGCCGATAAAACGCAGGTGCGCCTGGACCTGTTCCATCGCCGGCCAGTCCGGCTGGAAGCGGATCACGCCATCGCGAATCTGCCCGAATGCTTCGAAGCGCCCGTCGTTATTGTCGAACGGCCAATCGTCCAGATCGCCGCTGACCAGGCCAGTGCCCCCGGTGACGGTGCCGCCAGCCACGGCCATATCGAGCCAGTCGATGGCAGCCTCGCTCATCTTGGAGCGGATCCAGAACTTGCGCGCCACCGGCAGCGCCACATCGTCCAACTGGGCCGCCAGCTGCATGCGCGGGCGGCGGCCATCGCCCTGGAACCACAGCCCGCCGCGCACGTTGGCGCCGTAATCCTTGCCCTGCACACGCAGCGCCGGAGTGGCGACCTGCCAGCCGGCGCCTTCGCGCCAACCGACGATCTTGCCGGCCAGCTGAATCTCATGCACCACGCCAAAGCCGGTTGGCCAATCGAAGCGCAGCGTGGTGTCGGGCACGGGATCCAGCTCCACGCCCTGCGCATCGCCATCGATGCTGCCGCGCAGGCCGCTGATGCCCGGCGCATTGCCCACCGGCAGAAACCCGAGTTCTTCGATCTGGCCCTGCGCCCGCATTGCGCCGCCCTGCTCGCCGGCGATCTGCAGGTCGGCCACCCGCAGCTGCGGTTTGGACAGGCTCAGCCAGCGTCGCAAGGCAGGCGACAACTGCTCGCTCAGCGCCGCCGCCGCGATCAAGCCCGAGACATCGACATGCTTGCCTACCACCGCATAGCGGCGCCCGCCGGCAATGCTCAGCCCGTCCAGGTGCTGCAGATGCGTTGCCTGCCCCATGCGCAGCAGCGGGGCGTCGACCCGCCAGCCGCCATCGATGGTCTGCCAGCGCGCGTGGGCCTGCAGCCGCTCCCAGGTCAATGTGCGCCGCGCGGTCTCGTCCGGCAGCGCTTCCCCGGACAGGCGCAGCTGCTGCAGATCGGCATCCACGCTCACCGCGGCGATCTTTCGTGCGCGCAGCTGTGCCCAAGCCTGCAGCCGCCCGCCACCACCATCCACGCGCATGCCGCCGAACTGCAGCAACGACGCCCACGCGGACAGGTCAGCCGGGTCGGCTTGCGCGTAAGCACGACCGTCGCCACTGTCGCGGTCGAATTCCAGCACCGCCGTCAGCGGCGCGCGCTTGAGATCGATCCAGCTACGGCTGCCCACCTTCACGGTGGAGCCGCTGACGCGCAGGCGTAGATCGATGCGCGGCAGCGTGGTGTCCAGGCCGATCGATGGCGCGGCCACATGCAGGCGCGCTTCGGCCAGCTGGATCTCGCCGAGCCGGCGCAGCGCATCCAGCGGATCGGAATCCCCGCCGCTGGGCATGCCCTGCACCGACCACGCACCGTCGTCGCTGCGCTCCAAGGTCAGCGCCAGGCCACGCAGGCGTATCTCGGTCAACGAATGCCCCGGCAACAGCCCGGCGTACATCGCCAGCAACACCTCGGCCTGGCCGACGCGCACCTCTCCGTGCGGGCCGATGCGCAACCCATCCAGCCGCAACAGCGGACCGCGTCGCGTCCACTGGGCTTGCAGCCGATCGAACGCGATCGGCTGACCGGCACGCTGGCTCAGCCACTGCGCAATCTGCTGTGGGTGCTCCTCGGCCAACGGCAATGCCTGGCTCGCCGCGCCCACCAGCAACGCGACCGCTACCAGCGCAAGCGCGCAGGCAGTGATCGCATAGCGGCGAAACAGGCGCAGACGGCGGCGCAGCGGGGTGGGCATTAACGGCGGGGAATGGTGAATAGGGAATAGGGAATCGCAGGAGCACAAACCGCGCCGCGCGCACGATCATCCATCCGCGCGCGCCGCCATTCTAAAGATGTCACCGGCACCCCGCAGAGCGCCTTTCGCTCCACCCCCATTCCCGGTTCCCGACTCTCCATTCCTGCCTCATAGCAGCACCACATCGAACTGCTCCTGCAGATACTGGTCGTCGGACTGGAAGCGGATGCTTTTGCCGAGGAACTCTTCCAGTTCGGCCACGGCTGCCGACTCTTCCTCGGTGATGCGCGCGACCACCTTGGACGAGGCGATCACCAGCAGACGGGCGGCATCGAACTGGCGCACAGCGCGGGTGATCTCGCGGAAGATCTCGTAGGTCACCGTTTCTGCGGTCTTGATGGTGCCGCGCCCGCCGCATTGGCCGCAGGTTTCCGAGAGCTGGCGCTCCAGGCTTTCCACGGTGCGCTTGCGGGTCATCTCCACCAGGCCCAACGGCGAGAACTCGTACACGGTGGTCTTGGCGTGATCGCGTGCAAGCGCCTTCTCCAGCGTGCGCAGCACCTGGCGGCGATGCTCCGGGTCGTCCATGTCGATGAAGTCGATGATGATGATGCCGCCCAGATTGCGTAGCCGCAGTTGCCGCGCCACCGCCTGTGCAGCCTCCAGATTGGTGCGGAACACGGTTTCTTCGAGGTTGCGCTGCCCCACGAACGAGCCGGTGTTGACGTCGATGGTGGTCATCGCCTCGGTCTGGTCGATCACCAGATAGCCGCCCGATTTGAGCGGCACTTGCTTGTTCAACGCACGCCCGATCTCGTCCTCGACCCCGTACAGGTCGAAGATCGGCCGGTCGCCGGTGTACAGCTCCAGCCGCTCGGCCAGCACCGGCATGTACTTGGCCACGAAGGCCTGCAACTGCACGAAGGTCTCGTTGGAATCGACCTTCACCTTCTCCACGTCACGGCGGATCAGGTCGCGCACCGCACGCAGCGGCAAGCTCAGGTCTTCGTAGATGATGCTGCACGGCGGCGCTTCACGGCCGCGGCGCTCGACCACGGTCCAGACCCGCGAGAGATACGCGATGTCCTCGGCCAATGCCTCGGCCGGCTGGCCTTCGGCATTGGTGCGGATGATGTAGCCGAAGCCGCCATGCTGGGCCGAGACCTCGCTGACGATGGTCTTCAGGCGCAGGCGCTCGGCCTCGTCTTCGATGCGCGCCGACACCCCGACGACCTTGGACTGCGGCAGCAGCACCAGATAGCGCGACGGAATGCTGATCTGGGTGGTCAACCGCGCGCCCTTGGTGCCGATCGGGTCCTTGACCACCTGCACCACGATGTCCTGACCGTCGCGCAGCAGCTCCACGATCGGCACCGAGGCCGGCGGCGGCGGCGGGATCGGGGTTTCTTCGGTATCGACCACACTGGCCGGCACTGGCGCCAGGCGGATCACATCGTTGGCGTGCAGAAACGCAGCACGCTCCAGTCCGACTTCGACGAACGCGGCCTGCATGCCGGGCATCACCCGCTGCACCTTGCCCTTGTAAATATTGCCCACCACGCCCCGGCGCCAACCGCGCTCGATATGTAGCTCCTGCAGCATGCCGTTCTCGATCACCGCCACACGGGTTTCGCGCGGGGTGACGTTGACCAAAATCTCTTCCGACATCAATGCGCTCCGAAGGCTGTGAGCAACTGCGAGGTGTGATAAAGCGGCAATCCCATCACGCCGGAATAGCTTCCGGACAGATGGCGGATGAAGCGTTCGGCGCGGCCCTGGATCGCGTAGGCGCCGGCCTTGCCCATCGGCTCGCCACACGCCGCGTAGGCGGCGATCTGCGCAGCATCGAGCGTGTCGAAAGTGACCTCCGACACAACCAATGCCTGCGCCGGCGCGCGCTGCGTGCAGACTAGAACCACCGCCGTGAGCACCTGGTGGGTGCGCCCGGACAACACGCGCAGCATCGCGCTGGCATCGTCCACATCGACCGGTTTGCCGAACACCCGCTCGCCCAGCACCACTTCGGTATCCGAGCCCAGCACAATGGCGTCGGGGTCAGCGGCCTGTACCAGCGCCAGCCCGGCGTGCGCCTTGTCCAGCGCGACGCGCTGCACGTAGTGTTCGGGCGATTCATTGGCTGCGCGCAGCTCGGGCACATCCAGTTGCAATGTCTGGAACGGCACATCCAGGCGTTGCAGGAGTTCGTGTCGGCGCGGCGAACGGGAGGCGAGATAGAGCATCCGTCCAGCATACCTGTTGCCCGCACTCGCCCGCTCGCCTGGTGAACGCACGCACCGCTGCCGGAAGCCTTGTTGCGTTCGACTCACAACATATTCATCGACCTGCCAACACGCTCGCCACACAGACAAGGAGATCTCATGCGTACCCACCTCAAGCCGTTGTTGCTGGCCCTGTCCATCGCTGCCGGAACCGCCATGACCGCCCACGCCCAACCTGCGTCGAGCTACACCATCCCCAGCGACGGCACCCTGCTCAATGTGTCGGCCGAGGCCGAGGCCAAGCGCGTGCCGGACATCGCCACGCTGTCTGCGGGCGTCGTCACCCAGGCCGCCGACGGCAATGCCGCCATGCGCCAGAACGCCGAACAGATGAGCAAGGTCATGGCCGCAGTGAAGGCGGCCGGCATCGCCGACAAGGATGTGCAGACCAGCGGCATCAATCTGAGCCCGCAATACACCTATAAAGAAAACGAAGCGCCCAAGATCAACGGCTACCAGGCCAGCAACACCGTCAGTCTCAAGGTCCGCGACATCACCCGCCTGGGCAAGGTGCTCGACGCCCTGGTCGCGCAGGGCGCCAACGACATCAACGGCCCGAGCTTCTCGATCGACCAACCCGAACCGGTCTACGACGAAGCACGCGTTGCCGCACTGAAAAAAGCCCAGGCGCGTGCCGAAACCTATGCCAAGTCGTTGGGCCTGAAGGTGCGCCGCATTGTCAGCATCTCCGAAGGCCACAGCGGCGGTGCGGTGCGCCCGATGATGATGGCCGCCTCGATGCGCTCGGCCAAGGCCGAGATGGACACCCCGGTGGCCCCGGGCGAAAGCACGCTGTCGATCAATCTGGATGTCACGTTCGAGCTGGGACGTTGAGGAGCGGGAACTCGATCAGGACCTACGTATTGCGTTTGCACTGCCCTCTTCGGAGGGCAGTGTCGTTGACGCGGCCAGTCGACTCCGCGCCGCTCTCCCGGCGACTGGACGTTACCGCGCGCTCGTCAACCTAAAATCTGCTTACTTACAAGTACCCAGAGTCACACCAGTTCAGTCTGAATAGGCCTTTTTTGGTCTTTGTGCTAAAAAAAACATGAAATCCAGAGAAATCGTTCTTTAAGCGGGCGCAACCGCTCTCTAGCATCAGTTGTCAGCGCACCGTCATCTTCGTGACGGCGCCCATCTGGAGAGCGATAGAGATGACCAGCCATTCCGCGCGGCACCGCCGCCCGTTCTGCTCCACGTCGCCTGTGCGCTATGGCCGCATCAGCATGCTTGCCCTTGCGCTGAGCGGCGCCGTCGGCATGCTCGCCACCGGCACTGCGGCCGCGCAAAGCACCACGGCCGGCATCTACGGAAGCGCGCCGGCCAGTGCGGGTGCAACGGTCACTGCGCAGAGTGATAGCGGTTTTACGCGCACTGCAACGGTCGATGCCAACGGCCGCTATGCCATCGGCAATCTTCCGGTAGGGACGTACACCGTCACTCTGCAACGCGAAGGCCAGGCCGCCGAAACGCGCAAGAACATCGCGTTGCGCGTTGGCGCCGGCACCGATGTGTCCTTCGGCAGCAGCAATGCGTCCGACGACACTGCCACCCTGGGCACCATCACGGTCACCGGCAAGAACATCTCGCCGGTGGATGTGTCTGCCACCGCCTCACGCACGGTGATCACCGCCGAACAATTGCAGCGGCTGCCGCTGGCACGCTCGGGAGAAGCGATCGCGCTGTTGTCGCCTGGCGCCGTGCAAGGCAGCGGCTACTTCGGTAACGCCATTTCCTTCGGCGGCGCCGGCGTCACCGAGAACGCTTACTACCTCAACGGTTATCTCAGCTCCAATCCGCTGAACAACATCGGCGGCGTGACCCTGCCCTACGGCGCCATCGACCAGCAGGAGACCTATACCGGCGGCTACAGCGCCCGCTACGGCCGCTCGGCCGGCGGCGTGCTCAGCCAGATCGGCAAGCGTGGCACCAACGAGTGGCACTTCGGCGGACAGATGCTGTGGCGGCCAAAGAGCCTGTCCAGCGATTACAAGAATGTCTTTTATCCGGACACCGCACCGCCCAGCAACTACAACTACACCGACTCGACGTTGCCAGGCACGCTGTACCGTAGCCGCAAGGACGACGGGGCGTGGAATACGGTGTACAGCGCCTACGCGGGCGGCCCATTGATCGAGGACAGATTGTTCGTGTTCGTCGCCGCCGAGCAGGAGCGTACTCAAGGCGTTTCCACGCCCGCGGTCGATTCGGCCGTCATCGGTCGCAATCGTTATCGCCAGGATGAGCCCAAGGTGTACGCCAAGATCGACTGGAATATCAACGACAGCAACATCCTCGAATTCACCGGCGTCAAGAACAATTACCGCGAAGGCGGCACATATAGCGACTTCAATGGCTACGAGGGAGTCACCTCAAATGCCGACGGTGCGTTTGCCGACACGGTCAAGGTCAACGACCGCTACTACATCGGCAAATACACCAGCTATATCACTGACGCACTGACGTTCAGCGCGACCTACGGCAAGAGCCAGCAGAGCGACTATCGCAATAACCCCAGCACGAATCCGTTCCTGAATAGCGCCAATCTGCAGGACCCCTCCGTTACCGGCGGCGCCCAGATTCGCAACAACCAGACCTCGTCTCAAGGACGAGACGGCGAAAACCGCACGCATGGTCTGCGCCTCGACCTGGAATACGTGTTGGGCAACCACACGCTGGCGGCGGGCGTCGACAATATGTATTTCAACGCCGACAAGGAAGGCGTGGTCACCACCGGCCCGGGCTATACCTGGACCTACGGCCGATCGCGGCGCCCAGATTTGCCGATCAGCGGTTCGTTGGGCGTCGGCCCCGCAGGCGGCGATGGCTACTACGTGTATCGAGGCGTCTTCAACACCTCCACCAGCATGTCGGTCCGGCAGAAGGCCTACTTCCTGGAAGACAAGTGGCAGGTGACTGACAACCTGTTGCTGACATTGGGCGTGCGCAATGACAAGTTCACCAACTTCAACGACGCCGGCAAGCCGTATGTGGAGAGCGGTGACCAATGGGCGCCGCGCCTGGGCCTGAGCTGGGATGTCTTTGGCGATTCGTCGTTCAAGGTCTACGGTAATGCCGGCCGCTACTATCTGGCGCTACCCAACAGCGTCGCCATTCGCGGGGCATCGCCGTCTACGTTCACCCGCGAGTACTTCAACTACACCGGCGTCGACGCGCAAGGCAATCCCACCGGCCTGACCCCGATCGCGGTCGATCCGAGCGTAGGCTTCTCCTGCGGCGGCAATGTGGTCTCGTCCAATCAGGAATGCGGCCAGCCGACCGACTCGGCCAGCGTTGCCGCCCGAGATCTCAAGTCGATGTACCAGGATGAGTTCATGGTCGGCTTCGACAAGACGCTGGGCAGCGACTGGGTCACCGGCGCCAAGTTTACCTACCGCAACTTGGGCACCACCATCGACGATGTCTGCGATTCGGACAAGATGCGCACCAAGCTGACCGCGATTGGCGTTGACCCCAGCACGGTCAATGTTCCCGGCTGCGTCATCTTCAACCCGGGCGAAACCAATTCCTTCAGCCTGGCTAACCTGGATGGTTCCGGCCGCACCGCGGTTTCGATGTCGTCGGCCGATTGGGGCTTCGACAAGAAGGCCAAGCGCAAGTACCTGGCACTGGATCTGTTCCTGCAGCATCCGTTCGACGGCAAGTGGGAAGGCCGCATCGATTACACCTTGTCCCGCAACTTCGGTAATACCGAGGGCCAGGTGAAGTCGGACATCGGCCAGACCGACGTGTCCAAGACACAGGACTGGGATGCGGCTGCGCTGATGTGGTACTCCGGCGGCTACCTGGCGAACGATCGTCGCCACCAGATCAAGCTCTATGGCTCTTATCAAATCGCACCGGAATGGTTGATCGCGGGAAATATCCGCATTCTTTCTGGTACTCCGAAGTCGTGCCTGGGGTATGTCAGCATCAATGGCATCCGCGAGGACTCTGATGCGGGCGACCCAGTCGGCTATTTCTCGGCCTATCACATCTGCGACGGCCAACCATCGCGGCCTGGCGACGCCGGTCGCATGCCATGGACGAAGATCGTCGACCTGGGCCTGACCTACCGCCCGCAATTTGCCGACAAAAAGTTGGCCTTCACCCTGCAGGGCTTCAACATCTTCAACGAACGTAAGCCGCTGCAAGTGGACTCCACTTGGGAAGACAGCCCGTACACCCTCTCCAACACATACGGCATGGGTGTCTATTTCACCCAGCCGCGCTACGCCGTGTTGTCCGTGTCGTACGATTACTGACGTCTCTCCCGTCAGCATCGTTTCCCCAGCCCTGCAAAGGGCTGGGCTTTTCTTGCATCCACGCCCAGCTTCGGCTGGGCGTTTTGTTTGCGCGGATGATTGCCACTGACGGACGCGTCTGGAAACTCGCGAGCGCACTGCATCGCCGAGCACCATGAGCATGACGCGTGCCGCGTTGACGGTGCGATGCAACCACGCAATCGCGTGTGACGCTTGTGCGGCCGCCATCGCTGCGGTAAACCTAGGCTACCGGATGGTGATGTACGTCCGGGTCGCGCTGGTCCTTTCCGCAGTTCCGTTCTGGAGGTGGATGATGGTTCGCACGCACTCGCAGGTTTCTTCCCGTCCCCTTGGCATCGACACCTCACGCGTTCTGGCGATGAGCACGGCCGTGGCATTGCACCTATTGGCGGGCGGGTTGTTGTTGATTCCGCTCTCGCACCGGGCCATTCCCCAGCAGACCGCGCCCAAAGAGCGCTGGCTCATGCCGGTCAGCATCCCGACGCCGCCGCCACCGATCCTGTTTCCAGTCGAAGTAAAGTTCACGCCGAAAACGCATTCACCGACCAAGACGCTGCCGGTGCCGGTACAGACCCCGGTGGTCAGTGAGGCGCCCGTTGTCGACAGCGCACCGCCTGCCGTTGCCGCAACCGTCTCCGACGTCGTTGCAGACAGCGCTCCGACGACCACCGCACCCAGCGGCCCGATCGAAGCAGGTCAATTGCAGTATCTGAGTTCGCCAGCACCGAGCTATCCGGCGGCCGCACTGCGCGCAGGTCAGCAAGGCACGGTGCTGCTGCGCGTGTTGGTCGGCACCGATGGGCGCCCGACCGAAGTGAGTGTGCAGACCAGCAGTGGTCATCGCGTGCTCGACCTGGCCGCACGTAGCCAAGTGCTGCGCAGCTGGCGCTTCCAGCCGGCGATGCAGAACGGTCAGGCTGTACAAGCCTATGGTCTGGTGCCGGTGAGCTTCGCGTTGAATTGAATGGGAACCCGATGCGGCGGCTTGCAACTGCAGCCGCCGCATCGATACGCCCCTGCTCAGACGACCGACGACTGCCATCCAGCCACGACCAACGCGTGCGCTCGGGTTATCCGCAATAAGCAACATCGCCAAAGCGTCCGTCTGAATGACGCACCCGCCATCGATCGCCAGTAACCGCCCACCTCGTTACGGAGCTGCGGCCACGCAGCAGCGCGCTTGCAGCTTGGATCGGCGAACAAAACAACCGCGCAGCCATCGGACAGATGCGGCCAGTGGTCGGAATCGGCATGCGCTGCTTGAGCACTGCGGTTCTTCCGCGCCATCCATACCGGCCCAGCGACTTTTCGCGACGTCTTGTTAGCCGCTCGGTTCGTCGGTGGTGACGGGAGGCGACGACCTTCGCTTGCTGCTGGATCTGGACCACCTGCGCGCGTTGCTATGCGCGGTGATACGGGTGATTAGCCAGCATCGCCGCGGCGCGATACAACTGCTCGGCGACGATCAGGCGTACCAGCATGTGCGGCAGGGTGAGTGGGCCGATCGACCAACTTTCGCTGGCGCTTTTCAGCACCTCGGCCGAATGGCCTTCCGGCCCGCCGATCAAAAACGCCAGATCGCGTCCCTGCCCACGCCAATACTCCATGCGCTGGGCGAGCTGTTCGGAACTGAGCGGGCGCCCCGGCACATCGAGCGCCACCACGTAGGCATTTTTCGGAAGTGCGGCGAGCACACGGCGCCCTTCGTCGTCGGTCGCGCGCTGTGCGTCGCGACCTTTGCCGCGCAGGCCGGGCTCGATCTCGACGAGCTCCAGCGGCATCCAGTGCGAAAGACGTTTCTGATATTCGGCAAACCCTTGCGCTACCCACGACGGCGCACGTTCGCCAGTGGCGATCAATCGGCATTTCATCCACACATGATATCCGCGTCACAGCCCGGGCAGTCCGCTGCGATTTGTCATCGCGTGTCATGGTGTGGTTACAGCTGGCAATTAGTGTCGCTCGACCACCCAGCCACGCAGGAGTCGTTCGATGCCGATTTTCGATCCCGCTCGCCGCCAGGTTCTCAAGGGCAGTGCCGCCGTCATGGCTGCCGGCGCCCTTGGCAGTTTGAGCGCGTTGCAGTCGCGCCAGGCCCAGGCCGCCACCTCACCCTCCACGCGACTTGCACCGGTCCCTAGCCGTTACGGTCCCCTTGCGCCGGTTGCCGACCAGAGCACCGGCCTGCCCCTGCTGCAGCTGCCACAGGGCTTCAGCTATCGCTCGTTCGGCTGGAGCGGCGACCGCATGGACGATGGTCAGCCCTGCCCCGACCGGCATGACGGCATGGCCGTGGTCGGCCTGCGCCGGCCCGACTGGCGCCCGGGCAGCGACCCGCTGCGCGGCCTGGAATATGTGCTGATCCGCAACCACGAACGCGGCGCAGGCAGTTCGTTCCGCGCACCGGCGATGTACGACACCGGCATCGTCAGTGGCACCCAGCAGGCCGGCGGCGGTACCACCACGCTGAGTTACGGCCGGCGCGGCTGGGGCAGCCTGGAGCCGAGCCTCGGCGGCACCCTGGTCAACTGCGCCGGCGGCCCGACCCCGTGGGGCACCTGGCTGAGTTGCGAAGAGATCAAGACCAATGCGGTGTCCAGCACCGGCCGCAAGCATGGCTACGTGTTCGAGGTGGACCCGGACAGCCACCGCACCACCGGCCGCCCGCTGGTGGGCCTGGGCCGTTTCAGCCACGAAGCGGTGGCAATCGACCCGCGTACCGGCATCGTCTATCTCACCGAAGACGACCGCAACAAGGCCGGCCTGTACCGCTTCATTCCCAACGACCGCCGCGGCCGTCATGGCTCACTGGAAAACGGCGGCCGCCTGCAGGCCGCGCGCGCGCGTGGCCGCCGCAACGCCGACCTCACCGTGGCCGGCATCGGCCAGCAATTCCAACTGGAATGGGTGGACATCGAAGAGCCCGATCTGGACAGCATCGCCGCACCGGACGGCTTTGCCGATATCGGCGCCAACGACACCTTGAGCGGCCCGTTCGCGCAGGCCTGGGCCGATGGCGCGTTGCGCATGAGTCGCGGCGAAGGCATCTGGTACAGCTACGGCAAGATGTTCATCGTCGACACCAGCACCGGCGTGGATGCGCAGGGCCGCCGCGGTTACGGCAATGGCGCGGTGTGGGTGCTGGACCTGTTTACCCAACGTCTGAGTGCGCTGTTCGTCAGCGGCAATCAGTTGGCGGCGCACAATCCGGACAACGTGACGGTGAGCGCGCGCGGCGGCGTGGTGTTGTGCGAAGACGGCGGCGAGAGCCCGGACGCATACGGCCCGGGCGCGCGTCTGCTCGGGCTGACCCGTAACGGCGAATCGTTCTACCTGGCCAAGAACAATGTGCAGCTGACCTCGCAGCAGATTGCCGATGCCGGCAAGACGATTGCCGAAGGCGATTACCGCGATACGGAGTTCTGCGGTGCGTGTTGGGACCCGTTGGCGCGCACCTTGTTCGTCAACATCCAGACGCCGGGTATTACGCTGGCGATTACCGGCCCGTGGGAGCGCGGACCGCTGTAACTGGAAGGCGGTGCGCTGCGCGCTGGTGATGCACATGTCCCGAACAGCGATTGCCAGGGAATGCACGAAGACGATCACTTGCGCAACGAACGACGCAGACAACAACGGCGCCCAAGGGCGCCGTTGTTGATCGTGCACGCATGTAGCGCAGATTCAGCGCAGTTCGTCGGACTCGTCTTCGTCGGACGGGCGCTGATCGCCCACCGTCCACAAGCGCTCCAGCGCATAGAACTCGCGCACGCGCGGCAGCATCACGTGCACCACCACATCGCCCAGGTCGACCAGCACCCATTCGGCTTCGCGCTCGCCTTCCACGCCCAGCGGCATCACGTCCAGACGCTTGGCGAACTTGACCACTTCGTCGGCGATCGATTTGACGTGGCGGGTCGAGGTACCCGACACCACCACCATGTAGTCACAGACACTGGACTTGCCGCGCACATCGATCTCGACCACGTCCTTGGCTTTCAGTTCTTCGACAGCCTCGCGCACGGTGGCCAACAGGGCCGGCACGGACGGCGGCGGGTTCGGAAGGGAGGTCTTGATGACTTGGGCTTGGCTGGTCAAAGCGGCAACTCGATGGAATTGGCGTAAATTATAGGCCGGTCCGGCCGGACGCGTGTTCAGCAAGCCGGGCGGGCGCTGCGGTACAGGCCGTCGCGCTGAATCATTGCGGCCACCGACGGCGGCACAAGGGCCTGCCATTGGCCACCAGCCGCGATACGTGAACGCACTGCGCTAGCCGATTCGCCGCGCAAGGGCTGATGCAGCAGATAGAGGCGGCCGGCCGGCGCGCTGACCAGCTCGCCCGCACTGGAGACCCAGCGGCCCTGCACCACTGCGGCCAGCTCCGGTACGTCGGCCAACTCCAATGTGGTGCCCGGTCTGGCGGCAACCACGAAATGCGCTAGCCCGAACAACGCCTCCCACGCATGCCAATGGTGCAATCCGACAAAAGCATCGGCGCCGAGCAGCCAGGCGATCGGGGCGCTCGGGCCGAGTTCGGCACGCAGCTCGCGCAAGGTATCGACGGTGTAGGAGGGCGCATCGCTCTGCGCGGCGCGGCGCAACTCGCGGGTATCCAGTTGCAGCCCTGGATAGTCGGCGAGCGCCAGTTGCAGCATCTGCGCGCGCTGCGTGGCAGTGGCGCCGGGCGCAGGGCGATGCGGCGGGTCGGCCGCCGGCACTAGGTGCACACCTGCATCCAGTTCGTCGCGCGCCGCGCAGGCGATGGCTAGATGGCCTACATGGATCGGGTCGAAGGTGCCGCCGTAGTAGAGATGGAGCCCGGACGCGGGAAGCGGGACGCGGGACGCGGTGTGGGACCGGGATTGCGGATTTGGGATTTGGGAGTCGGAAAGAAGCGGGGCTGACGCGGCGGCCTGAGCGTTGGTGGCTGGTGACGTTGCAGCGACACCGGTGGGACATGCCGGCTGTGCGTTTTGGTCTGCGGTTGCGCTGGTTGGAGGCTCCCGCTCTCCGGCGCGGGCGCCCTGCTCAGCGGTCCCGGCCTGCCGCGCGGTCACGCCAACAATCTCACCGCGCGGGCTTCGGCCACGGCCACCAGCAGGCGTTCCAGACCAACCCAGGCATCGCCGTCGGCGCGACCTTTGGCCATGCGATCGACCAGCCCGGCTTCGGCGACGAAGCGTTCCCAACGCCGCGGTTCGGGGTGACGTTGCAGCGCGCGCTTGAATGGCGCCTGGCGCGATTCCCACAGCCCCTGCGCCTTCATTTCGGCAGCGAGGTTGCCGCCGTTGGCCTGCACCTTCGCCAGCGATGCAGTGCGCAGTAATTCTTTGATCAGGATCGGCATCAGCGCGGCGACCGCCTCACCTTCGGCGCGCAGGCCGGCGAGCATGCGGATCACCGCAGCCGGCTGCCCGGAAAAGGTGGTTTCGGCCAACCGGAAGACGTCGTAACGCGCGGCGTCGGCCACCAACGATTCCATCGCCTCCAGATCCAGCGTCTTGCCGTCGGCCAGCAGGGCAAGCTTGTCGATTTCCTGCGCGGCGGCGAGCAGGTTGCCTTCGACCCGCTCGCTCAGGCGCTGCACGGCCGCGGCATCGGCGCGCAGGCCGTGCGCACGCAGGCGACGCTCGATCCAGTCGGACAGTTCATGCGGTTTGATCGCCCAGGCCACGGCAATAGTGCCGATCCGGCCGACCGCCTCCGCCCACTTGCCCTGGTGCGCCTTGCTCCAGTCGTTGGCGGTGATCAGCAGCACCACGTCCGGCGGCGGGTTGGCGCAGAAGCGGGTGATGACCTCGGCGCCGTCCTTGCCCGGCTTGCCGCTGGGCAGGCGCACCTCGACCAGGCGGCGCGGGCTGAACAGGCTGGGCGCATTGAAGCTGGCGTCGAGTTGATTCCAGTCGAACTCGCGGCCGTCGGCATCGAAGACCTCGCGTTCGCCGATGCCTTCGGCGCGCGCGCGTGCACGCACCGCGTCGGCGGCCTCAAGCACACGCAAGGTCTCGGGGCCGGCGATCAGATAGACCGGCTGCAACGGCTGGTTGGACTGGCCGGCCAGCTGCTCGGGGCGAAGTTCCATAACCGAAAAAGCGGGAGCGGCTTAGTTGCCCGAGGTCGGCGCAGGCGGCAACGAGGCCGGCACGCTGGATTCGGGCGTCGTGGTGGGCTGTGCTGGGGCCGGCGGCAACGGCGCAGTCGGGGTGCTTTCCAGGCTTTCGCCACGCTTCAAACGTGCCCGCACCACACTGTCGATACGACGCAGGATCGAGGCCGACATGTCTTTGCGCAGTTCGTCGGCAAGGATCTCGCGCTCGGTCGCGGTACCAGTGGCGTCCACCGGCGGCGACACGTAATCGCGCGACAGCTCGATCACCTGCTGCGGCACCAGCACCGAGCCATTGGCGGTGGTGACGGTGAAAATGGCCGCGTAGCGCAGACTGTATTCCTGGGCACGGCCCTGGCTGTCGATGGCGATCGGCAGATCGCCCCAGCGCTCGGACAACACCTGCACCTGCGCGAAGCCGGTCTTGGCGTCTTCATCGGCCAGCGTTGCGCCGGAAGCCTTGAGACCACGCCGCAACAGCTTGGCCAGCTCGCTGTACTGCGTGGCCGACTGCACCTTCACTGCCGGCGTGTCGGGCGGCAACGCCAGCGAATTACGCAGATGGAAACCGCAGGCGGTGAGGCTCGAGACCAGCACGAGGGACGCGGCGAAGGCAGTAGGGAATCGAATCATGGGCACAGTCTGGATGAGCGCCCCGGCGGCGGCAACAGGCGGATAGCCTGCCCGACACCGCGTGAACGGGGCTTGAGAGGGCGCCGCGAAAAACCGCAGTGCCCCAGGAGTGAAAAACGCGTCGCCACGCGCCGGTGAAATAACGTGTAGGGAACCGTCGCCAAAAACCCACCAGCGCGTCGCCACGCAGCGGTGAAATGAAACACCAAGCCTCCTCGCCTCTGTGTTGCTGCTCACCAGCGCACTGCATCGCCAGGACATCGCAGCGACACACCCACGCATCGACCCGCCGGTGCGGTGTCCTCCGGCAACGTCCTGATGCTTCGCCACGCGCCACCACCATCGATGGCGAAGAGGCGCGCTAGCCACCCTATACCCGTGTCACCGTACCGATCCGGCGAATGGCCCGGACCGGCGATGGCAACCCGCCGCATCAGCAACGCTTACCCCGCGACGATATTCACGATCTTGCCCGGCACGATGATGATCTTGCGCACGCTCAGGCCTTCAAGGAACTTGGCAGCGTTCGGCTCGGCCTGCGCCAGTGCTTCGATCTGTTCGCGGGTCGCATCGGCGGCGACGTCGATCGTGCCGCGCAATTTGCCGTTGATTTGCACCGCCAGCGTCAGCGCATCACGCACCAAGGCGCTGGCATCGGCCTGCGGAAACGCCTCGTTTTCCAGCAGCGTCTCGCCACGGCCCAGCACCTGCCACAACGCGTGGCTGGCGTGCGGGGTGATCGGGTTGAGCAGCAGCACCATCGCTTCCAGCGCTTCCTGGCGCACCGCACGGCCCTGGTCGCTGGCGTCGTCGAACTTGGCCAGCGCGTTGGACAATTCCATCACTGCGGCAATGGCGGTGTTGAAGCTGTGCCGGCGGCCATAGTCGTCGCTGACCTTGCCGATGGTTTCGTGGGTCTTGCGGCGGATCGCTTTCTGTTCGGCACTCAAGGGGCCGGCTAGTGCGGCGATCTTGGTCAACTCGTCGTCGATGCCCTCGCCCACATGCTTGTGCACCTGCACCCACAACCGGCGCATGAAGCGCGCCATGCCGTCGACGCCGGCCTCGTTCCACTCCAGCGATTGCTCCGGCGGTGCGGCGAACATCGAAAACAGCCGCACGGTATCGGCGCCGTACTTGGCCACCATCGACTGCGGGTCCACGCCGTTGTTCTTGGACTTGGACATCTTTTCGGTGCCGCCGATATGCACCGGCTGGCCGTCGGCGATCAGCACCGCGCCGGTGACGCGGCCGCGTTCGTCGCGCTGGATCTCCACGTCGGCCGGATTGATCCAGTCCTTGCCGCCGTTATCGGCATCGCGATAGAAGGTGTCGGCGATGACCATGCCCTGGGTGAGCAGATTGGTCACCGGCTCGTCGCTATCCACCAGCCGCGCGTCGCGCATGAGCTTGTGATAGAAGCGGAAATACATCAGGTGCAGGATCGCGTGCTCGATGCCGCCCACGTACAGATCGGCCGGCATCCAGTAATTTGCGCGGCGATCGACCATGTCGCGTGCGTTCGGGCTGGTATAGCGCGCCACGTACCAGCTCGATTCCATGAAGGTATCGAAGGTGTCGGTTTCGCGCTCGGCCGGACCGCCGCAGTCCGGGCAGGTGGTCTGGCGCCAGGTCGGGTCCGTCTTGATCGGCGAACCGGTGCCGGCGAATTCCACGTTCTCCGGCAGCACCACCGGCAACTGGTCTTCCGGCACCGGCACCGCACCGCACTTGGGGCAATAGATCACCGGAATCGGGCAGCCCCAGTAACGCTGGCGGCTCACGCCCCAGTCGCGCAGGCGGTAATTGACCCGGCGCTGGCCCTGGCCCTTGCGCTCGAAGCGCTCGGCCAATGCTTCGAAGGCGCCACCGAAATCCAGCCCGTCGAACTCGGCCGAATTGATCAGTTCCAGCTCGCGGCTCTTGTCGGTGTACCAATCGCGCCACTGGGTGGCGTCCCAGGTCTGCTCTTCTTCGTTGCGCGGCTCGCGCAGCTTGACTACCTGCACGATGGGCAGGCCGTACTTGTTGGCGAATTCGAAATCGCGCTGGTCGTGCCCGGGAACAGCCATCACCGCGCCGGTGCCGTAGCCCATCAGCACGAAGTTGGCCACCCACACCGGCACCTGCTCGCCGCTGATCGGGTGGATCGCGGTCAGGCCGGTGGCCATGCCACGTTTTTCCTGGGTTTCCAGCTCGGCTTCGGACACGCCGCCGTGCTTGAGCGTTTCCAGCAGCGCGGCCAGTTCCGGATTGGATTTGGCCGCGTGCAGCGCCAGCGGATGCTCGGCGGCGATCGACACGAAGGTCACGCCCATCAGCGTGTCCGGGCGGGTGGTGAACACACGCAGCGGGTCCAGTGCGGCGCCATTGGGATCGCGCACGTCGAACTGGATTTCCAGCCCTTCCGAGCGGCCGATCCAGTTGCGCTGCATGGTCTTGACCGAGTCCGGCCAGCCGTCCAGTTGGTCCAGGCCGTCGAGCAATTCCTGCGCGTAGTCGGTGATGCGCAGGAACCACTGCGGGATCTCGCGTTTTTCCACTACCGCGCCGGAGCGCCAGCCGCGGCCGTCGATGACCTGCTCGTTGGCCAGCACGGTCTGGTCGATCGGGTCCCAGTTCACCACCGCGTTGCGGCGGTAGGCCAGGCCCTTGCGCATCAGCCGGGTGAACATGCGCTGCTCATGCACGTAATACTCCGGCGTGCAGGTGGCGAACTCACGCGACCAATCGATGGCGTAGCCCAGCGACTTCAGCTGCGCGCGCATGTGCTCGATGTTGGCGTAGGTCCACTTGGCCGGCGCGGTCTTGTTCTTGATCGCCGCATTTTCCGCCGGCAATCCGAACGCGTCCCAGCCCATCGGCTGCAGCACGTTGTGGCCGGTCATGCGCTTGTAGCGGCTGACCACATCGGAGATGGTGTAGTTGCGCACATGGCCCATGTGCAACGCACCGGACGGGTACGGCAGCATCGACAGGCAATAGAACTTCGGCTTGTCCGAAGTTTCGTCGACCTGGAAGGCGCGGGAGGCATCCCAAAACTGCTGGGCGGAGGTTTCGACCTGCTGCGGGTCATAGACGTTCGGTTCGACGGTGGACATTGGGAGCAGATGCTCGGGCGGTGCAAAGCGGTACAGGGTACCGCAGTGCAGCAGGTGCACCAAACCGCTGTCTTAGACCGTGGACCTTGCCGGCCATGCCCAGGCCGCCACCGCCAGCCAGCCCACCCAGGCCAGGAACGCCAGCCGCTGGGCAACGGCCTGGCGCAGCAGGCCCTGCGGGCCGAATGCCAGCACCGCCACCAGCAGCCCTGCCGCCAGGCTCAACCAGGCCAGCCTGCGGGTCGTGGCAGCGTTGAGCAGCGCGGCGGCAATCAACAACATGCCTGGCACGAACGCCACGGCCCACAACAACCAGGCGGTGGCATGGGCCTGGCTGGCGCGGCCATCCAGATCGGTGGGATCCAGCGGCAGCATGCCCATGCCGAGGAAGGCCAGGCCGGCCAGCACGATCAACTGCCCACCCACGCGCAGACTCCAGCTGGCCTTGGGCGGCATACGCGCCAGCAGGCTGACGCCGGTGGCCATGCCCAGCGCGCCCACCAGCACGAACGCCAGCAGATTGAAGCCCAGCGCATGCGGCACGCCTTGCGCCCCCAACAGCGCAACCGGGTGGCTGGCCTGCAGATAACCCGGCAGCGTGGCGCCGAACCCGGCGAGCGCCAGCACGAAGACCGTTGCGGCGATCAGGCCGATATAGCGCTGCGCGCTGTCAGTGGTTGGCATTGTCTTGCTCCAGCACGGGGCGCGATGCGCCGCCAGAGCGCGGCATTGTCGTACCGGGCGGGCGCGCCGTGAACCCCTGACAGTGCCACGACCGTGCCGGAGACGGCCACGCCGCACGCCGAGATGCCTCATTGCCGCTAGGCTTGTGTCGGCCACGTTTGCCACCATTACCTCCCACTGTTGCCGCACTCACTTCTGGAAGCCCATGTCCGACAAGCCGCATGTATTCGATGCCACCACCGACACCTTCGAGACCGAGGTCCTGCAGAAATCGTTGACGACACCGGTACTGGTGGACTTTTGGGCCACTTGGTGCGGCCCCTGCAAGTCGCTGACGCCGATCCTGGAAAAGCTGGCAGGCGAGTACAACGGCGCCTTCGAGCTGGGCAAGGTCGATGTGGACAAGGAGCAGCAGATCGCCGCAGCGTTCCAGATCCGCTCGGTGCCGACGGTGTTCCTGGTCAAGGGCGGCGAGATCGTCGACGGCTTCCCTGGCGCGATGCCGGAAGGCCAGGTGCGCGAGTTCCTGACCCAGCACGGTGTGCTGCCGGCCGAGCCGCAGGTGGCCGAAGACGTGCCGCTGGCGCCGCTCGATCCGCAGGCGCAGGCCGCGGCGTTGCGTGAGGCGATCGCCGCCGAGCCGGACAAGGACGAACTCAAGCTGGACTTGGCATTGGCGTTGCTCAAGACCGGCGATACCGCCGAAGCCGAACAGCTCATCGATGCCCTGCCCGCCAACCTGGCCACCGATGACCGCGCAGTGCGCGCCAAGGCCCGGCTGAGCTTTGCCAACGTGCTCAAGGACGCCCCGGACGCCGCCGCGTTGCAGGCTACCGTGGATGCCAATGGCGCCGACCTGCGCGCGCGTCACCTGCTCGGGGTCCGCCATCTGCTCGATGGCAACGACGAAGCCGCGCTGGAGCAGTTCCTGGAAATGCTGCGGCAGGACCGCGCGTTCGACGACAACCTGCCGCGTCGCAGCCTGATCGATGCCTTCCGCGTCATCGAGGACGAGGACCTGGTCGGCCGTTACCGTCGCAAGATGTCCGCCCTGCTGTTTTGAGTCGCCCGGCGGACGCGTGTCGCGCGCGTCCGCCGTCGCCATCGACAGGTTTCTGCGCGCAGCGCTCCCGCCCGCCCATCCATACGCATACGAATGGTATTCTCGGCACGGTTTCGCCCTGGTCTGCGTATGCGCGCCTCTCTGTTCAAAGCCGGCCTCAACCTGTGGCCGCCATTCCTGTTCACCGGTATTCACGTCGTCGCGCTGGCAGACGACTATCGCCATGCGCGGGTCGAACTGCGGCTACGGCCGTGGAATCGCAATTACGTGGGCACGCACTTCGGCGGCAGCCTGTTCGCCATGACCGACCCCTTCTGGATGTTGCTGACGATGCACACGCTGGGGCGCGACTACTACGTGTGGGACAAGGCCGGCAGCATCGACTTCGTCAAACCGGGCCGAGGGACGGTGAGTGCAGACTTCGCGCTCGACGATGCGGTCGTGGCGACCATGCGTGCCGCCACTGCTGGCGGGGAGAAATACCTGCATTGGTTCGAAAACACGGTATGCAACCGCGACGGCGACGTGGTCGCGCACGTCCGCAAGCAACTCTACGTCAAACGCAAGCCGGCACGTTGAGGGTTACGGCGGTGATCGCTGCAGCGCCATCTGATACGGCGATGCATGCATCGGCTGTTCCCGCCGCTCACGTAACGGATGATCGATGCCAGAGCAAAGAAACACCTACCAGCCCCCATGGACTAGGTGTCTATTGACGCAGCAGGAATCGCGCAGCACCTTTGCTACGGGCGCAGCGACAGCAGATGCGCCCGGCAGCCGAAGGCGTGATGGCCGGTTGCAGGAGGTGTCGCGCAGGGCGCGCCGGCTTCGCATAAGGCAACAGGTGGCAGTCGTTGGGAACCCGTTGCCCGATAGAGACAAGCCTTGCATGCTGGCTTGCGGATAACGCCGAGCTGACGCAAGCGCTACGGGCCTCAGCCTAGCTGCAACTCATAGCGCTTGCATTCAGTTGTCGTCCTGATCATGCGCGCCCGCGTGTGGGCGACGCTCAAGATCTACCCTGTTGCCACTGCTGCAGCGCCTCCTTCTGACGCAAAGCCGCGCCAAGCGCGTGCAATTGCGCAGACAATTCTGCGATCACCGCGCGGCCTTCGCTTTCCCCCCCCACGGGGAGATCAGCCAGTCGACCAAGCGCATCGTCGATGGTCGCAATCGAGACCGCTTGCGCAGCCACCTGGCCTCTTAACTGCTGCAACGCATTGCGCAATCGGTCGACATTCGGGCTGAGCGGCATAGGCACGCCTGTGCCTTCCTCCATGGCGCGCGCCACCTCACCCTGGGCTAATGGCGAAAGCAAGCCGAGCGCTGTGTCCAAGGGCTCGGCGAGCGCCTGCAAGGTGCGTGAAATCGTTCTATCCTGCTCGGCAGCCGCAATGGCGCGCTCCTGATCCAATCGCGTGGCCTGAGTGGTATTTGTGCCATTCTTGGCTTTCAGCGCATTCCAAACCACATCGTTGAAGAACATCTGCGCTCCTTGCTGCAACACCCATGCTGGAGAATTGTCGGCCTCTCCGGGCAAGCTGCCGCCCCCATACCCTCCTCTCAGCGGGGAAGCGATCAATCTGGTGGCCCCCAACGATGCCATGTTGGCCAACACATTGCCGACCATATGGCGTCCCAGCACATCGCGCAGCGCCGTCGTTGCCGCGTTCGCCGTGCTGAACGCCTGTCTAGCCAGCGCCATCGCTTCCTGACCCGTCTGCAACAGATAGCTGGGAAAATGCACCGCATCGGACCACTTGGCAGGAGGTCGTGTCTTGTCCGGCAATGCAAGAGCGAACAGATTCAAGCGCTGATGCCCGCCGAGCAAATCGGGAACCATCATCTGGCCAGTGCGCCCCATTGCCTTGCCTGTGTCCAGCAACGCCTTATGCAGAGCGCCTGCACCACCAACCGCCAGCCCGGCCAGGCCAACTTCGGCAACCGCCGTACGGGTGGCGGGGTCCCCTGAGGTGCGCCGCGCGGCGTTAAAGCCGCCGCTGATGATCGGCCTGAGCAGCATGGTGTCCAGCGCCGTATCATCCAGTACGGACTGATGCTGAGCGATTCCTGCCCGACGGTCATAGGCCTGTGCCGTGAGCTCGGCACGGGTCGGCGTACCGTTTTCTCCAGGACGCACGAAGCGCTTGTCTCCCTCAGGGGTGACGTCCAATAGGACCGGCGGCGGGTCTGGCACCAGGATCTTGGGATCGATCGCCTGGAAACGCGGCAGATTGGCGACGCGCGCACGCCTGTCCATCGATGGAATCAACAGCGTGTCGCAGGCATGCGATCCCATTCCCGAGATCACCCCAGCCAAGGTCGCCGTACTCAAGGGCTCGGAAGCGGGCGGGCGGCTGCTCTGGTAGGCAGTGGCCGCAGAAATGCCGAGCGGCGTCCGCAACGCGCCAACGAAAAACGATCTGAGACTTTCATAGGCAATGGGCAGCGACGCTTTCCTGCCGACCGCTTGCATATCCCCGGCAACTTCGTAGGCGGCGTCCGGACCGAACGCTTCAATACGCTCCTGCAAACGGGCATCCGCCCATTGCAAGTATTCCGCCTGCAATGCGAGCTGCTCGTCCGACGACTCTGCAAACGAGCGACCCTTCAGACCTTCACGCAGTTGCGCCTTCAGGCGTTCGCAAGCGGCGACACAGCGCTCCACGTAAGCCCCCTGCGTCGCCGAAGAAGAAGCCGCCTGCTGGTTGCCTGGATGCCGCCCAGCGCGATGCTGGCTCTCCGCGCGCTCAGATGCAGCGCGGGAGGATTCGCCCGCCTCCGGACGCCACTGACTGGTCTTGGCGGGGGATAATTCGCCCGACGGCAGCGTGGTGGTCTTGCCTGCACGCGCGCGCAAGCGCGGGCTTGGCGCCGTCAGCCCCTTTAGCATGGTTGAACGCGGCGTCTGCGCCTCTGGCACGAACGGTTCGCTTGCGTGCGCTGCATCGGGATTTCCGGACGATCCACTTGGGATGGACGGTGGAGCGCTGTTCTGGCGTTGGAGCTTCATACAACGGCCTCCCTCGCGTTGCCCGCCTGCGTCACCAGCGCATCCAACACGACGCGTGCGACGATCTGTCCCCGCTCAAGAGTGGCTGCCACGTCTTCGGGCGTCTGCGCGAGCAACAATGGGCAGATGCACAGCAGGCCCAGATTGGACATCGTCAGCCGCCACCCGTACTCGGTCAGAAGTTGCTCCTGCAACGCAAGCAGTGTGACGACCTCGTCGCCACCGAGTTCGCGTGCAGCCAACGGCAGGATGACTTCCGGAAATCCCGACACGCCATCGTCCTGGGGCTGCACATGCACGCGACACAGCATGCCCGCAGGCCCGAGAACGGTCTCGCCTTCACGCAGGCGCTGCACCAGTGCATCGGTCAGGCCCAGGCGAATACCAAGACCGGAAAAGAACGAAGTCACCATGGAATCAACATTGATCTGATCGGCTGTCATTTGAGATATCTCACAATAAAAGTGCGAACTTCATCGCGGGGCTCTGCCCATGCAGTGTCACTGTCAGCGCCCAATCACCGGGAAAAAAGCGCGAATCACCGGCGCAACGCACGAAGCGCAAAAGCCTCATGGAAATCGTTCGATCCGCACGCTTGCCTGTTTACTCAAGTCAGCTATCAAGGCTGGGGTGGCCACAGATTGTTCGGCATCTCAGGGCGCACCCGTCGCCAATGACCATCGCCCAGCGCGCAGTCCGCTGCGGCATTCCTGACGCGCAGCATCACTGGTATGCACCCACAACGACCTGCTCGCCATGGACGCGCATTTTTGGAGGTTGCTGACGAGACAGAGACCGGCCGGCTGCCGAACGCCAGTGCATTTGAAAAGACTGCCCTCTGTCACGCTCCACATCGATTACGTACAAAGCGCCGTTTCGGAACCTGATTTGGTTCGCGTACGGCGATAGAAAATCTGCTGTACAGACAGGGGGCATACGGGTCTGGTAGTTCAATTTTCGCGCAGTGCATTCACCACTTCGCCTCCATCAATACCGGCAGGCTCAGGATTGCACCAGGAACTTCGCCAAGGGAGGGAGGTTCCACGGCATCTGCGATGCAATCCCATGCGATGCGCACCAATCGTCTGGTACGCAAGCACTCTATCTGCCGTATACACGTCAGGAGATGTCCCGATGAAGTCATCCGCATCCGTCGATCCGGCCAGCCGCAGTGCGGGGACGCACTTGCCTGAGATCCAGGAAACACAGCTCGCCATTGCCTCCACCTCTGCGGCGGTCACACACCAATCCGCGCCGGATCCCGCACTCAGCACACTTGGGCGTGCGCCCGTCAGACGCAGTAGCACAACCACGCTCGGGGCGCTCCTAGCCAGGGACGAGCAAGACGCCCAGGCCATCGTCCCGCAACCGGCAACCTCATCGAATGCAACGAAGGCGACGCTGGCACGGCTTCGTCGGCAGTTGGCCTCGGACAATGCCCGCACAATCGCACCGGATTTGGCGGCCGATCTGATCAGCAGGCTCAGGCCGATGCAATCGCCTGGTCCCGCGAGTGCGCAGGCACGCGCGGCCACGCATGCGGACCTGGTCAGCCGCATCACCGAACACGATGTGATCGATTGGTACAAGGCGCAGGGGCTGAACGAAAACGAAGTGGCCACCCTGCGGCGCACCGCGCTGCTCTCCGGCATGCCCAACCCCAGCGGCAGCTTCCTCACCAATGCCATGCAATACATCGTCTCGCCGTGGATCAACTATGCGACACGCCAACCCTGGGCCGGCGCTGGGTTCGGCCTGGCGACCATGCTGGTCGCCGCACCTGTGAATGCCGGCCAGCAATCGGCGGTTGTCAGCCTGTGCGAGTCGATTCGCGAACACGGCGCTCACGTCATCGTGCCGGACAAGAAGCAGATCAATGACAAGCACTGGCTCCCCGAACTGGCACACGCCCTCAAGGAAAAGATCGAAACGTTCGCCAAAGCCTGCGACATGTTTCGCGAGATTCAGAGTGATCCACATTCCCCACGTGACGCACGCGCGGCGGCAGCCGACGTCTTGCTGGCAGCAGAGAAGGAGCTGCACCAGGCCCAGCATGATTTCGTCATGACCCAGGGCGCGCACGATCGCCAGTGGCAGGGCAACCGCTGGCAGGCCATTCCACGCATCTTGCGTTCGCCGGTTGCCAGCACGCTGGGGCTGCTCAGCAAGACAGGCGCGATGCGTGCGCTGTCGCCGACGGCGCAGACAGTTGGCGCGATGTTGATGACGGCTGCGCAACATGTGGCCGCCGGCTTCGACGAGCAAGCCAAGCAGGAAGCCAACAACAAGCTCAACCTTTTGTACGCCGATGTACTGACCGACGCAGGCAAGCAGAAGCTGGCCAGCGGCGCGGTGGTCAGCGGAGAGGACATCAAGACCGACAAACTACGCAGCCTGATCCAGTCGCCCACCCAAGCGCTGGTCAAGCGCGTCACCGCCGGGGTCGCCGAGTTGGAGAAGCTGCTGGCGGATGCAGCGACAGCAGAGGATGCGCAGCAAGGCGCAATGACGGCAGACGACCGCGACATCGAGGCCGGCGACGCCAGCAAGGCGATGCAGGAACTGCGCTTGCTGCGCAACGACCTCGAGGCATTGCGTGAAGGCAGGCTCGACGAAATCGACCCGAACGGCACCGCATCCAAGCTGCTTGTCGGTGCCGAAAAATCCGTGCTGTCGCAGCAGTTGTTCAACGATATCGCCAAGAAGTACAACTACCTCGAATTCACCGCGCAAACCGCACAGCGCATCGGCCAGATGTTCCATCTGGTCTTTTTGGGCAGCGCCGCATCTTCGGTGATCAGCAAACTCGTTTCGGCCTCCCAGGGAGGGACCCGCAATGTTCCGATCGGGCAAAGCCTGGCGGTCTCGGCCATATCCGGGGGCATGGCCGCCGTTGGCGCCCTGAACCAGCACACCGCCATCACCATCAAGAACAACCGTCGCGAGGGAAGCACCGACATCGGGCTGTGGGAGCAGGTAAGCCGTGGAATCATGGGCGCCATGCATGAAACGCTCTCCCAGCGCCGTGCGACCAAGGCCAGCAAGGCCATTAACGCGTTGTTGGAGGGCAATGATGTTGAAGCGCTGCTAGCAGCGGCAAGAGCGTCGTCTGTGCAGGAGGCAGGCACCTCTTCCAGCCAGCCACAGGATGCGCCATCGACATCCAGGGCGGCACGACCGCGCCGGGAACATGCTTCGGCTCCGAGTAGCCCGAACCGATCGAGGCTGGGACAGACCAACAACGAGATAACGCGGTCCAAGAGTGCTAGGGACTTGGGGATGGAACTCCATGAGTTCGCCCGCATGGCCGGCAAACACTCCAAGGACTTGGTGTGAGGTGATCATCCGGCATGTTGCAGGGCGTTGCCTCCCTGCAACATGCCGGATGACGTGCCCCGAGCGGGGACGAAGCCATTGATCAGCAAGCCCAAACCACACGCACTGCCGACATGCACACAGCGTGGTCCCGATGCGGGCTGTGTTCCAAAGATGCCGAGATGGTGGGGTCGCCCGACCGTTCGTCGCAGCGCAGGTGCGCACCTTACCGCTGTGTGTGAAGGCCGTTCGACGATATGCTTCACCAAGCCTCGCAGTCGATGGATGCGATAGCCAATTCAGACCGGTCGGAGTGTCGCTCACGCTGTTTCGCTCGCCGGAACGATGTCGGAAGCGTGCAAAGCCAGCCGCACCGGACGCGGCCATGTCCGTTGCCGATATCGATGACGAGGGTGTGCTGCTTCCTCGGCGGCCGCGCTGGCGGGAGGATGCCGAACGGACTCAGTGCCGGATCAGGGGCAGCATCAGGCGGAAGATGCACGTCGTTGCACCGTTCGCCTGGACGGTGAACGAAGCGATATCGCACCTATCTAACGTCGGATCGCCGCAGGTCTGCCAAGGCATCGATCATCGGCAATCGCGCAGCTGGCGACCGCTGCCTGGATGCGCAGGCACTGCACGCATGGCAGGCGGATGTGAGCGAATGCGTGCAAAGTGGGCCGCCGGCGGGCGACGCTCACGGCCTGCTCGCCGGGGCATGCGGAGTCTGGGGTTTGCCAACCCACATGGAATGCTTTCATGAAAGCAATCAACGTCATTGCCCTGGTGCTTTTCATCGTCGGTGGATTGAACTGGGGGCTGGTCGGCCTGTTCCAGTTCGATCTTGTCGCCGCACTGTTCGGCGGGCAGGACGCGCTGCTGTCGCGTGTATTTACACGCTGGTGGGCATCTTGGCGCTGTGGCAGCTGGTGCCGCTGTTCCGCAACAACCATGGTGTTGCCGAGCATCACACCAGCCCGCACGTGCGCAACACCCCGTAAGCACCCGCTTACGGCAAGTCTTCGCATCTCGACATGACGCCTGCGCAAGTCGTCGGCGTCATGCTGTCCACCACGCATGCTTTGCGTCCAGGCGCGCGGTCGGCAAGAATCGCAGACACCTCCCTGCTGGTTGCCTTCATGCTCCTGCGCACTGTTGCTTCCGCCTGCCTGCTCGCCCTGCTGTTACCCGCAGCCGCCAACGCAGCCTACCGTAGCCCGCAACAGATTCTCGACAGCGCGCCGGCCAGTGCGTGGCGCGTGCTCGACCCGGAGCGCACGCTGTACCTGGAACTGGATGCCGGGCGGGTGATCATCGAGCTAGCGCCGCAATTTGCACCAGAGCACGTCGGCAACATCCGCACGCTGGCGCATGAGCGGTTCTGGGACGGGCTGAGCATCTATCGCTCGCAGGACAATTTCGTGGTGCAGTTCGGCGACCCCGATGGCGAGACGCCGGCCAAGGCCAAATCGCTTGGCTCGGCCAAGACGCATCTGCCGGCCGAATTCGAACGCGCATCGCAGGGCCTGGATTTCCAACGCCTGCCCGATAGCGACGGCTGGGCGCCGCAGGTGGGCTTTGTCGACGGCTTCCCGGTCGGCCGCGACACGGCCACCGGCAAGACCTGGCTGGCGCATTGCTACGGCACCCTGGGCGCAGGCCGCAACAACGACGAAGACAGCAGCATCGGCGCCGAACTGTATGTGGTCACCGGGCAATCGCCGCGCCAGTTGGATCGCAACATCACCGTGGTCGGGCGCGTGGTCAAAGGCATGGAATTGCTCAGCGTGACGCCACGCGGTCCCGACCCGATGGGCTTTTACGAAGATCCCGCGCAACGCGCACCGATCCGCGCGATTCGGCTGGCCAGCGAAGTGCCTGCGCCCGAGCGCACGCCGCTGCAATTGCTGCGCACCGACAGCCAGACCTTCCGCGATGTGGTCGAGGCGCGCCGCAACCGCAAGGACGATTTCTACAAGCGCCCGGCCGGGCATATCGATCTATGCAATGTGCCGCTGCCGGTGCGCACCCCGCCAGCGGGCTGAATTGAAATCGGGGATTGGGGATTCGGAATTGGGGATTCGTAAAAGCGCGCGCAACTTAGCGCGCGCGCTGGCTGAAGGCGACACTGCCGAGAATCAACACGGCAGCCACTAGCATGGTCCAGGTCAGCGGCTCGCCCAGCAGCGACCACGCCAGCAGCGCGCCGAACACTGGCACCAGATAGGTCACCGTGGACGCACGCGCCGGGCCGATGCGCTGGATCAGCCGGTAATACATCAAAAACGCCAGCCCGGTGCACACCACACCCAGCGCGGTGGCGCAGGCCCACGCCACCGCCGGTACCGGCGTCGTCGGCCACTGCCACCAGGCCAACGGTGCCAACAGCACTGCGCTGCAGCCCAGTGTGGATGCCGCCGATGCGGCGGGCGGCAAATCGCCCATGTGGCGCTTCACCAAGTTGTAGCCGATGCCGTACAGCAGCGAGGCGGTGGCGCCTGCCAATGCCGCCGGGCCCACGCTCAAGCCGGCCGATTTGCCGGTCGCCAGCACCAGCACGCCGATAAACCCCACCAGCAAGGCCAACGCACGACGCGTGCCGATACGTTCGCCGAAAAACAGAAATGCGATCAGGGCGGTGAACAACACCGTCATCGCATTGCAGATCGCCCCCACTGCCGCCGGCGCGTGTTGCGCGCCCCAAGCGAACAGCAGGAACGGCAACGCCGAGTTGAGTACGCCGATCGCCGCCAACATCGGCCAGCGATGCAACGGGAAACGATCGCGTGCCAGCCACAGGAATGGCAGCAGCACCAACGCACCCAGCGCCAGGCGAATTTCCACCAGCACCACGGTGCCGAACTTCGGCGCGGCCACGCGCATGAACAAGAAGGAGCAGCCCCACACAATGCCAAGAAAACCAAGCTCAAGCGGCGTGCGCCATTCGCGTGTTGCCAGCGCAGGCTGCACCGACGATTGCGCGCTCATGGCCGTTCTCCCGCACCGTGCTGTGCGATGAAACGGCAGACCACAGCAGCGGACAGGCAAAGGGACATGGCACGATCATCGCGACGGGATGATGCAGCATCGGCTGCTACCACGGGCGCGACAAGCGCGTAGTATCGGGGCGAGCCACAAATCTCACTCATGCCTCGATGAACCTGCGCCCTACCCTGTTACCTGCGCTGGGCGTGTTCGCCGCCGCTGCGCGCCACCAGAATTTCGCGCATGCCGCCGAAGAACTGCATCTCACCGCCAGCGCGGTCAGCCACCATGTGCGCAAGCTCGAAGCGCTATTGGGCGCGACCTTGTTTCAGCGGCTGCCGCGTGGGGTCAAGCTCACCGCCGAAGGCCGCCAGCTGGCCGATGCCGCCACCACCGCGCTCGCCGACATTGCTGCGGTCGCCGGCAACCTGCACCCGCGCGAAGACGCCATCCCGCTGCGCGTGACCACGCTGCGCTCGCTGTCGTACTGCTGGCTGTTGCCACGGCTGCCGCGTTTTTGCCGCGCTTACCCGCACATCCGTATGGATCTGCAATCGGACGCGGCCTTTTCGCGTTTCGAAGAAGGCGGCCCGGACCTGGGCATTCGCTACGGACAGGGTGCGTGGCCTGGATTGACCTCGCATCACCTGATGGACGATGAATTATTCCCCGTGGCCTCGCCGTCGTTGCCGGAAGTGGCTGCACTGCGCACGCCGGCGCAGATCGCGCAATTGCCGCTGCTAACCGACATGTCTCCGCAGGGTTGGCGCGACTGGTTCCGCGCGGCCCAGGTGCGCGGCACCCACCTGCCGCCGATGCACACCTTCAACGACAGCACCGACGCAATGCGCGCTGCCGTGTACGGCCTGGGCGCGGTGCTGGCGCGCAACCACATCGCGCAACCCTACCTGCAACGCTACGAACTGGTGCGCCTGCCTGGCCCCACGCTCAAGGCGCGTTATGCGTACTACATCGTGCACCCCAGCCACCGCGCGCTCAGTCCAGCGGCGGCGTTCTTCATCGACTGGCTCAAGCGCGAAGCGCTGGACGAGCGTACCCCGATGCCCGCCTTGCCGGCAGAGCTGCGGGCGCTGCCTGCGGCCTGAGGCGGCGGGTTGATGAATCACTGCGATCCTGCTTGCCGGGCGCTGCATGCCTGGATGACTTGAGCGCGGTACATGAGCCGGTGCTGCCGGACTGATCTGGCATGCCTGAGCTGCGGGCCGCCGACCGCAGAAATCTTCAGCACCCACCGGCTGCGACCTGCCCCGCTGGCGGATCCCGCGCGCGCCAGACGCCTGGCATCCCCCATCACGGCAACGCTGGCGACAGGCGCCCACCGCGCCAGACCACCGCCGGGCGGCGCTGCCCCGGAAAAACGCTTGACATCGGCCGCCATACAATCAATTAATTAGCTAATTCGTTAATTACTTAAGCCCTTATGTCCATCGACCGCATCTTCGAAGCCCTCGCCTCCCAGCCCCGCCGCAAGATGCTGGCGTGCCTGGCTGACCAGGAACTCACCGCCGGCCAGATCGGGCAGCTGTTCGAAATGAGCGCGCCGGCCATCTCGCGGCATCTGTCGGTGCTGGAAAGCGCCGGGCTGGTGTCCAGCGAACGGCGCGGCCAGTTCGTGGTCTACCGGCTCACCCCGGACAACATGGTCAACACGCTCAGCAGCTTTGCCTTCGAAGTCTGCCCGGCCTCTGCGCCACTCAAGCGCAAGGCGCGTGCCTTGACCAAGAAGACCTCCTGACCCTCCTCCGGCCGCAAAGGACTCATGCCGATGTTCAACACGCCCCAGCAATGCCCTGCCGACGCACAGGCAGGTTTTCCGTCAGTCCGTCTGGAGTCCTACAGCGGCGGTCTGCCGGTGGAGGTCACGCTGATCGCACAGCTGGGCGTGGGCGCAGGCAACCCGTTGATCGAACAGGCCTGCCGCCGCCAGCGCGCGCATCCCAGTTTTCACGATGCGCTGGACGAGCCCTCGGCACGCCTGGCCGGCACCGACTTCGCGCACGGCGAATCGACTGCGTTGTTCTCGTTTGCGGTGGGCGCCAACGGCCACCCATTCCATCGCCACGCCGGCCATCGCATGTTCACCGCCATCACCGGCAGCAGCGGCGCGCAACTGCGCTTCTGCACCGCCTCGATGGAGCAGATCGAACAGGATCCGCAGCACTTTCTGGCGGCGTTGCGGCATATCGATCTACCGGCCGATTGCCTATTCACCGTGCGCTTTGGCGGCGGCACCTGGCATCAGTTCGCACCGCTGAAGGCGCAAGCCGCACACCCGGCGTTTTTCGCACTGTCCTGCCACAGCGATGAGGCCGGCGGCGCGTTGAGCGATGCGGTGCGCGCACGCGTGCTGTCCGGCACCGCCGATATCGCCACGCTCACCGAAACGCTGCCCGAGGCGGTGATCGGGTTACTGGCCTCGGCGCAGGCGCGCGTGCTGCAGATCCCCACCGTGCGCCTGTCGCTGGCCGCATCGCCAGGCAGCAGCAGGTTTGCATGGTGCGGCCGGCTGCGCTCGCTCAGCGGCAGGCTGCGCCAGGCAGCGAGCCGACTGCGTCGGCCGATGGGGTTTGTTGCGCTGGCACCGCAGCTGGCGCAGGTCAGCGTGCATGCCGAGCCCAAGCCCGGCTCGCTGCTGACCCGGCACCTGCAAGGCTTCGATCATCAGGACAGCGTGCGTCTGCGCCTGCAGCCGCATCAGTTGCGTCAACGCGGTGCGCACACCTTGATGGCGTTGCTGCTGGAGGGGTTCACAGAGCGCGCGCCGCGCGGGGTGACCTGGTTGATGCGGCTGCGCAATGCGCTGGTGGCGCCGCTGCAGTTGCGGACCTCTCCGCTGGGCTGCCCGGTGTCTTCGTTGCTGTCGGCACAGCGCGACTGCCTGTTCGCAGGGCGATTCCCGGTACTTGCGCAGGACAACGCGCCACTGGATCGACGCGTGCAGGTGTTGCTGGGCGCCGACGACCGCCACCTGGTCTTCCGTAGCAGCGTGGGCGTGGAAGTTCTGGAGGATGGCAGCGTGGAGCTCAGCCTGGAGACGCGGGTGGCCTGCCGCAACAGGTTTGGCCGCGTGTACATGGCCCTGGTGGACGGCGTGCACCATCGCTACATCGCACCGGCGCTGCTGCGCACTGCCGCTCAGGCCCTGCTGGTGCCGGTGCTGGGTACCACCGCAACACAGGCCACCGCGCGGCGCTCGTGAGCGGCAAGCGCACGTAGCCATCACCCGATCTTGCCTGACGGCTGCCTAGGCTTTGGGTCCCCAATCCAAGGAAGCTCTCCCATGCCGACTCTTCGCATGCGTATCACCGGCACCGACGACGACGCGCGCGCCATCGCGAACCTGTTGCAGAGCATCGACGGCATCGAGCACGTCGAAGAGGTGGACGACCTGATGCCGCATCTGGACGACGACGATTCCAGCTCGGCCGGCCTGTCCGACGACGAAGGTCCGGGCAGCCACGAGTTCGAAGTGGAAGCCGGCAACGAGGCGACCGCGCAGAAGGTGCGCGACGCCGTACAGGAACTGGCATTGCAGCTGGATGTGTTTGTCGAATACGAGTTCGACGAAGGCTGAGCCTGCGTTGGGCGCGACTGCAGCATCGATCGATGCCTGACGTCTTCCACGTCGGATCGCATGCATGCTGCGCCCTGCACGACGCGGCAAGCGCGGCTTTCAAGCGCGCACGCTGCCGGCCACGGCACCTGGCTGGTGCGGCAATGCCGCCCAGCCGCATGCAGGTCAGGAGGTCCTGCGTCGCCGCGAGCGCCAGCGCCACGCCTGCAACAGCAACCAGCCGGCGATCGCCGCCACCAGCGCCACTGGCAGCAGTGCCGCGACCGCGCGGATCACGAAGGCCACGCTGGAAGAAAACACCTGCCCGAACTCGGCAGTGGCCTGCGCGATCTCGCTTCTGCCCTGTTCCCCGCCCGTACTGCGGAAGTTGAGCGTCAGTAACTGGGTGCGGACACGGCGTTGCTGTTGCGCGGACTCCTGCTGGGTCTGCTGCGCCTGGACTTCGATCTCGGCCAGACGCTTGGACAATGCAAGCAGATCGCTCACCGCCAGATCGCGGCGCTGCTGCAACTCCAGCAGACGCGCGTGCTCCTTTTGAAGACGTGCCTGGGCCAGGCCGGTATCGGCAATCTGCTGGGCCAGATCCTCGGCGCGCGTGCTGCGTGCCGCAACCTCTCCGTGCTGGCCGGCCAGTTGCACCAATGGCTCGACGCCATCGGGCACCGTGCGCACGCGAACGCTGCCGCTGGGCTCGCGTCCGCCATCCTGTTCCACCGCCAACAGCGCGCAAGTGCCGAACTGCGCGCTCTGGCAGGCAGCGCGCACGGCCGCGATGCGCTGGCCGATCTGATCGGCAGGCAACTCGATCCGCACGTCGTGTTCGTACGCCAGGGCGTCGCCTTGTGCGGCTGGCGGCGCGGGCGGCGCCGGGGCGCCGCCATCTGCGGCCATCTCACCCTGAGGCCGCGCACACCCGCACAGGGCCCAGCCGAGCAGCAGCGCGATGCCGGGCCAGCGCATGCCGCGCCTCATAAGCTGGCTCCGTCGACCTGTTGCACGTTCAAGGTGGCCAGATCCAGCGCGGTCAGGCAGCGTACGTTGACCGCCAAGCTGGCTTCGCCGGTCTTGGGGTTGGCCCCCTCGCTGAAGGGCGCAATGCCGCACTGCGGGCAATGATGATGATCGATATGGTGGCGATTGAAGCGATAGGTGCCGACCGCGTCCGGGTCCGCCTGCAGGCGCAGCTGGGTACGCGTGCCGAACCAGAGCAGGCCCCCACGACGGCGGCACAGCGAGCAGTTGCAGTCGTAGACCTCGGTGATCGGGGCATCGGTCTCCAGCTCGAAGGCGATGCGTCCGCAATGACAGCTACCGGCATACAACATGGTGTTCCTCCTTGGAATGCGCCACCTCGCTGTGGCGTGCAACAGGCATACGGTGGCGGCACGACGGCGAGCCAGGCGCCAGCCAGGCCCATGCCGCAGACCGGCCGATTCAGCATGCCGGCCGCACCCGCTTGGCGCGCGACGCACCGAGTCGACCGCCACTCTAAACCAATGGCGGATGCGGACAACCGCGCAGTTGCCTATGCTGGCCGATTGACTCCACCAGGATCCCTCATGCGTCAACGCCTGCTTGTGCTCGCCCTGCTCACTGGCCTCAGTGCCTGCCAGCAACAGCCCGAATCGCCGCGTGCCGATACAGCCGCGACACCCACTCAGCAGGCCCAGACCCCGGATGCGCGCTTTGCTGCGTTGTCCAAACAGGCGCTGGACACCTGGATGCAGCTATCACCAGTCACCGCCACCCAGACCGGCGACCACCGCTTCGATGCGCAGATCGACGACCTGAGCGCGAGCGGCCGCCAGCGCAGCCTGGATGCAGGCAAGAAGCTGCTGGCCACACTGGATGCGATCGACGTGGCCAAGCTGTCGCGCGAGAACCAGGTGGATGCGGCGATTCTGCGCAATCAGCTGCAGTCGGAAATCTGGAATGCTGAAGTCCTGCAAAGCTGGGCCTGGGACCCGCAGGTCTACAACGGCCTGGCCGGCAGCGCGTTGTACGGCCTGATGGCGCGCGAGTTCGCGCCGCTGCCCGAGCGGCTGGCGTCGGCCACCCAGCGCATGGAAAAGATCCCGAGCATCTTCGCCCAGGCGCGCGAGAACCTGGACCCGGCGCGGGTGCCGAAGATCCACGCCGAAACGGTGGCCAAGCAGAACAAAGGCATCCTGAGCATCGTCGATAGCTTCATCGCGCCCAACATCGGCCAGCTGGGCCCGATCGACGCGGCGCGCGCGCAGGCGGCCATCGACAACCTGCGCAAGGCCGTGGCCGAGCAGCAGACCTGGCTGGACACCGTGCTGGTGCCCAATGCCAAGGGCGACTTCCGCGTCGGTGCGGACAAGTACGACCAGAAGCTGAAATTCGCGCTGCTGTCGTCGCTGTCGCGCGCCGACATCAAACAGCGGGCGGAGTCCGAACTCAAACGCGTGCGCAGCCAGATGTACGACATCGCGCGGACCGTGCTCAAGGACAGGCCGGGTGCGCCGAAGCTGCCGGCCTCACCCAACGACGACCAGCAGCAGGCCGCGATCGAAGCGGCATTGGAACTGGCCTATGCCGACAAGCCAGCGCGCGACAAGGTGGTCGACGCTGCCAAGGCAGCGCTGGCGCAATCGACCGAATTCGTGCGCCAGAAGGATTTGATGACGCTGCCGGATTCGCCGGTGGACATCATCCTGATGCCTGAATTCCAGCGTGGCGTGGCGGTGGCGTATTGCGATTCGCCCGGCCCGCTCGACAAGAATCTCAAGACCTTCTACGCGGTGTCGCCGATCCCCGACGACTGGAACGACAAGCAGGTGGATTCGTTCCTGCGCGAATACAACACCCGCATGATCCAGCTGCTCAGCATTCATGAGGGCACGCCAGGCCATTACCTGGAAGGCTGGCATTCGGCCAAGTTCCCCTCCACGCTGCGCGCGGTGCTGCGCTCGGGCATGTTCGCCGAAGGCTGGGCGGTGTACACCGAGCGCATGATGCAGGAGCAGGGCTATCTGGAGAACGACCCGCTGTTCCATCTGGTGCAGTTGAAGTTCTACCTGCGCACCATCGCCAATGCCATTCTCGACCAGGGCGTGCACGTGGACGGCTGGGATCGCGACAAGGCGATGCACCTGATGACCCACGACACCTTCCAGCAGGAAAGCGAGGCCTCCGGCAAATGGGTGCGTGCACAGCTGTCGTCCGCGCAGCTGCCGACCTACTTCGTCGGCGTGCAGGAACATCTGGATACGCGCAAGGCGGTGCAGGACAAGCTGGGCAAGGACTTCAACCTGAAGGCCTACCACGACAAGATGCTGTCCTATGGCGCGCCGCCGGTGCGCTTCGCGCGCGAGCTGATGCTGGACCAGCCGATCGAGTGATTGATCCGTCTCGCGCACGCGCAAGACAATCTCCTGCAAAGCTCCTGCCAAGCTTCCGCGGATTCGATCCATCCCCCCTTCTCCCGCATGCGGGAGAAGGTGCCCCGTAGGGGCGGATGAAGGTACGGGCGAAGCCTCGTATGGCCGACCAGCGACTGGCTTCGCCCCCTACCCTCACCCCAACCCCTCTCCCGCACGCGGGAGAGGGGCTAGATCTCGACGTTGCTACGCCCGCCTGCGACCTCTCGTCTCTCGCATCGCACACTCAAGCACTCAAGCACTCAAGCACTCAAGCACCCTTCCCTCATCCATCCGCCGCAACAAACCCACCGGTCTGCCGCATCCATAGGCGTGCGTACAAGCCGCCATGCGCGATCAGTTCCGCATGCGTGCCTGTCTCGACGATGCGCCCGCCGTCCATCACCACCAATCGATCCATCCGCGCGATGGTGGAAAGACGGTGCGCAATTGCGATCACGGTCTTGTTGCCCATCAATGCGTCCAGGCTGTCCTGGATGGCCGCCTCCACTTCCGAATCCAGCGCCGACGTTGCTTCGTCCAAAATCAGGATCGGCGCGTCTTTCAGCAGCACCCGCGCAATCGCGATGCGTTGGCGTTGACCGCCGGAGAGTTTGACGCCGCGCTCGCCCACATGCGCATCGAACCCGCTGCGGCCTTCGCCGTCGATCAACGTGTCGATGAAACTGTCGGCGCGCGCCTTGCGCACGGCGTCGAGAATCTGCGCCTGGCTGGCTTGCGGCCGGCCGTAGAGCACGTTGTCGCGGATCGAACGATGCAATAACGAGGTGTCCTGCGTCACCAGGCCGATCTGCCCACGCAGGCTTTCCTGCGTGACTGTCGCGATGTCCTGCCCGTCGATGAGGATGCGGCCCTGCTCCAGGTCGTACAGCCGCAGCAACACGTTGACCAAGGTGGATTTACCGGCGCCGGAGGGCCCGACCAGACCGATCTTCTCGCCGGCGCGCACCTGCAGATCCAGCCCCGCAATCACGCCGCCGCGTTTGCCGTAGTGGAAATGGATGTGCTCGAACTGCACCTGGCCCTGCGTCACCTGCAGCGGCACCGCATCCGGTGCGTCCTGCACCTGCACCGGTTGCGAGATGGTCTGCATGCCGTCCTGCACGGTGCCGATATCTTCGAAGATGCCGTTGACCGTCCACATGATCCAGCCGGACATGTTGTGGATGCGGATCACCAGACCGGTGGCCAGCGTGATCGCGCCCACGCTGATCTGCCCGCGGCTCCACAACCACAGCGCCAGCGCGCAGGTACCCACGATCAAAAACCCGTTCGCCACCGCGATGGCAGTGTCCATCGCGGTGGTCACCCGGGTCTGACCGCGATGCTTCACCGCCAGTTCGTCGATCGCGTCGCGTACATAGGCTTGTTCGCGGCCGGCATGGGCGAACAGCTTGAGCGTGGAGATATTGGTATAGCCATCGACGATGCGCCCGGTCGCCTTGGAGCGGGCATCCGATGCAATCCATGCACGCGCCTTCATGCGCGGCACGAAGAACGCCATCAGTGCGACGTAGACCACCAGCCAGATCAGCAGCGGCGCCATCAGCCAGGGATCGGCCTGCGCGAACAACCACAGTGCGCTGCCGGTGTAGACCACGATGTACCAGAGCGCATCCACCATCTGCACGGCCGATTCGCGCAGCGAGGTGCCGGTCTGCATCACCCGGTTGGCGATGCGCCCGGCAAAATCGTTGTTGAAAAAGCCCAGGCTCTGGCGCACCACGTAGTTGTGCATCAGCCAGCGCGAACGGTTGCTCAGGCCTGGCACGATCGCCTGATTGACCAGCAGATTGTGCAGCCCAGTCAAAAACGGCCGCGCGACCAGCGTGATCACCGCCATCCAGATCAGTTCGCCTGCATGGCGGTGGAAGAAGTCCGGCCCCGGTTTGTCGGACAGCATGTCGACAATACGGCCGAGGAAGTCGAACATCGCCACTTCCACCAGCGCCAGCAGCAGCCCGGCGATCAACGTGGCCAGCAGGATTGGCCACAACGGCCGCAGATAATGCAGATAAAAGCGCCACACGCTGCGTGGCGGCATCTCCCGCTCGATGGGCGGGAAAATATCGATCAGGGACTCGAACCAGCGGAACATTGCGCAAACTTCGGAAAAACCGGGGGCTCAGGCTAGCCCATCGGGCGTCAAGCCGCAGTGGCGCTGGTCGGCACGCGCTGCGCGATCAGCCTGCGCAACGCGTGACTGCCGCCGTGACGCCCGAAAACCGGAGTTGTCAGCGCCGCCTCAGGTGCGCCGCACACGCCTCACTCGCGCACGCGCGCCAGCAAGCGGTTGACCTCTGACACGTCGAAATGACCGGGCTCGAAGCGCCCGCCCAAGGTCGCCAGCTCCTGCACATGCTGCGGGTGGTCCGGGTCGGCGATGATCTGCACCCACGTCCGATAATCGTCAATGCCGCCACTGCTCTCTGGCGGGCAGGCATTGGCACCGTCCACGCAGCGCGCCACACGCAGGCCGGCATTCGGCGGCAACAGCGCTTCCACCTGCAGGCGATGCTGCCAACCATGGCCGGTGCCGTAGAAATAATCGAAGCTTTCCAGTTCACCGACTGCGCTTTCCAGCGTGCCGCGGCCGGCATGCTTGAGCCGTGGACGCTCCGGCACATCCAGCCCGGATTCGCCATAACGCCCGCCGCCGAGGTCGAACTCGTAGGGGTGCACACCATTCCAGCCCATCACCGGTTGCAACACGCGATGCAGCGTGGCCAGGCGCACCGCGCCCGACACCAGCAGGCGCCGCCAGATCAGCGGCGCACTGCCGGTCAATGCCACATGCAGTTGATACACCGGTGCAGGTGCCTGCACCGGCTGCTGTGTGGCTTTCTTCTTTGCCTTGGTCATCGTGTCGTGTTTGCTGCTGTCTGCCCCAAGTATGGCGTGCCGGGCCGACGAATGCAGGCGCAGTTAGGCAACGCGGCGCATGCGCAGACCGAACAGCAGGTCGTACAGGATCGGAATCAGGCCAAGCGTCACCAGCGTGCCCAACGCCAACCCACCGATCATGGTGATCGCCATCCCGGTCCACAGCGGGCCGGCAAACAGCATCAGCGGTACCAGGCCGACGATGCAGGTGAGCTTGGTCATGACGATCGGACGCAGACGTTTGACCGCGGCAGCAACCACCGCCTCGCGGCGTGGCAGGCCATCGGCAAGCTCGGCCTCGATGCGTTCCAGCAGCAACACCGCGTTGTTGACGATGATGCCGGCCAGTGCCAACAAGCCGAACGTCGCCATGAAGCCAAACGGGTAGCCGGTGAGCACCAACGCCAGCGCCGCGCCGATCAATACGAACGGCACCGCCGACAGCACGATGAACAATTTGCGGAACGAATTGAACTGCCACACGAACAGCAACAGGATCGCGCCCAGCGCATGCGGCATGTAGTGCAGCAGGGCTTGATTGGCTTCGGCCGAATCCTCCAGCTCACCGCCAATCTCCACGCGGTAACCGGGCGGCAACTTGAGCGCAGCGATTGGTGTCGCCAGCCGTTCGACGATCTCGGTCGCGGTCAGTTGCGGATTGCGCGCAGTCACGGTGATGGCACGGCTGAGGTTGCGCCGCTGGATCGCCGACGGCTCGCTGTCGCGCAACACCGTGGCGATCGCCGCGAGCGGCACCGGCGCGGCGCCGGCTTGCGGATACACCAGCGTATCGGCCGGATTGCTGTTGGCGGCGCGCTCCTGTGCGCTGCCGCGCACGACCACCGGCACATCGGCGCCATCGTCGCGGATCACCGTGGCATCCACACCGCTGTAGCGCGCCTGCAATGCTTGCGCGACGTCTCCGCTGCTCACACCCGCACGGCGCGCCTTGAGCTGGTCGACCTGCACCACATAGCGCGGAATGCGCGCTTGCCAATCGTCTTGCACATCCACCGTGCCCGGCACTGCCCGCAAGGCCTTGGCAATGGCAGCGGCGCTGCTGCGCAACACGGCTTCGTCCGGACCCAGCACGCGATACACCGCCATGCCGGCTTCGGTCGCACCGAGTGAAAAACGTTTGGGCTCGGCACGCAGCGCGGGGAAATGGCTGCGCACATGCGCGCGCACCCGTGCGATCACCGCATCGATGTCGGTGCCCGGCCGCACGCTGACCGTGAAGTACGCCTGGTTGGCGGCCGGAAGCGGCGGGTTCAGGCCTAGCACGATGCGCGGCCCGCCATCGGAGACATAACCGATGCTGTCCACCACCTCGGGGTTGGCGCGGCGGTCGCCCAGCCAGCGGCTGAGGTCGCTCACCGTGCGCAGGGTGTCGCGTGCGTCGCTGCCTGCTTGCAAGGTCACCGGCATCTGGAACTGCAGACGATCGGACTTGGGCAGGAAATCGTACGGAATCGATACCAGCACGGTGATCGCCACCGCCAGCATCGCCGCCATGGCACCGATGAACAGCGCCTTGTGCTGCAGCACACGTTCGATGACACGACGGTAGCCGCGATAGAACCGCGATTCCGCTGCGTCGCTGCTCCTGGTGGCATGCACCTTGGCGAAATACATGCACAGCAGCGGTGTCACCGTGATGCTCAGCAGCCACGACCCCAGCAGCGTCACGCCGAGCACGGTGGCCAGCGAGCGCAGATATTCGTTGGTGCTGGTCTGGCCGAAGAAGAATGGCGAGAACGCCAGCACGATGACCAATGAGGAGGTCAGCAAGGGGGTTGCCAAGGTCCGGCCCGCATCGATACAGGCCTGGCGGCGCTCCTCGCCGGCCACCAGACGGCGCTCGATGTCTTCGGCAATGACGATGCCGTTGTCCACCAACAAGCCCAACGCAAGAATAATGGCGGCAATCGAGACCGTCTGCAGCTCCACGTTCAGCACGCGCATGACGATCAGCGAGGCGAAGATGGTCAGCGGCACAATCGCGCCGACGATCAAGCCGGTGCGCCACCCCAGGAACAGCATCACCACCGCCATGACGATGACAATGGTTTCGCCCATGACGTGATGCATCTTGCCCATCTCGCGCTCGACCACATCGGCCTGGAAGCTCACCACGTGCTGGGTGAAGCCGACAGGCAGCTGGCGTGCGGTGTCGTCGAGCTTGGCGCGCAGCGCCTTGCCGAAATCGGCGATATTGCTGCCAGGCTGCATCGACACCGAAACCACCACCGCCGGCTGGCCTTGGTAAACGGCCGCGCCTTGCGGCGGGTCGGCCGGCATGACCTGCACCTGCGCCAGCCCGCCCAGGGTGACTTCACGTGCGCCGCCGGCAGACGCGCCCGGCACACTCAGCAGAACGCCGCGCAACTGTTGGGGCGTGCGGATTTCGCCGGACGTGGCCACGGTCAGCGCCAATCCGGACACCGCCACCTGCCCACCGGAGCCCACCACATTCTGCGCGCGCAACTGCGCCATCACGCTGGACGGGGTCAGGCCGCTCGCCAACAGGCGTGCGCGATCAAACGACACGTACACGCGCTCGTCCTGCAGGCCGAACACCTTCACCTGCTCCACGCCGGGCAAGCTATACAGCTGCTCGCGCATGCGTCGCAGCGGGCCACGCATTTCGCTCATCGAAAAGCCTGGCGCGGTGACTGCAATGGAGGCCACCGATACGCGCCCGAAGTCGTCGTCGACGAACGGCCCAAGCGTACCGGCAGGCAATTGCGCACCGGCCTCTGCGGTCTTGGCGCGCACACGCTGCCAGAGCGCCGGCAAATCCTGCACATCGTCGTAGGCGGTCAGCTGCACGATCGCGCTGCCCGGGCGCACCGTGGTGACGATGCGCTTGATGCCGGCCAGCTCGCGCAACCGTTCTTCAACGGGGCGCGCCAGCAGGTTCTCCACCTGCTCGCTGGGCATGCCGGGAAAGGCCACCGACACCAGCGTATCGCGCACGGTCACCGACGGTTCTTCCTGCGAGGGGAAACCGAGAAACGCCACGATGCCGCCAATCAGAATCATCGCTGCCGCAAACAACGTCAGCCGGCTCGAGCGCATCGCCATCTGGGTCAGCGTCATGGCGCGCGACCTCCGCTCAGCTGGGTCTGTGCCTGCAGCGGGGTCACCGGCTGGCCGCTGACCAGAAAGCCCACCCCGGCGCTGACCACCTGCTCACCGGCACGCAGCCCGCGCAGAATCTGGACGCGCTCGCCGACAATCGTCCCCAGATCGACTGCACGTTCGATCACGGCCCGCTTTGCCGGCTGGTAAACGAACACGCTGGCCTGTTGCCGATTGAGCCGCGGCACGACCGCCGACAACGGCACGCTCGGCGTGGAAGCAGCATGCGTTGGCAGTGTCAGCAGCACGCTGTCGCCGCTGCGCAGCGCCGGCGCTACGGCGACCGGCTCGAGCAACGCCTGCACGGTCGCAGCATTGTCCAGACGAGTGGACAGGCTGCGCAGCCGTAGCGCGATCGGTGCGGCGGCTGGATCGGCCAAGCGGGCATACACTGTTTGTCCGGGCACCAGGTCGGCACCGGCAGATGCCGGCAGCGTGGCGACCAGTTGCAGATGCCCCTGCCCTTCCACCTGCAGCACCGTCTGCCCCGCTGCCACATCGGCCTGCGGCTGTTGCAGGCGTGCAACCACACTGCCATCGAAGGGCGCGCGCAACTGGCCCAGACGCGTGCCACGGCGCGCCATGGCCAGGTCGGCGCTGGCCACCTGCAGCTGCGCGGCGGCCGCATCAGCCGCCGCGCGCGCGGCCGTCAAGGTCGCAGTGGAACTGGCACCGTCATCGAACATCGCCTGTTGCTGGCGCAATTGCAGTTGCCGTTCGCCCAACTGCGCCTGTGCCGCGCGCACGTTTGCATCGGCCTGCTGTTCGCGCAGGCGCTGCGGTTCATCGTCCAGGCGCGCCAGCACTTGCCCGCCGGTCACTCGGTCGCCCACATCCACCAACACCGCAGCAAGACGCCCCGCCCCTTCGAACGCCAGTTCGGCGCGTTGTTCCTGGCGCACCAACGCCGGCACCTGCAGTGGGTTATCGCTGCCGGCGCCAAAGCGCTCCAGCTTCACCGCGCGCGGCGTCTCTGTGGCGGGCGCGTCCGGCCCACTGCAGGCGGCCAATCCCAGCAGCAACGTGCCGCACACCAGGCCGCGATACAACATCGTCATCATTCGATCCCCCGGTCTGTGCCGCTCAGCGGCTGTAGGTCAGTGCAAAGGTGCCGCCGACCACAGCCCGGCGTGCCACCAGCGGGCTGTGGTCGGCGTTGTCCAGGTAGCGCGTGCCGGTGGCGCCCAGCGTGGTGGCCCAGTGGTCGCCCAACGAATGCGTCCAACTGCCACCTACCGCGGCGGCGTAGACGCCGGATCCGGCATTGAACGCCTGCAAACGCGTACGCGCCGCTTGCGCATCGGTGACGCCAAAGTAAGCCTGATTGAATCGGCGGTCGCCGCCATGCACGTCCAGATCCAGCGTGACGGTGTCGCTGGCGCGATGCAGCAGGGTGAACTCCACCCCGGCGCGATAGCGATTGCGGCGCGCCGCATCCTTGAGCGCGAACTCCGCCTCCGCATTGACGTTCATGTAGGGCGTCACTTGCTGCATCACCAGCGTGCGTGCTGTCACCGACCCAGGCACATCCCCCATGCCGGCCAGCAGGCGCGAGCCCGGCCGCCAATCGCTATCGCGTTGCAGCCGGCCCAGGTCGTAATACAGCGATTGCGAGACATAGAAGCCAGACTTGCTCTGGAATTGCAGGCCAGCACCGCGCGCCGTATCGAAGAACAGCACGCCACGTTGCACCATCAGTACCGGATTGAATTGCACGCGAGCGCGCTCGGCACCGGCATATTCTGGCGCAGCAACCACTGCGGCGCCGGCAGTGATTTCAGTCCGGTCTCCCAGCAGGCGCGAGCTCCCGGTCAGGTCGGTTTGTGCATGCGCGATGCACGGAATGGCGCTTATGCACGCAAGGACGCTGGCGCGGACGGCATGGTTGCCACGCAGGCGATTGAAGGACGATACATTCATCGAAAGTCTCCGGCGGAAGTCAGGAAGAGGTGGGCAGGTGCACGCCGTAGAACGCCTGAAACAGCGCAATACGGCCCAGCACGCGTTGACGTGCGGTGTCGAGGTAATCGAGTTCGGTTCGGGCGATGCGCGTCCGCTCGGCCAGCAGCGCGCTGCGGTCTTCCAGACCGGCATCCACGCGCTCGCGCAAGCGCGCAAGACGCAGTTGCTCGCGTTCGACCTGCTCGCGCGAGCGCGGCTCGGCTTGCGACAAGGTGGCGTGGGCGTCGAGCGCATTGGCGACCTCGCGAAATGCAGACTCGATTGCCTGCTCGTAGGCCAGGACATCGGCGCGTCTGCGCACCTGCGCCAAATCCAGATTGGCGCGATTACGGCCGCCGTCGAACAACGGCAGATTCAGTTGCGGCATGAAGCTCCACAGCCCTTGGCCTGCGGAAAACAGGCCGCGCAATCCGTCGCTGGCGGTCCCCACGCTGGTGCTCAAAGTGATCGACGGAAAAAACGCCGCGCGGGCAGCGCCGATATCGGCATTGGCCGCGCGCAGTTCCAGCTCTGCTTGCTGGATATCTGGGCGTTGCAGCAACAGCGACGAGTCGAGTGCGCGCCATGCAGTCGCAGGCGTATCTGCGGCGATCAAACCCTGCAGATCGCCGGGCACGGGTGTGCTGTCGTAGCCGGCCAGCAACTGCAGCGCACGCACTGCCGCAGCGTGATTATCGCTGCCCTGCAAGGCCGCCATATGGGCCTGATCGGCCTGACGGCGCTGCGCATCGCGCTCATCGCGCGCAATCAGTCCCACCTGATATTGCCGCTCGGCAATGGCCAGGAGCGCAGCGCTGTCGGCATCCAGCGCTTGTAGTTGTTGCAGCGCCTGCGCGGCCGTGCGCTCGGCGGTGTAGGCACGCAGCACCTCGGCAATCAGAGCGCCACGCGCTGCATCGCGGCCGTAGGTGCTGGCCAGGTAACGCTGCCGTGCGGCCTCTGACATCGCCTGCAGCTTGCCGAAAAAATCCACTTCGAAATTGCCGATTCCCGCATTGGCAATCACCAGATCCTGCTGGTAACGCGTATCCAGTGCCGGATTGTCGAAATGTTGCCGTAGCTGCTGTGCGCCAACAGCGATCGTGGGCAGACGCGACGCCTGGGCGATGCCGTACTGCGCGCGCGCCTGCTCTACTTGCAACGCAGCGCGGCGGAAATCGCCGTTGTGCGCCAACGCACGTTCAACCAGTGGCTGCAGGTCGCGGTCTGGGGCAAAGGCCTGCAGGAACGCGCGCTCCTGCGCGTTCAAAGTCACGGCCGTCATCGCCTTGGCGTCGGGCTGATCGGGCGTGGATGCAGCCTGCGGGCTAGCGAACGTGGCCGGTACGCTCACCGCAGGCCGCTGATAGGCCGGCGTCAGCGAGCAGCCAGCCGACAGCACTGCAGTGGCGGCAACCAGGCAAACGCAAGACCAACGGCGCGGAATAATTTGTGGAATCATGATGTCGGAGCACAGAGCCAATCTCGACCGACATCCTCGACCTGCAGCGTCCAGGTTGTTTTCGGGAATTATCCAGATTTGATCGAGACGACAGGGCAACACGCCATGACAGGCAAAAAGATTCTGCTTGTGGAAGACGATGCCGATAGCGCCAGCATTCTGGAGGCCTATCTACGCCGCGACGGCTTCGATGTGGCCGTGGCCGGCGACGGCGAACGCGCCATCCAGCTGCATCGGCAATGGGCACCGGACCTGGTGCTGTTGGACGTGATGCTGCCCAAGCTCAGCGGCATCGAGGTGCTGTCGGCGATCCGCCGCGCCGGCGACACGCCGGTGATCATGGTCACTGCCATTGGCGACGAACCGGAGAAGCTCGGCGCACTGCGCTACGGCGCCGACGATTATGTGGTCAAGCCGTACAGCCCCAAGGAAGTGATCGCGCGCGTGCATGCCGTACTGCGCCGGAGTGTGGCGGTGCGCGCGCCGGGCGAGCCCTTGCAGCACGGTCGGCTGAACGTGGATCCGGCCGCTGTGGTCGCCAGCGTGCAAGGCGAGAACGGCGACCGCGTGGCGCTGGATCTGACACCGACCGAATTCAACCTGCTCGCGCTGTTGCTCAAGACCCCATTCAAGGCATTTACGCGCAGCGAATTACTCGACGCCTGCCTGCCCGACAGCGATGCCTTGGAACGGGTGGTGGATTCGCACATCCACAACCTGCGCCGCAAACTGGAAGTGCATGGCATCACCGGCGTACTGGTCACCGTGCGCGCAGTGGGGTACCGCTTTCAATGAAGGCCCTGCGGCGATTTCATGCGTGGCGTAGCCAGGCGCCGCTGTGGTGGTGGGTGGGACTGCGCATGAGCGCGCTGGCTGTGGTGACCATGATGGTCATCGCCTTCGGCATGTGGTGCTATCTCAATCTGCGCTACAGCCTGATCCTGAGCAACGTGCCGGCCGAGCCGCGTGCGGAGATCTCCCAGCTGGTCGAGCAGCCCAGGGCCAACCAGGCGCGCCTGTGGGAGCTATTTCAGCGCTATTACGACATCGAAAATTTCCTGCCCGGGCTGGCCAATCCAGACTGGTGGATGCTGGGCGCCATGATGACCATCTCGGTCCCGGTGATCCTGTTCTGCGGCCTGCTCGCGTCACGGCCGCTGTCGCGGCAATTTTCGCAGGTGGCGTCTGCGGCGCACCGGGTCAGCGAAGGCGACTTCGGCGCGCGCGCGCAGGTGGTGACTGGCGCACCGGACGAGCTCACCGCCCTGGCCGACGACTTCAACACCATGAGCGGCAGGCTACAGCAGTACGAGCGCGAATTACGCGACTCAAGCGCGATGCTCGCGCACGAACTGCGCACCCCGCTCAACGCCGCAATGGGGCGCGTGCAGGGCATGCTGGACGAGGTCTTCCCGCTCGAGCCTGAGCAGCTGCGGCTGGTGCATCGCCAGCTGGAGCAGATCAATCGCCTGATCGGCGACCTGCACCTGGTGTCGCTGGCGCGCGCCGGCCAACTGGTGCTGGAGCCGGAAAGCGTCGACCTGCACGAGCTGGTCGCCGAGCGCATCGCGTGGGCGGGGCCCGCGCTGCGCGAGGCGCAGATGGCCGTCCACTACCCCACGCATCCCCCGCTCCGCCTACGTGCCGACCGGCATCGGCTGGGCCAGGTGTTGTCGATCCTGATCGATAACGCGGTGCGCTATGCAGCAGCCGGCAAGGTGCTGGAAATCGAGCTACGCCGCGAGGGCACCAGCGCGCTGCTCACTTTGAGCGACCGTGGCCCCGGCGTGGAGCCTGCGCAATTACCACATCTATTGGACCGCTTCTGGCGCGCCGACAGCTCGCGCGCACGGCATTCCGGCGGCAGCGGCCTGGGCCTGGCGATCGCCTCGGCCATCTGCCAGGCGCACGATGGCCGCCTTCTCGTCAGCAATCGCCCCGGCGGTGGCCTGCTGTCCAGCGTGCAGTTGCCGCTGAGGCGTTGACGCGCCATCCAGCGCCCACACCGCTGCAGTTGCCTGCGACAACAGACAACTGCACGCCATCACCGCGATTGCAGGCTCGGCACTGCGTCGGTCACGTTGGCGTGGCGGCGCATGATCCAGTTGAACAAGGGCGTGGCCATCAGCGTGGACAGGATCGCCATCAGCACCAGCACCGAGAACAGGCCTTGTTCGATCACCCCGGCCTGCAACCCGATATTGATGATGATCAGCTCCATCAACCCGCGTGCATTCATCAGCGAGCCAATCGCCATCGCGTCGCGATTGTTCTCGCCCGTGGCACGCGCCGCTGCCCAGCAGGCCACGCCCTTGCCGATGAACGATGCGGCCAGGATCGCCACACCGGCTAGCATGATCTGCGGCTGCAGCAACACACTGAGCTGGGTTTTCAAGCCCGAATAGGTGAAGAACATCGGCAGCAGCAACACCACAACGAATGGCTGCAGCATCTCGCGCAGCTTCTCGGTCAAGGCGCCCCTGGGCAGGCAGACACCGAGCAGGAAACCGCCGAATACCGCATGGATACCGATCGCATCCATTGCCCAGGCGCTGACGCAGAACAAGATCAGCACAACTGCCAACACACTGTTGCTCAGCGGCTGGCTGGGCACCACATGATCGGCCAGCCGCTTGAGCAGATGCCGTCCAACGAAAATCATGAACACCGCATAGCCGATGCCGCCGCCGATGGCCAGGTAGGCACTGCCCCAACTACCGCCGAAGCTGGCCAGCACCACGGCCAAAATGCACCACGCAGCCGCATCGTCGAACGCACCAGCGGTCAACGCCAATGTCCCCAACGGGCTATTGGTCAGACCGCGCTCGTGGATGATGCGCGCCAGCATCGGGAAGGCAGTGATCGCAATCGCCGCGCCCAGGAACAGCGACGCTTCCATCAGCTTGGCCTTTTCCGAGAACAGACCTTCCACGTTGATCAACCACGGGCACATGGCAAACGCCAACAGGAACGGCACCGTGATGCCCGCCAGCGACACGCTCATCGCGCTGCGATAGCGCGCGCGAAAATGATCGCTGCGGAAATCGGTACCGACCAGGAACATGTACAAGCCCACGCCGAACTGCGCGAACACGTACAGCACGTCCATGGTCTGCTTGGGGAACAAGGCCGCCTGCGCGGCTGGTGCCAACAAGCCGAACAACGAGGGCCCCAGCATCACGCCGGCAATCATTTCGCCCACCACCTGCGGTTGCCCGAGCCGCTTGGCCAGCATGCCGACCAGCCGGCACACCAGCAAGATCGCGGCAGCCTGCAAAAAGAAATACACCGACATCTGCGAAGTGGTCATGCGTGCGGCAACATCCCTGAAAAGTGCGCAGATCGTAACCGGACATACCGCGCTTCGATAGCCTGCGGCTGCCGGTGCTCTCTTAGCCCATCTGCGCGCTTGCGCCCGCCAGGCGCAATCCGGCGGCCGTCCGCGCTTGCCTGCATCACTTGCCCGCAGAGGTCTCCGTCGGCACCGGCGTCAGCACCAGATCCTGAAAATCGAAGCTGAAATCGGTCAGCGGCGAAATCGGCTCCATGCGCATTTCGCGCACCGCGCCATCCGGCGTCAGCGAAAAATTGACGAAGGCATCGGCATTCAAGGAGCGATCGTCCCAGCGCACGATGAAGCTATCGTGCTGCCAATGCTCCAGCGTACCGACCAATTGGGCGGTCTTGGCAAACTGCAGGCGCAGCCGCTTGCCATCCTGGCGAATCACCACATCGCCATACCAAGGGTCGCGATAGGTGGTCGCGTAACTGCGCAGCGGCAACGACGGCGTCGAGCGCGCCGCGCGAGCGTCCTGGTGCTTCTTCCAGCTGGCGTCCGCGTCGCTATCGGCCTTCTCCACCAGTTTGGCGTAGGCGCCGGTCCAATCGGTCGGCGGCACCTGCAAGAACGCATCCAGCACCTGGAAGGTCACTGCGTTGAACGCGGCGCCCACTTCCTGGTTGGTCAACACCACCACACCCAGTTTCTGATCCGGCAGCAGCGTCAGGCGCGACACCATGCCGGGCCAGCCGCCGGTGTGCCAAACCATGCGACGGCCGCGGTAATCGCTCAGGCTCCAACCCTCGCCGTAACCGGCGAAGTTCGGCCGTGCCGCAGCAAGCTCGGGCACCTGCACCTCGCCGATCGGAATCGGCGTGATCATCGACCACATGTCGTGCTGACGCTTGGCGCTAAACAGCGGTTTGCCATCGGGCAGGCTTCCGCCGGCCAGTTGCACGTTCATCCACAGCGCCATGTCGTGCGCACTGGAATAGATACCGCCAGCACCGGAGTTGTTGGACCAGGTCAACGGCGCCACCGTGCGCAGCTCGGTGAAGTCGTACTTGGCATGCCCCACCGCAGCGTTATCGCCGGGCTGCAGATGGTCGGCGTTGAAGCGCGTACCACGCATGCCCACCGGGGCGAAGATGCGTTGCTGCAAAAACGCCGCGTAACTCTGCCCGGAGACCTGCTCGATCACCTTCTGAGCAACCGCGTACAGGATGTTGTCGTACGCATAGCGGTCGCGAAAACCGCCTTTCAATGGCACCTTGGCCAGGCGTTGCACGACTTCTTCGGTGGTGTAGCTGGTGGTGGGCCAGAACAAAAGGTCGCCCGCCCCCAGACTCAGCCCGCTGCGGTGCGCCAGCAGATCACGGATGCGCATTTCGCCGCTCACATACGGGTCGGACATGCGAAACCACGGCAGATGGTCGATGACCTTGTCGTCGAACGAAAGCTTGCCTTCGTCGGCCAGGATCGACAGCGATGCGGCAGTGAAGGCCTTGGTGTTGGATGCAATGGCAAACAACGTGTCGGCCTGCACCGGCGCGGGCTTGCCGGTTTCGCGCACGCCGTAGCCACGCTCCAGCACCACCTGGCCGTCCTTGACGATAGCCACCGCAATGCCGGGTACGTCGAACTGTTTGCGCACGCGTTCCATCTGCGCGTCGAACTGCCGCATGCCGGCGGGAAGTTCGGCCGCGTGCGTTGTCGTCACCAAGCTTGCCACCATCAGCACGCCCCCACTCAGCCATCGGTTCAAGGTCACTGCGTCGCCCTCAGGTTTCGGTCAGATCGATGCGCCGGCGCTATCCAGCGACAACGGTTGCGGCGCCACCAGCACGCCGTTGGCATCGGCATACAGCCAATGGCCTGGAACGAAGGGCACGCCGGCAAAATTCACCGGCACATCCACATCGCCCAGATCGCGTCGCTCGGTGCGGCGCGGGCAGGCGGCCAGCGCCAGCACCCCCAACGGCAGCGTGGCAAGAATCTCCACATCGCGCACGCAGCCATGGATCAGCACGCCGGCCCAGCCGTTAGCCACCGCGTTGACCGCGATCTGGTCGCCCAGCAGCGCATGCTTCAGCGAGCCCTGCCCGTCCACCACCAGCACCCGGCCATCGCCCGGCGTGGCAGCCAGCTCGCGCACCCGCGAGTTGTCTTCGAAACAACGCACCGTGACCATCGGCCCGGCGAATGCCGTGCGCCCGCCGAAATGGTGGAACAGCGGCTCGGCAATTGTCACCTCGGGGTAGCGGTCACATAGATCAGGCGTGGTCCAGGTCATCGGGGAATCTCGCGCGGCAGAGCTGGCATGGTAGCCGGCTGCGGCAGCGCGCGGGTGATTGGTGAGGCCCCGCGTAGGCACGCGGGCGGCGGCGGTGCGCGCATATAGGCAGCACTTCGCTCTGCCGTTTCAGGGTTGCCGCTGCAGTGGGTTTGCCATGTGTTGCTTGCTGCGTGCTCGTCGTCTTGACGCGCGCTTGTGCCGCAGCGTCCAGCGCGACAGCCCGAAACGAGCACTGCGAGTGAGCAGGTCTGGCGCATCGATGCCGCGACGCGATTGCCGCTAACTGTGCTGTTGGCGTCTTGGCCAGGTCGCCTCCAAAGGCTGTAATGCCCACGCGCCATGTCGGCGCTGTCGTCATGCGCCTTCGCACAACCACTGCAACGCCGCCACAACGATGCGCATGCAATCTCAGCCATTGCACCGCGTACCGGCACCCCATTGGCAACACCAGCGTCTCATTGCACCATCCGCGCCGCGGCTATGATCGGCCGACGCGCGTTGCATTTGCTGCAGAACCTGCAATGGCGCACGCCCCCGCCAGCGAGTATCCACGCAATGACCGATCTGTTCGCTTCCGCCCCACCCGCCCTCGACAGCATCCATATCGGCATCGGTGGATGGGTGTATGCGCCGTGGCGCGCGGGGATGTTCTACCCTGAAGGGCTGGCGCAGCGCCGCGAGCTGGAATACGCAAGCCGCCACGTCACCGCCATCGAGATCAACGGCACCTACTACGGCACGCAGAAGCCGGCCACCTACGCAAAGTGGCGCGATGAAGTGCCGCCGGGCTTCGTATTCTCGGCCAAGGCCCCGCGTCGCATCACCCAGTCGCGCAAGCTGGCCGGCACCAAGGCGCAGGTGGAAGACTTCATCGACGGCATTGTCGAGCTCGGCGACACCCTGGGGCCACTGGTGTGGCAGTTCGAACAAGGGCATCGGCTGCAGGCCGACGACCTGGACGCGTTTCTGTCGTTGCTGCCCAAGCGTGCGGGCACGCGTGCGCTGCACCATGTGCTGGAGATTCGCGACCACGATGCGGTGGACGCGTCGCTACTGGCCTTGGTGCGTGGCCACGGCGTGGCCACGGTGTTCACCGATTCGGACGCGCATCCGTCCTTCGCCGATCTGTCTACCGATTTCGTCTACGCGCGCCTGATGCGCAGCCAGGCGCGCTTGCACGCGGGTTATCCGGCGCCGGCATTGGCGCGCTGGGCTGAGCGCATCCAGGCCTGGCGGCGCGGCGAAGATCCGGCCGATCTACCGCATGTGGATGCATCGATGGCGCCGGCACGTCAGCCACGCGAGGTCTTCGTGTTTTTCATCAGCGCGGCCAAGGAGCGCAACCCTGCGGCAGCGATGGCGTTGTTGAAGGAGCTGTCGGCGCGTTAGAGCAGCTGGCAAAAGACCGCGCAGGCGGCTCGACCGGTGCTCGATGCTCGATGCGGCATGTACCGCTCGCAGACGGCGGTTCTGAGTGCACCGCCCATGCTCCTGCGGCCTGCTCGCCACGTTCGCTTGGCCGCTCTCAGGCCGCGCATGAGGTGCAATCGGCGATAAGTGATGCAGCTGTGTTTGGGTGCAGTGTCGATCGCTGAGGTGGAGTCATCGATCGCGGCACGATGTGCCAAGTCGCTCGTTGAATCTCTTGCAGTGATGCGGGTTAGTCGATGGCTGGCGGACCGGTCGCGCGATGGCTGCTCGGCAGTCACGTCAGCCATCTCCTTAAAGCGCCTCTGCGCCCCGACGCCGCGTCCTTCGCAGCGCCGATCAACCCGTTTTCGGCGACAATGGCGCATGCCCACGACCGACCTGCGCAAGGCGCAACTGCAAATCCATTTCTGCGTGCTGCTTTGGGGCATCACCGCGATCCTTGGCAAACTGATCACGCTGCAGGCGTTGCCACTGGTGTGGTGGCGCATGCTGATCGTGGTCGTGGCGCTGGCCTTGTGGCCGCGCGTATGGCGCGGGCTACGCGGCTTATCCGGGCGCGTGGTGCTGGGCTATTGCGGCATCGGCGCGCTGGTAGCCCTGCACTGGCTCACCTTCTACGGCGCGATCAAGCTGGCCAATGCATCGGTGGCGGCAACCTGTATCGCACTGGCGCCGGTGTTCACGGCGGTGATCGAGCCGTGGGTGACCAAACGCCCGTTCCGCCCGCGCGAACTGCTGTTCGGGCTGGCCGTGCTGCCCGGCGTAGCGCTCGTCGTTGGCGGTGTACCGGATGGCATGCGGGCCGGCGTGGTGGTAGGCGCGATCTCGGCGGTGTTCGTCGGGTTATTCGGCTCGCTCAACAAACGCATGGTGGCGCATGCCGACCCGCTCACCGTCACCGCGCTGGAACTGGGCGCCGGCACGCTGACCTTGACCCTGCTTGCACCGGCGATGCCGCTGCTGCTGCCGGCATTGCACGGCGATTTGCTGGTCGTGCCCAGCCTGCACGATGGCGTGTTGCTGCTGGCACTGTCACTGGCCTGCACCCTGCTGCCGTTCGCGCTGGCGCTGGTGGCGCTGCGCCATCTCAGCGCCTATTCGGTGCAGCTGGTGACCAATCTCGAACCGGTCTACGCCATCGTGCTGGCGATCGCGCTGCTGGGCGAACAACGCGAACTCACCCTGCAGTTCTACCTCGGCGTGGCGATCATTCTCGGCGCGGTATTCCTGCATCCGGTGCTGGAGCGTCGACGCAAGGTGGTGCATCCGGAATTGCTGGGCACGGCCGAAGCGAAGAACATCGTCGACTGAGGTGTACGCAGCGGTGCGACAGCGCACTTCACGCGCAACCACCGTCGTATCGAAAGCCGCGCTGCGACTGATGCTCTACCACGCCGCGTGCGCGTTGCAGCGCTTGGCGGCGAGCGTCTTGCGCAGTTGTCAGGCCGGCGTCGTCAGCAGGCGCACGATATGCACAACACGCATCAACCTACTCCAGCGCCACCACCTGATCGCGCCCGCCACGCTTGGCTGCATACAAGGCCTGGTCGGCGCGCTTGATCACTGCCTCCACGCTCTCCTGCGGACGCAAGGCCGCCACGCCGATGCTCACCGTCACCGGCAGCGCGATCGTCATCGCGGCCACGCTCTGGCGCAGGTATTCGCATTGCACGCGCGCCTGCAGCAGATCCGCATTGGGGAGCAGCAGCACGAATTCTTCGCCGCCGTAGCGGGCGATGGTGCCGGCGCCGCCTACATGCGCGCGCAACAACGTGGAGAGTTCGCGCAGCACCACATCGCCCTGATCGTGCCCATGCACATCGTTGACGGTCTTGAAGTGGTCCACGTCCAGCAGCGCCACCACCAGCGGCTGGCCCGCTGCGCGAGTCTGCTCGGTGGCCGACTGCAATGCCACCGCAAAGGCGCGCCGGTTCGGCAAGCCGGTCAGCGGGTCGGTACGCGTCTGCTCGACCAGATCGGCATTCAAGGCATCCATCGCCGCGTAATAGCCGGCCATCTGCTGCTCGTACCAATCGCGCTCGTTCAATTGCTGACGCAGCTGTTTGCCGGCCAGCCGCAGGTCAAGCAAGTACGAGGCCTGCCGTGACAGCGCCTGCAGAGCCTCGCGCTGGTCCTTGCGCAGATGCGCCGGGGTCTGGTCGAACACGCACAGCGACCCCAGCGCCATGCCCTGGCTGCTCACCAGCGGCGCACCTGCGTAGAAGCGCACCCCGCCACTGCCGACCACCATCGGGTTGTCGTGGAAGCGTGGGTCCAGCAAGGTGTCGTCCACCATCAGCACTTCGTCCGGGCGCAGGATCGCGTGCGCACAGAACGAAATATCGCGCGGTGCCTCGCTGCGTGGTGCGCCATGCGCAGCCTTGAACCACTGACGGTCTTCGTCCACCAGCACCACGGCCGCCATCTGCGTCTCGCACAGCGTGGAGGCGATCATGGTCAGATCGTCGAACGCACTTTCTGCCGGCGAATCCAGCACGTCGTACTGGCGCAGCGCGGCCAGCCGCTCGGCCTCGTTGCTCGGCAATTCCGGTTTAATCACTGCCGCCCCCCTGGCTGTTAGCGGGAGAAGTATGCCGGAGCCCAGCAACCCCAGCCATCGGGACGCACCCCACTCCGCAGCGCCGCGCGTGCCGTCCAGGCCGCCATCGGCCGTCCTGGAGTGATCAATAAAGCTGAGCGCAAACGCCCAGCAAAGCGCTGCAAAACGGGCGCGTCAGAACCGCACGACGAAGGGAGTCCGTGGCGATTGCGGACACAGGCTGCGCTGGCCCCGCGGCAGCGCAATCGGCGCGTCGGCAGGATTTACCAGTCGGTGCGTTGCGGCAGCAGACCGCGCAACTCCGCATCGCTGAGGTTGCGCCACTGCCCTGGCTTGAGCGCGGCCAGCTTGATGTTGTCGATGCGCACCCGACGCAGCTGCGTGACCCGATAGCCAAACTCGGCGGCCATCAGGCGGATCTGCCGATTCAAGCCCTGCTCCAGCACGATGCGGAAGCCGAATTTGGCGATGCGCGCAGTCCGGCACGGCAGCGTGGTCTCGTTGTGGATGCGCACCCCGCGCGCCATGCCACGCAGAAATTCGTCGGTGACCGGCTTGTTGACCGCCACCAGATATTCCTTCTGGTGGCGATTTTCCGCGCGCAGGATCTCGTTGACGATGTTGCCGTTGCTGGTCATCAGGATCAGCCCTTCGGACTCCTTGTCGAGCCGGCCGATCGGGAAAATGCGCTGCTCGTGGCCGACGAATTCGACGATATTGCCCTTGACCGAACTCTCGGTGGTACAGGTGATGCCCACCGGCTTGTTGAGCGCAATGTAGACATGCTTGCGTCCGCCGAGCTTCTTGGCCTCGCGCACGCGCAGCGGCTGGCCATCCACCAGCACGGTGTCTTCCTCGCCCACCACCGCACCGGTGCCGGCTGGCACGCCATTGACGGTCACCCGCCGTTCGCCGATCAAACGATCGGCCTCGCGGCGTGAGCAGAAGCCGGTTTCGGCGATGTATTTGTTGAGTCGAGTCGTCATCTGCCGATTATCGGCGATTTAGCGCGGGCCGTGCGCCATGCCAGTTGCCCAGACCAGCGATCGACAGCAGGCGGACGCCAGGCGCGTACACGCAGCGCCCGTCCGATGCCGAGTGCAGCCGTATGATCGGCCGCCCTTATCCAGACACGGCCACCAGCTGCGGCGTGTGCAGCAGCTCTTCCAGCGGGCATGGACGATGCAGGCTGAAGCCCTGCACCTGGCCCACACCGGCTTCGCGCAGCCCGGGAATGTCGGCCTCCGATTCCACACCTTCGGCCACCACTTCAATGCCCAGCGCCAGCCCGACCTGGGCGATCGAGTGCACCGCCGCACGATCCACCGCATCGTGCGCGTAGTTGCGGACGAAGCCGCAATCGATCTTCAGCACGTCTACGGTGAATTGCTTGAGATAGCCGAACGAGGCCATGCCGCTGCCGAAATCGTCCAGCGCCACGTGGCAGCCACGCGCACGCACGCTCTGCACGAAACGCTGCGCATGTTCCAGGTCGCCAATGACCGCGGTCTCGGTGATCTCCATGCATAGCTTCGGCACCAGCGCCGGGTAGCGTTCGAACAAGGCACAGACGATGTCGAGAAAATCCGGTTGCGCGATCGATTGCGCAGACAAATTGACATGGCACAGCTCAAGCATCGCCAGATGCATCGGGTTGGCCGACAACTGCGCGCACAACGATTCCAGCACATAGGTATCGACCATGCGCCCCAAGCCGTAACGCTCCACTGCCGGCAGGAATTCGCCCGGGCTCAGCACCCGTCCGTCGCTGGCGCGCATGCGCACCAGCACCTCGTACTGCAACCGCCCCGGGTCGCTCAACACCTGGATTTTCTGCGCGTACAACAGCAGGCGTTCTTCGGCGATCGCCTGTTGCACCGCACTGATCCAGCCGCCGTCGTGGCGGCGCTGTGCCAGCGCCAGATCGTTTTCATTGAAGCAGCGAATGCGGTTGCGCCCTTCTTCCTTGGCCGCATGACAGGCCAGATCGGCGGCGGTCATCAAGGTATTGACGTCGCTGACGCCCTGACCAATCTCCACAACGCCAAAACTGCAACTCGGCGTCAGCGGTCGCCCGCCCTGATGGCTCCACGGTTGCCCGAGCACGCCATGCATGCGTTCCAGTAAGGCGCGCGCCTGCAGCAAGTCGGTATTGGCCAACAGGATGGCGAATTCATCGCCGCCCAAACGTCCCAGCCAGTCGCCGGGACGCAACTGCATGGTGATCACATCGGCAAAGTGGCACAGGAACTTGTCGCCGACTGCATGCCCGAAGGTGTCGTTGACCAGCTTGAAATGATCCAGGTCGACAAAGCACAGCGCGTGACACATCTGCGGCGATCGCGGCAGTTCGATCAGGCGCTCCAGCCGGCGTTCGATTTCATGCCGATTGATCAGCCCCGTGAGCGCATCGTGGCGTGCATGGAAGGCCACTTCGTCGGCCAGCTCGTGCGCGTGCGACACATCTTCGATTACCGCCAGCACCAGCGTCGGCTCTTCGGGACCCGGCTCCACCAGCGAGGCGCTCCAGCGGCCCCACATCACCCCGCCGTCGGCACGCAAAAAACGCAGCTCGCCGGACTGCAGCAGCTTGGGCCAATCCAGCATGCCGCGGCTGTCCAGCTTGATGTCTTCCGGATGCATCACCTCGGCCAGCGTACAGGCCTGCAGCTCTTCCGGCCGGTAGAGCAGGACGTTGGCCATCGATGCGTTCGCATCGAGCACATTGCCACGCAGATCGAACTTGACCATGCCCAGCGCCGCCTGCTGGAACGCGGTGCGGAAGCGGCCTTCGTGCGACAGCAGGTAATCGCGGATACGCCGCATCGCCAGCACGCAGGTGATCAGCACCAGCAGCAAGGTGGCCAGGCTGCAGGCCACCATCACATCGTGCAGCAGCCGCGCGCAGCGGGTCAGGTAGCCCAGGAATTCGGACGCATCGCGGCGCATGCGGCCGTCCAGCAGATGCAGCTCATCGCGCAGTGCCTGCAGCGCGCGCGGATCGGGCCGGGTGGCGGCCTGCACCGAGGCGGCACGGTCGGCCAAGGCGCTCAGTTGCAGGATGCCGCCATCGGTGCGCTTCCACAGCGCAATGGCGTCGCCGAGATACGGAAACTGGCGCCCATAGCGATACAGCCGCACCATTTGCGGCATGTCTTCACGGGCATTGCGGCCAGCGCCAAGACCGGCGTAGACCGCGCCCCAATCGATGACCGGTTGTTCGATCGCCACGCGCGCCGCACGGTCGCCCAGCGGTACTTCCAGCGCGCGGCACGCGGCCTGCAGATCGGCTGTATCGCCGCTGCCCAGGTAGCGCTCCATCCAGTACACCGATTCCTGCTGGGCGTTAGACCAATGGCTTTGGCCCACGATCCAGGCGGTGGCGCCGGATTGGATTTCGATCACCAGCGCCGAGACCACCGCCATGCAGACGGCAATTCCGATCAAGAGCGCCAGAGGAAGCGTCAGCCAGCCACGCACCAGGTGCATGGTCTGTCCACCGCCCTTGCCGCGTGCTGCCTGCGCCATCGCCGTCCGTCCTTCGCCGCCCCAGTGCGACTCAGGCGCCCAGCGGGCGCCTGTAGGCAGTAACGGCCGCAACGGCTCAGTCTGTATGGCAATACCCGCTCAGCCTGATGCACCTCGGGTTAGCGGCGCTGACTAGGTCAGCCTGATCGCCGGCGCAGTGAGGCGCCGGAACGCCTCAGTGGCTCGCTATGCTCATTTACGCATAGCAATACTAGGCAATCACGCCGCCTGCGGGTGGCCCGGCAGGCGGTGTCGGCCATGCTTACTCGCCGCGCGGCTTGGGCGGGCCCTTACGGTGTGGTGCGCCCGCGCGGTCCATCGGACGGCCTGGGCCGTTCGGACGACCGGACGGCTTGCCGCCACGCGGGAAGCGCGGCTTGGACGGCGACGCGGCTGCCTCGCCCTCTTCCAGCTTGCGCATGTTCAGTTGCTGACCGGATACCCAGACTTTCTTCAGGTGGGTGAGCAGTTCGCGCGGCATGTCGGCCGGCAGATCCAGGATCGAATAATCGTCCTGGATATCGATACGGCCGATATAGCGGCTTTCCAGCCCGGCTTCATTAGCGATCGCACCGACGATGTTGGCCGGCTTCACGCCATGGCTGTGGCCCACTTCGATGCGGTAGCTCTCCATGCCGAACTCCGGCTCGCCGCGCGGGGCAACCGGATCGCGACGCGGACGCTCGCCACCGGCATCGTCGCCACGCGGCGGACGCGCAGCGCGCTCGCCGTCGGCACGCGGGCCACGCTCGAACTTGGGCTCGAAACGCGGACGGTCACCACGATCATTGCGATCACCGCGGTCGGCACGCTCGCTGCGCTCGCGCGGGGCGAATTCCTCGCGTGCACCACGCACCGGCGGGGTCAGCAGGAACGGCGCATCGCCTTGCAGCAACTTGGCCATGGCGGCGGCGATATCGATCGCCGGCACGTTGTTTTCGGCCTCATAGCGCTGCAGCAGATCGCGGTACATCTCGATCTGGCCGCCGGCCAGGGTCTCGGTGATGCGGGTCATGAAACGCGCCACGCGGGTGTCGTTGACCGCATCCACGCTCGGCAGCTGCATTTCTTCGATCGGCTGGCGGGTGGCGCGCTCGATCGAGCGCAGCATGCCCTTCTCGCGCGGGGTGACGAACAGGATCGCATCGCCATTGCGGCCGGCACGACCGGTACGGCCGATGCGGTGCACATAGCTTTCGGTGTCGTACGGGATGTCGTAATTGAGCACATGGCTGACGCGCTCCACGTCCAGGCCGCGCGCGGCCACGTCGGTGGCGACCAGGATGTCGAGCTTGCCGTCCTTGAGCTGGGCGATGGTCTTCTCGCGGGCGGCCTGCTGCATGTCGCCGTTGATGGCCGCCGCGGCCATGCCGCGTGCCTGCAGCTTCTGCGCCAGCTCTTCGGTGGCCGCCTTGGTGCGCGCGAAGATGATCATGCCGTCGAACGGCTCGACCTCGAGAATGCGGGTCAGTGCGTCCAGCTTGTGCAGGCCGCTCACCCACCAGTAGCGCTGGCGGATATTGGCCGAGGTGGTGGTCTTGGCCGCGATGGTGACTTCGGCCGGATCCTTCAGATAGGTCTGCGCGATGCGGCGGATGGCCGGCGGCATGGTCGCCGAGAACAAGGCCACCTGGCGCTTTTCCGGCAGTTTCTTGAGCACGGCTTCGACATCGTCGATAAAGCCCATGCGCAGCATTTCGTCGGCTTCGTCCAGCACCAGCGTCTTGAGCTGGGACAGGTCCAGCGTGCCGCGATCCAGGTGATCGATCACCCGGCCCGGGGTACCGACCACCACATGCACGCCGCGCTTGAGCGCGCTCAGCTGCTGGGCATAGGGCTGGCCGCCGTACACGGGCAGCACGCGGAAGCCGGGAATGGCTTCGGCATATTTCTGGAAGGCCTCGGCGACCTGGATGGCCAGCTCGCGGGTCGGCGCCAGCACCAGCGCCTGCGGCTTGAGCTGGTTCAGGTCGGCGTTGGACAGCACCGGCAGCGCGAACGCGGCGGTCTTGCCGGTACCGGTCTGCGCCTGGCCGAGGACGTCGCGGCCGGACAGCAGCGCGGGGATGGTGGCAGCCTGGATCGGCGACGGCGACTCGTAGCCGACAGCGGCAACGGCTTTCATCACAGCGTCCGAGAGGCCGAGGTCTGCAAACAGCAGCGGCGCGGAAGATTCTTGGGTCATGGGTAACTCCGGAGGCGCCGCACGGAGCCGGCAGGCGCAAAGCAGCATAGTGTGCCTGTTCAGCCCCCCTGATGTCGAAATGTTCATGACAGTCCATTCAGGTTGTGAGGAATTGCGCGTTCGTGCGAATCATCCTGGCGTGCAAACCCGCTCACCCTCCCGACTGGAGCCATGCCCCTGGACACAGACCTGCAAGCCCGCTTCAGCGCCCTGCTGCTGCAACACCGCGGCATCGTGCTGAAGGTGGCGGCCAGCTATTGCCACGACCGCGACGACCGCGACGAACTGGCGCAGGAAATCGCCACGCACCTGTGGCGGGCATTTCCCCGTTACGACCCGCGCCGGCGGTTTTCCACCTGGATGTACCGCATCGCCTTGAACGTGGCGATCAGCGACTTGCGCGGCCGCCGCCGCACGCCCGGCGAACCAATCGCGCTCGACGCGGTGGTCGAGCGCATCGCCGATCCACTGGCCCACGACCCGATGCGCGAGCAGCAGGTCGCCGCGCTATACGCCTTCATCGCGCAACAACCGCCGCTGGAACGCGCCCTGTTGCTGCTCTATCTGGACGAGCACAGCTACCGCGAGATCGGCGAGGTACTCGGCATCAGCGAAACCAACGTCGCCACGAAACTCAGCCGCCTGAAAACCCGCATTCGCGCCGAACTTTGACCCCCACCGATCCGCAACCGGAGCAAGACATGGAACTGGATGACATCGCCCTCGCCTGGCGGTCGCTGGAACAACGGCTGGACCAACAGAGCGCGCTCACCAGCCAGCTGCTGGGTGACATGCGCAGCCACGCAGCACGTGGGCAACTGCGACCGTTGTGGCTGAGCCAATCGGCGCAATTGCTGTGCGCCATCGCACTGAACGGCGTCATCGCCCACAGCTGGCTCCCGTTTGCCGATCAGGCGGCCGCCGTGATCGGCGGGGTGCTGCTGCACGTGTGGTGCGTTGCGCTGGCAGCCTCGGCGGTCCGTCAACTATGGCTGTTGTCGCAACTGGATTTCGCCAGACCCCTGCTACAGACGCAGCGCGCGCTCGCACAGTTGCGGGGCTGGCGCACACGCGTGGCGCCGTGGCTGGGCGTCGCGTTCTGGGTGCTGTGGGTTGCGGCGGCAGACGCGGCGTGGCGCGCCCTCACCGGCCTGTCTCTGCCGAACGCCTGGCTGCTGTGCAACGTGTTGGTCGGCGTGCTCGGCGGCCTCGGCACCTGGTTGGGCTATCGGCGGCTGCAGCGCAGCGGCCACCCCTGGCTGGAACGCCTCGACGCCGCGCATGCCGGCCGCAGCGTCGCCCGCACCGAAACCCTGCTCGAACAGATCGCGCGTTTCCAGCGCGAGTAGGCGGATAATCGCCGCCTCCCCGCGACCGAGCACACCATGCAATACCTGGAATTCGACCTGGACGGCGACTACATCGAACTCAACCAGTTGCTCAAGCTGGCCGGCATTGCCGACAGCGGCGGCCAGGGCAAGGCGATTGTGGCCAGCGGCGCGGTCAGCGTCGACGGCGTGCAGGAGCTACGCAAGACCGCCAAGATCCGTCCTGGTCAGCTGGTGCAGCTGGACGATGTGGAAATTCGCGTGCTGGCACTGGATCCGGATGCCGAGTCCGACGCATGAAGGTGGTGGAGATCAGTCAACGCAACAACGCACCTTCGGCCAACGATCCAACGCACGACGTCTCTGTTTTTTCGATTGCCGTCGATTCGGACAAGCCGTTCTGGCTGGAGCAATCCATCCGCGGCGGCCATGCAGAGCGAGGCGGCTGCACCATGCTGGCCTTGCATGAACTGGACGCCTGGCCAGGCGACTGGCGTGCGGATGTGACCAAGGCCGGTTGCGCGTGGGTGATTCCGCTCCTGGAAGAAGCCCTGCGTACCAACGATACGCAGGCAGCAATCGACACGATCTTGGCGCGGGCGCAAGGGCCAGGTTGAGCCTCGCCCCTGCCGGCGATGCTGCCTCAGACGCCTAGCAGTGCGCGCACCAGTTTGACGATGCCCCAGAACGACACCACCCAGATGGCGCTACGCAGGTACGGGATCCCCGCGGCATACACCGGCACATAGGCCACGCGCGCCCACAGGTAGAGCTGCACGGCGAGTGCTGTTTCCGCACTGGTGCGCCCGGCGACGCTCACCGCCAGCACGGCAGCCGCGAAGATCGGAAAGGTTTCCAGGTAGTTGCGGAACGCACGGTCCAGCCGTGCGGCCACGCCGGTGAGCGGCTTGGCCTCCCCATCACGTGCGCTGGCATTCCACTTGGTGCCGCGTTGGGCGGTCATGCTGGCCGAGGCAGCCAGCAATTGCACCAATCCGAGCACCGTCGCCCAGCCCAGCATCTGCAGTTCGATCGTCAGTTGCATACGTTTCTCCCGGCCGATGGAAACATCACTTCACCGCCGTGCGCAGGCTGTAACCGGCCAGACGCCAGGTCTTGTCTTCGTCCAGACGGAACGACACCAGCTCGCGGACCGGCTGCTGCGCCTTGGCGAAGCGGGTCGGGAAGCTGACGTTGACATACAAGCCCTCGGGCACCTGCGCGCCGGGGCCGTACTTGACCCGCGTCACCGAGCCCTGCCCGCGCCCGACCACCGCACCCAGTCGCGCGCGTTCGGTACCGATCTGGCTGACGAAGACATCGCGCTTGACGGCGGTCTTGGCCACTTTGGACGCGCCATCCCACAAGGAAGCGACCTGATTGCCGTCCACCATCTGCGTCACGCGCAGGGCCGCCTGGGTCATTTCGGTGTTCTGCTTGGTCAGTTGCGCTTGCTGCGCAGCGCTGAGTGCCGGCTGGCCTGCCGGCGCTGCAGGTGCCGACTGCGCCGCAGCCGGGCTGGCGGCGCGACTGGCGGCCTGCGGTTGTTGAGCGAACGCCAGCGCTGGAGCCAGTGCCAACGCGATCACCAGACGAGAACGAAGCATGGGACGAGGACCTTGTATGGATCGGGTGGAAAGGAGAAGCACCGCACACCTTGCGTAGCGCAGTCTAGGGTGCGCCCCGCGCAACACAAGTCCCGAGTGCAGTGCAGTGCGGGATGGCGCGCAAGGCAAAACATGGCGAGCGGTGAGCAGGCGCGTATGAACATGTGCGCATCGACAGTGCAAGCGGCGACCATGGAACCGTGGCGACAGCGGCACGTACTGGAGGTCATCAGGTCTGGCAGCGGCGCGTCGTCCTTTGTGTGGAGTCGCCCATAGGCTGCGGACAGCAGCGTCGACTGGATGCGGACGCGCACCCGGCACTGTCGTGGACGTGCCACGCGCGACTCCCGGGCAAGGCCACGCTGCCGTGGTCAACCACATAGCCACGTCCTGATTGACCTTAGACCTCGCCACCAGGAGCCGGTGGCACGGCCGCCACGCCACGCGGCCGCCACAGCCGCCAACTGACCCAGAAGGCCCGCGCAATCGCGGCAATCAGCGCCACCAGACTCAGCCAAGTCGCCACTGTCGCCGGCCATTGTTCGTGCATGGCGGCAGCGGCCAGACGCAGCAACTCGGCCACCCCGAAGCCGACCAGCACCAACAGCGCCGACGGGAGATATGCCAGTAACACACCCTTGGTCTTGCCTCGCATACGCCCCCCGGCTCGGTTGTGATGCAGCGACGATAGGCAGCGCGCAGTGCGATACGCGTGAAGCCCGTCACTGCATTCAGCCTTCGGGGTGCGTCGCCGACTGCGGGTCGGCCTGGGCGGCATCCTGCGCTGGCGCGGCGTCTGGCTCGGTCGTTGGCGCACCGGCGCCTGCGGCACCATGCTGGGCCTGGCTGGTCTGGGCCTGGCTGGTCGGCGCCTGGCCGGTTTGCGCCTGGCCATTCGCCGCCTCACCGGTCTGCGTCTCGACCGTCGGGCTGCCCGGTGGCAGGGCAGCCGCATCGGTTTCGGCCAGCGGGCTTTCTTCCGGGCAGGCCACATCCGGAAAGCCGAAACGCTGTTTCAACGCCAACCCGCAGGTATTGACCGCATCCAGGTCCGCACCCTCGCCCTTGCACTTCTGATCGAAGGCCACCAGAAACGCGTCCTTGCGCCGCACGAAGGCATCGCCACACTTGCGCATCTGGCGGATGCGTTCCAGATCGTCCTGCACAGCATTGGTGCCATCCAGGCCGTATTCGCGCAACTCCTCCATCGTCAGCAGGCGCAGGCTGCGGTTGGGCACGGTCATCATCAGATCGGCCACCGCCACTGCGACGCCGTTGCGCTCCAGATAATCCTTGACGTTGCCATAGACCTCGCGCAGTTCACGATTGAGCTCGGCGCGCGAGGTGGCCTTGGAGCTGATCCGCATCATGCGGTGAATGCCGACCTTGCCGGCGACCAGCCGGTTGTCGCCCGCTGCCAGCACGAACACACAGGCGCTATGGCAGATCGAGCCTTCGCGCACCCAGATGGTCCAGTTGGATTCGCCAATGGTGTCGCCGGCGCGGATCGCCGCCTCCACCTGCCCACCGCTCGAATCCAGATCCAGGATGCGATGCGGCAGCTGCCACTGCTCGGCCACCGAGGCAAGCCGCCACACTAGCGCCGCAAATCCGGCGTTGATCTTGCCGACGTAACGCACCCGCACCAGCCCGGTCTCGCGACATGGCGCCAGCGCCGCTTCCACGCTGGCCCGGTCCAGTGCCGGCAGCAGCGTCCCGTCGCCGGCCTCGCGGCTGTAATCGGTCGCACAGCTGATCCAGGCCTGGCCCGATTCCAGCGCCGCCTGTGGCCACCCCGCCTCTCCGGCCTGCGCACGCGGGCGCGGCGGCGGTATCGGGTCGGGCGTATCTACCGACACCATATGGTCGCCATCGCCCGCCTGCCCTGCACCATTCTGCTGCGCAACCGCTGCATCGGCAGAGGTCGCCGAACGATCGCAGGCAGCCAGCAGGAGCAAACAGGCAAGTGACAGACCAACCGATTTCAACATGATGCAGGGCACGGACCGCGGCGGAGATCAATCGCAGTCTATGGCTGAATGGCCCGGTGGGTTGACCCAGCCATGAACGCGCTGGCCCGCCGCAACCCTGTCCGAAAACGGCCAGTCAGTGCTGTGTGGAGCGCTTAGACTGGCGCCATGCAGACCGCAACGCCCGACCGAACCCAATGCGACCGCGCCCGCCTGGCGCGCGATGCACGCTTCGACGGGCTGTTTTTCACCGCCGTGCGCAGCACCGGAATCTATTGCCGTCCGGTGTGTCCGGCGCCGCCGCCGAAGCCGGCCAATGTCAGTTATTACCCCACGGCCGCGGCAGCCAGCGCGGCCGGCTACCGACCGTGTCTGCGCTGCCGGCCGGAGCTGTCGCCGCAGGCGCAGCAGCATCTGGGCGAAGAAAGTGTGCAGCGCGCACTGGCGATGATTGCCGACGGCGCGCTGCAGGAGCAGCCGGTGCAGACGCTGGCCGCTGCGGTGGGCTTGAGTGCGCGCCAACTGCAGCGGCAATTCGTGCAGCAGTTGGGTGCTACGCCGATCCAGGTGCACGGCACGCATCGCTTGCTGCTGGCCAAGCAGCTGCTGACCGAAACCGTCCTTCCAGTCACCGAGGTCGCACTCGCCGCCGGCTTCAACAGCTTGCGGCGGTTCAATGCTGCGTTTCTGGACGGCTGCGGCATGCCGCCGTCGGCACTGCGCAAGCAGCGTACCGAGGTCCCTGGGGGCGCGCTGACTCTGCGGCTGGGTTATCGCCCGCCGCTGGATCTGCCGGCGATGCTGGCATTTTTGCAGCGCCGCGCGATTGCGGGGATCGAGCAGGTCGATGCGGACGGCTATCGTCGCGTGATCGGCCCGCCGGGCAAGGCCAGCGTGATCGAAGTCAGCGCGGCACCGCAGCGTGCGGAACTGCTGCTGCGCATCGGCACCACCGACCCGCGCCAGATTCCGCAGATCGTGCGGCGCGTGCGCCGGCTGTTCGATCTGGATGCGGACCTGCACGCCGTACACGCGACGCTTGCGCCCGAACCGCTGCTGGCCGAAGCAATCGCGCGTCGGCCAGGTCTGCGCGTGCCGGGGGGTTGGGACGGCTTCGAAGTGGCGGTGCGTGCGGTGCTGGGTCAACAGATCAGCGTGGCTGGCGCAGCGACACTGGCGGCGCGACTGGTCGACCGTCACGGCGGCCATCATGCCGACATGCCGCCCGGACTGGATCGCAGCTTTCCTACGCCCGAACAACTGGCCGAGGCGCCGCTGGAACAGATTGGGCTACCGCGTGCCCGTGCAGCGACGCTACGTGCGCTGGCATCTGCCTGCGCGCAAGGTCAGCTGCATTTCGGTGCGGGGCAGCGCCTGCCCGACTTCATCACCGCCTGCACCACGCTACCCGGGATCGGCCCGTGGACCGCGCATTACGTCGCCATGCGCGCGTTGTCGCATCCAGATGCGTTTCCGGCTGGCGATTTGATCCTACAGCAGGTGCTCGGCGCCCCCGAGCGTCTGAGCGAACGCGCGACCGATGCCCGTTCGCAGGCGTGGCGACCGTGGCGCGCCTACGCCGTGCTGCACCTGTGGCATCTGGCCAACGACCGTAAGGACACCCGCGCATGAGCACACTGCACTACGACACCTTCCCCTCGCCGATCGGCGCACTCAGCGTGGCCGCCGACGACAGCGGCGTACACCACATCCTGTTCGCGCAGAACCGCTACGACGCCGTCGGCCGCGCGCGCTGGCTGCACGCCCCCGATGCGCCGCTGGTGCGCGAAGCACGCGAACAACTGCTCGATTACCTGCATGGCGGGCGACGCAGTTTCGATCTGCCGCTGGCGCCGACCGGCACGCCGTTTCAGCTGACGGTCTGGCGCACGTTGGCGCAGATTCCGTTCGGGCAGACCTGGAGCTATGCGCAACTTGCGCAGGCGGTCGGCAAGCCGGCCGCGAGCCGCGCAGTGGGTGCCGCTAACGGACGCAATCCGCTGCCGATCGTGCTGCCCTGCCATCGTGTGATCGGCGCCAATGGCGCGTTGACCGGCTTCGGCGGCGGGCTGCCGACCAAGCAGGCGTTGTTGCAGCTGGAAGGCTGGTCGCCGCGTCGCGCCGCGCGCGCCGACGATCTGTTCGCACCTGCATCCGCACTACGCACTGGCTGACTTCGCGGCGCCATCGCTGCCACGTAAACTAACGCAATGATCGACCGACGTTTTGTAGTTGCCGTAGCGGCGTTTTCCCTGCTTGCGGCTTGTAGCAGCCAACCATCCTCGCGCAGCGCGCCCCGCGTGCCAGCTGCAGCGGCGAACACCGCATCCGCCAGCGCGCCGCATACCTTGTTGTTGATCTCCATCGACGGCCTGCGCGCCGACATGCTCGATCGCGGCATCACGCCTAACCTGTCGCAACTGGCACGCGCAGGCGTGCGTGCGCGCTGGATGACGCCGTCGTATCCGTCGCTGACGTTTCCCAATCACTACACCGTGGTCACCGGGCTGCGCCCGGATCACCACGGCATCGTGCACAACAGCATGCGCGATCCGGCACTGGGGAGTTTCTGGTTGAGCAAACCCGATGCGGTGGGCGATGCGCGTTGGTGGGGCGGCGAACCGGTGTGGGTGGGCGTAGAAAAATCGGGCCAGCATGCGGCGACCTGGTCGTGGCCAGGAAGCGAAGCGGCGATCAAGGGCGTGCGCCCAGCGCAATGGCGCCATTACGAAGAAGGCGTGAGCCTGGACACGCGCGTGGACGCGGTGCGGAACTGGTTGAAAACGGACGGTGCCCAACGCAACCGCCTGGTCACGTTGTACTTCGAACAGGTGGACGAAGCAGGCCACGACCATGGCCCGGAATCGCGCGAATACGCATCCGCCGTGCGCGCGGTGGATGCGGCCATCGGCAAGCTACTGGCAGGCATGCAGCGCGACGGTACCCGTGCGCGCACCAACATCATCGTTGTCTCCGATCACGGCATGGCCGAGGTTGCGCCGGGACATGCGATCAGCGTGGAAGACATCGCGCCGCCGCAGATCGCCACGGCTGTCACCGACGGCCAGGTGATCGGTTTCGAGCCAATGCCCGGCCAGCAGGCCGCAGCCGAGGCCAGCGTGCTTGGCACGCACACGCACTACGATTGCTGGCGCAAGACGGAACTGCCAGCGCGTTGGCATTACGGCAGCCACCCACGGATTCCGCCGATCGTGTGCCAGATGCAGGAAGGCTGGGATGCGCTGTTTCCGGACAGGCTCGCCAAACGCGCGCAGCAAGACACGCGGGGCTCGCATGGCTTCGATCCGGGGTTGCCATCGATGCGCGCGGTGTTCCTGGCGCAAGGTCCGGACCTGGCGCGGGGCAAGACACTGCCGGGCTTCGACAACGTGGATGTCTACGCGCTGATGACCCGGCTGCTGGGCATCCCGGCCGCGCCCAACGACGGCAATCCGGCGACCTTGCTGCCGGCCTTGCGCGTGCCGCTGGCAGCCAGCCCGCTGTAGACGCGTCAGGCATCTGCGGTAGCGCTGACGAACTTGCAGGCGCGTGCAGCGTCAACGGCAATGTAGACGTAAGAAGACGCCACCCCATGGCGTCCCCAGGTACCAAATCCTGGCAACCGCACAGGAATGCGAGCCTTGAAGACACGGCTACCGCCAGGCAGTGCGACAATAGCCAAATGTCTGGTTCCAATCCCCCGCCGCGTCGCTTGCGGCCACTGTTGTCCAGCGAAGGCTGGCGTCGTCGCGCTGCTCTGTGGGGTGGCGCAATTGCGGTGGCGCTGGTGGCGATCGTGTTCGCCAAGGCCAGCGACGCAGCCTTCCACCTGTTCCAGCGCATTACCGCACATTCGATCTGGTGGGCATTGCTGCTGACGCCGGGCATCTTTGCTTTGCTCGCCTGGCTCACCTCCGGTGCGCTGCGGCCAACGCGCGGCAGCGGCATCCCGCAAGTGATTGCCGCGCTGGAGCACCCCGACCCCGCGTTTCGCGACAGCAACCTCTCGTTGCGTGTCTCGGTCGGCAAGCTCGCGCTAACCACCTTGTCGCTGCTCGGTGGCGCATCGGTGGGGCGCGAAGGACCCACCGTGCATGTCGGTGCCAGCCTGATGCATGTGTTCGGGCGCTGGTTCGGTTTTCGCGAACCGCGCGAGCTTTCGCATTTTCTGCTCGCCGGTGGCGCTGCAGGCATTGCAGCGGCGTTCAATACGCCGCTCGCAGGCGTGGTGTTTGCGATCGAAGAACTGAGCGGTCGCTTCGAGCACCGCTTCTCCGGCACCTTGCTCACCGCCGTGATCGTCGGTGGCGTGGTGTCGCTGGGCCTGCTGGGCAGCTACACCTATTTCGGCAAAGTGGCAGTGGCCTTGCCATTGGGTCAGGCGTGGCTGGCGATTGCGCTATGCGGCAGCGTGGCCGGATTGCTGGGCGGGGTATTTGCGCGGTTGGTGCTGGCTAGCGTCAGCGGTAAACCGCGTTGGTTAGGCGCGCTGCGCCAACGGCATCCGGTGCTGCTGGCTGCGTCGTGCGGCCTCGCCCTGGTCGGGCTTGCGGTGGTGTTCGGGCAAGGCGCCTTCGGCACCGGCTACGAGCAGGCGCGCAGCCTGGTGCAGGGCCACGCGGTCGTCGGCCACGAGTTCGGCATGATGAAGCTCATCGCCAATCTGGTGTCGTATTTGGCCGGCATCCCGGGCGGTCTGTTTTCACCGGCGCTGGCAGTGGGAGCCGGCATCGGCCACAACCTGTCGGTACTGATGCCCAGCGTGGACCCGCGCACCTTCGTGCTGCTGGGCATGTGCGCCTATCTCACCGGCGTAACCCAGGCGCCGCTGACCTCGGCGGTCATCTCGCTGGAGCTCACCGACACCGGCCAGATGCTGCTGCCGATCCTGGCCACTGTGCTGATTGCGCGGGCGGTGTCCGGGCTGGTGTGCAAGACGCCGATCTACCGCGGACTGGCCGAGCAGTTGCTGTCGCCACCTGGCGCCGTGGCGAAGCCGACGACTGCCACGCCGCCGCATTGATGATGGGTATGGCCGGCCCGCAGTGCTGAGCGTCAGGCGCTGCGACAGGGCCGATCCGATGCGGGGTTGTTCATTGATCGGCCGCGCGCACCAACGTTTGTCGCCCGGCGCCTGACAGCAACGCGATGCAAGCCAGGCTCTGCCCTTGCCAAGGCGGTGAGGAAAAAGCGGCCTTCCAGGCCATCTCCTTCTTGCCCAACGTCTTGCCCGTGCGGTCCAGGCAACATCGGGCCTAGACATAAAAAAACGCGGCGCAAGCGCCGCGTTTTGGTGTCGCCAAGCGGCTGGGATCAGCCGGCTTTGGCGACGGTCTTCTTGGCGACGGCCTTCTTGGCCGGGGCCTTGACCACGCCCTTCTTGGCAACCGGGGCAGCTGCACCCACGACAACCTTGCTCACCGCGTGCGAACGCGAATTGCCGTAGCTGGCGTTGTAGCGCTTGCCCTTGGCGGTTTTACGGTCACCCTTACCCATTTCGTCAACTCCTGAATGTGAATACAAATTCCCGTGCTGGCACGGGTCTGGCGAGGTTTCACCGGCGGCGCCCTCGCGCAAGGCCGACAAGCCTACCACGGCGGTCCCGGCCAGCGTAGCCGGGCAGCGCCGGCCGCCTCACGGAGCTATCTGACTGGGACGCAGTGCGCGCGGTGGCGAGCCGCCATCGGGTGAGCGTGGACGCCGCCGAGCAATCTGAAGGTGCGAGTGGCTGATGTCCATTCCGCCCGCCTTCCGCGTCGGCCCGGCGGCCACGCAACCGCCTTGCTCCAGATTCCTAGTGCGCGCAGCTGGCGTCGTGGACATGGCCGTGCCCGTGATTCAGGCGCAGATTGACCAAGTGCGCGATGCCGACCAGGGCGCCGCCCAGCGTCATCACCACCGCATGCGGCACCACCGAATGATGCAGCGGGTCGTACAACAGGCCCACCCATAACAGCACCAGGCCCGGCAGCAGCAGTGCCAGCGCGTGCAGCGCTTTGTGCCGGCGATACCCGAGCACCAGGCTGAAAAGGCCCAGCAGGGTCACGAACACCACGATGGCCAGTTCCACCCCATCGCCCAGCCAGAACGACAGGCCCAGCGAAGGCGCCAGGGCCAGCACCAGCGGCAATACCGCGCAGTGCACGGCGCATAGCAGCGACCCGGTTGCGCCGAAGCGGTCGAGAAGATGACGAAGGGTCGGTAGGGGCATGAGGTCCAACAGGTGCTCGCGGCGATGTGGAATAATATAACATCTTACTGTTCCAGCCCCGCATCACTGCATCGCGCAGCGGTGCAGGTCATTGCCGCCGGCGTAGCAGGCAAGCTGCGCCTTACCACTGATACACAGTAACAACTACAGAGTCCTGCCCACCATGCCTGCACGTTCCGCTCCCTCGTTCCGCCGCTCCGCGCTCTCGCTGGCCCTGACCAGTCTGCTGACCCCCGCCCTGGCCATGGCCGAGGACGTACCTGTCATTGCCGACGGACAGACCCCGCCCAGCTCGGACACGCGCCACGATGCCAGCCGTTCCAGCGGCCGGCATATCAAGGACCTGGACAAGGTCGTGGTCACCGCCAGCCCGCTGCGCGACGCGGCAGGCGAGTTGAGCCGCCCGGTCGAGGTGCTGGCCGGCGAGCGTCTGGACGAGGTGCGCAGTTCGAGCCTGGGCGAAACCGTGGCAAGCCTGCCCGGCGTGCAGAGTTCCAACTTCGGCCCCGGCGTCGGCCGGCCGATCATCCGCGGCCTGGACGGTCCGCGCGTGGCAGTGTTGCGCGATGGCCTCTCTACACAAGACGTGTCCACCGTCAGCCAGGACCATTCGCCGGCCATCGAGCCGTTTCTGGCCAACCAGATCGAAGTGCTGAAGGGCCCGTCCACGCTGCTGTACGGCTCCGGTGCGATCGGCGGCGTGGTCAACGTGGTCGACGGGCGCATCGCCGAAACCCCGGTGGACGGTTTCAGCGGCCGCGCCGAAGTGCGCTTCGACGGCGGCGACAAGGACGGCAACACCGACATGTTCCGCGTCGATGCCGGCAACGGCAGCGGGCTGTCGATCCATGCCGATGGCGTGTACCGCAACCAGAACGACTACGACACGCCGCAGGGTCGTCAGCTCAACAGCTGGGTCGATTCCAAGGTGGGCTCGATCGGCGCGTCGCTGTCTGGCGACTGGGGTTTTGTCGGCCTGTCGGCATCGCGCTTCCGCGACAACTACGGCAACCCCGGCGAGCCAGGTGACCCGTCCATCGGCGAGCGCGGCGTGTCGTTGAAGCTGCAGCAGGACCGCTACGACCTCAAGGGCGGGCTGACCGATCCGTGGGGCGAAGGCAGCGCGCTGCGTTACAGCTTCGGCCACACCGATTACGCACACACCGAGTTCGAAGGTGAAGAAGTCGGCACGGTGTTCACCAAGCGCGCCAACGAAGGTCGCGTGGAAGCATCGTTCACCTTCGGCGGCGGTTGGCAGACCGCGTTCGGCCTGCAGGGCAGCGATACAACATTCCAGGCGGTGGGCGAAGAATCCTTCGTGCCCAAGACCGATACGCGCTCGCTCGGCGCATTCGCCGTGGCGCGCAACAACTGGGAGCGCATCAGCGCGGAAGTCGGCGCGCGCGTGGACAAGGTCAAGTACCGCACCGACATCGGCGTGGACCGCGATTTCACCCCGACCAGCTTCTCGGCCAGCGGCGGTTTCCGCTTCAACGAGCAATGGCGTCTGACCGCAAATCTCGACCACGCCGAGCGCGCGCCGGCCGAGGAAGAGCTGTTCGCCAACGGCCCGCATATCGCCACCCTCGCCTATGAGATCGGCGATGCGGATCTGAAGACCGAAAAGGCCAACCAGGCCGAACTGGGCTTGAACTTCCAGAACGCATGGGTGGATGCCAAGATCGCCGCGTACTACAACCGCTACAACGACTTCGTCTACATCGTCGATACCGGCGGCCAATGGTTCAACGAAGAAGACAACGACTTCCTGCCGATCCGCCAGTGGACGCAGAACGATGCGGTGTTCCACGGTTTCGAGGGCGAGGCCACCTTCCATCTGGCCGACAACGACACCGGCGCGTGGGATCTGCGCGTGTTCGGCGACACCGTGCGTGCGCGCCTGAAGGATGGCGGCAACCTACCGCGTATCGCACCGGGACGTTTCGGCGCGCAGCTGCGTTGGAATGCGGAGCAGTGGCGCGCCTCGCTCGGCGCCACCCGCACCATGACGCAGGACAAGGTGGCGGTGAACGAAACCCCGACAGACGGCTATACCTTCGTCGATGCGCATCTGGCGTATCACGTGGATCGCGGCAGCACTGCCTGGGAAGTGTTCCTGGACGGCAATAACCTGACCAATCAGGACGCACGCGTGCACACCTCCTTCCTCAAGGATGACGTGATGCTTCCTGGCCGCAGCGCGTCGTTCGGCGTGCGCTTGTTCTTCTGACAGCGGACTCTCTCCTCCGCTGACTGGAAGCGAGGCCGCCTTCGGGCGGCCTTTTTATGCGCGTTGCGGACGTTGCAGTGTGTGCAGCATCGCCGCTGCATGCGGTCTGCAGCCGCATGCGTCGCCGTGTGCGTCAGCCCGGCGCACACGATGTGATCGCCGCCACACCACAGGCAAACACGGCCGCACCGTTCACGTAGAAGTGCAGACCGCAACTGCTGCGTCGCACAACAGGCTGTGGTGCATCTAGGGTTAAAACTTCATTAGCACTGCGCTGACAGGGGGCGCAAGCGACGCGATAGCGCGGGCGCGCGCGTGCACTAGCTGCCGATGCATGCACACCCACTGCATGGCTCGACAGCGTTCTTGCACTTGAGACAAGGAGCCTTGCGCATGCGTTTTTCATCACCCCGCTACACCCTCTCGCTCGCCGTCGCTGCCGTGCTGCTGGCACCGGACGGCCGCACGCAGACCGTCACGCCTGCAGCGGGCAATCAGGACGCCACCACGCTGGATGCCGTCATCGTCAGCGGTACCGCGCGCTTCAAGGGCCTGGCCAAGCGCGACGCCAGTTTTTCGATCACCACGGCCAGCCCGGAACAGATCCAACAAGCGGTCCCGCAGAGCACTGCCGACTTGCTCAAAATCGTGCCCGGGGTCTGGGCCGAGCCGAGCGGCGGTGGGACCGGCGCCAATATCTTCGTGCGCGGCATGCCTTCTGAAGGCGATGCACCGTTCGTCACCATGCAACTCGATGGCTCACCGCTGTTCCCACCACCGACCTTGTCGTTCCTGGAAAATTCCACGCTGTTCCGCGTCGACGATACGGTCGAGCGCATGGAAGTGCTGCGCGGTGGCTCCAGTCCCATCTTCTCCAACGGCCAGCCCGGATTGACCGTCAATTTCATCCAGAAAAAAGGCCAGGACGAACCCGAAGGCAGTGTGCGCCTGACCGGTGGCAACAACGCATTGCGCCGCATCGATGTGTTCAACAGCGGGCCGATGGGCAATGGCTGGTACTACAGCGTGGGTGGATTCTTTCGCGACACCGATGGCGTGCGCGACCCGCAGTTCTCCGCCGACAAGGGCGGTCAATTCAGCGCCACCTTGAGCAAGCGCTGGGACAGCGGCGAGCTGTCGCTCTATGCGCGCCACACCGACGATAACAACGCGTTCTACACCCCGATTCCGTTGCTCTCGCGCAACAACGGCAACGATCTTTCCAGCTTTCCCGGCCTGAACGCGCAAACCGGCACCCTGCTCGGACGCGATTTCCGCAACGTGGATCTGCTGGTCGGCCCGAATGGCCAGACGCTACGACGCGATCTGGCCGACGGGCGCGGCGTCAACATCGATGTGTTCGGCGGCGAATGGAACTGGGAGCGCGGCGGCTGGACCGTGGCCGACCGCTTCAACGTGATGAGCGGCAGCGCGCCGACCTACGCCCTGTTCACCGGCGATGCGCCGCAACGTCTAGGCGATTTCATTGCCGGTTACGGCAACAGCGGTAGCGCCAGTTACACCAACGGCGGCGGCGCGGTGGATCCGAACCAGCAGGTGCTCGAAGCCGGCTGGTGGTCGGTGGACAAGCGCCTGAATTCATTCACCAACGACCTGCGTCTGAGTCGCGCGTTGTTTGCCGGCAACACGCTGACCGTCGGCGCGTATTACGCCAAGTATTCCTCTGCCGACACCTGGTACCTGGGCAACACCATGCTGCTCACCGCGCAAAACAACGCGCGCCGCATCGATGTGGCATTGGACGATGGCCGCCAGCCCACGCGCCAGGGTTTTACCAGCACCGCCTTCCTCAACCTGCGCGCCAAGTACAACGGCGAAAACATCGCCGCCTTCGTCGCCGACGAATGGGAGCTGAGTCAGCGCCTGCGCCTGGACCTGGGGGCGCGCTACGAGCGCCAGAGCGTCACCGGCGATGTGCACGACACCGCCACCGTGGATCTGGATGGCAACCCGGCCACGCTGTACGACAACGCCACTTCGCTGGCACTGGCCACCACGCGGCGCATCGATCAAGACGATGAAGCGTTCTCGTGGACGGCCGGCTTGAACTTCACGCTCGATCAGAACAACAGCCTGTTTGCACGGGTCAACTCCGGAGTGAAGTTTCCCGGTTTCGACAATCTGCGCGATGGCCAGAACCGCGTGCAGGATGTGGATCAATACGAGTTGGGCTTGAAGTCCGGCACCAGCGCGTACGACCTGTATCTCACCGCGATCTACAACACTTTCAAGAACTCGCCGTTCCAGGCTTTTCTGGCCAATGGCCAGAATTTCACTGCGGTGGGCGATTCGCGCGCACGCGGTCTGGAAGTGGAAGGTGCGATCCGGCCGTTCGGCGGGTTTGAACTGGCTGGTACCGGGGTGTGGCTGGATGCGAAATACCGCAACTATCGCGAGTTCACCGGCAACCAGGTGATGCGCCAACCCAAGCGCCAGTTCCGCATCACGCCCAGCTATTACTGGATGCTACCGTTCGGCGACCTCAAGGTGTTTGCCACCTATTCGTACATCGGCGAGCGCTTTGCGGATCTGGCCAACAGCCAGCGCCTGCCCTCGTACGACATGCTGGATATCGGCGCCAACCTGCATGTGGGCGAACACTGGGAAGTGACCGCCAGCGGCAGCAACGTCACCGACACGCTGGGGCTGACCGAAGGCAACGTGCGCGTGCCTGGTGTGGCCACCGGGGGTGTCTTCATGGGCCGGCCGATTGCCGGGCGGCAGTACCAGATGTCGGTGGCGTACCGCTGGTAGATCGGCGCCGCAAGGGTCCGCGCAGCAGCGGAGACTGCTGCGCGGACCCTTGCGGACAGCGCGCACCGTTTCACCGCATCGCGGCGCCGGCGCATGCCCTGATTGGCGACCGCCATTGCAGAACGCTGCCTGACAACGGCGCAGGCGCCTTCCCCATGCGCGGCATGCGATGGACATCGCCAGACGCCCGGGCTGAAAGCAAGACCACATGCGAAGACGCGCGGCGCATCGTGATGGGTTATTTCAATCGATACGACCTGTCTTGCCGAATTTCGCAGAGAATTTTCGATAGAAAACTTCGCGCGCAAGACGTAACTGGTCAAACACGTCACAAATTGTGCAATGTATCACGCAGGCATCGTCGATCGCAGGCATTGCAGGTCCGTGCGTTCCCGCTCTTTACTCTGACGGCTGCCGGTGCACACGCACCGCCAACATCGGCTGCGTCGACACGCTCAGGGGAGCCGAGGCACGACCTGACCGCATTTACTCCATTCATGGAAATGCGCTTCTTTAGCCGTCCCGGGATAAACGGACATGACGCCTGCTGCTCGCTCTTTCGCATTCATGAACTCTTTTCGCAGGCGCCCGCTCGCGTCGTTGATCGGCGCACTGCTGATCGCAAGCGCGCTGCATTCGGTGCTGGCTGCAACACCGCTGGCCGATGCTGCCACCCTTGCACACATCGACGCCACACACAGCGCCACCGCGAAAGCCACCGGCACCGATCCGTTGTTTCGCTACCAATGGCATCTGCTCAATCAAGGCCAGCCGGTGTTCGGCGACCAACGTCCACGGCCCGGCGTCGATCTGGATGTGGACATCCTGCACACGCTCGGCATCCGCGGCGCCGGAGTCAAGGTGGCGGTCATCGATGATGGGCTTGAGATTGCGCATGAGGATCTTGTCGACAACATCGTTGCCGGCGGCTCGCATAACTTTTTGAATGGCTCCAACGATCCGACACCGCCTGCGGATGACATCGATACCGACCACGGCACCGCGGTCGCCGGCATCATCGCGGCGCGTGGATGGAATGGCTTGGGTGGACGCGGTGTTGCACCGGAGGCAAATCTGGCTGGCTTCAACGCACTTTCCGTGAGCGATGGAAGCAAGCAGTACGTCGACATCCGTTACTCCTGGGGCGATGGTCCACAAGCCCGTGCGATGGACGTGTTCAATAATAGCTTCGGCATCTCGACAACGGTCTATCCATTCAGCGATCTCGACGAGCAGCGCTCTCTGGAAAAACTGATGCGTGCTCAGCGCGGCGGCAAGGGCGGCATCTACGTCAAGTCAGCTGGCAATGATTTCAATACGCTGATCGATGTGGATGCACAGGGCAGGCTGATCGATCGCTGCAGCGACCAGACCCGGCAGCTTGGCGTCGCCTGCAGCAGTGCAAATATCGACAATCTCAATAGCCTGACCACCATGATTGTGGTGGGTGCAGTCAATGCCGATGGGGTGCGCGCGAGTTACTCATCGCCCGGATCAGCATTATGGGTCTCGGGGCTGTCTGGCGAGTATGGCTTCCAACGTCGCTTCGACCCGCATCCGGAGACATTCAAGGCGCTCTATACACTGCTCGCCGCGCAGGGCCCGCAGCGATTCTTCTCGCCGGCGATCGTCACGACCGATCTGAGCGGATGCGCTGCAGGCAACAATCGCGATCGCACGCGCGCGCCACAGAATGCGCTGGATACCAGCCACTCGAAAATTGACGCATCGTGCAACTACAGCGCACGCATGAACGGCACCTCTGCCTCCGCACCAACGGTGGCAGGCGTCGCCGCGCTGATGCTGAGCGCCAACCCGCAACTGACACTGCGCGACGTGAAATACATCCTGGCCGCGACGGCGGTGCAGGTCGATCCCAATCAGGCCAAGGTGTTCTACAAGGACGCCGTGATCGAGCCCGCCTGGATCACCAACGCGGCGGGCCACCGTTTCAGCAACTGGTACGGCTTCGGCCTGGTGGATGCAGCCGCGGCGGTGGAACGCGCCGTGCATTTCACTCCGCTGCCTGCAATGCAGGACACCGGGTGGACCGTCTATGACGGAACCAGCAGCACCATCGGCGGTATCGGGTCGCCAGCGCACTTGGCGATCGACATCAAGCAGTCCTTCAAGGTGGAAGGCGTACAGCTGTACTTCGCGGGGACACACAAGAATCCTCGTGACCTGCGCGCGGTGCTGGTATCGCCCAGCGGCACCCGTAGCACCGTGATGACGCCGTTTTCCACGCTCGATCCGGGTGATGGCTTCGTGGTGTTCCTGACCTCCAGCAATGCTTTCCTGGACGAACCGTCAGCCGGTCGCTGGACATTGGAGGTGGACGACATGCTCGCCGACAACGGCAAGGAACAACTGCAGGAATTCGAAATGCGCGTGGTGGGCCACTGACATGAAGACCGCTCTGATCACACTGCTGTGCGTCGTTGCCGCCAGCCTTTCCGCGCCCGCCTCGGCACAGGTGTTCGATCGCGCACGTGTGCATGCCGCCGCAACCGGGCAAACCGTTGTGGTGGGCCGTGCCAAGTTCCGGCTGATTCCAGGAGCAGTGGTGCGGCTGGCCGACGCCACGCGCAGCACTGCCGCCACGCAATCGCTAAGAAGCACACAGACCAGCGCGAACGCGCCCGTTGGCCGCGTCGATCACTACGCGATCTATCTCGACAACACCAGCGCCGTGGACGTGGTTGCGCGCACCACGCGCAGCGAACCATCGGCGACCGTCGTAGCCGCGCTGGAAACGCGTAGCGGCCAGCTGGCATTGCTGGGTGCGTCGATCAAATTGTTCGATACCACTCCCGCCATCGCGCGTGCACTGGCCACGCGTACAGGCGGCAGGGTGCTCTATGCATCCGCCATCGACGGCAGCGCGATGATCGGCTACGCCTCGGCGATGACGGCATTGGACAATTGCCGACAGCTGCAAGGCAGCAACGGTGTGGGAACGATCAAGCCGGAAGTGATCGTTCCGGCGGCACGACCGCTGTGACGCGACTGCGCTAGAACCTCGGCAGTCATGCTTGCCACGCTGCATTGGGTTGCAGCGCGGCAGGTTGGCGCAGCCCGCCTTACAGCGGCAGCGGGCTGCGCTCTGCAAACTGCCCGCGCCAATAGGGGTAATAGGGATACGGCGGTTCTACTGCGCTGACCTGATCCAGGCGGGCGCGCTGGTCGTCGGTCAACGACCAGCCCACCGCACCCAGGTTTTCGCGCAGCTGCACGTCGTCGCGTGCGCCGATGAGCACCGTGCTGACGGTAGGCCGCTGCAACAGCCAGTTAATGGCGATCTGCGGTACGCTGCGGCCGGTCTCTGCGGCGATGGCGTCGAGTACATCGACGATGTCGAACAAACGCGCATCGTCGATTGCAGGGCCGGCCGCGGCGGTGGCATGCAGGCGGCTGTGTTGCGGCAACGGCTGGCCGCGCCGCAGCTTGCCGGTGAGTCTTCCCCAACCCAGTGGGCTCCACACCACCGCACCAATGCCCTGGTCGATGCCCAGCGGCATCAGCTCCCACTCGTAGTCGCGTCCGGCCAGCGAGTAATAGGTCTGGTTGGCGACAAAGCGGCTCCAGCCGTGCGCATCGGCCACCGCCTGCGATTTCATCAGCTGCCACCCGGCGTAATTGGAAGCGCCCAGATAGCGCACCTTGCCTGCGCGCACCAGGCCGTCGAGCGTGGACAGGGTTTCTTCCATCGGCGTCATTGCATCGAAGGCGTGCAGCTGCAGCAGATCGAGGTAGTCGGTGCGCAGGCGCCGCAACGATGCGTCCACCGCACGCAGCAGGCGGAAACGCGATGCTCCGGCATCGTTGGGCCCATCGCCCAGGCGCAGGCCGGTCTTGGTCGAGATGATCACCTGATCACGGCGGCCTTGCAGCGCTTGGCCGAGGATGTCTTCGGACGCGCCATCGGAATACACGTCGGCGGTGTCGAACAGGTTGAGCCCTGCCTCCAGGCACACATCGATCATGCGCCGCGCCTGCGCCACATCGGTGTCGCCCCATGCGGAGAACAACGGCCCTTTACCGCCGAACGTACCGGCCCCCAAGCCGAGCACGGGCACCTTGAAACCGGAACGGCCGAGTAGACGGGTTTCCATCAAATGACTCCTTGCAGACTTGGACGAGGGATGCGCTGCGTTGTCGCTGACCACTCGCGCATCTGTATTGGCTGGTCGCGAAACCAGCGGTTATGCAGCACATCACGATCCGCTGGACGCGTGCTGCGCCAACGCGGGCAATCACCAGCGCGCAACGAACTCACCCCACCTGTGCGCATACCGCTGGCGCAGGAGCGCGGCGGCGTTGCAGCTGCACGCTCCACAGTGCGAGCCCCAGGCCGATGGCACTCAACAGCGCGGCCACCCACGGCGTTGCGACCAACCCGGCCTGCGTGGCGATCACCACACCGCCCAGCCATGCGCCTAGTGCATTACCCAGATTGAACGCGGCGATATTCAGGCTAGAGGCCAGGTTCTGGCCGGCGCCGCGCGCATGTTCCAGCACGCGCAACTGCAACGGCGCCACGGTGGCGAAGGCGGCCACGCCCAGTAGCCCGACACAGATCACCATCGCGGCCTTGCTGTGCAGCGCGAACCCCAGCGCGCCCAATACCACCACCAGCGCAGCCAGGCTACCCAGCAACGCCGCAGTGGGACGACGGTCCGTCAGCCGCCCGCCGAGCAGATTGCCGACGATCATGCCCACGCCAAACACCAGTAGCACCGGCGACACCGCCGATTGCGCGAACCCGGTGATCTGCAGCAGCAGCGGCTGGATGTAGGTGAACACCGCGAACACGCCGGCGTAACCTACCACCGTGATCGCCAGGGCCAGCAGCACCTGCCCGCGCCGCAGCACTGCCACTTCTTGCCGCCACGACACCGGCGTGGCGGCACCGGCGGCCGCCGGCACCCACAAGGCGACCGCGGCAGTGGCCAGCACGCCGATCACGGCCACCGCCCAGAAGGTTGCGCGCCAGCCCAGTTGCAGGCCAAGCCAGGACCCCGCCGGCACCCCGAGCAGAGTCGCCACGGTCAGCCCGGCGAACATCAGCGAGATTGCCGATGCACGGCGTTCGGCCGGCACCAGCGAGGTCGCCACCACAGCGCCTACGCCGAAAAACGTGCCGTGGGCCAGCGATGTCAGCACCCGCGCGACCATCAGGCTGGTGTAGTCGGGCGCCAGCGCGCAGGCCACGTTGCCGACGGTGAAGATCAGCATCAGCCCGACCAGCACGGCCTTGCGCGGCAGGCGTGCGCTGGCCAGGGTCAGCACCGGCGCACCGACGCACACGCCCAGCGCATAGCCGCTGATCAACAGGCCCGCCGCGCTGAGCGAGACGCCCAGATCGGTGGCCACCTGCTGCAGCAACCCCATGATCACGAACTCGGTGGTGCCAATGCCGAAGGCACCAATGGTCAATGCCAGCAACGCTGGCGGAAAGCGCGACGAACGCGTGGATGTGAGGCTAGACATGGGGAGGGACCAGAGAAGACTGCGCCCAGCCTGCGCTTGGCAGTTCTTCGTAAAAACCCCTGCTATCCTGATTCACTTTCAATCAATCATTGAGAATGGTGTGGACCGTCTTGGCGCCATTGCCCTGTTCCTGCGTGTGCTCGACCTGGGCTCGATCACCGCAGCCGCGCGCAGCCTGGATCTGTCGATCGCGGTGGCCAGCCAGCGCCTCAAGCGCCTGGAACGCGAGTTGGGCGTGCGCCTGCTGCACCGGACCACGCGTCGCCTGCATCCCACTGCCGAAGGGCAGCGGCTGGCCGAACGCGGCCGCTTGCTGGTGGAAGATTTGGACGCGCTGGCCGAGGACCTGCGCGAAAGCGCGCACGACGTCGGCGGTGTGCTGCGCATGACCATGTCCGCCTCATTCGGACGCCAATACGTGTCGCCGCTCCTGCCGGAATTCCAGGCGCGGCACCCGCGCCTGCGCATCAGCGCGCACCTGAGCGACGACCTGGTGGATCTGGTCAAACAAGGCTTCGATCTGGCCATCCGCATCGGTCCGCTGGATGACTCCGGGCTGGTGGCCCGGCGCATCGCTGACAACCGCCGCACCCTGGCGGCCTCGCCCGATTACCTGCAGCGTCACGGCACGCCGCGCACGCCGGACGAGCTCGCCCAGCACGCCGGCGTGCTGCTGATGGGCCGCGACGGCCGCCAAGATGTGTGGACACTGCAAACGCCCCAAGGCGGGCTGGTGCGCGTGCGTATGCAGAGCCGCTTCGAGAGCAACTTCGGCGAACTGGTGCGCGACGCAGTGGTCGCCGGCCAGGGCATTGCAGTGCATTCGTATTGGCACATCGCCGAGGAATTGCGCAGCGGCCGTCTAGCCGAAGTGATGCGCGACTACCCGCCGCCCACCTCGCATATCAGCGCAGTGATGCCGGCGCGCCAGCTGCAACCGCCACGTGTGCGTGCGTTTGTGGATTTCCTGCTGGAGCGGCTCGGCGAGCAGCCGCCGTGGGACGTGGCGACGTAGCGCCCGCTTGCCTTGGCGCCTGCGCAAGCCGGCATTGGGGGTTGTCGTGAAGATGGCGCAGCGTGCCGACACTGCGACCTGGCGTACGGCGACGTCTGCGACATGTCACGTGCCACTGGAGACGACGGCAGCGATAACGTGCACGTTGCGTATCACGCGCCGACTGCATGCATTCGATGACAGTCCCCAGGCGCAACGCTTCGCTTGACGGGGCACCCGGCTAACCCGTTGCGTCAGCGATCTCACCGTTGCGGCACAGGATCACAAGGTGAGGCCCGCGGCTCCTGCACAACCGCACGGATAGTGCTTTTCGCAGATTAACGCCCGCCGCGCAGCAGGCGCTTCTGCAAGCTCCGGCGCTGCGCATCGCTCAACAGATGCCCATGCGTGCGCAACAGCCCAAGGATCTGCAGATGCGCCTGCGCGGTGCGCTGATCCAGCTCTGCGGTGGCAGCGGCTTCCAACCGCTGCCACTCGGCGGGACTGGTCGGCATCGGGAAGCTGGAACGTTTTGCGGGCATGGCATGCCAAAGGTGCTGAGAAGACGGCGTCTATCATACGGCCGTCCCGTGAGCCCTCTCTTAGCGCCGGAGCTGTACGCGCTCAAGGCCATCTGCAACTGCAGCCGCGCGCTTCCAGCGGACGCGACCCTACACGCCGCATGCCTTGCCGCCGACACCACCTGCACTCTTGTACGATCGGGGCTATCGCGGCTGGGCCGCCTTGCGTCGTCGACGAGTTTTCGCATGTCTTCGCTGACCGAATTGAGCACGCTACTGCTGCGTCATACCCCTGGCGACGGCATGCATCCCACCCCGATTGCCGGGTTGCAAATCATGCGCTGCGCGTTGCCCACCGTGCCCATGCCGACCGTCTATACGCCCATGCTGTGCCTGGTGGCGCAAGGCCGCAAGCAAGCAATGCTGGGCGCGCAGGCGTACGTCTACCACCCGCAGATGTATCTGGTGGCGTCGGTGGATCTGCCTATCGTCGGCTCGGTGATCGAAGCCAGCAGCGCGCAGCCGTACCTGTGCTTCTGCCTGGACCTGGACACCGCGGTACTCAGCGAGCTGGCGATCCATCATCCGGAATTGGTGGACACCCAGCGCGATGCGGCATCGCCCGGGCTGCTGCTCAATCGCAGCACGCCGCAACTGCAGGACGCCGCGCTGCGGCTGGCGCGCCTGCTGGATCAGCCGCATGAAATCGCCGCGCTTGCCCCATTGATCGTGCGCGAACTGCTGTACCGCCTGATGGCCGACCCGGCCAACGCGGCGGTGCGCCAGATGGCGATCGCCGACAGCCGGCTCAATCAGATTTCCAAAGCCATCGTGTGGTTGCGCGAACACTACGCGCAACGTTTCAGCATCGAGCAGATCGCCGATCTCTCGGCGATGAGCCGCTCCACCTTTCATGCGCATTTCAAGGCGGTGACAACGATGACGCCGCTGGAATACCGCTCACAGCTGCGTGTACACGAAGCACGTCGCTTGATGGTGGCCGAGGCGCTCACCGCCGCCGACGCCGGCTTCCGCGTTGGCTACGAGAGCGCATCGCAATTCAGTCGCGATTACGCACGCATTCTTGGCATACCGCCCGCACGCGATGCGCAACGGCTGCGTGCCAACGCGCAGGACGCCACCGAAGCGGCGTAATGCAGCCAGTGCATAGCGCTGGCACCGCAGCGAACCCAGCGGGCCGCCGCGGAGTCCGCCAACGCTGGGGCGGCCCTTTCACCGCATCAGCATCACCGCTTTCACTCGGCTGTGTATTGTGCCTCGCTTACCTGCTCCAGCCAGGTCACCGGCGTGCCGTCCTGCGACTCGGCAATGGCGATATGCGACATCGCCACGTTGGCGTTCGCGCCGTGCCAATGCTTGACGCCCGGCGGAATCCACACGATGTCGCCCGGGCGGATCTCCTGCGCCGGCTTGCCCCACTCCTGCACCCTCCCCGCACCGGCGGTGACGATGAGCGTCTGCCCCAGCGGATGGGTATGCCAGGCGGTGCGCGCGCCCGGCTCGAAGGTCACCGTGGCACCGCTTACCCGCGCCGGCGCGTCGGCCTGGAAGGGTGCGTCGATGCGTACCTTGCCGGTGAAGTAATCGGCCGGTCCCACTGCCGAAGGCGCCCCGCCCGCCTTGCTCACCTTGATCGGCTTTGCGGGCTCACCTGGCGCAACGGCGGCCATCATTGATAGCGATAGTGCATTCGCGAACAGATGCATTGCAGCGCTCCTTGATTCGAGTCCCCGCACTGTAGCGCGCTTGCGCACCGCCATTACTCCCCGCCACGCATGCACGTGGACGCACCGTGCATCACGCGCGCGGCCTCGATCAGCCCGATGCAGCGGATGCAAAGGTGTCGGCGCCGAGGCATTCGGACACACCATATTTTCGCCGTAACCGGTCGCACTGGCACGGCACACCTGCATCGATCTGCGTCTGCCGCACCACGGCCGTTTACTACTGCGGGATTGCAATCAGGACGGGCACGAACGGAAAGTGCGCGTGAATGGGCATGCATGTGCAGGCGCAACACATCTTTCGCACGCACGCCTCATTGCACGCCTATCCGCTTAAAACCCGCTCGGCACCTCACGTTTGCGATCGTTCCCCGCCAGTGCTGCGTCCGGGCGATACGCACGCAGGAACAACGCCACCGCCCCGCTCACATACGCATCCAGCTGCACCGATTGCGTATCTGGCGCATCGTCGCGCGTGGCAGCGTTGGCTGGCCGCCCGGTCATCAATCCGAAGAAATGCACCGATGCGTCCGGCAGGTTGTCGATCACCAATGCGCCGCGCTCCACCTCGCGCGCCAGCAGCGTGCGCATCATGCTGTCGTAGCGTTCGAAGCACAGCGTCCACATTTCATCGCGTATCTGGCTAGGCAACAGTGGCGGGCGTACCAGGCGATAGGCGGCATCATCCCGCATGCCGCTGGCAGACACGCGCAGCACCGCATCCGCCACCGCAGCCAGGCGTTGCTCCAACGGCCCCTGCAACTCCAGCAAGGCAGTCCAGCGATTGGGTGAGGCATGCGCCAGCGCTTCCAGGGTGGTGCGGAACAGCACCTCCTTGGACGCAAAATGCGCATACACCGTGGCCTTGGACACCATCGCGCGCTCGGCGATGGTGTCCATGCTGGTCCTGTCGAAGCCGAGCTGTTGAAACAGCGCGCGCGCCGCCGCAAGGATGGCGCCACGCTTGTCGTGCGGGGCGCGCCTATGTGCGACGGACGGCGCGTCGTCATCCACGCGGCGGCTCCGCTGCCGGAGTCGCGGCAGCCGTGGAGTCAGCCGTTTGCAGCCAGCCTCCCCCCATGGCCTTGTAGAACGTCACCAGATTGGTCAAGCGCGACAGCTGGGTGTTGATCAAGGTTTGCTGCGCGCTATACAGCGAACGCTGCGCATCCAGCGCCTGCAGATAGCTATCGATGCCACGTTCGAAACGCGCCTGCGACAAGCGATAGCTATCGGCGGCCGCATCGACCAACGCCTGCTGGGCCTGCAACTGCCTGCCCAGCGTGTCGCGCTGCGCCAGCGCATCGGACACCTCGCCGAACGCACTCTGGATCGACTTTTCATAGCGCGCCACGTCGATATCGCGGTTGGCCTTGGCCATGTCCAGATTGGCGCGGTTACGCCCGGCATTGAAGATTGGCAAGGTCAACGTGGGCACGAAGCTCCAGGCACGCGTGCCGGCATCGAACAGGTTGGACAGGCTGCTGCTGGACGAACCGGTGGATGCAGTCAGGCTGATGCTGGGGAAGAACGCCGCCCGCGCTGCACCGATATTGGCATTGGCCGCACGCAGATTGCGCTCGGCCTCCAGAATGTCCGGGCGACGTTGTAGCAACTGCGACGGCAAGCCGGCCGGCACGCTGGCCAACACATTCCCCTCCACGCTCGCGTTGTCGGGCAATGCATGCGGCAGCACGTCCACCGGCAACTGCGTGCCGACCAACAGCACCAGGGCGTTGCGATCCTGCGCCACCTGCGCGGTGTAGCGCTCGACATCCACGCGTGCGGTTTCCACCGTGGTCTGCGCCTGGCGCAAGGTCAGCTGCGAAGCCACGCCCAGTTCGAAGCTGCGCTGCTGCAGCCGATAACTGTCGCTCTGACTGGTCAAGGTGGACTGCGCCAGCTGCAGTAACTGCTGGTCCGCCGCCAATGTCAGATAGGCGGTGGCGACTTCTGCCACCAGACTGATGTGCGTACTGCGGCGCGCTTCAACAGTCGACAAGAACTGCTGCAGCGCCTGTTCCTTCAGGCTGCGCACGCGCCCGAACAGATCCAGCTCATAGGCACTGATGCCGATGTTGGCGCTGTAAGTACGAAACACCTGCGGCTGACCGGGAATCGCCAGCTCGGACGGTGTGCGCGAATTATTGGCGGTGCCGGTGCCATTGATCGCGGGCAGCAGCGCGGCGCGGTCCACCCGGTATTGCGCGCGTGCAACTTCGATATTGAGCGCGGCCACGCGCAGGTCGCGATTATTGTCCAACGCCAGCGCTATCACCTGCTGCAGCGCCGGGTCGGTGAAGACCTGGCGCCAGCCGATATCGGCGATGTATGGAGTTTCAGCAGTGCTACCGGCATCGGCAGCAGTGGCGGTGGCGGGTGCTGTCGACACATCGGTCCCGGCAAATTGCGTCGGCACCGGCGCGTCGGGCCGCGTGTAGCGCGGCATCAGCGTGCACCCCGAGAGCACGCTGGCCACGGCAAGCGCGCAAAGTGTCATGCGAATCGAGGTCATGTCAGTGTCCTGTCGGTTGCGGTGCGGGCGAAGCAGGCTGCGGACGGCGCTGGAACAGGCCGCAGACCAGCACGAAGAACAGCGGCACGAAGAAGATCGCCAGCACCGTTCCGGAGAGCATCCCGCCGATCACCGCCGTGCCCAATGCGTGCTGAGCGCCGGCGCCGGCACCGCTGGTCAACACCAGCGGCACCACGCCGAGGATGAAGGCCAACGAGGTCATCAGGATCGGCCGCAAGCGCATGCGCGCCGCTTCCAGTGCAGCAGCCACCAGGCTCTTGCCGCCCTCGTGCAATTCCCTCGCAAACTCCACGATCAGAATCGCGTTCTTCGATGCCAGACCAATGGTGGTGAGCAGGCCCACCTGGAAGTACACGTCATTCATTTTCCAGGTCAGCATCGCCGCCAGCAGGGTGCCGAACACGCCCAACGGCACCACCAAGATCACCGAGAACGGGATTGCCCAGCTTTCGTACAAGGCGGCCAGACACAGGAACACGATCAGGATCGAGACGCTGTACAACAGCCCGGTCTGACCGGACGAGGCTTTTTCCTGACGCGACAATCCGGTCCACTCGAAGCCAATCCCGGGCGGCAACTTGGCAGCTGCGGCTTCGACGATCTGCATCGCCTCACCACTGGAGGCCGCACCTGGCAACGCCATGCCCAAGATTTCCACCGACGGCACGCTGTTGTAACGCTCCAGACGCGGTGACCCGGACTGCCAGCGTGCGGTGGCGAAGGCGTTGAACGGCACCATGGTGCCGGCGCTGTTGCGCACGAACCAGCGGTCGATGTCCTGCGGATTCATACGGTATGGCGCATCGGCCTGCAGCATCACCTTCTTGACGCGCCCCTTGTCGATGAAGTCGTTGACGTAGGTACTGCCCCACGCGCTGGAGAACGTGTTGTTGATGTCGGAGATCGACACGCCCATCGCCTGCGCTTTGTGCGGGTCGATTTCCAGCTTGAACTCGGGGGTGTCTTCCTGCCCGTTCGGGCGCACCGCCACCAGCCGCTTGTCTTGCGACAGTTCGGCCAGCAGTTGATCGCGCGCCTGCATCAAGGCTGCATGACCCAGATTGGCGCGGTCCTGCAACATCAGATCGAAGCCGGTGGCATTGCCCAACTCCGACACGGCTGGCGGTGCGAACGCGAACACCCTGGCATCGCGGATGCCGGCGAAAAATGCGCTCGCCTTCGCCGCCACCTCGGTGACGCTCTGACCCTTGCCGGTACGCTCATCCCACGGGCGCAACTTGACGAATGCCAGACCGGTATTCTGGCCACTACCGGCGAAGCTGAAACCGGTCACTGCAAAGATGCCGGCTACCGAGTCTTTCTGATCGACCATGAAGTGGTGCTCCACCTGCTTGAGCACATCGCTGGTGCGCGCATTCGTGGCGCCGGGCGGCAACTGCACCAGGACGAATAACGTGCCCTGGTCTTCGTCCGGCAAGAAGCCCACCGGCAACTTCATGAAGCCAAACACCACCAAGGCCAGCAGTGCCGCGTAGGCAAGCATGTAGCGCCAGCCCTTGCCCAGCATGTGCCGCACCACGCCCTGGTAGCCGGTGTTGCCGCGATCGAACAGGCGGTTGAACCAACCGAAGAACCCGGTGGTCGCCAGGCCGTGGCCCTTGTGCACAGGCTTGAGCAAGGTGGCGCACAAGGCCGGGGTGAGGATCATCGCCACCAGCACCGACAAGGTCATTGCCGACACAATCGTGATCGAGAACTGCCGGTAAATCACACCGGTCGAACCGGAGAAGAACGCCATCGGCACGAACACCGCCGCCAGCACCAACGCCACGCCGATCAGCGCGCCGGAGATCTGGTCCATCGATTTACGCGTGGCTTCCTTGGGCGACAACTGTTCCTCGCCCATCACGCGTTCGACGTTTTCCACCACCACGATCGCATCGTCCACCAGCAAGCCGATCGCCAGCACCATCGCGAACATGGTCAAGGTATTGATGGTGAAACCAAAGGCCGCAAGCACACCGAACGTGCCCAGTAACACCACCGGCACCGCAATGGTCGGGATCAACGTGGCGCGGAAGTTCTGCAGGAACAGATACATCACCAAAAACACCAGCAACACTGCTTCCACCAGGGTGTGTACCACCTGCTCGATGGAGATGCGCACGAACGGTGTGGTGTCGTACGGCTTTTGCACCTTCATGCCTGGCGGGAAAAACTTCTCTTGTTCTTCCAGGCTCTTGTCGATCGCGCGTACCGTGTCCAGCGCATTGGCACCGGTCGCCAGCTTGATCGCCAGACCGGCCGCCGGCTTGCCGTTGTAGCGGCCCACCGTGTTGTAGCTTTCGCTGCCGAGCTCGATCCGCGCCACATCGCGCAAGCGCACCTGCGAGCCATCGGCCTGCGTGCGCAACAGGATATTTTCGAACTCTCCAGCCGTTTTTAGCCGTGTCTGCGCGGTGATGGTGGCATTGAGCTGCTGGTTGGCCACCGCCGGCAAGGCACCCAACTGGCCGGCCGAAATCTGCGCGTTCTGCGCCTGGATCGCGTTGCGCACATCCACCGGCGTGAGGCTGAAATTGCTCAGCTTGTTGGGGTCCATCCAGACCCGCATCGCGTACTGCGAACCGAACAAGGTGGTATCGCCCACGCCTTCGACACGGCTGATGGTTTCCTGCACGTTGGCCGCCACGTAATCGGACAGGTCCGAATCGCTCATGCTGCCGTCTTCCGACGTAAAGGCCAGCACGTTGAGGAAGTTGGTGGCCGACTTGGTCACCGTGACGCCTTGCTGCTGCACTTCCTGCGGCAACAACGGCGTGGCCAGCGACAACTTGTTCTGCACCTGCACCTGCGCGGTGTCCGGGTCGGTGCCGTTTTCGAAGGTCAGGGTAATGGTCACCGCACCGCTGGATTCGCTGGTGGAGGCCATGTAGCTGAGGTGATCCAGCCCCTTCATCTTCTGCTCGATGACCTGGGTGACCGTGTCTTCCAGCGTCTGCGCCGAAGCGCCCGGGTAGTTGGCGGTGATAGCGACGGCGGGCGGTGCGATGCTGGGGTATTGCGCAATCGGCAAGGTGGCGATGGACAGGATGCCGGCCAGCATCACGATGATGGCCAACACCCAGGCGAAGATCGGACGATCGATAAAGAAACGTGCCATGACGTGTGATCCCGCCTCAGTTGGCCGCACGCGGTGCGGTCGGGGCGGAAGGACCGGCAGGATTGCCGGTGGCGGGTGTGGCCTTGGGCTGCCACGGCACGGTCTTGACCGCGATGCCAGCGCGCGCGCGCGACACGCCTTCGACCACCAATTGATCGCCGGGCGTCAGGCCGCTACGCACCAGCCATTGGTCGCCCACCTCGCGGTCGGTGTCCAGCACGCGCAGCTGCAGCTTGTGGTCGGCACCGACGACAAACGCCGTGGGCTTGCCCGCACCGTTGCGTGACACCGCCTGCTGCGGCACCAGCACGCCCTGCTCCTTGATGCCTTCCTGCAGCACCGCGCGCACATACATGCCCGGCAACAACTCCGCATTCGGGTTCGGGAACACCGCGCGCAAGGTGATCGAGCCGGTGTTCTGGTCGACGGTGACATCGGAGAACGCCAGGTGGCCCTGCAGCGGATAGGTGCTGCCGTCTTCCAGCAGCAGCGACACCTTGGCCGCGCCGTCGCCGGCCTGTTCCAGATCGCCGCGCGCCATCGCCTGCCGCAGGCGCAACACCGCACTGCTGGGCTGGGTGACGTCGATATAGATCGGGTCCAACTGCTGGATGGTGGTCAGCGCAGTGGCCTGGTTGGCGGTTACCAGCGCACCGGGCGTCACGCTGGAGCGGCCGATGCGGCCGGAGATCGGGGCGTCCAGCCGGGCGAACGCCAGGTTGATGCGTGCGGTTTCCACGCTGGCCTTGCCGGCCGCCACGTCGGCCTTGGCCTGGCCCAGCGCGGCATCGGTGTCGTCGCCTTCCTGTTGGCTGATTGCCTTGATCTGCGCCAGTTCCTTGTAGCGCTCGGCCTTGAGCTGCGCGGTGCGCAGGGTCGCCTCAGCCTTGGCCAGGGTGGCCTGCGCGCTGGCATAGCTGGCGCGGTAGGTCGCCGGATCGATCTGGTACAGCGTCTGCCCGGCCTTGACGTCGCCGCCTTCGGTGAACTGACGCGATTGGATGATTCCCCCGACTTGCGGGCGAATTTCGGCGATCAGGTACGGAACGGTGCGCCCTGGCAATTCCGTGGTCAGCGTCACCGGCTGCTGCTTGACGGTCAGCACGCCCATTTCCGGGGTGCCTTCCTGTGGCGGCGGGCCTCCCGGCGGACTGCCGCAGGCGCTGAGCAGAGCGGTGGCGGCAACGGCAACAGCAAGCAACGACAGGCGAAACGAGGCATGAGAACGCACGGGCAGGTCTCCGACGGAGTGCGATGAATAATCTAAACGGTACGGTTCGGTATCCTAATAAGCGCGTCCGTCGCCGTCAAGCATTTTTGCCCTGTCGGTATACTTATGAATTATTGGGAGAACCTCATGCGGGTCAGAACCGAAGAAAAGCGCGACGCCATCGTTCAGGCGGCTAGCGAGGTATTCCTCGAGCTGGGCTTTGAAGGCGCGTCCATGTCGCAGATCGCTGCCCGCGTGGGCGGCTCCAAGCGCACGCTCTATGGCTATTTTCCGTCGAAGGAAGAGCTGTTCGTCGCCGTTGCCAAGGACATGTCAGACCGTTATTTCGACCCGTTGCTGCATGCGCTCTCGCAACGCAGCGGCCCCCTCGATGAGACCTTGCAGCGCTTCGGCGAGGATGTGCTCACGTTCCTGTGCGCCCCGACCAACATCACCAGCTGGCGGACCATCATCGGTGTGTCCGGCAGATCGACGGTCGGCGCACTGTACTTCAGCGCCGGCCAACAGGACGGTATCAAGCGCTTCGCTGACTACCTGCAGGCACAAGTGGACTGCGGCCTGCTCCACTGCGACGACACCCACCTTGCCGCCCACCAGTACGCAGCCTTGCTTGAATCCGAAACGCTGATGCCCTGCCTGTTCGGCGCACTCAAAGACCCCACGCCCGAGTTCCTGCGCGAAGCGACGCAGCGTGCGGTGCAGATGTTCATGGCGGCGTATGGCCGCGAGGCAGGGAACAGGGCGTGATGCCGTTTGTGACTGCGCTGCATCGCAGTGCGTGTCTGCGCCAAGCAGTGCCGGACGCAGGCGCTAGGCAAGCAATCGGCGTGATGTCCAACGCTGCGTCGCCGCACCGCTGGCTTGAGTGTCGTAGGGCGTCATCACTGCATTGCTGAACCACGCAATGGTGCGGCGCTCTGCAGGCAGATCAGCAAGGCATGCCATGCAGCGACTCAACAACGCTGCGCCAACGCTTGAGCACGTTGCGATCGCACACGTGCTGCACCCGGGCATTGCACCACGAGCACGACGAAAAGGCCGCGCTGCGCGCGCGACCTCGCGGCTGATTACTCAGCCACCGCACACTTCGCACACAAGCCATGCACTTCCAGCGTCTGCGCCTGCGGCTGGAAGCCCAGCGCCTTGGCGCGGGCTTCCAGTTGCGACACGACGTCGCGGTCTTCCAGCTCCACCGCGCTATGGCAGCGGTCGCAGATCAGGAACGGCACCGAGTGCTGGGCGCTATTGGGGTGGTGGCAGGCAACGAAGGCGTTGACCGATTCGAGCTTGTGCACGAATCCATTGGCCATCAGGAAATCCAGCGCGCGGTACACCGTGGGCGGGGCATCGGCGCCGACGCCCTTGCCTTCGCGTACCCAGTCCAGCAATTCGTAGGCCTTGACCGGTTTGCCGGCGTCGGCGATCAGCCGCAGCACGTTGGCGCGGATGGGCGTCAGCCGCAGGCCGCGTTCGCTGCAGGCGCGCTCCACCGCGCGCACGAAGCCGTTGGCGTCGTCGACGTGGTGATGCGGTGCGGTGCAGGCGAGATCTTGTGCGTGGGTGTGCTTGGTCATACAGGCTCCGGCGTCAGGCCGCTCCAATCTTGATGAGTGCCGCATCGATGCGTTTCAAGGCACCCTCGCGTCCGGCCAGGTACACCGTCTGCGAAATGTCCGGGCTGACCTGCGTACCAGTGATGGCCACGCGCAGCGGCTGGGCGACCTTGCCCATGCCCAGTTCCAGGGCGGCAGCGGCATCGTGCAGGGCGGCCGAGACGCTCTCCACGCTCCACGCATCCACTGCCGCCAGCAGCTCGCGCGCCTTGCCCAGCGGCACCTCGGCACCCAGCTTGAGGTGCTTCATCACCGCCGCTTCGTCGTAGGTTTCCAGCGGCTGGTACCAGACCACGGCCTTTTCGGCCATTTCCTTCAAGGTGTGCACGCGCTCGCGCAATGCCACCACCACGTCGGCGGCAGCCGGACCGGCAGCGAGATCCACACCGAGCTTGGCGAGCTGATATTCCAGCTGCGGGGCGATGCTGGCCGGGTCGTCGGTCTTCAGATAATGCTGATTGACCCAGCCGAGCTTGGCCATGTCCAGGCGCGCGGCCTTGGAATTGACGTCCTTGACGTCGAACAGGTCCAGCAATTCCTGCGCTGTGAAGAGTTCCTGGTCGCCATGCGACCAGCCCAGGCGTGCCAGGTAATTGATCAACGCGTGCGGCAGATAGCCGGCGTCCTTGTACTGCATGACGTCGGCCGCGCCAGTGCGCTTGGACAGCTTGGCGCCCTGCTCGTCCAGGATCATCGGCATGTGCGCGAACTTTGGCACCGGTGCGCCCAGCGCTTCATAGATATTGATCTGGCGCGGGGTGTTGTTGATGTGGTCGTCGCCGCGGATCACCTCGGTGATGCCCATGTCCCAGTCGTCCACCACGACCGCGAAGTTGTAGGTGGGAAAGCCGTCCGGGCGGAAGATCACCATGTCGTCGAGCTCGCTGTTGGCGATCTCGATGCGGCCCTTGATCAGGTCGTCGAACACCACCGTGCCGCCGATGGGATTCTTGAAGCGAATGACGCGATTGGGGTCGTCGCGATACGGCAGGTTCTGCTCGCGGGCGGCGCCGTTGTAACGCGGCTTTTCCTGCTTGGCCATGGCGGCCTCGCGCATGGCGTCGAGCTCTTCGCGGGTTTCATAGGCGTAATACGCCTTGCCCTGCGCGAGCAACTGCTCGGCGACTTCTTGATAGCGGGCTACGCGCTGGGTCTGGTAGATCGGACCTTCGTCGTAGCCCAGGCCCAGCCACTCCATCGCTTCCAGGATGGCGTCGATGGCCGCCTGGGTGCTGCGTTCGCGGTCGGTGTCTTCGATACGCAGCACGAACTGCCCGCCGCGGTGGCGCGCCTCCAGCCAGCAGTACAGGGCGGTGCGGGCGCCGCCGATGTGCAGGTAACCGGTAGGGCTGGGGGCAAAACGGGTGCGGCAGGCCATGGAGCGCTCGACAAAACGGGAGTGCGCCGATTTTACCTTGCGCGGCGAGGCCCTGCCCGGTCCGTGGCTCAACGGTTACGCAGCAGGTCGCCGTACACCACGCAATCGCCGCCACTGCGGGCCGGGCCGGGAGCGTCGTACAGCACCAGCCAGGTGGGGATCTTGCCGGCCAGTTGCTTGGGCAGGTTGCAGATGGCCTCGGCACGGTCGCTGTCCTTGCCGTGTGGCAGCACTGCAGATTCCAGCAGATCATGCTGAAAACGCACCGGCGCCTGGTTGGCGGCCAGCACGGTACGCGCATCCGGCCATTTGAACAGGCGGATCTCGCCGTTCAACACCATGGTCGGGCCGGCCAGCAGGTACAGATCGTCGCCGGAATAATGCAGGTCGCGAATGCCCAGCCCGCCCAGTTGCAGGAAGTGTTTCCGCAACAGCGTGCCGTCCTCGTCCAGCGGTGCCAGGCGCAAGTGGTCGCCATGGGCTTCCACCTGGATCTCCAGCAGTGCCGACCAGCCGCGCAGCACCGGCCCGCGCAGGCCCAGCAATAAGCGCTGGCCATCGACCACGATGCCTTCGATATCGAAGCCGTTGTCCTTGCCTGGAATCTCCAGGAACGGGCCGAAATGCGGGTCATCGGCCAACAGATCGGTAAGCTGGTTGTGCTTGGCATCGCCCTTGAGGCGACGTGCGCGGCGGCCGTCGGCGGCTTCGCGTACCAGGTGCGGGGTGCCGTCGTCCGCATAGTCGATCGGCAGGCAGGCCAGCAGACGGCGGTTGCCGTCGAGCTTCAACTTCGTCAGGCGCTTGGCGTTTTCGGCGTCGTCGCGGCCAGGCTTGGCGTTCTTGCGCTTGCTGCCGTGCGAGCCGACGACCCATAGACATCCGTCCGACAGGCCCATGCCTTCCAGGTCGGCTTCCTCGCCGTCTTCACCCGGCAGGTCGAGCAGGTCAGCCAACGGGAAGCTCTGCCCTTGGCCGAAGCGCAGCGTCTCGCGCTGTACCGGATCGAGCTTGCGCAGCCGGTCGACCGCGCAGGCTTCGTCGCCGGCCACCCACAGCCAGTCGTCGGTGAAGGCGGCGCCGGATAGATTGCTGTGCACCAGCGCACCGGGTGCAAATTCGAGCCGGACGCTATGTGGAATCAGGGTTTTCTTGGCCATGGGAACCTGTGGGCGATGGATCAACCGAACGCGGCCAGCTTGGCACGCGCGACATCGGCCGCCAACTGCCCCGGCCAATCGCGGTCGTTGGCCACTTGCGCCTGCGCGCGGCTGGCCTCGAACGCAGCGAAGTCCAGCTCGGCCAGTGCCCATACCGTCTCGCCCTGGGTCTGCGCCAACACGCCATCGGCGGGAAAGCCGACATCCATCGGTGCAAACACCGCTGCCTCGCCGGTATTGATGTCCAACGCGGGGCTCCAGAGCGCTTGCCCCGCGGTGACCGATTGCGCGACAAACACGCGGTTTTCCAGCGCGCGCGCCAGGCAGCCGATGCGTACGCGCATGGCACCGGCCGCGGTGTCGGTGCAACTGGGCACGATCAACAAGCGCGCGCCGGCCTCGTATTGCGCACGCACCGGCAAAGGGAACTCGCTGTCGTAGCAGATCGCAATTGCCGCGCGGATGCCGTCGAGTTCGAACACCTTCAGTTCGTCGCCCGGCTCGATCAGCCCGGTGGCCTTTTCGAAGCCGGTGAGCTGCAGCTTGTCCTGCCAGCCATGCAGGCCCTCAGGCGTCAACCAGTCGCTGCGATTGCGGTAGCGGCCTTGCCCCAGATCCAGCAGAAAGCTGCCGGCAATCAGATGCAGCTGATGTTCCTGCGCCAACCCGGCAAACAGCGCCAGCCATTGCCCACGCAGCGCCTGGATGGCCGCCAGCGATTCAGGCAGGCCGGCAGAAATAGGCGTGTCGAACGTCGCGCCCAGCTCCAGCGACAGATATTCGGGCAACACCACCACCCGCGCACCGGCAGCTGCAGCCTCGCCGATCAGGGCCGACTGGCGCGCAGCAAACGCGGCGAAATCGACGGGCTTGCCGATGGGGTATTTGGCGACGGCGATTTTCATCTGGTGGCCTTTGGATGATTGGGTCGAGGTGGCGAAGGAATCAAACCGGCTAGCGAATGCATTGTGCAGTTGCCCTGCAAACTGCTCGCGCCGTTGTGTGAGTCGCTGTCAGGCGGTGGCCGCGCTCACTGCGATAACGCACGTGTCCACACAGCCAAGCTGTGGTCGATCTCGCCATGTTGCAACTCTGCCCATTCCAGATGCACCCGCATGCCGGGCTGCGGGGCGTAGCCACGCTTGCGCCAGAACACGTCATTGGTGCGGTAATCGGCTGGCGTGCGCGGATCGTCGGGCGCGCGTTCCACCGAACAGAACGCCGCAAGTGCAAAGCGTCCCAGCGCGCGTGCGTGCGCTTCGCGCTGGTCGAAAAATGCGTGACCGATGCCCTGTCCGCGATAGGCCGGCAGCAATACCGATTCGCCGAAATAAAACACGCTGACCGGGTCGATGCCGGCAGCGCGAAACGGTGCATGGAAGGCGGCGCTATCGTCGAGTAACGGCAACCCGGTGGATGCACCGATCACCGCATCGCCATCGCGTGCCAGCACGAAGACGCTCTCTGGCGATGCCGCATAGGCCGCCAGATACTCGCGTTCGTACCTGGCATCGCCTTCGTACAGATACGGCCACGCACGGAACACCGCGATGCGCAGCTGCGCCACCGCATCCAGATGCGGCAGCACATCGGTGCCGCGCACCGTCTCCACACTCAAGGAGGAACCAGTCATGCCGGCCATGGTAAGCCAGCCTGGCGCGGCTGCAACGCCACCGGTCAACGCAGCCAACGACCATGGCTCCAAATGCCGGCCTCGGGCTGCTGCCATAACAACCATACCGCTGCTTCTTCGGTGCCCAGCAGCACCCCGAGGAGCGCATCGGTGCTGCGTGCCCAGTAGCTGCCATTGCTCAGCCTCTGCCACGGCCCGTAGCTGCGCGTGCGCGTGCTGCCAGGCGACGTGTGGCGTTGCAGTGCTGCCTGCAAAAACACATGTCCGCCGGTGCGCAACTGCTGCGCGGTGCGTGCATGCATCTGCAGACCTACCACGCCGTGGCGCCCATCGCGATGCAGCGGCAAGGCCGACAGCGCCGAGCCTTCCCAGGAGTGCGGCAGCGCTGCGGGAAGCAGCGCCACCGTATCGATACCGGCGGGCAGCAAACGCTGCGCCCGCCGGTGGAACTGTGCATGCGCCGTCATGCCGGCCTCAGCGCAGGCTATTGCCAAGCTCGTACCAATCGAGCTTGCGGGTCACCCACATGATGCTGGCCAGGATGCCGAACAGCAGCAACGAGCCCATCAGCAGCGCGTTGTCTTCGGAGATCAACAGGCTGTAGAGCACCGCATACAAGGCGGTGAGCATCACCGAAAAGCCCGCCGCACGGACCCAACTGCGCAAGACGCCCGAGAGATAAAAGAACTGCAAGCCGATACACGCCGCCGCGGAGATCAGATAGGCCTGCCAGAACGCGATGTGCTCGGAAAGGCTGAGCAGCAGCAGGAAGAAGATCGCCAATGCCAGGCCCACCAACAGGTACTGCAAGGGATGAATCGGCAAACGTTTGATCAACTCGAACAGCACAAACGCCACAAAGGTCAGCACCACAAACAGGATGCCGTATTTGCTGGCGCGATCGGCCTGGGTATACACGTCCACCGGATCAACCAGACGTACTTCCAGCGTATCCAGCGACGTATGGCTGGACTGCAACTGCGCCTGCGCACCGGTGGCCAGCGACGACAGCGACCAACTCGCATCGAAGCCCTGCGGCCCGATGCTCGGTGCATTCGGCAGGAAGCGTCCGCTAAAGGACGGGTGCTGCCAGGTGGAGCGCAACGCAATCTCGTTGTTGTCGGCGATCGGCGCGATCGCCAGCCGGCGCGTGCCATCCAGCACGAACTGCATGTCTACCCTGTTGCCGTTCTGCAGCCGGCCTGCGACCGGGTCAGCCAGCGGGCCAAGTTTGGCGTGGATGCCCGCCGATCGATCAGCCAATGCACCGGCACCGCTTTCCAGTGCCAACGCACGGCCATCCACCTGCAAACGCGGCGTGCCGACCAACCCACGCACGTCGGAAATACCGATCGCAAGATGCGGCTGACCATACACACGGGTCGGCTCGGCCGCGTAGTCGAAGGGATCGTATTCCGCGTGCAGGGTCGCTTTCCAGGAGTACACCTGCACCCGGTACAGGCCCACCTCTCTTACCGAGGGCACCATCTCGCCACTGAGTTTCAGGCTGCGCGGTGTTTGCAGCAGCGTCCCTTCGCGCTTGCGCCAGACCTTGCGCTGGTTGCCCTGCTCGTCCGGCTCGGTGACCTGCACATCTTCGGTATACGGCAGCACCCGCACAGGCGCGATGAATTGCTGCTCGCCGGCCTTGCTCTGTGCCACCCGCTCCACGGCCTCGTCGCGGTAGCGCGCGCGGTCCTGCACCGCGCCACGGATCAGCAATAGCGGAATGAGCAACAGCAGGATCAGCCCGCCAATGGTGGCGAACCGCAATAACAGTTTCAGGGATTTCATCGGCCATCCTCGTCTTGGGAGGTGACCAGGGTGCGACGCGCCGGTGTTGGGGGTTTGAGGCGAATTTGAAGCGAATGTGAAGTGGGCGACCCGGATGCCTGCCGGCCTGCATTGTGACGCAAGGAGGAAATGCAGGTGTCAGATTGCAAAAGTGCACTACATGCCCAAACCAGACTTCCGTTCGATCGGCATCGCTTCGCATTGCCGCCGCACGCACCGTCGCCATGGGTAACGATACACACGCAGGTGCGCACTCCTGAACCGCCCCTTACCTCGTTGATTACCGCTTTCCAGTTCCGCAGTTCTTCAATGACTTTTCACCGCGTGCGCTGCATCAGCGCCGTCGCGGCTGCATATCTGCTGGGCTGTGGTTTTAGAACTGCGCACGACTGCATTCCTCTTCGCCTGGAGTCTGCCTTGCATGAACACGCAACGTCCGCTTGCCCTTTGCCTGCTGGCCACCCTGAGCCTGACCACTGCCGCCGCACAGGCAGCAGTCCACGGAATGGGACTGAAACCGTCGTCATTGATGCAGCCGGTCACCCCGTTGTTCGGTACAGAAAGCGTTAGCAAACCACTGCCTGCCAGTGTCGACCTGACTGCGTGGGCGATCACGCCGGGCGACCAGGGCCACCTAGGATCATGTGCGTCATGGGCAACCGCGCATACCTTGACCGGTTGGTACGCCAACGCCAACAAACAGGCACAGACACGCTTTGCCCCGATGTATCTGTATAGCCAGGTCAACGGCGGCGTCGATGAAGGCTCTACTCTGGAAGCGCCACTGGAGGTCGCGCTGGCGCAGGGTATCGACACCGAGCAGCATTACTCGTGGGGCAACTACGACTGGAAAGACCAACCCACCGCTGCCGACAAGGCCAACGCCACCAAGAACCCGACGCCGTATCGCAAGTACACCGTGTTGTATTCGGGCAACGGCAATGGGGGGCGCGCCTTGATCGAACAGATCAAGCTCGCCCTCGCCTCTTCCACGCCGGTGGCGATCGGCTTCTATGTGCGCCGGGGCTTTGAAGACTTGACGCCCAAGAATCAGGTCGATTACGACATCAAGAGCCCGATTCTGGGCGGGCATGCCGTCGTCGCGCTGGGCTACGACAGTCAAGGATTGATCGTGGAAAACAGCTGGGGCACCGAGTGGGGCAACAAGGGCTTCGGCAAACTGTCCTGGTCGGTGGTCGCCAAGGACGTCATCGGCGCCGACGTGGTGCATTAGCACAGCGCGGCCACGCGCCGTGCGCTGCGATTGACGCGGGCGCGGCATGTGCTCTGGCGCATGCCGCAGCCTCGGACGCACGGCTGCCACCGGCGGTAGCCAACCGCTCCAAGTGCCTGCCCGGCGACTCAGCCGATCGGCAGGCGCAACACCGCAATCGCACCGCCACCGTCGCGATTGCCCAGCGTCACGTCCCCGCCATGCAGGCGCGCAACCTCACGCACGAAGGGCAGACCAAGACCGGAGCTGCGCTGGCCGGTCTGCGGGCGTGCCAGGGAATAGAAGCGCTCGAAGACGCGCTCGATCGCATAATCCGGCACGCCGCTGCCGCGGTCTTCGACCGCCAACTCCCAATGTTCATCGCGCAGCTGCGCATGCACGCGCACACGGCTGTCCTGCGGCGAAAACGCGATGGCGTTTTCCAGCAGATTGATCAACGCTTGACGCAGCAAGAAGCCATCACCGAGTACCTGACCGCCTAACGTCGCAGCGCTTACATCGACCTCCACCATCACACCGGCCGCCGCTGCGCGCAGCGACACCGCGTCTGCTGCGGTCTGCAGCAGCCCACCAAGACCGATGCGTTCGCGCGTCTGCAACCAGCCATGCTGCTCCACTTCGGCCAGCGCCAGCAGCTTGTCGATGGTTTCGGTGAGCCGTTGCTCCTGCGCGCGGATACTGGCCACGAAATGCTGGCGATCGGCTTCCGGCAGTGGCTCGGTCAGCAGCTCCGATGCACCGCGAATCGCCGCCAGCGGACTTTTCATTTCGTGCGTCAGCGACTGCACGTATTGCTCCACGTAGGCCTTGCCTTCCAGCTTGCGACGCATGGACTCCAGCGCCTGGCCCAGATCGCCGATTTCATCGCCACGCGGTTTGGGTGGCGGCACCGGGATGCCGGCGCTCACCGCCTGCGCATAGCGATTGAGCCTGCCGATGCCGCGCATCAACCACCAGGTCATCAAAATGCCGATCAACGCAGAAATGCCGATCAGCCAGGCGCCGCGTTGCAGGATGTTGCGCTGGCTGGCTTCGATAAACGGGTCGATGCTGCGGTTGGGCTGCGCCAGGGTCAGCACGCCGATCAGCGTCTTCGGGTCGTCCGGTGCGTAGATCGGTGCGGCCACGTGCATCACCGTTGCGGTGGGGTCGCCATCGATTTCCGGGCTGGAACGTGCGCCGTATTCGCCGCGCAAGGTGCGGTAGACATCGTTCCAGCGCGAATTGTCGCGACCGACGTCGCGGCCCAACGAATCGAACACCACCACCCCGCGCGCATCGGTCACGGTGACGCGGTAATCCACATTGTTCTTGCGAAAGCGCCATACCCGCGCCTTGGGATCGCGCTGCTGCGCCCTGGCCACGTTGCGCGCGAAGCTCCCATCGGCCAGCGTGCCGGCAGCCAGTTCGCTGCTGGCGATTTCCGCCAAGACATTGGCCGCATCCACTAGGGTGGATTCCATTGCCTGGCGCACGCCTGGCTTGACCTCGTTGACGAACACGCGCATCACGAAAAACGCGGCCAGACCCACGATCAGGAAGAAGCCCAGAAACAGCTTGAGACCGAGCCGCATGTCAGCGCGCGGCCTCGCTCAGGTCGCCAAGCGCGGCTGACCACAGGTAGCGAGCAGTCGTTGGGCGGGGATGGGCAGCGCACTTAGAACCGCAGTGGCGCGTGGTCCATGCCGATTCCGAGCACCGGCCGCGCCTGCCTGGCGGATGCGCCGTCGGTTTGTTCGCCGATCTCAACATGCCTACACCTCCAGCGCGTAACCAAGGCCACGGTGGGTGCGGATCGGATCGGCCGGTACGCCGGCCAGGCGCAACTTGCCGCGGAGCGTCTTGATGTGGGTGTCGACGGTGCGGTCGGCACTGTCGGCGCTGGCGTCCCAGCCGCGGTCCATCAGTTGCGCACGGCTCAGGATCGCGCCAGGGCGCTGCAGCAATGCCGCCAGCAGCGCGTACTCGTAGCGGGTCAGCGGCAGCAACGTCTCGCCGTAGCGGATGCGGCTGCCGTCGCGGTCGATGGCAAATGCGCCGTGCGGCTGCCAGCCCGATTCGACCACCGCGCCCACGTTGCGTCGGCGCAGGCGCGCGCGCACCCGCGCCACCAGTTCGCGTGGCGAAAACGGCTTGGCCATGTAGTCGTCGGCGCCTAATTCCAGCCCGAGCACGCGGTCGATTTCGTCGTTGCGCGCGGTCAGAAAAATCACCGGCACCTCGCTGAAACTGCGCAGCGTGCGGCAGACCTCGAAACCGTTGATGTCCGGCAGGCCCACATCGAGCACCACCACATCGGCCGGATCGGCGCGCAGCCGCGCCAGCGCATCGCGACCCAGCAGGCAGTGCTCAGGTGCATAGCCCTCGCTGCGCAGCGCGTAGAGCACGGTATCGGCAATGGCCGCTTCGTCTTCGACGACGAGCACGCGGGCAGGAGACTCGGACATGCCGCGCAGCATAACGGCATGCGGGCACCGCCTACAGGGCGAGGCGTTGCGCGAACGGCGCGCAACATCCCGATGCCGCCACAGTGCGTCTGCGCCGGCCCACCCTGCGACGAGCCGCAACAAACCCTGCCGCAGCCTCTACACTGCCGCGATGAACTATCGCCACGCCTTCCATGCCGGCAACCATGCCGACGTGCTCAAGCACATCGCCCTGCTTGCCCTGATCGACACCCTCAAGCGCAAGGACACCCCGTTCTTCGTGCTCGATACCCACGCCGGGCGCGGGCGCTACCAACTCGGTGGCGAAGAGAGCCGCAAGACCAACGAAGCCGATGCCGGCGTGATGCGGTTGATGGCCGAAGCGACCTTGCCAGAGGTGGTTGAGCGCTACCTGCGCGCGGTGCAGGCCGACAACCAGTCCGTCGCCCGCCCGGCTACACCCGGCCAGAAGCCTACGCGCACCACGGCCGGCATTCAGCTCAATTACTACCCCGGCTCGCCGCTGCTGGCCGCGCAGGCGCTGCGCGAGCAGGACCGCATGGCATTCTGCGAACTGCAGCCGGACGAAGCCGACGCCCTTAAGGGCTTATTCGCCAGGGACAGCCGGGTGCGCGTGCATGCCGGCGACGGCTATGCCGCGATCCGCGCCTTCCTGCCGCCGCGGGCGGGCGAGACCAAGATCGGCCGCGGGCTGGTGCTGATCGACCCGCCGTACGAATCGCAGGACGCCGAGTACCAGCAGATCATCCACAGCGTGCGCGAGGCGCTGGCGCGCTGGCCGCAGGCGATCTGCATGGTGTGGTACCCGATCAAGCTGCGCCGTAGCCTGCAGCCGTTCATGCGCAAAGCCGCCACGCTGCCGGCCAAGTCGGTGCTGGTCGCCGAGTTGCAGGTACGACCGGATGACTCGCCGCTGCGCCTGACCGGCAGCGGGCTGCTGATCGTCAATGCCCCCTGGCAGTTCGACCAGGTGCTGGCGCCCGCGTTGCCGGTCCTCAAGCAGCATCTCGGCGAGCCCGGCGCCTCGACCCGGCTGGAGTGGCTGCGCCAGGACGGCTGAGTCGGTACACCCGCAGCACACCCGTCGCTGCGGGTGTGGAGTGCGGGTACGCAGGTGTTTCCGGTGCACTGGCGCAGTGCGTTGGGCCGCGCGCTTGGTTGCTGGCATGTCGTTGCTGCGCGCACCGTCAGCGCAGCGTTCACAACCGGGCGCTGCACCCAAGGCCGCGCGTGCGGAAGGCCTCGTTTCAAATGTCTGGCGGCCAGGCCGCGCGTTGGTGACTCCTCAGCCATGCTGCGCTGCCCCACGCTCACGACCGGCTCACGGCTCCGCTCGTTACAGTTCAGTGGGAAGCACTGCCATCTCCAGTCGGCCCCCGGCAGCACACCGGATTCATTCACGGTTGCGCGCCGGGCTGGTGCCAGAATCTTCCGATCTTTAAGGAACACCGGTCATGGCCATTCGCAATCGCATGCCTCCCTGGCATGAAAACTTCAGCCTGCCCAATGGCCGCACCCTTCTGCTCCGTCCGATCCGTCCCGAGGATGGTCCGCCGCTGCAGGGGGCCTTCAGCCTGTTGGGACCGGAGGAAATTCGCGCGCGCTTCGTGCGCTCCTCCGCCGAAATCACCCCGGAGATGGTGCAGCGCCTGACCCACCCCAACCCCAAGAGCGAGATCGTGCTGGTCGCCGCCGAGCAATTGCCACCGGGCGAAGCGCTGGTGGGTGCGGTCGCCCGCGCAGCGCTGGTGCCAGGCACCCGCCAGGCCGAATACACCATCCTGGTCAGCAGCTTCGTCGCCGGCCAGGGACTGGGGCGGCAGTTGATGCGCAAGTTGGTCAAATGGGCGCGGCGCAAATATCTGGATTGTCTGTTCGGCGATGTCCTGCAGAGCAACCTGCCGATGCTGCAGCTGGCCGAGTCGCTGGGCTTCAAACCGCAGGCGCACCCGGATTCGCCGGAGCTGGTACGGATGGTGCTGGAGCTGGATGCCTGAGTTGCCGGGGTGGGGAATTCGGGATGTGGGACTCGAAACTGCGGCTTGGCGGGTGGTTTGCTGCGGTCCCTGACCGCTCACCATTGCAGGACTCACTGTAAGTACGTCCTTCCAGGTGCAATGAGCCGCTCTCGTCTGGCAGCCAGCCCACCCTATTAGCGCGGTGTCCTCACCGCTGCGGGACCGTTGGCGGCATGAATGCCGCCAACGCGCCCCCATGGACGGGTTCACGGCGTGTCCCGTGAGCGGCGAGGGCCGCGTAGTCGACACGCAGCGCGGCGGCGGACCTCCAGACTCCGCACGGGTTACGTCGCGATAGCCCCCTGTGCGCCCTGCCGCGCGCACGCCCGGAGCCGCCGTTCACATCAGATGGACCGGCCACGGCAGGGGCTCTGATAAAATTATGGGCTGATGCCGTCGCCTACCTTCCCCTCCCCGCCGCTGCCCAAGTCTGGCCAGCTCCGCGCCTACTGGCGCGCTCCGTCCTCTCCGACTGCGCTGGCGTGGTCGATTGCCCGGGCAGCCGAGGCGCATGCCGGCCCGCTGCTGGTGATCGCACGCGATAACCAGAGCGCACACCAGATCGAAGCCGATCTGCATGCCTTGCTCGGCGAACATTCTGCGCTGCCGGTGGTGCCATTTCCCGATTGGGAAACCCTGCCCTACGACCAGTTCAGTCCGCACCCGGAAATCATCAGCCAACGCCTGGCCGCCCTACACCGCCTGCCCGGCCTGACCCGCGGCGTGGTGATCGTGCCGGTGCAGACCTTGCTGCAGCAGCTGGCGCCACTGAGTTACATCGTCGGCGGCAGTTTCGATCTCACCGTCGGCCAGCGGCTGGATCTGGATGCGGAAAAACGCCGCCTGGAAAGCGCTGGCTATCGCAATGTGCCGCAGGTGATGGACCCGGGCGACTTTGCCGTGCGCGGCGGCCTGCTCGATGTCTTCCCGATGGGCGCGGACACGCCATTGCGCGTCGAGTTGCTGGATGAGGATATCGACTCGATCCGCGTGTTCGACCCCGAATCGCAGCGCTCGCTCGACAAGGTGGACGCGGTCAAGATGCTGCCCGGCCGCGAAGTGCCGATGGACGATGCCAGCGTTGAACGCGTACTGGCCTGCCTGCGCGAACGCTTCGACGTGGATACCCGGCGCAGCGCGCTGTATCAGGATCTCAAATCCGGACTGGCGCCATCGGGCATCGAGTATTACCTGCCGATGTTCTTCGCCAAGACCGCAACACTGTTCGATTATCTGGACAAGCGCGTACTGCCGGTGATTGCCACCGGCATGTCCAATGCCGCCGATACGTTTTGGGCGCAGGCGCAGAACCGCTACGAACAGCGCCGCCACGATGTCGAGCGCCCGCTGCTGCCGCCGGACGAGTTATACCAATCGCCGGATGCGCTGCGCGAGCGGCTTAACAAGCTGGCGCGTGTGGAAGTATGGGCCAGCGATCATGCGCGCATCGACGAAGCCGCCCCGCTCGGCGACCACCCCTTGCCGCCGCTGCCGGTGGCTGCAAAGGACGCACCAGCCGGCCAGGCGCTGGCGGCGTTCCTGAGCCATTACCCGGGCCGCGTGCTGGTGGCGGCCGATTCGGCCGGCCGTCGCGAAGCCTTGATGGAAGTGCTCGCCGCCGCGCAATTGAAGCCTGAGGTGGTTGCCGACGTGCCCGCGTTCCTGGCGGGCAAGCTGCGCTTCGGCATTACGGTGGCGCCGCTCGAAGACGGCTTTGCGCTGGATCAACCGCAGATTGCGCTGCTCACCGAGCGCCAACTGTTCCCGGAGCGCGCCAATCAGCCGCGCCGCACGCGCCGGGTCGGACGCGAGCCGGAAGCGATCATCCGCGACCTGGGCGAGTTGTCCGAAGGCGCGCCGATCGTGCACGAAGACCACGGTGTGGGCCGCTACCGCGGCCTGATCGTGCTCGATGCCGGCGGGATGCCCGGCGAGTTTCTGGAAATCGAATACGCCAAGGGCGACCGGTTGTACGTGCCGGTGGCGCAGCTGCACCTGATCAGCCGTTACTCGGGCGCCTCGGCCGAAACTGCGCCGTTGCATTCGCTGGGCGGTGAGCAATGGACCAAGGCAAAACGCAAGGCGGCCGAGAAGGTCCGCGATGTCGCTGCCGAACTGCTGGAAATCCAGGCACGTCGACGCGCGCGTGCGGGTCTGGCGCTGCAAGTGGACCGGGCGATGTACGAACCGTTTGCGGCAGGGTTCCCGTTCGAAGAGACCACCGACCAGCTTGCCGCCATCGACGCCACGCTGCGCGATCTGGGCAGCAGCCAACCAATGGACCGTGTGGTCTGCGGCGACGTCGGCTTCGGCAAAACCGAAGTGGCGGTGCGCGCAGCGTTCGCTGCCGCCAGCGCCGGCAAGCAGGTCGCGGTGCTGGTGCCCACCACGCTGCTGGCCGAACAGCATTACCGCAATTTCCGCGACCGTTTCGCCGATTACCCGATGAAGGTGGAAGTGCTGTCGCGCTTCAAGAGCACCAAGGAAATCAAGGCAGAACTGGAGAAGGTCGCCAGCGGCGATATCGACGTGATCATCGGCACGCATCGTCTGCTGCAGCCGGACGTGAAGTTCAAGGATCTCGGGCTGGTCGTCGTCGACGAAGAACAACGCTTCGGCGTGCGGCAGAAAGAAGCGCTCAAGGCGATGCGCGCCAACGTGCATCTGCTCACGCTCACCGCCACACCGATTCCGCGCACGCTCAATATGGCCATGGCCGGCCTGCGCGATCTGTCGATCATTGCCACCCCGCCGCCAAACCGCCTGGCGGTGCAGACCTTCATTACTGCCTGGGACAACACGCTGCTGCGCGAAGCCTTCCAGCGCGAACTCAGCCGCGGTGGTCAGCTGTATTTCCTGCATAACGACGTGGAAAGCATCGTGCGCATGCAGCGCGATCTTTCGGAACTGGTGCCGGAAGCACGCATCGGCATTGCGCATGGGCAGATGCCCGAGCGCGAGCTGGAACGGGTGATGCTGGATTTCCAGAAGCAGCGCTTCAATGTGCTGCTGTCGACCACGATCATCGAATCGGGCATCGACATTCCCAACGCCAACACCATCATCATCAATCGTGCCGATCGATTTGGATTGGCGCAGTTGCATCAGTTGCGCGGCCGCGTCGGTCGCTCGCATCACCGCGCCTACGCGTACCTGGTGGTGCCGGACCGCCGTTCGATGACCTCCGATGCAGAAAAGCGCCTGGAGGCGATCGCCTCCATGGACGAGCTCGGCGCCGGCTTTACCCTGGCAACGCACGATCTGGAAATCCGCGGTGCCGGCGAATTGTTGGGCGAAGACCAGAGCGGGCAGATGGCCGAAGTCGGTTTCAGCCTCTATACCGAGCTACTTGAGCGCGCGGTGCGCAGCATCCGCCAGGGCAAGCTGCCCGACCTGGATGCCGGCGAAGAAGCGCGCGGCGCCGAGGTGGAGCTGCACGTGGCCTCGCTGATTCCCGAGGATTATCTGCCCGACGTGCATACGCGCCTGACACTGTACAAACGCATTTCCAGCGCGCGCGATCCCGAGGCGTTGCGCGAATTGCAGGTGGAGATGATCGACCGCTTCGGCTTGCTGCCAGACCCGGTCAAGCACCTGTTCGCGATTGCCGAGCTCAAGCTGCAAGCCAATGCGTTGGGCGTGCGCAAGCTGGATCTGGGCGAAAACGGTGGGCGGCTGGTGTTCGAAGCCAAGCCAGCGATCGATCCGATGACCATCATCCAGATGATCCAGAAGCAGCCGAAGATCTACACCATGGACGGCCCGGACAAACTGCGCATCAAGCTGCCGCTGCCCGAAGGTGCGGATCGCTTCAATGCCGCACGCGGTTTGCTGGCTGCGCTGGCACCAGGCTGAAGCGCAGCGCCGCGTTTGACGGCGTTGCAACAGACTCGACAACACCCCACGCCGTGCCGGCAGGCAAGCGCCACCCACTGCATGACGTGGGTGCGCGACATTTCCGATAGCGCGCCGACCTGCATCACCCGCAATGGGCTCGCACCCCTTGCCCTTGCCCGATGCCCACCGCTCTGCCGTGTTTGAGACGCGCGTGTCCTGTCCCGGGACGGTGCGGGACAAACGCCTTATGAGCCTGCTTGCGACAAACCTGAGCAGTTAATTCAAAAACTGCTGAGGATTTCGCATTTCCGTCATTCGGCTGAATTTGCCCTAAATATTCCAGCTAGGCGCCGATACCTGCATAGACCGGCATGACTCTGCGTGCAGGGCAATACCACGCAGCGCCATGCCACCGCGCCCTTCTCCCCGCGTCATCGCACCCACCGTGCGCCATCGCCCGAGGCACCAATGAACACTCCGTCTCCCGATCTGCCCGCGCCGCTGACGCTTGCCCTTGAGGGCGAGATGACCATTCGTCGCGCTGCCGAACTCAAGCCGCTGTTGCTGCCGGCGTTGGCGCATCCGGGCGGCGTGCATCTGGATCTGGCGGCGGTGAGCGAAATCGACACCACCGGCCTGCAGTTGTTGCTGGCCACCAAGCAGGCGATCCAGGCCGATGGACGGCCGTTTTCGCTGACCGATTCCAGCCGTGCGGTGGTCGATGTGATCGAGCTGCTCGGCCTGCTCGAAGCGCTGTACCCGCATGCGGTCGCCGGTCTCGGCGAACACATTCACTAACGGACCGGTGACGCGCGCATGGACATGAACCAACTGATGCAAACCTTCCTGGCCGAGAGCCGGGATCTGCTCGAAGACATGGAACGCCATTTGCTCGAAGCCGAGCGTGGCGAATCCTCGCCAGATGCGGTCAATGCCATCTTCCGCGCGGCGCACACCATCAAGGGGTCCGGCGGTCTGTTCGACCTGCCGCAGCTGGTCGGCTTCACCCATGTGGTGGAAAGCGTGCTGGATCTGGTACGCGACGAAGCGCTGCCCCTGAGCTCGGAACTGATCGGGCTGTTGCTGGTGTGCTGCGACCATATCCATGCCTTGGTGGAAACCGCCGCAGACCCGAGCCATGCCGACCCGGCCGCCTTGGCTGCCGAAGCCGAGCCGCTGCTGGCGCAATTGCAGACTTACTTGCAAAGCAGCGCCTGCGGCGTCACCGCCGCCGCCATCCAGCACAGCCCCCCTGAAAAACAGAGCGGTTACTGGCGCATCTCGCTCAAGCTCTTCGCCGATGCGCTGCGCTTCGGCAACTCCCCGCTCAAGTTGATCCGCAATCTGCGCGGCCTGGGCTCGGTGGAATCGATCGGTACCGACTACAGCCAGTTGCCACGGTTTGAAGAACTCGACCCGGAAGCCAATTACCTCGGTTTCCAGATCCTGCTACGCAGCGACGCCGACCGCGCCGCGATCGAAGACGTATTCGAATTCGTTCGCGACGATTGCGACCTGGACATCGCCTCAGTGCCGGCACCGACCGATGCTGCCACGCTGCTGGTCAGCGAGCCGATGATTGCCGCAGCGCCGGCCGGCGCGCTTGCCGCCGTCCCCAACGCGGCAAATGCCGCATTGGCGCCGGTCCGCAATGCGCCTGACGCCGGCGGACGCAACAACGATGCGCGCTCGATCCGCGTGGATGCCGACAAGCTCGATCGCATGATCGATCTGGTCGGCGAACTCATCATCGCGGTCAGCAGCACCAATGCCAATGCGCAACGCACCGGCGATGCGCAATTGCTGGAATCGGCCTCGATCCTGGCCGGCCTGGTGGAAGACGTGCGCGAAAGCGCGTTGCAGCTGCGCATGGTCAAGATCGGCGGCACCTTCAGCCGCTTCCAGCGCGTGGTGCACGATGTGGCGCGCGAACTGGGCAAGGACATCGCCCTGGTGGTGGCCGGCGAAGACACCGAGCTGGACAAGTCGGTGGTGGAAAAGATCGGCGACCCCCTGACCCATCTGGTGCGCAATGCGATGGATCACGGCATCGAGCCGGCAGACGTGCGCGTTGCACGTGGCAAGCCCGCACGCGGCACCGTTGGGCTCAACGCGTATCACGACTCCGGCAGCATCGTTATCCAGATCACCGATGACGGCGGCGGTTTGAACCGCGACCGCATCCTGGCCAAGGCGCTCGAACGGGGCCTGATCGAACCCGGCCGCCAACTCAGCGACCGCGAAGTGTTCGCAATGATCTTCGAACCGGGCTTTTCCACCGCAGAAAAGGTCACCAACCTGTCCGGGCGCGGCGTCGGTATGGATGTGGTCAAGCGCAATATCACTGCGCTGCGCGGCACGGTCGAGATCGACAGCGCTGCCGGATTGGGCACCACCATCTCGGTACGCCTGCCGCTGACGCTGGCCATCATCAACGGCTTCCAGGTCGGCGTGGGCAAATCGGTTTTCGTGGTGCCGCTGGATGTGGTGGAGGAATGCGTGGAGTTCACGCCCGACTACACCAGCGACTACATCGACCTGCGCGGCAGCGTATTGCCGTATGTCCGCCTGCGCGAGTTGTTCGCGCTGGGCGGCAAGACCCCGCCGCGCGAAAGCATCGTGGTGATCCGCCAGGGCGCGCAGCGCTTCGGCCTGGTGGTGGACACCTTGCTGGGCGAATGGCAGACGGTGATCAAGCCGCTGTCCAAGGTTTTCGCACAGGTCAAAGGCATCAGTGGGTCGAGCATCCTGGGCAGCGGCGATGTCGCGCTGATTCTGGATGTGCCCAGCCTGATTCAGCAATTGCACCCCAACCAGGACGCGTTGGCGGCCTGAGCGCTCGCACCACCGCTGCCGTACACATCGCGTCGTTTGTCGTTACCTGACCCCTGGAAACCATCGCCATGTCACACCGTCTGCCTATCGCTACGCAGTTGTGGTTTACCGCCGCGCTTGCCGTCGCATTGCCCGTTGTCGTGGTCGCCGCCGGCGTTGCGCTGACGCTGTCGCACGCCGCCCTGCTGGGTACCAGCGTCATTGCTGCACTGATCAGCGGCGCCTTGCTGGTCTGGGCAATCCGCATCGCCAGTGCGTCGCTGGGGTTGGCCACCACCACGTTGGACGCGTTCTCGCGCGGCAACTTCGATGTCACCCTGCCGCAAGTGCGCGACGAGCAGGCCGGCGATGTCCTGCGCGGGCTGCGCAAGGTGCAGAGCGGCATCCGCCACGTCAACGAAGAGATCAATCGCGTCTCGCGCGAACACGATGCGGGCGACATCGATGTACGCATCGACGTCGCCCGCTTCGATGGCGACTTCCGCACCATGGGCGAGGGCATCAACCGCATGGTCGCCAGCCATATCGCAGTGAAAAAACAGGCGATGGCCTGCGTGGCCGAGTTTGGCCGCGGCAATTTCTCTGCGGAACTCGAGCGCCTGCCGGGCAAAAAGGCGTTCATCAACGAGGTGGTCGATCAGATCCGCGGCAACCTCACCGGCCTGGTCGCCGAGGTCAACCGCATGTCGGCCGAGCATGATTCCGGCGACATCGATGTGGTCATCGATACCCAGCGCTTCACCGGCGATTTCCGTCGCATGGCCGAAGGCATCAATGCGATGGTGGCCAGCCACATCGCGGTCAAGAAACAGGCCATCGCCTGCGTGGCCGAGTTCGGCCGCGGCAACTTCACCGCACAACTGCCGCAGCTGCCGGGCAAGAAGCGCTTCATCAACGAGACCATCGATCAGGTGCGCGGCAACCTCACCGGCCTGATCGCCGAGATCAACCACATGTCGGCCGAACACGAAGCCGGCGATATCGATGTGGTCATCGACAGCGCTCGCTTCGATGGCGACTTCCGCAGCATGGCGCTGGGCATCAACCAGATGGTCGGCGCGCACATCGCGGTGAAAAAACTGGCGATGGGCGTGGTGGCCGAATTCGGCCGCGGCAACTTCGATGCGCCGCTGGCGCAGCTGCCGGGCAAGAAGGCCTTCATCAACGAGACCGTGGAACGGGCGCGCGGCAATCTGCGCAGCATTTCCGAAGTGATTCAGGTCATGGGTGCGATGGCCGATGGCGACCTCACCCACACTGTGGAAGGCCGTTACGAAGGCGCGTTCGCCGACATGCAGCGTTACGTCAACACCACCATGAGCCGGTTGACCGAAATCGTCGATGAGGTCAACCGCAACGCCGAAAACCTGGCCAGCGCATCCGAAGAAGTCAGCGCCACTGCACAGGCGCTTGCCCAGGCGGCCAGCGAACAGGCGGCCGGGGTGGAAGAAACCAGTGCATCGCTGGAGCAGATGACTGCCTCCATCGCACAGAACACCGAAAACGCACGTGTGACCGACAGCATGGCGGCCAAGGCGGCCAGCGAAGCGGCCGATGGCGGCGACACCGTCCGCGCCACCGTGACGGCAATGAAGGACATCGCCAAGAAGATCGGTATCATCGACGACATCGCGTACCAGACCAACTTGCTCGCGCTCAATGCCGCCATCGAAGCGGCGCGCGCCGGCGAACACGGCAAGGGCTTTGCCGTGGTGGCCGCCGAAGTGCGCAAGCTGGCTGAGCGCAGCCAGATCGCCGCGCAGGAAATCGGCGAAGTGGCCGAATCCAGCGTGGAGCTGGCCGAAAGTGCGGGCCGCGTGCTCGGCGAGATGGTGCCTTCGATCCGCCGCACCTCCGACCTGGTCCAGGAAATCGCCGCCGCGTCCGAAGAACAGACCGCTGGTGTCAGTCAGATCAATACCGCCGTGGGCCAGTTGAACCAGACCACGCAATCGGCTGCGGCCAATGCCGAAGAACTGGCTGCCACCTCGGAGGAAATGAGCGCACAAGCCGAACAGTTGCAGCAGCTCATGGGCTTCTTCCGGCTGGGCAATGGCGGGCGCGGCGCCGTATCGGGTAGCAACAGGCAGGGGCCGCGTCGGATTGCAGCGCACGCGCCGGCCGCTGTGAGCAGCGCGCCGCCGCGACGCACCAACGTGCGCAAGATCAGCGCGGTGGCCGCGACTGCCGACGCGATCGACGAATCGCAATTCGCCAGCTTCTGAGGAGCCGACGATGCACGCGCACACCGCAGCCAACCACGAACTGCCGCCATCGACGGCACCGCAGCAATACCTCACGTTTTTGCTGGGTGGGGAAATGTTCGGCCTGGGCATCCTGGGCATCAAGGAAATCATCGAGTACCGCGTCCCCACCGACGTACCGATGATGCCGCCCGCGCTACGCGGGGTGATCAATCTGCGTGGAGCGGTGGTGCCGGTGGTGGATCTGCAGCAGCGCTTCGGCCGCAATACCAGCGCGATCACCAAGCGCAGCTGCATCGTGGTCGTGGAGATCGCGCACAGCGAGGTGCATCAGGTGCTCGGGCTGTTGGTGGATGCGGTCAGCGAAGTGCTGGACATCGCACCGTCGGACATCGTCGACACGCCCAGCTTCGGCGCCGGCATCGCGCGCGACTTCATCCATGCCATGGGCAAGATCGGCGAACGCTTCGTGATCCTGCTCGATGCCGATGCCGTGCTGGGCAACGACGCGCTTGCCCAGCTCCCGCCCGCCGAACTGGCGGCCTGACCTAACGCATGCACATAAGGACTCCCATGCGCCCTGCCCTTCTCTCCTGCAACTGCAAGCTGACCGGCCCGGTCCTGGTCGTGGACGACAGCGTGGTCCAGCGCGAACACGCCATGGCGCTGTGCCGCCAGCTCGGCGCCGGCGTGGTCGATGGTGCAGTCGACGGACACACGGCGCTGGAGTGGCTGACACGTGCCGATGCGCCTTCACTGTTGCTGGTGGATCTTGAAATGCCGGGCATGGACGGCGTACAGCTACTCGACGCGCTGGCGCGCGGCAAATACAGCGTGCCGGTGGTGGTGGTGTCGCAACGCGGCAGCGCCTTGATCGATGCAGTGATGCAACTCAGCCGCAGCGCCGGCGTACGCGTGCTCGGCGGCATCGAAAAACCGATGAACCTGCAGGACCTGGCCACCATCCTGGATTGCGAACCGGAGCCGACCGCCGCTGCACGCGTATTCGCGCCGGTGGCGATTTCGCCGCTGATGTCCAGCGGCGGCGCGGCGGCCTCGCGGCTGGATCGCGCCATGCGCCGCGGCGAAATCCGCGTGGCCTACCAACCCAAACTCGATCTGAAAGACGGCCGCCTGCGCGGCGTGGAAGCGCTCGCACGCTGGCGCCGCCCACAAGGCGACATGATTGGGCCGGATCGCTTCATTCCCCTGGCCGAGCGCGAAGGCTTGATCCACGCATTGACCCAGCAGGTGATCGACAAGGCGATCGCGCAATTGGTGGAGTGGCGCGCCGAAGGCTTCGCTCTGAGCCTGGCATTGAACCTCTCGCCCAGGCTGTTGGGCGAAGATCATTTCCTCGAAGAACTGTGCGCCAAGCTGAGCGATAACGGCCTAAGCCCGGCCGATCTGGTGCTGGAACTGACCGAAAGCGCCATCGTGGAACCGGCCAATGCCCTGAGCATGCTCGCGCGTTTGCGCCTGCATGGTTTTGGCCTGTCCATCGACGATTACGGCACCGGCTTCTCCTCACTGCAGCGTCTGGCCAGCATTCCCTTCACCGAACTCAAGCTGGATCGCAGCTTCGTGCATGCCGCGCATCGCAGCCGCAGCCAACGCACCGTGCTCGAGTCCACGCTGGAGCTGGCGCATCGGCTGGAACTCACCGCCGTGGCCGAAGGCGTCGAAACGCCCGACGACTGGCGGCTGCTGCGCGAACTCGGCTGTGACCTGGCACAAGGCTATCTGATGGCATCGCCGATGCCCGGGCCGATGCTGTCGGAGTGGTGGCGCGAGCATGCCGTGCGCATCGCACGCCTGAGCGACAACACGCTGCCCAGCGACGCGGACGTGGCCTGAGCCGATGAGTACCGCCACCGCCATCACCGAACAGGAGTTCGGCCGCTTCCAGCGTTTCATCTTCGAAGCCGCCGGCATCAGCATTTCCTCCGGCAAGAAAGCCATGCTGTGCGGCCGCCTGGGCAAGCGCCTGCGCGAGCATCAGTTCAGCACCTACACGCAGTACCTGCAACTGCTGGAAAGCCGCCAGGACCGTAACGAAATCCAGACCGCGATCGACCTGCTCACCACCAACGAAACCTACTTCTTCCGCGAGCCCAAGCATTTCGAACTGCTGCGCAAGCTGGCCGGCGAACACCGTGGCGCACTGCCGTTCCGTTGCTGGAGCGCTGCCAGTTCCAGTGGCGAAGAGGCCTACAGCATGGCGATGGTGCTGGACGACACCTTGCAGGGCCGCCCGTTCGAAGTGGTGGGCAGCGACATCAGCACCCGCGTGCTGGCCAAGGCGCGCACCGGGCATTACGCACTGCAGCGCATTGATGGCATTCCGCAGCCGTATCTCAAACGCTATTGCTTGCGGGGCCAGGGCGAGTACGACGGTACCTTGCTGGTGGAGCGGCGCCTGCGCGACCGTGTGCGATTCGTGCATGCCAATCTCAATACCGCGTTGCCGTCACTAGGCAGCTTCGATGCAATTTTCCTGCGTAATGTGATGATTTATTTCAATGGCCAGACCAAGCGCGAAGTGATCCTGCGCGTGCTGTCCAACCTCAAATCGGGCGGGCATTTCTGCATCGGCCATTCGGAAAGCCTGAGCGAACTCGACATCGATCTGGTTCAGGTGGCACCCTCGATTTTCCGCAAGGCATGACCCAAGGATCCACCGTGTCGACAGCGTTCAACCGTCCCGCCGCCAGCCCGACTGCCAGCCCCAAGACCATCAAGGCCCTGGTGGTCGACGATTCGGCGGTGGTGCGCCAGGTACTGGTGAGCGTGCTCAACGACGCGGTCGACATCGAGGTGATCGCCACCGCCGCCGACCCACTGCTTGCGATCGAGAAGATGCGCAAGCAGTGGCCGGACGTGATCGTGCTGGACGTGGAAATGCCGCGCATGGACGGCATCACCTTCCTGCGCAAGATCATGAGCGAGCGCCCCACTCCGGTGGTGATCTGCTCCACGCTCACCGAAAAAGGCGCGCGCGTCACCATGGATGCGCTGGCCGCCGGCGCAGTGGCGGTGGTGACCAAACCCCGGATGGGGCTCAAGCAATTTCTCACCGACTCTGCCGACGAACTTGTGGCCACGGTGCGCAGCGCCGCACGCGCCAACGTCAAGCGGCTGGCGGCGCGCGTGACTGCCGCGCCGCTCGAGGCCGAAGTCAAACACACCGCCGATGTCATCCTGCCAGCGCAGAGCGGGCGCGCGCTTGCGCAGACCACCGAACGCATCGTGGCGATCGGCACCTCCACCGGCGGCACCCAGGCGCTGGAAGAAGTCCTTACCGCCCTGCCGCGCGTCTGCCCCGGAATCGTGATCGTGCAGCACATGCCAGAGAAGTTCACCGCCGCCTTCGCTGCGCGCCTCAACGGCTTGTGCCAGATCGCAGTCAAGGAAGCGGCCAATAACGACCGCGTGATGCCGGGCCGCGCATTGATCGCACCCGGCGGCAAGCATCTGCTGCTGCGCCGCAGCGGCGCGCAGTATTTCGTCGAAGTCCTGGAAGGCCCACCGGTCAACCGGCATCGCCCATCGGTGGATGTGCTGTTCCGCTCGGCCGCGCGTGCGGCCGGCAGCAATGCGCTGGGCATCATCATGACCGGCATGGGCGACGACGGCGCCGCCGGCTTGCTGGAAATGCGCCAGGCCGGCGCACGCACGGTGGCGCAGGACGAGCAGACCAGCATCGTGTTCGGCATGCCAAAGGAAGCGATCAAGCGCGGCGGCGCAGACCGTATCCTGCCGCTAGGCGCGATGGCACGCGAGATCTTGACGCAGCTGCAGTAGCGCGATGCAGATGCCTGAGAGCGCGCATTCGCCGCACTCGCTGCGCGGCTGCGCGGTCATCTTGCTAGCTGCTCTACAGCTGCGACTCCAGCGGCAACCAGCCCATCACCGTCGCTGCGCCGCGCCGCCACACGCTCGCGGCCGGCTCGCGCGACCACACCTCGGGCGGTTGTGCGGCATCGTCGTGCCAACGCAGCGTGCCCTGGTCCAGGCTCACGCGGTAACTCACTGGTGCACTGACCTTTTGGTTATATAGCCGCTCCAGTTCTGCTGTGACCACCCGGTCATTGAACAGCAGGCCCATTTCGGTATTGAGGTTCATCGAACGCGGGTCGAGGTTGAACGAGCCGATGAAACCGCTGCCGTCGTCCACGACAAACGCCTTGGTGTGCAAGCTGGCACCGCTGGAACCGAACAGGCTGCCGTCCGGCTTGCCCATCGGCTTGAGCTCGTGCAGACGCACGCCCTGCTGCAACAGCGGCACGCGATAGTGGGCGTATCCGCTGTGCACCGCCACCACATCGTTGGCCGCCAGCGAGTTGGTCAGGATGCTCACCCGCACATCGCGCTGACGTAGGTGACCGATCCAGCGCATGCCTTCGTCGCCCGGCACGAAGTACGGCGAAATCACCTTTAGCTCGTGCTGGGCGTGCGCCATTTCGCCGATCAGCACCGGCGTCATCCAGTCGGCCTGCGGCGGTGCACCCTCCGCTTTTTCCGGAGGGTCGGAGACGATGCGCGCCTGCGACAACCAATGCACCGGACGGTCGCCTTGCATCAGCTCGCGCACGCTGGGCGAACGCTGTAAGCGCTCCACATAGGGATGCGCGCGCGCAGATGCCATGCCGGCATCCAAGCTGCCACGCAAAGCCTCCAGCGCTTGCGGCTTTGTGGTGACCAGCGCCGATAACGGCAAGGCGTTGGGGCTGTTCCAGTAGGCGTCGAACACCTGCTCGGCCTGGCCCACCGCTGGTCCCATCAGCGCTGCATCCATGTCCATGAAGTTGGTGTCGCGCGCCGCATCGAAATATTCGTCGCCCACATTGCGCCCACCCACCACCGCAATGCGGCCATCGGCAATCCAGGCCTTGTTGTGCATGCGACGGTTGATGCTGAACATGCGCAGCACCATTTCCACACCGCGCATCAAAGTGCCTTCGCGCGCGCGTGTCGGGTTGAACAGGCGGATCTCGATCAACGGGTGACTGTCCAACGCCGCCAGCACCGAGTCGCTGCCGTGGATATTCATGTCGTCCAGCAGCAACCGTACGCGCACGCCGCGATCGGCCGCACGTAGCAATTCGTTGTGCAGCAAGTTGCCGGTGAAGTCGGCGTGCCAGATGTAGTACTGCAGATCCAGGCTGCGGCCGGCCGCACGCGCGGTGAGTGCGCGGACTGCGAACGCATCGACGTTGTCGGGCAGGATCACCATGCCGGTCTGATCGGCATGCACCCGTTGCAACGGCGCCACGACCTGGTCGATTGGCGTCGCCACCGCCGTGGCAGGCAGCACATGACTGACCGGACCACGTTGGCGGTCGGCAAAGCGCCCATAGCCGTACAGCGACAGCACGCCGGCCAGCACCAACAGGAACAGCGCAATGCCGAACCACTTGAGAAACTTCCGCTTCGTCACTGCCGGCTCCGCGATTCAGAGCGCGGCAGTGTAGAGCCCAGAGGTGCAGCCCCGCGTGCAGACGCTGCCGCAAGCGGGCGCGACAACGCGGTTCGAAAACAGCGCACTGGCTTGAAGCGTTCACCGCCACCACCACGCACATCGCCAGCGACAGGGCTGGCGTGTAGCGTTGTCAGCCAAGCCGCGCGAGACCTATCGAAGTCACAGCCCTCGCGCGCAGCGCAGCGGCTTACCAGATGGTCACGCGCTCCTTGTCGCCGCGCACCATCGCATCGCCAGGCTTGCACTGGAAAGCCTGCGCAAACGCCGGCATGTTCGACGGCGCACCGTTGGCGCGGAAATTTGCCGGTGCATGCGGATCGGTATTCAAGCGCACGCGTAACTCGCCGTCGGTGAAATTGCGGCGCCACACCGTCGCCCAGTTCATGAAGAAGCGCTGGTCCTGCGAGTAACCGTCGATGTCCTTGTTGGCAGCGGGCTGTGCCTGCAATGCCATCTGCAAGGCATCGTAAGCAACGGTTAGTCCACCCAAGTCACCGATGTTTTCGCCCAGGGTCAGCTTGCCTTTGACGTGCACGCCTTTGATCGCTTCATAGCCGTCGAACTGCGCCACCAGCTGATCGGTGCGATCGGTGAACAGCTTGCGGTCCGCATCGGTCCACCACGTGTCGAAGTTGCCCTTGGCATCGAACTGACTGCCGGAATCGTCGTAGCCGTGCATCATTTCATGCCCGATCACTGCACCGATGCCGCCGTAGTTCAAGGCCGGATCGGCCTTGGGGTCGAAGAACGGTGGCTGCAGGATCGCCGCCGGGAACACGATCTCGTTGCGCGTGGCGTTGTAGTACGCATTCACTGTCTGCGGCGTCATGTGCCACTCGCGCTTGTCGACCGGCTTGCCGATCTTGTCCAGCATGTAGCGGTAGTTGAATGCCTGCGCAGCCTGCATATTGGCCAGGAATCCGTCGCCACGCGTTTCCAGGCCCGACCAATCGCGCCACTGGTCCGGGTAACCGATCTTGGGAGTGAAACTGGCCCATTTTTCCAGTGCGCGCTGTTTGGTTTCTGCGCTCATCCAGTCGAGCTGTTCCAGCCGCGCCTTGAGCGCCACCGACAGGTTCTGCACCAGTTGCTGCATCTGCGCCTTCGATTCAGCCGGGAATGCAGATTGCACGTATAGCTGGCCCAGCGCCTCACCCATCGCCTCGTTGACTGCGTTCAAGGTGCGCTTCCAGCGCGGCAGCATGTCCTGTTGGCCGCGCAGGGTTTTGGCATAGAAATCGAAGTTGGCCTGCTCGAACGGCTTGGCCAGATACGGCGCTGCCTCGTCGATGCTGTGGAAACGCAGGTACGCCTTCCAGGTCTCCACCGGCGTGTCGACAAGCATCGCATCGAGCTCGGCGAAGTAGCCCGGCTGGCTCAGCGAAAACGTGCCGGCCGGCACCTTGAGCGCCTTGAAGAACGCCTGCCAGTCGAAGTGCGGCGTCACTGCGTTGGCACCGGCCACGTCGACCGGGTTGTAGCGCTTGGCCGGGTCGCGCAACTCGATACGCGAAAGCGAGGCGGCGGCCAGGCGGGTCTCGAACGCCATCACTGCCTTGGCCTGGGCTGCCGCCTGCGCCGCCGGAATGCCAGACAGCTCCAGCACCCGCGCGATATAGGCCACGTACTGCTCGCGGATCTTTGCCTGCGCCGGGTCGGTGTAATAACCCTTTTCGGGCAAGCCCAACCCACCCTGCCCTGCGTAGGCGATCATCTGCTCGGAATTTTTGTAATCGGCATTGGCGCCGAACGAAAACACCAAGCCCTGGCCTTGCGCATAGCTGTTGCGTAACCAGGCGGCGATGGCCGGCGCATCGGTCAGCGCATCGATCGCCTGTAATTGCGGCTGCAGCGGTGTGATGCCGGCTTTGTCGATCGCCGCTTCATCCGAGCCGGTGCGCCACAGGTCGGCAATCTTGGCATCCACCGACCCGGCCGACAGATTGCCGCGTGCCAGTTGTTCCACCAAAGCGTGCTGGATAGTCAGCGAGCGCTCGGCCAGCACCTCGAAGCTTCCCCAGCTGGTGCGGTCGGACGGCACCGGATTGGCCTTGAGCCACTTGGCGTTGACGAATCCATTGAGGTCCTGGCACGCCGCGATCGCCGGATCCAGGTCGCCGCTGCCGAACGCCACGATCGGCGCATCGAGCTTGGACACATCCACCTTGGCCGGTACCGTCTGCGGTGCAGTGGGCGCCGCCTTGGCGGCATCGTCGGAGGCGCCGCACGCAGACAGCGCGACCACGATAGCCACCGCAAGCGACAGCGGGGCGAACTTGCTCAACCTCATTGAATTCTCCAAGGCATGACCGCGCATGCGCGGTCGAAAAAAGTCGACAGCCGGTCAGGCGCCGCTGAAGAAGAACAGCGCATCAAACGGCGCTCGCCTCTTCGTCAGTCACGCTGCAACCGGCAACACCAGAGCACTGCAGTGGCACCGCAACGCCCTGACGTCCGCTGCCGCACCTCATCGAAAGTGATTGCAACGACAGACTGCGTGCGCGTCTGTCACCGACGCCGCGACACGCTGCTTCCACCCAACACCTGCACACCGCCGCAGCGTGCCATCGCATGCACTCAACGCCGCGCGTAAAACGGCGCCATCAACAGGTACATCGGATACGCCAACACCATCAGCACCAACGCGGCCTCATGCCCGGATGTCGCATCAGCCAACGCTTCCATCTGTCGCACCGGTCCGACGAAGCCAAACCCCAGCAGCAGCACGCCCATCGCGCAAACCAGCAACGTCAGCGCCAGCCCGGCGCCGGATATGTCGCCAGCGGCCAGGGCGACGAAGCCACTGCCGGCTGCAACCAGCATGCCCAGCGTCACCAGATACGCTCGACAGTAAACAGCCGTCATTTGCAGCGTTTTCCGTTTGCCGGACATCATGTCTCGCCTGCACATCAGCGCGAGGCGCGCATCGCGCCCACGCACCGCTTCCATTCAACGCAGCACACGCCGAGTTATAGCCGCGTACCACACAAAGAGAGGCGCTGCGCGCAATGCACGCAGCGCTTCAAACACCAGCGGCGATTACTTGGCCTTGCCCTGGTTGGCCACCGCTTCGGCCGCGCGCTTTGCCGCTTCCGGGTCACCCAGATAACGGAAGCTCTGCACCTGCAGGTTGTCGTCCAGCTCGAACAACAGCGGGATGCCGGTCGGGATGTTGAGCTCCAGAATCTGTTCGTTGGAGACGTCGTTGAGGTACTTGTACAGCGCACGCAGCGAATTGCCGTGCGCGGTCACCAATACGGTCTGCCCGGCCTTCAACTGCGGCGCAATCGCGTCGTGCCAATACGGCAACACGCGCACCAGCGTGGTCGCCAAGGACTCGGTGCCCGGCAACGCATTGCGATCGAGCGTGGCGTAGCGACGGTCGTGGCAGGGGTGGCCCGGATCGTTGACGTCCATCGCCGGCGGCGGGATGTCGTACGAACGGCGCCAGATCTTGACCTGCTCCTCGCCGTGCTTGGCCGCGGTCTCGGCCTTGTCCAAGCCTTGCAGGCCGCCGTAGTGGCGTTCGTTGAGGCGCCAGCTCTTGGACACCGGCAGCCAGTCCTGGTCGAGTTCCTTCAATGCGCCCTGCAGCGTGTGGATGGCGCGCTTGAGCACCGAGGTGTGGGCAACATCGAACTGCAGCCCTTCGTCCTTCAACAGCTTGCCGGCCGCCGTCGCTTCCTGGCGGCCCTGCTCGGTGAGTTCCACATCCACCCAGCCGGTGAAGCGGTTGTCCAGATTCCATTGGCTCTGGCCATGGCGCAGCAGTACGAGTTTGCGGGTCACTACGGTTCTCCGATTGGGGGCCGATCAGCCTGCGATTGTAGCGGCAGCGCGTGCATCGCAGGCGTGCACGAGATCGCCACGAACAATGCGCGATGCTGCGGCCATGCACACCAACGACCCCGTGTTCGCCGGTTGGGACGGCAGCGTGATTCAGGCGCGACAGTTGCAACAGCAACTGGCACAGCGCGTGCTGCTGCACGATGAGGTGGGCGCAACGCCGCAGTTGCTTGCAGGCTTTGACGTCGGCTTCGAAGACGATGGCCAGACCACGCGCGCGGCCGCGGTGTTGCTGGATGCCCACACGCTACTGCCACTGGAAACGCACGTGGCGCGCGTACCGACCTCGATGCCTTACGTGCCCGGCCTGCTCAGTTTTCGCGAATTACCGGCATTGCTGCAGGCATTAACCCTGCTCTCGCGCACACCGGACCTGGTCTTTATCGACGGTCAGGGCATCGCCCATCCGCGCAAGCTCGGCATCGCGGCGCACTTCGGCGTGGTGACCGGCCTGCCGTGCATCGGCATCGCCAAGCAACGCCTGGCCGGCAGCTTCGTCGAGCCTGGTCCGGAACGCGGCGACCACACGCCGATCCTGCTGGGCGGCACGCAGATCGGCTGGGCGCTGCGCAGTAAGCCGCGTTGCAATCCCTTGATCGTCTCGCCCGGCCATCGCATGTCGATGCAGGGCGCACTCGACTGGACCTTGCGCACGCTGCGCGCGTATCGCCTGCCCGAACCCACGCGTCTGGCCGACCGGCTGGCCTCGCGGCGTGGCGAGATCGACGTGCCCACACAGGCGAGCCTGCTCTAGCGCCAGGCAGACGCCACAACACGCAGTACACGGCGCAGGTGTGCGCGCACGCCGCACACAGAACATTGCATCGTGGCCAAACGCACGCCCGCGGCGCCGCGCGCATGCCAAGCTCTGGCTCCCACTTCGTCGCGAGCCGCCGCCATGACCACCCTGATCGCGCCACGCCTCCACGACATCGGCGGACTGGAAGTCCGCCGTGCCGTTCCCACCCTGCAGGCGCGCAGCATCGGCCCGTTCGTGTTCGTCGACCACATGGGCCCGGCCGTGCTGGAGCCGGATCACGGCATCGATGTGCGCCCGCATCCGCATATCGGCCTGGCCACGGTGACCTTCCTGTGGGCGGGCGAGATCGGCCACCGCGATACGCTGGGCTCGGATCAAGTGATCCGCCCGGGCGACGTCAACTGGATGACCGCCGGCCGCGGCATCGCCCACTCCGAGCGCACGCCTGGCCCCGAGCGTGCACGCGAACATGCACTGCACGGCATGCAGACCTGGATCGCCCTGCCGCGCTCGGCCGAAGAAACCGCGCCAGCCTTCCATCACCACGCGGCGGCCAGCCTGCCGCAGCAGCGCCGCGACGGCGTGTGGCTGCGCGTGATCGCCGGCCGCGCATACGGTGAGGAGTCGCCGGTGCAGGTGTTCAGCGGCACGCTCAATGTGGCGCTGGATCTGGCACCCGATGCCGAGCTCGATCTGGACACCGGGCACGCCGAGCGCGCCCTGTACATCCTCGAAGGCGAAGCGCAACTGGATGGTGCCGACCTGCCATCTCGCCACCTGGTCGTCCCCTCGCCCGGGGCCCGTGGCCGCTTGCGCGCCAAAACGCCGCTGAAGGCGATGCTGCTGGGCGGCGAGCCGCTGGATGGGCCGCGCCATCTGTGGTGGAACTTCGTCTCCAGCTCCAAGGAACGCATCGAGCAGGCCAAGGACGATTGGCAGGCTGGCCGCTTCGGCAGCATTCCCGGCGACGACCAAGAGTTCATTCCGTTGCCGGAAACGCCGGCCCCGAAACCGGTTAATTACCCTTGAAACCGTGCGCGATGCGGGTTGACTGACATGCGCCGTCACCAGGTCTCGCAATGGAAGTGCCGCGCTGCACATGCGATGCCACGCACGTTTGCGACACCACTTGAGTCGATCGGCAAAACTGTGGTAGTGATTGCCGCGTAGACGGAGCGCGTGACGTGGACGGCATGGCTTGAGCGGGGAGCTCGGGACACTGCAGCGGCACGAGATCGGCGCGCCCGCATCGTCATCCAATGCCGGGGAATCGTGTATGAAGTCTGCATCCCGCCTTGTCGGCCTGAGCTTGCTGCTGGCCGCTGCCACCGCCCACGCCCAGACCTCGCCGGTCTGCCCGCCGTTGCCGCCGGCCTCCGGCCTGCAGTGGAAGGAGCTCGCCGGTGCCGATTACCTGGTCTGCAAGGCCATGACTGCCGATGGCCGGCAGGTGGTCGGGGTGATGCTCACCACCCGCGACCCGGCGATGGCGCTGGCACGCGACCGCCGGGCCGAAAAGGGCCAGATCCAGCGGGAAGATTTTTACTGGTACAAGCTCGATCTGGGTGGCCGCGAAGTGCCAGGCATGGAATCGCGCCGTGTCACCGTGGTCGAACTGGGCAAGAAGCGCTACGCGCAGCTGTGGATCGATGGCGCCAGCGCCGAAGAACTCGCTTCGATGCAATCACTGGTGCAAAACATGGATCTGCAGCCCGCCAGTCTGGCACTGCAGCGCTGACGCAGCGGGTGTCGCAGCACTGCGGACTGTTGCTGTCACAGCCTTGCAGCGTGCCAGCTTGCCTGGCGCGCTGCAGACATCATCTGGCGATATGCGGCCAGCGTGTCGCCGCGGATCGCCATGACGCGTTCGCATGCCTGCGTGTTACGCGACACGCCTGAGGCAACGACCAAACCGCTTGCACGTGCACCAAGCTCGCCGGCTGCGTCCAGCAGTTCAACGGTGTTGATTCCGCTTGCCACCACGTGCGACGGCGACGCGTTGGAGAACGCTCACGGGAGCGAACGTTGGAGCAGTCGCTTCCGTCGGCACGTCCCCTGGAATCAGCATGGACCGATCGCCGGGTTCGAGTCCGATCTCGCATTCCCAATCCGACGACCACCGGCAAGCGTCTCTCAGCTGCCTTGATTCGCCGTGTCCCCATTGCCGCCAACCGCCTGCAATTGGCTCTCGATACGCACCTGGCCGGTGAGCAGGCGATGGATCGGGCACGTATCGGCCACCTCCATCAACCGTGCACGTTGCTCATCGTCCAGCGCACCGTCGAGCACGATCTTGCGGGTGACCGCCGTGCCGGCAGCGCCGCGCTGCGTGTAATGCAGATGCACGTGCACCGCCGTCAGCGGCCACTGCTTGCGCGTGGCCACCATCGACACCGTGATGGCCGTACACGCACCGAGCGCGCCCAGCACCTGCGACTCGGGATCCGGCCCGGCGTCGGCACCACCGTTGGCCGGCTGCGTGTCGCCACTCCAGGTGTGCTGCCCATCGTGGATGCTGACCGTGTACGGCACCGTGCCGGTACTGACGCTGACAGGCCGGTCACTCATTGCGAGCTCCCGCTGTCGTGCAAGCGGGCCGGTTCAAAACCGGCCTTCCTGGAAATCGACGAACGCCTGCATCAGTTCCTGCTTGGTGTTCATCACGAACGGGCCATGCCGCATGACTGGTTCGTTGAGCGGGCGACCTGCGACCAGGATCAATTGCGCACCATCGGCACCGGCACGCAGGCGCAAACGCGCACCACCACCCAGCACCGCCAATTGCTGCGCCGGCAGCGCACGCGCGGCATCGCCCTCACCCACCGTCAGCGCGCCTTCGAAGGCATACGCGAACGCGTTATGGCCGTTGGGCAGCAGGTAATCCCAGTCCACGTTCGGTTCCAACGTGATGTCCAGATACACCGGACTCGTTGCAGGTTGCACGATCGGCCCGACCACCTCGCCCACCGCACCGGCAATCACCTTGACCGCCACGCCGGGCGACGGATGCGCCACCGGAATACGGTCGGGTGCGTACTCCTGATACTTGGGATCGGTCATCTTGTCGCGCGCCGGCAGGTTCACCCACAGCTGAAAGCCGCGCATGCGCCCGGATTCCTGCTCCGGCATTTCCGAATGGACCAGGCCGCGGCCGGCAGTCATCCACTGCACGCTGCCCGGCGTCAGTAGGCCCTCGTTGCCGTGGTTGTCCTTGTGGCGCATCCGTCCGTCGAGCATGTAGGTCACGGTCTCGAAGCCGCGGTGCGGGTGGCTGGGGAAACCGGCCAGATAGTCTTCGGCCTTGTCGGTACCGAATTCATCCAGCATCAGAAACGGGTCCAGCTCCGGCAGTTGCTGCGTACCGATGACGCGGGTCAGCTTGACGCCGGCCCCATCGGAGGTCGGCATACCGCGGATCGTGCGCAGCACGTGCGCCGCTGTGGTGGTCGTGGTGCTCATCGCGTGTCCCGGTGTTCTGTGGCGAAGTGCCAATGATGGGTGCGTGCGGCCCGGTGCCCAACCGCGACCACTGCAACCGATCGTTCCAAACGCCGCCAGCGCGGCAGCGTCCCTACCCCATCCGTGACCGTAGCACCCTACGACCAAAGTTTTACCCACTCGCGCCCGGCCGGCATTGACCGCGGCCGGGCGTGGGTGGACCCTTGGGTGAATCGTTCCTGAGGGGCATGCATGAAAGGGTTCTCGAAGCTGGCCTGGGGCGCGTTGGCGCTACTGGCCGCGTTCTGTCTGGCTACCGTGGCGCTGCGGCGTGGCGAGCACATCAATGCGCTATGGATCGTGGTGGCGGCGGTGTCGATCTATCTGATCGCCTACCGGTTCTACAGCCTGTTCATCGCCGACAAGGTGATGCAGCTGGACGTCACCCGCGCCACCCCGGCGGTCGCCAACAACGACGGCCTGGATTACGTGCCCACCAACAAGCACGTGCTGTTCGGCCACCACTTCGCTGCCATTGCCGGTGCCGGACCGTTGGTCGGCCCGGTGCTCGCCGCGCAGATGGGCTACCTGCCCGGCCTGCTGTGGCTGGTGGTGGGCGTGGTGTTCGCCGGCGCGGTGCAGGACTTCGTGGTGCTGTTCCTGTCCAGCCGTCGCAACGGCCGCTCGCTGGGCGATCTGGTGCGCGAGGAAATGGGCCAGGTGCCCGGCACGATCGCCTTGTTCGGCGCCTTCCTGATCATGATCATCATCCTGGCGGTGCTGGCGATGGTGGTGGTCAAGGCGCTGGCGGAAAGCCCGTGGGGCATGTTCACCGTCATCGCCACGATGCCGATCGCGCTGATGATGGGCGTGTACATGCGCTACATCCGCGTCGGCAAGATCGGCGAGATCTCGGTGGTGGGATTGATCCTGCTGCTGGGCGCGATCTGGCTGGGCGGCAAGGTGGCGGCGGACCCGACCTGGGGCCCGGCCTTCACCTTCACCGCCAAGCAGATCACCTGGATGTTGATCGGCTACGGCTTCGTCGCGTCGGTGCTGCCGGTGTGGCTGTTGCTGGCACCGCGCGACTACCTGTCCACCTTCCTCAAGATCGGCACCATCCTGGCGCTGGCGATCGGCATCCTGGTGGTCATGCCCGATCTCAAGATGCCGGCGCTGACCCAGTTCGCCTCCACCGGCGACGGCCCGGTCTGGAAGGGCGGTATCTTCCCGTTCCTGTTCATCACCATCGCCTGCGGCGCGGTCTCCGGCTTCCATGCGTTGATCGCTTCCGGCACCACGCCCAAGCTGCTCGCCAATGAAGGCCACATGCGCTACATCGGCTACGGCGGCATGTTGATGGAATCGTTCGTGGCGGTGATGGCGCTGGTGGCCGCATCGATCATCGAGCCGGGCATCTATTTCGCCATGAACAGTCCCGCCTCGCTGGTCGGCACCGACACTGTCGCGGTAGCCGCCAAGATCAGTGAATGGGGCTTCTCGATCACACCGCAGGTGCTCGAGGCCACTGCACGCGATATCGGCGAGCACAGCATCCTGGCACGTGCCGGCGGTGCTCCCACGCTGGCCGTAGGCATCGCCCAGATCCTGCACCAGTTGCTGCCGGGCGAAGACACCATGGCGTTCTGGTATCACTTCGCCATCCTGTTCGAAGCACTGTTCATCCTGACCGCAGTGGATGCCGGCACGCGCGCCGGCCGCTTCATGCTGCAGGACCTGCTGGGCAACTTCATCCCGGCGTTGAAGAAGACCGAATCGTGGACCGCCAACATCATCGCCACCGCCGGTTGTGTAGCGCTGTGGGGTTATCTGCTCTACACCGGCGTGATCGATCCGTTCGGCGGCATCCAGACGTTGTGGCCGTTGTTCGGCATTTCCAACCAGATGCTGGCCGGCATCGCATTGATGCTGGGCACAGTGGTGTTGTTCAAGATGAAGCGTGACCGCTACGCCTGGGTCACCATCGTGCCGGCGCTGTGGCTGTTGCTGTGCACCACCTACGCAGGGCTGATCAAGATCTTCGACAGCAACCCGGCGCAGGGCTTCCTGGCGCAGGCGCACAAGTTCCAGGCCGCTATCGCCAGCAACACCATCACCGCACCGGCCAAGACGGTGCCGCAGATGCAGCAGATCGTCACCAATGCCTACGTCAATACCGGGCTGACGGTGCTGTTTCTGTTCGTGGTGGCGTCGATCCTGATCTATTCGATCAGGACGATCATGGTGGCACGCCGCAACCCGCAGCGGACCGACCGCGAAACCCCATACGTGGCGCTGCAGCCACACCAGATGGCAGACCTGTAATGGGCACGCAACTCGTCCTGGCCAGTCAATATCAGGTGCACCGCCGCATCTGGCGGCGCCTGATCCAGACCGCGCGGCTGTGCTGCGGCATTCCCGACTACGACAACTACGTGCGCCATATGGTGGAAAAACATCCCGATAAGCCGGTGATGGACTACCCCACCTTCTTCCGCGAACGCCAGGACGCGCGTTATGGCGGCAAGAGCGGGTTTCGCTGTTGTTGACTGGTTGATTGGCGATTGGCGATCGACTGATCAAGAAGTAGAAACGCGACAGGGCGCGATGCGAATCGCGCCCTGTTGCGTTGTTCTGCGCGAAGGCAACTGGTCGGGCTAGGAGCGACTGATAAAAGCGTCTCTTGGCGCGATTAGGCACTGCGATAGCGTGGGTGCAGAGCAGCTGACCTGAGGTTTTGCTGCAAGACCCTTGCCCGCCCACCATCGCAGGACACGCCACAAGTACGTCCCTGTAGGCTCCGTGGCGGCATCCATGCCGCCAAGGGTCCCGCGACGGTGAGCGGGCAAGGGCCAGTCAAGTTGGCCGGTGCGCATGACGCAAGCAGTGCATCGCGCGATCCATTAAACGACTCACGTGTCAGCTCAGTTGATGTCCTGCCTCAGCGGCTATCTGCTGTCACGACCAAGCGCTCCGGGGTAGCAACTCAATCGACACGTGCAGTGATCCGTTCGTAGCAGTGAGCTGCTTTTAGTTAGCCGCCAGCCAACTGCCTAGTGCGGTGTCCTCACCGATTGCGGGACCGTTGGCGGCATGGATGCCGCCATCGAGCCCCCAAGGAGGGGTTCACGGCGTGTCCCGCAAGCGATGAGGGCACCGCGCACTCAACTGGCCAGCCTTTGAACTTTGACTTGAAGTTTCCGACCTGACGCTTGCGTGGCATCAAAACCCAGCGACGACTCAAACCTCAGTTCTCTTGCATCGCGTAGAGCGCACAGACGGGCCAGTCGTAGAGCCGCGGATCTGCGAAGCGGCGATGCGCTTGGCCGCATGGATGTCGCTAGGGAGCATCCATGGATGGGTTCAAAACGTCTCCCGCATGCGTGGACACCGCACACTCCACTCAGCAAGCGGTCGACTTAGCCGGCGCGCTTTTGCGCCAGCCGCGCAAACAGCGCAGGTAAATCACGCATATCGTCGAACACCTCAAGCACACCGATGCGGCGCAAGGTATCGCCATGTCCGGGGGGAATGTGGCTCGCACCGGTAAACCCCAGCACCTGCATGCCTGCCGCAACAGCCGCAGCCGCACCGGTGGGGCTGTCTTCGATGACCAGACAGCGCTCCGGCGCCACCCCGGCTGTGCGTGCCGCCAGCAGATAGACGTCCGGTGCCGGCTTGGGCCGTTCCACCATGTCCGCGCTGAAAATACGCCCCGCCGCACGCGCGGTGAGCCCGACACGTTCCACCGAGGCAATCACATTGTGGCGCCGGCTATTGGAGGCCACCGCCAACGGCAGCGGGATTTGCTCCAGCGCCTCACGCACACCCGCGATCGGCTGCACCTGCGCCTGGATCAATGCCTCGCTGCGCTCCTGGATCTGCATCAGCAAAGTCTCTGGCAACTGCAGCGCAAAGCGCTCTTCCACCCGCCGCAACACCTCACGTGTGGTCTGCCCGAACGTGGTTTCCAGCAGATGTTCCAGCGGCTCGCTCGGCACGAAAGACGCGAGCGCCTCGCGCATTACCTGGTCGGCCAATATCTCGCTGTCGACAAGAACGCCATCACAGTCGCTGATCAGTAGTTCGTACGCCATTGCACCCATCTGCTCGCAAAGCACCATTATGCCGGCCGGGGTGTGACCGCTGGCTGTGGCGGGGGCTGCGGGTCGGTGGAGCGGGCCCATTCGCCTGCCCTCACCATGCATGCCACCAACACAGGCGGCCCCGAGCACGCGGCCACCATTGGGCATGCGAGGAACATCCATGTCACGAAATCTTACCGCACGCGATTTTTGCAGCTGCTAGCATCTGCCCCGCTGCAGCGGGACTTGCCGCAGCGTCATCAGGAATGCGATCAGGAGAAGGAGATTTCGATGCAACCGCGATTCCCCGCCCTGCTCGTTCTTGCGACCTCGTTTTTCGCGGTCTCATGCACCGCCTCGCCCGGTGCCAAGGAGCAAACCACCATGTCAGCTACGCTGCAGGACCACACCGTCGCCTTCCGCGACCCCGTCTTGACCGATATCGCCAAAGCCATTGCGCAGGGTGATGTTGCCCAGATCAAGGCACTCGCCCCCACCGTCGATCTCGCCGCACACGGCGATCAAAACGTCACCTTGCTCGAGTGGGCGATCTGGAACGAACAACCGCGCGCATTGGGCGCATTGCTCGACGCAGGCGCCGACCCCGCAGTGCCGGGCATGGACCAGGAAACGGTCGTGCACATGGCCGCCATGGCGCAAGACCCGGAGTATCTGCAGATCCTGTTACAACACAAGGCGCCGATCGATGTCGTCAGCGCGCGTGCGGGCTGGACGCCGCTGTTTCGCGCGGTGCAGAGCAAGCGCAATGCGCAGATCGACTTGTTGATCAAGGCCGGTGCAGACGTACAACGCGTCGACCACGCCGGTAACAGCCTGCTGCACCTTGCGGCGCAAAGCGGCGCGGCCAGCCCGGCAGTGCTCACCTTGCTCGAGGCCGGTGTCGATCCTACCGTGCGTAATGCCCAGCAGAAAACCTTCCAGGCGTATTTCTTCACCACGCCGGATCGCCTGCTCAATGCCGGCGGCCAGCAGGTCAGGTCGGACGTGCGCGCGTGGTTGAGCGCCCACAACATCCCCGTGGAAAGCAGCCGCTAAGCGCGCTTTTCGCACGACGAACGCAAGGAACCGCGCATGAGCCCGTCAGAATCCTCTTCTTCTTCCACCCCGTTCGCAGAATCGATGCGCGGGCAACAGCCGCATCCGGAAGACCGTCAGCTTCCAGCGATGCTGCAAGACCTTTACGCCACCGCCGCGCAGCGACGCGAAGGCGGCGCCGAAACCTTCGCCGCCCTGCCTAACGGCTGGTCGCGCATGGACGACAGCGCGCTGCAGCAGGCAGGCATCGATCCGGCACTGCTGCACGATGCCAAAAGCGGCTTCGATGCAGCGTTCTATCGCAACGATCAAGGCCAGGTGGTGCTGGGTTTTTGCGGCACTGATGAAGGCAAGGACTGGAAGCACAACATCGGCCAGGGCCTGGGCTTTGACGATGCGCAGTACGCCTCGGCGATCCAGCTCGGCAGCCAGGCCAAACAGGCGTTCGGCGACCAGGTAGTGATCAGCGGGCATTCGCTGGGCGGCGGTCTGGCCTCAGCATCGGCGATGGTCAACGACATCCCTGCAGTGACCTACAACGCGGCAGGCGTCAACGACCGTACGCTGGAGCGCGAGGGTCTGGATGCATCGGCTGCCAAGGATTACGCCAACAGCGAATTGATTCGCGGCTACCACGTCAAGAACGAGATTCTCACCCACCTGCAGGAAGACAGCATCCCGCTCAAATGGGCCATGCCCAATGCGGCCGGCCATCAGATCGAATTGCCCGAGCCGGACCCGTTGTCGTTTGGCCAGCGTCTGGTGCCGGGCATGATGCTCAAGCATCGGCTGGATCTGCATGGCATCGATTCGGTGATGAAGGCGCAGGACATGCAGGCGCAGGACCAGTCGCGTGGCGCCGCGTTGCAGCCCGGCAGCCAGCTGTTCAACGATGCGGTGGTGCAGCTGGATGGGCAGCGCGACCGCCTGGGGCTGCGCGACGACACCGCGTTTCTCAACACCGCTGCCAGCGTGGCCGCACGTGCAGGCAACGACGGCTTGCAGCGCATCGATCACCTTGTGCCCAACCGCGATGGCAACAGCCTGATCGCGGTGCAGGGTCGCATGGACGACCCGGCCCATCTGCGCAGCCATGTGCAGACGGCAGCCGCGGCCAATGAGCCGGCGCAGACCAATGTCAGCCAGCTGCACCAGCACAATCAGCAGCACACCCAACAGCCGCCGCAACAGCAGGAAGAGCAGCGTCGGGTGATTCAGCAGTGAGCACGGTGGCCCGCGGAACATCGCGGGCCACTTTTAATCGATACGCGCGGCTGGCAAACCGCATCCGATGTCGTACGCGTGATCGCTGTCGGGTCCGCACAGTGAAGCGGAGTGGTTGCCGTGCGTATCTGCGAGCTTGAGCGCGGCGTGGCTGACGACACGTCATCCGCGACCCTCAGACAAGCACGAACGCTACGAAGAAGCGCGTAGTTACAGAGTCGTTAATGCTGCAACGCCGGGCACCACATGGATCAGTGAGCAACTGCGCAGCAGCGTCACCACGCGCTCAGCCGTTCAACCGGGCGTGGCCGAGGGCAGCGCCCGGTTTATCCCGCACCGGCCATCGCACGCAAGGTGATGCCGACCAGATACGCCAGATAGGTCCCGGTGGCGTAGCCCATCGTGCCGAGCAACACGCCGACCGGTGCGAGTGCCGGGTGAAACGCGGCGGCGACCACGGGCGCAGAAGCAGGGCCGCCGATGTTGGATTGTGAGCCGATCGCAAAATAGAAGAAGGGCACCCGCAGCAGCCGGCCAAGCGCCCACAGCACGCAGATATGCACGGCGATCCAGATCAGGCCGAGCAGGAACAACCATGGCCGGTCCAGCAGCGCCAGCAAGTCCATCTGCATGCCGATGCAGGCGATCAGGAAATACAGCAGCAAGGTGCCGAGTTTGGAAGCGCCTGCGCCTTCCAGCGTGCGTGCGCGGGTGAAGCTCAGCAGCAGGCCCAGGCTGGTCGCCAGCACCACCACCCACACGAACGGCGTGTCCAGACTGAACTGGCTGGCCCAACGCAACTGCGCCTTGCACCACGCCGAGAGCGGGTTGGCCAGCGCATGCGCCAGGCCGACCCCGCCGAATGCCACTGCCACGATCACCATTAGGTCGGCCAGGCTGGGAATCCGCGCATGTTCGGCCTGAAAGCGCGCCATGCGCTCCTGCAAAGCATCCAGCGCTCGGGTGTCGGCACCGCTGCGCGCGTCGATGTTGCGCGCACGACCGGCAAGGAAAATCAGCACGGCCATCCACACGTAGCCCACGCCAACATCGACCACCGCGAACTGCCCGAAGGTGGTTGCGTCGACATCGAACACTTCGCGCATCGCCAGCATGTTGGCGCCGCCGCCGATCCAGCTGCCGGCAAGCGCCGCCATGCCCGCCCAGGTATCGCCAGCCACAGTGGCCGGATGCAGCCAGCGCATCACCCAGAACGCCACCACCGCGCCCAGCATGACGCTCACGGATGCGCCCAGATACATCGCCACCAGTTTGGGGCCGAGCCGCAGGATCGCGCGCAGATCGATGCTCAAGGTCAGCAGGATGAGTGCGGCCGGCAGCAGCACGTCGCGGGCGATCGGGTTGTACAGCCGGGTGTTGGCACCGTCGATCAGTCCGACTGTGTTGTAGATGCCGGGCAGCAGGTAGCACAACAACAAGGCCGGCACGAAGGCGTAAAAACGTCGCCAGAGGCCCTGCTCGCGTGCGGAAGTCCAGAACACCGCACCCAGGGTGGCGGCGATCAGGCCGAAGACGACGATATCATTTTGGATCAGCGCAGCACCGACGGCATTCACCACAAGCGGGCATCCAGAAAAGTAGCCGCCAACATGCGGACCGAACCAAGGGCGGCCGATGCCACGAATCTAGCCGACCTGGACGTCTGCGCAAACCCGGTACTGCTGTCGATAGCCACAGCGCCGCCGTGACCTGCCGTCAGCAAGCGGCAGCGGGCCGCGCTCGCTTAGCCATAACGTCGCACGACCCGATCGCCCCCGCCGGTGTTGACCACCACGCCGCTAGGCTGGCCGGTGGTCAGGCAGTGCAGCTTTGCCATCAATTCTGCGAAGTCCAAGGCACCCTGCTCGCGCAGGTAGCGCAGTGGCGACCACTGCGGGCGGGTCACCCACCAGCCGCCCTTTTCGGGGTGTATGCGTACGACATAACGTAACTCGTCCATCAGGCCTCCGGCCAGTGCGTGTAGCGGTCGAGCGATGCGGGCCGCGGGAAGCTGTGGTGCAGGAATGGGAAAGCCTTCTCCCGTCCGGTGTGCCGGCGTGCCCTTACTCAAGGGGCCGCGGGAGAGTGGCCAAGGGCCCCGCGTCCGGCATAGCCAGGATGTTCTTTTACACATATCAATGCCGTCGGGAGGAGACTGGCATGATGGTAGGAAAATTCTTACGTGACACACATCACATGCAGCGCTACAGTCGATCAGGACCGGTGAACGCCGTGTCGTCAGCAACCGTCAGACGAGCGTGGGCGGTGCGCAGCAAGGTGATCAGTCGCTCGTGAAGACTGCCTCTGGGGAGGGGTTGCATGTATCTGCTCAGGAAATTTCAGTTTCCGGTCAAGACCGCCATGGTTGTCGGCTACGTGTTGGTGATCAGGGAAGCGATCGTGTTGTGGTCCTAATTCCGCTGCCCGGTTGAACGTACTGACCGAGCGTTTCGGTTGGCGGTATGCAAGGAATGGGCGACGCGCTTGGTCCGGTGCCATCGATCGGCACCGGTCACGCCTACGTGCGACCGTGCAGTTGCCGCGCCAATGGCGTCAGGACGCAGGCTGCCAAAGATCTAAGTGCATGCCCGTCATTGCGTCTCAATCTGCATCCACCCAGCCGCGCTGCTGCGCGGCGGCGAGATCGGCCGGCGTGTCGATATCCAGCGCCAATGCCGGGGCGCTCACGCAACCCAGGCTCTCCATGTCCAGGCTGGCGAATAGGCCGCGCAGGCCGCTATCGCCCTGCAACGGAGCATCCGCCCACGCCGCATGCGTGACCACCGCAGGAATGCCGCGCACGCCGCTATAGCCGCTGGTCGCGCAACCGGAGATGGCGCGATCGGCCTCTTCCAGCAAGGTGCGCAAATGTGGAGCGTCCAGCGCAGGCTGATCGCAGCCCAGGATGAGGCTGCGTCGCAACGTCATGTCGTCCTGCACATGCCGACGTAGCGCGGCCAAACTGGAGCCCATGCCCTCGGACCAGTCGGCATGTCGCAGTAGTTCGACATCCAGATCCTGCAGCATCTCGCTCAATGCGTCGGCATTGGCACCCAGCACCACCACACAGCGGCGCGGCGCAGTCTGTAATGCCATGCGCGCGGCACGGCGCAACAACGGCTCGCCATCGCGCATCAGCAATTGCTTCGAACGGCCAAGCCGGCGCCCTGCCCCTGCACCCAGCACCAGTGCGGCGTGATCGCTGCTCATGCGCTGCACGCTATTGGCGTGGCGACAGGAGAGCGCTGTGCTGATCGCGAGATGACAGAGGCGTCACGCGTATGCGCACAGGCATTGCGTAGGGGATGGCCGGTGGCAAGAAACCGAATGCGAACGGCATGACGCGATACGTCGACGTGGCGATCAGGAACAAGGGGCATGGCGACGTGGTGCTTGATGGAAGACCGCTGCAGCGTAGAACGCCGGCTGTGCGTGCAAGGTGACTGCACATTGCGTACGCTGTTGCTGCGTGAGCAAATTAACGCCGTTTACGCTGCAGATTGCGGCGTGCTGTAGAAGCCCGCGCACGATCAGCTCGCAATCAGTCGCCTTGCATCAACGTCAGACTGCCATGTGACCTCGTCACTGATTCACGCTAGGTGGGAGCAGACACGTTATCGACTCGCTGCAAGAGCCTGTGTCTCTGCAACCGCCTGCGTGGCTTCGGCAATGATGCCGAGCGCGATGGTGTGCGGCGACGAGCGCCCCATCCGCCAGCCAGCGGGTAAGCGCAGACGCGCAAGCGCTGCATCATCGTATCCGAGCGCACGCAACGCCTGTAAACGGCCTTCGCGTTTCTGCCGGCTGCCAAGGATGCCGATGCAGGCCACATTGGATGCCAGCCCGCGGCGCGCCACCTGCAGATCAATCTCTGCGTCGTGGGCCAGGCTATACAGTGCGGTGTCGGCGTCCAGCTGCAGATCCTGCAGTGCGTCGCCCGCTGCGCGTCGATCGTAGTGCTCGAGTGCCAATCCGGGCGGGGGCTCGGCCGGCCCATGCGGCCGCAACACGCGCACTTCCAACCCCATCTGGCCGGCCAACGACACCACTACCAGCAGCGCAGGGTCGGCGCCGACCAGCACCAGCCGCAACGGCGGGCGATGCGTGCGCAAGAATTCGTCCGCACGCGCGTCCTGCGCACTTGCCAGGTAACGCACCATGCCGGACGCACGATCCAACGCCACATGAAATGCCCGCCGGTGCTGACGCGCGTTGCGCCAGCGTGCGAGGTGCTCGCCCAGATCCGGCACCGGCCACACCAGCACGCCAATGCGCCCACCGCAACTGAGCTGGATATCCAGCACCTCGCTGCCTTCGCCATAATCCAGCCAACGCGGCTGACCGTCGCGCAGCGCCGCCATGGCCTCATGCGCCACGGCGGCTTCCACGCAACCGCCGGACACATAACCGACTATCCCGCCATCAGCGCTGATCGCCATCTCGCTGCCCAACGGACGCGGCGAGGAGCCTTGAACATCGATCAAGGTCGCCATCGCCACGCGCTGGCCGGCGCGATGCCACGCCGACAGGGTTGGCAGCAAGTCATCGTGCAGCGCGTATCCCGGCCAAGCCGGCCACGCCGGCTCGACCGGCAGCGCATGCTCCATCGAGGCAACGACTGCGCTCACGCGCGCAGCATCTCGGGCAGATGCGGCAGCAGTTTGTCGAGGGTGACGGGGTAGTTGCGTACACGCACGCCGGTCGCGTTATAGACCGCATTGGCGATCGCGGCAGCCACACCGCAGATACCCAACTCCCCGACCCCCTTGGCCTTCATCGGCGACGCCAACGGGTCGCTTTCTTCCAGGAACACCACGTCCTGATGCGGGATGTCCGCGTGCACTGGCACTTCGTAGCCCGCCAGATCGTGGTTGACGAAAAAGCCCAGGCGTTTGTCCACCGCAAGTTCTTCCATCAACGCAGCACCAGCCCCCATCGTCATACCGCCGATGACCTGGCTGCGTGCGGATTTCGGGTTGAGAATGCGCCCTGCGGCGCACACCGCAAGCATGCGCCGGATGCGCACTTCGGCGGTTGCGATATCCACGCCCACCTCGACAAAGTGTGCGCCAAACGTAGAGAGCTGATGCGTCTTGCTCAGGTCACCGAATTCGATCTTGTCTTCCACCACCAGGGCGCCATTGGCTGCGGCATCGCCGAGCGCGCTGCGCTTGCCGCCGGCACGCACATGGCCATCGGCAAATTCAGCGATGGCCGGATCCAGGCCCAGTTGCTTGGCCACGGCGTCACGCAGTTTGACGGCAGCGGCGTACACGCCTGCGGTGGAACTGTTTGCGCCCCACTGCCCACCAGAGCCTGCCGACGCGGGGAAGCTGGAATCGCCTAGCCGTACGTCCACCCAATTCAACGGTACGCCGAGCATTTCGGCAGCGGTCTGCGCAATGATGGTGTAAGAGCCAGTGCCGATGTCGGTCATGTCGGTTTCCACCACCACGCGCCCGCCCTGCTCCAGCCGCATGCGCGCGCCCGAGGTCATGACCGGCGCGTTGCGGAATGCCGTCGCCACGCCCATCCCGACCAACCAGCGACCATCGCGGGTGCTAGCCGGCTGGGCCTTGCGCTTGGACCATTCGAATCGCTTCGCACCATCTTCCAGACACGTGACCAGCTGACGCTGCGAAAAGGGGCGCTGCGGGTTTTCCGGGTCCACCTGGGTGTCGTTGACGATGCGGAATTTAACCGGATCCATGTCGAGCTTTTCAGCCATCTCGTCCATGGCCACTTCCAACGCCATCAAGCCAGGCGCTTCGCCCGGCGCGCGCATTGCGTTGCCTTCGGGCAGATCGAGCACCGCCAGGCGGGTCGTGATCAGGCGATTCGCACCTGCGTACAGCAGTTGAGTCTGTGCGGCGGCAATTTCCGGGCTACCGCCGGGCAGATCGCCCGACCAGCTTTCATGTGCAATCGCAGTGAGCTTGCCATCGCGTTCGGCGCCAAGGCGAATACGCTGCACGGTGGCCGGGCGATGGGTCGTGTTATTGGCGATCAGCGGACGTGGCAGCATCACCTTGACCGGACGGCCGACCTGACGCGCAGCCAGCGACGCCAGCACCGCATCGACACGCAGAAACAACTTGCCGCCGAAACCGCCACCGACGTACGGTGACATGATCCGCACGTTTTCGCGCGGGATGCCGAGCGTTCTGGCCAGATCGCCAGCACCCCAGTTGATCATCTGATTCGAAGTCCACACGCTGAGCTTGTCGCCTTCCCACATGGCGATCGAAGCGTGCGGCTCCATCATGGCGTGCGAATGATCCGGCGTGGTGTATTCGGCATCCAGCTGCACCGGCGCGGCAGCGAAAGCAGCGTCGAAGTTGCCAACGTTGCTACTGGGGGCGTCGTCCTTCTTGGTGACCTCGGCGCCAGCGCGTGCCTTTTCCAGATCGTAGGCGCCCACGTGGCGGCCATAATCGACCTTGATCAACTGGCCGGCGGCACGCGCCTGCTCAAACGTCTCAGCAACCACCACCGCAATGGCCTGGTGGTAATGGGCGATCTCCGGGCCGCCTAGCAGTTTGGCGGTGTTGAATTTACCCTTCTGCAGCTTGCCGGCGTTCTGTGCGGTGACGATGCCGAGCACGCCGGGCGCATTGCGCGCAGCACTCAGGTCGATGCTGCGGATGGTGCCTTTGGCAATGCCCGCGCCCACGACGTGCCCATAGGCCGCACGGCCAGGCAGGTCGTGATGTTCGTACGCGTACGGCGCTTGCCCGGTGGTCTTGAGTGGCCCATCAATACGATCGACGGGCTTGCCGACGACCTTGAGCTGATCGATGGGATTGGTACCGGCGGGAGTGTCGAATTTCATATCAGGCCCTCGTGTCGGCCAGGATCGCGGTCAAGGTGCGTTCCACCAGCGGCACCTTGAATGCGTTGTGTTCGGTGGGCTGTGCGCCGTCGAGCAACACAGACGCAATGGCGCGGGCGCCATCCTTCGATTTAGCTTCAGCGGCTTCGCTACGCCAGGGCTTGTGCGCAACGCCGCCGACTGCGAGTCGGGCGGTGCCATCGCGCTGCACCACCGCGGCAACCGACACCAATGCGAAGGCATACGATGCACGGTCGCGCACCTTGCGGTACACATGCGTGCCACCGATTGGCTTGGGCAAGGTCACTGCAGTGATCAACTCCCCCCGTTCCAGCACCGTTTCCAGATGCGGCGTCGTACCCGGCGCACGATAGAACTCGGACAGCGCCACTGCGCGCGTCTGGCCATCGGGGCGCACCGTTTCTACGACCGCATCGAGCAAACGCATGGCGATGGCCATATCGCTGGGATGGGTCGCGATGCACGATTCGCTGGCACCGATCACCGCCAGTTGGCGATTAAATCCTCCGATTGCCGCGCAGCCGCTGCCGGGCAGTCGCTTATTGCACGGTTGGTTGGTGTCATAGAAATACGGGCAGCGCGTACGCTGCAGCAGGTTGCCGGCGGTGGTGGCGCGGTTGCGCAATTGCCCCGAAGCACCGGCCAGCAAGGCGCGCGACAACACTGCGTAATCGCGGCGCACACGTTTGTCGGCCGCAAGGTCGGTGTTGCGCACCAAAGCGCCGATCCGCAAGCCGCCGTCGGGCGTGGCATCGATGGTGTCCAGGCTCAGGCCGTTGACGTCGATCAAGTGCGACGGCGTCTCGATCTGCAGCTTCATCAGATCCAGCAGATTGGTGCCGCCTGCGATGAACTTGGCACCGGGCTGGCGCGCGGCCTTGGCTGCCGCATCGGCCGGCGAGGTAGCGCGCTCGTAGCTAAAGGCCTTCATGCGCGTTCTCCCGCAACGTCATTGATGGCGTCTACGATGTTGGAATACGCGCCGCAGCGGCAGATGTTGCCGCTCATGCGCTCCTGCAGTTCGGGCGTGGTGAGCTTGGCCTTGCCGGTGAGATCTTCGGTAACGTGGCTGGGAATGCCGCGCTTTACTTCATCCAGCACGGCCACCGCCGAGCAGATCTGGCCAGGCGTGCAGTAACCGCATTGGTAGCCATCATGTTTGACGAACGCTGCCTGCATGGGATGCAGTTTGTCCGGCGTGCCCAGCCCTTCGATGGTGGTGACCTTGGCACCCTCATGCATCACTGCCAGCGACAGGCACGCGTTCATGCGCTGCCCATCGACGATGACCGTACAGGCGCCGCACTGGCCGTGATCGCAGCCCTTTTTGGTACCGGTGAGATGCAGATGTTCGCGCAGCGCATCCAGCAAGGTGGTGCGATTATCCAGGGTCAGCGTTACCGGCTTGCCGTTGACTTCAAAGGCCACTTGGCTGGATGCATTGGCCGGCTCCACTGCCTGCTCCTGCGACATCGCAGCGGCGGCGGTGGCGGCCATGGATTGGGTTGCGGCAACGCTGGCTGCGGATGCCGTGCCCGCGATCAGTACCTCGCGACGGGTCATCTTGATGTCTCTCATGGCTGGCATCTCCAACAATGCTGGCTTTTACAGTTCTTAACCAATGTGCAACGCCGCCGGTCGAAAGCGTGTGAGTGCGCGAGTGATTGCAGGTGTGAAGCAGCGGCATTGCCTGATCCAACGCTCGCTTCGCCTGGCGTGGCTGTGGCCACCGCATTCGCCCATGGAGACGCTTGTCTCGCGCAAGACGCATGCAGGCGTCGACGAGTCGGAGCGGACGGGTTAGGAAGCGCTCTGCGGCCGATCGATCGTTGCGCGCTGCAGCAGGTATTTCTGCCGCTGCTCTTGGGGATCGACGGTGCGAGCGATGGGCGTCGATCGCGCTCGCCAACAATCGCTCTACGTGCAGCACTGCTTGCAACCACTGACACAGTGAACACATGCGCCGGCGGTGCCCTGCACCGCCGGCGCGCATCGCAGCAGGATGAGTCAGAACTCCAGCGCGATCTTGCCGAGGTGACCACCGGATTTCTGTAACTCGAATGCCTCGCCGATCTCTTCCAGCGCGTAGCTGCGGTCGATGACCGGCCGCAGCGGTAAGCCCTCCAGCGCGCGCACGAGGTCCTGCTGATGCTTGCGGCTACCAACGACCAATCCCTGCAGGCGTTGCTGGCGCCCCATCATTTCGGCGGTCGGCACATCTCCCGCTGCGCCGGTCAGCACGCCGATCAAGGCGATATGGCCACCCACGCGCGCCGCACGGATCGATTGCGTCAGCGTGCCCGGCCCGCCGACCTCGACCACATGGTCCACGCCACGCCCGTCGGTGATGTCCAGCACCTGCGCCGACCATTCGGGATGCTGCCGATAATTGATGAGGTGGTCGGCGCCGAGCGCGCGCACCTTTTCCAACTTCTCGTCGGACGAGGACGTCGCGATCACGCGCGCACCCATCGCTTTGGCGAATTGCAGCGCAAACATCGACACGCCACCGGTCCCCAGGACCAGCACGCTGTCACCAGCCTTGAGTCCCCCATTGACCACTAGCGCGCGCCACGCCGTAACGCCGGCGGTGGTTAGCGTGGCCGCCTCGGCATGGCCGTAACCGCGGGGCGCGTGGGTGAATGCGCGCGCATCGGCAACTACCGCAGAGCGTGCATAGCCGTCGACGCCGTCGCCAGGCGTGGTGGCAAAACCGGCATGCAACGGCTCACCATCCAGCCACTGCGGGAAAAAGGTGGAAACCACATGATCGCCCACAGCGAATTCGTCGACCGCTGGCCCTACCGCTTCCACCACGCCAGCGCCATCCGACATCGGAATACGCCCGTCTTCGGTCGGCATCCGGCCGAGCACGACGCCTAGATCATGAAAATTGAGCGAGCTGGCATGCAGACGCACGCGGATCTGACCGCATGCAGGCTGCCCTGGATCGGGCAATGTCACCGACTGTAGCGACGCAATTGCGGCGGGATGGCGAAGGCGAATGGCTTGCATGGGGTATTCCTGACCGTGATTCAACGCAGGAAATATCATGCGCGCCGTTACGCAAATGCAGTCGAGCCAGCTCCACCACCTTGGCGATGTTTTCCAGCCCGCGCGCAGCGAACACACATGCAACCGCTTGCGTGCCGCAACACACGCAAGCGGGCTGTTGCATGCAGCGTGAGGCGTCAATCACAGATCTGCCATTGCGCGGATTTAGGCACTTAGCCGCGTGTGCGGGCACGCGTAGGCTGGCACGGCGATTGCATCGCCATGGTGTCCAGACAGGTAACCACAGTGACGTCAACAACCAAGCGGCGGCGGCAACGTGCACAGCGCATCGCGCTGCATTTCGTGCTGACTGCGTCGTGGATGTTGCTGCTCGGTTCGGAATACTGGTCCATCCATGAAGAGCGGGCGACCGCGCTGCGCAGCGCCCAGGCGCAATCGCTGAATCTGGCCAACTCGCTGGCGCAGCATGCCAGCGACACCCTGTCCATCGCCGACGCGGTGCTGTCGGGGCTGGTGTCGCGGGTTGAGCACGATCAGGGCTCCAGCGCCGCGCGTTCGGCAATGCATGAGTTTCTGGTGTGCGAAGCGCGCCGCTCGGATCGGCTGCATGGCATCTTCATTTATGCAGCGGACGGCAGCTGGGTGAGCTCGTCGCTGGACAGCACGCCCAGGACACACAACAACGCCGATCGCGCCTATTTCAAATACCACCGCGACCATCGCGATGCCATGTCGCTGGTCGGCCCGCCCGTGCAAAGCCGCTCGGACGGCTCCTGGGTGATCACGTTGAGCCGCCGCCTCAATACCCCCAGTGGCGAGTTCGCCGGCGTCGTGCTGGTCACCCTGCAGCTGAAGTATTTCCAGAACTACTACAGCACCTTCGAAGTCGGACCGCACGGCACCATCGGCATGACCAACGACGATGGCATCGTGATCGTGCGCAGGCCCGACAAACAGGGCGTGATCGGCACATCGATCGCGGGCACGTCGATCTACGTGACCTTACGCGCACGCAAGCACGGCACCGCGACCTATCGCTCGCCGATCGACGGCGTGGAGCGCATCTCCAGCTTCGCGCCGGCGCGGCCGTATCCGCTCACCGTGCTGACGGGCGTCTCGGTCGACGATGCGTTGGCGAACTGGCGGGAAACGGCGCGCCAGCGCATCGTCGTGGCCGCGCTGGGCTGTGCGCTGCTGCTGGGCGTAGGGATTTGGCTGGATCTGCAACTGCGCCGCATGCATCGCACCGAAGCCAAGCTGAGTAGCGAAGCCTGGATGGACCCATTGACCGGTATTGCCAACCGGCGCGCCTTCGACCACTGGCTCTCGCACGCGCTGCAGGAAGCGGTTCGCCTGCAGGCGCCGTTGTCGGTGCTGATGATCGACGTCGACCACTTCAAGCTCTACAACGACACCTATGGCCACGTGAACGGCGACGCCTGCCTGCGCGTGATCGCCGGCGCGATTGCGGCCTGCTCGCGACGCAGCGAAGACGTGGCCGCGCGCTACGGCGGCGAAGAGTTCGGCATGATCTTGCCGCACACCGATGCTGCCGGCGCGCTGCGCTTGGCCGACGCAGTGCGCAATGCAGTTGCCGAGCTCGGCCTGATGCATCTGTCCAGCCCCACCAGCGCGCATGTCACCGTCAGTATCGGCGCAGCCACCTTCGAACCGGGCGAAGCGCCCCTGAGCCCCAACGCCATCCTGCACGACGCCGATTCGGCGCTGTATCGCGCCAAGCAGAAGGGACGGAATCGGACCTCGGCGTAGGCCTTCAGGTGGTCCGGCGGCTTGGCGAAAAGATCCTGCCGCCGTTGCGACGTGGACGTTGCGAAGTTGGGCAACGCCTACACAGCCCACGCACTGCGTCCCTTGCGCGGACGGCGGCTATGGGCGCTGCAAGCACGGCGCGCGCCATCAGACCACGCACGGCCCCCGCCACGCTCGTGTCGCTGCTCTGACGAGATCGGAGGACATGTGCGCGTAGCACCCATCACGCGGAAAGCCCGCGCAATGCGGGCTTTCATTGGGTGACACATCGACGAAGCAATCCTCAGAACGGTTGTGCACATCCAACGCACGCCCGAGTACGTGGCCTGGAACATCCAAATGACTTGACCCCGAGGATTGCGTGAATCACCGACGGCTGGGATCGCAACCGAATCCAGGAAATCGGTCAACACGGCTGATGGAAGCCCGGTCCCTTTCGGGAACTGCGCCAACAGTCCCGGTTGCCGCCACCCCGGCGGTCACCTACCCCCTGGGTGCAGCAGTGGATCCACGCAACATCAAGCTGAAATCCAGCGTCTGCTGAAGCGGCACGTCCACCCTTTCGATGATGGCGAGCAGCAGGTTGACCGCGCGGACACCGATCTCCCGCATGGGTTGCCGAATGGTCGTCAATGGCGGCGTGAGGTAACTCGACGACGCCAGGTCGTCGAAGCCGACAACGGACAGCTCATCCGGCACGCGGATGCCCAGGTCCCGGCAGGCGGCCAGGGCACCCAACGCCATTTGATCGCTGAAGCAGAAGATCGCGGTCGGCGCGGGCGTACGGGCCAATAGCGCCAGCGCAGCCGCATGGCCGGATTCGACGGAGAAATCGCCCGGCACGACGGTCAGGCTGCGCAGGCGACGGCGCGCCTTGGCGGAGGCCCGTGCCCCTTCCAGGCGTTGCTGGTGCAGCGGATTGTCGGGCGGGCCGCCCACCACGGCGACCCGCTCGTGCCCCAGTCCGTAAAGATGTTCCATCATGGCGCGCGCGGCGGCCGCGTTGTCGATGTGGACGCTGGGGATGCCCAGCGCCGGGTCGAACTCGCAGCCGTTGACCACCGGCGCGGCAGCGCCTAGCTGCTCGACGATCTCACGCGCCGTCGGCGGAAGGCCGTGCCCCAGCACGATCAGGCCGTCTGCCTCGTTGCGTCGGAGCATCTGCGCGTAGCGCTCCTCGCGATCGGGCTGGTGCTGGGTATCGCCCAGCAGGACGGCGTAGCCGACGGCTTGCGCCGCGTCCTCCGCGCCCTGCAGGATCTGGGCGAAGAAGGGATTGGCGATGTCCGGGACGGTGACCAGGAGCTTGCCGCTGCGCTGGGTCTTGAGCGTCCTGGCCACCGTGTTGGGGACATAGCCCAGCGCGGCGGCGGCCTGCTCGATGCGCGCGCGCGTGGCCGGCAAGACCTTGTCCGGCCGGGAAAGCGCCCGCGACACCGTGCCGGCAGTGACGCCGACGTGCTTTGCGATGTCGTAGATGGTTGTTGCCATGACCTCGGTTCTTGTTTCTGCTGTGCAGCGCACAACGGGTCTTGCGGGTGGCCCATGCTAGGATGATTCAATCGATTGCATGAGGGCGAATCACGTTGAAGACGCTCAAGGGTCCGGCGCTGTTCCTGGCACAGTTCATCGCCGACACACCTCCCTTCAATCGCTTGGACACACTGGCCGGTTGGGCTGCAGGCCTGGGGTATTCTGGCGTACAAGTGCCGACCAGCGCGCCCCACCTGTTCGATCTGGCCCAGGCTGCGCAGAGCCAGGCGTACTGCGACGACGTCGCCGGCATGCTGGCCGGGCACGGCCTGCAGGTCACCGAGTTGTCGACCCACCTGCAGGGGCAACTGGTCGCCGTCCACCCCGCCTACGACCAGCTGTTCGACGGATTCGCACCGTCGGACAAGCGCGGCGATCCCGCCGCCCGCCAGGCCTGGGCGGTCGAACAACTGCGGTTGGCGGCCAAGGCCAGCCAGCGCCTGGGGCTGACGGCGCATGCCACGTTCTCCGGTGCGCTGGCCTGGCCCTACTTCTACCCCTGGCCGCAACGCCCGCCGGGGCTGGTGGAAGAAGCCTTCGCCGAACTCGGCCGCCGCTGGCGCCCCATTCTGGATACCTTCGACGCCTGCGGCGTGGACCTGTGCTTCGAGATCCACCCGGGCGAGGACCTGCACGACGGCGCGACCTTCGAGCGCTTCCTCGATGTCGTGGACCAGCATCCACGCGCCAAGATCCTGTACGACCCCAGCCACCTGCTGCTGCAGCAGATGGACTACCTGGGCTTCATCGACCGGTATCACGCGCGCATCGGCATCTTCCATGTCAAGGACGCCGAATATCGTGCCAGTGCGCACAGCGGCGTCTACGGCGGCTACCAGGACTGGATCGATCGTCCGGGGCGGTTCCGTTCGCTCGGCGACGGCCAGATCGACTTCAAGGCGATCTTCTCGAAGTTCGCGCAATACGATTTCCCGGGCTGGGCGGTGCTGGAGTGGGAGTGCTGCCTGAAGCATCCGGAAGACGGCGCACGGGAGGGTGCCGCGTTCATCCGCGACCACATCATCCGCGTGACCGAACGTGCCTTCGACGATTTTGCCGACAGCGGCGCCGATCCGGAATCGCTGCGCCGCATGCTGGGGATATAGAGCGTGTGATGCACTTTGAGATGAGATGCGTTGGCCGTCAGCGGTGCGGAGCGGATGCTGCGTGGCGCCGGCTTGGCTTGGCGCCAAGGCAAGCCGCGCGGCGCCCGCTCCGTGCCGCTGACGGCCAACCCTCCGGGAAGCGCCCAGTGGCGCGCCGAGACCGCGTTGCCCGCCTCGCCCAGGCGGCCAGCCTGGGCCACAGCGCACGCCTTGTCTCGACGCGCCACCGGACGCTTCGCACTCACCTCAAAGTACATAACACGCTCCAAGCCAATACCGCCTGGGAGGGCAAGCCATGAAGCACACCATGTCGCGCTTGGGCGCGATGATGTTTCTGCAGTTCTTCATCTGGGGCGCATGGTTCGTGACCCTGGGCACGTACCTGGTGCAGGGCCCCCTGCAGGCCAGCGCGAGCCAGGTGGCGACGGCCTTCCTCAGCCAGTCCATCGGCGCCATCGTGGCGCCATTCCTGGTCGGCCTGGTCGCCGATCGCTACTTCGCGGCGCAACGCATCCTCGCGGTGCTGCACCTGGCCGGCGCAGTGCTCATGTGGCTGGCGTCCACGGCGACGAGCTTTGGCATGTTCTCCGCCTGCGTCATGGTGTACATGCTGCTGTTCATGCCGACGCTGGCACTGGCCAACAGCGTGGCGATGCGGCACATGCAAACGCCTGAAAAACAGTTCCCGCCCGTGCGGGTGGCCGGCAGCGTCGGCTGGATCGTGGCGGGCGTGCTGATCGGCTGGCTGGGCTGGGAACAGGCGCACCGGCTCGAACTGACGTTCCGGATGGCGGCGCTGGCATCGCTGGCGCTGGGCCTGTATGCCTTCACCCTGCCGCACACGCCGCCGCTGGCGCAACAGCGCGACGCCGGGCTGGGACAGATGCTGGGACTGGACGCGCTGCGGCTGCTGAAGTCGCGTTCCTATCTGGTGTTCTTCCTGGCGTCCATCGCCATCTGCATCCCGCTGGCGTTCTACTACAACTTCACCAACCCGTATCTCAACGATCTGGGCGTGCGTGGCGCGGCCGGCCTGCAATCGCTGGGCCAGGTCTCCGAAGTGCTGCTGATGCTGGCCATGCCGTTCCTGTTCGTGCGGCTGGGGGTCAAGACGATGCTGGCGCTGGGCATGGCGGCGTGGGTGCTGCGCTATGCGATGTTCGCCTTTGGCGATGCGGGCAGCGGTTTTTCCCTGCTGGTGATCGGCATCGTGCTGCATGGCATCTGCTACGACTTCTTCTTCGTCACCGGCCAGATCTACACCGACGCGCATGCCGGCCCCGCCGCGCGCAGCAGCGCGCAGGGCTTCATCACCCTGGCCACCTACGGCGTGGGGATGTTGATCGGCACATTCCTGTCCGGCGCGGTGGTGGAGCACTACACCACCGCGGCGGGCCCGGACTGGCAGCAGATCTGGCTGTTCCCGGCAGGCGTGGCGCTGGTCGTGCTGGTCGCCTTCCTGTTGCTGTTTCGCGACCGGCCGGTCGTCGCGACCATTCCCTCCACACGCTGAGAACCCCACCCGATGCGCAAGCTTGGAATCGCCATCGTCGGCACGGGCATGATCGGCGCCGTGCATCGTCGCGCGGCGCTGCTGGCCGGTGCCCAGGTCCGCGGCATCGCCGCCTCCTCCCCGCAACGCGCACGCGACGTGGCGCAGTCCTGGAATGTGCCGCGCGCCTATCGCGACATCGAGGAGGTGGTCGCCGATCCGCAGGTGCAGGTCGTGCACGTCTGCACGCCCAACCATCTGCACCGCACCATGGCGCAGGCGGCGCTGGACGCCGGCAAGCACGTGATCTGCGAGAAGCCGCTGGCCACGACGCTGGAGGATGCCCGCGCGTTGGCGGCACTGGCCGCCTCGACCGGGCTGGTTGCCACGGTTCCCTTCGTCTACCGCTATCACCCGGTGGTCCGCGAGGCGCGCGCACGCATCGCGCAGGGCGAGCTGGGGCCGCTGCGCCTGATCCACGGCAGTTACCTGCAGGACTGGCTGCTGGACCCCGCCAGCAACAACTGGCGCGTGGACCCGGCGCTGGGCGGCGCCTCGCGCGTGTTCGCCGACATCGGCTCGCACTGGTGCGACCTGGTGGAATGGGTCGGCGGCGAGCGTTTCGTCGAGGTCAGCGCGGCGTTCGCGACCGTGATCGCCGAGCGCGGCGCCCTCACCGGGCAGAGCTTCAGCACGCCGACGGCGGGCGGCGCGCTGCAGGTGGTCGCGAGCGAGGACGTGGCCACGGCGATGTTCAGAACCGGCGCGGGCATGCTGGCGTCATTGACGGTCAGCCAGGTCTCGGCGGGACGCCGCAATCGCCTCTGGTTCGAGATCGATGGCGCCAGGGCCAGCGTGGCGTTCGACCAGGAGGACGCAGAACGGCTGTGGATCGGCCGGCCCGACCAGCGCGAGGAGGTCTTCGTGCGCGGGCCGGGTGCCGGCAGTGCCGAACAACGCCGGCTGTCGGTATTGCCGGCCGGGCACGCGCAAGGCTACGGCGATTGCTTCGAGGCGTTCGTCGCCGACACTTATCGCGCCATCGAAGGCGAGCGGCCGGAAGGCCTGCCCACTTTCGAAGACGGGGTGCGCTCGGCGCTGATCGTCGATCGCGTCATCACATCGGCCAGGTCGCGTGCCTGGACGGCCATCGGTTGAATCTCGGGAGGACTTCTTGATGCATACATCTATACGCAGGACCGCGACCCTCGTACTGCTGCTCCTCGTCGCCCTGCCCGCTTTCGCACGCGACGCCGCCGGCCCGCAACAGCCCATCGCGGTGCAGATGTACTCGCTGCGCAACGCCGGCTCGCTCGACCAACAGCTGAAGATCGTCCACGACGCGGGCGTGGGCGCGGTGGAAACGGTCGGCACGCAGAACGTCAGCGCCGTGGAGCTCAAGCGGCTGCTGGACAAGTATTCGATCAAGGCGATCTCGTCGCACGTGCAACTGGCGGATCTGCGCAAGGACCTGGATGGCGCAGTCGCCTTCAACCGATCGATCGGCAACACCACGCTGGTAGTGCCTTACCTGGATCAGAAGGATCGGCCGACCGATGCCGCGGGCTGGACCGCATTGGGCAAGGAACTGGGCCAACTCTCGAAGCGGGTGCGGGCCAAGGGCATGCGCCTGGCCTACCACAACCACGACTTCGAACTGGTCGACTTCGATGGCAAGACCGGCCTGGAACTGCTGTTCGCGGCGGCCGGCCCCGATCTCGAGACCGAGCTGGACCTGGCCTGGGTTGCGCGCGCAGGCGACGACCCGGCGGTGATGCTGGGCAAGTTCAAGGGCCGCATGTTCGCGGTACACGCCAAGGACAATGCCCCGAAAGGCCAGGCCGAGGACGAGGGCGGCTTCGCCGCCGTGGGCGGCGGCGTGCTGGACTGGAACGCGATCCTGCCTGCCGCAGCGGCGGCCGACGTGCGCTGGTACATCATCGAGCACGACCAGCCGCGCGATCCGGCCAGGGTCATCCAGACCGGTGCCGACTACCTGCGTGCACACCTGCCCGTCAGCCTGCCCGCCGGCACGCAGCGCTAGCACGCAAAGGAGCCCCGCTTGAAAACAATCCTGACAATGGCCGCGGCGCTGCTGGGAGCGACGCTTGCGACCACGGCGTGGTCCAAGGACGACCCGACGGCCGGCGCGCAGCTCTACGCAACGCACTGCACGGCCTGCCACGGCGCCAATCGCGCGGGCGTCCCACCCACGTTCCCCGCACTCACCGACGTGGGCAAGCGGCTGCCGCCGGCGCAGATCAAGGAGAAGATCCGCAACGGTGGCGGCTTGATGCCGCCCTTTGCGCAGTTGTCGCAGCAGGAGATCGACGCTATCGCCAGCTTCCTGGCGCAATAAGAGCAACGAACAAAACGACTGCGCTCACCGCCAGGCGGGCGCGGCCGGTGCTCGGTGCGGCATGTACCACGCGTACACTGCGGTTCCTCCGCGCCGCCCACGCCCACCCGACGACTGCCCGCTACGTTTCGTCAGCCGCTCTCGGCTACCGGCGCCCACTGCGTGCCGGCGCTACAGCGCGCGCACCCAGATGTTGCGGTAGCTGACTTTGGATTCGTGCTCCTGCAGCAGGATCGGCGCGCACGCATGCGGCGAGTACGACGGCGCGCCGATGTACTCGGTCTTGCCCGCCACGACGGTGTCGGTCTGCACCAGCACGCCGTTGTGCAGGACGGTGATGCGCGCGGGCGACGCGAGCCCGCCGCCCTGCGAGAAGCGCGGCGCCTTCCAGATGATGTCGTAGGCCTGCCATTGACCCGGCGCACGCGAAGCGTTCACCAGCGGAATGGCCTGCTTGTAGATCGCGCCGGCCTGGCCGTTGGCATAGGTCGGGTTGTTGTAGCTATCGAGCACCTGCAGCTCATACAGCTCCTGCAGGAAGATGCCGCTGTTGCCACGCTGCTGGCCGTCGAAACCCTGGGTCGCAGTCGGCGTGCGCCACTCGACATGCAGCTGGATGTCGCAGAAGCGCTGCTTGGTTCGGATGCCCTTGCTGCCGGGGACCACGGTCAACGCGCCGTCGGCGACGCTCCAGGGCACCCGTCCGCCCTGCTCCGACTCCCACGCCGAGAGATCCTTGCCATCGAACAGCACGATCGCATCGGAGGGCGCGCGGCCCGCAGGCGTGGCCACGATCGCGGGCACCGGCGCCCACACCTCCGTCTTGGCCGGATCGCGCGCGCCCGCGTCATCGGCCTGTGCGAACGCAGGTACCGCGGCCAGCAGGCAGGCTGCCAGCAGGAAGGATCGGGGCATGTGAGTCTCCGGGAAATGGCGCATGGACGATGCGTTCCGGTCCATCAATTGGTCCCCCAGGCCGGCGTGCCCGGCACATAGGCCAGGTCGCCGTCGTAGCGACCCGGCACGGCGACGTATCGCAGCACCTCGGTCGCGCCAACCTTCGAGGTGAAGAAGCTGAAGATGGTCAATTGCTTGATCATCGTGAAGGCATGCGGCATCGCGGCCAGCGCTTTGGGCGTGCCCGTCTCGGTCACCCTGACCAGATGCTTGCGGGCTTCCGCGTCCAGCACGCGCAACAACTCGGTGCGCGCCTGCGGCGTCAGCGACACGAACCGGCCGCCGGCGCGTTTGTCGATGTCGGCCAGTCCGGCGCGGAACGTGGCCTGCTCGCGGGGGGTGTAGCAATCGGTGACCAATCGCGCCATGAACTGGCCCACACCGGCGTCCTTCGCTCCCGGGGTCTTGGTCCGCGGCAGGATGGTTTCGGCGATCTCGTCGAGCAAGCCGACCTCGGCAGCGGAGAAGATCGGTTTCGTCCCCGCGGCCGGCGTCTGCCCCTGCACGAGCGCGGGCAGGCCGACCATGGCCGCGCCCGTGGCGGCGACGATCATCTTCAGCAGTTCGCGGCGTTCCATCACAGGTTCCCCGCTTTCAGTTCGCGCACCGCATGGTCCGCTGCCCGCGCCGTCAGCGCCATGTAGGTCAGCGAGGGATTGACGCAGGCGCTGGAGGTCATGCACGCGCCGTCGGTCACGTAGACGTTTGGCGCGTCCCAGACCTGGTTGTGCTGGTTCAGTACAGAATTCTTGCGGTCGCGCCCCATGCGGGCGGTGCCCATCTCGTGAATGCCCTTGCCCGGCGCGTAGTCGTCGTCGTGCATCTGCACGTCCTTGACCCCGGCCGCCTCGAACATCTCGGCGGCATCGGCGGCCATGTCCTTGCGCATGGCCTTTTCGTTCGCGCGCAACGCGACATCCATCGCCAGCACCGGCAACCCCCATTTGTCCTTGCGCTGCGGATCCAGGCGAATCGTATTGTCGTGGTGAGGCAGCATTTCACCGAATCCGGTCATGCCGATGCGCCAGTCGCCCGGCAGGGTCAGCGCGTCCTTCAGGTCGGCGCCGATGTTCAGTTCGGCGATCTCGCGCGACCAGCCGGTGCGGCTGGCGCCGCCCTGGTAGCCGAACCCGCGCAGGTAGCCGCGCCTGTCCGCAGCGACGTTACGGAACCGCGGAATGTAGAAGCCGCAGGGACGACGGCCGAAGTAGTACTTGTCCTCAAAGCCCTCGACCCGGCCGGAGGCGCCGGCGCCGAAATGATGGTCCATCACGTTGTGCCCCAGCTCGCCGGACGAAGACCCCAGCCCGCCTTCCCAGACATCGGTGGCCGAGTTCATCAGCAGCCAGCTCGAGTTGAACGAAGACGCATTGAGGAAAATGACCTTGGCCGTGTACTGATAGGTCTGTCCGCTCTCGGCATCGATGATCTCCACGCCGCGCGCACGCTTGCGGTCCTTGTCGTAGAGCACTTCCTTGACGATCGAGAAGGGCCGCAAGGTCAGGTTGCCCGTCTTCATCGCCGCCGGCAGCGTCGCCGACTGGGTCGAGAAGTAGGCGCCGAAAGGACAGCCCAGGATGCACTTGTTGCGATACTGGCAGTTGACGCGGCCCTGCTCGACCATGGGCTGGGTGATATTCGCGGTGCGCGAGTGGATCAAGTGTCTGGTCCCACCAAAGGCCTTCTTGATCCGCGCGGCCACGTCCTTCTCGACGATGTTCAACGGGATCGGCGGCAGGAACTCGCCGTCGGGCAACACGTCCAGGCCCTCGCGCGTGCCGGCGATGCCGGCGAACCTCTCCACGTAGTCGTACCAGGGCGCGATGTCGGCGTAACGGATCGGCCAATCGGTGGCGATGCCGTCCTTGAGGTTGGCCTGGAAATCCAGGTCCGACAGGCGATAGCTCTGCCGTCCCCACATCAGCGAGCGGCCGCCCACGTGATAGCCGCGGAACCAGTCGAATCGCTTGATCTCGGTGTAGGGCGATTCTTTTTCGTTGGCCCACATGCCCTGCAGGTTCTCGACCAGGCCGTAGTCGCGCTTCAACACCGGATAGTCGGCCTTCATCGCCTGGGTCGGCTGGTTGTGGTGCGGGAAATCCCACCCCTCCTTCATCGCGTTGACATAGTCCTTGACGTGCTCGATGTTGCGCCCGCGTTCCAGCATCAGGACCTTGAGGCCTTTCTCGGTCAGCTCCTTCGCCGCCCAACCGCCACTGATTCCCGAGCCAACGACGATGGCGTCGTAGTGATTGTCTGCCATGGGTTCTACTTCACCTCGGTGGATAGCGTTTCAGACGTCGCAGAGGCGAATCGCCTCGCGCAGCGAGCCAACGGGATCGGGCGCGGAAGGAATGAATTCCTGCGCCAGATAGCCATCGAAACCGGTATCGCGGATCGCGCGACAGATGGCGGGATAGTGCAGTTCCTGATCGTCTCCGATCTCGTGCCGGCCAGGCACGCCCGCAGTGTGGTAATGCTTGAAGCACGCGTGATGCTTGCCGATGGTGGCGATGATGTCGCCCTCCATGATCTGCATGTGGTAGATGTCGTACAGCAGGCCGAAATGGTCCGAGCCGATCCGTCGGCACAGTTCCACGCCCCATGCCGAGTGGTCGCACAGGTAGTCGGGGTGATCGACCTTGGAGTTCAGCAGTTCCATCACCAACACCACGCCGCGCTTCTCGGCATGGCCGAGGATGCGCTTGAGTCCGGCTTCGGCGTGGACCATGCCTTGCTGGGGATCCATCCCGTTGCGGTTGCCGGAAAAACAGATGAGGTTGCGATAGCCGGCATCGGCGACCAGGTCGATGTGCCGCGTGTAGCGCTCGACCAGCTGGTCGTGGAACTGAGTGCCGGCGAAGCCCTTGTCCAGCCCCATCTCCGCGCCGTTGCACATCGCGCTGTAGACGCCGTTGGCCTTCAGCGTGGGCCAATCCGCAGGGCCGACCAGATCGATGGCGGCGAACCCGAGGCCCTTCACCGTCTGGCAAAGCTGGGCGATCGACTGCTGCGGAAACGTCCAGCGAGCCACGGAATGCTTCAGGTTGCCCTTGCGCGGCGCGGCAGCAGCAACGGCAGACGCAGGCAACATGCCCACGACGCCGAGGCCAACGCTCCCGGCAGCGGCAACGCGCAGCGCATCTCGCCGCGTGAACCCCACGGCCGGCGACGGCCCGCTCGATTGGATAGACATCCGTTTTCCGGCCTCCCAACCGGTATCAAATGCTAGGCATTTGCCGCAATTCAATCGATTGCACCATAAAGTAGGGAATCGCTTTTTTGCAAGCCGCAGTGCACGAAATTCCTGCTGCAGGGCAAAACCTGTCGCGCCTGTCGCTGCAGGACGGTGATGGAATGTCGGGCGTCGCAGAAGGTGGACAGCGAGACAATCCCAGCCCATCCCGGCCATGTCGATCGGGATCTTTTGTCAGCAGCTCCGCACGCAAGCAGGCAACGTGTTGACGCCTGCCATCGCGCTAGCGCCCGGTTTCTCCTGCGGTCATCCAGCCTATCTCAGAGGATCTAGCCTCGCGTTCCTGACTCGCTTTTCGGCGAACCTGGCATGGAGCGACAGTTGGTCCTGCCACGCATGCGCAGAAGCAAATTGATGCCGCAGCCTGAGCGGCTCCGGGTTCGCGCACTGCAACTGTCTTGAGCGATTCGGCACGAAGCGGGACGACCCGATCTTGCAGTGCCGGTAGTCGACTGAATCAGGTAAACCTACCCGGCAACGTCTTTGAGCGTCGGCGGTGGTGGTCGGACTTGCCAATGCACTTCTCCCACCCCGGCCAATCGGACGTGCCGTAGTCTTCCGGCCCACCCAAGTGATCGAATTCCTGTGCGCGCAGGTGCTCGCGCTCGTCGCTTGGCAACACGGACCAGCAACCGATCAGCGCCGAGGCGTAGTCCAGAAACCACATGCGCATTAGCCATTGGTACCGGAAAGGTCGTCACCACCGTGCGTCACCGAAAGTGCGCCGGCCTAAAACATTGCGGTGCCGACCTGGATCGCGAGCGGAATGCATCTTCACTCCCTGCGGCACTCAAGCGCGCACCGACATCTCTCTTCCACCGATCCGATTTCTTCACGCTGACCGCAATAAGGGCATCCACGCCCAGCAACGCAGATAAAAAAGGCCCTTGGCAAACACGCCAAAAGCCTCTGTTTACATATCTAAAAAGGTATCCTCTAGAACGGAATATCGTCGTCGGCAAAGTCGTCCATCGGCGGTGCCGACTGCTGCTGGGCCGGCTGCTGACGACGCGGCGCATAGTCCTGACCACCGCCAGCGCCACCGCCGCCGTATCCACCACCACCCTGCCCGCCACCGCCGCCTTGCTGACGCGGGGCCTGTGCGCGCTGTGGGCGATCGCCGCCCATGCCGCCGCCACCGCCGCCTTCACCACGGCCGCCGAGCATCTGCATCTCGTTGGCCACGATATCGGTGCTGTACTTTTCCACGCCGTCCTGACCGGTGTACTTGTCGTAGCGCAGTTCGCCTTCGACATACACCTGCGAGCCCTTGCGCAGGTACTCGCCGGCGATTTCGCCCAGCTTTCCGAAGAACACCACACGATGCCACTCGGTGCGCTCCTGGTTATTGCCTTCGCGGTCCTTGCGCATGCTGGTGGTGGCCAGGCTGACGCGGGTGATCGCCATGCCGGCCTGGGTGTACTTGGTGTCGGGATCGTTGCCGAGGTTGCCGACGAGGATGACTTTGTTGATGCCGCGGGCCATAGGTGCTTCCGAAATGATGCGCTGGCGCCGGGGCACGCAGCGATGAATGTTTGTGCGGCAATGTTACCGCACCTGCCCCTCGGCGGTCCTGGCAGGTTGCCGCGCGCGGGGGCCGGGCAAGCGCCCTGCCAAGGGTCGGAAATCCAGCACGGACAGGCCTTCCCTGGTTCGACCCGACTGCGCGGGGCGGCAAATGTGAAGACACCGGTTGCGCCTGGCGGGACGGATCCGGCCCGGGCACCTATAATCGATGCACATCACGAACTGCTGCGCATGACCATCGCCGAAGACCTCCCCACCGTCCTGGGCCTGCCCCAGATCCAGTCCCTCGCCGCGCCCGACATGGCTGCGGTCGACGCGCTGATCCGCCGCCGCCTGGCCTCGGACGTCGTGCTGATCAACCAGATCGCCGATCACATCATCTCCGCCGGTGGCAAACGCCTGCGTCCGATGCTGGTGATGCTGGCCGGCCATGCCGCTGGCGGCTCCGGCCCGGAGCATCACCAGCTGGCGGCGATCATCGAGTTCATCCACACCTCCACGCTGTTGCACGACGACGTGGTGGACGAATCGGATCTGCGCCGCGGGCGCAGCACCGCCAACGCGCTATGGGGCAATGCGCCCAGCGTGCTGGTCGGCGACTTTCTGTACTCGCGCAGCTTCCAGTTGATGGTTGAGCTGGATCGCATGGAAGTCATGCAGATCCTGGCAGACACCACCAACCGCATCGCCGAAGGCGAGGTATTGCAGCTACTGCACGTGCATAACCCCGACACCGACGAAGCAGCCTACCTGCGGGTGATCGAGCGCAAGACCGCCGTGCTGTTCGCCGCCGGCACCCGTCTGGGTGCATTGGCCTCGGGCGCGGATGCCGATGTGCAACAACGGCTTTACGACTACGGCATGCAGTTGGGCTTCGCGTTCCAGATCGCCGACGATGTGCTCGATTACGCAGCCGAAGCCGCGGACCTGGGCAAGAACCTGGGCGACGATCTGGCCGAAGGCAAGGCCACGCTGCCGTTGATCCACGCGATGGCACATTCGGATGCGACCACCCGCGAGCGCCTGCGACAGATCGTCGAACAAGGCGATGCGGCGGCGATGCCGGAAGTATTGGCCGCCATCCACGCCACCGGCGGGTTGGACTACAGCCGCCAGCGCGCGGCCGAATATGCCGCCGCCGCCGAACAGGCCCTGGACACCCTGCCGCACAGCCCTGCGGTGGCGGCGCTGCGTGGCCTGGCACGCTACGCGGTCGAACGCACGCACTGATCCGGAGCGCCGGGCGCTGCGGACGGGATTGGGCAGTTGGAATTGGGGATTCGCAAAAGCAGATTCGCTCATGCTTTTACGCATCCTGGCATTCGATCGCCGAACGCGACTGGTCCGTGCACATCGCTGAGGACGGACTCAGTGGGTTGATTGGTTGAAGGACGGGACCGCGCTCTTGCCAGTCCCGAATCCCGAATCACCAATACCGGTTATTGACCAAATCGCTCATCGAAAAAGTCGCCCAGCATGCGGTACGCCCGCTTGGCCGCGCGCGGGTTGTACAGGCAACCGGGTGGACTGTTGGCATCGGCTTCGGCAAAGCAATGCACCGCGCCGCTGAAATTGACGAACTGCCAGTCGGCGCCTGCAGCATTCATTTCGGTTTCGAAGGCGGCGATGTCCGCCTTGCTCACGCTCTTGTCGTCGGCGCCGTTGAGCACCAGCAGCGGCGTTTTGGCCGCGCCGGCAGCGGCCGGGCTGGGAGTCGCGATGCCGCCATGCAGACTGACCACACCGGCCAGCTGCGCGCCTGAGCGCACCAGCTCCAGCACCGTGGTACCGCCGAAGCAGAAGCCCACCGCACCGATGCGCGCTGCGTCCAGCGGCGCCTTGCCGGCCTGCGCCTTGAGCACATCCACCGCTTTCAGCGCGCGTGCGCGCAGCTCCGGCGGGTCCTTCTTCAAGGCGCCGGCGAACTGCCCGGCCTCGCTGTCGTTGGCTGGACGCTTGCCCTTGCCATACACATCGGCCACCAGCACCACGTAATCGTCGCCGGCCAGCTGCTTGGCCTTGGTCACCGCCGAGTCGTTGACGCCGCGCCAGTTGGGCACCATCACCAGGCCCGGGCGCTTGGCATCGCCGGCATCGTCGTACACCAGCACGCCGCTGTAGGTGTCCTTGCCGATCGTCCATTCCAGCGGCTTGGCCTGCATCGCCGCAACTGCGGGGAAGGCCAGCGAGGCCAGGACACCGATCAATCCAACGCCACGCCATGTCCGTTGCTTGTCCATGTGCTTGCTCCCAGGATGGTAGGGCGAGTGTAGGCGCTGCTGCCGTGCAGGAGAGGTCATCATCGCCACTTCCGGCAACTGCGCCGCAGTTGGCTGGTCGACGCATACCGGGCATATCTCCGGCCGCTGAGCGTGCCGGGTTCACATCGAGCGTATCGACGCAGCGGCGTTGGAGTTGAAGCAGCCAACACGACCTCGCTCGCCGTGTTTAGGTGAACGCGGGCAGCGCAGAGCAACTACAGCGAGTCGTACTTGCCGACTCCGAGCACCGACGCCGCACTTCTGGCGGTGAGCGAAGTCGGTTTGTCAGTTGCCTGAGTGCACGCCCAAACCGGGGATCGCGCTGATCGCTGCCGGATCGAACCCTGCCAGCTGCGCAAAGTGCCGGCCGCGTGCAACGTAGTCGCTGTAGGCGCCGAAACTGGGTGCCCCCGGCGAGAGCAGCACCACACCACCCTGCTCGCCCAGCGCATCGCGCGCCAGCTGCATGGCGTGCTCCAGATCGGTGGCGGCATGCAAGCCGAAGCGCCCCGCCTCGGCCAGCGGCGCCAGTAGCGCATGGATGCGCGGGCCATTGGCGCCCATGGTGACGATTTCCAGCGGCGCCTGCTGCGCCATGTGCTGGGCAAAGTCCTGCCAATCCAGCCCGCGATCGTGTCCACCGACCAGCAAGGCGACGCGGCGTTGCGCAAAGCATGCCAGCGCGGCCAGCGAGGCATGCGGCGTGGTGCTGATGGAGTCGTTGACGTAATGGATGCCGTCCACGCTGCCGAGCAACTGCAGCCGGTTCGGCAACGGACGAAAGCTCAAGGCCGCCGGCGCCAGCGCTGCCGCATCCAGGCCAAGCGCTTCCACTGCCGCGAGCACCGCGCAAAGATTGCGACGGTTGTGCTCGCCCGGCAGCGGCACCTCGGCGGTATCGAAAATGGCTTGTTCACCGCGATAGACCACATCGCCACGCAAGTGCCAGCCCTCGGGATGGTTGAACCACAGCACCTGGCTGTCGGGCAGCTGCAAACTGCCAAGAAACGGGTCCGCAGCGTTGAGCAAGGCGATCCGCGGCCGGCCTTCGGTCACCAGCGACAGCTTGTCGCGCACATAGCGCGCCTCATCGCCATGCCAGTCCAGATGCTCGGGAAATAGATTCAGCACCAGCGCCAGCTCGGGGCGCGCGCCGCTGCGTCCGACATCACCGGTTTGATAGCTGGACAACTCGATTGCCCAATACGCCGGTGGCGGCTGCGGTGCCAGCACTTCCAGCAAGGGCTGGCCGATATTGCCGACCAATGCGGTGCGATGCCCGGCCGCACGCAGCACATGCGCCAGCAGTGCCGTGGTGGTGCTCTTGCCCTTGGTGCCGGTGATGCAGATGACACCGGGCACGCTGCCATCCGGCTGCGCGTGTTCGGCAAACCACAGCGCGGTGCCGCCAATGAATTGCGTACCCTGCGCGGCGGCGGCCAGTGCCTCGGCGCGATACGGGCTGATGCCGGGCGACTTCACCACGATCTCAAACCGCCCCAACGCCTGCGCGCTGGCATCGGGTTCCACGTGCAAGGCTGCGTCTGCAAGCGATTCGAATTCGCGCGCCTCTTCAGCGTTGCAGAACACCGTCAGCGATTGGGTGGGCAGCTGCGCGCGCAGTGCGCGATACGCCGCGCGTCCTTCACGTCCCCAGCCCCACAACGCAACCGCCTTGCCTTCAAGCTGCGAAATTCGCACGCACGCGCTCCCACAGCGTCGACGGAATCCGGTGCTCGCCATCGATGGCCATGAGCGGCTCGACCTGCAGGTCCTCCGGGTCGAGCTGCGGCTGGATATCGCGGATGAAGCGCTTCACCAATGCGTCTTCCTTCCATTCGGCGCGGTTGGCCAGCACTGCCATTGCCGCGCGCGATTCGCGGCCTTCGCCCACGCATTCGAACGGCTTGTGATCCTGGAATTCCAGCAGCGCATCGTAGCCGCCTGCCTGCGTCGCATCGTCGAGCAGATTGCGCCCGAAGATGTTGACCAGCCGTGTCTTGGGCATGAAGGGTGCCAGCGCCAGAAACACGAAATGACACTTTGGGCACACGCCGCACCAGCGATGCACCGGGCGCTCGCCCATGATGTGGAAGTTGCGATTGCAGCTGGAAAAATGCGCGTCGTAGTGATCGGTCTTGGCGAATTGCCGTGCCACGGCCAATTCGGACAGCGGCCGCAGCAACGAGTAATAACGCAGATCCGCCGCTACATGCCGTTGCACGTGATCGCCGAACGCTTGCTCGAACGCCCAGCCCTTGGACCACTGGTGATTGACCTCGCCGGTGCCGGGAATCTGGCTGCCATAACTGGCCGAACGTTCGTTGGAGAACACCACCTGGCCCACGCCGTTAAGCAGCGCTGCCAGCACCAGAATGGCCGAGTTCACCGCGGTGACCGGGATATGGCCGTTCCAGGCGCCCTGGCGATTGAGCTCGAACAATTCCGGCGCCAGCACGCGGCCGATATTGAGCACCGGCAGACCGGTGCGCTCGGCGCAGGCACGGATCAGTTGCGAGCCACCGATCCAGCTGACGGTCTGCTCCACGCCGGCCTGGCGCAGGGCCTCGATGCTGACCAAGGAATCCTTGCCACCACCGATTGCCACCAGCGCATGCTCGCGCAGCCCCAATGCCGGCGCAGAGACAGAGGCCTGCCCAGCTACCGGAAAGCGGATCTTGCCGTGCAGATTCAAGCCATTGCGGTACGCAAATTCGCCCAGGCCGTGCAGGTACACGCTTTCCACCAACGCGGCAGTCTCGGCATCGATGCTGTAACTATCGATGCCGATGTTCGGCGGCACCGCTGCCTTGAAATAACTCACGCCTGCAATCAGATGCAGCAGCTGCAACGCCTGCTGCACGGCGGTGGCATTCGCGCCGCCCAGCGCAAACGGTGCACCCGGCACCGCAACGGTCTCGACCAGTTCCGGCCCTTGATCGAAGGCATACACCAGCGTCGCCACGCCGGTCTGCGCGTCGAGTGCGCAACGCACGAAACGGAAGGTGGAAATCTGGTGTTTGTCGAAAGCGCTCATGGACTACCTGCAGGAACACGTACGCGACGCAGATAACGCCGGCACAGGACATATTCAATCATGGAAAACGGCACCGCCGCCCACAGCAGTGGCAGGCAACCGATCACGAACAACAGCAGCATCACGTCCGAGCGAATCACCTTCGCATCGCCGGTGACTGCCAACGCGACCAGCAGATACAGCAGCAAGGCCGGCAAATAGCCAAGCGCACTCAACACCACCGTGCACAAGGCCATGCCACCAGCACGCTGCGCTGGTGCGCGTCCGGCGCGCCGACGCTGCCAGAACGCTGCGCTCCATGCGCCGATGCCGGCAGCAAGCAACGCGGGCAGCACCCACTTCAGGCTGTCGGTCCACGGCATCGGTTGCCCGGCGATGTCGATGGCGGTGGAGAACACCATCGCCACGCCACCGGCCAGCGTGCTGAGTAAAACGAACTCAGCCAGCGGGCGCATCGATCACCTCTTCGCGCGGCAGCTCGCGTTGGTTGTAGGTGCTGGCCATCGAATAGCCGTACGCGCCGGCGTCGGCCACCAGCACCACATCGCCCGGCGCGGTGGCCACAGGCAGGCTGCGGCGCTTGCCGAACACATCCGACGATTCACAGATCGGCCCAACGATATCGAACGTGCCATCGGCCGGCGCGTCGAGCTGGCTGAGATTTTCGATATCGTGCCAGGCGTCGTACAACGCTGGGCGAATCAACGTGTTCATGCCCGCATCCAGGCCCACACGCTGTACGCCATCCTTTTCGATCACCTGGGTGACGCTGGCCAGCAGCACGCCGGCTTCGGCCACCAGGTAGCGACCCGGCTCGATCGCCAGGCGGTAGCCCGGATGCACGGCCTTGACCTCGGCCAGGCCCTTGGCCCACACATCCAGATCGAACGGCTCGTCTTCGGCGCTGTACGGAATCGGCAGGCCGCCACCGATATCGATGGTCTCCACCGTGCCGATACGGCGCGCGAAGCCAGCCAGTTCGTCGTACATCATCCGCCAGTGCTCGCCAGTCTCCACGCCACTGCCCAGGTGCGCATGCACGCCGGTGATGGTGACCTCCAACGTGCGCGCCACTTCAACGAACTCATCCACGCGCGTAGACGACAGCCCGAACTTGGAAGCCTTGCCGCCGGTGTTGACCTTCTCGTGATGGCCGTCTCCGTGCCCCAGGTCGATGCGCAGCCACACGTTGCGGCCGCGGAATACCTCCGGCCAGCGCCGCAACGCTTCGACGTTGTCCACGGTGACGGTCACGCCCAGCGCGAATCCGGCTTCGTACTCGGCCTTCGGCGCGAAACTCGGGGTGAACAGCACGCGCCGCGGCGACAGCTCCGGCAAGGTATCGAACACGCGGCGCAATTCACCATGCGAGACGCATTCCAGCCCGAAACCGGCCTGTTCCATCGCCATCAGGATCGCAGGATGCGCGTTGGCCTTGATCGCGTAATAACGCTGATCCACAGCGGCAATCTGCGCCAGCGCATGCGCACGCGCACGCACGGTGGGCAGGTGGTACGCGTAGCGCGGCGTACCGGCCTTGGACAGCCACAATAGATGCGCGCGCTCGGCATGCCACCACGGCGTGGGCCGCGGACGCACCGAGCCGATGATCTCGCGCCAGCGCGGGCCGAATACATCGCCTTCGCTGACTGGCATCGCACCGCTGTCGATCAGTTCCGCATGCAGGATCGGCAGCAAGCCGTCTGCATCGGATTCGTCGATGACGAAGGTCAGGTTCAAGTCGTTGGACGACTGCGAAATCATGTGCACGCGTTCCTGCCCGAACGTGGCCCACACGTCGGAGAGCTTGTGCAGCAGCGAGCGCATGCCGCGCCCGACCAGGGTGATGGCCGCGCACGGGACAATGATCTTGACCTTGCAGATCTGCGACAGATCCGCCGACAACGCCGCCAGCACATCGGTGTTGACCAGATTTTCCGAAGGATCCAACGACACGGTGACGTTGGTCTCGGCCGAACCGATCAAATCCACCGACAGCCCATGCTTCTTGAACAGAGTGAACACGTCTGCCAGGAAGCCGACCTGCTGCCACATGCCGATGCCTTCCATGGACACCAGCACGATGCCGTTGCGGCGGCTGATCGCCTTGACGCCCAACACCGGCTCGGCATTGCCGTCGATGCTGGTGCCAGGCAGGTCGGGGCGCTCGGTATCCAGGATCGCCATCGGCACGCCGGAATCGCGGCACGGCTTGATCGACCGCGGATGCAGCACCTTGGCGCCGGTGGTGGCGATTTCCTGCGCTTCGTAATAGTCCAGCCGGGTCAGCAGGCGCGCGTCCGGCACTTCTTTCGGGTTGGCGCTGAACATGCCGGGCACGTCGGTCCAGATTTCCACTCGGCTGGCGCCGAGCAACGCGCCGAAGTACGCCGCCGAAGTGTCCGAACCGCCGCGGCCCAGAATCGCGGTGCCGCCGTCGGCGTGCCGCGAAATGAAGCCCTGGGTGATCAACAAGCGCGTGGGCTGCGCAGCGAAACGCGCGCGCCAATCAGCGTCGGACTGCCACTGGCACGACACCGACAAGCGCCTGGACCATTCGCTCTGATTGGGCTGCGGCGGCAACGCCGACAACCACTGGCGCGCATCCAGCCAGCCCATGTCCAGGCCGCTGGCATGCAGATACGCCGCACCGATGGTGGACGACAGCAACTCACCCTGCCCCAACACCTCGGCCTGCCAATCCAGCGTGCGCGCTGCAGCGCGCACGTCGCCAAGCAATGCGTGCAGTGCGGCCAGCCGCTCGCCCAGCACCGCATCGGCGTCCAGCTCGAGCTCGGCCAAAAACTCTCGATGGCGTTGTTCCAGTGCTGCCACGCGCTGTGCGCTGTCGGCAGCGCCATCGGCAATGGCGGTGAGCTCGTTGGTCACGCCCGACAATGCGGACACCACCACCAGCACGCGACCGCCGGTTTCGCTCGCCCGTTTGCTCGCCAGTTTTCCAATCGTGTCCCAGCGATGACGACGCGACACCGAGGTGCCGCCGAACTTGAGGACGATCCAACGATCGGTAGAGTGGGGAGCTGACATTGAGATAGGTGTTTAGGATGGGGGAAAGATGCCCGGTACGCCGAGCGGAACTTCCGATTCTACTGCCAATGCCGCTCGCATGACCCCGCGTGCGATCACAGCGCGCGGGTCGCCACGTCCACTGCCGCATCGGTTTGCACTGCAACCATCGGCGCCCCTTCTTTCGACGAGATTTAGCCGCCATGAGCAAGCACCGCTATCTGCAACTGGATGTTTTCGCCGGCCAGGCCGGCAGCGGCAACCCGCTGGGCGTGGTCTTCCAGGCAGAGACGTTGGCGTCCGAGCAGATGCAGCAGATTGCCGCGTGGCTGAACCTGTCGGAGACGATCTTCTTCCTGCCGGTCAGCGTGCCCGATGCCGACTATCACATCCGCATCTTCACTCCACGCGCCGAGCTGCCGTTTGCCGGCCACCCCAGCGTCGGCGCGGCGTGGGCAGCGGTGACCCACGGCGTGACCGCCTACAAACCCGACGGCCAGCTTCGCCAGCAATGCGCGGCCGGCGTGCTGCCGGTAGAGGTATTCGACCGGCACGGCGCCTTGTTGGTGCGGCTACGCGCGCCGCGCGCACGCGCCATCGACACAGGTGATACGTACGCCGACGCGTTGCACGCGGCCTGCGCCGAGCTGCGCGTGGGTCTACAGCCGGCTGCGCTCTGGAACAACGGCCCGAACTGGTGGTTGCTGGAATTGGCCGACGCGCAGGCGGTACGGCAGGCAACCCCGGACCTTGCCGCCATTGCCCGCCTGACCCAGGCCAGCGCCGCCACCGGGCTGGCGATCTACGCGCCCCTGCACGACGGCCAAGCAGACCTCGTGGTTCGCGCCTTCTGCCCCGGCGATGGCATTCCCGAAGACCCTGTCACTGGCAGCGCCAATGCCTGCATTGCCGCCCGCCTGCATGGCGAAGGCCGCCTGCCCGGGGCGCAATCGCGCTATGTCGCCAGCCAGGGTCGCGAGGTCGGCCGCGATGGCCGCGTCCATATCGAGGTGGACGAGCATGGCGAAGTTTGGATCGGCGGAACGACGCTGCAGGTGATCGATGGCCGCATCGATTGGTAAGCTGCTGCGCCCTTCCTGCGGATCGACGCGCATGACCACTCGCCGCTTCCTGCAACTGGATGTGTTTTCCGCCCGCCCCGGCAGCGGCAATCCGTTGGCCGTGGTGCTGGATGCCCAGGGTCTGGACGATGCGGCGATGCAGGCCATCGCGCGTTGGACCAAACTGCCGGAAACCACCTTTGTGTTCCCATCCGAAAACGCGCACGGCAGCTACCGGCTGCGTATGTTTTCGCCGCAAAAAGAGGTGCCGTTTGCCGGCCATCCCAGTGTGGGCACCGCCCATGCCGTACTTGAAGCTGGCTTGGCTGCACCGGTCGATGGCGTGTTGGTACAGGATGGCATCGCCGGTCAGTTACCGCTGCGTGTGGATCAGCGCAACGGTCGCCGCAGCATCGCAATCCGCACGCCGCGCGCGCGCGTTGCCGAGCAGGTGCACGCCGACGACACGCGCCTGCGCGATGCGTTGCATGGTTGGCCGTTGGGCACGTTGCCGCCTGCGCTGATGGACGGCGGCCGCACATGGTGGGTGGTGGAACTGGGCAGCGAAGCCGCGCTGCGCGGCCTGCAACCGGATTGGGACGCGATCGCTGCATTGGCCGAATCCACCGGCAGCATGGGGGTATTTGCCTATGCCCGCGCCGCCGTACCGGGCGCCTACGATCTGGCGGTGCGCGCTTTCGTCGGCAATGGCCGGCGCTTCGAAGATGCGGCATCGGGCGCGGCCAATGCGGTGCTCGCCGCATGGCTGGACAGCCGTCACGCGTTGCCCGGCACCGATCGCCGCTACGTGGTGAGCCAGGGCCGCGAAATTGGCTTCGACGCCCTGCTGGAACTGCATATCGATGCCGACGGCGACGTATGGTCGGGCGGCCAGGTCCAGACGGTGATTCGCGGCACGCTGGATTGGGCGTAGAGCGGGTAACAAGATTGCCGCGCGGGATTCAAGACAGAGCCGCACCCTGCCTGCCAGTGCAGCTCGGTGAAGGGTCATGACCGGTGCGCCAATGGTCAGACGCGTGCGATGCAGCACAGTGCATCGCTTCGATCAAAACCTCCAGGCGCTACCACAGCGCACCACTGCAGCCGCAATCATTGCCTCAAAAACAAGAACGCTGCGGTTGCCCGCAGCGCTCTTGTTCACCCCGATGCCGCAATCAACTAGCGGCACCAATGCCTCAGCAATTGATCAGTCAGGGCGCACGTCGACGCGCACCCGGATGCGGTCGCCCGGGTTGTAATCGCTATGCGTGTGATACGTACGGCCAGCGTATTCGTAGGTCACGTCATAGCCATCCACGCGGTCGCGTTCGCGGCGGTACGACACCGGCTCGCAGACCCTGACGTTTCCCTGGTAAGTCCGGTTGTTGGCTTCATAGATAGAACGGCCCGCTGCGACACCCGCCATGGTGCCCACGGCGGTACCCACCAGACGACCGTTGCCGCCGCCGACTTGGCTGCCCAGCACTGCGCCCGCGATACCGCCGATGACACTGGCGACACCGCGATTGGACACACCGGACTGGCCGTAGCCGCCGTCGCGGTAGTAGCCGCCGTTGCTGGTGTAGTAACCGTCGGCAGGACGGTCGTAGCAACGTTCGCTGGTGCGTTCGTTGTACGAATCGGCAACGATGATCGGATCCACGCGCACGACGCGCGCATATTCGTAACGACCATCCTCGTAGCCGCTGCGGCCGTAATTGCTGTAGCCGCTGTCATAGCGCTGTGCCGTGGCGTTACCCGCCACGACCAGACCCATCACCAGAGCACCAAGCACGAGAGTTTTCATTGCGGCAGCTTCATAGGGAGGACACGCTGCCGATGCTCGGCCTGTGCCAGTGAAACCGCCCTGAACCAAACCGGTCTCAAAAAGCCCTATTCAGGTTGCCGCCAGCTGCGCGCGCCGTGCGCGTGTGCCGGCGCGTCGCAGCGGTGTCGGCGTCAGCTGGAAAACTCGGTTTCCAGGCTGATCGGCACAGCGCTCAGCGCCTTGGACACCGGGCAATTTTTCTTGGCGGCATCGGCCAGCTCACGGAACTTGGCTTCGTCGATGCCCGGCACGACGGCCTTGAGCGTGAGACGGATCTGCGACAACTGCGGGCCGCCTTCCATCGACAAATCCACATCCGCGCGCGTATCCAACGAGGTCGGCGGAAAACCAGCCTCGGTCAACTGCGCAGACAACGCCATGGTGAAACAGCCGGCATGCGCGGCGGCGATGAGCTCTTCCGGATTGGTGCCCTTCTCATCGCCGAAGCGGCTGCTGAAGGCATAACGGGTGTCGTCCATCAAGCCGCTCTGCGGCGTGCTGAGCTTACCCTTGCCAGTCTTGAGGTCGCCTTCCCAGTGAGCGGTGGCGTAACGTGAAATACCCATTGCGATCTCCTGCGCTGAAAGGAGCCGTCACGATAGGTGAGTGGGTGTTAGCCGGTGGTGCTGGAATCGGCAATGGGGAATGAGGAATCGCAAGAGCAGATCGCCAGGTGCATCCGACAGCCTGCGACTGCTGGTTCGCACTGACTGAGTTGCGCAACGAACGCGACCGCGCAGCGGACCAAGGTACGCATTCGGCAAAAAGCTGCTGTCTCTTCGCAATCAACGCTTCATAGATCAAAGGCGACCGCGCGTTGGGTGCGCGGTCGCGTTGCCGCTTTTGGAGCGGCTAACACCCCTAATGTCCAGCCGTTTTTAGCCCAGCAAGGTTTCCAGCACTGCCATGCGCACGGCGACGCCGTTGGCGACCTGCCGCAACACGCAAGATTGCGCGCCATCGGCCACTTCATCGGTGATTTCCACACCGCGGTTGATCGGGCCCGGGTGCAGCACCGCGGCATCGCGGCCGGCGCGCGCAAGACGCTCGCGGGTCAGACCATATTCGGTGTGATATTGCTCCAGGGACGGCACCAGGCCTTCTTCCATGCGCTCGCGCTGCAGGCGCAGCATCATCAGCGCATCGGCGCCCTCGAGCATGGCATCGAAATCCTGGCCGACCACGCAGCCGTCGAGCATGCCGTCATCGGGCAGCAGGCTCGCCGGGCCGCAGACGCGGATTTCGCCGGCGCCCAGCGTGCGCAGGGCATGCAGGTCCGAGCGCGCTACGCGCGAGTGTTTGACGTCGCCGACGATGACGACCTTGAGCTTGGAAAAATCGGTGCCTTTGGCCTGGCGCAGGGTGAGCATGTCGAGCAGGCCCTGGGTGGGATGCGCGCTACGTCCGTCGCCGGCATTGATCAAGGCGGTGCCCTCGCCCGCGGCCGCGGCCAGCGCTTCCACCGCACCGTCGTCGGGGTGACGCACCACGAAGCCGCGCACGCCCATCGCTTCGAGATTCTTCAGCGTGTCGCGCGCGGTTTCGCCCTTGCGGGTGGATGAGGTGGAGGCATCGAAATTGAGTACGTCCGCGCCCAGTCGCTGCGCCGCCAGATGGAAGGAACTGCGCGTGCGCGTAGAGGGTTCGAAGAACAGCGTGCACACCGCAGTGCCCGCCAGCACGCTGCGCTTGCCCACGCGCCCCACCGCCGCGTCGCGGATCTGGCCGGCGCGGTCAAGCAATTGCAGGAGCGTGGTGCGCGGCAGTCCTTCCAGGGTGAGCAGGTGGCGCAGGCGTCCGTCCGAATCGAGTTGCATGGTGGTCATCGCAGGTCGGGAGTGTCAGGGAAGAAGAGTGGCTTGGTCGGGCGCGGCCAACCAGCGTTCGACGATCACCGCGGCCGCCATCGCGTCCAGCGCCTCGGCATCGCGGCGGCGCTTGCGCCCGTCGGCGCGCTCGCGCGCGAAGCGCTGCGCGGCTTCGACCGAACTGGAGCGCTCGTCGATCAGGACGACCGGCAGCGCGTAGCGCTCGCGCAGTTGGCGGGCGAAGGCGTGCGCGCGCTTGCGTGCTGGTTGGTCTTTGTCGTCCAGCGTCAGCGGGTCGCCGACCACTAGGCCGTCGGGGCGCCATTCCTTGTGCACACGGTCTAGCGCAACCCAGTCGGGGCCGCTGGCATGCACATGGATGACGGCCACCGCACGCGCGCCGGCACCGAGCGCGGTGCCGACTGCGACGCCGATCCGGCGCGACCCCACATCGAAGCCCAGCACCGTGCCATCGGGACGGATCGTGCCCGCCTCAGGCATGCCCGGAATAGTCCGTGAGCCGGAACAAGTCCACGCCGATACGCCCGGCTGCGGTCTGCCAGCGATCTTCCAGCGCGGTGGCAAACAGCACATTGGCGTCCGACGGCGCGGTGAGCCAGCTGTTTTCGCCCAGTTCGAATTCCAGCTGGCCCGCACCCCAACCGGCGCAGCCCAGCGCTACCAGCGCATTGCGCGGGCCGTTGCCGGCCGCCATGGCCTCGAGAATGTCGCGCGAGGTGGTCAGGAACACGCCCTGCCCCACTTCCAGGCTGGAATCCCATTCGCGCGCATCGTCATGGATGACAAAGCCACGCTCCGGATGCACCGGCCCGCCGCTGAGCACGATCTGCTCGCGCAACGGCTCATCGTCGGTCTCGATCCCCATCTGCGACAGGACTTCGCCCAAGGTGTATTCGGAGGGCCGGTTGACCAGCACGCCCATGGCGCCGTTCTCGTCGTGCTGACAGATCAGCGCGACGCTGCGCGAAAAGGTGGGATCGGACAGCGCGGGAAGCGCAATCAGCAGTTGGTTGGCCAGAGGCGTAGGCAAAACAGACATGGCCGCATTCTAGCCGTTCGCTCTGCCGCGCGCAGAGTCAATGCCATACTCGGCGTGACACGCCATGGAACGACGATGCCGCCGACATCAGGAACCACATCCCCGCCCCTTGATGCACCACTGCCCCGCAAGACCCGCGCCTTCATCGTGTTGGTCGCGCTGTTACAGGGCGGTCTGCTGTATCTGGCTGCCTTGGGCCAGCAACATGGCGTGTGGCCCTTTACCGAACTGGGCGCGCGAATCTGCTGGTACACGCTGGTCATGACAATTCCCGGCATCGCGCTGCTGAGCGCGCAGGATCTGCGCAATTGGCGACTGTGGCAGCACGTGGCCGCGAGTACGCTGGTGTTCACGGCCTTGGGCAGTTGGGCTGCATGGACGGCCACAGGCGCGCCGGCCCTGAATCTGCCCCCGGTTCTTTGGTCGTTCGGTTTTACCGTGGCGGTCGGATGGTTCGTCGCCTTGCCCTGGCTACAGCATCGTCAACTGCGTGGCCATTGGCGCGCAGGCTACCGCGACCTGTTCGAACATGCCTGGCAGAACGCGTTGACCCTGGCGCTGGCGCTGCTGTTCGTCTGCGTGTGCTGGATGGTGCTGGGGCTGTGGGCCAGCCTGTTCGCGCTTGTCAAGATTCAGGTCTTTCGCGATCTGTTCCGCGAACAGGCCTTTATCTACCTGGCGACCGGCGTCATTACCGGGCTAGGCGTCCTGATCGGGCGTACCCAGCATCGCGCGGTGCAGGTGATGCGCCAGATCCTGTTTTCCCTCTGTACCGGGCTGCTACCGCTGTTGGCGGGCATTGCGCTTCTGTTTCTGCTGGTGCTGCCGTTCACCGGCCTGCAGGCGTTATGGCAAACCCGCTCGGCAGCAGCGATCCTGATGAGCTGGGTGTTCGGGCTGGTGCTGTTCACCAATGCCGTGTACCAGGATGGCAGCGTGCCGCCCCCGTATCCACGCTGGCTGCGGCGACTGGTCGAAGCCGGCTTGCTCAGTCTTCCGTTGCATGCGGCGCTGGCGGGTTATGCGGTAATCCTGCGCATTGCGCAACATGGCTGGACCGGCCAACGCTTCTGCGCTGCGCTGCTGGCCATGCTGGCGCTGGCGTACGCCATGGCCTACGCGTTCGCGGTACTGCGGCAACGTGCCGATCGTTGGCTGCCGCATCTGGCCAATGGCAACGTCGTGCTGTCCTGGGTGGTGATCGCCCTGGCGGTGCTGGTCAACAGCCCGCTGCTGGATCCCTATCGCATCACGGTGAACAGTCAGATACACCGCGTGGCCAACGCCGCGTCCGACGCCGCAGACCAGAATCTGGCGTTTTTGCGTTTCGACAACGGTAGGCGCGGATACCAGGCCGTGCAGTCGCTGCGCGAGAACCCCGCCTTTACTGGCAGCACTGCGCGCAAGTTGAAGCTGGAGCAGCTATTGGCACGTACCAGTCGCTGGAGCAGCACTGAACCCGTAGAAGATCACCAGGACAGACAGCTGACCGACCTGACCCAAATCCGCCAGCATGTGACCGTGGCTGCCGGCCAGGCAGCGCCGCCGGAGGACTGGTGGCAGTACCTGGTGAGGTCCCAGATGCTCGCCGGGTCTTGCACGCAGGGCAACAGCAATTGCGTGGTCAGCAGCAACGATCTCGATGGCGACGGCCAGCTCGATGTGCTGCTGTGCAGTCTCAATGGCGAATACGCAGTCGCCTGCGAGCTGCAGACACGCAACCGAGATGGGTGGTATCAGGCCGGCACGGCACAGCTTTACTCCCTCGACGGCGCGGCCATGAGCGAAGTGAGCCAAGCACTGCGCAACGGTCAGATCCAAACGCGGCCCAATCGCTGGCCAGATCTGGCACTACCGGGAGACCGACGTATCCACATCAGACCCAGCGAGGAAGGTCTCCGGCCGGAGACTCGACCATGAGCGGCTATTGCACCACCGCCCCGGGCCATCCGATCCATGGCCACTACCACGATCACGAATACGGCTTTCCACAGCGCGACGAGCGCGAACTGTTCGAGCGACTGGTGCTGGAAATCAACCAGGCTGGGCTGAGCTGGGAAACCATCCTGCGCAAGCGTGTCAATTTCCAGCAGGCCTATGACGGCTTCGATGTGGATACCGTCGCAGCGTACGGCGACGCCGACATCGCCAGATTGATGGGCGATGCCGGCATCATCCGCAATCGCCTCAAGGTGCTGGCGGCAATCCACAACGCACAAGTCATCCAGCGCTTGCGCGCCACGTACGGCAGCTTCGCGCAGTGGCTGGACGCTCACCATCCGCTCGACAAACCGGCCTGGATCAAGCTGTTCAAGAAGACCTTCCGTTTCACCGGCGGCGAAATCACCGGCGAGTTCCTGATGAGCCTGGGCTATCTGCCCGGCGCACATCACGTCGACTGCCCGGTGTTTTCGCGCATCCAGGCACTGGCGCCGCCGTGGATGCAGGCGCAACAACCCGCGAAAACGCGTACGGTCCAGCGCAGCTAGACACCTCTTGCACGTCACACGCGAAATGCACGCGACATGGCGATTGGCATCGGTATTTCCGGCTGGCGTTACCCGCACTGGCGCGGCACGTTTTATCCGGCCGGTCTGGCCCAGCGGCGCGAGCCCGAGTACGCCGCAGGCTGCTTTCCCAGTGTGGAAATCAATGGCTCGTTTTATTCGCTGCGGCGTCCGGAAAGCGTCCAGCGCTGGCATGACGAAACGCCGGACGCGTTCATATTCTCTGTCAAAGGCCGGCGCCTCATCACCCATATGAAGCGCCTGCGTGATTGCGAACAGGCGCTGGCCAACTTCTTCGCCTGCGTGCACCACTCGCATGCTCAGGTTCCTGCGCTGCATCCACGTCCACCTGACGACGACCCGCTACCTGTTGCCAACGGTTCTTGGACGCGCCACGCGAATGATCGTCGGCAGACGTTACAGGCCCATATAACGATGCGGGCGGTGATTGAACATCAGTACCAGACTCAGCATCAACGCGCCGATGGCCGAATACAGCACCTTGTCCGGCGTCAACACGAAAAAAGCGATCGCCATCAGCATCGCGTCGAAACTCATCTGCACCTTGCCGGCGCTCCAGCCGCGCTCGCGCTGCAGATACACCGCCAGGATGCCGATGCCGCCCAGGCTGCCGCGGTGACGAATGAAGAACAGGATGCCCAGCCCCGCCAGCGCACCGCCAACGATCGCCGAAAACAACGTCTCGACGTGCGCGTACTCGGCCCAGCGCGGCAGCAGGTCGGTGAGCGCCCCGCAGGCACCCACCGCCACAAAGGTCTTCAAGGTGAATTCCCAGCCCATGCGGCGCACGCTCAGCCAGTAAAACGGCAGATTGACGAGCACGAACACCAGGCCGAAATTCCAGTGCAGCGCGTAGTGCAGCAGGAAGGCCACGCCCGCCATGCCGCCGATCATCAGCCCGCCCTTGGCAAAGATGGCCAGACCAAGCGATGCGACCAGGGTCGCTAACACCATGCCTTGCACATCCTCTGCAACCGAATGATGGAAAGCATCGTCGCTGGCGGCAGTACCAGCCGAATCCGGCGGCGGCGTTAACGGGCCGGATGTCACTACGGCGCCGTCGTCGGGCAACGGCTCTTGCTCCGGACGGAGATCGGAATCGGGAAGGCTCACGGATGGGGAACTGCAGTGGGGTGCGGATATTAGACACTATCGGCTGGCGCGGTTACATCTGAAACCGCAGCGCGCCGATGCGCAGCCCAGCCAGGCTTCAGTCAGCGGCTGCGCTGCGTCGTCTCAGCGACGCCAGCATTTAGCTCGATGGCGGAGTCGATCGCGCCAGTGGGTGGCCGACTCCGCGTTGCACAGGCGGCCCCGGTCGCATAGCACGCCGGACTGGTTCTTTGCCTCGGCGCGCCCAGGCGTGCTTGCCGACGTTCTTATCGAACCTCGGAAATTTCCACACCATCCAGGCCCTGCGCCAAGGTTTTGGCATCGCCGCCCTGCGACAGTTTGATGCGCAGGCGCACCTCGTTCTGCGAGTCGGCGTAACGCAGCGCGTCTTCGTAGCTGATTTCGCCGGCCTGGTAGAGCTCGAACAGGCTTTGATCGAAGGTGCGCATGCCCAGGTTGGTGGACTCCTTCATGATCTCCTTGAGCTTGTGGATCTCGCCGTCGCGGATGTAGTCCTGCACCAGCGGCGTGCCCAACATGATTTCCATCGCCACGCGGCGGCTACGGCCATCCGGCGTCGGAATCAGCTGCTGCGCCACCACGCCCTTGAGATTGAGCGACAGATCCATCAACAGCTGGTTGCGACGATCTTCGGGGAAGAAGTTGATGATGCGGTCCATCGCTTGGTTGGCGTTGTTGGCGTGCAGCGTGCACAACACCAAGTGGCCGGTTTCAGCGAAGGCAATCGCGTGGTCCATGCCCTCGCGGGTACGCACCTCGCCGATCATGATCACGTCCGGCGCCTGGCGCAGGGTGTTTTTCAGCGCATTTTCCCAGCTGTCGGTATCGATGCCGACTTCGCGCTGGGTGATGATGCAGCCCTCGTGCTTGTGCACGAATTCGATCGGATCTTCGATGGTGATGATGTGGCCAGTGGAATTCTGGTTGCGGTAACCGATCATCGCTGCCAGCGAGGTCGACTTACCGGTACCGGTGGCGCCAACGAAGATGATGATGCCGCGCTTGGTCATCGCCAGCGTCTTGATCACCGGCGGCAGGCTCAGCTCGTCCACGGTGGGGATGCGCGTTTCGATCCGGCGCAGCACCATGCCCACCTGATTGCGCTGGTAAAAACAGCTCACACGAAAACGCCCGACTCCGGACACGCCGATGGCGAAGTTGCACTCGTGGGTCTTTTCGAATTCCTCGCGCTGCGAGGGCGTCATCACGTTCAACACCAGATCGCGGCTCTGCTGCGCAGTCAGCGGGCTCTGGGTGATCGGGCTGATCTTGCCATTGACCTTGATCGCCGGCGGCATCCCCGAGGTGATGAACAGGTCCGACGCCTTCTGATGCGCCATCAGCTTGAGGAAGGAGGTGAAATCGATGGTGCTCATGGCGTGCTCCTTCGGAGCCGGAAATGGGGAATCGAGAATCGGGAATTGGGGAAGCCGGGCAATGGAATCGCTAACGGGAACGCGCTCTTGCGATTCCCCATTCCCGACTCCCTATTCCCGAATCACTCAAATATCCGCTTGTCCTTGGCGTATTCACGGGCCTGGTTGCGCGTGATCAGGCTGCGCTTGACCAGATCCTGCAGATGCTGGTCCAGCGTCTGCATGCCGTATTGCTGGCCGGTCTGGATCGACGAATACATCTGCGCCACCTTGTCCTCGCGGATCAGGTTGCGGATCGCCGGAGTGCCGACCATGATTTCCCAGGCTGCGGTACGTCCGCCGCCCACTTTCTTGAGCAATGCCTGCGAAATCACCGCGCGCAGGGATTCGGACAACATCGAGCGCACCATCGGCTTTTCGCCGGCCGGGAACACGTCGATGATGCGGTCGATGGTCTTGGCCGCCGAGCTGGTGTGCAGGGTGCCGAACACCAAGTGGCCGGTTTCCGCAGCGGTGAGCGCCAGGCGGATGGTTTCCAGGTCGCGCAACTCGCCGACCAGGATGATGTCCGGGTCTTCGCGCAAGGCCGAGCGCAGCGCTTCGTTGAAGCCGTGCGTATCGCGGTGCACTTCGCGCTGGTTGATCAGGCACTTCTGCGAGGTGTGCACGAATTCGATCGGGTCCTCGACCGTGAGGATGTGGCCGTATTCGTTCTTGTTGATGTAGTCGATCATGCCGGCGAGCGTGGTCGACTTGCCGGAACCGGTCGGGCCGGTCACCAGGATCAGGCCCTGCGGCTGGTCGATCAACTGGCGGAAGATCGGCGGGCAGCCCAGGTCTTCCAGCGTCAGCACTTCGGACGGAATGGTGCGGAACACCGCACCGGCGCCACGGTTCTGGTTGAACGCATTGACGCGGAAGCGCGCCAGCGAGGGAATCTCGAACGAGAAGTCGACCTCGAGGAATTCTTCGTAATCGCGCCGCTGCTTGTCCGACATGATGTCGTACACCAGCGCATGCACCTGTTTATGGTCCAACGCCGGAATATTGATGCGACGGACATCGCCATCGACACGGATCATCGGCGGCAGCCCTGCAGACAGGTGCAGGTCCGATGCCTTGTTCTTGACAGAAAACGCCAATAGTTCAGCGATATCCATGCGCTGCTTTTCCCCTAGGCTGCGATTGGAAGGTACTCCCCGGCGGGCAGTATAGCGTTCTGGCTGCTGGCGGGAAGCGGCCTGGGCCCGTTTCAGGCCGGCTGCGGCGAGCCTGGCTGAAACGGTTGCTTTGCGCCCGGCACAGGCGTGGCGCTCGACAGGGCGTGCCGGTCTGCGTTGCCGCAGGTCCGCGTCGAATCTGCGGCCCTGGTCGGGATGGGGTTTTCCGCCAGCCGCGCGTCCAGCACGACTTATATGTCAGCGCGGGGCCGGCGCATCAGTGCAGGCGCCCGGCACGCCGCTAGCTGGAAGGAAGCCTCGGCGCGCGGCACTATAGCCCTCTCGTCCTTCTCCGGAATGCCACGTGCCGGCTTCGTCGCTGCAGCAGATTCTCGACGCCATCCACGCCGCCGCAGCCGCACATGCACGTACCGACGTGCGGCTGCTGGCGGTGTCCAAGACCAAGCCGGCGGAGGCTGTTGCCGCGCTGGCCGCGCAGGGCCAGCACGCCTTCGGCGAAAACTACGTACAGGAAGCCGACGCCAAGATCGCCGAATTGCGTGCGCTGGGGCTGGAATGGCATTTGATCGGCCACCTGCAATCCAACAAGGCCGAATTGGCCAGCCAGTGCTTCGATTGGGTGCAGACGGTCGACCGCGCCAAATTGATTCCGCTGCTGGCACGCCACCGCCCGGACAACCGCGCGCCGTTGAATGTGCTGATCCAGGTCAACATCGACGACGAGGACAGCAAGCACGGGTGCGCGCCAGAGGCGATCGACAGCCTGGCCGAGGCGATCGTACTGCAGCCGCGCTTGCAGCTACGCGGGCTCATGGCGATCCCTGCCCCATTTCCCGATCAGGCACGACGCCAGGCCGCGTTTACGCGTATGCAGGCGCTGTTCGAGCAACTCAAAGCCGGTTACCGGCAGGTGGACACCTTGTCGATGGGCATGAGCTCGGATTTCGCCGACGCGATCGCGGCCGGCGCCACCATGGTGCGCGTGGGCACGGCCTTGTTCGGCGCGCGCGATCAGGCGCCGGCTGCCTCCGCCTGATCGCATCTGGCCCACCCACATCGATCTCTTATTGAAGGTGCTGCAATGACCACGCCTGTCGCGTCCACGTCTTCTTCCTCGTCTTCCTGCGCCGCGCTCATCGCCTTCGTGGGCGGTGGCAACATGGCGCGCAGCCTGATTGCCGGGCTGATCCGGCAAGGTATGCCCGCTGCCAGCATCCGTGTGGCCGAACCGGTGGCCGAGTTGCGCGAGGCGTTGGCGCGCGACTTCGGCGTGCAGGTCGTTGAAGATGCACGCACCGCAGTCGACGCTGCGGCGACCTGGGTCTTGGCGGTCAAGCCGCAGGTCTTGCCAACCGTCTGTGCGCAGCTGGCTGATCTAGCGCAGGCACAACAACCGCTACTGGTCTCCATCGCTGCTGGTATCACCACCACGCAGTTGCAGCGCTGGTCGGGCGGCGATGTCGCAGTAGTTCGCGCCATGCCCAACACGCCCGCCCTGCTCGGTGCCGGCGTCACCGGGCTGTATGCCAACGCACGCGTCTCCGACGCGCAACGCCGGCAGGCAACCCGGCTGCTGGATAGCGCCGGGGTCACCGTGTGGATCGACGACGAAGCACAGATGGATGCGGTGACCGCGGTCTCCGGCAGCGGACCGGCCTATGTCTTTCTGCTGGCCGAAGCAATGGAAGCTGCCGCGCAAGCGCAGGGGCTGCCTGCCGAAACCGCGCGCACCCTGGTGCTGCAAACGCTGCTCGGCGCCGCACGCATGCTCACCGAATCGGGCGAAGCACCAGACGTCCTGCGCCGCCGCGTGACCTCTCCCAATGGCACCACCCATGCCGCCATCGAGACATTCCAGGCCGGCGGCTTCGAAGCGCTTACCGTCAAGGCAATTGCCGCAGCTACCGAACGCGGCCGCAGCTTGTCGGCTGCCAATGATTAAGTGAGGCGCCGCAAAACCTGCATGTGCCTCACCGCGCGCATGATCGGCATGGCGCGCACTGCAAGACGAAACGATACGACGACCTGGCACCGCCTCCGCACCAGCGCACAAGGTCGATACAGGGCAATAGATGTAGAAACGCTGCATGGCGCCGGAAACCCCTACATTTCTGGTGGTGGAGTGCACGCCGGCGCTTGCAATCGATGTCGGCCAGATCGCCGGTGTACGCCCTCTTACCCGCAGCGCCAAACGGCCGTCCGCATCGGCGGTTCGCACCATCACCATGCATGTGCGTTATGGCCTTTTCTCGCGCAAACGATCTGCTGCTGTGCGTCAGACACGCAGCGAACTCGCGCAGGGCGCGGTCAAGGCGATGCGTTTTGTGCGCTTTTTCTCCCGCTGGTGAACGAATCCCCGTCGAAAGACGCTTTTTTCGTGTTGTTTCATCGTTTGCCTATTGGCGGCGCGCAGTACTTGCCCTACATTTCGCGTTGCCGACTGGGTCGGCAGACCCATCACCACCAACGAATACGGAACACATCACTCATGGCAAAAACCGCCGCTAAGAAGGCTGCCCCCAAAAAGGCAGTGAAAAAGGTCGCCGCGACCAAGACCGCAAAGCCGGCCAAGGCAGCCGCTGCCAAGTCCGCTGCGCCCAAGCCGATCAAGGAAGCACTGAGCAAGACCGGCCTGGTCGCGCACATTGCCGAAACCACCCAGCTGGCTCCGAAGGACGTGCGCGCCGTGCTGGCGTCGCTGGAAGCCACCGCACATGCCTCGCTGAGCAAGAAGGGCGCCGGCACTTTCACCATCCCGGGCATGCTCAAGCTGACCACCGTGCACGTGCCGGCCAAGCCGAAGCGTAAGGGCATCAACCCGTTCACCAAGGAAGAGCAGATCTTCGCCGCCAAGCCGGCGACCACCAAGCTCAAGTCCCGCATGATGAAGAGGTTGAAGGACGCCGCGCTCTAATCGAGCTCGCATCCGGTGTCATGAAGACGGCCTGCGGGCCGTCTTTTTTTTTTGCGGTCGCGCCGCCGTGTGCAGCACACACCGCTCATCGACACTGCCCTACCCTGCATGCTGGTTCGCCATCTGCAGGTGCCTGTGACCGGTCCGTCGAACACCCCGCCATCGTCACCACGCCCAGCCGCCACACGCAGCCCCGCACGTCGGCTGCGCAGCGTCGTGGTCACGGTTGCGCTTCTGTGCGCTCTGGCGGTGGCCGCGCGCTGGGCCTGGCAGCTGCCGATCGCCCATCAACTCCGTACCCGTTGGGAGCTGTCGCAGATGCCGCCGCCTGCGCAGTTGCATCTCCCGGTGCAAGGCGTGCGTGCGCGACAGATTGCCGACACCTTTGGCGCACCCCGTGGCCGCGACCGTACCCATGCAGGCGTGGATCTCTTCGCGCCACGCGGTACACCCGTGGTGGCGGCAACCCGCGGCGTGGTCAGCGCCATCCGCGACCAGGGCCTGGGTGGAAAGCAGGTCTGGCTCCTGGGTCCGGCGATGGAACGGCATTACTACGCGCACCTGGATGATTGGGCTGCCGGCCTTGCAGTAGGCGATGTGGTCGAGCCCGGCACACCGCTCGGCATCGTCGGCACCACTGGCAACGCGCGCGGCACGCCGCCGCATCTGCATTATGGTGTCTATGGACGCAACGGTGCGTACGATCCACTGCCGCTCCTGCGCAAACCGGCACCACAGCCGGCAAATTGAATACGCTGGAACACTGCGTCATGGCCCGCGCTATCGAGACGGCTGCGTCCTACGCCTATGGTGAGCACAGCCCAGAACGACGCGACCCATATGTCCCGCAAACGCTATCGCATCACGGTCACGCCGATCGAAAACGACGGCCGCCCTTGTGACGACCGCTGCACCATCGAATTCGAACAGCGCTCGCGCGCCGATTGGATGCGGCTGCTCGAAGAGCTACATCTGCGCCGCGACCTGAGCAGCGACGAATGCGCGGCACTGACCGTGGGTTCGCAATTGCTGGAAGACCTGGCGGCCCGTCCACGCGCGCAGCCCAGCGATGCGCTGGACGCGCTGCGTCCCAAGCTGCAGTTGCTGTTGGAACGCCTGCAGCGCGTGCAACCCGCCACCGGCGCCTGAAGACCGCATCGCCGCGTAACCGCTACACTGCGCGCCTCGGGGAAGGGGACGTGCCATGCGCTGGTTGGGAATGATCGTTGTCGCAGCCGCATTCTCTGGTTGCAGCTGTCATCGCAGCGCGGATCCGCAGGCAAACGACGCGTCGGCGACGCAAGCTGCGACCACAGCGCACCCGGTCAAAAACGGCAATGCCGGCGACGCACCGGGGTCACCGGCGCCTGCGGCTGATCCCAACGATGCCATCGCGCTAGCCAACTACGCCAAAGCAAGCGCAACCGTCCAACGCTACCTCGGCGCGTTGCCCGGAGCAGCGCGCGCAGACGCCGATGCGCTGTGGACCGGTGGTCACCCCTCGTCGGTACCTGACGACGCTGCCTTGCGTGCCATTGGCAATATCCAGTCGATGCGCGTCAACAATGACCCACCCATTGCACTGGATCAGGCGCATCCGCCACAGCGCATCGAAGTGCCGGTGCAATTGATCGTGCGTACCACCACCGGCACACAGCGCCTGGTTGGCGCATACCGGTTGCAACCCCACGCCGGCAGCGATAGCTGGGAAATCTATTCGGCCACGCTGCAACCGGTGCTGCGCTAACCCGTGGTTCACCGGCGCCGACTAATGTGATGTCACCTGTTGCCGGAGTCACCCGATGAAACTGCGTTCGCTTGCCGGATCCATGCTCGCCATCGCCTTGGCAATGCCCGTGACCAGCGCCTGGGCGGCGCCGCAGATCCAGGGAAACCAGATCAGCGTACAGGCCAGCGACCTGCAGCAGTATCTGGGCGGTCGCTTTCCGCAGACGCACGACACGCTCGGCGGCCTGATCGCAATGACGGTCAGCAATCCGGCGCTGTCGCTGCCGCCGGGCGACCGGCTCAAGATGGCATTCGATCTTGCCGTCGCGACCGCGGGCGGCGCTCCTGCCCCGGTCGGCAATGTCACCTTGACCAGCGCGCTGCGCTACGACGTGGCCAAGCAAGGCTTCTATCTCGACCAACCCAGCATTGACGACTTCCGCCCCGCTCATGCTGGTGCAAAGCTCGACCACAGCACCCGCCAGCTGCTCAATACCTGGCTAGCCGATTACGCGCGCAAGGAGCCGATCTACCGGATCGATCCGGCAATTGCTTCGGTCATGGGGGCAGTGCAGGTGGAATCGGTCGGTATCCAAAACGGGCGGGTTGCCGTCAACTTCAATCAGAACATCGAGCAAATGGTGCCGGCGGCCGCGCTGTCTGGGAAGTAAGTCCGCCTCATTTCCAGCGTCGATGGCGATTGCCACACAAGGCGGCACACAAAAAATCCAGGCGCAGCAGCGCATGGATCTTTTGTGTCGATCCCGCGCTCGTCACTCACGCAGGCTTATGCCGACAAGGCCGTTGCCACGGCAGCGGCGAACGCAGGAATGTCATCCGGTTTGCGGCTGGTGATCAGATGACCATCGACCACCACTTCGGCATCGCGCCAGCGCGCGCCGGCATTGATCAGATCCGTTTTGACCGACGGCCAGGAGGTGACATCGCGGTCGCGGACCAAGTCGCTTTCAAGCAACAACCACGGCCCATGGCAGATCGCAGCCACCGGCTTTTGCGCGGCCGAAAATGCGCGAATGAACGCGATGGCCTGGCCGTCGGTGCGCAGCGTATCGGGATTGAGCACGCCGCCGGGCAATACGAGCGCGTCATAGGCCTCGGCGTTGGTCTGGCTTAGCTGCCGGTCAACGGCAACCGACTCGCCCCAGTCCGTGTGATTCCAGGCGCGGATCGTCGCGCTGTCGCCTGGTGCGATCACCTCGACTTTGGCGCCCCAGGATTCCAGCAGGCGCTTCGGTTCGGTCAGTTCGGATTGCTCGAAGCCGTCGGTGGCCAGTACGGCGACGGTCTTGCCGGAGAGCGAATAAGACATGTGAGGCTCCTCGTAAAAGAAGCCAAACCCTAGGAAGCGCACCGTTGCGCATCCGTGAACCGATGTGTGCGTGGCGTCAGTACGCCACGTGCTTTTGCACGCTCAGCGCTTGGGCTGCAGCATCGTCCCGGTGCAATTCTTCGAACCGCAACGGCATTCCCAGATCTTCTTCAGGCGCGGCGTATGACGCTCGGCGAGAGTGATGCCGTAGTTATAGGTAAGCTCTTCGCCGGGCTTGATGTCGCGCTTGGCCTCGATGAAGATCTTGTCCTTGCGACGGTCTTCGCCCTCGGCCTCTTCGATCACCGCTTCGCAATTGGGATCGCAGCTGTGGTTGATCCAGCGCGCGACATTGCCTTCGTAGTTCGCATCCAGCACGTAATCGTCGCTGAGCGTAAACAGAAAGGTATGCCCGCTCTCCACGTCGCCGGTGTCGTCCGCATCCACTTCGGCATGCGTGCGCAGGCGCCCCTTGTATTGAATGATGCGCTCGCCCTTACGGAGCGGGGCGAGGGCGAACATGCCATTGCCGTGGATACGTGACTTGCGGGCGGCAACTTTGCGCGACATGTAAGGGTCCAGTGATGGGGCCGCTCATTGTGACCGCAGCGCGCCGATGCGCCAAGCACGAGCGCACCACCTGCCGCAACGGGCCACGCTTGCCGGCGGCTGAACCACGCCATTGGCCCTACCTTGCTGGAAAGAGTACAATTTCGGTCCGCTTTCGGATTTCGCCTGCCCCATGTTGCGCGTTACCAAACTCACCGACTACGCCACCGTCGTGCTGACCGTCCTGGCGGCACGCTGTGATCAGGTGCTCAGCGCAAGCGAGTTGGCCGAACAGGCCGGCCTGGAAGCGCCAACCGTCAGCAAGATTCTCAAGCCGTTGTCGCAAGCAGGCCTGGTTGAAGGTCTGCGCGGCGTGCACGGCGGCTATCGGCTTGCACGCGCGGCCAGCGACATCACGCTGGTGGAGATCGTCGAAGCGATGGAAGGCCCGTTGGCGATCACCGAATGCAGCCAGGACCACAGCCAGTGCGGCATCGCGCAGCACTGCGGCGTGCGCTCGAACTGGCGCCTGATCAACGACGTGGTCGGCGACGCCTTGCGTCGCGTCACGCTTGCGCAGATGTTGCAGCCCCTCTCTCTCCCTGGCGACACCCGTCGGCGCTCCATCGCCGCACGCGTCGCGACCACCTGACCTGTAGGCAGCCCAATGGCCACCGAACTTGCTCCTCCGCAAAACGCCGAGATCCTCGAACGGCTGGGTCGACGTTACGACGCCGGCTTCATCACCGAGATCGAATCCGACTCGCTTCCGCCCGGTCTGGACGAAGACGTCATCCGTGCGCTGTCGGCCAAGAAAGACGAGCCGCAATGGATGACCGACTGGCGTCTTGAGGCTTATCGTCATTGGCTGAAGATGCCGATGCCGGAGTGGGCGAAGCTGCAGATCTCGCCGATCGACTTCCAGGCGCTGAGCTATTACTCCGCGCCCAAGGGCCCTAAGTACGCCTCGCTGGACGAGGTACCCAAAGAATTGCTGGACACCTACGACAAGCTCGGCGTGCCGCTGCACGAACGCGCCAAGCTGGCCGGTGTGGCCGTGGATGCAGTGTTCGATTCGGTCTCGGTCGGCACCACGTTCCGTAAGGAGCTGGCCGAAAAAGGCGTGATCTTCTGCTCGATGTCCGAAGCCATCAAAGAGCACCCGGAGATCGTCAAGCAGTATCTGGGCAGCGTGGTGCCGGTGGGCGACAACTACTTCGCCGCGCTCAACTCGGCGGTGTTCTCCGACGGCAGCTTCGTGTTCATTCCCAAGGGCGTGCGTTGCCCGATGGAACTGAGCACCTACTTCCGCATCAATGCCGGCCACACCGGCCAGTTCGAACGCACCTTGATCGTGTGCGAAGACAAGGCCTATGTGTCGTATCTGGAAGGCTGCACGGCGCCGATGCGCGACGAAAACCAGCTGCATGCGGCGGTGGTCGAGCTGGTGACGTTGGAAGATGCAGAAATCAAGTATTCGACCGTACAGAACTGGTACCCCGGCGATGAAGAAGGCCGCGGCGGCATCTACAACTTCGTCACCAAGCGTGCCGAATGCCGTGGCGCACGCAGCAAGGTGACCTGGACCCAGGTCGAAACCGGCTCGGCGATCACCTGGAAGTATCCGTCGTGCGTGCTGATTGGCGACGACTCGGTGGGCGAATTCCATTCGGTCGCGCTGACCCACCATCGTCAGCAGGCCGACACCGGCACCAAGATGATCCACATCGGCAAGCGGACCAAGAGCAAGATCGTCAGCAAGGGCATCAGCGCCGGGCGTGGTCAGAACACCTATCGCGGCCTGGTCAAGGTGGATCGCAATGCGGACGGCGCACGCAACTACACCCAGTGCGATTCGCTGTTGATCGGCAAGCAGTGCGGCGCGCACACCTTTCCCTATATCGAGGTGAAGAATCCCGGCGCCACCGTCGAACACGAGGCCACCACCTCCAAGATCAGCGACGACCAGCTGTTCTATTGCCGCGCGCGCGGCATCAGCCAGGAAGATGCGGTGTCGTTGATCGTCGACGGCTTCTGCAAGCAGGTCTTCCGCGAACTGCCGATGGAGTTCGCCGTGGAAGCCAAGAAGCTGCTGGAAGTTTCCTTGGAAGGCAGCGTCGGCTGACACATCTCTCTTCTCCCCTCGGGAGAAGGTGGCGCGCAGCGCCGGATGAGGGTACGAGCGAAGCCAAGTGCACTCAAACAGCACGATGCTTCGCACCAACCCTCACCCCACCCCCTCTCCCGGCGGGAGAGGGGCTCAATCACTGGATACGACTATGCTCAACATTCAAAATCTCCACGCCAGCATCGCCGGCAAAGACATCCTCAAAGGCCTGTCGCTGGACATCCAGCCCGGCCAGGTCCACGCCATCATGGGCCCCAACGGCGCGGGTAAATCCACGCTGGGCAATGTGCTGGCAGGTCGCGATGGCTATGACGTCAGCGCGGGCACCGTGCAATTCGAAGGCAAGAATCTGCTCGACCTGCCGCCCGAAGAACGCGCCGCTGCCGGCCTGTTCCTGGCCTTCCAGTACCCGGTGGAAATCCCCGGCGTCAACAACACCTATTTCCTGCGTGCTGCGCTGAATGCGCAGCGCAAGGCGCGTGGCGAAGACGAACTGGATTCGATGCAGTTCCTCAAGCTGGTGCGCCAGAAGCTGGCCGTGCTGCACCTGAAGGACGAGCTGCTGCATCGCGGCGTCAACGAAGGCTTCTCCGGCGGCGAAAAGAAGCGCAACGAGATCTTCCAGCTGGCCGTGCTCGAGCCCAAGCTCGCCATCCTGGACGAGACCGATTCCGGCCTGGATATCGATGCGCTCAAGAGCGTGGCTGACGGCGTCAATGCGCTGCGTTCGCCGGAGCGTTCGTTCCTGGTCATCACCCACTACCAGCGCCTGCTCGACTACATCACCCCGGACGTGGTGCATGTGCTGTCCGAAGGACGCATCGTGCAGAGCGGCGGCCCGGAACTGGCGCTGGAGCTGGAAAAGCACGGTTACCACTTCTTGAAGGACCGCGTGGTACCTGAGGTTGCCGCCTGATGAGCGCACTGCTCGATTCCCTGGCACGCGGCTTCCGCGGCGACGATACGCGCCGTGCCGAGCTCGATGCCGCCCTGCAGACCGGCCTGCCCGGCCCGCGCGCCGAGGCATGGAAATACACCTCGTTGCGGCAGCTGGAACGTCGCAGCTTCCAGCCCGCTCCGCTGGTGCCAACACTCGTGGATGCCGCCGCGCTGGACGACATCCCGTCGCCGCGCCTGGTCTTCGTCAATGGTCGCCCGTCCGAGGCGCTCAGCGATCTATCCACCTTGCAGGATGGCGTGCAGCTGGACACCTTGGCGGCGTCGTTGGCGGCGAGCGGCGAGGCGCAGCAGCTACTGGGCCGCCGTTTCGACGGCAGCGACGAAATCTTTGCGCGCTTGAATGCAGCGCTTGCCGACGAAGGCGTGCTGGTGCGTGTGCGCGACGGTGCGCAGATCGAGCTGCCGCTGCACCTGGTGTTCGTCAGCGTGGCCGGTGAGCACGATCTGTCCTGGCATCACCGCCACTTGATCGAATTGCGTGCCGGCGCTGCGTTGCAGGTGGTCGAGCATCATCTGCATGTGGGCGACGCCGCACATCTGGAAAACAGCGTGATGCATGTGCACCTGGCGCAGGACGCGTCGCTCTCGCATGCGCGCATGCAGGCCAACAGCGCGCATGCCACCTCGCTGCTGCGGACCGACGCGGTCCTTGCGCGCAACGCGCGCTACCAGCGTGTGGACCTGGAGCTGGGTGCAGGCCTGTCGCGGCACGAGCTCAATGTGCGCCTTGAGGGCAGCAATGCGCAGCTCACCGCCAATGGCGTGCTGCTCGGCAATGGCCGCCGGCATGTCGATACGCGCCTGGGCATCGAGCACATTGCGCGCGACACCGCTTGCGAACTGGTGTGGCGCGGCGTGGGCGCGGACCGCAGCCGCGTTGTGTTCCATGGCAGCATCCGCATCCGCGCAGGTGCCGACGGCACAGATGCGCGGCTGTCCAACAAGAATCTGCTGCTGTCGTCCAACGCCGAAATCGACACCCAGCCGGTGCTGGTGATCGATGCCGACGAAGTGCAGGCCGCCCATGGTGCCACGGTCGGTCAGCTCGACGACAATGCGTTGTTCTACCTGCGATCGCGCGGGTTGCCGCAAGAACAGGCACAGCGCCTGCTCAGTGCGGCGTTCTGTCACGAACCCTTGCGCGTCCTCCCGGCCGCGTTGAGTGCCGTGCTGGCAGTGCAGCTGGACCGTGCGTTGAACTCGGCAGGCGTGGCATGAATATGCCCGCCGTCCCGCATAACGCGGTGCCCGATTGGGACCGCGTGCGCCTGGATTTCCCGCTGTTAATGCGGCAGGTACATGGCAAGCCGCTGATCTATTTCGACAATGCCAACACCGGCCAGAAGCCGCTGCAGGTGATTGCGGCCACCGACGAGTTCTATCGCCGCCAGAACGCCAACGTCAGCCGTGCCGTGCATGCGCTCGGCAGCGAAGCGACCGATGCGTTCGAAGGCGCGCGCAGCAAGCTCGCACGTTTTCTCAACGTCCGCGCCGATGAGTTAGTGCTGTGCAGCGGCACCACCTTCGCAATCAATCTGGTGGCGTATTCGTGGGCATTGCCGCGGTTGGGCGTGGGTGATGTGATCCTGATCTCACGCATGGAGCACCACGCCAATATCGTGCCTTGGCAGCTGGTAGCGCAACGCACTGGCGCCACCATCCGCGTGGCCGAAATCACGCCCGATGGCGCGCTGGATCTGGATGCGCTGCGCAAGGCAATGACGCCAGACGTCAAACTGCTGGCAATCACCCACGTGTCCAACGTACTGGGCACGGTCAACCCGGTCCGCGAGATCTGCCGCGAGGCGCGCAAGCGCGGCATCGTCACCGTGGTGGACGGCTCGCAGGCGGCACCGCATCGGCGCATCGATGTGGCCAGCATCGGCTGCGATTTCTATGCCATCACCGGCCACAAGATGTGCGGGCCTACCGGCACCGGCGCGCTGTGGGCACGCCGCGAACATCTGCAGGCGATGCCGCCATTTTTGGGCGGCGGCGAGATGATCAAGGAAGTCAGCTTCGAAAACACCGTCTTCAACGACGCGCCGCACAAGTTCGAAGCCGGCACGCCGAATATCGCGGGCTTTATCGGCCTGGGTGCGGCAGTGGATTACCTGGAGTCGGTCGGGCTGGCACACGTGGAAGCGCGCGAAGCCGAGTTGCTCGCCCACTTCACCGAGGAGCTGCAGCGCATCGATGGCCTGCGCATGTTCGGCACAACGCCCGACAAAGCTGCAGTCGTATCGTTCCTGATCGAGGGGGCGCACTCGCACGATCTGGCCACCCTGCTCGACCTGGAAGGCGTCGCAGTGCGTTCCGGCCAACACTGCGCACATCCATTGCTGCAGTACTACGGCGTCGCCGCCACCTGCCGCGTCTCGCTGGCGTTCTACAACACGCACGACGAGATCGAGCGCTTCGTTGCCGCGTTGGTGAAGGTGCGTCGACTCCTGGGCTGATTGGAATCGGGAATGGAGAATTGAAACAGCGGTTGTCCCGAACGCCGGTAACGTTCGATGCGTGGAACAGGGTTCGTCGAGCAGCGCGACGCTTTTCCCCCGTCCCCATTCCCGATTAAACTGCCCGCATGCAGACCACCACTTTCCGCGCCGCCACCGTCGATGACATCGACGCTCTTGTCCGACTGGTGACCTCGGCCTATCGCGGCGATAGCAGCCGCGTAGGCTGGACCACCGAGGCGAATATTCTCGATGGCGCGCGTATCGACCCTGCCGTGCTGCGCGAAGATATCTTGCGCGAGCGCAGCCTGGTGCTGCTGGTCGAGCAGGATGGGCGCCTGCAGGCCTGCGCGCATATCGCCGATGATCATGGCGCCGGGTATTTCGGCATGTTTGCGGTCGATCCATCGTTGCAGGGCAGCGGGCTCGGCAAGACGCTATTGGCCGAGGCAGAGCGCATTGCGCACAGCCAATGGCAGCTACCGGTGGTGCGCATGACCGTGATCAATGTGCGCAACGAACTCATCGCCTTCTACGAACGCCGCGGGTATCGCCGCACTGGCATCGTCAAGCCCTTCCCGTATGGCGATGAGCGTTTCGGCATTCCGCTGCGCGAAGATCTGCATTTTGAAGTGCTGGAAAAACAGTTGAACCGGCCGAGCCCGTGAGCGACACCTGGACCTTCGTCTGCGCCAACGATGCACTGCTGCCCGGCGAAATGCAGACCGTCTGGGACGAGGTCACCGACGCGCCGATTGTGGTATTCAACCTCGACGGCGCGCTGTACGCACTGGAAGACCGCTGCAGCCACGAAGACTACGAATTGTCGCCTGGCACCTTCGACCCGGTTGCAGGGACCATCGAGTGCCAGTTGCATAGCGCACGCTTCGATATCCGCGATGGTCGTCCGTTGTGCGCGCCTGCCTACACCGCCGTGCCCAAGTTCCCGGTCAAGCGCGAACACGACGGCATCTGGACGCGCGACGACCGCTAGGCGCGCTCTCAAGCCCTGTTGCTGCACGGTAGAGGTCGCCATAGCGCAGTGGACTGCCACGCCGATTAATACATATTGCAAAGAAGAATGATTTGCATTTAAGATCGCAGCCCTTAAGGCCTTCTTAACAACTGGCCTGCCCGCGATCTCATGCACCCAACCCTGCTCGACACCTGCCTCGTTCATTCGCCCTGCCTGTGCCTGGCCGCACAGCGCTTCGGCATGCCTGGCCCATGTGGCTGTCGGCAAAGCGCTTCAAGTTAGCAGGCGCAGCGTCCACGCATCCCATCCCGCATCCGCCGAGCCATCGCCAGGCAGGAGCCTCGCACCTCTTTGAGACCTTCCATGACTCCTCGCATTTCCCCGCTCGCCTCGGCCGTCGTGCTGACGCTGTCCGCCCCCGCTTTCGCCCAACCTGACGATGCGCCGGCGCCTCCGGGAGCGGTAGATCTGGATGCGATCCGGGTGCAGCAGGAACGTGCGCAGAAGCCGTCATCGCCCAAGTACACCGAAGCGCTGCGCGACACGCCGCAGACCATCACCGTGGTCACCAAGCAGACCATGGACCAGCAGAATCTGCTGTCGCTGCGCGATGTGCTCAGCACCCTGCCCGGCATCACCTTCGGTGCGGGCGAAGGCGGCGGCGGCTATGGCGACAGCATCAACCTGCGCGGCTTCACCGCCAGCAGCGACATCACCACCGACGGCGTGCGCGACAGCGCGCAGTACAGCCGCAGCGACACCTTCAACCTCGAATCGGTCGAGCTGATCAACGGTGCCAACTCGGCCATGTCCGGCGCCGGCTCGGTGGGCGGCAACATCAATCTGGTGACCAAGACCGCAGGCCAGGGCAACTTCACCAACGTCATGATCGGTGGCGGCAGCGACCGCTACGGCCGCCTCACTGCCGACAGCAATTACGATTTCGAAAACGGCACCGCCGTACGTTTGAACGCGATGGGCCACACCCAGGACGTGCCGGGCCGCGACGAGGAATTTCGTCACCGTTGGGGCTTTGCGCCATCGGTGGCCTTCGGCCTGGGCGCGGACACACGCTTCACGCTGAGCTATCTGCACCAGCACGACAACAACCTCCCGCAGTACGGCGTGCCGTTCGCGCTCAGCCCGTTCAACGATGGCCCGTTGCCAGGCGTGGACCACGAAACCTATTACGGCTATCGCAATGTGGCGCGTCAGGAAATCGACGTGGACATGCTCACCGGCGTGCTGGAAATGGACTTCGACGACAACGTCAAATTGCGCAGCCTGGCAAGGCTGCAACGCGTGGACCAGAGCACCACGGCCACCGCACCGGAAGGTACCTGGTGCCTGCCCAACAACACCAACGCCTACACCGGCCGCACTTGCGTGGGCCAGCCGCCGTCCACCTGGAACCCCAACAGCGGGCCGCGTGGCCTGGTGCGCGATACCGAAAACCTCATCGCGCACAGCCAGACAGATCTGACCGCCACCCTGCACACGGGCGCGATCGAGCATCGCCTGGTCGCAGGCGTCGCCTTCAGCAAGGAAGACTTCGAGCTGGATAGCGGTTCGATCTTCCGCAACGCCGATGGCTCCACCACCGGCATCACCTATCCGCTGCAGACCTTCGACAACCCATACAACATCTGGACCGGCCCGCAGAATTATTTCCGCACCGGACACAGCAAGGGCAGCCTGACCAATCAGGCGGTGTATCTGTTCGACACGCTGCAGTTCAACGAGCAATGGATGCTCAACCTGGGCGGCCGTTACGAACACAACGAGGGCGACACCACTACCTACACCGTCAACGCCACCGGCGGCATCACCGGCGTGAGCGCGGGCTTCCCGGCAAGCAGCAAGGAGGACTTGTTCTCCTACCGCGCCGGCCTGGTGTTCAAGCCGGTCGACAACGCCAGCCTGTATCTGTCCTACGCAAACGCGAAGACGCCATCCAAGGCCTCGGTCAACGGCTCGTGCACGCCGATCGCCACCGCCACGGCCGGTGCCAACTGCAATGTCGCGCCGGAAAGTGCGGTCAATATCGAACTGGGCGGCAAGTGGGACGTGCTGAACGAGCGTCTGGCACTGACGGCGGCGGTGTTCCGCAACGAGCGGGAAAACTACAAGGTCAACAGCGGCGATCCGCTGATTCCCGAGCAGGTGCTCGACGGCAAGGCCCGCGTGGACGGCATCGCGCTGGGCGCGGCCGGCTATCTGACCGAGCGCTGGTCGATCTTCGCCAACTACACCTTCCTCGATAGCGAAGTGCTACAGAGCGTGTCCAACCGCACCGCCAGCCTCACCGGCGACCCAGTCGCCGGACGCGAACTGGTGCAGACCCCGCGTAACGCCGGCAATCTCTGGACCACCTACCAGCTCAACCAGTGGACCTTCGGCTACGGCGTCAACTACCAGGGCAGCTTCTATCCGAACAACACCTCCACGGCGGTCTACCGCGAGACCGACGCGTACTGGGTGCACCGTGCGATGATCGGCCTGCGCGTCAACGAGTGGCTCAGCCTGCAGTTGAACGTCAACAACCTGTTCGACAAGGTGTACTACACCAGCATCCGCAACAACCTCACCGTCAACGCCGCAGGCACCGTCACTGCCGGCAGCGGCTGGGCGCTACCGGGCGATGGCCGCTCGGCGGTGTTGAACGCCACTTTCAGTTTCTGACTTCTTGCACGTCGTCCGCATGGCGCGGGCGGCGTGGAGACAACCGCATGTTGCTGCCCATTCCCGATGTTCTCAGCCCCGCGCAGCTCAGCGAGTTGCGCGCACGTCTGGATGCAGCCGACTGGGAGGATGGGCGCATTACCGCCGGCCACCAATCGGCACAGGCCAAGGACAATGCGCAGCTGCCCGAAGACAGCGCCATCGCGCGCGAGGCCGGCGCCCTGGTGTTGGAGGCGCTCTCGCGTAACAGCACGTTCTTCTCGGCGGTGCTGCCGCGCAGGATTTACCCGCCGCTGTTCAATCGCTACAGCGGCGGGCAGTCGTTCGGCTATCACGTGGACAACGCGGTGCGGTACGACCGCAGTCGTGGCGGCGCGGACCCGGTGCGTACCGATGTCTCGGCGACGCTGTTTCTCAGCGAGCCGGACAGCTACGACGGTGGCGAGCTGGTGATCGAAGACACCTACGGCACACAGTCGGTCAAGTTGCCGGCCGGGCATCTGGTGATCTACCCGGGCACCAGCCTGCACCGGGTCATGCCGGTGACCCGCGGCACGCGCGTGGCGTGTTTTTTCTGGACGCAAAGCATGCTGCGCGACGCTGCGCAGCGCCGCCTGTTGTTCGAACTGGATGTCTCGATCCGCCGCCTCACCCAGGACACGCCCGGCCATCCCTCATTGATCCAGCTCACCGGCGTATATCACAACCTGTTGCGGCAATGGGCCGATGTCTGAGACGGCGCTGGATTTTGCGCAGCTGACCGCGTTGCTGCGCACGCAGCCGGAACAGGCACGCGCGCTTTTGCACAAAGCCGCTGCGCGGCAGGACGTGGGCGCGCAGCTCCTGCTCGCGCAGATGTATGCGGAAGAACGCGGCATTCCCGCCGACCCGGCCATGGCAATGCTGTGGTACGAAGTGGCCGCCAATGCCGGACATCCGGAAGCGATGAATCAACTAGGCCGCTGCCACGAACTGGGCTTTGGCACCGATACCAACGAAGTCCTGGCCGCGTTGTGGTATCGCCGTGCTGCCGAACATGGGCTGGATTGGGGCATGTACAACCTGGCGCACCTATACGCCTCCGGGCGCGGCATGGAGCAGGACCACGTGCAGGCCTTGACGCTGTATCGCCGCGCGGCCGAACGCGGACATGCCAAGTCGATGAATTTCCTGGCGCGCTATCTCGACCAGGGCCTGGCCTGCGATGCCGATCCGATAGCCGCACGCGCGTGGTATCAGCGTTCTGCCGAAGCTGGCGATTTCCGCGGCCAGGCCGGCTACGCCACGTTGCTCGCCGACAGCGGCGAGCTTGATGACGCCGAACAGTGGATGCGCCGCGCCATCGCAGGTGGTCACGCCGGCTTTCTGCACCAGCTCACGCCGCTGCTGGCAGGCACGCGCCATCCACGCCTGCATGCGTTGCTGCACGAAGTGGCTGCACGGCAGTTGCAACTGCCGCCCTGCATCCCTGCAGACGTGGCCTGAGCGCAGCATGTCGACGTCAACCGACACCACGCTCGCCACCGTGCAGCAACGCCGCGGCTTCTGGCTGCGCCTGCTGCATCAATGGCACTGGATCAGCTCGGCGCTGTGCCTGATCGGCATGCTGCTGTTTACGGTCACCGGGCTGACGTTGAATCATGCCGCGCGCATCGAGGCCAGCCCATCGACCGAACAACGCACGCTGACGCTGCCGCCAACACTGCTACAGACGCTAGGCAAGCGGCAGGACGGTAACGCACCACTGCCGCCGCGCGTGGCGCAATGGGTGGGGCGCGAGCTCGATATCAGCATCGGCACGCGCAACGGCGAATGGTCGGCCGACGAGGTATATGTCGCGCTGCCACGCCCTGGCGGCGATGCATGGCTGAGCCTGGATCGCACGACGGGTGCGGTCGAATACGAGCGCACATCGCGTGGGTGGATCGCCTATCTCAACGATCTGCATAAAGGCCGCAACGCCGGGCCGGCCTGGGGCTGGTTCATCGACGTGTTCGCCATCGCCTGCCTGGTGTTCTGCATCACCGGCCTGTTTCTGCTGCATCTGCATGCGCGTCAGCGCAGCATGACCTGGCCGCTGGTCGGCCTGGGCCTGCTGATTCCGCTGCTGATTGCCTTGCTGTTGATCCACTGACCTTCTACCGGAGACGATCATGCGCGCCACCCTGACCATCGCTCTGAGCGGCCTGCTCGCCATGCCGGCGTATGCCGCCACACTCGACATCAACGTGGAGATTCCCAAGCTCAACGTCGCCGAGTATCACCGCCCGTATGTGGCGATCTGGCTGGAAAGCGCCGACCAGAAAGTCGCCGCCAATCTGGCGGTCTGGTACCAATCCAAGGACACCGCCGAAGGCCATGGCACCAAGTGGCTGCCGGATCTGCGCCAATGGTGGCGCAAAAGCGGCCGCACCCTGACCGTGCCGGTCGATGGCGTGACCGGCCCTACCCGTCCGGCCGGCGCGCACGCGCTGTCGTTCTCCGACACCAAAGGCGCATTGAAGTCGCTACCTGCAGGCCAATACACGCTGGTGGTGGAAGCTGCGCGCGAAGTCGGCGGCCGTGAACTGGTCAAGGTGCCTTTCACCTGGCCGGCGACGTCCGCGCAGACAGCAAAGGCCAGCGGCAGCAGCGAGCTCGGTGCCGTCAGTCTGGTTGCAAAGCCCTGAGCGCCGCATTGCCATTCGTAGCGATCTCTCCACTAACGTCGCTTCTACTTTTGTCACGCACCCCTTGCGCGTTGCGCCACCGCCTGCAGCTCAGACCCCAAGTTTTCCACGCATCCACGCATCCACGCAGCGTTGCAGTCTCGCGCCGATCAGACACGTGACCCATCGTTGTCATCGTCTTCCAAGGAGTTGTCATGAAACGTTCGCTCGTTCTGGTCGCCCTGCTTGCCGCACTGCCGCTCAACGCACTTGCCCACAAGGCCTGGCTGCTGCCGTCGCAGACCGTCCTTGCCGGCGAAGCGCCGTGGATTACGGTCGATGCCGCCGTCTCCAACGACCTGTTCTACTTCAACCACGTGCCGCTGCGCTTGGAGAACCTGAGCATCACTGCACCCGATGGCAGCGCGCTCAAGCCGGAGAATCCAGCCACCGGCAAGTACCGCAGCGTGTTCGACCTGCAGCTCACCCAGCCGGGCACCTACAAGCTCGCCATAGTCAACGCCGGCCTGTTCGCCAGCTGGAAAGAAGACGGCAAACCCAAGCGCTGGCGCGGCAACGAAACCAGCTTCGCCACCGAAGTGCCGAAAAACGCCAAGCAACTGCAGGTGTCCCAATCGCTCAACCGGGTGGAAACCTTCGTCACCCGCGGCGCACCCACGACAACCGTGTTCAAGCCCAGCGGCAAGGGCATCGAGTTGATTCCGGTCACGCACCCCAATGATCTGGTCGCGGGCGAAGCGGCGCAGTTCACTCTGCAGCTGGACGGTACACCGACCGCCGGGCTGGAGATCGAAATCGTGCGCGGTGGCACCCGTTATCGGGATGCGCAGAACGAGATCAAGCTGAAAACCGATGCAAAGGGCGGCTTCAGCGTGACCTGGCCGCAGGCCGGGATGTACTGGCTGGAAGTTACCAGCGAAGACACCAAGACCTCGTTACCGCAGGCCAAGCAACGACGCCTGGGCTATGTCGCCACGCTGGAAGTGCTGCCGCAATAAGAGCTGCGAAAAAACTGCTGCGCCCATCGCCAGACGGGCGCCGACAGTGCTCGGTGCGGCAGGAACCACTCGTACGCGGCGGTTCCTGTGCGCCATGCACACCCGGCCGGCGGCCGCTCGCTACTTTTATTAGCCACGTTAAGCTGCCAGAGGCGGCAGCAAACGCACGTTTGCTGCATCCTGCCGCTTTCCGCACCCACCTGATCACCCCATGCCCGCAGCGCCTTCCGCCGACCACGATATCGCCACCCTGGGCGGCCGCAGCATGGGGACCACATGGAGCGTGAAACTGGTGGTGCCGCGCGGACGCGACCTGCATCCGCTGCATGCATGCATCCAGGACGCCCTGGATCGCGTGGTGGCGCAAATGAGCACCTGGGAAGCGGCGTCCGACATCAGCCGCTACAACCGCGCGCCGGCCGGTAGTTGGCACACCTTGCCGGAAGACTTCCATGCGGTGCTGAGTGCCGCACTGGAAATCGCACGAGCCAGCAACGGCGCCTTCGATCCCACCATCGGCCCGATGGTCGAGTTGTGGGGCTTTGGCGCCTCTGGCGGCTCACAACGCGTTCCCTCGCGCGAGCAGATCGCGCTGGCCAACTTGCGGTGCGGCTGGCAGCGCCTGGATCTGGACGGCATGCGCGTGCTGCAGCCTGGCGCAGTGGCGCTGGATCTTTCCGGAATTGCCAAGGGATTCGGCGTGGACAGCGTGCACCGTGCGCTGGTGCACGCCGACATCGCCAGCGCATTGATCGAAGTCGGCGGCGAATTGTTCGGATACGGCCGCAAGCCCGATGGCAGCGCATGGCGCGTGCTGGTCGAATCCGCACCCGACGAAGATGCCGGTGCAGCATTGCCGGCACGCGTTCTCGCGCTGGACGGCCTGGCCGTGGCCACCTCGGGCGATCGCTGGCACCGCTTCGACGCCGATGGCATCCGCTATGCGCACACGTTCGATCCGCGCACAGGCGCACCGGTGCCGCACGCGCCTGCCGCCGTCACCGTGCTCGCGCGCGAGGCGATGCACGCCGATGCCTGGGCCACGGCAATGACCGTGCTCGGCGTCGATGCCGGACTCGCCTATGCACGCACTGCGCAACTTGCGGTGCGCTTCCTCTCGCGCAGCAACGGCGCGCTCCACGAATCGATGAGCCCGACGTTCGAACAGCAGCTGGCCGCGTCATGCGCCTAGCGGCACCACGCGCCTGGCTCGGCAACGGGCTGGTATTGCTTGCATTGGCTGCGCTGCTCGCATGGTTCGGCAGCCTGCATCAAGGCGAATGGTGGAGCCAGCCGACGCTGCATCGCTGGCAACTGGCTGCACTCGCCGTTGCGGTGTACGCGGCAATGTGCCTGATCGTCGCGTGGTGCTTGCGCACGCGCGTCATCGCGCAACGCGGCGACGCCAGCGGCATATTGATTGCCTGGGCAAGCCAGACCGGATTCGCGCGCGAACTGGCCGAGCGCAGCGTCGCTGCACTGCAATCGGCGGGCGTGGGCGCATGCGCACTACCGCTGGACGCAGTAGATGCCAGCCAACTCGCGCGCGTGCCGCGGCTGCTGTGCATCGTCAGCACCACCGGCGAGGGCGATGCACCGGACCACATGCAGGCAGCCGAGCGCGGCTGGCTTGCGGGCGACAGCCAGGACCTGGCGGCGGTGCGCTACGCCGTGCTTGCGCTGGGCGACCAGCGTTACGCGCAATTCTGTGCGTTCGGCCGCCGTCTCGACAATCGTCTGCGGGCGCGTGGCGCAACAGCGTTATTCCGGCGCATCGAGGTCGACAACGCCGACCCACGTGCGCTGCAACAGTGGCAGCGAAAACTGACGGAACTGGCACCCGCACTGGCAACGCAGCAGGATTGGAGCGTACCGACCTATGCGGCCTGGCAGCTGCGCGAGCGTGTCCACGTCAATCCCGGCAGTGCCGGCGCGCCGATCTATCGGCTGCGATTGACGCCTTGCGATGGCCAATTACCACCGTGGAAAGCAGGCGACATTGCCGAGATCGCGCCACAACATCCACCCGCTGCGGTGGATGCCTGGTTGCAGCACCATCAGCACGACGGCGCGCAGCGTATCGACAGGCGCACGCTACGCGAATGGCTCAGCGGCGCGCAGCTTCCTGTGGATTTGGCAGTAGATCTGGATGTGGAAGTGGATGCGGCTGTAGCCGCAAGCAACACAAATGAAGATGCACATGCGACTGCGATTACCGCTACGGATATCACTTCAAACATCGACACCGCATCACCACTGGACACAGCAACGCTGGTGCGGAACCTGGTTGCCCTACCTCATCGCGACTACTCGATCGCCTCCATTCCCGACGAAGGTCAGGTCGAATTGCTGGTACGCCAACACCGCCATAGCGAGGGCAACCTGGGCTTGGCCAGTGGCTGGCTGTGCGTGCACGCACCGATCGGCGCACCGATCGCGTTGCGCCTGCGCAGCAACCCAGGCTTTCACCCACCGGCACCGGATCAACCCATGCTGCTGATCGGCAACGGCACCGGCATCGCCGGCCTGCGTGCGCATCTGCGCGCACGCATCGCTGTCGGCGCGCGGCGTAACTGGCTGGTGTTCGGCGAACGTAACGCTGCGTACGATGCGCTGTACGCAGACGAACTACAGCATTGGCAACAGACCGGCTGGCTCGAACGTCTGGACCGCGTGTATTCGCGCGATCAGGATCAACCTGCACGCTATGTGCAACACGCACTGAGCGCAGCGGCCGATGACGTGCGCTTGTGGGTCGAACAAGGTGCCTGCCTCTACGTCTGCGGCAGCCTGCGCAGCATGGCGCCGGAGGTAGACCACGCGCTAGACAATATCCTGGGTGCGTCCGGCAGACAGCAACTGCTACACGACGGCCGCTATCGACGCGATGTGTACTGATCCGCAGCACACCGCCGCCAGACCTTTCACACCAATAGTCGGCCAAACGCGCGTCGACGCTCCTAAAACAGCGCGGTCTACGCACCGCGGGCAGACGTATACCCACGTTGTCCGGACGTCACACAGCGGTAGGGGCCTGCCGCCGCTGCAGATCTGCCACAGGCAAGACTTAGTTAGCGGTGTTCGCTAGGTTCAATATTCCGGCAGCGGACTCACCCGAATCGCCAACAATTCGCCACCGCCGTCGAGCACGTAGCGGGTGCGCGTCGCTGCGCTCAGCCACGCGGTGTCGCCAGCCGCTAACGGCGGCAAACCACTGTCGCGCCCGAAGCTCGCCTGGCCCGCAAGCAAGTGGATCGCCCAGGCGCTACCCGGGTCTGCAAAAAACAACATGGTGCCGACCAACGGACGATGCAGAAGTTCGGCCTGCAGCAAGTCGCGCCGCCACATCAGATTGAAATCCTGGGTCGGCCCATCGCGCAGCACCGCATGCACCGCCTCCTCGCCGGCGAATCGCACGCGTTGATAAGGCGGCAATAAGTCCACGCAATGCCCGCTGTCGGCAGGGTTTGCAACAAGACGCTCAGCACTACGCAATGCTCCACTGACGCCAGCATGCTCGCCAGCACGCTCCGCGCCAAGAGCATTTGAATCGCCACCCTTCCCTGCGGCTGCAGCGGTTTCGGTTTCGGTTTCGTCGGCGCTGACATGAGCGCTAGAACTCGCACTGGTATCGGGATCGGGATCGGGATCGACCTGAGAATCGCGATTGCCGAATCTCAAACGCATGCCATTGCCCCGCAGCAGCACCAGCTCACGATCGATGCCTGGGAATGCGGAGAACGCAGCATCCTGCTCGATCTCGGCAATCGACAGCCGCAACGCCCATTGCTCTGCATCACCCAGACGCAGGATCTCGCGCGTCCAACCCAATTGGTTACGCCACCGCTCGCGGCGGTACTCGGTGGCCGGAATTACCCGGCTGCTCAGGTCTGTCAGTTGCATCGGCGCATTGTGCCTGAGGTCCCACGCCCCGCGATCACGCTCTTTGTTGCTGGGCGACCGGACTGCATCAACAAAGTCATCGCGTAGCGAGACAGAGCTTAGACGGCAAAAACGAGCAACCCACACAACGACCGCGACTTCGCCGGGCGCAATCGGCGAGTACCCAGTACGGCATGATCCATTCGAATATTGGGACTCTGTGGCGATATCCACGTCTGCCTGGCACTGCTTGCCAGGTATTGCAGACCGTCCAAACACATGGCCGCTGCGCGACCTCAAGGCTGCTCAATACCCAAACGAAAAACGCCCGGCTGCACATCCAAGTGCAACACCGGGCGATTCCACGTCCTTGTCGGCTTCCAGCCATCCCCCGGACGTCCTGTCCAGTTAGGTTGCGGCCACGCATCCTCGCGTCGAACCGTATCTCGGATCCTTTCCCCTTAACGCCGTCCCACCGGTTTCACCGCCGCCCCCTTGGCAGCACTCTTGGCGGGAGCCATCGTGGCTCCAACTTCGATCAGGTCACGATTCCGTTCGACCGTCTTGAGTCCGATGCCCTTGACCAGTGCCAGTTCCTCGGCACTTTTAAAGGGACCGTTTGCCTGACGGTGCTCGACGATTGCCTCGGCTTTTGATCGCCCGACATTCATCAGCACCTTGTCCAATTCCTCAGCAGACGCGGTGTTGATATCGACCTTGTCGAGTGCATACGCATTCGAGGACAACAGCAACGCCAGCAGCAGGGACTTCAGGACTACGGTAAATGACTTCATTGCAACGCTCCTTGTGGCTTGGGTGATGGTCCTAGCCAGCATTCCTGCCGGCGGAGCCAGTGTCCCGCGCCACATGCAGCAATCCTATCGCCAGCGAACTTTTCGCACAGCAGGTGAACTGCGCGCTGCCTTGTAGGGAAATACCTACCCCCTAGCGCAGGCGTAGAATGATTGATTACGTCACGCATTCGGAGCCTTCATGGACAGCGCCAAGATCGACCACTTCATCAGCGACACATGGGACCGCGAGATCGTCCCGCAACTGGTCGATTACATCCGTATTCCCAACAAGTCGCCGATGTTCGATGCCGATTGGGTGGCCCATGGCTACATGGAGCAGGCGGTCGTGTTGATGGAGACCTGGGCGCGCGCGCAGGCCATCGACGGCATGCAGGTTGAGGTGGTGCGCCTGGACGGCCGCACGCCGCTGATCTTCATCGAGATTCCGGCGACCGGCCCCGAGTCGGGCGACGACACCGTGCTGCTCTACGGTCACCTGGACAAACAGCCGGAGATGACGGGCTGGGATGCCGACCTCGGCCCTTGGGAGCCGGTGTTGCGCGACGACAAGTTGTACGGGCGTGGTGGTGCGGACGACGGCTACGCCATCTTCGGGTCGCTGGCAGCCATTCTCGCGCTGCGCACCCAGGGCCTGCCGCATGCGCGCTGCGTGGTGCTGATCGAGGCCTGCGAAGAATCCGGCAGCTACGACCTGCCGGCCTATGTGGACCATCTGGCAGAGCGCATCGGCAAGCCGTCGCTGGTGGTGTGCCTGGACTCGGGCTGCGGCAATTACGAGCAGCTGTGGTGCACGACTTCGCTGCGCGGGCTGACCGGCGGCAACCTGACGGTCAAGGTACTGGAAGAAGGCGTGCACTCGGGCGATGCCTCCGGCGTGGTGCCGTCCAGCTTCCGCCTGCTGCGCCAGCTCTTGTCGCGTATTGAAGACGAAACCACCGGACGCATCCTGCTCGACGGCCTGCATGTGGAGGTGCCCGCTGAGCGGCTGACGCAGGCAAAGGCCGCCGCAGCCACGCTAGATACCGCGATCTTCGACAAGTTCCCGATGGTCGATGGCCTGGTGCCGATGCATGAGGACCTCACCGAGCTGGTGTTGAACCGCACCTGGCGCCCGGCGCTGTCGATCACCGGTGCCGACGGGATGCCGCCACTGGCGTCGGCAGGCAACGTGCTCCGCCCGCAGACCGCGGTAAAGCTGTCATTGCGGTTACCGCCGACGGCTGACGGCAAGGCCTGCGGCGAGTTGCTCAAGCAAGCATTGCTGCGCGACCCGCCCAACGGGGCACAGGTCACGCTGGAGCTGGAAAAGGCCTCGTCCGGCTGGAATGCGCCGGCAATGGCACCGTGGCTGGAACAGGCCATCGACGACGCCAGCCAGGCCTTTTTCGACAAGCCGGCGATGTACATGGGCGAAGGCGGCTCGATCCCGTTCATGGGCATGTTGGGCGAGAAGTTCCCCGGCGCGCAGTTCATGATTACCGGTGTGCTTGGCCCACATTCCAACGCGCATGGCCCCAACGAGTTCCTGCACATCCCGATGGGCAAGCGCGTGACCGCCTGCGTGGCGAAGGTGATCGCCGATCATCACGCGGCCTGCCTGCGTGGCGAAACCAGCGGCTCGCCGGTGGCTGCCGATAGCGGCACCCGTCATGGCGGGCATGGCTGCTGTTGAGTTGACGGCTTCATCGATGCGTGCCGCTGGCGCGCATCGATGAACGAGATGTTGGCCTGCGCGGTGAGTGCGGGTGCGTAGATGGTGTGGCTGGCTGGTTTGAATCGCTGGTTTTGGCGCCAAGCTCGCTGGCGCGAGCAGGCGGCCCAGCTTCACGCATTGCCTGGCACTGCGCCCTCCCCAACCCCTCTCCCGATGGGGGATGAGCCAGGAATTGCTTGTCCGGAAGAGTGCTTGGTGGTGATTGGCCTGGCTCAGCACTGGCGTTTTTTGCATGCACCTCACCGGCAACGGTTTCCCGAAGAGGTTTCTTTCATTGAAAGACGACGTACCTGGCGGGAAGCCGATTTCCCCAGCAAATAACTTGCCCGAAGCCAGGAGCGCGCGGCAACCGGAGCCGATGACCACGTTTTTCTGAAGGCAATGCATCGGCGTCGTCATTCCGGCTCCCGCTGCGCTGGGCAGCGCCATCCGAAATGCTAGTCTGCCGATCCCGTCCACCTCCGGTGCTGCGATGAATCATCTATTTGGTAGCGACAGCTGGCTCTACATTCTGCTGGTCGGCTTTGTGGTCGGGCTGCTGGCGCGTTTCATTACGCCGGGTACGCAACGCCTGGGCTGTCTGCTGACGATCGTGCTGGGCATTGCCGGTGCCGTGGTCGCCAGCTGGTTTGGCCGCTACATGGGGTGGTACCGCGCGGGCGAGCCGGCCGGTTTCCTCGGTGCGTTGCTCGGAGCGATTGCGATCCTGGCGTTGTTGCGGTTGTTCAGCGGCAGCAAGCGCTGAGCGCTTCACCGCGCGCCTGCTCCGTTTACCCCTCACTTCATTACGCCCACTCGATCCATGACGTCACTTCATCCGGATACCGCGCGCGACGCGCTTCGCTTGCACTGGGCACACCAAGCGCTCGACGATCCACAGGCCTCGCTGCAGCGCGCATCGGTCGATGCGGGGTTTCGCAGTTACTGGCGCACGCAGGGACGCGGTGTGGATCGCATCTTGATGGACGCGCCGCCGCAGCTGGAAAACGTTGCGCCGTGGCTACGCATGCATGCGCTGTTAAGCGCACATGGCGTGCGCGTGCCGCATGTGCTTGCCCAGGACCTGGAAAACGGTTTTTTGCTCCTGGAGGACCTGGGCGTGCCAACGCTGGCACAGGTCCTCACTGACGCCAACGCCGACGACTTGCTGGATGGCGCGATCAGCCAACTGCTGTTGCTGCAACAAATTCCACCACCTGCCGATAGCGGCGTGTTTGGCGAAGCGCTATTGCAGCGCGATGCCGGTTTGTTCGAAGAATGGTTTTTAGGCCGCCACCTGGGCGTACAGCTGGCGTGCGCGCATGCCGAGCAGTTGCAATTGGTGCAGCGCCGTTTGATGGACAACGCGCTGGCGCAGCCGCGCGTGTTCACCCATCGCGATTTCATGCCGCGCAATCTGATGCCGGTACCCGATGGCCCGGCGGTGCTGGATTTTCAGGATTGCGTCATCGGCCCGATCGCCTACGACCCGATCAGCCTGTTCAAGGACACCTCGGTGAGTTGGCCGATCGCTCGGGTAGACGGATGGCTGCAGCACTATCACGCACGTGCATCGGCGGCCGGATTGCCGGTGCCGCCGCTGGCGCAGTTCCTGCGCGATGCAGACTGGATGGGCGTGCAGCGCCATCTTAAAAACCTGGGCATCTTCTCGCGCCTGAGTCATCGCGATGGCAAGCATTGGTATCTGGATAACGTGCCGCGTTTCATCACGTATCTGGACGAGGTACTGCCCCGCTACGCCGAGCTGGCGCCGTTGATCGGTTTGCTGGACGAGGTGATCAAGCCCGCGCTTGCTGCGCGTGCGCAGCAGGCGGCGACATGAAGGCGCTGATCTTTGCCGCAGGATTCGGCGAGCGCATGCGCCCGCTGACCGAGCACACGCCCAAGCCGCTACTGTCGGTCGGTGGCACGCCGTTGATCGTGTGGCATCTGCGCAAGTTGGCGGCGCTGGGCGTGGAGGAGGTGGTGATCAACACCTCGTGGCTGGCAGAGCAGTTCCCGCAGGTATTGGGCGACGGTAGAGCGTTGGGTCTTCGTCTGACCTATTCGTATGAAGGTGCGACGCCACTGGAAACCGGCGGCGGCATGTTGCATGCGCTGCCTGTGCTGGGCGATGCGCCATTTCTGTTGGTCAACGGCGATATCTGGACCGATTTCGATTTCGCCCGTCTGTCGCATGCCCCCGAAGGGCTGGCGCAACTGGTGTTGGTGGATCAGCCCAGCTACGCAGCGCGCGCAGACTTTGCGCTGGATACGGATGGCAAAGTGCGCGCAGATCTGCCAGCGACGCTCACCTACTCCGGCATCGGCATGTATCGACCGGCGCTGCTGCGCGATTGGCAATCGGTCATTGGTCAGTTGCCAGAACAGACCGGCACGGCGCCGCGCTTTGCGCTGGCGCCGATCCTGCGCTCGCAGATGGCGGCAGGCTTGATCGATGGCATCCACCATCCTGGACGCTGGACCGATGTCGGCACGCCGCAGCGGCTGGCCGAGCTGGATGCTCAGTTGCTGCGCAACGGCGGTTGATTGCCACCTCGCTGCTGCAACGCTCGCAATCAAGCGTATTACCAAAGAGATCTTGGGGCGCTGGCTCGATGGTTACAACGTGTTTGCCGCATGCGCCTGGTCGACGGGTGACATGCTGTCGGAACTGGCAATGACGTTAGCTGGATCGAAAACAGCTGATCTGACCGCACCTGATCGGCCGGCAGCGCCACGTGCACGGCCCGCAACCACGTCCACCGACAAACTCAACTAGCCATTGCAGCAAACGTGCATCGTCGAGTGCGCGGTGCCCTCACCTCGCCAGACAGTCGTCTGGTTGTCGTGTTGAAGAACGAGTACACCGCCTCGCCCGTTTGCTGCTTGTTTGAAAGCGCTGCGCGCTCACCATCTCTGCTGGTCGTTGCCCGCCCACCGTCGCGGGAGCTTACAGAGACGTCCTTGCAGCGCGTCCTGGAATGGTGTCGGACAAGGTCCCTGCAACCGAGCCGCAGATCAACAGCGCGACGACCCGCGATCCTCAAGCACACGCCGCAGAAACGGCACCGTGATGCGGCGTTTTGCGGCCAATGATTCGCGATCCAGGCGATCCAACACGGCCACCAGCCCTGCCAGTTCGCGGTCGCTATGGGTCAGCAGCCAGTCGATTGCGGCATCGTCCAGCGCCAGCCCGCGACGCTGCGCGCGGTCGCGCAGCACTGCTGCGCGTGCGGCATCGTCGAGTACCGGCAAGCCGATCCGGATGCATTGCGACAGCCGCGAGCGCAGGTCCGGCAACACCAACGCCAACCCGTCGGGCATTTGACGCGCGGTGTACAACAGCGTGATGCCGGCCGCGCGTGCGCGGTTGTGGAAATCGAACAAGGCCACTTCGTCATCGCGCCGGCCGGCGATGCTTTCCACGCCATCCAACGCGACCAAGCTGCGGCCCTCCAGCGCTTCGAGTGCATCGCGCAAGCGGCCGGCGGCCGCCTGCAGCGGCAGATACGCCGGCATGCGCCCGGCCTGCTCGGCAGCGGCGCACAGCGACAGCGCCAGATGGGTCTTACCAGTCCCGGCGGGGCCGGAAAGATACAGCCAATCGTTTACCTGCCCGGCGGCCAGCGCCTGCAATTGCGCAAGCAGGCCATCGGGCGCGGCGATGTAACTGTCGAAACGCTGATCGGGTGGCGCGCGCAACGCCAGCGGCAACTGCGGAACACTCACAACCGATCCGCGTCCTTGCCAGGGTCGACAATCACGCTGCGCTCGGTCGTGGACTGCAGCACGATGCCGGCGCGCTCGCCCGCATAAAGATCGCTGCGCGTGTACTGCTCATGCGCGTAGCGCAGCAGCACGTTGGCTACCGCTGCCACCGGCAACGCCAGCAACATGCCCAGGAAGCCGAACAACTGGCCGCCTGCCATCACCGCAAAGATCACCGCAACTGGGTGCAAACCGATCTTGTCGCCGACGATGCGCGGGGTGAGCACGTAGCTTTCCAGCAACTGGCCGACGGTGAACACCACGCCCACGCCGATCAACAGTTTCAGATCGAGCCCCTGCGCCTGCACGATCGCCGCCAGTAGTGCCAGCACGATGCCGGTGGTCGCGCCCAGGTACGGGATAAAGCTGATGAGGCCGGCGATGATGCCGATCAACAAGCCCAGGTTGAGCCCGATGATCGAAAGGCCGGTGGCGTAGATCGCGCCCAGCGCCAGCATCACCAGGAACTGGCCGCGGATGAAGCCGCCGAGCACGTCATTGGATTCCAGCGCCAGCCGGCTCACCGTAGCGATGTAGGCACGTGGGATGACCGCCGCCACGCGCTCGACCAGGCGGTCCCAGTCGCGCAGGAAATAGAACGCCAAAATCGGCAGCAGAGCCAGGTTGATCACCCAGGTCACCATCGCAAAGCCCGAGCGCGACACGTAACCGAAGAGGGTCTTGGCGGCGCCGCCGGCCTGTTCCCAGTGGCTGCGGATCCAGTCGATCAAGCGCTCCGGATCCAGCCAGCCCATCAACTGCATGCCGGTCTTGGCTTCCAGCCACGGGATAGCGGTACTGATCGCCCAGGCCCGCATCTGCGGCAAGGCGTCGATCAGGGTCATGATCTGGCGTTCGATCATCGGCACCAGAATCATCAGCGCCAGCACGAACAACAGCAACGCCAGCACGAACACCAGCGACACCGCCATGTTGCGCGAGCGGCCTGCGCGTTCGATGCGGTCCACCAGCGGGTCGCCCAGCCAGGCCAGCAGCAGCGCGAGCACGAACGGCGTCAGGATCGGCGCCAGCAGCGAGACCACCCACAACACACCGACAATCACCGCCGCCCATTTGAGGCGGCGCAGGAACTGGGCAATTTCGGCTTCGGGAGTCAAAGTCATTTCAGGCGGTACTCGGCGTGCTCGTTTTCAAGAATGATCGGGCCTTCGGTCGGTACCGAGACCGAGACCAGCGGGCTGTTGTCGCCGAGCATACGGTTGAGGCCGGAAATGCCCGTGAGCAGTTCCAGATCCAGTTCCATGCGGTCGCCATTGGCGCTGACCGGGCGGATGCTGCGTACGACCGACACGCCCTGCAGGGCGGCCGACACGCGCAAGTAATCGTCGGCGCTGCTGATACCGGTGATCACCACGCGGTAGACACCGGGCACACCCGAATCCACCCGTTTGGCGTAGCGTTTGACCAGCGCGTCGGCAGCGCCGTCGGCACCGGCGGCCATCGCGCGGCGTGCATCGCCGTCGCTGCTGGTCCAGCTGGACAGGACATTGCCGTTGTCCACGAACACCCAGTCGGCCGTCCAGCCGGCGGCGTTGCGGTAGAGCTTGCCGATCAACTGCATCGGCGGGCTGTATTTGGCCGAAGCGCGCGACACCGCGGCGGTGTCCTTGCGCCAGATCGCGCCAGCCAAGGCCTGCTCGGCAGCTGCGCCGCTCGGCAGACCGAGCCGGTAGCCGCGTTCGATGGCACGGTCGAGCACGCTACGCGCCGCGTTGGCCTGGGCTACACCGACCAAACGCGGGCCGCTGCCGTCATCGATGGCCAGCCAGAGCACCGGCTTGGGCCGCGGCAGCGGCCACACCGGCAAGCCGAGGGCAGCGATCAAGCCATCCACATCGGACTGGCGAAAACGCGCGACCAGGGTGGTGCGAAAGGTGGGCGCGCCCGTCCGCGAGGTACCCTGATCCTGGCGGTAGTCGTAGTGTTCGACGTAGTTGGGCGCATTGCGTAGCGCCTGCGGCACGCCGGGGCGGCCCATCACGCCGCGGTCGCCGGAGACCTTGCCCAGCACCGCGCCCAGCGCGCGCGCCAGTGCGCCGGGGCGATCGGATTCGCTCTGGCTGTTGACCGGCACTTCGGCGTCATAGGCACTTTGCGCCTTGGCAACGTCGCCTTCGGTGCGCAGATCTGCCTGCGCAAAGGCCGGAGCGACGGGCATGGCGACCACGAGGGCGAGAAAGAAAGCGAGACTGCGGCGCATCGACGGTTCCATGACTTAAGCGTATCCGGGTGAATTGTTGCCCGAATGGGACGCCAGCGCCAACGTGGCTGCTAAAATCGCCGCCTTTACTGCCGAGCCACCCCTGCCCGTGACCAGCCAAACGCCTTCCAGCCCCTCGCCCATGACCTACCGCGACGCGGGTGTCGACATCGACGCCGGCAATGCATTGGTCGAACGCATCAAGCCGTTGGTCAAGCGCAGCTTCCGGCCGGAGGTGATGGGTGGCCTGGGTGGATTCGGCGCGCTGTTCGACCTGTCGGGCAAATACAAGGAGCCGGTGCTGGTGTCCGGCACCGACGGCGTGGGCACCAAGCTCAAGCTGGCCCAGCAGCTCGGTCGGCACGACACGATCGGTATCGATCTGGTCGGCATGTGCGTCAACGACGTGCTGGTGCAGGGCGCCGAGCCGTTGTTCTTTCTGGACTATTTCGCCACCGGCAAGCTCGACGTGGACACCGCTGCGGCGGTGGTCGGCGGCATTGCACGCGGCTGCGAGCTGTCCGGTTGCGCGCTGATCGGCGGCGAAACCGCCGAGATGCCCGACATGTACCCACCGGGCGAGTACGACCTGGCCGGCTTCACCGTCGGCGCAGTGGAAAAATCGCAGTTGTTGGATGGCGCGCAGGTACGCGACGGTGACGTGTTGATCGGCATCGCCTCGTCGGGCCCGCATTCCAACGGCTATTCGTTGATCCGCAAGATCTACGAGCGTGCCGGCGCACCGGCCGACCATGTGCTGGACGATGGCACCACGTTGATCGACGCGCTGATGGCGCCGACCGCGCTGTACGTCAAACCGGTGCTGGCGCTGCTGAAGTCGCACGGCGAAGCGATCCACGCCATGGCGCACATCACCGGCGGCGGCCTGACCGAAAACATCATCCGCGTGATTCCCGACGGCCTGGGCCTGGACATCGATGCCAAGGCCTGGACACTGCCGCCGGTGTTCGCGTGGTTGCAGCGCGAAGGCGCGGTGGCCGATGCCGAAATGTGGCGCACCTTCAACTGCGGGATCGGCTTTGTGCTGATCGCCTCGCCCGAGCAGGCAGCCACGCTGGAACAGGCGCTGGACGCGCAGTCGCTGGCGCATTGGCGCATTGGTCAGGTGGTCGCCGCACACGGCGACGAGCGCGTGCGCATCGGCTGAGCGAGGAATCTGCATGGACGCGTCCCCACTCCCACCGCCGGCGTTGGCGTCGGCCAGCGCCGATGACCTGCAGCATCTCAAACTGCTGTCGATCTTCCATTACGTGCTGGCTGGTATCACTGCGCTGTTTTCGTTGTTCCCGTTGATCCACCTGGCCATGGGCATTGCGATCATCACTGGGCACCTGCCGATGGACACTGCCAATCCGGACGCGCCTCCGCTGGATCCGCGCTGGGTCGGCTGGCTCTTCGTGATATTTTCGGCGGGCTTCATCTGTTGCGGCCTGGCCTTGGCCGGTTTCATGGCCTACGCCGGACGCTGCATCGCGCAGCGCAAACGGCATTTGCTGTGCCTGATCGTGGCCGGCATTTCCTGTTCTTTCATGCCATTCGGCACCGTGCTTGGTGTCTTTACGCTGGTCACCTTGCTGCGCCCTCAGGTCAAAGCGCTGTTCGGTGTCGGTAGCGCAGCTGTTTGAGACCTCTGTGAGCACATTGTTCAATGCACGCACCTGACGCCCGCCTGCGCCTGGCCGTGCTGGCCTCCGGCCGCGGCAGTAATCTGCAGGCCATTGTCGATGCGATCGCCAGTGGGCGCCTGCATGCCGAAGTGGTCGGGGTGTTTTCCGATCGGCCGCAGGCGCCAGCGTTGCAGAAGGTCGCGCAGGCGCGGCGCTGGAGCGCCAGCCCGCGCGATTTCTCCGACCGCGCGGCGTTCGATGCCGCACTCGGCGATGCGATCGCTGCGACGCAACCGGACTGGGTGATCTGCGCCGGCTATATGCGCATTCTGGGCGAGCCGCTGGTGCGTCGCTTCGCCGGGCGCATGCTCAACATCCATCCGTCGCTCCTCCCCAAATACCGCGGCCTGCAGACGCACGCACGCGCCCTGGAGGCCGGCGATGCAGAGCATGGCGCCAGTGTGCATCTGGTGGTGCCGGAGCTAGATGCGGGGACGGTGATCGCGCAGGCGCGCGTCCCGGTGCTGCCCGGCGACAGCGCCGAGCAACTGGCCGCGCGCGTGCTGGCCCGTGAGCACCCGCTGCTGCTGGCCACGCTGGAGCTGCTCGCCAGTGGCCGCGTCGCGGTGCAGGGCGATGCCGTGCTTATCGACGGTCAGTGCCTGTTTACGCCACTACGACTAGAGTCCGCAGACATCGCGTTCGCCTGAATGCGGATACGTTCCCCTCATCCCGTCTCGGACATCCTTGCGGCCCCCGTGCCCGCTAACAGCGCATGAACGTCATCCCGATCGCCGCCGCGCTGTTGACCGTCGCCCTCCTCACCCAGGCTGGCACTGGCCGTGCGCAACAAGCGCCCACCGCGCCCGCACCAGCGACGCCTGCTCCGGTTGCGGCCCCTGCCGCTGCGCCGGCATCGTCAGCGGCCCTGCCCGCGAGCACCTGGACACCGCCGTCGCTAGAGCCATTCGTGGCGACCTACCAGGCGTTCTACCGTGGCAAGGAGGCCGGCGATGCCACCATGCAGGTCAGCCACGGCGAAGGTAGCCAGTGGCGCATCGACATGTCAGTGCGTGGCCGTAAGGGCTTCGCCAGCATCCTGGGCCTGAACCTGGAACAGAGCACCGTGTTCCGCGTCGATGGCGACACGTATGTGCCGCTGAGCCAGAGCACGGTGCGCAAGGCGATGTTCTTCGGCAAGAAGGTCACCGGCGTCTACAACTGGCAAGCGGGCACTGCGCAGTGGAACGGCGATCTGAAGGAAGATCGGCAGCAGCCGATTCCGTTGCAGCACGGCGACCAAAGCGCGCTGTCGCTCAACCTGTCGCTGATGCGCGATGCGCAGCCCGGGCGCAACCTGAGCTATCGCTATGTCGATGTGGGCAAGGTGCGCAAATACGACTACCGCGCGGCCGATGCCACCGAAGTCGTGCAGGTGGGCGATCTGAGCTACGACGCTCTGCGCGTGTACCGCGTCAACAGCGGCGACAACGAAACCATCCTCTGGATTGCGAACGGAGTCCCGACTCCGGTGCGCATCCTGCAACGTGACAAAGGTGAGGATCAGATCGATCTACGCCTGGTCGAATACCAAGGAGCCTAAGCGATGAAAATCTTCTCCCGTACCAGCGCCGTGATCGCCGCTACCGCATTGGCGATGGCCAGCCTACCCGCCTTCGCCATGCAGCCATTCCAGGCCGACTACTCGGCCAACTACATGGGCATGCAGGCCAATGGCACCATGACCCTGGCCGCTGCCGGCGCGAATAAGTGGCGCTACACGCTCACCATCCAGAACCAGCTGGCCAACCTGACCCAGAGCACGGTGTTCGAAGAGGCCAACGGCCAACTGCGCCCGGTGAGCAGCAACGACACTTCGTCGATGATGGTCAAGCGCCGTAACGTCACCGCCGATTACGATTGGAAGACCAATCAGGCAACCTGGGGCGGCGACATCAAGCCAGACCGCCGCGGCCCGGTGAAACTGCAGCCCGGCGACATGGATGCGCTGCTGATCAACCTTGCGATCACGCGCGATCTGGCCGCCGGCAAGCCGCTCAACTACCGCATGGTGGACGAAGGCCGCATCAAGCCGATGAGCTACAAGGTGGTCGGCAAGGAAACCATCACCGTCAACGGAAAGCAGGAGCAAGCCACCAAGGTGTCGCGCGTGGACGGCGACAAGGAATTGATTGCGTGGGTGGTCAAGGATCTGCCGGTGCCGGCGCGCCTGCTGCAGAAAGAAAAGGGCCAGGACGCGCTGGATCTGACCATCAAGGGCCTGCGCTAAGCGCCAGGCGCGCCTGGTAGGAGCGTGCCTGCGCGCGACGGTGCTTTATGGGTAACGCCCGTCGCGCGCGGGCACGCTCCTAACAGGGCACGGGAACCTGCTCGACAGGCATCCTGCCTGCGGCAGCGATGAAGAGCCCGGCTGCGAGCCGGGCTTCTTCCTTCCGATCGGCGTGCGGCGGAATCTCCGCAGCACGCAGAAACGCTCGACCCTCAGGGCTTGGCCGCCGCCTTGTCATCGCCGCTGGAGAACACCGTGCGGCAGTCCACGCGGATTTGCTCGCCGGTGCTGCGCCAATAGAACAGGTCGCAATGGCGCTTGCCTTCGACGGTCTTCTTGACCGCCACCGCATAGAACGATTGCGCGATTTCGTCGCGGCTGGCGGTGCCGTCGTTGTTCCAGTCCATGTCCTTGAACTCGACACCCTGGGTGATGGCCATGCCCACGCTCCAGGCGTAGGCCAGCCACGCCAGGATCAGCACGATCACGCCCAGCAGGATCTTGCGCCGGGGGGTGAAACGGCCGCGCAGGATCATGCGGTGCGCCGGATGGTCGCGCCCAGCGCCCCCAGCTTCTCCTCGATGTTTTCGTAGCCACGGTCCAGGTGGTAGATGCGATCGATGGTGGTGTCGCCGTCGGCCACCAGCCCGGCCAGGATCAACGAGGCCGAGGCGCGCAGGTCGGTCGCCATCACCGGCGCGCCGCTGAGACGCTCGGCACCGCGCACGATGGCGGTATGGCCTTCGACCTGGATGTCCGCACCCAGACGCAACAGCTCGTTGACGTGCATGAAGCGGTTTTCGAAGATCGTTTCGTTGATCACGCCAACGCCATCGGCCACGCAGTTCAGCGCCATGAATTGCGCCTGCATGTCGGTGGGGAACGCCGGGTACGGTGCGGTGGTCAGGTTGACCGCGCGCGGGCGCTTGCCCTGCATGTCCAGGGTGACGCTGTCGGCGGTCGTGGTAATGGTGGCGCCGGCCTCGGTGAGCTTGTCCAGCACCGCATCCAGGGTGTCCGGACGCGCGCGGCGGACGGTGACGCTGCCGCCGGTCATCGCCGCAGCGACCAGGAAGGTACCGGTCTCGATGCGATCCGGCAGCACCGCATGGTGCCCGCCGCCCAGACGCTCAACGCCCTGCACCACGATGCGCGGCGTGCCGGCGCCTTCGATCTGCGCACCGAGTGCGATCAGGCAGTCGGCCAGGTCGGTGACTTCCGGTTCCATCGCCGCGTTTTCCAGCACCGTGGTGCCTTCGGCCAGCACGGCGGCCATCAGCACGTTTTCGGTGCCGGTGACGCTGACCATGTCGAACACGTAACGGCCGCCCTTCAGACGCCCCTTGCTGGTGGCCTTGATGTAGCCGTTTTCCACGCTGATCTCCGCACCCAGTGCCTGCAGGCCCTTGATGTGCTGGTCGACCGGACGCGAGCCGATCGCGCAGCCGCCGGGCAGCGACACTTCGGCGGTGCCGTAGCGCGCCAGCAGCGGGCCGAGCACCAGGATCGAGGCGCGCATGGTCTTGACCAGCTCATAGGGTGCGACCTGGTGGGTCACCGAGCGCGGGTCGACCAGGATGGAGCGGCCCTTGGCCAGGGTGCCCTCGTCGATGGTGACCTCGGCGCCCAGCTCGCTGAGCAATTTCACCGTGGTGATCACGTCGTGCAGATGCGGGACGTTGCTGATCTCCACCGGCGCGTCGGCCAGCAGGGTCGCGCACAGGATCGGCAGCACTGCGTTCTTGGCGCCGGAAATATTGACTTCACCCTGCAGCGCTTGGCCGCCGGTCACTACGATTTTTGCCATGGGAATCTAAGAAATCCGAAAATGAAAGGTGTGTCGGGGGATGAGGTGAGAGCGTTTCGGCTTGGGTTGGAAGGACGTGGCACACGACGGACAGATCAAACGGCGCCGGCTAGGGCGTGGAACGCGCTGGCGCCAGTGACCGGGTGCTCGTGGACTGCGAGCGCGGGCAGCCAATGAGTCAGAGTGCGTGCGAATTCCAGCCCTGGTCCAGCCCGCCTGACAGCAAGCGCAGACGACGTGCTCAGCCTTCCTCAGGCGTCAGCGTCTTCAGCTGCAGCGCGTGGATCGCCCCGCCCATCAGCTCGCCCAGGGTCGCATAGACCATGCGGTGCCGCGCCAACGGTGCCTTGCCGACGAATGCAGGGCTGACCACGGTGGCCTCGAAGTGCACGCCGTCGTCGCCGTGCACGTCGACGCGGGCTTCGGGCAAGCCGGATTCGATGAGTTTACGGATGGTTTCGGCGTCCACAGGGCGTTTCCTCATAAAATGAGCGCACATTCTACTCTTCACCCGAGTTCCGCATGGCTGTCTCGCACCTGCCTTCCGCCACCGTCAGCGACACAAGCCTGGTCGCCAGCGGCCAGCGCGTGCTGGAGATCGAGCGCGAGGCGCTCGCCAGCGTGGGCGCCCGCATCGGCAGCGACTTCGCGGCGGCCTGCCGCCTGGTGCTGGCCTCGCGCGGGCGGGTGGTCGCCACCGGCATGGGCAAGTCCGGCCATGTGGCGCGCAAGATTGCCGCCACCCTCGCCTCGACCGGCACCCCGGCATTCTTCGTGCACCCGGGCGAAGCCGGACATGGCGACCTGGGCATGATCACCGAGGCCGACATCGTGCTGGCGCTGTCGTACTCCGGGGAATCGGACGAAGTGCGCATGCTGCTGCCGGTGCTCAAGCGCCAGGGCAATCCGATCATCGCCATGACCGGCCGCGCCAGCTCCACCTTGGCGCAAGCCGCCGACGTACACCTGGACGTCAGCGTGTCGGCCGAAGCCTGTCCCCTGCATCTGGCGCCCACCTCCAGCACCACCGCCTCGCTGGCGATGGGCGATGCGCTCGCGGTCGCCCTGCTGGATGCGCGCGGCTTCACCGCTGACGACTTCGCCCGCTCGCACCCGGCAGGCAGCCTGGGCCGGCGCCTGCTGCTGCACATCACCGATGTCATGCATGCCGGCGACGACCTGCCACGTGTGCGCGAAGACGCCAGCCTGAGCGAGGCGCTGATGGAAATGAGCCGCAAGCGGCTGGGCATGACCGCGGTGGTGGATGCCGACGACCGCCTGATCGGCCTGTTCACCGACGGCGACCTGCGCCGCGCACTGGACAGCGACATCGACGTGCGCAGCGCCGGCATCGCGCAGGTGATGACGCGCAACCCACGCACCATCGGCGCCGACCAGCTGGCCGCCGAGGCCGCGCGGCTGATGGAGGACTACAAGATCAACGGCCTGATCGTGGTCGATGCGCAGCAGCGCGCGGTGGGCGCATTGAACATTCACGACCTGTTGCGCGCCAAGGTGGTTTAACAGGTTCAGTTTCAACCGCCGGACCCCGTTCTTACCGATTCGTGCCGATGCCCTATTCTCCTTTGCAGCACCTTCCCGCCGAGCTGATCGAACGCGCAGCGCGTATCCGCCTGGCTTGTTTCGACGTCGACGGCACCCTGACCGACGGTCGCCTGTACTACGACCACGCCGGTAATGAGAGCAAGGCCTTCAACGTGCTCGACGGCCAGGGTCTCAAGCAGCTCGACCAGGCTGGCATCCATGTCGCGCTGATCACCGCGCGCGCCAGTCTGTCGGCGGAAAAGCGTGGCCAGGATCTGGGCCTGCACGTGCAGATCGGGGTGAAGAACAAGCGCATGGCAGTGCTGGCACTGTGCCAGGAGCACGGCCTGTCGCTGGACCAGGTGCTGTTCATGGGCGACGACCTGCCCGACCTGCCCGCCCTGCTCGCCGTCGGCCTGCCGGTGGCGCCGGCCAACGCACATCCCTGGATCGCCGAGCGTGTGCAATGGCATACCCGCGCCCGTGGCGGCGAAGGTGCCGCGCGCGAAGTCTGCGATGTGGTGCTGGCTGCGCAAGGCCAGATCGAGCGCATCATCGAAGGGTTTTCGGCATGACTTGGAACTGGCGCACCACCCTGGGCGTGGTGCTGTTCGCCGCCGCCGTGATTTCCGGCTGGTCGGCATGGAAGCAGCGCGCGCGCCCGACCGCCGCGGCCGTGCAGGAGTCCGGCGCGGACTACATCCTGCGCGACTTCGAGCTGATCGCCCTGGACAAGCAGAGCGGCAAGGAGTCGATGACGCTGCGCGCGCCGGAAATGCACCGCAATCGTGCCGACCAGACCGCAGACATCACCACGCCGGTGTTCCTGATGCCCGACAACGCCAATCTGCCGTGGACCCTGCGTTCCAAGACGGGGTGGGTCAACCCGGACGGCACCCAACTGCGCTTGCGCGGCGATGTCGAGGGCGACAGCCCAACCGGCGGCGCAACCCCGCCGACCACGTTCCGCACCCAAAGCCTGGACGTGTTCCCGCAACAGAACATCGCCAAGACCGACGCGCCGGTGACCATGACCCGCCCGGGTATCATGCAGAGCGGCGTCGGCTTTGAAGCCGACCTCAAATCACGCCAGTACAAGCTCCTTTCTCAGGTCAAGACACGCTATGAACCGAATGCTGCCCGCTAAACTGGCGTTTGCCGCACTGCTGCTGCCTGCGCTGGCGATGGCCAAGACCAGCGATCGCAACCAGCCGATGGCGATCGACTCCAATGCCAACGATTGCAACATGCTCGATGACAGCGGCAAGTGCCGTTTCAGCGGCAATGTGGTGATCACTCAGGGCACGCTGGAAATCCACGCCGACACCGCCGATATCTTCCAGAAGAACGGCCAGACCGATCGCGTGGTGCTCAACGGCAAGCAGGCCACGCTCAAGCAGGAGATGGACGACGGCGCGATGATGCACGGCCAGGCCGACAACATCGAATACAAGGTCGCCGACGAGATCATCATCCTGACCGGCAATTACAAGGTCGATTCGCCCAAGGGCACCAATGCCGGCCAGCGCATGGTCTACAACACCAAGACCGGCAACATGCAGAGCGGCGGCGACGGCAGCCGCGTGCGCACCATCATTCAGCCCAAGAACGCAGCGCCTGCGGCGACGACGCCTGCTCCGGCACCTGCCGCCAAGCCGCCCGCAGCCAAGCCGCAGGGGAAGAAGTAATGCTGGTCGCCACCGGTCTGCGCAAGAAGTACAAGCAACGCGAAGTGGTCAAGGAATTCGGCCTCACGCTCGAGGCCGGCGAAGTGGTCGGCCTGCTCGGCCCCAACGGCGCCGGCAAGACCACCTGCTTCTACATGATCGTGGGCCTGGTCGAAGCCGATGCCGGCCGTATCGAACTGGACGGCCGCGACCTCACCGCCGAGCCGATGTACGCACGCGCCAAGCTCGGCGTGGGGTATCTGCCGCAGGAGCCGTCGATCTTCCGCAAGCTCACCGTGGCCGACAACATCCGCCTGGTGCTGGAACTGCGCGAGGAACTGGACAACGCCGGCCGCGAGAAGGAACTGGTCTCGCTGCTCGAAGAACTGCAGATCACCCACGTGGCCGACCAGCTCGGCGCCAGCCTCTCCGGCGGCGAGCGGCGCCGCTGCGAGATCGCGCGTGCGCTGGCGGCCAAGCCGCGCATGATGCTGCTGGACGAACCCTTCGCCGGCGTGGACCCGATTTCGGTCGGCGAGATCCAACGCATCATCATCCACCTCAAGGAGCGCGGCATCGGCGTGTTGATCACCGATCACAACGTGCGCGAGACCTTGGGAATCTGCGACCGCGCGTATATCCTCGCCGAGGGGGGCGTGCTGGCGCAGGGGGCACCAGACACGTTGCTAGCCAATCCCGACGTCCGTCGCGTGTATCTGGGGGAAACTTTCCGCCTTTGAGCGCGTCGCCGCGCCATCGATTTTTCCAGTCAGTGCCCGCATGAAAGCCCGGCTTCAGACATCGCTAGGACAGCAGTTGGTCATGACGCCGCAATTGCGTCAGGCCATCAAGCTATTGCAGATGTCCACCACCGAGCTGGAAGTGGAAATTGCCGAAGCAGTGGAAACCAATCCACTGCTGGAATGGGCCGACGAAGCCGCGCACGCGGCCAGCGACACGGCGGTGGAATCCTCGCCGTCCGCGTCAACCGAAGAGCCCCAGCGCGAAGAAGCCGCGCCTGCCGAGCGCGACGACGACTGGTCGCAGGACGAACTGCAGTGGACCGGCTCGGGCAGCGGCGGCAGTTTCGACGACGACGAGTCCGGCGATGCCGCCGAGCGCGTCGCCGAATCCGAAACACTCGCCGACCATCTGTTGTGGCAACTGCATCTGTCACCGCTGTCGCCACGCGACCGCCAGATCGGCGCGATGCTGATCGACGCGTTGGACGAAGACGGCTACCTGCGCGAACCACTGTCGGCCATTCTCGAAACCCTGGCGCTGGGCGCGGTGGTGGACGAAGCCGACGTGCTCACCGTCCTACACCAGATCCAGCGCTTCGACCCGGTCGGCGTGGGGGCGCGCACGCTGGGTGAATGCCTGGCGCTGCAACTGGCCGTGCTCGACCCGGCCACCCCGGGCCGCGAGCTGGCATTGCAGATCGTCGCCGGCCCGCTGGAACGGCTGCCGCGTAGCGGCGTGGCCGGCCTGGCCCACGAGCTCAAGCGCTCCACTGCCGATGTCGAACAGGCGGTGCAATTGGTGCGCTCGCTGGACCCACGCCCGGGCAAACAGATCGGCGACCTGTCGCAGGACACTTACGTGGTGCCCGACTGCGTGATCTGGCGCCAGCGCGGGGTCTGGCGCGCATCGCTGGCCGGCCGTTCGCAACCCAAGGTCACCATCCACCGCGGCTACGAGAACCTGATCCGCAGCTGCGGCGAATCCGACGCAGGCTATCTGCGCGGGCAATTGCAGGAAGCGCGCTGGCTGCTCAAGAGCCTGGAGGCGCGTGGCGAGACTCTGCTGCGGGTGGTGCGCTGCCTGCTGCAGCATCAGGCCGGATTCCTGGAGTTCGGTGCGCAGGCCTTGCGCCCGCTGACCCTGCGCGAGATCGCCGGCGAGCTCGGCCTGCACGAATCCACCATTTCCCGCGCCATCTCCCGCAAATACGTGCGCACCCCGCGCGGCACCATCGCGCTGCGTTCGTTCTTCGCCTCCGGCATCGACACCGACAGTGGCGGCGAGGCCTCCAGCACGGCCATTCAGGCCATGATCCGGCGCCTGATCGACGCGGAAAACCCGCGCAAACCGCTGTCCGACGCCAAGCTGGCCGATCTGCTGAAAACATCCGGCGTACCAGTGGCGCGGCGCACCGTTGCGAAGTATCGTGAGGCCATGAACATTTCCGCCTCCCACGAACGCGTACGCATCGCCTGACGTTGCAGCCACCGCAACGCCGGCCTGCGCCGGGTTAGTCGGATCACCGGAACGGTTCATTGGCCCACCGACCAATGGAGGTATCCGATGCGCATCGAGACGTATGGCCACCAGCTTGAAGTGACCCCCGCCCTGCGGGAGTACGTGGCAAGCAAGCTGCAGCGACTGCAGCGCCATTTCGACCAGCACTGCGAAGTCCGAACGCAGCTGGCCGTTCGCAAGCCGGACCACCACGTGGTCGCCACCGTCAACCTTCCCGGACGCACCCTGCACGCGGATGCCAGCGGCTCCACCATGTATGCGGCCATCGACCTGCTGGTCGACAAGCTCGACCGCCTGGTGCTCAAGCACAAAGAAAAGAAATGTAACCACCACGCCCGCGAGGTGCGCGACAATCCCGCATGACGCTTCCCGCTTGATGCCCTCATGCCTTTAACCGATCTGATGGCGGCCGTGCGCACCGTGGTGTCGCCGGCCGCCGATCGCGACACCGTCCTGCACACCGCCGCCGATCTGCTGTCCTGCCGTCAGGCCGGCGCCGACGAGCTCTACGCCAACCTGTGCGAGCGCGAGGCCCTGGGCAGTACCGCCATCGGTCACGGCATCGCCATTCCGCATGGGCGCTGCCCCAACCTCACCGAGCCACGCGGCGCCTTGCTGCGACTGGACACGCCGGTAGCGTTCGGCGGCGACGAGCCAGTGGACCTGATCTTCGCCATGGCCGTACCGGCGCACTACACCCACCAGCACCTGATGCTGCTATCGGAGCTGGCCGAACGGTTCTCCGATGCCGACTTCCGTCAGCGGCTGCGCGCCGCACCCAACGCCGATGCGCTGATGGCCTTGCTCACCGACGTGCCACCACCGCAGGCGAGCGCGGCATGAATACCAGCATCACCGCACGCGAACTGTTCGACCAACAGCGCGACAAGCTGGCTCTGCGCTGGATCGCCGGTAAGAAGGGCGAGCACCGTGAGATCCAGGCCGGCAGCAACAATGCGCGGCGCCCGTCGCTGGCTGGCTATCTCAATGTGATCTATCCCAACAAGGTGCAGATCCTGGGCACCGAAGAACTGGCCTGGCTGGACTCGCTGGATGCGCGGCAGCGCTGGGAAACCATCGAAAAGATCATCCAGGTCCAACCGCTGGCGCTGGCGATCAGCAAGAACCAGTCGTGCCCGGAAGACCTGCGCGCGGCGGCGGACGAATCCAATACGCCGCTGTGGATCTCGCCCAAGCGCGGCCACGAACTGCTCAACCACCTCTCCTACCATCTGGCGCGCACGCTGGCGCCGCGGGTCACGCTGCATGGCGTGTTCATGGAGATCTATTCGATCGGCGTGCTGATTACCGGCGAAGCCGGCTCGGGCAAGAGCGAACTGGCGCTGGAACTCCTCAGCCGCGGGCACCGGCTGGTGGCTGACGATGCGCCCGAATTCACCCAGATCGCCCCCGACGTACTCGACGGCACCTGCCCCGAACTGTTGCAGGATCTGCTGGAAGTGCGCGGCCTGGGCGTGTTGAACGTGCGCGACATGTTCGGCGACACCGCGGTGAAGAAAAACAAATACCTGCGCCTGATCGTGCATCTGACCCGGCCGATGACCGAACCTACGCCATCGGGCTACGAGCGTCTGACCGGCGATTCCGGCAGCCGCCATGTGCTGGATCTGGACGTCCCGCTGATCACGCTGCCGGTGATGCCCGGTCGCAACCTGGCGGTGCTGACCGAGGCGGCGACCCGCCTGCACATCCTGCGCACCAAGGGCATCGACCCGGCAGCGATGTTCATCGCCCGCCATAGCAACCTGCTGGAGCGACGCACGCCATGAGTATCGCGCCCTCCACGCTGATGATCGTGAGCGGGCTGTCCGGCTCGGGCAAATCGGTCGCGCTGAAGACCTTCGAAGATCTGGATTACTACTGCTCGGACAATCTGCCGGTCGAGCTGCTGCCGGACTTCGTCAAAAGCCGCCTGCGTGGCAACCCCATCGGCGACCAGCGCCTGGCGGTGGGCATCGACGTGCGCAGCCGCAGCGACCTGACCCAGCTGGCGCAGTGGCGCCAGGCCGCACAGGAATATGGCATCGAAGCGCGGCTGTTGTTTTTCGATGCCAGCGACGAGGCATTGATCAAGCGCTACGCCGACACCCGCCGCCGCCATCCGCTGAGCCATCTGGGCCTGGCGCTGCCGGAAGCGATCACCCGCGAGCGTCAGTTGACCGAGCCCCTGCGTGCGCAGGCCGATGCCATCATCGACACCAGCACGCTCAACGTGCATCAATTGCGCCGCCGCGTGGTCACCGAATTCGCGCTGGGCTCCAACGACCGGCTGTCGCTGTTGTTCGAATCGTTCGCCTACAAGCGCGGCGTCCCGGCCGAGGCCGATTTCGTCTTCGATGCGCGCGTGCTGCCCAATCCGCACTGGGACCCGGAACTGCGCCCGCTCACCGGCCGCGATGCCGGCGTGCGCGGCTATCTGGACAACGAAGCAGACGTGCAGCGCTACAGCGCGCAGATCGTGGATCTGCTCGATACCTGGCTGCCGCGGCTGCGCAATGACACCCGCAGCTACGTGACCATTGCCTTCGGTTGTACCGGCGGCAAGCACCGCTCAGTCTACATGGCCGAACGCATGGCCCGGCACGCACGTGACCAAGGCTGGCCGGAAGTGGCGACGTTTCACCGCGAGCAGGACTGAGGCGGGGATTCGGGAGTTGGGATTGGGCATGCGTTGCAGCGGCACCCTGCGACCTGCGCGTACTGCACCGACGTTTAGGAGGCACTCTCGCAACGCCTTTTTAAGTCGCGATTGGTTGCCAATGGCTTGCATGTGATGGGTGCAGCGAAAGGCGACAACGCTGCAGTCGACGCGACTGAATCACTGGCGCCCTGAGGAACTTGGCGTTTTTGTTCCACGCGCTATGCAGCGCTGCACGACACGCGCGGTGGTGGCGTTGCGCACTGCATGACCACACGGCCCTGTCCGTCACCGCGCGAATGGCAGCGTTCGCTTGCGATCTGGGCCGCATCGCTGACGCTGCGCACGTCACGGATCCGCACAACAGTGCAGCAAGACCGAAGCGCCGCAGATGGAGCCGCGTGTCTGCAGCGGTCCTAAACGGCTATTCAGTTCGCGACGCATCTGTGTCAGCAGACGCTATCGCGCAGTCATGCTGACCTGTTAACGTTTCGGCATGGCCTGTGGCATTCTCCTCATTACTCATCCCGGCATCGGCGCCGCGTTATTGAACGTGGCCACGGGGCTGTTGCGGCAGTTGCCGCTGAAGACCGAAGCATTCGATGTGCCGTTCGATGCAGATCTGGACGCCTTGCTACCCCATGCGTCTTCAGCGATGCGTCGGGTCGACAGCGGCGACGGCGTGTTGGTCATGACCGACCTGTACGGCGCCAGCCCCAGCAATCTCGCCAATCGCCTGGCCAAGCTGGGCACACCGGTTCGCCGGGTGTCCGCACTGAGCCTGCCCATGCTGCTGCGCGTGATGAACTACCCCGAACAAGGATTGCAGGAGCTGCCCGCCACTGCGGCGGCCGGTACTCGCAATGGAGCGATCATCGACGATGCTTGAACGCGAACTCATAGTTTCCAACCGACTCGGACTGCATGCGCGGGCGACCGCCAAGCTGGTGCAGACGCTGTCGTCCTATCGCAGCAACGCCACCCTGGCAGCCAAGGGCCGCGAGGTGAATGCCAAGAGCATCATGGGCGTGATGTTGCTGGCCGCAGGCCAAGGCACCAGCGTGGTGGTGCGGCTGGACGGCGAAGACGAAGCGCAGGCCTTGCAGGCCCTGGTGGAGTTGTTCGAGCGTCGTTTCGACGAGGACAGCTGAGCATGCGCGGCGTCGGTGCCAGTGCGACCGACACGGCGCCGCTGCGCCAGGCACGCGCATGAGTCTGCGCCTGCGCGGACATGGCGCTGCACGCGGCAATGCCCTTGGCCGCGCGCGCGTGCGCCAGAGCCACACGCTGGAAGTGGCCGAACAACGCGTGCCCGCCAATCAAGTGGAGACGCAGCTGGAGCGTTTGCATGCAGCGATCGAGTCGGCGCGCGGCGAAATGCAGCAGCTACGCGATCGCCTACACGGCGCACTGGCGCGCGAGGTCGGCGAATTTCTCGAGCTGCATGCCTTGCTGCTCGACGACCCGGAGCTGCTGCAGGGCCTTGATGAGCTGATCCGCACGCACCGCTACAGCGCCGACTATGCCTTGCGCGTGCAGCGCGACCGCCTGGCGGCGGTGTTCGACGGGATGGAGGATGCGTACCTCAAGAGCCGCATGGACGATCTGGATCACGTGATCGGTCGCATCCATGCGTTTTTGCATAAGCGCGCGCCCGACTTGAAGGGCGTGGCTGGCGAGATCCTGGTGTGCGACAACGTCGCCCCGTCCGAGCTGGCGCAGTTGCAGGCGCAAGGGGTAGTCGGCATCGTCACCACGGCCGGCAGCGCGCTGTCGCATAGCGCGATTCTGGCGCGCAGCCTGCACCTGCCGTTGGTGGTCGGTGTGAGCGATGCGGTGCAGCGCATCGAAGATGGCGATGTGCTGATCGTCGATGCTGGCTCGGGTCAAGTGATCGTCGATCCCAAGCCCGAACATCTGCGCGACTACCGCGAGCGCCTGCGCGCGCTGGCCAAGGAACAGCGCGAGCTTGGGCGGTTGCGCTCCAAGCCCACGCGCACCCGCGACAACGTCGATATCACGCTGCTGGCCAATGCCGAATCACTGGAAGACGTGGCAAAAGCGCATGCGCTCGGCGCCAGCGGCCTGGGCTTGTATCGCACCGAATTCCTGTTCCTGCAGCGCAACGAACTGCCGGACGAAGACGAACAGTTCCACACCTACCGCGGCACCGTGCTGGGCATGAGCGGCCGCCCGGTCACCATCCGCACGCTGGACCTGGGCGCCGACAAGGCCGACCGCACCGGCTTGACGCTTAGCGATGAGGACAACCCGGCGCTGGGCCTGCGCGGGGTGCGGCTGTCGCTGGCACGGCCGGCGGTGGCACAGACGCAGTTGCGCGCGATCCTGCGTGCGTCCGGCTACGGGCCGGTGCGCATCCTGGTGCCGATGGTCAGCGGCCGCGAAGAAATCCTGCTGCTGCGCAAGCAATTGAAGAAGCTCACCGCGCAGCTGAGCGAGCAAGGCCACGAGATCGCCGAGCACATCCCGCTCGGCGCGATGATCGAAGTGCCGGCCGCAGCATTGGCGCTGGATTGCTTCATCGACGATATCGATTTCCTGTCGATCGGCACCAACGATCTGGTGCAGTACCTGCTGGCGGTGGATCGCAACAACGAGGCACTGGGCGAACTGTATTCGCCATTGCATCCGGCGGTACTGCGCTTGATCGCGCAGGTGATCGCCACCGGGCGCACTTACGGCAAGCCGGTGGCAGTGTGCGGCGAGATCGCTGGCGACCCGCGCTTCGTGCCGATGCTGCTGGCGTTAGGGCTCACCGAATTCAGCCTGCATCCGGCGACCTTGCTGGAAGTGCGCCGCGCGGTGCGCGACATCCATCTGGGCGAATTGCGCGTGCACGGCGAAAAATTGCTGCGCGCCCGTGATCGCAAGGGCATCGAAAAGTGGTTGGCGGGCCATGCGCAGGGGCTGCTGCGGTAATCGCTGCAAGTGCACGTCCCTGGTGAGCAGCGTGGCTGATGCTTCAAAGCCGCATATTTCTTCCTCGATAAGCGCTTCGACGATGCCGCCTACGAAGCCGATCGCCAACCGCTCCGTACACGTTTCAGCAGTCCTCGCCGCCTAGTTGCGGCCATCGCGCACGCACTGCGCAAGCACGCCGCAGCGACACTGTATGTTTCGTCACTATGTGCAAGCGATAATGCCGAGCTGACTCAGCACCGCGTCTTTCACTGACGACGCGTCCACTCTTCCGGGGAGCCGCATGGCCGAAGCCGTCCGCCACGACAGAACCGCGCGCCAGCTACGCTTGCTGTCCGACGCGCTGGATAGCGGACGCCTGGGGCCGGTACGCCGGTTGGTCAATACGCTGGCGCCGGCGGAGATCGGCAACCTGCTCGAATCGCTGCCGCCAGGCAAGCGCGAAGTGGTATGGGGGCTGGTCGATCCAGAAGACGACGGCGAAGTGCTGCTGCACGTCGGCGACGAAGTGCGCGAAAGCCTGCTGGCCGACATGGACCCGGACGAGATCGTGGCTGCGGTCGAAGACCTGGACATCGACGATCTGGCCAACCTGGTCGAAGACCTGCCCGACACCGTCATCGACGAAGTGCTCAAGTCGATGGACCGCGAAAACCGCGAGCGGCTCGAGCAGGTGCTGTCGTATCCGGAAGACACCGCCGGGCGTCTGATGAACCCGGACGTGGTCACCGTGCGCGCCGACGTCAACGTGGATGTGGTGCTGCGCTATCTGCGCCTGCGTGGCGAGCTCCCCGACCACACCGATCACCTGTACGTGGTGAGCAGGCGCCATCAATACCTGGGCCGCGTGCCGCTGGCTGCGCTGGTCACCCATGAAGACAGCACGCCGGTCAACCGGCTGATCGACGACGAGCAGCCGGCGATCGATGTCGGCGACGGGTCCGACGAAGTGGCGCGGCGCTTCTCCGACCACGACTGGATCTCGGCGCCGGTGGTGGACGACAACAACATCCTGCTCGGCCGCATCACCATCGACGACGTGGTCGACATCATCCGCGAGCAGGCCGAACACCAGGCCATGAGCGCGGCCGGTCTGGACGAAGACGAAGACATGTTCAGCCCGGCGCGGCGCGCGTTCCGGCGCCGCCTGATCTGGCTGAGCATCAACCTGTGCACCGCGTTTCTGGCGTCCAGCGTGGTCAGCAGGTTCGAAGGCACCATCGAAAAACTGGTGGCGCTGGCGGCGCTGATGCCGATCGTGGCCGGCATGGGCGGCAATGCCGGCACCCAGGTGTTGGCACTGATGGTGCGCGGCCTGGCGCTGGGCCAGATCGGCTCGTCCAACGTGATGACCTTGCTCAAGAAGGAGCTCACTGTCGCCCTGATCAACGGGTTGTGCCTGGGCATCGGGCTTGGCTTGATCGTGCTGGTGTGGTTGCGGCAGCCGATGCTGTCGCTGGTGATCGGCACCGCATTGACGGTGAACATGCTCACCGCCGCTTTCGGCGGGGTGCTGGTGCCGGTGACATTGAAACGGTTGGGCTTCGATCCGGCATTGGCCGGTGGCGTGATCCTGACCACCTTGACCGACGTGATGGGCTTCCTGAGCTTTCTTGGCCTGGCCACGTTGATACTGCTGCCCTAACCTGCAGCGCTTGCGATTGCGGTGAGCGCACGTGCAGTGCATGCAATGACGACAAGCAGATGAATATTCGACAAGAATCGCCGCGACGTGACGCGCCATCGCACCGGCATGCGGTAATACTGCACCCATGTGATCGGTCGGGAGAGCTGCGTGATTCGTCGTTGTCTTGTTGTCATTGTCCTTGCGCTACTGGTGGCTGGGTGTTCCAGCATGGCTGAGCGCCACCACGACGAACGCCGCGGTCACTTCGTCACCCGCACGCTGAACCTGGAAGGGCGCCTGTACCGCTATCAAGTGTTCGTGCCGGCGTCCAAGGTGCCGCAGCCGCGCCCCATCGTGCTGTTCCTGCACGGCTCGGGCGAGCGCGGCGATAACGGACGCGACCAGGCCGAAGTCGGCGTGGGCCCTTATCTGAGCGAACACACCGCCGACTTCCCCGCACTTGTGGTGCTGCCGCAGGTACCCGACGACGAAGAATGGCTGGGCGTCAATGCGCGCATGGCGATCGCCACGCTGGACGCGGCCAGCGCCGAATTCAGCGCCGACCCGCAGCGCACCTACCTCACCGGCATTTCAATGGGCGGCTATGGCGCCTGGGAAGTCGGACTGATGCAGCCGCAGCGGTTTGCGGCAATCGTGCCGATCTGCGGCGCGCTCAAGGCACCGCGCGATGAGCGCCGCACCTTGTACGTCAGCCTGGTGGCGAAGGAAGCGGACCCGTACACCGCGGCAGTGACGCAACTCAAGCACGTACCGATCTGGATGTTCCATGGCGCCAAGGACGATTCGGTACCGCCGCACGACGACCGCGCGCTGTACCGCGCCGCGAAGGGCGTCGGCGCCAATGTGCGTTACAGCGAATACCCGGAAGGCAACCACAACGCCTGGGACGCGACTTACGCGGACCCGGCGATGTGGGAATGGATGTTCAAGCAGCACCTGCGCTGACAACGTGCAGCGCCGCGCGGGCGCTGCGCCCGCGCGATGGCATGACACCGCCAGCGCGTTTCAGTGGTGATAGCCATTGTCTGCGGTGACCTTGCCGCGGAACACGCGGTACGACCACACCGTGTAGCCCAGGATCAGCGGCAGCAAGGCGACCAAACCGACCATCGCAAACAGCTGCGACGAGGGCGGCGCGGCGGCCTGCCAGATCGTGTAGACCGGTGGCACCAGAAACGGCCACATGCCCAGCACCAGGCCCAGGAAGCCCAAGACGAACAGGCCCATCGCCAGCAGGAATGGCAGCGCATCCGAGCGCGCCGTGTCGGTCGCACGCCACAGCGCGAACCCCACGATGGCAACCAGTAGCGGCACCGGCATCAGCCACAGATAGTGCGCGCCATTGAACCAGCGCTCCATCACGTGCGATTGCAGCGATGGCAACCAGGCGCTGACCAGGCCGATGAAGATCAACACACTGATGGTCAGCGGCCGGCTGAGCTGCCGTGCCAGTTGCTGCACATGGCCTTCGGTCTTGAGGATCAACCAGGTACTGCCGAGCAGTGCATAGCCAAACACCAATGCAGCGCCGGTCAACATCGCGAACGGACTGAACCAACCCCAGATGCCGCCGACATAGCGGTCGTTCTCGATCGGCAAGCCCTGCACCAAGGCACCCAGGATCACGCCCTGCGCGAAGGTGGCCAGGATCGAACCGGCGGCAAACGCATTACTCCACAAGCGCCGCGAGCGATGCGCCTTGAAGCGGAATTCGAACGCCACGCCGCGGAACACCAACGCCATGACCATCAACAGCACCGGCAGATACAGCGCCGACAGGATCACCGCATACGCCTTCGGAAAGGCAGCCAGCAGCCCTGCCCCGCCCAGCACCAGCCAGGTTTCGTTGCCGTCCCAGATCGGCGCGGCGGTGTTCATCATCAAATCCAGCTGCGCTTCGTCCTTGCGGAACGGCGCCAGGATGCCGATGCCCAGGACAAAGCCGTCCAGCACCACGTACATCAGCACCCCGAAGCCGATCACAGCAAACCAGGCCACCGGCAGTACCGTCGTCATGTCCATCATGCCGCTCCGTCAATCGATGCATCGGCCGCCGAGAGCGGACGTGCAGGTGTGTGTTCGCCGTGGTCCAGATGCGGCGCGTCGGCATGCGGGGGCGGCCCTTGCTTGCCGATCTTGACCAGGTACCAGATGCCCCAGCCGAATACGAACGCATAGCCGGCCACATACACCGCCAGCGAGATCGCGGTCATCAGCGCAGACTGCGGGCCCACCGCATCGGCGGTGCGCAACAAGCCATAGACCACATAGGGCTGCCGGCCGATTTCAGTGACGAACCAGCCGGAAATCAGCGCAATGAAGCCACTCGGCAACATCCAGCGCCAGGTCGCCAGCAACCAGCGCCACTGCACCAGCGTGCCGCGCCACAACGCGAATGCAGACACCCAGGCCACCAGCAGCATCAACGAACCAATCCCCACCATGATGCGGAAGGCGAAGAACACCGGCGTCACCGGCGGGCGCTCGCTAGCCGGCACCGAGGTCAGCGGCGCAATGCTGCCGTCCAGACGGTGGGTCAGGATCAGGCTGCCCAGACGCGGAATCGCCACCTCGTAATCGTTGCGCTCGGCCTGTGCATTGGGCAACGCAAACACCACCAGCGGGAAGCCCTCGCCCGGCGGTTCGGCATGCCAGTGCGCTTCCATCGCGGCGATCTTCATCGGCTGATGCTTGAGCGTGTTCAAGCCGTGCATGTCGCCGACAAAGATCTGCAGCGGCACCGTGATCGTGGCGAACACCACCGCCAGCTTGAGCATGCGCAGCCCGGCGTCGCGATGCACACCACGATGCAGATACCACGCGCCCACTGCGCCGACCACGAAACAGGTGGTGATGAACGAGCCCAGCGTCATGTGCGCAAGCCGATACGGGAACGAGGGATTGAAGATGATCTTCAACCAGTCCACCGGATGCACGATGCCGTCGATCACCTCATAGCCTGCCGGCGTCTGCAACCAGCTATTGGACGAGAGAATCCAGAACGTGGAGAACAGCGTGCCCAACGCCACCATGCAGGTGGCAAAGAAATGCAGGCGCTCGGAAATCCGCCCCCAGCCGAACATCATCACGCCCAGGAAACTGGCTTCAAGGAAAAACGCGGTGAGCACCTCATAGCTCAGCAGCGGTCCGATCACGCCACCGGCAATCCGGCTCAATTCCGGCCAGTTGGCACCGAACTGGAAGGCCATCACGATGCCGCTGACCACGCCCATGCCAAACGACACCGCGAAGATCTTCTGCCAGAAAAAATAGAGCTCGCGCCAGACCGGCAGACGCGTGCGCAGCCAGCGCCATTCCAGAAACGCCAACAGGCTGGAGAGCCCGATGGTGAATGCCGGAAACAGCACGTGGAACGCGATAACGAACCCGAACTGTATCCGCGATAACAGCAGTGCGTCCATGGAGAACCCTCCAGGAAAAAGTGATCGTCGGCATGCGAGCTGCAGGCCAATCGTCGGAATGCACTGCATTGGCCGATCGCGAGCAAGCTGCTGCGCTACGTGATCATGATAGGGACGGTCGGGCCCGTTCCCGATGCGACACGGCGTCGCATCTGCGGCAAATTGCCGCGCTTGTAAAGCAACGCGCCGCAGCACTCTTCCTGTCCTGCAGTACGCCCTGCCCCGGACGCGGTGACGCAGACGCAGCCACTGCAGCGTGCCAGGGCCTGTCAATCACCCCGGCGCACGATGGAAGACCCACCACGCATTCCCTTTCAGAGGCAGGTCGCCGGAACGCTACGGCCGCACCCGCTCCCAGGTCCGCAAAAAATTGCCGCTATACACATCGACGATGCGTTGCGTGGGCCAGCCGGCATCCATCATCGCTTGCGTGAGCTTGGGGAGATCCGCACCGCTGCGCATGCCCGTCGGCAAGCTGGAAATGCCGCCATCGAAATCGCTGCCGAAACTCAGGTGTTTCCACGGATCTTCGACGATCCCCATGTCGGCAATCTGTCGGGCGAACGCTTCGTAATAGCCCACAACAAACCCGAGGTCGGCATCCATGTTCGGCGTGCCATCGGGCAGATAGGAATGTTGCAGAAAGTACGGCGCCAGAATGACGCTGATGCAGCCACCGGTCTGAACGATGGCACGGATTGCCGCATCGTCGAGCGCCCGGTCGAGGTGACGCGACGGCCGCGTTTCCACACCACGGGTGACGCTGCGCGATGCGCCATGCGAGACGAAGGCCGGCACGTTGCGACGGACGCAGATGTCGCAGGCGTCAAGTATCCCCTGGCTCGAGGTATGCGAAAGATCCACCAGAAGTCCGACATCGATGCAGCGCTCCACCACCTGTCGACCAAACTTTGAAAGCCCCGCGCCCTTCCTCTCGCGCCACGGATTGAGCGACGCGTAACCGGCCTGGGAGATGTCGGTATGGCTGAAATGGTTGAGCGTCAGATAGGCGGCGCCGGCGTTGGCTGCGATGTCCAGACGCGTCAGCCGCAGTGCCTGACTGCGGGTCCCGCGTGGTCCAAGCATATGCGCGCCCTCCAACGACAGGATGGCGCAGCAAAGCCCCTCGGCCCGAATCGCGCGCAGCTCGGCGGCACTGCGTGCCAGCTGCATTCGACCTTCGCTTGCCGCCACCATCTCCTCGACATAGCGCTGATGCTCCACCCAGTTTTTCCAGGGGTCGAGAAAAGGCGCGCTGACGAGGTTTTCCCAAAGTGCGTGGGCGCTGAAACACGCGCCGCCGTAGCCACCCGCGACAAAGTCCGGCCCGCTCACGTGGTACATCAGCGGTTGATTGCGACCTCTCGGCGAGGTCTTGGACATGAGCCAGAGGATCGGAGAACGTCGATGCGCTTTCCAATCACCCTTCCAGAAATCGAAGCCACCCAATCGCGACAGATACAGGGAATCCAGATGCGTATCGACCGGACAAGCCAACGCATGCACTGCTTCCAGTGTGAGATGGGCAGGCAGGGTCGCCAGGTTTTCAGATGCCACTGTATGCATGGGCCAACCGCGGTAATGACTTCTGAAGAAGTAACAAAAAAGCGCTTTCCCTCGTTGAATATCGGGCCGATATTCTTCAAGCGCATGGATGGGTCGAACAGCTGCACTCGAGTCAGAATAACCGAACTGGACCACCAGATCCCGAAGGCCATCGCTCAGACGGCGATGGAAACGCAAGACTGCTGACGTATTTCTCGTTTCGCTGTGGAAACGCGTCTGTGCAGCCTATGTCCGCTATTGGACGAACCGTCGCGATGTGGCGAAGGCCAGCATGGCCTATCCGCTTCTGACGACGGTATGGGTGCCCATGCCGAGCCGATGCCGAACATCGAATGCCGCGACGACAGCCCGCTGCGCTCCGCCCATGCTTGCAGCTTCGTTGGCAGCCGCCTCCAGCCAGGCGGATTACCAGTGCGCGCGTCTCGATTTACAGACGCGCTGCTATGACGCCGTGATCCATCACCATGCCTGAATCGGGATACTTCAACACCGCAACCAACCACGGCACGTTTCCCGGTTGCTTATTGGTTCTCGGTGCTACGCGCGCATGTGGCGACGGACACGTCCGTCATCGCACACAACGCGCCAGCACACTGTCACGGACACCCATCCGTTACATCCGCGCACGCAAGCGTCGCGCAACTTCGCTGACCACGGCGATGACTGCGGTCAGAGCGACCATCGACAGGAATTGCGCACGCGTGTCGGCCGAATAGGCCAATAACCCGAAGATCACCGCCAGGATCGCCAGCGCGAGCACTGTCAGAAACGGATAGCCGCGCATGCGGAACGGCAACGCAATACCGGCGCGATTGGCACGGGCGCGCAAGATCAGTTGCGACACCAGCGAGATCGTCCACACCAGCAGGCAAGTGGCGCCAACGATGTTGAGCAGCATCGGCAACACCTTGTTCGGATACAGCAACTCCAGCGCTGCAGCAGCGAAGCCGAACAACACACTGGCGATCACCGCCACCAGCGGCACCTGTTCGCCACTGGTCTTGGCCAGCACACGCGGCGCTTCGCCGCGCTGTGCCAGCGAGAAGATCATCCGCGAGGCGCCATACAGATTGGCATTGAGCGCCGACAGCAGCGCCACCACCGCCACCAGGGTGATCGCCGTGGCGGCACCGGGAATGCGTGCCACTTCCAGCACGGCAGCGAACGGCGAGCTGAGCGCAGAGCTGGTCCACGGCACGACCGCCACGATCACGCTGATCGAACCGATATAGAACACAAGGATGCGCCAGGCCACGGTGCGGATGGTGCGCGCCAGGCTGCGCCCCGGGTCGGCAGTTTCCGCTGCGGCCACCGCCACGATCTCGGTGCCGCCGAAAGCGAACACCACCACCAGCAACGCCGAGCCGATACCGGCCAGACCCTTCGGCGCAAAGCCGCCGTTCTGGGTGAAATTGGACAGGCCGGGTGAGGCCACCCCCGGCAGCCAGCCGGCCAGCAGGGCGGCGCCGATCAGCAGGAACACCACGATCGCCAGGACCTTGAGAATGGCGAACCAGAATTCGAACTCGCCGAAGTTGCGCACACCCAGCAGGTTGATCGCAGTGAACGTGGCCATGAACAGCAACGCGAGCAGCGGCACCGGCAACGCCGGCCAGACCGTGGCCAGCAGCCCAGCCGCACCGACTGCTTCGGCCGCGATCACCACCACGATCTGCAGCCACCACAGCCAGCCCACCGTCGCCCCGGCGGTCGGACCCATCGCATCGGCCGCGTACACCGAGAACGCGCCGCTGGTCGGCTTGGCGGCAGCCATTTCGCCGAGCGCGTTCATCACGATGATCACCAAGCCACCGGCGATCAGGTAGGACACCAGCGCGGCCGGCCCGGCCGCATGGATGCCCACGCCCGAACCCAGAAACAGCCCGGCGCCGATCGCCGTGCCCAGGCCCATCATCATCAATTGCCGCGGCTTCAGCGCATGGCGCAGTGCAGGCGCGGCGGATGCAGCGGTCTCAGCAATGGGGTCGGTCGGAAGCGGCATGGACAGGCTTGAATGAATGGAATCGCGACACGATACCGCGTCGCGGCGCCTGCCGCGCCTCTTGACGCCAGCCCGGGGAAGGAGTGGATACGCCAGACGTTCGCACCCTGCCCTCGGGCTTGCGGCAGGCGGCATGGCGACTTGCCGGCCCGCGCTGCCGCCGGCCTGACGGCGCAGCGCGGGCGAGCGCCCCTGTCGTCATCAAGACACGACGTAAACACACATCCCCGGACGGGCCGGGGATGTGTTGATGCTGCTACGCACTGCCGATCACTCGGCCAGATTTTTCCCCGCACCCGCTGTGGCGATGACCTTGGCCTTGACCTGTGCCGCTGGCGTGACGGTGTAGATGTAGCCCAGCGATTCCGGGAACACCTTGGAGCTCACCCAGTTGGTGGCGTTGGCGTAGGGCTTGCTGCCATCCGGCGTGCCCCAGGTGATGCCGCTGCCGACGTAGTTGTTGATCAGGTCCCAGTAGCCGATCTCGCTGCTGTCGCGCGAGGTCACCGGATTCTTGATGTTTTCGAAGTAATTGGACTCGATCTTGGCCACGCCGCCCATGCGCACATTGATGCCCGAGGTACTGACGTTGTTGAAGTAGTTGTTGTAGATATGGCTCAGCCCGCGCCGCTGCAACGGCACGCGCGAGTCCACGTTCTCGAAGCGGTTGTGGTGGTAGGTGGTGCGGGCGGCCGAGTTCTTGGTGTCGCTGTCGCTGTAGCCGTTGAGCGCGACCTTCTGGTAGTTGTAGACGTAGTTGTAGGAGACGGTGACGTGGTGCACGCCCTTCTTCATGTCGATGCCGCCATCGAACGAGGCATCGCCTGCACCGGAGCACTTGGTGAGCGAAGCGAAGATCGTGTTGTGATCGACCCAGATCTTGGACGGCTCGCCACTGGAGTTACCTTCCAGCGAAATCGAATCTGCATCTTCGCCGCCCTGCAGCAAACCGATGGTCATGTTCTGGATGATCACGTTGTGCGCGTTGCCGACCACACGCACGCCGAAGTTTGCCGCCGAGCCATTGGCACCCTTGATGGTGACATCGCTCTTGTTCTTGATCTGCACGGTCTTGGCCGGCAGCTTCCATTGCGCGCAGACGTCCTTGATGGTGCTGAAGTCGAACTGGCCCGTGTAGTTGAGTACCAGCCCACCGCTGCCGGAATAACTGTCGATGGCGGCCTGCATCGCTTCGAACGTTGCCACGTTGACTGGTGTCTTGTTGCCGCCGCCGGTGGTGGCCGCACCGTACCCGACCGGGCCGGCAATCGCGCCCGCAGCGCAAGCGGACAGTGCAAGCGCGAGTGCGCCCTGTAGCGTCTTGATGATCATGCAGCCTCTCCCAAAGAAATCGACAAGCGATGCAGGCCGTCTGCGCAGTGGCGACGACAACTGCAAAGCGATGCGTGGGGGGCTGCATTCTTCGCGCGATTCAAAACATAAAACAATTATCCATCGCTGAAACTTAGACGCACCGCGGTGTTCTCTTTGCGAGACATGCAAAAGAGACAGCAACGGACAGCCGGGACAGGACATGCCAATGCCATTCGTTCGGTATGTGTTGATCGAGGGGGGGATGTGAATGCAGACGTCGATGCTGCACGTGCGTTCAAGCGCGCACCTGGCGATAGAGCAATCGCACCCGTGCCGTGATGTTCCGCATGCTGATCGCAACTGCAGGCATGCAGCATCTGTGCAGGCGTAGCGACCGCAGCGAGTGCAACACGTTATGCGGGTACGCGATGCACCATGTGCAATCGACAGCGGCGTGTGGAAACATGCTGTCCAGCTGTCGCTGCAAGGTCACTTGCGGCGCTGACGCAGCGCATCAGAACGCTCATGCGGCTGGGCTGCCGTGAGCGCATGGTTACTTCCAGCGCGCGGAAGTGCGCTGGGGCGCTCGCGCATCGAAGCGCACGACAAGCAGCTTGCCGGTGGCACGTGTCGATGCTCGACACTTTATTGGCAAACAGGCGCATAGCGCGCGTAGCGCGACATGTACTGCAAGAAGCGCATGAACACCGCGACGTCACGAGAGGCTCTATCGGCTTCGCGGATCGATGCTGTCCACCCAAAGCGACGTCAACGCTGCAGGTACGAATACGCAAGGCGGTATCTGGGCTTGCCAGCTATCGCCGCACGCGCACCCGCCTCACTCAGACAGCGCGATCGGCCTGCGCCGACGAGCGCTGCATCTGACCACCGGGCCAGGGCGTCTGATCGTCCAGGAAGTTGCCGACCAGGCGCATGCATGCCGCGCGTTCCTCCACATGCGGCATATGGCTGGAGTTGGCGAACACCTGCCAGCGCGCATCCGGAATCAGCCGCGCATACGGCTCGACGGTTTCCGGCGTGGCTTCGTCGTACTTGCCCGAGAGCACCAGCGTGGGTGCAGTGATGCGATGCAGGCGTTCGATGATGCTCCAGTTGCGCAAGCTCCCCACCACATGGAATTCGGTCGGGCCATTCATGGCGTGATACACGGTCGGGTCGGCATCGATGGCGGCAAAGGTGCGCACCACTTCGGCAGGCCACGGTAGGACGCGACACACGTGCTGTGCGTAAAACACCTGGCTGGCGGCGCGATAGGCCGGATGGTCCAGCGTACCGGCGGCTTCGTGCTCATCCAGCGCAGCCTGGATGTCATCGGGCAAACGCGCACGCAGACGTAATGCAGCAGCCCGCCACAAGCCCATCGACGCGGGCGAATTGGCGATCACCAGCGCACGCAGGCCAGCTGGACGGCGCACGGCGTGCTCGGCGGCCAGCATTCCGCCCCAGGATTGGCCCAGCAAGGCGTACTGCGACAGACCCAGATGCGTAATCAGCGCCTGCAGTTCGTCCAGAAACAGCCCCACCGTCCAGAAGCCAGGGTCTGCATTGGGCAGATGGGTGGACTTCCCATTGCCGATCTGGTCGTAGTGGATGACCGCTCGGCCGCTGGCAGCCAGGTCCTTGAAGCTGTCCACATAGTCGTGGGTGCACCCGGGGCCACCGTGCAACACCAATAGCGGGCAGGCATCCGCGCACAGATCGCCGGTGATGCGGTACCAGGTGCGGTAGCCGCAGAATTCGACGTAACCTTCGGTGCACTGCATGACCTGTCGCCTGCCTACGGCAATGATGGGCCCCGAGCCTAGCGAGCAGGCCGACTGGCGTTAACTGGCAAATCTCACAGGTTTGACTGCGCTCGGATGCACGGTTGGTGCTGGCCGATAGCCGGTTCGCTCGAACGCGTCGTGTTGCTGACTGCGGCGGATATCGCGCGACCCAGCATCACTTCTAATCGAATTACTCGCTTCGAATCAAGACATCTATCGCGTCTGCCACCAACGCTGCACTCAGATCGACCGAAACGGCGGGATGAGCGCTTGCCAACAGATGGGGTGGCGCCACGGAAGCCACATGACGGGTGTCCTCCGCCAGTTCAAAACCCGCTACGCAGCACGCATGGCCACTGCGCGGACATGCTTAGAGAAAACTTATGGCTCCAGCAACCGATAGTGCATACCGCGCACGACCGCTTCCACGCGGTTACGTGCGCCCAGTTTGCGGGCAGCCGAATTCAGATGCAGATTCACCGTGGCCGTGGAGCGATTGAGCGCCGCGGCGATGCGTTTGGAGGTCAGGCCTTTGGCCGAATACTGCAGGCACTCGCGCTCGCGACGGGTCAATGTAATGTGGTGGCAGCGGCGTTCCTGCGGGTCCAGCAGTTCCTGCGCACGCGCCTGGAAGGCGTGTGCCAGCAGCAAGAAGGGCAATAACTGCGATTCGGCCAAACGCGGCGCTTCTGCCCCCACGGCATCGATCGCCCCGCTGAAGGTGGCGAACGCGCCACCGGGCAGATGCAGCGGCACGGTGACACCGGTACCCATGCCGCTATCGCATAGATAGCGCGTGACTTGCCGGTGCTGTCCACCCACGTATTCCACACCCGCACAATCACCGTCGGCGCGGTACGACCAGACGAACGGCGTGGTGCGGCGCGTTGCACGCTGCTGAACAGGGTCATGTTGGTAGTACCCGTGCTCGCACCAGACATGCTGCATATCGCGCGGCGCATTGCGCTGAATGAACACCGTTGGCGTGATCAGCGTGCCCTCCATGCTCAACGGCACCGGTGCGTAGTCGTAGACCAACGACTGGAAACCGAGCGCACAGATATCGCGAAACACCCGATCCAGGCAGCTATTGAGCGTCTGCACTGCCTGCAGATCGCGGGCCAGGCTGGCTAGAATTTCGAACATGGTGAATCCTCGGGACCGGTGGTTGCCTACGAGCGACATCCAGCATGGAAAACCTAGCATTTTTGCCAGTGGATGGGCTTGTCGGCCACATTATCGTGACAATGTCGGTCACACGGCTGCAGCGCAGAGCGGGCGTTCAGGTCCCTTCAGCGTTCGCGCAGCGCGCCGGCATTCCCTTCCGCGGACACCTGCATGACCGACACACCACGCCGCGACGATGCGGCCACGCTGGAACGCTTCGGCTATGCACAAGAGCTCAAGCGGCAGCTCACGCTCAAGGATCTGTTGATCTACGGGCTGGTGTCCATGGTGCCGACGGCGCCGTTCTCGATCTTCGGCGGCGTCTTCGACATCAGCGCCGGAATGGTGCCACTGACCTATCTGCTCGGCTTCGTGGCGATGCTGTTCACCGCGCTGAGCTACCAACAGATGTCGCAGGCATTTCCAGTGGCTGGCTCGGTGTATGCCTATGTCGGGCGCGGGCTGAGCAGCGGCATGGGCTTTCTTGCCGGTTGGGCGATTCTGCTCGACTATCTGCTGGTGCCGACCCTGCTGTATGTGGTCGGCGCCAACGCGATGTACAACGTGTTGCCGGCAGTGCCGCAGCCGGCATGGATCGCGTTCTTCGTCGTGCTCAACACGGCGGTGAACCTACGCGGCATCGAAACCACCGCACGTGCCAACCGCTTTTTTCTGCTCGGGCAGTTGGTGGTTCTGGCAGTGTTCGTGGTGCTGGCGACATTGGCGATCCAGCGCGGCGTCAATGGCGCGCACTGGAGCTGGCGCCCCGTCTACAACCCGCAAGCGTTTTCGCCACACTTGATCTTCAGCGCATTGTCGGTGGCGGTGGTGTCGTTCCTCGGCTTCGATGCGATCTCCACCTTGTCGGAGGAGGCGCGCGGCGGCAACCGTGTGGTGGGGCGTGCCACCTTGCTCGCGTTGCTGATCGTGGCAGGCTTGTTCATCTTGCAAACCTGGCTGGCGGCCTTGCTGCAACCCACCCTGCAGCGCTACCCCAGCGCGCAAGCATCCAACGATGCGTTCTTCGAGATCGGGCGATTGATCGCCGGGCCATGGCTGCAGATCGTCATTGCGCTCACGGTCGCCATCAGTGCGGCAATCGCCAATTCGCTGGTGGCACAAGCGGCCACATCGCGCCTGTTGTTTGCCATGGCGCGCGACCGCCAGTTGCCGGCCTTTCTGCGCTACATCCACCCGCGTACCGGGGTGCCACAGCGTGCGATCTTGCTGGTGGCGGGTCTAAGCATCGTGCTGGGCGAAGTCTTCGTCGGCCAGATTGCCCTGCTGTCGTCGCTATGCAACGTCGGCGCACTGACTGCCTTCGTGTTGCTGCATCTCGCTGTGCTGTGGCACTTCCGCAGCCAAGGCCGGCGCGTACTGCATGGCCTGGCCCCATTGATCGGCATCGCCATCCTGGCCTATGTGCTGCTCAATGCCGACACGCACGCGCAACTGGGGGGCGCTGCGTGGATGGTGGCGGGACTGACGGTACTGGCGTTTTTGAAACTCAGCGGACGCTCCACCGAATTCCGCGCCAGCGACGCGCTGGAATAGCCTCAACAGCAGCCCCGTCTGTCGTGCCGGCTTACTCCTGGCCCACCAGTGCTGCGGTGTGCGACGGGTCAATCTCGTGCTGGGCAACCTCAAACACGTCATCAACGTGATGCATCATGCCATCAGTGCAAATACGCAGGGCTTGACTTGCAGAAATGGACGATCTCTCACCGTCGATCCGTTTTCACGAGGTGCTGCCACGACTTGCCACGGGCATGTTGCAGTCCAAGCAGTGCCTGGCGCCCGTTTGACGTGCAGCGAGCGATCTTCATGGCCAGGAGTCAGGATCAATCAAAAATTTAGAAAATCTCTCTTGGCCTAGAAAATTCATTCGCAATTTATGGCCGGCTATCTAATCCGGCCGGCTAGTCGCCGGCGGCTCACGGTACGGCAGCAACGAAGTGAACAGTTGCCTGCGGGAAAGACGCCGGTCTTCGGATATGCCTTGCGGCACTTCCATGGGAGAAAAGATGCGCTGCAGATCGGCCGGCTCGATCTTGGACAGGAAATAAGGGCGCCACAACGTCAATTCGTGATTGTCCGCCAGGTTGACAGCGCTCGCCGGGACGTCCGTCACGGTGATGAACTGAGCGAAGCGATCACCGCTGGTGCTGCCGGCGCGCTCGTCAGCAGCCCCGGCGTGATCCCAGTGCGGGTGATGCATGAAAAAGGGCACCGACTGGATCGGATCTAGAGCGCGCGTAAACTGGCGCAGCGTGAATCGCAGTTCGCTGTCGTTCGATCTTAAGCTTTGCATATAGTGTCTGCCGGCGCCCGCTGGGCCGAGGCGCGGCGGATTGAATGAATAAATGCTGATCTTGCCCGGGGCTCCGGCCGCGCGCAGAAAGTGCGTGATGTCGAAGCCGGCGACCGTCGCCGCTGCTGCGCCCAGACTGTGCCCCGTCAACGACATCGACAACGCCTTGCCGCTCTCCCGCGCGCGATTCGTGTAGCGTTTCAGCACGTCCTTCATGACGGTTCCGTCGGCGCGCGGCAACTGAGCTTCGGACTGCCACCATTCCTGCCAGCCTGCTCCAACCTTGCCCAAGGTCGGAAGGCGCTCGTCAAACACGTTGACGTGTACCTGTGCGATCTGGCTTTTCATGTCGCATAACAGATCGTCCGTCGCATCCAGGCATGTCCCGGAAAAACCCAGCACCACCACAATCACATCGTCGGTCTCTCGCTCCCATAGTTTCAACCGCCGCGTGGACATCGGCACATTCAGATGCAACCCATCGATGTCGGCCACCGTCGCCGGATCGCCTTTGTAGGATTCGCCTGCGCATGCGCGCATGCTTTCGAGTACAGTGCGGCAGCGCATTTCCCATTGCGGATCCTGTCCGTGTGGCTGCGCCGATGCACGATCCACTTGGGCAATCGCGCTGACGAGATCGCATGCCTGGGTATCTACCTGCGGCAGACGCATGCCAGATGACCGCGAGGCATTTGCCGTGATTGATTGTGTCACGTTACGTACGCGTTTGACCGGCGCAGCACTGAGACCGGGAAACGCACTGGCGCTGTCGCGCGCGTGCCAGGGGAAAGCGGTCGCGGAGGCAGGCACGTAGCTATCGCTGTCGCGCGATTGCGCGTGCGGCAGACTTGGAAAAGAAGTTGAAGTGGATCGCATGCGACATGTTCCACGTGAGTGCGCAGAGATTCTGATTATATCCCCGCCTGGCAAGCAGCCAGAGATGTCGTCCACCGCCGTAAAAAGTAACGAAAGGTTCACCGGCTCCACCATCGCTGTGCATCCCTCCAGGCCGGGGTGAGGTCTCCTGAGGCCCTAGGAGCGCTGATCGCCGCCACGACTATCACGTAGATTGAACACACCAAGCTGCCACTGCGCAGCTGGATGCTGGACCTGTACCTGCTGACTAGAACCAACATGGCCGCCCTGGGAGCCAACGCACCGTTCGGGGCCGACGACATGACGGCCCAGTGGATGGCAGACTCGTGCGGGCACTGTATTGATAATGACCTTTCATTCCCGAACGAGATTTTCAGCACATATTCAGCTTTGAAGTTTCGCTAGGCTCGTTCGGCGCCAACGCTGGCGCCCGCTTGTTGCAGCCCCCGCTGCAGCCTGCCGATCCCTGACGAGAAGGACTACCCATGAATCGCAAGAACGCGATGTATCTGGCGCTGTTTTCCGCTATTTCCGGCACCGCAGCGGCAACGCCGCCCACCGAGATGGATGCAGCGCCGGTGACCGCCGCGCCGCAGGCGGCCAAGCTTGGTGCGGCAACGTTGCAGTCGGCAAGTTTACGGGGCGGCATCCTGCCCACACGCGTGGTGCAACTCGCCGCGCCCACCAGCACCGAGATGAGCCGCGTGCGTGAGCGCCGCATTGCGCAGGTCAAGCATGGGCAGCCGTTGCAGATCGGTTTCTCACGGGCAGTGACGCAGCCGTCGGTGAATCTGTCCAAGCTCGATTGGCAAATGGCCGCCGATGGTTCGCGCGTCGCCAGCTTGAAAGTCAGCTCCGCACAGGCGGCATCGCTGCGTGCATCACTGGTCTTGCGTGGCGCTGGCGCAAGGCCTGGGGACCCATCCAAGGTGACGCTGCGCTTTGCCGGTAACGACGGTCGCGTGTTCGAGCAATCCGGCGCCAGCTTTACGACCAGCGGCAACGACATCGGTTGGTCGCCGACGGTGAGTGGCGAGAATCTACTGGTCGAACTGTCGCTGCCGGCCGGCCTGTATCCGGAGAACTTCAGCCTCAGCATTCCGCAGCTATCGCATCTGGACATCAGCCCCACCGCTAGCCCGCGCGACATGATGACCATTGCCATCGGCGAGAGCGATTCCTGCGAGAACGACATCGTCTGCCGCGCAAACCCCACGACCGGCTTCACCAGCGCCGCAAAGGCCGTGGCACGCATGGTGTTCACCACCAGCCAAGGATCTTTCCTGTGCACCGGCACGCTGCTCAACAACAGCAATTCGCCCAAGCGCAATCTGTTCTGGACCGCAGCGCATTGCATCAGCACGCAGACCGTGGCCAACACCCTGCAAACGTACTGGTTCTACGATGCGGCTACCTGTAACGGCAACACGGCCAGTTCGCAGGCAACCACGTTGACGGGTGGCGCGTTCCTGCGGCACGCCAACACCACGCGCGACACTGCGTTGCTGGAGCTGAAAACCGCCCCACCAAGCGGCGCGTTCTATGCAGCCTGGAATAGCGCGGCGATCGGCGCCACCGGCACTTCCATTGTCGGCATCCATCACCCATCGGGCGACGTCAAGAAGTATTCGCTGGGATCAGTGACTGCACTGAGCAGCTCCATCGATGGCAAGAGCCCGCTCTATCGCGTGGTCTGGAACGACGGCGTGACAGAAGGCGGCTCATCCGGCTCCGGCCTGTTCACCGTCGCCAGCGATGGCGCCTACCAGCTGCGCGGCGGCCTGTACGGTGGCTCTTCGTACTGCACCGCACAGACGGCTCCGGATTACTACTCGCGCTTCTCGGACGTGTATTCCACCATTTCCACCTACTTCGGCCAGTAAGCGGCCAAGCGGCGTGGCAGGCGATGTCGCGCCTGCCACGCTTGATCGCGCTTCGCTCGGCACCGCGATTGCCTGGCGAAGCGCTTTTTGCTTGGCGATCGGTGCCTGCATGATGGATGCAATGCCCCGTGCGTACCTGCGTTGCTGGATGCCTACACCGTGTTACCACGTGCTCACGGCAATGCGGTGACGCGCTCGCGTGAGGGTTGGCTCCATCGCTAGTTTTCTGCAGCCTCGCGCAACAAGCCAGCGGGCGCGCTGTGCCCTCACCATGCCTATACAGACTCCAGTTCTGGCGGCCGGGCAGCGCCTGGTTGGGCTCGACTGCACTACAGCCTTGAAGATGCAACAACTGTGACACGCAAGTCGCAATGCTCTTCTTGCGACCACCCCATGGTGCGCCGGGCCTCACCACTGGCCAGATCGAGGCCACCGCTGCCCGAGGTCCACATCATCGGGGCGAGGGTCGCCGTTGAATTCGCCCCGCTCCGCCCTGTGCAAACCTGGGCGGTACGAGGCGCGATGATGCAGACTTGTTGGCTCCCCTTCCACCAATCGCCGCTCATGGTTCGTATACGTACCGCACTGCTCGTCATCATGCTTGCTGCCATGGCGCTGCAGACCACCGCCCTGGCAGTTGGCAAGCAGGCCGATCGCGAGGACATCAAAGCCTACGCGCTGCAGCGCTGCCTGGACAACAACTACACGCGTAGCGGCAAGTACGCGCCCGACCAGTTGCGCGACCGCTCGTATCTGCTCACCACCTATGCGATGGATAACGCCAAGGCCGGCGCTACCGATCGCCTGCATCGTTTCGTCGACGCCAGTGCGGCGGGCTTCGACAAGAGCGAGGTTCCGATGAAGGACGAAGCGCGTCGCGGCCCGTTCAACCGCATCTTCGCGCAATGCATGGCGTTCTATCGTTCACCGGCGTTGAATCAATTCATTGCACGCGAATTCTGAGCTTGGCGGCATGAGCAGCGAAAAAATGGCGCCTGGACTGTTGTCTCCAATCGCTGCCAGCGACGCCTGCCGTACGGGGTATACAGCACGCAGAATTGCATCGGCATTCAGCACAGTCACATCGACAGGAGCCGCAATGACCGCATTCCAGCCATCCCGCTCCCGTCGCGCGCTGCTGCGCACTGCGTTAGCTGCCAGTGCGCTCACGGCGGTGGGGCAGCTCGGCGCCGCGCAATCGTCTACACGACAAGTGCTTTCCAAGCCCGAACCCGCGCCGCCAGCGCCTTTCCCGGCCAAGGGCAGCGTCCTGGTGCTGCTGGGCACCAAGGGTGGCCCGACGCCTTCGCGCTTGCGGGCAGCGGCCGCCAATGCGCTGGTGATCGACGGGCAGCCGTATCTCATCGATTGCGGCAACGGTGTGGCGCAGCAACTGGCCAAGGCCGGCATCCGCCTGCCCATGCTGCGCGATATCTTCCTGACCCATCACCACTCAGACCACAACGCCGATCTGCTCAACGTGGTCTGGCTGGCCTGGGCCAGCGGCCTGCAGACGCCCGTGCATCTGTATGGGCCACCCGGCATCGCCAGGATGGTGGATGCCTTCGTCGCGATGAATGCCATCGACATCGACGCGCGCATCCGTGAGGAAGGCCGCCCGCCGTTCAAAGCACTCATTCATGTGCACGAGTTCGACCAGCCTGGCATTGTGCTGAAAAACGATCAGGTCACCGTGACCGCCACCCTGGTGGACCATTACACGCTCAAGCCGGCGTTTGCGTACCGGTTCGACGCGCCTGACCGCAGCGTTGTGTTCTCCGGCGACACGCGCTACCTGCCGGCGCTGGCCGAGTTCGCGAAGAATAGCGACATCCTGGTGCATGAGGTGATGTATCTACCGGCACTGCAGAAGATGCTGCAGACCAACGACAACGCGCCCACGTTGCTGGACCATTTGCTCAAGAGCCATTCCACCAGCGAAGAGGTCGGCAAAATTGCGGCTGCGGCCAAGGCGAAGATGCTCGTGCTCAATCACTTCGTCCCCGGTGGCGATGCGTCCATCACCGACCCGATGTGGAGCGAAGGGGCGCGGAAGCATTACGCCGGCCCGATCGTGGTGGGCACGGATTTGATGCGGCTGTAGCGCAGGTACGCGTAGCACCTGCCCCCAACTGTCGCCAGGAGGCCGGCGCTAGGCGGGCACCGGGCTGCGCATCCCCCACACCTGTGCGCCCGCCTTGCAATAGCGCTCGATAAAGGCCTGTTGCGACGGCATCCGTTGCACCGCGTGCTGGATCGGTTGGGCGATACCATCGAGCAGGCGGCGCAGGTCGTGGTCGGAGAACGCGCGCGTGAGCGGGTGGTGTTGCTCGGGCGCAATGCCCTGCCCCATCAGCACGTGAGTCCAGGAATCGACACGGAACAATTCATCCGCGCCCTGCCACGCATGTGCGCGTTCGCGCCAGGCACGCAGGCGCAGCGCGAGCGATTCGGGCAGCTCCATCTGCCGGCACTGCTGCCATAGCGGTTCGTCGCGCTGGGTGGCGTGGTAGTGCAAGGTGACGAAGTCGCGCACGTGCTCCATTTCAGCGCGGCTGACGTCGTTGAACAGCTGCACCTGCGACGGCGCGATGCCTTCGGCCGGAAACAGTGCCAACAGCCGCACCACCGCAGAGATGGTGAGGTGGATGCTGGTGGATTCCAGCGGCTCGATAAAGCCGCTGGCCAGACCGAGCGAGACCACATTCTTGTTCCAGGCCTTGAGCCGGCGGCCGGTGCGGAACGGCACCATCCAGGGGTCCTTGACGGCAGGCGCGGCGACATCGCGCAGCAGTTTGGCATGCGCTTGGTCATCGGACAGATGCTTGCTCGAAAACACCAGGCCGTTGCCGACGCGATGCTGCAACGGAATATGCCAACGCCAGCCGGCTTCGTGCGCGATGGCACGGGTATACGGCACCGGCGGGCCGACGGCTTCGGTTTGCACCGCCACCGCGCGGTCGCACGGCAACCAATGGCTCCAGTCTTCGTAGCCGGTGTGCAGCGTCTGCTCGATCAGCAGACCGCGAAAGCCGCTGCAGTCGATGAACAAATCGCCTTCGATCACTTGCCCGTCTTCCAGCACCAGGCTGGCGACGTCGCCACTGTGCGGCTGCACGGTCACCTGCTGAATCTTGCCTTCCATACGCTTGACGCCGCAGGCCTCGCTGCGCGCACGCAGAAACTTGGCGTAGAGCGCTGCATCCAGGTGATAGGCGTAATTGACCGCAGGCTCGCCGTGCAGCGCAAAACGGTCCACGCGCGAGGCCACGGTTTCCAGGCAGTAATCTCCAAAGCTGCCCGGCATGCCGCGGCGTTGACTTTCCAGCCAAAGATGATGGAACGCGCACACCAGGGTGCTCTGCCCGGTGATGCCGAACGGATGGATGTAGCGCTCGCCCTGACGCCGCCAATGCTCGAACGAGATCGACAGCTTGAAGGTGCCGGCCACCGCACGTAGAAATTCCTGCTCGTCGATCTGCAGAAACCGGTGGAAGGTCCGGATGGGTGGCACGGTGGATTCGCCCACGCCCACAGTGCCGATCTGCTCCGACTCGACCAGGGTGATGTCCAGCAAATCGCGGAATTGATGCGAGAGCGCACAGGCAGCGATCCAGCCGGCCGTTCCACCACCGGCGATCACCACCTTGCGAATCTGAGCCTGAGTCACTGCGCGTTCCTGTCAGATGGGTTGAGAGCGGTGTTGCACATCAGCGGTTCAACTTGCCGATCAGCATGGCGCGCAACTGTCGTGCCAGCGTCGGATCGATCGGGCCCAGCGCATGTTGCGCCGATTCGGGCAGGTGTTCGCCGGCACGTTTGGCCGGGCCGAACACGTAGTAATCGAACAGCGCGCGCCACGCCTGCTTCTCCGCGGCGGGGCGGTCGCGAATGGCCCACAGCGCGTGGTAAAGCGCCGGCATCCCTGCAGGCAGTTGTGCCGGCGCGCTGCTCCACCAGTAATTGATCAGTACGTTGAACGGGTGCAGCGACTCGACGTGATGCCACCACATGCTGGGGATGAACAACGCATCGCCCGGTTCCAGCACCACGCTGCGTGCGTGTGGCAATGCATCGGCAAAACGCGCAAAGCGCTGCAGATCCGGGCGGGCGAAATCGACCATGCTCACTACCTGCCCGCCAGGCGTGGGATCGAGCGGGCCTGGGTAGAGATTGGCGACCTGCTCCGGCGGAAACAGCGTAAAGCGCCGTCGCCCCACTACGCAGCAGGCAAGATTATCCAGCGCATCGTAGTGACACGAGGCGATCACACGGTTGCCGATCCAGATGCTGGGCTGTACAAGGCTGCCGTTGGCAGCGACATCCAGGTCGTTGTCTGTGCGTAACCCAGGGAGGTTGGCATCCACCGGCAGCGAGGCCAGATAGTAGGTGGGCGGCTGCACATCATCGCGGTGTGCAGCGATGGCATCCAGCAGCGTGCTCAGGCTACCGCGCTGCACCTCGAAGTTGAGCGCGCTGCAATCGTCGCGATAGAACGGGCGGCTGCCGATATCCGGGCTGCCATAGGAATACTGCAAGGGGCGCCCGGTATCACGCGCACGCAACAGCGCCATGGCGTCCTCGGCGCTGCGCAGCCCGGCTTGCACCAGCGACCAATTGCGCGCGATGCCACGCAGCACCACCGGCTCGGCGGCGTCGCAAAGTTCGGCGAGCGGCAATGCGTCCGGGCCGCAATCGCTACGCTCGGCGATGGCGGTGCTTGTGGCGGTAGATGGATCGGTGGCACGTGCGGCCATGCGCTCAGGCCTACGCGGCAGCGGCGTCGCTGGGCGACTGCTGTAGGCGGCGCTGCTTCTCGGCCATCAGCCGGCGCACATTGTGCAGCGATGCCAACATCAGGAAGGCACCTTCCAGATAGCCGGCCTGATGCAATTGATGCAGTGCTTGTGCATCCAGTGCCGCAAGCCGTTCGCGGTCGATGGCGAACAACCCCTGCAACTGCGTGGCGTGGCTGGCATCCAGCGCGACGTCCAGGCGCACCGGCTGGATCAAGCCCAGCGCGTCGAAGGCAGCCGCCATCGCTTGCCCTGCGTCCACGCCCTCGCGGATACCGCGCAGCACACCAATGATGTGCTCCAGATATGGGCTGTGCCCGCCTTGCGGCAGAAACACCGCCTCGCCCTCGTTACGGCTGACGCGCGGATGCTCCAGGTCCACATGGATCACCGGCTCCTGCACCAGGGTGCCGTCGATGTTCTGCTCCTGGAAACCGATCAAGAACGGACCCTTGGCCACGATGCCGGGCAGATAGCTGGCATTCCAGCGCCCGTCCTGCAGAAACAGGTTCTCGTCCTGTGCAAAGCCCAGTAGCGCCACGGACTGGTAACCACTCCCGGCCGGATCCTGCCGGAAGAACAGCGGGTACTCGCGCTGCAGCTCGGCGTATTCGGTGACGAAAGCCGGCACCACGCCGACCGCATCGCCGAATTCCGCGCCAAAGCGCAGGATCACGCGCAAGTCGTGATGCGCCACGTTGTTGAGCACTGCGTATCGCGTCATCTAGAACTCCAGCAGCCGTCCGTCGCGCAGGGCTGCAGTCATGAAGGGATTCGGTCGCACGCATTCCCCGCGCGCATGGCGATACTGAGCATTGCCAAAAATGTGTGCGCCGGCAAGCCGCAGGGCAGCAATGCGCTGCGTCACTGCGAACGCAAGCGCGCAGGTCGCGGGTGCACACCGCAAGGGTGACTGCGCAGGCACAGACAGAAGACCGTGCCACGCCCCTACACGGCTGCGTATCGCAAGCGAGCAGCGGCGCCGCAACCGGTTGCGGCCGCAATCACACGATGGCGGCCGCAGCGGCTACAGCTTAAAACGCCTCGGCGTGACGACTCAGAACGCGTACCGCACGCCCAGAGTGTAACGCGGCTGCTGGTCGATCAAGCGGATGATCTGCTTCTCCGAGCGGCCATGCCAGCGCACGTCTTCACCGGTCAGGTTGATCGCCTCAAAGCCCACTGACAGCTGCTTGTTGAATGCGTAGCTGACGCTGAGGTCGAACTGCTGATAGGGCTCAACGTAGTACGGGTTGCGGTTGGCGTTGTCCTGGTTGGCCGCGATCAGGTATTCGTCACGCCAGTTCCAGGCCAGGCGTGCGCTCCAGCCATATTTTTCGTACATCAGCATGACGTTGGCGGTGTCGCTCAGGCCGAGCAGCGCGAACTGATCGCGGTCGATCACGGTGTTATCGAACGCCACATCCCCTTCCACGATGGTGTAGTTGGCGTAGATGCCGAAACCGGTGCTACCGAAGAAGTACTGGCCACCCAGTTCCCAGCCGTGGATGTTGGCCTTGTTCTGGTTAATTGGCCGGGACACGTCGAACTGATACAGGGGGTCGGAGGCATTGCCGGCGATATCGTAGGCGTTCTCCAGCGCCAGGCTCTGCGCCGAACTGCCGTTATAGGCGTTCAGCCCGCCGGTAGCAGCCGCATTGCGCAGCAGGGCCATTGCCGCGAACAGCGAGGTGTCGTTGGCCGAACATGCACCCGCGACATCGTTGCCGGCTGCGCCCACCTGCGCGGCACAGGCACCGCTTTGCAGGAACGCCAGTGCAGCCTGGGCATCCGGCCCCGAGGTGGGATCGGTCAGTCCGTACAGCGATTCACGCGTGACGGTATTGCCGATGAAATTGCTCACGCGCTTGTTCCAGAACGTCGCTGACACATAGCTGGCGTCAGCGAAATACCACTCCAGCGCCAGATCGAGGTTATCCGATTCCAACGGATCGAGTGTGGGCGTCTGCGAGTCGCCACCTGCGCGGTTGGACGGGTTGATCAGGATCGAGCCGTTAGGAGTATTGGGCGTGGGGCCTGCGATGAGATTGTTATACGGCGCACGCGCAATGGTCTGACCGAACGAGGCACGACCTTTCAGCTGATCGGTGAAATCGATGCTGAAGTCCATGTTGGGAAGGATGTAGTTGTAGCTGGTCTTCTCGCTGAAAGGCTGCTGGTCGGTGGAACGGATCAACTGGAAATCGTTGTTGGAGAGCCACAGCAGCGCGGTAGGCGTGGCCACCTGTGAGGTGGACTCCACGTCGGTGCGCTCATAGCGCAGACCCAGACGCGTATTGGTGGTCATCCCGGCGATGGCACCGGCAATTTCCAATTGCACGTAGGCCGCGCGGGTCTTTTCCTCCACCCGGTTGTCGGCGGTGTATTGCGGGTTGTAGCGCGTGGTCGCGCCGTACTGGCTTCCGCCCCACAGGGCCAGCTGATCGGCATCGCCACGCCATGCACTGGACGCCGCGCCGCTGGGGTTGAAATCCTTGAACATGCCGGTGATGCTCACCGGCTGCAGCAGTGCGACCATTCCCGGTTCGTTGCCCGCATTGGCCACGCCCCAATCGCCCAGCGGCGAGTTGGTCTCGCTGACACGGCGTTGCATGGTGGTGTTGGTCGAGCTCACGCCAAACTGGAAGCGCCCGTCGTCAAAGTCGAACTTGCCGTCCAGGCGTCCTTCCTTGGTTTCGGTCACCTGCTTCTGATAGAAAATGCGCAGCACCTGCGAGCCGAGCTCGGCAGGCGTGAAAGCGGGATTGACCACGCCATTGGTGTTTGCCAGCGAATCGGCTGCGGTGGGATACCAGGTGCGTGCGCCGATCGGCAGAGAATTGTTGAACCACAGTTCCTGTCCCCATTGGCCGCCGCAGTAAGGTCCATTGGTGCAGTTGTTGGTGCCGGCGAAGCTGAAGTAGGTCGCGCTGCCGCCCGTCGTCGGGTCATTGGGCAGGCTTTGCGTCTTCGAATTGTGCGCATCGAAGCTCAACTGGAAGCGATCGCTCACTTGCCAATCCGCATTGAAGCCCAGCGAGCCGAGTTTGTACTTCTGCTCGTTGCGCTGTTGCTCCATGCCGAAGTCCTTGGCGCCGTTGGGCACATCGCGCAGATAGACCGGCGTGGCCACGGCCTGGCCGGTATCGAAGGTCAGATCGGTAAAGCTGTTGGCACGCTGCAACCAGATGCCCTGCTCGCCGCGCTCTTCACGAATTTCGTTGGCCGAATAGGTGTAGTCGAGGGTCAGGGTCAAGCTATCGGTGGGCGCGAACTGCATCACCGCCTGGCCGTTCATGCGCTCGCGTTGGAAATCGGCGAATGCGTAGCGCAGATCGTTGGGCATGCCGTACAGCTGGCCGATCGCCGGTGCATTGGTCACCACCGCGTCCGGGCGCAGCGCCGGGTCGGTGCCGGTCCAGCGCTGGATATTCCAGGTGTTTTCGGTGGCCTGCACCGAACCGCCGTGGCGCTTCTGGTAGCTGGCGCTCAAGCCGATACCAAAGGTCTTGTCCGGGTTGGTATAGCTGAAGATGCCCGACACTTCCGGGGTGAGCGAATCGCCGAAGGGTTCGGAACGGTCCGACACCATCTTGGCGCCGGCATTGGCCACCACGCCATCGTGATTGAACGGCTTGTCGGTCTGGATGTTGATCGTCGCACCGATGCCGCCGCTGGGCGCTGTCGCGCGGCTGGTCTTGAACACCTCGATGCCGGTGATGGCTTCGGAAGCGAGCTGAGCGAAGTTGAACGCGCGCGTGCCGACATCCACACCACCGATCGGTGTCTGGCCGGGCGCACCGAACGCGTCGGCACCGGGAATCAGACGACCATTGAGGGTGACGGTATTGAACTGCGGCCCGAAGCCGCGTGCCGTGACCTGCGCACCTTCGCCATCGCGGCGCTCGATGGAAATACCGGTGATGCGCTGTAGCGATTCGGCCAGGTTGGTGTCCGGAAACTTGCCGATGTCCTCGGCGCTGATCGCATCCACCACGCCGGCGGCATCGCGCTTGATGCCCATCGATTGGTTGAGGCTGTTGCGGATACCGGTCACGTTGACGGCATCCAGGGTGGTCGCAGAATCGCTGCTGGACTGCGGCGCTGGCGCAGGCGGCGGAGCGACATCCTGCGCAAACGCGGGATTGATGACCAACAGGCCGCCAACGAAGGTGAACATGGCCTTCGACTTGAAGCTGTTCAACGTACGACGCATCGATGTGTCCTCGGGAGTGGAGTCCAAACGCCAACGGCCGATATCGCGAAATGCGAGACGGCGGAATCAGGGCCACCGGCCAATGAGCCATGGTGACCGCTACTGCACCTACTGGAGCCACTAGTCAAACGCGGATGCGGCTGCCACGCAGGCGCAGCGGGCGCCTGGATCGGACGTGCGCTATTGGCACGCCTGCCGCTACGCCGCACCACATCACCACTCGACAACCGCTCTCTACGTTGTTTCAGCTGCCCTTCGCTCTATCCCCTAGCGCGCAAGCCGCCGATCGCCCCTTCGATCGTTGACCTGCGATATGCATGCGCTTCTACCCAGCGCAGCAATGACAACGCTCTGCCCTTGCTGCGTTTGTGACGAGTGTTTTGCCCGGCTTGTCAGCCAGTGATAGCGCTAACATGCCGCGCAGACTAGTCAGGGCACAAAGCGCTTGTCACCGTGCGTTGCAGCATAGTGATGGGTGTGCATCGTTACAGCCGATACGGCAGTCGCTTGAGCCCGCATGCAGTTGTCAACGCTGGCGGGGCTGTAAGCGTTATCAAGGCATTACGCAAAAACCGGCAAGCCGCGCGGCGAAATTTGCACAATGAAATTGTCGGGATGGGGCCTGATAGGGTGATTGCGCAAACCCACGAACGGCAGCCCCCGTCGCGCGGCTTGATTGCGATTGCCAGACTCGGCAATGCACCGTATGCAGCAGCAAGGTGCATGTGCCATGCCGCTTGCACGTTTGCGAACGTGTCAGTGCAGCAGCAGGGATCTCGCACGCACTAAGACGGCGCAACCTTCGCAATCGATTGCGCCGTCATTGGAGCGGCAAACAAAAAAAGTCGTCAGTCGTCGACGGGCGGACAGCGACAGTGCGCAAGAGCCTCAGCGGATGAGTGCTTCCTAGTGAAGCGAGGCAGCGGCTGCGCTCGTCTGGCGGTAAACGCAGGCGTTTCCTATCTGCCCTCTTCGTCGTCGCCGCAGTGGGCCGCTGATGCGACCGCGCCTGCGGCCGCGTCAGCGTCAGCGTGCATGTCCTGTCGTCACGCTCAGCCGGTCACGTCCACGCGCGCATCGCTGCGGTCGGCGTCTGGTAGCACATGGTCCGGATCCAGCGTCACGTGCAGCACTTTCTGCGTGGTCGGTAGGTTGACCGTGGGCGTGGCGGTCTGCAGCCAGGTTTCCACCGGCACGCGCCGGTCCAGATGGCTGCCATCGGCCAGATCCGCACGCAAGGTCACCGGCATCACCAGCTTTTGCCGGCTGCGCAGCGTGACTTGCACGCCCTTGGACGGGTCGTGGTCGACGTAATGCGCTTCGCTGATACCCATGTCCAGCTGCCAATTGTTGAGATACCAGCCGCGCCACCACCAGGACAGATCTTCGCCACTTTCGCTTTCCATCAGCCGGAAGAAATCCGACGGCGTGGGATGCTTGTAAGCCCAGGTGGCGATGTATTTGCGAAACGCAGGATCGAAGCGCGCCGGCCCCAGAATCTGCTCGCGCAACAGCACAAGTCCCAAGGCGCCCTTGAAGTAGGTCAGCGGATGGCGATAGGTCTCGCTGGTGGAATCGGCGTTGTCCATCAGCGTCGGTGCATGGGTATCGGCCAGCAGCGGCAGGATTTCGTCGACCGGGTTGCCGCCTTTCGGTGCGTATTCCGAATCGCGCTTGGGCGCGTATTCGCCCTTGTTGAACGCATCCGATGCATACACGTCGATAAAGGTGTTGAAACCTTCATCCATGAAGGCATGCCGGCGCTCGTTGGAGCCGACGATCATCGGGAACCAGGTGTGGCCGATTTCGTGCGCGGTGATCCAGAACAAGTCCTTGCCGCCGTCTTCGAAACCGTCGAAAACGATGCCCGGATATTCCATGCCTGCGCCATAGCCGCCCAGATTGATCGCTGCCGGCCACGGATACGGGTACCACTGCGAAAAATGTTCGATCGCGCCTTTGACGTATTCGGTGGAACGGTTCCACTTGTCTGCACCCACGCCTTCCACCGGGTAGACCGACATTGCCAGCGACTGCTTGCCGCCCGGCAGCCTGATGCGCGCCGCGTCCCACACAAACGCCGGCGATGCGGCAAAAGCGACATCACGGGTATGGTCCATGTGGAAGCGCCAGGTCTGTGTGCCCTTGCCCGCCGGCTTGCCCGCACGTGCAGTCACTTCGTCAGGCGTGCGGATCAGCACCGTGCGGTCGCTGTCGCGCGCCTGCTCCAGGCGTTGCTGCTCGGTGCGGCTGAGCACGTCCTGCGGGTTGGTCAGCGCGCCCGAGCCAGCGACCAGAAAGCCCTGCGGCACCGTGACGGCATAATCGAAATTGCCGTACTCCAGATAGAACTCCGATCCCAGATACGGTTGCGTGTCCCAGCCGCGCAGATCGTCGTACACCGCCATGCGCGGGTACCACTGCGCAATCTCGTAGATCTCGCCTTGCTTGCTGGCACTGACCGCAGTGCGGCCGCCCCACGTGCCGGGAATCGTGTAGCGGTAACGGATATGCAGGGTGAGGGCCTTGCCCTGCCCGGCCAGCGGCTGCGGCAGATCCACCCGCATCCGCGTGTCGTCGACAACGAAATGCGCTGGCTGGCGGTGCCCACCTTGATCGATCTCGACACTGGCGATCTGCATGCCATCGGTGAACTCTTTGCGCTTGAGCGGCCGGCTGGCGGCAGCGCGGGCATCGACACGGTAGATGTTCTGGTCCAGCTGCAGCCACAGCACGTCCAGCGTGTCGGGGCTGTGGTTGGTGTAGGCGATGGCGGCCTCGCCGCTGAGCGTGTGCGTCGTCGGGTCGATACTGGCGCGAAGGTCGTAATCGGCGCGGTTCTGCCAGTACAGCGGACCGGGCACGCCACTGCCGCTGCGGTAGGCGGTGGGCGCGTCGGGCAGCTGCAGCGGGGCGAACAAGGCCAGCGGATCGAAGCTGCTGGCCGAGCCGGATGCATTAATGACAGCCGCGGCAGACGCCTGCGCGGACAGACAGACCAGCGACAGGGTGACGGCGAGCGAGCGGCGCATGAAGGGGAACATACCGGATCCTGCGACATGGGGAACGCCCATTCTACGGGCGCCCCCCCCCGCAATGGCACTGCCATTGGTCCCGGTCGGCCTCGGCACCGGTGCTGCGCTTGACGGCAGCTGCAACACCCCGCGTGACACGCCCTGGCCGGCCAGACATCGCTTCTTGCCAACGTCGGCACTGCCCGTATCGCTCCGCGCACATCGCCCGAGCGCGAAGCCACACTGGGGAGGCGCATTGTCGCTTCGCTCCTGACGACATCCCCCGGCAACATCGATCTCGGTGACGCCGGACTACATGCTATTCGTTACGCTCATACCGTCTTAGCGAAGTTCTGATGACCGAAAAAAGTGCAACGACCAAGCCGACCGACACTGCCGCGTCCCGGCCCCATTCCACGCGCAACTACGGCTGGAAACCCGATCTGCCCGACCACCGTGACCTGTCCTACACCACGCCGCAGGCTCAATCTTCCCTGCCGCCGCACGTGGACCTGCGTGCGACCTGCTCGGCGGTCGAAGACCAGGGCGATCTCGGTAGTTGCACGGCCAACGCGCTGGTCGGAGCGCTCGAGTTCCTCGAACGCAAGGATGGCCTGACGCTGACCGATCTGAGCCGGCTGTTCGTCTATTACAACGAACGGGTCCTCACTGGCACCGTCGCGCAGGATTCCGGCAGCGAGCTGCGCACCGGCATCAAGACGCTTGCCCACCAGGGCGTCTGCGCCGAAGCCCTGTGCCCTTACGACATCAGCCGCTTCACCCAGAGGCCCAAGCCGGAAGCCTACACACAGGCCAAGCACCATTGCATTACCGCCTATATGCGCCTGCGCACGCTCGGCGACATGCAGGCCTGTCTGGCCGACGGCTATCCGTTCGTCTTCGGTTTCAGCGTCTACGAATCCTTCGAATCGGACGAGGTCGCCAAGACCGGCGTGGTGGAGCTTCCCGGGCCACACGAAAAACTGGTCGGCGGCCACGCAGTGCTGGCCGTGGGCTATGACAATGCCTCGCACCGGCTGATCGTACGCAACTCCTGGGGCACCAAGTGGGGCCAGCAGGGCTACTTCACGATGCCCTACGCCTACGTGACCAACCGCGACCTCTCGGACGATCTGTGGACCATCCGCCGCGGCGCCGGACTCTAGACGTGTGATGCCACACCTCATGCTATACAGCGTGAGGTGTCTATCGAGGCGCGCAGGCTTGGTGTCCGCCAAGCCTGCGCCGTACAGCCCTCCCGCATACCGCTGACGGCCAACGCGTCTGGCCTGCGGATGCGCCACACGCGGCAGGCGTCATTGCATCGGGGTGTTCCCGTCTGGGGGCCATCGTCACCATCGCGGCACTGCCACCGACGAACAGCTTGCGCTCTTGCTGGGTCAATCCGGCGATCCTGCGGTGGCGACTGCAGTCGCTGTCTTTGGCAACCGATTGGCAACCGAAGCGCCCTTACTGCGGGTCGCCCGCGCCTGCCCGGGTTGAACAACCCGATGAGAGACCGCCGTCAGCCTGCGCCGCGGCGTGGCCACGCGCCGACGCTGCCATCGGCCAGCACGTCGTCCGGATTGCTTAGCCGGCAGCGGCGCAGCGACAGACAGCCGCAACCGATGCAGTCGGTGAGCTGGTCGCGCAAGGCCTGCAGTTCGTTGATGCGCGCGTCCAATTGGTACCGCCAGCGCGCCGACATGCGCGCCCATTCCGCACGCGTGGGCGTACCTTGCTCAGGCAATACAGAGAAGGCATCGAGCACCTGCTGCAACGGCACACCGAGCCGCTGCGCCACGCGAATCACCGCAATCCGCCGCAGCACATCGCGTCCGTAACGGCGCTGGTTGCCGGCGGTGCGCAGGCTACTGATCAAGCCTTTGCGCTCGTAAAAGTGCAGCGCCGACACCGCCACGCCACTGCGCTTGGCCACCTCGCCCACGGACAACTCACGCTGCATTGCCTTGACCTCAACCTAGGTTGAGGCAGGATGCTGCGCGGCCATCACCGGTGCAAGCACCTGTGTCATGGCTCTACACACTTTTCCCCGGATGTTCGATGCCCACCGAGATACCGATCACTGCCACAAGCCTGCCCATCGAAACGCAGCCCACCTCCATCCTGGCCGCGCCTTACCGCGCGGCAACGCTGGGCATGGTGGCGCTGGTGTCGCTCAACGCCTTCGAGTCGCTGGCAGTTGCTGCCGCGATGCCGACGGTGGCGCGCGAATTGAACGGACTGCCGCTGTATGCGTTGGCATTCGGCGGCACCCTGGCCACCAGCGTGATCGGTATGACCGCAGCCGGGCGCTGGAGCGACCGCCGCGGCCCCGGCGGTGCATTGGCTGCCGGCTTGCTGTGCTTTGTGATCGGCCTGCTGGTTGCCGGCCTGGCAACGAGCATGCCGTTGCTCATCGTCGGGCGTTTGCTGCAGGGGCTGGGTGCCGGCGCGTATTCGGTGGCGTTGTACGTCATCGTCGGACGGCTGTATCCGGAAGGCTTGCGCCCGCGCGTATTTGCCGCGTTTTCGGCCGGCTGGGTGGTGCCCTCGTTGATCGGGCCAGGCATCAGTGGATGGATCGTGCAACATGCGGGTTGGCGCTGGGTGTTCCTCTCGGTGCCGCTACTGGCGATTCCAGCTGGATTGCTACTGTGGCCGGCGCTGCGCGGGCGGATCTGGACAAGCGAGGTTTCCGACGCGCCAACTGCATCGTTGGGCTGGGCCGTTGGCGCGGCGCTGGGCGTGCTTGGTGTGTATCTGGGCGGGCAACTGCACGGCATGCTGGTGCCGGCCGCGATGCTGCCGGCGCTGCTGCTCGCGGTGTATTGCGCCTGGCATCTGCTGCCGGTCGGCACGTTGCGGCTTGCGCGCGGGTTGCCCAGCGTGATCGCGCTACGTGGCACTGCTGCCGCTGCATTCTTCGGCTTTGAGGCCTTTTTACCGCTACTGCTGTCGCGCGAGCGCGGGCTCTCGCCGCTGCTGGCAGGTGTGGCGCTGAGTGTGGGCGCATTGGGCTGGTTCAGTGGCTCGTGGTACCAGGGCCACAGCCGTGCCGGTTGGTCGCGCCCCCGCCTGCTCAAGACCGGGGCGCTGCTGATGACGCTAGGTATCGCGATCAGTGCAGGCGCGGTGTGGCCAGCGATTCCTGTGCCGTCGGCAATCGCCGGCTGGGCACTGACCGGCCTGGGCATGGGCCTGCTGTATCCCAGCCTGTCGGTGGTAACGCTGTCGCTGTCGCCACCAGCGCAGCAAGGCACCAACAGTTCTGCTTTGCAATTGAGCGAAGCCATTGCGGTGGCGGCCATGCTGGCACTGGCCGGCGCAGTGTTCGCCGCGCTGCTGACATCGGCAACCACCGCCGCCTACCTGAGCGTGTTCGCGTTGGCGTGGCTGCTGGCGGTGGTGAGTTTTTTCTTGGCGCGACGCATTTAATCGCTGCTGCGGCGGCGAGCGCGGGCATCGAAGTGACGCAGTACGGAGGGTGCTGACATAGCCTGGTCGGTCGATTGCATCAGGCCAATGGCGTGCTTGGCGCGTCCGCTCGGCACGAATGATGCGACCTCCACACTCACTAGCGAGTCCAGACATCGCGCACGACTCGCCTACATGTCGCAGCGATGCCTGCGCCGAGCACCTTGCCGATCCTGCCGGGATCGCGTTGACCACTAACGAAAAAGGTCTCCTGCAACCGATTGGTCATTTTTTCGCCACCCATCTTGACAGCGTTGCAGGCCGGGGCCTGCGCGCACTTGTCCACAGCCTTGTGCAACGTCCATCCACAGGGGGTGTGGAAAAGATGCGTCGCCTTGCATGCGCCGCAGGCCTTGCGCGCCGCTGGCGACTGTGTCACGTGCGACAGGCAGATCCATCGCGACGGCCTAGTGGCTGCCGACAACACGCTGGGCGTCCTCCCTGACGCAGTATCCAGATTGACGCAGAGACGCTTGGGTCCCGCGCGTACATCGCCACTTCGCAGCGGCGATGTACGCGCAACTGCGCATCAATCGGTGATGACGTGCGGCACGAAGCGCGAGGTGTCGCGAGTGATCGGGCCATCGTCGTCGCGCATGCCCAATCCGGCGGGACGATCAGCGACAACCCAGCTCCCCACCAGCGCATGGCGCCCGTCGAACACCGGCAGCGGATGATGCGCTTGCAAGATGGCCGCCCCATCCACATACGGGCCATCGGTGTGTGCGGCCTCGCCTTGCGCAGTGACCAGCGCGATGTTGGCTCCCTCGCGCGACAGCAGCGGCTTGCGGACCCAGCCTGCAGTCGGTGCTTCACCGGCTTGCGCAAAGCGGGCGGGCAGCAGATTCGGGTGGCCCTGATGGCGGTCCCACAGCAGCGGCAGGATGCCTTTATTGCTCAATACCGATTTCCAGGCTGGCTCGATCAGGCGCACCCGGTCGGCGATCAATGCCGGCCCGAAGCGTTCTTCCATCATGAATTCCAGCGGATACAGCTTGAATAGCGTGTGGATCACCCGATCCTGCTCATCGGTGAACCAGCCTTCCGCACTCAGGCCGATGTCTTCGATGGCGACTTCTTCGGTGCTGATGCCCACCTGATGCGCACAGTCGCGCAGGTAACGCACGGTGGCGCGATCTTCCAGCGAGTCGCGCACTGCTGCAAAATGCATCTGCGCGCCGATCGCGCCATCCACCGCCAGCGCGCCCAACGTTTCGCACAGCAGATCCTGGATCAGGTTGTACTGATCGGTGCCCTTGGGCAGCGCACCGCTGGCGATCTGCTGTTCCAGCCACAACCACTGGAAATATGCCGACTCGTAGAGCGAGGTCGGGGTGTCGTAATTGAGTTCGTACAACTTGGCCGGGCCGTCGCCCGAATACGCCAGGTCCATGCGGCCATACAGATGCGGGTCGCGCTCTTTCCACGAGTTGGCGATCCAGTCCCAGTAGAACGGCGGAATGGCCAGCTGCGTCATCAACGCTTCCGAGCCCACCACCTCGTCCACCAGCTGCATCGCCATGTCGTGCAACTCTTGCGTAGGCGCTTCGATGTCGTCTTCGATCTGCCGCAGCGAAAACGCGTAGTACGCGCTTTCATCCCAATACGGCTCGCCGTCGATGGTGTGAAAGTGAAAACCCAGCGATTCGGCCTGCGTGCGCCAGTCCGGGCGTTCGGGGATCAGGATGCGTTGCATGTCAGCCGCCGAAGCCCGAGCTGCGCCCGCCGCTGCCGAATGAACTACGTGCCGCTGCGCTGGAGCCGAAGCCCGAACGCGACACGGTGATGGCGCGCGTAGGCATGTCGATACTGCCGCTGCGACCGCGCACCGTACCGATGCGACTGCTGGCCAGATCGCCATTGGGCTTGTAGTAACCGCCGCTGCGATAGTCGCGATACAGCGGGATCGAGCCGCCATAGCGGTAGCCGCCGCCGCTCATATTGCCCAACGCATAGCCCAGCAAGAACCCGCCCATCGGCGGGATCCAGCTCTGCTGCCCTTGCGGATTGGTGATCGCCGTGCAGCTGCCGAACTGCGCATCGCACTCGTAGCGCGTGGTGAAGCGCGGCGCGGCCTGCTGATGCTTGGCCACCGCCTCGTCGTAGGCCTTGAGGCATTGCTGGATGTCGGTTTGTTCCTTCTTGATCTGGTAACAGTCCGAGGCCGACTGCAGCACCACACCGGTCTCCGGCTCCGAGCCGCAGCCCGTGACGAAGGCGGCCGGCAGCGCGGCCATCAAGGTGAGTTTGAGATTGCGTGATCGCTTCATGCCTGCGCTCCGTTACGGCGTGATCGCCGCGGCGTTGATCAACCCGACCGCGATCGACACGCCGGCCGAAAAAATACCGGCAGCGGTGACGTTGTCGGTGATCTGCCGCGAGATGCGCCCGGCCACCAGATTGGCCAGCAGATACGCCACCACCTGGATACCGCAGGCCACCAGGCCCCAGATCAGCGCGTCGACCAGGCTCACCGAATGGGTAATGGCCGAATGCAGCGGCAGCGCCACACCGATCAAATTGCCGGCCAGCGCGGTGGCCGCGGCCATATTGCCCTGCCGCAGCAAGGTGAAGTCCTTGTGCGGGGTGACCAGGGTCACCAGCACCACCGAGACGATCAACACACCCAGGCCGGTGCCGAAGTAGGAAAGAAACGCGAGAAAACTCTGCAGGTTGATCGGGTTCATGACAGGACCAAGGTGGGTGGAAGACAAGCGCGCGCTCAGGTGATATCAAGATCGGCGACGGTGACATCGATACCGACCGCATAGGTGACGCAGAATTCGTTGGGGCCGGAATCCTCGCCGGTCACCAGCAAAAATTCTTCTCGCTGCAGCTCCGGCACGTCGCGGCTGTAGAGCATGGCGTAATGGGTCAGATCGCCATCGCGGCGCGGTGGCTGGTAGCGGTACAACACTTCGTCGTAGGCGATCGGCGGAATCCGCGACGCGTCATCGGTGGATTGCGTGGCGCGCTGCCACTGCTTGCCCGCGTACTCTATCTGCGCCGCACCAAGGTGCGGATGCTGCATCACAAACTCCTGAAACGCCTGCTTGCTGGGCGGATTCACCGTCTCGCAATAGACGAACGCCTTCATCGCTTCCAGATCGCCGCCCACGGTGGTGACCTGCAAAAACGCATCGTCGTCAAGGTAGAACCGATGCAGCGCATAACCATCGCCCAGATTGACATGGCCGTAGCACGGAATGCCCTGATGCCCGCCCGGCAACTCGGCGGTCATGGCCTCGGGCGCCATGCGGTACAGGGTGGTATCAATTTCCACCTGGCCACCGACACGCAGCCCCAGCGGCAGCGTGTGACCAATCGCGCCACTACCGGAAGTGGGCAGCAGCGGCGGTTGCGGTTGACCGAACAATTTGCTGAAAAAACTCATCGTCATACACCTTGTGGCGATGTGGAAATGGGGGACGCCTCGCTGCGCATGGCCTGCCAGGCGACGGCGTGTGCCGGCACGCGCTGCTCGGCCAGGTAATACAGCATGGCACCGGCGGCGACAGCGGTGCGTGCTGGCGGGTTCAAGCGCAATGCGCCATCAGGTGCGCGCAGACCCAGCAGCAATGCGCCGCGCTGGCTGAAATCGGCCGCAAGTCGGCTGTAATCCAGTGGTTGGACATTCGCGGGGACAGCAAGACTGAACTGGGTGGGGCCATCGTCTACCGATAGCAGCTCGGCGGTGATCGCCGCGCTGCCCGGATCCTGCGCCGCACGCGCCAGGATCTCGGCGGTCATCGGGCGCGTGCATTCGATGGCCGGATAATGGCAATTGACCAAGCGCGCGGCGCTGGCCGAATCGAAGTGCGCCACGATATGCGCGGCCGGCGCATGCGCCATCAACGCGAACACCGCTGCCAGCGTTTGATCGTCGGAGGGCGGGTTGACGATCACCCGTGCCGCGCCGGCAATGCCGGCACGCAGGTACACCTCGGTATGCGTGTACGACTCGGCGGCGATGAAGCGCATGTGGTCGGGCATCGGGTTTTCCGCCACGCCTTCGGCGATCAGCACCACGCCTTCGTCGTCGGTGGCGGTGTCGGACAGCAACAGCTCCAGCAAGCGTGTGGACGCGGCGCCCTGCCAGCCGATCAGGATGGTGTGCCCGCGCAGATCGGCGTAAGCCATCTTGCCCATGTGGTGGCGCCTCCAGAAGGTGATGAGCACGCCGCTGGTCTTGGCCAGCACCGTGGCGAACAGCGCCACCGCGCCCGGCATCAGCGCGAACGCGGCGATGTAGCGCCCGGCCACCGAACCCGGCGACAGGTCGCCGTAGCCGATGGTGGTGGCGGTGGTCACGTAGTAATACGGGAACGCGTCCAGGCCGACGAGCTTTTGCTCGCCGGCCCACAGCAACAACACCCAGCTCAGTCCCATGTGCGCCAGCAGTGCCAGCGTCACCATGCCCCAGCTGACGCGGCGCACGTGGCGCCGCACTAACCGCAACAGCTTTCCGACGATGATCATGGCGCGTCCTGTGCCGTGCGGCGGATCAGCTGTCGCTGCGCGGAACCTGCTGCACGTCGCGCACCTGGCCGATCAGCGGCGCGCTGCCGCTGGTGGTGTCGTGGCCGAGCTGGGCCGGCTTCTTGAAGCGTGCCAGCACTGCGGCGGCGTTGGATTCGCCTTCCATCAGGCCGGCCGCAGCCAGACGCCGATTGAGATCGCCATCGCCGGTGGACGATTCGAGTTCTTCGGCCGATTCGATGCGTGCCGAGGTTTCGGCCTGACGCGCCTTGATGCGCTCCAGCGATTCCAGCGCCGAGCCCATCTTGCTGCTGGCGCCGGAATGGCGCGCGGCAATGGCCGCCTGTGCCTTCTGCACCGCGTCGGTGGCCTTGACCGTATCGATCTGCTGACGCATGCCGCGCAGCTGGTTTTCGGTCTTCTGGATGGTGGCCTTGAGCGTTACCACCGACTGGTCCAGCGCGGTCTTGGATGTCTTGTCACCGGCATCCTCGCTTTCCAGCGCAGCCAGCTTGGCTGCCACATCGTGCGCCAATGCTTCATCGTTCTTGGCCAGCGCACCTTCGATGTAGCGCGTGTATTCGGCCATCTTGCCGGCGCGCGCGTCGATCTTCTGCTGGGCCAACTTGCTCTGCGCCATCAGCTTGGTGAGCTCTTCGCGCGAGCGCGTGAGCTGGGCGCCGGCATCGCGCATTTCCTGGTCCAGGATGCGCAGCGCATTGGCGTCAACCGCCTTCTGGCCGGTTTCGTGTGCGGTACCACGCAGCAACGTGATCAGCTTGGAAAAAATACTCATGACAACACGCCTTTAGGAAAAGAACGGCTTGAGAGATTCGGCGGCTTCCAACGTATTGGCCGCCAGGGTCTGGATTTCTTCGTCGATCTGGTCGAGCGTTGACGATGCCGACAGTTCGCCGAAGACCACGTAGCGGTCCTCGCCGTCGACCTGGACCAAGCCCAGATTGGACAGGGGGTTGAGCGGATTCAGGCGCAGGCAGGCGTCGTTGAAGGCGGCGCGGTCGTTGACGTGCTCGGCATGGGCCAGCAGCGTGGAGACAAAAACCTGTGAGCCGGAAGCGGCAACCTGGATCTGCATGTCGCCGTGGTCGGCCAGGGTGAGATTGATGGCCGGCTCCAGGCCGTCGATCAGTTCGACATGGATTGGGTGGCCACGGTAGCGCTCGGCCAGCAAGCCGTGCAATTCGACAGTGGTGTACTGCGTCATACGATGTCCTGTCCTGTGGTCATGCGGCGGTGGTGATGCAGCAAGAGTCCTGCAACGACCGGACATACTACAGACTGCCGATGACCGTCAGAAAGGGCCGAAGGTCAGCTGGCCGGGCGCGCGGCAGGCGAGGCAAACCGCCCGTTCAGCTGGCTCGCAGCCCGATGCCGGGCTGCGGACTCACGGATACAGCATCCGCTTGCTCCAATGGCTGGCCGCGTCGGCCTCGTAGCGCCAGCGCTCGTGCAGGCGGAACTTGGCGCCGTACCAGAACTCGAACGCCTGCGGCACCACCCGGAACCCGCCCCAGCCATCCGGACGCGGCACCTCGCGGCCCTCGAAGGTCGCCTCGACCTTGGCAATGGCCGCGTCGAACTCTTCACGCGAACCCAGCGTCTGCGACTGCAGCGAGGCCCACGCGCCGATCTGGCTCATGCGCGGGCGCGAGGCGAAGTACGCATCGGATTCGTCCGCGCTCACCAGCTGCACGCCGCCTTCGATACGCACCTGGATGCCGGCCTCACGCAGGCTGCGCCACAGGAACAGCAGCGCCGCTTGGGGGTGGGTCTGCAGGTCGCGGCCCTTTGCGCTGTCCAGATGGGTGTAGAACACGAACCCGCGCGCGTCGAAAGCCTTGAGCAACACGGTGCGCGCGCTCGGCCGACCATCGACGTTGGCGGTGGCCACGGTCATCGCGCTGGCCTCGGGTTCGGCGCTGTTCTGCGCCTCGGCATACAGCGCGGCGAAGGTGGCAAGAGCTTCTGCGTACAGATCGGTCATGACGGTGCGTGGCAGCCAGATGGATGCCTATTGTGGGCGCATCGCCCGCGCTTCGCCTATGTACCGCGATCGAATCGCCGGACCGTGACCCGATGCGTCTGGCCGAAGCGGAGAATTGACCCGCACCATCGGCCCGGCCCGATGGTGCGAATGCTACGATCCCTGCGCATGAACCCCGCACCCAATCTCGTGATGGTCGGCCCGATGGGCGCCGGAAAAAGCTGCATCGGCCGTCGCCTGGCCGAGCGCTTCGGGCTGGAGTTCGTCGATGTGGACCAGGCCATCGTCGAACAGGTGGGCAGCAGCATCCCGGCAATCTTCGAGCAGCATGGCGAAGCCAGGTTCCGGCAGCATGAGGCGGAGACCTTGCAGGCGCTGCTGGAACAGGACAACAAACTGATTTCCACCGGTGGCGGCGCGGTGCTGGATCCGCACACCCGCCAGCGCATCTGCGCACGTGGGTTTGTGGTGTATCTGCATGTCAGCGTGCCGGCGCAGCTGACGCGACTGGCGCGCGACCGCAATCGTCCGCTGTTGCAACGCGCCGACCGCGAGCAGGTGCTGCATGCGATGGCCGCGCACCGCACGCCGCTGTACCAGGAGGTCGCCGACCTCAGCCTGGAAACCGATCATCTTTCCCCCGCCGAGGCGACCGCGCAGTTGGTGCTGCGCCTGGCCGCGCAATGGCGCATGTCGAGTCCCCCCGCATGACACTTTCCCGTTCCTCGCGCAGCGTCGATGTCGACGGTGCGCAGCCTTACACCATCACCATCGCGCCCGGCCTATTAGCCGACGGCGCGCGCCTAGCCAGCCATGTGCGCGGTCGCCACGCACTGCTGCTCAGCGACTCGCAGGTGGCCCCGCATTACGCGGCCGGCGTGCGCGCCGCGCTGTTGAACGCGCGACCGGACCTGCAGATTGGCGAACTGGTCATCGCCGCTGGCGAAGCCTCCAAGACGCTGGACACCTTCGGCTCTGCGATCACCGCGCTGGCCGAACTGGGCGCCACCCGCGACGCCTGCGTGTTCGCGCTGGGCGGCGGTGTGGTCGGCGACCTGGCTGGCTTTGCGGCGGCGTGCTGGATGCGCGGCGTGGACTGCGTGCAGCTGCCCACCAGCCTGCTGGCGATGGTGGATTCCTCGGTCGGCGGCAAGACCGCGGTGGACATCCCGCAAGGCAAGAACCTGGTCGGTGCGTTCCATCCGCCGCGCGCGGTGATCGCCGACACCGACACCTTGCGCACCCTGCCCGCGCGCGAACTGCGCGCCGGCCTGGCCGAAGTGATCAAGTACGGCGCCATCCGCGACCCGCTGTTCTTCCAGTGGCTGCACGCCGAGCGCCGTGCGCTGCTGGACAGCGATCCGGCCGCGCTGGCGCAGGCCATCGCCCGCAGCTGCGAGCACAAGGCCGAAATCGTGGCGCGCGACCCGTTGGAAAAAGGTGAGCGCGCCCTGCTCAACCTGGGCCACACCTTCGGCCACGCCATCGAAACCGAACAAGGCTACGGCGCGCCCGGCAACGACAACCTCAACCATGGCGAAGCCGTCGCAGTCGGCATGGTGCTGGCGGCGCGCCTGTCGGCCGCACTGGGCATGAGCGATGCGCAGGACACCGAGGCCTTGCGCGCCCTGCTGCACGCCTTCGACCTGCCCACCGAAATCCCGCCAGGTCTGACCCCGGAGGCCCTACTCGCACGCATGCGGCTGGACAAGAAAAACATCGCCGGCCGCCTGCGCCTGGTGCTGTGGCGTGGTATCGGCAAGGCCGAGGTTGTGCCGGATGTGGAAGAAGCGGCGGTGCTGAAGATCCTGGCGGGCTAAGCGCCCAGCGCTGGCGCTTGCGGCACACGGCGCCCATTGGGTTGGGTGTGACCGGTGGCCCCTCGGCTGCCATCAGCGGCCATCGGCTGAATGTAACGCTGGATCGCCGGCCGCCTGCCGATCCGCCTCACGGCGGGGCGCTGCCGGCGCGCCGTCCTGAGGCTGCGCCCCCGTTCGCTTCATCGCCCAAGCACGTCGACCTTGGTTAGACGAAGTGTCCCAGACGCGATCCGACATCCGGAAAAACGCAGCGCCGTGCATTGCGCTATCTGCGGAACCCACCTGCATCCCTGTCCCAACCCAACTTCCCACTCTCCCACTCTCCCATCCCCCCATCCCCCCATCCCCCGCCCCAGCAGCCTTCAGCAGCGGCCGGCTACAATCGGCCGCATGCGCATCCTTCTACAGCACGATCCCGGTGGTAACGCGCCGCTCCGCTATGTCCAGCTGACCTTGCAACCGGACCTGTTCGGTGGCTGGGAATTGCTGCGCGAAACCGGCGAGATCGGTGGACGCACGCAACTGCGACGCGACCAATACCTGCAACAGGATGAAGCGGACCGCGCCTTCGACAAGGCGCGCGACACCCAACTCAAACGCGGTTTCCAACTCATCACCGGCGGCGCCGACGCGCCGCGCTGAGGACACACCTTCCCATGCTCAAGAACGATCGCCTGCTGCGCGCCCTCAACCGTCAGCCCGTGGACCGCACCCCTGTGTGGTTGATGCGCCAGGCCGGCCGCTATCTGCCGGAATACCGCGCCACGCGCGCGCGCGCCGGCAGCTTCCTGGGCATGGCCAAAAACCCGGACATCGCCTGCGAAGTGACCTTGCAGCCGCTGCAGCGTTTTCCGCTGGATGCGGCGATCCTGTTCTCCGACATCCTCACCATCCCCGATGCCATGGGCCTGGAGCTGTATTTCGTCGAAGGCGAAGGCCCCAAGTTCCGCCACCCGGTGCGCGACGCTGCTGCAATCCACCGTCTAGGCGTGCCGGACATGGAAACCGAGCTGCGCTACGTGATGGACGCCGTGCGCGTGATCCGCCGCGAACTCGACGGTTCCGTGCCGTTGATCGGTTTTTCCGGCAGCCCGTGGACGCTGGCCTGTTACATGATCGAAGGCGGCGGCAGCAAGGAATACGCACGCATCAAGGCGATGGCCTTCAACGCACCAGAGTTACTGCATCACCTGCTCAACACCGTTACCGACGCGGTGATCGCCTACCTGGCCGCACAGCGCGCCGCCGGTGCGCAGGCCCTGCAGGTGTTCGACACCTGGGGCGGCGTGCTCTCGCCGGCGATGTACCGCGAATTCTCGCTGCCCTACCTCACCCGCATCGCGCGCGAGCTGGAGCGCGGCGACGGCGCCGAGCGCACCCCGCTGGTGTTGTTCGGCAAGGGCAACGGCGCCTACGTGGCCGATCTGGCCGCCAGCGGCGCCGAAGCGGTGGGCGTGGACTGGACCATTTCGCTGGCCGACGCCGCGCAACGCGCAGGCGGCCGCGTTGCCCTGCAGGGCAACCTGGACCCGGCCACACTGTACGGCTCGCCCGAAGCGATTCGCACCGAAGTCGGCAAGACCCTGGACAGCTATGCGCAAGGCAATGGCGGCTCGCGCGAAGGCCACGTCTTCAACCTCGGCCACGGCATGTCGCCGGATATGAATCCGGAGCATGTCGGTGTGCTGGTGGAAGCGGTGCAGAGTTTGAGCAGGCGGTAATGCCAAGACACGGTCGACAGCGCAGCGCCGCTGGCGACCGTGTCTTGGCTTGCGCGGACTAAGAGCAGCTAACAAAACTACTGCGCAGCCGCCAGGCGGGCGCGGCCGGTGCTCGGAATCGGCATGTACCACGCGTACACTCCGGTTCCTGCGCGCCGTCCGCGCCCACCTGACGGCTGCTCGCTACGTTTTGTTAGCCGCTCTAAATGCGCAGAAAGATCGTGTCCGTCAGAAGCTGCATCGGACAGGCGGTTGCATGACCGCTGGAGATGCGTGGCGCTGACAAGTCGACCGAGACGTGCCCCGCGTTCCCGCACGGACGCGTAGACTCTCCAGCAAGAGCGAGGCCTACCGCAAGGCCATCGTAAATAGTGGAAAAAAAGCAGCCGCGCCAGACGCGGCTTTCTTGCATTGCTTCATTAACTTTCAAATTCCGCACCAGGAATATGGGCAGGCCGCACGCTGCCTTACCGACGCCCAAACGCAACGCAATGCGCACGTTGCTTCATCACCCGCGCCAAGCCAAGACAAACTCAAACCATCGCTGAGGTGCAGATGACCGGCACCGCACAACATGGATTTTGGCCGTGGCAAGCGCATGTCTGCGCAACGACGCGCGTGCCGCATGGTCTGCAGTCCGCGTGCCGCGCCGGATTATTCCCGGACGCGCGCGCAAGCAGATATCTCAGTGCCGCGTTCGTGTTGCAACTTACCCGGCGCCAACCAACCTGCTACGGCAATCAAACGCGCTCGCATGCAGGGCATCACATGCAACAGGTCAGCAATGCGCTGGCTGCCCTATTTTGCAACCACCGACAAGGCATCAGCTACCGACGACGCTATTGCAGCGAATCGTGAAGCGAACGCAAGCGCCATGACTCAACTCAGGCAATGCGTCTGGCGTGTTTTGCATCACTTTTGTGTAACCCACGTCGCGACTCCCCGATACATTCCCCGCACGCCGTTCCAAAACGCGTCATTGCGTCGCATACCGCGCTAAAGCGAATCAGACTTCACGTCGATAAGCCCGACATTGCCATCGTTTGAACCAATTTTTCCAGGCGACGGCGATCTACTGTTTCTCCACGGTGATGCGGTGCCAGCACGGCACATCTCACAGGTCGGCAGGCTGCCAACCCTCGACACCGTCACGTTTGTTCCGGCGCTCCAAACATCCGCAAACCAGGGAGAAAAGCATGGCCTTTCCAACTGCCGTCAACGACCAGATCACCGACTCCTTCACACAAGCCAATACCAAAGTGCTGGGCGATGCCCCGGCAATTGCGATGGGCAATCTGTACCAGGCGACCGCACAAGCGCTAGCCAATGCCGCCCATAACGCGACCAATGCGCAGCAGCAGAGTTATGTCACCGCGCAGTCGGCCACCACGATGGGCGTGGCCACCCTGTACTCCATCGATACCGCCACCACCGGGGTAGCAACCAAGCAGATTCTGAGCACTGGCGTGAAGGGCCTGGGCTAAGTCAATCGTGATTTCCGGCACATAAGGAGCAAGCAATGGCATTTCCAACCGCAGTCAATAATCAGATCACCGATTCCGTTACTCAGGTAAATACCAAGGTCCTGGGCGATGCACCGGCAATTGCAATGGGCAATCTGTATCAAGCAACCGCACAAGCGTTGGCCAATGCTGCTCATAACGCAACCAATGCGCAGCAGCAGAGCTATGTCACTGCGCAGTCGGCCACCACGATGGGCGTGGCGACCCTGTACTCCATCGACACCGCCACCACCGGCGTCGTTACCAAGCAGATCCTGAGCGTTTAACGGCTCGGCTGACGCCAAGGACACCCGCGCATGGCATTTCCCACCGCCGTCAACGACCAGATCACCGATTCGGTTACCCAGGCCAACCTGCAAGTGCTGGGAAGCTCCCCTGCCGCAGCCATGGGCAATCTGTACCAGGCCACCGCACAGGCGCTGGCAAACGCAGCCCACAACGCAACACTCGCGCAACAACAGATGTATGTCACCGCACAGGCAGCAACCACGATGGGCGTTTCGCTGCTGTATTCGCTCGATACCGGCGCCACGGGTGCCGCCACCAAGAAGATTCTCGGCTAACTGCTAACGCTGCAGCGTCTTCATTCCTTCACTACCTCTAGGAGCTATCACCATGGCCTTTCCGACTGCCGTCAACAGCCAGATCACCGACTCCGTTTCCCAGGTCAACACCAAGGTCCTCGGCGATGCGCCGGCGATTGCAATGGGCAACCTGTTCGTTGCCACCAGCCAGGCGCTGTCCAACGCCGCCCACAATGCCACCAACAATCAGCAGCAGTCCTACGTGACGATGCAGGCATCGACCACCCAGGGCGTTTCCACCCTGTATTCGATCGATACCGCGTCCGATGGCGTCGCCACCCGGGAAATCCTGAGCGCCGGGCTCCGGTAATCGGCCACCAGGCGCCGCTGCCACGGCACGAGCGGCGCCTGGTTCGATACACGAAACCCCTGCAACTCCCACGCAGTTCGTTGGCCGAATCGAGAAAGGACGCCTCATGCTGCAACTACGTCATATCACTACGTCCAACACCCTGGACGTCTTCGTCAGATTGATCAGGGGCCGCACCATCGTGGCGACATTTGCGCCGCACCAAAAGGCAGTGATGAACGTCGAGTTCGACGGCATCCTGCCCTTGATTCCCGGAGCACAGCCGCTGGTCTATCGGCATCAGCTAGACAGCAAGATCGATGTACCGCCCGGCAATATTGCATTTCTGGAATGCGTGCCCAATGGTGTGGCGTTGCAGTACGCAGGCAAACACGAGCCACAGAACACCGTGCTGTTCTCGGCTTCGGCTGGCGTTGAACAGCGCAGGCCGTCGTTGGTCTAAAAGCCGACGCTAGTGCGCCGTCATGGAGCCAAGCGCGTCCACCGCAAGCGTCGCCAGCCTGATCGGTACTGCCGCAACAGGTGCGGCGATGGCCATCGGGCAAGCGCCGGCCTTCGCGATGGGAGCCACCTACCTGGCGTTGGCGGACTCCATCGCGTTGGCGATGGGAAACGCCGTTGCCAGCCAACAACGCGGACAGGTTCTCGCCGATGCCGCACTCACCAACATCCTTGCCCTCATCATCCAGAAGGGAGCGACTTCGTCATGATCGACGACAGTAGCGTGAACAGCCAGATCGTCGACGCCGTGAGCAGCATCGTGACGCTGGCCACCGGTCAAGCACCCGCACAGGCGCTCGGCATGCTCGATGCCGTGATGCTGGAGACGTTGGGCATGGCGATGCACAACGCCGTCAACCGGCAGCAAGGCGCGGGCATGATCAATGCAGCAGCGATCACCGCAGCCTGCGCCAAGATGATCTCAGCACCGTTCCCGGTTGCGCCGCCGTTGCCGCCCCCACCCCCCGGGCCAGCGCCGACAGTTGCGCCGTTACCTGGCCCGCCCTCCGTACCGCCTCCGCCAGCCGCGGTGATCGCCGCCGCAGCGGCAGAAGCCAAGGTGGCCGTCGACGTACTGAAAACCCAGGCACAAGGCGCTTCAGCGGATGCGGCGGCCGCAACCGCCGACCTCATGGACGTGCATGCGCTGAGCGTACCGCCACCGCTGCCTGCCACTCCCCCCGCCTCCGGCGCCGGCCCCGATCATGCTGCCTCTCCTGCTGCTCCTGTTGCTGCACTCGCGCCTTCCCCCACAACTCCAACTGCTGGCGCACCCCCTGGTGTTCCTGCACCTGCACCTGCTGCTCCTGCTGCACCTGCATCTGCATCTATCCCTGCACCTGCACCTGCGCCGCCTACTCAGTCATAGGCCGCCGGCAGAAGTGACGTCATCCCCCCCTACCACCAGGCCTCATTGAAAGGCGGCCGATCCTTCCATGGGAACCAAGATGGAACCGACAAAGGTCAATGCGCAGGTCATCGATGTCATCAACCAGGTGCAGCTGGCGACCATGAGTCCGCAGGTTGTACTGACCAGTGGCGCCGGCAAAGCCTACCAATCCGTGGCGCAGTCCACCGCCATCGCGGTGCAAGACGCGACCGATGCGTTACGCAATGTGTCCACGATCGCAACCACGGCCGTTGGCGTTGCGATGGCGCAGTACCTGGCCACCGGCGATGACAAGTACGTCACTGCACTGACGCAGGCGCAGGCACTGATGCAGGGCGCTACCGACGACTTTGCCAGGATCGGCTCGGCGGCCGGGCTGGTGCTGAAGAACTTCCCCGCTGGCTGAACTCACAAGGAGTCATGCAATGTCCGTTTCGATCGCAGGCCGCCTGATCTCGATGCCAACGATGCTCTCGACGCTGGGCAGGCACTGCCTGGCCTTCATCGATGGAGGCACGCAGTGGCTGGCCTGGGCGATTCAGTCGCCCGGTGTGCGTTATGACTTTCCCGACGAGAGCAGCTTGCTCGACGACGTGCAGCAAGGCTTGCACGGCTCACGCCTGGCCTTGTTGCCGCAGTTGGAACTGAAGGTCAGCCCGGTCAAGCTGATGACTCTGAGCCAGACCGACCTGGGCACGTTGGCGCAAGCAGAAGCCGGCGATACCGGGTCGGTGGTCAAGGCGCAGCTGCAGCGCATCTTCCGCGACAACGCCCTGTTCACGGCAAGCGATCTGGCCGCGGGCCGCAGCCTGCTGATGCAGTTGAAGGTCGATGGCGCTGCAGTGTTCCAGTCGCTGGACCTGGAAGAAAGCCTGGCGCTACGCCAACTGGCGGCCGACGCGCCGCCGGCCAACGTGACGCCGGGACTGCAACAGGAAGCGGCGGCCTTCGCCATCGAGCAGGCGCGAACGCCGCTGGAATTCTGCGACTACTACCGCTTCTATCTGGCCTGCACCGCCACCATCGCAGCTGAGGACGAGCGCGCGCACGCGGCGGCCTCGGCACTGCAGACGCTGTTGCCGCTGCTGTTCACCACCCTGGATTGCCCACAAGTCCAGGGTCTGCCGTCGCCCAACGAAGTCGAACGCAGCGTTGCAGAGTGGTTGGCACGCGGTCGCCAGATCGGCTTCGCACGGCTCTCGCTGGCGGCACAGCAGATCGTGCAGCACACCCGCTACCACGGCGACGGCGACGGCGATGCGGCAAGCGACGCGATTGGTCTCTACCTACAGTCTGCGCAAGCGTTTCTTGCTGCAAACCGGCCCAGCCGTGGCGTGCTGGGCCAGGATGGCAACAGCTGCGTGTTCGCCATGCAGAACGACTCTCTAGCGGCGCTGCTGCAGGTCAACGGTGGCGTCATTTCGCTCCGCGATTTCGGTGCCGCAGTCGTACACGTACCCACCAGCACTCCGCAAGTTGCAGACACGGAGGACTGGGAGTGAACGCATCAAGTTCGCTTGCCGCAGCCACCGACCACGCCCCGCTTGCGATCAGCCCCGCCGACGCGGCTCGCGACGCAGTGCATGCAGGACGCGCAGCCGCCCTGGCTGCCGCACGCCAGGGCATGACGCAAGCCGAACACGCACTTGGCGAAATGCTGCGCGCTCTCGCAGCGCAGCGCCCGACCGATATCCCACCGCTCACGGTCCCGATCCAGCCACCGCACACCGACGCGGTTGCCCCGCTCCATCCCGCTTCCACTTCAGGAGATATCCGCATGTCCGACAATACCCAACCCACGCCTCCGGCACAGACCGCCGCCTCTGCGGCGCAATCGCCTGCGTTGTCGCAGGCCGAGGCCGCACTCAAGGCGGCGCAAGCCCAGGTCGACCAGGCCATGGCCGCGGCCGACATGGCCGTGCAGGCGGCCATGCAGGCCGCGAACGCCGCGATCGCCTCAGCTGGTTACGGCCGGGAAGTCGATAGCGCAGCGCAGGCCTTGCAGCAGGCCGACCAGGCCGCTGCCGCTGCGGTCGCCGCCGCGCAACAGGCCGAGCAGGCGATGAGCGCCGGCACACCCGACTCGCCGCCGCCGGAAGTGTCGCGCCCATCGACGCCGGACCGGAACTGATGGCATGCCACAGGTCTATGCGGCGGTGACGGACGGAGCCGGCAACTATCTGATTGCACGCAAACGCAATTTCAACAAGTGGTGGGCGCCGTACGCGGCGCTTGTCCTGGCGATGGAAGCACTTACGCTGGTGTGCAAGGTCAACGCCAATCCCGTTCCGGATTGGACCAATGTCCATGCGCATCTAAGTAGCGCCTACCGGGCAGCGAGCGACGTCTTGCGCGACGGTAGCCCCGCTTTTCCCGACGCGGCAAACGCACTCGATGTTGCAAGGAACACATGCCTCACTACGCACGACGGAAAGCTGATTGCAGACAACGTGTTATTTGCCGTCAGAAACCTCATTGACGTAACGACTGCACGCCGACCAGCCGTTGCGCTTGCTCCGAACATCAGAACCGATACCGACACGCTTGCATCCAGCATCCCCGCTTCCGTCAGCAATCCCTTGCAGTGGAATGCGCCACGTGCGCAGGCAGAGGCGATCGCACGCAACATCGCCAGTTGGGCCGATAGCCAGCTACCGACCATCGTCAATCAAGCAGGTCAGTGGGCATTGCCTGGTGGCGGCATCCACGACGGCGAATCTCCCGAGGCGGCTGCGCGGCGCGAGTTTGCCGAGGAAACCGGCTTTTCGCTCGACGATGTAAGTGACTTCCCGTGCGATCCACCGGTTGACTTGACCGACACGCATGGTGAGTTGTTTCACCTGGTGTGTTTCCAGACCACGCGCGATCTGGGTTCCATCGTGACAGCCATCAACCAGGCCACCGCCGCAGGCGCGAGCGGCAGTCGGCCACGCGGAAGTGGGATCTGCGATTGGGAAATCGCGTCTATGCGATGTGTCAATAAATCGAAACTGACCGACTATCTGGGTATCCCCCAAACCCTGTCGGCCCCTGCCCTCATGGAAGGGGCATGCATCACCGCAGGCATCGCCTATCCGCCAGCACGCAGCTCGGCGCACTTGATTCGCAGCAGCAGTGGCTGGGAGGCCTACCCACGCCAAGCCATCGATTGGTACGAGCAGATCGCATTGCATCTGCAAGCCATTGTCTGACTGCACGCTTCCCCCTCCTTTTCCAGACGCGGGAGTTTCACCATGACGTTCCACATCGGCTTCGATACCGCCCGCTTTCCAGGACTGCCCGCGCTCGCCTGGTTGAAGGCGAATACCGCCCTGGCATGGTGCGGCTATTACCTTGCGCCGGCACCTAGCCATGCCGATACAGATTGGATGGGATGGCGGCCAACACTGGTCGCCAATGGGTGGGGGCTGGCGCCGGTCTACCTGGGCCAGCAGACCACCGGACCGGGCTCGCACACCGTGACTGCAGCACAGGGCAGCCTAGACGGCGCAAACGCAGCCGTCCTGGCCAATCGAGAGGGCTTTCCCTTTGGTGCGGCGGTCTATCTGGACTGGGAAGACGGCGGCCACCCCAGTCCCGACGGAGTCGCCTACATCCGCGCTTGGATAGCCGCACTGGTCGCTGCCGGCTATGCGCCAGGCCTGTATTGCTCGCACGTGCTGGCCGCCAGCCTAGTTGCCGCACTCGCGCCGGGGCCAGCGCTGCAGATCTGGGCCTGGCGCGTTGCAAATGCCAATACCCACACCTACGCCGGCGACATCCAGACGTTGACCGCATCCGACCCGGCCGGCAGCGGTTATGCGCAAGCTGCACTCTGGCAGTGCGAGCAAAACGCGGTGCTGTCGCTACCAGGAACGCCCTGTGACGGTTTGCAGATCGATCTCAATTATTCCAACGCTGCAGATCCAAGCGCTCCCTGAGCAAACGCACTCTCCACCCGTTGCGAGCCGAGGCCACGCCATGAAGGAATCTCCCGAACAAGAACAACTGCGCCGTGCGATCAGCGGCGAGTTGACCAAACGGATCAACGACGCGGCGCGCTATCCCAACGTGCGCTCTGCGGTGATCCAGGCATTGGGCACCATCCAGGATCGGATCGCCGGTCTATGCATCGCGGTGCGCGAGCGATTCATGTTGCGCGACGACCAGCCGCTGGCACGCTTTTACATCAAAGGAGGCAATGCATTCACAGCATGCATCGACCTATTGCAAGGGCAGGACCAGCACCTGTTCGATTCGGGAAGCTCGGATTGGGACACGCAGGTCGCGATCGACCCCTGGCTTCCCACATCCGTGCAGGATGCACTGCATGCGGAAATTGAAGACATCGTCGTCGATGAGATGCGGAAGGTCGGCGTCCTCATCGCCTTTGAGCTCAGTCTGCTGACGGCCCTCGAATCTCCTCTGTCAGAACAGCTTTACCCAATTCCACGTGCGCAATGGAGTCCGAACGCAGTCGACGTGCGGTGCTTGGTCACCTGTGACGCGCCGCAGACATTACGCCGGGTCTTCGAACGTGACCGCACCGGCCTTTCCGCTTATACCGGCGTAGAGATCGCCAAGATCGGCGAGCGCGATACACCATCCCCGCCAGGCATCGTGCTGAACGACGGAATCAAGCCATTCGTGCTCTATCGCCTGGGTTACACCTGGCACGCCACCCTCATGGAAACCTATGCCGACCGGATTGTTTCGGAACCGGCAAGTCCACGCGGCATACTCATGGAATTGATCGACGTGAGCCTGCCGCGTCGCGACACGATCGAAGCGATCGCGATCTGGTCGGAGATGGAAAACGCCCACCTCACCATCGCCACTGCCGGCGGCACGCAGGAGCGCTGGCAATTGCCGCTCCCGGACCTGGATTATCATCTACGCGAAAATCTGCTGATGTTGTGCGAGATCGCCAGCGACCCGCTCGCATTGGGCGCACACAAGGAGGCCAAGCGACGCGAACGTGTGGCCGCCATCCACGCCTGGTACGCGTCCAGAGCGCAACTGCGGCATTTTCAAGACGTGCTCGATGCAATGGCGGGCAGACACGTCGGGCAAGCTGGAGACGACGCCACCGCGCTGATAAACGCGTTAATGGCGTCGGTGCGTGCACGCACGTTGGGAGCCGCACCGGACTACGTCAACGGGCAACCCACCGATGCAACGCGCACGCGCATCCTTGCCGCACGCTATGGCACCGGCACCCTGCTCACGCTGCTGTCGGCGTCTTTCACCGCGCCGGTCGTGCTTTCGGCTGCTTTCAGCGACGATCTCCAGTTGATGAGCATCCTCGCCCAGAGCCCATATCTGGCAATTGACCGACTACGTTTTTCCGGCGTGGACATGGCGGCGGTGGCACGGGTGACCCATAAACAGCTACGAGGGCTGGACATTGCCGCATTCGAGCAAGCCGTCGGACACTGGCTCGGCGAAGACGTCAACATCCTGGCCCAACCACACAACACGCCAAGGGTGGGAGGCATCAGCTACGAGTGCACGCTGGTGGTGTTCGTCAACAACAAGAAGCCGCCGTTCGCAAAAACGGCCGTCGCGTTTTTGACTCTCACCACCGCCACTGAGGCGCAGGCACCCTTCTATTCAAGCCCGTCCGATCGCGCCAATACATATGCGGCGCTCCCAGACATTGACGGTCAGCGCAAGGCAGCTGCTGCACTGATTGGAGAGTTCGTGCTGCGTGATCTGCTGTCCAAGCAGCACGAAACCATCAAGACACTGCTACCTAACGCCTAGACCGGTGACGACCCGCCTCGTGCGCCGGCATTACGGAACTGACGCGGGCTCACCCCCACCAGCCGCCGGAAGCTCTTCTCGAAATGGCTCAGGTCGCCGAAGCCGACCTTCAGTGCCACTTCGGTGATGCGCAGCTTGCGTTGCCGCTGCAGCAATTCCTTGGCTTTTTCGATGCGTAGCTGCTGCAGCATCGGTTTGAACGGGGTGCCCAGTTCGTCGCGGAACAGGAAGCCCAGATGCGACTGGCTGACGTGCGCCTGCCTGGCCAGATCGCCCAGGGTCAGCGGTTCGGCGTAGTGTTCGCCCAGATGCACCAGGGCACGCCGTAGTGCGTCGTGCAGGCTGGCGAGGCGCTGACGGGGACGATGCGGGAGGCCGTCTATCCAGTCGACAGGCGCTTCTGGCGGCGCGGTCTCGGCCGAGCGATCGGCCTGTGGCGGCATCGTTGAGCGCAGATCGCGCGGGGTTTCTTGCTCCCGGCCTTCCACCAGGCGCGGGGCGTGACGTTGGATGTCGACGCTGCCGATCGGCCTGCCGCCAGTCATGACCGCCAGGCGCAGCATCACCCGTTCCAGCTCCTGGAGGTTTTCTGGCCACGGGTAGTGGGTCAAGGCGTCCATCAGCGGCTCGGTGATCAGCTGAAGGGGATCCAGGCCATGGCGATCCAGCAAGCGCTCGACATGCAAGCCGATGTCTGCCCGGCGGTTTCGCAAGGGAGCAAGCGCGATGGTCAGGACATCCAGTTGCGACAACAACGCACGAGAAAAGCGCTGCGCACGCACGCGACGCGAGAGATTGGCGGTCGTGGAGGCGATCACGCGGCACGCGGCCTCGCCGCCCGACGTGGGCCATGGACCGTCCCCGCACGGAAGATGCCCGGCCAACTGGCGTTGCAGCGCGTCGTCGAGCTCATCAACGCCCTGCAGGAACAAGGTTCCTCCCGCGGCGCGCTCGCACCACTCTGCCGGCGCACCGGCAGGATGGATGCAGTCGACCACGACGAACGGCCACTGTCGCCAAGGTGATGCCGCATGCAACAAGAAGGCCACTGCCTCCTTCTCGGTACCGAACTCGCCGTGCACGATGACTGGCAAGCGACTGTCTGCGGCCTGCTCGACGAACGCATCGATCATCCAGACTTCTTCGGAAATGCCTGTAATCCGCAGTGATCGAGCGAACCGATCTTCCGCCAACGCCCGTGCGGCATCGCGCTTGATCAGGTAGGCACAACATTTTGCAATCTGCCGACATAGCGTCATCGCTTGTGTGGTCATACCGCCGTGCGCCAGCGTCACTGTCAATCGGCCGAGAACCTGCTGCGCATGTTGGACGGGAAAGCACCGGGTCAAGCTTCCCTGCATGTTCGCAACGTCCGAAGCCGACCGATTGCTGTCCTTCTCCTCGACAAACGCACATGCCGCGCCGTTCAAGATGTCGCTCTGCGACAGCTCTGCAGCGATCTTGGCGAGCGTTGTGGTTAAGGGATCGCGCGCGAGAAAGGCACGCTGTAATACATTGAACACCTGCTTTTCCATGGAATGTCCGACCTGATAATTGGCGCGCTCTGAAGGCGGCCATACCCAAGTCGCGCCATCCCTGACCAGACCGTCGGCAAAGCTCCAAGAGATCAAGTGCGCTTGGTTATCTCAGCGGTCTCCCCGCCTCCTGCCCGATCCATCCAGCGCACGCAAGGTGAGCACTCGCTCGCCTTGCCTAGACCGGTTGGAGACACGAGAGATTCGCCAGCGAATCAATCAGTTGTTGCAAGCCAAGCCGGGCATTAGCACGCCCCCGGATCTTCGTCCCGACGATTCATGCCGCGCGGCGGGCCTGACATTCAATTAGGTGCGGCGTGTCTCATTCGTTGCCGATGCATCGCTGTGACGGACGAAAGCAATGGGACCGTCCTCGTTGCGACTTTCTGCACAATGCGGCGGGGATAATGTGCTGTCCTCACGTTGGCGATACCCATGTCTCAGCCTGCCCCCGCCTTGCGCGCCTACGACGCCATCAAGCCGTTGCTTTGGCTGGTGTCGCTGGCCATCTTCATGCAGATGCTGGATGCCACCATCGTCAATACGGCGTTGCCGTCGATGGCGCGCAGCCTGCACGAAAGTCCGCTGCAGATGCAGTCGGTGGTCTTCAGTTATGCGCTGGCAGTGGCGATGTTTATCCCCGCGTCGGGCTGGATTGCAGATCGCTTCGGCACGCGGCGCACCTTCCTTGCCGCGATCATCGTGTTCACCCTGGGTTCGCTGCTTTGCGCAGCCGCACAACACCTGCCGCAGCTGGTTGCCGCACGCGTGGTGCAAGGCATCGGCGGCGCGATGTTGCTGCCGGTCGGACGGCTGGCGGTGCTCAAGACGGTGGCACGCGCAGACTTCCTGCGTGCGATGAGCTTCATCGCGATCCCCGCGCTGATCGGCCCACTGATCGGCCCGACCTTGGGTGGCTGGCTGGTCGAAGTCGCCTCGTGGCACTGGGTGTTCTTGATCAATCTGCCGATCGGGGTGATCGGGTTTATTGCCGCGCTCAAGATCATGCCGGATCACTATGGCGATGCACGCAAGCGTTTCGACTTGGTTGGCTACCTGATGCTGGCGTTCGGCATGGTGGCATTGTCGCTGGCCCTGGATGGCATCTCCGAACTCGGCCTGCGCCATGCGTTTGTGATGTTGCTGGCGATCGGCGGACTTGCCGCACTGGCCGGCTACTGGCTGCATGCCGGCAACACCACCAATGCGCTGTTTCCGCTGGCGCTGTTCAAGGTAGCGAGCTACCGCATCGGTATTCTGGGCAACCTGTTCGCACGTGTGGGCAGCGGCTCGATGCCGTTTCTGATCCCGTTGCTATTGCAGGTGGGCCTGGGCATGAGCCCGATGAATGCGGGGCTGATGATGGTGCCAGTGGCGTTGGCCGGCATGGCCTCCAAACGCGCGGCGGTCAAACTGGTGGGACGCTTCGGCTATCGGCGCGTGCTGATGCTCAACACCGTCTTGGTGGGCATGGCCATGGCCAGCTTTGCGTTGATCGATATCGGCCAGCCGCTGTGGCTGCGCCTGGTGCAACTGGCCTGCTTCGGCGCGGTGAATTCGCTGCAATTTACCGTCATGAACACCGTGACACTGCGCGACCTCGGCCACGACCAAGCCAGCCCCGGCAACAGCTTGCTATCGATGGTGATGATGCTGTCCACCGGTTTCGGCGCAGCAGCAGCGGGTAGCTTGCTGGCCGCTTTCAACACGCATCTGGGCGACACGCATGGAGCCACCGCAGCGCTGCATGCCACCTTCCTGTGCGTCGGCGGTATCACCTTGTCGTCGACGTTGATCTTCTGGCAGCTGGCCGAGACGCGACCGCATCCCAAGGAAGTCGAAGCGGTTGCCGAGTAGCGGCAGCGCAATGTCACGCATCCGTGGCGGCTAGAGACCGTCGCGTGGGCCCGCACGCCGCAACGCCTCGGCGATGGTGTCGGCCAACATGTCGCCGGTGAGCGGCTTGCGCAGGAAGCTGTCGAAGCCGGCTTCGTGTGCGTTCGGCTCGGCGGCTTCATCGGAGCGTGCGGTCACGGCGATCAACGGCATCTCGTAGCCGAATACGCGCAGTTGCCGCGCCAGCGCGAACCCATCCAGCCCGGGCAGATCCAGATCCAGCAACGCCAGATCGAAGGTGTTGTCGGCCGCCTCGGTCAACGCCGCCAGGCCGTGCGGTGCATGCACGACCGAATGCCCCTGCGCACGCAGCAAGCCGATAATGACCTCCGCGATCGTCGCGTCGTCTTCCACCAGCAGGATGCGCTGCGGTTCGACCGCGTTGCCAACATGCGTCACTTCGCCGCCCAGCGTTGCATTGGACGCCACCCAGCGCAGGGGCAGATCCACCACAAAGCGCGTCCCCGCACCGAGTCGGCTGATCACCTCGATCTGCCCGCCCATTGCCATCGCCAGCTCCTGGCAGATCGCCAAGCCCAGACCACTGCCACCATAGCGTGAAGTCGTCCTCGCACCATCGCCCTGCTCGAAGCGCTGAAACAGGCGCGCTTTCTGTTCGGCGTTAATGCCAGGACCCGTGTCAGCCACTTCAAAGCGCAGGCCTTGATAGGAACCGAGCGTGGTCAACTTCAAACCGACCACGCCACGCTCGGTGAATTTGATCGCGTTATTGAGCAGATTGAGCAGAATCTGCCGGATGCGGGTGGAATCGCCGCTGGCGGTGATGTCGCCGAGCAAACCGATTTCCAGGTTGAAACGCAGGCCGCGCTCTTGCGCCAACGGTGCCATCAGCGCTTCCACTTCGGCCACGAGTTGACGCACCGAAAATGGCTCGAAATCCAGTTCCAGCCGTCCGGATTCGATGCGGGCCAGGTCCAACGCATCGTTGACCAGCCGCAACAGATGCGCACCCGCGCGACGGATCGATTCGGTATAGCTACGCTGCGTTGCATCCTGCGATGTCTTGAGCAGCAATTCGCTCATACCTAAAACGCCAGTCATCGGCGTGCGCACTTCGTGGCCGAGCGTTGCGAGAAAACGGGTCTTGGCCAAAGAGGCTTGCTCGGCCAGTTCCTGTTTGTGCACCGCCAACTGCCAGGCGTTCAAGCGACGCAGTCGACGGCGGTACAACAAGGTGGCCGCAGCAATCAGGCACATGGTCAGCAAAGCGAGCAAACTCAAACCCCACGGCGACAGCCACCATGGCGGCAACACCTGAAAACGTAATGCCTGGCTCGCAGACCAGATGCCATCGGCAGTGCGCCCCTGCACTTCCAGCGTGTAATGCCCTGAAGGCAGACGCGAGAACAGGCGCTCGCCAGTGGAGCCCACATCGATCCAGTCCGGGTCGTAGCCGCTCAAACGGAAGCGGTAGCTCGTGGATTCGGGATTGGTGAACGTGGGCATCCGCGCAACGATATGCAGGTCGCGGTCGCCGTCCTGCACTTGCAGTGGCGCCTTGCCGGTGACATCCAGTTCGCGCTCACCGCGTCGCAGGCTGACACGTTCGATCAGCAACCGGGGTCGACGTGAATTCGGGCGCATCGTGGCTGGATCGAACACCACGATGCCATCGGACGTGCCGCCCAGGATCTGCCCCGTGTTTGCCTGCACTAAAGTCGCCACCTGCAGGGGCGAGGTGGGAAGACCATCGTGTACGTCATACAAACGCACCAGCTTGCTGCCGGGATCGACCCGAATCAGGCCACGATGACTGGAGACCCAGGCCACGCCGCCGGCATCGACCACCAGGCCGGTCGGCGAGACCTTCGGAAACTCCTGGTCCTTCCCCACCGTATCCAGCAGCGTGAGCTGCTTGCCGTCCCAAAGATAGCGCTGTAGTTTCCCTGCCAACCCAACCCAGACAATGCCCCCCTCGCCCTGGCGAAACACATAGGTCGGCAGGGACGGCACGCCACGCACCGCAACGAACTGGTCGGCATGCGGATCCCATCGCCACAGTCCGGCATTGTTGCTCAGCCAGATTTGTCCATCCGGCCCGGTCCGCATATCCAGGACGGTCAGCGCTTTCAGCCCGTGGCTTGCATAGTCGATCGTTCTGAGCAGTTGGCCTTCGCTGCTCCAGAGTTGCACCCCGTGCGTCAGCAATGCGACCCAGATGCGTCCTTGCGCATCCTCGGCCATCCTGCCCGGCCTGCCCGCAATCTCGGGGTCGGCTGCGGGATCTTGCATGTGCTTGAGCAGCGGCCAGCGCTTGACCTCGCGTGTCCGCGGATCGTACCGAACCAGCGTGCCCTGTACACCGATCCAGACCTTCCCCAGTGTGCTTTCAATGACGGTGTCGGGAACGCGTTCTGGATCGATCGGGGCCAGATGTCGCTCGATGCGGCCGGTGACCGGATCGAAGTGCTCAAGCGCACCGCGTGTACCGACCAGCCAGATCCCGCCCGTGCGCGAAGGGGCTGTCGCAACGACCGAGGGATTGGCGAGGGACTGCGGGTCATCCGCGCGGTGCGAGAACAGGGCGAAGGTGTCCCAACGCGGAGGCAGATGCCACAGCCCGCCCTCCAGACTCGCGAACCACAGCCCTCCTTCGCGGTCCTCGTAAGCGGTAATCCAGTTCCGGTTGACCAGGCCGTGCGCCGAAAAACTGTAGACCGGCACGCGTTCGACGGCGCCGCCACCGGCGCTCATCCCAAGGCCGGTATCGGTATCCAGCCAATAGCGCCCAACGCGATCGCGCAGCAGCACGCCTTTGACCTGCGGCGTGGCCGTGACGCTGTGCCAGGGACGAGGCGTGGGCGGCCCGACAGTATTGAACTGGACTGTATTGCCATCAAAATCGGCAACCCATAGCACCTTGCCGTCGGACTCTTTGTACAACCTGTTGACTGCCTGGGACGGGCCCGGCAACGGCACGCGCTCCAAGCGTCGACCATCCCAGTGCACGAGCCCGCCCCAGGTGCCGATCCACAGTGCGCCGTCGGGTGCAACCTCGAGACCCACCACATTGTCGGACGGCAAGCTCGCCAGATCTGCGGCCTTGGCAGAAAAGTGCTGCATCCGTCCATCGGAGCGGTACCGATAGAGGCCTTGCTTGGCAGTGCCGATCCAGATATCGCCGTCCGGCGTCTGTGCCAATGACCACAAGGTCGCGTCGCGTAGTTCCGGGAAATGTGGATCTTCCAGGCGTTTGAACGTGCGCGTGTTCGCTTCCAGATAGCCAACGCCGCCATCCTCAAAGCCCATCCACACCCGATCGTGGGCATCGACACAGATGGTCCAGACGACATTGCTGGTCAGGCCATCTTCCATCCGCCAGATGCGGTAGTTGCGGCCGTCGAACCTGGCCAACCCATCATCACTGGCAAGCCACAGATACCCCTGCTTGTCTTCGGCCAATTGATTGATCGTGTCGGACGGCAGTCCGTCAGCAATCGTCAACTGAATGGGGACAGGTGTTGCGGGCGTCCGCGCCTGCACTGGAAGCACTGCCAGACACAGGCACACCCAGAACACAGCGAGCAGCCAATGGGGCAAGCGGGATAGAAGGCGCACCGGATCAACTTCACAACAAGTCGGCGCATAGTGCGGGCCACAGGCGGTGCGGGCAAGCCCGTCTCTGTGCGTGCCGCTGCGTCTGCGCTCGGCCCCAGGAAGTTTGCGGTCGCGTCATCGGCAAGCCCGCGCCATCCCGCAATGGTGGCGCGCAGCGGACCCAACAGTGCATTTCCCTCAGATGACCTTCTGGCCGCTCGAAATGATCGCGACCTTGCATCGCGGCTCGACACCCCGTCACCGGAAGAACGCATCGCATGCCCCCCAATTGGCGCCAGCTTCGATGACAGGGCATCCGCACAGCGTGTTATCGCTTGCTGCGTAACGCCTCGGCGATGGTGTCGGCCAGCATGTCGCCGGTGAGTGGCTTGCGCAGGAAACTGTCGAAGCCTGCTTCCCGTGCATTCGGTTCGGCGACCTCATCGGAGCGTGCAGTCACGGCGATCAACGGCATCTGGTAGCCGAAAGCGCGCAGTTGCCGTGCCAGCGCGAACCCATCCAGGCCGGGCAAATCCAGATCCAGCAACGCCAGATCGAAGGTGTTGTCGGCCGCCTCTGTCAACGCCGCCAGGCCGTGCGGTGCATGCACCACGGAATGTCCCTGCCCAAACAGCAGGCCAATGATGACTTCGGCAATGGTCGGGTCATCTTCCACCAATAGGATGCGCTGCGGTTCGACGGCCGTATCGGCATGCGCAGGCCCGTTGTCGAGCGTGGCATTGGACGCCACCCAGCGCAGGGGCAGATCCACCACAAAGCGCGTCCCCGCACCGAGTCGGCTGATCACCTCGATCTGCCCGCCCATTGCCATCGCCAGCTCCTGGCAGATCGCCAAGCCCAGACCACTGCCACCATAGCGTGAAGTCGTCCTCGCACCATCGCCCTGCTCGAAGCGCTGAAACAGGCGCGCTTTCTGTTCGGCGTTAATGCCAGGACCCGTGTCAGCCACTTCAAAGCGCAGGCCTTGATAGGAACCGAGCGTGGTCAACTTCAAACCGACCACGCCACGCTCGGTGAATTTGATCGCGTTATTGAGCAGATTGAGCAGAATCTGCCGGATGCGGGTGGAATCGCCGCTGGCGGTGATGTCGCCGAGCAACCCAATTTCCAGGCTGAAGCGCAGGCCACGTTCCTGCGCCAATGGCGCCATCAAGGCTTCGACTTCGGCCAAGAGCTGACGCACTGAAAATGGTTGCAGATCCAGTTCCAGCCGTCCGGATTCGATGCGCGCAAGATCCAACGCATCGTTGACCAGCCGCAGCAGATGCGCGCCCGCGCGGCGGATCGACTCGGTGTAACTGCGCTGTTTGATATCCAACGACGTCTTGAGCAGCAGCTCACTCATGCCCAAGACGCCGGTCATCGGCGTGCGCACTTCGTGACCAAGCGTTGCGAGAAAACGGGTCTTGGCCAAAGAGGCTTGCTCGGCCACTTCCTGTTTGTGCACCGCCAACTGCCAGGCAGTCAAGCGACGGAGACGACGCCGATACAACAAGATGGCCGCAACAATCACGCACAAAGTCAGCAAGGCCAGCAGGCTTAAACCCCACGGCGATAGCCACCAAGCCGGCAACACCTGAAAACGCAATGTTTGGCTCGCCGACCAGATGCCGTCTGCAGTGCGCCCCTGTACTTCCAACGTATAACGACCAGAAGGCAGCCGCGAGAACAAGCGCTCGCCACTGGGCCCAACGTCGATCCAGTCCGGGTCGTAGCCGCTCAAACGAAAGCGATAGCTGGTTGACTCCGAATGCGTAAAGGTCGGCATGCGCGCGACGATATGCAGGTCGCGATCGCCGTCCTGCAGTCGCAGCGGCTCCACGCCAGTCACATCCAGTCCGCGCTCGCCGCGACGCACCCCAACCCGCTCAATCAACAGGGGTGGCTGACGCGTACTTGGACGCATTTTGGCCGGATCAAACAGCACAACACCATCAGGGGTTCCGCCTAGAATCTGCCCACCCGTTGCTTGGACAAGCGTGCCTCCCAGAAATTCTTGATTGGGAAGCCCGTCATGCACACCGTAGATCCGCACCATCTTGCTAGCGGGGTCCACTCTGATCAGACCGCGCGCACTCGACACCCAGGCCACGCCTGCGGCATCTACTACAAGCCCGTTCGGTGCCACCATGGGGAAATCCTGCGCTCCGCCAATGGTGTCCAGATGTGTAAGTCGTGTGCCATCCCAGAGATAGCGCCGCAGCTCGCCCATCAGTCCGATCCACACCACACCCGAGTCGGTGAAACGGACTACATAATTCGTTGAGGAAGGCGCGCCTTGTACCAGGACGAAAGCATCTGTCTTTGGATCCCAACGCTGTAGGCCAGTCGTGCTGGCAAGCCACATTTGCCCATCGGGGCCAAGTTTTAGATCGTAGGCATTGGAGTTATCCAGCCCATGCTTGCCCTGCTCCATTTCACGAATAAGCCGACCTTCTTCATCACGAATCTGGAAGCCCATCTTATTCAAGGAAATCCAAAGTTGACTGCGTGCATCCAAGGCCATGAGGTCAGGTGTCACCATGTCAGCCTCGACATAGCGCTCTGTGGACAGTGACCAGCGCTTTCTTTGTCGGGTACGCGGGTCATAACGCACCAGAGATTCTGCCAACCCAATCCAGACATAGCCACGTCCGCTCTCCAAGATACGCGTGGGCCAACGCATCCCTGAAATAGGACGAAGGTGACGTTCCAACTTGCCGGTAACTGGATCCAAGCGTTCTAACGCGCCACGCGTGCCGGCAATCCATAATCCACCGGATGCCGACACCGCCGTGGCTCCTACAAGAGGATTCGCCATCGAATGCGGATCGTCAGCGTGGTACGACAACACTGAAAAAGTGTCCCACTTCGGCGGCAGATGCCATAGTCCGCCACTGAGACTGGCAAACCACAGGCCACCTTCGCGATCCTCGTAGGCACTTGCCCAACTCGGCTTGACTAGTCCATGTGCCGACAAGCTATAGACCGGCACATTTTGGACCTGCGCACCGTCCGAGATGCCCAGACCGGACATCGTGTCCAACCAATTGTGCCCGCGTCGATCATGCAACAACATGCCTATGACGTCCTGGCCGCCGTTTGCATGCTGCCAAGGATGCGGAACAAAATTCCCGCTAGAGTCCAGTCGATACAGCCCGTTATTGCTGTCGGTAACCCATAAGTCACCGCTGGAACCAAGGCGTAACCCGTTAGAAACCTGACTATCACCTGGCAACGCCTTACGATCGAAAGAAACTCCATTCCATCTTGCGAGGCCTCCATTGCTTCCAATCCAAAGTACCCCGTCAGCTGTAACCCGTAATGCAGTCACTCGGTCAGACGGCAGACTATGCGCATCGCTTGCCTCAAACATAAAGTGCTGAATGCTGCCATTCGGGCGCCGCCGATAAACCCCGCTTCTAGATGTTCCAAACCATAGGTCGCCATCGGGCGTCTGCGCGATCGTCCACACGGTAAGGTGACTTAGCTCAGGAAAATGTTTGCTCTTTAAAGCCTTGAATGTGCGCCGTTTAGGATCCAGAACACCTACACCACCGTCATTTAAACCGACCCACAGCCCGTCTTCGGCGTCGACTCCTACAGCCCATACATAGTTATCTGTCAGCCCGTCTTCCATTCGCCAGATGCGGTAACTCCGCCCATCGAACCTGGCCAGACCATCGGCCGTTGCCAGCCATAGGTAGCCGTTTTTGTCCTCGGCAAAGTCGTTCACCGTGTTGGAAGGCAGTCCGTTGGCCACAGTGAGTTGGATCGGCACAGGAGTGGTTGGTACTGCCGCGGAGGCAAACACGGGCACCGCTGTGATCAATAGAACTAGCCAGAGTGCAACAAGGTTGTGACCGAAAGCGGGACCAAGGCGTAGGCGTGACATAAAAATTTCACTGCAGGTCGCCGCATAGTGCGGGTCGCGCCGTGCGTGAGCAAGCACGCCTTGCCTCACTCGAATACGCCTGATGCAGCGCCATCAGCGACTACCGCTCGTGCATTTTTCGCACCGCGTGCGGCCGCGATTGCTTCCACCAGCAAATCCGCGGTCACCGGCTTGCGCAGGAATCCGTCGAAGCCGGCTGCCTGCGCCTGGGTTTCGGCGGCGCTGTCGGCGCGTGCCGTGACTGCCAGCAGCGGGAAGCAGTGACCGAGCTGGCGTAGTTGCGATGCAAGGGCGAAACCGTCCAACCCAGGAAGATCCAGATCCAGTAGCGCGACGTCGAAACCGCCATCCACCGCTTCCGACAATGCCGCCAGCCCATGCGCGGCATGCACCACGCGATGGCCTCGATTGATCAACAGGCCACTGATTACCTCGGCCACGGTCGGGTCGTCTTCCACCAGCAAGATGCGCAATGGCTCGCCTGCAAGCGCCTGCACCTGACCGGTGGCGATACGCGTGCCGGAACGATCGATCGGCAACGGCAAATCGACGGTGAACTGAGTACCGACCCCCAGCCGGCTACGCACGCGAATTCGGCCTTTCATCGCCACGGTGAGTTCCTGACAGATCGCCAGTCCCAGTCCACTGCCGCCATAACGCAAACTGGTGCGCGCGCCCTCGCCTTGCTCGAAGCGCTGGAACAAGCGCTTTTGCTGTTCCGGACCGATGCCGGGGCCGGCATCGCGCACCTTGAAGCGCAAGATGTCGCCGTGCTGACCGAGGGTCAGCGACACTTCGCCACGCTCGGCAAACTTGATCGCATTGCCCAGCAGGTTGATCAGGATCTGACGTACGCGCGTGGCGTCGCCCACCACGACCAGCTGCGTGGACAACCGATTGCGATACTGAAAACGCAAGCCGCGCGCGTCGGCGATGGGATGCATGAAATCGGCAAGTTCCTGAGTGAGCTGCGCGGGGTCGAAGGGCTGCTGCACCAGCTCCAATTTGCCTGCTTCGATGCGCGCCAGATCCAGTGCATCGTTGACCAACCGCAGCAGATGCGTGCCGGCATTACGGATCGCATCGACATGGCTGCGCTGCTTGGCATTCAACGGCGTGGCCAGCAGCAGCTCGCTCATGCCAAGCACGCCGGTCATGGGTGTACGCACTTCGTGGCCGAGCGTTGCCAGGAAATGCGATTTGGCGATCGACGCCTGCTCGGCAAGCTGTTGTCGTTGCCGGGCCAGCACCCACTCCTGTTGACGTCGCGCGCGTTTTCTCCTGGCCCTAATGAACACGCACAGCAGCAGCATGCACAGCACTGCCGCCGCCAGCTGCGCGGCCTTGCTCAACCACCACGGCGGCCGTACTTGCACTTGCAGCGCTGGTGCGGCGACCCAGTCGCCATCGCCGGCACGCGCCTGCACGTCGATGCGGTAATCGCCCGGCGGCAACCGCGAGACCACGCGCTCGCCGCTGGCGCCCTGCTCCACCCAGCCCTCGTCGTAGCCAGTCACACGATAGCGATAATGCGCAGAGGCGGGATCGACGAACGACAACAGCCGCGCGCTGATGCGCAGATCGCGATCGCGCGCCTGCAGGATCACTGGCCCGTTATGCGCCATCGTCTGCGGACGCTCCGCATCGTTACGCCGCACCTGCACCGACTCGATCACTAGACGCGCCAACGGCGCCGGTGCATACGGACGCGATGGATCGAATAAGACAATGCCGCTGGTCGTCAGCGCCAGCACCTGGCCATTGGGACCAATGGCCGGCGGACGCATCGAGAACTCACTATCCGGCAGACCGTCGCGCGGACCGAAGCGGCGTACCTGCGGCTGGCCGCGCTTGTAAGCGAACAGGCCACGCGAGGTTGTGGCCCATACCGTGTCAGCGCCGCCTAATGCCAGGCCACGTATCTCGGTCGATGGCAGACCGTGCTCGTGCCCAATCCGCTCCAGCAGGCGCGCCTGCTGCCCGTCCCAACCATAGCGCTCCAACGCACCGGAACGCCCAACCCAGAACTCGCGTGGCGAAACGAAGGCCAGCGCATAGACTTCTGAAGTGGCGTCCTTGATCACAGCGCGAAAGCGTTCGCCCTGCCAGACCCACAAGCCATCACCGGCTGCGACCCAGACGGTGCCATCCGGCCGCACTGTCAGTTGTTGCACCATGCCGCCGACTTCGCTCAGGTCGGTACCGAAGCGGAACGTGGCCAGCAGTCGTCCATCCGCCGCAAGTCGCTGCACGCCACCTTCCACGATCGAAATCCAGAACTCGCCATGGATGCCTGGCGTCATCAGCTCCACCCGATGCGTGGCGGAAGTGCCAATCTGCATCGCAAGCTTGCGTTTCTTCCCCGTCGCCGGGGTATACCGAATAACGCCATCGCGCAGCGCGATCCACAGACGACCGTCCCCGGCCGGCAGCACCGATTGCACGGTGCCGCCCCCCAATGCATCGCTGTGCAGTACCGGCACCAGCTCACCGTCATTGCCTAGCCGGTACACCCCTTCGCCGGTCGTTACCAGGAAGCTGTCACCGTCGGTGGCGGCGTTGACCAGGTACAAGCTCTCCAGCGGCTTGCCTTGGCTTTCGAAAAGGGTGGAGAACCGCCGCCAATCCGGCGGGAGATACGCAACGCCTTGCGAAATCAGCCCGAGCCATAGCCCGCCCTGGCGGTCCTGCATCACATCGAGCACGCCGCTATGTGCGGTAAGAAAGCCGCTGCCACGATCGCCTTCCATCACGCGCAGCGTGGCTTCTCCTGGCGCCACCCGAAAGAACCCATCGGCGGCACCAATCCAGTAACCGCCGTGCACATCGTGCACCACGGTGGCGGCACGTACGACATCGGCCCCCGCCCAAGGCGCACGCTCCAGCTCACCAGCCGGTGTCACCCTGTACAACCCCTCGCTGGTCCCGACCCACAACGTCCCGTCGGCATCCTTGCTCAACTTGAAAACAGACGTCCTCAGCCGGTCTGGCGCGATGCGCACGAAGCGCTCGCCGTCGCGCATCACCAACCCGTTATCAGTGCCGATCCACAGCCGGCCGCGCGCATCGGTCACCATGCTCATGATGGTGTTGCTGGGCAGTCCATCAGCCGCATCCAGGGTGGCACGGAACGCCGTCACCCGGCCGCTTTCTTCGCGCCGGCAAAGTCCGGCATGACTGGTTCCTATCCAGATCGCACCTTGTGCCTGCGCCAGCGCCCAGACCTGTCCATCGCACGCTGCGCCGACGTTGGGAAATGTGGTAAATGCAGCGCGCGAGGTCTCCAGCATGCTCACTGGCGAGCCGTTGACGCCAACCCACACCCGATCGCGATCATCGACAAACAGCGTTTCCACTTCGTTGCCCGGGATCGAACTGGCGACATGCGGGTCGTGCTGCCATACCTGCAGCCCGATGCCGTCGTAGCGTGCCAGGCCATCGCTGGTCGCCGCCCAGATATAGCCCTGCCGGTCCTGCGCCAGTGCCAGCACCATGCGCGAGGGCAGGCCCTCGGCCGCACCGAACCGGCGCATGCGCGGGGTCTCGATCTGATTCACCGCCGCCGCATCCAGGCCGATCGACAGCAGTAGCGCTGCCAGCACCGACAACAGCACGCTCTTCATCGTCATCCTTGTCCCCATCGCCGCGTGTGCACCCACGCGCGCCCCTGTTGGGACTGCACTGTACCCGGTACACAGCACTCATTGGCTGCAGACGGTGGCTGGCAGCGTGGTGGTGGATCTAGTGCCGGTCGCAGCCAGCCCAGCGCGCGACCACCCTCTTGGCCTGACCATGCCGCAGGTGCCTGCGCGCGCGTGACACTGGTTGGGTTGGGGTCTCCGCACGTTTTCCGTCTGCACTGCCGGACAGACAGTGCCAACGCATCGCGCCTGGTGCGCACCTGGACCGCCTTCCACACCGACCTACGCGCCGCCGGCCTCACTGCCGCTCTCTCCCTTATCGACGTCGGCAAGCACCCGCGCCAACGCCTGCGCGAGCAGGTCGCCGGTGACCGGCTTGCGCAAAAATCCATGACAGCCTGCGGCCATCGCCTGCGGTTCGGCATCGGCATCGGCACGCGCGGTCACGGCCACAATCGGGAAGCGCACGCCGCGCGCGCGCAGCTGCGCCACCAGTGCTACGCCGTCGAGACCGGGCAGATCCAGGTCGCACAACCCTGCATCGAAACTGCGCGTACTGACCTCGGCCAGCGCTGCGAGACCATGCAATACATGGGTGACATGATGCCCCCGCGTTTGCAGCAGGCCAACGATCACCTGCGCCACGGTCGCATCGTCTTCCACCAGCAGCAACTGCAACGGCGCCTGCGCGTGCAGAGGCGGTGCGCGCACTGCAGACGGCGTGACAGCGGGTAACGTGGACACCCAGCGCAGCGGCAGCTCAACCACGAAACACGCGCCCTGCCCCAACTCACTGCTGACCGTCACTGAGCCGCCCATGGCCGCCGCAAGTTCGCGGCAGATCGCCAGCCCGAGGCCACTGCCGCCGTGCCGTGCAAGCGTGAGCGCGCCTTCGGCCTGCTCGAAACGCTGGAATAGCCGCCCGCGCTGCTCGGCGCTCATGCCCGGCCCGGTGTCGCACACTTCCACGCGGATGCCCTGCTGCGTGTGCTGCGGCAGCGCCGTCATGTGCAGGTGGACACTCCCGCGCTCGGTGAACTTGACTGCGTTGAACAGCAGATTCAGCAGGATCTGCTGTACGCGACTGGCATCGCCATGCAAGGCCGGCGGCAATGCATCGTCAAGCTCGCAGTGGAAGGCCAGCTGCTTCTGCTCGGCACTCGGGCGCACCAGTTCCGCCACTTGCCCAACTAACTGACGCAGATCGAAATCGCGGTAATCCAGTGGCAGTTTGCCTGCTTCGATCCGGGCCAAATCCAGCGCATCGTTGACTAGACGCAGCAGGTGCTTACCGGCCAGCTGGATCGCGCTCGCATAACCTTGCTGGCGCCCATCCAGTGGGGTCTGCAGCAGCAACTCGCTCATGCCCAATACGCCGGTCATTGGCGTGCGCACCTCGTGGCCCAACGTTGCTAGAAAGCGCGTCTTGGCCAGCGACGCCTGCTCGGCCAACTCGCGTTTGTGTTGCGCCAGCTGCCATTGCGCGCGCAGACGAATACGCCGGCGATAGGCCGCAGCCAGCAAGGCGCTCAACAGCAATCCCGACAAACAGATCAACGCGATACCGATATCGCTACGCCACCATGGCGGCCTGACCGAAAACTGCAGCGAACGCACCTGCGAGCGATTGCCCAGCGGATCGATGCCCTGCAGCGCGAGCTCATAGTTGCCAGCAGGCAGGCTGGCGAATTCGCGGATGCCCGAGTTGCCTGTTGTTTGCCAGTCCGTGTCGAAGCCTTTCAGGAAGCTGCGATACCGATTGGAGAGCGGGTCGCTGTACGACAACAAGCGGCTGACGACCTGCAGCTGACGGTCCTCCGGGCCCAGCTGGAACGGGCGATCCATTGGCAGGGCGATACGTGCGCCATTGCGCAGCACGCTGACATGTTCCAGCTGCAACGCTGGGACAAACGGCGCAACGTCCGGCATTGCGGTATCCAGCAGCACGGTAGAGCCATCGCTGGTTGCGCCGATCAAGGTATCGCCGGACATCAACAGGCAATGCTGGATGAACTCCTGACTGGTCAAGCCGTCGCGCGTGCCGATATTGCGGACCCGCGCAGGGTGCACCGAGGGGTCAATCCGCCACAGCCCGCGCAAACTGGAAATCCAGACACGGCCATGCGGGTCGATCTGCATGGCAGAGGCATCGAACCCGCTCAGCCCATCCGCCTCGCCCACCTGACGGACCCGCGTCCAGCGATCCGCAACCTGTTGCCATTGCTCTGCACCGGAAGCCCGATAGACCCAGACCGTCTCCGCAGACGGGCTGGCAAATGCCTGGATTTGCGCTCCTTCCATCCCTGCCACCGGCACGAAATTGTGCGAGGCGTCGTCCCACGCGAACATGCCGCCCTCGCCGGCCACCCATACGCGTCCGTCGGGGCCTTGCGCCAGCTGTTGGATGTCGATCGCGCGCAGGCCATGCAGGTCTTGCTGGGTAATCCGCTGCAAGACCTTGCCGCTGCGCAGATCGCGCTGCTGCACCATATCGATGAAGGCCATCCAGACAGTGTCACCATGCTCGCTGATCCATTCGGGTGCCGACAACGCCGACGTTGGCTCAGGCCCATCGGACGGCCAATGAATGAACTCACCGGTGCGCAGATCCATCCGCGACAGGCCAAAACTCAAATTCCCCAGCCACACGCGTTGCAGACGATCTTCCAGCGCCGACACCAACTCCATCCCTTTGAGCTGCGGCGACTGCAGGCCTGTCTGGAACGAATCGCCGGTACTCGGATCCACGCGCAGCAGACGCCCCTGCGCATCGACCTGCCATAACCCACCGGAGCGCTGGGCGGCCGCCAGGTTGCAGTAGATCGCATCGCCCGTTGGCACCGCGGGCTTGAGCACGGCACTGCGTTTCCAGTCGGCTGGCAGATATCCCAGCCCGGTGCCATGCATGGGCACCCACAGCCCGCCATCGGCTGCCCCCAGCAAACCGATCACGTTGCGGCGCGACAATGGCCCCTCGCCGCTCAAGGCGGGCACCGGTGGACGTTCGCCGCGTGTACGCCACAGACCGCGTCCGCTGCCCAGCCAGAATTCGCCATCCGGCGCAGCCACTGCCCCCCAAAATTCATTCCCGTTGCCGAACATCGTTGACCAGGCAAGCGGCTGCCAGAGACCGTCTGCCCGCAGTACATGCAATCCAGATTCGCTTCCCAGCCATAAACGGTCGCCGGTCCACTGCAGGCCGAAGACGGCCGACTGCCGGTTCGGTTCGTCCGGGATGTATTGGCGACGCAGTCGATTGCCGTCGTAATAGGCCAGGCCATTGCTGGTACCGATCCACAGGCGGTGCCGATCATCCACCGCCAGGTTCATGACCATGGCCTGATCCAGTGCGCCTTCAAGCTCGCCCAGATTCACCGACGACATCCGTCCAGTGGCATCGATGCGCACAAGCGCACCGGTGGTGGTGCCGGCCCAGATAGCGCCGTCGAATGTGGCGATGCTGAAGATCTCGCCGTTCTTCAGCAATGGATAGTCGATCGCGCGATAGTGACGAAAGCCGCTGCGGCCGGCATCCAAGACACTCAACGTCTTGCCGCACCCCACCCAGACCCGGTCCTGCGCATCGATATGCAATGCCTGCACCGCGTTGCAAGGCAACGATGCAGGGTTGGCAGGATCGTGGCGCCAGGTCCTGAATCCTGCGCCGTCGTAACGCACCAGACCGTCGAGTGTTCCAAGCCACAGGTAGCCGGCACGGTCCTGGCTGATGGCAACCACCATCGTCGAAGGCAATCCTTCGCTGGGCCCGACGATCCGAAAGCGCGGCACTTCCGGAATCTTTGCCGCGCATGGCGATATCACCAACAGCAAAGCCAGCACCACGATGAGTAAGCGCATGTGGGAGTCCCTTCCACGTCCAGCCCGCATGCTCGCAACGGATCGTTGCGAGCGCAAGCCAAGCGCGCATTGCCGGGATGTGTCTAGAATTCGCCCATGACGACCCTCGCCCGCCTATTGCTCTTGCCCGCCCTGGCCTTGACCAGCCTGGTCGCTACCGCCGCACCGGTCCGCTACGCGCTGGACCCGGTCCACACCCGGGTCCTATTCGCGGTGGAACATGCCGGCTTTTCCAAGGCATTGGGCACTGTTTCCGGAAGCAGCGGCACGCTGGTCTTCGACCCGGACGACTGGGCCGCTTCCCGGCTGGATGTCACCGTGCCGCTGCACCGCGCCGACCTGGGCGATGCCAAGTGGAACCAGGCCACCCTGGCACGTAACCTACTCGACGCCGAGCGCTTTCCCGACGCGCATTTCGTCTCCACGCACGTGGAGGCCAGCGGCGAAAACCACGCCAAGGTCACCGGCAATCTCACCCTGCACGGTGTCACCCGCCCGGTCACCCTGGACGTCACCCTCAACGCGCTCAGGCGCCATCCGCTGCCGCCGTTCCGTCGCACCGCCGGTTTCTCCGCCACCGCCACACTGAGCCGTGCGGAGTTCGGGATCGATGCATGGAAATCGATGATCGGCGACAGTGTGGAATTGCGCATCGAGGCCGAAGCCGTGCGCGAAGGCAGCGCCGACGACGAGACACCCGAGCCTCAGGCAGCGCCGACGGCGCCGGACACCGCAGCCAGCAAGGAATCGGGAACATGACCCTGAAGAACATCGAACGCTGGGGCGGTGTCAGCCAGACCCTGCACTGGTTGATCGCATTACTGATCCTGGTCCTGGGGATCGTCGGTCTGACCATGGGCGAGCTGCCCAAGACGCCGAAATACTTCTGGGTGTACACCGCGCACAAGTCAGTGGGGTTGACCGTCCTGGCCTTGGTGATCGTGCGCCTGGGCTGGCGCATTTACGCAGGCGCCCCGCCGCCGGTAGCCGGCACGCCGCGCTGGCAGGAGCGCATCGCCGGGCTCACCCATTGGCTGCTGTACGCCATGATCTTCGCCATACCGCTGTCGGGCTGGTTATACGACTCCACCAGCGGCCTGCGCCCGTTCCGCTGGTTCGGCCTGTTCAATGTGCCCAAGCTCAGCCCGCCGGACGAACAATTGCGCGCCACCGCGCACTTCATCCACGAGTGGGGTTTCTGGTTGCTGATTGCCGTGGTGCTGGCGCATGCCGGGGCTGCGTTCTACCACCACCTGTTCCAGCGTGATGCCACCCTAGCGCGGATGGTGCCGCGCGGCTGGCTCTCCCCCAAACCATAAGGATTTCCCATGTCGTCCAAGTTGTTCGTTTCTCCGATGCTGGTCGCGGCCTCGCTGGTTGCCACATTCGCCGCCGCGCCGGTGCGCGCCGCCGACTACGTGCAGGCGCCGGGCTCTAGCCTGGTGTTCGCCAGCAAATACGACGGCGAAGTGTTCACCGGCAAGTTCCCCGGTTTCGACACCACGCTGAGTTTCGATCCGGCCAACCTTGCCGGCGCCAAGCTAGACGTGCGCATTCCGCTGGCCAGCGCGGTCAGTGGCAACAACGACCGCGATTCCACCCTGCAGGGCCCGGATTTCTTCAACGTCGCCAAGTTCGCCACTGCGCGCTACCGCGCCGACAAGTTCCGTGCCCTGGGTGGTAACCAGTACGCCGCCGATGGCACCCTGGAACTGCGCGGCGTCAGCAAACCGGTCACGCTGACCTTCACCTGGACACCTGGCGCGCAGCCGGTGCTGGCGGGCAAGGCCGTGGTCAAGCGGCTGGACTTCGGTGTAGGCGGCGGCGACTGGGCCGATACCAAGACCATTCCCAACGAAACCGCGATCAGCACCAAGGTCGTGTTGAAGGCGAAGTAAGGCCACAGGCCGCAACCGGACGCGGCCACTGCGCGGCGGACTACCTCGTCGGGTCCGCCGCTTTTTTATGCTCGGTGGTTTCTGCCCGGTGGCCGGATGACACCGCGCGACAGCTAGACTTGGCGTCCACTCACGGACGCCGCCGATGCGCACACACGGAACGTTGACCCGCTGGAATGCCGATCGTGGCTTCGGCTTCATCACGCTGGCGCAGCCCGGCGATGAGCTATTCGTGCATATCTCCGCGTTCCCACGCAGTCCGGACGCGCCGCGTATCGGTGAGCTGATTTCCTTCGAGATCGAACCCGGCAAGGATGGGCGACGCCAGGCAGTGCGCGTAATGCGCGCCGGCGCGCCGGCAGCCGGACGTGGCCCACGCAGACAGCATGCGGCAGCGCAAGCGCCATCGACCCATCGCTTGATCGGGCTGGGCAAGCTCCTGTTGCTGCTGCTTGTGGCAGTTGCTGGCGGCTATGCGTATCTCGATCGGGACACGCAGATGCCAGCCCCTGCGCCCCCTGAAACTTCTTCAGCAGTTCCGGCACGGGCACCGGCAGACAGGACGCCGCCAGACCGCGCAGCGCTCCAGAGCTCGCCAGCGGTTACGGCAGCTGCAGCGGCAGGCAAAACGTCTGCCACGCCCGCACCCACGCCGCACTATAGCTGCGGCGGGCGCAAACACTGCTCGCAGATGACTTCCTGCGACGACGCCACCTGGGTGCTGCGTAACTGTCCCGGCACAAAGATGGACGGCGACAACGATGGCGTGCCATGTGAGGACCAGCTGTGCCGTTGAACGGCGACGACTGAACGCCCCCCTCCCAAACGCCGCAGGTGAACCAAACCAGCGTGTAATTGCCGGGTACTTGCGGGCGACGTATTGAAACCAGCGTGTTCACGTGGCGCAAACGCACACCGGTCTCGCTCACCTGACGTGCAAATCGCTTGTAACAGCCTTCAGTCCATCAGCAGACGCGAACCATATCCGCGAGCGCCTATCAGCGGCCGGCCTCATCCAGCCACGCACGCAAGCGCTGGCCATCGAACGGCCACTCCAGCTCGCGCCCGCCAACATCCCGCAGCACCGGCACGCGCGCGCCGTAAACGGCCTCAAGCGCCGCATCGTGGTCAATGAACACGCTGTCGAAGTCGCCGGCACGCGCCTGCGCCAGCACTTCCACGGCCTGGTCGCAGAGGTGGCAATCGTCGCGCTGGTACAGGGTCAGGGCCATCGAACAGGTCTCATGCTGCGCTGCAGCCGTGCCGCAATCGCCGAACGACTAGAATAGCGGTCTTTACGCTCACCTCTCCGGCACGCATGGCTGTCAGTACGTTCGACCTGTTCAAGATCGGTATCGGTCCGAGCTCCTCCCACACCGTGGGGCCGATGCGCGCCGCCGAGCGCTTCGTGCATCGCTGGCTGCTCGACGCCGGGCGCCTGCAGGACGTGGTGCGCATCCGCGCCGAAGTGTTCGGCTCGCTGGCGCTGACCGGCCGCGGCCATGGCACCGACAAGGCCGTGCTGCTCGGGCTGGAAGGCCACCGCCCCAACCTGATCGACCCGGACATCATCCCGGCCACGCTGGAGCGCATTCGTACCAGCAAGCGCATCAGCTTGATGGGCCAGCACGAAATCAGCTTCGACGAAAAGCGCGACCTGCCGATGAACAAGCGGCAGAAGCTGCCGTACCACACCAACGGCATGCGCTTTACCGCCTACGACGCCGACGAAGCGGTGATCGCCACACGCGATTATTACTCAGTGGGCGGCGGCTTCGTGGTCAACCAGGACGACGCTGCCGACGATCGCATCGTCGCCGACGAAACGCCGCTGCCCTACCCGTTCCTCAGTGGCGACGAACTGCTGGCGCAGTGCGCGCGCAGCGGTCTGAGCATTGCCGCGCTGATGTTCGAAAACGAAAAGAGCTGGCGCAGCGAAGACGAGATCCATACGGGCCTGCGCGAGTTATGGAATGCAATGCAGTCCTGCGTGGAGCGCGGTATCCGCCAAGAAGGCACGCTGCCCGGCGGCCTGAATGTCTCGCGGCGCGCACCGGCGCTGTACCGAGAACTGTCCTCCAAGCCGGAAGCGGCCATGCGCGACCCGTTGACCACCCTGGATTGGGTCAACCTGTACGCACTGGCGGTCAACGAAGAAAACGCGGCCGGTGGCCGCGTGGTCACCGCGCCGACCAATGGTGCGGCCGGCATCATCCCGGCGGTGCTGCATTACTTCGACCGCTTCTGCCCCGGCGCATCCGAACAGCGCATCTTCGATTTCCTGCTCACCGCTGCGGCCATCGGCATCCTCTACAAGGAGAACGCCTCCATTTCCGGTGCCGAAGTCGGCTGCCAGGGTGAGGTGGGCGTGGCCTGCTCGATGGCCGCCGGCGGCCTGGTTGCCGCGCTTGGCGGCAATCCTGGGCAAATCGAAAACGCCGCGGAAATCGGTATGGAACACAATCTGGGCCTGACCTGCGACCCGATCGGTGGGCTGGTGCAGATCCCCTGCATCGAACGCAACGCCATGGGCGCGGTCAAGGCGATCAACGCCAGCCGCATGGCCATGCGTGGCGACGGCAAGCACAAGGTGTCGCTGGACAAGGTCATCAAGACCATGCGCGACACCGGCCGCGACATGCAGGACAAATACAAGGAAACCAGCCGCGGCGGCCTGGCGGTGAACGTCATCGAGTGCTGAGTCTGCCGGTGGCGTGGCGCGATCAGAACGCAATGCCGTTCCCGCAGAAATCACCCGCCTTCTCCCGCCTGCGGGAGAAGGTGCCCGAAGGGCGGATGAGGGCAAGTCAGCCCGCCACACCCCTCGCCGCGGCACCGCCCGGATCCACGCCTCCACCACGGTGCGCCAGGTAGCCTTCCGGCACTGATCCCGGATGGAGAACACGATGCGACATCTCGCCTGTGCACTCGCACTGACCCTGGCCTGCGGCCCGCTGATGGCTCAACAAGCCAGCTACGGCCCGCGTCTTGAAGGCTTCGATTACCCCTACCCGGTCAAGACGTACGCGTTCACCTCGCAGCAGCAACCGCTGGAAATGGCGTACCTGGATGTCGCACCCACCGGCAAGCCGAACGGACGCACCGCCGTGCTGTTGCATGGCAAGAATTTCTGCGCGGCCACCTGGGAATCCAGCATCGCGGCCCTGAGCAAGGCCGGCTACCGCGTGATCGCGCCGGACCAGGTGGGCTTCTGCAAATCCAGCAAACCGGCCGCCTATCAGTTTTCGTTCGCACAGTTAGCCAATAACACGCACGCGCTGCTCGAAAATTTAGGTGTCGAGCGCGCGGTTGTAATCGGTCATTCGATGGGCGGCATGCTCGCGATCCGCTACGCACTGATGTACCCGCAGGCCACCGAGCACCTCGCCTTGGTGGACCCGATCGGCCTGGAAGACTGGAAGGCCGCAGGCATTCAGTGGCGCAGCGTCGACGCCTGGTACGACAACGAGCTGAAGACCAGCTTCGAGCGGATCAAGAAATATCAGATGGAAGTCTATTACGCCGGGCAATGGAAGCCCGAGTTCGAACGCTGGGCGCGGATGCAGGCCGGCATGTCGCTAGGCCCCGGCAAGCAGGCGGTGGCCTGGAATCAGGCACTGACCTACGACATGGTGTTCAACCAACCAGTGGTGTACGAACTGCCCAAGCTCACAGTGCCAACCACGCTGTTCATCGGCCTCAAGGACCGCACCGCGATCGGCAAGGACACCGCACCGCAGCAGGTCAAGGCGCGCGTCGGCGACTACACCAAGCTGGGCAAGCAGGCAGCTGCGGCGATTCCGAAGGCGACCTTGATCGAATTCGCCGACCTGGGGCACTCGCCGCAGGTACAGGACCCGGCGCGTTTCAATGCCGCACTGTTGAAGGCCATCGCGCAGTAATTGCAGCGGCGCACGGCAATCGGCTGCTGTGCGTTACTTCCCCTGCCAACCGCTGCCCGAGCACTGCCGGTCGCAGCCATCATTGGCAACTCACCATGAGGCAAGCGAGCAGGCAGGTTGCCGCACGAAGAACGGCACCCACGCCTGCCAGGCGATGAAGCGCGTGCAGTGCGCAGACAGCCTCCGGGTCCGACCGCCACCAACCAGAATGCCCGCACCAATCAGCGGTAAGCCCGCGGCAGAACCAACGCATCTGCCGCGCAACGAAAGCATCAACCCGCCACGATCCGCAGCACATCGTCCAGCAACGCGGCCGCCGTGACCTCCGCACCCGCACCCGGGCCCTGGATCAACAACGGCTGCTCGCGGTAACGGTCGCTGCTGATCGCGACACGGTTGTCGGTTCCGGCACCGCCCGCCAAGGGGTGATCCAGCGCAAGCTCACGCAATCCCACGCTTGCGCCATGCGCATCCACCCGGCCGACAAATCGCAGACACCGCCCCGCTGCGCGTGCCTGCTGCCAGCGCGCGCTGACGACGGCATCCAGTTCGCCCAGGCGTGCATCCAGTTGGCCGATCGGCACGCTGGTGAGGTCGGCAGGCACCAGCGACTCCACGTGCACCTGTTCGGCCTCCAGTTGCCATCCGGCCGCACGCGCCAGGATCAGCAACTTGCGCCGCACGTCCTCGCCGGAGAGATCGATGCGCGGATCCGGCTCGGTATAACCAGCCGCCATCGCTTCGCGCACGCAGGCAGAAAATACGCCATTGCCGTCGTAGCGATGAAACAGCCATGCCAACGACCCAGACAATACGCCTTCGATCGAATGGATGTGGTCGCCGCCGGCGACCAACGCACGCACGCTGCTCAACACCGGCAACCCGGCGCCCACGGTGGCGCTATCCCCGTAATGCGCGCCGCTGGCATGACGCGCAGCATGCAGCGCCTGCGCACGCGACAACGCGGTGCCCTGGCCCAGTTTGTTGGCGGTGACCACATGCACACCGCGCAGCAACCACTCGACATGCCAATCGGCGACGACATCGCTGGCGGTGGCGTCTACCAACACATCGCCGGCACGCAGTGCAGTGGTTTCAGCCCATGGCTGCAAGACCGCCTGCCCGCGCGGCGCGGCATTGGCCTGTTGCAGCGCCTGCTCGGCACTCACGCCGCAATCCTGCGCAATGCGCGAATTGGCCAGCCAATCGAAGCGCGGCAAACGCAGTTGGCGTTGCTGCAACGCGGTGTAGCGGGTCACGAAAGCGCGTCCCACGGTGCCAGTCCCAAGCAAGGCCAGCCGCGGGGTGGGCGTCACCGCAGCGACCGCAGCGCGGCGCGCAACAGGCAGCACAGTGCTCACGCGTCGACCTGTTTACGGTTGGTGGCGGTCAGGGTGGCTTCTGCACGGGCCAGACCGGCACGCAGATCGATCAGCAGATCTTCGGTCGACTCGATCCCGATCGACAGCCGCAACAAGCCATCGGAAATGCCGGCTGCCGCACGTGCTTCGGCAGTCATCGCCGCATGCGTCATCGAGGCCGGATGCGCGATCAGGCTTTCCACCCCGCCCAGCGATTCGGCCAGCGTGAAGTAACGCAGCCCATCGACGAACGCACGCACTGCCGCTTCGCCGCCTTCGAGCTCGAAACTCATCATCGCGCCGAAGCCCTTCTGCTGACGCGCCGCCAGGGCATGGCCCGGATGCGTCGCCAGCCCGGGGAAATACACCTGATTGACTGCCGCGTGCCCGTCCAGCAGCGCAGCGATCGCGTCGGCATTTTCCTGATGCACGCGCAGGCGCGCGTCCAGCGTGCGCAGACCGCGCAAGGTGAGGAAGGCATCGAACGGCGAGCCGGTCAGGCCCAACGCGTTGGCCCACCACACCAGTTGCTGATGCAGCTGCGCATCGCGCGCCACCACCGCACCGCCCACCACGTCGCTATGGCCGTTGATGTACTTGGTGGTGGAATGCAGCACCAGATCGGCACCGAAATCCAAGGGCTTCTGCAGCGCAGGTGACAGGAAGGTGTTGTCCACTACCGTCAATGCGCCGACCTTCTTCGCCGCTTCGATGACAAAGCGCAGATCGGTGATGCGCAGCAGCGGGTTGGACGGGGTTTCGATCAGCACCAGCTTGGGCGACTGCGCCAACGCATCGGCGAGAGAACGCGGGTCGGTGAGATCAGCGGTGATCAGCGCAAAGTGGCCCTTCTTGGCCAGCGCATTGAACAGGCGCCAGCTGCCGCCGTACGCATCGTGCGGCACCACCAGCGTATCGCCGGGCTGCAACACCGCATTGAGCACCAGATTGATCGCGCCCATGCCGGTGGAGGTGATCACGCCACCGGCGCCGCCTTCCAGTTCGGCCAGCGCTTCGCCAAGCAGATCGCGGGTCGGGTTGCCGCTGCGGGTGTAGTCATACTGGCGCTTGTTGCCGAAGCCATCGAACGAAAAATTCGACGACAGCACGATGGGCGGAGTGACTGCACCGTAGGCGGTGTCGCGGTCGATACCGGCACGCACGGCGGCAGTGGCAGCAGTACAGGGGGCGTCGGTGGGGTCACGAAAGCTCATGCGGTTTCTCCGGTGCTGCGAAGGGCGGTAGTGAGGATTGCGTCGATGCGATCGTTTTCTTTGAGGAAGGCGTCGTGGCCATATGGCGAGCGCAACACGCGCAGGCTGCCGCGCCGGCCCAGACCTTCCACCAGGCTGACCATGTCAGCCAGCGGCACCAGGCGGTCGCCCTCCACCGCCACCACGACGGTGGGCACGCGCACTTGCGCGGGGTCGATCCGATGCAGGTCGATGGATTCGGACAGACGCAGATATGCATTCACTGGCGTACGCGCTACGTACTGCACACCGGCAGCGTCCAGATAGTCCTCGGCGGCCACCCGCACGCGGCCATTGATGACTTCCGGCGGCGCATCGAAGCGCTCGCTGAATTCTTCCGGCGTGCGGTAGCTGAGCATGGCGAACTGACGTGCCAGCGCCAGGCCGTGCTGTTCCGCGCATTGCAACTGGCCCAGCGCCACCGCACGGCGCTGCAAGGCACGCCAGGCCGCGGCATACGGGTGAGCACGATGCGCACCACTTACCGCAACCAAGGTGCCGACGCGGGCCGCATGGCGGATGGCGAACTGCAATCCAACCAGCGCGCCGTAGGAATAACCGACAAAACCGTGCAAACGCCCGATACCCAACGCGTCCAGCAACGCAGCGATCGCATCGGCCTGATCAGCGGTATCGATCGGCGCGTCCAGATTGCCGTCTGCACCGAGAAAATCGAATGCCAGCAGACGTCGCGTGGCAGGATCCAGCGCGCGGCCGCTGCCGACCAGCCCATCCACCCAGCCCTTCTCGGGAAACAGCGCGCTCGCGGCCAAATGGCGGTGCGCAGAGATGCCGCCGGCCACGAACACCACCGGCGCATGGGCCGAGCCGATCAGTTCATAGCGCAGCCGCAGCTCGCGCATGCCGGCATGGCGCATCGGCAGAGAAACGACGAGTTCGCCGCGCACGGCAGTGATGTGGTGGTCGCTGGTGGCGGAGATGTCAACGAAATCGTTGGTAGACGGCGATGCTGTATTCACGAGGCTCATGGCGGTATCCGGGGTGGATCGGCCATCGAGCTTCGCGGAGCTCGCGTTCGAGGTGCACAAGGCACGATTCGAACCATCTTTCGGCGGACGCGAAGGTCCCCGCAGGATTTGGCACCAAACGCGGACGCTTGCGCGCTCCGCTGGCTGCCCCGGCATCAAAGGGCCTGTCCCTCCGCCGGTCTCGATGGTGAGGCTAAGATGCCAGCAGATTTTTGCGATGTCAATCTCTTCATGCGGATGGAAAGATATATTTTCATCCGATACCACTCTGGCCTGTGATGGGCCGCATACTTGCGCCCCTTCTGCTTGAGTCGATGGCGTGCCTCACCTCGTCCCTCGCACTGCCCTGCCGGTCTTTATCACAGCACTGGTTTTGGTACTGGCTTGCGCGCGCCCGGCGCACGCACAGCAGCGTTGGCATTGGCCCGGCGCTGCCGCAACGCCCTCACCGCAGTCACTGGCCCCACAATCCGCTCCGGCCGCCATCGGCACTGGCGCTGCGCTGCAACTGGAATGGCAGGCCCCGGTCTACCTCGCCTGGGTCACCAATCCACTAGCCGGGCCCGCGCAGCTGCGCCTGAGCGCACCAGCCAGCGAGGATTACCGCGCCGTGCCGCAATTGCCGCTGACGCTTGCGTTGGCCGCACACGAGCGCCGCCTGGTGACCCGGCTGTATCCGGCCAGTAACCAGCGCACCCTGGGCGGGCTCGGGCTCACGCTCGACGTGGTGCCGGGCGATCCGCGGGCTACCCCGCAGCCGGCGCCCTATCAGTTGCCATTCCGCGGCGTGCCGGTGCAGGTCGCGCAGGGCTTTGGCGGACACTTCAGCCATGCCGATCCGCCCAACTGGTACGCGGTGGACTTCGCCATGCCGCAGGGAACGCCGGTCCTGGCAGCGCGCGATGGCGTGGTCATGCAGGTGCAGCGCGATGTCGTCGACAACAACCCGAACGACCCCGCAGCCGGCGGCGGTAACTTCGTGCGCGTGCTGCACGCCGACGGCAGCATGGCCATTTATGCCCACCTGGCGCCCGACGGCGTGGCCGTGCGCCCGAACCAGGCGGTGCGTACCGGCGAGCGGCTTGGCGCATCCGGCAATACCGGCTTCAGCACCGCGCCGCACCTGCATTTCGCGATCCAGCGCAATGCCGACATGCGGCTGGTCTCGATCCCGTTCCGCATGCTCGGCCCGCAGGGCGAACTGCAGTTTCCCTCGCCAGCCCCCTGAGGCTGGCCCCGGCCACGGCCAACCGCCGAAATCGAGGGCGCCAACCTTGCTCCAAAGGCGTGCCGCAGCGAAGCCGTTATAATCATCGGCTTCCTCAGTTTCCGCAGGCGTCCGACCGGGCGCGCACCGCCCATGTCCGATGTCTCCAACGAAGCCGCGCGCCGCCGCACCTTCGCCATCATTTCCCACCCCGATGCCGGCAAGACCACGCTGACCGAAAAGCTGTTGCTGTTCGGAGGCGCGATCCAGATGGCAGGGTCGGTGAAGGGCCGCAAGGCCGCACGTCATGCCACCTCGGACTGGATGGCGCTGGAAAAAGAGCGCGGCATCTCGGTGACCTCGTCGGTGATGCAGTTCCCGTACGAGGGCAAGATCGTCAACCTGCTCGACACGCCGGGCCACGCCGACTTCGGCGAGGATACCTACCGCGTGCTCACCGCAGTGGACTCGGCGCTGATGGTCATCGACGTGGCCAAGGGCGTGGAAGAACGCACCATCAAGCTGATGGAGGTCTGCCGCTTGCGCGACACCCCCATCATGACCTTCATCAACAAGCTCGATCGCGAGGGCAAGAACCCGATCGATCTGCTGGATGAAGTGGAAACCGTGCTCGGCATCCAGTGCGCACCGGTCACCTGGCCGATCGGCATGGGCCAGCGTCTCAAGGGCGTCGTGCACCTGATCTCCGGCGAAGTGCACCTGTACGAACAGGGGCGCAATTTCACCCGTCAGGATTCGACCATCTTCCCGTCGCTGGATGCGCCCGGCCTGGTCGAAAAGATCGGCGAGCAGATGCTGGCCGAGCTGCGCGACGAACTGGAGCTGGTGCAAGGCGCGAGCAATCCGTTCGATCTGGCCGCATATCGCGCCGGCCAGCAGACCCCGGTGTTCTTCGGTTCGGGCGTCAACAATTTCGGCGTGCAGCCGCTGCTGGATTTCTTCATCGAACACGCACCGCCGCCGCAAACGCGCGAAACCACTGGCCGTCGCGTAGAGCCCACCGAATCCAAACTGAGCGGCTTCGTGTTCAAGATCCAGGCCAACATGGACCCGCAGCACCGCGACCGTGTGGCGTTCATGCGCGTGTGCTCAGGCAAGTTCACGGCCGGCATGAAGACGCTGCATGTGCGCAGCGGCAAGGACGTCAAACTGGCCAACGCGCTGACCTTCATGGCCTCCGATCGCGAGATCGCCGCCGAAGCCTGGCCGGGCGATGTCATCGGCATCCACAACCACGGCACCATTTCCATCGGCGACACCTTCACCGAAGGCGAATCGCTGTCGTTCACCGGCATTCCCAACTTCGCACCAGAACTGTTCCGCCGCGCGCGTCTACGCGACCCGCTCAAGCTCAAGCAATTGCAGAAAGGCCTGGCGCAGCTATCCGAAGAAGGCGCCACCCAGTTCTTCCGCCCGTTGATGAGCAACGATCTGATCCTGGGCGCGGTGGGCGTGCTGCAGTTCGACGTCGTCGCGTATCGGCTCAAGGACGAATACGGCGTGGATGCGATCTTCGAGCCGGTGAGCGTCACCACGGCGCGCTGGGTCCACTGCGACAACGCCAAGAAGCTGGAAGAATTTCGCGAGAAAAATGCCGGCAATCTGGGCATCGACGCGGCCGGCCAACTGGTCTATCTGGCACCGACCCGGGTCAACCTGCAGTTGGCCCAGGAACGCGCGCCGGATGTGCGCTTCTCGGCGACCCGCGAACACGCGCATGCCAAGGCACTCGACTGACCTGCGCGTGACCTGCAGCAAGCGTGCGCCACGGCTGGCGATGCGAATTGCTCGCAATTACGGTACCTTTTTGACATGAACGCAGACGCCTCCCCCTCGACCGACCTGCGCGACGAAATTGCCAGTGCCGTGACGCATGGCCTGGGCGCCATTGCCGCATTGGCCGGTGGTTCGGTGCTGATTACCCTGGCCGCGATCTATGGCGATGGCTGGCAATTGGCGACCTCCATCGTGTTCAGTGCCACGCTGGTGTTGCTCTACGTCGCCTCCACCCTGTTTCACGCCATTGCGCATCCGGGCACCAAGGCACGCCTGCAGGTGCTCGATCACTGCGCGATCTACCTGCTGATCGCCGGCACGTATACCCCGTTTACGTTGATCAATCTGCGCGGCCCGTGGGGTTGGGGACTGTTCGCTGCCATCTGGACGATCGCCGCCGCCGGGGTGATCTTCAAGCTGTTTTTTACCGGCCGTTTTCGCTTGCTGTCGACCGCCCTGTATCTGGCCATGGGCTGGCTGATCATCGTGGCGATCCAGCCGTTGCTGCGCTCCGTCGATACCTGGTCGCTGTGCTGGCTGTTGGCCGGCGGGCTCTTTTACACGCTGGGCACGTATTTCTATCAACGCGACAATCAGCGTTACTTCCACGCCATCTGGCACCTGTTCGTGCTCGCCGGTAGCGCTTGCCACTTCGTTGCGGTGATCGCGCAGGTGATGTGAACTGTGACCTTCGGCGCGTTCGCGCGCCGTGCACGAGCCATCGCCAACCATTGCGCACGTGAACAACGTGCCCTCCGCTACTTCTTCGCCCTCCCGCACCTCGCGCCGCCAACGCGGGTGGATCGGTCTCGGCATTGTTGCTGTGCTGTTGGCGATCTTCTTGCTGCTGTTCGACTGGAACTGGTTGCGCGGGCCGGTCGAACGCATGGTCAGTGCGAAGACCGGGCGCGAATTTCATCTCGGTCATCTGGATGTCGATCTGGGTCGTATCACCACGGTACGCGGCGAGCGATTGCGTCTGGGCAATGCATCGTGGTCCAAGCGCGGCGCGATGGCCGAACTGAACGCGGCCGAGATCGATGTCGAACTCTGGCCACTGCTGCGCGGCAAGCTGCAGTTGCCGGAAATCCGGCTCGAACACCCCACGCTGTTGCTGGAAGCCGGCAACGATAGCCATCCGGGCAACTGGGTGTTCGACCAGACCCAGGGCGACGGCAGCATGCCGCGCCTGGGACGCCTACTGGTGAACAAAGGGCGCCTGCAATTTATCGACGACGCCAGCCGCTCGGATGTGGATGTCGCCATTCACAGCCTGGCACCGCCCAGCAGCGACCAACGCGCCGCCCCGATCGGCATCGATGGCAAAGGCCGCTGGAAAGGCTATCCGTTCTCGCTCAAGGGCAATACCGCCTCACCGCTGGAATTGAGCCAAAGCGAGCATCCCTTCCGTGTCGATCTGCGCGGCAGTGCCGGCACCACGCGGACGCATGTGCGCGGCACATTGACCAACCCGTTCCAGTTCAGGGTATTCGACCTGCAGATGGCGCTCAGCGGCCAGGACATGGAAGACCTGTACCCGCTGATCGGCGTCGCGATGCCATCCACTCCACCCTACACGCTGGACGGCCGCTTGCGCCGCGATGGCGATGTCTGGCGCTACGAAACGTTCGCCGGCACTGCCGGCGATAGCGATCTTGCTGGCACGGCAGAAATCGACCTGCGTAACAAGCGCCCTTTCCTGCGCGCGGACCTGGCTTCCAAACGGCTGGATTTCGACGACTTGGCCGGCTTCGTCGGTGCGCCGCCCAAGACCGGAACAAATGAATCAGCAAACGCCGAGCAGAAAAAGCAGGCCGCGCAGCTTGCCGCCAGCGCCCGTGTTCTGCCAACCACGCCCTACGACTTGTCCAAATTGCGCGCAATGGATGCCCAGGTACGTTGGCGCGCGCAGCGCATCAATGCGCCGTCCTGGCCACTGGACGACATGGATGCGTCGCTGACCTTGAAGGACGGCCTGCTGCAGCTGGATCCACTGAATTTTGGCGTGGCCGGTGGGGACATCCGCTCGACCATCCGCATGGATGCACGCAACCCCGTCATCGTCACGCAGCTGAAAGCAGGCATTCGCGGCATCCGGCTGGATCGGCTGTTTCCAGATGCCGCGCTCGCCAAGCAGGCCTCAGGCGCAATCGGCGGCGAGCTGGATCTGCGTGGCCGCGGCAATTCGATCGCCGCGATGCTCGGCAGCGCGGACGGCTCGATCGGCGTCGGCATGGGCCGCGGTCATGTCGGCAACCTGATCATGGAACTGGCCGGCCTGGACATCGCCGAATCGCTGAAATACCTGTTCACCGCCGACCGGCAGATTCCGGTGCGTTGCATGTTCGGCGATTTCGCCGTCAAGGACGGCCTCATGCAATCGCGCGCCCTGGCCTTCGACAGCACCGACACCATCATCATCGGCGAGGGCAACATCAGCTTGAAGGACGAAACACTGGATCTGCTGCTGCGCCCGCGCCCGAAGGACCGCAGCATCCTCAGCCTGCGCTCGCCGCTGCGTGTGGGCGGAACCTTCAAGGACCCGTCGTTTCATCCCGACTACAAGGCGCTCGGCCTGCGTGGCGCAATCGCGATCGGCCTGGGCATGATCGCCCCGCCCGCCGCCCTGCTGGCCACCTTCGAACCGGGACCGGGCAAGGACAGCAACTGCGGCGGCAAGTACGCCAAGTAACTGCCGGCGCCGGCCTCAGCTGGCGATATAGCGCTGCAGTTGATCGATGTCGCGCTGCTGCGTTTCGATCACTGCCTTGACCAGGTCGCCAATCGAAATCACGCCCTGCACGCGGCCGTTTTCGACCACCGGCAGATGCCGAAAGCGCCCATCGGTCATCAGTTGCATGCAGCGCTCTACGGTGTCCGACGGCGACACCGTGACCACCTCGGCGCTCATGATCTCCGCAACGCTGGTGGTCGAAGATGAGCGATCGCGCAGCACCACTTTGCGCGCGTAGTCGCGTTCGGAGACGATCCCGACCAGGCGCGGCCCATCCATCACCAACACCGCGCCAATCGCCTTCTCGGCCATCAAGCGAATCGCCTCGATCACCGCGGCATCGGCCGCAACCGCAAAAACCTCAACCTGTTTGGTCCCCAACAGCTGTCGTACGGTCTGCATGGCCCGCTCCGCGCATTGTCTGGTCGCTCCAGCCTACTCCCACCGCGCCGCGGTGGGTATCGACCAGATACAACGGGCGCTGCTTGGCCTCGTCGTATAACCGGCCCAGGTATTCGCCAATCAACCCTAAGGCAATCAGCTGGATGCCGCCCAGAAACAGGATCACCGACATCATGGTCGGCCAGCCGGCCACCGGGTCGCCCACCAGCGCGGCCTTGATGACGACCCAGCCGCCGAACAGAAACGCAAGCAACGCAGTGAGCAAGCCCAGATAAGTTGCCGCCCGCAGCGGTACTGTCGAAAAGCTGGTGATGCCGTCCAGCGCGAAATTCCACAGCCGCCATACTGTGAACTTGCTGTTCCCGGACAGACGCGGCGCACGCCGATACGGCAGCGCCACCTGACGAAATCCGACCCAGCCAAACAGCCCCTTCATGAAACGGTGACGCTCGCGCAGCTGTTGCAGGGCCTCCACCACGCGCGGCGACAGCAAGCGGAAATCGCCGGTATCGGCAGGAATCGGAGTCCGCGACAAGCGCCGGATCACACGGTAAAACGCATGCGCGGCGCTACGCTTGAGCCAACTCTCGCCCTCGCGAAACAGCCGCGTGCCGAAGATGTTGTCGTAGCCGCCACGCCACAGCGCAACGAATTCCGGTATCAATTCAGGCGGGTCCTGGCCATCAGCATCCAGCAATACCACCGCACCCGGCAGCACATGATCCAGCCCCGCAGAAATCGCTAACTCCTTGCCGAAATTGCGCGACAGCCGCACCGCACTTACGGTGGCATCGGCTTCGGTGAGCGCATGCAACACGTCCCAGGTGCCATCGGTACTGCCGTCGTCGACATACAGCACATGCGTCTGCAACCCATGCAATTGCGCCAATACTGCGCACAGGCGCGGATGCAGCAGAGGAATGCTGGTTTCTTCGTTGAAAGCCGCGATGACCACGGTCAGGCGCTCAGGAGCGACCGGCGATTGGACAGTATCGATCGTGACCACCCTCATGGCGCCTGCAAATAGGCAGGGCCACCCAACTGGCGCGCCTGCCGCTGGATCCACGCGGTGCGCCGCTGCACGAATGCACCCGGACGGTGCGCATCGTAACGCCGTGGCGATGGCAATACCGCTGCCAGGCGCGCTGATTCGGTCGGCGACAAAGCCGCCGCATCCTTGCCCCAGAACTGCTGGGCAGCCGCTTGCGCGCCGTACACGCCGTCGCCGAATTCGGCCACGTTGAGATACATCTCCAAGATACGGTGTTTGGGCCAGAACAGCTCGATCAAGACCGTGTACCAGGCTTCCAGGCCCTTGCGCACCCAACTGCGGCCCTGCCACAGGAATACATTCTTGGCGACCTGCTGACTGATGGTGCTGGCGCCACGCACGCGCCCGCCGCGGGCATTGTGATCGCGCGCTTTCTCGATCGCCTGCAGATCGAAGCCGTGGTGCATCGGGAACTGCTGATCCTCCGCAGCGACCACCGAAATCGGCAGGCTGGCGGCGATTTTGTCGTAATCACGCCATTGCTGATGCAGCGAAAAGCTCCAGTCGCCCTCTCCCCAGGCTTCCAGATAACGCCCCACCATCATGCTGCTGATCGGTGGATCGACCACCCGCAAGACCAGCACCTGCAGCACGCTCGCGGCGGCAAACAACAGCGGTGCCGCCAAGACCCAGCGCAGCCAGTGCCTATGCCGCGGTGGCGCCGCTTGCTTGTCATCCCATGCATCCGTCCCCATTGTTCGCTACGACCTTTCAATCCCGATGCCTGCCGCATTATCCGGCAACACGCGTCCCTTACGTCCGATGTTTCCATGACCGATCACGATCAGCTTTCCCGTTTCCTGCTGCCCGCCGCTGGCGTGCGCGGCGTCCATGTGCGCCTGACCAAGGCCTGGCACGACATCCAGGGCGCCGCCGAGTACCCGCCCGCCGCTCGCCAACTGCTTGGCGAAGCGGCCGTGGCCGCTGCCCTGTTCACCGGCCACACCAAAGTCGATGGACGTCTGTCGGTACAACTGCGCGGTAACGACACCTTGCGCACCCTGTTCGCCGAATGCACCGCCGCCGGCACCTTGCGCGGCATCGTGCAACTGGCTGACGGCGTCGATGCCCCGACCGATCTGCGTGAGCTGGGCGAAGCCGCGCTGCTGGCGATCACCATCGAAAACCCCGGGCTGGACCCACGCGAGCCGCAGCGCTACCAGAGCCTGGTCGGCATGCAGGCACCGGACCTGGCCGAAGCCTTCGAAAGCTATTTCCAGCAGTCCGAACAGCTGCCGACGCGCCTGTTGCTGGCCGCCGGCCCGGATCAGGCTGCCGGCCTGTTGTTGCAGAAGCTCCCCGGCGACGAGGGCGATAACGATGGCTGGACCCGGATCGGCGCCCTGTTCGATACCCTGGGCGCACCGGAGCTGCTCTCGGTCGCCGGCCAAGATCTGCTGCATCGCCTGTTCCACGAAGAAGAGCCGCAGTTGCTCGGCAGCAAGCCGCTCAGCTTCGGTTGCTCCTGTTCGCGTGAGCGGGTCGCCTCGATGCTGCAATCGCTGGGCGAGGAAGAGGCGCGCGCGGCCGCCGAGGCGACTGGTGACGTCGAGGTGCGCTGCGAATTCTGTGGCCGTGAGTATCACTTTCCGTTGACCGCACTGGACGTACTTTTCAGCGCAGCGCAACCCTCGCAGGAAGCGCCGGAAAGGTTGCAATAGATAGGATGAGGGTTGCGTTTCGGGGGAACGCGACCACTTGTTAAATAATCATAAACACCCTAGCATCCTCCTTGCCCGCTCTCGGGAACTTAACAACTGCCCCTGGGTCTGACCTCTGGTATGCGATATCTACTGCGCCTCCCGCTAGCTTTGATGGTTGCCCTCGCGGCGGCCACAGGCGTGCACGCGCAGTCGGCGCAGCAGCAGTTGCACGAAAGCACGATCCTGCCGGTGTGGAACAAGGGCAGCGGCAAGGTGGAAGCCTTTCTATACCTGGAGCCGACTGGCGAGCAGAAAGCCGGTGCGCGCTGGCATTTCGGTCGCAACTCCCTCGATGCCGCGTTTGGCTTGACCTCCGGCGACTCGCTCGGCCTGCTCTGCAACAGCAGCCGCGGCACCAACATCAGCGGTCTTGCCAGCCATTGCCTGCTTGCAGGCATCGGCGATGACGAAGAAGACAGCGCTGCTGCATCGCGGCGTGTCTCCGGCACGCTGGGCTTCAATCGCGGCAGTGGCCGCGTTGGCGTTACGGCCGGCACCGGTCGCGACACCCTGCCCGCCTGGCTGATCGGCGCCGGCAAGGCCCCACTGACGCGTGTGGAGCAAAACGACCTCACCGTCTTCGGGCAGAAGAACATCGGCCGCGAGGGCTTCGTTTCGATCGGCGGCACCTACGCACGTGCACGCCTGGTACCGCTGGCCGACGTATCACCCGCCATCGCTGACCAGTGGGACAGCAAGACCCTGAGCGTTGGCGGTGGCTACGGCGCCTTCAGCGCCAACGTCATCGGCCGCGTCGTCGACGTTCCCGGCCAGCCCGAGAAGTGGGAAGGTCTGGGCCTGGGCCTGACCTGGCGCACTCCCTGGAGCGGCCAGCTCACCGTCGGCGCCGAGAACGTCATTTCCCGCGGCAAGAACCCGTTCGCACCGAGCAACGAGAGCAACAGCGACGGGACCGTTCCGTATGTCAGATACGAGCAAGACCTGTAACTCGCTGATTCCAAAGCATTTCACGAGACGCCATCGGTCTGTAGCCGGTGGCGTTTTTCGTTGCCGAACACGCGTCCGGCCGCCACTTTCACAACCTCCTTCTTTTTCGTTAACGGGACTTTAATTTCTCTCGCAACGCATATACCATCGGTTCACCCTGACGTTTTGGATCCGCTTTTTTTCGGAACCCCCGACAGGCAAAACAACCCTTGGCAGTACCCAAGATCACTTGGAGAGAGAGCTAATGAATTTCAAGTCCAACAAACTGCGCGACGCAGTTGTGTTTGCGTTGGTGCTCGGCACCGGCAACGCCGTTCTGTCAGAGACTGCAGTCGCGCAGACCAAGCCAGCCGACGAGGCAGCAACACTAGACACGATCACCGTCACCGGTAGCCGTATCTCGACGCCCGGCCTGACCACCAGCAGCCCGGTCACAAGCATTGAGCGTGAAGAGTTCATGCGCACGCAGCCTGTTGCCGTGGAAGAATTCGTCAAGCAGCTGCCGAGTGTTTCGCCGACAGTGGGTCCTGGTACCAACAACGGCGCCACTGGTGCAGCAGAACTCGATCTGCGCGGCCTGGGCTCGAACCGCACGCTGGTGCTAGTCGATGGCCGTCGTCCGGTTCCTTACGATCTGTCCGGTGTCGTTGACACCAATACGATTCCTGTAGCGCTTATCCAGAGCGTGGATTTGCTGACCGGTGGTGCATCCGTCGTCTACGGTGCCGACGCCATTTCGGGTGTCGCAAACTTCATCCTGCGCCGCGACTTCGAAGGCGTTGAAGTTCAGAGCTCTTACGGTCAATCCAAATATGGCGATGGCGCGCGTCAGCGCATCGAAGCCACGATGGGCGCCAACTCGTCCGACGGCAAAGGCAATGTCGTGTTCAGCGTTGGTCACACCAAGGTTGACCCGGTTTTCCAGGGCGACCGTGCCTGGGGCAAAGTGTCACGCTCGTCCGGTAACGGACGTCCACAGGGCTCGGGCACCACGGTGCCTTCGCTGATCGTTGGACCGCCTGGCGTATGGGGCACTCCAGGTGATGACGGCACACTGGACGGCAGAGGTCAGATCGACCCGACCACTGGCCAGATCGTCAGCAACGTCCAAACGTATAATTTCAATCCGGTCAATCTTTTCCAGACCGGACTCGATCGGTATCAGGCAACCGCGCTAGGCCGCTACGAAATCAACGAGCATGCTGAAGCGTACGGCCAGGTGAATTACACCCGCTCACGCGTGGAAGCATCCCTGGCACCGAGCGGCTTGTTCCAAGAAGCGTTCGACATGCCGATTGGCAACCCCCTGATTCCTGAACCTGCTCGCCAGCAGCTTTGCCAAGCGTATGGCATCGACGCTGCCAACTGCGTCCCGGGCAATGCGACCATGATCGAAGGCCTGACGATTGGCCGTCGCCTGACAGAGCTTGGCCCGCGCATCAATCGCTTCGATACCAAGACCTTCCAGGTGACTGCCGGTCTGCGTGGCGCGATCACCGATAACTGGAAGTACGACGCTTTCTGGTCGCACGGTGAATCTGAGCGGCTCGCCGAATCTCGCAACTGGGGCTCGCTGTCCAAAACCCGCCAGGCATTGATGTCTCTCGATGGCACCACTTGCGTTGATCCGAGCAATGGCTGCGCACCGCTCAATGTCTGGGGTCCGGAAGGTTCTGTTTCGCCCGAAGCACTCAAGTTTATTAATTTGAGTGCTTTCTCGATCCAGAACGTTGAGCAGGACAATGCAGCGCTTAACTTCAGCGGCGATCTGGGTGGGTTCAAGAGCCCCTGGTCGGAATATCCGATTGGTGTCGCTGTGGGCGCCGAACATCGTCGTGCAACTGCTGGCACACGTTCGGACGGTCCGAGCCAGATCCAGGGTGAAGTCATGGGCACCGGCGCGCCGACCCCGGATCGCCAGGGTGGCTTTACGATCAACGAAGCGTTTGGCGAATTTATCGTCCCGCTGATCGATAACGCACCGGGTGTCTACGCGCTCTCGCTGGAAGCCGGCTACCGTTACTCCGATTTCAAGACCAGCGCAAACACCGGCGACGAGTACGGTAGCTTCAAGTACGGTATTAACTGGGCGCCGATCGAAAGTCTGCGTTTCCGCGGCATGTTCCAGCGCGCCAATCGCGCACCCGGCATTGGTGAGCTGTTCGCTCCTCAGGTCACCGGCCTGGATAACCTGGACACCGATCCGTGCGCCGGCGGTGCAATTAGCCCAGCACAAGCGAATGTGCCGGGCACGCTGTCCAACCTGTGCGTACAGACCGGCGTTCCTGCCGGTTCGGCTGGCCTGGTTGCGCAACCTAATGCTGGTCAGGTTAATGTCCTTACCGGCGGCAACCCGCTACTGACTCCGGAGCAGGCGGACACCCAGACGATTGGCTTGGTCTGGAACCCCACCTCCAACTTCGCCATGACGCTGGACTACTGGAAGATCGAGATGGAAAAAACCATCTCCTCGCAGAGCGTCGATGACGTTGTTTCCGGTTGCTATGACCCTGCATTCAATCCTGGGCTGACCTTCAATGGCAACTGCGCCCTGATTGGCCGGTCGCCGTTGACGGGCACCTTCAACGGCACCACGTCTCGCGGCATTTCGCTGATCTTGAGCAACCAGGGTACGTTGAAGACCGACGGCTTCGATCTCGGCCTGAAGTATGGCTTCGATCTGCCGGGCTCGATGGGCCGCTTGAACTTCGCCTACGACGCAACGTTGGTGACTACCCTGGAATCGCAGGCCACTCCTGAGTCGAAAAACCGTGATTGCCTGGGTTACTACAGCGTCAGCTGCACGCCCAACTCGAAGTACCGCTCCATCCTGCGTTCCAGCTGGTCCTATAACGACCTGTCGGTGTCATTGGCATGGCGTTACAGCAGCAAGATGGAAGTGGAGCCTGAAACCGGCACATGGTTTGAGAGCTACCGCGAAATCCCGTCTTACAGCTACTTTGATTTCGGCGTTAACTACAAGCTGCCTTTCAATGCCGAAGTCAACCTGTCGGTCGCTAACCTTACCGACAAGAAGGCGCCCGTCGTCGGTAACACGATCGGCAACACTGCTGAGAACAGCGGCAACACCTTCCCGAACTTCTACGATGCAATCGGTCGTTTTTACACGCTGGGCGTGACGTTCTCCTTCTAAGCGAAGGAGTCGTTGCGAGTTCGAAGGGCGGGCCGAATGCGGCCCGCCCTTTTTGTTCACGCCAGCGCGAAGAGCAGGTGCTGGGCGTTCGATCTCACCAAGTCAACTCACCCCGGAATCAACGTCTGGATCACATGCTCAACATACGCCTCGAAGTCTTCGCGGGCCTGCTTGGGCTGTTGCAGTTGCAGTGAAAGCTGCAGAAAGCCGACGTAGGCGGCGTACGCCAGGCGCGCGCGGTGCTGGGCGTCGGTGCGGGACAGGCCCGCCTGCCGGAAGGAGGCGATGAGGTAATCGAGGCGGCGTTGCGAGACGCGGTCGATGACCGGGCGTACGGCCGGGTGGTCGAGTGCCTTGAGCAGTTCGCTGTAGATGACGTGCGGTTTGACCTCGTGCGCAACCAGCTGGAACAGCGCGCGCAAGCGGGCGCTAGGGTCGGGGACGTCTTCCAGGCTGCCGAACACTTCCTTTTGTTCGAAGATTTCCCAACGCTCGAGGGCGGCCTGCAGCAAGGCATCGCGCGAGGGGAAGTGCCAGTAAAAACTGCCCTTGGTGACGCCAAGTCGGCGCGCCAGCGGCTCCACGGCGACCGCGCCCACGCCTTGTTCGGCGATCAGGTCAAGCGCGGCCTGTGCCCAGTCGTCCGCACTGAGGCGGTTGCCGCGACCAGAGCTGGCGCGGGGTGTGGTGAGGCTGGAGTCGATGGTGTCGTTCATAGCGCGATTTAACCATACGCTTGAGTCAGTTGCAGTATGCATCACGCAATTGACATACAAGCGCCATGATTCAATGGCTTAACCGTCCATACGATTGAGTATTGACAGCCGCCGACATGCATCCATACCATTAAGTATGGTCATCTCACCTTCTAGCCTCGCCTCCACTGCGTCAGTGTCCAGCGTCAACGCTGGTGATGCAGTGCTCGCCGTGTCGCTGCAGGGTGCCGAACACGCACCGACGGTGTTGTTCGCGCATGGCTTTGGACAGACCCGCCATGCATGGCAAAGCACTGCAGCGACGTTGGCTCAGAGAGGCTACCGGGCGCTGTCATACGACGCGCGCGGGCATGGCGATTCGAGCGTCAATGCAGTGGACCTGCCCTACTCGGCAACACAGTTCACCGACGATCTGATCGTGCTGGCCGGCGAACAGCCCGAACCGCCGGTGCTGGTCGCCGCATCGATGGGCGGCTTGTTCGGGTTGCTGGCAGAAGCGCGTTGGCCTGGGTTGTTTCGCGCGATCGTGCTGGTCGACATCACGCCCCGTTGGGATACCACAGGTGTGGAGCGCATCCTGCGCTTCATGACCGCGCATCCGGATGGATTTGCATCACTGGATGCGGCCGCTGATGTGATCGGTGTATATCTGCCGCACCGCCCGCGCAAAACGGCAGGGCAATTGCAGGCATTGCTACGACAGCGTGCTGATGGGCGTTGGCACTGGCACTGGGATCCGCGCTTGGTCGACGAGCTGGCCGGCCAGGATGCGCAGCTGCAGCAGCACGCGTTGCTGGATGCGGCGGCACAGGTGCGTTGCCCAATGCTCCTGATCAGCGGCGGACGCAGCGACTTGGTCACGCCGGCCAACATCGCCGAATTCCTCTCCATCGCGCCGCATGCGCAGCACGTGCATCTGCCAGATGCCACGCACATGCTGGCCGGCGACGACAACACCACCTTTACCGCCACCGTGTTGCATTATCTGGACGCACTGCCCTCGGTTGGCACCATCGCAGCGTCCAACATTACCGAGCATGTCACTGGAGCAAGACCATGAGCATCGTTGCACCGTTCCTCCTCGTCATCCTGGCGGCGGGTATCGCTGCCTATCACCGCATGCGCCTTGCCACCTGGGTTGCGATCAGCGCCTGCGTGCTGGTGGCGTGCTGGCTGCTGGGTGCCAATCTCACCGCCACCAGCGTGGCCGCCGCGCTGGTGGTGCTGGTGTCCGCACCAGTGCTGTTGCCGTTCCTGCGTAAGCCGCTGTTGACCACGCCATTGATGGCGTTCTTCCGCAAGGTACTCCCACCGCTGTCGCAGACCGAACGCATCGCACTGGAAACCGGCTCGGTCGGCTTCGAAGGCGAGCTGTTCACCGGTGACCCGGATTGGCAGAAGCTGCTCAACTATCCCAAGCCGCAATTGACCGCTGAAGAGCAGGCGTTCCTGGACGGGCCGGTGGAAGAGCTGTGCAAGATGGTCAACGACTGGGAAATCACCCATGTCCACGCCGACCTGCCGCCGGAGCTGTGGGACTTCATCAAGAAGAACAAGTTCTTCGGCATGATCATTCCCAAGCAGTACGGTGGTCTGGGCTTTAGCGCACTGGCGCACCACAAGGTGATCCAGAAGCTGTCCTCGATCTCCAGCGTGGTCAGCTCCACCGTTGGCGTGCCCAACTCGCTTGGCCCCGGTGAGCTGCTGCTGCATTACGGCACCCCGGAACAGAAAGACTATTACCTGCCACGTCTTGCAATCGGTGCGGAAGTGCCGTGTTTCGGCCTGACCGGCCCGTTCGCCGGCTCCGATGCCACCTCGATCCCGGACTACGGCATCGTCTGCAAGGGCGAGTGGAACGGCGCCAACGTGCTCGGCGTCAAGCTCACCTTCGACAAGCGCTACATCACCCTGGCACCGGTGGCGTCGTTGATCGGCCTGGCGTTCCGCGCCTACGACCCGGACGGCCTGATCGGTGACAAGAAGGACATCGGCATCACCCTGGCACTGCTGCCGCGCGAAACCCCCGGCGTGGAAATCGGCCGTCGCCACTTCCCGTTGAACTCGCCGTTCCAGAACGGCCCGATCCACGGCGAAGAAGTGTTCATCCCGCTGAGCCAGTTGATCGGTGGCGTGGAGATGGTGGGCAAGGGCTGGAACATGCTCAACGAGTGCCTGGCGGTGGGTCGTTCGATCACCCTGCCCTCCACCGCCAGCGGCGGCGGCAAGTATGCGGCGGTGGTGACCGGTGCGTATGCGCGCATCCGCAAGCAGTTCGGCCTGTCGGTCGGTCGCTTCGAGGGCGTGGAAGAAGCGCTGGCACGCATCGGCGGCAAGGCGTATGCGATCAGTGCGCTGGCCCAGGCCACTGCCGCAGCGGTCGACCGTGGCGACGTGCCGTCGGTGCCGTCGGCGATCGCCAAGTACCACTGCACCACCATGGGCCGCGAAGTGGTCAGCGACATGATGGACGTGATCGGCGGCAAGGGCATCATCCTGGGGCCGCGCAACTTCGCCGGCCGCGCCTGGCAGGCCGCGCCGATCGGCGTGACCGTGGAAGGCGCCAACATCATGACCCGCAGCCTGCTGATCTTCGGCCAGGGCGCGATCCTGTGCCATCCGTGGGTGATGAAGGAAATGCAGGCGGCGCAGGATCCGGATACACGCCGCGGTCTGGAAGAGTTCGACCAGAGCCTGTTCGGGCATATCCGCTTCGGCATTTCCAACGCCGTGCGTTCGTTCTGGTTCGGTCTGACCGGTGCGCGCATCGGCGCAGCGCCGGGCGATGCATACACGCGTCGCTTCTTCCGCAAGCTGGATCGCTACTCGGCCAACCTGGCATTGATGGCCGATGTGTCGATGCTGATGCTGGGCGGCAAGTTGAAGTTCAAGGAATCGTTGTCCGGTCGCCTGGGCGATGTGCTGAGCCATATCTACATGACCAGCGCGATGCTCAAGCGCTACCACGACGAAGGCGCACCGGCCACCGATCAGCCGCTGCTGGCCTGGGCGTTCCACGACAGCGTGCACAAGATCGAAACCGCGCTATCGGCAGCGCTGCGCAACTTCCCGATCCGCCCGGTAGGCTGGCTGATGTGGGTGCTGATCTTCCCGCTGGGCCGTCGCGCCGAAGCGCCCGGCGATCGCCTGGGCCATCGCGTGGCATCGATCCTGATGGCGCCCAACGAAGCGCGCGACCGCCTGGCTCAGGGCGTCTTCCTGACCCCGTGCGCCAACAACCCGGGCGGGCGTATCGCCAGCTATCTGACCAAGGCGGTGATGGCCGAGCCGGTGGAGCGCAAGTTTCTCAAGGCGCTCAAGACCAAGGGCATCGAAGCACTGGATTTCCCGGCGCAGCTGGACGAAGCCGTGGCCGAAGGCGTGCTCACCCTGGACGAGCGCAAGCTGCTGGAAGAGCTGCGCGAGATCATGATGGACACCATCACCGTAGACGACTTCGATCCGCATGAGCTGCGTGCAGCCAGCTTCTACGACAAGCCGCAGGCACAACAGCCACGCGAAGCCGCGTAAGGCTTGCGCCAAGTTCACAGCAGTGACGGTTCACAGCAGTGACGACGGCGAGCTTCGGCTCGCCGTCGTTGTTTGTGGAGACGGGTACTGATGCTGGCGCGATCTGCAGCGTCAGCAGACTAGGGTCACGGCAGAAAGAATCGCCCCCCTCGGCCCCTTGTGGGACGAGTGCGCAGCGCGGTCAAACGCGCGCCTGCGTTACCCACGCCGTCCGCTGAGAATCGCTGGCTTGCGATGGGGCCAAGAGTGACGCTTCATCGCAGGCGAGCCCGCTCCCACGAGCAAGCAGACACCCTGGCGCAGGTGCGTCAGCGCGGCAGCCACACCAGCGCAAGTGCGATCAATGCCGGCAGTGCCTGCACGAAGAAGATGCGGCGGTTGACGCTGTAGGCGCCATAGCAACCTGCTACCACCACACAGCCCAGGAAGAAGCTCAGCACGTCGGCGCGCGCGGCAAGTGCCCCCCAGAACAGGCCAGCGGCCAGGAAGCCGTTGTAGAGCCCCTGGTTGGCTGCCAGCACGCGGGTGGCCTGCGCTTTCTCGAGGCTGTTGCGGAAGGTCTTCAAGCCCAGCGGATGGGTCCACAGCGCCATTTCCAGCACCAGGATGTAGACGTGCAGCAGTGCGACGCACAGGCCGGCAATGACGGCGAACAGGGACATGGCAGACTGCCTTGGCAAATGGTGCCGCCAGCATAACTGCGATTGCGTGCTGTTCGGCACGCCTGCACGATTGGCGTGCGCTCAGCGCGACCAGCTCGAGAGGCAGGTCATGTGCGTGGCCGATGCCAGGCGACAACGCGGCATCTTGGACACGCATCTTCCTTGTATGACATGCATCTCTTCAGGGCAGCTGGCAGGACGCCGTTACCACCACGCTACGCGGGTAGCGTCCATGTTCCGACAGCCGCCTGCCGCCGGTTGCCATGGCCGCGCTCATTCGGAAACGCGTTTTACCGTCCCCACATCGCGCTCGGCAGGCAGCTTGCGTGCTTCGCGCAACAGGCCGAACGCGCCGACCGTCATGCCGGTCGCCACGAGCAGACCGATGCCGAACACCGCGCTGGAACCGAACGCAGACAGCAGCTTGTGGACCCAGACAAAGGTGAGATCGCCACCGCGATAGACCACCGTGTCGATCGCCGCACCGGCCTTGTAGCGCCACTCGCGATCCACCCGCGTGTACAGCGTCTCGCGTGCGGGCTTTGCAAGTGCGAATTCGCTGGAGCGGGTAATCACCTGCACGATCGCAAGCATCATCGGCAATGGCGACGCGGCCAAAACCGCATAGCCCAGCATGATCGCCACACCCGGGATCACCAACGCCGGCGCGATGCCGAAGCGCGATAGCAGCGCACGCGTCACCAGCAATTGCAGTACCAGCGCCAGTGCATTGATCGCCAGGTCGATGCTGGAGTAATAGGCGGTGGCCGCTGCTGCGTCTGTGTAAATCCGCCGCACCAGCGCTGCCTGCTCGTTGTAGAGCAAGGTGCCGACGCCCACGCCGAACAACACCATGAAGGCCAGCCAGCGCAACAGCGGCTCGCGCACGATGAGTTTCAGGCCCCCGAGTACATCGCCGCCCATCGGCACTTCGCCGGAGCTCAGCTGGCGCTCCTGTTCGTGCGCAACCGCCCATAGCCGCAAACGCAGCACGCAGACCACGCACACGGCCAAGAATCCGGCCGACACCAACATCAGATGTGCAATGCCGATGCGTTCAACCAGTGTGCGGGTGAGGATCGGCCCGAGAAACGCGCCCAAGGTGCCGGCCGCACCGATATACCCGTAATAGCGACGCGCTTGGGCATTGCTAAAGACGTCGGCCATGAAGCTCCAGAACACCGCCACCGCAAACAAGTTGAAGACGGTCACCCACAAGAAAAACGCCATGCCGCGGCCCGGCACACCCGTGTCGAACAACACGTAGAACAGCAGCAGGGTCGCGATGAAAAAGCCGTACACCGTCGGCAGGAACACCCGCCGCGGATAGCGGCTGACAAGCGCGCCGTAAACCGGCTGCAGCAGCACCATGATCAGGAAAGCACAGGTAAACAGCACCTGCAGCGTGAAGTCCTTGAGCGGCATGCCGTGCGCGGAGAAGAACGCAATCATGCCGGTCGGGAAGATGGCTTCCACATCGGCCGAGGCGCTCATCGCTTCGCGCACCGGGCGCAACACGTAGTAACCGCTGAGCAGGCAGAAAAAGTAGAGAAACGACCACGCCAAGGGCGGCGAGCTTCGCAGCGCCGCGCTGAAACGGCCAGCCGCAGATTGCGGCGTCGAGGAATGAGTCATCGTGTAACGGCTGCCCGCACAAGCGGGCCCGACGGCAAGGACATGGCAGCGGCGGCACCCGCGAAAGAAGCGCGCAAGTTAGCCGATGCGACGCACCACCACCAGCGCGCAAGCCCAGCACGTTGCGAGCCAGATGCACCCTGCCCAGGCACGCCGCTTGCACCGTGCACAGCAGCAACGGAAAGCGATGCCGCGACCACCCTCGAATGCTCGATTTCTGAACTTAAAATCATCAATAGGATCAACATGATGCCCATTCATCTTCCGGCAGTTTGTGCTATTGCAAAGCGCGGCGCTAGAATCGCCGGAGGCAGTGGAACAGGCGGGACAACCATGACACAAATGCGCACGCGCCGACGGTTCCGACCGTTGGCCATCGGGCTGTTCGGGGCGTTATTGCCTCTGGCCCTCTCTTCCACCGCGCAGACACCCGCGCCTACCGCCGCTGCGCTGCTGCCGGCCACCGTTGCGCAGTCGCCCACCGCACCGTTGCCCTATCGCACCTCGCTGCCGGCCAACCAAGTGTTGGCACCTGCTGCCGGCTTCGACGTGGCGGCATTTGAATCGATGGCCGACCAGTTGACCTATGGCAACCGCGTGCCCGGCATGGCGATGGCCATCGTGCAGGGTGGCAAGGTGCTCAGCGCGCGCGGCTATGGCGTCACCGACGTCAATCATCCGCAGCCGGTCGATGGCCACACCGTGTTTCGTTTGGCTTCGCTGTCCAAAGCCTTCGCCGGCACCATGGCCGGCCTGCTGGTCAACGATGGCGTGCTGCGCTGGGACAGCAAGGTGGTCGACTACGTGCCGGGCTTCCAGCTCAGCGATAGCGCCGCGACCCGCCAGCTCACCGTTGCCGAAGTGCTCAGCCATCGCGTCGGCCTTACTCGTAATGCCTACGACCGCGATATCGAATCCAACGTCGACTACTACTCGCTCAGCCACAAGCTGGCGGCCGCGCCGCTGCGCTGCGCACCGGGCGATTGCTACGCGTATCAGAACGTGGCCTTCAGCCTGGTGGGCGATGTGGTGTTCGCCGCATCGGGCAGTTTCTACGAGCAATCGGTGGAACGCCGCATTTTCAAGCCGCTGGGCATGAACGATGCCAGCATGGGTCTGGCCGGCATCCAGGCCAGTCCGCACTGGGCACGCCCACACGTGCGCAGCCGCAATGGCTGGGTGTCGCTGACGCCCAAGCCGACTTACTACCGTCTGGCGCCGGCTGCGGGCGTCAACGCCAGCGCCAGCGACATGGCGCAGTGGCTGCTCGCACACACCGGTCATCGCACCGACGTGCTGCCTGCTCCGCTGCTGGCAACGCTGCACGCGCCGTTGATCTCCACGCCGGGCGAAATGCGTTCCGGCTGGCGCCACGAGCGTGTGGATGCAGCGAGCTACGCGCTGGGCTGGCGTGTGTTCGATTACGCTGGCCATCAAGTGGTGTTCCATGCAGGTGCGGTGCAGGGCTACCGCGGCCTGGTTGCGCTGCTGCCAGAACGCGATCTGGGAATTGCGATCCTCTGGAACGGCGAAAGTGGCCTGCCCTCGGGCATGCTGCCGACCATCCTGGACCGCGCACTCGGCCTGCCGGCGAAGCGTTGGTTGGACATCGATGTGGACGGCGACTTCGGCAGCGAGAACATGCTGGCAGAGAAGCCAGACCCGGCTGGCAAGGGCGCGTCTTCCGGCAAGTCGGTGGCATCACCGCGCTGAGTGGAAGTGCTGCACTGACGTCGCGTCGGTGACTGCAGGCAAAGGCGGCTTCGGCCGCCTTTGTTGTTTCTGCATGTCCCGATGCGCGGCGGTCGGCTCGCGGAAGGCATACCTGCTGGGCGCGGGAGCGCAAGCCTGTGGATGATCAACACGTTCGGGCTCTTTGGACGCCGCAAGCAACCCGTTGCCAGGAGTCCTACGATTGAGCGGACCTGTTCGACACGCCGAAGTAGAAACTCTAACCGTCAGCGCAAGGGTCTCTCAGCCTGGTCCGCCGCACGGCCTCTGTCCTCCGACCTGATGCAGTGCCGGCCCTCCATCAAAGCGGACCTGCACCGAGCGGTTGCGCTTTGCATCGCGCCGTCTTCTCGCATCGTGCCTCCCCGCCCCGCCCCGCCCCGCCAAGGCATCGGCAAAACTGTCGGATTTGTGGTCGGCAGGGTCAAACGATCGCGCGTCCGCATCCGCGCTGCCGGTCGGCATGCCACTGGCGACACAGTGCCGAGAACGTGGAACGAGCGACGTCGCTCAGATGGCGGAACCTACGCCACCTGCAGGCCAGCAACGCCACGCGCCGCACCGACCACGCCAGTGCCAGGCCCATAAAAAAGCTCCCTCCCCGCTGGGCGTCGGGGAGAGAGCTCGATGGTTACGGCGATCGGGTGTTACAAGATCAGATCAGCGGTGCCGGGGTTGCGGGCAGCGCGACCGGAGCGGCCTTCTTCTTGCGAACGGCCGGCTTCTTCTTGGCGACCTTCTTTACGACCGGCTTCTTGGCAGCGGTCTTCTTGGTGGCGGACTTCTTGGTCGCCTTCTTCGCGACTGCCTTTTTGGCGGTCTTCTTGACGGCTTTCTTGGCGGTCTTCTTCACTGCCTTCTTGGCGGCAGTCTTCTTGGTCGCCTTCTTTGCGGTCTTCTTCACTGCCTTCTTGGCGGCAGTCTTCTTGGTTGCCTTCTTTGCAGTCTTCTTCACTGCCTTCTTGGCGGTTGCCTTCTTTGCAGTCTTCTTGACGGCCTTCTTGGCAGCAGTCTTCTTCACTGCCTTCTTAGCGGTTGCCTTTTTGGCGACCTTCTTGACGGCCTTCTTGGCGGCAGTCTTTTTCACTGCCTTTTTGGCGGTGGGTTTCTTTTTCGCAGCTTTTGCAGTGGCCATGTAATTGGCTCCTCGTCAGTGAACTATGGAGTTGAAACGCCCAGTTGAACCAAACCCGACGACGGCATGCCGTCGTCGGGAACCGTCCGCAGGTAATGCGCGACGGAACGGATACAGAAACACCCGCATCGAGCGGCGACACGGGTGCGTAGTCGGAACGACAACTGCTTTCCTGGAGAGAAGCGGACCCGACTCCACCGTGGTTGGCGCTTCGGTGGACATCCGGAACAAGCTTGTCGGCGCGATGTCGATTCTGCTCACTCTCTTCAGCAGCAATGTCTGCTGGGCGAAACCTAATCACGCTTTTTTTTACTGTCAACACTCTTTTGCATTTTTTTTTTAGCCAAGCATCGCCGCGTGCCGCATCCCAGGCAGCGAAACACCGTGCGCGCCGGCGTACGCACCCGACCTAGAAGCCTGTTCGCCCAACAGTGTTTTCAAAAAAGCACTTCTTTTCCGCTGTTTTTTTTTAGCAGTGCACTTTGGCAATCGCTTGGGCGCTTCAACGGCACGGTAGCCAAGCCGGTGCGGCAGCACTGCTTGCCGCCTGTCCGCCAGCTGAAAATTTTTTTTCCACCGGTCGCACTTCCGACGTCGCATGAGCAGAAATGCGCAAACTTATTGCGTGCTTAGATCGCCATGCATGCGTCCACGCGCACCGACTGCGGCATGCATCGCATGCGTGGCCGGAGGATCGCGACGGCCAACGCCGCGGAAAATTTTTCACCGAGTGCACGCCAGACCCTCACGAACGACTCACGTCAGAAATCCGGCGCGTGTGCAGATGGGCGAGCACTGGATGCAAGTTCGATCGTTGCCGCCGACTCGCGTACCGCATCGAGTTTCGACCAGCGGCATCGCCGTCGACAGACCGACCGAGGCGCCCTTATCTCAGACCGCACTGCCGGCGCGCGTGGCATTGCCGCGCCGAGATCGCGCATCGCTGGCGACAGCGCGCCAAAAAAAATGGCCGCTCTGAGAGCGGCCATCGGATGCCGGCGGCAACGAAACCAGATCAGTGCTCGTCGTCTTCCAGCAGCTCGGCATAGTCGTCCGGGTCCAGCAGGTCGTTGAGCTGCTCCTTGTCGTCGATCTCGACGACGAAGATCCAGCCTTCGCCATAGGCGTCTTCGTTGATGGTTTCCGGCTTGTCGCTCAACGCGCTGTTGACCTCGACGACGGTGCCGCTGACCGGGCTGTAGACGTCGGAGGCAGCCTTGACCGACTCCACCACCGCAGCGCCGTTGCCGACCTGCACGGTGTCGCCGACACCCGGCAGTTCGACGTAAACCAGGTCACCCAGCAAGCCCTGCGCGTGGTCGGAAATACCGACGGTCACGCGGCCATTGCTTTCGACGCGGGCCCACTCGTGGGATTTGAGGAACTTGAGGTCGCCTGGGATCTCGCTCATGGGTGTGCTCCGGGAAAGGTGAGGGTTGGGGATAGGTGGCTAGTTTAGACCGCGCGACAAGACAGGTGCACGCGGCGGTGTGGTGGGGGTGATGCGGACGCGGAAGCAGCACCGTGCGCGGAATGGACGGCGCCGCACAATTCAGTCGCCGAGTACGCCGGGCTGCGCCTGACCATCGCGCACGAACGGAAACTTCACCGCGCGCAACGGTACCTGCTTGCCACGGATGTCCACGCGCAGCTGCGCGATGCTACCGGCCGGTACGCGCGCGAAGGCGATCGCCTTGCCGAGCGTCGGCGAGAATGTGCCCGACAGAATCTCGCCTTCGCCACTGGCGGTGAGCACGGTCTGGCCATGCCGCAGCACGCCCTTCTCATCCATGACGACACCGATCAGCTGACGCGGTGCACCCTGCGCCTTTTGCGACTCGAGCACACTGCGACCGATGAAGTCGCGACCTTCGTCCAGGGCAATCGTCCAGGCCAGCGCGGCCTCGTACGGGGTGACGGCATCGTCCATGTCCTGGCCGTAAAGATTCATGCCCGCTTCCAGGCGCAAGGTGTCGCGTGCGCCCAGACCTGCCGGCTTGACGCCCTGCGCGAGCAATGCATTCCAGAACGCGACGGCGGCATCCTGCGGCAATACGATTTCGAAACCGTCTTCGCCGGTGTAGCCGGTGCGCGCAACAAACAGGTCGATGCCGTCACGCGAGCGCGTCTGCAGCGCGGCGAAACGGCCGAGCTTGCTCGCCGCTGCGGTATCGGCCGGGTCCAGCAGGTCGATGACCTTGGCACGTGCGTTGGGGCCTTGCACGGCGATCATCGCGAAGTCGCTGCGCTCTTCCACGCGCACGTCGAAGCGTGCGGCCTGCTCGCCGATCCACTGCAGATCCTTTTCGCGGGTGGCGGCGTTGACCACCAATCGGAAGAAGTCGTCGGTCATGTAATAGACGATGAGGTCGTCGATCACCCCGCCCTGCGGATTGAGCATGCAGGTGTACAGCGCTTTGCCGGAGACCTTGAGCTTGTCCACGGAGTTGGCGAGCAGGTAGCGGAGGAACTCGCGCACGCGCGCCCCGTGCAGGTCGACCACGGTCATGTGGCTGACGTCGAACATGCCGGCGTCGCGGCGCACCTGGTGGTGCTCATCCAGCTGCGAGCCGTAGTGGATCGGCATGTCCCAGCCGCCGAAGTCGACCATCTTGGCGCCGAGCGCACGATGGGTGTCGTTGAGGATGGTCTTCTGGGTCATGAGCGCCGGTCCAAGGAAAGACGCCCATTATCGCCGTCTTGCCGCGCTTGGGGGAACGGCGTGCGCGCAGCAGCGCGGTTACGCTGATTCGAGGACATCGACGCAGCGCGCTGCTACGCCGCGCTGCAACAATGCGTACCTGGGCAGCGCAGCGCGCGCCCTGCCTGCGCCCATCAACTGGCCGGCTGCACCAGCAAGGTCATGCCATCGACACCGACGATGCGCACCGGCGTGCCGGCCGGCAGATCGGGACCTGCGACCACCCAGAACGCATCATCGACCTTGGCGCGCCCGCGACCACCGTGGATGGCCTGATCGAGCAGCACGCGACGGCCGATCAGCTGCTCAGCGCGTCGATTGAGCAACGGGCGATCGCTCTGGCGGCCCGTGCCGCGAAACCAGGTGCGATACACCTGCACCGAAACGAAGCTGAGCACCACGAAGGCCACGATCTGCACCAGCAACGCGATGTCCGGCAACACCAGCACCAACACGCACACCGCTGCGGCAGCGATCCCCATCCACAACAGGAAGGCACCCGGCACCAAGGTCTCGGCCGCAATCAGCAACAGCGCCAGCACTGCCCAGACCGCCAGATCCCAGCGCATGGCTCAGCCTCCTGCGCGCGGTGGTATCGGCGGCACGCGCACGGCAGGTGCGTCGGGCTTGCCGATCGCTTCCTTGGCCAACTCGGCGATACCGGCGATTGAGCCGATGATGCCGCTGGACTCCATCGGCATCAGCACGAACTTCTGGTTGGGCGCGGTAGCCAGCGCCTTGAACGCTTCCACATACTTCTGTGCGACGAAATAATTGATTGCCTGCACACTGCCGCTGGCGATCGCATCGGACACCACCTGGGTGGCGCGCGCCTCGGCCTCGGCCAGACGTTCGCGCGCTTCGGCATCGCGAAAGGCGGCTTCCTTGCGGCCTTCGGCCTCAAGCACGGCGGCCTGCTTCTCGCCATCGGCGCGCAGGATTTCCGATTGACGCGAACCTTCCGCTTCGAGGATCTGCGCACGCTTTTCGCGCTCGGCCTTCATCTGCCGCGCCATCGAGTCGATCAGGTCGCGTGGCGGCTGGATGTCGCGAATCTCGATGCGGGTGACCTTGATGCCCCACGGGTTGGTGGCCTGATCGACCACGCTGAGCAACTGCGCATTGATGGTTTCGCGCTGGCTGAGCGATTCGTCCAGATCCATCGAACCGATCACGGTGCGGATATTGGTCTGCACCAGCGCAATCGAGGCGATCTCCAGATTGGACACTTCATACGCGGCCTTGGCGGCATCCAGCACCTGGAAGAACACCACCCCGTCCACGCGCACCACCGCGTTGTCCTTGGTGATGACGTCCTGGCTGGGCACATCCAGCACCTGTTCCATCATGTTGATCTTGCGGCCCACGCCGTAGACCACCGGCACCAGAAAGTGCAGCCCAGGGCTCATGGTGTGGGTGTAGCGGCCGAAGCGCTCTACCGTCCACTGGTAGCCTTGCGGCACCATGCGGACGGTCTTGAACAAGACAATGACGCCTGCAACCAGCACGACGATGGCGAGAAATGACGTCGGAAACATATGCAGCCCCTTGCGCGTAGTGGATCTATCCTTGCCCGAGTATGCCTCAGCGCTCGCGGTGCTATTGCCAGCCACCTGCATGACAGGTGCAGTTGCTGCCCGCGGCGGCTGTGGCAACACCGGCAACGTGCGCGCGTTTGCGCGAGTGCAGTCAGGCGCTACGTGGGGCGAACATGATGATCGCCATGCCGAACAGGCAACAGGCGGCGCCGAGCAGATCCCAGCGTGTCGGCGTCACGCCATCCACCCACCACAACCACAGCAGCGCGCTGGCGATATAGACGCCGCCATAGGCCGCATACACGCGACCGCTCGCTTCTGGATGCAAGCTCAACAACCACACGAAGATGGCAAGGCTCAGCGCGGTGGGCAGAAGCAGCCACACGCTGCCACCTTTGCGCAGCCATAGATAAGGAAGGTAGCAACCGACCAGCTCGGCGAGCGCCGTGGCGGCGAACAGCAGCAGCGTGGCCGGCGCGATGTTCATGCGGGATGTGGCGTGTCGCAGTCCGAGCTGTCGAGGCCGGATTGCTTCCCGTCTGCGCTGTGGGCAGCTTGCCCGACAACTACCGGGTTACTGGAGCCAGGGTCGTGCACGGAGGGTGCGACGGGAACCGACGTGTGCGAGGCCGGTGCATCGCTCGCGGAACCGGCGATGGCCGGACTGTCGCTAGCCGGCATAGCGCTACTGCGCTCGCCACGCTTGACCTGTTGCCACAATGCTTCCTGCTCGCTCAGCGACAACGCGTTCAACGCGGTGCCGGCCGCATGTGCCTGCGCTTCCATCGCACGGAAGCGACGTTCGAATTTGAGGTTGGCGTGCCGCAGCGCGGCGCCAACATCGACCTTGGCATGCCGGGCCAGATTGGCGCAGACGAACAACACATCGCCCAGTTCGTCTTCCAGCCGGGCCTGGTTGTCGGCCACCGGGCCACGTGCGAATTCCACTCGCAGTTCTTCGATTTCTTCCTGCAGTTTTTCCAGCACCGGCATCGGGCCGGGCCAATCGAAACCGACTCGTGCCGCACGCGACTGCAGTTTGGTGGAGCGCTGCCATTCGGGCAGTCCGCGCGCGATGCCGGCGAGTGCGGAGTCGTCCTGGTTGCCGGCAGCGCGACGTTCTTCGCGCTTGATCTGCTCCCAGTTGGCGCTCACCGCCTGTGCATCGGGCGCCTGTTGCGCAGCGAACACATGCGGGTGGCGACGCACCAGTTTGTCGCTGAGCGTGGCGACTACATCGGCGAAGCCGAACGCCCCCTGCTCGGCCGCCATTTGCGAATGAAAGACCACCTGCAGCAACAGGTCGCCCAACTCGTCGCGCAGGCCAGCCAAGTCGTTGCGGTCGATCGCATCGGCCACTTCGTAGGCTTCTTCGATGGTGTACGGCGCGATGCTGGCAAAGGTCTGCTGCACATCCCAGGGGCAGCCGTGTTCGCGATCGCGCAGGCGCCCCATCAACTGCAGCAGTTGCTGAATGTCGCCGGTGGGCGGGGTCTGAGACATCGTGTGTTCCTGAAACCTTTAAGAATGCGTGCTCTAGCGGCGGCATGTCGCAGGCGACATAGACGGCCATCGCACACTGCAGCGGCGCGCTGCCGCGTGCGGGTACGCAGTGTACCTTTCAGTTCGTCAGGACCTTGCCCAGCCAGGCCGTCGCGACGGCGGCGCGCCCTTCGCGCACGCCGCGCACGCCGCTCACGCCAGCCAATCGCGCCAGGGCAGATTGGGATCGCCGAGTGCGATGAAGTCGCCGTTGAGCAAGGTGTCGCGGCGGTTGTAGCGGAACGGTTTGCCGCTGGCGCCGGCCAGCAACATGCCACCGGCCGCATGCAGCACGCACTGGCCGGCGGCGGTGTCCCACTCGGAGGTGGGGCCGAAGCGTGGATACACGTCCAGGCTGCCTTCGGCGATGCGGCAGAATTTCAACGACGAACCTTGCGCAACCACGTCGATCTCGCCCATGCGCTCCAGCGCGGCGGCGGTGCGCGCGTCGCGGTGCGAGCGGCTGGCAGCGACCCGCAACGGCGTGGCCGCAGGGGTGCGCGTGTGCAGCATCTCGTCGCGGTCGCCATCGCGGCGGAATGCGTTGTCGCCGCGCGCGGCATACCACACCCGCCCGTCGACCGGTGCCTGCACCACCCCGAGCACCGGCGCACCCATATGGATGAGTGCGATGTTGACGCTGAACTCGCCATTGCGCTTGACGAACTCGCGGGTGCCATCGAGCGGATCGACCAGCCAGTAGCTGGTCCAGTACTGGCGTTCTTCCCAGGCCACGTGCGCGGATTCTTCCGAGAGCACCGGTACATCCGGCGTGACCCGGCGCAGGCCTTCGACGATGACGCGGTTGGCAGCCAGGTCGGCCTGGGTCAGCGGGCTGGCGTCGTCCTTGATCTCCACCGCGAAGTCCTGCGCGTAGACCTCCATGATTGCGGCGCCGGCATCGCGCGCGATGGCGATCACGGTTTCGCGCAGTTCCATCGGGATGCGGATCATGGGTTGCGCTCCAGCCACTCGCGCGCAATGAACAGGGCGGCCAGCGAGCGGCCTTCGGAGAAATCTTCGCGCAGCATCAATTCGTCCAGGCGTGCGATCGGCCACGGCACCACGTCCATCTCTTCCGGCTCGTCGCCGACCAGGCGCTCGGGGTAGAGGTCGCGTGCCAGCACCAACCAGGATTGGTGACTCATATAAGTAGGAGCGAGCGTCATCGCGCGCAGCACCTGGACCTGGCGCGCGCCGTAGCCGGCTTCTTCCTTGAGCTCGCGGTCGGCGGCTTGCTCGGGCGTTTCGCCGGCATCGATGCGGCCCTTGACCAGACCCAACTCGTAGCGATGTACGCCGGCGGCATATTCGCGCACCAGCAGCACGGTGTGCGCATCGAGCATCGGCACCACCACCACGGCCCCGTGGCCCTGGCTGAGTTGACGTTCGTAGATGCGGCGCTGCCCGTTGGAAAATTCCAGATCCAGCTGCTGACGACGGAACGGCCCGTCGCCCAGATCGGTGATCTTGTGGATGGTCGGCAGGCGCGAGCTCATGCGTCGCACGCAGCCGCAAAGCGGGCCGATAGAATAGGCAGATGCATCGACATGTCCATGAACCCGAAATCCTAGCAGACCCTGCAGCCGCACAAACTGCCGAACATTGGCGGCAACGCGATCTTGCTGTGGTGTGGCACCCCTGCACGCAGATGCGCGAGCACCCGCACACACTGCCGCTGGTGCCAATCGCGCGCGGCGAAGGCACGTGGCTGGTTGGTCACGACGGCCGCCGCTATCTGGATGCGGTCAGCAGCTGGTGGACCAACCTGTTCGGCCATACCGAACCACGCATCGGCGCAGCCATCGCGCGCCAGGCCGGCGAACTGGAGCAGGTGATGCTGGCCGGCTTCACGCATACGCCAGCCGTGCAACTGGCCGAGCAGCTCCTCGCAATCGCACCACGCCAGGCCGGGCGCGCGCCGTTGTCCAAGGTGTTCTATGCCGACAACGGATCGGCCGGCGTGGAAGTGGCGCTGAAGATGGCATTCCACTACTTCCACAATCGTGGCGAGCACCGGCGCACACGCTTCATTGCGCTGGAGAACGGTTACCACGGCGAAACCATCGGCGCGCTGTCGGTTGGCGATATTCCGCTATACCGGCGCGTGTATGCGCCGCTCTTGCTGGAGTCGATGTTCGCACCCTCGCCCGATGCGTATCTGGCCGCGCCCGGACAGAGCGCCGAAGACTACGCACTGCAGGCGGCCGATGCGCTGCAGGCGTTGTTCGAACGATCGCCGGGCGAAATCTGCGCACTGATTCTGGAGCCGCGTGTGCAGTGTGCGGGCGGCATGCGCATGTACCACCCGGCGTATCTGCGGCGCGCACGCGAGCTATGCGATGCCCATGGCGCGTTCTTGATCGCCGACGAAATCGCCGTCGGCTTCGGCCGCACCGGCACCCTGTTCGCCTGCGAACAGGCCGGCGTAATGCCTGATCTGCTGTGCCTGTCGAAGGGTCTGACCGGCGGCTTCCTGCCGCTGTCGGCGGTATTGGCCACGCAGCAGTTATACGACGTCTTTCTGGACGATTCGCGCGAGCGTGCGTTCCTGCATTCGCACAGCTACACCGGCAATCCGCTGGCATGTGCGGCGGCGCTGGCGACGTTGAAGATCTTCGCTGACGACGACGTGGTTGCGCGTAACCAACCCATCGCCACGCGCATGAGTGAGCTCGCTGCGCAGATCGGCGAACACCCGGCCGTGGCGGACGTGCGCCAGGCAGGCATGATCGTGGCATTCGAGCTGACCCAGGGCGGCGACAAGCGCACGCCGTTTGCGCCTGCCGCACGCGTCGGTCTGAAGGCGTATCGCGCGGCGCTAGAGAAAGGTGTGGTACTGCGCCCGCTCGGCGACGTGCTGTACTGGATGCCGCCGTATTGCGTGGACGAGGCGCAACTTGCGTTGTTGGCCGACACCACCCGCCACGCCATCGCCGAGGCCGTTGCATGCGCCTGACCCGCTCACATGTCGCGTTGCCGCTGCACTGCGACCAGGAAGTGGCCCTACCCGAAGAATCGGCCAACCATCTGCTGCGGGTACTGCGGCTGCGCGAGGGCGATGCCTGCATCCTGTTCAACGGCGACGGCAGCGATTACCACGCGCGCATCACTGTGGCTGGCAAGCGCGACGCACGTGCGCGAGTCGAGCGCGCAGCGCCGCTCTCCAACGAATCGCCGCTGCGGATCACCTTGATGCAAGGCATCGCACGCGGCGAGAAGATGGATCTGATCCTGCAGAAAGCCACCGAATTGGGCGTTGCAGCGATCGTGCCGGTGATTGCCGAGCGCACCGAGGTGAAGCTCGATGCGACGCGCACGGAAAAGCGCATTGCCCATTGGCGCAGCGTGGTGGTGTCGGCCTGCGAGCAGTCTGGCCGCGCCCGCATTCCCACTGTCGCCGCACCGCTCGGCCTGCAAGAGGCAGCGCAGGCCAGCGATACGCATGCGCTACGGCTGACCCTGGACCCGCAGGGCGAGCATCGCCTGGGCACGCTGGCATCGAGCGTCCAGCAACACATCGTCGTGGCGATCGGGCCGGAAGGTGGCTGGTCGCCACGCGATCGCGCCCTGCTTGCCGATGCGGGCTTTACTGGCCTGCAATTGGGGCCGCGCATCCTGCGCACGGAAACCGCCGGCCTCGCGGCCATCGCGGCGCTGCAGTCGCGATTCGGGGATCTGTAAGGACATCGCGATTGATGGGGCACAGATCGTTGTGGTGCAGGGCGAGCCAGGCGCTAAGCGGTCATCCCTGACGAGCGGCAAGACGCGCAGGAGCGCGCTGGCGCGCGATTCGGCATCACCAAGTCCGCCGAGTGGCTTTGTCACAAGCCGCGGCGGAGAACGCAGGCGGTCGGCGCCCAAGAAAGAGGCCAACACCAGCGAACTTGCATGGCCTCCCAAGCACGACACGCAGGAGCGACCCTAGCGGCAATGTAGCGCTCTTGGTAGAGCCTCATCGCGCCCCAGGGCGCTCCTACGACATGATCGCGATCCGGGCGTCAGCGGTCGCGTTGCAGAAACCAGCTGGCTGCACCAATGACGCCGAGCTGGCCGTGCTCGACGATGCTCACCGGCACCTGTTCCAGCGCCGGACGCAACGCACCCTTGTCGAGCAGGCGTGCGACGAAATCGCTGTCGGCAATAAAGCTGGCGATCTGCGGCAGGAAGCCGCCAGCCAGATAGACGCCGCTGCGCACACCGTACAGCAGCATCAGGTCGCCGACCACGCTGCCCATGAACCCGCAGAATGCCTGCAAGGCGTCGTGCGCCAGTGCATCGTTGCCGGCCAATGCGGCGGCAGTGACATCGGCTGGGCTAGCGTGCACCGCGGTGTCTCCCCGCAAGGCGGCCAGCGCGGTATACAAATTCAACAGGCCCGGGCCGGACAACAGCGTCTCGGTACCCACGTGGGTACGGGTGCGCCGCAGTTCCTGCAGCAGGGCCACTTCCAGATCGCTGGCAGGCGCCAGTGCCGCGTGGCCGGCTTCGGTCGGCAGCACTACCGGATGGGCACCGTTGGGTATCCACAGCGCCGCGCCCAGCCCGGTCCCCGGACCAAGCACCAACGCCGGGCCCGCGGCACCTCGCGCGGGGCCGGACAACTGCATGACCTGATTGCCGATCATGTAGTTGGCCGCATAGGCGACTGCTTCGAAATCATTGACCAGATGCAAGGCCTGCATGCCCAGCTGGCAGCGAATCTGCTCGGGCGCCAGTACCCAGGGCAAATTGGCGGTGATCACACTGCCGTCTTCCAATGCGTAGCCGGCGCTGGCAATCACACCGCGGCGCACCGGCGCGCACCCGACCTCGGCGAAGAATGCGGCCATGATCTCGGCAAGGCCCGGGTACTCGGCACAGCGGTACTTGCGATAGTCCAGCACAGTGACCGGCCTGCCTGCGTCATTGCTTTCGCACACCAGCGCCAGGCGCACGTGCGTCCCGCCCACATCGGCGGCAACGAAGGTTTCGGGGCGCGGAAAGGCCACCGCTTCCATTGGACTGCTTGCGCTCACGCATTCTCCTGATCTGTGGCGGCGGCTGGCGTCGTCACCCGTTGGCCGACGAACGGCAAACGGGGTAGACAACGTTGTCAGCAATTGCCCTGTAACGCAACTGTGGCAATTGCGATTTGGCCGGAATGCGGCGCCACGCAGAATTCGCCAAAAATCCGCATGCGCAACGGCGATTCCCGCACAATTTCAGAGCGAACAGGTGCTTCTACCGTGTTTACGATAGAACGCAACGATGGTAGCAGTCGCGCTCGCAAAGAGCATTGCGCAGACGTTGCAGCCAGAACGAAGCGCGCCCCCTGGAAATGCTGCATTGCAGCGCAATCGCAGCCACATCAGAGATCTATGACGATGTGTTGACAACGCTGTCAGCGCTACGCGAGACTCGATTCAAATCGGGGTTCTGGCAGGAGGGGCCATGGACTGTTCGGTACTCAAGAACGGGCATTCCCTCGTCCGGCATTCCAGATTCGTGAGTTGTGCGTCGCCAGACGTATCCACTCACTGATGTGCGTTTAGCTCCACCGCTTCACCACACGGGGGACACCTCCTTAACCAAGCGAATCGCATGCACCTGCTTCGGGAGAAGCGTGCCAGCGGAATCATCGCGATCGGTCAGGGCGTGTTGTTTTGCCGGCCACGCCGAGCGCGTGACGCCTCTATCAAGGCGACGCGCTCACAGCACTAACCAATGAGGTTTAGCCATGCACAGCCGCACCACGACGTTAGCACTCTGTATCACCGCCGCTCTGTACTGCTCCGGCTCTGCAATGGCTGCCGGACAAGAACAACAAGCCCCGGCCAGCGCGCCATCGGCCACCACCGAGCTGGATACCATCACCGTCACCGGCTACCGTGCGTCGCTGGAGAAGAGCCAGGCGGTCAAGCGCTCGTCCAACTCCATCGTCGATGCGATCAGCGCCGAAGACATCGGCAAGTTCCCGGACACCAATGCGGCCGAATCGCTGGCGCATCTGCCGGGCATCAGCGTCGACCGTCAGTTCGGCGAAGGCGAAAAGGTCAGCATCAACGGCACTGACCCGGCATTGAACCGCGTCCTGCTCAATGGCCAGACCATCGCCTCGGGCGACTGGGGTGGCAACCCGACCGACACCAGCGGCCGGACGTTCAACTACACGCTGCTGTCGCCGGAAATCATCGGCCTGATGGAGGTCTACAAGACCCCCGAAGCGCGCATCGACGAAGGCTCGATCGGCGGCACCGTGATCGTGCACACCCGCAAGCCGCTGGACCTGCCCAAGAACACCATCCGCGGCTCGGTTGGCTACAACTACAACGACCGCTCGGAAGAAGGCAATCCGCGCGCCTCGGCGCTGTGGAGCTGGAAGAACGACGACGAATCCTTCGGTGCGTTGATCTCTGCCACGCACGACAAGCAGGACCTGGCGCGCGCCGGTATCGAATACTTCGGCTACACCACTGGCGCCAACATTCCGCCCACCGCCACCATCACCGGCGACGGCAGCAATGTGGCCACCGCGCGCGTGCCGGCCGGTATCAACAGCGCCTTCTTCCAGCAGACCCGCGAGCGCAACGGCCTGCAGGGTGCGTTGCAGTGGAAGCCCGACGAGCAGAACGAATTCAATCTGACCGGCATCTACATCAAGGGCAAGTACAACAACTTCAGCGAATCGCGTTACGTCTGCCCAGCCTGTAACAACGACATCCAGAAGATCACCAGCGCCAACGTCGAGAACGGCGTTGTCTCCTCGGCGACGGTATCGGACAACACCCGCGGCGGCGTCAACGATCAGCCATACGCACAGCTGGATGCGAACTATCGCGAAAGCACCGTGACCACCAAGAGCCTGAACCTGCGTCACGACTGGTCGGGTGAGAAGTGGGTGTTCACCACACAGGTCGGCGACACCCAGGCAACGGGCGGCAAGAATCCCGAATACCTGATGAAGTTCCTGATGACCGATGGCGGCTATAACTACGCCTTCGACGGCTCGCACACCGCAGTGAATTACGCCAATGGCGGTGCATCGAACTGGACGCTGCCCGGCTCGCCGGCAGGCCTTGCTGCAGGTTCGCAGGATGCCAGCGCCATGCAGGCCGGCGGCATCTTCTATCAGAAGAGCAAGGACGAAGAGAAATACTTCCAGTGGGATGCAGCACGCGACCTGGCAGTTGGCCCGTTCACCAAACTGCTGTTCGGCTACAAGTACATCAACCATAACAATGGCGTGGACGCACGCGGCAACCGCATCAACACCACAGATCCGGTGTCGCTGACCCAGTTCAACCCGGGCACCACGCCGAGCGGCCTGTACGACGGTTTGGGTGCAAGTGGCGACCTGACCACCTGGCCGACCGCTAACCTGAGTTCGATCCGCAACTATCTGCTGTCGCAGCCGCAGGGCCCGTATCGTCCCGATTACGGCTCCTCGTTCGAGGTGAAGGAGATCACGCACAACTTCTACACCCAGTTGAACTACGAGACCGGCAAGTGGCGCGGCAACGTGGGCGTGCGTCTGGTCGACACCAGTGACAAATCGCTGTATTGGCAGACCGCCGATGGCGGTACCAACTACTCGCGCGTGGCCGAGAACAACGACTACCGCAAGGCGCTGCCGAGCTTAAACGTCGCCTATGACGTCACCGACGATGCCGTGCTGCGCTTCTCCGCTGCCAAGGTCATCGCACGTCCACGCTATGGCGATCTGGCGGGCACCTTCAGCATCAACAGCGCCAACGGCAATCTCACCGCCGGCGGCGGCAACCCGGATCTGAAGCCGTACGAGTCCACCAACTACGACCTGGCTGCCGAGTGGTACTTCGCCCCGTCGAGCATGTTGTCCGGTGAAGTGTTCTATCGCGACATCAGCTCCTACATCGTCAACACTACCAGCCAGCAGCAGTTGACCGATCCGATCAGCGGCAACTCCGGTATCTACACGGTGACCTCGCCGATCAACGTCTCCGATGCCAAGGTCAAGGGTGCGTCGATCAACTACCAGCAGACCTTCGGCCTCGGCTTCGGATTGCAGGCGAACTACACGTTTGCCAAATCCGATGCGAGCTCGGGCTTGAACCTGCCCTACCTGTCGCGCGATACCTACAACGTGATCCCGTATTGGGAACACGGCGACTGGACGGTGCGCGTGAACTACAGCTACCGCTCCAAGTACTTCACCCAGATCGGACGCCTGGGATCGGAAGACTTCGCAGACAGCTACAAGCAGCTGGATTTGACCGCCTCGTATCAGATCACCGACTACATGGGCCTCACCTTCGGCGCCACCAATCTGCTGGATTCCACCTACCGCTTGTACAGCGGAACCAGGGACACCCCGACGGCGTTCTACAAGAACGGTCGTGGCTACCAGGCCCAGCTGAACTTCAAGTTCTGATGTAGTACCGGCGCGCCACCGACCCTCCACGGTGGCGCGCTTTTTTTTGACCTGTCCGCTGTAAACAGCGGCAGGTCGTCGTTGTACCAAGGAGTGGGACTGGCCACGCCCCTTCGCAGCTGAGGGAGCATGGCCAGGTCTGCTTTTGCCATTCACGCGCGGCCGCAACATGACCGATGCGTTTCGCTTACAGGAGTGCAGTTCCCATGACGACCGATAGCCGCCAGTTCGCGGCTCCATCCCGCCGCCACGCCGGAGCTGCACCCAGGAGTCGAATGCTTGCGTTCGCTCTACTGCTCGCGCTGCCGGCGCTCCAGGTCAATGCGGCGCAATCGCCGACCGCCCCGACGGCCACCACGCTGAGCCCAGAAGCGATCGATCAGCAGTGGCTCGATGCCACCGCCGCCTACGCGCCCGAACGCGAGCGTCTGGTGCGCGAAGCCGAAGCCGGCGCACGCAAGGGCCCGTTCCGCCCCGACTGGGCGGCGCTGAAGGCCTATCAATCGCCGGCGTGGTACGACAACGCCAAGTTCGGCATCTTCATCCATTGGGGCGTGTTCTCGGTGCCGGCATTCGGCAGCGAGTGGTATTCGCGCAACATGTATCTGCAAGGCTCCAAGGAATTTGCCCATCACGTGGCCACCTATGGACCGCAGGCGAGCTCCGGCTACAAGGATCTGATTCCCAAGTTCACCGCGCCCAAGTTCGATCCGAATGGCTGGGCCAAGCTGTTCCGGCAATCCGGCGCGCGCTATGTGGTGCCGGTGGCCGAGCACCATGACGGCTTCGCGCTGTACGACTCCAAGTTGTCCGACTGGACCGCGATGAAGATGGGTCCCAAGCGCGACCTGTTGGGCGAGTTGTCCAAGGCGATTCGCGCGCAGGGGCTGCACTTCGGCTTGTCATCGCATCGCGCGGAACACAACTGGTTCTTCGACGGCGGGCGCACGTTCGATTCGGACGTCAACGACCCGCGCTATGCCGCGCTGTACGGCCCGGCGCAAGTGCGTTTGCCGGGCAGGGACGATGCTGATGTGGCCAACGACTGGACGCCGGTATCGCAGGCCTGGCTGGACGATTGGTTGGCCCGCACTACCGAATTGATCGACACCTATCAGCCGGACCTGATCTATTTCGATTGGTGGATCGCGCACCCCACTTTCCGTCGCAGCCTGCCGACGATGCTGGCGTATTACTATAACCAGGGCGCGGCGCGCACCGAAGCCGATCGCGGCGTGGTGGTGAACTACAAGCTCGGCGCATTTCCCGAAGGTGCCGGCACGCTGGATATCGAGCGCGGTCAGCTCACCGGCATCCATCCCACCCATTGGCAGACCGACACCTCGGTGAGCAATGCGTCGTGGGGTTACATCGAAAACGACACCTACAAGTCGCCGACCTTCATCATCCACATGCTGGCCGACGTGGTGGCCAAGAACGGCAACCTGATGCTCAACATCGGCCCGCGCGCGGATGGCTCGATTCCGGATACCGAGCGCGGCATCCTGCTTTCGATCGGGCGTTGGCTCAAGACCAACGGCAGCGCGATCTACGACAGCAAGCCCTGGCGCGTGTATGGCGAAGGCCCCACTGAAGTGGTGGGCGGCACCTTCCAGGACGTCAAGACCAAGCCGTACACAGCCGAAGATTTCCGCTTCACCACCCGCGATGGCGCGCTGTATGCGATCGAACTCGGTTGGCCGAGTCATGGCGAAGCAGTGATCCGCTCGCTCAACGCCGCCGATGGCGTGCGCGCTGTGACCCTGCTGGCCAACGGCAAGAAGATCCCGTTCGAGCAACGCGCCGATGGCCTGCATCTGCGGTTGCCGGTCAAGCCAGTTGGCGAGAGCGCCTACGTCTTCCGCATCGACCTTTCCTCCCCCACTCCCTGACGGATGTTGTCTTTCATGAGTAAGCGATTGACCTGGATATTGCTTGCGCTGGCATTTGCCTGCGCCCCGGCCCTGGCCAAGAATCCCACTGCGTTGTTCTATCTGATGAACACGCAGAAATCGACCAACTCGTTCATCGCCAACGTCGATAAGATCGATGTGGTGGTGCCCACCTGGTACGGCGTGGACCAGAACGGCCTGGTCAACGGCACCCCCAACATGTATCTGTATGACATCGCCAAACAGCACAAGCTGCGGGTGATGCCGATCCTGTCGATGACGACCGGTCGCGAAGGCTTCCACAAGCTGATGCACGACGAAGCCGCCAAGAAGCGCATGATCGAATCGCTGCTGATCCATGGCAAACGGCACAAGTACTACGGTTTCCAGTTCGATTTTGAAAACATCGCCTGGACCGACCGCGACGCCTACACGCTGATGGTCAAGCAGACCGCCGACGCGCTGCATAAAGCCGGTTTCAAGATGTCGGTCGCCGTGGTGCCGAATGCATCGGGCTATGCCGAGGGCGGTCAGTTCTCCAAGTGGATGTGGGAATACTGGCGCGGCGCATATGACCTCAAGGCGCTGGGCCAGGCGGTGGATCTGGTCAGCCTGATGACCTACGACCAGCACACGCGCTGGACCACGCCAGGCCCGGTCGATGGCATGGTGTGGATGAAGAAGCACCTGGATTACGCCATCACCCAGGTGCCCAAGGACAAGCTGTCGCTGGGCATCGCCACCTACGGCTACCGCTGGTACACCGGCAATCCGGTCAAGGAAGACGGCACCGAGGCGTCGAATATTTCGGCAACCTACATCGATGCCGACGAATCCTTCCCGCTGGCGATCGAACAGAACGCCACCGTGCAGTGGGATCCGGTCGAGCAGGAATCGTGGTTCTACTTCTACCGCGACGACATGCGTGAGTGGGTGTTCCGCCCTGACGCTAGAAGCTTCAAGGCACGTTACGAACTGACCAAGCAGTACGGGCTGGAAGGTTTCAGTTGCTGGGTGCTGGGCGCCGAAGACCCGAAGGTGTGGGACGAACTGCCGACTGCGCAGCGCTAAGCGCAGTCAGCAACACGACTGCGCACGCGCTAGCCGGGTGCGGCCGGTGTTCGGAATCGGGGTGTCTCACGCGTACATTCCGGTTCTAAGCGTGCCGTCCACGCCCAGCGGGCAACTGCTCGCTACGTTTTGGTCGCCGCTCTAAGCGAGATGACGCAACGCTGCACCTACTTTACGGGCGCGGCTAGCAGTGGAATCGGACTGCATGTACTGCACCCGGCTCCTGCGCTATCCGCGCTCGTTTTGCAGTGACCGATGACGTTGTATTGGCCGCTCTACCACGCAGTCGCTACGCTGCGCACCGGGACGAAGCGTGCGCCAGTCCCTGCGCCTTCCGACACGGCTTTGCTACTGTGCGTGGCTGCCGTGTACCGCCGCCACATCGGGATGTGATTGCATGATGTCGAACTCCGCACCCACCACACGCCTGACAGCAGTCGCGCCGTTAGCCTCGCGCCTGCTTGCGCTCGTGTTCGCAGCAGCGTCGCTGGGCGGCTGCGAACGACGTGCGCCAGGCACCTCGCCCGCCGTCGCAACGGCGGGCGCTGCTGGCGCTGCAACAGCAGTCAGCGCGAGTGCACCGTTGCCGCTGATTCCTGCAGCAGTCCAGGTCAAGCGCGGTAGCGGCAGCGTCACGGTGGGCACCGGTACGGTGATCTCGATCGTGCCTGGCGATGCCGATGCACGTCGCAGTGCCGAACATCTAGCCGATCTGCTGCAACGCACACGCGGGCTGCGGTTGGAAGTGCGCGCCGAAACCAGCGCATCGCCGGGCAGCATCCGCCTGGAACGCAGCGCGCAGGCACCAGTGGCGCACAAGGAAGGTTACAGCCTGGATGTCGATGCCAACGGCGTGCGCATTGCCGCGCGCGATGGTGCCGGCTTGCTGTACGGCGCGATCAGCGCCTGGCAATTGATGACACCGGATGCGCGCAAGGGCCAGATCCAGCTGCCGTCGGTGGCGATCCGCGACTGGCCGCGTTTCAGCTGGCGCGGCCAGCATCTGGATGTGGCCCGTCATTTTCATGATGTGGATACGGTCAAGCATGTGCTCGACACGATGGCCCTGCACAAGCTCAACGTGCTGCATTGGCATCTCACCGACGACCAGGGCTGGCGTATCGAGATCAAGCGCTATCCCAAACTCACCGAGGTGGGCGCATGGCGCACTCCGCCCGGTGGCGGCCAGCACGGCACGCCGCAGCGGTATGGCGGTTTCTACACGCAGGAACAGATCAGCGAGATCGTCGCGTATGCGGCACGCCTGCACATCACCGTGCTGCCCGAACTGGACATGCCCGGGCATGCGCAGGCGGCGGTTGCCGCCTATCCGGAAGACGTGGGCGTCCCCCGCGTACGCACGCAAGTGGGCGTTGACTGGGGCGTCAATCCGTACCTGTTCAACACCAGCGAACGCAGCCTGACCTTCATCACCAATGTGCTGGATGAAGTGCTGACGTTGTTCCCGTCGACCTACATCCACATCGGCGGCGATGAAGCAGTCAAGGATCAATGGGAAGCCTCGCCGGCAGTGCGCGCACAGATGCGCAAGCTCGGGATCAAGGACGCGCATGCGATGCAGGGCTGGTTCAACGAACAGCTTGCGGCCTACCTCACCAAGCACGGCCGGCGCATGATCGGCTGGGATGAAATTCTGGAAGGCGGCGTACCGGCGAGTGCATCGGTCATGTCATGGCGCGGCGTCGAAGGAGCAGTGACTGCAGCCAAGCAAGGCCACGATGTGGTGCTTGCGCCCGGCGACTGGCTGTATCTGGACAATCTGCAGACCACACGCAGCGACGAACCGAACGGTCGCCTGACGGTGTTGCCGCTGTCCAAGGTCTACGCATTCGACCCGGTGCCGGCCGAGCTCAGCGCCGAACAGGCCAGGCACGTGCTGGGCGCACAAGGCGCGTTGTGGTCCGAATACATTCCCTCGCGCTGGCACGTGGATCACGCACTGTTCCCGCGTCTGTCTGCAGTGGCGGAAGTGACCTGGTCGCCACCGGCAGCACGCAACTGGAACAGCTTCTTGGCGCGCATGCCGGCACAGCTGCAGCGCTACAAGGCGCTTGGCATCGACTACAGCGACGGCGCATTTGCCGCCGATATCGCTCTGGAAAACGGCCCCAATCCGGTGCTCGCCGGCGGCCCGGCCAAGGTGGCACTCAGCACCCAGGCCGGTACGGGCACGCTGCACTACACCATCGACGGCAGCGAGCCTACGCCGGCATCGCCGCGCTACAACGCGCCGTTTACGATTCACTTGCCGACCACGGTCAAGGCCACGGCGTTCGATGCCAACGGCACGCCACTGGCAGCCACGCGTCACCATACGTTCGATCGCGCCGGCTTGTTGCGGGTGGATACGCAAGGGTTGCAGCACTGCGTCGAAACCGGCGCGCTCGGGTTGCGCCTGCCGCTACTGCCGGAGATGACCGCTGCCGACACGCCGGTGTACAACGTCGACCTGTTCCATGCCTGTCGCATGTATCCGCAGGCGCGCCTGGACGGTATCGGCGCAATCCGCATCGAAGCCGCACGCCTGCCCAATAACTTTGGTCTGGCGCATGAGCAATCCAAGGTCGTGCAGTACCCGGCCAAAACGCGCGGCGGTGAACTGGAAGTGCGTCTGGGCTGCGATGGCGACGTGATCGCCAGCGTGCAGCTGCCGCGCAGCGACATCCTGGGCGAGCAATTCACGCTGGAAACCGCACTGCCTGCACGCACCGGCGTCCACGATCTATGCCTGCGCTTCACCGCGCCGATCCGCGGCCCGCTGTATGCCATCGGCGCCGTTCAACTGATTGAAACCACCGCGCAGGCGCCCCCCGCCGCCACGCGCTGAGCCATCCTAGGAGAGTTACGCATGCCCCTGTCCCGTCATCGTTTTGTTCCCGCCCCCGCCCGTCTCGGACTTGCCCTGGCCTTCGCCATCTCGCAGGCCTGGGCAGCGCCGCCCACGGCTGTGACGCTGGACAGCGGCTGGCAGGTGCGGCTGGTCCCGGGCCAGGAGCAGTCCAAGACGTATCCGAAAGCGGCCGCGTGGCTGCCGGCGCAGGTGCCGGGCGCGGTGCAGACCGATCTGATCGCCGCCAAGATCGTGCCCGACCCGTTCTATCGCGACAACGAAGGCAAGATCCAGTGGGCCGGACTGAGCGATTGGCAGTACCAGACCCACTTCAACGTGGATGCCGCCACGCTCAACCGCGCGCATGTCGAGTTGGTGTTTGACGGCCTGGATACCTTTGCCGAGGTCACCCTCAACGGCAAGAAACTGCTCAGCGCCGACAACATGTTCCGGCAGTGGCGCGTGGATGCGAAGTCCTTGCTCAAGCGCGGCGACAACGTGCTGGAAGTCAAGCTTTACTCGCCGATCAAGAAGATCCAGCCATGGCTTGCCAAGCAGCCATATGCGCTGCCGGGCGCCTATGACTCGGCCTTCGGCGACGAACCCGAGGCACGGCACAGCTCCACCTATGTGCGCAAGGCGCCATACAACTTCGGCTGGGACTGGGGCCCGCGCATGGTCAATGCCGGCATCTGGAAGGATGTGCGCCTGGAAGCGTGGGACGCCGTGCGTGTGGAGGGGCTGCATATCGCTCAGCAACGTGTGGATGCACAGAGTGCGCAAGTGCAGGCGCAATTGGAATTGCAGGCCGGCCGCAGCGGGCCGGTGCAGGTGACGTTGGATGTGCTGGGCCCGGATGGGCAAAACGTCGGCCAGTTCACCCAGGACGCGGTGGTCGATCCCGGCCAGAACCGCATCGACCTGGCCGTGCGCATCGCCAATCCCAAGCGCTGGTTTCCGGCCGGTTATGGCGCGCAGGACCGCTACACCTTCGTGGCCAGCGTGCGCGACGCCGATGGCGACAGCCAGCAGATCAAGCGTGTCACTGGCCTGCGTTCGGTGGAACTGCGCCGCGAAAAAGACAAGTTCGGCAAGAGCATGGAGATCGTGATCAACGGCATCCCGATCTTCGCCAAGGGAGCCAATCTCATTCCGCTGGATGCCTTCCCTGCACGCGTGACGCACGACCGCATGCGCAGCACCTTGCAGGATGCGCGCGATGCCAACATGAACATGCTGCGCATGTGGGGCGGCGGCCATTACCAGGACGACTATTTCTACGACGTGGCCGACGAGCTGGGCATCATGATCTGGCAGGACTTCATGTTCGGTGGCGCGGTGCCGCCGTACGAGGTGGAGTTCCGCGAGAACACCCGGCAGGAAGCGATCGAGCAGGTCAAGCGGCTGCGCGACCACCCCAGTATTGTTCTGTGGTGCGGCAACAACGAAGTGCAGACCGGCTGGGAAAACTGGGGCGACCGGGTCAAGTTCAAGCAGTCAGTGGACCCGGAAGAACGCGCCCGCATCGAACGCGGCATGACCACCTTGTTCGGCACCGTGTTCCGCGAAGTGGTGGCCACTTACGACAGCGACGTGCCGTACTGGGCCACCTCGCCCGGTACCGACTTCGATGGCGCCGCCGACCAGACCAACGATGGCGACATGCACTACTGGAAGGTCTGGGGCGGCCCCGCGCTGCCGGTGACCGAATACCTCAACGTCACCCCGCGTTTCATGTCCGAGTACGGGCTGCAGTCGTTCCCGGACATGCGCACCGTACGTGCATTCGCCGAGCCCGGCGACATGGATCCGGAATCGCCGGTGATGCGCGTGCATCAGAAGTTCGACAAGGGCAACGGCAACAAGCGGCTGATGCTGTACATCCGCCGCGAGTTTGGCGAGCCCAAGGACTTCGAAAGCTTCGTCTACCTGAGTCAACTGATGCAGGCCGAGGGCATCAACATCGCAGCCTCTCATCTGCGCGCCTCGCGTCCGCAATCGATGGGCTCGCTGTACTGGCAGCTCAACGATGTATGGCCGGGTGCGTCGTGGTCCAGCGTGGACTACTACGGCCGCTGGAAGGCGCTGCATTACCACGCACGCCGCTTCTATGCGCCGGAGCTGATTGCCGCATTGCGTAACGACAAGGGCCAGACCGCGGTCTCGCTGGTGTCCGACCGCACCACGCCGCTGGCGGCCCGCTGGCGCATGCGGGTGATGGGCATGGACGGCAAGTTGCTGAGCAAGCGCGAGGAAAAGGCCACCGTCAAACCGCTCAGCAGCCTGCAGGTGGGCAACTTCAGCGACAAGCAACTGCTGGGCCGTGCCGATCCGAAACGCAGCTACGCAGTGTTCGAGTTGTTCGATGGCGAGAAGCTGCTCTCGCGCGAGGTGGTGTTCTTCGCGCCGGCCAAGCAGCTGGCGTTGCCGGCCGCAAAGATCGATAGCCAGTGGCGCGCCGATGGCGATGGCTACGCGCTCACACTGACCAGCAACACGCTGGCACGCGAGGTGTGGCTATCGTTCGGCGATGTGGATGCCACGCTGTCTGACAACGCCTTCGACCTGCTACCGGGTGAGCCGCTGACCGTGCATGTGAGCAGCAAGGTGGCGCTGGCGCAGTTGCAATCCACGCTGCAGGTGCGCGATCTGGCCGCCACGCTGGCTGGTGCTCCGCCTGAGCCGCAGGAGGCAGCGGCTGCGAAATGAAGAGCAGGACGGCCCCTCATCCGCCCTTCGGGCACCTTCTCCCGCGGAGCGGGAGAAGGATTCGGTGTTCCCGCCAAGAACGCCCTTCTTCGGCAGTGAGTATCCTTCTCCGCTGGCGGGAGAAGGTGCGCCGCAGGGCCGGATGAGGGCCCGTCACAGCACCAGCCCCATTCAATGGCGCGCATGACACCGCCACGCCAATCCTCCACCTCGCAGCAGCCACTGCGGCACTACCAGAACAATCCCTAGCGGCCTTGGCCGCTGCCCAGGAGTGAATCCATGTCGTCCGTGTTTGTATCGCGCCTTGCCATGGCAGTAGGCCTTAGCCTGACGCTGCCGTGCCTCGCCCTTGCCGCCCCCGCCGAACGAAGCGGATCGCCCGAACAGCGGGCCGCCGCCCTGGTGGCGCAAATGAGCCGCGAAGAAAAAGTGGCGCAGGCCATGAACGATGCGCCGGCGATTCCGCGCCTGGGCATCCCCGCCTATGAGTGGTGGAGCGAAGGCCTGCACGGCATCGCGCGCAACGGCTACGCCACGGTGTTTCCGCAGTCGATTGGCCTGGCGGCCAGCTGGAATACCAGCCTGATGCAGCAAGTGGGCACGGTGGTGTCCACCGAAGCGCGCGCCAAGTTCAACCAGGCTGGTGGTCCAGGCAAGGACCATAAGCGCTACGCCGGTCTCACCATCTGGTCGCCCAACATCAACATCTTCCGCGACCCGCGCTGGGGCCGTGGCATGGAAACCTACGGCGAAGATCCGTTTCTCACCGGGCAAATGGCGGTGGGCTTTATCCGCGGCCTGCAGGGCGAGGATCTCAATCATCCACGCACAATCGCCACGCCCAAGCACATCGCGGTGCACAGCGGCCCCGAGCCGGGCCGGCATGGCTTCGATGTGGATGTGTCGCCGCACGATGTGGAAGCGACCTATACGCCGGCCTTCCGTGCCGCCATCGTCGAAGGACAGGCCGGCTCGGTGATGTGTGCGTACAACTCGCTGCATGGCACGCCGGCGTGTGCAGCCGACTGGCTGCTCAACGGCCGTGTGCGTGGCGACTGGGGCTTCAAGGGCTTTGTGGTGTCCGACTGCGATGCGGTGGACGACATGACCCAGTTCCATTATTTCCGCCCCGACAACGCCGGTTCGTCGGCCGCAGCGCTCAAAGCCGGGCACGATCTCAATTGCGGGCATGCCTATCGCGAACTCGGCACGGCGATCGAGCGCGGCGAAGTGGACGAAGCCTTGCTGGACCAATCGCTGGTGCGCCTGTTTGCCGCACGCTATCGCCTGGGCGAGCTGGAAGCACCGCGCAAGGATCCGTACGCACGGCTCGGCGCGAAGGACGTGGACACCGCGGCGCACCGTGCGCTGGCCTTGCAGGCGGCTGCCGAGTCGATCGTGCTGCTGAAGAACGATGCCAACACGTTGCCGCTCAACGCCGGCGCGCGGCTGGCGGTGATCGGCCCGAACGCCGACGCGCTGGCCGCGTTGGAAGCCAACTACCAAGGCACCTCCTCCGCGCCGGTGACGCCGCTGCTGGGTCTGCGCCAGCGCTTCGGTGCGCAACAGGTCAGTTATGCGCAAGGCGCACCCTTGGCCACTGGCGTGCCGGGCATGATTCCGGAAACGGCGTTGCGCAGCGATGGCAAGCCCGGGCTGCGTGGCGAATATTTCGACAACGTCGACATGACCGGCGCTGCACGCGTGGTGCGGCAGGACCGCGCAGTGAGCTTCAATTGGGATCAGGTCGCTCCGGCAAAGGGTGTCCCTGCCGACCGTTATGCGGTGCGCTGGAGCGGCGAATTGCTACCGCCGAGCGCTGGCGAGTACACCCTGGCGGTGCGCGTTGCGCGGTGCTTCGATTGCACCGGGCACGATCCGGTGCGCCTGTATATCGACGACAAGCTGGTGGTTGCCGGCAACGCCGAAGACAAAAACGTGCCGGCAGGCATGCACAACGCCGACGGCCGCAGCGTGGAAACCGTGCTGCATTTCGACGATACCCGCCCGCGCAAGATTCGCCTGGAAATGGAGCACCGCGGCCAGGACCAGGGCGTGCGTCTGGAATGGCTGGCTCCTGCCGGAGCGCAACTGGCCGAAGCCGAGCAGGCCGTCGCGCAGGCAGATGCAGTGGTCGCCTTCGTCGGTCTATCGCCGGATGTGGAAGGCGAAGAGTTGCGTATCGATGTGCCGGGCTTCGATGGCGGCGACCGCAACGACATCGCCCTGCCCGCCCCGCAGCAAGCGCTGCTCGAGCGCGCCAAGGCCTCGGGCAAACCGCTGGTGGTGGTGCTGATGAGCGGCAGCGCAGTGGCGTTGAACTGGGCCAAGACGCATGCCGATGCGATCGTGGCCGCGTGGTACCCGGGCCAGTCCGGCGGCACCGCGATCGCGCGCATGCTGGCCGGCGACGACAATCCCGGCGGTCGCCTGCCGGTGACGTTCTATCGCTCCACCAAGGATCTGCCGGCCTACGTCAGTTACGACATGAAGGGCCGCACCTACCGCTACTTCAAGGGTGAGCCGCTGTTTCCCTTCGGCTATGGCCTGAGCTACACCCGCTTTGCCTACGACGCGCCGCAGCTGTCCAGCACCACGGTGCAGGCCGGCAGCACATTGCAGGTGACCACCACGGTGCGCAACACCGGCGCGCGGGCTGGCGACGAAGTGGCGCAGGTGTATCTGCAATACCCGGATCGCCCGCAATCGCCACTGCGCAGCCTGGTCGGTTTTCAGCGCGTGCGTCTTGCAGCGGGCGAGCAACGCACGTTGACCTTCAGCCTGGATGCGCGCGCCCTGAGCGATGTGGATCGCAGTGGGCAGCGCGCGGTGGAAGCTGGCGACTACACGCTGTTTGTCGGCGGCGGGCAGCCGGGCACCGGCGCAGCGGGCAATGCAGCGACGTTCTCGATCCAGGGGCGCTCGCCGTTGCCCAAGTAATGCGTATTACTGCAGGACACGCAACAGGCGTCGGCTGTCTCAGCCGGCGCCTGTTGCATTGACGCGTAGCGATTGTTGCGCCGCATCGCAGATCACTGCCATGCACACGCTGCAACGCTGCATTCGTCGTCAATGCGCAGCCAACACGACGATCTGAGCACACACTTCACACCTGCTTGACAGTCGCAACAACGCGGTCTATCACTACCTGCAGCCGGCGACACCTGTCATCGGCATCGTCGGCAACTGATCGACAGCAACAGCGTTTCCACGCAACACGCGCACCGGGAGATGGTTGTATGCAGCATCGTCGTATCGACCAGCGCTTACGTGTTGCCGCCCTCGCGTTGCCTCGCCATGCGCCCATGCGCGCGCTCGTTGCGCCGGTGCAGACGGCATGACCAAGCACTACAAATTGAGCGCCATGCGATCGCGCTCCAAGTGCATCGCCGGCTATTCCCCGCCCTGCCACTGACGCCTGCAACAGCTGTCCCAGCTGGCAGACGCGCGACATGCATCCCATGCGGCGACACACACATGCCTTGACGGCGTGCTGCGTCACGCCGTGCATGTGCATCGTCGTGCAGACCGTCTGCCCAAGAGCAAAGGCATCGGAGGGCGTTGCCATCGGCAACGTTGCCCAGCATCTGGCGAGGTGGCACATGGAAAAGCGTGAGCGTTCGAGTGGCAAGCAGTGGATCGTGGCAATCCTGACCGTCACCGGCATCGCATCGGCAGCGGCCGCCATGGCCGGCACGGTGGAAGGCGATCTCAAGGAAGGCAGCAGCGGCAAACCGGCAGCGAATGCGAAGGTGCGTATTGCAGGTACTGCCTACAGCGCAGTGGCCGATGCGCGCGGGCATTTCATCATCCGTGACGTGCCTGCAGGGCAATACGCATTGAACCTGGACTACCCCGGCTTCAGCGCAGCGGAAACCAGCATCCAGGTCGGCGAGACCGGTACCGCATCCGTGGCGATTGCGCTGGAAGAGGTCAAGCAAATGAAGGCGGTCAGCGTGGTGAGCAACCGCTACGACGCCAGCGACCTGAAGATCAATGCCGCCAACACGGTCGACGTACTGTCGGCCAACGATCTGCAACGCACTGCCGTACACAACGTGGCCGAAGCGCTGGGCCTGATCGCCGGCATCAACATCACCAGCACCGGCTCGGGCTACTTTGGCGGCATCGACGGTGCAGCGCGTGGCGAAGGCATGTTTGCCTCGGTACGCGGGCTGCCTTCCGAATACAACGTCAACATGATCGACGGCGTCACCGTGGCGCAGGGCATGCCGTACAGCCGCAGCGTGCAACTGAGCCTGTTGCCGCCCACGGGCCTGCAGACCATCGTCGCCAACAAGACCTCCACCGCCGACATGGACGGCGATGCGATCGGCGGCACGCTGGATTTCCGCACCCCCACCGCCTACGACTTCAAGGACACCACCAGTGGCAGCGTCACCGGCAGCGGGCGGGTGGAAAGCCGCGCGCGCGACTACGGCGGCGATGGACTGGGCGGTGGATTTGGCGGCGAATTCCAGCACAAATTCGGCGATGCGCAGCAGTTCGGCGTGTATGCCAGCGCGTACTACGACTACCGCACCACCACCAACAGTGAAGTGGCCGCGGCCACCAGCGCGCTCAACGATGGCTCGTGGGAATACTTGAACACCGACGCCAACGGCGGCAATGCAGCCGGCTTCGATCCGCAACACAACCTCACCAGCACTGGCATGAATGTGGGAATTGCTGCCGGCTGGGAGCGCCGCTACGGCGGCAATGCATCGTTCGATTGGCACGTGGATGACAGTCTGTCGCTGTACGCGCGCATGACCTACGCCTATGCCAAGACCGACCAGGGCACCACCTTCGTGCAGTTGCTGCCGCAGGATGTGAGCTACCTGCCGACCAGCACACCTGGCGTGTCTACACCCAACATCGGCCGCATCGCCTCGCGCTTCTGGTACGAAACCAATCCGGAAGTTGCCGACCTGGCGACCTTCCAGCTCGGTGCGAAAAAGACCGTGGGCGGCTGGACGTTCATGCCCAACGTGTTCTACAGCTTCGGGAACAACGACCGCCCCGACCATGTTGAAATCGACGGGCGCGAAGACAAGTTCACCCAAGACAACTACGCCTACTCCGGCAACACGCTGGTGCGCTACGGCGGCGGCGCATTCCCATACCCGCAGCTCACACCTGCGTTGCTGGCGCAGGTCAACGACATCCCCTCGCTATTTGCCAGCAGCTACGGCGAGCAGACCAGGATTTTCTCCGGGCAGAAGCGTGGCGGCGCCCGCTTCGATACCCGTTACGACTTTGCTGACGGTGCGCTGCGCTCGGTGCAGTTCGGCGTGAAGTACAACAAGAGCAGACGCCTCTATACCAATCGCGACTGGTACACCGGCGGCGTGGACGGCACCACCACACTGGGCGAGTTGGGCATCTTCACTGGCACCTATGGGTCGATCTTTCCCGGCAAATACCCCTGGAACACCCCGCGCGTGAGCGAAGCGGCCGTGGCCGGCGTGATCGCGCAGCACCTCACCGACGACGATCTGGACACCTGCGGCAGCGCGTTCTACGTCAACAACTTCAACTGCAACACCATGCGCGGCACCGAGGCGGTGAGTGCGGCGTACGCCACCGCCACCTTTACCGTCGGCAATCTGGACATTGTGCCGGGCGTGCGCTTCGAGCACACCGGCATCGACAACACCTTCTGGGTCACGCCGGTAGATGCCGATGGCAACCAGACCGTGGGCTACTTCGACCACAACCACACCTCCTACAACGAGCCATTGCCCAGCGTGTTCCTGACCTGGCGGCCGGATCTGCGCACTGCGTACCGCGCCTCGCTATGGACCAGCTACACACGGCCGGCATTCGTGCAGTTGGGTGGTGGCAGCCAGATCGACATCTCCAATGGCGTCACCACCATCACTCAGGGCAACCCGGATCTGAAGCCGATCGAATCCACCAACCTGGATCTGTCCGGCGAATGGTCGACCGAACGCGGCGGTTTTTTCTCGCTGGCCGGCTTCTACAAGCAGTTGCGTAACTACATCTACGACGCTGGCTCCGCGCAGGCCAACGGCACCACCACCGGCAGCGGCACCGTGCTGTATCACATGCCCACCAATGGCGGCGATGGCACGATCTACGGCGTGGAAATCAGCGCTCGGCAAAAATTCCAGGACCTGCCCGCCCCGTTCGACGGCCTGGGCGTGAGCGCCAACGCCACCCGCCAACATGCACGCGCCGACCTGGGCCTGGACGGCTTCGACAACGAACATATGCAATCGGCGCCGGCAGCCATGGCCAATCTGGAGGTGTTCTACGAACACAACGGGTTCTCGTTGAACCTGAGCTACCACTTCAGCAGTTCGTATCTGCTGGGCTACGACTTCCTGCACGAAGGCGCGCCGTGGAACGACCTGTGGGCACGCCCCACACGGCGCGTGGATCTGCACACCGGCTACCGCTTCGACAATGGTGTGAGCATGGATCTGTCGATCTCCAACCTGACCAAGGAATACAGCTACTGGGCGCATGTGGGCCGCCGCAATCTGGCGATCTCCGACATCGTCGATGCGGGTAGCACTGCGCTGTTCACGGTCAAGTACGCGTTCTAGCAGTGGGCCGCACCGCGCTGTGCCACGTGCTTGGCGACGCTTCGTAGCGTGGCGCGCTGCGGGACGGCGCAGCAGTTCTTCCCTGGCTGGAGAGACGATGAAACGCAGGAGCCTGTGCATGTTCGGCCTGTTCGCACCGCTCGGTCTGGCGGCCGCGCCGGCGGTGCGGTCGTCGCTGCGTGCGCCGTTGCCGGATGGCCGCCCACATGCGTTTGGGTTCGAACGCGGACAGTTCGTCCTGGACCGGCAGCCGTGGCAACTGCGCAGTGGCGAGATGCATCCGCTGCGCATTGCCCGTGCGGATTGGCTGCAGCGCATCCGTATGGCGAAGGCGATGGGCTTGAACACCATTGCGCTGTACCTAATGTGGAATGCCTACGAGCGTGAGCCGGGGCAGTTCGATTTTGCGACCGGCGAGCGCGACTTTGTCGCCTTCATCAAACTCTGCCAGCAGGAAGGCATGTGGGTGTATCTGCGCCCCGGCCCTTACGTGTGCGCGGAATGGACGCTGGGCGGATTGCCGCCGTATCTGCTGCGCGAACCAGGCCTACGGCTGCGCGACGCGAGCGATGCGCGTTACATGGCCGCGGTGCAGCGCTATATCGCCGCCGTGGCGCCGCGCATCGCGCCGCTGATGGTCGATGCCGGCGGGCCGGTGCTGATGCTGCAGATCGAAAACGAATACAGCATGTACGGCAGCGACGTGGGCTATCTGCAAACGCTGGCGGCGTTATGGCGTGCGCATGGCATCAACGGCCCGTTTTCGCTCGCAGAAGGCATGAAGGATCTGCGCCGACGCAAAGCCTATCTGCCCGGTGCGGCGCTGGGTCTGGATGGTGCAGAGCTGCCCGACTTGCAGGAGGCAAAGACCATCGCAGGCGATGCTCCGGTGTGGGTCGCCGAAGGCTATCCAGGCTGGTTGACGCATTGGGGCGATGCCGATGTGGCACGCCGCGACTACGCACCGATGCTGCAGCAACTGATGGCGGCTGGCTACTCGTTCAATCTGTATGTGGTGCATGGCGGCAGCAATTTCGGGCTGAGCGCTGGCGCCAATGCCGAAGACGACGGTTCGCAATTCCAGCCGGTGCTCACCAGCTACGACTACAGCGCACCGATCGACGAAGGTGGCCGCGCCACGCCGGCCTACATGGCACTGCGCACCCTCATTGCCCAACACGGTAGCGGCCCGCTGCCAGCAATTCCGGCGGCGCCGGCGCGCACCCGCTTCGATGCGGTGATTGCACAGCCCGTTGCGTCGCTATGGGACAACCTGGGCGATCAGCCAGTGCACACCGGTCGACCTACCGACAACCAGAGCTTGCTCACGCAGAATCTGGGACTGGTGATTTACCGGCGCCGCATTGCCGCCGGCACGCAACTGGATCTTGGCCGGGTGCACGACTACGCCGCAGTGCACCTGGATGGCTGCGAGATCGGTCACGTCTCGCGCATGCGGCACGCGCGTCTCAACAGTGCCGCGCAACTCGCCCTGCCGAATGCCGCTGCCAAGGACCGCCTACTCGACGTGCTGGTCGACAGCTTCGGCCACATCAATTTCGGTCCGGCACTCGGCGATGCCAAGGGCTTGCTCGGCCCGGTGCAACTGGATGGCCGTGAGCTGCGCGGCTGGCAGGTACACGGCATCGCACTGGATGGCGACAGCGCGCCCACACTGCGCCCAATGCAGGAACCAGCCACGCGTCCCGGCCTGTTCTTCGCCGCCGATATCGCACTGCAAACGGTCGGCGACGTGTACCTGGACATGCGCCATTGGCACAAAGGCTATCTATGGGTCAACGGGCGTTTGTTGGGCCGCTACTGGAACATCGGGCCGCAGCAGTGTCTGTTCTGCCCTGGCGCGTGGTTGCGCAAAGGCAACAACGCGGTGTTGGTGCTGGACCTGCATCAGCTGCAAGCCACTGCAATCCACTCCGCCGACAACTTACGCGCTGCACATGGCGCGACCGCTGCAGCAAGCAACACGCATGTGGCGTACAGCGCATGCTGAGCCCCTCGGTGGTGCTGCCATCGTCCACCGCAGCTGCCGCCGCTCCGCCGCGCACGCTGGGTTTCTGGAGCGCGCTGTCGGCCAATCTGCTCAACATGATCGGCATCGGCCCGTTCATCACCATCCCATTGGCGCTATCGGCGTTAGCCGGGCCATCGGTCTTGATCGGCTGGGTGGCCGGCGCGTTCTTGTGCTTGTGCGATGGGCTGGTGTGGGCCGAACTCGGCGCTGCGATTCCGCGCTCGGGCGGGCCGTACCACTACCTGCGCGAAGCGTACGGCCGCGAGCGCTGGGGGCGCCTATTCGGGTTTTTGTACCTGTGGCAAACACTGCTGACCGCACCGCTGTCGGTGGGCTCGGCGGCGGTGGGCTGCGTGCAATATCTGGCGTTCTTGCTGCCCGGCCTGGGCCACGCCCAGCTCACCACCATGGCAATGGCGTTGTGCGCCTTCAACACGCTGCTGCTGTATCGCAAGGTGCGCTCGGTGCAGCTGCTGTCGCTGCTGGTCAGTGCGGTGGTGATAGGTGCCTGCGTGTGGATCATCGGCAGCGGCGTGCTGCATTTCGATATGGGCATTGCGGGCGATTTCATGCGTGCGCGCCCGGCCTCACCGCATGGGTTCTGGCTAGGCTTCGGCGCGGTGGCATTGATCGCCGTCTACGATTACGGCGGCTACAACAACGTGTGCATGCTGGGTGGCGAGATCCGCAAGCCACGCCGCAACATTCCACGTGCAGTGCTGGTCTCGATCCCGATCGTGGCGCTGCTGTATCTGGGCCTCAACGTCACCTTGCTCGGCGTGCTGCCCTGGCAGCAGGCGGCGCACTCCAAGGCGGTGATGGCCGACTTCATGCAGACCATTTACGGGCCCGCCGGCAGCACCGTGGCGGTGGCGTTGATCGTGCTGGCGAGCTGGGGTTCGGCGCTGGTGGTGTTGCTGGGGTATTCGCGGGTGCCGTATGCGGCCGCAGCGGCCGGGCAATTCTTCGGCGTGTTTGCACGGCTGCATCCGCGTGGCGGCTTTCCTACCGTGTCGCTGCTATTCGTCGGTGCAACGTCGGTGCTGGCCTGCCTGCTGTCGCTGGATGATCTGATCGCCACCTTGATGATCATCCAGATCCTGTTCCAGTTTCTGGCGCAATGCCTGGCAGTGGTGCTGTTGCGACGCAAGCGGCGACGCCGTGCGTTTTCGATGCCGCTCTACCCCTGGCCGCTGTTGATCAGCGTAGCCGGCTGGTTCTACCTGCTTGCCACCAGCCCCGGCCACCGCGTACTGGCTGCGGTACTGGCGCTGTGCGTGGGCAGTGCGTTGTATTTGATCCAGGCACGGAGGGAGCGCGCATGGCCGTTCCAGCTGCAATGAGCACCAAGCACCTCATGGTGGTTGGTGAGGTCTATCTCGACCATATCTTCAGCGGCTTCGAGCGTTGGCCGGCACCCGGCGAAGAAGCGCTTGCGCGCCATTACAGGCGCGAACTCGGCGGCGGCACACTCATCACCGCCTGTGCGCTCGCACGGCTGGGCTGTCGCATGCGCGTGCTCGGTGCGATCGGTGCGCAGGACCGTGAGGTGTTCGCGCAGCGCCTGAGCGCGTTTGGTGTGTCCGCCGATGGCCTGATCGACTCGCCGGCCGGCACCGGCGTCACCACCAGCGTATCGCGACAGGACGACCGATCGTTCTTCACGTATCACGGCGCCAATGCCGACCTGAGTACGCTTCTACTGCGCGATGACTCCATCGCTGCGATGTCTGCGGCCACCCACGTGCACTTCGCCTTGCCGCTGCCTGCTGCAGTGGCGCAGACCCTCCTGCCGCTGCTGGCGCGTGCCGGCTGCAGCACCTCGCTGGATGTCGGCTTCAGCCCGGCATGGCTGACCGATACCGCCAATCACGCCACCTGCCGCGCGGTGACCTGGTTTTTGCCTAACCAGAAGGAAGCCGCGCTGATGGGCTGCGGCGATGACGCAGATGCCTGCTTGGCATGGGCCCGCGCGCTCGGCCTGCGCCAGACGGTGATCAAGCGCGGCGCTGCCGGCGCGATGGTCATCGATGCCGACGGCGCGCGCCGGGTCGCCGCACCCATCGTGCCGGTGCGCGACACCACCGGCGCTGGCGATGCCTTCGATGCCGGCTTTATCGCCGCCCAACGACGCGGCCTGTCGCTGGACGAGAGCGCACAACACGGCTGCCATGCGGGCGCGGCCTGCTGCAGCGCGCTCGGGGCGCTCGACGGCCTGTTTCTTTTATCCCCCCCCACACACGAGGACATTTCATGAGCAGTTCTGTCGACAATCGCAAGCTCACCCTGATCGGCGGCGGCGGCGTCCGCACGCCGTTGGTGGTGTACGGCGTCAACGAAGCCGCCGAAGCGCTGGGCGCGCGCGAGATCGTGCTGTACGACCCGGACCAGGAGCGGTTGGCGCTGATGGTGGCGATGGGCCGCGCCATCGTGGCCGAGGCCGGCGGTGCGTTGCAGGTGCATGCGGCGCCCTCGCTGGAAGCGGCGATCGAAGGCGCGCATTTCGTGCTCAACAGCATCCGCGTCGGCGGCATTGCGCAGCGTGCCTCCGACGAGCACACCATCATTGCCCACGGCTATTCCGGCCAGGAAACCACCGGCCCCGGCGGTGTCGCCAAGGCGCTGCGCACGGTCCCGGTGGCGATCGAACAGGCGCGCATGATCGAACGCCTGAGCCCGGACGCCTGGCTGGTGAGCTTCACCAACCCCGCCGGTCTGATCACCCAGGCCATCAGCGCGCATACCCGCGCGCGCGTGGTCGGTATTTGCGATACGCCGGTGGAGCTATTCCACAACATCGCGCGCGCACTCGGCGAGCCAGCCGCCGATGTGGAATGCGAATACGTCGGGCTCAATCATCTGGGCTGGATCCGCGCAGTGCGCCTGCGTGGCGAAGACATCCTCGACCGCGTGCTTGCCGACGACGCCATCCTGCGCCAGCTGTACCTGGCGCCGTTGTTCGACTTCGACATGCTGCGGGCGCTGCGGCTGATCCCCACCGAATACCTGTATTTCTTCTACGAGCGTCGTCGCGCCCTGGAGAACCAGCGCGCCAGCGGCGCGAGCCGTGGGGGCGAGATCGAGCGGCTCAACCGCACGCTCATCGGCGACCTTCGCAGCCGCCTGGATGCCGGCGACACCACCGGCGCGGTGCAAACCTACGCCGCCTACCTGGCGCAGCGCTCCGGCTCGTACATGAAGCTGGAAGCCGAGGCCGGCTCGGCGTTCGCGTCCGACCTGGCACCACAGCCCGACCCGTTCCGCGCCAGCACCGGCTATCACCGCATCGCAGTGGATGTGATGAGCGCGCTGACCGGTGCCCGCCCCGCCCGGCATGTGGTCAACGTGCGCAACCAGGGCGCGATGGCCGAGCTGGCCGACGACGACATCGTGGAAATTGCCGCAGACATCGACCGCGACCGCATCGTGCCGATCCCGGCCGCGCCGCTGCCAAGCGCCGTGCAGGGGCTGGTGCGCACGGTCAAGGCCTACGAGCACGCAGCCATCGACGCGGCCCTCAGCGGCAGCCACCTGGACGCCTGCAAGGCCATGCTGATCCATCCGGCGATCGGCGAATGGAGCCCGGCGCGGCGGCTGCTCGACGCATTGTTCGGCCATGCGCACGACGATGGCCACTGCGCGGGGCCAGCACAGTGGCGGGGGCACGCGGTGGGCTGATGTCGGGGCACTGCCATTGCCGCCGCGCTGGAGTGACAAGGGCACGCTGGGTCTAGCGCGGTTCGAGGCCGATGGCACCAATGACGCAGTGTGTAGCGCAATCGCACAGGCATACGGCGCCGGATTGTGCGAACGCACTATGCACATTCGGCGCACACGTTGTATGGTCATCGGAAATTGGTCATGCATAGGTCTCATCAGTAGCCAGCGAGTGACGCGGCGGCTGGAGCGGCATTTGTGGTGCAGGCCTGTTGCCGAATCCAAGGAGTTCCAGGTCATGCACACCCGCCGCGACATCCTTCAGCTGCTGGGCGCCAGTGCCGGCGCCGGCCTGCTCGCCAGTGCCCTGCCCGCTTTTGCGGCCGCGCCCACCGCCAGCCCATCCAGCGTGGCCGGCGCCTTCGTCAGCAAGCGCCCGCCCAAGGCGCAGCGCCGCTTTGTCAGCAAAGCAGTCGAGCAACAGATCGCGCAGATCAGATCGCGCATCGCCGACCCCGAACTGGCCTGGCTGTTCGAGAACTGCTACCCAAACACGCTCGACACCACCGTGGAAACCGGCACCCGCAACGGTAAACCGGACACCTTCGTCATCACCGGCGACATCCACGCGATGTGGCTGCGCGATTCGTCCGCACAGGTGCACCCGTACGTCCCGCTGGCCAAGCACGACCCCGCGTTGCGTCGCATGTTCCATGGCCTGATCCAGCGCCAGGCCGCGTGCATCCGGCTCGACCCGTATGCCAACGCCTTCCTGCCAGATGGCCAGACCCAACGCCTGAAGTGGTCGCTCAACGACATCACCGAAATGAAGCCCGGCGTGGGCGAGCGCAAGTGGGAAGTGGATTCGCTGTGCTACCCCATCCGCATCGCGCACGAATACTGGCGCGCCACCGGCGATGCCGCACCGTTCGACGACGACTGGCGCGCGGCGATGCACGTTGTGGTCAAGACCTTCCGCGAGCAGCAGCGCAAGGACAACCGTGGCCCGTACGTGTTCCAGCGGCCCTCGCCGCTGGCCACCGAAACGCTGGTGCTGGAAGGCTACGGCCAGCCGACCAAACCCAACGGCATGATCCACTCGATGTTCCGCCCCTCCGACGACGCCTGCGTCTTCCCGTTGTTCGTGCCGGCCAATTTGTTTGCGGTCGCCTCGCTACGGCAGCTGGCCGCGATGAGCACGGCCTTGCATCGCGACGCCGCCTTCGCCGCCGAATGCACGGCGCTGGCCGATGAAGTGGAAACCGCCACACGTCAGTTCGGCCAGCAGCGCGATGCCGACGGACAGGCCTATTGGGCGTTCGAAGTGGACGGCTTCGGCAACCAGTTGTTTATCGATGACGCCAACGCGCCCGGCCTGCTCAGCCTGGCCTATCTGGGCTGCTGCGATCGCACCGACCCGGTGTTCCTGCGCACCCGCCAGCTGGCCTGGAGCGAGCGCAACCCGTATTTCTCGCGCGGCACAGCGGCCGAAGGCGTGGGCAGCCCGCATAGCGGCATGGGCACGATCTGGCCGATGTCGATCATTCAATACGCACTGGTCAGCGACGACGACGCCCAACTGCGCCAATGCCTGCAGTGGTTGAAAACCACGCATGCCGGCACCGGTTTCATGCACGAAGCCTTCGACAAGGACAACCCAAGCACCTTCACCCGCGACTGGTTCGCCTGGGCCAATACCTTGTTCGGCGAACTGATCATCGACCTGCATGACCGTAAACCCCAGCTGCTGCGTAGCGCTTGAACACCGCGCGCAGCGCTTGATTGCTCTGAGAAACGCCTGATTCCTTCCTTGTCCCGCGTGCGGGAGAAGGTGCCCGCAGGGCGGATGAGGGCACTACGCATCGGCCCACGTTTTCCGAGACCACACACATGGCAACACGACGCGGTTTTCTCCAAGGCGCCATCGCCGCAGCACTGTTCGGCGGCGTCGGCCTGCCCGGCCTGGCGCGCGCGCGCGCCGGCAATTACGCACTCCCGGCCGATGCACGCACCCGCGCCGATCTCACCCGACATGTGGATGTGTTCATCGGTACCGGCGGCCATGGCCACACCTTCCCCGGAGCCACGCTGCCGTTCGGCATGGTGCAGCTCAGCCCGGACACCTACAACGCGGTGTGGGATTCGTGCTCGGGATACCACGAGTCCGACGGCTCGATCATGGGCTTTTCGCACACGCATCTGTCCGGCACCGGCATCGGCGACATGTTGGACTTCCTGCTGGTGCCCGCCACCGGCGAGGTCAAACTGGTCCCAGGCCCGCTCGACAACCCGGATGCCGGCTACCGCTCGCGCTACGACCATGCCGACGAAGCTGCATCGCCCGGTTACTACCGCGTGCGCCTCAAGGACAGCGGCGTGCACGCCGAACTCACCGCCACCGCACGCGCAGGCCTGCACCGCTATCACTTCCCCAAGGGTAAACCGGCGCACGTACTGCTGGATCTCTGCCACGGCATGCAGGACAAACCGGGCATTCCCACCCGCGTCAGCGACGCGCAGTTGCGCGTGGTCGACGAACGCACGCTCACCGGCGGACGCCGCGTGTATCAATGGGCGCAAGGGCGTTACATCTATTTCGCCATGCGCCTGTCGCGCCCCTTCAAACACGTGCAGTTGTACAACCAAGACCAACCGCTGGCCGCCGGCACGCGCAGTATCGACGGGACCCACCTCAAGGCCGTGCTGCATTACCCGGATGCCTCCGACGCCCCGCTGTTGATCAAGGTCGGTATCTCGGCCGTCAGCGCCGACAACGCGCTGGCCAACCTCGACGCCGAATTGCCGGACTTCGACTTCGCGCGCGTGCATGCACAAGCCGTCGCCGCCTGGGAAAAAGAACTGGCCCGCGTGCGCATCGACAGCGATGACGATGCGCAACGGCGCATCTTCTACACCGGTCTGTATCACAGCCTGCTGGCGCCCACGCTGTTCTCCGACGTGGATGGCCGCTATCGCGGCATGGATTTGAAGATCCACACCGCGCCCAGCGGCTATCACAACTACAGCACCTACTCGCTGTGGGACACCTACCGCGCATTGCATCCCTTGCTGACGTTGGTGCAACCCGAGCGTGTGCCGGATCTGGTGCAATGTCTGGTGCGCGGCGCCAACGAATGCCCGGACGGCGTGGGCATCTGGCCGCTGCAGGGCGTGGAGACCGGCTGCATGATCGGCTACCACTCGGCCGTGGTCCTGGCCGAGGCGCACGCCAAGGGCTTCACCGGCATCGACTACAAAGCCGCGTGGCCGGCCTATCGCAAACGTGCGATGGACGACACCACGCATGGCCTGGGCGAGTACCGCAAGCTCGGTTACATCCCCGCCGACAAGGTGGACGAGGCGGTCAGCCGCACGCTCGAATACGCCTACGACGATTGGGCCTGCGCACATCTGGCGCAAGCCGCAGGCGCCAGCGCCGATGCGCGCGCATTGCGCGAACGCTCGCGCAACTACCGCAACGTGTTCAATCGCGACAGCGGCTTCGTGCAGGCGCGGCTCGCCGACGGCAGTTGGGCCAAACCGTTCGATCCGCGCGGTATGGGGCACATCGCCAAGTGGCGCGATTTCACCGAATCCAACGCCTGGCAGGCCACCTTCCTCAACCAGCATGATCTGTATGGGTACATGGACTTGTACGGTGGCCGCGACGGTTTCGTCGCCAAGTTGGACGAGCTGTTTTCCACCAGTTCCGAACTGCCCGCCGATGCACCGCCGGATATCGACGGCATGGTCGGTCAGTACGCGCACGGCAACGAGCCCAGCCACCATGTGGCGTATCTGTTCGCTTACGCCGGCCAGCCCTACAAGACCCAGTCGATGGTGCGCCACCTGCTGCGCGCGCAATATCACGACGCACGTAACGGCCTGTCCGGCAACGAAGACTGCGGGCAGATGAGCGCGTGGTTCGTGCTCAGTGCACTGGGTTTGTATGCGGTCGACCCGGTCAGCGGCAACTACATCGTGGGCAGCCCGCTGTTCAAGCGCGCCACCCTGGATGTGGGCAACGGCCGCACGCTGCGCATCGTCGCCAACAACAACAGTGCGCAAAACGTTTACGTACAGTCGCTGAAGTGGAACGGTACACCGACCAACCGCGCCTGGCTGCGTCATGCCGATCTTGCCGCAGGCGGCACGCTGGAGTTCGAGATGGGTGCCAAGCCCAATCCGGCGTTCGGCGCGAACAAGCAGGACCTGCCACCGTCGTTCGCCTAGCGAACGCATAGCCGAGGCAATCCGGCCCCGCGCAAGCACGAACCTTGCGCCTTGCGCCGCCAGCAGACGGGCCTTGCCACTGCGTCTCACGCACGCAGTTCTTGCTCACTCCCCTTCTCCCGCAAGCGGGAGGAGGGGCTCTAAGGGTGGATGAGGGAACACATCAACGCCGATCCACCCAAAGCCTCATCCGCCGCCATCACCCGTCATTCGTTACCGCCGAGAATCGTCAATGCTGCGCACCACCCTTGCACCGCTCGTCCTGGCCCTTGCGTTCGCACTTCCCGTCGCCGCTGCAGCCGCAGACACCGAACGCTGGCCGAGCGTCGGCACGCAGGGCACGCAATTCGTGCGCGATGGCAAGCCCTATCAACTGCTTTCCGGCGCCATCCATTTCCAGCGCATTCCGCGCGCTTACTGGAAAGACCGCCTGCAAAAAGCACGTGCGCTGGGCTTGAACACGGTAGAAACCTACGTGTTCTGGAACCTGGTCGAACCGCAACAAGGCCAGTTCGATTTTTCCGGTAACAACGATGTGGCCGCGTTCGTGCGCGAAGCCGCCGCGCAAGGGCTCAACGTGATCCTGCGGCCGGGCCCTTACGCCTGCGCCGAGTGGGAAGCCGGCGGGTATCCGGCCTGGTTGTTCGGCAAGGACAACATCCGCGTGCGCAGCCGCGACCCGCGCTTTCTCGCCGCCAGCCAGGCGTATCTGGATGCGGTGGCCAAACAGGTGCAGCCGCTGCTCAACCACAACGGCGGGCCCATCATCGCCGTGCAGGTGGAGAACGAATACGGCTCCTACGCCGACGACCATGCCTACATGGCCGACAACCGGGCCATGTACGTCAAGGCCGGCTTCGACAAGGCCTTGCTGTTCACCTCCGATGGCGCCGACATGCTCGCCAACGGCACCTTGCCCGACACCTTGGCGGTGGTGAATTTCGCCCCCGGCGAAGCCAAGAGCGCATTCGACAAACTGATCAAGTTCCGCCCCGAGCAACCACGTATGGTCGGCGAATACTGGGCCGGCTGGTTCGACCATTGGGGCAAGCCGCATGCCGCCACCGATGCCAAACAACAGGCCGAAGAGTTCGAGTGGATCCTGCGCCAGGGCCACTCCGCCAATCTCTACATGTTCATCGGCGGCACCAGTTTCGGCTTCATGAATGGCGCCAATTTCCAGAACACTCCCAGCGATCACTACGCACCGCAAACCACCAGCTACGATTACGACGCCATCCTCGACGAAGCCGGCCGCCCCACACCCAAGTTCGCGTTGATGCGCGATGCCATCGCCCGCGTCACCGGCGTGCAGCCGCCTGCATTACCGGCGCCGATCGCGACCACCACGCTGCCAGACACGCCGTTGCGCGAATCGGCCTCGCTCTGGGACAACCTGCCCGCGCCGATCGCCATCGACACCCCGCAGCCGATGGAGCGGTTCGGCCAGGATTACGGCTACATCCTCTACCGCACCACCGTCACCGGCCCGCGCAAGGGCCCGCTGTATCTGGGCGACGTGCGCGATGTGGCCCGGGTGTACGTGGATCAAAAACCGGTCGGCAGCGTTGAACGGCGTTTGCAGCAGGTGTCCCTCGATGTGGATATTCCTGCAGGTCAGCACACCCTGGATGTCTTGGTCGAAAACAGCGGCCGCATCAACTACGGCCCGCGCATGGCTGACGGCCGCGCCGGCTTGGTCGACCCGGTATTGCTGGACAACCAGCGACTCACCGGCTGGCAGGCCTTCCCGCTGCCGATGCGCGCGCCCGACAGCATCCGCGGCTGGACCCGCAAGGCCGTGCAGGGCCCGGCTTTCCATCGCGGCACCCTGCGTATCGGCACGCCCACCGACACCTACCTGGACATGCACGCCTTCGGCAAAGGCGTTGCCTGGGCCAACGGCGTCAACCTCGGCCGCCACTGGAACATCGGCCCGCAGACCGCGCTGTATTTCCCCGCGCCGTTCCAGCGCAAGGGCGAGAACACCGTGGTGGTGTTCGACCTGGACGATGTCGCCACCCCGAGCGTGCGCGGCCTGAAGCAGCAGGTGTGGCTCAAGCCGAAGGAGTGAGTCTCACAAGGCGGCTGCTGCACACTGGTGCTCGCTCGCACAGCCGCCATCAGGTCGTGGACGCAGGGGCTGCGGCCGCAGCGTGCTCGCGGATGCGTGCTGCCTGAACCTCGGTCGCCAGCAGCGTGCCGCGCATATGGGTCGTGTGCTGCCGGGCCTGTTTCATACAGAACCGGGCGAAACCTGCAATGCCTTCTTGCGGCACGATCGCATTCGAGGTCAGCAACCGGATCAGGCGCTGCTGCAAACCGGGCATCCTGGCGGATGCGCGCGCCTGGCTTCGCACATCGGGGGCTGCCAGCTCCTCCGCGGCCATCTCCAATTCCTGGAGCATCAGGCTGACGGCTCGCCGCTGAGTGTCGTCGCGCGTGCGCGCTTGGTGCAATTGCGTCAGCAGACGTTCCGGCGCCCGATCGACGGTCGCAATCGGCGTTTCGACATGAGCCCCCTGATCATCGTGCACGTCGGGCTGCGGAAGGTCCGCCTGCGCGCTGAGCTTGGCGTCGAGATACTTCTTCTGCAGCTCTAGGCAGCATTGCATGTAGGCGATCTGTGACTTCACCGAGCCAGGCGTTTGCAGCCACTGCGCAAGCGCGGTTTCGGTCAGCACCGCGCTGTGCTTGGCATGACTGCGCATCGCCTTGCCTCGAGCCTCCTGCGGCTTACCGGTCAGTACCGCGCGCCCATAGTTCGCTGCCGCGCGCAGGGCTGCATTGACGCGCCGACTCAACGGCGCCGCATGTGCCGCTCGACCCGAGCCCTTGCTCTGATCTGTCGAGCGCGGCTTGGCCGGATGTAATTTCTGCAGGTCGTCGGCACCGCTCTGCAAAAACGCGTCCAACGCCTTTTCCTGCCCGTCGATGCAGGCGTAAAGCGCGCTCCGCAACTCGAAACCATGTTGGGGAGCAGCGTTATCTGCTTCTCTTGCGCTCGACCTGTCGGCAGTCGAAGCGGCCAGTCCCGGCATTGCCGGTTGAGCATCGCGTGCGGCACAGACGCCTTGGCGATGCTTCGGCTCCAGGTCGGGATCAGCTTCAACAACGATATCGTCTTCACTGCTCCCCGCTGCGTCCTCCGCCACTGGCGTCAGTGCAACGTCCACCGCTGTTGGCTGCAAACGGTCGGCGGGGTCGGGCGCTTCCTGGGCTGCGGCACTCTCCGCTTCGCGTGCAGGCAATAGATCCGCCACCGCCAGTAGCGCGCGATCGACGCCGGGCATGTCCTCGGTCTCGTACCTGCGATAGCGCTTCTGCTTGCCGTGTGCCAACAGGAACTGATGGCTGCCGACCCCCATCGTTGCCGCACCGAGCAGACCTGCGCCGATGATCAGGCCGGTGCCCACCGGTGCAGCCACCGTGGCGCCGGCAACGACGGCCGCGCTGACACCGACTTTGGTCAACGTACTGGCGGTGTAGGTGATTCCACCCACAACAAAGCGCTTGTTCCACTGATTGAAACTCTGCGAGAAGCGGTCGTACTTGCTCAACTTGGTGCTCACAAAGTGCTGGTAGCGCTGTGCGCCAGGACTGAGTTCGCTAGCTTCGAGGTCTTGCAGGAAGCGCTCGACCCTGCCGACATCCACGGCAACACGCGTCCTTTCCCGACGCGACTGGTGCAGGAAGGTGCCCCCCAACGCGGTGGCCGCCACGCTTGCCAACGGCGCGAGCACGAAGGTGCCGGCGATGCCCGCCGCAGAAGCCGCACCTGCGGCAGCGGCGCTGTGGCCGACCAGGCCCGCCGCATTTGCGCTCTTGCTGGCGATTGCCAGTCCGCCCTGGATGCCGAGTTCGCTCGCCGCCTTGGTGAAGATCACCCCGGCCGAGGCCATGGAGGTCGCAGCAATGGCACCGTCCCGCGCATTTCGCCGCTGCAGGTAGGCGTTGGTCTCGATCGCCTCGCCCAGTGCATGCGCGTGCGCATTTGCAGCGTCTGCCGACGCTCCCGTGTCCAATGCAGGTTGTAATGCCGCTCGCTCCGAACGCAAGCGGCGTTCACGCTGCCGCAAGTGCGTGCGCTGCTCGGCAACTTCACGGGTTTCCTTGTACGCGGCATAGACCGCAAGACTCGACAGCGGCAGCATCGCGCCACTGATGCCCAGGCTCATCGCCAGATCGAATGCGCCTGCCGGGGCGCCTTCCTCGGCGAGGGCGTGCAGGATGCCTTCCTTCGCTGCATGCCCAACCGCTTGCGGATCCGCCGGATGCCCGGCGCCGGCGTGCGGCGCTTGGTGTCCCTCCGGCGTCGGCGCAAGCGGGGCATGGGCAGCGTGCGGCTGTGCGGGCTGCGGTGGGTGTGGCAGGTGGTGGCCATCCGGTGCCGCTGCATGCTCGGCCGGTGGGTGCGCGGGCGGATGCGCTGACTCCCCGGCTTCGGCGGAGTGCTCGGGTTCACCGCGGCGGGGAATGTCGTTGATCAATTCGGCCGTTTTGTCCGCGGTTCCGTGCAAGGGGTCGGCCACGTACTTGGCGACCACGAAGACGTCATAGGCGGTCTCCGCTTCGGCAACTCGGGCATTGGCATCTCCGTGGTGCGCTCGTCGCTCGCTCTCATCGCGGTGTGTGCGTCTGGGCAGCGGCCGCGGCTGCAGCACGTTCAACCCCAGTGGCCAACCCTGTCGATCTTGCGGCGATTCCGCTGCAGGCGGCGTTTCAACGGCCGCACAATTGCGTGTGACAAGATGCTGTGCAGTGGAACGCTGGACACGCATGAGCAAACTCCAACCGGTGCGAAGCGGCGATGGTGCGCCTGTCCTCTGCGTCCGATCTTGCTGCGACGAATACGCGATTCCGTAAACGAACTCGCCGGCCCGGCCACGCGTGGTGCGATTTATCCCAGATAAAGCCGGCCGTTGGGTGCCTCCATGCCAGATCGGCAAGATGCAAGACGCCGCATGGATGGCCCAGCGGAGCTGGCACTGCGCCACGAAGCGCAAGCACTGCGATCCGGCCCTTGAACCGCCGCGTTGTTGCAAGACGCCCCATCGCCTTCGGCCCTATTGCCGCAATCCAAAATAACCGCCGGAGCAGATTTCTCCCGATGGCGCTTTAGACCTGGCCGCAGCCGCCGTTATCAGAACGTCCGGTGCCGCTGCACCGCCCGCATACCGCCGAGGTATCGGACGGCACAGATTCCAGGCAATATCACCGGCTGACTCCGTTACGGATGCGCTTGCTTGCAACGTAGACGGCTTGATTGCAGGTTCCAGGAGCGTTGCATGTCGTCGTCTACCGTTGCACAAGAGTCCGTCCCCGCAGGTCCGGAGCACACCCAACACGCCTTTGCAGAGCACATCCACAGCAAGCCCATGGGCAGTGCCGAGGCCGCACACCTGATGACGTTCCTGTGCCAGACCGAAGCGGCCAAGAAGCCACAGACGCTGCTGCCGCCGCAAGCGCGCGACGACAACGCCGCCTGAGCGAGGCGTCAGCGCTAGCGCGCGTGGCGACAGCCGTGACGCTGTCGCCACAGGCAGTTACTTCGCAGTGTCGAACGACTTGAGCACGGTGAGCAGACTATTCGGATTGTCTGCGGCACCGCCTTGCACAACGTTCTCGACATCTGCCGCGCAAGTGCGCGTATCGACACCGTAGGTCTGCATCACGCCCTGATTGGTGGCCGCCTGCGCCAAGGTATTTTGCTGCTGCTGTGCAGAGAGCGCATTCTGGAACAGGATGCCGCCCGAATGGGCCACGCTCTGGTAAATCGAACTCATCGCAAACGCTGGCGCTTGGCCAATGATCTTGACGTTGGTCTGCGTGACGGCATCGGTGATCTGCGGATCGACTGTGGTTGGGAAAGCCATCAATGCACTCCTGAGTGAACGGATGCACGCGGTCTGCGTCGTGCCGGCCAATCGGCGCTAACAACTCATCGCGGTTGTTTCCCCGCAGCGCCGCGCCGACAGCCACCACACCACCGCCCCTGTGCCATCCCGATAGCGGCGGGCGTGCGCGTCACTCGCTCCTCGCGTTGCCACTCTTCGGTGCGCGTAGCGGCATCAGTGCGATCGTGCACGCGGGCGCAATGCTGCTGAGCAATCTGCTGCAGTGAAGGCCGTCCCTAGGCAGCGCGCTTGGCGATGGCCGTGCGCACCAGTCGCCGGGGTCAGGCTGGTGCAGGCCAGCCCGTACAACCGGGAAGCAAGCAGCCGCACCGCCTTGCGTCGGGCAATGCAGTTCGACCAAGCCGCCTCGACGGACAGGGCACCTAGTATTTCATAGATAATAAATAGGTCTTTTTACCGCCCGCACAGGACTGGACCACGATGCTTCCGCCACGCCTGCTGAGCCACCTCGTTGCAAGCCTTGTTGCGAGCCTGGGTGCGTTTGCTGCACAGGCGCAATCGCCTGAATTGCCGGTCTCGCCGATCGTGCTCAGCGAGTTCATCGCCGACCCGGCCCCGACACCTCAAGCACACGCGTCAACGCTGCTGGAAACGCGCGACGGTCACCTGCTGGCCGCCTGGTTCGGCGGCGCGCACGAGGGTGCGGCCGATGTCGGTATCTGGCTGAGTCAGCGCGGCTCACAACAGTGGCAGATACCGCGTCGCATCGCCGATGGCGCACATGCGGGAACCGATGGCGCTGCGGTGCCGGCATGGAATCCGGTGTTGTTTCAATCGGCCACCGGGCCGGTGCAGCTGTACTACAAGCTCGGACCCAATCCGCGCCAATGGTGGGGGCTACGCAGCGTCTCCACGGATGATGGCGCGCACTGGTCGCCACCGCAGCGCTTGCCCGACGGCATTCTCGGGCCGATCAAGAACAAACCGGTGCAGTTACCCAACGGCCGCATCCTGGCGCCAAGCAGTAGCGAAGACCGCGGCTGGCGCGCGCACCTGGAATGGAGCGACGACGACGGCGCGCACTGGCAGCGCGGCATGCCGTTCAACGATGCAAACGTGATCGGCGCGATCCAGCCCAGCCTGCTGCTGTATCCGGATGGACGCCTGCAGGCGCTCGGCCGCAGCCAGCAGAACAAACTCTTCAGCACGTTCTCCAGCGACGGCGGCCTGCATTGGCAGCCGATGCGATTGCTGGATGTAGAAAACCCCAACTCCGGCACCGACGCAGTGATGCTGCGCGATGGCCGCGCCCTGCTTGTCTACAACCCCGGCATCGCCGGCAAGCAGTGGTGGGATGGTCGCGGTACGCTTGCGGTGGCGCTATCGACCGATGGCGTGCATTGGCAGCGCGTACTCACCCTGGAAAACAGCGAAAAAGACGAGTTCTCCTATCCGGCGGTGATCCAGACCCGCGATGGTCTGGTGCACATCAGCTACACCTGGAAGCGCCGACGGATCAAGCATGTGGTGCTCGATCCCACGCGGTTCGGCGCGTGCAGCCCCTGCCAGGCGCCCGCCCCCGCAACGCTGTCTGAGCGCTGCACAACGGCATGCAGCCACGCTGGCAATCCTTCGTCATGATGACGATGGCTTCGCTCCTCGGGATTCGCCAGTCGCGTTGCATGCCGATCATCGTCATTGAGCGACAGCCAAGACGAGGAACGCGATGCGACGCGTCGATCAACCACGCCTGCCGGACACGCCTGTAGGACAGCCGGAGCAGAATGCGTCCAGTGCAGATGCGCCCGCGCGCACTGTCCCACCTGCACACCCCGTACCCGAGCGCCCTACCGGCATGCTCGGCGGCCTGACCAGATATGTGCCTGGTCACCGGTCTGGGCGTCCGCCAGCAACGCCTGCCGCTGCCGAGACCTCTCGCCGGCCAGCCACATCCGCTCGGCCTCTTGCCTACGGCGGACCCGGCAGCGCCGCGCGGATGAACGAGGCGGCTGGAACTCCTTCGCAGACGCTGCAATTGCCACAGCTCAGCGACATAGAGCGCTCTCGCTTTCACTCCGTCACGACCGATTCGCAGGCCTTGCGGCCGGTGCGCCCCCGCGTGCCATCGACCGTGGGCGCTTCACCATTACGGCGCTCTACAGCGCTTACCCCGTACCGTGACGTCCTGTCGCAATGGCGACGACACTACAGCGCAGATCGCAATCGCTGGCACAGCGCGTGGCGCCAGGCCAACAGCAACAACCCGGAGGTCGAGACACGAACAGACCGGGCGCTGAAGGCAACAGCCGACATGCTGGAGGACGCGACGCTACCGGAGCGGGTAGCGGTGGAGCTGCGCTCAGTTCCCCTTCCGCGATTTCCCGACCAGGCATTCCGTCTGTCTCATCTGCAGCACATGACGATCGACGCGGCGGGGTTGATGGAGCTCCCGGACACCATGCAGCAATTTGGGGGCCTGGAAACACTGACGCTTGCACGCAACCCGCTTCGCTCGCTCCCCCCATCCATCGCAAGCCTCAGTCGATTACGCGAGCTCTCCATCCTCGCCTGCCCGGAATTGACGGAACTTCCCGAACGCCTGGCGAGCACCAATGCCTCCGGCGAGCACGAGGGCTTGGTCAACCTGCGGAGACTGCAGTTGGTGCAGACCGGGATCACATCGCTTCCGGCTTCCATCACCAGCCTGCAAAATCTGAAAACCCTACAGATACGCAACTCCCCGCTGTCCGCCCTTGGCCCGGCCATCCATCGACTGCCAAAGCTGGAGGAGCTTGATTTGCAGGGCTGCACAGCGCTGCGCACCTATCCGCCGATTTTCGGCGGCAGTGCGCCATTGAAGCGACTGAATCTGAAAGACTGCAGCAACCTGCTCACGCTGCCGCTGGACATTCACCGCCTGACGCAGCTCGAAGAACTCGATCTGCGAGGCTGCGTCAATCTCTCCAGACTGCCCTCGTTGATCGCCCAATTACCTGCCAGTTGCATCATCCTGGTGCCGCCGCATCTACAAGCGCAACTGGACCAATATCGTCCGCCTGCGCGCCCCGCCGAACCAGAGCGAACTGGCCCGACCGCTCCAGGTCTCTCGCCCCCTGTTCCCGGCAATCGAGCCAGGGCATCCTCTTCGGGGACCACCACCGAACTGCTTCCTGCGCTTGCGCTCGAACGCATCGAAGACACCGCACAGACCATGCTGAGCACTGTCATTGATGAGGAAAGAAATCCCTTTCTGGAAGGTGCCCCCTCCTATCTTCCAGAAAAGCGCCCGCCCGACACTCCAACCACCTTCGGCCAGATTCCGGTATTGCAGAAAATGCTGGAAGAAAGCAGGGATCGCCATTTCCTGAAACGGGTGAGCGACATGGCAGGCCCATCCCCCAGAGTCGAAGACCCGAGCGAGGAAGGCCTCAGCCGCCACTACACGAACGTCAGCAACTGGAAGGCGCAGAAGAGCGCCCACCTGGGCATCGTCGATCATCTGGGGCAGTTCGTTTATCACCAAGGAAGCCAGCTCGACGCAGCGACGCTGGCAAAGGCGGTCCAGATGTGGAAGACCCGGGAGCTGATCGTCAACGCACACCCGCAAGACCGCGCACGCTTCCCCGCTTTCACGCTGCACATTCCCGAGCAAGTCAGCGATGACTCCGATGACGAACGGCAAGCAAGCTCGGAACCTTCACGCCTTCAGTAGATGGCAAACGCGCCATGCGCAGCGGCCAGCCGAGCATCGCCGTGATCGTGCTTTAGCAAGTCAGGCAGCGCCTACGCTGTCCGAGCGACCCATTGCGCACGTTTCACGCTTGCTGCAACGCGTCCACCATCCGTTGTACCCGCACGATATCGGTCCGCTGGTAGTCCCCGCCCAGATCGCGGATATACGGGTGCGGCGAAGTCACCTGGGCGGCGATCATGCCGCGCGCCGAGGCATGAAATTCGTGGGCGCCGGTGTGCTGCCGGACGGTGCGGATGTTGTGCTCGGAAAGCCCGGCACCGGGCATGATGCCGATGCGCCCGCCTGCCTGCCGCACCAACGCGGCGATGATGTCGACCCCCTCCAGCGCACTCGCACGTGCGCCCGAGGTCAGCACCCGCTCACAGCCCAGCGCGATTGCATCTTCCAGCACCAGTGACGGGTCGGCACTGACATCGATCGCCCGATGAAACGTCACCCCCAACGACCCCGCTGCTTCGATCAACACACGCATCGTCGGCAGATCGACCTGCCCATGCCGGTCCAGCGCGCCCAGCACTACCCCATTGCAGCCAAGCCGCACGCACTGCTCCACATCGCGGCGCATCACCTCGACCTCGGCAGCGTCGAACACGAAGTCGCCCACGCGTGGACGAATCAGCACATAGAGCGGAATCCGCAGACGCTCGCGCACCACTGCCAATGTGCCGAACGACGGCGTCAGTCCGCCGCCATCCAGCCCGCCACACAGCTCCACGCGCATCGCGCCGCCTGCTTGCGCGGCCAACGCCGAGGCCACCGAATCGGCGGCCACTTCCAACCCCAATGCGCTCATGCTGCCGGCTCGCTGGTGTAATGGCTCTCACCAGGCACCAACAGATCCTGCCGCTGCGCGTCGCACACCGCGTAACTGAAGCCCTTCTGGATCGCGAACGCACCCACTTCGCCACGCTTGTTCATCGCCAGGAACCCGACCTGCAATGTGCGCGTCAGCTCTGGCTTGCGACGGATCAGCCGCATCACCACCTCTCGGCACGCATCGGCGGGCGACTTGCCCTGCCGCATCATTTCCACCACCGCAAAGCTACCGACATTCCGGATCACTTCTTCGCCAACACCGGTCGAGGTTGCGCCGCCTACTTCGTTATCTACGTACAAGCCCGCCCCGATGATCGGGCTGTCGCCCACGCGCCCGTGCATTTTCCACGCCATGCCGCTGGTGGTGCATGCACCGGACAGATTGCCGTGCGTATCCAGCGCCAGCATGCCGATGGTGTCGTGATTGTCCTTACCACCAGGCAACTTGGCATCACGCCAGGCACGGTTTTCGACGTTGGCTTCCGGCGAATATTTGGAGGTCTTCAACCACTGCTTCCAGGCCGCTTCCGAGCTTGGGGTCAGCAGCTTGGTCTTCGGAAAGCCCTGCTCCAACGCAAACTGCCGCGCGCCATCGCCGACCAACATCACGTGCGGCGTCTTCTCCATCACCGCGCGCGCCACCGAAATGGCATGCACCACATCTTCCAGCGCTGCCACCGCGCCGCAATTGCCCAGGTGATCCATGATGCAGGCGTCCAGCGTCACCCGCCCGTCGCGGTCCGGATAACCACCCAGGCCAACAGTGGGATTGGTCGGATCCGCTTCCGGTACGCGCACACCCGCTTCCACGGCATCGAGCGCGATACCACCGCCGCTGAGAATCTTCCACGCCTCCTGATTGGCGGCAATACCGAAATCCCAGGTGGAAATCACCCGCGCCGCACCCCGCGGCAGCGCCGTCTGCCGCACGCCCGGCGTGGCGCCCACCGCGGCTTGCGCACGTGCGCCCCAGCCGGCCAGGCCGGAGGCGATCGCGCCCAGCGTGGCGCTCTTGAGAAAGTGACGACGTTGAATCATGTGGGCAACTCCATGATGGAAACGAGTGAACGCGCAATGCGGCACCAGCCTTCCATCATGCGGCAGCGTCGCGTGCGGATAAACCTTCTTGCGGCGTTGTCGCATGCGGATCCGTGCACAACCGTCGCTTGGCTGGGCCAATCCTGTCCCGGCCGCTGTGTGTCCGATGCATGGATCGAGCTGGCGGCGGCCAACCAAAAGCACCATGCGCAGCCGCGCTGGATCAGGGGATGAGGCAGCCACGGCCGTCCTCTTGTTCGCACCCTCTCCGGCGCCCCCCCCTTTCTCCCGGTGGGAGAAGGGACTGCACGCGAGACGGTTTGGAGCGAGAGATCGGCGGCGTTGCCGCAACCACGCATGGTCGGCAAAAAAATTTCCTTCCGGTTTAACCCCATTCGCTGCGCTGGCCCGTTTCACTGACAGAGGCGCAGTGCACGGCGACCTCGGGCTGTTCGGTTGTTCATCCATCCCATCTTCGCCACGCAAAGGATTTCCCATGTCCCGTCGCAGCCTCATTGCGCTCGCCTTGTTGCTGAGCGCCTGCTCGCACGAACCCACTGCATCGCCCGACGAGCCGTCACCCACCGAATCCCCGCCAGAACCCGCGCAACCGCAGCAACCTGACCAGACCACCCAGCTCCCGGAAACCAAGCCGCAGGCTCAGCGCGCAGTCGCTGCCCCCGCGCATACATTGGAGCCGCCATCGGCGCCTAGCCCACCGCCGCCCCCCATCGAGGCGATGCCAGCGCCGATCAGCGCCGATAGCCTGTCACGTCAGGCACCAGCGGCCATGTTGATGGGGCATCGCCCGGTGCTCGATCACCGGATGCCGATGCCACCGCTGATCCCCGCACCTGCCGAAGACCGGGAGCGCTATCAGCACATCGACGACAACGCCATCGTGCAGGCCGCGCAGCACCCCATCTCGACCTTCAGCATCGATGTCGACACCGGTAGCTACAGCAATGTGCGGCGCTTCCTCAGCGCAGGCAGCCTGCCGCCGGTGGATGCGGTGCGCGTCGAAGAATTGATCAACTACTTCCGCTACGACGATCCGGCGCCCACCAATGGAAAACCGTTCGCCGTGCGCACCGAACTGGCGACCACGCCCTGGAATCACGACAGCCTGCTGCTGCGCGTGGGCATCGCCGGCCGCGACATCGCCACCGCCGAGCTGCCGCCTGCCAACCTGGTCTTTCTGGTTGACGTCTCCGGCTCGATGGACGCGCCGGACAAGCTGCCGCTGCTGCAGTCCTCGCTCAAACTGCTGGTGCGTCAGCTGCGCAAACAAGATCGCATCACCCTGGTGACCTACGCCGGCAACACTGCGGTCGTGCTGCCCCCCACGCCGGGCGATCAGCAGGGGCGTATCGTCGAAGCGATCGACGCCTTGCAATCGGGCGGGTCCACCGCTGGCGCCAGCGGGATCGAGCTCGCCTACAAAGCCGCGCAGCAAGGGTATCTACGTGGCGGCATCAACCGCATCCTGCTCGCCACCGATGGCGACTTCAATGTCGGCGTCACCAACTTCGATCAGCTCAAGGGCATGGTGGCCGAAAAGCGCCGCTCCGGCGTCGCACTGTCCACCCTCGGTTTCGGCACTGGCAACTACAACGACACGCTGATGGAGCAATTGGCCGATGCCGGCGACGGCGCGTACGCCTACATCGATACGCCGCTGGAAGCACGCAAGGTGCTCACGCACGAGCTAGGCGCAACGCTTGCCACCATTGCGCGCGACGTCAAGATCCAGGTGGAATTCAATCCGCAAACCGTCAAGGAATACCGCTTGATCGGCTACGAAAACCGTGCGCTGCGCGACGAGGACTTCAATAACGATCAGGTCGATGCAGGCGACATCGGCGCCGGTCATACCGTCACCGCCTTGTACGAAATCACCCCCGTCAACGGCAACGCATCGGTCGACCCGCTGCGCTATGCCAGCGCTGCCCAGCGTCAGCCGGCGCGCGCCCTCTCCGGCGAGCTGGCGCACGTCAAACTGCGCTACAAACTGCCCGATGCACAGCGCAGCCAGCTGCTGGATACCGTGGTCCGCAGCAGTCAACGTAAGGCACTGAATGCCACCAGCGATGCCTTCCGTTTTTCTGCTGCGGTGGCCGGTTTCGGGCAGCGTCTGCGTGGCGGCAACCAGCTGCGGGGCTGGGATTATCCGCAGGTGCGTGCCCTGGCCGCCAACAGCCTGGGCGACGACCGCTTCGGCTATCGCGCCGACTTCCTGCAACTGGTGCAGCAGGCCGACGCACTGAGCACCCGGCCGCTCGCCAATACCGACTGATGCGCGCGGCGCTTGCCTATACTGAGCGCATGCACCCTGCCGATCTTGCGCATCTTCCCGACGAGGAGCTCATGCTCCTCGTCGCCAATGGCTTTGTCGAACAACCGGCAACCGAGCTATTCAAGCGGCATAACCGCGCCTTGTTCAACTTCCTGGCTTGGTTGTGCGAAGGTAATCTGAGCGAGGCCGAAGACCTTGCGCAGAAAACCTGGGTCAAGCTGATGACCCGCTGCAGCGACTATCGTCCCGGGCAAGCCGCGTTCACCAGCTTCCTGTACCAGATCGGCCGCAATGCCTGGCTCGACACCCGCCGCAGCGCGTATCACACCACCTCGGTGGCGCTGGACGATGCGCATCTGCAACTGCCCGATGATGATGTGAGCGCCGAACAACTGGCCATGCTCGGCCAGCAACAACATCGCGTGCGTGCCGCACTGATGGCGCTGCCGGATGCGCAGCGCGAAGTGGTGGTGTTGCGCTTCTTCGCCGAGCTCGGTATCGAAGAGATCGCGCATGTGATCGGCGAAGGCTTCGAAACGGTCAAGAGCCGGCTGCGCTACGCCTTCGCAAAGTTGCGCATGAGCCTGGAGGCCGCGCCGTGAGCACGCCCTTCGATCGTTTTGTCGCCGGCCGCGATGGCCTTGCCGCACTGCTGCGCGCGCTGCCGCGGCACACCCCGCCAACGTCGATGGACACCTGGTTTGCGCACGCCGCGCAGCACGCCGACGCCGAACGCAACGCAGCGAACGCAATGCCCGACACGCTGCAGTTCGAAACACCGGCCACGATGGCCGGCATGTTCGCTGCCGCGGCCGCGCAAGCCGAACACGCCCAAGCGGCACGACGCGCGGCCGTGCAGGCACGTCTTGCGCGGGGCGACACTGCCGACCACACCCTGGGCGCGCCAGTGAGCGAGGCAGCACGCAGCTGGATTGCGCAACAGACGCGTAGCGGTGCCGATGAGATGCCGGTGGCCTCTGGTGCAGCGGACATGGCAGAGAGTTCTGACGTTGAATCGGCGCCTGGAGCTCTAGCTGCACCGCCGTCTGTTGGCACGTCTGCAGTGGCGCAGCTCTCGTCGCACACAGGTACTGATGGGTCTTCGAATCAGGATTCGAGTTCGAGTCCGGGTTCTGCTGCTTCAACTTCGCCATCGGCTTCAAAGCCGGCATCGGTATCGTCAACGCCATCCGCTGGACCCGCCACATCCACCAGCAACGCAGTGCCCGCCCGACGTGGTGCCCGACGTCGGCGCTGGATGCCACCCCTGGCGCTCGCTGCTTCGGTCACGCTGGTCGTTGGCGTCGGCCTGCAATGGCAGGCCGGTCGACCTGTGCCGGATGCACCCACACCGGCTGCCACTGTCCCTGCGACGGCCGAGTCAGAAACGATTTCCGCTCACCGCGCTGCGGAAGACGGAGCAGATCGCGCCTCAGAAGGCAGCTCGCATGGTCCCGTATTACCTGCACCGGCACCCGCCGACGAACCCGCTTCCGCAGCGCAGGTGGAGGGGCAGCCAGCATCGCCACTGCCGGAACTAGCGCCAGTTGCCATGCCGGCCCCGGCCAGCGCGCCACTGCCTGCACGTGTGGTGCGGCCGCCTGCCTCCACGCCACCAGCAGAGATGATGCCTGCCCTGCCGGCAACGGTGTCGGAGCCGGCGCAAGACGATGCGCAACCACCGATGGCAGCGCCGCCCCCACCTGTACCCATCGCCGCGAGCAATGACGATGTGCAGGCAACTGGCGCGCTGGAAGCACGTACGGACAGCAACGCGCCCACCCCATTACCACCCAAGCGTGCACCAGCGCCGACGCCGGTGCTGTCACTAGAGCAGTCGGTGCGCCTCGAGCGCTCGGCAGCCAACCCGACTGCGACGAGCGAAATTCCGATATCACGTGCCGCGCCGCTTGCTGCGCCAGCGGGTGCACCTGTCCTGCGACGGGAGCGGCAGCTCAGCAAACCGCAGCCTGAAGCATCTCGTGCAAGCTCGTCGCCGCAAGCGGCTGGCAACACGGCGACACAACAGGCGCCGCCGCCGCGCGATGAAGACACGCGCGGCAAGATACACCGCACTGCCTCGTTGAAGCTCTCCACACCGCCACGCGAGTGGCTGATGGGCTACGCGGCGTCTGGGGTCACACAGCCACCGGACACAATCCGGATCATGGCTGCCACGCCGGATGCAGTGGTGGTGCAAACCTGGGTGGCGCGGTTGCGCGATCAACTCAAACAACGCGGCTGGCCAACGCAGATCGAGCTTGCGCAAGACAGCAATCTAGCCGCCGATGAATTACGGCTCAAGCTCTCCGGCGCTGCGCCCTAAGCCGGCCCACCATCCACCGTGCCTTCGCCAGGGGGATCGTCCTCGCGCAACCGACTGGTCAGCACATGGTCGCGCCAGTGGCCGTTCAACTGCAGATAGCGCCGAGCATGGCCTTCGATCTGAAAGCCAAGCCGCTGCAGCACACGCGCACTGCGCAGATTTTCCGGCACGTATTGCGCCATCACCCGATGCAGGCCAAGCGGGCCGAAGGCGAATGCAATTCCTTGCGTGGCTGCCCAGTGGATCAAGCCACGCCCCTGCTGCGCTGCGTCCAGGCCGTAGCCCATGTGGCAGGCCTGGAATGCGCCGCGCTGGATCTGGGTGAACCCGGTGGTGCCGATCACCTGCTCGCCCTGCAGCAACACCAATTGCAATTCACGCTCGCCAGGCACTGCGCTGCGGTATGCGATACACAGGCGGCGCCAACCGTCGGCGGTGTAGAACGCAGGCGGCCGCAGCGGCATGGCATCAGCCAGGTGTGCGCGATTACGCGTGTGGTAGTCGGCCATTGCAGCCGGGTCGACAATGGCTAGATCGCATAGCACCACGCCGTCGGCGTGCCGGACCGGCGCAAATACCGCAAGACTCATGGCCGCCGCGCTCTCAACATGCCCGCCTCGCACATGCGCATCGTCTCGCTGCAACGTGCATCGGCCTGATGCATAGAGATCACGCTCCGCAAGCCATCCCCGAAACGCAGTGCCTCATCCGGTGCGTGAGCTAGAGCACCCGCCTGCAACCAACCGCGTCATCACCGATCACGCAATGCAACGCGCATCTGCTGCACTGTGCGACGGCGCTCGCCTGTCGGCGAGCGCCGTGGGTGCACCAACCGCGTTCAGGCAGCAGCGGCCGCGAACACCTGACTGACTTGCGCTTCGATGGCGTCCAGGTTCGGCAACAGGGCGCTTTGCTCGCCCAGCAGCACGCGCATGTGTACGCCATCGGGCAGCGCGTCTTCCGATGCGTCGGCCAGCAGGCCATCGCGCGGCACCGAAATCAGTTGCGGGAACGAGGCGGTCAGCAGCGCGAAATACGGCAACGCCGGATTGCCGCCCAACGCCTTCAACACGATCACCTTGTTGTTGACCGCGGTGGGCTCTTCGCCCATGCCGCTGAGGCGTGCGAACGACAGCAGCGGCACTTTCCAGCCGTACCAGTCGATACGGCCGACCACCCAACGCGGCATGTCGGGTAGCGGTTCGACCGCCACACGCGACATCACCTCGGCCACCGTCGCGTTCGGCAGCAGCACGCGCTCGCTGCCGGCCTGGATCAGGACGCCGCGGATTTCGTCATTGTTGGCGTAGCTCATCGCATGATTCCGATTCGAAAGGGAGCGCCCGGCCTATGCCGGCCAACGCTGTGCCAGCGCCTGCGCCAGCTGCGCGGGATCGCCGGTCAGAATGCCTTGCCGCGCCAGACGCGCTGCAGCGGCGGGGTCGTAACAGCCGTCGGTGGATTGCCCTGCCAACCAGGCACCCTGCTCGGCCAATGCCAGCGACGCTTCCACCAGCGCCTCGTTGGCACCGCTGAGCATCAGCACCGCACTGTCGGCCGGCGGCAGTGCAGCGATCAGGCCAGCCGGGTCGGCCGGCGCCACGAGCGCCAGCGCGCCGGCGTGCTGTTGCACACCGACCTCGTCGGAGAGCACATACACCTTGCCCGGAGCGACCACCTGCCCTGCCTCACCCAATTCGACCGGTAGCGCAGACACGCGCCCCATCTGCCGCACCAGGTTGCCGTACTGGCCGCCATCCAGGGTCATGCGTACCAGCACGGCGCGCGGAAATTCCGGCGGCAATGCGGCCAGCAGACGGCGGATCGCATCCGGCCCACCGATGCCGGCCATCACCAGCACTGCGCCGGTGACGCTGCCGCTGTGCTCCAGATCCACCAGCGACAATCCGCCGGTCGACAGCGCAGACACATCCGCTTCGGCACGCGGGCGCACCACCACGGTCACTTCGTCCACCAGGCCCCAGGTGCTGGAGTCGCCCAGGGTCAGACCCGGCTTTTCCGCAGTCGCTGGCGCAGCGCCATGCGTGGATGCACGCGCAAACAAGGCATCGCTGGGCACGCTTTCGAACGCATGCGCGGCGGCTTCCAGGTGTTGATCCAACTGCAGGTCCGAATGCTGCCGCGAGGCAAGCGCCAAACCCGGCTCCGGCTGCAGCGACGGTTCGCTTTCGGTACCCGGCGGCAACACATCGGCGTGGCCGTGCAGTTTTGCGGCCAGATGGCGCACCCAACGCTGCGCTTCCCAGCCTTCGCGCCGCACGGTCAGCTCGGCCTCGTCGAAGATCACCGTGACGCCAGGCATGTTGAAAGCCGGCTCCAGCGCTTCGAGCGCGTCTTCGATCGACGGTTCGAGTGACACCAGTATCGCCACCGGCTCTGCGTCGCGGAGCATCTGCACATCGACCGCCGATGGCTCGTCTTCCAGCACCACCTGCGCACCGGCCAGGCCGAGTGCTTCGCGCAGGCGCTCACGCGCCTGACCGGGACGACCCAGCAAAGCAACCGGAGTTCCCATTGCGCCATTAGTCTCGGACACGGGCGATCCCCAGCAGGTCATACACGTTTCGCATCAGATCCAACTCTTGGTAAGGCTTGCCCAGGTAACGCTGCACGCCGATCTCGAAGGCACGCTGGCGATGCTTCTCGCCACTGCGCGAGGTGATCATCACGATCGGCACCGCCTTGAAGCGTGGGTCGGCACGCATCGCGGTCGCCAGTTCGTAGCCGTCCATGCGCGGCATTTCGATATCCAGCAGCATCAGGTCGGGCACGCGCTCTTCGAGCAGTTCCAGGGCCTCGACACCATCGCGTGCAGTGGAGACGTCAAGGTTGTGGCGTTCCAGCACGCGGCTAGTGACCTTACGCATGGTCAGCGAATCGTCGACCACCATCACCAGCGGCACCTGACGCTGCGCTTCGGTCTGCGTTTCCAGCGTCGGACGCGCCGGCTGGCTGAGGTAACGACGCACCAGCGGAGCGACGTCCAGAATCACCACCACGCGGCCATCGCCGGTAATGGTAGCGCCATAGATACCCGGCACCGAGGCGATCTGCAGGCCCACCGGCTTGACCACGATTTCGCGGTTGCCCAGCACCTGATCGATCGCCACTGCTGCGCGCAGGTCGCCCGCACGCACCAGCAACAACGGCACCTGTGCCTGGCCATCGGCACGCGCGGCGGGCTGGCCGACCAGCGAACCGAGGTCGTGCAGCACGTACTCTTCGCCGGCGTAGTGATATCCACCCTCGCCCGACTCGTAACGGGTACGCGAGATGCGGCCGATACCGCTGACCGAACCCACCGGCACCGCGAACGTGGTGTCGCCGATGCGGACGAACACCGCCTGGGTGACCGCCAGCGTCTGCGGCAGACGCAGGGTGAAGGTGACGCCCTGGCCGCGCACCGAGTGGATGTCCACCGAGCCGCCGAGCTGACGCACTTCGTTGCGCACCACGTCCATGCCCACGCCACGGCCGGCCAACTGGCTGACCTGCTCGGAGGTGCTGAAACCGGAGGCGAAGATCAGGCCATCCAATTCGGCATCGCTGAGCTCCTGGCCGGGCTCGATCAGGCCGCGCTGCTCGCCGCGACGACGGATCGCCTCGCGGTCCAGCCCGGCGCCATCGTCGGCCACTTCCAGCACGATTTCCGAACCTTCGCGGCGCAGACGGATCGCGATGCTGCCTTCTTCCGGCTTGCCGGCGTCGCGTCGTTGCTCGGGTGTTTCCAGCCCGTGCGCCACCGAGTTACGCAGCATGTGTTCCAACGGCGCGACCATGCGATCGAGCACATTGCGATCGAGTTCGCCCTGGGTGCCTTCCAGCAGCAGATGCACTTGCTTGCCGGTGTCGCTGGCGGCCTGACGCACCACACGACGCAGACGCGGCACCAAGCCATCGAACGGCACCATGCGCGCGCGCATCAGGCCGTCCTGCAGTTCGGAGCTGACGCGCGACTGCTGTTGCAGCAAGCCGTCGTACTGCCGCGACAGATCTTCCAGCACGCCCTGCAAACCGCCCAAGTCGGCCGCCGATTCGTTCAGCGCGCGGCTGAGCTGCTGCAGGGTGGAGAAGCGGTCCAGTTCCAGCGGATCGAAGGTGCGATCGCCCTGGTCCTGTTCGCGCTGATACCGCGCCACGATCTGCGCTTCGGTTTCCAGATCCAGACGTCGCAACTGGTCGCGCAGACGGGCGTTGGTGCGATCCAACTCGCCCATGGCACCGCGGAACGCGCCCAACTGCTGTTCCAGGCGCGAGCGGTAGATCGCCACTTCGCCGGCGTGGTTGACCAGACGGTCGAGCAAGTCGGCGCGCACGCGCACCTGCTCCTGCTGCACGCGCGGCAGGAAGTCTTCTTCGGTCTGGCCTTCCATCGGAATCGGTGCGGACAGCGGCGCCGGTTCCACCGACGCCTTGGCGATCGCGCGGACATCGGCGTCGCTGGGCGGGGCGGCATTGCGGCCGCGGGTACGGGTTTCGAAGGCTTCCACCAGATCGGTCGGCATCGCCACGGCGCGATGCATGCCGGTGCGGGTCAACAACTGGTGCAGGCGGTCGAAGCCGCGCTCGAACAGACGCACGTCGTCGCGATCGATGTCGGTACGGTTGGCCGCCACGGCTTCGAGCAGCGATTCGATCGCATGACCGAGGTCGCCGATGGCGTTGATGCCGGCCATGCGCGCACCGCCCTTGAGCGTGTGCAGATCGCGCTGCAGTCCGTTGAGGACATCGCGGTCTTCCGGCACTTCGCGCATGCGGGCGATCAGACCATCGCAATGGTCCAACAGGTCGCGGCCTTCTTCGACAAAGATGTCGACTAGCTCGCCATCGAGTTGATCGAAGTTGAGCGGGCCGGTATCGAATGCCGCACCGGCATCGTTGCTTGCCGTATCGGCAGGCGCGGCCTCTTCCACCGGTGCGCTGAAGGCTGCAACGGTGGTGGTGTCTTCCGGCTCGACGGTACTGTGGTCGGCTGCGTCGTGCTCGCTGGCGGCTACGCGGTCGTCTGCGGAGTCGTCGGTGTGCTCGGTGGCTTGGGTGTGTTCTGCGTGCTCGGCCGCGGCAATCGCATCGACTGCTGCCTGCTCATCGGCGTGCGCAGCGTCATCGGACGTGACGGCCTGCACGTCGTGCAGTTCCGGGGCGGTGTCGGACTGCGGATCGCCCGCTTCTTCGACCTGATCGGCTGCATGCGCCATTTCGAATGCCTGCACCGATTCGAAGGTGTGATCGGGCATGGCGTCGGCGTCGGCCTGCTCTGCTTCGGCATGTTCCGCTTCTGCATGCTCAGGATCGGAGTTGGGTGCCTGGGAATGCTCAGCCTCGGCACGCTCGTGTTCCGTCGCATGTTCGGCTTCGCCTGCATGCTCGTCGGCATGCGCGTCCGTCTGCAGTTGCGCGGTGGATGCGACGTGCTGGTCCGATGGCACCTGTTCGCCTGCATGCTGCTGCGCGTCCGAATCCAACTGCTGATCCGGCGACGCGTGCGCTTCCATGTCTGCGTGCTCGCCCAGCTGAGCGGCCTCTTCGGCGTGCTGCTGGTCGCCCGGATGCGACTGTCCCGCATGCATGCGTGCGGCGTCACTGTGCTGCGTCGCCTCGTCTGCTGGCTGTTCGCCGGAGTGTTCGTGCGCGCCCGCGTGTTCGTGGCCAACCTGATCGGCGACATGGCCCTCCTGATCGGTCGGCACGCTGTCCAGCGCTGCGGTTTCCGGCGTCCAGTCGTCCGCGCCCGTTGTACTGGCGTCTTCAGCCAACGCAGTGTCTGCGTGCACCGACTCCAGTGCTTCGATGCTCTCGACCGCGTCGTCGGTGCTTGCTGCAACCTGATCGTCGTGTGTCGGCGCGTGATGCGCATGCGTGTCCGTGGCCTGCTCGGCATCGGCCGCAGCCAGCGTTTGCGCATCGCCCAAGGCGGCTTCTGCGTCGGCCAGCTCGTCTACCGCAACGGTGTCGGCATGCGTGCTGGTCGCGTCGGCGTCGTGCTCGCTGGAAACGACATCAGCAGCTGCCTCAGCCGGCACCTGCGCAGCGTGCTCGCCCGGCGCGTGATCGTGCGATGTGGCCTGCGCATGTTGCAGCTCGGTCGCATCCCAGGCGTCGGCTTCGACCAGCGGCTCGTCGGCAGGCGTGTCCTGCGCATCCTGCGGTGCGGTCCGGTCTGCGTGTTCGTGCTGCGCGGCATCGCCATGCAGTACATCGGCAAGCTGCTCAGCGTCGGCAACCGGGGCCAGCGCGTCGTCGCTCGCTGCGTGCGCAGTTTCGGCAGACGCGTCGACGTGTTCATGCGAGGCAACGCCACTGGCATCGTCGACTGCGTGCGGTGCAGACGCGTCCAATGCGAGTGCCGGATCGTGCTCGGCTTCTGCCTCGGCCAACGCGTCCACTGCAATCGGTGCGTCGTCCGACAGCGACTGTACGTCTTCGGTGTCTTGCGTCGGTGCGGGCGCGTCGGACGGCAGCGCGCTGGCATCGAGGTACTGCGACAGATCCTGCGCACCGGTCAGTTCGACCGAGGCATCGCTGCCGTCTACCGTATCGCTTGGTGCATCGAGATCGTCCAGCTCGTCCAGGAACACCTGCGGCGGCCACTGCGCTTCCGGCAAGGTGTCCACCAGCGCGCGCAGGCGCTCGGTCAACGGGGCGAACGACGGAATCAACGGCGCATCGTCGCGTAGCGCAGTCACCGTGGTGGCAATCGCGGCAGCGGTGGCGGCAATGGCATCCAGACCATCGGCCGACGGTGTGACCGAGGCGGCCAGCAACCGCTTGACGTAGCTTTCGGCCGGCGTGGTCACCAAGGTGATTTCCGGCACATCGGTCATCGCGAATGCGCCACTCATCGTGTGCACGGCGCGCAACAGTTCTTCGGTCGCCAACTGCGGCTCGGCCTGGCTGGCCTGCAGCCACCCGTTCACCGTATCCAGATGCGTGGCGACCTCCGCTTCGAGGATCTCGCGCAGCACGCTGTCCACCGAGGCCGGCGTTCCACCGCTGGCGGCAACCACGCCTGCTGCTGCCGGAATCGCGACGGCGTCAGCCACCGGTGCCGCGGCTGCGGGCACGTAGTAGACCTCTTCGCCGGCGGCAACGCGCTCGGCAATGGCCTGAATTTCCGGTAGATCGGCGTGGATGCGCCCCTGGTTGCGAAGCGCGGCGTTGAACTGCGGCAGCACGTCGTAGGCCAATTCGACCATCGCCATCACCGCAGGGCTGGCCGGTCGCGAATTATCGAGCACGCGGTTGAGCATGCTCTCGATCTTCCAGCTGAACTCGCCCAGCACGCTGGCACCGACCAAGCGCCCACTGCCCTTGAGGGTGTGGAAGACGCGGCGGATCGGGCGCAGGTGTTCCGGGTTGTTGGGTGCGGCGCGCCACACCGGCAACAGCTGACCCAGGTTGACCAGTTCTTCGTCGAATTCTTCGAGGAAGACGTCACGGATATCGTCGTCGATATCGCTGTCGCCGAAGCCGCCGAAAATGCCGGCGTCGGCGTCGGCGTCGGCAGCGGTCGCGGCCTGAAGATTTTCGCTGGACACGGGTTCGGCCGGTGCCTGCGCGGTTTCAGGGTCGGCTGTGGCTGTCGGCGCGTGCGGGTGCTGCACATCGAACTGCGCGGCCGCTGCATCGAGCTGGGCCAGGAACGCGGTGGATGCGTCGTCCAGTTCGAACTCGCTGACCACCGCCTGTTGCACGCGCGGGGCGGCGGGCTCGGCTGTTGCTTCGGACGGAACCTCGTGCGGCTCTTGCGCGGGCTCGACGAATGGGTCGTCCAGTTCCTGCGGCGGAAGCGGCGGCGGCGAGAACGCATCTTCGATGCTGGTCTGCGCGCGCCGCGTTGCATTCTCGGCAATGAAATCCAACGTCGCGCCGGTCTGCTCGGCATCGCCAGGCAGCGCGATCTGCTCAATCTGCAGCGGCGCTTCCTCGGCAACCATCGGCTCGGCCGCGTGCTCCTGCTCCAGCGCGCTCAAATCCACGGTGTAGCTGACCTGTGCGGGCTCGTTGCCATCCTGCTCGGCCGACACCGGGTCGAACGCAGAGGTGGCGACCGGCGCAACCTGCGCGGTGGTTTCCATCTGCCAGTCGCCGGGCGCTTGCGCGCCGTCGTCGGACAGATCCAGCGGCGCCACGGTGAACGGCACATGCGACTGGCCGGACACGGTTTCTTCAGCGGCCACCGGGTCGAACGAGAACACCGTATCGGTCGCGGCAGCGCCAGTGTCGTGCACCACGCTGGCAGCGAACGGCGTTTCGACCACGGTGTCGTTGGCCCATTCCAGCGACGGCGCGGGCGCGGCATCGTTGGCGGCCTGCGGCGCGGTGGCATGCTGCAACGGCGGGGCGGCGACCGGCTGCAGTTCGACCACGCTGCCTGGTTGGTCGGCACCGATCGGCAAATCGGACGGCTCGCCCGACGGCAGCGGCCAATAACGCAGTGTTTCCAGGCTGTTACGGGTGATGTCCAGAATCTCTTCGCGGCCGGGACGGCGCTCGCGCAGGGCCTCCAGGTAGTACTCCAGGCTGGCCATCGCATCGGCCAGGGTGTCCAGCTGACGGCCGCTGGGCACGCGCTGCTTGCCGATCAATTCCAGATCGACGTAACGACGCACGCCTTCCAGGTAATCGGCCGCCTGCGGCAACTCGAGAATGCGCAACGCACCGCCGACTTCGCCGAGCAGGTGCGGCACATCGGCCAGACGGGCGTGGTCCCAGTTGGTTTCGATGAAGGCGACGAAATGCTCGCGCGCCGCACCGAAGTTGGCGATCGCTTCCTGCGCCAGCACATCGACCGTGCGACGCACTTCCGAGGAGTTGGCACTGTTACTGACTTCGGTGCCATCGCCCGGGTCGGCGCCAAGGCTGGCCACCTGATCGTCCAGCGAGGCATCCACATACAGCAGCGCGCCTGCGATATCCAGCAGCACGCTCTCATCCATCTGGGTTTGGCCATCCACCACGCGCGCCAACGCATCGCGCTGCTGCACGACGACACTGCGCGCCACGCCAAGACCCATCATGCCCAGGGTGTCGGCCACGCTGCCCAGATCCTTGACCTGGGTCTGCAGCTCGGCGATGTCGCCACCGGTGCGCAGATGCAGGTCCAGCGCGTCCTTGACGCGCAGCAATTCTTCCTTGACCGCATTGCCGACGGTGTCGAGCAATTCGCGATTGCGCCCGCTCAAGCTACCGCGCGCGTGATCCAGCTCGGCCTCGGTGGCAACACCGGCCTGCGGGTCGAACGCGAACAGCACGCTCTCGTTGAGACCCGGCTGGCCACGGGTGGCGCGGATCTCATTGAGCAGCGGCAACAACACGATCGGGATGTCGCGGTGACCATTCTGCAAGCGCTCCAGATAATCGGGCAGCAGCACGGTGCCGCGCATCAGCATGGCGCAGGCTTCGTCGCGGTCGGCGACCTCGCCCACCTGCACGGCCTGGGCCAGCAGCTCGAGCTCTTCGGCAACCATGGCCGGCGCATACAACTCGACCATGCGCAGCGTGCCCTGCACCTGGTGCAGGTAGCCGGCGCAGAACCGCATCCGACTGGTGTCGGACGGTTCTTCGGCAAAGTATTCGATCTCGTTGCGCGCCTGGCGCAACGTCTCGTCCAGCTCTGGCTTGACCCAGCCCAGTGCAGCGTGACTCATCGCATCGCGAAGCGCACTCATTGCAGCCCCCTGACTACGACCGACTTGCCGCTAGCGCAGCAACCGGTCACTTCCTGCATCGACGTAACGCTACTACGCGCCATCTGCTGATCCTTTCCCGTTCCGCGTCGTGGTCACGCCGGCAGCTTGAAGTCGGCGACCGAACGGCGCAGATCGGCAGCGAGCTGAGCCAGGTTGCCGATCGATTCGGCCGTCTGCTCCGCACCCTGCGATGTCTGGCTGGTGATCTGACGGATCACGCCCATGGTCTGTGTGATATCCGTCGCCGCGGCCGACTGCTGGTGCGCAGCGATGGAGATGTTCTTAATCAGGTTGTTCAAGGCGTTGGACACGCGCTCGATTTCGGTCAGCGCGGTGCCGGCGTCTTCGGCCAGGCGCGCACCGGACACCACTTCGGAGGTGGTCTGCTCCATCGAGCTGACCGCTTCGTTGGTATCGGCCTGAATGGTCTGCACCAGACCTTCGATGCGTCGGGTCGCACTGGAGGTGCGTTCTGCAAGGCGCTGCACTTCGTCGGCCACCACAGCGAAACCGCGACCGGCTTCGCCGGCCGATGCCGCCTGCACCGCGGCGTTGAGCGCCAGGATGTTGGTCTGCTCGGAAATGTCGTTGATCAGTTCCACGATCGAGCCGATCTCCTGCGAGGATTCGCCCAGCCGCTTGATGCGCTTGGAAGTTTCCTGGATCTGGTCGCGAATCTGGTCCATGCCCTGAATCGTCTCGCGCACCACGCCGGCACCTTCGGCGGCAATGACCACCGAGCGCTGCGCCACTTCGGCCGACTCGGTGGAGTTGCGCGACACCTGTTCGATGCTGGCAGCGATTTCGCTGATGCGCTCGGAAGCAGTGGTGATCTGGTTGGCCTGCTGGCCGGCCGCTTCGGCCAGCTGCATTGCGGTGGCCTGGGTTTCCTGGGTCGACACAGCCACCTTGGCCGAGGTGTCGTTGATGGTCGTCACCAGGTGGCGCAGTTCGTCCACGGCGTAGTTGATGGCGTCCGCGATGGCGCCGGTCATGTCCTCGGTCACCGAGGCCTTCACGGTCAGGTCGCCCTCACCGAGCGAGCTGATTTCGTCCAGCAACCGCATGATCGCCTGCTGGTTGCGGCTGTTGAATTCCACCTGCGACTGGTAGCGCACGTCCTGCTCGCGCGTACGCGCCCGCACCGAGCTCCAGACGAAGCCGATGATGGCCAACAGCGCGAACATGCCGGAAATCACCCCCAGCCAGAAGTTCGGGAACAGCCGCGTGTCGCGCACCGAACCGAACGAGGAGAACGCATCGAACAAGGCCTTGCTGGCATCGAGCATCGTGCCCGAGCCATCGCTCAGCGCATCGGCGGACGACTGCGCGGCGAACAGGTTGCGCGAGCTGGCCAGGATGGCGTCGATGTCCTTCTTCATCGTCGTCCACTGCGCCTGCGACTGCTCCAGCGCCGACAGCGCGGCAGGATTGCGCACCGCAACGATGTCCAGCTCCTGGTTGCCGGCGCGCAGCCCTTCCAGCATCTGGGTGAACACCACCGAGTCGCGCGCCAGCGCATCGCCGGCCGCCGATGCATTGGCCTCGCCGGCACGGATTTCGGTCACCCGGCGCGCCATGGTGCCGGCGACCACGACCTGCTGCAGCGTGTTGTAGATCTGCGCGGCGGGCGCGCCGCTGACCGTCATCGCGCGCACCACTTCGTTCAACTGCGCCTGCAACTGCGGGACGTTGTTGGAGAAGCGGTCGGCGTTGCCGGCCAGGCCGAGCACCGCCGGTTCGCTGGCAATCACCTGCTCGGCGTTCTTGCTCAGCGGCACCCAGACCGACTTGAGCCGGGCCATGGCGCCGGACACCGAGGCTTCCTTGCCGTAGCGGCCATCCAGTTCATTGACCGTGCTGTCGATGCGGCCCTTGGTTTCCTTGAAGGCCTCGAAGGCCTTGGGGTTGCCGGAAATCGCTTCGCGGCCCTGATTGGCCAACTGCTGCGAGAGCACCTGCAGATCGGCCGCGCCGGTACCGGCACCTGCCAGGCGACTGCCCTGCCAGGTGGCGACGCCGGTGTTGGCGCCGAACACGATCATCGACAACACCAGCAGGCCAAGCCAGAAGCTGGTGCTGACGCTGCCGAGCTTGTTGGTCTTGCGGGTGTCCGGGGCAGTACTCATGGTTCGACCTCGATCTGTATGACGTGGCGGGGTCGCGGCTTAGGCCGCGGCCTGCCGGAATTCAGGAGTGCGCGACAGCAACGCCAGGGAAAACACACCCCAGTCCTGCGTCTCGTTGCGGAAGGCACGGTCGATGAAGTGGGCGTAGCGGCCTTGCGCCAACTCGCCGGGTTCCACCGCCTGGACCTGCTCGAAGCTGCGTTGGCCGTACAGCTCATCGATGGTCAGCGCGACGTCGCCGCCGCTCTGACGCATGATCAGCACACGCTGGCCTTCCTGCAGCACCGTGCGACGGCCCTCCAGGAACTGCTTCAGATCGATCACCGGGAATAGATTGCCGCGCAGGTTGCCCACGCCCAGCAGCCAGGGCTGTGCGCCCGGCACCGGGGTGACCGGCGGCATCGGCACGATTTCCGCCACTTCGCGGAAGTCCGAGACCAATCGCCGGGTACCGACGCGATAACCCACGCCGCGCCAGATATCAGCCGAGAACTGGCGTTCCGGCAGCGGCGTGGCGTGCGCAAGACTACGACGCTCGTAGTCCTCGAGAATGTCGAATGGAGAGCGCATCAACGCACCAGTTGTCTGATGCGCGCGATCAGATCGTCTTCGCGCGGCGGCTTGACGATGTAGTCGCTGGCACCTTGTCGCAAACCCCAGGCCCTGTCGGTTTCCATGCCCTTGGTGCTGACCAGCAGCACGGGGATGTCCTTGGTGGCCTGGTCGCGTGCGAGTGCACGCGTTGCCTGGAAGCCGCTCATCCCGGGCAACACCACATCCATCAACACAAGATCGGGCGCCTGGCTGCGAACCAGCTCAAGCCCCTCTTCTGCGTTATCGGTGGCGACGACCGTATGGCCTGCTTTTTCCAGCCATTGACTGAAGACTGCCCTGTCGGTGGGCGAGTCCTCGATCAATATAATTCGAGCCATGTTGCCTTTCCCCCTGGTCAGGCGTGGACGTACGTGCGGATCGCGCTCAGTAGTTCTTCACGGGTGAACGGCTTGGTCAGATATTGCTCGGAACCGACGATGCGGCCGCGTGCCTTGTCGAACAGGCCATCCTTGGACGACAACATGATCACCGGCGTCGATTTGAAGAGCTGGTTGCCCTTGATCAACGCGCACGTCTGGTACCCATCCAGGCGCGGCATCATGATGTCGACAAAAATGATCTGAGGTTGCTGGTCCGCAATTTTGGCCAGTGCCTCGAAACCATCCGTTGCTGTCACTACTTCACAACCTTCCCGCTTCAGCAGCGTTTCGGCGGTGCGGCGAATGGTCTTCGAATCATCGATGACCATCACCTTCAGTCCTGCGAGTTCCCCACCCGCAGCAATGTTTTCACTCATGCAAATATCCCCGGGCGCGCGACGCTTCATCCCTTCCGACGTCGCTACGAAACTGCATGTATATCCCAAGACCCGCATCGACTGTCAAGGGCGCATTGCCGGGGGCCCGCCAGGCGGACGTTCCGACCACGTCTGGGTGCGTGCAGGCCGGCAAGTCGCGCACTGCAACCCGCCGGGCGCGCCATCGCCCATCGCTTGAAGTTACCATCGGCAGCCTGTTCGAAAGGTTTAGCCCCATGTCGCTCGACGTCGTTGTGGTGATGGATCCCATCGCCTCCATCAAGATCGCCAAAGACACCACGTTTGCCATGTTGCTGGAAGCCCAGCGCCGCGGTCACCGTCTGCATTACGTGCGCCCCGGCGGGCTCAGCCTGCGCGAAGGCCGCGCGGTGGCGCAGGTGGCGCCGCTGAGCGTGCGCGAGGACAAGACCGGCTGGTTCACGCTGGGCACCTTCGCCGAGCTGGAATTTGGGACCGGCCAGGTGGTGCTGATGCGCAAGGACCCGCCGGTGGATGCCGAGTTCGTCTACGACACCCAGGTGCTCAGCGCGGCGCAGCGCGCCGGCGCACAGATCGTCAACGACCCGCAGGGCCTGCGCGATTACAACGAGAAACTGGCCGCGCTGCTGTTTCCGCAGTGCTGCCCGCCGACCCTGGTCAGCCGCGATGCCGCCGCGCTCAAGGCGTTCGTGCTGGAGCATGGCCAGGCGGTGCTCAAGCCGCTGGACGGCATGGGCGGGCGCTCGATCTTCCGTAGCGGCACCGGCGACCCCAACCTCAACGTCATCCTGGAAACGCTGACCGACGGCAACCGCAAACTGACCCTGGCGCAGCGCTTCATCCCCGACATCACTGCCGGCGACAAGCGCATCCTGCTGGTGGACGGCGTGCCGGTGGATTACTGCCTGGCGCGCATTCCGCAGGGCGACGAATTCCGCGGCAACCTGGCCGCCGGCGGGCGCGGCGAAGGTCGGCCATTGTCCGAACGCGACCGCTGGATCGCCGCGCAGGTGGGCCCGGAAATGCGCCGTCGCGGCATGCGCTTCGTGGGCCTGGATGTGATCGGCGATTACCTGACCGAGGTCAACGTCACCAGCCCCACCTGCGTGCGCGAGCTGGATGCGCAGTTCGGCCTGAACATCGCCGGGCTGCTGTTCGACGCGATCGAGGCCGGCGCTGCGCAATGAGCACGGCCGCGGCACTGCCGGCACCCATGGACGACGGTCGCCGGCTGATGATGACGCTGGTGATCTCGCTGCTACTGCACGGCATCCTGATCCTGGGCGTGGTGTTTGCGGTCAGCGAGGACGCGCCACTGGTGCCGACGCTGGACGTGATCTTCAGCCAGACCAGCACGCCGCTGACGCCCAAGCAGGCCGATTTCCTGGCCCAGGCCAACCAGCAGGGCGGCGGCAATCACGACACCGCGCAACGCCCGCGCGACAGCCAGCCGGGCGTGGTGCCGCAGGACCGCACCGGGCTGGCGCCACAGGCGCAACGCGCAACCAGCGTGAATGTGCCGGAGCCGACCCAGACCCGCGTGGTGACCAGCCGGCGTGGCGAACAGGCCGTGCCGACACCGCAACCGAACCCGCAGACCGACCCACTCACGCCCGCCGATGCGCAACGCGTGCAGCGCGATGCCGAAATGGCCCGGCTCGCGGCGGAAGTGCATCTGCGCTCTGAGCAGTACGCCAAACGCCCGAACCGCAAGTTCGTCTCTGCCAGTACCCGCGAATATGCATACGCGAACTATCTGCGCGCCTGGGTGGACCGTGCCGAGCGCGTGGGCAATCTGAATTATCCGGACGACGCCCGCCGCCGCCGGCTGGGCGGCAAGGTGGTCATCAGCGTGGGCGTGCGCCGCGACGGCAGCGTGGAGAGCAGCCGCGTCCTGGTCTCCAGCGGGGTTCCGGTGCTCGACGATGCCGCCTTACGCGTGGTGCAACTGGCGCAGCCGTTCCCGCCATTGCCCAAGACCAAGGACGATGTGGACATCCTGCAGGTCACGCGCACCTGGTTGTTCCTGCCCGGCGGCGAACTGCACGACGATCGTTGAGCCGTCGCGCGTCCCGACAAGGACGCGTCTTTCTGCGGCATGCCTTCCCGGCGGACTGCGTTGCCCAGTGCGTTGCGCGCGCCCTTTATGCGGCCTGCGCGGCTGCGTACAGCCGGTCGGCCAGCTCGACGATCGCGTCCGCGTCCTGCACGCGCGCGCGCCAGGCGGGGGGAATCCCGTCGATGCCATGGAATGCCCCGGCCAGCTGACCGCAGATGGCCGCGGTGGTGTCGGCATCGTCGCCCAGGTTGGCCGCACGCAGCACCGCATCGGCGAACGTGTCGGTGGTGGCGAAGCACCAGAGCGCCGCCGACAGCGCATCGACCACATAGCCGGTGCCGCGGATCTGGGCGGCGGGAACTGCCGCATGGTCGCGCACCGATAACGCACGCAGCGCCGATGTCGACAGCCCTTCGCAGCGGGTCTGCAACACCTGCTGGCGCTGGCCACCGAGCAATGCGGCACGCAACTGGAAGGCGAACAGCCGGCAGGCATCCAGCGCTTCGTCGGCAGCATGCGTGGTACGCGAACTGTCGGCGGCGCGCTCGCCCAGCTCGACGGGGCGATGCGCGTAGTACATCGCCACCGGCGCCAGCCGCATCAGCGAGCCATTGCCGGCCGAGCGTGGATCGGTGCTGCCGCTGAAGGCCGGGCCGCCATCCAGATAGCGCTCCAGCGCCTGGCGCACGGTCGCTCCGATATCGAAGCAGGCACCGGTGCTGCTGAGATAACCGTGCTGGTACCAGTTGCTATAGCGGTTCATCTGATCGGCGGCGTCGAACCCCTGCCGATACAACAGGCTATGCGCCAGGCACAAGGCCATCGAGGTGTCGTCGGTCCACTGCCCGGCCCGTAATGCGAACGGGCCGCCACCGCGCATGTCGTCGATCGGCGTGAAGCTGCCCGGTGCGCAAAATTCGAGCGTGGTGCCCAGCGCATCGCCGACCGCCAGACCAAGCAGGCAACCGCGAAACCGGGCGCGCTGCGCAGCGTCGGTCATGGCGTTGCGCCGACCGCCTTTGCGGCGCGGGCAGCCTGTTGCTCGACCAGGGTGAGGGCGACGTTGTCGCGTAGATACGCTGGCTCCACCCGCTCAGGCGCCACGCCTTCGCCACGCAGCAGTGCCGGCACCGCAAGCGTGAGCAGATCGGCGGCACGCGGGAGCGCGGCTGCATCAACGCTGCTCAGGCGTGTCGCAAAGCGTTGCTGCAGCAGTGCGTCGGCAGCCGCCAGACCGGTGCCGACGCCGGCCATGCGAGACACGGCGTTGGTGTCGGGCAGCACGAGCGCGTCCGGTGCGCAGACCACTTCCGGCGCAAGTTCCAGCACCGTGTCGCCACTGCGCGCGAAGATACCTGCATATACCTCGCCCATGCGCGCATCGATGCAGGCCAGCACATGGCTCGCCTCGGCAGGCGCGCGCAAGGCCAGCACCTGCAGCGTGGAAACGGCCAGCACCGGCACATCCAGCGCCAAGGCGATTCCCTGCGCGATGCCGATCGCCAGACGCACGCCGGTGAACGCGCCAGGGCCACGGCCGACCGCAATCGCATCGAGCTGGCGGCGCGTAATCCCTGCGTCGGCCAGCAGTTGTTCGGCCCACGGCAGTGCCAGTTCGGCGTGGCGGCGCGGCGCCAGTTCGAAGCGCTCGATCACGCGACCGTCGACATGCAAGGCGACGGAACAGGCTTCGGTGGAGGTCTCGAATGCGAGGACGTTCATGGCAGGACCGCAGTCAGAAGGAAGAAGATCGGTCGTCGCCGACCGGCAACGCAAGCACGCCATTGTCTCCCACCGCCTCTGCAACGCCAAAAAACGCCTGCACATCGGCAATGGCATGCGTGCGCGCAAATGGCGGCAGCGATTTCATGAAGGTGCGGCCGTAGCTTTTGTTGACCAGCCGCGGGTCGCACAGCACCAGCACGCCACGGTCGGTTTCGCTGCGGATCAGTCGGCCCACGCCCTGCTTGAGCGCGATCACCGCCTGCGGCAACTGCTCGTCGCGGAACGGGTTGCCACCCTCGCGGCGGATCGCATCCAGGCGTGCTTCGAACACCGGGTCGTCGGGTGCGGCAAACGGCAACTTGTCGATCACCACCACGCTCAAGGCATCGCCAACCACGTCGACGCCCTCGCGGAAACTGGCCGAGCCCAGCAGCACGCCGTTGCCGGACTCGCGGAAGCGCTGCAGCAAGGTCGCGCGCGGCGCCTCGCCCTGCACGAACAACGGCCACGGCGCGCCGCGCAAGGCGTCGGCGGCTTCGCGAAGCGCGCGGTGCGAGGCGAACAACAAAAACGCACGGCCATTGGAGGCTTCCAGCACGGGCGTCAGCGCGCCAATCAACGCGGTACCGAACCCGCGTGCGGCCGGATCGGGCAGGTTCGGCGGCAGGTAGCACAAGGCCTGACGCGCCCAGTCGAACGGACTGGGTTGCAGCAACGTCGCCGGGTCGATCAACCCCAGCCGCTGTGCGATGTGATCGAACTCGCCGCCCACCGCCAACGTGGCCGAGGTGAACACCCAGGCCGCATGGGATTTCTCGCGGTGTTCGCGCAATGGGCCGGACACATCCAGCGGCGTGCGCTGGCAGCGGAAGCCGCGCGGGCTGAGCTCGTACCACAGCACGTCGTTGTCGACCGTCTCTTCTGGCGGATCTTGCGCGAAATCGGCCACCGGCAGATCTTCGCCCAACCAGCGCGACAGGCGATTCAACGCCTCTTGCGCACGCGCGGTGCAGCCATCGAAACCGGGCGAGGCCTCACGCAACGGCAGCAGGGATTCGCCCAACCGCGCCAGTGACGACAGCACGGCGTCGAACCCTTCGCGCACCTGCGGCTTGGCCAATGCACGCCATTGCGTGCCACGCGGCGGCAGCCCTTCCATGCCGGCGCGCAGGCTGCGCAAGGCGTCGTCCAGGGCCAGGATCGGCGCCTGCAGGCTGGCTTGCGCGCCGGCAACCAGGCGCGCTTCGACCATGCAATCGCGCGCCAGCTCTTGCCACGGCCGCATGCCGAAACTTTCGCCGAAGAAATTGGCCGCCAGCTCCGGCAATTGATGCGCCTCGTCGATGACGAAGGCCTGCGCGCCCGGCAGGATTTCGCCGAAGCCTTCCTGCTTGAGCGCCAGATCGGCCAGCAGCAGATGGTGGTTGACCACCACCAGATCGGCCGCCTGCGCACGCTGGCGCGCCTGCACCACGAAGCATTCGCTATAGAACGGGCATTCGGTGCCCAGGCAGTTGTCGACGGTGGAGGTCACCATCGGCAGCAGCGGCGAGTCGTCCGGCAAGGCTTCGAGTTCGGCCATGTCGCCGAATTGGGTGCGCCCGCTCCAGGCCACGATGCGCTGGAACTGCGAGACCTGTTCGGGCGTGGCAAAACGCGGCTCGCCGCGCGCCTGCTGGGTGCGGTACTTGCACAGATAGTTGGCGCGCCCCTTCAGCAACGCGCTGCGCAGCCCAACGCCCAGCGCGGCGCGCACGCGCGGCAGATCACGATGGAACAGCTGATCCTGCAGCGCGCGCGTGCCGGTAGAGACGATCGTCTTGAGCCCGGACAGCAGCGCCGGCACCAGATAGGCGTAGGTCTTGCCGGTACCGGTGCCGGCCTCTGCCAACAACACGTCGCGCTGCTCGAATGCCTCGGCAATCGCCCCAGTCAGGCGCAACTGCGCAGCACGCGGCGCGAAGGCGTCGAGCTGACGCGCAAGCGCCCCGCCCTCGCTGAGCGCTTCGATACTGGCAGTGGCAAGTTGGGACATGAGACCGAACGGAAAGCGGACAGGAAGCGCGACAGCCTAGCGCGTGCGCGGTGATGCAGGCCTGGGTGTGCGTGACCGAGTGCGGCCAGGCGCAGGCACGCTGCCTGCAAGTCGTGCCCGACGCCCGCGCCACGCCAGACGCGATGCCGTCAGTCAGCAGTCCGCAGATTGCTGACTGACGGCGCGCACCGCCGGATGTCCGGTCCTCAGTACCGCTTCACGCCCGGCACCGTGCAGCCGGCGATCTGCGCCCTGGCCGAGGCAGCGTTTTCCTTCTCGCCCCGCGCCAGCCGCGACTGCTCGATCGTGGCCCAGTGGCGACGGCACAGCGGGCCGGTCTTGGAACCAAGCTCGATCGCCTGCTTTGCGAAGCGCTCGGCCGCCGGCCAGTCGGCCTGCAGCACGGACACTTCAGCGCGTTCCTGCAGAATTGCCGGGTCGCCCGACACCAGGCCCAGCGCCTGATCTAGCGCCGCAGCGGCGCCGGCCAGATCGCCGGCCTGGCGCTTGCTCTTGGCGGTGTCGCGCAGATCGTCGACCTGCGGGTCGCGCAGCGGCTGCACCGACAGCTCGGTGTCGTCCACGCCGGCTTCGCGTTCGATCAACAACAGGCGCTGGGTCGGGGTGGTCGGGTCCACCGGCGGCGGCGGCGGTGCGGGCGGTGCGCTGACGCAGGCGCCCAGTGCGGCCAAGACGCCGATCAGGGCGAGCAAACGGTGCAGTCGGTTCATGGAGTCACTCCAATCAATGCGCGGGTGGGGCCGTGGCAGGCGCCGGGGCAGGTTGTTCGGGCTTCTTTTCCAGACCGAAGAAACGGCGCCAGCCACCGCCGCTGGATTGTTCGGCAGGTGCGGCCGCTTCGCCGGGCGCAGCTTCGATCGATGGTGCATTGCCGGCACACGGAGCGTAGCCCGGCGTGAAGCCGACCACGAACGGGAACTGGCGCGCACCCGGGCAACCGGGGTCGGTCACGCCGGTACCGCTGGCGTCCACCCACTGCCAATCCAGCCCCTTGCCGCTGACCTTCAACGGCGCGCTCGGCAGGCGAGCGAAGATGCTCGACCACACCCGCATCGCGCCGGTGGCGCCATACAGACCGGTCTCGGCGTTCTGGTCGTTGCCCATCCAGATCACCGCCAGATGGTCGCCGGTGTAGCCGGCATACCAGCTGTCGCGACCGTCGTTGGAGGTACCGGTCTTGCCGGCCGACGACAGGCGACCCAAGCCATCGCCCAGCAGCTGGCGCGCGGTACCGGCGCTGACCACCTGCTGCAAGCCGATGCTGATGAGGTTGGCGGCCACCGAATCGCCTTCCTGCGCCGGAGCCGGGGTCTTGTCGTAGCGTTTGAGCAGCTTGCCTTGCGGGTCGAGCACACCGCGCACCGCATGCAGCGGCTGGATCTCGCCGCCGGCTGCCAGGAATTGATACAGCTGCGCCATGCCATACGGGCTCTGGTCGGTGGTGCCCAGGATCAGCGCGGGATTGGGCTCGGCCTTGATGCCGGCTAACACCTGGATCAACTGTGCGATGCGGTCTGCGCCGACCTGCATGCCCACCCGCACCGTGGCCTGGTTGTAGGAATGCGCCAGCGCATCGATCAGACGCACTGTGCCGTGGCTGCGGTTGTCGGAATTGCCAGGCGACCAGGTCTTGCCGCGGCTGAGCTGCACGGTGACCGGCGAGTCGTCGACCCAACTGGACAACGCCCAGCGGTCCGGCGAGGCCAGCGCCAGCATGTAAACGAACGGCTTGAGCAACGAGCCCACCTGCCGCTGCGCTTCCACCGCGCGATTGAAGCCCGGCTTGGCGACATCACGGCTTCCGACCACGGCCAGCACATCGCCGTTATGCACGTCGGTGAGCACCAGCCCGGCCTGCAGTGGCGGGCGCTTCTTATTGTCCAGCCGCTTGATGGTGCCGGTCACTGCCCCTTCGGCATAGGCCTGCGCAGACGGCGACATACCCGTGAGCACGCTCATACCGGCGCCCTGCAGCACGCCTTCCGGGTAATCGTGCGCCAGCTGGCGCCGCACCAGGTCCACATACGCCGGGAAACGATTGGCTGCGACCAGGCCGGGTTCGGTGGGCACGCCCAACGGCGCAGCCAGCGCACGCTTGTACTCGGCGTCGTTGATCAGGTTGCTTTCGTGCAGCTTGCCGAGCACGAAATTGCGCCGGTCCAGCGCGCGTTCCGGGTTGCGCCGCGGGTCGTAGTACGACGGCCCCTTGACCAACCCGATCAACAAGGCGATCTGCTCGGTGGTCATCGAATTGAGTTCGCGGCCGAACCACAGCTCCGCACCAGACGACACACCGTGGATCGCCTGCCCGCCGCGCTGGCCCAGATACACCTGGTTGAGATAGGCCTCCAGGATGGTGCGCTTGTCGTAACGCGCCTCCATGATCACCGCGTACAGAATCTCGTTGAACTTGCGCGTGAACGTCTGTTCCTTGCCGATGCCGAGCAGGCCACTGCGGGCCAGCTGCTGGGTCAGCGTACTGGCGCCCTGACGGACCTGCCCGCCGGAGCGCGCCATGATCCAGGCCGCACGCACCATGCCGCTCAGATCGATGCCGTGATGGCTGTTGAAGTCGCGATCCTCCACTGCCTGCAGGCCGGTGACCAGCAGCTCGGGCACTTCTTCCATGCGCACCAGGCGGCGCTCTTCCTGCTTCTGCCCGTACAGCGTGGCGATGCGCGCCGGGTCCAGACGTGCGCTTTTGAGCGTCTTGCGGTCGCCGGCGTCGCGCAGCGTGGCCACGCGCCCACCCGCCAGGCTGACGTCGATACGGCGCGCCGGCACACGCCCATCCACATCGATATAGCCGCGGCTGGCGATGGTGAAGCGGCTGCCGTCCTGCTGATAGGTGCCAGGCAGCTTCGCCTGGCCGTCGTCACGGTACGACGCCGCATCCAGCTCGGTCTTCAGCGTGGCCGCATCCAGCGCGGTGCCGGGCACCAGCACCAACGGACGGCCGTACACGCGGGTCGGGATCTGCCAACGCAGCTCGCCAAAGCGCTGGGTGACCTGCTTGTTCAGATACACCGTATAGGGAATCAGGAAACCGAGCGCCAGCGCGAACGCGGCAAATCCCCAGACGATGAGTCTGCGTTGCCAGCGGTAGCGTTGCTCGTTGGTGTCGTCCTCGAAATCGTCGGGAGCGTCGTTGTCGTGGCGTCGGGGCACAGGAATGCGAGAATGTAGAATCCGGCGAGTCTAGCGCAGCGCTGTCATGGCTGTGACCCACCGGGCCCGTCGACCGTTAAGAGCGGCTAACAAAACGACCGATGTCGCTTCGCTGGGCGCGACATGTTCTCGGTCAGCAGCTGGCACGGCTCGTACACTGCGCTGGCAGACGCACCGATTGCCTCGACCCGCACTCTGCTCGCCACGTTTCCTGCCATACCACGCTGGAGTTCCAACGCAATGTCGATGTCTTTGGCCGATGCGCGCTATCTGTTCAATCGCGTCCTTGGCCTGATCCACCGCAGCGTGGCCAGCATGCGCACGCGCGGTTGGCGCGCCACCTGGCAACGTATTCGCGTACACACGCAGGCGCCGCCGGTCGCCCTGGGCACGCCGCTGTGGCTGCCGCAGGCCGCCCCGTTCGCGGCGTTCGCGCTGCCGCACAGCGCGACCCCACGGGTAACGGTGGTGATTCCGGTCTACAACCACATTGCGCACACCTTGGCCTGCCTGCGTGCGCTGGCGGCGCATCCGCCGCTGGTGAGCGTGGAAATCATCGTCGTGGACGACGGCAGCAGCGACGCCACCGCTGAACAATTGCCGCACATTGCGGGTCTGCACTATCACGTGCGTGCGAGCAACGGCGGTTTCATTGCTGCCTGCAATGACGGCATCGCGCTAGCGCGTGGTGATTTCATAGTGCTGCTCAACAACGACACCATTCCGCAGCCCGGCTGGCTGGATCGGTTGATCGACACCTTTGCCCAGCAACCGGCTGCCGGCCTGGTCGGCGCGCAACTGGTGTATCCGGACGGGCGGCTGCAAGAGTCCGGCGGCGTGGTGTTCGGCGATGGCAGCGCCTGGAGTTACGGCCGCTTCGAATCGGCCGACGACCCGCGTTATGCATATGTGCGCGCGATGGACTACTGCTCGGGCGCGGCCATCGCGCTGCCGCGCATGCTGTTGCAGACGCTGGGCGGGCTGGATCGGCGTTATATGCCGGCGTACTACGAAGACACCGACCTGGCGTTTGCAGTCCGCGCAGCGGGTTACCACGTGCTGGTGCAGCCGGCCAGCGTTGTGGTGCACGACGAGGGCACCAGCAACGGCACCGATACGCGTACCGGGGTGAAGGCCTATCAGGTGCGCAATCAAGGCGTCTTCGCCGAAAAATGGCAGCAGCCGCTGAAAACACAATTGCCGGTCGGCACCGTGCCCGGGCCTGCACTGCTGCACCGCAGCCAGCGCCAGGTATTGATCCTGGACGAGTGCGTGCCGCAGCCGGACCGCGATTCCGGCTCGCTGCGGCAGTTCAACCTGATCCGCCTGTTGCGCGACGAAGGCGCGCACGTCGTCTTCGTGCCGACCCGCCGCGAACACGCCGGGCGCCACACGCAAGCATTGCAGCAACTCGGCGTCGAAGTCTGGTATGCACCGTTTCTCGACGGCATCGGCAGCTGGCTGCGCACGCATGGTGCGCGGTTTGCGGTAGTGCTGCTGGTACGCCACCACGTGGCACACGCCTGCCTACCGTTGCTCAAGCAATACGCGCCACAGGCGCGCACCTTGTTCGATACCGTCGACCTGCATTACCTGCGCGAACGTCGCGGTGCCGAGTTGGCCGGCGATGCCAATCTGTTGCGTAGCGCAGAACGCACCCGCCTGCGCGAGTTCGAGATTATGGCGGCCACTGATGTCACCTTGCTGGTGTCGGCCGCAGAACAGTCGCAACTGCGCGCAGATGCGCCACACATTCGGACGGCCCTGCTTTCGAACCTGCATGAAGTCGCCGGCAGCGGCCACAGCTTCGCGCAACGTCGCGACCTGGTTTTCGTCGGCGGCTTTCGTCATCCGCCGAATGTGGATGCGGTGCAGTGGTTCATCAGCGCCATCTTTCCGCAGGTCCGTGCGCAGCTGCCTGATGTGGTGTTTCACTGCATCGGCGCCGACCTGCCCGACGCCTTGAAATTGTTGGCAGACCAATGCCCCGGCGTGCAGTTGCATGGTCACGTCCCGGATCTGGTTCCATTCATGGACAGCGCACGCATCGCGGTGGCACCGCTGCGGTTTGGCGCAGGCGTCAAAGGCAAGATCAATCTGAGCATGGCGCACGGCCAGCCGGTGGTCGGCACCACCTGCGCGGTGGAAGGCATGCACCTGCGCGACGGCGAGGATGTGTGCGTGGCCGACGATGCGGACGCGTTCGCCGTTGCGATCGTGCGGCTGTATCAGGACGCGGCGCTGTGGCAGCGTCTGGCCGACAACGGCTTGCGTAACGTGGCCGAGCATTTCTCGCTGGATGCGGCGCGCAGCGCGGTGCGTGCGTTGTTTATTGCCGAGTGAGCAGGCGGTGACGTGCTGGTGCCTGGGCCGTTTGCGCCGCAATACACGGCGTGATGGGTCATTGATCCGCCTGCGACGCATCGCAAGGCGTCGCAGGTATCCTCATCCGCTCCTTCCGGGCACCTTCTCCCGATAGGAGAAGGATTGCGTGGAGCAGATTGCCCTGCGCCCTTGTCATGGGCTTCACCAACATCTTGCGTGCGCCTGGAGCGCGTTCCTTAGCATCGGGGATGCGAACAACGGGTTTTAGAGCTCGGGGTTTGAACTGCACGTTCGGCAGACCCTAACGTTGGCGACACTGCCAGCCCCCACTCAACGCTGCTCGGCGACAGCCTTGACCCGTCGCGTGAATTCGGCCAGTTCCGGCAGTTCGGGATCCAACTGGTGCGCCTCGTCCTGCGCACGACGGGCAAATGCTGCGTCCTCCTGGCCCAGCCGTTCGCTTCCGACCGCAATCCAGCGTTGTGCAAGGCGGCGCCTCGCGCCGGCCAGGGCGTCGGCATTGGGTGTCAGTGCCTGCCAAGCATCGAGACATCCACGCGCGGCACGCAGGCGGTTATTGCGCAGTTCGTCCTCGAAACAACGCTGGCTGGCCGGCACCACGCGCGCAGCGGCCTGCAGCACGCGCGGATCGCGCGGTGCCAGCGCCTGCGCGGCGCGCACCGCGTCGTAGGCGCTGGCACCAGGCGGGGTCATCCAGTGTTGCTGCGTTTCGGCATCGGCAACGCGCTGCAGCAATGCCCGCAGACGGCGCTCGCGCGTGCCGCGCGACAGGCCCGCGGTTGGGCCGCGCTGGGCATCTCTTGCGCGCGCAATCGCCTGCTCGGCCTGCACAATCGATGGAGCGCCCGGCACCAGCAGCTGCGCCTGACGCAACGATTGCAGCGCATCGTCAAAGCGGAAATCCGCCGCTTGCCGGATAGCCTGTGCGGCATACTCGTCCGTCACCTGATCGAGCCCCCGCTTGGCGATTGCATCGTCTGGCTCGGCCGCCAGGACTGCGTTGAAATCGCGCGCAGCCGGAGCCAGGCGGCCACGGCGCAGCAAGGCCTGCGCACGTTGGCGGCGCTGTTCCAGCACGCGGTGGTACTGGCCTTCAGTCAGCGGCATGTCGACATGCCCGGCGTCGTAACGCTTGGCCGCGGCCAGCAACGCCGACGCCTCACCGAGCGCATCGCGCGCCAATGCGTGGCGTGCCTGCGCCAACAGATCGGTCAGGGCGTCTTCGCGACCTTCCAGGGCGTCGGTGCGATCCGGGGCCAGGGCCAGGATGCGCTGGTACAGCGGCAACGCACTGCCGGGCGTGCCGTCCAGGCGACCTTGCTGCTGGGCCACCGCCGCCTGCGCCAACAAGGCATCCAGCCCGACACGCCGCGCCTGCAGCGCGCGCAGCCGCGCAGCCACCGGGGCGGTCTGCGCCTGCGGCGCTTCCAGGGCAGTTGCCAGCGCCAGCGCGCGTTGCGCTGCGGCGACATCGCCGGCCGCAACCGCAGCGCGTGCCTGCACCACTGCAGCAGCGCCGGTCCGCGCCAGCCCGTCACGGGCTTCGCCACGGTCGCTATCCAACGCAAGCGCGGCGGCGAACAGTTCGCGCGCACCGCTGCCATTGGCAGCGCTGAGCTGGCCGCGCGCCAACGCCGCATCGCCCCGCTGCAGCAATTGCTGGATGCGCGTGTCCGGCCACAGCAGATCGGCCAGCGGCTTGCGCAGCATTACCACGGTCAGCAACAGGCAGGCGCACAGCGCCAGTACCACGCGCCAGAGCGCACGACTGCGCAGTGGCGCCCAGAGGCGGGGCGATCTGGCCCAGCGCGGGAGCAGAGACATGCGGTGGCGTCCATCCTTGGCGCGACCTGACGGGGACGCGTTCACCGCCTTATGGTAGCGGTGTGGGTTGCGAAGACGGTGTGGGCTCTTCGGGATTCGGGATTCGGGATTCGGGATTCGGGATTCGGGATTCGGGAATCGGGAATCGGGAATCGGGAATCGGGAATCGGGAATCGGGAATCGTCAGGCACCCACAGCTCACGTCCCTTGTGTGCGGTTTGTTTCCAGTCGATGGGCGCCAGCAAGATGTTCGGCGCAGTCAGCCCAGCCGCCGCACCTCGCTCACGCCGGGCAGCGCGTCCAACTTGCCAAGCAGGCCGGACAGCTGATCGTAATCGCTCACCTTCAAGCGCAAGCGCAGCTGCGCCCTGCCCGTGTCGCGCACGTTGTCGCTATTGATTTCCAGCACGTGCGCGTCTTCCTGGGCAATCAGATTGGTGATGTCCTTGAGCAACCAGCGGCGGTCCACGGCGCGCACCTGCACATCCACCTCGTAGCCGCTGCCGGCCTTGCCCCATTCCACCGGCAACACGCGTTGCGGGTGGGCGGCGGCCAAGCGCGCCAATGCGGCGCAATCTGTGCGGTGCACGGTGATGCCGCGCCCGCGGGTGAGGTAGCCGGCAATCGGCTCGCCCGCCACCGGTTGGCAACACCGCGCCAGCTGCACCAGCAGGTTGCCCACGCCCTCCACGGTGAATTTGGATTTACCCAGCCCATCGCGACGTGCAGTCGGCCGCGGGGGAGCCGGCACCGCCGGCTGCGAGGCGGCACGTTCGGCTTCCAGCAACGCGCGGCTGACCTGGTTCGGGCCGGTATCGCCCAGTGCCACCTGGATATACAAATCGTCGATGGTGTCGGCGTGGAATTTGCGTGTGGCGACGCTCAGATCTGCATGCTGCAGGCCCAGACGCTTGAGTTCGCGATCGAGCAGATCCTTGCCCGCTTGGACGTTGCGCGCGCGGTCCAGCTTGTGAAACCACGCACGCACCTTGTCGCGCGAACGCCCGCTGGCCAGGAAGCCGTTGGAGGCCAGCAACCAGTCGCGGCGCGGGTCGGCTTCCTTGGCGGTCATGATTTCCACCCGGTCGCCGCTGCGCAGCCGGTAGGTCAGCGGGACGATGCGGTCGTTGACGCGCGCGCCGCGGCAGCGATGCCCCACCATGGTATGCACGTGATAAGCAAAATCCAGCGGCGTAGCGCCGTGCGGCAGATCAATCACCTCGCCCTTGGGGGTCAGCGCATACACGCGGTCTTCGATCAACTCGGCATCCAGCGCGCCAGCCAGTTCGCCGTGCTCGCCTTCCTGTACCTGCTCCAGCAGCTGGCGCATCCACAGGATCTTGCGGTCGAAGGCCTTTTCGCCGCCCTTGCCGCCCTCCTTGTATTTCCAGTGCGCAGCCACGCCCAGTTCGGCCTGGGCGTGCATCTCATGGGTACGGATCTGGATTTCGATCGTGCGCCCTTCCGGGCCGACCACCGCCGTATGCAGCGAGCGATAGTCGTTGGCCTTGGGCCGGGCGATGTAATCGTCGAACTCGCTGGGCACCGGTGCCCACAACGAATGCACCGCCCCCAAGGCGGCGTAGCAGGCCGCCACATCCTCGACCATCACGCGTACCGCGCGGATGTCGTACAACTGATCGAACGACAGCCGCTTCTTCTGCATCTTTCGCCAGATGCTGTAGATGTGTTTGGGCCGCCCGCTCACGTCTGCGCGCAGGCCCTGCTGGGCGAGCGCCGCCGACAAGGTGCGCTTGACCGCTTCCAGATAGCGCTCACGCGCCACGCGGGTTTCGTCCACTTCGCGGGCGATGCGGCGGTAGGTCTCCGGCTCCAGATGCCGGAACGCCAGATCTTCCAGCTCCCACTTCACCTGCCAGATGCCCAACCGGTTGGCCAGCGGCGCATGAATGTCGCGCGTGAGCTGCGCCAGCGCGCGGCGCTGTTCTTCACTGAGACGGTCGGCCACACGCATCCGCGACAGCTGCCGTGCCAGCAGGATCGGCACCACGCGCAGGTCGTGGATGATGGAGAGAAGCAATCGCCGCAACCCTTCGCTGTTGCGTCCAGCCTCGCGCCCGGCGTGCAGCGCCCAGACCTGGTCGGCCGCATCCAGGCCATCCAACAATCCTTCCACTGACACCCGCCGCTCCGCCGGTTGCCACGGCAGGTCGGCAACCGCGCCGCGCAAGGCCGGCAGATCGAACAGCAACGCTGCGATCAACGTGGCCTCGTCGGCCGCCAACAGCGCCAGTGCGTCCAGGGTGTCGCCGAGCAAGGCCCACGGCACGCTATCGGTCTGCGCGGGCGGCAGCTCCTGCCAGGCCCGCGCCAACGCCTCGCGCAATGCCGGCGCAATCGAGGCCACGGCGGGGCGCTGCAGCAAGGCCTGCAGGCGCTCGAATGAGGAACTGGTCACAACAGTGGACACGGCGGCGGGCAACAACAGATGGCTGACGACTACGGTAACGTGCGCGTCACCTTCTCCACAACGCGTGTGAGTCGTGCGATCGGTGTACAGGACGACAGTCGTGCTTATGCCAGGTTCACCCGCCAAGGTCTTGATTCATAACCGCTCGGCCCGGAAAGCGGAATCACGCCGCAAACGAAAATCGGCACCGACGCACCTTTTTACATGCCCTTTACAACTGCGCCAAACCGCCTGCCTATGCTCAGGCCACGTCGCTCGTTGCATCCAGCAACCGGGACGTTTTCCCAACTGCGAGGTAGCCGAATGAAGACCTGGAAGAAGCCTGTCGTTCGTGAAGTCAACTGTGGCGCCGAAATCAACTGCTACGTCTCCGGCGAGTTTTGATCCTGCACCTTCACGCTCACCTTGCCGCCTTTCGTTTGATGCATGACCGGCAGTTGCCGGCAGATTAGGTAACGATTCTCCATGCGCATCATTGTTTTGGGATCGGCGGCCGGCGGTGGGCACCCGCAGTGGAATTGCCACACACCCGCGAGTCTGCGGGCGTGGCAGCAAGCAGACGGTGCCCAACGTCGTACACAGGCCAGCATCGCGGTCAGCGCCGACAGCGAGCGCTGGGTGCTGATCAACGCCTCCCCCGATTTCCGCCAACAAATTCTCGCAACGCCTGCGTTGTGGCCGCGGCAGGGATTGCGGCATTCGCCGATCGAGGCGGTGGTACTCACCAGCGGTGAGATCGACCACATCGCCGGCTTGCTCTCGATGCGCGAAAGCCAGCGGTTTTCGCTGCATGCCAGCAGCCGCGTGCTTGACCTGCTCGCGCAGAACCCGATCTTCGACGCCGTCAACCCGCAACACGTGACCCGGCAGCCGTTCGCGCTGGAGACGCCGCTGACACTGTGCGGTCTGCAGCTGACCCCATTCTCGGTGCCCGGCAAGGTGCCGTTGTTCATGGAATCGCGCAGCGGCGGCGATCTGGCTGGCTCCAATGAAGAAACACTCGGACTCACCATCGACAATGGCCGGCACCGCGTGCATTACATTCCCGGCTGCGCTGCGATGACCGATGCCTTGCGCGCGCGCCTGCAAGGCGCCGAGCTGGTGTTCTTCGATGGCACGCTGTGGCGCGACGACGAAATGGTGCAGCTAGGCATCAGCCAGAAGACCGGCCAACGCATGGGCCACATGAGTATCGACGGCCCTGATGGCACTATCGCCGCGTTCGCGCCGTTGCACGTGGCGCGCAAAATCTTCATCCATCTCAACACTACCAATCCCGTGCTCAACACCCGGTCGCCCGAGTTCGCCAGCGCGCGTGCCAGCGGTTGGGAAGTTGCCCACGACGGCCTGGAGATCGCCCTGTGACCGCCCTGCTCAGCCCCGATCAACTGGAAGCGGATCTGCGTGCGATCGGCGCACGCCTGTATCACGACCAGCATCCGTTTCATGCGCTGTTGCACCACGGCAAGCTCGATCGCGGGCAGGTGCAGGCCTGGGCCTTGAATCGCTTCGAATACCAACGCTGCATTCCGCTGAAGGACGCCGCGATCCTGGCGCGCATGGAAGACCCGGCGCTGCGGCGGATCTGGCGCCAGCGCATCCTTGATCACGATGGCAATAGCGCCACCGATGGCGGTATCGCCCGCTGGCTGCACCTCACCGACGCATTGGGCCTGGAGCGCACGCTGGTGGAATCCGGGCGCGCGCTGCTGCCCGGTACGCGCTTTGCGGTGCAGGCGTATCTGCAGTTTGTGCGCGAAAAGAGCCTGCTCGAAGCGATCGCTTCGTCGCTGACTGAGTTGTTTGCGCCCAACATCATTGGCCAACGCGTCGCCGGCATGCTCAAGCACTACGACTTCGTCTCGTCCGAGGCGTTGGCTTACTTCGAGCATCGCCTCACCGAAGCACCCCGCGATTCGGATTTTGCGCTGGACTATGTCAAGCAGCATGCCGATACGGTCGAAAAGCAGGCGCTGGTCAAAGCCGCCCTGCACTTCAAGTGCTCGGTGCTGTGGGCCCAGCTGGATGCATTGCATGTGGCCTACGTCACGCCGGGCATCGTGTGGCCGGACGCATTCGTGCCGGACCGCGACGCCAGCCGGGTCGCTGCGTGAGCAGCATTACCCGCGATAGCCAGCCGGCCCTGCGTGCAGGCGTGCGCCTGCAGCACGACCGCGCACGCGACCAGTGGGTACTGCTCGCACCCGAGCGCGTGGTCGAACTGGACGACATCGCATTGGTGGTCGCGCAACGCTACGACGGCATGCGCTCACTGGCGCAGATCGCCCAGGAGCTGGCTGCAGACTTCGATGCGGACGCGGCGGATATCGAAGCCGACGTGATCGAACTCACCGACACCCTGCTTCAGAAACGCTTGCTGCGGCTATGAGCACCGCGCCGCCACCGCTGTCGGTATTGCTGGAACTGACCCACCGCTGCCCGTTGGCGTGCCCGTATTGCTCCAACCCAATCGCGCTGGCCGCGCTACGTGAGGAAATGGACACTGCCGGCTGGCGCTCACTGTTGGAGCAGGCCGCCGAGATGGGGGTGCTGCAAGCGCATTTTTCCGGTGGCGAACCGATGCTGCGCAAAGACCTGCCCGCATTGGTGGCGCACGCGCGCGCATTGGGGCTGTACAGCAATCTGATCACCTCCGGTGTCGCTGGCGGCGAGCCGATGCTGGACCAACTGCAGGCTGCCGGGCTGGAACATGTGCAGTTGAGCGTGCAGGACGTGGATCCAGCCGGGGCCGATCGCATCGCTGGTTACCGCAATAGCTTGTCGAAGAAACGCGACTTCGCCGCTGCCGTACGCGCGCGCGGCCTGCCGCTGACGATCAACGCAGTGCTGCACCGTCATAATGCCGAGCGCGTGCCGGGCATGATCGCGCTGGCGCTGGAATGGCAAGCCGAGCGCATCGAAGTGGCACACACCCAGTACTACGGCTGGGGCCTGCGCAATCGGGCCGCACTCATGCCCAGCCACGCGCAATTGATGGCCACCATCGACGCGGTGGAAACCGCGCGTCGCGAGCTCGGCGACCGCCTGGCAATCGATTTCGTCACTCCCGACTACTACGCGCGCCAGCCCAAGCCCTGCATGGGTGGCTGGGGCCAGCGCTTCGTCAATATTTCCCCGCGTGGTGATGTGCTGCCGTGCCATGCCGCCGAAACCATCGAGGGCATGCGTTTCGACAACCTGCGCGAGCACTCGCTGGCCGATATCTGGAACAACGGCGAGGCATTCGTGCGCTTCCGCGGCACTGCGTGGATGCCGCAGGTGTGCCAGGGCTGCCCCAAGCGCGAGATCGACTGGGGCGGCTGCCGCTGCCAGGCGCTGGCGCTCAGCGGCGATGCCGCCACGCTGGACCCGGTGTGCGAACGTTCGCCCGCACATGCACAGGTGCGCGCGACTGCCGAGCGTGAGTCGGCATCGACAGCACCGGCGTTCATCTACCGCCGCCCCGAACGCCCGGCCCCGGCCACCGCCGACACGCTGGAGTAAGCCGCATCGGCCCGCACCAACAGCGTCTACACTAGCCCTCTCTTCATGACCCGGATGGCTTCCATGTCGCTCGCACGCCGCATTCCCTTGCTGGTCTGCCTGACCCTGGCGTTGCATGCCGCCCCCGCCCTGGCGCAACGCGCGGTGCACGGCGATCTGCAGTCGCAGATGAGTGCCGAACAATTCAAGGCCGCCGGCCTGGACAAGCTCAATGCCAGCGAACTGGCGGCGCTCAATGACTGGCTGCAGGGCAAGGTCGCCAAGGAGGCCGCGGTGGTGGTCGAACAGGCCAAGGAAGCCGGTCGCCAGGAAGTGATCGTCAAGAACCGCGGTTTCTTCGACTTCGGCAGCAAGGAGCCGATCGAGAGCACGTTGGTTGGCGAATTCAGAGGCTTTTCGAAGGGGCGTGTCTATACGTTGGCGAACGGCCAAGAGTGGGAACAGACCGATGCGGCCAGCCTGTCCGGCGTGCGCAAGGACGCCCCCAAGGTCAAGATCAAGCCGGGTCTGGTTGGCGTGTGGTATCTGCAGATCGAGGGCTACAACACGCCGGCCAAGGTGCGGCGGATCAAGTAAGCCCACTCGCTAACATCGCGCGGCTGCCGATGGCGGTCGCCGCGCGTTGTGTCCGCGCCATGCAATTGCAGCCGCGCATTTTCGCTGACTGCAGCGCAGTGCACGCGCAGGGCGGCGTTGATCCCGGCAGCCGAGCCGCAAAGGTGGCCGCGTACACGCCACGCTCGGCCCAGCTGAAGCAGCAGCGCCCCCTCATCGCGCTCAGCATCAGCGAAACGCAGCCCATGCGCGGCAGCGACAGCTGCCGTGCTCGGTGGCGATAGGTACCACGCGTACACTCGTGCGCACACTGCGCCTACCGCACCTACTGACGTGACTGCTGGCCACGCCGTTGCCGCGCGATTGCCCGCAGACACGCTGGCAGACGCACGACATCCGGAGAATATGCATGCGCTCGATGACCCGTTTCAGCGCCGCCTTGCCGACGTCCCTGATGCTTCTCGCAGGCGTCGCGCCCGCTGCTTCAGCCGTTTCTACTGCAACACCGGTGGAGCGCTGCGCGAGTGCATCCGAGGTTGGCTTCGACCAGGCGTTGGTCTGCTACCGCGATGCCATCGAACAACAACCGCTGGTCTACACGCATGTTGCCACCAGCAGCATTGCCGATGTCGAGCGGCGCGATTACCTGCTGACCTCGCAAGACTGGTCACCCGAAGGACTGGTCACGCCGGCACGTTGGCAGCACGACGTGGCGATCTACGTGCCGAAAGAGGCATTACCCACACGCGCAGTGTTGATCTCGACCAATGGCACGCGTCATCCGCTGGATGGCAGTGCAGCGCAGCCGTCCAGCGAATTGCCGCCTGAGGCATTGGCGGCCTTGGCGCGACGCACCCGCACCGTGGTGATCGCGCTCAGCGATCTCCCCAACCAGGCGCTGAGCTACCGGGGCGATGCCACTCCACGTCGCGAAGACGACAGCGTGGCCTACAGCTGGTCGTTGTTCCTGAAAGCGCCGCAGCAGCGCAAGACCATGCCACTACACGTGCCGATGGCAGCCGCGATTGCACGCACCATGAGCCTGGCCGAACGCGAATTGGTCCCGTTGCGCATCCATCGCTTCGTTCTTGCCGGCGCTTCCAAACGCGGTTGGGCAAGCTGGCACGCCACCATCGCCGACCAGCGCGTGGACGCGGTGGTGCCGTTCGTGATCGACATCCTCAACATGCCGGCAGTCCTGGAGCATATGTCCCGTACGTATGGCGGCAACTGGCCGATTGCCTTCAACGCCTACGCCAAGCAGGGCATCACCTCGCAACTGAAGACCCAGGCTTTCGCGCAACTGGTGCAGTTGCAGGATCCGCTGAGCTATTTGCACACGCCGTACCGCAAGCGGCTGGAAGTGCCCAAGTACATCGTCAATGCCAGCGGCGACGATTTCTTCCTGCCGGACAATACCCAGTTCTTCTACAACGCGCTGCCGGGCAGCAAGGCGCTACGCGTACTGCCCAATCGTGCGCACAACATCCGCGCCTCCATCGTGGACACCTTGGCGCCGTTTATCACGCGCATGCAGCAGCAGCGCCCGTTACCGCAGGTGAGCGATACCTTGCGTACGGATAAGGCGCCGCAGATCCGCTTCCGCTCTTCCGAGCGGCCAACGCAAATGCAGCTGTGGAGCGCAACGAATCCGCAGGCGCGCGACTTCCGCTATGCCTGCGGCATTCGCTACAGTGCCACCCCCATTGCGCTCGCCGACGGCAGCAACGTCTCGGTGCCAGTGCAGGTTCCTGAGGCCGGCTGGAGCGCGTACTTCCTCGAAGCCACCTATGCGGATGGATTCGTAGCCACCAGCCAGACCTATGTGCTCGGCAAGCAGCACTACCCCACACAGGCGCCGCCCACTGACAACGCGGCCTGCAGCACGTTGCCTGGTGTGACCAGCGTTACTGCTGTGCACTGAAGCAATCGTTGAAAGAGTGGCCGGTCGCAATAGCCGATTGAAGCATGTGACGGTCATCTGGGCACGTCGCGCTACCGAGCGCGTGGCATCAGACCACGCTGCCACGGTGAACGTATTTGTCCGCTTTGCGCAACGAAGTCCGCACAGACAAGGCCAGACCGCACATTTTTGCACTTGAGTACGCCAGCAAGATCGATCCAACCCGACTGAGCCATTGACATCGTTGTCACCAACTCCTACACAGGCCCCTACGCGCTGACGGCATCGACCGATCAGACGGACCAAAGGACTGAATGTGGCTGCGATTTCGCGTTCCGCTTACGCCTCTGCTTCGCCCGCTGTCCCCGTCGCCACCAACTTCATCGCTGCCGATGTCGGCGGCACGCATGTGCGTCTTGGTCACATGGTGCAGGCCAGCGACGTAGCCATCGAGCTGTCGCGCTACCGCACCTACCGCTGCGCCGAACACGCCAGTCTGGAAGCCATTTTCGCGGACTTTCTGCAACAACGGCGGGGTGTCGTCGATGCGGTGGTGATCGCCAGTGCCGGCGTGGCGCTGGACGATGGCAGCTTCATCAGCAACAACCTGCCGTGGACGATCTCGCCCAGCCGCATCGGCGCCGCACTGGCGGTGCGCAAGGTGCACCTGGTCAACGATTTCGAAGCAGTCGCCTACGCGGCACCACAGATGGAACAACGCGCCGTGTTGCAACTGAGCGGACCGAGGCCGCGCCACGCGCGCGCCACCGGACCGATTCTAGTGGTCGGCCCCGGCACTGGTTTGGGGGCAGCGGTGTGGATCAATGCCAAGCCACGCGCGATCGTGCTGGCCACCGAAGCCGGTCAGGTCGCGCTGGCCAGCACGCATGCGCAGGAACACGCATTGCTGCAGATCTTGTTGCGTGGCCGGCACTATCTGCCACTGGAGCACGTGTTGTCCGGCCCTGGTTTACTGCATCTCTATGACGCCGTGTGCGAGCTGCATGCCGCACCACCGCGTCATCGCCTGCCCGCCGCAGTGACGCATGCAGCGCTGCACGAAGACGATGCGCTGGCGCGCGAATGCTTGCAGCGTTTCTGCGGCCTGCTAGGGAGCGCGGTCGGCGACATGGCACTGGCCTACGGCGCCGCCGGCGGCATCTATCTGGCTGGGGGCTTCCTGCCGATGATCGGCCAGTTCCTGGCCGGCAGCACATTTACCGAGCGCTTTCTGGCCAAGGGCAACATGCGCGCAGTGCTCGAACGCATCCCGGTCAAATTGGTCGAGCACGGGCAACTGGGCGTGCTCGGCGCGGCGAACTGGTATCTGCAACACCACACTGACGTGTCGTAAGCGATCCACCACGCGCTCTCCTACCCCGAGCGCGAGGCTGCAAGACCCGCATCCGGCGAGCAGCAGCCCGCCGTCCATCCCTGTGCGTGATGAGGAGAGACATCATGAAATACAGCATGACCCTGCTGTCCAGCGCCATTGCACTATCGCTGGCATTCGCTGCGCAAGCCCAGGACAGCGCTGGTACGCAAGCCACCGACCTGGACGCCGTCCAGGTGGTCGGCATCCGTGCCAGCCTGGAGAAATCGCTCGACACCAAACGCAACAACACCGGTATTTCCGAAGCGATTACCGCCGAGGACATCGGCAAATTTCCAAGCACCAATGTGGCCGAAGCGCTCTCACAGATTCCCGGTGTCACCCTGGACAGACGTTTCGGGCAAGGCGAGCGGGTGAGTATCGACGGCACCGACCCCAGTCTCAATCTGTCGTTCCTGGATGGGCACCCGGTCGCGCAGGCGATCTGGTTGTACGGCGAACAGCCCAGCCGCGGTTTCGATTACACCTTGCTGGCCCCACAGATCCTGGGCCGTGCGGAAATCCTCAAATCCTCCGAAGCACGACTTACCGAGGGCAGCCTGGGCGGCACGGTGCTGATGCATACGCGGCAGCCGCTGGATCTGAAGGTCAACGAAGTGGCCGCCTCCATCGGCTACAGCTACAGCGACCAGGCCAGCCAGGGCAAACCAAACGCGGCACTGCTGTATAGCTGGAAGAACGCAGCCGAGACCTTCGGCATCGCAGTGTCGGCGCAGCATTACGAAGAACGCGTGGACCGCCGCGGCATGGAAGTCTTTGGCTATGCACCGGCCAGCACCTTCGCCAATGCCGCAGATGGCGTGCCTGCCGATGCGGATGTGCCCAACTCCATCAACGCGGCCTGGTTCCAGCAGGATCGCCAGCGCGATAGTGCCGTGGTCAACCTGCAGCTCAAGCCCAGCGAGGCGCTGGAGTTCAATCTGAGCGGCCTCTACATCAACGAAAACTTCGACAACTACAACCAGTCGATGTACAGCTTTCTCACTTGGAATCCCGGCACGGTGGCGGCAGTGGACCAACTTGGCGGCGTCCGTAACGGGGTGGTCACCAATGGCCACTCCAGCGCCAACGCCATCCCGCTCGGCGGCACGGTGATCTACGACAACAACGTGCGCGAATCGGAAGTGACCACCAAAGGGCTGGACCTGCGCGGCGCCTTCCGCGGCGAGGGCTGGGGCTTGAACGGACAGGTGGGCCAGAGCAAGTCCGAGAACAAAGATCTCTCGCAATACTTCATCGAGCCGTTCTACAACGGCGGCTTCAGCTGGGACACCCGCCGCGGCATCCGCTTCGACGATCCGTCGGCGGCACGCGACCCAGCCAACTGGGGCTCGGCAGGTGGATGGTTTGGCAACAACGGCATCTTCTCCACCGAAAGCAAAGACACGTACGGCCAGCTGGACTTCAATCTGCGGTTCGACGGCGTGTTCAATCAAGTGCTGCTGGGCGTGCGCCACGGCAAGCATGACGAGCGCTTCGAACTCAATGTCTATGGCGGCGTCACCCCTGGCACGCTTGCCGATGTCGGCACCATCGGGCTGACCGATCTACAGGACTTCTACCCCGATCACGGCCGGCATGTGCAGGCAGGCCGCAACAATGTGTTGAACTGGATCCGCAACAGCCCGGTCGACTACAACGCACCCGATCCGGCCAGCTATCTCAACAATAGCTGGGCGCTTGCGCAGACCAACAACGCGGCGTATGCGCAGCTGAATTTCTCCGGCGGCGGCCTGCGCGGCAATCTGGGCGTGCGCTATGTGGACTCCAAGACCGAAGGCAGCGGCTTCGTCTACAGCGGTACGCCCTCGCTCGCCAACGCCGACAGCCTGTGGCAGACCCGCACCCGCAAAGAAGACTTCCTGCTGCCTTCGCTGACGCTATCGTACGAGACCAGCGACGACTGGGTATTCCGCTTCGCTGCGGCCAAGGTCATCGCCTGGGCACCGTACAACCAGATGGTCAACAACACCTTTCTCAACGACACCACGTTGACCGGCAGCGGCGGCAATGCAGGGTTATCGCCGTACGAATCCTGGAACTTCAATCTCTCTGCCGAGTATTACTTCGCGCAGCAAGCCGTGGTGGCGTGGTCTGTTTTCTACAAGAAGATCGACAACTACATCGACACCAGCGCCAGCGCGGAGCGCCAGTACAACGCACTGCGCGACACCGCACCGCAAAGCTGGGCGCAGCTGGTGGGCAGCAATGGCTGTACGGCCGACGGCTACTGCGACTACAGCATCCAGCGGCCGCGCAATGCCGGCGACGGCAAGGTCAAAGGTTTCAACATCTCCTTCCAGCAACCGTTCGGCGACAGCGGCTTCGGCCTGACTGCCAACTACACCTATGCCGCTGGCGAAAACAACACCGGCGATGCCCTGCCCTATCAATCGCGCAACAGCCTTGCCTTCAGCCCGTACTACGAAAAAGGCCCGCTCAATGCGCGGCTGACCTACAACTGGCGCGACAGCTATCTGGCCGGCGGTTACGTGGCCGGTGCGGCACCGGCAAGTGTGGATGACTACGCCGAACTCGGCGCCAGCGTCGGCTATGCGTTCAGCCCCAACTGGTCGTTGCAGGTCGACGCGCAGAACCTGTTGGACGAGCAGTACCTGCAGTATCTAGGCGACAAGGACCATCTGGCCGGCCGCTACAAGAGTGGACGCCGCTACATGGCCAGCCTGCACGTGAAGTTCTAGCGCAGCTAGCAACGACTGCGCTCATCGCCCGGCGGGCGCGGTCGGTGCTCAGAGCCGGCGCGTACCATTTGTACGTCCCGGCTCTGAGCGCGCCGCCCGCGCCGACCTGTCGACTGCTCGCTACGGTTTGCGGGCCGCTCTGAGCCTCGAAGACGGAAGCCGCGTGCCTTGTAAAGCGCACGCGGCTTTGTTCGGATGCATGCCCGACCGAAGGCTCAACTGCGCAGTGCAGCGACCCGTTGCGACAGTTTCTTCGCCGAAACCCCGGATTTTGCGCCCAGCTCCTGCGCAAATACCGACACGCGCAGTTCTTCCAGATCCCAACGCAGCGCCTGCCACTCTTGGCGGTTTTGCAAACCGCGCGCGGCGGCCTCTTCCACTGCATCCACGAACGGCTTGAGCTCGAGCATGCGCGCCTGGTCGCGCGCAGGATCGCGCTTTGCACGCTCGGTGCGCAGGATCATCGCCCTGAGGTAGCGCGGATAATTGGCCAATGCGTCGGCCGGCGTATCGCGCAGGAAGCCTGCATGCACCAGCGCGCGCAGTTGCTGCTCCATGTCGTCCAGATTGCCGCGTGCCCAGCCCATCAACGGTGCTTCCAAAAGTGGCTTGAGTTCGGCCACGGCGCCCAGAATGCTTTCGGCCAACTTCAAGCGCTCCATCGCTTCGCCAAACAGTCGCTTGATCGCATCGTCGCGGCGCTGCGCAAATGCACCGGGGTCGCGAATGGCGCCCAGGCCATCGGCCAGTACAGCGTTGAGCGCGGCATCGACCAGATCGCCACGCAGACGTTCCTGCGATTCGATCGCCGCATACAACAGCCCGGTCTTGGGCGACACCGGCAATTGCTTGCGTGCCTGTTTGATCTTGTCGGCCAACGCGATTTCCAGCAACCGACGCACACCACGCGGATGTGCGCGCGCAGCCTCGTTGCGGTCGGCAAAGATGCGCAGCGCGGCATTATCGCCTTGATCCACCAGCGCCGGGTACGCCGGCACACCGGCCTCGCCCGCCACCTGCTCGGGAATCGGCGTTGCCGGAAAATCGCGCAGACCTTCGGCGGCCAGCGCGCGACCGGCACGTGCGGCGAATGCCTGGCCGGCACGTTCGCCGAAGCGGGCGCGCAGCCCGTCCAGATCGCGCGACTCGGCCAGCACCTTGCCGTCGTCGTCGCGCAGACGCAGGTTCATCAGCAGATGCGTGTCCAGCGATTGCTCGTCGAAATCCAGCGCCGATATCTGCACGCCGGTGGCCTTGGAGAGAAAACGCGCCAGCTCGCCGCGGAGATCGTCGGCCGACGGCAGGCTGTAGGCCTCGTAGAACGCACGCCCGAAATCCGGCGCCGGCACGAAATTGCGCCGCTGCGCCTTGGGCAGGCTGCGAATCAACGCAGACGCCTTGTCGGCCACGAAGCCCGGCGCCAGCCACGACAGGCGCGCTGGATCCAGCGCATTGAGCAAGTGCAACGGCACATCCAGGGTCACGCCGTCGTCGATGGCCCCCGGCTCGAAGCGGTAATGCAACGGCAGGCGCGCATCGCCAAGCGGGAAATACTTCGGAAAGCGATCGGCTTCGCTGCCTTCGCCCGGCAGCAGATCGTTCAACGACCAATGCAGGCTGCGGCGTTTGTCTGGCGGCAAGGTCTTCCACCATGCATCCAGCCCACTGGCTGAATGCAGTTCAGCAGGAATGCGATCCAGATACCAGCGTGCCTGCCAGCCTTCATCGGCAACGATGCCGGCGCGACGCAACTTGGCCTCTTCTTCGCGTGCTTGATCGAGCACTTTGAGGTTATCGGCCACGAATGCGGCACGCGTGTTGATTTCGCCCGTTACCAGACCTTGGCGCACGAACAGATCATGCGCCGCGGCTGGGTCGATCTTGCCGAAATGCACTGGCTTTTTCGGCGCCAGCACCAGCCCGAACAGGCTGATCTGTTCCGACGCGACCACCTGCCCCTGCGCACGCGACCAATGCGCATCGAAGTGCTTGCGCGCCAGCAAATGTCCCAGCTCGGCGATGGCCCAATCCGGCTCGATTGCCGCGTTGGTCATGCCCCAGACCTTTTGCGTGTCCAGTAGCGTGGCAGCCAGAATCCACGGCGGCGGCTTGCGTGCCAATGCAGATCCGGGGAACGGCACGAACCGGCGTTGCCGCGCCGCCAAGAAGTCGCCCTTTTCGGTGCGATGCCCGATCTGCGTCGGCAGGCCCGCCAGCAGTGCGCGATGCAGCGATTGATACGCCGCCGCACGTTCGCGCTCGCTGGTACGTGCAGACACTTCCGCAGCCTCAGCCTGCTTGTTCGTCGCCGCAGGCGCATGTTGCGCAGGCGCTGCGTTGGGATCCGGCTTGCCTTCGCGTGCTAGTCGCGCGGCGCGATGCAGCTGGCCGCGCGTGGGCCGGTTGGCGTTATGGCCGTCCTCGCGGGCGGGCGCGCTGGCACCGGCCAGCAGCGGCGCCAGCATCACGTTGGCCGGCTCTTCGCTCCAACCGAGTTCTTCGCACAGCAGCCGCAGCTGCCGATGCAACTCGCGCCACTCGCGCATGCGCAAAAAGCCGAGGAAATGCCGGTTGCACCAGTCGCGCAGTTTGGATTGGGTAAGATCTTCATGCACCTGCCGGTACGCATCCCACAAGCGCAGGATGCCGACGAATTCAGAGCGCGCATCGGCAAACAGCGCATGCGCAGTATCGGCCGCCTCGCGAGCCTCGGGCGGGCGTTCGCGCGGGTCCTGGATGCCCAGGAACGAGGCGATGATGATCATCTCGCGCAGGCAGCCATGCTGCTGCGCAGCCACCAGCATGCGCGCCAGCTTGACGTCCACCGGCAGGCGCGCCATCTGGCGACCGATCGCGGTCAGACGGCGCTGCGCATCGATCGCGCCCAGCTCCAGCAGCTGTTGCCAGCCATCGGCCACCGCGCGCTCGTCCGGCGCTTCCAGAAACGGGAAGTCCTCGATTCGCCCCAGCCCCAGTTGCAGCATGCGCAGGATCACGCCCGACAACGAGGAACGTCGTATTTCCGGGTCGGTAAACGCCGGGCGCGCGGCAAAGTCCGCTTCGGCATACAGCCGGTAGCAAATGCCCTCGGCAATACGCCCGCAGCGGCCCATGCGCTGATTGGCGCTGGCTTGCGAGATCGGCTCGATATGCAGGCGGTCCAGCTTCTGGCGCGGGCTGTAGCGCTTGACGCGGGCAAGCCCAGGATCCACCACATAGCGAATGCGCGGCACCGTCAACGAGGTTTCGGCCACGTTGGTGGCCAGCACCAGGCGTCGGCGCGCGCCGGGGTTGAACACGCGATCCTGATCGGCCGCCGACAGCCGCGCATACAGCGGCACCACTTCGGTTTCGCGGTATTTGCGCCTTTCCAGTGATTGGTGCGCATCGCGAATCTCGCGCTCGCCCGGCAGAAACATCAGCACATCGCCACGCGGATCGATGCGGGTGATCTCGTCGATGGCCGCCACGATCGCATCGTTCACGCTGCGCTCGCCGTCTCGGCCGCTGCTGTGCTCGCCCTCGTCGCTGTCGCCCACATCGCCTTCGAGCGGGCGGTAGCGCACCTCGACCGGGAAGGTGCGGCCTTCCACGTTGATCACCGGCGCATCGTCGAAATGCTGTGCGAAGCGCTCGGTATCGATGGTGGCCGAAGTGACGATCAGCTTGAGATCGGAGCGCTTGTGCAGCAACTGTTTGAGATAGCCGAGCAGGAAATCGATGTTGAGGCTGCGCTCGTGCGCCTCGTCCACGATGATGGTGTCGTAAGACGACAACCACCGGTCGCTGGCAATTTCCGCCAGCAGGATGCCGTCGGTCATGAACTTGATGCGCGACTGCTCGCTGACCCGGTCAGTGAAGCGCACCTGGAAGCCCACCGTGGTACCCAACGGCGTCTTCAGTTCCTCGGCCACGCGCGCAGCCACCGCACGCGCGGCGATCCGGCGCGGCTGGGTGCAACCGATCATGCCTGCGGCCCCGCGCCCTGCCGCCAGACACAGCTTGGGCAGCTGGGTGGTCTTGCCCGAGCCGGTTTCGCCGGCAATGACCACCACCTGATGGTCGCGGATCAGCGCGATGATGCGCTCGGCCTCGCGCGCAATCGGCAACTGGTTGTCCAGCGTGATGGCCGGCTGCTGCGCGGCACGCGCCTGCCGCTGCGCCTGCGACGCGGCCAGCGCCTGCTCGAACGCATCGCGCACCTGCAGGTTGCCCGGCGTGCCCTGCCAGCGCGACCATAGCCCCAGCAAGCGGCCACGGTCGCGGCTCATCGCGCCATCCACGGCGCGGCGGCGCTCACGCAAGGTAGTGGCAAGATCGGAGTCGATAGCGCTCATTGATGGAGAAATGTGAAAGATTGAATGACGTTTGATCCTTTAGCCTGTCTATTGTGACGCCATATCTGTTCCCTCAGACATCCACTTCCTCAGAAGGGCCATTCCATGTCCAAGAAAAAGAACGCCAACAAGCCCGTCGTCGTCAACGATGCCCTGCCGGTCGCTGCTGCGTCGGCGCCGCATATCGATATCGGGATCAAGGACGCCGATCGCAAGCAGATCTCCGACGGTCTGGCCCGCTACATGGCTGACGCCTTCACCTTGTACCTGAAGACGCACAACTTCCATTGGAATGTCACCGGGTCGATGTTCAACTCGCTGCACACCATGTTCGAAACCCAGTACACCGAGCAGTGGGCGGCGCTGGACGAAGTGGCCGAGCGCATCCGCGCCCTGGGCTACAACGCACCTGGTTCGTACCGCGAATTCGTCGCATTGACCTCGATTGCGGAAGAACCGGGCCTGAGCGACAGCGCCGACTGGCGTGAAATGGTGCGCCAGCTGGTCAGCGGCAACGAAGCGGTCTGCCGCACCGCACGCAAGGTGCTGGGCACCGCCGACGACGCCGGCGACGACCCGACCGTGGACCTGCTGACCCAGCGCCTGCAGACCCACGAGAAGTACGCCTGGATGCTGCGTTCGCTGCTGCAGTAAACCCTCGGGCTTCGCCCCTCGGGTGTGCCCAAGGTTTCGCAGTTGCGAAACCTTGGGCCCCTGCTCAACTGCCTGCCACATCCCCGCCTTCGGCGCGCCCCCCGACTCAGGGGTTGCGGACATCTCCGCTTCGCGGACATGTCCCCCAACGTTTGCTGTGCAAACGTCGGGCCCCGCTACGCATCTCCACGCCCCCCGCCTTCGGCGTGCCCCCTGACTCAGGGGTTGCGGCCATCTCCGCTTCGCGGACATGTCCCCCAACGTTTGCTGTGCAAACGTCGGGCCCCGCTACGCATCTCCACACCCCCCGCCTTCGGCGCGCCCCCTGACTCAGGGGGCTGTTGGTGCGCTGTCGGTTGTTGAGCCCCTCTCCCGCCGGGGCGAGAAGGCATGGTTTGCGCGCCACTGGCGCGTTTGCCATGGAGCGCGCGCGGAGCGGGGGTTGGGGTGAGGGTGCGGAGCGAAGCTGCGTGCCCTCAACGCGCAGCATGCGGCCCTGCACTGCGCCGCACGCTCCACCCCAGCCACACCCCATGTGCGCATTCGCCAGCCACGTCCGCCACATCGCGGCAATCTCCGACCCGCTATCGGGCAACGCTGCCGGCATGACACCGACCAGGGCTTGATCCGCACGGTATCCTAGGCGGATGTCTTCCCCCGCCCACGAACTGCTCAGCCGCGTCTTCGGTTACGACGATTTCCGCGGCCCGCAACAGGCCATCGTCGAACACGTCGCTGCCGGCAACGACGCCCTGGTCCTGATGCCCACCGGCGGCGGCAAATCGCTGTGCTACCAGGTGCCGGCGCTGTTGCGCGATGGCATCGGCATCGTGGTTTCGCCGTTGATCGCATTGATGCAGGACCAGGTCGAGGCCCTGCGCCAGCTCGGCGTGCGCGCTGAATTTCTTAATTCCACGCTGGATGCAGAAAACGCCCAACGCGTCGAACGCGCCTTGTTGTCGGGCGATCTGGACCTGCTGTACGTCGCGCCAGAACGGCTGCTGACCCAACGCTTCCTCTCGTTGCTGGAACGTAGCCGCATTGCGCTGTTCGCCATCGACGAAGCGCATTGCGTCTCGCAATGGGGCCACGACTTCCGCCCCGAATACCGCCAGCTCACCGTGCTGCACGAGCGCTGGCCGCACATCCCGCGCATGGCGCTGACCGCCACCGCGGATCCGCCGACCCAGCGCGAAATCGCCGAACGCCTGGATCTGGTGGACGCGCGCCATTTCGTCAGCTCCTTCGACCGCCCCAACATCCGCTACACCGTGGTGCAGAAGGACAACGCGCGCAAACAGCTGCAGGAATTCCTGGGCCGTTATCGCGGCTGCGCCGGCATTGTGTATGCGATGTCGCGACGCAAGGTCGAAGAGACCGCGCAGCAGCTGTGCGCGCAGGGTTTCAATGCGCTGCCCTATCACGCTGGCCTGCCCGCCGAGGTGCGTGCAGAAAATCAGCGCCGCTTCCTGCGCGAGGACGGCATCATCATGGCCGCCACGATCGCCTTCGGCATGGGCATCGACAAGCCGGACGTGCGCTTCGTTGCGCATGTGGATCTGCCCAAGTCGCTGGAGGGCTACTACCAGGAAACCGGCCGCGCCGGCCGCGACGGCGACCCTGCCGAAGCCTGGCTTTGTTACGGTTTGGGCGATGTGGTGCTGCTCAAGCAAATGATCGAACAAGGCGAAGCCGCCGAGGAGCGCAAGCGCCTGGAGCGCGCCAAGCTCGATCATCTGCTGGGCTACTGCGAATCCATGCAATGCCGCCGCCAGGTGCTGCTGGCCGGTTTCGGCGAGACCTATCCCAAACCCTGCGGCAACTGCGATAACTGCCTGACGCCGGCGGCTGCCTGGGACGCCACGGTGGCCTCACAGAAAGCGCTCAGTTGCGTCTACCGCAGCGGCCAGCGGTTCGGCGTGGGCCATCTGATCGATATCCTGCGTGGCAGCGAGAACGAGCGCATCAAACAGCTGGGGCACGATCAGCTCAGCACCTACGGCATCGGCCGCGACCTGGACGAACGCACCTGGCGCGGGGTGTTTCGCCAACTGGTGGCCGCCAGCCTGCTGGAAGTGGACAGCGAGGGTCACGGCGGCCTGCGCCTCACCGATGCCAGCCGCCAGGTGCTCAAGGGCGAGCGCCAGGTCATGATGCGGCGCGAAAACCCGGCCGCCGGACGCGACCGCAGCGCGCAACGCACCGGGCTGCCGGTGCAGGCGCAGGACCTGGTGTTGTTCAACGCCTTGCGCGGCCTGCGCGCAGAACTGGCCAAGGAACAGAACGTGCCGGCCTTTGTGATCTTCCACGACAGCACATTGCGCAACATCGCCGAACAACGGCCCACGAGCATCGACGCACTGTCGCGGGTGGGCGGCATCGGCGGCGGCAAGCTGGCACGCTACGGCGCGCAGCTGATCGAGATCGTCCGCGAACAGGGCTGATGCGGCAGCGCGTGTCACCACAACACCGCCGACGGCACAAAAATCCGCAGGATCGACAGCGCGCATTCAATCAGCCATTGCTAGTTTCACACAGCGAGCTGGCACGCGCGGCCAACCCCTCTTCGTAGAGTCCAACCGATGAAACGTAGCCTGCTTGTCCTGGTCACCCTGTTCGCCACCGGCAGCGTCGCCGCCGGAAGCGCGTCGGCCCAAGCCAGCGATGGCAACGCCGGAACTGCGACACCACGCTCCCTGGACCTGAGCATTCCACAAGCCCCGGTGCAGCTCCGCTCCGACCCGGAGTACAGCACCGACCCGCCGGGCACCTTTTACGGCGACAAGAGCGGCCCCAAGCCGGCGCTGGCACGGCCAAGCGCTGCATCGATCGCTGCCGAGCGCGCCGAACAATGCCAGGGCAAGCTGCACGGCGCGGTGGAAACCGGGCTGGGCTATTCCAGCCGCGGCGGCAATAGCAACTGGCAGGCAGTCAATCTGAATTCCTGCAAGACTTATTACGACGACGACGGCAAGGCGCATCAGATCGGCGTCAGCATCAGTGTCGGGCGCGGTGAAGGCTCACTCTTTGGTCCGCGTTACGCACCCGGCGGCTATGGCCCGGGCCCATTCGGCTGGTAACCATACGGCTCCGTCTGCGTTGACGGAGGGTTCACTGCCGCATCGCTGAGAATGTGGCCTGCCTTACGAGACCTGCTCATGCCACAGAACAAGGAACGGCCGGTTGTATTCGTTGTCGAAGACGGGGACGGCACCCGACAACTCAGCTGCCTTGTGCTGGAGAGCTACGGTTTTACCTGCCGCAGCGCCGGCTCGGTCGAAGAAGCGTTGAACTTGATCGAAAGCGATCCGCGCGTCGACGTGCTGTTTTCCGATATCCATTTCCCCGGCGGCTTGACCGGTGTGGATCTGGCGATCAAGACGGCGCATGCGCCGTACAACCTGCCAGTGCTGCTGACCTCCGGCCTGGCCGTCGAATACGTGGAAGAGATCCTGCCCGACGGCGTGGCCTTCCTGGAAAAGCCCTACACCCCCGAGCAGCTGCTGAGCGCGATCCGCAGCGTGATGGCCAAGCACCGCGTGCTGGCGACTCCGGCCGCATAACACTGGCGGCCGCGACTGGACGGCAGCCCGCAATCCCGGTATGAAATGGCAGCCGTCGCGCGATGCGCCGGCAACGGGGATTGATCACGCACGGTTGTACCAGGCACGCGGCGCAAGGCCCGCCTGGCGCCGCCGTGTCTTACGCCAGGGGAAAACATGAAACATCTAGTGACCGCAGCCATTGCCATGGCTGCGTTGAGCGGTTGCGCCACGGTCATGAATGACGCCACCCAGCCGATTCGCGTCGACACCAAGACGGCCGACGGGCAACTCATTGCAGGCGCCGACTGCTCTATCAGCAACGATAAAGGCCGTGTTGCGCTGAAGTCCGGCCAGACCGCACAGGTCCACCGTTCCGCGCACGATCTGGATGTGACCTGCGTGCTGCCCGGCCAACGCGCTGCCGCAGGCCGTTCCATCTCGCGCGCCAACATGGGCATCTGGGGCAACATCCTGATCGGCGGGGCGATCGGGGCCATCGTCGATCACACCAAAGGCACCGGCTACACCTACCCGAGCTGGATCCAACTGGTGTTCGGGCAGACCCTGAGCTTCGACCGCCATCGCGAAGACCGTGGCCAGCCGCTGCAGGGCGAGAATGCGCCAGGTGTCGTCGTTGCGGCACACGCCGCTTCCGGTAGCGGCGCCCACAACGCCGCGGTCACGCTGCCGCTGGCAAACGAACCGGCCGTCGCCATGCAGACAGGCGTTGCAGCAGCGCCTGTCGGTGCCGCCAGCAATCTCATGCCCGCAGGCCCGTCCATGTCAACTGAGCCGGCAGCAATCCGCGCCCAGAGCATCAGCAGCGGCTTGCAATGCGGCACCGTGCAGGCGACCAGTGCCACGCGCTTCAGTGCGGTCTGCAGCAGTGGCAACACGGTGCAGATCGATTGCTCCGGCTTCCGCTGCACCTCCACATTTCAGTGAGGTGTGCTGGCGGCACTGAGCACAGGCAGCGGTCACCCGCACGGATGTGCCACGGCTGTCGGGAACCCCCCGACGGCCTGTCGGCGCGCCCCTGATTTACGTGACGAGCATCTCATTTAGACTCTAGCCACCGGACACGAGGCCTGTTGGGCCGCTCAACTCGTGGGGCGCTGAGCACGCCCCTGCCGGCACATCGATGCGATTGGGAGGCGACTGGCCGGTATGACGCCTTTTCTTCTGATCTGCGCGCGTGTGATTGCGTGCAGTGGTCTTGATCGCTGGGTCCGATGTTTGGAAGACCTGCGTCCTGCTGCAAGTGGCCGCCTTTCAGACGTCGCGACGATCGCACATGACCTCCTTGCGCACATTACCTCCTTGGTGATCCATCCGCGCAGCATGTGCACCTGCATGTGCCTGCATTCAAACCGCAAGCGCTTGCTTAACCGCAATCTCCCGCGCGGTTGTTCTTATTGTTGAATCACACTGCAGACGCACGCGCCCGCACTGCAAGGCAGCTCGTCCATGCCTGTAGTGATCGATGCAACGCCATGCCAGCTTCCGGGCTACATGGACAGATGCTCGAAAAACAGCAGGCTTGCGTCGTCAACGCTGGGTGATACGCGGCCCTTCACTGCAGCACGTCACGCATTTCACGCGATCAAGCAGGCTGCTCGCTAGGCTGACGTCAGTGCAGCACCGTGCTGCGCAAGACAGTCAGGAGTTTCTTATGGGCGACAATTCGTTTCTATCACCGGCCTTCATCATTCTGGTCGTCGGTGTGATTGCCGTTGTGCTGTTTCTGGTCACGCGCGCCAAAAAGAAGCGCAACACGAAATAACCTACGCATGCAGTGACGGCCGCGACTGATTGCACTTGCGACACAGTCGCCGCGTCATTGCAGATCACTCAGGCGTCGGTCGACTTCAGTCGGCCTTTGCTTGATCAAGCGCTCCACTAAGTCCTTATCGAACGCATGGGCACGCAGTGCTCGGTCCGAAGCCGTCGCCCACGCGTCTGTGCGAGCGAAGAGGGCGGCACTGCAAGGCTCCCATTGCTCAGATCGCTTTTGCGCTCGGTACGCATCTGCGCACCACATATCACGACAAACGCGCCTTAGCCGCACACAATCGTGCTGCAATCAGAACCGCTCACCCGTCGGCAGATAGCGCCATTCACCGATCGCCAATTTGCCCAGCGACACCCTGCCCACGCGCAGGCGGCGAATGCTCACAACCTCCAGACCCACTTCGCCGCACATGTAGCGCAGTTGGCCTGGCTGCACGTTCTTGATCGCAAACCGAAGGCGGTCTTCGTTCTGCCAGCTCACCTTGCACGGCGACAGGCTGCGCTGCTGATAGATAAGGCCGTGTGCCAATCGCGCCATACCGTATGGCCGCAATTCGCCATGTACTTCGACCAGGAATTCCTGCTCGATGGAGCTGGCATCGTCGCTCAGCCGGCGTAGCACGCGGCCGTCCTGGCTCAGGATCAGCAGGCCGCTGGCGGCGTCCTCCAGCGGCAGCGGCACATTCAAGCGCAGAAAGTGCCGCTTCAGCACACGTGTGTCGAATTGATCCAACGCGCTGCGCGTTGTTGGCGTGGCCAGTGCTAGCGCTGCCTCGGCGGAGACTCCGGCCGGCTTGTGTAGCAGCAGGGTGGCGGGCTCGGCCGGTGCTAGCACCGCGTCTTCGGCCAGGGTGACCCGGGCCACGGTTGCCAGTGCCTGCGGTTCTTCGACCACCACCCCGTCCACGCTCACCCAGCCGCCCTCGATGTATTGCTGGGCCTCGCCACGCGAGCAGCCGAACGCGGCAGCCACGCATTTATCGAGACGGATCGGATCGGACATCGGGCGAGCTCAGCATCAGGGGAGCGCAGTGTACGTGTTGGCTCAATGGCTGCGGGAATCGATGATCAATGCGGCAATGGAGTGCCTACCGATGCGCCGCAAACCCGGCCATACACAGGCCGACACTGGCTGTGGCAGCGTATCGACGCATGCGGTGCGCGGCCTGGCATCAGCAAATGCTTCTGTGCCGTGCAACAAAGTGGGAAACTTAACGTCCACCTAGGAGATCGCAGATGTTCATCAAGTTCGGGACCGCCCGGGTCCGCCTCAACCATATCTCCGTCATCAGCGATCCGTTCAACGCAGGCGAAAGCTTCGGGTCCTACTGCCACTCGGTTCGGGTCGGGCTGATCTCCGGCGAAGAAGTCATTGCGCGCTTCAACAGCGAGAGCGGCGCTGAGCAACTGCATGCGGACGTGCTCGCCGCGCTGGAAGCCTGAGCCTACGGTCACAGCCATCGCGTCGCGCCACCTGCGTACGCGATGGTTCCAGTTGCGGCGAACGCTGCGTGCCAGCACGCGTGCTGCAACGCCACAACACTCGATGCGCATCACGCGTCTCGTTCGCTAGTACTTTCGCATCGCCCATGCACCGCTGAGTCGGCGGCGATTGGCGCCCGTCATCTGCCGACGAACGCGACCAACCATTGCGCCCCAACGGTGCCTTGCGCACATCACCCGGGCATCGCTGCGTCGGTAAAATGTCGGGAAATCGTGATGTCGATTACATGCCTCAATGCAACAACCTCCTGAAGAATGCGCACGTTGTAGCGCGCATGTCAGGACCCGGGAGGTCGCTGTCAGGAAACTTCCGATATGTAATGAATCGGCCGTAAGTATTTCCGATTGACGGCCTTTAGCTCGGCAAACTCCGGCCGCTAGCTGGGCAAGGCGCTTGAGTCGATGCACCCCGCATCCACCGAGCTGCTCAGTTGCACTACCGGGACGCGGTCATGAATGACTTTTTGCAACGCCTCAATGTCGGCCGCCGCCTGGGAATGGCGTTCGGCATTCTGATCCTGCTGTCGGGCCTGCTGGTGGCTACCGGCCTGATCACCATGTCCAATGCCCGCTACGAACTGGACACCATCGTCAACAACGACATGGAAAGGATCCGGCCGTCCTCCGAAATGCTCGACGCCAACACCAACGTGGCGATCGGCTTGCGCGACGTCGTGATGGTTTCCGGCGATGCGGCCAACCGCGTTGCACTTGCCATGATCGAACAGAGCCGCACGCGTTATCACCAGGCCCATGACGCACTGGCGGCGATGCCGAGCAGCGACTTGGAAAAAGCCGCACTGAAGCTGGTCCAGGAAAAGCGCGACATCTCGGTCAAATTCAACAACCAGATTCTGGACTACGGCATGCGCGACCAGAATCAGCAAGCGCAGGCGTTGTTGCAAGGCGCTGCAGCGACGGCGATGAACGAACAACAAGCTGCCATCCGCGCGAACGCCGCACTGGAACGTCGGCTCAGCAAAGAAGCGTATTCCGCCGCGGTCGCCTCCATGCACCGCGGCAAAATCATTCTGGCGAGCGGCGGCATTGCTGCGCTGGTGATCAGTGCGTTGCTTGCGTGGCTGATTACGCGCAGCCTGACCACGCCGCTGCGCCAGGCCACACGCACTGCTGAAGCCATTGCGGCAGGCAATCTGCATAACGATGTGCACACCGTCGCAACGGATGAAACCGGCCGTCTTTTGCAGGCCATGGACAAGATGCAACTGCAGCTGCGTAACCTCATCGCGGCGCAGACCGACATGGCCAAGCATCACGACAAGGGCCAGATCAGCTTCCGGATCGATACCTCCGCATTTCCGGGCGACTACGGCCGCATGGCCAACGACACCAACCTGTTGGTCGACGCACACGTGGCGGTACAGAACGACCTGGCGCGCATCATGGGGCGCTATGCCATTGGCGAACTTTCCGAAGATATGCAACCCCTGCCAGGCGAAAAAGCCGTCTTCAGCAACACCATGTCGCAGGTCAAGCTCAACCTGTCGGCGATGAATCACGAAATCAAGCATCTTGCGCAGGCAGCGGCCAACGGGGATTTCAGTGCGCGTGGTGATGTCGAACGCTTCCAGTTCGACTTCCGCATCATGGTCGAGAGCCTCAACCACCTGATGTCCACCGCGGACGGCAACCTGCAATCGCTGTCGGCATTGCTGCAATCGATCGCAGCGGGCGACCTCACCGCACGCATGAGTGGCCAGTTCCGCGGCGTGTTCGCACAGATGCGCGACGATGCCAATGCAACCGCAAGCCAGCTGGCGCAGATCGTCGGCAACATCCAGCAGTCGGCGGTGTCGATCAACGCAGCTGCCAGCGAGATTGCCGCCGGCAACCAGGACCTGTCGCAACGCACAGAGCAGCAAGCAGCCAATCTGGAAGAAACTGCTGCCTCGATGGAAGAGCTGACCTCTACCGTCAAGCAGAATGCCGAGAGCGCACGTCAAGCCAACCAGCTGGCGATCGGCGCCGCACGCGTGGCCTCGCAAGGTGGCGATGTGGTGGGTAAGGTCGTGCAAACGATGAGCGGTATCGAAGCCTCGTCCAAGAAGATCGCCGACATCATCAGCGTCATCGACGGCATTGCCTTCCAGACCAACATCCTTGCGCTGAACGCCGCGGTGGAAGCGGCCCGCGCAGGCGAACAAGGCCGTGGCTTCGCGGTTGTTGCTTCGGAAGTGCGCACGCTGGCGCAGCGTTCTTCCGGCGCCGCGAAGGAGATTAAAGACCTGATCGACGATTCCGTCCAACGCGTGGCCGAAGGCTCGGCACTGGTGCACAGCGCCGGCAAGACCATGGGCGATGTGGTGGCCAGCGTGCAACGCGTCACCGACATCATGAGTGAGATATCCGCGGCATCGCAGGAGCAATCTGCCGGCATCGAACAGGTCAATCAGACCATCACCCACATGGACGAGGCCACGCAGCAGAATGCAGCGCTGGTGGAAGAAGCCACCGCTGCCGCACGCGCGATGGAAGAGCAAGCCGTGCAACTCACCGACGCGGTGGCCATCTTCAAGATCGATGCACGACAGGTACGCCGGGAAGACGCGCGCGCAGCAGCACCGGTGGCGCATCTGCTGAACAAGGTGCGCAGTGCCTGAGCAATGGTGCGGCGTGCTGGCTGCTCTAAAAAGTGCAGCTGGCGCGTGCGTACTGATGTGGCTGCCGGCCGCAGTCGCAGCGCGCGGATCGATGTTTGGCGCCAAACGCCTTCTCCAGAACGCGCTTGGCTGCTTCAGCTACGCGGTATACATCCCCGGAAAGTAGCGCTCCATCAGCGACTGGGGAAACAGCGGCGGCGTAAAGCCGTAACGCGATAGAGCGCGTGCGCATCGCTGGTGGCAAGGCTGAACCGGCGCAGCCCCTGCAGCTTGGGTGCGCCATGACAGCGTCCATCAGCACCTTGCTATAGCCCCTACCCTGGTGCTCAGGCAATACGAACACATCGCCCAGATACGCGAAGGTTGCGTAATCGGACACCACTCGCGCGAACGCCACCTGTTCGCTGCCGATGAAACCACCAAAACAAAGTGAGTTGTCGATCGAACGCTGCACCAGCGGCAATCCAATGTCTTTGGCCCAGCTGGTGTGCTGCGACAAGTAACGGTGGATCAGCGGCACGTGGAGCTCGGACGTTTCGGTGGTGATACGCAAGGGCGGCATGCCAGTGCTCCAGGCAATGGCCGATCAGGCTAGGGTAGCGTGCGAGGGCAACAGCAACAGCACACAGAGCAGCAGCATGAACACTGCGATCAGTCCGTCCAGTACCCGCCACGCACGCGGATGCCGGAAGACCGGCTGCAACAAGCGCGCGCCGTAGCCCAGGCTGCAGAACCAGATCACGCTGGCCAGACACGCGCCCAGTGCAAATGTCCAGCGCAGTGCGCCCGGGTAATGCGTTGACAAGCTGCCAAGCAAGACCATCGTGTCCAGATAGACGTGCGGGTTGAGGAAGGTAAACGCCAGGCAGGTGAGCATGGCGCGTTGCCACTGTTCTTCGCCCTGTTCTGCGGGCGCCATTGCAGCATCTCCACGCCAGGCACGACCTGCGGCCATCCACCCATATACCGCCAGAAACGCGGCGCCCGCGTAACGCAGCAGCTGCAGCAGGCCAGACCATTGCTGCACCAGCACGCCGATTCCGGCAACACCGAGCAGTATCAGCGCGATATCCCCAAGTACGCAGGTCGTCACCAGCAGCCCCACGTGCTGACGCTTGAGCCCTTGTCGCAGCACGAACGCATTCTGCGCGCCGATCGCGACGATGAGGCCGGCACCAGCGAGAAAGCCGGCCAGTATTGCTTGAACGATCATGCTGCTGTCTCCGAGCGAGGCATGCATCGTCTGACATGGCCAAACATTAGGAAAACTAAATAATCTGTATGTTGTTTAGATCTTCTAATGTGCGAGACGGCATGGATCTTCTACATCCGCAACTGGCCGCATTTGCAGCCGTCCTGGACGAAGGCAGCTTCGACGCCGCAGCTCAGCGCCTGGCGGTGACGCCCTCGGCCATCTCCCAGCGCATCAAGGCACTCGAAGATCGGCTGGGGCAGGTACTGGTCATGCGCAAAACGCCTTGCCGGCCAACGCCGGCCGGCGAACGGCTGTTGCGCCGGCTCAAACCCATGCAGGTACTCCAAGCCGAAGCGATTGCCGACTTTCTGCCTGGCGATGGCGTCGCTGGCCATCCACGCACCCTGGCCATCGCGGTTAATGACGACTCGCTACAAACCTGGTTCCTGCAGGCGCTGTCGTCGCTGCACCAGACGCACGGCTTCCTGTTCGATGTGCAGATGGACGACCAGGATCACACCCTGGAATTACTGCGTACTGGCAGCGTGCTGGGAGCGGTCACCTCCGAGCGCACGCCATTGCAGGGCTGCAATGTCCATGCGTTGGGCGTGATGCGGTACCACGCAGTCGCATCGGCAGCGTTCGTCGCTGCGCACTTCAAGGGTGGCTTTACGGCCGCCGCGCTGGGCCAAGCGCCGATGATGGTGTTCAATCGTAAGGACACCTTGCAGGCGCGCTTCGTCAAGCGCATCACGCGCACCCGGCTGGCCCCGCCCACGCATTACCTGCCCACCTCCACCGGCTTTGTCGAAGCCGCTGCACGTGGGCTGGGCTGGTGCCTGGCACCCGAAGCGATGGTGATACCGGCGGTCCGCAACAAGCAGGTCGTCATCATCGACCCCACCCGCTGGCTCGATGTTCCGCTGTACTGGCAGTACGCCGCTGTGCGCTCGAACGCCTTGCAGCAACTCAGCCAGGCACTGCGCGAAGCTGCTGCCACCAGCCTGCGTGGCAGCAGATAACCAGGACACCCACCAGTATCATCGCCTGCGCATCGCCCGCCTGCCAGCACCTGCGACACGCCGACTGTGCCGGCTCCATTCGTCCGCTGGCTACAGCTGACACGTTCGCCGCGTGCTCGGTGCGTAGGCAATGCGCAGGAGGCGATTCCAAACGCGCCATCCGCGCCCATCTCATGGCAGCGGTGCCACGAATGCGTCACCCGCGACCAATGTCATCCAACTGCGGCAATACCTGCCAAGGATCAATCGGCACTACGCTGCTGCAACAGCGATAGCGCGTGTCTCAGATCGCGCAAATGGAAAGGCTTCTGCAGCCCATGCCGATGCCGGTACTTTTCAGGAATCCCGCCCTGCGCGTAGCCGGTCACGAAGATGTAAGGCACGCCGCGCGCGTCCAGCTCTTCTGCAATCGGAAACGACAAGGTGCCGCCCAGGTTGATGTCCAGCAGCGCCAGATCGAGATTGCCTGCCTGCACTGCCTGCAGCGCAGCGTCCACGTCGCCGACGGTTTCCGCAACCTCATAGCCCAACTCCGCCAGGCAATCCTCCAGCAGCATCGCCACCAACGACTCGTCCTCGACCAGGAGCACCCGCATGGTCATGGATGTGCCTCGGCAAGCTCGGGCGGCAACGGAATGGAGACACGGAAGCACACGCCAGCCGGTTCGAAGGACAGATCGACCTCGCCCTTGAGGTCGTGCTTCAAACCACGCTCCAGAAGACGCGTACCGAACCCCTTGCGCGTGGGCGGCTGCACGGGCGGCCCACCCGCCTCCTGCCAGACGAGCTCAAGCAGCTCCTGCTCGCCGCGTGTACTGCGCTCCCACGACACCAGCACGTTCCCAGCCGGCGACGACAACGCGCCATGCTTGAGCGCATTGGTGCACAGTTCGTGCAGCGCCATCGACAGCGCCAGTGCGCGCCGCGGATCCAGCCGGCACGAGCCGCCCCGCAGGGTGAAACGCTGACTCTCGCTTGATTCGTAAAGCGCGGCCGCGTCGCGGGTCAGCTCCAGCATGTCGGCGCTGACCCAGTTCTCGCGCGTGAGCGTGTCGTGTGCCCGCGATAGCGCCAGCAGGCGCGCATCGAGCTTTTCCTGTGCGTCGGCAAGACTGGCGGCGTTGGTGAACGACTGCCGCGCCAAGGATTGCACCATCACCAGCGAATTCTTGACCCGATGGTTGAGTTCGTTGATCAACAATTGCAGATGCTGTTCGTGCTGCTTGTGCTCGGTGATGTCGCGCGTAGCGCCGGCGATCGCTTCGACCTTGCCCTCAGGCCCGAACACCGGAGTGAAGATGTAGTCGTAGACACGCAGGCCGTTGATCGTATGCGGGAATGGCACTTCGCCGCGCACCGGCTGGCGCGTTGCGATCACCCGCTCGATTTCTTCATCGTGCATGGCCGCATGCCAGGGCTCGTAGCCCAATTCCAGGCAGGTTTTGCCACAGGCGTCTTCCCAGCGCATGCCCCACATCGTCAACAACGCCTGGTTGGCGTAGACGAAGCGATGCTGGATGTCGAATACGTACAAAAGATCCGGTGTTGCCTGTAGCAAGGCCTCATAAATGCGCGACTTCGCTGCGTCTTCCTGATGCTCGGCCATTGCGTCATGGTCCTGAAATTGACGCGAACGATAAATGGACGCACGTGAACGCCCGATCATGCGCATCTGACGTGCCATGGAGCGTAACGCGCGCGCCGCCGCCCGGAAAAAACGGGCAGCAACCGAACCGATAGCACAGGCACATTCCAATCGTCCGTGCCCCGCCGTCCGAACCTTCACTCCCCAACTCCGGACCACTGATCGACCGCCTGGTCGCCCCGCACCGCCGTCCCTGATAGCCTTCGGCCCTATTCCGCAGTGATTGCCGATTCGTCATGAAAAAAGCCGTTGTTCTGTTGTCCGGTGGCATGGATTCCGCCGCCGTCATCGCACTTGCGCAGGAACAGGGCTTTGCCGTCCATGCGCTGAGCGTGCGCTATGGCCAGCGCCACACCTCGGAACTGGATGCCGCCGCGCGCGTTGCCGCCGCGCAGGGCATCAGTGAGCACAAGGTGGTCGACGTGGACCTGCGCAGCATCGGCGGCTCGGCACTGACCGACGACATCGACGTCCCCGATGCCGGTGGCGACGGCATCCCGGTCACGTATGTGCCCGCGCGCAACACCATCATGCTGTCGCTGGCGCTCGGTTGGGCCGAGGTCGTCGGGGCAAATGACCTGTTTTGCGGGGTCAATGCGGTGGACTACTCGGGCTACCCGGATTGCCGCCCCGAGTTCGTCCGTGCCTTCGAAGTGTTGGCCAATCTGGCCACCAAGGCAGGCGTGGAAGGCGCAGGGCTGCGCGTCCACGCACCGCTGCAGTTCCTCAGCAAAGCCGACATCGTCCGTGAAGGCGTGCGCCTGGGCGTGGACTTCGGCCTCACCGTCTCTTGCTACCGTGCCGACCCCGAAGGACGAGCCTGCGGCCACTGCGACGCATGCCGCCTGCGCGCTGCCGGCTTCGCCGATGCCGGCATTCCCGACCCCACCCACTACGCCATTTTATCTTGATGCCCGCGTAGGGTAGAATGCGCACCCCGACGCAATGTCGGGTCAGTGGGCCGTTAGCTCAGTCGGTAGAGCAGAAGACTTTTAATCTTTTGGTCGATGGTTCGAATCCATCACGGCCCACCATCTCTGGCAAAGCGTTCAGCGACTTTCATCGCTCCGCAGGAAGGCGTCCACGCCGCAATAGCGCAATATTCTGGCGACCGTGCAAGGGTGCGGGCGCAGGTGTACCGTCACGCTACCGCGCGCTTGATTCTCAGCGCCCAGGCTCATCATTCCAAAGCAGCTTGTGCAGCTGCATCTGGAAGCGCACCGGCAGGCGGTCGGCGACGATCCAATCGGCGAGCTGTCGCGGGCTGACTTCACTCTTGCTGGGCGAAAACCACACCGTGCAGCGGCGATGCAGCGCGTGCGCAGCCACGATCTCGCGCGACCAGTCGTAATCGGCACGGCTACAGATCACGAACTTGATCTGGTCGCGCGCGGTCAGCAGCGGCAGGTTTTCCCAGCGGTTGCGTGCTTCTTCGCCGGATGCGGGGGTCTTGACGTCGACCACGCGCGAAACGCGTGGATCGACGGCAGACACGTCCAGCGCACCGGAGGTCTCCAGCGACACGTCGTAACCGGCATCGCAGAGTTTCTGCAGCAAGACCAGACAGCGCTTCTGCGCCAGTGGCTCCCCGCCAGTCACGCAGACATGGCGCACGCCATGACTGGCGACTTCGGCGACGATGGCGTCGATGTCATGCCACTCACCACCATGGAAGGCGTAAGCGGTATCGCAATACAGGCAGCGCAACGGACAGCCGGTCAGGCGCACGAACACCGTCGGCCAGCCGGCGGCCTCGGCTTCGCCTTGCAAGGACAAAAAGATTTCGGTGATCTTCAATCGCGGCAAGGGCGATTGAATGATCTCACTAGGGACGGCGGCGGCGTTCATGGGCAAAGTATGCGCCGTGCCGACAGGCACCGACGCGCAGGCTCAGCGCAGTTGCTGGCCGAGACGGATGGACTGCAGGCGTTCCTGCGCGACGCGTGCCGCATCGGAACCGGGATATTGCGAGGCGACCTGCTGCAAGGTCTGCTGCGCTTCGTTGTTCTTGCCTTCGCCGTACTGCGACAGGCCGAGCTTCAACAGGCCGCCAGCGGCCTTGTCATGCGTGGGATAACGGCTGACGAGATCGCGAAACTGCGCCTCGGCAAGCTGGAAATTGCGGGTGGCGTAATAACTCTCGCCCAGCCAATACAAGGCATTGGGGGTGTAGACGCCGTTGGGATAGAGCTCCAGAAAGCTCAGAAACAGCTGCGAGGCATCGTCGTACTTGCCGTTCTTCAACGCATCGAAAGCGACGTTGTAGGCAGTACGTTCGTCATTGCTGACAGCCAGGGTGCCTGGGTCACCATGGACGGTAGGCGGCTTCTCGGAAGTTGCCGCCGCTGCAGGCCGCGCGGCAGGTGCCGGGGCCGGAGTGACGCTGCCGGTCGCTGGGGGCAATGGCGGAGTCGCACCACCTGCACCTTCCAACCGATTCAGACGTCCGTCCAGGTCCAGATATTGGTCCTTGGACTGCTGCTTGAGTTGCTCGTTGTCATGCTGCAGCTGTTCGACGGTCGCCCGCAACGCCTGCAGGTCCGAACGTGCCTGCTGCAGCTGATTGAGGAGATCGTTATTGGCCTGACTATTGGCCTGCTGCTGCTCGAGCACGGCCACACGATCAGCGAGACTGGCTCGCTGCGCGTATGCCGGCGCGGCGACCACAAGGGCCGCCGCGACGAACAGGGATGTCACTCGAAAGCGCATCGCTTCTTACTGAGCCGTGTACACGATTTCGACGCGACGGTTCTGCGACCAGCAGCTTTCGCTCGACTCAGTGCAGACCGGACGCTCTTCGCCGTAGCTGACAACGGTCAGCTGGCTGGCCGAACCACCGGCAGCCTGCAGCGACGACGACACGGCATTGCCGCGACGCTCGCCCAGACCCATGTTGTACTCGCGCGAACCGCGCTCGTCAGCATTGCCCTGCAGGGTGATGCGCGAGGAAGGACGGTCGCGCAGGTACTTGGCGTGGCAAGCCATGATGGCCTGGAATTCCGGCTTCAGGGAGTCCTGATCCAGATCGAAGTAGACAACGCGCTGACGCAGGCAGGCATCGGTATCCAGGTCGCCCGGGCCGTACAGGCCAGAGGTGGACGGGCCGGTGGGAACCGAGGAACCAGCGGTGGTATCAGTTGCAGGAGGCGGAGTTTCCTTCACCTTCTTCGAGCAACCAGCCAGCACGGCGACGGACAGCAGGGAGACAAGCAAGACGCGGGTGGACTTGTTCATGGGGTACCTATGGAGGCTCTGGGCCAATGAGTGGTTTAACGCAGCGAAATATTAACATTAATGCGCGGTTCGGTAAGGCCCCCATGCGGGTTCTCTCACATCGCCGTCGGCCAGCACCAGACGCTGGCGAACCCGAGCGTCGGAAGAGACGGCGTACAGCACGCCGCGGCCGCCTTCGCGTGCCGCGTACAACACCATGCTGGCGTTAGGCGCGAAGCTCGGGGATTCGTCCAGCGAACCCGGTGATAGCGTGCTCCAGCTGGGCGAACCCAGGCTGCGGTCCATCATCGCGATGCGGTAGGTGTTGCCACTGCCCTGTGCCACGGCAATCTTCTTGCCGTCGAACGACACGCTGGCGGTGGCGTTGTAATTGCCCTGGAAGGTCACGCGATTGGCGCTGCCGCCGCTGGCCGCCACCTGGTAGATCTGCGGACGGCCGCCGCGATCAGAGGTGAAGTAGATGCTGCCGCCATCTGGAGCCCAGGTCGGCTCGGTGTCGATGCCGAAGTGATTGGTGAGCTGGGTCAGCTGTTTGCTGCCCAGGTCCATCACGTAAATTTCCGGATTGCCACTGCGCGACAGCGCCAGCGCCAGGCGACGGCCATCCGGCGAGAAAGACGGTGCGCCGTTGATGCCGCGGAAGCTGGAAACCAGTTCGCGTGCGCCGGTGGCGATGTCCTGCAGGTAGATCGACGAATTGCCGCGCTCAAAGCTTACATAGGCCAGCTTCTTGCCATCCGGGCTCCAGTTCGGCGACAGCAACGGTTCGGCCGACCGCACGATGGTCTGCGGGTTGTAGCCATCCGAATCGGCAACCATCAGCGCATAACGCATGGCGCCGCCCTTGCCGCTGGCGGTCACGTAGGCAATGCGGGTCCAGAACGCGCCGCGCACGCCGGTGATCTTTTCGTAGATGGCATCAGCCATCTGGTGCGAGACATCGCGCATTGCGTTAGCACGCGCGGTCATCGCCAGGCCCAGCATGCGCTCGCCCTTCGCGACATCGAACAGCTCGTACTCCACGCGGTAGGCGCCCTCACCAGCGTCCATGACGCGGCCGACCACGATGTAGTTCTGCTTGAGAGTGCGCCAAGTCTGGAACTGCACCTCGGTGCCACGGGTCGGCTTTTCGACGATCTGCGCGGCAGGCAGCGTGCGGAACTGGCCGGAACGGTCCAGGTCTGCGCCGACCACGGCAGACACGTCGGTCTGCGGCGCGGTACCGGAGCCTTGATACGGCATGGGGATGACAGCGATCGGCGTGGCCGAAGCGCTACCGCCGACGATATCGATGGTGAGGCCTTGCTGCTGGGCGAGCGCGCTCAGCGGCAACAACAGGGCGGTCAAGGCAGCTAGCCAACGCAGCGGTTTCTTCATGGACGGCTCGGATCGGGCAGGAAAAGTGTGCAAGGGATAGCAATCAACGAGTGAACATACGCGCAATCGTGAATGAGTTGGCGTGAACATGGAGCGAGCGATCGTGTAGCAACGTGGGCGGCACCCTTGAACAATCGCCATGGCGTGCCGCTCGCACGCTGCCTTTTGGGGTGGCAGTGCGCGCACCGGGACCAGCACCCCTTCCACCGCATCAGGCTGCGGCGCCGATGGCAGCCGCAACCCGACGACGATCATTACTGATCCTGCGCGGTGAATACGAAGGTCAGATTGCGCTGGAACACCGATTCAAACCCACGGTATGGCAATGGCTGGGCACTCAACACGGCCGCCTCGATCGAGCGCTGACCGGCCTCGTCGTAGGGGCAGCCCGGCGCGACCTTGGCCTCCATCACGCTGCCGCCCGGCAACTGACGGATGTTGATCGTGCACTTCTGGCCCGGCGGCACCGACGGTGGGCGCACCCACTGCGCCAACACCTTCTGCTGGATCGCCGCCGCGTACTTGGCCGACAGATCGGTGCTGGTACCACCCTGCCCTGCGGTCGGCTGCGCGCTGGTCGCGGCCGCCGCAGAGGCCTGCTGCGCACGTGCGGCAGCAACCTGGCGCAGCTTTTGCTCGGCCAGCGCCATTTCCTTATCGGCTTGCGCGCGCTGACGACGGATGTCGGCGATCTTCTTCTGGCGTTCGGCGTCTTCGGCCGCCTGCTGCGCGGCCGCCTGCTTCTTCTTGGCGTCGGCTTCTTCCTGCTGCTTGGCCAGGCGCAATTTCTGCTCGGCCTCTTCCTGGCGCTTGCGCTCGGTCAGATCGATCTGCTCCTGACGGCGCTTGGCTTCCTGTTCCTGCTTGGCCTTTTCGGCGGAAATGGCCAATGCGTCGACCCGATCTTGGTCGACCTTGTCGGGCTGAGCGACACGCTCCTGCGCCTGCGCCTGCTGTGGCGTGGGCGCATCCTGCGGACGCGTCTCGGGAATCGGCTGCGGCGGTGGCACGCTGTCTTCCGGCGCGGGTTCGGGCAATGGCGCCGGCGGTGGCGGCGTTTCGACCGGCGTGGCCTTCAATGCCTGGCGTGCAACCCGTGCATCAGCGGCGGACACGTCCAGCGACGCCTCCATGCTGGGGTCGCCGGCGGCCGGTTCGACCGAGCGTTCAGGCGACCACAGCCAGCCGGCGATAAACACCAGCGCGACCAGCACGTGCACGACCAATGCCAGGACGACCGGTCGAAACCAGCCGTCATCGCGCGCCGTCTGCGTAGGGAGTGCGTCAGCGTGCATCGCTGCCTGCAGTGCCGCCGGAGTCGGAAATCAGGCCCACCTTCTCGACCTTGGCCTGCTTGAGCACATCGATGGCGTCCATGATCTTCTGGTACGACGCGGCGCGATCGCCTGCGACCACCACACGCGCATCCTTGTCTTGCGCCAAGATGGCAGCCAGCTGCGCCTGCAGCGCGGCCACGTCCATCGCCTGCGGCTTGCCCTTGGGCAGTTGCAGGGCCAATTTGCCATCGGCGGCGACCACCACCACGACCGGGTCCTGCTTGCTCTCCAGCGCCTTGGCGCGCGAGCTGGGCAGACTGACGTCGGTGCTGAGGGTCAGCAATGGTGCGGTCACCATGAAGATGATCAGCAGCACCAGCATCACGTCGATATACGGCACGACGTTGATGTCGGATTTGAGCTTGCGCTTCTTACGGCGGGAAATACCGGAGATCATCGCGAAACGTTCCTAATTAGTCCTCGGCGCCGGCTGGCAGCGTGGTCGCACGGTGTCCGGGTGAGGGCACCTGCACGTGGCGCTGCGCACCGACGCGATTGGCTCTCCCGACCACGTCCCGCGTAGCGCAATGCGCGGGCGTGCCGGGAGCGCGCATCACTCGTCCGCGCCAGCCTGCCGCTGCAGGATGGAGCTGAACTCGTCGGCGAAGGTTTCGTAGCGCACCGACAGCCGTTCCACGCGGGTGGTGAAGCGGTTGTAGGCCCACACGGCCGGGATCGCCACGAACAGGCCGATGGCGGTGGCGAACAGCGCTTCGGAAATACCCGGTGCGACCGCAGCGATACCGGCCTGCTCGCCGCTGCTGACCATGTCGTGCATGGTCACCATGATGCCGAACACGGTGCCGACCAGGCCGACGTACGGCGCGGTGGAACCGATGTTGGCCAGCAGTTCGAGATTGCGCTCAAGCTGATCGACTTCGCGGGTGAAGGCGGTCCGCATGGCACGCTGCGCGCCTTCCAGCTGCACGCGTGCATCCAGACGGCGACGGTCGCGCAGACGTGAGAACTCGCGGAAGCCGCTTTCGAACATCGACTCCAGACCGCCGACGGTCCGGTTGCGGTCGGTTGCCGAGGCGTACAGCTTGGCCAGATCCGCACCGGACCAGAAGCGGTTTTCGAACTCGTCCGCCTCGCGATTGGCCTGCTTGAATGCACGCGCCTTGCGAAAAATGATCACCCAGCTGATGAACGAGCCGATCAGCAGCAGCAGCACGATGATCTTGACCGGGATACTGGCGCGCAGGATCAGGTCTACATAGTTGATGCTGCTGTTGTGCGCCACGCTGGCGGTCTGCGCCGCAGCAGCGGCGACGTCCTGCGGTAGTGCTTCCACTACCGTGTCCTGCAGGGCCAGGAGCAATGCAATCGACATCCGTTCGTTCCTCAGTAATCGGATTCTGTGGTTTCTAAAGCTTTCAACACGTCATACAGCGCATCGTCCATGCCACGCGGGCGGAAGTCGCTGGCATCCAGTGCGGCAATGCGCACCTCGGCGGTCAGCAGCACTTCGCCTTCGCGACGGACCGATTGCGCGAACAGCAGGCTGGCCCGTCTGCATCGCAGCAGCACCGCCGACACTGACAGCGCGTCGTCGAGCCGGGCCGGCTTGAGGAAATCCAATTGCATCGAGCGGACCGCAAACACCAGACCGTGGTCCTGGCGCATGCGCTCCTGCCCGTAACCGAGCGCGCGCATCCACTCCGTGCGCGCACGTTCCATGAAGGCGACGTAGCGCGCGTGGTAGACCACCCCGCCGGCGTCGGTATCTTCCCAGTAGATGCGTGTCGGCCAACTGAATATGGACGGGGAATCGGGGGATGGGAATCGGGAATCGGTGGTCATGGGCAGCCGTTTCTGGTCGAGATGGCCCACGTGGGCAGGCAAACAGCCATCAAAACAGGTCTCCCGGTTCGCCGATGCCCGGGGCGCGGTCGCGCGGCGGCTTCAGGCCCAGATGTAGATAGGCCTTGGTCGTGACCATGCGGCCGCGCGCGGTGCGGATCAGAAAGCCCTGCTGGATCAGATAGGGCTCGATCACGTCTTCCAGCGTGCCGCGCTCTTCCGACAGCGAGGCGGCCAACGATTCCACGCCGACCGGGCCGCCGTCGAAATGTTCGACGATGGTGCGCAACATGCGACGGTCGAGCTCGTCAAACCCTTCCGGGTCGACCTTGAGCATTTGCATGGCCGCCTGCGCCACCGGCAAATCGATATGCCCGGCCGCTTTGACCTGTGCGTAGTCGCGCACGCGCCGCAACAGCCGGTTGGCGATACGCGGGGTACCGCGTGCGCGGCGTGCGATTTCCGCGGCACCTTCGGGTGTGCAGTCGATGCCCAGGATCGCCGCCGAGCGGATCACGATGCGAGTGAGTTCCTGCGGCGAATAGAACTCCAGCCGCTGCACGATGCCGAAGCGGTCACGCAATGGCGCGGTCAGCAAGCCGGCACGCGTGGTGGCGCCGATCAGGGTGAACGGCGGCAGATCGATCTTGATCGACCGCGCGGCCGGGCCGTCGCCGATCATGATGTCGATCTGGAAATCTTCCATCGCCGGATACAGCACTTCTTCCACCACCGGCGAGAGGCGATGGATTTCGTCGATGAACAACACATCGTGCGGCTGCAGGTTGGTCAGCAGCGCGGCCAGATCGCCGGCCTTTTCGATCACCGGGCCGGAGGTCACGCGCAGGCTCACGCCCAACTCGTTGGCGATCACGTGGCTGAGTGTGGTCTTGCCCAAGCCGGGCGGGCCGAAGATCAATACATGATCCATCGCCTCGCCGCGCGCCTTGGCCGCCTGGATGTAGATCTCCATCTGCTCGCGCACCGGCTGTTGGCCGAGATAATCGGCCAAGCGCTTGGGGCGAATGCTCGCATCGGCGGCATCGTCTTCGCGGGTGGAGCTGCTGGCGATGATGCGCTGTTCGGTCATCCCGCCATCTTCGCATGCCGCGCGCGGGCGGCGCAGCATCTAGCAATCAAGATCGGCCTGCCGCAGCACGCTGAAGAACGCGTCGAAGCTCGGCGCGCACCACGTCGGGACCAGTCCCTCCCAGCGATCGAAATACACCACGTCCGGCTCGCACTGCGGGCCGCGCGCGCGATAGTCCAGGCACAGCAGGCAATCGACGTTGTGGCACGACAGCACCAGCACCTGGTCCAGACCGGCATGCAGGGACGCCGCCGCACTGAAGTCGTCCGGGTCTTCGAAGGCAGCGGCCAGATCCAGCAGGCTGCCGATCTTCGCCAGCGGCGACAGATACCGATCCACCAGCACGCATTCCCAATCCACGTAAAGATCGGCGGGAAAGCGGGTCCGCGGCACCCAGCACCAGCGGGTATCGCCGCCATCCTGGACACTGTAGAGCTGCTTGAACAACGCCGGCAGGCGCAGGCCCAGCCGCGCTTCGGCAGCGGCCAGCGCATCGGCGCCTGCAGCCGCCGCGGTTGCGTTCCAGTGCCCGGGCCCGCTCCAGAACGTGCGCAATGCCGGCGGCTGAGGCTGCCAGCGCACGCGCTCGCTCTCATCGTGCCTGGCCTGTAATGCAGGCGACCAATACACCACATCGACCAGCTGCGACAGCAACGCGTCCACGTCTTCGAACACGATCAGCCGACGGTTCCCACCGGCATCGACATAGACCAGGGTGGGCTCGGCCTCCGGCTCGGAGTAATCCAGACACAAGGCCCGGCTGGGTGAGCGGTGGTCGGCGGCAATGACGACCAGGCGGCGGTCGTCGCCACCGGCGGCCAGACCGGCAAATGCGTCGTCGCGGTAGTCCTCGCGCGCGCGCACCTGCGCGAAGGAAAACAATTCCGCACTGCCAAGCAGGCGTGCACGCGGGATCAGCCATTCGGCCTTGAGCCAGTTGCCTGGTTCCTCAAGCGACTGACCACGGGCCATCTGCACCGCGCCGCCGTCATGGCGCGCATACAGGCTGCGCAGCCACGCCGGCAGACGCACCTCGAGCCGCGCTTGCGCGGCGGCGATGGCGGCCTCGCTCGCCGGTACGCGCCCGAGATTCAGCGCTTCGTCCCAGAACGTTTCCAGCGTCGGTGCGCGGCCGTAGACCATCCATGTGTGCGCGGCCACGCTCAGATCTCCACTTGCGCGCCCAGTTCGACCAGGCGATTACCGGGGATGCGGAAGAAGCCGGTGGCCGGGGCGGCATTGCGATGCATCAGCGCGAACAGCTTGTCGCGCCAGATCGGCATGCCGCGATTGGCGCTGGCCACAATGGTTTCGCGGCTGGCGAAATAGGTGGTGTCCATCGGATCGAAATAGATCCCACCCTGGTCGCAGGAGCGCATGAGTGCCAGCGGCACGTCCGGAGTCTCCATGAAACCGAATCGCACATGCACGCGGTAGAACTCGTCGCCAATCGCGTCGATCTGCAGCCGTTTCCCGGCGGCCGCGTACGGCACCTGCAGGGTCTCGACGGTCAGGAACACGTTGCGCTCGTGCAGCACCTTGTTGTGCTTGAGGTTGTGCATCAGCGCATGCGGCACCACCATCGGGTCGGCGGTGAGAAACACTGCCGTACCGGGCACACGCACGGGCGGCGCCAGCATCAGCCCTGGCAGGAAGGTATCGAGCTTGATGCCGTCCTTGCGAATCTCGTCGTGCAACAGCTTGCGGCCGCGGCGCCATGTACGCATCAGCGTGAACAGGATCAGGCCCAGCAGCAGCGGGAACCAGGCGCCGTCCAGGAATTTGATGATATTGGCGTAGAAGAACGCACAGTCAACTGCCAGGAACACCAGCGCGAACAGCCACAGCAGCGGCGTCGGCACGCGCGGATTGGCACGCGCATAGATGACCATCAACACGGTGGTGATCAGCATGGTCCCGGTCACCGAGACGCCGTAAGCGGTCGCCAGCGAGGCCGAATCACCGAAACCGATCACCGCCACCGCCACCAGCGCCAGCAGGCACCAATTCACCGCTGGCACGTAGATCTGGCCGATGGTGGAGTGCGAGGTGTGGCGAATGTGCATGCGCGGGATGTAACCCAGCTGCATGGCCTGGCTGGCCACCGAATAGGCGCCGGTAATCAGCGCCTGCGAGGCGATCACCGTGGCCGCGGTAGCCAGCACGATCATCGGGTACAGGGCCCACTCGGGCACTGCTTCGTAAAACGGATTGCTGACCGCGGCGGGATCGCGCAGCACAAGCGCGCCCTGTCCCAGGTAGGTCAGGGTCAGCATCGGCAGCACCACGAACTGCCAGGAACGACGGATCGCCTTGGCGCCGAAGTGGCCCATGTCCGCGTATAGCGCCTCGCCGCCAGTCACTGCCAGCACCACTGCGCCGAGCACGAACACCGCATGCCAGTTGTGTTCGGCGAAGAAACGCACACCCCACCACGGGTTCAGCGCATGCAGTACTTCTGGTGCACGCGCCATGTTGTAGACGCCGATCGCGCCCAACGCGAAGAACCAGACCAGGGTGATCGGCCCGAACGCCTTGCCCACACGCTCGGTGCCGTAGCGCTGGGCCAGGAACAGCATGCTCAGCACCACAAGGGTGATCGGCACGACGAACGGTTCGAGTTTGGGCGCTGCCACCTCCAGGCCCTCCACCGCCGACAGCACCGAGATGGCCGGGGTGATGACGCCGTCGCCGAAGAACAGCGAGGCACCGAAGATGCCGAGGATACCGACCACATACATCGAGCGCGAACCGCCCGGCAGCGTGCGTTGCGCCAGCGCGGTGAGCGCCATGATGCCGCCCTCGCCGTCGTTATCGGCGCGCATGATCACGGTGACGTATTTGAGCGTGACCACCAGCATCAGCGCCCAGAACACCAGCGACAGGATGCCCAGCACGGTGTCGTGGTCCGGGGTCAACCCGTAGTGCGGCGAAAACGCCTCCTTCAGGGTGTACAGCGGGCTGGTACCGATATCGCCGAAGACGACACCGATTGCGCCGATGACCAAGGCGGTTTGGCTGTTGGCGGGCGCGTGGCCGGCGCCGGCTGCTGGTGTAGGGGTGTGGGACATTAGGTGAGCAGTTTTCGCCAGACAGCGTGAAGAAGATGAGGGACACAGCGCCTGCCAACGGCATCTGCGATAACGGCGCAGGCTACCAACGTACGGGCGGGCCACGGACAAGGACACGCAGTGTACGAGCCGCCCCAGCCGATTCCGAGTGCCGGCCGCGCCCGCTTGGCGGCGGTGCAGTGATGTGGGGCTGCGCTCAACGCAGCGCGGCTTGCAGCGCCTTGCGAATGACGGTGGCCACTTCGTCGCCTTCTGCCCCGGCCTCGCGCGCCATGCGGGCGGCTTCGGCCGGCTTGTAGCCCAGTTGCTGCAAGGCCACGGTGGCTTCGGAGATAGCGTCCGGCCCCAGCTGACCGGTGATCGGCGCGCCGCTGCTGAAGTCGGCCGCGCGGTCGCGCAGCTCCACCACCATGCGCTCGGCAGTCTTCTTGCCGATGCCAGGGATGCGGGTCAGCGCGGTGATGTCGCCGCTGGTGACCAGGCGGGCGAATTCGTCCACGGTCACGCCAGACAGCACCGCCAGCGCGATTTTGGCGCCGATGCCGGTGACCTTCTGCACGTCGCGGAACAGCCGTCGCTCGCCCTCGCGCAGAAAGCCGTACAGCGACACGCTGTCTTCCTTTTGCGCGTAATGGGTAAACAGGATCACGTCGCGACCGACATCGGGCAGGTCGTAGAAGGTGCTCATCGGCGCCTCCAGCTCATACCCCACCCCGCCCACGTCGATCACCAGCCACGGCGGCTGCTTGTAGGCCAGGATCCCGCGCAGACGGCCGATCATTGGGCACCGCCCTGGCGGTGCCGGGATTGGGAATTGGGGATTGGGGATTGGCAAGATCCCTCGCAGCCGTCAACGATGGCTGCGCACCACCGAAGCGGCACAGCGCGCGCAGAGTCGCTGTTGCAAATCCCCAATCCCGACTCCCGAATCCCGATCATCATTTCTTGCGGCTCCAGGCCTGTTGGGTATTGACGCCCAGGCGTTGCGCGGTCGCGCGCACGTGGGCGTGAGTGATGGCGACCGCTAATGCGTCGGCGGCGTCGGGCTGCAGCTTGCCTTTCAAGTTAAGCATGATGCCGACCATGTGCTGCACCTGCACCTTGTCCGCGCCGCCTTTGCCGACCAGCGCCAGCTTGACCTCGGTGGCCGCGTACTCATGTACCGGCAGATCGCGCATGACGACCGCGCAGATTGCCGCGCCGCGCGCGTGGCCGAGCTTGAGCGCCGAAGCGGCACTCTTGCCCATGAACACTTTTTCGATCGCCACCTCATCCGGCCGGTAGGTCTCGATCAGCTCACCCAGCCCGTGCAGCAGGCGCTTGAGCCGCTGCGAGAAATCGCCCTCGCCCAGCAGCAGCAGCGGCGCGTGGTGCACATGCCGACTGCGACCGCCCTCGTCGATGTCGATGATGCCGATGCCGGTGCGCTGCGAACCGGGATCGATGCCCAGGATGCGGGTCATCGAGCGGCCGGGAATGGGGAGTTGGGAATCGGGAATGGGTAGAGCTGCCTCCTGGCTTGCCCGGAGACACTGGGCGGTGCCAGATGCGGCGTGTTCAATTCCCGATTCTCCATTCCCGATTCCCGGCGCTTACGCGCCAAGCGCCGCTTGATCGACGTTCGAATAGACGTCCTGGACATCGTCCAGGTCTTCGAGCATGTCGAGCAGCTTGCGGACCTGCACGGCGGTGTCGCCGTCGACGGCGATGTCGTTTTCCGCGCGGAAGGTGATCTCGGCGTGGGCCGGCTCCAGGCCGGCGGCGGCCAGGGCGTCCCTGACCTGGGCGAAGGCGTCCGGGGCGGTGAGCACGTCGATGGCGCCGTCTTCCGGGTAGACCACCACGTCGTCGGCACCGGCGTCGATGGCCGCGTCGGTGAGGGTGTCCTCATCGCTACCGGCGGCAAAGCTGAGCACGCCCAGGCGCTTGAACATGAAAGCCACCGAGCCCTCGGTGCCCATGTTGCCGCCGCATTTGCTGAAAGCATGGCGCACGTCGGCCACGGTGCGCACACGGTTGTCGGTCAGGCAGTCCACGATCACCGCCACGCCGCCGGGCGCATAGCCCTCGTAGCGGACTTCTTCGTATTCCACGCCTTCCAGCTCGCCGGTGGACTTCTTGATGGCGCGTTCGATCACGTCCTTGGACATGTTCGCCGACAGGCCCTTGTCCATGGCCGTGCGCAGGCGCGGGTTGTTGGACGGATCGCCACCGCCAGCGCGCGCGGCAACGCTGATCTCGCGGATGATCTTGGTGAACATCTTGCCGCGTTTGGCGTCGGAGGCGTTCTTGCGGCCTTCGATGGAGGGGCCTCTACCCATGGGTGGTTCCAGACTGGCTTGGATGACAGGGCGCGGATTTTACCTGATTGCCTGCCCTCACCGGGGCCACAACATCCGCCAGCGCATGTTCACGACTGAAAGCGGCCGGTGCGCAGGAAGGCCAATGCCTGGGCGGCGGCCTCGGGCGAGCGCAACAGGCCGCTGTGGCTGGCCTGCACCACGCAGTGGTCGCGCAGCCCCGGCAAACGGGTTTCGGCCAACGCGACCGTACCGTCCGAGCCCTCGGCCAGCGGCGCCAGCCAGCGACCGACGCCGCGCGGCACGCACCCGGCCACCTGACCGATCTCGGCCGGCCCGTCCCAGCGCGCAAACCCTTGCTGCAGCAGGGCGGCACTGCGGCCCATCGCCCAGACGCCGCCGCGCCGCGCCAGCCCGCGCGCGGCGGCGCTGCCGCACAGGGGCGAGCCCAGGCAGACCACGCGACGCGCCGGCAGGTCGGGGGCCTCGCACAAGGCCTGCAAAGCCATCAGCCCCCCCAGGCTGTGGCAGACCAGCAATTGCGCGCGACTGGTGCGCAGGCGTTCGATCAAGCGCGGCACGGCCTGCGCCGGCCCGCCGAGCACGCTGGCATAGCCGAACAACGCCGGCGCCAGCCCAGCGGCGCGCATCCGGCGCGCGAGCGGGAACAGCCAGTGCGCGGTATTCCAGATGCCGTGCACCAGCAACACGTCGGCGGTGGCGGCGACCGCGTGCTTGCGCGGACTGCGCCGGGGAATGACCGGGATGGCGGACGATGGGCTGGACAAAGGCGTGGTTACCGGGATGGGAGGCGGACGTCAGGCGCGTGTCTGAGGCGCACACGCGCTGCCGGGAACATGGCGGGTGCCGATCGCGCGCATGCGCTGCGCCGATCTTGCGGCAAGCGTCGCGCACCACGGGCACAATGCCGCATCACCTCGTGCGGGCGCCGGGCTCAGCCGGCCGCAACGATCGGCTTGCGGCGCAGGATGAACTCGCGGTCGACGATCTTGCCGACCGGGAAGTCGTATTCGCCGACCTTTTCGAAGCCGTAGCGGGCGTAGAAGCGCTGCGCGCCGAAATTCTCCGACCACACACCGATCCACAGGGTGCGTGGGCCGTCGCGTTCGAGCCATTCCAGTGTGGTTTCGAACAGCCGGCTGCCCCAGCCGCTGCTCTGGTAGTCCTTCAACAGATACAGGCGCTTGAGTTCCCCGTCGCCGGGGCGGACCTCATCGTGCGGCAGGCCGCACGGGCCGGCAGCGGCGTGGCCGACCAGCAGATTGTCCATCTCCAGCAACCAGATCGCGTAGTCCGGATGCGCCAGCACGATGCGCGCGCGCTCCACGGCATAGGTCTCTTCCAGAAAACCATGCAGGTCTTCTTGCGGATACAGATGCCCGAAGGTTTCGGTAAAGGTCTGTGCGGCCAGAAGCGACAGCGCTTCGGCATCGTCCGGCGTGGCGCGGCGAATGCGGGTCATGCGGGCCCCTCTGGCAAGTGGACGGGGCAGCTTCTCGCATGCGGCGGCGCTGCTGCAAGTGGGAATCGAGAATCGAGAATCGGAGAGCATCCTGGCTATCGCGCACTGATGCGCATGCCCAACTGCGGGTCTGAGCACCAGGAGGCCCTAGCACCCTGTGCGCCGGCGTATTGCTCGCGCAAGGAAAGCGGACTGCATCGCATGTTGGCGCCTGCGCGCAGTTCCTACACGACCGCCAAGGTTCCAGGAAAGCGTAATGCGTGACTGACTGGGAGACGCACCTGCTGTGCGCCACGCTGCCCGTGCAGCCCTTCGATACGGGCGTTGAGCGCGGCGCAGATTAGCCAAGCAACGCCTTTCCCAACATGTTGCTCGCTGCGCATAAACAACACGGCCACGCGCTGGGCGTGGCCGTGTTCGATGGCGGGTCAGACCTGCTTGGGGCGGACCTGCACGTGCACTTCGGCAAGTTGGTCTGCGGCGATCGGCGACGGGGCGTCGGTCATCAGGTCCTGCGCGCCGGTGGTCTTGGGGAAGGGGATGACGTCGCGGATGGAGTCGGTGCCGGCCATCAATGCAGCGATCCGGTCGATGCCGAAGGCGATGCCACCGTGCGGCGGTGCGCCGTAGTTGAGCGCATCCAGCAGGAAGCCGAACTTGGCACGCGCTTCTTCTGCGCCGATGCCGAGCAACTCGAACACCGCGCTCTGCATGTCCGGGCGGTGGATACGGATCGAGCCGCCGCCGATTTCATTGCCGTTGAGCACCATGTCGTAACCGCGCGAGACCGCGGTGCGGGCGTTGGCGCGCAGGTCGGCGATATCGTCCACCGCCGGCGCGGTGAAGGGGTGATGAAGGGCGACGTAGCGCTGCGCTTCGTCGTCCCATTCGAACATCGGGAAGTCGGTGACCCACAGCGGCGCCCAGCCATCGGCGATCAGCTTGAAGTCCTTGCCGGCCTTCAACCGCAGCGCGCCCATGAAGTCGGACACCTTGGTGTAGCCGCCGGCACCGAAGAACACGATGTCGCCGTTGCCGGCACCCACGTGCTTGAGCAGCGCGGCAAAGGCCTCTTCGGAGAAGAACTTGGCGATCGGCGAGCTGACTTCGCCGCTCTCCGACAGCTTGATGTAGGCCAGGCCCTTGGCGCCGTATTTGGCAGCGTGCGCGGCGTACTCGTCGATCTGTTTGCGCGACAAGCTGGCGCCACCGGGAATGCGTAGCGCAGCGACGCGGCCGTCGGCATCGTTGGCGGCGGCGGTGAACACCGGAAATTCGCTGGTCTTGACCAGCTCGGCCACGTCGACCAGTTCCAGCGCGATGCGCAGGTCCGGCTTGTCCGAACCATAGCGACGCATCGCCTCGGCCCAGGTCATGCGCGGGAATTGCACGGCCAGCTCGACATCCACCACTTCCTTGAAGATGGCGCGGATCATGTCTTCGACGAAATCCTGCACGTCGCGCTCGCGCACGAAGGCGAATTCCATGTCGAGCTGAGTGAATTCCAGCTGGCGGTCGGCGCGCAGCGCTTCGTCGCGGAAGCAGCGCGCGATCTGGTAGTAGCGGTCGAAGCCGGCCACCATCAGGATCTGCTTGAACAGCTGCGGGCTCTGCGGCAAGGCATAGAACTCGCCCGGATGCATGCGCGCCGGCACCAGGAAGTCGCGTGCGCCTTCGGGGGTGGCCTTGGTCAGGATCGGGGTCTCGATGTCCTGGAAGTCGCGCGCATCCAGATGCCGGCGCAGCGCCTGCACCAGCTTGATGCGGGTACGCTGCATGCGCTGCATTTCCGGGCGACGCAGGTCGAGATAGCGGTACTTCAGGCGGGTTTCTTCGCCCGGGTTTTCGTGCGCATGGAACGGCAGCGGCGCAGCCTTGTTGAGGATGCTGATGCGGGTGGCGATCACTTCGACCTTGCCGGTGCGCAGCTTGTCGTTGACCGCATGGCGCGCGCGCACCACACCTTCGACCTGCAACACGTCCTCGTAGCCCAGGCTGGCGGCCACCTTGAACAGCTCTGCGCTGGCGTCGTCGCCGGCCACCGGTTCCACCGTCACCTGCACGATGCCTTCGTGGTCGCGCAGGTCGATGAAGCACACCCCGCCCAGGTTACGGGCCACGTCGGTCCAGCCGGCGAGAGTGACGGTTTGGCCGATCAAGGTCTCATCGACCAGGCCGCAGAAGTGGGTACGCATCGAAAGCTCCGCTGAAAACCCGACACAGGACAGCGCCGGAAAGCCGGATATTCTGGGGCCGGCGGGCGGCAGGAGCAAATGCGCAGGCGCTCACCGGCGCTTAAGTCAGCGCCCGGCTGAATAGGCGCCACGCCCCTTCTGCACCAAGGACGACACGATGCTGCGCACTGCCCTGCTGCTCTCCGGCTTCGGCCTGATCACCCTGACCGGCGCGTTTGCCGGCGCCACCGCCAGCGCGCAGGAACGCGGCTGGGACGGCCCCACCATCACCTGCTCCAGCAACGACAACCGCCGCCGCGAGTGCGATACCCCATTCCGCGGCCGCGCTGTGCTGGTGGAAAACATCTCCGGCACACGCTGTATCGAAGGCCGTAACTGGGGCAGCGATCGCGGCCGGATCTGGGTGGACAATGGCTGTCGCGGTCGCTTTGTCGAAGGCCGCAACGGCGGCTGGGGCGGCGGCAATGGCCCAGGTGGCGGCTTCGGCGGGGTCGCTGGGACGGTACGCTGCGAAAGCAACGACCAGCGCCAGAAAATCTGCGACACCGGCTGGCGCCGCGCCATGTTGGTGCGCCAACTTTCCAACACGCCCTGCGTGGAAGGCCGCAACTGGCGCCAGGAAGGTGGACGGATCTGGGTGGACGACGGCTGCCGGGGCGAATTTGCACAGGCCCGCGGTGACGGCTGGGACCGGGGTGACGGCGGCTACGGTGGCCGCGACGACCGCCCGCGCAACGATTACGCCATCACCTGCGCCAGCGACGACCGCCGCCTGCGTACCTGCGGCTGGGATGGCCGCTATGGCCGCCCGGTGCTGACCCGCCAGCTGTCCGACACCCGCTGCGAGGAAGGCCGCAGTTGGGGGTACGACGACCGCCGCGCGACGGTGTGGGTCAACGACGGTTGCCGGGCACGCTTCGAGGCGCGTTGAGGCCGCGAATGGGCGCGCCGCGCGCGGCTGGGTCCAAGGGTTGTGACTTCCGCCCTGCCAGCGGCTGCGGCGCGCTGGTCCGGCTCAGGCGGGGTCGGCCGCGGGCTTGGCAGCAGGCTTGCTCTCGGCGGCCGCCGCCGGCTTGGCATCGCCACCGGCGCTGCTGCTCTCGGTGAGGTTCTTCTTCTTCTCGCCCGCCGATTTGAAGTCGGTCTCGTACCAGCCGCTGCCGGACAGGCGGAACGAGGGCGCGGTGATCTGGCGCTTGATCGTGGCCGCCGCGCAGGCCGGGCAGGTCTGCGGATCGGGGTCGGCCATCTTCTGCAGGCGGTCGAACGAATGGCCGCAGGTGGTGCACTGGAACGCGTAGATGGGCATGACAGATCCGCTGAAGACGACGCAAGGGCGCAGATTCTAGACGGATGCGGGCGTGTCGGCGCAATGATCGAATCGCACCGACACAGAGCCGGGCAGGCGGACAGTGCCCGGCAGTTGCCGGCCCACTGCCGATTCGCGCGCGGTGCGTCCGGCCTCTTGTGAAGCTGGGGCGTCTGGCGTGCTGGCCGCTGGCGGCCGCATGGACACGACGAGCGAATGCGCTGCGTCGACGAAGACGCTTCGGCCAGCGCGTCAATTGCGGCCTAGAGGGCCTCCTCATCTGAAGGCCTCCTCATCTCATACGGCGCGGCTTTTGCAGGCGTCTTGAACCTGCACTTCCGGCGGATCTCCTTCACCAGCGCAGAGCTGGCACTCGGATCGAAGCAGATCTACGTCCACGCCCATACATGGCGATGTTGCGCGGCCCCACTCCACAACCGACCTGCTCATCGAGCATTCCATGATCGCGTTATGCGAGTCCCATCGATCGAGCCGCACCAGCGCGGCTGTTACACTCGAACGCGTGATCGACGCGCCTTTCCCCCCACGAGGGCCGCATCCATGGTGCGGCTGACTGCCTTATTGCTCGGCGTTGCCCTGCTGCTCACCGGTAGCGGCTTGCTTGGCACGCTGCTCGCTGTGCGCGGCGATCAGGCTGGCTTCGATGCACGTGCATTGGGCTTGATCATGTCCGGCTACTTCGCCGGATTCTTTCTCGGCACCTTCTTCGCGCCGCCGCTGATTCGCCGCATCGGGCACATCCGCGCATTTGCGTTTTATGCGGCGCTGGCAGCCATTGCGGTGTTGCTGCATCCGATCTGGTTGAACGCCTGGGGTTGGGGCGTGCTGCGCCTGGTGACCGGTGCGGCACTGGTCGGCCTGTACACGGTGATCGAAAGCTGGCTCAACGCCGAGCCGGACGCGCGTCGGCGCAGCCGGGTGTTTTCGGTATACATGGCGATCAATCTGTCGGCGCTAGCGCTGGGCCAGATCCTGCTCACTGCAGGCGATGCGGGCGCACCAGCGATGTTCACGCTGACGGCGATCCTGTTCTGTGCAGCGGTCATGCCGGTGATGACCACGCGCCTGATTCCGCCCGAAGTCCCGCATGTCTCACGCCTGCGACTGAAAACGCTGTATGCATTGGCGCCGGTGGCGACGATTGGCGCCGGTCTTTCCGGCCTGGCGATGGGTGCGTTCTGGGGCTTGTTGCCGGTGTACGCCAACCGGATCGGCCTGGATTCGGACGGCGTTGCGATGTTCATGCTCACAGCCATCGTGGGCGGTGCGGTGCTGCAGTGGCCGATCGGACGCATCAGCGATGGGCATGACCGCCGCATCGGCCTGGTGACGGTGAGTGTACTGGCGGCCGGCATCGCCATCGCTGCGGCACTGCCGATGGTGCAAACGCAGACGACCATGCTGTTCGTGTTGTTTTTCGTCTATGGCGGGTTGGCGTTCTCGCTGTATCCGTTTGCGGTGGCGCACATGCTCGATTACCTGCCGCGCGAAGAGCTGCTCTCCGGCTGCAGCAGCCTGCTGCTGGTGCATGGCGTGGGCGCGGCGATCGGTCCGGCCCTGGCCGGTGGCGCAATGCAGAAATTCGGACCAGCGGCACTGCCGGTGTATTTCGCGGTGATGCTGTTGGCGCTGTCCGGATTTACGCTGACACGCTTGCTGCGCTTCACGCGCCGCCGCACCCATCCGATCTCGTTCCGCCCGATGCTGCGCACCACGCCATCGGCGCTGGAGTTGATGCCGGAAACACAGCAGGCCGAAGCACCGCCGCACGCCAAGGGCGGCTGACACACTTATTTCGCTGTCGTCAGTCGCTGCGCTGCTGATCAGGCGATCTGCGGCGTTGCTGCAGAGCCCCTTGCCCGCCCACCGTCGCGGGACACGCCGCAAGTACGTCCTTGTAGGCTCTTGCGCGGCATCCATGCCGCGTAACGTCCCGCGACGGTGAGCGGGCAAGAACCAGTCAAGGTGGTCGGTGTGCACAGTTAAGAGCAGTGCGTGATGCGCGTTGCTCGATACTGGTGTGCCGCTCGAAACCCGGCACACGTGCGACAAGCGACTTTTCACGCGGCCACCGACCAACTTCCTGGTGCGGTGTCCTTACCGGTTGCGGGACCCTTGGCGGCATGGATGCCGCCAAGGAGCCTCCATGGACGGATTCACGGCGTGCGCCGCAGGTGGTAAGGGCACCGCGCACTCGACTCGCCAGGCTTTTAAGCACATCCGAGCGGAGCTGCGACTCGACGTCATGGTTGTCTCATGCCTCGACGTCATCGGTCCGCGTGAACCTCCGTCGATACGACTGGCGATATCCAAACAGCGCTGAATCGCCATCGTCCCGACGTTAGGACTTCCTAAGTGCGTCCAGTGATCCCGGCCACACCTTTAGCGCGGTCATCATCACGCAATGCAAGCGCGGCAGTCTTTGCGGACCCTCCCCGCTTGTTGGATTGCAATGGATTCGACGTCCTCCTCGCGCGTGCGCCGTCCGGCCACGCTCGCCTTGTTGCTGGTTCCGCTCACCCTGCCCGCTTACGCTCAGCAGGCTCCGGACGGCGCAACGTCCGACCCGGCCGCGGCCGCACCGGCCAGCGCTGGCGAACAGGTGTCCACGCTGGACCAGGTGCAGGTGGTCGGCCAGGCGATGACCTATTCCAAGACCACCGTCAGCAAGGAAATGCTGGATCGCCAGTTCGTGCTGGGCAGCGTCAATGACGCCCTGAACGAACTGCCCGGCGTGGTGGTGACCGAGGCCGATGCCTTCGGTTCGTCCGACTGGGGCACGCAGATCAGCATGCGCGGCTTCGTCAGCAATCGCGATACGCAGCAGATCGGCACCACTGTCGACGGCGTGCCCAACGGCGGCTCGGCCTACGGCGGCGGCTCCAAGGCCAATCGCTTTATCGACATGCCGGATCTGGAAACGGTGGAAGTGAGTCAGGGCACCGCCGATATCGCCTCGCGCTCCAACGAAGCGTTGGGCGGCACCTTGAATTATCTCACCGGTGAACCGCTGGAAACGCAGCGCGTGCGCGTGATCGGCGGCATCGGCGACAACCAGGCGCGCAAGTACTACGCGCGCTACGACACCGGCCTGCTCGGCGACAACACGCGTGCCTGGATCAGTGGTTCCTCGGCACGTAACGAGGACTGGATCGACGGCAGCGGCCACACCAGTCGCGACCACCTCGCCGGCAAATTCGTCAGCGTTTTGAATACGTGGACGCTCAGTGGCTACGCCTCTTACGACGATGCCGACGAATCCGAATACACCAGCGTGACCCCGGAGCAGTTCGCGCGCGACCCCGAGCACGACCTGTTGACCGGCACGCTCACCGGCATTCCGTATCTGGACCAGAACTACCGTTCCGGCTCGCGTGCACTACGCAAGAACACGTTCGGCTATCTGCGCGGCGCGTTCGATGGCGGCAGCGGCTTCAAGACCACACTCACTGGCTATGCGCACCGCATGCAGGGGCGCGGCGACTGGATTCCGCCGTATCTTGTGGACGTCACCAACGATGGCGCTGGCGCACCCGAATCCGAGGCTCGTGGCGGCAACACCGTGTATGGCGGCAGCGACCTGGGCAAGCTGTATTACCTCACCCCCGGCGGCGCAGCTGCGACCATGCTGGCCGGTTGCGCCGGCAGCGACGCGGTGCCGGCCGAATCCAATCCTGCTTGCTATCCCGCAGGTTCGGTGCCGGTGCAGTCGTATCGCCATAGCCATTACGACAATCACCGTGCCGGTGCGATGGCCGATGTGGAATGGCGCGCCGATCTCGGCGCGATCGACAACACCGTGCGCGCCGGTGCCTGGCTGGAGCGCTACGACCGCAGCGTCACCCGCGACTGGCATCGCCTGCTCAATGTCGGCACCAATATCAGCTTCGATCATCAGCCGTACTGGGTGCAGTTCAAGGACAACTACCAGACCGATGAGCAGATGTATTACGTGGAAGACGTGATGCGCTATGGCGCGTTCGCCTGGCGCGTGGGCGTGAAGCAATTCTTCGTCGACCAGACCCGCGACCGCCGCATCGGTGATGCGCAGCACGCCGAATCAGATTCGCATTCCGATCCGTTACTGTCGGCCGGCCTGACCTGGACCACACCGGTGCAGGGCCTGGAAGCCTTTGCCGGTTACTCACAGAATTTCGCCGCGATTCCGTCCGGCGTGCTGGGCGAAACCGACCCGGTCGCACTCAGCCGGGTGAAGCCGGAGACCGCCGACAACATCGAACTTGGCCTGCGTGTCAGCCGCTGGCCGTTGACCGGCAGTGTCACGCTCTACGACATCCGCTTCGACAACCGCATCGTGTATGTGCCGGCCAACTTCGTCACCGGGATCGACTACCTGGGCGAAACCGATGGCGTCTACGAAAACTTCGGTGGCGTGCATGCACGCGGCGTCGAAGCAGCGTTGGGCTACGGCTGGGATAACGGCTGGCGCATCAATGGTGCCTACACCTACAACAAGGCCGATTACCTCGGCAGTGGCGATGCCGCGCGCGATACCGCATTGGAAATCACCCCCGGTGCGCAGGTGATCGGCCAACCGCGCAATACGCTGGTGGTGTCGGCCGACTGGCGCGGCCAGGCATGGCGCTTCGGTGTCTCCGGACGCTACCTGGGCAAGCGCTATCTGGACGCGTCCAACCGTGCCGCGCTCGATGGCGTGACCACCTTCGATGCCAATCTGGGTGTGGAACTCTCGCAGCTGAGCTCGCAACTCAAAGGCCTGCAGTTGGCGCTCAACGTCAGCAACCTCACCGACAAGCGCTATCTGGAAGGCGTGGACGGCAGCGACAGCGCCTTTATCGCAGCACCACGCACCGTGGGCCTGACCCTGACGCTGGATCTGTAACGGCGAGCTGCCATGCTATGCGATGCCCGCACCATGCACCGGTGCGGGCAGTCCTTCCGATGCGATGAGCCCACATGATCGACTTGCCCCGACGCCGCCTGCTGCAAGCCGGCCTCACCAGCGGCGCGGCCGCCTTGTTGCCCAGCATCGCGCGCGCCGCGGCCATTGCGCCAGATCGTCGCAGCGGCACGCTGGAGGACCTGCAACACGTGGTGATCCTGATGCAGGAAAACCGCGCGTTCGATCATTACTTCGGCACCCTGCCCGGCGTGCGGGGGTTCGGCGACCGCTTTCCGATTCCGGCGCCGCCATTGCCGGGCGCACCAGCGCGCACGGTGTGGCTGCAACCCAGCGAGGACGGCCGCCAATGGCTGACACCGTTCGCGTTGGACACGGCTGCGCAGTTTGGTTTCATGCGTGTCAAAGGCACCCCGCATAGCTGGCCGGATGCACAGCAGGCCTGGGACCATGGCCGGCTCGGGCAGTGGGCCGCAGCCAAACACAATCATGCGCTGGGCTATTACGCGCGCGCAGACATTCCGTTCCAGTACGCGCTCGCCGAGGCGTTTACCGTATGCGATGCGTACCACGCTGCGATCCAGACCGGCACCAATTCCAACCGTGTGTTCCTGTGGACCGGCGGCAACGATCCGCAGGCGCGCGCGGGCGGCCCGGTGATTGGCAATTCGCACGACAACTTTCCGCAACTGGGCGGGTTTGCCGAGCCGTATCGCTGGGGCACCTACGTCGAAGCGCTGCAGCACGCCGGTGTGTCCTGGCAGATCTATCAGGACATGGCTGACAACTTCACCGACAACCCGCTAGCGGGATTTGCACCGTTTCGACAGGCCTACAGTGGCACGCCCGGACATGATCCGCAGTTACGCGCGCGTGGTGTGAGCACGCGCGGTGTCGCACAGCTGCGCGAGGACGTGCTGGGCGGGCGCCTGCCTGCGGTGAGTTACATCATTGCCGATGCGGCCGGCAGCGAGCACCCGGATCCATCCAGCCCCGCCCAGGGGGCGGCCTACACTGCGCGCGTGCTGGACGCACTCACTGCCGATCCGGCGGTGTGGAGCCGCACCGCCTTGCTGGTGATGTTCGACGAGAACGACGGCTTCTTCGACCATATGCCGCCGCCCGCACCACCGTCGCCGGATGCACGCGCGTTCGGCGGGTTTGCCGGCGCATCGACGATCGCCACCGACGACGACTACCATCGCAACGCGGCACCAGGCGAGCAGAAAGTGGATCTGCCCGAATTACGCGGGCGACCCTATGGGCTCGGCCCGCGTGTGCCGATGTACGTGATCTCGCCATGGAGCCGCGGTGGCTGGGTGGATTCGCAGGTGTACGACCACACCTCGGTGCTGCGCCTGCTGGAACGCCGCTTCGGCGTGCCCGCGCCGGAGATCACACCGTGGCGGCGTGCGGTGTGTGGCGATCTGACCAATGCCTTCGATTTCCGCAATGCCGATGCACGCCCGTTTGCCGCCGCGCTTCCCGATGTCAGCGTAACCGCAGTGCGCGCGGCAGCCCTGCGCGAACACGCCCTGCCGCCGTTGCCGGCCACGTTGCAGCCGCCCGAGCAACCGTTCGGCGTGCGCCGCTCGCGTGCGCTGCCGTATCGCCCCAGCGTGGAGCTAGCCCATCTGCCCGCGCGTGGCGAGGTGAAGCTGCACATGAGCAACGCAGGCGCCGCGGTAGTGCTGCATGTCTACGATCGCTTCGATCTTGCCGCAATTCCGCACCGCTACACGGTGGGGAACGGCGCCGCAGTGGAAGGCACCTGGACCACCTACGACGGGCGCTACGATCTGTGGCTGCTCGGTCCCAACGGCTTCCATCGCCATTACCGCGGCGACCTCGATGCCGCGCCGCTACTGGCCGAGATCACGCAGGACGCAGACGATGCGCAGGTGCTGTGCCTGACATTACGCAATCCCGGCAACCGCCCACTGCATGTCGCGCTGGAACCTGGCGCCTATACGCAAGCGCAACCGCACCAGCACGTCACCGTCGCGGGCGGGGAGGAGCACCGTGTGCGCTGGAGCGCTACATCGACCGGCGGCTGGTACGACCTGTGGCTGGTCCAGGACGGGGCGCGCCAGCGCCTGGCCGGACGCGTGGAAACCGGCAAGCCCGGGATCAGCGACCCCGCGCTCGGCGGCCCGGCACGGCTGTATCAGGACGATCCGCCCCCCATCGACGGCCCAGGACCTGCGTAAGACGAACGGGATTGGGGAGTGGAGATTCGGCAAGGACCGGACCGGCGTGCGCCGTCATCAGCTCGCTCCGCCGTGGCGCCGCGCCGTGCGTCTCGGCGTCGACGGTGGCCTCGTTCAGCGCGGGCGGCAACACGCTCTGCTGCCGCGGTCACGCACCATGCCCAGCGACAGCGGCCGCCCGGCAAGCACGATCATTGATACGCAAACCCTGACGCCCCCTGGCCCACGCACACCGCGTCGCCGGCCAAGCCGCCGGCTTGGACTACCGATGTAGCCAGTACCGGCAGTCGCCGATCGTCTGCGGCTGCGCGCCAGCGGAATAACGCTGCACGATCGCGGCGTGCCACTGCACCCGTTGCGGCGTGCTGCCCACCTTGTTGGGGCAATCGACCATCGCCGCCAGCGGCAGCCCGCCCAACGCAATGTCGGTACTGGCCAGCGACTGCAACGCCTGATCGGACGCCCAGTCGGCAATCATCACCGCGCGGCGGCCGGACCGATAGGGCAGTTCGGAAGACCAGTCATCGCCGAAGGCCACCACCACGCCCTGCTCGGGGGTCGCGGCACGGATCTGCTCGGCGATCTGCGAGATCGACGTCGGCGCACGTGCTTCCTTCATGTTCTTCAGCGAACTCACCAGGCCAGAGCCCAGTGACAGCAGGCACAGGAACACCGCCAATGCCACGCCGCGGCCGGGTTTACCGATCGCCTGGCCACGCTCCACCACGTACCACAGCACGAGGCCGACGATCGACGTGGCGAACACCACCTGCGCGAACTGGTAATAGGGATGCACCACCTGCAGATTGGTGAAGGCCAGCATCGGCGCCAGATAGGCGAGCAACAGCAAGACCACCGCCGCACGGATCTGGCGGATCGACAAACCGGCGATGAGGATGATCAGGAACACCCAGTTCGAACCGACAGGTCCGGCGAAGCGTTTCTTGAAGATGGTTCCCCACCAGATGGCCGGATCCAGGCGCTGCTGCAGGGTGCCGTAATTGAAGCCCGACAGGCTATCGGACGTGACCTGTTGGCCCAATAGCGACTGTGCCTTCAGGGCATCGGCATGCTGCAGCCAGAGCAGCAGTGCCACCAGCGCCGCCGCGGCTGCCAGTGCGCCCCAGGCCAACGGCTTCCAGTGCCCGGCCAACCACTGTGGACGCCAGCCATGCTCGCGCAGCGCCACCCAGGCCAGGGCCAGTACGGTAAAGACAGCAAACCCGAAGAAGGTGGTGATCTTGATCAGGGCTGCCACTACCGCGGCAGCAACGGCGACCCCGCCATGCCAGGCCCGCGGCTGCACGTACAGCCGTGCCATCGCCCAGACAAACACCAGAGCGCAGAACACCGCGGTGGATTCCATCATCACCGAGCGCCCCCACAACTGGGCCAACGGCGACACCGCGAACGCACCGGCAATGCACAGCGCCAGCACGCGGTCGGGGCGCAGTACCAGGGTGATGCGATACGTCATCCAGATGCAGCCCACATGGAATAGGGTGGACAGCAAGCGGCCACTATTGTCGGCACTCATGCCGGTGACTTTGGACAGCAACGCAGCCAACCACTGGAACAGCGGCAGCTCGAACGGGATCGACCACGGCGCGCCGAGCACCGGCGTGAGATAGGACAGGAAAGGCCCACCGCGCAGCATCCAGTCGATCGACAGTGCGGTCTGCGTCTGCCGGAAACCGGACGCATCGATAGGCGGCATCGACCAGCTGAAGACCAGCATGACCAGCAGCGCGATGGCCGAATAGCACAGCAGAATCCGGGCCGGTAGCAGGCCACGGTCGGGGGGCAGTTGCTGGTTCACGCGTCGCGCTCCTGTAGGCGCCGGCCATCAGGCGCAAGGCCGCCGGGCGCGCAGTGTCGGTTCTGCGGGCAACGAGCGCAAGCCGTCGCTGGCACCAGAATCTGCCAGGAACTCACCGCATCTGCCGGTCCAGCAGCGCCGTCACACCTGCGATCGCCCTAGCGCTCGCGATGATCGACTTGTCGTCCCCATCAGCAGCACTGACCCATCAATGCAGAACGCCGATCGTGTGCAGCCAGGTTTCCACCAACTGCGGCCACTGCGCGATCGGCAGCGCCTTGGCGCGCAGACCGAAGGCATGGCCACCCTGGGCGTACACATGCATTTCCACCGGCACGTCGGCGCGGTTGAGCGCGGCGTAGTACGCCAGCACCTGCGAAACGCCGTCCACGTGATCGTCCTGCGCCTGCAGCAGGAAGGTCGGCGGGGTATCGGCGACGACACGAATGTCCGGACGCAGGTCCAGATGGGTGGGATCGCGGGTGTCGTCATCCTCGTCCTCGTGCGCCCACAAATGGCCCGGATACACGGCGATGGCGAAATCCGGGCGGGCGGCTCACACGATCGGCGGCATCCACCAGCGGATAGGTCCGCTCGGCGAAATGCGTGCTGGCCGCGGCCAGCAGGTGGCCACCGGCGGAAAAGCCCATGACCCCGATCTTGTGCGGGTCCACGCCCCAGCTCGCGGCCTGCTGCCGCACCAGGCTGAGCATGCGCTGCGCGTCCTGCAGCGCGGTCTGCACTTTGGGGTAGTAACGGTGGCCATCCACCCAGGTCGGCCCAGAGCTCGGCACGCGGTACTTCAGCAGCACGCAGGTGATGCCGCGCGCCGTCAGCCAGTCGCAGATCTCTGTGCCCTCCAGATCCATCGCCAGCATCTGGTAGCCGCCGCCGGGAAACACCACCACCGCGGCACCAGTGTTGTGCCCTTGCGCCGGATACACGGTCATGGTCGGCCGGCTGACGTTGTCGACCCTGGCTCCGGGCCCGGCCGATTCCGGCTTCGGATGCGGCAATGCATTCGGCACTGCGCCTGGCCAGATCGGTACCTGCACATGACCCGGCGTGGGTTCCCAGACGCGCGCCTGCGCCGCATGCGCACACAGGCCCAGGACGATGGCAAACGTACAGCAGACGAACAGGCGCATGGCGAACTTCACAGGGAACGACAGGACTGCAGGGGATGCTCGCGGCGGCCATCCGCCGCGTCGCCGCTGGATCGGCGGTGTTCTCGCCTGCCACGAAGCACGCGGCGCGCACCGTGCGGCAGGCGAGAGAGAGCAAACGAGGCTAGATGGCGCGCGCTGCGCGGGTCGGCCACCAGGCCGCCACCGCCTGCGCCACGGCCTTCAGCGCCGCATCGCGGGCATCGGCATCGACGGTCGCCTTGTTCAAATACGTGGTCAACAGCAGCGGCGCCTGCTGCCCCGGCACCCACACGATGCCGATGTCGTTGCGGCTGTCGGTGCCGTTGTTGCCGGTCTTGTCGCCGACCTTCCATCCCTGCGGGAAACCCGCACGCAAGCAGTCGTCCCCGGTGCGATTGTCGATCATCCAATCGGTCAGCCGCTTGCGCGAGGCCGGCTGCAAGGCATCGCCCAGCAGCACGGCACGCATGCTGCCCAGCATCGCCGCCGGCGTAGTGGTGTCGCGCGGGTCGTCCAGAGCGAAATTGTTCATCGACGGCTCGTTGCGATCCGAGCGGGTCTGGGTGTCGCCCAGGGTTCGGATGAAGGCGGTCAAGCCGACCGGATCGCCGACCTGGGTCAACAGCAGGTTGGCCGCCACCCCGTCGCTGAAGATCATCGCCGCCTGGCACAACTCGGCAAGGCTAAGGCTCCCGCCCACATGCGGCTTGGTCGCCGGCGCATAGGACAACATGTCCTCGGCGCGGATCGGCACCTGCCGGTCCAGCCGCAACTCGCCACGGTCGACCCGCTGCAAGACCGCAGCAACCAATAAGAATTTGAAGGTACTGCAGAGCGGGAAGCGCTCGTCCTGCCGCTGCTCGATCCGCTGGCCGGTGGCGGTATCGAGCAGGCTGATCCCCAGCCGCCCGCCGCTGCGGCGTTCGATCTCGACCCAGCGGGCACGCAGCGCGGCCTCGGCGCTTGGCTTGGACGGCTTGATTGCCAAGGCATTACCGGACACCGCCAAGGCAATCCCGACCCCGGCTCCACGTAGAAACTGTCGCCTGCTATGCATTGGTCACCTCCCGGAAAGCCCGCAGTATCGAGGTCCCCGGTCACAGCGACCAGCGCGATGTTTCGATCCCAGGCATGAATTGAACTAATCTCTGCGCATGCCCCGGCCCCGTCTCCCACTCAATGCCCTGCGCGCTTTCGAAGCCGCTGCACGCCACCAGAATCTGACCCGCGCGGCGGACGAGCTGTGCGTGAGCCAAGCTGCGCTGAGTCACCAGATCAAGGCATTGGAGCAGCAGTTGGGCACCAGCTTGTTCCATCGCCTGCCGCGCGGTGTCGCGCTGACCGACGAAGGCGCCGCGCTGGCACCGGTGCTCGGCGAGGCGTTCGACCGCATCGCCGCCACCCTGGAGCGCTTTGCCGATGGCCGTTACCGCGAGGTGCTCAGCGTGGGCGTAGTGGGCACCTTCGCCACCGGCTGGCTGTTGCCACGGCTGGCGGCGTTCCACGCGGCGCATGCGGATATCGAGCTGCGTCTGTCTACCCACAACAACCGCGTCGATCTGGCTGGCGAAGGCCTGGATCTGGCAATTCGCTTCGGCGATGGCGATTGGCAGGGCCAAGTTGCCGAAGCCGTGATGGAAGCGCCCTTTGCGCCGGTGTGCGCACCGGCAATGGCGCGCGGCTTGCGCGCGCCCGACGATCTGGCGCGGGTGCCGTTACTGCGCTCATATCGTCTAGATGAGTGGCCGCAGTGGTTTCGCGCTGCACACGTCACTGAGGTGCCTGCGCGCGGCACGATGTTCGATTCGTCGCTGACCCTGGCCAGCGCAGCGGCAGCCGGCGCCGGCGTGGCGTTGTTGCCGCTGCCGATGTTTCGCCAGGACCTGGATGCCGGCCGCCTGGTCTGCCCGTTCCCGATCACCATCGACGCCGGGCGCTATTGGCTAACGCGACTGCGCTCGCGGCCGGAAAGCGACGCCGGGCGACGGCTGCGCGATTGGCTGCTGGCCGAACAGCACCTCAGCCGCTGAGCAGCGCCGGCGCACTGCCGCGCTTAGAACGCTTTGGGTGTCTTTCCCACCCGCAAGGCCAGCTGACGAAACGCCTCGTACTGGGCCTTGTCGGCGAACCAGTGCGGGCAGAACAGCTCGAACAGGCGGTCGTTGTGATACAGCAACAGCACGCGGTCGTTTTCGCGGACGCGAATGTAGTCGGACCAGGGGCGGCGGAAATGCCCGTCCGCCCAGGTGACTTCCAGCCCGTTCTCGTCCCACGCATAGGTGTAGGGATGCCGTAGCGAGGCCTGCTGCGCATGCAGGCGCTTGATCCGCCGCGGCAGGCCCCACACGTGCAACAGCGCCAAGCCGATCAAACCGCCGCCACCGCCGCCGATCAGCACCGGGCCGATGATCTCGCGCGCGCCGCTCAGTTTCAGCAGCCCTGCCCCGATCAGCAGCAGGACTGCCAGAAACACGATCAAACGATTGGAAGAATGCCGCGCATGCAATCGCTGTGCGGCCAGATGGTCTTCCAGGCTGATGGTGGCGGTGATCATGGGCAACCTCCTTGTTTGGCTCCAGGCGCAGCGTAACCCAGGCGCTTCTGTCGTGGCGAACGCCCCGTGGCGCAGTCGGCAGGCAAGGACGAACCGTGCGCAGCAACCGCAATGTTGCAGTGGTACCTGCCGCACCGAGCACCGGCCGCGACCACCCGACGGCTGCGCAGTCGGGTGGTTGGCTGCTCTTACGCGCCGTCGATCAACTCCATCCACGCTGCCTCTGCATCGGCCAGCTGCTGCGCGGTTGCTTCACGGTCACGCCCAAGCACGGCCATCTTCTCGCTGTCGGCATAATTGCCGGGGTTGGCCAGCTCGCGATCCAGCGCGGCAAGCGCCGCTTCCAGTTCGCCGACGCGCTGTTCGGCGCTGGCCAGCTTGTGCGGGTTGACGGCTTTCTTCGGCGGCAGCGGTTTGGTCGGCGGCGGTGGGGTCGGCGCCACTTCGGCCATCTTCTGCTTGGTGCCCTGCGCGGCCGGGCGGCTACGCAACCAGGCGGCGTATTCGTCCAGGTCGCCGGCGAACGGCTCGACCACGCCATCGGCCACGCGCCAGAAACTGTCGCAGACCAGGCCGATCAAGTGGCGATCGTGCGAGACCATCACGATGGCCCCTTCGAAATCGCTCAACGCTTCGGCCAGTGCCTCGCGCATTTCCAGGTCCAGGTGGTTGGTCGGTTCGTCCAGCAGCAACACGTTCGGCTGCTGCCAGGCGATCAACGCCAGCGCCAGACGTGCGCGCTCGCCGCCGGAGAATCCATCCACCACCTCGAACGCGCGATCTCCGGCAAAGTTCCACTTCCCCAAGAAGTCGCGGAACGCCTGATTGGAGCCATCAGGCGACAGGTCGCGGAAGTGGTCCATCGGTGATTGGCCTTCGTGCAGCGATTCCACCGTGTGCTGGGCGAAGTAACCGATGCGTAAATCCGGATGCGCGCTGCGCTCGCCGGCCAATGGTGCCAGCTCGCCCACCAGCGTCTTGACCAGCGTGGTCTTACCCGCGCCGTTGGGACCGAGCAGGCCGATGCGGTCGCCAGCTTCCAGGCCGAAGCCGACGTCGTGCAGGATGACGGTCGCCGCGCTTCCCCCATCCGCCGCCCGGGCACCGTCCCCCGCTTGCGGGGGAAAGGTAGCGGGATAGCCCGCTTGCAGATGATTGAGCCGGATCAACGAAAACGGCAGGCGATTGGGCTGCGCAAACTGGATGCGGAATTCGCGCTCGGCACGCACGGCTTCGGTGCCGGCCATCTTGGCCAGGCGCTTCATGCGGCTCTGCGCCTGGGTGGCCTTGCTGGCCTGCGCCTTGAAGCGGTCGATGAAGCTCTGCAGATGCGCGCGCTCGGCCTGTTCCTTGTCGTGCGCAATCTGCTGCTGACGCAGATGCTCGATGCGCTGGCGTTCGAAATCGGTGTAGCCGCCGACATACAGCTTGGCGGTGCCGCCATGCAGATGCAGGGTGTGAGTGGCGACGTTGTCGAGAAATTCGCGGTCGTGCGAAATCAGCAGCAGCGTGCCCGGGTACTTGAGCAACCACTGCTCCAGCCACAGCACCGCATCCATGTCCAAGTGGTTGGTCGGCTCGTCGAGCAGCAACAGATCGCTGGGCATCATCAGCGCGCGCGCCAGATTCAGCCGCACACGCCAGCCACCGGAGAACGAAGACACTGCGCGGTGGTGCGTATCGGCGGGGAAACCCAGGCCATGCAGCAGCTTGCCGGCGCGCGCTTCGGCGTCGTAGGCGCCGAGTTCGGCCATCTTCTGGTGCGCGTTGGCCACCGCTTCCCAGTCTTCGCGCGCGGTGGCGTCAGCTTCTTCCTGCAGCACCGCAGACACCTCGATATCGCCGCCGAGCACGAACGACAGCGCCGGATCGGGCAATGACGGGGTCTCCTGCGACACGCTGGCCGTGCGCACCTTGCCGGGCAGATCGACATCGCCCTTGTCGGCCTCCAGCTCGCCCTTCACCGCAGCGAACAGGCTCGACTTGCCGGTGCCGTTACGGCCCACCACACCGACGCGGTAGCCGGCATGCATGGTCAGGTCGACGTTGGAGAGCAGCAGACGCTCGCCGCGTCGCATGGAGAAGTTACGCAGGGAAATCATTGATGGACAGTCCGATAGAACGAAAAGGAATGAGCAGATGAGCAGCATTCCTGCGACGCCATTCTAGCGTTAACGAATAATTAGCGCCTTCAGCTTGGCCGCCACAGGCTTCGCCCTCCCGCGACCACCGCCTGCCTAGCCTTGCCTAGTCCTGCCTGGACCCACGTTTTCGGAGTTGTCATGAACACCCCCCTTTCCGCGCTTGCGACCGCCGTGGTCGCTGCACTGCTTGCCTCCCCTGCCCTCGCCCAGACCGACGCGCCAGCGACCACCCCGGCCAACACGCTGGATACCGTCATCGTTACCGGCACCCGCGTATCCGACCGCACTGTGGCCGAATCGCAGTCGCCGATCGACATCATCAGCGCCGAATCGCTGCAGGCCACCGGCACCCCGGAACTGGCCACCGCGCTGGCGCGCGCACTGCCGTCGCTGAACTTCCCGCGCCCGGCATTGAGCGACGGCACCAGCGCGATCCGCCCCGCGCAGCTGCGTGGCCTGTCGCCGGATCAGGTGCTGGTACTGGTCAACGGCAAGCGCCGCCACACCTCCTCGCTGCTCAACCTCAACGGCACAATTGGTCGGGGCTCCGCTGCGGTGGATCTGAACACCATCCCGGTCGCCGCGATCGCCCGGGTGGAAGTGCTGCGCGACGGCGCGTCCGCGCAGTACGGCTCCGACGCCATCGCCGGTGTGGTCAACATCGTGCTCAAGGGCGCGGAAAAGGGTGGCAGCCTGCAGGCCGGTTTTGGCCAGTATTCGGCTGGCGACGGCAACAATTACGAGCTCTCCGGCGACACGGGGGTGGCCTACGGCGGCGACCGCGGCTGGCTGCACGTGGCCGCCCAGCTCAACCAGCAGGACCCCACCGACCGCGCACGCGGCTATGCCGGCGCGCCCAGCGTCTCGCAGCCGGCCGTGGGCCAGAAGGCATTCAAGATCGGCGATCCCGACGTCAATGCGCAGGCGGCCTCGCTCAATACCGAATACCAGTTCAGCGACAGCATCACCGGCTACGCGTTCGCCACCGCCAGCAACCGCGACATCACCTCGTTCGCGTTCTTCCGCGCGCCGGGCAGCAGCCAGAACATCCTGTCGATCTACCCGCAGGGCTTTTTGCCGGAGATCCAGAGCTACGCCAAGGACCGCTCGCTGGTGGCCGGCGTGCGCGGCTCCACCGCCGGCGGTTGGGACTGGGATGCCAGCTACAACTACGGCGACAACCGGATCGATTTCCACACCCGCAACACGCTCAACGTGAGCCTGGGCCCGACCTCGCCAACCGCGTTCTACGACGGCGCACTGGAGACCACGCAGAACATCGTCAACCTGGACGTCAAGCGCGGCTTCGACTGGGGCTTGGCGTATCCGGTCACGGTGGCCTTCGGCGCGGAATACCGCAATGAAAAGTGGAACCAGTCGCCGGGCGAAGTGGGTTCGTATGTCCAGAGCGGCACGCTGGCCGGTGGCGCGCAGGGGTTCGGCGGCTTCGCTCCCAGTGTGTCCGGCCAGTACTCGCGTGACAGCTACGCGCTGTATGCAGATCTGGAAGCCGACTTCACAGACAAGTTCTCTGCCGGTCTGGCCGGGCGTTACGAGGACTACAGCGATTTCGGCAGCCAGGCTTCGGGCAAGCTGTCCGCGCGCTATGCGTTCACCGACAAGATCGCGGTGCGCGGCACGGTGGCCTCGGGCTTCCGCGCGCCGTCGTTGGCCCAGCAATATTTCCAGTCCACCAGCACCACCTTCCTGGCCGGCAACCCGAACCCGTTCGAGATTCGCACCTTCCCCGCCGACAGCACCGTGGCGCGTGCACTCGGCGCCGAGCCGCTGGATGCAGAAACCTCGCTGTCGTACAGCTTGGGCTTGGTAGTGCAGCCGACCGATGCGCTCTACCTCACCGTGGATGCGTACCAGATCGATGTGGACGACCGCATCGTGCTGTCATCCAACCTCACCGGCACCGGCGTGCGTAACCTGCTGGAATCCCAGGGCATCTTCGGCATCAACGGCGGGCGTTACTTCACCAATGCGGTGGACACGCGCACGCGCGGCGTGGACGTGGTGGGCAGCTATCGCTGGCAACTGGCCGCCAGCAGCGTGGACCTGACTGCCGGCTACAACTATTCGGAAACCCAAGTGCGCAGCGTCGCCGCCAATCCGGCTGCGTTGTCGGCCAACGGACTGAGCCTGGAACGCATCGACCGCACCGAACGTGGCCGCATCGAAGAAGGCTTCCCGCGCGACAAGTTCCTGATCAACGGCAGCTGGAATCTGGAGCACTGGACGTTGGCTCTGGGTGCGACGCGCTATGGCAAGTTCAGCACCCGCCCGGCCGATGCGAGCAACGACCAGACCTTCGGCGCCAAGTGGGTGGTGGATGCCTCGGCCAGCTACAAGCTGGACCGCTGGACGCTGACGCTGGGTGCAGACAATGTGCTGGACGAATACCCGGACGAAAACAACTTCGCCAACTCCACCAGCGGGCAATTTCCATACAGCAATCTGTCACCGTTCGGCTTCAATGGTGCGTATGTGTACGGGCGCATCAACTACCGCTGGTAAGCGCTGCGCTTGAGCAGAGGATGTCGTCCTTGTGATCGTGAGTCGGGCAACGCGATTGGCCATCTCGCGATCAGCATGAGACATCCGCAGCATTCGCCGTGATTGGGGATGCACCGTCACTGCACATGCATGGCATGTCGCAATGCATCTTCGACATCGATGTTCGACCACACGCCCCGGCCAGTCCGGGGCGTGTGCGTATTGGCCCGCGTTGCCTGCAGCCTTCAGAGCGGCAAACGACACAACTGCCCAGCCACCAGGCGGACGCGGCCGGTGCCCGGTGCGACAAGAACCGTACACCGTGGTTCTTGTGCGCGGTCCGCGCGCACCCGACCACTGCGCGCGAGGGTTTGGTCGCCGCGCTTACGCACCGCATCGCTGCGAGGTGAAGAACTGACATCAGCCCCGGTGGTATCAACAGCGCTCCTGTCATTGCCGGAGCACGCACCATGGAAACATCGCAGCTGTCGCGCGGACGCTTGATCGACCATCTGCACCTGGTGGTACAGGACCTGCCGGCCAGCCGACGCTTCTACAACGCCGTACTGGACGTTCTCGGCATTCCGCTCGGCGGCGAGGGCGAGGGCTTCTTCTGGGCCGACGAACTGTTTGTCTCCGACCGCAACACGGTGGCGCAAGGCGTGTTGACCGGCCGCCATCATCTGGCATTTCAAGCACGCGATGTGGCGATGGTGCATGCCGTCCATCAGGCCGCGCTCGCCCATGGTGGTCGCGACAATGGGGCCCCCGGCCTGCGGCCGTATCACCCGCACTACTACGCCGCGTTCGTGCTCGATCCGGACGGCAACAATATCGAAGCGGTCTTCCATGGTGTTGCGCAACGCAGTGCAGATGCGGTGCAGATCACGTTCTGATGCAGAAGTTTCATAACTGGTATTGATGTCCAACATGGTGCAAGCCAGCCCTTGCGCTGGCAGGTCTGGTGCAAACAACGCATCACTTTGGTGCGCGATGACAACGTTGACACCAGCACACCTGCGATGACAGTTGCTTGCGCAACGTAACCAAAATTTGACATGTGGTTACACGTGGTTAATGGTTGAGAACGCAACGCAGCTGCCGCGATGAACGCGGCCTGGGAGGGGGCCCCTGCGCTGCATCCGTTCCCCACTCGGAGTTGTCACCGCATGAATTGCAAGACCAGTCCACTCGCAGTTGCCGTTGTTCTTGCACTGTCGTTTTCCGCTTCCACCGCCTCTGCGCAGTCGCAGGCGCCGACCCAGAAAACACTGGACACCCTGATCGTGACCGGCACGCGCGTGGCCGATCGCACGGTCGCCGAATCGGCATCGCCGATCGACATCATCTCGCCACAGGCGCTGGAATCGACCGGCACCACCGAATTGGCGACCGCGCTCTCACGCGCGATTCCCTCGCTCAATTTCCCGCGCCCGGCCATCTCCGACGGCTCGGACGCCGTGCGTCCGGCGCAGCTACGCGGCCTGTCGCCCGATCAGGTACTGGTACTGGTCAACGGCAAGCGCTATCACAGCACCGCGCTGATCAATCTCAACGACACCCAGGGGCGTGGTTCGTCGCCGGCCGACCTCAATACCATTCCGATCGCGGCGGTGGAGCGCATCGAAGTGCTGCGCGATGGTGCATCCGCGCAATACGGCTCGGATGCGATCGCCGGCGTGATCAACATCGTGCTCAAGGGCAGCGGCGAAGGCGGCAGCATCAATGGCCGCTACGGCAAGTACAGCGCTGGCGACGGCGAGCAATATCAGCTGTCCGGCGATGCCGGTTTCAGCTTCGCCGGCACCGGCAAGGTGCATCTGGCTGCACAGGCCGGGCACTCGGATCAGACCAACCGCGCGTTGCCCTACCAGGGCCGTGTGGAGCAGCGTTACGGCGATCCGGAGATCGACCAGGGCGCGATCTCGTTCAACGGCGAATACAGCCCCACCGATTACCTCACCTTCTATTCGTTCGGCATGGTCAGCCGGCGCGAAGTGTTGTCCAACGGCTATTTCCGTTTTGCCGGTGATAACCGCAACCGCCCGGAGATTTATCCGGACGGCTTCCTGCCGCAGATCTACAACGTCAGCAAGGACGTCTCGTGGGTGGGTGGTTTGAAGACCTCCACCGAAGGCGGCTTGAACATCGACCTGAGCTACAACTACGGCCAGAACAATCTCACCTTCGATGTGCGCAACAGCTTGAATAACAGCCTGGGCGTGACCAGTCCGACCGACTTCCATGCCGGTACGCTGGAAGTGACCCAGAACGTGCTCAATGCCGATTTCACCAAGACGCTGGATTGGGGGCTGGCGTATCCGGTCACGCTGGCGTTCGGTGCCGAATGGCGCGGCGAGAAGTTCAATGAGTCGCCGGGCGATGCGGCATCGTCGGCCAACGGCGGCATTCCCTCCGCCAACGGATCGTTGATTCCCGGCGCGCAGGTGTTCCCGGGCTTCAAGCTCTCCGATTCCGGTTACTACAACCGCAACAGCCATTCGGCGTACGTGGATCTGGAAGCGGATCTGACCGACAAGTTCTCGGCCGGCCTGGCCGGGCGCTACGAGAAGTACAGCGATTTCGGCGACACCGCCACCGGCAAGCTGTCGCTGCGCTATGCGTTCACCGACAAGATCGCGCTGCGTGCCACCGCCTCCACCGGTTTCCGCGCACCGTCGTTGCAACAGCAGAACTTCCAGTCGATCGCCACCCAGTTCCTCAACGTGGCCCAGCCCAATGGCACCGTGACCGCGATTCCCTTCGAGATCGGCACCTTCCGCACCGATAACCCGGCCGCAATCGCGCTGGGCGCCGAGCCGCTCAAGGCCGAAGAGTCCAAGAATTACGGCCTGGGCGTGGTGTTGCAACCGGTGGAAAACCTCTACATCACCGTCGACGCCTACCGCATCGATATCGACGACCGCATTGTGCTGTCGGAGAACCTCACCTCGACGGCGGCACGTAACTATCTGCAGGCCAACGGCTTCCCGGGCATCGGCGGCGGGCGTTACTTCACCAATGCGGTGGACACCAAGACGCAGGGCGTGGATGCGGTCGGCACCTATCGCTGGAATCTGGAGGGTGGCAGCGCCGAGCTGACCTCCGGCTACAACTACAACAAGACCGAAGTGGAACGCATCGCCGACAACCCGGCCGCGCTGATGGCGATCGACCCGACTGCGGTCCGCATCGGCCGTGCCGAACTCGGTCGTATCACCGAAGGCACGCCACGCGACAAATTCTTCCTGGGCGGCACCTGGTCGCCGGGCAACTGGTCGTTCACCGGCACTGCAACGCGCTGGGGCGAGTTCAGCACCTTCGGCACCAACGCGGGTAGCGACCAGACCTATGCGGCCAAGTGGACGCTGGATCTGTCCGCCTCCTACAAGCTGGGCGCATGGAACTTCACCGTTGGTGGCGACAACGTGCTCAACGAATATCCAGACCGCCAGCAGGCGGGTTTGGGCACGCGGACCTACCTGCCCTACAGCAGCGCCTCGCCGTTCGGTTTCAACGGTGCGCTGGTCTATGCAAACGTGAATTACAAGTGGTAACTCCCAAGCGCCGGTCGGCAACGACCGGCGCTTGAGTCGCGCGGCACTGCACGTTTGACGTGTCGCCGACATCACCGTCCCTGGTCACCTTCGCATACGGAAGGGTGACCAGGTCAGACGCTTCGCTGCACGCTGCACCGCTTCAGCAAGGATGCGCACAGCAAGTGCGTAAGGCGCCACACCGCGCGTTGCCGATTGCTGCAATCTTCGCCCGCACTGCTCCGCACGCCGGAAGCATGCGGCGCGCAGGCATGACCGATTACCCGTACGCAGTTGCACTCCCCCGGCACCACGGCGCTTCGTCACTACGTCCATCATCCCCTTTGAGCCTTGATTCCCATGCACACCTCCAACGCACTCTCGCTGGCGATTTCAGTCGCACTCACCGTCTGTTCCTTCGCTGCCAGTGCGCAGTCGCAATCGACTCAGCCGCAGAAAACCCTGGATACCATGATCGTCACCGGTACACGTGTGAGCGACCGTACCGTGGCCGAATCCGAATCGCCGATCGACATCATCTCCGAGGAGTCGTTGCAGGCCACCGGCGCCACCGACGTCGCCACTGCACTCGGCAAGCTGTTGCCGTCGCTGAACTTCCCGCGCCCGGCCATCGCCGACGGCAATGACGCCGCCCGTCCCGCCACGCTGCGTGGGCTGTCGCCGGACAACGTACTGGTGCTGGTGGACGGCAAGCGTTACCACACCTCCTCGCTGGTGAATTACAACCCCTATGTCGGTCGTGGTTCGGCACCGGCCGACCTCAACTCGCTGCCGATGTCGGCGATCGCCCGCATCGAAGTGCTGCGCGATGGTGCATCGGCGCAATACGGCTCCGATGCGATTGCCGGTGTGGTCAACATCGTGCTCAAGCACGGCGCTGGTACCGGCAGCAACAGCATCTCGGTCAATGGCGGCATCATGGACAAGGGCGACGGCGCGCAGAATGGCATCGACGGCTCGATCGGCCTGCCGTTCGGTACCACCAGCGGCGATACCGCGCCTGGCTGGGTGCGGCTGTCCTGGAATTACCAGAATTCGATGGACACCAATCGCAGCGAGAACACCAACCGCGCGACCACGCTTGCCGGCGCAGCCAATCCCAGCGGCGTGCCCTACCAGCGTCATGGCGATCCGGATGCGAGGTTCTACCAAGGCCTGGCCGCATTCGGCTACGACTTCACGCCCAACGTCGAACTGTATGGCCATCTGAGCGTCAGTCGCCGCGAAGTCACTTCCAACGGCTACTACCGTGCCTACGACAACAGCGACCGCAATGTGCAGGCGGTGTATCCCAACGGCTTCCTGCCGCAGATCTATAACCCGATCAATGACCGCTCGGCGGTGCTCGGCGTCAAGGGCACCACTGCAAGCGACTGGCATTGGGACGTGTCGGCCACCTACGGCAAGAACGACATGACCTTCAACATCCTCAACAGCATCAACACCAATCTGTACTGGACCACCGGCAGCTCGCCGACGGATTTCAATTCCGGCGGCTTTGAAACCGAGCAAGGCACGCTCAACGCGGACTTCAGCAAGTCCTTCGATTGGGGCCTGGCGTATCCCGTCAATCTTGCCTTCGGCGCCGAGCACCGCCAGGACCGCTACGAGATCGTCGCCGGCTCGCCGGCGTCGTATTTCTTCGATCCCAACACCATCAACCCGGAGACCGGAAGCCCGTACCCCGGCGGTGCACAGGTGTTCTCCGGCCTGGAGCCCTCGGTGGCCGGCAAATTCGGCCGCCACAGCAACGCGGCCTACGCAGCGCTGGAAGCGGATCTGACCGACAAGCTGTCCGGCGGCATCGCCGGGCGTTACGAGAACTACAGCGATGCCGGTTCCACCCGCTCGGGCAAGCTGTCGGCGCGCTATGCCTTCACCGATACGTTCTCCATGCGTGCAACGGTCTCCAACGGGTTTCGTGCGCCCTCGCTGGCGCAGCAGAACTACGCCTCGGTGGTGACCTTGCCGCAGGACGGCCAGCTGATCCAGGTCGGCACCTACCGCACCTCCGACCCGATCGCCGTGCAGTTGGGCGCGCGTCCACTGAGTCCGGAAAAGTCCACCAACTACGGAATTGGCAGCGTCTGGCAGCCGATCGCCAACTTCACCTCGACCCTGGACGTGTACCAGATCCGCATCTGGGACCAGATCCTGTATTCGGACCAGATCCAGCTCGCACAGCCGATCGGTCAGGTCGGCGCCGTGCAATTCTTCGTCAACGGCGCCACCAGCCGCACCCGCGGCGTCGATTGGGTCAACAGCTATCTGGCCGATCTCGGTGCTGGCGGCAGCCTCAACCTGAGCGCCAGCGCCAACTACAACAAGACCAAGATTCTGGAGCTGTCCAATCCGAACTTCGGACGCGCCAGCCAGGGCTTGTTGACCGAGTCCACGCCGCGCACCAAGTACATGCTGGCAGCGGACTGGACCTTGGGCGGCTTCTCGCTCAACGGCAATGCCACCCGCTATGGCGCGATCAAGCGCATTGCGGACCCGGCCGACGGCAGCCAGGACCAGACCTTTTCGGCACGCTGGATCCTCAATCTGGCGGCCAACTACACCTGGCAGGCGCTGACCTTCACCGTGGGTGCCGACAATGTCACCAACCAGTATCCGACCAAGGCGCAGTTGACCACCGGGTATGACGACCGTGCCAGCGGTCTGCAGTATTCCTCGTTGTCGCCGTTCGGCTTCAACGGTCGCTACTGGTACGGCCGCGTGACCTATCGCTTCTGAGGAGTTCGCAACCTTGGAAGGCGACGCGCGGCATGCATCACCACCGCACGATAGGCTTTGACCTTTCCAGACATCTGCGTTCATCGCGGTTGCGCTCAACGCAGACAGCAACAGGCATCACCGATCCTCGGTGATGCCTGTTTTGTTTTGGGCCTGCATGCCGTTGCGCGTGCACCGACTGCTGCGGGCGGCGCGGTGCAGGCCATTCGACCAGCGCAACGCCACCAGGACGCTAGCAAGGCACACGAGTTCGTGCAGGCGCGTTGGTAGGGCTTGGATGGTTGCCGAAACTGCAGCGTCACGACGTCGCGGAACAACATGGCCTGACCCATCGTGCCTCGCCAACATGCGTGGCGGGCGCGGCCTGTCGAAGAACGCAGCGTCGTCAACTGCTGGTGGAGCCGCACTGTGAGACGCCGTCGCGCGCATTTTCTGCGCAGACGCGAAGCGGCATCGGCATCGGCATCGGCATCGGCAAACGCGATACTCGGCATGTTCTTTACGATGCACTGCAGGAGCTGTTGCACAGCACTCACACTGCTCAAATGCCCGGCACTTCAAGCACGCCGGTCGACACCGCAGATGCACGCCACACCCAGCACACGTCCACGCTCTTGCGCGCGCATGCGCCGCATGTCGCATCGCGTTAATCATGCGCTGTGTACTATGGGCGTCCGGCCAACCGGACCTGTTGTGCGGTCCTGTTCCCCTCGCCGGACACCAGCCATCACCACGCAATGCCCGCAGGCGATGCCCGGCGCAGTGCCGTTGGCTGGGTCGACCTCGACGCTCTCCCGGACACTCTCACAACGGATTGGAATGCATCACGACACCAGCCTCATCGACATCATCGCCGTCGGCCTCGCGGTCGCCTTCATCCTTGGCACGCTCGCGCAGAAGGTGAAGCTCTCGCCGCTGGTCGGCTATCTGCTGGCCGGCGTGTGCGTGGGGCCGTTTACGCCAGGCTTCGTGGCCGATCAAACCATCGCCAACCAGCTGTCCGAGCTGGGCGTGATGTTGCTGATGTTCGGGGTGGGCCTGCATTTCTCTCTCGACGATTTGATGGAAGTGAAGTGGATCGCGGTGCCAGGTGCGCTGGCGCAGATCGTGGTGGCCACCCTGCTCGGCTGGGCGCTGGCGTGGAGCATGGGCTGGTCGCTGATTCACGGGTTGGTGTTCGGCCTGGCGCTGTCGGTGGCCAGTACCGTGGTGCTGTTGCGCGCCCTGGAAGAGCGCCGTTTGCTGGACACCCAGCGTGGCCGCATCGCGGTGGGCTGGCTGATCGTCGAAGACCTGGTGATGGTGCTGGCGTTGGTGTTGTTGCCGGCGCTGGCGGATGTGCTCGGTACCGGCACGCCAGCGACAGTGCACGACGCGCAATCGCCGTCGCTGCTGGCCGCGCTCGGTGTGACCTTGCTCAAGATGGTGGCGTTTGTCGCGGCGATGCTGGTCATCGGCCGGCGCGTGATTCCGTGGTCGCTGGAAAAAGTGGCGGCCACCGGCTCGCGCGAACTATTCACCCTGGCCGTGCTCGGCATCGCGCTGGGCGTGGCATTCGTCTCGGCCACGTTGTTTGGTGTGTCCTTCGCGCTGGGCGCCTTCTTCGCCGGCATGCTGCTCAAGGAATCGGAACTCAGCCACAAGGCCGCCAGCGATTCGTTGCCGCTGCGCGACGCGTTCGCGGTGCTGTTCTTCGTCTCGGTCGGCATGTTGTTCGACCCGATGATTCTTGTCGCGCACCCGTGGCAGGTACTGGCGACCTTCCTGACCATCACCGTGGGCAAGTCGCTGGCGGCATTCCTGATCGTGCGTGCGTTCGGCCACCCCACCGGCACCGCGCTGACCATCTCCACCAGCCTGGCGCAGATCGGCGAGTTTTCCTTCATCCTGGCCGGGTTGGGCGTGCAGTTGGCGATCCTGCCCGAGACCGGGCGCGATCTGATCCTTGCCGGCGCGCTGCTGTCGATCGTGGCCAACCCGTTCCTGTTCTCGTGGCTGGACCGCTGGCAGGCCAAGCAGGCCCAGGACGCCCCAGCCGCCGTAGAGCCGGAACTGCCGCCCGGCCCGCCGCTGCCGGCGGACGGGCACGCGATCGTGATCGGCTACGGCCGCGTGGGCAGTTCGCTGGCGCAGTTGCTGCGCAGCCGCGGCGTGCCGGTGTTGGTGATCGACGACAACGGCGACCACGTGGCCAAGGCGCATGCCGCCGGTATTCCCGGCATCCGAGGCAGCGCCGCGGCCGACCGCGTGCTGGCCGAGGCGCGCCCGGAGCACGCCAAGATCGCGATCCTGGCCATTCCGCAGCCGCTGGAAGCCGGCGAAGCGCTGGCCAAGCTGCGCGCGATCAATCCCTCGCTGACGTTGCTGGCACGCGCGCACAGCGACGCGGAAGTGAAGCATCTGCTCGACCATGGTGCCGACGGCGCGGTGTTGGCCGAACGCGAATTGGCCTACTCGTTGGCCGAGATGGTGATGTCCACCCCGCCGTACCGCGCGTTGAACGTGCCGGCGTCGTAGTTGCGCATAGCATCGGCACGCGAAGGACGCGCTTCCAATAGCCGGGGCGCCGGCAAGGCGCGTCATCTGCGCACCGGTTGCTTCTAGAGCCGGCGCGCCTGCACGGCGGTAAGCGCCGCCGCCAGCAGCAGTGGCGTCCGCCCAGATACCCAACGGATCGAAGCCCGCAGGCGTCCAAGGCCTGCAGTTTTTATTGCAGGCAGTTACTTCAGATCGAAAACATTGACCTGACCGCTGCTTACAACGGCGACCAGGATTCCAAAGAGCGCTCATCAGACACACTTGATAATCATTCCCATTAAGCGCAGGATGAGCGCCCGTTTCCCTGGCGGCCTCTTCCATGGCGGTTGCAGTCGGCATCCTCAACGCATTGCCAAGCGTGCAGCTGTGCGAGTTGCTGGGCCGCATTGGCTATGGATTCGTGGTGCTCGACCTGGAGCACGTGCTGCGCGCGCCGGACGCGCTGGAACACGCGATCCGCGCCTGTGAACTGTCTGGCTGCGAGGCGTGGGTGCGGGTGCCGGAGGTGGACGACAAGCTGATCGGCCGGGTGCTGGATGCCGGCGCGCGCGGCATCGTGGTGCCGCGTGCCGAATCGGCGCAGCAGATCGCGCGCGCCGTCGCCGCGGCGCGCTTCCCGCCGCTCGGTCGGCGCGGCATCACCGGTGGACGTGTCACCGGCTTCGGCAACGTCGATCTGCCCAGCTACATCGCCCGGGCCAATCGCGACATCCGCATCGTGCCAATGATCGAAAGCGCTGCCGGCGTTGCTGCGCTCTCCGAGATTCTCGCTGTGCCTGGCGTGGCCCTGGTGATGGAAGGTGCGCTGGACCTGGCGTTGGACCTCGGCCTGGGCCCGCAGCCCACCCATGCGCAGGTGTGGGAGTCGCTGCTGCAGCTGCACGCGCACTGCCGCGCCGCCGATGTGCCGTTCTGCCCAAATCCACGCACCGATGCGCAACGCGCGCACTGGCTGCAACAACCGGATCTGCGCTGGCTGCTGGCCGGCGAAGACCGGGCACTGATTCAACGCGCATTGCGTGGCCATCTGGCCAGTGTTGCCGTCCCTCCTTCTCCACCAGCCTGCAGGAGCACGCCGTAGATGTCGACGTTCCGTTTCCACGCCCTAGCCATCGCCATCGCTGCGATGACGCTGACCCTGCCGCAGCTGGCGTGCGCAATCGACACGCCGGCGACCGATGCCGTTGATGCCACCGATGACGACACGCCGATCCGTGCGCTGGATGCAATCCAGGTGCAAGGCAGCCTGCTCGGACGCTCCAAACCCGACGATGTGCAGCGTTATGCCGGCAGCCGCCAGGTCATTGATCGCGAGCAGTTGCGCAATGGCGGCAACCGTTCGCTGGACGATGCGTTGCAACGCGTGCCCGGCATCAAGATCTTCGATGAAACCGGCACCGGCGCGTTGCCGCAGATCATGCTGCGCGGCCTGTACGAAAGCCGTAGCGGCCGTGTGCAGGTGCTGGAAGACGGCATTCCGCTGGCGTTGGCGCCGTATGGGCAAACCAGCCTGTCGTTGTTCCCGGTGGGGTTGAATCAGATCGACCGCATCGACATCGTGCGCGGCGGCGCGGCCGTGCAGTACGGGCCGAACAACGTGGGCGGGGTGATCAACCTGGTCAGCAAGGAGATCCCCAGCGAGTGGAGCACCACGCTCGCGCACAAGGTGACCGCCGGCGGCCAGGGCCAGTTCCTGCAGGACAGTGCGCTCAGCAGCGGCGGATACCTCACCGACAATGTCGGAATGCAGGTCGATGCCAATCGCACGTATGGCGAGTATTGGCGCGCGCATAGCGATACCGACATCAGCAATCTGCGCGTACGTGCCGAGTGGTGGCTGGACGACACCACGTTGCTCAAGGCCAGCGTGCAGCGCTATCTGGTCGACATGGATCTGGCCGGCGCGCTCAGTGCGGATGATTACCGGCGCGACCCGCGCCAGTCCACGCGTCCGCTGGATAGCTTCAATGGCCGTACCACGCGTGCGTCGCTCAGCTATGAGCAGTTGCTGGGCGACTGGGGCCCGATGCAGGACGTGCGCCTGGATTGGACCAACTTCAGTGCACGCAGCAGTCGTAATTTCATCGTCGGCATGCGTCAGGCCTCCACCGAAACCTGGCGCTCGGACCTGGCGCCGCAACTGCGTCAGACCGCGCCACGCGACTTCCGCGTGGTCGGCAGTGAGCCGCGTTTGAGCTGGACCATGGGCGATGCCGACGGGGTGCGGCAGCAGTGGACCGCGGGCGTGCGCGCAGTGCGCGAGGACATCGATTTTCTGGTCGGCAATCTGCGTCTGCGCGACGGGCTGTTCACCACCGTGCGCGACTGGCAGTTCGAAGACCGCGCGTTGGCCGCGTATGTCAGCAACGCCATCACCCTGCCCGACGACCGCGTGACGATTACACCGGGCCTGCGTTACGAGCGCCTGGATTCGCGCTATTTCAACCGCGCCACCGGCGTCAGCACGCTCAACCAGACCCGCGATGTCTTGCCGGGGCTGACGCTGGGCTTCCAGGCCAACGAACAGTGGTTCTTCTACGCCGACGGGCAGCGCTCCATGCGCGCGCCGCAGGTCACCCAGATCATTTTCGGCAACAACCTGGATGCCGAACTGGCATGGAATTACGAAGCCGGCACGCGCTATCAGCCCAATGCGCGCACACGTATCCAACTGGGCGGATACCTCATCGATTTCGATCAGCAGATTCAGCTGGACAACACCACGCGCGTGTTCCGCAATCTCGGCAAGACCCGCCACCAGGGTGCCGAGCTGGAACTGCAATGGAGCCCGGAGCAACTGCGTGCGCTCACCCTCAACGCCAGCTATGCGTATCTGGATGCAAGCCAGGAATCGGGCGCATTTCGCGGCTTCCGCGTGCCGTACACCTCGCGCAACCAGATCACGCTGGGCGGCACCTACGCGCTCGGTCACACCACTGTCGCGCTTTCCGGCTATTACTTCAGCAAGGCCTTCAGCGACGCAGCCAACACCGTGCAAGAGAATGCCATCGCCTCAGTGGGCCAGTTGCCGGCCTACATGGTGTGGAACACGCAGGTGAGCCATACCCTGTTCGAACGCGATGGACGAAAATTCAGTGCATCGTTGGCGATCAACAACCTGTTCGACCGGCACTATTGGTTCCGCGGCGTTGATACCAGCCCGTGGGGGCGTCAAGCCGCACCGCCACGCACCCTCACCGCCGGGCTGGAATACACGTTCTGAGTCTGCATCACCGAGTAAACGCTGCACACGACCACGCATAGGCGCGTTGGTCGCGCCTGGGAGCAACGGCGGTTGCGCTGGCGACCGTCACACACAACACGGCGTGCATGAAGCACGCATCATCGCCGCAGCACGCGGCATGCGATCAACGTATCGCAGGCCACCCAACGCCACCCTGGCGCCAGGCAGCCCGTTTCAGTACCGGTTTTCCACCGTCCTGTTGAACGAGAGTTGCCATGACTGCGACATCCGCTGCACCGTTGGTGATCCTCACCCATGTCTGCCATCCCGCCATCACCGAAGGTTTTCTGCCGGCCGCGCACACGCTGGGTCTGCCGGTGTGGTTGCTGACCGACCACCGGCTCGATCACCTGGCCTATTTCCGCGAGCACCCCATGCATGCACCGCAGCGGGTGATCGAATGCGATGTATTCAACCCACTCGGGGTGCTGGACGTGCTGCACGATGCCGACATCGCGCCGCGCGGCCTGTTCAGCAATAGCGACCATCTGCAGACCAGCACTGCGCTGGTGGCTGCAGCGCTCGGCCTGCCGGGCAAGGACTGGCAGGTGTGTTACGCCGCAAAGAACAAAGCGGCGATGCGCCAACGCTTGCGTGCGCATGGCCTACCCTGCCCGTGGTTCTGCACGCTGGCGCCGGGCGTCGCATTGCCGGCGCAGATGCCATGGCCGGTGGTGGCCAAACCGCGGGAAGGCGTCGCGAGTCTGGATGTGCGCCACTGCGCCGATGCTGCGCAATTGCAGGCCTATCTGGACGATGTATGGCAGCGTCACCCGCAGCGCACCGTGTTGCTGGAAAGCATGCTGGAGGGCACGCTGTTTACGCTGGAAACCCTCGGCGACGGCTACAGCCTGCAGGCCATCGGCGGCTTCAAGGTGCGCTTGTCGCCGCCGCCCCACTTCGTCGAATGCGAAGCGCAATGGGATGCCGATGTGGACACGCCGGTGATCGCGCAGGCGCTCCAACAATTGCGCGCCCTCGGTGTCGGCTTTGGGCTATGCCATAGCGAATTCATTCTCACCAGCGACGGGCCGGTGCTGGTGGAGATCAATTACCGCAGCATCGGCGACCGCCGCGAATTCCTGCTCGACGAACTATTTTCCAGACAATGGTTCACCGCGGCGCTGGCACCACACCTGGGACTGCCGTTGCCGGCACTGCGCAGCACGCGTGCGCATGCATTGTTGCGCTACTACGTGGCCGAGCATGACGGTGAATTAATCACCGCCAGCGAAGACCGCCGCCATCACGACGCGCACAGCGACGTGCAGTACCGGCGCATGCGCGCACCGGGCGAGCGCATTCGCCTGAGCCATTCCAACAAGGATTACCTGGGCGTGCTGAGCGCACTGGCCAGCGATGCGCAGGCACTGCAACACGCCGTAGTTCGGGCCGAAGCCGGTCTGCAATGGCACATCGACCACGCGGGACTGCGCGCATGAGCAGCGCCGCAGACCAACGCTACATCGCCACCCGCATCATCGATGCCTGCCTGCGCGAAGACCTGCGCGGGATTGTCAGCCGCGGCGGTGTCGCAACACCGGACGGTGGCGTGCTGGCGGCCTGGACCGATCCCAGCCCGGTAGAAGGCTGGTGGCGCATCGCACACTTGCCCGGCGGCACGGTGTGGCTGCCGATCCATCGTCAGGGTGTGCTGCAGGACATCAGCGCCCGCGGCGACAGCTGGATTGTGCAGAACGCCGACGGCATGCATGTCGAACGTGGCGCGCAGGCGTGGCTGCAACGCATGAGCGCCGAACTCGATGCCGAAACGCAACAGCTGCATCGCGCCTACGCAGAAGAAGCCGACTGCGCCGCGGCGCATCGCGGGCTTGCGCAGCAGGCCTACCACGCCCAGGTACCGACATTACGCAATGCGCTGCAGCACCCCGATGCCGCCGAGCGCGCATACCGCTGCGACCAGCTGGCCAGCTACCGCGACCATCCGTTCTACCCCACTGCACGCGCCAAAGCCGGGCTGGATGCAGCCGAACTGCGCCACTACGCTCCGGAATTTGCGCCAACCTTTGCGCTGCGATGGCTGGCGATTCCGCAGGCACTGGCGCAGTGCACCAGCCCCCCGCCGGCCGAGCTTTGGCCGGACTTCGCAAGCCTGGGCCTGTCGCCCGAGCTGGCTGCCACACATGTCGCCTGGCCGGTACATCCATTGGTGTGGGAGCGCTTGGATCAGGCAGGCTTCGCGTTGCCTGAAGGTGTGCTGCGAGCACCGCAGCCCTGGCTGGACGTGCGCCCGACGCTGTCGGTGCGCACGCTGGTGCCGCTGCAACATCCGCACCTCCATCTCAAGCTCCCCATCCCGATGCGCACGCTCGGCGCCCTCAACCTGCGTCTGATCAAGCCCTCCACGCTCTACGACGGCCACTGGCTGGAGCGCGCATTGCGACGCATCGATGCGCTTGATCCTGCGCTGCAAGGCCGTTGTATGTTCGTCGACGAATCGCACGGCGGACATGTCGGGCAAACCCGGCATCTGGCCTATCTCGTACGGCGTTACCCGGCACATGACGATGCCACGCTGGTGCCGGTGGCCGCACTGTGTGCGCTGATGCCAGATGGCCGCCCGATGGCGATCCATCTGGCCGAGCGTTTTGCGCATGGCGATGTACTGCATTGGTGGCGCGATTACACCGAACTCATGCTTGCCGTGCATCTGCGCCTGTGGCTGCGTTACGGCATCGCGCTGGAAGCCAATCAGCAGAACAGCGTGCTGGTCTATGCCGATGGCCAAGCCACGCGCCTGTTGATGAAGGACAACGACGCTGCGCGGATTGCGATGCCGCAGTTGCGCGCAGCGTTGCCGGACGTGGATGCATTGGGCCCGCTGCAGGATGGACGAATTGCGGTGGACGATGCACAGGCATTGGCACAGATGTTCTGCACCATCGTGCTGCAGCTGGACCTGCAGGCAGTGCTGGAAGGCCTGGCCGAATGGCAGCCCGCGCTGCGCGCACCTCTATATGCGCAGTTGCTGGCGCAGTTCGCTGCGACGCTGACGCAACTGGAGAGCCACGGCATCGATATCGGTCCCGCGCGCCGCCTGTTGGCCGCGCCAAGGCTGCCGGTGAAGTATCTGCTCAGTGCCGGCAGCCTGCTCAGCAAGCAACTCACCGGCGCCGCCGACATCAACAAGTTCTACGGCGATAGCGCGCCCAATCCATTCGGGGATGCGTTCGTTGATACGCAGCAACTGCCGCGCAAGCAAGCGGGCGCGCAGCGATGAGGCGCATTCTGGGCCCGGTGTTGGCTGCGCACTATCTCGCGGCATTCACTGCATTGGGCATGCCGCTGTTTCTGCCGCAGGTCCTGGCCGAACTTGCGCCAGCGGCCGCGATTGGCTGGAGCGGCGTGCTGTATGTGCTGCCCACGCTCTGCACCGCGTTGACAGCGAGCACCTGGGGGCACTTGGCAGACCGCTATGGACGCAAGCGCTCGTTGCTGCGCGCGCAACTCGGGCTGGCGCTAGGCTTTGCGATTGCCGGCTTCGCGCCGTCGCTGACCTGGCTGGTGATCGGCCTGATCGTGCAAGGCACCTGCGGCGGCTCGCTGGCGGCGGCCAATGCGTATCTGGCCAGCCAGCCGCAGGCCGGCCCGTTGGCGCGTGCGCTGGACTGGACCCAGTATTCGGCGCGCCTGGCCATGGTGAGCGCGCCTGCGTTGCTGGGCCTTGCCCTGGCGTTGGGGCCGGCGCAATCGCTGTATCGCGCACTGGCGCTGCTGCCGTTGATTGCGTTTGCGTTGACCTGGCGACTGCCGGCCGATCAGCCTGCTGCGCGAGCACAACCTGCCGGCAAACCTTCGACGGCTTCGAAGCATGCAGCCTCATCGCCCGCATCACCTCAAACGATCACAGCGCCGCTTTGGCCGGCCTTGCTACTCGCGCAGTTTTTGTTCTGCTTCGCGATGGTGGTGACGTTCCCGTATTTCATCCCGTACGCCCTCGCGCGTGGGGCCGGCCACGATGCGCTCGCCGGTCTGCTCTACAGCCTGCCGCACCTGGTCTATCTGGTGGTGCTGCCCTGGTGGCGACGCGGCGATGGCCAGGCATGGCTGGTGCCAGGCCTGGCGTTGTTTGCGGCGGCCTGCGTGTGGCAGGCGCTGTTGCACGATGCGGTCGCGTTGGCGGCCGCGCGGCTGTTGTTTGGCTTCGGCATGTTGTTCGGGCTGCGTGGGCTCAACCGCAGCTTGGCAGCCGTTGCCAGCGCGCACGGCGCCGGGCGCTTGTTCGGTCGCTTCGATGCATGCGGCAAATGGGCTGGTGTATTGGCCGGTGCCGCTGCCGGCGCCTTGGCGCAGGCGTCCGGCCCCGCGACCCCTTTCCTGGCTGCCGCACTGGCTGCGGCCGCTGCTGCGCTCACCGTTCTGGTGCGCTTCCCTTCGAGGAGAACTGCCGATGTCGCCGCACACGATGCATGATCCCTGGTACGACAGCATGGCCGACGCGCACGCCTGCAGTTGCTGGTTGAACTGCTACCTGCGCGAGTTTGCGATTCCGCAGCGCGCAGTGGACTTCAACTATCGCGGGCTGGATCGCCCCGGCCTGCGCGTCGCCGAACACCGCTGGCTGCGCATCGACCTGGGCCAGACCGGCGCGCTGTGCGTACGCATTGCTTACGCCGATCGCCTGGGCCGCTGCCGCTTCACCTCCACGCCGTTTCTCAAGAGCGCCGGCAAGCCGTGGCATAGCCTGGATGCGGATGCCTTGGCGCGCTGCCTGTTGCAGACATTGGAAAGCACGCAGACAGTCAACCCGGAACTGCTCGCGCAAAGTGGCAACAGCGTGGCAGTCACCGCTGCGTTATTGCGGCAGGCGCAAGCCACCGCCGCCACTGGCGAGGCGATGATTGACGCCGAACAATCGATGCTCTGGGGGCACGCACTGCACCCCACGCCGAAGAGCCGCGAAGGTGTGGATCTGGATCAGGTGCTGGCCTGCGCGCCGGAAGCACGTGCAGCGTTCCAGCTGTTTTGGTTCCGCATCCACCCGCGCCTCTTGCGCACGCATGGGCGCGATGTGCGTGCGAGCCTGAAGCAGCTAAGCGGCAGCGACGATCTCTACCCCTGCCATCCCTGGGAAGCGGAGCGCCTGCTTGACGACCCATTGCTGCGCACCTTGCAGGCGCGCGGCCTGATCACGCCGGTCGGCCCATTAGGCGATGCACTGCGGCCGACCTCGTCGGTACGCACGCTGTATCACCCGGAGCTGGAGTATTTCCTCAAATGTTCGGTGCATGTGCGGCTCACCAACTGCGTGCGCAAGAACGCCTGGTACGAGCTGGAAAGCGCAGTTGCGCTCACCGAGCTGTTGGCGCCGAGCTGGCGTGCTTTGGCCGCCCAGGTGCCGGGCTTCGATGTGATGCTGGAGCCGGCGGCCACCTCGCTGGAGGTCGCGCAGGTCGACCCCGCATTGCACGATGCCGATCCGCTAGCGGCGCGCGTCTTGTCGGAAGGCTTCGGCATTCTGTATCGACAAACCATCCCTGCCGTGCAACGTGCCCGTTGGCAACCGCAGGTGGCTGCGGCCTTGTTCACCTGCGATGCGCAGGGCAATAGCGTGTGCGCCGCACGCGTGCAAGCGCTGAGCAATGCACACGCGGATCGCCACGCAGCCACAGTGCGATGGTTCCGCGCCTATGCCGATCTACTGCTGGATGGCGTGTGGAGTGCGCTGTTCCAGCACGGCATCGCACTGGAACCGCATCTGCAGAATACGCTGATCGGGTTCGCCGACGGCTGGCCGACGCGCGTGTGGATCCGCGACCTGGAAGGCACCAAGCTGCTCGCCCATCACTGGCCGGCTGCATGCCTGCACGGCGTGAGTGAGCGCGCGCGGCAATCGCTGTACTACACGCCCGAACAAGGCTGGAACCGGGTTGCGTATTGCGCGCTGGTCAACAACCTGGCCGAAGCAATCTTTCACCTCACCGAAGGTGATGCCGCACTGGAGGCATGGCTATGGCAATGCGTCGGCGAGATTGCCGCACGTTGGCAGCAACGCCATGGTGCGCAAGCAGCGCTGCAGGGTCTGATCGACGGCGCATCACTGCCCGGCAAGAACAATCTGGGCACGCGCTTGTGGCAGCGCGCGGACCGCCAATCCGACTACACCGCGCTGCCCAATCCCATTCCTCGCGTCACGACGGCGCGGCAGGTGGCGGCATGAGTCTACGCATCGACACCGCTGCGGTATTTGCGGCCTTGCCGCAGGTGCGCGAACGCTGCGATGGGCCGATCTGCGCGTACGTCTACGACCTGCCGGCATTGGATGCACACGCGGCCTGGATGCGTGCGCAGCTGCCCCCGCAGTGTGAGTTGTTCTATGCCGCCAAGGCCAATGCAGAGCCGCCGATCCTGCGCACGCTGGCAGCGCATGTGGATGGCTTCGAAGCTGCATCCGGCGGCGAACTGGCCTGGCTACACGCACAGCAACCACAGGCACCGTTGTTGTTCGGTGGCCCAGGCAAACTTGATACCGAGCTCGCCCAGGCGGTCGACCTGCCCGACTGCACCGTGCATGTGGAAAGCCTGAGAGAACTCGAACGCCTGGCGGCCATCGCAGCGCAGGCCGGTCGCTGCGTGCCGGTATTTCTGCGCATGAATATTGCCGTTCCCGGTGCGCAGAGCACGCGCTTGATGATGGGCGGGCAACCCTCGCCGTTCGGTCTGGATCCGTGCGATCTGGATGCAGCAATGCATCGGCTGCGGGCAAGCCCATCGCTACGCCTGGAAGGCTTCCACTTTCATTTGATGTCGCATCAGCGCGATGCTGCCGCACAACTGCATCTGGTTGATGCTTACCTGCGCACCGTGCAGCAATGGCGGCACACCTATGCACTGGGCCCACTGCGGGTGAATGCCGGCGGTGGATTCGGTGTGGACTATCTGGCGCCGGAGTCCTCGTTCGATTGGGCCGGCTTCTGCGCCGGGCTGCCTGCTTTGCTGCGCGAACATGGCACCGACCTGCGCCTGCGCCTGGAACCGGGCCGCTATGTCAGCGCCAGCTGCGGCTGGTACTTGATGGAAGTGCTGGATATCAAGCGCAGTCACGGCGCCTGGTTTGCGATTGCCCGCGGCGGCACCCATCACTTCCGCACCCCGGCCGCACAGGCGCATGATCACCCGATCCGCGTGTTGCGCGGCACCCGCGCTCCGGTGATCAGCGACACGCCGGTCACCCTGGTCGGCCAGCTGTGTACGCCCAAGGACGTGCTGTCACGCCAGCAACCGGTGGCCGCGCTCGCACCCGGCGATTGCCTGGCCTTCCCCCTGGCCGGCGCCTATGCGTGGAATATTTCGCACCAGCAGTTCCTGATGCACCCGCCGCCGCAGCGGGTGTTTCTAACGGAGGGGCATTGACTTACCGATTGCGGACGAACAAAGCTTAGGCCTGGGTCAGCAGGCCCACAGGCAGATGTGCTGTTGCCGCAATTTCCTGAGGTGACTCGAAGTAGCTGTGCAGAAATTTCGTAGAAGTTAGCCAAGCGGATCGTTGCCCAGTGGCAATTCTCTTAGGGAAGGTCTGAACGACCCACCAAACCTCTCAAATTCCAGCTTCTTGCATGTCAGTGACGAGCAACATGTCGCGTTTGGTGCGATTTCTGCAACTTTCTAGCGGTTTTAGCTGCCGCCAGGCAGCATGACCCCCGGGCCGACAGCAATTGCCGGCGCACCCTCCATCAGTTGGCCTCTGGCTCGGCTCTTGCCTGTGCCCTCAGACCCCGAAAAAGGATGGGATCGCGGCATGATTGAGTTCGACCCGCACCATCGTATAGATCTGACCGGCCCTCGGACCGGTTCTACTTCCTCGGTGATCGCCTGCTCGCTCCCGGAAGGTCGCGAGCTGCTCCCGGAAGATCTGGCCTGGCTATCGCTCACCGCCTGCCAGGCGCAGAAATGGCGCCGGATGCTGGAAGCTGCACGCTCGGAACCGTTGCTCAACCGCACCGCGCTTGAACTCGGCACTGAACTTCCTATGCTTTGACTTGAATACTCATCATGGCCTGAATCGACCTTCTTGTAAGTGTCCGTGAAAACGGGGTAGAACCCCCAATGCGATCCTGGAAGGCTAAGCTATGGCCCGTAGCCGCTTGCATAGGGTCACGACAAGAATCGCACGAAGCCGTATGTCAAGGACCAACGAATGGAGAACGATCTTAGATGAAGAATTGGCTGATCGGCTTAGTAGTCACCATGGCATGGACTAACCCCTGCGTTGCTCAAATCGCCCCGGAGTTGCTCGGGGACGCGGATCCGGATAAGCCGATGTTCAGCGAATCCTTCTACAAGGGGATTGAGGGCAATTGGGTGCTGGTACGCGAACCCGTCAACACCGGTTACCACTGCTCGGTTAATTTCATCACGCAAGATTCCACCTTGTCGTTTCGCGGTCCCGCCGACGCTGGGATGGCGAGAAAGGGTCATGGCAGTCTTTGGTTCATCAGCGAGGCAATCCCCCCGGTGACAAAGCCCGAGATCGCTCCGATCACGTTGTCATCTACCAACCACCCTACGCAGAATGTTCAGGCCGCCCATGTGAGCATGCCTGGCCAGAGCAGTGGGGCGTTGTTGCTGACCATCGACATGCAGAAATCGGTACAGGAAAAGCCGGACAGTAATGAGCTCGCCATCCAGCTTCAGGGGAAAGAGGTGTTCCGGTCAAAAGTTGTCAAGTTGCAGCTGGCGTATCGCCAGCTTTCGGCTTGCATGAGCGCGGCTCGAAAATAGACCATGATTTCAGCCGTTTGGCACGTTCAAGATGTCGGTGCAGGCGCGACCCATCCCGCCTGTGTCGCCACTTGTGTCAACGAAGATATTCACATCGGCAACCCTCAGCATCCCGGCGCTGTCCGGGATCAGCACGTAGCGGACGTTGCAACTTTTATAACCGCCGCCAGTGTAAGTCGCGCCGGTCACAAGATTCTGCCACATGACGCGATTGTCAAAGGCCTGCCCATAAGAGAGCGTCCGCGCGATCCCGGCCTGACGGACAGCGGGGTTGCCGTTCGCGGCGACGACCTCTTGCTCAGTCTTACCCGCCCACACCTGGATCAGGAGCGATTCACTACGCGATAAACGCCTTTTTCCACGGTATTCAGCGGCGGCCCGAATAAAATCCAGATTGGCGTCCATCGTCGCCAGCTTGCCCTGCACCTCCCCCTGCGCTTCGGTTACTTGTTGCTGCATTTGGGTCAATTTTGCCGTGAGCGCTGCCGATTCTGCTGGCGTCAGCTTGCGGCCGCGATTGATCGCGGGCTTCGGCACGTCAGACCACAGCGTTTCCCAGGTAAAGTCTGCAAGCGAACTCATCGACAGTCCGGCGGGGACCAGTTCCAGCCCATTCAGGCCAATGGCTGCCAGTTTCGCTCGCAATGTATCGGACTTAACCACACGATTAACCGCCGCAGCTTGTTTGGCATCGTCAATGCTGGCACTGTTGCAGGCTACATTCCATGCCTGTCGCATCGTGTAGCTGGTCGTGCTTTGCCAATCGGTGGGCTGGAGATCAATGATCGCCGGATCCTGTTTCATAGTCTTTGCGCCGCTGGCCACCCGGAATTCCACCGAATCCGGCGTGTCCAATATGCCGGTTGAATCAGCCTTGTGCTTGGGTGCGCCACGGCCGCGCCGAATCGACTTGGGGCATTTGAACTGAAGTTGATATTCCAACCATAGGGGTTGGCCGACCGCTTCATAGACCATCGTCAAATCAATCTGAATGACACGGCTTGAGTCAGGATTTGCGAGATCATCATTGATCGGTGTGTGGTCCATAATTGCGTCACTGGCGTAGACGTTGACACGCTTTCCGGCTGCACCTTGCATATCGATCAGAAACTCGCTGGCCCCTACTTGCGTCGCGATGGCCATAATGCCCGCGCCGATTACCAGTTTTGTGATTTGTCGTGTCATGAGCGCTTCCTTACCCGTTATGTCAACTCGCGCTCTACCGCGCACGTATGTTGCTGATATCAAGACGTTCTCAAAATTTGAGTACGCAATTTTTGAAGCTTCTGCCGGAACCTGGCGCTTCCAGGTCGATTGTGCTGCAGCGACGTCGGAAATGCTAAGCCTTGTGGCGGAACGCCCTCGTTAGGCTTGTAGACCAAGCGCGGAACTTCTCTAAGTGCCGGGAAGCCACGAGCGACGCTGGCGTTGCACCTGCGCCGGAGAACTCAGCAGATGACGCACGCTGACGGATGCCGTTGGTCGCAGCGCCCACGGCCGCTGCGCAGACGCAGACGATGCGTGGGCCGGGGTCCATCCGTCGGGAGGACGATTGCGTCAGTTGCAGCGCCTGCCTGGTCAACTCAACCACAGTGCCAGCGTCACCAGCACGGCCGTTTCGGTCAGTTCCACCAACGCGCCGCAGGTATCGCCGGTCATGCCGCCAAGGCGCTGCAGGCAGGCGCGGCGCCAGAGTGCGAACACCAGTGCGGCGATACCGACGCACAATACCGCGGTGGCCAGCCCAGCAACGATGCACACTGCGGTACCGGCGATCAGCGCCAGCCACAGACCCGCACGTGGCGCGCCCGACAGCGCGCTGCCCAGCCCGCCGGCGCGTACATACGGCATACTCAGAAACGCGGCAACCAGCGCGGTGCGCGCCAGTAGCGGCGCCAGCCATAGCGTGGCCGGCGCCTGCGTCAGCAGGCTGGCCAATGCGGCGCATTTGAGCAGCAACACCAGCACCACTGCGGTGACTGCCATCGGGCCGCTGGCGGGGTCCTTCATGATCGCCAGTGTGCGTGTGCGATCGCCCATGCCGCCGACCCAGGCGTCGGTCGTGTCGGCCAGGCCATCCAGATGCAACGCGCCGGTCAGCCACACCCAGGTGCTCAACAGCAGCGCTGCGCCCAGCAACGGCGCAACCTCGCGCAGGCACCAAGCCAACCCGCACACCACCCCACCGAGCAAGACGCCCACCAGCGGGTACCAGCACAGCGAGCGCGCCTGCGCGCCTGCGCGCGTGAACACCCGGGCGGGCACCGGGATACGGGTGAGGAACCCGATCGCCGCCAGCAACCCATCGATCATTCGGCGTCGTGCGCCGGGGGCAATGCCGTGGATGAAACCGGCGACCTAAAGGCGCCAGTCGCGTCGCTCGGCGGCCAGGCCAGCGGATGCAGCGACGCATGCGGCACTGCCAGTTCGGTCATCCGGCCGAAACCACTACCGGCGACCAGGCACTGCAAGGCGCGGATGGCACCGCCGTGGGTGACCACCAGCACGCGCTGTGCAGGGTAGCGGGCGACGATGGCATCGAGCGCGGCCGACAGGCGCGCGCAGAAATCGGCAAACGGCTCGGCCTGCGGCGGCGGATGGCGCACCGGGTCGGCCCAGAAGCGGCCAAGCGCTGCGCCTTCGTCGCGGTCGATGTCGGCGACCGGCACGCCCTGCCAGCGGCCAAAGTGGTATTCGCGCAGGCGTGGGTCCAGCTGCAGCGAGAGGGCACGCGCCTGGGCCAGTTCGGTTGCGAATAACGCGCAGCGTTGCAGTGTGGACGCCACGACTGCGTCCCACACGCCATCGGCAGTGGCCGTACGTAATTGCTGCCAGCCCAGCTCGGTGAGTGGGTCGTCGAGCTGACCGCGATAGCTGCGTTGTCCGGTATCGCCATGCCGCATCAAGGTGATCTGTGCACTCATGCGTCCGACACTCCGGCTTCGGCGAAGGTGGCCATGCCGTTATGCAACGCGCAGGCGCTGCGCAGCAACGGAATCGCCACCGCGGCTCCGCTGGCCTCGCCCAGCCGCAGGTCCAGTTGCAGCAGGGGCTCTGCATCCAGTGCGCGAAGCAGTGCCGCATGCCCGCGTTCCTGCGAGCGATGCCCGAACAACAACCACTCGCGCACACCGGGATTCAGGCGGGTGGCCACCAGCGCAGCGGCAGTGGTGATGAAGCCATCCACCAACACCGGAATACCCGCCTGCGCGGCGGCGATATACGCGCCGACCAATGCAGCGATTTCGAAGCCGCCGAGCCGGCGTAGTCGCTCCAGCGGGGTGGACGCATCGGCATGCAAGGCCAGCGAACGCGTGATCACGGTGGTCTTGTGCGCGATGCCTTCGGCATCCAGGCCAGTGCCCGCGCCAGCCAGCGCCTGCGGAAGCTGCGAGAGCAATGCGCACCCCAGTGTTGCGGCGGAGGTGGTGTTGCCAATGCCCATTTCGCCACCGACAAACAGCTGCGTGTCGCAACTCTTGGCCTGCGCGATGCTGTCGGCACCGGCGGCGAGCGCATCGCGCAGTTGCGTTGCCGTCATCGCGGGCTGCTCGCAGATATTGGCGGTGGACGGCGCAATCCAGGCACGCCGCACCCGCGGCAACTCGCCAGGATCGTTGACCACGCCCAGATTCACCACTTCCAGCCGCGCACCCAGCTCGCGCGCCAGCACCGCAATGGCTGCGCCGCCGCGCGCGAAATTGCGCACCATCTCGCCAGTCACCGCCTGCGGAAATGCCGACACGCCTTCGGCAGCGACACCGTGGTCGGCGGCATATACCGCAATCCAGACCCGCTGCATGCCAGGGTGTTCGGTGCGTTGCCAGGCTGCCAGTTGCACCGCCAGGTGTTCCAACCGGCCCAATGCACCTGGCGGTTTGGTCAGTTGTTCCTGCCGCGCCAACGCAGCAGAACGCATGCGCGCGTCCGGCACGGCGCAGGCACCAAAGATCCAGTCGCTACTCATCTGTGCTCTCCCTTCAACACCATCGGTAATCCTGCCACCACAAACACCACGCGATCGCACTGTAGCGCCAATGCCTGGTGCAGCCAGCCGGCTTCATCGACAAAACGCCGCGTGAGTTCGCCCAATGGGACAACGCCCTGCCCGACTTCGTTGCTGACCAGCACAATCTGCCCCGGCAACCGCGGCAGCGTTGCCAGCAGCGCATCGCGCTCGCGCGCGAACACGTCCGCATCCGGGTGGCCGAGCAGATTGCTCACCCACAAGGTCAGGCAATCCACCAGCACGCAGCGATCCGGCGCGGCGTGTGCCCGCAAGCTCGCCGCCAGCGCGATGGGCTCTTCCACGCATTGCCACTGCGGCGGGCGTTGGTTGCGGTGATGGGCAATGCGCCGATGCATTTCATCGTCGAAGGCTTGCGCGGTGGCCAGATACGTCACTGCAAGCCCGCAGGTTCGAGCGATGCGCTCGGCAAGTGCGCTCTTTCCCGAACGAGCGCCGCCCAGAATCAGCTGCTGCATGTCGGTTCCTTGCTGACGAGTCGTGTCAGTGCAACGGTATCCAGATGCGCATGCACGGCATCGGCCAGACGATCGAGGCTGGCTTCACGCAGCGCACCAAGATCCAGTGGCGCGGCCTGCGCCAGACCGGCCCACGCCAGCAATGCGGCCAATGCCTGCGGGTGGTCGAACACACCGTGCAGATAGGTGCCGAGCACCTGACCATCGTCGGAGATGGCGCCATCGGTACGCCCATCGTCCAGCTGCAGCAACGGTCGTGCCAGCGCGGTACCGCTGCTGATGCCGCAATGAATTTCATAGCCGCTGACGCTTGCATCGCCCAACAGCAATTGGCCGTGCACGCGATGCAATTGCTTGTGCGGGTGCAGCGTGGTTTGCAGCGTCAGCCAGCCAAGACCGGCGCTGCTGCCAGCGAAGCCCTCGATGCCATCCGGGTCGTGGATGTGGGTACCCAGCATCTGCAGACCGCCGCAGATGCCAAGCAGTTTTCCTCCATAGCGCAGGTGACGGGCGATGGCGGTATCCCACCCGTGCGTACGCAGCCACTGCAGATCGTGCCGGGTGGATTTACTGCCCGGCAGCACGATCAAATCGCAGGGCGGTGGTGTCTGCCCAGGACCGATCCATTGCACGTCCACCTGCGGGTGCGCCAGCAACGCATCGAGGTCGGTGTGGTTGCTGATGCGCGGCAACACCGGCACCACCACGCGCAACTGCGACTGCGGTTTCGGCGGCGCGTTGCGCGGCAGTGCATCTTCGGCATCCAGTTGCAAGCCATGCAGATACGGCAACACGCCGAGCACCGGCTTTCCCGTTTCGCGCTCCAGCCACTCCAGCCCAGGCTGCAGCAGCGCCAGATCGCCGCGAAACCGATTGATCACAACACCGGCAACGCGTGCGCGTTCGCTGGCCGAGAGCAACGCCAGCGTGCCGACCAGATGGGCGAACACACCGCCGCGGTCGATGTCGGCGACCAGAATGACGGCGCAATCCACCGCTTCGGCATAGCCCATATTGGCAATGTCGTTGGCGCGCAGATTGATCTCGGCCGGGCTGCCGGCACCTTCCACCAGCACGACATCGAAGCGATTGACCAAGCGTGCGTGCGAGGCCAATACGGCCTTGAACGCAATCGTCTTGTAGGCGTGATAGCCCACCGCATCCAGTGTAGCGACCGGATGCCCGTGCACGATGACCTGTGCGCCGGTGTCGCTATTGGGCTTGAGCAACACCGGGTTGAAATCGGTCTGCGGCTCCAGCCCGCACGCCTGTGCCTGTAATGCCTGCGCACGGCCAATCTCGCCGCCGTCTACCGTCACTGCCGAATTCAACGCCATGTTCTGCGGCTTGAATGGCGCTACCGCAATGCCCTGGCGATGTAGCCAACGGCACAGCGCGGCCACCAGCGTGCTCTTGCCCGCATCGGAGGTGCAGCCCTGTACCATCAGCACGCGCGCACTCATGTCAGCACCTCGCGCAGTGCCGCATCCAGACGCGACTCGTCTGCGGCATCCCGCGGAAGACCGAAGCGCACACTGGAAGGTGTGTCGAACAGCCTGGTCAAAATGCCGCGCTGCGCCAGCGCTGTGTGCACAGCAGCGGCATCGTCGCGTTGGCACCACTGAAAGAACGCGGTACCTGCGGTGGGTAGGATCGAATGCGCATGCAATACCTGTCCAAGTCGCTGCGATGCCGCATGCAAGCGCGCACGTGCCCGCAACTGCCACGGCGTATCGGCCAACGCCTGTTGCACGACCCATCGTGCGGGGCCGCTCAGCGTCCATGGCCCCAACCGTTCGCGCAGTGCATCCAGCAAGGTGTGGTGTGCGCAGACAAAGCCCGCACGTGCGCCGGCCAGACCGAAGAATTTGCCCACCGAGCGCAGCACCACCAGACCAGGCCGCTGTGTGTCCGCACACACGCTGTGTTGTGGCGTCGCATCCATGAAGGCTTCGTCGATCACCAGCCACCCGCCACGTGATGCAAGACGTGCATGCAGCTGCAGCAGCGTCTCGGGATCAAAGCTGTCGGCGCAGGGATTATTCGGATGGATCAGCACGATCACATCCAACGTCTCACCGGCTTGCAACAGCTGTGTCGCACACATCGGTACTACCTGATGCCCGGCACGTTGCCACGCCTGCGCGTGCTCGGCATAGCCGGGCGTGAGCACACCGACGCGGCCGGGTGCGCGCAGCAGCGGCAAGGTCTGAATCGCCGCCTGCGAACCGGCCACCGGCAATACCTGCGGCGCACCGTAATACGCGGCCGCGCACTCGGCCAGGCCATCGTCGTCTTCCGGCAAGCGCTGCCACACGTGCTCCGGGATGGCAGGCACCGGCCACGCGAACGGGCTTACGCCAGTAGAAAGGTCCAGCCATTGCGCGAGCGGAATCTTGTAGGTCCGCGCAGCGCGGCGCAGACGTCCGCCGTGTTCAAGCATCGCGTGCTCCAGGGAGTAACGCCGCGTTACCTGCGCAATCGTGAAAAGCGATCGGCTGCATCCTGGTCAGCGGCCAGACCATTGGTGCGCGGATCATCGCATCGCCAGCGCGGTTGCCAGCGTGCCCAGCAGCAGCCATAACGCGACACCGGCCCGCACAAGTCGCAAAGCGCGTTGCACGCTGTTGGCGGTTGCTGCGGCACCCTCGCCCAGCGGCGGACGTGCCTGCCAATGTCCGTGATACGGCGCCGGTCCACCCAACTGCACGTGCAGTGCACCCGCACCCGCCGCCATCACCGGACCGGCGTTCGGGCTCTTCCAGCCGCGCCCTTGGCGCCTGGCGCAGCGTATGGCCGCGCGCGTGCGGCCGAGCGCTGCATAGGTCACCGCCGTCAGCCGTGCCGGCAGCCAGTTCAATGCGTCATCGATGCGCGCCGCAGCCCAGCCGAAGTTGGCGTAGCGTGGCGTGCGATAGCCCCACATCGCATCCAGCGTATTGGACAGCCGGTATAACACCGCTCCCGGTGCGCCAAGCAATACGCCCCAGAACAGCGCGGCGAACACCGCATCGCTGCCGTTTTCCAACACCGACTCGGTCGCTGCGGCGGCCACTTGGGTTGCGTCCAATACAGCCGTATCGCGGCTGACGATGCGGCCAACCGCAGCGCGTGCCGCAGGCAGATCAGCGACCTGCAGGGCAGCGATCACGGGGTGCGCGTGTTCGCCCAGGCTGCGCAACCCCAGCGCCAGATACAGCGTGATTGCAGCAAACCCAGCCGCCGTCCAAGGCGAGAAGCGCCACAGTCCCCATTGCAGCCCTGCGGCCACAACGGTCAACGGCAACACGCTCACGCACCACGCCAGAATGCCGGCGCTGCGACGGTCGCGGTACAGGCGCGCTTCGATGCGCTGCACCCAGTTGCCGAACAACACCAGCGGATGTGCGTGCCGCGGCTCGCCAAGCAACAGGTCCAGCAGCACGGCAACGGTGGCAATCACCAGCAACATGGCGTGCAGTCCTGCTTCATGCCGGCAGACATGCCGGTGACGCTGCAATGCGTTGCACGCGCCTGACCACGGCTACAGCTCGATACCGAGCTGCGCCTTGATACCGGCGTTGAACGCGTGCTTGATCAGGCGCATTTCGGTGACGGTGTCGGCGGCCTCGATCAATCCGGGCGGCGCGCCGCGCCCGGTGATCACGACATGCTGACCCGCAGGCCGCGCGGCCACGCAGGCAAGCACCTCATCCAGGGCGATATAGTCTTTCACCAGCGCTATATTGAGTTCGTCCAGCAACACGAAGTCGTAGCGCGCATCGGCAAGCATGCCGCGGGCGACTTGCCAAGCCGCCTGTGCGGCAGCGATGTCGAGCGCACGGTCCTGGGTCTCCCAGGTGAAGCCTTCGCCCATCACGTGATAGTCGAGCAGATCGGGAAAACGGCGGAAAAACGCCTCTTCGCCAGTCGAAAACGTGCCCTTGATGAATTGCACCACGCCGCAGTACAGGCCATGCCCAAGTGAGCGCGCCAGCATGCCGAAGCCGGACGAACTCTTGCCCTTGCCATTGCCGGTATTGACCAGCAGCACACCGCGGTCGATCACTGCGCGGGCGATGCGCCGGTCGACCAGTTCCTTCTTGCGCTGCGCACGTTCGCGGTAATGCGCGTCATCGTGTCCGGGGGTGCTCATGCGCGTACTCCACTGGGTGAACGTGTGCCGGCGGCGCGTCGTGCGGCCAGCAGAGCGAAGGCCAGGCCGACGTAGCCGGCCAAGGCGCCAAGCGCGCGCGGGTAGTCCGTCGGCACCCGCGCAATAAATTCGGCCAGCGTGGCATGCGGGTAACGACCGGACAGAAAATAGAAACCGCCTTTGGAGAGTAGATAAGCGGCGCTGCCGCTGATCAGCAACGCCAACAGCGGCCCGGCGACCGTACGCCGCGCTTGGCGCTGTACCTGCAGCGCAGACAGCCGTCCACCACACCACAATACGGCGTAGGCCAGCGCCAAGGCCCAGTACGCCGACGACATGCACCAGTCGCTGCTGCTGCCCGAGGCTAGGCCGATCAGATCCAGCAGCGCTGCGATCCCGAACAGCAGCGGCAACATCCACAGCGGGCGCAGCAGCGCACCGGCCAGAAAAAATACTGCCCATGAGGCGCTGGGCACGGCGTCCACGCTCACAAAGTGCTCGCCACGCGTGCAGACCATCAAGGCTGCAAGTGCGATGCCGCAGGTCCGGGCCGCTTCACCGTGCAACGGCAACGCAGCGACGCGCGATACCATGATCACGACACTTCCAGAGGCGCGGAGAACTGCCTTACGGCGCGCGCATTGCGCCAGCGCAGCACGCACCATGCGGCTGCCAGCACCACCGCCACATACAGTGCTGTCGTGCGCACGAACAGCGGCCCCCATTGCCAGGCGCGCTGCAGATACTGTGCCCAGTGCGGGTCGGTGTAGCGTCCGCCCCACCAGTAGAACGCACCATTGGAGATCAAGAAAGACAGCACCGCGGCCAAGGTTCCCAGACCCCAGGCGATGCTCAGCGACGCAACCTCGGGCCGCACACGTGCGTGATACGCGCGCCCGGCATACCAGAGCACGCCATAGGCCGCCGGTAATGCAGCGTAAGCCGCGGTGATGCAGAAGTCGCTGACGCCGGCCAGGCTGACGGCGGCCCAATCGATCGCCACCGACACCCCCCACAACGCGACAAAGTAGCCGTGCCGCCGCAGCGCCAAACCTCCCAGGAAGAACACGGCCATGGACGCGTCCGGCAGGTGCAGCCAGTCGCTCGTGTGATGAAAGCGGGTCGCGGTCATCACCAGCATCGAAGCAATGAACGCCAGGCGTTTGGACGAGCGGGACAACGACGGCATCGATGGTCTCCTTCGGGTTTTCGGTCGCCAACCAGACGACGCAACAGGCATCAGGCAAACCACCGGCCCGTGCAAACCGTAGCGATCCTTGCATCTAGCGGCAAGCTTCAACTGCGCGGTCCAACCTGCGCGCCACCGGTGCCATCGGCACGCTTAGAGGCCTAACGAACCAGAGCGAGCAGTCGCCGGGTAGGTGCGGACGGCGCGCAGGAACCGAAGCGTACGCGTGGCACATGCCGATTCCTGGCACCGGCCACGTCCGTCTGGTGACTGCGCAGCCGTTTTATTAGCGGCTCTTATTGCGCAGGCTGATAGCGCAAAGTCAGCAGATAATTTCGGCCCGGCTGCGCGTACCAGCGTGCAGTTTCGTATTGGCGGTCGAACACATTATTGGCGGCGAGTTGCACCTTCCAGTCCGCGTTCACTGCATAACTCACGCGCAAATCCAGCAAGCCGTAGCCGGCCAGGCGTTCGGTATTGGCCAGATCGTCGTAGCGCGCGCCCGACCCGAACAGGCTTGCGCCGACACCGAACGCACCGATGCTGCGGTCAGCGTCGATGCGCCCGCTCTGGCGCGCACGCCGTGGCAACCAGTTGCCGTGGTTGACGTCGCCATCGGCCTGCGGCGCAAGCCAGGTCAACGTACTGCGCAGGGTCCAGCCGGCCAGCTCGGTGTCATAGCCGGCTTCCACCCCGCGGATACGCGCCCGATCGATATTGTTCGGCTGCCCGAACGGATGCGTCGCATCCACCAACGCGGCGTCGTAGGCGATCAAGTCGTCGATGCGGGTCTGGAACGCGCTGAGCGTCCAGGCGCCCCAGTCATAACGACCGCGTAAGCCAAGCTCGGCGCTCTTGGAGGTTTCCGGCCCCAGCAGCGGGTTGCCGTAATCCGGGTAGTACAGCTCGTTGAAGGTAGGCGCCTTGAACGCAGTGCCATAGCTGGCAGTCAGGCGCAGATGCTCGGCGAAATCCCAGCCCCACAGCAGACTGCCGGTGGTCTTGCCGCCGAACTGGCTGTTGTCGTTGCGGCGCAGGCTGGCCTGCAGCGATTGGGTGCCGAGCGTCTGCTGCCACTGCGCAAATGCGGCACGGTCGATACGGCTGTCGGCGTCGTAGGTGTCGCTGCTGGCGATGGCGTCGCGCTGCCAATCGAAGCCGACCGTGAGCAGGCCGGGGCCGGTATCGAGGTCGGCCTGCAACGCGCCTTGCTTGCGGCGGGTGTCGTAGGTCGACAGGTATGCCCCTTCGTAATACGCGTCGCTCAGATCGGCGCTGCTGCCCAGGCTGGCGGTGAGCTTGAGTGCATCGGTCGGTGCGTAACGCACGCGGCCACCAATGGCCTGCTGCACGCCCTTGCTCAGATTGCCGCCGAATGCCGAGCCGTCGTATTCGTTGCGGCTTTGCGCGCGCAACGCATGCACATCGACATCCCATTGCCGATTGAAACGCCAGCCGCCCTGCGCACTCAACGAATCGTTGCGATAGCCGTCGCGGTCCGGGTCGTAGGCGCTTGAGCTGGTATCCAGATACGCATTGATGCCGTCGGTTTCGTCGTGCACGGCATTCACCGAATACCAACCGCCCGCTTCGCTCAGATCGCCTTGGCTGCGCCCGGCCAAGCCTGCGCCGTAGCGGCGCGCGTTGTCACTGCCGGCCGCCACGCTCAGGGTCGGCACGAAACGGCCTTGCGGACGCCGGGTAAAGATCTGGATCACACCGCCCAGTGCTTCGGAGCCGTACAGGCTGGAAAACGGGCCGCGCACGATTTCGATACGTTCGATCTGTTCGATCGGCAGATCCTGCAGCGCCGCGCCGCCGGCGGTGGCCGAGCCGATGCGCACGCCATCGATCAGCACCACCACTTGGTCGGCTTCGGTGCCGCGCAGGAACAGCGAGGTCGCCTTGCCGGGTCCACCGTTGTTGGCCAGCGACACGCCTGCTTCGCCGCGCAACAGATCCTGCAACGAAGTGGCCTGGCGACGCTCGATCTGCGCGCGATCGATGACCGTGACCGGTGCCAGCGTCTGGTCCTGGGTCTGGGCAGTGCGCGAGGCAGTGACCACGACTTCGTCGAGATCGATGGCGGCCTCGGCCTGGGCCAGATTGGCCAGGCACAGCGACAGCCCCACGACGAGCACGGCGCGATGCGGCAAAATGGAAGAAAGGGACATCACCTGCTGCTCCTGGAACCGCGCCAACCCGCGCGTGGGCAATGGGGCGGCAGGCAGCAACGGGCCAGGCGTCCGGCGCGCAAGCGCCAGACGCACAAGGCCACGCCCACCGCGTGCCGCGTCAATCCCTCAGGCCGGTCTCCGGGCTCGCGAGTGGAAGCTGGCGCTTCCGATGCCGCGCCTTCCCATGCCCATGCACAGTGGCGTATTGCGGCATCTGACCTCGCCCACCGTTGCGGGGGCAGCTCCGGAATTGCAGTTCGCCAAGGCGACCCGCGCACCGGATTCCCGTTTAAACCACCGGCAAGCCGGCAGTCACCTCAGGGGCGCGCATGGTAGCAGGATTGGCTGACACCTCAGATGTCTCCGGCGAGCGGCAGGGCGCCGCGCGTCGCCACGCGCGGGGTGGTGCATTGCCAGGTCCTGCTCCGCCGGGAAACGGCGCGTAGCACCGGATGAGGGTATGGGCCCCGCCCAAGGCACGCTTCATGCCCCTACAGCTCAAGAGACAGGTCACAACGTGCACGGCGATCATTGTCGCATTTATGCGGCAAGCCCTATTGAGTAAACCGCTTCGTCTGGCAGCAAGTCGGTCGCTGCGGAACGATCGTCGGCACAGACAAGCGCGTGAATGCTGTGCGCCAGCGGCGTAACGTCGGTGATCCGCTGAATCCACTCGCTCACATACAACGCGACAGCCTCCTTGCTGAGGCCGATCTGGATGGCGCGATGCGGTAGCGGCTGCAGCGACAGATCGCGCTCCGGATCCCACTGAATCCGCACCGGGGAGCGGTTCTTGCGCTGCTCCCATTCGTCATGACGCGTGCCGGGCTCGGGATGGCTTGGACAGCTGTGCGCCAGCGCCCACTCGAAACCTTCGCGCGTGATATCGATGGCGAGAATGCGCTTCTGGCCTGCGTCCTTATAGCCCCAGCCGGCGCGGTACATCATCCAAAGGAACGACGGCTTGATCCACCTCATCCGCTCCATCTTGAAGGGCGGACTGATGAATTTTTGATGCTTCAGAGCGCTATCGGCAATTTCGTCTGAATACGCCTGGTATACCCGGATAAGCTGTTCATCATAAACGGCACGAATCTGTCGCGTCGGAATAGATGTCTTCATGACGTCGTATCTATCTTGAGCGTGTGATGCGATTGAGGGATGGCGTACGCGTTACCGAGATTAGAACAAGGCCATTGCCCGCATCGCGCAAAGGATGAGTGACGGGCGAAGACTTGTTCTGCCTTCAGCCAGGCGCGTGATGTCATCTGCAATGCATACCATCTCAAGCAGATCGCCCCGCGCTGCAGAACGATCTGCCCTCATGCGCTCAGCCCTTGGTAAATACCAGCCGTCCACCCTCGGCACGCACGCGCACGGTGTCGCCACTGAGGTACTGGCCGGACAAGATCTGCTGGGCCAGCGGGTTCTCCACCTGCGACTGGATCGCGCGCTTGAGTGGGCGTGCGCCGTACACCGGGTCGAAGCCGACATTGCCCAGCAATTCCAGCGCGGCATCGTCCAGGTCCAGCTTGAGACCACGCTCGGCCAGGCGTTTTTCCAGGCCTTGCAACTGGATGCGCGCAATCGATTTGATCTGCGCCTTGTCCAGCGGATGGAACACCACGATGTCGTCGAGCCGGTTGATGAACTCCGGGCGGAAATGCGCCTGCACCACGCCCATCACCGCCGCCTTCATCTGCGTATACGCCTCGGCGCTGCCATCGCCGGACAGTTCCTGGATCTGGTGCGAGCCCAGATTGGAGGTCATCACGATGACGGTGTTGCGGAAGTCCACGGTGCGGCCCTGACCATCGGTGAGACGGCCATCGTCGAGCACCTGCAGCAGGATGTTGAAGACATCGGCATGCGCTTTTTCCACCTCGTCGAGCAGGATCAACGAATACGGGCGCCGACGCACTGCCTCGGTCAGATAGCCACCTTCTTCATAGCCCACGTAGCCCGGAGGCGCACCGATCAGGCGCGACACCGAATGCTTCTCCATGAACTCGCTCATGTCGATGCGGATCATCGCCTCGGTGCTGTCGAACAGGAAGTCCGCCAGCGCCTTGCACAACTCGGTCTTGCCCACGCCGGTCGGGCCCAGGAACAGGAACGAGCCGCTCGGGCGATTGGGATCGGACAGGCCCGCACGCGAGCGACGCACTGCGTCGGAGACGACCTTGATCGCCTCGTTCTGACCGACCACGCGCTGATGCAGCTCCTCTTCCATGCGCAGCAGCTTGTCGCGTTCGCCCTCGAGCATCTTGTTGACCGGAATGCCGGTCCAGCGCGACACCACCTCGGCGATTTCCTCGGCCGTCACGCGGTCCTGTACCAGCTTGAAGTCGTGGTGTTCGACCTCGTTGGCCAGCAGCATCTGCTTTTCCAGCTGCGGCAGCACGCCGTACTGGATCTCGCTCATCTTGGCGTAGTCCTGGCGCCGCTGTGCCGCTTCCAGTTCCAGCTTGGCATGCTCGATCTGCTCCTTGATCTTGGTGGTGCCCTGCAGCGCAGCCTTCTCGGATTTCCACAACTCGTTGAGGTCGTAGAACTCGCGCTCCAGCTTGTCGATATCGCTTTCCAGATCGGCCAGACGCTGGCGCGAGGCCTCGTCCTTTTCCTTCTTCAACATCTCGCGCTGGATCTTGAGCTGGATCAGGCGGCGCTCCAGTCGGTCGAGTTCTTCCGGCTTGGAGTCGATCTCCATGCGGATGCGCGAGGCGGCTTCGTCCATCAGGTCGATCGCCTTGTCCGGCAGCTGGCGGTCGGTGATGTAGCGGTTGGAGAGCGTGGCAGCCGCGACGATCGCCGGATCCGTGATCTCCACGCCGTGATGCACCGCGTAACGCTCTTTCAACCCACGCAGGATCGCGATGGTGTCTTCCACCGTCGGCTCGCCCACGAACACCTTCTGGAAGCGACGCTCCAACGCCGCGTCCTTTTCGATGTACTTGCGGTACTCGTCGAGCGTGGTGGCGCCGATGCAATGCAGCTCGCCGCGCGCCAGTGCGGGCTTGAGCATATTGCCAGCATCCATCGCGCCGTCAGCCTTGCCAGCGCCGACCATGGTGTGCAGCTCGTCGATGAACAGGATGATCTGGCCTTCGTTCTTCGAAAGGTCGCTGAGCACCGCCTTTAGCCGTTCTTCGAACTCGCCGCGGAACTTGGCGCCAGCGATCAGCGCACCCATGTCCAGCGACAGCACGCGCTTGCCGCGCAGGCCCTCGGGCACTTCGCCATTGATGATGCGTTGGGCCAGGCCCTCGACAATGGCGGTCTTGCCCACGCCGGGCTCGCCGATCAGCACCGGGTTGTTCTTGGTGCGGCGCTGCAGGACCTGGATGGTGCGGCGGATTTCTTCGTCGCGACCAATCACCGGATCGAGCTTGCCGCTTTCGGCACGCGCGGTCAGGTCGATGGTGTATTTCTCCAGCGCCTGGCGCTGCTCTTCGGCGTTTTCCGATTGCACGGTCTCGCCACCACGTAGCTTGTCGATGGCCGCCTCGATCTTCTTCTTGTCGCCACCGGCCGCGCGCAACGCCACGCCCAGCGGGCTGGCATCGTCAGCGGCGGCCAGCACGAACCATTCGCTGGCGATGAACGCGTCGCCATGTTGCTGGGCGAGCTTGTCGGTCTGGTTGAGCAGCCGATTGAGGTCGTTGCCGATCGACAGATTGCCTTCCTGCCCGGAGACCTTGGGCAGCGTGTCCAGCGCTTCGCCCAGCCGCTCGCGTAGCAGCGGCACGTTGACGCCGGCCTGCGACAACAGCGGGCGCGTACTGCCGCCGCTCTGGTCCAGCAGCGCGGCCAGTACGTGCACCGGCTCGATGATATTGTGGTCGCGGCCCACGGCCAGCGACTGCGCGTCGGCCAGCGCCTGCTGGAACCGCGAGGTGAGCTTGTCCATCCGCATGGGAAATCCTCTTAACCGGTGGCCGCCATTAGCGGCGATACCGTGCAGATGCGGCTGCTGAGCGGCGTTTCAAGGTCTGCCGCTACGGGAAATCGGCAGTTGATAGGCTCCTGCCGCCCCAGGCGAGCTTGGCGAAGGCATTTCGCGCAGGCGGTCTTCTGTCGCAACTGCGCGGTCCGTGCTGCAGCTTCGTAGGAGTGGCAGCTGCAAGGAGCGCGGCCCAGGCTCCGCGCACGGCCCCAGACGGTCCGATACGGCTGCGGCACTGCGTGGACCGTCGCCCAGCGTGCCGGAATTCACGCGCAGTGGCCCGCGGGGCATCACCTGACTCCGGCACTTGCGCCGCCGTTAGCCGACGCGACAGCACCTACCTCTGGATTACACGCTGCGCAGACCCTCGCCAGTGGCGATAATGCGCGCATGGATGCAACCAAGCCCTGGCACCTCTACCTGTTGCTGTGTCGCAGCGGCAGCTATTACGCCGGAATCACCAACGATCTGGAGCGACGCTTCCAGGCGCATCTGCGTGGCACCGGTGCGCGTTACACGCGCGCCAATCCGCCCGTTCAGGTGCTCGCCAGTCGCACCTACCCGGACCGCGCCAGCGCATCACGTGCGGAGTGCGCACTCAAGCGCCAGCCACGTGCGCGCAAGCTTGCCTGGTTGCAGGCGCAGCCCGACGCTGCCGAGTCACACTCTGCTGACGCATCGATCACGCACCTCTAGCCATCGTTTTTCTACCCTGCAGCGCCCTCGATGACGGAGCCGCGCATGCACTATCAGCTCTATTACTGGACCGGCCTGCAAGGCCGTGGCGAGTTCGTGCGACTTGCCCTGGAAGATGCCGGCGCGGCCTATACCGATATGGCCCGCACCCACGGCGACGAGGTCATGACTGAGTTTCTGGAAGACGGGCACGCGGGTGCGCGACCGTTCGCACCGCCGTTTCTCAAGACCGGCGACGTCGTGGTGGCGCAGGTCGCGGCAATCCTGCACTTCATCGGGCCGCAATTACAGCTCGTGCCCGAATCGGACCCGCAGCGCCTGCAGGCTCTGCAACTGCAGATGACGATCGCCGATCTTGTCGCCGAGGTGCATGACACGCACCACCCGATTGCGACCGGCCTGTATTACCAAGACCAACGAGCCGAAGCGGCCAGGCGTGCACAAGACCTGCGCGACAACCGCCTGCCCAAATTCCTGGGTTATTTCGAGCAGGTATTGCAGCAGGCCGGTGGCATGCATGTGCTCGGCACGCATTCGTATGTGGATCTGTCGCTGTTTCAGTTGGTCAGCGGGCTGGAGTACATGTTCCCCAAGCGCATGGCGACACTTGCGCATCACGTGCCCGGCCTGAAGGCGCTGCAGCAGCGCGTGGCAACGCGGCCGCGGGTTGCGGCGTACCTCGCTTCCGATAGACGCGTGGCTTTCAACACGAATGGCATCTTCCGCCATTACCCGGAGTTGGATGCGGCATAGGCGCAAACGCAGGGCTGTCGCGTAATGGAGTGCGACAGGCTGGCGATACGTAGCGCTATGTCGCTCGGTGGTGTGATCGACCACCCAATGGCAGGCGAGTGGACGTAACCAGGTGTGCCCCAGCGCTGCGTGCACATGCGGCCTTGCCTGTGCCAAGACCTGCAAGGCCGCATGACATGCGGCCTTTAGACTCGCATGATGAAGACGCGAGCGACCTCAGGGCCCTTGCAGCAGCGCGGTGCGAATCCGCTGCAGTTGTGCCTTCACTGCAGCAGCTTGCGTTGGCCCCAGCCGCAGCAGCGCCTTCTGCCCCACCGACAACGCCTCCAGCGATGCATCCGTAAAGCGGTATCTGCCACGTTCGTCACGTTGTAGCTCGATCGGCTGCTTCGGCTCAGGCGTGCGCAACAGGTGATCGATCACGTCGATGACGCGGTCGTTGAAGTAACGATCCGGCGCACCCAGATCCGCATATGCCTGTTGGAATAACGGATAAAAGCGCACATAGCTGCGCGCCATGCTTTGCGCATCCACACTGGTGAATGCAGCCACGTAAGGCGCGTAGCGCGCCGCATTGGTCTGATCGATCACCTGGCGGTCGCCTGCACTGGAGACCTGCAACTCGCCGGGCACCGGCTGCAGCACCAGGGCACGGCGGCTGATACTGGGCTGGGTGAGATTATCGATCATCACTACCACGCGTTCGATCAGGTGCTTGCGCAATACGATCGACAAGGCAGCGTCGTCCTTTACCAGCGCGCGCAGCACTTGCCACGCGGCGTCATCGCTTTGCGCCAATGCAGGAATCGCAGCATCGGCAGCATCGGCCGACGCTGCCGGCACCGGATGCCGTGGTTCGCTGCTCGCCGGTGCGGGTTGCGGGCTTACCGCCGCGGCTACCGCATTGGCGGTACGCGTGATCGGTGCGGGCAAGGTGGCTTCGGTGCCGGGCGGGCCGCCAAACAGCCACCAAGCGGCGCCGGCGATCACTGGGACCGCGAGCAACCATGGCCAGAGCGAGGATTTGCTTTGCATCGTGGAACTCCTGACATCGACAACATCCAAGGTACGACCGTGGGATGTCGCGGTGGTTCCATCGATTTTCGGTAGCGGCCCGTTTAACTGGGAACGTCGGGGACGCGATGCTCTTCCCGCACCCGGGACACCGCACCAGCCGGTTCGCTGACTGTTTTGTCGAAAGCCATGCACACCGAACATCCAGCCACGTCCTTGCCCGGCCACCGTCGCGGAACGTGACGCAACATGGATGCCGCGCAGGAGCACAAACAGACGGCCTTGCAGCGCGTCTGGCGATGGTGGGCTGGCAAGGCCCCTGCAGCAAACCTGCAGCGCCTTGCCTCTGCAATCGCCCCGCTTAGCCCGCGAAATCCAACCGCGCATTCACCCAGGCCGCAACGATGGCGGCTGCGACCTGATCGGCCTGCTTTGCCGGCATGCGCTTTTCGCGCACCAGCCAGGCGGCGGTGTCTGCGCGCACCTTGGGCAACAGCGCGCGCACGGCTTTGCGCTCGGCTGCCGGCCAGTCGCTGTCGTCGGCGGACCACGCAGCAATCGCCTGATCCGGATCGTTGCCGTAGCGCTTGCGCAGGTCCGGCTGCAAATAGAGTAACGGCGACACTGCTGCGCGCAGCGCAATGATTCGCCACTCGGCGTAGCTGGCGTAGCGGATGGTGCCGGCATCCTTGCTCAAGGCTTCGAGCAAGCCGGAGAAGCCGTCATCCAACTGCTTCCAGCTGGGCAGTGCGAACAGGCCACCGGGCGGCTCGCAGATCGGCGCGAAACTGTCGCGTGTCGAACCATACAAAGGCCCGAACGCGTCGTAGGCCGGCTCGCCTACCGCGGCGAAGACGAAGCAATGCACGTATGGGCGCTGCGTACTGTCGTCGCGTTCGATCCACATGCGCAACAGCGTCAGCACGCGCTCTTGCTGTTGCATCGTGGGCGTCCCCTCCACATCGTCGAGCAAGGAGGCTGCAAATGTGTCCGTCTTGCGCAACGCACTGCGCGCGCTGTCGAAACGCGCCGTCGCCAATGCCGCGTCCACGCCTGCGGCGGGCACGAATTGATGCAGATACGCCAGCCATGCCGATGCCAGCGGCGCGTCGTAGCCCTGCAACTGGCGCGCTGCGTCCGCAGGCGCTTTCGGAATGCTGGCGATGATGCGGTCCAGCGTTTGCTGCTGGCCATTGAGCGCCTTGCTTAGTGCGTCGACCCTCGCCTTCAGGATGCGCTGCAGGCAGTCATCCATCTTGGCGTCCTGCGCGCAGGCATTGCGCTGGCGCAGCCAAGCGCGCTGCTGATCGCGCACCGCAGCAACCGAGGTGCGCGGCGTGGTCTCCAGCACGCCGCGGTACGCCTCATCCAGCTGATCGTCGAGGTTGCCGAGCGCAGGCACTGCACACAGCCGCTTTTCCGCCGGCGTGCCCGCCTGCTTGCAATCGAATGAGGCCGACCATGCCACACCGGCGCTGAGCAACAACGCGCTGCCCACAAGGCACTGCGCAATGCGCGAACGATAGGTCACTGCACTGCCTGCTTGCGTGCCGGCAGTAGCGACAAGAGCAGCAAGGTCGCCGCCAGCGCAACGTAGGCGCCGACGAACTGCCAGCTGATCACGCGCGCCAGGCCTTGCAGCGACCACGGCAAATAGATGCCGCCGCGCGGGTCCACCGAATGGATCAATCCGAACAAGGTCAGCCCTGCAGCCACCAGCAAGAACACCGCGCCCCGTCGCAGACGTCCGTCGATCATCGCTGCCACCGTGGCGATCCACAGCATCGCGGTGATGATGAAGCCATTGCCCAGCGCGAAGATCACCGCCAGCTCCGGCAGCCCGTGACCATCGACCTTGGTGGTCAGCGCCACCAGCTGATCCGGTGCGATCCAGCCCGGCGCCTTGATGGTCAGCAGGTACGCCACCGAGGGCAGGAAACCCAGCACCATCGCACCGGCGTGCTGTTTGGGCGTGGCCTGGAACGCCTGCGTGGTGATGTCGATGGAGACGTACACAATGATCGGCGCCAGCACTGCCAGCGGTAGCCATTGCACCAGCCCGCTGATCACCCCGAGCATGCCGCCGATACCGATGAACAACCCGGTCAGCAGCGTGTAACCGGAGCGCGCGCCCATGTGTTTGTACGCAGGCTGGCCGATATAGGGCGTGGTCTGCGCCACACCGCCGCATACGCCGGCCACCAGCGTGGCCAAGGCTTCCACCAGCAGGATGTCGCGGGTGCGGTAATCGTCGCCAGCCGCGCGCGCGCTTTCGCTGACGTTGATGCCGCCCACCACCATCAATAAGCCGAATGGCAGCAGCAACGGCAGGTACGCCACCGTGGCCGGCAGGCCGTCAATGAAGCCGAGATTCGGCAACGGCAGTACGATCTGCGGCGGATTCCACACCGGCACGGTAAAACCTGGCGCACCCAATCCCGCCAGGCCGAGCCCGTAATACAGCGCGGTGCCGATCAAAAACGCCACCAGCACGCCGGGCAATTGGGTCGGCAGGCGGCCCTTGGCCAGCAGCACATACAACAGCAAGCCCAGGGTGACGAAACCGGCGACCGGCGAACGCAGCGTTTCCAATAGCGGCAACAAGCCCATCAGCACCAGCGCGATGCCGGCGATGGAACCGAGTAGGGCCGCACGCGGTAGTGCACGCGTCACTGCTTCGCCCACGAACGACAGCGCCAGCTTGAGCAGGCCCATCACCACCAATGCGGCCATGCCGAGTTTCCAGGTGGCGATGGCGGCGGCTTGTGGGTCCAGTCCCTGCGCCTTGAAACCGGCGAATGCCGGGCCGAGCACCAGCAGCGCCATGCCGATGCTGGTGGGCGCATCCAGGCCCAGCGGCATGGCGGTGACATCGTCGCGCCCGGTGCGTGCGGCCAGCCGCCGCGCCATCAGGGTGTACAGCAGATTGCCCACCAGCACGCCGAATGCGGTGCCCGGGAACATACGCCCGAAGACCACTTCGGCCGGGAACTGGAAGATGCCAACCAAGGCCATCGCGATGAAGCCCAGGATGGACAGATTGTCGACCACCAGGCCGAAGAAGCCATTGAGATCGCCAGCGACGAACCAGCGCGGCGGAGCCGCAGGACGCGAAGAAGGAGCCGACATGAGAACCAGGAAGCGTGGGGGTCGGCCGATGGTAGCTGCTGCACCGCAGGGGCGACAGCAATTGGATGGATCACTGCGTCTTCGGCACTGGCCTTACATCGCGCGCGTCTCGTCGATCGCCGCTGGCAGCGTGAAGTGGAATCGCCACGAATCATTTCCCCCGCGTTCCGCACAGGGACGTATCGCGCGCCGCAGATGCTTACCGCGCGACAGGCCCGCCCGTGGTCCCGCGCCATCAGCCTGAAGCCTGCTGGCGGGATTGCGTGTCGTCGCGCACCATGTCGACGAACGCGCGCAATGGCGCGGTCATCAGCCGGCTGGAGAAGTACAGCCGTGGGCCTTCGAACTGCGGCCACCAGTCGCGCAGTACCGGCATCAACGCGCCCGACTGCAGAAACGGATCGAGCCAGTTTTCGAAAGTTGCCACGACGCCACGGCCGCTGCACGCCAGGGCGATCGCTGCGGCCGCCGCATCCACGCCGATGATCAAGCGACCCGGCGGATCGATCCTCAGCGTTTCATCGCCGCGCTCGAATTCCCATTCCACCAACGCCCCACTGGAAAAACGCAACCGGATGCACTCGTGTTCGACGAGGGTATGCGGGGCCAACGGCGTCCCCTTGTGCGCCAGATAGTGCGGCGCTGCTGCGTAGGCCAATCGTTGCGACGGCAATCCGATCGGCACGGCGATCATGTCCTGGGCCAGATACTCGCCGTAACGGATGCCCGCATCGCAGCCGGCGGCGGTGATATCCACAAGCCGGTCTTCGACCACGATTTCGACGCGCACGTGCGGATGCAGCGTCAGGAAGCGGTCGATCAGCGGCGGCAGCATGTCGACCATGACCGCGCCGGTCACGTTCAACCGCAGCAGACCGCGCACCTGGTGTCGTGCATCGGCCACATCCTGCAGCGCGGCCCTGGCTTCGGTAAGAAGCGGGGACACCCGCTCGGCCAACCTGCGTCCTGCCTCGGTAGGCATCACGCTGCGCGTGGTGCGGATCAGCAGCGGCGCCCCGAGCCGTGCTTCGAGCTGGGCGATCTTGTCGCTGACGGTGGATGGCGACAGCCCGAGCCGTCGGGCCGCCGTGCGGAATCCCCCGCCCTCCAGCACTGCCAGGAAGATGGCCAGGTCATCCAGCCGCAGCGCATCCGCATTGTTCGCCATGGCGAACAGGCTATTCGCTTCCAGGTCGATTATCAAAGACCGCCGCACAGCCCTATCGTCGTTGCGACAGACGGTGCGGGTGATGGGCATTGCGCCCTCGGCTCCGCACATCCCTTCTCAACACAGCAGACAGGCATCAACCATGACAACCGGCATCTTGGGGATTCACCACGTGGGCATCGTCGTCCAGGACCTGGAGGCCAGCGCACGCTGGTATGCAGATCAGCTCGGCTTCCGACGCCTGCACGCCTTCGGCTTCCCGGGTGCCAAGGTCGTGTTCGTCGGGCTGGACAGGCTGCGGCTCGAGCTCATCCAGACCGAAGGCGCCACGCCGATGGCGGCCGAACGCGCCGAGCGCCAGAGCAACATCAGGCTCGGCGGCATCAACCATCTCGCCATCGCGGTGGACGACCTGGACCAGACCATCGACCGGTTACAGGCGAACGGCGTGGAGATCGCAGCGCCGCCCAGCGCCGTCCCGGACAGTGGCGGCGACCGCTTCGCCTTCATTCGCGACAACGAACGCATGCTGATCGAACTGTTTCAATCCGCAGCTTGATCGTACCCGGCGTAAGGCAATCGTCGCCCCCGCAGCGCGCGCCTGCGGGGGCGTGCAGCAGGGCGCGCTAAGTCAGGGCTTGACCGGACGCACCAGCCCACTCAGAACGACACCTCCACCGCCTGCCGCGACCACAGCACCGATTGGTGACCGGTGGCCTGCTTCCACGCCAGCCGGATCGCTTCGATGTCGTTACGCCGTTGCGGGGTGTCTTCGTGCAGGATCACCAGCACCTTGGTTCCCAGCCTGTTCGGTTCCTTGGCGCCGCGGAACAACCATTGGCCGTAGGCGTCGAACACGGTCAGGCCATCCGGAAAGCGCGGGGTCACTTCCTTGTCCAGGAATGCGCGCCACTGGGTCTCATCAATGGTGCGGGTCTGCGGGCGGTCGGCCGGGCCGGTTTCTTCGCCCACGCCAAAATACAGCTCGCTGCGCACCCAACCGCGCGCCGCTGCTGGCCGCGCCGCGTCGCCCTGCAGGCTGGCGGTGGTTGAGCTCGGCGTGCCGCCGGGGGTGGTGGCGCAGGCGGACAGCGCCAACGTGGCGGCAAGCAGGCAGGACGGCAGCAACTTCATCGACTTCTCCACAACGGGTCTGGGGCGGAACAGGGCTTCGGGGCAGGCTCATGCAAGGCCGATATCAGCTCATGCCAGCGTGCGCGCACTGTGCCATCTCGCGCCGGCCTGAACAACGCGATAATATCTCTCCATCCGGATGAATGTGGACATCCGAACCCCTTTGCGCCCCAGCCCGGCCGGATGCCGACCGCGCGGCGCGTGTCGTTCGCAAGTTGCAGGAGAACAGCATGACCCGCCCCACCCTTTCGGTTATCGGCTTGGCCATCGCCGCCGTGCTCAGCGCCAACGCGCAGGCCCAGCAGGCCGATGCCGGCGCCACCACGCTGGACACCGTGATCGTCACCGGCACCCGTGCCAGCGACCGCACCGTGCTGGAATCGACCGTGCCGGTGGACGTGCTCACCGCCGAGGACATCCGCAAGGCCGGCGTGGTCAATGGCGAACTTGGCAGTGCGCTGCAGGCGCTGCTGCCCTCGTTCAATTTCCCGCGCCAGTCCAACTCCGGCGGCGCCGACCATATCCGTGCTGCACAGTTGCGCGGGCTTTCGCCCGATCAAGTGCTGGTGCTGGTCAACGGCAAGCGCCGGCATACCTCGGCACTGGTCAATACCGACAGCAAGATCGGCAAGGGCACCACGCCGGTGGATTTCAATTCCATCCCGATCAACGCGATCAAGCGCATCGAAGTGCTGCGCGACGGTGCCGGCGCGCAATACGGCTCGGATGCGATTGCCGGTGTCATCAACGTGATCCTGGACGACAACCCGGAGCGCGGCGAGCTGGAAGCCAGCTTCGGCGCTTACAACACCGATGTAGAGCCGATCGATCGCCGCGTCACCGATGGCCAGACCAGCTACGCCAGCGCCAAGGTCGGCAGCCTGCTCGGCGATGACGGCGGCTTCTTCAAGGTCGGCCTGGAGCTGAAGAATCGCGAGGCGACCAACCGCGCCGGCTTCGACCAGATTCCGTCGTTCGAAGAACAGACCCCAGCCAATCTGGCGCTGAAGGGCCAGCGCAATTACGTGCTCGGCGATGGGGCCACCAAGGGCCTGAATGCCTGGCTCAACACCAAGGTTCCCTTCAGCGCCAGCGGCGAGTTCTATGCGTTCGGTACCTACAACCAGCGCGATACCGAAGGCGCCAATTATTTCCGTTACCCGGACAGCAGCGCCAACTGGCGCGAGATCTACCCCAACGGCTACCGCCCGATTTCCGAAGGCGAGAATCGCGACCTGCAACTCGTGGCCGGCGCGCGCGGGCAATGGGGTGACTGGGATTACGACGCCAGCGTCAACTACGGCCGTAACGACTTCACCTACCGGCTGCGCAATTCGCTCAATGCCTCGTTGGGGCCCACCAGCACCACGCGCTTCAAGACCGGCGATTTCGCCTTCGCGCAGACCGTGGGCAACGTCGACCTGACCCGCGTCTTCGATGCCGCCGGTGCCACCCATACCTTCGGTACCGGTGCCGAGTTCCGCCGTGAGCAGTACCGCACCCATGCCGGCGACCCGGCAAGCTACGCGGCTGGCCCGTTCACCGACCGTCCCACCGGCTCGCAGGCCGGCGGCGGGCTCACCCCGCAGGACGAAGCCGACCTGTCCCGTAACGTGGCCAGCGCCTACGCCAATGTGTCCAGCCAGTTCGGCGACAAGTTCTCCACCGATCTGGCTGGCCGCTACGAGCATTACCAGGATTTCGGCAGCCAATGGACCGGCAAGCTGGCCGCACGTTATGCATTCGATCCGGCCTTTGCGCTGCGTGGCGCCATCTCCAACAACGTGCGTGCGCCTTCGCTCAGCCAGATCGGTTACGAAGCCACCTCCACCGGTTATGACGCCGCCGGCCGCCTGACCCAGGGGCGCTTGCTGTCGGTCAACAACCCCATCGCGCGCGGCCTCGGCGCCACGGATCTCAAGCCGGAAAAGTCGGTCAACTACAGCCTGGGCTTCACCAGCAAGCTGGGCGATCACTTCGACCTGTCGCTGGACTTTTTCCAGATCGATATCGACGACCGCATCGCGCTGTCCGAAGACATCACCGGCGATGCGTTGACCAGCTTCGTGCAGCAGAACTACGGCGTCACCGGCGTACAGAGCGCCAGCTACTTCCTCAACGCTGCCGACACCCGCACCCGCGGCGCCGAGTTGGTCGCCAACTGGCGTCAGTACGCCTTCGGCGGCGATCTGTTGCTGACCGGCACCTACAGCTACGCCAAGACCGAACTGGAAAACATCATCGCCACCCCGGCGCAGGTGCTGGCATTGAACCCGGAGTACGTGCTGTTTGGCGTGGAAGAAAGCAACACGCTCACCGACGCCGCACCGCGCACGCGTGCCGCGCTTGCTGCCAACTGGAGCAACGAGCACTGGAACCTGCAAACGCGCGTGAACCGCTATGGCAGTGCGACCCGCGTGTTCGATTTCGGCGGCGGCTTCGTCCCCCGCCAGACCTACGGCGCCGAATGGCAACTGGATCTGGAAGCCGAGTATCACCTGGGCGCGCAGTGGACGCTGGCCATCGGCGGCCAGAACATCCTGGACAATTACTCGGATCGCTCCATCGACGACATCGCCTACTTCGGCAATCTGCCCTACGACGTGCTCTCGCCGATCGGCAGCAACGGCGCGTATTGGTATGGGCGCGTGCGGTATACGTTCTGATACGGGATTGGAGATTCGCGAGTCGGGATTGGCAAACGCAGCCCTGCTTGCGACCGCCCAATCCCGACTCCTCAGCCCCGCCGTTCCGTAACCTGAATCTCACACCTCATTGCGCACACTAGCGCAATGGCAGACGCGCATTCCCCCCTCCCGTCGCCGCCATTGCTGGACGATGCCTGCGCATTGTTTCTGGACGTGGATGGCACCCTTATCGACTTTGCCGACAGCCCCGAGGCAGTGCGGTTACTGCCCGAGGTGCGCGAGGCCATCGGCCTGCTGAGCGAGCGCCTCAACGGCGCCGTCGCACTGGTCAGCGGCCGGCCACTGGCCCAATTGGATGCCTTGTTCGCCCCGTTGCTGCTGCCGGCCGCCGGCCTGCACGGGCATGAACTGCGCAGCGATGTCGCTGCACGCGCAGCCATGCCGCAAGACACCTCCGAGTGGCTGCATGGCCTGCATCAACGTGCTGCCGCGCTCACGCGCCAACATCCGGGTGTGCTGGTCGAAGACAAAGGCGTCAGCGTGGCGCTGCACTGGCGCGCGCGGCCGCAGGCCGGCGCCGAGGTGCTCGCGTTCGCGCAGCAGGAAATCGCGCAGCTTTCCGGCTACCGCCTGCAGCCCGGCGATCATGTGGTCGAATTTGTTCCCGAGGGCAGCAATAAGGGCCTGGCGGTCGAACACCTGATGCAGCACAGCGTTTTTGCGGGACGCACGCCGGTGTTCGTGGGCGATGATCTCACCGACGAATTCGGCTTCGATGCCGCCAATCGGCTCGGCGGCTGGAGCGTGCTGGTGGGCGATCGCGCACAGACCAGCGCGCGCTTTCGCGTCGATGGCACCGCCGATGTCCACGCGTGGTTACAGCACAACGCACGCCGCCGCTAACCACCGCGCACCTTCTCTCACTTCAACAGGATCGTTTGTACTCCATGACCGAGCCAAACCTGGATCTGGGCGTCATCGGCAACTGTAGTTTTGGTGCATTGGTCGATCGGCAGGCTCGTGTGGTGTGGAGTTGCCTGCCGGCATTTGACGGCGATCCGGCCTTTTGCACGCTGCTCTCGCCCAAGACCGAAGGCGGCGACTTCGCCGTGGAACTGGAAGACTTCGTCGGCAGCGAGCAGCACTACCTGCCGAATACTGCCGTGCTGCGTACCGTGTTGCGCGACAGTAACGGCGGCGAAGTCGAAGTCATCGATTTTGCGCCGCGCTGGCGCAACAACGGGCGCTTCTATCGGCCAGTGAGCATCATTCGCCAGATCCGTCCGCTGAGCGGCAATCCGCGCATCATCGTGCGCGCCCGCCCGCTGGCCGACTGGGGTGGCCGCACGCCGGACACCACGTGGGGCAGCAATCATATTCGCTGGGTGTTGCCGGAATTCACCCTGCGCCTGACTACCGATGTACCGGTGCGCTTCGTGCGCGATGGTGTGCCGTTCGTGCTCAGCCACCCGGTCAATCTGGTGCTGGGTGTGGACGAATCGCTGACCCGTTCGCTCACCGGCTATGTGCAGGAAGCGCAGGAGCGCACCGAAGAATACTGGCGCGAATGGGTGCGCTATCTCTCCATCCCGCTGGACTGGCAGGAAGCGGTGATTCGCAGTGCGATCACGCTGAAGTTGTGCCAGTACGAAGACAGCGGCGCCATCATCGCGGCGATGACCACCTCGATCCCGGAAGCGCCCAATACCCCGCGCAACTGGGATTACCGCTATTGCTGGCTGCGCGATGCCGCCTTCGTGGTGCGTGCGCTCAACCGGCTTGGCGCCACCCGCACGATGGAGCAGTTCATCGGCTACATCTTCAACATCGCCACCGCCGACGGCACCCTGCAGCCGCTGTACGGCATCGGTTTCGAATCGCAATTGGAAGAACACGAAGTCGCCACGATGGATGGCTACCGCGGCATGGGCCCGGTGCGACGCGGCAACCTCGCGTGGATCCAGCAGCAGCACGATGTCTATGGCAGCGTGGTGCTGGCGTCCACACAGCTGTTCTTCGACCTGCGCCTGAAGGATCAGGGCGATGCAGATACCTTCCGCCGCCTCGAACCGCTAGGTGAGCGCGCCTATGCATTGCATAACGTGCCCGACGCCGGCCTGTGGGAATTCCGCGGCCGCGCCGAAGTGCATACCTATACCGCCGCGATGTGCTGGGCAGCATGCGACCGCTTGTCCAAGATCGCCGACAGGCTGGCGTTGCCCGAACGCATCACCTACTGGCGCGAGCGCGCAGACAGCATCCGCGAGCGCGTGTTGAACGAGGCCTGGAGCGACGAACACGGCCATTTCACCGACACGCTCGGTGGCCATCGGCTGGATGCATCGTTGTTGCTGTTGGCTGACATCGGCATCGTGGCCAACGACGACAGCCGCTTCGTTCGTACGGTCGAAGCGGTCGGTCGCGTGCTCAAGCATGGCGATGCGCTGTACCGCTACATTGCACCGGATGACTTCGGTGAGCCGGAAACCAGCTTCACCATTTGCACCTTCTGGTACATCGATGCGCTGGCGGCGATCGGGCGCAAGGACGAGGCGCGTGAATTGTTCGAGCGCATCCTTTCGCGCCGCAATCACCTGGGCTTGCTGTCGGAAGACCTATCGTTCGAAGACGGCGAAGCCTGGGGCAATTTCCCTCAGACCTATTCGCATGTTGGCTTGATCATTGCAGCGATGCGCTTGTCGCGGAGCTGGCAGGAGGCGTCATGAGTCGTTTGGTAGTGGTATCCAACCGTGTTGCAGTGCCCGGCGAAAATCGCGCTGGCGGCCTGGCGGTTGGCCTATTGGCTGCGCTGAAAGAGCGCGGTGGCATGTGGTTCGGCTGGAGCGGCAAGACGGTGCGCGGCGACAGCGGCGGCATGCACGAACAGACCGAAGGCGACATCACCTTCGTCACCATGGACCTCAACAAGCGCGACATCGACTCCTACTACAACGGCTTTGCCAACCGCACGTTGTGGCCGCTGCTGCACTTCCGCCTGGACCTGGTCGATTACGACCGCGCCACCCGCGAAGGCTATATGCGCGTCAATCGGCTATTTGCCGAAAAGCTGGCGCCGCTGCTGAAAGACAGCGACACCTTGTGGATCCACGATTACCACATGATTCCGCTCGGCGCGATGCTGCGTGAGCTGGGGGTGGGCTGCAAGATGGGCTTCTTCCTGCATGTGCCGATGCCATCGGCCGATCTCGTGCAGGCGATGCCCGATCACGCGCGGTTGTTCAGTACGTTCTATGCGTACGACCTGGTCGGCTTCCAGACCCAGCGCGATGCCGAACGTTTCAAGGCGTATGTGCGCTTGTTCGGTGGTGGCCGCATTCTGGAAGGCGATCTGGTCGAAGGCCCGGGTGGACGGCGCTTCACGGCCTCCTCGTTCCCCATCGGCATCGACACCGACCTGATTGCCAATCAGGCCAAGGCGTCTGTCAGCAAGCAGGCAGTACGCGATCTGCGCGAGAGTCTGCGCGGGCGGCAGCTGGCCATCGGTGTGGATCGCCTGGATTATTCCAAGGGCCTGCCGGAACGCTTCCAGGGCTTCGAGCGCTATCTGGAGCGTTACCCGGATCAATCCGGCAGCCTGACCTATCTGCAGATCGCACCGGTCTCGCGCGGCGATGTCACCGAATACCGGCAATTGCGCAGCCAGCTGGAACAGATCGCCGGCCATATCAATGGTGGGCATGCGGGGCCGGACTGGACGCCGTTGCGCTACGTCAACCAGAACTTCAGCCACGCAACATTGACCGGTTTCTATCGCGCTGCATCGGTGGGCCTGGTGACGCCGCTGCGCGATGGCATGAACCTGGTCGCCAAGGAATTCATCGCCGCGCAGGATCCTGAAAATCCGGGCGTGCTGGTGCTTTCATTGCTGGCCGGCGCGGCCGACGAAATGAAGGAGGCGCTGCTGGTCAATCCGCATGATCTGGACGGCGTGGCCGACGCGATTGCGACAGCAGCGAGCATGCCGCTGGCAAGCCGCATCGAACGCTGGCACGCAATGATGGATCACCTGCGCAAGAACAACATCAACCATTGGCGCCAGCGCTATCTAGAAGCGCTTTCCGAGGTCTAGACATCACCCTTCTTCCGGGACATTGGCCCCCTTGATGCGGGAGAAGGCGTTCGAAGGGCGGAGGCGGGTGCGGCCGCCAGTGACCGATGACGCTGTGCGCTTTCCACAACAAAGCGCGTCCTGACGCTGACGCAGCAAGCGGTTGCCAAGTCAGATAGAAACGACCGTGCCTGCACAAGGTAGGAAAACGTCGGACGTCGACAGTGTTCAGTTGCAGTCGACACGGCAGTCGCTGGGCAACACCGCCTGCGCTGTTACGCCCTGCCCTTCAGTCGCAGGCGCGATCAATCGCAGCGAATGTCCAACCCAGGTCTATCAACACACCTGGCAGCAGATGGTGCCAGGTACTCGAAATCTGCATGTTTTGGCTGTGCCAAACATGCAGGCTGGAACGCTGGTTCCTATTCCGTCACGGACAAAGGGCGCTGAGGGGTCTAAAATATTCACATGATTAGCGCTGAGGACCCTGGGAGGGGCTGCGCGTTCATAGCGTTCGATGTTCGTATTTAGATTGCAGCCGCGTCTTCGCCGCCTGCGATCTGTCTCCCTCCACGACTCGCCACCGCTCGCTGGTGCCTGAGTCCTTCCTGACATCTCAAAATGACTGATCAATCCTCAAAACGTGGGCTAGGCACCTGGTTGCTGGTGGCCTATGCAGTGGTGATCGCCGTGCTCGGTGCGGTGCTCGCCTACGAAGGTGGCCGCCTGGTGGCCGTCGGTGGCTCCTGGTATTACCTGATCGCGGGTATCGCCCTGTTCCTGGCGGGCGCATTGCTCGCGCTGGGCAAGCGTGCCGGCCTGTGGCTGTTTGGCGCGACCTTGGCCGGCACCATCGCCTGGGCGCTATGGGAAGTGGGCCTGGATGGCTGGGGTCTGGTGCCGCGCCTGGCGATGATGTCGGTGCTCGGTCTGCTGTTGCTGCCGTTCTGGGGCGTGGCGCGTCGGCGCATGTCGCCGCTACCCGGCGCCGGCTATGCGCTGGTGACCGGCGTGCTGCCGATCCTGGGTGCCGCGCTGATCCTGTGGCCGCTGCTGATGCCGCGCAATGTCGAACTGGCCGATGCCTCCACGCTGCCGGCGGACAGCGCGACAGCCTTCAGCCGCGGCACCGTGCCCAGCCCCGACGGCAACGTCGCGGCCAATCACGACGCCAGCAACTGGACCGCCTATGCCGGCTCCAATCTGTCCAACCACTACACGCCCGGTGCGCAAATCACCCCGGACAACGTGAAGAACCTCAAGGTGGCCTGGGAATTCCATACCGGCGACCTGAAGCCGGCCGGCTCCAAGCTGGGCTACGCTTTCCAGAACACCCCGCTCAAGATCGGCGACCTGCTATACATCTGCACCCCCACCCAGAAGGTGATCGCGGTGGAAGCGGCCAACGGCAAGGAGCGCTGGCGCTTCGATCCGCAGACCAACCCCAAGGCGATGGCTGGCGTTGCCGCCACCACCTGCCGTGGTGTGTCGTACTACCAGGCGCCGCAAGGCACCGCCGAGTGCCCGACCCGGATCTTCTGGCCGATGGTCGATGGCCGCCTCGGCGCGCTGGACGCGCAGACCGGCAAGCTCTGCACCAGCTTCGGCAACAACGGCTATGTCGATCTGAATGCCGGTACCGGCAACACCAAGCCGGGCTTCGTCGGCCCGACCTCGCCGCCGGTGGTGATGCGCGGTGTGGTGATCCAGCCCACCGGCCAGGTCCGCGATGGTCAGGAAGGCGATGCGCCGTCGGGCGTGGTGCGTGGCTTCGACGCGCTCACCGGCCAGCTGCGCTGGGCCTGGGACCTGGGCAACCCGGCAATCACCGCCGAGCCGCCGGCCGGCCAGACCTACACCCGTTCGACCCCGAACGTCTGGTCGCTGATGTCCGCCGACGATGAGCTCGGCCTGGTCTACCTGCCCACCGGCAACGCCTCCGGCGACTTCTTCGGCAAGGGCCGCACCCCGCAGGACGAGGAATACACCGCTTCCCTGGTCGCCGTGGATGCGGCCACCGGCAAGGAGCGTTGGCACTTCCGCACCGTCAACCACGACCTGTGGGATTACGACATCGGCCCGCAGCCGAACCTGGTCGATTGGCCGGTCGCTGGCGGCGGTACGCGTCCTGCGGTGATCCAGGCCACCAAGTCCGGCCAGGTGTTCGTGCTGGACCGCGCCACCGGTGCGCCGCTCATGCCGGTCAAGCAGATCGCCGTGCCGCAGGGCACCGATCACGGCGACTGGACCGCGGCCACCCAGCCGATCTCGCCGGGCATGCCCAATACCGTGGGCGCACCGAGCCGCGAGTACGAAACCATCATCGAATCCGACGCCTGGGGCATGACACCGTTCGACCAGCTGGCCTGCCGCATCCAGTTCAAGCAGCTGCGTTACGAAGGCATGTTCACCCCACCGACCCTGCAGGGCTCGCTGGCCTTCACCGGCAACCACGGCGGCATCAACTGGGGCGGCGTGTCGGTGGATCTGCAGCGCGGCATCATGGTGATGAACAGCAATCGCCTGCCCTACACCTTGCAGGTCTATACCCGCGAGAAAATGAACGAGCTGGGCGTGGTGTCGGTGTTCGACGGCAAGAGCAAGACGCCCGGCTATATGGCACAGAAGGGCCTGGCCTATGGCGCGCGCAAGGAACCGTGGATGTCGCCGCTCAACACGCCGTGCGTGGCACCGCCGTGGGGCTACATCGCCGGTGTGGACCTGCGCACGCAGCAGGTGCTGTGGCGCCGTCCGCTGGGCACCGGTTACGACCAGGGTCCAATGGGCATCCCGTCCAAGACCAAGTTCGAGATCGGCACGCCCAACAACAGCGGCTCGCTGGCCACCGCCGGCGGCGTGACCTTCATCGGCGCGACCCTGGACGACTTCATGCGCGGCTTCGACACCCGCACCGGCAAGCAGGTCTGGGAGACCCGCGTCCCCGCCGGCCCCCAGGCAGCGCCGATGAGCTACACCATCAACGGCCAGCAGTACATCGTGGCTGCCGTCGGTGGACACGACCGCATGGAAACCAAGTCGGGCGACAGCGTCATCGCCTGGGCGCTGCCGGACGATGCGCAGGCCGCGCCTGCCAAGTAATGGCGGCGCTCGACGTGTCGTGCAGCCAGGAGGTGTGCTGGTACGCAGAACCGCATGCAGTCAGCACTGCGTCGGCCACCGCGCATCATCCGCCTAGCGGCGGTCTGACCCTCGGCTAGCGCGACGTCGGCCCTGCGCTGACGGATGCACTCGATAAAACCGGTCGTCGCGAGACGGCCGGTTTTTTTGTGGGTGAATCTCACGATGCGATTGAACAGGTGGTGCGAAGCAACTGCTCACGCACAGGCGTTCTAAGGCGCGGCCACCGCACTGTCGCTGAGTGGTCTGAGCGTCGGACCTCGCTGCGCTACGCAGCCATCCAGCCGGCGATTCCATGCAGCGGAGTGGGCGTCCGACAGCATCGCGCGCGTCGTCGATAACCGAGCCATCACCACCCCTGAAGCGGCTCGCCCGCGACAGACGGCATGTCGCCCGAGCTGCCGGGCGTTCGCCTGCAAGGGTCTATTTTTCACTCAGAATTTACAATCAAATTGGCGTTTCAGGCGCCTGATCAGGTCCAGCGCACATACCCGGCCTCATTGAAATCGCTTCCATATCAATGACATCAAGTTTTTCGGGACCTGATTGTCACATTCGGACGAACGGCGCCTTCACACCTTCATTATTCGGGCTCAGCCGCCGATACCACACTGCAGCCCACGGACTGCCGGATACTGCTCCCCGTATCAGCCCCCCCAGCCGGACTCAGCCTATGTTGCCCTCACACGATGCCGCCCTCGTTGCCCAACCGCCTGCCGGTCGACACGTTGCGCGCATCACCTGGACTACATGGCTGCCTGCCGCTGCACACATCGGGCTGCTGGCCTTGCTCACCTGCCACGCCGCCACGCTGTTGCCCGGCGGCTTTCTGATCGGGCTAGGACGCTTGCTGCCCGCCCTGCTGGTGCTGGGCGCGGCAAGCGCCGGCCTCTGGTGGTGGGCGCGCCGGCGTCACGCTGCGCAACTGCAGCAAGCCGTGAGCACGGCGGTGGCAATCGGCGAAGGGCGCTCCCAGCGTCTGGACCTGCGCAACGCCTCCGGCGAACTCGCACCGCTGCTGCATGCGCTGCAGGATGCCCAGGACAAGCTCGCCATCCGTATCGATGTGATGGAACAAGGCCTGCGCCATGGCCAGTTCGTGATCAAGGCGCTCGACGATCTGGACACCATGATCCGCATCGCCGACGACGATGGCCAGGTGTTGTTCGCCAACCGCAAGCTGCTCGCCATGCTCAAGCTGATCGAGCCGGATGTGCAGAGCTTCCGTCCCACCTTCCACGCCGAAGGCTTCGTCGGCGGCAGCATCGGCGACATCTATCCGGACAGCCAGGCTGCGATCGATCGCATGCGCGCATTGAACGCCTCAAAGGCTGTGCGTGCGCCGTTCTTTGGCCGCCAGATCGACTTCGTCTACAGCCCGATCATTGCCGCCGATGGCAGCAAACTTGGCACCATCGCGCAGTGGATGGACGTCACCGCGCAGGTCAACGCCGAGCAGGCGCTGATCCAGATCATCGACGACGCCGCCGCCGGCGATTTCAGCCATCGCATGCAGATCGATGGCATGGATGGCGTGCTGTTGACCCTGGCGCAAGGCATCAACCGCATCTACGACTCGGTGGAAATCCATCTGGGCGCGTTGGCCCGCGTGATCGCTGCGCTGGCCGAAGGTGACCTCACCCAGCGCGTGGACGGTGATGCGCATGGCATCTTCGCGCGTCTGCGCGACGACACCAACCAGACCGTCACCCGTCTGACCGAAATCATCGGCGGCATCCAGAGCGCATCGGACACCATTCGCCAGGCCGCAGTGGAAATCGCCGTCGGCAACACGGACCTGTCCGAACGCACCGAGCAGCAGGCGGCCAACCTGGAAGAAACCGCAAGCTCGATGGAAGAGCTCACCTCCACCGTGAAGCAAAACGCCGAGAACGCACTGCAAGCCAATCGCCTGGTCGTAGGTACCGGCGAAGTGGCGCAGAGCGGCGGCCAGGTGATGGACGACGTGGTCGCCACCATGGGCCAGATCAGCACTGCCTCGCGCAAGATCGGCGAGATCATCGGCGTCATCGACGGCATCGCGTTCCAGACCAATATCCTGGCGCTCAACGCCGCGGTAGAAGCCGCACGTGCCGGTGAACAGGGCCGCGGTTTCGCGGTGGTGGCATCGGAAGTGCGTGCGTTGGCAAGGCGCTCGGCCGATGCGGCCAAGGAAATCAAGACGCTGATCGCCGATTCCACCGACAAGGTGGAGCTGGGTTCGGGCCTGGTGCACCGCGCCGGCGCGACCATGCGCGAGATCGTCGGCTCGGTCAAACACGTCACCGACATCATGAGCGAGATCACCTCGGCCAGCGCCGAGCAATCCAGCGGCATCGAGCAGGTCAACCGCACGGTCGCGCAGCTGGACGAAGTGACCCAACGCAATGCCGCACTGGTGGAAGAAGCCACCGCCGCTGCGCGCAGCCTGGAAGAACAGGCCGTGGAACTGGCCGATGCGGTATCGATCTTCCGCCTGCAGCCTGCGCACAGCGGCAACCCGAATGGCGTGCACGCGAGTTTCAAAAGCGCGGCGGCATAAGACGCCAGCACAGCGCATCGCACAATCACCGTGGGAGCGCCCTCGGGCGCGAGGAAGCGTTGCCGGTAAGGCCGCCTCGCGCCCAGATGCGCTCCTACGCGGAGATGGCTTGCCGGCAGTGAGGGTCAATCCAAAAACCGCGTGCGCTGCTCGGGTGTGGGCAGCATGCAGTGCTCGGTCCGGCCGAACCAGCGATAGCGGTTGCGTGCGATCAGGCGATAACCGATATCGCGCAGGCCGCGTGGCACCACGCGCAACACGGTGACCACGCGCCACAAGCCCCCCAATCCCGCCAGCACGCGCACGATGGCATCGCTGTCGGTCCATGCTCCGGTGTCGTCCACCAGCAGAAACGACAACGGATCATCCGGATCCAGCCCATGCTGCCGCAGCAGCGTGCGCCCGGCTTGCCCCTGCATCGCGGCAAAGCGATAACGCCCGCGCCGATCGTGGCGCAGCAGGAACTTGACCCAGCCATTGCACAGCAGGCACACGCCATCGAACACGATGGTCGCGGGCACAGCACCTGGCTGACGGCCGGGCGGCTCCACGCGCGACGGCTTCGAGTGAGCAGGCTCCAACCGAGACGACTCCAGCTGAGACACGTCAGCGAGCGGTGGATCAACGCGGTTCAAGCCAGCCCTCGTAGCGAATGAACGGGCCGACCAGCGGCAAGTGCACGTCGACCAGGAATCCGTAACGCCCGGCGTCGGCATGCTCGCGGCAACGCACCTGCTCGAACCAGCGCGCAGGCAACCGGATCCAGCCCAATGCCCATACCCGCGTGGCCTGCCAGTACAGCGATTGCGCGTCGGCGCGCAGCGCGAATTCGAACCGCACCGCGCCCAGATGTTCGCGCAGGCGCGTGCCCTCGCGCCACAGGCGCGAATGCATCGGCAGGCCGCCGAACCGCCGATGCCAGCGCTCGCCTGTCGCGTCAGTGAGAAACTCCACTTCGACCTCCACCTCGCCACTGCGCGGCAAGCGGCTCAACAGCGCCAGTAACGGGACCAGCGCGTGCGTGCCGCGTTGAATCCTTGCCCGGCCGGCGAAGGTCTGCCGCTGCTGCACCGAATGCAGCGCGCGCACCGACGCAGGCAGCTGCGCGAACGCGTCCTGCCCCAACACCTGCGCAAACAACGGCACGCTCAGGGCGCGATCCATGCCAGCGTGGCCATGCGTCCGCTGCGGCGGTCGCGACGATGCGAGAAGAAGCGTTGCGGCTCGGAGATGGTGCAGAGCCCGCCGCCATGGATCGCGCTGGCCGGCACACCGGCATGCTGCAGGCGCTGACGCGCCAATGCATACAAGTCCACCCGCCAATGCCCCGGGCGGGTCGCAACAAACGCGCGTTGCGCCTGCGCATCGTGCGCGACGAAGGCGTTGAACACGTCTTCACCGATTTCATAGACCTGCGGCCCCGCTGCCGGCCCCAACCATGCAATCACCTGCTGCGGCGGCGTGCGCATCGCCGCCACGCTGCGCTCCAGCATGCCGTCGGCCAAGCCGCGCCAGCCTGCATGCGCGGCGGCAACTTCGCTGCCATCGGCAGCGGCGAGCACGACCGGCAGGCAATCGGCGGTGAGGATCGCCAGCACCACGCCGGGCACGGCGGTTACCGCTGCATCGGCGACCGGTTCCTGCGCGCCTGGCGCGACAATGCCCGCTGCAGGCGGCTGTTCGCCGGGCGCGAGCACGGGCGCGTCGACACGCAACACCTCCACCCCGTGCACCTGACGCAGCCACTGCGGGGTGCCGGGCAGTGCCAGCGCCTCGACCAGCAGCGCCCGGTTGCGTTCCACCTGCGCCGGCGTGTCGCCATCGGCACTGTTGCGGTTGCCGAGGTTGAGCGTGTCGAACGGCGCCAGCGAGCCGCCCAGGCCGTAACGCAGCGTGGTCAGCGCATGGATGCGTGGTGGCGCCGGCCAGTCGGCCGGCAGCACGAAGGGTGCGGCGGCAGCCACGTCAGCGGCGTGCCAGCTCGGCGGCGCGTGCGCTGTCTTCGCGCAGCGCGGCCATCAGCCGCTGCAGGTCGGCTGGCACCGGCGCGCTGGCGCGGACCGGCTCGCCGCTGACCGGATGCAGGAATTCCAGGGTTTCGGCATGCAGCGCCTGGCGCTTGAAGGTGCGCAGTTCGTGCACCAGCTCGTCGGTGGCACCCTTGGGCAGCTTGAGCGCGCCGCCGTACAGCGGGTCGCCGACGATCGGCGATTTCAGGTGCGCCATGTGCACGCGGATCTGGTGGGTACGCCCGGTTTCCAGCCGGCACTCCAGCGCGGTGTGCGCGCGGAAGCGCTCGCGCAGGCGGTAATGGGTCACCGCATCGCGGCCGTCGTCGCGTACCGCCATCTTCAGGCGGTCGCGCGGGTGACGGTCGATCGGCGCATTGGCGGTGCCGCCGGAGACCAGCGCACCGACCACTACCGCCAGATACTGGCGATGCACGTCACGCGCAGACAGCTGCTCCACCAACGCGGTCTGCGCCTGCACGGTACGCGCCACCACCATTACGCCACTGGTGTCCTTGTCCAGGCGGTGCACTACGCCAGCGCGCGGCACCGCCGCCAGCGCCGGGTCGCGGAACAGCAGCGCATTGACCAGGGTGCCGTCCGGATTGCCGGCGCCCGGATGCACCACCAGGCCGGCCGGCTTGTCGATCACCAGCACCTGATCGTCTTCGTACAACACGTTCAGCGGGATGTCCTGCGGCGCGGCGTGGGTCTGGGTTTCCAGCACCACTTGCACCTGCACGCTTTCGCCGCCGCGCAAGGTGTCGCGTGGGCGCGCCATGGCGCCATCCAGCAGCGCGTCGCCGGACTTGATCCACTCCGACAGCCGCGAGCGCGAGAATTCGGGGAACAGCTCGGCCAGTACCGCGTCGAAACGGCGTCCGGCGGCGTTATCGGGCACGATCGCTTGGCGGATGGACGGGTCGAGGGGTTCGGCAGATGGGTCGGACATGGACACAGGCACTCAGGCAAAAGCGGGAATTTGGGAGTCCGGGCGGCAAGAGTCAGTCGCCGGACAGGCCACTAGGCTATCATCGCGCTCTCGTTTTCCTGATGCGTCCTGCCCAGACCCATGATCCGACGGTCCACGTTTTCCGCGCCTGCGCGCCTGATTGCCCTCATGCTGGTCATGGCGTTCGTCGTCACCGGCTGCCACCGCGGTGCCAAGGACAAGAATCCCGACGAGGGCATGCCGGTCGAGCAGCTCTACGGCAAGGCCCACAATCTGATGGAGAAGGGTAACTGGTCTGGCGCCGAAGCCAGCTTCAAGCGCCTGATCGCCCAGTACCCGTACGGACCGTACACCGAGCAGGCGATGATCGAAAGCGCCTACGCCCAGTACAAGGCCGGCAAGCACGACGACACCGTGTCCAGCGTCGACCGCTTCATCCGGACCTACCCGACCCACCGCAACATCTCGTATCTGTACTACCTGCGCGGGCTGGCCAACAGCAACCGCGACACGGTGTTCTTGCGTCGCGTGTGGTCGCTGGACCCGAGCCGTCGCGACCTGTCGTCGCCGCAGCAGGCCTATAACGACTTCAATACCGTCACCGACCGCTACCCGAACAGCCGCTACGCGGCCGACGCGCGCAAGCGGATGATCGAGCTGCGCGACGTGTTTGCCCAGCACGAGCTGGACAACGCGCTGTACTACCTGCGGCGCGATGCATGGGTGTCTGCTGCCGGCCGCGCCAACTACCTGCTGGAAACCTATCCGCAGAGCGCCTATCAATACGACGCCGTTGCGGTGCTGGCCGAGGCCTACACGCACCTGGGCAACAAGACCCTGGCGGCCGACGCACGCCGCGTGCTGGAGCTCAACGACCCGCAGCACCCATGGCTGACCGGCAACTGGCCGAAGTACCCTTGGGCCATCCGCAAGCTCAACCCGTTTGCCGGCGAGAAGTCTGCCGCCACCGGTCAGCGCAATGCGCAGATGAATCGCGACTGAGATCATCAGTCGCCGGTGTCATGAGTAAAGGGGCCGCAAGGCCCCTTTATTTATTGCGGCGACGCGGATGCAGCCACACGCCTGCAACGGCGCGCTGATCGCCGCAGGCGCTTGTGGTGTCTGACGACGGTGATGCCTGATCGGCCGGGAGATCCCCTGTCCAGCCTCACGCGCCCGCGTCCCACCCTCTCCAGTAGCGCGAGTCGCGCCGAGCTGCGACAGCTGCGAGCACCTCGCAAGACCCGGCACCAGATCACCGAACCGCCCCTGCGCGCTGCCTATACTCGGTTGTGAAGAAGATCCGACTCTCCGCTGGCGTCAGCTCAGGAGGCCGCATGTCTCGCTGCATCGTCCCGTTCGTGCTCGCCGTGTTGCTGGCGGCAATGGCCACGACGACCACCGCCGCGCCCATCGTCTACGGCGTCAACGCCCACGACAATCGCCCTGGCTATCCCATGAGCCAGGCCGAGGCACGCTTCAAGCTGCTGGCGGCGCGCAATCTGCGCAGCTACCGATTCGATGTGGATCCGCGCGACTACGCAACGCTCGATGCGCTGGTCTCACTGGCGCGTCAGTACGGCATCACCCTGCGCCCGATGGTCTATCCGATGTCGCGCGAGATCGGCTATCAACTGGCGCGCCGCTATGCGGACGACATCAAGGTCTGGGAGATCGGCAACGAACAGGACCTGGTACGCGCCGAGGCCGACACCCGCATCGCCGCGATGACCACCATGTATCTGGGCATGCGCCAGGCTTCCAACGAACTGGGTGCCGGACTGCGTTTCACCATCAACATCACCGCCTGCAACAGCGACGACCGCAGCGTCACCGCGCGCTGCCCGGGCGATCGCAATGGTTCGCTATGGTTTCTTGCCAAGGCCAAGGCAGCCGGCTTCGACTTCGACCACATCAGCTTCCATTACTACGCGTTCCACCACGATGCCGGTTACTGGACGGACTTGTATCTGGGCCAGCTACGCACGGCGGCGCAGACCTACAGGACACCGGTGTTCTTCAACGAGCTGAACTGCGCCGAGGTCTACACCGGCAATACCACCGGCGGCACGCAAGGCGATGGCGGCTGCTACGACAGCCTGGCGCAGCTGCTGCGCAACGTGCGCAGCAACTATGCCGACGTGGTGTCGGAGATCAATGTCTACGAGTTGCTGGACCAGACCACCATCCAGGGAGCGGAAGGCCACTTCGGCCTGATGTACGACCTGACGCGGCCCAAGCCGACCCTGGAGCTGCTCACCGGCTTCGCGCAACCGCCGGCCACCGCCGCGATGGCCGGCGCGCCGGGTTACTGACCGGAATAGCCATTGGTGATCGGGTAACGCCGCTCGCGACCGAACGCGCGCCGCGACACCTTCGGCCCGGGCGCGGCCTGATGGCGCTTCCATTCGTTGATTCGCACCAAGCGCAGCACATGTTCGACGGTGTCGGCCGCATAACCGGCGGCAACGATCTCATCGCGCGACTGCTCCTGGTCGACGTAGCGGTACAGGATGCCGTCGAGCACATCGTAGGGCGGCAGCGAATCCTGGTCGGTCTGGTTGTCGCGCAACTCGGCCGATGGCGGACGCGAGATCACCGCTGGCGGAATGACCGGCGCACCGCCGACGGTGTTGCGCCATTTCGCCAGGCCGAACACTTCGGTCTTGTACAGATCCTTCAGCGGCGCGTAGCCACCGCACATATCGCCGTAAATGGTGGCGTAGCCCACCGCGTACTCGCTCTTGTTGCCAGTGGTCAGCAGCAGCCCACCGAACTTGTTGGACAGCGCCATCAGGATCACACCACGGCTGCGTGACTGCAGATTTTCTTCGGTGATATCCGGCTGGGTGCCCTCGAACATCGGGCCCAGCGCGGCGAGCAAACCTTCGAAGGCCGGCTCGATCGCGATGGTTTCCAGCTTCACGCCCATCGCGCGGCATTGCTCCTCGGCCAGATCGTTGGACAGACAGGCGGTGTAGCGCGACGGCAGCCGCACGGCGGTGACGTTATCGCCGCCCAGCGCATCGACCGCCATCGCCAGTACCAGCGCCGAATCGATACCGCCGGAGAGCCCCAGCCACACCTTGCTGAAGCCGTTCTTGCGGCAGTAATCCTGCAGGCCACGCACCACCGCGCGCCAGGCCAGCGCGTCCATGCTCTCGTCGCCATCGTCCACCCAGGTCACCGGGGTGAAGCGGCGCTCGCCGGCGGCGTAGTCCACCACCAGCCATTGATCGACAAAGGCGGCGGCGGCCGGATGCACGGTGCCATCGCCATCGGCCACCACCGAGGCGCCATCGAACACCAGCGCGTCCTGGCCGCCAACGACGTTGAGATAGGCGATTGCCGCCCCGCTCTCACGTGTGCGCTCGGCCAATAGCGCGTCGCGCTGCGCGTGTTTGCCGCGCTCGTACGGCGAGGCATTGGGTACCAGCACCAGCTCGGCGCCGGCCTGCACGGTCTTGGCCAGCGGCTCGGCAAACCACAGGTCTTCGCAAATGACGACACCCACCTGCACGCCCTTGATCGTGACGACGCAGTTGTCGCCATCCGGGTCCACGTCGAAATAGCGGCGCTCGTCGAACACCGCGTAGTTGGGCAATTCGCGTTTGCGGTAGGTCGCCTCGATGCGCCCGTCGCGCAACACGCTGGCGGCGTTGTAGACCACGCTGCCGGCGCTTTGCGGCCAGCCGACTACTGCAACGATGCCGCGCGTGGCAGCCGCAATCCGTGCCAACGCCTGCTCGCAATGGGCCAGAAAGCCGGGCCGCAACAGCAGATCTTCCGGCGGGTAGCCACTGATCGCCAGTTCGGGAAACAGCACGATGTCGGCCTCGAACTCGTCGCGCGCTGCGGCGATGTACTCGATGATGCGATCGGTATTTTTTGCCACCGCCCCAACCGGGAAGTCGAACTGGGCCATGGCGATGCGGAGGGTCTGGGACATATCGGCAGCCTTTTGCAGATTCCTACCGAACGCCGGAAGGAGAAAGAGAGAAGCGGGCAACGCAGAGCCGTTGCGCAATCGCGTCGCAGACAGTGTCGGTGCACACCAGTACCTCATTATTCCAGAAGCGCAGCAGCTGGAAGCCCTTGCGGTGCAGGAAGGCCTCGCGCATGGCATCGGAGGGCGCGTCCAGATGTTGGCTGCCGTCTAGTTCCACGATCAGCGTGCGTTCCAGGCAAGCGAAATCGGCGACATACGGGCCCACCGGACACTGCCTGCGGAACTTGAATCCCAGCAAGCGCCGATCACGCAGGCGAGACCAAAGCAAACGCTCGGCGGCAGTCATCTCGCGCCGCAAGGTCTTTGCAAAGCCGATTTTTTCACCGGTGCGCATCGGGAGCTCCCAGGTCTGGAGAGCTCACAGCTTGGTGTGGAGCGCCGCTGCTCGCTATCGGCTGCGGCCGTTGGGGGATGTAAGGAAAGCTGCCCTCACCCCTACCCCTCTCCCGCAAGCGGGAGAGGGGAAATCCCAGGCGAAAGGCAGACGGTGGATCGGTCTGCGTCTGACCTAACGCTCCTTCTGCTTCTGCTTCTGCTTCTGCTTCTGCTTCTGCTTCTGCTTCTGCTTCTGCTTCTGCTTCTGCTTCTGCTTCTGCTTCTGCTGCTGCTTCTGCTTCTGCTGCTGCTGCTGCTGCTGCACAGTTGTAACTCCTACCGCCACAACACTCACACCTGCGCTTGCCCCTCCCTTCTCCCGCCTGCGGGAGAAGGTGCCCGAAGGGCGGATGAGGGCAAGCTCCCAAGCACCAACAAAAAAAGGCCGCCCGAAGGCGGCCTTTCTGACGCTCACACGCTTGCGCGCGCGGCGTGCTTACTTCACCAGCGCAGCAATCGCCGCACCCAGATCACCCGGCGAACGGACGGTCTTGACGCCAGCGGCTTCCATCGCCGCGAACTTGCCTTCGGCCGTGCCCTTGCCGCCCGATGCGATCGCACCGGCGTGGCCCATGCGCTTGCCGGCCGGAGCCGACGCACCGGCGATGAAGCCGACCACCGGCTTCTTGACGAACTGCTTGATGTACTCGGCACCGGCTTCCTCGGCGTCGCCACCGATTTCGCCGACCATGATGATGCCTTCGGTCTGCGGGTCTTCGTTGAACAGCTTGAGGCAGTCGACGAAGTTCAGGCCGTTGATCGGGTCGCCACCGATACCGATGCAGGTGCTCTGGCCCAGGCCCACTTCGGTGGTCTGCTTGACCGCTTCATAGGTCAGGGTGCCCGAACGCGACACGATGCCGATCTTGCCCGGCTTGTGGATGTGGCCCGGCATGATGCCGATCTTGCACTCGCCCGGAGTGATCACGCCGGGGCAGTTCGGCCCGATCAACACGGTGTCCGGATGCGAACGGGTCAGCACGTTCTTGACGCGCAGCATGTCCAGCACCGGGATGCCCTCGGTGATGCAGACGATGACCTTGATGCCGGCCGCAGCCGCTTCCAGGATCGCGTCGGCCGCATACGGCGGCGGCACGTAGATCACCGAGGCATCGGCGCCGGTGCTCTGCACGGCGTCGGCGACGGTGTTGAACACCGGCAGGTCGATATGCGTGGTGCCGCCCTTGCCGGGGGTCACGCCGCCGACGACCTGGGTGCCGTACTCGATCATCTGAGTGGCGTGGAAGGTGCCCTGCTGGCCGGTGAAGCCCTGCACGATCACCTTGGTGTTCTTGTTAATCAAAACGGACATGGATAGTTCCTTCGGTGTCGTGGATCAGGCGGCGTTCTTGACAGCTTCAACGACTTTCTTGGCGCCGTCGTTGATGTTGTCGGCCGGGATGATAGCCATGCCGCTGTCGCGCAGCAGCTGCTTGCCTTCTTCCACGTTGGTGCCTTCCAGGCGCACCACGACCGGAACCTTGACGCCCACTTCCTTGACCGCAGCGATGATGCCTTCGGCAATCATGTCGCAGCGGACGATGCCACCGAAGATGTTGACGAAGATGCCTTCGACCTTGTCCGAGGACAGGATCAGCTTGAACGCTTCGATGACGCGCTGCTTGTTGGCACCGCCGCCCACGTCCAGGAAGTTCGCCGGCTCGCCGCCGTTGAGCTTGATGACGTCCATGGTGGCCATGGCCAGACCAGCACCGTTGACCATGCAACCGATGTTGCCGTCCATGGTGACGTAGTTGATGTCCAGCTCCGAAGCGGTGACTTCGGTCTCGTCTTCCTGCGTCTTGTCGCGCATGGCGATCAACTGCTTCTGACGGAACGCGGCGTTGTCGTCGCTGTCGAACTTGCCGTCCAGCGCGTACAGGTTGCCGTCGTCCAGGATCGCCAGCGGGTTGATTTCAACCAGCGCCAGATCCTTTTCGTTGAACAGCTTGTACAGGTTCACCATGATGCTGGCGAACTGGCCGGCCTGCTTGGCGGTCAGGCCGAGCTTGAAGCCGAAATCGCGGCCGTGGTAGCCCTGCACGCCTTCGACGAAATCGACGTTGAGCGCGTGGATCAGTTCCGGCGTCTCGGCCGCAACCTGCTCGATCTCCACGCCACCCTCGCTCGAGGCGATGTAGGTGATGGTCTTGGTGCCGCGGTCGACCAGGATCGACAGGTACAACTCCTTGACGATCTCGCCGGCGGTGGTCACCAGCACCAGATTGATCGGCAGCTCGACGCCGGCGGTCTGGTAGGTGGACATCTTGGTGCCGAGCATCTTGGCCGCTGCGGCCTTCACGTCGTCGGTGGTCTTGCAGAACTTGACGCCGCCAGCCTTACCGCGGCCACCCGCGTGGATCTGCGCTTTCACCATCCAAGGGCCCTTGCCCAGGGAATTGGCGACTTCAACCGCTTCGTCCGGGGTCGCCGCGACCTTGCCGGCCGGAACGGGGATGCCGTACTCGGCAAGCAGCTGTTTTGACTGGTATTCGTGGAAATTCATGCGTCACCGTGGGAAAAGGAAACGACCGCTGCGTGCAACGCAGACCGCCAGGGCGGCACGTCATGGGACGCGAACGGGCCGCCTATTGTGGCCGACCACGCCGTGCGGCGCAAAAGTCGCCGGGATCGGCCGGCTGATCGGAGCGCTTGCGCGCGGACCGACTCTGTGTGCAAGCGCTGCGCAGACCGCGCACCTGCCTATACTCGCGGCTCGCTCCAGCGGGGAAATCGGCTTGGCATCCATCGCATCGCTCATCGCCCGGATCCAGTCCGCGCCGCAGCGCGAGCTGTACTTTTTCTCGTTGTACCGGGTGCTGGTGGCCGGCCTGATCGCCGCACTGGTGTTCAGCCCGTTGTCCGACGCCATCCCCGAGCCGCGTTACCCGCACCTGGCCGCCGGCGTGGCGATCGGTTACCTGTGCATGGCGATCCCGCTGCTGTTCTGGGGCCGCAGCGAACGCCGCCTCACTGCGACCGTGTTATGCGCGGTGGTGGCCGACATCCTGGCCGCAACCCTGGCCACGCATGCGCTGCCCGGCGCCAGCGCCGGCATTGCGATGATGCTGCTGTTCAACGTGGCGGCCGCCTCGATCCTGCTACGGCTGCGCTACGGCATGAGCATCGCCGTGCTCGCCAGCGCGGCCATCCTGCTGGAATACCTGTGGACCGTGCTCGAGGGCGGCGGCGCCACCCGCCCGGTCGCGGAGCTTGCGATGTTTGCCACCAGCTACGTCGCAGTGGCCTTCATCTGCGAGCAGATCGCCTCGCGCGCGCGCCGCAACCAGGTCTTGGCCGAAGAGCGCGGTGCGCAGGTCGCCAATCTGTATGAGATCAACGAGCTGATCATCCGGCGCATGCGCACCGGTGTTCTGGTGGTGGATGCGCATAACCGCATCTCGCTGGCCAACGAGGCGGCACTGGCCCTGCTTGGCGATGGCGACCCACGCAATGCGCCGGCCGACCTATCGCTGGTGACACTCACCCCGGAACTGGCCCGCCGGCTACAGCGCTGGCGTAGTGGCTGGCGCCAGGAAGAAGCCCCGCTGCAACTCGGCGCCGACCGCCCGGAAGTGCAGCCGCGCTTCGTGCGCCTGCTCGCCGACAGCGACCTGGTGCTGGTGTTTCTGGACGACGCCACGGTGGTGTCGCGTCGCGCCGAATCGCTGACGTTGTCGGCGATGGGGCGCTTTTCGGCCAGCCTGGCGCACGAGATTCGCAACCCGCTGGCCGCAATCAGCTACGCCTCGCAGTTGCTGGAGGAGTCGCCGGACATCGGCGATGCCGACCGTCGCCTGTTGCAGATCATTCATCAGCAATGTCAGCGTACCAACGGCATCGTCGAAAGCGTGCTCGCACTGGCGCGCCGGGAACGCGCCACCCCTGACAACCTGGATCTGGCCGCATTCGTGCGGCGCTTCGTGGTCGAGTACCGGCAGACCTTGTCCATGGAGACCGACATCCTGGAGGCCAGCATCCAGGGCAGCTCGGTGCATGCCCTGGTCGACCCCAAGCATCTGCACCAGATCCTCACCGCGCTGGTCCACAACGCGCTCAAGTACGGTCGGGTGATGGACGAACCGGCACGGGTCAAGTTGCGCGTCGAACGCCTTGAGCGCATGGCGGTGATCGATGTCGTGGACCGCGGCCCCGGCATCCCCGACGCCGTCGCCGCGCAGTTGTTCCGCCCGTTCTACACCACCTCCGAACACGGCACTGGCCTGGGCCTGTACATCGCGCAGGAACTCTGCCGCGCCAACCAGGCACAACTGGAGTACGTCTCGATCCCCGGCGGCGGCGCGTGTTTCCGGATTTCGTTGCAGGGACCAAACGGATTACTTCGGAAGTGAGTGCTCGGCCGTCGGCTGCGTGGGATATCTGATGTGGTGATATCGAGTCGATCGCGCAGCTTGTCCGATACCAGACAGTTGCAGTGACCGACGGTGCCAATGCCCCGCAGCAACGGGCTGTCAGGTCGCGCGGGTTTGGGCGGGGGAGGCTCTCGGCAGCAGATCCGTTCGAAAAGCTGCCCTTGGCCACGCCCCCTTCGCCGACTGGCATCTGCTCATCGCAAACGCTCAAAAAACCACATGGATGCCCCTGCGCTGCAGGTGAATCGTTGAGCCGCGACCCGGTCGACAATTGTCGACCATCATCACGCTGGGCTATCGTGCGTCCCATGAACGAACCCAAAAGCGCCCTGGTTGTCGATGACGAGCGTGATATCCGCGAGTTGCTTGTTCTCACCCTGGGCCGCATGGGGCTGCGCATCAGCACCGCCGCCAATCTGGCCGAAGCCCGCGAATTGCTGGCGAACAATCCCTACGATCTGTGCCTGACCGACATGCGCTTGCCCGACGGCAATGGCATCGAACTGGTCACCGAAATCGCCAGACAGTACCCGCAGACCCCGGTGGCGATGATCACCGCGTTCGGCAGCATGGACCTGGCAGTGGAAGCATTGAAAGCCGGCGCCTTCGATTTCGTCAGCAAGCCGGTCGACATCGGCGTGCTGCGCGGCCTGGTCAAGCACGCACTGGAATTGAACAACCGCGACCGCCCCGCCCCGCCCGCGCCACCACCGGAACAGGCCAGCCGCCTGCTCGGCGACTCCGGCGCCATGGAAAGCCTGCGCGCCACCATCGGCAAGGTCGCGCGCAGCCAGGCGCCGGTTTACATCGTCGGTGAATCGGGCGTGGGCAAGGAGCTGGTCGCACGCACCATCCACGAGCAAGGCGCACGTGCCGCCGGCCCGTTCGTGCCGGTCAACTGCGGCGCCATTCCCGCCGAGCTGATGGAGAGCGAATTCTTCGGCCACAAGAAAGGCAGCTTCACCGGCGCGCATGCCGACAAGCCCGGGCTATTCCAGGCCGCACACGGCGGCACGTTGTTCCTGGACGAAGTGGCCGAATTGCCGTTGCAGATGCAGGTCAAGCTGCTGCGCGCCATCCAGGAAAAGTCGGTGCGCCCGGTTGGCGCCTCCAGCGAATCGCTGGTGGATGTGCGCATCCTCTCGGCCACCCACAAGGACCTGGGCGACCTGGTCTCCGACGGCCGCTTTCGGCATGACCTGTACTACCGCATCAACGTGATCGAACTGCGCGTGCCACCGCTGCGCGAACGCGGCGGCGACTTGCCGCAACTGGCCGCTGCCATCATCGCGCGCCTGGCGCACGGTCACGGCCGCCCCATTCCACTGCTGACCCAATCCGCGCTCGACGCATTGAATCACTACGGCTTCCCCGGCAACGTGCGCGAACTGGAAAACATCCTCGAACGCGCCCTTGCCCTGGCCGAAGACGACCAGATCAGCGCCACCGACCTGCGCCTGCCTGCCCACGGCGGGCACCGCCTCGCCGCCACGCCCGGCAGCGCCGCCGTCGAACCGCGCGAAGCCGTCGTCGACATCGACCCCGCCTCGGCCGCCCTACCCTCCTACATCGAGCAGCTGGAACGCGCCGCGATCCAGAAGGCGCTGGAAGAAAACCGCTGGAACAAGACCAAGACCGCCGCGCAGCTGGGCATCACGTTTCGGGCGCTGCGTTACAAGCTCAAGAAGTTGGGGATGGAGTAGAGAGGGCGGAATTGGGAATTGGGAATTGGGAATTGGGAATTGGGAATCGGGAATCGGGAATCGGGAATCGGGAATCGGGAAGATCTTGCAGCTTCGATTGCTCTCGCGGGGCCGAAGCCAAGTCGATAGCAGTACACGCACGGTTCGACTTGGCGTTTCCCTGATCCCCAATCCCAACTCCCCGCCGCTCAGCCCTTTCACGTCGGCGCAATAAACTGCCCGAGGGCGGCTCAAGGCACCACCACCCCACCACGCAAAGCACGCTACTGCCCTTCTCCCGCCTGCGGGAGAAGGTGCCCGAAGGGCGGATGAGGGCGCTCAGTCCTTGGTCACCCGATTGATCTCGGCCAGGCTGGTCACCCCATGCGCGGCCTTCATCAAGGCCGACTGGCGCAAACCGCGGATACCGAGGCAAATCAGCAGAGCACCTGCCTGCAACACAACGTCGACAAAACTCCCTTCTCCCGCCCGCGGGAGAAGGTGCCCGAAGGGCGGATGAGGGCGCTCAGTCCTTGGTCACCCGATTGATCTCCGCCAGGCTGGTCACCCCATGCGCGGCCTTCATCAAGGCCGACTGGCGCAGATCACGGATGCCGATACTTTGAGCGGCCTCGGCGATCTGCATCGCATTGCCGCCTTCCAGCACGATCGCGCCGATCTCGTCGGTCATCGGCATCACCTGATAGATACCGGTACGGCCCTTGTAGCCTTCGGTGCACTCGTCGCAACCGACCGCCTCGTACAGTTCGATACCGGCAGCGATCTGCGCCGGCGTGAAGCCTTCGGCCAGCAACGCATGCTCGGGCAGGTTCGCCTTGCGCTTGCAGTTGTTGCACAACCGACGCGCCAGACGCTGCGCGATCACCAGGGTCACCGACGAGGTGATGTTGTACGGCGCGATGCCCATGTTCATCAAACGTGCGATGGTCTGCGGCGCATCGTTGGTGTGCAGCGTCGATAGCACCATGTGGCCGGTCTGCGCCGCCTTGATCGCAATCTCGGCCGTCTCCAGGTCGCGGATTTCGCCGACCATGATGATGTCCGGGTCCTGGCGCAGGAACGAGCGCAAGGCCGCGGCAAACGTCATGCCGCGCTTGTTGTTCTGCTGGACCTGATTGACGCCGGGCAGGCGGATTTCCACCGGATCCTCGGCCGTGGAGATGTTGCGCGTCTCGTCGTTGAGGATGCCCAAGGCCGTATACAGCGACACCGTCTTGCCGGAACCGGTCGGCCCGGTCACCAGCACCATGCCGTAGGGCTTGTGGATCGCATCCAGGAACAGCTTCTGCTGGTCCGCCTCATAGCCCAGCTTCTCGATGCCCAGCTTGGCTGCGCTGCCGTCCAGGATACGCAGCACCACCTTCTCGCCGAACAGGGTCGGCAAGGTGCTCACGCGGAAGTCGATCTGCTTGGTCTTGGACAGGTTGAGCTTGATGCGCCCGTCCTGCGGCACCCGCTTCTCGGCGATATCCAGCTGCGACATCACCTTCAGGCGCGCGGCAATGCGCTGACTCAGCTTCACCGGCGCCTTGGCCACATTCTTCAGCAGGCCGTCGATGCGCAAGCGCACCCGGTAATCGTCTTCGTAGGGCTCGAAATGGATGTCGGAGGCTCCCCGCCGGATCGCATCCACCAGCACCTTGTTGACGAACTTCACCACCGGCGTGTCGTCGCCCTTGGCATCGACCCCGGAATCCCCGCCGGCGCCCATGTCCTCGTCGCCGCTCGAAACGTCAAGATCCCCCATCTCTTCGTCATCGTCACCGAGGGAGGAGCCAAGCGAGGCATTGCTAGCCTGCCACTGCTCCAGAGTGCGACGGATCTGGTCCTCATCGACCAAGATCGGCTCGACAACCAGATTGGTATGGAACTTGATGTCGTCCAGCGCACGTGTCTGAGTCGGGTCACTCACCCCAACGAACAACCGGTTGCCGCGCCTGAACAAAGGCAGCACCTGGTGCTTCTGAAGCAATTCCTCGCTGACCAGCTTGACGGCGCTCTGGCTGGCGTCGAATACCGACACGTCCATCAATGGCATGCCGAACTCGACTGCGTTGGCAGCGGCCAGTTGCGCAGCACCGACGACTTTGTTCTGAGTAAGCCAGATTGGCAGCGGCTGCCTGGCTGCAGCCGCCTTTGCCATGGCATCGCGAGCAGCAGCTTCATCCAGCGCGCCATCCTGGACTAGGCGACGGGCAAGGCCGGTAATGCCGACGAGGTTAGCGGTGTTAACGGCGTTCATGCGTCTCCCCTATTGAGCCCGACGCATCGCCCAAGGCGGGCGCCGTGTTGAAATTTCGAGTAAACATATTAACCGTGCAACTCCAGTGGACGCATGCTTTCGTAAACCGTTCACTGCTTTCAAAACGGCTGCGTACGGTGCCAGCGCCAGGCACTGTCAATGATCGCGGACATATCTTGCCAGCTCCGCTCCCAACCCAGCACTTGCCGTGCCTTGGCACTGGAGGCCACCAAACGCGCCGGGTCTCCAGGACGCCTCCCAACCAGCTCGAAAGGCACGGGCCGACCGACCACCTGCTCTGCCGCAGCGACGACATCCATGACCGAATAGCCCTGCTCACTGCCCAGGTTGAAATCGTGTGCCCCTGGACTGCATTCCAGTAGAGAAACTGCCAGCGCGTGAGCTCTGGCAAGGTCTTGCACGTGGACATAATCGCGGATGCAGGTGCCGTCGGCCGTGGGATAGTCTGCGCCATACACTTTTAGCGGCGGCGCTTTCCCGGCCGCCGCCCTCAGCGCGTTCGGAATCAGATGCGTCTCACACGGATGCGCCTCGCCAATGCCATGCTCGGCAAGGGCACCGGCAGCATTGAAGTAGCGGAGTACTACCGAAGACAAACCATAGGCCGCATACGCATCTGCCAAGATGCGTTCGACCATCAGCTTGCTAGCACCATAAGGCGTGATCGGGTGCATTGGTTGGTGCTCATCGATCAGCGCCACCGGCGACTGCCCGAATACCGCCGCAGTGGAAGAGAACACCAGTTTTTCCACGCCTCGGCGGCGCATCTGCGCCAGCAGGTTCAGCGTACCAGTCACGTTGTTCTGATAGGTAGGGAACGGTTCATCCACTGATGCGGCTACCAGCGAGGTCGCGGCAAAATGCATCACCACGTCATAGCGACGCTTATCGAAGGCTCGCGCCAGCGATGCTTCATCTAGCAAGTCTGCATGGATGAACTCGCCCCATTTCACTGCTTCGCGGTGTCCAGTGGACAGGTTGTCCAGCACGGTCACCACATGCCCTTGTTCGGCCAGCCAATGCGACATATGGCTGCCGATATACCCCGCCCCTCCACAGACAAGGATGTCCCACATCCGTTCGACTCCAAGTCCGATAAAACACTACGAAATCCGGCGCCTCCAACCAGCCCCGGCAGGGACCGGCACGGGCAATGCTCAGGCCTTGGCTTCTTCGTGGTACTCATCGTCCACGTTGATCGACCACAGGCGGCTCTTATCCACATTGCCGGTGAGGATTTGCTCGGCCGCTTCCTTGGCCGTCAGCATCGAATGGTCCTGATTGTTGTAGCGATGCATGCCGTTGCGCCCCACCAGAAACAGATTGGGCACCGCGTCCAACGCGATGCGCAATTGGTCGAAGCGTGCATATGATTCGCCGAAATAACCTGGGTAGGCTTTGGGCACCCGAATCACCACAGCGTCCTGCGCAGCAGCGGCGGAAACCAGCCCGATCTGCAGCATCTCGCGTTGCGCCAACTGCTGCAGGTCGGTATCGGGCATCTTCCAGAGATCGTCGGTCTCGCGACAGAAGAACTCTAAGCCCATCCACACCATGGACGCGTCCTTGACCATGTGCGGACTCCAGTTATTGAAAATTTGTACGCGCCCTACGTTCACACCTGGCTCCTGGATGTATATCCAGTTGTCACCCAACGCACGCGGCAACTCGCTGGCCCGATAAAGCAGGCCAACGGTAATGAAGTCGCGATACTGCAGGTTGTCGGCGATAGCCGCAATGTCCTCACCCCAGCTCTGCCGCGAGGCCGCCACTAAGTCACGCATAGGCATCGTCGACACCACGTGGCTGCAGTCCAATTTGACAGCTTCGCCCGCCTCGTTCTGCACGGTCACGTTGCGTACTTGCCCAACATCCACGGCCAGACCCACAGCCTTGTGCTTCATCAGCAGGGTGCCACCACGCGCTTTGAATAACTGCGCAGCGGTCTCCCACATTTCACCCGGTCCATGCTTGGGGTACAGAAAATTTTCAATCAGCGAAGTCTGCGCCACCTTTCCATTCAGGCCCAACATGGCTCTTAGTGCATGCAGCACCGCTTTGGTGACCGACAAGCTCTTGATGCGCTGCGCCCCCCATTCGGCACTGATCTGATTGCAAGGCACACCCCATACCTTCTCGGTGTACTCCTTAAAGAACTGGCCGTACAGGCGCTGGCCGAAGCGGTTGATCAGGAAATCCTCCAGGCTCACCTCCGGCTCGATCTTGCTGACCTGCGCACGCAAGTAGCTGAAACCGAACAACACGGACTTGCCCACACCCAGCTTGCGGAAGCTGTCCACGTTCAACTTCAACGGATAGGAAAACAAGCGTCGGTTGAAATAGATCCGCGAAAGGCGGTTGCGTACCAGCATGGCAGTCGGCTGAGCCCCATCGGCCACCGAGACACCGGCCGGCAGGCTATCGCGCGCCTGGCCCTGGTAACGCAGATTCAGAGGAACATCACCCGAGTGTTCAATGGGCATCAGATTGGCCCACCACTGCATCACCCAGTCCGATTTAGAGAAGAAACGGTGCCCGCCGATGTCGATGCGGTTGCCGTTGTGGTTGACCGTTCGTGAAATTCCGCCGACGCAGTCATCGGCCTCCAGCAACGTTACCTGCACGCCGGGCTGCCCCACCAACTCCAGTGCTGCCGTCAGCCCTGCGGGCCCGGCACCAATGATCACCACATGCTTGCTCATGCTACTTCCCTTCCCCAATGGACCGGCCACGCGCGCGCGGCCGGAACAGAATCAATTTCCGCAGTACAAAGTTGGAGTTGAATGAAAAACCCACCGCAATCAACCTGGCAATGCTCCCCGGCATACCAAGCCATTCAATGCTCAGCCACATTATCCCCTGAACCACAAGCAAGCCGGAACAACCGATGAGCACAAAAGCTGCCAGTTCTGCTGAGCGCGAATGGAGGCTGCGCGTAGCGAACACCCAACGCACGCTGATGACGTAGGCCACCACGCTACCTACCAGGAAGCCAGCGGTGGCAGCACCGTACCAGCCCCACCCCCATCTGGCGAGCAAGCCAAAAGTACCCAGATCAACCAGCAACGCCAAGGCCGAAGCCAGCAGATAGCCCCCGCCTTCCGAGGCCCAGCCGCGCCGGGCCGTGGAGGGTGCGGCGACTTCCACTGCAGACGGTTCGTTCATGCCTGGGCGCCCCCCGCAAGCGGCGGCACCCAGTCTGAGCACTTGTACAGGTACTCGGTAGTAATCACTTCGCCTGTCCGCGGGTGACGCACCTGCCACCTGCTGTGTACGTGCTTTTCCTGGTCGAACGGCAACACGAAGTAATCAGGCGGCACCAGATCACCATGCCGCGTACACATATGCTCCAGACCCAACTCGCTGATCCTGCAAGGTTCGGCGTCCACCTGCACGTTCGCCATCACCTCGCAGATCTCTGACTGCAGCGTCACCGGTTCTACTTGGGCGCTCAACTGTCTGCCCAGCAATGCCGTCTGCCGGTTGAACATCTGCCCTGACAACTGCTGCGGGCTGTAGTAATTGGCACGCCGGAGTACCAGCCAAGCCGCACGCGGGGAGGCCTCGCTGGCAAACCAGAACACGCTGGCATTACGAGGGATTTCTTCACTAAACACCGCCGTGCCATGGGCGGACTCTTGGACCCGGGTCCACGGGCTGCGCGAATCCCACACGCTCAACGCGCCCACCAAGGCAGCTATTGAGAGCACGCCCATCAGCGCCTGCCCTTTCGGCCCGCTACTGCGGTAACCCCAGACGGCCAACGCGACCAGCCCGCCGCAGATCAGCGGGTAGGCGAAGATCATCACGTCCTGGCGGACCACTTCCGGATTGCGCCCGGTCATTTCGTACACCGCCCACATCTGCAACTGGTAGCGCGCTGTGGCCACAACCATCGCCACGCTCAATCCTGCCAGCAGCAGGTAGCGAATGGGGGAGCTCACCCGATCAGCCACATGCGGCCAGACCATATGCAGCGGAATCAGTCCCAGCACCGCCCATGGCAGAGTGCTGCGTGGCACGCTGGCACCGATCACGGCAATGGTGACCACCAGCAAGGGAGCAATCCAGTGGTGCCCCCCCCGCTGCCACTGATCCCAGACCAGGAACGGGATCGACGCCGCCGCCAACCAATGCACTACCCACAGCACGCGCCATAGCTGCAGACCGATGGGCAGGATCAGCCTCAAGACATCAGCCAGCAGGAAGCTCAGGCCCAGACCGATCACGGTGGCGAGCAGTACTGCCTTGGCAAGCCGGCCCAACATCGCGTTGGGACCACTCCACTGGGCCAGCAGGCTCAGTAAATAGACATCCGCCAGCACGATGCACCAGTCGCGCGGCGTCCAAGCGCCCAGAAACACCTGGTCGCCCACATCATCAATCATGCTGCGCCATTGCGTGTCCATTACCAGCAACAGGCCAGCGAAGGGCCCGACCTTCAATGCTGCCAGGACCAGCACAGGCACCACCAGCAGCAATGACCACAGCCAGCGGCGGTCACCCAAAACGAGCCAACACCAAGCGACTAGCACAGCGACGATGGCCTGCAGGGGATGCAGCAAACCCGCAGCAGCGAACAAGGCCACTGCCCATGCCATCCGAGCGCGCACCAGCGCCGCCATGGCCAGCAGGCATAGGGCTTCGGCAATGGGTCGCGCGGTCAGGAAAGGTTCCGCATACGAAAACATGCTGAATGCGCCATAGCCTGTGGGCATGACGATCAACGCCAGCAGCGCGGGCCAGCGCCAGCGTGCCGGGAACAGCACATGCACGCACCAGGCGCTGGCAGCATAGAAGAGCAAACGACTGACAAAGGTCAGCACCAAGAAGGCCTTGCCCGGCTCTACGTGGGCCAGTAGCAGCGCCAGCTGCTGAGGAAACAGCGTGAAGCTGGCTTGGCTGCCCGCAACGAAGAACAGGTCACGGTTAAAAATATCGGGCGAAATCAGGCGCAAAGCTTGCGCCAGATACAACGTCGCATCGTGGCGGATACCGGTGTAAGGCCTGAGATAGACGATCAATGCCAGCGCGAAACACCAGGGCGCGATCCTGCGCAACGTCAACATGTGCAAGGTCCATATCCAAAAACACGAGCCCCGCAGATGCGGGGCTCGTTTACAGTATCCAACGCGTCACTCTTACCAGATTACTGGCAGGTCGACGGGCGATACTTAGCGGCGATCGAGCCAGAGCAGACCCAAGCCACCTGACCGTTAGCGCTCTTGGTGCCGGTTAACGTGATCGTCCCGGTGGGGGTGCTGCCGCCCAGGGCCTGCGCAGTGGCAGTGATGACACCAGTGGTGCCGCTCTGGGCATACGTCACACCAGACACGTACTTGGAGGACTGCGTTTCGATATTAACAGTCGCCGGCATGTTTGCGCTGGTGTCAGAAGCGGCGGCCTCTGACACAGTAGTGCGGGCCGACGAGGCAGCCAACACCACTTCCGACACGCGCGACTTGACCAGGTAATCCTGATAAGCCGGCAGTGCGATAGCAGCCAGGATGGCGATGATCGCAACCACAATCATCAATTCGATCAGGGTAAAACCTTGTTGCTTCTTCATGAGTGCATCCCCTAGAGGTTTATGGAATTGCCGAAATCTCCGGCCCGGGCACTTAACGCATCCAGGCAGGGTGTGTTGTGCGAATTGATACATGCAGGTTGTATGCCAACCCTCAATGACCAGCTCGTTTCGCTCCCCGGAACAGATGATGCCAAGCATTTCCGCAGATGGAAGCACGCCTTCTCGCAACTGGGACGGCAAAGACGATGTGACGCGCCAGGTCACATTTTGACCGCCATGCGGCCCCGATCAGGTCAATCGACGTGCGGCAACTCGCAGTGATGTCCTTCCCAATCAAACACGCTACCATCAACACAAATTCCGGCCTGGGGATGGCTGGATGGGGAGCCAAACATGTCAGTCGCGCGTAGCGCCATCAAGAAGCAACCGGTCGACCGGAACACCAGCCTGCTGCAGACCTTCATTTGGGAAGGGGCTGACAAGCGTGGCGTGAAGATGAAGGGAGAACAGACAGCCCGCAACGCCAATATGTTGCGAGCAGAGCTGCGCCGTCAGGGCATCGTGCCCAGCATGGTGAAGCAAAAGCCGAAGCCTCTGTTCGGAGCGGCGGGGAAGAAAATCACCCCCAAAGACATTGCGTTCTTTAGCCGCCAGATGGCGACGATGATGAAGTCGGGCGTGCCCATCGTCAGTTCGTTGGAGATCATCGGCGAGGGACACAAGAACCCGCGCATGAAGAAGATGGTGGGTCAGGTTAGGACTGATATTGAGGGTGGCTCGTCGCTCTATGAGTCCATCGGCAAACATCCGGTTCAATTTGACGAGCTCTACCGCAACCTTGTCCGCGCGGGCGAAGGTGCCGGCGTGCTTGAGACAGTCCTCGATACGGTCGCCACCTATAAAGAAAACATTGAAGCCCTCAAGGGCAAGATCAAAAAGGCAATGTTCTACCCTGCCATGGTGGTTGCCGTGGCAATCATCGTGAGTGCGATTTTGCTCATCTTCGTGGTGCCCCAGTTCGAAGAGGTATTCAAGAATTTCGGCGCTGAACTACCGGCATTCACTCAGCTTCTCGTCAACGCCTCGCGCTTCATGGTCAGCTATTGGTGGTTGATGCTGGTGGTGACAGTTGGATCTATCGTTGGCTTCATCTTTGCCTACAAACGTTCTCCGCGGATGCAGCATGGACTTGATCGGTTGATCCTCAAGGTCCCCGTGATTGGGCAGATCATGCACAACAGCGCAATTGCACGTTTTGCAAGGACGACTGCCGTGACGTTCAAGGCAGGCGTGCCTCTCGTCGAGGCACTCGGAATCGTTGCAGGTGCCACCGGCAACAAGGTCTACGAGGAGGCCGTACTGCGGATGCGCGATGACGTATCGGTTGGCTATCCGGTCAACATGGCGATGAAGCAAGTGAATTTGTTTCCACACATGGTGGTACAAATGACCGCGATCGGTGAAGAAGCAGGCGCCCTGGATACCATGCTTTTCAAGGTGGCAGACTACTTCGAGCAGGAAGTCAACAATGCCGTGGATGCGCTAAGCAGCCTGCTGGAGCCGCTAATCATGGTGTTCATTGGCACCATCGTAGGCGGCATGGTCATCGGCATGTATCTTCCGATCTTCAAACTCGGCGCAGTGGTTGGATAAGACGTAATGGCATTTCTCGACCAGCATCCCGGTCTCGGCTTTCCCGCCGCGGCCGGACTGGGACTGCTGATCGGCAGCTTCCTGAACGTGGTGATCCTGCGCTTGCCCAAGCGTATGGAGTGGCAGTGGCGGCGCGATGCGCGCGAGATCCTGGAGCTGCCGGACATCTATGAGCCGCCGCCGCCCGGGATCGTGGTGGAGCCGTCGCACGACCCGGTGACAGGCGACAAGCTTAAGTGGTGGGAGAACATCCCGCTCTTCAGCTGGCTGATGTTGCGCGGCAAGTCGCGCTACAGCGGGAGGCCGATTTCTATTCAGTACCCCTTGGTGGAAGTACTGACGTCAATCCTGTGCGTGGCCAGCGTCTGGCGGTTCGGCTTCGGCTGGCAGGGCTTCGGCGCAATCGTGCTGAGCTGCTTTCTGGTGGCGATGTCCGGCATTGACCTGCGCCACAAGCTGCTGCCGGACCAGCTGACCTTGCCGCTGATGTGGCTGGGCCTGGTCGGCTCGATGGACAACCTCTATATGCCGGCCAAGCCCGCCCTGCTGGGCGCGGCGGTCGGCTATGTCTCGCTGTGGACGGTGTGGTGGCTGTTCAAGCAGCTCACCGGCAAGGAAGGCATGGGCCACGGCGACTTCAAGCTGCTGGCCGCGCTCGGTGCTTGGTGCGGGCTGAAAGGCATCCTGCCGATCATCCTGATCTCCTCGCTGGTCGGCGCCATCCTGGGCTCGATCTGGCTAGCGGCCAAGGGCCGCGACCGCGCCACCCCGATCCCGTTCGGCCCCTACCTGGCCATCGCCGGCTGGGTGGTGTTCTTCTGGGGCAACGATCTGGTGGACGGCTACCTGCACTTCGCAGGCCTGCGTTGACCGGGGCACGACGATGAGCGACTTCATCGTCGGCCTCACGGGTGGCATCGCCTCCGGCAAGAGTGCCCTCGCCGCCGAGTTCGAGAAGCTGGGTGTGCCCGTGGTCGATGCGGATCTCGTGGCCCGGCAAGTGGTGGCGCCGGGGCCAGTTCTCGACGCCATCGTCGCGCAGTTCGGGGCCGAGGTTTTGCTCACCGACGGAACGCTGGACCGCCAGACCCTGCGCCAGCGCGTCTTTGCAGATACCGCACAACGACGAGTGCTCGAAGCCATCACCCACCCAGCCATCCGCAGCGAACTGCAGCGCGCAGCGCTGGCGGCACCGGCTCCGTACACTATTGTCGCCATCCCCTTACTCGCCGAGGTGGGCGGGCGGGCGGGCTATCCCTGGCTCGATCGCATCCTCGTCGTCGACGTGCCGGTCGCGTTGCAACACCAACGCCTGATGCAGCGCGACGCAGCGACGGCCGAGCTGGCCGACCGCATGATTGCTGCGCAAGCGACGCGCGAGCAGCGGCTGGCCATCGCCGACGATGTGGTCCGTAACGACGGCGTGCCGGAGCAGTTGACGCAGGCGGCACACAGATTGGACGCGGACTATCGGGCACGGTCCGACCGTTAGGCCATCGCGCGTCGGTAGTCGCTTATGCACCAGGCATAATAGGTAGATCGCTTTTCCGCTCAGACCTAGCTGCAGCATCTGCTGCAGAGCGCCGAGGGTGCGCTGAGGCGATCGCAGAAGCAGCACAACGCTCGTCCCTAGCGGTCATGCTTGTACGATAAGCTGCTTACAGCGCAGGCACGGCCACGATGACCTGCAGACATTATCCAAGGAGTTGGACGCGATGCAGAACCTGCAGATGCGAGCCCCGAGACACGGGAGCAAGTGGTTCGGAATGCTGTTGGCCATTGTGGTGACATGTGTTTCCGTCATTCCCACGATACAGATCGCTTATGCGTATGACTCAGGCGTTTGCAATGCGGGAACGCTCTTATGCGATCAGGGCCAGGCATATCTCAATGCGGTAAAGGAAGGAAACGAAGCAATCTGCATTGGCGAAGGAACATTAGCCGCTGTAAATACCCATGCCAGCTTAGTTCTCGACCTAGCCTATGATCAGCGCTACCAAGCAGTCGTTCAGTGCTATAGAGCGTTTGATAACTACACCAGCGAATCTCGCTTAGGCGAGAGCTTTTACCCAGTAAAATGCAGTGCCAGGCCGACATTCACCCCCGCAGCCGGCAGTACTGGCAAAGTCTGCCAGGAGGGCTGCGAATACACGGTAAGCAACAATGGCGGACAGCCGATCGCTACGCCAAACGGTGCAGTCTGCTCGTCACCACCACCGCTTGATCCTGGCAAGAACAATGGCTGTTGCGACGGGACGACAGGCCCCACCACGGCCGGCAACCCGGCTAACGTGTTTACAGGGACCAAGCTCGAAACGGCGGCCGACTACCGTGCGCCGGCAGGGCATCTGGAATTCGTCCGTTATTACAGCGGTGCCGTCGGCCTGCAACCCACCAGTGCGCTCGGCAACACCTGGCGCCATAGCTACACCCGGACCATCACCGTCACCGATGCATCGACGCTGATCCTGACGCGCCCCAACGGTAACTTCTACAGGTTCAAGAAATCTGCCAATGGCACCTGGACACCGGACTGGGATGTACGCGAAACGCTGTCCGAAGTGCAAGACAATGGGACGCTGACAGGATGGAAGGTGACTGCCATCGACGACAGCAAAGAGCAGTTCGATCTGGACGGCAAGCTGACCGGCATCAGTTACACCGATGGCGAGCAACTCGCCCTGACTTACGCAGGCGGCCAGTTGCAATCTGTGACGGATACACGTGGCCGTCGCCTGCTATTTTCCTACCAGGCAGGCAGGATCGCACAAGTTGGACTCCCCGATGGAATGGTGCTGGTCTATGGCTACGACCCCCAGGCGCGATTGAGGTCGGTGACCTTGCAGACAGCTGCAAGAGTGGTGGTGTCGGCTATCGCCGGGTATGACTATGATGATGCGCGCTTTCCGGACGCACTGACCAACCACCGCGATGAGCAGGGCCAGGTGTATGCCTCGTGGACCTACGATGCGCAGCAACGCGTCGTCCGCAGCGTGCACGGCGATCCGACCGGCAAGATCGACGAGGCCACGATTGCTTACGCGGGGAACACGTCCACTGTCTCCAATGCGCTTGGCAATGCGGTAACGCGGACTGGCATCTCAAAACTTGGCCAGGCCAAGGTCACCGCCGTCCAGGGGTTGTGCCCCGAATGCACGGTTGGGGCTTTCCAATCGCGCAGCTACGACGGCAACGGCTATCCCGACCAGGAAGTCGATTTTGCAGGTGTGGCAACCGATTGGAGGTACAACAACCGTGGCCTGTTGGCCAGCAAGATCGAAGCGGCCAACAGCAGCAGCGGCCAGAAGCGCACGCTGCAAACGGACTGGCACCCCAGCTTCCGTGGTCCCACCGACCGGCGCACTTACGATACCAATGATGTCCTGGTAGCAAGGACGACCTGGACCTACAACACCAGGGGGCAGGCACTAACCGTGTCGCAGACGGATCCAAGCGGAGGTCCCACCCGCGTCACCACCCAGCGTTACTGCGAAGACAGCGATGCCGCCGCCGGCAGTTGTCCCTTGCCCGGCTTGCTGCTGGCCAGCGATGGCGCACGCACGGATATCGCCGACAGCACCAGCTATGCTTATTACACTGCCGACGAGGCCAGTTGCATGGCATCGCCGAGTACCTGTCCGCATCGCAAAGGCGACTTGTGGAAAGTCACCAACGCCCTCGGCCGCGTCACCGAATACCTCGCCTACGACGGCGCCGGCCGCCCGCTGTCCATCAAGGACGCCAACGGCATCGTCACCGACTACACCTACCACCCGCGCGGTTGGCTCACCGCCAGCAAGGTGCGCGGTAGCGACGCATCCAGCGAGGCCGATGACCGCATCACCCGCATCGACTACTGGCCGACCGGGCTGGTCAAGCAGGTCACCCAGCCCGATGGTGCGTTCACCGCCTTCGCCTACGATGCGGCGCATCGGCTGACCGATATCGCTGACAACGCGGGCAATACCCTCCACTACACGCTGGATAACGCCGGCAATCGTGTCAAGGAAGACACCAAGGACGCGGCCGGTACGTTGAAGCGCACGCTCTCGCGCGTCTACAACCAACTGGGGCAACTCAAGACGCAGGCCACCGCGGCTAGCAACCCCACCGACTTCGAGTACGACGCCAATGGCAACGTCACCAAGGTGACAGATGCACTGGCAACCGCGACCCAGAGCGAGTACGACCCGCTCAATCGCCTGTCACGCACGCTGCAGGATGTGGCCGGCATCAAGGCGGGCACCACCTTCGACTACGATGCGCTGGACAACCTCACCAAGGTCACCGACCCCAAGGGCCTGGATACCAAATACGAGTACAACGGCTTTGGCGATCTGGTGAAGCTCACCAGCCCGGACACCGGCGTCACCAGCTACACCTACGACAGCGCCGGCAACCGTGCCACCCAGACCGACGCGCGCGGCAACACCACCGCCTACGGCTACGACGCGCTCACTCGCCTGACCAAGGTCACCTACCCCACCACCAGCCTCAATGTTGCCTACACCTACGACGTGACGCAGACGGCCTGCACGAGCGGGGAGACCTTCTCCATCGGGCGCCTGACCAAAATGCAGGACGGCGGCGCCATCACCCAATACTGCTACAACCGCTTCGGCGACCTCGTGCGCAAGGTGCAGACCAGCAACGGCAAGGCACTGGTGTTGCGTTACGACTACACCGTCGGCGGCCAGTTGCGGCGCATGACCTATCCCGACGGTGCAGTGGTCGATTACGTGCGCAACGCGCAAGGCCAAACCACCGAGGTCGGCGTGACACCGGCCGGCGGTAGCCGCCAGGTGCTGCTGGGCAACGCCAGCTACTACCCGTTCGGTCCGGCCGCCGGCTGGACTTACGGCAATGGCCGGACCCTCGCCCGTCGGTACGATCTGGACTACCGCCCGCAGGCGATCCAGGACACCCGTCCGGGCGGGCTGGAAGTGGGCTTCGGCTTCGACCCGGTTGGCAACCTCACCGCGCTGACGCCCGCTGGTAATTCCACGCCGGAGATCGGCCTGGGCTACGACGCGCTGGGCCGCCTGACCGGCCTCAAGGACGGCCGCACCGGCACCCTGATCGACGGCTACAGCTTTGATGCCACCGGCAACCGCCTCAGCGCCAAGGTCGGCACGGCCACGCAGGCCTACATCTACCCGACCGACAGCCATCGCCTCAGCGCAGTGGCCGGGGTGGCCCGCAGTTACGACGCCACCGGCAACACCACCGCCATCGGCGGCACCGCGCGTCAGTACACCTACGACACCACCGGCCGCATGACCCAGGCCCGCCGCGCCGGCGCGGTGACCATGAACTACCGCTACAACGGCCGTGGCGAACAGGTGCGCCGCTTCCTCGGCACCACCAACACCTACACGCTCTATGACGAAGCCGGCCATTGGCTGGGCGACTACGACAGCAACGGTGCGCCCAAGCAGCAGGCGATCTGGCTGGACGACCTGCCGGTCGGCCTGCTGGCCAACGCCAACACGCTGCACTACATCGAACCCGACCACCTGGGCAGCCCACGCGTGGTGATCGACCCCACCCGCGATGTGGCGGTGTGGACGTGGAGCTTGAAGGGCGAAGCCTTCGGCAACACTGCGCCGAATCAGGATCCTGATGGAGATGGTGCAGCGCTGGTGTTGGATATGCGGTTTCCGGGGCAGCGGTTTGATGCGGCTAGTGGACTAAATCAGAATTACTTCCGTGACTACGAGGCGGCTACTGGACGGTATGGGCAGAGTGATCCGATTGGGCTCATTGGCGGCTTGTCGACATACAGTTACGTAGAAGCCACTCCATTCACATCAGTGGATGCAACTGGTCTTCAAGGGGTTAGACGACTACCCCAACCCGGGCAGGGAGGATTTCCCGGAGGATATACAAATCCAAACAATCCCAACAATTACGGTGCTAATGGGCAGCCAGCATATCCGCCCAACCCTTCCGCAGAACAGATATTGGGAGGAATTTTGGCCTCACCGATGGTAAGTTCATCTCAGTCTCCATTAGGCCAGCTGATCAACACTTCCATAGCGTTAGCTGGCACGCTCTGCGAAGATGATGACGTGGACAAATGTGAAAAGCAGGCTCAAGCTGATGAGCAAATGTGCAGAATGGCTACGATTCCTGGTACGGCTCCGAGAGCAAGGTGCTGGGAAAGCGTTCAAGCGCGCTGGGGAGCATGCAGGTCCGGAAATCCGCTTCCACCATTAGTGATATGGTGAAATCATGAAAGAAAATCAAGAACACATCTTAAAAAGAACACTCAAAGCAGGATCCAGAACCATCGTCGTTACAATAAACAAGCCCTCTGAAGAGGGCGAAGACTTCCGGTGCCAATACACAATAGATGATGGCGAATCCAGAAGACTTAGCTACGCCATGGGAATGGATTCGGTCCAGGCGATGCAGTTAGCGATGAAGAAGATTAGTATAGACCTCTTGGCCTTAGGAGAAAAAATAGGAAACCCCATTAACTGGCTGGAAGATGGCCCTGAAGGCAGTGGATTTTGAATGCTAGCAGATGACCTAACCCACCTACGGGATCATCGCAGCACCACTACAGCCAAACCATTAAAATTTCTAGCACAGAAACCTTACGAAATGCCGGCAATGAAACATCGACGGCTATTGCTCACTAATCTAGCAAATGATCTATTTGGCGCTTGTAGTTGTTGAGAAAATATTTGGTAACCATGTAGTGCTCCGTATCTTCATAGCCAACCTTCTCTAGTCCATTATCGCCGATCTGGTAAATACAAGCATCAGGGTACGCCATGAGAATTGGCGAGTGAGTAGCGATCAAGAACTGTGATCGCGACTGTACCAACTGGTGCAGTCGCGACATCATTGCCAGCTGCCGCTGGGGCGAAAGCGCAGCTTCAGGCTCATCGAGTATGTAAAGACCGTTTCCACCGAAACGGTTCATCATCAACGCAAAGAAAGATTCGCCATGAGATTGCTGATGAAGCGAGACTCCACCATAGGAATCAATGATTGCCCCCCCGAAAGGCCCCTCATCCAACCGCTCGATCTCGGTAGCAAGATTGAAGAAACTCTCTGCCCGTAAGAAGAATCCATCCTTGGCGCGCGCAACCCCTTTCACAAGCGTTAAGTACTCATGCAACTCCGAGTGCGAGGCACGGGTCTGGAAATTGAAGTTCTTGGTGCCTCCTTCCGGGTTGAATCCAAAGGCAACCGCAGTGGCTTCCAGCAGCGTGGACTTGCCACTCCCGTTCTCACCAACGATAAAGGTTACCTTCGGATGCAGCTCCAAAGTACCCAAGTGACGGACTGCAGGAAGAGAAAAAGGATAGCGATCGAAGGTCTGACCTTTCCTCTTGAGCTTGATTTCCAACAGATAGTGTTTAGCATCGAGTGCGCGCATGGGGATCACCCTTTACGCGGCGCGCGTACGCACGCGGCTGAAGTGATGAAGCGCGGAGAACGTATTTGAACGCAACAGATTGCGTTTAGCGCGACACTGAATGCCTGCGGATTATCCATATGACACTACTCGTGATTTCTAATTCTGTCAGTATGGAACGCAAGACCGCTGCTGCCTACCCAATGACGCTCACGCCGCGATGATAACTAGCCCATCTTCACGACTCACATCGCTTTCAGTACTCAATGCCCGAAGGCGGGCCCGGCTGATGAGAAGCCGGTATCCGTTCGATACGAATTGGCAGGGTGACGCGGCTCATCAATACTGTGGGCAGCGGGTAGTCGATGCCGATGGAATCCAGGCCGCGATCGTCCTCCAGGCAACTGCCGCGACTGACTTGACTGCTTGTTGCGCAAGGTGCAGACCAGCAACGGCAAGGCGCTGGTGCTGCGTTACGACTACACCGTCGGCGGGCAGTTGCGGCGCATGACCTATCCCGACGGGGCAGTGGTCGATTACGTGCGCAACGCGCAAGGCCAGACCACCGAGGTCGGCGTGACCCCGGCTGGAGGCAGCCGGCAGGTGCTGCTGGGCAATGCCAGCTACTACCCGTTCGGCCCGGCTGCCGGCTGGACCTACGGCAATGGCCGCACCCTCGCCCGCCGCTACGATCTGGACTACCGCCCGCAGGCGATCCAGGACACCCGTCCGGGCGGGCTGGAAGTGGGCTTCGGCTTCGACCCGGTTGGCAACCTCACCGCATTGACGCCCGCCGGCAATACGACGCCGGAGATCGGCCTGGGCTACGACGCGCTGGGCCGCCTGACCGGCCTCAAGGACGGCCGCACCGGCACCCTGATCGACGGCTACAGCTTTGATGCCACCGGCAACCGCCTCAGCGCCAAGGTCGGCACGGCCACGCAGGCCTACAGCTACCCGGCCGACAGCCATCGTCTCAGTGCCGTGGCCGGCGTCGCCCGTAGTTACGATGCCGCCGGCAACACCACGGCCATCGGCGGCACCGCGCGTCAGTACACCTACGACACCACCGGCCGCATGACCCAGGCCCGCCGCGCCGGCGCGGTGACCATGAACTACCGCTACAACGGCCGTGGCGAACAGGTGCGCCGCTTCCTCGGCACCACCAACACCTACACGCTCTATGACGAAGCCGGCCATTGGCTGGGCGACTACGACAGCAACGGTGCGCCCAAGCAGCAGGCGATCTGGCTGGACGACCTGCCGGTCGGCCTGCTGGCCAACGCCAACACGCTGCACTACATCGAACCCGACCACCTGGGCAGCCCACGCGTGGTGATCGACCCCACCCGCGATGTGGCGGTGTGGACGTGGAGCTTGAAGGGCGAAGCCTTCGGCAACACTGCGCCGAATCAGGATCCTGATGGAGATGGTGCGGCGCTGGTGTTGGATATGCGGTTCCCGGGGCAGCGGTTTGATGCGGCGAGTGGATTGAATCAGAACTACTTCCGGGACTATGACGCCACGACCGGGCGGTATGGGCAAAGTGATCCGATTGGCCTAGAAGGTGGATTGAGTTCCTACGCCTATGTCAGCTCTAGACCTCTAAGCAGCGTAGATCATAACGGGCTGCAAGCTATTCCTCTTCCTATGCCGCTTCCCATCGGACCTCCAGGATTCGGAGAAGGAGAAAATGGCATGGATGACTTTGGCGGCCCGCGTCTACCGGAGCCGACCGCAGCAGGAATGCTTGGCGGACTTTATCAAATTTCCAAGACAACACCTGGTTTTTCCTTGCTTGATCAGTCGCTCACAATAGCCAACGCACTATGCCCTGAGAACAATGACGAGCTCTGCGAAAAAGCAAAGACAGATGCACGAAACGCCTATTTTAAACTGATCACAAAAAGAATCCCTCAATTTCAAACCGGTGGGACTAGGGGTCGCGACCCTGGTCACTTACAGGCAATAATTCAATTGCAAGCGCGCCTGCGCGACGCCCTAAGAAGGGTGCGAATGTACTGCAAGCCATTACCAGCCGAGTACGGCGAATGGGAACGCGTCGCCAACTTAAACGCACCAGGCTTTTAAAATCATGAAACCCAATGAAATTCAACGCTGGGCTCAGACTTACATTGAGGCACAGAAGCGCCAGATCACCAATACCGAAGATCCACTTTGGTGGGCTGTAGACCTATTTTTCGAACTAATGGAATCGAAGCCAGAAGCCTGCTGGGAAGTTCTTGTGGAAATAAGCCGATGCAATCCACCGGAAGGCGTCATCAGTATTGCGGGCGCTGGCCCGCTTGAAGATTTAATTGACTCCCATGGCAATCGCTTTATCGATCAAATAGAAGTTGAAGCTGAGCGAAATTCGGTTTTCAGGAAAATGCTTGATGCAGTTTGGGAAAGTAGCGACAACACAACCTGGTCAAGAATCATGGAGATCAGATCCCAGAAGTGACAATTGATATAAATCCATTGAATTTATTCAGCAATAATTGCCAGATCAATCACCACTTCAACCTAGATTAACAATAGCAAGAAGATTAACGAATGCAATCATTACCCAGCAGCATCCGCGTTGGCGCCGGTGCAATGACGTCGACTTTAGGCATGAGCGCAAGATAAATGATTTAAAAAATAATCTCGGGAACACTAGAAAATGATTTATTTACGTTTTTCCTAAATAATGGTCGCAACTTGCTTTATTTGTACTGGAGGACTTATGTAATGGATTGAATCTCTTGCGGCGGGCAACAAGAGAACATTCAGACCAGCCTAAAATAACCTGGGCGTTATCATTCAATCTCTGAGCAAAATTAATGTTAGTTTGCCTTCTTACTTCCGACTTTTCCATTCCCAGGCATGACTGACACGGCTATCTGAATGACCCAGAGCAGGCGACATTCCACAAGACCAGTAGCAACATTTGCCTCAAGGAGCGTAGAAACTCCGTGCATAGCGGTACCCACCTCCGTCAAACCGGTGGGTTTTTTGTGCCTGCCTGCTGGTACAAACCGACGCGATGCCTACGTCGGGAGGGCGCTAATACAACACTCCTTCGGGAGGAATACGCCCGCCGACTACTAGCGGTTTCTAACCTCCCGACATCCCGTCGCCGGCCGGCGACGGTGCCTGTTCTTCGTAGGACGCGTTGTCATGGCAAATGTGTCGATAGTGCAGATGGGTGAGTATCGTCGCTACATGGTGCTGGCGAAGGTGAGACGATGAGCCGGGCGCAGTCTCCAACCGCCAAGCGATCCAAATCAAATACCAAGCGCACCGCTTCCGCCAAGCGAGCAGCCACGCCGGTAAAGGACACGCAGCCATGCGGCTGGTGCCGTCACCCACGTTCGATGTGGACAACCTTGCCTTCGACCGTCGCCACAGGCCTCCCGTGGACGATCTGCCGCCGCGGCCACCGCGCAAGGCACGCACGCCCACGCGCTGCACGGTGGGCTATGCGTTCTACGATGCAGAACCGGGCCGGCCCCACAGCCAGCGCATTCCCAGCGTGCGCTTGCGCGGGCTGTGGCTGGAGCAGTTGGGGTTTGCGGTTGGGTGCAAGCTGCAGATCACTGCGCGCGAGGGTGAGTTGGTGGTGACGGTGGTAGAGCGCTGAGCTGGGTTTTGGGTGCGGCTGTTGTTTGCAAGCCCCCGGCGTGGGGGCGTCATGGGTAAGGCTGTCGCGCCCGGGTGCGCTCCTACGGGAGTGCGGGTAGTGGTTAGCGATGGAAGGCTAGGGTTGCGATGACGCCGCGCTGTTGGCCTGGGCGCACGCTGACGCGCCAGCCGTAGAGGTCGCACAGCCGGCTGACGATCGACAGACCAATGCCACCACCCTGCGAATGGCCCGCATGGGTGCCGCGGTAGCCGCGCTGGAACAGTTTGGCCGCGTCCTCTTCGCTCAAGCCGGGGCCGGAGTCGATGACGTCCACACAGTCGCCGCGCACGCGGACGCGCACCTGGCCGTCCTGGGTGTACTTGACCGCATTGCCGATCAGGTTGCCTAGCGCCACCGACAAGGCGGATTCGGGCGCGTCGATGACCAAGTCGCGCTCGCCTTCCAGCAGCAGTTCCAGCGGTTTTCCACCGAGCTGTGCGCGGTGCGAGTCGATGAGTTGCTCGGCCACCTTGGCCACATTGCTGCTGCCTTGGCCGCGCTCGTTACGCGAGAGCAGCAGCAACGAGCCGATCAAATCGCTGCATTGCTGTTCGGCGCGCTGGATGCGCTGCAGCCGCTGCAGGACCTTTTCGTCCAGGTTGGGTTTGGTGAGCAGTAACTCGGTGGCGCCGCGAATGACCGCCAACGGCGTGCGCAGTTCATGGCTGACGTCGGCGTTGAATTCGCGGTCGCGCTGTACCACTTCGGTCAGACGCGCCGAGTAGTCGTCCAGCGCTTCGGCGAGCTGGCCAACTTCGTCGTCAGGGAAATGTGCGGCCAGCGGCTTGGGTTGACTGGTGCCGCCGCGATACGCGCGCAGGCGTGCGGCCAGATCGGAGACGGGGCGCATCACCTTGGATGCAGACCACCAGCCGATCAGCAGCGAAAACCCGCTGAACACCAGCACCGACAAGATGAGGGTGCGCTTGAGCTGGATTTCGCCCTTCAGCGCCTGGGTCATGTCATAGGCGAGGAAGAACCATTCGCTGGGTGTCTTGCGCACCGCCAGTTTGTACGAATACGTATTGCCGCTTTCATCCACGCCGGTGATGGTGTGGATGCCGTCGGGCAGCTGATACCACTCCGGTTGTTCGCGGCGCAGCGCCTCGAACTTGTCGCTTTTGACCACGCGCCCGCGCATCTGCTGTAACGGCAGATCGGGGTTGCGCATCGGGTCGGAGTAGAAACGCTGCGCGAAGGCGTCGATGTTGCGATTCATCACGTCTTCGACCAACTGGTTTTCCACGCGTGAGCGCGCCCAGTTGGTGGCGAAGGCGAACAAGGTCGTCAGGCAGAAACCCAACAATACGAACGACAAGATGATGCGGCTGCGCAGGCGCCGCCGATAGCGGCCGCGCGTGCGCGCCGGCCGCGCGTCGCTAGTGCTGTCAGGCATCGGGCGAAGCGATGCGATAGCCGATGCCGTGGCGGGTCTGGATCATCGGCACATCGAACGGCTTGTCGACCACTGCACGCAGGCCGTGAATATGCACGCGCAACGAATCAGAGTCGGGCAGCTCTTCGCCCCACACGCGGGTTTCCAGTTCCTGGCGCGTCACCACCGCTGGCGAGGCTTCCATCAGTGCCTGCAGGATCTTCAGTGCGGTCGGGTTGAGCTGCAGCAGCTTGCCGCGACGGCGCACTTCCAGCGTATCCAGGTTGTATTCCAGATCGCCGGTTTCCAGCACGCGGGTATGCACGCCCTTGCCACGACGCGACAGTGCGTTGAGGCGCACTTCCACTTCCTGCAGCGCGAACGGCTTGATCAGGTAGTCGTCGGCACCGGAGTCGAAGCCGGCCAGCTTGTTGTCCAGCGAGTCGCGCGCGGTCAGCATCAGCACCGGCGTCTGCTTGCGCGCTTCGTTGCGCAGCTTGCGGCAGACCTCGATGCCGTCCATGCCGGGCAGGTTGAGATCGAGCACGATGGCGTCGAACTCGTGGACCACCGCCAAGTGCAGACCGGTGACGCCATCGGCGGCGAAATCCACCGTGTGGCCACGGTCTTCGAGGTAATCGCCCAGATTGGCGGCGATATCGCTGTTGTCTTCAATTACTAGAATTCGCACTGGAACCTCATTGGTTAAGCTGTTTTTAGCGCTGGCGCCGAGAAATTTCGTTTCGACTCACAATGGTCTGATGGCGCCGCTAGGCAGCCGTCATGTCCTGCTTCGTCGTCATCTGCAAACCGAGTGCACGCTTGCACCAGCACATACGCCGGCGATCTTCGCGTGCCTTGGTCAAAATTCGGGTGACGAGCTCCTGATCGTTGCGGACGGCTGCCAGTTGCTCTGGCGGCAGTGCGTGAATATCTGACCGCGTCTGGCATGCTGCTTCGCTTCGATCACGCGCCACGCTCAGCTTAACGCGCTCATCCTGACTGATCTCGGAGTCCTTCTCGCCCTGCGCAAGATCGGTACGGACCTGCGTTGCCTGTGGCTTGAACGGCTTGTCCATCTCGAGCACGTCCGCCATGGCGTGACCACTCGCTAGGCCCGTCGCGAGCAGTAGCCCCGCAACACTCCACCGCCTTGCCATGCGACGCCTCCTTGTGTGCCCGACCGATTTAACATTGGCGAATGTAGACGCGAACCTCAACAGCGGCAAGCCGTCCATAAAAAGGCCCAAGTGCGACACCGCACTTGGGCCAAAAGTTCATCCCGATCACCGTCACTGCCGAGAGCGGAGCTACGGTCGGGAGAGGCTAGCGAGGCGACAATTAGATTTTCGTTAATTTTTTGGTAAAAATGTTAGTCAGCCGATCGGCGGACGGACTGCTCCAGGTGCTGGACGATTGCACCGGCCACGTCCACGCCGCACACGCCCTCCACGCCTTCCAGGCCGGGGGTGGAGTTGACCTCCAACACCAGCGGGCCGCGTTTGGAGCGGATCAGGTCCACCCCCGCCACCGCCAAGCCCAGTGCGCGTGCCGAGCGCACCGCGACCTCTCGCTCCAGTTCGGTGGCCTCGGCCACGACCGCCGTGCCGCCCAGATGCAGATTGGAACGGAAATCGCCTTCGGCTGCCTGACGGCGCATCGCCGCGACCACGCGGTCGCCGACCACGAAGCAGCGCAAGTCGGCGCCCTCAGCTTCGCCGATGAATTCCTGCACGATGAAATTGGCGTACAACCCGCGCAGCGCTTCGACCACGCCGCGTGAGGCGCTGGCCTTTTCGGTCAGGATCACCCCGGCGCCTTGCGCACCTTCGTTCAACTTCACCACATGCGGCGGCGGGCCGAGCATGGAAAGCAGGTCCTGGGTGTCGTCGGGGTTATCGCCAAACACGGTGACCGGCATGTCGATGCCCTGCGCGGCCAGCAACTGATGCGCGCGCAATTTGTCGCGCGCGCGCAGGATGGCGTCCGACGGGTTAGGCGTGTAGGTGCCCATGAATTCGAGCTGGCGCAACACGGCGGTGCCGTAGCGGGTGACCGAGGCACCGATACGCGGAATCGCCGCGTCGAAGCCGGTGATCGGCTTGCCCTTGTAGTGCAGGCTGAAGCCGTCGGCGGCGATGCGCATGTAGCAACGCAACGGGTCGAGAATGCGCACGGTGTGACCACGCTTGCGTCCGGCTTCGATGAGCCGTCGGGTCGAATACAGTTTGCTGTTGCGGGAAAGGATGGCGATTTTCATCGCGGCAGGCACACGGCGCGGCTTGGACATGGGCAGAGTCTGATGACGAAGTGACCCAAGTCCGCGCAGTGCGCCCATTACGTGTGCACGGCAGCCTCGCCTTGCACACCGCATCGGCCGACCGCAACGGATCCCGAGAACGGAAGAACGACGGTACCGCGACAAGCCGGGACACGCAGTCGCTGCACGAACTCGGCAGGATCGATGCTAGCAGGGCGCCTGCGTGAGGCTCAAGCTGCACATGCGCGCATGTGCGTAAAGCGCGGCATGCGCACGCTCGCGATCGCACTGCATCGGGTACCGGCGACACGGGACCTGCTCTTGGCCGCTACGCGGCGCGTCGGCATTTGCCGGCAGGCCAGCGTGGCAATGCCTCAATTGCGCCATCCCGCCGGCCCGCCCTCACGCCACACCCCTGTTGCCGTAACGCGTTTTGCACAGCTGGAAACGCGATGCTTGAGACCCCTCAATGCCGGCATGCCGGCGCATCCGAGACTCTCCATGCGACGTCCAGCAAGCGCGGCTTATGCCAACCCCTCCCGTATCCGTCAGGGGCGGCCGTTCCCCCGCGGCGCCGTCTTCGACGGCAAGGGCACCAACTTCGCGTTGTTTTCCGCGCATGCCACCCGTGTAGAGCTGTGCCTGTTCGACGAACAGGGCAACGAAACCCGCGTGGACCTTCCCGAATACACCAATGAGATCTGGCACGGCTATCTGCCCGATGCCAAGCCGGGGCAGCGCTATGGTTACCGCGTGCATGGCCCGTATGCGCCGACCGAAGGTCACCGCTTCAATCACAACAAGCTGCTGCTGGATCCGTATGCACGCGAGCTCGAAGGCGATCTGATCTGGGCCGACGAGCTCTATGGCTACACCGTCGGCCATCCGGACGGTGACCTGAGCTTCGACGAGCGTGACAGCGCGCCATTCATGCCCAAGTGCGTCGTGGTCGAAGACACCTACGATTGGGGCGACGATGCGCGCCTGCTCAAGCCGTGGAACGACACGGTCATCTACGAAACCCACGTGCGCGGCTACACCATGCGTCACCCGCAGGTGCCCGAGGCCGTGCGCGGCACCTTCGCAGGTCTGGCCCAGCCGCAGGTACTGCAGTACATCAAGGAGCTGGGCATCACTGCCGTCGAGCTCTTGCCGGTACACGCGTATCTGGATGACCAGCATCTGCTGGACAAGGGGCTGCGCAATTACTGGGGCTACAACACCATCGGCTTTTTTGCGCTGAAGTCGCGTTACCTCTCCAGCGGCCACCGCGACGAGTTCCGCGACATGGTCAAGGCCATGCACAAGCAGGGTCTGGAAGTGATTCTGGACGTGGTCTACAACCATACCGCCGAAGGCAGCGAGTTGGGGCCAACCCTGTCGTTCAAGGGCATCGACAATGCCAGTTACTACCGGCTCGCCGAAGACAAGCGCTATTACATCAACGACACCGGCACCGGCAACACGCTCAATCTGAGCAACTCGCGGGTGATCCAGTTCGTCAACGATTCGCTGCGCTACTGGGCCGGCGAAATGCACGTGGACGGTTTCCGCTTCGACCTGGCCACCATCCTGGGGCGCGAGCCGAGCGGTTTCGACCAGCGCGGCGGTTTTCTGGACGCCTGCAACCAGGACCCGCTGCTGTCGGAGGTCAAACTCATCGCCGAACCCTGGGATTGCGGCCCGGGAGGCTACCAGGTGGGTCATTTCCCGCCGGGTTGGTCGGAATGGAACGACAAGTTCCGCGACAACGCACGCGAGTTCTGGAAGGGCGAGGATGGCAAGCTGGCCGAGTTCGCGACCCGTTTCACCGGCTCGGCCGATCTGTTCGATCGCCGCGGCCGCCGCCCTTGGGCCTCGGTCAACTTCATCACCGCGCATGACGGTTTCACTCTGCGCGATCTGGTGAGCTACAACGAAAAGCACAATAGCGACAACGGCGAAGACAACCGCGACGGCTCTTCGAACGATGGGTCCTGCAATTACGGTGAAGAAGGAGACACCGACAACGCCGACATCCTGCAGATTCGCGAGCGGCAAATGAAGAATCTGCTTGCAACGCTACTGCTGTCGCAAGGCACGCCGATGATGCTCAGCGGCGACGAGCGTGCACAGTCCCAGGGCGGCAACAACAACACCTATTGCCAGGATAACGAAATCACCTGGCTGGATTGGGAAAACGACCCGACCGACGGCCGGCTCACCCAATTCGTCAAGGCATTGACCGCGCTGCGCAAGCGCTACCCGATTCTGTCGCGTGGCCGCTTCCTCAATGGGCAATACAACGAAGAAGCGGGCCTGCGCGATCTCACCTGGCTCAATCCCGGCGGCACCGAGATGGAAGATGCGCATTGGACCGATGCCGGCGCGCGCTCGGTTGGCTTAGTGCTCGAAGGCAAGGCGCAGACCTCCGGCGTCAAGGAACTGGCCAACGACGACACGTTGCTGATCGTCATCAATGCGTATCACGAAGGCGTGACCTTTACCCTGCCCTCCTCGGATGAACCGGTGCACTGGAAGCTGGTGCTTTCGACAGATGAAGCACTGGAAGTGGACATGATGCCGGCCGGTGCCAGCGAATTCCTGGCACCGCCACGCAGCGTGTCGGTCTTCGAGTGCAAGAGCGATCAATAGGGTTCTCTACGCAACACGCAAACGATGAACGACGCTTGCTGCCTGCCGGTATTCGGTGGGCAGCAAGCGTTTTCGTTTTGGCCGTCGAAATGACAGACCTGTCTTGCGTGCGCTTGACGATGATGCCGGTGGCAACACCCTCGTGAAGGGGTGGCGCCACTTTTACTCTGGACGAGTTATCGCTGACTACCCGGATAGGGCAGTGAAAGTTGCAGGCATCCATGCTCCGAAGATTCACTCAGAAACACGACCAATGCCTTGTTCATCACGGCACAGATCGTCAGCATTGCTTGAAAATTCGGCATTGAATGCGACATCGATTCCCGATAAAGCGCTAAAAACCCGGCTGACCGGCAGGCCGGAACCACTCGCCAATGCCTTTCGATGCACAAAAGCCCACTCGGGCACTGGTGCGTCAACCATTCGCCAATGCATCGAAGGCGCAAAGCAACGCATTGCCGGATTGCGATGCCTTCAAAAAACTGATCGAACGATCAGCCCGGATACAACGGAAAGCGCTTGTCCGGATGATTGGCTTTCCATTCCTTGTAAGAGCTGGTGCCTTCCCAGGCTTTAAACGCCTTCGGCGTACGGCCACGACCAGACCAGGTCTCGCCGGAATGCGGAATCCAGTATTTGGCAACGACTTCGCCAGTGGAGGACAACGGCCCTTTGGTCTTGCCGGTCATCGCCAGCGAGGCAATCTGGGATTTCTGTTTGGCATTGAAACGGTTGCCGAACTGGGTAAGCACCTCGATCACTTGATCGAAGGCTTCCAGCGTCTGGGCGTACTTCAGCTGCGCTTCTTCCTGCTCAAGCTTGCGCAGCTCTTCCAGCAGTTGGGCCCGAGCGGCGGCGGAGGGTGAAGCGGGCGGATCCTGGCGCATTGGCAAAACATACGGTATGGGCGGGTCAGCGAGTATTGCCGCTAGGCCGCCCAGCGTAAAGCGCCCGGGCCCGTGCGGGCCTGCTGGCGCTCAGCGATGGCGCAGCAGCGCTTGCTCACGGGCCATGGTCAGGACCGGGCCGATTCGCCCGGCGCGGATCAGTTCGCTGCAGTGCTTGCCGACGAACTCCACTCGCGGCGCGCGAAACCACTGCACCACCCGCTCCAGCTCGCCGGCATTGATGGACCAAGCGTGGTAGACCGCCTCGCCCAGCTCTTCCACCCCAATCAGCCCGAGTTCGCGGATTTGCTCGGGATCGAGCGCGAACATATCCAAGACCTTATTCGCATTGTCCGGCGTGACCTCGTCGATACTCGTCTGCTTGGCGAGCCCGGCGCTGTAGGCGATCAACGCCTTCCGCGCAGACTCGGCACGGCGCATCCCTTTTATCAGCGCGCCGACAAGTTGGGAATGCGTGGTCATGCCTGCACTATGCGACGGCGCCAGAGCCGGCTCAATCGGGATCTCCCTGACGCTACGCAAGGAAATTCAGAACCTTGGGATGCTGGCAAGCCACGGGACACCGCCATGCCCTCACCGTTGTGCCGGTCTCCATCCAGCAGCAGTTGCGTCAGTCACCGAGCAAAAGAAGCGCTCGCCCTTCTGTGGTGAGACGCGCGTCTTCGCGTAATCGCGCTGGCCCGGCACGTGGAAGATCTTGTTGCCGTTGCTGGAAATATTGCCCTTGATCCTGCAATTGCCCGGCGCCGCCGGTACAGTTTCGCGTGCCGTTGCTGCGCGTGCTTTCTTGTCGCGGCGATAGTCTGCCGGCATCTGAAACGCGCCTTGCCAGATGTTGCGCCGCTGCTGCTGCGCGATGCGCTCGTCTGCACTGAATGCCGTGGCGTATTGACGATAAGCGACCGCCCAGCCGGATCGCACCATCCAGGCATTGACGGACTGCCCCTGCACGAAGCATTCGGCCACCGTACGGCCATAACGATCGGTATCTTTCGGCTGGCAGCGCACCGTTTTGTCCAGCAGATAGCCGTCCAACGCCCCTGCAGCGCGGCGGCCGCACGGCCAGGCGCTACCATCGTGTGCGGTGCACTGTTGCGCACTCTCCGGCGCATCGATTCCCCACAGGCGGATGCGCTGTCGCGCAACGGTGATGGTGTCACCATCGGTCACCGCCGCACGACCGACCAGCTCCGTCGCACCGACAGGTAAACCAACAACCACCAGCACCGACAACACCCAGCGTTTCAACAACTTCAACAACTACTTCCTTTCTAAATCAGCAGACCGCGCTCCGCGTGTCTTGCCTTGTTGCCAGTGCAGCCGGTCGGCCTGGTCAAGCGTTCCATCGAACCTGACATCTGCGCCGGCAGCCACTGCCAGCGCGGGGGCCGGCACTGTAAGCCAATCCACCCGCGATGCCTATCTTTTTCGCCTCGCCCTTTGCGCATGCTTCAGGCGTCCTCCATGCGCAAAAACAGGCAAGCGACGCATTGGATGACGTGCATGCAGATGTGCTATCGGTTCGACCTAGCGCGAGTCGGCTGGTGTGTCCAAGGATGAATTCCAGTTTCGCGGCCTGCGTGCCAAGACCGGCACGGACAAGGCGGATTCGGCTGGCGACATTCGCTGGGCCAGCCTCAGCTGTGGAATACATCGGTCACCACAACAGAAATCGTATGTGCGAAAGCGGAAGGGCGCCAAGACGACGCCGACGAAATGATGGTGTGACAACAGCGAGACGAAGACCGCCCACACCCTGAATATAACGCTGCCGTTACGCGCATTTCCAACGGATTTGCTGAATAGAATTGCATTAATCAAATGCAGAGATCGCGCACATGATGACAATTGAATCGCCATACCGTTGCCTGCAGTTCAACAAGCTGTCGCTGCTTGTTGACCACGCGCAGCGCGCTGCTGTTGAAGCCGCAATCCCCGATTGCAACCGCCTTGGAAGCTGGATTCCGATTACGGGCTGTACGGCCTTTAGCGAATCCGATAAATCGTCGCCGCCAGCGCAGATCAGCATGTGGGATTTCCGAGCTGCGAGCGAAGATGATGCCATGCGCGCTCAGAATTATCTGGATTCAATCGATTAGCCAAGACGCCTAATTGCGGAGCGCTCCATATATTGCGGAGCGGATATTTTCTCCGAAAGCCTCGATGAACATGGAGCGGGCGATGGGAACAGAATCCTCCCACGCCAACCAATTGATTTTCCTAGCTTATCCCCGGGGCGGGTGATCCAAAATGATACCTTTCATGATACCCCGCGTGATACCCGATCATAGCTAAGCGGGCGCCGGCGACTCAAGGCTCATGTGCTGAGTCCGGGTTATTGGAAACCAAACACCCCGAAAGAACGGCAACCCAGATCCCGAACGCGTCACTGCGCCGAAGCAGGGTCGGCACATGCCGGGCATGGGTCGAGACATTCAGCTGCAAATATGATTAAAGCGCATACCTAGCATGAGACCCTTGCCCGCATTCAAATTTGTGAAATGGCGCCCGAAGCGAGCTCTTGCGGAAGTGGCGATTCTTGGTTGGATGAGGACTTCCCCACACGCAGGAGTTTTCATGACAACCCATCCCCAACAACTCGAAATCGCTGGCCAACTGCTTGCCGGGCTGATGAGCCAAACGCTCTCTGACGAGCCACTGGTGCGCCAACGCAATGTCTGTAACGCCTGGGCGTCCGCTGGTGAGTTGATCGTCTACAGCCAGAAGAAGCCGCCAGGTGCGGGCAACGCCGCCCAATCCTTGGAGCACGCTCCTCCCCAGCCCTCCCAACCGGTGCGCACACGGGAAGCCGTCATCGTTCGGGAGCTACCATCGATAGACGAGTGGCGCGCGGGCCGGAAGAACAAGGACGCACACCTGGACCCAGTCCGCAGCAAGAAGCGTCCGACCCTTCACTGAAGCGGCCGAGCGCCCGCAAACATTGAGCCCCGCAGTGCGGGGCTCTTTGGTTTCAGTGGAAGCGCGGCGGCTTGGGAACGTAGGCAGGGGCAGGGATAGGAGGGGCGGAGATGGCAGGGCTTGGATGCGGCTCATCGGTTTGATTCGCCATGTCGAGCTGCAGGGGATAGCGCTGAAGCATGTCCCGGCTCCAAGCCTCCAGATGCGCCGCACTGGCCGACGCTTCTTTCTCACAGAGGGCTTGTTCCTCCGGGGTCACCCTGGCCCTTGCATCGGCCAGCTCTGCGGCTCGGGCTTCGAGGGTGCTCAACCGACGCCCACGCCGCTGCTTCCAATCCCCCTGCGTCCATGAGGTCCCAGGCTCGGGATTGTTCGCCAGGAAGTCGTGCCACGCGTTCTCGGCCATGTGGTGCAGCTTCTCGGCTCGGCGCACCGCCAGTAGCCGCCGGGCGAACTTCATGGCCGTTGCCTTGAAGCGCCGCAACCGCCGCAGTAGCTCGTTGAGGTCGGGACGGAGCCGGGCCTCCTCGGCGAAGGCAGTCACACGCTCCCTGATCCATTGCAGCAGGTCCAGGGTTGCTTGGAGGTTTTGAGCCAGGCGGGGATCCGCTTGAACAGCCACGCCCCACTCGTCGCTGGCCTCCTCCGCAAGCTCGGCGACCGAACGTGGCGCGCGCGACGGCTTGGCCTCCTCGGCCTCCATCAGTCCCAGCCCACGGGCAATGGTCGCCATGCTGCGGGACACCTCGATGTGCCCTGCCCCGCGTCTGAGCGGCAAGGACAGCACGTCAGAAGGTCGGCGGACCTCGCGCTCGGCCTGGGCCTGGCTGTGACCGTCGGGCACCGGCATGGCACGCTCTTCCTGCTCGAATACGGCGATGAGTTTTCGGAAGGTCTCCTCGTTGGTCTCTTCGATTCGACGGTTTGCGTCTGAACGCTCCGACGGCTGGCCGCGCCGGGCTAGGGCGGTGCCGTTCTTGCCGACGTGCTTGGTGGGCTTCCGGGAGAGCACGGCAGCCGCGGCCAGGTCGCCACGCGCCAGAGCGTCGTCCGCCTGGGCGGCCAGGCTTCGGTGGTCCACCCGAATCTCCAGTGCCGCCTTCTCAAGGTGGGCGTTGATGGTGGAGGCGATGAGTTCGCGCACCCACTGCACCTCGACACGTCCCGACGGCCCGCCGTCCAACTCCTTGGTTTTGTCCATGAGGCCGGCCGGCCCCATGCGCCGCGTCGTCGCCAACACGTGGACATGCCAGTTCAAGCCATCCTTGCTGCCGGGGCTGTGGATGCTGGCCTGGGCCGCAAACCCGTAGCGATCGACCAAGGCGCGGGTAACCTCCACGGCCAAGTCGGAACGCTGGAGGTCATCGAGTTCGTGTGGCAACGCGAACTCGAACTCCCGGGCGACCGTCGAATCTTTGCGACGCTCAGCCGCCTCTGCCGCCGACCAGAGCTCAGCGGGAGCCAGAGCCCAATCGGGCGCGTCCTCGGGAGCAATGCAGCGCGTTTCGACCACGCCGTCCCGGCGGCGGTAGTCGTGGCGCAGGCCGGTGAGCGCGTCCTCCAGCAGCAGGCCGGCGCGGTAGGCAGCAGCGGCAATGGAGGAATGCCCTTTGGCACGGCTGAAGGTTTTGACATTGGCGTGGTAGATGGCCATGAGGCGGCGACTCCGAAGCGATGGGGTTGCTTGGTTTATGCCTCGGCTTTGGATTTTCGCAAGCGCCCTGGGCGCTTGGGGTTCAAGGGGCGAAGCCCTTTGCGCACGCGTTCCGCAGGAACGCCTAGGTGCGCTCTTGCTTCTTTCTTTGAAGCCCTGTTTTTCAAGCTTTTCGATTTTCGATGCGGACGAAATTCGAGGCCACCTCGATGCTTGACGCGAGCCTTTTTCCTGCTTGACTCATTTCCATAACGCAGGAGAAACCCATGACCAACACTAATCACTATCACGACCAAATTCAACGCGCCACGGAGCGACTGGCTCAGCGTCAAGCGCGCGAGCTTTTAGCGCAACAGCGCCGTGAAGCGAAGTCGCTAGCAATAGCAAAGCGGGAAGAAATGAATCGAAGGCATCGCGTGGCGGACCTAGTCTTCTTGGCCGGAGTCCAGAAGTTGGATGATGCGGAACTCGTAGGGGCCTTACTGCTTCATGCTAAACGGCGACATTCTCAGGAAATCCAAGTCGAGGCTCGTATGTTGGGATCTATCAAGATAAAGAGTCCAGCCAAATCACCAACGACGGCAGCTGCACACTAATCTCCATCGCAGGAGGTCACGTCAGGTTGTCACAGTGGCAACCTGGGCGGAGTTAATCGAATGCACGTAGCGCACTATTCCATGTTCGACATGCAAGGAGCTTGCCGTGGCATACGACTCACGGAAGCGATCAAGCCTGTCCTGCGTTAACGTCAACAGGCCATGAGAGAGCTCAACGTTAAAGGCCGTCACTGTTGAGGCAGGCCCAATTGTCTTACCTGCACTAAGTGGCAGGCCTGCAGCTGTCGCGAGCTGAGCAAGCTCAGCGGCTGCGACATAGAGGCGCGCTTCGTCGTTGGACGACAAGACGATGTCATCCATGTAAACGCTGACCGTCATGTCTTCGGAGGCTTCGCACTGCCGTAAAAACCGCCCTACTCGACTGCGGTCAAGCGCTAAAGATGCCAAAATTGGGGATTGAACATACCCATATGGCAGCATGGTCTTACCAGCGTCGGGACGGATGACCACGCTTTCGCTTGCCATCTTCCTCGCATCAACGTAGGAAAAGCTCTCCTTCAAGCTGCGCGTGACTCTCGATTGATTGATGCGACCAAAGAAGTCGTCAAGATCGCAGCGATAGAAATATTGATTTTTCAAATGTCGCCGGAGAGCCGCCACATGCCCACCCTTGCGAAGGTGAAAGTAGAACTTGGGGCGAGCCCACACCTTTGACACAGATAAACGGATCGCCTCACCTGCAGCTTTGCCCAAGGGAGTCGGGACATACACCCATCGCCCTGGCTTTACCTCAAAGCGGTGTTCCCATCTCTTCATCGCGAAGCCCACGAGTAGTTAGATGCCATGTTCATGAGCGCTGCCAGGAAACGGAAAAATCCGCCCCCAAACGACAGCAACGCATGAACTAGGCGGGTCTTACGAATGTATTTCTTCATAAGATCACTCCTCTATTCTTAGCTCCGGCTTGCCTAGCGCAGGGCGCATGGACACATAACCAACGGCGACCACCGAATAGAGACATGCGGCGTCGAGTAAGTCACTTGGTGACGAATAGAGGGACAGGCGGAGAGCCTATCGCCAGAGCCAGCACAGTGTAACTCAAGGCAGGGTCACATAGTTATCCTCGGCCCCTGTTCCTGCTGCTGATTTTGCTGCTGCGTCTGTTCCATCTGCTGCTGCCGCACGTGGTCCTGCTTGATAACTTCGGCCTGCTGCAGGCTCTGCTGGGCCGGCTGCTGGGAGGCCTCGCGTCCATCGACATGGGCATGGAACATCGGCGCGACTCCTACCCCATGCGGCGCGTAGACCGCGAAGACGTTGTGGGCCCCATCTCGGCCTAGCCCCCCGGTGACCTGGTCCACTCGCTTGAGCAACGGGTCGTCCACCTGCTGCTTGTAAAGCGCAGCCGACACGTTCCGGCTTTCTTCGTCGTTCCAGTTCCCTGTCCCCTGCACCCAAGAATGGATCTGCTGGTAGGTAGAGTGGTCCGGGTGAGCGGGATTGTCGGCCAGCACCGCTTCGTTGCGAGGGACGGCCTGGGACTCGATGTCGGGCTGCCCCACGCCGCTTTTTCCGATCTGCCGCACCTCCGTGGGTCTCAGCTGCCCATCAGAGGTATCCGTGAACCCGAAGGCTTTCCCCTGCCCTCCCAGTCCAACGCCTGCCGCCTGGATCTCTTCCGCCGAGCTGCCGAGCTCTTTAAGGTTTAGGCCAAGGCTCGGAATCGACTGGCTGGAGGCCCGGTCGAGGTCACGGGATACAGCAGCCCCGGCGGAGACGACGTAGGACAAGTAAAAAGCGTTGTAGTCGGACTGTCCTAACGCGCCCAAGCTTTTGCCGGACTGATCGAACTGACAAATCGCCACGGCTTTTATCGCCGGGCTGTCGATGCGGTTGTCGGTGTGCTGGATGCCCTGGACATCCATCTGGATGCCTGGAGCCAGCCGCCCATTCGTGACGCAGGGCGTGGTCGGGTCGAGGCGATGAAGCAGTTCTGCTTCGCTGACGTTGCTGTCTTGGTGCTTGACCCGACTGGCCACCGAATTCATCGACACCATTTCTGCGAGCGCTTCGTTCTCCCGGGAAGCGTTGATGTATTCCTTTGCCAACGGGGTGATGTCCACCGTCGCATCGCCGTAGCGTGCACCCTCTTTGAGCGCCTCATCGATTCGGTAGGACAGCTTGTAGGTGCTGAGGTCGTTGGAGCGGGCCATCAAAGCATGCCCCGTCTCGTGCCCAAGAATGCCCGTCAGCTGGTCTATGCGCTCTGTCCGGGAAGGTCGCTGCAATACATCGGCGTTGACGCTGATCGTCTTTTCACCATGGTTATAGTGCCCGCCTTCGTTGGGCGTGCGAGCGAACTTGATGTGCTCAAGGTCGCCGTTGTCGATGGCTTTGGTCATCACCTCGACCAGGTAAGGAGAGGACTCCACTGCCTCGCGGAGGTCCTTGGCTGCACCTGGGGACAGAGACGATTGTTGTTCGGTCTCCTGAAGCATGCGCTCAATGCGAGGGTCAAGCATCGCTGCGCTCCATTTCAAAGACAACGACCGTCACGCAGGTCGGCGCGTCGCGATGGTCAGGAGTCGCGGCAATGTAGAGCCCGAGCGAAGGGCCGACAATCTTGTCGAACGTGATTCGCTGGTCGTCGCCAAAGGTTGGCACATACACCCGGAAGCCGTCGGCTTGCATTTGCTTTTTCAATGCGTCGTAGGCAAGGCACGCATTCGGGGTGAGGGTCAGTTCCACCCGGTGCCCTGGGTGCTTAGGTGATGGCTTCCACACAGCCCAATCGTAAGTGCCCTGTCCCACCTTGCCGGTCACCCCTCTGCGCTCTTGCTTGGCGTCGGGAGGAAGCGCGATGCCCAAGACTCGCTCCACATTGGCAGGGTTGGAGTCTGCTTGGGAGTGAAGGGACTGGGCGAGTGCTTCGATCTGCTTGAGAAGCTGCTCTGGGGTGTGCTCAGCCCCTGGTTGCAAGGTGGGATAGCCATCCCAGGTCATCATTGGCGCCGAACGCTCAGGAGCGGCGGCATCGACCAGTGCGGCGACGCGGTCCTGCTCGCGCCGAATGTCAGCGGAGGTCGGTTCCTTCACGGCTTTCTCCTGATGTGCGTTTGACGATTGCGCGCATGCGGCCACTCCCAACAACAGCGTGACTGTTGAAAGGGCTTTGGCGATGCGGGTTCCTTTGTTGAGATCCATGGCAACCAATCCGACGCTTGAGATTCTAAAGCTTACTGTCAGTTCCTGGGCTCATACCAGGCGGGCGCCTGGCCGATGTGCTTTTGTCCTCGCATCTACGCCGACTGGTCTTCCAAAAACTTGGCCAAAATCGCAGCTGAGGGGTAGCTGGACATCGAGGCAATACCATTTGCCAACTCCACAGGGAACAGCGCCCCTTCGAATTTATGACTCACGATGGATGGCAAGGTGGCTAAAATCCGCTGTAGCCCGATCAAATCCTCGGCAAGCGGACGTTCGCCCGAATCTAGATAGCTGCCGGTCGGCACATTGAGAACCATAGACATACCCGGGTCGAGCTTCACAAAAAGTTTTTCTCCCCAGTTGGTCCGCTTGCCGTAGGGATTGGACAAGTCCGGGGAGCGGTAAACCTCACGGCGGACATAGTTGTGATCGAGCGCGGCATAGCTGCCCGGCTCACCTCGCTCGTGCGGTGACGCAAACTGCACAATTGATTGCAGGTGGTCTACGAAGGCACCACTCTTTTCCTGTCCGATGATGTGCACACCACGCCCCTGGCTCACAGCGAATGCCAAGAACTCACGGATGTTAGGAACAAGCTTTGAATATTGACTGCGAAGCGATAGTGGCCCGTCTTTGATGAAAAGCGTCTCCCCTACAAGCGACTTATCCGTGTGACCCCACGCAACTCGAATGGCTGTAAAGAGCATCAGATGCTCCATAACCAACATGTAGGAGGACGCCACTGAATCGGGAGCGCTGTCCTCATCCATGTCCAAATGAAAGCCAATCAGGTCCGAGACAAAGACTGTCTGCTTGCAAAGAGCACATACACCCTCGTCTGCGTCATGCGGCAGCCCTTCGATCATGGAGTGACAATGCGGGCACTCAAAGGCGGGCGACGACGATGTCCCATCGGTCCACTTTTTGTAGACGAGCCATTTTAGAGTGTCAAAGAAAGCCCCATCTTGGTCGATCTTAAAAGAGTCCCTAACGATGTGACGCACGGCGTCGTAGTTGTTACCCAGCGGGGTCCGCACATTCTTTAGTGGGAACACGGTGGAATGGTAGATCGCGCTATCCCTGAGAACATCCTGCAGCAAAAGAGGGTGCGGATTTTCCTTGTCAATGGCATCAAGTTTGGCGCGATCTACCAACAGCAGTGCTGCTTTCACGAACGCCACCTCTTTAGGCGGCTTGCCCTCTGAGCGAACGGCAACGAACGAACCATCGACCGCCCAAACACTTCGGAGTGGGAGCGACCGTTCAGTGTCGATGGGGTGCCACAAGGTTCCGGACGTATCGGACACCAGCGGCTTGGCGTGCTCGAAATCGCGGACCAACTCTTTGACCCACGCACTCTGGACAACCGACAAATGACCCAGCTTCGACGCTGATTCAAAGGGCAAGCGCGTTCCGGCACTGTAAGGCATGTCAAATGGCCTCGAACTTATTTGCCTGCAATGGGATGATAAACCGATGCGACATCGTAAGCATGCGCATATAACCCGGGGTCTTGGCTCTGAGGATGTCCTGCTCAATTCCTTCAAATGCGATTTGCACTCGCCCCAAAGCCCGGGCTTCGTCCTGGCTGGACAAATGGCCCACGAAGAAATTTTCTGTCTGAGCCAAGAGGTCCTTGTTGATCGTGGACGGTGACTGGGTCGAATACACCATGCCGATGTGGAACTTCGCCCCCTCTTTAGCAAAGCGCGCATACACCCCGGTCAAATCACGCGCATCAGGAGGAAATAGATTGTGAGCCTCCTCGAAATAGAGCTGCACGAAGCGGCCACCCAGCGTATTGCTGACAAACTTTCTTTCCTGGTGTGAAAACACGGCCTTCGACAGCATGTCGGCGAAATAGCGGCGAATCTCGTCGTTCGCATTGCCTAGATCAAGAATCACCGTAGCGCCCTGATCCAGGAGACCCAATATCTCGTTGATGAAATCGCCAGCTTGAGGCGAATGGAAGTTCTTGTAAGCCCGTAGCATGCCGGGCCCTGTTCGGCCAGCTCCAGGATTGAGGAAATCTAACAAGGCGATGTCGTCGGGATCGAATACAGCCTTCTTCGATGATGAAGAGGTCAAAGTAGGATCGGACGAATTTTCCCGTCGAAATTGAGCCATCACCTCAAGCTCGGCCTGGAGAAGATCGATTGAATCAATCGCAGCTGGCGGCGTGCCGGCACCCGTTCCTGCATAGGCAGCGGCACGCAAATCCGCCTTGAAATGGGGGTCAAAGTGCTTGGTATGGCGAGCCACGAGCCCCAAAGCGCGCAGCCTCCGCTCATCGACTTCAAATCCAGCCTTGTTCAAAATGGCCCAGAACATTTGAATCTTACGAATAGGGCGCACTTTTTCTTCCGCCGGAAGAGCCTTCACTGCGTCCACAGACGGCAACGATGCACTGGCAAAACTCTTCACATAGTGCGACGTATTGTTGTCTTGCGTCAGCATCGACCCGAGAATCTGGATCGCTGATTCGGTCTGTTCGTAAAAGTTCAATCGCAACGGCTTGGAGGGCGTCTCCGGGCGACTTGTCAATGCATAAACCTCACAACGGTCTGCATTGGCCGAACGAATCGACTTGTTTCCGTCTTGCGGATTGTCATTGGCATACTCGCCATTCACATCAAAGATCAACTGGCCTACTGACCTGTCATCCGCAGTTGCATCAAGCATGCCTTTGGCAATGAGCTTGACTACGTTGGATTTTCCGAGCCGCGTCTTACCGAACATCGCAGTTCGGCAGCCTTTGAAATCTCGCATGGAGATTGAGACGGCGATCCTGCTTGTGGTTGCGCTGGAAAGACCGCATTCCATCGTCCTCAGCGCGCCGATTTCGATCTGGCTCTCTGGCTTAACCATGCCATTGACGATCACCTTCAATAGAGCGTCATCCGGCGCGAAAACTTTGTATCGATGAGCGCTCACCACATTGTTCACATCACCGGAGTAGGCCAGGCGCTGCATAGCGGCAGGATCGGCGTAGAACATCCCCAGCACATCACAGTCCAGCGCACCCCACTGCAACTCGCTTTGTGTCCAAACATCCAGTTCGGGCATGGACTTCTTGTGCAGCTCGAAATACGTCTGCTGAACCTGGTTGCTCAGTGGCGTGGGTGATACACCGGTCACTCGAAGAAGGGTGAAATGCGCAGGTGCTGTCGCCGTATTGACCGGCGTCATGATCAAAAAAGAGCCGCGAGGGATTCCGCCCACAGCCAGCTTGTAGGGGTCGCTCGTGATGATCTTTGCAGCGTCAAAACCTAGCTCTAGCACGTAGCCTACAAAGCGCATCTTGCTCGTCAGCTTTGCTGCCTCATTGCGAGCCTCTGTATCAAGGAAACTTCGTAGGGCATCAATCGGATTGCCTTGCGTGGCCGAGGTATCCATCAAGCTTCCAAGCGTGGACATAGCGACTCCTTTAGATATTGCAGGTAATAATGAGCTCTTCGAATTGCTTGCGACTTGAACCGTCAGCAGAAATCTGAGAAAACCGGCTCACTGAACGTGTCAGGAAATCCCAACTTTCATACAGTGCGCGAACGGAATGATGGTTGGCATTGGTTGCCACGACTTTGGCACCGCGTGCGCCTGCACGCTTGAGCGCTCGTGCTAATCGTTCCTGGTCAGCCCAGGAGAAGAGAACTTCGTTGTATTTGATAAAGCCGTTGAGGTTGTGCCTAACGGTATATGGCGGGTCGGCAAAGACCAGATCGCCTTCGCTCGCTTCATCGATCACTTTTTCGAAATCACCGACACGAAGATCAGCCGTGGATAACAAAGCGGCCATGGATTTGAAATCGTCGGTCTCCATCAGGACGCTATCTTTGCTACCGCGAGGCACGTTGAACTCACCTTGGCGGTTCACACGATAAATTCCATTGAAGCAGGTCCTGTTGAGATAGATCATTCGCGATGCCTTCTGCACCAGCTTCGTGGGCGTTCGCGCACGGACGGTGTAGTAGTAATCGCCGTCTACATCGTGAAGGCGCTGGTGGTAAGCCAAGCTTCTCTTGAGTCCAACCCAGTGCCCCTTGATAGCCTGGTAAGCGGCTATGACCTCCGGGTTCACGTCGTTGAGCACGGCCTGTTGCGGCCGTAAATGAAAGTAGACTGCGCCACCGCCAAGGAAAGGCTCGAAATACCTGTTGTAGGTGGTGGGGAAGAGGCCCGCGTGATGCCGGACAAACCAGCGCTTCCCCCCTGCCCATTTCAGGAACGGGCTAAGCGTAGATTGGACGCTACTCACGGGATCCATGCCCTCAGACTCGCTCCGATTTGCGTTAGAACTCATTTGAACAACGCGATCCACGCAAAGTTAACAGAAATCCCGCGTCTTGTGCGCGGGACTGCCTTACCCCGACTTGACATCCGCTTGGCAGCAGAGATATGGGTCACACCCATCCCCTAGCCGCCAAGCTGGTGTGCTGACGCCCGCCGATGACCAGGTGGTCGAGCAGCCGGATGTCCAGGAGGCACAAGGCCTGCTGCAGGCGCTCGGTCACCTTGCGGTCTGCTTCGCTCGGCTCCGGGTTGCCCGAAGGGTGGTTGTGGAAGAGGATGACTGCGGCAGCGCTAAGCTCGAGAGCACGCTTTGCTACGACTCGCGGGTGGACATCGCACCCGTCGATGGTGCCGCTGAAGAGGTGCTCGGTGGCCAAGATGTGGTGCTTGGTGTCGAGGAAGACGACGCCGAACACTTCGTGCGGCAGGTGGGCGCAGCGGGCGACTAGGTAGCTGCCGGCTTGCTCCGGGCTGTGGATGCGGCCTTGGCGTTGAAGGCGTTGCTCCAGGATTGTGGCCGCTGCGAGCAAGATGCCCTCTTCGTCCATCTGGAGTTGGTATTGGGCCTTCAGGTCTTGGGTGCGCTTCATCGGTTCTTCTCCACCAGCGCGTTGTGCGCCTCGTGGGAACCGACAGGCGAAGCGTCCGGCCCGACCGCACCCGGGAGTGAGCACCGCGCAAGCGGCGCGCAGCGAAGGCCCGCAACAAAGCGTCAGCGTCGGGGAGGAGGCTCGCCCTTGCGGTCGGGACAGCGAAGCTAAGGTCCCTTGAGAGGCCCAGCGTTGGTGGAGATAGCACCATGCATGCCCTACAAGGCCTACGGGCCAAACGGCATTTGGATGGGCGGGGTCGATTGATGGCAGCAGGCGATGGCTGAGCTTCGCAGTCAGTGATGGGCTACTGCGGACCTGTGCATGCTTGCCTTACGCACGCACCGCTGCGCATGAGAAGCACGCAGGCATCGGGATAAGCTGCTCGGCACCAGCGGGCTCAGACGTGATCGTCCATGTCTTCGAGCCCATGCCAGGACAAGATTTCCTCGGCTCGACGGCCAACGAACTGCGCGTCCTCACGCGTCGCTGCCTTGCTCTTGATGGCGGCGGTCATGCTCGCAAAGGCTTGCCAGAAGTGGCGGCGATCAGGACTTGAGGCCCGCAGGGCGGGCACCGCAGTATCCAGACGCTCAAGGTGACGGCGAAGCTCAGCTCTGTTCATGGGCTTGAGTATCGGCGGTCTTGTCGCACTGCGTGAGACGCATCGCCGCCAAGGCAGCGTGGAATTATTTTCGGATGCCGGCACGACGCTGCTCAAGCATTCCATGGGGAGCTTCTCAAAGTCTGGCAACGCCCACCGAGCCCCAAAGTGTAGGCCAACGAAACGCTTTCAACCTCGCCAGCGCCACCTGGTTCCCCTCACCCTTTGAAGAACGAGAGTCTCCTGGTTACAAAGAAAAACGCCCCAGCTTTGAACTGGGGCGTTCTTAGAAAAGCTCGACCTGATCTCAGCTCGGCAGGGTTTCGATGGGACCTACGTCACCCGTCGGAATTCTGCCGCCGCAAGAGCCGTAGCAACCGCCGCCAATCAGCACTCCACCACCACCACCGCCGGTTCCAGCGGAGCCGCCACCACCACCGCCGCCGCTTGAAGGCTGCTGAGCAATCTTCTCGGCCATTTCCTTTGCCTTCTTTCCGCAAGGCTTCTCAATGTAGACCATGCCCCGGCCAGTATAGTTGAGAATCTTTACGGTGTAGGAAACATACCCCTTATAGGAGTTTGTGACCCAATTCCCCTCACCCAGCACTTTAGACGCTGCCGAATCAAGCCTGTCCATAAAAAGGGCATTGGCAGGATTCTTGCTGTCGCTAAACTTTGGCAGCTGCGTCAAGGGCACCTGAATAGGCACCAGTGGCGGCATCGGGAGTTCCGAGCACGCAAATGCAACCCCCATAAGCCCCGTCAGTGACATCGCAGCGACGCCAGCTTTCTTCATAATTCCCATTTACGCCCCACTCCTTTTAAAAACAATTAACCACACAAACCTACTGACCGATTGGACGTTTATCCAATACCGGTGCCCTGCCATGCTTCGACGTGTAGATCCGGTCTATTTCGGCGTTGAGTCGCAAGGCTTCAGACTCCCCGAGCATTCTTTGCTCTGTTGAAAGTGACTTAGACATCATCACTTCTCGAGTAACAGAGGCACGGGTATCTCCACGCATTTCCGCCACACGCGACACGGCATACGCAGCAACAGGATCACCACTTGCGCTGCCGCCTTGGAAGGATGCCAGCATGTTTAAAGCAAAGAGGTTTCCTTCCGCTCCAGCATCCACCAAGCGCTGTTGCGCCGTGGGGTCTGAAGGCAACAACCGTGCATCCAAGATCGTTTGAGCGACTTTATCACCCGCGTCCGATGCCTGCTTCAGCAGGGCCTCCGGGGCGACCATGTAAGCCTCTAGCTGCTTTTCGTTGGGATAACCATGACGATCCAGCCACTTCTGCTCGGCCTTGCTTTCGGCATAGCCAGGATCGTTATCGAAGCTCATCCCGTCTCTAGTTCTCGGCACTTCTGGGAACGGATGTCGAACACGAGAGTCATTCCGAAGATCGACGCCGCCTTCAATCGACTGAGACGGGGCCCGTTCTTTGACTGATTCGTTCGCTGCATTGGGAGTCTCACTCTGGGAGATGCCCTGCGTTGACCCTTCGTCGTCCTTACGCGCTTCGTGCGTCCAGATGATGCCACCTACTACGACTGCCAGTGCGGCTGCACTTAGCGCTACTGCTTTGTTGCCCATCTCACCTTCTCGTAATTCCATTACAGCCGCGCAAGCGCAGTCCCAAGGTGGATAGCGTTGCAGATCAGCTCGCTTCACGCAAGCTTAATCTTGCACAAAATTAGGTCCGTATCGGAGCAACGTCTGTCGAAGCAGCGAACGACGAAGATGCGAGTGCGAATCCGATTTTCTCGCTGACCCAGCGCCATGACGCCAAGCGAGACCTGGACTCGCCATGATGTCACACGTGAACTTTTACAGGATGCCGGCATGACGCTGCTCAATCGTCCGCGAGGAGAGCGACCATCGGTCTCGCGTCCGGCAATGTCAAATTATGCTTAGGTTGTTTCGTAAACCATAGGTCTCAATCCCCTCACGATGTAGGGAATTTCTGAGTTGCCTGCACCGTCGCAGCCATCAATTAACTCAATTAAACTAACGAAAATAACCTAACATTTATTTTATATTCATTTTTAAACCAGCTCTGTTGGGTTATTTAGTTAGCTTATTTACTGCAAACAGTACACAAATGACTGCGATAAATCGACCCAAATTTCCTCGCAGGCCTTGGCATATAAGGATTTCTGCCAGGTAACGAATTGGCGAATCAGGGAAGCACCCCAGAGGGGACACCCCAACACCTTAGGACTGCGCTGGCAACGCAGATTTTTGTATCGCCCCCGTTGACGAATTTTCGTCCTGTCATATCCCTACTTCCATCTTTCGATGGAAGTGACCCATGACCAGCAACCCCTCCGTAACCCTCAACGATTACATCGCCTCGCCCTTCGGCCTGCTGCATTTGGAAGGCATCCACATCGGCCGGTTCCGCATCGACCGCGCCATCATCCGAGGTCGGGAAGCCGCCATCAACCTGCAAGAATGCATCCTCGCCGCGCTCGACGAAACCGGACGAAGGAGCGGCATCAAAAACAGCACTCGCTACCCCGCGCAGTTGCCCATGGGCACGCCGGCGCGCCCTCTTGCCAAGGAGATCGAGGATCATCTGGAAGACATGCGTCGCCGGCAACTGGAGCCCAAAACCATCCAGTCCACCGAACGCACGTTGAAGCTCCTGCTTCTTACCTGCGGCAACATCTCCGCGGCTCGAGTGGACTATTACCACATCCAGGCGCTCTGGAAACTGCTGCGCTGGGCCCCAAGGAACCTGGTGTCTGATCCGCTGCTGAAGGACCTCTCCTTCGACGAAGCGATCGCGCTGGGGAAAGAGCAAGACGTGCCGCCGCTGTCACCTGCCACGGAAGAGCGTCACCGCCGATTCCTTGTTGCCTTCTTCAACCACTTGGTCAACGGACAAGCCATCGACTTGTCACCGATGAAAGCCTTCCGGAAACCCAAAGAAGATCACACCATCGATCCCGACAAGGCGATCCGCTTGTTCGAGGACGCAGACCTGCAAGCCATTTTTGACCCCGCAACCTTCATCCCCTGGGCCAAGAAACCACAGTATTGGTGGGCACCGATGATCGGCTTGTATACCGGTGCCAGGGTCAACGAGGTCTGCCAGTTGAAGCTGACCGACATCATCGAGGAACGCGGGGTGTGGTGCATCGCTTTTCAGAAGACGTTGGACCAAGACTTGGCCGCAGACCCGAAGCGACGGCGGCGCAGCCGGCAAAGCATGAAAGGCGCGGGCTGCATGCGCATCATCCCCATCGCGAAGCCGCTCCTGGAGGCCGGATTCCTCGAGTTCATGGAGGACATGAAGGAAACGGGCCATCCTCGGCTGTTCCCGCTGCTCTCTGCGGGCGTGAACCGCACGACGGGGGAAACCAACGCTCGCTACAGTCAGCAGTTCGTGGTGGACTTTGGGCGCTATCTGAAGAGCCTGGGCTTCCCCAAGGGCATCGGGTTCCACGCCTTCCGCCATACGCTGGCCACTGAGCTCGACGTCAACGACGTGCCGGAGAAGGAGATTGCCTTGGTCACCGGCCACAGCACCGACCCACGGGATCGGGTCCAGGTCTTGCGCCAGCACTACCTGCACAAGAAACCGCAGGTGACGCGCAGCAAGCAGCTTGCCGCTTTAGAGCTGTATCAGCCCAACGTGGAGCTGCCGCGCTACCAGCGGGGGCAGTTTGCCAAGTCCTTGGCAGATTCAAGCAAGTTCTACCCGTAACGCATCGAAAACGCTGGCCAGCGAGAAGTTCTCGCTGGTGCGCGACCGGATGTCTGGCCTGTTGATCCGGAGGGCTGAAGCTAGAGCTGGCTTAGGCCAAATCTTTTGCGCGCGCGGCTGCTAGCTCCTTAGGCAACTTTAGTGACGCAGTGGCATCGAAAACCAACTCTTTTGGGACACTTTTCCAAAAGGACTCAATGGCGTTTGCGAATTCGTCCAAATGCGTGTCCGTCACCTTCATGCTGGTGTCATCAGGGAATGCTCGAACCCATCCATTGACCACTGGAACAAACTCTGGGTAGGCCAACCGGAGATCATCCATCGACCTCCCCTCGCCGTGCTTGAACACATTGACGACCAGTCGCATTGCATCTAGGCGAGCATATCCTGGGAAAGTCGCAATATTCAGTCCAAGTGCCTCCAAAAATCTTTCTAGCTGGGTGCTATCCATCGTCCACATTGCCCTTCTCGTATGGATACCTATAACAAACCCAGGTAGCCGAAGCTGATCCACCAAGAACCGTCGCCAAGCTTTGTCCCAGTGATGAAACATACCCGCCACAACGCTTAGGCGAGTCCGCTCGTGCATTTCCGAGAGCAACTCATAGAACATGATTCCATGATTCTGGGCATCCTCAGCCTGCTCAGCCTCGTCGTGAATGTCTGGGTCGAAATTACGCCCGGAGGATTCCCAATAAGCATCCGCCGCAGCATCTGCCTCCGCCGAAATGTTGCCGAATGTTGAAAGCAGCCTCTCCTTCGCCTGTTGGACGTAGAAGCGATGTCCTGCGAGCAGCGAATGCCTAACTGGATCATCTAGCATGAAAGCAGAACGCATCTTGGAGGTCATGCTTCTTCCTCGACTTCAACCGGAAGCTGAGACAACCAATTCACCATCTCACGAACTCCTGCTGCATCCTCACAAGTAGCGTCCACACCCTTGGTCTCAATATCAATCTGACAAGTAAGCCAAGCGTGTTCGGTTTTTTGCCCGAGGCCAACGTGAGGCTCTATAGCGCCACGACTCCAGAGCCAGATGGATTGATTGCGAAGTTTCGTCACCAGCGAGGCGATGTGAGCACTAGCATCCGCCTCTCCAGCTAGAACCTCAAATGCCCTGGATGCCGGACCACGCGCGTCTTTCTTAGGTAGGCCGCTTGCGTCCAGAGTGATGACATCATTCTGAGCAAGTCTCGCAAGGATTTCCCTGCAAATAGCGATGTCAGGATCGTCTTCCGCGAGGAAACCATGCACCTGCGCGTTCCGGAAGGCATAATCAAGATCCACGATGGCGCACGCGGGAAGACCCAGAGCCGCAAGGACCTCTATCGATTTTTTGGTATCGGCTACACCGCTCATTGGCACAATCGCCAGCGACGACTGGCCCAACGTCTTACCGGCAATGGCCTGGAAGAGACATGGGAGCAGCCGGAGCTCTGTTTTTCCTTCCGCCAGGATCACCTTGTCAGCGAACAACACCTGAGAAGAGTTGGTCAGACTAAAGATTTGGAGCATCTGGTGGGTGGGATTCTCCACCAACTGTTCTATGACGGATAGCAGACGCGGCCTTGCTCTTGTCCCGTGAGGATGTTTCTTGGTCATCAACAACGCGTTCTTCGCATCCTTGGCAAGGATCATCTGCGCGGAGTGCGTCGAGAACACAACCTGATACCCCAGCTCCGACAAAGCTCGAAGTGCTTCACGCACCTGTTCCACGGCGAAAGGGTGCATGAATAGCTCTGGCTCATCCACTAGAAGCAAGGTGGCGCCACCGGCGGCTGCCGCTCCTCTCTTTAAGTCAGCCAAATGCCGGACCATAGCCATCTGAATCGCTCGCTGCGCTCCATGCCCATAAGAGCCGAATGAACGTCCCTGCCCGTTACCTTCGTAGACCTTGACGGTCCCCGCTTTAATCAGGTCATTGAAAGCCGGAACAGGGAAGTCGAGTTTGATGCTGATCCCAGGGAACAGGTCCGAGATCTTGCCGTTGATGGACGCATCGATACGCCCCAACTCGTCAAAGCGGTCGCCCCCCTCAGCTGAAATCATGCCCAAAATTGCTGCCAAATAAGGAGTCAAGGTTTGCTCGTGCTGCTCTTGAATAGCAGACAGCATCGATGCAAGCAGCTTTCCGATGGTCGTAGTCGTCTTGGCCTTGCTCGCGTCCTCCTCCGCGTTCTCCATCGCCCCAATGCGGATGGGATCCGGAAACAGAGCAGTGATGGCGTTATCGATTCCAGTTGGATTAGGGTCCCACTGCTTGTTGGCTGGGTCCATAATAGTCAAAGTCACCTCACCACCAGGCACTTCCTGGACTCGCCGAATTTTCAGGATGCCGTCGTGTATATGTGGCTCGATCTTCTTACGGTGCTTGCTTTCCAGAACATCTAGATCAGCATCCGTGATGCCGACCAGCACCCCCGTAACCTGGACGGGTTGAGCTGGGTCGTGGAAGTCTTCAACGCCCAACTTGGCCTTTCGGACTAACCACTGCAACGCCGTGAGGCAGTTGCTCTTTCCGCAATTGTTCAGGCCGACCAGTGGAGTGAAGTTGGTTAGCTGCAAGGAAGTAGCATCACAAGAGCGAAAATTCCGGATATCCAACTCTGAGATGTAAACAGCCATTCCTTTGCCCCCTAGTTCAGCGGTGAATTGCTGAAAGCTGCCTTCATTTGATCCTAAAGGCAATTGTTGTGTTCGCCACCAAGCTCAACTATCACGTAGCCGCGTTTTTTCCGTTGCTGTGCTGCTTGCATAGGTAGAACACGCGCTTTCCGTGCCCAGTCAATCCCGCCGCTTTTTGCTTAGTTACAGGCGGCCGGCTTGCAATGGCCTGTCATCGATAAGCGAGTGTCCCAGTCGCATGTGCCCAGGCCCAAGCCTCGAAATGGCATCGAAGCGCTGCCGATAGTCTTCTACCTCCCAGAGCCAAGCCTCCTGCATTTCATATTGCGGGTTGTATAGCACCCAAATCAGCCGCTCCCACTCGTAGTTCGACGGCTTGGGAACCCGGGTCACTGTGCTGCCTCGCTTACCACTGGGTCGGTTTCCCTTCACTTGGTAGCGCAGACCCTGATAAACGAAGTCATGGCCCCGCTGGACGGCAGTCGCACCGCGCATGCAAGCAGAGTAATCAGCCAGGGAACATCCCAACAGCACGGCAGCGTCGTATTCCGACAATACAGAGGTGATGGCCGGAGCATTCCCAAAGGTGGACTCCCAAGCCAAAGAGGCTTCAATTAGCTGCTGGCGTAGCCTCTCCATCACTATTTCTTTAGTCCAAACCAAGCAAGTAAAAATGCCAGTGCAATCGCGAACAAAAGGCCAATCAATGCCTTGCCAACATTGTCGGCCAGCCATGAGACCAGCCTGCTGAAACTACTCGCCTCACCCGGGGGTCCATGAATGTAGCTCCCGGTAACGTCCGAACCCTCTTCCAGCAAGTCGTCGTTACTCCAGAAGAAGTGACCCAGAAACATTAGGGAGCCGCCCATGTTGTTGAGCTCATCAGTGTGGCGGCGGCTATCTTCTTGCAGCCTTTCAAGCGTGGGCTCAGCAGCCTGCGGCGTCACACGTATCGAGGTCCAAGTGATATCGCGGGTTTGAACCACGGTGTGGTCGATAAGCAGCACCGGTTTGCCCTGCTTGTAGGGCCTCACAAAGCGCTTCTTCAGTTCGCTTGGCGACAAGTCAACAAAAAGGGCATGCTTCTTGTCGGCACCCTTGAGGGTGACGAAAACATGGTGGAAGCGACCGCTACCTTCTTGGGCGGTCATGCTTCACTCCATGAGCAGTTTCTGCACCAAATTCTGATTCTTTTCGTGTAGCCCTTGTGTGACCACTCCATGGTGATTCTTGCTCATTCGGATAGCGCAGAGCAGAGATTACTTCTTGGCTTTGCTCACGGCAAAAGATGCCTTCTCCGAGGCACCGGCAAACTCACGCATGTGGCGCAGCAGCTCCTCTTGCTTCGCTGGAGGCAACTGGGAAAGCACCAAGATGGCCTCCGCCATGATGTCACTGGCTGCATGGAAATATGCCACGGGCAGCTCCAACGCCTCCGCTAGCTTTGCCATGCTTTCGTTGTCAGGCATGCGGTCCCCTCGCTCGTAGCGCGAAATCCTGGGAGCTGCCGAGTTCTGTTCCTCCAGCCCGAGAACAGCCCCCAAGGCGGCTTGGTTCATGCCCCGCGCAATCCTGGCCTCACGAAGGCGACGGCCAAAGGTGTATGCGGGAGGCAGCGGAGCAGGCATGAAGACCAACGAAGGATGAATTGACCCCCAAGTCTGCCGCTTCCAATCCTGCGCTGCATTTGCCATATTTGCAAATACGCCAAACGGGCGGTATTGCAGGGGTTTGCGATGAATCACACAGGACAAGGAGCGTTCGCGGCGCTCCTGGCGTTGACACTCGTCTCGCCGTTTACCGCCCACGCCCAAGATGTGCCGGCGCAGAAGTCCGGCTTCTTCCGTCAACTCGGAAAGGGGTTGGCCGACACCGGCAAGCAGATGGTCGGCATCAAGCCAAACTCGGGCAGCAAAGCCGGCAGCCAGGGAACTGGCTCGATTTACACGCCAATCAATGGCACCGGGAAGCTGCCCAACCTGTTCAAAGGCGACAACCATCAGCAGGCCCAGCTCGGGAAGTTGGACTGGCCCCGAGTTGCATTGACCTTCACCGAGTGGGGCGCTTCCTTGCCCTGCTGGACCGCAGAGGCCCGCATCTGGACCAGCCCGACGGCATCGAGCGTCGAGACCTTCCGCACCTGCTTCGATGCCGCGGTGACTGAAACTGACGACCTGGGCGATACAGCGGAGCTCAACAGCGCTGCCCTGTGGAAAGGCCGGGACTCGCTCAGCGGCATCCGTGTGCTGCCCAGCAAGCCCAACACGGGCGCCCAGCGCTCCAACGGCCCCAACCCTCCGGCCCAGCCGTTTGTCGTCAATGTGAGCCGGCCCGGCGTGGCTGACCGCGCCGTCGATGTCGCCCTGCGCGTGGCGTGGGTCTCGGGATTCATCCAGACCGCAGATCTGCATCCCGGACCGTCGGGGATGCTGACGCCCTTCAAAGACACCAGGCTCTGGATTGCTGCCTTCAGGCCCGACGGGAACCGCGACAAGTAGTAGGTCCCGGCTTGGCCCGCCTTCCGCGTCACCATCCCTCAAAAAAGGAACGACATGAAAAACGCATGGATTGGCCTGGTCGCGTTGACCATGGCCTTGGGCCTGACCGCCTGCGGCGGCAAGCCCTCATCTGACAATGCCAAGGAAGCTTTTATCCGACTGCTGAAAGACAGCGGCGCCGGCCAGGTGACCGACGTCCAAAACTTCGAACTGACCGCCTGCGCGGAAGCGGAAGGCGCCGATGGCTACCGCTGCGAAACACGCGGCCAGGCAGTGCTGAGCATTGAGGGCCGGCAGGTGCCGATCCCCGTGAGCAAGAACTTGCGCTATGCCAAGAGCGATGGCATCTGGAGGGCCTACGCCAAATGAAGACCGAATCGAATCCGATGGTTGGGACTTCCGCTGGCACCCTGATTGGCCTCTATGGGGATGGCGCAAGGCGCGCTGCCCCTAAAAAGGTGACCACCCCGCACAACCGGTTCTTCTGGTGGTTCTCGCTGAGCCTGCTCTTCCTGGGCCCGTTCGGCTTCATCGTCGGGCCGCTGATGGCTCGCCGGGGCCTGCGGAAAGCGGAGCGGCTGTATCCGCAGGAGGCCGGCGCAGCTCGGCGGCGCGACCAGGGATTTACGGCTGCCCAGTGGTGGGTCATGACGCCGCTGGCCGTGATGGGAGCTTTCTGGGTCGTGTCAGTGCTCAGCGGACTACCAATGGTGCTATTGGTGTTGTGGTTGCAGCTGACCAGCTGAAGATCACTCGCGCCAAAGCACCTAAAACGCACGGTGGTCGACAAGGCGCGTCGAATTCTGTGGGTGTTAGACACATACTGTGCATCTCAGAGGGAAATATCTGGCTAGTCCCTATGCGCCAGCCACTCCTGTAGCGGAAACGAGTTGAGGCTCCAGGAAAGGCGGCATGGCACGTTCCAGGCACGTAGCGAAGAGACCGGGGAAAGGTCAAGGCGTCAAGTCAAGCTATACTTGACGAGCAGCAGACGACACATTCACATACTAGTTGACAAGGCGTGCCATCTACCGTAACCATGAGCGTCAACAGGAACGTAGATGATGAAGATGATGGGTTGACAGACTCATTCAGACCAGCTACAATGTTCGGCTAAATGGAAATTAGTCCAAAGAATCAGCAGATCAATGAATCTGACTACTTCTAGGACGCTTGCCGGGGGCCAAAGTGATGGAAAAGGTTGAGGTTCTCTTTTTCATACGACGTCCGCAAGTTAGGGAATCTCAAAAAAGTACCATTTAAAACTAAAAACCACTACCCTGCGTAGTGGTTTTTTAGTATGGGCGGGTATAAAGGAATAGCCAAATGAATACTACAGAAATCCAAGCGGGCAAGATCCTGAGGCGGCTGCTCCAATCAGGGCCAGAAAAAGCTGCAAGACTGAAACAACGTCTGATAGCGGAATATGCTCTGGCGGGCCTTGGACGCTTTGACGAAAAGGCGATGGGATACAAAAAGTTTAAAGATTTCCTAGAGCGCTCACAGGGAGGGTTGGCTTCAATTTCAACTGCGGAAGGGGGCGATATAATCGTCAGCCTTAATCCAAAAGCTGTAGTTGAACCCTCAACACCGATTCAGCAAAGAAAATCAGTTGTTATTAGAAGCGATGTTTGGCAGGCCTTCTTAAATCAGGATGCCTCCAGAAAAAGATTTCTCAACAAAGATTCGTTTGATGTTGTGCACTTCAAAACTGATGGAGAAAATTTTTTAGCACCTGACCCCTCAAAATTTCTCGAAATACTTCCGTTAAGCAAAGACATTTTGAAAAAATGGATGCTCGAATTCTTGCGAGACACAAGAATCGCTGAAGATCATCGATTAATTCTTGATGAAATGCTAAACAACGCCGAATACTCCAGCGCATTGAATCTAACTTTTACACAAGCGTTAGGAGAAAATGCTCCTCAATGGAAGTCTTTCAGAATAGAAAGGGTTTATCAGGAGATATCGCAATGGTCGGCTGCTAACGGAATTGATGCAGCACATCTTTTGGTCCAACAAAAGCAATGGACTACTGATTCTCAAGCGGAAAAAATTTCACACGTTCGAGAGCACATATTCAAGCTCTTAGAGATAACTTCCGACGCAGATCTCGAGAAAATAGTTCTTCCAATATTGGTAGCAACGAGCCTCATCCGCACTCGCACTTAAGGAGCGCAAAATGAGCACTGCATGCATAATTGGACTTCCTCGAGAGCTGAGAACACGCTTCATCACACAAGCCGGCCTTTATGACCTAGATGCAACATTGGTTATAGCCGAGAGAACCAAGAGTGGAGAATATATTATAGTTCCTGATCCAAGCCATGCTGCTGCTGCGGTCCACGCTTATCAGAACTCACACGACGACTATAGCCAAGTAAGGATTTTTGCCCTCCCCTATGCCCCACTTCCTTTTGAGCTCCGAAAGGAACTGATTGAAATCAAGGACATCCAAGGGCAAAAAAGTGACAGCATGAATGAAGTAAGCTGGCCAAAATATACAGCCTTCGCTGAACATGGAGATTTCTTAGATGCTTTATATCAAAAACTATGCGAACTTTTTTTTCCACAAGAATCACTTTTATCTGAAAAAATAAAAGCCATAGCTCGCTCAGCAAAAAACCTGAAGCTCTTCGATAATGCGTTTGAAACTTGCGACGAAATACCAAAACATCGCTTTGACTTTGCCATAAAGGCGACATTTGCCTTAAGAGATCTTGTTAGACATAACAAATCAGAAGGGACACTTGCCAACTACTTTAAAAGCCGAGGAGTTAAATATGCAGCAACCGGCGGCGGAATTAAGTATAACCTGACCGTCCTCAAGGAGGATAAGAAAATTCACCAGGACGAAAAAGAGGATCATCTCAAAGAAGGTGATGCTACCACCCCCGCTGCGGCAACTCGGTATTACTTTCAAGCGTTTAGAATTGAAAACAGTTTTCATGCCGCAGTTTTCTATATTGGAATTCACCGAGATGAGCGAAACAAAGAGGTGATTTACCACAGGACATTAAAACTCTAAGCCCCGTCAAGCGCTGAATAATTCACCACAATCGTTTAAGAAAAATTATTAGAAAAGAACTCCGTGCAATCCGCAGTCGGTATAGGCTTCGACAAACTGGACAATGCTGCATAACGTGCCGCATTATTCCCCAGGCGATGTGCCCGCTGCCTCGCCGAGGGTATCCAACTTCGTCGCCAATGAATGAACTCGCAGCGTGTCTCCCGAGCATCGGCCACGCCTCGCCAGCTATGGGCTAGCTAAATTGGCTTCGCTCCCACTCTAGTCATAACGTTGTCAGGTAAAGTTCATACGCGACCAGCTAAACGGCTGCTGGCTAGACTCCATAACTAACTATTTCAAGTTTTCCGCAAAATTTCCAGAACTGTAAATAGGAAGGGACAGTAGCGGACTGAACCTAGCAAGCGTAGCCACCCGGTCCGGCAGGCTCCGGCGGTCGATGTAAAACTTCTCCAATACGGTCTGCCCAGTCCCATGTCCCGTGAGTGCTCCAATCGCTGAAGCCGACACCCCGGCCTCGTCCAGCTTTGAAGCAATGGTGTGCCGGAACCCATGGAACCCCTGCCCCTTCTCCGAGACCCCTTGCCGTTTGATGTAGACGGAGAACTGGCGGCTCAGCTGCCGTCCGTAGCCCAGCCCTGTCGAGTTGGGCAGGTCCGGGAATAACCGCTCGACCCCAGCTTGCCTCGCCTCTTTCACGTAATCCAGAAAGCCGCAATCGATCACCGGCTGAGCCAGCGGGATGAACCGCCGGCTGTGCTTGTTCTTGATGCTCTGCTTCTTCCCGATCTTGCGGACGAAGAAGCCGGGCACGCCGTCGATGGTGTCGATGTCCTCCAGCCGGAGCTGCGCGATCTCGTTGACGCGCGCGCCCGAGTAAAGTCCCAAGATCGGTCCGAACCACCGATGCGGATACTTCGACGCCCACTTCGGGAACTCCACCGGGTCAAAGATGGCCTTCAACTCGGCGTCCGTGAAAGGCGAGCCCGTGTCTTCCGAATCAGGGGTGGCGATCGCCCGGATGCCTGCCAGCGGATTCACCGACAGGTGCTTGCCCTCGACCAGGGAAACAAGGAAGACGCTCAACCGTTGTCGGTGCTTGGCCATCGTCCACGCCGCCGGCTCTGCCTCCTGGTTCTTCTTCGCCAGCTTGATGACCTCGGGCACCGACAAGTCCCGATAGGCCGGCCGCTTGGTCGCATTGGATGGCCAGTAACGCACGCCTTCGAAGAAGGCCCGCACGTGATCCTGGGTCAGCGAGGCCACGGGCACGTCCTTGCCGATGATCCCGGCAAACAGGCGCAGGGTGTGGCGGCTTTCCAACACGGTCTTCTGATGCAGACGGGCCCCGGCCAAGTCCCTCAAATGATCGACCATCGCCTTCGACAGCATCAACCCGCCCGCAGACTTGTCTGTGCTGGGCTCATCCGCGTCCCAGTTAATCTTCGGACGTTTGGGCATCTTTGGGGCGACGATGCTCGAGGATCCGTCTGCTCCAGCTCTGGCCATCAGGTCGCTAAACAACGCCGCATCCGCGGGCGTGTCCAGCTGGGCTTGGGCGATGCGAGTGCCGTTGGGCAGCTTCACATCGTGCAGTGTCAACTCGTAGATCTCTCCATCCCGAATCTTCTTCAGCAGCTCGTCCACGTCCACGGCAATCCCTTTCCGCATGGCATCGAATGCTGAGCATAGGGCCATCCCCATCATGGCCGCCACCAACCGCGCCTGGTCGCCACGGTAAAGCCCCAGCGATCGGACAAGGTATCGCGAGCCAATCGTGGCTCGAAGATCGGTGGGAACAAAGAAGCGCGCATACAGGCCAGCCGAGCGCGCAATCATCAGAGGCTTGGGCAAGATTGATACCTCGATTGATACCTCAAGGGGCATCGCTCGGAATCATCAATCGGCCAAAATATCCAAACCAGTCAATCACTTAGAGACTTGGCGGAAGCTCTGGAGCGGGCGATGGGAATCGAACCCACGTCAGTAGCTTGGGAAGCTACAGCTCTACCATTGAGCTACGCCCGCATGGCGCCTGCAGAGTTTATGCGGGTGCGGGTGTCTGGCGCAATGTGCGCAGAGAGGACGAGGGCCGGTTGCCCGGCCCTCGTGTCTTGCTTGCTAGCTGTGGCTTACCGCGCGCGTCAGAAGTTGCCGCTGAAGTTCACGAACAAGGTGGCATCACGTGCGCTGCGCTGGGCCGTGGTGGTGCTCAGGCCGACGTTGCTCTGCAAGCCCCACAGGCCGGTACGCGCACCCAACACCACGGTGGCGTAGTTGCGATCGAAGTTCTGGCCCGGAACGGTGTACATGCCCACTTCCGGCATCGACTGCAACCAGGCGCTGGCTTCGCCGCCTTCCTTGAACTCGTGGTCGTAGGTCGCCTGCAGGTATGGCTTGACCATGGCGCCGTCCAGACGCACCTGGAAGCCAACGCGGCCGACCAGCGAGTCGACGTCCTGGTTGGCATAGCCCAGCGCGGTGGAGGTGTCGTTGCTCTCGGTGTAGCCGTCGAGCTTGATCTTCTGCCAGGTCAGGCCGGCCACCGGGCCGTACTTGACATTGCCTTCGCCCAGCGAATAACCGGCGTTGAGCGCGGCAGTGAGGTTGCTGCCGTCCGGCGAGCCGCTATGCACGCGGGTGGCTGGCCCAAGCTGCACTTCGCGGTCGACGTCGTAGCTCAACCAGCTGTAGCTGACCTGCGCGTTGACCCACACCGGGCCGGTGTACCAACCGAAGAAGCCGCCCAGCGTCGTGTCGTCCTGCTTGAAGCTGCCGTTGCGGTTGCCGAAGTCGGCGTCCATGCGACCGAAACCGGCAAAGCCACCGAACACCATGTCGCCAGCAGTCCAATCCACACCGAACAGGCCGGCCGGCGCCATGCCGTCATACAGGTCGGCGTGGTCGTAACGCTGCATGTCGCCACGCACGCTCCCCCACCAACGCATGCCATCGGCGTCCGGCTTGCCGTCCAGATGCCAGGCCACCTGGTCGGCGCGCGCGCGGCCCACGGCCTGTGCGGAATGGGTCAGCACCTGCTGCAGACGCGGCGCTTCCAGCAGCGAGATGGCGTACTCGCCCAGGATCTGGTGCACGGCCGTGGTCGGGTGGATACCGTCAGCGAAGACATAGGTGTTCTGCGCATTGGCGGCGACCAGGCTGGTCGGGTTACAGGCCGGCAGCGGCACGGCCGGGTTGCAGGCGGTGCTGGTGACATTGCTGAAACCGTAGGTGCCTGGGTTGGCGACGATTTCCTGCAGCATGTGGAAGGTGTCGACCGGAATCACGCGCAGGCCGGCCGACTGCAGGCCGTTGAACAAGGCGGTGTTGTAGGCGGTGGCCGCGGCGGTGCCCTGCGCCATTCCCACAGTGCCGCCAGCGCGGAAGCGCGGGGTGAGGCCGACGTCCGGAATGGTCGGCACCATGACGTAACGCGCGCCGGCGTTCTGCAAGGTGGCCACGGCACCGACCTGGGCGGTCACCGCGCTACCGATGATGGACTGCGCCTGTGCCGGAGCGAGGGACGCGGCGAGCAGGTCATTGGCGCCGCCCCACACGGTGTACAGCGCATTGGGGTTGGCACGGCCGCCGTTGGCGGTGAGGTAGGTGTTTATCTGGCTGGTCACCGACGGCGCAGCGCCGAGCGCGCTGACCGAGCTGGCCTGGATGCGCGCGCCGCCGGCAGCGTAGTTGTCGCCGGTCTGGCCATTGCCGTTGGGCGCGGCATTGGTACCGAAATGGTCGCCGACGTATTCGGCCCACACCCAACCCGGGTTGGTGGTGAACTTGCCGGTGACTGCGCGCGAGGCGGCCGGCAGTAGCGGGTTGTAGTAGCCGCTGTCGGTGAGGCTGTCACCGAAGAACACGGTCTGGTCGAAGGCCGATTCGGCCATGGCCGGGGTGGCCGCGATAGCGATGGCCATGGCCATCAGGGAACGGATCGGGCGAAGTGTTGAAGCCATCGGAATGCCTGCTTGAAGTGGATGGGACCGGACCTGCGTGCATACGTACGCTGGCGAATGGCACATGGTTTCACCCTCGCCGCCCGCGCTCACGCTGCACTGCCGCATAACGCAAAAACGCGCGCCGGAGCGGCACGCGATGCAACAATGATGCCATGAACATTCAACTCAACGGCACCCCGCGCTCGCTTCCCGACAACTTGCTGCTGGCCGCCCTGCTGGAGCAGGAGGGCTTAGCACAGCGCCGCGTCGCGGTAGAGGTCAATGGCGAAATCGTGCCGCGCGGACGGCATGCAGAACACCTGTTGCGCGAGGGCGACGTCGTGGAAATCGTGCAGGCACTGGGCGGCGGTTGATGCGCCGCCCAGGCCGGCGCATCCGCGCCCGATCGGTGATAATTGCCGCATGACGAATCCCGCCCCCTCTGATGCGCTGGTTATCGCCGGCAAACGCTACCGTTCGCGCCTGCTCACTGGCACCGGCAAGTTCAAGGATCTGCACGAAACCCGCCTGGCCACCGAAGCTGCCGCGGCCGAAATCGTGACCGTTGCCATTCGCCGGGTGAACATCGGCCAGGACCCCAACGCGCCCAGCCTGCTCGATGTGCTGCCGCCGGATCGCTATACGCTGCTGCCCAATACTGCTGGGTGCTACACCGCTGAAGAGGCGGTACGCACCTGTCGGTTGGCGCGCGAACTGCTGGACGGCCACAACCTCACCAAGCTGGAAGTGCTCGGCGACGAGAGGACGCTGTACCCGGATGTGGTGCAGACGCTCAAGGCCGCCGAACAACTGGTCGCCGATGGATTTGAGGTGATGGTCTACACCTCCGACGATCCGATTCTGGCCAAGCGCCTGGAAGAGATCGGCTGCGTGGCGGTAATGCCGCTGGCCGCGCCGATCGGCTCGGGGTTGGGCATCCAGAACAAGTACAACCTGCTGGAAATCATCGAAAACGCCAAAGTGCCGATCATTGTCGACGCTGGCGTGGGCACGGCATCGGACGCGGCGATCGCGATGGAGCTGGGCTGCGATGGCGTGCTGATGAACACCGCCATTGCCGGTGCGCGCGATCCGATCCTGATGGCCAGCGCGATGCGCAAGGCGATCGAGGCCGGGCGCGAGGCGTTTCTGGCCGGGCGGATTCCGCGCAAGCGCTATGCCTCGGCATCCAGCCCGGTGGATGGTGTGATTGGATGAGTGGATGTGCGCAGGCCGCCGCTGATCCGTTGTCTTCCATCCGTGGGCCAGTGGGTTGTGCGTTACGTGGTCTGCAACCTCGCGTGGCGACCGTCCTATCACCCCAAGCCCCGCTCCTCGCCCCGGCCCGGCCCGCGTCTCGGGGGCTCCTAAGGCACGCGCGCCCATGGCGCGCAAGCTGCGCCTTCTCACCCTGGCGTGAGAGGGGATGTTTGTTATCCGATGTGACGGACTTTCATGACTGATCCTTTCACCAGTGACGGCGCCAAGATGCCGCCTAAGCCCTTCACCATCGAAGAGGGCCGCCGGCAGGTGCGCAGCTTCGTGCTGCGCCAGGGCCGTTTCACGCCGGCGCAGCAACGCGCATTCGATGAGCTGTGGCCGCGTTTCGGGCTGGATTACCTCGGTACGCCGCGCGATCTGGCTGCCACCTTCGGACGCGATGCGCACAAGGTGCTGGAGATCGGCTTCGGCAATGGCGCAGCGTTGCGCTTTGCCGCGCAGCAAGATCCAAGCCGTGATTACATCGGCATCGAGGTGCATGCGCCCGGTGTGGGCCGTCTGCTCAACGCGCTGGATGAGGACGGCAGCACGCACGTGCGCCTGTACCACCACGATGCGGTGGAAGTGCTCGAACACGAGATCGCCGACGGTGCGCTGGACGAAGTGCGCATCTATTTCCCGGATCCCTGGCACAAGAAGCGGCATAACAAGCGCCGCCTGATCCAGCCGGCGTTTGCGCAGTTGCTGGTGCGCAAGCTGCGCGACGGCGGCCGCCTGCATGCCGCTACCGACTGGGCCGATTACGCCGAACAGATGTGGGACGTGCTCGATGCCACACCCGGCCTGATCAACCGCGCCGGCTCGCGCGGCCACGTCGAACGCCCCGCCTGGCGCCCACAGACCCACTTCGAAACGCGCGGCCAGAAACTCGGCCACGGCGTGTGGGATCTGGTGTATGACCGGGATGCGGGAGTGGGAATTGGGGATTCGTAACAGCGATTGCCCGCATACTCGACGCCGCAGTCGACTGACCAATCCCCACTCCCGAATCACGAATCCCGGCCACTCATGGACACCGCGCTGACGCTGACCAACGATATGAAGCTCGTCCTCGGGCTGGTCGGTTTCACGATGGCGATGTTCCTGTTCGAGCGCATCCGCGCCGATGTGGTGGCCTTGATCGTGCTGGTGGTGTTGGGCGTCACCGGGCTGGTGGCGCCAGAAGAATTGTTCGGCGGCTTTTCCGGTAACGCGGTGATGAGCATCATCGCCACCACCATCCTGGGCGCGGGGCTGGAGCGCACCGGCGCGCTGAACCGGCTGGCCACCTGGCTGCTGCGGCGTTCGCACGGCAGCGAGCAGCGCCTGATGATGATGACGCTGGCCATCTCCGGCTTGAATTCGTCGTTCATGCAGAACCCGTCGGTGATGGCGTTGTACCTGCCGGTGGCCTCACGGCTGGCGGCGCGCACCGGGCTCACCCTGCAGCGCATGTTGTTGCCCATCGCCGCGGCCATCGTGATGGGCGGCGCGCTCACCATGGTGGGCAATTCGCCGCTGATCCTGCTCAACGACCTGCTGGTGTCGGCCAACAACAACCTGCCCTCGGGCATGGCCAGCATCGAGCCGTTGACGATGTTCGCGCCATTGCCGATCGGCGTGGCCTTGCTGATCGCCGCACTGCTGTACTTCCGCTTCTACGGCGATCGCAAGCTGATCGAAGAGGAAAGCCTGATCAACGAAGGCGTCACGCCGTCGCGTACGGAAAGCTATTTCGCCAAGACCTACGGCATCGATGGCGATGTGTTCGAGCTCACCGTGACCGCCGAGAGCCCGCTGGTCGGCATGACCCTGGGCGAAGCCGAAGCCTTGCACGATGCGCCGCTGCTGCTTGCGCTCAAGACCGGCAACGACACCCGCCTGGCGCCGCCGGCCGATATGCGCATCTGGGTCGGCAGCGTGCTCGGTGCGATGGGGCCGCGCCAGGAGGTGGCCGATTTTGCGCAAAACCAGTTCCTGCGCATGTCCTCGCGGCTGCGCAATCTGGGCGACTTGTTCAACCCCAGCCTGGCCGGTATTTCCGAAGCATTGATTCCGCCGAACTCGCGGTTGATCGGCAAGAGCGCCGGCGAATTGCGCCTGCGCAAGCAGGCCGGCATCAGCCTGCTGGCGATCAACCGCGACAAGCAGGTGATCCGCGAGGACGTGCGCAGCGTGCCGTTGCGCGCCGGCGACATGCTGGTCTTCCACAGCATCTGGCAGGACCTGGCGCAGGCCGCAGAAAGCCGCGATTTCGTGCCGGTGACCGACTTTCCCAAAGGCGAGCAGCGCCCGCACAAGTTCAAGATCGCGATGGCGATCTTCGCTTTCACCATCCTGATCGCGCTGACCTCGCGCCTGCCGGTGGCACTGACGCTGATGACCGGTGTGGCCTGCATGCTGGTCAGCGGCGTGTTGCGCATGGACGAGGCCTACGCATCGATCAACTGGAAAACCATCTTCATGATGGCCGGGCTGATCCCGCTGGGCTGGGCGATGGACAGCAGCGGCACCGCAGCCTGGGTGGCCGGCCACACCATCGATCGCCTGCCCGAAGGCATTCCGGTGTGGGCGCTGGAAATCAGCCTGGCGCTGCTGACGACGGCGTTCTCGCTGGTCATCAGCCATGTGGGTGCGACCATCGTGATGGTGCCCATTGCGGTCAATCTGGCGCTTGCGGCCAACGGCAACCCGACCGCGTTCGCACTGATCGTGGCGTTGTCGGCGTCCAACAATCTGATGACCGCGTCCAACCCGGTGATCTCGATGGTGGCCGGCCCGGCCAACTACCAACCGCGCGAACTGTGGCGCGTGGGCGCGCCGTTGTCGCTGATCTACATCGTGGTGATGGTGTCGATGATCAACCTGATGTTCTGGTGGGCGGCGCGCTGACGCAGCATTGCGCTCTAGAGCGGCGCAACACGCAGAGCGAGCAGTAGTTCTCCTGGCTCCGCTCAGGCGTTACCCCATGAGCACCTGTTCGTCCTCAACCCGTACCGGCACCGCAAACAGCGATTGACCGCGGCACGGGCCGCTGACGCATTCGCCACCGTTCAATTCGAATGCCGCGCCGTGCGCGGCGCAGACCAATTGCCCTTCCTTGGTCTTGAGGAACTGCCCCGGCGCCCAGTCCAACCGACGGCCAGCATGCGGGCAGATGTTCAACCAGGCACGCACCTGCGTGCCCTGGCGATACAGCACCAGCGATTCGGCGCCGCTATCCAATAGCGCTTCGACTTCCAAAAACCCTGCATCGGGAATCTGCGTCAACGCGGCAAGCATGGTGGGCGATGGCGAGGACATGCAGTGAACCGGGCAACGACGGCCCTGGATTGTGGCATGCGCGCCTGGGCAGCACTGGCGAGCCTAGGCCGGCAGCTGCAAGCTGATAGGCAACAACAGCAGCCCAGACAACCGGCCACACTTGCCGCACGGGCGCCTTCCATCCATTCCACATGTGATCGTTTTGGCAAATTGCAGCACCAATTAACGAACTTTTCACTCAATGACACGAAACCGCAACGATACTGCGCGCTCGTTTCCTGCCCGGCAGCCCACCGCCATGCCCGCTCGCATCTTCCAATTCGGCAACCTCCACCACCTGTTTGCGCCGCGCAAGCCGCGTCACCCGTTGGTGCGCGTTGCCGCCGGCTTGGCTGGTCTGGTCATCCTTGCGGTGCTGATCTTCTTCAGCGTGTTCGTTGGCGCGGCAATGATCCTGGGCGGCATCGCCTGGAAGTTGTTGAGCAAATCGAACCGCCGGACCTCGCAACAGACGCGCGTGGTCGACGCCGAGTACCACGTGGTACGCAAGCCCGCGTTGCCGTTGTCGCACTGACACCTCGCTGACGGCATCGCTGCGCCGCCATCTGGTCTGCGCAGCGGGTGTCCGGATGGCGCATGCCCGTGTCGAAAAAAATTCCTTCCAGCGAGCCACGTCTGACGTGCAGCGGCGTGCTGCGCGTTCGCATTCCCCCGTTGCCGGGCGATGCGGTGCGCTGATGGCAGGGCGCGCAAGCGCTTGCTCCATCGATCAGCAGTGCACGACACGGTTCAACACTTCTCATCGTCACCGCATCGGGCGTGATCGAACGCCAGCAGCGTCTCGCTGTACGCGCCACCACGGAAGCGCCACTGTGGCTGCCGGCCGCTTCGCAAACTCTGCCATCGCAGCCGTGTCATGCACTGGACGCATGCGTGACGGTTCCGTCGTACACAAGCAAACCGCTAGACTCATGCGCCTGTGTTCTTGAGGATGCGCGCATGACCCATGATGTGATTCCCGCCGCCGATGTTCCGCGCATTCCCGTGGTGGGCGGTGGCAGTTTTCCGGTGCACCGCATCTACTGCGTAGGGCGCAACTTTGCCGACCATGCGCGCGAGATGGGCGCCACCGCACCAGCCTCCAAGGCCGAACGCGGTCAGCCGACCTTTTTCATGAAGCCGGCCGATGCGATCGTGGTTGGCCATGGCGACCGGATTCCCTACCCCCCCGGCACCAAGGAACTGCACCACGAAGTGGAGCTGGTGGTGGCGCTGGGCAGCGATGCGCCGGCCGGCGAGTTGCCGGTGGAACAGGCCGAGCGCCTGATCTACGGTTACGGCGTGGGGCTGGATCTGACCCGTCGTGATCTGCAGGCCGCTGCCAAGGCCAAGGGTCTGCCGTGGGATATCGCCAAAGGCTTTGATCACTCCGCACCGATCAGCGAGCTTGTGCATGCCGGCGAAGTCGGCGCGCTGGAGGCCTTGAATCTGTCGCTGGAAGTCAATGGGCAGGTGCGTCAACAGTCGTTGCTGGATCAGATGATCTGGAACGTGCCGGAGATCCTGCACGAGCTGTCCAAGCTCTATGCACTGCGCGCAGGCGATCTGATTTTCATGGGAACGCCGGCCGGCGTCGGTCCATTGCTGCCGGGCGACCAGTTCAGCGCACGCCTGGAAAACGTCGCCGAGCGTCACGGCATCATCGCGGGCTGACATCAGCCCGGCTACGATCGGGCCGCGGCAGTTGGTCCGCGACCGCAGTTGGAGTGCACTATGGGAATGGTCAGCGAGTTCAAACAATTCGCGATGCGCGGCAATGTCATCGACCTGGCCGTCGGTGTCGTCATCGGTGCGGCGTTCGGCAAGATCGTCACTGCGCTGGTGGAGAAAATCATCATGCCGCCGATCGGCTGGGCCATCGGCAATGTGGATTTCTCGCGTCTGGCGTGGGTGCTCAAGCCGGCCGGCGTCGATGCCACGGGCAAGGAAATTCCGGCGGTTGCCATCGGCTATGGCGATTTCATCAACACGGTCGTGCAGTTCGTCATCGTCGCCTTCGCGATCTTTCTGGTGGTCAAGTTGATCAACCGCGTCACCAATCGCAAGCCGGACGCGCCGAAGGGCCCGAGCGAAGAAGTGCTGTTGCTGCGCGAGATTCGCGACGCGCTCAAGAACGACACGCTCAAGCCGCCGGCCGCGCTGTAAGCGGACACAACCAACTGGAGCATCCTGTCGCGCAACTTCGCGCCGAAGGATGACCTTTCGCACGCAGACGGGGGACTTTGCGCTGATAAGCTCGGGGTCCCCTTGTCGTTGGAGCCGCCCTGCATGCGTCGTCTCGCTGTTGCCATCTCTGCCCTACTCGCCTGCTCGTCCGCGCTCGCTGCACAGACCAGCATTTCCGACAGCGCATTGCGCACCGCGGCGCAGTTGCGCGAGCAAGCGCTGGCCGATGACACCGGCTTTGCGGTGGTCCAATCGTTGACCACCGAAGTGGGCCCGCGCATTGCCGGTGGCGAAGCAGATCCACGTGCGGTGGCCTGGGCCAAGGCGAAATTCACTTCGCTGGGATTCGACAAGGTGTGGACCGAGCCGGTGACCTTTCCGAAATGGGAGCGTCGCAGCGAACGTGCTGCCGTGCTCGGTGCGCATGCGCAGCCACTGACCATCACCGCACTGGGCGGCAGCCCGGGCGGCACCGTCGAAGGCGAGGTTGTGCGTTTCGAGAATCTGGCTGCGCTGCAGGCTACGCCGGCTGGCGCGCTGGCCGGCAAGATCGCGTTCGTCGATTACCAGATGGTCAAGGCGCGCGACGGCAAGGATTACGGCAATGGCGGCGCGGTGCGCAGCAAGGGGCCGTCGGAAGCGATACGCAAGGGCGCAATTGGATTTGTCATGCGCTCGGCCGGCACCGACTCGCACCGCGTGCCGCATACCGGGATCACCCGGTTCGACGAGGGACTGACGCCGGTGCCCGCTGCAGCGCTGTCAGTACCCGATGCCAACCAACTGGCACGACTCACCGCCCTGGGCAGCACGCGCGTGCGTCTGGCGCTGGATTGCGGCTGGGACGGCACCGCGACCTCGTACAACGTGATTGGCGAGATCACCGGGCGCAGCAAGCCCAAGGAAGTGGTGGTGATCGGTGGGCATCTGGACTCATGGGATCTGGGCACCGGTGCGATCGACGATGGCGCTGGCGTGGCCATCACGATGGCCGCCGGGCATCTGATCGGCCAGCTCAAGCAGGCGCCCAAGCGCAGCATCCGCGTGGTGGCCTTCGCCAACGAGGAGCAAGGCCTGTACGGCGGCAAGGCGTATGCCGCCGCGCACGGCAAGGATGCCAAAGACATGGCACTGCATCAGATTGGTGCGGAAAGCGACTTCGGCGCCGGGCGCATCTACGCGTTCAACACGGGCGCGGCCGCACCGGACGACTCGCGTGCAGCAACCAAGCAGATTGCCGAGGTGCTTGCACCGCTGGGTATCGCGTATGAACCCAGCAAGGGCGGCCCCGGTCCGGATGTCGGACCGATTTCCGCCAAGGGTGGCGCCTGGGGGTGGCTGGCGCAGGATGGCACCGACTACTTCGACCTGCACCACACCGCCGACGACACCCTGGACAAGATCGACCCGAAGGCGCTCGCGCAGAACGTGGCCGCCTACACCGTGTTCGCGTATCTCGCCGCAGAAGCCGATGGTGATTTCGGCAGCCGCGCCAAGAGCGTGCAACCGCCGAGCGAGTAAGCGGCAATAAAGACGTGTCGCGTGCGTCGGGTGCTGGATGCAGGCAGTGCCTTACCGATCTTCAAGCGCCGGGTGCATGCAAGAATCGCAGTAGACCTGGCCTGCTGATTACCTAGATTGACCTGTTCGTCTGGCAGGTGGCAGTTGCTTTCAAGCCACTGCCACTCGCCACGCGTCACGCCAGGTGAGCACGAATCAGGCACTCGGCAGCGGCGCGTCCACGTTGTGCGCAGTGGTCACGCATCGCCGTTGCTGGCACTGCGTGACGTGATCGATCGGTTGCTGTTGGTCCTCGCCTCAAACCTCGAATCTGTCGCGCGCATTCGCTTCTACCCCAGGATGAGCACACACAATGGTGGCCAAGCGGCAACGCAGTGCGAACAATGCGGCGACGTTGCTGGACGTCGCCAAACACGCCGGCGTCTCGCCGATGACCGCTTCGCGCGTGATCAACCGCCACCCGCATGTGGGCGAAGCAATGCGCGCGCGCGTGGAGGCGTCGGTGCAGGCATTGGGCTACCGGCCCAATCTCGCCGGCCGCTCGTTACGTACCAGTAGTTTGCTGCGTATCGGCGTGTTGTACAGCAACCCAAGCGCGGCGTATCTCAATCAATTCATGCTCGGCTTGCTTGAGCAGAGCAGCCTCACCGGCAGTCAGGTCATGGTGGAAAAGTGCGGGGCCATCCGCAGCCAGCGTGCCGCCACCGAGCGCCTGCTCGCTGCCGGCGTCGATGGCGTGATCCTGCCGCCGCCGTTATGCGATTCGCGCCAGACCATCGCCGAACTCGATGCGCGTGGCATCCCCGTGGTGGCGGTGGCTAGCGGCGCACCGATGGTGCAAATCAGCTCGGTGCGGATCGACGACTACCAGGCTGCGCGCGCCATCGTCGACCACCTGATCGAACTCGGGCATCGTCGCATCGCGTTGATCAAGGGAGACCCCAAACACACCCCGAGCGCACTGCGCGCCAACGGCTATCTCGACAGCTTGCAGGCTGCCGGCTTGCCGGTAACAGATGACTTGATCGCCGAGGGTTTGTTCACCTATCGCTCCGGACTGCTCGCCGCACGCAGCCTGTTGGCGCAGCCACAACCAGCAACTGCGATCTTCTGCAGCAACGACGACATGGCGGCCGCAGCGGTCGCGGTCGCACATGGAGTGGGCTTGCGCGTGCCCGAAGATGTCTCCATCGCCGGCTTCGACGATACGCCGGTGGCCACCACCATCTGGCCCGAACTCACCACCGTGCATCAACCCGTCACCGCGATGGGCCGCGCCGCCGTCTCGCTGCTGGCCGATGCGATCCGTCAACGCCGTAAGGGCGGCACCGCACCTGGCGTGCATCAGGTGATGAAGTACACGCTGGTGAAGCGTGGCTCAACGGCCGGGCCGCCGACGGCATAGCGCCACACTGCGAAGTCGCAACACAACCGATTCGCTAGTGGCGCACGACATCGACCTGAGCAACGCCCAGCAGCCCCGTCAACGGAACCATCGCCTTACGTTGCTTGGGATCAGCGGCCAAACCCTGACTGCGCAGGGCATCCAACAAGCGCTCGACCGGGCCGCCCGCGCGCACGACGCCGTCAACATCGGGCAACGGCTCGATGTTGGTGACGGTCGTCGGGAACGACTTCACGTCGATCAGGAACGCACCCACGCTGATCAAAGAGGCATCGGCGAAATACCATTCCCACGAGGCGTTGTAGTTGGTAGCGCGATACGGGTCCGGATCCGGATTGCCCGAACGGCCGTTGAGGAACAACACCGCATCCGATGGCAGCGACGGGTTGCGCGGCGGCGTGCCGTTGACCGCATAGAAGCTCACCAGACCACGGCCCAGATCGGGCAGATCCTGACGCGCAACCGCCTTGTTATAGGCAAAGCGCAGCGTCTGCGCGTCTGATGACCACGCGCGCGCAGCAGCTGGCGATGTACGTCGTCTACGAGAGTCCGTTCGCGGTGGTTGCCGACAGTCCCGAGCAATACGAAAACGTGCCTGCCGCGCAGTTCCTGCGCGACGTGCCTGCAAGCTGGGACGAGACGCATGCGTTGGATGGCGCCATCGGTGAACACATCGCGCTGGCGCGGCGTAGCGGCAAGGACTGGTCTGTGGGTGTGATGACCAACGAGCAGGTACGCACGATGGAGGTACCGTTGTCGTTTCTAGGCAGTGGTCACTGGACGGCCACCATCTACGCCGATGGCCAGACACCAACGAAGGTGCGCATCGACACCCGCACAGTCACCCGCAACGACACCCTGCAGCTGAACTTGGCGGCGAATGGCGGCGCGGCCATCAGACTGCAAAAGAAGTCAGCGCCGAGGCGCCGCGCTGACGTGGCCAGACGCAACTTGCGCAATCGCTTTGCCGGACGCGCGGCCGTGCATGCGATTCGATTCGGCGTCAAACGTGCGCACCGCAGCGGTGCGCACGTCTTGCAGCATCGATTACGTTATGGCAAGTCCACTGCCGCACACACCGCCGGACGCGCGTCCTTGATGGGTTGCACGCCACGCGCATCGAACTGCAACCCTGCATGCGTCGGTGCGAACGCCGGCCAGGCAGGCAATCCCTTGGCATTCGGATTGCCATGCTGTACGAACGCCGCCCAATAGCGCTGCAGTGACACCGGCGGCTGGCCGATCGGCAGGTTCTTGAACAGGAACGGCAACTCGGCGCTGTGCGTCACCTGCCCACCGGGCACGGCGGTATCGAACACGTAGTGCCACACCGGCACACCCAACGCAGCCTGACGTTGCGCCACCGTCACCGCCGGGCAACGGAAGGTGAGATCGGTGGACAACTGCATGGACGCATTGCCTTGCCGCGCGGCGCGCTGGGCGATGGCGGCGCGATGCGTTTGCAGGATGGCATCGGCGTGGTCGGGATAGTCGCGGCGCACGCGCTTCTCTGCCCCTGCCTCACCGCCGTAGCGCAGTTCCTGCACCACATAGCCGATCAACAGCGGCACCTTGGCCTGGGCGCCGGCAGCCAGCATCTCGGCCGGTGCGCGGGGCAGCACGCGTCCATCGACCACCGCCTGCAGCCAGATGTAGCCGTCGTCGTCCAGCGCCGGCACGTCAACGCCCTGCGCGGCCTTGAGCAGTTGCTCGGCCGGCAACGCGCGCAGCTGCGCCAAGCGCGTGGCCGGATCGTCGATGCCTGCACGCTTGGCGATGCTCACACCCAGTGCACGATTGTCTTCCAGGCTGCGTGCCGGCAACCCAAACCCGGCGGTACCGCTCTGTTCGATGGCTGCCGAAAACAGGCCGCGTGCGCGCGGACTAAGCATCAGCAGCCCCACGTCCTGGCCCCCAGCCGATTGCCCTGCGATGGTCACCCGCGCGGGGTCGCCACCGAACTGCGCGATGTTGTCGTGCACCCACTGCAGGGCAGCGATTTGATCGAGCAAGGCGACATTGCCGGCGGCGTCGTTGTCGCCATCACTCAGCTCTGGCAACGACAGGAAGCCCAACGCGCCCAGCCGATATTGCAGCGTCACCACCAGCATGTCCTGCGCCACCAAGTTGGTGGGCAGATGCCCATCGGCACTGCCTGCCACATTCGCACCACCGTGGATCCACACGAACACCGGCAGCGGCTTGGCCGGATGCAGCTTGGGCGTCTGCACTTCGACGTACAGGCAATCCTCGGTACCGCGCTTGGCCATGGCGTTGTTCCAGCCCAGCGCCGGCTGCACGCACGGCGTGGCGGCCTGGGTGGCATCGCGCACTTGCGTCCATGGCGACATCGGCTGCGGCGGGCGCCAGCGCAGCGCGCCCAACGGCGGCGCGGCAAACGGGATCGCGCGGAAGACCGCACTGCCGTCATCCTGCCACTGGCCGCGCACCGCGCCATGATCGGTGCGCACCTCGGGAGGTGCGGCAGGCGTTACGGCAACCGCGCTAGCGCTGAACAGACAACTGCTCGCAAGCAGCAACGCAGAAAGACGCAACATCAGTGTTCTCCGGTGAGGACGCGTGCGTGCCAGGCGGCCTGGAAGACCGCAGTCGCCGAGGCGACGTTGAGACTTTCCACCTTGCCGCTGCCGCGGATCGACAACTGCAGATCGCAGTCGCGCGCGAATGCGCGGTCCATGCCTTCGCTCTCCGCACCCATCACGTACACCAGGCGCTGCGGCAATGCTGCGGCGAAGACATCCTGGCCGCCGTCGACCAGCGTGGCCGCAATCGCGAAACCGGCCTGACGCAAGTGCGCCATCGCCGTTGCGGTCTCGGGCAGTTGCACCAGTGGTACCGCTTCGGCGCCACCTTCGGCCACGCGTGCCGCCGCGCCGGACAGGCCCAGCGTGGAGCCGGCCGGCAGCAACAGACCGGAAACACCGAAGTGCGCCGACGAGCGCAACATCGCACCGAAGTTATGTGGGTTGCCCACCCCATCCAGCCATAGCGCCAGCACCGGGCCCTGCGGCAATGCGGCCAGCCACTCCTGCAGCGGTTGCGGGGTGACGCGCAGCACGTCGGCCACCACGCCTTCATGGTGCGCACTGGCGGCGAGCTTGCTCAGATCGGCCTCTTCCACCACGCGATAGCCGATGCGTTGGGTCACGCACCAGGCCAGTAGCGCCTTGAACTGTGGAATGCGCGCCTCGCTCAGATAGAGCTTGCGCAGCGCCTCCGGGCGCGCCTTGAACACGGCCTGCACGGCGTTGATGCCGTACAGCCGCACCTCGCGCGCATTGCTGCTCGCCGCAGCGGCAGGCGGTGGCGCAGTGGCGGGGGTGTGCTGCGCCGGCGCGCGGGGCGCGGAGCTACGTGGCGCAGGCGTACGCGGCGCAGCGCGGCCCCACGGGTTGTGCGAGGCGCCGGAGCCGCCGTCGCGTGGCGGCCGTCCGCCGCGTCCATCATGCTGTGTCATCGTCGTATCCAGTCGTTCGTGTCGCTTGCAGTGCGGAGAGGCTGCTGTCCGGCCTTTCCGCCACTAAGGCTTGGTCATGCTGCAGCACCGGCAGGGCCGCTGCCGCAGGCGCAGTGCCGACGATGGTAAGCCACTGGCGCGATGGGCCGTATACGGCTGCCGGGCCGAGGCAGGCTGAACGTCTTGCCGGCCTGCGGGCAACGACGTTGAGACGACGGAACGCGAGCAGGATCAGCGCGCCTGCTGTGGCGACTTCACCCCCCTTACAGATTGCAAGCATGCGCGTGCACTGACGGAGCGTAAGACACGCAAACGGGCATTCAAGCCGCAGCAGCAGGCGGGTTCACGCGTGCAAACACACGCAGATCGTGCAGCCCATCCGGCTTCATGAGCGCGCAGCGGCTAAGACCTTCTTCGACAAAGCCATTACGCAGCAACACTTTGGCCGATGCAGGATTGGTATCGAGCACGGTGGCCTGCACACGAAACAGCGGTAGCGTCTGCATCGCCCAGGCGACATACGTGCGCACGATGCGTGTCATCCAGCCGTGGCTCCAGTACGCGCGACCGATCCAATAGCCCAATTCGGCAGAAAAGCGTCGCTGGCCCTGCCCTGGGCGCACTGCAATCGTGCCGCAGGCCTGGCCCGCGATCTCGATAGCCAGCACCGGATGCTGCAGATCAACCACGCGCCCGGCCAGGAAGGCCTCGCCGTCGGCACGCGTGTACGGATGAGGGAATCGCTCGCTCAATCCGCGCGGCACCAGCGGGTCGTTGGCATGCCGCAACAAGGCATCCAGGTCGTCCTGGCGCCAGCGGCGCAGCACGAAGCCTTCTCCGTGCAGCATCAGCGATTCGTCCATTGCGTGGATCCTGGCATGCGCAGTATCGACAGCGCCGATACTGCGCACGCCGGCCGCGCGCTGCAACTCAGCGCTTGGCGGTTTGTGCCTGCTTCAGCGCAGCGCACAGGCGGATGGTTTCGCCGGTCTGGGCCAAGCCGCGGTCGGCGCCGCTGAGCTTGGCCAGGCGCGGCTTGAAGAACGCATCCAGGCGGTCGGCTTCTTCCACACTGCAGCCCCCGGACGCACCCAGCGACGGCAAGCCGCCACCGTCGAACGAGCCGCTGCGTTGCACGATGCGGTCGAAGTTGGCGGTGAACCAGGCCCACATCGAATCGTGCGAGCTCTCGTCGCTATGCCCGCGCGTCAGCAGGCTCTTCATCTCGCCTACCTTGATCGCATCGGTCAACGCGAAATCACGCACCTGCTTCAGCAGTGCCGGATCCTGCACCGTGCCCAGTGCAGCGATCATCGCGTTGCGCTGAGCCGGGTCGGCATGCGTGCGTAGTGCATCGATCAACGTCTGCACTGCCGGTGCGCCGCGTTCCTGCACGGTCACTGCCAGCGCGGTGCCCAGCAGGTCCGGGTTCGCGGCGGAGAAATTCAGCGCGCCATTGCCGCCAGCTAGCACTGCATCGCCTTGCGCGAGCAGTGCCTTGCGTACCTCTGCGTTGTGCAGACGCAATGCGAACAACCCTGCCAGCGATGTCCGCAGCGCAGTGTCGTCGATCGACTCGGTGTCACGCCGTGTGTACCCCAGCGCACGCAAACGCGGCAGATACGCCTGTTCGGCAGCCTTGCGCAATGGGCCGCGCTGCGCCTCGGTGGTGGACTGGTAGCGCCAGATCCACACGAAACGATCCACCAGCGCGGTGGACACATCGGCCGATTTCGACGGTGCCAGCTGCGTGATCGCCGCAAGCACGGCCGCGTTGTCGGCATCGCCGTGACGGTACGCCGCATTGATCGCATCGGCGTAGGCGAGCTGTTCGTTATCGTCCAATTGGCCGACCTGTTTGCCCAGCGCCGCAAACTGCTTTTTGGGCAGCGAGAAGCGGTAATAGCCAGCGCCACGCGCGTTCGGGAACACCCACGTGTTCTTGCCAGCGCCTTCCAGCACGATGCTGCCGCTGCCGTCCTCGAGCAACTGGCAGGCAGTACCGACCTGGTTCTTGCCCTTGCCATACTTCACGCACACCGGCATGCCCCATTGCTGTGCGGTGGAGCCGGTGGATCCCAGCGGCAGATAGCGCTGCTGCTGCAGTTTGACCACCGTCTTGCCGCTTTCGCGGTCAACCTCGGTCTGCAGATACGGCACGCCTGGCTGGTTGAGAAAGCTGCGGAATGCTGCCTTGAAATCGTCGCCCTTGCCTGCGGCGTCGGCGATCGCATCGACCAGATCGTCTGCGGTAGCGTTGCCGAACGTGTGCTTGGCGATATAGGTACGCATGCCCTGGCGGAACACGTCTTCGCCGACGAAGGCTTCGAACATCGCCAACACCGCTGCGCCCTTCTGGTAGGTGATGCCGTCGAACGCGGTTTCGATATCGCCATTGCCGGTGATCGGCTGGCGAATCTTGCGCGCGCTCACCAGGCTGTCGTTCTCCATCGCATGCTGCGCGCCGGCGATACGGTCCAGATTGGCGTTGTATTCCGGATGCAGCTGCATGGTGATCTTCTGCTGCATCCAGGTCGCGAACGCTTCGTTGAGCCACAGATCGTCCCACCACGCCATGGTGACGGTGTCACCGGTCCACTGGTGCGCCAATTCGTGCGCGTTGGTGTTGAAAGAACGCTGCAGGTTCTCGGCCGGCGAATCTTTATCCAGCAACAGCAGCCAATCGCGGAAGGTCACAAACCCAGGATTTTCCATCGCGCCGGCGCTGAAGTCCGGTGCGGCGACCAGATCGAGCTTGTCGAACGGGTAGCCGAAGGCGTAGTAGTCCTCCAGCGCGGCGATGATGGCCGGGGTCTGATCCAGTGCTGGCGTGATGCGCGGGCCCTGACCCTTGGCGGCAATGCCGCGCAACGGCGTGGCGTTGGGGCGCTGCGGTGTCGCCGGCATCGGCGCCACATCCACCACATCCCACGGTCCGGCGGCGTAAGCCACCAGGTAGGTCGGCAACGGCACCGTCGGGGCGAAGGTCACTGTCTTCCAGCCCTTGCCGGCCGGCTTGGTCGAAGTCGCGATCGTATTGGCCAGCGCTTGGTCGTCGCTGGGCACGGTCAGGCTGATGTCGAACGGCGTCTTGAACGCCGGCTCGTCGAAGCCCGGGAACGCGTAACGCGCACTGATCGGCTCCATCTGCGTCATCGCATACGCCTTGCCCTGGTATTTCACCTGGTACAGGCCCTGCAGCTGCTGGTTGAGCGGCGCGCTATAGGTGATCTCCACGGTGAGCGTCTGCGGCGTGAGCGTGCGGCCGAAATCCAGCCGCGCCACGCCGGTTTGCGCATCGGCTTGCACGTAGCGTGCAGTCAGCGCCTTGCCCTTGCCGGGCTTGACCGTGACCTTGCTGACCTGCAATTCCTTGCCATGCAACCAAAGATGGTCGGACGCCTGCTTGAGCTGTACGCGGATGGTGGTGCGGCCACTGAATTGGGTTTGCTCCGGGTCGATCTTGAGCGCGAGGCTGTAGCGCTGCGGCACCGCCCAGGTCGGCAGACGCCCATTGGGAACCGGCTCACCGGACGACTGCGCCAGCGCATTGCCGCAGCACAACGCTAGCAGGGAAGGAACAAGCAGGCAGGCAAGACGACGCATTGGCATTCCGGTCGGGGTAACCGCCGAAGTCGATCACAGCCGGGCATGGCTGTCATGTGACCTTAGTCATTGCGTGGTCTGTCGGGTGAAAAATATATCAGCGAAAAACCGGCAGCGACAGAAGCGCAGGATCTCAAGATTTGAAGCCGAACCATTCAGATCGCATCCCGCTTTTTATGTGCAAAGCGCGCGGCATCGGTGAGAATGTTGCTACCTGCACCACCTGGTTGCTGGAATCACTGCCGAAATCACCTGCAGCATCGCGCATCCTCCAGTGCAGGTTGTAGGCACCGGCAGCCAGCAGCGCGCGTAGAGTGAAGGCGAAATCCACGCTTGTCCCTGGCGGTACATCGGCCGGCAGGCCCACCTCGGTTGGCGACCAACTTCGGGTATCGCCGACCAGCGCGACGCGAATGCCCTGGCCCTGACGCCAGGTCACATTGCCGGTTCAGGCTTCTGAGGCTCAGGTAGCTTCTGAGCAGGCTGCGGTTGCTGATTCCGGCTCTGGCTCAACTGGAATTGAAGCCGCAAACGGAAAGGTGTTTGCTTTATGCCATCAGAGGCGCGCCAGTTCCTTGGAGCACTCGTAACGCTGATTGTGCAGGACAGGTTCGGAGGGTCGCCGATGCTGTGCTCGCGGCACAACTCTAGCTCGGGTGTATCTACCTCGGCCTGCCTGAGCAGGGCGATGACCCTGCTGTCGGTAAAGCTAGATTTTTTCATGGAACATCCTCAGGTCATATCACGAGAAAATTCCACTTCTGACACCTACTACTTGGCGGGGGGATTACCGTACCGACGCCCCCCGATTTTGCGTAGCACCCCAGTTGGGAGTCCAATTCTCTACCCCGAGAAGATTAGACACAAAGAAGCGTTTTACCGAAGAGCAGATCATGAGCTGCCTGCACGACGCCGAAGCGGGCATAGCGATCAAGGACTTATGCCGGAGGCAGGATCGCGACGGCTTATGCACAGCGTCTGGCAAACACCGATACCTTCGCAAACTTCGACCCCATGGGGGCAGCCAGAAGAGGCTAGCTCACGTCACGCAGTAGGGCATGGAGCAGCTACGCAGGAGAGCTACACCATGACTCGAGCTCTGCAGGTTATTTTGACTTTGGATCAGCGGGCCTTCTACACCTGAGTTATTTTTATTCTTAGCAACCCTGTCGCAGCGATCCAAAGCGACGCGATCCGCTGTGTTTAGGGCCCAATCGGCTGGAAAAAAGTGCATACATCTTGGGTCGGGCGCTCTCTAACCTATGACGGGCCCTGAGCGGAGTAGACGAGGGCACTACAAGCCCCGACACCGCTCACGCATGCCCACCCACCGAAGGCGTCTGCGCCTCCAGGGTTTCCAGCTGGCGTGCCACCGCTTCGGGTGACTTGGTGTACGGGGCGATCAGGCTGTAGAACGCCGGCACCACGTACAGCGACAACAACGTCGACAGCGACACGCCGAAGATCACCACCACGCCGATCGTGGCGCGGCTGGCCGAGCCAGGCCCGCCGGCCACCACCAGCGGAATCGCACCGACCACCGTCGCAATCGAGGTCATCAGGATCGGGCGCAACCGCACCGAGGCCGATTCCACGATGGCCGCATGCACGCTGCGGCCTTCGTCGCGTAACTGGTTGGCGAATTCCACGATCAGGATTCCGTTCTTGGCTGCCAGACCCACCAGCATCACGATGCCGATCTGACTGAACAGGTTGAGCGTACCGCCGGTCAGCCACAACCCCACCAGCGCGCCCAACACCGCCAACGGCACCGTGAGCATGATCACCAACGGGTGCGCGAAGCTTTCGAACTGTGCGGCCAGCACCAGATACACCACCAGCAGCGCCATGCCGAAGGTCAGCAACACCGCACTGCCGGATTGCTGGTACTCGCGCGATTCGCCCTTCCAGTCCACCTGCGCATATTCGGGGAGTTCTTCCTGCGCCGCCTGCTGCGCCCAGGCGATGGCGTCGCCAAGCGGATAGCCCGGCGCCAGGCCGGCCGTGATCGTAATTGCGCGCAGGCGATTGAAGCGGTTCAAGGTGCCGGCTTCGGCCACTTCGCTCAAGGTCACCAGATTCGAGAGCGGGATCAGTTCGCCACGGTTGGAACGCACGCGAATGGCGGTGAGGTCTTCCGGCGACATGCGGCCTTCGCGCCCGGCCTGCAGCATCACGTCGTATTCCTCGCCGTTGTCGACGAAGGTGGTGACGCGGCGCGAGCCCATCAATGCTTCCAGCGCGCCGCCAATGGCGGTGACCGGCACGCCGAGATCGGCCGCGCGCAAGCGGTCGATATTGACGCGCATCTGCGGCCGGGTTTCCTTGTAATCCGAGTCGGGCCCGACCAGGCCGGGGTTGGCTTCCATGCGCTGGAGGATGCGATCGCGCCACTGCGCGATTTCCGCATAATCCGGCCCGCCCAGCACCAGCTGGAACGGTTGCCCACGGCTACGCACCAGCCCGCCGCTCACCTGCGTGCGTGCGCGCACGCCGCTGAGCACGTTGAGTTTCTGCTGCACCTCATCGGCCACTTCGGTGGTGGGGCGGCTGCGTTTTTGCCAGTCCTGCAAGAACACGCTGACGCGACCGGTATGCATTTCCTCGCTGCTGCCAAAGCCACCGGGCACGCGCGGGTTGGCACGCACGATGGGTTTGTCCGGGCCCACGTAGGGGCGCAGGATGTCTTCCACCTGATGCATCTGCCCCACGGTGTAATCGAAGCCGGCACCTTCCGGGCCATCGATCATGATCTGGAAATTGCCGCGGTCTTCGGCCGGCGCCAGTTCGGAAGGAATGCGGCCCATCAGCCAGGCGCTGGCACCCAGCGCCAACAGCATCAACAGCGCAAAGATCCAGGTGCGGTGCACATGCCGCTCCAGCGAGCGCCCGTATGCCCCGGACACCGCCTGCATGCGCCTATCGAACCATTGGTGAAAGCGGTTGGGTCTGGCCTGCCCGTGCGAGCGCAGCAGCTTGGACGACATCATCGGCGTCAGCGTCAGCGCCACGAAGGCCGAGATTGCCACCGCTGCGGCCAGTGCCACCGCCAACTCGCGGAACAGCCGCCCGGTATTGCCTTCCAGAAAACCAACCGGCAGAAACACCGCAACCAGCACCGCAGTCGTCGCAATCACCGCAAACGCCACCTGCCCGGTACCACGCTTGGCGGCCACCAGCGGCGGCTCGCCCAGATCGATGCGGCGCTGGATGTTTTCCACCACCACGATGGCGTCGTCCACCACCAAACCGATACATAGCACCAATGCCAGCAAGGTGAGCAGGTTGATCGAGAAATCGAACGCGTACAGCGCGATGAAAGAGGCGATCAGGCACACCGGCACCGTCACTGCGGGGATCAATGCGGCGCGTGCGCTGCCCAGAAACACCCAGATCACCACCAGTACCAGCACCACCGCTTCCACCAGCGTGTGATACACGCGCTCCACCGCTGCATCGATGAAAGTGGTGGTGTCGAAGGCGACGAAGATATTGGTGCCCTGCGGCAGCGACTTCTGCACTTCTGCGGCTTGCGCGCGTGCTTCGCGCGCCACGTCCAGCGCGTTGGCGGTGGAGTTACGCACGATGCCCAGGCCCACATTGGGCACGCCGTTACTCTGGAAATACGCGCGCCGCTCGGCCGAGCTCAGCTCGACCCTGGCCACATCGCCCAGCCGCACCACATAACCGCCCTCGCCCTTGTTCAACGGCAGCTTGGCGAAGTCTTCGGGCTTGAGATAACTGCGCTCCACGCGCAGGGTGAAATCGCGCTGCGCCGATTCGATGCTGCCGGCGGGCAGCTCCACGTTTTCGTTCTGCAGCGCCGCTTCCACATCGGCGACCGTGAGTTCGCGTGCAGCCAGTTGATCACGGTCCAGCCAGATGCGCATCGCATAGCGCTGGCGTCCGCCGATGCGCACCTGCGCCACGCCGTCCAGGCTGGAAAAACGATCCACCACGTAGCGCTCGGCGTAGTCGCTCAACTGCAGCGTGTCCATCGTGCTGGAGCTCATGTTGAGCCACAGGATGGGGTCGGCATCGGCTTCGACCTTGGAAATCTCCGGCGGGCGTGCCTGGTCGGGCATGCGGTCGGACACGCGGCTGACCGCGTCACGCACGTCGTTGGCGGCTGCTTCCATATCGCGCGACTGCACGAACTCGATACTGATGTCGGAGGAACCATTGCGGCTGCGCGCTTCAATGGTGGAGATACCCTCGATGCCGGCCAATGCGTCTTCCAGCACCTGGGTGATGCGGCTTTCCACCACCGCTGCCGAGGCGCCGGTGTATTCCACATCCACCGAGACGATGGGTGGGTCGATGGCCGGTAACTCGCGCAGCGTCAGCCGGGTGAACGACATCACCCCCAGCACGATCAGCAACAAACTCATCACCACCGCCATCACCGGGCGGGTGATCGACAGGTCGGAGAGTTTCATCGTGCTGCCGCCTGCGGGCGAGCCGACGCGGGCGGGGCCTGATCCACGATCTTCAAACCCACACGCAGCTTGCCCGTGCCATCCACCACGATACGCTCGCCGGCTTTGACGCCGTCAAGAATTTCCACCTTGCCATCGCGCCGCTCGCCCAGGCGCACATCGGCGCGCTCGACGGTGCTGTCGGGCTTGACCCGGAAGACATACGATTCGCGACCCACCTGCACCACCGCAATTTCCGGGATCACCACCGCCTGCCGCGCCGGCTGGAACAGCCGCACATCCAGCAGCATGCCCGGACGCAGCCGGCGATCGTCGTTGGGGAAATCCGCGCGCACCGTCACCGAGCGCGTGGTCTCGTCGATCCGCGAATCGATGGTCGCCACTTCACCCTCGAACTGCGCGCCCGGATATGCCGCCGCGCTACCGCTCACGGCATTACCGAGTTGCACCAGGCCGAACTGCGATTCCGGCACCTGGAAATCCACGTACATGCGCGCCACATCGTCCAGCGTGGCGATCACGGTGCTGGAGGTGATCAACGACCCCGGGCTGATCTGGCGGATGCCCAGCACGCCGGAAAACGGCGCGCGCACCTCGCGGTCGGTGATTTCCGCGCGCATCTGCTGCACGCGCGCCTGCGCGGCATCGCGCAAGGCGCGCTGCGTATCCACGGTGGATTTGGCCACCAGTTGCTGGCCAACCAGACTCAACTGGCGGCGATACAGCTGGTCGGTTTCTTCAAAGGTGGCCTGTGCGGCCGTCAATGCCGCCTGCTGCGAATTGCCGCGCAGACGCAACAGTAATTGCCCGGCCTTGACCTCGTCGCCGCTGTCGAAATACACCTGCTCCACCACATCGCTGACCGCGGCGGTGAGCGCCACCGATTCGCGCGCACGCACCGTGGCGATCGACTGCACCGTCGAATTCCAGGGTTGGGTGGCCACGGCCTGCACAGAGACCGGAATGGGTTTGGCAGCGGCTGGCGTGCTGGCCTGACGGCTACAACCGGCCAGGACGGCGGCCAACAAGAGCGCGGCGCAGACGCGCGCGCTGGGCAGAACAGGCATCAGAACATCCTGGCGGGGTACGTCGAAAGTTTACCGACCTAGCCGCCATGAATTGACAGAAAGGACGCGCTTTGCACCATGACCAAAGACCCTTGCTGTCCTTGGCATGATGCGCTGGCCAGCACGACCATGACCTTGCCGCACCTGCGCCACTCGGGCGCAGCCGGTGCGCTGCGGCTGCATGTATGGGTTCATACTTCGCCGTTCTGCACACTGACCACGCGCGCCTGACGACCGCCTGCCCTGTCGTGTTAGCCGCTCTTAGCGTTCCAGCCCCAGATACTCCAGCACATGGCGCGCCAGCGCCTCTACATTCTCACCATCGGCGTGAAGATGGATCTCCGGTGTTTCGGGCGCCTCGTACGGCGAGTCGATCCCGGTGAAATTGGGAATCTGCCCGGCACGCGCCTTGCGGTACAGCCCCTTGACGTCGCGCGCCTCGGCAACCGCCAGCGGCACGTCCACAAACACTTCGACGAACTCGCCCTGGTCGAAACGCTCGCGCGCCAGTTGCCGCTCAGCACGGAACGGCGAGATGAAGCTCACCAGCACGATCAGGCCGGCATCGGCCATCAAGCGGGCCACTTCCGCCACGCGGCGGATGTTTTCAACGCGGTCTTCGTCGGTGAAGCCCAGATCGCGGTTGAGGCCGTGGCGCACGTTGTCGCCGTCCAGAATGAAGGTGTGATAGCCCAGGGCGTGCAGCCGTTTGTCGACCAGATTGGCGACAGTGGACTTGCCTGCACCCGACAGACCGGTAAACCACAACACGCGCGGCGTCTGGCCCTTGATGCGGGCACGTGCGCTGCGATCCACATCCAGATGCTGCCAGTGCACGTTGCCGGCGCGGCGCAAAGCGAATTCCAGCGTGCCGGCGGCCACCGTGGCATTGCTCTGTCGGTCGATCAGGATGAAACCGCCGAGCACGCGGTTGCGCGCATACGGCGAGAACGCGATGGGCTCGTCCAGCGCCAGATTGCAGTAGCCCACTTCGTTGAGCTCCAGCCGTTTGGCGGCCAGCCGCTCCTGCGTGTTCACATCGACCTTGTGCTTGATCTCGCTGATACTGACGGTGACCGTGCGGGTGCCGATCTTGAGCCAGTATGGGCGCCCGGGCAGCAGCGCGGCATCGTCCATCCACAGCAGATGCGCAGCGAACTGGTCGGCCACTTCGGGCGGGTCGTCGATGGCGGCAATGATGTCGCCACGGCTGATATCGATCTCATCGCGCAAGGTCAGCGTCACCGCCTGTCCAGCGCGTGCGCTGTCCACCTCGCCATTGGCATCGAGCACGCTTGCTACCTGCGTGCGGCGCCCGGATGGCACCACCACTACCGCATCGCCCACACGCACCTGCCCGGCGGCAATCGTGCCTGCATAGCCACGGAACTGCGCGTTGGGACGGTTGACCCACTGCACCGACAGACGCAGGCCGCTCCCGGCCTCCGGCGGTTCGAGCTGCACGGTGTTCAGGTGCTGCAGAAGATGCGGGCCGCTGTACCACGGCATCCGCGTCGACGCGGCGGACAGATTTTCGCCCTCCAATGCCGATAACGGAATGCATTGCAGATCGGTGATGCCTAGCTGCGCGGCAAGTGTTTTGTAGGCTTCTGCAATCGCGGTGAATACCTGCGCGTCGTAGCCCACCAGATCCATCTTGTTGACCGCCAGCACCACGTGGCCGATGCCCAGCAGGGACACGATATAGCTGTGCCGGCGCGTCTGCGCGAGCAAGCCCTTGCGCGCATCCACCAGCACCACCGCCACATCGGCAGTGGACGCGCCGGTGGCCATGTTGCGGGTGTATTGCTCGTGGCCCGGGCAATCGGCCACGATGAACTTGCGTTGGTCGGTATCGAAATAGCGGTACGCCACATCGATGGTGATGCCCTGCTCGCGTTCGGCCGCCAGCCCATCCATCAGCAACGCGTAATCGATGCCCTCGCCCTGCGTGCCATGCCGGCGGCTATCGCTTTCCAGCGCCGCCAGCTGATCGTCGAACAAGCGCTTGCTGTCGTACAACAACCGCCCGATCAGCGTGCTCTTGCCATCGTCCACGCTGCCGCAGGTGATGAAGCGCAGCAGCGGCTTGGCTTCGTGTTGCCGGAGGTAGGCGTCGATGGTGCTGGGAATCGGGAGCGGGGAATCGGGAATCGCAACGGCGGCCTCCTCCCTCTTCGTGTTCGCGGTGACGTGCTGTTCCGATTCCCCATTCCCGATTCCCGAATCGCTGCCCATCAAAAATACCCCTCAAGCTTTTTCTGTTCCATCGATGCGCCCGGCGCATGATCGATCATGCGGCCCTGCCGCTCGGAGCTGGTGCTGACCAGCATTTCGGCGATCACCGCTTCCAGGGTGTCGGCGGTGGAGTCGATCGCGCCGGTCAGCGGGTAACAGCCCAACGTGCGGAAGCGCACCGAGCGCAGCTGCGGGATTTCGCCGGGCTGCAGCGGCAGCCGCTCGTCGTCGACCATGATCCAGGCGCCATCGCGCTCCACCACCGGCCGCGCTGCGGCGAAATACAGCGGCACCACCGGGATCTTTTCGCGGTAGATGTACAGCCAGATATCCAGCTCGGTCCAGTTGGACAACGGAAACACGCGCACGCTCTCGCCGGGCTTGGTGCGCGCGTTGTAGAGGTTCCATAGTTCCGGGCGCTGGTTCTTCGGGTCCCAGCGATGGCGCGCATTGCGGAACGAAAACACCCGCTCCTTGGCGCGTGATTTCTCTTCGTCGCGCCGTGCCCCGCCGATTGCTGCATCGAAGGCACCGTGTTCCAGCGCCTGCTTCAGGCCCTGGGTCTTCATGATGTCGGTATGCACCGCGGCGCCGTGGCTGATCGGGCCGATGTCCTGCGCGATGCCATCGGGATTGATGTGCACGCGAAGATCCACCCCGGTCTCGGCCGCGCGACGGTCGCGGAAGGCGATCATCTCGCGGAACTTCCAGCGCGTGTCCACATGCAGCAGCGGGATCGGCGGCGGTGACGGCGCAAAGGCCTTGAGCAGCAGATGGAGCAGCACCGAGCTGTCCTTGCCGACCGAATACAGCATCACCGGGGCCCGGAACTCGGCGGCGACCTCGCGCAGGATGTGGATGCTTTCGGCTTCGAGCCGGTCGAGATGGGACAACGGCGGTAGGGTCATCGAGATGTCGGGTGCATCGGCGGGCAGACCAGCCGATGGTAGGGCAAGGCGCTGCAGTGTGTGCCGCCCTGATGACTGCACGAAATAAGCGGCCGGCATAACGCGATAACGGCTGCTCCTTTCTGGTGGCCGCAACGCTTCCCTAACATCGTCTCTCTCATCAAAGCCCCGGATTCGAATGACCGCCGCCAGTTCCGCGCTACCGCCCAGCCCCTTGCCCGACGAGCGCAAGGCGCTGCTGGACCGGTTGGTCGACGGCCTGGACACCGCAGCGCTATGGTGGCTGTCCGGCTACGCCGCCGGGTTGGCACAGGGCCAGCCGCCGCGCTCGTTGGCAGTGTTGCCCGGCGGACAAGCACACGCAATCGCCCAGGAAGCCCAGCGCCTGACCGTGGTCTATGGCAGCCAGACCGGCAATGCCCGCCGCGAGGCCGAGCACTTGGCCGCCGAGGCCGAGGCCGCCGGCCTGAGCGTGCGCCTGCTGCGCGCCGACGCCTACCCCACCCGTGAGCTGGCCAGCGAGCGGCTGTTGTATGTGGTGATCAGCACCCAGGGCGAAGGCGACCCGCCGGACGATGCCATCGGCCTGGTCGAATTCCTGACCAGCCGTCGCGCGCCCAAGCTGCCCGAGCTCAAGTACGCAGTGCTGGGCCTGGGCGATTCCAGTTACGCCGATTTCTGCGGCATCGCGCGGCGTATCGACGAGCGTCTGGCCGAACTCGGCGGCAGCCGCGTGCAGCCGCGTGGCGAGGCCGATCTGGACATCGACAGCATCGCCGCGCCGTGGCGCGCGCAAGCGCTCACGCATGCCCGCGAGCAGCTCAAGAGCGGCCTGCACTCGGCCACAGTCACACCGCTGCGCAGCAGCCCAGCCACGCCGGTGTGGTCGCATCAGCAGCCGTTCGCTGCGGAGTTGCTATCCACTCAGATCATCAGCGGTCGCGATTTCAAGGGGCCGGGCTTTCGTGTCTATGCCGTGCCCGACAAGCGCGTGCGGCATCTGGAATTTTCGCTGGAAGGCAGCGGCCTGAGCTACGAGCCGGGCGACGCGCTGGGCATCCGCCATCGCAATCCGCCCGCGTTGGTGGATGCGGTGCTGCAGACATTGCAGCTGGACGGCGATGCTGCCGTCACCGTCGGCGAGGAGACGCTGGCGTTGACTGCATGGCTCGCCACCCAGCGCGAACTGACCAAGCTGTCGCGGCCGTTTCTCACCGCCCACGCCGAGCGCGCAGGCGCACAGGAACTGCAAGCGCTGCTCGCCCCCACCCAGACTGCCGGCCTGGCGTCGCTGCTCGCCGATCATCAAGTGATCGACGTGCTGCGCCGCTGGCCGGCGGATTGGGACCACGCCGGCCTGCTTGCGGCGCTGCGCCCGCTCGCCCCGCGGCTGTACTCCATTGCCTCCAGCCGCAAGCGCGTCGGCGATGAAGTGCATCTGACCGTGGACGAAGTCACCTATCAGGCGCACGGGCATGCGCATCTGGGGTCGGCCAGCGGTTTTCTGGCAGCGCTTGCCGAAGGCGACACCGCCCCGGTCTATATCGAACCGAACGAGCGCTTTCGCGTGCCGGCCGATTCCGATCGCGACATCCTGATGATCGGCCCGGGCACCGGCGTGGCACCGTTCCGCGGCTTCGTGCAGGAGCGCGCGGAAACCGGCGCCACCGGCCGCAACTGGCTGTTCTTCGGCGCCCAGCATTTCAATACCGATTTCCTGTACCAGGCCGAGTGGCAGCTGGCCCTGCAACGCGGCGAGTTGCATGCGCTGGAAGTCGCGTTCTCGCGCGATCAGGCCGAAAAGCTCTACGTGCAACACCGCCTACGCGCACGCGGCGCCGAAGTCTATGCCTGGCTGCAAGGCGGCGCGCATGTGTATGTGTGCGGCGCCACCGGCATGGGCAAGGATGTGCACGCCGCCCTGCTCGACATTGTTGCCAGCCACGGCGTCCTGGATGCGGAGGCAGCCAGCGCGTACCTCACGCAACTGCAGGTGGAGGGGCGTTATGCGCGGGATGTCTATTAAGTCAGGGATTGGGGAGTCGGAATTTGGGATTTGCAGGAGCGGGTGTCCGCGCTCTTCGTGTTGTGTGGGTAATGCCCGCGCTTTGTTGTTGCCAATCTCCCATCACGAATACCGAATTCCGTCATGAGCCACTCCGTCGAAGACATCAAATCCGAAAGCCGCCGCCTGCGAGGGTCGCTGGAACAGAGCCTGGCCGATGCGGTGACCGGTGCATTGCGTGAGGACGATCAGACGCTGATCAAGTACCACGGTAGCTACCAGCAGGACGATCGCGATATTCGCGATGAGCGGCGTCGGCAGAAGCTCGAACCGGCGTATCAGTTCATGATCCGCACGCGCACGCCGGGTGGTGTGATTACGCCCACACAGTGGCTGGCACTGGATGGCATCGCCACCCGTTATGCCAATCATTCGCTGCGCATCACCACGCGTCAGGCGTTTCAGTTTCACGGTGTGATCAAGCGCGAGTTGAAGGCCACCATGCAGGCCATCAATGCCACCTTGATCGATACGCTGGCGGCTTGCGGCGATGTCAATCGCAACGTGCAGGTCGCCGCGAATCCGCTATTGTCGCAGGCGCACGCCACGCTATATGCCGATGCCGCGCGCGTCTCCGAGCATCTGTTGCCCAATACACGGGCATACTACGAAATCTGGCTGGACGAAGAGCGCGTGTCCGGCTCCGGCAACGAAGAAGAGCCGATCTACGGCGACCGTTATCTGCCGCGCAAGTTCAAGATCGGTTTCGCGGCGCCGCCGCTCAACGATGTGGACGTGTTCGCCAACGACCTGGGATTTATCGCGATCCTGCGTGACGGCGAGTTGCTGGGCTACAACGTCAGCATTGGCGGCGGCATGGGCGCCAGCCATGGCGATGCGGAAACCTGGCCGCGCGTGGCCAACGTCATCGGTTTTGTCACCCGCGATCAGTTGCTCGATATCGCTACTGCCGTGGTCACCACCCAGCGCGACTTCGGCAACCGTGCAGTGCGCAAGCGCGCGCGTTTCAAGTACACCATCGACGATCATGGTCTGGACACCATCGTGGCCGAGATCGCACGCCGTGCAGGCTTCGCACTGCAGCCGGCGCAGCCATTTGCATTCGAACACAACGGCGACCGCTATGGCTGGGTCGAAGGCGAAGACGGGTTATGGCACCTGACTCTGTCGCTGCCGGCCGGCCGCATTGCCGATACCGAAACGGCAGCGCATCTGAGTGGACTGCGTGCGATCGCGCAGTTGAACGTCGGCGAGTTCCGCATGACGCCCAACCAGAACCTGGTGATCGCCGGCGTGTTGGCCAGCGAGCGCGCACGCGTTGACGCGCTGGTTGCGCAATACGGCTTGGATGCCGGCAACCAGGCCGCCACCGCCCTGGCGCGCGGCGCGATGGCCTGCGTGGCATTACCCACCTGCGGCCTGGCGATGGCCGAGGCCGAGCGCTACCTGCCCGATTTCACCGCCGCGTTGCAGCCGATGCTGCAGCAGCACGGCCTGGCCGAAACGCCAATCGTGCTGCGTCTATCCGGCTGCCCGAATGGCTGCTCGCGCCCGTATCTGGCCGAGATCGCGCTGGTGGGCAAGGCGCCAGGGCGCTACAACCTGATGCTGGGTGGCGACCGCCGCGGCCAGCGGCTCAACACGCTATACCGCGAAAACATCACCGAGCCAGAAATCCTGGCCGCACTGGAACCGCTGCTGGCGCGCTATGCCGCCGAACGCGACCACGTCAATGATGAAGGCTTCGGCGATTTCCTGCACCGCGCTGGCTTGATCGCATTGCCGCCCTACCCTACACACCGTCGCCTCGACCTGGAATTGCTCGCATGACCGCGCTACCTGCTGCATCGATCACCTCTTCCGCGTTGGACGATCTGGACGCGCTCAATGCGCAGCTGGAAGGCCTGCGTGCCGACCAACGCGTGGCCTGGGCGCTGCAGCACGGCCCGCAGGACGCGGCGCTGTCGTCCAGCTTCGGCGCGCAATCGGCTGTCACGCTGCATCTGCTCAGCCAGCAGCGCCCGGACATTCCGGTGATCCTGGTCGACACCGGCTACCTGTTTCCGGAAACCTATCGCTTTGCCGATGCCTTGACCGAGCGACTCAAGCTCAACCTCAAGGTGTATCGCCCGCTGGTCAGCCGCGCCTGGATGGAAGCGCGCCACGGCCGCCTGTGGGAACAAGGCATGGTCGGCATCGATCAGTACAACAACCTGCGCAAGGTCGAACCGATGCGCCGCGCACTGGACGAACTCAACGTAGGCACCTGGTTCACCGGCCTGCGTCGCAGCCAATCCAGCGGCCGCGCGCAGACGCCCATCGTGCAAAAGCGCGGCGAGCGCTACAAAATCAGCCCCATCGCCGACTGGAACGATCGCGACGTGTGGCAGTACCTGCAAGCACACGATCTGCCGTATCACCCGCTTTGGGAACAAGGCTATGTTTCCATCGGTGATTTCCATACCACGCGGCGCTGGGAACCCGGCATGCGTGAAGAAGACACGCGCTTCTTCGGCCTGAAGCGCGAGTGCGGTATCCACGAGGATATCTAGCTACAGCAGCCCATTGCGATGTGCGCTGTACTGCGTGCGCAGTCACCAGCATGTGCGGCGTTTGCTTGGGCATGCGGCATCCAATAACGATGGCAACGTGCTGCTATCAGCGCCTCAGCACAGGCGTGCGCCCATCACCCTGCTGTGGCATCCGCTTGCGCATGCTGCATCCAGTAACGATCGACTCCCCACATCAGCACTAACGACAGACCGACCAGCGGGAAGACCAGCCCGCACAGCGCCAGCAGCACCATCAAGCCACGTAGCGTGCGTGGATCGGCCGGCAACGGCGGCACGCCCAGCCCTGCGCTGGGGCGGCGCTTCCACCACATCACCGCCGCACTGACGCACAACAGCACGATCGCGACGCAGGCGAACAACAGGATCAACTGGTTGGCAGTGCCGTACTGCTGCCCCAGGTGCACGTTGATGCCCCACTCCAGCAGCTTGGCCAGCGGCCCATAGTCGCGGTAGCGCATGTCCAGCAGCACCGCACCGCTGTATTGATCCAAATGGATCACGCGCTGCCGCTGCAGATCGGCCGGATACACCGACGCGGTATAGACCCCAGTCGTCCCACGCGGTGGTGCCACGCTATATCCAGGCAGGATGCCACGTGCATCGAAGCGCGCAATCGCCGCATCCAGGCCGATCGCTCCACGCCCCGGCCCAGCGAAGCCGCCAGCATCGCCATGGGCAGCATGCGCGCTCTCTGCCGAGTACGCGTATTGGGCTGACTGCTCTGAACGGGCTACGTGCTCTGAGTGCCCAAACTGAGCTAAGTTCGCTGCGGGTTCTGCATGCGCTGCGTGTCCGGTGAGCGCTGTGTGCTCGGAGTGCTCGTTGCCTCCCTGCAGTCCACTGGCGTGCTTGCCATGCAACCGCTCATCCAACCCGCCAGCCCCTCGTGTAGGCACCACAGACTCCGGCAAGCGCGCTTGCCGCAACGACCACGCCGGCTCACCACTGTCGGCCAAGCGCTGTTGCGACATCGGCTGCTGCACGCGCAGCCCGGCGGGATAGCCAAAATCATGCCCATTGGCCCAGCGATTGACCTGTGCCCCCCAGAGCCATGACCACGGCATGCCGGTCAGCGCCAGGAAGAGCAGGATCGCGCCAACCCCGGCACCGGTCACCGCATGCAGGTCGCGCCAGAACAGCCGCTGCGTCGGCTTGCCACGCACACTGACCACACCGCCACGTCGCCCGCGCGGCCACCACAGATACATACCGGTGAGCACCAGCACGATCGCCCATCCGCCCGCCATTTCGATCAGGCCACGCGCATATGGCCCGACCAACGCAAGGCTGTGCAGCCGGCGGATCGTCCAACTCAGCGTGCCGTGCTCCGGCAAGGCGCCCAACACACGTGCACGGTATGGATCGACATAGACCACCTGCCGCACGCCGTGTGCATCCACCAATCCCACCTCGGCACTGGCATCGGCACGTTTGGACGTGGTGTAGACAAACAAGCTGCCGCCGTAGCGCTCTCGTGCAGCGGCAACCAACTGCTGCGCAGGCAAGCGCGTATCGCCTACCGGCACCACCTTCAACGCATGGTGCACGCTGCGATCGATTGCGTCCTGATACAAAAACGCAGCCCCGGTCACCGCCAACCAGATGATGAAAGGCAGCACCAGCAATCCGGCATAGAAATGCCAGCGCCACACCGCGCGATAGAAGCGCCAACGACTCCCTTGGCGTGCCTGGTCTACGCCACTGTGGTCAGTCATTGCCTGCATCAGAAACTCCAATCCCACGACAGCGACAACGCACGTCCGTCACCAGGCGAGTAGCCGGAGGTGCCGCTGTCGTACCAGGCGTACACATACGCGCGATCGGTGACATTGCGCAGTTGCAGGCTGAGTGCGTTGCGCGCATCCACGTTCCAGCGCGCGCCCAGATTGAGCAAGGCATAGCCACCGGTGCAGCCCAGCGTGTTGGTGCGATCCAGGTAGTAATTGCCTTGCGCGTTGCTCCACGCACTCAACTGCACAGCCGAACTGGCCTGCCACTCCAGCCCGGCGGTCGCCAGCCAGTGCGGCACGTTTTCGATCTCCTTGCCGCGCGTGGCCGGTGCGCTCGGATCGGGCGTAGCGATCGTGGCCTTCTGCCGCGAATACGACACCCATGCACGCCAATGCTCAGCCGGCTGCAGGTTGAGCTGCGCATCCCAGCCGCGCCGTAGCGTGCGGCCGACATTGGCCACATCGCCAATACCCACCACGCCATTCACGCCAAAAATGGTCGCCACCTCACCGGATGCGCGTTGCTCCCAATACGCCAGGCGCCCATCCACCAGGGTCGACGGTGCGAACTTGAAGCCGGTCTCCCAGCCGTCATTGATCGATGGCCCCAGATTGCCCAGTTGGCGACGGTAGGCACCATCGCCGCTGCCGATCTGGAAGGTCCGCCCCCAGTTCGCATACACGCTGCTCTGCTCGCCCACGCGGTAGCTCGCACTGAACTTGGGTTGCTTGATGGTGCCGTAGTCATAGGTTGGCGCAACGATGCCGGCCAGCACATCGTGCAACTGCCCATCGACGCGATCGATGCGATACCCCGGCACCAGCTGCAAGCGCGCAAACGGCGTCAGCACCGCCTGCACATACGCGCCACGTGTGCGCAGGTCGTAATCCCAATCGCGCAACTGCGCACCGCGAACGCGGGCCACGGTGCGATACCGCTGCGACTGATTTTCCTGCCATTGCGCATCCACCCCGGCTTCGAGATTGGCATTCAGTGCACCCCAGTCCGGCTGCCAGTTGCTCCGCAGCAGCAGCCCGCGATGGGTTTCGTCGGTATCACGTTCCTGTTGCAGGCCGGCCGCAGAAAACCGCACCCAGCGCTGATTGCGGTAGTCGTTCTGGTAGGCCTTGGCGCTCCATTGCGCCTGCTCACCGAGCTCACCGTCCGCATGCAACGCAGTCTGACGCAGACGACGCTCGCTTCGGTCGTTCTGCGCATAGTCCGGCGAGCGACGCGGCGCCGCACGCGCGGTGGCCGCGTCCAGATAGCCAGCTTCCAATGCATGGTTGTCGTAATACCGCGTGGTGAGCCCGGCGCGGAATGCACCGTCCGGGTCGGTGTAAAACCATTTACCCGCCACGCTGCGTTTACGCGCATCGGCATGATCGCGATAGCCGTCCGAGTCGCGCCAGGCCAGCACATAGTTCTGGCTCCACGCGCCCTGCTCGAACCCTTTGCTGAGTTGCACCTCGCGCGCATCGAAGCTGCCGGCCGTCACGCTCAAACGGCCATCGTTGCCGCCGGTACGGGTCAGCACGTCGACACTGCCGGCAATGGCGTTCAAGCCATAGCGCGCGTCGTTGGTGCCGCGCACGATCTCGATCGCGCTGATGTCCTGCGGAAACACCGCATCCAGGTACGGCATGGCACCCGCATTGTCGTTGCTGGGAATGCCGTCGATCAGCAGTTTCACCGCATTGATGCGCCCCTCGCCATTGAAGCCCCGGAACGAAAACCGCCCTGCATCGGTGCCCATGCGGAACTGGGTGACCTGCACCCCGGGCGCGTGCATCAGCAGTTCCCAGCTGTAGTCCACATGTTGATCGTGCAGCAGCTCGCCGCCGATCACATCCACCGAACTCAGCACGCGCGCCGTACTCGGACTGCGCTGCGCGTGTTCGCTCACCTGCACCTTGCCCAGCGTCAGTGCCGCGTCCTGTGCCTGCACATTGCATGCAGGCCCCCACGCCAGCGCCAACGACGGCGCATACCACATCGTCTTCAACAACCGTAGACGCATGACCAACCCTTCGCCGTGGCAGCACGGCCGTACAGCCGTGCGCCACCACCACCGTGGCGTGCATCGGCATCACTCGAATGAGAAGCGAGTCGTCCGCGAGTCCCCACAGCGACGCCGACACCTCAGGCGCGTACCAGGCACAACTGCATGAACGCCCGCGCAGGGGCAACCTTACGCAGGCAGCGGTGGTCCACGTGCGCCGAGCGCGGCCCATCGAAAGACCGAGCGTACGCTTGCCTGGGTGTGCGCTGGAGCCGGCGTTGGCCACAGCTGCAGCAGGCACAGCAATGCCACAATGAGCAATGGCAGCAACCGTGCGGCCAAAACGCAGTAGTCGCAGGCCTCGCCATGTGTCGCTGCGTCGTGGCTGCCTGAGTGCTGCATCGCCAGTGCGGCGCCGGGGTGCGCAGGCGCAGCAATGCCTGGCGGCTGGGGTCGATGATCGGCATGCAGCGAGCTCTCTGCCGACAGGGCCGGGGCGCTCATGCACATCGGCTCGGTCGACTGCGTCTGGCTCCAGCGGCTGATCAGCGGAGCTACCAGCATCAGCAACACCGCCACACAGGCAAGCAGAGGCAATAACCGATGGCGACGGAACGAACGCAGCATGCCGCGCAGTGTAAGCCGCCAATTGACCCAGTGCGATGGCCGTGGCCAATGCGCGACCGGATGTCGCACCCGGCCAGGTCCGTTGCATCCGACGACCTCGCCCGAGCATGCGCGGGCAGCCAGCGCGCCCGCATCCGAGGTGGATCCCGCCGCAGCCGAGCCGACCCCATCACGCCGCCCTCGCCTGCGCGCAGTCTCCAGGCCAGCAGCCGCATTTTCCCCATCTTCGTGACCGTAGACACATGCGGGGCCTTGGCATGCCCTATGCTTAGGGCCTACCACCCTTTCTCTGCGCGCATGAGTACCGTCCTGTCCGATCTCGCGGCCGAACCGCTTCCTTGCGCACCCAAGCCTCCCAGCGAAGCGCTGCGTCTCCAGGCGCTGCGCAGCTACGCCATTCTCGACACCCCGCGCGAAGCGGCGTTTGAAGACATTACCCGGCTCGCCTCGATCATCTGCCAGACGCCGATCGCGCTGATCAGCCTGGTCGATGCCGACCGCCAGTGGTTCAAGAGCGAACGCGGGATGGGCGAGCGCGAGACTCCGCTGTTCAAATCGATGTGCGCGCACGCGCTGCTCGACAGTGACGTGCTGGTGGTCCCCGACACGCGCGAAGACCTCCGCTTCTCACGCAACCCGCTGGTCACCGGCGAAGCGCCGCTGTACTTCTATGCGGGCGCCTTATTGAAGACGCCTGACGGCCTGCCGCTGGGAACGGTCTGCGTCCTCGACCGGGAACCGCGTCAGCTCACCGATGAACAGGTGGAAGCCCTGCGCGCACTGGCACGCCAAACCATGGCGCAACTGGAATTGCGCCGGGCATTGGCGGTCGCCGAAGAATCCGATCGGTATCGCAGCCGTCTGATGGCCATCGCCGGGCATGACTTAAAGACTCCGCTGCGGACTGCCGCCTACGCCATCGACAAGATGCGCCGACATGCCAACGTCGATTCCATCCCCACCCTGGTGACCGCGCGCGATGCGATCAGCCTGGTCGGCCGTAGCCTGGACGAATTGGCCACGCTGGCGGCCTCGAGCAAGGCTGCCATGCCGGACCTGCAATCGCTGCAGCTGGAAGACGTGCTGCATTCGGTGCTGGGCGTGTGGCGGCAGCCAGCCATCGACAAGTGCCTGGCGCTGCGCCATGTGCCCACCTCGCTACGCGTGCGCAGCCACACCACCTTGCTGACCACCTTGATCGGCAACCTGGTCGGCAATGCCATCAAGTACACCGAACGCGGTCGCGTGCTGGTCGGCACCCGCCGTCGCCCGGGGTTTGCGGTGGTGGAAATCATCGACAGCGGCATCGGCCTGAATCTGGAGCAACCCGAGCAGGTGTTCCAGGCGTTCCGCCAGGCCGACCCGCACAGCGACGGCCTGGGCATCGGGCTATGGATCGTGCATCGCACTGCCGAGACGCTGGGATGCGAAGTGGACGTGCGCCCACGCCCGCAAGGAGGCACCTGTTTTTCGGTGCGTATTCCCTTGGCTTGAAAGTCTGTGGCTCACAGATTGTCTCGGCGATCTGCGGCTATAACCTGGGGTCGCAACATTTAGGGCGTCGGTCTGCAGCCGGACCCAAACGAGGCTGCCAGTGCGATCCCGCCAAGCGGACGTTGCGGCAGCGCACACCGCATACGACGCGAGGTCGCGTGCAGGCGGCGACCGCGGCGACCCGGCAAGCTCGCCGCAGATGTAGAGGACTCCCGCGATCGCTCTGCGCGCGCACCGCCTGCATTGCACACGGCACGTCTTTACCCTCTCCCATCTCCCACAAGAGGTGTCGCCGAGCGGAGCAAACTCAAAAAAAAGCGGATCCGGGCTCCCGACCCGGATCCGCCACCAAGCACGCCAGGTCTCTCCCCAGGGACCCGGGTGCGCCAGCCGCTCTGTGCACAGCCTCGTGCAACAGTGATGCGGCAGCGCTAGCAACCCTTCGACGACACCGCGAAACACACCGGCAATGCGATCAACTGCATCGCAGGCTCTGCGCCGTCCACCCCTAGACGTTCGAGAGTGTCGCGTCATGGCTGCTATAAGGGTTTTCGACAAGGCAACGCGCAACTTGATGCGCGACGCCGACGCCAACTGCGTAGCCCTGACACGAGTAGGGGAAATCACCGACAGCATGCGCGACGCGCCTGCCCAGCACGAGCGCATCGCATTGATTCCGCGGGATTTTTTTCGGCGTCATTGCGCTGCAGCGCAGCAAGCGTGAAGAGCGAACACGACCGGAACCACCCTAAAACGCCGCTACAGTCGCCATGCGAACGCGGCCGCAGAAGCACAACGCGCAAGTTCAACACCCTGGTCTTCTGCAACCACCAACACGCTGGTTTCCGGGCAAGCCGCGTCACATCGCATCACCACCATCAGCACGTCCAACGTGCCTCAACCGCTTCAGAACAGCGAACTCACCGAGTGCGCGACCGCCGGAGCACGCGGCCAGTGCGCGCGATCCGCAGAGACCACGCGTCCACTCCAGCGCCATCCGCCATCCGCACCCACTGACGACGGCCGGCTGCGGCATGTGGCCGCTCGCATCGCAACTTCACAGCTCGGACGTATCTGCATCCTGGCGTGCAAACCACTCCGCCGAGTGCACATCCTCGGCGGCAACTTCCAGCGCCTTGCGCAGTATCTCCAGCGGAATCTGCACGCGCGTGTCGCCCACCTGCAACGCCACCCATAACGCTTCGTCGCGTGGGTCGGCCAGCACCGTCAGCACCTCGTGCTCGCGGCCCTCGATACTGGCCGAGAGTTGTAGCGACATGCCGCCGTCCGGCTCGGACGACCACAGTCTGCTCAGTGCGGGACGCAGCGGTTCAGTCATCGCAGGCCACTCAGCTGGTGATGGTCTGGGTCAGCGATTCCCAGGTCGGGGGCAATGGCCAGTTCGGCGCCTGATTGCCGTCCAGGACGCGGCGCAGGTCGCGCTTGTCGATTTGCGGCGCGAGTACATGCACCAAATCCAGGGCGTAATCGCGCAGCACGCGGTCGCGCGGCAGCACCGCCCAGGCGATGCACTCGGCAATCGGCGCAGGCGCTGGCCAGGCGCGTAGATCTTCGTCGAAGGCATTGACCGCCATCTCCGCCACCAAGCCCACGCCGAGCCCGGCGCGCACATACGTTTTGATCAGGTCTGCGTCCAGCGCGGTCAATGCGATGCTCGGCTCCAGCCCCACCTGCGCAAATGCACGCTGCAGCGAGGAGCCTGGTCGCGTGGAGGATTCGTAGCTGATCAGCGGGTGCTCTGACAGCGCTTGCATATCCGGCGCCGTGCGCGGGTGATCCAGCGCATGCCCACGCGGCACCACCACCAGCCGCCGCCAGCGGTACAGCGGCACTGCAATGCCGGCACTCGGCTCGCCACCGGCGGTGCTGACCACGGCAATATCCGCATCGCCCTGGCTGAGCAGATCCAGCGCCGCGCTTTCGGCAGCCTGCTGCAAATGCACGCTGACCTGCGGGTAGGCGTTCTTGATCTGCGCCACTGCCGGCGGCAGCACGAAGCGCGCCTGGGTGTGGGTGGTGGTCAGGGTCAGCTGACCCTGGCTTTCGCGGCGCTGGTTGGCCGCATAGGTGCGGATATTGTTGGCCTCCGACAACACCGCGCGCGCGCGCTCGATCACTTCCACACCGGCCGGCGTTACCGCATCCAGGCTGCGCCCCTTGCGCACGAACAACAGAAAGCCCAGTTCGTCCTCCAGCTGCTTGAGCTGCTTGGACAGGCCGGGCTGGGTCGCGTGCACACGCGCGGCGGCCAGCGTGATGTTCAGCTCGGCATCGGCGATGGCCACCAGATAGCGAAGTTGGGTCAGCGTCATGGCTTATATCCAAAAAAGCGCGAGGCGCTACAAGGACTTCGACTTTAGAGGAGTTCTGCGGGCCAGCTTATAACCGAACGCTATTTTTAGGATGTATCAAGTCATTTCCGACGGCTATAAGCCGGCGCTACGGTCTGGCCCTGCCTCCTTGATGCTGCCGATCCGTGACTTCTGCGTTCCCGCTGCTTGCCGACCTGCGTGGCCGTGCCGTTCTGGTGGTCGGCGGTGGTGTCGATGCCGAACGCGCCACCGCCCAGCTGCTGCAGGCCGGTGCGCTGCCGCTGGTTGGCGCGCCCGACCTCACCGGGCAGTTGCGGCGCTGGGCGCAAGCCGGGCAACTGCGCTGGCTGGAAGGGCGGTTCGACCCGGCATGGCTGGCGCTGCCCGAACAACCGGTATGGCTCGCCATCGCTGCCAGCGAATCGGCAACGCTCAACGACGCCCTGCGCCATGCGGCGAACGCACACCGATTGCTGACCCACGACGCGGCGCCCGCCGCTTCCGCAGCGGTTCCTGCGCGCACCCCCGCAACGCGCAGCGCAATCGGCACGCTGGCCCCTGGCAGCGTCAGCCTGGTCGGCGCCGGGCCTGGCGATCCCGGCCTACTCACCCGGCACGCGCTGCGTGCACTGCGTCAGGCCGAGGTGGTGCTGTACGACCGCCTGGTCAGCCCGCAGATCTTGCGCCTGGCACGGCACGGCGCGCGTCTGATCGAGGTGGGCAAGTCAGCGCAAGGCCACAGCACCCGGCAGGAGCAGATCCATGCGCTGATGCTGGAACACGCCCGCGCTGGCCGCCGCGTCGTGCGGCTGAAGGGCGGCGATTCGTTCGTCTTCGGCCGCGGCGGCGAAGAGCTGGAGTTCCTGCGCGAGCACGGCATCGGCTTCCAGGTGATTCCCGGCATCACCGCCGCCATCGCCTGCGCCGCCTATGCCGGCATCCCGCTCACCCACCGCGACCACGCGCAATCGCTGCGGCTGATCACTGCGCACTGCAAGGACTCGCTGGACACGTTGGACTGGCACGCGCTCGGTCAGGAGCGCCAGACGCTGGCCTTCTACATGGGCGTGGCCGGCCTGGACGCCATCCAGCAACGGCTGCTGCAGGCCGGGCGCGCTGCGTCCACCCCGTTTGCGCTGGTCGAAAACGGCTCGCGCCCGCAGCAACGTGTGATCACCGGCACGCTCGCCAGCCTGGCCGCCACCGCCCGGCAGCATGCCGCGGCCGCACCGGCATTGCTGATCCTGGGCGAGGTCGCAGCGCTGGCGCAGACGCTGCATTGGTTCGGCAGCGCACCGCCATTGCCGCACTCACCTCTCGCAATGCCCAACACGCCCACACTCGCCCACGCAGCCTGATCCCGACGGAGACCCCATGGCCCTGTACGACAACATCCTCGACACCATCGGCCGTACCCCGGTGGTCAAACTCCAACGCCTCGCCCCGGACAACGTGACCTTGTACGTCAAGGTGGAATCGTTCAATCCCGGCGGCTCGGTCAAGGACCGGCTGGCGCTGGCGATCATCCTCGACGCCGAACAGCGCGGCCTGCTCAAGCCCGGCGACACCATTGTCGAAGCCACCTCCGGCAACACCGGCGTGGCATTGGCCATGGTGGCCGCAGCGCGCGGCTACAAGTTCGTCGCCACCATGGTGGAAACCTTCTCCATCGAACGCCGCAAGTTGATGCGTGCCTATGGCGCCAAGGTCATCCTGACCCCGGCTGCCGAGCGCGGCAGCGGCATGGTGCGCAAAGCCAAGGAACTGGCCGAACAGCACGGCTGGTTCCTGGCCAGCCAGTTCGCCAATCCGGCCAACCCGGCCTACCACCGCAACACCACCGCCGCCGAGATCCTGCGCGATTTCGCAGGCCACCGGCTGGACCACTTCGTCACCGGCTGGGGCACCGGCGGCACGCTGACCGGCGTGGGCGAAGTACTGCGCGTTGCCCGCCCGGAAGTGCGCATCACCGCCTCAGAGCCGGCTGGCGCCGCCTTGCTGCAAGGCCAGGACTGGAAGCCGCACAAGATCCAGGGCTGGACCCCCGACTTCGTGCCCGAGGTGCTCAACCGCGATGTCGCCCATGAAGTGCTGAGCGTGGAAGACACCGACGCCATCACCGTCGCGCGCCGTCTGGCTGCCGAAGAGGGCATCTTCACTGGCATTTCCGGCGGCGCCACCGTCGCCACCGCGCTGCGCGTGGCAGAAGGCGCGGCGCCTGGCGCCGTGATCCTGGCCATGTTGCCCGACACTGGCGAACGCTACTTCTCCACGCCCCTGTTTGCCGACATCAACGAAGGCTCCGACGACGACTGGTTGGCCGGGCTGCCCTGACCGGGCGCAGTGGATGACGATACGAAGCCGCGCAATGCGCGGCTTTTTTCGGACCAGGCAGCACGGGCGCTTGCGCCGAAGAGCAACGCGCAAGGCGTGCAGCTCGGTAGCTTCGCTCGTGGTCGCTACGGCGAACGAGCTTGCAGCGTCAGCGAAGCGCAAGCCTCTGAAGACCTGCGCTGTGCGCAGCACCGCCCGCCGTTTTTTCAGCTTCCAGAACGCCTGTACTCCCGTCCACGTCAAGGAAACGTTAAGATACCGGCCGCCATGTAGGGAGAGATGTGTGAGCAACCGGCCGTATGGACACAGCGACACCCGCGCCTCGCGGGCGCCGTGGCTGGTGAAGATGACCTCCCCGGTCCACTTTGCGCTGGCACTGGGTCTGGGCGCGTGGTTGCAGGACGCGCTGGCGCTGCCGATTCCCGCTCCCACGCCGCTTGCATGGATCGAACTGGCTGGCGGCGGCATCGCTTGTCTCGGCCTGACACTCGCGGTGAGCTGCTTCATCCTGTTTGCACGTCGGCGTACCACCATCATGCCGAGTGGCCATCCCTCGCGTCTGGTGCTGGAGGGCCCCTATCGCTTCACCCGCAACCCGATGTACCTGGCGTTGGTGCTGAGTTACATCGGCCTATGCCTGCAGCTTGGGCTGCTCTGGGCAGTCGCGCTGGTGCCGCTGCCATGGCTCGCACTGCAGCTCTATGTCATCCCGTTTGAAGAGGCGCGTTTGCGCGCCGAATTCGGCCGTCACTACAGCGACTATTGCGCGCGCGTCCGCCGCTGGTTGTAACGCGTGACACGCACAACCTGTGCGCGGCAATGGATGCAGCCAATCGCTCAGGAGCGCTGTTGGATGGCGTTGAACGGCGCAAATTCCAGCGCGCGCGACAGTCGCAGCGGATGAGATGAATGGCCGATAGCGTGTGGATTCCGCAGCGTGCTCCCCATCACGCGCCCATCATGCAATTCGCATAATTATCTCACTATGAGAATCGAAGTCTGGCAAGGCGACATTACCGAACTCGACGTTGACGTCATCGTCAACGCCGCCAACGAATCACTCCTGGGCGGAGGCGGCGTCGATGGTGCCATCCACCGTGCTGCTGGCCCACGTTTGCTGGAAGCCTGCGAAGCATTGCCGCAAGTGCGTCCGGGCGTGCGTTGCCCCACCGGCGAAATCCGCATCACCGACGGTTTTAATCTGAAGGCACGGCATGTGTTTCATACCGTCGGTCCGGTGTGGCGCGACGGCAAGCACAACGAACCGGAACAGCTGGCCAACTGCTACTGGCAATCGCTGAAGCTGGCCGAGCAGATGATGCTGCACTCGATCGCGTTCCCGGCGATCAGCTGCGGCATTTACGGCTACCCGCTGCATCAGGCAGCCCGTATCGCAGTGACCGAAACACGCGACTGGCAGCGCTCGCACAAAGTGCCCAAGCACATCGTGCTGGTGGCCTACAACGAGGCGACCTACAAGGCCTATCAGCAAGCATTGGCGACGCAGGAAACTGCAGCGGCCTGACCTTGGCTGACGTCGGTGGAATGTCGCATCGACCAAGTGGATCGAAGCAGCTGATTGAAGCAAAGTGCGCCGCAAGGCGCCCTTTGCATTGGCATGTGCATCCTGATGAACGTTTGGATGCCACACACAAAAACGCCGGCACCTGTGCCGGCGTTTTCGTTTTATCGATGCGAGGGCCTTGCAGCCGTCGTCAATCGATCAACCCTTCCACTTACCCAGGGCAGCCAGGCCATTTTCCTTGGCACGCTCGTAAATGATCTGCTGGGCCTTGGCGAAGTTGCCGGTCATGTCCTTGGCCCACAGCTTCAGTGCGGCCTGCTGCATGGCGCGGCCGTAGGAGAAGCTCAGCGGCCACGGCAGATTGCCGAGCTGGTGCATTTCGTTGAGGTGCGCGGTGGACTGCTCGTCGGTCTGGCCACCGGACAGGAACACGATGCCCGGCAGGATCGCCGGCACGGTCGACTTCAGGCACATCACGGTGGACTCGGCCACCTCTTCGATGCTGGCCTGCTCTTCGCAGCTCTTGCCGGAGATGACCATCGAAGCCTTCAGGATGGTGCCTTCGAGCACGACGTTCTGCTCATACAGTGCACCGAACAGCGAACGCAGCGTGGCTTCGGTGACTTCGTAGCAGGTTTCGATGTCGTGGCTGCCGTCCATGATCACTTCCGGCTCGACCATCGGCACCAGGCCCTGCTCCTGGCACAGCGCGGCGTAACGCGCCAGCGCATGCGAGTTGGCCTCGATGCAGGTGCCGGACGGAATGTCTTCGCCGATGTTGATGACCGCACGCCATTTGGCGAAACGCGCACCCAGCGTGTAGTACTCCTCCAGACGCGCACGCAGGCCGTCCAGGCCTTCGGTGACCAGTTCGCCCGGCATGCCGGCCAGCGGCTGCGCGCCCTTGTCGACCTTGATGCCCGGGATGATGCCGTGGGCGGTCATGTACTCGGCGAACGGCACGCCGTCCTTGGTCTTCTGACGGATGGTCTCGTCGAACAGGATGGCGCCGGAGATGTAGTCGCTCAGCTTGGGCGTGGTCAGAAGCAGTTCGCGGTAGGCGCGGCGATTTTCTTCGATGTTCTCGATGCCGACGCTGGCAAAACGCTTGGCGATCGTGCTGGTCGATTCGTCGATGGCGATGATGCCCTTGCCCGGGGCGACCATGGCCTGGGCGGTTTCGGCAAGCTGTTCGATGCTCATGTAGTTCCTGTGGCAGCTGCGGGGGAGAACGAAAGTATAGCGACGAAAGTCGTACACATTCCTTCACGGAATGCCTGCAACCGATTACACGTGACGTGCATGACAGGATGTGGGGTGGTGCTCGCATCGCGGGAGTCGGGAGTCGGCAGAGCTGAGCATGGCGCGTGGCTTGTTGCATGCGGTGTTGTGATACATGGCTGAAATAATGTACGGCGGCGCGGTTGACACTGAAGCCATCTGTGAGTTGGTGGAATTAGTGGATGTTGATCGCCTTAGCCGCTTCGCCTTCTGCATAGAGCTGCGCGCATGCGGCGTGCGGTACATCGTAGACAGGCGTCAGCTTGCGCGACACTTAGCACGCCATACCCGCGCCGTTACGGCAGTGCGATTACGATGTTGAGCGGTCTAGGCAGTTGCTGAATCCAGCCATAGACCAACAATTGGCCACCGCTGAGCGCTTGCCCCGCGCCCGCCATCGCCACACAGCACAACGGCGACCCTGGGGCCGCCGTTGCGTGATACGTCTTTCCTCCGACTCAGGTCATGTGCCGGATGCCGTCACCAGGCGTTACAGCTCGCCCAGACCGGTGGCGCGGCCGTCTTCGCCCACTTCCAGCAGACGCAGCGTGTTGGTGGCGCCGTGCGTTTCCATGTGCTCGCCGCTGGTGAAGACCACGCGGTCGCCCGGGCCCATGCGCTCGTTCTCTACCAATAGACGGATCGCCGCACGTGCGGCTTCGCGCGGGGTCAGGCCGCGGCTGTCGAAATTGATCGGGAACACGCCGCGCATCATCGCCATCTGGCGACGCGCGCCATCGTGACGGGTGAAGGCGTAGATCGGCATGTTGGAGCGGAAGCGCGACAGGAAGCGCGGCGTGCCGCCGGATTCGGTCAAGGCCACCACGCCGCCCAGACCGATGTGCTCGGACAGGAACATGGTCGCCATCGCGATGGCCTGGTCGGCGCGCTGCAGATTGCGTTGCGCCGCTTCGAAGTCGGTATCGAATTCGAACTGGTGCTCGGCACCCAGGCAGATGCGCGCCATCGCTTCCACCGCACGCACCGGATAGGCACCGGCAGCGGTTTCGGCCGAGAGCATCACCGCATCGGTACCGTCGATGACCGCGTTGGCCACGTCCAGCACTTCGGCGCGGGTCGGGATTGGGCTTTCGACCATCGACTGCAGCATCTGGGTGGCGGTGATCACCACCTTGTTCTGCGCCAGCGATTCGCGAATGATCTTCTTCTGCAGGCCAGGCAATTCGGCGTCGCCGATTTCAACGCCCAGATCGCCACGCGCCACCATCACCACATCGGAGGCTTCGACGATCTCGACCAGGTTTTCGATCGCTTCGGTGCGCTCGATCTTGGACACCAGCTGCGCATCGCAGCCGTGCTGCTGGGCGATCTGACGCGCGTCGTGCATGTCCTGCGCGTTGCGACAGAACGACACCGCAATGAAGTCCACGCCGATCTTGGCAACGATGCCGATCAGCTCCTTGTCGCGCTCGGTCAGCGCGCCCAGCGACAAGCCGCCGCCCTGCTTGTTGAGGCCCTTGCGGTCGGACAACACGCCATCGTTGAGGACGGTAGTGACGATACGCGCGCCCTGCACGTCGGTGACCTGCAGCTGCACCAAGCCATCGTCCAGCAGCAGCACGTCGCCAGCAGTCACGTCCTGCGGCAGGCCCAGGTAGCTCACGCCGACCTGGTGCTGGTCGCCGGCCGGCGCATTGGCATCGGCCACCAGGTCGAAGCGATCGCCCATGGTCAGCTTGATCTTGCCTTCGGCAAAACGCTCGATACGGATCTTCGGGCCCGGCAAGTCGGCCAGGATGCCGACTTCGGCACCGACGCGCGCGGCGGCGGCACGCACTTCGGCAGCGCGCTTGGCCTGCCCGGACGGGTCGCCATGGCTGAAGTTGAGGCGCACCACGTTGACGCCCGCCTTGAACAGCGTATCCAGCACACCGGGCGCATCCGTTGCCGGTCCGAGGGTGGCGAGGATTTTGGTGCGGCGTTGACGTTCTTTCATGATGGCCTCCCTGTAAAAGCCGCGAAACTTAACACACACGTCACGCACCGAGGATGGCATTGCGGCATAGCCCTCCTCCGTTTCCGGCATGTCTTACAGACAGTGCGGGACAGTACGTACGCCTACGCCTGCGCTGCCATGAGCAACGCAGGCGGTCGCCACCCTAACCCGGCAGCGGTGAAGAGTGTTCTGCGCGATGCGAACCGCGGTTGCAGCGCGTCGACCAAGCGAACGCAACGGCCGGCGCACACTGTTCATCACTGAAGCAACGCCGCCAGTTCAGCCGGCGTGCGTGCCAGCGCACCGGCACCGGCGGCACGCAATTCGAGCTCCTCGCCGAAGCCCCACAACACGCCGATGCTATGGAGACCGTGGTGATTGGCGCCATCGATATCCATGCGCCGGTCGCCGATCATCACGCAGCCAGTTTTCTCGATCTGCAGACGGCGCAGCGCTTCGGCAATGAGGTCCGGCTTGAAGCGACGTTCGCCGTCTTCGCTGGCACCGATCACGTCCTCGAAGCACGCGCCGAAGGGCAGATGCTCGACGATGCGCCGCGCATAACGTTCATTCTTGGACGTGACCACCGCCAGACGATGACCGGCGCGCTGCAAGCCGGTGACAACCTCACCAATGCCGTCGAACACACTGAGTTCGGTCCAGCCCACCGCGTCGTAACGTGCGCGGTAGAGCCCAAGCGCACGCTGCACCACCTCTGGATCGTTCGGAAAACACTCGGTGAAGCTGTCGCGCAAGGGCGGGCCGATCCAGGCGCGCAAGGTCTGCGCAGAGGGCCGCGGCTGCCCGAGTTCGTCGAAGGCATGCACGATGCTGGCAACGATGCCCGGTTCCGAATCCACCAGCGTGCCGTCCAGATCGAAAAACAGCGTGGCTGCACTCACTGACCGCGGACCTCGAGTGCGGCCACTGCCGGCAAGGTCTTGCCTTCCAGAAACTCCAGGAACGCACCGCCGCCAGTGGAAATGTAGGTGACGTCCTTGGCGATACCGTACTTGTCCACTGCGGCCAAGGTGTCGCCACCACCGGCAATCGAGAACGCCTTGGAGCTGGCGATCGCACGTGCCAGCGTTTCGGTGCCGTGGCTGAAGGACTCGAATTCGAACACGCCGACCGGCCCGTTCCACACCACGGTGCCGGCGCTTGCGATCAGCGCTGCGTAGCGCTGCGCGGTTTGCGGGCCGATATCCAGGATCAGGTCATCGGCATCGACCGCATCCAACGACTTCACGCTGGCCTCGGCATCGGGCAGGAACTGCTTGGCAACGACCACATCGGTGGGCAGCGGAATCTCTGCGCCACGCGCCTTGGCGTCGGCCACGATCTGGTTGGCGGTCGGGATCAAGTCCGGCTCGTTCAACGACTTGCCCACGTGGTGTCCGGCTGCAGCGATGAAGGTATTGGCGATGCCGCCGCCGACGATCAGCTGGTCGACCTTGTTGACCAGGTTGGACAGCAACTCCAGCTTGGTGGAGACCTTGCTGCCGGCCACGATCGCCAGCAGTGGCTTGGCCGGGTTGTCCAGCGCCTTGGCCAGTGCGTCGAGTTCGGCCATCAACAGCGGGCCACCCGCTGCGACTGGCGCGAAACGGATCACGCCATGCGTGGAGGCCTGCGCGCGGTGCGCGGTGCCGAAGGCATCCATCACGAACACATCGCACAACGCGGCGTATTTGCGCGCCAGCGTCTCGTCGTCCTTGCCTTCACCGACATTCATGCGGCAATTTTCCAGCAACACCACCTGGCCCGGTGCGACCTCCACGCCGTCGACCCAGTCGCGGACCAGCGGCACGTCCACGCCCAGCAACGCAGCCAGACGCGTGGCCACCGGCGCCAGCGAATCTTCTTCGGTCCAACTCCCTTCCTTGGGGCGGCCCAGGTGCGAGGTGACCATGACGGCCGCGCCCTTCTCCAGTGCCAGCTTGATGGTGGGCACCGAGGCGGTGATGCGCTGCTCGGAGGTGATCTGGCCGTTGTCGATCGGCACGTTGAGATCCTGGCGGATCAACACGCGCTTGCCGGAGAGATCGAGGTCGGTCATGCGGACAATGGACATGGGCTCAGCTCGTTCGGTCTAGGGAGGGGGATGGGGAATTGGTCATGCAGAAGACGCAGCATGCGTGCCGTGGCAAGCGTCTGAGCGCTGTGCCGTAACGGCCAATGGTTGCGATGGCAGCTGGCGGTGGTCAGCCATTGTGATGTCGTTGCGCGGTGACGCGGGTGGCGTAGTTCGCGGATGGCTCACCACGCGTGACGCCGCCAATCCGGTTGGCAACGCGGGGGACGCTTGGTCGAACACGACGGGCACTACGGCTGCCTGGGTCACGAGGGACATCTATTGTCGGACCTTCGCGCCGCAGCGGCAAACCGCCGCGCGACGCGGGTGCGCTTAGCCGTTGCGATTGGCCGATGCACTGCGCAGCAGACTCACCGCAAAACCACCGACCAGCAAGGCACCACCGACCAACAGGCCCCACAGCAACCAACGTTTCCAGTCGCGCGGCGTGGCGGCCGGTTGCAGCGCGGCCTCGCCCGCCAGCGGCTGTGCCTGCCCAGCGACATTGGCCTGCGCCGGTTGCCACTGCGCCCCGCGTTCGCGCCGCAGTGCCTGCAGCATCGAGGCCAGCGGTGCGTCGCCGCGGTGCGCACGCGCACTGCCAGCGACCAGCGCATACGGCGGCTGGCCCTGGGCGAGAAACATCAGCCGCTCGGGCTGATACCCCACGCGCAAGCTCGGCACCGCGGTACTGCGCCCTTGCGCAGCGACCAGCCGCCATTGGCGATCGCGCACCGGGGCAGACAGCAGTTGCGGCGACGACGCGGCGGCCGCGCCCTTGACCAGCCGATACGCCAACCAGGGGCCGGCACGCTGTACCCATGGCGCATCATCGGCATCACGACTTGCCACGATCCACTCGACGGCCTCGGCCTGACTGCCACCGACATCGAGCTGAGTGATCGGAAAGCGTCCCGGCAAGGCATACACCACCGCTGCATCTTTCGCGGTGCCTGGCAATTCAAGCCACTGCAGCGGTGCGGGCGCGGTGATGCCCTCCAGCTCCGCCTCGACCACGCGCAACGCGGGCAACTGGCCCGACACCGGCACCAGGCGCAGATAACGCGCGCCCTCATCGAGTGCGATCCGGCGCTGCTGCAATCGCTGCGTCTGATTGTCCAGCGCCATCACCGTGGCGTCTGAAGCAAGCACGCGCCAGTCGCGCAGATCGTCGCTGCCTTCCACGCGCAACTGAGCCTGCACCGGCATGTCGCCGTCCCAATCCAGCAGCAGGGCACGCGGGCGATCGCGCAATGCGCTGGCATCGATCAACCAGCTCCCACCGTTGCCTGCCGCGGCGGCAGCCCCGGTCGCAACGCGGCCTTCGAGACGACGTACCGCACCGCTGGCATCGCGCTCGGCGATCAGTTGCAGATCGCCATTGGCCGGCGCCGCACCGGCCGGCAGCGCAAAGAGGGGGAGGCGCTGCCGGCGCGCCGCAGCCGCCGGTGCTGCATCCGCCGGCAACCAGGCGGCGGGCAGCTCTTCGCCACGCGCATCGATCACCGTGACATCGCGCAGCGCCGCGTCGTGCGCGGCGCGATACACCGCCGCGTTCAAGGTCAACTGATAGATGCCGGCATCCGAGCCAGTTACCTGCAGCGGCCACTGCTGGCGGTAGTCCTGCCGCACATCAGCGGCATGCGCCAGCATCGGCACCATCACCAGTAGCGCCCATCGCATCGATTTCATGCCTGCTCCTTTTCGACGCCGTCGTCTTCGACAGCAGTCGCTTCTGTCGCCAGCGGGCGCGGCGGTGCCGGCGCCAGGTAGCCCACTACGGTGCACAACAGACCATAGGCCATGAACGAGCCGATGCCGAGCAAGTTGCCCAGATGCTGGCGGTCGACCAACACCAGCTTCGCCAGCACCAGACCCATGAGCAACGCGCCGCCCAGCCACAACCCACGCTGCCCGCGACGCGAGCCGATCACCCAGCCCAGCACGCCCAGCACGCTCCACACGATGGTGAGGCTGGTCTGCGACAAGGTGGCACCGATCAACGCAGAATCCCACGGCACGCCGCCCCAGTGATGCACGCTGTGCAAGGTGCTGCCGGTGATCAATGCCCAGCCGAGCACCCCAAGCGCGGTCACGCGCCAACGCTGCAGCAATGCCGGCGCCGGTACCAACCAGGCCCAGCGCGCGAGCAAGGCCAGCACCGCCAATTGCACCAGCTCGGCCGGATTCAGCAGCGGCAACCACGGCAACGGCGCCGCGCTCACCGGGTCCAGCAACACCAATAGCCAGCCGATGCCCAGCACCGCGAACACGCAACTCAGCAACGCGTTGCGCGCAGGATCGAAGCTGGCGCCCTGCGGCCATGCCAGCCAGGGCCAACGCAATAATCCCAGGGTCGCCACGGCCAGCCAAGGCGCCGCCAGCAAGGCACAACGCCAGCCATTCGCCAGCAAGAACGCATCGGCCAACCAGGCTGCACCCAACGCGACCACCAATGGCCATAGCAGCCACCAGATGAACTGCGCCGCCATCGCGCCAGCGCCTTGCTGCGTACGCAGGCACCACAGCGCACGTGCGCCCGCCACCGCAAACACACCCCACGCCAGCGCGCCCCAATGCGCGAACGGCTGGGTATGCGCTTGGCCCTGCCACAGTGCCAATGGCGCTGCCAGCACCAGACCCGACATCACCGTCCACACCAACGCCGTTGCGGGACGACGGCGATGCACTTCTGCCGCCAGCCACAGGCTGAGTGCGACAAAGCCCAGCAGCAGATCTGGTTCGCTGCGCAGATCGGCAAAGCGCAGGATCTCGTGCACACCGCAGAACGTCCACCAGCCCAGCCCCCACAGATACGCCACCAGCGCACGCCGTGGATGCCCTGCATCGCGCAGGAACCAGGCGCTCGCCCAGCCAGCAAGCGCGATCAGCAACGTGCTCATGCAGGTCGCGTTGGCTACCGCTACCGCGTCGTAGCGCCAGGCATCCACACCGAAGGCGACACCTACCGCCGCGAGCAACTGCAGCGCCACGCCGCTGATCTGCGGGATCCGCCGTTGCTGGCGTAAGCCCAGCCACAACAGGCCGACGCCTTCCAGCGCGAACACGCTCGCAGTGGCACGTGCCGACAATGCCAGCGGAATCGCCAGGGTGGCGAAGCCGACCGCCAGCATCGCGTGCGCCTGGCCCAGCAAGCGCGTGGAAGCCCGGCGCAACAACCAGCTTGCCAGGCCTGCATACACCGCGGCCACCGCCACCGCGCACAACGCGAGCGGCAGCCGATCGCCCTCAAGCAAGCGTGCCTGCAACGCGAAGGCCACCAGCGGTGTCCCGAACAACAGGCTGCCATCGATGACCTTGCCTGCACTGCCGTCGCCGCGGCGCGCATGCACTACCGGGATCGCCACGTACATGGCGAAGAACAGCAACAGGAACGGCTCGGTGGTGGCGAATTTTGCCGGGGTGTATTGCAGCGCGCCCCACGCAATACCGATGCCGAAAGTGAACGCAAACCCCAGCAGGTTCAGCACGCGCCACGGACGCAGCCACGCAATCGCCACGATGCCGGCGTTGAGTACCGCGTAATAGGTAAACAGCCCGACATGATTGCCGCTGCCGGTGGACAACCAGATCGGCGCAAGGAAGCCGGCCAGCACGCCCAGCACCGCCAGCGTGCGCGAATCCTGCAACACGGCCAACACGCACATGCCCGCGATCAGCACCACGCTGATGCCCAGCGCAGGTCCAGCATCCAGCAACGCGTACAACTTGAAGGCCGCGAACACCGTCAACAGCAAGCCGCCAATGGCGCCGCCCTGCAATGCCAACGCAAAACCCGGCCGCTGCTCGCGTTGCTTCCAACCAAACACCAGACCGACCAATGCGAGAACGCTGATGCCGGCCAAGCGCAGCTCGATCGGCATCCGCATCCAGCCCTGGTCGCTGGCGTACTTCAGCAGCGATGCCACCCCTGCCAACAGGACCAGCATGCCGACCTTGACCGGTACATTGCCTTCGGTAAACCAACGCTTCAATGCGCTGGCTGCACGCACGATGACGCCGGGCTCGGACGGAATCTGAGGTCGTTGCGGTGGCTGCGGCTGTGTAGGTTGCGGTTGCGCCGGCTGAGAGTGCTGGCCGGGAACTTCCGACATCGCGGTTCCATCGCGCGCCATCGCAGCTGCAGGGGTCTGCGCAGGCAACGGTGGCGGCACCACGGACACATCGACCGCGTTCTGCTCCGCAGCAGCAGCCACCTGCCAGCTTTCGCCACGTTGAGCTGCGCCAGACGTGCCGGACACTGGCACATTGCCGTCCGCACGGGAACCTAGCCCGGCGTCGAGATCGGACACCACCTCGGGCCGCTCCCACGTCCTGCCCTGCGCGTACGCTGGCGCATCCGCGCGCTCCGCAGTGCCGGTCTGCCACTGCGCAAGCCGTTGCTCCAGCGAGGCCACCCGCCGCCGCAACCCGGCAATCCACACCAGCGCCACCACTACACCCACAGGCACGGCAATCAGTACCAGGGCCGCCAACACGATTATCGTTTCCAACGCACCAACCCCGAGCCGGCGTCCAGCCGAATGCGCGAACCATACAGCTTCAGGCCACGACTGGGCAGCCGACCTCTCGATCAGACGGTTGGTTGAAGAGTCGACAAGCAGCAGCCGCACGCGTGATTCCGTGCGCCCCAGAGATGAAAACGCCCGGAGAACCGGGCGTTTTGACTAGTTATTCGCGGTAGCCGCTGTCGTTCTTGTTATGGATGATCCAGATCAGGTTGCCGCCGGTATCCATCGACTTGCCAGCAAACACCAGGCGACCCTGGCCTTTATAGGCCATCTCATAACGATAGCGATCGCCACCAAAGAAGAATGGGATAAATGCCTTGCCGGTCACGTAAGAACCCTGATCGTTCGGTTGACCGATCAGATCAGTCACCTGCTTCATCGGCATACCGATCTTGAGCTGGGTGAACTTGCTGCCAGGCGCCGGCTTGCCGGTGATCTCGCCTTCGTAATCATTGATCCCCTTGACCGTCTCGCCGTAGCCCGCCTCGACATCGGACGACTTGATCACCTCACCATCGGCATTCATCCAGGCCGGCGTTCCGGTCTGCTTTTTTGCAGCCCAACTGTTGGACGGCATGGAAAACGCAACAACAACACCCAGCGCCAAAGCGCCTGCCAGAAACTTATTCATCACTTTATCTCTCGATCCATGGAGTTCCCCGATCCTTCGTACACGACACGGGAACGGCCGCCGTGCCCGCAAATTAGCGCACGTGAGTCCATCAAAGTCCACTTCTGAGCAGCCAAGGAAGGCGTCGCAGTGCAAGAAACAGCAAATTGATAACAAAAAAGCCCCGGCATGCCGGGGCCTCCTTTATCACTGAGCCCAACACTTACTTGGCAACAACCCGCAACATCTCCAGGCACTTGTTGGAGTAGCCCCACTCGTTGTCGTACCAGGACACCAGCTTGAACAAGCTCGCGAAGGTACCGTAAGCCAAAGAAGGAGAACAGGATAAAGGCCTTTCCAGTTGTTTCGGCGCTTTCTGCCAACCAATTGACCCACCGTTACGCGTCATTTGCGTATTGGCTATCGCTCACATCGACAGCGCACAAGTCAGCAGCAAAACAGATACCCAGGCGCACGTCCTCCAAAGATTGACCCACACAACTATCTTTCTTAAATACTTAAAGCGGTTCTGTCTATGCATTGCATGCAAAACCTGAGTAGGGACGTCAGGCGCCGACAAGCGTGTCGGCAGATGTGTCGCAAGGGACATCCAAGCCCGACCGAGACGGCGGCACCTAATCGGATGCTTGCGGGCACCGTTCCGGCATGGTAGAAGGCGTAAGCGTGATGCAGTTTTTCCACGGGCGCATCTCGCATTTGGCAGCTGTGTTTTGGTACAAGGAGGTCACCGCAATGCCTGTACGGCAACACGCCCCTTTTTTGACTGCAATGTGTGCCGCATCCGTACTCGGCTTCGTTCCCGTTGCTTCAGCGGGAATGTTCAGTAGTCCAGAAGAGGTCGCACGCAGTTGGATCGGTCACGATGCCAGCGAGCTGATGATGCAGTGGCCGGTGGACAGCGGCCTGTACACCTCGGAAAACACCGAAACCCACGAAACCGCCTACACCTACAACTTCGGTGTCAAGGAGCATTACCGAACCGACTACTGGACCGAGCAGGGCGGGGTGATCGGCATGGCCCCCGGCGGCAACGGCGTCGCGCCCACGCCGATCTTCGAGCAAAACCAGCGCAGCCAGACCGTGTTCGTGCCAGCCGAGTACCATTGCGAGGTCACCTTCGTCGCCAATGCCGAAGGCATCATCACCCGCTACGACTTCGCCGGCAGCAAGTGCAAGCCGTACTTCCGCGGCTGGGGCAGCCCAAAGAAGAAGAAGTAGACGCCGCGCCCGGCCGGCTTTTAGATTGATACCTACAGGGGCAACACAGATGACCGCAAAGAAACCGCTCGCCCGTGTCGCCTGCTCGGCGATCGCATTGACGCTGCTGGCACTGAGCGCCCCGGCGCTGGCCGCCGGTCCACGCCACGGTGCGATCGTGGCGCTGGAGCCGATCGAGAACAAGGGCGATGACGTGCCCGAACGCACCAGGAAGATGACCGACGTGGGCGGCACGCTCGGCGGCATTGCCGGCAGCGTCTTCGGCATCAAGAGCAGCAAGGCCGACTCCGCCGGCATCGGCACCACGGCGCTGGTGGCCGGAGCCGGCGAGGCTGCGGGCCGCAGCGCGGGCGCCAAGATCGCCGGCAATGGCCCGGCCGCGCACTACATGGTGAAGATCCGCTTCGACAACAAGTCGCAGGTGGTGGTGTCCAAGCCCAGCGCCGAAGTGGCCGGGCTCGCGGTCGGCAGCCGGGTCAAGGTCACCGGCAGCGGCGAGGACATGCGCATCCAAGCCGAGTGATCTCAGCATCGGTGCTCCGCCGCGCCGATGCCACCCGGCAGGCACAAAAAAAGCGCCCGTAGGCGCTTTTTTTTTGTCGCCGGCGTGACGGCTTACTTGGCGACAACGCGCACCATTTCCAGGCACTTGTTGGAATAGCCCCACTCGTTGTCGTACCAGGACACCAGCTTGACGAAGGTCGAGTCCAGCGCGATGCCGGCGTCGGCGTCGAACACCGAGGTGCAGGTTTCGCCGCGGAAGTCGGTAGCCACGACCTTGTCTTCGGTGTAACCCAGCACGCCCTTCAAGGCGCCTTCGCTCTGTGCCTTCACTTCGGCGCAGATCTCGGCGTAGGTCGCCGGCTTTTCCAGTTCAACCGTCAAGTCGACCACTGACACGTCCGAGGTCGGTACGCGGAAGCTCATGCCGGTGAGCTTCTTGTTGAGCTCGGGGATCACCACGCCCACGGCCTTGGCCGCGCCGGTGGAGGACGGAATGATGTTTTCCAGGATGCCGCGGCCGCCGCGCCAATCCTTGTTGGACGGGCCGTCCACGGTCTTCTGCGTCGCAGTGGCCGCGTGCACGGTGGTCATCAGGCCGCGCTTGATGCCCCACTTGTCGTTGATGACCTTGGCCAGCGGTGCCAGGCAGTTGGTGGTGCACGAGGCGTTGGAGACGATCGCCTCGCCGTTGTAGGTCTTGTCGTTGACACCGTAGACGAACATCGGCGTGTCGTCCTTGGACGGGGCCGACAGGATCACCTTCTTGGCGCCGGCGTCGATGTGCTTCTGCGCGGTGTCCTTGGTCAGGAACAGGCCGGTGGACTCGATCACCACCTCGGCGCCGACGGCATCCCACTTGAGGTTGGCCGGGTCGCGTTCCTGGGTCAGGCGGATCTTCTTGCCATTGACGATCAGCGTGTTGCCGTCGACCGAAACGTCGGCCTTGAAGCGGCCATGCACCGAGTCGTACTGCAGCATGTAGGCCAGGTAGTCGGGCTCGAGCAGGTCATTGATGGCCACGATCTCGATGTCATTGGCGAAGTTCTGCACCGCAGAGCGCAGCACGTTGCGGCCGATGCGACCGAATCCGTTGATGCCAACCTTGATTGCCATGTTCACTAGCTCCTGCAGCCGCGACAGCGCGGCGGATGGAAAGGGGCTGTCATTCTAGCAGCGTCACTTGTCCGCAGCCGTGTGTTGCGGGCGGTGGATTGGGGATTGGTTAGCCAGTGGCGGGGACAGGCGCTCCAAGCGCCACGCGTCGTGAGGAACCGCCCCCGCAGTTGCGCCCAGTCGATCGGAGTGAGCAAGCAGAACCGACCATGGCTCCCGTCATGGCATCGGTTGCCGATCGATGGTCGATGGCCTCGGGCCAGCTGCATGCATCGCCAACGCAAGACCACGATAGTTCATCAATTTCAATTACTTAGATACAGGCTGATGCACTGAAAAGCGTATTCATGCACCCCGCACAGTGGGATTTCCGCACCGCGTGGATATCGATACTGCCCCTGCCCGTTGAGACCCCCACCGTCACCTGGGGCCTCTGCTTGGCATGACGCGCGCGCACGTGGCTGATCGTCAGCCATCACGGCTTGGCGGTACACAAAGTGGATAGGCACACGGCAGTTGCGTGGGACCAGGTGAGTGCAGCTCGCGCAGACAATCGCTTCGCTATCGACGCCAACGCGCACGTTCGTTCTCCTCCCCGCCGCCACTGATGCCTGTGCATCACGCGATGCTGCAGATGCAATGCGTCACTGCAGCCAGCCGCTCGCCGCGCACGCTGCCGTCGGCGTGGCTTGCAGCAAGTCACCGCACGACCGGCCGCCGGAGCGCGCGGCCGAATTGATCAGGATCAAGGCAGCGGCGACGCCGCGCCGCAAGACTTCCTGCATCCATTGCACCCAACGAGAAATCCTATGCGTCTGCGCGCTCATCTTCTGCTCGCCGGCCTCGCCGCCGCGTTCATCAGCCTCCCCGCACTGGCGCAATCCAAAGGCGACTGGACCGTTGCCGTCGGCGCCCATCAGGTCGCTCCCAAGTCCGACAACGGCCGCCTGGCCGGTGGCACGCTCAAGGCGGAAGTGGGCAAGGACATCAAACCCACGTTCACGGCGGAATATTTCATCGCCCACGACCTGGGCGTCGAAGTGCTGGCGGCGCTGCCGTTCGAGCACGACATCGCGATCCGCGGCCTGGGCCGGGTTGGCAGCACCAAGCAACTGCCGCCGATGATCTCGTTGCAGTATCACTTCAACGGCCAGGGCAAGCTCTCGCCATTCGTTGGCGTCGGCATCAACTACACGCGGTTCTTCAGCACCGACACCCGCCGCGCGCTGGCCGGCAGCGATTTAGAGTTGGGCGATTGCTGGGGCGTGGCATTGCATGCCGGCATGGACTACACGCTCGGCGAGCGCGGCGCACTCCGCGTCAACCTGCGCTGGATCGATATCGAGAGCGAAGCGCGCCTGGATGGCAACCGCATTGGCACAGTCAACATCGACCCGCTGGTCTACGGCGTGGCCTACGTGCACCGGTTCTGATCCCCTGCGGCGTGGGCGGCGCATCTCTGGCACACTTGCTGCCCAGGGACGTGCATCCACCGCCGGAGTTGCGGACAGGTCGGTCACGTCGACCGTCTGTTCGACTTACCGGGGATTCCATGAACACGCTGACTCGCACCGCCCTCGCCATCGCACTGGCCGCCTCGGCCGCACCCGCCTTCGCCCAGTCGGCCGGCCATTGGACGACCGGTTACGGCGCCGGCTATGTCTCGCCCAAGTCCAACAGCGGCACCTTCGGCGGCGCGCAGGCCGACATCAAGGGCGCGCCGACGTTGTCGTTCACCTACGAATACTTCCTGCGCAACAACCTGGGACTCGAAGTGCATGCGGCAGTGGCGGGCAAGCACGAGTTCGAACTGCAGGGCGGCGGCAAGGTGGGCAGCTATTGGTCGGTACCGCCGAGCGTGCTGTTGCAGTACCACATCAACGGCTATGGCACGGTTTCGCCGTTCGTGGGCGTGGGCATCAACTACACCACGTTCCTGGGCGAAGACACCGAGCCGACATTTGGCAACGGCGATCTGCGCTTCAGCGATTCGGTCGGCGCCACCGCGCATGTTGGCGTGGACTTCATCTTCAACGAGCGCAGCGGCCTGCGCGTGGATGCACGCTGGACCGATTCGCGCAGCAACGTCGACTTCAACGGTGCGCGGCTGGGCAAGGCGCGGATCGACCCACTGACCTATGGCGTGTCGTACCTGGTGTATTACTAAGAGCGGCTAACAAAACGACTGCGCAACCGCCAGACGACGCGGCCGGCGCTCGGTGCGGTACATACCGCTCGTACATTGCGGTCCTGAGCTCGGCGTCCACGCCCGCCCAACGGACTGTGCGCCAGGGATTGTTCGCCTGTCTACGCAGTGCCGGCGCCATGCTGAGGCGTGGCTGTCGCAGGTCCGAAACGGCCATCAAACCGTCCCGGACCGATGCGTACAATCGCGGAATGAAAAATTTATTCCCCCCAGCATTCGTTATTGCGACGGCACTGGCCGCCGCGATCCACCCCACCACCGCGTTGGCCTGGGGTCCGCAAGGCCACCGTCTGGTGGCGCGCATCGCCGAAACCGAACTGAGCCCGCAGGCACGTGCGCAGGTGGCGCAATTGCTGGCCGGCGAGCCAGACCCCACGCTGCACGGTGTGGCCTCCTGGGCCGATGAGTTGCGCGAGCACGACCCCGACCTGGGCAAGCGCTCCGGGCCGTGGCACTACGTCAATCTGGGCGAACACGACTGCACGTATTCGCCGCCGCGCGACTGCCCGGACGGCAACTGCGTGATTGCCGCGCTCGACCAGCAAACCGCCCTGCTCGCAGATCGCAAACAGCCACTGGACGTGCGCCGCCAAGCCTTGAAGTTCGTGGTGCATTTTGTCGGCGACATCCATCAGCCGATGCACGCCGGCTACGCGCACGACAAGGGCGGCAACGACTTCCAACTGCAGATCGATGGCAAGGGCAGCAACCTGCATTCCCTGTGGGACAGCGGCATGCTCAACGACAGCCATCTGAGCGACGATGCCTACCTGCAACGTCTGCTTGCCCTACCAGCGGCTGCCGCGGTATCTCCAGTACTGCCACCGCCGGCTGCGGCATGGGCCCAGGCCTCGTGCAAGATCGCCATCACGCCGGGTGTGTACCCGAGCGCACACGTGTTGCCCCCTACGTATATCGCCACCTACCGCCCGATCGCAGAAACGCAGTTGCGCATCGCCGGTGACCGGCTCGCTGCCATCATCAACGCAGCGCTGGCCAGCCCCTGACGTGGAGACGCCGATGCAGCCCCAGGTGCTTGCGTTCTTTCATGCCGACAGCAACACCTTCACCTACGTGGTCGCCGATGCGGCCACCGGTGCGGCGGCAGTGATCGACCCAGCCCTGGACTACGCGGCCGATACCGGCATCATCGGCACCCACGCGGCGCAAGCCATCCTCGCGGCCATCGCGCAGCACGGATGGCAGCTGCAGTGGCTGTTGGAAACCCATGCGCATGCCGATCACCTGTCTGCTGCGCAGTGGCTGAAACAGCACTGGCCGCAGGCGCGTGTTGGCATCGGCGAAGGCATTCGCCAGGTGCAGCAGACCCTCGCACCCCAGTACGCGTTGCCGGAGGACTTTCGTGCCGATGGTTCGCAGTTCGATCATCTGTTTGCCGATGACGAGCGCTTCATGCTTGGAGATATCCAAGCACGCGTCATCGCAGTGCCCGGCCACACCAGCGACAGCATTGCGTATCTGATCGGCGATGCGCTGTTTCCTGGCGATTCGTTGTTCATGCCCGATGCGGGCACGGCGCGTTGCGATTTCCCCGGCGGCGATGCGCGCAAGTTGTTTGCGTCGATCCAGCGCCTGTACGCGCTGCCGGACAGCACCCGCGTTTTCGTTTGCCACGACTACGGCCCGGGCGGGCGGGCGGTGGCGCATCAGACCAGCATTGGCGAACAGCGGCGCAGCAATATCCACGTGCGCGACGGCGTGGATGTCGAGACCTTCGTGGCGCAGCGGCAGGCGCGCGACGCCAGCTTGCCCGAGCCCAAGTTGATCGGTCCGGCGTTGCAGACCAATCTTCAGGCCGGCCGCTGCAGCGGAGTGGTTCTGTAGCGGGGGCACAGCCTCGCCACGCGGTGCGCATCGCGTAGCCGCTATGATCAGGGCTACCTGATGAGGAGCTTCCCATGCGCATGATCGGTTTCTGGCAGCGCGCGGTGTGCGTGCTGATGCTGTCACTCCCCATGCTGGCGAGTGCGCAGACCGCACCGGTCACGGTGTTTGCGGCCGCCAGCTTGAAAGAATCGATGGACGAAGCCGCGGTCGCATACGAGAAGGCAACTGGCACGCCGGTGCGGGTGTCGTATGCGGCGAGTTCTGCGCTGGCACGCCAGATCGAACAAGGTGCACCGGCGGACGTGTTTTTTTCGGCCGACCTGGAGTGGATGGACTATCTGCAGCAGCGTGGCCTGGTGCTGCCCGCGCAGCGACACAACCTGCTCGGCAACACGCTGGTATTGGTCGCACCGGCGAACAGCACACTCCACGTGAACCTGCGCACGCCTGGTGCCATTGCCAAAGCACTTGGCGAGAACGGGCGCCTGGCCGTTGGCCAGACCGCCAGCGTGCCGGCCGGCAAATACGCCGCAGCTGCGTTGCGCAAGCTCGGCCAATGGGACAGCGTCAGCAACCGCCTTGCCGAATCGGAAAGCGTGCGCGCAGCGCTGATGCTGGTATCGCGCGGCGAAGCACCGCTGGGCATCGTGTATGGCTCGGACGCACGCGCCGATGCCAAGGTGCGCGTGGTCGCCACCTTCCCCGACGACAGCCATGACGCCATCGTGTATCCGGTTGCGGCATTGAAGAACAGCCGCAACCCCGCCACTGCCGCATTCGTGACCTGGCTGGGAAGCACGCCGGCCAAGGCGATCTTTGCGCGCCGTGGTTTTTCGTTGAAGGATTGAGGCACACCGCTTGTCGATGTTCACCACGGAAGAGCTGACCGCGATCGGCCTGAGTCTCAAGGTCGCGATCGTCGCGGCGCTTGCCAGCCTGCCGCCGGGCATTGCCTGCGGCTGGCTGCTGGCGCGGCGGCGCTTTCCGGGCAAGGCCTTGCTGGATGCGCTACTGCACCTGCCATTGGTGATGCCGCCGGTGGTCACCGGCTATGCGCTATTGGTGGTGCTGGGCACGCAGGGGGCGGTGGGCAGCTGGTTGCTGGAGCACTTCGGCATCCAGTTCGCGTTCCGTTGGACCGGCGCGGCGCTCGCGTGCGCGGTGATGGGATTCCCGCTGATGGTGCGCGCGATTCGTCTGTCCATCGAAGCCACTGATCGGCGCCTGGAGGCTGCCGCCGCCACGCTGGGCGCAGGGCCGTGGCGGGTATTTTTCAGCATCACCTTGCCGCTGGCCTGGCCGGGTCTGGTCGCAGGCGTGGTGCTCGCGTTCGCCAAGGCATTGGGTGAGTTCGGCGCAACGATCACCTTCGTGTCGAACATCCCTGGCGAAACGCAGACCTTGTCGTCGGCCATTTACGGGCTGATGCAGGTACCGGGTATGGAATCGGGCATCTGGCGCCTGGCCGGCGTGGCGCTGGCGATTTCGCTGGCAGCGCTGCTGCTGTCCGAATGGCTGGTACGCCGGCCGCATCCGCACGAGGAGGATTGATGCTGGATATCGATCTGCACCTACAACGCGGCACATTCGACCGCCACATCCGCATCCACGACGACGCGCGCGTGGTCGCACTGGTGGGTCCGTCCGGCGCGGGCAAGACCACGGTGCTCAATGCAATCGCCGGCTTGGTGCACCCGCATGCCGGGCATATTCGTATCGATGGGCGCTGCCTGTACGACGCCGGGCAGGGCATCGACCTTCCCACGCACAAACGTCGGATCGGTTACGTGTTCCAGGATGCGCGGCTGTTCCCGCATCTGGATGTACGCCGCAACCTGCGCTACGGCCGGCATGCGCGCGGCACTGCACCATTCGGCTTCGACGATGTGGTGGCCTTGCTCGGTATCGCGCCGCTGTTGCAACGCAGGCCGCGCAACCTATCTGGTGGCGAGGCGCAGCGCGTGGCGATTGGCCGCGCCCTGCTGGCGCAACCGGCGATCCTGCTGTTCGACGAACCGCTGTCGGCGCTGGATCAGGCGCGCCGCGAAGAATTGATCCCGTACCTGCAGCGCGTACGCGACGAGATTCGCCTGCCGATGCTCTACGTCAGCCACAACCCCGATGAAGTACAGCGCATTGCCGACAGCGTGCATGTGCTGGATTGAAGGTGATGTAGGCGTTGGTATGGCGTTTGCGGTGACTGCGTTGTCATCCGGGCATCGATGCAAGCGGTGACGCCTGGTGTCCGTCTCGTCAGTCACTCAGTTAACTGCCCGCCTTTGCAGTGGCACGCGCTGAGCGTGAGCTGGCTGGCGTCAAGTCGCCACCTTCAAACACACCTTCACGGCACGCCGCGCAACGGCTGCTACAGCGATCGTGCGATCTTCCCGGTCCGCACACTCACCTTGCCTTGCCGCACCTCGAAGGTAAACGCGAACGACAGCGTCACCGGTACCGGCTCGATCCGCGCAGCGTCGGTGCAGTCGTCCGGCGCGGCCGGTTGCGCAACACCTGGTGCATAGGTACACAGCGCGGCTGGGACGAACTGCCATCGCTGCGCGGTGGTGCGCACCGCTTGCATCAGATCGGCGTTGTCCGGCAGTAGTCCCGCGGCGCATTCGTCGCGGTCGGACATCGGCTCGACGCGCTGCACCGTGCCCTCCGCGCTCAGGATGAGGTGCGCGCAGACGGTGGTTGGCGCCAAGGTCTGCCGCGGCGAATCGGCGGGCAGTACCGGCGCTTCGCTGTGCAGCGCACGCGGCATGCGAAAGCGCTGCGTCGGCGCCAGCGTGTAGGATGCGATGCCCGCCGTGCCAGCGCCATCCGGCTGCGAGGGCAGCATGCGTTGATCCACCGAATCCTCGCGTTGGCTACGCTCCTGCTCCACGACCTGATGGGTGGCACAGCTGCTCACAGCAAGCGCCAGTGCGACGCTGCAGACCAGACGGCCGCTCATCGCGACGTGCCCCGTGGCGCGCATCCCGCAGAGACACAGCTGGCAACGCGCTCGGACTGTGCGGCAGTCCGTTGCATTCCAGCCGCGTCGGTATCGGCATCCATATCTGCAGGTGCCGGTGCCACGTCCGGTGGATCCAATTCAAACCTTACCGGCACGCGCACCTCGGACGCGATCGCCTTGCCATTCTCCAGCGCAGGTGTGAAGCGACAGTGGCGTGCTGTGTCGAGCACGCTCTGATCGAACACGCCAGCAGGGGTGCTGCGCACGATCGCGATGTGCTCGGGCATTCCAGTTGGGCTCACCGCGATCTGCAGTTCGACAAATCCCGCCAGGCCAGCAGCGACCGCGTCAGGCGGATACTTGGGCGGCTGCATGGTGTGGAAGTCCAGCGCATTGCCAGGGACGTGCCTGCCCTGCAGCTGCGCAGGCTGGAAAGCCCAACAGGCGCCGCTGACCATCACCGCCAATACAACCACCAGACGCAGGTTCCACCGCGCGCGCGGCACGTCCACCGCAGGCCCCAACAAGGCAGCCACGCGTTGGGTGAGTGCATGCGGCGCGTTCCAATGGCAGGTGGTCGGCATCCAGGCTGCCCCGCACTGGGTCTTGAGCATTGCGGTGGCGTAGCTACGGCGCTTGCCCGGGTAGCGCGTCAGGACGTCCGCGTCGCACGCCAGTTCCTGATCCAGCCGGAACGCGCGCCATGCCAGATGCATCAACGGATTACACCAGCCGATGCACAGCAACAGTGCGGCCAGCAGATTGGCATACAGATCGCCACGGTGCAGATGCAGGCGCTCGTGCGCCAGGATCAAGCTGCGCTCGGCGGCGGTGTAGCGCGTGTCGAAGTCCATCGGCAGCACGATGCGCGGGCGCCAGATACCCAGCGACACCGGCAATCCCACATCGTGCGTTGCCGCCCATACCCCGCCGTCGAGCACATGCAATACGCCCAGGCTGCGCACGAATTTCCGTTGGCGCCACCAAAGCGCCACGGCGATCGAAACTGCACCGCTTAACCAGATAGCGAGCAGCTGTCCGGCCCATACGTGTTCATTCCCCTGCAAGGTGAGCGGCATCGCGACCAATGCCGGCATCTTCGGCAATGCTGTCGCTATCGGCGGCCGCGGCATGCAAGCTGCCAACACTGCGAGCGGCACAGCGGCCCAGAGCGCATACGCAGATATTGCGCCCAGCCAGGCACGCAGCGCGCGACGCAGCACCAGACAAATGAGTAGCGCGACACTGCTATACAGCGTGACACGCAACAGCAATGGCAGGTCAAGGTGCATCGTCCAACTCCTTGAGCAGGCGCTTCAATTCGGCAATGTCCGATGCGCTGAGTTTCCCGCGTTCGCTGAAGTGCGCCACCAGTGGCGCAACCCGCCCGCCGAACAACCGCTGCAGTAGTCCTTCGCTCTGCTGCTGTACCCATTGCGCGCGCGCCAGCAGCGGCGCGTAGTGATATTTGCGGCCGTGTTTTTCTGCGGCAACGGCGCCTTTGGTGAGCAGCCGGTTGAGCAAGGTCTTGATGGTTGGCTCGGCCCAGCCGGTGTGCGCCAACGCGGCGATCACCTCTTCTGCCGTGCGCGGTGCGCCATCCCAGAGCACCTGCATCACCACTGCTTCGGCTTCACTGATCGACATGCGATTACACCCGTAATTTTTATCGATTACGCGCGTAAACGGATCCGATGTCAAGCGCCGTTCGTCGGTATGATGCCGCCCTCGCCGACGGATCGTCTGTCAGCTGATCGGGTTGCCGGCAAATTGCACGCTGACGCGCAAGCCACCCAACGTGGGCGACGCATCCAGCTGCACGCGCGCGGCGTGTGCCACGGCGATGTCGTGCACGATCGATAAACCCAGCCCACTGCCCTCCACACCGGTGCCCAGTTCGCGATGGAAACGATGGAACACACGTGCGCGCGCCGCTTCCGGGATGCCGGGACCGGAATCTTCCACCATCAGGGTCGGCAGCGGCACGTGGTGCGTGCTGACCCGGATGCGGCCACCCGCCGGTGTGTAGCGCACGGCGTTCTCCAGCAGGTTGCGCAGCAGCAACGACAACGCGGTTTCATCGGCGATGACCATCACCGGCTGCAGTGCCAGCTCCACTGCCTGCTGGCGCTGCGTCGCCAGCGCCAGCACATCTTCGGACTCGCTGCGTACCAGAGTGTCCAGGCTCACGCTGCGCTGTGGCAGCGCAGCCACCGCTTCGACCCTGCTCAGGGCCAGCAGCTGGGCGATCATGCGTTCGATGCGGAGCACGTTGGCATCGAGTTGCTGCTGCGACTCATCGCGTTCCTCTGCATTGGCAGCAAGGCGCAGGTTGGCCGCATGCACTTTGAGTGCCGCGATCGGTGTCCGCAGCTCATGCGCGGCATCGGCGATGAAGCGACGTTCCCGTTCCAGGCCATCCTGCACACGGTCCATCAATCCGTTGACCGCGCGCACCAGGCCGTGCACCTCGCGTGGCATATGCTGCGGCTGCAGCGGCTGCAAGCGCTTGGGGTCGCGCTCGCCGATCTCGTCGGAGACACGCACCAGCGAGCGCATTGCCCAGTTCACCACGGCCCAGATCAACAACCCCATCAAGGGCAGGGCAATCAGCAACGGCACCAAGGTTCCCAGCGCGATGTCTTCGGCAAGCTCCTCACGAATATCGGCGCGTTCGGCCGATTGGAACCAGCGCCCGCCCGGCGAGCGCAGGGTGAATGTGCGCCACTGGCCATCGGCACGTTGTACGTCTGCATAGCCGGCACGCAGCGGTGCCAGTGGTTGCGCCGGTGCGCTGTCAGAACGCAAGAGCAGCGCACCGGCGGCGTTGCGCACCTGGAATGCCAGTTTGGTCTCGTAGGCATGGCCGTCGTTGAACGCCAATGCTTCGCCCACGCCTTGCGCTTGCCCATGCCATCCGCGGATCACGATCGGCTCGCCTGCTCGCAGATCGTCCAGGGGTTGATCCACCAACGAAAGCAGCACGCGTGCCGATTGCACGAGGCGTGCATCGAACATCTCGCCGGCCTCCTGCAGTCCCGCCCGATAGCTGAAACCGGCAGCGGCCAGCATCAGCAACGACAACAGGCCCAGCAAGGCCAGCAACAACACACGCCGAATCGAGTTCATTGCGGTGCCTGTGGCGGGGCCGCAGCGGCCTGTGCGGCCTGTTCGTCCAGCGCGTAACCAATGCCGCGAACGGTGCGGATCACGGCTGCCGACAGCTTGCGACGCAACTGGTGCACATGCACGTCCACCGCATTGCTGGCGACATCTTCGTCCCACCCATAGAGATGTTGCTGGATGCGTTCGCGACCGATCGGCCGGCCACGTTGCTCCATCAGCAGCCACAACAGTGCGAACTCACGACGGGTCAGATCCAGATCGCGGCCATGCCAGCGCACCGACATGCCGGCCGGATCCAACCGTAGCGCACCGGCCTGCAGTGCCGGCTGCGCGCGCCCGGCGGAGCGGCGCAACAAGGCCCGCGTGCGCGCCAACAGTTCGGTGGTGTCGAAGGGCTTGCCCAGATAATCGTCTGCACCGACATCCAGGCCAAGCGCGCGGTCGGCTGCACGCTCACGTGCGCTGAGTACCAGAATCGGCGTGTCCACTGCACGCGCACGTGCGGTGCGAATGACCTCGATGCCATCCATGCGCGGCAATCCCAAATCCAGGATGACCAGATCCATGGTCTCCTCCTGTAGCGCCATCAACGCACTGACGCCGTCATGCACCCAGTCCACTGCATAGGCGGCGCGCCGCAATGCGGTGCGGATGCCCTCGCCCAGTGAGAGATCGTCTTCAACCAGCAGAATGCGCATGCGAGCCAGTCTGTAAGTCTGCTCACTGCTTGGCAAGCTGCGCCCGCACATCTGCCAGCTTGGCGGCAATGTCCTTGCGTCGGCCGGCGTCGGCAACTTGCCGGCCCTGACGTTGTGCTGCGGCAGCGGCCTTTTCGAACGCTTTTGCTGCCCCAGCCCAGTCCTTCTGGTCGCGCAGGAAGTCACCGACGAAGTAATTGCTGTCCAGTCCGTCAGGGTCGATCGCCAAGCCCTGATAGAGCAACGTGCGCGCCTTGGCATCGTCGCCAAAGCCGATCGGCCAACCTGGCACCTGGTAATACAACGCCCCCAGGCTGGTGTAGGCCGCGCCATCGAGCGCGCGCGGAGCGCGCTTGATCGCTTCTTCGAAATCGCTGCGCGCACGTTTGACCTGCGCCAACGCCCCCAGGCCGCCTTTTTCTCCAGCCAGACTCGAGCGCACGATGCCGTCCCAGATCAACGCATCTGCATCGTCTGGCAAGGCATGGCATACCTGATCGGACTGCTGTGCGAGTGCTTCCAATGCGACACCCCGCTGCGGTTTTGGCAGTTGATAGGTGATCACCGCCCAGCGGTCCTGCAGTTGCGCCACCTGCGGCGACAGACCGGCCGCCCACCCGGTACCGGCGATCATGCACAATCCCAGCGCACTGAAGATGCGCGACTTACGGCAACTGCGGTTCATGCGAAAACTCCTGTGTGGCGGCGGTGCCGCTGGGCCGCGCATGGCGACGGATGAGGTGAAGCTGTTTGCGCAAGGCGCGGTCCACCAGTTCGGGCAGTAGCCCGTTGAGCCGGGCAAACAGCTTTTCCGGCCACCCCAACTGACGCCGTGCATCGCCGCGCACGATGGATTGCAAGAGCGCCGCGGCCACGTCCTCGGCACGATCCACCGCTGTCCCCAGCTCCGCATTGAGCGCATCCACCGCCGCAGGATTGAACGCAGTGGCCGTGGCACGCGGCGATAGATACTGAAAACGCACGCTGCCACCGGCATGCTCGCGCGCCAGCGCTTCGAACAGACCACGCAGACCGAACTTGCTGGCACTGTAGCCGGCAAAACCGGCAAAACCGATACTGCCGAAGGTGGAGCCGACCGCCACCATCGCTGCATCCGGCTGGCGTGCGAAGGCCGGCAACAGCGCCTGCACCAGCAGCATCGGCACGGTGAGATTCAGATGCACCAATGCGGCCAGATCCGCCGGGTCTTGGTCCTGCAGCAATCCGAAGTGGCTTTGTGCATGCGCAAGCACCAGCACCGACGGTGCCGGGCGCATCTCATGCGTACGTGCCAGCAACACGGCACGGCCTGATTCGCTGGCCAGATCCGCCACCACCGGCACCACGCGCCCAGCCGAATGCGCGGCAGCCAGCCGCCGTAAGGTCTCCTCTGTCCGTCCCACTGCAACGACGGTTGCACCTGCCTCGACCAGGCCGGCACAGAGTGCGCTGCCGATGCCACCTGTGGCGCCGGTCAGGATGATGCACTTGCCGTGGAGATCCATTACGCCGCCTCCGCCAGACGCGCGCCTGCACTGCGCAGGGTGCGAAACAGATCGCCGTACAGCACATAGAAACGCTTGGCCGCATGCACCACCGCCTGCTGGTCGAGTGGGTCATCGAGCCGGTTCATCAGCTTCTCGAAGAACCCGGCATGCTCGATATCCAGATCGCCATGCGACAACAGATAGCTGAAGGCATTGCGTGGCAATTCCAGCGACTGCGCAATGCTGTTGGCCGCACGCGTGGCCAACGCCACGCTGGTGCCTTCCAGCACCAGCACCATGCCGAAGAAGCCGACGGGGTTGCCGCGCTGGATGGTGTCGTAGGCGTAGCTGACCAACAACTCGGTGGCCAGCGACGGGCCGGCGAGCACGGTCGCTTCGCGCGCCTGCCCGCACGCCACCAGATCGTCCAGGATCCACTCCTGGTGCCCCATCTCCTCCTCGATGTATTCACCGATGGCCTCGCGCAGCCATTCCAGCCGCGCCGGCAGGCGTGCACCGCAGGCCATCAGCAACGGCACGGTATGCCGCACGTGGTGATAGGCCTGGCCGAGAAATGCAACGTAGTCGGCGCGGGCGATGTTGCCGGCCAGTGCCGCCTGGATGATCGGCACCTGGGTCATGCGCTCGCGTTCGGCCTGGGTCTGTGCCAGCAGGGATGCATAAAACGTCATGGAAAAATTCCTTGAGAGACGACGGTAGGCGGCGACCGGTAACTGCGATCGACGGCAGATTGATAGCGCGCGAGGATCGCGTCGCGGCGGGGGCGCCCGTTGGCCGTGAGCAGGCCTTCGCGTGCACTGAAAGGTGCATCGGCCCGGACGAAGCGCGCCACGCGTGCGTAGTCGGGTAAGCCGGCATTGACCTCGGCGAGCGCCTTGGCGAGCGCGGCGTCATCGCTGTCGGGCCGGCGCGGCCATAGCACCGCGACGTTGTCGGCCTGTGCCTCGCCCCACACCACCGCCTGCGCAAGCAACGGATGCTGCAGCAACTCGCTTTCTACCCATTCGGGCGAGACGTTGCGGCCGAACGCGGTGATGAAGACATGTTTGCGACGCCCGGTGATATGCACGAAACCGTCTTGATCCACATGCCCCAGATCGCCGGTACGCACCGGCCCTGGTGGTGGCGCGTCCTCACCCAGATACCCAAGTGCCTGCATGCCATCGACTTGAATTTCGCCATCGACGATCTGCACCTGCGCGTGCGCCAAGGGCTGGCCGACACTGCCGGCACGCGCTGCGCCCGGCCGGTTGAGACAGACCACCGAGCCGCATTCGGTCAGACCGTAGCCTTCGAACACCGGCAGCCCCAACGCCGCTGCACGCGCGAGCAAACTCGGGCCGATGTGCCCGCCACCGACGGCGATATAGCGCAACGATGCCGGCAGGGCCACGCCTTGTTCGGCAGCGCTGACCAGGGCGAGCAGCAACTGCGGCACCAGGATGACGCTCTCGGGTTGATACTGGTGCAGGCAGCGCAGCAGCGTAGGCACATCCAGACCGCTGGCGCCGGTGTAACCGATCTGCGCCAGCGACGGCAATGCCACCTGCGCACCGGACAACAAGGTCGCGTAAAGCCCGGCCACGTTCTCCAGCAAGGTGGACAACGGCATCAGGCAAAGATGCCGACGCGGTGCGATAGCAGCCGAGGCATCCACCAGCGACGCCGCCACCGTGAGCAAGCTGTCAGCCGACAGGCACACGCCCTTGGGGCGACCGGTGGTGCCGGAGGTGTAGGTGATGCAGGCAGTGGCATCCGGCAGTGCAGGCTGCTCGACGACCGCAGCCACCCGCCAAAAGCGCAGCGCATCCTGCTGCAGCGCTGGGAGCAAACCGCTGGTCCCCGGCGGCGCGGCGGCGGCGGCACCGGTCACCACACATTGCGCGCCACTGGAGGTCAGCGCATGCAGTGCCTGTGCATCGGAGAAGAACGTCGGTAATGGCACGTGCACGGCGTCGATCAGACGTAGCGCCAGGTCCAGGATCAACCAGTCCGGACCGTTGTCCAGCCGACTGGCCACTCGCGTCAGGCTGGCGGTCTGCAGGCGCGCTGCCAACCGCGCGACCGCGTCGGCCAAGGTCTGCGCGCCCAGGCTACTGGTAGCGCTCAGCACCCGCGGTGCAGGCCCGTGTGGCTCAGCGAGCAATTGGGCAAATCGTGCGCTCATGCACCCACTCCCATCAGGTACGGCAACGTTTCGATGCCCGGGCGTGCGGCCTGGGTACGCAGCGCCTGCCGCTCCAGCAAAAATGCATGCCCGGCGGCGACGTCGCCGCATACCACCTGCGGTTGGGTGGCGTAATAGCTGCCCCAGTCGGTGTCATCGTCGCGAAGGCGTGACTGCACGGCAGGCGCCAGCACCACCGTCCCTAGCTGTAGCCGATCGAAGGTATTGCGCAGGCCACGAGTCGCAGCGAACAACACCCAGCGCACGCCGGCGTTGTGCAGCGCGTGGGTCATTTGCGGAATCAGTGCGCGTGCACTGCCGGAACTGATCGCCGCAAAGTTACCCACCTCGGCAAGCCCGGAGCGCGCCACCGGCGCAGCCATGCGGGCAGCCAACGCCGACTCGGCAGGTTCGTCGAGATACTGCTCCACGAACAAGCTACCAGCGCTGCCGAGCCGCATCCCCACTGCCGCCATCAGTGCGCCATCCGCATCGCGGTAAACCAGCAGCTGCGGCAGAAAGCTGCGCAACTGCGCGCCGTAGCGCCGCAGATAGACCGCAGCGATAAAGCGTTCGGCCTCCTGGCGCTGTGCGTGCCCAACCTCGATCAGGCTGGCACTGGCAAATGCAGGGCGGGAGTACAACCGGGAAGGCGCGGTGATGATCATGCAGCGCATGCTGGGCTGGTTCGATTAAGTGACCATGAGCCGTGTGTTACCGAGTTGTAATTTCTGCAGTAGTAATTCGTTGCGCGGTGTCAGGCCTGGCCCGACAGCTGTCGGTGCATGCACGACAACGCTTTCGGCTACGCTCTCGCGCATGAGCACACATGTCACTGAGTTGAGCACCGCGGTTTCGCACATCCTGCAACGTATCGACGGCCCGCTGCGCGTCGGCGCACCGCTGGGCATCGGCAAGCCGCACCGGCTGCTGAACGCGCTATATGCGCAACTCAAGGACACGCCGTCGCGGCCACTGGCCCTTTACACGGCGTTATCGCTCAACCCGCCCAAGCCGGGTGCCGGACTCGAAGCACGCTTTGCCGCACCGTTCATCGCCCGCCATTTCGGTGACGATTTTCCGCGCCTTGCGTATGTCGACGCCATGCTGCACGACGCCCTGCCCGCGCATGTGCAAGTGGAAGAGTTCTACATGCAGTCCGGCGGGCTATTGCATTCCACCCAGGCCCAGGCCGACTACACGAGTCTGAACTACACGCACGCCGCCGCAGCGGTAGCGCAACGCGCACCCAATCTGATCGTGCAAAAAGTGGCGCGCGAACCCGGCGGCACGCGGCTGTCGTTATCGTGCAACAACGACATCACCCACGACACGCTGGATGCGGTGCAGGCGCTCGGCTTGCCGCGGCCGATGCTGGTGGCGGAAGTGGACCCTCAACTGCCGTGGCTGGGTGGGACCGCAGCAGTGGATGCCGCGTTCTTCGATCTCATCATCGATCTACCGGGCCCCTCACCACACCTGTTCGGTTTGCCGCGACAGCCGGTGAATAGTATCGACTACGCCATTGGCCTGTATGCCAGCACGCTGGTGCGCGATGGCGGCACCTTGCAGATCGGCATCGGCACGCTCGCCGACGCGCTGAGCCATGCGTTGGTGCTGCGACATACCGACAACGCGACCTATCGCCGCGTGCTGCATGCACTGGATCCGGCACTGGAACGCCACCCGGCCGTGCAGGCCAGCGGCGGCCTGGAGCCGTTCGCCATCGGCTTGTACGGTTGCAGCGAAATGCTCAACGAAGGCTTCAAGCAACTGGTGGATAGCGGCGTGATCCGGCGCAAGGTGCACGACGATCTGCCGCTGATGCAGCGCATCGCCGATGGCAGCGCCGACGCAACCGATTACGCACGCCTGGCGGACGAGGGCGAGTTTCTGCATGGCGCGTTCTATCTCGGCTCGCCTGCGCTTTATCAATGGCTGCGCGATCTGGATGCGCCGACACGCGCGGCGATCGGCATGCGTCGCATCAGCGAGATCAATCAGCTCTACGATGGCAACGAAGCGTTGGGTCGGTTGAAGCGCAAGGATGCACGCTTCTTCAACTCCTGCATGATGGCGACAGCGTTGGGGGCAGCGGTGTCCGATGGACTGGAGGATGGCCGCATCGTGTCCGGCGTTGGCGGGCAATACAACTTCGTGGCGATGGCACATGCGTTGCCGCAGGCACGTAGCACCTTGATGCTGCGCGCCACCCGCGAGGCGGGCGCAAACACGGCCAGCAACGTGCGCTGGAACTACGGCCACACCACTATTGCGCGCCACCTGCGCGATCTGTACATCACCGAATACGGTATCGCCGACCTGCGCCACAAGACCGATCAGGACTGCGTGCTGGAAATGGCCGCCATCTGCGATGTCCGCTTCCAGCACGACCTGCTTGCCCAGGCCAAACAATCGCGCAAGCTACGCACAGCGCCGGTAGTGCCGGTACGTGCGCAACGCAACACACCACAGGCACTCGAACAGGCGCTGGCGCCATTTCGGCGTGACGGCAGCCTGCCCGATTACCCGCTCGGCAGTGACTTCACCGAGATAGAGCAGCGTCTGCTGCCCGCATTGGGCTGGCTCAAACGCGCAACCTCCAGCACTGGCGGAAAAATCGCCACCGTGTCTCGCGCACTGCTCGCACGCGAGGCATCCAACGCCACCGATGTGGCCTGCCTGCAACGCATGGCACTCGATGCGCCAAGCAGCCTGGGCGACCGCCTGCAGGCGCGGCTCCTGACCCATGCGCTGCGGCAGACCGCCGTTCCATAACAAAGTGTCGCGATTTGCAAACGACACCAACACACAGCGGCAAGGCCTGACGCATCACGGACACACAGCGGAAAGATATGCGTCAAACTGAGCCGCGATGATGGCGACCTCATCGCTTTCTGGCTGTGCTGCATGCCTCTTTTTCACGCGTTTACTGCTGTTACGTCAGGTATCAATCGCAGAACGAAGTTGATGCGTGCAAAGCGAAGAAATACCCCGCGCCCCGCCATTTTTACCGTGCTATTGCTGAGCAGTCTTGTTGCGCAGGCTGCGCCGCGCCTCACCGATCTGCAGTACATCGGTAGCCACAACAGCTACCACGCGGGCTTTGCGCCCAGCGAAGCGGCGTTGCTGAAGCAACTCGACCCAGCACTGTTTGCCGCGCTGGATTACCGCCATCCCGCATTGACGCAGCAACTCGACGATGGCGTCCGCCAACTCGAACTGGACGTCTTCGCCGATGCACAGGGCGGGCGTTACGCGCACCCGGCCATCGTTGCGCAGATCGCCAAGGCCGGCCTGCCGGCCGCACCGGCGAGCGCGCCCATTGGGGTGATGGACAGGCCCGGCTTCAAGGTCATGCATGTGCAGGATCTGGACCAGCACAGCAACTGCCAACCGTTGATTGCCTGCCTGCAGGAAATCCGCACCTGGTCGAAGCAGCACCCGGACCATGTGCCGATCTTCATCCTGCTCGAAACCAAGCAGTCGCCAATCCAGTTGGCGTTTCCCACCGTGCAACCCGAACCGTTCGATGCGAAGGCGATGGACGCGCTGGATGCCGAATTACGTTCGGTATTCCAACCCGGTGAATACATCAGCCCCGATCAAGTGCGTGGCAGCGCGCGCACGCTCAATGCTGGCGTGCTCGCGCATGGCTGGCCGTCGTTGGCCCAGGCGCGCGGCAAGGTGGTGTTCCTGCTCGACCAACGTGTTGCCGGCGCCAGCTACCTGCCCGGCCACCCATCGCTGCGCGGCCGCGTGTGCTTTACCAATGCAGCGCCTGGCGAAGACGATGCCGCCTTCATCGAACGCAACGACGGACCTGCCGATGAAATCAAGAAGCTGGTCAAGGCCGGCTATCTGGTGCGTACGCGTACCGATGCCGACTTGAAAGAAGCACAGCACAACGACACGTCCCGGCGCGACGCCATGCTGGCCAGCGGCGCGCAATTGCTCAGCACCGACTTCCCGCCCAACGAGCCGGCCGACAACGGCTACGTGGTGCGCTTCGATGGCGATGCCGTGGCACGTTGCAATCCGCAACGTCCGGGCGTGCGTTGCGACGGCGTGGACCTGCATCACTGAGCGCAGCACCACGCGCGCTAGCGCAAGCCACCCCACGCAACAGACCCATCGCAATGGAAGGCGTCGGCAGTCTATGCCCGTGCCCGTTGACCGGGTTCGGGCCTCCCTTTCCCATCACGCGAGCCCCCCAGCATGCAGTTTCACCGCCCCTTCCACCGTTTGAGCTGCGCCATTGCAGTGGTGCTTTCCGCACCCTCGTTTGCGTGCGCCGCCGAGATGACCACCACCACGCTGGACTCGGTCAACGTGCAAGCCACGCAGGCCGCGGCGCCGGGCTCGCTCAGCGAACAGCGTCTGTCCAATAGCGTCAACAGCGTGATGAGCAAGCAGCAAATCGATGCCATCCCCTCCGGCGGCATTGCCGATGTGGTGGCGCATATGCCGGGGCTGTCGTCCTACAGCGACATGCATCTTGGCCAGGCCACCACCGGCGAGAACGCTTACGTCAGCATTCGCGGCATGGACGCCAGCTATAACGCATACACGCTCAACGGGTTCGGCATGCCGGAAACCGACTCGTCGACGCGCGCGATCTCCTTGAACATGCTGGCGCCGTTCGGCATCCAATCGGTGCAGGTGTCCAAGTCGCCCACACCCGACATGCCCGGTGACGCCATCGGCGGTGCGATCGATATGCGCACGCCCAACGCGTTCGATTTCGACCAGGAGTTTTATGCCAAGAGCACCGCGCAAGGCCAGCTCAACGCGCTGGCCTCGCATCTGGGCGGCAAGGACACCGGCGGCACGTTCCAGCAGGAGATCGCCTGGAAATTCGGCAGCGACCATGCCTTTGGCCTGTACGCATCGGCCTACTACGGCAAGAACGACAACATGGCGCAGGCACCGGCGCCCAACAGCAAATACGTGCCGGCCGACCCCGCACTGGCCAATGCAACCGATCTACGCGCTGTCGGCCCGCTGATCAGCACGCGCTACAAATACAGCCTGTACACCAGCCAGATCGAACGCTATGGCGGCAACCTCTCGCTCGATTGGCAAGGCGACAACAGTGCGCTCTATGCACGCGCCATCTACGGCAGCTACGGCGTCACCGGGCAACAGGATCAATCCAGCGCACGCCTGGAAACCTATCGCAACCAACCCACGGCGGTGCGCGGCGGCTACTTCAATACCCACGACATCGACGAGAAACTGGCGACTTTGCAGCTTGGCGGCCAGACCACGCTGGACCGTCTGCGCTTGAACTACGGAGCTTCGGTCGGGCGTGGCACGCGCAGCCGGCCGGATTATGTCTCGGCCAGTCTGTATGGCTATACCCCAGGCAGCTTCGCCTTCGACCTCAGCGACCCGACCTACCCCAGCATCGGCCCCAGCTCGGCGGCGTTGAAGGACTTCTTCTACAACCTGGATTCGTCGCTGCTGTGGAAAGTGCAAGGCCACGATGCCGGCAGTCACGACAACCGCGTCAACGCGCACACCGATATCACCTACCAGGTCGATGGCGATGTGCTGGACAGCGTCAAGGTCGGCCTGTCTGCCGATCACTCCGACCGCGGTGCGTACGACCACCCGTTTTTCCACAAGGACGGCAACTTCGTGACCAACGGGCCATATTTTGGTGGCCCCAATTACGCGTTCCCCACCGCTGGCGGCCCCCCGCTGAGCGCCATCCCCGGCCGCCTCACCTACAACGCCTTCGATGGGCACTACGCAGGTCCGTTCAAGCTGCTGGACCGCAACTGGATGCGCGCGCAAGCCCTGCCCTACAAATACGTCGACGACCCCAACGGCGCGGGCGTCTACACCGCCAATGACTACAACGCCAACACCACCTCCAGCACCGAAGCGATCTATTCGGGCTACGCGATGGCCGCACTGCACATCGGCCAGGTCAGCATCCTGCCCGGCGTGCGCTACGAGTTGACCCGCTATTCGGCCGATTCCTGGCAATCCAGCGGCGACGGCACCAGCGGCGGTTTCGTCGGCACCGGCAGCACCTATGGGCAAGTCCTGCCCGGTATCAGCATCAACTATCGGCCCGACGATCTCTCCGTCTACCGCGCCTCGCTGCGCCGCAGTTTCAGCCGTCCGGCCTTTGGCCTGATTTCCGGCGAGACGGTGTACTCCATCGACGACACCCAGCGCGTGGTGGGCATTTCCAAACCCAATCCCGATCTGCAGCCGAGCAAGGCCGACAACGCCGATCTGTCGGCCGAGTTCTACGACCACAACGGCGGCGTGCTCAGCGCCTCGACCTACTACAAGCGCATTACCGGCTTCATCTACACCTCGCAATCGGCGACCAGTAACGACAACACACTCGGCGGCCTGGTGCCGACCGGCACCACCTTCGAAAACGGCGTGCCGGTGACCATGCCGCAAAACGGGGGCACCGCCACGCTGTACGGGCTGGAGCTGGCCGGCAGCAAGCGCCTGCAGGACTTGCCGGGCATCTGGAGCAACCTTGGCGTCACCGCCAACCTCACCTTGCAACGCAGCGAAGCGGACAGCAAACGGGCCGACCAACCGGAAAAAACCTGGTTGCCGCGTGCGCCGGAGCGTATCTACAACCTGGATCTGTTCTACGACGATACGCACCTGCGCGCCGACCTGAGCTACAACTACACCGGCCTGCAATTGCTGGGGCTGACCACCGACCGGCTCAATTACTATCTGCAGCCGGTCAAGTCGCTGGATTTCAGCGCCACCTATCACCTGCCGCACCACGTCGACGTGGGCGTATCGGCCAAGAACCTGCTCAACGCCGCCACGTTCTACGAAACCCAGGGCAAGTCCGATCGCTACATGGCCTACGATCCCGGCGCCGATGGCGCTTACGTGCAGACCGGGCGGGTGTACCTGCTGACAGTGGGCTATACCTACTGACCACCAGGCCAGTGCAGTAGGCGGTCAGGTGGGTGCTCGCGCACGTGGGCGCACAGGTCATCGGTCGATTGTCTGCGCATGACGCAGGCGATCGGCCTCCGATCCATGGTGCGAGGTCTCACAAGCGAACCTGCACGACACCCCGTGCAACGCGGCGGTGTCGTGCAGACGGCCGCGTAGCCCGGAACCGCATCGCCCTCATCGACCAAGGACCGCAGCGCCATCGCACCTCAGTCAGTCCGGGTGCAGCCATTTCACGCAGCAAACGCAGGCCGCTGCGGCACTGTGCGTGCTTGCCTCTTTGCGGATCTGCACATGCCCCCTCGCTCTTACGCTCGCGTCTGTTTGCTCGCCCTGTCATTGAGCGCTTCGTTGTCTGCGCTGGCACAGGCACAGCAACCTGCGCCTGCTGCCGCATCTGCGTCGACCGCAACGCCCGCCGCAAAGGCCGTCGCCACCGGCGCACGCTCGGATCTGCATGCGCAGGTGCTGCTGGACCGCGCGCATTTTTCCCCGGGCCAGATCGATGGCGAACGTGGCTCGAATCAGAAGCGCGCGGTCTCCGGATTCCAGGCCGCACACAATATCAAGGTGACGGGCGAACTGGACGACGCCACCTGGCAGGCATTGCAGGCCGACAACACACCGGCGCTGGTGCAGTACACGCTCACCGGTGCCGACGTTGCCGGCCCGTTCCAGGCGATTCCCAAGGGCCCGGCCGAACAGGCCAAGCTGCCTTCGCTCGGCTACGTCTCGGTGGATGAATCGCTGGGCGAGCGCTTCCATGTCGACCCTGCGCTGCTGCGCCAACTCAACCCCGGCGTGGATCTGAGCAAGGCCGGCAACGCGATCCAGGTTCCCAACATCGACGGCGTCGCCCCGCTGGCCAAGCCTGCCAAGTTGGTCGTGGACAAATCCGACTCGACGTTGCGCCTGTTCGATGCCGACGGCAAGGTCTATGCGCAGTTCCCGGTGTCGTCGGGCAGCAAGCACGATCCGTTGCCGATCGGCCGCTGGAAGATCCTGGGCATCTCGCGCGACCCGGTGTTCAAGTACAACCCCAAACTGTTCTGGGACGCGAAAAAGGGCGATCAAAAGGCGACGTTGCCGTCTGGCCCGAACAACCCGGTTGGCCGCGTGTGGATCGACCTGTCCAAACCGCATTACGGCCTGCACGGTACGCCGGAGCCCGGCCATGTCGGCAAGACCGAATCCCATGGTTGCGTGCGTCTGACCAATTGGGACGTGGTCAACTTGGCCAGCGTGGTCGGCCCGTCGGTCCCGGTGGTGATGCAGGAGTAAGCATGAAACTGCTGATGATTCTGGTTGCAGGGGTGGCGATCGGTGCAGGCGGCTATTGGTGGCTGGAACGCACGGCGCCGGAAGCAAAAGTTGAGCAGCCGTCCAGTACTTCAGCAATGGCGGCAGACAGCAATGCAGCAGGTGCCGCACGCATGGCAGCGCCTGCTCCGGCACCTGCGGCGACACCACCGGTTGCCGCAGCGCCAGCAACCGACGCGGCGCCAACCAACACGCCGGTGGCGTCGACACCAGCGCCAACGGCTGATGGCGCGGTACCAGGCAGCGCCCTGCTGATTCCGGTGCAGGGTATCGGTGCCAACCAGTTGCAGGACACCTTCACCGATGCGCGCAGCGAAGGCCGCGTACACGATGCCATCGACATTCTTGCCCCCACCGGCACACCGGTTGTGGCAGTTGCCGACGGTACGGTGGAAAAGCTCTTCACCAGCGACCGCGGCGGCCTGACCGTGTATCAGTTCGAGCCCGGCGGCACGTACTGCTATTACTACGCGCATCTGCAACGCTACGCCGATGGCCTGGCCGAAAAACAATCCATCAAACGTGGCCAGGTCATCGGCTACGTCGGCAGCACCGGCAATGCCGATCCGGCCGCACCGCATCTGCACTTCGAGATCCATCGCCTGGGCCCGGAAAAGCAGTGGTGGAAGGGCGAGGCGTTGAACCCCTACCCCATCCTGCATGGCGATCAGCCCCTGCAGTAGGCGACGCCGCAACCTGCGGCAAGCGTAGCAACGCACTGTCATCGTGCCCACGATCGAGCGGTGACCTGCAGACGGCGATGCCGTCCAGCCGCATCGCCGTACTGCCTGACAGATCAGATCAGCATCCCACCCGATACCTCGATACGCTGCGCATTGATCCAACCGGTGCCCGGCGCCAGCAGCGCCGCCACGACCGGTCCGATATCGTCCGGCAGCCCGGGGCGGCCCAATGCGGTGACCGAGGACACCATCGCGTTGACCTGCGCGTTGTCGCGGACGCTGCCGCCATTGAAGTCGGTTTCGATGGCACCCGGCGCCAGCGTATTGGCACGAATGCCGCGTGCGCCCAACTCTTTTGCAAGATAGCGGGTGAACACTTCCACCCCGCCCTTCATCATCGCGTAGGCCGACGAACCCGGCAGCGCAAAACGTGCAAGGCCACTGGACACGTTGAGGATGCGGCCGCCATCGGCGATCAGCGGCAGCAACGCCTGGGTCAAAAAGTACGGCCCCTTGAGATGGATATCGACCAGCGCATCGAACTGCGCGGGCGTGGTGTCGGCAATGGCCGCATGCAATCCGGTACCGGCGTTGTTGACCAGCGCATCGAACTGCGAGCGCCCCCAATCGGCCAACACGTCCTTCAGCTGTGCGACGAATGCGGGGAAAGTATCGGCCTGCGCGACATCCAGCAGCAACGCATGCGCGCGACGGCCCAGCGCCTGGATCTCGGCCACCACGGCGGCGGCTTCGCCGGCCTGGCTGCGGTAGGTCAGCACGAGATCGTTGCCTTCGGCAGCGAGCGCAAGCGCGGCGTTGCGGCCCAGGCCACGACTACCGCCGGTGATCAAGGTGATGGGTGTGGTGGTGGTCGACATCGGCACGCTCCATAAGTGGGTGTGGCCCAGCCTATTGCGCTTGCCGCCCTGCATAAATCGGCTCACGCTGATTGCACCGTTCAAGATAATCGACCAATCGATGGACACCACGGAATCGTTGCGCGCCTTCCTGCGCGTTGCCGAACTGGGCAGTTTCACCCGCGCCGCCGAGACGCTCGGCTTGCCCAAGGCCAGCGTCTCCACCGCCGTGCAGCGGCTCGAGGCGTCGCTCGGCACCCAGCTCCTGCATCGCACCACGCGGCGCGTTCAACTCACCGGCGACGGCGCGGCGTTCTATCAGCGCAGTCGCGACCTGCTCGACGACATGGACGAGTTGCACGCGATGTTTCAGCGCGAGCATGGGCAGCTGCGCGGTCGCCTGCGCGTGGACATGTCCGCCGGCATCGCGCGCAACTTCGTGATCCCCGCCTTGCCCGCGTTTCTGGCACGACACCCACAGCTGGAAGTGGAGATCAGCGGCACCGACCGCCGCGTGGATGTGGTACGCGAGGGATTCGACTGCGTGCTGCGCGTGGGCACGCTGGAAGACACCAGCCTGGTCGCACGCCCGCTGGGCGCGTTTGGCATCGTCAGTTGCGCCAGCGCCGATTATCTTGCCCGCCGCGGCATGCCGACGCGCCTGGACGATCTGGCGCAGCACGATCTGGTGCATTACGTGCCGACGCTCGGGCAACGCTCGCCCGGCTTCGAATATCGCGACGGCCAGAGCTATCAGGTGTTGCCGATGCGCGGCCCGGTGACGGTGAACAATGGCGATGCGTACCTGGCGGCCGCGTTGGCCGGACTGGGCATCATCCAGGCGCCGGCCAGCCCGTTGCGCCCGCATCTGGACAGCGGCGCCCTGATCGAAGTGCTGGCCGAGCTGGCACCCGAGCCGATGCCGGTCACGTTGCTCTATGCGCAACGCCGCCATCTGCCGCAGCGCGTACGCGCCTTCATGGATTGGGTTGCAGAGGTGATGGCACTGCATCTGCAGCCACTATCGCAATAAGCCACACGCGCATCAGCACAGCCTGCTGCGCGGCCACGGGAGTCATGCACAGCGAACGCCAGTATTGCGGTTCTCCTAGCGCACGCGCAGCGTCGTTCAGAGCAGGAGCGTCGCACAGCCGTTGTTTCGACAACACAGCACGCTGTCTCAAAGCAACACACCTGCATATCCTTGAGCTGCAGTGATCGCGCGATGAGCGTCACTGACAAGGCTGGTACGCGATATCTGCAAACCGCTCTGTGCCAGGCACACACAAAAAAGCACAGACATCTTTCGCAAGATGCCTGTGCCATGTACCAATCACTTCAGGCGTCACAACGCCCGATGTCGTTCTCAATCAGAACGTGTAGTTAAAAGTCAGCATGCCGTTGCGCGAGGCGCCCCATGCGCCATAGCCACCGTTGAACTGCGCGTAGTAGCGCTTGTCGAGCAGGTTGTCGACATTGAGCTGCACCGAGAACTGCGGCGACAGACGGTAGCGGGCGAAAGCACTGACCAAGGCGTAGGCACTCTGCTGGAACGTGCCGTATACCGGGTCCACGTAGTACGAACGGTTCTGCCAGTTGACACCGCCACCCACGGTCAAGTCGCTCCATGCCCCCTGCGGGGTGTAGCTGTTGAATAGCTTGATGGTGGTGCGCGGCAGATGCGTATTGATCGACGTGCCGCTGTCATCGCGGGCGGTGTAGTGCGAGGCACCGAACGTCGCATTCCAGCCAGCGATCACACGACCGGAAAGCTCGAAATCGAAGCCTTCGCTGACCACGCCGTTGGCGGCCTCGAATGCAGACTCGCTGCTGCCCGGCACGAAGCCGCCGGTGGCCACGCCCAGGTTGTCCTGCTCGATGCGGAACAGCGCCAGCGAGGCATTGAGCTGGTCGTCGAACCACGCTGCCTTGACGCCGGCTTCGTAGCCCTTGCCGCTCAGCGGGTCGAGGTAGCCGCCATTGGCATCGCGCAAGGTCTGCGGATTGAAGATTTCGGTGTAGCTGACGTAGGTCGACCACACATCGTTGATGTCATAGACCAGACCGGCATACGGCGTGACTTCGGTCTGGCTATCGGAGAACGGCACAAGCCCCTGCGCCGCATCGACGTTGCGGCCATCGATCTGCCAATCGGTATAGCGCGCGCCTACCAGCAGCGTCAGCGGATCGGCCAGCGAGAAGCGTGCGGCCACGTAGGCGGCCTTCTGCTTGATGGTGCCGTCGCTCTGCACCGTGCGCGGGCTCCAGTTGGGCTCCGGGTAGGCGCCGTTCCAGCCGAGGTAGCTGTCCAACGGCGCCGGGAAATCGAAGGTCCCGTTGTTGACGTACTCGCGGCGGTTGTAGCTGGCGCCGGCCACCAGCTGATGCTCGCGGCCGAACAGCTGGAACGGGCCTTCGGCGTAGACATCGGCGCCATCGGCCTTGCGCTCGGTCTGGTAGTTGCCCGAATACGGCACCACGCCAGCGCCGGTGGTGCGGTCGAAGCCGAAGATCGTGTAGTACGGATAGAACAGGTGATTTGACGCTTCGGTCTTCTCATGGCTGACGTTGGCCTTGAGGGTCCAACCGTTGTCGAAGCTCTGTTGCAGACTGGCGAAGGTACGCTGCAGGCGCGTGTCCCAGAACGTCCAGTCGGCGGCCGGATTGAACGAACGGTCGTAGTTGGTGCGGGTGCCATCGCTGTAGAACAGCGGGAAGCCGCCCCAGGTGACGTCGTCCGATTCCTTCTTCTGGTACTCGTAACCCACGCTCAACAAGGTGCTATCGGTGAGGTCGGCATCGATGATCGCCGAGCCGATCTTCTTGCGCAGGTTGTAGCGCTCCATGTCCGATTCGCCGTCCTGATACACACCGACCACGCGCGCACGCACGGTGCCTTCAGGGCTCAGCGGCACGGTGACATCGGCCACGCTGCGGGTCTTGTTGAAGTCGCCACCGCCCACCGACACGGTGCCGGTGAAGTCGCGGCTCACCGCATGCTTGCGCACCAGGTTGATCGAGGCCGACGGGTTGCCCGAGCCGGTCAACAGGCCGGTGGCGCCGCGTACCACTTCCACGCGGTCGTACAGCGCCACGTCCAGCGCCGAGTCGCCATAGCTCCAGGCCTGCTCCATGTACGCCGGGATGCCATCGAACTGGTAGTTGTCGATGTAGAAACCGCGCGCGTAGAACTCCAGTCGCTCGCTGTCGCTCTGCGCCACCGAGATGCCGGAGACGTTGTTGAGCACATCGGTGATGCTCTGCAGGTTCTGGTCGTCCATGCGCTCGCGCGTGACCACGCTGACCGACTGCGGGATCTCGCGCAGCGACAGGTTCATGCGCGTACCGGCCGTGGTCTTTTCCACCGTATAGCCCTTGACCTGCTCGCCCTGCACGTTCAGCCGGTCCAGGGTGGTGACGTCGGCTTCGCCGGCCGGGGTTTCGGCCATGGCCTGGCCTGCCGACAAGGTGCACAGCGCGGCGAACACCGCATGCGACAGCGCGCGCGGGCGCAGCCCAATGGGAAGAAGACGCATTACGGTAGGACGATTCATCACAGCTCCGGCGCAGACAGTCGAGGGCAAGCCGCCACGCGGAGGCGGCGGTAAACATGGGAAGGACGTGCCACGAGATCGCGGCAGCGCACCATTTTAATGGGAATGATTCACATTTTAAATAGCTGGATTGACATGTTTTTAGCACTTGCTTGACACAAGCGAGCGCTACCTGGCTGAAAGGGGCATTGCGCAACTCCCGGTCTGACCGCAGCCATTGCAGCCGAACGCGCATAGCCGCGACACTCGAAGCGCGAGCTGCTGAACAGGTGGCTGACGTAATGACGGAACGCAATGCGACGGGGATCACATGAAGAAATGCTGAATAGCTGTCGCTCTACTGCTGTTGTGCACGCCAGCAGTGAGCGCTGCGGAGTCAGAAAAACCGCCGTTGAGTGACGCTTGCCGGGTCCCCGGCAACGCCCTGCACGAGGCAGGTCTTGTCCAGATCGGAGGCATCCAGCAATGGGTCACGATCGAAGGTCAGGACTGCCGCAATCCGGTGGTGCTGATCGTCCATGGCGGGCCGGGCAACCCCAACACGCCGTTCGCGCATCGCCTGTTCGGCAGCTGGACGCGCGACTTCACCATCGTGCAGTGGGATCAACGCGGCTCTGGCAAGACCTACGCGGCAAGCAAACCTGCCGACGGCGAGACGCTGACGATGCAGCGGCTGACCCAGGACGGTAGCGCGGTCGCGCGCTATGCCACGCAACGGCTGGGCAAATCCAAGCTCATCCTGATGGGTGGATCGTGGGGCTCGGCACTGTCCGTCAACATCGCCAAGGCAAATCCCAACCTGTTCCACGCCTATGTCGGCACCGCACAACTGGTCGATTATCAGGACGATATGGCGGCCAGTTACGCCAAGACGCTGAGCCTGGCCCGCGCAGCCAGCGATGCGGACGCGATCGGCAAGCTGGAGACGATCGGCCCGCCGCCATGGACCAACCCGCGCAACTTCGGAGTCCTGAGGCGCCTGACGCGCAAGTACGAAGCCTTGAGTACCGACCCGGCACCGGAAGACTGGTTCACCTTCGCAGCGGAATACGACACGCCCGACTACCGTGCAGCCTATGAGGGCGGAGAAGACTATTCCTTCCTGCAGTTCGTCGGACTGGCAGGCGATGGCATGGGCCCGCAGATCGACCTGCGCAAACTCGGGCCGCAGTTCGCCATGCCGGTCTACCTGATCCAGGGCGAACAGGATCTGGTCACACCAGCCCAGATCAGCAAAGCTTATTTCGATGGTCTGTCCGCCCCGACTAAAGAGTTCCTACTGCTGCCACGGACCGGTCACGATCCCAACCCGCCGATGATGGACGCGCAGTTGAAGGTGCTGACCGGGATCCGCGCCTCGGCGCTCGCCAACGACGCGCACTGAAGCACGCCACGCTTCCGTTGAACGATGACGCACCGCGCATCGCTCACGAGATTCAACAAAAAAGCCGGCTTTCGCCGGCTTTTTCTTTAACGCAATACGCCAGGTCTTACAGCGCCTTGGCTGCCGCCACTACATGCTCGGCAGTGATCTTGAAGTACGCGTACAGCTGATCGGCCGGGGCCGACGCACCGAAGGTATCCATACCGACCACATCGCCATCCAGGCCGACGTACTTGCGCCAGAAGCCGGTCACGCCCGCTTCCACCGCCACGCGCTTGCGCACCGCGTTCGGCAGCACCGATTCGCGATAGGCCGCGTCCTGGCGATCGAACACGTCGGTGGACGGCATCGACACCACGCGTGTCTTCACACCGGCCGCATCCAGCGTCTTCTTGGCTTCCACCGCCAGACCCACTTCCGAACCGGTGGCGATCAGGATCACGTCCGGCGTGCCGCCTTCGGCCTCGGCCAGCACGTAGCCACCGCGCTCGATCAGCTTGAGCTGCTCGGCGCTGCGCGGCTGGTGCTGCAGGTTCTGGCGGCTGAACACCAGGCAGCTTGGGCCGTCCTTGCGGGTGATGGCGGCCTTCCAGCTCACCGCCGATTCCACCGCGTCGCCGGGGCGCCACACATCGTTGTTGGGGATGTAGCGCAGCGAGGCCAGGTGCTCCACCGGCTGATGGGTCGGGCCGTCCTCGCCCAGGCCGATCGAGTCGTGGGTGTACACGTGGATGGCATGGGCCGGATTCAACGCGCTCATGCGCACGCCGTTGCGCGCGTAGTCGCTGAACACCAGGAAGGTGGCATCGAAGGGAATGAAGCCGCCATGCAGCGCCAGGCCATTGGCGATGGCGGTCATGCCGAACTCGCGCACGCCGTAGTAGACGTAGTTGGCATCCGGGTCGTCGGTGGCCACCGACTTGCTGGCCTTCCACAAGGTCAGGTTGGAATGCGCCAGATCGGCCGAACCGCCGATCAACTCGGGCAGCAGCGGCGCGAACGCTTCGATCGCCAGCTGCGAGGCCTTGCGCGAGGCGATGGTCTGGCCGTCTTCCTGCGCCTTGGCGATGTAGGCATCGGCCTGGGCGATGAAGTCGGCCGGCAGCTCGGCGTGCGAGCGACGGGCCAGTTCGGCAGCTTCGGCTGCGTACTGCTTGCCATACTTGTCGAACAGCTGCTCCCACTCGGCCTGACGCAGCGTGCCGGTGCCACCTGCGCGCCAGCCGGCGTAGATTTCTTCGGGAATTTCGAACGGGCCGTACGGCCACTCCAGCGCCTTGCGGGCGCCCTCGAGTTCTTCCTTGCCCAGCGGCGCGCCGTGCGAGGATTCCTTGCCGGCCTTGGTCGGTGCACCGAAGCCGATCTTGGTGCGGCAGCAGATCAGGGTCGGCTTGTCGCTGTTTTCCAGCGCCGCTTCAATCGCCGCCTTGATCTTGTCGGCATCATGCCCGTCCACATCGCGGATCACGTGCCAGCCATAGGCTTCGAAACGCGCCGGGGTGTCGTCGCTGAACCAGCCGGCGGTGTTGCCGTCGATGGAGATCTGGTTGTTGTCCCAGAACGCCACCAGCTTGCCCAGGCCCCAGGTCCCGGCCAGCGAGGCGGCTTCGTGCGAAATGCCTTCCATCAGGCAGCCGTCGCCCATGAACACCCAGGTGCGGTGATCGACGATTTCCAGCTCAGGCCGGTTGTACCGCTGCGCCAGCAACTTTTCGGCCAGTGCGAAGCCCACGGCGTTGGCAAAGCCCTGCCCCAGCGGGCCGGTGGTGGTCTCCACGCCCGGAGTTTCGCTGCGCTCGGGGTGGCCGGCGGTCTTGCTGTGCAACTGACGGAACTGCTTGAGCTGCTCGATCGGCAGGTCGTAGCCGGACAGGTGCAGCAGCGCGTACTGCAGCATCGAGCCGTGGCCGTTGGACAGCACGAACCGGTCGCGGTTGAACCACTGCGGGTTGTTCGGGTTGTGCCGGAAATAATCGTTCCACAGCACTTCGGCGATATCGGCCATGCCCATGGGCATGCCGGGATGGCCGGACTTGGCGGCTTCGACCGCATCTGCGGCGAGAAAACGGATGGCGTTGGCCAGCTGGCGGCGGGTGGGCTGGGTCATGGGCGTCTATGGAAGCGGAGGGGAACACCGCAGGAAGCGGAGACGCTTATTCTCCCACACAGCGCGTTACGTGCATCGCGGGTCGGGAATGGAGAATCGGATGCAGTGTTGCCGCTGGGTCGATGCGATTACCCGCGCGCCAGCCACCGCACCGGTGCGGCAAGGCTGACCCTCACACTAAACGCCCGCAACAGCCTGCTTTCTTTAACGATTCCCGATTCCCTATTCCTCGCCCTTGGCCACCAAGGTCGTCAGCGCCAGATCCCCGGTCACGTTCAGCGCCGTACGGCACATGTCCAGGAAGTGATTGACGCCCAGGATCATGCCGATGCCGACCGGGTTGACCCCGACCATCGCGCAGATCAGCGCCACCACCGGCAGCGAGCCGGACGGCACGCCGGCGGTACCAATCCCGCCCAGGATGCAGACCAGCATCACCATGAATTGCTGGCCCAGGCTCAGATCCACATTGAAGAACTGCGCCAGGAAGATCACCGTCACGCCTTCGAAGAGCGCCGTGCCGTTCTGGTTGGCAGTGGCACCGACGGTCAGCACGAAACGCGACACCCGCGGCGGCAGACCCATCTCGTCGGCCACGCGCAGGGCGGTGGGCAGGGTGGCGTTGCTGGAGGCGGTCGAGAACGCCATCACCGTCGCTTCCTGGGTCTGGCGGAAAAAGCCCAGCGGCGAGCGCCCGGCGAATTTCACCGCCAGCCCGTAACTCACCACCATGTGCAGGCCCAGCGCCAGCACCACCACGCCCACGTAAGCGCCCAGGCGGACCAGCAGATCGAAGCCGAACAACGCCGCCAGGTTGAACATGAAGCAGGCCACCGCATACGGCGCCAGGCGGATCACCAGCCCGATCAAGGTCATCGAAATTTCGAAGATGCCCTCGATGCCGCGCCGCAGCGTGGCGACTTTTTCATCGGCGGTCAGCACCATGCCCACACCGAACATCACCGCAAAAAACATCAGCGACAAGATCGCGCCATTGCTGGACGCTGCCGCAATCACGTTGCTGGGCACGATCGACAACAGCATGTCCATGCCCTGCGGCTGGGTGCCGGAGCTGGAAATGATCTCGCGCGTCCGCTCGGCGTTTTCCTGGATCAGCTGATTGGCCAGTTGCGGGTCCACGCCCGCACCGGGCTTGAGCACGTTGACCAGCACCAGCCCCAGCAGCACCGCCACACCGGACAGCACCACGGTATAGCCCAGCGTGCGCCACCCCACCCGCCCGAGGGCGCGGATGTCGCCCATCTCGGAAATGCCCATGACCAGCGCCGAAAACAGCAACGGCACGATCAGCATGAAGATCAGATTGAGGAAGATCTGCGAAAACGGCGTGGTGACGTACTTGGTCACCAGACGCACCCAGTCGGCGTCGCTGCCGGCCAGGTAGTAAACAGCCAGACCCAACAACAGGCCAACGGCGAAGCCAATGCCCATCTTCCAATGCAGGGGCAGACCCGGGCGGCGCGTGGCTGGGGATGCTGTCATCTGGTCAGGCCTTGGTGGACACAAAGACCGAGCTTAACAAACGCCATGGATGGGGCCACCTACCCGGGGTGCCCCTGGGCACCTGCTGCGGCTAGGCGTTCCTATTGATGGTGGGTGATGCAGGCGTTGGAGCGGGCAATCGACCTGACTGTTCGGCACCTCACGAGACAACGGGAATCTCGTAGCGGCGCGTCTATGTCGTCAGATGCCTCAAGTCGAAAGCCTGGTGTGTCGGGTGAGAGGTGCCCTCGCCGCCCGCGGGCCACTTGGCGGCATGGATGCCGCCAAGGAGCGCACATGGACGGACTTGCAGCGAGTCCTGCGATGGTGAGCGGGCAAGGGCGCTGCAGAAAGCCCCAGCGCAACGCTCCTTCCTCTCGCCACACCATTGGAAGATCACGCGCATCCAACATCAACGCGTTATCAGCGCTGCAAGGCAGTGTCACCCTCCCAAAAACGCGTCAAAGCGACCGATGAAAACGTAGCCGACAGCTGCCATGCGAATGCGGATTGCACCCAAAAAATCGAAGTACCGTTCGTTGCAGACCATGCGTCACACCGGCTGGAGCCACGCGAGAGCTGCACAGCGATGTCTCGGTCACTCCAGGCCGCCGTCAATCAAGGCGCAGGCGGGTACAACGGCGCCAGCACCTCCGGCTCGGCCGCGCTCGCATGCCGCCAACGCGGCCCCTTGGCGAATGCCTCGCGCAAGGCGGTGCGCGCGCCGGTCACATCGCCATCGCCGCCCCAGCGCGCGCGTTGCATGCGCGCCACGGCTGCACGCTGCGCTGGGTCTGCCAACGCTGCCAACACTGCGTCGATGTCGGCAACGCCGGCCATGCCGCAGAGCACCGCCGCCACATCATCCATGCCGCCGGTATCGAGCGCACGGCGCAACTCAGCCACGCCGTGGGTCGCGCGTCTGCCAGCAACGGGCACAGCGCTGCCATTACCGTCATTGCCGCTTGATCTACCGCTCGAAGTACCACGCCGACGCATCAACGCCCACACCAGCGTGATGACCCACAAAAACGCAAACCCGATCGCGGCCGCGATCCAGCCCCATGGGGCGCGCGCAGACGATGGCGGTTGCAGGGCGAGCGTGCGATCCGTCGTCGGCGCCGATTGATCGGGCGCCGGGTTCACAGCTGGTGACGGCGCAGGTGTCGCAAACGCGCCGCTGCCCGCCGCGACATCCAGCGTCAGATCGGGCAGCGCCGCAGTCTTGGCTGCGCCTGCGGCCACATCCCACCATGCCACCTGCAACCCGGGAACCACCAACGGACCGGCGCGGTTAGGCACGATCGAATAGCGTCGGGTCAATCGCAGCTGCGGCGAGCCGTCCACGAAGCGTTCTTCAACCTGCGGCGGCTCGGCGAAGACCTGCGCGTCGGGCACGCTGGGCGTCGGCAATTCGGGAAACTGCGCCTGAGTAGCGCCGCGCGCACTGGCTTCCACGACCAATTGCGCCGCCTCACCGGCGGTCGCCCGCTGTGGCGTGGTCGTGTAGCGCAACTGCAGGCTGCGCAACGGCAGCCACGGCTGCGGCGCGTTGGCCGGTTGCGCACGCACCTGCAGCGGAATGCTGGCACTGCGCGCACTCAGCTCACCATTGCCGCGCCCGAAGTAATCGTCGAAAAACCCGCCCACCGAACGCCCGTTGAAGCGCGCCGGCGGCAGCAGCAGACGGCCGCTGCGCTCGGGCACCAGCAGATAGCGCCGCTCCACCACATTGTACTGGCGTCCATTGAGCACCTTGACCGAGCTGACGTCATCGCCGACGCGCTGCATCGATGCACCATCGGGAGCTTCAAGATCCAGCTCGCCCGATGCCAGTTGGTTGGCGAAGTACAACCGCACCACCACGCCCACGCTTTGCTGCACGTAGGGCTGCGTGTCGTCCACCCGGGTTTCGACGAAGGCCTCTTCATTGCCCTGCGCCGCACTCGGCGCGCCGGCAGCACTGCCGGAACTGCTGGCGGCATCGTTCGCCGACCCAACCACCTGCAAGCGCAGCGGCTCGGTGCGCTCGTGGCCTACGCGGATCGCCGGTACGATCAGTTCCCCACTCTTGCGCGGGGTCAGCACCACACCGAACAAGGCGCGCACCGTCACCGAACCATTGGTCACCTGCATCTGCTGATTCGCGCTCTTGGCACCCAGCGAGAAATCGCTGCGCAGTGGCGTGTAATCCGGATCGACGCCGCGTTGATCGGTTTCGATATTCAACATCGCCACGTCGCCGACATTGACGCTGTCGCGATCCAGCCACGCGCGCGTCACTGCACCCGCCGGCGCGCACGCCAACAGTGCAACGCTGGCCAGCATGCCGATCGCCGCGCGACGCAAGTGGTGTCTGCCGATCATCGTCCGTCCCGTTGCCTGCGTTCGTATTCGAGCCTGAATTTGGTGCGCAGCAGGCTGCCCGGATCGTCCGGCACCCGCCGCAGCCAGGCGTCCACCGCCTGACGTTGCTCGCGTTGTTCCGGTGTCTCGCTGGCGGCTGCGGCCTCCTGCTTGCCGCTTGCATCCGCCTGCTTGTCGCCCGCCTGCGCCATGGCCTGCTGCATCTTGCGACGCTGTGCCTCATCGGCCTGCTGCTGCGCCTTGGCATCGGCAGACTGCGGCGGCGTGTCCTGCTTGCGTTGCTCGCCCTGCCCGTTTCTGGACTGCGCCTCTTGCGACTTGCCGTCCTGCGGCGGCTGCGCATCAGAGGGCTGGTTCTTACCGTCCTGCGGGTTCTGCCCATCCTGGCCGGATTTCGTGTCCTGCTGATTCTGGCCCGACTGCTGTTGCCCTTTCCCATCCTGACCAGATTGTTTCTGATCCTTGGACTGGCCTTTGCCGTCCTGGCCTTTGCCATCGGTGTTGTTCTGCTGCTGACGCTTACGCGCCGCATCGACCGCCGCGCGATTGGCGATGGCATCCTGCTGCTTCGGATGTTGCTTGAGCGCACGATCGTAGGCTGCGATCGCGGCGTCGTACTGGCCCTGCCGTGCCAGCGCGTTGCCGAGGTTGTACAGCCCCTCATCGGTTGGCACCGCTTCGAAGGCCTTCTGTGCCGCTGCAAAATCACCCTTGCGATACGCCTGCACGCCGGCATCCAGACGTTGTTGTTGCACCTGATCGGCACGCTGCCACAAGGTGCCATCGGCCGCGTGCGCGGACTGCGCCAGCGGCAGCACGCAGACCATCGCCAGCACTGCCACCACCGCACGACGACGGAACGCCAGCAGGGCCAGCAGCATCACCGGCAGCACCAGCCAATAGCCTTCGTCGAGCCAGGTTTTGCCGCCATCGGACTCGGCAGTTTCCTCGGCCAACGGCTGTTGCGACGGATCGAGCACGCCCAAGGCGCGCAGATCCGCATCGTCCGGTGCGATGCGTGCATACCGTCCACCGCCCTGCCCGGCCAGGTCGCGCAGACTGCCTTCGTCGAGCTTGGCCTGCGCAATCTCGCCGCTGGCCATGCGATACGCTGCGCCGCGCTCGCCGCCAACGCCGAGCGCAGAGACGGTGAAGCCGCGCGAACGCGCCGTGCGCGCGGCACTTTCGGCAGAACGATCGGCACTATCGCTGACGAGCAGAATTGCGCCCTGTTTGAAGCCAGCTTGCTGCAACAACTGAGCGGCCGCAGCGATGCCCCGGTCCGCACGCTTGCCGTCCACCGGCATCACCGACGGCGAAAGCGCATCCAGAAACAAGGCTACATTGGCGCTGTCTTCGGTCAGCGGCGCAACCGTGAAGCTCTCGCCCGCATAGACCAACAATGCGACCTCGCCACCGGCGCGTTTACGCAGCAGCGTCGCCAATTTCGCGCGCGCCTGCAGCAGACGCGATGGCGGCAGGTCGGTTGCGTTGGCACTGGACGATAGATCCAGCACCACCACCAGCGGCATGCTGGATTGATAGACCGGGCGCTCGGTCTGGCGCCAACTCGGTCCACTCATCGCCACCACGGCCAGCGCATACGTCAGTGCGGCAAGCACGAACCCCAACCATCCGCGCCGACCGCCGGAGACCAATAATTTCGACAGCAAATGCGCATCCACGCTTTGCCGCCAGACGTCGGCATCGCGGCGACGCCAGTGCCACAACGCCGCCGCCGGCGCGATCGCCAGTAGCGCCCACATCAGCATCGGACGCATGAGATGTAACGCCTGCAGCGACCCGGCCAGCTCGGTCAACGCGTTCATCGCCACCTCCGCGGCAGCACATAGGCCACCAGCGCAATGACGATGGCCGCGCCCAATGGCCAGGAGTAGCGCTCCACGCGCGGCTGCACCGAAGGCCCGAGCCCCTTGACCGGTTCCAGCCGATCCAGCTCGGCATAGATGCCGGCGAGTTCTTCGGTGTCGCGGGCACGGAAGAAACGTCCTCCGGTCTGCTGCGCAATCTTGCGCAACCCGTCTTCGTCGATATCGTCATTGCCGCCGGCCGGAATCGGCACGCCGAACAAGGAGTAACCGCCACTGCCCCCGAACGCGATGGTGTGTACGCGCACGCCTTCGGCCTTGGCCAGTTCTGCGGCTTTCAATGGATTCAGCACGCCGGCGGTGTTGACGCCATCGGTGAGCAATACCACCACGCGCTGGCCCTGCTTCTGTTCGCGCAGGCGCTTGACCGACAATGCGATCGCATCGCCAATCGCGGTTTCGCGCCCGGCCAAACCCACCACGCTATCGCTCAATTGATCGCGCACGGAGGTCAGATCCGCAGTCAATGGTGTCAGCGCATACGCGCGTTGGCCGAATACCAGCAAGCCAACGCGGTCGCCGTCGCGCCGATCCAGAAAGTCCGACAGCACGGCCTTGGCGGCAGTGAGCCGGTCCACCACCTTGCCGCCGAGCACCATGTCCGGCTCGCTCATGCTCCCCGAAAGATCCACCGCCAACATCATCTGGCGCGCCTCGCGCGGTGGCTGAATCACTTCGCCCAGCTGCTGCGGACGCGCCAGCGCGGCACACAACAAAAACCAACCCAGCCACGCCAGCCAACGCGGCATCCGCAACGACGACGACGCGCTTTTCGCCTGCGCTACCGCCTGCAACTGCTCCGCATACGGCACACGTAGCGCAGCCGCATCGGTGCGACGTTGCGGCCAGAACCACATCAGCAACGGCAATGGCATCAACCACCATGCCCACGGCCATGCACAGTGCGCCAACGCATCCTGCCACTGCGACCACTGCAACCAGTTCATCGCCGGCCCCGCATCAGCGCCACAAAGCGCTGCCGCGCCAGCGCTTCTATCGCAGGCAGATCGCTCACCGCGGGCGCACGCTGGAAGCCGCCTTCCAGCACGGCCCGACCGGGGCCGTGTGAAAACACGTGGTCCTTGCTCTTGCGACCATCCAGAAACTGCAACCACGCATCGCCCTGCAAGCGATCGGCCTGCGGATCGACCCGGCGCGCCGCTCGCCGCAACAGCAACGACACAGCCGCCAGACGCTGTGCGGGCGTGGTGGCGCGCTGTAATTCCGCATCGAAGGCAGCCAGCCAGCGGCGCTGCCGTTGACGACGGCGCCACCACCAGACCCAGGCGCCAGCGAGCACCAGCACGATGACCGCGATCACCAACCACCAGCCAGGCGCCAGCGGCCACCACGATGGCGACGGCGGCAGATGGACATCACGCAGCGGCAGCGATTGCGGCGACATCGTCAGCGACTCCGTACGGTGGCGCTGCCGCCCAACCACGCATCGCTGGCGTCGTCGGTGGACAGTCGATGCAGGCGAACGCCGCGTGCCTGCAAGAGCGCGCTCAACTGATCCAGTGGCGCGACAAATTCCCCATGCCAGCGTGCTCGCCCGGCCTGCGTGGAGAGATCGATGGCGATGCGCTCGCCACCCACGTCGAAGGTGAGTGCACGTGCCGGTGGTGCAAGCTCCAGCGGATCGACCAGCACGATCACGACCACCTCGTGATGCAAGGCCAGCCCCGACCAACGCGTGGCAGAAATAGCACCGGCACTGCGCGCATCGGCCAGCACGGTCAGGCGCGCGCCGGGGCGCAACAGGCGCGCAGCATGATCCAGCGCGACATCCAGCCCCGCATCGCCGGACGGCGGCTGCGCATACCAACGCGCCAATGCATCCAGCACCGGCAATACGCCTCGCTGCCCCGAACGCGGCGCCACCGGCGCCTCGCCGGCGGTGCCACGCAATGCTGCGATCCGGTCGCCCTGGCGCTGCGCCAACCATGCTGCGACGGCGCCAGCACGTGCGGCCTGCACCGACTTGTAACGCACGCGCGTACCGAAGAAGAGTGCGGGCGAGGTATCGGCCACGATCAGGCTCAAGCGCTCGCGCTCGGCCTGAAATATCTTGGTGTGCGCTCGCCCGGTTCGCGCGGTGACGCGCCAATCGATATGCCGCGCGTCATCGCCGGCCACGTACTCACGCGACTCGGCATACTCCATGCCGCGCCCGCGCGTGGCGGCAGGCACCGGCCCCACCACCCCATGCCGGCCGCGTCCCGGTTGACCGCGATGAACTGCAGTGCCGCGCAGCGCAATCAATTCCGCGAGCGTTGGACGTAGCCCATCGCCAGCGACAGGCGACGGGGCGGTTGCAGGGAACGAGAACGGCATCGAAGACATCGGCGTCTGGCGAGAGGGCGGCATACCTCGGCGACGCTGCCCGATCAGGGCAGCGGAATCTTTTCGAGCAATGCGGCAACCAGACGTTCGCCATCCCAGCCTTCGGCTGTGGCCTCGTAGCTGGGCAGCACGCGGTGCCGCAGCACGTCCGGCGCAATGGCGCGGATATCGTCCGGCGTGACGTAGTCGCGCCCGGCCAGCCACGCACGCGCACGCGCGCAGCGCTCCAGCGCAATCGAACCACGCGGGCTGGCACCCCACGCGATCCGCCGCGCCAGTGCAGGGTCGTAACGCTGCGCATCGCGCGAGGCCAGCACAATTTCGATCAGATAGCGCTCCAACTGCGGCGCCAGATGCACATCCAGCACCACGCGGCGCGCCGCGAAGACATCTTCCAACGGAATCTTGTCGGGCACGGTCTCGTGCTTTTCCAGCGTATCGCGGGCGGCCTCACGTGCCAGCCGCAGGATCTCCGCCTCGGCGTCGGCCTGCGGATAACCGATGCGCACATGCATCAGGAAGCGATCCAGCTGCGCTTCGGGCAGTGGGAACGTGCCCTCCTGCTCGATCGGGTTCTGCGTCGCCATCACCAGAAACAGCTGCGGCAGCGCATAGGTATGCCGGCCGACCGTGACCTGCCGCTCGCCCATCGCTTCCAGCAACGCGGACTGCACCTTGGCCGGTGCGCGGTTGATTTCGTCGGCCAGCAAAATCGGGTGGAAGATCGGCCCGGGCATGAACTCGAACCGGCTATCTTGCGGGCGCCAGATCTCAGTACCGGTCAGATCGGCCGGCAGCAGGTCCGGGGTGAACTGCACCCGCGCAAAGTCCGCCTCCAGCCGCGACGCCAGCGCACGGATCGCAGTGGTCTTGGCCAAGCCAGGCGCACCCTCGACCAGCAGATGGCCATCGGCCAGCAAGGCGATCAGCAGCCGTTCGACCAGCGCGGACTGACCAACGATGCGCTGTGCCAGCGACTCGCGCAGCAAGGTGAATTGACGATGCAGCCGGTCCTCGGCGGGCGCGGCAACGGCTTCGGGGGGGAGCAGCGGCGGTGCGTTCATAGGCTCAGTGTGACCGATTCGAACGCGATTGGTTCAATTGCCGATGGCACCACGTTCAGTGAAGGCCAAACATTTGCAGTACGTCACGAAGGCTGAGCCGGAGAAGGTTACCGCCCCGAGGGCTGATGCCGCGGCCCGGGACAACATATCGGCATCCTTCTCCATTGCTTGGCGTTATGCCCGCCATTCAACACATCTTACAAAGCGACAAACGAGTTCGGATGCAACAAGTAGATTTTAAGAATAGTAACCAGGCACCGCTCCTGGGATCGCATCACGATTTAAAGGCATCCACGCCACTGATCCACGTCAAGAAAATTTTGAAGGAACGCCTTAAAGATAGAGTGCCATATGCGCCTCAGCACTCATGCCCCACAACGAAAAAGAGGCCGCTTTCGCGACCTCTTTTTCCTGTAGCCAGTGCAAGACTTAGCGGGTTGCGCTAGCCACACGAAGCACCTTGGGCGTTACAAACACAAGAAGCTCTGCCTTTTCCTTGCTACGACCACGCTTTTTGAACAAATTCCCCAAGAACGGAATGTCACCCAGGAAAGGAACCTTTGCGACACTCTCACGATCGGTGAACTCGTAAACACCGCCGATAACGACCGTCTCACCATCTGCCACCAGAACGGCAGTATTGACTTCGCGGCGATTAATTTCCGGCACGGTACCGTACTGCGGCAGCGTAATAAATCGAGCCACCTCGTCTTTTTTGACGTTCATGTTGAGGAAAACACGATTATCATTGGTGATCGTTGGCGTAACTTTCAGTTCGAGCAAGACTTCTTTAAACTGAACATTAGCCTGTGAGCCACCACCTGCGCCAGAACCACTAATCGTGACGTAGCCAATTTCGCGACCTTGCTTGATCACGCCTTCGCGTTGATTTGCAGTCACGATGCGAGGGTTGGAGACGACTTCACCGCGCCCTTCTTCCTGCATGGCAGAAAGCTCGATATCCAGATTGAAATTCGAGCCCAACAAGGTATAGGCCAGACCAGCGGCGCCACTGTTTGTAAAACCGCCAGCTCCAAGATCAATATTCAAACCTGACGGAAACAGAAATTGCGGGATGGTATTACTGGTTCCAGGCGAGGTTGCAGTCGCGGTACTCGCCAGTTCGTTGGCGCGCTGGGCCGATGTATTTTGGTAATTCACATTACTTTCCAGCGAACCGCTCAGGATTCCGCGCCCGGTCGCGCCCGAGACACCGAACCGTGCACCCAAATCACGCGCAAATGTATCGGTCGCAATGACGATCCGGCTCTCAATCAACACCTGATCCACGGGGCGATCGATATGTGAGATCAGTTCGCGCATCTGCGCGACCTTCTTCGGAATGTCGCTGATCATCAAGGTATTCGTGCGCTCGTCGGCAACCAAACGGCCGCGCGGCGACAGGAAGCCATTGTCCTGCTGCCCGGCACCACCTTGTCCACCCTGACCACCACCACCACCACCACCACCGCCAATCCCCTTCGCCTCGGTCAGCGCCTTAAAAATCACTGCCGCATTGTGGTAATTGATCTGCACATAATCGGTGATCAAGTCCTCACGGTTCTCGATCGCGATGCGGGCGTCTTCCTTGTCCTGCTCGAACTTGGCCAGTTCCGGCTGCGGGGCGACCCACACCACGCCACCGTCGCGGCGCTTGTCCAGGCCCTTGGCGCGCAACACGATGTCCAGCGCCTGGTCCCACGGCACGTTCATCAGGCGCAATGTGACATTGCCCTGCACGGTGTCGGAGGCGACGATGTTGAGGTTGGACTCTTCGGCGATCAGCTGCAGTACGGTGCGCACCGGCACGTCCTGGAAGTTGAACGTCACCGGGCGGCCGCTGTAGCCGCGCGCGGCGATCTGCGCGGCAGCCTGCGTGACTGCTGCCGGGCTCACACCGCCAACCGCCGGCTGGCCCTTGCGCGGGGTGATTTCCACCACGTATTCGTTGCCGGTCTGGTAGGCCAGCGAATCGAAGGCGCCCTTGGTCGACAGCACCAGCTGCGAACCGGAACCCGACGGCTTCACTTCCACGCGCTGCACCGGCGTTGCAAAGTCGGTGACATTGAGCGGGCGTTGCAGCTCGGCAGGCAGCCTGGCGTTGCTGATGTCCACCAGCACGCTATCGCCCTGCGTCCGCAGATCCGGGCTCGCGCCCTGGCCGTCGAACTGCAGTATCAGGCGGCCAGTGCCGTCTTCGCCGCGTTTGAAATCGATTTTGGAGACCGCCAGGCTCGCCGGAGCGACCTTGGCCGGATCGTGCGCGGGCTGAGTCAGCGCCACCGCGGCGAATGCGCTGCCACTCGCCAGAGCCAGCGCGAATCCCAACGCGCAGGCCTGGAAGATCGCGTGGCGTCGTACCGGACGCAGCCGCTGGGCATTGGAAAACGTCATCGTGCTATCCCCTATCACTTTATTGATCATCCAATGCGAGTGCGGCCGGCCGTTCAAGCCATCCACCCGCACCGTCCGGCACAAGTTCAATCAGCTCGATGCGGTCTTCATAGACCCCGGTCACCCGGCCATCGCTCTGTCCCAGATACACACCCGGGCGCACCCGGTAGGTCACCTTGTCAGGTGCCATCACCAATGCGATCAGGCCCGACCCGCCGCCAATGGTCCCCACCATGTCGAGGGCGTCGAGCGGAAAGGCTTCCAACGGTTCCTTGCGCCGGTTCGGATCCGGACGCGTGCCGTTGCCACCTTCCGCGCTGACCCAGGCATCGCTGAACGGGTCGCGCATCGCCTGCGCTGCATATTCGAATGTCTCGAACTGCTGCATCACCGGCAATGGTTCCAGTGGCGGCGCAGGACGCGCGCGCACCTCGGCAACCCAGGCTTCCAGATTCGGCGCGTCGCCCGGTGTGCTGGTCACACCGCGCGTGCACGCCGGCAGTACTGCAATTAGCGCCACGCAGGACAGGATCTTGAGCAGTTTCATGGTCATTGGCCGCCCTTCTTCGCAGCATTAGCCGCAGCCTTCTCCTGCTCGGCCATTTCCTCATCGTCCAGATAACGATAGGTCTTGACCGTGCCGGACAGCTCCAGCGCGCCGCGCGGGCCGATACCGGCCTTGGGATCCTTGGGCTTGAGGTTGATGTCGTGCATGGTCAGGATCACCACGCGCGGCAGCGATGCCACGCCGCTGACGAAGGCACCGAACTGGTGGTAGCTGCCCACCATGCGCAGAGCGATCGGCTTTTCGGCGTAGAACTCCTTCGGCGATTCCGGACCAGGCTGGAACAGCTCGTTGGACAGGCCGCTGGACAACGCGGTCTGCGAGATGTCGATGATCAGATCCGGCATTTCGGTCTTGCTGGGCAGCTGACGCAGCATCTGCTGCAGCACCTGCTCCATCTGCGCGAGCTGCTGCTTGAGCGGCTCCAGATTCACCGCGCGGCCCTGCTGGGTCTCGAACTCGGTGCGCAGCTGGGATTCGGTGCCTTCCAGGCCTTCGAGTTCATCGCGCTTGCTGCTGATCAACAGGAACCAGGCCAGCACCATGATGAACAAGCCGACCACTACGCAGAACACGATACGTGCCTGCTGCGGCCAACCACCGATGTTGTTGAAATCCAGATCGCTGAGCTTGAATGATTTCTTACTCATGACGCCGCCCCCTCCTGCGGCCGATTGGCTGGCGCCGGTGCTGCCTGCGTCGGTGCAGGAGCAGCGGCCGGCGGCGTTGCGGGCGCGGGCGCCGCTGCCGGAGCAGCAGGCGTCGCACCGGCAGGCGCTGCACCCGGTGCTGCGGTGCCCGGCGCGGCCGGATCCACTGCGCCCGGCGCGATGCCGTTCTTGTCAGCCTCGTTCGGATTGGCCAGCTTGACCTTGAGTGTGAACACGTACGGCAGCGTCTTGGTGTCCATCGACGAGGCGGCAGGTTGCCCGGCCTTGTCCTGGCTCTTGGCCTCGATGATCGACAGGTCCGGATTGGTCATCCAGCCCGAGCTTTCCAGGTTGCGCATGTACGCACTGACGCGCGCGTTGGATTGCGAGCGACCTTCCAGCGTGAGGATGTCGCCATCCTGCTTGATGTTGGTCAGCGCCACGCCATCGGGAATGGTGCGCACCAGCGAATCGAACAGGTGCACCATCTGCGAGCGGTTGGCCTGCAGTTCCTCGATCACCTTCTTGCGGGCAAGCAGGCGGTCCTTCTTCTTATCGAGTTCCTTGATCTCTTCGTTCTGCGCCTTGACCTTGTCGATCTCGGCGGTCAGGAACGCATTGCGCTCGGTCTGGCCGCTGATCTGCGCGTCGTAATAGAACCAGATCAATGCAGACAACAGCACCCCGCCCAATGCAGCGAAGCCGAGCATCGAATAGAACTCACGCTCGCGCGCCTTCCGGCGCTCTGCGCGCCAGGGCAATAGATTGATTCTTGCCATCAGTCAAAGCTCCTCAGGGCCAGGCCGGTGGCGATCATCAATGCAGGCGCATCCAGCGCCAGCGCATGGGCCTGAACCTTCGGACCCAGCGTCATCTGGGCAAGCGGGTTGGCGACCACGGTGGTCACGCCCAGTTGCTCTTCCACCATCTCCGGCAGGCGCGCCAGCGCGGCGCAACCGCCGGCCAGCACGATGCAGTCGACGCGGTTGAACTCGCTGCCCGCATAGAAGAACTGCAGCAAGCGGCTGATCTGCTGCACCGTGGCTTCCTTGAACGGCTCCAGCACCTCGACCTCATAGCTTTCCGGCAAACCGCCCTGGCGCTTGGCAAGGCCGGCTTCTTCGTAGGTGAGACCGTAACGGCGCATCACTTCATCGGTGAGCTGCTTGCCGCCGAAGACCTGTTCGCGGCTATACAGACTGCGACCGGAGCGCAGCACGATCAGCGTGGTCATGGTGGCGCCGATATCCACCAGCGCCACGACTGCGTCGGCAGCCACCGGCAATTCGCTGGCAACCAGGGCGAAGGCGTTTTCGACCGCAAAGGCCTCCACATCCATCACCTTGGCGGTCAGACCGCCGAGTTCCAGCGCGGACTGGCGCAGCTCCACATTCTCCGAACGCGACGCGGCCAGCAGCACCTGGACCATGTCCGGGCTGTTCGGCATCGGGCCCAGCACCTCGAAATCGAGATTCACTTCCTCGATCGGGTACGGAATGTAATTGGTGGCTTCCAGTTCGACCTGGGCCTCCATGTCGCTATCGTCCAGATCGGCCGGCATCGGGATCAACTTGGTGATCACCGCCGACCCGGCCACAGCAGCTGCCGCGTTCTTGGCCTTGCTGCCGGAACGGTTGATGGCGCGGCGAATGGCTTCGCCCACCGCCTCCACTTCGACGATGTTCTTTTCGACCACCGCGTTCGGCGGCAATGGTTCCACCGCGTAGTGTTCCACGCGAAAACGGTTTCCGCTGCGCGATAGCTGCAAGAGCTTCACGGCAGTAGAACTAATGTCGACACCAATCAGTGGCGACTGACTCTTGGGTAAAAGCCCCACGGTAACTCCCCTGCCGACGGGCACTTGGACGCATGTCTGCGCCCTCGTATTAATAATCAAATTTTAACAGTTGACAAGCCCTTCACGCGCTAGGCAATGACCCGGCGACGTGACCCCAGTGCTGTCTTCTGCGATCCCCAGAGTTCGGCCCCAGCCAAACTCGGCGTCATCTATACTCTGTGACCAAGAAATCTGCAATCGGAATCTCTCTTACATGCCCCGTATTCGCCGTTGGCTGGGCTGGGTCCTGGCCACGCTCGTTGTGCTCGCACTGCTCGGCGCTATTGCTGCCGGCGGCCTGTATTACGCCATTTCCTCGAAGTTGCCGGACGTGCAGTCGCTCAAGCAGGTCGAGCTGCAGGAGCCGATGTACGTCTATTCCAGCGACGGCCGCCTGATGGCCGTCTATGGCGAGACCCGGCGCTACCCCATCCAGATGAAGGACGTGCCGCTGCGCCTGAAGCAGGCCTTCCTGGCGACCGAGGATGCCCGCTTCTACGAGCACGGCGGCGTGGACTACAAGGGCATCGCCCGCGCGGTGTGGCTGCTGACCACCACCGATGCCAAGCGCGTGCCTGGTGGGTCGACCATCACCCAGCAGGTGGCGCGGCAGTTCTTCCTGAGTTCCGAATACAGCTACACCCGCAAGCTTGCCGAGATCCTGCTGGCGCGCAAGATCGAGAGTGAGCTGAGCAAGGACGAGATCTTCGAGCTGTATCTGAACAAGAGCTTCTTCGGCAATCGCGCCTACGGCGTCGGTGCCGCCGCCGAGTACTACTACGGCAAGAAGATGAGCGAATTGAGCCTGGACGAGATGGCTTCGCTGGCCGGCATCCCCAAGTTCCCATCCAGCGGCAACCCGATCAGCAACCCTGAGCGTGCGCAGGAACGTCGCGACTACTACGTCCTGCAGCGCATGGCCGACCTGGGCTTTGTCAGTCAGGCCGAAGCCGATGCCGCCAAGGCGGTGCCGATGCATGCCAAGCCGCACGAGCCGCCGGTGGAGGTGTACGCCCCTTACGTGGCCGAACTGGTGCGTCAGGAAATGATCGCCAAGTACGGTGGCGATGTACTCAACAAGGGCTATCACGTCACCACGACCATCGATTCGACCCTGCAGACCGGTTCGGATGTAGCGATCGCCGATGGCTTGCGCGTTTACGATCATCGCCATGGCTGGCACGGCGTAGAGCAGCACTTCGATGTGGCCGCCGATGCGGACGCGCCAGCACTGGCCAAGCACCTCGCGGGTGCGTTCACCCAGGGCGGCCTGCGCGCGGTGATCGTGGCGCGCATCAATCCCGATGGCGGGGTCACGGTCGTGCAGAGCGACAAGACCGAACTGACCCTGCCGGCTAGCGCCAGCAGCTGGGCCGGCAAAACGCCGGCCAAGCTGCTGACCCGTGGCGACCTCACCCGCATCCGCGCTGGCGAAAAAGAGGGCGAATGGATCATCGACCAGTTGCCGCGCGGGCAGGTCGCGCTGGTCTCGCTGGATGCCAATAGCGGTGCCCTGCGCGCACTGGTTGGCGGTTTCAGCTTTGCCGGCAACAAGTTCAATCGTGCCACCCAGGCACGCCGCCAGCCGGGCTCGAGCTTCAAGCCGTTCGTGTATGCGGCCGCATTCGAGAAGGGCTTCAACCCTGCCTCGATCGTACTGGATGCGCCGGTGGTGTTCCGCGACCGCCGCGGCAAGACCTGGTCGCCGCAGAACGACGGCGGCGGTTTCCGTGGCCCGATGCGCTTGCGCGAAGCGCTGGTGCAATCGCGCAACCTGGTGTCGGTACGCCTTTTGGATGCGATCGGCGTCGATTTTGCACGCAAATACATCAGCCAATTCGGTTTCCAGGAAGCCGAGTTGCCGCCCAACCTGTCGATGTCGCTGGGCACCGCGTCGCTGACGCCGCTATCGGTGGCACGCGGCTACGCGGTGTTCGCCAATGGTGGATCGCGCGTGGACACCTGGATCGTGGATGAGGTGAAAGACCGCGACGGCAACGTGGTGTTCAAGGAAGTGCCTGCGGTGGCCTGCCGCACCTGTGCGTTGCAGGGCGGCACGGCCGCGCCGGTGAGCCAGGTCGTGGACGGGTTCAACTTCGGCGCCCAGGCGCCAGCCACGCCGCCTGCGGCTCCGGCAACCGAGGCGGCGCCGACGCCGGCACAAACCGCACCGACGGCGATCGCCGAAACCAAGATCGCGCCACGCGCCATCGATGCGCGCACCGCTTACCAGCTGGTGTCGATGATGCGCGACGTGGTTCAGCGCGGCACCGGCACCGCGGCCAAGGTACTGGGGCGCGAAGACGTGGGCGGCAAGACCGGCTCCACCAACGATCACCGCGACGCCTGGTTCTCCGGCTTCGGCGGCCCCTACGTCACCACCGTGTGGGTGGGCCGCGACGACTTCCGCTCGCTCGGCTATCGCGAGTACGGCGGCAAAGCGGCGCTGCCGATCTGGATCGACTACATGCGCGTCGCACTCAAGGACAAGCCGATCGCCGCCAATGACCCGCCCGAGGGCATGACCCAGGCCACCATCAATGGCGCGGTCGAATGGGTGAAGAACGAAGATCTGGACCGCCTGCAGGATTACGACTACGGCCTGCAGGAACAACAGGACGAGAAGGCGTTCGATATCTTCTGACGACACGGGTTCGGGAATCTGGAGTGGGGAATCGTGACAGCGCAGCTGTTCGGTTCCCCAATTTTTTGGGTTACCGATTGAAAAGGGGCTTGCCATTGCCAATGTTGTGGATGGCGGGCCGAACTGGAGAGCCGGCTGCATGTCTGCCGATATGGGGTGCAGCCGCCGCATTCCCGGCATTGGTCGTGCAGGCCCACTGCACGTCGCTAGCGCGCGCACCCTGGAGCATTGCCCGCTGACCGCTACGCGATCGCATCATTGCAATGGCATGACGCATTCGCCATGTCTTCATGCAGCTGTTGTAGAGTCCAGATCAGGTTCATTAGGGGAGCCCGGTCATGCATCACGCACGCGCGCACGCCGATACACGAACCCGGGAACGTCGCCACCGTTTGGCGCACGAAGCCGCACGCTTGATGGCTGAAGGCGGCATCCGCGATTTCCATCAAGCCAAGCTCAAGGCCGCCAGCCGGCTCGGCATTCACGACGACGCCTCACTGCCGCGCAATCGCGAGATCGAAGATGCGTTGCGCCAATACCAGCGCTTGTTCGCCGGACCGGCCCACGGCGCGCGCCTGCGCCAACGCCGCGAAGCCGCGCTGCGGGCGCTGGAGTTTCTCAGCGCCTTCCAGCCGCGACTGACCGGCTCGGTGCTGGACGGTACCGCCGATGCCAACGCGCCGGTGCACTTACAGCTGCACAGCGACGATGCCGATGCGGTGCAGCGGTTTCTGGAAGAACACCGCATTCCGGCCGAATCGCGTACACGCCGGTTGCGCCTGGATCGCGAGCGCAACGGCGAGTTTCCGGTGTGGCTGTTCAGCGCCGAGGATCTCACCTTCGATCTGACCGTGCTGCCCTACGACGCGTTGCGCCAGGCGCCGCTGTCGCAGCTGGACGAGAAGCCGATGCCGCGCGCATCGGCGGCGCAGGTGCGACAGTTGCTGACCGACGACGACAGCCCGGACGGCTCGCCACTGCTGCGCTGAGTGGCGATCATTGCGGCGCCTCCAAAGATTGCTGGCCGGCGCCGCAATGCCTCTCCAGATCATTCGTTTGATCTGAGCGCAAGCGCGACGGCGCCATGCCTTCGCGCTGAGACAGCCGCGGCCGCATCGCGCTTACAGCGGGGCTAATGGAACCTAGCGAGCAGTCGTGAGGTGGGCGTGGACGGCGCACAGGCAACCGTAGTATCGACCGGCACATGCCGATTCGAGCACCGGCCACGCCAGCCTGGCGGCTGCGCAACAGCTTTGTGGGCCGCTCTTCGCTTGCAGATCGCCTGTTCTCAGTCACCCCAAATGCAAACGCCCCGCACTGCGGGGCGTTCGTTCAAGCATCTGCCAGCTGGCGCTTAGCGCTGTCCGGCGTCTTTGTAATCGCGCTTGTCGTAGCCGGTGTAGATCTGACGCGGACGGCCGATCTTCATTTCCGGGTCGACCTGCTGTTCCAGCCAATGCGACACCCAGCCTGCGGTGCGCGCGATGGCAAACATCACGGTGAACATTTCCACCGGGATATTCAGCGCCTTGTAGATCAGGCCCGAATAGAAGTCGACGTTCGGGTACAGCTTACGCTGCACGAAGTAGTCGTCCTTCAACGCGGCTTCTTCCAGCTTCAGCGCAACTTCCAGCAACGGGTCGTTGACGCCCAGCTCGCCCAGCACCTTGTGGGTCATCTCGCGGATGATCTTGGCGCGCGGGTCGAAGTTCTTGTAGACGCGGTGACCGAAGCCCATCAGGCGGAACGAGGAGTTCTTGTCCTTGGCCTTGGCCACGGCCGACTCGACGTTGTCGGCGGTACCGATCTCTTCCAGCATCTTCAGTACGGCTTCGTTGGCGCCGCCATGTGCCGGGCCCCACAGCGCGGTGATACCGGCAGCGACCGACGCATACGGGTTGGCACCGGTCGAACCGACCAGACGCACGGTCGAGGTCGAGGCGTTCTGCTCGTGATCGGCGTGCAGGATGAACAGCAGATCCAGTGCCTTGGCGACAACCGGGTTGATCTCCAGCGGCTCGCTCGGCACTTCGAACATCATGTGCAGGAAGCGATCGACGTAGTTCAGGTTGTTGCGCGGGTAGCGGATCGGCCAGCCGATCGAATAGCGGTACGCGGCAGCAGCCAGGGTCGGCACCTTGGCGATCAGACGGATGGCGGCCTGGCGGCGCTGTTCCGGATCGTTGAGGTCCAGGGTGTCGTGGTAGAACGCCGACAGCGAGGCGACCGAACCGGCCAGCATGGCCATCGGGTGCGCGTCGTGACGGAAACCACCGAGGAAGTTCTTCAGCGACTCGTGCATCATCGTGTGATGCGTCACTTCGTGGTCGAACTTCTTGAATTCGTCTGCGGTCGGCAGTTCGCCGTTCATCAGCAGGTACGAGACCTCGAGGAAGCTGGACTTTTCGGCCAATTGTTCGATCGGGTAGCCGCGATACAGCAACACGCCATTGTCGCCATCGATGTAGGTGATGGCCGACTTGCAGCTGGCGGTGGCGGTGAAGCCCGAGTCGTAAGTGAACAGACCGGTTTCTTTGGTCAGCTTTGAGATATCGACGCAATCATTGCCAAGCGTGGGCTTGAGAACCGGCAGAACGACCGACTTGTCGCCGGCGTTGAGCGTGACCTGATCAAGATCGGACACTGTGTACGCTCCTTCAGTGGAAGGCGCCTGATCCCACATGGGCAGGCACGTGATGGAAGTCCAAGGCATCGCCTCGGATCACACCATTATCGCACAGCAGCATTTTGGCCGTCGCTTGGACAGAAGTCGTAGATGTGTAACACAGGGGCCTATAGGTGAAGCATCTGGCGCCCAAAAAACAACGGCCGCGCAATGCGCGGCCGTTGTCGGTACAGCCCGTCCTGCGAGTTCAGCGCGCGTAGCGCTTCTGGAACTTGTCGATACGGCCGCCGGTGTCGATCACCTTGTGCTTGCCGGTGTAGTGCGGGTGCGAGGCGGATGAGATTTCCACCTTGATGACCGGATACTCCTGGCCATCTTCCCACTTCACGGTCTCTTTCGAGCTCATCGTGGAACGGGTCAGGATCTTGAAATCGGACGTCACGTCGTGAAAGACGACGTCTTTGTAGTTGGGATGCACGTTATCTTTCATGGACTTGGCGCCGAGCTGCCTGGATAAGCCGGGTATTATAGCTCCGCCAGGACAGCCGGCGCAAGATCGCCTCAGTGCGCCGCCAAGGCCGCCCCAACCAGGCCGTAAAACTGCTGGATGTCATAGGCCAGCAGCAAGTTGGCGTTGTCGGGCGCCCCGCCCTGCCGGTTCCAGTCCACCAGGGTCATGCCGCGGGTATGCGTGCCGGACAGTTCGATGTGTACCGGGCGCTGTTCCAGCCGCTGGGCGCCTTCCGGGTGCAGGGCAAACGCCATCGCCAGCGCGTCGGCGGCATACCAGTACTCACCGCGGCTGTCTTCGGACCACAGACGGGTCTTGCGCGAGATTTCTGCGTAGAACCGGGCGCGGGCGGAATCGGCAGCCAGCCACTGTTCCACGTCCCGGTGCAGCAGACCGTGCGCAATGGTGGCTTCCCAATCGGCGACGTCGAACTGCGGAAATCCGCGGAACACGATATGCGCCGCTTCCGGGTCGAAGCCGATGTTGAATTCGGCCGCGGCGGTGATATTGCCGTGCCCGGTCAACGCGCCGCCCATCACCACCAGCCGACCGACGCGCTGCAGCAGGGTCGGATCCAGGGTCAGTGCAAGGGCGAGATTGGTCAGCGGACCAAGCGCAACCAGCAGCAGCTTGCCGGCATGTTCGTGCGACAGCCGCAGAATGGCCAGCGCGGCATGTTCGGCCTCGGCAGCGCGCTTGGCCGGTGCCAGACCGACATCGCCGAAGCCGTCGAGGCCATGCACGTGCGCCGCGTCCACCGACGGGTGCAACAGCGGCTGCGGGCAGCCGGCGTACACCGGTACATCCGCGCGGCCGGCGATCTCGCAGACCTTCAGGGCATTGCGCACGGTGTGCTCCAGGCCCACGTTACCGGCAGCGATGGTCAGGCCGACCACCTCATGGCGGGCATCGTTGAAGGCCATCAGCAGCGCCAGCGCGTCATCCACGCCCGGGTCGGTGTCGATCAGCAGCGGTATCTTGTCAGTCATGAGATTCGGGAGTGGGCATTCGGGATTCGTTGCAGCATCTTCGCAAGGATCGGACGGTCACGCGAACATCTAGGATGCACAGGACGCAGCGGCCTTTGCTTTTACGATTCCCTAATCCCTAATCCCGATTCCCGGTCGCTCAAGCGGCCGCATACCGCACCGCGCCGCCGATCCAACGCGCGACGACGCGGTCAGCAATCTCCGGCGCTTCATCCAGCAGCCGCTCGGCCAGCACCTGCACGCGCGGCAGCAGCCCGGCGTCACGGGCCAAATCGGCAATGCGGAAACTGGCAAGACCGGTTTGCCGGGTGCCCAACAGTTCGCCGGGGCCACGCAATTCCAGATCCTTTTCCGCGATCACGAAGCCATCGTTGGTCTGGCGCATGGTTTCCAGGCGTTGTCGCGCCATCATCGACAGCGGGGCCTGATATAGCAGCACGCAACTGGACGCCGCGGCGCCGCGACCGACCCGGCCACGCAACTGGTGCAACTGCGCCAGACCCAGGCGCTCTGCGTTTTCGATGATCATCAGCGAGGCGTTGGGCACGTCCACGCCGACTTCGATCACGGTGGTGGCGACCAGCAGATCGCTGCGGCCTTGCTTGAAATCCAGCATGGCCTTCTGCTTTTCGGCTGGTTTCATGCGGCCATGCACTAGCGCCACACGCACGCCCGGCAATTGCGCAGACAAGGCTTCGAAGGTGACTTCGGCCGCTTGCGCCTCGATGCGTGGCGGACCGCTTTGCTGACCTTGCGCGCCCTTCTCGGGCTCTTCGCTTTCTTCGATCAGCGTGCACACCCAATACGCCTGACGCCCTTCCGCGCAAGCGGCGCGGATACGCTCGACCAACTCGGGGCGGCGCTCTGCGCTCAATACGATCGTCTGCACTGGCGTGCGACCGGGTGGCAGTTCGTCGATGGCCGAGACATCCAGATCCGCGTACGTCGACATCGCCAACGTGCGCGGGATGGGCGTCGCCGTCATCACCAACTGGTGCGGCACGCTGCCGGCCCCAGCGCCCTTGTCGCGCAAGGCAAGCCGTTGATGCACACCGAAGCGGTGTTGCTCATCGATGATGGCCAAGGCCAGATCGTGGAAGACCACCGCCTCCTGCATCAACGCATGCGTGCCGACTACCACCTGGGCCTGGCCGGAGGCGACCTCGGCCATCGCCGCGGCGCGTGCCTTGCCGGTGACCTTGCCGGCCAGCCAGACGATGCGGATGCCCAAGGGCTCCAGCCAGCCGCGCAGATTGGTGAGGTGCTGCTCGGCCAGCAATTCGGTGGGCGCGGCCAGGGCGACCTGCTTGCCCTGCTCCACCGCCAGCATCGCCGCCAGGGCCGCGACCACGGTCTTGCCGCTACCGACATCGCCTTGCACCAGCCGCAGCATCGGCGAGGGCTGCGCCAGGTCGTGCGCGATCTGTTCGAACACCCGCTGCTGCGCGCCGGTAAGCTGAAACGGCAGGGCGCTGCGCAATTGCTGCACCAACGTGCCGTTGCCGGGCAGGCTGGGCGCTTGGAAGCGCTGCAATGCGATGCGTTGCCGGCGCAGGCTGAGTTGATGCGCCAGCAGCTCTTCGATCGCCAGGCGCTGCTGGGCCGGATGTCCTCCGGCAAGCAGTTGCTGCGGATCGGTACCGACTGGCGGGCGATGCATGGTCAGCAATGCCGCGCGCAACGATGGCAGTTGCTCGTCCTGCAGCCAATGCGGCGGCAGCAATTCCAGCGCGGCGTCGGGTGGTAGACGTTCCAGCGCCTGGCCGATGAGCTTGCGCAAGGTCGCCGGGCCGACGCCTTCGAGTACCGGATAGACCGGATCCAGGCTGTCGCCCAACCCGGCGTCTTCATCCGGCGCGAGCACACGGTAACTGGGGTGCACGATCTCCCAGCCATGCTGGCCGGGCTTGGGTGTGCCGAACACGCGCACACGCGTGCCGACGGCGAACTGCGCCACCTGCGCGGCGCGAAAATGAAAGAAGCGCAGCACCAGGGTGCCTTGCGACACGTCCGACACTGCCACGCGCAGCACCGGTCGAAAGCGAAAGCCGCGCTCTACCGCCTCTACGCGCCCTTCGATCTGCGCCGGCACGCCGCTTTGCAGCTGCGCGATGGTGGTCAAACGCGTGCGGTCTTCGTAACGCAGCGGCAGGTGCAGCCACAGGTCCTGCACGCTCAGGATGCCGCGCGCGGCGAACTTGTCGGCCACTTTCGGGCCGACCCCGGGCAGGCTGGACAGCGGGGCCTGACCGGCGACGGCCAGGGTCGGCGTGGCGACACGCGCGCGTGGCACGGCGGGGCGGATCAGTCGCGCTGGATCACTCGAGCACCATCACCGCATCGACTTCGAAACCGGCGCCCTTCGGCAGGCCGGAGACTTCGATGGTGGAACGGGCCGGGAACGGGGCCTGGAAATACTCCTGCATGACCGCATTGACGGCGGCGAACTGACCCAGATCGGTCAGGTACAGGCCCAGACGCACGATCTTGTCGAGCGAGCCACCGGCGGCTTCGGCCACCGCCTTGAGGTTGTCGAAGGCGCGCCGCGCCTGCGCACCGATATCGCCCGGCACGATCTCGCCGGTGGCCGGATCCAGCGGGATCTGGCCGGAGAAATACACCGTGTTGCCGGCGCGCACTGCCTGCGAGTAAGGGCCGATGGCGGCAGGTGCCTGGTCGGTATGGATGATCTGGGACATGGCGACTCCGTCAACACTGAAAACGAACGCGCATTGTATCGGCGCCTGCCATGGACGGGCGAATGGGCGCGCGGGCGGTGACGGCGCGCAGGCGTTGGCCGCTGGCGTGGCGGCGTGTTGCCCGGTGGGCTGGGCATCTTGTAATGGGGTGGTGTCTGCTTGCTTTCGCCTGCGCGCGCGATGGCGCTGGTGAGGCTGTGCGTGTGCGCCGCTGGAGGCCGCGCGACGGAGCATGAGGCTGCGCACGTCCCCTCATCCGCCCCGACGGGGCACCTTCTCCCGAGGGGAGAAGGGAACGGCGCGCCCCTCTTCTGCTAGAACGCTGGCCCCTTTGCTGCAGGAGAGGGCTTGGGGTGAGGGTCCGGGCGAAGCCACGCCAGGTGCGTTGCGCTGTGGTGCGGCAGCGCTGCGGCGCCGCGATGCTCCCGGGGTGCGACCTGTGGCGCACGGTCGTCACGACGCGCGGGGGCAATCACGACACCGAGAGACGTGCAGCCCTGCATCGTTGCTACCGACTCAGAAACATCGCCCACCCCTGCGCGGCGGCGCAGCAGTCGCCCTGAGCGCTGCGCCACGTAGCGGCCCGCAACTGCGGAAAACCGGCAGGACTAGGTAATCGGCGCCGGATTGAACAAGGCCAGATCGTTGTGCAGGCGGTGCTGCTCGGTCCAGGTGCGCTGGCCGCTGGCCACGTCAAGATAGCGCCGGAACAACTCCCAGCCCAATTGCTCCAGCGTCTTGGCGCCGGTCGCCACGCCGCCGGCATCGATGTCCATCAGGTCCGACCAGCGCTGCGCCAATTCGCTGCGGGTGGCCACCTTGATCACCGGCACCATGCCCAGGCCGTAGGGCGTTCCGCGCCCGGTGGTGAACACGTGCAGGTTCATGCCCGCCGCAACCTGCAAGGTGCCGCAGACGAAATCGCTGGCCGGGGTGGCGCAATACTGCAGCCCGCGCCCCTTGACCCGCTCGCCGGGCGGCACCACGCCGTTGATCGCCGAGGAGCCGGACTTGGCGATCGAGCCCATCGCCTTCTCCACGATGTTGGCCAGCCCGCCCTTCTTGTTGCCCGGGGTGGTGTTGGCGCTGCGGTCGGCCTGGCCGCGCGCCAGGTAGGCGTCGTACCAGGCCATTTCGCGTACCAGCGCCCTGGCGACATCGGCATTGGCCGCGCGCGGCACCAGCAGATGGATGCCATCGCGCACTTCGGTGTTTTCCGAAAACATCACCGTGGCACCGGCGCGTACCAGCAGGTCGGCCGCCACGCCCAGACCCGGGTTGGCGGTCACGCCGGAAAACGCATCGCTGCCGCCGCATTGCATGCCTACCACCAGTTCGCTGGCCGGCACGGTTTCGCGCCGACGCAGGTCCAGATGGCGCAGGCGTTCTTCGGCCATGGCCATGATCGAACCGACCATGTCGGCAAAGCCCAGGCTGGCTTCCTGCAGGCGGTAGACGCCGCTGTCGTCGGCACTGGCATCGTCCGGCAGCAGGCGCTCGGGCGCGAGTTTCTCGCAGCCCAGGCCCACGATCAGCGCCTGCCCGCCGAAGTTGGGGCTGCGCGCGATATTGCGCAGCGTGCGGATGGGGATGACGGCCTCCGGCGCGGTGATCGCCACGCCGCAACCGTAGACGTGATTGATCGCCACCACATCGTCGACATTGGGATACTTGGGCAGCAGTTCGGTGCGGATGCGCTCCACCGCGTGGCCGAGCACGCCCACCACGCACTGCACGCTGGTCATGATGCCCAGGATGTTGCGCGTGCCGACACTGCCATCCCGGTTGCGATAGCCCTGGAAGGTGTAGCCATCCAAGGGCGCGGCTGCGGGCGCCGGCTGCAGCGACAGATCCAGCGCGGCCAGATCGGGCGCTTCGGGCATCGCCAGCAATTGCTCGCTCACCCAGGCCCCGCGTGCGATGTCGGCATTGGCGGTGCCGATCACCGCGCCCAGGCGGATCACCGGCGCGCCGGCGGCCAGGTCGCGTAGCGCCATCTTGTGGCCCTGCGGAATGTGTTCGATGGCGGTGAGCCCATCCGGAAAGGTGGCACCGGCCGGCGCGCCGTCATCGTTGACGACAATGGCGACGTTGTCGCGCGCATGGGCGCGAATGCTGAGCCAACGGGTGGGTTGCTGGGTTGCGGACATCGTGGGGCTACCTTGCAGGCGTGGGGTGGAGTGCATTACCGGTCGGGGCTGTCGAACTGACGGCGGTACTGCAGGATCAGGCGGTTTTCATCGACATTGCGCTGGTAATTGGAGCGGAAGGTGCCGTTGAACCAGATGACGCTCAAGTGCTTGAAGCGCTCGCTCTGGAATTGATAGGTGGTCAAGACATCGCGGGCCCACTCGCGGCCTTGGCCGGCATCGGTGGCCGGCTGCGCATGGTCGCCATTGATGTAGCGCGCCATGACGCTGAGACCGGGGATGCCGATGCTCTCGCCATCGATGCTGTAACGCAGCTGCCAGCTGCGCTCGCCGCGTTCGAGAAAGTCGTTGATGAAGGTCCAGTTGAAGACATTGCCGTCGGTGCCGCCCGGCCAGGGCATGGCGCTGGGGCCGGACAGGCGTTGATAGCCGGCGCCGAATTCGTGCCCGCCCGTGCGCCAGGACAGCATGCTGCTGAACATGCGGTTGTCGATCGGCCCGGCACGCGACTGGCCGATGTCATCGGTACGGAAATACCGCAGATCCACACGCAGCTGGTCCTTGCCGAAGGTGTGCGTCTGGATCAGGTTGTAGAGCTGCTGCCGGTAGATGTCTTCCATCACCGCGCCCTGATAGCGCAGTTGCGTGCCGGGCACGACGCTGTAGGTTGCCGAGAGCAGATTCAACGCAGCCGAATCCGGCGTGCCTAGAAAACGGCGATTCTTGTTGGTCAAGGTGATGGGGACGCGCGAATCGCCATCGCGATACCAGGCGCTGGTGAAGCGCGCGAGCAGCAGATCGAGCTTGGGCACGTCCTTGGATTCCAGCGTCACGCCCTGGAATGTTTCCGGCATGATGCGGGTGATGCTGGCGCGCACCAGCGGCTCGTTGGGAATGAAGCTGCCCCACTTCACTTCGGTTTGCGAGGCGCGCACTTTGAGCGTGGGTGCCACCCGCAGCAGCGCATGTTGCGCAGTACCGTCGTCGTTGCTGGGCAGCAGGCCGGTGCCGCCTTCGGCGCGCACGCCATCGAGCTTGAAATCGCCGATACCCAGCAGATCCAGGCCCGCGCCGACCGGCCCGCGGGTATAGCCGCTACGGGCATCGACCACGAACCCCTGCGCCCACTCGGCACGCTTGCCCTGCCCGTCGCCGCTGCGGAAATCGCGGTTGTAATAGAAGTTGAGTGCGGTGACTTCGGCCGTTGCGCCATTCCAGAACCCCTCATCGGGTTGTTGCGCACGCGCACGCCCGGCCGCGCCGACCGCCAGCAGCGCAGCGCCGCTGATCGCCATCATGCTTTTCATTGCTCGGTTCTCCACCTGCGGTGAACTGGCGGCCATGCGCTGCTGCCGGCGCGCCGGCGGCAGGCATCGGGGCGCTTCAGCGCACCAGACAGGGCCGCTTGTTGTCGAAGGTCCAGTTGGGGATCAGCGCCTGCATGGCGGCGGCATCGTCGCGCGCGCCCAGGCTCAGGCTTTGATAGGTGCGATGCGCGGCCTCCAGCGCGTCCATGTCCAGCTCCACACCCAGGCCCGGCTTTGCCGGCACCTGGATCTGGCCGCCGACGATCTGCAATGGGTCGTGGGTCAGGCGTTGGCCGTCCTGCCAGATCCAGTGCGTATCGATCGCGGTCACCCGCCCAGGCGCTGCGGCCGCGACATGGGTGAACATCGCCAGCGAAATATCGAAATGGTTGTTGGAATGCGAGCCCCAGGTCAGGCCCCAGTCGCGGCACAGTTGCGCCACGCGTACCGAGCCCTGCAACGTCCAGAAATGCGGGTCGGCCAGCGGGATATCCACCGACTGCAACTGGATGGCGTGGCCCATCTGCCGCCAGTCGGTGGCGATCATGTTGGTGGCGGTCGGCAAGCCGGTGGCGCGACGGAATTCGGCCATGATCTCGCGCCCGGAATACCCATCCTGCGCACCGCACGGATCTTCGGCATAGGCCATCACGCCGTGCATGTCGCGGCACAGGGCGATGGCCTGATCCAGCGACCAGGCGCCATTGGGGTCGAGGGTGATGCGCGCCTGCGGAAACCGCGCGTGCAACGCGACAACGGCGTCGATTTCGTCTTCGCCGCGCAGTACGCCGCCCTTGAGCTTGAAATCGCGGAAGCCGTATTTTTCGTAGGCCGCTTCGGCCAGGCGCACCACCGATGCCGGCGTCAAGGCTTCCTGGTCGCGCACCGCCTCCCAGTCATCGCGGGCACCGCTGCCGTCGCGATAGTCGAACGCAGTCTTGCGCCGGTCGCCGATGAAAAACAGATAGCCCAGCACATCCACAGCGCTGCGTTGCTGGCCTTCACCGAGCAAGGCGGCGACAGGTTGATCGAGGAATTGCCCGAGCAGATCCAGCAACGCCGCTTCGATGGCCGTCACCGCGTGGATGGTGATACGCAGATCGAAGGTCTGCAGGCCACGGCCGGCGCTGTCGCGGTCAGCGAAGACGGTGCGCACCTGATTGAGGATGCGCTGATACTCGGCGATGGAGCGGTCGCGAATGAGCGGCGCTGCTTCCTGCAGCAAGCCGGCGATGGCCGCGCCGCCAGGCACTTCGCCCACGCCGGTGCGTCCGGACGAATCGCGCAGCACCAGCACGTTGCGGGTGAAGTACGGCGCGTGTGCGCCACTGAGGTTGAGCAGCATGCTGTCCTGCCCGGCGACGGGCACCACGCGGATGTCGGTGATGCGCGGCGTGGCGCCGATGCTTGCAGGTGCGGTATGGATAGTCATCGAAAGTCTCCCAGGACGGTCACATCGGTGCGGGCACGGGCATGGATGGGCCGCTGGGCGGCGCCTTGAGTTCCACGCGCTTGATTTCGCCCACCACCACCAGATAGGACACCACCGCCAGCAAGGCATTGAGCCCGACGAAGACCAGCGCCCACTCGAAGGTGCCGGTGGTGGAGACGATGTAGCCGATGACGATCGGCGTGGTGATGCCGGCGATATTGCCGAAGGTATTGAACAGGCCACCGGACAGGCCGGCGATTTCCTTGGGCGAGGTGTCGGCCACCACCGCCCAGCCGAGTGCGCCGATGCCCTTGCCGAAGAAGGCCAGCGCCATCAGCCCGACCATCATCCATTCGGCCTGCACGTAGTTGCAGCCGATCATCGTCACCGACATCAACATGCCGACAACGATCGGCGTCTTGCGCGCGACGGTGAGCGAGTAGCCCCGCCGCACCATGCGGTCGGACACATAGCCACCCAGCACGCCACCGATGAAACCGCACACCGCCGGCAACGACGCCACCAAGCCCGCTTCCAGGATCGACATGCCGCGCTCCTTGACCAGGTACACCGGAAACCAGGTCAGGAAGAAATACGTCAGCGTGGTGATGCAGTACTGGCCGATGTACACGCCCAGCAACATGCGGTTGCACAACAACTGCTTGGCGTAATGCCATTGCGTGCCGTTGGGCTGGCGACCGGGCGTGTTGCCCTGCTCCATGTCCACCAGCGCGCCGTTGCGCTGGATGTAGTCCAGCTCCTGCGCGCTCAGGCGCGGATGTTCGCGCGGGGCATAGATGGTCTTGCGCCACACCAGCGCCAGCAACACGCCCGCCGCGCCCATCACCAGAAACACATGCTCCCAGCCCCAGGCGTGCACCAGCCAGCCCATCAACGGCGCGAACGCCACCGTGGCGAAGTACTGCGCGGAATTGAAGATCGACGCAGCCAGGCCGCGCTCGGCAGTGGGAAACCAGGCCGCCACGATGCGGCTATTGCCCGGGAACGACGGCGCTTCGGCAATGCCGACCAGAAAGCGCAGCACGAACAACGTGGTGACCGCCCAGGTCACCGGCACCCAGTCGATAAAGCCCTGCAGCGCGGTGAACAACGACCAGATCAGCAGCGACAGGCCGTACACGCGCCGCGAGCCAAAGCGATCGAGCAACCAGCCGCCGGGAATCTGCCCGGCCACATACGCCCAACCGAACGCAGAAAAAATGAAGCCCATCTGCAGCGCGTCGATGCCCAGCGCATCCTGGACCGCGGAACCGGCGATGGACAAGGTGGCGCGATCGGCATAGTTGATCGTGGTCACCACGAACAGCATCAGCAAGATCAGGTAGCGCCTGCGCGGAACCGTCGTTGAACCGACCGTTTTCGAATCGATAGCCATCATCGTTCCTCACCTATGACGATGGAAGCGCACTGCGCTTCGGTACTCCACGTTGCGCCTGCAGATGGCGTACCGGACCCTCCTCCGGCACGCCTCAGGCATCGTTGCTGCGGCAGCTGTCAGTCGTGTCCCAGCGCGCCATCGACGCGTCGCCATAGCCCGAGCGGGTTGTCGTGCGCGACGGCGGCAGGCAACAGCGCCGCCGGCAGATCCTGGTAGCAGACCGGGCGCAGGAAGCGATCGATCGCCAGCGTGCCGACCGAGGTGCTGCGGCTGTCGGAGGTGGCCGGGAACGGGCCGCCGTGCACCATCGCGTGGCAGACCTCCACACCGGTGGGCCAGTCGTTGACCAGGATGCGCCCGGCCTTGCGCTCCAGCACCGGCAGCAATGCGGCGGCCAGTTCGGTATCGCCCGCCTCCATGTGCAAGGTGGCGGTGAGCTGGCCTTCCAGGTGCTCGCTGAGCGCACGCAGCTGTGCGATGTCCCTGCAACGCACCAGCAGCGACGAGGCGCCGAAGACTTCGGCCTGCAGCGCTTCATCGGCCAGGAAGGCATCGGCGTCGGTGCCGAACAACGCCGCCGGGCAGCGCCCGGCGTCCGCCGCAGCGCCGCGTGCCAGCGTGCTGACCTGCGGGTGCGCGGCCAGACGCTGCACGCCTTGCGCGTAGGCCTGGCCAATGCCTGCGGTGAGCATCGCTACCGGCGACACGGCCTGCAGCGTTTGCGTTGCGGATGCGACAAATGCATCCAGCGCCGGCGCATCGATCGCCAGCAGCAAGCCGGGATTGGTGCAGAACTGCCCGCTGCCCAGGGTCAGCGAGCCGACGAACGCTTTGCCCAGATCCGATGCGCGCGTCTGCAGCGCCTGCGGCAACAGATACACCGGATTGATCGCGCTCATCTCCGCATACACCGGAATCGGCTCGCGGCGTGCGGCGGCAATCTTGACCAGCGCCATGCCGCCGGCACGCGAGCCGGTGAAACCCACCGCCTTGATGCGTGCGTCGGCGACCAGTCGTGCACCGATCTCGATGCCGGCGTCGAACAGCAGCGAGAACACGCCCTCGGGCAGGCCGCATTGCGCCACTGCCGCCTGGATCGCACGGCCCACCAATTCCGAAGTCCCCGGATGCGCGCTGTGCGCCTTGACCACCACCGGGCAGCCGGCCGCCAGTGCCGAGGCGGTATCGCCACCGGCCACCGAGAATGCCAGCGGGAAATTGCTGGCACCGAACACCGCCACCGGCCCCAGCGCGATATGCCGCTGCCGCAGGTCCGCACGCGGCAATGGCGTGCGTTGCGGCAGCGCCGGGTCGATCCGCGCCTGCAGCCAGCTTCCTTCGCGCACCACGTTGGCGAACAGGCGCAGTTGCCCCACCGTGCGCCCCCGCTCGCCCTCCAGGCGTGGACGCGACAGGCCGCTTTCGTGCATGGCGCGTTCGATCAAGGCATCGCCCAGCGCCAGGATCTGCTCGGCGATGGTTTCCAGGAAGACTGCGCGCGCGTCCAGCGGCGTTTCGCGATAACGATCGAACGCCGCCTGCGCCAACGCACAGGCCTGTTCCAGATCCTGTGCGCTCACCGAGCCGAATGCCGGCTGCAATGCCGCACCGCTGACCGCATCCACCGCATGAAATTCCGCCCCGGCGCCACGCACGTCGCGCTGCCCGATCAGCGATTGGCCCTTGATGCTGTGCATCAGCGGCGTCCTCCGATCAGTTGCTTGAGCTGGGCGAATTCGTCCTCGTTGAGGTCGGCCAGCGGCGTGCGGACCGGACCGGCCGAGCGGCCGACCGCGCGCATGCCGGCCTTGACGATCGACACCGCATAACCGGCGCGGCGATTGCGCAGCACGGTGTACGGCAACACGAAGTCATTGAGCTCGCGGTAGATGGTGACGTGGTCGCGCGCACGCACCGCTGCATAAAACGCCAGCGCCCACTCGGGCAGGAAATTGAAGATGGCCGACGAATACGTGGTCACGCCCATTTCCAGATACGGCAGCGCGAAGGTTTCGGCGGTGGGCAGTCCGCCCACGTACAGCAATCGGTCGCCCAGGCGTGCGTAGATGCGGGTCATGCGATCCACATCGCCGATGCCGTCCTTGTAGCCCACCAGGTTGGGGCAACGCTCGGCCACCCGCGCCAGCGTCACATCGTCGAGCTTGGCGTTGGCGCGGCCGTAGATGATCACGCCCAGCCTGGTCGCCTTGCAGACGCGCTGGACATGGTCGGCCACGCCATCGGCATCGCACTCGGTGAGGTACGGCGGAAACAGCAGGATGCCGTCGGCATCGTTGCGCTCGGCGGCCTGCGCCATCTCCATCGCGATCGCGGTGCCGTAACCGGCCGGTGCGATGACCGGCATGCGGCCGGCGGTCTGGGTCACCGCTGCTCGCACGGCGCGATTCACTTCATCCAGCGTCAGCGAAAACAGCTCGCCGGTACCGCCGGCGGCAAACAGCCCGGCGGCCGGGTGCGAGGACAGCCAGTCCAGATTGCGACGGTAGGCGGATTCGTCGAAGGCCAGGTCGGCATCGAAATGGGTCACCGGAAACGACAACAGCCCGGCGCCAAGCGCTTGGGCCATTTCGGACGGGGTGTATCTGCTGCTCATCGGACAAACGCTCCTGGGCGGGGGATGCGCTTGATCCTAGAAACGCAGATCGTTGCCGGTCCAAACCAAAGGACGTATTGTTTGATACACAAGTTGAATCAATCGCATCGTCAATCGATGTAGTGCGCTGCAAATGGCCGCTTTGCAACGCTTTTTCGACAGTGCGTACTTATGGCCGGCTGCGCCCGCCAACGTGGTTGCTGGCACGGCAGCGCCTATTCATCGGCGCTGGCGGCGGAGGGATGTTGCGGGTGCAGCATCAATTCACCTGTTTTGCCATGCGAGGCCCGTCCCCCATGTTCGATCTGCAGCAACTGCGTTGCTTTGTCGCCGTCGCCGACGAACTGCACTTCCGTCGCGCGGCCGAGCGCCTGAACATGACCCAGCCGCCGCTCAGCCGGCAGATTCAGCTGCTGGAGCACAGCGTCGGCACCGCGCTGCTGGAGCGCAACAGCCGGCATGTGCGGCTGACCCAGGCCGGGCGCAGCTTGCTTGCCGAAGCGCGCGCGATCCTGCGCATGGCCGAAAACGCCGGCCTGCGCGCACGCCGGATCGGCACCGGCGATGCCGGCAACGTGTCGGTGGGTTTCACCGCCGGTGCCAGTTACCGCTTCCTGCCCGAGGCCATCGCGCGGTGGCGCAGGCAAGCGCCGGATGTGGATCTGCAACTCAAGGAGATGGTCAGCCTGGCGCAACTGGACGCACTGGATGCAGGCCGGCTGGATATCGGCCTGCTGCGCCCGCCGATCCAACGTCAGGGCCTGCACAGCCGCTGCGTGGCACGCGAACCGCTGATCGCCGCGCTGCCGGAAGACGCGCCGCTGGCGCACCGCGACAGCCTGCGTCTGCAGGATTTCCACGGCCAGCCGCTGGTCAATTACGCACCGGACGAGGCGCGTTATTTTTACGATCTGCTGGCGCAATTGTTCGGTGCGCGCGGCATCGCGCCGCGCTCGGTGCAGTACGTCAGCCAGATTCATTCGGTGCTGGCGCTGGTACGCGGCGGCATGGGCATGGCGCTGGTGCCCGAAGGCGCCAGTGGCCTGCGCTACGCCGGCATCGTGTACCTGCCGCTGCGCGAGGACACCCCTGCCACGCCGGTGGAGCTGCACCTGGTGTGGAAACAGGATAACGACAACCCTGCGCTGGGTCGTTTGATCGCCTGAGCCGGGCAAGGCGCGTGCGTTGTCACAGACGCACGGTAGCGCAGCCAATGTCCAAGCCAAGGACCGGAGTTAGAGCAGCTGGCAACACGACGGTGCGCACCACCAGGCGGGCGCGGCCGGTGCTCGATGCGGTGGCATGGACCACGCGTACACGGCGGCGTTGAGCACGCCGTTCCATACCCACCTGACGACTGCTCGCGACGGTCTGTTCGCCGCTCCTACTGCCGCCCCACGCTCTGCACCACGTGCAGGCGCCGCAACCGGCGCATCACTTCGGCCAGGTGGCGGCGGTCGCGCACCTGGATGTTGAAACGCAGCACCGCCGCATTGAAGTCGCGGTCCAGATAGTCCACGCGCTCGATGTTGGACTGACTCTGCGCGATGGCTGCAGCCAACTGCGCCAGCACGCCGGTGCGGTTTTCCACTTCGACCACAAGCGCGGTGTCGTAGTCGCCGGTCACGTTCGAGTCCCAGTCGATCGGCACCCAACGCTCGGGCGACTTGCGCAGCTCGGCCAGGTTCGGGCAATCCAGGCGATGCACCACGATGCCCTTGCCGGCGGTGTGATAGCCCATGATCTCGTCGCCGGGAATCGGCTGACAACAATTGGCGAAGCTGATCACGCCGCGTTCGCTGCCGTCGATCAGGATCTTTTCGTGCGAATGCTTGGACAGGCCGCCACCACGCAATTCCGCATAAGCCATCAGCGCCTGTGCGGCCTGATTGGGCATCCAATTGCCGAGCGCCACATCGGCCAGCAACGCTTCCAGACGTGGATAGCGGTGCTCGTTGAGGAAAGCATCCAGGCGGCCCTTGGGCAGCCGTTCCAGCGAGGAGTCCATTGCTTCCAGCGCGCGGTCCAGCATGCGGTGACCCAGTTGCACCGCATCTTCGTGCTCGAGCTGCTTGAGCTGGTGACGGATCGCCGTGCGCGCCTTGCTGCTGACCACAAATTCCAGCCACTGCGGCTTGGGCGTGGCCGAGCGTGCGGTGATGATTTCCACCGCCTGACCGCTGACCAGCTTGGTGCGCAAGGGCACCAGTTTCTTGTCCACCCGCGAGGCCACGGCGCGGTTGCCCACATCGGTATGCACCGCGTAGGCGAAATCCAGCGCAGTGGAATTGCGCGGCAGCGCCAGGATCTTGCCCTTGGGCGTGAACAGATAGACCTCGTCCGGGAACAGGTCGACTTTGACGTTGTCCAGGAATTCCAGCGACGAACCGGCGGAGCGCTGCGAATCGATCAGATCCACGATCCAGTCGTGCGCGCGGCTCTGCGCACTATTGGGCGAGGCCGAGCCGACCTTGTAGGTCCAGTGTGCAGCAACGCCGCGTTCGGCGATCAGGTCCATCTCTTCGGTGCGGATCTGCACTTCGATCGGTGAGCCGTACGGTCCGAACAACACGGTGTGCAAGGACTGGTAGCCGTTGGCCTTGGGGATCGCGATGAAATCGCGGAAGCGCCCGTCCAGCGGCTTGAAGCTGGCATGCACCGCACCGAGCGCGTGATAGCAATCGGCCACCGTGCGCACCACCAGGCGGAAGCCGAACACGTCCATCACCTGGTCGAAGGATTTGTTCTCTTCGTGCATCTTGGAATAGATGCTCCAGGGCGTCTTGATGCGGCTGACCAGCCGATGCTCCAACCCTTCCTTGGCCAGCCGCTGCGATAGCTGCACTTCCACCTGCGCCATCGATTCGCGCCGCACCACCGGCTGGCTGCGGATATGTTTTTCGATGATGGCGTGGCGCCACGGATACAAGGCGCGGAAGCCCAGATTCTGCAGCTCGGACTTGATCAGGCTCATGCCCAGGCGCTGCGCGATCGGTGCGTAGATTTCCAGCGTCTCGCGGGCGATGCGGCCACGCGCTTCAGTGCTCTGCGCGCCGAGCGTGCGCATGTTATGTAGGCGATCGGCCAGCTTGATCATGATCACGCGCAGATCGCGCGACATCGCCAGCAGCATCTTGCGAAAGCTTTCGGCCGCCGCTTCCTGCCGGTCGCGGAACTTGAGCTTGTCCAGCTTGGTGACGCCATCGACCAGCTCGGCCACCGCTTCGCCGAACTCGGACGCCAGTTCTTCGCGCGTCAGCGGCGTGTCTTCGATGGTGTCGTGCAGGATCGCGGCGATCAGCGATTCCATGTCCAGGCCCAACTCGGCCAGCACGCCGGCCACCGCCACCGGGTGGGTGATGTAGGGCTCGCCCGACTTGCGGGTCTGGCCGGCATGCGCAGTGGCACCGACTTCCCAGGCACGGCGCAGGATCGGCAGCTGCTCCTTGGGAAGGTAGCTGGCAGCGCGCTCGAGGTGCAGGACGTAGTCGGGGATGGCCGGGTCGGAAGACGGGGACGTCGCCACGGTCGCCTGGGCAGTGGGGCCTGGGTTCATGCGCGAAGACTATGCCAGTGGCCGGTTTGCGGCAACGCGGCATGCACTGCGGACAGGCTGGCCGCCTGCGATCGGCCGCTGCGCGTCCCGCGCCGCGCCAGCCGCAGCGGCGCCGGACGCGCGACCTGCAATTTTGCCCAGCCAAGCGGCATTTGCCCGACTGCTACACTCGGACCCGCGCCATTCCAGGGACCCCACCCATGCTTGCTCCCCCCGACCTGCTGATCTTCGACTGCGACGGCGTGCTGGTCGACAGCGAGCCGTTGGCGTGCGCGGTCCTGGCCCAGGCACTGCAGCAACACGGCGTGGACATCGACATCGACGGGGTCCAGCAGCACTTCCTCGGGCGCAGCCTGGGCAGCGTGCGTGCGCATGTGCAGACGCTGGAGCGCACACTGCCGGACACCTTCGAGCGCGACCTCAATGCCGCGTTGCTGGCACGCCTTGCCACTGAGCTGCAGCCGATGGCGGGCGTGGCCGCGCTGCTGGACGCACTGCAAGTACCGCGGTGCGTCGCCTCGTCCAGCCATCTGGAACGGGTGCGTCTGTGTTTGCAGGTTACCGGCCTGGCCGGTCATTTCGGCGCACACATCTACACCGCCGAACGGGTCGCCCGCGGCAAGCCTGCGCCGGATCTGTTCCTGCTCGCCGCCGCACAGATGCAGGTCGAGCCAGCGTCCTGCCTGGTGATCGAAGACAGCCCCAGCGGCGTGCTGGCCGCCTGTGCGGCCGGGATGCAGGTCTGGGGATTCACCGGCGGCGGCCATCACCGCGCAACCGCGGCCGCCGCCGTGTCGCTCGCTGCCGCAGGCGCATCGCAGGTGTTCGCCGACATGCCGGCCGTCGCCGCAGCGCTGGGCGCCATCGGCACCCAGCGCCTGGGCACTACATTAGGCTGAGACTTCCACACAGACAGATGTGACGATGGCAAACCCCGATAACGACACCAGCCGACTCGATGCCGCAGCCAGGGCGGGCTGGCTGTACTACATCGCCGGCAACACCCAGGACGAGATCGCACGCAAGCTCAAGGTCTCGCGCGCAACAGCGCAGCGCCTGGTGTCGTTGTGCCTGAGCCAGCGGTTGATCACCTTCCGGCTGGAACATCCGATCGCCGCCTGCATGGATCTGGCCGCGCAGCTGCAGGACCGTTTCGGCATGCGCTATTGCGAGGTCGCGCCCACCGACCCGGCCGACCCGCACCTGGTCACCGGTGTCGCCGAACGTGCCGCGGCGCTGCTGGAATCCACCCTGCGCAGCGACACCCCGAGCATCATCGGCATCGGCACCGGCCGTGCCATGCGCGCGGCAGTGGAGCGCATCCCCGCGATGCAGACGCGTAATCATCAGCTGGTTTCGCTGGTCGGCAACATTTCCCCGGATGGCTCGGCCAGTCCGTTCGATGCAGTGGCCCGCCTGGCCGACCTGACCGGCGCGCAGCACTACCCGATGCCGCTGCCGGTGTTTCTTTCCTCGCAGCAAGAGCGCGAAACGCTGCTGGGAATCGAGGCGGTGCGCAGGGTCCGTGCGATCGCCGCAAAGGCCGATCTGCGCCTGGTCGGTGTCGGCCAGCTCGATCAGACCGCGCCCCTGCATGTGGATGGCTTCATCAGCCGCACCGAACTGCTGGACCTGATCCGGCTGGGCGCAGTGGGCGAAGTGATCGGCTGGGCGCTCACCGCAGCCGGCGACATCATCGATGCAGGCACCAACCTGCGTTTGACCAGCGTGCCGCATCCGGTGCCGGCGACCAGCCTGTCGATCGGCGTGGCCGTGGGCAACGCCAAGGTGGGCCCGATCAAGGCCGCGCTGAAGGGCCGCATCCTCAATGGCCTGATCACCGACGAGTACACCGCCAAGGCCTTGCTCGCCAGCTGAGCCGCGCAATCGCAGCGGGCTGGATGGCAGTTCATCGCTGAAATTTCCCGGCATGCACGGGCGCGTTGGCGTGCGCCGCGATGCTGCGCTGCACGATCGAAAGTGCTTTACAGCGCGGCAATGGCGTGGGCATATGCGCAACACAAGGGCATTTACTCAACCAACCTCACGCTGAGGCATCGGTATGAACACTTCGATCAAGACCCTGATCTGCGCGGCACTGAGCGCCACACTGGCGGCATGCGGCGGCGGCACGCACGACGGCGGCGCCGCATCCAAGCCAGACACCCTGGTGATCGCCACGGTCAATAACGGCGACATGATCCGCATGCAGAAGCTCACCTCGGATTTCACCGCCACCCATCCGCAGATCAAGCTTGAGTGGGTCACGCTGGAAGAGAACGTGCTGCGCCAGCGCGTCACCACCGACATCGCCACCAAGGGCGGCCAGTTCGATGTGCTGACCATCGGCACCTACGAGGTGCCGATCTGGGCCGAGCGCGGCTGGCTCAAGCCGCTGACGTTCGATGCGGACTATCAGGTGGACGATCTGATCCCGCAGATCCGCGACGCGGTCAGTCACAAGGGGCAGCTGTATGCCGCGCCGTTCTACGCCGAAGGCTCGATGCTGATGTACCGCACCGACCTGCTGCAAAAGGCCGGCCTGAGCATGCCGGTGCAGCCCTCGTGGAGCTTCGTGGCCGACGCCGCCCGCAAGATGACCGACAAGCAGGCCGGCATCTACGGCATCTGTCTGCGCGGCAAGGCCGGCTGGGGCGAGAACATGGCCTTGATCAGCGCGATGGGCAATGCCTTCGGTGCGCGCTGGTTCGACGAACACTGGAAACCGCAGTTCGACCAGCCAGAATGGAAGGCCGCACTGCAGACCTATGTGGATGTCATGAAGCAGGCCGGCCCGCCGGGTGCCGCATCCAACGGCTTCAACGAGAACCTTGCGCTGTTCACCGCAGGCAAGTGCGCGATGTGGGTCGATGCCACGGTGGCCGCATCGTTCATCAGCAATCCCAGCGAATCCAAAGTCTCGGACAAGGTCGGTTTTGCCGCAGCGCCGGACGCGGGCAAGGGCAAGACCACCGGCTGGCTGTGGGCCTGGAATCTGGCCATCCCGGCCAGCTCGAACAAGGCCGACAAGGCGCAGGCATTCATCGCCTGGGCCACCAGCAAGCACTACACCGAGCTGGTGGCCGGCAAGGAAGGCTGGGGCAATGTTCCGCCGGGGACGCGCCAGTCGCTGTACACCACTGCCGAGTACCTCAAGGCCGCCCCCTTCGCCAAGCAGACCCTGGCTGCCATCCAGGGCGCCGACACGCATCACCCCACGGTCAAGCCGGTACCCTATGTCGGCGTGCAGTACGCGGCCATCCCCGAGTTCCAGTCGATCGGCACCACCGTGGGCCAGCAGTTTTCCGCTGCGCTCACCGGCTCGATCAGCGTCGATGACGCGCTGAAGAACGCGCAGGCCGCCACCGAGCGCGAGATGCAGCGGGCCGGTTACCCCAAACGCTAAGCCGCTGCGATGGGCCGGGCTCCTGCCCGGGCCGTCCCCGGCCACAGACATGTTCCGGCGTCACGGCGCCGCACCTTCCCACGAGGCAATCGATGAAGATCAGGCACACCACACCTGCGCTGACGATGCTGCTCGCCGGTATGGCCTGCACCCAGGCCAGCGCCCAGGCATTCGATCCGGACAAGCATATCGGCGGCGACTGGGGCGGCCTGCGCAGCCGGCTGGCCGATGACGGCATCCAGTTCAAACTGGCGCACTTCAGCCAGACCGCGCACAACACCTCCGGCGGGCTGCGCGAGCGCACCGCCTATGCCGATCAATTCTTTTTGGGTGGCTACTTCGATCTGGAACGGCTGTGGGGCTGGTCCGGCGCCGATTTCAAACTGGAGATCACCAATCGCAACGGCGAGTTGATCAACAACACCGCAGGCATCCCCACGCTCCTGCAGTCGCAGCAGATCTTCGGACGCGGCGATGTCACACGCCTGACCCAGTTCTCGCTGACCCAGCGCCTGTTCGAGGACAGGCTGACGCTGAAGGGCGGCCGCCTGTATCCCAGCGCCGATTTCTTCGCGCTGAACTGCAACTACCAGCACCTGACCTTCTGCAGCGGCGGCTCGTCCAACTACATCAGCAACAACTGGTATGGCGACCCGCTCAGCGCCTGGGGCGGCGTGGTCACTTTCAGCCCGGACAAACGCTGGTTTTTCCGCGTGGGCGGCTACGATGCCAACCCGCAGAACCGATCCACCGACCAAGGCCTCAAGCTCGGCACCTCCGGCGACGACCACGGCACCCTGCTGGTGGCCGAGGTGGAATACAAGCCCGACTACGGCAACGGGATCGATGGCGACTACCGCATCGGCACGACCCGCAACAGCAACGATCAGCCGCGCGTCTACACCCGCTCGGGCGTGCCGACCAGCCTCGGCACCGATCCGGCCGCGCTGCAGGACACCGATCGCGCGTTCTACGCCAACGTTGAACAACAGGTCACCAGCAATGGCGCCGGAGGCGGCTTGCGGCTGTTCGCCAGCATCATCGACGCCGACGACGAGGTGAGCACGGTGGGTCAGGTGCTGGCCATCGGCGGGTTCTGGAAAGGACTGTCCGCCGCGCGCCCCAACGACCGCGTCGGCGTGGCGATCGGCCGCAATGCGCTCAGCGATCGCCTGCGTGCGGCGCAGACCCGCTACAACCAGCGCCTGCCCGCGGGCGCGGCGGCCATCGGCGTGCAGCGCTACGAATATCCCATCGAGCTCAATTACAACATTGCCGTCAGCCGCGGGATCGAAGTGATGCCTAGCGTGCAGTACATCCGTCATCCGGGCGGACTGGATGGCGACAACGCCACCATCTTCGGTCTGCAGGTCAGCCTGAACTTCTGACGCCCGACCCGGCCGTGCGTTCGACGCCAGCCCCTGCGTCGACGCAGCGGTCCGCTGCCATGCATCGCAGGCGCGCTGCCTGCCTTCATCCTGGACCTTGCCGATGGCCACGCATCAAACGCAAAAACTCGCACGGTTCCTGATCGCGCCGTCGATCGTGCTGCTGCTGGCCTGGATGATCGTGCCGCTGGCGATGACGGTGTGGTTTTCCACGTTGAACTACAACCTGCTCACGCCGGAAAAGACCTTCGTCGGGCTGGGCAACTACCGCTACTTCCTGGGCAACCCGGCCTTCATGTCATCGCTGGGCAATACCTTGTTGCTGGTCGGGTCGGTGCTGGCGATCACGGCGGTGTTCGGGGTGCTGATCGCGCTGCTGCTGGACCAGGTGTTCGTCGGCCGCCGCATCGTGCGCCTGATGCTGATCGCGCCGTTCTTCGTGATGCCGACGGTGAGCGCGCTGATCTGGAAGAACCTGCTGATGCATCCGGTGTCCGGGCTGCTGGCATGGCTTTGGCAGAGTGTCGGGCTGACCCCGATCGACTGGTTCACCCGGTACCCGATGTTCTCCATCATCGTCATCGTGGCCTGGCAATGGTTGCCATTTGCGGTGCTGATCCTGCTGACCGCGTTGCAGTCACTGGATGAAGAACAGCAGGAAGCGGCGTTGATGGACGGCGCCGGAGCGTTGGACCGCTTCTTCCATCTGACCCTGCCGCATCTGGCGCGCCCGCTGACCATCGTGGTGCTGATCGAAACCATCTTCCTGCTCACCGTATTCGTGGAGATCTACGTCACCACCGGCGGCGGGCCCGGCCTGCAGACCACCAATCTGGCCTACCTGATCTATTCGCAGGCGCTGCTGCAATACGACGTCGGCGCCGCGTCGGCAGGCGGATTGATCGCCGTGGTACTGGCCAATATCGCGGCCATCTTCCTGGTGCGCATCGTCGGCAAGAACCTGGAGACCTGAGATGGCCCGTCGCACTCCCACGTTGCAGATCCTTCTCACCACGGTCGCCGCATGGGCGGTCGGCGGCGTGATCTTCTTCCCCATCCTGTGGATGCTGCTGACTAGCTTCAAGACCGAGGTCGATGCGTTTTCCAGCCCGCCCAGCTTCGTGTTCTTCCATTGGACGCTGGAAAACTATGTCGCCGTGCAGGGACGCAGCGACTACTTCGCGCATGCCTGGAATTCGGTGGCGGTGTCGCTGGGCTCGACCCTGATCGCGCTGGCCATCGCCATCCCTGCCGCGTGGTCGATGGCGTTCTCGCCCACCAAGCGCACGCGCGGCATCCTGTTGTGGATGTTGTCCACCAAGATGCTGCCGCCGGTGGGCGTCCTGGTGCCGATCTATCTGCTCTACCGCGATTCCGGGTTATTGGATACGCAGCTGGGCCTGATCATCGTGCTGTGCCTGAGCAACCTGCCGATCATGGTCTGGATGCTGTTCAACTACTTCAAGGACATCCCCAAGGACATCCTGGAAGCGGCGCGCATGGATGGCGCCACCATCGGCAAGGAGATCCTCTACATCCTGGCGCCGATGGCCGTTCCCGGCATCGCGTCTTCGCTGCTGCTCAACGTGATCCTGGCCTGGAACGAGGCGTTCTGGTCGTTGAACCTGTCCTCGTCGCAGGCCTCGCCGTTGACCGCGTTCATCGCCTCGTACTCCAGCCCGGAAGGCCTGTTCTGGGCCAAGTTGTCGGCCGCCTCGACCATGGCCATCGCGCCGATCCTGGTGCTGGGCTGGTTCTGCCAGAAACAGCTCGTGCGCGGGCTCACCTTCGGCGCGGTGAAGTAGCTCACTCAACTTTGATAGGTGGTTCATGGGACGCATCACGCTGCAAGGTGTCAGCAAATCCTTCGACGACACACAGGTCATCCACGGCGCGGATCTGGAGATCGACGATGGCAAGTTCGTGGTCTTCGTCGGTCCGTCCGGCTGCGGCAAGACCACGTTATTGCGCTTGATCGCCGGGCTGGAAGACGTCAGCGGCGGACGCATCCTCATCGACGGCCAGGACGTCACCGCACTGGCGCCGGCCAAGCGTGGCTTGTCGATGGTGTTCCAGTCGTATGCGCTGTATCCGCACATGAGCGTGCGCAAGAACATCGCCTTCGGCCTGAAGATGGCGCGCGTGCCCAGCGCCGAGATCGAGCGGCGCGTGGCGCAGGCCGCCAGCGTGCTCAATCTCACCGATTATCTCGACCGCAAGCCCGGGCAGTTGTCCGGCGGCCAGCGCCAGCGCGTGGCGATCGGCCGGGCCATCGTGCGCGAGCCCAAGGGGTTTTTGTTCGACGAGCCGCTGTCCAATCTGGATGCCGCCCTGCGCGTGCAGATGCGGCTGGAAGTCACCCGCCTGCAGAAGCAACTCAAGACCACCGCGGTGTATGTCACCCACGACCAGGTCGAAGCGATGACCATGGCCGACGAGATCGTGGTGCTGCAGGCCGGACGTATCGAACAGGTGGGCACGCCGCTGGAGTTGTACGAGCGCCCTGCCAACGTGTTCGTGGCCGGTTTCATCGGTTCTCCGCGCATGAATCTGCTGCAGGGCGAGGTGGCCGCGCGCCACGGCGCAGTCACGCTGGGGGTACGCCCGGAACATATCGCCGTGCAGCGCGGCAGCTCCGCACCCGGCACCGGCGATGCCTGGCAGGGCAGCGTGATCCAGGCCGAGCACCTGGGCAGCGACACCTTCGTGTACGTGGAGATCCCCGGCGTGGGCACGGTCGATGCGCGCTGCACCGGCGATCTGCGCGTGCACGTCGGCGAGACGGTGACCCTGATCCCCGAGCCGGAGCATCTGCACCGCTTCGACGCGCAGCAACAGGCCATGCGCTGAGCGCGCCACTTCCTCGTTGTTCCTCTCCCGTTTCGCCACTCCCCCACGATCAAGACCAGCAGGAGATATGCCGATGTATCTGGACAAGTTCAAACTCGATGGCCGCGTGGCGGTCGTCACCGGCGGCGGCCGCGCGATCGGCCTGGCCATTTGCCAAGCGCTGGCCGAAGCCGGTGCCAAGGTGGTCATCGCAGATCACGATGGCGATGTGGCCGAGCAAGGCCTGGCCACGCTGCGCAGCAAGGGACTGGATGCGCAGGTCGTGCAGATGGACGTCACCGATTCGGCACGCGTCACCAGCGTGGCCGATGCATTGAACGCCCAGTTCGGCAAGGTCGACATCCTGGTCAACAACGCCGGCATCGCCCGTAGCCAGACCCCGGCTGAAACGGTCACCGACGAGCACTGGCTCAACGTCATCGACGTCAATCTCAACGGCACGTTCTGGTGCTGCCGCGCGTTCGGCAAGCACATGCTGGACAGCGGCGATGGCGTGATCGTCAATGTCGGTTCGATGTCCGGCTTCATCGTCAACAAACCGCAGGCGCAGGCCTACTACAACGCTTCCAAGGCAGCGGTGCATCACCTGACCAAATCGCTGGCCGCCGAGTGGGGCGCGCGCGGTGTGCGCGTCAATGCAGTCGCGCCGACCTACATCGCCACGCCGCTCAATGCCTTCGTCAAGGAAGATCCGGCGATGTACGACGCCTGGATCGGCGGCACGCCGATGGGGCGACTGGGCGAAGTGGAAGAAATCGCCTCGGTGGCGCTGTTCCTGGCCTCCCCTGCCGCCAGCCTGATGACCGGCAGTATCGTGCTGGCCGACGGCGGCTATACCTGCTGGTAAATCATGCGAGCGACCAACGAGGCGATCTACATCGGCGTGGACGTGGGCACCGGCAGCGCGCGTGCCGGGCTGTTCGACGCGCACGGCCAGTTGCTCGGCACCGCGCGCCACGCCATCCAGACCTGGTACCTGCCCGGTGAGATGGTCGAGCAATCCTCGGCAGACATCTGGCAGGCCTGCGTGCAGGCGATCCGCGCCGCGCTGGCGCAAGCCGGCGTGGACGCCGCGCGGGTGGCCGGCATCGGCTTCGACGCCACCTGCTCGCTGGTGGCGGTCGCCGCCGACGGCGGGCCGGTGTGCATCAGTCCCAGCGGCCAGGCCGAGCGCGATGTGATCGTGTGGATGGACCACCGCGCCATCGCCCAGGCCGCGTCCATCAACGCCACCGACGAGCCAGTGCTGCGCTACGTCGGCGGGCAGATTTCTCCGGAAATGCAGACTCCCAAGCTGCTGTGGCTCAAACAGCACCTGCCGGACAGCTACGCGCGCGCGGCGCACTTCTTCGACCTGGCCGACTGGCTGAGCTGGCGCGCCACCGGCAGCACCGCGCGTTCGCTGTGCACGGTGACCTGCAAGTGGACCTACGTGCAGCACGAAGGAGGCTGGAGCCGGCGTTACTTCGAACGCATCGGCCTGGCCGACCTGCTGGACGATGCGGCCGCGCGAATCGGCAGCACCGTGGTGCCGCCGGGCACGGCACTGGGCCGGGGGCTGACAGCGCGCGCTGCCGACGAGCTGGGCCTGCGTGCGGGCACCGCAGTGGGCGCGGCGTTGATCGATGCCCACGCCGGTGCCATCGGCACGCTCGCCAGCCCATCCGCAGCTGGCCAGCCGATGCCGCTCACCGCGCGACTGGCCTATATCTTCGGCACTTCGGCCTGCGTGCTGGCCAGCACCCAGACGCCATGCTTCACGCCCGGCGTGTGGGGGCCTTACGGTTCCGCGCTGGTCCCGGGGCTGTGGCTCAACGAAGGTGGCCAATCCGCCGCCGGCGTTGCAATCGACACCCTGGTGCGCTCGCATCCGGGCTATGCCGACGCCAACGCACAGGCGACCGCCGCAGGCCGCGATGTACTGCAGTGGCTAGAAGAGCGCGTGCTGGCGCGCGTCGGCAGTGCATCCCAGGCCGCCGTGCTGGCGCGCGGGCTGCACGTGCTGCCGGAGTATCTGGGCAACCGCTCGCCCGATGCAGACCCCAACGCCCGCGCGATGATCGCCGGGCTGACCATCGACCACGACCTGCAAGGTCTGGAAGCGCTGTACGTGGCCGGCGTCTGCGGCCTGGGTTACGGGCTGGCCGACATCATCGATGCGCTGCGCGCGCAGGCAGTGACGTTCGACAGCGTGATCATGAGCGGCGGCGCCAGCCACAGCCGCCTGGTCCGCCAGTTGATGGCCGATGCCTGCGGCGTACAGGTGCAGGTCGCGGCCACCGCCGAACCGGTGCTGCTCGGCAGCGCGATGCTGGCCGCCGTGGCCAGCGGCGGTTTTGCCGATCTGCCGGCAGCGATGTCGGCGATGAGCGGCCTGGGCGCGAGCACCGCAGCGACGCCGGAAGACATCGCACGCTTGCATGCCGCAAAGCGGCGCGGGTACCAGGCCATGCAGGCGCTGGACCGGCAGCTACGCCACACGATGCAAGACATCGATGCACGATGACTGCCGACGCCTGCGGCGCGCGAGCGGCAAGCACAGGCGTGGTTGGCGTCGCTCTGACCTGCGCGCGGATCGGTTAGCTGCGCTGCATCGACGTCGATAAAAGCGGCCAGGGCACCGTCGCGGGCAGCGGTCGGATGCAGCACGCGGGGCGCGGCATGCACGCCACACGGCAGCGCAGCGCGAGCTCCAGACTCGTCTCACCCTGTCGCAGTCATCCCGTGGCTCGCGCCATCCCTCAAAACGCAGACAGCCCGCACAAGGCGGGCTGTCCGGAAATCGTCGGCCACCGCAGCGGCCGGTGACGATCAGTCGTCGTTCTTGGACATGTCTTCGTCGGCCACCACTTCGGCGGCGGCCCATTCCAGCGCTTCGCGCTCGGCACGCTCGCGTTCGGCCTTCTCGACTTCGTCGATCAGCGCATTGTCGATCCGGCGGGCAGCGATCTCGCGCAGCGCCATCACGGTGGGCTTGTCGCTGGCGTCTGCGTTTTCGATCAGCGGCTGCACGCCGTTGGCGAGCTGACGGGCGCGCTTGGAGGCCATCATGACCAGCTCGAAACGGTTGTTCACGACTTCCAGGCAATCTTCTACGGTAATGCGGGCCATGCGGGCTCCCGGCGACCAGCAACGGCCGCGCATCGAATGAGGGAAAGGGGGCGGAGTGTACGCCTGCGCGCCTGGGCGGGCAACCGGCGGTCATTCAGTTCGCTTTGGAATCAGGCACTTGGACCAGATCGATCAAGCCGCAGCGCCGCCCTGATGCGCAGAACGGCCCCGCAGGCCTGGCCCGGCCGCCTGCCTGTCAGCCGCGGCGACGCGCTGGCCGATCGCCGATTTTCAGCTGCAGCGTCGTCGCCACACTGGCATCGCCAATCGCCGCTCCCGCCCTGGCGCACCAGCAACTCAGTCCAGCAACGCCTGGATCAGGCCCGCATGCCGCTGCTGCTGCGCCTGCCGACGCAGCCGGCTGGCGGTGAAGATGGCGCACATCTCCGAGACCGCGGTGTCGAAGGTCTCGTTGATGATGACGTAATCGAACTCTTCGAAATGCAGCATCTCTTCGCGCGCGGCAGCCAGGCGCTGCGCCATCACCTCCTCGCTGTCCTGGCCGCGCTTGCGCATGCGCTCGTCCAGCGCCTGGCGCGACGGCGGCAGGATGAACACGCTCACCGCATCGGGCACCTTCTGGCGGACCTGGCGCGCGCCCTGCCAATCGATCTCCAGCAGCACGTCGTGACCGGCCGCCAGTTGCGGCTCCACCGACTGCCGCGCCGTGCCCTTCCAGTCGCCATGCACCAGCGCGTATTCGAAGAAGTCGCCCGCCTCGATCATGCCCTGGAACTCGTCGGCCGACACGAAATGGTAGTGCTCGGCATGCCGTTCGCCCGGCCGCGGCGCGCGCGAGGTGAACGAGATCGACAAGGCGATCTTCGGGTCGCGTGCCAAGGTGGCGTTGACGATGCTGCTCTTGCCGGCGCCCGAGGGGGCCGCAACGATATAGAGGGTGCCGCGCATTTTAGGGAATAGGGAGTCGAGAATAGGGAATGGGGCACCGCGCGGAGCAAGCAGGCCGGAGGGAATCGTACCTGCTTTGACGATTCCCCATTCCCGATTGCCTATTCACGGCTATTCGATGTTCTGCACCTGCTCGCGGATCTGGTCGATCAACACCTTCAGATCCACCGCGGCATTGGACGTGCGGCTGTCCACCGACTTGGAACCCAGGGTATTGGCTTCGCGGTTGAACTCCTGCAGCAGAAAGTCCAGGCGACGGCCGACCGGCTCGCGCTGCTTGAGCACGCGGCGGATTTCGGCGATATGGCTGGATAGGCGGTCCAGTTCCTCGTCCACATCCAGCTTCTGCAACCACAGCACCAGTTCCTGCTCGGCGCGGCCCGGGTCCACCGGATGCGGTAGATCGGCCAGGCGTGCAGCCAGCTTGACGCGCTGCCCCTCGCGAATCACCGGGATCAAGATGCGCACCTCGGCGGCGATGCGTTCGATCGCGTCCACACGTTCGCTGATCGCCTCTGCCAGCTTGCCGCCTTCGCGCTCGCGCGCAACCACAAAACTGTCGACCACTTCATCGAGCAAGGCCATCGCCTGTGCCTGCAGTGCAGGCGCATCCACGTCCTGCACCTGCAGGACGCCAGGCAGCTGCAGCAGATCGGTGAAGCCCACTTGCAATTTGGGAAACAGGCAATCCAGCCGCGTGGCCAGCGCACCCAGTTCCTGAAGCAGCGATTCGTTGACTGCCAGCGTCTGCGCGTTGTCCGGCGCGCGCAGGCGCAACGTCAGGTCCAGCTTGCCGCGGCTGTTCTTGGCTGCCACGCGTTCGCGCAGCAACGGCTCCAGCGCACGCAGTTCTTCGGGCAGGCGCACGCCCACCTCCAGAAAGCGGTGGTTGACCGAGCGCAGCTCGCAACCCAGCGTGCCCCAGGGCGTGATGCGTTCGCCGCCGGCAAACGCGGTCATGCTTCGGATCATCGTCAATCCCGTACCGTCAAAGCGCGAATGGTACCCTAGCCGCCCACACCGGCCGGCTGCTGCCCGCCGTGCATTGGCGCCAAGACCCACCTCCCGACTTCCGGACTCATCGCATGACCTTTTCCCGTCCCAGCGGCCGCACGGCCGATCAGCTGCGCCCGGTGCGCATCGAACGCTCCTTCACCCGCCATGCCGAAGGCTCGGTGCTGGTGAGCTTCGGCGACACCCGCGTGCTGTGCACCGCCAGCGTGGAAAACCGCGTCCCGAACTTCCTGCGCGGCAAGGGCGAAGGCTGGGTCACCGCCGAATACGGCATGTTGCCGCGCTCCACCCACACCCGTTCCGACCGCGAAGCCGCACGCGGCAAGCAGGGCGGACGCACGCTGGAAATCCAGCGCCTGATCGGCCGCGCATTGCGCGCCTGCGTGGACCGCACTGCGCTGGGCGAACGCACCATCACCCTGGACTGCGACGTACTGCAGGCCGACGGCGGCACCCGCACCGCGGCGATCACCGGCGCTTACGTGGCGTTGGCCGATGCGGTGAACTTGCTGCTCAAGCGCGGCGACATCAAGAAGCATCCGCTGATCGGCGCGGTGGCCGCGGTGTCGGTGGGCATCTATCGCGGCGAGCCGGTGCTGGATCTGGATTACCCCGAAGACAGCGACTGCGACACCGACATGAATGTGGTGATGAACGATGGCGGCGGCTTCATCGAGCTGCAGGGCACTGCCGAAGGCCACGCCTTCCGTCGCGACGAACTGAACGCGCTGCTCGCCCTGGCCGAAAAGGGCATGGGCGAGTTGTTCGCCCTGCAACGCGCTGCGCTGGCCGGATGAGCCGTCGTATCGCCCTGACCACCTTGCTGGTTGCCGATTACGATGCGGCAATTGCCTGGTACACCGGTGCGCTGGGTTTCCATGTACTGGAGGACCGCGCACTTGGCGATGGCAAGCGCTGGGTGGTGATCGGCCCAGGCAGTGCACAGGACGCCGGCTTGCTGCTCGCGCAGCCGGCCGATGCCGCGCAACGCGCTCGCATCGGCGATCAGACCGGAGGGCGAGTGGATCATTTCCTCTACACCGACGACTTCTGGCGCGACCATGCGGCCATGCAGGCATTCGGCGTGGAATTCCTGGAAACCCCGCGCAAAGAGCCGTACGGCACGGTCGTGGTGTTTCGCGATCTGTATGGCACCAAGTGGGATCTGCTGGAGCCCAAGCAATGAAACAACTGGTCCTGGCCAGCGGCAACGCCGGCAAGCTGGAAGAACTGCGCGCCATGCTGGCCGAGCTGCCGCTGCGCATCGTGGCGCAAGGCGACCTCGGCGTGAAAGATGTTCCGGAAACCGGCCTGACCTTCGTCGAGAACGCCTTGATCAAGGCGCGCCATGCCAGCGCAGTGACGGGTTTGCCGGCGCTGGCCGATGACTCCGGGTTGATTGTGGACGCATTGGATGGCGCACCCGGCTTGTACAGCGCGCGCTATGCCGGTAGCCCGACCAATGCGCTGGCCAACAATGCCAAGTTGCTCGATGCCATGCGCGATGTGCCGGCCGATCGCCGCAGCGCGCGGTTTTATGCGGTGATCGTCTTGCTACGGCATCCGGAAGATCCGCAACCACTGATCGCCGAAGGCAGCTGGGAAGGCCTGATCACCACGCAGCCGCGCGGCGATGGCGGCTTCGGCTACAACCCGGTGTTTCTGGATCCGGTGTACGGCCTGACCGCCGCGGAAATGGACACCGGGTTGAAGAACCGCCTAAGCCATCGTGCGGTGGCGCTGGCCACGTTGCAGCACAAGCTGCATGCGTTGTCGCTGTGAAGTACGCCTAGCGCAATGCCCCAGCTGATTCCGCCGCCGCTGTCGCTCTACGTGCACCTGCCCTGGTGCGTGCGCAAATGCCCGTACTGCGATTTCAATTCGCACGCGGCCAAGGGCATGCTGCCGTTCGAGGAGTACGTGGACGCACTGATCCGCGACCTGGATGCGGATCTGCCGCTGGTGTGGGGCCGCGTGGTGCACTCGGTGTTCTTCGGCGGCGGCACGCCCAGCCTGTTTCCGCCCGAAGCGATCGACCGCTTTCTGCAAGCGGCCTCGGCGCGACTGCGCTTTGCGCCGAATCTTGAAATCACCCTGGAAACCAATCCGGGGACCGCCGAGCACGGCCGTTTCGAACACTACCGCGCTGCGGGCGTGAACCGTCTGAGCTTCGGCGTGCAGACCTTCGACGACGTGGCGCTGCAACGGCTTGGCCGTATTCACGACAGCGCTGAAGCCGAACGTGCAATCAAACTGGCACAAGACGCCGGCTACGATAATTTCAATATCGACCTGATGTATGCGTTGCCCGAACAGACGCTGCTGCAGGCCGAGTACGATCTGGAACGTGCCTTCGCGCTGCAGCCCACACACCTGTCGCATTACCAGCTCACGCTGGAGCCGAACACGGTGTTCTTCGCGCGGCCGCCCACGGGTATTCCCGACGACGATGCCGCCTGGGATATCCAGGAGCACTGCCAGCGCCTGCTGGCCGACGCCGGCTACGCGCAATACGAAGTGAGTGCGTATGCAAAGCCGGGGCGGCAGTGCGCGCACAACCTCAACTACTGGCGTTTCGGCGACTACCTGGGGATCGGTGCAGGTGCGCACGGCAAGATCAGCTCCGGTGCCGAAGAGCACGTGTTGCGGCGCTGGAAGCACAAACATCCGCAGACGTATCTGGCCAGTGCAGGTACTGCCGCGTCCATCGGCGGCCACGACATCGTGCCGCGCGAACGGCTGCCATTCGAATACATGCTCAATCTGCTGCGCCTGCACGAAGGCTTCCGGCTGAGCGATTTCGAAACTTTTACTGGCCTTGCGGCCTCCGTCATCGAGGTACCGCTGGCGCGCGCGCTGGCACAGGGCTGGATGACCCGGCAGGATGGGCGCGTGGTGCCGACCGAGTTGGGACGTCGGTTTACCAATGATGTGGTCGCGTTGTTCCTGGGCCGAGTCGCCGCAACTCTTTGATCCATCGGCTGCATGCGCGTGGCGCATGCCCGCAACCTGCACCGCGTGGCATCACGCGAACCGGATGCGCTGGGTGCCCATGCCGCGCAGCCTGTGGGAAAACATGCTACATAGCTCACGCTTCGAACCGAGCCCGCCTCCCCCGGATGTCCACGCCCGTGTCTTCCCTGCCCCCCGCACTCAGCGGCCCGATTGCCGATGCGCCAGTGTCCGCGCGCGGCCGGCGCCTGCTTGGCATGCTGCACGCGCATTGCGTGCAGGCGTTGAGCGGACCACTGCGACTGACCGTCGTCGAGCTGGAACGCGAATTGCTGTATCAGGCCGAGCACGCGCGCAACAGCCAGATCCAGGCCGAAACCTATGCACAGACGCGCGGCCTGCGCGACCATATCGACCGCTTTCCACAGGCGTTTGTGCAGGAGCTGGCGAAGGCGCTGGCCGGCTTGCGCGAACGTCCGGTGCTGGCGCCGCTGATCGATGTCCCAGCGCAACCGCAGATGCTGACACTGGTCGAAGACACCGATATCGATCGCGACATCGTGCTGAGCGAAATCGCACGTCGCGAGACATCGCGGCGCGCCGATGCGCTGCTCTTGCTGGCGCAGCGGCTGGCAGTGATCGGTGCGGTACCCGAATTCGAGCTGGAAGACTTACCGCTTGGCCCGTACGCGCTATGCCGCATTTTGCGTCAGTGCGGGGAAACGCTGGGACTGAGCCTGGATGGACAGCTGACGCTGTACAAGGTATTCGAGCGCCAGGTGATGGACCGTCTGGGCGATCTGTTCGAAAGCGCTAACAGCATCCTGGACCAGGAAGGCATCCTGCCGGGGCTGATCTATCACCCGTATCTGGTCAAGCCCACGCAGGTACAGACGCGGCGTACGCTGCCGACATCGGCGCAGGGCTCGAAAGACGCCGCGGCGACGAGCAACAATGCTGCAGCCAGTGGCCTGCCGCGCCCGGCCACTGGCTGGGCAGGCCAAGCTGCGCCAACGGCCTGGCAGAGCGCCTTGCTGGATCACGCTGCTGCGCCAACAGCGCCTGCGATGGCGGCACCCGCGCTGTCGCCGGCGCTCAACGATGCAGTGCAGGCCCTGGGCGGCTTGATGGCGTCGGCACGGCAATCGCAGGCAGCTGTCCATGCAGCTCACGCAGGCGCAGCCGCGCCCGCCAGCAACGCGATGCCGCCCTCCTCCACGTTGCTCGCAGCAGCGACCCAGACATCGCAGCGCGGCGCCGCCGCTGCCGTGCCCAAGGCTGCGCTCGGCGATGCGCTCGCCAGCCTGCAAGGTGCGCTCGCCAGACAGGCCGCAGCGACACACCAAACGTCGGGCATCGATGCAGTGCAGCGTCAGGTACTGGAGCTGCTGCGTAGCCAGCACGGTCCAGATGCCGTACTGGCGCGGCAGGACAACGACACCTTCGACCTGCTTGGCCTGCTCTACGCGCAGATGCAGCGCGAGGTGCGCGAGCAGACGCCGGCACAGGCATTGCTGGCAAAGTTGCAGGTACCGGTCGCCCGCGCCGCATTGGCCGACGCGCATTTTTTCGTGCGCGACCAGCATCCGGTGCGTGAATTGCTCAACACCGTGGCTGAATCCGGCGCCGTGTGGCTGGGCGAGGACGATATCGACCCGCAACTGCTGCACAAGCTGGGCAGCGCGGTCGACAAGATCGTCAACGACTATCAGGGCGACGAGGCCGTTTTCGCCGCTGCCAACGACGACATCCAGACGCATCTGCGCGCACTCGCGCGCAAGGCAGAAGTGACCGAGCGGCGGCATGTGGATGCTGCGCGTGGCAAAGAGCGTCTGGAATCGGCCAAGCAGCAGGCCGAAGCGCGCATCGAGCAACTGTGCGAACAAAGCGCGCCACCGCGCTTCGTGCAATCGCTGCTGCGCCAGGCATGGTCGGATGTGCTCACGCTGACCTTGCTGCGCCAGGGCGAGCAGTCGCCCGAGTGGGAAGAGCGCCAGGCACTGACCGCGCGCATTGCCGAAGTCACCTGCCGCAGCAAGGGCCAGCCCACCGACATCGCACTCGGCACCAATGTGGAAACCGCGCTGCTGCAGGTGGGGTATCACCACGATGAAGCGGCAGCGATCGCGCGGCGCTTGTCCACGCCCGGCGGCGAAGACGAAGTGACCTCGCGCACCGAGCTTGCCGCCAAACTCAAGGCGCGTACCCGGCTCGGCGACCAGGGCGACAGCGCGCCGCGCAAGCCGGCGGCCACGCCGCGCACGCCGGCCGAAGAGCAGTACTACGCGCAGCTACGCAGCTTGCCGTTCGGGACCTGGTTCGAATTCGTGATCAACCAGCAAGGCGATCTGCGCCGGCAACGCCTGTCCTGGTACAGCCCGATGACCGGCAACGCACTGTTCGTGAATCAGCGCGGGCAGAAGGTTGGCGAGCACTCGCTGGATAGCCTGGCGCGGCTGATGGCCGGTGGGCAGGCACGTCTGCTGGTGGAAGAAAAATCGCGTCTGATCGATCGCGCCTGGCATGCCACCGTGCGCACGCTGCGCAGCCTGGCCGGCCAGTCGCCTGTTACCGAGGCCCAGCCATGATCCAGGACACCCGCCGCGCACCGCGCCGCCAGCCGACCGACCTGCTGCCGGTCATCGACACGCTGACCGAGGCGCAGATCGGCCGGGTCGGCAACCTGTCCGAAACCGGCATGCTGTTGTTGGGGTCGGTTCCGCTGCACGACGACGCCTTGTATCAGTTGCGCTTCACGCTGCCCGAGCGGGTTGGTCGCGCCACCGAGATCGATGTCGGCGTGCATCTGCTGTGGTCCGAAGCCGCGCACGCGCCCGGGCAGTCCTGGGCCGGCGTGCGCTTCCTGACCATGTCCGAGCCGCACCGGCAGCGCCTGCGCGCCTGGATCGCCGACGAGCATCTGGCTGGCTAACGCGGCTTGCACCACGACCGCCCCCAGCCGGGCGCGGCAGGGGTAGACGCCACATCTAACCGTGCGTCCGGACGCTCCCCGCGCCGTCGCGCCATCTGCCGATTGCGCGTTGGTTGTAGCAGCCACGCCACGACAGCAGCATTGCAAGGATTGCGGCAAAATTGTGCATTGCCTTTGCATTGCCGATCGAGCCCCGCATGACCCAGCCCTCCTTGAGCAGCCTGTATTCCGACCACCTGCGTACGCTCACCGCGCGCGCCGACGAAGCGCTGCAGCGCGGCGGCTTCGAGCATCTGGTGGTTCCCAGCGGCAGCACGCATTACCAGCTGTTCGACGACCGCGATTACCCGTACGCGGTCAACCCGCAATTCAAGGCCTGGGTGCCGCTGACGCGGGTGCCCAACAGTTGGCTGGTCTACACGCCGGGCAAGCGCCCGACGGTGATTTTCTATCAGCCGTTCGACTACTGGCATGTCGTGCCCGCCGCACCCAGCGGCTGGTGGGTGGAACACTGCGACATCCACATCATCCGCACCCCGGACCAAGCGCTGGCGCTGCTGCCCAAACAAGCTGAGCGCTGTGCGATTCTGGGCGAAGCGCAAAGCACGCTCGGTGCGTATGTGCCGAACAACCCGCAGCCGGTGCTCGATTACCTGGAATACCAGCGCGCGTTCAAGACGCCGTACGAGCTGGCATTGCTGCGCATCGCCCAGCAAAGTGCGGTGCGCGGCCATCGCGCTGCAGAAGCGGCGTTCCGCGCCGGCCAGAGCGAATTCGGCATCCACATGGCGTATTGCGCGGCGGTGGGCCAGGACGCCAATGAGTTGCCGTACGGCAACATCATTGCGCTCAACGAACACGGCGCGGTACTGCACTACACCGAATTGGGCCAACAGCCGCCGCAACCGCTGCGCAGCTTTCTGATCGACGCCGGCGCCTCCGCATACGGCTACGCCAGCGACATCACCCGCACCTACGCCGCCGATCCCGGGAGCGACTTCCAGGCACTGATCGACGCGGTGGATGCTGCGCAGCTGCGCATGGGCCAGAACGTACGTGCCGGTGTGGACTACAAGCAGCTGCATCTCGACGCGCATCTGGCGTTGATGGGCATCCTCAAGGAGTTCGGCGTCCTGACCGTCTCGCCGGAGGCAGCAGTGACCACCGGCGTCAGCGCTGCGTTCTTCCCGCATGGCCTGGGCCATCTGATCGGCTTGCAGGTGCACGACGTGGCTGGTTTTGCCGCCAGCGACCGCGGCGGCCGCATCGAGCGCCCGGCCGGCCACCCGTATCTGCGCCTGACCCGCGTGCTGGAGCCCGGCATGGTGGTCACGATCGAGCCCGGCGTGTACTTCATCGACATGCTGCTGGACGAAGTGAAGAAGAACGGCCACGCAGCCAGCGTCAACTGGCAGCGCGTGGAAGCGTTCAAGCCCTACGGCGGCATCCGCATCGAAGATGAAGTGGTGTGCACCGAGGGAAGCGCAGAAAATCTGACTCGCCCGGTCTTCGCCGCCGCATGAGGACACGGCGCACCATGCCTGCACGGAACGATTAAACCCGGCACCGACATGCATCGCGCCTACACTGAGGTCCGCCGCGCCTTCCACCACCCGGTAACGCACCGCGACGTTTCAGCACTACCACACACGGAACATTGCCATGAACGATCCACGCCAGACCTCGCACCCGGACCACACGATGTATCGGCAGATCGAACGCGGCGTGCATGCGATCGATGCGGCGCACGGCCGCGTGCCAGATCAGACCAGCGCCCGCCTCACTGCGGCCTTGTTGCCGCTGGCCAAGGAGGGCGGGCTGTCGCGCGTGGATCACGTGCTGATGAGCGCAGCGAACAATCGTGGCGTGCACGGCGGCGAGAACGTGTTCGTGGTGCAAGGCGACCCCGCCAACCCGGCACATCTGCGCGCGCACATGAAAACCGAACAGGCACTCGGCACGCCGGAAGAACAATCGTTCGAGCGCGCGCGGCAACTCGCCGGGCCGAGCGAGCAGGTGCAGCAGCCCGAACGTGCGCAGACACCGCAGCTGGGTCAATAAACGCAGCGAACAACCCGGCGGGGCAGTTATTACTCGGAATCGGCGGGAACCCCGCGTCCAGCGCAGCGACTGCGTTGCGCCACGCCTGCAGCACGGCTGCGCGCTGCGTGGTATCAGCCGCTTCGAATCACTTGCTTGCCGGGCGGCTACGCGCCGCCAGCCATCTCCGCTTCGATCTCGTCGGCACTGCGCGCCAATGCGTCGGTCAACACCCGGTGGCCATCGGCAGTGATCAGCACATTGTCTTCGGTGCGAATGCCGATGCCGCGCCACTTGGCCTCTACCGAGGTGTCGTCGGCTGACACGTACAGTCCTGGCTCGATGGTGAACACCATGCCGGGTTCGAGCAGCCGCGAATCGCCGGCCAGCCGGTAGTCGCCCACATCGTGCACATCCAGGCCCAGCCAATGGCCGGTCTTGTGCCGATAAAATCGCTTGTACTGCCCATCTGCGATGTTGCGCTCGAGTTTGCCCTTGAGCAGACCCAGTCGCAGCAGCCCTTCGGTCAAGGTTTCCACGGCGGCCAGATGCCCCGCTTCGTAGGCAAGGCCGGGGCATGCCTGCGCAAGCGCCGCCGCCTGCGCAGCACCGACCAGATCGTGCAGCGCACGCTGCGCCGGCGTGAACCGGCCGTTGATCGGAAGTGTGCGGGTGATATCGGCCGCATAGCCGCGGTATTCGGCACCGGCATCGATTAGCACCAGTTCGCCATCGCGACTGCGCGCGCTGTTGGCGCGGTAATGCAGCACGCAGGCATTGCTACCGCTGCCGACGATGCTGCCGTACGCCGGCCACGCATCGGCAGCGCGGAATTCGCGCTCGACCTCAGCCTGCAATTCGTACTCGTGCACACCCGGCCGCGCCAGCCGCATCGCCGCGCGGTGCGCACGCACACTGATGTCGGCGGCCTGCTGCATCAACGCGATCTCATCGCGCGACTTGAACAGCCGCTGTTCGTGCAACAGGTGCCCGAGCTCGAGAAATTCGTGCGGCGGTTGTGCACCATGGCGCACCTGCTCGCGCACACGCTTGAGCCAGCCGATCAACTTGAGATCGAAATCGACATCGCGCCCGAAGTGGTAGTACACGCGGCTGCGCCCTTCCAGCAGGCCGGGCAGGATGTCGTCGACATCGTCGATGGGGTACGCATCGTCCATGCCGTAGCGCTCCACCGCACCTTCCTGGCCCTCGCGCGGGCCATCCCAGGCTTCGCGCTCGGCATCGCGCTCGCGGCAGAACAGAATCGCTTCGCCATGCTTGCGGCCGGGCACCAGCACCAGCACCGCTTCGGGCTCCGGAAACCCGCTCAGATACCAGAAATCCGAATCCTGTCGGTACGGATAATGCGTGTCGTGGCTGCGCACGCGCTCAGGCGCGGCCGGTAAAATCAGGATGGCCTGCTCGCCGGCCATCTGCATGAGCTGCTTGCGGCGGCGCGCGTACTCGGCTGTGCCGATCCCGGTGAGCTTCTTCATGGCGGGCCGATCAGTTCAGACGTTGGCGGAAACGCGGCCCCATCACGCAGTCGCCATGCAGCAACAGCACCGCCACGCGCACGAATTCTTCGATTTCGGCCAATGCGGTGTCGTCCTCGTCGGCCGCGTCGAAGTCGTCGCTGGACGCCTGCGCCAGACGCGCCAGGTCCTGCAGCGCTTCCTCGCCTTCTTCGCTCAGCGCCGGGCGCTGCTGCGCGGCCAGACCAAATCCACCCAGGAAGGCGCGGCACCAGTCGAACAACGCATCGGTACGCGCCGGCAACGGGGCGCCGTCTTCGACCAACAGCAGCTCAAAGGCGAAATCGCGGTCTTCCAGTTGCGCCACGGTGCCCTGCCGCAGCTGGTCCAGGGCCCCGCCCTGTTTGGGGGCGCCCTGGCCGGTGTCGGCCAAAATGCGTGCCAGCCAGTCGGCGCTGTCGATGCCGCCGCCGGAGAGCCACCCGCACAGCCCGCCATGCAACTCCGCCGCAGAGGACGCCAGCGCGAGCTGACGGCTTTCGTTTTGCACAGCGGTTACGTCGGGCAGATCCATCGGGTCATCCAGGCTGAGGAGCGATAAGGTGCCGACGCAGGGCCGGCGATATGACTTCCCAGTGTATCAAGGCGGCCAGCATGGGCCGCGATCTGTGCGTTCCATGCAGGGTTCCACGCGTGCGATGCCGGCCTGCCTGGATTCTGCGCGAGACCTTGCAGGGCTTGGGCTAGCCCAGCGATCGGGACGTGCGCGGACGCTTGACCACCGCGCGCACGCGCCCCTATCGTGAGCGCATGGACAACGCTGCCGCCCTCGCTCAGATCCGCGCACTCGCCGCCCGCGTGGAGGCCTTGGTGGAGCGTACCCAACGGCTCACCGACGAAAACCGTAGCCTGCGTCATCAACAGGAGCAGCTCATCGGCGAGCGCTCGCAACTGTTGACCAAGAACGAGCAGGCGCGCTCGCGTGTGGAAGCGATGATTGCCCGCTTGAAGTCACTGGAGCAGCACACGTGAGCAACAACGAACCGGTCAGCGTGCGTATTCTGGATCGTGAATACACGGTCGGCGTGACTGCGGACGAACGCGAGAGCCTTACAGCCGCCGCGCGGCTGCTGGATCTACGCATGCGTGAGATCCGCGGCAGCAATCGCATGGCGGCGGTGGACCGTGTCGCAGTGCTGGCTGCGCTCAATCTGGCGCATGAGTTGCAGCAACTGCGCGAACAGCAGGCGCTCTACGATCGTGAATTGGCCAATACGCTGGACACCTTGAATCGCCGACTGGATAGCGTTTCCGACACACCACGCTGAGCGGAATTCGCACTGCCATCGCAAATATGAATCCTCAAGCCCGTCGGCCGACGAATGGGCTAGCCATCGCGGTGCAGAGGTCTATAATTCGCCTGCGTTCTCTGCTGTAAACGACAGCGTGCAAAACATTCGCCTTGTCCCTTAATTACGACCACGGGGGCGCGACGAAGCTGGGTGTGCAAGTCCGCCTTGTAGCGGGAAGCCCGATGGCCTCACAACGTCCCCACTTGAACCCCGGGTTCAAGGTCGTTTCGCCCGCATCGTCATGGCGGAGAATGCAAATCTGAAACGGCGCCTTCGGGCGTCGTTTCTTTTGCGCGTCCGAACGACTGACCTGCGGTCGTTGAGGCGGCACTGCGGCTCTTGTTGCGTTCGCGCCCCTGTTGCTGCGTCGAAGGCGTTGCGATGCGCACGCTGCATCGCTGATGCGTGAGCGCTGCAGACGACAGGTGCCAGCAGTGCGCACCACCAGTCGCTCTGCGCAGAGCCACAGCCGAAGCGCGTCTGCAAGCGGCATTGCACGCCACGCTAGGCATGCGCGTGTGCGCCATCGACAATGCAGCACCGATTGCGCCGCGAGACACTGATGACCGAGGACCGAGATGCATTGCGTCAGCACTTGCGCGCACACCGACGCAGCGTGCCGGCAACACAGCGCTTAGCCGCAGCCGATGCGTTGGCCGAGCGTTTGCTGGCTCTGCCATTCGCACCGCACAGCGGTGCCGTGGCGGGTTACTGGGCGATGGATGGCGAAATTGCGCTGCATCGCTGGCAGCTGACCTTGCCGGACGGGGTGCGCTATTGCTTGCCGGTACTGGATGGGCGCGTACTGCGCTTTGCGCCGTGGCGGCCTGGCCAGCCGTTGGTGAGTAATCGCTACGGCATTCCCGAGCCTGATGTGGACCGCGCCGACATGCTGGCACCAGAAGAGATGGCGCTGGTGATTACCCCCTTGACCGGTTTCGATGCGGCGTGCCGCCGGCTGGGCATGGGAGGCGGCTGGTATGATCGCAGCTTCGCGTTCCGGCATCGCCAGGCGCCGCCGCCCTGGCTGGTCGGCGTCGGCTTCGCTGCGCAGCAGGTGCCCGCCCTGCCCACTGAAGCGTGGGATGTGGCGGTCGACGCCATCTGCACCGAACACGCCACCTTCCTGAAAGAAGACGCCGTTTCCGAATGACTGCCCGCAAGCGCTATTGGTTGATGAAGTCCGAGCCGGACACGTTCTCCATCGATGATCTGGAACGCGTCGGCACCGAGCCGTGGAACGGCGTGCGCAACTACCAGGCGCGCAACTTCATGCGCGATGGCATGCACGTGGGCGATGGCGTGTTCTTCTACCATTCCAACTGCAAGGTGCCCGGCATCGTCGGTATCGCCAAGGTGGCGAGCGCAGCGTATCCGGACGACACCCAGTTCGACCCGAAGTCCGATTACTACGACCCCAAGTCCAGCCGCGAAGATCCGCGCTGGATGCTGGTGGACGTGGCATTCGAGCGCAAACTCACGCGTACGATTTCGCTGGATGAAATCAAGCAACAGGCCGATGCGCTGGGCGAAGGCTTCCCGCTGATCGCGCGCGGCAACCGCCTGTCGATCCTGCCGGTGACTGCCGCGCAGTGGAAACTGTTGCTGACGATGGAATCGCAGTGATGGGGGATTCGGCAGTGGAAGTCGCCCATTGCCATCCCGCGTGACTTGCTCTTATCAATCCCCAATCACTCATCCCGAGCTCTTACCCATGTCCGAAGCAAAACGCCTGGCCGCCGAAAAGGCGATCGATTACGTGCAAGACGGCATGATCGTCGGGGTCGGTACCGGCTCGACGGTGGCCTACTTCATCGACGCGCTGGGCCGCATCGGCCATCGCATCAAGGGCGCAGTGTCCAGCTCCGAGCAGAGCACCACGCGCCTGCGCCAGCACGGCATCGAGGTACTGGATCTCAACCACACCGGCAACCTGTCGCTGTACGTGGACGGCGCCGACGAGTGCGACCCGAACCGCTGCCTGATCAAGGGCGGCGGCGCAGCGCTGACACGCGAGAAGATCATCGCCGAAGCCAGCGAGCGCTTCATCTGCATCGTGGACCCGAGCAAGCAGGTACCGGTGCTGGGAAAATTTCCGCTGCCGGTGGAAGTGATTCCGATGGCACGCAGCCTGGTCGCCCGGCAGATCCTGGCGCTGACCGGCGGTCAGCCGGTGTGGCGCGACGGCGTGGTGACCGATAACGGCAATGTGGTGCTGGACGTGCACAACCTGCAGATCACCGACCCGGTGGCGCTGGAGCGCAACTTGAACCAGATTCCCGGCGTGGTTTGCGTGGGTCTGTTCGCACGGCGCCCGGCCGACGTCGTAATCGTCGGTGGTGAACCGCCGCGAGTGATCTGAACGATCGTGCGCAAGCGCGCGCACGCGCAGTTGTGGCCCACATTGCGAAGCGATGGCAGCCGGATACAGCTCGTTCGCAATGAACCACCAACGCACCGCAGCAGCTTGACGCACGCGGCCGCTTGGCAGATGGTGCGGCATCCCCGTCTGCTGGTATGCCGCATGCGTTGTCTTCGTTTTCTCGCCCTTGCGTTCTTGATCCTGCTTGGCGGCTGCGCCAGCAGCGGCGACAGCTGGGTGGAACTGGCGGGCACGCGTTATAAGGTAGAGCTGGCGCAGAACAATGCTGATCGCGCCAAGGGACTGATGTTCCGCGATGCCATGGACGAAGACCGCGGCATGCTGTTCATCCACGACCGCCAGGAGCCGATGGCGTACTGGATGAAGAACACCAAGATCGCGCTGGATATCCTGTATTTCGATGAGCAGCGCCGGCTTGTCTCGCAGCAGCGCGATGTGCCGCCGTGTTCGGCCGGAGACGCCTGCCCGCCCTACCCCAGCAGGCAGCCGGCGCGGTATGTGCTGGAGCTCAACGCCGGCCAGGCCGCCAAACTCCGCCTGAAGGACGGTGCCACGCTGACCTTCGGCCCGGACATCCCGACGCTGAAATAAACGCTGCGATCCGGCCCGCTGGCCATCTGGCGAGCGCGTTGCCGCCTGCTGGCAGATACCGGCGCGCTACCTGCCGAACCGGTCGCCGCGCCCGTTGACGGCGCCCTCAACGGCATGACGTCTTCACGCGGCGCGCGTCCCTGTCAGGAAGTACCGGACTTGAACCCTGCGCCGCTTGCCGACACTCTTGGCAGCATGGTCGACATGCTCCCACTTCCCCATTGGACCGCGCTCGCCAGCCTGGACGACGATGCGGTGCCGTTGATGTCCACCGCGCTGCTGATCGCGCGCGACGAGTATCCGCAGCTGGATGCCGAGCTGTACGACACGCTGGTGCAGAGCCACGTCGAGCATCTGCGCCGCGAGGTGGACGCGATCGATCTGTGGCCGCTGAAGATGGCGGCAGTGAATCGCTATCTGTTCGACGAGTTGGGCTACTCGGGCAATCACGACGAGTACTACGATCCGCGCAACAGCTATCTCAACCAGGTGTTCGAGCGCCGGCTGGGTAATCCGATCTCGCTGGCGATGGTGCAGATCGAAGTCGCCCGCCGGCTGGGTATTCCGCTGGCGGGCGTGTCGTTTCCCGGGCATTTCCTGGTGCGTTTGCCGGTGGACGACGGCGTGCTGGTGATGGATCCGTTCAACGGCGGCCGTCCACTCGGCGTGGATGAGCTGCGCGAACGTGCCCGCCCGCATCTGGGAGGTGAAATTCCCGACGACCGCGCGCTGGCGCAGATTCTGGACCCGGCACCGCACCGTGCGATCTTGATCCGCATCCTGCGCAACCTGCACGGCGTCTATGCCGACGCCGAGCACTGGGACCGCGCCGCGCGCAGTGCCGACCGCATCCTGAAGCTGGTGCCGGATCAGCCCGAAGCGCTGCGCGATCGCGGCATGGCCTATTTGCATCTGGGCCACCGCAACGGCGCCCGCCACGATCTGTCGCGCTATCTGCAGCTCAACCCCAGTGCGCAGGATGCGACCAATCTGCATGAGCATCTGGTCGAGCTGAACAGTCAGCGCGCGCGCGCGCACTGACTGTTGCTAACACGAATACGCAATACCCCTATCGAGGCTGCCCCTGAGGAGACCTGGGCACCTGATAAGAGGTTATATACTCACCGTTCGCACCATATATAACTACAATATTATAATTTGCATCACTGTAGACTACTTGTGCACTGCAAGGGCAATTTGCCTGAGCTGTTATCATTCCGTTTGGCTGCGCCACAGCGCCCTGTGCATTGGTTCCTATAGGCAGCTGAGATGCTGCGCCCGGCACCAGGGATAGCACTGCCAACACATCGTTGTTAAGAGCGTTGATCTGAACGAATTTAAGTCCAGCTTTTTCGAAAACATAGACCTTAAATCGCGGTGACAGGCTCAGATTTGCTTTACCTGCCGGTAAACGCTCACCCATCCCCTGAATTAGAGACTGTTGACCGCCCGTGGAACCAATTGCTCCAAATGAAACCGCAAACAAAAAGCCCAACATCGTTGCACGCAGCGAAAATTTCAACATAAAAATTCCTTTTAGTATTGAAAATATTTCAGGACTTACGCTTGGACTTAACCAACCAAAAATGGTGGCGTTTCTGGCAGCCGTCGTCGGCCGCACTTGGAGGCTACGCTTCTTAAATTTGGCTTGCAACTTCAAAAAATAAGACGCTTTCGTCAGAGGAGATTAAATCCATTACTATAAAGACATAAAATCAATAACATCCTTTAATGGTTTTCCGTCAGCCGATCTCGATCATCTCGAAGTCGTCCTTGGTCACGCCGCAATCCGGGCAGGTCCACGTCTCGGGAACGTCTTGCCAGCTGGTGCCCGGGGCGATGCCTTCTTCGGGGATGCCGTCGGCCTCGTGGTAGAGAAACCCGCAGACGACGCACATCCAGGTGCGGTAGGTGGTCGTGGATATCTCGCTCATCGGATAATCGCGGTCACGCAACGGTGGGGCTGCATTGTCCCATCCCACCCACCGCTTCCGGAAGCGCTGCCATGCCCAACCTGCACAACGCCCGCGGCGTCTACCTCATCACGCCCGACGAACCCGACACCGCGCGCCTGATCGCGCGCACCTTGCCGCTGCTGCCCGCTGTCGCCTGGCTGCAGTACCGCAACAAGCAGGCCACCGCGGCGCTGCGCCTGGAACAGGCCAGCGCGCTGCGCCAGGCCTGCGCTGCGCACGCCGTGCCGTTGATCATCAACGACGATGCGCAACTCGCGTTGCAGGTGGGCGCGCAGGGCGTACATCTGGGCGAAGACGATGGTGAGGTGGCAACGGCACGCGCGCTGTTGGGCGCGCAAGCCATCATCGGGGTGTCGTGCTACGACGAGCTCGCGCGTGCGCAGGCGGCGGTCGCGGCCGGTGCCAGCTATGTGGCTTTCGGCGCGTTCTTCCCGACCACCACCAAGGTGACGACACGGCGTGCGACGCCTGTGTTGCTGCAGCAGGCCACTGCGCTGGGCGTGCCGCGTGTGGCGATCGGTGGCATCACAGCGGCGCAGGTGCCGGATCTGGTGGCAGCAGGCGCCGAATTGATCGCGGTGGTCAGTGGCGTGTACGCCGCGCCGGATCCGGTTGCGGCAGTGCAGGCCTATCTGGCCGGGTTTGCGCAGTAGCGTGGCTGGCCGACGATAGCGTTAGCGGCGACACGCGCTGTCCAAAACCCAATACGCAATACCATCAAGATGTCGAGCCTTAGCGATGTTGGATGCAGTCAAACGCTGAGTCGGTCGAGTGCGCGGTGCCCTCGCCGCTCGCGGGACACGCCGTGAATTCGTCTAAATCACTTCGAGACAACCGAAATATTGCGTCGTGGCGTCGCTTGGATGAAGCCAAAAGCCTAATTGGTCGAGGGCGCGATGCCCTCGCTGCTGGCGGGACACGCCGTAAACACGTCCCTGGGGGCTCGGTGGCGGCATCCATGCCGCCACACGGTCCCGCAAGCGGCGAGGACACCGCACCAGAAAGTGAGTCGGTGACTTTCTTGAAAGCCTGCAGATTGATCGCCTTACGTTTAGAAACCGATCGGACACACCGTTATCCAAACAACGCACGTTATGCATTGCTTGCAAACATGCATACCAACCATCTCGACTGGTCCTTGCCCGCCCACCGTCGCGGGACCTTACGCGGCATGGATGACGCGTAAGAGCTTACAAGGACGTACTTGCAGCGTGTCCCGCGATGGTGGGCGGGCAAGGGCCCTGCAGTAAACGCGAAGATATCCAGTGCGCGCTGTCCTCACCAGACAGTTGGTCAATCGTCTTGGGAAAACATCCGTGATGCAGTGCAATGCGCTCAGCCAAGTCATCGCTCAGGCAGCGTGTTCTCGCTCATCAGAACGATGTCGATTTGAGCGCCATCCCCAAAACAAAACAGCGACGCGTGTCATCACGCGCCGCTGCCGGGACTGCGGTTATCGAATGACGCGATTAAAAGTCGTAGCTCAACGTCACCCGACCCGAGCGTGGCGCCTGATAGGCGACGACCTGATCCCATAGCGGGTTGGTGGTGTTGTCAGGCAACTGCGAGAACGGGTAGATGTTGGTCGCGGTCTGCTCGTTGGTGATGTTGAAGACGTCCAAGCGCAACGCCAGCTTGCCGCCGGCAAAGGCCGGCTTGTAGGTCACGCCCATATCCAACTGCGCGATCCAGCCCAGGCGCCCCTGCGAACCCGGAGGCGATGCCACGCCGGTGCCGGTTTCCGGGTTGTAGCAGTAGTGATAGGGACCGCCGGTAATTGCACTGCCGCCGTAGCCGGCCGGATCGCGGCCGCTGTATTCGGTCCCGTAGTAGTTGCCCAGGCAGTTATGCGGAGCCCCGGAAATCAGGCTGAAGTTGGCCGATGCGCCCCATTGCGGGGTGAACTGGTAGAACCCGAACAGCTTGAGCTGATGCCGATGATCGTTGGATTGATCGCCGTTGAAGTGTTCCATCAACGCAGGGTGGTCCCAGCTCTGTGTGGTCGAGACCGACGCCTGGCCCTGATAGCTGCCGAGTGCGCCGCCGGTACGCCACAGATCCGAACGCACCTGGCCTTCGGTGGTGCCGTAGCTATGCGACCAGACGTAGTTGACCTTGGCGTACCACTTGCCGTCGAACGGACGTTCAAGATTGAATTCCACTGCCGAATAATTGCGCTTGAACTTCGGGAAACCGGCCGCTTCGCGGCTCACCGATACTTCGTGGAACTGGCCATCGGTGCCGATCACACCCCACGTATTGGTCTGGCCCGGATTGATCAACGATGCGCCCGCCACCTTGGAAAAATCGATGGTTACCCCTTGCGCTGCCGCTGCATCGATCAACGCGGTATTGGAGACATCGTAGTTCTGGTCGTCGATGCCGGCATTGAGGCGGCGATGCGTGCCGCGCACGCCCAGCACCCAGCCGCTATCGAGTTGCTTGGTAAAACCGAGGATGAGTTCATCCTGATTTTCGCCTTCGATGTCCTTGGCCACCGCCGTGCGCACATCGGCGATGCGACCGAAGCGCGAGTTGGCCGACACCGCCGAGCCCAACTGCTGCGCCAAAATGGGCGTGCCATCGGCATTGATGCCGCTGTAGGTGAAGTAGGTATCGGTAGTGGTAGCCGGGGTGAACAGGCTCACCGCCGACAGCGGCAGACCCAGGTAGTAACGGCCCAGGTTACCGAACACCTTCAGGCTGGAATCGCCATTGACGTCCCAACTGAAGCCCAAGCGCGGCGCCCAGGCGTTATCGATTTCGATGTAGGGATCACCGAACGGGGTGTAGTTGGTGAACTCGTCCTTGCGCAGACCCAGGCTCAGCAGCACGTTGTCGGTGACCTGCCACTTGTCTTCGATGTAATAGGCGCGTTGCTTGGCCTCGTACGAATACAGGCTGGTGTTGATGTTGCGCACGACGTAGTAACCGCTCGCCCCATTGACCGGATCCACCAGGCCCGGGCTCGGCGCACCGACGCCGCCGGCTTCGTTGGCTGACTGGCTCACCAGCCCGCCGGTGGTCAGTCCGTATGGATCATTGGTCTGGCCGTAGGTCCAGGCAAAGCCGGGGCCAGAGAGGATCGAGCCGACATCGATACCTTCGGACTTCTGGTTATCGATACCGACGTTGAGCGTGTGGTGGCCGATGCGCCATTCCAAGTTCAGGCGCTGGTTGTCTTTTTTGTATTCGCGGTCGGGCGAGCTGACCGAGGTGACCAACTGATTGCCGATGCGCGGTGTGCCACCGGCATAGGCAGGATTCTGTAGCGCGGCGCTATTGATCACTGGGCCGCCGGCCGCGTCGTAGTTGAACGGCGTCAGTTCGTCCGGCGTTCTCATCTTGCCGTATAGCGCGGTCACGGTGAGGTTGTCGCTCAGATACCCTGTGTACTTGCCGGTGAACAGCGTCGGCCCGGTTTTCCAGGTGGATTCATCGGTGAAATACGCACCACGCTGACGCGCAAGATAGTCGTAGCGATAGATCGAGCCGTTGGTTTGGGCGACGTCGCTGGCACCGGTCACCTCGATCAAATGGTTGTCGGTGATGTTCCAATCGACCTTGGCATACCAGCGCTTCTGCTTGTAGTCGTAGTCGGTGAGGCCGCCGGTGCGGCCGTTGTCGGTGTCGCGATTGGTGCCCACGCGTACGCCGTCCGAATCGACCTGCTCGGCGGCCAGGAAGAAGAACAGCTTGTCCTGGATGATCGGCCCGCCGACATAGGCGCTGTAGGTGGTCTGACTGGCTTCGGCCTCGCTAGCCGGCTGATACAAGCCATTGGCCGCACGCGCGTAGCGGTAGGCAGCGTTGTTGATGGTGCTGCCCTGGCTGTCCGGACGCCAATAGATGTCGCGCTGATTGGCCTTGAGACCGTTCGGCTCCCAGATCACTGCGGCACCAAACTTCCATTCATTGGTGCCGCGCTTGCCGATCTGGTTGATCACACCGCCGTTGGCGCGGCCGTACTGCGCGCCGTAGCCGCCAGTGAAGATTTCCTGCTGGTCGATGGCGCCGTACGGCAGGGCCAAGCCGCCCAGGTTATTGCTGATGGTGGTGGTGTTGAAGCCGTTGAGGTAATACGCGTTTTCGCTGGCGGCCGAGCCGCCGAAGCTGGGCAGCGAGCCGCCAAGCGGGCCGTTGTCGAAGCCGCCGCTGTTGACCACCACGCCCGGTGCCAGCAACGCGATCGCTTCGGCGGTGCGGCCCAGCGGCAGTTGCTGCAACTGTTCGGCGGTGACCACAGTGCGCGTATCCACGCTGCTCACGTCGATCGTGGTCAGGCTGGCGGCGCTGACGGTGACGCTGTCCAGGGTCTGCACGCCGCTCCCCGCGTCTTTGGCAGCGAACGAGACGTCGGTGTTGGCCCCCACCGTAATGGCGACGTTCTCTCGGGTTTCCACCACTGCGCCATCGCGCTTGACCGTCACCTTATAGGTGCCCAGCGGCAGATTGCCGGCGGTGTAGCGACCCCGCGCATCCACCGGCACTTCGCGGCTCAGGCCGCTGTTGTTTTCCACCAGCACGCTCGTGCCACTGCCCTGCCCTACGCTGCCGACGATGCTGCCGGTGGTGGACTGTGCGTGGACGCTGCCCATGGCAACAACCAATGCCAATGCCAAGGCACGCTTCTGGATACTACGGTTCATGCTCTCTCCCAAGTGTTGAACTGTCGGCAAGGCAACAAATGAACGGCGCCAGTGGCTACCGGAATCACACTTTCTGAACATCTGCAGTTGAGCGCCAATGACTGCGCGCCATCAGCTCATTCCCAAACTGTCGATCCCGTCGCGTTCGATCATAGGCAGCCGAGTTCCCCTACCCGCGCGTTCCGACGGGTAGGTGGGCTTCCTGCGGGTAGGCGCGCGAGGCTGCAGGCCTGACAATGGCGGACGCGATGCCCGCTACCGGGTGTCGATGCCCCTCATCGGTATTTCTCAAGGATCTGCGCGCATGAATCACACCCGCTCCCACGCCCTGTTCGCCCAGGCGCAGACCCTGTTGCCCGGGGGTGTCAATTCCCCCGTGCGGGCGTTCAAGTCGGTCGGCGGCGAGCCGTTCTTCGTGGCGCGCGCCGATGGCCCCTACCTGTTCGATGTCGACGACAACCGCTACATCGACTACGTGGGCTCGTGGGGCCCGATGATCGCCGGGCATAACCACCCGGCCGTGCGCGAAGCGGTGGAGCGGGCGATCGGCAACGGATTATCGTTCGGTGCGCCGTGCGCCGCCGAAGTGACCATGGCGCAGACCATTACCCGGCTGGTGCCCTCTTGCGAGATGGTGCGCATGGTCAACTCCGGCACCGAGGCCACGCTGTCGGCGGTGCGCCTGGCGCGTGGCGCCACCGGGCGCAATCGCATCATCAAGTTCGAAGGCTGTTATCACGGCCACGGCGACTCGTTTTTGGTCAAGGCCGGCAGCGGCATGCTGACCCTGGGCGTGCCGACCTCGCCCGGCGTGCCCGCAGGCCTGAGCGAACTGACCGCCACGCTCAGCTTCAACGATTTCGAAGGTGCCACCGCCCTGTTCGACGAGATTGGCGCGGAGGTGGCAGCGGTGATCATCGAGCCGGTGGTGGGCAACGCCAACTGCATTCCGCCGCAGGCCGGCTATCTGCAGCATCTGCGCACGCTGTGCACGCGGCACGGCGCGTTGTTGATCTTCGACGAAGTGATGACCGGTTTCCGCGTCGCGCTCGGCGGTGCGCAGGCGCATTACGGCGTGACCCCGGACCTGAGCACCTTCGGCAAGATCATCGGCGGCGGCATGCCGGTGGGTGCGTACGGCGGCCGCCGCGAGCTGATGGAGCAGATCGCTCCGGCCGGGCCGATCTACCAGGCCGGCACCTTGTCGGGCAACCCGGTAGCCATGGCTGCCGGCCTGGCGATGCTGGAATTGGTGCAGGAACCGGGCTTCCACGCGCGCCTGAGCGAAGCCACCAGCGTGCTGTGCGAAGGGCTGGAAGATGCCGCGCGCGCAGCCGGCATCGCCGTCACCACCAATCAGGTCGGCGGCATGTTCGGGCTGTTCTTCACCGACGACATCGTGGAGAGCTACGCACAGGCCACGGCGTGCGACATCACCAGCTTCAACCGCTTCTTCCACGCAATGCTGCAGCGGGGCGTGTATCTGGCGCCCTCGGCGTACGAGGCCGGCTTCATGTCCAGCGCGCACGATGCGGCCGTGATCGAGGCCACGCTGGCGGCCGCGCGCGAAGCGTTTGCGGAAGTGGCGCGCTGAGGGGTGGGGAATGGGGAATCGGTAAGCAGTGAGCGCGGGGCTTTGCGGGTTTGCGGCGCGGCGTGATGTGCCGCACTTGCAGTTGCTCAGGACGTTGACGATGTCCGTGTCACCGGACTTGCAGATGAGCCTGACTGTGCGGGTCGCCCGTTTCGTTAGCGGCAACGGCAAGGCGGTACGCATTGCGAGAAATCCGTGACCGCGCGCTGCTGACGCTGTTTGGTGTCCTGTGAATGCGCACCACTGGTGCCAGGCGACCTCTAGCGTTCCTTGACCGTGCGCACAGGCTGGCGCATCCGTCACCCTGAACGCGTCAACTCGGTGCAATACGCTTTGCTTTTGTCGCGCGGCTGTCATACATTTCTGAAATGTGCTCATGGACGGGCATGGGTGGGGACCCTCGAAGCAGCCGCTGCACTGTCGTCGCCGAGTCAGGTGATCGCGCTGCATTGCCGCTGGTTCACCACGATCTGCAGCGTGTCGAGCCGGCATGCTGCCGACGCTTGATACGGCCGCCTTCGCCTCATGCTCAAGCCTGTTGCGCTGCTCACTCCGCGCCCGTCACCGTCGCGCGACCATGTCATTCCTGATTGGCTGCTTGCCGGCAAGCTTGAGCCACCGCTGCTGCGCACCGATGCTGTCGTGCGTGGCGTGCTGCTGGCTGCACTGGATCAAGCGCAGGCACGCCCACTGACGCTCTTGCTCGCCCCACCCGGGTTCGGCAAGACCACACTGCTGGCGCAGTGGCATGCGCAACGGAGCGCATGCGAGCCGGGTGCGGTGGCATGGCTGTCGCTGGACGAAGAAGATGCCGATGCCGCGCGTTTTCTCGGCCATCTTGCACTGGCGTTACAAAGCGCAGGCGCCGACCACACGCTGTGCGCCGCAATCTTGCATAACCGCGACCAGGATCCGCGAGAAGCGGCGGCGCTGTTGATCCGCGCCTTGCGCACCGCGCCGCGCCGCATCAGCGTGATTCTCGACGACTACGACCGGCTCGGCAGCAGCCACATCGATGAATTGGTGCTGCGCTTGATCGAGCACAGCGGTGGGCGTTTGCATCTCGTGCTCGCCACCCGCCGCGTGCCCAACCTGCCGTTGGCACGGCTGGATCTGCAAGCCCAGCTCAGCCGCATCGGCAGCACGCAACTGGCGCTTGACGATGTTGAAGCACAGGCGCTGCTCGGCCCGCACGTGCCAGCACCGGTGGTGGACGAATTGCGCCGCTACACCGAAGGCTGGCCGGTGGCGCTGCAACTCGCGCGGCTGTGGCTGGAAGGCGACGTCCAACGGCAGCAGGAGGTTGCGGCACGTTTCTCCGGGCGCAACGCGCAGATTGCGGCATATCTGGCCGAACAGGTGGTCAACGATCTGGACGCGGACACCCGCGACCTGCTGCTGCGCACCAGCCCGCTGGAACGCATTAACGCCGCGCTCGCCGATGCCGTGCGCCAGCGCGAGGACAGCGGCCGCTTGCTGGCACGGCTGGAGCATTTCCACGGCTTGCTGGTGCCGCTGGATGGCGAGCGCGAATGGTTCCGCTATCACCCGCTGTTTGCCGACTTCCTACAGCAACTGCTCGACCGCGAACATCCCGGACACAGCGTGCAGCTGCATCAGCGCGCGGCGCGCTGGTTCGGCGACCATCAGCATCTGGCCGAAGCGGTGCGCCATGCCTCGCGCGGCGACTGCGGTGATCTTGCCGCCAGCTACATCGCACGCGCCGGCACATGGCAACTGCTGTTGACCCACGGCACGCATGAAGTGCGTGCGCTGCTGCGCCATTTCGATCACCGCACCATCCGCGACACGCCTGCGTTGAATCTCACCCAGGCGCACCTGCATGTAAAGCTTGGCGAGTTCAGTCACGCACGGATGTTGCTGGAGCGCTTTCGCGATTTTCCCGCTGCGCTACGCGAGCCGCTGCAGCGCGATTACACCGTGATGGTAGCGCTGCTGCGCGACCGTCTGGACGAGATCTGCGGCAATCCGCATGGTCTGACCCAGATTGCTGCCCAGGCCGGCGCACTGGATGAAGACGACCATCTCGGCCGCGGCATGTTGCTATGCATCTGCGCAACCACCGCGATCGCGCAAGGCGCCTTCGCAGTTGCCGAGCGCTACGCACTCAACGCGCGCGACGCGATGCAGCGCGGCGGCAGCGATCTGGGCGCAAGCCAGGCAGCGCTGTCGCTGGGCCAGAGCCTGTTCTATCGCGGCCGGCTCAGCGATGCGGAAGCCTGCTACCAGCAGGCGCTGAGTTGGTGTGCACGTACGCCGCAACTGGATCGCGTGCTGGAAGCCGCCGCGCAATGCTTGCTTGCGCAATTGCATTACGAACGCGGCCACCACGACGACGCCGCCGATCTGTTGCATCCAGCACTGGAATTGCTGGAACAACACGATGGCGGTATGGACGTGCTGGCCGCCGGATACGGCACCGCATTGGGTTTGGAACGCGTGCGCGACCACAGCGGACGCAGTGCGTTGCTGTTGCTGGAGCATACCGAGCAGATTGCGCACGGACGCAAGCTGGCGCGTTTGTCGGAACTGGCTACCGCATGGCGGTTGATGCTGTTGCTTGAACATCCAGGCAACGCCGCCATCGATGTGCTGATCGCACGCACCGGCGGCGAATCCGGCCTGGCGCACACCTTGCGCTCGCCACACCGCTGGCACGATCGCGCTGCGATGGGATTCGCGCTGGCGCGCTGGCATCGCCTGGCCGGGCGCAGCAGCGCGGCGCTCACTATTCTGGGACAGCTAGAGCAGGCCTGCCTGGCCAACGACAATGCCTGGCATCTGGCACGTACCCGTGCGCGGATTGCGCTGGTACTGCAGCAACGCGGCGAGCTGGTTGCCGCCCTGCCGCATCTGTACAGCGCGCTGGACCATGTCGCACTCACGCAAAGCTGGCAGGCCATCGTGGAATTGGGCTTGCCGGCCAAAGCAATGCTACGTTCGCTACGCCAACACGATCCGCACACCGTTGGCGGCACCACGCGCGCCTTGACCATCCAGGCCTTGCTGGAACGCCTCAGCGGCGATGACGACCCAGCCGGCGACATTTTCAGCGAGCGCGAACTGGAAGTGCTGGCGCAACTGGCGCGCGGCTACTCCAACAAGCAGATCGCACGCTGCCTGCATCTGTCGGAAAACACGGTCAAATTCCATCTGAAAAACCTGTACCGCAAGCTCGACGCACGCAGCCGCGAAAGCGCGCTGGCGCAGGCATTGCAGCGCGGATTGTTGCGTGCAGGTGACCCGCATGCAGCTCAGGGCACGCTACCTGACTGATCAGCAGCCAGATGCATCCCCACATTCAACGCAGCGCTGCACGTGTGGCGGCCAGACTTGAAGCGGCTAAAAAACCTCGCGAGCAATCGTCAGGTGGGCGTGGACGGCGCGCTCAGAACCGCAAAGGCCGCGTGATACATACCGGCCGCGCCCGCCTGGCGATGAGCGCAGTCGTTGTGCTAGCTGCTCTTCATAGGGCTGACCGACGAGCACGCATCACCCGAAACTCAGCGTGCCCTTCATCATCGCCCAGTGCCCGGGGAACGAGCAGAAGAAGGTGTAGTCGGCGCCCTTGCTCAGCTTGCTGGTGGGAAAGCTCACCGTGGTGCTGTCACCGCCACCGATCACCTTGGTGTGCGCAATCACCCGCGCGTCGGCCTTGGGAAGATAACTGTCGGCGATGGTCGAGCGTACGCCGGCGTTGGCCACCGCCTGGAAATCGGCAGACTTGGTCAATACCCAGTTGTGCCCCATCACCGTGGCAGCCATCTTGCCGGAATGCTTGAGCGTGAGCTCCACCTGCGTGCAATCGGGCGCAAGCTTGATCGCGCTCTGGTCGAACTTCATCTGATCGTTGCCGGTGATGGTCACCGCGCACGTCCGTGCCCATGCCGAAGGCGCCATCAGCGCCAGCACACACACGGCAATTGTGGAAAACAGCTTCAAGAGAACACTCCTGCGTTAGGAAATTGCAGCACATCGCACGCGCCGCGCCGCTGCAACAGCGAGGTGGTGAGACGTGCTGATAGTGCCAGAGTAACGCGCGGTCGCAATCAACAGTGCATCACGCGCGAGCCCACTGCAGTGCACTCGCGTATCGACCAAGGATGCGGAGAGGTTTGCTGACTGCAAGCAAACCCTCCAACGCACGCCAACCTCACGCGTAACGGAAAAACGCATCCATCGGATCTTCCGCAACCGAAGCAATGGCAGGAACCGGCAGCGGACCACGTTTGCCTGCGATCACCTGCACGAACGCCTGCTTGAAGCGCGCCATCTCCGCTTCCGTGCCCACGGTGATGCGCGACCAGGTTGGCCACACCGGCCAGCTACGGCCGATGAACACGCCGTGGGTGGCCATATCGTCCTTGAAGCCAATCGCCGGCCGCTCCACATCGACCATGAAGCAGTTGCTCTCCGAGGCGGTGCAGGCATAACCCTGCTTGCCGAGAAAGTCCATCACATCCTTACGGATTGCAGCCGTGCGTGCGCGCCGCTGCGGCACCAGCACCGGATCGCGCAGGCTAGCCAGCCCTGCAGCAGCAGCGGTGACCGGCAAGCTGTTGACGCTGTAGAACTTCAACTTGGCCAATAAGTCCGGGCGCGCCGCCGCATAACCCAGACGAATACCGGCCATGCCATAGAGTTTGGAGAACGTGCGCAACACCACCACATCTTCGCCGGCGGCGACCATGTCGACCATGCTGCGCGTGCTTTGCGCAAAGTGGATATACGCCTCATCCACCACCAACACGCTGCCTTTGGGCTTGTGCGCCAAGGCGTAGTCCAGATCCTTGCGTGCGGTGACCGAGCCCGTTGGATTGTTGGGGTTGCAGATGTAGATCACGCCCGCGTTGGCATCGGCGGCGCACATCGCCTGCACATCGTGCGAAAAGTCCTTGCGCAACGGCACTTTGATCAAACGTGCGCCATTGCGGGTTGCAGCACGCCAGCCGGATTCGTAGGTGGGGTCGGCGGTGACCAACGCAGCGCTGGGCGAAGTGAACGCCAGCATCGTGTAGTCGAGCGGCTCGGTGGACCCGGCATACGCCATCAGGTGATCGACCGGCAGCTTGAGTTCGGCGGCCAATGTGGTCATCAATTCCATCTGTACCTCGCGCAGGTAACGCCCGCCTTGCGGCGCAATCTGCGCGATGGCTTTCACTGCGGCAGCAGACGGTCCATCCGGAAATTCATTGGAGTCGATCATCACCGGTGCCAATGCCGTTGCCGTTGCCGTTGCCGGTGTCGGCGCGATGGCTGCCGAGCGTTCGACGGCACTGGCCAGCAAGGGCAAGCTGCCTGCACCGGCGGCGCCGGCAAACAGTGCGGAGTCGCGCAGAAACGTGCGGCGCGAAAGAGCAGTTTTCATGACAACCTCCAGCAGGATGACGACGCGGACTCAGGGACGCACAGCGACAACTTCGATCTCGACCCGGTACAGCGGGTTACCCAATGCAGCGATCTGGAACGCCGAGCGCGCCGGCAGGTTGGGTTGCTCCTTGGTACCGAAGAACTGGCGATACCCTTCCATGAAACCGTTGAAATCCATCTTGCCGCCCATTGCCGGATCACCCACCAGGAACACCTGCATCTTCACTACATCACCCATGCCCAACCCAAGCGTGGCCAGCTGCTGCTTGATCTGGTTCAACACGCTCACCGTTTGCGCCTTCGTGTCGCCATAGGCAGCAGCGGAATCTTTCGGTGCGCTGGTATCGATCACCGCTGGCACCTTGCCGCTGACGTACACCGTGGCCTTGCCGGCGGGAATTTCCACAGCGGCGGCAATGGGAAAGTCGCTATTGGGAATCTTGTGGCGGATCACCTCGGCGGCCTGCGCGGCGCCGAGACTGGCAGAGCACAGCACTGCAGCGGTGAGAACGGTCGTCATGGAACGGAGCATGGCAATTCCTTGTATGGGAAAAATCAGTGGCGTAACGATGTGACATCGTCGATGGTGACGCGCTCGGCATAGTCGTTACCGAAGTGAGTCCTCACGTAGCTCACCACTTCGGCAACCTGGCGGTCGTCGAGCATGTCGCCGAAACCCGGCATGCCCGCGTGGCCGTCGAGCACCATCATGGTCACGTACGGGCCGGCTGCCAGTTTGGGGTTGCCGGCAAGCGCAGGATAGTCGCCAGCGCCCTGCGCGCCACGCCCGGACGGCATATGGCAGCCCTGGCAGATCGCTTGATACACATCCTGACCGGAGGCTTTGGCGAACCCCTGCTGCGGAAACAGCTGCGTGGCATCGGAGCTTTGCGCCTGCGCATCGTGCACGGTGGGCGGCAGCAACAACGCAAGCATGGCCAGCGCAACGGTGGCACCGCACACTCGTGGCAACAGACTCATGCGGGTGCTCCTCCGGCAATGACCTTGCGATGCAGGCGGCCGACGACATCGTGCGCCGACAGAATCGCGCCCTCCTGCCAGGCCGGAATGTAGGACACGTGCTCACCAGCCAGGGCCAGCCGCCCGTCGATCTGGCACAGCGGGGTGTAGTGCTCAGCACGCGCCTGTTCGCTCCACATGCCGAAGCAACCATGCGTAAACGGAACGCGGTGCCAGCCGACTGCGATGCCGTTTTCGAATTCGCGCGGATACTGCGGATGCAACTGCGTGCCGTATTCCACCGCCTTGCGCACGCGCTGCTCCGGCGTCATCGCGGTGAACTGGTACGCATCCAGTCCCCACGCATAGGCGCCGAGCAGCACGCCTTTGCCGGAGCTGTGGTAGTTGGTGCTGGGGTAACTGATCAAGGTGATCGGCAGGTCGGTATAGCTGATGCCGCCATAGATCGCTTCGTCTTCTTCCCAAAACCGGCGCTTGAATTGCAGGCCCACTTTCACCGACGCCGCATACGGTACCTTGCCGATCGCCGTGGTCATCGCATCGCTGGCGGTGACTGGAATGCGGCTGAGCACCGACAGTGGAATCGTGCAGATGCACCAGTCGGCACTGGCGATGCGTTCTTCGCCGCCGCGCGCAGCGTCCTGCCAGGACACGCGCACGCCGCTGCCGTCCTGATCGATCTTGGTGACCTTGGCGTTATAGATGATGGCATCGCCAAGTTGACGTGCGAACGCCTTGCCGATCTGGTCCATGCCCCCCACCGGCTGGAACATGGTGGTCTGCATCTCATAGTTATTGCCGGCTGCCAACGTGGTCCAGAGGCGTGAGCGCAGCACGTCCTGCACGCTGAAAGGATCGGAGAATTCCGGCTTGCCCGACAGCCCACCACCGGGGTAACGCGCGAAGCCACGCCGCTCGCTGCTGTCCTTGCCTTTGACATAGCCGAACTTCTGATCGAGCGCGCCCCAGGTGCGCAGGGATTCGAGCAACACCTCCTGATCTTCGCGACTGACCATCTTGTCCAGGGCGTGTTGCTGCGTGCACTTGGCCAGCAACTCGGACACATGGCCCTTGTAATCGGCATCGATGGCACGGAAGCGCTGTGGCTTGCCGCCGAAGCCTTTTTCGCTATGCAGTAGCGCGTTGTAATTCACCTGATTGAAGGCTTCCAGCGCCACGCCCAATTGCTTGCAGTAACTCAGCACTGCCTTGTGGTGGTGCGGAATGCGCCAGGGCCCCGGATTCAGATACAAGCCGTCGTCGAACTGGCAATGCTGCGCGGCACCGCCCAACTCGGTGTAGCGGTCGCCGCCGCGCAGGGTCCAGTTACGCCCGCCGGGGCGGTCGTTGTATTCGAGCAGCTGCACACGGTAACCGGCCTTGCGCAACTCGAAGGCCGCGCTCATGCCGGCCAGCCCGGCCCCGAGGATCAAGACCGACGCCCCCTTGGGGTCGCCATCCAGTTGCAGTGGGCCTTTGAAGTTGGATTCGGCGGCCATGCCCAGGCTGCTCATCGCCTGATACATCATTGCGCCGCCGGCGGTCATGCCGATGCGCGCCAGCAATTGCCGCCGCGTCATCGCTCCCGTGTGATTGCCTTGCATCAACGCAATTCCCCTGGATGTCATGGACGAAACGCACGCGGCCGGCAGGCTTGCCGGTCGCGGCTGCACCTCAAAATTTGTAGGCCAGGCTGGCGAACAACTGGCGCGGTGCGATCAACTGGTAAGAACCGGAGCTTTCGTTGGGAAACACAGCTCCGATCGCATCGTCCTTGTCGAAGAGGTTGTAGACCGACAACTGCAGCCGGCCACCGGCGAGAAACCCACTGTTGTCGCCCTGATAACCAACGCTGCCGTTGACGATGAAGGTGGCATCCACCCGATCGGTATTGGGCGTGTCGCCATAGCGCGTGCCGGTGTATTTGGCATCCAGGTTGGCGAAGAAATGCTCGCCTTCCCAACCGCCGTTGACGCTGACCATCACCTTCGGCGCATCCGGCACCTCGTTGCCCTTCACCTGCACCAGGTTGCCGCTCACCGGGCCGAAGTAGTTGTCCTGGAATTCGGATGTATTCCAGGTCAACGATGCACCCAGCCGCCAGCCCGGCGCTGGTTTCCACATGCCGGAGATTTCCGCGCCGTAGGTCTGCACGTCGCCGACATTGGCGTAGACGGTGGGCGCAACCACCAACGGGTCCGGGTCGGTGAGCGCGATGATGCGGTTTTCGTAATCGATCTTGTAGGCGGCGATATAACCGCTCCACTGCGTGGATTCGGCGCGAATGCCGATATCGATGTTGTTGGATGCTTCCGGCGCGATATCCGGGTTGAATGCACCCGAGGTCAGCGCCAACCGCGGTGCCGAGCTGAAGTTTTCCGCGTAGTTCGCAAATACCTGCACGCCGTCGGCAAGCTGGAAGCTGGCGCCGACCTGCGGCTGGAACCAATCGCTGTTCTTGATCGTGACATCGCGGCGCATACCGACATTGAAGTCATCGAGATTGGCAATGCCGTTGTAGTCGCGTTTGACATCCAGCCCCTTGGCGCCGAACTCCATCGTCAACCGATCGTCCAGCAGGCGCAGCGTGTCCTTGATGTAGAGCTGCTTCACTTCGGTGGAGAAGTGATTGTCGTAATAGATGACGATCGGCAGTGAGCCCTTGAGTAGCGCGCCGGTGGCCGGATCCAGGTTGTACAGCGGGCGCACCTGGTCGAAGTCATAGTTTTCGTACCACGCACCGATTTCGAGTTTGTTGTGCTCGGTCTCCCAAGACATCGCAGTGGTCACGCCGTAGCGATCGCCGCCCATGATTTCCTCGCGCCGCGTCATCGCACCGACGCGGGTGACATTGCCGTTGGCATCGACGATCTGCGGGTCGTTGATGGCGATGTCGGTGCGCCCCGGTGTGCCGGCGATGGCATCATTGTACAAGCCGGTCGCCGTGCTCGGCGGGGTTCCGCCGACGCCGTACCCGTGCTTGTTTTCGTAGTAGCCAGTGACTGTGACGCCGATCGCATCGTTGAACAGAAAATCGCCGTGCAGGCTGAGCAAGGAATCGCGCCGCCCGTTCTGCCATTCGCTGTAATGCTCGGCATCCACTTCCGGGTTGCCGGTGATGCGTTCATGGATATCCCACGCTACCGAGCCGTCGGAGTTGTACGACTGCACGTCGTAGTCCTTGCGATTGTTGTAGATCCAGCCCAGCGTCAGGCTGCCCGCCTCCCAGGCCTGGCGAATCTTGGCTTCGAAGTGATCGCTTTTTTGCGTGGCCGGCTCCATGTCCCACACCCCGCCTTGCGTGCGCGAGGCAGACAGATAGGCGCTGGGGCCGCCGTCCCACCAATCGGGTGTATCCAGGCGCACGAAGCTGCGTACCAGATCGTCCGAACCGATGGTCTGGGTGAGATTGCCGCTCCAGCTGTCGCCGCCCTTCGGTGGCAGGCTGGTGTAACGGATCGCGCCGCCGAGTGCGTGATAGGAGGGCTGGGTCACATCACCCGAACCGGCCGACACGATGACATCGAGCAGGTTCTCGCTGGAGACGTAACGCGTAATCGGGCCGCCCTCGCGGGTGTCGAAGGTTTCGATCGGAATGCCGTCCAGCGTCACGCCGATCTGGTTGGCGGAAAAACCGCGGATCGTCATCGAATCGCCGAACTCGTACAGCCCGAATGGGTCGGTGGTCTGCACGTTCACACCGGGCAGGCTGGCCAACAGCTGCTGCGGCGCCACCCCGGGCACTTGCGCCTGCATCTCGTCAACCGAGATAGACGCGGTAGTGCGCGTGGACCCGGTGCCCACCACGCTGACCGCATCCAGCGTGCGTGTTTCCTGCGCCAGGGCGGGCAAGCCCTGTGCGCCGGCCAGCAACAAGGTCATCGACGCCAGCGTGTGGCGCGAGCGGGTGGTGGTGAGGATGGTGGCGACCGAGGCCGCCAATCGATCGGTGTTCAGGCACTTTCGCATGCAATCAACCCCTGAAGACGTGTGGCGTGCTGAGTGACCGGGCGCTCCCCCGAGACCGGCTGACACCGCGGATGCGGTGTGCATTGACCATAACCAGCGCAGTTCCTCCGCAACGACGGCGCGGAGGGTGGGGTCGGTGCAGGTGGGTAGGTCCCTACCGAATTCAAAACTCTGAATAGGTATTTCTGCCACCTACCTGTGCGGTGTTCGCAGTGCAGGTCGCGTGCTTGCCATGTCGCGCCGATTCGACAACGCTGCAGCGTCACCACACGAACACGCATATGTCGCCTAAACCTCCGTCGCTGCTGTTGCTCGATTTCGACGGCGTGCTCGCGCACTATGCGCGGCCACGGCGCATGGCCGCCCTTGCGGCGGCGGCGGGCTGCTCACCGCAGCGCGTGCATGAGGTGTTGTTCGCGCAGGGTCTGGAGCGGGCCTACGATGCCGGTGAGATCGACACGCAAGCGTATCTGGCGCAGTTGAGCGAAGCGCTGGGGCACCCGATCGACCGCGCCACCTGGATCGCGGCACGCGTTGGCGCCTGCCGCGCCGACCCGTCGGTGGTGGCGCAGGTGCTGGCGGTCTCGGCGACCACGGCTGTGGCGGTGCTCACCAACAACGGCCCGCTGATGATGGACGCGATCGAGCGGATCGTGCCGTCGTTGTTTCCGTTGTTGCAGGACCGCGTGCTCTGCAGCGGCGCACTCGGCGGCCGCAAACCCGATGTGCAGGTGTATGAGCACGCGCTTGCGCAACTCGGGCAACGCGCCGAGCACACGCTGTTTGTCGACGACCTGTTCGTCAACGTGCGCAGCGCGCGCGCGGCCGGTCTGCACGCCGACACCGTGCGCGATGCACGTGCACTGCGGCGGGTGCTGAAGCGCTACGGACTTGCATGAAACAAGTCCCTCTCCCGGCGGGGCGAGAGGGCACGGCATGCACGCCGTCGGCGTGCGTGCCCTGGAGCGCCCGCGTCGCAGACGTGGAACGGGGCTGTGGGTGAGCGTACTGCGGCAGACAGCCATCCCAGGCAGTCAAAAGACCGCGCGCACTGCGGCAATGCGCGCCACATGCCACACGCCACGCATCCTGCAACACCCTCCAGCCGGCTCAGCGCCGGCGAAAAAGTGCGCAAGCACCTCCGGACATCACGGCTGCGCGATGTACTCGGCAATCGCCAAACGCAACCGCGCCAGACCATCAGCCAGTTCGGCATCGGTCAGATTGAGTGCCGGCACAAAGCGCAGCACATCCGGTCCGGCCTGCAGCAGCAGCAAGCCATGCTTGGCCGCCAGATCGAGGATCGCACCCGCCTGCCCGGCATGTGCCGGCGCGAGCACCGCGCCCAGCATCAGGCCACGCCCACGAATCTGTGCAAACAGGCCGAACTCGGCATTGAGCGCTTCCAGGCCAGCGCGCAACGCCGCCGACTGCCGCTGCACGTTGTCGGCTATCTGCGGCGAGGCCAGCTTGCGCAGCGCCACGCGCGCCACTGCTGCGGCCAATGGATTGCCGCCGAAGGTGGTGCCGTGCGCGCCGAACTGCATGGTTTCGGCCACCTTGGGGCCGGCCAGCATCGCGCCGATCGGGAAACCGCCACCCAGTGCCTTGGCCAGGGTCACGATGTCCGGCGTCACCTGCTCCTGCCAGTGCGCGAACAGCGTGCCGGTGCGGCCCATGCCACATTGAATTTCGTCCAGTACCAGCAGCGCATCGTGCTGATCGCAGAGCGCGCGCGCACGGCTCAGGAAGCCCGGCGCGGCCGGCATCACACCGCCCTCGCCCTGGATCGGCTCCACCATCACTGCGGCCACATCGCCGCTGGCCATCGCCGCTTCCAGCGCCGCGACGTCGTTGAAATCCACGTAGCGAAATCCGCCCGGCAGCGGCTCATAGCCTTCCTGATACTTGGGCTGCGCGGTCGCAGTCACCGACGCCAGCGTGCGGCCATGAAAACTGCCGCGAAACGTGACAATGACGCGCTTGTCGGCCGGCCGACCCTGGCTGCTGGCCCACTTGCGCACCAGCTTGATCGCCGCCTCATTGGCCTCGGTGCCGGAATTGCACAGGAACACCTTGTGCGCGAAACGCGAGGCAGTCACCAGTTCTTCGGCCAGTTTCAGCGGCGGTGCGCTGAAAAACACGTTACTGGTATGCCACAGCTTGCCGGCCTGCTCGGTGAGCGCAGCCATCAAATCGGGATCGTTATGGCCGAGCCCGCTGACCGCGATGCCCGACGATAGATCCAGATACTCACGCCCCTGGTCGTCCCATACGCGGCTGCCCTGGCCACGCTCCAACACGACCTGGCGCGGGCGATACACCGGCAGGTAGTAGTGCGCGAGGGACAGGGGCGAATCGGCAGCGGTGCTCATGAGGATCGGTCGCAGAAGCGGAGGGAGAACCGGCATTCTCGCGCATTCGCCGGCCTGCGGCACAATGCGCGCATGCGCCCTTTCTCAGATCCGCAACGCACTCCCGCCACCGACGATGGCTGGCGCCGGCAGTGGTTCGACACCATCTATCGCCACGACACCCGTCCCTCGCGCACTACGACCTGATGCTGGTGGTCGCGATCCTGGCGAGCGTGGTGGTGATCATGATCGACAGCGTACCGCGCATTCATTCGCATGCCGCGGACTGGCTGGTGCCGCTGGAATGGGCGTTCACGGTGATCTTCACCATCGAGTACGCGCTGCGTCTGGCGGTGGTGCGGCGCCGCTGCAGTACGCGCTCAGTGTATGGGGCGTGATCGATCTGCTGTCGATCCTGCCCAGCTATCTCTCCTTCTTCGTGCCCGGCGCGCAGACGCTGCTGGTGGCGCGCGTGCTGCGCATCCTGCGGCTGTTCCGCATCCTCGAACTCACCCGCTACATCGAAGAGAGCGGACAACTGCTGGACGCGCTCTGGCGTAGCCGGCGCAAAGTGCTGGTGTGTCTGTTCACGGTCCTCACCAGCACCGTGATCGCCGGCGCCACGATGTACATCATCGAAGGCCCGCAGCACGGCTTCACCAGCATCCCGACCAGCATGTACTGGGCCATCGTCACCATGGCCACGGTGGGCTTGGGCGATGTGGTGCCGCAGACCACGCTGGGCCGCTTCGTCACCTCGGCCTTGATTCTGATCGGCTACAGCATCATCGCTGTGCCCACCGGCATCTACACAGCAGAGCTGGCCAGCTCTTTGCGCGAGGGCGGCCACAGCGGCAAACGCGATATACGCAACTGCGTCCGCTGCGGGCTGGAGGGCCACGCAGCCGACGCACGCTATTGCCGGCAATGCGCCGAGCCGCTGCAGGAGGTGTCCAATGGCTGATGCGGAGCTGCGGACTTCGAGGAGGTAAAGATGACGTCCCAGTTGCCAGGCGGCCATGGCCCTTGCGCGAGGCGGCATGTAGCAGAGCTGCTGCCGGCACCGACTGCGCGCCCCTGCACACCTTCGCGTGGCGCGCGAAAGCGATCGCAGAGCAGATGGTCTGTGATTCGGCTGCGGGGCGCTGACAGGCGTGTCGATGGTCGATGCGCGGCCATCGTTCGCAGAGCGACGGCGTCAGCGACGTCATCAGCAGTTCAACTGTATTCGCACACCGCAACGATGCGTACAAGGCATCAATGCGACATGCGGTTGCTCATGTCGATCAGGTCGTTGTAGCTGGCAAGCACTGCCTGACGGGTTCCACCCGGCGGCATCGAGCCGCTTTCCAGCAACATCTGCTCGCCCTTGCTCAGCGGGGTCTTGCTGCGAATGCGTTCGACAAGACGTCCCGCGTCACGCGCAAGCTTGTCTGCAGCACGTTCCATGTGGCCCCACATTGCATCGCCCTGGCCGGCCTTGGCTTTCTGCGCGTCTTCCAGAATGCGCTGGTAGTTGGCCAATTGCGCTTGCGCTGCGGCAATATCCGGCGTATCGCTGTCGAGCACCTTCACCAGCTGCTTGCCCTCGCCGATGATCTTCAGGTGATACCACGCTGCGCTGCGACCCTCTGCTTTTTCGATCGCATCGATCTGCGCCTGGCGACGCGTGTCTTCGTTGTGTTCCAACGCCGCGTTCATCGCTTCGCCGGCCTCGAAGAAAGCGGCATAAGCTTGCATCAGTGGTGCGTGCAGTGCGCGCATGCCCTTGGCGTCGTCGCGCAGATAATCCTCGCGGCTGTAGTAGCGCACCGCCTCCTCGATACGCTCATTGAGCGTGGTGAAGCGGTCCTGATACGTCTTGGCGACCGAGTCGAGCTCGGCGTTGACCGGTTGCTGCGCCAACGCGGCGGTCATCGGCGCACCGCATGCCTCGACCCGATGCGACAGCACCGTGCCCGGCGCACGAATCCCGCGTTCCTTGCCGGTGGGTCCGGCCTGAGGGTCCTGCATCCAGCCGATATAGGTCTGGTAACTCTCCTGTATCGGCTGTTCGACACCATTGAAACAGGCGATGTAGGCATTGATCTTGTCGGCGCTTTCCATTGCGGCGGCAGGCGCGTGTTTCTGGCAGCCGGCAAGCAGTGCGGCAAGCGCGATTGCCGCAGTCAGCGGCGCATAACGAAGGCGATGAGTCATGTGGCTTTCCATGGAGAATGTCTGGGGCATGGCCTGCGAATTCACCGCAGACGCGACCATCGAGGGTGCGAACAGAGGCTCACCCTTGCGTATCGGGTGTCGTTGTCGTCCTGGCGCGTGTCATCGCGGGCCAGCGTGCGGCTGATTAGCCGCAAGACGTTGAGAGTCACGTCGAAACTTCCTTGTTGGAACCGTTTTCAGCGCGCACGGTAGCAGACAGGGCTGTGAACTCTTCGTGCGTGCCACAGCGTGCCTGCGACGACGACTTGCAGCGACGTCGTGCGCAAAGCCACATGCGGCACCCATGCTGGCCGCCATGCACCGCGGTGCATGCATCCGCGCGGACAGCACCTGCGCTGCAAGCATCCAGCCGCCAGCTTGTTTGTCGTCAGTCCAGAAACAGATCCGGCAACAACGCACGCGACGGATCCACTGCATAACCGCTCAGGTCGGTGATGCCGGCCTGGGCGAGCACCTCGTCGTCGATCAGGAATTGTCCGTGAAATCCGGCCGCTGGACGCGTTAGCACCGCATGCGCGGCGTCGGCCATGATGTCCGGCCGGCGGCAGGACGCTGCGTCCACGCCAGGCAGCATGTTGATCGCATCGGTGGCGATCACGGTGCGCGGCCACAACGCATTGATGGCCACGCCTTGCGGACCGAATTCTGCTGCCAGCCCCAGCGTGACCAGGCTCATGCCCATCTTGGCGAGCGTGTAGCCGGTGTGCGCGCCCCACCATGCCGGGTTCAACGACGGCGGCGGCGCCAGACTGAGGATATGCGGATTAGCCGCCTGCAGCAGATGTGGCAGACACGCCTGCGCGCACAGAAAACTGCCGCGCGCGTTGACCTGCTGCATCAGATCGAAGCGCTTCATCGGCGTGTCCAGCGCACCGCGCAACCAGATCGCACTGGCGTTGTTGACCAGGATATCGATCCCGCCGAATGCATCGACCGTCGCCGCCACCGCCGCGCGCACCTGATCTTCTTCGCGGATATCGCACTTGAGTGCCAGCGCCTGCCCACCGGCCGCAACCACCGCCGCAGCCGCGCTATGGATGGTGCCTGGCAATTTGGGATTGGCCACCGCCGACTTGGCCGCAATGGCCACATTCGCCCCATCGCGCGCCGCCCGCAAGGCAATCGCCAAGCCAATCCCGCGCGAGGCACCGGTGATGAACAAGGTTTTGCCGGATAGGGTCATGGGAATGGGGAATGGGGAATGGGGAATGGGGAATGGGGAATGGCAAAAGCTTATCGCCTTGAACGTTCCGCAACCGACGAACAAACAGCTTTCGCGATGCGCTCTTCCGATTCCCCACTCCCGATTCCCGATTCCCGGCCCCTCAGGGCTTCGGTCCCTGCCCTTCGTTGTCTTCCCAGTGCAGCACGCGGCGGGTCACGAAGCGGTAGACCGGTTTGCCGGTGGCGAACCATAGCTCGCGTACCCAGGAGGTGCGTTTGAGCACGCGGCGTTCCACCGGGGTGAGTGCGGCCGGGCAGTACATGCGCTTGTGCTTGAGCAGGTGCCGCAGATCTTCGCGGGCAAGCAGACGCATCCAGCGCGCGCGTGGGTGACCACGCACGGCCAGCTGGAAGTCGATCACTGCCGGGCTGCCGTCGTCCTGTACCAGCCAGTTGGCTTCCTTGGCCAGATCGTTGTGCGCCACGCCGCGACGATGCAGTTGCTGCAACAGCCGGCGTGCCTGCCTGAAATACGCCAGGTCGCCGCGCGGCGGGCGCTGGTACATCGCAGCGCCGGCTAGATAACTGCGGTCCAGATGGCGCCCGTCCCACTGCAGCAAACGTGGGGTGTGCGGCAGGCCATCCAGCTGCCGCAGCGCCAGCGCTTCGCGACGTGCCAGCCACCAGGCCACGCCGCGCAACAGCCACGGCGCCACGCTCAGGTCGCGCCGCACGAACACGTGCTCGCCATCGCGGATCAACAAAATGCGTCCGAACGTATCGGACTTCAGCGGCAGATTGCCGGTGGGCTCGTGACTCATCCCCCATTGTAGGCGGGCGGCATCGCCCTACCGCCATTGATGTGCACGCCGATGCCATCGGCGCGCGCGGCCGCCTGGTTGCAACCGCAGGTGAAGCCAACCGCCAGATGTGAGCGTGGCGCAAGTCAGTCGTCGCCATGCCCACCTATAATTCGGGAATGAACTCATGGATCGACGCCACGCTGGAGTGGATCGGACACCACCCCACCTTGGCTGGCGTGGTGATCTTTGCCATCGCATTCTGTGATGCGGTGATCGTGCTTGGCGCCATCGTGCCCGCGCTGCCGTTGCTGTTCGCCATCGGCGTGCTGATCGGGCTCGGCCAGATCAACGGGCCGTATGCGGTGGTCTGCGCCACCCTGGGCGCGTTCGTCGGCGATGCGCTGAGTTTCTGGGTGGGCCATCGTTGGGGTCACCAGTTGCACACGTATTGGCCGTTCCGCCGCTATCCCCAGTTGCTGGAACGCGGCGAGCTGCTGTTCCGGCGCAATGCCTTCAAGAGCATCCTGATCGCGCGCTACGTCGGCGCGGTGCGGCCGTTCGTGCCGGCCATCGCCGGCATGTCGCACATGCCGTTCAAGCGCTACCTGGTCGCCAGCGGCCTGGCCTGCGTGTCGTGGGCGTTGTTGTTCCTGGTGCCGGGCTGGGTGCTGGGCACCGCCTACGATGCAGTCGCCGCGGTGGCCGGGCGGCTATTCGTGGTGGTTGCATTGCTGGCGGCCGTGATCGGGCTTGCCTGGGCGGTGGTGCTGTATTCGTACCGCTGGTCCGCCGGCCACCTGGATGCCTTGCTGGCACGCCTGCTGGAGTGGTCGCATCGGCATCCGGTATTGGGTAATTGGTCGGTCAGCGTATTCGATCCGCGCCGTCGCGAATCGGTGCCGCTGGCCATGATGGCCTTGATGCTGTTGCTGCTCGGCTGGGGCTGGTTCGTGCTGCTGATGGTGGTGTTGGCGCATGGCGAGCCGCTGCGCGTGGACCTGGCGGTACACGACCTGATGCTGGCGCTGCGCAACCCATTGGCCGACTACCCGATGGTCGCCCTGGCCTCGTTGGGCGACTGGCAAGTGCTGTTGCCGGCCATTGCCGCCGCGATGGGCTACCTGGCCTGGCGCCGTCGCTGGATGGCCGTGGCCCATTGGGTCATCGCGCTGGCATTCGGCCTTGCGCTGACTCAACTCCTCGGCGCCACCGTGCAGGTGGTGCGCCCGCCTGCAGCCAGTAGCGGCTTCGGGTTTCCGTCCGTGGCGGTCACCATGGCCACCATTGGCTTCGGCTTTTTCGCGCTGCTCATCGCGCGCGAGTTGCCCGGCCGCCGCCGCGTATGGCCGTACCTGGTCAGCGGCGCCATCGTGTCGCTGATCGGTTTCGCGCGCCTGTACCTGGGCGCGCATTGGCTCAGCGATGTGGTCGGCGGCATGTTGTTCGGCATCTTCTGGCTGCTCGTGCTGGGCATTGCCTATCGCCGCCGCGCAACGCGCGCGTTCTGGGTCAAGCCGGTGTCGTGGATCTTCTACGGCGTGTTCGTCAGTTGCGCGATCTTCTTTGCGCCACGTAATCTCGACACCAAGCTGGCCAAGTTCGAACCGCCGCCACCGCTGTTGATGGAGTTGCCGGCAAACGCCTGGTGGGAAGGCCAATGGCGCCTGCTACCGGCACGCCGCAACGAATTCGACGACGATCAGCGTTGGCCGCTGGACGTGCAGCTGGCCGGTCCACTCGCCCCGTTGCAGCGCCAGCTGGAAGCGCGCGGCTGGCGGGCTCAACCGCAGGCTGGCTGGGAACAAGCGCTGCATCTGCTCGATGTCAGCGGCCGCCCGGACGAAGTACCGATTCTGCCAGCCACGCTGGACACCCAGGTCGAAGCGCTGTTGATGGTGCGCCACGCCGCGCCCGGCCATGTGCATGTGCTGCGTCTGTGGCCGGCGGCCGCACGCCTGCAGCCGGATGCACAACCGCTATGGGTCGGCAGCACCCAGACCTTGCGCTACAGCCGCCACTTCAGCCTGATCGGCTTGTGGTACCCGTTGCGCGGCGTCGATCCAGCATTGAGCGCATTGCGCGACGCACTCGGCCCGCTGCCGCATCGCATGCAACAGCGTCGTCGCTCGCAGGTGCCGGTGATCCTGATCGACACCACCTCGGGCAGTGCGGTGCGTGGCGAGACCAAAGACAACGTTGCACCGCGCGCGGAAACCACTGCGTTCAATCCTGCTGGATCGGGGCCGCCACAACAGCGTCGTTGATTGATCTTGCAGCAATAGCAAGCGGGGCACGATCGCGCAGTACTGTAGAGAGGGCTGACAGCAATGCCAGTTGAACGCCGTAGCGATCGCGGTAGCGTGCTGGCGCCGTCTGGACACATCCGCATTTTTTTGGGTGAAAGCTTAGCTCGTCGAGTGCGCGGTGTCCTCGCCGCTCGCGGGGCACACGCTGAACCCATCCCTGGAGGCTCGATGGCGCGATCCATGCCGCCAACGGTTCCGCGATCGGCCAGGACACCGCACCCGACAGTTGGCTGGTGGCGCGAGAGAGCAGCTCGTCATACGGAGAGGATTGGACTTCCTGCTTGGGCGCTACCAACGGGCCAGCCCTTGTCACATCGCCAGCGAACGTCGCCTGTCGCCTGCACTGACACACCGACCATCTCGACGGGTGCTTGCCCGCCCACCGTCGCCGGACCCTCGGCGACATGGATGCCGCCACGGCGGGTACAGGGACGTACTTGCAGCCAGTGCCACGATGGTGGCCGGGCAAGGACCCGGCAGGAACTGGCAGGCTGGCCGCTCTACAACCATCCGAACCGTTCAAGCATCTCGCAAGGCGACCGGGATACTGTGCTTCAACGCCGTTCGAATGTGCGCAGGCTGCGTTGGTCGAGCGTGCAATGCCTCACCACAACACGCCATCCACCGGCTGCATCGGTTCCGGCGCCGGTTCACCGATGGCTTGCAACGCATCGATTTCCACCGTACGACACATCGTGTCGAGCGGCAGGTCGTGGATGGTGTTGGCGAATGGGTCGACCAGCTCGTCGCCGATCTTGAGCACCGCCAGAAACATCAAGCCGGCCACGGTCGAACCGACCGGCGTGGCATATTGCAGCGTCTCCACCAACCCGATCGGCAGCAGCACGCAGAACAGCCGCGTAAACAGGTTCGGATAGAAGCGGTATTGGTACGGCAGCGGGGTATTTTTCAGACGCTCCATGCCGCCCTGTGCGTTGGCGATATCCACCAGGATGCGCTCCACGCTGGCCTGCTGGATGCTGTCGATCCAGCCTTCGCGCCGCGCCTGCTCCACGCTGCGACCGGTGATGTCGAGCAAGCCGTTGGCTACGTTGGTGCGGGTGCTCACCGCGACCACTTCATCGGCATCCAGACGCGACTGCAGTGCTGTGGCAACGGGCAACCGACGCAACTGGCAGCGCAACACGTTGACGTAAGCGATCTGACGCAGCGCAATTGTGCGCCCCACCGTTGCGGCGTCCGGCGTGGACAGAATGCTCATGCTCAGACGCACCAGATTGCGCGATGCGTTGATCATCTGCCCCCACAGCACGCGCCCTTCCCACCAACGTTGATAGGTCGAATTGGCCCGAAAACCCAGGAATAACGCCAGCGCCGAACCGAAGATGGTCAGCGGCAACGCCGGCGCACGGAACGGCAACACGTAGTAGATGATCGTGATCAACACATCCCAGACGAACAACACCGCCAGGGTCCGCCAGACCTGACTGACTACATCCGCCACACGCGGTTTGACATCGATGATCAAGGCTCACTCCGTGGATCGAGAGCGAGTGCGGCCATTGCGCGCATCCAGAGCGTGGATGTCATCGGCAACGCACTCAAGCGTGGCGAGTGTGCCGTTGCAGCGGTGCAAGTGCGGTGATGGGACTGTCCGCGTCAGTGCGTCGGCGTCTCACGGCATCCACGCAAGCAATTGATCCAACCGCTGATGCGGGTCGTCCTGCTGCAACAGCGACAGACGCTGCTGTTCGGTGAGCGGCAACAGCTCGGCCAACCGCCAGCCCACCCAGGCGGCTTGGTCCAGCAAGCCCGGCCCCACCGAGGCGAATTCGCCACCCACCTGTTCGAGCATACGCTCGAGCACCGTGGCCAGCAGGCTATGTTCGGGGCGCAATTCGTCGTCGCTGTCAGGCTCGCACCAACTCACCTCGCCCACCACCAAGCCGTTGTCGCGGATGCGCGAGCGCTGCACATGGAAGCGACGCGTACCGCGCAAGCGCAGCACCAGCACACCGTCGGCACCGACATCGAAATCCTCGATACGCACTTCGGTGCCGAAGGCAGCCGGCGTGGCCGGCGCACCGACCTCGGTGCCGTCCAGAATCAGGCAGACACCGAAGCTCGTGCCATTGCGGCCGCTTTCGCGCACCAGATCCAGATAGCGGCGTTCGAACACACGCAACCCCATCGCCGCGCCCGGCAACAACACGCTGTGCAAGGGAAACAACGGCAAGGCGCCGGTCTCGGCGGCGGACAAGAGCGGCACCATCAGGACAGCTGCGCCAGGAAGCGACGCGGCGCACCATCAAAGCCACCATTGGACATAAACACCACATGGTCGCCCGGCTGCGCGATCTCGCCCAGCGTCTGTAGCAATGCATCCACGTTCTGTACCACGCGCGCCTCACCGCGGACCTGCGCAATGATCGGTGCGGCGTCCCAGGCCAGTTCCGGCCGATGCAGAAACACCACTGCGTCAGCATCGTGCAGCGACGGCGCCAACGCCTGCGCGTGCGCGCCCAGTCGCATCGAATTGCTGCGCGGCTCCATCGCCACCACCACGCGCGCTGCACCGACCTTCGCACGCAAGCCCTGCAACGTCGTCGCGATGGCGGTGGGATGGTGTGCAAAGTCGTCGTACACGGTGATCCCACGCGCGCTACCAATGACTTCCAGCCGTCGCTTGACGCTCTGGAAGTGCACCAACGCTGGCATCACCGTCGCCGGATCGACGCCAACCGCCCGTACTGCCGCCAACGCCGCCAACCCATTCAATACGTTGTGCCGCCCAACCAGCGGCCACTGCACCTGGCCAATCTCCACACCACGGTGCAGCACCGCAAACGCGCTGCCATCGGCCGCGATCAAACGCGCGCTCCAGTCCAGCGACGCATCGAAACCGAAGCGCTCCACCGGCGTCCAGCAGCCCATCGCCAGCACTTCGGCCAGGTGCGCGTCTTCGCCATTGACGATCAGCCGCCCGCGCGCCGGCACTGTGCGCACCAGATGATGGAACTGGCGCTGGATCGCTGCCACGTCCGGGAAGATATCGGCGTGGTCGTATTCCAGGTTATTGAGGATCGCCACCAGTGGCCGGTAGTGCACAAACTTGCTGCGCTTGTCGAAAAACGCGGTGTCGTACTCGTCGGCTTCCACCACGAATTCACGCCCCTGTCCCAGCCGCGCCGACACGCCGAAGTCTTCGGCCACGCCACCGATCAGAAACCCCGGCGCACGCCCAGCGGCCTCCAACAGGTAGCTCAGGATCGTGGTGGTGGTGGTCTTGCCGTGGGTGCCTGCCACCGCCAGCGTGTCGCGGCCAGGCAGCACCTGCTCGGCCAACCATTGCGCACCCGAGGTGTAGCGGCGGCCGGCATCCAGCATCGCTTCCACTGCCGGATTGCCGCGCGACAAGGCGTTGCCGACGACGATATCGGTCGCGTCCGGCGAAATATTGGACGGCGCATAGCCCTGGGCCAGCGCAATGCCCAGCGTTTCCAGCTGAGTGGACATCGGCGGATAGATGGCTTGGTCGCTGCCTTCCACCTGCCAGCCCAGCTCACGCGCCAGGGCGGCCACACCGCCCATGAAAGTTCCGGCGATGCCGAGAATGTGGAGTTTGGTCATGCCGCCCATTGTCGCCGATCGCCGGAGTTACGGGACATTCCAATCCAACGCAAGCCCAGGTGTCGGGGAATTCCTACCGTACTGTCGGGAATTTCCCGATATGCGAACTGCGTCACATCCATCACCATGCTGAACGCCAGTCGCAGCATCCCTTTGGTCCTACTCCCCAAGAGGCCAAATCCCCAGGGAGCTCATGCTGTTGGGGCTCTGAGCAAGCCTACTGCTGGCGTTATTCTGCCCCGGACGTCTTGTACGTCCGGGGTTTTTCTTTTCGGCGATCCCGACGAGAACGCAGCGCGGCCAGACGCGGCGACTGCCAACGACCGGGCCTTGCGCCCGGTCCCTGCCGACTCAGCGGCCGAGCGCCTTGCGGATGCGCTCCAGCACCTCGTCCAGCGAGCCCACGCCATCCACGCGCGCCAACTTGCCGCGCTGCTCGTAGAAGCCGATCACCGGTGCGGTGGAATCGGTATAGACCTGCAGACGCTTGCGCACCGATTCCGGGTTATCGTCTTCGCGGCCTTCGGCCTTGGCGCGCCCGGCGATGCGCTCGACCAGCAATTCGCTGGCCACATCCAATTGCACCACCGCATCCAGCGGCTGACCGATCTTGCTGAGCAGCGCATCCAGCGCATTGGCCTGTGCCACATTGCGCGGATAGCCATCGAGGATGAAACCCTTGGCGACATCGGCTTGGCCCAGGCGCGCCTCGAGCATGCCGAGCAGGATATCGTCGGACACCAAATCACCGCGTGCCATCACTTCCTTGGCCTTCAGACCCAGCGGCGAGCCGGCGGCCACTTCGGCGCGTAACAGGTCGCCGGTAGAAATATGCGGGATCTCAAACGTGTCTTTGAGACGTGTCGCCTGGGTGCCCTTGCCCGAACCGGGCGGTCCCAATAGAACCAATCGCATCAGTGGACTCCACTTTCGAATAAAAACGCGTTGCGGTTGGCGGCGTTAGACTCAAGCCTTCGCCAGCACTGACCTTATGGTCGTGCAGCTTACCGCATCCGGGGAATGTCCCGGCACTGTCCCCCTGCGCCATGTCCCCATGTGAGGAGCCCGTCCCCTTATGACCACTGGCAACTTGTTGTATGCCCAATCCGGCGGCGTTACCGCCGTCATCAACGCCACCGCCGCCGGCGTCATCACCGAAGCGCGTGCGCGCAAGATCAAGGTCCTGGCTGCCCGCAACGGCATCCTGGGCGCGCTGCGCGAGGAGCTGATCGACACCTCCAAAGAATCGGCCGCAGCCATTGCCGCATTGGCGCAGACGCCCGGCGGCGCATTTGGCTCGTGCCGCTACAAGCTCAAGTCGCTGGAACAGGACAGCGCCAACTACGAGCGCCTGCTCGATGTGCTGCGCGCACACGATGTGCGCTGGTTTCTCTACAACGGCGGCAACGATTCGGCCGACACCGCATGGAAGGTGTCGCAGCTGGCCAAGGCCTACGGGTACCCGCTGCACTGCATCGGCGTCCCTAAGACAATCGATAACGACCTGGCCGTGACCGACACCTGCCCCGGCTTCGGCTCGGCGGCCAAATACAATGCCGTCTCGGTGCGTGAGGCTGCACTGGATGTCGCCGCCATGGCCGACACCTCCACCAAGGTCTTCATCTACGAGGCGATGGGCCGTCACGCCGGTTGGCTGGCCGCCGCCGCAGGCCTGGCTGGGCAAGGCCCGGACGAGGCGCCGCAGATCATCCTGCTGCCCGAGCGCGCCTACGACCAGGCCGCATTCCTGGCCAAGGTCAAGCACGTGGTAGAGAAGGTGGGCTGGTGCGTGGTCGTCGCCAGCGAAGGCATCCAGGACACAGATGGCAAATTCGTCGCCGATGCCGGCGGTGCGACCGACTCGTTCGGCCACGCGCAACTCGGCGGCGTCGCCTCGTTCCTGGCCGCACAGGTCAAGCAGGAACTCGGCTACAAGGTGCACTGGACGCTGCCCGATTACCTGCAACGCTCCGCACGCCACCTCGCCTCCAAGACCGACTGGGAACAGGCCCAGGCCGTCGGCAAGGCCGCCGTGCAATACGCCCTCAAGGGCATGAACGCGGTGATCCCGGTGATCGAACGCGTCAGCGACGCCCCCTATCGCTGGAAGATCGTGCCCGCCCCGCTGCACAAGGTGGCCAATCACGAAAAGAAGATGCCACCCAGCTTCCTGCGCAAGGACGGCTTCGGCATCACCGAGCGTGCCCGCCGCTATTTCGCCCCATTGATCAAAGGCGAAGCCCCGCTGACCTACGGCACCGATGGGTTACCGAAGTATGTGACCTTGAAGAACGTGGCGGTGGCGAAAAAATTGCCGGCCTGGGAAGGGTGAGTTTGCAACCGCGCGCATGAGCCGCAACGCGTCATGCGCGTAGTCTGTCACGCCTGCGGGCGTGGCCGAATCAAAGAAACGCACAGCATCGACATTGGCGCGATGCAAAAGTGACGCTAGGCTTCGCTTGCACGACGACTGCGCCGGTCGTCGCTGCATTCAGGGGAGATACCAGTGCAAGGAACGCCATCCCGGTGGGCAACGGCGGGCGCAACGTGGTTGCTCGCGTTGCATTTAGTAACTGGCAACGCGTGGGCAGCCCAAGTGAATCGGCCCGCAGATGCGATGCAGCCGCGGTCGCAGCCATCTTCCAACACTGGGCCGGCAGCTGACAGTGCGCAATCGTCCGACTCCATTGTTCCGGAAGGCACGCTTGTCACCATAGAGCTGGCCGAAGCGCTGTCTTCGGCAACACATCGACGCGGTGATCGTTTTAGGCTGAGACTGGCAGCGCCTTTGGTCATTGATGGACAGCAGGTGCTGGCAGCGGGAATGCCGGGCATAGGAGAGGTCGTGCATGCCGCAGCGGCTCGCAGTGGCGGTGCAGCGGGCGAACTTCTGCTTGCAGCGCGCAGCCTCCAATGCAACACGCAAACCATCGCATTACGCAGTTTCAACTTAGGCGCAACTGGAAAAGATCACAGCGCGTCGGCCATTGGCATTGCCACGCTGGGCGGACCGTTGGGAATGTTTATCCGTGGCGGACAGATCGAAATGCCGCCGAGCACACGTGGCACCGCAAAAATTGCAGTCGCAATACCTCGCGCAATCTGCGCAATTTACGAATCTCCTTCCAATAATCCACTGGAGTAACTATGCGTAAAGTGTTGAGTATCACCTAGCTTGCCCTATTGTTGACAGCAGCTCAGGCCATGGCGATGCCAATCAATGCAGGGAATACTGCTTCCGCCGAGCCCGACGTTTCGGTTGGAACGGCCATGATCGGCCCTGCGCCGGCAGACAAGGCACAGATCGTGTTTTTTCGGCCTTCCAAATTCGCCGGCGGGGCAGTCGGATTCAAAGTGCGAGAGGGCGAAACCGAACTGGGGAAACTGCGCAGCGGTAAATACTTTGTATCCCTCGTCGAACCGGGTGCCCATCAGTACACCGTGCACTCGGAAAAAAAGGATGTCTTGAATATTGAAGTCGACGCTGGCGAAACCTATTACGTTCAGGGCGGTATCACCATGGGAATTCTCGCAGGCCGCCCGAATCTGTCGCCGTCAGATCAAGCGACATTCGATGGCATGGCTGCCAAGCTCGAACGCGCCGAATAAACGCGATGTCCGCATCGGGATCCAGCCCGATGCGGACACGACCTCATTGCTGGCACGCCTTGCCTTCCAACGTCATCTGCGCAGCAAACATCGGCACCTGCGGAATCTTGCCGGCAGCGGCCTGCTGTTTAGCGTCTTCCAGATAGATGCGCGACTGGCCTTGGCCATCGAGCTGCGGCTTGGCATCCACCGGCTTGCGCCAAACGCGTACGACGGCTTGCTGTGCCGGGCAGGCTGCGCTCAGTACGCGGATCACATCGTTGAAGATCCATCCCGAGGCGACGCTCGGCGTAGCCTTTGCGAAATCGACGAAGCGTGCGCGCGGCTGGCAGGTGGGGCTGCTGCGTATCACCGACAATGTGTATGGCTGTGCAGCATTGCCGGTGAACACACCTTCCAGACGCGCACAGGCTTCCGGAATCTGACGCAAGGTGTGCACCGCACCAACCGCTTGTGCGGTGCCGGGCGCACGCTGCTTGAGCTCAGGCGGAGGATCTGCCGCAAACGCTTGGCTGGTCAGCAACAGCGTTGCAAGCATTGCGGCGTATTTTTGCGCAGCATGGTGAGACATGGAGACTCCTGGTCGACCGGATCACGTTTGCCGCAGGCTGTCATGCCGCAACTGAACGACGCGCCAAAGCCGCAGCGCTGGCAGCCATGGAAGCTGCGGCGCATACTCGGTCGCGATCCGGCCACCTGAACATTCGCGACGCGCATTACGGCCCAGGGCCGCCGAGTCCGTATTTGTCAGTCCACTCGTTGTGTGCATCGCCCTTGGTTCGTCCCGACCGGACGACATCCATTCTCTTGGGAGGGGTCATGCTGGAACACTACGGGTTGTGGCTTGCGCTGGGTTGTGCGGTTTTGGCAATCGTCTATGGAATCGTGTCGGCGCGCTGGGTGGTCGCGCAGCCGAGCGGCAATGCACGCATGCAGGAGATCGCCGCCGCGATCCAGGAAGGCGCGCGTGCCTACCTCAACCGGCAATACCTCACCATTTCGATTGCCGGCGCAGTGCTGTTCGTGTTGGTTGGGCTGTTCCTGAGTTGGTACACCGCGGTCGGGTTTGCGCTTGGCGCAGTGTTATCGGGGTTGGCCGGCTATATCGGTATGAACGTGTCGGTGCGCGCCAATGTCCGTACCGCTGAAGCGGCGCGGCATGGCATCGGCCGCGCGATGGATGTCGCGTTCCGGGGCGGCGCCATCACCGGCATGCTGGTGGTCGGCCTCGGGCTACTCGGCGTGGCCGGCTACTTTGCGGCGCTGCAAGCGATGGGGCTGCCACTGGAGCGAAACCTGCACGCATTGGTCGGCTTGGCGTTCGGGTCGTCGTTGATCTCGATCTTCGCGCGCCTGGGCGGCGGCATTTTCACCAAAGGCGCGGATGTGGGCGCCGATCTTGTCGGCAAGGTCGAAGCCGGCATTCCCGAAGACGATCCGCGCAACCCTGCAGTGATCGCCGACAACGTCGGTGACAACGTCGGTGACTGCGCAGGCATGGCCGCAGATCTGTTCGAAACCTATGCAGTCACCGTGATCGCCACGATGCTGCTCGGCAGCCTGACCCTGACCGAGACCGGGCCACATGCGGTGCTGTATCCGTTGGTGCTGGGCGGCGTGTCGATTATCGCCTCGATCGTGGGTGCGGCCTTCGTCAAGGTCAAAGCCGGCGGTTCGATCATGGGCGCGCTCTATAAAGGCGTGATCGTGTCGGGCGTGCTGGCGGCCTTGGCTTACTGGCCCATCACCCAGTCGCTGATGCGCGACAACGCCCACGGTGCAACGGCGTTGTATGCCTGCGCATTGATCGGCCTGGTGCTCACCGGCCTGATCGTGTGGATCACCGAGTACTACACCGGCACCCAATACGCGCCGGTGCAGCATGTCGCCTCTGCCAGCACGACCGGACACGGCACCAACATCATCGCCGGCCTGGGCATCTCGATGAAGTCCACGGCGCTGCCGGTGATCGCAGTGTGCGCAGCGATCTGGGGCGCGTTCCACTTCGGCGGACTGTACGGCATCGCGATCGCTGCAACGGCAATGCTGTCGATGGCCGGCATGATCGTGGCGCTGGACGCCTATGGCCCGATCACCGACAACGCCGGCGGCATCGCCGAAATGGCCGAGCTGCCACCGGAGGTGCGCGCGATCACCGACCCGCTGGATGCGGTGGGCAATACCACCAAGGCGGTGACCAAGGGCTATGCGATCGGCTCGGCGGCGCTGGCCGCGCTGGTGCTGTTTGCCGACTACACCCACAACCTGCAGGCGGCCCATCCCACTGAAGTCTTCGCCTTCGATCTGTCCGACCACACGGTGATCATCGGGCTGCTGATTGGCGGACTGATTCCCTACCTATTCGGTGCGATGGCGATGGAAGCGGTGGGCCGCGCGGCCGGTGCGGTGGTCGAAGAGGTCCGCCGTCAGTTCCGCGAGATCCCCGGAATCATGGCCGGCACGGCCAAACCGCAGTACGACCGCGCCGTCGACATGCTGACCCGCTCGGCGATCCGCGAAATGATCGTGCCTTCGTTGTTGCCGGTGGTGGTCCCCATCGTGGTCGGGCTACTGCTTGGGCCACGTGCGCTGGGTGGCTTGCTGATCGGGACAATTGTCACCGGCCTGTTCCTGGCGATTTCGATGACTACCGGTGGCGGCGCCTGGGACAACGCCAAGAAATACATCGAAGACGGTCACTTCGGCGGCAAGGGCAGCGAGGCGCACAAGGCCGCAATCACTGGCGACACGGTCGGCGACCCGTACAAGGACACCGCGGGGCCGGCGATCAACCCATTGATCAAGATCATCAATATCGTGGCCTTATTGCTCGTGCCACTGCTGTAACGGTGCAGTGGCCGCAGGTCGTAGGACCTGCGGCCATGCTGACGGGAAGCACTAGACCAACCAGGTGAGTTGCAGCAGATCGCAGCCCGTCATTGCCGTCAATGGCGACGCTACAGCCTGGGGACGACGCCAGCTAGAGCGCCACCAGGCCGCCTCGGCAGCTGCACTGCCCAGCTCAGGATCGCCATAGCGCCCGCTGCTGCAGTGGCGACGCCCATCTTTGATGCGACGGTGGCGTCCCTCGCAGAAGAGGCCCGCCAGCCCTGGCAAGGCCCCCGGCTTCGGCCATCGATCACAGGCAGCCGATCAAGCCGTCGTAGATCGGCGGCGCGCCACCCGGCAGTGGCTCGAACAGCGGATTGGTGACCGCAAGCGTGCGATACATCTCGTCCAGGCGGGTGCCGTCCTTCAATGGCGCCGTGCAGCGCCAGACACGGCTGTCCGAGCGGAGGTAGCCAGTGCGGGGGTCGACGCTGACCTCGCTGGCACCGAAGGTCCAGATGCAGCTACGCACCACTCCGGTGATGCGGTGCACGGAGCACCGGAAGCGCAGCGGTTGGTAGTCGCTGAATTCGCCAGCACAAAAGGTATCGCCGCAGATATTGTCGAAATCGCGATCCAGCCGCTGCTCCAGATCGATGAACGTCTCCCAGCCTTCGCCATTGGCAGGCCAATCCACGGCATCCACGAAGTTGGGCGCAGGCGTGGCCGCAGCGGCAATCTGGGCGGTGAGGGACAGCAGCAAAACGAGGAGCAAACGCGCGAGCCTGGACATGGCACTTCCTATGCGAGGGATGAGCCGACAGCGTGCCCCGCCAGCCGGGCCGCAACGATCGGGGAGCCGCCCGCGATGAACGTGGGCTATGCCGCACGCAGCGGTCAGGAGATTGCCCATTCAGTGTCGCTGCAGCGCAACAGCCGAACGCGTAGAATCGCGCTCCACACACTGCTGACGCCTCGGAGCTAACCGCATGGGCCTTGAACTGGTCACCTCTGGCAAGAATCTGCCGGAAGAAATCAACGTCGTCATCGAGATCCCCAAGGATTCCGAGCCGGTCAAGTACGAAGTGGACAAGGCCAGCGGCGCGATCTTCGTCGACCGCATCCTGTCGACCCCGATGCGTTACCCCTGCAACTACGGCTACGTGCCCAACACCCTGTGCGGCGATGGCGATCCGGCCGACGTGCTGGTGGTCCTGCCGCTGCCGCTGGTCCCGGGCTCGGTGGTGCGCTGCCGTCCGGTCGGCGTGCTGCGCATGAGCGACGAGGCAGGCAGCGACGAAAAGATCCTGGCCGTGCCGATCGAGAAGATTTTCTCCGGTTACGCGCATATCGAAGACATCAACCAGGTGTCCAGCCACTGGATGGAGCGCATCGGCCACTTCTTCGAACACTACAAGGACCTGGAGAAGGGCAAGTGGGTCAAGCTCGATGGTTGGGGCGGCGCGGCTGAGGCCAAGCGCATCCTGGTGGAGTCGGTGGAACGCTACAATTCCGACGCACCCTGATCTATCGATCGTGATGCTGCCCTGCATGTACGGGGCGACCGGGATCACGCTTCTGGCGTGATCCCGGTGACCGCAGTCGGCAGATTGGGTACAGTGCCGAAAGCGTTTGGCCGGTGTCTGTCATCGGTGACTTCTGGGGAAGTGTCTTGCGTATTCTGTTTGTTGGGGACGAAGCCGGTCTTCCGTCCGACCTTGTCGACTATGTTGCCGATCTCGGCGACCAGTGGCAGGCGCAACAGGTGGCCGATGGCAATTCGGCGATCGAAGCTGCCGCCCTGTCGCCATTCGACGCCGTCATCGTTGCGCCGGTATTGCCGGACCTGACTGCCGCCACCTTGCTGGGGCAGATCCGCACGCTGCGCCCGGACACCATTCGTATTGCGCTGATCGATGCGCAGGATGGCCAGCGCACGCCGCCGGCCCGCATCATCGGCGTGGCACATCGCTTCTTGCCGATGCCGCTGGCGCCGGAAGTGCTGCTCGAAGCCGTCACCAGCCTGGAAGAGCTGCGCGACCTGCTCAGCAATCCACGCCTGCGCGCGGCCATCGGACGCATCGAGAAACTTCCCTCGCCACCGCACCTGTATCTGAGCCTGATGCACGCTCTGGAAGAAGACGATGGCGCCGATGCGGCCGACATCGCCAAACTCATCTCCGGTGACCCGGCGATCGCGGCCAAGGTGCTGCAGTTGTGCAATTCGGCGTTCTTTTCCGGCGGACGCAGCATCACCGACCTGCGCACGGCGGTCACCCGCCTGGGCGTGGCGACGCTGCGCGACCTGGTGCTGGCCAGCGAAGTATTTTCGGTGCAGACGCTCACCCCGGCCGAGCGCAACGCGATGCAGCGCCGCGCCCTGCTCTCCTCGCGCCTTGCGGCCAAGGTATTGCCGCCGACCAGCGCCGAACTCGGCTCGACTGCCGCATTGCTGGCCGATATTGGCCTGTTGCTGCCTGGCGTGCGCGACGAGCGCGAACCGCCGGCCGAAGGCGGCGACGAACGCCTGGGCCACACCGAAGCCGGCGCCTACCTGCTCGGCCTGTGGGGCCTGCCGATGCCGATCATCGAAGCGGTGGCCTTCCACCGCCATCCGCAGCGTTCCAGCTTGCGTAGCTTCTGGGTCACCGGCGCAGTGCATGTGGCCACGGCACTGGCCAGCGGCGAAAGCGTGGACGAAGAGTATCTGAGCAAGGTCGGCGTCATCGCCCGCCTGCCGAGCTGGCGCGAACAAGCCGACACGTTGCTGGGGCTTGCTGAGGCGTGAGTTTCGGCACCGGTTGCCGATCGTAAAACGATAAAAGGCGCGACATGTTCGCGCCTTTTTCGTTGGCGCTGCCGATAGCGCTGAGCGGTGCAGCATCCGTTGCAGCATGCAGCTTTTGCAGGACTTCCCGGACGACGGATGCACCCCTCCGAGTGGCGATGCAAAGGTCGACTCAACGCCGGCGAACGACACAGCGCATAAGCGTTCTGTTCGGCGCATCGCGGCTCCAGGAATAAAGCACATAAAAAAAGCGGGCCTTTCGGCCCGCTTTTCGTTACGACGCTTCGATGATCAGAAGCGCTGGTTGTACTGCACGAACAGGAAGCGGTCGTAGTCGAGCATCGGATCGATCGCAGCGGTGCTGCTGTTGGTGATCGAATAGGTGATCGGCGGCTGCTTGTTCCAGATGTTGCGGGCACCAACCGTCACGCTGCCATCCCACGGAGCCTGCCAAGTGACCGAGACGTCCTGATAGGAAATCGAGCCCTTCTTGTTGGAACCGGTGCCGCCACCCCAACCCGGGTTAGGCGTCTGGTAGTTCGGGTCGTTGCACTCGATGCCTGCCGATGCGTCCCAGCAGTAATCGCGGAAGCCGCCGTAGTAACGCAGATCCCAGTTAGCCGACAGCGAACCGAGCGACCAGTCCAGACCCAAGGTGGCACGCACGCGCGGGAAGTTCCAGTAGCCCGCGGAGTTCGCCCAATCCGCATCCGACTGCGCCTGCGACTTGTAGGTCGCCAGGTAGTTGGTGTCCAGGTTGAACGCGAACTTGCCGTAGGCGGTTTCCGGCATGCGGTAACGCACGCCGAAGTTGTAGCCTTCGGTTTCCAGACGACCCAGGTTGACGTTGCCGCGGCTCAGCGTGGTGACTTGACCGGTAATCGGGTCACGGCCGTAATCGGCGCAGTAGGTGGCCAGGCTGTTGAGGTAGCAGTTGTTCAACACATCATTGGCCGACAGCGCGGTGATGATGTTGGAGATCGAAATGCGGTACCAGTCCAGCGAGAAGTCCAGGCCCTGCACCCAATGCGGGCTATACACCATGCCGACTGTACGGGTGATGCTGCGTTCTGGCTCAAGTTCGGCATTACCAACACCGGCATTGAACGGGGAGTTGCCCTGCACGTCGCGCTTGGTGACGGGGTTGTTCGCGGTGTCGGTCTGACGGAAGTTGCTCGCCAGACCCTCGGCGGAACAACGCGCTGCTACACCGGCATTGCCCAGAGAACCGAAGGTGGCATCGCACGGATCAGTGAAGGCATCGAAGCTCTGCGAGCCACCACCGAAGGTGTCATCCAAGGTGGGCGCACGGAAACCCGTGCCGTAGGTGCCACGCACCAGCAAGTCGTCGATCGGCTTCCAGGTGAAGCTGAACTTGCTATTGGTGGTGTCGCCGAAGCGGCTGTAGTTGCTGTAGCGCGCAGCGACGTCGAACGAGAGTTCCTTGGCGCCCGGCAGGTCCTTCAGCACCGGAATCAGCAACTCCAGGTAGGCTTCATTGGTCTGGTAACGACCTTCGGTAGGCTGCGCGGCCAGGTCAGTGGTGTAACCAGCGCTGGACAGCTGATCCGGGTAGTCGTAACCGCTGATCTCGCGATGTTCGACACCTGCTGCAAAGCCCAGCTCACCGGCCGGCAGGTCGAACAGTCCACCGGTGACGTTGGCGGTCCACTGCTTGCTCAGGCTCTGCTGCGTGGCCTGACCCAGCGAGTTGATGTACTGCAGCGCGTTCGGCGTAGACGCCGACGGGCCACCCAGGATGTTGAACGGTGTGCACTGGCCCAACGCATTGCTGGTGCCCAGCGGCAGCGGGCTGGCTGCGGTACCGCACTGCACCTGACCCTGTGCATTGAGGAACGACGGACCCAGTGCCTTCTGCAGCGCCAGCAAGTTGATGTTGCCGCGCGAAACCTGCGTTACATCGTACTTGTTGTAGTTGAAGCCCACGTCCCAGTTCCAGCCGTGGCTGCCGACGTCGAACACGCCTTCCAGAGCCGCATCGAAGTGGGTGGACTTGACGTTGCTTTCGGTGGTGCGCGGCAGTTCAACCGTCCGGCGGAACCAACTGGTGATGTCCTGGCCGACCGGGTTGTAGTAGCTGCTGCCACTGATCGCAACCGGAAACTGCGGCTGCGAACGCGCGTTGAGCGGGTAACCGGCAATCTGGCGATTGGAGTCGCGCTCGGAATACATCGCCGTCGACTTGAAGGTGATGCTATCGGTGATGTTGTAGCTGCCGGTCGTGAAGATCGACTTATTCTTGCTCGACTGCTGCAACATCATCTGATCGATAGAGTTGTAGTAGTCGTCGGTGGTGATGTCGTTGTGGTAGTTGGCCAGATTGCGCGAATCTGCACCCACGCCCTTACCGTCGAACGAACCGGTGTGGTTGAGGACGTAGGTTTCGCCGCCGGAGGTGAAACGACCCCACGGGCCGGTTGCGCTCAAGCCGTCTTCAATGTGGTTCGGACCGGACGAGTAACGCGTCAACGGGCGAGCCTTGGCCCACACCGGGTCTTCGCTGGTGTAATTGACACCGAACACCAGCGACGCGCGGTCGGTGGTGGTGCCGGCGGTGAAGGAGTACTGCTCCTTGGAGCCGTCGCCACGACCGTTCTGGCCGAAGTACGCCGAAGCTTCTGCACCGTCATAGTTCTTACGCAGGATGATGTTGACCACACCGGCCACGGCGTCGGAGCCGTAGATTGCCGAGGCGCCGTCTTTCAACACTTCGATGCGCTCGATCAGCGAGCTTGGAATGGTGGACATATCGCTCAGGCCAGCCAGGCTGCTGGTCCAACGCTTGCCGTTCACCAGCACCAGAGTACGGTTCTCGCCCAGGTTGTACAGGTTGACGTACTGGCCGCCCTGTTCGGGATTCGAGGTCAGCACGGCAGCCTTGCTATAGGTCTGGGTGCCGGCAATCGACAGATTCTGGAGAATGTCACCAACGCTGACCAAGCCCGACTTCTGAATGTCCTGCTGGGTCACGGTGAAGACCGGCTGTGCAGTTTCAACGTCGACCGAACGGATGCGCGAGCCGGTGATTTCAATGCGATCCAGCGTCGTGGTCGACGGGGCGGACTGCTCTTGTGCATTGGCGGCGAAAGCCGGCGTCAACGCGATCGCAATACCGGCGGGCAACAGGCCCAGCCGCACTGCGGAGGTGCGAAGGTTCATCAATCTCTCCAGGGTTCGTTAGTGGCGCGTTAAGCGCCCCTGTGCAAATTACGATTGCGTGAACGCCGTCGCTTTGCGCGTCACGTTCCGTGGCTTTGCCGAATCTGGCGGATTTGCTGTTTGGTCGCGGTAGTGCGATGCGGAGACACCGAAGCGCGCACGAAACGCACGCGCGAAGCTGCAGCAATTGTCGAAGCCGCTTGCGGCTGCTACCTCGCCGATCATCATCGAGGTATCGCGCAACAAGTCCGATGCACGTTCCAGACGCAAGCGTGCGGATAGCGCCTGCGGACTTTCTTCATACAAGCTCTGAAACGTCTTGGAAACGTACCAACTCGAAAAGTTGGTCAGCTGTGCGAGTTCGCTGATGCGCACCACACGATCGCTGTTGCCTTCCAGGTACAGCCGCGCACGTTGCATGCGGCCGAACACCTGACGCCGACGGCTGCGCGAGCGGCCCGGGCAACGCTGCTCTTGTTCGGTGAAGTCGCGCTGCATCGCCGCCAGATGCAGCAGCAGCGGGCGGGCGGATGCACTGCCGCTCTGTGCTGCAGCGTTACGCCATAGCCGCAGTGCAATGCGCAGATCGCTGCACGACAACTGAGCGCGGCCCGGATACAGCGTGGCATCGGTCAGCTCGGCGAGTGATTGCAGGCTATCGTGGTCCAGGCTGACGCCTACACACAGCGCGCTGCGGTCTGCCTGCACGGTGGGATGGGAGTCTTTATCGAAGGCAATCCAGTCGCCAGCACGCAAACGAAACCGCCCCTCCTTGGACTCCACCCACGCGCGCCCACGCAGCTGCACCCACAACGTAAACGTTGCTGCGTTGGTGCGGATGCTGCCGAGCCGAGAGACCGCCAGACAGGTGGTCGATGTCGACTCGCTGGCACTCTCCAGCGCGAGCGCAAGTCCGCGATCTGCAGTGATGACCTGTTGCATGTTGGCAGCCCCCTGTACAAAAGAGGGCGTAGTGTTTTGCCGACTCTGGCGTCAGTCAGGAAGTTCTGACGAAACTGTGCCGAAATTGCCACGAAGCCTTTCCGAAGAATTTACGAGGCGATTTTTCTCAATACCGACAACAGGTTAGCCAAGACACCGATGGACGCAACGGGACGCTGCGGCAGCGGCATGTAGGCAATCGAACTGCCATCTTCTTCTGCCAGCGCCACATAGAGCGCACCATCGTGCTGGTCCACGCTGAAACCGTTGATCGTAGTGAACTTGACCGCATCCAGACACTGACGGCGGCCGCTGCGTAGCTCGCCGTCATAGGTGGCGCAGGTATCGGTCGAAGACAGGTAATGCAGCTGACCCTGCGCCCCCGGCGCCCAACTGCGATAGCGCCAGCGCGATGGCTGCTTCGGATCGATGGCTTGCAAGGTATCGGGGGCAAGCGACGGAGCGATCTGCCAGACACCTCCACCGCTGAGACGGGTCAGCAACACCTGTCCGCTGACGCGGTCTAGTCGTAACTGCGAAACGTCCTGCAGTGTTGCCAGCGCACGCCACGGGCTGCTGCGCCGGTCGTACAGCGTTGCGAAGGTATGCCCGTCGTCGTCGGCAGCAAGTACCAGCAGCTGGTCGGGATCAGGAAGGTGGATCGCCTGCAACGGGCGCGGCTGCGGCACCGGCAGTCGCACGACCTTGCCGGTACCGGGGATCACTTCGAATAGCGCCGCACGCCCGGCTGCATCGCTGCCACTGACCAGCACGCGTCGCGAATCGGCCGACCAGTCGGCGGCCTGACGTGAATCCGGGCGCAGCCCTTCGATCAGGCGCACCGAGCTGGGCTTGCTGACATCGCCCCACCATAGCCCGTACGTACCGGAGCGGTTGGAGGCAAAGATCAACTGACGCCCGTCCGGCGCGATCACGGGCTGATCGTCGCGCCCGCTGGAAGGAAACAGGCGGCGTCGAATGTAGCCGCCATTCATTGTGTCGCGAATGACTTGATACAAGCCGAATTGCGGTTTGCGTTGCACGAACACCAGATGGCCATGCGCCACATCCGGTGCCTGCGCATCATCCACGCCCAGGTCGTGCAAGCTGCGGTCGGGCAGATCGAGCCGATACAGGCGCGCCTCGCTGTCCACGCGACGCCCGAAGATCAAACCGCTGCCGTCGGGCAGCCAGCTCAAGCCACGGATATCGGCGTTGTCGTGGGTGAGCCGTTCGGCAGCGCCGCCTTCGGCCGGAATCCGCCACAGATCGCCAAGCTGCGGATTACGTAGGAAGACGATCCAATGCCCATCAGGCGAAGAGTGCGGCGCGTAATCGAAATCACCGGCTTGCGCGGAATAATTCAGCGTCTGCCACTGCCCGGTTTCCAGATCCAGACGCCGGATGCGTGCTGCGCCGTACGTGCCGGTCATGCTGCCGAACACCAGCGCGCGCCCATCCGGCGACCAACTGAAACTCAGCATGTCCGCACCGTCGCACCGCACCACTTCGCGCGCCGCCGCAGGCCCGGTGGCGGCGGCGATCATGACCCGGCAGCTCCCATCTTGGGACTGCCTGGAAAACGCGATCTCGCGGCCATCCGGCGACCACGCCGGCAAACGATCGGAGACGCCCGGCGCTGGCGTCTCCAGCACCCGCGGATAGGCATTGTCGGTGGTTTTGATCAGGATTGAGGTACCGGCGCGATCGCTGGTCAATGCGGCGTACGCCACCATCGCGCCATCCGGCGACAGGCTCGGCGTGAGATCGAATCCACCGCCTGCAGTGATCACCTGATACGGCCGTTTAGGGCTGCCCAACACGGCAGACGCTTGCGCAGCCTCAGGTGCTGGACCCCGCAGCCACATGGTTTGTACCGCAAGACCCAGCACGACCAGCAACGCCACGCTGGCAACTGCCAGCGCCATCCAGCGCCGCCGCCGTGACACGGCCGGCCTCGCAGCGACCGGGACGACAGGCTGCGCGGATGCGGAGTGGATGTGTTGCGCAGCAGCGCCGGACTGGCCGGATACGGATACAGCCCCATCGTCCGCTTGCGCCGGCTCGGGCGAGTGCACACCAGGTGCCTCACGCGGCAGCGTTGTCGATCCCGTCGTTGCATGCGCTTCCCACGCAACCGCCGCCATCAGGCGATACCCGGTCTTGGCGATGGTCTCGATATGCTCCGAACGCTGCCCGCCATGACTGGCAAACGCCTTGCGCAGCTGCGTGACCGCCTGGGTCACCACATCGTTGGTCGGCAAGGTATCGGGCCAGACCTCGGCAAGTAGTTGCTCGCGCGTGACCACCTGGCCCGGCTGTCGCGCCAGGGTCAGCAACACCGCCAGGGATTTGGGTGCCAGACGCAGCGGTCGCTTTGCGCCCGGCGCGTGCACCTCGCGCGAGGCAACGTCGACCACGCACTGACCGACACGCAGCCGGTCCGATGGCATTGCAGTTACGGGAGGAACACTCATCGGCAAAGAACACGCATTGGCATGCAAAGGACCGCAAAGAGCGCATCGCACAACGCGCGAAACGCCAAATTCAGCAAAGGACCACGACTGACTGTGTCATGCATCCAATTGGTGCAAATTTTACGCTATGCCTCGTTGCTTCCTATGACAGGCGGCAGCGTCAGGCTCTCTCTCTCTCGCCGACGAATTCAAATAATTACGACGTCTCCTTCGCGCCTTCTGGCGCGATTTTTTTATCTGCGATTCAGCTAAATCCGCTGAAACCCTTATCCGCTGTAATCGCTTGCAATCCAATCGCACCGCGGCACTTGCGCACCGCGATGCGACCTGCTTCACACCAAACTGAATTTTCCCTAAGCGGACGCTGCGTGGCGTTCATGAAACGTCTGGATGTAACGCATCACGTGGGGCGGTACACCTGCGCGCCCTCTGCAAGAAACTGAGCCGATTTCTCTTGCATCCCTGTCGATAACGCTTGCTCGTCGCCCATGCCGTGCTCGGCTGCGTAATCGCGTACGTCCTGGGTGATCTTCATCGAACAGAAGTGCGGCCCGCACATCGAGCAGAAGTGCGCCAGTTTGTGGGCGTCCTTGGGCAGCGTCTCATCGTGGAACTCCTTGGCCTTTTCCGGATCCAGGCCGAGATGGAACTGGTCGTCCCAACGGAACTCGAAACGCGCCTTGCTCAGGGCGTTGTCACGCACCTGTGCGCCCGGATGCCCCTTGGCGAGGTCGGCCGCATGCGCAGCGATCTTGTAGGCCATGATGCCGTCGCGCACGTCCTGCCGATTGGGCAGTCCCAGGTGCTCTTTCGGAGTGACGTAGCAGAGCATTGCCGTGCCGAACCAGCCGATCATCGCCGCGCCGATCGCGCTGGTGATGTGGTCGTAGCCCGGCGCAATGTCTGTGGTCAGCGGCCCCAGGGTGTAGAACGGCGCCTCGCCGCACTCGCGCAGCTGCTTGTCCATGTTCTCCTTGATCAATTGCATCGGCACATGGCCGGGACCTTCGATCATGGTTTGCACATCGTGCTTCCAGGCCAGTTTGGTCAGTTCGCCCAGCGTCTCCAGTTCGCCGAATTGCGCGGCGTCGTTGGCATCGGCAATGCAGCCGGGGCGTAACCCATCGCCCAACGAGAACGCCACGTCGTAGGCCTTCATGATCTGGCAGATGTCTTCGAAGTGGGTGTAGAGAAAATTCTCCTTGTGATGCGCCAGGCACCACTTGGCCATGATCGAACCGCCGCGCGACACGATGCCGGTGACGCGCCTTGCGGTCAGCGGCACGTAGCGCAGCAACACACCGGCGTGGATGGTGAAGTAATCCACGCCTTGCTCGGCCTGTTCGATCAAGGTGTCGCGGAAGATTTCCCAGGTGAGCTCTTCGGCGCGCCCATCGACCTTTTCCAACGCCTGATAGATCGGCACCGTACCGATCGGCACCGGCGAGTTGCGGATGATCCACTCGCGCGTTTCATGGATGTGCTTGCCGGTGGACAGATCCATCACCGTGTCGCCGCCCCAGCGGATCGACCACACCAGCTTCTCGACTTCTTCGGCAATGCCCGAGGACACGGCGCTGTTGCCAATGTTGGCGTTGATCTTGGTCAGGAAATTGCGGCCGATGATCATCGGCTCGCTTTCGGGGTGATTGATGTTGTTGGGCAGGATCGCGCGGCCTCGTGCGATCTCCTCGCGCACGAATTCCGGCGTGATGCGCTGCTGGATCGAGGCGCCGAATGCCTCGCCCGGATGCTGCTTGCGCAAGCTCGCATCGGTCACCGCCTCCAGGCGCTGATTTTCCCGGATCGCCACGTACTCCATTTCCGGAGTGATGATGCCGCGGCGCGCGTAGTGCATCTGGGTGACGTTGGCGCCCTCGCGCGCGATCCGCGGCAAGCTCCGTGCCGGAAAACGCACGGCATCCAGGCGCGCATCGTGCTCGCGGCCGCGCCCGAAGCTGGAACTCAATCCGTCGAGCGCCACAGTGTCGCCACGCTCGGCAATCCACTGCGCGCGCAGCGGCGCCAGGCCGGCGGCCAGATCGATGGCCGCCTGTGGATCGGTATACGGCCCGGAGGTGTCGTAGACACTCAGTGGCGGATTCTCTTCGCCACCGAACAAGGTGGGAGTGCGCGTTAACGCGATCTCGCGCATCGGCACTTGCAAATCCGCGCGCGAGCCTTGCACGAAGATCTTGCGTGAGCCGGGAATCGGCTGGATGACAGCCTCGGACAGCGACTGGGCTTGTTGCAGCAAAACGGTGGGCGCGGCATTCATGGCGTTCGTCCTAATGGCTGGCGCTGCGAGGAAGTCGCAGTGCGGACGAAGCGGCGGCGCTCGATACGGATCGCCCGTGCACGCACGAACCATCGCATCTGACGAAGCTTCCCTACGCCGGTATCAGCCGGATCAGGTTCGAAGGGACTATCTCAACCGCAGCACGCTGCGGTACCCCCACTTCGGCGGCGATTAAACCACATCGCACGTTGCACGGCGAAAACAATGTCGCGGGCTCCTGGCGACGCGTACGGCACTGAATACGTGGGTGAGCCATACCGCCTTAACGCAGCGGCCGCACATGCCTGGTGTTGACGGCCGCAGGGGGGCGCTTTCGACAGCGACATATGTCCGCGCAGGCCATCTCACGTCTTGGCAGCACACGCCCAGCGTCGCCCAGACAACTGCATCGCGCGCCCTTGCGTGCAGCGCAATAAGGCACCGATGGATGCGTGGGCTTGAACAACGTGTTCGACCGCGACCGGTCGGTCGCGCTCAGCGCCTCGGCAACTCCTTCGATTCGGCCTATGCCATCCCTGGCGCTATCGCTACCTGCAGTACACCCAGCGCTGTTGAACATGCTCTTTGGAGCAGCTGTTGTCACACCGCCCTCCTTCGGGAGGTCGTTGCCTCTGTGACAGCGCTAACACGCAATCGATCGTTTGGCACACGGCAAGGCGATGGCGGCATGCCCGGACATTTCCACGGCACAGCGCACCGCTAGCCTGCAGTCACTACAACAAGAAACTGCTCTCTCTCCCTGCCGCCGATCTTCGGCGGCTTTTTTTCTTGCCAGCGGCACGCCTGCTTAGCTATCGTTCATCGAACCAGGGGGAAGGACGATCGACGATGCAGCGGATGCAATGGCTGGCGTGTGTGGCGGGGCTGTGCGTGGTGCAGTGGGCGGGAATCGCAGTGGCTGGGGCGGCTCCTCCAATCGAAGCCTTCGTCGAGTCCGGACCGATCTCCTCGCCCTCGATGTCTCCGGACGGAAAACACCTCGCGGTCAGCGCCGATCTCGGCGAGGGCAGTCACGCGCTGGTGGTGTACCGCATCGCCGACATGCAATACACCACGATTCTGCGTTTGCCGCGTTACGAACTTCCCGTGCAGATCGCCTGGGTCAGCGACAGGCGCCTGGTCATCGGAAAGGGCCGCAAACTCGGGTCGCTGGAAGAACCGATGCCAATGGGCGAAGTGATCGCCACCGATCTGGATGGCAGCAATCAGCGCTACGTCTACGGTTATCAACAGAGCACGCGCAATGCGGGCCTGGAGCGCGGATTCGGGTACATCCAGGGAATTCCGAGCACGCGTAATGGGCATTTCTACATGCGGCGGTTGTCGCTGGATTCGCGGCATTCGATGCTCTACGACGTCGATACGACCAACAGTACCCACCGGCTCATGGCCGATATCGATGTGCCGGATCTACGCTTCGTCCTGGACCAGGACGGCGTCGCGCAATACGCCTACGGCACCGACGATCACGATCAATCGCTGCTGTTTCGCCGCAAGGGCAATGGATGGTCGCCCATGACCGAGGTGCAGTCGAATTGGCGGCCGATTGGTTTTGCGCGGCAGGCCGGGCGTGTCTACGGGTGGTATAGCGAGTCTGATGGCCCCGATGCGTTGGTCGCCACCGACCCGGACGGCCAACAGCGCAAGGTCCTCGCGTCGGACCCGTTCTACAGCGTGGACGATCTGCAATGGGGTGTGACGCCGAAGACACCGTTCGCGGCCCGGCTGGGGCCGGGGCGCCCGGCCTTACGCTACTTCGACGCCGAGAGCCCGGAAGCGAAACTCCATCAGGAATTGAGCACGTTGCTGAGCGGCCAGTATGTCGACTTCGTCAATTTCACCGACGACGGCAACGGGCTGTTGTTGAAGGCCTACAGCGATCGCGACCCAGGCGCCTGGTACGTGTACGACCGCCGGGCCAATACGTTGAAGCGCGTCATCAAGGCACGCGAGGCACTTCGCGCGGAGCAGATGAGCGAACGCCGCATGGTGACGTTCCAGGCACGCGATGGGTTGACCCTGGACGCCGTCCTGACCGTGCCGCAAGGCGCGCCTGACAATGCGCCACTGCCGATGATCCTGCTTCCGCACGGCGGGCCGCATTCCGAAGGCGATGGCTGGTCCTTCGATACCGATGCGCAATTCCTGGCCAGCCGCGGCTATCTGGTGCTGCAGGTCAATTACCGCGGTGGACGCGGACGCGGCAATCGCTTCGAGCGTGCCGGGTATCGCCAATGGGGCGAACGCATCCAGGACGATCTTGTCGACGGCGTGCGCTGGGCCATCGACAAAGGCCTGGCGGACAAACACCGCATCTGCAGCTACGGCGCCAGCTTCGGCGCGTATGCCGCAATGATGGTGCAGGTCAAGGCACCGGAGTTGTTTCGCTGTTCGGTGGGAGTGGCCGGTATTTACGACCTGCAGATGATGTACACCAAGGGCGACATCAATCAGAGCGATTACGGCGTGAATTATCTCGAACGCGTCATTGGTCGCGACACTGCCGACCTCGCTGCACATTCTCCAGTCTCGCTGGCCGACCGCATCAAGGCACCTGTGCTGCTGGTCCACGGCGAAGAAGACGAGCGCGCGCCGTTTGCCCAGGCCAAGAGCCTGCGCGCGGCCCTCATCCGTCGCGGCAATGTACCGGAGTGGATGTCCGTGCCCAAGGAAGGCCACGGGTTTTACAAGGAGGCCAACCAGATCGCGTTCTACCGCACGCTGGAGCAGTTCCTTGCCCGCCAGCTCGATCCAGGCGCCACGCCTGCAACCGCAGCAGGCGCTGCAACGCCGTAGGCCGCGTCACTCCAGCGTATAGCCCACCCGCAAGCCGCCCCAGTGCTTGCGGTCGACGAAGATCGGCGTGGAGAGGTCGAACATGATCTGGCCGGTATCGCGGCGGTAGACCTGCAAGCGGTATGGGTCGGTGTGCGCGCCCACGCTGCGGCCAACACGATCGGTGAACTTGCGCTTGGTGCGGTTGCCGACCAGATCGCGCTTGGCATCGCCGGTCAGTGGTTGGGTGAAGCGCAGATTGTGGGTGGGCACATAGCCATCGGGATTGGCGCAGATGGCGAAAACGATCCACGGGTGCGCGTCCAGCAGCGGCTCTTGCAACGCGGGCAGTAACTCGTCGCAGAGCGCATCGAAGTCGGTGCTGAACTTGGGTGGCTCCACGCCGGCGATCGGCGTATAGGTCCGCGCGAACAACCCCGCTTCGTCGATCTGCCCGCGCGCAATGGCTTGTGCCAAGGCGGTGCCGATCTTGCCGGCGGTGGCAACAGCCAGCTTCTTGACCCGCGCGTGCCTGGGCACTTGCAGCGGGTCCGGCGGCAAGCGGAACAAGCCCACGCAATCGCGCAGGGTTTCGGTGCCGCGCTCCAGTGCTTCGCTGCGTTCGGCCACGTGTGCGGCGTGCTGCAGATTGCTGCGGCCCAACGCCACCACGCCATCCACCGCACGCTCGATCCCGCGAATCTCGCCATCCTGCGCCTGGATGCGCCCGGCCACTGTGGTCATCGCGTTGCTGGCCTGCCCGAGCACGCGGGTGATGCCATCAAGCACCGCCTCGGTACCACGTGCAGACGCCGCGCCCTCGCCCACTGCGGCGCTGGTTTCGGCCAGGATCGCGCGGACGTCGCGTGCCGCGGCAGCGGCGCGTTCGGCCAGACGCCGGATCTCGGTGGCGACCACTGCAAAGCCACGCCCGGCATCACCGGCATGCGCCGCTTCGATGCTGGCGTTGATCGACAGGATGTTGGTCTGGAACGCCACCGAATCGATGACCTCGATGACTTCACCCGCGCGTGCCGCGCGGCGTTCCACTTCGTGCATGGCCTGCCCTAGCGCATGCGCCGCAGCGACGCCTTCCCGTGCGCTGTCATCGGCGCTGGCGGCCAACGCGATGACCTGCGCCAACTCGGCGTTGACGTCCTGCAGGCTCGACGACAGCCGTTCCACCGCGGTGCGTGCACCGTCCAGTGCTTCGGTCTGCGCTTGCGACTGACGCACCATCTCGTCGTTTTCGGCCACCAGCGGCGGCACTTCGGCAGCGATCTGCACCGACAAGGCCACTGCCTGGCGGATGGCCTCGGCCAGATTGCCGAAACCCGCCTGCAGCCGGCGGCCCATCTCGGTTTCCGCCAGCCCTGGCGGCAATGCGAGTTCGAGTTCGCAGCCGGCCAACGCCTGCGCGGTGCGTTCGAGCACCGTACGGTCTTCGTGTTCGGCCTGCAGGCGCGCGACCAGTGGCTGCAGCAGAGGCGAGATCGGTACCGGCCGGCTGCCGTCGGCCAGACGCGTGGCCTCGCGCAGCAGGACCGCGGTTTCCACATGGGGCAGCGACAGCATCCAGCCGCCGTGCTCGCGGTCGCGCACATAACGCACGCGCCGCGCCGGGTCCTCGCCCGGGGCAGCCCAGACGCCGTCTTCGCCAACCAGATCGGCCGCGCTCAACCCCCACACCACCGAGGCCGGTGCCCCCTGCAACTCGGCGGCAGTTTTGCCCAGCACATCCAGACCGGCGCGGTTGCAGGCAATCAGACAGGCCTCGGCAGACAGCCGCAGCAAGGCAACCGGCGCATCAGGGAGCACGGCCGTCTGGGTCTGCGACGGCGGGACGGGCTGTTGCATCGAATTCATGAGGGCTCCTGCTCCATCATCTGATTAGCGGCGGGCTGGGCTGGGAGTTGAACAGCACCCGCCTCCGTGCCAATGCGCTCAATATCCGGCCGCCTGGCCGTCCTTGCGGCTTTCCGACGCACCGTAATACACGCCGCTGGCCGGGTCGCGCGCAATCCCTTGGTAACCGCCATACGGGCCGTCCGCAAAGATCACCCGGTGGCCTTTGCGCATCAGCGCGCGGATGGTGTCGTAGGAGAAGCCGGTTTCCAGATTGACCTCGCCGCCATCACTCATCGCGGTGGCCTGGCCGGTCGGCTCGGTGGAGCCTTCATGCTGGATGCGCGGCGCGTCGCCGGCTTCCTGCAGATTCATATGGAAGTCCACCAGGTTCATCACGATCTGCACGTGCCCCTGCGGCTGCATCGCTCCGCCCATCACCCCGAAGCTCAGCCACGGCTTGCCGTCCTTGGTAACGAAGGCCGGGATGATGGTCTGGAACGGCCGCTTGCCCGGCGCGTAGCCGTTGGGGTGATCCTTCTTCAACACGAACATCTCGCCGCGGTCCTGCAGGATGAAGCCCAACCCCGGCGGCGCCATGCCGCTGCCCATGCCGCGATAGTTGGACTGGATCAACGAGACCATCATGCCGTCGGCATCGGCCACGGTCATGTAGATGGTGTCGCCCTCGTCGAGTTGCTTGGGCGTGCCCGGCTGTACTTCCTTCAAGGCCTTGTCCATCGAGATCAGCGACCGCCGCTGGGCGGCATACTCCTTGGATACCAGCCTGGCCAGCGGCGCGGGCTGGAATGCCGGGTCGGCGTAGAAACGCGCACGATCGGCGAACGCCAGCTTCTTGGCTTCGGTAAACAAATGCACATGCTCGGCCGAGCCGAAGGGAATCTTGGAGAAATCGTATCCCTCCAGAATATTGAGCATCTGCAGCGCCGCGATGCCCTGGCTGTTGGGCGGCAGCTCCCATACGTCATAGCCTCGGTAGTTGGTGGACACCGGTTCCACCCACTCGCCCGTATGGCTGGCCATGTCCTCGTAGCTGAGGTAACCACCATTGGCCTTGAAGTACGCGCCGATGGTGCGCGCGATGTCGCCCTTGTAGAACGCATCGCGGCCGCCATCGGCGATCTGCTGCAGCGTGTTGGCCAGGTTCGGGTTCTTCCACAGCTCGCCCTTGCGCGGGGCGTGGCCGTCGATGGTGAATTGCTCCTTGAAACCGGGATATTGCGACAGGCGCGGCACCGAGCGATCCCAGTAATAGGCGATGGTTTCGGCCACCGGATGGCCTTCGCGGGCGTAGCGGATCGCCGGCGCCAGATTCTGCGCCATCGGCTTGCGCCCGAAGCGCTCATGCAACGCGAACCAGCCGTCCACTGCGCCTGGCACCGACACCGGCAGCGGGCCGGTTGGCGGAATGTCCTTCAAGCCGCGACGCTGGAACTCGGCCAGCGTCAGCGACCTGGGCGAGCGGCCCGAGCCGTTGTAACCATAGAGCTTGTGGGTCTTGGGGTCCCAGACGATCGCAAACAGATCCCCGCCTACGCCATTACCGGTTGGCTCCATCAGGCCCAGCGCGGCATTGGCGGCAATCGCCGCATCCACCGCCGAGCCGCCATCCTTCATCACATCCAACGCGATCTGGGTCGCCAGCGGTTGCGAGGTGGCGGCCATCGCATGCGGCGCGATCACTTCCGAGCGGGTGGCAAACGGCTGCCCGGTGACGCGGTCGGCAGCGCCGAGGGGCGGCGCAAGCAGCGCCAGAGCGGACACCAACAACACAGGTACGCGACGCATCACAGATGGCCCCTATGACACTAAGAATGAGGTGCCAACCATACCAGCGGGCCACGCCATGCCGTGCGGGCGGCGCCTGGACGCGTACCTGATGCCGCGCAGATGGTGACCGCCGTCAGCGATGATTGCACCGAACCCATCCTGTTTCAGCGGTAACCATGCTGCTGCGATGAGGCTTTGCGCACATCTCTGGACATCGATGCGGCGGTTTCATGCGCAAGGGTTGACACCCTGGCTGCTGCGATGGTTATCTCGGGTCATGTCGCACCGCCACACCACCTCGAATGCCCCGATGTCCGCGCACTCCGGCGCGTTGGCTGCGCCGCTTATCGTGCTCGTACTTATTACCTCGCCAACCGGTGCGGGACGGGACTTCGTGTAGGCAACAGACACACAAGGCTTCGATCAGACCCCGCACCGGCAACGGCGCGGGGTTTCGCGTTTCAGGGATCACCAAAAGTTTCGAATGACATGAACGACATCACTGCCATTTCCGCCAAACGACCCAGCAATGCCCAGCCAGTCGCGGCTGCCTGGGGTTGCCTGCGCAATGCCATCGTCCGTCCCCGCTTTGCTCAGCCGGCCAGTGCCTGCACTGCCGGCTGATCCGTTTATTCACCGCCCATCTCCACTGCCAACCCCGCAAGGACATTCCATGAGCAACGACACCCAACCGAAAATCGCGATCATCGGCTACGGCAGCCAGGGCCGCGCGCATGCGCTGAACCTGCGCGATTCCGGCTTCGACGTCACTGTCGGCCTGCGTCCCGGTGGCCCGACCGAATCCAAGGCGCAGGCCGATGGCTTCACCGTCGTGGCGCCATCCGAGGCGGTCAAGAGCGCGGATCTGGTCGCGATCCTGACCCCGGACATGGTGCAGAAGAAGCTCTACAAGGAGGTCATCGCCCCGAACATGAAGCAGGGTGCCTGCCTGTTGTTCGCGCATGGCTTGAACGTGCATTTCGACATGATCACCCCACGCGCCGATCTGGACGTGGTGCTGGTCGCGCCGAAGGGCCCGGGTGCGCTGGTGCGTCGCGAGTATGAAATCGGCCGCGGCGTGCCGTGCATCTACGCGGTCTACCAGGACACCAGCGGCAAGGCCGAACAGTTCGCACTGACCTACGCCGGCGGCCTGGGCGGCGCGCGCGCCAACATCATCAAGACCACGTTCAAGGAAGAGACCGAAACCGATCTGTTCGGCGAGCAGGCCGTGCTGTGCGGCGGTGCATCCTCGCTGGTGCAGGCCGGTTTCGAAGTGCTGGTGGAAGCCGGCTACCAGCCGGAGATCGCGTATTACGAAGTGCTGCACGAACTGAAGTTGATCGTGGACCTGTTTTACGAAGGCGGCATCACCCGCATGCTGGAATTCGTTTCCGAAACCGCACAATACGGTGATTATGTCAGCGGCCCGCGTGTGATCGACGCCAGCACCAAGGCGCGCATGAAGGACGTGCTGACCGATATCCAGAACGGCACCTTCACCAAGAACTGGGTGGCCGAGTACGACGCCGGCCTGCCGAACTACACCAAGTTCAAGCAGGCCGATCTGGAACACCCGATCGAGGAAGTGGGCAAGAAGTTGCGCGCCAAGATGGTGTGGCTCAACGGCGAACAGCAGGCCGCCGCCACACCTGCGAATCAACAAGCGGCGTAACGCCGCCGCACCCCCACCGCTAACACCGAAGGTCCGCAACGCATGAACACCTCCGCACACAGCACGCCCCGCAACGGCGCGCGCTGGCTGACGCAGGCCCTGGAAGCCGAGGGCGTGGAAACGCTGTTTGGTTATCCGGGCGGCACCATCATGCCGTTCTACGACGCCCTGGTGGATTCCAGGCTCAAGCACATCCTCGTCCGTCACGAACAGGGCGCCGCGCTCGCCGCCAACGGCTACGCCCGTGCCAGTGGCAAGGTGGGCGTGTGCGTGGCCACCTCCGGCCCGGGCGCATCCAATCTGGTTACCGGCATTGCCGACGCAATGCTCGATTCGGTGCCGATGGTGTGCCTGACCGGCCAGGTCGCCACGCCGTTGCTGGGCACCGATGCGTTCCAGGAGCTGGACGTGTTCGGCATGACCATGCCGATCGTCAAGCACAGCTTTCTGGCGCGGCGAGTGGAGGATCTTCCGGGCATGGTGCGCGAAGCGTTCCGCATCGCGCGCGAAGGACGTCCCGGGCCGGTGCTGATCGACCTGCCCAAGGACGTGCAACTGGCCAATGCCTCGCATCTGCCAGCGCATGTGCCGGCAGCGGTGTTGCCGCCGCCGGCACCGGCGGACGCGAAATTGGCCGAAGCACTGGCGGCCATCGCCAGCGCCGAGCGCCCGGTGGTGTACGGCGGCGGCGGCATCGCGTTGGCCGATGCGGTGGAGGCGTTTCGGCGCTTTGTCGAAGCCACCGGCATCCCGACCGCGCTGACCTTGCGCGGCCTGGGGGCGTTACCGCATGCGCACCCGGATTACCTGGGCATGCTGGGCATGCACGGCACGCGTGCGGCCAATATGGCGATCCAGGAATGCGATCTGTTGGTCGTTGTCGGTGCGCGTTTCGACGACCGTGCCACCGGCAAGCTGAGCGAGTTCGCCCCGTTTGCGCGCGTCATCCATCTGGATGCCGACGCCTATGAAATCTCCAAGCTGCGCACCGCAGATATCGCGGTGCCCGGCGATGTGGCAGCAAGCCTGAAAGCCTTGAGTGCGGCGCGTGGCAACTGCCAGGCCTGGCGTACGCGCTGCTTTGCGAACCGCGAAAAATTCGGCGCGCGTTACGACGCGCCCGGTACCGATATCTACGCACCGGCGCTGCTGAAGCGCCTGAGCGAAGTGGCCCCTGCCGACACCATCATCGCTTGCGATGTGGGTCAGCATCAGATGTGGGTGGCCCAGCATTGCCGCTTCAACGATCCGCGCAATCACCTGACCAGTGGCGCGCTCGGCACCATGGGCTTCGGCCTGCCGGCGGCGATGGGCGCGCAGTTCGCCTGCCCCGATCGCACCGTGGTGCTGGTCTCCGGCGATGGCAGTTTCATGATGAATGTGCAGGAGCTGGTGACGATTGCGCGCTGCAAGCTGCCGGTGAAGATCGTGCTGCTGGATAACAGCTCGCTCGGCATGGTGCGGCAGTGGCAGGAGCTGTTCTTTGCCGAGCGTTACAGCGAAATCGACTTGTCCGACAACCCGGATTTCGCGGCGTTGGCGCAGGTCTTCGGCATCCCGGCCAAGCGCATCATCGCGCGCGGCGATGTGGACGCGGCGCTGGCCGAACTGCTGGCGCAGCCCGGCCCCGGCCTGCTGCATGTCGCCATCGATGCGCGCGCCAATGTGTGGCCGCTGGTGCCGCCCAACAACGCCAACAGCACCATGCTGGACAGCAATCCCGCACATGCGGCCAAGGAGACATCGCATGCGTTACCGGCTTGATCTGGTGCTGACGCCGGCAGAAGGCGCGCTGGTGCGGGTGATCGGCATGACCGAGCGCCGCGGCTTCCGCCCATGCGCGATCCAGGGTGCGGCAGCACCGGACGATGCCGGCCGCTGGCATCTGCAGCTTGATGTGGACAGCAACCGTCCACCGGAAACGCTGCGCCTGCAGCTGGAAAAGGTCTACGACTGCGAATCGGTGATGATCACCGCGCTGGAATCGGTCGAGGCCGCGGCATGAACATGCAGACCTCGCGCGACGATCACACTGCCGTTCGGAGGTGTCTTCTTCCAGATCGGCCGCGCGCGTGCCGCAATGCCTGATTCCGGCCGCCCTTCCGCTTCCGCACAGGAGCCAGAGGTAAGCGACGTGGCCGTCAGCGTGGCCGACGTACTGGCGGCACAGGCCCGCCTGCGCAAGTACCTGTCGCCCACGCCGCTGCATTACGCCGAACGCTTCGGTGTGTGGTTGAAGCTGGAGAATTTGCAGCGCACCGGCTCCTACAAGGTGCGCGGCGCATTGAATGCCTTGCTGGCCGGCCTGGAGCGCGGCGACGAGCGCCCGGTGATCTGCGCCTCCGCCGGCAATCATGCGCAAGGCGTGGCGTGGTCGGCGTACAGGCTGGGCGTGCAGGCCATCACGGTGATGCCTTACGGCGCGCCGCAGACCAAGATCGCCGGTGTCGCGCATTGGGGCGCCACCGTGCGCCAGCATGGCAACAGCTACGACGAGGCATTCGCGTTTGCGCGCGAGCTGGCCGACCAGAACGGCTATCGCTTTCTGTCGGCCTTCGACGACCCGGATGTGATTGCCGGCCAGGGCACGGTCGGCATCGAGCTGGCGGCGCATGCGCCGGACGTGGTGATCGTGCCGATCGGCGGCGGCGGATTGGCCTCCGGCGTGGCGCTGGCATTGAAGTCGCAAGGCGTGCGTGTGGTCGGGGCGCAAGTGGAAGGCGTCGATTCGATGGCACGCGCCGTGCGTGGCGATCTGCGCGAAATCACCCCGGTTGCGACGCTGGCAGATGGCGTCAAGGTCAAGATCCCCGGCTTCCTTACACGCCGCCTTTGCTCGAGCCTGCTGGACGATGTGGTGATCGTGCGCGAAGCTGAATTGCGCGAAACGTTGGTGCGCCTGGCGCTGGAAGAACACGTCATCGCCGAGGGCGCCGGTGCGCTGGCCCTGGCCGCCGGCCGCCGCGTTTCCGGCAAACGCAAATGTGCAGTGGTCTCTGGCGGTAATATCGACGCAACCGTGCTGGCCACACTCTTGTCTGAAGTGCGGCCGCGTCCGCCACGCAAGCCGCGCCGTCGCAATACCGAGCGACTTCGCAACGAACGCAGCGCCAAGCCACCACCCGATACACCCGTTCTTTCCCGCCCATCCGCAGTCGCTTCAACGCCTGTCACCGCCATCGCCGCAGAGGAGTCTTCCTGGTGAACACGACCGTATCCAACCAGACCCCGCATATCCGAATTTTCGACACCACCCTGCGCGACGGCGAGCAATCACCCGGCTGCAGCATGACGCCCCAGCAAAAGCTGGTCATGGCGCGCGCGCTGGATGAACTCGGCGTGGATATCATCGAGACCGGGTTTCCGGCCAGTTCGCATTCGGACCGCGAAGCGGTGGCGATGATGGGCCGCGAGTTGCGCCGCCCCACCCTGGCAGTGCTGTCGCGCTGCTTGCAGGCCGATATCGAAACCTCGGCAAAGGCGCTGGAAGCTGCGGCCAACCCGCGCCTGCATGTGTTCCTGTCCACCAGCCCACTGCACCGCGAACACAAGCTGCGCATGAGCCGCGAGCAGGTGCTGGAATCGGTGCACCGGCATGTCGCGCTGGCGCGCGGCTACATCGACGACGTGGAATTTTCTGCCGAAGATGCAACCCGCACCGAAGAAGATTTCCTGGCCGAGGTCACCCGCGTGGCGATCGCCGCCGGTGCTACCACCATCAATCTGCCCGACACAGTGGGCTTCACCACCCCCGAAGAAATCCGTGGCATGTTTTCGCGCCTGATCGCCAGCGTGGAAGGTGCCGACAAGGTGATCTTCAGCGCGCATTGCCACAACGATCTGGGCCTGGCGGTGGCCAACTCGCTGGCCGCCATCGAAGGCGGTGCGCGTCAGGTGGAATGCACCATCAACGGCATCGGTGAGCGCGCGGGCAATTGCGCGCTGGAAGAAATCACCATGGCGCTGAAGGTGCGCGGTGCGTTCTACAACATCGATTCGGCGATCAATACGCCCCGTATCGTGTCCACCTCGCAGTTGCTGCAGCGCCTGGTCGGCATGCCGGTACAGCGCAACAAGGCCGTGGTCGGCGGCAACGCGTTCGCGCACGAATCGGGCATCCATCAGCACGGCATGCTGCGCCATCGCGGCACCTACGAAATCATGCGCCCGGAAGATGTGGGCTGGGAATCGTCGCAGATGGTGCTGGGCCGCCACAGCGGCCGCGCTGCCGTCGAGCAGCGTCTGCGCGCGCTGGGGTATCTGCTGGAAGAAGAAGAGGTCAAGCTGGTGTTCGAGCAGTTCAAGGCATTGTGCGAGAAGCAGCGCGTCGTGACCGATGCCGATCTGCAGGCCTTGATGCAGGACGCCACCGTGCAGGAGGGCTATCGCCTGGCATCGATGACCATCAGCGATGTCGGCAGCCGCGCCAATGCGCTGGTGGAGTTGTCCGATCCGGAAGGTAACCGTGTGGCTGAAACCGCACAGGGCAACGGGCCGGTGGATGCGCTATTCGGTGCATTGGCCTCGGCCACCGGCGTGAGGCTGGAGCTGGACAGCTATCAGGTGCACAGCGTGGGCATCGGCGCAGACGCCCGCGGCGAAGCCAGCCTGAGCGTGCGCCACGACGGCGTGGAATACGAAGGCACCGGCACCAGCAAGGACATCATCGAAGCCAGTGCGCTCGCATGGCTCGACGTGGCCAATCGTCTGTTGCGTCAGCGCGAGCGTGGCGTCATCGCCGGCAAGACCGCTGCGGTGGCATAGCACGCGTCCGTTGCTGGACGATTGATGTCTGACGGCCGGCAGAGTGACCTGCTGGCCGTTTTGGTTTTGATCTTCAATCCATGCCCTGCCCTGCTGCGCTGACCGCTAGACGTGGCGCGTTGGCCGCAAGCAACAGCCACCGCTATCGAAGGGGTCCAATCAGGCGAGCAGCACCATGAAAAGCAGCGCTGGCTGACGCGCTGAGCGTCACGATTGAAAGCATCGCTTTCAATGCAGCAGCCACACTGAGGAAAGCATGGTGCCGTCTCGGGGGCCGGGACCGTTGGCAGCATGGATGCCGCCATCGAGCCTCCGAGGATGGATTACGGCGTGTCCCGGCTCAGGATGCGGCACCGCGCCTCGACCGATCTCTCGGGCAATCACCGCCGGCCCGGAGGTGTTTAATCGCAGGCAGTGCCAGCCACACTCCGGTCGTTTCAACCAACACACCGCCTAGCTCAAGCACCACAAACGAAGGCGGCCATCGTCGTCGAACGATAGCCGCCGGCATCTCCATCATCAAAACGACGAACGCAGACCCTAAAGCGCAGCCACCACCGCATCGCCCATCGCCACGGTGCCGACCTTGCTGGTGCCTTCCGACCAGATGTCAGCGGTGCGCAGGCCCTGGTCGAGCACCTCGCCGACCGCACGCTCAATCGCATCCGCTGCATCGGCCTGTGCAAAGGTGTAGCGCAGCATCATCGCCACCGACAGGATCGTCGCCAGCGGATTGGCGATGCCCTTGCCGGCAATGTCCGGCGCCGAACCGTGGCATGGCTCGTACATACCCTTGCTGTTGGCATCCAGCGAAGCGGAGGGCAGCATACCGATCGAGCCCGTGAGCATGGACGCTTGGTCGGAGAGGATGTCGCCGAACATGTTGTCGGTCACGATCACGTCGAACTGCTTGGGCGCGCGCACCAACTGCATCGCCGCGTTGTCCACGTACATATGCGATAGCGCGATATCCGGGTAGTCCTTGGCCACTTCTTCGACCACTGCACGCCACAACTGACTCGATGCCAACACGTTGGCCTTGTCGACCGAGCACAACTTCTTGCCGCGCAAACGCGCCATCTCGAAGCCGGCTTTGGCGATGCGGCGGATCTCGCTCTCGCTGTACGGCAAGGTGTCGTAAGCCTGGCGCTCACCGTTGTCCAGCGTGCGGTTACCACGCGGCTGCCCGAAGTAAATGCCGCCAGTGAGCTCGCGCAGGATCAGCAGATCCAGCCCGGACACCACCTCCGGCTTCAGCGTGGAGGCATCTGCAAGCTGCGGATACAGCAGTGCCGGGCGCAGGTTGGCGAACAAACCCAGTTGCGAGCGGATCTTGAGCAGACCACGCTCCGGGCGTAGCGCCGGGTCGATGGTGTCCCACTGCGGGCCACCCACTGCACCCAGCAGCACCGCATCGGCAGCACGCGCACGCTCCAGTGTTTCATCGGCCAACGGGCTGCCATATTTATCGTAGGCCGCACCGCCCAGCTCGTCGTACACCAGCTCGAAACCCAGGCCGTGCTGCGTGTCAACGCGCTTTAGCACCTTGACCGCTTCGGCCATGATCTCCGGCCCGATGCCATCGCCGGGAAGAATCAGAATCTGCTTGCTCATGCCATCCTCGTGAGTGACGCCGCAGCGTCTTTGAAATCAATGATCCGCCAGATCAGCACGGAGCTCGGCGAACTCGGCACCGTGTGCATGCACATCGTTGTGCAGATAGGCACGGGCCTGCGGTCCAACCTGCGCAACGACGTGTTCGCTCAGCGCCGACGGATCAGTGGTTTTGGCGACCGCATTCACTGCAGCGCGCCAAACAACCACGGTTGGCGTGCGCGGTGGCCCTGCTCGAAATGACCGATCGCATCGGCGTCCTGCAAGGTGAGGCCGATATCGTCCAGCCCGTTGAGCAGGCAGTGTTTGCGGAAGGCATCGATGTCGAAGCTGTACTCCACGCCATCGGGGCGGCGCACGCGTTGCGCGGCCAGATCCACGGTGAGCTGGTAGCCCTCGGTGGCCAGGCATTGTTCGAACAACGCATCGACTTCTGCTTCGGCCAGCACGATCGGCAGCAGGCCGTTCTTGAAACTGTTGTTGTAGAAAATATCGGCAAAGCTCGGCGCGATCACGGTGCGAAAGCCATATTCGTCCAGCGCCCACGGCGCATGCTCGCGCGAGGAACCGCAGCCGAAGTTCTCGCGTGCCAGCAACACGCTGGCACCCTGATAACGGGGGAAATTGAGCACGAATTCCGGATTCAGCGGGCGCGTGCTGTTGTCGCGACCAGGCTCACCGATATCCAGATAGCGCCACTCGTCGAACAGATTCGGCCCGAAGCCGGTGCGCTTGATCGATTTGAGGAATTGCTTGGGAATGATCTGGTCGGTATCGACGTTGGCGCGATCCAGCGGCGCGACCAATCCGGTGTGTTGGGTGAAAGGGGTCATTGGAATGCCGTGATTAGGGAGTGGACATTGGGGATTCGAAAAAGCGGGAATGCGCGGACCGGTGTTTACGAATCCCGAATCCCCACTCCCGAATCGCCGAGTGCACGCACATCGACAAAATGCCCACTCACCGCCGCCGCAGCGGCCATCGCCGGGCTAACCAAGTGCGTGCGGCCACCGGCGCCCTGGCGGCCTTCGAAGTTACGGTTGGAGGTCGAAGCGCAATGTTCACCGCTCCCCAGCTTGTCCGGATTCATCGCCAGACACATCGAGCAGCCCGGCTCGCGCCATTCAAAACCGGCGTCCAAGAACACCTTGTCCAGGCCTTCAGCCTCTGCCTGCGCCTTGACCAAGCCTGAGCCGGGTACCACCAGCGCCTGCTTGATGGTGGAAGCGACCTTGCGGCCCTTGGCCACTGCGGCGGCGGCGCGCAGGTCTTCGATACGCGAGTTGGTGCACGAGCCAATGAACACCCGATCCAGGCGGATATCCGTGATCGGCTGGTTGGCCCGCAAACCCATGTATTTCAATGCGCGCTCGATCGAATCGCGCTTGGTTGGGTCCTGCTCGGTCGCCGGGTCCGGTACGTACTGATCGATCGCCAGCACCATTTCGGGGGAGGTGCCCCAGCTGACCTGCGGCTTGATGTCTTCGGCGCGCAGTTCCACCACGGTGTCGAAGTGTGCGTCCGGGTCGGACACCAGCGTGCTCCACAGCGCGACTGCCGCATCCCAGTCGGCGCCCTTGGGCGCGAACGGGCGACCTTTGACGTAGGCAATCGTCTTGTCGTCCACCGCCACCATGCCCACGCGCGCACCGGCTTCGATGGACATGTTGCAAATGGTCATGCGGCCTTCCATCGACAGCGCGCGGATCGCGCTGCCGGCAAATTCCAGCGCATGCCCGTTGCCGCCGGCGGTGCCGATCTTGCCGATCACCGCCAGCACGATGTCCTTGGCAGTCACCCCGAACGGCAGCGTGCCTTCAACGCGCACCTGCATGTTCTTCATCTTCTTCGTAATCAGGCACTGGGTCGCCAGCACATGTTCGACCTCGGAGGTGCCGATGCCATGCGCCAGTGCGCCGAATGCGCCATGCGTGGAGGTGTGCGAATCGCCGCAGACCACGGTCATGCCGGGCAGGGTGGCGCCCTGCTCCGGGCCGACCACATGCACGATGCCCTGGCGCGCATCGTTCATCTTGAACTCGAGGATGCCGAAGTCGTCGCAGTTCTCGTCCAGCGTCTGCACCTGCAGGCGCGACACCTCGTCGGAAATCGACTCCAGCCCACCCTGGCGCTCGGCGCGCGTGGTCGGCACGTTGTGATCGGGCGTTGCGATATTGGCGTCGATGCGCCACGGCTTGCGCCCGGCCAGGCGCAGTCCTTCGAAGGCTTGCGGCGAAGTCACTTCGTGCAGGATGTGGCGGTCGATATAGATCAGCGACGAACCATCGTCACGGCGTGTGACCTCATGCAGTTCCCACAGCTTGTCGTACAGGGTCTTGGCAGTCATCGCGGCAATCCGAATGGCGGATGGTGGGTGCGCCCACCTGGCTGAGGTCGATGCTAGGAGCTTGCCTTGGATTACGCAAATTCATATTGTTTATTCAAGAAATGAATTTTAGGAATAGCAATGGACCTGGCGAGCCTCAATGCATTCGTGGCGATCGCCGAAAGCGGCAGCTTCTCCGCGGCCGGTGAGGCCTTGCACCTGACCCAGCCGGCAGTGAGCAAACGCATCGCCCTGCTGGAGGCGCAACTGTCGGCGCGCCTGTTCGACCGCCTAGGCCGGCAAGTGGTGCTGACCGAAGCCGGCCAGGCACTGTTGCCGCGCGCGCAACGCATCCTGGCCGAGCTGCAGGACACCCGCCGCGTGCTCGAGCATCTGGGCGCGGCGGTTGGCGGTCGTTTGAGTCTGGCCACTAGCCACCATGTGGGTCTGCACCGCCTGCCCGCCTTGTTGCGCGGTTTCGCGACACAACATCCGCAGGCGGCGCTGGATATCCAGTTCCTGGATTCGGAATTGGCGTACGCGGCGGTGCTGCGCGGGGAGGTGGAACTGGCGGTGACCACCCTGGCGCCCGACACGCGCGCACCACTGCGCGCGCAGCCGATCTGGCATGACCGCTTGCAGTTCGTGGTTGCGCCAGATCACCCGTTGGCAGCACTGCCCGAGCTGTCGCTGGACGATGTGGTTGCACACCCGGCAGTCTTGCCGGATCCGGGCACCTTTACCCATCGCATCGTCGCCAACCTATTTGCCGAACGCGGTCTGGCGCCGAGTTTGCGCATGACCACCAATTATCTGGAGACGATCAAGATGTTGGTGTCGGTGGGCCTGGCGTGGAGCGTCTTGCCGGAGCGCATGATCGACCATCAGATCATGGCGCTGCCACTGGCCGATGTGGCGTTATCGCGTGAGCTGGGTTGCGTCACGCATGGCGGGCGCACCTTGTCGCGTGCTGCGCAGGCATTTGTCGCGTTGTTGCGCGCGCAGGCGGATCACGCGCAGGGGTCGCGAGGTGTGCAGCATGTCGCACATGGCGGCGACCGATGACCTCGGGCCCGCGCTCGGCATGCTGCGCAATCGCGCACCCTCCTAGGGCCCGATCAAGCGATCCCGCCCCTGTCGCTTGGCTTCATACAGACGACCATCGGCCAACGCCAGCAATTCGCGTCGGCTCGGCGCTTCGTCGCTCATCGCCATACCCATGCTGGCGGTACAACGCACGGGCGTGCCTTGCGCATCAACCTCGATGTCGGCCAGTCGCTGCCGCATCCGCTCGAACAGCGCGCGCGCCTGTGCCGCATCCAGCCCGGTTGTCGCCAGCAGGAATTCTTCGCCACCGTGCCGCGCGGCGAAGCAGTGCGCCTGATCCTGCTCGCTCAACGCCTGGCCGATGGCCGACAGCACCGCATCGCCAACCTCGTGACCGTAGTTGTCGTTGATGCGCTTGAAGTGGTCGATATCCATCAACGCTAGCGCCAGTGCAGCGCCACCTGCATGCGCATCATCGAACCATTGCTGCAGCACGCGCTCGGCTTCGCGTCGGTTCGGCAAGGTGGTCAGCACGTCGTGGCTGGCGCGGTATTCCAGCTGGCGCATCAACGCTTCGCGTTCCTGGCTGGCCTGCTGCAGCGCCAGGTTCTTGTCGCTCAGTTCGCGCGTACGCCGGTCGATGACGGTATTGAGCTGGCGCTGACGCCGGCGATAACTGGCGGTCCGCCACAGATACAACCCGTAGACCACGCTGGCCAGGCCAAGAATGCCCAGGCCGATCACTTCGCCCCGGCGCCACCACGGCGGCGCCAGCGCGATAACCAGGCTGGCTTCGCCCAACAAATCGCTTTGCCGCCAATCCACCGGCAGCGACATCGCCTGCACGCGGAAGCGGAAGCGACCCGGCGGCAGATTGGTGTAGACCGCTTCGCTGGTGCTGTCAGCATCCACCCAATCCGGATCGAAGCCTTCCAGTCGGTAGCGATACCGCACCTTGTCCGGGCCACGGAAATTCAGCCCGGCATAGCCAATTGCAAGACGCCGGGTCTGTGCACCGAACCGATGCGTGCCACTCAGCGGTTGCACCATGCCATCGACCAGCAGGCGCTCGAACACGATCGGCACGCGATGGCCTTGCAAGGTACCCACCCGTGTCGGGTCAATCACGCCCAGGCCTGCAGCGGTGGGAAACAGCAACTGCCCGGACTGGGTCAACCAACCAGCAGGTGCGCTGCTGCCGTTGCCCTGGTTGCTCGGCATACCGTCGCTGCGGTCGACCACTTCCACGCTCAATTGTTCGCGCGTGCCCGCGTCGATCTGGTCGAAGTTCTTGCGTGCGATGCGGAACACGCCGTGGTTGCTCGACAACCAAAAATAGCCACGGCCGTCGTCGATCACCCGAAACAGCTTGTCGCGTGGCAGCCCGAACCGGTGGTCGTAGACACGGAAGCTGTCACCGCGCAGACGCAGCAAGCCGCGATCGCTGGCGATCCACACATCGCCGGCGGCATCGCGCAGGAAGTCGAACGCGTTCTGGCCGGGAAAATCCTGCTCGCCAAGCCAGGCGCGCGTGCTGCCGTCCGGCGACAGCGCGGTCATGCCACGATCGGTGCCGATCCACACGATGCCCTGCGCATCGCGGTATAACCCATGCACCGAGCCGTCCGGCACACCGTCGGCGGCGGTGTAGCGGCGCGCCTTGCCATTGCGCCAGCGCACCAGCCCGGCCGTGCTGCCGATCCACAGGTCGTCGCCATCCGGCAGCACCGCACGCACCGACATCGACGGCAGGCCATCGGCCGCGCCGATGCGCACCAGCACGTGGCCTTGCGCGTCCAGACGTACCACGCCCTGGCTGTAGGTGCCGGCCCACACGCCGCCATCACCGGCATCGGCCAGCGCCAGCACCGACTGCTCAAGCACGCGCCCACCGTCGCTGGGCGACAACGACACGCGGCTGATGGTGCCGTCGCGCCAACGATCCAGGCCAACGGCATTGCCCACCCACACGGTGCCGTTGCCGGTCTGCAGCACACAGCGCACGTAGTCCGAACTCAGGCCTTCGTCGTGGGTGACGCCGTGTGCGGCGCCTTCGGCAACCCGGAACAGCCCGTGCGTGCTGCCGACCCAGATCAGGCCTTCGGCGTCTTCCAGCAGCGCCGGGCTGGCGACGCCGGAAATGGCGATCTGCTCGTCCGGGTCGTCGGGGCCGCTGTGTACCACCAGCATTCCCGAAGACAGACTCATCCACAGGTGCCCGCGGCGGTCGAGCAGCACTGAATCCACGCGCTGGCCCTGGCGGAAACGCTGCAGGCCGCCGCCACGGCTCCACCACCACACGCCATCGTCGCCGGCGACCAACAGGCCGCCCTGACGGTCGCTGGCCAGCCGCCGCACCGGCGCGTCGCGCATCCCGTGCACCCTGCCCCAGGCCGCAGCCTGGCCGTCATCGCGCGGCAGACGATACAGACCGACCTCGGTACCAACCCACAGGTCGCCGCCCTCGTCTGCGGACAACGCCGTGATCCGCGCACGCGGCAACCCGGCCTGGCGACCGATATCGACCACCCGCCCGTCGCCCTCGATGCGGTACAGCGTCTGCGGCGTGCCCACCCACAACGCGCCATCGGCACGCCGCAGCAAGGCGCTCACCGCCAGATGCCGCGCCGAGGCGCCGCCCAGCTGCTGCCAGTGGCCGTCCTGATAGTGGTAGACGCCGTCGAACGCGGTACCGAACAGCATGCCGCCGGTGCTGTCGCGTGCCACCACGAACACTCCGCCCAGCTCGACGCCGGGAGTGTTCTGGCGGTCGTACACGGTGAAGTCGCGCCCATTGAAGCGCGCCACGCCTTCCCAGGTGCCCAGCCAGATCAGCCCGTCTTCGCCCTGGGCCACGGCGTGCACCAGGTTGTGCGGCAGGCCATCGTCCATGGTCCAGCGCGTGACCGTGTGGTATGCCGTGTGTTTGAGCGCCTGCGCGCCGGCTGGCCAGGCGCCGAGCACTGCGCAGCACGCCAGCAGCCACAACAACGCGCGCCCGATCCGCCGCACGCACGTGCTGCGAACGCAGCGTGTATGCGCATGCGGACCGACCCTTCCCACGCTCCCCGTCCCCCCGTCCGTGTTCGCTCGAGATACCTGCCGGTATGCACTGGCAGGTCTGCCGCAAATCTATCACCGGGGTTTTTCCGCTGCCTTCGGTGGATCCCTGACAGCTGCCGGGAGCTCCATGACACGGGAGCCAGAGACCGAATCGTTAACGTAGCGCGTCGGTGCCGAGTATAAATATAGAACCCGATGGTCTAGTATTGACGGCATGTCCAGCTCGCCCCCCCTCAACTCCAAAGCCAAGAGCAACGGCCCTGGCCGTCCCAAGGACCTTGGAAAGCGTGCCGCCATCCTGGGTGCCGCCCGCACCATGTTCATGGAACAGGGCTATGCAGGGGTCAGCATGGATGGGATCGCTGCGCAGGCGGGCGTCTCCAAACTGACCGTGTACAGCCACTTCGGCGACAAGGAGAGCCTGTTTTCCGAGGCGATCCGCGCGCAATGCCAGCACATGATGCCGGACGACCTGTTCGACCATGCCCCCAAGGGCGCAGTGCGCGACCAGCTCACCGAGATCGCCCATGCGTTCTTTGCCATGGTCAGCACCGAATCGGCTATCTCCACCCACCGCATGATGATGGCGCCCGGTACCGGCGACGTGCATATACGCGAGATGTTCTGGGATGCGGGCCCTAAGCGCACGCAGCGGGCGCTGGCGGATTTCCTGTCCGCGCGGGTGGCCGACGGCCAGTTGGAGATTCCGGACGTCGCGCGCGCCGCGTCGCAATTCTTCTGCCTGCTCAAGGGCGAGCTGTACGCCTTGATGATGTGCGGCCTGCACGGCCAGCCCACCCGCGCGCAGGTGGATGCGCACATCGACACCAGCGTGGACTTCTTTTTGAGGGCATATGCGCCGCGCTGAGGGCCCCCGGCCTTTGGTGGCGATGACTTCCGGCACTGCGCCGGATGGCAGCGCGCGGCGATGCTAGATGCGCCAGGTGCCTCGCGCACCGGTAAAATGTTTGCCCCACCGCGTTGGATAACCGCACCATGACGATCGATTTCACCCAGGCCCGCGAAAAGATGGTCGAGCAGCAGATCCGGCCGTGGGACGTGCTGGACCTGCGCGTACTCGACGTGCTGGCGCGCCTGCCGCGCGAAGCCTTTGTGCCGGAGGCATACAAGACGCTGGCCTATGTCGACGTGGAAATTCCGCTGTCGGCCGGTCACAAGATGATGAAGCCGGTCGTCGAAGGCCGCATGTTGCAGGCGCTGGATCTGCAGCCGGGCGAAGACGTGCTGGAAGTGGGCGCTGGCAGCGGCTTCGCCACCGCCTGCCTGGCCGCGCTCGCGCGTGAAGTCGTCAGCCTGGAGATCGACCCGGCACTGGCGGCCGCCGCGCGCGCCAATCTGGACCGTACCGGCCTGGGCAGCAATGTCCGTATCGAAACCGCCGACGTGTTCGGCTGGCAGAGCGAGCGTCGCTTCGATGCCATCTGCGTGACCGGCGCGGTCGATACACTCCCCGTGCAGTGGCTGCAGTGGTTGCGCCCGAACGGCCGGCTGTTCGTCGTGCGCGGTCACGAACCAGTGATGGAAGCGGTGCTGGTCCGTGGCGACGTCAACGCCCCGCGCATCGAGTCGTTATTCGAAACCGACCTCGCCTATCTCCAGGGCGCCGCACCGACGCCCCGATTCCAATTCTGATTCCCAAGGAAGCTTCCCCGATGATCCGCCGATCCCTCGTCCTGGCCCTGGCTGCCGCCCTGTCTCCCATGGCTGCGCACGCCACCGACCTGCTGCAGGTCTACGAAATGGCCCGCAACGGCGATCCGCAGCTGGCCGTGGCCGAGTCCACGCGCCTGGTGAATCGGGAAGGCCAGGTACAGGCGCGTGCGGCCTTGCTGCCGCAGCTGGACGGCAGCGCCGGCTACACCCAGTCACATCGTGAGCTGGAGGGTGTCGATGGACGCTCCACGACCAAACAGCGCCAGTACGCGATTCAGGGCAGCCAGACCATTTTCAATTGGGCGCAGTTCTCCAACCTGCGTGCGCAGCGCGAAGTGGCCAAGGCTGCAGATTTCACCCTGGCATCGGCCAACAACGATCTGATCACCCGTACCTCGGCGGCGTATTTCCAGGTGCTGGTGGGTATCGAGTCGCTGGCGGCAGCCGAGACCAACGAAGCGGCAGCAAAGAAACAGTTCGACTACGCCGACAAGCGTCTGGAAGTGGGCCTGGCACCGATTACCGACGTGCACGAAGCCCGCGCTCAGTACGACCAGGCGCGCGCCGACACCATCAATGCCCGCAACACGTTGAAGGATTACTACCAGGCACTGACCGAACTCACCGGCCAGCCCGTGGTCGGCTTGCGCGCACTGCCGGAAGAGTTCCGCCCGGAAGTACCGGCCGCCTACAGCAATGTCGATCAGTTGGTCGCCACCGCCATTGCCGATAACCCTGCGTTGAAGGCGCAGCAGTTGCAGGTCAGTGCCGCCGAGGCGCAGGTCAGTGCCGCGCGTGCTGGCCATTTGCCCACTCTGAGCCTGGGTGCCAATGTCGGCCGCAGCAACAGCTGGGGTGGTCAGGGAACGGTCGATGAGGCGGCAGGCAACTTCACCACCGCAGGCCGCAACATCGATACCGATTCCATCGGCATCACGCTATCGATTCCGATCTTCTCGGGCGGTGCAACCCAGTCGGCCGTGCGTCAGGCACTGTCGCAGCGCGACATCCAGCAGGACACCTACGAGCAGCAGAAGCGCGCGCTGGATCGCAACACCCGCAATGCCTACCAGACTGTTGTTGCCGGTATCAGCGAAGTGGAAGCCCGCCGTCTGGCGGTGGTGTCGGCGCAAGCCGCCTACGACGCCTCGCAGGTGGGTCTGGAAGTGGGTACGCGTACCGTGCTGGACGTGGTGCAGAACCAGCGCACGCTGTTCCAGGCGCAGCTGAACTACGCGCAGTCGCGTTACAACTTCCTGCAGAACCGTCTGCTGCTGGGCCAGGCCATCGGCAAGCTCGACATCACCGACTTGCAGGATGTGAATCGCCTGCTGTCGCAGGATGCCGAGTCCAAGCTGCAGGGCAGTGGTTCACTGCAGTAAGGCCAGCTGGATGCACATGAAAAAGGCGGGCCCAGGCCCGCTTTTTTGTGCGCGGTGCGGTCGCATGCGCGTCTTTTGTGGCGACTGCTGCAGGGACGTTTCGTGCGGCGACAGCGGCCGCTACGACGTTGGCTGCCAGATAAGGCGATGCAACCAAGCTCGCAGCAGTCACCGGCGCACACTCTCACTGCTAGTGCAATGACCGCTGCAATCTGGCGACAAGCATCAGCGAGATCGCAATGTGGTCAGCAACGCACTGACCACGACCACCTCACGCCGCAGCGCCCTCGCTGGCCACCGGCGGCAGATCCGGGGCGATCTGTACCAGCGTGCGGGCCACTGCGCCCTTGCCGTTGGCGACCAGTGCCAGGCCTGCGGTGGCCATCGCCTCGCGCTGGGCAGGGTCGCCGAGCAGGCGCGCAAGATCGTGATACACGCTATCGGCATCTTCGCAGATGGTCACCGCATCGGCCTCGCGCATGCGCCGCGAAATCTCCGAGAAATTGTGCAGATGCGGGCCGGTGACTGCCGGCGTGCCGACCGCCGCCGGTTCGAGCAGATTGTGTCCGCCGATCGGCTGCAGACTGCCGCCGACGAAGGCCACCTGCGCGCACGCATAGAAGCTCATCAGCTCGCCCAGGGTATCGATGACGAAGACCTTGTCGCTTGCCTGTGGCCATTGCTGTGCCTTGCGCGTGGCAACGCGCCAACCGCGCTCGCGTGCCAATGCCTCGACCTTGGGAAAGCGCTCGGGATGGCGCGGTGCCCACAACAGCAGCAACTCCGGAAATTGCAGCAGCAAACGTGCGTGGATGTCGGCAACGACGGCTTCTTCGCCTTCGTGCGTGCTGGCGGCGATCCACACTGGGCGCGTGGCCGGCACGTGCATGCGGAATTGCGCGACCAGTGCCTGCAATTGCGCCGGCGCGGCGATATCGAATTTGAGATTGCCCAGCGCGATCACCTGATCTGGACGGGCGCCCAGCGTGATGAACCGCTCGGCATCGTCCTGCGACTGCGCAGCCACGCAGGTGACGGTTTGCAGCGCGCGACTGATCAACGGTGCCAGCAGCCGATAGCCACGCAGCGAACGCGCCGACAGCCGCGCGTTGAGGATGTACACCGGAATCTGGCGGTCGCGACAACCGAACAGCATGTTCGGCCATAGCTCGGTTTCCAGGATCAATGCCAGACGCGGGCGGAAGTGTTCGAGAAACCGCCCCACGCTGCCCGGCACGTCGTACGGCAGATACACATGGTCCACCGCATCGCCCCACACCGCGCGCACCCGCTCGGAACCGGTCGGGGTGATGGTCGTGATGACCCAGCGGATATCCGGGCGCTGCGCACGTAGCGCATTGACCAGCGGCGCGGCCGCATTGACCTCGCCCACCGACACCGCATGCACCCACACCCGCGGACGCCCGCAAGCGTGCGTGTAGGACGCGTAACGCTCGTTCCAGCGATTGAAGTATTCGCGCACACGGAAACCGCGCCACACCAGGTGGTACACCGTGACCGGCAGCAACAGGTAGAGCAGCGCCGAGTACAGCCCGCGCAACAGCCATTCGATCGGGTCTTTCCGCATCGGTGCAGGATACGGGAGCCTCCGCGCGTGCGCATGTGCACGCTGCCCGCTGGGCGCAATCCCTTAGAATTGGCGCATGTCCGAGTCCGCCAACGTCGCCGTCCGCCCCTCCCTGCGCAACCCCAAGCACTGGCCGATGTATCTGGGCCTGGCAGTAATGGTGGCGGCCGGGCGCCTGCCGTGGACCCTGCAGCGTGCACTAGGCCGCGGCGTGGGTTGGATTGCGATGCGCCTGGCCGGCACGCGTCGGCGCGCGGCCGAGGTCAACCTCACACTGTGCTTCCCCGAGCAGGACGACGCGTGGCGAGCACGGCTATTGCGCGACAGCTTCGACGCACTGGGTGTGGGCCTGTTCGAGTTCGCGCGTGCCTGGTGGGGCAGCATTGATGCGATTCGCCCAGGCGTGCAGATCGAAGGACTGGAGCATCTGCAGCAGTTGCAGGAACAAAAGCGCGGCGTACTGCTGGTGTCTGGCCACTTCATGACACTGGAAATGTGCGGGCGGCTGTTGTGCGACCACGTGCCATTGGCCGGCATGTACCGTAGGCATCGCAACCCGGTGTTCGAGTGGGCAGTCAAGCGTGGACGCTTGCGCTATGCCACGCACATGTTCGCCAACGAGGATCTGCGCGCCACCATCAAGCACCTCAAGCGCGGCGGTTTCCTGTGGTACGCGCCGGATCAGGACATGCGCGGCAAGGACACCGTGTTCGTGCCCTTCTTCGGGCATCCGGCCTCCACCATCACCGCCACCCACCAATTGGCGCGGCTGACCGGCTGCGCGGTGGTGCCGTACTTCCATCGGCGCGAAGGTGGCCGCTACATCCTCAAGATCGCACCGCCGCTGGCAGACATCCCCTCCGACGATGTGATCGCCGATACCACGCAGGTCAATGCGGCGATCGAGGACATGGTGCGCGAGGCGCCGGACCAGTACCTGTGGATCCATCGCCGCTTCAAGCGCCAGCCGGGCGGGCGCAGCGAATTCTATCGCTGATGTCGGCGGGTCTCACGCATGCGCTGCGTGCAGCAGCGCAAGGATGTGAGGCGGGTCAGCGCGGCGGCGGCTGATCGGCGTCATCGTTGAGCAAGGCGCCGGCATACAGCCCGGCCAACATCAGGCTCAGTGCGCCCCAGAAGCTGGAATAGAACGCCAGATGCGTGTTGAGCGGAAAGACCGTGGCCACCAGCGCGATCATCGCTGGCCGCGCCTGCTCGCGTGCGGCCACACTCGAATAGCGCCACGCGCGCCACGCCTGCGCCGCGCCGGCCAGCCACAGCAGCAAGCCGATCACACCGGTCTCGGCCAGGATTTCCAGCACGATCTGATGCGCGTGGAAGGCCGGGCCATCGCCCCAGGCCGACGCCTGTGCAGGCGCCGGATTGCAGGCCGGATACGCCTGTCGAAATTCGCGCACGCCCACGCCGTTGAGCGGATGCGCGCGGATCATGCACAACGCCGCACCCCAGATCTGGGCACGCCCGGACAAGGCCTGATCCACGCCTTGTTCGCCATTACCGAATGCCAGCGCCGTGCGCTGGATGCGCTCGCGCGCCTGCGGCGCCACCGCCACCACCGCAATGGCCAACAGCGCGCCGGCCACTGCCACGGCCAGCAAGCGACGCCCGCCCAGCAGTTGCCAACCCGACAGCAGCACGATCACGCCATAGGTCATCCACGACGCGCGCGAGCCTGCCAAGACCAACACGATGCCGACCGCCGCCGCACCGACCGCCCAGGTCCAGGCCTGACGCCGCCCCAACGCCAGCAACAAAAACGGCGACAGGCTAGCCAGGGTCTGCCCGAATTTCAGATTGCAGGGACCCAGTACGCCGCTCAGCCGATCCACCAGCGCCAGCTCCTGGGCCGTACACATGCCATGGCCGCTGATCAGTTGTTTGATCTGATCGATCCCGAAGAACAACGGGCTGCTGCCGAACGCGGCCTGCAACAGCGCATCCAGCGTCCACACCGCGCCGATCACCGCCAGCCCGGTAAAGGTGCGACGGCGACGCTGCGCATTCGCAACCGCGATCGCGCACAGCCACATGAAAGGCAGATAGCGCAGGTCGGTGGCCGACTTGCGCAGCGCGCGGCCGGCATCCATCGCGTCGAAGGCAGACAACATCTGCGGCAGCCAGTATGCAAAGAACAGCACGCTGGTCAGCGCCCAGGCCGCACCGCTGAGCAGGCGCGTGCCGCCCCGAAAGCGCGTGTGCAGCAAGCGGTACGCCGCAAGCAACGCACCGAGCGACAATACCGTTTCCGCCAAGCCGGGCGTCGGCCATAGCGCCACGAACAGAACTACCCACAGCGGCGCCCAGCGGCCGACATCGGGGGTCAACACGGGCGCCTGCGGGAGGCTCTCAGCGGCGGAGTTCGTCATAGACCTTCAAGGTGCCCATCTGCATGGCCTGCAACGTGTAGGGGAGGACGCCCGGCGCTGTCGGCGCGTGCTGCAGCAAGTGCAGCGCCTGTGTACGCAAGGCTTGGGCATCGAAGGCGGCGACCGCGCCACTGGGTTGCAATTCGGCGAGCAATTCGCCGACACCGCCGTGCGCCCAGCCGAGCACCGGGCGGCCGACCGACAGCGCCTCCACTACAGTGCGGCCGAAAGCTTCCGGCTTGCGCGAGAGTTGCAGCACCAGGTCGCTGGCGGCATACGCTTCGGCGATACGGGCAGTGGGCTCGGTGAAGGCGACTGCGTCGGCCACCCCCAATCTCGCGGCCTCGGCTTCCAGCTCGCGCACATAGGCCTCGCGCCCCGGCTCGCGCGCGCCGGGCAACCACAAGAACGCCGGCACGCCGGCAGCACGGACATCGGCGAGCAGTTGCAGACCGTCGGCGTGCCCCTTCAGGCGTGTACCGCGTCCCGGCAGCAACAGCAGCGAGGCATCGGCAGGCAGGCCAGGCAGCAGGGTCTGCGCCCACGCGCGTGCATGGCGGTCCGGCCGCAACCGGCGCGGGAACTGTGCGATATCCACCCCGCGCGGAATGGTGCGCAGGCGCGCGGGATCGGTCTGCGGGTAGTGCGTGCATACGTAATCGCGCACCGTCTGCGACACGCAAATCACCCGCTCGCCGTAGGTCATCACCGCGCTGTAGCGGCTGGGCGAATTGAGCCCGTGCACGGTGGTGACCAGGCGCGGCCGCGTCGCCTCGGGCATCCCGCGCAGCGCGTACCACCCCAGCCAGGCCGGCAGCCGCGACCGTGCGTGCACGATGTCGGCCCCGAGTTCGGCGAACAAGCGGCGCAAACCAGCCACATGCCGCAGCGTCAGCAGCGACTTGCGACCGATATCCAGGGTGAGATGTTCGCCACCCACATCCAGCAACGGCTGCACCAGGCGGCCGCCGGCCGACACAACCACGGCGCGATGACCGGCGCGCACCAGGGCGGCAGCGATTTCCAACGTGGAGCGCTCGACGCCGCCGGACTGCAGCGCCGGCAGCAGTTGCACCACGGTCAGGCGGTGCATCCGGCCAGGATCAATCGGCGAGAACGAACAGCGCGCCGCAATACGGGCACTTGGCTTCGCCGTTGGGTTCGTCCTCGATCGGCAGGTACACCCGCGGATGCGAGTTCCACAGCGCCATCTGCGGCGTCGGGCAGCTCAGCGGCAGGTCGCCGCGGTGCACGGTGTAACGCGTTTGCGCATTGGCGGGCGCGGTGGCGGTCTGGCTCATGGCGTACATCGCAAGCGGTGGGGAACGGCCAGCATTCTAGCAGCGCTGGCCGTTGCAAGAGCGGCTGCGGCGCCGATCGGTGCCGCAGCACGCCGCTTGGCGCCTCACTCGTTCCGCTTGCCGAAGTTCGGCTTGATCGGATCGGCGCGCATGCCGGTGGACTCCGCTCGCCGGGCGGGATCGCAGCGCGAATCGTGCTGGCTGCGCACACCCGTTGCGCCAGCCGGCGCCACCGGGCCACCGTCGTTGCCCACCAGGCAATCGGCAGGCGGAGACGAAGCGTCCGCCGTCGCCCAATCGTCACTCGCACAACCCGACAGCAGCATGCAGGCCGTTACCACGGCGCTCCTGACACCCATCGACCACTTCATTGTGCCTGCTCCCTGTCATTTGCCTTGATCGTCGACTCCTGGATAGTCAGACAAAACCCGATCCGTGACCACTCCCGACACATCGCACCGGGACCATGTCCGACAGCGCAGCGCAAGGACGGAATTGCTGCAGGACACGACCTTGCTCAAGCGCATCCAAGGCAGCGGCGCCGATCGCAGCGGCGCGCACAGGGATCCGGCCCGGCTCGCTTGCCTGTCCGGGCATCTTTGACCAGCATCGGGGCGCCTTGTCGTCGGTGATGGCACGAACGCCACAGTTGACATGCATCCATCCCGCTCCCGCCGCACCCGCCCGTCGCGGCACCATCGTTCAGGACCCGCCTAACGTGATTCGATCCGTCATTGCACACGCCAGCCTGCTTGCGTCGCTCCTCGTTTCGACGCCGCAGATGGCCCGGGCAGGCACGCCACCGGCGTTCTCCACCTCGTTTGAGCCAGGAGAGCCCGCGCCCACCACGGACGCGGCGCAGCACCTGACTGTGGCTGTCGGCACCGGCCCCAACGCCCCCTTCGCCGCCAAGCCGGAGGCCGGCTATAGCGGCGCCCACGCCTTGCGCTACAGCCTTGGCGGCGCACACCACCGCATCCGCCTGTTCGACACCGACATCGCGGTCGGTGCGGACACAACGCTGTCGTGGCTGGTGCTACCGGAAAGCGTCGGCGCCGATCATGTTGCCTCGACCTACGTATCGCTGGATCTGGTCTTCGACGATGGCACGCGGTTGTCCGGCACGTCGGCGCAGGACCAGCATGGCGTGGCGACGGGCGCGCGGGCGCAGGGGCAATCGAAGACCTTGTACCCGCAGCAGTGGGCGCGCAAGCAGGTGCGGCTGGGCGAGGTGGCCGGGCTGCGCGGGCGCCGCGTGCGTGCGATCGAGCTGGAGGTGGCGCCGCCTGCGGGCGCCAGCGCGGCCGGTTGGATCGACGATATCGCCATTGCCGAGGTGCCGCCGACAACGCCGGGGCCGCCATCAGATTGGGTGTTGACCACGCGCGGCACGCAATCCAATGGCACGTTTTCGCGCGGCAATACTTTTCCTGCGACGGCGCTGCCGCATGGCTTCAACTTCTGGACGCCGGTGACCGATGCGGGGACGCTGACCTGGCTGTATCGCTGGAACGAACACAACGGTGCCGACAATCGCCCGCGCCTGCAGGCGCTATCGCTGAGCCATCAACCCAGTCCGTGGATGGGCGACCGGCAGACGTTTCAGGTGATGCCTTCGCTCACTGCCGGCGTGCCGGAAGCCGATCGCAGCAAGCGGGCGCTGGGGTTTTCGCATGACGACGAACAGGCCCGCCCCTATCGCTATGCCGTGCAGCTGGACAACGGCATTCATGCCGAAATCGCACCGACCGATCACGCGGCGCTGTTTCGCTTTCGCTTCCCGGCGCGGGGCGATGCCAATCTGCTGTTCGACAACGTGGATGCGCGCGGGGGGCTGCAACTGGATGCGGCAACCCAGACACTCTCCGGTTACACCGATGTGCGCAGTGGTTTGTCGACGGGTGCGACGCGCATGTACATCTATGCCAGCTTCGATGCGCCCTGGCACAGCAGCGGCCTGCTCGACACTGGCCGCCCGACCGGTTGGATCAAGTTCGATGCTGGCAGCACGCGACAGGTGCAGATGCGCATCGCCACCTCGCTGATGTCGGTGGATCAGGCCAAGCACAATCTGGAACTGGAGATTGCAGCAGACGCGAATTTCGAGCAGGTCACCGCGCGCGCGCAGGATGCCTGGGATGCATTACTGGGGCGCTTCGAGGTGCCCGATGCCACTGCCGATCAGAAAACCACGCTGTATTCCAACCTGTACCGGCTGTACCTGTATCCGAACTCAGCGCATGAAAACGTGGGCACTGCGAGTGCGCCGGATTGGCGCTACGCCAGCCAGAACAGCTGGTCGGACGACAATATCGACGGCAGCGCGGTGCGCAGCTTCGCACCGGTCCGCGATGGCCGGGTGTACGTCAACAACGGGCTGTGGGATACCTTTCGTACGGCGTGGCCGGCGTATGCACTCTTCGCGCCCGACGATGCCGGCACCTTGGTGCAGGGGTTTATAGAGCAATCGCGGGCGGGCGGATGGATCGCGCGATGGTCATCGCCAGGCTATGCAGACCTGATGGTGGGTACCAGCTCCGATGTGGCGTTTGCTGACGCATGGCGAAAAGGTGTGCAAGGCTTCGACCCTGCCGAGGCCTACGCCGCTGCGCTGAAAAACGCCACGGTCGTTGCACCGGACCGGCATGTCGGGCGCAAGGGTATGGCGCGCTCGACCTTCCGCGGCTACACCGATACCGATACACACGAAGGCATGTCGTGGTCGATGGAAGGTGCGCTCAACGACTTCGGCATCGCCAATATGGCTGAGGCGTTATCCCGCCAGACGACCACGGCGGCAGCGCGCGAGCGGTATGCGACCGAGGCGCTGTATTTTCGCCACCGCGCGGCGGGGTATGCGGTACTGTTCGATCCGGCGATCGGCTTCTTCCAGGGTCGCAAACCCGATGGGACGTGGCGCGTGGATGCGGCACAGTACGATCCACGCGTGTGGGGCAACGATTACACCGAATCCAGCGGGTGGACGTTTGCGTTCACTGCGCCGCACGATGGCGAAGGTCTTGCTGCGCTCTATGGTGGCCGCGCAGCATTGGCCGCAAAACTGGACACGTTTTTCGCCACGCCCGAGACTGCCCAAGCGCAGTTTGCAGGCTCGTATGGCAATACGATTCACGAGATGACCGAAGCGCGCGATGTGCGCATGGGGATGTACGCGCATAGCAATCAGACTGCGCACCATATTCCGTGGATGTATTTGTATGCCGGGCAACCGTGGAAAACACAGCGCATTACCCGCGAGATCCTGGCCCGCCTGTATCTGGGTAGCGAGATCGGCCAAGGCTATGCCGGCGACGAAGACAATGGCGAGATGTCGGCGTGGTACCTATTCGCCGCGCTGGGGTTGTATCCGCTGCGCATGGGCGCACCGGAGTACGTGATCGGCTCTCCATTGTTCAAACAGGCGCGCGTGCGCTTGCCTGGCGGCGGCATGCTGACCGTCAATGCGCCACAGAATTCGCCGCAGAATGTGTATGTGCAATCGCTCAGGCTCAATGGCACACCGTGGCGCAAGACCTGGTTGCCGCATGCGGCGATTGCCAAGGGTGCGACGCTGGACTTCGAAATGGGGCCCACGCCCTCGCGCTGGGGCAGCGGAGCGGACGATGTGCCGCCGTCGTTGACCGCGCCGGGGAAACGCCCTACCCCGTTGGCCGATCTGCTTGGGACGGATGCGCGCGTTGCGCTGGACGATGGTGGCGATGCAGCAGCATTGCATGACGACGATGCGGGGACGGTGGTAGCGGTGTCGCGTGCGTCCACCATCACGTTGAGTGGACTCCAGAACGGCACACCGACGCTGTATACCTTGACCAGTGGCACTGCGGCGATTGGCGCTTGTGCATGGACACTGGAAGCACGCACTGCGGGCGGTGCCTGGAAGATCATCGATCAACGCAGCGACGAGCGGTTTCAGTGGCCGCTGCAGACGCGTCCATTCCGGATAAAAACCCCTGGTGCGTATGCGGAGTATCGGCTGCGACTGAAGATGCCGGCGCGTGCGGAACTGGCAGAAATCGAGTTACTGAGCGATGTGCCGCAGACGCGATGAAGCCGGGCGCTTTTAGTGCGTTTGGTTTTCGCTGACATCTGATCGGCAAGCATTGTTGCTTGCGTTGAATCCGTGCTTTCGGCTTCAGCTTTTTATGCCAGCGCTGATTCGATACCGGGGCTGGGCCCTGCCCTCCCCCCAAAACCCGCGCTGCCTCCCCTCGCGCTCGCAGCGGGGGGCGCTCCCAGGCACGCGCGCCAATGGCACGCAAACCGTGCCTTCTCGCCCCGAGGGGAGAGGGGCTTTGAGCATTGCCACGAGGTGGTCAGTGCCCCGTGGCGGTCAGTGTTGCGATGGCGAGCAGCGGCTTGAAGACGCGTTTCTGGTCGCTGCTTCCAGCGACCAGACATCTCATTCGCCGGCCTTATCGGCTGCCGCTTTCTCCGCGTCGCGCTGCCTGCGGATCTGTGCGTCCACCGCCGCGATGGCGGTCATGTTCATCACGCGGCGCGAGGTGGCGCTGGTGGTGAGGATATGCACCGGCTTGGAGATGCCCATCAGGATCGGACCGATCGCCACGCCGTCGGTGAACACGCGCACCAGGTTGTAGGCGATGTTGGCCGCTTCCAGGTTCGGCAGCACGAACAGGTTGGCGCGGCCCTTGAGCGTGCTGTTGGGCATGATCTGCTTGCGCAGCGCCTCGTCCCAGGCGGTGTCGCCCTGCATTTCGCCGTCGATGTTGAGCTCGGGCTTGCGCTTGAGCAGCGCTTCGCGCACCTGGCGCATCTTCAGCGCGTCGCGCGAGTCGTGGCTGCCGAAGTTGGAGTGCGACAGCAACGCGATGTTGGGCTCGATGCCGAACAGCTTGAGACGGTACGCGGCCTGCAGCGTGGCTTCGACCACCTGCTCGACGGTGGGGTCTTCCTGCACGTGCGTGTCCAGGAAGAAGAACACACCGAGCTGGTTGATCACACCCGTCATCGCCGAGGTGGAGCTCACCCGCGGTTCCAGCGGGATCACGCTGCGCGCATAGCCCAGCTTCTTGTGGAAGCGGCCGACCACGCCGGACAGCATCGCGTCGGCTTCGCCGCGCGCCACCATGACCGCGGCGATCAGGGTCGGACGCGAGCGCATCAGTTCCTTGGCCGCGGTGACGGTCACGCCGCGACGCTCGGTCAGCGCGTGGTAGTACTGCCAGTAATCGTTGAAGCGGGGGTCGTCGAGAATATTGGTGATCTCGAAGTCCACCCCGGCGGTCAGGCGCAGCCCCATGCGTTCGATACGCGCTTCGATCACGTCCGGGCGGCCGATCAGGATCGGGAACGCCAGGCCTTCGTCGACCACGCTCTGCACTGCGCGCAGCACCACTTCCTCTTCGCCTTCGGCATACACCACGCGCTGTTTGTCGGCACGCGCGCGGTCGTAGACCGGCTTCATCATCAGGCTGGTGCGGTAGACGAACTGACCGAGCTTGTCGCGGTAGGCCTCCATGTCGGTGATCGGGCGCGTGGCCACGCCCGAATCCATCGCCGCCTGTGCAACTGCCGAAGACAGCTCCACCAGCAGGCGCGGGTCGAGCGGACGCGGAATCAGGTATTCCGGGCCGAAGCTCGGGGTCTCGCCGCCGTAGGCCGCACCCAGGTCGGAGGCCTCACGCCGCGCCATCGCCGCGATCGCCTTCACACAGGCAATCTTCATCTCCTCGTTGATGCCGGTGGCGCCCACATCCAGCGCGCCGCGGAACAGGTACGGGAAGCACAACACGTTGTTGATCTGGTTCGGGTAGTCCGAACGGCCGGTGCCGATGATGCAATCCGGGCGCACCGCCTTGGCCGCTTCCGGGGTGATCTCCGGGTTGGGATTGGCCAGCGCGAAGATCACCGGCTGGCGCGCCATGCTGGCGACCATCTCCGGCTTGAGGATGCCGGCCGCCGACAGGCCCAGGAAGATATCGGCACCTTCAACGATTTCGGCGAGGGTGCGCTTGTCGGTATCGCGTGCGTAACGTTGTTTGTCCGGATCCAGGTCGGTGCGGCCGGTGTGGATCACACCATCGCGGTCCAGCGCCAGGATGTTCTCCGGCTTCAGGCCCAGCGAAACCAGCATGTTGACGCAGGAAATGCCCGCCGCGCCCATGCCGGTGGTGGCCAGCTTGACCTCTTCGATCTTCTTGCCGGTGACCACCAGCGCGTTGAGCACCGCGGCGCCGACGATGATCGCGGTGCCGTGCTGGTCGTCATGGAACACCGGGATGTTCATGCGCTCGCGCAGCTTGCGCTCGACGATGAAGCACTCCGGCGCCTTGATGTCTTCCAGGTTGATGCCGCCGAAGGTCGGCTCCAGGCTGGCGATGATGTCGACCAGCTTGTCCGGGTCGTTCTCGTTGATTTCGATATCGAACACGTCGATGCCGGCGAACTTCTGGAACAGCACGCCCTTGCCTTCCATCACCGGCTTGGACGCCAGCGGGCCGATGTTGCCCAGGCCCAGCACGGCGGTGCCGTTGGTGATGACCGCCACCAGATTGCCGCGCGCGGTGAGCTCGCTGGCCTGGGTGGGTTCTTCGACGATCGCCTCGCAGGCGAAGGCCACGCCCGGCGAATACGCCAGCGACAGATCGCGCTGGGTCAGCATCGGCTTGGTCGCGGTGACCTTGATCTTGCCGGCCGGCTGCTGGCGGTGGTAGTCGAGGGCGGCCTGTTTGAAGTCGTCGGTGGACATCGGCTGTGTGTGTCTCGAAGGCGCAGGAGAACTGAATTCTACCCTCCTGCCTGAACAAGGGCCTGTCGCGCAGCTGTCAGCGCGGCAGGGAGATCGCATGCGGCGGCGCGGCGGGCGGCGCAGCCCAGGTGCAGGCCAAAGCAGAACGGCCCTGTCTCCCGCCGGCAATACCGACGGAAGACAGGGCCGTAGGAACATCAACGCAGGGTGGCAGGCGCCACGCCGGGTTCGCCGACAGGAGCCAGCAGCGGCGGTTCGCCGCCGTCCAGGACGAGCTTGAGGCGGTCACGGTCCAAGGCGTTTTCCCAGCGCGAGACCACCACAGTGGCCACCGCATTGCCGATGAAGTTGGTCAACGAACGACATTCGCTCATGAAACGGTCCACGCCCAGGATCAGCGCCATGCCGGCTACCGGCACCTCAGGCACCACCGCCAGCGTGGCGGCCAGGGTAATGAAGCCGGCACCGGTGACGCCGGCTGCTCCCTTGGAGCTGAGCATCGCCACTGCCAGCAGTGCGATCTGATGGCCCAGGGTCAGCTCGGTATTGGTCGCCTGGGCGATGAACAGCGCCGCCAGCGTCATATAGATGTTGGTGCCGTCCAGATTGAACGAGTACCCGGTCGGCACCACCAGGCCCACCACCGACTTCTCGCAACCGGCTTTTTCCATCTTCTCCATCAGCGACGGCAATGCCGACTCCGACGAGGACGTGCCCAGCACCAGCAGCAGTTCGGCCTTCAGATAGCGAATCAGCTTGAGCACCGAAAACCCGCACAGCCGACACACCACCCCCAGAATCACCAGCACGAACAACAAGGAGGTTAGGTAAAACGACCCCACCAACCAGGCCAGATTGACCAGCGACTCGACGCCGTACTTGCCGATGGTGAAGGCGATCGCGCCGAACGCACCGATCGGCGCGGCACGCATCAGGATGTGCACCAGCTTGAACACCGGGGCGATCAGCGCTTCCAGCAGGTTCAGCACCGGCTTGCCGCGCTCGCCCACCAACGCCAGCGACACACCGAACAGCACCGCCACAAACAGCACCTGCAGGATGTTCGGCCCGGTCAGCTTGCCGTTGACGACCTGATCGCCGGTGAAGGCGCCGATCAGCGAGTTGGGGATGATGTCCATCAGGAAGCCGACCAGGGTCAGGTCGTGCGACTTCTCGACATAGCTCTTGACCGCGCTCTGGTCCAGATCGGCCGGGTTGATGTTCATGCCGGCGCCGGGTTGCACCACATGGGCGACGACCAGACCGACCACCAGGGCCAAGGTGGAGAAGAACAGGAAGTAGGCCATCGCCTTGCCGAACACCCGGCCCACCGTCTTGAGGTGGGTCATGCCGGCGATGCCGGTGACGATGGTCAGAAAGATCACCGGGGCGATGATCATCTTCACCAGCTTGATGAAGGCGTCGCCCAGCGGCTTGAGGCTTTCGGCGAAGGCGGGCTCGAAATGGCCCAGCAGGGCACCCAGTACGATCGCCACCACCACCTGAAAATACAGCTGGCGATAGAAGGGGACGGATGCCGGCACGGGGCCGGCAGGCTTGCTGATGTGCATGACACCACTCCGAGGGACGAGAGGGGGTGCCTGAGCAGGTACCCGTTGCACGCATTCTGGCCATACGTCACAGCCCGGGCCGATAGCCCATTGGTACTACCCCATGTCCAGCGGCTGAACGTCGGCTTACACTTCAGCCGCGCCGCCGCCGGCCGTTAATTCCGTTTAACGCAGACACCGTTTCTGTGCTGCCGTCGCCCGGACCCTGCGCGCTTGCTGAAGACATTCATTGCGACCGCCATGGCAGGACGCCCGGCCCCTCTCATTGCCGAAGACCATACCTATGCGCCTCAATCTACTTGTCCTCGCGGTGGCTGCCGCCATCGTCCCCGCCGCTGCCAATGCAGCCACCTCGATCGAAAACTGGCCGACCAAGTACACCTTCGGTGACGGCACCGAGCTGGGTCTGACCGGCAACTACGCCTACGACGACAACAACTTCTCCGGCGACGACCGCCTGGAAGACCGCAACGACTTCCGCCGCAAGGAATTCGGCGCCACCATCAAGAAGAAAGGCGTCTACGACGCCATGGTGTACTACGACTTCGAGTCCAAGCTGTGGCTGGACGTGTTCTACCGGTTCGAGACCAAGGCCCTGTTCGGCCAGGATTACGGCCGCGTGCGCCTGGGCTACATCAAGGTGCCGGTGGGCCTGGAAGCGGTGCAGAGCTCCCGCGCCGGCAGCTTCATGGAACTGGGTCTGCCGAGCCAGGCAGTGTTCGAGGGCCGGCGTACCGGCGTGGAATGGACGCTGGAGCGCCAGCAATACCTGCTGCAGGCCGGCGCCTACGGCGGCAAGGACCTGCAGGGCGACAACCCCGGCACCACCCAGGCCGTGCATGCGGTGTGGACCCCGTTCAAGAGCGAAGGCGACGTTGTGCACCTGGGCTTTGCCGGCGCGATCGAAAACCCGCGTGGCTACACCGACGGCCGCGGCGTGTCCTTCAGCCCGCGCGTGCGTCTGCGGGCGCGCCCGGAGGCGGGCCTGACCGACGTGCGGCTGATCGACACCGGCACCATCCTCGATGTGGACCACGTGATCCGTACCGGCCTGGAAGGAGTCTGGATCCACGGCCCGTTCTCGCTGCAGAGCGAAGCGCTGCGTGCCGAAGTGGCGCGCAACGCGAACCAGCCGCACTTCATCGCCCAGGGCCAGTACATCTACGGCACCTGGTCGCTGACCGGCGAGTCGCGCAGCTATGCGGGCGGCGTGCCGGGCAACATCAAGCCGACGCACGACTACGGCGCGATCGAATTGACTGCCCGCTACAGCCACCTGAACCTGGAAGACAACAACGTCCATGGCGGCCGTCAGCACGACACCACCATCGGCGCCAACTGGTACCTCACCAGCCACTTCAAGTTCCAGGCCAACTACAGCTGGGTGGATTCCTCGCGCAACGGCGTGCATGCAACCCCGCACGTGATGGAGCTGCGTGCGCAGGTGCAGTTCTAAGCAACACTGAGGCCCTGCAGCACGCCGGCGATTCGCTCCGGCGCGCTCTGTAGCGATTCGCAACAGCCTTTTGCCACGGCCGCATCCATCACGGGTGCGGCCGTGGTCGTTTTGGGCGCTGGTCCAACCTGCGATGAGGGCGACCAACAAAACGTCGCCAGCAGCCGTCAGGCGGGCGTGGACCGCGCGCTCAGAACCGCAGTCTCCGAGTGGCACATGCCGTACCGAGCACCGGCCGCGCCCAGCTGGCGATGCGCACAGGTGTTTTGTTAGCCGCTCTCAGTGATGGCTGCGCGATCCGCCGGCACACCGCCATACTTGCAGCCATGTACGCATCGCAACGCCGCCGTCTGCTGCTCACCCTGTCCATCGTGCTGGGCGGCATGGTGGTGGCCATGGTCGCGGCCGGGCGCTTCGTCGAACAAAGCGCGCTGCACGATGAAAGCGCCACTGTGCGCCGCCAGCTGCGCCTGTACGCGCAGGCGCTGCAGCAGCGCATCGACCGCTATCGCACGTTGCCGCAGATTCTGGCGTTGGACCCGGAGCTACGTGCCGCCGTGTCCGGCCCACTGTCGCCGGCACAGGTGGATGCGCTCAATCGCAAGCTCGAACGCGCCAACAACGTTACCCAATCGTCCACGCTGACCTTGATCAACCGCGATGGCGTGGCGCTGGCGGCCAGCAACTGGCGGGCGCCGCGCAGCAACGTTGGCGTGGATTACGCCTTCCGCCCGTATTACCAGCAGGCTTTGGCCACCGGCAGCGGCAGCTTCTACGGCATCGGCATGACCACCAGCGAGCCAGGCTATTTCCTGTCGCAGGCCATTGTCGACGGCGCCGGCCAGGTGCAGGGCGTGGTGGTGATCAAGATTGTGCTGGCTGCGCTGGAACGCGAGTGGCTGCAGACCCCGGATATCGTGCTGGCATCGGACGCACACGATGTGGTGTTTCTGTCCAGCCGGCCGGAATGGCGCTACCGCATGCTGGCCCCGCTCAGCGACCGCGATCGCCGCGAACTGCAGAGCACCCGCCAGTACGCCGATCAGGAGTTGCTGCCGCTCCGGCGCCGACTGATCGAGCAGACCGGCTACGGCGGCGTGCTGGCCGACATCCGCGACCCGCCGCTCGGCGCGCAGGTGCTGTGGCAGACCCTGGAAGTGCCCGAAAGCGGCTGGCGCCTGCACCTGCTGCACGACACCCGCGCCAGCGCCGCTGCCGGCCGCGCCGCGGCGATTGCCGCCGCCGGCGCATGGCTGGCGCTGGCCTTGCTGTGGTTGTTCGTGCAGCAACGGCGGCGGCTGTCGGCGTTGCGCCAGCGTAGCCGGCACGAACTGGAAACCCTGTTGCAGCAACACGCCGAAGAACTGCGCACCGCGCAGGACGGCGTGGTTACCGCCGCCCAGCAGGCCAATGCCGGCCTGAGCCGCAGCCTGGAACATCTGCCGCAAGGCGTGGTGGTGATCGACGAGGCGCTCAACCTGGTGGCGTGGAATTCGCGCTATGTGGAACTGTTCCGTTTCCCGCAGGAGCTGCTGAAGATCGGCCGCCCGATCGAAGACCTGTTCCGCTTCAATGCACGCCGCGGCTTGCTGGGGCCAGGACCGATCGAAGCGGCGATCGAGCGGCGCCTGAATCACTTGCGCAGCGGCAAACCGCATATGCGCGAGAGCGAAAAAGAAGACGGCACCGTGCTGGAAATCCGTGGCAACCCGCTGCCCGATGGCGGCTTTGTCACCAGTTACGCCGACATCACCAGCTACAAGAACGCCGCACGCGAACTGCGCTCGCTGGCCGACGCGCTGGAACACCGCGTGGCCGAACGTACCCGCGATCTGGCGGCGGCCAAGCGCGAGGCCGAAAGCGCCAACCGCTACAAAACCCGCTTCGTCGCCTCGGCGGTGCACGACCTGCTGCAGCCGCTCAACGCTGCGCGCATGTTCGTCTCGGTGTTACGTGGGCAAGTGCGCGAGGCTGGCAGCGCGCGCGTGGTCGACAACATCGACGGAGCGCTGGCAGCGCAGGACGCCATCCTCAACAGTTTGCTCGACATCTCGCGCCTGGAAGCCGGCAGCCTGAAGACCCAGGTGCGCGACTTTGCGCTGGCACCCTTGCTGGACACCTTGGCGCGCGAATTCGGCATCCTGGCCGAAGATCGCGGGCTGGTGCTGGAATCGGTACCCACCTCGGCGGTGGTGTTGAGCGATGAAAACCTGCTGCGCCGCATCCTGCAGAACTTTCTCTCCAACGCCATCCGCTACACGCCGCGCGGACGCGTACTGATCGGCTGCCGTCGCCGCGGCGGCTGGCTGCGCATCGAGGTGCACGACCAGGGTCCTGGCATTCCGGATGCCTTGCAGCACGAAATTTTCGAAGAATTCCGCCGCCTGGATGACGGTGTTGCCAACGACCGCGGTGCGGGACTGGGACTGGCCATCGTCGAGCGCATCGGCCGCCTGCTCGGCCATCGCATCGGGCTGCGCTCCACACTGGGCAGTGGCAGCGTGTTTTCGGTGACCGTGCCGCTGGGCGAACGCGCTGCAATCGCACGCCACCTGCCAGCGCCCGCCACGACGGCAGAACACGGCAACGACCCCATCCTGCATGGCTGCCGCGTGTGGTGCGTGGACGATGAGCCACTGGTGTGCGAGGCCACCCGCACCCTGCTGGAACGCTGGGAATGCCGCGTGGATTTTGCCGGCGGCCCGGATGAGGCAGTGAACGCTGCCAATGCGGATGAGGTACCGGAATTGCTGCTGCTGGATGTGCGCATGGGCACGCATTACGGTCCCATGCTGCTGCCGCAACTGGTACAGCGCTGGCAACGCGAACCGCGCGTGATCCTGGTCACCGCAGAACCCGACCCCGTCCTGCGCGAGCATGCACTGGACCTGGGCTGGGGCTTTCTGTCCAAACCGGTACGTCCGCCTGCCCTGCGTGCGCTGGTGACGCAGATGCTGATGCGGCGCGGATAGGCGCGACGGCCCGCGCTAGATGCCTGGCCGCACTTGAACGACCCCGGCAGCGCATGCACCGATCAGGGGTGATCGGCGTGTCGTCAAAACGATGGAGCGCCTGCGGCAATAACGTAGACCGATCAATCGCCATCCCCGGCAGAAACTCCAGCCGCAGCCAGCACGTGCACCGTGCCCGTGGTAGCAAGGCGACTGAGCGCTAGCACTGCTTCAGCACGACTGATGTTCAAACCACATCAGTCGATGAGAAAGCAGCAATTATCAACATCGACCATCTCCACCAGAATCGGGTGCCTCAGATGTCATACGTACGTGCATACCTATCGTGGAGGGCGATTGATGCAGACTTCCCGCATTGAGGCAACACAGCAGTCGAAACTTGGGATGGTGCTGAGGGTGACCTCGGGCAACTTCCTCGAGCAGTTCGACTTTTTCCTATTCGGTTTCTACGCAACGCAGATCGCCGCAGCGTTCTTCCCGGCGAGCAACGAATTCGCTTCGTTGATGATGACGTTCGCCGTGTTTGGTGCGGGCTTCTTGATGCGGCCGTTGGGTGCGGTGATCCTGGGCGCCTACATCGACGATGTCGGACGTCGCAAAGGCTTGATCGTCACCTTGGCGATCATGGCCAGCGGTACCGTCCTGATCGTGCTGGTGCCAGGCTACGCCAGCATTGGTTTGTGGGCCCCGGCACTGGTGCTGCTCGGCCGCTTGCTGCAAGGATTCTCGGCCGGTGCCGAAATGGGCGGCGTGTCGGTCTATCTGGCTGAGATGGCGACGCCGGGTCGGCGCGGCTTCTATGCCAGTTGGCAATCGGCCAGCCAGCAGCTTGCCATCGTCGCTGCGGCCGCGATCGGGTTTGCGCTCAATCAGCTCATGGCGTCGCAGGATCTGGCGCAATGGGGCTGGCGGATTCCCTTTGCCATCGGTTGCGTCATCATCCCTTTCATCTTCTTGCTGCGGCGAAGCCTGGAAGAGACTGCGGAGTTTGCGCAGCGCCGGCAGCCGGTCACGATGAAGCAGGTGATGCGTGGGCTGGCGAACAATGCCAGCATCGTGATCGCCGGCGGCTTGATGGTCGCGCTGACGACGACCGCGTTCTATCTGATCACCGTGTACGCACCGACGTTTGGCAAGAGTGTGCTCAAACTCAGCACCGGTGATGCGTTGATCGTGACACTGCTGGTGGGCGTGTCCAATTTCATTTGGCTCCCCATCGGCGGCGCGCTCAGCGACCGCATCGGTCGCAAGCCGCTGCTGGTGACCATGGCGGTGGTGTGCCTGCTGACTGCCTACCCGGTGCTCGCGTTCCTTGCCGCCGCACCGAGCTTTGCGCATATGTTGCAGGCGTTGCTGTGGCTGTCCTTCCTCTATGGCATCTACAACGGCGCCATGATTCCCGCACTCACCGAACTCATGCCGGCACATGTGCGGGTGGCAGGCTTCTCGCTCGCCTACAGCCTGGCGACCGCCGTGTTTGGCGGCTTTACGCCGGTGATGTCCACTTGGCTGATCCATGTCACTGGCGACAAGGCAGCGCCTGGTTACTGGCTGATGTTCGCGTCGGTGTGCGCGCTGGGGGCCACGCTGTTTCTGTATCGCCGCCAAGGCAATCCAGCGACGGCGACCGGCCTGGATTCTGCGGCAGGAGCGACGAAATGATGCGGAGCAGGTGGAAAAAATGGTTGGCTGCGATCATTGCAACGGTTTTGCTGTCCACAGCGGCGGGCGCACAGGAGTTGACCGTGATGACCTCCGGCGGTTTCACGGCCGCCTTCGATCGCCTGGCGCCGCAATACACCAAGCAGACCGGGGTGAAGGTCACCACGCTGCTCGGTCCTTCAATGGGCGAGACGCCACAAGCGATTCCCAACCGGCTCGCCCATGGGGAGCATGCCGATGTGGTGATCATGGTCGGTAGCGCGCTGCAGAAGCTGATCGACACAGGCCTGGTAGACCCGGCATCGCGGGTGGAACTGGCCGACTCCAGAATCGGCATGGTGGTGCGCAGCGGTGCACCCAAACCGCAGATCGACAGCGTCGACCACTTCAAACAGACGTTGCTGCACGCCGATTCGGTGGCCTACTCCGACAGCGCCAGCGGCGTCTACATCGAGACCACGCTGTTCAAGCAGTTGCATATCGAAGGCCCGATGATGGCCAAGAGCAAGAAGATCCCGCGCATCCCGGTGGGCACGGTGGTAGCCGATGGCAGCTATCAGCTCGGCTTTCAGCAGGTGGCCGAACTGCTTCCGGTGGCAGGCGTGGATTTTGTCGGCAAGATTCCCGAACCGCTGCAGTCGATCACGCGCTATGCGGCGGGTGTTCCGGTCAACGCGGAGCATCCGGAGGCGGCCAAGCGCCTGCTTGCGTACCTGCAGTCGGGTGATGCGCAGGCAGTTGCGCGCGTGACTGGTCTGGACCCGGTCTCACCCTGAGCGTGCGGGCATCCGTCGCACCAGTTCCGCCAGTTCCAGCGCGGTAGGTGTCAGCGTACGTCCGCGACGTTTGAGGATTCCCACGTTGCGCGACACCTCTGGCTCGACCAGCGGCACCGTCGCCAGCACCGGATGCGGGCCGGACGGCATTGCGATCGACGGCACGGCGGCAATGCCGACGCCGGCCTCCACCAATCCCAGCAACGTGGTGACATGCCGGGTCTCGCAGATGCTCGGCTTGTCCGGCGTGAATGCAGACAGCGCCCGATCCAGCACCAGACGATTGCCCGATGTCTTGTCGAGCGTGATGTAGTCGTAACCGTACGCTTCCTGCCAGCTGACCTGTGCGCGCCCGGACAAGGGATGGTCTTGGCGGCAGGCAATCACATAGCGCTCTTGCAGCAACGGTTCGAACTCGACCTCCGGCGCCAGGTTGCCACTGAAGCTGACGCCGAAATCCGCTTCGCCGGAGGCCACTGCCGCACTGACGTGACTGGCGCTGCCATCGAACAGCCTGATGCGGATCTTCGGAAACAGCTGATGCAGCCCGTGGATCGCCTGGGGCATGAAGTAGTACGCCGCCGATGGCACACAGGCTACGGTCACCGTGCCCATCCTGCTGGAGCCTGCATCGCCAATGCTCATCAGCGCCATATCCAGATCGTCGAGCATGCGCTCGACCTGGGGCATGAACGCCTGGCCGACGGTGGTGAGCGAGACCTTGCGCGTGGTGCGCTCGAACAGCTTGACGTTCAACGCCGACTCGAGCTTGTCGATCCTGCGACTCAGCGCCGGCTGCGTGATGCGAATACGTTCGGCAGCGCGGCGAAAGCTGCCGTTCTCGGCAACCGCACGGAACGCCTGCAGATCGTTGAGGTCGAATTTGATGGTCACGATGCCGCAGCTTCAGTGGTCGATGGCGGTCGCACTAGCATAGACCCTTGCCTGCTGCGCCGCGTGTGGCGCTGAGAGCGTCATTGCATGCGGGTGTCGTGCGTGCGTGTGACTTGGCAAGCGCCGCCACTGACATCGAACGCGACGCAGCGCCACACCCTGCAAGGCACTGCCTTGTGCGATGGCGCTGCATCGACCATTCGGACGATCAGGCAAGGATGCCGGATAACCAGGCTCACGCTCCCTCCCCGCGCCGCGGCACAGTGGCTGGCAACACGCACCACGCCACTAACGGGAGACATCACGCATGCATCAGCCACGCTCACTGGACCACTACCGCCTGCTCGGCCGCTCCGGCCTGCGCGTCTGCCCACTGGCGCTGGGCACCATGACCTTCGGTGAAGCATGGGGCTGGGGCGCCGACGCGGGCGAAGCCCAGCGCATCTTCGATGCCTACGCCGATCGCGGCGGCAATTTCATCGACACTGCGGTGAACTACACCAACGGCGGCTCCGAACGCATCCTCGGCGAGTTGCTCAAGGACCGTCGCGAACGCTTCGTGCTGGCCACCAAATTCACCATGGCGCGCGATGCGGACAATATCAATTCCGGCGGCAATCATCGCCTGAACCTGATCCGCTCGGTGGAAACCAGCCTGCGCCAGCTCGCCACCGACCGGATCGACCTGCTGTATTTGCACGCCTGGGATTTCACCACCGCACCGGACGAAGTGATGCGTGGGCTGGAGCATCTGGTGCAATCGGGCAAGGTGCTCTACCTGGGCATCTGCAATACGCCGGCCTGGCGCGTGGCGCAATTGCAGACCCTGGCCGATCTGCGCGGCTGGTCGCCGCTGGTGGCGCTGCAGATCGAGTACAGCCTGGTCGAGCGCAGCGTCGAACATGAGCTGCTGCCGATGGCGCGCGAACTCGGCCTGGGTGTATTGCCGTGGTCGCCGTTGGGTGGGGGCATCCTCACCGGCAAGTACAGCCACGCCGATCTCTCCGACGACAATGCGGCGGAGGTGTCGCGCAGCCGCAAGGGCGTGATCGCCTCGACCGGGCATCTCACTGCGCGCTCGCTGGAGATTGCCGAGGTGGTCGGAGCGGTCGCCGATGAACTGGGCGCGTCGCGCTCGCAGGTGGCGCTGGCCTGGACCCTGCGCAACCCGGCCGTGGTTTCGCCGGTGATGGGCGCACGCACGTTGCAACAGGCCGAAGACAACTTCGGTGCGCTGGAGATCGTGCTCAGCGACGACCAGATCGCGCGCCTGGATGCCGTCAGCGCAGTGCCGCCGATTTTCCCAGAACGCTTCATCGGCAGGCCGATGGCGCAGCAGTTGATCTACGGCACCCATCACGTGCAGCTGCGCACCTGATTCCCTCGGAGTCCTCATGACCAGACCCTCAGCCATCGCGGCGGCAGCGCTGCTTGTGACCGCATCGTTCACAGGCAACGCCGGCGCCATACCGAAAGACACTGCATCCACAGACACCTGTGCAGAGCAACCGGTGCCCGCCTGCAACACGCGTATCGTCGAAGCGGCGTTTGCGCAGTGGCAGGCCGGCGGCAGCGGCATCTTCGAGACACTGCTGTCGCCCGACGTGGTGTGGACCATCGAAGGCTCTGGCCCGAGTGCCGGCACCTTGCGTGGTCGCGACGCGTTGGTCGACACCGCGGTGCGGCCGCTGACCGAGCGCCTGGCCGCGCCACTGCGGCCAGTGCAGCAACGCGTCTGGGCCGATGGCGAGCACGTCATCGTGCAATGGGAAGGCGCAGCCACGCTGCGCGATGGCGGCAGCTATCGCAATCGCTACGCATGGATCATGCGGATGCGCGATGGCAAGGCGGTCGAGGTCAATGCGTTCCTCGACCTGCCCGCCTACGACGCCCTGCTGCAGCGTGGCTACCGCCAAATGCAACGCAGGGCCAGCCCATGAGCGACATGCCGATGAAAGCCGCCGTTGCGGTGGCGCTTGGCGCAGGCTCGGCGCTCGCCTGTCCGGCCGTGGCAGCTGCGCAGCCCTCCAGCGCCCCTACCACCGTATCGCCACAGCAACCAGGACATCCCATGCACGCGCATCCCTATCTCGGCATGTGGGTCACCGGCGACGGACGGATTCGGCAGGAATTACTGCCGAACGGCCGCTACGACGAAGCCCGCGGCACACGCCAAAGCGCCTACCAAGGCCGTTACGCGATCACCGGCAATCACATCGCGTATTGGGACGACACCGGATTCACCGCCGATGGACGCTTCGTCAACGACGACGAGCTGCATCACGGCGGCATGGTGTTCTATCGGCAGCCGCCGGCGTAGAGCGACTAAGAGCGGCTACCAACATGTAGCGAGCAGTCGTCAGGCGGGCGTGGACGGCGCGCTCAGAACCGCAGCGTGCGAGCGGTCCATGCCGATTCCGAGCGCCGGCCGCGCCCGCCTGGCGGTGCGCGCAGTCGTTTCGTTGGCTGCTCTAAAAAATACTGTTCGCCAGGATTGATAGCCGCTCTTAATGCGCGGCCGTACTCCCGGCATCCGTTGTGTGTGGTGCGGGCTGCAGGCCGCAATGCACAGCAACCAATCGCTCCAACCCTGGATCAACCCTCGCCTTCCGGCTCCAGCGCCTTGACCAATACCGCAGCCTGGGTGCGGCTGTAGCAGTCGAGCTTTTTCAGGATTGCGGTCACGTGCACCTTGACGGTGTTCTCGGCCAGGCCCAGTTCGTGTGCGATCTGCTTGTTGAGCAGGCCATCGGCCAGGCTCAGCAACACACGGAACTGTTGCGGCGTGAGCTGAGCGAGTTTGGAGGCCAGTTGCGCATCCGCCTCGGAGCGCTCGGCGGTCATTGGCGGGAACCAGGTACCGCCCTCCAGGACACTCGCCACTGCGGCGCCGATCGATTCGGCCGGGGTGGATTTGGGAATGAAACCGGCCGCACCAAACTGCTGCGCACGCCGGATCACCCGCGGATGATCGTTGGAGGAGATCACCACCACCGGGATGTCCGGGTGCTCGCCACGCACATGCAACAGCGCCGAAAAACCGCGAGCGCCCGGCATGGCCAGATCCAGCAGCACCAACTCTGCCTGCGGGTGCGAACGCAACATCGCGCTCAAGGTGGCAGCGCTGGAAGCCTCCACCACATTGGCATGCGGCAAGGTCTGCTGCAGCACATGGATCACGGCAGCGCGAAACAGCGGGTGGTCGTCGGCGACGAGAATGGTGAGATCGGCCATGCGCCAAGTCTGGCACATGGCCGCCGCCGATGCCTTGCCCTCGCGTGTTATGCACGTTGAGATGAGATGCGTTGGCCGTCAGCGGTGCGGAGCGGGTGCTGCATGGCGCCGGCTTGGCTGGCGCCAAGGCAAGCCGCGCAGCGCGCGCTCCGTGCCGCTGACGGCCAACCCTCCGGGAAGCACCCTGTGGCGCGCCGATAACGCGTTGCGCGCCTTGTCCAGGCGGCCAGCCTGGGCCGCAGCGCACGCCTTGTCTCGACGCGCCACAGCACGCTTCGCACTCACCTCAAAGTACATAACACGCTCTAACGCGGCGGCTGCGTGCTCGCACGCCAGGCATCCAGAAACTGGCGGCGTTTGAGTTTGTCCAGATACACCAGCAGACCGGGGCCGAGCGGGATCGGGCGGAACGGTGGTTGCGCCGAACCGCCGCGGCCACCGGCGGCCGGCAGGATCGGCATCAGCCGCGCCTCACGCGAAAGCACCTGCTGGCCGCGCGGCGAGAGAAGATAGTCGAGAAATCTGCGCGCCTCCAGCGCATGCGGCGCAGTCTTGGGGATCACCGCGGTGCGTAGCGCCACCAACGTGTAGTCCTGCGGCTGCACGATGCCCAGCGGCGCGCCGGCATCGATGCGGGCCTGCGCGTAGGAGCCGAGCACGTTGTAGGCCAGCAGCAACTCGCCACGGCTGACGCGGTCGAGCAAGGTGCCGGTGCGCTCTTCCAACGCAACCCGGTTGGCCCCCAACGCAGCCAGCAACGCACCGGCGATGCTGCCCACCTGCCCGTCCTGGGTGGCGAACAGATACCCCACGCCGCTGCGTTCGACATCGTAGGTGCCCACCTTGCCACGCAGCGGTGCATCGGGCGCGCGCAACAACGCCAGCAATTGCCGGCGCGTGTGCGGCACGCGGGTGGCATCCAGCTTGCGGGTGTTGTAGACGATGGCAACCGGTTCGTAGCTGATGCCGAAGACTTCATGGCGCCATTGCGCCCATGCCGGCAATGCTTCGGTCTGTGCGGACCGATGCGCCAGCGCGTGACCATCGTTCACCAGCTTGGTCTGCAGATCCATGCTGGCGCTGATCAGCATGTCTGCCTTGATCGCATTCCGGGCAGGGTGCACGTAGTGATCGTAGATATCCCAGGCAATGACGTCTTCGTAGATCACCTCGGTACCGGGATGCAGACGTTGGTAGTCCTGAATGACTGCACCGAAGACTTCCAGATCGGTGGAGCCCTGCACGCGCAACTGCACACGCACGGGGCCCTGTGCAGGGAAGCGACGCACCTCGCCGGGCTCTGCGCAGGCGATGCCATGGATTAGAAGCAATACCAGCATCCAGATCAGCCGCATCACGCAGTTCCTCCGGGAAAATGCAGCGACGCGATCAAGCCGCCGCCGATACGGTTGGCCAGATCGATCCGCCCGCCATGCGCTTCCACCACGCGCTTGACGATGGCCAGCCCCAGCCCGGCGCCGCCGGCAGGCGCATCCGGCCCACGGACGAAACGCTCGAAGACGCGCTCGGCTTCGGCAGCCGGAATGCCCGGGCCGTGATCGGCGATGGTCAGCACGTGATGGTTGCCGTCGCTGGTGAGCGCCACTTGCAGCGGTGCACAGGCGCCATATTTGCAAGCATTGTCGATCAGGTTTTTCAGCGCCTCGCGCAATAGCAAGGCATCGCCACGCAGCAGCGCCGGCTGCGGGTCGATCGCCAGTTGCACGCGCGGCGCGCCCTCGTTGCGCGGCAGCGCTTCGTACAGGGCCTGATGCAACACTTCGGCCAGGTCCACGGTGGCAAAGCGCTGCAGGTTGGAGCGATGGATCACGCTGGCATCGCTGAGCAATTGGTTGAGCAGCCGGCTCATGTGGCTAGCATTGCGCTCGATCGCCACCAGGCTGCGTTGCATCTCGCGCGGGTCGTCGTCGTCCATCGCCAGCTGCGCCTGCGCACGCAAAGCCGCCAAAGGCGTGCGCATCTGGTGCGCGGCCTCGGCCATGAACGCGCGCAGGGTTTCATTGCTGGTCGATAGCCGCGCCATGAAACGGTTGAGGGCAGTCACCATCAACTGCATTTCTTGCGGTGCCGGCACGTTGAGCGGTTTGAGGTCGGAGGGTTCGCGCCGCGACAGATCGCCTTCGATGCGCTGCAACGGCCGCAACGCGCGGTACACGCCCAGCCACACCAGGCCCAGTGCCAGCAGCGACAGCACCCCGATCGCGACCAAGGCGTTGAGCACCACATCGCGTGCCACGGCATCGCGTGCGCGCCGGGTCTGGCCCACCTGCACGCGTACCTCACCCTGCTCCGACGCCGACGCCACCCGATGCATCACCACCGCAAAGCGCACCGGTTCGCCGCTGTACTGCGCATCGAACAACAGCGGCCGCTCGTCGCGCGGCGAGCGCGGCGGCAGCGGCAGCGTGTCCTCGCCGGTGATGGTGCGGCCCTGCGCGTCGAACACGCGATAGAAGACGCGGTCTTCCGGCGCCATGCCGAGCAGATCCAGCGACGCGTATGGCAAATCCACCTGCCAATCGCCGCCGACCAACGCCACGCTGTCGATGATCGACAAGGCCGAGGACACCAGCAGATGATCGTAGGAGCGATTGGCCGCGCGCTCGCCGTAGTCGCGCGCGGCAAAGAACAGCACCACCGCACCCAGCAGCGACAGGCTGCCTAGATACAGCAGCAAGGTGCGCCGGATCGACGGTGCCACCGTCAGCGGCTCAGCCATCGATGCCTGGCTCCATCGGCGCATGTGGGTCGGCTTCTTCGAGTTTGTAGCCGGCGCCACGCACGGTCACGATGCGCAACGGTGCCGCGGCCAGTTTGCGTCGCAGCCGCCCGACATACAGCTCGATCGCATTGGGGCCGGCATCGTCGTCGAAGCCGAACAAGCCGTTGCCGATCTCGTCCTTGCCGACCACTTGCCCGAGGCGACCGATCAGGATTTCGAACAGGCGATATTCGCGATTGGGTAGCTCGATCGGCACGCCGTCCAGCATCAGCGTGTGCGCGGCGTTGTCGAACACGAAGCCGCCGATCTGCACCACCTCGCTGGCCTGGCCGCGATTACGCCGCAGCAACACGCGGCAACGCGCCTCGAACTCGCGAAAGTCGAACGGCTTGCCCAGGTAGTCGTCCGCACCGACATCCAGCGCCTGCACGCGGTCTTCGATGCCATCGCGTGCGGTCAACATCAACACCGGCGTGGTGTCGCCCCGCTCGCGCATGCCGGCCAGCACCCGCAACCCATCGAGCTTGGGCAACCCGATATCCAGCACCACCAGATCAAAGCTTTGATACCGCAACACACTCGCCGCCGCCAACCCATCGGCCTGCCAATCCACCGCATGCCCGCTACGGCGCATGCGCCGCACGATGGCATCGGCGAGATCGGCGTTGTCTTCGACTAGGAGCAGGCGCATGAGGCGGGGAATGGTGAATGGGGGATGGGGAATCGGAACAGCGGTTGGCCGCGGCCGGAAGGTAACAGTCCTCGCGGATAAAAGCTCTTAACGCTCTTGCGATTCCCCATTCCCGACTCCCCATTCTCAAGCCACGACAGGTCCATGACAGCTTCCCAGGAATAGGCTGCTGCCAACGCGCCGCGGCGGTTGTGCGGTGCATCGTCAACGTGATTCACACATGTACCTGGGAGGGTCTGTGAGCAACGACACTTTGCGTCTGCGTGCCTTCGGCGCCTGCGCGGCGATCTGCCTGGCACCAACGGCATATGCAGCCGATGAAGCCAGCCCGGTCACTGCCGAAATCGGCGGGCGTGTGCATTGGGACTTCACCGTATTCGGCAATGACGACCGCGGTGCGCCCGAACGCAACGACACCCAGTTCCGCCGCGTGTGGCTGGATGTGTCCGGCAAGTTCTACGGGTTCAATTACAAGGCCGAGGCAGATTTCGCCGGCCTGCAGTACGAAGCCGGTAGCCGCGGCATCCTGGCACGCGATGTCTATATCGCCAAGAAATTTTCGGCCGGCACGCTGACCGTTGGCCAGTTCAAGCAGTACTTCTCGCTGGACGATCGCACCGGCTCCAACTACGGCCCGTTTCTGGAACGCGGCTACGCCTCGACCACGCTGGCGCCGATCTACCGCAAAGCCATTTCGTGGCAGGCCAATCGCCCGGATGCAACCTGGTCCACGTCGGCCTACAGCCTGGAAAGCATCGACAATTCGTCGACCAAGGGCGGTGCGCTCGGTACGCGTCTGACCTATGCACCGGACATGGGCGAGGCGCGCTTGCGTCACCTAGGTCTGTCGCTGGCGCACGAGCGCTATTCGCATCCCGGTAGTGGTGGCGCGGCATCGCTGCTGATCCGCCCGCGTCCGGAAAACGATCTGGCCAACAACAGCCGCATCACCCTGGCGCGCTTTGCCGATGGCCGCGATACCGATTTCGACAAATGGTCACTGGAATATGCCGAAGTGCTCGGCCCATGGTCGTGGCAGAGCGAATTCAGTGGCGGCCTGCTCGACGACGGCGCGCAGCATGCCAAGGTGCTGGCCAGCTACGGGTTGGTCAGCTGGTTCGTCACCGGCGAATCGCGCGGTTACGACCGCAAGACCGGCCGCTTCAGCCGCATCGCCACCCCCAACCGCCCCTCCGGTGCGTTCGAGCTGGCACTGCGCTACGACTACATGCGCGGCGACCAGCATCTGGATGGGCAACCAGACTTCATGAATGCCAGCACGCAGTCGTGGACGCTGGGCGGCAACTGGTATTTCAAACCTAACCTGCGCGTGATGCTCAACCTGATCGACAGCCACAACCGAAATCGTCTCTCCGACGCAGTGGTCGATCACACGCGGGCGGTCACCGGCCGCTTTCAATACGATTTCTGATGTGCAGCTGCATCGCACCGGTCATCAGAAATATTGATGTGCGCACGTCGTTCGCGCGCACTGGTGCGATCACGCGCAACGCGTTGTCTGCGCCAAGTAGCGTGCGTGCAGTAGCAACCGCACGCCTGCCTGGTCATCGCTGCACACCCTGTGTGGCGATGCGCTTCACTCTCCCCCTGCTGTACGCCTCAAAGGATTCGCCCGCATGCTGACCGCGCTCGGTTTCGGAATGGTGATCACCTTCATGTACTTGATCATGAGCAAGCGGCTGTCGCCGCTGGTGGCTCTGATCACGGTGCCGATCGTGTTCGCGCTGCTGGGCGGCTTCGGCACCGGCATCAACGAGATGATGCTCGAGGGCATCAAGAAGATCGCGCCCACCGGCGTGATGCTGATGTTCGCCATCCTGTATTTCGGGGTGATGATCGATGCCGGGCTGTTCGACCCATTGGTCGGCCGCATCCTGCGTCTGGTCAAGGGCGACCCGCTCAAGATCGTGATGGGCACGGCGATCCTGGCGCTGCTGATCTCGCTCGACGGCGACGGCTCCACCACGTACATGATCACCGTCTCTGCGATGTTGCCGCTGTACCAGCGCCTGGGCATGAACGCGCTCAACCTGACCTGCGTGACCATCCTGTCCAGCGGCGTGATGAACCTGACCCCATGGGGCGGCCCGACCGCCCGCGCCGCGACGGCGTTGCATGTGGATCCTGCCGATGTGTTCGTGCCGTTGGTGCCGGCCATGGTGTTGGCAATCGCCGGCATCCTCACGCTGGCCTGGTATCTGGGCATGCGCGAACGGCGCCGCCTGGGCGTGGTGCGCCTGCCGGCCGACGGCAACTGGCTGGACACCAGCATCCCCGAAGACAACGACGCCCTGCCGCGCGTTGAAGACACCGAGGACATGAAGCGGCCGAAGTTGCTGTGGGTGAATCTGCTGTTGACGTTGGCCTTGATGGGCGCGCTGGTGAAGGGCGTGCTGCCGATGCCGGTGTTGTTCATGATCGGCTTCGCGCTGGCACTGATGATCAATTACCCGAATCTGGCCGAGCAGCGCCGCCGCTTGGTCAATCACGCCGGCAACGTGTTGTCGGTGGTATCGCTGATTTTCGCCGCGGGTATCTTCACCGGCATCTTGTCCAACACCGGCATGGTCGAAGCGATGTCGCGCAGTTTTCTGGCTGTCATTCCCGACAGCTGGGGCCCCTATCTGGCGGTGATCACGGCGATCGTCAGCATGCCGTTTACGTTCTTCATGTCTAACGACGCATTCTATTTCGGCGTGCTGCCGATCCTGTCCGAAGCCGCAGGCCACTACGGCATCACCCCGGTGGAAATGGCCCGCGCTTCGCTCGCCGGCCAGCCGGTGCACCTGCTCAGCCCCTTGGTGCCATCGACCTATCTGCTGGTCGGTTTGGCCAAGGTCGACTTTGCCGACCATCAACGCTTCACGCTCAAGTGGGCGGTGCTGATTTCGATGTTGATGCTGGCCGGCGGATTGTTGTTTGGCTTGTTTCCGTTGGCGCGCTGACAGCTTCCGGGATTTGGCATTCGGGATTGGAGATTCGCAAAAGCCAATACCGATGCCCGCTCTTGCAAACCCCGTTATCCCCAATCCCGAATCCCCAACTCCGAAGGAGTTACACCCAATGACTCTCCGCATCGCATACGTCACCAGTGGCATGGGCAGTGTCGGCACCGCGATCTGCCAGAAACTGGCGCGCAGCGGGCATACCGTGGTTGCCGGTTGCGGGCCCAATTCGCCGCGCAAGGCGGCGTGGTTGCGCGAGCAGCGCGAGCTGGGCTTCGATTTCGTGGCCTCCGAAGGCAATGCTGCCGATTGGGAGTCCACCGTCGCCGCGTTCGCCAAGGTCAAGGCCGAAGTCGGCGAGATCGATGTGCTGGTGAACAATGCCGGCGGCAGCCGCGACACCTTGTTTCGGCAGATGACACGCGACGATTGGAATGCGGTGATCGCCAGCAACCTGCACTCTTTGTTCAACATCACCAAGCAGGTGGTCGATGGCATGACGTCGCGCAGCTGGGGACGCATCGTCAACATCGGCTCGGTCAGCGCGCACAAGGGCCAGATCGGGCAGATCAATTTCGCCACTGCCAAGGCGGCGATGCACGGCTTCAGTCGCGCGTTGGCGCAAGAGGTCGCCTCGCGCGGGGTCACCGTCAACACCATCTCGCCGGGCTATATCGCCAGCGCCTCGATCAGCAGCTTTCCCCCGGATGTGCTCGATCGCCTGGCCACCTCGGTGCCGGTGCGCCGGCTCGGCAAACCCATCGAAGTTGCCGGCCTGTGTGCCTGGCTTGCGTCTGATGAGGCTGCCTATGTCACCGGCGCCGATTACGCGGTCAATGGCGGGCTCTACATGGGCTGAGCTGCCGGCACGGCTGCGCAATTGCTGCCATGCAGTGACGTCATGTGCCACGCATGCCACGTCACGCGCGCATCAACGCGTGCCGGACTTGCGCAGCCGGCGTGCCTGCAGACCCAGGGCGCGCATCAAGCCGCAGCACCCACGCGCAGCTGCGCGCAAGCGGCCGCCACCGCGCGAACAACCCGCCTCTAGTGCGAACTGATTACACTCTGGCTTTTCCGCAGCGCGCTGCCATGGCCAAACCTTCAGAACGCACCACGCTCACTGCCCGCCCGCAGATGGCCGACATTGCCCGCATGGCAGGCGTGTCCGAGTCCACCGTGTCGCGCGCCCTGGCAGGCAGCCCGGTCGTGGCAGAACGCACGCGTGCCTACATCAAGCAGATTGCTGCCGATGCCGGCTACCAGGTCGACCCGGTGGCACGCAGCCTGCGCGCCAAACGCTCCAACACGGTGAGCGTGGCGGTACCGATGATGCATGCGCTGGATCAGCCGCTCTCGGACCCGTTCCTGATGACCATGCTGGCGCTACTGGCAGAAGAACTCACCGGGCGCGGCTACAGCATGCTGCTCTCCAAACTGGACCGGCATCAGGACGGCTGGGTGGAACAACTTGCGCGCGGCAGCCGCTCCGACGGCGTCATCGTGCTCGGGCAAAGTTCCGAACATGCCGCGCTGGATGCGGCCGCACGCGACGGCCTGCCGATGGCGGTGTGGGGCAGCCGGATCGATGGGCAGTCGTACATCAGCGTGGGCAGCGACAATTTCCAGGGCGGCGTGCTGGCGACCGAACATCTCATCGCCAGCGGCCGCCAGCGCATCGCCTTCCTCGGCGATGACCAGTTGCCCGAGGTGGCGCCGCGCTTTGCCGGCTACCGCCACGCGCTGGAACGGCACGGGCTGGAATTCGATACGCGGCTGCACGCGCGCAGCCATTTCGTCAGCGAAGATGCTTACCGCCTCACCCGCGCGATGCTCAAGAAGGCCGATCCGCCCGATGGCTTGTTTGCTGCCTCGGACGTGATCGCCGTGGGCGCGATCCGCGCACTGGTCGAGGCCGGCCACCGCGTACCGCAGGACATCTCGCTGGTGGGCTTCGACGATATCCCGCTGGCTGCCTACAGCCAGCCGCCATTGACCACCGTGCAGCAAGATCTGGGTCTGGCCGCGCGGCTCCTGGTGGACCGCCTGCTGGCGCTGATTGCCGGCGAGCCGGTGCAATCGGTCGAGATGCCGGTGAAGCTGGTGGTGCGCGAGTCGGCGTGAAGCGGGATTGGGCAGTCGGAATTGGGGGGTCGTAAGAGCGTGCATCTGGGCGTGGCACGTCTGTCTCTCGACTGACGACGTCCTCGTCGTCGGCACCGACGACGACGCGCCGAACGGCTACGCCAACACTGCCTTGGGCTTACGCAAGCGCACGCACAGCATCGCCACTGCGGCTGCCAGCATCAGCCCGCCGGCCAGGCGGATCACGTTGCGCGGGTCGCCGTGCAGCAGGCGGTCGTAATACAGCGGCAAGGTGACGATCTGGATCAGCATCGGCAGCACGATGAACAGGTTGAACAAGCCCATGTACACGCCAGTGCGCTCGGGCGGGATGCTGTCGGCCAGCATCAGGTAGGGGTTGCCCATCATGCTGGCCCAGGCCAGGCCGATGCCGATCATTGGCAGCAACATCAGCCAACGGCTCTCGATCCCCGGCAGCAGCCACATGCCGATGCCGGCGGCGACCAGGCAGGCCGCATGCGTGTACTTGGGGCCGAAGCGGCGCACCACCGGCACCATCGCAAATGCCGCCAGGAACGCGACGAAATTGTAGAAACCGCCGATCTGCCCATTGACCAGGCCGGCCTCGCGGAAACCATGCGAGGTGGCGTCGGTGGTGCCGAACAACGTGGTCGACAGCGACAGCACGATGTACTGCCAATAGCAAAAGATCCCGTACCACTGGAACAGCATCACCGGCGCCAACTGGCGCATGGTCGGTGGCATCTGGCGCAACGCGCTGCCGATTTCGCGCACGGTTGCTCCCAGGCCAGCGCCGGTCTGGCGCATGCGTGCGATCTCCGCTGGCGGGATCGCCGGCTCGCGCACACTGCGCGCCGTGAGCAGAATCGATGCAGCGGAAAAACCCGCGCCGATCACGAACGCGGCGATGGTGACGTAAGGAATATGGTGCGCATTGGCGGCGTCCTGATTCATGCCCATCCATACCAGCAGCGGCGGCGTGAGGTAGGCCAACGTCTGCGCCAGGCCGGTAAACGCGCTTTGGGTGAGATAGCCCAGCGGCCGCTGCGGCGGTGCCAGCACGTCGCTCACCAGCGCACGGTAAGGCTCCATGGCCACGTTGTTGGCTGCATCCAGCATCCACAGCAGGCACACCGCCATCCACAGCGCGGTACTGAATGGCATCGCCAGCAGGCACAGGCTGCATACCAGCGCGCCCAGCACCATGTACGGCATGCGCCGGCCCCAACGCGTGACCGAGCGGTCGCTCCAGGCTCCCACGAACGGCTGCAGCACCAGGCCGGTGATCGGCCCGGCCAGCCACAGGTACGGCAGGTTGGCGTGGTCGGCGCCCAGATAGTTGTAGATCGGGCTCATGTTGCTCTGCTGCAGCCCAAAGCTGTACTGCACGCCGAAAAATCCGGCATTGAGCGCCAGGATGCGCGCGAAAGAGAGCGGAGGAACGGTCGACGACATGCAGAGCCCTGGGCATCGGTGCGGCTCCCAGTGGCCGCAGCGCACTGTACCCTGCCGGCATTGCAATCGATTGTAACGCTGCGCCGCAACACATCGACGCACTTTATGTCTTTGGCTTATTCACTCGGTCCACATGTTGCACTGCAAGATTGCAATCGATTGTAGTGCAGCGTATTACTGCGCTCGCACTGCAGGCCACACGGCCACTCCCTGGGAGGGGACGATGCAGGCGTCGGCACACCACCATCCGTGAGAGAGAGAATCGCAATGTCCACCTTGCACACCCTGCGCCTGCATGCCCTGGCCTGTGCGGTCGTTTCCTGCCTGTGCGCGCCTGCCGCGCTGGCCCAGGACACCGCCGCCGCTGCGCCGGCCACGCCGCCGGCTGCCGACAGCGCCGCGGTCAACCTGGATTCGGTGTTCGTCACCGGCACCTCCACCGCCACCACCAAGCTGAAATCCAGCGTCTCGGTCAGCACCGTCGGCGCCGAGGCGATCGAACAATCGGCGCCACGCAGTACCGCAGAAATCTTCCGCAACATTCCCGGCATTCGCTCCGAATCCAGCGGTGGCGAAGGCAATGCCAACATCGCCGTGCGCGGCTTGCCGGTGGCCTCCGGTGGCGCCAAGTTCCTGCAGCTGCAGGAAGACGGCCTGCCGGTCATGGAGTTCGGCGATATCGCCTTCGGCAACTCCGACATTTTCCTGCGCTCGGATTTCACCCTGGACCGCATCGAGGCCATCCGCGGCGGTTCGGCGTCCACCTTCACCAGCAATGCGCCCGGCGGCATCATCAACTTCATCAGCAAGACCGGTGACACTGCAGGCGGCAGCGTCGGCGTGAGCCGCGGTCTGGACTACGACAACACCCGCATCGATTTCGATTACGGCGCACCGTTCGCCGAGCAGTGGCAGTTCAATATCGGCGGCTTCTTTCGCCAGGGCGACGGCATTCGCGACGCCGGCTACGGCACCGACAAGGGTGGCCAGCTCAAGGCCAACCTGACCCGCCTGTTCGACAACGGGTATGTCCGCTTGTACGGCAAATACCTCAACGACCGCGCCGCCGGCTACCTGCCAGTGCCAACCTCGGTGCGCGGCAGCGACGGCTCCCCCGACCTGGGCCGCCTGCCCGGCTTCGATCCCGGCCGCGACACCTTGTACAGCCCGAATTTCCGCAGCGACATCGGCCTGGACGGCAACAACGGGCCACGCAGCACCAACCTCAGCGATGGCATGCATCCCATCTCGCGCACGCTGGGCGCCGAAGCCTGGTTCGACCTCGGCAATGGCTGGAACCTGAGCGAGAAATTCCGCATCGCCGACAACAGTGGCCGCTTCGTCAGCCCCTTCCCGGTCGAAGTCAGCGACGCTGCGACGTTGGCGGCCGCCATTGGTGGCAGCGGCGCGCAACTGATCCAGGCCACCGGCCCGCAGGTTGGCCAGGCCTACTCCGGATTGGCCGTGCGCACGCACTTGTTCAACGTGGCGATCAACGACCTGGGCAACGTGGTCAACGACCTGAGCGTCTCGCGCGAATTCGGTGGCGATGGCCGCACGTTGAATCTGCGCATGGGCTATTACACCTCGCGCCAGACCATCGACATGGACTGGACCTGGGATTCGTACGTGCAGAGCCTGGGCCGCGAGTCGCGCCTGCTCAATGTCGTCGACGCCAACGGCACTTCGCTGTCGCGTGGCGGCCTGTACGCGTACGGCACGCCGTTCTGGGGCGACTGCTGTGTCACCCGCAGCTACGACGTGCGTTACGACGTCAACGCCCCCTATGTTGCGCTCACCTTCGACAGCGGCAAGTTCAGCGTCGACGGCAGCCTGCGTTACGACATGGGCGATGCGCGCGGCAGCTACAACGGCACTGCCATCGCGCAGAATCTGGATGTCAACGGCGATGGCGTGATCCAGCCGGTGGAACAACGCGTATCCACCGTCGACACCGCCAACTCGCGTCCGGTGAAATACGACTGGAACTACTTGTCGTACTCGTTGGGCGGCAATTACTTGATCAACGACGACCTGGGTGCCTTTGCACGCATCAGCCGCGGCGCACGCGCCAACGCAGACCGGCTGTTGTTCGGCGTGGTCCGCGACGACGGGTCGGTGTCTTCCAATGAAGGCGTCAACGTGGTGCGCCAGGCCGAGGCCGGCCTGAAATGGCGCCGCGACGGGCTGAGCCTGTTCGCCACCGCGTTCTCTGCACGCACCCAGGAACAAAACTTCGAAATCACCAGCCAGCGTTTCTTCAACCGCAGCTACCAAGCGCATGGTGTGGAGCTGGAAGCCAGCTACCGCTACCAAGGTTTCACCGTCAACGGTGGCCTGACCTGGACCGATGCAGAAATCGCGCGGGACCAGATCACCCCGGAAAACACCGGCAATGTGCCGCGTCGGCAGGCCGATGTGGTGTGGCAGCTGACACCCAGCTATCGCGGCGATCACTACCTGTTTGGCGTGAACCTGATCGGCACCACCGATGCCTACACGCAGGATTCCAATCAGTTGAAGATGCCCGGCTACACGCAGGTGAACCTGTTCGGCGACTACCGCGTGACCGATGCACTCACTGTCGCACTCAACGTCAACAACCTGTTCAACACCTTTGGCCTGACCGAAGCCGAAGAAGCGACCATTCCGGCCAATGGCATCATCCGCGCGCGTTCGATTGCCGGCCGCACCACCAGCATCAGCCTGCGTTACGACTTCTAAGGACCCCGCGCCGGGTCCTGCCCGGCGGCTTCCAATGAGCACCTCCCCGATCGATTCCACTGCACTGCGCGCGGCCTTCGCCGCGCCGCTGGATCCGCAACGCGCCGCAATTGTGATGGCGCGCTACGACCAGCACGCACCGCGTTTACTGGTTGCCTTGCAGACGCTGTATGGCCAGCGTACCGACTATGCGACGTGGTTGACGCAGTGGCTGGGCGCGCTGGGCGATCTCGCCCGGCAACGCCCGCAAGCGTTGCAAACGCTCGACAGCACACGACACGCCGGCTGGTTCGGTGCGCAGCACATGCTTGGCTACAGCGCTTACGCAGACCGCTTTGCCGGCACGCTGCAAGGCGTGGCCGAGCGCGTGCCGTATCTGCAGGAACTCGGGGTGCGTTATCTGCATCTGCTGCCCTTCCTGCGCGCACGGGCCGGCGACAATGATGGCGGCTTTGCGGTCAGCGATTACGGCCAAGTGGAGCCCACGCTGGGCACCAACGACGATCTGGTCGCACTCACCAGCCGCCTGCGCGAGGCTGACATCAGCCTGTGCGCGGACTTCGTGCTCAACCACACCGCCGACGATCACGCCTGGGCACTGGCCGCGCGCGCCGGCGATGCACGTTATCTGGATTACTACCATCACTTTGCCGACCGCACCCTGCCCGACCAGTACGAAAGTAGCTTGGGGCAGGTGTTTCCGCACACTGCGCCCGGCAACTTCACCTGGGTGGACGATACCGGGCAGTGGATGTGGACCACGTTCTATCCGTATCAATGGGATTTGAACTGGAGCAATCCTGCCGTCTTCGGCGACATGGCGCTGGCGATGTTGCGGCTGGCCAATCTGGGCGTGGAAGCATTCCGCCTGGATTCCACTGCCTATCTGTGGAAGCGCACCGGCACCGATTGCATGAACCAGCCCGAGGCGCACACCTTGCTGGTGGCGTTGCGCGCGGTCACCGATATCATCGCCCCGGCAGTGGTCATGAAGGCCGAGGCGATCGTGCCGATGACGCAACTGCCGCCGTATTTCGGCAGCGGCGCGGACCAAGGCCACGAATGCCATCTGGCGTACCACAGCACGTTGATGGCGGCCGGATGGTCGGCACTGGCATTGCAACGCGGCGATATCCTGCACAACGTCATTGCGCACAGCCCGCCGTTGCCGCGTGATTGTGCATGGCTGAGTTATGTGCGTTGCCACGACGATATCGGCTGGAATGTGCTGCAGCACGAAGCCTCGGGCAGTACGGCGCAACCGCCGTTTTCGCTGCGTCATGTGGCACGTTTCTATGCCAATGACGTGCCGGGCAGCTACGCGCGCGGCGAGAGTTTCCAGAGCAGCGGCGACGGCGTGCATGGCACCAACGGCATGGCAGCGGCACTGGCAGGCATCCAGGCCGCGCAGGAGGCAGGCGATGCGGCGGCGTTGGCGGTTGCGGTGAATCGGCTGGTGCTGCTGTATGCCATCGCGCTTGCCATGCCAGGTGTGCCGCTGATCTACATGGGCGACGAATTGGCGATGGTCAATGACCCCGGCTACCGCGACGATCCCCATCGCCAGCATGAAGGCCGTTGGTTGCATCGGCCGGCGATGGATTGGCAGCTTGCTGCGCAACGGCACGATGCACAGAGCTTGAGCGGCACGGTGTACCGCCGTTTGCGTGGATTGATCCAGCAGCGTGCCGCGTTAGACGCGTTGGCTGCAGACCAGGCACTGGGCAGCGTCGCGCTGAATGATCCCCGCCTGTTCGCGTTGACGCGTGGTGACCGCTTTGTCGCAGTGCATAACTTCAGCGATCAGTCGCTTGAGGTGGAGCTTGCGGCGATCGGTGATGGATGGAAGCTGTTGGCGATCGGCGATGATGCGGATAACGCGGCATCGCGTGATGGCGTATCGCTTGTGCTTCCGGCTTACGGCGTGCGTTGGTTGCAGCGCGGTGCCTAGAGCGTGTGAAGCACTTTGAGATGAGATGCGTTGGCCGTCAGCGGCACGGAGCGGGCGCCAAGGCAAGCCGCGCGGCGCCTGCTCCGTGCCGCTGACGGCCAACCCTCCGGGAAGCGCGCTGTGGCGCGCCGATACCGCGTTGCGCGCCTTACCCAGGCGGCCACCTGGGCCGCAGCGCACGCCTTGTCTCGACGCGCCACAGCACGCTTCGCACTCACCTCAAAGTACATAACACGCTCTAATGCGTGCACCTGGTGCTGGGTGGCGGTAATTTGCGGCGGTGTCTGGTAAGAGCGGCTAACAAAACGTAGCGAGCAGCCGTCAGGTGGGCGCGGACGGCGCGCAGGAACCCGAGTGTACGAGTGAGTGGTACATGCCGATTCCGAGCACCGGCCGCGCCCGCCTGGCGGCTGCGCAGTAGTTTTGTTAGCTGCTCTAAATCGCACCTCACCCCAATCACCGCTCCGCATCCCGGCACGCGCGCCAGTGGCGTGCGTGCCGGGCTTGGCTCGCTCATGGAAGGAACGTTTGCAGGATCAGTAGCCCTGCAAGATCAGCGCTTCGCCAATTCGAGCAAGGTTTCTGCGGTCTTCTCCGACGAAGCCGGGTTCTGGCCCGTGACCAGGGTGCCGTCGGTGACCACGTGCACGCCCCAATCCGCGCCCTTTTCGTACTTGCCGCCGAGTTCGGTCAGCACGTCTTCAACCAGGAACGGCACGATCTTGGTCAGGCCCACGCCCTCTTCTTCGCCATTGGTGAAGCCGGTGACGCGGCGGCCACTGACCAGCGGCTTGCCGTCGCTGCCCTTGACCCGACGCAGCGCGCCCGGTGCATGGCAAACCAGGCCGTGCGGCTTGTTGGCCTTGGCGAATGCTTCGATCAGCGCGATGGAATCCGCATCTTCGGCCAGATCCCACAGCGGGCCGTGACCGCCCGGGTAGAACAGCACATCGAAATCGCCAGCGTTGATGTCGGCCAGGCGGTGCGTGCTTCCCAGCGCCTTCTGCGCATCCGGGTCCTGCTTGAAGCGCTTGGTGGCGTCGGTCTGCGCGTCGGGTTCGTCGCTCTTGGGGTCCAGCGGCGGCTGGCCACCCTTGGGCGAGACCAGGGTGATGTCCGCACCCGCATCCTTGAACACATAATACGGCGCAGCGAATTCTTCCAGCCAGAAGCCGGTCTTCTTACCCGTATCGCCGAGCTGGTCGTGGGACGTCAGCACCATTAGAACTTTCATCGCGTTGCCTCGTGTCGTGGCCCGATTGGGCAAGGCGGCCAGTGTGCAATTCAGTCCGTTGCAGCCTCGTGTAGAGCACGTGGCGAGCACCTAATTTATTCATAAATGAATTAGTTTCGTCGCGATGCGGTGAAGCTGCGCGCCGCGGCTTGCCTCACACATTCATTGCCGGCGGCTGCAGCTGGTCCATGCGGATGCGGTTGGCGAACAACGAGAACGCCAGCATGCCGGCCAGCCCGCTGACGCGGCTCACCCACGGCGGCAGCCAGCGTGGGGCGACCAGGACGCCGCTGTCGAACAACGGTGCAAAGCGCGCCACATCGCCAAGCGCCATCTTGCCGGCGAACAGGTAGCGGCAGAGCTGCAGCTGGTCGCGCTGCAATGAGTGGCGGAAGAAGGTATGCACCGCCACCAGGCCACGCAGATACACGGTGTCCTTGGTGAAGGCGCCGCCCCCACTGGTCGGCACGCCGCGGAACACGCGCTGCGCCGATGAAAAACTTTCTGCAGCGCTCTGCCCGCCTGCGGTGAAATAGCGGAAGACCTCGATGAAATCCGCACCCGAGCGCGCCATCGCAATCGCTTCGATGCGCAGGCTGATGCGCTTCATGCGTTCGATATCGATGCTGCCGGTGATCTGCTCGGCGAATGTGGCCAAGCCCTCCTGCGTGGCGGTCGTGCGCGGCGAGGAAATTCCCAGGCTAGGCAGATGTACCTGCGCGCGCCCGTTGAGCGCAGTCAGCGAATGCACCAGCGCTTCGTGATGGAACAACTGCGCGCGGTCGTAATCGCTGAACGTCGCACCGGTGCGCAAGCGGATACGGTGCGCGCCGGCAGCCGCCTTGGCGAGCAGATCCGGGTCGAGCACGACGGTGATCACGCGCCCTTCGAAGAACGCATCCAGGTCGTTCTGCAACTGCATGCGCAATGCCGTCGCCGACACCGGCACCTGCTCTTCCGGCGCCATCAGCTCGCGATCCAGTTCCTGCGCGATCTGGATGAAATGCCGTGCTGCTTCGCGCGTGCTTGGCCCGTTGCCCGGCATCGGATCGTCGGGCACGCCGAACAACTGCGCCGAGTAATCGCTGACCGCGCGGGTGCCCAACGATTCCAGCAAACCGGCCGCAAGACTCCAGCTATGCGCCGAATCGATCAGGTACGCGCCCAGCGGATGATGCGGATCGGCGTCCTTGGCGATGGCGGCCAGTTCGCGCCGGGTGTCGCCGAACTCCAGCGTTGGGTAATCGACCTGCGGCAATTCCGGCTGCCCGCGCGCCACACTCTGCAGAAACGGCTCCTGCAGCGAGCGCGGCCAACTCGCCAGGGCGAGCAGGCGCACACCGCGCACGGCCTTGACCAGGCGCGCATCCAGCGCCGCGTGGTGGACGATGTCCGGCGGCCCCTTGCGCGCTGGCATCAGCGCCGTCCGGAACGATCGACGCTGGCCGGCCGCTTGCCCGAGCCCTTGCCACGGGCGTTCTGGGCGACGCGGATGGCGAGCTTTTCGGCCGCAGCGGTCACTTCCACGCGCAGCTTCATGTAATTGGCCACCCGCTCCGGATCCAGCTCGCCGGCCTCGATTGCTGCCCGCACCGCACAGCCGGGCTCGGCGATATGCGCACAGTCGTTGAAGCGGCACTGTGCCGCCAACGCCTCCACATCCGAAAAACCGCCTTCAGCAAGATCCTCTTCGCCGGTCGGTTTGAGCTCGCGCATGCCGGGCGTATCGATCAGGCAGGCACCGGACGGCAACGGAATCAACGCACGGTGGGTGGTGGTATGCCGACCGCGCGAATCGTTCTCGCGCACCGCATTGGTCTTCATCCTCTGCGTGCCGAGCAAGGTATTGGTCAGCGTCGACTTGCCGGCACCGGACGAGCCCACCAGCACCGCGGTACGGCCATCGCCCAGCCACGGCCGCAACGCCGCCACGCTTTCCGGATCCTTGGCATTGACCGCACGCAGCGGGATGTTCTGCGCTTCCAGTTCCTCCAGCACCGCCAATGCGTCCTCGGCGTACTCGGTCTGATCGGCCTTGGTCAGCACCACCACCGGCTGCGCACCGCCACCGCCTACCAACAGCAGATAGCGCTCGATGCGGCGCGGATTGAAGTCCGCATCCAGCCCGCACACGATGAACACCGTATCGATATTGGCCGCAATCACCTGCTGGTGGTAATGCTCGCCGGCCGCCCCGCGCTTGATCGAGGTGCGCCGCGCCAGCAACGCCACAATGCGCTTGCCCTCCATCAACACCCAATCGCCCACCGCCGCCCGCTCATGGCTCGGGAACCGCGGCCGCTGCCACTCCGGCAGCGACTCGGCCTTGAGACTGGCCTCCGGCGTATCGGCCACCACATAGCCGGTGCGGTGCTGTTCCACCACCCGCGCCGGCATCGCCTGCGGATGCGCGGCGAACACCGCCTGCCAAGCCGCCTCTTCGGGCGGCCCGGGCCAGGGCCAGCCGATGGATTGGAGGGTGGGGTAATCAGGGGATGCGTTGCTCATGGGGCGATTCTAGCTGGCCGGCCGCAGCGGCTTGTGCAATCCGGTCCTGCCACGCGGCTCACATGCCCCTATTGACATCGTTGCCGATGCAAGCATATCCGCCTGTCATATTTCCGATACCATGCCAAGCCTCACGCCTACCACCGGCCCGTCGCATGTCCACTGCCCCGCAAAAGCCGCTCGCGATTCGTGAGCGTCTGTCCGAAGTCCGCTACGAAATCCGGGGCGAACTGGCCAGACGAGCGCGGGAGTTGGAGGCGCAGGGCCGCAAGCTGATCAAGCTCAATATCGGTAACCCCGGTGCGTTCGGGTTCCGTGCCCCGGAGCATCTGCAGCGTGCGATCGCCGACGACATGGGCCGCACCGATCCGTATACCCATCAGCAAGGCCTGCCGGAAGCGCGCGAAGCGGTCGCCAAGGCGTATGCGCGGCGCCAGCATCCGGATGCGCATCCAGACCGCATCTTCATCGGCAACGGCGTCAGCGAGCTGATCGACCTGTCGCTGCGTGCGCTGCTCAACCCCGGCGACGAAGTGCTGGTGCCCTCGCCCGACTACCCACTGTGGTCGGCGGCGACCATTCTCAACGACGGCCGCCCGGTGTATTACCGCTGCGCGCCGGAGAATGGCTTCCAGCCGGACCCGGTGGAGATCGAGACGCTGGTGTCCTCGCGCACCCGCGCCATCGTGCTGATCAATCCGAACAACCCCAGCGGCGCCAGTTATTCGCGCGAGCTGCTGGAGCGCATCGTGGCGATCGCCACCAAGCACAATCTGCTGCTGATGGTCGATGAGATCTACGACCAGGTGCTCTACGACGCCGCCGCCTTCGTGCCGGTGGCACCGCTGGCTGGTGCGCACCCGTGCATCACCTTCAGTGGCCTGAGCAAGGTGCATCGCGCCTGCGGTTGGCGGGTGGGCTGGGCACTGCTGTCGGGCGATCAGGCACGCATCAACGACCTGCGCAACGCGATGGACCTGCTCGGCGCGCTGCGCCTGTGCGCCAACGTGCCGGGCCAGTACGCCATCGATGCGGCGGTGAACGGGCCGGACACCATTTCGGCGTTGTGCGCTCCCGGTGGTCGTTTGTATGAAACCCGCCGCGCGGTGATCGAGGCCTGCGCGGCCAGCGAGCATCTGTCGCTGGTGGCACCGGCCGGTGCGCTGTACGCGTTCCCGGCGGTGGTGGGTGCGGCGGCGCGCAACTTCGACGATCACGCGTTCGCACTCGACCTGATGAATGAAGAAGGTGTGCTGGTCGTCCCAGGCTCCAGTTTCAACGTGCCGTACCGTCATCACTTCCGCGTGACCTTGATGCCGGAAGCCAGCGTGATGCGCGATGTATTCGCCCGCATCGACCGCGCATTGGCACGCCGCGCCGAAGCGGTCACCAAGGTGGTTCCGCTCAAGTCGCGCAGCGTGGCGTGATGGCGGCGCTTGGCATGCCGCTGCGCTATCTGGCGCTCGGCGATTCGTACACCATCGGCGAAGGCGTCGCGCCTGCCCAGCGCTGGCCGATGCAATTGGCGGATGGGTTGCGTGCTTACGGCTGGAGCGTGGCGCCGCCGCAGATCATCGCCACCACCGGCTGGACCACCGACGAGTTGCAGGCCGGTATCGACGCCGCTGCACCGCAAGGCCCGTTCGAATTGGTGAGCCTGCTGATCGGCGTCAACAACCAATACCGCGGGCGCGCGCTGGATGAGTACCGCCAGCAATTCGATGCGCTGCTGCTGCGTGCAATGACCTTTGCGCAAGGCCATCCCGCACGCGTGTTCGTGCTGTCGATTCCCGATTGGGGCCTGACTCCGTTTGCGCGTGCACAAGGCGGCGATGCCGCGCTGATCGGCGCACAGATCGATGCCTTCAACGCGATCGCTGCCGACCGTTGCAGCGCGCACGGCGTGCGCTTTGTCGACATCACGGCCACCAGCCGCGATGGCGGCGATGCGGCGGACATGCTGGTGGACGACGGCCTGCACCCCTCCGGCGAGATGTATGCGCGTTGGACCGCATTGGCGTTGCCGGCGGCACGTGATGCGCTGGGCGCTGTGGGATCCCTGGACACGACTGTCTAGATCCCAGCACTGTTTGGCGCACATCTGCGTTGTGCCTTTGCATACGAATCTCTGACCCTGCATCTGCGGCACAACGTATGGCACGTCATGTCAGCTGCTTCGCTGATGCTAGATGCGGCTGGCAATCGCGCGTTCGTCGGTACACCCGCCGCAGCACCACCTCGCCGCGTGCGATGTCGAAAAAGAGCGCCCCTTCGAATACGGCTACGCCGCTTAAAAACATGATTCGGCCCTACCCCAATCAGCCCGACAGGCCCTAAGCTAGCCGCGCACCACGCCTGATTGCCAAGGAACGACATTGCACAGCACTGCCACCCAACCGATGAGCCGCGCGCAGGCATTGAAGATTGCAAGCGCGTTTCTGCCGCCGCATCCGCTGGGTAACCGCTACGACTACTACTACACGCAGGCCAAGCTGCGCACCGACCCGTTGTATCCGGGTGTACTGGCCGAGCTGCGCAAGACCACTGCGCCGGTGCTGGATCTGGGCTGCGGGCTCGGCCTGCTTGCCCATGCGCTGCGCGCCGATGGTCAGGCGCTGGCGTATCACGGCGTGGATGTGGATGCGTCCAAGATCCGCCGCGCGCAGCACATCGCGCAGCGGTCCGACCTGGGCAACACCAAGTTCGAAGTGGTCGATCTGAGTGTGGCGTGGCCGCAGCATCAGGGCAGCGTCACCATTCTGGATGTGCTGCAGTATCTGCAGTCGGACATGCAGGCCAGTCTGTTACGCAGCGTGGCGCAGATGCTCACGCCCGGTGCGAAGCTGGTGATCCGCAGCGCGCTGGGCGATGCCAGCCGCCGCGGCCGTACCAGCCGCGTCACCGACGTGCTGGCGCATCTGAGCGGCTGGATGCAGCGCATGCCGCGCAGCTATCCCACCCGTGACAGTCTGCAAGCGCATCTGGAGGCGGCCGGTCTGCACGCCACGTTCGCGCCGCTGTATGGCAACACGCCGTTCAACAACTGGCTGATCGTGGCCGAGCCGCGCTGAGCAATGCGCTACGAACGACGGCTACCCGTAGCGAGCACTCGTCGATTAGAGATGGCAGGGGCGAAGGAATTGCCGTGTACAGGCGGTACATGCAGCCCCGACACTGATTGCGCCCGCATTGCAGTGAGCACGGTCGTTGTCCTGGTCGCGCTTAATCCGGCCGCCGCCCCACCAATCCGCGCGCCTGCATCGCCTCCAGCACGCCCCGCAGGATGGTGAGGTTATGGCCGTGCGCAGCACCTTCGTGCAGCAGCACGATGGCGCCGGGCTGCAGGTCGCGCACGATGCGCGCGATGGTGGTCTCCGGCTCGCAATGCACGCCGTCGAAACCGCGCGCGCTCCAGGCCACGCGAGTCAGCCCGTGCGCGCGCAGAGGCGAGGCGACGAAGGGGTTGGTCATGCCCACCACCGAGCGGTACAGCCGTGGCGCCTGGCCGGTGATGCAGGCCAGCACGCGCTGCGCCTGACCGATTTCCTGCGCCATGCGGCGCGGCCCCAGCGCCCAGAACCACGCCTGCGGATGGGTATGACTGTGGTTGCCGATGCCGTGCCCGCGGCGCACGATCTCGCGCACCAGTTCCGGCCGCTGCTCGGCACGCGCGCCGACCACGAAGAAGGTGGCCTTGGCATCGCAAGCATCCAACAGGTCGAGGATGGCCGGAGTGTCGTCGGACGGGCCATCGTCGATGGTCAGCCACACATGCGGCACGCGGCCGGGTAGCCGTGCCAGCACCGGCGCATACAGGCGCGCGCGCGGCAGGAACACCGGCACCACGAACAGCGCATGCGACAGCAGCAGCGCCGGCAGCCCCCAGACCCAGCCCAGATGCCACCACAGCATCGCCACCGCAGCCTGCGAGAGGGCGAACAAGCCCACCCAGCGGTAGGGGTGGGAGGGGATGCGATACAGCGTTTCCGGCGTGGTCATGCCGCATGATGCCATGCGGCGTAGAATGCCCGGTCTCCACGCTCTCACCGAAGTGCTGCCATGTCCCTCGATCCCGCCCTGCGTTCCCGTATCGATACGCTGCTGCAATCCAGCCGCGTGGTGCTCTTCATGAAAGGCCAGCCCGGCATGCCGCAGTGCGGTTTTTCGGCCAAGGCAGTCGGCGTGCTGGACGGGCTGGGCATCGACTATGCCCACGTCAACGTACTGGCCGACCAGGAGATCCGCGAGGGCATCAAGGCCTATGGCGACTGGCCGACCATTCCGCAGCTGTACGTGGACGGCGAGCTGATCGGCGGCAGCGACATCATCCTGCAGATGGCCGACAGCGGCGAGCTGAGCAGCATGCTCGGCCTGCAGGTGCCGGATCGCAGCCCGCCCAAGATCACCATCACCCCGGCTGCGGTGGAGATGCTCAAGGGCGCGCTGGCCGATGCGCCGGATGCGTCGCTGACGCTGGCCATCGATGCCAATTTCCAGCCCAATTTCCAGCTAGCGCCAACCAATCCGAACGCCATTGCCGCCGAATCCAACGGCCTGCGCGTGCAGTTCGACCTGGCCAGCGCACGCCGCGCCGACGGTATCACCATCGACTGGGTGGACGACATCCGCGGCCGCGGCCTGGCCATCGACAACCCCAATGCGCCCAAGCCGGTGCAGGAGCTGTCGGTGCGCGATGCCGACGACCGCCTAAAGGCCGCCAGCCTGACCCTGGTGGACGTGCGCCCGGCCGACGAGCGTGCGCTTGCCACCGTGGCCGCACCGTTCCGCACCCTGGATGCGCACGAGCGTGCCGCGATCGAACAGCTGCCCAAGGACACCCCGCTGGCATTCCTGTGTCACCGCGGCGGTCGCAGCCTGCAGGCGGCCGAACATTTCCGCAGCCTGGGCTTTACCAATGTCTACAACGTCACCGGCGGCATCGATGCCTGGTCGGACGAAGTAGACAATGGGGTGGCGAAGTACTGATCAACACTGGGCGGTCGCTGCAGGGTCGCGGCTGCCGCGCACGCGTCTAGTCGCACATGTAGAGTGCGGCGCTGGCGTGACCCGTGCGACCACGACTTGCACAGATGCAAGCTGCTTGGGCACACCGCAGACCGAAACGGGCGCTCCTTGGAGCGTCCGTTTTTTTCATGGATCAACCTGCACAAGGACATCGCTGCAATGCACACCCGCTTGCGCTCTCTCGCCCTGGCCGCACTGCTGCCACTGGCCGCCTACGCAGCCGAACCGTCGCGCGCCGTGCTGCTGGTCCAGACCTACGACAACCAGCCGACCGACGCTCCGCTGGAATACATTCCGGTATGGCTCGGCAAGAGCGTGGCGAAGGAATCGACCCTGCCCAATGCGCTGCTGAGCCAGCCGCTGCAGATCTTCAATGCAGGCGTTTCCGCCGGCAACGTGCGGCTTGCGGCGCTAACGGTGGACGACAACAGCATGTGCGGCGGCACTGCGAAGCTGCGCATCAAGGGCAACCCCACGTTGGCCGATTCGCCATTGCTGTCGACGGTGGACGTAAACCCCGGCAAGCGCTTTGCTGGCCGGGCGGCGACTGCCAGCGAACAGGCCGAGCTGTTCCGCCAAGCCGGCGAGACCGCGCAACTGCACAAGAGCGTCAAGCCGGCGGCACTGACGCAGGCGCTGGCAGCGTTCAATGCCGATCGCGCTCAGGATCTGGCGGCGCTGCAGATCGTCACCGATACGCAGCAACCGCAGCGGCGCGTGGCCGTGCTGACCTCCAATCATCCGATCAAGACCGGCAATCCGGACAACCCCACCGGCGTGCTCGTCGTGCTTGCGATCTTCGAACATGACGGCAGCCGCTGGCAGTTCCGCAAGGGGCACGCTGCGAGCGGCTGCGACGATTGCGAAGACCTGCCGCTGCGCACGCATCTGTTGCAGTTCGGCGACATCGACGGCAACGGCACGCTCGATTTCGTGCTGTCGGAAAGCGGCTACGAAAGTTACGGGTTCTATTTACTGCTCGGCGAAGGCCCCACCTGGCGTTCGGAAGCGTTGCCGGGCGGCTGCTGATCGGTTCTTTAGTGCATGCGCGATCGCTGTTGCGGCATTGCGCGTGGCGCGCATCCACCCACTGCAAGGCCGACGCTAGTTCGGCGCTAGCGCTGTCGTTGCAGACGCCGCACGGCAAACCGCAACTGCCGGCATGCAACTAACCGACGCCGGTCTTCAACCGGCAAACCCGCCTTCATCCAGAAACTGCTGTTCTTCTGCCGTGGTCTCACGTCCCAGCACCGCATTGCGGTGTGGAAACCGGCCAAAGCGCTGAATAATGCGCTGATGCTCCAGCGCCGAGTGGGTGCTCTCGGCGTCGCCCAGCGCAGTGATCAGCTGCACCGCACGCGCCTGCTCATCGGCGTCTTCGGCATGCCCGAAGGGCAGATAGAAAAACAGGCGTAATTGCGCCGACACCTGTTGATCGAAGCCGCTGGCGAGCGCCTGCTTGGCATGCTGCAATGCCAGCCCGTCGGTGGCGTAGGCATGTGCGCTACCGCGAAAGGCATTGCGCGGAAATTGGTCGAGCAGGATCAGCAGCGCCAGCGCATCTTCGGCACGCGCCATCCAATGCGCATAGTCGCCCCGCGCAGCAGCAAAATGCTGCTCGCTGAAATGCTGGCGAAAATTGGCATCGAACGCATCGTTGTGCGTGAACCAGCGGGCCGAACCGGCCAGCTCCCAGAAAGCCAGCACTACATCGGCCTGCTTATTGCGCTCTGTTTTGGCAATCATCGACGCTCCCCCTGAGGAATACGGCACAGCATGCACGCTTGCATGTGATGAAGCAGCCGCAACCGCACCTTCAGCACTTGGCAAGCACGGCGCTGGCGGCTAGGTTTGCGGCCTACGCTTTCGTTTCACCGGGGAAATCCATGCGTTCCATCCTGTTCGCCGCGCTGGGCGCGGCAGTGCTGTGCGGGCCTGCGTCTGCGGCACCGCGCTTCGTGCAAGACCCCTACCCCAGCACCTACCGAGCGCTTGCGTCCGGTCCGGTGCTGATCCAGCACGCCACGGTGCTGACCGGCACCGGCGAGCGGCTGGACGATGCCGACGTGCTGCTTCGCGACGGCAAGGTGGCCGCTGTCGGCAAGGCGCTCGAGGCGCCCGCGGATGTGCGCCGCATCGACGGCACCGGCAAGTGGGTGACGCCCGGCATCATCGATGTGCACTCGCATCTGGGCGTCTACCCCAGCCCGGGCGTCAGCGCGCATAGCGACGGCAACGAAATGACCGCACCGGTCACGCCCAACGTGTGGGCCGAGCATTCGATCTGGCCGCAGGACCCCGGCTTCGGCACCGCGCTGGCCGGTGGCATCACCTCGCTGCAGATCCTGCCGGGCTCGGCCAATCTGATCGGCGGGCGCGGCGTCACGCTCAAGAACGTGGCGTCCACCACTTACCAGGGCATGAAATTTCCCGGCGCGCCGTGGGGCCTGAAGATGGCCTGTGGCGAGAACCCCAAACGCGTGTATGGCCAGAAAGGTGGCCCCGGCACGCGCATGGGCAACGTGGCCGGCTACCGCGCCGCGTTCATCGATGCGGCCGAGTATCTGCAGAAGAACGCACCGAAAAAGAAGACCGCACAGAAGCGTCATTGGTGGAGCAGCGGCGGCGACAACGACAGCGGCGGCGATGCCGGCGGCAAGCGTGATCTCAAGCTCGACACCTTGGCCGGCGCCATCAACGGCGATATCCGCGTGCACATCCACTGCTACCGCGCCGATGAAATGGCGACCATGCTGGATCTCTCAAAGGAATTTGGCTTCCACATCGCGGCCTTCCATCACGGCGTGGAGGCCTACAAGCTGGCCGACCGCCTGGCGCAGGAAAACGTCTGCGGCGCGCTATGGGCCGATTGGTGGGGCTTCAAGATGGAAGCCTTCGACGGCATCCAGGAAAACATCGCACTGGTCGATCGCCCGGCCAACAGCTGCGCCATCGTGCATTCGGATTCGGAAGAAGGCATCCAGCGGCTCAACCAGGAAGCCGCCAAGGTGATCGCCAACGCGCGTCGCAGCGGCATGGAGATTCCACCCGAGCGTGCCATCCGCTGGCTCACCAGCAACGCCGCCAAGGCGCTCGGCATCGAGCAGCAGACCGGTGCCTTGGAGCCGGGCAAGATGGGCGATGTGGTGATGTGGAACGGCAACCCTTTCAGTTCGTATGCGTTGGCCGAACAGGTGTACATCGACGGCGCACAGGTCTACGACCGGCACAACCGCGCACTGCAGCCAGTATCGGACTTCATGCTTGGCCAGGAGATGGCACGATGAGCCGCGCAACCGGTGTGCGTCCGCGTTTGCGCGCGATCGCGGCGTTGCTCATGGCCACGCTTGCATTGCCGGCCTTCGGCCAGCAGGTCTTGATACGCGGCGCTACCGTGCATACCGCCACCACTCAGGGCACGCTGCAGAACACCGACGTGCTGGTGCAGGGCGGCGTGATCCGCGCCATCGGCCGCAACTTGACGGCGCCTAGCGATGCCCGTGTGGTCGAGGCGAAAGGACGCCCGCTGACACCGGCCTTGTTCGGCGGCATCACCGAGATCGGCATCGAAGAAGTCTCCGGCGAAGAGAGCACGGTGGACAGCGGCGTCAAGCTGGCCGACCAACCGATGCGTCCAGAATTCGACGTCACCCTGGCCTACAACCCCGATTCGGTACTGGTGCCCGTGGCGCGTGTGGAAGGCATTGGCTTCACCGCGCTCGGCGCCACCACCAGCGGCGCCTTCATTGCCGGCCAGGGCGGCATCGTGCGGCTGGACGGCAGCCCGGATCCGCTGGGCCCGCATGCGCTGTTTCTCCGTATTGGTGCAGCGGCATCCGATCTCACCGGCAGTTCGCGTGCGGCGCAATGGATGTTGCTCGATCAACTTGTTGCCGAAGCGCGCGGACGCATCCCGGCCGATTCGCCACATGCATTGCTGACCCCGGTCGGGCGCGGCGTACTGGCAAAATATCTGGCCGGCCAGGGGCGCATCGTGGTGCAGGTGGAACGCGCGGCCGACATCCGCCAGTTATTGCGCTGGGCGCAGCGCGAGAAGGTGCGCATTGCCATTGCCGGCGGCGCCGAAGCATGGAAGCTCGCGCCACAACTGGCGCAGGCCAAGGTCCCGGTGCTGGTCGACGCGCTGGCGGATCTGCCATCGACCTTCGACCAGATCGGCGCAACGCTGGAAAACGCCGCACGTCTGCGCGCCGCCGGTGTGGAGGTCAGCTTTACCCAAAACGGCGATGCCTCGCACAACGCACGCAAGCTGCGCCAGCTGGCCGGCAATGCGGTCGCCAATGGCTTGCCCTGGGAATCCGGCCTGGCCGGGCTGACCCGCGTGCCAGCGGAGATCTTCGGCGTGGGCGATCGCATCGGCAGCATTGCGGTCGGCAAGCAGGCCGACCTGGTGCTGTGGGAAGGCGACCCGCTGGATGTTGCGCACTACGCCGAGCAGGTCTGGCTGGGCGGCCGTGACATGCCGATGCGCTCACGCCAGAGCGAGCTGCGCGACCGCTACATGCAGCAGGCCGGCCCGCTGCCGCGCGCCTATCTGAAGTAAGCGCGTGCGGCGCGCCCTGTGTGCGCCGCATTCGTTAGCACCGCGTTTCATCGTTGATCTACCGGCACACTGCTTCAGGGCTCCGCTGCCATTTCAGCGGAACGCGCTCGCCAAGGAGTGCTCATGCGCCCGCCACCTACCCTGCTGTCGTCACTGGTCGCGTTACTGCTGTTGCTGCCGCTGTCGGCCACTGCCCAATCGGGATGGATCAACCAGCAGGGCGAAGCGATTGCGGATTCGCCCAGCCGCAAGATGGTCCAGGGCTTCGGCGCCAGCCTGCTGCTGACCTCGGATGCCGACTGGGCGGCAAAGTGGAACACGCCCAGCGACACCACGCCGCACTTCAACGAAGTGGATCATGTCAGCACCGGTGATGCGCTGTTTCTGCTGATCTTTATCTCTCATCCGGGCCTGGATGCGCAGCAGCGCGCCGATGTGGTGTGCAGCATCCGGGTCATCGACCCCACCGGACATGCCGAGCAGAACGCGGTTGATGCACCGTGCCTGCAAGGACCAATCGGAGGTGACCCGGGCAATGTCTTCCTTGCACACGTCGGTATGACTGTCCACGCCGAGGCGAGCGAGCCGCCGGGCCGTTGGCAGGTGCAGGTCACCCTCATCGATCGCCAGCGTGGCCTCAGCATCCCACTCAGCACCACCTATACGCAGGGCCGCCAACGCACGCGTGCAAAACCGCGATGAGCCGTCTTTCGATGCATGGACGCGCCCGCTACCTGCTGCTCACGTTCGCCGTGTTGGCCATCGAAATCGCGATCGGCGCCGGCAAACTCGGCGGGCCGTGGGTGCGCGGCAGCCTGGGCGATGTGCTGGCGGTGATCCTGGTCTACTGCGGGCTGCGTGGCATGCTCGCGCTCGCACCACGCTGGGCCTGCGTGCTGGCCGTGGCTATCGGGTGCCTGATCGAAGGCCTACAGGCGACCCACCTGGCCGATCGCCTGGAGCTGCGGCCTGGCAGCGCGGCCTACATCGCGCTCGGCAATACCGCCACCCTGCACGATCTGCTGATGTACCTGATCGGCGGTAGTCTGGCGTACACAGGCGATGTGCTGTCATGGCGTGCTACCACGTCTCGCCGGCGACGTTCGCTGCAGTGATGTAGCCCATCAGGCCTATCGCATGGTTTCGGTTTCGCTCCTGGCACCGCTCGGCAGCTGTGGCGTCTCGCCCTGGCCGATGCCATGTGCCCGCACCGCCGCTGCACGACCGTGAGCTCGCTTTTCCAAGGTGGCGGCCTGCGTTCGATTGATCGCGACGTGTTGCGCCAGGCACCCGCCAATCTTCAGCGCGGGATGGAAGCGGTGGGCGGGCGTCTGATTCTCACCACCGACGCGTTGCTGTTCCAGCCACACGCATTCAATGTGCAAACACAATCGTTGAGCGTGCCGTTTCGGCAGATCGTGGCGGTGCAGCCCTGCTGGACGCGCCTATTCGGCCTGCTGCCGATCGCGCCGACATCGTTGGCGGTGCGGTTGAGCGACGGAAACGAACATCGCTTCGTGATCGGCAAGCGCGACCAATGGATGGCCGACATCGCCTCGGCACGGGACAGGGTGCGCTGAGCCCTGCGATGGTGCCGCCTTGTCATAGAGCAGCCAACGAAGCGTCCGCATTCATCGCCAGATGGGAGCGGCTGGCGATCGGTGCGGCATGTGCCACTCGTGCACCGCTGTGGCTCGACGCCGCCCACGTCTCCCTGACAAATGCGTCCTATGGTTTGCCAGCGTCTCTGGTGCATGCGCTCTTCCTGACAATCGCAACTACCCACTGCACCGACCGGTCAGCGATGCCCGCATTCGGCCAACCACGCCCATCTTGATTGCTGGAATTTCGAATAGTGCGCACATTCTTGGTCTCCGGCGCTCGCCTAGCATCGCGCGCATGCATCGCACCGCTGTCCTGCGTCCGCAAGGTCACCACCATGCCCCGTCATCGCCTGCACACCTTCGCCTGCGCGCTGTTGCTCTATGCCGGCGTCAACGCGCCTGCATTGGCCGACTTCGGGTTCACCCGCAGCGGCGATCGCGTAATTGTCGACAGCGGTGCCGAGCTGGTGTTTTCGGTCAATGCACACAATGGCGATATCGTGTCGATGTGCTATCGCAATAACGAATTGCAGACCACCGAACCAAAGGGCTCACACATCGCTTCGGGGCTGGGCAGCGCCAGCGTGGACGCACGCATCGTGGGCGGCACGATCGTGGTGTCCGCCAAGGCCGGCGATTTGATCCAGTACTACATCGTGCGCAAGGGCCGCAACGCGATCTACATGGCCACGTATGCGCCAACCTTGCTACCAGTGGGCGAATTGCGCTTCGTCGCCCGCTTGAATGTGCCCAGGTTGCCGAATGCGCAGCAAGAACCCGATTCCAATGTCGGCACGGCGATCGAAGGCAACGATGTCTTTCTGTTGCCGGATGGACGCACCAGTTCCAAATTCTATTCCGCACGCCGGATGATGGACGACCAGGTGCATGGCGTCGGCGGCTCGGGCGTTGCAGTGTTCATGCTGATGGGCAACCGTGAGCACAGTGCGGGCGGCCCCTTCTTCAAGGATATCGCCACGCAAAAGACCCGTGTGACACATGAGCTCTACAACTACATGTATTCCGATCACACCCAGACCGAAGCATTTCGTGGTGGCCTGCATGGTGTGTATGGGCTGCTGTTCACCGATGGCAGCGCGCCGTCCAGCAGCCAGCTCAACACCGAGTTTGTTGATGGCACGCTGGGTCTGGCCGGCTATTTGCCGGCAAACGGGCGCGGCGCAGTCAGTGGGCACGTCAGTGGCGTGTTACCTGGCCAGCCAGCGGTCATCGGTCTGCGCAACGCGCAGGCGCAATACTGGGGCACCGCCGACGGCAACGGCGATTATCAGGTGGCAAGTGTGCGCCCGGGCAGCTATCGCATGACGCTCTACCAGAACGAACTGGAAGTAGCACAGCGCGACATTGAAGTGTTTGCCAACGCCACCGCGCAAGCCACACTGCATGCGGTCGCCTTACCAGGCACGCTGAAGTGGCAGATCGGCATTCCCGATGGCACGCCGGCTGGGTTCAGATACGCGGATCTGTTACCGCATGCACACCCTTCCGATGCGCGCATGCGCTGGTCTCCGGTGACCTACACCGTCGGGTCGAGCAGCCTGAGCAACTTTCCGGCGGTACAGTGGCGCAGCATCAACACGCCGAGCCGGATCGACTTCACCCTGGCCGCCAACGAGGTACGCGGCTATCGCCTGCGCATCTTCGTGTCGTTGGCGCAGGGCAGTGCGCGCCCGCAGATCAGCGTGAATGCACGCTGGAGCGGACCGGCGCCTGCTGCCCCCACGCAACCGAAGACACGCGGCATTACGCGGGGCACGACGCGCGGCAACAACACCCTGTACGAAGTGGACATCCCCGCCGCTGCATTGCAGGCCGGCAGCAACCGCATCGAGATCGGCATTGCCTCCGGCTCCCCGGACAACGGCTACCTCAGCCCGGCAATCGTGTTTGACAGCATCCAACTGGTAGCGTTGTAGCAGCGACCGACAATACCGCCACGCCGTAGCCAGCACGCGCTGCCGATGCGTGGCATCGGCATGCAGGCTTGGCCGTTGCCATGTTCTTCGCATCAGCGTCGCACCACAGCGATGCGGGTTGACCACTCCAAATCACTACATGCCATGCACCGCGCTCGATGACGCGCGGTGCATGGCACTTGGCTCAATCAAGAAAATGACACGGCATTCGCCTGTCATTCCCGCGACGCAGGCACACACGTCAGCGTGCACCCGACACGTGTCAACTGTGCACTATCGCAGCTGACGATGCGATCATCGCCGCACTTAGTTGGCCGCAATCGACCCGGTCAGCGACACCGTGCCCATCCCACCGGTGACTTCGAAGCCGGCCTCCACTACCTGCAGATACAAACTGCTGTTGTAGCGGCCACCGCCGCCGCGCAACGCCTGCAACTTGGTCAAGAACGCTTTGACGTCCACGTTGACATTGCCCTTGGCCGGCAGCGCATTGCTGTTGCCCGCAGTGCCATGCGGAATGAAGGTATATACGTAATAGCCAGCAGCCGAGTTATTGCCCTCCCACAAATCGTAGGTCACGCCGCCTGAGGTAATCGCGTTGGCGGTAGTCAGGGTGCCGACCGGATACGAATTGTTGGCGCCCCAGATCATCACTTCCAGTTGCGGGTTGCCCTTGCTGGCGTCCGTGCGAAAGAACAGGTCGTAGGCGAAATCGCCGGTCTGCCCGCTGCCCTTGGTGGTGAACGCCAACGTCCCGCTCAGGCTGTTGATCTTGGATACCTGATGCGGAAAGTAGCTATCGGGGGCCGGGTTCATCGTGTAGTGCCAACCGCGGCAGATTGCCGGATAGCCGTACAAGTTACCGCTAGGCAGGTTGTAGGAGATGGTCAGGCTTGGCGTGCTGCCGCTGCCGAAGGTGGCCTGGATGTTGTTATTGGCGTCGTTGAAATTGTTGTTGTATGCGTACTGCGTGCCATAGACCTTGGTCTGGCCGGTGTAGGCACTGGCGCTGGTCGCGACCAGCAGCAAGGCCAGCGCAGCGGCGCGCGGCAACCGACCACAATGGGCAAACAGCAGCGAGTGGGAACGGCGATGCATGTGCATGGATGTACTCCGAAAATGGATGGACCAACCACGCCCACCTGAATCGGCATGACGCCGAGCAGGGGGCGAACGACCCTCGCGCATCCGGCAAGACGACGCCTGCGCGTCACCTACCGAATGTCTGCGCACTGACGGGGCGCAGACGCGGTCATCCATGCAGACCGGTCACCATGGCCTCATCCGATGTGCGATGCCACGCTACAGGCGACACACATATGGCCACTTCGTTGTCGTGTGCACAGCGAGCTGCGCAGAGATTGGCTATCGAACAGCAACAGGCCGCGCGCAGGCTGCGGCAGGCCCATCCCTGACAAAACGTACGCAGGCCGACCGGTAATGGCGGCCGGCTCAACACAGCAGCGGTTGCGGTTACTTCGCATCCAAGGTTGCGCTGACCTTGGCCCACTCATTGCCGCGCACCACCTCAAAGCCCGCTGAGGTGACGGTCAGCTCGGGCGTACTCTCGGTGCTGAAAGTGCCCTGGATGATGTTGTTTGGATCGTTGAACTTGTTCACCCACGCATCGTGGGTGCAAACATTTTTGTGCGGGCCGGCGAGCGCCGCGGGGGCGAGTGCTACCAGACCGAAAGCCAGCGTCGCGGTCCACCAGCGCACCGCGCGCCGCCGCGTGACCGGCGTCGGCGTCCGGGCGCCAGTGTGAGGAAGGGAGCTGGATGGGCGGTTATGCATGTTGACGCTCCGTGTGATGCAGCACGCCGGCACTGTGCAGCGCCGTCGAGATCCGCCGTGCGGCGATCGGGACTGGACCCTAGCAGTGGCGTCGCCAGGGGAGCTATACCGATTCCGGTAGCCCTACCCCGCCAAGCGCGATAGCGGGCGCCACCTTGCACTTGGAGCGTGCGCTGGCTATCAGTTAGCGACCTGGACAGGCGCGCAGCGCCACGTATCGCATCACGACAAGGGCGTACCGGGGTAACGAATGGTGCACAGCCACATGCGCATCGACCACGTCCTGGCATGCCGACGCGGCGTCAGTTGCCTGTGCACTGGCTATTCCGGCGCAGTGACTTGGTGGCGGGGACACCCACGTGCGCCAGCCCGGGAGCCATCCACGCGATACACGCTGCGAACCAACCTCCACGTCAGACCTACGCGGAAGACCCGTTTTGCGATAGCGTTCGCACGACAGACAACGCAACAGCCGGGAGGGGGCGAGGATGCGTATCGGAATCGTGGTGGACAGTGCGTGCGATCTGCCGCAGGACTTCATCCAACGCAACAACGTGATCGTGCTGCCGATCAGCGTCCGCATCGGCGAAGCCGTGCTGGCCGATCATCGCAATGAAGAAGCCACGCTGAGCTTTCTGCAGGCGCATGTGGCCGAACGTGGACACGAGGCGGAAACCACCCCGTTTTCGGTCAACCAGATCCGAGATCTGTTCCTGCAACAACTGGTCATCGACTACGACCACGTGTTCTGCCTGACCATCTCCAAGCTGCGCAGCCAGATCTACGACAACGCCATGCAGGCCAGCTTCGCGATCCTCAACGACTACAAGCCGATCCGTCAGGCTGCCGGCCACACCTCGCCGTTCGCGCTACGGGTGATCGACACGCTCAACCTGTTCGCCGGCCAGGGCATCACCGCCGTGGAAGCGGTGCGCCTGCGCGACCAGGGCCAGAGCGTGGCGGCGATCCGCACGCGGCTGGAGCAGCTGGCCGAGTACACCTATGGCTACATGATCCCGCGCGATCTGTATTACCTGCGGGCGCGCGCACGCACCAAGGGCGATCGCAGCGTGGGCCTGATCGGCGCGGCGCTGGGCAGCGCACTGGATATCAAGCCGGTGCTGCGCGCGTATCGCGGCGTCACCGAACCGGTGGCCAAGCTCAAGGGCTTCGAGCCGTCGGCCGAGAAACTGTTCGGCTTCACCGTGCGCAAGCTCCGCGAGGGCCTGATGACACCCACCGTGTGCGTGGGCTATGGCGGCGAGCTGGCCGAGCTGCATGCCCTGCCCGGCTATGCCGCGTTGCAGGCCGCCTGCCAGAGCCATGGCGTGGAACTGTTTGAAAGCGTGATGAGCCTGACCGGCATGGTCAACGTGGGCAAGGGCGCGCTGGCCGTGGCCTTCGCTGCCGAACCGCATGGTTTTTCTGCCTGAAGCAAGCGCTTGACGGTACACGGCCTTCGACGGTGCTCTCACCCCGCCTCGGCTAGTGTGCGCCGTCATTCAACGGAGTGTGTCCATGCCTGTCAGCTACTCGATCAGCCTGCCCGACCCCAAGCTCGCCCGCGGCAGCGCGCCATCGGTGAGCTTCACCGCCAACGGCGCCGAGGCGTTTGCCGAACAGTTGCAGGCCGCACTGCGTGATCCGGCCTGGTTCGATCGCTGGCGCCAGCTCCAGGCCGACCCGGACGAGGTGGACCCCGCACTGGGCGTCACCGATCCGTCAGCCACCGTCACCGGCAAGCAGGACGACCTGCGCGTCGACCTGGTCGCCACCACCAGCATCCCCGGCGACCTGTTCAAACAGCGCATGCAGGCCCTGGCCGGCCATCACTGGGAAATGCGCGACGTGCGTTGACGGTGTGCGCCGCCATGCTGCATGCGCATTGGCGCGGTCATGCCCGCGCCAATGCGCGGCGTGGCCAGCGCCATTTGAGGTTCACCGCCAGCGTGCCGAGCACGATCAGCGTCAGGCCCAGCCATTGCACAGGCACCAGCGCGTGGCCATACAGCAGATAATCCAGCAGCAGCGTGACCAGCGGGTACACGAAGGCCAGCACCGCGATCGTGGCCACAGGCAGATGCCGGTACGCCGAATAGAACAGCACGTACACGATTCCGCTGTGGATCACGCCCAGGCCCACCAGCCACACCCACTGCATCCCCGGATGCAGCGCGGCACTGCTCGAAAATCCGGCCAGCAACACCGTCCCGACCCAGCACTGCACCGTGACCACCGCCAACGGCCGCTCGCGACTGATGCGTCGCGACATCAGCAAGGATGCGCCGCATAGCAAGGCCGCCAGCAGGGTCAGCGCAATCCCGAGCAGATAGCCGCGGTCGGCCGCCTGCCACAGCCGCGCCGGATCGGCCGAACACGCCACGCCCACGAACGCCAGCAGCGTCCAGCCCAGATCGGCACGCCGCGTGCGCTCGCCCTGCAGCAACGCCGCCAGGATCAGCATCACGAACGGAAACACGTGATACACCATCGTCGCCACGCCGATCGACGAGCGCGCCATGCCGGCGAACAACGCCACCCAGTTCAACACCAGCAGCACACCGCTGATCGCCGCATCGCGCACTAACGCACGCTCGCGCCACAGCCCGCGCAGCTGCCCGCCGATCACACCGCATACGGTGAGAAACGACGCACCGAACAGGCAGCGATAGAACACCGCCGTTACCGGATCCTGCCCGCTCTCGTGCACGAAGACCCCAACCGACCCGATCAACACTTCGGCAACCAGCAACTGCCAGAGCGCACGGCGCGATGCGCCGGTCGATACAAGGCCAGCGGAAAGCGCGGCGCTCATGCAACGCTCCGGTTGCACGCGGCCTGCCTGTCGCACCGCCCATGCATGCGATTGCCCGATACGGCCGCGTCGCGACGCTGCATGCGCGATCGCGCAGCGCAGACGCAGTGACGATGCGCACCAGCCAGAACAACAGCGACGATATCGACAATAGGCACGATCGACCTCACAGGCAGGACAGAGGCCCGACGCATGCATCGGGCGCGTTCAGTCTGCAGTGCCATGCGCGACCATGACAGATTCAGATACCCTGTAAATCGACCAGTACAGATGGAGCCGGACGCATGTTGCTGTACGAGGCATTGGCGACGCAGTTGCGGCAGCGGATCGAGGACGGCACCCTGCGCGCGGGCGAGCGATTGCCGTCGATCCGGCAGCTGGCCGCGACCCATGGCGTCAGTGTGGCCACCGCCGTGCAGGCCTGCCTGCAGCTTGAGCGCGAAGGACGGGTGCAGGCGCGTCCACGCTCGGGCTACTTCGTCCGCACCATCGCCTCGACCGCACCGGTCGCGGCCAGAGCACCGCGGCAACGCAAACCCGGCATGGTCGGTAACCCCGCGCTGCAGCGCGTACTCGATACCGTCGCCCGTACCGACCTGGTGCCACTGCATACGGCCACGCCGGCCCCTGCATTACTCCCCGGTACGCAGCTGGCCGCAGCCTTGGCGCGGCAGTTGCGTCGACACCGCACTGCCGCGCTGGACTATGCCCCGCCCCAGGGCAACGCCGCATTACGCCGGCAGATAACCCAGCGTTACGCACATTGCGCCACCAGCGTGGTTGCGGAAGAAGTGGTGATCACCGCCGGCGCGATGGAAGCCATCAGCCTGGCACTGCGCACGGTGACCACGCCGGGCGATGTGGTGCTGGTGGAGACCCCCACCTACCACGGCATCCTGCAAGCCGTTGCCGCCTTGCGACTGAAGGTGCTGGAAGTGCCCAACCGGACCGGCGCGGGGATCGATGTCGCCCGTCTGGATGCACTGCTGCAACGCACGCCTGCGCGCGCAGCGGTGCTGGTGCCCAACTTCAACAATCCCAATGGCAGCCTCACCCCCGACAGCGCCAAGCGCGCACTGCTCGACAGCTGCGCCCGACATGGCACGGTGGTGATCGAAGACGATATCTACCGCGAGCTGGATTGGTCGGGTCAGCATCCACGCCCGCTGCGGCATTTCGACACGCACAACAACGTGATCACCTGCGGCTCGTTTTCCAAGGTTGTGGCGCCCGGGCTGCGCGTTGGCTGGCTGCTCGGCGGCGACTGGACCGACGCACTGGTACGCGCCAAGTATTTTTCCACCGTTGGCAGCGCCAGCCTGCCGCAACTGGCATTGGCCGATTATCTCGCGCAACACGATCTGGAACGGCATCTGCGCAAGCTACGCCGCACCCTGGCCGACAACGGCCAGCGCCTGCGCGATGCGATCGTGCGGCATTGGCCGCAGGGCACACGCGTCGGCGACCCGGCGGGCGGCTTATCGCTGTGGCTGCAGTTGCCCGATGGTGGAAGTGGCCAGGCCTTGTTCGAAGCCGCGTTGGCCGAAGGCATCGGCACCTCGCCGGGTCATCTGTACTCCAGCCGTGGCGACTACGCAGATCATCTCCGCCTGAGCTGCGGCCAGCCATGGAGCGAAACGCTGGAACGCGCGATGCGTCGGTTGGCGAAGCTTGCGACGCAGGTGGCGCGTTAGCTTGGTTGTTGGCTTGAACTTTCGATTTGTCGTTGCCGTTGTCGTTTGCCGCCGACTTCGACTTCGACTTCGACTTCGAAAAACGCTATCGCCGCACCTACGTGACGCGAACGTTCAGATGCACGGTGGCGAGCCCCCTCCCTGCGGGGCGAGAAGGCACTGCTTGCGCGCCACTGGCGCGCGTGCCTTGGAGCGCCCCCGCCGCTAGCGCGGGCCGGGGCGCGGAGCGGGGGTTGGGGTGAGGGTCGACGCGAAGTACTCGCATGTTCCAACTGCACGAGGCTTCACCCACCCCCTCATCCGCCCCAGCAGAGCACCTTCTCGCCAGGGGAGAAGGGCAATTGCGTCTACATCAGCGCAGCCCTGGCATCCCACTGCCGCCGATCAACTCCGCGAATCAACAGCCACAAACAAAATGTCGTCTCGCCGACCAGAACCGGCAACAGAATGCCGGGATTGATCAGCTTGGCAAATGCAGGCGCCAGCAGTTCGGCGAACGAGGCCACCAGATAACTGAGCCCAGCCAACACCATCAATCCGCCAACGAACCTGGGCAGATAGCGCGATCGCCAGATCAGCGCGCCACTGACCAGGCAGGCAGCGCCGAAAAACAGCAGCGCGATATTGAAGCCAATCTCATGTCCCAGCAACGCCAACGCGGCCAGCGAGAAGCCATGCGCAGGATCGGCCGCCGACGTGCTGCCGGAAGCCAACGGCAGCACCATCAACTGAAACAACTTGCTGACGGCCTCCACCGCAAGCGATGCGCTATTCAACAACACGAACAACAGCGCCAAGCCTCTCCCCGCAGGCCGCAGCAACATGTATTCGATCCACAGCTGCACCACTGCGATCAGCGGCACCACCAGATTCGCAGCCAGCCCCAGCGTCCAGAGCTGCGCATGCTGCACGATGGCGTGGAGCGTGGCCTGGGCATCGCCAGGCACTACCAATGCGTTCACTACATAGCCCTCTGCCAGGCCACCCAGGACGATGACGGCGATATAGAGCGCGCCAGCGACGCGCGCATAGAACTGCGGGCGAGCTTGAATGTCGTACGCCATGGAGTGTCCAGTGGTTGTGGGGGGGTCTGCGAAGCGAGAAAGCAGTCAACGCCAGCGGTCGCCGGGCAAGCGAATGAACGTCGAGACGACGTGCCCCCACGGAATCAGGACCGGAAAGACCACCACCAGCAGGCAGGCCGACAGCGTGGACCAGGTACCGACATCCATCCGGTCGTGCAACAGCCGGGGCGCGGCGACGACGCCAAGCCAGATCGACTTCCATGCAATTTCAAACAGCAGCAACGGCAGCATTTTCAGCGGATAGCGAAGGCCAAGCAATGCCAGCAGCCCCATCGCTCCCAGCATGCACTGCACCACGCCCTCCATCAGTTCCCAGCTGTCGTGCCGCAGCACGATACCCGGCCAGACCTGTACACCCAGGCCGACCACGAGCAGCAGATAGCCGGCGCGCAAGCCATACAACCGCCAGAGCGGCACGTCGCTCGCAGTCCGCCCCGACGCGGTAGAAACTGCAGCACCGCTGGCGTCAGTCTCGGTCGCGATCATTCGACGGCCTTGAGAATTCTTTCGATACCGTCGAGGCGGATACGCATATCGTTCAAGGCAACCTGCGTTTTCTCGGCCAGCTCACGGTAGGCCTGGTTGTGATCCAGCTGCGCCTTGGCCTGCCTGATCGCAGCAAGATAGCGCATGCCGAAAATCAGCAGGATCGTGCCCAGCGGCAGGCAGATGGTCAAAAGATACAGATGCTCCGACAAGGCCGTCTCCTATTTTTCCGTCTTGTCGGTCAGCGATGTCGCTGCGTCCGCAATGACCGAAGGTGAAAGTTCCAATCGAAAGGCGCTCACCTGGAAGTAGTTGAGCGCTTTTCCGTCATGCGACACCTCGGGTTGGCTGGTCACCAGACCTGCGGCTTGGAGCTTGTTCAAATGCAGATGCAGGAGCGGACGGCTGATCCCCACTTCTCGTGCCAGGCTGCTGATGTAGTTGCGGCCACCGGTTTGCAGTGCCGCAATAATCCTCAGTCGGTGCGGATTATCGAGCGCCGAAAGAATCTCCAGCAGTCGATCTCCTGTCGTTGCCCCACCACTTTTCATGCGTCAGAAATATCTGACAGGTGCAGACATGTCAAGCGTCACGGGAGGCTTTTTGCATGAGCGGGATGCTGGAGTGCGGGGCCGTGACCGGCGGTATCGGCAAGCGACCGGCATTGTCCGGACGACGGCTTGCTCGACTGATGCACACGCCGCGCAAAGCCCGGCATCACGCTGCCGCAGGCGCGAGCCGGGTGGCGCCGTGGACACGCAGCATGCATGCGGTCCGCACGAGCTGCAGTGCAGGCAAGTGCTATCGCGCATGGCGGCGTTACGCACGACGGCGCTATGTGCGTCTGTTTCAAGCTGTAAGCCATTGCAGTGACGGCAGAGATAGGCCCCTCACGCCATGCGAGTGCCAGCCGCCGGCCGGACGTTGGACGGATGAGGCGAAAAGCTTGTGCTGCACCTGGCACGCTAACGACGGCACTGCACTGCACTGACCGTAAATAGCGGCTGCAGCAAAACAGCGATCTTGCCGCTACTGCCTGGTGCAACTTTCATACGCGAGCCCCTCTCCCGGCGGGGCGAGAAGGCACTGCTTGCGCGCCACTGGCGCGCGTGCCTTGGAGCGCCCGCGCTGCTAGCGCGGGCCGGGGCGCGGAGAGGGGTTGGGGTGAGGGTACGGGGCGAAGCCTACGTACAACCCAAACTCCACCAGGCTTCGCCCGTACCCTCATCCGCCCCTGCGGGGCACCTTCTCCCGAGGGGAGAAGGGACTACGATCGCCACCTTCAATCAGCAGGAGCTTTCAAACGCTCAAAGGTACGTCCCCCTCCCTGCGGGGCGAGAAGGCACTGCTTGCGCGCCACTGGCGCGCGTGCCTTGGAGCGCCCGCGCTGCTAGCGCGGGCCGGGGCGCGGAGCGGGGGTTGGGGTAAGGGTACGGGGCGAAGCCTACGTACACTCAAACTCCACCAGGCTTCGCTCGTACCCTCATCCGCCCCTGCAAGGAACTTTCTCCCGAGGGGGAGAAGGGACAACGATCCGCTACGCGTCCAACCACACAATCAACCATGCAATGCCGCGGCATGATGCGCGATGTGCTCACCAATGAAACTGGAGATGAAGTAATAGCTATGGTCGTACCCGGGCTGCATCCGCACGCTCACCGGGTACGCCGCCGCCTTGGCAGCGTCTTCGAATAGTCCGGTTTTCAGCTGACTTTCCAGAAATTCATCCGCACCACCCTGATCGATCAACAACGGCAAACGCTCCTGCGCGTGCGCGATCAATGCGGTGGCGTCATACGCCTTCCAGCTGTCGCGATCGTCGCCCAGATACTGTCCGAACGCCTTCTCGCCCCACGGCACCTGGCTGGGTGCCACGATCGGCGAGAACGCCGATACGCTGCGGTAACGGCCCGGGTTCTTCAACGCAATGGTCAAGGCGCCATGCCCGCCCATCGAGTGGCCGCTGATCGCGCGCGCGCCGGTGGTGGCAAAGTGCGCTTCGATCAACGCCGGTAATTCGTTCACCACGTAATCGTACATGCGGTAATGCGCCGCCCACGGCGCCTGCGTGGCATCGACGTAGAAACCCGCGCCCTTGCCGATGTCGTAGCCGTCTGCATCCGCCACATCGTCGCCACGCGGGCTGGTGTCGGGCGCGACCAGGATCACGCCATGCTCGGCGGCGTAGCGCTGCGCCCCTGCCTTGCTGATGAAGTTCTGCTCGGTGGAGGTCAAACCGCTCAGCCAGTACAGCACCGGCAAGGGGCCGTCAGCCGCCTGGGGAGGCAGATATACGCCCACCTGCATGCTGCAGTTCAAGGTCTGCGACTGATGCCGATACACATCCTGCCAACCGCCAAAACAGGCACGGTGTTCGATACGTTCCATGAAGATTCCTTACGAAGAGAAAACCCTGCAGCCGGATCGCCGGCCGCAGGGCTAGACCATCAATGCAACAGACCCTTCTTGCGCGCCACATGTGCGGACAGCGCATCCATCAACGCCGGCGACAGGCAGTCGTACGGCGACAACCCCAATTCGGTCAGGCGCGCGCGCACCCCATCCATCTGCTCCGGCGGTGTGCCTGTTTCGATGATGGATGACACGAACGCGGCAAAACCGGGGGCCGACCAGCCCTGTTGCTTCGACAACTCGGTGTGCACGAAATCCAGGCCGTAGAACGCGTGATCCTTGTTCTCGATCCGGCCATACAGATGCACGCCGCATCCGGTGCACGCATGGCGCTGGATCGTCGCGCTTTCATCGACGATCTTCAGCTTTTCTTCGTGTGCGGTGACCTTGACCTTGTCGCGCGGGACCACCGCCACCACGGAGAACTTCGCGCCGTCGGGTTTCCAGCATTTACTGCAACCGCAGGCGTGGTTATGCGCGGTCTGCGCAGACACCTCGACAGTCACCTTGTTACTGGCACAGTGGCATTCAAGCGTGCCGCCTTGAAAACCGTCTGCGCCGCCTCGCGCAACACCACCATCTACCGAAGGATGAATCGACACAGTAGTCATTACGCCCCTCCCGGAGTCTCGGGTACTACGTGCGCGGAAGCGGCCGCGCGCCGATCCTGGCCGTACGGTCAGAAATGAATCACGGTACGGATCGACTTGCCTTCGTGCATCAGGTGGAAGGCTTCGTTGATCTCTTCCAGCGGCATGGTGTGAGTGATGAACGGATCCAGGTCGATCTCGCCCTTCATCGATTGCTCCACCATGCCCGGCAATTGGGTGCGCCCCTTGACACCACCGAAAGCCGAGCCGCGCCACACGCGCCCGGTCACCAGCTGGAAGGGACGGGTGCTGATTTCCTGGCCTGCGCCGGCCACGCCGATGATGACGCTCTCGCCCCACCCCTTGTGGCAGCACTCCAGCGCCGAACGCATCACGTTGACGTTGCCGATGCACTCGAAGCTGAAGTCCACGCCGCCATCGGTCAACTCGACGATGACCTCCTGGATCGGCTTGTCGTAGTCCTTCGGATTGATGCAATCGGTGGCGCCCATGCTGCGTGCCAGATCGAACTTGCCCGGGTTGGTATCGATCGCCAGGATACGTCCGGCCTTGGCCTGCACCGCGCCCTGGATCACCGCAAGACCGATGCCGCCCAGGCCGAATACGGCCACACTTTCGCCGGGCTTGACCTTGGCGGTGTTGTGCACCGCACCGATGCCGGTGGTGACGCCGCACCCGAGCAGGCACACCTTCTCCAGCGGCGCTTCCGGGTTCACCACTGCCAGCGAGATTTCCGGCACCACGGTGTATTCGCTGAAGGTGCTGCAGCCCATGTAGTGATAGATCGGCTCGCCGTTATAGGAGAAGCGCGTGGTGCCATCGGGCATCAGCCCCTTGCCCTGGGTGGCACGCACCGCCTGGCAGAGGTTGGTCTTGCCGGACAGACAGAATTTGCATTTGCGGCATTCGGCCGTGTACAGCGGGATGACGTGGTCGCCCACCTTGACGCTGGTCACGCCTTCGCCGACCTGTTCGACGATGCCGCCGCCTTCGTGCCCCAGCACCGACGGGAAGATGCCTTCCGGGTCGTCGCCAGACAGCGTGAAAGCATCGGTATGGCACACGCCGGTGTGGGTGATGCGGATCAGCACTTCGCCGGCTTTCGGCGGTGCGACGTCGATTTCGACGATTTCCAGCGGCTTGCCGGGTCCGAATGCGACTGCTGCACGGGATTTCATGGGATGACGCTCCTGACGATGAAGTTCGAGGACGGGCACGGCAAGCACCGGCCCGGTGAGGGGTTTATTTGAGGTAGGACCGGACCAGGCCGAGCAGATCCTGCACCCGCTCGGCGCGTTGCGCATCGGATGCGGCGGCGTGTCCGAAATCTTCGCGGATATGCGCTTCGAGCACCTGCGACATCAGCCCATTCACGGCACCCCGGATCGCGGCGATCTGCTGCAAGACAGGCGCGCAGTCTGCACCCGCCTGCAGCGCCCGCTCAAGCGCATCGCATTGCCCGCGCAACCGGCGCACGCGTGCTAGCGCTCGCTTTTTCTCGTGCGGCGAATGCGGCATGGCGACTCCGGCAGAATACTGGGGGGCAGTATATGGATTGCTTTCGAAAAAGCTATGGCTGGCCGCCTGTTGGCTGTCTCTCTGGCGAGCGCGGTCACCCTCATGCATTGGTAGGCGGGGCGCTGCAGTCACTGCGCGCTGACGGAACAGGCCCAGACAGGCCACCTGTTAGCCGCAGTGCAGCACCTACATTGCGCAGACATGCCCGACGCGTCGCACACCGCATGCGCGCAAGGGATGGACCCAATCGATGCCTGCGAGCAGTTGCCACCGCAACCTGACCCTTGCCGGTTATCCGCACCGTTGCTGGCCGCTGACGTGGCTTATCCGCATCAGCGCGCTGGCAGTGGCGGTGGCGGTGGATGACGCATCTGCGCACCGCATGCCGATGGCAGACGCGGGCTGTGGCGCATTTTTCAGGGGAGATTGACAGCTTCCTTTGCTGCAGATTTGCCGCCGCGCGCACGCGTGTATTGGCGCTTGCCGGCATCCGCAGCGCAGATGCAACTTGCGTGGAATACCGTCTTCGGCTGACGCGGTGAAATCTGCAGCAGATCCGACCGTGGCAGCGCGAATGCTGACGCCGTCAGTTTTCGACAGTGGCCGGCGCCACGATAGCCACAGGATCTACGGCATGCTCCGGCAGCGACGCCAGCACCGCATGGCGAAAGCGCGCAGCGAATGCTGCATCGTTGGCCTGGTAGAACGCGCGTGCGTTGGCCGACAACTGATCCAGCTGCGCCTGCGGCAATGCCAGGGCGGTTTCCACTGCCTGCGCGATGCCTGCCGCGTCGACGTAGTAATACGATGCCAGACGGCGCTGACGCACCTCGGCCACGGGAATTAGGACACCGTGTTCGGGCTTGATCAGCTCGTTCATCGGCTCGCCGTCGGTGGCCAGGGTCACCGCGCCAACGCTCAGCGCTTCCATCAGGTAATGACCGAACCCTTCGGCCTCGGAGGGGCACAGATGGAACAGGTGCGCGTTTTGCATGCGGCGCAGTTCGGCATCCTCCAGGTATCCCACGCGGTGGTCGATATTGGGTGCCACCACCGGCTTGCCGGCGGTGCGCGGGTTCTGCACCACCGTCAGCAGCGGCCACTCTGGATGCCGCTGCCAGGTCTCCAGCAGGACGCGCGTGCCCTTGGCGGTACTGCGCCCGGCCAAGTGAAAGAAGGCGCGCTGACGGAACACGCGCGCGTCGTACCGATCCGGACTGGTGAAACCGATGAAACGGGTGGCGCACCCGAGGCTGCGGAAGATCCGCTCGGCATGATGGGTCTTGCACAGCACCGCATCGAAGCGCGGCAGCAGCGGCAGCCACTTGGGCAGCAACCATTCCGGGTTGGGCACCAGCAGGTTGATCTGCCCTAGCGACAGGCAGCGCTTGTACACGCGTTCGGAAAAGATCTGTAGCGGAACCCGCCCGAACAGCGCACGGCTAGCCCACAGGCGCGCCTCGCGGCCGGTGTCGTGCAGGCGCTGACTGGTGAATCCCACTTCCTGCACCGGCACGCCGCCGGCGCGCAGTGTTTCGGCCATCAGCACCATGTCGCGGGTCAGGCCCACGCCGTTGTCGCGGCTGATCACCCGCATCATCGGAAATGCCTTGTCATGCGCGCACGCACCCGTACAGCGGCATAGTGTCGATGCCGTGGCTTCCTGCGCGATGTCCCGTTCTGTCATGGTGCGTTACACGTGTGCCAATGGTTGACAAATTCGATCATTATGATGCGTGCTCCCAGCCTTGCAATTGCGAGCACCATGTACCCGGCAGCCACCACCTCGCGCGGGCCAACCTCCGCGCCACAGACGATGACCTCCATGGACCTGCAACAACCCTGCGTTCTCGTGGTTGATGACGACCCGGACCTGCGCAAGCTAATCGGCGAATTTCTGAGCGCGCACGGCTACCAGGTGGATATGGCCGAAAACGTGGCGGAGATGCGCACCGCCATGGCGCAGCGCCGCCCGGACCTCATCGTACTCGACGTGATGATGCCGGGAGAAGACGGGCTGAGTGCAGCGCGCGCCCTGGCCAGCGAGCGCGGTTCACCTGCGGTCATCATGCTCAGCGCGCTGGGCAACGACACCGACCGCATTATCGGCCTGGAAGTCGGCGCCGACGATTACCTGGCCAAGCCCTGCAATCCGCGCGAATTGCTGGCCCGTGTGCGCGCCCTGCTGCGGCGCAGCCAGGCCAGTAACGAGCAGTCCGATCAGCGCGGCAATGTCTACGAATTTGCCGGCTGGCGGCTGGACGTGGTGCGCCGCGACCTGCGCGACCCCACCGGTATCTTCATCAATCTGTCCGACGGCGAATTCGCGCTGCTGCGTACCTTCGTCGAGCACCCGCAGCGCGTGCTCAGCCGCGACCAGCTGCTGGACTACGCCCGCGGCCGCGACACCGACGTCTACGACCGCGCCATCGACAGCCAGATCAGCCGCCTGCGGCGCAAGATCAATGAGCGCGTCCATACCGAGTTGATTCGCACCGTACGCAACGAGGGCTACATGCTGTTGCCGGGCGTCTCGCGCTTGTGAGCAAACCGGCACGTCGCGGACTGTCGATCTTTGCGCGGACCTTTGTGTTGTTGGCGGTGGCCCTGCTCACCGCCCAGGCGGTGGGCATCGCCCTGCTGGTGATGCGCACCCCCGTCTATGAACCGCCGGTGCATCCACCGGAAGTGGTGGCGCTGTTATCCACCCGCATGCCGGCCGGCACCCAGACCCTGAAAGTGCATGAATCGGCGCAGGCTCCCATGCCGCCGACAGGCCAGATGCGCGATCCATTCGCCGAAATGCTGCTTGCCCATTGGCTGGATGTGCCCGAAGCGCAGGTGCGGTTCTATCGCAACACCAACGATCGCCAAGCACCGCAGCCGGGCATGCTCCCGCCCCAGCGGTGGTCCACCCAGGAGCGCGGAGCCGATGCCGATGGCGTGGCCGACGACCGCCCTGACGGGCAACGTCTGCCCCCCTTTGCGGACGACTGGCTGCGCGACGGCCAGCCCGGTGCACTGCCCGGCAATCCGCTACGTGCGGACGAGATGCCGGGCGCCTGGGAAAGCGAGCGCCTGACCCCCGGCGTCCCGCTACTGGACGGCTTCACCGCCGCCCTGCAACAGCCCGACGGCCGTTGGCGCACGGTGGAATCGCCGCGTCGCCGCCTCTCGGGCGAGTTCAAGACCCATGTGGTGCTGCTGTTCCTGGCCGGCCTGCTGGCCAACGTGCCGCTGGCGTGGTGGTTTTCGCGGGCGCTGTCGGCACCGATCAAGCGCTTTGCCGAAGCCGCCGACCGCCTGGGCCGTCACCCCGATGCCGCCGCGCTGCAACGCAGTGGCCCGCCGGAAATCGTGCGCGCAGCCGATTCGTTCAACGCGATGCAGGCGCGCCTGAACCGCCTGATCAACGAACGCACGCATATGGTGGCGGCGATCGCACACGACCTACGCACACCGCTGGCGCGGCTGTCGTTTCGCCTGGATGGCCTGCAGCCGCCGCTGCGCGACAAGGCGCTGGCCGATATCGACGAAATGAAGGCGATGATTTCCGCAGCGCTGGACTTCATCCAGAACGATCGTCATCGCGGCGAACGCGCACCGCTGGATCTGCGCTTGCTGGTAGAGAGCGTGGTCGACAACGCCACCGATATCGGCGCCGACGCCGAGCTGCTGCCCGGCCCGGAAATCACCCTGGACGGCGACCCGCTGGCATTGCGCCGCGCAGTGATGAATCTGCTCGAAAACGCCTTGAAATACGGCAAGCGCGCCCGTCTGCAGTTGCAGCGCGATGGCGAAGACGGCGTGCTGTGGATCGACGACGACGGCCCCGGCATCGATCCCACCCAACGCGAACAGCTGTTGCTGCCGTTCGTGCGTGGCGAGTCCTCGCGCAATCGCGACACTGGTGGCATCGGGCTGGGGTTGTCAGTGGCGCACAGCATCGTGCTGGCGCACGGCGGCGACTTACGGCTGGATAATCGCGCTCGCGGCGGATTACGGGTGACCGTACGACTGCCCTGCATGCCGGAGCGACGCTGACATTGGGTTGGAGGACGGTTTGTCGCGCCGCGCGGGCGGAGCCGCGCTGAGCCAAGAACGGCTGTTCCCGCCATGGCCCGCATGTCAGGCTGCATCAGCTAACGCCAATGCAGCGGCATCGGTGCCAAATCGCTGAGGACCCACGTGTGCCAGCGCCAACGCGCACCGGCCATTACCAACGCATGCTCAGTAAGCAAACTCGCGGAACACACGGTCGATATCGCCGTTCCATGCGCCGTGATACAGCGCCAGCTTGCGTTCGGCCGCCGTGACGCCGCTTTCGGCAATCTCGGCAATCACATCCAGAAAGCCGGTTTCGTCCTGCCCGTCGCGGTTCAGGCGTGCGCGGCGACGCAAGCCTTCGCGGGCAATGTCGACTGCTTCCACCGCCAGATCGCGCGCCGTGCCATTACGGAACGGCAAGCCTAAAGCGTGCTTGGGCACACCGTCGCGCAGCGCGTGCCGCTCGGTCGGACTGAAATCCTTGACCAGGTCCCAGGCCGCATCCAGCGCGGTCTGGTCATACAACAAGCCCACCCAGAACGCCGACAATGCACACAGGCGATCCCACGGGCCTGCATCGGCGCCGCGCATTTCCAGATACTTCTTCAAGCGCACTTCCGGGAATGCGGTAGTCATGTGGTCCGACCAGTCGCGCAGCGTCGGCAACGCGCCCGGCAATGCCGGCAACTTGCCTTGCATGAAATCGCGGAAGCTCTGCCCGCTGGCATCGACATAGACGCCATCGCGGTAGGAGAAATACATCGGCACATCGAGCAGATAATCGACATAGCGCTCGTAGCCGAAGCCGTCTTCGAACACGAAATCCAGCATGCCGGTGCGGTCGGCGTCGGTGTCGGTCCAGATGTGCGAGCGATAGCTCAGGTAGCCGTTCGGCTTGCCTTCGGTGAACGGCGAATCGGCGAACAACGCGGTGGCGATCGGCTGCAACGCCAGCGAGACGCGGAACTTCTTCACCATGTCCGCTTCGGTGGCGTAATCCAGATTGACCTGTACCGTGCAGGTGCGCGTCATCATGTCCAGGCCGAGCGAGCCGACCTTGGGCATGTAGTTCTTCATGATCTGGTAGCGGCCCTTGGGCATCCACGGCATCTGGTCGCGCCGCCACTTGGGCTGGAAGCCCATGCCCAGGAACCCCAGCTGCAACTCGCCGGCTACCTGCGCCACTTCGTCCAGATGGGTGCCGGTTTCCACGCAGGTGTGGTGCAGGGTTTCCACCGCAGCGCCTGAGAGCTCCAGCTGTCCGGCCGGCTCCAGCGTCACCGAGGCGCCATCGCGCAGCAGCGCGATGGTGTGGCCGTTTTCCTGCACCGGTTCCCAGCCGAAACGGGTCAACCCGGTCAGCAGCGCCTGGATGCCGCGCTCACCTCCGAAGGTGGGGGCGCGCAGGTCGTCGAGCTGGAAGCCGAACTTTTCGTGCTCGGTCCCGATCCGCCAGTCCGCGCTGGGCTTCTCGCCGGAGGCAAGGACCTGGACCAGTTCCGCGCGTTCGGTGATCGGCGTTTCGGCAACGTGGCTGGGACTCGACAAGGGCAGGCTCGCAAACGTGAGGGGGTGGGACGATGTGGGGATACTCCCCAGCTACCGCAAGGCCCGCACTATACCCGCCCGACGCAAAAGGATTGGCCACACCCACGGGACATGAGATTTCCACCGATGCATGCCCGCCATCGATCGCAGCGATGGTGTGACCTGGATCAACCTGACCAAGCTGCGCGTTCTGCAGCGCCGGCATTGTCCGGCCCAGTCCGATCATCACGGCAAGCGTTGTAATGCTCGCCCTACACGATGCTCAGGCCGCGCATCGCTCCGCATGCGACCCACCGATCACTTCCGCTGGAAACGCAAATGGCAGACCGAAGTCTGCCGCGATGACGACGCGCTGGGCATCCACACGTGCCTGACAATCGTGTTGCACGGCATCATTCGGCCGCGGTGGTTTCCACATCCAGACCAAGCCAACCGCCGACGATGCCGCGCAATTCGTCCACGCCCTGGCGCGATTCGCCGGAGTAGGTCTGCACGGTCACGCTGTCGCCGAAGCGCGATGTCACTTCCTTCTTGATCTTCTGCAGGGTCTGCATCTGCTGGCCACGGCCGAGCTTGTCGGCCTTGGTCAGCAAGCCGTGGGCGGGCAGGCCGCGTTCGGCGGCATAGCCGAGCATCTGCAGATCGTAATCCTTCAGCGGATGGCGGATGTCCATCACCACCACCAGGCCGCGCAGCGCCTCGCGGGTGCGGAAATAGCGGTCGATGAAGGCCTGCCAATGCGCCTGCAGGTCCTGCGGCACCTTGGCGTAGCCATAACCGGGCAGATCCACCAGATAGCGCTCGGGCTGGATCTGGAAGAACACCAGTTGCTGGGTGCGGCCAGGGGTCTTGGAGACGCGGGCAAGCGAATTCTGGCGGGTCAGCGCATTGAGTGCGCTGGATTTTCCGGCGTTGGAGCGGCCGGCGAAGGCCACCTCGTAGCCGCCATCGTCGGGCAATTGCCGGGCGTTGTGGGCGGACAGGTGGTAGCGGGCTTGTTCGATAAGGAGCGACATCCCGCTAGGATCGCACGTTCGGGCCCGACGGTTTTGCTGCACTGTTCGTTGACCCTGGCGCAAAGGCGTGTCGATAATCGAAGCACGCCTGCCACTGCCAGTACCCAACGCGCGCGGGCCGGGTCCATACGGAGCTTTAGCTGATGCGCCATGCTCGTGTGCTAGTCCTCGCCGCCCTCGCTGTGCCGGTCATTGCGGCCGTGGCGTTTGCGCAATCGGCGGTCACGCCGATCCCCGATCCGCCGCCGGTGCGCGTTGCGCCGCTGGAGGTGGACCTGGCCAAGACCACCTGGGGCGATGCCAAGGCCGGCCAGACCAAAGCCGCCGCATGTGCGGCCTGCCATGGCCCGGACGGCAATCCCGCCGTGGCGATGTACCCGCGTATCGCTGGGCAAACCGAGCGCTACGTTGCGCATCAGGTGGCATTGATTGCCAGCGGCGAGCGCAATACCGGCATGTCGGCGGTGATGGTGCCGTTCGTCAAGGACCTCACTGCGCAGGACATGCGCGACCTGGGCGCCTACTTCGCTACCCAGAAGGCCTCCGCTGGTGTCGCCGACGACGCGGCGATTGCCGAGGGTCCCTACCAGGGCATGAAGTTCTACGAGGTCGGCGAGAAGCTCTACCGCGGTGGCGACATCGCGCGCGGTGTGCCGGCCTGCATGGCCTGCCATGGGCCATCCGGCGGTGGCAATCCGGGCCCGGCCTATCCACGCCTGGGCGGGCAACACGCCGACTACGTGGCACGTCGCTTGAAGGAATACCAGGCCGGCACCACCCAGGAGCGCAATCCGGCGCTGTTCAATATCATGGCGCAGGTAGCGCACCCGCTGACCGAGCAGGAGATCCAGGCGCTGGCCAGCTATCTGCAAGGCCTGCATGATCGTGCCGACGATGCTGCAGCGGCGCAGCCGCCTGCTGGAGCGCCTGCACGCTCGTAAGCTGACCTGCCGTTGCCACACCGCTTCACGACGCCGGTCCCGTGACCGGCGTCGTCATTTCCCGCTCTCCCCTGCCCCCACGGAGCCCGCATGAAATTGCTTTCCCGTCTGCCCCTGCTGATGTTGCTCCTATTGCCGTTGGTGGCCTGTGCCGCCGACAAGAAAGCCGCCCCAGTCGAAGGCGAGGACTACACCCTGATCGACGGCGGCCAACCCTACGCGCCGCTGGCCGGCAAGGTCGAAGTGACCGAAGTCTTCGGCTACACCTGCCCGCACTGCGCGCATTTCGAGCCAGTGCTGGAGGACTGGGTGGCCAAGCAGCCCTCGTATGTGCGCTTCACCCCGGTGCCAGCCGCCTTCGGCGGCTTCTGGGACGCGTTTGCGCGTGCCTACTTCGCCGCCGACATCCTGGGCGTGGCCAAGCGCAGCCACCGTGCCATGTTCGACGCCATCCATGAAAAGCAGACCGTGCCGACCCAGAACGTGGCGCCGGAAGAGCTGGCCGCGTTCTACGCCAATTACGGAATCCCGCAGCAGCGCTTCATCGAGACCTACAAGAGTGAGGCGGTGGATGCCAAGCTCAAGGCCGCACGCGAGTTCGCGCTGCGCAGCAAGATCCCCGGCACGCCGGCCATCATCGTCAACGGCCGCTACCTGATCGGCGCGCGCAATTACCCGGACATGCTGCGCGTGGCCGACTACCTGATCGCCCGCGAGCACGCGGCGCCGGCCAGGCGCTGAACCGCATAACCGCCAGCGACGGCCGCGCGTGGCATCATGCGCCCCGCGGCCGTCCGGCCCTTTTCTCGCCCCACGCTGGAGATCCAATCCGATGAAGACCCGCTTCGCCCTGACGCTGATGGCGCTGTTGCCGATCCTGGTCGCCTGCAAGGCGCAGGACGGCTCGTCCGACACCGCACCTGCCGCCACCACCCCAGCGGCCGAAACGGCGCCCGCGCCTGCCGCCGCTACGCCGGCCGCAGACCCCGCCGCCCCGCCTGCAGTCGGCGAAAGCGCAACCACGCCGCCACCCGCCGCGCCCAGCGCTGCCCCGCGCGCGCCGAATGGCCCGGAGCCGGTCGCCGGCACCGATTATCTGGACATCGACGGTGGCCAGCCCTATCAGCAGGCTGCCGGCAAGATCGAAGTAGCCGAAGTGTTCGGCTATGTCTGCCCAGCCTGTAACGCGTTCCAGCCGCTGATCGGGCCGTGGAAGGCCGGTTTGCCGTCGGACGTGCATTTTGTCTACGTGCCGGCGATGTTCGGTGGCCCGTGGGACGACTACGGCCGCGCCTTCTATGCCGCTGAAACGCTGGGCGTGCAGGAAAAGACCCACGAAGCCTTGTACAAGGCCATCCACGTCGACCAGACCCTCAAAGGCGAGCGCGGCAAGGATTCGGCGCAGGACATCGCTGCGTTCTACGCCAAGTACGGCGTGGACCAGAAGACCTTCATCGACACCATGAGCAGCTTCGGCGTCTCGGCCAAGACCAACCGCGCCAAGCAGTTCGCCACCCGCAGCAAGATCACCGGCACGCCGTCGCTGATCATCAACGGCAAGTACCTGGTCAAGGGCCAGAGTTTCCCGGACATGCTGCGTATCGCCGATCACCTGATCGCGCGCGAACGCGCCACGCTGGCCAAGTGAGTCGAGCGAACGCAACATCGTGAACGCTTCGGAATCGCGCACTCTGCGGGTGCTGACCGCCAATATCCAGGCCGGCTCCAGCACCCGCCGTTACAGCGACTATGTAACGCGGAGCTGGTCACATGCGTTGCCGCTGGGCAGCAAGCGCACCAGCCTGGACAGCATCGCCAAGCTGGTCGGCGAACGCGACATCGTCGGCTTGCAGGAAGCAGACCCCGGCAGCCTGCGCTCGGGCTTCACCAACCAGACCCACTATCTGGCCGAGCGCGCCGGTTTCGATTACTGGAGTCACCAACCCAATCGCCGCATGGGTGGGGTGGCTTCCAGCGCGAACGGTCTGCTAAGCAAGCTGGAACCGGTGGAAGTGCAGGACCATGCCCTGCCCGGCCGCATCGGCGGGCGCGGCATCCTGCTGGCCAAGTTCGGCGAAGGCCGCGATGGCCTGGCCGTGGCGGTGGCGCATCTGTCGCTGGGCGCCAATTCACGCATGGCGCAGCTGGCCTTCATCGCCGAACTATTGTCCGATCATCCCAACGCGATGCTGATGGGCGATTTCAATTGCATGGCCGATCGACCGGAAATGCAGTCGCTGTATCGCCATACCCGTCTGCAACCGCCAAGCTGCGAAGTACACACCTTTCCCAGCTGGCGTCCGGACCGGGCGATCGACCACATTCTGGTCAGCGATAGCCTGGCAATCGAACATACCGAAGCGATTCCTGCTGCGTTCTCAGATCATCTTGCGGTTGGGATGGATATCCGCGTACCACGGCAATTGCTGCGTTAAATAACCAGAAAAATGACGACGGGTTCGCACCGGCGAACTCGACCGCTGACGTCCCCTCGACACCGCCTGTGCGATAACGCAGGCGGTTTTTCGTTGGGAGCACAGCACGTGATACGCATTGTATGAGTGCGTCGCCATGAGTGCGACGGCGCCACACACCTTGCCGGTACGCACCCTGCGCCCGGTGTTCGTGCTGGCTGCCACTGTCGTTTGCACGTTTGCCTTGCTGGTGTCGGTATTTCCGCTTGAATCAGGACGTGTCCTGCTGGATGCGCAGACCTGGGCGTCGCGCAATGTCGGCTGGTACTACCTGCTGGCGATGACGTTGTATCTGGTGTTCGTGCTTGCCACAGCCTTGTCCAGCCACGGCAACATCAAGCTCGGCGCTGATCACGACGAACCGGAATTCAGCTACCTTTCCTGGGCCGGCATGCTGTTCGCCGCCGGCATCAGCATCACGCTGTTCTTCTTTTGCGTTTCCGAACCACTGACGCATTATCTGCAGCCGCCGCAGGGCGGTACCGGCAATGGCGAGGCGTCCGCGCGTCAGGCGATGCAGGTGCTGTTCCTGCATTGGGGCCTGCATGGTTGGGGCGTGTTCGCGCTGGCGGCCATGGCCTTGGCGTATTTCGCTTTCCGCCACAACCTGCCACTGGCGTTGCGCTCGGCGTTGTATCCGCTGATCGGCAAACGCATCAACGGGCCGATCGGCTACACCGTGGATGCGCTGGGCATCGTGGCTACCGTGTTCGGCATCGGTGCGGACATGGGCTTTGGCGTGCTGCATCTCAATGCAGGACTGAGCACCTTGTTCGATGTGCCGCATACGCACTGGGTGCAAGTCGCGCTGATCGTGGCAATGATGGGCGCCGCCATTGTGGTGGCGGTGTCCGGCGTCGAAAAAGGCGTGCGCTGGATGTCGGACATCAACATGCTGCTGGCGATTGCGCTGTTGTTGTTCATGCTGTTCGCCGGTCCCACGCAGTACCTGCTCAACGCGCTGATGCAGAACCTGGGCGACTATCTGGGCAGCGTGGTCAACAAAAGTTTCGACGTCTACGCCTATGGCGGCCGTGCCGATTGGCTCGGCAACTGGACGGTGTTCTATTGGGCCTGGTGGATCGGCTGGGCGCCGTTCGTCGGTCTGTTCATTGCACGCATCTCGCGCGGTCGTACCATTCGCGAATTCGTATTGGGCGTGTTGCTGATCCCGCTCGGCTTCACGCTGGCGTGGCTGTCGATCTTCGGCAACAGCGCGCTGGATCAGTTGCTTCATCATGGCCAGGGCGCGTTGGCGCAACAGGCCATCGATGCGCCACAGACGGTGCTGTACTCGCTGCTGCAAAGCTATCCGTGGAGCCGCACGGTGATCACGGTGACAGTGGTAATCAGCTTCGTGTTCTTTGTCACCTCAGCCGACTCCGGCACCGTGGTGCTGTCCACGCTGTCCTCGCACGGCGGCGAACCGCACGACGACGGCCCGCGCTGGCTGCGCGTGTTCTGGGGCGTACTCACCGCCGTGGTCACTGCAGGCTTGCTGCTCGCCGGCAGCATGGACGCGCTGAAATCGGCGGTGGTGCTGGCCTCGCTGCCATTCTCTGCAGTGCTGTTGCTGATGGCCTGGGGCCTGTCGCGCGCACTCAGCGAAGAATCGCAGCGCAAACGCGCGCAGCTCTACAGCCCCAGCCCGTTGATCGGGCAATCGCGCCATCACGGCGGCTGGCGTCAGCGCTTAGGCCAGGCAATGCATTTCCCGGCACGCGATGAGGTGTATCGCTTCATGCACGACCAGGTGCGCCCGGCCATCGAAGCAGTCACCACGCAGCTGCAAGAGGAAGGCTGGAAGGTCAGCAGCCGTATCGACGACAGCGACATGGAAATCAGCGTCGACCACGGCGAACAGCAGGGCTTCCGCTATCAGATCGTGATGCGCGGCTATCTCACCCCATCGTTTGCCGCGCAGCGCTTCCGCAACCAGCGCTATTACCGCGCCGAGGTGTACCTGTACGAAGGCAGCCAGGACTACGACTTGGTCGGCTACAGCCGCGAACAGATCATCAACGACATCATCGATCAATACGAGCGTCACCTGCAGTTTCTGCACCTCACCCGCTAAAGGTGCGTCGCTGCAGCGACCGTCCACAGGAGGTTTGTCATGCCACGTTTCCCCGACCAGCTGCTCTACATCGGCGGCCGTTATGTTCCCGCCCGCGGCGGCCACACCTTTGAAGTGGTCAACCCCGCCACCGGTGAAGTGCTGGCCAACGTGCACAACGCCGGCGCCGACGACCTGGATGCGGCCGTCGATAGCGCAAAGACCGGTCAGCAGCAGTGGGCAGCGCTGACCACGGTAGAGCGTTCGCGCATTTTGTTGCGTGCAGTGGCCTTGCTGCGCGAGCGCAATGATGCGTTGGCCGAGCTGGAAACACTCAATACCGGCAAGCCGCTGAGCGAAACACGCAGCGTCGACGTCGTCACCGGCGCCGATGTATTGGAGTATTACGCTGGCGTTGCGCAGGCGCTGCAGGGCGTGCAGGTACCGCTGCGCGAAGGCAGTTTCTTCTACACGCGCCACGAGCCACTGGGCGTTGTAGGTGCGATCGGCGCGTGGAATTACCCCATCCAGATTGCATTGTGGAAAGCCGCGCCCGCCCTGGCCGCCGGTAACGCGATGATCTTCAAGCCCAGCGAAGTCACCCCGCTTACCGCGCTGAAATTGGCCGAGATATTTACCGAAGCCGGTCTGCCGGATGGCGTGTTCAACGTATTGCCCGGCGATGGTGCCAGCGTGGGTACTGCGCTGACCGAACATCCGCAGATCGAAAAGATCAGCTTCACCGGCGGCACCGCCACCGGACGCAAGGTGATGGCCAGCGCATCGAGTTCGTCGCTGAAGGACGTGACCATGGAGCTGGGCGGCAAGTCGCCGTTGATCGTCTGCGCCGACGCCGATCTGGATCTGGCCGCGGACATCGCGATGATGGCCAACTTCTACAGCTCCGGCCAGGTGTGCACCAACGGCACCCGCGTGTTCGTGCCGCGCGCATTGCGCAACGCATTCGAAGCGCGCCTGCTGGCACGCGTGCAGCGCATCCACATTGGCGATCCGCTTGATGAGCGCACCACCTTTGGCCCGTTAGTCAGCGCCGCGCATATGCAGCGCGTACTGGACCATATCGAACAGGGCAAGGCCGAAGGCGCGCGCTTGCTGTGCGGCGGCGAGCGGCTGGGCGATGGTGCGCTGGCGCAGGGCTACTACGTGGCGCCAACCATCTTCAGCGACTGTACCGATGTAATGACCATCGTGCGCGAAGAAATCTTCGGACCGGTCTTGAGCCTGCTCACCTATGACGAGGAAGACGAAGCGGTCACGCGCGCCAATGCCACCACGTATGGGCTAGCTGCAGGCGTGGTCACGCCGGATCTGGCGCGCGCGCATCGGCTGATCCATCGGCTGGAGGCTGGCATCTGCTGGATCAACACCTGGGGCGAGTCGCCGGCACCGATGCCAGTGGGCGGCTACAAGCAATCGGGCGTGGGCCGCGAGAACGGTCTGGCGACGTTGCAAGCCTACACACGCACCAAATCGATCCAGGTTGAACTGGAACGTTACGCGTCGGTGTTCTGAAGGCGGCTCGGCTAGCCGGCGCAGGCAAGCGCCGGAGGTGCACCACGACAGCGGCAAACAGATGGACGCCGCCTTCACGTGACTGGGCGCGCTCCTCCGCCTCTGCCAAGCGCCTCGATCGCCATCGCACCTTCCTCGCATCAGGAGTACACCATGCAACGCGAATACGACTACATCATCATCGGCGCTGGCTCGGCAGGGAATGTGCTGGCCGCACGGCTCACCGAAGACCCCGGCGTCACTGTGCTGTTGCTCGAAGCCGGCGGACCGGATTACCGGCTGGATTTCCGCACGCAGATGCCGGCTGCGCTGGCGTTCCCGCTGCAGGGACGTCGCTACAACTGGGCCTACGAAACCGAGCCGGAACCGCATATGGATAACCGGCGCATGGAGTGCGGACGTGGCAAAGGCCTGGGCGGCTCATCGCTGATCAATGGCATGTGCTACATCCGCGGCAATGCACTGGACTTCGACCATTGGGCCAAGCGGCCTGGCCTGGAGGACTGGAGCTACCGCGATGTCCTGCCGTACTTCCGCAAGGCAGAGACGCGTGACATCGGCGCCAACGACTATCACGGCGGCGATGGCCCGGTAAGCGTGGCGACGCCGAAAAACGACAACAACGTGTTGTTCCATGCCATGGTCGATGCCGGCGTGCAGGCCGGCTACCCGCGCACCGACGATCTCAACGGCTATCAGCAGGAAGGCTTCGGACCGATGGACCGTACGGTGACACCGCGCGGGCGCCGCGCCAGCACCGCGCGCGGTTACCTGGACATGGCCAAGCCGCGCGATGGGCTGCATATCGTCACCCATGCCACCACCGACCGCATTCTGTTTGCAGGCAAGCGCGCCATCGGCGTGCATTACCTGGTGGGCAACAGTAGCGACGGGATCGATGCGCATGCACGCAGAGAAGTGCTGGTGTGCGCGGGTGCGATCGCCACGCCGCAGCTGCTGCAACGCTCCGGCGTGGGTGCGCCCGATCTGTTGCGCGCACTCGATGTGCAACTGGTACACGACCTGCCCGGCGTCGGCCAGAACCTGCAGGATCATCTGGAGGTCTACATCCAATACGCGTGCACCAAGCCGGTGTCCTTGTATCCGGCATTGCAGTGGTGGAACCAACCGGCGATTGGCGCGCAATGGCTGTTCGCCGGCACCGGCACCGGTGCCAGCAATCAGTTCGAAGCCGGTGGTTTCATCCGCACGCGCGAGGAATTCGACTGGCCCAACATCCAGTACCACTTCCTCCCCGTCGCCATCAATTACAACGGCAGCAACGCGGTAAAGGAGCACGGCTTTCAAGCGCATGTCGGCTCGATGCGCACACCCAGCCGCGGGCGTGTACACGCCAAGTCGCGCGACCCGCGCCAGCATCCGTCGATCCTGTTCAACTACCAATCCACCGACCAGGACTGGCAGGAATTTCGCGATGCCATCCGCATCACCCGCGAAATCATTGCGCAACCGGCCCTAGACGCTTATCGCGGCCGCGAGATCAGCCCCAGCGCGGACTGCAAGACCGATGCGGAGCTGGACGCGTTCGTGCGCGCTCGCGCAGAGACCGCCTATCACCCCTCCTGCTCCTGCGCGATGGGCACCGACGACATGGCGGTGGTGGACGGTCAGGGCCGCGTGCACGGCATGGAGGGCCTGCGGGTGATCGACGCCTCGATCATGCCGCGCATCATCACCGGCAACCTCAACGCCACCACCATCATGATTGCCGAGAAAATCGCCGACCGCATGCGCGGCCGCACCCCGTTGCCGCGCAGCACCGCCGATTACTACATCGCTGGCGATGCACCTGTGCGCGGGTGATGTCTTCGGTGTGCTGAGATGCTGAGGCCAGGTTGTCCCTGAACACTCCCGGGCAGCATGCTCGCCGATAGCGCCAGAGCAAGGGCCTTGCAAGCAACTGCCCAACTGCCCAACGGCATGACGCACAGCCACGACCGCCACGAGCACAGATTGGCTGGTACGCGAAACGCACAACGCCCGCATCACTGCGGGCGTTGTGCGGCCCTGTGCGGCACTGCGATTGAAACGCTGCAACGAGCCGGCAGTTACAGCTTGCCTGCGCCGGCTTTCGCCCTGACGTCTGCAGCGACCTTATCCACAGAGAGCAAGTTGTAGGTGTAAGGCGGCGTCCACCCGATATTGCTATTCCACGAGCACGACAGCGCCTTGCCATTGAGCAGCGAGCCCTGATCGCGATACACGCTGCCGCCGTAGTCGGCGGCAATCTTGTCGCAGCTGCTCACACCGCTGATCTCGAACACATTGCGCTCGGAGAAGATCTTCGATTCCTTGCCGACCCCATGCGCGTAGGAGAACGGATACACGCTATTGCTGGTGCTACCGACGTGGTAGTTGTTGTACATATGCACCTGACCGAAGCGCACACGTGGGGCGCGCGCGGAAATGTTTTCGAACAAGGTGTTGTGGATGGTGACCTTGAGCTTGCCGCTGTCGATGCTGGACGCACTATCGCTGGAACCGATCAGGTTGTTCTTCTCGTGCGACTTGAAGACCGAATACGAGACAGTGACGAAATTGGCGCCCTTCTTGATGTCCATCGCGCCATCGTGGTGCTGTTTGGGGCGCCCATTTTCGGTGCCGTTCTGATCGTCGGTACGGCGACCATCGGTAAAGGTGACATGGTCCACCCACACGTTACTGGCACCTTCCACGGTCAGGCCGTCGTACTCTGAATTCCAGTTGCCGGTACTGCCATCATTCGGGTCCCAGACCGGTTCCGGATCCCATGGATTTTCGATGGTGATATTGCGGATGATGACATCGTTGGCCTTGACATAAAAATAGCCTTCGCGGATTTCTGCATTGCTGGTGATGCCGATCATCGTGGTCTTGGTCGGCACGTCCAGACGCGCACGCGTCTTCATGTCAGAGGTCTTGGTGTAAGGCTTGCCTTCGCTGATATCGATGATGCCGCTGACCTTGATGATGCGCCCGTTGCTCCCCACGCTGGCGCTCAATGCAGCTTTCAACTCGGCGGCAGTCTTGACGGTGTAGATGTTGGCGGCCGCGGCTTTGGAGCCGCCCTTGGTTCCGCCGTTCTGCGTCGCCCAACCAGTAGTTGCAACGTCCAGCGCGGCATCGGCATAAGCAACGCCGGCGAGCAGGAACGACCCGACAAACAGCGACGCAGCGGCCGCTGTCGAAAATTTCGACTTCATCTTGGTGTCTCCCTCGAATGGTTTCGATGCTCCGCGCGGCGGCGCACCCCCGGTCTAGCAGAAGCGGAACGTACTATTCAGCCATGGAATATTCGATTCCGCGAAACCGATACTAGGAGCATTGAAAACCCTTGTATCTAGCCCGTTTGCGGATGTGCTCGCGTAATCACGCAAACGCTTGCGAGACACATCAGAAGAGACAAAACGCTGCGATCAAGACACGCAGAGACATGACGAGGACACTGCAACGCAGCAAGATTCTTATCGCAACCTGATGAAATATCATTCGAGAATACGTACTACCATTCAAATGCCTGCATTTTCCGAGACGCTAATCGTTGCCACGCATTGCCGCGCCGCGGCATTTAGGGCAAAACGCTATGCGATTTATGATCAGAGCACCTGAGAAATCGCCCATTCGGATATAGCGGAACATTCGCCACCTCGGAGACGAACGTGTCGCGCCAGGTCTTGCGCAAGCGACAAACAGATTTGCTGGAGTATTGCCAGTACGACACACGACTGCGTTGGGATCGATTGCAGATGCGCAGTATCGTTCTGACACCGCGCGTTCCCATGCGAATGCTTCAACCCGCCATCAATCGATCCCCGCCACTGTTCGCTGCGGAACTCACCGCGCTCGTCGGTAGAGCAAAAAAACACCTCACCAGGCAAGCATGGCGCACCGAACGCCCCAGGCGCAGGTGGGGAATGCGACCACTCGGCGCAAGCATCGGATCTGTCGGCGGAAGTGGCCCAACGCTCATCCAGTGCAGTCTCTCTTCGTCAGCGCACCGCAATGGCGTCTATTGGGTCGGCATCGCATCACGGGGGAGGGCGCGGGGCAGAGCATCTCGGCTGTGAGGCCGCGCTCCACCAGTACCTGCGTGCATGCCATTGCGGACCACGCTGACTTATCGCCAGAGCCCTCTAGGCCGATAGCAGCACTGCAACAGCGGGCGCGGCGGTTACATCGGCGTCGCGCACTAGTTAGTCGCGCCAGACAAGTAAGCTGATCGTACAGACGCCAGCCAACACTGGCGACAGCATTCACTACCAGTCATCCACAACAATCATCATCGGCAGCCAGCGAACCAAGCGCTCGTATCGCGGCAACAGCAACCAGGCGCATCCTCAACGACTACCGCGCGCGCTCAGGAGAATCCTTCGAAGAACAACTCGATCGCCATCACCAACGCATCTTCGCGCCCGGTGTGGGAGGGGTAGTAGCGCGGGCGGCGGCCGATTTCGTTGAAGCCTTCGGAGTGATACAGCGCAATCGCGGATGGATTGGACGGGCGCACTTCCAGAAACGCGCGCCGCGCGCCGCGATCGCAGGCGCCCTTGATCAGCGCGCGTAGCAACACGCGACCGTGGCCTTGCGATTGCGCTTCCGGTGCGATGCAGACGTTGAGCACGTGTGCCTCGTCGGCGGCGATGCTGATCACGCCATAGCCGATGACCCGGCCGCCCTGCTCCATTACCCAGCCGGGATAGCCGGCCTGCAGACAGTCGCGAAAGATGTTGCGCGTCCACGGAAACGGATAGGCGCGGAGCTCGATCTCCATCACCACATCCAAGTCGCTCTCGCGCATTGCGCGCAACGAGGTGGGTTGCGGCGCGTTCAATGCGCTCACGCAGGGTCCCGACGCCGCCGCAGCGCGCGCAGCTGTGGCCACAGCGCACGCTTGGCACTCGGATTGCCGCGCAGCTCTGCCAGCGGCCAGGACGCCATCAAGGCCTGTGTCGCAGGATCGCCCGGATTGCAGCCGGACGCGCGCAACAAGGCCATCTGCAGACGATCCGGCATGCCGACACGGCTACGTCGTTGCGGCGCCGATGCTGGCGCGGTGCGGGGCACATCTGGTGCTTCGGCTGGTGCAGCCGGCGCGCTGCGCCGCGCGGAGGGCGCACTCACCGTTGCAGACTGCGGCACACGCTCCACGCGCGCCGGTGCGGCCATCTCTGCGCGCTCGGCAACGTCGACAGGTGCAGGCAACGCATCGACCGCATCGCGATCCAGATATACGGTGTGCCCCAACGCCTGCAGATACGACACCTGCAGATCGGACCACATCGGCTCGGACGCCGCGTCGCTCACGAAACCGCGCTCATGGCAGCTCGGGCACGCGCCGCCAACGTCGCCACAGCCACATCAGCGGTCCGGACAAGGCGTACAGCACGCCGATCACCAGCAACGAGCGCGCCAGATCGATCACCAACAGCGCGATCACCACCGTGGCGATTGCCAGCGCCAGGAACGGCACGCGGTCGGCACGCGGCCCACGCGCACCACCCTTGAAGCTCCAGAAGCGGATCCGGCTGACCATCAGCAATGCCGACACCACCGTGACCGCCAGCGCCACATAGCGCAGCTGCTCGCCATCGAACCCCAGGCTGTCGTCGGCGAAGGCCCAAACGAACGACATCATCAACCCAGCCGCCGCCGGGCTGGCCAAACCGATGAACCAGCGTTTGTCGACCACCCCGACCTGGGTATTGAAGCGCGCCAGCCGCAGCGCCGCGCAGGCCGCATACAGAAACGCAGCAGACCAACCCACCCGGCCCATCACGTTGCTGTCGTATTTCAGCGCCGACAGCGACCAGTGATACATCACCAGCGCCGGGGCCATGCCGAAGCTGACCAGATCGGCCAACGAATCGTACTGCACACCGAATTCGCTACTGGTATTGGTCAGGCGCGCAACCCGGCCATCCAGCCCGTCCATCACCGCAGCCACGAACACCGCCATGGCGGCCTGGACGAACTGCCCATTGGCGGCGGCGATGATGGCGTAAAAACCGGAAAACAGCCCGGCGGTGGTGAACAGGTTCGGCAACAGGTAAATCGTGCGCGAGCGCGGGGGCGGTCTCATCTCATCCATCCGCCAAGTGTAGGGCCTGAGGTCCATCCGGCGGTAGCGCGCTTGCTGGTTCAGCCCCCTGCGCGCCCGATCACTTGCCAGCGCCGGCCGTGGATGCTGCAATCGCAGCGGGAATCATCCAGGGGAAGCCATATGCACCTGTCGTCCGGGCTTTGTGCCCTGTTGATGCTGGTCAGTGCCGCCGCCGGCGCGACCGAGCTATATAAGTGGAAGGACGCCAAGGGCGTGACCCACTACACCGAGACCCCGCCACCGACCGGCCAGCGCTATGAAGCGCGCCGCATCGATGCGCGCAGCGGCACCGCCGCCATCGCGGCAGCAGAGACGGCCGCGCCCGAATCGGCCGACTGCCTTACCGCACGCCGCAACCTGGAATTGCTCAGTGGCAAGGGAGACGTCTCCATGGCTGCCGGTGCCGATGGCAAGCCTGGCGCCGTATTGGACCAGGAAACCCGCGCCACCCAGCGAAACCTGGCCGACGCCGCCGTCAAGGCTTACTGCAAGCCGGCAGCCACGGGCCGCCCAGGCACCTGAGCCGGGCTGCGACATCACCTGAGGGGACATACCCTCCTGGTGTCAGGATGGAGTCCGCGCAACGCCTCATGCTGCCAGCCGCGGCCGCGCCCACGGGCCTGAACTGCGTAGCGCGGTATCGACATAAGGACCCCGACGCATACGCAGTCGCTGGGCAAGCGCCATATTCCCGTGACCTGGTCTCGGATCACCCGTCCCGCATAGATTTCTGCGTGGTATGCCACCTTTGGCCACGCACACGTCACTGCCGGCCAGCCACCTGAGAGCGGCCCGCCCTGGCCAGCGACGACTGGCGAAGCGCGCCCGACGATGACCGGCAGGGCGCGAGACTGGCAAACTAGCGGCTTTCCGCCCAAGCGAAGCCCGATGCGTCTTTCCCAGTTCCACCTGCACACCACCAAGGAAACCCCGGCCGACGCCGAGCTGGTCAGCCACCGTCTGATGCTGCGCGCGGGCATGATCCGCAAGCTGGCCTCCGGGCTGTACACCTGGTCGCCGCTGGGCCTGCGCGTGCTGCGCAAGGTCGAAGCCATCGTGCGCGAGGAAATGAACCGCGCCGGCGCCGTGGAGGTGCTGTTCCCCACCATCCAGCCGCGCGAGCTGTGGGACGCCACCGGCCGTTGGGAAAAGTTCGGCGGGCAGTTGCTCAAGATCAAGGACCGCAAGGAGCAGGAGTTCTGCTACAGCCCGACCGCCGAAGAGGCGGCTGCCGAATTCGCGCGTCAGGAAATCAACAGCTACAAGCAGCTGCCGCTGAATTTCTACCAGATCCAGACCAAATTCCGCGATGAAATCCGCCCGCGCTTCGGCGTGATGCGCGCGCGCGAATTCCTGATGAAGGACGCATATTCGTTCCATCTCACCGATGCCGACATGGCGCGCGAATACGACAACATGCGCGCCGCCTACACCCGCATCTTCACCCGCCTGGGACTGGATTTCCGCGCCGTGCAGGCCGATTCCGGCGCCATCGGCGGCGATGCCTCACAGGAATTCCATGTCATCGCCGACTCCGGCGAAGACTCGCTGGCGTTCTCGACCGGCTCCGATTACGCCGCCAACGTGGAAGCCGCCAGCGCCGCCCTGCCTGCGCCGCGCGCGCCTGCAAGCGAAGCGATGCAGCAGGTGGCAACGCCCACCCAGAAAACCTGTGAGGACGTTGCCCAGTTGCTCGGCATCGCGCTGCAGCGCACGGTCAAGTCGGTGGCGGTGATGACGCAGGCCGGCTTCGTGCTGGTGCTGGTGCGTGGCGACCACGCGGTCAACGAGATCAAGCTAGCCAAGGTGCCCGGGCTGGCCGGCTACCGCCTGGCCAATGAAACCGAAATCCGCGAGCACCTCGGCTGCGAGCCGGGCTTCCTGGGACCGGTGAACACCGCGCGCCCAGTGCGCGTGGTGGCCGACCGCGATGTTGCGGCACTGGCCGATTTTGTGATCGGTGCGAATGCGTCCGGCGCGCATCTGGTCGGCGTCAACTGGGGCCGCGACCTGCCCGAACCGGAGACCGTGGCCGATGTACGCAACGTGGTCGAAGGCGAGCGCGCAGCCGATGGCGGCGAACTGCGCCTGGCCCGCGGCATCGAGGTGGGGCATGTGTTCCAGCTTGGCAGCCAGTACGCGCAGGCGCTGCAAGCCACCGTCATCGACGAAGGCGGCAAGGCCGCGGTGATGAAGATGGGCTGCTATGGCATCGGCATTTCGCGCATCGTGGCGGCGGCGATCGAACAAAACCATGACGAGGCCGGCATCATCTGGCCCGCGCCGATGGCACCGTGGCAGGTGGTGGTCTGCGTGATCAATCCCAAGCAGGACCCGCAGGTGCTCGCTGCCGCCCAGGCCCTGCTGGACGAATTGATGACTGCCGGCCTGGATGCGGCCCTGGACGACCGCGGACTGCGCCCGGGCGCGATGTTCGCCGATATGGAACTGCTAGGCATTCCGCATCGGGTTGTGGTCTCGGAACGGGGATTGGCGGCCGGCACATTTGAATATCGCGCCCGTACCGCCGATGCAGCTGAAAACCTGGATAAAGCCGGATTATTCTCCCGTCTGGGGCATTGATCAAACACCTGTACCGGCTTCAAATGGATGAACACAAAGCGTCGAATCATTTCGGCGCATTTGTCACATCGGTTTTCTGACATTATGATGGTCACTGGTGCCATGGACCGGCATTCTTTCTCTCTACATTTCCCGGAGCAGTTGATGTCGATCGATCTTAGTGGCCTGTCGGCCAAGCAGTTGAGCGCCCTGATCAAAAATGCAAAGAAGCAGCAGACCGTGGTTGCCAAGCGCGCGCCGATCGCCAAGGTCCGTGCTCAACTGGCCCGCGCTGCAAAAGCTCAGGGTTATTCCATTGAAGAATTGTTTGGCGCTTCCGCCAGTGCTGGCCCGGGTCGTCCGGCTGGTGCCGGCAAGCCGGGTCCGCGTGCCGGTCGCAAGCTGGGCAAGGTGGCACCGAAATATCGCAACCCCGCCAACACCCAGGAAACCTGGACCGGCCGTGGCAAGCAGCCGCGCTGGCTGGCAGAGTTGACCGCCGCTGGCAAGAAAGTCGAAGACTTCCTGATCAGCAAGGTTGGCGGTGCGAAGAAGGCTGCAGCAAAGAAGGCTTCGCCGCGTAAGGCAGTCACCAAGCGCGCCACCAAGAAGTCCAAGGCCGCGTGATTCAAACCAATAAAAACGCCGGCAATGCCGGCGTTTTTATTGTGCGCTGTTTTCCCCGCTCATAAATTCTTGCGGGCCGGAATCAACAGATTGCCGAACAGCAATCCGGCCATCAATGCCATCACGATATTGGTCACCGCCAATAGCGCAGCTTGTCCCACGCTGACATCCTGTTGTTGCACCAGGGTCAAAAATCCACGCAAACTGACACTCCCTGGAACCAGCATGATGATGCCCGGCAAGCGGATCAGTGCACCGGGTTTGTGGACCACTCGCCCGAAAAGATTTCCCGCAGCGGTCAATGTCATGGCCGAGGCAAATACCCCGGCAGGGCCGCCCCAGGCATGCCCCGCATAACGCGCAATGACATACCCGAACATGGCCGCCGCCATGATCCATAAATAATCGCGTCGATTGGCTTTGAACAACACCGCAAACGCATAAGCGGCCACCACTAACGACGCCCATTCCACCCAGCCGGCCTGCGGCCGCAACGCGGCCACCTGGGGATGCAGCCCAACCAGCTGGGTTAGCGTCACGGCGATGACCGCACCCACCGTCAGCTTGAGCACCGTGGTGACCGCACCGGCCAGGCGCGCTGTGCCGGAAACCCAGTGCTGGCTGGCCAGCTCGTTGAATGCATTGGTCAATGACATCCCGGGCAGCAACACCACCAGCGAGGCGATGATCACCGTATTGAGGTTCAGCGGCCCCAACAACGCGGCCACCAGCGCCGCCACCACCCCGGCCAGCAAGCCGGCCAGCGCTTCGCCGGCTTCCTTGGTGGCAGCGCGTTTGTCGGTGTACTGGGTGAGCAGGCCGATCGACATGCCAATCGCCCCCGCCGTGGCGATATCCAGCCATGGCAGCTTCCACAGCCCGGCGACACCCGCTGCGGCCAGCCCGAACGCCAGCACCTGCATGGTCTTGCCGCGCCGGTCCACTTCGCGGTCCAGGCGGCGCAATGCGGTGTGGCCCTGCGCGATGCTCATGCGCCCGTTGGCCACGCTGTCGGCCACGTAGTCGGCCACGCTGAGCTTGTACAGATCATTCTCGCCCGGGGCCAGGCGAATCACCCGGGTGATGTCGCTGGAGCCGATCGCCTTGGTCGGGTCGCTGAAGCTCAGGATGATGCCGGTGGGGTTGGACCAGGGCTCGCAATCCAGACCCAGCTTCTGTGACAGCCCGACCACCGCCGCCTCCAGCCGCTGCGCAGTGGTTCCATAAGAATGCAGGCGACCGGCAATTTCGGACACGAAGGCTACGCGCTGGGCGTAGGTTGCGCTGGCGGACGGGAGGACAACGGTGGCAGCGGACATGCGTGGCAGGTCGGATCGGAGAAACGCCGTGTCCGGCGAGGCCGTCAGTGTATGCCGCAGCGCGCGTGGCCGGCGTTCTCATTGATGGCCGCAGGCACACCACTGCCGCCGCGCCCCCATCCGTCGCTCACACCGGCCCTGTATGCTGGCGCCACGGACAGGCCACCCATGATCAAACCGCAACCTCCACGCATCGAACAAGACTCGCAGGATCAGGCACAGCTCCGCCTCGCTGGCAGTTGGGTCCTGGCGACCGCCCTGCCCCAGGCAGAATTGCTGCAGGCCGTGCCCGACGGGGTGCGCCGTATCGACGCACGCGGCATCGGGCAACTGGATTCGGCCGGCGTGCTGCAGCTGCTGCGCTTCGCCAGCCGCATGGGCCTGAAGGAAGACGCGATCGATTTCCGCGATGAGCACCAGGCGCTGGTGTGCACCATTGAGGAACTCAACGACGAACGCCCCAAGCCCAAACGGGATTACGGCTTCGTCGCCGCGCTGGACCGTCTGGGCCGCACTACCCACGGCGTCGGCCAGGGCATTCTGGAGCTGAACAGCTTTCTGGGCGAGAACCTGGTCAAGATCGCGCGGCTGATCCACGAGCCGCGGCGCTTCCGCCTGACCTCCACCGTGCACCACATGGAGCAGGTCGGCCTGGATGCGGTGCCGCTGGTGGTGCTGCTGTCGTATCTGGTCGGCGCGGTGATCGCCTTCTTGGGCTCGACCATCCTGCGCGACTTCGGCGCGGAGATTTACGTGGTGGAGCTGGTGTCCATCGCTTTCCTGCGCGAGTTCGCGGTGCTGCTGACCGCCATCGTCCTGGCCGGGCGCACCGCCAGCGCGTTTACCGCGCAGATCGGTGCGATGAAATCGCGCGAAGAGGTCGATGCCATCCGCACCCTGGGCCTGGACCCTATCGATCTGCTGGTGATTCCGCGCCTGCTCGCGCTGATCTTCACCCTGCCGCTGCTGACCTTCATCGCGATGATCGCCGGTCTGGCCGGTGGCGTCACCGTGGGCGCGTTCGATCTGGATATCCCGCCGCAGATGTATCTGGCGCGCATGCACGACACCATCCAGCTGCGGCATTTTTTGGTCGGGCTATCGAAGGCGCCGCTGTTTGCGCTGGTGATCGGCCTGATCGGCTGTCTGGAAGGGCTGAAGGTCAGCGGCACCGCGCAATCGGTTGGCGAGCGCACGACCTCCTCGGTGGTGCAGACGATTTCCTTGGTCATCATCCTCGACGCGATTGCGGCGTTGTGGTTCATGAAGATGGGGTGGTGATGCGGCCGGGATTCGACATGCGGGATTCGGGATTCGTGCAAGGCACAAGCGCAGCTGGCGCCCTGACATTTTGGAGAGCTGTGCGGTGACCAATCCCCACTCCCCACTCCCCACTCCCGTCACAGAGACCGACGACGAGCAGTTGGCCATTTCCGTGCGCGGGCTCACCAACCGTTTCGGTAGCCAGACCGTGCACGAAGACCTCGATCTGGACGTACGCCGCGGCGAGATTCTCGGTGTGGTCGGCGGCTCGGGCACCGGCAAGTCGGTGCTGATGCGCAGCATCCTGGGCCTGCGCGAGCCGGACGCCGGCAGCATCCAGGTACTGGGCGCGGATGCGCGCTCGGGCCGGTTCGCCGACCGCCAGCACATCACCCGCAATACCGGCGTGCTGTTCCAGGACGGCGCGCTGTTTTCGTCGATGACCGTGGGCGAAAACGTGCAGGTGCCGTTGAAGGAACATCACAGCGAGTTCCCCGAGCGCTGGTATTTCGAGCTGGCGCTGCTGAAGATCAAGCTGGCCGGCCTGCCGGCCGATGCGCTGGACAAGCTACCGTCGCAACTGTCCGGCGGCATGCGCAAGCGTGCCGGACTGGCGCGGGCGCTGGCGCTGGATCCGCCGCTGCTGTTCCTGGACGAACCCACCGCCGGGCTGGACCCGATCGGCGCGGCCGCCTTCGACCGCCTGATCCGCACGTTGCAGCAAGCCCTGGGCCTGACCGTGTTCCTGATCACCCACGACCTGGATACGCTGTACGCCATCTGCGACCGCATCGCGGTGCTGGCCGATCGCAAGGTGATCGCCAACGCGCCGCTGGCCGAGGTCGAGCAGATCGATCACCCCTGGATCCAGGAATATTTCCACGGTCCGCGCGCCCGCGCCGCGCGCGCGGCCAAGACCGACTCCACCGAGACCGCCTGAGCATGGAAACCAAAGCCAATTACGTCCTGATCGGCGCCTTCACCATCGTGGCCGGCCTGGCCCTGCTGCTGTTCGGGCTGTGGGCCGCCAAGTACTCCTCCGACCGTACCTGGCAGCAATACCGGGTGGTGTTCCGCGAGGCGGTGACCGGCCTGTCGGTCGGCAGCCCGGTGCAATACAACGGCATCGCGGTGGGCTCGATCACCGAGCTGACCCTGGCGCCGAACGACCCGCGCCAGGTGGTCGCGCACGTGCGGGTGAACTCCACCACGCCGATCAAGAGCGACACCCGCGCCAAGCTGGCCATCACCAGCCTGACCGGCCCGTCGATCATCCAGCTCTCCGGCGGCACGCCCGAAGCGCCGGCGCTGACCACCATCGACAAGAGCGACGCGCCGATCATCCAGACCACCCCGTCGGCGCTGCAGAACATCACCGACACCGCCAACCGCATCGTCGAGCGTATGGACCAGATGCTCTCGGACAAGAACGTGGCCAGCATTTCGGCCACCTTGCAGAACCTGGAAAAGATCAGCGGCGGCATTGCCGATCGCGACGACGGCATGCAGGCGCTGATCGTCAGCGCACGCGATGCCGCGCGCAATCTGGACACCACCCTGACCACCACCAACGGCACCATCAAGCGGCTGGATCAGAACCTGGTGCAACAGCTGCCAGGCATTCTGGAAAAGCTCGATGCCACCCTGGTCAAGCTGGACTCGGCCGCCGGCAACGCCGACAACATCCTTGGCGAGAACCGTGCGGCCATCAACAGCTTCGCCAACGACGGGCTGGGCCAGCTCGGCCCGACACTGACCGAATTGCGCGGTCTGATCCGCGATCTGCGCCGGGTCAGCGACAAACTGGACAACAACCCTGCGCGCTACCTGCTCGGCCGCGACGCACCCAAGGAGTTCGAACCGAAATGACTGCCATGCGCCTGTTGCGTCCCCTGTTGTGCGTCTCGTTGCTGGCGCTGGGTGGCTGCTCGGTCCTGACCGGCGGCGACAAGAAGCCGGCCACGATCTATTCGCCCACCGTGCGAGTGACGCCGAATCCGGCGTGGCCACAGGTGACCTGGCAGCTGGTGGTGGCCAAGCCCAGCGCCGCACGCATCATCGACAGCCCGCGCATCAATGTGCGCCCGACCCCTGGCGAACTGCAGGTCTATCAAGGCGCCGGCTGGGCGCAGCCAGCCACCGACATGTTGGAAGACAGCGTGGTGCGCGCCTTCGAAGACTCCGGCAAGATCGCCGCGGTGGCCCATATCGGTACCGGCATCCGCTCGGACTACAAGCTGGCGATCGACCTGCGCCGCTTCGAATCCGATTACGCCGGCCAGTCGCTGCCTTCGGCCACGATCGAGCTCAACGCCAAGCTGCTGCATTCGGCCGATCAACGCGTGGTCGCCTCGCGCACCTTCCTGGTCGCACGCCCGTCCAGCGGTACCGACACGGCTGCGGTGGCAGCGGCATTCGAACAGGCGATGACACAGGTCACCACCGAACTGGTCGGCTGGACCTTGGTCACCGGCCAGCAGGATAGCCAGAGCCTGCCGCGCACACCGTAGGCCAACCAAGCCGTGTGCCGCCGGGAGCAAGCGTCTCCACTGACAGCTGGCAGCCGATAACGGATGGCGAATGGCGGATGGCAGACAACAGACAACAGACAACAGACAACGTAGCTGACAGCACCGCCGCAGCGCGCATGCACTGTCCTTCTCCCGCGCGCGGGAGAAGGTGGCGCGCAGCGCCGGATGAGGGCCAACGCGACCGACCCACCCGGCGCGTCTGGCGACGTGCAACGCACGCTCGACCTCAGCAGCACCGGCACAGCGGCCGCATACGCAGCCCCCACCCAACTGCCGCAGCTAACGCCCCACACCTGCCGCAATCTGTCGAAAAGTCAAATTGATCCGCTCCCCCACCGGGCGCGCAGTGCGCGGCAACGCATGTTTGTAGTGCTGCTGGGTCTCCCCGGCCATCAGCAATAGATCGCCGTGACCGAGTTCCAGCGTCTGCTTCAACGCCGCATCGTTGCAATGCCTGAAGGCGAACCGCCGCGCCGCGCCCAGGCTCAGCGATGCAATCATCGGCTGCGCGCCCAGCTCCGGCTCATCGTCGCTATGCCAGCCCATCGCATCGGCTCCGCTGCGGTAGCGATTGACCAGCACGCTATTGAACGGGCAGCCGGTTTCATCCTGCAGACGCGCGCGTACTGGCTGCAGCACCTCCAGCCACGGCTGCGGCGCAAATTGCGTGCCCGAGTAGCGATAGCTGGCGTCCGGATCGCCGATCCAGCTGCTCAGACGCGGCGAATCCACCACCCGCCCAAACATGCGGATGCGATGCACCTCCCACTGCACCTGGTCCAGCAGGGCCTGCATCAGCGCATCGGCGTCCGCGGCCTGTAACCAGCCGCGACACCAATGGATCCGAGCGTGCGGCAGCCCAACGCGTATCTTCATGCGCAAACGCTAGCACGCGCGCGTCGGGGCGCACCGGCAGCGGCCGATGAATCGAGCCGATTTGCCGCCATCACATGCAATCCCGGAAAATACGCACCAGCCATCGAGCCAACGGGAGCGGAGCAATGTCGGAAGCGGGAGTGGGCGCACACGCGTCAGAGGCGGTCGAGCGTGACGTCATGGAATACGACGTCGTCACCGTCGGTGCCGGTCCGGCCGGGCTGTCGTTCGCGATCCGGCTCAAGCAGCTCGATCCGAGCATCAGCGTCTGCGTGATCGAAAAATCCAGCACCATCGGTGCACATATTCTGTCCGGCGCGGTGATCGAACCCGGCCCGCTGGATGCATTGCTGCCAGGCTGGCGCAACAACCCGCCACCGATTTGCGTCGCGGCTACCGACGACGAGTTCTGGTTCCTCGGCAAGGACAGCGCGCGCAAGTTTCCAGTGGTGCCGCCGGGTATGCGTAACCATGGCAACTTCATCGTCAGCCTGGGCGCGATGTGCGCCTGGCTGGCGCCGCAGGCAGAAGCGCTGGGCGTCGAAATCTACCCCGGCTTCGCCGCCGCCGAAACGCTGCACGACGACAGCGGCCAGGTGGTGGGCGTGCGTATCGGCGACATGGGCATTGCAAAAGACGGCGCGCACAAGCCCGGTTACACCGCCGGCATCGACATTCGCGCCAAGGTCACCGTGCTTGCCGAAGGTGCACGTGGTCACCTGACCAAGCGTTTGCTGAAGCGCTTCGACCTCACCGCCGACAGCGACCCGCAAGGTTATTCGATCGGCATCAAGGAGCTCTGGCAGGTGCCCGAAGGCCGGGTCACGCCCGGCAAGATCGTGCACACCATCGGCTGGCCAGCCGACAACCGCACCTACGGCGGCAGCTTTGTGTATCACCTGGACAACAACCAGATCGCGCTTGGTTACGTGAGCGGGCTGGACTACAGCGACCCGGCATACCAGCCGTGGGAAGCCTTCCAGCAATGGAAGAACCACCCGATGATCAAGCCGCTGCTGGAAGGCGGCACCATTCTGTCGGCCGGCGCACGCGCACTGGTCAGCGGCGGCTGGCAATCGCTGCCGAAAGTGGACATGCCCGGCGCCCTGCTGATCGGCGACACCGCCGGCCTGCTCAACGTGCCCAAGATCAAGGGCACACACCAGGCCATTCGCAGCGGCATGCTGGCTGCCGAACACCTGGTGCAATCGCAGCTGGCGCCGCAAGGCTTCGATGCCAAATTGCGCGCCTCTGAGGTAATGGCCGAGCTGAAGGAAGTCCGCAACATCAAGCCCGGTTTCAAGAAGGGCCTGTGGTTTGGCCTGCTCAACGCGGCCTGGGAAACCGCGCTCAAGGGCGCCTCGCCGTGGACGCTGAAGAACAAACCCGACTGGTCGGCGCTGCACAAGCTCGGCGAGTACGAGCAACCCAAGCGTGACTACGTCACCCGCGACCTCGCACCGCGCGATCGCCTGCAAGCGGTGTATTTCGCCGCCACCGAGCACGACGAAGACCAACCGGTGCATCTGAAGGTGCTGGACACCGACGTGTGCGCCACCCGCTGCGTGGAGGAATACGACAACCCCTGCACGCGCTTCTGCCCGGCCAACGTCTACGAAATGGTCGCAGACACCGCCAGCCCCTCCGGCAAACGCCTGCAGATCAACGCCGCCAACTGCGTGCATTGCAAGACCTGCGACATCAAGGACCCGTACGAAATCATCACCTGGGTCACACCGGAGGGTGGTTCGGGCCCGAACTACCAGAATCTGTGAGTGCGCCCGGTCGCCCGATGCAGTCGCGCCTGCGCACATATGTCTTTGGACTGCTGCGTGCAGGATTCCGTGCGATACCGCTGAGTGACGCAACGCGCGACCGCTGGCGCGGCTGGTTTCTGGATAAACATGCAGGCTGGGTGCCGGAACCTGCGCGCGGCCGCGTACGCCATGGCAGTTCGCGACGGCCGGCAGTTCGCAGCGACGAAGCGGCAATTGGCTATGTCCCCTACAGCACTGCCACCCTGCCCGAAACGCTTCCTGCGAAGCTGATCGCGTTTTACCTGCCGCAATTTCATCCGATTCCTGAAAACGATGCGTGGTGGGGCAAGGGCTTCACCGAATGGCGCAACGTCAGCCGGGCGCTCCCGCAGTTCGAGGGCCATCAACAACCCAGGTTACCGGCGGATCTGGGCTTCTACGATCTTCGCAATCCCCATGTCATGCGCGAGCAAGCACGCCTTGCACAAGAGTACGGTCTGGGCGCTTTTTGTTTTTATTTCTACTGGTTCGCCGGCAAGACCCTGCTGGAAATGCCGATCACCCGGTGGCACGAAGATGCCACGATCACTCTGCCGTTCTGTCTCTGCTGGGCCAATGAAAAGTGGGCACGCCGCTGGGATGGCCGTGGCGACGATATCCTGATCGATCAGGCGCACGACGCGGACGACGATCTGGCCTTTATCGCGCATGTCGCGACTTACATGCGCAATCCCAAGTACCTGCGCGTCGAGGGGCGCCCGGTGCTGTTGGTGTATCGACCCCATTTGCTGCCCGAGCCCGCACAGACGGCCGATCGCTGGCGTGGTTGGTGTCGCGATCACGGAATCGGCGAGATCCACCTTGCGTATGTGCAGGGTTTCGAACGGCCCGATCCCCGTGACATCGGATTCGATGCTGCCGTCGAATTTCCGCCGAACATGAGCACACCACCGTCAGTGGCTGCCCGACAGCGCTTGATCAATCCACAATTCAATGGCGATGTACTCGACTGGCGAGAGCTTGCCCGCGACATGCAACAGCGACCGCTGCGCGAGTACACCTTGTACCCCGGCGTAAACCCTGGCTGGGACAACGAACCGCGGCGCTCGGGAAAGGGGCGCATCTATCTGCATGCTTCCCCGCGCCGTTATCGCGACTGGCTCATGCTTACCGTGCGGAATCGTCTGAAAAGTACGACGCCTGCGCACCGCATGGTGTTCATCAACGCATGGAACGAGTGGGCCGAGGGCGCTGTACTGGAACCCGATACTCGCCTTGGATACGCATGGTTGGATGCGACACGGCAAGCGCTGTTACACACCGCGGAAGTCGTCACCCGATCTACTCAACACGATGTCTGCGTGGTCTTGCACGCCTGGTACCTCGATGTGCTGGACGAAGCGCTAGACGCAATTGCGCACTGTGGACTATCGCCACGGCTTGTCGTCACCACCGATATCACGATGGTGCCGCAGGTTCGCCAACGCCTGCAGCAACGCGGCTTGCAGGCGCAGGTGGAAGGCTTCGAAAATCGTGGCCGCGATATTCTTCCGTTCCTGCGGGTTGCCAACCAATTGCTCGACGAAGGCGTGCAGGTGGTCTTGAAACTGCATACAAAAAAATCGACCCATCGCGAGGACGGAGACACGTGGCGGCGCGAAATGTTCTCTGCATTGCTCGCGCCACAGCACGTCGATGCAATCGTGCGTGTATTCGCCCAGGATCCGCTACTCGGCCTTGTAGCGCCCGCGCAACACTTGTTACCGGTCACCGACTTTATCGGCGGCAATGCCGATGCGCTCGATTACCTCGCTGTCCGCACAGGCACGGATGCAATAAACGCGCACAGCATGTTCGCGTCCGGCAGCATGTTCTGGGTCAAGCTGGAAGCGCTGCGGCCGTTGTTGGATGCGCACTTGCATCCGAGTGAATTTGAAAACGAGCAGGGTCAGATCGATGGCACGTTGGCTCATGCGATCGAGCGCTTCCTGGCTGTTGCGGTCGCCCACTCCGGACATCATGTCGAAACGATCGAACACCTGTTGGGAATACCTCAACCTGCAAGAGCCGAGCCTTACCGCTATGCACGCAAGGCGCCCTGAGGCGCCGTGCGTGCCGCTAGCTGCCCATGAGCGAGTCGCTGCCTAGATCGCGCCCTTCGGTTAGGTCGCGAATTCAACGCCGGTCTTCTGGCGCAACTCCTCCAACGCCACACCCTCTGCGGCCTCCACCAACACCAACCCCTCTGCAGTGACATCGAACACGGCGAGATCGGTAATGATGCGATCCACCACACCGACACCGGTCAACGGCAGGTCGCATTCGCGCAGGATCTTGTGGCTGCCGTCTTTGGCGACGTGCTCCATCAACACCACCACGCGCTTGACGCCGGCCACCAGATCCATCGCGCCGCCCATGCCCTTGACCATCTTGCCGGGCACCATCCAGTTGGCCAGGTCGCCACGCTCGGTGACCTGCATCGCACCGAGAATCGCCAGGTCGATGTGGCCGCCACGGATCATCGCGAACGAATCGTGGCTACCGAAATAACTGGCACCGGCGCGCGCGGTCACGGTCTGTTTGCCTGCGTTGATCAGGTCTGCGTCCACGTCGTCTTCGGTAGGAAACGGGCCGATGCCAAGCAGACCGTTCTCCGACTGCAGCCAGACATCCACACCATCGGGGATATGGTTGGCTACCAGCGTCGGCAAACCGATACCCAGGTTCACATAAGCGCCATCAGTCAGCTCGCGTGCCGCACGTGCGGCCATCTGGTCTCTGGTCCAGGCCATTACTGCTGTCCTCCGCGCACGGTGCGCTGTTCGATGCGTTTTTCCGGCGTAGCGTTGAGGACCAGGCGGTCCACGTAAATACCGGGCAGATGCACCTGATCCGGGTCGATAACGCCCAGTTCCACGATTTCCTCGACCTCAGCGATGCACACGCGCCCGGCCATGGCGCAGGCCGGATTGAAATTGCGCGCGGTCTTGCGGAACACCAGGTTGCCCGCGGTATCGGCGCGCCATGCCTTGACCAGCGCTACATCGGCGTGCAGCGCGGTTTCCAGCACGTAGTGCTTGCCGTCGAATTCGCGCGTTTGCTTGCCCTCGGCCACGATCGTGCCGTAGCCGGTAGCAGTGTAAAACGCAGGAATTCCCGCCCCACCCGCACGCAAACGCTCGGCCAGGGTGCCTTGCGGATTGAACTCCAGCTCAAGTTCGCCCGCCAGGTATTGGCGTTCGAATTCCTTGTTTTCGCCCACGTAGGACGAAATCATCTTGCGGATCTGCCGGGTGGCCAATAATTGACCAAGCCCGAAACCGTCGACGCCAGCGTTGTTCGAAATCACGGTCAACCCGCCGGTCCCGCTGTCGCGCACGGCTGCAATCAATGCCTCCGGAATGCCACACAACCCAAAGCCGCCCACCGCCAGGGTCTGACCATCGGCCAACACCCCCTCCAGCGCTGCCTTGGCATCGGCATAGCGTTTACCGCTTGCCGCACCGCTCACTTCATTGCGCATCACCGCCCTCACCCGCTGATGTGAAGCGCCCATTCTATCCGCTGACTGTTCCCTGTCCCCGGTCGCAATTCCGCCACACCCAAGACACGGCGCAGCCGCTAAACTCGGGTGTCCCCCATTTCAGGATTTGCCCATGACGCTACCCGCCTTCAAGGCCTATGACATTCGCGGCCGCGTGCCGGATGAACTCAACGAGGACTTGGCCCGCCGCATCGGTGTGGCGCTGGCGGCGCAGCTGGATCAGGGGCCCGTGGTCCTGGGTCACGATGTGCGCCTGGCGAGCCCGGCGTTGCAGGAAGCGCTTTCGGCCGGCCTGCGCGCCAGCGGCCGTGACGTGATCGATATCGGCCTGTGCGGCACCGAGGAGGTCTATTTCCAGACCGATTACCTCAAGGCCGCTGGCGGCGTGATGGTCACCGCCAGTCACAACCCGATGGACTACAACGGCATGAAGCTGGTCCGCGAGCAAGCCCGGCCGATCAGCTCGGACACCGGCCTGTTCGCCATCCGCGACACGGTCGCGGCCGATACCGCTGCGCCGGGCGAGCCCACTGCCAGTGAGCAGAGCCGCACCGACAAGACCGCGTACCTGGAGCACCTGCTCAGCTACGTGGACCGCAGTACGCTCAAGCCGCTCAAGCTGGTGGTCAATGCCGGCAACGGCGGCGCCGGCCTGATCGTCGATCTGCTCGCGCCGCATCTGCCGTTCGAGTTCGTGCGCGTCTTCCATGAACCCGATGGCAACTTCCCCAACGGCATCCCCAACCCGCTGCTGCCGGAAAACCGCGACGCCACCGCCAAGGCGGTCAAGGACAATGGCGCCGATTTCGGCATCGCGTGGGACGGCGACTTCGATCGTTGCTTCTTCTTCGATCACACCGGTCGCTTCATCGAAGGCTATTATCTGGTCGGCCTTCTGGCACAGGCCATCCTTGCCAAGCAACCGGGCGGCAAGGTCGTGCACGACCCGCGCCTGACCTGGAATACGGTCGAGCAGGTCGAAGAAGCCGGCGGCATTCCGGTGCTGTGCAAGAGCGGCCACGCCTTCATCAAGGAAAAGATGCGCAGCGAAAACGCCGTCTATGGTGGCGAAATGAGCGCGCACCACTATTTCCGTGAGTTCGCCTACGCCGACTCCGGCATGATTCCGTGGCTGCTGATCGCAGAGCTGGTGTCGCAGTCGGGCCGTTCGCTGGCCGATCTGGTCGAAGCGCGCATGCAGAAATTCCCCTGCAGCGGCGAGATCAACTTCAAGGTGGCCGATGCCAAGGCATCAGTTGCCCGCGTAATGGAGCATTACGCGTCGCTGTCGCCGGAGCTCGACTACACCGACGGCATCAGCGCCGATTTTGGCGAATGGCGTTTCAACCTGCGCAGCTCCAACACAGAGCCGCTGCTGCGCCTGAACGTGGAAACGCGCGGCGATGCCGCACTGCTGGAAACGCGTACGCAGGAAATTTCCAACCTGCTGCGCGGCTGATTGACCCCTCTCCCACCTTAGACGCACTTTGGAGTTTCCCCCGCCCATGAGCGACGTCCTACCCATTATTTTGTCTGGCGGCTCCGGCACGCGCCTATGGCCGCTGTCGCGCGAATCCTATCCCAAGCAGTTCCTGCCGCTGGTCGGCGACAAGAGCATGCTGCAGTCCACCTGGCTGCGCGCAGCTCCGGTCGCAGGTCACGCCCCCATCGTGGTCGCCAATGAAGAGCACCGCTTCATGGCGGCCGAGCAGTTGCAACAGTTGGGCGTGAAGCCATCGGCCATCCTGTTGGAGCCGAAGGGGCGCAACACGGCGCCGGCGATTGCGGTTGCCGCACTCGAAGCGACCCGCGACGGTGCCGATCCGCTATTGCTGGTGCTGCCTTCCGATCACGTCATCCAGAATGAGGCTGCATTCCAGACGGCAGTGACGCTGGCAGCCACTGCTGCCGAGCAGGGCAAGCTGGTCACCTTCGGTATCAAGCCGACTGCACCGGAAACCGGTTATGGCTACATCAAGGCCGGTGCAGGCGCTGGCGTGAGCGCGGTCGAGCGCTTCGTCGAGAAGCCCGATCTGGCGACCGCACAAAGCTATCTGGCGAGCGGCGAGTATTACTGGAACAGCGGCATGTTCCTGTTCCGCGCGTCGCGTTATCTGGAAGAACTGCGCAAGTTCCATCCGGCCATCGCCGATGCGTGCCAGAAGGCGTGGGAAGGCGGCAAGCGCGACGCCGACTTCACCCGTCTGGACAAGGACGCCTTCGCCGCCAGCCCGTCGGATTCGATCGACTATGCAGTGATGGAAAAGACCGCCGACGCGGTTGTGGTGCCATTGGATGCCGGTTGGAACGATGTCGGTTCGTGGTCCTCGCTGTTGGACGTCTCCAAGCAGGATGCGCAAGGCAACGCGCACCATGGCGATGTGATCCAAATCGATTGCCAGAACACCTATGCGTACGGTTCACGCCTGATCGCCATGGTGGGGCTGGAGGATGTGGTGGTCGTCGAGACGCCGGATGCCGTGCTGGTCGGTCACCGCGACCGTATCCAAGAGGTCAAGGACGTGGTCAGCCAGATCAAGACGGCCGGCCGCTCCGAGGCCACCTGGCACCGTAAGGTCTATCGTCCGTGGGGCGCTTACGACTCCATCGACATGGGCCAGCGCCACCAGGTCAAGCGCATCACCGTCAAACCCGGTGCGGTGCTCAGCTTGCAGATGCATCACCACCGCGCCGAGCATTGGATCGTGGTGAGTGGCACTGCCGAAGTGACGCGTGGCGAAGAAGTCCTGCTGCTGACCGAAAACCAGAGTACCTACATCCCGCTGGGCGTGACCCATCGCCTGCGCAATCCGGGCAAGCTGCCGCTGGAATTGATCGAAGTGCAGTCCGGTAGCTATCTGGGCGAAGACGATATCGTGCGCTTCGAAGATACCTACGGGCGGGCGTGATGGGTTGCTCGTAAAAAGGTGCGCCGCACAAGCAAACAGCCGGGAATTCCCGGCTATTTGCGTTTCGCAGATCAGGCGACAGCGACGAATGCTGTCGTCATCTACATGCCATCGAACTATTTCTTCGCCGCAGACAACTCGGCAATCACACGCTGCAAGCCAACGCGCCACTCGGGCAACGCGATACCGAAATCACGCTGCAATTTGTCGATGCACAACCGCGAATACGCCGGACGCTTCGCTGGTGTCGGATAGTCCGCAGTGGTGATCGGCACCACACGCGGCGCACGCTCCAGCAGACCGGCACTGACCGCCTCTTCGAAGATCGCCTCGGCAAATCCATGCCAGCTGGTCTGGCCAGCCGCGGTGAGATGCCAGGTACCCGATGTCTCGGGCGTGCGCTGACGCAGCAGCTGTGCAGTGACATCGGCGATCAATGCCGCCGGCGTCGGTGTTCCGATCTGATCGGCCACCACACGCAGCTCGTCGCGCTCCGCCCCCACCCGCAACATCGTGCGCAAGAAGTTCGCGCCATGCGAGGCGTACACCCAGGCAGTACGCAGGATCAGATGCTGCGCGCCGGAAGTACGGATGGCCTGCTCGCCGGCAAGCTTGGTTTCCCCGTAAACGCCGAGCGGCGAGGTCTGTGCGTCCTCGCGATATGGCGCTACGCCCTGCCCGTCGAAGACATAATCGGTGGAGTAATGCACGAGCGGTACGCGATTGGATGCGCACCATGCCGCGATAACGCCGGGCGCCGTTGCGTTGGCACGTGTCGCGCTGTCCCGATCCTGCTCGGCACGGTCCACCGCCGTGTAAGCGGCGGCATTGACCACACACGATGGCGTGATCCGATCCAGCAAAGCGGTCAGCGTCTCAGGCGCATCGAAGTCTGCTGTTTCGCACGCGCTGCCGTCAGGCAATTGGCCACTACGCGTGGTGGCCAGTACTGCGCCATCGACTGCCAGCGCACGCAGCAATTCCGTACCCACCTGCCCATTTGCACCTAGGACCAGCGTGGTCACGGTGCATACACCGGCAAGCGTTCGGCTGGCACATCGCTCAGGAACGGCGCAGCCGAGTCCTTTGCAGAGAGCAACGGATCGCTGATCGGCCAATCGATGCCAATCCCCGCATCATCCCAGCGCACGCCGGCATCGGCCTCCTTCACATACACGTCGGTGCAAAGGTAACTGAACACTGCCCGCTCTGACAGCACCGCGAAGCCATGCGCAAACCCTTCCGGTATCCAGAACTGCTTCTTGTTTTCTGCGCTCAACACCACCGCTGCCCACTGCCCGAAGTTGGGCGAGCCATGGCGGACATCGACCGCCACATCGTAGACCTCACCCTCAAGCACGCTGACCAGCTTGCCCTGAGGACGCGGCCACTGGTAATGCAGACCACGCAAGACACCTTTGGCCGACGTGGAGACATTGCTTTGCACGAACCGCGTCGGCAGACCATGTTGCCCGAAGCGCTCGGCATTCCACGTTTCAAAGAAGTACCCGCGTTCATCGCCGAACACTGCCGGCTCGATGACGACACAACCTGGTAAACGCGTTTCGACGATTTTCAAGGTACGACTCCTCGCACAGCCAATTCGTGCAAATATTTGCCATAGTCATTTTTCAGCAACGGAGCGGCCAGACGCTCCAGTTGCTCAGCATCGATCCAGCCTTGACCAAATGCGATTTCCTCGGGGCAGCACACCTGCAGGCCCTGACGCATCTGGATGGTCTCGATGAAATTGGCCGCTTCGTGGAGCGACTGGTGCGTCCCGGTATCCAGCCATGCATACCCGCGCCCCAGGGGCTCAAGATGCAAATCGCCTGCATCGAGGTAGCAGCGATTGAGATCGGTAATCTCCAGCTCGCCGCGCGGCGAGGGTTTCAAGGCGGCCGCATAATCGCTGGCTTTTCCATCGTAGAAATACAGACCGGTGACCGCATAGTTGGAGCGCGGCTTCTCAGGCTTTTCGGCGATATCGATGACTTTGCCTTGCTGATCGAATTCGGCCACGCCATAGCGCTCAGGATCGTTGACCCAATAGCCGAAGACGGTTGCACCCTGCTCACGCGCATCGGCGCGGCGTAGCGTCTCGGTCAAACCGTGACCATGAAAAATATTGTCGCCCAACACCAGGCAACTCGGCTTGCCATCGACAAAATCGCGACCGATCAAATACGCCTGCGCCAACCCGTCCGGGCTGGGTTGCACGGCGTATTGAATGTTAATTCCCCACTGAGAGCCGTCACCCAACAAGGATTGAAACAGCGCTTGCTCATGCGGCGTATTGATGATCAAAATATCGCGAATGCCTGCAAGCATCAGGACGCTCAGCGGGTAATAGATCATCGGCTTGTCGTACACCGGCAGCAGCTGCTTACTCACGCCTTTGGTGATCGGATACAGGCGTGTGCCCGAGCCACCGGCCAAAATAATGCCTTTACGTTGTGTCATGAGATAGTTCCTTGTGAGGCCCGCACATGACCGCGCGGGCTCTTGCGGGGCGCGTTACGCCGAGGCGCCGATCCGTTCCAGCCGGTAACTGCCATCCAGCACGCCCTGCACCCACGCCTGGTTAGTCAGATACCACTCCACCGTCTGCGCGATGCCTTGCTCAAAGGTGTAGGCAGGCTCCCAGCCCAGGTCGTTCTTCAGCTTCGAGGCGTCGATCGCGTAACGGCGATCATGGCCCGGGCGGTCCGTCACATACGTGATCTGGCTCGCACGCGGCTTGCCATCGTCGCGTGGACGATGCTGATCCAGCAGTGCGCAGATCGCCTGCACGACTTCGATATTCTGGCGTTCTGAATTGCCGCCCACGTTGTAGGTCTCGCCGACCTTGCCCTTCGCCAACACGGTACGAATCGCTTCGCAGTGGTCGCTGACGAACAACCAGTCGCGCACCTGCTTGCCGTCGCCGTAGACCGGCAGCGGCTCGCCGGCAAGCGCCTTGGCGATCACCAGCGGAATGAGCTTTTCGGGGAAGTGGTACGGACCGTAATTGTTCGAACAATTGGTGGTCAGCACCGGCAGACCGTAGGTGTGGTGGAACGCACGCACCAGGTGATCCGAGGCCGCCTTGGACGCCGAATACGGCGAGTTCGGCGCGTAAGGTGTGGTCTCGGTGAACTTACCGGTTTCGCCAAGCGTGCCGTAGACCTCGTCGGTTGAGACATGCAGAAAACGGAAAGCATCGCTGCGCGCGGTAGGCAGCGACTTCCAATAGTCGCGTACTGCTTCAAGCAGCGCTAAAGTTCCGACGACATTGGTTTGAATGAATGCGCCCGGACCTTCGATCGAGCGATCCACGTGGCTCTCGGCTGCGAAATTCAGCACCGCGTCTGGCTGGTGTTCCTGCAACAGACGGGCGACCAACATACCGTCGCCAATATCGCCCTTGACGAAAACGTGGTCCGGATTGCCTTCCAGGGATGCCAACGTGTTCAGGTTTCCCGCATAGGTCAGTGCATCGAGATTGACCACGCGGATCCCGCGAGCCACTGCCTCAAGAACAAAGTTGCCACCAATGAAGCCGGCACCGCCGGTTACAAGCCAAGTTGCCACTGCTGATCTCCTGGTCGCGCGCAAGCCGCGCTGCATTTTCAAACCACACAGGATATACGGTCGGAGCAATACCGAGCGTAAGCATTGTCAACCAAGCATCCAGATGTTGCACCGCAGCATCCATACGCCATCGCATGGTCTGCCGGGCCCGGTTAGAATGGCCCCACTCCCGAGCCTGCCGCCGCGGCCGGGCCTTCCCGCAATAGCTGAAGGATCTCGTACACGATGAAAATCCTCGTCGCCTACAAGCGCGTGGTGGACTACAACGTCCGCATTCAGGTCAAGCCGGATGGCTCCGGCGTGGTGACCGACGGCGTCAAGCTTTCGCCCAACCCGTTCGACGAAATCGCCCTGGAAGAAGCATTGCGCCTGCGCGATGCCGGGGCCGCCACCGAGGTGGTGGTCGCCACCCTGGCACCAGCCGATGCGGCTGCGCACCTGCGCAACGGCCTGGCCATGGGCGCCAATCGCGCGATCCATGTGGTCACCGACACGGCTGTTCAGCCGCTGACCGCCGCGCGGGCGCTGCTCAAATTGGTTGAGAAGGAACAGCCGGATTTGGTCATCCTCGGCAAGCAGGCGATCGACGACGACGCCAACCAGACCGGCCAGATGCTCGCCACCCTCTGGGGCCGGCCGCAGGCCACCTTCGCCGGCAAGCTCGTCGTTGCCGATGGAAAGGCCACGGTCACGCGCGAGGTCGATGCCGGCCTGGAGACGCTGGAAGTGGACCTGCCGGCGGTGATCACCACCGATCTGCGCCTGAACGAGCCGCGCTTCATCAAGCTGCCGGACATCATGAAGGCCAAGAGCAAGCCGCTGGAGACCCTGGCCTTCGCCGATCTGGGTGTCGACGCGCACGACAGTCTGACCACTACCCACTATGCGGCGCCGGCCAAGCGCAGCCGCGGCGTGATGGTCAAGGACGCCGCCGAACTGGTGGCCGCACTCAAGCAGAAGGGGTTGCTGTAATGGCCAAGATTCTCGTTGTCGCTGAACACCTCAATGGCCAGCTCAACGCCGCCACCGCCAAGACGCTGAGCGCTGCGCTGGCGATCTCGGCCGACTCCATCGATGTGGTTGTACTGGCAGCCGACCCGGCCGCAGTCGCGGCGCAAGCCGCGCAGCTGGCGGGCGTCGCCCGTGTACTGACCGTGGCCAATGCCGCCAACGCGCATGCCATCGCGCAGGTGCTGGGACCGCAGATCGCCCAGCTGGCTGGCCAGGGCTATACGCACGTGTTCGGCCCCTCGACCACGTTCGGCAAGGACCTGATGCCGGTCGTGGCTGCGCTGCTGGGCGTGAACCAGATCTCCGATCTGATGTCGGTCGAAGACGCTCACACCTTCAAGCGGCCGATCTACGCCGGCAACGCCATCATCACGGTGACAGCCCCGGCAGATCAGGTCGTGGTCGCCACGGTGCGCAGTGCCTCATGGCCGGAAGCCGCCGGCGGTGGAAGCGCCACGATTGAGTCGGTCACGGTGGATGCTGCGCTACCGACCCATACCCGTTTTGTTGGCTTGGCCGCAGGCAGCTCCGATCGCCCCGACCTGCAGAGCGCAAAGCGCGTGGTCTCCGGCGGCCGCGGCGTCGGCTCGGCAGAAAACTTCAAGCACATCTACAGCCTGGCCGACAAACTCGGCGCTGCCGTGGGTGCTTCACGTGCTGCAGTGGATGCCGGTTACGTGCCCAACGAACTGCAGGTCGGCCAGACCGGCAAGATCATCGCCCCTGAACTGTACATGGCAATCGGCATCAGTGGCGCCATCCAGCATCTGACCGGCATCAAGGACGCCGGCACGATCGTGGCGATCAACAAGGACCCGGAGTCGCCGATCTTTGAGATCGCCGATATCGGCTTGGTCGGGGATTTGTTTGCGCTGCTACCGGAGCTGGAGACTGCGCTGGGCTGAGGTCCATCCGCTGCAATGGACTCACCCTCGCCCCCTGTCCTCAACGGTGCCGCAAAATTGCGGCACCGTCTGGATTATCTGGCCGCCTTTGTTGCCGTGCTCTGCGCCAGTTACGTCGCCGTCTTGGTCTGGGTGGACAACGGGAACGGAACGTTTTCGCGGCTGAATGACGTCTGGCACCTGATGCTGCTTGCAATTGTGCCAGTCTCGTTGACGTACCTGTTTCGGTATTGGCGCTGGCAATGGCTGCTTGGTCGCAAAGGACATCACGTACCAGTGGGACTTGGCCTGGCTGGCTATTTGGCAGGCTTCGCGCTGACCGCCACGCCCGGCAAGGCAGGCGAGCTGATGCGGATTCGTTACTTCGCGCGGATGGGTATTCCGGCCGAGCGCACGTTGGGTGTCTTCGTCTTCGAGCGCGCGTCCGACCTCTTGGTCATCCTGTCGCTGTCTTTGCTGGCCGCATCGGTATTTCCCACCTTGGGCGCGCTAGCTGCAGTAGTGCTGGGATTTGTCTGCGTGCTGTTCGGTGCGGCCGCTTGGCCAGCCTTATTGGACAACTTGGCAGGTTTGACCGCGCGGCTTCCCGGCCGCTGGCTGCGACGTCTCGCGCACTTTTGCCTTGCGGCAGCCTTGGAACTGCGTAGCTGCCTGGATGTGCCAGCGTTTGGGCAAAGCATGCTCGCCGGATTCCTCGCCTGGGGACTGACCTCGGCAGTTTTCGTGAGCCTTTGCGTCGGCATGGGCTTGCACCTGGATCCTATTGTCGCGTTCGGCATTTACCCGCTTGCGATGCTGATCGGCGCGCTGTCGTTCGTCCCCGGTGGCGTCGGCACGACCGAATTGGCTATCGTATTGATGCTCAATCGGCTCGGAATTTCTACTGCAGACGCCATTGCAGTCGCCGTCGCGGCGCGCCTGGTGACGCTTTGGTACGCCATTCTCGTGGGCGCTGTGTCTCTGCTTGCCGCAGAATTCGCCATTCGCAAGAGCGCGCGTTGATCGGCAGGTATAATCGGCGCCCCGCAATGGATCGCCAGGCAGTCGATGTCCGCCCCTACCAGCAGCTCCACCCGTCCGGTTGTTTCGGGACGCGCCTTGTGCGTGGATCTGGATGGCACGCTTTTGAATTCGGACATTCTCTACGAGTCCGTGCTGGCGTTGCTGGCACGAAACCCGCTGTACCTGTTCTTGCTGCCGTTGTGGCTGATGCGTGGGAAGGCTGCGCTAAAGCGGGAGCTTGCGTCCCGCGTCGTCCTGCCTGCAGAGACCTTGCCCTACAACCACCAAGTGCTAGAGCTGTTGCGCACCACGACGCAACGTCCGCGTGTGCTGTGCACGGCGTCCGACGAGCTCCTGGTGCAGCCCATTGCAGAGCATCTAGGCCTCTTCGAGCAGGTCATTGCCAGTGATGGCAAGCGCAATCTGTCTGGGCGCAACAAGGCGGATGTGCTGGTCGAGGCGTTTGGTCAGGGCAACTTTGATTACGCGGGCAACGGCAGCGTGGATTTGCACGTATGGGACAAGGCCGGTGGCGCATGGGTCGTCAACAACGGCCTTGCCCTGGCTAAAGCGGCCTCGCAGCGGACAACTGTGCATGCGCATTGGCCTGCTCCGCCGCGCGCCCGTGCATGGCTGAAAGCGTTGCGCCTGCATCAATGGCTGAAGAATCTGCTGGTATTCGTTCCGCTGCTGACCGCGCACCGCTTCCTGGATCTGGAATCGGTCCTGCAATCCACGATTGCGCTGGTTGCGTTCGGGTTATGCGCTTCCGGTGTCTATGTGCTCAATGATCTGCTGGACCTGACGCCTGATCGTCAGCATCCGCGCAAGCGCAAGCGTCCGTTCGCGGCAGGTCGTCTTCCTCTTTTGCAGGGCCTGCTGGCTGCCCCGGCACTGACAGTAGCAGGCCTCCTGCTGTCGCTGGCGTGCAACATTGAATTCACCTTGGTCTTGCTTGCCTACTACGTCATGACCTTGGCGTATTCGCTGCGCTTGAAGCGCATCGTGATGATCGACGTGGTGCTGCTCGCAGCGCTCTACACCGTACGCATCATCGGCGGGGCAGTGGCGATTGGCATCGAGCTATCGTTCTGGCTATTGGCATTTTCGATGTTCATGTTCCTTTCGCTTGCGCTGCTCAAGCGCTACACGGAACTACATGCCATGTTGAGCAGCGGCAAGACCAGGGCCAGTGGCCGAGCCTATTCGGTAGAGGATCTCTCGCTGTTGCAATCCATGGGCGCGGCGGCTGGCTACATCGCGGTGATGGTGATGGCGCTGTACATCAACAGTCCCGAGAGTGTGGAGCTCTACCGCAATCCCAAACTGCTCTGGCTGGTATGCCCGGTGTTGCTGTATTGGGTGAGCCGGGTCTGGATCATTGCTCATCGCGGAGAGATGCACGATGACCCGATCGTGTTCGCTGCCACCGATCGCGTTAGCCAGATCGTTGTGGTGCTGTGCGGGTTGTTCGCCCTGAGCGCCATCTGATGGCGGCGGGGCAGTCCTGGGGCCGCTATCCCAGCGCGCAGCAAACGCTGCTACCGATCAACGATCGCGCGGCAAGCCTACCAACATTCGACGGCCTTGCCCTGCCGCGTGGTAACGGACGCAGTTATGGCGACAGTTGCCTAAACCCGGACGGTGCACTGCTGTGCGCACGTGGGCTTGATCGATTTATCGCGTTTGATCCGGCCAGTGGCGTACTTCGCTGTGAGGCGGGCGTCACACTTAACGAGATCATCGAGCTAGTTCTGCCGCAAGGCTGGTTTCTGCCAGTGACGCCCGGCACGCGCTACGTCACCGTTGCCGGCGCAATTGCCAACGATGTGCATGGCAAGAACCACCATCGCACCGGCAATTTTGGTCATCATGTGCGCGCATTCGAGCTACTGCGTAGCGACGGCGAGCGGCGAGTGTGCATGCCAAATGATGCCGACCACTGGTTCGCAGCCACCGTCGGCGGGCTAGGGCTCACTGGCCTGATCACCTGGGCTGAAATCCAATTACGCCGCGTCGGCAGTCCCACACTGGAAGCAGAAAACATTCGCTTCGGCTCGCTCGATGAGTTCTTCGAGTTATCGAAGGCGTCGGCAGGAAGCCACGAGTACAGCGTTGCCTGGATTGACTGTTTGGCAAGCGGCACAGCACGCGGACGTGGGCACTTCACCCGCGCCGATCACTGCACCGGGCTTGCCCAGGAGCGACCGAAATCGCCGGGCGCTGGATTATCCATGCCTGTCACCCCACCGATTTCGTTGGTGAACAAGTTATCCCTGCGACCTTTCAACGCGCTTTACTACTGGCGCCAGCCCGCACCCCGCAAACGCTTCGTCAGCCACCTCTTACCGTTTTTTTACCCACTTGACGGCATCCGTGACTGGAACCGCATGTATGGTCCTTCCGGATTTCTGCAGTATCAATGTGTCTTGCCGCCTGCAACCGCGCGGGACGGAGTCGACGCGCTGCTCACTGAGATCGCGCGCAGCGGCAGCGGCTCGTTCCTGGCTGTGTTGAAAGAATTTGGCGACACACCGTCCATCGGGATGCTGTCTTTCCCAAGGCCGGGAACGACCTTGGCTTTGGACTTTCCCAACACTGGTCCTGACGTCTTCCGCCTGCTTGAGCGACTCGACCGGATCGTCGACGAGGCAGGCGGCGCTCTGTACCCTGCCAAGGACGCACGTATGGCAGCACAGTCGTTCCAGCGCGCCTATGGTCGCTGGCGCGAGTTCGGCAGCTATCTCGATCCACGTTTTTCTTCCGGCTTCTGGCGCCGGGTCACGGAGTAGACATGCAACGCGTCCTCATCATCGGGGCCACCTCGGCCATCGCCGAAGCAACCGCCCGACGCTATGCCGCACGCGGGGCGGCCATCCATCTGCTCGGCCGCCAGGCCGCGCGCCTGCAAACAATTGCGGCAGACCTCACGACCCGCGGTGCCCGAAGCAGCATCGGCGTGCTGGATGTCAACGATAGTGCACATCATGGCGACATCCTGGATGCGGCCTGGGCTGCGTTGGGCGGTGTCGATGTTGTGTTGATCGCGCATGGCACGCTGCCAGATCAGGCTGCGTGTAACGCTTCGGTCGAATTGTCGCTGCGTGAATTCGCAACCAACGGCACCTCCACGATTGCCCTGTGCGCGGCGATTGTGCCGCGACTGACGTCGGGCGCCACGCTTGCAGTCATTTCTTCCGTGGCGGGAGACCGCGGTCGAGCCAGCAACTACCTCTATGGCAGCGCCAAGGCGGCTGTCACTGCCTACCTCAGCGGGTTGGGTCAGCGGCTGCGTCCGGACGGTATCAACGTGCTCACGATCAAGCCGGGCTTCGTCGACACCCCCATGACTGCGGCGTTCAAGAAGGGCGCACTGTGGGCAAAGCCGGACCAGATCGCCAAGGGGATTCTCAGTGCAGTGGACAAGCGTCGCGCTGTGGCCTACCTGCCTAATTTCTGGTGGGCGATCATGTTGGTGATCAAGAACATCCCAGAATTCATTTTTCGCAGGATCAAGCTCTGACATGACGGACAAACACGCCAAGATCGTCATCACCGGCGCCGCGGGCCTGGTCGGCCAGAACCTAATCGTCGAACTCGAACAGCAGGGCTACACCCAGCTGGTAGCGATCGACAAACACGCGCACAACCTGCAGATCCTGCGCGAGCTGCACCCGGCCGTGCGCGTGGTGCAGGCGGACCTTGCCGAGCCCGGCGACTGGGCACGCGAGTTCGAGGGTGCAGCCTGCGTCGCCCAGTTGCACGCGCAGATCACCGGTAAGACAACCGATCTATTCACCCGAAACAACCTGACCGCGACCGCGCACGTGCTCGATGCCTGCCGCGCGGCGAAGGTGCCGTATCTGGTGCACATCAGCTCCTCGGTGGTGAACTCGGTGGCCAAGGACGACTACACCAACACCAAGCGCGCACAGGAAGAGATGGTGGTCGCCAGCGGTCTGCGCCACTGCGTGCTACGCCCAACCCTGATGTTCGGCTGGTTCGATCCCAAGCACCTCGGCTGGCTGTCACGCTTCATGGCCAGGACGCCGGTGTTCCCGATTCCGGGCGACGGCCGCTTCATGCGCCAGCCGCTCTACGAGCGCGACTTCTGCCGTTGCATCGCCACCTGCATCGAACGCGAGCCTGAAGGGGATGTCTACGATATCGTTGGCGATACGCGCGTGGACTACGTCGACATCATCAAGACGATCAAGCGGGTCAAGAAACTGCACACCCTGATCGTGCATATTCCGATCGGCTTCTTCGCCTTCCTGTTGCGTGTGTATTCGCTCTTTAGTTCCAAGCCGCCATTCACCGCCGACCAGCTCAAGGCGCTCAGCGCCGGCGACGACTTCAAGGGCGTCGATACCGAAGCGGTGTTCGGCGTGCGGCAAACGCCGTTCGAGGATGCGATCCGCGAAAGCTATACCGACCCGCGCTACAGCCATATTGTGCTAAAGCGCTGAACCGTCATACGAGACTTAGAACTATGAGTACATTCGCGATCGTCGGCAGCGGCCCAATGGGCCTGATGGCTGCCATGGAACTGTTGAAAAAGGGCCACCAGGTCGACGTGTACGAACGCGACGACCGCATCGGCGGCATGTCCGCAGATTTCGATTTCGACGGCCTGCGCATCGAGCGCTATTACCACTTCATCTGCAAGACCGATTTCCCGCTGTTCAAGTTGCTTGAGGACCTGAAGCTGTCCGACCGCCTGCACTGGACGGACACCAAAATGGGGTACTACTACCAGGGCAAGCTGCACAAGTGGGGAACGCCGTCCGCGCTGCTCGGCTTCCCGCACCTGGGACTGATCGACAAGATCCGCTACGCCCTGCACGTCATGCATACCAAGGGCATCAGCGACTGGACCGCCTTGGACAAGGAAAATGCGCGCGACTGGATCACCCGCTGGATCGGTCCTAAGGCCTACAAGGTGATGTGGGAAAAAGCATTCGCGCTAAAGTTTTTCGAGTACCAGAATGCACTCTCCGCCTCCTGGATCGGCACTCGCATCAAGCGCGTGGCGCTGTCGCGGCGTAATCTGTTCAACGAAAGCATGGGCTATCTGGAAGGTGGCTCGGCCGTGCTGCTGGAACGCATGGCCGCGGAAGTGACGCGCCTGGGCGGCCGCATCCTGCTGTCGCAGCCGATCGAAGAGGTCGCCTCCGCCGACGGCAAGGTCACCGGCATCCGCACCCGCGATGGCCATCATGCCTACGACGGTGTGGTGTCGACGGCACCGATCCAGTATGTGCCTGGCATGGTCCCCGGTCTGCCCAAGACCTTCGCCGACCAAGTCGCCGCGATCGAGAACATTCCGGTCGCCTGCGTGATCCTGAAGGTGTCCAAACCGGTCAGCGAAAACTTCTGGATGAACATCAGCGACGACCGGATCTCCATACCCGGCCTGATCGAGTACAGCAACCTCAATCCAGGCAAGGGTGCGGGCGAACACATCGTTTACGCGCCCTACTACATGCCTAAGACTCATCCGAAGTGGCAGTGGAGCAATCAGCAACTGATCGACGAAGTCATCAGCTATTTACCTATAATCAACACGGAGTTCAAGCCGGAGTGGATCCTCGCAACTCATTGCCATCGCTATGAGTACGCGCAGACCATATGCCCGCCGGGCTTCCAAGACATGCTGCCGCCGATGAAGACGCCGCTGCGTGGATTTTTCATGGCAGATACGGCGTACTACTACCCGGAAGATCGCTCGATCAATGAAAGTATCTCGGTTGGAGCTACGTTGGCGGCCCAAGCCTGCAACGGAGCTCGTCCAACGTGACTCGCTTGCTGATGTCGCGGCAGTTTGCCTTGTTCTTGATTGCAGGCGGAACTGCGGCGGCCGTCAATTTTGGCTCACGTATTCTACTGAGCCATTGGCTCCATTACGTCTCCGCCATTATTATCGCCTACTGCCTGGGCATGCTCACCGCCTTTTCACTTAACAAACTCTTCGTATTCGAGGGAAGCGATAAGCACATTCATAAGCAGATTCTCTGGTTCGTACTTGTTAATATCGCTGCAGCAATCCAAACCCTGCTGATCAGTCTTGCGTTCGCCCGCATCATCTTTCCTTACTTGGCGATCGACTTCCACACCGAGACCCTATCCCATGGGATCGGTGTTGCGGTTCCAGTGGTGACAAGCTACATCGGCCACAAATATCTTTCTTTTTCGCAGAAAAAGACATGATGTCTATTACCTATCTTTGCCAAAAGTACCATTTCAAGAAAGTCGCGCTGCTGTGCATTGGAACGTTTATATTGCTGGCGACCTTGCGCTTCATGTTGCTAATGGCGGCAGGCAGTTCGGTTCCATTCTGGGATCAGTGGGGAGGCGAGAATGCAATTTTCAGCGCCTTTCAGAACGGCAGCTTGACTTGGCAACAACTATTCTCCGCACATAACGAGCATCGTATCTTTTGGACTCGTCTCCTGACCATCATATTGTTCAATATGAACGGACAACAGTGGGACAATCAACTCGAAGCAGTTGTATCCAGTGGAATCTATTGCGCAGCGCTTACGATCCCTGTTTTTTTTGCAGCCCAAGCATTGAATCGCTTCAAAGCAATCGCGATGACACTCGCGATGATCCTTGCGGGCGCCCTTCCGTTCGGCTGGGAAAACACTCTGGTTGGCTTTCAAAGTCAATTTTATATAAATTCGTTGTTAGCATTTTTAGCAATTGGCGCATGCGCCTATACAAATTTCCGTGGTCCTGTATGCATCTTGCCTCTGGTGATAATCGGCGCATCAATGCTCGCCATGGCTAACGGGGTGCTTACCGCCTTTTGCTGTGCTGGCGTGCTTTCTCTTCGATCTTTCACCGACGCAGGGATCCGCATCCGCGCGGCAATTCTGGCAGTGTTGATGTGCTTGGTCGGCGTTATCGGATATGGCCTGACACCATCACCTGCGTACCATGCAATTTTGAAGGCACAAAACATCGGCGAGTGGATCTCCGCGTTGTGGATTACCAGCAGCTGGCCGATGCCTCCTGCAATCGGCCAGGTTTTGCTGATAGCGCCAGTCCTGATCTGGCTTGTACAAACAGGTCGACAGCAGAAGAGCACAAGCGACCTATTTTTCCTTGGCCTGAACATCCTCGGACTGCTTAATTCCGTGGCCATTTCATATTCACGGGGCCACGATCTAGCAGAGGTTACATCCAGATACACTGACACCATTTTGCCGACATCAATGGCTGCGTGTTATTTCGCCATACGGCTCGCTACAACAAACAGCGTTTTCGGATATAGAAGAAGCCTTTATAGATTCTTGGTATGCCTGGCCTACTTTGTTGTTATAGGGTCGCTCATAATGCAAAGCGCTGCCCAGCTTCCAAAATTACGGGAGCGCGCTTATTTCCTAAGAATGTCAACATTAAATACTGCATACTTTCTTGCTGGAGAGGATAGCGCCTTTCAAAACAAGCCACATGCACACGTACCATACCCAGATCCAATACGGTTGGCACAGAGCCTGCGCGCCAAAGACCAGACAAACACTCTTCCAACCTCAGTTCTCGGCGCGTGGGCACTGTCCGGGCATCAACTTCCGCTGATTCCTGGACGATGCTCGGTCGGCGCCAGCAAAGCTGATAATTATTCAAAGGTTGAGGTGGATTGCTCTGATGTCGGCGCTGCACCCTTTACTGGACAAGCGATAGTGATGCCGACGGGCGCACTTTCCGCCCGGCTGATGCAAGTGAGGCAGGCACTGGATATTTCGATTTTTCCCAGCGGACATATGATCAACCAACCAAAGGTTTCCGAGCGGGAATGCGCACTAGACTCACTTAACGAACGTAGCACTTCTATCCAACCGCTCACTGCCATGGATCAAACGCCCATACGCCTTTCAGGATGGGCGTCACCTTCTCTTATCGGTGTCGGACCGATGGATTTTCCTAGCTTGAAGATTGCGCTGGTTGGAAAGGATAAGGCTTTCGAATTTGATACGGGCTACAGCAGAACGAGTCGGCCAGACGTCGTCATCGCCCTAAAGAATAGCCACTATGAGCGCTCTGGTTTTGACGCCATCATTAACGCCTCCAAACTCCCCGCAGAAACGTACCGGGTTTTTGTTTCAGGCAAGAGCAAAGCTTATTGCGATACTGGACACAACATTATTTTGACTAAATCCAGTATCCCGTTTGCAACATTCTGAGCCCATTGAGACCAGCCGCATGCAAATGATTGGCAACCAAAGCAATCGCGCACAGCAGTGGCATAAAAAGCTGATCACCAGCGTAAGCCTACTGTTCTTGGCACTTGTATTGATAGAACTTCTTATCAATGCGTTCAATCGGGGTAGCTGCTGCTTTGACGACGCATCTTTTGCTGTAGTGGCTAAGAACCTTGCGGCAGGAGACGGCTACCTGCTTAGCCTAGACTACGGCAACCTAGATCATCGAGGATCGCTATTTCACCCTGCATTGGGGACCGGTCCTAGCACAATCATTTTGGGCGCTGCCGCAATCCGTTTGTTTGGAAACGCTCCATGGATTCCGGGCATGGCATTGATAATTTTCAACGCTGTGCTGACATGCCTCTGGATGATGCTTATTTCCAGACGGTCTGGGCATGCTCGTGGGTGCGCGTTTACTGCTGCAAGCACGCTACTTGCAATCTCAACGACAACCATGCACCACGAGCAGTGGTTCGCTTTCCTGGGCGAGCTGCAGTCTTACTTGCTCGCTTTTACGGCCTTCGTCATTGCAACCTATTGCCATCCACGTATAACTACCTTTTTAGCGTCGGGTGTACTGTTGGGAGCCTCTTTCGAAGCAAAGGAATTATCGGCAATCTACGTCATCCCTCTAGGGTCGATGGCGCTTTACATGGCCATCCGTTCGTCCGTCGCGAGAAGACGATCGCCGCAGGAGACCAAAAGGTGGTTGGTATTGCTCAGCGCAGCCGCAATCGGAACTTTGATTCCGATCGCCCTATTCGAGTTTTACCGTTGGCATTCCCTGGGAAGCACTGATTGGCTCACCAACTGGGACAATCATATCCAATTTATTCGCACGCAAGGAACCGGATCGGCATCGTCAACATTTGATCAGCTCATTCAAGGTCGTGCCGCCACCTTCAAAGAACGCTTTAACATTGGCGTGGGCTGGCTCATCGTATGGGGAGCATTTAGCGCAGCGCTGACGCTCTGGTCAACTCAAGACATAAAGGTCCGCGCATTGACCTCGCTTCTAGTGATAGCATTTTTTGTACATCTCGGTTACTGGATATTTCTCTCCAATGGCTGGCCACGTTACGCTTTTAATGCGGTCCTGTATGGCTGCGCCTTGATCTGCATGCCTGTCTTATATGTGCGGCGTGGGGAACTACCTATCCCGGCGTTGCTTTCAATCATCGCGTGGTGCGCCCTGACTCACGCCAGCATCACTAACTACATCATGGGTGTTTGGTTACCTGCAGTTCGAAGCACAGACTCGGCCACTATTACGGAAGCGCAGCAGCAACAAGAAGTTAAGGATTTTTTGGCAAACTACTCCGGCGTCGTTTACGCTCCATGGTGGGCACATGTTGCTAGCCAGGAATATCTTGGAGCAGGCCACGGCAGGTTTACTGCGATCACCCCGGCTACCTTGAAAGGTGAGGGACTGCTATTTATCGACAGACATTTACCACTACCTGATGGCAACGATTACATTCGACTTAGTAAACGATGTACACCATTGAAGCTATTCAATAACCGTTACGAAATTCAGTCATGCCGTGCAGAGCAGGAATGAGGCCGTCAAGAAATAGAAATAAAAACGCCGGCAGACGCCGGCGTTTTTATTTCTATTTCTTGACATCACCGACCATTCAAACAACACAAATCGAACACGGAGCAGAAGATGCGGATCCTCTAGATCCTGTCACGGTGACGGATCGGCATATGCGTATGCTTCAAAGGTCTCGTACGCCTCAACCATTGGCAAATTGCTGGAAGCAATGTAGTACCCAGTAGAGCAGACAGCGAGACTGAAACACCGCTCGATCGCATGTGCCAATGTGCCATCAACCTGACCAGCCTCAGGCTCAAAGTCCTCTTTTCGAAGATCTAGATCCATGATCGAGTCGATAGCCTCAGGGCGGACATAGAACATTGAACCAGCAGCGAACATCGCGGAAACCGGATTGACCGGATCGACACGCATTTGTTTGGAGAGCCTATGCACTGTGTCAGCATTTGCGCCCCAGTACGTTGTCATCGGAAGGATGTGCCCCTCCGGCGCTGCTAGGCCCAAGCGTTCCTGCTCTCTAAAGGCAGCAAAAATATCGCATGCCATCTTAGGTGCGAGTAGCTTCTCTAGCATGTCGCGCCGCCACGACTCACCGTCCTGACGGTGAAGGGAGCGCTTCGTGTGCAGTTTTAGGACAAGGCTTTCGCGTCCGCGAAGATCCTTCATGATTTCAAGGAATGGCAAGATATCTCGCCCTCTATTCTCGAATACACGCACATCTGCCACAACTGACAAATCAGCAAGATGCCTCTTGACCTCATCTTCCTTGTCAGGAACAGTAGAAATGATTAGAAGGTAAGGCACGTCCCATAACTGAAGCTCCTTAAGCATCTCAGGAAGAAGCTCTGGATAAAAAACGTGAATAACCACAGCGACTCGCTCAGGCGTCCTAGGCGTTGCTGGCTGCCGCAGCGCTCGCCGGGTTGCTTCAAGGTAAGCGTAGCCATACCTTCGATCAGGCTCAAGATGGGCTCCTTCGGCCCATTCGTTCCACGCGTTGACAAAAACAAGCGATTCCCCACGTACAGGGAACTTTCTTGAGTAATCTACCGCTCCGCGCAGCCATGTACGATAACGGGCAGGAGTTGAACGAGCTACGGTATAGCCACGGCCTGGCTTACGGGCGTCGTTGTCCCACGATGGGAATACGCCGCGTATCAGGTCGAACTCTGGCTTGGCCTCCGACAGTGCCTTATCAACAACATTGGCGTAATCGACCACGCTGCCTTGGTAGCCAGGATTGATGATCTCCAACTCGTGATTGATGGAGGGCAGACCAGCTGCAACCTTGTGCGGTGGAAACTCGACTGCAGCATCAAACCCGTACTCCCGCGGATCGAGCTTATCGAACTGGACCATACACAGAAACAACTCACCGACGCCAGATTCGCGACAGTAAGCCCGCCATCGGTCAAGAGTACTCGCTGCATCAGGTAACAAAGACGGGCGGTATAGGATCACAAGCGGCCGCCCATCGACCCTTATGTAGCGTGGATCGCGGAGCAAGGGCTCCAACGTCTTTATAAACGCTAGATCGTCCTCGGGACCGTAATCCTGCGCAATAAGTACTTCATTCTCGAGGCCATCCCAGCGACGCGTCCAGTTTTCATTGGCCCAACAGATACAAAATGGCAGATCAATATCGGAGGCAAGCAGCTGATCTAACGGCCGTTCGAGCAATCGTTTCCCGGCAAACCAGTAGTAGTGGAAACAGAACCCCTCGACGCCATAGAGTTTTGCCAACTCTGCCTGCCTACGCATCACATCAACGATGCGCAAGTCGTAGAAGCCTAGCTCACCAGGCAAATGGGGCTGATAATGTCCAATGAATTGCGGAACAGCCTTGGCAACATTAGTCCATTCAGTGAAGCCACGACCCCACCACTCGTCGTTCTCAGCGATAGGATGGAATTGCGGCAGGTAAAACGCAATCACACGCGACGCAAATGGCCGTTTATCAGCCATCTCGGCGATCGGCACATATTCATTGGAAGGCGAGCTGGGAAGCTGAAGTATCGATTGCACATAGCGAGTGCGGGCCGTCTCCAAGTTCGACGGATCTTCTACATGCGGAGCAGCCGGCGCTAGATGCTTCTCACCAAGATGCCGATAGACATACCAGCTTCGGTAAGCGTTCGTATTAGAAAACAGCCAAGGAAAGAGCTTAAACAACGTCGTCTTAAAAAGCTGTCGAGATTTACTTGAAACTGGAACTTTCAAGTAAATCTGGCGCAACCCACGCGATAGTTTATTTCTAGCAAACCGCGGGCGAAAAACATTCCTCATAACTCGCAGGGGCATGGTAATGCGCCAACTCGTCGAGGAATACACTTCATTAAGTTCATTGGCACGCGAAGCCGCCAATGCTACGAGTTCCGCATACGCCTCCATCGTATCTTTCGATTGTATTAGATCGCGCTCTAATCTCTGCTCATTCACGCGAGCTTGCTCAGCAAGGTGTGCCAACTGCTCCAGCTTTAGCTCTTGATCGGCTCGCTGCCCCCTCAACTCCTTGATTTCTGCGACTTTCTCTTCCAGCTTGGAACATAGCTCGGACCGCTCCTGATGAAATTGGGCTTCCTTGACTTGGTTGGCTGCACGCTCGCTTTCCGCGGAGTGAAAAACGCTAGCGATGCGCTCAGCGGCATCTGCCTTAACGGCGTTCCAGTCGCCCGACATCTTTGCGATATCAGGAATCGAACGGAGGTACAGGCACATAAAGTTTTTAAAGATTAAGCCGCTGTCTCGGCCATACACGAGACGCGTCACAACCCCATCCAACTCAATGAATCGCTCAATGTCTGCGTCGTCAACCGGCGACCCGATGATTTGCATTACAGTCCGCAGCAAGACAGGCACATGGAGATGGGAAATATCTTCCGGAATGCCGACCGCAACCAGTGACGTCATTGAGCCTACAAGGGCTCTGTAGGAAAGATACAACAGTTCAAGCTGACCATGCCATATCCACTCAAGATCGATAAACTCTGCCGCGCCATTCTGATCGATCATGAGGTTTCGCGGCAACGCGTCAAGCGCCCATCCGGGCAACAACCCTGACACATCAGATGCATCCTGCGAATCGGCAACACCTCGCAACAGAGTATCTTTCCAAAGCATAAGCCACTCAGCAATCTCTGCCGCGCGCCAACCATCTCGGCTCACGATTTTTTCCAACGTCCGGGTGTGCAAATGACCAAGAACGTATTCCGAGGCATTCAGTTCCATACTGATCGGACGAGCCAGCTCTAGGCTGTCGTCATCTAGCAGACGCTTGGGAACAACATCGATTCTAACCCCATCGCTTTTGGCCTGAAATTGAACCTGCTTGCAGAACACCGGGAGTCGGTTGGTGGCAAAGTGATGCGCCAGCGTATTGCCGGATGAAGCGCTGTCTGCCGGCTTAGCTTTTTTCCTAGCAACGAAGAGAAAGGAATTCGCCATATCGGGTAGAAGACCGTTACGAGCGATAACAGACCAAGCGCGCTCGAGCGAGAACAACGGAGCATACGGCAGCTGCGGATCAGCGATAGCGCTTTGAGCAGCTAATGTACCTGCATCGAATTCCGGATGTGAACCGTCGTAAGCGCCGGGCGCAAGCACCACAGTAGGAAATTTATAATCAGGAAAGGGAAGCAGCAACTCGCAGCTTTCAAAGCCCGCGGACTGCAACATTTCCATAAGCTGCAACCGTCCGTACGTTGCAACGGTTGTTGCGTCATAGTTGTCGGAGATTCCATGCATCGGCTTGCCAACGTGATCCTCCGGCATACCCGCGAAGTATTTGAGGCCAAGCTGATTCTCAATAGCTACGATCAGGCAGCCATCGTCTGCAAGCAACGAGTGTGCTTTCTGCAGCCAAGCTTGCGCCGGCGCATTGGACTGACCGTAGACGTTGGCATATTCCAGCACTCCGATTAACGTTAGAGCATCGAACCCTTCTTGCGCCGAGAAGTTTTCAAGCACGTCGTTGACAACTCTCACGTTTGGCAGATCACGGCACCTAGATGCCGTGATCCGCGCACGGCGACTGCTACCTTCCAGCGCAGTCAACGATGCACCGATCTCGCCGAGATACCGCGAGATCGCGCCGCATCCAGAACCGACCTCCAGTACTCGTCCTTTTAGCAGATCGGATATCGGGCGCAATAAGTTCGCACGCCCAGAGCTCAAGTGGTAACGCGAGGGCCAGTCTGTTTGATACTCCTGTAATGGTCGCGAAAACAACGATACATCATCGCAACCCAAAATAGACGCGGCGATACGTTCTTCTGCTTCGTCTCCATCCGTATAGCCGAACTCTTGGGAGCGACTATTGGGAACCCACACTTCACCATTGTAGGTGTAATTATTTTCGATGCCGGGAGAGACCTTAGACATTAATTGACATTCCTTATTCGACTACAGCACGGGACGGATAGCGGCCCGCACGTCGCTAAAACCAACGAAGCCTTCGGATATAACTTGAAAATGAATGGCATCGTACCGACGATCATGGGGAATGACATTATCTCCAACTCGGCTTGCAACGCCCACAGATATAAAGTAGTCACCACTTCCCAGAAGACACTGGAAATCAATATCGACCCTTACCGATGTACCGGCGTTTCCGATTCCCACCATATCCTTGACGGACTGCATTTCGGTATTTGTTGCGTAGACCGTTACACCTTCAGTGTTCTTCAGCGTCATGCCAATGATCGGGCGTTGTATGTCCTGCACGAAGCGGAGAGCTAGGCTCAAGCGCGCTGACTCTCCACTAGATACCACCTGTGGAAAGCTGGCCCCGCCAATCTGAAGATGAAAGTCCTGCAACACTGCGCCGCCATCACCCCAGCGATATTCGTGGGGGTTATAATTGGCGTGGTGCGAAAATGGGTCGGCACCCTCGGCTGGTGGTTCTAAAAATGGATTATCTCCATCGCGCTGGTCTAGAAGCGCATCATCACGCGATGCAGATCCCTGTGACGGTCGACTTGTGCCGAAAAGAAGATCCAGATACTGGTGGACAACTGCCTTGGGCGCTCCATCCATCAAGAGATGTCCGCCATCAAGTAGGATGGCACGGTCGCAATGGGTAACGATTTGCTCGGTGGAGTGCGATACGAAGAGGATTGATGTTCCTTGTTCGCGTAGCTCGCGCAAGCGGGCGAAACATTTTGACTGGAACTTAGCATCGCCTACAGCTAGCGCTTCGTCCACAACTAACACGTCCGGTGTCACGTTGATCGCGACCGCGAAGGCAAGACGGACAAACATACCGCTGGAATAGGTCTTCACGGGCTGATCAATAAATTGACCTATGTCGGCGAATTCCTCAATCTTGCTGAAGCGATCTTCGACTTCACGCCTAGACAATCCGAGCACAGATCCATAAACGAAGACGTTTTCGCGACCAGTGAATTCCGGATTGAATCCAGCACCTAACTCCAAGAGCGCAGCAACCCGCCCATTGACTTTGGCAGAGCCAGTACTGGGCGACAAGGTTCCACAAATTATTTGAAGAAGCGTGGACTTTCCGGAGCCGTTTCGGCCAACGATACCGACACTTTCCCCTTTACCTACTTCGAATGCGACTCCATGCAACGCATGGAACTCGCGGAACCATTTTCCCTTGCGCGACTGCGGACTCAGCATCTGCATGAGACGGTGATGGGCTTTCTGATAGATTGGAAAGACCTTACCGACATTTCTGACTTCAATCACCGGCTCAGATGACATCGGCAAACCCCTTCCGCGTCGCCTTGAACCAAACAAACCCGCTGTAGAAAACCATCATCGCTAGCAATAGATATAGAGCAAGCCCAGACCAATCCGGCAGATTACCCCAGAGGGCCACTTCCCGCGCTTGGTCAATGATGAAGGTCAACGGATTCAGCAGGAACACTAGCTTCATATTCTCCGGAATCGCTTGGGGTGGAATCATTGCCGAAGAGAGGAACAACAGGGCAGTTGACAGAACCCCCGTCACCTGCGTGACATCTCGAAAATACACACCGAAAGAAGCTAGGAACCAAGAGACGCCGAGCCCCAGGACGACCAGAGGGAGCATCACAATAGGAAGAAGCACGATGGTCCACACCATTTGTCCGTCCAGCACCAAACGGAGCACTGCGAAGACCAAGGTATTCATCAATACGTGAAATAAAGCAGAAGCCACCATTGGCCAAGGCAATATGTCCAGCGGGAAGATCACGCGTTTGACGAAATTGGGGTTACCCATGATTAGGTGGGGGGAACGCATCAGGCATTCTGCGAAGAAGCCGTGCACGATCAGGCCAACAAAAAGCACTAGGGAAAAATGCGATTGCCCTGCAGCCACTTCAGGCCATCGGCTCTTCATAATTGAACCGAATGCAATCGTGTACACGATCAGCAGCAAAAATGGGCTAATCAACGACCATAACAACCCGAAACTAGCCCCGCGATAGCGCCCTAGAACTTCACGCTTGGCAAGTTCTTTGGTCAAATCCCTACGCCCGATTAGGGCATCAAATGGCCCCAATGCAATAGCGCGGGCACGTGACAGGGTAGATGGTGCAGTTACGGTCATTAGAAAGCTTCAGGCTGTAACGCCCGCTCCAAATCCCCACGCAAATCCCCAAAATCCTCTACCCCCACACTCAACCGCACCAGCGCATCGCTGATACCGAGCTGGTCGCGGCGAGCCACGGGAATCGAGGCGTGGGTCATGACGGCGGGATGGTTCACCAGGCTTTCCACGCCGCCGAGCGATTCGGCCAGGGTGAACAGCTCGGTCTTTTCGCAGAAACGCTTGGCTGCCTCAAACCCGCCCTTGAGCACGATCGAGACGATGCCGCCGAAGCCGGACATCTGGCTTTTCGCAAGCGCATGCTGCGGGTGCGAGGCAAGGCCCGGGTAAATGACCTTTTCAATCGCAGGGTGGGTTTCCAGCCACTGCGCCAGCGCCAGGGCGTTCTCGCAGTGCGCGCGCATGCGCAGCGGCAAGGTCTTCAATCCGCGTAGCGCGAGGAAGCTGTCGAACGGGCCTTGTACGCCGCCGATGGAGTTCTGCAGGAACGCCATTTGTTCGGCAAGCTCGGCGTTGTCGCCAACCACTGCGATGCCGCCGACCATGTCCGAGTGGCCGTTGAGGTACTTGGTGGCCGAATGCACGACGATGTCCGCACCAAGGCCGAGCGGGCGCTGCAGCATCGGCGAGGCGAAGGTGTTGTCGACCACGATCAGCAGGCCGTGCTTGCGGGCGATGGCGGCAATTGCCGCGATGTTGACCAGCTTGAGCATCGGGTTGGTCGGGGTTTCGATCCAGACCATCTTGGTGTCAGGACGAATTGCGGCTTCGAAGGCAGCCGGGTCGGTCAGGTCGACGAAGCTGAAATCCAGACCGGCGGTGCGACGGCGCACACGCTCGAACAGGCGGAAGGTGCCGCCGTACAAGTCGTCCATCGCCACCACGTGGCTGCCGGCATCCAGTAACTCCATCACCGTGGAGGTGGCGGCCATGCCCGAGGCGAACGCGAATGCGCGCGTGCCGCCTTCCAGCGCGGCAACGCACCGCTCGTAGGCGAAGCGCGTGGGGTTGTGGGTGCGCGAATATTCGAAGCCCTGGTGCTCGCCGGGGCTGGACTGCGCGTAGGTGGACGTGGCGTAGATCGGCGGCATCACCGCGCCGGTGCTCGGATCTGGCGACTGCCCTCCATGGATCGCCAGCGTTGCGAGCGACAGCGCGCGCTCGCCGTCATGGCTATGAGTGGTGCGATTGGACATGGAGGTTCCCGAAAAAGTGGGCGATTGTAACAAGCAGGTCTGAACGGCCCGTGCCGCGCGTCTCATCCGAGCGCGCGGCGGCGCGGGGTCACTGCACGCGGCGACGCAGGTAGTTGAGCAGGTCGATGCGGGTGATCAGGCCGAGGAATTGATTGCCATCCATGACGATGGCGACCTGGCCGCGGTCGAACACCGGCAACAGCGCTTCGATCGGCGATGCGACGTCCAGACGATCCAGCTTGCTCACCATGGCAGTGGAAATCGGGTCGCGGAAGCGCGCCTCGTCGCCATACACATGCAGCAGTACGTCGCTCTCGTCGACGATGCCGACTAGCTCGCCATCGTCGATCACCGGCAGCTGCGACACGTCGTACAGCTTCATGCGCTGGTAGGCGGTGGTCAGCAGATCTTTCGGACCCACCACCACGGTATCGCGCTTGTTGTACGGACGTAGGATCAGGTCGCGCAGGTCGCCATGTTGCGGGCGCTCCAGGAAGCCGTTATCGAGCATCCAGTAGTCGTTGTACATCTTCGACAGATACTTGTTGCCGGTATCGCAGACGAACACCAACACGCGCTTGGGCGTGGTCTGTTCGCGGCAATACTTCAGCGCCGCGGCCAACAGGGTGCCGGTAGACGAGCCGCCGAGGACGCCCTCCTTGGCCAGCAATTCGCGCGCGGTGTGAAAGCTCTCCGCATCGCTGATGGAATAGGCCTTCTTGACGCGCGAGAAGTCGGAGATGTCCGGCAAAAAGTCTTCGCCGATGCCTTCGACCAGCCAGCTGCCGGACTTTTCGCTGACCGTCCCCTCTTCGATGTACTGGGTCAGGATCGAGCCGACCGGGTCGGCCAGCACCAGCTCCGTATGCGGCGAGGCACTGGCGAAGGCGCGCGACAGGCCGGTCATGGTGCCGGAGCTGCCGCAACCGAACACGATGGCATCCAGTTGGCCGTCCATCTGCGCCAGGATCTCCGGACCGGTGCCGAATTCGTGCGCAGCCGGGTTGTCCGGGTTGCCGAACTGATTGATGAAGTAGGCTCCCGGCGTCTCGGCAGCGATCTTGGCGGCCAGGTCCTGGTAGTACTCCGGGTGGCCCTTGGCCACGTCCGAGCGGGTCAACACCACGTTGGCACCCATGGCCTTGAGATTGAAGATCTTCTCGCGGCTCATCTTGTCCGGCACCACCAGGATCAATTGGTAGCCCTTCTGCTGCGCAACCAGGGCCAGGCCCAGGCCGGTGTTGCCGGCAGTCCCCTCCACCAGGGTGGCGCCGGGCTTGAGATCGCCGCGCTGTTCGGCCGCTTCGATCATCGACAGACCGATGCGGTCCTTGATCGATCCGCCAGGATTATTCGCCTCCAGCTTGAGGAACAGCTCGCAGACGCCGGTGTCCAGGCGCTGGGCCTTGACGATCGGCGTGTTGCCAATCAGTTCGAGTACGGAGGAATGAATCGCCATCGGGATATCGTCGCTGCGCCACGCGGGCTAGACCGGTCATTATCCGACGAACGGCCGGGGAATGCTCATTCAGCCTTGAAACGAGTGCGCCAGCCGATGAACGAACAGGCTCAACCGCGACGCAAACCCGCCCTTGGCCAGGAACGCAGCGCTGCAAACAAAGACGCGGACGGTGGCAAGCCGACGAGGAGGCCGCCACCGCCCGCGACGGTGAACTTGTTCTAACGGTGGGGAAGGAATCAGTGCGTGAGCTGGTCGTACATGCGGGTGAGCTTTTCTTTGGCCTGCAACTTCTCTCGCTTCATCTGGCCCAAGGTCACGTCGTCGATCGGGAGCACCCCGAGTTCGGCATCCATGCATTTCTTGTTCAATAGCTTGTGGCGTTGGTAGAGCTGCTTGAACTGGGGATCGGACTTCATCAATGCGTCGATTTCGGTCTGCGGTTGCCCTTCGAACATGGCGTTACCTCCTTCACTGAAACAAGAACGCCCCGGCCAGCGAAGGCACGGGGCGGAGCTTGGGAATGGAAGACCAACGCGTTGCACAGGCCGACACACGGGCGGAACCACCAACAACCACTCCACCCTCTTGCATCGTTGCGTGCCTCTGCATCACTGGCCCGGCCCTCCGTACTTCCCGGGCGGCGAAGTTGCTGCCCGGAGGTACGACCCTACGCCGGTCGCGGAGGGGGTTCAAGACCGAAACGGCTGCATCCGCCGTTCCCTGCCCCAATCAGTGACCGCGGTTCAACCAGGCGTCATACCCGGGTTAAAAGGCCTTAACTTCCAATCACTTGCAACGAATGCCGTCAGGGCGCGACAACGACCTCGGCCGCGCGTGTCTTGCTGGCCGCGCCTTTGGTGCCGGTGACCTGCAGCCGCGAAGCCGCCACGCCGCCTGCCACCAAGGCGTCGCGCAGCGCTTCGGCACGCTTCTTGGCGATGGCTGCGTCGGTGTCAAACCCGACGATGCTGACCCGGCCCTTCTTGCCGATGTTCAGATATTCGGCCAACGCCTTGGCCTGCCCTGCGGCATCGCCGGACAACGCCGCCTTGCCACCGAAGGCGCCACTGCCCAGGGAGAACACTTCACCCCGGTTATCCACCTTGGACGCCGGCAGCTTGGCGCCAGCCACTAGCTCGGCTTCTTCATGAGCGAGTTGAAGGGCTTTTTGCTGGGCGGCATTGAGCTTGGCAGTCTGCTTGCCGGCCACGCTGGTCAACGCCAACTCGGCATCCTGGCGGGCGAGCGCTTCCTGTTCGGCGGACTGACGTGCCTGCTCGGCCGCCTCGGCCTGGATCTGCGCCTGCACGCGCAAGCGTTCGGCCTCCTGGCGCGCCCGTGCGGCATCGCGGCGGCTGGCCTCGATCAGCAGATCGTTGCGCGTGCCGTCCAGGCGGTCCAGCTCGCGCCGCGCCAGCGCAGTGCGGGCGGTGAGCTCGGCGATCTCGACCCGGCGGTCGGCCAGAAACACCAGTTCGTCGCGGTCGCGCCGCTTGGCTTCGGCCAGCGCGGCCACGGTCTGCTGGGCCTGCAAGCGCTCGTAGCGGGCCAGGTCGCTGGTCTGTGGGTCGTTCTGCAGCACCGCCAGGCGCCGATTGAGCGCGTCGGCCTGCGGGTCGTCCTTGGCCGCCATCGCCAGCGATGGCAGCGTGGCCATGCTCAGCACACCGATATACAGGAAGGGGCGCAGTTTCATCGGCCGCTCTCCCCGGTGTTGAGGGTGTTCTGCAACTGCGCCACTTCCTTTTTGCGCTGTTCCAGTTGGGCGGTGACCACCGCCTCTTCGCTGCGTGCCTTGGCCAGGTCGGCATCGGCGGCGGCGCGCAGGGCGATCTGTGGCACCTGCTTGCGCTGGCGCTTGTCCAGTTGCGCTTGCTGGGCCTGCATCAGCTCCTGACGTGCCAGGTTGACCAGATCAGGAGCGTATTGGTCGGCATCGGCCTGGGTGGCGCGTTGCACAGCCTGTTCGGCGGCGGTGAGCTCCGGTGCCACCTGGGCGGCGGCCGGAGAGGAAAGAACCATGAAACAGGCGATGCCATACAGGGATCGCCGCAAGTATGCGAAGCTAGCCGTCATTAGGGGAGCCGTAGCGAGGAAGTCTCGAGCACGGCCATTGTCGGAAGCCTGCGGCGGACTTGCAACGAGACGCTGCTGTTTGTTGGGGAACCATTGCGCATGGATATCGGCTACTTCCTGAAGCTGATGACCGAAAAGAATGCCTCGGACATGTTCTTGACCACCGGCGCGCCGGTGTACATCAAGATCGAAGGCAAGCTCTACCCGCTCGGCAATACGGGGTTGCCGCCGGGGATGGTCAAGAAAATCGCTTACTCATTGATGGACGAAGGCCAGGTGCCGCAGTTCGAGCGCGAGCTCGAGCTCAACATGGCCATCGCCCTGCCCGACGCCGGCCGCTTCCGCGTGAACGTGTTCAAGCAGCGCGGCGAGGTGGGCATGGTGATCCGCGCCATCCGCAGCCGGATCCCGAGCATCGAAGAGCTCAACCTGCCGCAGGTGCTCAAGGACGTCATCATGACCCCGCGCGGGCTGGTGCTGGTGGTCGGTTCGACCGGCTCGGGCAAGTCGACCTCGCTGGCCTCGATGATCGACCACCGCAACAGCACCACCACCGGGCACATCCTCACCATCGAGGACCCGATCGAATATCTGCACAAGCACAAGATGTCGATCGTGAACCAGCGCGAGGTGGGTCTGGACACCCACGCCTTCCAGAGCGCGCTGAAGAACGCGATGCGCGAAGCGCCGGACGTGATCCTGATCGGCGAAATCCTGGATGCCGAGACCATGGAGGCGGCGATCGCCTTCGCCGAGACCGGTCACCTGTGCCTGGCCACGTTGCACTCCAACAACGCCGACCAGACCATCGAACGCATCCTCAATTTCTTCCCGGAAAGCGCGCACAAGAACGTGCTGATGAACCTGGCGCTGAATCTGCGCGCCGTGGTCTCGCAGCGCCTGGTCAAGGGTGTGGATGGGCGCCGCCGCCCCGCTACCGAGGTGTTGCTCAATACACCGATGATCCGCGACCTGCTGCGGCGCGGCCAGGTGCACGAGGTCAAGGCGGCGATGGAAGAGTCGCTGGAAGAAGGCATGCAGACCTTCGACCAATGTCTGTTCCGCATGGTCAAATCCGGCGAGATCGAGCAGGAGGAAGCGCTGCGTGCCGCCGACTCGCGCGACGGCCTGGCGCTGAAGTTCCGCCTCTCCGAAGGCGGCTCCGGCGAGCACGACCCGTATGCGGATTACGAAGTGGCCCCGGCGCCGAAGATCAGTCACGGGTTCATTTGATCGGTCGGGTCGCCAGAAACGATAGGCGGCCGCACGGATCAGCCCTGGCTGTCGGCGCTGCGTGTTCCCAGCGTGTTGCCGCTTGCACAAGCTCCCTCATCCGGCGCTGCGCGCCACCTTCTCCCGCGTGCGGGAGAAGGATGATTGATGGCCTCCCGCTTGCGGGAGAAGGCAGATCGGCGGCCGTGCAATGCTTCTGGAACGCCGGCTACGAGCCCTTCAAACTTGCATTGCGACGTCGGCCAGGCATCGCGACATCCGCCCGATCGGATGAGTGGTTGATTGCCCTTCTCCCGCACCATGGGAGAAGGTGCCCGAAGGGCGGATGGGTGGCTGCCCTTCTCCCGTACCACGGGAGAAGGTGCCCGAAGGGCGGATGAGGGCTGCAGCGTGTTTACCCTCACGCCACCGCATCGACCTGCATCTCGGGCCGTGCCGCATCGAAGGCCGGTAACGCCAGGCAGGCCTGCTCGATGCGTCGCAGGGTGGGATACAGCGTCAGATCCACCCCGAACCGATGCGCGTTATAGAGCTGCGGGATCAGCACGCAATCGGCCAAGCCCGGCATGTCGCCATGACAGAACGTGCCGGTGTGCGGATCGCTGGCCAATCGGGATTCCAGCGCCGCAAAGCCCTGCCGCATCCAATGCTGCGTCCAGTCCTGGCGTTGCGCGGCATCCACCTGCCAGGTGCGTTCAAGGAACTGGGTGACGCGCAGATTGTTGAGCGGATGCACATCGCAGGCGATGACCTGGGCCAGTGCGCGCACGCGGGCGCGGTCGGCCGGAGCTGCCGGCAATAGCCGCGCGCTGTCTGCAAACGCCTCTTCCAGATACTCCAGAATCGCCAGCGACTGCGGAATCACCACCGCACCGTGGCGCAGCGTCGGCACCAGCTGCTGCGGATTGAGCTGCGCATAGCTCGCAGCATGCTGCTCCCCGCCGTCGCGCACCAGATGCACCGGATGGGTGACATAGGCCAGCGACTTCAGCTGAAGCCCGATGCGCACGCGATACGCTGCGCTCGAACGCCAGTACGAAAACAGCTCCAGCGCCGCGCTCATGCGCGCCCGCCGGTGACCGCGCCCGCCGGCAGGACGCTACGCGTCATGGCAAGGGCTGCCGTTCGACGCGCTGTTCGATCGCGCCGAAGACGCTGGCGCCGCCGGCATCGAACATCTCGATCCGCACCACATCGCCGAACGCCATGAACGGCGTGCTCGGCTTGCCATCGCGCAAGGTCTCGACCACGCGCTGTTCGGCGAAGCACGACGCGCCCAGCGTGGTGTCTTCGTTGGCGATGGTGCCGGACCCGACGATCGTGCCGGCCGACAACGGGCGGGTCTTGGCGGCATGGGAGATCAGCTGGGCGAAATCGAACTGCATGTCGTTGCCCGCTTCCGGCGCACCGAACCAGGCACCGTTGACATGGGTCACCAGCGGCAGATGGACCTTGCTGTCGCGCCAGGCATCGCCCAGCTCGTCGGGGGTGACGAACACCGGCGACAGCGCCGAGCGCGGCTTGGACTGCACAAAACCAAACCCCTTGGCCAGCTCGGCCGGAATCAGGTTGCGCAGCGAGATATCGTTGACCAGGCCGATCAGCTGGATATGCGTGGCCGCCTGTTCGGGCGATGCACCCATCGGCACGTCGTCGGTGATCACCACGATCTCCGCTTCCAGATCGATGCCGTGGTCCTCGCTGATCACCTTGATGGCATCGCGCGGACCGTAGAAGCCGGCGCTGGTGGCCTGGTACATCAGCGGGTCGGTGTAAAAGCTCTCCGGCACCTCGGCATTGCGCGCGCGCCGCACGCGCTCGACATGCGGCAGGTAGGCGCTGCCATCAACGAATTCGTATGCGCGCGGCAGCGGGGCGGCCAAGGCCTGCATATCCAGGTCGAAGACCCCGTCGGCACTGCCGTCGTTGAGCGAGGCCGACAAGGCGTTCAAGCGCGGCGCCACATTGCTCCAGTCTTCCAGCGCGCGCTGCAGTGTCGGCGCGATGCCAGTGGCGCGCACGGCGGTGCGCAGGTCGCGCGCGACCACGATCAGGCTGCCGTCGCGGCCGCCTTCCTTCAGGGAACCTAGCTTCATGACCATCCTGTGCTGTGGCTGATCGGTCGATTGTACGGCCTGCCGCAACAGTAGTTGCACCTGAAACAACTGACCGTGACCACAACCGCAGGGACGGGATTTTGTGCAGCGCGCCAAACGCGAGTACACTTGCCGGGTCTGCATGCGGCCGTCCGTTTCCCTTAGGGACAGCCGGCGAGGCCAGGATCGATCGATCCGCTCGCCCGCCCCACCCGACGCCTTTCGTGGTGCCGACAAACCCATCGCTCTTTGATCGGGTTGATCCACCATCTCGCAGCGCGGTTCACGGGAACGCTCCGAGCCTCACTTTTGCATCTGCAATGCGTTTGCGCTCCGGGCTTGGCTTGGTGGCGACGCTTTACTTGGAGCTTCCTGATGTCTTTTGAATCCCTGGGCCTGGCGCCCTTCCTGCTGCGCGCGTTGGCCGAGCAGGGCTATGAAACCCCCACTGCGATCCAGCAGCAGGCGATCCCGCTGGTGCTGGCCGGTCATGACCTGCTGGCCGGCGCGCAGACCGGTACCGGCAAGACCGCCGCGTTCGGCCTGCCGCTGCTGCAGCACCTGGGCACCAGCCCGCAGCCGGTCAACGGCCCGCGCAAGCCGCGCGCGCTGATCCTGACTCCGACCCGCGAGCTCGCCACCCAGGTGCACGACAGCCTGCGCGGCTACAGCAAGTACCTGCGCATTCCCAGTGCCGTGATCTACGGCGGCGTCGGCATGGGCAACCAGCTCGATGCGCTGCGTCGTGGCGTGGACCTGCTGATCGCCTGCCCGGGCCGGCTGATCGACCATATCGAGCGTCGCAGCGTGGACCTGTCCGGCATCGAAGTGCTGATCCTGGACGAAGCCGACCGCATGCTCGACATGGGCTTCCTGCCGTCGATCAAGCGCATCCTGACCAAGCTGCCGCGCCAGGACCGTCAGACCCTGCTGTTCTCGGCCACCTTCGAAGAGAACATCAAGCAGCTGGCGCTGGAATTCATGCGCAACCCGATGCAGATCCAGGTCACCCCGAGCAACACCGTGGCCGAGAGCATCACCCACCGCGTGCACCCGGTCGATGGCGCGCGCAAGCGCGATCTGCTGCTGCACCTGCTGGCGCAGGACAGCCGCGAGCAGACCCTGGTGTTCGCCCGCACCAAGCACGGCAGCGACAAGCTGGCGCTGTTCCTGGAGAAGTCCGGCATCAAGACCGCGGCGATCCACGGCAACAAGAGCCAGGGCCAGCGCATGCGCGCGCTGAGCGACTTCAAGGCCGGCCGAGTGACCGTGCTGGTGGCCACCGATATCGCCGCGCGCGGCATCGACATCGACCAGTTGCCCAAGGTCATCAACTACGACCTGCCGATGGTGGCCGAGGATTACGTGCACCGCATCGGCCGCACCGGCCGTAACGGTTCCACCGGCGAGGCGATCTCGCTGGTGGCGCAGGACGAAGCCAAGCTGCTGCGCCAGATCGTGCGCATGCTGGGCCGCGACGTGGAAATCCGCGACGTGCCGGGCTACGAGCCGCAGACCCCGATCCGTTGGGGCAATAGCGCGCCGGGCCGTGCCGAGCAGCCGGGTGGCGATCGCGCCCCGCGCAAGAGCCACGCCCGTCGTCCGCATGGCGATGCACCGCGTCAGGCGCACGCCCATGCCGGCCCGAAGAAGCCAGGTGGCCAGCGCAGCAGCGGGCCGCGTCAGGCCAATGCGGGCGCGGGTGCAGGCCGGCGCGACGGCCGTGGCGGCGCAGGCCGTCCGGCCAACCGCGGCGCCTGATAGGCACCGTCTGCTGAGCACAAGGGCCGCCATGCGGCCCTTGTTGCATCGGGCACGCCCGGTCCGGACCGGCCGGCGCCTGCCCTTCCCTCTCGTTACCGCTTGCCGATCACCGTCATGGATATTTTCAAAGTCTTTACGCTCGAAGCCGCGCATCGGCTTCCCAATGTGCCGCCCGGCCACAAGTGCGCCCGGCTGCATGGGCATTCGTTCCGGGTCGAGCTGCATGTCAGCGGCGAACCGGATGCCGACACCGGCTGGATCATGGATTTCGGCGACATCAAGGCCGCCTTTCAGCCGATCTACGACCGCCTGGACCACCACTACCTCAATGACATCGAGGGGCTGGAAAACCCGACCAGCGAGCGGCTGGCGATCTGGATCTGGCAGCAGCTCAAGCCGGCGCTGCCGCAGTTGAGCGAAATCGTGGTGCATGAAACCTGCACCTCCGGGTGTCGCTATCGCGGTTGATCGGTAGCGCAATCCTGTGACCTGAAGCCGCCAACCAGGCGGCTTTTGTCATTTGAGGAGCCGGCTAACCTGTTGATGGAAAAGCACTTCTGCAGCCGTTTGGAAAATCTTCAGAAAACGCGTTGCATCGCAGCAAGAACGGCGTATGCTGCGACGCAACAAACGGTCACGGCTTCCCCCAAGGGGTTTGCAATGTCGGCGCAGTTCGAAAACGGCTTTACCCGTCAGTTCGCCTCTGCCGCAGCACGTGCCAATCAGCTGGCATTGGACACGCTGGAGCAGAACGTCAACGCAACCACCACGTTCTTCGGTGAGTTTGCGCAGGCACGCGACCTGGGTGCCTACCAGACGCTCTGGCCGAAAGGCCTGCAACTGGCCCGCGACAACCTGGAACGGCTGGCGTCGGCCAATCAGGAAGTGGTCGGGCTGGGGTTGAAGATGTCCAACGCGCTTGGGCAATTCACCAAGCAGCAGTTCGAAAACGGCAGCGATCAGGCCGGCGCAGCAAGCAAGACCCGGCGCAAGTAACCGCCAATAAAATTCAGCGTCTTTGCATGGGTCCCTCCCCCCATGCAATCCGGCCCGACAGATCCCTCCCTCTGTCGGGCTTTTTTATTGCCTGCGCGCTGCGCGCAGTGACAGCTAGCGCGGCAGCTGCAGCCCCTGTGCCAGGGCAGCTGCGTCGGCGCCCGGTCGCCACGGGATCCGTCCCCAGCACGGCATTGCCAGCCGCTGGCGCAGCATGGAGATGTTCTCTTCGACACGCTCCATCTGCGGATCAACTTCATTGGCGATCCAGCCGATGCATTGCAGTCCATCGGCAGCAATGGCAGCAGCGGTGAGGCGCGCATGGTTGATGCAACCCAGCCGCACGCCGACCACCAGCACCACCGGCAACTGCAATGCACGCACCAGATCGGCTTGATCCAATGTCGCGCTCAGCGGCGCGGCCCAACCACCGACACCTTCCACCACGACCACCTCGGCCTGCGCGCGCAATTGCGCGAAGGCCTGCGCGATCGGCTCCAGCGACAGCGTCACGCCGACGTCAGCTGCGGCCAGTTCCGGTGCCAGCGGCGCGGGCAAGGCGTAGGGATTGAGCGTGGCGTACGCTGGCTGCGGATTGCTGGCCGCCTGCAGCGCTAGCGCGTCCTCGTTGCGCCAGCCCTGCGGCGTGTGCTCGCAGCCGCTGGCCACCGGCTTCATGCCCACCGCGGTACGCCCATGTGCGCGCAACGCGTGCAGCAGCGCGGTACTGCCCATGGTCTTGCCGATGCCGGTATCGGTGCCGGTGACATAAAAAGCCGGGTGCTGCATACGCCTGGTCCTGCGGCCGCGCCGCCATTGCCGTGGGGCGCGCAGCATAACGCGCGCATCGGACATGCGGTTGAGGTCGGTTATTCCTCACTTGTCTGCGGGATGTGCTGCCTATCAGCAGGCTTGCTGGGTGAGGACGCGTCGACACCCGCCGTCATGTCCAGGGATATCCAGGCGCTACAGCGGAGGTGCCGTGCTGCGCCTGACGAGGTCTGCGCGTCGTGTTGCCGGCAGGCCGACGCGGTCCGCGGATGACAGGGCGTTGCGCGTGCGCCGCACCGTCGCAACCACGCTGCAAACAGCCGCTGCTAAACTTCGCCGATGTTCGCAACCTCTTCGCTGACCGGCAGCAAGCCGGAACAATACGCCCAGCTCACCGCCCAGGCCCAGGCACTGGTGCACGGCGAGCCGGACCGGATCGCCAATGCCGCCAATCTGGCCGCACTGATCTTCAATTCGCTGCCGTCGCTCAACTGGGCCGGCTTCTATTTCTACGATGGCCGCGAGCTAGTGGTGGGGCCTTTCCAGGGTCTACCGGCGTGCGTGCGCATTCCACTGGACAAGGGTGTGTGCGGCGCGGCTGCCAGCACCCGGCAAAGCCAGCGTATTGCCGACGTGGACGCGTTTCCCGGGCATATCGCCTGCGATTCGGCATCGCGCTCGGAACTGGTGATTCCGCTGGTCAAGGGCGATGCGTTGATCGGCGTGCTGGATCTGGACAGTCCGGAGCTGAATCGCTTCGACGCGGACGATCAGCGCGGCCTGGAAGCGCTTGCGCAAGTCTTCGTCGGCGCGTTGGCGTGACCACCGAGCGGATGCGCAACATCGGCCCGAAGAGCGCGGCGTGGCTGCGCCAGGTCGGACTGCGCACGCAACAGGACCTGCAAGCGGTGGGTGCGGTGGGCGCGTTCGTCAAGGTGCGGCGCGCGGGCTTCAAGCCCAGCCTCAATCTGCTGTATTCGCTGGAAGGCGCGTTGTCCGATTGTCATTGGCAGGATGTGCCGGAAGCACGACGTCATGCATTGCTGGCCGAATACGAAGCCGCTAGCGCACTGCTGCCTGTGCGAGGCCGCGCCGTCGGCGGACCGGTGGAAACCGTGCACTACGCGCGCGCCGACAACGACGATACGCACGGCGATGCAGACGCCGCGTCTGACGCCGATGACGCTGCGGATGCGGACCAAGCACGGGACGATTAATGTAGCTGTCGCCGCTCAGTGATCGGTTGATCGATGCAGTCCGATTTTGTCCGGCTGCATGCACGCGCTAATGCATGCAGCATTGCTTCGCAATCGCGTAGCCGGTCTAGAGTCTGAAGCCCGATCGTGCCTGCTGATCACATCAACATGTTGGCTGTGCGTGGGCTTATCGCGGTGAAGTCTGCGAGCCGCTGCGTGGAGCAGGCGCGTATTGAATCGTTATCCGACTCAGTGCCAACGCCTGCGCTTGCGCCTGATGCGGTGACGTATGCAGACGTCACATCGATCATACGCATGGCGTGATCATCGATTACTGCAACGCAAGCAGCTCACGCATGTCGTCGACGATGGCCACCGCACCGGAGCTTTGCACATCGAAACCGCGCAAATAGCCGTAGCGCACCATCGCAAGCGGCATGTTCGCGGCGTTTGCGGCGGCGGCATCGGTGGCCGAATCGCCGACCATCAGGCATTGCTGCGGGCTGCGCTGGAAGTGTTTGGCAAGCTGCAGCAGCGGCGCCGGGTCGGGCTTGCGCTGCGGCAAGGAATCACCGCCAAGCACACTGCTGAAGTGTGCGGCGATGCCCAGATGTTCCAGCAGCGGCGCGATAAAACGCGCGGGTTTGTTGGTGCATAACGCCAGCGTGGCGCCGGCGTCGCGCAAGCCCGTCAGCGCTTCGGCAACGCCGGGATATAACTGCGGATTGTGCAGCAGGCTCGCCTCGTAATGGCGCATCATCACCGGCATTGCCGCATCGGCGTCGCGCGTACTGCCGGCTTCGCGCAATGCGGTGGCCAGCAACACATGCACGCCTTCGCCGATCCAGCGACGGATCGTGGCTTCGCCGAACTGCTGCAGCCCCAGCTCCTGCAAGGTGCCGTTGAGCGCCTCGGCGATATTGGGCGCGCTGTCCACGAGCGTGCCGTCCAGATCGAAGATCACCAGCGAATACGGAAACATTCGGACGGCCTCGTGTGTGGGGGAGTGGCAGTGTACGCAGCGCAGGATTCAGCGCGTGTCACCGCGAGCGCTGTGGATTGCTCGCTGAATAAGTTGATGCGGTCAGCGACACATGCTGCCCGCAATGCACGGTGGATCGCAGTCACTGCGCCTGTGGCATGTCGCCGAACAACTGCCCCTGCACCGCGCCTTCTTCGACATCGCTGAAACCACTCAGGCCTACACCGACCAGGCGGTAGCGCGTCTGCGCAGGCAACTCCACGCGGCGGGTCAGTGACAGCGCGATCTGTGCCAGCGCCTCCTGCGAGGCAGGCGGCTGCTCAGGCGTGTAGGAGCGCGTCAGGATACGGAAGTTGGAGGTCTTCAATTTCAGCACCACGGTGCGCCCGATGCGCTCAGTGCGGCGCGTGGCGAGCCAGGTTTTTTCCGCCAGCCGCAGGATGTGCGGATCCAGTGCATCAAGCGCGATATCTTCGCTGAAGGTGTCTTCCGAGGAGACCGATTGCACTTCCTGGTCCGGCTCGACCGGACGCTCGTCGATGCCACGCGCGCGGCGATACAGGCTCTGCCCGAAACTGCCGAAATGCGCCTGCAGTTCTTCCAGTGGGCGCTGACGCAGATCGGCCACGGTGACGATGCCCAGTGCTGCCAGCTTGCCCTCCATCACCTTGCCCACGCCGGGGATGCGATTGACCTTGAGCGGAAGCAAAAATGCATCGATGCGACTGGGTGCGATCACGAACTGGCCATCGGGCTTGCGCCAATCGGACGCGATTTTGGCCAGGAACTTATTCGGCGCAATGCCGGCCGATGCGGTGAGCTGGGTTTCTTCGCGGATCTGCGTGCGGATCAACTGCGCGATCTCGGTGGCCAGCTGCATGCCGGTTTTGGCTTGCGTGACATCCAGATAGGCCTCGTCCAGCGACAGCGGCTCCACCAGATCCGTATGTCGGTGGAAGATCTCGCGCACTTGCCGCGACACCGCCTTGTAGCGCGCAAAGTCCGGCGGCACGAAGATCGCATCCGGGCACAGACGCTCGGCGCGCACGGCTGGCATCGCCGAGCGAATGCCGAACGTGCGCGCTTCGTAGGAGGCAGCGCACACCACCGAGCGCGCACCGCGCCAGGCCACCACCACCGGCTTGCCGCGCAGGCTGGGGTCGTCACGTTGCTCCACGGACGCGTAAAACGCATCCATGTCCACGTGCACGATCTTGCGCATCAAGCTGGTTTCTCTTCCGCAGGCCTGTACCCATGATAAGCCAGCGCTGTCTCACACCTTGAGCCGAGATGGACCACGACACGGTCGAAAAACGAGCGCGACCGCGCATCGAATGCCAACGAGTACGCATCGATTCCACCAACGGCACAGCCGGCCACGCACGCCCACCGCCAACCCGTCTCCGCTGGCCCGAGCGCTGCGGTTTCGCCTACAGCACGACGCACCGCACTGCGCAATGGGCTGAAAACAGCACGCATGCGTACGGATAAAACGTTTGATTGAACCGCGCGATCTCATGCACCCTTCCCGGCCTCGCCTTTCGCTCCTTGCAGGAAACGTTCGTCATGACTCGTCAAAGCACGTACTCGCGCGACCAATTGCTGGCCAGCGCGCGTGGGGAACTGTTTGCACCCGACAGCGGCCGCTTGCCCAACGATCCGATGCTGATGTTCGACCGCATCACCGAGATCAGCGACACCGGCGGCGCACATGGCAAGGGCGTGATTCGTGCAGAACTGGATATTCGCCCAGACTTGTGGTTCTTCGGCTGCCACTTCATCGGCGACCCGGTGATGCCAGGCTGCCTGGGCCTGGATGCAATGTGGCAGCTCACCGGCTTTTTCCTCACCTGGATCGGCGCGCCGGGCCGTGGTCGCGCGCTGGGCTGCGGCGAGGTCAAGTTCACTGGCCAGGTGCTGCCCAGCGCCAAGCTGGTGAGCTACGAGATCGATGTCAGCCGCGTGATCAACCGCAAGCTGGTGATGGCGCAGACCGATGCACGCATGCTGGTGGATGGGCGCGAGATCTACGTCGCCAAGGATCTGCGTGTGGGCATGTTTACCTCAACGGAGAACTTCTGATGCGTCGCGTCGTCATCACCGGAATGGGCATCAACTCGTGCCTGGGCAACGATCTGGATACCGTCTCCAGCGCACTGCGCGAGAGCCGCTCCGGCATCACCGCGCTCCCCGATCACGCCGAGGCAGGGCTGCGTAGCCAAGTGGGCGGTGCGGTGGCGCTGGATCTGGACAGCCTGATCGACCGTAAGCTCAAGCGCTTCATGGGCGACGCCTCGGCTTACGCCTATTTGGCCATGCGCGATGCGATCGCCGATGCCGGACTGGATGCCGAGCACGTCAGCGGCCTGCGCACCGGTGTGATTGCCGGCTCCGGCGGCGGTTCCAGCCAGTGGCAGGTAGAAACTGCTGATCTGCTGCGCAACCGGGGCGTGCGCAAGGTGGGCCCGTACATGGTGCCGCGCACGATGTGTTCGGCGGTGTCCGCATCGCTGGCCACTGCGTTCAAGATCCGCGGCCTGAGTTACTCGCTATCGGCTGCGTGCGCGACCTCGGCGCATTGCATCGGCGCGGCGGCGGATCTGATCCGGCATGGCGCACAGGATGTGATGTTCGCCGGCGGCGGTGAAGAATTGCACTGGACGATGAGCGTGATGTTCGATGCGATGGGTGCGCTGTCCACCGGCTTCAACGATCGCCCCGCCGTGGCCTCGCGCCCGTACGACGCGCAGCGCGATGGCTTCGTCATCGGCAGCGGCGGCGGCATGCTGGTGCTGGAAGACTACGACCACGCCATCGCACGCGGCGCACGCATCCATGCCGAACTGCTCGGCTATGGCGTGACGTCCGATGGTGCCGACATGGTGGCGCCCAGCGGCGAAGGTGCCGTGCGCTGCATGCACATGGCCATGCAGGGGCTGGATCGCCCGATCGATTACCTCAACACGCATGGCACCTCCACACCATTGGGCGATGTCACCGAACTGGGCGCGGTGCGCGAAGTGTTCGGCGACAACGTACCGCCGCTATCGTCGACCAAGGGGCTGTCCGGGCATTCGCTGGGCGCCGCCAGCGTGCACGAGGCGATCTATAGCCTGCTGATGTTGCGCGATGGATTCATGGCCGGATCGGCGCATATCGAAGAACTCGATCCACGCGCCGAAGGCTTCCCGATCCTGCGGCAAACCCAGGAAGCGACCTTGAACACGGTGATGTCCAACAGCTTCGGCTTTGGTGGCACCAACGGCACGCTGGTGTTCGGGCGGGTGTAATGGCTGGCGCCACCGCCGCGATCACGCTGCGGTGGCGCCGGTTGCGGCGGTGATAGAAACGCGCCGATAACGCAGTGACGGACATGGTCTTGCACGCAATCGGGCGAGACTGTGGGCCAGGCGCGGCAGACTGAGGTTTGCGCAGTGCGTACCGCCACCAGGCTCCCGCCACACGGATCTGCCAAGTGCACGCCAGACCTCGTTCGACGCACAGCCGGCTAGCGATCTTGCTGGTCGCGACTTTTTCGTTCCCGAACCGATTGCTCGTAGTCGATGCGTTCCTGGTCGATACAACTCTGTAAGCCACTGTTCTGGCTTGGTGAGCTTTCACACCGTTGCCGGACCGATTGATCGTAGTCGCTGCGTGCCTGGGAGATACAACTCTGCACGGCACTGTCCTGGCTTCCTGAGCGTTCGCACCTATTTATTTTTTCGTCCCGCCTATCGGCGTCTAACCGATTCAGCGCAGCCCGATCGATCACGGCGCGCTCGCGTTGGGTGCGCTCGGTCTCTGCCCGTGTTTCGGCCTTGGCGCGTCTTGCCATGGACTGCACTCCGTCCGCCGGCACGCCCTCGCCAGGTGCCAGGAGCTCCAGTGGCAGCGCGTCCCCAGGCGTGTGATCACGCCAGAACGCACGCTCGCTCTCGACCGTCCACTCGCGGCCGCGATAGTGTGTGTCCCAGTAGGCGTCCAACGAGAACGTCACTTTCGGCACCACGCGCGTCAGGGCACCGTGATTGAGCACGATTGACGTCGCAGGAACCCAACCGCGTGCCTCCGGTGAACGCACGTCGCACCAGGTGCCGCTGTCGAGACAACCATAGACCTGAAGCGCAGTGCCGGGCTGAACTTCGCCCACGCGCCGATATTCTGCAGCAGGCCCGGCACGCAGGCCGACCAGAGCATTGGCGTGGCCGGCGTGTTGCGCCCAAACCGGCATGGCCACAGCCATCAGCCATAGCACGCCCCATGACAAACGTCGCTGCATTGCGCTCTCCTTGTGCCCTACTCCACTGCACGCTGCGCCTCACGGAGAGGCCTCACCTCGCGTTTATAAGACAGCTCACCTCAATGCAATGCGAACACCTTAGCGGCCGGTAGCAGGTGACGACTGCGCAGTGGGCGCCATCAGCCCGCCATGCCGTTGTGCCGCAGCAATGCGTCGATGCTCGGCGCGCGCCCACGGAAAGCACGGAAGTTGTCAGCCGCACTGCGGCTGCCACCGCGCGACAACACTTCATGGCGAAAACGTGCGCCAGTCTCAGCGACCTGTTCGGGCGCCTCTTCGAATGCTGCATAGGCATCGGCACTGAGCACTTCGGCCCATTTGTAGCTGTAATAGCCGGCTGCGTAGCCGCCCGCGAAGATGTGGCTGAACTGGTGAGTGAAGCGATTCCACGCCGGGGGCCGATTGACCGCGACTTCATCGCGCACACGTTCGATGAGTTGCAGCACGCTGTCTTGCGTTGGATCAAAGCTGCTGTGCAGCTGCATGTCGAACAAGGCGAATTCCAGCTGGCGCACGGTGAACATGCCGCTCTGGAAATTGCGTGCCGCTAGCAAACGATCGAACAGGTTGCGCGGCAGCGGTTCGCCGGTCTGCACGTGCGCGGTCATCGCCTGCACGCGCTCCCATTCCCAACAGAAGTTCTCCATGAACTGGCTGGGCAGCTCCACCGCGTCCCATTCCACGCCATTGATGCCGGCCACACCCAGCTCGCCGATGCGGGTGAGCAACTGATGCAGGCCATGGCCCATTTCATGGAACAGCGTGGTGACCTCGCCATGCCGGAAGGTGGCTGGTGTATCGCCACTGCCGCGGCCGAAGTTGCACACCAGATACACCAGCGGCGTCTGCGTACCATTGGCGGTCTCGCGGCGGTTGCGGCAATCGTCCATCCACGCGCCACCGCGCTTGCCTTCGCGCGCGTACAGATCCAGGTAGAACTGGCCAACCAGCGCACCCTGGGCATCTTCCAGCCGGAAAAAACGCACGTCCGTATGCCACACCGGCGCGCTGTCCGGCTTGACGCGCAGCCCGTACAGGCTGTGGATGACATCGAACAGGCCAGCCAGCACCTTGTGCTCGGTGAAATACTGCTTCACCTCCTGCTCGGAAAAGCTGTAGCGCGCCTGCTTGAGCTTTTCGCTGACGTAGGCCAGGTCCCAGGCCTGTAGTTCGTCCAGGCCAAGTTCGTCGCGTGCGAAGGCTTCGAGTTCGGCACGGTCGCGTTGCGCGTACGGCTTGGCACGCACGGCCAGATCGCGCAGGAACCCCATCACCTCATCGGGGCTCTGCGCCATCTTGGTGGCGACCGAATAGTCGGCGTAACTTGCAAATCCAAGCAACTGCGCCAGCTCCGCGCGCAGGGCGAGAATGCGATCGATATTGGCGCTGTTGTCCAGCGCGGCAGCGCCGAATTCGGACGCGCGCTCGGCGTTGGCGCGATACAGCAGCGCGCGCAGTTCGCGGCTGTCGGCATCGCTTTGCACCGGCAGATAACACGGCATCTGCAAGGTGAACTTCCAGCCTGGTACGCCATCCTTTTCAGCGGCAGCGCGTGCAGCGGCGATCACCTCGGCCGGCAGGCCGGACAACTGCGCCTGGTCTTCGGTCACGTAAGACCATGCATCGGTGGCGTCGAGCACGTTCTGCGAAAACTTGGCCGCCAATGCGGACAGTTCTTCCTGGATTTGCGCAAACCGCGCCTTGGCGTCGTCATCGAGCTCGGCACCGCCCAGGCGGAAATCGCGCAGCGCGTTTTCCAGCACCTTGCGACGCGCTTCATCGACGTGTGCGGCTTCCGGCGATTGCGCCAGCGCCTTGTATTGCGCATACAGCGCCAGATTCTGGCCCAGCGCGCTGCCGAAGCGGCTCACCTTGGGCAGATTGCTGTTGTAGGCCTCGCGCAGTTCGGGCGTGTTCATCACCGCCTGCAGATGGCCGACCTGGCCCCATGCGCGCCACAAGCGCTCGGTGGCATCGTCCAGTGGCACCACGAAACTGTCCCAGCGCACGGGGCTGACCTGTTCGGCCGCCTTCACCGCCGCCTCGGCCTCGGCGAGTAATTGGTCGATCGCCGGGCCCACGTGTTCGGGGCGGATCGCATCGAAGGACGGCAGTCCGGACAGATCGAGCAGCGGGTTGGTCATGGGGCGCTCCGGCGGTGGACTGGATCAGGGATGACAAAGATGTCTGGTGACAGGTGCCGACGCTCGGCGCGTCAGCACGCTTCCGATATGGCGATCATTGCAGCGCAGCACAAGGCAGCTGCGGCAATGCGCCGCCGTTGACCGCGTCGGCAATGGCCACATCGCTGTCGGTGACATCGATCGCCCGCTCCACGTACCAGGCCGGGTTGTAGTAGCTGTGCGCGTAGCGCTCGCCGGCGTCGCACAGGATGGTGACGATGGAGCCCTGGCGGCCTTCCTCGCGCATCCGCTGCGCGGCGTGCAGCACGCCGATGAAGTTGGTGCCGGTGGAGCCGCCCACGCGACGGCCCAGGGTGGCGCTGACGTGGCGCATCGCCGCCAGGCTCAAGGCGTCGGGCACCTTGATCATTTCATCCACGCAGCTGGGAATGAAGCTCGATTCCACCCGCGGCCGGCCGATGCCTTCGATGCGCGAGCCGCCGGTGATCGCCAGCTCCTTGGGGCATTGCCCGTCCACCGCACGGCAATAACCGTCGAAAAACACCGACACTTCCGGGTCCACGCACAGGATGCGAGTGTGATGCCGGCGATAGCGCACATAGCGCCCCAATGTGGCGCTGGTGCCGCCAGTGCCGGGGCTGCAGACAATCCAGTCGGGAATCGGGTGCGGCTCCTCGGCGAGTTGCTTGAAGATCGATTCGGCAATGTTGTTGTTGGCGCGCCAGTCGGTGGCACGCTCGGCGTAAGTGAATTGGTCCATGAAGTGCCCGCCGGTCTCGTGCGCAAGCTGGTGCGAGGCGCTGTCCAGATCGCAGGCGCGCTCGACCAGGTGGCAGCGGCCGCCCTGGAATTCGATCGCGGCGATCTTCTCCGGCGAGGTCGAGGCCGGCATCACCGCAATGAAGGGCACCCCCAGCAAGCGCGCGAAATAGGCCTCGGAAATGGCGGTGGAGCCGCTGGACGCCTCGATCACCGGGCGCCCGGCACGCAGCCAGCCATTGGTGAGCGCGTACAGAAATAGCGAGCGCGCCAGACGGTGCTTGAGGCTGCCGGTCGGGTGGCTGGACTCGTCCTTGAAGTACAGGTCGATGCCCGGATAACCCGGCAGGTTCATCGGAATCAGATGGGTGTCGGCCGAACGATTAAAATCGGCTTCGATCTTCTGGATGGCGGCGGCCACCCACTGGCGCTGCGACATGGCAGGACTTGGCTGCGAAAGTGGCCTCAATTCTACCGCTGTCGCCCGCGCGCCCACGCAGCCAGGTCATCGGGCGGACAGCTAGGGGCCGATGCTATGCTCACCGCACCTGTCCGCTGCCCCGAGCGCTCGTGCTGCATCGCCTGCTCCGCCTGCTGCTGTGCCTGTGCCTGGTTGCCAATACGGCCACCGGCGCGTGGGCGTCGGTGGGCATGGCGATGCCGGCGATGGCATCCAGCGCGATGCCCGCTGTTGGAGTGGTAAACGCGGCAGCAAACCTGCACGCGGCAATGCCGGCAGCCATTGCGTGCCATGACGCCACGCCGCCAGCCACAGCGCAGTTGCACGACAAGGCCACGCACGCGCACGCACAGGACTGCTGCAAGCTGGGCAGCTGCGATTGCCTGCAGCACTGCAGCCTCGCCTTGTTGACCTTGCCTGCGGTACCCGCGGGCCAGCCCGGCCACCTGGCGTTACCGGCCACCTTGGCCGAAGGGCGCAGCAGCCCGCTGCCCGAACAACCGGTGCGACCTCCTATCGCCTGAGCGCTGACGGCCTTGCCTTGGCCGTCATCGGCCCCGCGCGTGTATTGCGCGGGTTTTCTCAGCTGTGCGATGCGTCCGTCTTGCCGATGGAGCGCGCCGGAGATGTCATGTCTTTCGATTCCCCGTTTTCCACTACCTCATCCAGCAACGGCCTGAGCCGGCGCCGCTTCGTGCAAGGCCTGGCCCTGGGCGGTGTTGCTGCTGCGGGCGGCCTGTGGCGCCGCGATGCGCGCGCAGCGACGCCGGCAAATACGCCGGTGCTGCGCGGTAGCAGCCAGTCGCTGCAGATCGGCCGCATGCCGGTCAACGTCACCGGACGCGCCCGTCCCGCGATCACCGTCAACCAGAGCCTTCCGGCGCCCACCCTGCGCTGGCGCGAGGGCGACACGGTGAGCGTACGCGTGCGCAACGCGCTGACCGGCCAGCCCACCTCGGTGCACTGGCACGGCCTGCTGCTGCCGGCCAACATGGATGGCGTACCCGGCATGAGCTTCGATGGCATCGCGCCGGGCCAGGAGTATCACTACCGCTTTGCGCTGCGCCAGTCCGGCACCTACTGGTACCACAGCCATTCGATGTTCCAGGAGCAGGCCGGGCTGTATGGCGCGATCGTCATCGACCCATTGACGCCACCGCCGTACCGCCACGATCGCGAACATGTGGTGCTGTTGTCGGACTGGACCGACCTCGACCCGGCGGCGCTGTTCCGCCGGCTCAAACAGATGCCCAGCCACGACAACTACGCGCAGCGCACCGTCGGCGATTTTCTACGCGATGCGCGCGAAGACGGCCTGCGCGCCACGCTGGCCGACCGCGGCATGTGGGGCCGCATGCGCATGACGCCCACCGACCTGTCCGACGTCAACGCCACTACCTACACCTACCTGCTCAACGGTGTTGCACCGGCAGGCAACTGGACCGGGTTGTTCAAGCCAGGCGAAAAGGTGTTGCTGCGTTTCATCAACGGCTCGTCGATGACCTACTTCGACATCCGCATCCCCGGCCTGCGCATGACTGTGGTGGCCGCCGATGGGCAATACGTGCATCCTGTCAGCGTGGACGAACTACGCATCGCCGCGGCCGAGACCTTCGACGTGATCATCGAACCGCTCGGCCAGGATGCGTTTACGCTATTCGCGCAGGACATGGGCCGCACCGGATTCGCCTGCGGCACGCTGGCAGTGCAGCACGGATTGCAGGCGCCGATTCCTGCGCTGGATCCACGCGCCATTCTGACCATGCAAGACATGGGGCATGGCGATGCAATGGGACATGGCGAACACGCGGCGCATGGCAGCGGTACAGCGCAAAGCGACCTGCATACGGCACACACGATGGCAATGCCGATGCCGGAAATGCAGTCGCATGGCCATGCCAGCGATGAGGCCAAGCGCAAGACACTGCATCATCCAGCCAGCGAAGATGGCAACCCGTTGATCGACATGCGCAGCAACGCCACAGCGCCACGCCTGGACGATCCCGGCGTGGGCCTGCGCGACAACGGACGCCGCGTGCTGTGCTACGCCGACCTGCACAGCGTGTTCGACGATCCGGATGGGCGCGAACCCGGCCGCGACATCGAGCTGCATCTGACCGGGCATATGGAGAAATTTTCCTGGTCGTTCGATGGCATCGCCTTCGCCTCGGCCGACCCACTGCGGCTGCGCTACGGCGAACGGCTGCGCATCGTGCTGGTCAACGACACCATGATGCAGCACCCCATCCATCTGCATGGCATGTGGAGCGATCTGGAAGATGCCGACGGCAACTTCCAGGTGCGCAAGCACACCATCGACATGCCGCCCGGCACCCGCCGCACCTACCGCGTGCGCGCCGACGCGCTCGGTCGCTGGGCGTATCACTGCCATCTGCTGTACCACATGGAAGCAGGCATGATGCGCGAAGTGCGGGTGGAAGCATGAGCCGCTTTCGCACCCAGGCCTGGTTGGCGGCCGCGTTCTTGGCGAGTGCATCTGCGGGTGCGCAAGAGCATCAGCACGATGCGATGGAGCACTCACCACAGGACATGCGGGACCATGCGATGCAGATGACCGATGGCGCGCAGAAGACGCCCGCCTCATCTCGGACCGCACACATGGACCACGCCCACATGTCGCACGCTGCCATGGAGACTGGAACCACGGACCAGGAGGCGATGAAGCATGGATCCATGGACGATGCAGCCATGAGCCACCAGGCGATGGATCACTCGAAGATGGACCACACGCAGCCCACCAATGCCGCGCAAATTCCTGCATCGCCCACCAACACCACAATCACCGGCAACCTCGCCGATACACGCAGTACCGCACTCCCACGCACCCCCATCCCGACACCCACTGCGGAAGAAATCGCTGCCGCATTCGTCCCATTGCAAGCGCATACGATGCACTCGGCAGGCATCAACCACTATGTCCTGCTCGATCGAATGGAAGCTTCCAGCACCGAACGCGGTAGCGGCCAGGCATGGGAATCACGCGCATGGATCGGCGGCGACATCGATCGGCTATGGCTGCGCAGCGAAGGCGAGCGGCACGACGGACGCACCGAACCCGCCTCGCTGGAAGCCTTCTACGGCCATGCCATCTCGCCGTGGTGGGATCTGCTCGTCGGCGCACGTCAGGACATCGGCGCAGGCGACCATCGCAGCTGGGCGGCATTCGGCGTGCAGGGACTGGCGCCCTACAAGTTCGAAACCGAAGCCGCGTTGTATGTGGGTAACGGCAGCCGCGCGGCACTGCGACTGGAAGGCGAATACGAGGTGCTGCTGACCAACCGGCTGATCCTGCAACCGCGCGTGGAAGCCGACATCGCGCTCACCGACGACAACCGCCGCGGGATCAGTCGCGGCCTGGAAGACGCCGAACTTGGCCTGCGCTTGCGCTACGAAATCACTCGCCGTTTCGCGCCATACATCGGTTGGGTGCATCGCCGCCGCTTCGGCGATAGCCCAGCACGTGCGGCGATGGAGGCTGCACCCGCACGCGACAGCCACTACGTTGTCGGTGTACGCGTGTGGTTTTGAGGCAATGGCATCGTGCAGGCCGCTACATTCGGCACCGTCATCACCGCCAATGCATCAGAAGCGCGGCCACTGGCCATGACACGCCAACCACCCCGCCCTCGCTAACATCAACACCCTCGCAGCACGCTGCGCCCTTATTAAAACCAGGAGACCGCCATGTCTTTGAACGATCTACAACGCGTGCCAGGTGCCACCGCCGCGCCCGCCGACACGCACGGCTTCGTGTTCAACCACACCATGCTGCGCGTCAAGGATGCCAAGCAGTCGCTGGATTTCTACACACGCGTGCTGGGCTTCCGCCTGCTCGACGCACGCGATTTTGCCGACGCAAAATTCAGCCTGTATTTTCTCGCGCTGCTGCCGGAAGGCACCGCCATTCCCGATGACGACGCGCAGCGTCGCCTGTGGATGGCTGGCATCCCCGGCGTGCTTGAACTCACCCACAACCACGGCACCGAAACCCAGGACGGCCCGGTCTACCACGACGGCAACAACGACCCGCGCGGCTTCGGCCACATCTGTGTTTCAGTGCCGGACATCCATGCCGCCTGCGCGCGCTTCGACAGCCTCAACGTGCCCTACCAGAAACGCCTGGAAGATGGCCGCATGAAGCACCTGGCCTTCATCAAGGATCCGGATGGTTACTGGGTAGAGATCATTTCCAATACGCCATTGGCGTAAGTGCACGGCTCATCCGGCAAGCTGGCGCATGACCGGGGATGGAGATGGAAACCAGCGGATGCGGAGGCGAAAGGCCACGCATCCGCTGCCCGAAAGCCCCACGTCGCCAAAGCGCACGGGCACCGCCATACCCGGCGCAACGACTGGACACACCGCCGGGCTGGAGTAGACTTTCGCCGCCCTCCGCAATGGATGCACCCCAATGCTCGTCAGGAAGATTTCACTGGTCCTTGCGCTAGCAACCATCGCCGCCTGCAAGCCGGCGACACCGGACACCACACCTCCGAAGACTGCCGCAGCCGCGGCCAGCACCACCACACCCCCTTCAGACAAGGATGCATCTCCCATGCAGGACGCAACCCAGGGATCGACCCAGCAATTGCAGCCGCCGCGGCCCGATAGCGTGCTGTATTTCATCAGCAACGTGGACGGCGATGGCGCCACCTCTTACGAGGTCGCCAATGGCAGCTGGATCAATTATTGGTACGGCTTTCAGTTCGAACTTGGCGGTACGCGTTATTACACCGGCTTTGCGTGGGAAACGCCCGAGCGCTTTGGCGCAGAAAGCGAAAATCACTATCCCGCGCCTGGCACCAAGGTGACGTTGGCCCATGCCACCTTCGTGACCAGCGAGCCGGGGAGCAAGACCCCTTGGAAGCTGCTTGGCGCAGAGCCCTACATCGGCGAATTCGGCGGCATGGAACAAGGCAACACCGTCGACACGAAACGTAAGCCGCAGACCTTTGTCACCGACGACGGTCGGCTGGTCCTGGCCGTGCCGACGTGGAGCCTGCAGTCGGGCGTGCGCATCCTTTCCTACGACACGCTCGTGTTCAACCCGAAGGACACCGATAACGTCAACGACAAGCATTGGACTTATATCGGCAATGTGCCAGCGGGGCAGGACAACAGTGCAAATTGTGGCGAGGATGCGCCTGGGAAGATTGCCTGCGTCAAGAACAGCAGCACGCTCGCGTTCGTTAAGCAGCCCGGCCTGCCTGCGCTGCGGGTGAGCGTTTCTGCAGATCCGCCGACGAGCGGGGGTGACGAGACGCTTGAATACCGCTACGATGCGGCCCACAAATCGTATTTGCCGACCCCTTAATACAGGACCAAAGGAATTGGTTCGGGCGGCGTACCGCTGCAGCCGCGTGGCTGCAGCACTCAATCAAGGACCTTGAGCGATGCCAACGAATTACTCACGAGCCCAAGTGCTCGACATCATTGAACGCGAGGCGGCCGAGCGGAATATTCCGCGTGACGACTTCCTGCGTTTTGCCCATGTAGAGACTGGCGGCGCCTTCGACGAGTTGGCCAGCCGCGGAGCCGGTGGCGCAAAGGGGCTATTTCAGTTCACTCCTCCGACCGCCGCGCAATACGGCATTGCTGGACGCGAGTTGGACGCCGTGGTCAATACCGACGCAGCCGCGCAGCTGTATCTGGACAACCGGACGAGTCTGGTTAATCGGCACGAACGTGATGGGCGGCCGTATCTTTCGGGGAAGCCCGAGCCCGACGGCCTGGACATGTACCTGGCCCACCAGCAGGGCGCCGGTGGCTACCGCTCTCTTCAGACGGCGATCGCCACGGGGACGTTTGGTCTCGAAAGCACACGCGCCAACATCCTCAACAATGTCGGCGAGAAAGAGCTGAAGTCGTTGACCGGTGTCGATTCGGCGACGTTCCGGCGCATGTCCGACAAGGACATGGCACAGACGTTCGTGCAGTACTGGGATACGAAGATGGACCGTATCCGTATTCCTGAAAAAGGCATCGAGCCCATTTCGGCCACGCAGCAGACATCGACGCAGTCTGCGCCGTCGCAGTCCGCGCCTGCCCAGCCGGAGAAAGCTGCAGCGCACGGTATCGCGCTCCACGCGGCCTATGACCTCACCAACAAGTACGACCACGTCAAATACGGTCTGGGCGCAAAAGATCCGGACAAAGGCAGGGTCGATTGTTCTGGCTGGGTGGTCGAGATGCAGAACGCGACCATGGATGAAATCAACAAGGGCGCCGGCAAGGCCGTCTTTACCAAGGACGAAAAGTTCAGCCCTGGTTTCGACAGTGCCTCGGAGCTGCTGCGCAAGGCCGAGCAGCGCTCTGGTGTCCTGATCCAAGGCAAAGACGTCACTGCCCAGACCCTCAAAGAGGGCATGATCATTGGCGAGGACAATGGCCCCCAGAGTTGGGACAAGGGGCGTTACAAGGGCATCGACCACATCACCATGGTGGTGCGCGACCCCAAGGATGGCCAGCTCAAGATCAGCCAATCGCGTGGCGGTGAGGGTGTCGAACTCAGCTCGCTGGATGCCTACCTTGAGCGCAAGCACGCCAAGGGCGTCAAGCTCTACGCCAGCGACCCGCTGTCTGAGGCGCGCGACCTGCTGCAGGAGCGCAGCCAGAACAAGCAGCAATCTCACGCAGCGACCGAGCACAAGCCCAGCCAGGCACATGCCGCCGGCGATGCGCCAAGTGTCCTGCGCGAAAATGCACATGGCGCGGAAGTACGCACATTGCAGCAGACGCTGCAGCAACTGGGTTACAAGGACGCGGGCGGCAACGAACTCAAGCCCGACGGCGCCTATGGCCAGCGCACGATTGACGCGGTCAAGGCGTTCCAGCGTGCGCATGGGCTGCAGGACGACGGCGTGGTTGGCCGCGACACGCTTGCTGCGCTGAAGCAGGCGGAAAAAACGCCTCTGCTCTCCGAGAAAACCAACCCGGACCACCCGCTATTCAATCAAGCCGTCAGTAAGCTCGAACAGCTCGGCCCGAATGCCTTCGCCAACCGGCAGCAGTTGGTGAATGCTGCTGGCCACATGACCTTCGAAGCGAAGGTCAGCGGTTTGCAGCGCATCGACATGGTGGCGCCAAGCAAGGATGGCAATGGACTGTTTGGCGTACAGGGTCAGCTCAACGACCCGGCGCATCAGCGGATCTACACCGACAAGGCAACCGCTGCGGAACGTCCGCTGGAGCAAAGCAGCAATGCCGTGCGACAGGAAGCGCAAACGCAAACGCAGGTTCAAGATCAGCATGAGCAGCAACGCAACCAGGCGCGCAGCGTCGGTTGATCTTCGCGCAATGGAAACACAGAAGAGGCACCGATCGATGGATCGGTGCCCCTTCTGGTTTAAGCCCGCATGACTCGATTTTCTCGAATCACATCAGGCGACGGATATCCGGCGCCTACAGATCTGATCCGTCAATTGGACGCCGCAACAGCCTCTCTGTCAGGGAACCATTGCGGCAACCGCTCGGCGAATTTCGCTGCGCATTCGTCGCTGTAGGCTTGTGCAGCCTCTTTGACCAACGCGTAATCGTTGGCTTCCCATTCTTCTAGTGAGGCGGTGCGCGGTGTCGGCGCACAGTCCAGACTGATCGGGTTCGCCTTGCGCTTCAGGAAGCCGCTGCGCTCACCACCAATCGTCACCGCATAGCGCAGCTCATAAGGCGATTTGGTATCGGCCAGGCTCTGATAAACGAGCAGCCAGTCAGACATCAGTACCTGCAACGGGAACGGGTCCGCTGGCAGTGCGGCCGGATGTCCGGTGAAGTAGGTCTTCAAATGCGCGTTGACTGCATCGCGCTGCAATTGATAGCCAGGATTCCCCAGGCCTTCCATCTTTTCGCCTTTCAGCTGATCTTTTCCGAAAGCCGATACTGCAACGCCACGCGCAAACAGGCTGGTCGCGATTTGCAAGCCTACCGCCACCCCGGTGTGACCGCGGCGCACGACACGCAGCATTTCGTCACCGTTGGGCAGACCGTTCGAGCCCACACGCATGCTGGAATGCAACGGGAGCTGTAAGGCCCAATCCGCCGATGGGGCAACGACCGCGCCTGCATCGGACTGCAGACTTGGCTGCTCGCCTGTTGCAGCGACTGACACAGTGCCTGCAACTGCAGCAGCGGCATAGGCCGTTGCTGTCGAAAAATCACCAGCCGCAAACGCTGGCGTCACTGCAGTGGCCTCGGTCACGCGCGCAGGCGTACAGAACGTGCCAGCCGCGCGCATCTGCGCTTCATGGAAGCCGATGCCGTTGACCTGGTGCACCACGGCATCCTTGCCGTACTGCTCCACCAGCTTGCCGATCAATGCATCGGACGGCGATTGCTGTGCGCAGACCTTGGCGGCTGCGATGCGCGACCAGGCAAATTGCAGCGCGGGATCCCAGCCCATCGCATCTTCGCCCACGAATCCGTGGTCGTAGTGATACGCGTAGATGGCAGGGTCGATCTCCTGCAACGTCATTCCGCCCTGACCGGCATAGCCCAGCGGCACGTCTTGCGCAACGGCAAGCCCGGGCAGGGCCAATAGCGCCGCCGCGATACACGTCTTCATGAATCCCTGTCCCTATGGATCAGTGCGACGCGCTGCATGTCCCCCATGCAGCGCGACCGATGCACCAACGCTTGCACGCGCTGGCCCCAACAACATGCAGGGTTCTGATTGACGGGTAATGGCACAACGCACCCGGCCGATCGTCCTGCAGGGATAGTGTGCCCGCACAAGGCAGCCATCGCAGTCGGGGCGGTCCCGACGCATGTGGGGACCGCCCCTCAGATGCTCACTGCTCAGGCATGCAGAATTCCACCCGCGCTCGGTTGCCAATCGCGCGGGGTGCGCAGTGCGGCGAGGGTGCGCACCAGTTCGCGATAGCTCTCGGCCAGTTGCGCGAACAGACCTGCGTCGCTGCAGCGGGTATCGGCCACTTCCGAATACGCGCCTCTGCCCAGGTCGATGAAGTAATCCACACTGAGCCGACGGCGTTGCGCCACGCCTGGGAACAAGCCTGCAATCAGCAAGCAGCCGTCGCCCACATCGCGCAACGCGTCGGCACGCACGCTACCGATCTGATCCTGCGCATGCAGCCATGCCAGCGCCTGCGTCCGCGAAAGCAGATGCGCATCGCGCTGGAAGCGCAGCAACACGAACACCAAATAGTGCTCGCGTGATTCGTCCAGCGGACGTGCAATCCGCTGCCCCGCCTCACGTACCAACGCTTGCCACAACTCGGCCGGCGCGCCCTGTTTGAAAGACTCGTGCATACGTCCTCCTGCGTGGTGGGACCCTCGGCAAGACAGAAGCATATTCCGAGCCAAACTGTTAGCACTGCCGGTTACCGAGCGCTAACGCGAGCAGTGCCCACGATCCTGAGCAATCGATAGCGAGGAGCCATGCCATCCGCATTTGCGACATCCTTGCAGCGAGACGGGAGATGTTACCCCCCGCGACGCGCCGCTTACTTGCACATACCGCTGGAACACAAGGCACACAACACGGCTCCTGTCACGAGGTAGGCCAGCTGGTGGCGCATGCACCATGCCAGTGGCATCAAACCGCATCCCCATCGCAATGACCGTGCGGTTCTGTCCCACCTCGCTATACCGATGCCTCGGCATGTTGGCGAAACCGTCACCACCGCATGATCGGTCCGAAAAAGTGACTTGGCTCGCGCCGTGAGACATTGGCGTCAAACGAACCCAACTGTGTGATCCCTGTTCGCATTCAAACGCGTGCGTATCTCTAGGATGGCCGCTGCCCGGCGAGCCCCACGCAACTGGACACCATAGTTCTGCGATTGCAGCGGCAACATGCGCATGCATGACGCCCAGCCTGTGCCTTCCTCCATCGACGGCCGCAAAACTGCCATGCGAGATCACGACGCGTGTTTTGCGCGCGCTCGCGCCTTCCGGAAGATGTTCGCTTCCGTATCAGGAGTCATTCGAGATGGTTGTAAAAACGTCCACGTTCATTGCGTTACTCGCATCGACACTATTCCTTTCAAGTAGCGATGGCGATGCGTCGCCACAATCAGGCGCGCCCGGCATGCGTGCACGCGCAGGCGCGGTGATCTCTCCTGCATCTGCGGCCTATCCAGGCCCGGCAGAAGTACCTGCCGGCACCGCGATCACGTTCTGGGCATCACAACCGGTCGATCGCGACGAGACGGTGGTGGTCAGCGGCGGCAACATCAGTCCCACCGCGACAGTGCGGCTTACCCGGCTCGACGATAGCGCGGCAGGCAATCCGCTGGAGACAGCAGACAGCGCCAACAATGGCTGGAGCAGCGTGACTCCGATCCAGGCTACCGAGCAATCGCTCAAGTTCCAACTTCCCGATATCGCGCGTGGCGTCTACGCGTATCAGATCGTCACCGGCAACGGTACGGGTGCGACGACGCTGGTGAATGCCCCGGACATCTGGTTCGTGCAGGGCAACGTCGGCAGTGGTGCATCGCCGCGTGGCAGGCTCAATGTGTTCGGCACCGCATTGGGCAGGATGTCGGCATCGAACCAGCCTGTGCAGCTTGCGCTGGTCAGGAATGGCACCGTGCAACGCATCCTGATCGCCGACGAATCCAACCCCAAAGAAGGCATGTACGCACAGAGCTTCGCCATTCCGGCCGACATGCCCGAAGGCGATTACGAGCTGTATTTGCATAACGGCTCCGGCGGCCCAAGCGCATGGAGCCGCTATCAGAATTTCGGTGTCGGCGCAGATCGCACCGCTCCACGTCGCACCATCACCACCGTCAGCATTGCCTATCCGACCAACTGGCCGAACATCCAGTGCAGGGTGGCCCCGGCGAGCGGCAATGGCGCACCGGACGATGCGAGTTTTGCCGCAGCATTCGCCTGCGCGGCCAACGGCGGTGTGGTGTCGATTCCCGCCGGCAGATACACCTTGTCGCAGCAATACGCACAAGGATTCAATCAGACGATTCCTAACCACGTGGTGATCGCGGGCGCGGGCAAGGACGCCACGGTGCTGTCCTTTCCGATTGCCAATAACACCACGTTGTTCAAGGGCAACGGCATCTTTTACACGCCGCCACGTCAACCCAAGTGCGATCAGCAGATCAACTGGGCCACCAACCTGTTTGGCATACGCGACCTGGCCATCGAAGCGCCCGCCATGCGCGAAGGAACCGGCATCGTGTTCGAGCATATGCCGCTGACGGATCTGCGCTCGGTCCCCTTCGTGCGCGATATCCGGCTCACCCTCGGCAGGCAAACCGATCGCACGGCCAGCGGGCCGCTGACGACCGGCATCCAGGCGAGCAATATCTCCAACCTGCAGATCAGCGGAAACGACATCACCGCCAGCAAGCCGATCACCATGGATAAGCATGTGTACGGCGCCACCGTGCAAAACAACACACTGCGTTGGCACGAGCTGGCACTGACCTTCAATCACGATGTGCAGAACGCGCTCATCACGCACAACCAGCACATCTCCGCCGGTGCGCCGTACCACAAGACGCCGTCGGAACTGGGCTTTGCTGCGCCTGGTCGTGATGTGTATTACGCAGACAATGCCAGCCAGTATCCGCAGGATGCGCAGCAGACCTGGCAGCTGACGATGGACGAAGGCATCGGCAACTATCTTGGCAAGGTCGCTGCCAGTTCAGGAACGACACTGACGTTGGCCAGCAATGCGAAAGACGTTCCGTATCTGTGCGATCCCGATGGCAACTCAGTGATGATTGTCTCCGGCAAGGGCGCCGGCCAGATGCGTTACTTGATGGGCAATGCATCGCCGCTGGGCAACCGCGTGAACCTGGACCGTGCATGGGACATCCCGCCCGACCAGAGCTCCATCGTCACCATCGTGACCACTAACGGGCGGATGTTATTTGTCAATAACGACCATGGTGGCGCTGGCCCGATCACCAACTTCTTTCCTTCCGCCGACGTCATCCATGCATACAACCGGCTGCATCGCTTTGGTGCTGGAATCGTGCAGCCCACCGGATTTTATACCGATGCCAACTCACTACTGGCAGGCTGGCATTCGCAGATGCTCAATAATGAAATTACTGCAGATGCGGTTGCCAACCCGTCCTCGATCGGTGGCCAGACGGCAGTATTCAACCTGCAGGGAAGCAACCTGATGATCAGCGAAGGCAATCGAGAAAACGCCTGGTACACCGATGCGGTCACCAACACCGGCATCATCCGCAATAACCGCTTCGCTGTCGGCGCAACCGGAAGCGTGGGCTTGTGGGATCGAGTAAAGAACTCGCTGATCGAACACAACATCACGCCAGAGGTCCGCATTCAAAATGAAAACGTCAAAGACTCATTGGTGCGCGGCAACCGCACCGCAAACGGGGAAAAGTCACAGGTGATCGTGAATGAGCCTCGGCCGGAAAATGGCAATCTGATCGTACCGTAGCCACACAAGCGCCGTTACGCTGTTGCCCACCGGGTAGCAGCGTACCGGCTGGTTCGCGTGGCCGAGACAATACGCGCATTGCACTGAAATCGCAGATGTGGAGAACACCATCTGGTAAACAATCGCCAGCAGGATATCAAGCATTGACTGCGCCCAGCCTGCGCTGAGCGCAGCCCTTCGACGCGCCGCGCTTACTCCACCGTCACCGACTTGGCCAGATTGCGCGGCTTGTCCACATCGGTGCCGCGCGCCAGGGACGTGTGGTAGGCCAGCAACTGCACCGGAATGGTGTGGATCACCGGCGACAGCACGCCGGCATGGCGTGGGGTGCGGATGACATGCACGCCTTCGGAGTCGCTGAAGTGGCTGTCCTGGTCGGCAAACACGAACAGCTCGCCGCCGCGCGCGCGCACTTCCTGCATGTTGGATTTGACCTTTTCCAGCAGGCGATCGTTCGGCGCGATCACCACCACCGGCATCGCCGCGTCCACCAGGGCCAGCGGGCCGTGCTTCAACTCGCCGGCCGGATACGCTTCGGCGTGGATATAGGAAATTTCCTTGAGCTTGAGCGCGCCTTCCAGCGCGATCGGGTAATGCAGGCCGCGGCCGAGAAACAATGCGTTTTCCTTGGCCGAAAACCGCTCGGCCCAGGCCATGATCTGCGGCTCCAGATTCAGCGCGTGCTGCACGCTGCCCGGCAGAAAGCGCAGTTGCTCCAGATACTCCGCTTCTTCGGCGTCACTGATGCGGCCCTGCAACCTGCCAAGCACCATGGTGAGCTGGAACAACACCGCCAGCTGGGTGGTGAATGCCTTGGTCGATGCCACGCCAATCTCGGCGCCGGCACGCGTGTAGCAGACCAGTTCGCTGGCGCGCGGGATTGCGCTCTCCGGCACGTTGCAGATCGACAGCGTGTGCAGATGCCCGAGCGATTTGGCGTATTTCAGCGCTTCCATCGTGTCCAGCGTTTCACCGGACTGCGAGATGGTGACGATCAGGTGCTTGGGATTTGCATACGCGGTGCGGTAGCGGTACTCGCTTGCGATCTCCACGCTGCACGGCAGCCCGGCAATGGCTTCGATCCAGTAACGCGCGGTCATGCCGGCGTAGTAGCTGGTACCGCAGGCCAGGATCTGCACACCTTCGATATCGCGCAATACCGTTTCTGCGTTGGCACCGAACAGCGATGCAGGAAAGCCCTTGGCATCGATGGCCGCTTCGATGGTGTCGGCCAGTGCGCGCGGCTGCTCGTGGATTTCCTTCTGCATGAAATGCCGGAACGGCCCCAGCTCCAGCGAGGCCAGCGACACGTCCGACAAATGCAGCGGGCGCTCGATCGGCGCATCGTTGCTGTCGAAGATGCGCACACCATCGCGGCGCAGTTCGGCGGTGTCGCCTTCTTCGAGGAAGATCACCTGGCGCGTGGCCTGCACGATGGCCGACACGTCGGAGGCGACGAAGTTTTCGCCCTCGCCCACCCCGATCAGCAGCGGGCAGCCCATGCGCGCGCAGACGAAACGCTCCGGTTCGGCTTGGCTCATCACTGCCAGCGCGTAGGCACCGGTGAGTTCCTTCACGGTGCGCTGCAGCGCGGTCAGCAGGTCGCTCGCGCTGCCCAGATGATGATGGATGAGATGCGCGATGACCTCGGTGTCGGTCTGCGACTCGAAGGTGTAGCCAAGCGCGCGCAGTTTTTCGCGCTGCTCTTCGTGGTTTTCGATGATGCCGTTATGCACCAGCGCCACGCCGGCGCTGATGTGCGGATGCGCGTTGGCTTCGGTCACGCCACCATGGGTGGCCCAGCGCGTGTGGCCGATGCCCAGGGTGGCGCCGAACTGTTCGGCTTGCGCGGCCTGCGCCATCTCGGCCACCCGCCCGGTGCGACGCACCCGGCGTACCTGCGCGCCGTCGAGCACTGCAATGCCGGAAGAATCGTAGCCGCGGTATTCCAGGCGCTTGAGTCCCTCGATCAGGACCGGGACCACATCGCGCCCGGCGATCGCTCCGACAATGCCGCACATAGGACAGCTCTCAGAAAAGAAGTCGGACATTTTAGCGTGTCCGCTCTTGTCCGCTGCATGACCCTGCCCGGACAGCGTGTCCGCCACCGGTGTCCGCGGACACTGCGGACACTGGCCGCATTGACCCGAATACCTTTGATATCAGCCACTTGGAAGTTGGCACGCAGTCTGCTTCGTCAGCATGACGCCACCGAGCACGCCGACCATGATTCGTGACACCTCTGCCCAGGACCAGGTTCTTCGTACACCCGCCGGCAAGCCGCGGTGGCGTCGTTGGCTGTGGCCCGGCGTCGCCACCGTGGCGGTGCTGGCCGGTATCGGTTGGGCGATCAGTGCCTGGAGCGCCGGCAGCCGCTCCTTCGACGCCAGCCGGGTACGGATCGCCACGGTGAGCCAGGGCGACCTGGTACGCGACATCGCCGCCGACGGCCGCGTCATCGCCGCCAACAGCCCGGTGCTGTACGCCATCTCGGCCGGCACGGTGACGCTGAGCGTGGTGGCCGGCGACGTGGTCAAGCAGGGTCAGGAGCTGGCGCGCATCGACAGCCCGGAGCTGCGCAGCAAGCTGGCCCAGGAGCAGACCACGCTGGCCGGCCTGGAAGCCGAATCCAGCCGCGCCGGCCTGGATGCCACCCTGGCGCGTGCCAACGCCAGCAAGCTCACCGACCAGGCCAAGATCGACAAGCAGGCAGCCGCACGCGACCTGGAACGCTACCAGCGCGGTTATGACGGTGGCGCCGTGCCGCAAGTGGAGTTGGCCAAGGCGCAGGACACCTTGAAGAAGACCGACATCGACCTGCAGCACGCCCAGCGCGATGCCTCACTGAAAAGCCAGGGCGCGGATCTGGATTCGCGCAACAAGCGCCTGCTGGCGGATCGCCAACGCGCGGTAGTGGCCGAGGTGCAGCGCCAGGTAGATGCGCTCACGCTGCTATCGCCGTTCGATGGTCAGGTCGGCCAGGTACAAGCGGTGCAGCACACACAAGTCGCCGCTAACGCGCCGATCCTGGGCGTGGTGGATCTGTCCAACTTCGAAGTGGAGATCAAGGTGCCGGAAAGCTTCGCGCGCGATCTGGCGATCGGCATGCCCGCGCAGCTCACCAGCGGCAGCGGCGAGCCGTTTCCGGGCGCCATCTCGGCGGTGTCGCCGGAAGTGGTCAATGGCGAAGTCACCGCACGTATCCGCTTCACCGACAAGCAGCCGCCCGGCCTGCGCCAGAGCCAGCGCATGAGCGCACGCGTGGTGATGGACACACGCCGCAACGTACTCAAGGTCGAACGCGGCCCGTTCGTCGAACAATCCGGCGGCAGCTACGCCTACGTGATGGACGGCAACACCGCGGTGCGCCGCCCCGTGCGCATGGGCGTCAGCAGCCTGGGCGAGGTGCAGGTGCTGTTCGGGCTGCAGGTCGGCGACCGCGTGGTGGTGTCCGGCGCAGACAACTTTGGCGATGCACCGCGCGTCACCGTGCACTAGAAACGATCACCCTGCAGCCTCCACACCTCCGACGACTGCGCCACGTTGCAGTCGTCACGCTAACGCTCTTTCGCACACACCTCTTTCGCAAAGGAATCGGCAATGCTCAAGATGCAATCGGTCTCCAAGGTCTTCCGCACCGAACAGGTGGAAACGCATGCGCTGCGGTCGCTGGACCTGCATGTACGCGAAGGCGAATTCGTCGCGGTCACTGGCCCCTCCGGCTCGGGCAAGACCACCTTCCTCAACCTGGCCGGACTGCTGGAAACCTTCACCAGCGGGCAGTACTTGTTGGACGGCGAAGACGTCAGCCATCTGTCCGACGACGCGCGTTCGCGCCTGCGCAACCAGAAGATCGGCTTCATCTTCCAGGGCTTCAACCTGATCCCCGATCTCAACCTGTTCGACAACGTCGATGTGCCGCTGCGCTACCGCGGCATGGCCGCGGCCGAGCGCAAGCGGCGCATCGAGGACGCGCTGGGCCGGGTCGGGCTGGGTTCGCGGATGAAGCATTACCCGTCCGAGCTGTCAGGCGGCCAGCAACAGCGCGCGGCGATCGCGCGTGCGCTGGCCGGTAGCCCGCGCCTGCTGCTGGCCGATGAACCGACCGGCAACCTGGACTCGCAGATGGCGCGCGGGGTGATGGAACTGCTGGAAGAAATCAACGCGCAAGGTTCGACCATCGTCATGGTCACCCACGATCCGGAACTGGCCGCGCGCGCGCAGCGCAACGTGCACATCGTCGATGGCCAGGCCACCGACCTGCAGCGCGAACCGGTGCTGGGGCACGCCGCGATCGGCGCCAACCCCAACGTCGCGCGCTGAGCGAACGCAACCGGCCCGGCGCTGCGCGCCATCGCCATCCCACCCATCGTCGCTACCTGCAGCGCCCGACCCGGAGCCACCTCATGTTCGGCTATTACTTCCGCCTCGCCTTGCGCAGCTTCCGCCGCAACAAGGTCCTCACCGCGCTGATGGTGCTGGCCATCGCGCTTGGCATCGGCGCCAGCATGACCACGCTGACCGTGTTCTACGTGCTCTCCGGCGATCCGATCCCGCAGAAGAGCGACCGACTGTTCTACGTGCAGGTCGATGCGCAGCCGAAGGCCGGCTTCCAGCCCGGCGAGGAGCCGGACTTCCAGAACACGCGCTACGACGCGGAGACGCTGCTGCGCGAGAAACGCGCCAAGCGGCAGGCGATGATGAGCGGCGGATCGGCGGCGATCGAACCACTCAAGAGCGGGCTGAAACCGTTCAAGTCGGAAGTGCGCTTCACCTCGGCGGACTTCTTCCCGATGTTCGACACGCCGTTCCTGTACGGCCACGGCTGGACCGGCACGGAAGACGAGCGGCACGAGCGTGTGGCGGTCATCAGCAAGAAGCTCAACGAAAAACTGTACGACGGCGCCGACAGCGTCGGCCGCGAACTGCGCATGGACCAGAACACCTTCCGCATCGTCGGCGTGCTCGACACCTGGGCTCCAAATCCGCGCTTCTACGACATCACCAACACCTACGGTTCGGACGAACAGGCCTACCTGCCGTTCTCGGTGGCGATGGACCTGAAGATAGAGCGCAACGGCAACATGAACTGCTTCGGCGACAGCAACGGCGATCAGACCTCGCTCAATGCGCCTTGCACCTGGATGCAGTACTGGGCGGAACTGGAGAGCCCGGCGCAGGCCGCCGATTACAAGGCATACCTAGAGAACTACTCCAACCAGCAGCGCGCCGCCGGCCGCTTCCAGCGTCCGAACAACGTGCGCCTGCGCAACGTGATGCAGTGGCTGGACCACAACGAAGTGGTGCCGGGCGACGTGCGCCTGCAGCTGTGGCTGGCGATGGGTTTTCTTTTGGTATGCCTGCTCAATACCGTCGGTCTGCTGCTGGCCAAGTTCCTGCGCCGCAGCGGCGAGATCGGCGTGCGCCGCGCGCTGGGCGCCTCGCGCCGTGCGATCTTCGCGCAGTGTCTGGTCGAAGCCGGCACCATCGGCCTGGCCGGCGGCATCGCCGGTCTCGGCCTGGCCGTGCTCGGCCTGTGGGCCGTGCGCCAGCAGCCCTCCAGCTACGCCAAGCTCGCCCATCTGGACCCTACGATGCTGGCACTGACCTTCGCCCTGGCCCTGGCCGCCAGTCTGCTGGCCGGCCTGCTGCCGGCCTGGCGCGCGATCCAGGTGGCGCCGGCGCTGCAGCTCAAATCGTCCTGATCATCGCCCCGCCGCACGGCGGCGGGCAGACCGCCAACGAAGGTCCCTCACAAGGTTATCGCCATGGACATCCGCCCCATCCTTTCCACCCTGCGCCGGCACAAGACCGCCGCCGCGCTGATCGTGCTCGAGATCGCGCTGGCCTGCGCGATCGTCTGCAATGCGCTGTTCCTGATCGGCAACCGCATCGAGACCCTGCACCGGCCCAGCGGCATCGCCGAGTCGGAACTGGTGACGGTCTCGCTCGGCGGCATCGGCCAGCAGGTCAATGCGGCCGCGCGCACTCGCGAGGATCTGGCCGCGTTGCGCGCCGTGCCGGGCGTGCGCAACGCGACCGTGCTCAACCAGGTGCCGTTCGTGCACTACTCCTCGAACACCAGCCTGTCGCTGACCCCGGACCAGGAGCGGCCAACCCTCAACGGGGCGCAGTACATGGCCGAGGAAGGCACGCTGCAGACCCTGGGGCTGCAGTTGGTGGGCGGGCGCGACTTCACGCCCGACGAATACCTCGATCTGGAAATCGCGAAAACCGACAGGGACGCGCAGAAAAAAGGGACCGCCATCATTCTCAATCGCGCCACCGCGGAGAAGATGTTCCCCGGGCAGAATGCCCTCGGCAAGACCCTCTATATCGGACAGATCCCGGTGCGCGTGGTCGGCATCGTCGACACGCTGGCGCGGCCGGCCGCGACCAGCGGCCTGGCCGAGATCGACTACGCGATGCTGCTGCCGCTGCGCCTGAACTACACCAAGGGCTTGTACGTGCTGCGCGTCACCGACCCGGCGCGGCGCCAGGAAGTGCTCACCGCGGCGACTGCGGCGCTGATGAAGGTGGACAGCAGCCGCCTGGTGCTGAAACAGCAGACCTATGCCGAGATCCGCGACGAATACTTCCAGAGTGACCGCGCGATGGTCTGGCTGCTCGGTGCTGTGTGCATCGCGCTGCTGATCGTGACCGCGCTGGGCATCGTTGGCCTGGCCAGCTTCTGGGTACAACAACGCACCAAACAAATTGGTATCCGCCGTGCACTGGGTGCCACACGCGGCCAGATCCTGCGCTATTTCCAGATCGAGAATTTCCTGCTTGCCTCGATCGGCATCGTGCTCGGCATGTTGCTGGCGTACTCGATCAATGTTTGGTTGATGGCCCGCTACGAACTACCACGCTTGCCGCTGATCTACCTCCCGATCGGTGCGCTGCTGCTGTGGGCACTGGGCCAGATTGCGGTGTACTGGCCGGCACGCCGCGCCGCGCTGGTGCCACCGGCGGTGGCGACGCGGAGCGCGTGAGAGTTAAGGGCTGGGTACGGCCGGCGCCTATATGGCATGTGCGCATGGATGCGCACAGCGCTTGAGCCTGCGGCTTTGCGGCATGCTGCACCAGCCAAGCGATCCAGACTGGCCGGGATCCGAGCCGGATGGCTGACGCCTGTCCGACATCCGGCCACGCGCGCAGTTCCGCCATGCAACGAATGCTGTTCTGATAGACCTACCTTCGCGCCCTCTCGAGCAATGCGATGCCGCAAATCCTGATCATCGACGACAACACGGCCGTTGCCACCGCGTTGGAAGTGCTGTTTTCGTTGCACGACATCGAAGCGCGGCACGCGCATTCGCCGCAGGCCGGGCTCGCGCTGCTGGATGAGCAGGCGTTCGATCTGGTGATCCAGGACATGAACTTCACCGCCGATACCACCTCCGGCGAAGAAGGCGAGGCGCTATTTACCCAACTCCGTCAGCGTCACCCGGACCTGCCAGTGATTCTGCTCACCGCGTGGACCCATCTGGGCAGCGCGGTGGGCCTGGTCAAGGCCGGCGCGGCGGATTACATCGCCAAACCCTGGGACGACACCAAGCTACTGACCACGGTCAATAACCTGCTGGAACTGTCCGAAGCACGCCGCGAACTGGAACGTCGTCGCGAACGCGAGCGGCGCGGCCGCGAGCAACTGACCCAACGCTACGATCTGCGCGGTGCGGTGTTCGCCGATCCAGCGAGCGAGCGTGCAATCGCCCTCGCCTGCCAGGTCGCGCGCTCAGACTTGCCGGTGCTGATTACCGGCCCCAACGGCAGCGGCAAGGAAAAGATTGCCGAAATCATTCAGGCCAACTCGGCATCCAAACACGGGCCGTTCATTGCACTCAATTGCGGTGCATTGCCAGGCGAATTGATCGAAGCCGAATTATTCGGCGCAGAAGCCGGCGCCTACACCGGCGCCAACAAGGCGCGCGAGGGCAAGTTCGAAGCGGCCGATGGCGGCACGCTGTTCCTCGACGAGATCGGCAACCTGCCGCTGGCAGGGCAAATGAAGTTGTTGCGCGTGCTGGAAACCGGTCGCTACGAGCGGCTGGGCTCCAACCGCGAGCGCCACGCCAAGGTGCGCGTGATCAGCGCCACCAATGCCGATCTGTCGGCGATGATCCGTGATGGCAATTTCCGCGAGGATCTGTACTACCGACTCAACACGGTGGAAATTGCGCTACCCGCATTGGCCGAGCGCCCCGGCGACATCGGCCCGCTGGCCGAGCACTTTCTCGCCGGTGAAAAGCCGCTCTCCACGCAGGCGCGCGATGCATTGCAACGGCATGCCTGGCCTGGCAACGTGCGCGAGCTGCGCAATGTGCTGCAACGCGCCGCCTTGCTCGCACAGGGTGCGCGCATCGAAGCGAGCGATCTGAATCTGCCACGTGCCGCTGCGCCACGGCCGCCAACGCCCGCGGCAGGCGAGCCGGATCGCGCGCGTATCGAACAGGCGCTGGCGCGCGCACAAGGCGTGATCGCACAAGCCGCCGCCGAGTTGGGGTTGAGCCGCCAGGCGCTGTATCGGCGCATGGACCGCTACGGCATCACCTCGGAATGAGCATGCGTATGTGGAACCGCTCCTTCACGTTTTCGCTATTTCTACGCTTGCTGCCAGTGCTCGCCTTGGCGGCCGCCTTGCCGTGGTTCATGGCGTACTGGCTGGACCGCGGCTGGCAAGTAGCGGCGATTTCGGTCGTCGTGCTGCTGGCAGCGATGTGGTTTAGCCTCACCCGCGCCACCGCGCCGATGCGCTCGCTGTTTCGTGCGCTGGCCGGCACCACCAGCAGCTATCGCGATGGGGAGTACAACTTCGGGGTGTACTGGCGCGGTAATGATGAGCTGGCGCAACTGGTGCATGCGCATGCCGAACTTGGCGATGTGTTGCGTGCACAGCGAAGCCATCTGGTACAGCGCGAGTTGATGCTCGACACCATGCTGCAGAACACCCCCGTGGCGATGCTGCTGGTGGTGGCCGGCGGCGATGGCCTACGCCGCATCGGGTTTTCCAACAACGCCGCGCGCAAGCTGTTGCATGACGGACGCAAGCTCGAAGGCCAGCATCTGGACGAGGTGCTCGAACGCATGCCAGGCGAACTGCGCGATGCGCTGGCGCGCGGCGGCGACTGCCTGTTCGCGGTGCGCGAGGACGGCGATGACGAGGACGACGAGCAGATCTATCACCTGTCGCGGCGCAGCTTCCACCTCAATGGCCGCAGCCACGAGTTGCTGCTGATCCGCACCCTGACCACCGAGTTGCGACGGCAGGAAGTGCAGACCTGGAAAAAGGTCATCCGCGTGATCAGCCACGAATTGAACAACTCGCTCGCACCGATCGCCTCGCTGGCGCATTCCGGCGCCGAGCTGCTGCGCCGCGAGCGCACCGATCGCCTGGGCACGGTCTTCGAAACCATCGAAGAACGCGCGCGTCATCTGGAAGGCTTTATTCGCGGCTACGCGCGCTTTGCCAAATTGCCGCAGCCGCAATTGCAGACCATCGAATGGGCACCGTTTCTCGAACGGCTGCGGCAACAGATCCCGTTCCAGTTGCAGGGCGAGATCAGCAGCGTCAGCAGCCGCATCGATGCAGCGCAGATCGAACAGGCCATGCTCAATCTGCTCAAGAACGCACACGAGGCCTGCAGCGAAGCGCAGCCGCCCAATAGCGAGGTGGCAGTGCGCGTGACACGCTTACCGCAGTGGCTGCGGATCGAAGTGCTCGACCGCGGCAATGGCATGAATGAAGCGGTGCTGCACAATGCACTGATGCCGTTCTATTCGACCAAACGCAACGGAACCGGGCTGGGGCTTGCGCTCACCCGCGAGATCGCCGAAGCGCATGGCGGGCGTATTTCGCTGCACAACCGCCAGCAAGGCGGCCTGTGCGTAACCTTGTTGCTGCCGTCGGCATCGGCTGCGTAGTCAGACACTTTCAACACGTCGAACGCCTCGTCTATCGCAGCTCACTGATCGCTCGCCAGACCCGGCAAGACCACGCTGGCGCGCGGGCACCACCCGCAGGAACGCCCGCGCTCGCCCTGCTGCCATGGCGCCGTCAATCGGATTTCAGCGTGCCGCGCTCTGCAATGCGCGGTAGTTTCAGCGCGCCACACGCATCGTCTGCGCCGGTGGTCCTGGTCGCATCGATGGCGCGGTAATACCCGATGCCCACGGTATTGCCAACGAACTCGCCCCCCTGCGAGGGGCACTCTCCACCGGCCTTGAACCAGTCTGAAAACGCCGCGTACTTGCCAGCCCTGAGGAAGTGGTTGCCGCCGACATAGGTCCGGTCGGACGCATCGCGCGTCCGCACTGCATCGCCGTTGACGTCGACGAACGTATTGCCTTCGATTCGGTTACCGGACGAGTGCCGCGCCAGATACAGCGCATGGATGAAGCCCGAGGTGTCGGTGTCGTTTTCGATCGACACAAAGCGATTGTGCTCGATGCGGTTGTCGCGCGACTGCTGCAGCCGGATCGCCGCAAACGAGTACGCGGCCTCGGTGCTACGGCCGTAGCGTCCACCGATGCGCTCGAACTGCATGTTGCGGATCGTGTTGTCGCTATTGCCGTCCTCGGCCGCCTTGCTGCTGCCAAGATCCAGCGCCATCCAGTAGTTGCTGACCTTCAATCCCTCGAAGGTCAGCCGCGTCGGCGCATTGCGTCCACCTTTCAACGCGAACCAGGTCGCGCCACCGCGTCCATCGAAGACCGGCGGGCTGGCAGCGCCAGCAGCGGCAATGAAGCGGATCGGCGCGCCGTTGGCAAAGGTCCATTGCACCGACTGTTGAAGATAGGTCCCCGGGGCGATCACCACCTCCACGTCTCCCGCTGGTCGTCGTTCGACCAGACGTCGCTGCGCGGCGTCGAGACTGCGCAATGCCGTCGAAGGCGCGGTGCCTGCCGCCGCATCGTTGCCATCGGGCGCCAGATACAGCCGATAACTGGCCGCCGCTGCAACGCCTGGCTGCAGCATCGGCACGCCAAGGAGGAGGATCAACACCATATGTAGTCGTCGCTGCATCGTGCACCTTCAGTCGTTATCCGCAGCACGGCCAACCATCGCCGCGCAGCACGGCTGCGCTGCGTCACCCACCCGCATCGCGACACCGCTCCATGCTATTTCTTGGTCGGCCGCTCCCAGCCTTCGATCACCGTCTGCCGCGCACGCGTCACGCTGAGCTGCCCTGCCGGTGCATCGCGCGTGATCACCGACCCGGCACCGATGGTGGAGTTGGTGCCAATCTCGATCGGCGCCACCAGCGCGCTGTTGGAGCCGACAAACGCGCCATCGCCGATGGTGGTTTGCGACTTGTTCACCCCGTCGTAGTTGCAGGTGATGGTGCCGGCACCGATGTTGACCTTGCTGCCGATCACCGCATCGCCCAGGTAGGTCAGATGATTGGCCTTGCTGCCGACGCCCATGGTGACCTTCTTGGTCTCCACGAAATTGCCGATGTGCACACCATCGGCCAACACAGTGCCGGGGCGCAGGCGCGCGAACGGGCCGATCTGCACCGCGCCTTCGGTGACCACGCCGTCCAGATCACTGTGCGCACGCACCTGCGTGCCGGCACCCAGCGTCACGTCGCGCAGGCGCACGAACGGGCCGATCACCACGTCGTCGCCCAGCGTCACATTGCCTTCCAGGATCACATCGATATCCAGCTGCACATCGCGGCCCACCTGCACGCTGCCACGCTGTTCCACACGCGCCGGATCGGCCATCCGCACGCCCTGCAGACAAAGCGCTCGCGCAGCGCGCAACTGCCAGGCGCGTTCGAGCTGGGCCAGCTGCCACGGGTCGTTGGCACCTTCCACATCCTGCGGGTCGGCCACATGCACCATGTCGGCCGGCGTGAAATCGGCGGCGGCGCTGGCGAACACATCGGTGAGATAGAACTCGCCCTGCGCATTGTCGTTGGACAAGCCACCCAACCAGCGGCGCAGTGCGGTGGATTCGGCGGTGAGGATGCCGGTATTGATGGTGCGGATGCGGCGCTGTTCGTCGTTGGCATCCTTCTGCTCGACGATGGCGGCCACCTTGCCTTCCGCATCGCGCAGGATGCGCCCATAGCCGGTTGGATTGGCCAGTTCGGCCACCAGCACCGCCATGCGACCCGGTGCATGCAGCAACTGCAACAGGCTGTCGCTGCGGATCAGCGGCACATCGCCGTACAACACCAGCACCGTCGCCGCGTCGGGAATCGCAGGCATCGCCTGCTGCACTGCATGTCCGGTGCCCAGCTGTTCGCGCTGCTCGGCCCACTGCAGATCGCTTTGATCGGCGAAGGCTGCCTGCACCTGATCGCCGCCGTGCCCGTACACGATATGGATCGCCGCCGGCTGCAGCTGCCGCGCGGTGGCGATCACATGCGCCAGCATCGGCTGGCCCGCCAGCGGCTGCAGTACTTTGGGCAGGGACGAGCGCATGCGCTTGCCCTCGCCCGCGGCCAGTATCACAACGTGCAGGGGCAGAGTCATCAAGACATTCCAGGCATATAGATGGCTAAATTCTAGTCGTTGCACCCCGTCGCGTCGTTGTCCGGATGCGGTGTTCGTCCGCGATGACAGAGTTTGCGCCTCACTGCCGCTAGGATGGGCGCCCTTTCTTTGCTCCGACACGCATGAGTCTGTTCCGCCAAGGCCGCCAGTTCATGATGATTGGCGCCCTGCAGCTGGCTGTGGATTGCGGCATCTTCATCGCCGCCACCGCCGCAGGCATGCCTGCGGTGCCGGCCAATTTGCTGGGACGCATCGGCGGCGCCATGCTCGGCTTTTGGCTCAATGGCCGCTACACCTTTGCCCAGCAGGGCGATGCGCGGCTGGGTTGGCAACGCTTCCGCCGCTTCGCGCTGATGTGGCTGGCACTGACCGTGATCAGCACATGGCTACTCTCGACCACGGTCGATCTGCTCGGGTTACGTCAGGCCTGGCTGGCAAAACCGCTGGTCGAAGGCGGCCTGGCGATCGTGTCGTTCTTCCTGAACCGACACGTGGTGTATCGCTGATCCAAGCATGCGCAGGCCGTGAGCGATTGTTCGCTCGTGTGGACATGACGCAGAATTGGGGCACCGCTTGCGCGCAGACATCCGCAGCGGAGTAACTGCATCTTCCCACGTGCTGATCGATGGGACGTACGTCTTTGTCAGCGCTGATGCGGCATCCATGCCGCGTCAGGTCCCGTACCGGCAGGCGGGCAAGGACCCGTCGCATTGGCCGGTGTGCATGGCTTTCAATAAAACTTCTAGGGCGGTGTCTTCGCCGATTGCGGGGCCATTGGCGGCATGGATGCCGCCATCGAGCTCCCATGGACGGCTTCACTGCGTGTCCCGCGAGCGGTGTGGGCACCGCGCTTTGGACACACGCAGCGTTCGACCTGGGCGTCTGACTGCATCCACCAAGATGCGGCCGACAAAAACACCGCACTCACCACCAGGCGAGCGCTCATCGGTTTTGTCAGTCACCCTAAACCGCATGACAGCGAGCGGTTCAGCGTAACCCCATTCCACCGCGCCAATCAGTGGCAAAAATCGCCCAGGCCGCGCACCAGCGCGGCGTGATGCAGTGCATCCAGCTGCCACTGCTCGGCGTAATGCGATGCCGCACGCGCCGTGCTGGCCGGGCAGTCAGGCGCGCTACGCGCTGATGCCACATCGGCCAACGCATCGAGCAGTTCGCCCTGCAGTTGATCCAGGCGTGCACGCAGCGCGGTGAGATCCGGACGTGCGGTGTTCGGTGCACGTCCGCGCTCGTGCCAACGGTTCAATAGCGCGTACTGCACCGACTTGTTGGCTTCAATTTGCGCGCCAAAGAAACGCGCCGCGTCGTCGGCATCCAGCCCATGCGCGGGCGCCTGGTCGCGCACGCTTTGCAATACCGCCGCCTCGCGTGCCTGATCCAGCACCGGCTTGCCACTGTCCCACTTGCTCAGCGCCACCGCATCGCCAATGGCATTGCGCTGCACGATGCGGTCCATCAACAGATCCAGCGGCGGCTGGCTGCGCGCCGGCAATGCGCACCCCAGCAGTCCGGCGGCCAACAGGCCGGTCACTATGTAAGCGCGAATGCCATCGATCGAGCGGGCCATACCATGTTCCTTAACGTAGCTGGATAACGTTGCCATGCACCACTGCCGGGCAGCGGTGCGCCAAGGCAGGCAGTGTGCCTGCCGCGCACCACGACCGATTCGCGGACCCGCAGGCGGATCCCCAAAAACGAAAACGCCGACACGAGGGTCGGCGTTTCGAACGTCTTCTCTGAAGATGACCTTGCAGCGGGTTGCAGTGCACGCCCGCCCATCGGGTCGGCACGCAGCCACTTAGTGCTTGAGGTTGCGACGCAGGCGCTCCAGCGCCTGCAATTGCACCGTCGCTTCAGCCAGCCGACGCTGCGCCTCGGCCACGTCCACCGTGCTACCCCGGTTGGCAAGCAGCCGCTCGGCCTCTTCCTTGACCTTGCGCACGGCGGCTTCGTCGATGTCCTGTGCACGCACTGCGGTGTCGACCAGGATGGTCACCACCTGCGGCTGCACTTCCAGGATGCCGCCGGAAATAGCGAAATCCAGATGTTCGCCGCTGGCGGTGGTCACCACCACCTTGCCCGGCTTCAGGCGTGTGATCAGCGGCGCGTGCTTGGGTGCAATACCCAGCTCGCCCAACTCGCCGGTGGCCACGACCAGCGTCGCCTCACCGTGGAAGATTTCCTTCTCGGCGCTGACGATGTCGCAACGGATAGTGCTCATTTTGCCTCACTTAAGTGAGGCGGGAATCGGGAGTCGGGAATCGGGAATGGGAAGAGCGACTGGCTGCGCACGCTTCCTGTTCCCGCACTCCGACTCGCCTATAACCCGCCTTTACGATTCCCGATTCCCGATTCCCGATTCCAGCCGCCTAGCGGCTGGAGTCACATCAGGCCTTGGCGCTCATCTTGTTGGCTTTCTCGACGGCTTCTTCGATGCTGCCGACCATGTAGAACGCCTGCTCCGGCAGGTGGTCGTATTCGCCGTCGCAGATCGCCTTGAAGCCGCGGATGGTGTCCTTGAGCGACACGTACTTGCCCGGCGAGCCGGTGAACACTTCGGCCACATGGAAGGGCTGACTGAAGAAGCGCTCGATCTTGCGTGCGCGCGATACCGACTGCTTGTCTTCTTCGCTCAACTCGTCCATGCCCAGGATGGCGATGATGTCCTTCAGTTCCTTGTACTTCTGCAAGGTCTGCTGGACGCGCTGGGCGGTGTCGTAATGCTCGTGACCGATCACCAGCGGGTCCATCTGGCGGCTGGTGGAGTCCAGCGGATCCACCGCCGGGTAGATACCCAGCGAGGCGATGTTACGGCTCAGCGTGACGGTGGAGTCCAGGTGGGCGAAGGTGGTCGCCGGCGACGGGTCGGTCAGGTCGTCCGCAGGCACGTACACGGCCTGGATCGAGGTGATCGAACCGCTCTTGGTCGAGGTGATGCGCTCCTGCAGCACGCCCATTTCTTCGGCCAGGGTCGGCTGGTAGCCCACTGCCGACGGCATGCGGCCGAGCAGCGCGGACACTTCGGTACCGGCCAGCGTGTAGCGGTAGATGTTGTCCACGAACAGCAGCACGTCCTTGCCCTTGCCGTTCTCGTCCTTCTCGTCGCGGAAGTACTCGGCCATGGTCAGGCCGGTCAGCGCAACGCGCAGACGGTTGCCCGGCGGCTCGTTCATCTGGCCGTACACCATCGCGACCTTGTCCAGCACGTTGGAGTCTTTCATCTCGTGGTAGAAGTCGTTGCCCTCACGGGTACGCTCGCCCACGCCTGCGAACACGGACAAGCCGCTGTGCGCCTTGGCGATGTTGTTGATCAGTTCCATCATGTTGACGGTCTTGCCGACGCCGGCGCCGCCGAACAGGCCGACCTTGCCGCCCTTGGCGAACGGGCACATCAGGTCGATGACCTTGATGCCGGTTTCCAGCAGCTCGGTGCTGGAGGACTGGTCTTCATACGACGGCGCGGCGCGGTGGATTTCCCAATGGTCCGCGGCCTGCACGTCGCCGGCTTCGTCGATCGGACGACCCAGCACGTCCATGATGCGGCCCAGCGTGCCGGCGCCGACCGGCACCGAAATCGCACGCTCGGTGTTGGTGGCCAGCAGGTTGCGCTTCAGGCCGTCGGTGGAGCCGAGCGCAATCGTGCGCACCACGCCATCGCCGAGCTGCTGCTGCACTTCCAGGGTGATTTCGGTGCCTTCGACCTTCAACGCGTGATAGACCTTCGGCACTTCATTGCGCTGGAATTCGACGTCGACGACCGCGCCGATGATCTGAACGATCTTGCCCTGACTCATTTTGCTGCTCCGGTTAGCTTTGTTCTGTCCGAGTGGCAAATGCCATCTCGTGGAATTTGTGATTTGGGATTCGTGATTGGGGATTCGCAAGGGCGCAGTCCGCTGCGCTCCTACCAATCCCGAATCCCCAATCCCGGCCGTGCTTATACCGCGGCCGCGCCGCTGACGATTTCCGAAATTTCCTGGGTGATCGCCGCCTGACGCGCCTTGTTGTAGACCAGTTGCAGGGTGCCGATCATCTTGTTGGCATTGTCGCTGGCGGCCTTCATCGCCACCATGCGCGCGGCATGTTCGGAGGCCACGTTTTCCAGCACGGCCTGGTACACCAGCGACTCGATGTAACGCGTCATCACGTGCTCCAGCACGGTCGCGGCATCGGGTTCGTACAGGTAGTCCCAATCGTGGTGCGCCACCTTGTGCTCGGCGGCCGGCAGCGGCAGTAGCTGATCGAAGCTGGCCTTCTGCGTCATCGTGTTCACGAAGCGGTTGTAGACCAGATACACGCGGTCCACCTTGCCGTCGATGTAGGCATCGATCATCACCTTGATCACGCCGATCAGCTGCTCGACCTGCGGGCTGTCGCCCAGGTGGGTCACGCTGCCGACCATGTTGACCTTGATACGACGGAAGAACGCCGACGCCTTCTGGCCGATGGTCACCACGTCGATCTCGGCGCCCTTGTCCTGCCACGGGCGCACTTCGCCCAGCATCTTGCGGAACAGGTTGTTGTTCAGACCGCCGGCCAGGCCGCGGTCGGAAGAGATCACGATGTAACCGACCCGCTTGACCTGCTCACGCTCGATCAGGAACGGATGCTGGAAATCGGTGCTGGCCTGCGCCAGATGCCCGATCACCTGCTTCATCGCCTGCGCATACGGACGCGAGGTCTTCATGCGCTCTTGCGCCTTGCGGATCTTGGAGGCCGAGACCATTTCGAGCGCACGCGTCACCTTGCGGGTGTTCTGCACGCTCTTGATCTTGGTTTTGATTTCGCGTCCGCCTGCCATACTCGCTCGCTTCGCTCGCTTAGTGGGATTCGGGAATCGGGATTCGGGGTTGGCTAAAGCCCCCCTACCTCACCGCTTCCGCGAACCCCGGATGCCTAACTTTTGGGATTTAAGAGCGAGGATTCGGCATCAGCCGAGACCCGAACCACCGCTCCTACAAATCCCGAATGCCCAATCCCGACTCCCGGCGCTGTTACCAGCTGCCCGTGGTCTTGAACTCTTCGATGCCCTTCTTGAAGCCGGCTTCGATGTCGTTGTCCCAACCGCCGGTGCTGTTGATCTTGTTGATCAGCTCGCCCTGGGTGTTGGCGAAGTGCGCGTGCAGGCCTTCTTCGAACGCCAGCAGCTTGTTGACCGGCACCTCGTCGAGGTAACCCTCGTTGACGGCATAGATCGACAGCGCCTGGTTGGCGATGGACATCGGCGCGTACTGCTTCTGCTTCATCAGTTCGGTGACGCGCTGACCGCGCTCGAGCTGCTTGCGGGTGGCTTCGTCCAGGTCCGAGGCGAACTGCGCGAACGCCGCCAGCTCACGGTACTGCGCCAGCGAGATACGGATGCCGCCGGACAGCTTCTTGATGATCTTGGTCTGGGCTGCACCACCGACGCGCGACACCGAGATACCGGCGTTCACGGCCGGGCGGATACCGGCGTTGAACAGGTCGGTTTCCAGGAAGATCTGGCCGTCGGTGATCGAGATCACGTTGGTCGGCACGAACGCGGAGACGTCGCCGGCCTGCGTTTCGATGATCGGCAGCGCGGTCAGCGAACCGGTCTTGCCGGTCACCGCACCGTTGGTGAACTTCTCCACGTATTCCTCGGACACGCGCGCTGCGCGCTCCAGCAGGCGGGAGTGCAGATAGAACACGTCGCCCGGGTAGGCTTCGCGACCCGGCGGGCGCTTGAGCAGCAGCGAGATCTGGCGGTAGGCCACGGCCTGCTTGGACAGATCGTCGTACACGATCAGCGCGTCTTCGCCGCGGTCCATGAAGTACTCACCCATGGTGCAGCCGGCGTAGGGGCTGATGTACTGCATCGCGGCCGATTCGGACGCGGTCGCCGCCACCACCACGGTGTGCGCCAGCGCGCCGTTTTCTTCCAGCTTGCGCACGATGTTGGCGACAGTCGAGGCCTTCTGGCCGATCGCCACGTACACGCACTTGATGCCGGTGCCTTTCTGGTTGATCACCGCATCGATCGCCAGCGCGGTCTTGCCGGTCTGACGGTCGCCGATGACCAGCTCGCGCTGGCCGCGGCCGATCGGGATCATCGCATCGACCGACTTGTAACCGGTCTGCACCGGCTGGTCGACCGACTTACGCCAGATCACGCCGGGCGCAACGCGCTCCACCGGTGCGGTCTGGGTGGCGCCCAGCGGGCCCTTGCCGTCGATCGGCTCGCCCAGCGCGTTGACCACGCGACCGAGCAGTTCCGGACCGACCGGCACTTCCAGGATGCGGCCGGTGGTCTTGGCCACGTCGCCTTCGCGCAGGTTCTCGTAATCGCCCAGCACCACGGCGCCGACCGAATCGCGCTCCAGGTTCAGTGCGAGCGCGAAGGTGTTGTTCGGCAGTTCGATCATTTCGCCCTGCATCACGTCGGCCAGGCCGAAGATGCGCACGATGCCGTCGGACACGCTGGTCACGGAGCCTTCGTTGCGCGACTCTGCGGACAGCTTGACCGCCTCGATGCGGGTCTTGATCAGGTCGCTGATTTCGGAGGGGTTGAGCGTGGTTGCCATCGTTCAGTCCTAGGTGCCGGCCGCAGGGGCCATGCGTTTATGTGAATTCAGTGGGCGAGCGAGCTTTGCAGACGCGCAAGCTTGCCCTTCAGCGAGCCGTCGATGACCACGTCGCCGGTGTCGATCACCGCGCCGCCGATCAGCGACGCATCGACTGCGGTGGTGATGTCCACTTCGCGGCCGAAGCGCTTCTTCAGCGCAGCAGCGATCGTGTCGAGTTCGGTCTGGCTCATTGCCGCAGCCGAGGTCACCGTCGCCTTGACGACGTGTTCGGCATCGGCACGCAGTTGTTCGTACAAGCCTGCGATTTCCGGCAGCAGCGACAGCCGCTGCGCATCGGCTAGCACGCCGAGGAAACGCAGATAGTCCTCGCCCGCCTGCGGCGGCTCCAACAGCGTCACTGCCTGTTCCTGGCCCAGGGCCGGGTTGAGCAGCAGCGCGGCCACGCGCGGGTCGCCGGCCACCTGCGCCGAAAACGCCAGCGCATCGGACCAGGGCGCGAAGTTGCCGCCCTCACGCGCGATCGCAAACGCGGCACGGCCGTAGGGACGGGCAAGGGTGAGGGCCTGACTCATCGCTTAAATCTCCGCCGCCAGCTCGTCGAGCAGCGCCTTGTGGGCGTTGGCATCGATTTCGCGTTTGAGCAGCTTTTCTGCACCGCTGACAGCCAGCACCGAGACCTGCTTGCGCAGCTCCTCGCGGGCACGCGTGGCGGATGCATCGATCTCGGTCTGCGCCAGATCCTTCTGACGGTTAGCTTCGGCAATTGCCTCGTGCTTGGCCGCTTCGATGATCTGGTTGGCGCGCGCATGGGCCTGATCGATGATCTCGTTGGCCTTGGTGCGTGCGTCCTTCAGTGCTTCGTTGACCTTTTCCTGCGCCTGCGCCAGATCCTTCTGACTGCGATCGGCCGCAGCCAGACCTTCAGCGATCTTTTGCTGACGCTCTTCGATCGCCTGCAGCAGCGGCGGCCAGATTTTGGTCGCGACGATCCAGATCAGACCGGCGAAGGCCAGCGCCTGGGCAAAGATGGTAAGGGTGATATCCATGGGTCGCTCAATCGCTGTTTAGGGGTGAAAGCGCCACCGCAGGGGCGGCGCTTTCCGACCTTCATCCGCAGATGCATCCGCTCGCGGCTGCATCCACATCCTGCTACCGCTGGATCAGCCGGCAGCCTGCGACAGACGCTCGATGAACACCTGGGCCAGCGGGTTGGCGAAGGCAAACAGCAGGCCGACAGCGACGCTGATGATGAACGCGGCGTCGATCAGGCCGGCGGTGATGAACATACGAACCTGCAGCACCGGGATCAGTTCCGGCTGGCGCGCAGCCGATTCCAGGAACTTGCCAGCCATGATGGCCAGACCGAGGCCGGCACCCAGCGCGGCCAGGCCGATCATGATGCCGACGGCGAGGACGGTGGAGCTCTGGACTTGAGCGAGGTTGGTCAGGACGGCGAGGTACATGGTGATCTCCGAACGAAAGTTTCTAAGGGTGATGGATGAAGCGGAATGAAGCAGATGAAGGGTGACGCAAACTCAGTGGCTGTCTTCGGCCAGGCTCAGATACACGATCGACAGCATCATGAAAATGAAGGCCTGCAGCGGAATCACCAGCAGGTGGAACAGCATCCAGCCTAGGCCGAATACGCCGCCAGCGACCATGCCGGCGATGCCCGCACCGCCCAGCACCCAGATCAGCAGGAAGACGATCTCGCCGCCGAACATGTTGCCGAACAATCGCATCGCCAACGAAATCGGCTTGCTCAGCCACTCGACGATGTTCAAAAGCAGGTTGAACGGCATCATCCACTTGCCGAACGGCGCCGTCAGGAATTCCTTGGTCATGCCACCCACGCCCTTGGAGCGCAGCGAGAACACGATCATCAGGAAGAACACGCTGATCGACATGCCCAAGGTGGCATTGACGTCGGCGGTGGGCACCGGCTTCCAGGCGTGGATGCCGGCCCAGCCCAGCGGGATGGCGATGAAATCGGCCGGGATCATCTTGATGAGGTTCATCAACAGGATCCAGAAGAAGATGGTGATCGCGATCGGCGTCACCAGCTTGCTGCTGCCGTGATAAGTGTCCTTGGCCTGGCGATCGACGAATTCCAGGCAGATTTCCACAAATGCCTGCCACTTGCCCGGCACGCCGGCGGTGGCATTGCGCGTGGCCGTCCAGAACGCGAAGACCATCACCAGACCCATCAACACCGCCATGACCAGGGTATCGACGTGGATGGTCCAAAACGTGCCGCCACCCTCACGAACCGGATAGATCAGGTTCTGCAAGTGATGCTGGATATAGGAGGTAGGTGTTGCTGCCTCGCCCGCCATGTGTCCGGAGCCCTTTAAGTTCGAATCAACGCCTGGCCAGAGCCAGAACCTGAAAAATCAGCCCGATGGCGATACCCGCCAACAAAGCCAGAGGAGGCAGCCGCCACAGGCCGAAGCCGAGCGCCAGCGCCACGAAAACCAACACCCACTTCAGCACCATCGCCAGGATCAGCCGCACCATGGCGATGCCCGCTGCCTGGATCCCGCCACCTAGCGCGGTACGTGCCGCAACCCAACCGCCCAGCACCGTCGCACATCCGGTCAATGCCAGACCTGCAGAGTAACGGGGACCGACCAACAGCAACCCCAGACTGGTTATAGCTACGGCGGCAAGCGGATATACCGCAGCGCGCAGCATCAACCGCCGACCCGCGTCAACGGAGTTCAGCACTACGGTTACCTTACGTGTGAATGGGTGGGAAGCGCAGTTGCGCCTCGTCGAGCCGCGAAAGTATAGCAATGGGACAAATTGCGAGACAACCGGCAGAGGTCATCACTTGCTGCGATGCACCACGTGGCGGCCGCCGCAGCGGGTGGGAACTTTGCCACAAACCGGCGGTCAGAACTTGCGAGGCCTGCACATCCTCGTCGAAAGGTAACGCCGCAGGCCGCGTCTGGGAGCCCTGGGAGACCGGGGCTCCTGCTTTTCGTACGCATTTTGTCGCACATTGACACTTTCCCATCGGCGGTCCAATCCGCTGCAGCGCACGCTCGTTTGGATCCCTGCGGCGCCGCGATGGCGGCCATCTTGCCGCATGGCGCTGCACCGGTTGCGCAATGGGCAGCGGCGACCGTACCTGAAGGTATGCACTACGCCACACTTTTCACGTGTCGTTTTCAGCGCCGAACTTGCCGTCGCCGGAGTGCGGCGCCCATGCCTATTGGACATGCGGACCGTTTTGTCCGATTGCTATCTCCGCCTTCACAGCTGTGCGACAGGTCCTTCACTTCTGGAAGACGTCACCTTATCGATAGTGCGCGCCACAGGCCCAACGGCCTGACCATTCCAAGAATTCGGAGCTCCCATGAAACACCTCCTCGCACTGGCGATCCCGTGCGTTCTGGCCGTCGCCTACGTCGCGCCCGCACACGCTGAAGATACCGATGACCGCTTCCAGATTCGCCTCGGTGCGATGAATGTGGACAACGACAACACCATCCGCGGCAACACGCTGCTGGCGGGCAACAACGTGTCGGTCAACGAAGATTTCAAGCTGGGCGGCAAGGAATGGGAGCCGCGCGTGGATGGCGTGTTCCGCATCAGCACCCGTCAGCGTCTGATCTTCGACTACTTCAAGTACGACAAGGATCGCCGCGAGACCCTGACCCAGGATCTGAGCGCCGGCGGTGTGACCGTGCCGAGCGGCAGCTTCATCAAGGGCGAGCTGAAATATCAGGTTGCGACCTTCGTGTACGACTACTCGGTGGTCGATTCGCCGGAATTCAGTCTGGGCCTGCAGATCGGCGCCGAGTACGCCAAGGTCGAAGCCAATGCGTATGCCGACCTGGGGAGCGCGTTCACTGGCGACGTCGTGGACGAAAGCGAAGACGGCGTTGCGCCGGTCGTCGGCATCCGCTTCACCGCGCGTCCGAGCGAACACTGGCTGTTCAACGTGCAGGGCCAGTACCTCAACACCAGCTGGGGCGACTTCGGCGACTACGAAGGCGATCTGAGCCGCGCCAACGCAATTGCCGAATACCGCTTCACCAAGAACTTCGGCATCTTTGCCGGCTACGACTGGTTCAAGCTGGACGTCGACAAGAGCGGCAGCGACGGCCTGATCGGCCTGAAGCAGGAGTTCAAGGGCCCGGTGGCAGGCGTGACGTTCGCGTTCTGATCCGCCCCACTCTTGCACACGAAAGGCCCGCTTTTTGCGGGCCTTTTTGCGTTCTGGCAGGGTTGCCATGAAAGACAGTTACGGTGCGGGAAACCGCCGCGCGGCAACGCAAATGGAATCGCCAAGCGGCATCTCCCGACAGCAGCCCGCCTTTCATCGACGTAGCCTGGATCCTCGATCGGCTCGGGCACCCAATGGCCCTGCTGCGGGACCAGCTCGATGCACTGGCGCTGCGGCTTGCCGTTGCCGACCACCACGCGTTCGGTCAACACCCCCACGAAGCGCGTAGGGATCGCGCCGAGTGCAACGTGCGGTACCAGCGTGCCCACCACCTGTTCCTGGGGAATGCAGGGTCGGCGTCGGCATGCTGCACCAGCAGCCACGCGCCAGCGACACCATCGCGACCAACCTGCGCCGCGCCCGGCAGGCCCTTGTGCTCGGCCACGATGCGACGCATCTGCGGCAGATGCGTCGCATCCACGGCAGCCATCTTGGTCATGCTCGCCGGCGACCAATCGCCAGTGGACGCCTGTCGGTCGACGCGTTTCATCTCCAGCAGACTTGGACGCAGCGCAGGATCGGTCGGCGACGCAATCTCGGATGCGCGCGCTGCCTCGGCACGCGTCCTGGCCCACCGCTGCGCACGGTCGAAGGTTTCGGCACGCCGGCATTCGGCCAACGCGGCAGCCAGTGAGGGATCGTCGGGTCCTTGCGCGCGGGCGGTAGACACCGCGGCGACCCTGCACAGCAGCAACATTTGCAACATTCCGTGGCGCATGACAGCTCTCTCCATGTGATCGGCTGCAATCCATCGCCGTACTGTGCAGCCCGCCCAAACGGCAACGCCCCGCGCAAGGCGGGGCGTTGTCAGCAGCGCAGCGGGGGAGCGCTTACTTCTTCTTCGGGATGTACAGGTCGGTGATGGTGCCGTCGTAGACCTCGGCGGCCATGCCGACCGATTCGCTCAGGGTCGGATGGGCGTGGATGGTGTGGCCGATGTCTTCGGCCTCGGCGCCCATCTCGATCGCCAGGCCGATCTCGGCCAGCAGGTCGCCGGCATGCACGCCGACGATGGCGCCACCGATCACGCGGTGGGTGTCTTCGTCGAAGATCAGCTTGGTGAAGCCTTCGGTGCGGCCGATGCCGATCGCACGGCCACTGGCGGCCCACGGGAACTTGGCCACGCCGACCTTCAGGCCCTTGGCCTTGGCCTCGGTCTCGGTGACGCCGACCCAGGCGATTTCCGGATTGGTGTAGGCGACCGACGGAATCACCCGCGCCACCCATTCCTTCTTCTCGCCGGCCGCCACTTCAGCGGCCAGCTTGCCTTCGTGGGTGGCCTTGTGCGCCAGCATCGGGTTACCGACGATGTCGCCGATAGCGAAGATGTGCGGCACGTTGGTGCGCATCTGCCGATCGACCGGAATGAAGCCGCGGTCGGTGATGGCCACGCCTGCCTTCTCCGCGCCGATCTTCTTGCCATTGGGGGTGCGGCCCACGGCGACCAGCACGCGATCGTACGCGGTGGCCTGCAGGCCGGGCTTCTCGCCTTCCACGGCCGCTTCGAAGGACACGGTGATGCCGGCCTTGTCGGCCTTGACGTCGGTGGCCTTGGTCTTGAGATGGACCTCCACGCCCTGCTTCTTCAGGCGGTCGGCCAGCGGCTTGACCAGGTCCTTGTCGGCGCCCGGCATCAGCTGGTCCATGAACTCGACCACGGTGACCTTGCTGCCGAGCGCGCTGTACACCGTGGCCATTTCCAGACCGATGATGCCGCCGCCGACCACCAACAGGGTCTTGGGAATGTCGTGCAGCTCCAGCGCGTCGGTGGAGTCCATCACGCGCTTGTCGTCCCACGGGAAGTTGGGCAGCTTCACCGCCTGCGAGCCGGCCGCGATGATGCAATGTTCGAAGCGCAGCAGCTGGGTCTTGCCGTCGTCGCCGACGATTTCCAGTTCATTGGGCGAGACGAAGCTGGCCACACCGGTCACGGTGCGCACCTTGCGCTGCTTGGCCATGCTGGCCAGGCCGCCGGTGAGCTTGCCGACCACTTTTTCCTTGTACTCGCGCAGCTTGTCCAGGGTGATCTTGGGCTGACCGAAGTCCACGCCGAAGTCGCCCGCATGGGCCACTTCATCGATCACCGCGGCGGCATGCAGCAGCGCCTTGGACGGAATGCAGCCGACGTTGAGGCAGACCCCGCCCAGGCTGGCGTAGCGCTCGATCAGCACCGTATCCAGGCCCAGATCGGCCGCACGGAAGGCGGCGGTGTAGCCACCGGGGCCGGCGCCGAGCACCACCATCTTGCATTCGATGTCGGCCGGCTTGCCGCTCGCCAGGGCCGGCTTGGACGCCACCGGTTCGGCCGGAGCGCGATGCGACGGCGTCACCGGCGGCTTGCTGCCCGGTGCGGCGGCAGGCGCTGCAGCGGCCGGGGCAGCCTTGGTCTCGGCCTTGGCCGGCGCAGCGGCTTCGCCTTCGGTTTCGAGCAACAGCACGAGCGCACCTTCGGAGAGGGTGTCGCCGACCTTGACCTTGAGTTCCTTGACCACACCGGCCGCCGAGGACGGCACTTCCAGCGTGGCCTTGTCCGATTCCAGCGTTACCAGGCCTTGGTCCTTGGCCACGCTGTCGCCCACGGCGACCAGCACTTCGATGACGGGGACATCGCTGTAATCGCCGATGTCGGGAACCTTGATTTCAATGACCGCCATTTGCTTCTCCTGTAGCTCAACCGGCCGTGCCGGCAAGCGTCTGCTGGAGTTCATCCAGCGACGATTCGATTTGGGTCCAGCGCTTGTCGCGCTTCTTTTCCTTGCCTTCGCTGGCTTCGATCAACAGCGCGGCCTGTTGCAACAGCAACTCGCCGGCGCCGCAGCTCGGGCGAGCACCGCTGTAGCGCACGCCATCGACCTGGAACGAGAGCACTTCGCCCTCGCTCACCGGCGCAGTGCGTCCGTTCGGTGCGAGCTGGGTCAGCGCGTTGGTCCAGTTGCTGACCAAGCGCTTGGCCAGGGCCGCCGGAATCGGGATCTCGACCGTTTCCGGGGTCTGCTCGGTGCGGAACTGCACGCTGCCGCGGTCGGTCTGGCTGACCCAGCTGTAGACGCGCTCGTCGGCGCGGCTGTGCCGCAGGGTCCAGTCAGCGCCGTCCTTGCCCGGCACCAGCGACACTGCACGCTCCACACCATGTGTGGGCAGCGTCAGCAACGACAATGCCGGTTTGCTGCCGCCATCCAGCAACGTGGTGACAGCAGTACCGTAGTTGCCCACGGCCGGCGGCCAGCCGCGCCCGAGCGTGCTCTCGCATTCGCGTGCGGCCGCGTTTGTCCACGGCAGCACGCCGAGCACGGCGATGGTCAGCAGCACAGCCCTCACAGCAGGACGCGACGCATGTCGGCCAGCACCTGGCTGAGGTAGGTCGTGAAGCGGGCCGCCAGCGCGCCGTCGATGACGCGGTGGTCGTAGCTCAGCGACAACGGCAGCATCAGCTTCGGCGCGAACTCCTTGCCGTTCCAGACCGGCTGCATCGCCGACTTGGACACGCCCAGGATCGCCACTTCCGGCGCATTGATGATCGGCGTGAACGCCGTACCGCCAATGCCGCCGAGCGAGCTGATCGAGAAGCAGCCCCCGCTCATGTCGGCTGGGCCCAGCTTGCCGTCGCGCGCTTTCTTGGCCAGCTCGCCGCTTTCCTGCGCGATCTGCAGCACGCCCTTCTTGTCGACGTCGCGGATCACCGGCACGACCAGGCCGTTCGGGGTATCGGCCGCAAACCCGATGTGGAAGTACTTCTTCAGCGTGAGGTTCTCACCGGCAGCATCCAGCGATGCATTGAACTCGGGGAATTTCTTCAGCGCCGCGGCGCTGGCCTTGACCAGGAAGGCGAGCATGGTGAGCTTGATGCCGGCCTTCTCGTTTTCCTTGTTGAGGGCCACGCGCAGGGCTTCCAGGTCGGTGATGTCGGCCTGTTCGAACTGGGTGACGTGCGGAATCATCGCCCAGTTGCGCGCCAGGTTGGCACCGGAAATCTTCTTGATGCGCGACAGCGGCTGGGTCTCGGTCTCGCCGAACTTGCTGAAGTCCACCTTCGGCCAGGCCAGCAGGTTCAGGCCGTTGCCGCCACCGGCCGGCGCAGCACCGGCTGCGGCAGGCGCGCCGCCGCTGAGTGCGGCCTTGACGAAGCGCTGCACGTCCTCACGAGTGATGCGGCCGCCCTTTTCGCTGCCCTTGAGCTGGTTCAGGTCCACGCCGAGCTCGCGTGCGAACACGCGCACCACCGGGCTGGCGTACGGCACCTTGGAGGGAAGCACGCTATCGGCATCGAAGGTCACCGGCGGGCTGCTCGGGTGGCCAGCCGATGGCTGACCAGCCTGCGCTACCTGCGTGCCGGTGCCGGAACGGCCGCCCTGCACCTGCGCGATTTCGCGCTGGGCCAGCTTGTCCGGCTCGGCCGACACCGCAACCGGCTCGACCTTGCCTGCCGTCTCGGCAGTGTCGGTGGTGGGCTTGGCGGACGACTGCGCCGCACCCGCGCCGCCATCGCTGGCTGCAATGATCGCCACGACATTGCCCTGCGACAACGTATCGCCGACCTTGACCTTGAGCTCCTTGACCACGCCGGCAGCCGAGGACGGCACTTCCATCGTGGCCTTGTCCGATTCCAGCGTGACCAGGCTCTGGTCCTTGGCGACGGTATCGCCGACGGCGACCAGCACTTCGATCACCGGAATGTCGGTGTAATCGCCGATATCGGGCACGCGTGCTTCGATCAGGCCGCCACCCGAGGATGCCGCAGGCGCAGCAGCTTCAGCCTTGGCGGCAGGTGCCGGAGCAGCCGCGGGAGCGGCCGCCTTGGCCGGTGCGGCGGGCGCCGCGGCAGCTGCGGGCTTGGCGGCATCGGCGCCGGCATCGGCGACTTCGATCAACGCCACCAGCGCACCCTGCGAGAGCGAATCGCCGACCTTGACCTTGATCTCCTTGACCACGCCGGACACCGACGAGGGCACTTCCATGGTGGCCTTGTCCGATTCCAGCGTGACCAGGCTCTGGTCCTTGCTGACCGTATCGCCGACAGACACCAGCACCTCGATTACCGGGACGTCGCTGTAGTCACCGATATCGGGGACAAGTGCTTCCTTGATTTCGGCCATACGGGGAACTCCGGCAACAGAATGGGGAAACCCCTATTGTGGCCGGCTGCGGGCCGCAGCGCCAACCATTGCCGTGCAAAAAATCGCACGCCCGGCGGGATGCAGCGTCCGCATGCGTGCATGCCCCGATCATTTCGCCGCGCGTGGATCGACCCGCAACAGTTGCAGTGGCTCGCCTGACGGCAAACGATACGCCAGCGCATTGTCGAGTCCATCGAGTGCTTCCAGGCGTTCGCACAACTGCTGCGCGCGCGGCCGCAATGCGCGCGCCTGTGGCTCGATCAGGCGCTCGATGCGCGCTTCCACGCCATCGAGCGAACGCAGCTGCACGTCATTTCCGGTCATGGCGGACTGCACCGCGCCGGCCACCACATCGCCGATCAGCTGCGGCAGCAACTCGGCCACCAGCGCGCCGATGTCGTCGTCGATATCGACCAGGGTCAGCTGGCTCTTGCTGAGACCCTGCTTCAAGCGCACATCGATCTTCTCGCGCACTTTTCTCAACTGCGCGCGCGTGGCTTCCGGGCTGCGACTGAAGCCGGCTGCCACCTCGCCCACTGCGGTGACTGCGATATCGGCCGCTTCGCGCCCGACTGCCTGCGCCAAGGGGACGACATCGCGGGTCTGGCGCTCGAACTGGATCAGGCGGGTGCGATCGTCGGCACTCAGTTCCACCCAGCGGTCGTCGACGAACAAGGCTCCCTGGCGCATGACCAACCGCTGCGGCGTGCCTGATTCGCGGATCAGGATCAGGCTGCGTGGGTTGAGCGTGAGCTCGTAATCGCTGCTGACCTCGCAGTGCATGTCGTCTGCACTGGCTGCGCTTATGGCGCCCAGCAGGCCGAGCAGCAGGCCGGCTGCCATGGTGATTGCGGGCTTGATCGTCATGTCGCCACTCCGTTGTGCGCTGGCTGCAGCATGCCTGCTGGTGTGGCCGGCAGGCCTGTGCCGGACGCAGGCATGACTTCTGGCCCGTGGCCCCGATGCACACAGCGCGCGCGTCGGCAGCTGTGCCAGCGGCGTACATCCGCAATCAGAGCCAGGTGTCGCGACAGCCGCATCGTTCAATGCACGGCGCTCGCATTCCACACTGACCCCACGTCATCTCACCTCAGCTAACGCACCGCTTCGCACACCGGTTGCCAGGCTGTCGCCAGCCGCGGCAGCGACCAGGCGGCATTGGCGGGGCTGGTGGACGGCAAGGCGACGACTGGCAGCGCGCGCAGCTCCGCCGATAGCAGCGGCTGCACATGCCGGCGCCACGCCTGCGCTGCCGCTGTGCCATTGCAGGCCACCATGCGCAGCTGCGGCAGCGTGATCAGCAACGCAGGTAGCGGATTGACCACGATGCTGGCCGCCACGATGGCCGTATCCAGACTGCCGCGCCGCTCGCATTGGCCGATGACATCCCATAACCCGACACGATGGTCGAGTAATGCCTGCAAGCGCGATGCATAGCTTGCGGCTGTATCAATGCCCAACAAGGCATGCATCAACGGCCAGAAACGATTGCGTGGGTGCGCGTAATAACGCGCCGCTTCCAACGATGCGATACCAGGCATCGAACCAAGCAGCAATACCCTGCAATCGCTGCGAATGTGCGCTGGCAGACCTTGGTTGACGTGTTTTTTCGTCACGGCCATCGCATCTGCGTGAATGTCTTTTTCAGCTTGCATGACGTAACGGCGGCCTTCTTGGGGGACTTCCTGAACAAACGAAATTTTAGCGAGCCACAGGTGGGCGTGGATTCAGATTTTTAGGAATAGTTTTGGCGCGGCCCACTCCACGGGCCTAACAACAAGACGAGGAGACCCTCATGCGTTCCATTTCCATCCTGAGCCTGGCTGCTGTATCTGCACTTGCGATTGCACCGTCCGCGTTCGCGCAGGACACCACCTATACCGGCGACACCTCCTCGACTTCCTCCAGCACGATGTCCACCAGCGGCGACACCGCCTCGGGTAAGCATTGGGCCGTGGTCGGCGGCGTGGCGCTGCTGAACCCGAAGAACAACCCGGCTCCGGGCCTGGACGTCGATGGCGGCCCGGCACCGACGCTGAGCGCCAGCTACTACATCAACGACAACTGGGCCGTTGAACTGTGGGGCGCAGCCGACAAGTTCAACCACCGCGTCACCGCCGACGGCGTGGGCAAGGTCGGCACCGTCGAGCAGCAGCCGATCGCCATCAGCGGCCAGTACCACTTCGGCGAAGCCGACAACGTGTTCCGTCCGTTCGTGGGCGTGGGCTACTACGAGTCGAACTTCAGCAACGAGAAGATCGATGCGGCGTCGACCACCGGCGATCACGTGGGCCTGAGCACCGCCAAGGGTGTCATCGGCACCGTGGGTGTGGACATGAACATCAACTCCACCTGGTTCGCACGCGCCGACGCCCGCTACATGCGTTCGCGTCCGGAACTGCGCGTAGGCGGCCAGGGCACCGGCAGCGAGCTGGAACTGGATCCGTGGACCGTTGGCTTCGGCATCGGCGCGCGCTTCTAAGCACGCACCTGCCAACCCAGGTTTCGGTTGAAGAAAAACGGGCCGCAAGGCCCGTTTTTTGTGCGCGACGTGTGCGACTGCGAGATCGCAGAACGACGCAGCGAAGCTACGAACTGGTAGATCGCCTGTCCATACGCGATTGCCGGAGCAGCGTGCCTTGCTGACCTCCGACGCATTCCTCGACGCAGCATGTCGTTGCTGCGCACGTGCGCAAGCGGCGGCACACCTCCGTGCGTGGTTGAAACATCGCCACCCAGCCACAGCGCCACACGCCCTCAACGCCAATACACGCTGCCGCGCAGACGCGCGCTGCGCCAGCGCCACCACAGCAAGGTGGCATAGGCGAGCGCGTAACCGAGCAAGACGCCAGCCGCGCCGAGCAGGCTGGCATGACTGAGCCAACCTTCGCTTGGCCAGGCGACACCCTGCCAGGCGCTACGCCAGCCCTGCACCAACCCGGCGATCACCCGCACCACGACCAACGCGGTCAAGGCCAACACCAGCCACAGGTTGGGCCGGTAAAACAGGCCTTGCGTGGTGCGCTCGAAGCGGGTCAGACGTAGCGCCAACACCCCCAACGCCAACCCGCAGGCCCACCCGAATGCGGCGTGGCTGATCGCGCCGGGCCAGAATGCCGCCGCGATCAGGCTGAAGATCACAAACAGCACGCTGGAGATGCCGGCCGACGCCAGGTTGATCATCAGCAACCAGCCGCGCGCCTGACGACGCGCAGTGCCCATGCGAAACCGCTGCAGCAGCGACAACGGGAACACCACCGCGAACACGGCCAGGGCAATGATCACGGCCAGCGGAATGGCAAGCAGCAAAGGCATCGGAAGACTGCCGGAGAAAGATGGCCGATGACGCTACTACGCAGGCGCGCAGCGGCGTGTGTTCGGCGCTAGCGATGCCGAACTCCGGTGCCGCGACCGCGCTCGCCCGACTGTGATCGAGGCGGCTTGATGCGCGCGATCGAGGACAACACGCAAATCATCGGCAACGTGGGCGCAGTGCTGTCGATCCGGACGCTGTTGAGCAGGAACGCTACACCCTCGTAGCAAGCGGTCGTCAGACGGACCTCGCCGGCGCGCAGGAGGCAGTGGACGCGTGATCCATACCGCACCGAGTACCGGCCGCGGCCAGCTGGCGGAGGGCGCAGTCAGTTCAGAAGTTGCGCTTAAAACGCCGGCAGCACCGCGCCCTTGTACTTCTGCTCGATAAAGGCCTTCACTTCCGGGCTGGTCAAGGCCTTGGCGAGTTTTTGCACGCGCGGGTCGTCCTTGTTGTCGGCGCGCGCCACCAGGAAGTTGACGTATGGCGAGTCCTTGCTTTCGATCGCCAGTGCGTCGCGGGTGGGATTGAGCCCGGCGTCGAGTGCGTAATTGGTGTTGATCAGCGCCAGATCGACCTGATCCAGCACGCGCGGCAGCATGGCCGAATCGAGCTCGCGGAATTTGAGCTGCTTGGGGTTTTCGACGATGTCGCGCTGGCTGGACAGCGCGTTACTCGGGTCCTTGAGTTTGATCACCCCGGCCTTGTCGAGCAGGATCAGCGCGCGGCTGTTGTTGCTTGGGTCGTTGGGGATCACCACGTCGGCGCCGGTCGGCAGATCGGTCAGGGCCTTGAAGCGGCGCGAGTACGCGCCAAACGGTTCGATATGCACGCCGACCACGGTCACCAGCTGACTTTTGCGGTCGCGGTTGTAGGCGTCCAGATAGGGTTCGGTCTGGAAGTAATTGACGTCGATCTGCTTCTGCACGACCTGGTCGTTCGGCTGCACGTAGTCGTTGAACACGCGCACATCGAGCTTGACGCCCTGCTTGGCCAGCAGCGGTTCGACCACTTCCAGGATTTCGGCATGCGGCACCGCCGTGGCGGCCACGGTCAGGGTGTCGCCACCGCCGCCGCCATTGCCGCCGCAGGACGCCAACGCAAGCGTGGCCGCAGCAAGAAGGGAACGAAACGCAAATGTGCTCATGAAAGGGTCCGTGGGAGGAGGAATGCGGACGGGCCGCAGGCGTTAAACCTAGCAGACCGCAGGTGCAGCGGCGATGTGGCAGTCCGCACCGGCCGCGCAGGCAAGACAAACGTCGGGGAGATGCCAGCGTATCCGGTTGCAGCTCACCGCAGCGATGGCCGCCGATGCGGCATGCACTGCGGCCACCGGTTGCATCCGCAGCGGCGCGTCTGACTCAACGGCGGCTGTAGCGGGCCACCAGGCGGTCGCCCAGCATCTGCAGCACCTGCACCAGCACCAGCAAGGCGATGACGGTGACCAGCGCCACGTCCGAATGCGAGCGCAGGTAGCCCTCGCGGTAGGCCACATCGCCCAGGCCGCCGGAGCCGATGGCACCGCCCATCGCGGTAAAGCCGATCAGCGCAATGGTGGTCACGGTAGCGCCGGCGATCAGGCCGGGGCGCGCTTCGGGCAACAGCACCCGCAGCACCAGCTGGCGGGTGGTGGCGCCCATCGCCTGGCTGGCTTCGATGATCCCGCGGTCGACCTCGCGCAGCGCGGTTTCCACCAGGCGCGCATAGAACGGTGCGGCACCGACCACCAGCGGCAGGATCGCGCCACGCACACCGAGCGAGGTCCCCATCAGCGCCAGGGTGAGCGGAATCATCGCGATCATCAGGATGATGAAGGGCACCGAGCGCAGCAGGTTGATCACCAGCGCCAGCGCGCCATACAGCACCGGACGGCGGCGCAACTGTGGGGCCCCGCACAGGAACAGCGCAACGCCCAGCGGCAGGCCGATCAGCAAGGTCAGCGGCAGCGCACCGGCCAGCATCAGCAAGGTGTCCAGGGTCGCCTGCCCGATATCGCCCCACTTGGCGGCATCGAGATTGCGGAAGAAACCGCCAGCGGCAGCAACGATCGGGGTCATACGCGCAGATCCTCCACCTGCACGCCGGCGGCGACGAAACCGGCGCGTGCAGCGTTCTGATCGCCGCCGGTCAGCGCGACGATGAGCTGGCCGTAGGGCGTGTCCTTGATGCGATCCACCCGCCCGGACAAGATGTTGTAGTCCACCCCGGTCTCGCGGGCGATGCGGCCCAGCACCGGTTCGTAGGTGCCGTTGCCCAGGAAGGTCAGCCGCACGATGCGCCCGCCGACCGCCGCGAAATCGCGGTGCAACTCGGCTTCGTCCACGTGCTCGGCTTCGGACACGAAGCGCCGCGTGGTGGCATGTTTGGGATGCAGAAACACCTCGGTGACCGGGCCGGTTTCCACCAGTTGGCCGGCGTCCAGCACCGCCACGCGGTCGCAGACGCGGCGGATCACGTCCATTTCGTGGGTGATCAGCACGATGGTCAGGCCCAGCTCGCGATTGATCTGCGCCAGCAGCTGCAGCACCGAGGCGGTGGTCTGCGGGTCCAGTGCGCTGGTGGCCTCGTCGCACAGCAGGATCTGCGGCCGGGTGGCCAGCGCGCGCGCAATGCCCACGCGCTGCTTCTGGCCGCCGGACAGCTGCGCCGGATACTTGTTGGCGTGCTCCTGCAGCCCGACCCGGTCCAGCAGCTCGGCCACCCGCGCATCGATCTCGACGCGTGCGGTGCCGGCCAGTTCCAGCGGAAAGGCCACGTTGCCGGCCACGGTGCGCGAGGACAGCAGGTTGAAGTGCTGGAAGATCATGCCGATACGCCGGCGCAGACCACGCAGGCCCTGGCTGTCCAGCGCGGTGACGTCCTCCTCGCCGATCAGCAGGCGGCCACCGCTGGGCTCTTCCAGCCGGTTGATCAGCCGGATCAGCGTGGATTTGCCGGCACCGGAATGGCCGATGATGCCGAACACCTCACCGGGGCCGATCCGCAGATCGAGTGGATGCAGCGCCACGATCTGGCGACCGTCAACGGAATAGGACTTGTGCAGGCGCTGAAACTGGATCACCGCGCGTGGCCGATTGGGGGGTCGTGAAGCCTAACAGTCAATGTTTGGGGCCGTCATTCCATTAGGTTCTAAGAGTAGGGATTCGGGAGTGGGGATTCGGCATTCGCAACGGCGCAGGCGCTGGGACCGTTTCGAATCCCGAATGTCCGGTCTCCCCCGCTGCGACAGGGTAGACCCGGGATTTGTCGGAGCGCGCGCGCTCGGTTCTAACGACTCCCCACTGCCGCCCCCGCTCACGGCCGCTCGAGCGGCAGCGGGCGATCTGCCTTGCGAATCCGCTCCCGGCGCAGCAAATACAGCCCGCTGGCGACGATGATGCCGGCGCCGGTCCAGGTCCAGCCGTCGGGCAGGGTCTGCCACAGCAGCCAGTCCCAGCCGATCACCCAGACCAGCCCGGTGTATTCCAGCGGGGCGATCATCGAGGCCTCGCCGCGCATGAAGGCCTGGGTCAGCGCAATCTGCCCCAATGCGCCGGCCAGGCCCATGCCGGCGATCAGCCAGGCGTGCTCGCCCCGCAATGGCACCCAGCCGGGGATGGCCAGCAGCCCGGCGCCGATCGCCATGAACAGCAGAAACCACACCACCATCGCCTGCGGGGTATCGGTGCGGGTGAGCAGGCTCACGGTGATCGCCGCGACCGCATAGGCCGTGGCTGCCAGCAACACCATCAGCCCCGGCAAAGAGATCAGCCCGTCCACGCCCGGACGCAGCACCACGATCACCCCGACCAGGCCAATGCCAATCGCGGTCCAGCGGCGCGGGCCGACGTGCTCGCCCAGCAGCGGCACCGACAGCGCGGCCACCAGCAGCGGCGCCACGAAATACAGCGTGTACGCGGTGGACAACGGCATTCGCTTCAAACCGTAGACGAAGCAGCCGATCATCGCCATGCCCAGCGCCCCGCGCAGCAGATGCAGGCCCCAGCGCACCGGCACGATCGCGCGCGGCCCGGCGGTGGCGAACACCCACACCAGCACGAACGGCAGCGAGGCGGCGCCGCGCAACAAAGTGACCTGCAACGGCGGGTAATGCGCCGAGAGCAGCTTCATTGCCGCATCCATCAGCGAGAAGCAGGCCACGGCGGCCACCATCCAGACGATGGCGGGAAGCGGAGAGCGGGAGGTGGGCATGCGTGCATTATCGCCGCGGCGCTGGCACGCCCGCCAAGGCCCGGATGACGGCCGGCGCGGTACGATGCCCTAGAATGGCGGCTGTTTTCCAATAGCAGGATCTTTGCATGCCTTCCTTCGACGTGGTGTCCGAAGTCGACAAGCACGAACTGACCAATGCGGTGGACCAGGCCAACCGCGAGCTGGATACGCGCTTCGATTTCAAGGGAGTCGAGGCCAAGTTCGAACTGGAAGACGGCAAGGTGATCAACCAGTCCGCTCCCAGCGATTTTCAGGTCAAGCAGATGACCGACATCCTGCGCACGCGGTTGCTGGCACGGGGTATCGATGTGCGCTGCCTGGAGTTTGGCGATATGGAAACCAACCTGGCCGGCGCGCGGCAGAAAGTGACCGTCAAGCAAGGCATCGAGCAGAAGCAGGCCAAGCAGCTGGTCGCCAAGTTGAAGGAAGCCAAGCTCAAGGTCGAAGCGCAGATCAATGGCGACAAGCTGCGTATCACCGGCAAGAAGCGCGACGACCTGCAGGATGCGATCGCGCTGCTGAAAAAGGCAGATTTCGAGCTGCCGCTGCAGTTCGACAACTTCCGCGACTGAGTGCGGTTGGGTGATTGCAACGATCAGGCCGGCGCCGTCCATGCGTGCAGTGCAGCGGGATGCGCCGGGTTGGCGCATTCGGGCTGCATGGCGCATGCGTGGCGGCTGCAATCGTCACCTCACCGCGCTGGCATAGCAGGCGATCGTGCGCGGCCCATTTGCCAGCCTGTTGCAACGCCTGCGCATCCACAGGCCGACGAACGCACCCGGCGATCGTGCGAGCAACAGCCTCGCCCACGCGCAACCACGTATCGAAGTCGGTTCGACGCTGCACACCATGGCCGGGCTGGACCCGGTGGCGGCAGCGGCCTTCGCCGATGCCTTCGTGGTCGAGATCGAACACGCCATCGACACCTGCACGCTCGGCGATGCCGGCACGCTCCAGGCGCAGGCCTTGCAGCAGATCCATTCGCTGAAGAACACCATTTCGCTGACTGGCTCGCAGCAACTGCTGAAAGCCTGCGACCAATTGCGCGATGCCGTCAGCCACAACGCGCTGGGCGACACGCTTGCGCAGCGCTTCACTGCGGTGGCGAACGCTGCTGGTCTACTGGTCAAGCATTACCGTCGTTCCCTGCCCTCCGACAACGCGGACCCTCATGCGTAGCACTCCCAACCGCGCAGCGCCCGGCCTGATCCTCGCCGCCAGGCAGTTGCGCAACGACAGACTGGTGCGGCTGTTCGAGTCGTTCCTGGAATACCGCGCCTGCGTCGGCCGCGTGATCGTGCAGACCATCGTGACCGCGTGGTGCCTGGGCTGGCTGTACGGACCGCAACCGGTGCTCGTCACCGACGCACACCACGTCTTTCCCACCGCGGTGAGTCTGTGGGTGCTATCGGTGGTGTGGATGCTGCTCGTGCGCCGCCGGATCATTCCACCTAGCGAATGGCTGGATGCGATGGGCTTTGCGATGAACTTGCTGTTCATCGGCATCCAGACCTACCTGGCCTTCATCCTGCTGATGTCGTTGAACGCATTCTTGCCGTTCATCACCATCGCTGCGGTGGCGCGCTATGGGCAGCGCGCGATATTTCCGGTATTGCTCACCACCTTCGTGTTGATGCTGTTGACGGCGCCGACGGGCTACTGGCTGTCGCGGCCGGCGTATTTCGTCTATGCCGTGGCGCTCATCATCGTGCTGCCGTTGCTGGTGGCGCGCATCGTGCTTGCGATGCAGGAAGTGGCGCTGCAGGCACTGGCCTCGCGCGATGCGCAAAGCCGGTTCATCAGCACCATGAGTCACGAATTACGCACGCCGTTGAATGCGGTGATCAACTGTGCGCAGTTGATCGACACCGAGCAGATGCCGCCGCAACAACGCGAACTGCTGCAGGCGGTGACGGTGAATGCGAGCGCACTGCGTCATCGCGTCAACGAAGTCCTGGATGTGGCCAGCATCGATGGCGGACGCCTGCAGCTGCATAGCAAGCCCTTAAACCTGCTGGACGTGGTCACCACGGTAAAGGCAGTGTGCGCGACCGCAGCGTCCAGCAAAGGGGTCACGCTCAACGTGCGTGTGGATAGCCCGCAAGCGCCGCATGTGATGGGCGACGAGGGTCGCATCGAACAGGTGATCAGCAATCTGGTGATCAACGCCATCAAGTTCACCCCGGCCGGTGGCACGGTGGCGCTGCTGATCGATGCGACACAGGTGCAGGAGGGTTGGAGCATCGAGGTGACCGTCATCGACACCGGCATCGGCGTGCCCGACGACCAGAAGGCCTATATCTTTACCCCGTTCACCCAACTCAGCACTGGCTTCAGTCGCGTCGAAGGTGGCGTGGGCCTGGGGCTGTACATCGCGCTGTCGGTGTCCGATGCGATGGGCGGCAGTCTGACGGTGAGCGACAACCCCGCCGGCGGCAGTATCTTCCGCTGGATCTTCGAGCTGCCTGGCGCCGCAGCCGGCAGCAACACGCTCGCGCTGCGCGATGCACTGGCGCAGCACGCGCAACATGTTCCTTCGCTGCATTGCCTGGTATTTGAGGACATGGATACCAATCGCTTGGTGATCGGCAATCTGTTGACCCGCGCCGGGCATCGCGTGAGCTTTCATGTCGATGGCACCGATGCGGTGCAGCGCATCCGCGAGGCAGCGCCGGACATGGTGTTTCTGGATCTGCACATGCCCGGCACGTCCGGCTGGGATGCGCTGCGCGAAGCGCGCGATGCGATGTCGGCGCTGCCGCCGATCATCGTGCTGACCGCCGACACGCGCACCGATTCGATGCGCGAGGCCAGCGCGGCCGGTGTGGCCGGCTATCTGCCCAAACCGATCAACGCGCACGAACTGCTGGCATTGCTCGCCCAGCACGCCAGCCATGCACGCCCCTGAGCTCAAACCCGGCAATGCCGCGCGCTGCCACTGGCAGCATGCGGCCGATATCCGCACGCCGCTGGCGCTGCTATACCTGCACGGCTTCAGTGCCAGCCCGGGCGAAGCGGGGGCGCTACCTGAGCAAATGGCCGATGCGCTAGCTGCCAATGCTTACGTGCATCGCTGGCCGGGGCACGGACTCAGCACCCCCGATGCCATGCAGGGGCTCACTGTGGCGGTGCTGCAGACCTCGGCGCTGGAGGCACTGGCCCAGGCACATCGCATGGGCGAACGGGTTGCGATTGTTGGTTCGTCGATGGGCGCCACGCTGGGTTTGTGGCTGGCCGCGCAGCGTCCGGACGCGATTGCCGCAGTGGTCGCCTGGTCGCCCGGTATCCAGCCCGCCGACTCGGCATTGCTCGACCAGGTCTGTGCCGCGCAGGCGCCACTGACGGACCCGCGCCAACGCACGCCTGCCGCGCGCGCGTTCTGGTCGGAGACCATCCACCCGGATGGATTTCGTGCCTTGCGCAGCTTATTTCAGATGGTTGCCTCCGCCCCACCTTGGCCACAGGTCCGCTGCCCGGTGTTGCTGGGCTATTACCGCGCCGCCGATGGCCGCGAAGACGCGACCGCCTCGGTTCCGGCAATGCTGCACATGTTTGCGGCGCTGGGCACTGCGCCCACACACAAGCAAGCGCTCGCCTTCGATAGTGGCGCGCATGCGATCGGATCGCCGCACAAGACGCCGCTGGCGGGCGCCGTCATGCAGGCGTCCATCGTGTTTTTGCAGGCGCAGCTTGGCACTGCGCCGCACGCCGACAATGCTTGAGCACAACGCAGTGCGCGACGGTCGCCGCAGGCGCGAACCGCCGTGCGTACGTCTTGGCGAGCACGCGCCGCTAGCGCTTGCCGCTGCAACCCGCAACCACGCTCGGGGCTCGCTGCATAGCGATCGCATACACTGGCGCACCATCCCCGCTGCCGCCACGATGACCACCACGCCTGCCACACCCGATCCAATCGCCGCCACCCGCAAATGGATCGAACGCGCGGTGATCGGATTGAATCTATGCCCGTTCGCCAAGGCGGTGTACGTCAAGGATCAGGTGCGGCTGGTGCTCAGCGATGCCAGCACGCCCGAAGCCTTGCTGGAACAACTGGCCGAGGAACTGGTGCTGCTGCGCGACACGCCGGCCGAACAGATCGACACCACGCTGATCGTGCACCCGGACGTCCTCACTGACTTCCTGGACTACAACGACTTCCTCGACAACGCCGATGCAGCGGTGGAAGCACTGGATCTGCAAGGTGTCTTGCAAGTGGCCAGCTTCCATCCGGATTACCAATTCGCAGGTGCCGCGCTGGACGATGTGGCCAACTTCACCAACCGCTCGCCCTTCCCCACCTTGCACCTGTTGCGCGAAGACAGCGTAGAGCGGGCGGTAGCCGCGTTTCCGGACCCGGACGTGATCGTCGAACGCAATATCCAAACGCTCGAACGCCTGGGCCGCGATGGCTGGGAGCGCGTGTTGAACGGCGCCGAGCACTGAGCGCTGCGCCTGCCGCGCGTTGCTGCGGACGACAACAACTCATCGCCCACCTGTGCTCGGCAGGGAGTCGGCGCAACACGCAACGGGAAGTCATCAGCTGCGTGGGGACTACGTGCCCAATATCGAAGTCGTTGAGTGATCCATGCCACACCGGACACGCTGCGCACGCCTGGCACTGAGCAATCGTGTGCTCGGCGGCCATTGATTGGGCGCAGAGCAGCACTTGGCGATGCAACGACCGTGTGCGATGCCTGTTGCTTGGCATTGCGAAGACGAAAGCGCAATCCATCCAATCCAACGTGGATAACACCATCGAAGGGGCCGCCCTCACTGCGCTGAGCGCTCGCATGCGCGCGGTCTTGCTGCGACGACGACAGCCTGCACGCTACAGTGCGGCCACCTTCACCGATGTGCAGCATGCCATGGCCCTGACTCCCGCAATTTCCGCATGGAACCCGTCTCCGCTGCAGGACCGCGTGGTGGTGGTCACCGGTGGCGCGCAAGGCATCGGCCGCGGCATTGCGCAGGCGGTGCTGGGCGCCGGCGGCAGCGTGGTGATCGGCGATCTGGATGCCGACGCCGGCAAGGCCTGTCTGCAGGAATGGGCACTGCCACGTCGCAGTGCGTTCGTGCGCTGCGACGCCGCGCGTGAAGCGCAGGCCACGCGCCTGATCGCCACGGCGCTCAAGCGGTTCGGCCGCATCGACGGCTTGGTCAACAATGCCGGCGTGCCGGATCCGCATATCGCAGCACTGCCGCAACTGGACTGGGATGAGTGGAACCGCCGCCTTTCCAGCCTGCACGGTGCCTTCCTGTGCAGCAAGCATGCGCTGCCTGCGCTGACACAGGCGCCCGGTGGCGGTGCCATCGTCAATATCGCCTCCACCCGCGCCTGGCAATCGGAGCCGCATAGCGAAGCCTATGCTGCAGCCAAAGGCGGCTTGATGGCGTTTACGCATGCATTGGCACTGAGCGAAGGCCCGCAAGTGCGCGTCAACAGCATCAGCCCCGGCTGGATCAGCACCGATGCATGGCGCGCGCCGCAGCGTCGGCGTGCGCCCAAGTTGTCGCGTCGCGATCATGCGCAGCATCCCGCCGGACGTGTCGGCACGCCGGAAGATATCGCGCAGCTGGCGATCTATCTACTCGCACCGCAGCTGTCCGGCTTCGTTACCGGACAAGATTTCATCGTCGACGGTGGCATGTCGCGCAAGATGCAGTACGTCTGAGTGCGGACTGGATTGTCGATGCATGATGCACGTGCACGATGCTGCGAACACGCATGCGTGCCATGCAGTAACGTTGCTGCCAGCGCGAGCGCTGCCCTGCACACGTGTCGCGCAGGGTGAGCGGGTTTTCAGGTGGTGTCCTGCAACGCGCACGCCTTGACGCACAAAACCGTTGATTGCTGTCACCCGCGTAAATAGCGCTGGTCGATCGCGCGCGTTGGATGTCCCATTAGGCCTCCGTGGCCAGAAGTTGGCTGGTGCTGTAAGCCCCGCCCGAGTGCTCCACCCGGGCGCATCACCCCGACAAGCGCGCTTCCAGCAAGCGGTGCGCATCGCTTAGCGAGGGCAGGATGCGATGGCCGAGCGCGCGTACGGCGGCATCGGGTTCGAGCAGGTCCGGAATCTGGATCGGTGTCATGCCGGCCGCCAATGCCGCACGCACGCCGGTGGGCGAGTCTTCCAGCACCAGGCAGTACGTGGGGTCCACCGCCAGCGTGCGCGCAGCCAGCAGATAGATGTCCGGCGCAGGTTTTGGATGGACGACATCGCTCGCGGTGCACACCGCATCGAAGCGCCACAGCAGATCGGCCGCTTCCAGCTTGCGCAGCGCCAGCGGGCGCTGGGTGGAGGTGGCCACCGCACGCGGCATGCCCTGCGCGGCCAGGTACTCCAGCAGCGCAATGATGCCGGGGCGGTGCGGGATGCCGCGTTCGACCACAGCGCCATAGAGCTGTTGCGCGTGCGTCAGCATGGTGCCGGCAGCGGCGTCGCCGATGCGTTCGCCCAGCAACAGCCGGCAGGCCGCATCGCCGGTGCCCACCATGCGCAACCAGAACTCCGGCTCGATCTGCAGACCCAGCTCGTCGGCGGCCTGGGCCAGGCAGGCGGTGATGGCGCGCTCGCTGTCGAGCATCAAACCATCCATGTCGAAGATCACCGCCTGCGGGCGGAACGGCAGCGCTGCGATCTGCGTCATGCGACAGCGCCGCGACCGAACAACACCTCAAGATCACGCGCTTCCAGCGCACGCCATTGCCCGGACGGCAATCCATCCAGCGACAACCCGCCAATGCGGCTGCGATGCAGGGCCACCACGTGATTGCCGGCGGCAGCGAACATGCGCCGCACCTGGTGATAGCGGCCTTCGTGCAAGGTCAGCCGCGCTTCGCGTGGGCCAAGCACCTCCAATTCGGCCGGCAGCAACGGCTTGGTTTCGCCTTCCAACAGCAAGGCGCCACTGGAAAACAACGCGGCTTCGTCGCCACGCAGGTCTTCGGCCAGGGTGATGTCGTACACCTTGTCGAGGGCGGATTTGGGCGAAATGATCCGGTGCAGCAGTGCGCCGTCGTCGGTCATCAACAGCATGCCGCTGGTTTCCCGATCCAGCCGACCTACCGGCGCCAGCACCGGCGCACGCGCGCGGAAACGTGGCGGCAGCAGCTCGTAGATCAGTCGGCCGGTGTCCTTGGTCGAGCAGGTGTAGCCGCTGGGCTTGTGCAGCAACAGGCTGAAACCCGGTGGCGGGTCGAGCGGTTCGCCATCGATACGGATGGCGTCGTGCTCCACCTGGTCGTCGGCATACAGCACCTCGCCCTGCGCATCGGTGACCGCACCCTGACGGAATAGCTGGGTGACCTGCTTACGGCTGCCATAACCGAGATTGGCGATGTGTTTGACCAGCTTCATGCGCGCGCTCCGCGGCCGCGGATCGCCGAGATCAGTTTGAAACCATCGCGCTCGGCAGCCACGCGCACCTGTCCGAAACTGTCGTTGAGCACTTGTTCGTAGGGCAGATGCCGATTGGCCACCAACAACAGTTGCCCACCTGGGCGCAGCGCCTGTGCAGCCACTGCAATGAAGCGCTGCCCGATATCCGGGCGGTCGGCACGCGACGGCGTGTGGAACGGCGGATTGCTGACGATGAAATCGTATTGCGCCACCAGCCCGGCGGTGACATCGCGCCAGTGGTAGTGCAGCTGCGCCGGATGCGCGATGTCCTGCAGATTCCGCCGCGCCAGCGTCAGCGCGCGCGCCTCGGCTTCGTACAGATCCAGTGCGGTGACCTTGGGGCACCGCGCCAGCACTTCGGCAGAGAGATAACCGAAGCCCGCGCCCAGATCGGCGCCATGGCCAGCCAGCGTGGTGGGCAGATGCTCGACCAGCAGCGCCGAGGCCGGGTCGATGCGATCCCAGGCGAAAACGCCGGGGCGGCTGACGAAGCGGCCGTCCAGGATCTTGCGTGGCGCATCCAGCGCGGCCCAGCGTGCCTGCAGCGCGGCATCGGTGTCGGCCGGCAGCGGCGCGCTCCAGTAGGTGCGGCAGTGGTGCTTGGTCAGGCTACCGGCCAGCCCGGTGAGCTGGCGCAGGTCGGCTTCGCCGGAGCGGGCGCCCTCGTTATTGGACTGACAGGCCACCACGCGACCACCGGGCGCAGTCAGCGCCACTGCACGTGCGAACAGCGCGCGCGCTTCTTCGCGCTGCCGCGGCGGCAGCACCAGCACCAGTGCATAGCGCGTGCTGTCGGCCTCGATCTCGCTTTCGTCGCGCACGTTCCAGCCGTTGCGCTCCAGCGCTTCGGCAAACGGGCGGAAGCTCTGCTCGCAGATCAGCGTTTCGGCCACCGCCTGCTCGCGCAGCGGAAAACCGTCGCGTGCGCGCAGGAACAACACCGGCCCTTCCGGCCACGGCAGCGCACCTTGGGCGAAGGGCAGGAACAGGGCTTGAAGCGGGGCATCGTGCGGGCCAGCCATCGGATCATCGGGTCGGGAACAGGCTGCCATTGTAAGTGACCTGTGCCACATGGCCGTCGCACTCCCTTCCATTGTCTATACGGACTATTGATGCGCACGCAACATCCGCGCGCCTAGGCTGGAATCCAAGCCCACAGCGGAGAGACGCGATGCGAGCCTTGTTCGTAGGAGGAGTTGTCGACAACAGCGAAATGGATCTGGACGACACACCGCCACCAATGCATTACCCCGAAAACACTGGCGCCGGCCGGCCTCGCTATCGCCTGCATCAGGTCGGCGAGCGTGATGATGGCACCGTGGCCTATGCGGTCTATGGCGCCCCGGAAATGGCCGACGACGACATCAGCCGCATTACCGAAGAACGTGGCTATGCGCGGCGCTTCAGTGCATCGCCGGAAGCGCCTCGGTAAGTGGATGTGAGTGGTGCAGAAAGGCTAACCGTCTTCGGATGCGACGTATCGGCGAGAACGGCGTCTACCGCGATCCTCTGCAGCGTGTCTGGACGATTGCGGGCACGCTGATCAACCATGGACCGGGCCTGTGCCCGGTTTCTGGTGCTGATCGCACAAGAACTTGTTCTGAAGAAGGGATGCTTGGCTCGTTTCTTCGAAGATGCAGATGAGAAGCGTCGTTGGAGCTAGTGGTCGTTGGAGCTAGTGCATGCCGCGCGAAGCGATGCGAGGAGCAACGACTGATCTGCTGCCCGGATTTCGAGCTGCGCCCCTCACTTCATCCGCACCTTCGGGAAGCAGGGGGTATTCAAAGCGACCGGGGCCACAGATCAGGATGTGCAGCTGGATGCACATCGCACTGTCGCCTGCGCTTAATGCGCCTTCGGGGTTACCCGCCAGATCACATTGCCCACGTCGTCGGCCACCAACAGCGCACCGCTGGTGTCAGACGCTACGCCGACCGGCCGCCCCTGTGCATTGCCCTCGGCATCCAGGAATCCGTCCAGCACCGTGATCGGCGTACCGCTAGGCTTGCCGTTGGCAAACGGGACAAACAGTACCTTGTAGCCGCTGGGCGGGTCGCGATTCCATGAGCCATGCTGGCCGACGAAGGCGCCCTGGCGGAAGCGCTCAGGCAGCGAGGTGCCGTTGGCGAAGGCCAGGCCCAGCGACGCGGTATGCGGGCCGAGCGCGTAGTCGGGCTTGATCGCCTTGGCCACCAGCTCGGCATTCTGCGGTTCGACGCGCTCGTCCACGTGCTGACCGTAGTAGCTATACGGCCAGCCGTAGAAGCCGCCGTCGCGCACCGAGGTCAGGTAATCCGGCACCAGATCGCTGCCGATCTCGTCGCGCTCGTTGACCACCACCCACAGCGATTTGCTCTGCGGCTCCCACGCGGTGCCGACCGGGTTGCGCAAGCCGCTGGCGAACACGCGGCTGTTGCCGGTGGCCGGGGCGATTTCCAGAATCGCTGCGCGATTCAACTCGGCTTCCATGCCATTTTCGGCGACGTTGCTGTTGGAGCCGACGCCCACGTACAGCTTGCTGCCGTCCGGGCTGGCCAGCAGCGACTTGGTCCAGTGGTGGTTGATGCCGCCAGGCAGATTGGCCACGAAGGTTGGCTTGGCGGTGATGTGTGTGTCGCCAGGCGTGTACGGAAAACTCACCAGCGCATCGGCGTTGGCGACATAGAAACGGTCGCCAATCAGCGCCATGCCGAACGGCGAAAACAGGCCACTGACGAACTGCGTACGCACCTCCGCGACACCGTCGCCATCGGCATCGCGCAGCAACGTGATGCGATTGGCGCTGGCCACCGCCGCGCCGGCCTTTTGCATCATCGCGCCCTGCACTTTCTTGCGCAGTCCACCGCCCGTTTCGGCATCTTCGGGCTTGGCCGGCTCGGCAGTTTCGGCCACCAACACATCGCCATTGGGCAGCACATAGATCCACCGCGGGTGATCCAGGTCGCGCGCAAACGCAGCAACCTGCAGATCATCGGCAGCGATAGGCTTGGCATTGGCTGCCCAGCGTGTGACTGGCGCTATCTTGACCGTGGGAATCAGCCGCTTCACCGGCTCGGGCAATTGCGGATTCGGCCCCGTCCCCTGTTCGATGGCCAAGGTAGCGGTATCGCCACATGCAGCAAGAACGGCGACCGCCATCAACGACAGCGGCCAGCGAGCAAACTTCAACGGGGGTGCATTCATTGCGGCGGAATCCTGAACGGCTGCGGCAGCTGAGCATCATGCCGCCAACGCGACGGTGAGAAGTAAACACATCGTCAACACGCCGCCTTCACGGCATCAGTTATCGATCAGCGCCAAGCGGCATCGGGTGCACCGCGACAATCCGGTCCATCCAGATCCAGTGCGGCTCTTGCGAGGCATCCAGCTGATCCAGGCGCAGTTGTCCGTTGACGCCTTCGTTGTCGTGTTCGTCGAGGTAGGTCTGCAGACTCGGACGCACGGCTACCGTGCCGCTGATCACGCTGCCGTCGTCGAGTTCGATCTGCACGCGTTCCTGACCATCCAGCAGGGACACCCAATGTTCGAGCGTGGCGATCTGGACCTGTTCGGAATACACATGCGGGGCATGTTTTGGCATTGCGCTATCTCCACCAGTAAAGCGCATCACGCTAGGCCAGCCGACGTGAAAGAGGCAGAAAACGCGTCATTGGCTGGCGACTGCTTCTGCATCGCGTTCGCACTGTGCCTGCGTCGGCAGGTGGTCTTCATCGTCGCAGACAGATCGGAGCGGCGGTTGAGACGACAGATCCATAAAAAACCGGCCGTTGCGAAACGGCCGGCTGTTTTCCTTGCGAATGTAGCGGCGGCGGTGACGCTGCAGCACACCTGATCCGGACGGCCTGCTGCAGGCATCCGACGGTGTCGCTGTCCACCACTCGCCAGTACCCGTCCTATGCGCGGTAATCACGCCGCGCGCGGGTTACTCCACCGCTTGGCGCGCAGCACGCACGGCGGTGACCAGTTGCGCCACGCTATACGGCTTGGCCAGATGTTCTTGAAACCCGGACGCCAGCGCGCGTTTGCGGTCGTCTTCGCGCGCCAGCGCCGTCACCGCCACGGCCGGTAGCGCGGTGGCGTCCAATCCAAGGTTGTCGCGCACGGTGCGAATCAACCCGTAGCCGTCCATGCCCGGCATGCCGATATCGGTCAGCATCAGGTCGAAGCGGGCGTGGCCGCGATGATCGATCAAGGCCAATGCATCGGTGGCGCTGCCGGCGGTGACCACCTCGGCGCCCTGCTCTTCGAGCAAGCGCCGCAGATAATCGAGCATATCCGGTTGGTCTTCCACTGCCAGCAGGCGTAGGCCGTTCAACGCGCGCGCTTCGACGATCTGTTCGGACATCAGGCGCCGCCGCAATTCGCGACGCGGGCGCTTGGCTTGATCGGGAATATGTTCTGGCAGGCGCACGGTGAAGGTGGCGCCCTTGCCGCGACCGCCACTGGTCGCACCGACCTGGCCGCCATGCATTTCCACCAGCTGTTGCACGATCGCCAAGCCAAGGCCCAGGCCGCCATGCTGGCGCGTGGTGGTGCCATCGGCCTGACGGAAGCGGCCGAACAGATGCGGCAGGAATTCAGCTGCAATGCCGTCGCCGGAGTCGCAGACCGACACCACTAGATGCCCCTCGTCGCGCTCGATACTGACGTCGATACGGCCATGCGCCGGGGTGAACTTGATCGCGTTGGAAAGCAGATTCCACAACACCTGCTGCAGGCGCGTGGCATCGCCAAGCACCAGACATGGCGTGGACGGCACGTGCAGTTCCAGTATCTGGTCCTTGCCTTCGGCGGCCAGTTCCTGGGTGTTCAAGGCTTCGCGCACCTGCTCGGCCAGATCCAGCGATTCGACTTCCAGCTGCACCTTGCCCAGCAACATGCTGCTGAGATCGAGCATGTCGGAAATCAGCCGCTTCTGCGCGCGTGCGCTGCTGGCAATGACCGACAAGCCCTTGTAATTGGGTTGACCTTCTTCCACCCGCTGCAGCAGCAACTCGCTCCAGCCCAGGATGGTGGTCAGCGGGGTGCGTAGTTCGTGCGAGAGCGTGGCCAGGAACTCGTCCTTGAGCCGCGCCATGCTTTCGGCTTCGTTGCGTGCGCTGCGCTCGGATTCGAGCAATTGCTCGCGGGCAAGCTCGATCTCGCGCTGTTCGGTCACGTCCGGGCTGCTGCCGGCCAGGCCGATGAAGCGGCCATCGGCCGAGTAGCGCGGTGTAGCGGTCATCTCGATCCAGCGCCACTGCCCATCATGGCGGCGTGCGCGCACCAGCGCGCGCAGGCCGCGTTGTTCTTGCAGCGATGCCGCCAGCTCGAACTGGAACGTCGGCAGGTCGTCCGGATGCAGCAATTCGCTCCACGCCGACACCGTGCCGCTGGAAATATCCAGGCCGAAGAATTCGCCATACGCGCTGTTGACGAAGCGCACCACGCCCTGCGCGTCCAGCACCCACACCGGCATCGGCAGTCCATCGGCCAGCGCACTGAAACGTGCCTCGCTTTCGGCCAGCTCGCGTTCGACGCGTTTGCGCTCAGTGATGTCCATGAACAGCACCGCCACCCGCCCCTGCTCCGGTTGCCCGACCCGGAACGCATCCACCGAATACCAGCGCTTGAGCGCCTTGGCCTGCATTTCGAAATGGATGCGGTTGCCCGTGCGCGCGACGTGGCCATAGCGATCGAACCATTCCTGCTCTTGCTCAGGGAGCAGGTCGCGGATGGAAACGTTCAGCGCGTTGGTGGACAGACCGGTGTAGCGCTCAAAGGCGCCATTGGTGGTGCGGATCAGATAATCCACCGCCTGCCCACCATCGAACACCATGTCGATGACGCAGAAACCAGCATCGATGTTGTGGAAGATTTCGTGATACATCGCCGGGTCCAGAAACGGCTCGGCAATGGCGGCCGGCAGGGCGGCAGCCAGCGAAGGGCTGGGAGTAGGAGTGCTCAAATCGGAAACCACGGATGCTGCCGGAGCGGATGACGGACAGATGAAACCATGCCCGATGTCGTCAGCGGGTGCACGACAGGCGTCCTGAGTTCACGCTTTCATTGCCCATTTCCACGCTCACCACAAGGTGGTGGCAGCGAATCCGATGCAGCTTGCCAGCACCACGATCCCGGCGATCACGCCGCGAAACACCCATTCCCCCTCACGCCGCAGTTGTTCGTCCATCCAGCGCTGCGCTTCCTCGCGCCACGCGGTGGAGCGTGCGTAATCCGAATCCAGCAGCAACAGGCGGACCCGCGACACCCCCATCTGGGCGCATTCGTCGCGGCAGCGCTGGCTGAAGCCGTCTTCGCCGCTGGCGATCTGCACGTCCATCGGCAATTGCAGTTCGAGTTCATGCCTGGACATAACGGGGGCGCTCCTGATCAAGCTCATGTTCCAGCGCCATGCGCGCCAGCTGGGTGTAGTTAGCACGTGGACCCTGTCCACGGCCGGTGAGCATCCCCTGGTAGTCCAGGTCCTGCCAGACCCGGCCGGTCCACTCAACACAATCTTCGGCAATGACCAGCATCAGCGAATAGCGATACTCCAGGCCATTGGCAGCGGTGTAGGTATAGACCGGCGGAAACTGCACCGCCACATCTACCTGCCGCGCCAGCCCAGCCAGATGCTCGCGCAGCGCAGCGCGTGGATCGGCGCCCGGCTCCAGGTGCAGCGCACGGGTTGCCAGATCCAGGTCGACCTCGCTCTGCAGGGCAACGAAGGCGGCCGCACCGGATGCGGGGTTATGCCCGTGCTGTTTGGCCCAGTCGATGAATTGCAGACGCACGTCAGACGGCATGTGTGCCGGCGCCGAAGACGCTGATTTTGTGCGGAAAGAATGCGTGTCCATGCCGGCGATCTTCCGGGCTGTGCCGTGAAGCGCGGGCGCAGGTGCAGTGAACCCGCCGTCATGGTGCGCTGTGGGCGGATTAACCGCGCGGCAACGTGGTCGCGTGCCCAGGCGTGCGGCGCGTTGCAGGCGCTCGGACGCACCCCCACACTGCGGGAATGCCCGGTACGTCATGTACCTTCCGCTTGGAGGCTTTCAATGAAACTTTCCAATCTTTCCGGCGCCGGCCTGCTGCTGGCTGGCTTGCTCGCGGCGACCGGTGTGCAGGCCCGGGTACGCAACGTCACAGACCCCGACGCGCCGCGCGCACTGAGCAGCAATGGCAGGGTGGACGTGCGCTGGACCGACCCGGCGCAGTTCTCCGAAGTGCGCTTCAGCGGCAACCGATGGGAGGCGCAGCGCGGCGACTGGGTGACCCAGCTGGCAACCCACTTTCAGCAGAGCGCAGCGCGCCAGCTGCCCGATGGCCAGCACCTCAGCGTCACCATTACCGATATCCGCCGCGCCGGCCAGTACGAGCCCTGGCACGGGCCGCGCCTGCAGGACGTACGTGTGGTCAAGGACATTTACCCGCCGCGCATGAGCTTCACCTACACGCTCACTGACGCCGGCGGCCGGGTGATCGATCAGGGCGAACGCAAGCTGGTGGACTCGGCCTTCCTGATGAGCGGCCCGCGGCTCACCGACAGCGACCCGCTGCGCTTCGAGAAGGCGATGATCGACGACTGGGTGCGCAAGCAGTTCCGCGGCGATCGTCGTACGGCTGGGGTGTGAGCTGCCGCTTGAGCCCCTTTCCCGTCTGGGCGAGACGGCACGGTTTGCGCGCCACTGGCATGTGTGCCGTGGAGCGCGTGCGTCGCAAACGCGGGCTGGGGCGCGGAGCGGGGGTCGGGGGCAAAGCTTTCGTGTCGTTCAAGCTGCAGGTGGCCTCGCGCGCACCCTCATCCGGCGCTGCGCGCCACCTTCTCCCGCCGGGCGGGAGAAGAACAAGCAGTCGAGCTGCCGCTTGAAGCCCTCTCCCGTCGGGGGCTCCAAGGCACGGTTTGCGCGCCACTGGCGCGTGTGCATTGGAGCGCCCGCGTCGCGAACGCGGACTGGGGCGCGGAGCGGGGGTTGGGGGCAAAGCTTTCGGGTCGTTCAAACTGCTGAAGATCGTTCAAACTGCTGCAGACCGCCAACATACACCCGCGGCACCCGCTTGAGTCCGCACAGCAACTGATATGCGCTGACATTGCATTGCGCGGCCAGCGGGCTGACTTGCGGGGCATCGCCCCACAGTTGCACCGGCGTGCCGATGTCGGCCTGCGGGTGATCGGTGAGGTCCACGGTGAGCATGTCCATCGAAACGCGACCGATCAGCGGGCAGACCTGGCCATCCACCAGCACCGGGGTGCCATTCGGCGCGAACTGCGGGTAGCCGTCGGCATAGCCCATCGCCACCACGCCCACGCGCGTGGGTCGTTCGGCGACAAAGCGGGCTCCATATCCCACCGGCTCACCGATCGGCAGGTCGCGGACCGAAATGATGCGCGAGCGCAGCGTCATCACCGGGCGCAATTGCGCAGTGTTCTCGGTGTCCTGCGCGAACGGGTTGGCGCCGTACACCATTAGCCCCGGGCGCGACCAGTCGTTGCGCAGCGCTGGCCAGCCGAGCAGGCCAGGCGAATTGCGCAGGCTGGTTTCCGCGCGCATGCCGCCGGCGGTCAGCGCAAAGGCCACGGCCTGTTCATCGGTGCGGCTGCAGTCCAATTCGTCGGCACGCGCCAGATGGGTCATCAGCACCAGCGAGGCGATCTGCGGCAACCCGCGCAGGCGCAACCATGCGGCGCGGAAATCTTCTGGCGACAGGCCCAGCCGATGCATGCCGCTGTCCATCTTCAACCACACCCGCAACGGCCGCGGGCTCTGGAATTCGGCCAGCGCGCGTACCTGCTGCGGTGTGGCTGCCACCGTCCACAGATCGTGTTCGGCGATCAGGCGTAATTCGTCGTGTTCGAAGAAACCTTCCAGCAGCAGGATCGGCGCGCGGATGCCGGCCTGGCGCAGTTCCAGCGCCTCTTCGATGCAGGCCACCGCAAAGCCGTCCGCCTCTGGTTCCAAGGCCTGCGCGCAGCGCACCGCGCCGTGCCCATAGGCGTCGGCCTTGACCACCGCCAGCGCCTTGCTGCCGCCCAGCCGCTTGGCCAGGCGATAGTTGTGGCGCAATGCCTCCAGATCGATCGACGCTTGCGCAGGACGCACTACGCGGCCTCCCGCTGCGGGCGCGCACTGCGTGGCGACAGGTACCGGAACACGTCCAGACCCTCGGTATCGATCTCGGGCGTGCGGCCTTGCATCAGGTCGGCCAGGTAGCGTCCGGAGCCGCAGGCCATAGTCCAACCCAGCGTGCCGTGGCCGGTGTTGAGGAACAGGTTGGAATACGGCGTAGCGCCGACGACCGGCGTGCCATCCGGGGTGGCCGGGCGCAGGCCGGTCCAGAACTCGGCCTGGGCCAGATCACCGCCGCCTGGGAACAGGTCGTTGACCACCATTTCCAGGGTGGCGCGACGACGCGGATTCAAGGACATGTCGAAGCCGGCCACCTCGGCCATGCCGCCGACGCGGATGCGGTCGTCGAAACGGGTGAGCGCGATCTTGTAACTCTCGTCCAGCACCGTGGAGGTCGGCGCGCGCTGCGCATCGACGATCGGAATGGTGAGCGAGTAGCCCTTGAGCGGGTACACCGGCAGATGCAGGCCGAGCGAGAGCAGCAGGTCGGCTGAATAACTGCCCAGCGCCAGCACGTAGCGGTCGGCGGTCTCGATGCGGCCATCGATCTGCACGCCGGTGACCTGGCCGCCAGCATGCTCCAGCCGCTCGATCTGTTGCCCGTAGCGGAACCTGACGCCTGCCTGCGCGGCCAGTTCGGCCAGACGCTGAGTGAACAGCCGGCAGTCGCCGGTCTGGTCTTCGGGCAGACGCAGCGCGCCAGCCATCTGCGCGCCGCCGCCAGCCAAACCGGGCTCGAATTGCGCAATCTGCGCCGGGCTCAGCAGCTCGTACGGCACGCCGTATTGGGCCAGCACGTCGATATCCTGCGCCGCCGCATCGAGCTGCTGCTGGGTGCGGAACAGCTGCGTGGTGCCGAGCTGGCGGCCTTCGAATTCGATACCGGTCTCGGCACGCAATGCATTGAGGCAATCGCGGCTGTAGTCGGACATGCGCACCATGCGCGCCTTGTTCACCGCATAGCGCTCGGCGGTGCAGTTGCGCAGCATCTGGCTCAGCCACGCCAGCTGACGCAGGTCGCGGGTGGGGCGGATCGACAGCGGTGCATGCTGCTCGAACAGCCACTTCACCGCCTTGCCGGGCACGCCAGGCGCGGCCCAGGGAGAGGTATAGCCGAACGACAGCTGGCCGGCGTTGGCGTAGCTGGTCTCCAGCGCGGCAGCCGGCTGGCGGTCGACCACGGTCACTTCGCAACCGGCCTGCGCCAGGTACCACGCACTGGTCACGCCGATGACGCCGCTGCCGAGAATGAGCACACGCATGTCGTTCTCCTGAAAAGGGCATTCCCCCACAACCACGCGCTGATGGGGATGGTTAGACGCAGTATATTGCGAGCCAGGCAGTGCCATTTCTGGAATCGAGGCGCTTTTGCAGTGAAACTTCCTGCCAAATCTTGCCGAGACAAACGCCATGACCACCCGCGCCCGTGAGCTGGACAAGATCGACCGCAAGATCCTGCGCATCCTGCAGCAGGAGGGGCGGATTTCGTTTACCGAACTGGGCGAGCGGGTCGGCCTGTCGACCACACCCTGCACCGAGCGTGTGCGCCGGCTGGAGCGCGATGGCGCCATCACCGGCTACTACGCGCGGCTGGACCCGCACTATCTCAAAGCCAGCCTGCTGGTCTTCGTCGAGATCAGCCTGGCGTACAAATCGGGCGATATCTTCGAAGAATTCCGCCGCGCCGCGCTGAAGCTGCCCAACGTGCTGGAGTGCCATCTGGTCTCCGGCGATTTCGACTACCTGCTCAAGGCGCGCATCAGCGAGATGGCTTCGTACCGCAAGTTGCTCGGCAGCACCTTGCTGACCATGCCGCATGTACGCGAATCCAAGAGCTACATCGTGATGGAAGAGGTCAAGGAGACACTGGCGTTGCCGATCGTCGATTGAAGCGGGGATTGGGGACAACAGACCCCAGCGCCGCGATCAGCGCACCACGCGCATGCCATCGCCCGCCGGTACCGCGTCGTAGTAGCGACCGGTTTTGGTATCCAGCACCCGGTTGGCGCCGGCCGGCTGCATGCCCTGCAGCAAGCGGCCATTACGGTCGTAGACCATCGGCTTCGTCGGCGCCACCTGGCTGCCGGCAGGCGCGACAGGGGTCTGTGCCGGCCCGCGCGTCGGAATGGTCGGCGCGACCGGGCGCTGACCAAGCTGCGAGGGCACGGGTGCGGCGGAAGGCGCCGGCTGCAGCGCGCGCGGCGGCGTCACCGTGGGCTGCACTGGCGTCGGTGTGGTGATGGGCTGCAAGGTCGTAGATGAGCGCGTGGTGGTGGCCGACTGCGCCGCTGCCGCTCCGGCCGTCGTCAGCAGCACGCACAGCAGGATGCGACGGGTTGATGGATGGATCGCCATGACAGGCACCATGCGTGTTCGAGGGTACTTCGTCGATGGGGGCGCGGATGTGCCGGGGCAATGCGCGCGACCGGCCGGGGGATGAACGCTTTCGCCAAGTCGTTGCGATGCGAAGAACGTCACCACCCATTGCAAGGGCACACGCCAGCAGTTTTATGCATGCAGCGATGCCACCTCCGCAGCACCATGATGATCGCCCTCACCGGTTGAACCACCCCGACAATGCCCACATCACTGGAGCAGGCGCCGGCACCCCGCTGGCGAGCGCATGCGAGAGCCCCATGAGCCAGTTCGATCTGACCCCTCCCTCCCCCGCCCAACGCGATACCCTGATCGCCGGGCTCAGCGATGAGGAACAGCGCGTGCTGCTGCAGCATGGCACCGAGGCGCCGTTCTGCGGGGTGTTTCTGGACAACAAGCTGGACGGTGTCTACACCTGCCGGTTGTGCGGCCTGCCGCTGTTCCGGTCCAGCGCCAAATTCGAATCCGGGACCGGTTGGCCGAGCTTCTTCGCGCCTTACGATCCCGCGCACGTGCGCGAGATCCGCGATACCAGCTACGGCATGATCCGCACCGAAATCGTCTGCGCACGCTGCGACAGCCATCTGGGCCATGTGTTCCCGGACGGCCCGCCGCCGACCGGCGAGCGCCACTGCTTGAACTCGGTCTCGCTGGGCTTCACCGAAAACGGCCAGGCATTGCCCAACCCGCTGCACCGCGAAGGCGCCGAGACGCAGCCGGCCTGATGGCATCGTCTGCCCGCCAGGCAACGGCCATGGTGGTGCCTGGGAGGTGTTGAAGAACGCCTCCCTGCGCTTTGCGCGACAGGCCAGGCAGGGCGGGCCACGCGCAGCGCTCGATTTTCAAACGGGCGGCCACACGCAGACCAGGTTCCAGGTCCACCGCGACGCTGTAGGTTGTTCAGTCTTCCGCAGGCAGCCTGACCGGACCCGGCACATCTTTTCGAGCGATATGGGCAACGCCGGCACCCAGCCATCGACATTCCAACCGTCGCCAGTACGGCGTCGGTCCCATCCAGGCAGGAGTACGCAGATGCACACGTCCTCATCCCTGATGCTCACCGTCCTGCTGGCCACCGCCCTCGCCGGCTGCAACGCAGGCAGCCCGCCGCCGGCAGCAGAGGCGGCCAAGCCCGCAGACACCCAGCCAGCCACCGCCAAGCGCGCCGACAGCCGCCCACCTGCCGTGAGTACGGACGCCAGCGTGACCGGCCCGCTGCCCCGGACCGGTAAGCCGCCGGTCCAAACCACGCCTGCTGCCGCCCCGCCACTTCCGGCGCACGTGATGGCCTGGCGTTGCGGCCAGCGCCTGATCACCACACGGTTCGACTCGGCCACCGATGCCTTACAGCTGACGCTCGACAACCGCAGGCTGATCCTGCTCAGTGCCCAGGCGGCATCCGGGGCACGTTTTGCCGATGCCCAGGGCAACCAGTTCTGGGAACATGCGGGCGAAGCGACGCTGTCGCTGGCGGGGAGCGAAGCGATCAAATGCGTGCATGAGGCCGCCATGACAATCGGCTAAGTGTTCAGTTACAGGGCACCTCTTCACGCCGCGCGCTTCAAGAATCGGCTGCGCAAGCCGAAACCATTAGCAACCCCAGTTTGCTTTCGGCTGCGCCATGCTCATCATCATCGGCTTCATCGTCGTCATCGTCAGTGTCCTCGGCGGCTATGTGCTGTCGCACGGAAAGCTGGGCGCGTTGTGGCAGCCGTACGAGCTGATGATCATCGGTGGCGCGGCATTCGGTGCGTTTCTGGTCAGCACCCCGGGCAAGATCGTCAAAGAGACCTTCAGCAGCATCATGGGCGTGTTCAAGGGCCCGCAGTACAAGTCCGACGACTACAAGGACACCCTGAGCCTGATCTACGAGCTGTTGAACAAGGCCCGCCGCGACGGCTTCATGGCGCTGGAAGACCATGTCGAAAAGCCGCAGGACAGCACCATCTTCGGCAACTACCCCAAGGTCGTGGCCGACCATCATCTGCTGGATTTCATCACCGACTGCCTGCGCCTGATGATCGGCAGCAACATCGAGCCGCACGAGTTGGAACCGCTGCTCGAACTGGAACTGGAAAAACACCATCACGAAGCCCTGGCGCCGTCGCATGCGCTGAGCAAGGTGTCCGATGGCCTGCCTGGCTTCGGCATCGTGGCGGCGGTGCTCGGCATCGTGATCACCATGGGCTCGATCGGCGGTCCGATCGAAGAAATTGGCCACCACGTCGGCGCCGCGCTGGTCGGCACCTTCCTCGGCATCCTGCTGGCGTATGGCTTCGTGGCGCCGTTGTCGGCGGCGATGGAAGCGCGTGCCGAGCAGGACGGGCGCATCTATGAAGCGGTCAAGACCGCGCTGCTGGCCTGCCTGCGTGGCTACAACCCGAAGATCGCGCTCGAATTCGCCCGCAAGACCCTGCCCTCCAATGTGCGTCCGAGCTTCGGCGATTTCGAAACGCACCTGAAGACGATCAAGTAGGGCTGCGGGTATGCCCGAGGCCAAATCCACCGTCGTCATCCGACGGGTCAAGAAGGTGCAAGGCGGCGGCCATCATGGCGGCGCCTGGAAGGTGGCGTTCGCCGACTTCGTGACCGCGATGATGGCGTTCTTCCTGGTGCTGTGGCTGATGGCGGCCACCACCAAGGAACAGCGCGCGGCGATCTCCGAATACTTCCGCAACCCCAGCCCGCTGTCGGGCAAATCGCCCGCGCCCTCGCCTGGCATGAACGGCCCTGGCGGCGCCAGCACCTCGATGATCAAGCTCGGCGGCACCGCCGACATGGCCAAGGGGCAGAAGGACGAAATGGGCCGCAAGCGCGACAACGCTGCGGACACCAACGAAGACAGCCGCAGCAAGGACAAAAAGCGTCTGGAAGCGCTGATGCAGGACCTGAAAGAGGCCATCGACAAGAGCCAGGCGCTGGAGCCGTTCAAGGACCAGCTGCTATTGGATCTCACGCCGGATGGCCTGCGCATCCAGATCGTGGACAAGCAGAATCGCCCGATGTTCGACATCGGCCGCGACCAGCTCAAGCCGTACACGGTCGCGATCCTGCACGAGCTGTCCAACTTCATCAATCAAGTGCCCAACCACATCAGCATCACCGGCCACACCGACATCACTGCCTACAGCAGCGATGCCGGCTACACCAACTGGGAACTCAGCGCCGATCGTGCCAATGCCGCCCGCCGCGCGCTGGTGGGCGGGGGCATGTCCGATGCAAAGGTCACGCGCGTGGTGGGGCTGTCGTCGTCGGTGCTGTTCGACAAGACCGACCCGCAGAACCCGATCAACCGCCGCATCAGCATCGTGGTGATGACCCAGGACGCCGAAAACGCGGCCCTGGCCGGTGCGGGGCAAGGCGTGGCGCTGGGCAAATCGGTGCACGATGCCGACACCCAGGTGCCGGATCTGAGCGGCGCTGCAACCACTGGCACGGCCACCGTGGGGACGCCGGTCAAGCAAGCAACACCACCAGCGGCCTCGCCAGTCGCTGCCGCCGCGACTCCGGCATCGGCCGCACCTACCGCTGCCCGTCCGGCAGGACCGCGTCTGTCTTCCAGCGCGCAGGTGGCGTCTGCCACGGCGCTCGCCAAAGCTGCCGAAGCGGCGGTGGAGAAGCGGTAATTCGGGGCAGGGCTTGGACGTGCAGGCGGCGAGTTGCCATTTCCCACGCAAACGCAGCGGGGACATGGCCCATTGCTGTTTCGGGCCAGGCCCGCCGGTGGCGACGCTTGGGCCGGTGTCCGTGAAGACGGTGCGTCCCTGGCGGCCCCGTCTCGTCCAGGTGCCCATTTCCGCGACGCATCGCATCGCATCGTGCGGCGCACGCTCTAGAATGGCCGGCCATTCCTAGCGTCGAGAACACCGTGTCCCGCAATTCCAAGGCCAAGCGCGACAAGCGCAAGAAGCAGCAGCCCAAGCGCCCCTTCGCCCGCCTGGGCCAGGCGCCCCAGGTCACCAACCATGCCGTGCTGCAGGACGCCGACGGTCGCGTCGTGGCCGCGATCGGTCTGCAGGGTGGCAGCGAGTGGATGCTGTCGATCGGCGGCCAGACCATGGGCAGCGCCGACAACCCGGTGCCGATGCTGGCCATGCTCAAGCACCTGGCCAACCTGCAGGAAGCCGAAGGCAAGACCATCTCGCTGGAATATTCGACCCAGCTGCAGCAGATGATCGACGACCTGGCCGCCGACGAAGGCCAGACCGCCGAGGAATACCTGACCAAGCTGGTGTCCGAGTTCCAGAACGCCGATGCGGATGAAGACGGCGACGAGGAAGGCGCTGCTGACGATGCCGGCACCGACGCCGTTGCTGAAGACACTACGGCTGAAGACGACACTGCCGGCGCCGATGACAGTGTGGCCGACGCTGAAGCGAGCGACGATGCCGAGGGCGCCAGCGCCGGCAAGAAGCCGAAGAAGTCCAAGAAGGCCTGACCCGGCTGATGGCCGTCTACGTCGACGATGCGGTGCACCTGTGGCGCGATCAGCGCTGGGCGCACCTGCTGGGCGATACGCTGGACGAGCTACATGCCATGGCGGCGCGGCTGGGCATTCCCCGCCGCGCCTTCCAGAACAAACTCAGTGGGGCGCACTACGATGTGCCCGCTCCGCTGCGCCTTGAGGCGATTGCCCTTGGCGCCATCGCCATTTCCCGCCATACCGACCGCGCCTTGCTCAAGGCGTTGATCGCAAATGCGCGAGCGCAAGCGCGCGGCGAGCACGCATAAGCGGCGCTTGCGACGCTGACAGGCGGCATCCCGTCACACGTGTCGGTCGAACTGCCGGCCCGCCAATCAAACTCTCGCGCCGCAATATAAAGACATACATTGCGTGCCGCGCGTGCGTGTGGTGTTGTACGACACCGTCGGCCCGTCACCACTGCACGTGGCTTGGGAGAGGTGTCTTGTCCATCCGTGCTTTCTCCACCGATGCTGTCTCTCTGTTGTCCGTCGCCGTTCTGGAAGACGACGCGCTGTTGCGCGAGGACATCCTCATCCCTGGGTTGCGCGAGTTCGGCTTTCGCGTCAGCGGCGCCGGGACCGCTGGCGAACTGTATCGGCTGATGCTGCAACAGGCCTTCGATCTGGTGGTGCTCGATCTCGGCCTTCCCGACGAATGCGGACTGAGTGTGGTGACGCATCTGCGCTCGTTGTTCGCCGGGCTTGGCATCGTCGTGCTGACCGGCAATCGCGGTCGCAACGACCACGTACGCGCCTTGCACGGCGGTGCCGACGCCTTCCTGCGCAAACCGGCCGATCCGGAAATCCTCGCACTGACCTTGCGCAACCTGGCACAGCGTCTGCGCACGGCCAACATCAGCGTCACCGCGCCCAGGCAGGCCTGGCGACTGCAATCAGACGGCTGGTGCCTGTTGGCGCCGGACGGCACGGTCATGGTGCTGACCTCCCTGGAGCGGTGTCTGATGCGCTGCCTGGATGCGCAGCGCGGCCAGGCGATCGAGCGCGAGACCCTGGTATCGGCATTGGAAGCCACCGCCGGCGACTTCGACCTGCACCGGCTGGAAATGCTGATCCATCGTCTGCGGCGCAAGGCCGCACGCATCGCCAGCGATCAGACACCGGCACTGCCGCTGCTGTCCTCGCGCGGTATGGGCTACCTGCTGGCCGACTGAGGCGGCGCTGCCGCCAGCGGCAATTGCAGGCACAGACAGGCCCCGCCTTGCGGCCCATTGCTCGCCGTCACCTGGCCACCGGCCGCGGCGATGATGCCTTGCACCACCGACAAGCCCAGCCCGGTGCCCTTGCCGACCGGCTTGGTGGTGTAGAACGGCTCGAGGATGCGCGCCAGCAGATGCGGTGCAATGCCCGGACCGGTATCGCAGAAACGCAAGCACACCGTGGCCTCGCGCAACTCGCCCTGGATGCGGAACACGCCCTGCCCCTCCATTGCATCGCGTGCGTTGGCGGCAATGTTGAGCAACACCAATTCGAGATCATCGCGATCCATCAGGACCCACAGTGGCGGCCCGGCCGCGAGGCACTCCAGCCGGATCTCGTGCCCGAATAGCTGGCGCAAGGTGGGTTCGGCATCGCGCAGTGCGACGCGGGCATCGAACAGGGTCGGCAGGCCGGGTTCGGCGCGGCCGAAATTGAGGATGCGCCGGCTGACAGTCAACGCACGCCGCGAGGCGGTCTCGATGTTTTCCAGCGTCTTGAGCAGTGGCGCTTCGCCATAGCCCTCCAGCGCATCGCGCCGTTGCGCATAACCGATGATCACGTTGATCAGGTTATCGAAATCGTGCGCGACGCCAGCTGCCAGACGCCCGAGCGCCTCCATTTTCTGGGTGTGGATCAGTTGCTCCTGCACGCGTTCGCGCTCGGCCATTTCCTGCAGCAGACGGCGATTGAGCTGCTCCAGTTCGCATCGGCGTTGCTCTGATTCAAGCAGGCTGTCGCGCAATGCGGCGATGGTGCGATCCAGGATCAGGGTGATCAGCAGATAGGCGCCGACGGTCACCAGGCCTAGGCCGATGTTGCCGCGCACCGAGCGCCAGGGCACCGGCCAGATCACCTGTGCGAGCACGCCCAGCAACGCGGCGGCCGCCAGCAACAGAAACACCCGCCAGAGTGCGCGACTGCCCAACACCATGCCGGCGAGCACCAGCGCCAGCAAGGGCATGGGGTTGGTCAACAGGTCGTAAATGTCCACCCGCACATAGGTGACCAACACGCCGATCAACGTCGCAGCCACGTAGGTCCGCACCGCTCCTGCAGTGTCGCCGCGCCGCACGCGCCACACGCCCATCGCCGCGCCTGCCGCAGTGAGCACGCTACCCACCAGGGCAAACAACAGGTCCGTGTGGCTCAGCAAGCGCGCCGCGCCAGCCACGTAGAGAAACAGGCCGATGTCGCCGGCGGTATAGAGCACGATCGCCGCCAGCAGCACTTGCAGGAACGCCGCATGCCGCTGGTCGCTGGCACTGGCAGACGTCGGTGGCTGCAAACAGTGCAAAACGTGGATGAATTTCACAGAACTGGCAACCGGCGACCGCGACAACTTCGGATGCTCACATCGGTGGTGAGTGGATGCAATCGTCGTTTGGTGACAGCCCCCAGGTAGCGTGACAAATTTTTGACGCACTTCGCGCACGCCGACAGAACTCCGCATCGACAGGGGGATGCCTTGGAGTTTGGCCTGCGCCAGTCGCTCCGCCCACCACGTCCTGGGGACACCGATGAGCCTTCTGCCTGACCATGTACCGGGCCAGCACCGCGCCCGCCTCGCCGTTTTCCGCCCCGTTAGTAGCACTGCCTGCATCGCACCACCACCGCGGCGGTCGCTCACGCGCGCCATCGTCACCCTCCTGTTTCTGGCCAGTCGTCTCGCGACTGCACACGCCGCCCCCCCGGCGCCAGAGGCGACAAGCCCGAACGGCCAGGCAAGCACCACCGACAACACGGTGCAGGACGACTCTACGGCGCCAGCAGACGCGGCCGACGATATCGGCAAGCATCTGCAGATCGTCGGTGGCAGCGACCCGTCCGAAGACGTCGGCGCGTTCGCCGGCGAGCCTTATGCGGTGGCCATCGGCGAGGCCAGCAATGCGCTCGGCGAAGGCGGCATTGCACTGGGTGCCGGTGCCACGGTGACGGCCAAGAACGCCATCGCCACCGGCTACGCAGCGTCAGCGAGCGGCGAATCGGCCATCGCCATCGGCGGCACGACCGAGGTGTTCGACTACAACGAGGGCGGCGAGATCATCGGCAGTCACCAGGATTCCACCGAGGCCAGCGGGTTCGGCGCGGTGGCGCTGGGTGGCGGCGCCAAGGCCACTGCGGCGCTGTCTACTGCAGTGGGGAGCGGCAGCGAAGCACGCAATGTGCAAAGCACGGCGCTGGGTTACCGCGCCCGCGCGTTCGAAGACGGAGCGACCGCGGTCGGCGGCTTGGCGGTGGCCTCGGGCTATCTGTCCACTGCCAACGGCTACTTCGCCCGCGCCACCGGCACCAGTAGCGTAGCGATCGGCAACACCTCCCTGGCCAGCGGGATCGACAGCGTGGCCATCGGCGGCGTCAGCACTGCCGCGGCGTCGGCTGGCAACAGCAGCAGCCTCACCGCGGCCACCGGTGTCGGTAGCGTCGCGCTGGGTGCGGGTGCGGTGACGCAATCCGATTACGCGATCGCCATCGGCTACAACTCCAACGTGTTCCCCAATCTGCCGGGCAACACCGATTCCGTGGCGATCGGCCATAGCGCCGGTTCGTTCGCCCCCAACACGGTCTCGTTGGGCGCCTATGCCTTGGCATCGGACCAGGACGGGATCGCCGTGGGTCACAACAGCTGGGCCTTGACCGCCAACAGCGTGGTCCTGGGCTCGGGCGCCGTCAGCTCCTGGTACAACCCCAACAGCACCGCCCTGGGTGCGGCCACCCGTACCGACGGCGTCGATGCCACCTCGATCGGCTATGGCGCCAAGGTCGGCAACTGGGTGGACGATGCCTGGAACCGCGCTCCGGTCAGCGCGGTGGCGCTGGGCGCCTTCTCGCACGCAACCCGCAGCTACAGCGTGGCGGTGGGCGATGTGGCATCCGGGCTGACACGGCAGATCACCAGCGTAGCGGCCGGCACCGAAGCCACCGATGCGGTCAACAAGGGCCAGCTCGATGCATTGGCGGCAGATGTGCAGTCCACCAGCGGCATGTTGCAGGCCAACGGCGAGGGCACTGCCAGCGCGATCGGCGAGCGCAGCACGGCGGCCGGTGCCGGCGCTTCGGCCAGCGGAGCGCGCAGCGTGGCGGTGGCGGCAGGCAGTCGTGCCAGCGCCAGCGGCGCCAGCGCACTGGGCGTGGACAGCAACGCCAGCGGCGTAAACAGCACGGCGATGGGGCGGCAGACCAATGCCATCGGCGAGAACGCGCTGTCGCTGGGTTACAACAGCTTCGTGCGCCACAGCGGCGTCAACGGCGTGGCGTTGGGTGCCAATGCCGGTGCCAGCGGAGCCGATTCGGTGGCGCTGGGCTCGGGGTCGCGCACCTACGAGGCCAATACGGTCGCGGTGGGCAGCGGCAACGGTCGCGGTGGTCCGGCGACGCGGCGCATCGTCAATTTGGGCGCCGGCGCGATCGCCGACGGCAGTAGCGAGGCGATCACCGGCGGACAGTTGTTCCAGTCGCTGAGCAATGCCGCCAGTTTCCTGGGCGGTGGCGCGGCCATCGGCGCACAAGGCGTATTCGTTGCGCCGAGCTACGTGATCCAGGGTGCCAGCTACACCAATGTCGGTGCCGCACTGACCGCGCTGGACAGCAAGGTCAGCGCGCTGGATGGACGCATGGGTGGCACGCCGCTGTTGCGGACAGCCGCGTTGCGCAGTGCCGGCGTGTCGGCAGTACTGGCGCCTGCAACCTCTGCGGTTGCGACAGCCGAGGGGAGCGATAGCGAGCTGCAAGGCACGCCGACGCCGGCGGCCGCCAGCGCCAGCACGGTGGCCGCGACGTCCACGGCGATGGGCTCCGCGGCGGTGGCCAACGATGTCACCGGAACGGCGATCGGTGGCAGCGCCTACGCGCACGGCCCCAACGACACCGCGATCGGCAGCAATGCGCGCGTCAATGCCGATGGCAGCACCGCAGTCGGCGCCAACACGCAGATCGCCGCAGTGGCGACCAATGCGGTGGCGATGGGCGAGGGCGCACAGGTCAGCGCGGCCTCGGCCACGGCCATCGGGCAGGGCGCGCATGCCACCGCGCAAGGCGCCGTCGCTTTGGGCCAAGGCTCGGTGGCCGACCGCGCCAACGCGGTCTCGGTGGGCAGCGCCGGCGCCGAGCGGCAGATCATCAACGTGGCCGCCGGTCGTTCCGATACCGACGCGGCCAACGTCGCCCAGGTCTCTTCGGGCGACGCACGGACGCTGAGTTCGGCCAACAGTTATACCGACAGCCGCGTCTCGGCCCTGAGCGACAGTTTCAGCCAGCTGCACGACGACAGCATGCGCCGCTTCCAGAACATGGATCGCCGCATCGACCGCCTCGGCGCGATGAGCGCGGCGATGCTCAACATGGCCAGCAATGCGGCCGGCACGCAGAGCGAACGTGGACGCATCTCCGTCGGCGCCGGCTTCCAGAGCAGCGAGCGTGCGCTGTCGATCGGCTATGCCCGCAAGATCGGCGAGCGCGGCTCCTTCAGCCTGGGCGGCGCCTTCAGCGGCAGCGACTCCTCCGCCGGTCTGGGCTTCGGTGTGGACTTGTGAGCCTGTCCGCACGCACCGCCATCCCCTTTCTTCTTGGAATTGCGCCCATGAACACTGCCTCTCCACCGCTCCGGACGCTGTTGCTGAGCGCCCTGCTCGCCACCGCCCCCTTCCAGCTGCATGCAGCCAACGATCTGCTGGAACAACGTGGCCTGGTCGACAGCCCGGCGCCTGCCGGCTCCCCCGCGGCCGGCCGCCTCATCGTCAAGTACAAACCGACCATCGGCTCCAACGCGCTGCGCGAGTCCATCCTGTCGTCGGCCGCACGCCGCGCCAACGTGCTGCCGCTCAGCAGTAACGCCGCCCGTAGCGCGCCGATGGCCGCGCGCGTCCTGCGCACCACCGGCACCGGCGCCAGCGTGCTGCGCCTGACCGGCCACCTGACTGCTGCCGAGCAGACCAAGCTACTGACCGAACTGCGTGCCGATCCGGCCGTCGAATACGCGCAATTCGATCGGATGATGCAGCCGGTACTCGACCGGGTCGGGTCGGCCGCACTGCCGGCACAGGCGCGTACAACGGCGCAGGCCACCGATCCGGCAGTGCCCAACGACAAGTTCTACACCCAGTATCAATGGCATATGCAGGACAGCACGGGCGGAATCCGCGCGCCCAAGGCCTGGGAGACCTCCACCGGCAGCGGCGTGGTGGTGGCCGTGATCGATACCGGCATCCTGCCCGACCATCCGGATCTGAAGCACAACGACCACGTCCTGCAGGGCTACGACTTCATCACCAATGCCATCGTGTCCCGTCGCGCCACCGACGATCGGGTGCCCGGCGCGCTCGACTATGGCGATTGGATAGCCGACGACAACCCCTGTGCGCAAAGTGCGCGCGATAGCTCCTGGCACGGCACCCACACGGCCGGCACGATCGGCGAACTGACCAACAACGGCATTGGTGGCGTCGGCGCCGCACACGACGCCCAGATCCTGCCGATCCGCGTGCTCGGCCAATGCGGCGGCATGACCTCGGATATTGCCGATGCAATCGTGTGGGCGTCGGGCGGACACGTCGATGGCGTGCCGGACAATACCCATCCGGCCGAAGTGATCAGCCTGAGCCTGGGGGGCCCCGGCAGTTGCGACAGCACCACGCAGCAAGCGATCAATACAGCCGTCGCCAACGGCACCACGGTCGTGGTGGCCGCCGGCAACGATTCCCTCGATGCGGCGCAATCCACCCCGGCCAGCTGCAGCAACGTGATCACCGTGGGTGCAACCCGCATCACAGGGGGCATTGCGTACTACTCCAACTTCGGATCAGTCGTCGACGTGGCGGGACCAGGTGGTGGCGGGAAGGAGGACGCGGGCAACGGCGGTTGGGACGGACTGGTGCTGTCGACCGCTTATAGCGGCAAGACCACGCCGACGTCGGGCGAGTACAACTATCGCGGCTATGCCGGAACCTCGATGGCCACGCCGCACGTCGCGGCCGTGGCTGCATTGGTGCAAAGCGCGTTGGCGAGCGCTGGCAAGACACCGCTGAGCCCATCGCAACTGCAGGCGGTCTTGAAGCAGACCGCGCGCGCGTTTCCGGTGCCACCGCCGGCAGCGACCCCGATCGGCAGCGGCATCGTCGATGCGACGGCAGCGATGGACTATGTCCGCACCAGTTGCAGCGGCAGCAGCTGCAAGCCGGTGACCACCGCACTGAGCAACCGCACGCCGCTCACCGCGCAAACTGCCGGCGTCGACGAGGAGCGTCTGTATAGCTTCACCGCCACTGCGGGGACGCCGTTGAACGTGCTCTCCTACGGCGGCGGCGGCAATGTCGCCCTGTACGTGAAGTTCGGCGCCGAGCCCACCACCAGCAGCTACGACCTGCGTTCGGTCCGTGCCGGCAATGCACAGACCGTGCGCCTGCCGTCGCCACAGGCCGGCACCTACTTCATCAAGCTGGTCGGCGGAGACGGTGGTTTCAGCAATGTGTCCTTAATGGCCCGGCAGTGATCTAGCCGGCATCGCTCCAGCACGGCGGGCGTGGAGGAGCAGATCGCGCCATGCATGCCGTTCGGCAACGTTGTTCTCATCAGCAACCGAGGATTTGGCTATGCAGAAACGTTCTGGATTTCATCGCGTGCCGTTGCATCTGGCCGGCCTCGCCGTTCTTGCCGGCGTCGCCGCACCGGCGATTGCCGCACCATCGGCCGCGCTTCAGACGGCCGCCCCGCTCGCCCAGGTGCCTGCGCAGCTGCGCAGCGCGCGCAAACTCGGTGTGCTGGCACCCAGCACCGCGATCAGCCTGGTGATGACCGTACCGTTGAAGGACGGCGCAGGCGCCTACGACTATGCAATGCACGTTTCGCATCCAGGCGATGCGCTCTATGGCCACTATCTGACACCGGCGGAATTCACCGCCCGCTTCGGTGCGCGCGAGGACGACGTCGCCGCGGTCAAGGCCTTTGCGCAGGCGCATGGCATCCAGGTCAGCAGTGTCGGCGGCGCGGGCTCGCTGATTACCTTGAAGGCACCGGCGGCCACGTTCGCACAGCATCTGGGCGTGGCGTTCAATCGCTACCAACGCAGCGATGGCAAGACGTTCTTTTCGGCTGATCGACAGCCGCAATTACCCAGCGCACTGGCCGGTCATGTCGGCGGCATCGTCGGCCTGCACGACGCCGTCCGCTTCGCACCCCTGGCCATCCGCGCACCCACCAATCCGGCGGCACGCGCCGCGATTGCCAACGACGGCGCCCGCCGCGGCCGGCCGGACGCCACCCAGGCTACCGGCCACGGCCCCAACGGCGCCCTGAGCCCGCAAGACTTGCGCCGTGCCTATGCCATTCCCGAGCAGCTAGGCCCAGGCAAGCTGGAAACGCTGGCGCTGTTCGAGCAAGGCGGCTTCCTGTCCAGCGACATCGCCGCCTACGTCAAACAGTTTGGCTTACCGAACGTGCCGGTGAAGGTACGCAACGTCAACGGCTATGCCGGCGCAGTCAACAGTTCCGGCGTGGCCGGTGAGGCGGCGCTGGACATCGACATGGCGATCGCCGTGAACCCGCAATTGCGCCAGATCCAGGTCTACGAGGAAGGCGACGATCCGTTCCCGGTCGCGCTGCTGGCCTCGTTAGGTGCCATGGCCGACGACAACACTGCGCAGACGGTCAGCATCTCCTATGGGATCGACGAGGAATTCATGGGCGACGCTGCGCTGGCCGCAGAAGGCCAGGTGCTGACGCAGATGGTGGCGCAAGGCCAGGGGGTGTATGTCAGTTCGGGCGATCAGGGCGCCTATGGGCGCAGCGGCAGCGGCCTGCATGTCGAAGATCCCGGTAGCCAGCCGCTGGTGACCTCGGTCGGCGGCACGACCTTGTTTACCGAGCGTACCGGCGGCTACGGCGGCGAAGAGGCCTGGAACCTGCTGGGTGCCGGCTACGGGGCCACCGGCGGCGGTATCAGCAGCTACTGGCCACTGCCGGACTATCAGCTGATCGCCGGCACCGATGGCAAACCGGTGTCGATCGCCACAGCGAACCAGGGCTCGTCCACGCGCCGCAATGTGCCCGACGTGGCTGCCGTGGCCAGCCCCACGACGCCGGTGGCAGTGTATTCGGAGCTGGACGGCGGTTGGGTCAACTTTGGCGGCACCAGCGTCTCGGCGCCGATCTGGGCCAGCTTCATGTCCATCGCCGATCAGGCACACCAGGCCGCCGGACTGGGCCGGATCGGCTTCGCCAATCCGTTCCTGTATGAGGATCTTGAGGCCACGGTGTCCCTGGACACCAATGACGTGCTCGATGGCAGCAATGGCAATGCCAACCTGTTCGGCGGCGTGGCGGGCTTCAACGCCGGCCAGGGCTACGACAATGTCACCGGCCTGGGGTCGATGCTGCCGTCCTCTCTGCTGCTCGATTCCCTGCTGGAGGTTCATGACGGCAGCACGCCCCCACCGAATCAAGCGCGCGGCGTGCACGCCAGCACGACGGCCACGACCAGCACGGTGCAATGGACCGCCACCAACACGGCAACCGGCTATGCGATCGTCGCCCAGGACAACGCCACCGGTGCGTACACCTCCTACGCGGTCTCGCGCGGCACGCGCTACACGCTCGGCGGACTCAAGCCGAACACGTTCTACACGATGTACGTGGTCGCATTGAACAAGGGTGGGGCCACCGTGGGCTCGCCGGCGATCGTCAAGACGGCCAAGAGCTGAACTACGCAGCAAACGCCGCCCTGGCCGTGGCCCGGGCGGCAGTCGTAGGCAAGAGGGTTAGAACGGATCGCTGCCCGGGCGCAGATCCGCGCCCAGGATCGCTGCCAGCCGCTGCATGTCCTCATCGTTGCGGCTCAGTGCCATCCAGCCGGCACGGTCGTCGCTGCCGGTATCCCAGCACCACAGGGTGTAGCCGTATTCGCGCAGGCGGTCGTAGGCCACCGTCAGCAGCGCGGCGGTGTCGTTGGCGGCCAGGAAGTCGTCATCGTCGATGTCGCCGCCCCAGTCGATGCGCAAGTTCCAGCGGGCGGCCAGTTCGTCGATCGCGCTGATCAGCGTTTCGCTGTCGCTGCCATCCACGTAGAACCCCGAGCTCCAGTCGATCGCATCCTTCAGCGCCCATAACCACGCATCGCCATCGGTCTCGCCGGCGCTCTCGCGATAGGCATCGAACTGGCGCAGCGCGGTTTCTTCGTCGCCCGGATTGATCAGCAGCAACAGGTTCCAGACCAGCCCCTGATGGGTGTCCGGATCGTCGTCGTTGTCGGCGCTCAGGTCATCGGGTTCATCGTAGTCGGCGCTGTTGTCGGGCATCACGGTCTCACGTCCAGGGTTGCAAGGCGGAAGTGTGAGGCCTGATGGCGCGCAAGCAAACCGGTTGACGCACGCAACTGCGTCCCGGGGCTGGTCTTCACGACGCAGGCCCGTATCCTGTGGGGCCGAAGACGGCTCTCCCGGCCGCCATGACGCCTTTCCCATGAGCGATACCCCTCCCGATCACCTGGCCATCGACGCGCGCAGCCCGTTTCACAATGCCGATGCCCTCAACCGCGGCGTGGGCGTGCGCTTCAACGGTGTCGAACGCGACAACGTGGAGGAATACTCGGTGAGCGAAGGCTGGATCAAGGTGCAGGTCGGCAAGGCGCGCGACCGTCGCGGCAACCCGATGACGATGAAGATCAAGGGCGAAGTGGCGGCCTATTACCTGGACACCAAAAACGACACGCAACCAGCCGTCGAGTAACCGCACGACGCAGACACCGCCGCGCCGCACATTCGCACCAGCGCAGCCACTGCGCCGATGCCATCCAGCGCCGTCGATCGCGGCGCTGGATGGCATCGGCGCGCGACAACGCACGCTTCCGGCGGTACCGGAATCGGCGCGACTCAGGCCTTGAGCCGATACCCACTACGGAAGATCGCCGCCACCACGCCAAGGCACACGACCAGGAACAGAAAGGTCATGCCGGTGCTCACCGCGATGTGCACGTCGGCCCTGCCGTAAAAACTCCAGCGGAAGCCGCTGATCAGATACACCACCGGGTTGAACAGCGTGACCTTCTGCCACAGCGGCGGCAGCATGTTGATCGAGTAGAAACTGCCGCCCAGGAAGGTCAGCGGCGTCACCACCATCAGCGGAATCACCTGCAATTTTTCGAAGCCGTCGGCCCAGATGCCGATGATGAAACCGAACAGGCTGAAGGTCAGCGCGGTGAGCACCAGAAAGCCCAGCATCCACACCGGGTGCGCGATCTCGTACGGCACGAACAGCCGCGCGGTGAGCAGGATCAACAGTCCCAGCATCACCGACTTGGTCGCCGCCGCGCCTACGTAGCCGATCACGATCTCCCACCACGCCACCGGCGCGGACAGCACCTCGTAAATGGTGCCCGCCCAGCGCGGCATGTAAATGCCGAACGACGCGTTGGAGATGCTCTCGTTGAGCAAGGACAACATCACCAGACCGGGAATGATGAAAGCGCCATAGCTGATGCCGTCGATATCGCCCATGCGCGAACCGATCGCCGCACCGAACACCACGAAGTACAGCGACGTCGACAACACCGGCGAGGCGATCGACTGGGTCAGCGTGCGGAACGCACGCGCCATTTCGAACCGGTAGATCGCCGCAATCGCATGTACGTTCATGCGCGCACCTCCTGTTGACGTGCGCCATGCACCAGGTTGACGAAGATCTCTTCCAGCGAACTCTCGCTGGAATGCAGGTCCTTGAAATCGATGCCCTGCTCGTTGAGCCGGCGCAGCAACGCACCGATGCCGGTCTGCTCGGCCTGGGTGTCGAAGGTGTAGATCACACTATTGCCATCGGCAGCCAACTCCAGCGGCAGATCGGCCAACGCGGCGGGCAGCGCCTGCAATGGCGCCTGCAGGCTCAGCGTGAGCTGCTTCTTGCCGAGCTTGCGCATCAGCGTGTGCTTGTCTTCCACCAGCACCAGTTCGCCGCGGTTGATCACACCGACGCGGTCGGCCATGTCTTCGGCTTCTTCAATGTAATGAGTGGTCAAAATGATGGTGGTGCCCTGTTCGCGCAGCCGCCGCACCATCTGCCACATGTCGTGTCGCAGCTCCACGTCCACACCGGCAGTGGGCTCGTCCAGAAACAGAATGCGCGGCTCGTGGGCGAGCGCCTTGGCGATCAGCACGCGCCGCTTCATACCGCCGGACAGCGTGGAAATCTTGTTGTGGCGCTTGTCCCACAGCGAGAGCTCGCGCAGCACCGTTTCCAGATACGCCGCATTGGCCGGCTTGCCGAACAGGCCGCGACTGAAACGCACCGTGGCCCACACCGTTTCGAACGCGTCGGTAGCCAGTTCCTGCGGCACCAAGCCGATGCTGGCACGCGCGGCGCGGTAGTCGCGCACGATGTCGTGCCCGTCGGCCATCACCGTGCCGGTGCTGGGGTTGATCAAGCCGCAAATGATGCTGATCAAGGTGGTCTTGCCGGCGCCGTTAGGGCCGAGCAGCGCGAAGATCTCGCCGCGCTGGATTTCAAGATCCACCTGTTTGAGCGCCTGGAAACCGCCGGCGTAGGTCTTGCTCAAGCCCTGGATGGAAACGATCGAAGTCATGGGTCTGATACGAAAGACGATAAGCGCCACAGGGTAGGCGGTGCGCCGTGACGATGGGAGTGGCCCTGATGGGATGGTGTCTCCCGATACCCGCCGCGGATGTGGGCGAGCCAATACGCAGGTCAGCCGAAATGCGCCTGCGCATGATGGGCATCACGACGAAAACGCCGTCGCGCGCAAGCGCGCTCGGACACCCTCACGGCACCAGGCATGCGGTTGCGGTGACGATTCCCCAGTCCCGAATCCCGAGTCCCACGCGCCTGGGCGCGCTCACGCACGCTTGCGCGACTCGATCAGATCCAGATTGCGCACCAGCCGCCGCGACAGCTCGTCGGAAATTTCGCGGCGCCGCGCCAGCTTGAACAACTCGTTGCGCTCGGCCACCAATGCCGCATGCCGGAACTGCCGCAGCGCTTTTTCGTAGGCAACCGCCTCTTCCGGATCGGTCTCGGCCATGTCCACCGCGCCGAGCTTGCGCTGATAGCGCTGACTGACCTGGTTGGCCGCTGCGTTGTAGCGCTCGGCATGTTTGCTGCCATCGACCAGTCGCTGCCGCAGTTTTTCCACCGCATCCAGCGCTGCCTGCGAAGCAGATTTCACTGCCAGGTCTTCCTTGAGCTGCTCGTCTTCTTCTTCCGGCAATTCCAACCCGCGCAACAGGCGCGGCAACGCGATGCTGGCCACCAGCAACGACACCAGAATGACCGAGGCAGCCAGGAAGATCGCCAATTGGCGGGCCGGGAATGGCGAGCCGTCCTCCAGCATCAAGGGCAGCGTGAGCACGCCCGCCAGGGTGATCGCACCGCGCACGCCGGCCAGCGACACCGCCACCACGATCCGCCACGGCGGGCTGACATGCGCCTCGCCGCGTCGCTGCGCCTTGAAGATATTCCAGCGCAGCGACAGGAACACCCACACGAAGCGCAACGCCATCAAGCTGGCGCTGATGGTGGCCACGTACACCGCCAGCCACCACGGATTGAGGTGGCCTGCCTCCTGCACGCTGCGCACGGCGCCGTCCAGGATGCCCGGCAACTGCTCGCCCAGCAGCACGAAGATGATGCCGTTGAAGGTGAACTGCACCGTGTCCCACACCGCCGAACGCTGCAGGCGCATATTGCCCGGCGCATTACCGGCCATTTCCACGTAACTCATGGTGATGCCGGCGGCCACCGCGGCCAGGATGCCCGAGGCATGGAAGGCTTCAGCCAGCAGATACGCAGCGAATGGGGTCAGCAGGTTGACCAGGATCGCCGAACCGGGCTCCTCGCCGAAGTGCCGCCAGATCCAGGCCTGGATGCGGCTCAACCCGAAGGTCGTCGCCACACCCAAGGCCAGACCGGCCAGCGCCACCCACAGGAAGGTCAGCGAAGCGGCCGCGACCGAGAACGTGCCGGTCAACACTGCCGCCACCGCGAACTGGAAACAGACCAGGCCGGAGGCGTCATTGAGCAGCGACTCGCCTTCCAGAATGTGCATCAGGCGCTTGGGGATCGACACCTTGGAGGCGATCGACGACACCGCCACCGGGTCGGTCGGCGAAATGATCGCCGCCAGCGCGAACGCCACTGCCAGCGGCATCGCCGGAATCAGCCAATGAATGAAGAAGCCGGCGCCGACGACAGTGAAGATCACCAGCCCCAACGCCAGCTCCAGAATCGCCGCCTTGTCGCGGAACAGGCCTTGCTTGGGAATGCGCCAGCCATCCAGAAACAGCAGTGGCGGCAGGAACAACAGGAAGAACAGCTCCGGCTCCAGTTCGTGCCCCGCATCGAACACGCCGGAGACCACCGCGCCTAGCGCGATCTGCACCAACGGCAACGGCAGCGAAAACGGCAGAATGCGGATGAGATAACCGCTGGCCGCGACCGCCAGCAACATGGCGAGGACGACATCGATCGAATGCATAAAAACCCGGGAGGAAGAGACGGCAACACGTGCGGCATCGTCTTGCGACGCACAACAACGCACCGACGGGAACATACCGGTTTGCAACCGGTGATGAAACCACCGCACCACCTGGGCCTGGGCGCGGTCCTGTGCGGCGACCGCCGCAGCGGTGTGGTGCGGTAGCGCTTTGGCGGGTGTCTGTCGATCAGACACGATGGCTGCCGGGTGGACAGGCCGAGACGAAGAGGCGGCCGTGCTTGGTCAAGATGGATTGCCCACAGCACGAGCAACCGCAGCACCATCGTGGCGATGCAACAGGCCCGCAATGCGCATGCGGGCGGCGGGCAGGCGATGGATCCATCGCCAAGGCCAGCAGTCACTCGATCGCGCGGACCTCACCTGCCGTCGAGAGCAGCCGGCACTGTGATCGCTCGCGCTGTCGGACATGCCGGCGGCATGCTCGCGCAGATCAGCCGAACGCAGATCAGCTGTGGTGAACGTGCTTGTTCGCGTGCGGCTTCGATTGTCGGACGCCCCCGACCGGGACCAGGAAGCTCGCTTCATGCAGTTTCAGCCTGGAATCGTAGTGCCTTACCGTCACCTTGACCGCCTTGACCTTCTTCTTGAAGGCGTAAGGCCATTGCGCGCCCACCATCTCCTGCCCGGGCTTCTGACCGTCAGCGTCTTCGACGAGCTTGATGCGCACCGGGTAATTGCCTGCGCCGCCGTTGTCCGCATCGTTGGCGTCGAACACCTCGATATGTGCTTTCGAAAACGCCAGTGTCGACGGGCCGCCGTCCTTGAAGTTGGCGCTATCGTCGAATCCGATGTTCTTGTAGCTGTAGCTCAGCACGATCACTTGCGTGGGCACCCAGGAGCCGCCGCCATGGTTGGGAATGTTCACCCTGGCCACGCGCGCGGAATCAACGGTGAATTCCCACTCCCCCGGGACAATCCACTTCTGCCCTGGTCGATAGATGTCACGCGCAGGGACAGCAGCGGCCGCTGATAACGCATGCGTTGGCGTGATGGCCGATGCCTGTGCACTACCGGATGCCTGTGCACTACCGAATGACGCCAGCGTGCCTGCCATCACCACTGTCGGCAGTAGCAATCGATTGAACTCACTCTTTTTGGACTTCATGTTCTACAGCCTTGAGAACTGGTGATCACGCAAGGGTATGGACAATAACGGCACTGGCCGGCGTCGCTTCTGCCAATGGCGAACATTCGTGCCGCTTCGGGCGGCCGTGACACTGGCGACAACGACGCTGAGCCTGATAACGGTCTGATCGCGCATCGCCTGCAGTGCAGTCGCACCGTCGCGTTTTCAACACGATCGCTCGGCCTGCATCGAGGTCGCTGATCGAACAGACTCAACCATGGCGAGGCGACGACGCAGATGCGGTGCCGTTGCGGCGCAGCATCTTCATGTAAAAACTGCGTGATGCATCCGCGCTGCAGTTGGCCGCGTATCCAGATCCACGATTGCCATCCAGGTAATCGCTCACCCAAAGGATCGATGCCTCATGAAGACTTCATTCCAGTCGCTTGCCGTTGCCACCGCCATTGCCCTGACCAGCGCCATGGCCCCCGCCTACGCTGCGTCCAATCCGATGGTTGGCGGCGCGCCGATGCTGGTGACCAAGGACATTGTGGACAACGCGGTCAACTCCAAGGACCACACCACGCTGGTGGCTGCCGTCAAAGCCGCCGGCCTGGTCGAGACGCTGAAGGGCCCGGGCCCGTTCACGGTGTTCGCACCGACCAATGCGGCCTTCTCGGCGCTGCCGGCCGGCACTGTCGATACCTTGTTGAAGCCCGAATCCAAGGCGACGCTGACCAAGGTGCTGACCTATCACGTGGTACCGGGCAAGGTGGACGCCGCCTCGCTGATCGCCAAGATCAAGGCCGGCGGCGGTAGCGCCACGCTGACCACCGTGCAGGGCGAACCGCTTACCGCAAAGCTCAATGGCAAGAAGGTCACCATTACCGACGTCAAGGGCAATACCGCCACTGTCACCATTGCCGATGTCATGCAGAGCAATGGCGTGATCCACGTGGTGGACAAGGTGTTGATGCCGTAACTGCCTGCCCCCGCACTGCAATGCGTCGTTGCTGACGCGTGCATGCGCCATCGGCGGAATGCGGTTTTTCCGCCGATGGCGCAGCGGTTTTATGCAGGAGCGTGATCGCATCGGCAAGCGCCAGCTGGAGCGATTGGCAATCCATCGCACAACCGTCGTGTAACCGTAGACGGCGTTCGACATCGACATAGAAGACGTCTCATCCATGTCGACGTCGGCCGCCTATGACGCAACGCCTGACAACTGCCCGGCATGTCCCGTTCGCGACTGCTGATCGGCACATGCATGTAAGAGATCTGCAATGCATCCGCTAGCACGCCGGTGCATGCAAGACGTCATTCAACCATGCGGCGCGTTGCTGGCGTCAGTCTCAGCAACCGTCACCCAACCGCGAAGCGGCGGTGAGGGAGTCACCGGCGTGCCGATGGCTCCGCTTGGTGTCCTGATTCTCCGACACCGTGCGCGTGCCCTTGCACGCGTATTTTTTGCCCGTCTCGCACGTTACCGTTCTCTGCCCAGCGATCGTTCCAGCGCCTGCGGCGGGTCCAGCAACTGACGCAGATCTTCGACAAATCCGCGGTAGCCTTCTTCGCGCGCATCCGTCGAGGGCTGCCGCAACACCCAGGATGGATGCACGGTGGTCAAGACCGGCGTGCCATCGTCCAGGCGCTGCCACTGCCCGCGTTCCTGCATCAACCGGAAGCTGCTTCCCAACACCGCCTGTGCCGCAGTCGCCCCCAGGCAGACGATCTGCGCTGGACGCAATTGCGCCCGTTCGGCCTGCAACCACCCGCTGCATGCCTGCACGTGCGCACGCTCCGGATTGCGGTGCAGCCGCCGTTTACCGCGTTGTTCGAAACGGAAATGCTTGACCGCATTGGTGACGTAGAACTTCTCGCGATCGACACCCAGCTCACCCAGCGCCATGTTGAACAGGCGCCCTGCCGGCCCGACAAACGGGCGGCCGCTCAAATCCTCTTCATCGCCCGGCTGTTCGCCGATCACCATCACCGATGCATCGTCGGGCCCTTCGCCGAATACCGTCTGCGTCGCCGGTTGCCACAGTTCGCAGCGCCGGCACTCCCGTGCAGCGCTGCGTAACTGCGCCAGGCTTTGGGTTGCCACGTCCGGCAGTGGCGCAGGCGTCGCCGGCACGCGGCGGCGTACCGGCTCAGGCACGCGCTCGGCCATCTCGCGCACGCGCACGCCGGCTTCGCGGATCAGTTCCGGCAGCAAAGCGGCTTCGGGCAGGTTCTTCCAATATTTCTGCGGCATTTCCTGCCGCATCATGGTCGGGTTGAGCCGCGCCGGATTGAAGATATGGGCGTAATAGGTGCGCCACAGTGCTTCCTGCGCATCATCGGCCGGTACCTGCGTGCGCACCGCTCCTTCGCCGAAGCTCAACGCCTCGCCATCCCAGCGCACGCTGCGGTACGGGGTCAAGATCGCCCAGCGCATGCCGGCGAAACGGCGCGCGAAAAACGGTGCCACCCGGTCCACAATCCAGTGTTCGGGCTCGAACCAGGCAACGAAGTCCTCCTCTTCACCGGGCAAGCGGCGGAAGCGCACGAAGGCCTTCATCTTGTGCGTATCGCGCTGCACTGCCTTCTGCCATTGCCGTAGCCGGTGCACATCCACATCGGTGGCGCGTTCCAGCAATGCCTTCTCGCCGGAGGCAACGCGCCACAACAACCGGTACAGCACGGCATGACGCTGCGCATCGCGGTGACACAGCACCGATGCCGCCAACTGCATGAACTCTGCCGAGACGCGCGGTGGCGGCACCAGGGCCGGCAGCTCCAGCAGCCCTTGCCCCATTAACAGCCCGCCCTGCGCACCACCGTTCCAGGCCACATCATCCGGCTCGACCTGCGCGCACCACCCCGCTCGTGCCAACGCACGCCACGCGTCAAAACTCCACGGTGGTTCCACCTCAGCACTGAACATCGTTGACCTATCTGGTGTGGGTTCCGACGCACGCTTGCGATGCGCACGGCCGTGCACGGCCGTTTGCCAGCAGGCACGTTAGCTGCGCAGGAAGGGGTGGAAGCTCGTTGAGTGGGATTGGGGCGTGGGAATGTGCAAAAGCTTGTACCGTTCGTGTCAGGACTGACGTTGATCAACACCGCTGCGGGAGCCGCACCCTCACCCGCCCTTCAGGCACCTTCTCCCGATGAAGGGGGACTATGTTCCGAGGCGAGAAGGATGCAACAGCGCTGCTTTCAAGCTAAGAAGGAGCAGGCACCGGCGCATGTGTGCGCACAATCAGTCGAACAGGCTCGCCTGCCTAGGCGCTGGCGCCAACTGCGCACGCAACCTGACCGGGTCGTCCAGCCGTTGCCGCGGATGGTGATCGAGCACACTCACGAACGGCAGCAGCTTTTTCATCGGTACGCGCAGCCGCGCCAGATCGCCGATACGCAACCGCGCATGCCGCCGCGACAGCAATAAACGCTCCACGTTGCGCGTGCCCAGGCCCGGCACGCGCAGCAGCATCTCGCGTGGCGCCGCATTCAAATCCACCGGGAATCGCTCCGGGTTGCGCAATGCCCAAGCCAGCTTGGGATCCACGTCCAGATCGAGCATGCCACTGGATTGCGCCGGCGCAATGTCTTCCACGCTGAACGCGTAGAAGCGCAATAACCAGTCGGCCTGATACAAGCGGTGCTCGCGTTGTAGCGGCGGTGCCTGCAACGGCAATTTGGACGAGGCATCCGGGATCGGGCTGAAGGCCGAGTAGTACACCCGGCGCATGCGGTAATTGCCGTAGAGATTGTGGCTGGCATCCAGAATGCTGCGGTCGTTGGCATCGTCGGCACCAACGATCATCTGCGTGCTCTGCCCGGCCGGTGCAAAGCGCGGCGGCTTGGCACGGCGCACCGTTTCGGCCTTGCGTTCGAGCTGATTTTCTTCGATACGCCAACGCAGCTCGCCCATTGCCGAGCGGATGCCGCCCACGCTTTTTTCCGGCGCCAGCAGCGTCAGGCCCTGCTCGGTGGGCAACTCTACGTTGATGCTCAGGCGATCGGCGTAACGCCCGGCTGCGGCCAGCAATTCCGGCGTCGCATCGGGAATGGTCTTGAGATGGATATAGCCGGCGAAATGGTGCACCTCGCGCAACTGCCGCGCCACTTCCACCAGTTGCTCCATGGTGTAGTCGGAGTTGCGGATGATGCCGCTGGACAGGAACAGGCCTTCGATGTAATTGCGCTTGTAGAAGTCCAGCGTGAGCGTGACCACTTCTTCCGGCGTGAAGCGTGCGCGCCGCACGTTGCTGGACACGCGATTGACGCAATACGCGCAGTCGAAGATGCAAAAATTGGTCAACAGAATCTTCAACAGCGACACGCAGCGGCCGTCGGGCGTGTACGAGTGGCAGATGCCCATGCCCTCGGTGCTACCGATGCCGCCGGTGCCCAGCGAATGACGCTTGTTGGCACCGCTGGAGGCACAGGAGGCGTCGTATTTGGCAGCGTCGGCGAGGACAGCGAGCTTGTCGAGGATTTTCACACGGGCAGCATGCAGCGGTGGCGTCTCAGCCTATGAGATTCGCCCGCACCCGATCGTGAATGCTTCAGAGCGTTGCGACACGAACGTGGTTCCTGCCGCGCTCACGTCGGCATGCGCGGCCACACCCGCTTTCACACGCGCGACGACGCCGGTCGCTGATCAGCACTGAAGGAAAAGATGCCAACGCGCCCACCCTGGCGTCCAGTGCTATGCAGCCACCGGGTCAGCGACCGCTGCATGGCCGTCGAACCGATAGAGATCCATTGCCAGAAACCCCGCATCGATGCCGGCGTCGATGCGCTGCGCGCCAAGTCGGTCAGCACCGGCCGCACCCATCGCCACGTACAACGGCAACAAGTGTTCGTCGCTGGGATGCGCGCGCTCGGCGTGCGGTGCCTGGCGGCGGTAGTCCAGCAGCGCGGGGATGTCGTTGTCCAGCAGCTTGCGCTCGGTCCATTCGATGAAGGGCCGCACGTACGGCGCTTCGCGCTCGGTGCTGTAGCCGTGGCGAACATCGTGCAGGTTGTGGGTGATGCTGCCCGAGCCGATCACCAGCACGCCGTCATCGCGCAACGGCGCCAGCGCGCGGCCCACGGCGAACTGGTGCGCCGGACCAAGCTCGGGCTGGATCGACAGCGACACTACCGGGATGTCGGCATCCGGATACAGCAAACGCAGCGGCACCCAGACACCGTGGTCGAAGCCGCGCTGCGGATCCAGGTGCGGATGCAGGCCGGCCTGTTCCAGCCGGCGCAGGATCTGCTGCGCCAACGCCGGCTCGCCAGGCGCCGGATAGTCGAGTGCGTACAACGGTGCCGGGAAGCCGCCAAAATCGTGGATGGTGGGCGGCCGCACCGCACCACTGACCAGCGGGCGCCGGCCCAGCCAATGCGCGCTCGCCACCACGATCGCGCGCGGCCGTGGCAATGCTCGCCGCAAGTCGGCCAGCCGCTCGCCGACCTGCCCCGGCTGCAGTGCAGTCATCGGCGAACCGTGCGAGATATACAGGGAAGGCAAGCGGGTCATGGACAACTCCTTGGTGGATGAAACAGCATCAGCGCGACGGCTTCAACGCCAACGCGCCGTCGCCGAGCAACGCCTGGACGATCAGCAGCACCGTCCATAACGCCGGGTATTCCCAGCCGCCGCCCGGGCTGGAGAAACCGAACCCGTTGGCACCATGCACCGTCACAATCGTGCCCAACAGCAGCGGCACGCCCAGTAGCGCGACCCAGCGCGCATAGATGCCCAGCAACAAGGACACGCCAAGGCCCAGTTCCAGCGTCATGCTGACATACGCCAATGCAGCGGGCAGGCCGAGCGACTGGAAATACCCCACAGTGCCGGCTGGCGTGCAGACCACTAGTTTGGTCAAACCATGCACCAGAAACAGCAGGCCCAGGCTGATGCGCAGCACGGCCGTGCCGTAGGCGGCGGTGCGTGGAGTTGCGAAGGCCGTGGTCATGGGATGGACTCCGTTGAGGACCACCACAGCCTATTCCTTACAAAAATATGATAAATAGGCGCGCTTCAGATAATTTATTTCACTAAATGAAATAATCGGAGTTGTCATGGATACCCTCGATGCGATGCGCGTGTTCACTTCCGTGGCCGAGCGCAGTGGTTTCAGCGCCGCCGCCGATGCATTGGACCGCTCCACCGCCAGCGTCACCCGTCAGGTTGCTGCGCTCGAACAGCGGCTCGGCACCCGACTGCTCAACCGCACCACCCGCCGGGTCAGCCTGACCAGTGCCGGCAGTGCGTACTACCAGCGCTGCCTGCAACTGCTCGCCGATCTGGACGACCTGGAAGCCACCATTGGCGCGCAGGCATTGGAGCCGGCCGGCGTGCTGCGGGTGAATGCGCCGGTGAGTTATGGCATCGAGCGCCTGGGCGCGTTGCTGCCGGGCTTTCGCGCCCGCTACCCGCAGGTGGAGCTGGACCTGTCACTGTCCGACCGCTTGGTCGACATGGTCGAAGAAGGCTTCGATGTCGCCCTTCGTATCACTCGCCAGCCGGCGCCGATGCTGATCGCACGGCAGTTGGGCAAGGTACGGATACTGCCGTGTGCATCGCCGGCCTATCTGGCGCGTGTGGGCACGCCGCAGCACCCATCCGATCTGGCCGGCCACGAATGCTTGCTCTACCACTACTCGCCCAGCGGCGATGAGGTGCGCTTTCATGGCCCCGAGGGCGATATCGATGTGCGCCTACACGGCGGCCTGCGCGCCAACAACGGGCATGTGCTGAACGCTGCCGCGCTGGCAGGACAGGGCATCGTGATGCAGCCGGATTTCCTGGCCGAACCGCATCTCGCCGCCGGGCGCCTGGTGCGCATTCTTCCCGAATACACCCTTGGTGAAATCGGCATCTTTGCGGTCTACACCAGTCGCAGCCACCTGGCGCCGAAGGTGCGCAGCTTCATCGATTACCTGATCGAGTGCATGGCCGAGCCCGGACCCGGTTGAGCGCTGCGGGCGATGCCAAAAACACCTCGCGCATCTGGCACGTGCATGCAATCAAAGCCGCTCGTCGGCAAGCAGTCCATGCAGGCCGAGGCCGAGTGACGCAGACGCAGAGATAACAATCGCTGGCGCATGACGTGACGCAGGCAGGCGCACCCCGGCCACACGCACCGCCTCGGCAGGCGCATCACCGTTCACACGCCCGAGGAAACACCCGCGGCAACAGTTCGTCCCGTGCGTGGTCATTCTGCTGTCGTGATCGGTATGCGCACAATCCGCTTCCTCGTTCACCAGGAGTGTCCATGAGCAAGATCGCCATTGTGTATTTCAGCGGCTACGGCCACACCGCCAAGCAGGCCGAAGCCGTGCATGCAGGGGCCGCCAGTGTCGGCGAGGCGACGCTGTACCGCATCGACCAGGACGGCAACCTGCCCGACGACGCCTGGGAGGCGATCGGTGCCGCCGACGCCATCATCTACGGCAGCCCCACCTACATGGGCGGCCCGGCCTGGCAGTTCAAGAAATTTGCCGATGCCAGCTCCAAGCCGTGGTTTGCGCAGGCATGGCAGGACAAGGTCGCTGCCGGTTTCACCAACTCGGCCTCGGCAAACGGCGACAAGGCCACCACCATCCAGTATCTGTGGACACTGTCGCAGCAGCATGGTCAGATCTGGGTGGGCACCGGGCTGCCGCCAGCAAACACCAAGGCACACGGACCGCAGGACGTGAACTGGACGGGCGGTTGGGGCGGCGCGCTGGCGATTTCGCCGTCGGACGCATCGCCGGACGAAGCACCGCGCAGCGGCGATCTGGAAACGGCCAAGCTGTTCGGCAAGCGCGTTGCCGAATTCGCCGCCAAGCTCAAAGGCTGATCGCACGTCACAACAGCCCGCGCAGCTCGGCAGCGTTGCCTGCCGAGCTGCGCGGGCTGTGCGTTAGCGTGTGGGCCACATCGCGCTAACGCCTTGCACGCCATTGTTCCCCGACCTTTTGCTGCACGGAGTCCCCCACCATGCAAACCCGCACGCTTGGCCGTTCCGGCCCCACCGTCTCGGCGCTCGGCCTTGGCTGCATGGGCATGAGCGCGTTCTATGGCGACCGCAGCGACGAGGCCGCTTCGATCGCGGTGATCCACCGCGCGCTCGACCGTGGCATCAGCCTGCTCGACACCGCCGACATGTACGGCCCGCACACCAATGAAGTGCTGGTCGGCAAGGCGATTGCCTCGCGCCGCCATGAAGTGTTCTTGGCCACCAAATTCGGCATCAAGCTCGATCCCAGTGACCCGTCCGTGCGTGGCATTGATGGCAGCCCGGCGTATGTGCAGTCCGCCTGCGAGGCCAGTCTGCGTCGGCTGGGCGTTGAACATATCGACCTGTATTACCAACACCGCGTCGACCCCAACGTGCCGATCGAAGACACCGTAGGCGCGATGGCGCGCCTGGTCGAACAGGGCAAGGTGCGCTTTCTCGGTTTGTCGGAAGCGGCCGCAGCCACCATTCGCCGCGCGCATGCGGTGCATCCCATCACCGCGGTGCAGACCGAATATTCGCTGTGGTCGCGCGAGCCGGAAGATAACGGCGTGTTTGCCACGGTGCGCGAACTCGGCATCGGGTTCGTGCCTTACTCGCCGCTCGGCCGCGGATTTTTGACCGGTGCGTTTTCGTCGCCAGACGATTTCGATGCCGACGATTACCGCCGCCATTCGCCGCGTTTTCAGGGCGACAACTTCACCCGCAACCTGCAGCTGGTGGAGCAAGTCAAGGCGATCGCTGCCGACAAGGGCATCACGCCCGGACAATTGGCGCTGGCCTGGGTGTTAGCGCAGGGCCAGGACTTGATCCCCATTCCGGGCACCAAGCGGCTGGCCTATCTGGAAGAAAACATCGCGGCGCTGGATGTGGCACTGATGCCGGACGAGCTGGCACGTCTTGATGCGATCTTCCCGGCGCAGGCCGCGGCCGGCACGCGCTATCCGGAAGCGATGATGGGTGCGGTCAACCGCTGAGCCGCACTGGTCGTCACCGCAGTGGCCGCAGCGATCGTTGCGACACTGCGTTGGCACTGGCACTGGCATTGGCATTGGCATTGGCATTGGCATTGGCATTGGCATTGGTGAGCCTGCTGCCTACCAATGCCGCCATCCAAGACATCACGCGCGATGAAGTGGCATGTGCCTGCGTCGCAGTGCTCGCTTGATCCCGAGTGGATCGTCTTGACCGTTCCCGCTCACATCATCGCGTCGCTGCACCTTGCAGACTGGGCATAGCCCACACGAACCACGCCCATGCTGTCCTTCGTGATTCCCGCCCATGACGAGGCCGCCCTGATCGGCGACACGCTGCAGTGCCTGCATGCTTGCGCGCAAGCGATGCAGCTGGACTATGAGGTGATTGTGGTGGCCGATGCCTGCGAAGACGCCACTGCGGCCATCGCACGCAGCCATGGCGCGCAGGTACTGGAGGTACAGCTGCGCCACATCGCCGCGACACGTAATGCCGGCGCGCAGGCCGCACAAGGCGAACGCTTGTTATTTCTGGATGCCGACACCTTGATCAATCCGCAAGTTGTTGGCGCCGCATTGGCTGCACTGGATGCCGGCGCGGTGGGCGGCGGTGCGCAAGTGCATTTGCAGGGCAAGCGCGTGTGGTCCGAGCGCGTGGCGCAGGCTTTTTTTGGCTGGTTTTTCCGTGTGTCCGGCATTGCGCCCGGGTGCTTTCTGTTCTGCACGCGGATGGCATTCGTCAGCGCGGGTGGCTTCGACACGCGTTACTACGCCGGCGAAGATGTGGCCCTGAGTCGGGCGCTGGCGCGCTGCGGACGCTTTGTAATCTTGCGCCAGACCGTGCACACCTCCGACCGCAAATTGCGCAGCTTTTCCAAGCGCGAACACCTCGGTCTGCTGCTGCGATTCCTGTGGCGTGGACGACGCATGCTGCAGACCCGCGATGCACTCGGCTTCTGGTATCAACGCCGGCGCTGAACCGAGCGTGTCCGCACTGCCACGATCCGCAGCGTCGCCTGCCCTCGAACCGGCACGTGGCACCGCAGGCCACTTACACTGTGCTTTCTGTTTCGGTTATACGAGTTGCGCCGCATGGCTTTTTTGCATCGCCCCGTCCTGATCGCTGCCATGTCTGCCGCGTTGCTGACCACCGCAGCGTGCCACCGTGATGGCGCGACCCCGGCCGCGAGCACGCAGCCAACGCCGCCTCCGAGTCAGCCCAAGCTCGGCGATTTCGGCTTCGATGTGGCCGGCATGGACCGCAGCGTGGCGCCGGGCGACGACTTTTTCTCGTACGCCAGCGGCAACTGGGTCAAGACCACGCAGATTCCGGAAGACCGCTCCAGCTTCAACAGCTTCGTCTCCATCGCCATCGAGACCGAGCGGCATAGCCGCGACATCATCGAAGGCGCTGCCGCCAACGACCGCGTCACCGGGGAAGACAAGCAGATCGGCGACTACTACGCCGCTTACATGGATGAAGCCAGCATCGAGGCCAAGGGCGTGCGCCCGGTGCAACCGGAACTGGATGCGATCGCCCAGCTCGACGACAAGCAGGCGCTAGCGCGCACCTTGGGAGGCCAGCTGCGCGCCGATGTGGATTTGCTCAACTCCACCAATTTCTATACCGACCGACTGTTCGGCCTGTGGGTGTCGCAGGACCTGCATCATCCAGGTCGCTACGTGCCCTATCTGGTGCAAGGCGGCCTGGGCATGCCCGAGCGCAGTTTCTACCTGGACGGTGGGCGCATGGCGCAGCTGCGCGAGGCCTACCGCGCGCACATTGTCACGCTGCTGGAGCTGGCCGGCATCAGCGATGCGCCCGCGAAGGCCGAGCGCATCCTGGAACTGGAAATCGCCATGGCGCGCGTGCACGCCACGCCTGAGCAGACCAACAATGTGCAGGCCGGCGCAAATGCCTGGAAACAGGCCGATTTCGCGCACAATGCTCCCGGCCTGGACTGGGCGCTGTTCTTCGACGCCGCCGGTCTGAGCGCACAGCAGGATTTCATCGTGTGGCAGCCGCGCGCAGTGAGCGGGTTGTCGGCGCTGGTGCAGTCCGAGCCGCTGCAGACCTGGAAGGATTATCTGAGCTTCCGCGCGCTGGATCGCGCCTCGCCGTATCTGTCCAAGGCCTTCGCCGACGAGCGCTTCGCGTTTTACGGCACCACGTTGGAAGGCACCCCGCAGCAGCGCCAGCGCTGGAAACGCGGCATCGACGCGACCAACGCCGCATTGGGCGAAGCGGTCGGCAAGCGCTACGTGCAGAAGTACGTCAGCGCGCAGACCAAGACGCGCGCCGAAGAGATGGTCAAGAACATCGTCATCGCGTTCGGCAAGCGCATCGATGCACTGCAGTGGATGAGTGCCGAGACCAAGCAGCACGCCAAAGCGAAAATCGCCGGCTTGACGGTGGCAGTTGGCTATCCGGACACCTGGCGCGACTACAGCGGGCTGGACGTGCGTCGCGACGATGCGCTGGGCAATGTGGAACGTGCCCAATTGTTCGAGTACCGCCGCAATCTGGCCAAGCTGGGTAAGGCAGTCGATCACCGCGAGTGGTACATGCTGCCGCAGGAAGTCAACGCGCTGAATGTGCCACTGGAAAACCGCCTGATCTTCCCGGCGGCAATCCTGCAACCGCCGTTCTTCGACCCAGCCGCCGACGATGCGGTGAACTATGGCGCGATCGGTGCGGTGATCGGGCACGAGATCAGCCATAGCTTCGACAACATGGGCGCGCTGTTCGATGAACACGGCGAACTGCACAACTGGTGGACGCCGCAAGACCTGAAGAAGTTCGAGAGCGCCGGCAACGCGCTGGCCGCGCAGTTCAGTGCCTACAAACCGTTTGACGATTTGTCGGTCAACGGCAAGCTGACACTGGGTGAAAACATCGCCGACGTCGCGGGCCTGGCCACGGCATACGACGCCTACCAATTGTCGCTGCAGGGTAAGCAACCGCAGACCATCGACGGTTTCAGCCCGGATCAGCGTTTTTTCCTCGGTTTTGCGCAGGCCTGGCGCAGCAAATATCGCGACGCGGCACTGCGCAATATCGTGCTCACCGACGTGCACGCACCCGGCCGCTTCCGCGCGCAAACCGTACGCAATCTGGATGCGTGGTACCCCGCCTTCGATGTGACGCAGGGCCAGCGGCTGTATCTGGCGCCGGAACAGCGGGTCAAGATTTGGTAGGTGGTGTCGGTGCTGGTGACTGCAACGCAGTTTCTCGACGCGATGGTCGAGCTAGCGCTGAATGCCAATTACCCATACTGGGAAGTCCACTCACCCCGGTAGAGAACTTGGGGAGAGTACGATGCCGCTGCACGCTGCACGCTCTTACACATCATGGGTGTCTGCGATCAAAATGCGGCCACCGGGGGCATCTCGTGCGGCTTGCCACTGCGCAACGCCCTGTCACTTCGCCCCACCAGCATTACGCTTTGCCAGGCCACTCCAGCAACATCGCCGGCGGTAATTCCATGCGCCTGCACGCGCGCGCAGACAGTCCGTCGGGCAAGGCCGTGCGGAACAGCGGCGACATGCTGCGTAGCAGACGTGCCGATGCGCGCGCCAGCGCGCGTTGCGTGGTGGTGCGGCCGAGCATGTCGCTCGCCCAACTTGGCAGCAAGGCCGTGCCGGCACCGAGAAATACGCCCCGCGACAGGCCTGCCGCGGGCACCGGTAGCTGGATACTGGTGAGGATGTCGAGCACTTCGCGCGAGCGCGCGTCCATGCGTAACTCTCCAAGGACCGACGCAAAATACGCATCCACCTGCGCCTCGCTGGCAGGCACGTCGGCTGCACCTAGCGCTTCGGCAACGCGTCGCGCTTCGTCGTAATAGCGGTCGGCGATGGCAGTGGGCACATCGCGGCAATAGCGCCGGCATCCCTGCAAAAACCCATAGGCTTCGGTGACATGCACCCAGGTGAGCAACTGCGGGTCGTTGGCGTCGTAGGGCACGCCGTCAGCGGTGTGGCCGCGGATATGCGAGTGGATCTTGCGCACGCGGACGATCAGCTGTTCGGCCTCCGCACGTGGGGCGTAGGTGGTGCCGGCGACGAAGTTGGTGGTGCGCCGCAGCCGCCCGATCAGGTCGGTGCGAAAGTTGGAGTGGTCGTACACCCCGGCCAGCGCACGCGGATGCAACAACTGCAGCATCAATGCGCACAAACCGCCGGACAGCATGCCTGGAAATTCGGAATGGATGCGCCAGGTGATGCTAGCGGGCCCGAAGATGCCGGGATCGCCCAGCGGCTGATCGTATTCAATGGTGCTCTGCCCACGCGGAAAGGCGCCGAGCACCCAACGGTGGATCTGTTTGGCGGCGGGGGCGGTGAGCGTACGCAGGACGGCTGACATGCCGCGATGATACGCAGGTCATCTGCAACACCAGATCAGCGCATTGCCGACCAGGCATCTGCTCGTACGTCAGCGATGACGACTGCCATCTGGAGACGGTCGTGGTGAGGCCGCGGGGATACGGGGCGGTGGCTTGGCATCTGCATGGTGCAGCGATCGGCCAGTCACTCATCAATGCCCCCCTTTCTGCGAGCCGGCTCGGCGTTGCACAAACGCCCTGCGTCATCGCTTTCAACATGCCAGGCAAGCCGGCTTCCCCACCCCCTCGCACGTGGCGATTGCCGCAGCATCAGGTGTGCAGTGCAGCAAGATCGGAGATGGAGCGCAGGCAGGCCTCGGCGACAGTGCGCTAAATCCGCCTGAATTCAGCAATTTGTGCGCGCATGCGCAGAATTGCGTGACTACGGCTTCACCTGAGGCATTGCCATGCACAGCGAAAGTGCTAGAACTAAGACCGTCCGCAACGCCCTGCATCGCCAGCACGTTGCGGACGCTCCAGGGCACCGGCCGCGGCCAGTGCAGCAAGTCGTTCGTACCAGCCATCCGTCAGGAGCTTGTCATGATCGCTTTGTTCCAGGGTTTAGGCCTGCTATTGCAGGACAACGCACTCCATCGGCGCTCCTTCGACGAACAGGTCGTCTACTGGCGCGACAAGACCGATGCCCAGCTCGACGAAGAGCTCGATCTGCTCAAGGTGGCCAAGAAACAGTGGGTGATCGCCTCGATCATCGGCTGGCAGGCCATTTCGCTGGTGCTGCTGGGCGTGATCACCCACCAGCTATGGCAGAACGACTACCACCTCACCTTCAGCCGCGTGGTGATCATTTTCACCTCGTGGGCGTCCATCCTGTTCGTGATGTGGTACATCGCCGACCTGTTCGACCACAGCGCCGGTTTCGAACGCTGGCTACGCGCCTTCAACAGCCGCGCGCGGGTGACGCCGGATGCAGACTCGGTCGAGTGCGTTGCCGATGCGCTGGACATGACGCGCCGTTACCCGGAAGTGCTGCGCTACAAGCAGGAGGTGACCTCCAAGCGCGAGTTGCGCCACGAAGACATCGTCAACATGCGCGAAATGGGGCGCTTGCGCCGCTACACCGAATTGTTGCGCGACCTCGATCGCTTCGATGGCGCACCACGGCTGGTGGTTAATTCCTGACAAGCGCCAGCGGTGGATGCGGTGAAGCGCTGACCCAGCCACATCCACCTGCAGCGACGATTCCGCTGCATGCAAAAACGGCCGGCGCACAATGCACCGGCCGTTTTGTTTTATGCCCAGCCGCTGCTGCCCGCCGGTTTACGGTCGTGATCGCCGGCTAGCAGCGCACCCGAAGGCGCAATCAGCTACGCCTGCGCAACCGCCTTCTCCACCGACGGGGTACGCCAACCGCTACGCACGCCCCAGATGTAGAACACCACGCCTACTGCGGCGACAACAGCCAGATCGGTGCCGTAGCTGAGATAGCCGTGGCCGCCGAAATCGCTGCTGCCGGCCCAGGACAGCAGCGCGATCATCGGCAAATAGCAGATCATCCAGGCAGCGCCCTTGAGGTTGCGGCGCAGGTCCGGCCAGCCCTGCTTGGCCTGGTAATAGCAGTACACCGGCAGCGCCACGACCATCAGCAAGATGATCTCGCCGGTCAGCGGCCAGCGTGCCCAGTACAGCAGTTCGGTGGCCATCACGAAGGCCACGCCGGCCAGCACCGGCAGCGCGGCGATGCGCAGCGGGCGGTGCAGTTCCGGGGCGTGGCGGCGCAGCGCCATCGCGCTGATCGGGCCGGTGAGGTAGGAAATGATGGTGGCCACCGAGATCACCGCCGCCAGCGTACCCCAGCCGCGGAAGAAGAACAGGAACACGAACGACACCGCCAGGTTGAAGAACATGGCCATGCGCGGCACGCCCCAGACCGGGTGCAGTTTGCCCAGCGCAGCCGGCATGGTGCCGTTCTTTTCCATGCCGTAGACCATGCGCGCGGTGGTCGCGGTGTAGGTGATGCCGGTGCCGCTGGGGCTGACGAACGCATCGATGTAGAGCAGCATCGCCAGCCAGTGCAGGTTGACGATGATGGCCAGTTCGGCGAACGGCGAGCGGAAATCGATGCCGTGCCAACCGGCCTTGGCCAGCAGATCCGGCGGCACTGCGCCGATGTAGGCCACCTGCAGGATCACGTAGACCACCGTGGCCAGCGCGATCGAACCCAGCACCGCGAACGGAATGCTGCGACCGGGGTTACGCGCTTCGCCGGCCAGATTCACCGGGCTCTGGAAGCCGTTGAAGCTGAAGACGATGCCGGCGGTGGCCACCGCAGTGAGCACTGCAGCGAGGTCGAGCACGTGCGCATCGCCATGGATGCCGACGCTGAAGTTTTCGCTGTGGAAGCCGCTGGCGATCAGCGCCACACCGGTGGCGGCTGGCACCACCAGCTTGAACACCGTGATCAGGGTGTTGGAGCGCGCGAACAGCTTGACGCTCCAGAAATTCAGGAAGAAATACACCAGCACCAGCACTGCCGAGATCAGCAGGCCAGGCACCGACAACTCGCCTGCCCCGCCAGGCGCCTGCACATACAGCCCTTGCGCCCAGGCCCACGGCCAGGACGCCATGTATTGCACCGAGGCCTCGGCCTCGACCGGGATCACCGAGACGATGGCAATCCAGTTGGCCCAGCCGGCGATGAAGCCGACCAACGAGCCGTGCGAATAATGGCTGTAGCGCACCATGCCGCCGGATTCGGGGAACATGGCACCCAGTTCGGCATAGGACAGCGCGATGGTGGTGATGATCGCAGCACCCAGCACCCATGCCCAGACCGCACCGGGACCGGCCAGCCCGGCCGCGCGCCAGGCGCCAAACAACCAACCTGAGCCAATGATCGAGCCCAAGCCAGTCAGCATGAGGGCAAAGGGGCCAACGTCGCGGCGTAGCGAGTGTTCGGACATGAGAAGCCTGGCAGTGAGGACGCCGTGAACCGGCAACAAGCCTGTAATGATCGCAGAAGCGACCGCTTGTCGTCAGTGCGTATTCAGGCTCACTGGAGTCCTTGCCATGCGTGTCCCGCTGATCCTGTGCCGCGCGGCCCGCCCGCACACGTCAGCCGATGGCGCTCAGCCGTCGCAATCGGCACGTGGTGCCGCGGTGGCCACGCAGGTGTGCGCCTGGCCGGAGACGCCGCGTAATTCGCGCATCTGCCCCGGCGCCAGTGCAAAGCTGTCCAGGGTCTTGCGGGCGCAGGCCGGCGCGCTGGCGGTGCCGCCGCCGGCGCTGCGGGTCGCGCACTGTTCTTCGTAGATCAGGTAATAGCAGTGGCCGGAATTGCTGGCCAGGCAATGCACGTTGGTCGTGGTCGCCGTGGTCAGCGTCTTGCTGAAGATCACATCGCGGCCATCGCTGGTGGCACGGGTGATCGAGGTGGTGCCATTGCGTTCATGGCAGCCGGCCAGGGCGAGCAGGCAGTACACCAGGGAGGCGATCAGGCGCATGGAGGAAGTCCTTTCATTGATGCGAACGGGGGAAATCGGAATGGCCGGCACCACAACTGCGAGACGTCAGACGGATGCGGACGCTGCGCGGAAACGGATGGACCACTCACGCTTGCACTTCGGGTTGAGCGGGCGGTCCGCACCTGCCTGACGACCGCCCGCAACGTGTTGCTCACCGCACCTACATGCCGCGGAACAGGCTCATGAACGGCTGGCTGACAGTCAGCGTTTCGCTGCGGCCGCGCAGCGCCAGCCGGCCCTTGCCGGTGTCGTCGCGCACCACGCAAGCCACTGCTTTCATGTTGACGATGGTCGAGCGGTGGATCTGCTTGAACACCTGCGGGTCCAGCACATCCAGCAGTTCGCGCAGCGGCGTGCGCAACACCGCTTCGCCGGCGGCGGTCATCACCGTGGTGTATTTCTGATCGGCCTGGAAATACGCCACCTCTTCCAGCGCGATCAAGCGTGTCTCGCGGCCGCTGCTGGCGGTGAGCCAGGCTAGCGGCGGTGCAGCGTTCGTGGCGGTCGGGCGTGCCGACAGACGCTGCAGCAAGGCCTCCAACAGCGCGCCATCCGGCTGACCGGCAGCGGCGCGTTGTTGCACGCGCTGCCAGGCGGCCTGCAGGCGCTCGCGGCTGATGGGCTTGAGCAGGTAGTCCACCGCACCGTGTTCGAACGCGTCGATGGCGTACTGATCGTAGGCGGTGACGAAGACCACCTGCGTGCGCGGGCTGACCTCGCGCATCGCGCGTGCCACTTCGATGCCGGTGAGGCCGGGCATGCGGATATCCAGAAACACCACATCCGGTTGCTGGGTGGCGATGGTTTCCAGCGCGCTGGCACCGTCTTCGCATTCACCCACCACCTGCAGCTGCGGACACACCTCGGCCAGCAGCGCGAGCAAGGACTGCCGCAGCAACGCTTCGTCTTCGGCAACCACCGCACGCAGCGCGCTCATGCCTGCACCTGCGGAGCGTACGCGGCCGCAGTGGACACCGGCGGCGGTGAGGGCGCGGCAACCAGCTGCGCAGGCAGCGGCAGACTGATCGTGGCAGCCACCCCGCTGGGGAAATTGGACACGATGGCAAAGCTCGCCTTGTCGGCATAGATCAACTTCAGCCGCTCGCGCAGGTTCTTCAGGCCGATGCCGGTGCCCTGGCTATGCGTGTTGAAGCCCTGACCATCGTCGGCCACGGTGAGCGTGGCATGGTCGTCATGGCGACGCGCCAGAATCCACACGGTGCCGCCGCCGGGCTTGGCTTCCAGCCCATGTTTGATCGCGTTTTCCACCAGCGTCTGCAACATCATCGACGGCAGCGGCAGCGCGCGCAGTTCGTAGGGCACTTCGACCTGCAAGGCCAGCCGCGTGCCCATGCGAATACGCAGGATCTCCAGGTACGCCTGGGTGCGTTCGAGTTCTTCGCCCAGGGTGGCGATGGCGCCGTCGGCGCTGGGCAGCGAGCTGCGCAGGTACTGGATCAGATGGCCGATCATGATGTCGGCGCGCGGCGGGTCGGTGCGCGCCAGCACCTGCGCACTGGCCAGCGTGTTGTAGAGAAAGTGCGGTTCGACCTGCGCATGCAGCAGATTCAGGCGCGCCACGGCCAGTTCCTTTTCCATCACCGATTGCTCGGCGGCGGCCTGTTCGTCACGACGCTGCTCACCGACCCGGCGCACCACCGCACGATTGATCGCCTCGGCGTTTTCGTAATTGCTGCCTTCGTCCACCGCAAACAGGTCCACCCACGCGCCGGCGTCGGGCTCGCACAGCACCGTGACGCTACTGGTGCCCTGCCCCGGCGTGATCGTGGTCAGAATCTGGTTGTGGGTGATGGCAAAGCGCGCGAACAGATTCCAGCGCGACGGCTGGCGTCCTTCATACGGGTCGATGCGGCGCACCTTGGCACGGATCAGCAGGCTACCCGGCGCACACTCGATATCCTGTACGCGTGGCAGTGCACGCACCGCCTCTTCCATGACCGCAAAGCTGGCCTGCACATCCAGCGGCACTTCGATCTGACGACGCTGACGGGTGGACAAGGTGGTGTGATCCAGCCGATCGGCGATCAGGCGCACCCGCCGCACATGCGTGATCGAACTCATCAATGCCAGCGTCAGCAAGACCATGCAGGCCAGCGCAAAGACCGGGCCGACCGAGCCGAACACCTGCGCCCACATGATGCCGGCCACCACCAACGCGGCGGCCCAGGCGAACACGATACGCACGATCAGAAAGACGCTGGCAGACACAGGCGGCAACTCGTCGGAGATGGGACGGGAGCGAGCATAGCCGCCGCGTGCCACTGCGAAAGCCCCCGGCGACGAATGGCCCCCAACGTCACCTCAAATGCCGGGATCGCAGGACGAAACCTGGCCTGGCCGGTCCGCAGGCCGGGACCTGCGCGGTATGCTCGCCAGAGGCAGGCAACCAGACGCTTGCCGGGTTGCGTGCGGCCGAGCACGCTGTGCTGCCAGCGGCGATGCGTTGGCGTCGGCCGGCATTGCCGCTGGATGCCGGCGCCGCTCCCATCGCAGCGGGTCGACCCACCTCCACATCACCTCGCAGGAGTCGCATGCACCGCCGTCATTTTCTGCACAGCGCAGGCCTTGCGCTTGCGGCCGCTTCGACCGGCAGCTGGGCTGCCACCGGCAAGGCTGCCATCGCGCCGTCCATTGCGTTGCCGGCATCCGGCGCACTGCCGCTGCCGTTCGCTACCGCACCTGCACTGGCACCGATACGCGCCTCGGTCGACCGCATCATCGCCATCAACGGTTGCACGCGCCCATTCCGTGCGCAGGGGCCGCGGATCGAAGCCGAGCGCATCGGCCGCAAGACGGTGGTGCACAACTACGGGCATGGCGGCAGCGGGTGGTCGCTCTCCTGGGGCGCGGCCGAACAGGCGCTGCGGCTGGTGCGAGCGGCCGACCCCGCTGCGCGCGAGTTGGCGGTGATCGGCTGCGGCGCGATCGGCCTGACCACCGCCCTGGTGGCGCAGCGCTCCGGCCTGCGCGTGCGCATCTATGCGCGCGAGCGGCTTCCGGAAGTGCGCTCGTTCTATGCCACCGGCGTGTGGTCGCCGGATTCGCGCGTCTGCACCAGCGAATACGCCACTGCCGATTTCAAGACGCGTTGGGAAGAGATGGCGCGCACGTCGTTTCGCCGTTATCAAACCTTACTGGGCCTGCCCGGCGAGCCGATTGAATGGCGCGATGGCTACGTGCTCTCGGACGTGCCGTTCGATCAACCCGTCGTCTCTACCGAAGCGCATGAACCGAACTATCCGTCGCTGGAACGCGACCTGATCGATGATCTCGGCCCGGACTCGCAACCGGTGGCGGCCGGCAGCCATCCGTTTCCGGTGCCGTTCGTGCGCCGCTACAGCCAGCTCACCTTCAACCTTAGCGCCTACGCACGCTTGTTGATGGAGGATTTTCTGCAGGCAGGCGGCGAGCTCTACACGCGGGAGTTCGAGCACCCGCGCCAGTTCGGCGACCTGCACGAGAAGATTCTGATCAACGCCACCGGTTACGGTGCGCGCGCCTTGTTGGGCGATGAGAGCGTGATTCCGGTGCGCGGACAGACAGCGCGCCTGATCCCGCAACCGGAAGTCACCTATGGGCTGGTCTGGCGCGGCCACAATCTCAACGTGGTGCCGCGGCGCGACGGCCTGCTGGTGCAAGCGCAAGGCGCGCACGACTTCAATAATGCAGACGGCACGCCTGATCGCGCAGCATCGGAAGCGGCGGTGCGCGAGCTGGCAAAGCTGTTCGCAACAGGCTGAGCGGTGCGCACGCATCGATGGACTGCGTGCGGAGTGCACCAAGGTGTGTGCGCTTGCTGGGATATGCAGTGGCGTCTGCCAGACGCCGCCGCTTCGGAGGGTCATGCCAAGCCGACCACTGCGCTTGCGCTGGTCGTCTGAGGATCGATAGACGCCAAGAGCAGCTAAACACCTGATAATCCCTCTGCAGGTATGCATGTACGGCGCGCGCGAATCGCAGTGCATGCGTCATACATGCTGCACTCAGCACCCGCCGCGCTCGCCTGGCGGTGTGTGCAGGTGTTCTGTCAGCGCTCTAAATGCCGTTCCGCATCGCGGCGCTAATGGTCTTCAAGCGACGCCTGCAATGCACTGGCTAGCGCGGCATCGCCGCTGACCAGATCGTCCCAGCGCAAGGTCACGCCTTTGCGCTTGCCTTTCTCAACCAACTTCAAACCTTGCGGATCGATGATCAAGGTGTATGCCTGCTCGCCGATCTGCAGTTCGCGGCGTAATGGTTTGTCCAACGGCGTCATCGCGTGTCTCGCAGAAAGTTCGCTCACTGTTGTAACCCATCGGCGTTGCCCACGCGCGGCCGATCCATCTCTCGGCGAGAACGCATCCGTGGTAACGCCGCTGCGCATTCCTGCGGCCCAGCGCAGGCGACCGCGATGCGCCCCGCCCACGCAGCAATCACTGCCAGTCAACGCGGGCGCTGCCTGGCACCTGCGTGAGCGATGCGTGTACGCAGGGCGTTATGGCACAGGTCGTTCTCGCATCGGGATCACCCTGCCTACCGATAGCACTAACACTCGCAGGACTAGCTTGGCGATTACGCGGTAACGGCCGGGCGCAAGCGCGCCATCCCACAGTGGAGATCGCGCGCCGGAAAGCAATCGTGCTCGCGTTTTATCGAACGCGAACAACCAGAACGCTTTACCGCTCAGCGGTGACCGCCATGTTCAACCTTTGACCAACATCAGGAATCACCCATGGCGATCAAGACTGTCGAAGAACTCTTCATCCACGAGCTGTCGGATATCTACAGCGCCGAAAAACAACTCACCAAGTCGCTGCCGCGCCTGGTACGTGCGGCGACCGAACCGAAATTGAAAAGCGCGTTCGAAACCCATCTGGAAGAAACCCAGGGCCAGATCGAACGCATCGACCAGGTGGTCGAGGTGCTGGGCATCAAGCTCAAACGCATCAGGTGCGCGGCAATGGAAGGCCTGGTCGAAGAAAGCCGCGAGGTGATCGAAGACATCGAAGCCGGCCCGGTCCGCGATGCCGCGCTCATTGGTGGGGCGCAGAAGGTGGAGCATTACGAAATCGCTTCTTACGGCACCATCGCAGCGATGGCCAGGCAACTCGGCTATGCCGATGCGCTGCCGCTGCTGCTGGCAACGCTGGAAGAAGAAAAAGCCACCGATGAAAAACTGACCCTGCTGGCAGAGCAAGGCGGCAATCAGAAAGCGGCCAAGGCCAGCAAGGCCGCCTGACCCACTGCGTAGGGCCTACCGCCCAGCACAGGCCCGCAGCCCATGCGGGCCTCTTTTTAAGCCACCGCTTCCCCGTATCTGCACGCCGCAAAGGCGGCGTAGTTGCAGGAGCGCCAGCCAGGGAACACTTCATGTTCATGCATAACAAGCGTTTGATGTACACAGTGCGCGTTGCCGCGCCCAATCCGGAGCTGGCCACGCTGATGCTGGAGCAGTTCGGCGGGCCGCAAGGCGAGCTTGCCGCTGCGATGCGCTACTTCACCCAGGCGCTGGGCGAGAGCGATCCTGGCCGCAAGGATCTGTTGTTCGATATCGCCACCGAAGAACTCAGCCATCTGGAAATCATCGGTTCGATCATCGCCATGCTCAATCAGGGGCCGAAGGCGGTGCTGTCCGAGGGCATGGAAGAGGCCATGGACATGCGCAGCATGACCCAGAACAGTACCAGCCACACCCAGCAGATCCTGTACGGTGGCGGGCCGGCACTGGTGAACTCGGCCGGCACGCCGTGGACGGCCGTGTATGTGGATTCGATCGGCTGTCCGACCGCCGACATGCGCTCCAACATCGCCGCCGAGGCGCGCGCCAAGCTGGTCTACGAGCGCTTGATCACCGTCACCAGCGACCCCGGCATCGTCGATGCCCTGCGCTTTCTGATGACACGCGAAGTGGCGCATCAGAAGTCGTTCGAAAAGGCGCTGTATGCGATCGAGCCGAACTTCCCCCCGGGCAAGTTGCCGGGCGATCCGCGTTTCACCGACATCTACTACAACATGTCCCAAGGCGAGGGCGACAAGGTCGGCCCATGGAATTCCGGCGAGCAGTGGGAGATGGTGGCCGACCGCGACGAACAGGCCTGCGTGGACGGCGGCGACGGCACCGCATCGGTGGCGCTGGATGCAACCCAGGCCAGGGCGGTGGCAGCCATGTCGCAACGGCTGATGTCCAACCCAGAGTTGGACCGCGTCACCGGTGCGGATCTGGGCGCGGGCCCGGGTGCCGGTTCGACGACCGGCGACATTCAGCGCTGAATCCGGTGGGTGCCACGGCGCCCACCTTCGGTCGGCCACCGGCGCGACACCGCAAGTGGTCCGCTGCGCCAACGACTGGACCCGGCACCGGCATCCAGCGTTATCGATCCACGGTGTCCCGCGGCGGCGCATCGTCCGGCGCCTGACGTCCCTGCGCCTGCGCACGCTCCTGCTCGCCCAACTGGTTGAGCAAGGCAGTGGCCGATTGATGCGCCGTGCGTAGCGTCTCCATCGGTTTGGAGGTGTCGCCTCGCAAGGCATACAGCGCAAAGCCCATCACGTTGAGACGGTTACGCAGCTCATGCAGCAGCGCGCGCTGCCGCCCCTGCGATGCAGCATCGTTCACGACGCGTCCTTGTCGCTCAGTCGGTTGTGCAGCGTACGCACGCTGATGCCCAGTTCGCGCGCCGCCGCCTTCTTGTTGAAGCGCGTGCGTGCCAATGCCGATTCGATCATGGCGTCTTCGGCCTGACGCATGGTCCAGCCGGCAGGAATCAGCAAGCCGTCTTCGTCGGCCTGCGGCACGGTCTGCTCCACATCCGGCGCACTCAACAGATCGCCGTCGGAACGCAGATACAGATAGTGGATAAACGAGCGCAGCTCGCGCACGTTGCCCGGCCAGGCGTGGTACGCCAGATAGCGCAGCAGCGACTTGGTCGGCAATTTACGTTTGCCGTACTTGACGTTGAGCTCGTCGATCACGCGCAGCCCCAACAGGCGCGCATCGCCACGGCGCTCGCGCAGCGGCGGCACCTGGATCGGATATTCGTTGAGACGGTAGAACAGGTCTTCGCGTAGCACCGCCTGCTCGCGCTGCACATGCTGATGCGTCGCTGCCACGATGCGCGCGTCCAGTGCAATTTCTTCGTTGCCGCCCACGCGCATGAAACTGCGCGATTCGATCGCCCGCAGCAGATACACCTGCAGCCGCTTGGGCATCTCGCCGATTTCGTCCAGGAACAGCGTGCCGCCTGCGGCCTGCTCCAGGAACCCGGCGTGCCGACGGTCGGCGCCGGTGAAGCTGCCGCGCTCGTGGCCGAACAACTGGCTGGCCAGCAACTCCTCCGGAATGGCGCCGCAGTTGACTGGCACGAAGCGGCCGCTACGACCGGACACGCGGTGGATGGCGCGTGCGACCAGATCCTTGCCGGTACCGGTTTCGCCGGTCACCAGCACATTCAAATCGGTCGGCGCGACACGCACGATGTCCTTGCGTAGCATCGCGATGCTGTCGCTGTTGCCGACAATGCCCAGGTTGCCTTGTTGCGCTTCGCGCAACCCGCCAAGCACACGCTCCAGACGCTCCGGGGCGAATGGCTTGGTCAAGAATTCGCTCACCCCGAACTGCTTTGCACGGCCCTGGGTTTCGCGAGCGTAATCGCCCGACACCACGACGATCTGTGGGGTGTGATCCGGGTCGAGCCGTTCGATCAGATCGAAACCGCTGCCGTCTGGCAGGCCAACATCCACCACCAACAGGTCGGGAAAGTTGCTGTCCAGCCAGCGGCTGGCTTCGCCAAGGGTGTGGATGCCCTTGGCACGGAAGCCGCTATCGGTGGCGAGTTCAACCACCTGATCGCAGAACTCCACGTCGTCGTCGATGATGGCGCAGGAAAGACGGTCCATGAGCGCTTCTGTCCGAAATGACTAATAGATGGTCAGTTGAGAATTGTGACGGCCGCAGGAAATACGCTGACACACCACATCGGAAATTGCATGCTGCTGTCACGGTCTGTGAATGGTGCAGCGCTCTCCCCCAAGTCGAGCCCGCCGTGATGACTGTGGGCGAAGTACGCATGGAAGCGCTCGATTGCGCTAGTGCCAAGCGTCATGGTCGTGACTGGTTGCCGTCTCGAAAATGCCGAAACGCCAAGGAGTGCAAGGTTTGCAGCGGCAACCAAACCAGTCCGAAGGCAGGGGCCGCGCTGGTCGAGCGCGGGTTCAGCTCGCTTGCGTGTGTGCATTGGTGCCAGGATATCAGCCGGGGCCGCCATAAGCCGACGCCACAGTGATACCGCATGAACCCGTCAGAAAACCGTGTTGGGCACGCTGGTTTATCCACAGCCTGCTGCGTGCAACGCGCGCCCACCTGACTGACGCAGAAGCGATCAAGGCGGTACACGACGCCCTATGCCTGATCCCGGACGCGATGAATGCCATCCTCGCCGATTGGCTGGTGCCGCGCTGCCTGCGCCATTGACGCGGAGCATGATGCGACTTGCGGTTATATTTGCTTGATTCGCGCATCGCACTCGTAGACTGCCTGGTGTGCCTAGCGCGCCGGCGCCGTTACGCACGGTGCGCTCGGTCACTCTTTTTTGCGCGTGATGCGCGCAGGCTCGTCGCTATCCGCTGCAAGCGGCGCAATGCGGTGGCTTGCATTCGCCGCCAAGCGTGCCCGCTCGCGCACGCTACCGTTGCCAGTTACGCGTGTCATCACCCGGCTGGCGCCCATGCCGCTGCCCCTGTGCTGGCACGGCCGCCACACCGCCCGGCGTTAGGAGAGACCTGTGGAAGCGCTGCTGCTGTCCCGTATCCAGTTCGCCTTCGTCATTTCCTTCCATGTGCTGTTTCCCGCGTTCACCATTGGTCTGGCGAATCTGCTGGGCTTTCTGGAATGGCGCTGGCTGCGCACGCACGAGGAAGCATGGAAGCGACTGTATTTTTTCTGGTTGCGGATCTTTGCGGTGTCGTTCGGGATGGGCGTAGTGAGCGGCATCGTGATGGCGTTCCAGTTCGGCGCCAACTGGCCCGAGCTGAGCCGCATCGCCGGCAGTGTGATCGGTCCGCTGCTGAGCTACGAGGTGCTTACTGCGTTCTTCCTGGAGGCCAGCTTCCTGGGTGTGATGCTGTTCGGCTGGGACCGCGTCTCGGAGCGTCTCCATTTTTTCGCGACCTGCATGGTGGCGATCGGCACGCTGGTGTCTACCTTCTGGATCCTGTCGTCCAACAGCTGGCTGCACACCCCGCGCGGCTACGCGCTGGTCAACGGCATCGTGCAGCCGGTCAGCTGGATGCAGATCATCTTCAATCCGTCGTTTCCGTATCGACTGGTGCACATGGCGCTGGGTTCGTTCATCACCACCTGCTTCGTGGTTGGCGGCGTCGGCGCTCATTACGTGCGCAAGGGACTGCATGTGGATGCAGGCGCGCGCATGTTGCGCTTATCTGTGGCATTTGCCGCCATCGTGCTTCCGATCCAGGTCCTGGTGGGCGACCAGCACGGACTCAATACGCTGGAACATCAGCCGCTCAAGGTGGCCGCGATGGAGGCGCACTGGCATAGCGAAGGCAATGGTGCCGGGGTGCCGTTGGTGGTGTTTGCGCTGCCCAACGCCGAGGCCGAGCGCAACGATTACGAGGTGGCCATCCCGCGACTGGGAAGCCTGATCCTGACCCATAGCGCAGACGGCGACATCGCGCCACTGACCTCGGTGCCGCGCGATCAACGGCCGCCGGTGGCGCCGGTGTTCTTCGCCTTCCGCATCATGGTGGGTCTGGGCATGGCGATGTTGGTGCTGGCCTGGATCTCGGCCCTTGCGTGGTGGCGCGGACGCTTGCATGCCAAGGCGCTGATCCTGGCCTGGAACCTCATGTTGCCCGCCGGATTCATGGCGTTGGTGGCTGGCTGGTTTGTCACCGAGATCGGGCGCCAGCCATGGGTGGTGTACGGGCTGCTGCGCACTGCCGATGCAGTGGGCCCGCAGTCGCCTGTGACGGTGGCGGTGTCGCTGCTGGTGTACGTCTTGGGCTATGCCTTCGTGTTCGGCTTCGGCATCTTTTATCTGACCAAGCTGGTGCGCGCCGGGCCGCAAGCGAGCCGCGGCGGTCCGGATGTGGCCGGTGGCGAGCACACGCCGGCACGCCCGCTGTCTGCGGCAGACACGTCACTGGAACAGGAGAACACGCCATGGAACTGAGTTACTGGCTGCCGGTGGTGTGGTTCGGCGTGATTGGCTTCGGCGTGCTGATGTACGTGGTGCTGGACGGCTTCGTGCTCGGCCTGGGCATGCTGGCACCGTTCGCGCGTGACGAGCAGGAAGTGGACCTGATGATGAACACGGCCGCGCCGATCTGGGACGGCAACGAGACCTGGCTGGTGCTTGGCGGTGCTGGTCTGTTCGCCGCCTTTCCCACGGCGTATGCGGTGATCTTGTCCGGCCTGTATCTCCCGGTGCTGTTGATGGTGATGGCGCTGGTGTTCCGCGGCGTGGCGTTCGAGTTCCGCTTCAAGGCGCAGCGCTCGCGTCGGCTGTGGACGTTGTCGTTTATTGCCGGTTCGATCCTGACCGCTTTCGCACAAGGCATCATCCTGGGTGCGCTGGTGGAAGGCATGCCGCTGGAGAACGGGCGCTATACCGGTGGCGTGTTCGGCTGGTTCAGCCCGTTCACCATCCTCACCGGTGCCGCGCTGGTGTTTGGTTATGCGCTGCTCGGTAGCACCTGGCTGATTCTCAAGACCGAAGGCCGCACACACACCTTGGCAAGGCAACTGACCAAACCGCTGGTGGGTGTGGTGGTGACGTTCGTGGTGCTGGTCAGCGCGTGGTTGCCGTTCCTGAGCTCGCATGTGATGGCGCGCTGGTTCGAACACGGCAATTTTTGGTGGCTCTCGCCAATTCCGCTGATCACCGCGGTCGTCGCGCTCGCACTGTGGCGCAGCAGCGCCAGCTCGCGCAGCGATGCCTCGCCGTTTTTGCTCACCCTGGCGATCTTCGTGCTGGGCTTTATCGGCCTGGTGCTGGGGATGTGGCCTTACCTGGTGCCGCCGAGTTACACCATCTGGCAGGCAGCATCGCCACCGTCGTCGCAAATCTTCCCGATGGTGGGCCTGGTGATCCTGCTACCGCTGGTGCTCGGCTATACCGTGTGGTCGTACCGTGTGTTCCGCGGCAAGATCGCCGCCGACGTCGGTTATCACCATCACCACTGAGATGGTGCGGGACTGAGACACGTGCAAGATGCAATACGCACAGGCACACACACAGATGCGGGCGCTGGTGATGCTGCTGATGTGCGTCAGCGTTTTTCCGAGCCATCCGGTCGCTCATAGTCGTGCTCGGGGTCGGCCTTGTTTACGTCACGGTCTTCGTCGGGCATGTCATGCGCTTTCCATTCGACATCCTCATTGCGACGCTCCTGCGGCGTGAACGGCTTTTTCTGATCATCCGCCGGACCCCACGGCTTCTTCGGTTCGCTACCCACGCTCTTCTCCTGACTGTTCGTTGTGATCCAACGCTAGGCGGGCAGGCATTGCACCGTAGTGAACGGAGCCAGGTGGCGGCGTGAAGTGCGTGCTGATTGATGTGGTGATCACATGAAGGCAGATGCCCTGCTACGAGCGTCTGGCGACCGCGCTACAGATGTGATTGCTGCTCTACCCGCCAGTCTGCGAATGCGGCGCCTCCACCGGCTTCGACTGCGGAGAGTCTTTTTGCCGTAACCAGATGGTCAACACCACCAGCGAGAACACCGCCAGGAATTCGCTCTGCCAGTTCTGCATGGATTCGAACCAGAACGACGCGCTGGTGAAGTGCGCGAAAATCGTGAGCGGTGGCAACCCCTTCTGCGCATGTTCCAGCACCTCCAGCCGCCAACTCCCCACCAGGTGCAGCACGAAGCTCATCAGGAACAACGCGCCAAACGCGATCGCCAGCGAGTGGTCGTACAGGCGTCGCCACAATCCACCGACGCGCACCGGCCAGGGCGTGGCTCCGGGTTTGATCTCGGTGGTTTCGTCGGCAGGATCGAGTGGACGCGATTCGGCAGAGCCCACCTGACGCAACTTCACGGTGAGCAACACATACATGCCCATCTGCAAGAATTCGCTCTCCCAGTTCTCGAACAGTGCAGACATGAAATGCGGGCTGTGCAGATACGCAAAGAGCAACAGCGTGGGCTGCCCCTGTTCGCGTAACTCGTCATTGTAAGCGTGCAGCCCCGCGTAGATTTGGCACCCAATAAAGAACACGGTCAGCCCAAGCAGACACAACGACAGCCCATTCCGGCGCAAGAACATGGATGACCTCCTGACGATGCGCGCAGTATCGAGCGTCGTCGGCAAAAAACGCATGAAGTTTGTGTGCATCCACCTTGCACCGCTCGCACCAACATCCTCGATGAGATGGATGTAGCGGGCATGCCGCGATATGGCACACACACGACGCCGACATCGCCTAGCCCGGATGTTTACGTTTGCGTGACCACACTGAGGCTCATCAACGATCCTACCGTCAGGAGACAACAATGCCTGTACCCACCTATCCACGCCCGCCCTTCAAGCCGCAGCAACAGAGCTTTCCCGGCCGCACCGAAAAAATGGACCCGCGCCCGGATCATGGCGAAGATAGCTATGTGGGCCACGGCCAGCTGAAGGGCAAGCGCGCGTTGATCACGGGCGGCGACAGCGGCATTGGCGCCGCGGTCGCCATTGCCTATGCACGAGAAGGGGCCGATGTGGCAATTGCCTATCTGCCCGACGAGCAAGAAGATGCAGCGCGGATCGGCGCATTGATCGAAAAGGCCGGCGTCAAGGCACTGTTGGTGGGCTGCGACATCAGCGATCCCGGTCAGGCCGTAGGATTGATCGACAAGGTCAATAGCACACTGGGCGGCCTGGATATTCTGGTCAATAACGCCGGTTACCAGAAGTATTTCGAAAGTTTCGACGACATCACTCTAGACGAGTGGCGCAAAACGTTCGACACCAACGTGCATGCGGTCTTCAACCTGGTGCGCTTGTCGGTGCCATTGATGACCGATGGCGGATCCATTATCAACACCGCCTCGGTGCAGTCGAAGAAACCCACTCCGAATATCCTGCCCTATGCCGCAACCAAGGGCGCGCTGGCCAACCTCACCATCGGCCTGGCCGGCGTGTTGGCGGACAAGAACATCCGCGTCAATGCGGTGCTGCCGGGCCCGATCTGGACGCCGTTCATCCCCTCCGGCATGGACGAAGAGTCGGTTGAAAACTTCGGCTCGCAAACGCCGATGGGGCGCCCTGGTCAGCCGGTTGAACTGGCATCGGCTTACGTCATGCTGGCGGCCGATACGGCCAGTTACACCTCGGGCACCTTGCTGACGATCTCTGGTGGCGCGGTAACGCTGTAACGCCGCCCGCCGCCGCACTGTTACCAGGCCCGTGTCGCTTCTGGAGCGATGCGGGCTTTTCGCTTCGCGTGTCTAACCTTTGGCGATCACTAGCATGGTTGGTGCCGCCTTCTCTTGCATACGTAGCACTATAAGCGCAGTTGCGTGCCGGGTGACCAAGCAGACGCAACACGCTGGGCTCGAAGTCTTTGAAGAACAACTCAACCGTGTAATTCCTCTCGGTTTTTCACCAAAAAACAGGCAACGTTCGCTGCCTGTCTTGGTTCTCGCATACATCATTCAGCCCGGTTGTCATTCATCATGCAACGTAGTGATCACGTTGCCGAATCTGCGCAGCGCGTACGAGTAGCGCGTTTATAGCAGGCTGCGCCATCGTTCTGATCTCCGACATGACGCGCGATCAGTGCGGCTGGCCTTGCTTGGCACGCAGCGCCCTGGCGTGTTCCAGATGCTCGGCAATGGTTTCGCGTGCGCGCTGCAACTCCTTGCCCAGGTCACTGGAGCCCGGCTCGCTGCTCAGCTGCGTATCGAGCAAGGCCAAGGCCTGCTCGTGGCTTTCCACGCTGGACTGCAGATACTGCGATGCGAACTGCTGCCCATGCAGATTTTGCAGGCGTTTGCGCGCACCCTCTGCGCCTACGGCGGCGGCTTGGCCAAGCGTGCCATTTCGGTCCGGAGCAAAACGGCTAAGGTCGGTCAGCGCGGCACTATGGGCCTCATCCATCTTGCGCGCGAACGCGAGCACCTCTCCTTCCACTCCCTTCACCACCGCCAGCTGTGCGAGCGTGCGCTCGTTCTCATTGAACACGGCTAGCGCACCCAGCGCCTGCTTGCGGTCGCGCGAGTCGTCCACGCTGTCGCGCAACGGATCGCCGTGCGGTGGCGTTGCACCGACCACCGCTACTGCATGTTGCTGCCGGCCCTGTGCATCGCTTGCCAGGCCCTGACGACGCTGCCAAGCCTTGTACGCGACGTAGCCCACTGCGCCTGCCGTCACCATCTTGAAAATTCCCATTGCTGTCTCCTGTTGATCGCGCGCTTTCCTCGCGCTTGGTCGGTGATTGTCGAGTCCGCATGGTTGCGTCAGCTAAATGCCCGCGTTCCAGCGCGTCGAATGAGCGTGCGAGCGCGGGAGTTATCCAGACGTGACCTGCGCATCAACGGGGCGTCGGTGAGCGAGCGCGTGCACACCGCGCCCACGTGCCGTGCTGACAGGCTTAACGCGATCGCACAAACACTGAAGGTCGTTGCCGCGTCCTCACGTCCACAGGAGACAATAGATATGCTTGCCCTCAACTACCACGGCGCACACGATGTGCGCGTCGAAACCGTGCCCGATCCGTTATTGGTCGAACGCGACGACCTGATCCTGCGCGTTACCGCCACCGCCATTTGCGGTTCGGATCTGCATCTGTACCGCGGCAAGATTCCCGACCTGCGTCCCGGTGACATCCTTGGCCACGAATTCATGGGCATCGTCGAAGAGGTTGGCCCGGATGTCACGGCAGTCAAACCCGGCGACCGCGTGGTCATTCCATTCGTAGTCGCCTGCGGGCGCTGTTTCCATTGCGTTCTGCAGGAATTTTCGGCCTGCGAAACCACCAATACCGGCAAGGGCGCTGCGCTCAATCACAAGGACATGCGCCCGCCTGCAGCGCTGTTCGGTTTCAGCCATTTGTACGGTGGTTTATCCGGTGGCCAGGCCGAATATGTGCGCGTGCCCAAGGCCAATGTCGGCCCACTGGTGGTACCGGATGCCTTGCACGACGAGCAGGTGCTGTTCTTGTCCGACATCCTGCCGACCGGCTACCAGGCGGTGATCGATGCCGGCGTCAAACAGGGTTCTACCGTTGCCATCTTCGGCGCGGGTCCGGTCGGCCTGATGGCCGCAGCGTGTTGCCGCATGCTGGGGGCCGAACGTATCTTCATGGTCGACCGACACGCGTATCGCCTCGACTTCGCATCCAAGACCTATGGCGTGATTCCGATCAACTTCGACGACATCGACGATCCGGCCGATGTGATCGTCTCGCAAACCGATGGCCGCGGCGTGGACGCCAGCATTGAGGCGGTCGGCTTCGAAGCCGAAGGCAGCGCAATCGAAACAGCGCTCACCAATTTGAAGCTGGAAGGCAGCAGCGGCGTGGCGATCCGGCAATGCATTGCCGCGACCCGTCGCTGCGGTGTGGTGAGCGTGCCGGGCGTGTATGCCGGTTTCATCCACGCCTTCATGTTTGGCGATGCGTTCGACAAGGGCCTGACCTTCAAGATGGGCCAGACGCATGTGCAAAAGCATATGCCGCATCTGCTGGAATGCATCGGCAATGGTCAGCTCAAGCCCAGCTCGATTATTTCGCACCGCATGCCGCTGGCTGACGCAGCGCGTGGCTACGAACTATTCGACAAGAAACAGGACGATTGCCGCAAGGTCGTGCTCACGCCGTAAGCGCAGCAATGTTGCAGATGCAGACGGCGCGGTCATCGAGTGCGCCGTCTGCGTTTCTGTACTGCGGTTGCGCGCTGCCGAACAGGCTCAATCCAGCGGTTTGGCCGGCACGAACGGCGATACGGGATCACTGGCCGGGAAGGTTTCTTCCACCGCTTCGTCTTGCAGCGCGTCCTGCTTTTTCTTGTCGTGCTGCGCCTGATCGTGACCGTTGGCTTGATCGTGCGTGGACGGAATCTGATTGGATGTACGCATTGCGCTTTCCTGATGGGTGATGCGGATGTCCACGCTACGGCGCGCCGTGTTGGCACAGGTGAAAGCGTCTTCGCGCATCAACGACAAAGGCAACGTGATGCGCCACACGCACTGCAACCGCTGCGGCGACGCACTACCGCCGGATGCGGCACAGCCAGGCGGCCATCTCGGACAAACGGCGCATCGTTGCTGGGCTGTGCTTCCACACGGAACGCCGCCTGCAGGTATGTTGCTTGCCGCAGGCAGCAATGGCCTGGAAATTCCGGCTCCCAACAGCGCGGACCATCCAGTTGCCCAGCACACCTGCTGCTGCGCGGCGTCGGTTCACACCCTGACGCGTCCAGGGTGTATGGTGCATAGGCGGCCGGAATCCGGTGTCGCCCTCATTCTATCTGGCCTTTTCCATCGACAATCTCTGCGAACGCTGCGACGCCGTCTGTTGCCGGCTCACCGTCATGGTCGATCCATCCGACCGCATTCCACAGCATCTCACCAGCGTGACGCCACAGGGCTGGCACGTGATGGCGCGCGACGAGGAAGGCTGGTGCGTGGCCATCGACGCTGCGCGCATGTGTTGCTCGATCTACGAGACGCGGCCGGCGATCTGTCGGCGTTTCGTCATGTCCGGCCCGTATTGCCGCGACGTGCGTGCCACCTACGACGACCAACGCCGCCGGGGCATTCCCTTGACGCTGTACAACGCATGAGGATTCGCGATGAATAATTCCCGCCGCCAGTCGATGACCGTCAGTAACCAGCCAGGCAAGCCGCGCTTGTCGGAACAGCGTTTAGCCGCCGATCTGGCAGCGTTTCAGCAATCCGGTGGCGCAATCGAACGATTAGGCGATACACCGCTGCGTCGCGAAAAGAAGCGCGACGCGCCAGAGTCTGCGCCGGCAGCTGCAATCAAACCGGCCGTCGAAGCCGACGCCAAGTAAGCGGCGCAGGGGGAGCAGGCGTGCTGCGCCTGTCGCTTCAGCTGCACCATCTGCAGCACAACACCGGCTGGGCGACTGCAGGGATCGCATCGCACGGTGCAGCGCCCTGATCACCTGGTCCAATGCCTGCCTTGCAGGGACGTCGGCGATGGCGATCTGCCCCGCATTTGCCGCTGCATGCAGATCGATACAGCGCCTCACGTGCTGCGTCACCGGGTTTATCTCGGGAGCGTAGTCGCATCCCGCCGCGATCGCAGAGCAGATGCGAGAGGCATAGCGATCACCACAACAACGCGACGACGGCAGCTGCTGATCTGCGTCACCCTGCAGGCACCTGCACGAGCACGCCACTACCGCAGCAGCCAGAACTCAAACATCATGCTTCGGTGTAGGCGCAGCCATCCCGCGAAGGAATCGACGGTGACAGCAGCTCTGCGCGCTTGGTCGCGCCAAGCCGTTGCGCCAGAGAGGCCATTTCGTTGGCCAGTGCGATCATGTTGCCGCCGGCCTGCGCCGCGATGCCCATGATGCGTTGATATGCGTCCCAGAAGTCCGGCCCATTGCCATAGGCATCGTGGAACCCTTGCAGCTCCAAGACCAGCAGATCGGACAGTTGTCTGTCGGAGCGGTCCATTAGGTTACCTCGTTGGGGATTTCCCGGACCGCAGCTTATACCTGTTCACCTTACAAAACCGGGTCAGCCAAACGGCAGCACATCTGAACCTGAATTGGTTACGGAGCTCACAGGTGTTTGCCGCGGCGCCTTGCGGTTGGGGCTGCCTATACCACCGCCAGTGCGGGCCGGCCGAGTGTCGCGCAGGGGGCGAGCCGGCCGCCACATGTTCGCTCGCCGCCCCACACCAGCTCGGCTGAACGGCTGAATGCCACCACAGGTGGCCCCTGCGGTTTGTCGTCAGCTGCCGCGCACCAGGCCGAGCTGTGCGCATTCCCGTGTAAAATGCCCGGTTTTTGAACGGAAGAATGGCGAAAGTTTCTCCACGGGCGCCCTTGTCGGGCCCGGCGTTCATTCGCCTGCTTGCTCGCCTCAGCGATGCGCACATCGCCCAATCCAACCATGCGCTGGCCGACAGGCTGAGCCAGTGGATCGATTGGACGCGGGCAGTTGCTGTGTCCAAGGCGCTAGACGGCAAGCTCCCCGACACCGACGACCTGCCCGAACCGCGCCCGCTCGATGCGCAGGCTTGCGCACGCGTGCGCAGCGGGCTGGCCACCAGCAGCGTGGCCGAGTTGGACGCGCTGGTTGTGCGCATGCGTGCCGAGGCCCGCAATGCCGTAGTCGCAGACGCACCCGCCGCTTCGCCCGACTACGCGCCGTTCCGCCAACATTACCTGGCCATGCAACGCGCCATGCGCACCGCCACCGGCGATTTGCGCGGGCGCCTGCGTGATCTGCTTGCAGTGGTCTCCACCGACATGGCTCGGCTGGCCGAAGTGGACGCGGTGATGGAGCTGACCCTGAGCCCGCGCGAGCAGAGCTTGTTGAACACCGTGCCGAGCCTGCTTGGCGCACATTTCGAACGCTTGCGCGATGCGGCGCCGGCGCACTACCCGCCAGCCGATGACGATGCCGCACCACGCGCGGTGTCCGATGGCTGGCTGGAGGTCTTCCGCAAAGACATGCAGAGCGTGTTGCTCGCCGAACTGGATGTTCGTTTTCACCCGATCGAAGGCCTGCTTGCAGCGCTTCGTACCCGCTAACTGGGACGTCATGTTCAGAACTCTCGTACACGTGTGTGTGTTTCTCGTCGGCCTGTTGGCTGTTTGCTGGGTCGGCATCGGCTATCTCGGCTCCAACCCGCTCGGCGCCTGCGTCGCAGCGGTGATCGGCGCTTGTTACGTGGCCGGCGCACTGGAGCTGTATCGCTACCGCCAGGCCACTGCGACGCTGGAAGCGGCAGTCGACGGACTGATCACTGCACCTTCGGCATTAAGCGAATGGCTGCAGGCGGTTCACCCGAGCCTGCGCAATGCCGTGCGCCTGCGCATCAAGGGCGAGCGCGTCGCGTTGCCGGCACCGGCGCTGACGCCGTATCTGGTCGGCTTGCTGGTGTTGCTCGGCATGCTCGGAACGCTGCTCGGCATGATGGCCACGCTCAAGGGCACCGGTTTTGCATTGCAGAGCGCCACCGACCTGCAGGCCATCCGCGGCTCGCTCGCCGCACCGGTGGAAGGCCTGGCATTTGCATTCGGCACCTCGATTGCCGGCGTGGCGACATCGGCCATGCTGGGTCTGCTGTCGGCACTGTGCCGGCGCGAGCGCCTGCAGGCGGTGCAGCGGCTGGATCTGAAAATCGCCTCCGAGCTGCATCCGCATTCGGATGCGCATCAACGTGGCGAAGCGTTCAAGCTGCAGCAGCAGCAAAGCGCCTTGATGCCGGCCTTGATCGACCGGCTGCAGGCGCTGATGCACAACATCGAGCAGCACAGCATTGCTGCCGAAGAACGCCTGGCCGCACAGCAGGCGGACTTTCACGCAAAAAGCGAAGCGGCCTATGCGCGGCTGGCCACCGCAATGGAGCAATCGCTGCAGGCCGGTGTCGCCGAAAGCGCACGCGCCGTCGGTGCGGCGTTGCAGCCGGCGATGGAAGCCACCATGACCAGCATCGCGCGCGACACCGCCGCATTGCAGGCGCACGTCACCCAAGCCGTGCAGCAACAGTTGGACGGTATCACCCATGGCTTCCAGACCAGCGCCAGCACTGCAGCCGAGCACTGGAGTACGGCACTGGCTGCGCAGGAGCGCGCCCAGCAGACCCACAACGCGCAGCTGCAGACCACGCTGGAACAGATTGCCGGGCACAGTGTTGCCTTGCAGGAGGGCGTGAGCAGCGCCGTGCAACAGCAGTTGCTCGGGGTGAGTGCAGCCATCGAGCAGAGCGCACGCACGGCCGCCGAACACTGGCAGGTGGCGTTGGCCGCGCAGGAACGCACGCAGCACACATTGACCGAGCAGTTGCAGGGCACGCTGGAACAGATCGACCAGCGCAGCGTTGCCGTGCAGGACAGCGTCACCCAGGCCGTGCAGCAGCAATTGAGCGCACTCGACGATGGTTTTGCCCGCAGCACCGCGGCCACTGCCGACACCTGGGCCGCCGTGCTTGCCGAACAGCAACGCGCCACCAAAGCGCTCGGCACGCAACTGCACGCCACCCTTGAGCAACTGGCGCAGCAAACCAGCGCATTGCACGAAGGCGTGCAGCAGGCCGTGCAGCAGCAGCTGGACGGGTTGAGCAGCGGCTTCGAAACCAGCACCGCCACTGCAGCGGCAACATGGACGACCGCGGTGACCGAACAGCAGCGCGCCAATCACGCGCTCACCCAGGACTTGCAAAACACGCTCGCGCAATTCGTCAGCACCTTCGAGGCACGTTCCGCCGCGTTGGTGGATGCGGTCTCACAGCGCATGGAACAATCCAGCAGCGACACCGCCAGCGTGTGGAGCGATGCACTGGCCCAGCAACAACAGGCCAGCGCGACGTTGTCCAGCCAACACCACAGCGCACTGGCCGCGGCCACCGCCAGTTTCGACACGCATGCGGCGGCCCTGGTCGGCACCTTGCAGCAATCGCACACCGACCTGCAGACGGCCCTGGAAACCCGTGACACCGAGCGCCTGGCGTTGTGGAGCGAGCGCTTCGGCGCGATGAGCACCGCCTTGACCGCACAATGGGAACAGACCGGCGAGCGCGTCGCCCAGCAACAGCAAGCCATCTGCGACACCCTGGCCCGCACCGCCAGCGAGCTGTCGACGCAGGCGCAGGCACAGGCGAGCGCGACGATCACCGAAGTGTCACGCCTGATGCAGATCGCCTCCGAAGCGCCGAAAGCCGCAGCCGACGTCGTCGCCGAGCTACGCCAAAGCCTGTCCGAAAGCATGGTGCGCGACGTCGCCATGTTGGAAGAACGCAGCAAGCTGCTTGCGACCTTGGACACCTTGCTCAACGCGGTCAATCACGCCTCGACCGAGCAACGCGAAGCGGTGGATGCATTGGTCACCACCTCGGCCGACCTACTGCAGCGCGTGGGCAACCAGCTCACCGAGCAGATCGGCAGCGAAACCGGCAAGCTCGGCGCGGTGGCCGCACATGTCAGCGGCAGTGCGGTGGAAGTCGCCAGCCTGGGCGAAGCCTTCGGCATGGCGGTGCAGCTCTTCAGTGGCACCACCAGCGAGCTCAACGCGCGGCTACAGCATGTCGCCACTGCATTGGATGCGTCGCTGGCACGCAGCGACGACCAGCTTGCCTATTACGTTGCGCAGGCGCGCGAAGTGGTCGACCTCAGCATGCTGTCGCAGAAGCAGATCATCGAAGAACTGCGCCAGCTCGATCGCGGACGTAGCGAGACCGGCGAAGCAGAAACAGCATGAGCGACGAGATCGAAAACGACGGCGAGCTGGGCACCCCGATCTGGGCAGCGTTCGGCGACCTGATGTCGGTTTTGCTGGGCGCGTTCGTGCTGATCCTGGTCGGCGTGATCGGTGTGCAGTTGCAGCTGTCTAGCCGCCTGGACGAAGCCGTCAAACAACGTCAGGCCGAAGCGCAACGTCGCCAGACGCTGGAACAGGCACTGGCCGCACCGCTGGCCGCCGGCCGCGTGACCCTGGTCGATGGCCGTATCGGCATTCGCGGCAATGTGCTGTTCGCGTTCAACTCCGATGAACTGCAGCCCGAAGGACGCGAGGTGTTGAAGTCGCTCGCCGCGCCATTGGCGCACTACCTGCGCGCGCGCGAAGAGATCCTGATGGTCAGCGGCTTTACCGACGACCGCCCGGTGCTGGGCGGCAACCGTCGCTACGCCGACAACTGGGAATTGTCCGCGCAACGCGCGCTCACGGTCACGCGTGCCTTGATCGCCGAAGGCGTACCCGCATCCTCTGTGTTTGCGGCCGCATTCGGCTCGCAGCAACCGGTAGATTCCAACGCCGACGAAACCCGCCGCGCAAAGAACCGACGCGTGGAGATCGCGCCGATCGCGCGGCCGTCATCGTCGCGCAAAGGGGCATCGACTCGGCCCGCAGCAACCGCTGCACCGCGATGAGCAAATCAGCACTCCCCGCACGCACCCAACTGGAGCGCTGGCGCAGCCAGGGCGCCGATCAGCTGGATCCGGTGCGATTCCATCTGATGGAATCCTTGGCAGCGCGTGCCGATGCGCAGGCCGATGCAGTGCGTGAGGTGCTGGAGTACAAGCTCGGCGCGTTAGTCGATGGTTATGCGGCAGCGCTGCAGCAGACAACGCCTCGCCATGCCGGCAAGGGTGCGGCGGCGGCGTCAACGCCAGCGTCGTCGCAGGCCAGCGCATTGGGTGCACTCACCGCGCAGATGGCCGGGCATGCGGCATTGATGGAAGTGGACAGCCGCAAGACCGCCAGCGCAGATGCCATGCTGTTTCCGGAGCTGCCGGCACTGGACGATTTCCGCCGCACCTGGACCACCGTGCGCACCGCCAGCCAGGTGCGACAGTCGCTGCAGGATGCCCCAAAGGATGCCGGCCCACTCAATTCCAGCGTACTGGTGCACCGCTGCATCACGCTGATGCGTGAGTGTTCGCCCGGCTATTTGCAGCATTTCCTGGGCTATGTCGACGCGTTGTCGTGGCTGGAGCAGCTGCATACCGGCGGCGCGTTGGCCAACGAAGAGGCTGTGCCGGCGACCTCGGGCAAGAAACGCAGCAAGAGCCCGTCGAAGCGACGCGGTTAGAACGGCAGGTCGAGCACACTGCATATCGGGCGTACGCGCAAAGCAGCCTGATTTCAAAGATGCATCTCGGCACAGGGCTTGGCTGGACACCAGCGTGTTGAGTATGACCTCGCTTACGCGCCTGTGCTGCGGCAACGTCTGCTGCGTTTGAATCAAGGTGCAATTGCAATTGCTATCGCAACTGCAACTGCGATTACGCACGGACGCACGGACGAATTCATGGAACCAGCGAACGGCGCGCAGCGATAACCTGGAGTGCCGCACGCCATCGATCCGAGCATCGATGCCGTCACTACCGCCTGCATCCCCCGCACTGGCTCAGGTGTCGATTGCCGGATTCTGCTTGCGCTGGAATCCGAATCAGAACCGCAAATGCGCACCCACCGTCCAACTCCGCGGCGCTCCGGGATACACCCACTGCTCGCTGTACGAAAATGCAGCGTAACGGCGGTCGGTGAGGTTCTCGACCTTGGCATACAGGCGTAGCCGGTCGCTCACATCGTAATGGCCGACCACGCGCCACACGGTGTATGCCGGCAACACAAAATCGGTATTGCTATCCACCGAGCCTAGCCGTTCGCCGGTGTGCGACACGCCCAGCCCTATCGCCGCGCTACGCTTGCCCGTCAGCGGCTGCTCGTAGTTCAAGAATGCGTTACTGCTGAAACGCGGCACATTCGGAAATCGCCGGCCCTCGGCCAGTCCGGTGCCGGCGGCAGCCGCGCTGCTGCGCGTGACGTGTGAATCGGTGCAAGCCAGGCCCACCGATGCGGCCAGATGCGGGGTTAGTCGCCCGAGCAGATCCAGCTCCATGCCTTGGCTGCGCATTTCGCCTACCGGTAGCGAAAAACTGGTGTCGGCCGGGTCCAGGCTCAACACGTTTTTCTTGTCGATGCGGAACGCGGCCAGCGTGGCTTCCAGGCCATCGCCGGGCTGCACGTATTTCAAGCCTGTCTCCAGCGAGCGGCTCTTTTCCGGTGCAAAGCTTTGCCCGTTGGCGCCGACACCGCTGTTGGGGCGAAAGCCCGCTGCCGCACTCGCATACAGCGAAAGCGCATCGTCGACATGGAAAGTCAGACCTGCACGCGGGCTCACCACGCCGTCGGATGCGCGCTGGGTCGTGCCGCGCAAGCGATTGTCCAGGTCTTGCTGGTAGTGGTCGTAGCGCAGGCCGAGCAAGGCTTTCCAGCGCGCGCCCAGATCGATCTGATCCTGCGCGTATACGCCCCACACCTGCTGGCGCTCATCGGTATCGGTGATGGTGGCCAGCCGCCCCGGCTGTGCCACGCCGTAACGCGGCGCCAGCACGTCGATGCTGTATGGCGTCGTCGCAGAACGGGCGCGTTGCTGAAAGCGGCTGTCGTCGAAACGGTTGCCGTCGATGCCGAACAACACGTTATGCGTGACCCTACCCGCCTGCAGGCTGCCAAGCAGTTCCGCACGCGCGGCGATATCGCGGCCCTGGTAATCACGATACCGGCGTTCGCGGCGCAAGGTGCGCTGGTCGGCTTGCAGCGTCCAGGGTTCGGTGGAAAATCCGTGCATGCCGCTATCGCGGTAGGTCGCCCCACCCTGCAACGACCATGTCTGATTCAAACCATGCACCACGAACAGCTGGTGCCCGGTGGAATGCAGGTCGATATCGCCATCGCGCGGCTCGCCCAGAAAACGCGACGCCGGCAGCCGGTTGGCATCGCCGTCGATGGCAGTCACGCCACGATCGAACGGCGCATGGATCCGCACGGCTTCCAGCTCATACGACACCGTGGTCTCGGGTGTCGGCATCCACAACAGCGACGGCGCCAGCAAGGTGTTATCGCTGTCGACGGTGTCGCGAAAGCTGTGCTGATCCTTGTGCATCACGTTCAAGCGGTACGCGAGACTCTCGCTCAGTGGGCCGGTGCTGTCGACCGCGGCACGATGATTGTCGAAGCGGCCCGCCGACACATCCACGCTGTTCTGCGCTTGAAAAAACGGCTTTTTGGTGATGATGTTGACCGCCCCACCCGGCTCGCCACGGCCGTACAAGGCCGACGCCGGCCCCTTGATGACTTCGATGCTCTGCGTGTTGGCCGCATCCCGCAGGCCGTTGTAACCGCGGCTGGCATTGAAGCCGTTGACCATATAGTCCGAACTGAAGTTCGGGTCGCCGGTAAAGCCGCGCATCGAATAGCTGTCCCACAGCCCACCCAGGTTGTTGGCCTTGGTGATGCCGCTGGCCAGCTCCAGTGCACCAGCCAGATCGGTAACACCGGCATCGTCCAGCAAGGTCCGATCAAGCACACGCGCACTGATCGGCAAATCACGCAGCGGCGCATCGGTCTTGGTAGCACCGGTAATGCTCAGTGCGCGGTATGGCGCGTACTGACTGCGCACCTGCACCGCGTCCAGATCGCGCGCCTGCAACTCGGCGGCCTGCCCGCAGGCAATGCTGCAGGCGCAGGCCAGTAGGCTGAGCAAGGGCAGCGTGTGCCGCATGCGGCGGCGCGAGAACACGGGCATCGGGCAAACTCCTGAAAGACCTGGGCGCAGCACGCCTGGATCGCAAGTGAAAACAAGCGAGAGGTAAAGCGCGGCTGTCGCTATGAAGCAGGATCGGCCGTTGCATCGAAACGTGGCGCACGCTCGAAGTCGTCGCGCGTAAACGGGCGGTCGCGGAACAGATAGCCATAGTAGAACGTGCGCAGCAGCCGGTGATACGCGCGAACGCGGTCCTGATACGCCAGCTGCGCCTGCAGATCGGTGTCGGCCAGGCGCGTCAGCGCGGCCTGCAGCGCAACCGGCGGCAGCACGCTGGCCACGCGCTGCGCCAGCGCTTGGCGACGCTGCAGACCATGGCGATACGCTGCCACCTGCGGCGCCACCTGCTGGTCGCCATTTTCATGGAATGCGAAGTACCACTTGTAGTGGAATGCCGCGGTCAACGGCGCCGAATCGGCCCATTGCCGATTGCGCGCATAGAACGCCTGCATGGTGTCCTGGCGCGGGATATCCCAGGCATGGTTGACCGTCTCGCGCTGCAGTCGCGCAATCTCGTTGCCCTGATTGACTGGCACCGCCTGATTGATCGCCACATGCGCCAGCGCAGGAGCCACCAACGCCAGCACCACCCAGCAGGTGGCCAATGCGGTTGCATGCGCCGCAGGCCGCCACTGGATGCGCCCGACCAGCACCGACAGCACTACCCAGAACAGCAGATAGCCTGCGCCCAGCGCCAGCACTGCCAGAAGCTGCAGCAACGGCACCGCATTGAGCGTGGCAAAAATAACGAACGGCACGCTCAAGCACAACAGCACCGCTGCGGCACGAACCACCACACGCCGCACCAGCAGCGCGGCGCCTGCACCCGGCAGTGCGGCGAGCATGCGGGCCCGGCCTGCGTCTCGCTCGCCCGAACGCAGATCGAACAGCAATGCGATCACGAACAGGGGCAGCAGGAACACCAGCACGAACGCATAGTCGAAACGGCCGGCCAGGGCGAGCTCGGGGTTGTAGCTGTCGCCATCATGGATCTGCGCTTCCAACCCCAACGCGCGCACGCGCAAAATGTAGGGTGAAACATCGCGCATGCCCACCGCTGCAAACGCTAACGGCGATGGCGTGTCCCAAGTGGGGTAGAAACTGTAATAGGCCGCGCTGCCGGCATCGTTGGAACGCGCGACATAGTCTTCCACCGCTGCGCTGTCTTCGCGCTGTAGCGCCGCAATCTTCGCGATATTGTCGCGCTGCGCCGCAATCACGCGCTGCCCGGACAACAGGCTGCAGATAGTCAGCACGGCAAGCAACAACAGGCCGGCAAGCGCCGCACGTGCGCGCAGCAGCAACAGCAGCTCGTATTTCCACAGCACCATCAGCGCGCGACTCCCACACGTCGCCCGGCTGCAACCAACATGCAGAGCGCAGCGAGCAACCAGGCGCCGATCAGGCCAAGCGCCGCGCTTGCCGTGTCGATCACTTCGGTGGTGGACGCGGGCTGAAAGACGAACACTGGAATCTCGTGCCAATGCTCGGACGAAATGCGCTTACGGCGGTCGGCGCCGGCATCCTGCGCGGTGTCGTCGGCCATGCTCACTGCATCGGCCTGCAACTGATTGAGTTGTTGCACCAGCGTGTAACGGTACTGCTCAGCCTGCGCCAGGAACCGCAGATGCGCGCGCAGATCGGTTTCTGCCAGCGTCATCGACACCTCGCGCAGCGCCACCGTCGGGCTTAGCAACGCAAATGCGCGTACCAGCAGATTCTGTTGCTGCTGAATGGATGCGTCGCGGCCCGCGTAGCGCTCGAACAGGCTTGCGGTCAGCCGCTCGCCTTCCAGCGCCAGCAAGCCCTTGTAGTTCACCGGCAGGTCTTCCACGCGCTGCACGCCGTAATGGGCCAACGTCTGCTGCTTGAATTGCGCAAAGTGCGGGTCGTCCGGGTTGTGACTGTCGCCGAGCGTGCGCAGGTCGCGCTGAATCGCCACATCGGTTGCCAACCGGGTCGGCAGGCGGTAGGCGGCACTGGCCACGTCCGGTGCGACGCGCGGCACCAGCAAGGCCAGCCACACCCACACCGCCAGCGACACCAGCAGCGCATCGCGGCCGCGTCGGCACAACAGCGATATCGCAAGCACCAACGCACACCACACCAGCAGGTACACGCTATAGGCCAGCACCAGCAGCGCGACCAGCACTGCCTGGCCCGGCAACATCGCGATAGGTGCCAGGCCGACCAAGGCCGGCAGCAGGCAGGCGCCAGCCACAGCCGCCAGCGCAAGATATTTGCCGCCAAGCAATTGCCGGCGCGTGGCACCCTGCAGCAACAGCGCGCGCAAGGTACCGGTTTCCTGCTCGCGCGCGACTGCGCCATAGCCGAGAAACACCAGCATCAATGGCGCCAGTACCTGCAACACAAAGGCAGGCGTCAACTGCCCGAAGCGCACCAGCAACGAGCTCTGACGCACATCGCCGAAGTTGGCGGTGTTCTGGCGGTGTCCTTCCAGAAACATACTGTTGCCGGTGAACGCATCCACGCCCGAATCGAATGCGGCCAGCGCCGGTAACGGGCGATAGATGAAATGGCCGTAATGCACCACGCGGTGCGGATGCCGGTCCGGCTGCGCTTCGAATGCCTGCTGTGCGGCGTGTTGCTGACGCGCACGGAAATCGGCAACTTCGCGTTGATGGTGCGCAGCGGTCAACGCCGCCACCAGGGTGAGCAACATCAACAACACTACGCCGATGGCAGCGGAGCGGTTGCGCGCCATGAAGCGCAGTTCCTCGCGCGCGACCAACAACACGGGACTCATGCGGACAGCCTCATGCAGCATGGTCCTGCGGGCGTGCGAAACGCGCATGCAGGGTACGCACATCGAAGCCGCTATCGCCAGCACCGATGTCGTCGAGAATCCGGCCGTTTTCGAGAAAGCCGATACGGTCGGCCACATCCACCGCGCCGAGCAGATCGTGCGTGACCATCAACACCGCACCGCCGCGTTCACGCACGCTGCTCAGCAGGCGATTGAAGTCGGCGATGGCACGCGGGTCCAGCCCGGAGGTGGGCTCATCCAGCAGCAGCACCGGCACTTCGCGCAGCGTGGCCACTGCAATCGCCACTTTTTGCCGCATGCCTTTGGAGAACCCTGCCAGCCGCTGCGCCCAGGCATCGCGCTGCAGACCAGCGGCCGCGAATGCCTCGCCGATGGCCGCCTGGCTGCGGCGCTGGCCGGCCAAGGTGAGCAGATAGTCGGCATTTTCCAGCGCGCTCAGATGCTCGTAGAGCGCCACGTTTTCCGGCAAATAAGCCAGCCGTGCACGCGCCGTGCCGGGGTCGGCGACCGGGTCCACGCCGTCCACCCGCAAGCTGCCGGAAGTGGGTTTGACGAAGCCCAACAACGTGGACAGCGTGGACGACTTGCCAGCGCCATTGCCGCCCAGCAAGGCATAGACGGTGCCGGGTGCGACGTCGAGGTTTAGCCCCTGCAGCACAGCGCGGTCACGGTAGGCGACGTGCAAGTCGGAGATTGAAATCGCGGGGGTCATCAGAGAACTGGCGGGCACGACTGAGAAATGAGATACGAATGATACGTTATCACATTGCGCAAAGGCCAGGATTGGCAAAGTGCCCGTGGCCGCCGGCCTGGACGCCACTGGGATGGCGCTGGTTGTGCCTCCTGCAGGCGCGCAGCCAGCGCCTAGCAACAGACACGCCCAGCCGAGCGTCATGCGCATCAATGCCGCACGCCGACACCGGCAACCAACAGCGATCCCCACGCGAGACACTCACGCCCCACATGCCTTCCAATATGCGCAGCCTTCTCCCGCACGACGCTCTCCACGCATCCGACCCGCACGCCCGCGCCAGCACCAATGCATGCAGCACATCGCGCGCTACTCGACGCGTCGCCAGCCTGCTTGCCGTCACGGTATTGGCCGCCACACACCTCAACGCCCAGCCCATCGATACCCGCGCGCCTTTGCCGCCGGTACGCGCGTGGCAGGGTGCGAGCGAGGCCTTGATCGTGTCGCCAGACGATCCGTGGATCACACCGGTGGAGCGCAGCGATTTCGTCAGCACGCCCAGCTACGACGAAACGCGTGCGTGGCTGCAACGTCTGGTTGACGCTTCGCCGCTGCTGACGCTGGAGGTGTTCGGCAAGACCAGTGAAGGGCGCGACCTATTATTGGTGCGCGCGCACAAGGGCACACCCGGCAAACCCGTCGTGCTGGCGCAGGCCGGCATCCACGGCGGCGAGATCGATGGCAAAGATGCCGGCCTGATGTTGCTGCGCGATATTGCACACCGCGGCAAAGACGATCTGCTGGACGAGGTAGATTTCGTGTTCGTGCCCATCCTCAACAGCGACGGCCACGAACACCGCGACCCGCTGATCGGCGCCGCATTGCGTGGCCCGCAACACATGGGCTGGAACACCAACACGCGCGGCATCAACCTCAATCGCGACTACCTCAACCTGGAAACGCCGGAAACGCGCGCGATCGTCAAGCTGCTGCACACGCTCGACCCGGCGCTCTATGTCGACCTGCATGTCAGCGGCGGGCTCGATCATCAGTACGACATCACCTTTACCTTCGCCGGCTGGGGCACCTATGCGCGCTCCCGCGCCACTGCTGGCTGGCTGCAGCAGCGCTTCACCCCGGCCATCAACGCCGCACTGCGCCGCCAGGGCCATGAGCCTGCGATCTACCCCAGCCTGATCGACGAAAATGCACCGCGCTCGGGCTTGCGCCATTCGCCGGAAGGCCCACGTTATTCCACCGGCTACGGCGACTTTGCCGGCATTCCCACCGTGCTGGTGGAAAATCATCGCTTGAAGTCGTACCGGCAGCGCGTGCTCGGCGATTACGTTCTGCTCGAGGAAGCGCTGCGCTTGGTTGGTCGCGATGCAAAGAAAATCGCTGCAGCCAAGCGTGTGGATCGCGCCGCACGTCCGCAGGAATTGATGGTGGCGTGGGAACGCCTACCGCAGCCGATCAATCACATCCCGTTCAAAGGCGTGAGCTATACCCGCACCCTGTCGCCAGTCTCCGGCCGGCCGGAATTGCGCTGGGAAGGCCGCGATGAGACCTGGACGATGCCGGTGATCGGCTACCGGCAAACGCAGGCGGTGCAGTACCCGGTGGCGTGGTGGATTCCGCCCGGCAACGACGACGTGCTCGCCTTGCTCGATGCGCATGGCATCCACTACGAACGCCTGCAGCAGCCGACCCAGCGTACGGTCCAGCAGATTCGCATCATCAAGGCAGACAGCAAACAGATCCCGCAGACCCACGATGCGGAGGAAGTCTTTCCTGCCGGCAGCATCCGCGTGCCTGCCGATCAACCGATGCGCATGTTGGCCGCGGCCTTATTGGAACCGCGCAGCAGCGATTCGCTACTGGCCAGCGGACGTTTCCGCCATGCCGTTAGCCCCGACAGCGGGCTGTATGCCACCGAGCTGGTCGAGTTCAGCGAACGCGTGTTGCGCAGCGATGCCGCATTACGTAGCGCATTTGAGCAAAAACTCGCCAACGATGCTGCATTCCGCGCCGATGGCGATGCGCGCCTGCAGTGGATCTATGCACGCTCGCCCTACGCGGCAATCACTGGTTGGCGGTATCCGGTGCGGCGCGAAACGGTGCAATAGCGCCACGCACATGCGCGGCGCTAGCGTGGCGTGCGCGGTATCAAGGGCGCATGCTCGGCCATCAGCGCGATGACCCAATCGATAAACACCCGCAGCTTGGCGCTGACGTGGCGGTTGGATGGAAAGGCAATCGACAACGGCATGGCTTCCAGCTGCCAGTCCTGAAAGATCGGCACCAGCTCACCACTGGCAACATGCGCGTTGGCCATATACACCGGCAGCCACAGCACCCCCATGCCGGCCAGGCCGGCGGCGAGATACGCATTGCCATCGTCGGCGGCCACCACATGGCGCCCGTGTACGCGTACCGCTTCGTCGCCGCGTTGCATCACATACGGCACGGTATTGCCGCTGCCCCAGCGCATAAAGCCGACGCAGCGATGCTGGGTAGTTTCCAGCTCCGCCGGGTGCGTCGGAATACCTAGCCGCTGCAGGTAAGCGGGTGCTGCATACACGCCTGCCAGCAAGTCGCCCACATGGCGCGCGATCAGCGATTGATCGGTGATGGTGCCGCCGCGTATCACGCAATCCACGTTTTCGCCGATCAGATCCACGCGTCGGTCGCTCACGCCCATGTCCAGCTGGATATCCGGATAACGTGCATGAAAAGCCGGCATTGCCGGCATCAGGATCAGCCGCGCCAACGGACTGGGCACATCCACGCGCAAGCGCCCGCGTGGCAACGTCGCTGCAGCAGACAGACTGGTTTCGGCATCGTCCATGTCCGCAAGCAAACGCAGCACGCGCTCGTAATACGCCGCGCCATCGGCAGTGACCTGTACCCGGCGCGTGGTGCGGTTGAGCAATGTCACCCGTAGGCGTGCCTCCAGTTGCTGCACCAACTGGGTCACGCTGGCGCGGCTCATGTGCAGGTGTTCGGCAGCCTTGGTGAAGCTGCCGGTCTCGACCACGCGTGCAAACGCCTGCATTGCATCAAATCGATCCACCATTGCTCCCATTCCCTAGATTGTTTGGATTCTACAAACAGTGTTGGTCGATGCTGCCGATTTATCGTCGCCGCGCACGCGCCTAACGTGGACCTCCGTTCTGATGCACTTCGATGGAGAGGTCCATGGCCACACGCGACGTTGTTTTCCCGCAAGGGCGCCACGCCCTGTACGAGCGCCACCATTACTCGCCAGCGGTACGCGCCGATGGCCTGCTGTTCGTCGCCGGCCAGGTCGGCAGCCGCGAAGACGGCTCGCCCGAGCCCGAGCTGGATGCAGAGATCGCCCGCGCCTTCGTCAATCTGGATGCTGTTCTCGCTGCAGCCGGGTGCACCTCGCAGGATGTCGTCGACGTCACCTTGTTGATGGTCAACCCCGACGTGGTGTTCGAGGCAATGTGGGGCAAGTGGGTCAACTACTGGGGCCCGGCCCCTTACCCCGCCGTCACCGCGGTCGGCGTGACCTGGCTGGCCGGTTTCCAGTTCGAGATCAAGGTGGTGGTCAAGCTGCCGGCGACGGCTGCATAACGCCTTCGATTGCACGCGCGGCCTCAATCGCGCTCCGCCCCGCCCTGCAGCAGATCTGCGCCTTAGCGAAGGAACCAGTGCGCACAGGCTTATGCCTCGCAGTCGATCGGCCACGCCTGGCTTGCCAGCGCGTGGCGTTCGCTGTGTCCACGCCGCGCGAAGTGCCCACAGCAGCGTACCGGGTCTCGAAACCATCGAAAGATCGCCAAGAGCATCAGCATCATCAAGGGCATCGCCTCCAGGCCGAACGCTGAGCGCGCTGCCACACGACGGAACAAAACGCTGGGCGGCTGCAGGCTCCTCCGGTCTGCGTCACCAACAAGCAACATTCGTATGCGATAGCTGTAGCGCTCGTCACCTAGCGAGCCCTCTGTTCTCCCCTTAGCGCGCGTTCGCTGCAACGTCGCTGTGCCCGTGCACAGCCGGCGGTGGTCTCGTGCGTCCAAATGATTTCAAGGAGATTCACTCCCATGCGCTTCAGGACCTTCTTCGTCGTTCTGCTTCTCACCGCTTTCAGCGCCGCGGCACAGGCGCAGGTCGTCACCCTCAACAAGGGCGGCTATACGCTGACGTACGACTGCACCAACCGCACCGCACTGCGTTACGAATACGTGCTACAGGCCGACACGGGCTCGGCTGCACGCCCGTCCAGCTTCAACCTGGATACCGAATTGCCCAGCGGCTGCGCCGGGCAGACCTCCACGGCGTCGTATGCCAGCGTGCGTTCCGGCTACGACCGCGGCCATCTGGTGACGTCCAACCACATGGACTACAACGCGACCTATATCCGCCGCGCCAACCTCATGAGCAACATCGTGCCGCAGGTATCCAGCTTCAATCAGGGTATCTGGGTGCGCGCGGAAAACGTGGCCGAATGCTACCGCGATATCGCCAGCGTGCAGGTCTATGGCGGCGTGATCTACAGCGACACCAGCAACGACTATTTCCTGAGCAGCCACGGCATTCGCACGCCGGATTTCTTCTGGAAGACCATCATCACCGCCAACCCGGGCGGCGGCACGCGCGCCATCAGCTGGCTGATTCCCAACAGCGCCAACCTGGGCTCGCTGGACAGCTACATCGTCAGCATCGACGAACTCGAAGACCTCTACGGCGCCAGCACCATCGGCATCAGCGCACCGGCCGCCGTGAAAGCGATGCTGCCGTCCACCACCTGGCCGCAGCCGAGCAATTGCGACCTGAGTTGATCGGGCGCCATACACGAGGACGCACACATGGACGGCCCGGGCTCTCCGGGCCTTCGTTTATTCGACACTTGCCTGCGAAGTGGTTGGTTCCAGCGCGGCAAACCATTCGGCGTACGGCGTGTTCTTGACCAGATGCCGATTGAAGTCCTTGGCCCCATCGCTCCACCACACCGGTCCGCGTTCGCCCAATGCGACCTTGGCTGCATCGACCGCGCGGCGCGCGGCCAGCAGGCGCTGCACAGCGTCATCGTGCCTGGCGGCCTTGACCATGCGTCGTGCATCCATGAGAGCGCTCACTAACGTGGCGCGTGCCTCTTCGCTCATCTGCGGGTTGCTGGTGCGCCACAGCCGCCCACGCACGATCAGATAGCGGCCGTCTGGCGTCGTGATGGGTGTAGTTGAAACCGTCATCGCACACTACAAGGTGCTGCGCGATGTTGTCGCATCGCACTGATGCGCACGGTGCTCACTGCGCACGTTCGAAGCGAGGGCGGGAAACACCATCCGCCTCCACGTGCTCGACGAACATCGCATACGGGCGCACCCACAAACCGATGTCGCTATCCAGCGGCCGATAGAGCACCAGCGGCTCCAGCGTTTCGCTGCTGCGCACCACGCCAAGCACTTCATAGCGGCCGCCTTTGAAGTGACGGTAATGGCCCAGTGCAATGACAGGTAACGGCGGCAAGGTGTCCATGGCATTCAACGCGATCGGGGGTCTGGAGTTTAGAACGCCAGGCACTGTGGGCAAGTGATCTTCGTTGATGCCGCATGCTGGCGGCGGTGACGCCTGGCGGGCACAGCCATCGCATGCATCAACCAGCCGCGCCCGTTGTGCCGCTCGGCGCTTGCAGTGGACAGTGTAGGCCTGGATCCAATCCAACCACGACCATGTCGCCAACTAGCGCGACATGTCTGGCCTGCTTCATCAAGGCTCGCACACATCACGGGGCCGAAGCAGAACAACGCTCAAGCATCCTTTTCGTCATCGTCGTCTTCATCCAGCTCATCCTCGATGCGTTCGCCGTCATCGATTTCGCTCTCCTGCGCAGGTTCGTCCTCAGCGAGATCCTCATTCCTGCCAGGCGCCTTGACGCCGTTGGGTGGAGTCGGATCGTCAATACCCCGATTGCCGTTTTGGTTGTCGCGCATGGTCAGCTCCCGCGGCAGAAGACCGCCTCACCACCGTCCTCCCCGCCATGTGAGGCGAACGTGTGCCGCACGCGGCAGATGCAGCGGCCGTCGCAGGATCTGAACCATTCGCACTTGAGACCGGATCCACCCTCGTCGGCCTGCATCCGCACCTTGCCTCGCCCGGTAAACAGCAGAGCGCCTACCAAGGAAACACCATGCCGAGCTTGATCTGCGCTCTGGAAGACCTGCTCGCCTCCTGGAAAGCCGAGGCCCGCGCCTTCGACGCCTGCGACATGCCGGCCTCCGCGCTGGCCTTCCGCGACTGCCATCGCCGCCTGTGTGCGTTGCTGGACGACCATGTATGCCAGGCGGCCTCGCCGACGGCCGCGCTGGCTGGGCTCGCGCAGCAGAGCTCAGTGACCGAGCTGCAGCCGTGCGCCATCGCGCCGATGGGTTCCTAGGCTTTCGATCAGCGTGTCGCTGGCCTGATTCACGCCAGCCACCTCGACCTCGGCGCCGTGCGCGCGCAGCTTGAGCACCACCCGATCCAGCGCTGCCACCGCACTGATGTCCCAGAAGTGCGCGTGGGTCAGATCGATCAGCACCTTCGGCGGCGTACCGAGGAAATCGAAGCTGGCGACGAACTGCCCGGCCGATGCGAAGAACACCTGGCCGCGCACCGCATACACGCGCACCCCTTCGTCGCCATCGCTGGCCTGCACCTGTAGCATGCGCCCGACCTTGCGCGCGAAGAACAGTGCCGACAGCAGGACTCCGGCCAACACACCACGAGCCAGATCGTGCGTCCAGACCGTGACCACAACAGTGCCAAGCATCACCACCGACGAACTCCCGGGGTGCGTGCGAAGATCGCGTAGCGACCCCCAGTTGAAGGTACCGATGCTGACCATGATCATCACCGCCACCAATGCCGCCATCGGAATCTGACGTACCCAGGCCGCGCCATACACCACCATCAACAGCAGGACGACGCCGGCCACCAGGCATGACAGGCGCCCGCGTCCGCCCGAGCGCACATTGATCACCGACTGCCCGATCATCGCGCAACCAGCCATGCCACCGAAGCAACCAGACACCATGTTCGCCAATCCTTGACCGGCGCATTCGCGGTTATGCTGCGACGGGGTATCGGTCAGGTCTTCGACAATCTGCGCAGTCATCAACGACTCCAGCAAACCAACCACCGCCAGCGTCGTCGACACCGGCAGCAGGATGCGCACGCTGTCCCACGTCAGTGGCACGTCCGGCAGCAAAAACACCGGCAGGCTGTCGGGCAAATGGCCCATATCGCCCACGTTTCGGATATCGAGGTGCACGTACGCGCACACCGCTGTCAGCACCACAATCGCGACCAGCGGCGAAGGAATCGCCGTGGTGAAGCGCGGCAGCAGATAGATGATGGCCAATGCCGCTGCACACACCGCATAGACCGGCCATGGCATGCCGACCAGCTCCGGCAGCTGTGCCAGGAAGATCAGAATCGCCAATGCATTGACGAAGCCGGTGATCACTGAGCGCGAGACAAAGCGCATCAATGCGCCCAGACGCAATGCCGCCGCAATCAGCTGCAGCAGGCCCGCCAGGACGGTCGCCGCCAGCAGATAATGCACCCCATGGTCCTTGACCAAGTCCACCATCAACAACGCCATTGCACCGGTGGCGGCAGAAATCATGCCTGGCCGGCCACCGGCGATCGAGGTCACCACTGCAATACAGAACGCCGCGTAGAGCCCAACCTTGGGATCGACGCCGGCAATGATCGAAAAAGCGATGGCTTCGGGAATCAGCGCAAGCGCGACGACGATGCCGGCGAGCACATCGCCACGCACGGTGCCGAGCCATTGCTGGCGCAACGGGAAACTTCTGGACATTGAACTACCTCCGTGCGCCGGCAAACTCACGGCGCAATACATGCACGTCAAACACCTGGACCTTCGCAGAAACTGCGCGCGCGTGATGCCTTGGGTCAGGGTGGTGTCATGTGTTGAAGGAGATCGTTTTTGACGAGTGGCGATACTAACGCGCTCAGGCCGAACCGAACAACCCTGGGGCGCACGCTTGCACATCGCATCGAACATCAAAAAAGGGGGCAACGATGCGCACGCGTGAACGCAGCTGTTGCTGGCAACGAACGGGTTAGTCGTCGCTGACCACACGCTCGCCCATCAGTTCGCGCTCGCGCTTTTCCAGTTCTTCGGCGTAGCGCTTGCGTACGAATCCCTCCGACAGCACGCCCAGTACCTTGCGGTCGCTGTCGATCACCGCCAACTCATCGGCCTGGGTCGCATCGAAGACCTTCATGATCGCCACGATGTCGGTGTTGGCCAGCAGCGCCGCATCGCGGTGCTTTGCGTAGTCGCCGACCGGCGCGTCCAGTTGCACATTGTCGGCGTACAGCACGGCCAACGGCACCACGCCGGCATAGTGCCCGGCTGCATCTTCCAGCACCACGCGTTGGGTGGAGCCCAATGGGAACCGTCGCCGGAATTCGCCCACGCTGATGTCGTGCGCAGTGTGGTTGGCATCCTTGCGCATCATCTTGCCAGCCGACAGATTGCGCACCCAGCCCACATCGCGCGCACTGCGGATGTTTTCGCCGCGCAGATGCAGCCGCCAGGTGGAGAACGAATAACCGAACACCTGCCGCACCACGGTATTGGCCACCAGCACCGCCACCATCACCGCGCTGGCCAGCACGAAATCGTGCGTGCCTTCCAGGATCAACATGGCCATGGTCATCGGCGCGCCGACAATGGCCGCCGCCAGTGCCGCCATGCCCACCAGCGATGCACTGGTGGTGTCGACCACCGCACCGCCCAGCAACAGGTTCAGGCCCACCGCGAACAGGCTGCCCACCAGCGAGCCCATGAACAACGACGCGAAGAACAGGCCACCGCGGAAGCCGAAACCCAGCGAAATTCCCGACGCGATGCACTTGAGCACCAACAAGATGGCGAGCACCTGCAAGGTACTGCTGCTGGTCAGATCCAGATGCAACGCGCCATGCCCCGACGACAGCACTTGCGGCGAATACATCGCCAACGGAATCAGCAATAGCCCACCGATGACCGGGCGCCCCCACACCGGCAGATTGATGCGCCCCACACCGCGTTCGATCCCGGCGACCAGACGCATCACCGCAATGCCGATCAGCGCGCACAGCAAACCCAGCGCGATGTAGACCGCATAGTCGCGCGGCTGCAATTGGTAGGCCACCGCAGCGGGTAACGAGTACGGCGCCGCACCCAGGGCGTTGGCCATGAAGGCGCCGGCCAGTGCGGCAGCCGCCACCGGTGCCAGTGCCGATGGCGTGTAGGCGCCGATGACGATCTCGAACGCATAGAACGCACCGGCCAGCGGCGCACCGAAGGCGCCGGCAATCGCACCGGCCGCGCCGGCGCCCACCAGCGTGCGCATGTCCGCACGCCGCACCCGCAATACGCGCCCCAGCTGCGAGCCGGCACCCGACCCCATCTGCGTGTAGGTTGCCTCCAGCCCCACCGAGGCGCCGAAACCGTTGGACAACAAGGTCTGCACCGCGACGATCAGGTTGTCGCGCATCGACATGCGCCCGCCATGCAACGCATTGGCTTCCACCGCATCCACCAGCGGCCGCTTGCGCCGTCGCGCCATCAGCGTCACCAGACCGACCAGCAATCCACCCAGCGGCAACACCAGCAACTGCGTGGCCGTCATCGAGGTGGCCGTGCTGAGCCGCTGCTCCGGTGCAAGCGCGTACAGCCAGCTCTGCAGGCTGTGCGCGATGCCGGCCTGCAGCACCATCAACCCAGCCGCGATCAGCCCCACCAGCGCAGCCAGGGCGATGAACCAGAGATCGTTGGCGCGCAGCTGCCTGCGCAAACCGTCCAGTGGCCGGCGCAGTTGCGCAGCCAGGGCGTGCACTGCCGGCAGGGTTTGGGAAGGTAGCTGCATGGGACCAGTGATTGCGGGATCAGCACACCGGCAGAGCCGGCATCTCTGTGGCGCCTAGTGTGCATGAGCGCCGCTGACCTGAGGCAATCTGGCGCGGTGATAAAAGATAGCCGCGCCGCATGCGTGATTGCAGGGCCGGGCATTCACACGCCAGAATCGTTGCCGGCACGCGGCGCACAGTCATCAGACCCTGCGCATGCGATTGTTGGGCCACTCGAACAGGGATGCACGATGCTCTACCTGCTGCTGGGCTTGATTGTCATCGAAGGCATCTTGCTGATCACCTGGAACCGCCCCTACTTCAGCTGGGGGCTGCCGGTGTCTACGCGGCGCATTGCGGTGACCCACGACGCGCTGGCCTGTTTTTCGCTGGCGCAGGTGGAAAATGCGGTCGAGCAATCGCGCTGGCCGGACCTGCGGTTCCATCGCCTGTCCGAGAACGTCTATGCATTCCGCGAAACATTCCTGTTCGTCGGCGGTGCCTATCCGATGATCATGCGCGGGCGCATCGTGATCGACCGTCGGCAACGCGAGATCATCATGACCGGTTTCTGCAACTGGACCGTGCTGGCGATGGTCGTTGGGTTTTTGGTTCCGGCAGCCGTCATCAGGCCGGGCGCGACGCTCATGTTCGCGGGATGTCTCGGGCTGTCCTATCTGCTCCAACGCAGCCGTTTCATCAGTGTCGAAACAGCGGTGCGCTTGCTCCTGCAGACCAACACCACCCCGCTGATCCCGCGCCTGGCTGATGCGTCCAGGCGCGCATCGGCGGACTGACAGCTGCCGGCCGCCATATGCTGCTGTGCGTCAATCCACCGCACACAGCGGTGTTTCGTTTGGCCGCAAGGTCAGCACGCGCACGCCGGTCCGCGTCACCGCCACCGTGTGCTCGAACTGGGCCGACAACTTGCCATCGCGCGTGTGCACCGGCCACTGATCCGGCTGCGAACGAATCGCCGCACGGCCCTGGTTGATCATTGGCTCGATGGTAAACACCATGCCTTCCTGCAGTTCCAACCCTGTGCCTGCGTGCCCGTCATGCAGAATTTGCGGATCTTCATGCATCTCACGGCCGATGCCGTGCCCGCAATAGTCCTTGACCACGCTGTAGCCGTGCGCACGCGCATGCCGCGCAATGGCATGGCCGATATCGCCTAACCGCGCGCCCGGGCGCACCGCTGCAATGCCTTTCCACATCGCCTGGTACGCGGTCTGCACCAGCCGACGCGCCGGGTAGGTCACCTCGCCCACCAGATACGTCGTGCTGGAATCGGCGATAAAGCCATTCTTTTCCAGCGTGATATCCAGATTGACGATCTGTCCGCTGCGCAGCACATCGTCCGCCGACGGCACACCGTGGCACACCACGTCGTCGATCGAGGCATTGAGCACGAATTCGAAGCCGTATTGCCCCTTGCTCGCGGGCCGTGCGGCGAGCGTATCGACAATCATGCGCTCGACAAGATCGTTGAGCTCCAGCGTGCTGCGGCCTTCAAGCGGCAAGCGATCCAGCACATCGAATACCTGCGCCAGCAGCTGACCAGACACCGCCATCAGCGCGATCTCGTCGGGCGACTTGATCACGCTCGGCTTGGTTTCAAGGCCTGCGGCCGCACGCCCGCCGCGCGTAATTGTTCGGCCACGATCTGCTGAAACGAAGTGTCCGGATGCATCTCGCACAGCATGCCGACCTTGATCCAGAAATTGGCCTGCGCATTGATCGAGCGGCTACTCACCGTGCACGCACGGCGCAGTTGGTCGTGCAGGTCGTCGTCGATATTGACGATGCCCATCGTGGCTCCTGGCTTGTTGCCGAATATACACATCGTATACGAATCGTATATTGGACGACAAGCAAGCCGGTAGCACGCGCAGGCGGTGCAGCTTGGTGGCGGCGCTCCGGCCACACGCTGCGCGCGGGCAGATTGGTCGATGTGCGCTGTGCCGCTATTTCCGGCTTGCAGCCGTCAGTGCATCAATCCTTGCAACATCGCCACGACATCGCCCGCATCCACGAACGGCGCCGTGGCGCTACGCAAAACGCCTACGCAGAACTTGGCATTAGCTGATCCTGGTGGAGAACCGCCGATGGCGGCATCGCACGTGGTGGTGCTGGCGCATTGATGTCCCACTGGCGCGATCTAGTGCATATGCTGGTCATGCGATTCGGCATCGGGCGCCGATGCGCCCATCGGACGAACGTCGAAATGCACCTCGACGCGCGGCGCATGCTCGAACACCAGCGTGGCCACCACCGGCTTGCCTTGTTCGAATGGCGCAGCAGGGGCGATGAACATCAAATGCGTCCCGCCGGTCCCCAGCACCACGTCCTTGCCCGGCGGCAAGACCAGCCCCTGCTCAAGATGGCGCATCTTCATGACGCCAGCATCCATCGTCATCTCATGGATTTCGACCTGTGCACTGGCCGGCGATTCCACCGCCACCAGACGATCCGGCGTTGCCGCCTGATTCCGCAAGGTGAGGTAGCCGCCCGCCACCGGCGCGCCCGGCGGCGTTGCGCGCGACCACGCCCCGCTCGCCACCACCACAGGGGCAGCAGCCGGCGCCGCGGTCGCAGCAGATGCCGGGGCAGCCGGCGCCGGGTTGGCCTCGGGCGCAGGCGCGCGCTCGCAAGCCACCATCGACAAGGCAGACAGCGCACTCACCAGCAGCAGATGCAATTTCATTTCGTTCTCCTTGGGTCGAGCCGTGCGGGCGCCACGGCGCCGTGCATAGCGGTCATCGACGTTGATCATCGGGAAGCCGGCAGCGCGCTCTTGCGTCAGTTAGAGCACTTGCCGGATATCGTGCACAACCGAGTCCACCATCTGCGCGTGTGCCAGGCCCACGCGCAGCTGTCCATCGCGGTCGAAGAGAAAACTGCGCGTGGAGTGATCGATGGTGTAGGTCGGCCCCATCGGCACCTTTGCATAGCTCACTTTTAAATTGCCCGCCGCCACCCGGATATCTCCTTCGCTACCGGTCAAGCCGATAAAGTCCGGGTCGAATGCCTTCACGTAGGTCCGGAGCACGTTGGGTGTATCGCGTTGCGGGTCCAGCGTCGCGAACGCGAACTGCACCTTGGCTGCATCCGCCCCCAGCTTGCGTTTGACCTGCGCCGCACGCACCAGTGTCGTCGGGCACACATCCGGGCAATGGGTGAAACCGAAGAACAGCACCAGGGCCTTGCCACGGAAACTGCGCAGCGGCCGCGGCGCGCCTTCGGTGTCGTAGAGGTAAAAATCCGTTCCGCGCGCCATCGGGCTGAGGTCTGCGCCATCGGGAGCGAACCCGCTGCCCCATTGCCCACACCCGGCCAGGATGCAGACCAGACACCCCAGCATCGCCTGCGACAGTCGTCGCTTCCACACAGATCGCAGCGTTTGCATGCTGATTCCCATCCTTCCGCGCGGAGCGGCCTTGCGCATGCCGTTCACCGCCGATCCTGCAGTTGTAAGCCAACTGCCTGATCACAGCTATCCAAGTGCGATGCGTCATCGCTCGAAACGGCTCGACACCGGTGTTGCGGTTCGCCCGCAGCAAGCCTGCGCATCTGCACGGGAGTCATCAGCGCCAGTGTCGGCACCAGCGTGACAAGGGCAAGGCAAGGCGTCGCCGCCGCGCGGGGCGGCAAGGCTAAGTACGTCATCTACACGCTCCAGAACATCTCACGTCACACCCGCTGACGGATGCGGCTCCACACACGATGTTTCAGGCCAATCGCGGTGGACCGCGTGGCGCGTGTGCCCACCAGCGTGCCGCGATGGGAAGCGCAGCGGCAAGACGCGCGACCGCAAGCCGGTCCCGACTCAGCTTCCATAACAGGCAGGCCAGCAGCAGCCAGGGCAGCAGCCGGGCGGCGAGCAGGCAGTAATCGCAGGCGAACGCATGACCACCATCGGCATGGCCCAGATCCTGCTTGTCGCCCAGCCATCGCTCGGCTGTAGCGGTCAGCACGTCTGCCGAGCGCTGCGCGGCGTGTGCCTTGTCACCCACGGCATCGAGCGCCTCGCCAGCTTGCCAGGGCTGGCTATGACAAAGCGGCCCGTCCAGAACGCTAGCGGCGTTCTCGAGCGTGCGGCTTACCAACGGCGCGACCAGCAACAGCAGCAGCGCCAGGCAAGCCAGGCGCTGCATCATGCTGAACAAGGGCGAGGAACGTAAACGCACACGACAAAGTGTAATGAAAAAACGCCACGCCACCTGCGACCCTTCGTCGCAGCCTGACACCCGGGTTCGCGCGGTGCAGCGCGCTGCATGCACCGCGCACCTCGCACCGCATCCGGCCCAACTGCTCACTGCGCGGCAATCGGCCTGCGCCACCGGCACCGAGCGCCACATGCGCACCGCTGTCTCACTGACCCTGCAGATGCGCCTGTGTAGATCGCACCGCCGCATGGCCGAACTGAAACGCCGTCGTCATCGTCGTCTGCACGAGAGCCGCCGGCACCTTGGTGCCTTCGACATCCAGTTCCATCGTGGCACAGGCATCATGCAGCACCGTCACCGTATCGCGCAGGTCGGCGGCAGCGCGCACGCGGGCATCCACGCACATGTGGCTCATCGCGCCGACAACCGCCACGCCCGCAACACCGTGCTGCTGCAGCTGCTGCGCAAGCGGCGTCTCGCGAAAGGCGTTGACGTGCTGCTTGGCGATGACCACTGCGCCCTGCTGTGGCGCGACCGCAGCATGGATCTGCGCGCCTTGCGAGTGCTGGCCATGCTGTATTCCCACGCGCATCCTGTTCTGCCGCCGGTCCTGTGATCGCCGGCGAAGCCACGGGCTTTGACGACGTCTTGCCAGGCAGCGATGCGCAGAGCGTGGTGCTGGGCCGGCGGCATGTCTGCATGCGAGAGGACCCGGAAGTTGATGTCCTCACTTGGCTGCGCAAGCAAGCGCACGGCGACAGAGCCGCACAATGACCAACGCATCCGCAATCGCTTATCCAGAAGACGCCAACTACACGATCAGTGAAGAAGAAGACCGTCCTCGATAGTTTCCCGAGGCCACAAAAAAAGCACTTGGACGCGCGTCCAAGTGCCTGCCTTCTATTGGTGGGCCCACCAGGATTCGAACCTGGAACCAAAGGATTATGAGTTAGCGCTATTAAGCTTGCGAATCAGCAACTTACGCTGCTTATTTTTCCCGGCCACCAGCGCCGGAGGCCTTGTGCGGGCTTGGGCCTACTGCCAATTTTCCCGATCGCTGCGATCACCGACCTGCGCCTAGATGGCGCGGGTTCGCGGCGATTCGTGCGGCCACTTCGCTTCGAATCCTGACCTCGTGGCGAGTCGCCCACATGGCTGTGCCACGACGCCCCTGCTCAAAGCTGCTGCAGTCTCGCGTAACCAGCGGCGCAAACGGCTCGCCTGGCGGGCTCGGTCGCTGACGTTCCAGCAGTACAAACCAGCCTCCCGCGACCTTATCCATCATTCGAGCTATTTCTACGCCGTCGAGCGTGAGAGCGGTGGGCGGTCCCTCTTCATGCTGGGAAGCCTTCTCCCACCGGAAGCCAGACGGCAGAACAGGCTCATCGCCTGCATCGATCACGCTCATACGGCGTCCATATAGAAGGTGTGCCGCTGGCTCTCGTGCTTGCTGGCCAACTGGCGGCCGCGCTCGAGCATGGCTACGGCCTGGTCTACGAGCCACCAATGCGTCCCGCCGGCCGCGTGGACGGGATCGAAGTGAGTCTGCAGGGCATCGCAGGTCAATGACATTGCGGGGGATCCGGCGTTAGCGAGTTGGTGGCAACCCACTCTAGCGCGCCCCAATCTCAATTTTTCAGATGACCACCGGGGAGAGGTAATTTAGGTAATTAGGCTGCAAAATTGCGAATATATCTATACTTATCAATAACTTACTTAAATTTTTCAAAGGTAATTAAAGGGTAATTGAGAGGTAATGGGGTTACCTTTAGGGGAGGTAATCACCCTCTCAAAAAATATCCTTAAATTTCAATCACATAACTTTTCCATGGGAGCCTGATTACCTTAAATCACCCCAAAAGGTAATCCGGAAATTCCCTTTTGCATCAATTGTTTAGGCCTTGTTTCAGGCTCCGGATTACCGATTACCTGGTTCCGATGGTCATCTGCCGAAATTCACCGGGAGGCCTAGCAACGGATCGCAGCCGGTCGCCCCCCCCCCCCCCAAAGCCCCCAGGCGTGCAGGGATCTGCAGGGAAGAGAGGCCTCCTTGAATCGCACGGATTGGTAACAGCAGCGCGGTCTAGGCCCATCCTGCGGGGGTGCAGCGAAAACCATGCATAAAGACCGCAGGCGTGGCGGGGCGACGATTGCGCGCGCCAGGGCCAGCGCTGTCCGTGGACGTCGGGGTTTTCCTACTGCGTCGGCCGCTGAAGACGGGCAACATAGGAAGCTGCATCCGGTTCCAACAGGAGCTACGACATGCCCAACATCCGCCGCCGTCCCCGCCTCCATTACGGGCGGTCAAGCGCAGAGATGGGCATCTGATGGAGAGGCAGCGAAGCGACTCACTTGTGAGCACCTGTTCGACGCATGCTGGATTGTTGAGAGAAAGCACCTATGAACGAAGCAAAAGAAGCCCGCGCAACACTCCACAACGCACCTCAGAAAGGTGCGTTCTACATCCTCAGGTCCGATATGGGGGGGGGCGGTCGCGGGCATGGCGTGGAATTCGAGAACGAAGATGCAGTGCCGTTCTCCATTGCTGACAGCCTGCCGGGGGAAGATGCAGGCCTGGCTGCATTGAAGGAGACCCCGCGCCTGCGCTACGACAGCCGCATCGGCGATATGCCCAATGACATGCACGATGGCTTCAAAGGCTACTGGCTGGTCTCCGAACCGCTGAAGCAGGTGTTTGAGGCTGCGGACCCGGAAGGCTTTGCCTTCGCGCTCTGCGACTTCCGATTGGAAGACGGTACGCCCGGGGAACCGTACTATCTTTGCGACGTGGTTCGAGTTATCGAAGCTATCGACGAGGCGGCATCTACTATAAAAGTGTTGACCGGATACCGTAACGGAAAATATTACGATATTACGGGAGGCGCCCAGTTTGCATTCAACAAAGATGTGGTCGGGACCGCGCACATATTCAGAACACCTTATACAGCAGATGCCTTTTGCGATCGTTTCTTGCGCGACACCTTGATTAGCCAAGGATTCGGAAAATCGCCTAAGAAGCGTGGCGTTCGGCTAATCGACGCTGCAAATTACGGATAAAGATTTCTCTACATGGATTTTGGAGCATAGACAGATGCCGGGCAGTAACGTCATTCTCGAAAGTCATCATGTCATTGAAAACACCATCTTTCGTGACCATAGGTTGCTCAAGAAATTGGCCGATCATGGTTTGATCGACAAGGATGTATCGATCAATCGCCTGTATCTACCGGTAGAGGGGAAGCTGGCCGAAGAAATCGAAACATCTCCGCATCGAGGACGCACGCGGAGGTCTTATACGGATGTAACTGGGGATTATCTTAATAAGCTCCTTAAATCCCCGGATGGCGAATTGGCCATGCGTAATGACGCTGCTGCACTGAAGCGCGTCGCCGCCCAGGTCCACGACCTGCAAGACACCCTCAAAATCGCCCTGATCAATCGCGATATGTTCGCAACCACACCGGAGCACTTGACCAAGGCCCAAACGAACGCACAAAACTACCGCACTATTTCCGAGTACGAGCAATACCGCACTGCCCATGCCGACCAGTTGAAAACGCTGCGCGCCATGAGCAATGTCGAAGCCGAATGGGCCGCGATCACCCACTCCGAGCAGCGGATCGCAAAGGTGATCGATGACGCACGCACGACGGGCAAAAATCTGGTCGCTGTCCCGAAGGAACGCGATGCCGTTATCCGCGAGATCGCCGGCCGCGAGGAATTTCGCATGGCGATTGCGCACGCAGAAGATGCCGGGCGAATAACGCTGTCCGGGTCCAATGCGGCAATGGTCCAGCAGGTCCTGGATGACACACCGACAACCATCAGCGGTGCTGCGCGCAGCATTCGCCAAGGCGCAGCCGCTACACCGCATGCGCCGTACACACCAGTCTCGCAACGCGGCTTCGTCACCGCCGAGCTGCTGGCCGGCGATCTATCTGCAGGCCAGGCACTGCGCACCACCGGCCTGCTCGCCACCGCCGCCGACACGGTGATGACCGGCCAACGCGCCACACACTTACTCGGCCAAGACAATCCGCTCGCCGCGCAATCAGAGCTTGCGCACTTTGCCGGCCGCAACGTCGGTGGCTGGGCCGGCGGTACCGCCGCTGCCTACGCGCTGGGGAGCTCGGGCGCCGGGCCGATGGTGCTGATCGCGGCCGATGCGTATTTCTTGAGTACCGCTGGCGAGAAGGCCGCAGCGTTGCTCGACAACCGCGCCATCTACACCCAGACCGATCGCGAGGGCACGCAGTGGTCGTTCAACGGCACCGCCTGGGCGCGCGAGGGCAAGGCCGACACCACCAACGACGGGGTAGACAACCCCACCTCCACGCCCATCGTCGCCAGCTACGAGAAGGCACGCGAACTCAATTACCAGGCCACCAACGCCGCTGCAGCGCTCGCCCTCAAGGATGCGCCCGCTCCGCAGGATCCGTATCGCCAGCCGGCCAATGCCACTGACCGCCCCAGCCTGAGCAGCGCCGACTGGCGACGCGATGCAGCGGACGGTCAGTGGCATCGGCTGGTCAAGGCCGAGATCGCTGGCGCCAATGATCGCGGCAGCTACGTGCAGGAAACCGCCTTGCCGCACCGCAAAGCCGAACTGGACGCGCAGGCGCAGGACACCATCGCCCGCAACATCGCCAACAGTCCCGGCGCCATTGCCGCGCGCTACGAACTGGCGCACCACCGCAGCGGCTGGGCGGCCGATGGCCTGCCGATGTCGCCAGCGGTGCAGCAGGCGCTGCCGGATCCAGATGCCTTGACCGCCTCGAACGGCCAGCGCTACTACCGCGATATCGAAGGCCAGTGGACAAGCAACGGCGCCCCACCCGATGGCAACCGCGTGCTGGAACTGGAGACCACGCGCGCGATGCTGCAACCGGCACTGGCCGAGCAGGCGCAGGCGATTGCCGCCATCCAGCAATCGCCGCAGGACGTACAAGGCGAGCAGACGCTCTACCGCTATCGCATCGTCGGCACCGAGTTGCAGCCGCAATGGCGTGAAGCGATCGAACTGGCGACGCAACGCACCCGCGAGGCAGAGCGACTTGCGGGCGATGGCGCGATGCAGTTGCAACGCGGCCCCGGTGGAAGCTTTGGCGCCGATAGTCCGATTGCGCATCTGCAACGCGGTCCCGATGGTGTAGAGCGTATTGCAGCAGTCACCAGCACCGAGGACATCCGCCAGGCACTGCAGGAGGTACAGGCGCGGCAGAACCCAGCCTTGCCGATACCGCAGCTGGCCTCTGCGCCTCGCTCATCGGACGGATCCGCAGATGCGGACACGTCGTCTTCCGCCCCCTCCAACCAGCATGCGCTCGACGTGCAGGCGCGGGGCCAGGCGGCCAGTGCCGCTCAGGAGCGTCAGGAACGGCAGCAGGAGGACCGGCAAGCGCAAGACCAACAACTGACGCAGGCACGCACGCACACGCTGCAGGAGCAGACCTCGCACGAAGACCGGGCACAGGATGCTCAGGCGCTACAGGCGCACGCAGTGCAGGAGCTTCGCCGGCAAGAGTTGCAACAGCTGGAGCAGCAAGAACGCCAGGTACAGGACGCGCAGCAACGCGAACACGTCCAGCAGCAGGCGCACGACACCCAACAGCGCGAACAAGCGCAGCAGCAGGCCCAGGAGACGCAGCAGCGCGAGCAGGAAACACGCCAGGCCCAGGACGCCCAGCAGAGCCAGCAGGAACGCCTGCAGGCGCAGACGGTGCAACATGCCGCCGAGCAACAGCCGCTGCACGCCCAAGCGGCTCCACAACGCGAGCAGGAGCCGGCACAGGAAGCCGTCTCGCGCGAGCCGTCGTCGCTCCAGGCGCAAGACACATCGCCGCGCCAGCCCGAGCAGCAGTCTACCCAGGATGGCGTCGCCGAACGGCGCCAGGATCAGCTGGCAGAGCCTGCGCAAGCACAGGCATCCGACGTAGCGCAGCAGCGGTCGCAAAGCCAGCAAACGCAAGAAGAGCGCACGCAGGAAGTCCAGCAGCAGACAGCACAGAGTGCGGCGATCGCGCAGACAGCGCCGGCAGATCAGCAGCAGGTTGCGGACCTGCACAGCGGCCAACAGCCGATGACTGCGCAAGCCTCGGATGCGCAGCAAGATGCGCCTGCCCAGCAGCCCGACCAGCCCGAGCAGCCGGCGGACGCGTACTTGGCCCAGGCGGCGACCGCGCCATCACTCGCCACGCCGGTCGCCGCAGAACAGCGCGACGAGCAACAGGCGCTCACTCCAACGGCTCAAGCACCGAAAGCACCAGATCCCCCTGAAGCGTTGCCAGTGTCCGCACACCTGGCGCAAACGACAGGGACATCGCTGGACATGCCGACCGCTGGCCGCTCCGCCGACGCCCCCGAGGGCGCGGCCGATGCGCGCGCGCCGCTTTCCGCGTCCTTGGCAGATGAGCACGACCGCCCTGCCGCTGCGCCCGTCGATCCGAACTCCTGGGAGGAAATAGAGCGCTCGATGCGTGAGCTGCGCATCCAACTCGAACAGGAGCTCGAAACAGAAAACCGCGTCGCAGAAGCGCGGCAGGCGCGCGTGGACCGTGGTGAGCGGCCGTTTACCGAGTTGGAACTGCGTAATGGGTACGATCCGGATGGCCCCTCTGGACTGAGACCACCACGCGCCCCGTCGGCAGACGCCGCGCCACAGTCTCTTGCTGCTGGCGAGCAGGAAGAGCGGCCGCAGCCCCAACGTAAAAACATCACCGGCGATCCGGATGTGGACGAGTTGCTGTACGCCATCGACTGCAAGAACGAACTGGCGATCGAACAGGCCTTGAAACGTGTCGCCAACAGTCCCTACAGCCAGGCCCTTGCCAAACAAGGGCATGAATTCCTGGATGCCCAGGCGATGCAGGAAGCCCAGGAGCAGGCGAGTATGCGCCAGGCACTGAACATGGACGTCTCGACAGAGGTGCAGACCAGCCGTGGCCCGGTGATGGTGATGACACTGCCGCAGTTCGCCAACGGACCGGCGATGCAAGGTCCGCAGGGTGACGGGGGCGGCGGCGGCGATGGGGGCGGCGGTGGTGGTGGTGGTGGAGGCGGCGGTGGTGGTGGTGGATAGCCGGAACACGTGCAGCAAGTTGAATCATCGAGATAACACTATGGACATGCAGAACACCTCCGCACTACCCGATGCCAACGGGTCGGAACGCACGCTAAAAGAGTCGGTCCAGGCCTTGGCGGCGATGATCGGGACGCTGCAGCGGCGCGAGCACGCATTGGACGCTCTGGTCCGGGAACAGCTGCAGCTTCTGCAGAGCGCCGTCCACAGTGCCGATCAGCGCGTCAATCGCGTGGTGGAAAGCGCACTTCCCCGGCTGACGCAATTGAGCAATCAGGCGCTGACGCAAACGTTGGAACCGGCGGCCGAGCGATTCAACAAGAAGATGGCAACTGCGGAGCAGACGGTCCAGCAGGCGACCCAGCGTTACGCCCACGCACAGCGCGCCCTGGAAACAACGACAACGCGGCGCATGTGGATCGCATCGATTGCCCTGCTGTTGGCGGGTGTCATCAGTATGGTTGTCGCAGGCTACGCGCTCTACAGCACAAAAGCGGCCGTCGCTGAAGCCGCCCAACTCAGGGCGGAAATCACCTTTTTGGATCGTGTTGCTCGCGCCAATCTCGTTGCCTGTGGCAAGGACAGGCTATGCGCCGAGATTGACAAGAAAGGGCCGCGCTATGGCGATGGCGGCCAGTATCGCGTGGTTGCCTTGCGTCCATCCCCCGCGCAATGAAAACCGAGCCGCTAGGGGCGGCCCGGTCGCCTGATTACAGAGCGGTCAAGCGGTCGCGGGTAACGGCGGCGTACTGATCCGTCATCTCAATCCCGACTGCCTCGAATCCTTCCAGCTGCGCAGCCACCAACGTGGTTCCGCTGCCAGCAAAAGGATCGAGCACGCGACCACCCGATTCGCAAATCCGCACCAGCTGCCGCATCAATCCGGTCGGCTTACCGGTCAGGTGGTGCTTGTCAGCCTTGCGCACCGACTCACGGATGACTCCAGGCAGCACCGGCGCGCGGCGGTCCAACGGCATGTTGCCCTTGCTGCCCCAGACGATGTATTCGGCCTGGTTGCGGAACCGGCCCAGTTGCGGCCGCACGCCTTCGGTCTTGTCCCAGACGGTGATGCCGCGCCAGGTGAAGCCGGCGATCTGCAGCGCGTCGGTGGTCAGCGGCAGCTGCCGCCAGTCGGTGAACAGCAGCACCGGCGCGCCGTCCTTGAGCACGCGCGCGCACTCGGACAGCCACAGATGCATCCACTTCAGGTGCGAGCGTTGGTCGCGTTCGTCGCCGACAAAGTCGGCGTGCAGTTGCGCGCCACCGCCCTGGACGTACTTTGCCGAGGGCGGCTTCGCTCGCGCGGCGGCGTGCAGGCCGCCACTCGCATACGGCGGATCAGTGATCAGCGCGTCGAACGAATTCGCTTCGAGCGTGGGCAGGATGGTCAGGGCGTCGCCCTGCAGCAGCTGGTTTTTCATGGTGAGAGCCTTCTTGGATTCGCTCACGGCGATCGGAGGTGAGGCTCTCGGCCTTCAGGTGATTGAGCGTGCCGCAGCGTGGGCACTTGATCTGGATTTCGTCGAAGGCGCCGGCTTTGCATAGCAAGCGGGCGCATTCGCCACAACGGAGGTTCTTGAGCATTGCGTGGTCTTGCGGTGGGAAAGGATTACGCGACCGCTGGCGGCGCGTAGGGGGCGAAGGCGATCACCTCATCGCCCACCCAGTCGTTGATCTTCAACATGCGCGCCTGCAGCGGCTCCAGCTCGTTGGCGGCCCAGACAGCAGCTGCCTCGCGGATCGATCCGAAACCGCCTGCGTTTTGCGGCACGATGCCCATAAGCTGCGGCGGGATGCGCAGCGCGGCCAGCATGTCGTCGCGGGTGATGCCCTTGATGCCGCTGAACTCGTCCTTGGCCGCTACTTCGCTAACCGGGATCAGCTTCAAGCCATCCTTGTTGCCGCCTGGCGAGTACAGGAACAGGTTGCGGAAGTTGCCCGGCCCCTTGGCGCCCTTCATGGCGTTGCGCAGCGTGTCGACATCTTCCTGGCTTTGCTGCGGGTCGGTCAGGTACAGGATGAAGCCGGCATGCGAGCCGTTGTTGTAGTACTTGCGGCGGAACAGCGTGGCGGACTCGTTGAGCAGCGCGGACTGCATCGCCGGCATCCACTCGGGCAGGCCGTAGAGCTCCTGATCGACATCCGCCTCGCGCAACTGGAACACGCTACCCGGCTCGAACACGTGCTCGTCGTGCCACATACGCACTTGGAAGTACTCGCCCTCAGTGATGCCGCGCCGCATGTACTTCGACAACGGCGCCGCCAACGACAGCGCATTGCCTAGGCGATTGCGGCGGCGTTCGAGATAGCCATTGCCCAGGGTGATCCAGTCCAGCGACAGCTGCTCGAAGGCCTCACGCGTCAACAACCGATGCGGCTTGAAGGTGCGGGCCAGCATGTTGCGCTTGAAGATCAGGCCGGACTGCAGAAACGGATTGCTGCGCGTGGTCTTGGACAGGCCATCCAGCGCCACCGGCGGCTCATACCAGCGCCCGTTCTGCCAGCACTCCAGATAGTCCAGCACGCCGCGCCCATCGAGCACCGGTGTCGGATCACCAAAGGTGAAGGCCTCGGCGCGTGCGGGCGCTGCAGGCGCGGTGGCGGGCAGCTGGTCGGTCAACATCAAGAGATCTCCATGAAGCCGGAGTTGCGCGCGGTGCGCCCTTCCAGCGGTTCGTTCTGCAGCGCGTGGAACAGTGCCCACGCCAGGTCCGCGTGGCCGGTCTCTTCCGAGCGGCCGGCGGTGAAGGTGGATTGCCGGCCGCTGGCCGTCATGGTCTTGCGGATGGCCATCAACGACTGCGCCATGTCGATCCAGCCGGCGTCGAACTCCAGACGGCCGTTGTGGATCACATCGAACGCCTTGAGTACCAAGCGCGTTTTGACTTCCGGCGAGTAGCTGAAGGTGACCAGATTCGGAAAGAACTGCTTCACCAGCTGCGCCACGCCACTGCCCATGCCGGTGGTGTCGATGCCGATATAGGTCACCCAGTACCGTTGCGTGACGCCATGAATAAACTTGGCCTGTGCCGCGAAGTCCATGCCACGGAACTGATGCCGTTCGAGGATGCGGAACTTGCCGCCTGGGATGGACGGTGGAGCCACCACCACCAGGCCGGCGGTGTCGCCGGTATCAGCCGGGTCATAGCCAATCCACACCGCGCGATCGCCGTAGGGACGCAAGGCAAAGGGTTTGTAGTCGTCGCCCCACTCCACCCAGCTATCGACCATGCACGGCTGCAGCATCGCCAGCGGGAAGATGCTTGCGCCGTCGTCGACGAAGTCGCACATCAACAAGTTGGCGAAGGCGTCCGGGCTGTATTCCTCGCGCAGCTCGTCGATGTCGAACAGGTCGCAGCCACGGCGCTGGGCGTCGAGGATGTTGACGATCTGCCGCCACGCGCGGTCCTGGCAGCGGCGCCCGCCGGCCAGCGCGTCATGCGACACATCGATCTGGATCCGCTGCGCAGCCGGCTTGCCCTTGTTGCGGCGTTCGCCGGTCCAGAACGTGTAGGCCTCATGGGCCATGCTCGACGGGGTGCTGAAGTAGGTCTTGCGCCACTTCTTGTGCATCGCCATGCCGCTGGCGACCTTGTTCAATTCGTTGAACCCGTAGGTCCAGAAGAACTCGTCGAAGTAGAAATTGCCGTGGTAGCCCTGGGCGGTGCGTGCATTGGTGCCCAGAAAGAACAACTCGGCGCCGTTGGGAAACACGATGCTGTCGCCGCCGGAGAGCGTCTCGTCGATGGTCTCGCGCACGAACTGCTGCATGTAGCCGCGGAACAGGTGCGCCTGCGCCTTGGAGGCGCTCAAGAAAATTTGATTGCGCCCGGTGGTGAGCGCATCGATCAGCGCTTCGCGGGCGAAGTAAAACGTGGCGCCGATCTGTCGCGACTTGAGGATGATGCGGGTGCGCTCGTTGCCGGCCCGATACCAATCGCGCTGATAGTCGAAGCAGCCGTCGACGAACGCCGTGGTCAGCTGTTCGATCTGTTCCTCGGTGAAGTCGTTGCGCTTGGGCTTCTTCTTGGGCGCAGCATTGCGATTGGCGACAGCCGGATTCAGGTCAGCTTCGTTGCCGCCGCCCTGGTAGCGCTGGATGCGCGCCTGGCGCTCCAGCTGCCGGTGCAGCAGATCAATTTCTTTGAAGTCGCCGCCGGACTTTTCCGGCTTCATGATCAGCACGACCAGGCGCGCTTCGAGTGCACCACCGATGCGCTCAACGTTGTCTGCGCGATCCCACTCGTCACGCGACTTCCAGCTGTGTACAGTCTTCTCGTTCTCGCCGATGGCCTGCGCAATTTCGGTCACGCGCCATCCCATCCAGTACAGGAACTTGGCCTGTCTGCGGGTGTCCATCGGGAGCTGGGTGGCAACGCTTTGCATGCCGACCAGGGTGCGGCCCACCTCTTAATCCCGACAGTTCAACGACGCGTAATCGCCTGATTTACACGGTGATTGCGTTGCTGCGCTATGCGTCGCGTTTGACCATGGGTCATCGCAAACGCATCCAGCGCAGAGGACACCCATGTCGGCCAAGGCCAAGAAGTTTCGTTCCAACTGGTTCCGCGTGGCCGTCGAAGGGGCCACCACCGATGGCCGCACGATTCAGCGCAGCTGGATCGACGACATGGCCGCCACCTACAACCGCGAGACCTACAACGCCCGCATCTGGATCGAGCACATGCGCAGCCTGCTGCCGGACTCGCCGTTCCGTGCGTATGGCGATGTCACCGCTGTCAAGGCCGAAGAGGTCGAAATTGACGGCACCAAGCGTCTGGCGCTGTTTGCCCAGATCGAGCCGACCGCTGATCTGATCACCATCAACAAGTCCAAGCAGAAGCTCTACACCAGCATCGAGGTGCAGGAGAAATTCGCCAACACCGGCAAGGCGTATCTGGTCGGCCTGGCCGTGACTGATTCGCCGGCCAGCCTGGGTACTTCCATGCTCAGCTTCGCCAGCCAGAACCCGGACGCCAATCCGCTGGCCGATCGCAAGCAGTCACCGGGCAACCTGTTCACCGTCGCCGAGGAAACGGCGCTGGAATTCAGCGAAGTCAGCGAAGGCCCGGTCGCCAATCTGCTCAACCGGATCCGCACCGCGCTCAAGAGCGAGGACGCCACCAGCATCACCGCCGAGCAGTTCGCCGACCTCGGCCAGGGCGTCGAAGAGATCGCCGAGCACGTGCGCGGCCAGGACGAACGCTTCAACCGCCTGCAGGCCGAACACGCCGAGCAGAAGACCAAGCACGAGCAGCTGGCGAACGACCTGGCGCAGCTACGCGAGTCGCTGTCGCAGCAGCCCGACCCCGCGCAGCCCGCACGCCCGGTAGTCACCGGCAGCGGTGCGGCCGTGCTGACCGACTGCTGATCCCTCCGCCCCTTCGCACACCACACACACGCCGCCAGCGCCCCACCTTTGGAGCCATCATGCAAAACGCCACCCGCCTGCAGTTCAACCAGTTCGCCGAGCAGATCGCCAAGCTCAACGGCATCACCTCCGCATTCCATTCCTTCGCTGTCGATCCGACCGTGCAGCAGAAGCTGGAAACGCGCATGCAGGAGTCGAGCGAGTTCCTGTCCAAGATCAATATCATCCCGGTGGACGAACTGTCCGGCCAGAAGGTGGGCATCGGCGTCACCGGCAGCATTGCCAGCCGCACCGATACCGGCGCCGGCAAGACCCGCACCCCGCGCAATGTGGCCGCGCTCGACAAGAACGAGTACCTCGCCAAGAAGACCGACTTCGACACCGCCATTCCGTATGCGTTGCTCGATACCTGGGCCAAGTTCCCGGACTTCCAGGCGCGCCTGCGCGATGCCATCGTCAAGCGTCAGGCGCTAGACCGTCTGCAGATCGGCTTCAACGGCACGCACGCCGCCGCCGACACCGACCGCGCCGCATTCCCGCTGCTGGAAGACGTCAACATCGGCTGGCTGCAGCAGTACCGCACCAACGCCGCACAGCGCGTGCTGGCAAGCGGCAAGGCCGCCGGCAAGGTAGTCGTCGGCGGCTCTGCCGACGCCGACTACGGCAACCTTGATGCGCTGGTGTACGACGTCGTAAGCAACCTGCTGGACCCGTGGCACCGCAAGGATCCGAGCTTGGTGGTGGTGCTCGGCCGCGATCTGATGCACGACAAGTATTTCCCGATGGTCAACAAGGAGCAGCCGGCCAGCGAGAAGATCGCCACCGACCTGATCTTGAGCCAGCGCCGTGTCGGCGGCCTGCAGGTGGCCGAGGTGCCATACCTGCCCGACGGCGCGCTGATGGTGACCTCGCTGGCGAACCTGTCGATCTACTACCAGACCGGCGGCCGTCGCCGTTACATCCAAGAAGTGCCCGCGCGCGATCGCATCGAGAACTACGAGTCCTCCAACGATGCCTACGTGGTCGAGGACTACGGCTTGGGCTGCGTGGTCGAGCACATCGAGATCGAGGCCTAAGCCATGGCCGACAGTCCCGCCAAGCGTCACCACAGCCGCGTGCTCGCCGAGCTGCAAGCCGCCCAGCGTGCACCGCACCAGCTGATGGCTGGTGCGACGGCCTACGAGCAGCACATGGCGCAGCTTCAGAGCGATCGCCTGCGGCTGAAGCAGATCCAGTCCACCCAGGGCAAGGCGGCGCTCAAGGTGCAGCTGTTGCCGACCTACGTGCCGTACCTGGCCGGGGTACTGGCCGGCGGCCAGGGCGCGCAGGACGAGATCGTCATGACGTGCATGGTCTGGCGCATTGATGCCGGCGACTATGCCGGCGCGCTGGAGCTGGGCGCCTATGTGCTCAAGCATGGCCTGCAGATGCCCGACCGCTTCTCCCGCACGGTGGGCTGCGTGCTGGCCGAGGAAGTGGCCGAGGCGGCGTTGTCGGCGCAGAAGACCGGCCAGCCCTTCGATGCGGCCGTGCTGGCCGACACCGCCGCGCTGACGGCCGAGCAGGACATGCCCGACGAGGTGCGCGCCAAGCTGCACCTTGCACTGGCCCGCGCATCGCTGGCCGGCATCACCGATGAGACGCCGGCCGACCAAGCGCAGCCGATCGCCGCTGCCGCTGTGGCCGACCTGCAGCGCGCCATCGCCTTGCACGGCAGCTGCGGCGGCAAGAAGGATCTGGAGCGCGCCGAGCGTCTCTTGAAGAAGTTCAGCGCTGAGCCTGCGGGCACCAGCGCCTAACCGAGCGTCCCCGCAACCCTCGCCGGCTCGGGGCTGATCCACAGCACTCCATCGCTGCGGTGACGCCCCGACCACCGGCGATCTCTTCCGAGCCATCCATGAGCGGATTCACTGCCACCGGTACGACCAGCGCCACGCCTGATGCGATCGCCAATGCACCGTTCTGGCCGGCGATCGCACCGGCGACTGTGCGCGCGAGCATGCGCCTGGATGGCACCGTCACCGATGCCCGTCTGCGCCACGCCATTGTTGCCGCCATGCTGGCGGTCAACGATGAGCTGGATGCCTGGGCGCAGACGCAGCAGGCCGCCGGCTACGCGGCGCTGGCTGACGTGCCCAGCACCACCGTCGATGGCGTCTCGCGCCGCGTGCAGCTGTACCTGCGCGCCGTTGCGTGTGCCACCGCTGTCGAGGTGGCAGAGCGTTACCGCAGCTTCGACGCGACCGACAGTGCAAACCAGCGCGCCGACGACTTGTCACCCAGCATCACCGAGCTACGCCGCGATCAGCGCTGGGCCGTGCGCGACCTGCAGAACCTGCCGCGCAGCACGGTGGAGCTCATCTGATGCGCGTGCACGCCATGCAAGGCGACACCGTCGACCTGCTGTGCTGGCGCCACCTGGGCAGCACGGCCGGCCTGGTCGAGCGCACCTACCTCCTCAATCCCGGCCTGGCCGAACTGGGCGCCGTGCTGCCGCATGGCACGCCAGTGGAGTTGCCCGAGGTAACCACCACCACGGCGGCGATGACGCCGCTTGTGCAGCTATGGGACTGATCTGATGACCGAACCCACCTCCGTATCGAGCGGCTTCTTGATCGCCACCGGTGTGGGCCTTGCCTCCGTGCTGCCTGGCATCGACGGTGACGCGCTGATCGGCGCCTTCGCCGGCGGCGCGCTGTTCGTCGTGTCCGCTGCCAAGCAACCGCTGCTGGCGCGATTGATCTATTTCCCGGTGAGCGTGATCGCCGGCTACCAGCTGGCGCCGGAGCTGCTGCGCTGGTTGCCGATCAAGTCCAGCGGCGTGGCCGCTTTTGCGAGTGCCGCGTGCGCGATCACCGTCACGCTGGGCCTGATCGAAAAGAGCAAGTCGTTCGACTTTTCCTTCCTACGTCGTGGAGGTCCGCCCAGTGCATAGCCTGGTCACCGTCCTGACGTTGATGGCCTCGCTCGCCATCTGCGTCCGCCTGCTTACCTACCACCGCCCGGTCGATGCGCGCCATCGACGCGGCGCGGGCTGGTGCGCGTGGTTGCTGATCGCCAGCACCGGCGGTCAGGCGCTGCACATCCTGCTGGCCGGCGCCAGCTCGCAAGTCAGTCTCTGGCACCTGGGCACGTTGATCGTGCTGGCGGTGCTCACCTACCGCGCCCAGGGCAATGTGGCGCGCATCCTGAAGGTCGATTGATGTTCACCGATACCCAGCTCGCCTCGATCATGCAGTGCTCACCACAGCGCGCCCAGCGCTGGCATGGCCCACTGCTCACCGCCGCCAACCGCTTTGGCATCACCACCAAGCGTCGCGCCGCGCACTGGCTCGGCCAGGTCGGCCACGAAAGCCTGAGCCTGTCGCGGATGGAAGAAGGTTTGCACTACACCACCAGCGCCCGCTTGCTGGAGGTGTTTGGTGCACGCATCACCCCAGCGCAGGCGCCCAAGTTCCTGCGCAATGCGGTGGGCCTGGCCAACTTCGTCTACGCCGACCGCCTGGGCAACGGCAACGAAGCCAGCGGCGACGGCTATCGCCACCGGGGCCGGGGCCCAATGCAGCACACCTTCCGGGGCAACTACCGCCGTATCGGTGTGCTGATCGGTCTGCCGGTGGAAGAGCAGCCGGATCTGTTGCTGCAGATCGAGCCGAGCGCCCTGGGCGCGGCGGCGTACTGGCAGGACAACGGCCTCAACGTGCTGTCCGATGCGGGCGATGTGCTCGGTCTGGGCCGCAAGATCAACCTGGGCAACGTACGCGCCAAGCGCTTGCCGGAAGGCCACAGCGATCGCGTCACGCGCACGCAGCGCGCCCTGCAGATCCTGTGCGTACCCTGATGGTTACGCGCCTGATCATCTTGCTGGCGCTGATTGCAGTGCTCGTCGGCGGCTGCGTGTGGCAGGAGCAACGCGTCAGCGCAGCGCAGCAAGACCGCGATGCAGCGCTGCAGGCCAAGCGCCAGGCCGAAGCGGAACGCGACAGCGCTAAAGGCTCCACCACCGTCGTGACGCAGTACGTCGACCGCGTGCAGATCGTGCGCGAAGCCGGCGCCACCATCACCCGCGAGATCCCGATCTATGTCACCCAGAAAGCCGATGCTGCTTGCGCTATCCCTGCTGGCTTTGTGCGGCTGCACGACGCCGCCGCCTCGGGCAACCCTGCCGGGCCGCCCACCGGAAATCCTGATGCGCCGGCCGCCGGCATTACGCTCTCTGGCATCGCCGGCACCGTCGCCGACAACTACACCAGCTGCCACGCCACCGCCGCGCAGCTGAGCGCGCTGCAGGACTGGATCGATCTGCATCTACCGGCAGCGGCGCCATGATCAAGCCCGCCAGCCTGCGCGCGCATCTGGTCGCGGCATTGCCGGATCTGGCGCGCGATGCCGACCGGCTGCTGGTGTTTATCGACGCCGGCAGCCTGGTCAGCACGTTCCAGCCGGGGCTGTCGTTCGAGTATCAGTACACCCTCAACCTGATTCTGACCGACTACGCCGGCCATCCCGACAGCGTGATGCTGCCGCTGCTGGAATGGGTGCAGGTCAATCAGTCCGAGCTACTCTCCAACCCTGCGCGACGCGGCGATATCGCCTTCGAGGCCGACATCCTCGCCAACGATGCGGTGGATCTGTCGATCAAGTTGCCGCTTACCGAACGGGTGGTCGTGACGGCGAAGGACGGCGGCGGCTATGACATGACGCATGCGCCTGAGCCGCAGATTGATTCCACATGGATGACTTGACCGCGCTGGAAAACTGGGCGGCGCCGCTGCTGGCGCGCCTGCAGGAGGGCGAGCGACGCAATTTGGCCCGCAAGATCGGCACCGCGTTGCGGCGCTCGCAGAGCCAGCGCATCGGCAAGCAACAGGCGCCGGACGGCACACCGTATGCGCCGCGCAAGGAACAACTGCGGGACAAGGCGGGCAGAGTCAAACGCAAGAAGATGTTTGCCAAGCTGCGGCAGGCCAAGTACTTCAAGGTCAGCGCCAGCCCTAACCAGGTGAGCGTGGGATTTATGGGGCGTGTGTCGCGCATTGCCCGCGTGCATCAAGAGGGGTTGACCGAGCGGGTGCGACCTATTGGTCCGATGGCCCGATATGACAAGCGCGTGCTGCTGGGCCTGTCCGAAGAAGATCGGCAGCTCATCCGCGATCAACTCTTGAACCACCTAACCTAAACCGATACCACCGAGGAGGCTTGGCAACGACCTCGACCATAAAGAAGCATTGAGGGCGATCAACCACGATGATAAAGTGACCTTGCATCGTTTTTAAAAAATTTAATTAAGCGCCACAATCAAAAAGAACGGTGCAGCCGACAGATCCTTTTTGAAGGTTAAACCTAAAGGCCTCTTATGTTTGAACAAGCAGACCCTGATTATGTGCGTATCGTGAACCAATACCTTGAATCCCAGCAATTCATCTTGACTCATGAGAACTCAATGGATTGCAGCCTTTGGCGTTCAGAAGAGAGCGAAGATCAGGATGTCAATCTATTGGGGGATGGAAAGATTTTATTTATTGAAAATTATAAGAAAGGAAAGTATCAAGAGATAGAGAGAAGCCATGGAATGTCGGGGGAAGAAATAAGTTCAGCTGTTGAAGCGATGGTAGTCCCACTTGCGGACCCAAGCTCATATGAAACATTCACCATCGAAGAACTTGACCGCATTAGCGTTGAGCCAGGTGGCGGCATTGTCATTTCCTACACGGTTCTGTGCCTCGTTGACCAAGATACTCACTTGTACATTCTCGTTAAAGACACTGACCAATAGCTTCGGGGACATTAAAATAACCCAAAGCAATTTGGCACAGCTTATTCTTGCGAAAATCGCTTGGCCGCGCGACGTGAATCATGCAGCTTGAATTTGAAGTCCAAGTAAGACGAGAAATTCCGTTTATTTGGAAAATTACATAGCTCCGTAGTTGGTCAAACTACATAGAAAAATCCTGGATAAATTAGGCCCAGGTACGAAGAATGTTGATTCGTACTTGGATCTCATATGGCTTCTTTCACCGCAGTAGACCTTTCGAAACTCCAAGCTCCAGATCTGATTGAAGCACTGAACTTCGAGTCGATCTTTGCCGAAGCGCTTGCTCAATTCCGTAGGCTGCTGCCGGAGTTCTCCGCTCTCACCGAGGCGGATCCGGTCTACAAGCTCCTGCAGCTGTTCGCGGCCCGCGAGCTGCTGATCCGCCAGCGCGCTAACGACAAGGCGCAGCAGACCATGCTGGCCTTCGCCACCGGCAGCAACCTCGATCACCTGGGTGCATTGTTTGGCGTCGCGCGCCTGGTGCTCGATCCGGGGCAGCCGGAGACCGGCATTGCACCGACCTATGAGTCGGACGTGGACTTCCGCCGTCGCATCCAACTTGCGCCTGAGGGCTTCAGTGTTGCCGGCCCCGAGGGCGCGTACATCTATCACGCGCTCAGCGCGGCGGCCGATGTCATGGATGCCAGCGCCACCAGCCCCGCGCCTGGGCAAGTGCTGGTCACCGTGCAATCGCGCACCGGAGATGGCACCGCGCCGCAGGAACTGCTCGACGAAGTGGCCGCCGTCCTCACCGATGCCGACGTGCGCCCGTTGACCGACGAGGTAGCGGTCCAGAGCGCCGAGATCGTCCTGTACGCCATTCGTGGGCGCGTCTACACCTACGCTGGGCCCGACTCGGCGGTGGTCATGCGCGAGGCGCTGCGCAGCCTGCAGGCCTATCTTGCCGAGGCGCACCGCATTGGCCGCGACGTCCCGGAATCTGCGATCAAGGCCAAGCTGTTCGCCGATGGCGTGCAGCGCGTCGAGCTGGACTCGCCTGCAGCCGACATCCGGATCAGTCGCACGCAGGCCGCCTACTGCACCGCGATCGACATCGTGCACGCCGGTATCGATGAGTAGTTCACCGCTGCCGCCCAACGCCACGCCGATGGAACGCGCCCTGGCCGCCGTCACCGCTCGCCTGGAAGCGATCCCGTTGCCGTACCCGAATCTGTGGAATCCGGACACGTGCCCGGCCGGTCATCTGCCGTGGCTGGCCTGGACGCTGTCGGTAGACGACTGGAAGGCCGACTGGAGCGATGCGGTCAAGCGCTCGCGCCTGCGTAGCGCGATGGCAATCCAGCGGCGCAAGGGAACGGCCAACAGCGTGCGCATGGTCGTCGAGTCGTTTGGCGGCGCGGTGGCCATCCGCGAGTGGTGGCAGACCGAGCCGCGCGGTCAGCCGCACACCTTCGAGCTGGCGCTGACGCTCACTGGCGCCGATGGGCAGAGCGCTAGCGCCCGGTTCGTCGAGGAAGTCATCGCCGAGGTCGAGCGCACCAAGCCCGTGCGCTCGCATTTCAGCTTCACCCAAGGATTCCAAGCCGAGGCCCGACTCAACGTCGTGGCGCGCGGCAGAACCACCTTGTTCCTGCGCCTGCAGGGCAAGGCGAGCTAGAGAGCACACATGCCCGGACTCAAACTCAAGATCACCACCGCCGGCCGCCAAGCGTTGGTCAATGCCAAGCAGAACGGCACCCAGGCGGTCACCATCGCCGCCGTCGGATTGACCAGCGTGGCGTTCGTCGCCAACGCCGAGCTCACCGCATTGCCGTCCGAGATCAAGCGCCTGACCACCATCGGCGGGTCGGTCACGGCCAAGGACACGATGCACGTGTCGGTGCGCGACGAATCCAATGCCGTCTACAGCTGCTACGGCTTCGGCCTGTACCTGGCCGACGGCACGCTGTTTGCCGCCTACGGCCAGCCCGCGCTGCTCGTGGAGAAGTCCGGCGCCGCCTCTGTGCTGCTGGCGATCGACGTAGTGCTGGCCGACGTGGACACCGCGCAGATCACTTTCGGCGACACCAACTTCACCGATCCGGCCGCGACGGTAGACGTGCCCGGTGTGGTGCGCCTGGCAACTGACGCCCAGGCCATCGCAGGCGTGGACAGAGAACGGGCGGTGTCGCCAGCCAACCTGCTTGCGTCACTGGACCAGCGCCTTGGCGAGATGGGACCAACCGAATTCATCAAGGAACTGTTGTCGCGTACCACTGCGGCGGCGGCCCGCAATGTGCTGGGTATTCGCTCGGCTGCACTGAATGACGCCGGTCACGGCAATGGCCTGGATGCGGACACCCTGGATGGGCGCCAGGGCGAGTGGTATCGCGACTTCCGCAACATGCTCAACGTGCCCAGCTCGTTCTTGCTGCCGGGCCAGATCGTGGTCATGGCCTCGCTGTATCCACCAACTGGCCTGCTGGTCTGCGATGGCGCGGCGATCTCGCGCACCAAATACGCAGCACTGTTCGCTGCCATTGGCACGGTCTACGGCGCAGGCGACGGCAACACCACCTTCAACGTGCCCAAGATCAAGGACGGCACCGTCATCACCCATACAAGCGTCGCAACCTCGGTGGGTTCGTATGGCGCCGGCCAGGTCATTTCCCATACGCATGGAGCCAGCGCAGCCGCCGTGGGCGACCACGCGCACTACACCGCACTGGGCGCCGCCGGCGTCCACGCACACGGTGCAAGCGTCAATCCAGGCGGCGACCATGCGCACGGGGCGTGGACCGACACGCAGGGCTGGCATGGACACAGTGGCAGCACCAGCGCCTCCGGCGATCACCAGCACCCTGGTGTGGTTCCATCCAGTGCGATCAACGGCTATGGCGTGTTCCGCGAACGCGACAACGATGCAGCTCCCTCGGACGGTTGGACGGGTGCCGGGGGTAACCATGCCCATAGCTTTGGCACCGATGGCGCAGGCAACCACGCCCACAACATCGGCATGAACGGCTCCGGCAACCACACCCACGGGATCGGCATCGCCGAGGGCGGCAATCACGTGCACGTGGTGGATCACCGTGGCGCTGGCGCCCATGACCACGCCATCACCGTCAACGCTGCCGGCGGTGCAGACAACCTGCCGGCCGGCTTGCGCATGACCTACTGCATCGCCTACTGAGGATTGACCATGACCAACCCGCTGCCACGCACCAGCACTGCCTACGCCTTTGATCGCACCACCGGTGAGTACACCGGCCCGGTGACCGTCTACCTCTCCGAGCTGGAAGGACGCTACCCGCTGCCGCCCGACACTGTTGCCACCGCGCCCGCGCCGCCTGCAGGGCTGTATCAGCGGCACCGCCTGTCGCCAACGTCTGGCACATGGGAGCTGGTGCCGGACTATCGCGGCGTGATGCTCTACAGCACCGACACCGCCACGCCGGTCGCCAACACGCTTGCCTTGGGCGATGCACTCCCGCAGGGTTACACCACCTCGCAGCCGATCGCGTTTCTCCCCAGCGACTACCGCCGCAACGTATGGGACGCTGCACGCGCGAGCTGGCGCGCAGATCCGGACTACAGCGCTGCGCTGGTGTGGGAAAAAGCCAGCGGCGCGATCGCACCGCGCCTGGCCGCTGGCGTTGCGTTGCCGGGACACCTGACCACCGTGGCGGCGCCGGTTTCGGTCGACGGCACGGTGGTGTGGGACGAAGCCGCACAGGCATGGGCCGTACAGCCCAAGCCGTCTGAAGACGCGACCGTGTAGCCCACTGCGTTACGCACCGATTGCAGTGCGCAACATCGTGCAGCCACTGACCATGGCTGCATGGGCAACGCATCCTCCGCACTGAGTAACGCCATTCGTCTCGGCACCGTGGCCGAGGTGAATCTCGCCACCGCGCGATGCCGCGTGCAAGTCGGCGAGATGCTGACCGACTATCTGCCCTGGGTGGTCACCCTGGCCGGCACCACCATCATCTGGTCGGCGCCGGCAATCGGCGAACAAGTTGTGGTGCTGTCGCCGGCTGGCGACCTGGCCGATGGTCTGGTGCTGCGCGGCCTGTACTCCGACCAATTCGCCGCGCCTGCCGCATCCGACACGCTCCATGTGCTGCGCTTTGCCGATGGCGCGCAGATTCACTACGACACCGAGGCGCACGCGCTGCAGGCGACATTGCCCAGCGGCGGCACTGCAACCATCACCGCCGACGGCGGCATCACGCTCAACGGCCCGCTGACCGTCAACGGCACCACCCAGATCAATGGTGATGCCGGCATCACCGGCACGGCCACCGTCGATACCGACGTGATCGGCGGCGGGATCAGCCTCAAGCACCACAAGACCACCGGCGTGACCGCCGGTAGCGCGCTCAGCGGCGGCCCGCAGTGATCGGCGTCGATGCCACTACCGGGCGCGTGATCGAGGGCGAGCAGCACTTGGCCCAGTCGATCGCCTGCATCCTCACCACGCCCATCGGCACGCGCGAGCAGCGCCGCGACTTCGGCTCGCTGCTGCCCGAGCTGATCGACCAGCCGTTCAACGGCGCCACCCGCACGCTGCTCTACGGCGCCACAGCCACCGCGTTGATGCGCTGGGAACCGCGCCTGCGACTGACCCGCGTCGAGGTGGTCGTCGGTGATGCGCCTGGCCGCTTCGTGCTGACGATCGAAGGCGAACGCACTGACGTCGCCCCCGCCAATGCGCGCTCGCGCATGACCATCCCGCTCCGCTTCCGCTCGTCCTGATCGAGGAATCTATGTCCACTGCCTACCACCACGGCGTTCGCGTCATCGAAGTCAGCGCGGGCACGCGCACCATCCGCACTGTCTCCACCGCTGTCGTCGGCTTGGTCGCCACGGCGGCCGATGCGGACGAGAAAATCTTCCCGCTCAACAAGGCCGTACTGGTCACCGATGTGCTCGGCGCGGTTGCCAGCGCCGGCACCCAGGGCACCTTGCGCGCCACGCTGCAGGGCATTGCCGACCAGACCAACCCGGTGACCATCGTCGTGCGTGTGGCCGACGGCGAAGATGCAGCCAAGACGTCCAGCAACGTCATCGGCGAGGCCAAGTCCAGCGGCTACACCGGCTTGTATGCGCTGCTCGCCGCGCAGGCACAGCTGGGCGTGCGCCCGCGCATCCTGGGCGCGCCTGGTCTGGACACACTGCCGGTCGCCAAGGCGTTGGCGACAATCGCCAAGAAGCTGCGCGCGATGGCCTATGTGCGCCCCGTTGCCGACACCGTCGCCGAGGCTGTCACCTACCGAGGCCAGTTCAGCGATCGCGAGGTGATGCTGATCTGGCCGGACTTCCTGGCCTTCGACACCGCCACCAGCACCACGACGGCCGCGTATGCCACTGCGCGTGCGCTCGGCCTGCGCGCCAAGATCGACACCGAGCAGGGCTGGCACAAGAGCCTGTCCAACGTGCCCGTGGCCGGCGTCACCGGCATCTCCAAGGATGTGCACTGGGATCTGCAAGACCCGGCCACCGATGCCGGCGTGCTCAACGAGGGCGACATCACCACGCTGGTGACGTTCAACGGGCAACGCTTCTGGGGATCGCGCACGTGCGCCGAAGACGCGATGTTCGCGTTCGAGACCGCCACGCGCACCGCGCAGGTCCTGGCCGACACCATCGCCGAGGGCGTGGCGTTCTACGTCGACAAGCCGATGCATCCCTCGCTGGTCAAAGACCTGATTGAAACGATCAACGCCAAGTTCCGCGACCTGAAGTCGTCGGGCTACTTGATCGATGCCAACGCTTGGTACGACGGCACCGTCAACAGCGCCACCACGCTCGCCGATGGCGCGCTGCGTATCGACTACGACTACACCCCGGTGCCGCCGCTGGAGAACCTGCAGCTGTACCAGAAGATCACCACCAGCTACCTGGCCGACTTCGCCGAACGCGTCAACGCGTAACGCACCCGATCTGATTCCCGGAGAACCCAATGGCGTTGCCCAAGAAACTCAAGGCGCTCAATCTGTTCAACAACGGTGAGAGCTATCTCGGCCAGGTGGTCGAAGTGAAGCTACCCACGCTGTCCCGCAAGATGGAGGAATATCGCGGCGGCGGCATGAATGGCCCGGTCGATATCGACTTCGGTCAGGAGAAGATCGAGCTCGAATGGAAGTGCGGCGGTCTGATGCGCGGCGTGCTGAATCAGTACGGTGCCACCACGCACAACGCCGTGCAGCTGCGCTTTGCCGGCGCCTACCAGCGCGACGACAACGGCGCGGTGGATGCCGTCGAATTCGTGGTGCGCGGCCGTCACAAAGAGATTGATCCCGGCACCGGTAAGTCCGGCGACGACACCGAATTCTCCGTCAAGACCTCGGCCAGCTACTACAAGCTGAGCATCAACGGCACACCCGTGATCGAAATCGATCTGATGAACATGATCGAGATCGTCAACGGCGTGGATCTGCTCGCCCCGCATCGCCGCGCCATCGGCGCCTGACCCTTCCGGCCTGGCGCCGCCAGGCCTTCACCTTGAGACCTTCCGATGACCCCGACCTTTTCCCCAGCCGTTCCCCTCGACCAGCCCATCACGCGCGGCGAGCAGACCATCACCGACCTCAAGGTGCGCAAGCCCGGCGCCGGTGAGTTGCGCGGCCTCAAGCTCGCCGAGCTGCTGCAGATGGATGTCACTGCGCTGGCAACGCTGCTGCCGCGCATTTCCTCGCCCACGCTGACCACCGCCGACGTCAACGCGATGGATCCAGCCGACCTGTTGGCGGTCGGCCAGGAGGTGGCGCTTTTTTTCTTGCCGAAGGCACAGAGGGAAGTGGTGTCCCCGACTGCGTAGAGGATGCGATGGCCGATATCGCGGCCGTCTTCCACTGGCCGCCGTCCGAAATGGACGGCTGGTCGCTGCACGAACTCACGGCGTGGCGCGAGCGTGCCCGCCTACGAAGCGGAGCCGAGTAATGCGCCACCCCACGAACGAGGCCGCCTAAATGGCGGCCTCCGACAATCTGCGCCTGCAGGTCATCCTTGCGGCGGTCGATCGCGCTACCGGCCCGTTCAAACGCGTACTCAGTGGCAGCCGTGGCGTTGCCACCGCACTGCGCAACCAGCGCGACGCGCTGCGTCAGCTCAACAGCCAGCACCGCGACATCGGCGCCTATCGCGAGCAAGTCGCGCTGGCACAGCGTGCCAAGGCTGCGCTTGATGCGCAGCGGCAATCGGTACGCACGCTCGCTCAGCAGATCAAGGCCACCGGCATGCCCACCGCTGCCATGAATGCCGAGTTCGAGCGAGCGGTGCGCACCGCTCGCGAACTCAAGACCGCACACGGCGCACAGGAAGCGGGCTTGCAGCGGCTGCGTGGTCGTCTGGAGACGGCCGGTATCAGCACCCGCGAGCTGGTCACGCATGAGCGCCGCTTGCGCGGTGAGATCGAGAGCACAAACACCGCCATGCGCGCCCAGCAGCAACGGCTGGCGGCGATCGATGCCGCACAGCGTCGCAGCGCTCGCATCCAGAGCGCCGGCCTGCAGGCGAGCGCCTACGGCGCCGGCATGGCCTTCGCCGGCCAGCGTGCATTGCGTGCCTCGGCACTGCCGATCAGCGATGCGATGGAGTTCGAGTCGGCCATGGCCGACGTGCGCAAGGTCGTGGACTTCAAGACGCCGCAGCAGTTCCTGCAGATGGGCCGCGATGTCGAAAATCTCTCGATGCGGTTGCCGATGCTGCCGGCCGAGATTGCCAAGATCGTGGCGGCCGCCGGCCAGGCCGCCATCCCACGCCAGGAGCTGGTCCGCTTCGCCGAGGACGCGGCGAAGATGGGCGTGGCCTTCGACAGTAGTGCCGAGGAAGCCGGCCAGACCATGGCGACCTGGCGCACCGCTTTCCGGATGGGCCAGGACGAGGTCGTCGTGTTGGCCGACAAGATCAACTACCTCGGCAACACCGGCCCGGCCAGCGTCAACAAGATCAGCGCAGTGGTGAACCGCATTGGTGCCCTGGGCGAGGTCGCTGGCCTGCAGAGCGGACCACTGGCAGCGCTGGGTGCCACTGTCGCCGGCATGGGCATCGAGTCGGAAGTCTCGGCCACCGGCATCAAGAACATGCTGCTTACCCTGGCCTCGGGCGAGTCGGCCACCAAGAGCCAGCGCGAGGCCTTCGACAAGCTGGGCATCAAGGCCAGCGCCATGGCCGAGGTCATGCAGAAGGATGCAGGCGGGGCGATCATGTCGGTGCTGCAGAAGCTGCGCGCACTGCCCAAGGCCGAGCAGGCAGCGACCATGACGCAGCTGTTCGGCCGCGAGTCGATCGGTGCAATCGCGCCACTGCTGACCAATCTGGAGCTGCTGCAGGGCAACTTCGCCAAGGTCGCCGATGCGCAGCGCTACGGCGGCTCGATGTCGGCCGAGTACGCATCGCGGGTGGCCACCTCGGCCAACTCGCTGCAGCTGCTCAAGAACACCGCCGTGGTGGTCTCGCAATCGATCGGCCAAACCCTGCTGCCGCAGTTCAAGCAACTGACCGAGCGCACGGCTGCGGTGGTCGGCCAGGTCACGACCTGGATCCGCGCCAATCCTGCGCTGGTGGGTGCGATCGCCAAGGTCGCAATCGGTGGCGCGGCGTTGCTCACCGTCCTGGGCGGGCTGCTGGTGGCCGGCGGCGTGGCCGCGATGGCGTTTTCGCAGATCCACGGCGCCGTGGCCCTGCTGTCGGGCGGTGGCGGCTTCGGTGCGCTGCTGCGGCAGGGGCTGGCGTTCGGCGGCCGCGTGCTGCCGATGCTCGCCAATGGCGCCCGCCTGCTGCTGCCGCTGCTCGGCGGCGTCAGCCTGCCGGTGCTGGCAATCGGTGCAGCCGTCGCGGCGGTGGCGCTGCTGGTGTGGAAGTACTGGGGGCCGATCAAGGCCTTCGCCATCGGCGTGTGGCAAGGCATCGTCGATGTGGCCGCACCGGTGCTGGCCGAGCTGCAGGCCGCGCTCGCGCCGCTGGGGCCGGTGTGGGACACCGTGGCCGCTGCGATGGGCCAGGCCTGGGCGTGGGTCAAGCAGCTGCTGACACCGTTCGAGGCCACCACCGCGCAGTTGCATGGTGCAACGCAGGCCGGTCGCGGCTTCGGGCAGATTCTGGGCGCGGTGCTGGTCACCCAGTTGCAGCTGGCGCTCAAGGCGATCGGCTGGCTGGTGCAGGCGTTTGTGTTCGTGCTGCCGGTGATCAAGCAGATCCTCGGCAGCGTGTGGCAAACCGTCCAGGGCACCTGGTCGCTGATCGTGGGCGTGTTCACCGGCAATGGCGATCGCATCCGCCAAGGGCTGCTGCAGCTGTGGGCCGGTATCAACTTGCAGCTGGCCAACTGGCCGGCACGGATGCTGCAGGCCGGCGCCGACATGATCAGCGGCCTTGTCCAGGGCATCCGTTCCAAGCTCGGCGCGGCCGGCGATGCGATCGCCAGCGTCGGCACTGGCGTGGTCGATCGCTTTAAGGGCCTGCTGGGTATCCACAGCCCCTCGCGCGTCTTCGCCCAGCTGGGCGACTTCACCATGCAAGGCCTCACCGTGGGCTTGCAGCGCGGCCAGGGCGCGCCTGTGCAGGCCGTCATGGCGCTTGGCAACCGGATGCGTGCCGTGGGCGCAGGCCTGGCCCTGGCGACGGCCACAGCGCCTGTGGCGGCAATCGACAGCCGTGCGCCGCTGTCGGCCCCTGCGCGCGCCGCCAGCGCGCCTGCAGGCGGTAACAGCTACGTCATCCACGTCCATGCCGCACCGGGCATGGATGCGACTGCACTGGCGCGCGAAGTCGCCCGCCAGATCGATGAGCGCGAACGGCGCACGGCGGCCACCCGCCGTTCCAGCCTGCGCGACGACTGAGGATCCACCCCGATGATGATGTCCTACGGCACGTTTGTGTTTGCCCTCGATAGCGCCGCGTATCTGCAGATGCAGCGGCAGATGAGTTGGCGCCACCCCACCAGCGAGCGCGTCGGTGCGCGAGCAGCCAGCCAGTTCCTGGGCCCAGGCGATGACACCATCGACCTCTCTGGCCTGATCGCTCCCGAGCTCACCGGCACACGCGCCTCGCTGGACACGCTGCGCGAACTCGCAGCTGATGGTGAGCCGTTGCCGTTGGTCGACGGCGCCGGCGTGGTCTATGGGCCGTATCTGCTGCTGGCGATCAACGAGACGGCCTCGCTGTTCTTTCCCGATGGCACACCGCGCCGCGTCGAGTTCCAACTGAGCCTGCGCCGCACCGACGACGTGGCGCCCGAGGCGACCGCCGCATGAGCTACCCGATTCCCCAGTGGCGCGTGCTGCTCGATGGCACCGACCTCACCGAGCGCATCGCGCCGCGCCTGCGCGATCTCACCCTCACCGAGTGCCGGGGCGGCGATGCCGACCAACTAGACCTGAGTATCCACGACCATGACGGCAAGATAGCGCTACCCAAACGTGGGGTGCGCCTGGCCGTTGCACTGGGCTGGAAAGCCACCGGCCTGGTCGACAAAGGCACCTTCATCGTGGACGAGGTGGAATACAGCGGTGCGCCGGACATCATCACCGTGCGCGCGCGAAGTGCGGATCTGACTACAGACATGCGCACGCGGCGCGAACGCAGCTGGCACAACACCACGCTGGGTGACGTGCTCAACGCGCTCGCCGGCGAGCATGGACTGACGCCGCGCGTGGCCGAGGCGCTGGCACGCACCAAGCTGCCCCATCTCGACCAGGCCAACGAGAGCAACATGAATCTGCTCACCCGCCTGGGGCAGCGCTTCGATGCGATTGCAACGGTGAAGGCAGGTGCGTTGGTGTTTGCGCCGATCGGTGCGGGCACCACAGCAACCGGCAAACCACTGCCGACCGTCACCCTGACGCGGCGCGATGGCGACCAACACCGTTACTCCGTGGCCGACCGCGATGCCTATACCGGCGTGCGCGCGTACTGGGTGGACAAAGGCAAAGCGCGGCGGCAGTCGGTGCTGGTCGGCACAGACGACAATGCCAAGCGCCTGCGCGAGTCGTATGCCGATGCGGCAACGGCACGCCAGCATGCGCATGCGGAGCTGGAGCGGATCAAGCGCGGCCTGGCGAAGCTCGGCTACACCTTAGCCATCGGACGGGCTGACCTGTTTCCAGAACAACGCCTCACGATGAGTGGCTTCAAACCCGAGATTGACGGGCAATCTTGGCTGATTGCAAAAGTCACCCATACGATCAACGGCTCCAGCGGCTTCACCACCGCACTCGAACTGGAGACCACGACATAAGTACTGTTGCCGCTTTGTACAGTCGTTTAAGCCGCCCTGCCCAGCATCGATCAACCCGAGCACAACCATTGCAGTGCCGCGTGCAGTCGGCGATGTATAACTCGACTCGGCCCGCATGTACGCTTTTTTTGTGATGCGAGTTAGAGGCGAAGGTGGCTGGCATCCGTTGATATGAAGCACAGATATAGGACGCTAACCAGAAGCGTTAAAGATAGTCCGCACCACTTCAACGCGGCTACGCTCGCGAGTCAGATGCAAGTCTCAAAAAGAGAATTTATCTCAAAAAATATAAAGGTAATGATTAATAACCTTTCCACCCCGGACCACGGGCGCCTCGATTAGGATGCAGCATTTCTTTACGCAAGTAAAAATGCATGCACTCATCCTTCAATAAGAAAATGTTGACGCTGCGGATGAAGCGCAACTAGCCTAATGTCGGCGGAAGCTAGTCTATGAGCGCGAGCCTGGGTACACCGAAAACCAACCAAAAAACCATTAGGGAAATAAGGAAACTTAATGAATAGATCACTTGGATGTGCAGCTTTATTACTCATCGCCCTCTCCTTTAAAGCCAGCGCAGATGACACTGTCACTGTTTGTAACGCATGCGCCGACCAAGCTATGAGATTCAGGGCGCGTGACTTGGGCAATGGACATCACTATTTTTGGGACTTCACCACCCGCCGGCTGACGCACTACCTCACACAGGGACAAACTATCCCGCCCGCCAGTTTCAAGGCAGACAGAGCCGCCTCGGACAGAGGGTCAATTCAGCTAATACCGTTGACATCTGACGAAATGCAACTTTTTAGCTACGGGCTGGATCTTTACGATTCAACCGGAACCACTCGAATAACTAACACTTTCCAAACCGACTACACCATTCCTGCGAACGCAGCGCAAGCGAAATTCGTGATGACTGCTGCCACGACTCACCAAGCCACCGCATTTGACATGGTAAACACACCAGTTTATCAGAAATCGGTTATCGACTTGGTCTTCAATCAAAATAACTTGGGGCCTTTTTACTGGCTACAGGATAGAACACGCGTTGCCCTGGCCACCTTCACCAACTTTGCGTCGATAACCCTCATAAAAACCCCCTTTACATTATCCAATACCATTCAGTTTCCTGATGGATCCTCTTTTATGGTCAGCTGGGATTACCAGACCAGGCAATACAGGTACGTGAAGGGATTTGCCACTGATGCCGCGGGCAACTTGATACCTGAGACCACTAATGACGCGGGAGGGGGCGCTACGGGAAAGATCAACTATGTTTACCCAAACACCGCAAAGGGGATGGCGGCAGGTGGAGAAATGGTTGATCACTTAACTGGCCTAAACGTGGGTTGGACCACACCGCCAGGCGTTCCAGTCAACAATGGATTTATAATCGCATGTGCATCTACTCCCTCCGGTGTTCGATGCACAATTGAGACCCTTATACGATGAGCACAATTCCTAATGGCAATACACCCTTATTTCGATCACTCCTGTTTTTGGTGTTTGCCACAGTTCTAGCGTGGATTGGATGGCAATCAACCGGCCAGATCGATTGGCAGAAATTCGCGGTATATGCCTGCATGGTCATCACGTATGCTGCATGCGTACTTTTTTATCTAAAGTCTTTGAATAAACTAAAGCCCTTCGTAAATTATAGCTACGCCAAGTTTTTATTGTTTATGAGCCTGCTAGCATTAGGCAGCGGACTCACTGCGCTGCTGCTGCACTTTTTGATGTAAGACCTTAAAGATGTAGCGCCCCACAGCCGCGCACATCGCGGCCGCCACCATGATTAATGTGTGACTAGTGGGGCCGTAATGGCCCCACTTTTTCTGAATAATTTGACTTACTTAAAAGGCATTCAAAACGCCGATTGCCTGGCGACCAATGGATTTAAGCCTGAGGCTAAGTCGGCGAAGAGCAGGCTTGCTGCATTCCTCTATCAGCTGTCGGCGCCAGTAAGCCACCTCCCGCGGAGCCAAGTGCTCGCTAGCGCAAGTTACTTTAGGGGCCAGCCGATGCATCCGGCAAACATCCGCTGCCACAACTTTGCCGTCGAAGTGCGCAGCTTATGCGAATTGCATCGCAAAAACAGCACATGTAAAACCTACGCCATACAGGTTTTAGGTCTAGTGCCGATAACGCTCTCTTTTGCGAGGACCAGCTGTCCTATCTGCAGCTTGATTACGACTTCTTTTTTTTACGGCCGCCCATGTTGATCTGCATGTTGCTTTGATCGATATCGCCCGTATTGGTCAGCATTTGCGCCACCTGGCTGCTGTCGTTGAGCGTCACAACAGGCGCAGCTTTCACGCCAGCCGATCGTAGCGATACAAGGTTGGACAACATTGCGGTGCGAAGCTCTTGCGGTGCCGCACGAAACGCAGCTAACAGCGCAGCCTCAGACGGATCCAACTCCGCCCTCTGTTCCAACAACACGTACATGACGTCAACCCCGCGAGCATGCGCGGCCAGTAAGTAGGCTCCACCCGGCATGTTCTGATCCTTCTCGAAGTACAGCTGCGCCCACTTCGAGATGCCACATGCGTCCGCCATCTCCTGCTGCGTCAAGCGCAGGCGTTTGCGTTCTTCCTTCAGGCGTTTCCCTACAGTCACTCAGGTTTTTCCTCATATTGACAAAATTGGTGTTAACACCAACAATTTCCAAAACCGCAGACAATCGCAACCGATGCCCCGCAACGTGCAAGCTCAGCAGCAGTTCCATCCCCGAAGCCCGGCAGAGGCGCGGGAATGGTTGGTGTCCAACGGCATCACGGTCTCTGGATTCGCCCGGCAACTTGGGGTGAATCGCACGGTTATCGACGACCTACTCCGTGGGCGCTCGCAAGGCAAATACGGCGACGCGCACACCGCTGCGATCGCTCTTGGCCTCAAAGCACCACCAGATTATGCCGCAAAAGTCCAAACTTCCAAGCGCTCTAGGGGGTGAGCATGTTCGGTCGGAAAAAGATCGTTTTTCGTTGCGAGGCATGCAGTGCAAGGCTCATCAAACGCACCAGCGTTCTCGCACATAAATTCCTGCGCCATGACTCCTATGTCTGCGAGAACCCCATGTGTGGCGCGACGTATACAGGCCATTCGGAGTTGACCGGTATTGCCAGCCCCAGCGGCGTGCCGACCTCACACAGCGAGCTTCCACCCACACCGGCGTATCAGCGCGCCCAAGCGCTGCAGGCCTACCGCGAGTCGCTCGGCGACCGTCAGCTGGATCTGCTCCCCGTCGGCGGCGAGCCGTTCTTCCCTCACCTCTGAGGCACCCCTAATGCAAAAGACCCTTGATTGGGCGGCATTGCCGCCCACGGCGAAGCTTTGCCTGGACGTTGCGCGCATCCACGACGGCCTGGTGAAGACCGAGCACGGCTACATCGGCCGCACTGCCGCACCTGAGACAGATCAGCGCTTCGGCGCGGTTGTGGTTGCCGCGCTCATGCGTGATGGGCTTGCCACCTCTGACGCCTTCGATGAGCGCCTGGTCGTGCTGACCGATGCCGCCACCACTTTGTTCCATTTCCAACGCAGAAACACCGAGGTCGGTTCGTGAGGAATGCCAACAGCTGGTTCACCGCACAGGAGCCACGATTCGTCGATGCGGCCAGCAATGCGCCGCAGCGCATCGCGCCGCACGCCAAGCACGAAGAGGCCCGCCTGCTCGCTGCCGCCGTTGACGCACACCGTCGCGCCGGCGGTGCTTACGTCGTGATCGATAACGCCCCATCTCCGCACGCGCCTCGGCGCTGGCTCGGCGTCTAAGGAAGTTCGATGCAAGAGGATCTGCGGCAACAGGTGCTGTCCCGACTAGAACGGGATTACGGACTCAAGCACCGGAGTGGCACCGAGTACATGCGCGGTGGCAAATGCCCGTCATGCAGCAAGAAAGAGCTCTACACCAACCATCTCAAGCCATGGGTGGTGAAGTGCGGCCGGCAATCCAAGTGCGGGCGCGAACTGCACGTCAAGGATCTGTACGACGACCTGTTCGACGACTGGTCCAAGCGCTTCCAGCCAACGCCTGCAGCCCCCAACGCTGCGGCCGATGCCTACCTGCAGTTCTCGCGTGGCTTTGACCTGGCACCGCTGAAAGGTCTCTACACCCAGGACAGCCACTACGACCGCAAAATCAGCGCCGGCACCGCGACGGTGCGCTTTGCGCTGATCAAGGGCGGCTGGTGGGAGCGCCTGATCGATCGCCCGCACCGCTTCGGCAAGCAGAAGGCGCGCTTTGCGCCAGGCCAGAGCTATGCGGGGGTGTGGTGGGCGGCGCCTGCCGCGCTGACAGCCATGCAGACGGCACGCGAGGTGTGGATCGTGGAGGGCATCTTTGATGCGATCGCGCTCCTGCAGCACGGCATGTGCGCAGTGTCGGCCATGTCCTCCAACGCATTTCCGGAGGAATCGCTACGCGAGCTGGCAAAGGCACGCATGGCCGACCTTCCGACGCTGGTGTGGGCGCTGGACAACGAGCCGGGCGCCCGTGCGTACACGCACAAGCACATCAAGCGCGCAGCAGCGCTGGGCTTCGACTCGCGGGCCGCGCAGATCGTCCAGCGCGATGGCAAGAAGACCGACTGGAACGACCTGCATCTGCGCGCTATCGCGTCCGATGATCCCAGGCAGTGGGACAACGACGTCAACGAAGCTCGCTACCAGGGCGACCTGCTTGTGGCTCGCTCGGCGGTGGACAAAGGCCTGCTGATGTTCGAGCACGACGGCCGCAACGACTTCTGGCTGGACTACCGCTCTCGCCTGTACTGGTTCGATTTCGATACGCAGCGCTTCGACAAGTTGCGCAAGGAGAAGCTGGGCGACATCGATGCCGACGACGGCGATGAGGTTGCGGCCGAGGATCTGAAGAAGATCAAGCGTGCCGCGTGCTCCGTCCAGAAGATCGCCAACTGCTATCCGGAAGCCCTGTACTTCCAGCGCCAAGAGGTCACCGACGAAAGCTGGTACTACTTCCGCGTCGATTTTCCGCACGACGGCCCCAGCGTAAAGGGCACCTTTACAGGTGGTCACGTCGCTAGCGCCTCCGAGTTCAAGAAGCGCCTGATCTCCCTGGCCGCCGGCGCCATGTTCACCGGTACCGGCCACCAGCTGGACCGCCTGATCGAAGAGCAGACCGAGGCCATCAAGACGGTCGACGCCATCGACTTCGTGGGCTACAGCAAGGAACACCGCGCCTACCTACTCGGCGATATGGCCGTGCGCGACGGAGAGCTGGTGACGGCCAATGAAGAGGACTACTTCGAGTTCGACAAGCTGCGTTTGAAGACCACGCAGAAGTCCATCCGTCTGGAGATCCAACGCGACGCCGATGCGTTCCGCGTGGATTGGCTCCCGTGGCTGTGGCAGTGCTTCGGAACGCACGGCATGGTCGCCATGACGTTCTGGTTCGGCTCGTTGTTCGCCGAGCAGATCCGGGCTGGGCACAAGAGCTTTCCGTTCCTTGAAGCCACCGGTGAAGCAGGCGCCGGTAAAACCACGCTGCTGACGTTCCTGTGGAAGCTACTGGGCCGCTCGGACTACGAGGGCTTCGACCCGGCCAAGTCATCCAAGGCCGGCCGTGCACGCGCCATGGGCCAGGTGTCGGGCATGCCCGTCGTCCTGCTGGAAGCCGATCGCAGCGAGCCAGACAAGGCGCATTCCAAGACGTTTGAGTGGGATGAGCTGAAGGATTTCTTCGGCGGCGGCACGCTGGCAACACGCGGCGTGCGCAATGGCGGCAACGAGACCTACGAGCCGCCGTTTCGCGGCACGATCGTGATCACCCAGAACGCTGCGGTGGACGCCAGCGAAGCGATCCTGACGCGCATCGTCAAGCTGCACTTCAAACGCCCGCAGGTCACCACCGAGAGCCGCATCGCGGCCGACAACCTCAACGCGCTGCAGGTCGAAGAAGTCAGCCACTTCCTCGTGCGTGCCATTCGCCAGGAGCGCGCCATCCTCGATCTGTTCGCCGAGCGGGTGAAGGTCTTCGAGGCCAAGCTGCGCGCGCAGCAGGATCTGCGCCTGGAGCGCGTCATCAAGAACCACGCGCAGATGCTGGCGCTGTTCGACTGCCTGCGCCTGGTCATCACCATCCCTGACGACATGGTCGAGCAGACGCGGCTCGCGCTGTTGGACATGGCCCTGGAGCGGCAGAAGGCAATCAGCGCCGACCACGCGATGGTCAACGAGTTCTGGGAGGTCTACGAATACCTCGAAGCCACCGGCCACGGTAAAGCTGTCGTCAATCACAGCCGCGACGCACAGCGGATTGCAATCAACCTCAACCACTTCGCGGCACGGGCCGCGCAGTTCAGTCAGTCCGTGCCCGACCTCAAGGTGCTGCGTGCGCTGCTCGGTGACTCGCGCCGGCACAAGTTCATCGGCGCGAACGTGGCTGTCAACAGCGCCGTCCTCAAGGACGATCTGACTGGCGTCGGCACCACCGTGAAGTGCTGGGTGTTCGCCAAATGAGCGCGCTTTCTCATGTTGGAAATTTCAGGAAATTTTCGTTGACTTCTACCCAGCAGCGGAGCAACTATTACCGCGTCGCCGCACAATCGGCGACCGGGATTGGCGTCCCGTATTTACACGGCGCAACAGCGCCCATCGATCGATGCCTGGCGCTTTTTTCTCGCCCGGCATTCGCTCGGGCGCGTGCCTGCCAGTTCTATGGCGGGCGATGTGTGGGGGCCGCAAGGCCCGCCGGTTCCGTGTATCCGGTACGCCAACCCGCATCGTCCGCCACCCCGATTGGCGTCGGGGCGGCGGATTCCTGTCAAAACACGGAGTTCCGCATGTCCTACGACGCTCAAGAAGCGCCGGCTAATGCCGCGCGTCAGATCGCCCATTACTTCGGCCTGATCGCCGACACCCTCGACTGGAACCACACCGCCTGGCTCGCCCTGCAGGCGAAGCTGCAGGCAATGGGCAAAGCGCCCGAGGCGCTGACCTTGGCCGATGTCGAGGCCGCCATTTCCAGCATCAATGCCGACCTTGCCGAGGTGCGCCAGTGAGCCGGCGCGACCTGCACAAAACGCTGCGCGTGGCTCCCGGCGTCTACCTGCTGCTGCAGATCCGGGCGACCGACGTGCTGGCCGAACTGTACGCCGACGGTCTGCATGATCGCCCACCGGTGATGTTCGCCTGCAGCGCGATCGACGAGCCGAGCGCGTTGTTTCTTGTCGATGACGGAACTGGCCTGGTCATCGGCTCGTTGCACGTGGTCATGCCGGAAGCCGAGGCCGCCGCGCTGCAGGAATGGATCATCGAGCGCATGCCTGCATCGGAGGTGGCGTGATGGACGCCGCTCACCCGAACACGCAGTTGCCAGAGGACGCTGACTTCTCGATCAGTGAAGAAGATCAATCCCGCCTTTGGCGCGCGTATCACGCCGCCGCGTTGCTTGCCGCGCTGACGAACGATATCGCGATCGAGGCTGGCATCAATCAAGACGGACCAGCGGCAGTGGCTGAGTACATCCGCCACGAACTGCTTGATGTCCTCAGCGGCGCGCAGCGTCTGCGCGACGCCGACCCAAGCATTCCGCCATCCGGCGCCGACCTGATCTAACCCCGCACCAGCGGGCCGGCGGGCGGTGCTCGAACACCGCCCCAAGGCCCTCCACCAACGCAACTCAGGAGAGTCGATATGCAACAGCACACTGGAACACGTCCAGCCACGGCAGCACGTCCGTTGGCTTTGAGCACCGGACCCGGCCCGGAGGCTACCACGCCGGCCGTCGCCGCCTACGACCGCAGCATGGGCGACTGCTCAGCGACCATCACCATGCACGTCACGCATGGTGCCGTTGTGGTCACCGCCACCCTGAACATGGGACCTCTACGCGAGGCTCGCCAAACGTGGGAGCGGCGGCGTGGCACTGGCACCGGCTGGAAACTCATCGACGGGCCTCGCCTGTGGACGACGGTGGAAGACCGCATCAGCACCGAGTTGGCTGAGTTCATGGACGGCCTGGACTTCCCCTTCGACCTGGCCAACATGCTGCCGCGCAGGCCGACTGCAGCGGCTGCAGCTGCGGTCGCGCTAGCCGCACGGGAGGTGGCGCATGGTTGAGTTGTTCGCTCTTATGGTGGTCCTGGCGCCGGCGGCCGGTGGCGCGCTGGTCTATAAGCTGTGGACGACGCGCCGTCCGCGCCTGACTCAGACCGGCCTGGCGGTCGGACAGGTGCCGCAGCGCCTACGTCGCCGCACCCGCATGGCTGTGCGGCGGGAGGCTGCTCATGGCTGAGTCCGTCATCCTTCTCGGCCCGCAGGGCAGCGCAAAATCACTTAACGCCGAGGCTCTGCGGCAGGAGCTCGGCCTGCAGGAGGTCATCGAGCTTGAGGATGTCTTGTTTACGTTCCGCGCTGATCGCCTGGAGCCGGTCGGGCAGCTGATCCTGACCTGCAACGAGCAGCAGGCCCACACCTGGTCGGTGCGCTGGGGCTTGCGCCTCATGCGTGTCGAGGAAGCACGTGCCCAGCTCGGCGCCGCATGGAGGACGCAACCATGAACCTGCAGCGCACGATCGAGATTGCGCGCGCCGCAGCGCGTTTGGGAGAGCCTGGCCCCTTGTCCACCGGGGAGGCACTCACCGCCGCTCTGGTGCTCAATCGCCACGACTGGCTGGCCGAAATGGGCTACACCATCGCCCAGGCGTTGGACCGGATCGACTCCGACACCGCGCAACATCTTCGGGACGCCGAGCGCGTGCTGCGCCTGGAGGTACCGTGACGCAACGTCAGGTCGACCACGACAGTCCTCTGCCGCCGTGCACGAACGGCCACCTCGCTCGCCACATGCTCGACGCCCGCCGCCCCGAGGCGGGCGGCGGGCATTTCATCGAGTGCGTGTGTGGGCGCACGCAGAAGCACCCCAGCTTCGAGTTGGCCATGACCGAATGGCGGCGTGCTCATCGCATCCGCACCCCTCGTGAGCCGCGGCCCCGCGCCCATAACGTTGTGCAGCTCGGCCTGCGATTCACCGGCACACACCAGCGATGATCGATGGCGCAAATATGGAAGGGTTTCGCAGGGCGTGCGAGGCGCGTCACTGGCTACGGCAGGGCTACACGGATGCAGCCAAGGTGCGAGAGCTACGGCTCCGCATCGCTGCTCAGCGCGGCTATGCCGCTGCTGACTTGCTCGTGGAAGAAATGCGCGAGCAATGGCGGCACAGGCGGGAGTGGACCAAGGAGCAAGATGCATGAGCGGTGAGGTACTGACGTTTGAGGATCTGCGGCGGCTATGCGCACCGATTGGACCCTCGCCCCGTACCGCGACCGTCGTGCGTTGGGCCAATGATCAGGGCATCCGATACAAATACGACGGTCGAGGGGGTATCTGGACAACGCTAGACGCTCTCAACGCCGCGCTGGGATTGCAGCAACACAACGACATCGAGATGGATACAGAACAGGAGCTGATGTAATGGCAAGAGGCCGCAAGCGCAAATTCAATCCCCTCATACCATCTCACATTGATCAGGCCGCGCTCCCGCGCGGCCTTTATTGGGGGGATGGCCGGTGGTACGTCGTCGAGCCGCATCCCGAAGGTGGAAACAGACGAAAGCAAACCGTGGCCTACGCTGGAGCTCGTCTATCGGAATTGCACGGAATCATTGAGGAACGTGCAGGCAAGGGCATGCGAGGCACGTTGCGTTATCTCTTTGATCGCTTCCATGAGTCGTTGGAGTTCAAGGAACTAGCGACCGACACGCAAGATGACTACAAGCGCTATGCCAACTCCATTGCCGACTATCTGCGCAAGGACGGATCGAAATTGGGCTCGGTCCAGGTTGATCGCATCACGACGCCTGTGATCCAGCGACTCGTGGAAGTTTTCGCAATGGGACGGCTTGCCAACGGTCACCAACCCGCGCTTCCTGCAACGCCCAGTAAAGCAAATCACCTTCACCGCTACTTACGTCGCACACTCGCATGGGGCATGCGTGTCGGGCTATGTAGATCAAATCCAGCCATCGGCGTGAGGCAAGCACGCGAAGCAAAGAAGCACCGTATGCCAACGCCGGCTGCATTCGACAAGGTGTTGACCTTCGCTCGTGAACGCGGCTCCCGTCCACCACACACAAAGGGCAGTTGCCCGAGCTACCTGGCGCCAGTCATGGTGCTCGCGTATAGCGCGCGCCTACGCGGCATCGAGGTGTGCACCCTCAACGACACACATAAGCAGCCAACAGGCATACATGCTCAGCGGCGCAAAGGATCACGCGACACGCTTACCGAGTGGGATCCTGAGATGATCGAAGCGTGGGATTTCCTCGCAGCGCGGCGTACCGCGATCTGGACTAAGAAAGGCCGAACCTTTCCAGTCCCTATCAAGGCTGAGGATCGGCGGCTACTCGTTGAACAGACTGGTAGCCCCATGGCTAAGTCATCTCTGGATAGTGCCTGGCAACGATTCATCACGCTCGCAATGACCGAAGGGATCATCACGAAGCAGGAGCGCTTTTCTCTGCATGGCCTCAAGCATCGCGGCATTACCGACACAGTTGGCAACCGGGGCGACAAACAAGATGCTGCAGGGCACGTAACACCAGCAACGACAGGTCGCTATGACCATGCACTGCCAGTGGTAAAGCCGCCAAAGCGCAGCTAATTTTCCCGGCAATTTTCCCGACAGCCTCAAATCAGGGCGCTTGGCACAAGCTAAGCCCTTGATTTTATGGTGGGCCCAGAAGGATTCGAACCTTCAACCAAAGGATTATGAGTCCTCTGCTCTAACCGTTGAGCTATAGGCCCGTGTGTGCGGCGGCGAGATGGCAAGCCTGTCGGGCCGTGCAGCGGACGCGAAAGTTTACCCGTCTGTGCCTCGCCCTGTCTGCTAGGTCGCGTGTGCCTGCAGCGATCCAAGTATCTATAGCCTTGAGATCAGGTAGCGGCGGCGACAACGAAAAAGCCCAGCAGCGGCTGGGCTTTGCGCATCACATTTCAGAGTTCCGTTGCGCCACCGTTGTACAGCTATCTCCAACGGACCGACGCACCCGAGCAGATTGCGGCACGGTGTGGGAGCTTGGTGTTGCCGAGGCTGGCTTGGTTGGCAGTGGATCGCAGCATGACGATCAGGACGCTGGGGCGGCGAGCGCGATGATCGGGATAACGCGTGGGGTGGCGCTGGCAAACGCGCGATCTAGAAGCAACCGGCAGAACTTCCTACTCCCAAAATCACCAATCCCGAATTCCCGCCTCTCACGCATCCATCGTCTCGAACTGACCGTCAATCAACTGCCGACCCGCACGAAACCCGTGCGCGATGGCCTCCTTGTACGTCGCATGGCCTGGCCCGTTAACGGCGATGCGCGGCTGACGCTTGCCGCCAAGTGCGTAAACATCCACCCACAGCGTCCACTTGGCATCCGGGGAAGCCTGCTCGACGCGTACGCGGATCTCGTGCTCGCGATACGTGGTTGTTTCGAAGCGGCTTTGCCTGCTCATAAGACGATTCCGTTTCCGTTCGTCCGTCACGTTAGAAGTCGCGGTCAAAACGCGACGTGAGGTTTACGGAAACATCTGTTTAATGTTGCATGGCCGTGTGGCTTCGTCGCCATTGCGTGAACGCCTCAACGCCCGCGTCACCGGTGCGTGGTGTATTGCATGCGGCCGCAGCCTAAAAGCCGAGATAGGAAACTGCCGCACCCACAACGCAACAGCCCCGCATGAGCGGGGCTGCTGGGTGATCACTGCACGGGTAAGACCGAGGGGTCAGTCGATATCCAGGAACGAGCGCAGCTGTTCCGAACGGCTCGGGTGACGCAGCTTGCGCAACGCCTTGGCCTCTATCTGACGGATCCGCTCACGGGTGACGTCGAACTGCTTGCCCACTTCTTCCAGCGTGTGATCGGTGTTCATGTCGATACCGAAGCGCATCCGCAGCACCTTGGCCTCGCGCGGGGTCAGCCCTGCCAACACGTCCCGCACCGTCTCGGAGAGATTGATGTTGGTGGTGTTGTCGATCGGGGACTCCACATTGGTGTCCTCGATGAAGTCGCCCAGATGCGAATCCTCGTCGTCGCCGATCGGGGTTTCCATCGAGATCGGCTCCTTGGCGATTTTCATCACCTTGCGGATCTTGTCCTCGGGCATGTCCATTTCCTTGGCCAGCTCCTCCGGCGTGGCCTCGCGGCCGAACTGCTGGAGCATCTGGCGGGAAATGCGGTTCAACTTGTTGATCGTTTCGATCATGTGCACCGGAATACGGATGGTGCGCGCCTGATCGGCGATCGAACGGGTGATGGCCTGACGGATCCACCACGTTGCATACGTCGAGAACTTGTAACCGCGACGGTATTCGAACTTGTCCACGGCCTTCATCAGGCCGATGTTGCCTTCCTGGATCAGGTCGAGGAACTGCAGGCCGCGGTTGGTGTACTTCTTGGCGATGGAGATGACCAGGCGCAGGTTGGCCTCGACCATTTCCTTCTTGGCCTTGCGCGCCTTGGCTTCGCCATAGGCCATCGCACGGCTGATTTCCTTGATCTCGCCCAGCGTCAGGTAGCTGGCCTTCTCCATCTCGATCGAGCCTTGCTGCTCGGAGACGATCTGGTCCTTGACGTCGCGCAGTGCCGACGACCACTTCTGCTTGCGCTTGAGTGCGTCTTCCACCCATTCCAGGTTGGTCTGGTTGCCTTCCCAGGAGCGGATGAAATCCTTGCGCGGCATGCGCGCCACGGTGGTGGCCAGGTGCAGCACCTTGCGCTCGTGTTCCTTGATGCCGTTGACCACGCCACGCAGCTGGGTGACCAGCGCATCGGTCAGCGGCAGCGGCAGCTTGAGCGTGGTGAAGATGGCGGCCATGTCTTCGCGCGCCTTGACCACCAGCTTGTGCTCGGCGCCGTTCTTGGCATAGATCTTCTTGAACTTGGCGTATTCGTTGGCCAGGTTCTCCATGCGCGTGGCCACTTCCACCGGGTCCGGTCCGGTCGGGCCGGCCTCTTCTTCGGCAGCGTCGTCATCGCCGTCTTCGTCGTCGTCTTCATCGACCGCGTCTTCGTCGACGGCGACCGGGCCGGCGGCGGCCAGCGCAGCAGCGGCGGCATCGGCTTCTTCGATCAGGTCGTTGAAGCCAACCACGATCTCGGCCAGACGCTTCTTTCCTTCCTTGTGCGCTTCGTAATCGGCCAGCAGCATTTCGGTCGACAGCGGGAACACGCCCAGCGCTGCCTGGACCTGGCTCAGGCCTTCTTCGATGCGCTTGGCGATGGCGATTTCGCCTTCGCGGGTCAGCAGCTCGACCGTGCCCATTTCGCGCATGTACATGCGCACCGGGTCGGTGGTACGACCACCTTCGGTGTCGAGCGCGGTCAGCGCGGCGGCAGCTTCTTCGGCTGCGGTGTCGTCAACCTCGCGGTTGCCGGTGTTGCCATCGTTGAGCAACAGGGTTTCAGCATCGGGCGCAACTTCATGGACATCGATGCCCATGCCGTTGATCATGCTGATGATGTCTTCGATCTGCTCCGGGTCGACCAGGTCGTCGGGCAGATGGTCATTGACTTCGGCGTAGGTCAGATAGCCCTGTTCCAGGCCCTTGCTGATCAGTAGCTTGATGTCGGATTGCTGGGCAGGACGTTCGTTGGCCATGAGTGCTCGCGCCACCGGCTTTGAGATTGGAAAGAGAACCTAGCATTATACCAGCGTGAAGCCCGGTCTGCCGGAATCAAGACGGGACCGCTGGTGGACGTGGGTTTCTAGGGTCTGAGAAGGAAGGTCACCGGGCCGTCATTGACCAGGTCGACAACCATATGGGCACCGAATCGCCCGGTTTCCACCCCGCCGCGGTGTTTTTCGCGACAAATACCCACTAATTGATTGAACGCCCGTTCAGCCTCCTCGGGGGGTGCCGCCGTGCTGAAACCTGGGCGGTTGCCGGAGCGGGTATCTGCAGCCAGGGTGAACTGGCTCACCAGCAACAGTCCGCCGCCGGTATCGGTGAGTGAGCGATTCATCTTGCCGGCGTCGTCGCCGAAGACGCGGTAGCTGAGCAGGCGCTCGGCCAGGCGCCGGATCTGCGCGTCGCTGTCGCCGGGCTCCACGCCGATCAGGGCCAGCAGGCCGGGACCGATCTGCCCGACGATCTGGTCATCGACCGTGACGCTGGCGCGGGTGACGCGCTGGATCAGTGCAAGCATGGGCATGGGCGGGCAGCAAACTGTGTCGCGCAGCATGCCTAGCGCTGTTCGCACTGTCACGCGCGGGCCTTCGCCGACTGCGCTGTTTAGAATTGTGCGGATGAAATCCGATGTCCGCGCCAGACTGCTCTATGCCACCGCCGCCACCGTGGGCCGCCTGCCGTGGCCGTTGCTCAAACGCCTGGCCGATGCGCTGGCCTGGAGCTGGCGCAAGCTCAATGCGCGCGAAGCCCGCGTGGCGCTCCGCAATCTGGAACTGGCGTATCCGGAACTGAGTGCCGAGCAGCGCGCGCAGTTGCACGCACAGATCCTGCAATCGACTGCGCGGCAGACACTGGAGGTCCTGCGCACCTGGACCCGCCCGCCGGCCGAAAATCTCGCGCGCCTGCAACGCAATGGGCAAGAGCTCTACGACGCGGCACTGGCGTCCGGGCGTGGGGTGATCGTGGCGGCGCCGCACTTCGGCAACTGGGAGCTGCTCAACCAGTGGCTGTCCGAACGCGGGCCCATCGCGATTGTCTACCGGCCGCCCGAGTCCGAGGCGGTGGACGGTTTCCTGCAGCTGGCGCGCGGCGGCGACAACGTGCGCCAGGTGCGTGCCGAGGGCCCTGCGGTGCGGCAGTTGTTCAAGGTGCTCAAGGACGGCGGCGCGGTCGGCATCCTGCCCGACCAGCAGCCGAAGATGGGCGATGGCGTGTTTGCGCCGTTCTTCGGCATCCCGGCCTTGACCATGACCCTGGTCAATCGGCTGGCCGAGCGCACCGGCGCCACCGTGCTGTACGGCTGGTGCGAACGCGCCGGCGGCGACCTGCAATTCGCGCTGCATGTGCAGCCGGCCGACCCGGCAGTGGCCGACGCCGACCCGGTGCGCGCCGCCAGCGCGCTCAACGCGGGCATCGAACAGATCGCCCGGCGCGACCCGGCGCAATACCAGTGGACCTACAAGCGCTACACGCTGCGCCCGCCGGGCAGCGGCGAGCCCAACCCGTATGCGACCGAGCGGCATCCGCATTGATCGCCGCCCCGCGCAACCTGATCGAGCGCGGCAACCGGGTTGGGTGCATCAGTCGTCGTGCGGGTCTGCAGGCGTGGCCAGAATGCGTTGGTAGAACGCCAGGTCCAGCCAGCGCCCGAACTTGAAACCAGCTTCACGCACGGTGCCGGCATGGGTGAAGCCGAACTGTTCGTGCAAGGCGATGCTGGCCTGATTGCTGGCATCGATGCCGCCCACCAGCACGTGCACGCCGCGCGCTTGCGCCGCTGCGATCAATGCTTGCAGCAGCAGGCGCCCCAGGCCTTTACCGCGATGGTCGCGATGCACGTAGATCGAATGCTCGACGCTGTACTTGAACGCCGGCCAGGCGCGAAAGGTGCCATAGCTGGCAAAGCCCATCAGAGTGCCGTCGGCGTCCTCCACGCCAATCACCGGAAAGCCGCCCGCCTGCTTGGTGGCGAACCAACCGACCATGCTTTCCGGTGGCCGTGGCCGATAGTCGTACAGCGCAGTGGAATTGGCGATGGCTTCGTTGAAGATGTCCAGAATGGCGCCAGCGTGGCGCGCGTGGCTGCAATCGACAATGTGCATGGGGCCCGACGACCGTGGAAGTGGCCCGATTAGAAAGCATTGCCAGGCGCTGAACAACGCGGGACGTAGGCAACCAATCGGCGCATGGCGCGCCACTCAACCGGCAGCGGCTGGATGCAGCGTTCTACCCGGTCGTGGCGACTGCCTGTTGCCAGGCGCGCGACAATGGGCAGACGCGATCCCATAGTGACCGCAGCGGCGTCCGCCTTGAAGCGGCCGTGGCAATCCCCATTTGGAGTCGTGCATGAGCAGCCTCGTCCCCTCCCCCAGCGCACAGGCCTTCGGCGATCCGGCGGCGATTCGCTGTGAGCGCGCCGCTTCCGAGTTGCGCGCCGGGCGCCCGGTACTGCTGACGGCGGCGGATGGGCAAGCGCGGGCGGTGCTGGCAGTGGACAGCAGCACGGCGAAGTCGTACGCCGCGTTCGCCCGCGCCGCACAGGGCCGCCACTATCTGTTCGTGACGCCGACCCGCGCCCAGGTGCTGGGCTTGAGCGCGCCACAGGGCGCGCGCGTGGGCTTGATCGATCACAGCTACGACCGGCTCGCCGCGCTTGCCTACCTGCGCGACACCCCGGTGCCCACCCAATGGACGGCCGGCGATGCGCTGGATGCCGGCGGCGTGGAAATCGCGCGGCTTGGCTTGCTGCTGCCGGCATTGCTGGCGGTGGAACTGCGCGATGTGCACGACCATGCCGCGTTCGCCGGCTGCCAGTCGTTGGCGCTGGAGGATTTGAGCCGCGGCTGCGCCACCTCCGCGGCCGCCGGCTACGAATTGGTGACCCGCACCCCGGTGCCGTTGCGCGGCCTGGGCATGAGCGAATTTGTGGTGTTTCGTGGCGGCGTGGCGCAGCGCGACCAGGTGGCAATCGTGGTCGGCCAGCCGGACCTGACGAGTGCCGTGCCGGTGCGTGTGCATTCGTCGTGCCTGACCGGCGACCTGTTCGGCTCGCTCAAATGCGATTGCGGCGACCAGCTGCGACACGGACTGGCCAAGCTGAAAGAACTCGGCGGCGGCGTGCTGCTGTACCTGGATCAGGAAGGACGCGGCACCGGCATCGCCGCCAAGATGCGCGCCTACGGCTATCAGCATGCTGGCCTGGACACGATTGATGCCGACGCGCAGCTGGGCTTCGGCCCGGACGAGCGCCGTTACGGCAGTGCGGTGGCGATGCTGCGCGGGCTGGGCATTAGCCGGATCCGGCTGTTGACCAACAACCCGGCCAAGGCCGAGCGCTTGCGCGCGGCCGGCATCGCGGTCGAAGATCGCATCGCCATTACCGGCGACATCACCGCCGAAAACGAGCAGTACCTGCGCACCAAGGCCGCACGCGCCGGACATGCGCTGGATGTGGATGCATTGATCCTGGCCGCGCAGTAGCGCGCCCGGCGCCGGATGTGCCTGCACTCGGCGGCCGGCTATGCTTGCGAACCGCTTCTGCAGGCTAGCCTCGTGCACGACGCTCCACCGCCGCACCCCGACGTCATCGTCCAGCCTGCTCCGGCAGCAGCGTCAGCCGTGAACCACAGCCAATGGCAGTCGCTGCCGCGTCGTGGTGCCTATGTGGCCGCAGCCAACGGCGCGCTCGGCGGCGGATGTGCGGGCCTGATCGCAGGCGGCGTCACGGCTGTCTGGCTGCACGCCTGGCATCAGTGGCCGGCGGTGCTGGGCGTAACCGCGGTCATCGCGCTGCTGGGTGCGTGGTTTGCAGTCAAACGACACCGGCTGACGCACTGGAAACTCGATCAGCATGGTCTGGCGCTGCAGCGCGGCCATCTGTGGCAAAGCGATACACGCGTTCCGATCTCGCGCGTGCAGCACGTGGACCTCCGCCGCGGGCCGATCGAACGCGCTACTGGCCTGACCACGCTGGTGGTACATACCGCCGGCAGCCGCCTCAATGCCGTGGCGCTGTCGGGGCTGGATCAGGACGATGCCGAACGCCTGCGTGATCGCTTGGCCCGCCAGCTCGATCACGACGACGACGCGCTATGAGCGCCATCGAACACCCCGATAACGACGAACAGCGCCTGCATCCGTTGTCGTGGGTGTTCGTCTTGCTACAGCAGATCCGTCAGTTCCTGATTCCGCTGGCCGCGCTGATCCTGTTCGGCAGCCGCGACGGCAGTAGCGATTTTGCCGACCAGATCGCCACCGGCGTGGTGATTGCGGTGCTGGTGGCGATTTCGGTGCTGCGTTACTTCACCTACCGCTACCGGATCGGCCGCGATGGCGTGGCGATTCGCAGTGGTCTGCTGGAACGCAGCCGGCGCGATATTCCGTTTGCACGCATCCATAACGTGGTGGTGCATCAATCGCTGTTGCACCGCCTGGCCGGCGTGGCCGAGGTCCGCCTGGAATCGGCCGGCGGGCACAAGCCGGAAGCGGAGATGCGCGTGCTGCGTTTGGATCAGGCACTGGCGCTGGAAGATCTGATCCGTCGCCGCGCGACGGACGCGGATGTCCCGGCACCGCACATCGAAGAAGATAGCGGCAGCCTGTTGCGCCTGCCGATGGCCGAGGTGATCCGGCTGGGGCTGATCTCCAATCGCGGCATGGTGGTGGTGGCCGCCAGCTTCGGCGTGATCTACCAGATGATTCCGCGCCGCACGGTGTCCAACTTCGTCGAGCACAATGGCGAGTTGGCCTATCGCTACGTCAGCCAGATCCATCCCGGCGTCGCGGTCACGGCAACGCTGGTGACGATCGCCACGCTTGCCGTGCTTGTGGCGATGCGCGCGCTGTCGGTGGCCCTGGCAGTGACGCAGTACCACGGCTTCCATCTGAGCGAATCCGAGCGCCGCCTCACCGTGGAGCGCGGGCTGCTGACGCGGATTCGCAGCAGCGTGGCATTGCGGCGGATCCAGTCCTGGACGTTGTACGAAGGACTGCTGCACCGCCTGTTCGGTCGTCGCCAGTTGCGGGTGGATACCGCAGTGGCCGGCAGAGGCGATAACGAAGGCAGCGCACTGAAGGAGCTCGCCCCCATTGCCGACCCGCAACATTGCGATGCGTTGCTGCAACGCCTGCTGCCGGGTATCGCATGGCCGCCGGCGCAGTGGCAGTCGATCGCCACGCATTGCTGGTGGCGATTGAGTCTGCCCACAGCGCTGATGCTCCTGCCCCTGGTGGCGGCCCTGGCGTGGCAGTTCGGCAGCCAGGCCTTGTGGTTGCTGGCGTGGCTGCCGTGGAGCGCGTTCAAGGCACAGCGCCAGGTGCAGCGCATGGCCTACGCAGTGGATGCGCGTTTCGTCGCGGTGCGCGGTGGCTGGTGGAAGCGCTGGTGGCGGCTGGCCGAGCTGGACAAGTTGCAGGCGTTGCAACTGCAACGCTCGCCGCTGGATCGGCTTTCCGGCACTGCCACGCTATGGCTGGATACGGCCGGCGCCAGTGCAACCGGCCCGGCATTGCGTCTGCGTTTCGTGCCGTTTGCCCAAGCGCAGGCATTGCAGTCGCAACTCGCTGCCGCATTGGCGCGGCGCAAGTTGCGCTGGTGATCAACGCTCGCGATCAGTGGTTGCACTGATCAACATCGGCGATCAGCCGTGCTGTTGAGCGGCTTCGGCAACGCGCGCTACTGCACTTTTCGATGACAACGACCAGGTCCGGCAAGGCGTCGCCGATCGTCATCCCCGCGCTCGTGACCGCTGATCATGCTCAGCGTTGCGCCGGCCCCCAGTAGCCCAGCTCACGACGGATCTGCAGCCTGCGCCACACCGCGCCCAGCGGTTTGCGCCGCAGTTTGCCCAGCGTGCCGGCAAGAAAGTCCTCGGTGGCTGCAATCACGCGCTCGGAGGAACGCCCGTCGCGGTACGGATGGATCGCATCGGCGTAGCTGGCAAGTGCGCTGCGCAATGCTGCATCCGGGGCCAGCGCGCGCGCCAGCTGTTGCGGCAACTGCTCGGCCTGTTGGAAGTCCAGCATGTGCGGCTGCGGCACGCGGTTGCGAAAGGTCACCACCGGTTTGTGCTGCACCACGAACTCGGACACGATCGAGGATGTATCCGAGACCAGCACGTCGGCCGCGCGTTGCGCTGCCATGACTTCTTCGGGCTCGATGAAGCGTGCGTTGGCACCAGCCAGTGCGCGATAGCGCTCGAACAACGCTGGAGCGCACTTCGGGTGCAAGGTCAGCAGCCAGTAGTGCGCGCCGCGCGCGATGTCGGCAGCGATCTGGTCATAGAGCGCAGGCGCTGCGCTCAGCCGCTCGGTGAAGGTGGAACCGAACAGGATTACCGGGCGGCCAGCGGCTGGCGCGCGCAAGGCGGCGCTGCGTCCACCATCGTCGCGAAAGACCGGATCGAGCTTGGGCCAGCCCGTTTCCACCACCGCAAAATGGCCCTCGCGCTGAGCCAGCGCGCGGAACGGCGCGGTGGTGGCCGGGCCTTGCGTGCAATACAGATCGAACAGGCCGCGCACGCGGAAATGGCCGCGGTTGTCCTCGCGCTTTTGCACATTGAAGCCGTGGAACAGCTGCACTTTCGCGCCCGACACAAACGGCGGCACCCAGTTGGCCGCGCTAAATACCGCGCGCGGACGCAAGGCGAGCGCCTCGCGCAGGCCAACCTGGCGCACGCCCGGCAGCGCCAGTCCGCGCGCGCCGCCTTCGAACCAGGCCGACACCGCGTGCCCGGAGGCCTGTAATGCCTGCGCCAATGGCGCCAGAATAGGCAACGCGTAACGCTCCGTTGCGAACAGCAGGTAATCGGCCATCACATGTCCTCTTCGACCGCACCCGACGAACGGCCTCGCATTTCGGCCTGCATTATCGCGTTCAATGAGGCCGATCGCCTACGCGACTGTCTGACCTCGCTGGCGTTCTGCGACGAGATCGTGGTGGTGGACTCCGGCTCCACCGACGCCACTGCGGACATCGCCAGCGCGCACGGTGCGCGTGTGCTGCAACGCGCCTTCGATGGCTACCGCAGCCAGAAGGCATTCTGCGTGGCACAGGCCAGCCATGACTGGGTGTTGTGTCTGGACGCCGACGAACGCGTCAGCGATGACCTGCGCACCTCGATCATCGCTGCGCGCGATGCCGGTTTCGCCACTGCGGCCGGCTATCGCTTTGCACGTTTATCGGACTACTTTGGCCGCTTCCTGCGCCACGGCAATGCATATCCGGACCGGGTGCTGCGCTTGTTCGACCGTCGCCGGGGCGGCTGGCGCGGCAAGCGCGAGATCCACGAGGCGGCCAGCGTGGATGGCGCCGTCGCGACACTGGCGGGCGATCTGATCCATTACCCGTACCGCTCGCTGATGCAGCAACTCGCCAAGACCCAGCGCTACGCGCAGATGATGGCCGAACACGAACACGCACGCGGCAAACGCGCCACCTGGAGCAAGCTGGTGTTGGCGCCGGCCTGGCGCTTCTGGCGTGGTTATCTGCTGCGCGGCGGCTTTCGCGATGGCTGGCATGGGCTGATCTACGCCTATGTGCGCGCCAATTACGTGCGCCAGAAGACCATCATGCTGTGGCTGCTGCAGCACCACCAGCCGGTGCAGGACCCGCCACGCGCGCCGGATCAGCGCAGCGAATAAGTTCGGATGGAAACGTCGAGAGCTGCCTTAAAGCGACTCCGAAGGGCGCGGACGCTGCCTAGAGGCCGGCATATCCGAGTGACACACGCCGATTCCAGCAACGACTGCACCCATTTTTGATTGTGCGCATGTATTGGATCGGCCACTCAAAGCACATGCCATTGGCGCATGCGCCACATGCAGCCATTGGCGCATCCGCCGCTACCGAGTGCTCGCCACACCCGGCTCGGACTGTTGCGCCTGCCGCGCCGCCAGACCCGCCAGACCCGTCAACACGCCGACCATGGCCGTGTAGAAGCTCGCCGCCACTTGGTGGGCGAACATCGATTGCGTCAGCCCGCACAACGCATAACTGATTACGAGCATCACTCCGGCCGCAGCCGGGCCACGGAACTGCTTCTGCCCACTGCGCCGATGCAGCCGCACGAACATCCACAGCGGCACGCCATACACGGCAATCAGCAGCAACAGGCCAGGCACGCCCTGGGTGGCACTCCATTCGGCCAGATCGTTGTGCGCGTGCCCCAGCTGGCAGCGGTACAACGACGGGTCGGCGGCACAGGCCGGCAGGTCGTGCATCGCATCGTCGAAACGTCCAACGCCCACACCGGTCAGCGGATGCGCCTTCACGGTGTCCCAAGCCACATGCAGGCGTTCGATGCGGGCACCGGCCGACGAATCGGTGTCGCCTACTTCGTAGCGTTGCAGGTCGCTCTGCAATTCGCCCAGGCGCATCTGGTCGGTCAGGGCCGGCACGCTGAGCGCAATGCCCACCGCTAGCACCGCGCCGCCGATGAAGGTCAGCAAGCGCGCGCGCGCGCTATGCCATGGCGCCCCCCAGATCAGCACGCCCAGCGTCGCCAGCAATGCCAACAACACCCCGCGGCTTCCGCTCAGCACGATCACCACCACGGTAGCGACCGCAGCGCCCAGCAGCCAACGCACATTGCCGTCCGGGCGGGAGAACACCGCCACCACCAGCAACATCAGCACGATGTCGGCAAACACAATTGCGTTGGTGAAGCCTTCGGCGCGGTCGGCGCCGTTCATCACCTGCAGCAGCGCGATCAGCATGGCCGCGAACACGCCGACCAAGGCGCCGCGCCACAGCCAGATCTGGCGCGGCTGCAATGCATACGCCCACAGCGCCGCCCATGGCAACACCAGGAAACGCGAGCGGTTGCCCACATCGCGCAGCCCGTGTTCGAACAAGGCGATCGACAGCAGCGACATTGCAATCACCGCCACCGTCAGCCAGCCCACCACGCGCAACGACCAGTCGCGCGCCGCAATGCCGTCACGCAGGTGACGCCAACCGACCAGCGAACCCAGCAGCAGGCACAGGCCGAACGGCAGCAGCCCGCTCGGCATGCTCACTACCAGCGCAGTCAATGCGAAGGCGCCCAGCTCGGCAATGCGCCCGCCCGCCCGCGAGGTCGTCGGGGCAGAGGGCGACAGCGAAGCAGGTTGGGGGTGCAAGGAATTCATCTAAAGATCGGTGGGATAAGGGAGGCACCGCAGTGGCCGGGGTTCGGCAACGCCGGCCAAGCTAACGATGCGACGCATGAATCCCTGCTAGACAGCCACTGGCAACGGCATGGTTTCCGCGCCGATGGCGCCTGGTATGTGCGCGTGCCTGCAGGGTCCGCTGGTTCATTCGGTGTCCAGGTTGCCCTGTTCCTTTGCTTCCACCGCGCGCTCGCTGGAGCTAGCCACGCACTCGCCATGCACTGCGTCGGCCGGCACCAGCCACCAGCGCCGGCGGTTGGCCACGCCCACCAACTGGCTGCGACTGCGATCCACGCAGGCCAGCAGTGCGGTCTCTTGCGCCAATAGCCAGCGCCGGCCGGGTTGCTCGGCTTGCCAGGCCACGCCGCGCTGCAATTGGGTTTCCCATGGCACCTTGAAGCCAAAGGTCTGCGCCGGGCGGTCGGCCATCAGCAGGTTCTGCTCCTTCCATGCCACCAGGCCGAGTTGCGCATCCGGGCCGATGCGGCGCCCGGCCTCGCGCATCACCGCGCCAGCCGAACTGGAATCGTTGAAGATCGGGTAGCAGACCAGCCCGAACGCCACCCACCACGCACCCAGCAGCGAAACCAGCGCAAACGCGGAACGACGCACGCGCATCAGCAACAGGCTGGCGATGCCCCAGGTGCCTACCGCGAGCAGCAGCCAGCCCAGCGGATCGGTGGCTTCGCTGCCCACCCCGCGGCTGTCCATGATCTTCTGCTCGAAGCCCGGATGGCCGATCAGCATCGCTGCGCCACCCGCACTGAACACCACTGCCAGCAACAGCCCGAACGCGAACAGCAGCCGCTGCACGCCAGCCCGGCGCAGCAGGCCTGGCACCAGCGGCGCCAGCGCCAGGCAGAACATCGGCAGCGCCGGCAGGATGTACACATCGCGCTTGCCGCTGGGAATGGTGAAGAACACCAGCACCAGCAGCCACCAGGCGAGCGGCAACAGGTAGCGCGGATCGTGCCGCTTGAGCCGGCGTCGCCACGCGGGGATCGCCCACGGCAACAGCAGGATGGTTGGCAGCCACATCGTGGCCATGCTTTGCAGGTGGTACCAGACCGGCTGCGCATGATCCCAGGAGCTGGCATAGCGCTTGGCGGTCTGACGCAGCAGGATGTCGTTGAGATACACGCGGTATTCGGGCTGGCCGGCGGTCAGCGCGGTCACCATCATCGGCACAAACCACAACAGGATCGCCGCAAAGAAACACAGCGGCCCCAACCAGAAGCGCCGGTCGCGCACATGCACGCCCACGCCCGGCCAGCCACGTGCTGCAGCAATCCCGGCCGGGATGAGCATCAGCAGCGCGATGATGCCCACGCCCTTGGTGATCACACCCAAGCCGGCGGCGAACCAGCCCAGCGTCCACCAGCGCCAGGCCGGGCCCATCAGCAGATGGCGCAGCAGTCCGTAATTGGCCAGGGTGATCCAGAACACCACCAGCGGATCGATCTGCGCCTTCTTGGCCTGAAAGGTGAAATGGAGCGTAAACAGCAGCATCCAGGCCGCGTAAACGCCGACGCGGCGGGTCCACAGCCGCCGGCCCAGATCGTAGACGCAGGCCAGCGTGCCCAGCGCGGCCAGCAACGACGGCAGCAGGAACGCAACCCGCCAGTTGCCCAGCAGCGTATAGAACAGCGCCTGCAGCCACATCAGCATCGGCGGCTTGTCCGAATACAGCTCGTTGCCGCGATGCGGGAACAACCAGTCGCCGCTCAGCACCATCTGCTTGGCCACCAGCGCGAAGCGCGGCTCGTCCGCCGGCCACGGGTCACGCAAACCCAGGCCGGCACCGATCACCAGCACGGCGGTAATGGCCAGCAACCAGACATCGGTGGAAGCGCGATTTTTGAGCATGTCGGGCGGCAGTCGGACGCAGGGGGTGGAGCGCTGAACGTCGCGCGTGGTCAGGAGGTTTTTAGCAAAAGCGCGTAGAAAAATCCGTCGCAGTGCTGCTCGCCTGGAAACCGCTGACGTCCGGGGCCGGCCGCATGCCCGAACTGCGCACCCAAGGGCTGCGCCTGTGCGTCGGCGGTGCGTTGCAGGAATGCGTCGACCTGGGTTTGGTTCTCGCGCGCCAACAGCGAGCAGGTGGTGTACAGCAACTGCCCGCCCGGACGCAGCGTGCGCCAGGTCGCATCCAGCAACCGCGCCTGCAGCGCACACAGTGCATCGATATCGTCGGCCCGCCGGTGCAGCAGCACATCCGGTTGACGGCGCACCACGCCGGTGGCCGAACAGGGCGCGTCCAGCAACACCGCATCGAACGGCTGGCCGTCCCACCATGCACCCGTATCGGCAGCGTCGGCCGCATGCAAGGCGACCGTGGCGTTTGGCACCGTGCGCTGCAAGGTCTGCTGCACGCGCTCCAGGCGGCGTGCATCCACGTCCAACGCGGTGAGCTGCAACCCGGGCTGACGCTCCAGCAGATGCGCCGCCTTGCCGCCTGGTGCGGCGCAGGCATCGAGCACGCGTGCCGACGGCGCCAGCATCAGCGCATCGGCTACCTGCTGCGCAGCGCCGTCCTGCACCGAAACATCGCCTTCGGCAAAGCCTGGCAACTGGCTCACCGGGACTGCGCTGTCCAGGCGCACCGCATCCGGCAATACCGCGTCGGGCTGCGCGGCGATGCCCAGTTCGGCCAACCGTGCGACGTAGGCCGCTGGGTCAATCCGCGCGTGCTGCACACGCAGCCACATCGGCGCCATCTGCGCACTCGCGGTAAAGATGCCTTCGGCACGATCGCCCCAGTCGGCGCGCAACTGCTTGCGCAGCCACGACGGCCAGCCGGCGTCATCCGATACGGCCGGAAATCCTTCGCGCTGGGCGCGCCGCAAAATCGCGTTGACCATGCCGGCCTGACGCGGTCGCCCCAGCGCGCGGCACGCATCTACCGTGGCCGACAACGCGGCGTGTGCGGGCAGTTGCAGCACATCGAGCTGAGCGAAACCAACCGTCAGCAGCGCCTTGAGTTCGGCATCGCGTGGCGGCAACGGACGTTCCAGCCATTGCCGCAGCGCGACGTCATACGCCGGGCGGCGGCGGATGACCGCAAAGCAGATCGCCTCCACCAGTGCGCGGTCGCGCGGATCACCGATACCGGGCAGGGTCGCGGCCAGTTCGGCCTTCAACGAGCGCCCCTGATCGAACACCGCGGTCAGCACGTGTGCGGCTGCCAGGCGCGAGGCGACGCCGGCGGTCGCGGTGTCGGCCGACATCAGCGCAGCGCCGGCAGGTCGCGCCGCGCGTTGAGGTAATCGGCGGCGGTGATCGCCTTGCCACCCTCGCGCTGGAGCACCCGCACCCGCAGCGCCCCCTGACCGCAGGCGATATCGATACCCTGTTTGCTGGCGGCCAGCAGGGTGCCGGGCGGCTGCTGATGCGCCAACTCCAACGCCACTGCGCCATGCAGCCGCACGCGCTCACCCGCCAGGATCGCCTCGGCGACCGGCCACGGGTTGAACGCACGCACGCGCCGCGCCAGTTCCTGCGCCGGCTGCGCCCAATCCAGCCGCGCCTGCGCCTTGTCCAGCTTGTGCGCGTAGGTCACGCCTTCGTCCGGCTGCGGTTGCGGCACCGGGCGAATGCCGGCGCGCAACAGACCCAGGCCGTCGGACAACACCTGCGCACCCAACGCGGCCAGACGGTCGTGCAGCTGGCCGCCGGTTTCCTGCTCGCCAATATCGATCCGCTGCGACAGCAGCACCGGTCCGGTATCCAACCCGGCTTCCATCTGCATCAGGCACACCCCTGTTTCGGTATCGCCGGCTTCGATCGCGCGCTGGATCGGCGCAGCGCCACGCCAGCGCGGCAGCAGCGAGGCATGCACGTTCCAGCAACCATGGGTTGGCGCGGCCAGCACCGCCTTGGGCAGGATCAATCCGTAGGCCACCACCACCATCAGGTCCGCATTGAGCGAACGCAGCGTGGCTAGCGCTTCGGGCGAACGCAGCGTCTGCGGCTGGAAGACCGGAATGCCGCGCGCAATCGCCTCGATCTTGACCGGCGAGGGCGTCAACCCACGGCCCCGTCCGGCGGGCCGATCCGGCTGGGTGTAGACCGCCACCACCTCATGCCGCTGCGCGGCAGCGTGCAACGAAGCGACAGCAAAATCCGGCGTACCGGCAAAAATGATTCTCATAGGGCTGGGAGTCGGGATTCGGGAGTGGGGAGTCGCAACGGCGGGCGTGCTGGCCGGGGCGAGAGCGGCGTGGAGCTGAAAGGTGGAAGCAGATTTGTGCGGGATTCGGAAATTTGGCGCCAGAACCGGCGTTGCCCGTCATCAACGAGCGCAATTGAAAAGCGCAAGTCGCAGCAGGCAATTCGATGCCTGCGACGGCAATGCCTTACCCAATGCCGAATCCCGATCTTCAAGACCATCCGTCTGCGGACTGGCCGGCATCGCGATGCGCCGGCAAAGCCCATGCGCCAGATCGCAGCAGACCGCGCATTCGAAGAGTCGACTCCAGCGGAGTCAAAGCACTGCAAACATCCGCTTTTGCCAATCCCAATTCCCGAACCCCCACCCCCAGCCCTCAAGCCACGTGCTTGCGCTGTTTGGCCAGCTTCTTGCGCACCATTTCGCGCTTGAGCGGCGAGAGATAATCCACGAACAGCTTGCCGTCCAGGTGATCCATCTCGTGCTGGATACAAACGGCCAGCAGGCCAGCGGTGTGCAGTTCCTGCGCCTGACCCTGGCGATCGAGATAGCGCACCGTGATCGCATCGGCGCGGCTGACATCGGCATAGATGCCTGGTACCGACAGGCAGCCTTCCTGATACAGCTGCTCGCCCTGCTTGCTCACAATCTCCGGGTTGACGAACACCTGCGGCAGATTCTTCTCGTCACTGATGTCGATCACCATGAAACGCTTGTGCACGTCCACCTGACTGGCAGCCAGGCCAATGCCCGGCGCCTCGTACATGGTCTGGAACATGTCATCCAGCAGCGCCTGGAACGCCGGGCTGGTGAGCTCGGCAGCATCGACCGGTACGGCCTTGGTACGCAGCCGCGGGTCGGGAAACTCGAGTATTGGGAGCAATGCCATGGGGTTACCCGTCTGGAAACACCGGCGCGGCGCCGGCAAGACGGTGTCATTCTAGCGCAATGCTTGCGTGGCGCCCCTGGTTCTGGACTATAGTGCGCGGACCTGTTGGGGAATCAGGCAAGAAGGTACTCATGTTAATCCGACTTCGTACGGTCGTCGCTGCGGCGATGTTGACCGTCGCGACTTACGCTGCCGCGCAAGCGGTGGGCGAGCATCCAGACACCTATGTGGTCCGCAAGGGCGATACCCTGTGGGACATCGCTGGGCGTTTCCTGCAAAAACCATGGCTGTGGCCGGAAATCTGGCAAGCCAATCCGCAAATCCAGAATCCGCACCTGATCTATCCGGGTGACGTGATCAGCCTGGCCTACCTGGACCGTGTCGGCAAAGGCACGATCCAGCCCGGCCCGCGCCAGGAAGCGCCGATCAATGCCATTCCATTGGCAGACGTCGAGCCATTCCTGAAGAACCTGCGGGTGGTCGACGACTTCGACCAATTGCCCTATGTGGTGGGTCTGGAAGGCGGGCGTTCGCGTGCCACCACTGGCCAGGTCGCCTATGTGGTCGGGCTGGAAAACGCACAGCCGGGTCAACGCTTTGCGGTGGTGCGCCCGACCGTGAAGTTCAGCCTGCCCAAGCACAACGAAGACCTGGATATGGCGGGCAACATCACCGCCGGCTCCGGCAACATCTGGAAGAGCTTCATCGCGCCGAGCACGCGCCGTGAGTTCCTCGGCTATGAGCTGGCGCAGGTCAACATTGGCACCATCACCCGCAGCGCGGCAGGCGGCAACTCCAAGGCAGCGACCTTGCTGTTGCAGGACAGCGGCCGCGAAGTGCGGGCCGGCGATCGCATCGTCGCGGTCGAAGCGCAGCCGTACGACCTGCAGTTCATCCCGCATCCGCCGTCGGAACAGGCGCTGCAGACCGAATTGCGTGTGCTTGCCATCTCCGATGCCTTCACCGTCGGCGGCAGCCGCGATGTGATCGCCATCTCCGGCGGCGCCCGCGAAGGCATCAACAACGGCACGGTGTTCTCGATCTGGCGCAAGGGCCGTACCGTCAGCGACCGCGTCAAGCACTCGCGCTTCTCGCGGACCGACGACGATTTCAGCGGCCCGGGCGGTTCCACCGTGGGCCTGCCCGACGAATACGCCTCGCATGCGATGGTGTTCCGCACCTTCGACAAGGTCAGCTATGCGCTGGTGATGGAAAGCGTCAAGCCGACCGGCCTGGGTTATTTCGTCAAGCATCCTGACGCGCAGTAAGCGAAAGTTCCGATGCATCAACGCGACGGCGCCCGAGGGCGCCGTCGTCGTTTGCGGCCTAGCCTGGATGCATGGCCCTGACCGCTCCCGACGTGCGCGCATTCCTGATCCTGCTGCTGGCAGGCGGCCGCAGCCCACCGCGGCGAAAACTGCTGAGCTCGTTCGGATCAGCGACCGAGATGCTGGCAGCCGGACCTGAAGCGTGGCGCTTCGCCGGTTGCGATGCGTTGCAATCTGCGCTACTGCAAACCCCTGACCCGCATGCGCTGGACGCAGCGCTGCGCTGGTGCGAGCAACCCGGGCACCACCTGATCGGCTGGCACGATCCGGATTACCCGGTCTTGTTGCGCCATATCGCCAACCCGCCAATGGCGTTGTTCGTGGACGGCGACCCCAATGCGCTCTGGCATCCGGGCGTGGCGGTGGTCGGCAGCCGCTCGGCCACTGCCGGCGGCCGCGACCACACCCACGCATTCGCCTCCAGCCTGGCCGGTGCAGGGCTGAGCATCGTCAGTGGCATGGCCGCAGGGGTGGACGCGATCGCGCACGAAGCTGCACTGGCCCAGCGCGATGGCATCACCGTGGCAGTGGTCGGCACCGGCACCGATGTGGCCTATCCCGAACGGCACCAGGATTTGCGCGATCGCATCGCCGAACGCGGCGCGGTGGTCAGCGAGTACCTACCGGGCACCGCCCCGGTCGCGGCGCACTTTCCGGCCCGCAACCGCATCATCGCCGGGTTGGCATTGGGGACGCTGGTGGTCGAAGCGGCAATGCGCTCGGGCGCACTGATTACCGCGCGGCTGGCGGCCGAAGCAGGCCGCGAGGTGTTCGCCCTACCCGGCTCCTTGCACAATCCGCTCGCACGCGGCTGCCATCACCTGATACGGCAGGGCGCCACGCTGGCGCAGGAGCCCGCACAGGTCATTGAGGGATTGGGCCAGCTGTCGGGCGAATTGGCCAGCGCCTTGCGCGAGCGCCTGGCCGCCCCCACTGAGTTGCCCAGGAAGACAACGACCAGCGCTGGCGCCGGTCCTGCCCGCTCCGATCCTGACTACCAGCGCTTGTGGCAAGCACTGGGCCACGACCCAACCCCTATGGATTCATTGGTGCAGCGCACCGGATTGACGGCCGCCGCGCTGTCCTCCATGCTGCTCATCATGGAACTCGAGGGAGACGTGGTCACCGAGCACGGTCGCTATACCCGCAATCCTTAGTTTCTTCACCTCCACAGCGTCGCGCGACGCAGGCCGAGGGCAATGAAAGAGAGCATTCTCGATGTGCTGCTGTACCTGTTTGAACATTATTTCAGCGAAGACGCGGACCTGGTCCGTGACCGTGACTCGCTTCAAAATGGCCTGATCCAGGCCGGTTTCAGCCCCGCGGAAATCAGCAAAGCCTTCGATTGGCTGGACGCGCTTTCCGAGCAGCGGCCTAGCGTTGCGCGCCCGCATGTCGATGGACCGGTGCGTATCTATCACGGGCCGGAGCTGGACAAACTCGATGTGGACTGCCGCGGATTTCTGCTGTTCCTCGAGCAACACCGCATTCTCGACGCCGACCAGCGCGAGTTGGTCCTGGACCGCGCCATGGCGCTGGACCAGGACGAACTGGATCTGGACGACCTCAAGTGGGTGGTGCTGATGGTGTTGTTCAACCAGCCCGGCGCCGAAGCGGCCTACGCCTGGATGGAAACCCAGATGTTCCTGGACGAGCCTGAACCCGTACACTGAGCGTTGAAGCCGCCACGGATGTGCGTGCAAGGGGACGGGGATGCGCAGTTGGTATTACGCCGATGTCCACCGCCATCGGCACGGTCCGGTGGCCGACGACACGTTGCGGGGGCTGTATCGCGATCGCGCGATCGCCCTGGATACGTTGGTCTGGCGGGAAGGTCTGGACCACTGGTTGCCACTGTCTGCCTGTGCCGACACGCTTGGCCCACCCGTTTCCACTGATGTGCGTGCAGCCGCGGTTCCGCCGCCATTGCCGCCTGCTGCGGCGCACACTCCGCTTTCCCCTTCGTCCGTAGGTCCAGCGCAACCGCGCGGCAACCGCCCTGGCTGGCCGCTGGTTGCGGTGCTCGGCGCGGTGGTCGGGGTCTTTGTGCTGGTGGGCGTGATCGGCATCCTCGCCGCGATCGCGTTTCCGGCTTACAACGATTATCTGGGCCGCGCCAAGCTGGCCGAGGTGATGCGTGAGTTGACGCCATTAAAGCCGCAGATCGCCGAATTTCTCGCGAGCGAGGGCCGCTGCCCGGTCAATGGCGACCCCGGCTTCAAGCCGCCCGAGCAGTATGCGAGCGAGCGGTTGAGCAGCGTGCGCATCGGCCGTTTCGAGAGCAGCAAATGCGGTATCGAAGCCGTGATCCATGCGCCCAAGTCGGCCAGAATCGATGGCAAGGCGCTGTGGCTGGAGCTGGATGCAGATGCCGGCAGCTGGCATTGCAGTTCCGAAATCGACGACACCCAACTTCCACCGAATTGCCGCGGCTGACCGCCAGCTGCATGCCGATCGCTACACGTTAAGGGGACAACATGACGCAGTGGTATTACGCCGACGCACAGCGGCAGCGCCAGGGGCCGGTGGACACGGACACGCTTCGCGCGCGCCTGGCGCAAGGCATCATCGACCGTTCCAGCCTGGTCTGGCGCGAAGGTCTGGCGCAATGGGTGGCGCTGCACGAGGTCGAGGCCGAACTGGGCCTGGACAGCGCCGTGTCGGCGACAGCAGCGGCCAGCGGGCCGACACCTGCGGACGCGCCGAGCGAGGCGCCATTGTCGGCTGGGCATTCCGGCGACAGCGTCCCAGCCACAGCGTCGCCAGCTGCGACCTCACAGCCACACGACCATGCTGCTGAGACATCGCCGTGGCAGCCGGCAGTTGCTGGCGGCGGCCTCACTGCCAGTGCCAGTGAGGCCGCCGCGACTGACCGTGCCAACCACCACCCAGCCGTCGACTCCCCGCTACACCCGCCACGCGACCAGGGCCCAGCATCGGATTCGTCGGCGTGGTCCACCGCGCCGACAGACACAACGACCACGCCGCTGACGTCAGGTCCGGCCCTTAGCACCCCCCCGGACGCGACATCGGCACCGGGATCCCCCCCGGCAGCAGCGACCGCGTCGCTTCCAAGCGCCTGGGACGCTCCCGTCCTCGCCGCGCCCGCGGCAGGCGTCGCGCTGCACGATGCGCCGGTGGTCTACGCCGGCCTGTGGCGGCGCGTGGCCGCCAGCATTCTCGATAGTCTGATCACCAGCTTTGCGGTGTATCTGATCGTGATCCCGCTGGTGTTCGTGATCGCGCTGGCGACCACCCACGGCGATTCGGGTTCGGCGCTGGATGACGGAAGTGCGCTCGGCATCGCGATCGTGGTGATGTCTTACGGCATCGGCCTGGCCATCCCGACGCTGTATTTCGCCTGGATGCAGTCCAGCCGGCACCAGGCCAGCCTGGGCAAGCTCGCCTGCGGCATCAAGCTGGTGCGCGCCGACAGCAATGGAGGCCGGGTCGGATTCTGGCGCAATGTGCTGCGCTATCTGGCCTACATGCTGATCAGCGTGCTCACCCTGGGTATCGGCGTGATCGTGGCGGCCTTCATGGCCGGCATGACCGAGCGCAAGCAGGCTCCGCACGACAAGGTCTGCGACACCCTGGTCGTGGACCGTTGGGCCTTCACCGAATATCCGGAACGGCAATCCAGGGGCCTGGATACCGTCTCCATCGTGGTTCTAGCCATTTACGGAGTGATCTTGGTGCTGTCGGTGGTGGTCGTGGCCTTCATGCTGGCGGCGATCGGAATGAGCCGCAGCTGACAGTTGGCGGCGCTGGCCGCTTGACACGGCGGCGTCCGCCGTGATCTTTCTAATAAGAGAACTGAACGCCCGGGAGCATTTCCCGGGCGTTAACGTGTGGGAAACGGCCGATCTGCTTCCCTCGACCGGCCAATTAGGCCACGCTACCTGCCCCCCGGGCTCCGCCCCAAGAAGTTGCCACCATGCCCAAGCACCTGCTCATCGTCGAATCGCCCGCCAAGGCCAAGACGATCAATAAATACCTCGGCAAGGACTTCACCGTCCTGGCCTCGTATGGGCACGTGCGCGACCTGGTCCCCAAGGAAGGCGCGGTCGATCCGGACAACGGCTTTGCGATGCGTTACGACCTGATCGAGAAGAACGAGAAGCATGTCGAAGCCATCGCCCGTGCCGCCAAGAGCGCCGACGACATCTTTCTGGCGACCGACCCGGACCGCGAGGGCGAGGCGATCAGCTGGCACATCGCCGAGATCCTGAAAGAGCGCGGCCTGCTCAAGGACAAGCCGATGCAGCGGGTGGTGTTCACCGAAATCACGCCGCGCGCGATCAAGGAAGCCATGCTCAAGCCGCGCGCGATCGCCTCCGATCTGGTGGATGCGCAGCAGGCGCGCCGCGCGCTCGATTATCTGGTCGGCTTCAACCTGTCGCCGGTGTTGTGGCGCAAGGTGCAGCGCGGCTTGTCCGCCGGCCGTGTGCAGTCGCCGGCGTTGCGCATGATCGTTGAGCGCGAAGAAGAGATCGAAGCCTTCATCGCACGCGAATACTGGTCCATCGATGCGCATTGCCGGCATCCGTCGCAGCCGTTCAATGCGCGCCTGATCAAGCTGGACGGGCAGAAGTTCGAGCAGTTCACCGTCACCGACGGCGACACTGCTGAGGCCGCGCGCCTGCGCATCCAGCAGGCCGCGCAAGGCGTGCTGCATGTCACCGACGTGGCCAGCAAGGAGCGCAAGCGCCGCCCTGCCCCGCCGTTCACCACCTCCACGCTGCAGCAGGAAGCCTCGCGCAAGCTCGGCTTCACCACCCGCAAGACCATGCAGGTGGCGCAGAAGCTGTACGAAGGCGTGGCGCTGGGCGACGAAGGCTCGGTCGGCTTGATCAGCTATATGCGTACCGACTCGGTGAACCTCTCGCAGGACGCGCTGTCGGAAATCCGCGACGTGATCGCGCGTGACTTCGGCACCGCCTCGTTGCCGGACCAACCCAACGCCTACACCACCAAATCCAAGAACGCGCAGGAAGCGCACGAAGCGGTGCGCCCGACCTCCGCGTTGCGCACGCCTGCGCAGGTGGCGCGCTTTTTGTCCGACGACGAGCGCCGCCTGTACGAATTGATCTGGCGTCGCGCGGTGGCCTGCCAGATGATTCCGGCCACGCTCAATACCGTCAGTGTGGATCTCTCGGCCGGCAGCGAGCACGTGTTCCGCGCCAGCGGTACCACCGTGGTGGTGCCGGGCTTTCTGGCGGTCTACGAGGAAGGCAAGGACACCAAGAGCAGCGAGGACGAGGACGAAGGCCGCAAACTGCCGCTGATGAAGGCCGGCGACAACATTCCGCTGGACCGCATCGTCACCGATCAGCATTTCACCCAGCCGCCGCCGCGCTTCACCGAAGCGGCGCTGGTCAAGGCGCTGGAGGAATACGGCATCGGCCGTCCCTCCACCTATGCCTCGATCATCCAGACCCTGCAATTCCGCAAGTACGTGGAAATGGAAGGCCGCAGCTTCCGCCCCACCGACGTCGGCCGTGCGGTGTCCAAGTTCCTGTCCGGGCATTTCACCCGCTACGTGGACTACGACTTCACCGCCAATCTGGAAGACGATCTGGATGCGGTCTCGCGCGGCGAAGCCGAGTGGATTCCGTTGATGGAGAAGTTCTGGGGCCCGTTCAAGGAATTGGTCGAGGACAAGAAGGATTCGCTGGACAAGACCGACGCCGGTAGCGTGCGCGTGCTTGGCGCCGACCCGGTCAGCGGCAAGGAAGTCAGCGCGCGCATCGGCCGTTTCGGCCCGATGGTGCAGATCGGCACCGTGGAAGACGAGGAAAAGCCGACCTTCGCCTCGCTGCGTCCGGGCCAGAGCATCTATTCGATCTCCATCGAAGACGCGCTGGAGCTGTTCAAGATGCCGCGCGCGCTGGGCCAGGACAAGGACCAGGACGTCAGCGTCGGTATCGGCCGCTTCGGGCCGTTTGCGCGCCGTGGCAGCGTCTACGCCTCGCTGAAGAAGGAAGACGACCCGTACACCATCGACCTGGCGCGTGCGGTGTTCCTGATCGAAGAGAAGGAAGAGATTGCGCGCAACCGCGTGATCAAGGACTTCGAAGGCAGCGACATCCAGGTGCTCAATGGCCGCTTCGGTCCGTACATCAGCGACGGCAAGCTCAATGGCAAGATCCCCAAGGATCGCGAGCCGGCGTCGTTGACGTTCGAAGAAGTGCAGCAGCTGCTGGCCGATACCGGCAAGCCGGTGCGCAAGGGTTTTGGCGCCAAGAAGGCCACGCTGAAGAAGAACACGGTCAAGGATTCCTCGCCGAAGAAGCCTGCGGTCAAGAAGACCGCGACCAAGACGGCGGCCAGCAAGACCGCTGCAAAGAAAGCGCCGGCCAAGAAGGCGGCTGCCAAGAAAGCAGCCAAGCGCGTGGTCAAGAAGACCGTGAGCAAGGCCGCAGGCTGAGAGGCGCAGCATGACCCGCACGCTCACCCTGGATAACGCTGTCGCCACCCTGAGCCAGGGCGGCGTGATCGCCTACCCCACCGAAGCGGTGTGGGGCCTGGGCTGTGATCCGCGCCAGGAAGCGGCCTTGCTGCGGCTGCTGGAGATCAAGCGGCGCCCGGTCGACAAGGGCGTGATCGTGGTGGCGTCGAGCGTGGAGGTGCTACGCGACTGGGTCGACATCGACGCGCTGGGGCCGGCACGTCGGCAGGACGTGCTGGCCAGCTGGCCCGGCCCGCATACCTGGATCTTGCCGGTCACCGCACGGGCGCCGCGCTGGGTCACCGGCGAGCATGACGGACTGGCGGTACGCATCAGCGCCCATCCTGTCGTGGCAGCGCTGTGCGCGGCCTGGGGGGCGCCACTGGTGTCGACCAGCGCCAACCTGGCCGGCGAGCCTCCAGCGCGCAGCCGCGCTGCGCTGGATCCTGCGTTGCTGGCGACGATCGATGGCGTGATGGACGGCGAGGTGGGCGCGCTGGCGCAGCCAACCCAGATCCGCGACGCACGCAGCGGCCAGATCCTGCGCGACTGAGCGCAGCTGACGAACGACGGCGCAGCCACGCGCTGCGTGTGGTTCTGTTCGGTGCAGCATGTCGCTCGCACATCCCGGTCGTCGTGCAGTCATCCCCGCTCGACGGGCTGCCTGCCGTTACGGCAGCGGTCCTACGCCAAATGGCGCCTTATCGCCTCTATCCCGCACGCCATTCAGCCACGCCACTTTGCGGCAGCCGCACAGGCGCGCACACTGCGGCCATGCGTACCGTCCTGACTCTTCTGCTGCTGGCCGCGGCGCTGCCTGCGTCGGCCGCCACCTCTGCGAGCAAACCCGACCCGAATGTGCGGGTCTATCGCTGCGTGAGCAGCACCGGCACGGTCGCCCTGCAGGATGCGCCGTGTAGCAGCGGTCGCCAGCAGGTGCTGGACATGCAGCGCCCACAAGACCCACCGCCGCGTCCGGCACGTGCGGAGCCACCGGCACCGGTCGCCACAGCGCCCGCGCGCGAGGTCCGCATTGTCACCGTGCAACCGCCGCAGCCGATGTACGAGTGCACCACGGAAGACGGCAACCGTTACACAAGCGACAGCCCGCAAGGCAATCCGCGCTGGGTGCCGACCTGGGGGCCGGCCTATGTGGGCAATGCGGTTGGTCCGCCGATCAGCGGAGGCGGCATCCAGCGTCCGCCGATTTCGGTGCGCCCGCGCCCGGCAATATCGGTGCAGGGTGGCTCTGGACGAGGAAGTATCCGCGGCAGCGCAAGCTTCGGCGCAGACACTTACCAGGGGGACTATCCGGGTGGTTACAACGGCGGCGGCTACGGCGGTACGGTGATCGTGCCGTACGGCAGTGTGCAGATCCGCGACGAATGCCATGCCCTGCCTGCACAGGAAGTCTGCGCGCGCCTGGCCGACCGCCGCTGGGAGCTGATCCGCCGCTATAACAGCGCGCTGCAGAGCGAGCGCGAGGATCTCAGCCGTGAACAGCGCGGTATCGAAGCGCGCCAGCAACGCGATTGTGGCGGCGCATGAGGCGCCGCCTGCTGTTGGGCATGATGGCGTTGAGCATGACCGTGATGGCTTCGCTGGCCGACGCACAGGACGTGACGATCTACCGCTGCACCGATCCCACCGGTGCGCTGACGGTGCAGAACATGCCGTGCCCGAAAGGCATGCAACAACAGAAAAAACTGATGACCGCACCGGCGGCGGTGCCATTCGCGCCGGGCGGAGCAACCGCGTCGCCGGTACGGGCGGCGCCAGCGGCGCAACCACGGGCTGCTGCGCCAGCCGCTGCATCGGCGCCGGTTGCATCAACCACGCCCGCCGCACCACCCGCACCGGCGGTGACCTCCACCTCGACGCTGCCGCCCCCACCGCTGTTTGAGTGCACCACGCACGACAACGGGCGTTACTTCACTGAAGATCGCGAGCCAGCCACGCGCTGCCTGCCGATGCAGACCACCAACCTGGCCGGCGGCCCGGCGACTGGTGGCGGTAGCGCGTGTGAAGTGGTCACAGACCGCTGCGCACCAGTACCGGACCAAAGCCTGTGCGACGCCTGGCGCAAACGCGCCGAGCAGGCCGAATCCACCTGGCGCTTCTCCGACGACGCGCAATCGGCCGAACGCAAACAGCGCTTTGATCAGATGCGCCGGGTACTCGACGAAAGCCGCTGCGCCAATCCGGCCGCAACGCCCTAAGCACATCTGTGCTGTGATTGAGGCAGCGGGCCCTGGACCAATGGCGAGCAATCGCCAGCGTTACTCCGCCAGACGCGCGCCCTTACCAGCATGTGCAAGAACAGGCCGCTCGACTCTCCTGCGCCTTCTACCATCGCGTCGCCGGTGGTTTGTTGCCCGCGCTAAAACCCGTAGCGCAAGAATCCGCCATCCACCGCGATGCACTCGCCGGTGATGTAACTGGCAGCGGGCAGACACAGAAACCCCACCGCGGCGGCAACTTCTTCCGGTTCGCCGATGCGGCGCATCGGGGTGCGCTCGATCACTTGCTCGTAGTAATCAGGATCCGACAATGGCCCGGAAGTGCGGCGTGTGCGGATGTACCACGGCGCCACCGCGTTGACGCGGATGCCGTCTTCGGCCCACTCCACCGCCAGGTTGCGCGTCATCTGCTGCAGCGCCGCCTTGGTCATGCCGTACGGCGCGCCGCTACGCACATGCGTGATGCCCGAGACGCTGCCGACATTGACGATGGCCGACGCAGCATGTTGCGTCAGCAACGGGTGCGCATAACGCGATAATTCAAATGCCGAAAACACATTGGTTTCGAAGATGCCGCGCCACTCGTCCTCGGTGTAATCGATGGCGGCGCGGGTGAGGTTGCCACCGGCATTGTTGATCAACAGATGCAGGCCATCGGCATGGTCTTCCACCCAATCCAGGATCGCGCGGCGCTCTTCATCGTCGGCCACATCGGCGGCCAGCCCATGCAGTTCGCGCTCGGGAAATTCCTCGGCAAGTTCATCGCGCGCCTGCGCCAGGGCGTCGGCATCGCGCGCCACCATCAGCAGATCGGCGCCGAAGCCGAGCAGTTCGCGTGCAATGGCAAGGCCAATCCCGGCGCTGGCGCCAGTGATGAGGGCGGTCTGTCCATCCAGCCGCCAACGGTGCATTGTCACGTGGGTGATCCTCTTCAATCCGCAGGAAAACGGCCGCTGCTGCGCAGTTGACGCGCAGAGCCGGCCTGAGCGTTAGGATACCGCCACCCCGAGCGAGGTCACGACGATGAAGATGCATTGCATGCTTGCAGCCAGCCTGGCGTTGTCGCTGAGCGCCTGTCAGCGGCCGCAGCCCGCGCCCACCGAACAGAAGCCCGACCCGCAGGCCACCGCTCTGCGCGACCACATCCAGGCACCGCTGAACAAGGCGCACGCGGTGCAGGCTGCGACCGATCAGGCGGCAGAAGATCAGCGCAAGGCGATCGACGCAGCCACGCAGTAGCGGACCGTCAGCAACAGGTGACCTCGTGCCCTGATGTGAGCGCCGGACGATTGAATCGAGCATTCTGCCGTCTGCTTGCTTCGTCCGGCCGTCGCACACTGCAGCATCCGCCTGCAAAACAACAACGCCGGCACACGGCCGGCGGCGTCGATGCATCAGGTACTGCTTAAACGCGCTCGGTCAGAATCCGCAGAAGCAATACGCCAGCGATTTAACCGGCGTACCGCCTGCCTTGCCGTCGTGCACGGCGCTTTCGACAAAGCGCAGCTGCGTGTCCACTTCCGGCAACGAGCGGGCCACCAATGCGCGCGCCATGCCCGAGTCGCTCAGCATCCAGGCACCCATGCGGCTGCCGGCAAACCCGCTCATGAACTGCGAGAACGGCGTGGCCGGCTTTTCCACATAACGCACGCGGAACTTGCCGCGGCTCAGCTTGGCGCGGTCGGCCGCATCGGCCACCGCTTCCTGCATGCCGCCGAACGCGTCCACCAACCCACGCTCCTTGGCCTGCGCGCCGCTCCACACACGACCACGCGCAACCTTGTCGATCGCGTCCACTGACTGGCGACGCGCCTGCGCCACCTTGCCGGTGAAGTCGGCGTAGCCCTTGTTGATCACCGCCTGGATGACCTGGCCGGCGGCCGGATCCAGCGGACGGGTGATGTCGAACGCACCGGCGAACCGCGTGGTGCCTACGCCGTCGGTGTGCACACCGATCTTGTCCAGCGCGCGGGTCAGATTCGGCACCATGCCGAAAATGCCGATGGAACCGCTGATGGTCGACGGGTCGGCATAGATGCGATCGGCATTCATGCTGATCCAGTAACCGCCGGAAGCCGCCAGATCGCCCATCGACACGACGACCGGCTTACCGGCCTGCTTGAGGGCGACCACTTCGCGGCGGATCTGCTCGGAGGCGAACACTTCGCCGCCGGGCGAATCCACCCGCAGCACCACCGCCTTCACTTTCTCGTCGTCACGCGCCTGGCGCAGCAGCGCCGCAGTGGACTCGCCACCGATGCGTCCGGCCGGCTGTTCACCGCCGCTGATTTCCCCGGTTGCGACCACCACGGCCACCTGCGGGCGGCTGTCCATCGGCGAACCCTGTGCCTGTAACTGGCTCAGATAGTCGTTGAAACCGATATTACGGAAACCGCTGTCGGCATCGCTGTCGGCCACGCCGCGCTTGACCAGCAATGCATCGACTTCTTCGCGGGTTTTGAGCCCGTCCACCAACTTCTGCTGCAGCGCGAACTTGGCAAGGTCGCCACCGGCTGCGGCCACACCTTCGGGCAGCGTGTCGATACCGGCGGTCAGCTGCGCCGGGCTCAGCTTGCGCGCGGTGCCAACGTCAGCCAGATAGCGCTGCCACACGTCGTTCATCCAGAACAGGTCCGCTTCCTTGGCATCGGCCGAGGCCGCGTCGAGGATGTAGGGCTCGGCCGCGGACTTGTACTCGCCCACGCGGAACAGATGCACGTCCACGCCGAGCTTGTCCTGCAGGCCTTCGCGGAAATACTGGCGATAACGGCCAAGACCTTCCAGCAGCACGCTGCCCATCGGATCCAGGTACACCTCGTTGGCCTGCGCGGCGAGCAGATACTGGCCCTGGCTCATGCTCTCGCTGAAGGCCACGATCTGCTTGCCGGAGGCACGCAACTTCTGCAGCGCAGCGGCCACCTCGCGCTGGGAGGCGAAACCGGACGGCTGGAACTTGTCCAGATTCAACAACACGCGCTCGATCTTGCGATCCTTGCCGGCCGCCTCGATCACCCGCACCAGGTCGCGCAGCTGCACTTCTTCGGCGCTCTTGTCGCCCACTGCCTTGGCCAGCGACCGACTCACCGGGTCGGCGCTGAACTGCTCGACCAGCGTGCCTTCCGGGTTGATCACCAAGGTGGTGCGCTCAGCCAGCGGCTTGGTGCCGTCGCCACGCGCGAGCGCCACCACGAACAACAGCAGCAGCAAAAACAGGAAACCGAAGAACACCAGGTTGAAAATGAGGCGCCGGGTGAAATTCATCACATCCCACAGGCCGACGAAGAAACTGGCGATGGGACTGCGACGCACGGGGTGGTTCATGGAAAACTCCGTCGAAAGACGCTGCATACAGATCGATGGTGCCCAGCATACCGGCTGCGCAGCGCGCGCGGCATGCGCTGAAAGTCAGGGTGTCGCGGTGGCGGTCAGCCGGCGGCTGGTCTGGCGGAAGCGCAGCCCCATCAGGATCGAGGCCACCGTCAGGCCGAGGATCAGGCCGACCCACATGCCCTTCGGTCCCCAGCCCAGCCCCAGGCCGAGCCCGGCGCCGATCGGCATGCCCACGCCCCAGTACGAAAACATCGCCAGGAACATCGGCACGCGGGTGTCCTTGAGCCCGCGCAGCGCGCCGGCAGAGAGCACCTGGATGCCATCGGGAAACTGGAACGTGGCGGCAAACAGCAGCAATACCGAAGCCAGCGCGGCCACGGCCACGTCGTCGGTATAGACGCCGACAATGGCATCGTGGCCCATCAGCAATGCGCTGGCCGATAGCGCTTGGGTGCCCAGCACGATGGCATAGCCGGCCCATGCTGCACGCCGCATACCCAGCGGGTCGCCGCGTCCCACCGCATGGCCAACGCGCACGGTGGTGGCCTCGGCCACGCCCATCGGGATCATGAAACACAGTTGCGCGACATTGATGGCGATCTGGTGCGCGGCCGCTTCGGTGGAGCCCAGCCGGCCGATCAACAACGCGGTGACGATGAACAACCCACCTTCCATCAACACGGTGATGCCGATCGGCAAGCCGGTGCGCAGCAACTCGCCAATGGCGCGCCAGCGCGGGCCTTCCAGGTGGGTGAACAATTGCAGATGCGCAAAGCGCCGCGCACGCCACAGGTACAGCGCAAAGACGCTCGCCTGCACCCACATGGTGATGGCCGAGGCCATGCCCAGCCCTTCGGCACCGTGCTCGGCAAAGCCGAACTTGCCATAGGTCAGCGCATAGCCAAGCGGTGCCAGTACCAGCAAACCGCCAAAGCCCAGCAGCATGGTCGGCAACGTCCAGTGCATGCCCTCGCTGAGGTAGCGCATGCAGAAGTAAAACGTCAGCGCCGGCACGCCCCAGCGCACCGCATGCAGAAAATCGGTAGCGCCGGGCACGATGTCCGGCGCAATCCCGAACGTGGGCAGTAGCGGCGGCACCACGCTCAGAAACGTGAACATCAATGCACTCAGTGCCAGCGACAGCCATAGCGCCTGCCGGAACAGCGGCCCGATCTCGCGCTCGCGGCCGGCGCCCATCAGCTGCGACACCGAGGCGGTCAATGAGATCAATGTGCCGATCGGCACCAGCATCGGCAACCACAACAACGAGGTGCCGATGGTCACCGCTGCCAGCGTGGCGGTGCCGTGGTGGCCGGCGATGACGTTGTCGACAAAACCGATCAGGCCGGTAGAGACGTGGCCGAGCACCAGCGGCAACGCAAGCAGGCCGGTGGTGCGCACTTCCGAGGCGAAGCCTGGCGTCGCGGACGGGGGTGCAGAAGAAGCAGACATGAAAACCGATCGCTGCGCGGACTACGGCCGTGCCGGGAGGCGCTGGCACCGGGTCGCGCGGGCTGGCTATCTTACGCCTACTTTCCGACTACGGCCTTGTCGTGCACACGGGCAGAGCCTGCCGCTCGCCCGAGCGCGTGCGGGCAGAAAACGCGAAGGCGGCGGCTACCGGGCCAGCGCGGGATACCGTTGCACGCGTGCGCCATCGTTCTGGCATCTGGAGGGGCGCATCTTCCGCACCGTGCGCGAGTTGCTGGTGCCCGGACGCCTGGCGCTGCGTTTTCTGAGCGCCCAACGCGTGCGTTACGTCGCGCCGGTGCGGCGATTCCTGGTGCTGAGCCTATTGACGTTTTTCATCGCGCGCATCGCCGTGATACCTCCGATGCAGACAGCGATATCGCCGCGGTGCCAGCTACCAGCCAGACCGCAGTGCCCAAGGATGTCGTACATGCAGGCGCGCCGACGCAGGTCCAAGCGCTACGCAGGCAATTGGTCGACACGCTGATGCAGACGCGCACGGTGGTGCCGACCGGCATCGCACGCGACAGCGTGGACGCCGGGATTGCACGCACCAATGCCCAAGCGCAACGGCGCTTGACGCAGTTACAGGCCGATGCGCGCCCGACCAGCGCCATGCACACCGCAGAGGCAGACAGCCACAGCACGTCTTTTCGGTGATGGGCACGCCATGGGACCCGGTGAGCAATCCGCTGGACCATGCGGCGGCGCCGCAGTTCGCCAACCGCTGGATCAACATGCAATCAGCCACATCCGTGACAACGTGCCGCGCCGGCGCAGCAATCCGCAGCGGCTCTACCATGCGTTCATCGCGGCGGTGCCGTCTGCGCCGCTGGTGCTGGTGCCGCTGTTCGCGCTGCTGTTGCGGGTGTTCCATGTGCGCAGCGGGCAGGTGTATCTGGAGCATCCGGTGGTGGCGCTAGCCACGCGTTCCTATGCCTGAACCTGCTGACGGCTGTTGTCACTGCTCAGCGATGCCTTGGCGCACGTCGCCAGCCCGATCACCTGGAGTGTTGGACGGGTGCAGTTCGGCGTGACACGGTGGATGCCGGTGTATCTGCTCTGGATGCAGCGACGCGTGAATGCGCAGTCCTGGCTGGTTACCGGCTGGTTACCGTGCCCAAGCACATCGGCCTGGGCGCGGTGTATCTCGCGTTTGCGACGGTTGCCGCCGCGCTGTTGATGGTGGCGCGCCTGGCGCGTCTTTGATGCGGGCAAATTCGGATGCGTCTGGGCGATAACACCCACATTGCAGCTTGACGCATGGATGCTGGGGGCGTGCACATGATGCGCAGCATGGCTGCCGCTATCTGATACCAACAGCCGTTGGAATCAAGACCGCGCGCGCAATTGAGACCATTGCGCGTACGCCGACAGCGCCGACATCGTGCCGCTGCCGATCAACGCGCCAGTTGCCGCTTCAACCACGCGCTGCGCGTGGCAGGCGCTTCGGCCAGGAAGGCATCGCGTAAACCGTCGCGCTCTTGGGGCGGGGTGCGCTGTGCCAGCACCGCCAGTTGCTCCAACTGACCGGCATCCAGGCTGCGCAGCGCGGCCAGCATGGCGTCGCGCTGCGCGGGCGGCACGTAGCCGATCAGCGGCTGCAATTGCGCATAGAACGCACCCACCTGCGAGCCCAGGCGCCAGCCGTCGCGATGCAGGCGATCCATCGCGCCGAACTGCGTGCGCAACGCACGTTGCTGATCCTCAGGCAAAGCCTGCAGGCGCTCGCGCGCCTGACGCAGCACCACGCGATCGGTGGCGGTCAGTCCCTTCCAGGCTGCGTAGCGGGCACGCAACTCGGCCTGTTGCGCGGGCGTCATCGCCTCCCAGCGCGCGCGTTGCTGCGCAGCGCTCGGGGGTGTACTCGGCGCTGCGGCAACCGCGATGGATGCGGACGGCGCAGCGGCGGATTCTTCCAGCGGTGTCGGCAAGGTTTGGGCGCCGGCAACGCCGGCAATCGCGCACAGCAACAGGCTGCACCAGTTAGTTGGTTTCATCATCGACCGTCTCCAGAGGGGCGGAAGACTGCTCGGCCGCGGTGGTGGCATGCGCGCTGGATTCATCGACCGGCACCGGGTGGCCGGCGGCATACCAGGCATAGAAGTCCGCAGAGCGGGCCAGTTCCAAATCTGGGTCGGCCAGCATCGTCTGGTCGCGCGGGTCCAGGCCCGGCTTGGCCACTGCATCCGGCAGGTCGGCCGCGGGCAGTTCTTCCACCAGGACCGGCGCCGCGTCGGTCACATGCAGCACGCCGGCAGGTGCCTGCGAGACGGGTTCGGGCGGTAGCGCCGGCCGGCGGTGGGTCCACCACCAGCCCAGCACGGTCAGCAACAGGGCCAAGGCCAGCACGCCCAGCGCCATGCCTACGTGGCGACGCTCGAGCTGCGGCCACTGCCATTGCCGCCTGGGGCGCGTGCGTGCGGTGGCCGGACGCTGCGGCGCCGGTGCTGAGGCGGCAGGCACGGCCGTCTGCAGCGACATCCCGGCCAGGGCCGAATCGCGTAGCTGGCTGAGCCGGGTCAACTGGGCCGGGGTCAGGTCGCGCAGTTCCACTTGCGCTGCCTCGGCCAGGGCCCGCCATGCCTGTGCATCCGGGTTGCCGGCAGCATCGCGCGGGCAGGCACGGGCCAGCGACTGCCGGTAGTCCGCCGCCTCGACACCCTGCACTTCGCTGGCGGCGTCCTCTTCCAGCCCGGCCACGATCCGCAGCAGCAGGGCCAGGCGATCGGCGGTCTGCATCCGGCCCAACGCGGTGAATGGGGGCAGCCAGGTGCCCGGCATCGGTTCGCGTCGCAGCGGTGGCGCGGTGGCCAGCAAGCTCCAGAAGCGCATTGGCCAGCCAGCCATCGGCCGACCTGCCGCCTGGCTGCTAAAGGCGCGCAGGGCCGCTGCAAGGGCGCGCTCGGCGGCGGCCACGTCGCCGCATTGCAACTGTGCGAGCACCAGACCCCGGCGTTCAACACCGCGCAAGAAGGCAGATAGCGCGGCAGGGGTCACGGGGGCGTCGGGGACTACGGTCATGAGAACTCCAGCATCGGCCGGCATGATACCGACGCGATTGGCCCCCGCCGATGGCTTGACAGATCGGCCCGGCCGCGCTTCGCCTTCACACAACCCGAGCCGGTCGCTGCCGTGGGTTGTGCACAGCGGCAGACATACCGATACGCAGGCGTCTGTCAACTGTTGTTTTTTCTTTGTTGCAATCGTGTTTCACGCCTAAGTAATTGAAAATTATGAAGTTATGGATGTTGGCTAAAAAATGTCCAAGAGGTTGCAGAGGCTAGTGAATCCATCGTCACAGCGTGGAGCACAAGACTAATTCACAGCTTTATCCACAGGCAGTGTGGATAAACCTGTTTCCTTAACCCTCACATAGGTTTACGTCGGATTTATCACTTCCGTCACAGAAACGCGTCCGCAGCGCCGGCGCCGATTTGACCCGGTTTGGGTCGGCTGCCCGCCTCTGGACAGGGTCGGTAGACTGATCGGATGTCTTCGACCGTCGCCACCTTGCGCGTCGCCTTGCCGGTGCCGCTGCCCCAGTTATTCGACTATCTGCCCCCGGCCGATGCGCCGCTGACCGACCCGGGGCGGGTCGGCTGCCGGGTGCGGGTGCCGTTTGGGCCGCGCGAGTTGGTCGGGGTGGTGGTGGAGATCGGCCAGCTGCTCGCGGCCGACGGCCTGCGCCCGGCACTGGCCTGGTGCGACCAGGCGCCGCTACTGGTCGATGAAATGGCGCGCTCGCTGCAGTGGCTGGCGCGCTACACCCACGCCCCGCTCGGCGAGACCCAGGCCAGCGCCCTGCCAGGCCCCCTGCGTCGCGGCGAGCCGCTGGCCGACACCCACGCCTGGGCCTGGCAGCTGACCGAAGCCGGCCGCAGCGGTGCCGCCAGCCTGCGCGCTGGCAGCCGCCCTGCCCTGCTGGCCGCTCTTCTACTCACCGGTGCAGTGGGCGAAGAGCAACTGGACCCGCTGCTGCCGCAGTGGCGCGAGGCCGCACGCAGTCTGGCCAAGCGCGGCCATGCCGAACGCGTGGCGGTACCAGCCGACACGATCTCACCGCGTCCGAGCAGCGGCCCCCCGCTCAACGACGAACAACAGGCCGCCGCCGCCGCGATCCGCGCGCAGAGCGGTTTTGCCACCTATCTGCTCGATGGCGTCACCGGCAGCGGCAAAACCGAGGTCTATCTGCAGGCGATCGCCGATTGCCTGGCCGCCGGCAAGCAGGCGCTGGTGCTGGTACCGGAGATCGGCCTGACCCCGCAGACATTAGGCCGCTTCCGCGCGCGCTTGGGCGTGCCGGTGCACGCGCTGCATTCGGGGCTGTCCGACGGCGAACGGGCGCGGGTGTGGGCGGCGGCCTGGCGTGGCGAAGCCAAGCTGATCGTCGGCACGCGTTCGGCCGTGTTCACCCCGCTGCCCAACGCCGGCCTGATCGTGATCGACGAGGAACACGACGGCAGTTACAAGCAGCAGGACGGCATCCGCTATCACGCCCGCGACTTTGCCCTGGTACGCGGCAAGGCGCTGGATGTGCCGGTGATCCTGGGCAGCGCCACGCCGTCGCTGGAAAGCCTGCACAACGCCTACTCCGGCCGCTATCAGCATCTGCGCCTGTCGCAGCGCGCCGGCGAGGCGCGCCCGCCGCGTGTGCGCGTGCTGGACGTGCGCAAGCGGCCGCTCAAGGACGGCCTGTCGCCCGAGGTGCTGGCAGGCATCGGCGCGACCCTGGCGCGCGGCGAACAGGTCCTGGTGTTCAAGAACCGCCGCGGCTATGCGCCCGTGCTGCTCTGCCACGACTGCGGATGGACTGCGGCCTGCCAGCGCTGCAGCACGCCGCTGCACCAGACCCCGATGACCGTGCATGCCGGCGGCCGGCGCCTGCAGTGCCATCACTGCGGTGCGCGCCAGCAGGCTCCGCTGGCCTGCCCGGCCTGCGCCAGCCTGGCCTTGCAGCCGCAGGGCATCGGCACCGAGCGGCTGGAAGAACGCCTGACCGAGGCGTTTCCCGACGTCCCGGTCGTGCGCATCGACCGCAGCACCACCCAGCGCCGCGACGCATTGGAAACCCAGCTCGCCCGGCTCGGCACCGAAGCCGGCATCCTGGTCGGCACGCAGATTCTGGCCAAAGGCCACGATCTGCCACGGCTGACCATGGTGGTGGTGGTCGGCATCGACGAAGGGCTGTTCTCGGCCGACTTCCGCGCCGCAGAAAAGCTCTCCCAGCAGTTGATCCAGGTGGCAGGACGCGCCGGGCGTGCCGATCGCCTGGGCGAGGTCTGGCTGCAGACCCATCACCCCGAACACCCCTTGCTGCAGACCCTGGTCAATGGCGGCTACCACGCTTTTGCCGATGCCGAACTGCAGCAGCGCGAAGCGGCCGGATTTCCGCCGTTCGCGCACCTGGCCTTGTTCCGTGCCGAAGCCAAGGATGTGGCGGCGGCCAATCAGTTCCTGCTGGCGGTGCGTGGTTTGACCAGCGCCGACCCCAGTCCGCAATCGCCGGCATTGGCCGCAGTGGAATGCTACGGCCCGATGCCGGCACCGATGCCGCGCCGCGCCGGTTTCCAGCGCACCCAGCTGTTGTTGTCGGCACAACAACGCTCGGCATTGCATCGCCTGCTCGATACGCAACTGCCGGCGATCTATGCGCTACCGCAAGCCCGCCGCGTGCGCTGGTCGCTGGATGTGGACCCGATCGATTTGTATTAGCGCACGGCGTATTGACCACCGTGCGGTGTGCTCACGTGTTGTAGGAGCACGCTTGCGTGCGATGCAGCGTTACCGCGTTACCCGCAGTGCCTTCGCGCACGAATGCGCTCCTACCGGCGACTGCTCAGCACGTCTTGTTAGCCGGTTCAGGTCAATGCCGTCATCACTGCGCGCTGGTACGCCGGCCGCGCGCGCAAGCGTTCGTACCATGCGTGCAGATGCGGCAATTGGGGACGCTCGATCGGCATTTCGAACCATGCGTAGATAAAGCTCCCCAGTGGAATATCGCCCATCGCGAACTGCTCGCCGGATAGATACGGCTGCTGCGCCAGTGCCGCATCCGCGCGTGCGAGCAACTCGCCCGACCGGGTCAGCGCCGCAGCGATGCGTGCGTGATCGCGCTCGGCCTCCGGGGTGCGCAGCACGCCCCAAAACAGATCGCGAAACACGCCGGCGAAGGTGGAGGTGGTCCAGTCCATCCAGCGATCACCCAGCGCACGCTCGGCCGGCGAGTGCGCATACAACGCCGGCGCGTACTGCGCGGCCAGATAGCGCACGATCGCATTGGATTCCCACAGCACCAGCGCGCCATCCTGCAACGTCGGCACCACGCCATTCGGATTCAAGGCACGATAGGCGGGCGTGTCGTTGCCACCGAACGCGCCACCCACTTCGATCGAGGTGTAGGCCACCTCGGCTTCTTCGGCGCACCACACCACCTTGCGCACATTGCTGGAATTCCGCCGACCCCAGATCGTGATGGCAGGCATCGCTGCGGTGGGCACATGTGCGTTCTGCGTCATGCTCAGCCCTCTGCTGCAGGTTTGGCTGGCGCGCGCGCCGGACGCTTGGCAGCCGTTGCCGGTTGCGCCTTCGCAGCGGCGGGCTGCACTGGTTTGGCGCTCCCACCCTTGGGGGTGTCGCGCACCCACAATGCCTGTTCGTCTTGCTTGATCTCGAACAAGCCGATCGCGCGCACCAGATCGCTGAGCTTGCGATAGCCGTAGTTGCGTGGATCGAACGAGGCCTGGTTGGCGACCTGTTTCCCGACTGCACTCAGCAGTGCCCAGCCATCGTCTTCGCAGGCACTGACGATCGCGTTGCGCAGCATCTGCACCAGGCGCGTATCGCTGCGTAATGCGGTGGCGTCCTTGCGGCCAGCAGCGGTCCCGCTGGCAGCAGCAGCCTGTTCGCCGAGCGCTTCGACGTAGGTGAACTTGGAGCACGCATTGACGAACGGCGCCGGTGTTTTCTTCTCACCGAAGCCATACACCTTCATGCCGTCGGTCAGCAGCCGCATGACCAACGGCGTGAAATCGGCATCGCTGGAGACGATTGCGAATCCATCCAGATTGCGCGCGTACAACAGGTCCATCGCATCGATCACCATTGCCATGTCCGAGGCATTTTTGCCGGAACTGTAGGCAAATTGCTGGATTGGCCGGATCGCGTAATCGTGCAACGCTGCTTCCCAGCCTTTCAGGTGCGGGCTCTTCCAGTTGCCGTAAGCCCGGCGCACGTTGGCCGCGCCGTAGCGCGCCACTTCGGCCAGCACCACGTCGATCTTGCCGGCAGGCGCGTTGTCGGCGTCGATCAGCAGCGCGATGCGTTTGTCGGGATTGTCGATCATGCTCATTGCTCCAGTGATTCAGCAGATTCGGTCTTGATATCGGTCTGGCTGTCGGCGTCTGTCTCCATGTCGCTTTCGTCGGCGTCCACGTCCGCCTCTGCCGGCAAGGTGTACTCGGTGCCATCGCGCAGCGTGAGCACACCCGTGCTCAGGATCTCGCGTTCTGCGCCGTCACTGATCCAAGTGGCATGCACGCGCCCGGTGCCGCGATCGCCTTCCACATCGAATACAAACTCGTCGCTACCCGGTGTCAGACTGGTGCGATAGAGATCCACCCGCATGTCGCGGATCTGCCCGATATGTTCCTGCACCACGGCATCGGCCTGCAGCGCGCTCCGTGCCTGATCGGCAAACAACGACCAGCCGATCGCCATCAGCCAGATGAGTGCGCCGAGCACCAGCATCCCGAACAGCACCACACAGGTCACCACGCCGATCAGCCCGATCGCAACGCCACTGAGTGACTTTTTGGCGGCAGGCGCTGATGAAGCCAGCGGCGGCGCAGCGGGCGGCACAGACGACAATGGCGGCAACGGGGGCGGTAGCGACGACATGCGGTAACCGGAAGCGGGAGATGCGACATGATGCCGCAGCAGGGCCGCGCTGACGCGGCGTGTTCATTGCCGATGCGGCATGCTGTCGAGCCCGCGTCGCAATCCATCGGACCTTACGATGACCTCTCCCCTCTCCCAAGCTCCGCTGCATCTTGTTGTGGTTGGTGGCGGTTTCGCCGGCTTATGGGCGACCCGTGCGCTCGATGACCCCAACATCCGCATCACCCTGATCGACCGTCAGAATCATCATCTGTTCCAGCCGCTGCTGTATCAGGTCGCCACCGCCGGCCTGTCAGCGCCGGACATTGCCGCACCGCTGCGGCACATCCTGCGCGAGCAACGTAACGTCGAAGTGCTGCTGGGCGATGTGGCCGAAATCGTTCCAACCCGTCGTCAAGTGCTGCTCGCCGATGGCAAGACGCTCGGCTACGACATGCTGCTTCTGGCCACCGGCGCCACCCATGCCTACTTCGGCAACGACCAGTGGGCCGAACATGCGCCCGGCCTGAAAACCCTCTACGACGCGCTGGTCCTGCGCCGCAAACTGCTGCTGGCCTTCGAGCGCGCCGAGGCCGAATCCGACCCCGCCGCCCGCGCGGCCTGGCTGAGCTTTGCGGTGGTCGGCGGCGGCCCCACCGGGGTCGAGCTCGCCGGCACCCTGGCCGAGATCGCCCGCCACACGCTCAAGAACGAATTCCGCCAGATCGACCCGCGCCAGGCGCGCGTGCGCCTGGTCGAAGCCGGCCCGCGCGTGCTGCCATCGTTCCCGCACGATCTTACCGACAAGGCGCGCAAGCAGCTGGAGCGACTGGGCGTGGAAGTGCACACCGGCACGCCGGTGACGCATATCGATGCACTGGGCTACCAGCTGGGCGACACGTTCGTGCCGGCGCGCACCGTGGTATGGGCCGCCGGCGTGGCGGCCTCACCGCTAGCGCGCACGCTGGGCGTGCCGCTGGATCGCGCCGGCCGCGTGCTGGTGGAGCCGGACCTGAGCGTGCCCGGCCACCCGGAGATCTTCGTCGGCGGCGATCTGGCGTCGGTGCAGCAGGACGGTCGCCCGGTGCCGGGCGTGGCGCCGGCGGCCAAGCAGATGGGCAAGCACATCGCCAAGGCGATCCGCGCACGTCAGCGCGGCCAGGCCGCGGCCGCGTTCCGCTATCAGGACTTCGGCAACCTGGCGACCATCGGCCGCATGGCCGCCATCGTGCATGTCGGCAAACTCAAGCTCTCCGGCATCGTCGCCTGGTGGTTCTGGCTGGCCGCACACGTCTACTTCCTGATCGGCTTCCGCAACCGTTTCGTGGTGCTGGTGAACTGGGCGATGGCGTACTGGAGCTACCAGCGCGCCGCCCGCATCATCTTCGGTGGCGCCACCGACGACCCGCCGCCCAACAGCAAGGACGGGTGACAGCGGCGCAGGCCGTGCGCGATGCTGTGCGGCCTGATTCGACGACCTGATCGTGGCAACCGTCCTGTTCCTGCTGGATCTGCTCGGCACCTTCGTGTTTGCCCTGAGCGGCGCGACTGTGGCGGTGCGCAACCGCCTGGATCTGTTCGGCGTGCTGGTGCTGTCGTGCGCGGCGGCGGTGTCCGGCGGCATCGTGCGCGATGTGCTGATCGGCGCCACCCCACCGGCCGCGCTGGTGCATCCACAGTATCTGCTGGTCGCCTGCCTGGCCGGCGTTGCCGGGTTCTATTGGCACGCAGCGGTGGAGCGTCTGCGCAACCCGGTGCAGATCTTCGACGCGGCCGGGCTGGCGCTGTTTGCGGTTTACGGCACCAGCAAGGCGCTGGACTATCACCTCAGTCCACTCAGCGCGACGCTGCTGGGCATGCTCAGCGGTATCGGCGGCGGTATCGCGCGCGACCTACTGGTCGCACGCACGCCAGTGGTGTTGCAGGCCGAACTGTATGCGGTGGCCGCGCTTGCCGGCGGCGGCCTGGTGGCCATCGGCCATGTGCTCGGCGTGCCGCAAGCCTGGTCGTTGGCAACCGGCGCCGGCGTGTGTTTCGGCCTGCGCTTCATGGCCATCCGCTATGGCTGGCATCTGCCGGTGGCGCGCCTGCCGGAATAGCCGCCGTCGGCCAAAGCGACGATCCCGGCCGCATGCTCCGGACAGTTCGTCAGCGTCTTGAAGGACCTGAATCCTGCACGCCTGCAACGCAAACGGCCCGGAGAACCGGGCCGTTTTTTGCAACATGTCGTTTTGTCGAACCGATCAGGCGACGAACAGCGCCTTCATCTTCTTCAGCGCGTTCGCTTCGATCTGGCGGATACGCTCGGCCGACACGCCGTATTCGTCGGCCAACTCCTGCAGCGTTACCTTCGAATCCGAATCCAGCCAGCGACGCTTGACGATGTCGCGCGAACGCGTATCCAGACCGGCCATCCCTTCGCGCAGCAACTGCAGCTGGTTGTCTTCGCTGTCGTGCCGCTCGTAGGCCTGCGACGGATCTTCCTCGTTGGCCACCAGGTAGCTGACCGGCGACGGCGGGCCGTGATCGTCGTCGTCGTCCGACGACGCATCGAAACCGATATCGCGACCGGACAGACGCGATTCCATCTCCATCACTTCACGCTCGGAGACGTTCAAGTCCTTGGCGACCGCAGTCACCTCGGACGCATTGAGCCAGCCCAGGCGGGTCTTTGACTTGCGCAGGTTGAAGAACAGCTTGCGCTGCGCCTTGGTCGTGGCGACCTTGACGATGCGCCAGTTCTTCAGGATGAACTCGTGCATTTCGGCACGGATCCAGTGCACTGCGAAGCTGACCAGGCGCACGCCCATCTCAGGGTCGAAGCGCTTGACCGCCTTCATCAGGCCGATATTGCCTTCCTGGATCAGGTCGCCCAGCGGCAGGCCGTAGCCGTTGTAGCCGCGGGCCACATGCACCACGAAGCGCAGGTGGGAATGGACCAGTTCACGCGCGGCGTCCAGGTCCAGCTCGTCGCGGAAGCGGCGGGCCAGATCCTGTTCCTCATCGACCGACAGCACCGGAATCTGGTGCACGGCACCGATGTAGGCGTCCAGCGAACCGAGCGCACTGGGAATCGGGAGATTGTTTGCCACAAGGGCAGTCGAGGTAGTCTGGTTCATAGGCACCATCTTAGCAGTCGAACTATTGGACTGCCGGGTATAGAAAGAGTTCCCAGAATTCTATTTATAGAACGTTAGAGCTTTTGAAGACATCGGTGTTCTACAGCCCGGCATTCGAAATTCGACACCTACGTTACCACCAGCCCCGCTGTAAACCGTGACAATTTGGTTGCGAAACGGGCTGCCGGCAGCACTGTTCAGGCACTGGCGAGGGTGGGCTGCAGCGCACTGCGCGGCGGCAGCGACCAGTCGATTGGGCTGATCCCGCGTCGCTGCAAATGCGCGTTGGTCTTGGAGAAATGCTGGCAGCCCAGGAAGCCGCGGTGCGCCGACAACGGCGAGGGATGCGGCGCCTTGAACACGCGGTGGCGCGCCTGGTCGATGACCTTGCCCTTGGACTGCGCGTAACTGCCCCAGAGCAGGAACACCAGCCCTTCGCGCTCGCGGTTGAGGGTGTCCACCACATGATCAGTGAAGCCTTCCCAGCCCTTGTTCTGATGCGCGCCAGCGCGGCCCTGCTCCACCGTCAGCACGGCATTGAGCAGCAGCACACCCTGGCGCGCCCAGGGCATCAGGTAGCCGTGGTCCGGCCGCGCGATACCCAGATCGTCCTGGATCTCTTTATAAATGTTGAGCAGCGACGGCGGCACCGGCACGCCGGGCAGCACCGAAAAGCACAGCCCATGCGCCTGGCCTTCACCGTGATACGGGTCCTGGCCCAGGATCACCACCTTGACCTGCTCGAACGGGGTGGCGTCGAAGGCCGCAAAGATCTGCGGGCCCGGCGGAAACACTCGCGCCCCGGCCGCCTTGCGCTGGCGCAGGAATGCGGACAGCTCCTGCATTTCCGGGCGCAGCAGCCAGTCGCCCACCTTTGCCTTCCACGACGGTTCCAGCTGGATACGTGCTTCCACTTCAGTCATAGCGTGACAGCCTGATCCTCCAAGCGCGCCAAGCGCAGCTGGAACAACACCTTGGTTACCAGCAGGCGCTCTTCGATCGGTTTTTGCACCAGATCATTGGCACCGGCGCGCAGCAATTCGGACTGATTCCGCGGGTTGGTATCGCCGGTCATCACCAGCACCGGCAGGCGCCGCTTGCCATAGGCGAAATCGATGCGGATACGCTCGACCACGTCGCGGCCGTTGAGCTCGCCTTTCAGGGTGACGTCGGTCAGCACCACGTCGATGCGGCGCTCGGTGCGGCCCAGCGATTCGGCGGTGAGCAATGCAAATGCATCTTCGGCGGTGAGCACATGCACCACTTTCAGGCTCTGGCGCTCGAGCATGCGCTTGGTCGCCTCGGCCACCACGCGGCTGTCTTCGATGTAGAGCACGGTTGCACCCACCACCGGCTCGGGCTGCACGTAGCCGCGGATGAAGGTGGCCAGGGCTTCATGCCCCAACGCCTTGTCGAAATAATCGGTGACGTACTCGGTGAAGCGGCGCTCCACCAGATGCTGCTGCGCATCGCCGGACACCACGATCACCGGCACATACGCCTGCCCGGCAGTCTCGCGCACGCTGCGCGCCAGGGTCAGGCCGTCGCCATCGGGCAGCGACAGCGAGGTGGTCACCAGATCCACTGCGCCGGCCTCCAGTGCCTCACGCGCTTCGGCAATGCTGGAACAGCCGATCACCTGCACGTTGGGCAGGTCGCGCTTGAGCACGTCGGCAATCAGCTTGCGCACCAGCTTGGAGCCATCGACCACCATCACGCGCGGCGCGTCGCTGATCAGGTGTTTGAGATCTGGTGGATGCATGGCAGGTCTCAGGTCTCGGTGGGACGGGTCTGGCGAAGGAAATGGCCGGTCACCAGCCAGGCACCCAACCATCCCAGCACAAGTGTGCCGACCAGCACCATCGCAGAATGCAACAGATCCAGCCCGTGCAGGGTAAAAGAACTGGCGTAACTGTCGGCCAATGTCGCCAGGGGCGCACGCAACGCCAGGCCCGAGGCGGCGATCAGAGCGAGCGCAACGGCGCCGGCACCGAGCCCATACCACGCACCCAGATACAGGAACGGGCGACGGATAAAGCCATCGCTGGCACCGAGCAACTGCAGCACGCCAATTTCTTCGCGCCGCGACTGGATGTCCAGGCGCACGGTGTTCCCAACCACCAACACCGCACCGATGCCAAGCAAGGCCGACAGCACCTGCACCAGGCGCTCGCCGAAGTGCAACCAGCCATCCAGGCGCTTACGCCACAGCGCATCGTGCTGCACCTGATCGGTCTGCGGCAGCGCCTGCAGGGCACCGGCCAGTTGCGCGTCGTCGGCCGGATCGGCGGGGGTGACGATGAGCAAGGTGGGCAGCGGGTTATCGCCCAGCGCATCGGCGGCCTCGTCGAGCTTGGCGCTCTCGCGCAGCTCGGCCAAACCCTGCTCGGGCGTGCGCAAGGTGACCTTGGCGACGTCCGGACGCGCGCGCAGCTCGCCGGCCAGCGCCTGCGCCGCATCGGCGGCCACCTCGACCTTGAGAAACAGATTGATTTCGCGCGACTGCTGCACGCTGCCGGCCAGCAGTTTGACGTTGTCCAGCGCGATCGATAGCCCCAACGGCAACGCCAGCGCCAAGGCCATCACCACGATGGTCAACAAGGTCGCCCACGGCTTGCGCATCGCACGGCCCAGGCTGAAGGCGATGCTGTGCAGATGGTGGTCGATCCATACGCCCAATCGCGACGGCGCGACGGTTTCGGTATTGGTGGGCTTGCTCATTCGGCCAGGTCCTGCGGCGAGATGTCGTCGACCAGGCGGCCGTGATCCAGAATCAGCACGCGTTTGCGCATCTGCTTGAGCAGGGCGAGGTCGTGGCTGACCACCAGCACGCTGGTGCCGCGCGCAGGAAGTTCGGCAAACAACTGCATGATTTCTGCGGCCAGTGCCGGATCGAGGTTACCAGTGGGCTCATCGGCCACCAGCAGGCGCGGCTCGCCGACGATGGCACGCGCGATGCCCACCCGCTGTTGCTCGCCCGCAGACAACTGCGACGGCAAGGCTTTCTCGCGATGGGCCAGACCGATACGTTCCAGCGCGGAGCGCACGCGCTTGCCGATCTCGGCGCGCCGAGTGCCGCGCAGGATCAACGGCAAGGCCACGTTCTCGGCGATGCTGCGGTCGTTGAGCAGGCGGTGGTCCTGATAGACCGCGCCCACCTGGCGCCGATGTAACGGAATCTGCCGGCCACGCACCTTGAGCAGGTTGCGTTCGCCCAGCAGCACCGCGCCCTGACTCGGGCGTTCGCTGAGGTGGATCAGTTTCAGCAAGGTACTTTTGCCGGCGCCGGAGTGGCCGGTCACGAACAGCATCTCGCCATCGGCCACTTCGAAGCTGACATCGGTCAGCGCCTGGTGGCCACCGGCGTAGTGCTTGCTGACGTTGTCGAAACGCAGAACGGTCATTCAGCGATTATGCCGGAGCGCCAGTGCTTGCGTCGCATCGCCGATGCGCGGCGATGCGATCAGTGCCGCAAACGGTCAGTTGCCGGAGACCAGCAAACGCAGTCGGCGGCCGATCCGGCTGAGCAGCGACGGGCTGCCCGACGGCTTGGTCGCGGCACGCACCGGCTTGGCGACCACCTGGGTGGGCTTGCGCGGCGCGGCAGGCGCGGCGACCGGCGTGGAGGCCACTGCCGGCTCGGCGCCTTCGACCGGACGACCGTTGCGGCGCCGCCGACGCTTGCGCGGTGCGCGCTCGGCATCGGCCACGATGGTGGAAGGTGCCTGGGCCGCTGCTGCCGCAACCACCGGATGTTCGGTCGGCGCCGCAGTTGCAGGCGCTTGCCCTTCCACCCGCGGCTTACGGCGCGGACGCGGCTTGCCATCGGCACCGGCGCTGCCGCCATCGCGGCGACCGCCGCCACTGCCGCTGCGCGATCCGCCGCCGGGGCCACTGCGCCCGCCACCACGACGCTGTTCTTCGGCAGCACGCTGCTCGCGCGCTTCGCGGAAGATCGTGCCCACGCTGTCGCCAGCGTCGTCGTCGGCCTCTTCGCCTTCCGCCGGCACGCGTGCTGCACGCGGCAACGGCGTCAACAGCTCGGAGGTCACCGGCTCCACCGGGATCTTCTGCTCGATATAGGCCTCGATGTCCGGCAGGCTCATCGCATAACGCTCGCAAGCGAAGCTGATCGCATCACCCTCCTCGCCCAGACGCGCGGTGCGGCCGATGCGGTGCACGTAGTCTTCGGCGTCGAACGGCAAATCGTAGTTATAGACGTACTTGACGCCGTCAATGTGCAGACCGCGCGCGGCCACGTCGGTGGCAACCAGGATTTCGAGCTGGCCCTTCTGGAAGCGATTGAGCAGCGACTCGCGCTTCTTCTGCGGCACGTCGCCGGACAGCACGCCAACCCGGTAACCGTGGCGCTCCAGGGTGCGCGCCACGCGCTCGACGAACGCCTTGGTGTTGACGAACACCATCGTGCGGGCGCCTTCGCTACGCGACAACAAACCCAACAGCAGCGTCTGCTTCTCCTCGTCGGACGGGAAGTAGATGCGCTGGCGCACCCGCGCGGCGGTGATGGTCTCGGTCTCGACGACGAGCTTTTCCGGCTCGTTCATGTGCTCGTAGGCCAGCTCCAGCACGCGGTGGCTGAGCGTGGCCGAGAACAGCAGCGTCTGCCGGGTACCGCGCTCGGGCATGCGCCGCAGCAGGAAGCGGATGTCCTTGATGAAGCCCAGGTCGAACATGCGGTCGGCTTCGTCCAGCACGCAGATCTCGCAGGCATGCAGCGACACCACCTTGTGCTGCTTGACGTAGTCGATCAGCCGGCCCGGGGTGGCGATGATCACGTCCACACCCTGCTGCAGCAGTTCGCGCTGCTTGTCGTAGTCCACACCGCCGTAGACCAGCGCAAAGCGCAGGCCCAGATCGGCGCCGAACTTCACTGCGTCCTTGTGGATCTGGATCGCCAACTCGCGGGTCGGCGCCAGGATCAGCGCGCGCGGGTCTTCCGGCTTGCGGTCGGCCAGGGCCGGGCGATTCAGCAGGCGATTCATCACCGCCACCAGGAAGGCCAGGGTCTTGCCGGTGCCGGTCTGGGCCTGGCCGGCGACATCGCCGCCCGGCAGCGCGACCGGCAAGGTCAGCGCCTGGATCGGGGTACAGCGGGTAAACCCTGCGCTCTCCAGCCCGGCGACCAACGCCGGATGCAGGTCGAACGAGGAAAAAGTCAAATCGGTTAGCGGTTTGTCGCTCATTATTCCGTCTTCGTGAGGCGCCCTGGGCAGCCCGGGCGCGGCTTGCATCGATGCCGACAGCGTCGCAAACTGCGGCTCTTGTGGCGGACAGCGCGGCTTCAGGACCAACACTTGATTGAGTCGCGCAATGCCCCAGTTTAACGCAATGTAGCGGCCTGCCCGTTCGGGTGGGCCGTTTTGGTTTCCAGGAGACCCAACGTGAGCGATAAGGTTCAACATGTCGGCGATGCCGACTTCGATACAGCGGTACTGCAATCCGGCGAACCGGTTCTGGTGGATTTCTGGGCCGAGTGGTGTGGCCCGTGCAAGATGATCGCACCGGTGCTGGACGATCTGGCCGACACCTACCAGGGCCGCCTGAAGGTCGCCAAGGTCAATGTGGACCAGAACCGCGCCCTGGCCATCAAGTACCACGTGCGTTCGATCCCGATGCTGTTGCTGTTCAAGGACGGGCAGGTGCAGGCCACCCAGATCGGTGCGGTCGGCAAGGGCCAGTTGACCCAGATGATCGACAAGACCCTGGGCGGCGCGGCCGCCTGAGCAGACGGGCGTCCAGCGATGGGCGCCCGATGATGCGCCGGCAGTTAAATCCTGCGCCGGAAGACGCTTGCGCGGTCACGCGCCGCGGTGATAGTGTCAGTCGGTCCGGCACACGTTCGTGCGCCGCCGTACCCCTCTAGAAACTCTTCTAGACTCCCATCTACCAATAGTTCGCCCCCTAGCTGGGCGCTCGCACCTTAGCGAGGAATCACGCACTTGTCCGATCATCCTTCCTCCGATACTGGGAGCAGCGTCGACGCTCCCGTCGAGAAGCGCGTGCGCAAGCCGCGCGTGAGCAAGACCGCCGTCATCAATGAAGACGGCGGCGCACAGCAGCCCAACCTGCCCTTGCCCGCCAGCCCCGCACCCGAAGCACCCCGTGCCCCGCAGGCACCGTCGCGCACTGCCGATCCGGCACCGGCGCAGACGTCCAGCGATGGCGCACACGCCAGTCAGGCGCCCAGCGCCAACCACGGCGGCGACACCCACGGCGAGTCCCGCGAGGGCGGCCAGTCGCAGCAGCAGCGCTTCAACCAGGCGCAGCAACAGCAGAACCAGAATCAGGCCCAGAGCCAGGGACAAGGCCAGCAGCAGGGTCAAGCCCAGGCACAAGGCCAGAACCAGAACGCCGGCCAGAATCAGCAAGGCCAGGGCGGTCAAGGTCAAGGTCAGGGGCAAAACCAGCAAGGCCAGAACCAGCAGGGCAATCGCCGCGACCGGTTCCGCAACCGCCGCGACCGCGGCCCGCGTGACCGCTTCGGTAACGAAGGCGGCGGCATGCCCTCGTCCGATGGCAGCAACGAGCCGTTTATCGCGCGTCCGCATCCGGCCGTGCCGGAAGGCTTCCCGGTCTACTCGCTGAGCGATCTCAAGCGGATGCCGGCGCAGAAGCTGCTGGATATCGCCGATCAGCTCAATATCCAGGAAGGCGTGGCGCGTGCGCGCAAGCAGGACGTCATCTTCGCCCTGCTCAAGGTGCTCACCCGTCATGGCGAAGGCGTTGCCGCCGATGGCGTGCTGGAAATCCTGCCGGACGGCTTCGGTTTCCTGCGTGCTGCAGAAGCCAGCTATCTGGCCGGCCCGGACGATACGTATATTTCGCCCAGCCAGATCCGTCGCTTCAATCTGCGTACCGGCGACCATCTGTCCGGCCGCATCCGCTTCCCGAAGGACGGCGAACGCTATTTCGCGCTGTCGATCGTGGACACCATCAACGGTGAGCCCCTGGAAGCCAGCAAGAACAAGGTGCTGTTCGAAAACCTGACCCCGCTGTTCCCGCGTCGCCGGTTCCGTCTGGAACGTGGCGATGGGTCCACCGAGGACATCACCGGCCGCATCCTGGATCTGATGGCGCCGCAGGGTAAGGGTCAGCGCGCGCTGATCGTCTCCCCGCCCAAGGCCGGTAAGACGATGATGATGCAGCAGGTGGCCACGGCCATCACCACCAATCATCCCGAAGTGCACATGATCGTGCTGCTGATCGACGAGCGCCCGGAAGAAGTGACCGAAATGCAGCGCACCGTGCGCGGCGAGGTCATCTCCTCCACGTTCGACGAGCCGGCTGCGCGCCATGTGCAGGTCGCCGAGATGGTGATCGAACGGGCCAAGCGCCTGGTCGAGCACAAGAAGGACGTGGTGATCCTGCTCGACTCGATCACCCGCCTGGCACGTGCCTACAACAACGTGGTGCCCAGCTCCGGCAAGGTGCTTACCGGTGGTGTGGACGCCAACGCGCTGCACCGTCCGAAGCGCTTCTTCGGCGCGGCGCGTAACGTGGAGGAAGGCGGCTCGCTGACCATCATCGCCACCGCGCTGGTCGAGACCGGCAGCAAGATGGACGAGGTGATCTACGAAGAGTTCAAGGGCACCGGCAACAGCGAAGTGCATTTGAACCGTCGCATCACCGAAAAGCGCGTTTATCCTGCGATCGACATCAACCGCTCGGGCACGCGTCGCGAAGATCTGTTGATCGAGCCGGAGCTACTGCAGAAAATCTGGATCCTGCGCAAGCTGCTGCACCCGATGGACGAAATCGCGGCAATGGAATTCCTGCTGGACAAGATGAAGACCACCAAGTCCAACGACGAGTTCTTCAGTTCGATGAAGCGCTGATTTCGGTCGGCTTTATCGGTACGCAAAAGCCCCGCATTGCGGGGCTTTTTTGTGGGCGGCTTTTGCGTCAGGCAATGCGCTTGGTTGCCCGCGTTTGATCGCACTATTGCGGTCGTTGCATATCGACTGCGCTGTGGGTGCTCGTCGTGCAGCTGACCATTGGATTGTTGATTCCCTGCCGGACCGGATGCGCGATACGCGCCATCACGATCCGACTCCACCGGCAGAGTCCTGGGTGAACCTTTAGCTTTCCTGCAGCGGCGTGATCAGGCGCACGCCTTCGCCACGTACGGAAAACAATCCCGAGCCTGGCAGTGCGTCCGGGCTGTCGGTCGCAGCGGCTGTCTCGTTCTGCGCTCGCCAGGATGCGCTTTGGCGCGGGCCCGGCAGATACGACTGCCATTTTTTCTGCTTGGCATCCAGGTCCTTCTCGGACGCGGCGATGTCGAACGTCACCGGCACGCGCATCTCCCAGAACGGCGCACTGCGCTCAGGCCCGGCGGTGGGCGGGGTGAACGTCCAGCTGCGCGCCTTGGCCATCGAGGCATCGGCAAATTCCTTGCGCCAGCGCGCACGCTTGGACTCGGGAACCAGTGCGGTGAGGTTGACCTGTTCGGCAACCACATCCTCCACCTTGCCATCGCGTCCGATCTTGAGCAGCAGATAGACCACGCCGGTCGCCCCGCCCCTGAAGGCATTGACCGGATAAGGCGGCGGCGCCATGTCCTTGGCCTGTGCGCCGTCTCCCTGCGCAGCCTGACCGCCGAAATGCGCGCTGCGGATCGACACCTGGTACTGATTGTCGTCGGTAGGCTTGGCGACCAGCAGCAAGCTCATCGGCAGCCGCGCCGGCAAGGCATTGCCGTCGTCCTTGACCGGATCGAACCTCCACGCCGCCACCGAATGCTTGATCCGCTCGCGAACAGCGACAGGCAAACGCTCCTCGTCGGCGAGGGCCACCGCCGTCACGGTGCCGTCCGGCGTCAGCGTCAACTCGCCGGTGACATTCATGCTCGCTTCGATCTGCAGACGCGCAGCGTCCGGCTTGGCGTGCGCAACGCCCATCGCTGCCAGCGAAAAGAGGATGCCCAGACCTACACGTTGCTTCCACTGCATTGCCGTACTCCATTGGTTGATCGCACGTTTTACCAGCCTGCCGCTGCAAACGGAACGGTCTAGGCAAGCCGGCGCGATTCCGCATACGGCGGGGTGTCTGGATAGTCGTCTTCGCGGAGACGGCTCTGCAGGCCGCGCCACCACTGCGGGTCGAACAGTTCCGGGTGGATGTGCTTGACCGCTTCCAGTTGCGAGGACGGCAGGCCCATGAACAGTGCGAAGCGCTCGGGGAAGACGTCGCGTGGACCGACATGGAACCAGGGTTCGGCGGCCATCTGTTCTTCGTAGGTGGTGGGCGTTGGCCAGTCGCGAAAGGTGCATTCGGTGATCAGGCACAGCTCGTCGTAGTCGTAGAACACCGCACGCTGATGACGGGTGATACCGAAGTTCTTCAGCAGCATGTCGCCGGGAAAGATGTTGTTGCGCGCCATATCCTTGATTGCCTGGCCATAGTCCAGCGCGGCCGCATGCGCGGCCTCGGGCAGTTGTTCGCGCAGGTACAAGTTGAGCGGACGCAGGCGCCGTTGCACGTAGCACAGCGCAATCAAGACATCCTCGCCATCCTCGCTCAGGCTCATCGCGCAGCTGGTCTGCAGTTCCTGCAACAGCGCCGGCGAAAAGCGCGATTTGGGAAAGCGCAGGAAACGATACGGCTGCGCATCGAGCAAGCGGCCGATGCGATCCAGCTGGAACACCAGTTCGTACTTGCCCTCCACCTGCGCGCGGCTCATGGTCTTGGGGTAGGCGAAACGGTCGCGAATGAGTTTGAACACCAGCGGGTAACTGGGCAGCGTAAACACCACCATGACCATACCGGGCGTGCCATCGGCGTGCACCAGCTGCTCGGACGGCTGTGCCTGGAAATGGCTGAAAAACGTGCGATAGCGTTCGGTCTTGCCCTGCTTGGCGCGGCCCAGCATGGTGTACAGCTCATCGACGGGTTTGTGGGTCAGCAGGCTGCGCAGGAATACCACCGCATCGCCCACCGTCGACAGGTCGGCTTGAAAATAACTGCGCGAATTGCTGAAAAGTTGGGCGACATCACTGCGCTTGGTCAACACTGCTTCGGCGCGCAAGCCGGCATCGTCGTTGATCAATGCGATGACGCACGGCGAAAACCGGTGCTCGCCGAACACGCGTCCGACCAGATAGGCGCGACGCTCGCGATAGAACACCGTCTCCAGCAATTCGACACTGCGCACCGGGTGTTCGCCCCAATGCGCAAGATCATCGAGTAGACGTACCGCAATGGCCGCCGCGCAGCGGGTGCGGTGCGCATACGGCACCGCGAATGCGTAATCGCCAAGCACGCGTACCAGCATGTCGGTCAGCCGACCTGGCGACACGGCGTAGGTATGCCGCGCCACCGGCACGGTGATGGCGTCGGTGGGTTCGATATCCAGCGCGATGAATTCGATATCGGCATCCACGCCGTGGGTGCCGAAGTAACGCCGCGTCAGCGTGTTATAGAAGGTCTTGTACAACTCCTGATCGATCAACCCGGCCAGCAACGCAGCGTAATGACTGCGTGCGCGCATCCACAACGCGCGATCGTGCGCCTGCCCCAGCAGCACGGCGCGCAGGCGCAGCATGCATTCGCTGATGTACTGATCGTAGAGCGCGATACGTGCGACGGCATCATCGCGCGCGCCGCTCCAGTCGCGCATTTCGAAGCGCTGCTTGGCGCGTGCGGTGATCTCGGAAAACCGCGCGTGGTATTCCTCGAACGCTTCGTACACCGCGTGGGCGATCGCCAGCGCGCGGCGTTCGGATTGGGGCGGTAACGGCAGCTGGTTCATGGCGGCAGTGTCCTTGCGCGCTTGCGGCGATGCGTGGTGGGCGGCAGCACGGCAGACGGCGCGGCCATCGCCTGCTGCGCGTGCTCGGCATGTTCGCGCGCCTGCGCCGTGAGCCACTGGCGAAACGCAAGAAACCCGGTGTGCGTGGACGAACGCTGCGGGTATACCAGGTAATGTGACCAAGTGGTCTTGAGCCTTTGCGCAGACAGCGCCACCAGCTGACCGGATGCCAGCAACAGGCGCGCGCGCGTCACCCGTCCCATCGCAACCCCGACGCCATCCAGCGCGGCACGGTGATGGGACTCGGACTCGTCGAGCACCGCGGCATACCGTCGCGGCGGCTCGCCCCCGAAGGTCGCAAACCAGCGCGGCCAGTCGCCATCCGGGTCGCCCAGCAGCGGCCATCGCTGCAGCGGCTGCGCATCGATGCCGCCCATGCGTGCGATCAGCGCCGGGCTCGCCATCGGCACCAGCCATTCGTCGAACAACGGTTCGGCGATCACCCCCGGCCACTGCCCGGCACCGATGCGCATGGCCGCATCCACCTGCGGCTGGCGCTCGAAATCCACCAGTCGCTCGCTGGAAAACAGATTGATCTCGATGGTGGGATGGGCCGCCAGAAAATCGCTCAGGCGCGGCACCAGCCACGCCGAGGCCATCGACGGTGTAATGCTCAGGGTGAGCGTATCTTCGCGGCGCGCAGCGAACGGCTGGAACGCCTCGGAAATCGCATCCAGATGCGGTGCGATGCGGTCGAGCAATTGCTGCCCCTGCGGCGTGGCGCTGACGCCGCGCGCATGCCGCTGCAACAACCGATAGCCCAGGCGCTGTTCGAGTGCACGCACCTGATGGCTGAGCGCGCTGACGGTCAGATGCATCGACGCGGCAGCGCGCGACAGATTGCCCAGACGCACCGCACTGACGAAGCCCTGCAATGCGTGGAGCGGCGGACGCGACATGGCTCACCCTTGAATAAAATTCAACACAGACTTGCAAAACCCTCGCTTTTGCAAGGCCAAGCCTGCGCCTACTGTGGCTTCCACTCAAGTGGGAGCAGGATCATGCGCATCTTTACCGAGTTGCTGTTCCAGCACGGACACATTGCCGACGCGGCGCTTGCACGACAGCTGGCAGAGCCCGAGATCGCGGCGGATGTGGCGACGGACGCCACACCCGAACCGACCGAAACTGCGCAAAACGGGCCGGAAGCGAGCAAGACTGCGCCTCGACGGCGTGCCGAGAAGCGCATGGCGCGGCGTGCGCGCCACCTGGTGCGGGCGATGACCGCATTGTCGCCCTTTCGCTGAAACGACAAGGCCCGCCTGTTGGCGAGGCGGGCCCTGACGAGCGTACTGACTGGACGCACCGGCGCGCAGTGCGCGGGATCAGGCCTTCAACGTAGCCAGCACGTCATTGAAGGTCTTGCTCGGACGCATCGCTTCGCTGACCTTGGCCAGATCAGGATGGTAGTAACCACCGATCTCGACCGGCTTGCCTTGCGCGCCATTGAGCTCGGCCACGATCGTGGTTTCGTTCTCGGTCAGCGCCTTGGCCAGCGGTGCGAACTTGGCCTGCAATGCGGCGTCTTCGGTCTGCGCGGCCAGGGCCTGCGCCCAGTACATCGCCAGATAGAAATGGCTGCCGCGGTTGTCCAGTTCACCGACCTTGCGTGCCGGCGACTTGTTGTTGTCCAGGAACTGGCCATTGGCCACGTCCAGCGCCTTGGCCAGCACCGTGGCCGACGGGTTGTTGTAGCGGTTGCCCAGATGCTCCAGCGACGCGGCCAGGGCCAGGAATTCGCCGAGCGAATCCCAGCGCAGGCAGTTCTCTTCGACGAACTGCTGCACGTGCTTGGGCGCCGAGCCGCCGGCACCGGTCTCGAACAGGCCGCCGCCGGCCATCAGCGGCACGATGGAGAGCATCTTGGCACTGGTGCCCAGCTCCATGATCGGGAACAGGTCGGTGAGGTAATCGCGCAGTACGTTGCCGGTGACCGAGATGGTGTCCTGGCCCTTGCGGATGCGCTCCAGCGAGAAGGTGGTGGCCTCCACCGGCGGCAGGATGCGGATATCCAGACCGTTGGTGTCGTGATCCTTCAGATACTGCTCGACCTTGGCAATCACCTGCGCATCGTGCGCGCGTGCATTGTCCAGCCAGAACACCGCCGGGGTGTCGCTCAGACGTGCGCGCTCGACGGCCAGCTTCACCCAGTCCTGGATCGGCGCGTCCTTGACCTGGCACATGCGCCACAAATCGCCGGCTTCCACCGCGTGCTCGAACACCGTCTTGCCGTTGGCATCGGTGACCTTGACGGTGCCGGCAGTGGCCATCTGGAAGGTCTTGTCGTGCGAGCCGTATTCCTCGGCTTTCTGCGCCATCAAGCCCACGTTGGGCACCGAGCCCATGGTGGACGGATCGAACGCGCCATGCGCCTTGCAGTCATCGATCACCGCCTGATACACACCGGCGTAGCAGCGATCCGGAATCACTGCCTTGGTGTCCTGCAACTTGCCGGCGGCATTCCACATCTGGCCGGAGTCGCGGATCATCGCCGGCATGGAGGCGTCCACGATCACGTCGCTGGGCACATGCAGGTTGGTGATGCCCTTGTCCGAATTGACCATCGCCAGACCAGGACGCTGCGCGTATTCGGCCTGGATATCGACCTTGATCTGCGCTTGCTGATCTTCCGGCAGCGTGCCGATGCGGGCGTACAGATCGCCGATCCCGTTGTTGGGATCGAAGCCGACCGACTTGAGTACATCGGCATGCTTGCTCAGCGTGTCCTTGTAGAACTCACCGACGACGACGCCGAACAGCACCGGGTCGGAGACCTTCATCATGGTGGCTTTCAGATGCACCGAGAACAGCACGTCGCGGGCCTTGGCATCGGCAATCTGCGCGTCGATGAAGCTGGCCAGCGCGCGCTTGCTCAACACGGCGGCATCGACGATTTCGCCGGCTTTGACCGCGACCTTGTCTTTCAGCACGGTGCTGCTGCCGTCGGCACCGACGAATTCGATCTTCAACGTGCCGGCATCGGCCAGGGTGGTGGACTGCTCGCTACCGAAGAAATCGCCAGACTCCATGTGCGACACGTGCGACTTGGAATCGCCACTCCACTTGCCCATGCGATGCGGGTGCTTGCGTGCGTAATTCTTCACCGACAGCGGTGCGCGGCGATCGGAATTGCCCTCGCGCAGCACCGGGTTCACCGCGCTGCCCTTGACCTTGTCGTAGCGCGCCTTGACGTCTTTTTCGGTTGCATCCTTGGGCTCGTCCGGATATGCCGGCAGCGCATAACCCTGGCCTTGCAACTCCTTGATCGCAGCCTTGAGCTGGGGCACCGAGGCGCTGATGTTGGGCAGCTTGATGATGTTGGCTTCTGGCGTGGTAGCCAGCTCACCGAGTTCGCCCAGATCGTCGGCAATCTTCTGCTCCTCGCTCAGATACTCGGGAAACAGCGAAAGAATGCGCCCCGCCAACGAGATATCGCGCGTTTCGACCACGATGCCGGCGGTATCGGTGTAGGCATCGATGATCGGCAGCAGCGACTGCGTGGCAAGGTAGGGTGCTTCGTCGGTGAGCGTGTAGAGGATCTTCGGTGTCTTCGACATGAGGTGCGATGGCTCTTGTGGTCGGGAGGAACGCCGGCATTCACGGACGATGGCAATGGTGCGCGCGACGGGGGTCGTTGATGGCACACCAGTTGGCCAGCACGTTGGATGCGGCGATGGATCAGCACGGCATTGTCGCGTCTGAGCCGCGCCCGGGTAAAGCGACCACAGGCGGATGCTTCGTCCCGTCACACGCCCCATCGACATGGATGCAGCTGTAACGAATACGGGACACAGCAAGAAGGGCGCAGCCTGATGGTCGCGCCCCTCTTGGATGGCTCGATGAACTATCGCGCTACTTCCTGACGGAAGTGAGGTTGCACATGGCCAGGATCGACCGTCGTCACTGCGTCACGCACGCTTACTTGACCGTGATGGTCTGCGGGTTGCCGGCGGGCTTGCCGTCCACCATCACCTGCGCGGTGTAGGTGCCGGCCGGCCAACCATCTGGCTTGCTGAAGCTGAGGTTGGTGGTTTCAGCGCCAGTGGTGTTCAACGTGGCGTTCTGCTCGCCTGCCACTTGACCATCCTGATAGGTCAGCTTGGCCGACACGGCAACATTGCTGGCACTGCCATCGGTCTTGACCGACACGATGATGGTGTCCTTGGTGCCAACGTTGGACGATGGAGTGACCGTTTTATCAGCTGCGGCCTTCGTGCCGACGACCACGCTGGAAACCCTCACCGCGCCACCCATTGCAGCGCCGCCATCGGTACTGGCTGCGCCAGTCGTACTGCTCTGCCCCGCCTGATCGCTGGCCGGCGGTGTGGCCGCCGGGCCGGGCATTGCTTCGGTGGGGGCGCCGGAGGTTGGGTCCTTGGACACGCTGTCATCGGTCTTCTTGCTGCAACCGGACAATGCCAGCACGCCGGCCAACGCGATAACGAGGCTGCTGGAAATGGACTTAGTGGACATGAATGCGTTCTCCGATAATGAAACACCCGCACTTGGTGTTTGGATGTTTTGTGGGTTTAGACAATGGGTAATCGGCAAGCACTAGCTTTTAGAAACCCGCTACTTTCATGATTTGGCAGGAAGACGCAGGACCTGGCCCGGAAAGATTTTGTCCGGATCCTTCAGCGTTTCGCGGTTGGCTTCGAAAATACGTGGCCAGAGATTGCCGTCGCCCAGGTGGCGTTTGGCAATACTGGACAGGCTATCGCCGGCCTGGACGGTGACCGATTCTTCGACGAGCTTGGCAGTGCTTTCTACACTGGTATGCACGTTGGAAAAATCCGGTGCAGGCGTGACCTCGGCGGTACTGTCGGCCGAAGAGGTGACGTTGGAAAAATCTGCTTTCTTGTCGACACTCATTGCTGCAACCCCTGTGCATCGCGGTAGCAGCAGGGTGCGCGGGGTGCCGTTAAGCGTGGATCGCGCCGCCGTGAAGCTGGCGCGATCCCGTACGCGTAGGCTTACTGACGCAGGTCGCGAAAAATCGACAGCGGCGTCGGAACGCTCGGCGAGCTGCGCAGCGGATTAATGTCCAGGCCGCCACGACGTGTATAGCGTGCTTCTACTACCAACCACTCCGGTGCGCACTGCGCCAGTACGTCGTTGAAAATACGCTCGACGCATTGCTCGTGAAATTCGGCGTGGTCACGAAAACTCACCAGATAGCGCAGCAGCCCTTCGCGGTCGATCGGTGCGCCGCGGTAACGCAGCGTGACGCTGGCCCAATCCGGCTGACCGGTGACCGGGCAATTGGATTTGAGCAAGGCCGAAGTCAGCACTTCTTCCACCACTGGCTGCGCCTGTGCGGAGAGGTACGCGGCATTCGGTGGGCCGTAATCGTCGATGCTGACGTCGAGTGCGTCGATCGATTCGCCCTCACCCACCGCGTCGATCGGCGGCAGGCCGAACTCCACCGCCACATCGGCACCGGCACGCGTCGACAGATCGGTGGCGATGCGCGTACGCACCGCTTCGGCACTGTTGAAGCGGGTAGCGTTGAGCGAATTGAGATACAGCTTGAGCGATTTGGATTCGATCAGCGACGGCGAGTCGCATGGCACATGCAGGGTGGCCGTCGCCACGCAGGGCTTGCCTTGCGCATCGAGCCAGCTCAGCTCGTAGGCGTGCCAGCGATCGCGGCCGATGAAGGGCAAAGCGCCGGTCAGGCCGATCGCCTCGCGCCCGGCCGCGCGCGGAATCGGAAACAGCAGCGACGGGTCGTAGCCGCTGGGATAGGCAACCTCACGACCGAGGGTGGACTCTTCTGGAGTATTCATCGCGCCATTTTAGGCCGAGCCGACTGGCCGTGAGCTATATGGCAGACGCTGAAGCACCTAGCTGGCGACAGGGCAGCGAGCCTTCAAGCGGCCCGCCGCCCCACGCAATCACCAATGCTCCAGCGGAAACCGCGCAACTGCACACGATTCCCCATTCCCCATTCCCGAATCCCGATTCCCGAATCAGCCAGCCTCGCCCTGATGCAGGTAATCCAGCGACACCTGCAACAGGGCGCGCAAGCCCACATCGAGCGACGACTCGTCCAACAGGAACTGCGGCGAATGGTTGCTGGGTGCGGTGGCCGGGTCGATGCCCTTGGCGGTGGAGCCGACGAAGAAGAACATCGATGGCACCTGCTGGGCGTAGAACGAGAAATCTTCCGCGCCCATCTGCAGCGGCGGCTCGTACACATTGCCGGCGCCCACCACGGCCTGCAGGCTGGGGAGCATCTTGGCAGTCAGTGCCGGGTCGTTGACGGTGGCGGGGTTGCCTGGCTGATCCGGCACCTGCGCTTCGACCTTGGCCCCATGCGCAGCAGCGGTGTGTTCGGCCACGTTCTTGAGATCGGCAAAGATCTGCTGGCGCATGCCCTCGTCGAAGGTGCGAATGGTGCCGACCATTTCCACATCGTCGGGGATGATGTTGTAGCGGATGCCGCCCTTGATCGCGCCAAAACTCAGCACCGCCGGCTGCTTGGACAGGTTGGCGCGGCGGCTGATCACTGTTTGCGCAGCGCCGATCATGTCGGCGCTGGCCACGATCGGGTCGATGCCGTTCCACGGTGCCGAGCCATGGGTCTGCCGACCGATCATCTTGATTGCGAAGCGGTCCGACGCCGCCATCAGCGGCCCCCCGCGCACGGCGATCTTGCCGGCCTGCACGCTGGAGAACACATGCAGGCCGAATACCGCCTGCGGCTTGAAGTCGGCGAACAGACCCTCTTTCAGCATCAGCGAGGCGCCACCCTCTTCGTTACCGGGCGCGCCCTCTTCGGAGGGCTGGAAGATCAGCATCACCTCGCCCGGCAACTGATCGCGCATACCGACCAGCGCCTCGGCCACGCCGAGCAGGATGGCGGTGTGGGCGTCGTGGCCGCAGGCGTGCATCACGCCGACCTGCTCGCCGCGGTACTCGGCGGTGGCCCTGGAGGCGAACGGCAGCCCGGTCTGCTCCTTCACCGGCAGCGCGTCCATGTCCGCACGCAGGGCGATCTTCGGCCCCGGCTTGCCGCCCTTGATGATGGCCACCACGCCGTGATGGGCGATACCGGTGCGCGGTTTGAGGCCGAGCTTGCGCAGCTGCGCGGCCACGGCGGCGGCGGTGCGCTCCTCGCGGTTAGAGAGCTCGGGGTGTTGGTGGAAGTCGCGGCGCCATTGCACCACCTTGGCCTGCAGCGGGGCAGCGGCGGCCTGAACTTCGGGCCGTTGCGCGGTCTGCGCGGCGGCGAGCGTGGGCAGGGCGAGCAACAGCGCGCTGGTCAGCAGGCGGGAGGGGCGCATCGGCAATCCTCTGAAGATGGCTGCCTAATGTAGTTCAGGCGCATGCTGGATGGGCTGCAGTGGGCCCCGATTCAGCCAGGCGGTCAACCGCGGCAGGCATGGTGCGTTGCTTCCGGGGTGCAACTGTGACCATTGCTGTCGTTTCGCCGGCCGAGCCGTTACTTCAGTAACGCTCAATTTGGTGTGACGCAACGATATGCTTCGCACAGCCGCCCCACGGTCGCACCCACGCGCCCGGCCCGCCCCTCAGGAGTTGTCGCATGTCGCGTTTTTGGAAGATCACACTGCTGGTTGTAGCGGTGCTCGTCGTGGTGTTCGTCGCAATGCGGATGATGGGTGGGAGCCACCACGGCAAGCGCGCAGGCGCACAGGACGGCAATGACCCCGAAAACAGCGGTCCGGTGCCGGTCACAGTGGTGGCGGCCACCACGCAGGATGTGCCGGTCTATGCCAGCGCGCTGGGTACGGTCACCGCGCTCAATACAGTCACGGTCAGCCCGCAGGTCGGCGGCCAGCTCATGAGCCTGAACTTTAAGGAAGGCCAGGAAGTGAAGAAGGGCGATCTGCTGGCGCAGATCGATCCACGCACGCTGCAGGCCAGCTACGACCAGGCGTTGGCGGCCAAGCGCCAGAACCAGGCGCTGTTGGCAACCTCGCGGGTCAACTATCAGCGCTCCAACGATCCTGCCTACAAGCAATACGTTTCGCGCACAGACCTGGATACCCAGCGTAACCAGGTTGCCCAGTACGAAGCCGCGGTCTCTGCCAACGATGCGCAGATGCGCTCGGCGCAGGTGCAGTTGCAGTTCACCCGCATCACCGCACCCATCGACGGCATCGCCGGCATCCGCGGCGTGGACGTGGGCAACATCGTCAGCAGCACCTCCACCATCGTCACACTGACCCAGATCCGCCCGATCTACGTGTCCTTCAACCTGCCCGAGCGTGAGTTGCAGGCCGTGCGCGCCGGCCAGGCGGCGACGCCACTGTCCGTGGCCGCACTGGACCGCGGCGATGCGCATGTGATCAGCGGCGACGGCAAGCTGGATGTGATCGACAACCGCATTTCCGCCGACAGCGGCACCTTCGGCGCGCGCGCGATCTTCGGCAATACCGACAACGCGCTGTGGCCGGGTCAGTTCGTCAACGTACGCCTGCAACTGCGCACCATCGCCGGCGGCACCGTGGTGCCGACCCAGTCGGTACAGCGCGGCCCGGACGGCGATTACGTCTATGTGGTGGGCGGTGACAACACCGCACAGATGCGCACCGTGGTGCAGGGCGTGGAGGTGGACGACAGCCATGTGCAGGTGACCAAGGGCCTCAAGCCCGGCGAGCGCGTGGTGACCGAAGGCCAGTTCCGCCTGAAGCCGGGCAGCAAGGTCAGCGCGCTCAAGCCAGGCGAGACGCCGCCGGAGCCGACCGAGGCCGAACTCAAGGCGGCGCACGACAAACAGGGCCGTGCGGGTGGCACCGGCGGCCGTCGTGGCGGCGGTCCACGCTAATCCTCGACCACCGGCGACGGACCTTCCGTCGCCGGCGTGCGTCGGCGCTGCATGCGCCGGCTTCGCTTGACGTCTTCAGCAAGGACACCCCCCGTGGGCTTTTCGACCATCTTCATCCGCCGCCCGATCGCTACTTCGTTGTTGATGGCCGGCGTCCTGCTGTTAGGCATTCTCGGTTACCGTCAACTGCCGGTCTCTGCATTGCCGGAAATCGACGCCCCCAGCCTGGTCGTCACCACCCAGTACCCCGGTGCCAATGCGACCACCATGGCCTCATTGGTGACCACGCCGCTGGAGCGCCAGTTCGGGCAGATCTCCGGCCTGCAGATGATGACCTCCGATTCGTCGGCGGGCCTGTCCACCATCATTCTGCAGTTCTCGATGGAGCGCGATATCGATATCGCCTCGCAGGATGTGCAGGCGGCGATCCGCCAGGCCACCCTGCCCTCCTCGCTGCCCTACCAGCCGGTCTATAACCGGGTCAACCCGGCAGACGCGGCGATTCTCACGCTCAAGCTCACCTCCGATTCGCTACCGCTGCGCGAGGTCAACCGCTACGCGGATGCGATTCTGGCCCAGCGTCTGTCGCAGGTGCCGGGTGTGGGCCTGGTCTCGATCGCCGGCAACGTCCGCCCTGCGGTGCGCATCCAGGTCAATCCGGCGCAGCTGTCCAACATGGGCCTGACCATGGAGTCGCTGCGCAGCGCGCTGACCCAGACCAACGTCAGCGCGCCGAAGGGCTCGCTCAACGGCAAGACCCAGTCCTACAGCATCGGCACCAACGACCAGCTCACCGATGCGGCGCAGTACCGCGAGACCATCATCAGCTACAAGGATGGCCGCCCGGTGCGGCTGGCGGATGTGGCCAACGTGGTCGATGGCGTGGAAAACGACCAGCTGGCCGCCTGGGCCGACGGCAAGCAGGCGGTACTGCTGGAGATCCGCCGCCAGCCGGGCGCCAACATCGTGCAGACGGTGGAGCAGATCCGCAGCATCCTGCCGCAGCTGCAGTCGGTGTTGCCGGCCGATGTGCATCTGGAGGTGTTCTCCGACCGCACCGAAACCATCCGCGCCTCGGTGCACGAAGTGAAGTTCACCCTGGTGCTGACCATTGCGCTGGTGGTGGCCGTGATCTTCGTGTTCCTGCGCCGGCTATGGGCCACCATCATTCCCTCGGTGGCGGTGCCGCTGTCGCTGGCTGGCACCTTCGCGGTGATGGCATTTGCGGGCATGTCGCTGGACAACCTGTCGCTGATGGCGCTGGTGGTGGCCACCGGGTTCGTGGTCGACGATGCGATCGTGATGATCGAAAACATCGTGCGCTACATCGAGCAGGGCAAGAGCGGGCCGGAAGCGGCCGAGATCGGCGCCAAGCAGATCGGTTTCACCGTGTTGTCGCTGACCGTGTCGCTGGTGGCGGTGTTCCTGCCGCTGCTGCTGATGCCCGGCGTGACCGGGCGACTCTTCCACGAGTTTGCGTGGGTGCTGTCGATTGCGGTGGTGATCTCGATGCTGGTGTCGCTGACGCTGACGCCGATGATGTGCGCCTATCTGCTCAAGCCCGATGCCTTGCCCGAAGGCGAAGACGCGCACGAGCGCGCAACCGCCGCCGGCAAGCGCAATCTGTGGACGCGCACCGTGGGCACTTACGAGCGCAGCCTGGACTGGGTGCTTGCCCATCAACCGCTGACCCTGGCGGTGGCGATCGGCGCGGTAGCGTTGACGGTGGTGCTGTATGTGGTCATCCCCAAGGGCTTGCTGCCCGAGCAGGACACCGGCCTGATCACCGGCGTGGTACAGGCCGACCAGAACGTGGCGTTCCCGCAGATGGAGCAGCGCACCCAGGCGGTCGCCGCCGCGTTGCGGAAAGACCCGGCGGTGACCGGCGTGGCGGCCTTCATCGGCGCCGGCACCATGAACCCCACCCTCAACCAGGGCCAGCTGTCGATCGTGCTGAAGACGCGCGGTGACCGCGATGGTCTGGACGAGGTACTGCCGCGCCTGCAGAAAGCCGTGGCCGGCATTCCGGGCGTGGCCTTGTTCCTCAAGCCGGTCCAGGACGTCACCCTGGACACGCGTGTGGCCGCGACCGAATACCAGTACTCGATCTCGGACGTGGACAGCAGCGAGCTGGCGACCTGGGCCGGGCGCATGACCGAGGCGATGCGCAAACTGCCCGAGCTGGCGGATGTGGACAACAACCTGGCCAACCAGGGGCGTGCGCTGGAATTGAACATCGACCGCGACAAAGCCAGCATGCTCGGCGTGCCGATGCAGACCATCGACGACACGCTGTACGACTCGTTCGGCCAGCGCCAGATCTCCACCATCTTCACCGAGCTCAATCAGTACCGCGTGGTGCTGGAAGTGGCGCCGGAATTCCGCAGCAGCACGGCATTGATGAACCAGCTGGCCGTGGCCAGCAACGGCAGCGGCGCGCTGACCGGCACCAACGCCACCAGCTTCGGCCAGGTGACCTCGTCCAACTCGTCCACGGCCACCGGTGTGGGCGCGCAGAACACCGGCATCGTGGTCGGCGCCGGCAGCATCATTCCGCTGGCCGCTTTGGCCGAAGCCAAGGTCACCAACACACCGTTGGTGGTGAGCCACCAGCAGCAGCTGCCCGCGGTCACGATCTCGTTCAATCTGGCGCCAGGCCATTCGCTGTCGCAGGCGGTAGCGGCGATCGAAAAAGCACGCCAAGAGCTCAAGATCCCGACCCAGGTGCATGCGCAGTTCGTCGGCAAGGCCGCCGAATTCACCGGCAGCCAGACCGACATCGTATGGCTGCTGCTGGCCTCGATCGTGGTGATCTACATCGTGCTGGGCGTGTTGTACGAAAGCTACATCCACCCGTTGACGATCATCTCCACGCTGCCGCCAGCCGGTGTCGGTGCGTTGCTGGCCTTGATGATGTGCGGGCTCAGCCTGTCGGTGGACGGCATCGTCGGCATCGTGCTGCTGATCGGCATCGTCAAGAAAAACGCCATCATGATGATCGACTTCGCCATCGACGCACGCCGCGAAGGGGCGAACGCGCACGATGCGATCCGGCGCGCCTGCCTGCTGCGCTTCCGTCCGATCATGATGACCACCGCTGCGGCCATGCTGGGCGCCTTGCCGCTGGCGCTGGGCACCGGCATCGGCTCGGAATTGCGCCGCCCGCTGGGCATCGCCATTGTCGGCGGCCTGCTGCTCTCGCAGCTGGTGACGCTGTACACCACCCCGGTGATCTATCTGTACATGGAACGCGGCGGCGAACGGCTGCGTGCCTGGCGTGCGCAGCGTGCGGCGCGCCGTGACGGCGTCACTGCGGCATCCACATCGGAGCGCTCGGCATGACCACCGATGGCGTCATCGCCGATCGGTCTGCCTGCCCGCGGCATCGCCTTCCCGCACGCGCGTATGGCAACTGCGCTGGCTGTTGCCTTTCCCGATTCCCGAATCCCGATTCCCGACTCCCGGCAGTCACCCCATGAACATCTCCGCGCCCTTCATCAAGCGCCCGATCGGCACCTCGTTGCTGGCGATCGGTTTGTTCGTGATTGGATTGATGTGCTACCTGCGGCTGGGCGTGGCGTCGTTGCCGAACATCCAGATTCCGATCATCTTCGTGCACGCCACCCAATCCGGTGCCGACGCCAGCACCATGGCCTCCACGGTCACCGCACCGCTGGAACGTCACCTGGGCCAATTGCCCGGGATCGACCGCATGCGCTCGTCCAGTTCGGAGAGCAGCAGCCTGGTCGTGCTGGTGTTCCAGAGCAGTCGCAATATCGATTCGGCCGCGCAGGACATCCAGACCGCGATCAATGCATCGCAGTCGGACCTGCCCTCCGGACTCGGTACGCCGATGTACTCCAAGGCCAACCCGAACGACGACCCGGTGATCGCCATCGCGTTGACCTCGGACACGCAATCGGCCGATGAACTCTACAACGTGGCCGACTCGCTGCTTGCACAGCGGCTACGCCAGATCACCGGCATCAGCTCGGTGGACATTGCCGGCGCCTCCACGCCTGCGGTGCGCGTGGACGTGGACCTGCGCGCGCTCAACGCGCTAGGCCTGACACCGGACAATCTGCGCAATGCGGTGCGTGCAGCCAATGTCACCTCGCCGACCGGATTCCTGTCCGACGGCAACACCACCATGGCCATCATCGCCAACGATTCGGTGTCCAAGGCCGCCGATTTTGCGCAGCTGGCGATCGCCACGCAGTCCAACGGACGCATCGTGCGGCTGGGCGATGTGGCCACCGTCTACGACGGTCAGCAGGATGCCTATCAAGCCGCCTGGTTCAACGGCAAACCGGCGGTGGTGATGTATGCCTTCACCCGCGCCGGCGCCAACATCGTCGAAACCGTGGACCAGGTGAAGGCGCAGATTCCCGAGCTGCGCAGCTACCTACAACCCGGCACCACGCTCACGCCCTACTTCGACCGCACGCCCACCATTCGCGCCTCGCTGCACGAGGTGCAAGCCACGCTGATGATCAGTCTGGTGATGGTGATCCTGACCATGGCGCTGTTCCTGCGCCGCCTGGCGCCGACGCTGATCGCGGCGATCACCGTGCCGCTGTCGCTGGCTGGCTCGGCGCTGGTGATGTACGTGCTCGGCTTCACCTTGAACAACCTCAGCCTGCTGGCGTTGGTGATCGCCATTGGCTTCGTGGTCGACGATGCGATCGTCGTGATCGAAAACGTCATGCGCCATCTCGACGAAGGCATGTCGCGCATGGAAGCGGCGTTAGCCGGTGCGCGCGAGATCGGCTTTACCATCGTCTCCATCACCGCCTCGCTGGTGGCAGTGTTTATCCCGATGCTGTTCGCCAGCGGCATGGTCGGTGCGTTCTTCCGCGAGTTCACCGTGACCTTGGTGGCGGCGATCGTGGTCTCGATGCTGGTGTCGCTGACCTTGACGCCTGCGCTATGCAGCCGCTTCCTGTCGGCGCACAGCGAGCCGGAAAAACCCAGCCGTTTCGGCGCCTGGCTGGACCGCATGCACGACCGCATGTTGCGTGTGTACACGGTGGCGCTGGATTTCTCGCTACGCCACGCGCTGCTGCTGTCGTTGACGCCGTTGTTGCTGATCGCCGCCACCATCTTTCTGGGTAGTGCGGTCAAAAAGGGCTCGTTTCCCGCACAGGACACCGGCCTGATCTGGGGCCGCGCCAATTCCAGCGCCACGGTGTCGTTCGCCGACATGGTCAGCCGCCAGCGCCGCATCACCGACATGCTGATGGCCGATCCGGCGGTGAAAACCGTCGGCGCACGCCTGGGCTCCGGCCGTCAGGGCTCCAGCGCATCGTTCAACATCGAGCTGAAAAAGCGCGATGAAGGCCGTCGTGACACCACCGCGGACGTGGTTGCACGTCTGAGCGCCAAGGCCGACCGTTACCCGGATCTTGACCTGCGCCTGCGTGCGATCCAGGACCTGCCCAGCGACGGCGGCGGCGGCACCAGCCAGGGCGCCCAATATCGCGTATCGCTGCAGGGCAACGACCTGGCGCAATTGCAGGAATGGCTGCCCAAACTGCAGGCCGCGTTAAAAAAGAACCCACGCCTGCGCGATGTCGGCACCGATGTGGATACCTCGGGCCTGCGCCAGAACATCGTGATCGACCGCGCCAAGGCCGCGCGTCTGGGCATTTCGGTCGGCGCCATCGATGGCGCGCTGTATGGCGCGTTCGGCCAGCGCTCCATTTCCACTATCTATTCCGATCTCAATCAGTACAGCGTGGTGGTCAATGCCCTGCCGTCGCAGACGGCCACGCCCAAGGCGCTGGATCAGATCTTCGTGCCCAACCGTGCAGGGCAAATGGTGCCGATCACCGCCGTCGCCACTCAGGTCCCGGGCCTGGCGCCGCCGCAGATCATTCATGAAAACCAGTACACCACGATGGATCTGAGCTACAACCTGGCGCCGGGCGTCAGCACCGGCGAGGCGGATCTGATCATCCAATCCACTGTGGACGGCTTGCGCATGCCCGACGGCATCCGCCTCAGTGGCGACGACAGTTTCAACGTGCAGCTCAGCCCCAATTCGATGGGCATTCTGCTGCTGGCGGCGGTGCTCACCGTCTACATCGTGCTGGGCATGCTCTACGAGAGCCTGATCCACCCGGTCACCATCCTGTCCACCTTGCCGGCTGCCGGTGTCGGCGCGCTGCTGGCGTTGTTCATCACCAATACCGAACTGTCGGTGATCTCGATGATCGCGCTGGTGCTGCTGATCGGCATCGTCAAGAAGAACGCCATCATGATGATCGACTTCGCGCTGGTGGCGCAGCGCGTGCACGGCATGGATGCGCGCGCGGCCGCACGCGAGGCGTCGATCGTGCGCTTCCGCCCGATCATGATGACCACGATGGTGGCGATCCTGGCCGCCGTGCCGCTGGCGGTGGGCCTGGGCGAAGGCTCGGAGCTGCGCCGCCCGCTGGGCATCGCAATGATCGGCGGGCTGGTGTTCTCGCAGAGCCTGACCTTGCTCAGCACCCCGGCGCTGTACGTGATTTTCTCGTGTCTGAGCGCGCGCTGGAAAGCGCGTCGCGCACGTGCGCGCGCACGCCGTGCCGAACGCGCTGCGGCACGCCGTCCGGCGGCACAAGCGCAGTGAGGTTTCGCACCGAAGACCGCTCAGCCCGGCGGTACGGTCTTCAGTGTGTTGCGGCGCAGCCACGCAGACATGGTCGCCTGCGTGGTGATCCAGGGAGTGGTCTTGGCACGTGTCTGCGCGCAGACATAGCCGCATGCGTTTCGGCATGAAGTGATGTCACCAGCAACCGCTACGCTCAAGCGACCGCGGCGGCTGCACGTGGTCGTGTCGGGAGGTAGGCTGCGCTGGTTGCGGCGCATGCCCACCCCGGCAATGCTCGTAGCGGTCTCGACCTGCAACCGGACCTGATGGCCGACAACAGGCCTGGTCTTGACTGGACAGAACCGCACGCAGGACTCCGCGCCGTCGCCGACTTGCTTCCAAAGGACTGCCCGATGCACATCACGCCCTATCTGTATTTTGAAGGCACTTGCCGCGCGGCCTTTGTGCATTACCAGCACGTGCTGGGCGGCGAACTGATGCTGACCACCTATGCGCAGATGCCACCGCACGCTGGATCTGGCATGTCGATCGACGCTGCGGCAGCTGACCTGGTGATGCACGTGACGCTCGCTGGATCGAAGGGCCCACTGCTGATGGGCTCGGACCTGCCACCAGGCCAGCAGCTGCAGGGTGCCAAACCGGTGTCGGTCGGGCTCGGTTTCGACGATACCCTTGAGGCCGAACGCACGCATGCGGCATTGGCGGAGGGCGGTCAGGTGCAGATGGTGTTCGGCGAAACCTTCTGGGCCGAAGGCTTCGGCATGTGTACCGACCGCTTCGGCATCCAATGGCTGGTCAACGGCCGTTACCGGAGCTTCTGATTACCACGCCAGTCACGCCGCAGGAGACCCCGCATGATCACGCAAATCTGCGTCAACCTGCCGGTCGAGTCGCTGCCGCGCGCGGTCGCTTTCTTCACCGCCATGGGCTTACGTTCAATCCGGCCTCCACCGATGAGAACGCCACCTGCCTGATCCTGGGCGAAAACATTTTCGCGATGTTGCTGGTCAAGCCGTTCTTCCAGGGTTTCAGCCACAAGGGCATCTGCGATACGGCAAATGCTGCAGAAACCATCACTGCATTGGCGGTAAGCAGCCGCGCCGAGGTCGACGCGCTGGTGAGCAAAGCGCGCGCAGCCGGTGAGCAGATCGACGGCGAAGCAAAGGATTATGGCGTCATGTATCAACACGGCTTTGCCGACCCGGACGGCCACCTATGGGAGGTCTTCCACAGTAGCGGCGCGCCGGGCTGACGCCCCAGTGGGGCCGCGCGCAGCGCCGGCTACACCAGCAAGCCCTGCAAGGACTCACGCTCCAGCTGCGCATACAGCGCGAACTCGTCGTGCACCTGCGCGCCCAACGCCTGCTCGAAACTGCGCTTGCTCGAATGGGCGGCATAGGCGCGCTGTTCGGCACCACCGAGGTTGGACTGGAAGATGCCGGCCGCACTGACCGGCAAAAAATCTTCGTAGATGATCGGGTCGGCACTGACCAAGCCGAGCGCGATCGCGGTTTCTGCCGGCATCGCGGCCACCTGCGCCGGGTCGGCGCGGCCGGCGTCGGTGAGCGCATAGCGGAAATACCCCAGCCCTTCCTGACGCAGCAGCGCCTCGTCGTCGGGAAAGGCCACGAACGCGGTCTGCAGGCGGGTGGCGTAATCGGCACCGGTGCTGCCGGCGCCATCGGCCTCGCGCGCCTGCGCCAGCAGCGCGTCGTACAGCGCGCGGCCCTTGGGCGTCAACGCGAGTCCCCGCTGTTCGATTTCGCCAAAGCGTGCAGTATGCGTGCCGTGCTCGGGCTGCCCGCCGTCGCCGACAAAGCGCACCGGCTCTTCCAGCGCCTTGAAACTGGTCTGACGCAGCAGGATCGGCACGCGCCGACGCGGCGGCCCCTCGATCACTGCCTTCGCATCGATGCCGGCACCCTGCATCTGCGCCTGCGCCGCGTCGATATCCAGCGTGCGCGGCGTGAGGTGATTGATGTGCGGGCCGTGGAAGCTCACCACGTCGGCAATCAATTTATGCGCCTCACTCAGTGCGCGATAGGTCGGCAGCGACACCGTGGCATCGCCATGCCAGCGGAAGGTTTCCAGCGCTTCGGCCACGAACTGCCGTGCCTGGTCGGCATCCAGCCCGCCTTGCTGTTCGTAGCGCTCGATCAACTGCAAGGCGCCGGCGGTAAAGATCTGTCGCTGCTGCAGGATCTGCTCGGCCTGCGCGCGCAGCGTGGCGTCTTCGATCAACTCCAGCCGCAGCAGCGAGGTGAACACGCGAAACGGATTGGCCGACAGCGCCGCTTCGTCGATCGGGCGGAACGCGGTGGAATGCACCGGCACCCCCGCCACCGAGAGGTCGTAATAGCCCACCGGGTGCATGCCCATCACCGCAAACAGGCGCCCCAGGGTGGCCAGTTCCGCCGCCGTGCCGACCCGGATCGCGCCATGCCGTTCCAGATCCAGCCGTGCGCGCTCGTCGTTGCGCTGCAGCCGTGCGGCCAGCGCAGGATCGGACTGCAGCGTCTGCGCATTGACCTGCGCCACCAGCGACATCAGATCGCCATACAACGGCACCTCGGCGCGATACATGTCCGACATCGCCTGGGCGAACAGGCTGCGGATGTGATCGGAAGAGACAAACACGGTATCGCGCATGGCATGGTCTTGGCAGAGGCCGGCCGATGCCAGCGTTACCGCATTCTCGCCGACCACGCCCTGTGGCGGCCAGCTGCACGGCAGCATCGCAGGCCGCGTGTTGGCGTGCAGACAGCCACACACTGCAGGCGTGCGGGCCGCGACGACGCAACGACCGCGTTACAGCCCGGCCTGCGCCGCTGCTTCGGCCGCTTCGCTGGCCTGGCGCGCCGCTTCCAGGCGCTGCGCAGGATCGCCGAGCTGACGGCGCAGCAACGCGTCCAGGGTGATCGGGCGTTCCCAGCGGTCGTAGCTGGCGACGATGGCGTGCCGCAGTGCGCGCATATGCGCGTTGTCCGGCGCCACCGATAGCCGTGTGATCACGCCCTCCCAGCCATCGTGATGGTCGCGGCTATAGGCGCGTACGGTGTCACGGCACGACAGCTGCACGGTCTGCGCCCAGAAACACGCGAAATAGATATCTCCCGCATGCCAGCCGTGCACTTGCAGCAACGCCTGCACGTACACGCGCGGCGTACCGGTATGGCGCGCCACCTCATCGATGAAGCTGGCCGGATAGCGCTGCGCATAACTGCCCATGTCGGCCAGATGCTGGTCCACCCAGCCATCTCCGGTGCCCGGGATCGCCGCCGGCGCCGATTCTTTCGTTGCAGCGGCTGTTGTGGATGCCGGCGAGGTTTGCGCGCCGACCAGCGACGGCCACAGCAATGCCGCCAGCAAGGACAGAGCGCGCAACACGGATGAGCGGGACGCAGGCATGCACAGATGATGCCGCATGCCTGCGGTGCTGTCAGTCCTAAGACGGTCTGCACCAGCCGGTACGAACGACCTTGTGGTCAACACCGATTGGCCTAGCGCTGCTGCCGTGCCAACGCATCCAACGCATGCACTGCTGCCGGCCAGCCGGCGGCGTCGGGCACTTCGCGCATACGCGGTTCGTCGGTGGCCAAACCATGCTCCTGCTCGTGCGCCCAGGTCACCGCGTACGGGGTGTAGATGCCCCAGCCACCGATGGCCAGCACCGGTTCCACGTCCGAACGCAGCGAATTGCCGATCATGACAAACCGCTGCGCCGGCAGATCGAATTCACCGAGCACGCGCGCATAGGTCTGCGGATCCTTTTCAGACACCACTTCGATCCGCGGGAACAGATCCGCCAGGCCGGACTGCGCGATCTTCTGTTCCTGGTGGAACAGGTCGCCCTTGGTGATCAGCACCACTGCGTAATCGGCGGCAATCGCACTGACTGCCTCGCGCACGCCGGCAATCACGTCCACCGGGTGCTGCAGCGTGGCACGGCCGATCTCGACGATGCGCTGGATATCGCTGGCTGCGATGCGCGCCTGCGTCAGTTCGATTGCGGTTTCGATCATCGACAGCGTCATGCCCTTGGCGCCGTAACCGAATACCTTGAGGTTGCGTCGCTCTACCGCCAGCAGATGCTGTTGCATGCGGCTATCGCCCAGATCCAGATAACCGGACAGGATCGCTTCGAAATCCGCTTCGGCGGTGCGGTAATAGTCCTCGCTTTTCCAAAGGGTATCGTCGCCGTCGAAACCGACCAGTTGGATCGCCTGGCCGTCGCGTTGTGCAAGTGCGCTCATCGGGCCAGTTTAGCAGCGCACCGATCTGGCGCTGTGCTCAATCGCCTGCAGCATCGCCTGGGCCGGGCTGATAGCTGGCGAATTCGTCGCGCGACAGGCGCCCATCGCCATTGCTGTCGAAGGCGGCGAAGTTCTCGCGCAACACCGGATCGGCACGCGCCTCGGCCGGTGTCAGCGATCCGTCGCCGTCGGTATCCAGGCTGCGGAAACTGCGCGGTGCCAAGCTGCCGGCGGAGGGTGCAACGGATGCCTCGGCACCGCTGGTGGATCCGGCGGATCTGGGTGCGTCGGCCGGCAGCAAGGGCGTGGTTGCCGGTGCCGGTGGATCGATTGGCAAGGGCGCCATCGCTGGGGCGGTGCCGCCAGCGGTCGTCGGTAGGGACGGCGCAGGGGTGGCCGGTGGCAACTCGGGCGGCGCGGCAAACGCACAGCAGGGAATCGCCAACCCGACCAGAAGTGCAAGACGTGAGTGCGACATTGGACAAGCGCCCGAGGCGTAACGCATTACCTTAGCGCGATAGACGTCAACAAAACGGGAGCGACCCTGGCAGATCGCTCCCGCGTGACCATCCTGTTGCTATTGCCTGTTGCTATTGCGTACTACAGCGTGTGACCAGGCGCTGGCGTGGATCAATGCCGGCGCTCTGCGCTGCGATATCTCCTCTCACGACTGGTAGGGATATATCGCACCAACGACTCAGTTGCCCTGCGACCCGCTCGCAGCCCCGCCCCCCTGCTGCTTGGCGACGAACGCCTTGTACTCGTCTGGTGTCAGCTTGCCATCGGCGTTGCCGTCGGCTTGATCGAAAATTTGCGCCAGGCCCGCGTTGACCTGCGCTTCCTGCTTGCTGATGGCGCCATCACTATCGGTATCCACGCTGGCCCAGGTCTGGCCGCCACCGGATTGCGCGGAGGTGGCCGAACTACCCGACTGCGCTGCACTAGCCGACTGCGCTGCGGCATCCTGAGAGGTGCTTTGCGCCATCGCCGGCAGCGCCAGAGCGGCAGCAAGAGCGGCGGTGGCGGCGAGCAGCGAGGTGCGGTTGCGATTGTTCATTAGGGAGGTCTCCTTGGCTTGGGAATGCGCGGTGTCGCCGCACATGGCCTCACCCTACCCATCGCAAATGAACGTCCAACCCGATGCAATCTTGCGCAGAACAGTCTTTTAACCACCGCCTGAATGTTTGCGGCTAACCGCCTGTTAGTCGCAGGTGAGTCAAACCGAAGCGACTCATTCAATGCATAAAATTTTGCGATCCAAACCCCACTTTCACCCGCGATGTCAGGCGCGCGGCGCGTCGTCGTCCCAGCTTCCGGAACTGAACAGTTTCCAACCGAGCACCACGCCGGCAAGCGCGCCGGCCACTTCGAGCACCACGCGCGAGCCCAACTCGTTGGGATCGTGGATCTTGGCCAGTGCCAAGCGCGCGTAAAGCGGCGATTCCAGCCGCACGATGCTGGTGTAGACGAGATTCCAGATGTCGTAACCGGCGCCGATGGCGACGGTGAGCAGGCAGGCAATGCCGAGCGTGTGGCCATGGTTGAACTGCAAACGCCGGCCGATGCGTTCCACCACCGCAAAAACCAGCACGCCCAGGATGAGCGCGATCAGGCCGGCCTCCAGCGAACCGAGCAGGCCGAAGTGCAGGGGCAGATTCATCGTGACGATCCAGGCAGCAGGCGCATCAGTCTAGCGGCTGCAGCGCTTGGATCCGCACGCGTACCGCAACGTGAGCGATCCGAACGAACTGGATGCTGGCCGCGTCGATTGCAGCCGGAGCGATATGCCGATGGCAGGCGCTGGCTGGACTCATGCCGCTACCGGGTGCAATGCCGTCGTGCGTCGCGACGACAAGCGGGCCGGATGCGATGGCCGCGGGATGGCTCAGGCATCGTCCTGCCCACGCGCACTCACCTGCGCCTCGCCCTCCTCATCCCAGCGCACGCTCACCGAAATCGGCTTGCAGCAGACCTGGCAATCTTCGATGTAGTGCTGGTCGCCACCCGTCAGATCCAGCGCCAGCGTGATCCACTCCCCGCAGTACGGGCAGGCGATATCAACAAAGCGTTCCGGGTCGGACATGGGGGTTCCTTGGATCTGTCGAAGCGGGTGATCAGACGATGGGACGGTGCCGCCGGTGCGACGGCAGGCTGACGCTGAAGTGTACGACTGGCGCTGTGCTGGTGCTTGCGCTGTTGCCAGCGATGCGATGGCGACACGCACTGCCGGGAGCTGACAAGCGCGCACTGCACTTCTCGCACATCCACCCTTCGGACAGATTGACGGCATCCACGGTGGCCGCTTCCGCGTTGCGATGCACCCTTGCCGCAAGCCGACTACCGATTTCGAGCACCACCTGGTGGTGAGCGCCGACGCAGCTGTTGATCGGTCGCCGTCAGTCCACTGGAACGTCGTAGGCCGTATCAGGCGTGGGCTCGGGACGAAACGTGAAATGCCACCATTCCATTGGATAGTTGGCAAATCCTTCGGCCGCCATCGCACGCAGCAGGCGCTGGCGGTGTGCGCGTTGCGCTGCGCTGATGTCCGGCGCGTCGGTGTGCGCACGCGCATCGAAGAAATCGAAACCGGTGCCCATGTCCACTGCGTGGCACGCAGTCGACTTGCACTCCAGCAAGCCAAGATCCAGGGTCGCGCCACGGCTATGCCCGGAGGTCGGGGCAATGTAATCGCCCAACAGCGCACGCTTGTCCACCTGCGGGTAGTACTGCGCCTTGGTCGCCTGATCCTGCAACTCCGCAGCCCAGGCCACGAACGCTTTCACAGACCGCACCGGCCGATAGCAGTCAAACACTTGCAACCTGTACCCCTCGGCCTTGAGCGTCTGCGCCACCCGCGCCAACGCGTCGGCGGCGGGCCGCAGCAGATAACACCGCGGCGCGTGATAGCCCGGCACGACCTGTCCGGTGAAGTTGTTGCTGCTTGCGTAACGCATGTCCAATGCGATGTCCGGCGCAAGCGCGTGCACGTCCACAAGGCCAGCCTCTGCGGCGGTCTTTGCCGAGGACACATGCACGTCGCTGGCGACCAGGGCAGATGGCGCCATGGCGATCAGCAGCAGCGCGTCTCGAAGAAAACGCTGTCGCCAGCAGCGCCCTTTCCGAACCAGCAGGTTTCGTTTCATTTTCGTTTCCTTGCAAGGTGCCGAGTCCGCGCGATGGATCGCGCTTTGCGTCCTTCGCAACCAGGCACGGCGTGGCTCGATCGCCCTAGGCCTAGCGGCTGTCGCCTTCGGTTGGCTCAAGAGTCGGTCGCGGGCTAGAGGTTCTCGCGTCTTTGGTCAATGCATACAAGATGCGCAAATCCTCGGCATCCAGCGTGGTGGCGCTGTTACCGCGATAGTGATGGTGAAATGCCTGCAGTGTAGCGGCAGGATCGTCGATGCTGTAGCCGATCAGGGCAAGCGCCTGCCATGGGTCCAAACCCTCAGGTGCTGCAGGCGCGTCGGCAGCGGGCCAGCGGCCGAAGCCGGCTTCGGCCAGGCGCTTCCAGGGAAATAACGGGCCTGGATCGTTCTTGCGCGTCGGGGCAACATCTTCGTGGCCAACAATCTGCGTGCGCGGGATACGCAGGCGTTTACACAGGTCATCCAGCAGCATCAGCAGGCTGTCGATCTGCGCTGGCACGAAGGGCTCGCTGCCGTCGTTGTCCAGTTCGATGCCGATCGAGGCCGAATTAATGTCGGTGATGGTGCCCCAGCGGCCGGCGCCGCCGTGCCAGGCGCGCTGCGCATCGCTGACCAACTGGTAGCGCTGCCCATCCTTGCCAATCAGATAGTGCGCACTGACCCGACCACCGCTGTTGCGGCCGCGCAGCGTGCTCAGGCTTTGCTGCACTGAATGCTGGTCGGTGAAATGCAACACGATCAGGATCGGTCGCCGCGTATCGTAATTGGGCGAGGGAACCCACTGCGCCAGCGGATTGCGCTGCGGTGCATGCGCGCAGGCGCCCAGCGACAGCGCGGCCAGACAGACGGCGGCACGCAGCCAGGCCGATGACGAGAGAGGGAAGCTGGGCAGCACGGATTTCTCCTGGGAAGGCCGGACGACCTGGGCAGCGCAGACGTTTCGGCTACGCTGCTGTCGCAAGACCATTATCCGTCGAGTTGGTGCTTGCGCGGCCTTCCAGGCATGGGCGCGCCAACAGCGCTGTGGCTTGCGTGCTGCGATCGTTGGGCATTTGGCTGCGTCTCTCGACTCCGCAAGAACCGCCCTGGGCGGCTATGGCGGCAACGGCCACTCGCGTGGCCGCGACTGCGGCCGTGGCTGTGACGAATATGGACTGCTGACTTCCCCCACCCCCACACGTGTGGCCTGCACTGGACTGGACTGGACTGGACTGGACTGGACTGGACTGGACTGCAAGCGTGTCATCGCCTTACGGCGAAAACGCGTGGATGCGGTCTGCGCCGCATGCCACTATCAACGTTCCTCCGCAGCTCGCCAGCAGCTGCCTTCACCCCGAGCTCTGCATGTCATTGTCGCGCCGCTTGCTGATACTGCTGCTGATCGCACTCGCCCTGCCCCGCAGCGCCCTGTCCGCACCTGCCGGCGCGCCGGCTGCACACGCGCCGCCCTTCGTCGTTAGCGATGCACAGCTCACCCCAGAATATTGGATCAAGCGCAGCCGCAATGCGCAGACGCCACGGATGACTCCCGTGCAGATCGCTGATTTCAACGCACAACTGCTACGCGACGATGCATCGATGCACGACATCGCGCAGCTGCCCGACATGCTGGCCGCAACCGAAGTGCGCGCACGCATCGAGGCAGTGTCGGCCACGCCAACCCGACCGCTGTACGAGGCAGACGGGAAGCGCGTGGATGGCACACATTTAGCCGCGTTACGTAAAGCCTTGGCACTGGATGCGCTTCCCGCGCGGGTCCCGCTGCGCTTTGCGCTGGTGGTTTCGCGTGCAGCACTGCGGACCTTCCCCACCGCGCAGCGTGTGTTCACCGGTACCGACGACCGCGATATCGACCGCTTCCAGGAATCGGCGCTGTATCCCGGCACGCCGGTCGCGATCTTGCACAGCAGCGCAGATGGGGCGTGGAAGTTCGTGATTGCCGCAAATTACGCCGCGTGGATCGCAAGCGCACGACTCGCCGAAAGTAGCCGCGCCGAGGTGCTGGATTACGCACGACGTGGCCCGCGCTTGGTCGTTACCGCAGCCCGCACGCAGACCGCCTACACCCCCGAAAGCCCGGCGATTTCTGCACTCACGCTGGACATGGGCAGCACCTTGCCACTGCTCGGTGACTGGCCGCCACAGCAGCCGGTCAACGGCCAGCTGCCGCTGGCGGCCTATGTGGTGCAAGTGTCACTGCGCAGCGCCGATGGCCGTTTGCAGCTGGTGCCCGCCCTGATCCCAAGCGCTGCCGATGTGCACATCGGCGCCTTGCCGGTAACCGATGCCGCTTTGCTGCGGCAGGCATTCAAATTCCTCGGCGAACGTTATGGCTGGGGCAACGATTACAACGCGCGCGATTGCAGCGGCTTCGTGCTGGATGTCTATCGCAGCCTCGGCATCGCACTGCCCCGCAATACCGGCGACCAGGCGCGCAGCACCGTGTTGCGCAGCGTTCCTTTCGATACAGCTGCACCGCTGCCGAGACGTTTGCGGCAGCTCGCACAACTGCAGGTCGGTGATCTGATCTATATCCCTGGCCATGTCATGCTGGTGATCGGGCACGCAGGTGGCGCGCCATGGGTGATCCATGATGTGGCCGGCGCCAGTTACCGCGCCGCCGATGGCAGCGTGCAGCGCGCGCGTTTGAATGGTGTGTCGGTGACACCGTTGCTGCCACTGCTCGCTAGCGATGGCACTGCATTCATCGACCACATCACCCGCATCCAGCGCGTTGCACCAACGGACACCCCATGAAGATCACTGGCTGTCGGCTTGGCATGGTGCGCGTGCCATTGAAAACCCCGTTCAAGACGGCCGTGCGTACCGTGCAGGCAATCGAGGATGTCGTGGTGCTGTTGCAGACCGACTGCGGCCACATCGGCTATGGCGCCGCGCCGGCCACCGCGCCCATCACCGGCGATACGCATGGCAGCATCGTTGCTGCGATCCAACACTGCATCGGCCCCAAACTGATCGGCCAGGACGTGGCCGATCTCAACCGGCTCTGCGGGCTTGTGCAACATGCACTCGAACGCAACACCAGCGCCAAAGCCGCCGTGGAAATCGCGCTGTACGACCTGTGGGCGCAGGCGTTCGGCGCGCCGCTGTACCAACTGCTCGGTGGCGGCACGCCGCGTATCACCACCGACATCACCATCAGCGCCGATGCCATCGACACCATGGTGGCGCAAGCGCAAGCGGCGCTCGCACGCGGCTATCGCGCACTGAAGATCAAGGTCGGCAAGGACATCGATTCGGATGTCGAACGTGTCACGGCGATCCATGCGGCGGTCGCCGGGCGCGCGACGCTGCGGCTGGATGCCAATCAAGGTTGGACGCCCAAACAAGCGGTGCGTACCATGCGCATGCTGGAAGATGGCGGCATCGCGCTGGAGTTGCTGGAGCAACCGGTCAAGGCGGCCGACCTTGAGGGGCTCGCCTTCGTCACCGCACGCATCGACACGCCGACGATGGCCGACGAAAGCGTCTTCTCGCCCACACAGGTGATCGACCTGATCCAGCGTCGCGCCGCCGACATCATCAACATCAAACTGATGAAGACCGGCGGGCTGTCCAACGCCATCCGCATCGCCGATATCGCCGGGCTGTATGGGTTGCCTTGCATGATCGGCTGCATGATCGAATCCAGCATCAGCGTCGCCGCTGCGGTGCATCTGGCGGTCGCCAAGGCCGACAGCATCACCCTGGCAGATCTGGATGCACCCGCGCTTGGGCAGTTCGATCCCACCGAGGGCGGCGTCCAGTTCGACGAGGCGCAGATCCATATCGACGATTCGCCCGGGCTGGGTATCTGTCGTATTCGTGGGCTGGAGCTATTGCCGGAGAAGAGCGGTTAACGCACGTCGCGAGCAGTCGCCAGGTAGACGTTGACCGCGCAAAGGAGCCGGAGTGCATGAGATATACGAGCCGGCTCTGATCGCCGGGCGCACCCAAACGCTCTGCACTCGCTCCTTGACGAAATCACGCATTAAAAAACGAAACGACACCAAACAAGAGGTGTTCGCCACGATATGCCGCTACCAACAGCGCGCATAGACATCGCACGCACATGCACCACGCAACCGCATTGCTGAGTACAGTAGCGACAACACGGCGTAGCGACAACACGGCGTCGGTCACGCAGCACCACCCTAGCGCTCCGTCTCCAGACGACCATGTATCGCCCTAGACTCATCCCGCTCGACCCAACACCTGGAGCCTGCATGCACCTTGCCCCCGTGTTTCGACCCTTCGTGCTGTTGGCGCTCGCAAGCTGTAGCAGTCTCGCCGTCGCCGCCGACCCAATCGATGCCTTGAATCAGGCACGCACGTTGATCGTGGTGATCACTCCGGGCTGGAACAGCACGCAGGCGCGCCTGCAGACGTTCACCCATGTGGATGGCAAATGGCAGCCGGCTGCGCAGAGCTTTGCAGTCGCGCTAGGGCGGCATGGCAGTGCGTGGGGCGAGGGCCTGCATCCGGCGCAGCCGCAGGGCCCGCAAAAACGCGAGGGCGATGGCCGCAGCCCTGCCGGCGTCTTCGCCATCGGTCCGGCTTTTGGCTACTCGCCGAGTATCGACAGCGCAATGCCATACCAGGCGATGAGCGCCACCCATTACTGCATGGATGTGCCCAGCTCGCCGCTCTACAACCGCATCGTCGATGCCGCGCAAGTGGGCGATGCAGCCGTGGCCGGCTCGACCGAACCGATGCGCCTGGATCTGCGCCACGCAGGCGATGCGCGCTACAGCGAGGGCTTTATGATCGTGCACAATCCCAAGGCCATTCCCGGACGCGGCAGCTGCATTTTCGCGCATCTATGGCGCACGCCGGGCCAGTTCACCGCCGGCTGCACCGCGATGGCAGCGGCCGACATGCAACGCCTGCTCGCCTGGCTGAAGCCGGACGATCACCCGCTGTTCGTGCTGCTGCCACGCGCAGAGTACGCACGTCTGCACACTGCGTGGCACTTGCCTGCACTGACCGAGGAGGCGCCATGAGCACACCGCAGCCTGCACCGGATGCAACGGGGTTGGTCCGTGTCGTCAGCCGCTGGCAGATCGTCGGCCTGTCGATCAACGATGTCATCGGCAGCGGCATTTATTTACTACCTGCCGCGACTGCCGCCCTGCTGGGGCCGATGAGCCTGTGGGCGGTGATGCTGGCTGGCCTGGCGGTGGCCTTGCTGGTGCTGTGCTACGCGCAGGCGGCGAGCTACTTCGATACGCCGGGCGGCAGCTATCTCTACACGCGCGAAGCATTCGGCCCGTTCGTCGGCTTTCAGATCGGCTGGATGATCTGGCTCACCCGCATCAGTTCGGCTGCCGCTTTGAGCAATGGTCTGGCCGATGCAGTCGCGCGGTTTTGGCCCACCGCCTCTACCGATACCTGGGCGCGCTCGTTGGTGGTGGTCGGCTCGTTGGGCCTGCTCACTGCCATCAACGTGATCGGCGTCAAATCGGCCGCGCGCACTGGCATCGCGCTGGTGATCGGCAAGCTGGTGCCATTGCTGCTGTTCGTGGCGATCGGTGTGTTCTATGTGGATTGGTCGTGGGCGTTTGCCGGCACCACGCCCGATCTGCGTGACCTGGGCAATCTCGGTGAAGCGGCCTTGTTGCTGCTATTTGCCTACGCGGGTTTCGAAAACATTCCCGCAGCCGCTGGCGAGTACCGCAACCCGCGGCGCGATGTGCCCTTCGCCTTGATCACCATGATCGTCACCGTGACCCTGATCTACGCCGCGGTGCAGGTGATAGCCCAGGGCACGCTACCGAATCTTGCCGCCTCGCCCACACCGTTGGCAGATGCAGCAAGCCGATTCGGTGGCGAAGCATTGGCACTGATCCTGACCGTGGGTGCCACCATTTCCATCCTCGGCACCACCAGCAACACGGTGATGCTGGGTCCGCGTTTTCTGTTTGCGCTTGCTCGCGATGGGTATGGACCGGCGTTCCTGGCACGCGTGCATCCGCGCTTCCACACGCCTGCCGCAGCAGTGCTTACCCAGGGCGTGCTGTCGCTTGCACTGGCATTGTCGGGATCGTTTACGCAGCTGGCGTTACTGTCGATGGTCACGCGCCTGTTCGCTTACATCGGCACCGCAGCGGCGGTGATCGTGCTGGCGCGCAGGTACCGACAACGCACCGATACCTTACGCCTGCCTGGCGGCCCGGCCATCCCCATCGCCGCCTTGTTGCTGTCGCTGGGCTTGCTGGCCAGCGCCAGCTGGCAGAACCTGGCCGCTGCAGGCGTCGCGCTGTTGGTCGGCTGGGCGTTTTATCTATTTCCGCGCAAGCAAGTTGAGAACAGCTGAGCGCGCTACGGCGTCGTTATTTACCGGAATTGGAGCACGCGCAGTCACTGCAGTACGCGCACTACAACGGAGCGTCGGATACTGGCCGACCTCGGCTGACGGCAACGCGCTCGCTCCATCGCAACCAGACGTTTCGCAGCACTCTCGCGCAGCGCTCACGCACGCCTAACCGCGTGCGTCCAACGCTGCGGCTCTCAGCTTACGGGAGCTCGCGATGAAACAGCGCCATGTCTACAGCACTGCCGATCTCGACAGTGCGCAACGTGTTCTGCAGGCGGCACGCAGCGCGGGGATCGATAACGATGCGCTGTCATTGATCGCCCGCTCTGATATCGAATTGCAGGATGTGCCGGACGAACGCAAGGACGCAAAGACCGATTTCCTTCCTGCGGCCGCACGTGGCGCGGCCACCGGCGGTGCGGCCGGTCTGGTGGCAGGATTGGTGGCCATTGCCGTGCCACCGATCGGGCTGACCTTGGCGGGCGCAGGCGTCATGGCGTTGGCTGGCGCACTGGTCGGCAGCTGGTCGTCGGCATTGATCGGTGCGACGGTGCCCGATCCGGTACGCCGTCAGTTCGAAGACGAAATCCAGTCCGGGCGCGTGTTGGTCATCCTTGATGCCGAGCAAGCGGCATTGCAGGATGCCGCGCCAGCGATGGTGGCCGCTGGCGCGACAGCATTGCCGTATGAAGCCGCCTCAGCGACCACCTGAATCGCAGGCAAGACACCATGCGTGCCGGGCCGCAGCGATAGTCCGTTCGAATGTGGTCGTCCTGCACTGCGTGGACCTGCGGCTTTGATGTTCCCCTCACTCGCCCTGGCAATGAAATTAACAGCAAGCGACCTACGGTAGAACGCACATCCACCACGGAGACGCGCATGAACGTGCCGTATCAGATTCCGGGCCGTGCACCGGACGAAGACCGCAGTCAGAACGTATCGACGTATTGGCGCGAACGCTTCACCGAAGAACCGTACTACACCGAAGGCGATCGCTACGAAGATTATGAAGGCGCTTACCTCGCAGGCCATGAAGCGCGCATCCGCGACAACGCGCGCGCCTACGACCAGGTTGAAGCCGAATTGCATCGCGATTGGGAAACCAAGCGCGGAACGTCTTCCCTCAGTTGGAGCAAGGCACGGCACGCAGTCAGGCGCGCCTGGGAAAACGCAGCCGACTTGGTGACTGGCGACGAGACACATAAGCGCTGAAACGACAACGCCACCGTCAAGGTGGCGTTGTTGCATCGCACGATCTCTCATGTATTAGTCGAGTGCCGGCGGCACGCTCCGCGCACTGCGCGATGCGTCATCGATCTCCATCGCATCGCGGGTATTCTTCTGCACCGCAACCGCACCAAACAGGCTCAGCGCATAGGCCATTGCGTAAAAGCCTTTTTCGCTCAGCAACAGCGTTGCGTTGATCAGACCGATGGTCAGCAGCACCAACGCCACGATCAGCGAAAACCAGCAAATGGCATAGTACAAGCCGGTGACCGGAATCCCATCGGCGCGGTCACGCACGCTCTTCTGCAATGACACCGATGCGAACAAACCGAACAACAGCAGCGTGAAGTAGTAACCCTTCTCGTTGAGCAGCATCTGGGCATTCCACAATCCGATCAGATACGCCGCACCGCCTAGCAACAATGCGGCCCAGGATGCGGCGATAAAAGCAGGCGAGGTTTTTTGCGTGGCCATGGAAACTCCTTTTCATGGTGAAACGATGCATGACATACAACGATGTGAGACGCGGACGTCTTGCAGACAGTGATCTGCAACAAAGGCGACCCCGGCGGCGTCGTGTAAGGTACTTGAAAACCCGACGCGGGACACGTTGCGGGAGGGCTGCAGCGTCACCACGCCCTATCCCCAGGAGGATTCCATGTCTGCCCGACGTTTGCTTGCTCTGGCCTGCGCGGCCACCTTGTTCACTACCGGCGCTGCAGCTGCCGCGCCCGCCGCCGCTCCCGCGGCCTCGATCCCCAAAGCACAGTGGCCATTTCAGGCCACTACGGTTGCCGATTTCGACGAACCCTGGGCAATGACCTTCCTGCCCGATGGCACATTGCTGGTGAGCGAAAAGCGCGGTGCGTTGATGCGGCTGGACCCCAAGACCAAACGCAAGAGCGCCATCACCGGCGTTCCGGCCGTCGCTTACGGCGGCCAAGGCGGTTTTGGCGATGTGCTGGCGCATCCGCGTTTCGCCAAGAACGGCTTGGTCTACGTCAGTTACGCAGAGCCGGGCGAGGGCGACACACGCGGCGCTGCGGTGGCGCGCGCCAAGCTCACCCTGGATGCAACCGGCGGCGGCGTGCTGTCGGACCTGAACGTGATCTGGCGCCAGGACCCCAAGGTCACCGGCAATGGCCACTTCGGGCATCGATTGGCTTTCGGGCCGGATGGCAAGCTGTGGATCAGCTCCAGCGAACGGCAGAAATTTACCCCCGCTCAGGATATGAAAGCCAACCTCGGCAAGCTGATCCGGCTCAATGACGACGGCAGCGTGCCGGCCGACAACCCCTTCGTTGCGCAAGGCGGCGTTGCCGCGCAGGTGTGGTCGTTGGGTCACCGCAATATTCTCGGCCTGGCCTTCGACAGCAAGGGACGCCTGTGGGAACACGAAATGGGCCCGCTCGGTGGCGATGAGTTGAACCTGATCCAGCGCGGCGCCAACTACGGGTACCCGATCGTCTCCAACGGCGACAACTACGACGGCACGCCGATCCCGGACCACAACACGCGCCCGGAGTTCGCCGCGCCAAAGATCAGCTGGACGCCGGTGATTTCGCCTGCTGGCTTTGTGATTTACAGCGGCAAGCAGTTCCCGGCATGGCGCGGCAATGGCTTTATCGGTGGGCTGTCGTCGATGGCGCTGGTGCAGGTGTCGCTGGGCGACCAACCGCGTGAAGTGGCCCGTTACGACATGGGCGCACGCATCCGCGAAGTGGAGCAAGGCCCGGACGGCGCGCTGTGGCTGCTCGAAGACGAAGCCAGTGGCAGCACCGGACGTTTGCTGAAACTCACGCCCAAGAGCAAGGCGGCGGTCGAGAACGACGCTTGAGTGGGTGCGAGGTATGCGCTGATGCAACTGGCTTGATGCATCGACTGGCGCGATGGCGACATTGGACAGTCGTCATCGCGCGCAAGCACTACGTCAGCCGGCACTTCCTGCTGTCGCACTGGTTCACCCGGTTCGCACGATCGCCACGCGCTGTTGGAGCGCTGGCGATCGTGAGGATAAACGGCATCACCGTCGGGCGAGGATGCACGTCGGTCTTGTTAATGTGGTACGTCGATGCAGCGCGCTAGTTGAGTGATGTAGCACTCCCTGCTGCGGTCATCGCTGCGCAACTGCCAGCACCAGTCACGTATCGACAGCAACAGCGTTGGCCTAACTCCCGCGCAGTTCGCTCAAGAGCGCAGCCTACATGCCGGCCGCGCCCCAAAGCCTACCGCTGTCAGCTTTCCAGCAGCTCGAAAGTCACTGCCTCGCCGCTCTTGGCCGACGCGCATACCCACACGTCGAACAGACCTGGCTCGGCACCGAAGACGCCCTTGTGATTGGTGAATGCCAACGCATCGCGCGCCAACGTGAACACCACGTCCCGGCTCTCGCCCGGCTGCAGCAGCACCTTGCAGAACCCCTTGAGCTCACGCACCGGGCGCACGCGGCTGGCCACGCGGTCGTGTACATACAACTGCACCACTTCTTCGCCTGCGACTTTGCCGGTGTTGGTGACGCGCGTGGTAACGGTCAGCGTGTCATCCCAACCGAGTTGCGCCGCACTCAATTGCGGCTGCGCATACGCAAACGTGGTGTAGCTCAAGCCATGCCCGAACGGATACAGCGGCTCGTTTGGCATCTCGCGCCAACGCGCCTTGTACTCGGACAGGGTCGGTAACTCCGGGCGGCCGGTGCGCAGATGATTGTAGAAGTACGGCTGCTGCCCGGTGACCTGCGGGAAGCTGATTGGCAAACGCGCTGACGGGTTATAGTCGCCGAACAGCACATCGGCCACGCCGGTGCCGGTCTGCGTGCCCAGATACCAGGTCACCGCAATCGCGTCGGCATCGCGCACCGCACCGCTCAAGGCCAGCGCGCGGCCATTCCGCAGCAACACCACCATCGGCGTGCCGGTCGCTGCAATCGCTTCGGCCAGCGCCTGTTGCGCCGCCGGCAAGGTGATCTCGGTGCGCGATTGCGCCTCGCCACTGAAGCGCTGCGGCTCGCCCAACGCCAGCACCACCACATCCGCCGCCTGCGCAGCATCGATCGCCGCGGAGATACCGCCCGGCAACGCTTCTTCCAGGCCGCAACCGGGCACCACGCTCAGGTCTTCGGTGCCGACCACCGCACGCACGCCCTGCTCCAGCGTCACGTAGCGTTCCTGATCGCCGAACAGGGTCCAGCAGCCTTCGATGTTCTCGCGGTCCTGCACGAATGGGCCGATCAACGCGATGCGTTGGCCGCTCTTTTTCAGCGGCAGCAGTGCGCCCTCGTTCTTCAGCAGCACGATCGAACGCCGCGCCGCATCGCGCGACAGCGCATCGTGCGCTGGCAGATGCGCGGTGTCGGCTTCGCGCGCCGGGTCCAGCGAGCGATACGGATTGTCGAACAAGCCGATCGTTTCTTTCAGCTGCAGGATGCGCCGCACGCTGGCATCCAACATCGCCACCGGCACCTCGCCGCTTTCCACCAGCGACGGCAGATGCGCGGCATAGAAGCCGCTCTGCATGCTCAGGTCCAGACCGGCCAGGAAGGCCTTCTTGGTCGCGTCGCGCTCATCGGCGGCATAACCGTGCGCGATCAATTCCATATCGGCGGTGTAATCGGAAATCACCAAGCCGGGGAACTGCCATTCGCCGCGCAGGATCTCGGTCAGCAACTCATGGTTGGCGCTGGCCGGCACACCGTTGATGTCGTTGAAGGACGACATCACGGTCAGTGCACCAGCATCGAAGGCCGCCTTGAACGGCGGCAAGTGCACATCGCGCAAGGTTTGCGGCGCAATATCGACGGTGTTGTATTCCATGCCCGCAGCCACCGCGCCATAAGCGGCGAAATGCTTCGGCGTGGCCAGCAGCGAATCATGGGCGGTCAGGTCGCTGCCCTGGAACCCGCGCACGCGGGCGGCGGCAAAGGCGGCGCCCAGCAACACGTCTTCGCCGGCACCTTCGGCACCACGGCCCCAACGCTGGTCGCGGGCGATGTCCACGGCCGGTGCGTAGGTCCAGTGCAGGCCGGCAGCGGTGGCCTCGATCGCGGTGGCGCGCGCGGTGCGCTCGGCCAGCTCGGGCTCGAAACTGGCCGCCTCGCCCAGCGGGATCGGGAACACCGTGCGCATGCCGTGGATCACATCGGCGGCCAGGATCACCGGGATGCCCAGGCGGCTCTCTTCCACCGCGACTTTCTGGATTTGCGCGCCCAGCGCGGCGCCGACGCCGTTGAACAGTGAGCCGACCCGGCCGGCGCGCACCTGCTGCAACACCTCGTCGGCATTGAGCACGTTGGCTTCGGGATTCACGTCCGGCGCGAACGGCCGCACCATGTCGGCGAACACACCCAACTGTCCGACCTTCTCTTCGACGGTCATCCGGGCAATCAGGGTTTCGATGCGATCAGCAGCCATGAGATCCTTGAGAAAACGTTTACATGGCCGTCAATTCTAGCCTGACGCGCCTGCGGGAAGGCAAGTTTTGAGGGCCGGGAGTCGGGATTGGAGGCGTAGAGCCCGGTTGGACTGCGCGTGGGCGCGCCGGATTGGCAACGTCGCGCCCCTTGCTCCGGCACCCCGTGGCACCCCACGGAGCGAACGTGGCCAGCGCGACATACGGCCGGCGGCAATCAGACCGCCCGTTCCCGCTCGATGATCACGCCCACTGCCTGCGCGCCGCGCACCGCACCGGGCTTGCTCAGCTTCAGCCGCAGCCAGTGCACGCCGAATTCGTCCAGCACGATCGCCGCACAGCGCTCGGCCAGCGTCTCGACCAGCCCGAAGTTCGACGCCTGCACGAATTCGACCAAGCGCTTGCTTACCGCCTTGTAGTTCAGCGTATCGGCGATGTCGTCGCTGGCCGCCGGAAGACGGTTGTCGAACCCCATCTCCAGATCGAACCGCAAGGTCTGGCGGATGCGCCGCTCCCAGTCGTAGATGCCGATCAGCGCATCGATTTCGAGACCTTCAATAAACACTTTATCCATGGGAAATCGGGAGTCGGGAGTCGGAAATGGGTAGAAGCAAAGGCAACGGCGCACGTAGGGAAAGGCTCGGAGTACCGCTCTTCACTAGTCCCGATTCCCCACTGCCGATTCCCTCGCCGCCAATGGCGGCAGCGCAGCCATATCCCACCGCGGCGTCACATGCACCGACGCGTCGGCGCGCTCGCCGGCTTGCAGCCGCAGCGCACCAGCGAAGGCAATCATTGCGCCGTTGTCAGTACACAAGGCCGGGCGTGGGAAGCAGACCCGGCCGCTGCGGCGCTGCGCAGCCTCCTGCAGGCGCGCGCGCAAGCGCTTGTTTGCGCCCACGCCGCCAGCCACCACCAACGTATTGCACTCGGCCGCATCCAGAGCGCGCAGGCATTTGATGACCAGGGTGTCCACCACCGCGTCCTCGAAGCCGCGCGCAATGTCCGCCCGGGTGGTGTCCGACTGATCGCTGGACCGCCAGGCCAACAGCACCTGGGTCTTGAGCCCGCTGAAACTGAAATCCAGGCCGGGTCGGTCGGTCATCGGCCGCGCGAATTTATAGCGCCCCGGCGTGCCGGTTTCGGCCAATGCCGCCAGCTGCGGGCCGCCCGGATACGGCAGGCCCATCATCTTGGCGGTCTTGTCGAAGGCCTCGCCCGCCGCATCGTCCAGGGTCTCGCCCAGCACTTCGTAGCTTCCCAGCGCCTTCACCGACACCAATTGGGTATGCCCGCCCGACACCAGCAAGGCCACGAACGGCGGCTCCGGCGGGTCGTCCTCCATCAACGGTGCCAGCAGGTGGCCCTCCATGTGATGCACGCCAATTGCCGGCACATCCAGTGCCCAGGCCAGCGAACGCGCTACCCCGGCACCGACCAGCAAGGCGCCAACCAGGCCCGGGCCGGCGGTGTAGGCCACGCCATCCAGTTCGTCGATGCCCAGCCCGGCCTCGCCCAGGGTCTGGCGGATCAGCGGCAGCAGCTTGCGCACGTGGTCGCGGCTGGCCAGCTCCGGCACCACGCCGCCATATTCGGCATGCAGCGCGATCTGACTGTAGACCGCGTGGGCGCGGAGCGCCGGTACACCGGACAACGCGGTGTCATAGACCGCTACACCGGTCTCATCGCACGATGATTCGATCCCAAGGACTTTCACGGCAGCTCGGCAGGTACAGACATGTACGTATTTTCGCAGCTTTTGGGCTGCGCAGATTGGCCGATGACGATAGGCTGCGTCGCCCCGTGATCTTGGCCATATCCGGCCCGGGCGCACGCTTTATCAGTGTCGTGCCAGGAAATTCTGCCGGGGGCTTGCAGGTCGTTGGCAAGTCGTTATAATGCGCGGCTCGCCGGGGCAACCCGGAAATTCCGTCACGCGAGTCCGCTCGCACCCGCCCGGGGCTCCCGGACGGAAATCCCATTTTCTGGAGAACACATGCCCAGCGTTAAAGTCCGCGAGAACGAGCCCTTCGAATTTGCGCTCCGTCGTTTCAAGCGCACCTGCGAAAAGGCCGGCGTGCTGGCCGAAACCCGCAAGCGCGAGTTCTATGAAAAGCCGACCCAGGAGCGTAAGCGCAAGGCTGCCGCTGCCGTGAAGCGTCAGCTGCGTCGTTCCTCGCGCGACGTCACCAAGCGCCAGCGCTTGTACTGATCGAACGCGGTTCCTTGCCGGTGGGTCTGCGCTGAAGGCGCGTCTCACCGGGAGCGAACCCAAGAGCCGGCACGCGCAAGCGTCGCCGGCTTTTTGCATTGGTCTGTCACGCGGTTGCGCGTCAGCGACATCGCGCAGCCCGTGCGAGACGCGTGCCGCCCACCGTGCTGATTGCAACGCGCGCCCCGCCTACATTTCGGCCGACGCACCCAGTGGGTCCAGGCGCCTCGGCCACCATTCGATACCCACACTCAGGAGTCACCGCATGCCCCTCAAGCAGCAGCTCACCGATGACATGAAGGCCGCCATGAAGTCCGGCGACAAGCACAGCCTGGGCGTGATCCGGCTGATCAATGCCGCGATCAAGCAGAAGGAAGTGGACGAGCGCATCGAGATGGACGATGCCGCCGTCATCGCCGTGCTCGACAAGATGGTCAAGCAGCGCAAGGACTCGGTCAGCCAGTTCGAAGCCGCCGCACGCGAAGACCTGGCGCAGATCGAGCGCGAGGAGATCGTGGTCATCGAGCGCTACCTGCCGGCCAAGATGGGCGAAGCCGACATCGTCGCCGCCATCCAGGCTGCCATCGCGCAGACCGGCGCCAGCAGCCCGGCCGACATCGGCAAGCTGATGGGCGCGCTCAAGCCCAAGCTGGCCGGTCAGGCTGACATGGGCCTGGTCTCGACCCTGGTCAAGCAGCACCTGGCCGGCTGAGCCCCACCTCCGCGACGTCCTGCGCCAATCGGCCGGGGCGTCCGGGCGGGTCAGCGATCGGCGATTGCGGCGATTGCGGCGATTGCGGCGATTGCGGCACAGCATGCAGCTCTCTCGGCATAGTGCAATCGCGCAGTACGATTCCCACCGGAGCTTCCATCAAAGCATCTCGTCTGGACGTTATCGATCCGCAACGCCTGAAGAAGCAGAAGTTAATGATGGTCTTGCTGAATTCTCCAATCGTTCTCGTACATGGTCTGTTTGGACATTTGGCAGACCCGAACATACTGACCGCTTTTGGAACTGCAGACGTTTATGCACCGGATTTACTTGGCTACGGACACTATAAGCATTGTGCCCCGGAAAACCTGACCCTCACGGATCAGGCGCACCACGTTGCGGCATACATTCGTCGCCTTGCAAGAAACAAGGTTCATCTCGTGGGGCATTCCGTGGGCGGAGCAGTCGCTGTGCTGGTCTGCAGCCTGTACCCAGAGCTCGTCGCTTCCTTCACCAGTGTCGAGGGCAACTTCACTCTGAAAGATGCCTTCTGGTCCGGGCAGGTTGCGCAAAAGCCACTGACCGAGGTGACTGCGATCATGGATCGCTACAAAGCTGATCCCGATGCCTGGATCGCTGCTGCCGGAGTTCCAATCACCGCATGGACTTCCACCCTTGCGAGAAGCTGGCTGGCCAATCAACCGGCTTCAACGATCCGGGCGCAAGCGCAAGCCGTTGTCGCTGCGACAGGTGCAGACCAGTATTTGACAGACATCCGTCATTTACTCACCTCATCAACGCCGATGTATCTCATTGCCGGAGCGCGCTCGTCTGCGGGATGGGATGTCCCGGAGTGGGCCAATGCGGGATGCGCGATGCGGATAAACATTCCGAATGCAGGCCACCTCATGATGGTGGAAGATCCAGCCCGATTTGCGACAGCTGTGCTGACCTGCCTTCATTACGAATAGCGATGGCGTCGTACTTCGATCTCTCCCTGCATTAATTCCTGGAAGAGATATCCGAATCACTGATGCAGGCGAGACTCCTTGCATCGAAGGGCTTTCATTCTGTCCCCCCGGCACGCGATCATTACCAGGATTTCGTAACGCCTCTGGACGCATGACGCTGCACGGCAGATACACCAAAGGCTGCCCCCGCTGCGTACTTCACGCCAGGACAGCATCCCGTTGCGGCGGGCATCGCTAAGTGCCAAGGGTCCACGCTGCATGCCTTCGCCCATCGACCCTCCTTCCTCACCGCTTTCACCCGATCTTTGGATCAGCCCTGTTAGAAAAGCGGGACAGCGCAGGCATGGGCAAGGTCTTTCCGCATACCAACTTTGCTCTGGCGTCACCTGCGCGTACAACGGTATGCGCCAAGGATGTTCCCGACGGTGACGACGCTTTCAACCGCCTATCTGCATAAGCACGTGAGCCGTCTACAGCGCAGCGTGCCGATGGCGCTACTGAACCGCTTTATTGAGATCGACGTGATGACGCAGGCGGCGTCGTTGTCGTTCTACGCGCTGTTGTCGCTCGCACCGCTGCTGGTCCTGCTGTTGTGGCTGACGGCCTCGCTGTATCCGCCCGCGCAGGACGCGTTGGTGCAGCAGGTCGCGCAACTGGCGGGCGGCAGCGCTGCCGAAGTGGCCCAGACCATCATTCGCAACGCCACCGCTCAGCCCGGCGTTGGCTCGCTGGCAGGCTTGTGGGGCACGCTGCTGCTGTTCATCGGCGCCACGGCGGTGTTTGCGCAACTGCAGAACGCCCTGAACCTGATTTTTCGTACCGACAAGCAACGCCTGGACGGCCTGATGGCGTGGCTGAAAAAGCGCGTGTTCTCGTTCGGCGTGATCCTGGCACTGGGCTTTTTGCTGATCGTGTCGATGATCGCCACCACCGCACTGCAGGTGGTGTTCGCACGCCTGCCATCGGTGTTGCCTGCGGTCGGATATGTGACGACGCTGGCGCTGTATTCGCTGGCATTCGCGTTCCTGTATCGCTATCTGCCCGACCGCACCGTCGATTGGCGCCAGGCGTTTCTGGGCGGCGTCATCACTGCGCTGCTGTTTGCGCTGGGCCGCTACGCCATTGGCGTGTATATCGCCACCGCTGCGCCAGGCAGCGCGTACGGTTCGATGGGGACGCTGGTCATCCTGCTGGTATGGATGTACTACGCCTCGGTGGTGTTCTTTGTGGGCGCGTTGATCACCGCGGTGATCGACGAGCGCGTGCGCTCGCATCGCAAGCTGCGCGAGGCAGGTGTCGACCCGGAACATCCGCCGGTGATCGTACCGCCTGCCGATGCAGCGCCCATGTCTTCAGCGTCGGAGTCAGTGCCGCTGCCACGCGGCTGAGGACAACAGCGGTTTCCGCATGGCTGGCGCACGCAGTCACTGAATGGCGGGACAGGGCGCCGGCAGGCCGCTGAGATATCCTAGCGGGATGGCCCGCATCCCCGACGCATTCATCGACGAACTGCTCGCACGTACCGACATTGTCGAGGTGGTGGGCGGTCGCGTGCCGCTCAAGCGTCAGGGCAAGGAATATTCGGCGCGCTGCCCGTTCCACGACGAGCGCTCGGCCTCGTTCACCGTGTCGCCGACCAAGCAGTTCTATCACTGCTTCGGCTGCGGCGCGCACGGCACCGCGATCAGCTTCCTGATGAATTACGACCGCCTCGAATTTCTCGATGCGGTCGACGAGCTGGCCAAGCGCGCCGGCATGGAAATCCCACGCGAGACCCAGCAACGCACCCCGCAGCAGCAGGACGACAGCCGCGAGCTGTATTCGGCACTGGAAGCGGCCACCAGGTTCTTCCAGCGTCAGCTCGAAGGCAGCGCGCGCGCGATCGAATATCTGGACGGGCGCGGCGTGGATGCGGAGAACCGTGCGCGTTTCCAGATCGGCTATGCGCCCGATGGCTACAGCGCATTGAAGGACACCCTGGGCACCGATGCCCGCCGCATGAGTGTGCTCGAGCGGGCCGGGCTGTTTTCCAAGAACGATCGCGGCCACGTCTACGACAAGTTCCGCGACCGGGTGATGTTTCCGATCTTCGATCGCCGGGGCCGGGTGATCGCCTTCGGCGGACGCATCATGGGTGCACCGGCCGATGGCCGCGACCCGGGGCCGAAGTACCTCAATTCGCCGGAAACCGCGCTGTTCCACAAGGGCCGCGAGTTGTACGGCCTGTGGCAGGTGCGCCAGGCCAATCAGAAGATCGAGCGGCTGATCGTGGTGGAGGGCTACATGGACGTGGTCTCGCTGTTCCAGTTCGGCGTGACCCAGGCGGTAGCCACGCTGGGCACCGCCACCACGCCCGAACATGCCGAGCTGTTGTTCCGCAATGCGCCGGATGTGTACTTCTGCTTCGATGGCGACAACGCCGGGCGCAAGGCCGGCTGGCGCGCGCTCGAATCGGTGCTGCCGCGCATGAAGGATGGCCGCCAGGCGTTCTTCCTGTTCCTGCCCGATGGCGAAGACCCGGACACCATCGTGCGCAAGGAAGGCGCGCAGGCCTTCGATCAGCGCCTGAAACAGGCTACCCCGCTGTCACAGTTCTTCTTCGACGAGATGTCGCGCGAGATCAACCTGCACACGCTCGACGGCAAGGCACGCCTGGCCGAACGCGCGCGCCCGATGCTGGCGCAGATCCCCGAGGGTGCGTTCGGCGATTTGATGAAACAGGAACTGGCGCGTTTGACCGGCGTTGGTGCGGGTGCGTCCGCGCAGCAGTCTGCACCCAAGCCGCGGCCGCCTGCACGCATGGGTGCCCCCACGCAGAAACGCAGCCTGGTACGGGCATCGATCGCCATCCTGCTGCAACGACCGTCATTGGCAGCGAGCCTGGAGGGCGTTCATGATTTTTCCGGATTGCGCCTGCCTGGTATCGACTTGTTGATGGAGTTGCTGGATCTGGTCCGGCAACGCCCGGACATCAGCACGGGCGCGCTGCTGGAGCACTTCGCCGAGCGCGAGGAGCAGGCCGCGTTGCAAAAATTGGCGGCGCAGGAACTGCCCGGCGACGAACACAGTTGGGCAATCGAGCTGCACGACGTCGTCGCCCAGCTCGACAAACAGCTGCTGCGTCAGCGCGTGGAAGAACTGCAGGGCAAACAGCGCGCGCAGGGTCTGGACGACACCGATAAATACGAAATGCGCGAACTGCTCAAGGCACTCGCAGCGTCGTGATGCACTTCCGCTGGCGTCATGTCAGGGCAAGCAATGCCGCACCGCCGCGCTGACGCGCGAAATCGCCGGCCTGCTCCAGCGTTGGGAATCTTGCAATAGCCGATCACGCCTGAAGGCCAACGCGCTCGGCACGTCGGTGGCCATTGCTGACACTAGAGCCGCTTGAACAAGGTGTTTGCCATGGACTCAAGCACAGCGACAGTCGTCTCCGCATCCTGCACATCGCTGGCCTCGATCTGCCGGGCGTGCGTGACCAGCCGGTCGATCAAGGCATCGCGCGCCTGCTGCTCGATTGCGTCGGCCTGCTGGCACTGCTGCTTCCCGGTCACGGCCTTGATCGGCTCGGCGATCAAGTTATCGTAGGCAGTGGTGTGCTGCGACTTCATCTGCTCAAGAAATTGCCCGATATCCGTCGGTATGCCGGTAGAGGTTCCCGTCAAGGACTGATTGTCGATCTGGCAATAGCTGACGGTAGATGCCTTGGTGTTGAGAATCGCCAGATCCACGAGCAGATCGATTTCACCGATCTTGGCGTTGCCGTACAGCGTCCTGATCTGATTCAACATCGGAATTTCCCAGGCGTGCGGCACGCAATCGAGCGTATTCCACAAGTCGGCATTCCAGATCTGGTAGGGCTTTTCGCCCACACCCGTCGATGGCAAGGTCGCTGCAAATAGCGCTGCGAAGCCTGCATTGCCCGGCGTTGCCCCCGCAGTGGGGTAGCAATAGACCTGATCGAACCCGTCCAGTTTGCCATGCGTCTTCAACCAGGTCGTCAACGTTGGCGAAAGCGCACCGGCCAGACTATGTCCAGTAAAGATCACCGTCGCGCCGGTGTTGCCCAAGGCTTGCAGAAATTCGACCAGGGTCGTGTTGGGCGCCAGCGCAGTCTGCGGACTGACCATATTCAGCAGATGCCACACACCCGTGGCGGTGCCCATCGAGATCGTCACGCCCTGCGGGTCGACGGGCTTCTTCAGCGCCACAGGTGCACTGCTTGCCAACGGATCGAAGCTGGCGAAATCCACGCTGGAAGCGACATCGAAATCCTCGCCGAACCAATCGTAGAGCGACCTGGGATTGGTAGCGCTCAGTGCGACCACATAGGCTTCGCCAACGTCTGGCATCGCAGCGGTATGCGCCACATACATGACGTTGCCGGACAACACCGAATCCGGCGCCTGCCAGACCTGCGGCCCCCAGACCAATTGCCAGTCGCCAATGACCTTTTGGTTGGAAGATAAAGACAAGGTATCAGTCAGCATTTGCTGGCAGTCCGCCTGCAGCACGGATTGCGGGCCCGTACACGTGCTGACCCAATTGGCCAGGCTCGACAACGCGAATGTCCGTTGGAATTGATCGTAGGGCATGACACACCTTTCCCTGTGGTCGATAGAAAACGTCGAATGACCTGACTCCACTGATGGAGTGGTCGCCTGCAGCTGCGCGCCGTGTGCAAGTGCTGAATAAATGTAGCAATACCGGGCTGCGCGAACTGAGACCTGCACGTAATTTCGAAACGACTTGCGGGGTAGGCGCATGTGGGTGCAGCGCCACGGCCGGCACGATGCCTTAGCGAGCGACTGACTCTACAATGCAGGTTGCGTTAGACACTCTCTTGCCCCAGTTTCACACCATGATCAAACATTGGTTGGCGCGGTTGCGCATCGATCCTTTCACCCTTGCATTGCTGTGCACGGTCACGCTCGCCTCGTTGTTGCCGGTTTCCGGCGCTGCCGCCGCGATCATGGACGATGTCACCGATGTGGCGATCGCCGCGCTGTTCTTCCTGCACGGCGCACGGCTCTCGCGCGAAGCGGTCAAGGCCGGCGCGCTGCATTGGCGCCTGCATCTGGTGATCCTGGCCTGCACGTTCGTACTGTTTCCGCTGCTCGGCCTGTTGTTCAAGCCACTGGCGCATATCGCACTGACGCCGGAGCTCTACATCGGCGTGCTGTTCCTGTGCGCGTTGCCGTCCACGGTGCAGTCCTCGATCGCATTCACCTCGATGGCGCGCGGCAATGTGCCGGCCGCGGTGTGCGCGGCCTCGCTGTCCAGCCTGTTGGGCGTGTTTTTTACCCCATTGCTGATGGGCGCCATGGTCGGCAGCCAGGGCGCGATGGCGCACCCGGCCGAAGCCATCGGCAAGATCCTGCTGCAGTTGCTGGTGCCATTCCTGGCGGGGCATTTCATGCGCCCGTGGATCGGCGGTTGGGTCGAGCGCCATCGCGCGGTGCTGCGCTATACCGACCAGGGCACCATCCTGCTGGTGGTCTACACCGCCTTCAGCGCGTCGGTGAACGAAGGGCTGTGGCAGAAGACGCCACTGCCGGCATTGCTCGCAGTGCTGGGCGCGGCGGCACTGTTGCTGGCAGTGGCCATGCTGTCGATCACCTTCATTGCGCGCCGGCTTGGCTTCAACCGCGCCGACGAGATCGCCATCGTGTTCTGCGGCTCGAAGAAGAGCCTGGCCACCGGCGTGCCGATGGCCAAGGTGATGTTTGCCGGTGGCGGCCTGGGCGCGATCGTGTTGCCGATCATGCTGTATCACCAGTTGCAGCTGATCGTGTGCGCGTTTGTGGCCGCGCGTTATGCACGCAATGCACCAAACGCGCCGCAAGGCGCGCCCGGGGCGCATTGACGGTGCATCGTCAGCGCCCAGCCGTTGCGCATCGCGTGACAGCAGTTCGCATTGCCGGAAGGTCCGGGTTGTAAGCAGATATACAACGGTGATCACGCACGTCCGCCTGCGCGCCCCCGCGCTCGCTAGAGTGCTGGATCGACCTCCTGCCGCCCCACGGTGACTGTCATGACGCTGTCGTTTCGACGCCCCTCCCCGTCCTTGATCGCGCTGCTGGCGGTGCTGGCCACGCTGACTGCCTGCAACAAGCCCGCCCCGCCCGCAGCTCCCGCAGCTCCCGCGCAGACCAAGGCTGCATCCACGCCAGCGCCCGCTGCCAGCATCGCCTGGCGCGAGGGCGACGTGGAAGACGCCTTTGCCGAAGCCAAGGAAAGCGGCAAGCCGATCCTGTTGTACTGGGGCGCGGCCTGGTGCCCGCCCTGCAATCGACTGAAGGCCACGCTGTTCAAGGATCCGGCCTTCATCGCGCGCACCCAGCAATTTGTCGCCGTGCACCTGGATGGCGATTCCGAAGGCGCGCAGGCTTGGGGCGAGCGCTTCGGGGTCAAGGGCTATCCCACCATCATCGTGCTACGCCCGGACCACAGCGAAATCACCCGTCTGGCCGGCGATGCCGATAACGCACGCCTGGCCGAGGTATTGCGGGTTGCGGCCAAGAGCACCAGCACCGCACAGCAATTGCTCGACAAGGCGCTGCACACGCCGCAACAGCTCAGCGCAGACGATTGGGCCGTGCTCGGCAGCTATGCCTGGGGCACCGACGACCGGCTGGTCAAGCCCGCCGACGCCGCCAATGTGCTGACCCGGCTCTCGACAGCGGCGCCACAGCCGGCGCTGCAGCGCAGCTTCGCCCTGGCCGCCATTAGCGCTGCCAAGCATCCACCGGCCGCCAGCGCCGCCAATCGCACCTTGCTGGAAACGGTGTTGGCCGACCCGGCAGAAGTACGCGCCAATCTCGGCACGCTGAGCTATATGCCGGCGCGTCTGATCACGGCCGCCAGCAACGAGGCCGGCGTACGCACTACGCTTTCCAACGCACTGAATCAGGCCTTGGACAAGGTCTACGCCGACACCTCACTGCCGATCTCCGACCGGCTCGGCACTGCATATGCCCGCATCCAGCTGGCACGCCTGGCGCAAGGCCAGCCCACCGAGACCGAGGCCAAAGGCCCGCAGCCGCCGCTTCCCACCGAGGTGGCCGATCTCGTGCGCCAGCGCGTGCAATGGGCCAGCGACGCAGCCAAGACCGATGAGGAGCGCCAGTCCACCATCAGCACCGCCGCGGCGTTGCTGGGAGAAGCGGGCGATGCCAGCGGTGCCGAGCAACTGCTGCTGGCGGAGCTGTCGCGCAGCAAGACGCCGTACTACTACATGCCCGAGCTGGCAGATCTGGCCGAACAACGTGGCGACAAGAAGACCGCGCTGTCCTGGCTCAGGAAGGCCTACGAAAGCGCGCAAGGCCCTGCCACCCGCGTGCAGTGGGGCGTGATGTACGTGGATGGGCTGATCCGGCTCAGTCCCGACGACACCGCCGGCATCGAGAGCGCTGCCACGCAGGTGATCGGCGAGTTGGCTGGCCAACCGGATGGGTACCGGCAACGCACCCGGCAGCGCTTCGCTACGCTCGGCACCGCATTGAAGGCCTGGAGCAAGCAGCACCGCCATGAAGGCAGCGCAGTGCTGGCGCGCCTGCAACAGAAAATGCAATCCAGCTGCGACAGCAAAAACACCAGCGAGTGCGCCAGCTGGTTGAGCTGAGCCGGCACAGCGTTGCCGTTGCTGGCAACGTCTGATGGATCAACTCAGTTCGCGAACCGGGAACCGCGACGTCTGCCAACATCGACGTCGCTATGATTTCCACACGGCGCACCTGGCCTGTCTACCCGACAGTTCCTGGTCACACTGCGAACGCGCGACAGGCGCATTGCGCAGAATGCGCGGAGCGCGCCACCGTGGCGACTAGCGCACCCACGGCAACAGCAGATGGTCGACCATCAGGAAGGCGAACAGCGCCATCAGATACACGATGGAATAGCCGAACATCTTCATCGAAAACAGTTCGTCCGGCGGGTCCAGCATGCGCCATGCATACCAGAGGAACACCGCATTGAGCACCACCGCGCCGCCCAGATAGAACACCCCGCTCATGCCCACTGCCACCGGCAGCAAGGTCACGATGGCCAGCAACACGGTGTAGACCAGGATCTGCTTGCGCGTATGCGGCACGCCGTGGGTCACCGGTAACATCGGGATCGCCGCCTTGGCGTAGTCGGCGCGCCGGAAGATCGCCAGCGCCCAGAAATGCGGCGGCGTCCAGATGAAGATGATCAGCACCAGCAGCGAGGCGTTGATCCAGTCGGCGCTGGTCGACAGCCCGGTCACTGCGGCCCAGCCCAGCATCGGCGGCGTGGCGCCGGCCAGACCGCCAATCACGATGTTCTGCGAGGTCGCGCGTTTCAGGTACACGGTGTAGATCACCGCATATCCGATCAGCGAGGCGAAGGTCAGCACCGCGGTGATGACATTCACCCACACCACCAGGATGGTCATGGAGATCACGATCAGCGCGCCTGCGAACACCAGCACCTGCCACGGCTGCACCTTGCCCACCACTAGCGGGCGCCATGAAGTGCGCGCCATCTGCGCGTCGATCTTGGCATCGAGCAATTGGTTGATCGCCGCCGCCGCCGAGGCGGCCAGCCAGATGCCCAGAAAGCCCAGCGCGCCGGTGCGCACCTGCAGCCAGGTCGGCATGTCGGGAATGGCCAGGAACATGCCCACCAACGCAGTGAACACGATCAGTGCCACCACCTTGGGTTTGGTCAGATCCCAATAATCGCGTGCGCTGACGGCCATGCTCACTCCGGCGCGCGCAGCCGCGCCAGCAGCGAGACCAGCACGAACAACAAGGCCACCGCACCACCGTTATGCATGACCGACACTTCCAACGGCAGCGCCAGCTTCACGTTGAGCACGCCCAGCGTCACCTGCACGGCCACCAGCAGCGCCAGCGCCGCAGCCCATACCCGCATCCCCGGCGAACGCGACAAGCGCCAAGCCAGCCACCACAGGTACAGCGCCGTCGCAATCGCCCACAGCCGGTGGGCCATCTGGATCGCGATACGCGCCGCACCATCCAGTACGCCGCCTTCGTAATCCACTCCAATGCCGCGCCACAAGGTGAAGCCTTCGCGGAAATCGTGCGGCGGCCACCATTGGCTGACGCAACGCGGGAAATTATCGGCCGACCAGCTGCCGCCGCCGCACGCAAGCGCGGCGTAGTTGGCGCTGACCCAGCCACCGAGCGCGATCTGCAGACCCAGCACCGCCACGCCCAGGCGCAGCAGCCACTTCAAGCGCGACGCGTCGGCCAGGGTGATCGGCAAATGCGTCGCACGCCAGGCCATCCACACCAGCAGCGAGAACATCAGCATGCCGCCCAGCAGGTGCCCCATCACCACGATGGGCTTGAGCAGCAGCGTCACCGTCCACATGCCCAACAGCGCCTGGAAGATCACCACCGCAAGCGTCAGCACCGCCGCGCGCGCCAGATCAATGTTGCTCCAGCGCAATGCCGCCAGTAGCAGGATGGCCTCGCCGGCGATCGCCACGCCCAAGCCCACGCTGTGCCAGCCGGACATGTAGAGCGGGATCGACAACGCCACCAACGCGGCCGCCGACACCACCTGGGCAATGCCCATGCGGCGGCGACGCACCGCCAGCAACGACAGCACGAGGACTTCCACACCCAGCGCGCCAGCCAGGAAGCGGTGTACCTGCTCACGCCAGGCCTTATGCGATTCCAGCGGACGGATCTTGCTGGCCACATGCGTGTTGGCTTCGTCGCTGGTTTGCGGCCAGGTCACACGGCCGTAGCAGGTCGGCCAGTCCGGGCAGCTCATGCCGGCATCGGATAGCCGCACGAACGACCCGAACAGGATCGTGCTCGCAGTGAACAGCGCAGCCAGCCAGGCCATGCGATGGAAGTGACGGAACAATGCCGGTGGCGCAAACAAATTCATCGAAACGGGCTCACATCAGTTTCAGCAGCTTGACCAGATCCGACCGCAAGCCGGCCGGATCAAAGCCTGGGGCGTAACGCAAGATCACGAAGCCATTGGGGTCGATCACATACACCGGCACGCCGGCCGCATTGTTGCCGCGCGACAATGCCTGGCGTAGGCGGGCATCGTCGCGCAGCACGCGCAATTCCGGCATCGGCGGCAGCCCGGCCGGCGGCGTGCCGATCCACAACACCTCTACCTTGTCGGCGCGGTGCCCGAGCAACTGCCACACCTTGTCCAGTTCTGCGGCCAACGCCACGCATTGCTGGGTGCAATCTGCCGGCGGCGCCACCGCGATGCGCCAGATGCGCTCGCTCGGTGCCCAGGCATACGGCTGCCCGTTCGCACGGACCGGCACCAACGCCCGCAGATCCGCGGGCGGCTTCAGCAGTTCGCCGTGATTGCGCATCGATGCCGGCTGCCATCCGGAGAAGCGCAGCACGCCGGCCAGCAACATCGAGCCGAAGAACAGCACCGCCAGGGCAATCAGCATCCTGCGACCGCGTTTGACCGACTGCGGTGTGGCCGATGTGGATTGGGTCATGCCGGCGATTTTCTCATGCCGCAGGCATCAGTGCCCGCGGCGGCGGCGGCGCGCACGCCATGTCAGCAGCGTCGCGGTCGCCAGTACCGCGGCGGCCAGCCCGAACCATTGCACCGCGTAACCCAAGTGCCGCGCGGGTGGCAGCGTGTTTGGCAGCATTTCCAGATCGCGTACGTAACCAACCGGCAGTGCCGGATCCAGGCGCAAGACCTGCGACGAAATGTCGCGCCTACCAAGCATGCGGCGTAAGGCCTCCGCATCCAGACGCGTGGCCAACCAGCTCTGCGGAGCGGCCCCCGGCGCCACTGCCGGCCCGATCGCCAGCCCCGCCGATGGCGGTGCGCTCAACAGACCCTGCACGGTCTGCAGGCCGGTTAGCGCAACGATGCTGGGCAACGTTCGATCCGCCGGTAATGGCAGCCAGCCCAAATCGACCAGCATGCTTGCCGACACGCCTTCTGGCGCTGCCAGTTGATACACCCGCACACCGGCACGCCCGTCATGCAACTGATTGTCCAGCAAGACCAGGTGAGGCAGGAATCGCACACGCCCACGCACCCATGCCAGATCGTGCGGCGTCGCCAGCGCCTGTGCCAAGGACAGCGTGGTATCGCGCACATGCGCGGCACGGTCGAGCAAGGCTTGCTTGCTATGCATGCGCTGCAACTGCCAGTGCCCAAGCGCGGCGAAACCCGCGCTCACCAGCAGCGCCAGACACCAGCCGACCGCCGCCGTGTGCTTGCGCGTCATGACAAGCGACGCAAAAAGGCGTGCAATGCCATCACCACGCCGACTGCACCCGGGGCTGTTGTGAACGATTCGCTCAAGACGCTGCTGATTGTCGCCTTCCTGATCGTGATTCTGTGGAACCTGGGCGCCGGCCTCTACTACCTGCTGACCGACCGAGGCCAGACCAAGCGCACCGTCAACGCACTGACCTGGCGCATCGGACTATCGGTTGCGTTGATCGCCATCGTGATCCTCGGCATTTATACCGGCTGGATCAAGCCGCATGGCATCGGCCGCTGACGCGGCCGGGAATGGGGAATCGTAAGAGCAAAAGCAGGCTCGCTCTGGCGATTCCCGATTCTTAAAGTACATACACGAACAGGAACAGCGCCAGCCACACCACGTCGACGAAGTGCCAGTACCACGCGGCCGCTTCGAATGCGAAGTGATTGTCGCGGGTGAAGTGCCCCTTGGCCGCACGCAGCCACATCACCGCCAGCATGATCGTGCCCAGCAGCACATGCATGCCGTGGAAGCCGGTGAGCATGAAGAACGTCGAGCCGTAGATGCCCGAGCCAAGGGTGAGATTGAGTTCGGTGTAGGCGTGGATGTATTCCTCCGCCTGCAGGAACAGGAACACGCAGCCCAGCAGTACGGTCAGGCCCAGCCACACCAGTAACCCACCGCGGCGCCCGCCCTTGAGTGCGTGGTGGGCGATGGTCAAGGTCACGCCGGAGCTGAGCAGGATCAACGTATTGATCAGCGGCAAACCCCAGGCCGGAATGGTCTGGAACTGCCCGCCAATCGTGCCCGGGCCATTGGTCGGCCAGGCAGCGGAATAGCCGTTCCACAACAGCTCGTTGGTCATCACGCCGTCGCCTTCGCCACCCAGCCAGGGCAAGGTCAGCACACGCGTATAGAACAGCGCACCGAAGAAAGCGCAGAAGAACATCACCTCGGAAAAGATGAACCACACCATGCCCATGCGGAACGAGCCATCCACCTGGCGGTTGTAGTGCCCGGCATTGGATTCGCGGATGACATCGCCAAACCACATGAACAACGTCGCCAGCAGCATCGCCACGCCGGCGAAGAACGTCCAGCGCCCCCATGCCGCATCGTTGAGCCAGCTGGCCACACCGATCATCATCACGAACATCGCAATCGACCCGACAAAGGGCCATTTGCTCTGGCTCGGGACGAAATACGCATCGGCGTTGGGACTGTGATCGGCCATGGCGTTGCTTCCGTGTCGTGGTGCGTGTGGATGAAGAATCAGGGCGCGGCGCGCGGTACGCCGGACGTACCACCGCCCTGCAGTTCCGAGGTCAATGGGTCGTTGCGATAGAACGTGTAGGACAAGGTAATCGTGGTGACTTCCGGCGGCAGTGCGGGGTCGACGATGAAACGCAGCGGCATATCGCGTGTTTCACCGGCCTGCAAGGTCTGCGCGGTGAAGCAGAAGCACTCGGTCTTGTTGAAATAGCCCGACGCACGCGCAGGTGCAACCGATGGCACCGCACTGCCCACCACCGCCCGCGCGCCATCGTTGCGCGCAAAATACAGCGCTTCGTTGAGCTCGCCCGGCACCACATCCATCGTCATCTGCTCGGGATGGAAGGTCCACGGCAGTTTGGAATTGACCCCGCCGTCGAACTCAACGCGCACCGTGCGCTTACCGGCGGCGGGTGACGCGCCTGCGTTTGCGCGGCTGCTGCCGGGAGCGCGCTCCATGCGGATTCCAAACACTTTCTCGCAGGCGATCCGGTACAGCGGTACCAGAGAGAACGTCAGCACGAACACACCCAGCACCACGCCCAGCAGCTTGAACAAGCCTGCCGTCGGTGCGTGTGTGGGCACGCGTGCACTCACCGACCAATGACTCCCGAGGCAATGAAGCCTGCATAGATCAGCAGTGCAATGATGCCGAACGTGATCGCGGTGCGACGCACGGCGCGGCGCTGCTGCGCCTGCCGCTCGGCTGCAGATAACAGACGCGTCACCGCCGGCTCCGAGGCGGACTCAGTGACCGATGTCTTCATGCGCAAGATCTCCAGGCTTGATCACCGGCGGCACGGTGAAGGTATGCGCCGGTGCCGGCGACGGCACGGTCCATTCCAGACCCTTGGCGCCTTCCCAGGCGCGCGCGTCTGCCCGCGCGCCGCTCCGCAGCGAGGCCAGCAAAATGCCTGCCATCAGGAACGGCGTGACGAACATGCCAAACGCACCGATCGAACTGACCATGTTCCAGTCGGCGAACACCACGTTGTAGTCGGGAATGCGCCGCGGCATGCCGGCCAGACCAAGGAAGTGCTGCGGGAAGAACAGCAGGTTGACGAAGATCATCGTCCACCAGAAATGGAACTTCGCCAGCGTCTCGTTGTACATGCGACCGGTCCACTTCGGCCACCAGTAATACACCGCCGCAATCAGTGCGAACACCGCGCCCGTCACCAGCACGTAGTGGAAATGCGCCACCACAAAATAGGTATCGTGATACTGGAAATCGGCAGGCACGATCGCCAGCATCAAGCCGGAAAATCCCCCGATGCTGAAGAGAATCACGAACGCCACTGCCCACAACATCGGCGATTCGAAGGTCAGCGAGCCTTTCCACATCGTGCTGACCCAGTTGAACACCTTCACCCCAGTCGGAATGGAGATCAGCATCGTGGCGAACATGAAATAGATTTCGCCACCGAGCGGCATGCCCACGGTGAACATATGGTGCGCCCACACGATGAAGCTCAGGAATGCGATCGCTGCGATGGCGTACACCATCGCCTGGTAACCGAACAACGGCTTGCGGCTGAAGGTCGGGATGATCTCGCTGACCACGCCGAACGCCGGCAGGATCATGATGTACACCTCGGGATGCCCGAAGAACCAGAAGATGTGCTGGTACATCACCGGGTCGCCGCCACCGGCCGCATTGAAGAAACTGGTGCCGAAGAATTTGTCGGTCAACAACATGGTCACTGCGCCTGCCAGTACCGGCATCACCGCAATCAGCAGGAAAGCGGTAATCAGCCAGGCCCAGCAGAAGATCGGCATCTTCAACAGATCGATGCCCGGCGCGCGCATGTTGAGCACGGTGGCGATGATGTTGATCGCGCCCATGATCGAACTGACACCGGCCACATGGATCGCAAAGACGCTGAAAGCGACGTTGTATCCGCCTTGCAGCGACAGCGGCGGATACAGCGTCCAGCCGCCGGCAGGCGCGCCGCCGGGCAGGAACAACGTCAGCAGCAACAAGGTAAAAGCGACCGGCAACAGCCAGAACGACCAGTTGTTCATGCGCGGCAGCGCCATGTCCGGCGCGCCGATCTGCAGCGGAATCATCCAGTTCGCCAGGCCGACGAAGGCCGGCATCACGCCGCCGAAGATCATCACCAGCGCATGCACGGTGGTCATCTGGTTGAAGAATTCCGGTTTGACGAACTGCAAGCCGGGCTGCATCAGTTCGGCGCGAATCACCACGCTCATCGCCGCGCCGATGATGAACATCACGAAGGAAAACAGCAGGTACAGCGTGCCGATGTCCTTGTGATTGGTCGAAAAGAACCAGCGCTCGACGAAACCGGGCTGGTGGTGTCCGTGGTGATCGACTGCGGTATGCGCCATGACGGAACGACCTCTGCGAAACGAGCGGTTGCGAGCGATTAAAGAGCGGCGGTCGGTGGTGCGGCTGGGGTGGGCGCTGCGGCAGGCGCAGTGTCGCCTGCCGGCGTTGCCGGTGCAGCGGACGGCGGTGCGGCGGCTGGACCCGCAGGCACCGTTGCCGGAGCCGTGCCTGACGCGCTGCTGCGACGCGACGCCAGCCAGCGCTGGAATTCAGCCTTGGGCAGCGCCTCCACCACGATCGGCATGAAGCCATGATCCTTGCCGCACAACTCGGCGCACTGTCCGCGATACACACCCGGCTGCTCGATATTGGTCCAGGCTTCGTTGACGATGCCGGGAATCGCATCCTGCTTCCATCCCAGCGCAGGCACCCACCAGGCATGGATCACATCGTCGGCAGTGATCACGAAACGGATCTTGGTGTTGACGGGCAGCACCAGGCGGTTGTCGACATCCAGCAGGTAATGCGGCTGCGAGGCCGCGGTCGGGCGTTCCCCGCTCTGCCTTATGCGATCGGATTCGCGCGCCAGCCGACTGGTGAATTCCACGCCCTGGCCGAGATACTCGTATTTCCACATCCACTGATAGCCGGTCACCTTGACCGTCATTTCCGATTCGCGGGTGTCGTACATCGCAATCAGCTTTGCCGTCGCCGGCCAGGCCATCGCGATCAGTACCAGCACCGGAATCACCGTCCACAACACCTCAGCGGTGGTGTTGTGACTGAATTGCGCAGCCACCGCGCCTTTGGACTTGCGGAACTTGAAGATCGCATAGCCCATCACCGAGAACACCAGCGCGGCAATCACCACGCACACCCACAGCGCCACCATGTGCGCCTCGTAGGCCATGCGCGCGGTCTGGGTCACCCCGCGCCCCATGTTGAGCTGCCATTCCTTGGGATCGGCCGATTGCGCCCAGGTGGCCGGTGCGCTCAGCAGCGCCGCCATCGCCAGGCCCACTTGTGTGTAAGTGCTCATCGACTTCCAGCTGCTGCGTTGCGTCATTGCCTAGACCCTTACGTCATCGGTGACGGCCATTGGCGGCCGCGAGCAAGCGTTTCAGCGTAGTTGCGAGTTCCACACGTTCGGCCGGCCCGAGAAAACTTCCGATCTCGATCTGCTTGCCGCTGCTGACCAGCAACACCCTGTCGTCACGCTCCATGCATAACCGCACCCAATGCGGATGTGCCTGAAACGCTGGTGGCGCATGCCCGGACGGAAACACCTCGACAACGGTTTCCCCCACCCGGATCGCTTCTTCGCGCTCGCCACTTCGCCACAACGTCCGTAGCGCCAGCGCCACCACACCACTGTGCACCAAGGCGAACACCGGCGCGAACGCATTGCCGGTCCACCACCCCAGGCCTGCAAACAGCCACATCATTCCTGCCAACACTGCGAACAGCTGCACAAATTGCCTGGCCGACAGTGCCCGCGGAGGCCGCAACCGCAGCTGCGTCCCAACCCCTTCGGACATCAACGGCAGCACTTCGATCATAGACAGCACGCAGCGCACTGCGGGAATAGCCCGATGGTAGACCCGCGCGAACGCATGCGGCAAGCATTTCCGGCGATCAAACATTTGCTGCAGTGCAACTAAAAATGCGCGTAAATCAATCACTTCCGAATTCCGCGGCGACGGCCGTGCCGAAACCCTGCGACGCGCACAGACGACAACGACATGCACAAAACGGCGGGAAAGCCGCCGCTTCCACACAAGTGCGCACGCCATGCAGCTCACTAGAATGAGCACGGAATCCAAGGCACCTTTCGCATGAACGCTCAGCTCGACCCGCTTGCCTCCACCTCAGTCGTGCGCCCGCTCCTGGCGCCCGAACTGCCCGCCGCACATGGCGCATTGCGTGCTGCCATTACCGCTGCCTGGCTCAAGGACGAAACCGAGCACGTGCATGAGTTGCTCGACCAGGCCCGCCTGCCCGCCGCTGAGCAAGCCAAGGTGCAAGCGATCGCTGCCGATCTGGTCACCCGTGTGCGTGCACGTGCGCAGGACCAGGGCGCCATCGAAGCCTTCATGCGCCAGTACGACCTGGGCAGCGAAGAAGGCGTGTTGCTGATGTGCGTGGCCGAGGCGCTGTTGCGCATTCCCGATCAGGACACCGCCGACAAGCTGATCCGCGACAAGCTCGGCGATGCGGATTGGAAGAAGCACATGGGCGGCAGCGACTCGGTGCTGGTCAACGCATCGACCTGGGGCCTGATGCTCACTGGCAGGCTGGTGCAACTCAACGACCTCACCCGCGCCGATGTACCCGGTGCCTTCAAGCGCCTGATCGGCCGCGTCGGCGAGCCGGTGATTCGCCTGGCCGTGCGCCAGGCCATGAAGATCATGGGCCACCAGTTCGTCATGGGCCGCACCATCGGTGAAGCGCTGTCGCGTTCGCGCAAGGGCGACAACGCCAACTATCGCTATTCGTTCGACATGCTCGGCGAAGGCGCGCTCACCATGAAGGATGCGCGGCGCTATCTGCAGGCGTATCGCGACGCCATCCATGCGATCGGCCGCAGCGGCAACTTCGTTGGTACCGACGTGTTCGCCGCGCCCAGCATCTCGATCAAGTTGTCGGCGCTGTATCCGCGTTACGAACATGCCAAGCGCGCCCGCGTAATGGCAGAGCTGGTACCTGGCGTCCTGGAGCTTGCGCAGTTGGCCAAGTCGTACGGCATCGGCTACACCGTCGACGCTGAAGAAGCCGACCGTCTGGAACTGTCGCTGGACATCATCGAAGCCACCTTCTCCGATCCGTCGTTGGATGGCTGGGAAGGCTATGGCCTAGCTGTGCAGGCGTATCAAAAACGCACGCCGTACACGATCGATTTTCTTGCAGATCTCGCGCGCCGCGTTGGGCGACGCATTCCGGTACGCCTGGTCAAAGGCGCGTACTGGGATGCGGAAATCAAGCGCGCCCAGATCGAAGGGCACCCCGGCTACCCGGTGTTTACCCGCAAGCAAAATACTGACGTGTCGTATCTGGCTTGCGCACGTCGCATGTTCGCGCACAACGACGCGCTGTATCCGATGTTCGCCACGCACAACGCGCAGACCATTGCGGCGGTGCGTGCGATTGCTGCAGGCAAGACCTACGAGCACCAGAAGCTGCACGGCATGGGCGATGACCTGTATGCCGAAGTGATTCCGGCCGATCGTCTCGGCCTGCCATGCCGCGTGTATGCACCGGTCGGCTCGCACGAAGATCTGCTGCCGTATCTGGTGCGTCGCCTGCTGGAAAACGGCGCCAATTCCAGCTTCGTCAATCGCATCACCGATGAAGATGTCGCCATCGAAGACCTCATCCGCGACCCGGTCGAGGCGGTCTCGTCGTTCACCTCCATTCCGCATCCCAAGATTCCGCTGCCGGCCGATTTGCTGCGCAGTCAGAACCAGAACAGGAAAAACTCCATGGGCGCCAATCTCGCCAACGACAACGATCTGCGCCAGCTGGCCGAGCAACTCAATGCCGCCATCAAACCCTGGAAAGCGACGCCCTTGGTGCCTGGTGCGCTCACCAGCACGCCCAGCCAAGCGGTGTTGAATCCGGCGGATCGGCGGGAGACGGTTGGGCAGTGGCATCCGGCTGATCCGGACACCGTGCAGAAGTCGCTGGCCAGCGCTGCGGCCGCCCAACCCGCGTGGAACCGCACACCTGCAGCGAGCCGCGCCACCATCCTCGAGCATGCGGCCGATTTACTTGAAGCGCGCATGCCCGAGTTCATGGCGATCTGCGTCAAGGAAGCCGGCAAGACGCTGCCCGACGCAGTGGCCGAGGTCCGCGAGGCGGTCGATTTCCTGCGCTATTACGCCGGCCAGGCACGCGCGCAGTTCGGTGCGCCTGAGCGACTGCCCGGGCCGACCGGCGAATCCAACGAACTGCAACTGCATGGCCGTGGCGTGTTCGTCTGCATCAGTCCCTGGAACTTCCCGCTGGCGATTTTCCTCGGCCAAGTCGCTGCAGCGCTGGCCGCCGGCAACACCGTGATTGCCAAACCTGCCGAGCAGACCAACTTGATTGGCTTTGCGGCAGTCAAACTGCTGCACGAAGCCGGCGTACCGGAAGCGGCGGTGCAGTTCCTGCCCGGCGATGGCGCTACCGTGGGCGCTGCACTGACCAACGACCCGCGCGTGGCGGGTGTGGCGTTCACCGGTTCCACCGAGACTGCACGCATCATCAACCGCACTCTGGCCGCGCGCGATGCCGCCATCGGCATCTTGATTGCCGAGACCGGGGGCCAGAATGCCTTCATCGCCGACTCGTCTTCGCTGCCCGAAGCAGTGGTCAAAGACGCGATCTCCAGCGCCTTCATCTCCGCCGGGCAGCGTTGCTCCGCGGCACGCGTCCTGTTCGTCCAAGACGACATCGCCGACAAGGTCATGACCATGCTGGCCGGCGCGATGGGCGAGTTGAAGATCGCAGACCCCAGTCTGCTCTCCACCGACGTTGGCCCCGTGATCGACGCCGATGCGCTCAAGATTCTCGACGATCACGCTGCACGTATGGATCGCGAAGCGCGCTTGATTGGAACTACCACGCTGGACAGCGCCACCGCGCACGGCAGCTTCTTCGCTCCACGCGCCTATGAGCTGACATCGCTGGCCCAGCTGCAGCGCGAAATTTTCGGGCCGGTTCTGCACGTGATTCGCTGGAAAGCCGACCAGCTCGACGCCGTCATCGACCAGATCAACGCGACTGGTTACGGCCTCACCTTGGGCGTGCATTCGCGTATCGATGAAACCATCGACCGCATCACCTCGCGCGTGGCGGTCGGTAACGTCTACGTCAATCGCAACCAGATCGGCGCCGTGGTGGGCGTACAACCCTTCGGCGGTCAGGGCCTGTCCGGCACCGGCCCCAAGGCTGGCGGCCCGCATTACCTGCTGCGCTTTGCGACGGAGAAGGTCGTTACCGTTAATACCACCGCGGCCGGTGGCAATGCCTCGCTGCTGACATTGGGCGATTAATGATCTCGCCGATCATGGGCGACTGATCCTTTGCGGCCTGCAGAGGTCGCAACATCGGATCAACAAAAACCCCGCCAAGGCGGGGTTTTTGTTGGGTGTGCATTGCGCGGCTCGTACGCCGAGCACTCCATCAGCAAACATGAAATTTCAGCACTACATGCTACGGCGAAGGTTCACCGAAAGGAGTTGCGCAAGTGTTCAAGCCTCAGGCTACGGAGGTGAGCGGCGCGCGGGGAACAACGCACTTGAAGCCCCACATCAATCCACGCCGCTGCCCGGGTGACGTCGTGCGGCCCTCTGATTTCTACCCCTAAGCTTTTAAGAATCACATCCAGCGCGTCGTTCGAAAGCATCCATCACTGGCTCAAAGTTTCTGCTCAAAGCCTGCGTCGTTACAGAGTGCAGGCGTCAAAACAGCGCGCAGTGTCAACGGAGTTTCTGTTTCGGCCCGCTGCCTGGAAGTTTCCAGAGCCCTAGCCTGCACCTGCAGGCACTGTTGCGAGGCCGCATCTTGCCTGCCTGAGCGGCGCTGACTGCGGGAGGCTGTCTGGCTCAAATTTGGTGCAAAAAGAAACCCTCCATCCTTTCGGATAGAGGG
>NZ_PHKV01000002.1 GCF_002846205.1 Xanthomonas prunicola
TTGGTGCGCTCGAATTTAGCTTTTGCCATGGGTGCGTGTCTCGGTAATCGTTTGGAGTTGACGACGATTGAGTAGTGGTGCTCACGAAAGGAATCGAACCTTCGACCTCCTCCTTACCAAGGAGGTGCTCTACCGACTGAGCTACGTGAGCGAGTTTTGCATTATGCCATGCATTTACGTTCAATGGAGCGGGAGACGGGAATCGAACCCGCACCATCAGCTTGGAAGGCTGAGGTTCTACCGTTGAACTACTCCCGCGCCGGGAACTGCATGCCACAACGTGAAACTGGTGGAGGGAGGTGGATTCGAACCACCGAAGGCGTAAGCCAGCAGATTTACAGTCTGCCCCCGTTGGCCGCTTGGGTATCCCTCCAGCTTTTACTACCGGACCGGTGCGCCGCGAGGCGAATTCGGTTCGGGGTGAAGCAGCCCGTTATTTTGTTGTGTGACGCATACAGTGTCAACAAAAATTTTGAGCAATCTTCACTATCAACAACGGGCAACTTTGGGGGACACGCGCAGCCGATCAGACGTTGAAGCGGAAGTGCAGCACATCGCCTTCCTGGACGCGGTATTCCTTGCCTTCCAGGCGCAGACGCCCCGCATCGCGGGCACCGGCTTCACCGCGATACTTGATGAAGTCGTCAAAGCCAATTGTCTCGGCGCGGATGAAGCCCTTTTCGAAATCGGTGTGGATCACGGCAGCAGCCTGCGGTGCCGTCGAACCGGCCCGAACCGTCCAGGCGCGCACTTCCTTGACGCCCGCGGTGAAGTAAGTCTGCAGGCCCAACAGCGTGTAAGCCGCGCGGATGACGCGATTCAGGCCCGGCTCCTCCAAGCCAAGATCCGCCAAGAAGGTGTCGCGGTCTTCGTCGTCGAGTTGGGACAGCTCTTCTTCGATGGCGGCCGACACCGGCACCACTTCCGCACCTTCGGTCAACGCATGTGCGCGAACCGCATCCAGGTGCGGATTGTTCTCGAAACCGTCCTCGAGCACGTTGGCGATGTACAGCACCGGTTTGAGCGTCAGCAGGAACAGATCGCGCACCAGCGCCTTCTCTTCCTCATCCAGCCCGGCCGCACGTCCGGCCTTGCCGTCGGCCAGCGCGGCCTGCAACTTGGCCAGCACCGGCTTGCGCGCCGCTGCATCCTTGTCCCCGCCCTTGGCGCTGCGTTCTGCACGGTTGAGGGCCTTTTCCACGCTATCCAGATCGGCCAGCGCCAGCTCGGTATCGATGGTTTCGATATCGGCGATCGGGTCGACCTTGTTATTGACGTGGATGACGTCGTCGTTCTCGAAGCAACGCACCACGTGGGTGATCGCATCGACTTCGCGGATGTGCGCAAGGAACTTGTTACCCAGGCCTTCGCCGCTCGCCGCGCCGGCAACCAGACCGGCGATATCGACGAACTCGACGGCGGTGGGAATCAGCTTTTGCGGCTTGACGATGTCAGCCAGTTGATTGAGGCGCGGATCTGGCACCGGCACGATGCCCACGTTCGGCTCGATGGTGCAGAACGGAAAGTTGGCCGCAGCGATGCCAGCCTTGGTCAGCGCATTGAACAGGGTCGACTTGCCGACGTTGGGCAGGCCGACGATGCCGCATTTGATACCCATGAGTCACATCCGGATTTGGGATTCGGGATTGGAGATTCGCAGCGCTGCACGGCCACAAATCCCCAATCCCCAATCACGCATCCCGGCTGGTATGCAGCCGTTTCATCGCCTCGCTGAAATTGCCTTCCATCGCCAACGGCAACACGTCGATGGCAGCGTCGATTGCCATGCCGATCGCGGCGTCATCCTCGCGCCCTGCCCGTCCCAGCACCCACGGCACCACACGGTCCTTGTGACCGGGATGGCCGATGCCAACGCGCAAACGGTGAAATTTGCCATGCCCGAGCAGGCGGATCGTGTCACGCAGGCCATTCTGACCACCATGTCCGCCGTCGAACTTGAGCCGTGCAGTGCCCGGCGCCAGATCCAGTTCGTCGTGTGCGACGAGCAGTTGCTCCGGCTCGATCTTCCAGAACCGCAGGGCGGCGGTGATCGACTTGCCGCTGAGATTCATGAAGGTGGCCGGCTTGAGCAGCCAGACCGGCTGTCCTGCGATATCGACCTTGGCGGTTTCGCCGAACAACTTGCTGTCCAGACCCCAGCGGGCGCCACTGCGCTCGACGAGGGCATCGACGAAACGAAACCCGGCGTTGTGCCGGGTTTGCGCGTGTTCCGGACCCGGATTCCCGAGTCCGACGATCAGGCGAAGTGCAGACATGCCAGTCACCGCAGCCGATTCCCCGCGCAGGCGAGGAATCGGCCGACGGATTACTTGGTCTCTGCGCCTTCGCTGCCTTCTTCACCGGCAGCGTCTTCTTCTTCGACGCGCACGTGCTTGGCGGCAACCACGGCAACGTCATGTTCCTTACCCAGCTTCAGCTCGGGGATCTCGACGCCAGCCGGCAGCTTGATTTCGGACAAGTGGATCACGTTGCCCACTTCCAGGGCACCGAGGTCGACTTCGATGAACTCCGGCAGGTCCTTCGGCAGGCAGACCACCTGGACTTCGTTGAGCTCGTGGGTCACGACCACTTCGCTCGACTTGCCGGCCGGCGAGCTTGCTTCGTTGATGAAGTGCAGCGGCACAGCAGCGCTCAGCTTCTCGTTGGCGCTGACGCGCTGGAAGTCGATGTGCATGATCAACTGCTTGAACGGATGGCGCTGCATGTCACGCAGCAGTACCTGCTGCACGTCGCCATTGAGGTTCAGGTCCAGGATCGACGAGTAGAACCACTCGTTCTGCTGGGCGAGCCAGATCTGCTCATGGTTGAGCTGGATGCTGACCGGCTCGAGTTCGCCACCGTAGACGATGGCCGGAATGACGCCAGCGTGACGCAGGCGGCGGCTCGCACCCTTCCCCTCGTCTGCGCGGCGCTCGACCTTGATTTCGTGAGTCTTTGCCATGTTGTTTCACTACCTAGATTGGAATACCGCCTCGCGGCGATGAAGCGTCTCACCCGCGACCAGGAGAGACGTAGTACCGGCACCCGGGGATCCGGGCACCGAATGCGGGATCAGTCGACGTAGAGCGAGCTGACCGATTCGCCGAAGGCGATGCGGCGGATGGTCTCGGCCAGTAGCTCGGCCACGCTCAGCTGACGAATCTTGGCGCAGGTGCGCGCGGCTTCGTTCAGCGGAATCGTGTCGGTGACCACCAGCTCGTCGAGCTGCGAATTGTTGATGTTGTCCACGGCCGGGCCGGACAGCACCGGGTGGGTGATGTAGGCCACGACCTTGAGGGCGCCGCGCTGCTTCAGCGCTGCTGCGGCGGCGCACAAGGTGCCGGCGGTATCGACCAGATCGTCGACCAGCACACAGGTCTTGCCCTGCACGTCGCCGATGATGTTCATCACCGTGGCGACGTTGGCGCGCGGACGGCGCTTGTCGATGATGGCCAGGTCGGCATCGTCCAGACGCTTGGCGACGGCGCGCGCACGCACCACACCACCCACGTCCGGGGACACCACGATCAGGTTGTCGGTGCCGTAGGCGCGCCAGATATCGGCCAGCAGCAGCGGTGAGGCATAGACGTTGTCGACCGGCACATCGAAGAAGCCCTGGATCTGGTCGGCATGCAGGTCGACCGTCAACACACGGTCGGCCTCCATCGCGCAAATCATCTTGGCAGCGACCTTGGCGGTGATCGGCACGCGCGAGGAGCGCATGCGGCGGTCCTGACGCGAATAACCGAAATACGGGATCACCGCAGTGACGGACTGGGCGCTGGCGCGCTTGAGCGCGTCGATCAGCACCAGCAGTTCCATCAGATTTTCGGCGCTCGGCGCGCAGGTCGGCTGGATGACGAACACTTCCTGCCGGCGCACGCTCTCTTCGATCTCCACCTGCACTTCGCCATCGGAAAAGCGCGTGACCAGCGCCTTGCCCATGCGAACGCCCAGTTCCTTGCAGATGCTCTGGGCAAGCGGCTTGTTGGCATTGCCGGAGAACACCAGCAGATTACGTTGGTCTTGCATGAGATCTCTCGGGCTGCGGCGAAGAGCGTGCGGGTCGATGATGGAGCAGGACAAAGCCGAACCAATGCCGGGCTTTTCGTTCAATCCGCGCAAGGATGCGCGAGGTATTGCAGAGGGATCTGCTGTTAAAACTCTTGCGGGTGGACCTGCTTTTCTCGACAAACTGGCAGGGGCGGTAGGATTCGAACCTACGAATGCCAGGATCAAAACCTGGTGCCTTGGGCCTCTTGGCGACGCCCCTGCATCAAAACTTCATCGCGTCCCGTGCGTCGAGCAATGGTGAGTGCGCTGCACCCTCCACCACCCACGCCCGCAGACTGCCCGGCAACTGCGCCAGGGCCTGCTCTGCAGCAGCGCGCGTGGCGAATTCGACGAAACAGCCACTTCCCGACCCGGTCAATCGCGGTGCGCCGACCCTGGAAAGCGCCTGGAACACTGCCTCAACGGCGGGTTCGCGGCGCCGCAGAACCGGCTCGAACGCATTGTCGAGCAGAGAACCGGAAGCGAAGTCCGCTATTTTCGCGGGCGCAGCATCCCGCGTCAATTCCTGTGATCGAAATAACACCGGTGTCGGCACGTGAACGCCCGGATCGACCAGCAGATAAGCCGCTTCCGGGAGGGCAATCGGGGTCAGCTGTTCGCCCACGCCTTCGGCCCAGGCATTGCGGCCGCGCACGAAGACCGGCACATCCGCACCCAGCTGCAGGCCCAATTCGGCCAGCACCTCCGCCGCCAGACCCAAGCCCCACAAGGCATTGAGCGCCACCAGCACGGTCGCCGCGTCCGAGGAGCCCCCACCGAAACCGCCGCCAGCGGGAATGCACTTATCGATCCGAATCTCCGCACCCGACCCAGCGCCGGCTGCCGATTGCAGCAGGCGCGCGGCGCGGATCACCAGGTCATCGTCTTCGGCCACGCCAGGCAAACTCTCGCCAATGCGCAGGATCCGGCCATCGCTGCGCAGGCGAAGATGAATGGTATCCCCCCAATCCAGCAGGCGGAACACGGTCTGCAGCAGGTGGTAGCCATCGGCGCGGCGCCCGGTGATCTGCAAAAACAGGTTGAGCTTGGCTGGCGCAGGCCACGCCGACCAATCATTGCCCGGCGCGTCCATCAGGGGGATACGGTCCATTGATCGACCAGCAGACGCACCTTGGCCTCACCGTTACGGGCTTCGATCCGCTGCGGCAGCTCGGGCTGGTCGGCGCTGGCGGGCGTCCAGGCCAGAAAGTCGATCGTCCAGCCATCCTGCTGCACGGTACGCGGGCGCCCGGCGGCATCCAGGTCGACACGTGCCGCCCCAGCGTCGGCGATGCGCAGCGCGCACACCCAGTCCGGCATCTGATTGACCGGAATCGTCCAGCCGGTTGCTTCCAGCAACACCTGCTCTGCATCGGGGCCGCTACGCGGGCCGCCGTCCAGCCCTTCCAGCCGGCCGGCGCCGCTGGCGGTATCGCCGGTGAGCACCCAGCTTTGCCGGGTGACCGGTGCGCTGAGTTGTACGCGGTAGCGCGGGCCCTCCTGCTGCCAGTCGATACGGCCGCTACCGCCATTGCGGTCCTTACTGATCGCCACCCGACCCTGGAACGACCAGTTGGGATGCGCCTGCAGCCAGGCTTGGCGGGCGGCTTCGGCCTGACGGGCGCTATCGGAGACTTGCTCGACTACCGCCGCGCCACTGCCTTGCCCGCGCGGCACACTGACGCACGCCGACAGCCCGACCAGCACCAGCCCGCTCAGGGCCAGCGTCCGGAACGCCGTGCTCATAGCCCGAACTTTTCCACAGCGCGTTGCAGCGCACGGTTGTCCGGGTCGAGGCGGCGCGCTTCGTCGAAGTAACGCCGCGCCTCGTCCTGCTTGCCGCTGACCCAGAGGACTTCGCCCACATGAGCGGCGATTTCCGGGTCCTTGACCAGCGCCCAGGCGCGGCGCAGCTGCACCAGTGCTTCCTTGGTGCGACCCATGCGGTACAACACCCAGCCATAGCTATCGACGATGGCTGGGTTGTCCGGGTCGGCGGTGCGGGCCCGGTCGATCAGCGCCAACGCTTCCTTGTAGCGGGTGGTGCGGTCGGCAAGCGTGTAGCCCAGCGCGTTCAGCGCTGCGACGTTTTCCGGTTCGGCCACCAGGATCTTGCGTAGATCGGCCTCGGCCCGCGGGACATCGTCGCGCCGCTCCCAGGCCAGCCCGCGGGCATACAGCAGCGCGCTGTCGTCCGGATAGGCCGCCAAGCCACGTTCGAAAGCGTCCAGCTCACCAGGCGCATCGTCGGCCCGCTGATGCAGCTCGGCTTCGAGCACGTAGGCGTCGCGGCGGGCGTCATCGTCGGCACTGGCGTCGCCCTGCAGGGCACGCGCTTCGGCAAGCGCTTCGGGTTTGCGGCCCAGTTCGTACAACGCGCTGGCGGCGCGCAGACGCGCCTCGCTCACCTGCGGGCCACCCGGCACGCCGCGATACCACTCCAACGCCTCGTCGTAACGCTTGAGGAATTCGGCGATCTTGCCCAGCAGCAGACGGCGGTCCGGATCGGGCTTGGTGGCATTGCTTTTCAGCTCGCCGTACAGCGCCTCTAGCGAGCTGCGGTCTTTTTCCTTGGCCAGCATCGAGGCGCGCAAGCCGTAGGTCTGGGTGTCCTGCGGTCCAGTCGAGAGCACGCGCGCGGCGGCTTCAGTCTGGCCCATGGCGTCGTAGGCAAAGGCCAGCGCGCCGCGCAGCTCCGAATCCTTGACCGCCTTCGGCTCGATGTTCTTCAGCAGCGCCAGCGCTTCGTCGTTCTTGCCTTCCTGCTGCAGCTGGGTGGCGTGCAACAAGGCTACGCGCGGCTCTTCGGGGAAGCGGCGCACCACTTCGTCGACGATGCGCTTGGCCAGCGCCGGGCGCTCCATGCGCAGCGCGAGCCGGCCAAATTCCTGCCAGGCTTCGATCTGATTCGGGATGGCACCGGCCTTGACCAGGTCTTCGAGCACGTCGGCCGAGGCTTCCGGCTCGCGGCCACCGTTGGCCAGCGCGATCAACGCAAAGCGCCAGCCACGCGGATCAGGCTCCTTGAGCAGGCCCAGCAGATCGCGGCGGGCGGTGCGCAGATCGTTGCGGCGCAGGGCCAGCGAGGCCTCGGTGCTGCGCATGGACATCGACGACGGCGCGCGGGCGCGCCATAGCGCCAGCGCTTCGATCGCGCGCGGGTCGTCATTGGCCAGCATGGCGATGCGGGCGGCGCGCTCGGCCAGGCCGGCATCGCCGGCTTCGGCCTTGGCTGCGTCCAGGTAGGCACGCGCGGCATCGTCCAGCTGTCCGGCCTGCAAGGCGAATTCGCCGGCCAGTACGGGTTCCAGCGAGGTGGCGCCGGCACTGCCGGTCGGCGGAGCGGGCGGTGCTTTCTTGGGTGCTGCGGTGGCACTGGCGGAGACTGCGACCAGCAAAAGAACACTCAGGATGCGAATCGGTACAGGCATCGGGGGCAACCGGGCCGTAAAATGGGGCCCTGAATGGCCGCCAGCTTATCGCAAGCAACTGAACAATGACGTTGTGGGTGCTCGGACTGAATCACCAGACCGCACCTGTGGACCTGCGCGAACGCGCGGCGTTCGCAGGTGACGCGCTGCCGCGCGCGCTCGAATCGTTGCGTGCGCTACCGCAGGTGAGCGAGGCAGCGCTGCTGTCCACCTGCAACCGCACCGAGTTGTATGCGATGGCCGACGAGGCGCACAGCCTGGTCAACTGGCTGGAAACGCATGCGCCCGGGCTGAGCGGTTATCTGTACCAGCACCAGGAGGCCGAGGCGGTGCGCCACCTGTTCCGCGTCGCCACCGGGCTGGACTCGATGGTGCTGGGCGAGCCACAGATCCTGGGTCAGGTGAAGGACGCCTGGGCGGTGGCGCGCGCACATGGTGCGCTGGGCAGCGGCCTGGACCGGCTATTCCAGCAGACCTTTTCGGTGGCCAAGCGTGCGCGTACCGATACCCGCGTCGGCGCCAATCCAGTCTCGGTGGCGTCCACCGCGGTGCGGCTGGCGCAGGAATCGTTTGCCCGGCTCAACGAATCCACCGTGCTGCTGATCGGCGCCGGCGAGACCATCGAACTGGCGGCCAAGCATCTGAGCGAAGGCCGCGTGCGCCGCCTATTGATCGCCAACCGCACCCTCGCCCACGCACAGACGCTGGCCAGCCAGCACGGCGGTTACGCGCTGCCGCTGACCGATCTGGAACGCCACCTGGCCGAAGCCGACGTGGTGTTTTCGGCCACCGCTGCACGCGAGCCGCTGGTCACCCGCATGCAGGTGGAACAGGCGTTGCGCACGCGCAAACGCAAACCGATGCTGCTGTTCGACCTGGCAGTGCCACGCGATATCGAGGCCTCGGTGGGCGAGTTGAGCGATGCCTACCTGTACACGGTGGACGATCTGGAACGCGCGGTCGAAGACAACCGCCGCGGCCGCCGCGAAGCCGCCGACCAGGCCGAGGCCATCATCGACCTGCAGGTGGCGCGCTATGTCGAAACCTTGCAGGCCACCGCACGGCAGGCACCGCTCAAGCGGCTGCGCGCCTTTGGCGACAGCACCCGCGACGAGCTACTGGCCAAGGCACGTCAGCAATTGCACAACGGCAAACCAGCCGACGAAGTGCTGGAGCAGTTGGCGCACGCGCTGACCAACCGCTTGCTGCATCCGCCCACTGCCGCACTGCGCGATGCAGCGCGCAACAACGACCTGGATTTGACCACTGCGGCCGACCGGCTGTTTCCGGAAAAACCGGGTTATCAACATCCCCCTATAGCTACCCCGATCGTGAGGACCGATGACGCCGACCCTGCGCCGTAAGCTCGAAGCGCTGGCCGAGCGCCGCGAAGAACTGCAGCACCTGCTCTCCGACCCGGACGTGGTCAATAACAACGACAAGTTCCGCACGTTCTCGCGCGAACTGTCGCAACTGGAGCCGGTCGCGGTGGCGCTGGAAGACGAGGCGCGTGCCAAGGCCGACCTGGCCGCAGCCGAAGCCATGCGTAGCGATCCGGAAATGCGCGAGCTGGCCGAAGAGGAAATCGCCGCCGCACAGGCGCGCCTGGAAGACCTCGACGCGCAGCTGGCATTGCTGCTGGTACCGCGCGACCCACGCGACGACGGCAACCTGTTTCTGGAAGTGCGCGCTGGCACCGGCGGCGACGAAGCGGCGATCTTTGCCGGCGATCTGTTCCGCATGTACGCGCGCTACGCCGAACGCCAGGGATGGAAGGTGGAAATCGAATCCGACAGCCCCGGCGAACACGGCGGTTACAAGGAAGTGGTGGCGCGCGTGGTCGGGCGCGGCGCGTATTCGCGCCTGAAATTCGAATCCGGCACCCACCGCGTGCAACGCGTGCCGGCGACCGAATCGCAGGGCCGTATCCACACCTCGGCCGCGACGGTGGCCATCATTCCCGAAGCCGATGACGTGGAAGAGATCGTGATCAATCCGGCCGATCTGAAGGTCGATACGTTTCGCTCGTCCGGTGCAGGCGGCCAGCACGTCAACAAGACCGAATCGGCGATCCGCATCACTCACGTGCCCAGCGGCGTGGTGGTGGAATGCCAGACCGAGCGCAGCCAGCACGCCAATCGCGACAAGGCGATGAAGCGGCTGAAAGCGCAGTTGGTGGAAGCCGAACGTAGCAAGGCCGCAGCGGCCGAAGCGCAGACGCGCAAGTTGCAGGTGGGCAGTGGCGATCGCAGCCAGCGCATCCGCACCTACAGCTTTCCGCAGGGCCGCATCACCGATCATCGCGTCGAAGGGCTGACCTTGTACGACCTGCCCAACATCATCGAAGGCGATCTGGATGCATTGATCGCGCGGCTGCTACACGAGCATCAAGCCGACGAACTGGCACGGTTGAGCGACAGCCCATGAGTGCGCAAGTCCCGCGCGAGCTGTTGCAGCTGCGCGAGGCAGTGCGACGCCAGCCCGGCGATTTCGTCGCCTGGTTGATGCTGGCCGATGCCGAGCTCGGCATGGGCGTTACCGCTGCCGGCGAAGCCGCCGTGCAGCGCGCGCTGGTGCTGTATCCAGGGCATCCGGAAGCGGTGGCACGGTTGGGCCGGGTACGCTGGACGCAGCAGCGCCATGTAGAAGCCGCCACGTTGCTGCAGCAGGCCTCGGATCTGGTGCCGCAGCACCCGGGCATCGCCTTGTGGCTTGGGCATGCGCTCGAAGATGCAGGCCAAGCCGAGCAGGCGGCGGCCGCTTACACGCGCGCGCATCAGTTGCTGCCCGACGAGCCGTACATCGCCGCGCAGCTGCTCAACTGGCGCCGTCGTTTATGCGATTGGCGCGATCTGGATGTCTTGGCCGCGCAGGTCCGCAACGCCGTGGCGCACGGCGCAGCGGCGGTGGAGCCGTTCGCGTTTCTGAGCGAAGACGCCACTGCGGCCGAACAACTGGCCTGTGCCCGCACGCGTGCGCAGGGGATTGCCGCCTCCCTGCGCCCGCTGCCAGCGGCAACGGTGCGCAGCCGCGGCGCACTGCAGCTCGGCTTCGTCTCCAACGGCTTTGGCGCGCACCCCACCGGGTTGCTGACCGTGGCCTTGTTCGAAGCGTTGCAGCGCCGCCAGCCGGACATACAAGTGCATCTATTTGCGACCAGCCGTGACGATGGCAGCGAGATTCGTGCACGCCTGGCAACGGCGACGCGCATCCACGACGTCACCACGCGGGGGCATCTAGCAACCGCGCAGCACATCCGCGACCAGGGCATCGATCTGCTGTTCGATCTGCGCGGCTGGGGCGGTGGCGGACGCCCGGAAGTCTTTGCGTTACGACCGGCACCGGTACAACTCAACTGGCTGGCGTATCCAGGCACCTCGGGCGCGCCGTGGATGGACTATGTGTTGGGCGATGCATTTGCATTGCCACCGTCGTTGGAGCCGTTTTACAGCGAAAAAGTCCTGCGCCTGCCGCGCGTGTTTCAGCCCTCTGACACCTCGCGCACGGTTGCCGAGCCGCCATCGCGCGCGCAGTGCAGCCTGCCTGAGCACGGCGTGGTGTTGTGCTGCTTCAACAACAACTACAAACTCAACCCGCGCAGCATGGCGCGCATGCTGGCGGTATTGCGTGCGGTACCCGGCAGTGTGCTGTGGTTATTGTCGGGGCCGGGCCAGGCGGATGCGCGCTTGCGTGCGGCAGCACAGGCGCAGGGCGTGGATGCGCAGCGCCTGGTCTTCATGCCGAAATTGCCCCACCCGCAGTATCTGGCACGTTACCGGCACGCCGATCTGTTTCTGGATACGCATCCATACAACGCGCATACCACCGCCTCCGATGCGTTATGGGCGGGTTGTCCGGTGCTGACCACGCCCGGCGAGACGTTTGCCGCACGGGTGGCGGGTAGCCTCAACCAGCACCTGGGGATGGAAGAGATGAACGTGGCCGACGACGCTGCGTTTGTGGCCAGGGCGATTGCGTTGGCGAGCGATGCGGATGCCTTGGGTGGCGTACGCGTGCGTTTGGCGGAGCAACGCCTGCGCAGTGGCGTTTTCGATATGGACAGGTTTGCTGATGATCTGGCCGCGCTGCTGCGTGGCGTTGCTCAGCGTAGTGGATGGCTGGGGGTTTAGACGTTGGTTGTCAGATGCTGCATCGTCATGGTTTGCGCGAGATGGTGTGGGTCGCGGCGCGACATCTTTCGCCGGCACCAGTCAAGAGCGACAGATAAACATGGATGCTAGAGTCCCTTCTCCCATCGGGAGAAAGTGGCGCGTCGCGCCGGATGAGGGTAAGTGTGCGGCAGTAGCACTGGCTAACCATACCCTCACCCCAACCCCTCTCCCGGCGGGAGAGGGGCTAACAGCAACACGTCGGTCAATGCCTGGCGGTTAGGCGCTGCGTGCAACTTCACACCGCGGCGCTGTACCCGGCCGTCCAGGCTCGCTAGGCTGCGTGCATGCCTTCCGCTCTCGACTTCATCCCCCTGCGCCTGTGCGTACTGACCGTGTCCGACAGCCGCACGCTCGCCGATGACCGCTCCGGCGATTACCTGGCCGATGCCCTCACCCACGAAGGTCACGTTCTGCACGAACGTGCACTCTGCCCCGACGACCGTTACCGCATGCGTGCGATCGTGTCCGGCTGGATCGCCGATGCGGTGGTCGACGGCATCCTGATCACCGGTGGCACCGGCTTCACGGGGCGCGACAGCACGCCGGAAGCGATCACCCCGCTGCTGGACAAGGTCATGCCTGGGTTCGGCGAGATGTTCCGCGCGATCAGCGTGGACGAAATCGGCACCTCCTCGTTGCAGTCGCGCGCGTTTGCCGGGCTTGCCAATCACAGCTTCGTGTTCTGCCTGCCCGGCTCCACCTCGGCCTGCCGCACGGCATGGGAAAAGATTGTGCGTGCGCAGCTGGATGCGCGCACCCAACCCTGCAATCTGGCGACACTGCGTCCACGTCTGGGCGAATAGCCTGCGCGCTCCATCGCTGTTGGAACACGCATGTCGCACCTGAAACGCAAGGCTTACAAAACGTTGCTGGCGCCGATGCAATTGGAGCTGGTCAACATGGCGCGTTGGCTGCGCCACACCAACCAGCGTGCCCTGGTGCTGATGGAAGGTCGCGACACCGCCGGCAAGGGCGGCGTGATCCAGACCATCGCCAGCCATCTGAACCCGCGCCAATGCCGTGTGGTGGCGCTGCCCAAGCCGAATGATCGTGAAAGCACGCAGTGGTATTTCCAGCGCTACGTGACGCACTTGCCGGCGGCCGGCGAATTGGTGCTGATGGATCGCAGCTGGTACAACCGCGCCGGCGTCGAAAAGGTGATGGGCTATTGCACCGACGCGCAATACGACCTGTTCCTGGAGCAGACACCGCGTTTCGAACAGATGCTGGTCGACGACGGCATCCTGCTGTTCAAGTACTGGTTGTGCGTGGACCAGGCCGAGCAGGAAAAGCGTTTTGCCGAACGCCGCGAAGATCCGCTCAAGGGCTGGAAGCTGTCGCCGGTCGACCTGCAGTCACGCGCCAAGTACGACGACTACACCGCTGCGCGCGAACGTATGCTGGAAGCGACGCATACGCCCGATACACCGTGGACGCTGGTGGATTTCAACGACCAGAAACGGGGCCGCTTGAGCCTGATCCGCGATTTGCTGGACCGGCTACCGGACACCGCAGTGCCCGATACGTTGGTGCAGCTGCCGCCATTGCCCGGCAAGCTGCACAAGGAACGCTATGGCGTTCTGGAACCGATCGACGATTACGCCGCCCAATCCTGAGAGAGTTCGTCGCTGGCCGCAGTGGCACGCGGCAGCGGATGCAGGCCGGCCTGACGTTCGGCCTGCTCGGCCTGCAGCACCAACTGGCTCAGGCGCTGACTGAACAACTGCATGAAACCGCGATGCAGCGGGCGCATCGCCTCCATGTAGTCGACGTCATCGGCCTGCGCACCGAGCGGGCTGCAGGACGACAGCAACACTTCGTCCAGACGCAATGCGCTGTCGGGCAGGCGCACCAGTGCGGCACGGCGTAGCCAGTCGCGCATGCCTTGGCGGTATTCGGCGGCCAGGATGTAGGCCACTTCGACCTGGTCCAGGTCCACATCCGGGTTCCATGCCAGCACCTGGATCACCTGCGAACGCTCGTCCAGCATGCGGCCTTCGGCGACCAGCGCGTGCAGCTGCTGCAGCAGACGCCATTGCACGCCAGCGGCCTCGCGCTGGGCGGTCGGCATCGCTTCGATGGCCAGCGCCAGACGCCGGGCAAACAGCGCCGGCACTTCGGACAGCACGATCGGGCCGGCATCGGCACCGAGCAGGAAACGTTCGGTGCGCAGCGCAGCGGTGTCGGGCAGATAACCGTCCTGCAGCGGTCGCATCACGCCGTGGTCGAGCAGTGACAGCACCACATCCAGCCAGTAGCGACGTTCCTGCTGCAGCGTGCGGTTGGCGGCGGCGTTGTGCCAGGCCTGGCGCAGATCGTCCAGGCGCACGATGCAGGACTGCGCATCCAGCCCGTCCCACGGTGCGCGGGTGGCGTCGTTGGGGTCGAACGTTTCCGCGCTGAGCATGCCGCCGCCGAAGCGGTGCCAGGCTGCGCCGCGCTGGGCGCTGGCCGGGTCCGGCCTGGCCGCGGCGAACGGGGCTGCGGTGGCCGGACGCAGGAGCGCGGCATAGGCATCGGCCCACGAATCGGGCAGGCGTGCCGACAACGGATAGCTCGCCGAGGGCTGACCCAGCCCCTGGCGTGCCAGACGCAGGCTCCAGACCACCGCGCCGACGACGATGCCGCCGAAGATCCAGGCCAGCAGCCAGCTGGTTGATGCCTGTTCGGGCTGCAGCACGCGGGTTTGCGGGTGCAGAAACAACAACCAGCCGCTGCCCAGCAGGACACCGAGATACAGCCACGGTGCCAGCTGCGCCATCTGGCGGTTGCGGCGATGGGCGGGCAGGTCGTGCCCGTCGTTGCGGTCTTGAGATGGAGCGGCCATTACATTCCCCGTACACGCCTGATCGCGTTGACAGGGTTATCGGCGAGGCAATCCAACTCTGTTGGCCTGCTTCAGTGGCGCACGCTCATCCAGTTACAAAGTCTTCAGTCGGCGCAACGGCGCACGGCGTGCGCGTCACCGCCTCGACCGTCGCGGCAGGGGGGCCCTGCCACAGCCATGCTTCCAAGGCCTCCAGCGCCGCCGCGCTGCCGGCGGCGACCACTTCCACGCTGCCGTCCGCCTGGTTGCGCGCATGCCCAACCAGGCCGAGTGCGACCGCGCGTTCGCGGGTGGAAGCGCGATACCACACACCCTGCACCACCCCGCTCACCACGAAACGCGCCCCCTGCATTAACCCGCCTTGCCGGTGATGCCGACGGCGGCTTCGATATCGCGCGCAGTGACCGGGCCGAGGAATTGCTTGGCAACCTTGCCGTCCGGACCGATCAGATAGGTCATCGGCAGGCCGCGCGGCGTGGCGAAGTCCTGTGGCGGCTGGTACGGGTCAAGGATCGCGATCGGATACGAGACCGGGTGATCCTTCAAAAATGCCTGCATGTCGGCACTGGTGATGTCTTCATAGGCCAGACCCACCACTTCGATGGTGTCGCGCATGGTGTGCAGCGCCGACAGCTCGGGCATTTCCTTCAGACACGGGGCGCACCAGGTGGCCCAGAAGTTCACCACCACCCACTTGCCGCGGTGCGCGGTCAGGTCGTAGGTCTCGCCGGTCACGGTCGGCAGCGAGAGCTTGGGCATTTCGGCGGTCTGCTGCACCACCGAGCTGTTGGGCGGTGCGGCCGGGTCGGCGGGCTTGGCCGGCGCAGTCGGCGCCTGGGTGGCGGCAGCAGGCACGGCATCGTTGCCGGCGGCGGGGGTGCCCTCGTTGGCGGGCTTGCAGGCGGTCAGCAACATCAATGGCAACAGCAGCGCACAGGCGCCGCGGACAAGACGCACAGTCATGGAGGATCTCCGGGAAGGTGGGTGTAAAGGTCGCCGACCGGTTGCGCCAGCACGCCGCGCAACGGTTGACGCAATTGTTCCAGCGCGGCGGCGGCGGCCTGGCCGTAGGCATCGTCGCGGCACGGCAGCGGGCGGTCATCGATCGGCACGCGCAGCTGGCAGTTTTCGTAAAGTTCGGCCAATGGCACCACATCCAGGTCGCGTGCCAACAGCCATTGGCCGCGCTCGTCGCGCCGCAGCAGGCGGATGCGTTTGAGCTCGCACAGCAACTCCTGCATCAGCGTGTCGGTGAGCATGGGTTCCAGCGCCAGGATGCGGTCTTCGTCCAGACCTTCGCCGTGGATGCGCGCCTGGCGGAACCGGCCGAGCAGACGCAGCAGGCCGTAGATTTCGAAACCCGGCGGCAGGCGCATGGCTTCGGGCTGATAGCGAAACGCCGACATCGACGATGCCAGCGAGGCGCCCAGCAGCACCGAGACCCAGCTCAGGTAGATCCACAACAGCAGGATCGGCAGCGCCGACAGTGCGCCGTAGATGCGTTGATAGGTCTGGAAATTTCCCAGATAGAAGCCGAAGCCCCACTTGACGATTTCCATCAGGATCACCGCCAGCAGCGCGCCCGGCAGCGCGTGCCGCAGCCGCACCACGTGCTGCGGCACCACGCGGTAGATCAGCACGATACAGACGAACTCCACCGCCATCGGCGCCAGCCGCCAGGCGAATTCGGCCAGCCATTGGCCTTCGGTGGTGCGGAACAGCGGCAGCGCGAACACATAGGCGGCCATCGCCATCGAGGCGGCGGCGAGCATCGTGCCCAGGGTGAGCACCGTCCAGTAAATCAGGAAACGTGTCACCTTGGGCCGGGCGGCTGCCACCCGCCAGATGCTGTTGAAGGTCTGCTCGATGCTGTGCAGGGTGATCAGCAGCGAGGCCACCAGCGCGACCATACCGGCCACGGTGAACTTGCCCAGGTCTTCCAGCGAGCGGTTGAGATAGTTCTGCACCGAGCGCGCGGCGCCGGGCACGAAATTATTGAAGATGAAGTCGGTCAGCGCGTCCTTCCACTCGTTGAATGCGGGAAACGCCGACAACACACCGAACACCACGATCGCCAATGGCACCAGCGCGAACACGGTGGTGTAGGCGAGCGAGGCAGCGGCCTGGAACAGCCGGTCGTCCAGGAAGCGGCGCCACAGAAAGCGCCCGAAGCTCACCGTCCGCGCACGGTCGCGCAGACGTTCTTTCCATTGGTGGAGTTTGTTCACACGCGACATCGCGCAAGGGTACCCGATGCGCCGTCGTCGCGGCCTTGCCGCGCCTGCAGCGTGCAGCAACGGGCTGGCTTGGTCGATACTGCGGCAACTCACACAGGCGGCAACGACACGATGGCGGAGATTCTGGTGCTGTATTACAGCCGGGGCGGTTCGGTGGCGCGGCTGGCGCGGCAGATCGCGCGCGGCATCGGCGAAGTGCCCGGCATGAGCGCGCGACTGCGCACCGTGCCGCCGGTGGCTGCGGTCACCCAGACCAGCGCCCCGCCGGTGCCGGACGAAGGCGCGCCGTACGTGGACCGCGCCGACCTGGCCGAGTGCAGCGGCCTATTGCTGGGCAGCCCCACCCGCTTCGGCAACATGGCTGCGCCGATGAAGCATTTCCTCGACGGCCTGGGCGCCGAATGGGCCAGCGGCACCCTGGCCGGCAAACCGGCCGGCGTGTTCACCTCCACCGCGTCGATGCATGGCGGGCAGGAATCCACCTTGCTGTCGATGCATCTGCCGCTGCTGCATCACGGTTGCCTGATCGTGGGGATTCCGTTTACCGAAGCTGCGCTCAGCCACACCACCAGTGGCGGAACGCCGTATGGCGCCAGCCATGTTTCCGGCGCTGGCGGCGACCCGCAACCGAGCGAGGACGAAGCGCTGCTGGCGCGTGCGCTGGGCCGCCGGGTGGCCGATATCGCGCGGCGGCTGGCAAGCCCGTGAACGTGCGCGCCATGCATTGGCTGCTGAGCGCCGCGCTGCTGGCACTGGCGATGTTGTTCGCGGCCTGGTTTCACGACGACCCGCGCCCGCTCGCCGCGCTCATCGTCTTCGTGCTGCCGGCCGCACTGACCGGTGTACTGGCAGTGCGCAGCGCGCGTGCACGCTTCTGGGCAGGCGTGTTTGCGCTGGGCTGGTTCAGCCACGGCGTCATGGCCGCCTGGAGCCAGCCGCAGGCACGTGGAATGGCGTGGCTGGAACTACTGCTCGCCCTGGCCGTGGTGGGCCTGGTAGGCGGCCCCGGCATGGCGGCGCGCTTGGGCAGGAAGCGCCCGCCACGTTGATCGGCGTGTCGAACAAACCATATGCACACCTGCGCGATGCAGCTGCGCATGCGTTTGGCTGAGGTGGTCAGCCGCGACCACCCCAACGCAGCCACGACACCAACTTCGATCATCGTCAGGCGAACGCGGCCGGCGATCGGGGTGGCATGCACACGCCTCCACTCTGGTCCCTGCGCGCCGTCCACGCCACCTGACGACGACTTGCAGGATTTCGGCTGCCGCTGTCAGTTTCCGACCAGCGTGGTCACGCTCTGCGGGTCGACATACAGCGAGGTCTTGCCGTTGACCACGCTGTAGTTGCCGCCGAACCCCACATTGAGTGTGCTTGAGGTGCTGTATTTGGCGAACTGAGCGGCAGCGCCGGACGGTAGCGTCAGATCCAGGCGCTGATGGCCGGTGCCGGTGTTGACCGCCACCAGCACCAGCTTGTTGTCCGGTGTGCGGTAGGCGGTGACGGAGACATCGGAATACGGGTGCTCGGTGGCGCCGATGCGCACCGATCCGGGACGCACGAAGCGTGCGAACTGCGACATCGCGTAGCCACGCTTGCTCACTGCGCCGTTTTCGCTGATCAACCCATAGCTGCGCCGGATGTACCACCAGACATAGGCATTGAAATTGGCCGCCATGTAGTGCTCGGTCATCCAGATCTGTTTGCCCTTGCTGCGCGCCAAGGCATAGTCGCGCGGCGTCGCGCCATACAGATGGCCGGCCACGATGGAGGTGGCCTGATTGGCAGCGGCGTTGTTGAGGACCGGATCGGTGATGGAGAAGTTGAACCCCACCGACTCGCCGACAATGACCTTGAGGCTGCCGAACTTGCTGCCTTCGCTCACGAGGTAGTTGACGAAGTCGCTGCCGCTCCAGTCGGCCGACTCATAATCGGGATGCCAATCCGGCTCGTTTTGCAGGGAAATTGCGTACAGAGGCGCTCCCTTGCCAGACATGTAATTGGAGAAATCCAGCAGGTGCTGGGTGTAAGCGGCGTAGTAGCGCGGCAGCAGTTTGCCGCCATTGATCAAGCTGTTGTTGGACTTCATGTAGGCCGGCGGCGTCCACGGGCTTGCGAACACCAGCCCGCCCAGCGCACGCACGCGCGTCGCCGTGGGCACCTGGGCTGCCCAGCCTGAGCTGGACGGGTCGATACGCATGCGCAGGATCGACAGCCCGATCTGCCCGCTACCACTGCCATAGGCAAGATCCACCTGCGCTGGCGTCAGGTCGTTGATCCAGCCGACGCCATTCATGCCGCCGAAACCGCGCACTGTCTGGTAGGTCTGCGTGGGCGTGATCGTCACCGTCTGCGCGGCAACTGGGCCCGCAAGTAGCACGGCCATCGCGCAGATGAGCGCGCGCAACATCGACAAGGGCTTTTTCATGAGTGTCTCCGGGAAAGGGATGGCGACGGCAACGCTGCACCGACGGCCCGCCGACTATCGACCGCAGAAATGTCAAATCAATTTCTGTAATGTCTAATTGTTAAGTTAGTGACGTAGCACACGCACCCAGCGCAGTGGGGCAGTGCGTGGATCACACTGCGTTTTGCGCTGCGGCATGCGGAAGCTGGGCGCTGGCGACGCGCAGGCAACGCGTTCAATGCCAGCTCTACGTGCACGCTGGCTCGGCGCACGCGGTACCTGGGCGGGGATGCGCGCAGCGTGCACAACGATCGCTGCGCCTCGAACGTGCAGTCACCCTTCCTCGTGTCGGCGTACGACTACGCCAAGGCATCTCAATCGCATGCAGCGCCGCCACACCTTGGGCAACCAAGCGCAAGTCTCGACCACTCCCGTTCATTGCGATCGCCACCTGACTGCCAGCCTCCTGGCCGGGCGGTATCATGGCGACCCGCACGCGGCCTGCACCGCGTTTGCCCTACAGGATTCGTAGCAATGGAAGACCTCCTGATCGTCACCACCGGTGGCACGATCGACAAGATCTACTTCGACGATAAATCGGACTACCAGATCGGCGACCCGCAGATCGGCCAGATCTTGAAAGAACTGGGCGTGACCTTCCGTTTTTCGGTGATTCCGATCATCCGCAAGGATTCGTTGCACATCACCGATGCCGATCGCGAGCTGATCCGCGCCACCATCGCCGCCCAGCCCACCCGCCACGTGCTGATCACCCACGGCACCGATTCGATGGTGGAGACCGGCAAGGTGCTGCAGACGATCACCGACAAGACCATCGTGATGACCGGTGCGTTGAACCCGGCGCGCTTCCGCGGCTCGGACGCCGAATTCAATATCGGTTGCGCAGTCGGTGCGGTGCAATCGCTGCCGGCAGGCGTCTACATTGCCATGAACGGCCGCATCTGGAATCCGGAAAAGGTGCGCAAGAACGTAGCCGCCAACCGCTTCGAATCGGTTTGACGCCATGAGCAAGGCCACCCGCGCGACCAAGGCATTGGAGGCTGTGGGCGTGCGTTACGTGTTGCACCCGTACGACTATCAGGCCGATGCCGATGCGAAGGGATTGCAAGCCGCACGTGCATTGGGCCTGCAGCCGCACACGGTGTTGAAGACGCTGATGGCCTGGGTCGACGACAAGGCGGTCTGCGTGGTGATCCCATGCGACCGCCGGGTGTCGTTGAAGAAATTGGCCAGCGCCTACGGAGGCAAGTCGGCACGCATGATGGAGGTGGCCGATGCCGAGCGTCGCACCGGCTACAAGGTCGGCGGTATCAGTCCGCTCGGCCAGCAACGGCAAGCGCCAGTGCTGGTCGAAACCACCGCACTGGACGCACCCGCGCTATGGATCAATGCCGGCCAGCGTGGGTTGCTGCTGGAATTGCCGGGCGCCCAGCTGTTGCATGCACTCGCCGCACGCGCGTGCGCACTGTGCGAGTGAATGCCTAACCACGGCGCACGCGTGCCTGCGCGCGCGTCACTCGCTCAGCATTCGACTCGCGCGATGCATCACGGTCGATCATCTGCTTGGACTTCGACACCCAGCCGATCTGACGCCACACTGCACGCATGCGCTGACGAGGGCCGCACTCCAGCGGTCATCAGCATCTGTCGGCGCGCCAGCAACACCGCGCCGAGGTCACTCAATACGCTGCGGTGACGCTAACGCCGGAAAAGCCCAGCGTTGCCTTCAAGCGCACGTAGTAGACACCCGCTGCCGGCGCCGCCAGCGTGCAGCTGTCGCCATTGCCCGGCAACATGCTGCGGCAGCTGTACGCGGCATCGGTTGGTAACGCACCAGCACGTACCGAGAGGTCGGCATTCCCGCTGCCACCGGCGAGCGTGACCTTGAGCGAACGTGTGCCGGCGGGCACATTGACTTGGTAATACAGCGAATCGGAGAGCGCTGCGCTCAGTCCGGTGCGTGCCGCATTACTGGTCAACGTGGTCGAAGCGATCACCGCCGCCACTGCGCCATCAGCATTCACCAGCCCTGCCCCGCACCCTTGTGTGCAGGCCACCGGTAATGGCCGTGCGCTGGCCTTGAGCAGGGCTTTCACCGTTGCCGGCGTCAGCGGATTCAAGGCCACCGACTGCATCAGCGCCACCACACCAGCCACATGCGGTGCCGCCATCGAGGTACCGCTATAGACCGCATACGCAGGATTGCCCGGCACCGTGGTTCCGGTATTGAGCGTAGACACGATCGATTGCCCGGGCGCCGCGATATCCACGCCGTTGCCGAAGTTGGAGAAGCTGGCCCTGGCGCCGGCCGACGTGGTGGCCGCCACTGCGATCACATTCGCGCAATTGGCCGGCACACTGGTGGAGACATCCATATTGCTGTTGCCGGCGGCCACGACCACCGCGCTGCCACGTGTCACCGCCGCGGTGATGGCGTTGTTCAGCGTCGCCGAGCATGTTCCCGCGCCGCCCAGCGACAGATTGATCACCGTGGCCGGATTCGGATTGGCCGGCACGCCGTTGACCTTGCCACCGGCCGCCCACACGATCGCATCGGCGATATCGGACATGTAGCCGCCGCATCGGCCCAGCACCCGCAAGGGCAGAATCTTGGCGTTGAACGCGGTCCCGACCACGCCCACCGCGTTGTTGCCGACCGCCGCCACGATGCCTGCCACATGTGTGCCATGCCAGCTGGAATTGGATGCCGACGTGCCAGGCCCGCATTCGTTGGCCGCAGCCCAGTCGCCTTGGTCGGTGGCAGTGGCATCGCGCGCATTGCCATCGCGCGCAGTGGCCGGGTCGACGATGAAGTCGTAGCCGGGCAACACATTGGCTGCCAGGTCCGGATGATTGGTGATGCCGGTGTCGATCACCGCCACCACGATGCCTTTACCGGTGGAGCGGTCCCAGGCCGAACGGATGTTGAGGCTGGCGGCGGTCGCGCCCATCGCCCACTGCTGTGGCACGCCCGGATCGTTGGGAACCAGCAATGGCCGCATCAGGATGTCCACTTCCACGCGCTTGACGGCTGGGTCCGCGGCCAGGCGCCGCATCAGGCTTTCCGAATCCACGCGGTCCAGCTTGCGGTCAGCCACCAGCAACATCGGCCCACCACTGAGCCGGCGCGTGGCCGACAAACCCAGCGCACGTCCGTGCGCCTCCGGCACAGCGCGCGCGATGTCGCCCCATGGCGCAGACAACCCGGTCGCCCGGCTGCTGCCGACGCGGTCCTTGTAGCTGACGATAAAGCGCTGATGCGTGCTGCTGGAATTCAATCCTTGCAGACTGACCTCGCCAGCGACGGCATGAAACGTGCACGACAACGCGCAGACGAATGCAACGCGGCGCAGTGCGCCAACTGAGTGATACGACATGACTCCATCCCTCCCCAAGGATCTGGCAACCTGGATGGCAACGCGCTAACGCTACTGCGATGCGACGTGCCCGATGTGCGGGCATGCAGATGGTGCATGCCTCACGTGGGGAGGCTATCGGCGTGCCATCGGGTGCACTGAAGCGGCCCCCCTGTGCGGGTGGACACTTCATTCAGCCATCGCTGCCAGCCCTATCTGGCGACCCGGCAATTGCCGCTGTCCAAACGCACACTGCCCCGCGCAAAGCGGGGCAATGCAGGTTTCAAACCACCGACAGCCACGTCGGGGAAGACCCGACGCGATGCCGGCAAGGTGCCGTCTTACGGGGTCTGGCTGACTGCACCGGCCGCGTTGACGATGCCCGCGCCGCAGCCGCCCGAGCAAGCGCCCGGTAACGGACGCGCAGTGTTCTTCAACAGCGTTTCCACCGCCGCCGGCGTCAGCGGACGGCTGGCGACCGACTGCACCAGCGCCACCACACCGGCCACATGCGGGGCCGCCATCGAGGTGCCGTTGTAGCTGGCGTAACTGGCCGAACCCGGCGTGGTGGTGCCGCTGTTCAAGGTCGACAGGATCGCCGAGCCAGGGCCGGAGATATCGATGGTGCTGCCGAAGTTGGAGAAGCTCGAACGCGCGCCGGCCGAGGTGATCGACGCCACCGAAATCACGTTGGCGCAGCTGGCGGGGGTGAAATTGGCCACGTTGGCATTGCTGTTGCCGGCAGCAACCACCACGGTGGTGCCACGCGACACCGCGCTGTTGATCGCGTTCTGGTAACTGCTCGAACAACTGCCGCTGCCGCCCAGCGACATGTTGATCACTTCGGCCGGGTTGGCATTGGCCGGCACACCGGACACAGCGCCACCCGAGGCCCACACGATCGCATCGACGATATCGGAGGTGGAGCCACCGCATGCGCCCAGTGCACGGATCGGCACGATGCGCGCATTGAACGCAGTGCCGGCGACGCCGGTACTGTTGTTGGTGACCGCCGCAATGGTGCCGGCCACATGGGTGCCGTGCCAGCTGGAATTGGAGGCCGACGAACCGGAGCGGCATTGGCCAGCAGTGGTCCAGTCGCCCTGATCGGCCGGATTGCTGTCACGCCCATTGTTGTCGCGCGCACGCGTGGCATCGCTGATGAAATCGTAGCCCGGCAACACGTTGGCATTGAGATCCGGGTGGCTGGTGATGCCGGTGTCGATCACCGCCACCACCACGCCGGTCCCGGTGGCGGTGTCCCAAGCCGGGCGCACGTTGATGCTGGACGAAGAGGTGCCCAAGCCCCACTGCTCGGACAGACGCGTGTCGTTCGGGGTCAGCACCGGGTACATGATCTGGTCGACCTCCACATAGTCCACGCTGGGGTCGGCCGCGATGCGGCGCATCAGCGTTTCGGCTTCGGCGCGGTCCAGGCCACGGTCGGTCTTGAGCACCTCCGAACCCAGCGCAGTACGGCGCACGTGGTTCAGGCCCAGCGCACGACCGGCGCGCGCCGGCATCGCACTGGCAACGGAATTGAGCGATGCGCGCATCGAGGTGGGACTCACCGCCGCACTGGAGCCGTCTTTGTATTTGACGATGAAGCGTTCCAGCGTGGGTTGCGAATCCAAGCCAGAGAGATTGACCTGACCGGCGAATGCCGGCACGGCCAGCAGGGACGTCAGCGCGGAAACACCCAACACCACCAGCGCGCACCTGGGCGCACGAGGTTGCGACACATTGGACATCGATCGTTCCTTATTGGAGAGGTGCCGCAGCTGCGGCGAGAGGACCGGCCTTCGCCGCATGCAGCGGATCGGAGCCGGCAACTGCACGGGCGCCAGGCCCATGAAAACGATTGACCGGTGTCCCTTCCGGCCGAGCGGCAACAGCTCGCCCGCGCCTGCCGAAACGGCAGACCTTTACGAGACATTGCAGATGAGGTGACGCGAAGGAGGCAGCGTTCCCTGGCGGCATGGCCAGGGAACGCACCCAGCGAGCGCGCGTTTAGTAGCTCGCTGTCAGGGTCACGCCGGAGAACGTGCTGTAGGCCTTGATCCGCACGTAGTAGATGCCCGACGGCGAGGTGATGTTGCAGGTTTCGTTGTTGCCATCGAGATACGGACGGCAAGCGTAAACGGTGTCGGTCGGCGCGCTGCCGGCCCGCACGTACAGGTCCGCATCGCCGCTACCACCATTGGTGGTGACGGTCAGCGTGCCGCTGCCGGCCGGCACCGTGATGGTGTAGTTCAACTCCGCGCCTGCGGTCGCGCCAAGGCCGCTTACCGGCGTGCCATTGGTCAGGGTGTTGCCGGTTCCGCCACCACCACCGCCATTACTGCCGGCGATGGCCGCGGTCACTGCCGCGTCGGCGTCGACGATGCCCGCACCGCAACCACCCGAACAGGCGCCCGGCAAGGCGCGCGCGGTGTTCTTCAGCAGCGTTTCTACATCGGCAGGCGTCAACGTGGTCGGTGCAACCGACTGCACCAGGGCAACAACGCCGGCAACGTGCGGGGCCGCCATCGAGGTACCGTTGTACGAGGCGTAGCTGGGATTGCCCGGGGTGGTGGTGCCGCTATTGAGTGTGGATAGAATGCCCGAACCCGGTGCGGAGACATCGATTCCGGCGCCGAAGTTGGAATAGCTGGCCTTGGCACCGGCCGAGGTGGTGGCCGCCACCGCGATCACGTTGGCGCAGTTGGCCGGCAACGAGCCGGACACGTTGGCCGAACTGTTGCCAGCCGCCACCACCACCGTGGTGCCACGCGAGACCGCACCGTTGATCGCACTCTGCATGGTGGACGAACAGCTGCCGCCGCCGCCCAGCGACATGTTGATGACTTCGGCCACGTTGGCATTGGCCGGCACGCCGTTGACGCTGCCGCCGGACGCCCAAATGATGGCATCGGCGATATCCGACAGCGAGCCACCGCACCGCCCCAGCACGCGCACCGGCACCACCTTGGCATTGAACGCAGTGCCGGCGACACCGGTGGTGTTGTTGGTCACCGCTGCCACCGTGCCGGCGACATGGGTCCCATGCCAGCTGGAATTGGATGTGGAGCACCCACTGGTCGAGTTCCAGTCGCCTTCGTCCGCAGGATTGCTGTCACGCCCGTTGCCGTCGCGCGCGGCGGTGGCATCGCTGATGAAGTCGTAGCCGGGCAGGATGTTGGCGTCGAGATCGGGATGGCTGACGATGCCGGTGTCGATCACCGCGACCACGACGTTGGCACCGGTGGACTTGTCCCAGGCCGAGCGGATGTTGAGACCGGCGTTCGTGGTGCCGAAGGCCCATTGCTCGGAAAGGCGAGAGTCGTTGGGGGTCAGGACGGCGTGCAGCATCTGATCCACTTCCACGCTCTGCACGTTGGGGTCGGCGGCCAGTTGACGCATCAGGGTTTCGGCTTCGGCACGATCCAGCGCGCGGTCGGCCTGCACCAGCTCCGGTCCCACCGCCAGGCGGCGCACGCTGTTCAGGCCCAGCGGCTTGCCGGCTTTGGTCGGCAGCGCACGCGCTGCTGTACGCAACGAGTTGGTCAACACGCTCGCGCTACTGAGGGCGCTGCTGCCGTTCTTGTAGGTCACGATGAACTTCTGATGGGTCTGCGCGGTGGCCAGGCCATCGAGGTAGACATCGCCGGCGAACGCCGGCGTTGCCAGCAGCAGGGAGGTCAGTGCGGAGGCACCCAGGATGCAGAGCGCACGGTGGCGCGGACGAAACGACGCGTTAGACATCGAATTCCCTTCCAGTCAAGAGAACCGCCGAAGCGGTATTTCCGGAACCGTCGCAATGGCGAATGCCCCAGAGGCCCGGATCGCCCCCTGTTATCGATCCGTTCAGCGAACCTATCCCAAATAAACCAAACTGGACAATACACAGTTGGTCATTTGCAGAATTAAGTTACGTATATGTGACGTAATTCACATCGGACTCATGCTGACTTCGACGTATCCCAGGTCAAAAAACGTCGTTTTTGCTGTTTTGCAAACAAAAAAGCCCCCGCGTTGACACACGGAGGCCCTTGTTTGACGAACTATGTCGGCTTACGACAAACGCACCAGCCAGCCGTGACGATCCGGCAGGCGTCCGTACTGGATGTCGGTCAGTTCCTGGCGCAGGGACATCGTCACCTCGCCCGCCGGCGCGGACAGATCGCCCACCGTAAAGCCATCGCCCTTCAACTCGCCGATCGGAGTCACCACTGCCGCCGTACCGCAGGCGAACACCTCGGTGATTTCACCCGACGCCACGCCCTGCTTCCACTCATCGATAGCGACCTTGCGCTCGATCACCTGCATGCCGCGGTCGCGGGCCAGTTGCAGGATGCTGTCACGGGTGATGCCCTCCAGGATGCTGCCGGACAGTTCCGGTGTCACCAGCGTGCCGTCCTTGTAGACCAGGAACACGTTCATGCCGCCCAGTTCTTCGATGTATTTGCCTTCCACCGGGTCCAGGAACAGCACCTGCGAGCAGCCCTGCGCGTAGGCCTTCTGCTGCGGCAGCAACGAGGCGGCGTAATTGCCGCCGCACTTGGCCGCGCCGGTGCCGCCCTTGGCCGCACGCGCATATTCGGTGGACAACCAGATCGACACCGGCGCCACGCCCTTGGCGAAATACGGGCCAGCCGGGCTGGCGATCACGTAGTACGACGCCTTGTGCGCCGCACGCACACCCAGGAACGCCTCGTCGGCAATCATGAACGGGCGGAAATACAGGCTGGTTTCCGGCGCCGACGGCACCCAATTGCCGTCCACGGCGACCAGCTGACGCAGCGATTCGACAAACAGGTCCACCGGCAGTTCCGGCAGCGCCAGACGGCGCGCCGAGCGCTGCAGGCGCTCGCCATTGGCCTGTGGGCGGAAGGTCCAGATCGAGCCGTCGGCATGCCGGTAGGCCTTGATGCCTTCGAAGATTTCCTGGCCGTAATGCAGCACCGAGGCGGCTGGGTCCAGCTGCAGCGGCCCGTAGGCGCGCACCTGGGCGTCATGCCAGCCCTGCTCGTTGTTCCAGGAAATGGCGACCATGTGGTCGGTGAAATGCAGCCCGAAACCGGGCGCGGCCAGGATCACGGACAGTTCGTCGGCGCTGCGCGGCGACGGAGAACGGGTGGAAGCGAAGGACACGGACACCGGAAGATTCCTGTATGGCGGGCGAAAGGACGCGGCGCCACATCTACGGACATGGCGCCTGACGATCAGAGCATGCCGGTCTCGAGACGGGCCGCTTCGGACATCATATGCCGGCCCCACGGCGGGTCGAACACCAATTCGACGTCGGCCTCGGCAATGGTCGGGATCATTTCGACCTTGCTGCGCACGTCATCGACCAGGATCTCACCCATGCCGCAGCCGGGCGCGGTCAGCGTCATCTTGACGTCGACCCGGCGCTGATTGTCTTCCTCGCGATGGCTGACCACTGCCTCGTAAACCAGCCCGAGATCGACGATGTTGAACGGAATTTCCGGGTCGAAACAGGTGCGCAGCTGCTGCCACACCAGGGCTTCCACTTCCTCGTCGCTGGCGTTGTCGGGCAGTTCCAGCCCCGGCGGGGCCTCTTTGCCGATCGCATCGCCATCCTTGCCGGCAATGCGGAACAGATTGCCTTCGACGAAGACGGTATAGCTGCCACCCAGCGCCTGGGTGATATAGCCGTAACTGCCTGCGGGCAGGGTCACCGAATCGCCCTGCGGCACCATGACGGCATCGCAATCGCGTTCGAACTGGACGGGTTCGCTGCTACGGGAGTACATGAGCTGGATATGGGGCCGCGCAGGTCGCGCGCAAGTCGGCCATTCTAGCCGACCACGACGGCGTCGCCGCCGGCCGCCCCGCCAAGCGACGACGACGCTGCATTCCATCAGCCGCACTGCCGTGGCGCGCCACGCGTCGCAAACGCCGGCTTGCGCTCTATCATGTGCGCACTGTCAGGAGCTCCAATGCCGCCCACCACCGCGTCCGCCAGAACTGCCCACTGGCTCTGGCCCCCGCTCCTGCTGCTGGGATGCGTCACCGCCCTCATCGCCTGGCTGCTCATCGCACTCGCGCTGGGCAACCAGGCCGGCTGGATGGCCGTGGTCGCAGCCCTGGAGATCGTCTGGATGCTGCGCCTGGGCACCCTGCACGCCGGCCGGTTGCGCATCGGCGTGGCCGTGGTGACGACAGCGCTGATCATCATCGGCACCAACTGGGGCATCGCCTCGGCGCAACTGGGCGGACCGCTCGGCCTGGATCCGTGGACCTCGGCACAGAAGATGGGCACCGGCCTGGCCTGGACGCTGCTGCAACTGGCCAACAACGGCTTCGACCTGCTGTGCTACGTCGCAGCCCTGCTGGTGGCGTGGTGGGCGGCGCGCTGAGTCTGATTGCAGCGTAGCGGCCACTGCCAGGCTGGTGTGATCACCGGCTGACAAGCGCTGACATGCCACAGCCACGAACGCGCGTCCGGACGCGTTCGGCGTTGCTCAAGGACCCGAAGACCTCAGCGATAGATGGCGCCGGGTGCCCAGTACTCCTCGAGCGCGCATTGCGCAGATTCGGTCCATTCGGATCCGTCGGTAAATGCCAGCGTGTCCAAGGTCGCGATGACCATGCGTTCTTCGGCAGCGGACAGGCTGCCGAAGCGGGGTGGCTCCCGATCCGGCGGTCGAAGCGACTCCAACAATGCATCCGTGGCATTGGATGCCGCATTTGCACAATTGCGCAGCGCGTGCTGCAGCAGATGTGGCAAATAGAAACGCCACGAAACACTGTCCAGGTGATGGATCCCGCAACAGTAACGCTCGAGATACTGTGCCGTTACCTCGTCACGTACCGTGTCGAACGGCGGCACCTCGGCATGATCGTCAATCGCGTTCCCGGCACGCAGGGACATGGGTGGACGTTCGCTCATCGCAGGCACACCTGCGTCGTGCGGGGCCAGGCGCGCAGCGCCCTGCACATCAATGCCCGCCCCCATCCAGCGCCTTCAATTCGCTGACCAGCGCGCCTGCCGCTTCTGCTCCATCGCCGTACAACATGCGCGTGTTGTCGGCATAGAACAGCGCGTTCTCGATGCCGGCAAACCCAGTCCCCTTGCCACGCTTGATCACCACCGTGTTATGCGAATTGACCACATCCAGGATCGGCATCCCGTAGATCGGGCTGGCCGGATCGGTTTTTGCGACAGGATTGACCACGTCGTTGGCACCGATCACCAACGACACATCCGTACTCGCAAATTCCGGATTGATATCGTCCATATCGGCGATCAGGTCGTAGGGCACGCCGGCCTCGGCCAGCAGCACGTTCATGTGCCCGGGCATGCGCCCGGCGACCGGGTGAATCGCGAACTTCACCTTGACCCCGCGCGCGATCAACCGTTGCGCCAGCTCCCAGATCTTGTGCTGTGCCTGCGCCACCGCCATGCCGTAACCGGGCACGATCACCACCCGCTCGGCAAAGGCCATCATCGCCGCCACATCGCCGGCCTCGATCGGCTTTTGCGTCCCGCTGATTTCCTGCGCCTGTCCGCCACCGCCGAAGTTGGAAAACAGCACACCGCTGATCGGCCGATTCATCGCCTTGGCCATCAACCGCGTCAGCAAGATACCGGCCGCGCCCACCATCATGCCGGCGATGATCAATGCCTCATTGCCGAGCACATACCCCTCGAACGCCACCGCCAACCCGGTAAACGCGTTGTAGAGCGAAATCACCACCGGCATGTCGGCGCCGCCGATCGGCAGCGTCATCAGTACGCCCAACGCCAACGCCACGACGAAGAACGCGATGATCGCCAGCGGCTGCAGACTGCTCGCGGCCCAACTGCCGAGCACCAGCACCGCCACTGCCACCACCAGGTTGAAGACTTGCTGGCCGGGGAAGGTCACCCGCCGGTCGAGCCGGCCGTCGAGCTTGGCCCAGGCAATGATCGACCCCGACAACGACACCGCCCCGATCGCCGACCCGATCACCGCCAGCACCACGGTGGTGATGTCCGGCCGCCGCGCTGCCAGTTCGGCAATCGCCTGCGCGCTCCAGTGCGCCGTGTCACGGTTGGCGAAGAACGAAAACCGCAGCAGCTCCACCGCCCCGATCGCCGCCGCCGACCCGCCGCCCATGCCGTTGTACAGCGCCACCATCTGCGGCATGTCGGTGATGGCGACCTTCTTGGCCGACCACCACGCCACGCCGGTGCCGATCGCCAACGCGGCCAAAATCAGCGGCACGTTGTGCAACTCGGGCAGGAAGAACGTGGCCACAGTGGCGATCAACATGCCCAACCCGGCCCAGCGGATACCGCTGCGCGCGGTCAGTGGCGACGCCATCCGCTGCAGGCCGAGCAGGAACAAGGTCGCGGCGACCAGGTAACTGGCCTTCACCAACCACGACAGCAGCGCGACGGTGGACACGTTCATGGCGCATCCCCGCCCGGCGGCTTCTTGCTGGACTTGAACATCTCCAGCATCCGCTCGGTGACGACGTAACCACCCGCTGCGTTGCCCGCGCCCAGCGCCACTGCGACAAAACCCAGCGCTTTTTCCAACGTGGTGTCGGCATGCCCGAGCACCACCATCGCGCCGATCAGCACGATGCCGTGGATGAAGTTGGATCCGGACATCAGCGGCGTATGCAGGATCACCGGCACCCGCGAGATGATCACGTGGCCGGCGATGGCCGCCAGCATGAAGATGTACAGCGCTACGAATCCGTCGCTCATCGTCTTTCGCTCCACTGGCCGGTGCGGCCCGCCGATCATACCCACGCCGCGCGCGTGCAGGCGCCTGTCAACCGAATCCGCGCTCGCCCGTTGACGTCGTATCGTCCCCGCGGAAGCTACGCTGTGTTGGTGGGAACCCCTTTCGATCCACAACCTGCCGCACCGGCCGCCACCGCGCCGGTTTCGCTGGACGCCTTCCTGGCCGGCATCGGGCCGCGTGCGTTCCGCTTTGCCGAGGCCGGCTTGCGGCACCGCGAAGATGCGCTGGACGCGGTGCAGGACGCCATGGTGAAGCTGCTCGGCTACCGCGAGCGCCCGGCCGCCGAATGGACGCCGCTGTTCTGGAGCATCCTGCGCAGCCGCATCATCGACCTGCAGCGGCGGCGCAGCTTTCGCCTGAAATTCTGGGCGCCGGCCGAGCGCGCCGACGACGAAGGCCCCATCGACTGGGCCGACCCCGGCACCGGGCCGGTCGACGAACACCAGCATCAGCAGGCCTACCAACGGCTGGTCGATGCACTGCGCACACTGCCGGCACGCCAGCGCGAAGCATTCACCCTGCGCGTGCTCGAAGACCTGGACGTGGCCACCACCGCCAAGGCGATGGGCTGCTCCGAAGGCTCGGTCAAAACCCACCTGTCGCGCGCGCGCGACGCGTTGCAAAAACAGTTCGAGGATTTCCTGTGAACCGCTCCCACGACACCGCTCGGCTGGATGCGCAACTGCGTCAGCTGCATGCCACGGCGCTGACCAGCCTGCCGCCGCAGACGTTGGCGCGCCTGCGTCAGGCCCGCCACGCGTCGGCCACCACGCGTAGCCGGCGCGGCTACTGGTTACTGGCCACCGCGTGCTCGGGCCTGCTGGCGATCGGCATTGGCCTGCAATTGCGTCCGAGCCAGAGCGCTCCGTCTGGCACCGCGCCGACGCAGTTGGTTGCCAGCGGCAGTGCCACGACCGATACCGACGACCTGCTGACCCAGAACCCGGACCTCTACGTCTGGCTCGGGTCCGACACTGCCCTGGCCATGGAATGAGCACGATGACCCACACCACCCGCCTGTTGTTGACCCTGCTGCTGTGCGCCGGGCCGTGCGCCTTGACGCTGGCCCAGGACCGCCCGCCCGGACCGCCACCGGGCCCACCCATGGATGGACCTGGCCCACGCGGCCAGGGTCCGCATGACGAGACCCCGATGCCTGAGTGGGACCAACTGACCCAGCAGCAGCGCCAGGTCATGATCGATGCGCTACGCGAGCGCTGGAACGACGTGCCCGAAGAACGCCCCAGGATGTACCGGCACGCTCGCCGCTGGCTGGACATGACGCCGGAGCAGCGCAAGCAGGCCAAGGCCGGCATGGACCGCTTCCGCAACATGACCCCGGAGCAACGTCGTGAGGCCAAGGCCTTGTTCGACCGCATGCGCACGCTTAACCCGCAGCAGCGCAACGAACTGCAGCAGCGCTGGCAGAAGATGAGCCCGACCGAGCGCAGCACCTGGCTACGCGAGCATCCGCCGGTCCAGGACTGATGCGCGATGGGAAACGGGACAGCGCACATAGCAGACGGTCTTGAGTGATCAGGCGCTATGCATTGTGTTCGTGGACGGTCGCCATCCATCACGGGCGATGCATCGCGTCTTGCAGCGCCACCGCCGCTAACGTCAGCCACGCGCACTGGCCGGTGTCGGTCATACCCTCTTACGGCAAGACGGGTACGGCGGGTAGCGCACAGCGCTGCAACGCTTTCGACCGCAAACGCTGGGCAACAGCGTCTCCCCACTCGCGGCCCTGGCGGGCTGCATCCACCATCACGACACTGCCAGTACCCCGAAACGCGGCACTGAAGACGCCGACCAACGCCCAATGTCCGGCGGCACAAATGGAACCGCCACCTCTTGCGGTAGCGCGAACGGCAACACCTCTGCGAGCGACAAGATCAGATGACTTGCAGGACATCCGCACCGCCCGATGGCTGCTCACGATCCGCTGTGCACCGTGCTGGGCTGATCGCTCGCGATGTAGTTTCTGCCGCAGCTACCCGTTGCTCGCTGCCTGCGCCGACCACCGCGTCTTCGCCAGCAACTCATCGTCCCAATCGAAGGTCAGCGCGCCGTCCTTGATCAACAAGGCCGCGAATGCGTAGACGTTGCGCGCGAACATCTCGCTGGCATGCACGGCGCCCTGGCTGGCGAGATTGAGCGGGCCGGCGACGACCACGCCGTCGAGATCATAGGTCTCGCCCGGGCGGGTGGCGGCGCAGTTGCCACCGGTTTCCGCCGCCAGATCCACGATCACGCTGCCGGTGCGCATACCGCGCGCCATCTCGGCGGTCACGATCTTCGGCGCCGGCCGGCCTGGCACTGCGGCGGTGCACACCACCACGTCCACGCTTTTGAGATGTTCGGCCAGACGGCGCTGCTGTTCCGCGCATTCGTCATCGGTGAGCTGGCGCGCGTAGCCGCCTTCACCGGCCGCGCTCACGCCCAGGTCCAGAAACCGCGCGCCCAGCGAGGCGATCTGCTCACGCGTTTCCGGTCGCACATCGAAGCCTTCCACCTGCGCGCCCAATCGTTTGGCCGTGGCGATCGCCTGCAGCCCGGCCACACCCGCGCCGATTACCAGCACCTTGCACGGACGCATGGTGCCGGCCGCAGTCGTCAGCATCGGGAAAAAGCGCGGTGCCAGTTGCGCGGCTATCAGCACCGCCTTGTAGCCGGCCATGCCGGCCTGCGAACTCAGCACGTCCATCGATTGCGCACGCGTGGTGCGCGGCAGGCGCTCCAATGGGAATGCGATCAACTCGCGCGCGACAAATGCCTGCGCACGCGCCGGATCCGCGTCTGGCGCCAGCATGCCGATCACCACCGTGTGTGGCTTGCACTGAAGCAATGTGTCAGTGGAGGGCGCCTGCACACACAGCACCACATCGGCCTGCGCCACGGCATCGACGCCGGCAAGCTGCGCACCGGCCTGCAGATACGCGGCATCGTCCATGCTGCTGGCCCGGCCGGCCCCCGGCTCGATCCACACGCCGGCACCGAGCGTAACCAGTTTCTTGACCGTTTCCGGCGTCGCCGCCACGCGGCGTTCGCCATCGGCCCGTTCTTTCAGCACCAGCACCTGCAGAGCCATGCGTTGCTCCGGTCTTGCGCCCAGTCGCGGCGATGCTAGCAGAGCGCGGCGCGCGCAGGTGGCGAAGCTTGGATCATTCTCTCGGCGAGAGCGTCAGTGGCTGAGGGTGAGCAGCCGCTGATGCATCGGTCCAGCGCCCATTTTGGCTTGGTGGCACCCGTGAGCCGGATGACGAGTTTCGGGGAGTTGCCTGAGGCAACTTGCAGAATCGTTCTGGACGACGGCGCTGCAGCTGTACTGCGCGATACGCGCCGGCACACCAGCGGCACGATACGCAGATCAAGGATGTCGCCTGCAGCACAGCGCTGATTCCGGCGTCACACGCACGCGTGATCGCCCTGACCTGCAAATCAACGGCCGTGTGGCCGCAGCGGCTCGCTGGGAAACGGGGGCCGGCTGCCGCATACAAGAGCGCAACCCGACCGTATTCCGCGTCGAATGCGTATTCCGCTTCAAACACGTCATGCCGGCGTCAGATCGCATTCGAGACCCTTGCGGCTATGCAAGTGCAGGCAATGCCGAAGTTGAGCGCATGCCTCATCGCGCTCCCAGCCCATTCTCCTAGCGCCTTGCAGTCACGGCCTGACCGTCGAAGCTCCGAAAATCGTCGAAGAGGGCGCACTAAGGCTCAAGCAACCCTTTCAGCAGCGGCGCAAAAACCAGCTCAGGGGCAATGCCCAGCAACGCCTCATGCTTCCCGTCGATGGCAAGGGAGGCGTAACCATGTACGGCGCTCCAAGCGAGCACGGTGCGCTGCTCTAGCAACGCGGCGCCCGGGTCGCTAGCGTGCCGGGCAATCCATTGCGCACGCACCGTCTCGCGCAGGCACGCCATCGCCGCAGCGCTGGCTTCGGTCAAGCGTGGCCAGCGCAACGCGCGCGCATCCAAGCCCAACATCAGCCGGAAATGCTGCGGAAACTCCAGCGCAAACCGGATATAGCCCAGCCCGCAACCCATCAACGGGTCGTCCACCTCACGCTGCGTGGCGAGAATGCGCGCGAGCATGCGCTCGTAACCGTCAGCCGCCACGTCCGCCAGAAGTCCGTCCAGCGAGCCGAAGTGGTGCGCGGGGGCAGCGTGCGACACACCGGCGCGGCGGGCGCAGGCACGCAAGGTGAGCCCGCGCAAACCGGACTCGCCCAGCAAGTCCCAGCCCGCCCGCCGCAGCGCGGCCGGCAGATCACCGTGGTGGTAGGCGGCGGTGGTGGACGAGGGCGGCATGGGCAGCTTCGCTTATGGAGACAGCAGTGGAGCAAATCATCTTGACGTTGACAAGATGCGCGCACGAGACTGCTCGCCATCTTGTCATCGACTAGATGCTGCCCTCTCTTCGCAGGAAATGCCTCATGAGCTCATCCATCGCCCCGCTGCGCGCGCGCCTGTTACGCGGCGCCCTGGCCTGCGCCAGTCGGCTCGCTCCTGGCCCCACCGGCCGCTATCTGGCACGTCGCTTCGTCATCCCGACAGCACTTGGGCGCCGGCAGGCGGCCACGATCGCGGCCACATTGACTGATATGCAGCGTCACACGCTGCGAATCGATGACATCGACATCGCGGTGTATCAGTGGGGCGATCCGGCGCAGCAGCCGTATGTGCTGCTGTCGCATGGCTGGGCCAGTTACGCGCTGCGCTTTGCGGCCTGGGTGCCGAAGTTGCGCGCACTCGGCTATGCGGTCGTGGCGTTCGATCAGGCGGCGCACGGCTTGAGCGGCGGGCGAATCAGCCATATGCCGCATTTTGTCAAAATGGTGCGTGCCCTCGGCAGCCGCTTCGGCCGCCCGGCCGCGTTTATTGGCCACTCGCTCGGCGCGGCCTCGGTGGTATTTGCCGACGACCCGGTGTGGCGCCCCGCGCGCTATGTGCTGATCGCACCGTTGCTGGCGCCAGCCGCCAGTGCGCAGCGCCAATTTCGCGCATTCGGCATTGCGCCTGCCGCGTTCGCACCGTTCGAAAGCTGGCTGGAAGACCTCACGGGCAAGCGTTTTGCTGACTTCGATGCGACGGCACACCTGCCTCAGTTCGACCGCCCGGCGCTGATCATCCACGACCGTCGCGACCGCGAAACACCGTGGGACGAAGGTGCGCGTTTTGCCAGCCTGTGGCCGGGCGCGCAGCTCTTCAGCACCGACGGGCTAGGCCACAACCGCATGGTCGACCACGGCTCGGTAATCGAGCGGGCAATGCAGTTCATCGGCCCGGCATGATCTGAAGAAAACCACATAAACATCCGTCATTGCTGCCGCGCCCCACGGCAGCAAGCATGACAGCGCGCATCGATGACTTTTTAGCCGGGCAAGTGGTGGAAGGTCTGGGTAATAGCAGTGTTTTGCACCTGCAAGTGAGCTACTTAGCATAGCGACACCTCAGCCGCATGGACCCACTAGCAAAGCCTCGCGCCATATAACGCGCTGCCCTACTCCACCGGGTGGCCAGGCCACTGCACAAACGCGCTGGATTGCTCAGCGCACCGGATTATTCGTGTTGTGCAAAGCGTCCAGCCGGTCGATCAAGCCATAAACCGCACCGTCGAAAGGACGCGGCCGGGGGCGGCTGCATACGCGGTTTGAATTACTCAGTGCACGGTGCCGCTGTGCTGCGGGTCCAGCCGATCGATCACGCCCTGCATCGCACTGTCGAACGCGCCATCGTTGATGTGTTCGCGCAGGCGGCCCAGCCGCACCATCACTGCCAGCTCTTCGGGCGAGGCAACGCAGAAACGCACACCGCGGCGGTTGACGAACAACAGCCGCTGCGAGATCGGGCTCACCCACGACAGCTTGCCGGCCTGGACCTTGCCATCCTTGTCGACAAAATCCAGCCAGGTACCGATGTCCATCGCACGGAAACGTTCGGCATCGGCACTGTCGATGCTCTGCGCCACCGCTTCGGCACCCAGCACCACGCTGACGCTTTCGGCGGCCGGTGGCGGCAGGTTGACCTGGGGTAGTTCCGGCAGGGCTTTTTCCAGCTCCGGGCGCGCTTCGGCAATCGCCTGCAAGGTATCGTGCAGCGCCGTAATCGCCACCACCACCGCATCGCCGTGCAGGCCTACGCTCGCGAACACGCGGTGCAACGCCGGCTGCCAGACCTGCAGCCATGGCTTGCCGACGATATGCCGGCGCGCTTCTGCCAGTTCCTCCAGCACGCCATCGGCCACTGCCAGCGCTTCGATGGTGCCCGGACCTTCGTCGCCATCACGCAGGATCGCCATGGTCAGGTGGTGCAGCCACGGCTGGCGCAGGAAATCTTCCACGGCCCTCGGCAGGCCGGCCCCTTCGGGCACGCGCTGCTCCAGCTCCGACAGCGCGCGGCTGCGGGCCAGTTCCAGCTTTTCTTGCCCGCGTTGGGTTTCAGTGGCACGACGTTCGGCAATTTCTACCCGACGCCGATGCTGCGACAGGAAGTCGCGGAATTCTTCTTCTAACGTGAGGAAGATCGCCAGGTTCTCGTTGAACTCGGCCACCAGGCGGTCGACGATTTCTTCGACCTTGCCCATCAGCACGCGCTCGGCAGCGCTGTCGCCGTTGTTGCCTTCGCAGGCCTCGGCCAACGAGTTGAGCAGACGCCGCGCGGGGTGGGTCTTCTGCACGAACATCTTGCGGTCCAGCAGTGCGACCTTGACGAACGGCACCACCAGACGGCCGATCATTTCGCGCGAGCGATTTTCCAGATCGCGCTCGTCCAGCATCACGTCGAATAGCATGCCGACCAGGTCGATGGCATCTTCGTCCATCGGGTCGAGTTTTGCGGTGGCCGGGTCCACGCCCAGCCGCGTGGCGCTGGACAGCACTTCGTTCTTCAGCCGCTGCGCCAACGATTCGTCGTCGTCGCCGATGGCCGCCTGCAGCGTCGCGCTCGGCGTGGCCTGCAGCAGCGACAGCACCGACATCATTTCGCGCTGGCTCAACGGGCGTTGCTGGCCGACCGCTACCGTTGCTGCGGACGCAGCAGTGTCGCGCACGCTGCGCGTCTGCTGCAGCAACTCGTGCAGCGCTTCGAGCAGCATGCCCTGGCTACCGCCCGGATGATCGGCCTCGCCGTCCATGCCGCCAGCACTGCCGCCGTCGGCATGGCCGCGCTGCGTCGCGGCCTGCATGCGTCCGCGGCTATGCGCCCAGCGGTCTAGGAACCGGTTGGCCCAGGCAGGCGCGTACTGATCGCCCGGGTCGTCGCCGCCCATCCCGGCATGACCGCCCTGAGCCTGGGCCTGGGCCCGCTCTTCGGGCGTGTCGCCGCGCGGCTGCATGCGCGGTGGCGCGCGCTTGGGCTGCGACATCTCCGGCATCACGCCGGCCTTGGCCAGGGTCTCGTCCAGGCGCGCATACAACTTGCCGATCGGCTCGGCCAGATCGCGTTCGCACAGCTTGATCAGCACCAGCCGTACTTCCGGCGCCAGGTCGCAGGTGGCGAAGGCTTCGTGAATCGCCACACCCAGATGTTCCGGACCAATCGGGTTGGTGTCGGCCATCAATTCCAGCCCACCGGCGATCCAGCCCAGGCGGCGGTCGACCCGCGCCAGCACCTGCTTGAATTCACGCAACAGCACGGTGGCCAGATTGCGCACCGCCAGCCGCGATTCCAGCACGTGCTCGGGTACCAGACTCAGCGGGCCGGTGCCCATGTCGCCGGCCAGCACCACTTCGGCCGACAACGGCGTGCCCAGCACCAGCGCCTGCCAGCCGTCTTCCAGCTGTTGGCGGAACTGGCTGGCAACCTCTTCGCGCTTGCGACGCAATTCGCGCATGCCATCGAGAAACAGCAACTGCGACGCGCCAGCGGATTCGGCACGGTCAAACAGCACATCGTCGAAATGCGCGACTGCAGCAGCAAACACCTGCGCGAGCGCCGGCACGAACACGTCGTGCGCCTGCTCGAGCAAGCGTTGGTCACGGCCCGGGTGTCCCGACGGACTGGGCTGAAAAGTCATGCGCAAAGGCTCCCCGCCTCTGCAGGCGTGAAAATATTCAAACGAGGAAAAACAGACGCGGCCCCAAATTCCGCCTTCGCATGGTAGGCGGTTCGTTCGTTTGTTAAGTGTGACTCAGCTCTCACTTTACTCGTGACCGCCCAGGGTTTGCGCGTCGAGCAGCCATCCTAGCTCGCTATGCCGCGGTGGAGCTTGCCGACCGGCATTATCCGCACGCGTGGGTTAAGCCTTGAGCGTGGCGAGCTCTTCCGGACAATCCACACGCCTTGCATCTCGCCAGGGTCCACGGCCTCTGCCGGCCATGATGCGGCGAGCGTTAGGAAGGGGCCGTCTATAATTCAATGCCTCGTTGCTCCGACCCGGATTTATGCACGCACCCTATTCACTTCAGGCGCTGGACGCGCGCCGTTCGGTTCCATCCAAACAACTCGGTGCGCCTGGGCCCGATGAAGACACCCTGCTGCGCATGCTGACCTCGGCAGTGCGTGTGCCCGACCATGGCAAGCTGGTGCCGTTCCGCTTTCTGCGCATCGGCGGCGACGCGCGCGCCGCACTGGGCGATTTCCTCGCCGAGCGCACTCTGGCCGCCGACCCGCTGGCATCGCCCGCAGCCATTGCCAAGGAACGTGGGCGCTTCGGCGACGCGCCGGTCGTGATCGTGGTGATCGCCTCGCTGCGCCCCGAACACAAGGTGCCCGAGCAGGAGCAACTGCTCACCGCCGGTTGCGTCTGTTTTGCATTGCTGCAGGCCGCACAGGCGCATGGCTTCGGCGCGCAGTGGCTGACTGCCTGGATGGCCTACGACCCGGCCGTGACCGGCTATCTGGGCCTGGGCGAACACGAGCGCATCGCCGGTTTCATCCATATCGGCACGCCGCGCATGCAGGTGCCCGAGCGCGAGCGTCCGGACCCGCGCGTCTTGCTGCGCGACTGGACCCCGTGAGCACGCTGCCGGGCGCCATTGCCGCGGCGCTGCCAGGCGGCCCGCGCCCGGAGCCGCTGTACCTGATCGATGCCAGCCTGTACGTGTTCCGTGCCTGGCACTCGATTCCGGACGAGTTTCAGGACGCGCAAGGCTGGCCGACCAATGCGGTGCACGGCTTTGCGCGTTTTCTGCTGGACCTGCTGGAACGCGAGCGCCCGCAGCACATCACCATCGCCTTCGACGAAGCACTGGACAGCTGTTTTCGGCATGCGATCTACCCCGCTTACAAGGGCAATCGCGAGCCGGCACCGGATGCACTGCGACGCCAGTTTGCGCATTGCAAGGCGCTGTGCGCGGCGCTGGGCCTGAGCGTGCTGGCCCACCGCGAGTACGAGGCCGACGACCTGATCGGTAGCGCGTTGCACAGCGTGCGCGCGCAAGGCCTGCGCGGGGTGATCGTGTCGGCCGACAAGGACTTATCGCAGCTATTGCTCGAACATGACGAGCAATGGGATTACGCGCGCAACCAGCGTTGGGGCATGGACGGCGTGAAGGCGCGCCACGGCGTGCATGCACACCAGATCGCCGACTATCTGGCGCTGTGCGGCGATGCCATCGACAACATTCCCGGCATCACCGGCATCGGGGCCAAATCGGCGGCGGTGCTGTTGGCGCACTTCGGTAGCCTGGATGCGCTGTTGGAGCGCATCGACGAAATTCCGTTCCTGCGCTTACGTGGCGCTGCGCAAATGGCGGTGCGGCTGCGCGAACAGCGCGAACACGCGCTGCTGTGGCGGCAGCTGACCACCATTGCGCTCGATGCGCCGCTGGCGCTTACCGAAACCGGCTTCACGCGTGCACACGCCGATGCGGACATGCTGACTGGCTTGTGCGAGAGCCTGCGCTTCGGCCCGCTCACCCGGCGCCGCCTGCTGGACGCGGCCACCAGCGTCCCCGCACCGTTTCCTCCCGTTTCCCTTGCACAAGGTCCGAACCCATGAACCGACACGACACCCCGCCCACCGTGGTTTACGAAGGCAAGTATCAGCGCATGGTCGTGCGTGGCACCTGGGAGTATTCCGAGCGTGTGCATGCCGGCGGCCTGGCCGCGATCATCGTGGCGGTGACCCCGGACGATGCGATGTTGTTCGTCGAACAGTTCCGCGTGCCGCTGCAGGCGCGCACCATCGAAATGCCGGCCGGGCTGGTGGGCGATGTGCATGCCGACGAGTCGATCGAGCTGTCGGCGATCCGCGAACTGGAAGAAGAAACCGGCTGGACCGCCGCGCACGCCGAAGTGCTGATGATCGGCCCCACCTCGGCTGGTGCCAGCAGCGAGAAGATCGCCTTCGTGCGCGCCACCGGCTTGCGCAAGGTCGGCGACGGCGGCGGCGATGCCAGCGAAGACATCACCGTGCACGAAATCCCACGGGCGCAGGTCGGTGCCTGGCTGGTGCAGAAGATGGCCGAGGGCTATCAGATGGATCCCAAACTGTGGGCCGGCCTGTATCTGGTCGATCACGCGTTGGATGGCACTGCGCGTGGCTGAGGACGCAATCGAACCATTGCTCGGTGCCGACGATCCGGCGCCATTTACTGTGCACAACCCGCAGGCGGCATCGCCATGGTTGCTGATCGCCGACCACGCCGGGCAGCGCGTGCCGGCACGGCTGGCCAACCTGGGACTGCCGCAGTTTGAACTGGACCGCCATATCGGCTGGGATATCGGCATTGCGCAGGTCACCGATCTGCTGGCCGAGGCGCTGGATGCCATCGCCATCGCGCAGACCTATTCGCGCCTGGTGATCGACTGCAACCGGCCCGATGGCGCGGCCAGCCGGATGCCGGACATCAGCGACGGCACGTCGATTCCCGCCAACCTGGCGTTGACCGGCGCCGATCGCCAGCAACGTATCGATGCAATCTTCGCGCCATACCACGCGCGCATCGCCGCCGAACTGGATGCACGCGCGCAGCGCGCCCAACCGACGCTGCTGGTGTCGATGCACAGCTTCACCCCGGTGATGGCCGGCACCGCGCGGCCCTGGCATGCCGGCGTGCTGTACCACCGCGACACGCGGCTGGCGCATCGCTTGCTGGATGCCTTGCGTGCGGAACCGGACTTGGTGGTTGGCGACAATCAGCCGTATGCGGTCAGCGATGCCACCGACTACGCCATCCCGGTCCATGGCGAAGGCCGCGGCCTGCTGCATGTGGAACTGGAAATCCGCCAGGACTTGATTGCCGATGCGGCCGGACAACAGGCCTGGGCAGCGCGGTTAGCGCGCATCTTGCCGCCGCTGGCGCAGGCATTGTTGGTGCCCTGAATCGCGGCGATTGGCAACTGCATCACCGACGCGTTGAGCATCAGCAATCAGCAGGAGCGCGCTTACGCGTGACGGAGCGTTACCGGCAGGGCTGCATCGGGCGCAAGCGCGCTCCTACCTGGGTTTCACTGCATTGCACTTCAGCGCACCCGCGGGTTGATCAAGCACGTCGACCGAAGCGAACCCCGATCGACACGCAAGCAATCACTTAGGCAAACCCGTCGGTCGCACGCACCAAGGCATCGACATTTTCCGGCTCGAACGCCGAGTGCCCCGAGGCCGGGCTGATCTGCAGCTGCGCCTTGGGCCACACCTTGTGCAGATCCCATGCGCTTTGCAGAGGACACACCACATCGTAGCGGCCGTGCACGATCACACCGGGAATGTCGGCAATGCGATGCGCGTCGCGCAGCAACTGATCTTCGACCTCGAAGAAACCACCGTTGACGAAGTAATGGTTCTCGATGCGCGCGAACGCCAGGGCGAAATGCGCGTCCTCGTGTCCGGTAACGAAGTCCTCGTCCACATGCAGGAAGCTGGTGGCGCCTTCCCATACGCTCCAGGCCTTGGCTGCAGCCAGACGCGTGGCCTCGTCATCGCTGGTGAGGCGGCGATGAAACGCAGACATCAGATCGGCGCGTTCCACCGGCGGAATCGCAGTGACGTAATGCTCCCAGGCATCCGGGAACAAACGGCTGGCGCCTTGCTGATAGAACCATTCCAGCTCGAAGCGACGCAGCAGGAAAATGCCGCGCAGTACCAACTCGGTGACCTGCTGCGGATGGGTCTGCGCGTAGGCCAGTGCCAATGTGGAACCCCAGCTGCCACCGAACACCTGCCAGCGATCGATGCCCAGATGCGTGCGCAGGCGCTCGATGTCGGCGACCAGATCCCAGGTGGTGTTGTCGACCAGATCGGCATGCGGCGTGGAGCGGCCGGAACCGCGCTGATCGAACAACACGATGCGGTACTTGGCCGGGTCGTGGAAGCGCCGCATCTTGTTGTTGCACCCGCCGCCCGGGCCGCCGTGCAACATCACCACCGGCTTGCCCTGCGGATTGCCGCACTGTTCGAAGTACAGCGTGTGGCGGTCGTCGACCTTCAGCATGCCGCTGTCGAACGGTTCGATCTTGGGATATAGCGCGCGCATGGTGGCTCCGACGCAAAGACCTGGATTTTAACCAACTTAGCGCATGCCGACCTGCCTGAGCAGGTTGCAATGACCTGCGGCGTCCGCGGCGCCGAACCGGCTACACCATTGCCGACGCGCCTCTGGCGCTGGCACCATCGTGTTGGCGTTGCTGTGCATCCATCGCCACCTGCTGCTCACGCTGCTGATTGAGCCCCTGCGCTTGCTGCAACGTGTCATGCATCGGTGCTGGCTGCTGCGATATATCCGTGGCGGCGCGGAAACCCGGGGTGGTGCCGGCCACCCACATGGTGTCGCCGACCATTGCCACGCGGTCAATCTTGCCGGCGTCGGTGATGCCATTCCGCTTGGCGTCGAGCATCGCCTGCGCGACATGCGCGTCGCCTACATGTGCCGGCGCGTCCTGACGGATGCGCGCAAACATGGCCTGATCTGCCGCCGACAGCGCGGCGATGCCGTGTCCATTGGCGTGAGGCGCACGATGCGCACCGGAGGGAGCTCCATGGTGGCCGGGAGCGGGCGCCGTGGAAGAGTGTGCAGCTGGAGCGTGCGGCGTAGCCTGAGGATGCACCGCGGCGGGCGCAGGCGCTTGCGGTTGCGTCGGTGCATGCGCTGGCGCCTCACGCTGAAACCATTGACCAGGATGGGTCAGGGTGTCATAGGCCTGACCTGCCGCATGCTTGGCGGCGTCGATGCCCTGCGAGGCACTATGCTTGGCGGATTCGTACATCTGCGTGCCGCTTCGCACGGCCGTGTCTGCGGCTTGCGAGACTGCGTGCCTGGAGGCGTCGTAGGTCTTTGTGGCAACGTGTTCGGCCCGCTCCACGCCTTCGGAAAGCGCGTGCTTGGTCGTGCCGTAGGCCTGCTTCACGGTGCGCTCGGTCCGATCAATTCCCTCGGTGACCGCATGCACGCCGTCCTGGTATTTTTGCGCAACCGTGTGCGACGCAACCCTAGCGGCGTCATAGGTATCGACGATGTGGTTGACGGCGTTGGCAGCGCCAGCCTGGAAGCGAGGATCATGGACACGCTGCACCACGGCCTCGGCTGCAGCGTGGGCGCCTCGCTCAACAAGACCTTTGGCTGATTCCAGGCCATCACCCACAATGCGGCCCGCTGCATCGATGCTCTGCCCGTGCAGATGCGCCGCGTCACCCACGAGACTGACCGCAGGCAAGATTGGAGCGATATAGACGCCAGCTTTGCGCGCTACCGCCTCCACGCCCTCGTCTACACCCTTCACGGCCTGGCCGCTCGCACGGACAAGATCGGCACCGTATTGAAGGCCGTACCCGACGCCTTGTACAGGAGCGTTGCGCTCAATGTTGTCGCGGATGGCCGGATCGGCATTCAGGGCCAGATATTCATTCAATTGCCGCCGGAGATTCGGCGATAACTCGCCCTGGCCGCCGTTACCGTGCATCTGGCGCAGCGATTCGGATAGTTCCGCGCGCGCTTGCGATACATCTCTGCCGAAATGGTCGATGCCGGCCTTGTGCTCGGCGTAGCGTTGCACAGCCTCCTGGAAGCGATGTGGCTCCAGGATGTTGTCCGGGCTCTTGCTGTGGAAATGCTGCTGCCCGCCGTGGTCGCTCAGCCGCATCGCGATCAACGCATTGGGCGGCGCGGACCCGGCCGGCGCATCCAGATACCGACCGGCACGCAGGCTCTGGATATCCTCTTTGCTAGCCAGCGACACCACCTCACCGACATGCGGACTCGCTGCGCTCACCACGTCGCCGGCCATACGGTAATTGGTGAGGTGAAAACCCGGCTGCGGTGAACCATTGATCATTTCTGCAGCACCGAAGGCATTGAAGGTGGCGCCACGCAGGCCGTGCTCAGCAGCCTCAATTTCCGCCACTGCGCCGCCCAGCGAGTGGCCGGCGACGAATACCTGGCTCTTTGGAATACCTTGCTTAGCCGCCTTGGCAATCATCTGCTCGGTGAATGCATCGGCTGCTGGCTTTTGCGCATTGACAGTGTCGCGCACCATCTTGGCGTCGACGGCGATATCCTGCAACGTCGTGAGCGCGTGATCAGCTTTTTCCGATTTGGTTTCGCCAGAGAACAATCCAGGGTCGGTTCCGCGATAGGCGATGACAACCTCACCCGTTGCTACGTTCTGATACGCGGTCGCGTGAAACCCAGTCGCAGCATCATTCGCATACCCAAATAGCTGATATTTGCCGCCATCCAAGGAAACGTACTTATTATTTTTCTCGACATCACTTTGCAACCGATTGGCGTATGAGTCGTTGGCGGCATCGGCAAGCACTTGATCGTTTACTTTCATGGCTTAGCTTCCCTGATAGCTATGGTTACCGGAAAGAAATCATCCGGGCTGCTTTTGTACTCTGGCCGAAGAGGAGAATAATTAGGTGCTCCATCGCGAGAAAAAGACCGGTCTCCATACACATTCTTCTTGAAATAGCTGGTCTCAGGACTGTCACGCAGAAGCTCGTTTAGCAAGCCGCCCCATCCAAACCTTACCCCTTGCGCCATCGCGCTGACGCCCACGCTTGTTACATCCCAGTGGCACACGCCAAGCTTGAAGTAGTCCTCGTCCAGCAAAGCATCACGGTAGAAATAGCCTTTCCACGTGTGGTCATCCACACGAACCATTGGCACATCCAGCGAGGTATTGGGCACATGTTGCTCGCCGATGACCGGAATCATTGGAACGCATTCCGTATTAATTACGTCATACCCGATGTAGGCACCTTCGAACGAATCCCACGGTCCCGGTGCGTGCGATGTGGCGATGACTTCGTAGCGCTTAACCGGGTGTGGATTGAGGTGACCGGTTGCGCCATCGTTGCCGACATCGATACCTTTCGAACAGCCGGCGGTGGTCGCAGCAGCCAGGGGCATGATGGCGGCAGCGGCCAAATGGTGCAGTTTCATTAGATCGTCCTCAGGGGGATAAGCCGCAGGGGTTGCGGCAGGGCGTACGGGTGGGAGCGGCAGTAGCGATCCGCGCGTGGGCGTTAGTGGAAACTCGTCATGCGGCAACCTGCCCAGCCTGGTGTCGAGGTGGGCATCGCTACTCACCATCCCGCGCAAGATCTGCGCATCGCGCGCTGCGCGTGCACGGTAGGAGGTGTCGCGGCTCTCGGTCTTTTCAGGGTTCATCACGCGCATCCTGCCTTGTTATTCAGGCCTCCAAGCTACGCTGGCGATACTACTCTTCGACATCCGCAAAGCCAGTGCTGTGGTGGCGGCGAAATCAGCGCCGGTGATGGTCATTCCCATGCACGCTAGGTCGCTAATCGCGGTTGGCACCGTATTCCTGCAACGCAGCAGGAAAAGCGATACCTCAGGCGCGCTCTCGAAAGCGGCCGAGATGAACACCACGGGACATGCCTGTCAGGCACCCTGACAGGTGCGCCATACACTGGCCTCCACAAAACTAGGCCAGCGGTTTGCGCCCCAGCGTGACCCGGTCGCGCTGCTCCAGGTCCTGGTAGGTCGCTACCGTGTCGAAACCGGCTGTGGCAAGCAATGTCCGCACTGCAGCCCCCTGGTCCCAGCCATGTTCCAGCAGCAACCAGCCGCCCGGTAGCAGATGCACAGGCGCATCGGCCACGATCAGGCGGATATCGTCCAGCCCGTCGCTGCCGGAGGCCAGCGCACTACCCGGTTCATAGCGCAGATCGCCCTGCTGTAGATGCGGGTCGTGCGCGGCGATATACGGCGGGTTGCTGGCAATTAAGTCGAAGGCCTCCCCCGCCAATGGCGCGAACCAGTTGCCCAGCCGGAAATCGACATTGGGCAAGCTGTGGCGATCCGCGTTGCGACGCGCCATCCCCAGCGCCGCTGCGCTGGCATCGGTGGCGATCAGCTGCGACTGCGGACGTTCGCTGGCGATGGCCAGCGCAATCGCACCGCTGCCGGTGCCCAGATCGGCGGCTCGACGGCCCGGCGAGGTGTCCAAGCGCTCTAGCGCCAGCTCCACCAGCAGCTCAGTGTCAGCGCGCGGGATCAGCGTGGCCGGCGAGACGGCCAGGTCCAGCGTCCAGAATCCGCGCGAGCCGGTCAGGTAGGCGACCGGCTCGCCGGCCTCGCGGCGCTGCACCAACGCCTCGAAAGCCTGCGCGACCGATAGAGGCACCGCATCGCGCCCGTGCATGAACAACCAGGCGCGATCACGCCCCAGCGCATGCAGCAGCAGCGCCTCGGCATCGCAGCGCTCGATCCGTTCGGCGGCGCGCCGCAGCACCTGATCGGCTGGAATGGCAGCGAGATCGTCGGACATACGGACTGTTCACTCATGCGCAACATCGGCTGGCCATTATCGACGATGGCGTACGCCACGGTTGCACTAGATTCCGCCTGAAGAATCGATAGCTCCAGCCTATCTATATAATTCCATCAATCGATTTGAGGAATCTATCGCTCCTGCCTACTATGGCGTCTGTTCCATCCCCCGCCCCCTTTCACCGCACGAGGAAACGCAATGTCTCTCATCAACACCCAGGTTCAGCCGTTCAAGGCGAATGCGTACCACAATGGCAACTTCATCGAAGTCACCGAGGCCAGCCTGAAGGGCAAGTGGTCCGTGCTGATCTTCATGCCGGCCGCATTCACCTTCAACTGCCCGACCGAAGTGGAAGACGCCGCCGACAACTATGCTGCCTTCCAGAAGGCTGGCGCCGAGGTGTACATCGTCACCACGGACACGCACTTCTCGCACAAGGTGTGGCACGAAACCTCCCCGGCCGTGGGCAAGGCGAAGTTCCCGTTGATCGGCGACCCGGCCCACAAGCTGACCCGCGCCTTCGGCGTGCATATCGAAGAAGAAGGCCTGGCCCTGCGCGGCACCTTCATCATCAATCCGGAAGGCGTGATCAAGACCCTGGAAATCCACGACAACTCCATTGCCCGCGACGTCACCGAGACGCTGCGCAAGCTGACGGCGGCACAGTTCGTGGCCAACAATCCTGGCCAGGTCTGCCCGGCCAAGTGGAAGGAAGGCGCCAAGACCCTGGCTCCGTCGCTGGACCTGGTCGGCAAGATCTAAGCTGCCGCGCATCCCCGGCCCGGTTCATCGGGCCGGGGGTGAACCGGAGCCGGTGCAGGGCTGCACGCCAGCCATCGCCAGCACGCATTACCGACATCGCGCCGGCTGCGGTTCACCTCCTTCCTCCCCGGCGACCTGCGTTTGCGCAGCGACGCCACGCCCTCCCCTTGCCCATTCCCAGGAGTTTTCCATGTTGGATGCCAATCTCAAGACCCAGCTGACCGCCTACCTGGAACGGGTGACGCGGCCGATTCAAATCAACGCATCGATCGACGAAAGCCCTGGTTCGCGCGAAATGCTCGACCTGCTGGAAGAGTTGGTGCTGCTCTCGGACAAGATCAGCCTGGACATCCACCGCGACGACAACCAGCGCAAGCCCTCGTTCGCGCTGACCACGCCGGGGCAGGACATCTCGTTGCGCTTTGCCGGGCTGCCGATGGGCCATGAATTCACCTCGCTGGTGCTGGCGCTGCTGCAGGTGGGCGGCCACCCGTCCAAGGCGGCTGCCGAACTGATCGAGCAGGTGCAGCACCTGGATGGCGATTACCAGTTCGAAACCTATTTCTCGCTGTCGTGCCAGAACTGCCCGGACGTGGTGCAGGCGCTGAATCTTGCCGCCGTGCTCAACCCGCGCATCAAGCACGTGGCCATCGACGGTGCGTGGTTCCAGGACGAAGTGGAAACCCGCCAGATCATGTCAGTGCCCACCGTGTATTTGAACGGCGAGCTGTTCGACCAAGGCCGCATGACGCTGGAGCAGATCGTCGCCAAGCTCGACACCAACGCGTCCAAGCGCGACGCTGCGAAAATCGCCGCGAAAGAGGCGTTCGACGTGCTGGTGGTTGGCGGCGGCCCGGCTGGTGCTGCAGCAGCGGTGTATGCCGCGCGCAAGGGCATCCGCACCGGCGTGGCGGCCGAGCGTTTCGGTGGCCAGGTGCTGGACACCATGTCGATCGAAAACTTCATCTCCGTGCAGGAAACCGAAGGCCCGAAGATGGCCGCCGCGCTTGAGCAGCACGTGCGCCAGTACGAGGTGGACATCATGAACCTGCAGCGCGCCGAGCAGCTGATTCCAGCCGGCGCCGATGGCCTGATCGAAATCAAGCTGGCCAATGGCGCCTCGCTCAAGAGCAAGACCGTGATTCTGTCCACCGGTGCGCGCTGGAGGCAAATGAATGTGCCCGGCGAAGACCAGTACAAGAACAAGGGTGTTGCGTATTGCCCGCATTGCGACGGCCCGCTGTTCAAGGGCAAGCGCGTGGCAGTGATCGGTGGCGGCAACTCCGGCGTGGAAGCGGCGATCGATCTGGCCGGCATCGTGGCGCATGTCACGCTGGTGGAATTCGACGACAAGCTGCGCGCCGATGAAGTGCTGCAACGCAAGCTGCGCAGCCTGCACAACGTGCGCATCATCACCAGCGCACAAACCACCGAAGTGCTCGGCGACGGGCAGAAGGTGACCGGCCTGGTTTACAAGGACCGTACCGGCGGCGACATCCAGCACATCGATCTGGAGGGTGTCTTCGTCCAGATCGGCCTGCTGCCGAACACCGAGTTCCTGCGTGGCACGGTAGCGCTGTCGCCGCGCGGCGAGATCATCGTCGACGACCGCGGCCAGACCGATGTGCCGGGCGTGTTCGCCGCTGGCGACGCCACCACGGTGCCGTACAAGCAGATCGTGATCGCGATGGGTGAAGGTTCCAAGGCGGCCTTGAGCGCATTCGATCATCTGATCCGCTCCAGCGCACCTGCCACTGCCGATAACGTGGCCCAGGCCGCATGAGCGAGCGCCTGCTTAACACCCGGCCAGCCCGGGCGCTAAGCTCGCAGCACGCTCCAGTCGTTCCCCGTCACCGCAATGAAGGCTGCTGCATATGAACCTGCGTGACCTGAAATATCTGGTAGCCCTGGCCGACCACAAGCACTTCGGACGCGCCGCGACGGCGTGTTTCGTGAGCCAGCCAACACTGTCTACCCAGATCAAGAAACTCGAAGACGAGCTCGGCGTATCGCTGGTGGAGCGCGCGCCGCGCAAGGTCATGCTGACCCCGGCCGGCCGCGAAGCCGCCGTGCGTGCGCGTAGCATCGTGGCCGAAGTAGAACAGATGAAGGAAGCCGCACGCCGCAGCCAGGACCCGGAAGCGGGCACCGTGCGTCTGGGCATCTTTCCCACGTTGGCGCCATACCTGTTGCCGCATGTGGTGCCGCGCATCCGTGAGCGTTTTCCGCGCCTGGAACTGTTGCTGATCGAAGAGAAAAGCGACCAGTTGATGCACCAGTTACGCGAGGGCCGCCTGGATGCTGCGCTGCTTGCCCTGCCATTGCAGGACGACCAACTGCATGCCGAATTTCTGTTCGAAGAGCCCTTCGTGCTGGCAGTGCCGGAAGGCCACCCATTGGCGCGCCACGACAGCATGACCCTGGACGATCTGTCCGAGCAGCGTCTGTTGCTGCTGGAAGATGGCCACTGCTTGCGCGACCAGGCACTGGATGTCTGCCATCTGGCCGGCGCGCTGGAAAAATCCGAATTTCAGGCCACCAGCCTGGAAACCCTGCGTCAGATGGTGGCTGCCAATGTCGGCGTGACGTTGTTGCCCCTGCTCGCGGTCAAGCCGCCGGTCGCACGCTCGGACAATATCCGCCTGATCCGCTTCCGCGAAGACAAGCAGCCCAGCCGCCGTATTGCGATGGCCTGGCGGCGTAGCTCGGCGATGACCGCTTTTCTGGAGCAGCTATCGCAGCTGTTCAAGGAACTGCCCGATAGCCTGTTCACGCTGGATCAGCCTGCAGCGGGACCGAAGGCGGTTGCCGCTTAGAGCAGCCAACAGAACGACTGCGCTCACCGCCAGGCGGGCGCGGCCGGTGCTCGGAATCGGCATGTACCACGCGGACACTGCGGTCCTGAGCGCGCCGTCCACGCCCACCTGACGACTGCGCGCTACATTTTGTTAGCCGCTCTTAGGGATTTGGAATTTTGAGAGTCGGGATGCGTTGCACCAGGGTTGCGGGCGCTTGGTGCGAGGACTGCCAGTGTTGTACGAAGGCGACGCGAGAGTGTCGCCTTTTGTTTGTCTGGTGTTTACGGGACACAACGTACAACAGCCGTGTGGTAAAGCTCGCTTGAGACAGGTGAGCAATCAGCGCACACGGCAAGCGTTGCGCTCGCATGCGCGACGTTCTTCTACGTCACCGTTCTGTTCTGATCGAAGCAGGATCCTCATGAGATCGCCGCACTACTGGGAGCCTGGCCTAGCGCTCCAGTGCCTCGCTCGAAGCTAGGCAGTCGGGTACGCGGCCCCGCATTGCGATCTGCCCATGGCGCCCTCATCTTGCCGATGCTGCTTGCCGTCTTGGCAAGCCGTATTCGTCAGGAGACTGCCATGACTTCGCAACACAACAGCGGCTTGCCGCCATCCATTCTGGTATCCAGCCACGACCTTGCCCGGCTTGAGGCATTGCTCGATTCGCCGACCTTCAACAAGCACCCCGCCGCCACTGCGCTGAGCGATGAACTGGGCCGCGCCCGCGTGCTGCCGCCCGACCAAATTCCTGGCGATGTTGTCACCATGCACTCACGCATCGAATGCGAAGACGAACTGCATGGCGAACGGCATACGCTCACCCTCGTGTATCCGCACGAGGCCGATGTGCAGCACGGCCGCATCTCGGTGCTTGCGCCGGTCGGCAGTGCGCTGCTTGGCCTGTCGGTCGGTCAGAGCATTGATTGGCGCACGCCCGACGGACGCGACCTGCGCCTGCGCGTGACTGCCGTGCACGATCAACCTGCAGCTGCGGGCGACTTCCCGCGCTAAGCGCGCTAACGTAGCGCGCTGCGTCCTATCCACGACCCGTTCCACGATTCGAGAGAACCCGCATGACCGCATCCCCCTCCAAGCTTGCCCAACTGCGCGACCTGTCTGTCGTCGTTGCCGACACCGGCGATTACGATGCCATCAAGCGACTGAAGCCGGTCGACTGCACCACCAATCCCACACTGGTCAAAAAGGCGCTGGACCTGCCGGTCTATGCCGATCTGATCGAACGCGAACTGGCCTGGGGCCGCGAGCACGGCGGCGACGATCGCACCGCCACCATCCACGAGGTCGCCGACCGCCTGACCATCGGCGTGGGCGTCAAGCTGGCCGAACTGGTGCCGGGCCGCGTCTCCACCGAGGTGGACGCCGACCTGGCCCACGACACGCAGGCCACCATCGCCAAGGCGCGCAAGTTCATCGCGATGTACGCCGAGCGTGGCGTGTCCAAGGACAAGATCCTGATCAAGATTGCCGCGACCTGGGAAGGCATCGAAGCCGCCCGTCAGCTGCAGCGCGAAGGCATCGACTGCAACCTCACGCTGATCTTCAATCGCTCCCAGGCACTGGCCTGCGCAGAAGCCGGCGTGTTCCTGATTTCCCCGTTCGTGGGCCGCATCCTGGATTACTACGTCGCCCAGGGGCAGACCCCGGCCAGCATCGACGAAGATCCGGGCGTGGTGTTCGTGCGCACCGTCTACAACGAATTCAAGCGGCGTGGCTCGTCCACCGTGGTGATGGGCGCCTCGTTCCGCTCCACCGCGCAGATCGAAGCGCTGGCCGGCTGCGACCGCCTGACCATCTCGCCGGATCTGCTGGAAAAGCTCGACGCCGAACACGGCGAGTTGCCGCGCAAGCTCTCGCCGGCCGACGCCGACAACGCGCAGATCACCCCGATCGACAGCGATAGCTTCGCTTCTGGCCTGGCCGCCGACCCGATGGCCACCGAAAAGCTGGCCGGCGGCATCGACACGTTCGCCAAGGATCTACAGGCCCTGCGCAAGACCATCGCCGACAAGCTCGCCGGCTGATCGCAGCAACGTTGTTCTGCCACATCGACGCCCGCAGCCTTCTGGCTGTGGGCGTTGTCGTTTCTGGGGTCTGGTTTTCGTGAGATTGACGGCCGGATCCAGGTATTGGCAGACACGCCGAAAGGTCCACGGCGGCAGCAGCGCGCGATGCCTCGCCCACCCGCATCGAAACGTATCGATAGCGGTACCTGCTGGCGCATCGCTGCCTGCACCTAGATCTGTACCGCCACTTGCAGCGAGTGCCACATCCGCACCTGCCACGCACATAGACAGGCGACCACAGGGCCCAGCATGCTGGCGACTGTGCCGAGCACCGGCCCAGGACCGACCGGCGTCTGCAGCAATACCTCTCTCCACATATCGCTTACACCCGGCGCACGCGCACTGCCTAGAATCCGGGTTCCCTCAACTGGCGTAACCGACAATGGCAAACATTGCAGTGGTGATGGTCGACGGCGTGGCCGATTGGGAAATCGGCGTGGTGCTGCCGGCGGCACGCGAGTGGTTCGGCGACGAGGTCGCGATCGCCAGCATCGATGGACAGCCGGTGCAGTCCATCGGTGGCCTGCGCATCACCCCGGAATTTGCCCTCTCGGATCTGGCGCCGCTTGAGGCCGACCTGTGGATCCTGCCCGGCAGCGAGCGCTGGCAGGCCGGCGAGATCCCTGGGCTGAGCGGTCTGCTGGCCGAGCGCGTGCAGCAGCAGCGCCCGGTCGCCGCGATCTGCGGCGCCACCCTCGCCTTCGCCTATGCAGGCCTGCTCGATGAGCGCGCGCACACCAGCAACGCGCTGGCATTCCTGCAGGAGCACGTGGTGCCGTACGCGGGCGCGGCGCACTATCGCCACGAAAAAGTTGTCAGCGCCGATGGCGTCATCACCGCACCTGGCACCAGCCCGGTGGGCTTTTCGCTGGCTTGCATGCGGCAATTGCATCCGGAGCGCACTGATACGCTTGCCCAACTGCGCGGCATGTTCGCCGGGGAATTTGTTTAATCCAACCGATTCAGGCCGGTATAGCTGATGCACGGCATTGGCTCGCTGCAATGATTCACCAAACCGGTTCCTGCACGCGCGCCGCAGCAACTCTCTCGTGCTGTCGATCGCGCACCGAGCAGCGGCGGGGATGCATTGAACGGTTGTCTGCATCACTTGCCGTGGCGACTGGCTCATGTGGATCGCTGCGCAGCTTCACCAAACCGATTCGCTTCATAGACACACCCCGCCATCGCAAGCATGCCTGGCGGACGCGGCGCAAAAAGATGACCACGTCGTCTCCGACGTGGCCATTCAAGTTGCCCGGCATGCACTCCCATGCGCTGCCTGATCGTGATAACGCTGCCGGTCACTGTTGGCCATCGGCGCGCTGCCACGATCATGTGGACGACAGCGCTTCAATCCGGCCCGCCTTTCCGTCAGGCATCCAGCCCGATCGGGCAGCTCACTCCCGTGCCGCCAAGCCCGCAATAGCCATTGGGATGCTTGGCGAGATATTGCTGGTGATCGTCTTCGGCGTAGTAGAACGCGGGCGCCGGGAAGAGGATCTCCGTGGTGATTGCGCCATACCCGGCTGCTGTCAGCTGTTGCTGATACGTATCGCGGCTGGCAAGCGCGGCGTCGTACTGCGCCTGTGTGGTGCAGTAAATCGCCGAGCGATATTGCGTACCGACGTCGTTACCCTGCTGCATACCCTGGGTCGGGTCGTGACTTTCCCAGAAGGTGCGCAGCAATTGTTCGAACGACACTGTTTGTTCGTCGAACACCACCAGCACCGCTTCGGTGTGACCGGTTTGCCCGGAACACACTTCCGAGTAAGTCGCGTTCGGCGTCTGCCCGCCGGCGTAACCCACTGCTGTGGTGTACACCCCTGGGACGTTCCAGAACTTGCGTTCCGCGCCCCAGAAGCAGCCGAGCCCGAATTGCACCCGGGCCAGGCCCGTGAACTCACCACGCAACGGATGACCGTTGATCAGGTGGGTGTTGTGCAGCGGCAGCGCTTGCTCGCGCCCGGGCAATGCCTCGCCCGGACGTGGCATACGTTGTTTGAAGGCGCCGATTCCCAGCATGGTGCAACTCCGCAATCGTAAGGATTGCCTGCTGGATGGCGCCGGCCGGAGCCGCTTTCAAGCCTACCCGGCCAGCGCATGTCGCCTGCCCCGCATTACTTGGTCTTGGCGACTGCCGCGCGCGTATCCACTTCCGGCATCGCCGAGCTGTGGTGGTTGATGATCAGCCACTTGCCGTCGCGCTTTTCGTACACGAAGGTGTAGCGGGCCTGCACGTTGCTCTTCTTGCCTTGCTTGTCGGTCAGCGTGAAGGTGTACACACCGGCATCCACTGCGCTGTCCTCATCGAGCACCCGCACGGTGCGGTAATTGACCACGCCCTGCGGCTTCTTGGTCAGGAACATTTCGAAGTAATTTTCGATCTGCTCGCGCGAGGCGCGTACTTCGTTGGAGACGGTCGGCAGCAACACGCCGTCCGGGGCGTACAGATCGGCCACCTTGTGCGGGTTGCCGGTGGCCAGCGCCGCGTTCCAGGTATCGAACAGCGCAGCGACTTCGCGCTCTTCGCCGCCGGCCGGCAGCTTGGCCTTGTCGGTGTAGTGCATCACGCCGCCAGCCAGCGCCGGGGTGGCAGCCAGAGCCAGAACCAGAGAGAAAAGGGTGCGACGCATGGGTATCTCCGTGTGATTGATGGGGGTGCCTCATCGGGCAGGCTCAGTATCGAAATCAAGCAGCCCCAAAAATTCTGCCGAGTGGCATATACTCAAATACGCTGATCGGCCTAGAGCAACATCATGGAAACCCCCACCAATGCTGGTGATTGGCGGCTAGCCCTACGCCGCGAAGCCTCCGACAGCGCACGTTGGCAAGCGCTTTGGGAAGCCGCCGTCACACTGCGCCAGGCGCAGAGCCCCGAGCAGGCCTGCGATGCCGTCCTTGGGAGGGCGCTGCTGTTGCTGGGCCTGGAACACGGCGCGGTGCTGGCGCAGCGCGGCCCGCGCGCGCACGTGCTGGCCAGCCGTGGCCGCGCCTTACCGCCCGGGGCCAGCGCCGCTGGCGACGGCCACGAAGCGGCCTGGTTGATGCCGCCACGTCCTTCAGACATTGGCGAAGCCAGGGTGCCGATCCATGCGCTAGGCACCACCCACGGCATGCTTTGCGTGGCCTGGACCGAGGGCCGCCAGGCACCCGGCAACGATGATGTACAGGCGCTGCAGGCATTCGCGCTACTGCTGCCGGCGATGGTGGCCGAACCGGCTAAACCGATCCCCACGCGGCGGCGCAAACCGGTGCACGACGATCGTCTGGGCGCGCTGAGCAAGCGCGAAAAACAGGTGTTGTCACTGCTCCCGCGCGGACTCACCAACGCGAGCCTGGCAGCTGAACTGGGGATTGCTCCCGGCACGGTGAAAGTGCACGTGGAGCGAATCCTGCAGAAACTTGAGGTAAAAGATCGCACCCAGGCCGCGGTCTACGCGGTCCAATCCGGACTTGCGCTATGAATGCATTGGCGGTGCGTTGGAACGATTGGCCGATCACCCGCAAGAGCCTGGCAGTTGTCACACTGCCGTTGCTGTTGCTGGCCGTGGCATTGATGGCGATCTACAGCGTGGAGCGGCAAAACATCGCTGCCGAAAACGACGTGCGGCAGACCCTGGAAGTGCTCAGCGATCTCTACGAAGCGCACGCGTTATTGGCCGAAACCGCGGCCGGCGTGCGCGGTTACCGGCTGGTGCGGCGCGATGAATTCCTCACCCCGTATCGCGATGCCGAGCCACGCCTGCAAGGCGTGGTCGACCGTCTGTCGCAACGCATTACCGACCCCAGCCAAGCGCAGCGCTTTGCGCGTATCAAGCCACTTTTCGCGGAAAAAATGCAGGGTTGGCGCCGATTGCTGGCCCCGGATCTGAGCCGCGAAGAAGAGATCCGGCAGCTGTGGGACGGCAAGTACAAGCTCGACATTCTGCGTGCCGAACTGCGCGAGTTGCGCAATTACGAAACCGCGCAGTTGCAGGTGCGCACCGCCAAGGCGCAAGGCCTGCGTCAGCGCAACCTCATCATCACCTTGAGCGCAGCGATGCTCGGCGGCCTGGGCGCGGTGTTTGCGGTGGCGTGGTTCGCCTCGGCATTGTCCGGACGCCTGCGCACGCTGGCCGCCAATGCCGACCGCCTGGGCGAAGGCCTGCCGCTGGCAGCGCAACCGCGTGCCGGCGATGAGCTGGGACAGGTTGGCCAGCGCCTGGCCCAGGCCAGCGAACTGCTGGCCGCACGCGCAGCCGAAGCGCAACTGGCGCGGCGCGAAGCGGAGACCGCCAATCGCGCAAAAACCGAATTCCTGTCGCGTAGCAGCCATGAGTTGCGCACCCCACTCAATGCGATTCTGGGGTATGCGCAGGTGCTGGAAATGGATCTGCCCGAGCCAGGCCATCGCCGGCATCTGCAGCATATTCTCGGTGCAGGTAGGCATTTGCTCGGGTTGATCACCGAGTTGCTGGACATCGCACGCATCGAAGCCGATCAGCTGGATTTGAGCCCGGAACCGATCTCGGTCCGCACGGCCGTGCATGAAGCCTTGGGCCTGATCGCACCGGATGCAGACAAGCATGGCATCGCGTTGCAACCCGCATCGATCGACGGGCCGTGGACGGTGCGCGCCGATGCGCAGCGGCTGCGCCAGGTGCTGCTCAATCTGTTGTCGAACGCGGTCAAGTTCAATCGTACCGGCGGGCAGGTGCAGGTGAGCGCGCATACCGAAGGCGAACACGTGCGCATCACGGTGGCCGACCAGGGCGCAGGGCTGACGCCGGCGCAGATCGAACGCTTGTTTACACCGTTCGAGCGGCTGGGCGCCGAGCGCTCTGCAGTAGAAGGCACCGGTCTTGGGTTGGCACTGAGCAAGCGCCTGATCGAGGCCATGGGTGGGCACATCGGCGTGGACAGCACCCACGAGGGTGCGCGCTTCTGGATCTCGCTGCCGCAAGGTGAACCGCAGCGCAGCGAACCGGCCCGCCCCCTGCTGCCGCCTAGCGTCAGTGGCAGCGGCATTTGCCGCGTGCTGAGCATCGAAGACAACCCCTCCAACCAGGCATTGATCCGCACGCTCACCGAGCGTCGCCCGCAATGGCAACTGCTTGAAGCGGAGAGCCTGGCACAGGCGCGGAAGCTGTTGCAGCACGGCGTACCGGATCTGATCTTGCTGGATCTGCATCTAAGCGATGGCAACGGCGAAGAGCTATTGCGCGAATTGCAGGGGCAGCCGGCGATGGCGGCCATCCCGGTGGTGGTGATCAGCGCCGATGCCACGACCGCCACGCTTGCGCGCGTCGGTAACCAGGGCGTGCGCGCCTATCTGACCAAACCGCTTGATGTGGCGGAATTCTTCACCGTGATCGACAGGTTGCTGGCATGACACGCGACGAAATCCTCGCTTCCCGCATCCTCATCGTCGACGACGAGCCGGCCAACGTACGGCTGCTCGAGGACCTGCTGCAGCGCGAAGGATTCCAGCAAGTGATCGCCACCACCGATCCGTTGCGGGTGATGGGGCTGGTGTCGGCGTTTGCGCCGGACCTGATTCTGCTGGACCTGAAGATGCCGGAGCTGGACGGCTTCGCGTTGCTGGAACAGCTCGCACGGCTATCGGACCCCGGCCAGTTTCTGCCCGTGATCGTGCTGACCGCCGACCCCAGCCGCAGCGCGCGCCACCGTGCCCTGGGCCTGGGTGCCAAGGACTTCTTGACCAAGCCGCTGGACACTTTCGAGGTCGCCTTGCGGGTCTGGAACGTGGCCGAGACCACCGTGTTGTTCAAGCGTCTGCGCGCATTGGCAGCCCCGGATGCAGCGCCGCCGGGATGGCGTCAGCAGCGTTGAGTTGGAGAGCGGATGCGACGCGACCATTCAACATCTCACACCGCCCGCGTGACCTGCCCGCACAGGCCGATCTCCGCCAGCACTGCCTGGGCCTGGCTCAAATGCACATCGGCCACGCAAACCTGCAGCACGCCGAAAGCAGGGAGCTCGCCGGCGCCGCCCAGCAGCGATTCGCCGAAGACGAACGCCGTGATGCCGGCATCTTCCAGCGCGTGCTTGGCCAGATGCGCATCGATGATGTGACTGGCGCGGTAGGCGATCTGCATCTTCAGCCACGCTCCGCACGTTCGCGCTCTGCGCCGTTGCGCCAGTCGCGTAACGCCGGCAATGCATCCAGCGCTGCCAGATAATCGCCGGCGGCTTCAAACAGCGGCACGCCGTAGCTGGAAAAACGTAGCGCTACCGGCGCGAACATCGCATCGACGATGCCGAACTCGCCACACAGGAACGGCCCGGCGTGGCCGTGTTCGGCGCGCAGGCTGGCCCACAGTGCCTGGACGCGCGTGATGTCGCGCTCGGCGGCCGCATCCACCTGCGCGGGGCCCGGCGCGCGGGCCAGATTCATCGGCAGCTGGCTGCGCAAGGCGGCAAAGCCCGAATGCATTTCTGCCGAGGCAGCGCGCGCTTGCGCACGCATAGCCAGGTCGGCCGGCCAGCCGCGACCGTCCAGCCAACGCTCATTGATGTACTCGCAGATCGCCAGCGAATCCCACACATGCAGCGCGTCGTGCCACAGCACCGGCACCTGGCGGGTTGGCGAATACCCGGCAATGCGTGCCTCGTATTCGGGTGTAGCGAGCGGCAGCGCGATTTCCTCGAACGGCACCTGGAAATGCCGCAACAGCAGCCACGGCCGCAGCGACCAGGAGGACAGGGTCTTGTCGCCGATCACCAGGCGGGGCAGTGGCATGGGCTGTGCGCTCCAAGAGGGTCGGCGCAGCGTACGCGTCGCGCCCGATGACCGCCAGCCATGGCCTGCCGCACGGCACGCCCTACCTTGCAGCCCCCATCGAGGCAGCGCTTGCGGGGCAGCAGACGCAAACGACCTCAGGCAGGACGCGAGAGAAGCCACGCGCAGCGTTTGCCATGGCATGGCCGCGGCGGCCGCACCGGCATGCCAGGTGCGTCGGCCGCGTCGCGTGCCCCTTGGCGGCATGCGCCAAGGCAGGCCGCACAACAGCGCCAACCATGGCACGCATGGGCTGCAGGAGGCTACCCGGCACGCCGGCCACGCCCGAATCGCGGGCCAAACCCCACCACGCAGCGCCCGCGCCTACCCCTAACCGGTGCCACCGCCTAAACTTGCGGTTTACCTATTGCTGATGCGCGCATGTCCGAGACCCTAGCCACCGACGCCACCGCCCCGGCGGAGAAGAAAGACTTCATCCGCCAGATCGTCCGCGAGGATCTGGCCAGCGGCAAGCACACGGTTATCCGCACCCGCTTCCCGCCCGAGCCCAACGGCTACCTGCACATCGGCCATGCCAAGGCGATTTGCCTGGATTTCGGGTTGGCCGCCGAGTTCGGCGGGCTGTGCAACCTGCGCCTGGACGACACCAACCCGGCCAAGGAAGACCCCGAATTCGTCACCGCCATTCAGGACGACGTGCGCTGGCTGGGCTATGACTGGGCGCAGCTGCGCCACGCCTCGGATTATTTCGAGGTGTATTACTTGGCCGCGCAGAAGCTGATTCGCGATGGCCACGCCTTCGTGTGCGACCTTTCCGCAGAACAGGTGCGCGAATACCGCGGCACGCTGACCGAGCCCGGCCGCAATTCGCCATTCCGCGAGCGCAGCGTCGAGGAAAACCTCGACCTGTTCGGCCGCATGCGTGCCGGCGAATTTCCCGATGGTGCGCGCACGCTGCGCGCCAAGATCGACATGGCCAGCGGCAACATCAACCTGCGCGACCCGGCGCTGTACCGCATCAAGCATGTGGAGCATCAGAACACCGGCAATGCGTGGCCGATCTACCCGATGTACGACTTCGCGCATTCGCTGGGCGATGCAGTGGAAGGCATCACCCATTCGCTGTGCACGCTGGAATTCGAAGACCACCGCCCGCTCTACGACTGGTGCGTGGACAAGGTGGACCTGGCCGGGCATCCGGAGCTGCTGCAGCCGCTGCTGGACAAGGGCCTGCCGCGCGAGGCCGCCAAGCCGCGCCAGATCGAGTTCTCGCGCCTGAACATCAACTACACGGTGATGAGCAAGCGCAAGCTCACCGCGCTGGTGGAAGAACAGCTGGTGGACGGCTGGGACGACCCGCGCATGTACACGCTGCAGGGCCTGCGCCGGCGCGGCTATACGCCGGCGGCGATGCGCCTGTTTGTGGACCGTGTGGGCATCAGCAAGCAGAACTCGCTGATCGATTTCTCGGTGCTGGAAGGGTGCTTGCGCGAAGATCTGGACGCAGCAGCGGCGCGGCGCATGGCGGTGATCGACCCGCTCAAGCTGGTGCTGACCAATCTGCCGGAAGGCCATACCGAGACACTGCAGTTTTCCAATCATCCCAAGGATGAAAGCTTCGGCACGCGTGAGGTGCCGTTCGCGCGCGCGCTGTGGATCGAGCGCGAGGACTTTGCCGAGGTTCCGCCCAAGGGCTGGAAGCGGTTGGTGCCGGGCGGCGAAATCCGTCTGCGCGGCGCGGGCATTGCGCGCGTGGATGAGGTGATCAAGAACGAAGCGGGTGAGATCGTCGAATTGCGCGGCTGGCTGGATCCGGAATCGCGGCCAGGCATGGAGGGCGCCAACCGCAAGGTCAAGGGCACCATCCATTGGGTCAGCGCTGCGCATGCGGTGGAAGCGGAAATCCGCCTCTACGACCGCCTGTTTTCGGTGGAAAAGCCCGACGACGAATCCGAAGGCAAAACCTACCGCGACTATCTCAATCCCGAGTCCAAGCGCAACGTGCGCGGCTATGTGGAGCCTAGCGCAGCGTTGGCAGCGCCCGAGCAGCCATTCCAGTTCGAACGCACCGGCTACTTCGTGGCCGACCGCCGCGACCATAGCGCGGCCACACCGGTGTTCAATCGCAGCGTGACCCTGCGCGACACCTGGGCCAAGTAACCGGCAAGCAAGGACAGCGACGCCCTTGCAAGCAGGGCGTCACTGCTACCGCGGCCGCGGCAACTGTGCGGCTGCGGTAGCGGCATCTGCGTCTTATCGCACGCGTTCCCCGGCCTCAGCGCCGACGCGGAGCAACGACTCGCCGCGCCGTTGATCCACCCAGGCAATCACGACACGTTGGTCGCGCATGCGCTGCGATGGCGTCACATTGATCCATCGACGCAATCGATGCCCGCAGCACTCTGGCCGCGCGTTACGCCAGCGCAGCGGGCTGCAGCAACGTCATTGATGCAACTTGGCCGCGTTCAAACTTCTACAGCGCGCGCCTTGATCAACCACCTGCCGCACGGCACGCTGCGATGCACGCCCTGAGGAACAGCACGATGCGTGAACGCTTGATGGTCGGTGTTGCCTGCGGAATCGGTGCGGGCGCGCTGTGGGGGCTGGTGTTTCTGGCACCGCAATTGCTGGCCGCATTTACGCCGCTGCAATTAGCGGTAGCGCGCTATCTCTCGTATGGCGCGGTCGCGGCGTTGGTACTAGCGCCACGTGCGCGACAGACCGCCGCCCGACTGGGTCGCGCCGAATGGTGGGCGCTGGTGCGCCTGAGCCTGATGGGCAATCTGGTGTATTACGTGCTGCTTGGCAGCGCCGTGCAGTGGGCGGGCAGCGCGGCAACTGCGCTGATCATCGGGCTGCTGCCGGTGTTGGTCACCGTGATCGGTACGCGTGCCGCCGGCGCGGTGCAATTACGACGTCTGGCGGCGCCTTGCATGCTATGCGTGATCGGCGTGACATTGGTGTCGCTGGACACCGTGCAGGACGACTCGGGCGCGCTGGCGAGCGACCGCCTCACCCGCATCGCCGGCCTGTTGTGCGCAGTAGGTGCGCTGGTGTCGTGGTCGGCCTATTCGATCGCCAATGCGCGCTGGTTGCGCCGGCGCCCGGATCTGTCCGGCGGCGACTGGTCGCTGCTCACCGGCGTGGTCACCGGCGCACTGGCGTTGTTGCTGGCGCCGGCGGCCCTGATCGGCAGCGCAGCGCATGCTCCGCTGGAATGGGCCAGTTTCTGGGGTGTGTCGCTGTCGCTGGGCATCCTGGCCTCGGTGATGGGCAACGCACTGTGGAATCGCGCCAGCCGCGTGCTGCCGCTGACCCTGGTCGGGCAAATGATCGTGTTCGAAACAGTGTTTGCGTTGCTGTACGGCTTTGCCTGGGAACTGCGCCTGCCCACCCCATTGGAGCTGGCCGCGATCGCCTGCCTGCTGGTCGGAGTGCTGTGGTGCGCGGCACTGCATGCGCCAGTGCGTGATGCAGGCCGCTGACGCGCATGCGCGAGCACGATGCAGCTATGTCCCGCAGGAACACGCCAGGCGCCTGCCTCTGCCATTCACTAGCGGCGTTGAGCAGCTAGGTTCAAGACGGTGGCGGACTCGATCGCGCATCGCTGATGGCCAGGCGCCGATCGCGCGCCATGCGCGCACTGTGCCGTCGCCGGCGTAAGAGCGCTTGCCTGTACGCCGCTTTCTGCTTGTCGGCACAGATCCCGCCAGCCGCTCTGACCCCGCGCGCGGCCTGGGCTTACCATGGTCCCTCATATGGTCTGATCGGAGCAGCCGCATGTCCCGTCTTGTGTCCTGGTGCCTGAGCAGCCTGTTGCTGCTGTCCTGTCTTGCCGCGATCGGCTGTGTGGCAACGCCACCGACCGATGCGGCCACGCCGCCGCCGGCCAGCATCCCGGCGCCTGCCACACCGGTCGCCGTCACCACCACCTGCCGCACCGATGCCGATTGCACGGTGAAGAATGTCGGCAACTGTTGTGGTGCGTTTCCGGCCTGCGTCAACGTCAACAGCGCCACCGACCCCAAGGGCGTGCTCGCGCAGTGCCAGGCCAGCGGCATGATGAGCGTGTGCGGCTTCCGCGAGATCAGCGCCTGCCAGTGCGTGGCCGGGCAATGTGCCGCAAAGGACGCGCAGGCCGATACACTGCGCCCCGCCATTCCCCCTACAGAAACGGTCCACTGATGCTTAACGCGCACGTCCACCTCACCCTGCCCGACTGGATCCACGCGCATGTCGACGACAGCCGCGCCTATCCCAGCGATGAAGACAAGGTGGCGCTGGCGATCGAGCTGTCGCGGATGAATGTGCGCGAGCGCAGCGGCGGTCCGTTCGGCGCGGTCGTGTTCGGCCCGGACCACCGCATCATCGCTGCAGCAGTGAACCGCGTGGTGCCACAAACCACCTCGCTGGCGCATGCCGAAAACATGGCTTACATGCTCGCGCAGCAACGCCTGCAGACACCGCGTTTGAACGATGTGCTGTCGCCGGTGACGCTGGCCACCTCCGCGCAGCCGTGCTGCCAATGCTATGGCGCCACGGTGTGGGCCGGCATCGACCGCCTGCTGATCGGCGCGCGCGCCGACGACGTGATGGCGCTGACGCAATTCGACGAAGGCCCGTTGCCGGCCGACTGGGTGGGCGAACTGAGCCGCCGCGGCATTGAGGTGGTGCGCGACGTGCTGCGCGACCAGGCCTGTGCGGTGCTGCGCAACTACGGTGAGGGCGGCGGTGATCATTATTGATGTCGTGTGCGCTGCTGGCGCACTGCCGGTGCCGCGATGAGCGGCCTGCTGTGTTACTGCCGCCAGGGCTTTGAACCTGAGCTGGCCGCAGAACTGAGCGCGCGCGCCGCATTCGTCGGCATTGCCGGTTATGCGCGGACCCAGCGCAACGACGGCTATGTGCTGTTCGTCTGCGACGAGGCCGCACAACTTGCTGCCAAGCTGCAATGGCGCGAGTTGATCTTCGCGCGGCAGAAGCTGGTGGTGATTGCCGAGCTGAAAGGCATCGACCCCAAGGACCGCATCACGCCGATCCTTGCCGCGCTGGACGGCCAACAGCGCTTCGGCGATCTGTGGGTAGAACACCCGGATTCGGACGCGGGCAAGCCGCTGGCGGGCCTGGCGCGCAGCTTCGGCAATGCGCTGCGCCCGGCCCTGCGCAAGGCCGGCCTGCTCACCGACAAGCCGCAACCGCGTCAACCGCGGTTGCACATCTGTTTTCTCGACGGCGACCACGCCTTGCTTGCGGTGGCCGACAGCGCCGACAGCGCGCCGTGGCCCTTGGGCATTCCACGCCTGAAATTGCTGCCGGAAGCGCCGTCGCGCTCTGCACTCAAACTCGACGAAGCCTTGCTGACGCTACTCAGTCCCGAAGAACGCGAAGCACTGGTCAAGCCCGGCATGCGTGCGGCCGATCTGGGCGCTGCACCCGGCGGCTGGACCTGGGTGCTGACGCGGCAGCATGTGCACGTCACCAGCGTCGACAACGGCCCGCTGCGCGAGCATGTGCTGGAAACCGGACTGGTGGAGCATCTGCGGGCCGACGGCTTCCACTGGAAGCCCGCGCAATCGCTGGACTGGATGGTCTGCGACATGGTCGAGCAACCACGCCGCGTGGCCGAACGCATGGCCACTTGGGTGCGCGAAGGCTGGTGCCGCAATACGATCTTCAACCTCAAGCTGCCGATGAAAAAGCGCTGGGACGAGACCCGTCTATGCTTGGATCTATTCGAGCAACAGGCAGAGAAGTCATTGATCGTGCGCGCCAAGCAGCTATATCACGATCGCGAAGAGATCACGGTGCTGGCGATGCGGGACTGATGAGTGGCAGTTGGAAGCTGGGATTCGTAAAAGCGGGTGACCGGCGGGTGCGTTGCTGCGTTTGCTGATGGGATCAGGAGTGCTTCGATCGACAGACGCTACAATCTGCCGTGCATTGTTCAGACGCCCCTAACGCGCCTTTCCATGGCATTGCACCCGTGCACTTGGCAGTCGTGGTCCACCAGCATCGCCCGGCAACGCTCAACAAGTCCTACAGCGAGTCTGCACGACAGCTTTGCGCATTGATCGAAGCAAGCCTGCTTGCTCAGCTCACCAAGTCCCCGCCCTGCTTGTCAACAGAGCGGGCCACCCTCACAGCACAATGCGCTTGCTACCCTCTCGCGCCGAGCGATAGATCGCATCGACGATGCGGATATCGCGCAGGCCTTCTTCGCCCGGCGCACGCAGCGGTGTGCCGTTCATGATCGCCAGCGCGTCTTCGTCCATCTGCAAAGCCTGCTGATGCTGCACCTTGGCGTCGAACACGCGTCCATCGCTGGCCTTGCCGGTCACGCCCTGGTAGCTCTGGAACGGCGACAACTCATACCAGCCGCGCTCGCATTCGGCGCGTAGCACATTCATATTCTTGCCGAAGCTGGTCTTGCACTCGGCACGCACCGCATTGGGAAATTCCAGGGTGAAGTCCATGTGCTCGTCGACTTCATCGAACAGATCGGGGCGGTCGGTCCAGCGCTTGGCCGTCACTGCCAGCGGCTCGGCACCGACGGTGTAGCGCGCCGCGTTGAGCGGATACACGCCCATGTCATACATCGCACCACCACCGAACTGCGAACGCAACCGCCAAGGGCGGTCCGCCTTGGTCGCATCGTGGTAGCCGTTATAGCCGGCCTCGGCACGCACGCGCTGCATTGCACCGAACGGCTTCTCGCTGGCCATCGCAATCACGCGCCGCGTATTGGGCTCGTGCTGCATACGGTAGCCGATGGTCAGCGCCACCTTACTGCGCTTGCAGGCCGCAATCATCGCCTCGCATTCGCCGGCATGCATCGCCATCGGCTTTTCGCACCATACGTGCTTGCCTGCCGCAGCGGCACGCAACGTCAGCGGCGCATGCAGATGCGTAGGCGTGACGACGTACACCACATCGATCTCGTCGTTGTCGGCGATACGATCGAAATTTTCGTAGTTGTAGACATTGCGATCGGCAATGCCGTATTTGGCCTGCCACTGCGGAATCTTCTCCGGCGTGCCGGTGACGATGCCGGCGAGCTTGCAATGCTTGGTCAATGCCAGGCCCGGCGCGAGCTGTTCGCTGGCATAACTGCCCAACCCGACCAACGCCACATTCAGTGGTTTTCCGGGCTTTTTCTTCGGCACTGCCCAGGTCGGTGCAGCGAGCAGAATGCCTGCACCGCCGAAGGCAGCAAGCAAGCGGCGACGTGTGATCGATTCCACGGACATGCAAACCTCCTTCGCGAGTGATAACGGCCAACATAACTCCCGCGCAACGCTTTGTTGGCCGATCTAGGGCGTACTGCTCGCGCACCTTACTTGATCGCAGGTGATCACCGCCATGGTCGCGCTGCAGGTTCTGGCACACTGCTGGCGATCACATCCGGAGCATTGCGCATGACCGTTGTTGCCCGCCTTCGTTTTTTGCCGCTGGCATTGCTGTTGTCCAGTCCGTTCGCTATTGCCGCCGACAAACCGTTCGTTGCGCGTGATCTGATCGGCGATGGCGCATTCACCCACAATGCCGAAGGACCCGCCACTGGTCCGGATGGCGCGTTGTACGCAGTGAATCTGGGCAAGGACGGCACCATCGCACGCATTGCGCTCCAAACAGACGGCAGCGCCAAGGCAGAGGTATTCGTGACCCTGCCCGACGGCAGCACCGGCAATGGCATCCGCTTTCGCGACGGCACCATGTATGTCGCCGATTACACCGGCCACAAAATTCTGCAGGTGAACATGCAGACGCGCGCAGTGAGTACGTTTGCGGCATTGCCCGAGGGCGATGGCCCCAACGATCTGGCCCTTGCACCCGATGGCAGCTTCTACGCGAGCGATCCGGACTGGAAGGACAACAGTGGACGTTTGTGGCACATCAGCCGCGACGGCGCGACGCGGTTGCTGGAAGCAGGCATGACCACACCGAACGGCCTGGATGTCAGCCCCGACGGCAAGCACCTGTATGTCAACGAAAGCATGTCGCGTAAGGTGTGGGTCTACGACCGTACCAGCGACGGCAGCCTACGCAACAAACGCCTGCTGATCAGCTTCCCCGATTTCGGCATGGACGGCATGCGCTGCGATGCCGACGGCAATTTATACATCGCCCGCTACGATGCCGGGCAGATCGCAGTGGTGTCGCCGCAGGGCAAACTGCTGCGCACGGTTGCGCTGAAAGGTCGCAAGGTCAGCAACGTGGCATTCGGCGGTGCCGATGGCAAGCAGGTGTTTGTCACATTGCAGGACCGCGGCGCAGTTGAAACGTTCAGGTCCGATCGGCGCGGGCGCGAAACCGGTCGCTGAAACTGGTGTGTGCGTCGCATTGGTTCTCAGGTCGCGCAACAGCGTCCTGGCATCCTGCAGGTCACCTGTAGAGGACTCCCCATGCAACCGATCGAATTGAAGGACGCGGCCGCCTTTGGCAACGAATTCCTGCGCCTGACCCTGTTGCAGGGGTTTCAGTCGCTGACCAAGCGTGATCTGGAATTGTTGATCTTCGTACTGCTTGAACGCGACGGCGCCATCTCGCGCAACAGCGCCAACGCCATGGTCGCGTTGCAGCTGCGGGTGACCTCGGCCAAGGTCAAGGCACTGCGGCGCGATGGCTATGCGCGTTGGCGCTCGCTGGTACCCGAAGAAGGCGACGCCGCGATGCAGCGCATCGTCGCCAACGTGCTCACCGAAGACAATCTGCGCTCCGGCGCAAAGCACGTCAGCGAACGCAGCCGCAAGGAAGGCTTCTTGGCGGTGCGCATCGAACATCCCGACGACGCGCAACAGTTCGAACAGGCCATTCTCGATGTCGGCGCGCTGCCGGTGTACGAACGCAACCGTGAAGTGGTCGCGGTGCGCTTCGACACGCTGCTGAAAATCGCCGAGCGCTGGGGCTATCTGCAACCGGATCCGCAAGCCACCGTGCGTGAACTGCAAAAGCTCACGCCCACGGCAGAAGAGGTCTCGGATCTGCTGAAGAAGGACATCGCGCAGTTGCGCTGGGACGACGTCCGCCGCGCGCTCAACAGCCTGGGTGCCAAGGCGGTGGCAAGCACGGCGGAGGGTGGCCTGAAGGGCCTGCTGAAGATCGTGTTTCCATTCATCCCAGGCTGAATCGCGTCATACGGCGCGCACGGCATGATGCAATGCACCGTGCGCGCCCCACGCCAACAGCGCCGGGCCGAGACGAACCCTATTTGCCCAACAACCGCTCGAACACTGCCTCATCCATCCCCAACCACCACGCCATCGTCGCGCCGCAAGATGGCGGCCAAGCTCTATGCTTGCAGGCTGTTCTACATCAGGGGGATCTGATGACCACTCGCCGCACTGCCACACGCATCTCCACGCTCGCTCTCTCGCTGTTGCTTTGTACCGCCGCGCACGCACAACAGGCGCCCACCCCGGCCAGCAGCTCGCCGCTGATCGATGTCCCCAGCCCCATCCGCACCCAGCCGTTATCCAACGGCGAGGTCACCCACCAAACCGAGCTGGCGCGCCCACGCGGGGAATCCAGCGTGATCGTGCGTTCGATCCAGCCGAGCAGCGTATTGGGCAGCTACCACATCGATTTTCAGGCCATGGACACCGATGGCGACGGCCGCATCAGCCGCGCCGAGGCGCAGGCCAACTCGGCCCTGGCCGATGAATTCGACGCGCTCGACACCCATCACAGCGGCTATCTGACCCGCGAACAGCTTGCTGGCTGGCTAATTCAATAATTGTCTTTCCCGCAAGCGCGGCTGTACTACGCAGCCGCGCACAGCGCTTCGCGCAGCGCCATCGCCCCCTCTTGCAGCGCCCGCTTCGGTCGGCTAGATTGTATTTAACGGATACAATTTGGACGGACAGATGACCGCTCGCCTTTCACTTGCCGCCGACCTTGGCTACCAGCTGCAATTGGCCGCCCTCGCCTCCAGCCACGCTGCGCGCCAGGAACTGGCCGAGCTGCAGCTCACACCGGCGCGCGTCACCGCATTGATCCATATTCGCGATCAACCCGGCTGCGACCAGACCGAACTGGGTAACCGCCTGCTGGTCAATCGCGCGGCCGGCATGAAAATCGCCAATGCGCTGGCCGAGCAAGGCCTGATCGAACGCCTGGCCGGCCGCGACCGTCGCAGCAAGGGTTTGTATCTGACTGACCTGGGCGAGCGCACGCTGCTGGTTGCACAAGGCTGCCTGGCGCGCGCGGGCGAGCGCACCTGCACCGGCCTGCAGGCCAGCGAGCAACAGACCTTGCTGCGCCTGCTCTGCAAATTGAACGCCAGCGCTGCACTGGAACGCGCCGCCGCACCAGACGCCGCGCTGGCCGAAGCACTCTAGGCCCATCAACACACCAGCACTCTCACGACTCGAAGGAGACGCCGCTTGAACGAGCATGACGTGGTATCGGTTCGCATCGAAAACCGCATTGCCTGGGTGAAGTTCGCACGCCCCGACAAGCGCAATGCGATGAGCCCGGCGCTCAACCGCCGCATGATGGACGTGCTGGACGAGCTGGAATTCGACGACAACGTCGGCGTGCTGGTGCTCGGTGGCGAAGGCACGGCCTGGTCGGCCGGCATGGACCTGAAAGAGTATTTTCGCGAAACCGAAGCGCAGGGTCTGCGCGGCGTGCGGCGCTCGCAGCGCGAATCGTATGGTTGGTTCCGCCGGCTGCGCTGGTATCAGAAGCCCACCATCGCCATGGTCAACGGTTGGTGCTTCGGTGGCGGCTTCGGCCCGCTGTTCGCCTGCGATCTGGCGATTGCCGCCGACGAGGCACAGTTCGGCCTGTCGGAAATCAACTGGGGCATCCTGCCCGGCGGCGGCGTGACCAAGGTGGCGGTGGAACTGCTGTCGATGCGCGATGCGATGTGGATGACGCTGACCGGTGAAATGGTGGATGGCAAGAAGGCCGCCGAATGGCGCCTGGTCAACGAAAGTGTGCCGCTGGAACGCCTCGAATCGCGCACCCGCGAAGTGGCCGAACTGCTGCTGCGCAAGAACCCGGTCGCGCTCAAGTATGCCAAGGATGCGGTGCGCCGCGTCGGCACCATGACCTACGACGAAGCCGAAGATTATCTGGTGCGCATGCAGGAAGCGGCCAACTCGTTCGACAACAACGCCCGCAAGGAAGGCATCCGTCAGTTCATCGACGAGAAGAGCTACAAGCCCGGCCTGGGCGAATACGACCTCAAGAAAAACAGCGCCTAAGCACGTCCTACGGCGCCCGAAGCGATGCGTGCGACCCACGCATCGCTGGCGCTGCCAGTGGTTTTCTGCACCGAGGAGGGAGTATGGAAGCCTTATCCGCAACGCTGCGCGGGATCGCTGCGCGTGGGCCGCTGGGTCTGTTCATCGACGGCCAGTGGCGCGCAAGCAACGGCGATCGCCATGTCGATGTGATCGCACCGCATACCGAAGAACACCTGCTGCGCTACACCGAACCATCGCATGCAGATACCGAGGCGGCCGTGGCCGCGGCACGTGCCGCCTTCGACACCGGACCCTGGCCGCAACTGTCGCCGCCCGAGCGCGGGGTGATCCTCAAGCGCGTTGCCGACCAGCTGCGCGCGCGCATGCCGGAGCTGGCCGAAGCCTGGACCGGCCAGGTCGGCGCCACCATCGGTTTCAGCCGGCGCGCCTCGCAGCAGGCGCCAGATTTATTCGACTACTACGCTGATCTGATTGCCACGCATGCCTTCGTCGACCCACGCGTGCGCCCGAACGGTGGACGCGTGCATGTGGTGCAGGAGCCGGTTGGCGTGGTCGCCGCAATCACGCCCTGGAACGCGCCACTGGTCTTGCTGTGCTACAAGGTCGCCGCCGCGCTGGCGGCCGGCTGCACGGTGGTAGCCAAGCCATCGCCGGAAACGCCGATCGACGCCTACATCCTGGCCGAATGCATTAGCGCTGCCGGCATGCCCGACGGCGTGTTCAATCTGCTCCCCGCCGGCCGCGAGGTGGGCGAGCAATTGATCCGCCACCCGCATGTCGACAAGGTCAGCTTTACTGGCTCTACCCAGGCGGGGCGCTTGATCGGCATCGCCTGCGCCGAACGCCTGGCGCGGGTTGGCCTGGAGCTGGGCGGCAAATCGGCGGCGATCGTGCTGGATGATGCCCACATCGCCAAGGTGCTGCCCACCTTGGTGCCCTACTCGATGCCGATCGCCGGGCAGGTGTGCTTTTCGTTGACGCGCGTCCTGGTGCCGGCGCAGCGCCGCGAGGAGATCCTGCAGGCGTATTGCGCGGCATTGAGCGCAGTGAAACTAGGCGACCCGTTTGCCGCCGACACCGGCATGGGCCCGTTGGCGTTGGGCCGCCAGCTCGAACGCGTGCAGTCCTATATCGCAAAAGGCAGTGCCGAGGGCGCGCGCCTGGTCATGGGCGGTGGCCGTCCGGCACACTTGCCGCGCGGCTTCTTCGTCGAACCGACGGTGTTCTCCGACGTCACACCGGACATGACCATTGCGCGCGAGGAAATCTTCGGACCGGTGGTGAGCTTCATCGACTACCACGACGAAGCCGATCTCATCGCCAAAGCCAATGCCAGCGACTACGGTTTGCACGGCACCATCTACAGCGAAGATGCCGAACGCGCCTATCGCATCGCGCGCCGCGTGCGCAGTGGCAGCCACGCGATCAACGGCATGTGGGTAGACATCAGCATGCCATTCGGCGGCTTCAAACACTCGGGCATCGGCCGCGAAGGCGGTATCGAAGGTCTGCATGCCTTCCTCGAAACCAAGGCCGTGTATCTGAGCTAGCACGCGTCCGGACAAGCCCGCGTGTGCGCACGTGTTGGTGTGCAGTTTCTCCGAGTGATTGCTCACCGCTTGGGTGCTGTTTGCCTGCGTGTCGGCTGCCTGCAGGCGAAATTCTCTCACCCGCCCATCCGTTGCGTTTAAACCTTCCACACGCAGCAGTCGCACTCACCCCAGTCACTTCCTCATTTTCCAGAAGACAGCGCCATGGCCATGCCGACCGACTCGATCGCTTTCCACGCCCGTCTCTCGCCGCAACAGCTGGCCGCACGCGATCTGTTGCTGGGCATCGAATGGACCTACGCCGAACTGGACACGTTGGTCGGCCGCCTGGCTGCCATGCTGCGCAGGCGCGGCTGCGTCGATGGGGAGCGGCTGGCGGTGCTGGCGCGCAATTCGGTGTGGCAAGTGGCATTGCATTTCGCCTGCGGGCGGGTTGGCGCGATTTATGTCCCGCTCAATTGGCGGTTGAGCGCAACCGAGCTGGATGCATTGCTGCAACGCGCGGAGCCGCGCGTGTTGCTGGGCGACGATATCGCCGCTGGTCGCACCGACGTGGAAGCCTTGGCTGGGTTCATCGCAAGTGCCAATGCCCTGGAGCCAGCCGACACCCCATCGATTCCGCCGGAACGCGTCAGCCTGATCCTGTTTACTTCCGGCACCTCCGGTCAGCCCAAGGGCGTGATGCTGAGCGAGCAGAATTTGCGGCACGCGGCGCACAACTTTGGCGTCACCACGCGGGTGGACGCGAGCAGCAGCTTTCTGTGCGAAGCGCCGATGTTTCACATCATCGGCCTGGTCACCAATGTGCGCCCGGTGCTGGCAGTGGGTGGCTCGATCCAGGTATCTAATGGCTTTGAGCCAAAACGCACGTTGGGCTGGTTGGCCGATCGATCGTTGGGTATCACCCACTACGTCGGCGTGCCGCAGATGATGCAGGCATTTCGCAATCAGCCCGGCTTCGATGCGGCAGCGCTGCGTCATCTCACCGCATTGGTCAGCGGTGGCGCGCCGCACGCCAGCGACGATCTGCTCGGCTGGCTGGACGATGGCATCCCGATGGTCTGCGGCTTCGGCATGAGCGAGGCCGGCACGGTGTTCGGCATGTCGGTGAATTGCGATGTGATCCGCAACAAGCTGGGCGCGGCTGGCATCGCAGCGCCATCGGTGCAGACACGCGTGGTCAATGCCAACGGCGACGACTGCCCGGCGGGCGTTCCCGGTGAGTTGCTCTTGCGCGGCCCCAACCTCAGCCCAGGTTACTGGCGTGACCCGCAGGCCAGCGCCGACGTGCTCGATAGTGAAGGATGGTTCCGTACCGGCGATATCGTGCAGCGTGATGCCGACGGCTTCTTCTGGATAGTCGACCGCAAGAAGGACATGTTCATTTCCGGCGGCGAGAACGTGTATCCGGCAGAGATCGAAGCCTTGCTCGCCGATCACCCGAGCATTCGCGAGTGCGCGGTGGTCGGCATGGCCGATCAGCAATGGGGCGAAGTGGGCTATCTGGCGATCGTGCCGGCCGATGAAGTACCGGATCTGGAAGAGATCCGCAGCTACCTGATCGCACGGCTGGCCAAGTACAAGGTGCCCAAGCACCTACGCTTGGTGGAGACATTGCCGCGCACGGCCACCGGCAAGTTGCAGAAGGGGCGCTTGAGGGATGCCCTGGCCAGTGAGAACTGATGCGCCATCGCATCGGCGCGGGTGCGCAGACCAAACTGTACAACGGGCAGCCTGAGCCGCCCGTTGCTGTGGCATTACGCACTGTCTGCTGCATCAAACCGCTATGCGTTCGACATCCGTCGAGCGTTTATGCACGTCAGCACGAGCAGCGCTCGGTGCCCAAGCCTCATGCGATCACGCAGATTCGTTCAGCAACACGTCGTCTTCGCCGATACGATCATCCACCCACACCGCGCCCTGTTCGGCCATGAGCGCGAGCTGGTTCTCCAGCTCGCGCATCAGCAAGCGCACGCCGGGCTTGTGGATTGCGCCGCCATCGCGATAGATCACCCCACCTGCGCGGGCCTGCGAGGGCTGCTGCAGCTGGAAGGCACGCAACTCGCCGCGTGCGATATCGCCAGCCACCATCATGCTTGGCATCACCGCAATGCTGTCGGTACCGAGCAGGATTTCGCGCGTGAAACTGGCCGAGCTGGAACGCAACTGATCGCGCGTTGCCAGGCCGTGTTCGCGCATCACCTGTGCAACGTCGCGTTCGACATGTTGGCTCAGGGTCGGCAGCACCTGGCGGTAGGCGACCGCTTCGGCGATGCGCACCGGGCCGTTGGCGAACAGCGGGTGGTCGCTGCGCGCCACCAGCGCAATCGGGTCCTGGTACAGCACCTTGCGAATCAGTGCGTCGTAGCGGGCCAGGGGATACAACCGCCCGACCACCAGATCGATCTCGTTACCGGCCAGCTTGGGCAACAGCTCATCGGTGCGACCGTGCAGCAGACGTACCCGCAGCGTGGGTTCGGTGCGATACAACGCGGCCAGTACCGCCGGCAGCAAACCGCTGGCTGCCACCGGCAAGGCCCCGACCGTGATGGTGAGCGCATCGTCCTGCAGCAGTCCTTCGAAGGTGTCCTGCGCACGCCGTAGCTGGCCCAGCACCACATGCGCAGTCTGCACCAGCACCTCGCCCATCGCGTTGGGGCGCACGCCGCGCGAGTGCCGCTCGAACAGTGGCGCGCCGACGATCTCTTCGATCTCCTGCAGGGCACGCGTGAGCGCAGGCTGGGTGACATTCAGGACGCGTGAGGCGCGCAACAGGCTTTTCTGCCGGTCCAGCGCTTCGATCACACGCAGGTGCCGCACCTTGATGCGATGTTCAAAGAACACGGAGGACATGGTCATGGGGTGGGCCTTACGTTGGGAAGTGGGGTAATGCGGCGGTACGGCGCATCGCCGCTACGCGCCGCTCAGCGCGCATGGGGCACACGCCGCGTCTTCATGAAGTCCTCGAACGATTCGCCGCGCATGATGGCGTAGACCTGCAGATTGGTCATGCGCACCACGCGCGCGAATTTTTCGATGACGAAGAAGTTGGCGCCGTACTGCACCAGGCCAAGCCAATCGCGCGCGCGGATCAACGCCTTCTCCTGTTCGGTGAGTTCGGCTTCCTGCATCAATACTTCTGCATCCTGCAAAAAGCGATCGCGCCACGGGGCGCGGATCATGTGCCAGAAGAACCGGTTGAGGCGCAGTGCGCGATTGCTGGTGCGCAGATCGAACAGGTACGTACCTTCGATCTGCTCCATGCCCTGGGTTTGCGGATTCATCAGCACCTCCTCATGCCGCGTCGGCAGTGCGCGCGAGCAACTCGGCCGAACGCGGCGCACCGGCCGCTTCTTCGCCCGGCTCGTACAGCACCACGGTCATCGCAGTGGTGGTCATCAGGTAGTAGTTCTGATGCAGCTTGCGGATCGGCCCGTCGAGCGCGCCGCGCATCGCCAGCCACATGATCTGCTCCACGCTCTCGGCACCGCCCAGGCGCACGTAATCGGTGTGGGTGAGATCGGTGAGGCTCTCTGGTGCATGCTGGAACCGGTCCAGAAATTCCATGTCCCAATCGGTGTTGTTGAAACCGGTGCGCTCGCCATGGATCTGGTGCGATAGCCCACCGGTGCCCACGACCACCACCCTGAGATCCTCCGGATACGACTCGATCGCGCGGCGCACCGCCTGGCCCAGGCGATAGCAACGGCGCGCGGTCGGCAACGGGTACTGCAGCACGTTGATGGCGATCGGCACCACCGTGCCCGGCCAGTCCGGCACATGCGGCCACAGCAGCGGCAGCGGCGCCGCGCAGCCATGGTCGATGGGCTTGTCCTGGAACACGGTCAGGTCGAACTCGTCGTTGACCAGGCATTCGGCGATATGTGCCTGCAACTGCACATCGCCACGAATCGGCGGCAAGTTGCGCAGCCCCGCCCCTTCGTCGGCAACCGGGAAACGTTCGCCCACGCCCAGCGCGAAGGTGGGATACAGATCGAAGAAGAACGTCGTGCAATGGTCGTTGTAGAAAAACACCAGCACGTCGGCCTGTTGTTCGGCCAGCCACGCCGCTACCGGCGTATAGCCGTCAAACAGCGGCTTCCACACCGGATCCTGCTGCTTGCCCTTGTCGTAGGCCACCCCGATGGTGGGAACGTGCGAGGTCCCGATACCGCCGATGATGCTTGCCATGCTGCGCTCCTGCGACGCGGGCCGGCCGCTGATCAGGGCGGGCGCGCATCAGTAAGTGAGTCGGGACCTGCACCGCAATGGATCCCAAAAAGGAAGACCAACGACTACGGATCGCCAAATAGGTATCCTTGGGATCCAAAAGTGCCATCAAGCGATCTCATCCGCAAGTTTTTTATACCAGTCATTGCAAGTTTTCCCTGTCGAAGGAACGTGCGCTGCGGTATGGCGCGAGAGAATGGAGCCAATGGCGAACAATCACCGATTGCAAGCGATACAGCAGCTACGCGAATTGATCCTGTGCGGCACCCTCGCCCCTGGCCAGCGCGTCACCGAGGCAGCACTGGCCGAGCGCCTGGGCATTTCGCGCACGCCGATCCGTCAGGCCCTGCCGGCGTTATGCCAGGAAGGTCTGCTGGTGCAGGCCGGCAACCGTGGTTACGCGGTGCGGCGTTTCAGCCAGCAGGAAAGCCTGGATGCACTGACGGTGCGCGCATTGATGGAAGGCATGGCCGCGCGCACGGTCGCCGAAGAAGGCGCATCCGAGGAGTTACTCACCACGCTGCATGCCTGTTTGGGCGAAGGCGACCGCATCCTGGCCAGTCGCCCCCTCTGCGCCAACGATGAGCAGGCCTATGGCGCAATGAATGCCCGTTTCCATCACGCCATCGTGGAGGCTGCCAACAAGCCGATCCTCACCGAAACCATGGAACGGTGCACGCTGGTGCCGTTCGTCAGCCCGATCAACGTGGTGTTCGGCCAACGCTCTGCCACGCTCACCTACGACGACCTGTATTACGGACACAGGCAACACCACGCGATCGTCTCGGCCATCGAACAACGCGATGCCGCACGCGCCGAATTGCTGTTCCGCGAGCACGCCAACACCCAACGGCACAGCATGGGAATCTGAGACGCACGTGTTGCGGTGGTTGGTCCCGTTGTACGGGCGGCGGCACCTTCCTGGTCGACGATGTCGCGTGCACAGCGCAACCCGATCCGCTCGAGACGTCGCATCAGTTCCATCCCACATTGCCGGAGCCGGTGCGCCGGCAATGTGGGATGCGTTACCGGCGCGCGTTACAGCGAATGCACAAACATCAGGTTGTAGGTATTGCCCGCCACCGAGTTCTCAACATCGATGGGGAGATAGACATTGAAGTTGAGCAGGTTCTTTTCATCAAAACGCCAGGACATCCCGGGGCCCGCATAGAACTGCCTGCGCTTGCTGTCCGGCACGCGCTCGCCATTGGTGCGGTTGTCCTTTAGCTGCTGCAGATAAAACCCATTAACGCCTACGCGCAGCTGTTCGGTGACCTTGACCGAACTGGCGAAGTTGACCCAGAGCGCATCGCCGGCCTGGCCGTTGCGAAACTGGAACCCGGCAATCGGCGGCACACCGCCGGCGCGGCTGGTGCGAAAGTTGTAGAGGTAATTCACCCGCCCGCTGATTTCCCAGTTGTCGGTGGGTTGCACGGTAAAGGCCCAGTGCGGAACGACCGACCAGAAACCCGTGCTCTGGTTGATGGCGACATCGCGATCGAACTTGCCCACGGGTGCGAATGCGTCGACGGCAAATCGCTGAATGAAGAACGGCCGCCCATCGCGCATCACCGGTGGCATCTGCAGCGCCAGCCCGAACGAGATGTCGCCTATGCCTAGGCCATTGCTGCTCAAGCGCACCGGGCTATCGGCAGCGAAAGAGGTGTCGTAATTGACCAGCGGCACGATGGCGTCGAAGCTCAACACACCGCCTTTCCAGGTGTATGGGGTGACGTAGATCAGCTGGGTCAATGCCACGCTGACGCCAACCTTGGGATCACGGAACGCCGGCGAATTGTCGCCGTTCGCATTCTTGATCGCATCGAAATCGGAGTGCCGCAGATATTCGATGGCTGTCCATCCGGGTTTCATGGAACTGAAACCATCGAAGAAGCTGGTACCGCCGAGGTTGATGCCCTGGGGTACCGCCGCAGTTTCCGGCACGGCCTGCGCCCATGCCGCTGGCGATGCCGCGGCAAGCAAGGCAGCGATGATCAATGCAGGTTGACGACGCGACAGCGCACGCGGCAACACGGAACCACAACGAATCGACGAACGGACGCGTTCCACTAGGCGAATCTCCGATGCAGATGGATGGATGACTGCAATGCGCCGCGAGGGGAGAATGCGGTATTGCAAGACGGCGGCACGCGGCATGCGCCATCAGGACTGCGGTGCAGCTAATGTTGTTTTCTGCAGCGATGCGCTGACTTAGCCGGTGCCGACACGCAGGAGCAGCGAACCGAGCCGCTGCTGGAACAGCCAGCGCCCCTGGTCGAGTACCAGCACATCATCGAAACTGCCCAGCAATGCCGGCGATTGCGCCGTCCACGGCGGCGGTGGGGAAGTATCGTCCGCGGTGTAAAGCAGTACGTGGCTATGCGCATGCGCCGACGTGTGCGACTGGACACTGACCACCGTATTGAGCATCAGGTGGCACGTGGTGCGCGGCGGACGCTCGCGAAACGATTGCAAGATGGCCTCGCGCCCCCGCACAGGCGCATCCGGCGCACTGGGGCGCGCGAACACGCCATCGTCGGTAAACAACGCAGCGAGCCCAGCATGATCGTGGCGATCGTTGTACAGCGCGAACCGGCGGATCGCTTGCTCGCAGGCAATGATGATCGAGACATCTTCGTGCATGCAGCGCTCCTTAAGGTCTTACCAACGCGATCTGGATTGCCATCCGGTGATGCGCGTCAGCACCAACCCGGTGACAGCGCACCGTCGGCCGGCGTGCCATCACGCGGCCTGCAACCAGTCGCGCAGTGCGTCGTTGACGGCGGCAGGCGCTTCGACAGGTGCCATGTGCCCGCAGTCCTCGAAAATTGCCAGCTGCGCCTGCGGAATCTGCCGCGCCATGTCCTGATGCCGCGCCAAGGGGCTCCACGCGTCCTGTCGCCCGACCCCCAATAACGTGGGGCAGGCAATCTGCGCCAGGACCGGCGCCGCATCGGGACGCTCCAGCAAGGCGTTGGTCTGGCCGGCGAAGCTCTGCGCGCTCTGCCGCTGCACCATGGCCATCAAACCGTCCATTAGCTCGGTATCGGTGGTGTGATCGGGATGCAGCATCGGCGGCAACCAGCGCCGTGCCAGCGCTTGCATGCCCTGGGCGTGCGCCAGTCGTACCAGCGCCAGTCGCTCTTCGCGTTCGCCGTCGCGGCGCGGCGCGATGCCGGTGTCGAGCAATGCCAACCGCAGCACACGTGTGGGCGCCTGCCGCATGATTTCCAGCGCGACCCGTCCGCCCATCGAATGCCCGGCCAGCGCAAATTGCGGCGGCGCGACGGCCAGGACATGCGCTGCCATGTGCGTGATGCTGTCGAACCCGGCGAAATCCACCACCTGCACATCGGCCAGATCGCGCAGCGCGGCACGCTGCGGTTGCCAGATGGCGGCGTCGCACAGCAAGCCGCACAACAGCAGCACTACCGGCTTGGACGAAGGGTGAGCGGACGAGATCATGACGCGACTGTAGCCACGCCTGCCTCGTCCGTCGTATGGAACCTGCTGCCTCCGCTATATCTCTAAAGGCATACAAAGACTTCGCTGACAGTTGCCGATGCGGGTCACGGCGTCTGTCGTGGTGCGATCACGCGCCGCCGGAGGCGCGCTTCCACAGCACATCGACCAGCGGCGGTAACTTGCCGGCCAGGCCAAGCACCGATCCGCGTAACAAGGTCAGGTGCATCTGGTCATTGGAAAACACCCTGTTGATCGCGTCGAAGCCGTACGCGGCAACGGTGTTTTCGCTACGCCGGGTGCGTGCCCAGCGCTGCAGGCGATGCGGCGCGGCCCAATCCGCACGCTTGGCGATCGCCTCGCACACCGTCTGACGCAACGCGGCCACATCGCGCAGGCCGAGGTTGACGCCCTGCCCGGCCAGCGGATGCACGACATGCGCGGCGTCGCCCAAGGTCAGTACGCGGCCGCTGACGTATTGCTGCACCAACTGCCGCTGCAGCGGGAAGGCGGTGCGCGCCGACACCACGCGCAAGTCGCCCAGGCGGGCAGCAAAAGCCTGGGTCAACTCGCGCGAGAACTCCAGATCGTCCAGCGAAAGCACACGCTCGGCGTCGGCATCCGGCAAGGTCCAGACGATCGAACTGCGCCCATCGGCGAACGGCAGAAATGCCAGCGGCCCGGTGGTCAAGAAGCGCTGCCAGGCGGTGGCCTGATGCGGGTGTTCGGTTTCCACGAAGGCAACCACGCCACGCTGTGCGTAGGCGTGCCGCGAGACTGGCAGCCCGGCAAGCTCGCGCAGGGTAGAGGCTGCGCCATCGGCGGCAATCGCCATTGCCGCTTCCAGCCGGCTGCCATCGTCCAGCCGCAGCCGCACGCTAGTGGCGTCCTGCTCCAGCTCGACCACGCGTGCAGGGCAATGCACCTCGATGCCGGCCGCATGCACGGCTGCCCACAAGCGGTCGACCAGCACGTCGTTTTCAATGATCCAGCCCAGTTGCTCGCGCCCCAGCGTGTCGGCATCGAAGCCCAGCTCGCCACCACCAGCGGCGTCCCAGACCCGCATCCGCCGATACGGTTGCACGCGCGCGGCGCGTACCGCGTTCCACACGCCCAGACTGTCCAGCAACGCGGCGTTATCGGCGGCGAAGGCATAGACGCGCAGATCAGGTTGATCAGCGCGCCAGCGAGCCGGCTCGCGCCCTTCGACCAGGGCAACGCTCAGGCCGGCATCGGTCAACGCCAGCGCGCAGGCGGCGCCGACAACGCCACCGCCGACGATCACGGCATCACGCGTGCTGCGTCGGCTCATGCGACGCCCCGGCAGAGCTGCGGCACATCGCCACGGAAGCCCATGGCACCGCCGACCAGCATCGACTGCAGCGGCGCTGCCTGTGAGGTCGCGAACAAGCCGAGGCTGCGCAACGGCCGCAGCAAGGGTGCCGGGTTGCCGGTGAGCCGGGCCAGACCGCTGGAAAAACCGATGGTGTGCTCGCGGTCCACCCGACGCCGCGCCACATAGTCGGCCAGCAACGCGCCAGCACCGACATCGCTGCGATCGTGTTCGATCAATTCGGCAAGCGTCAGCGCATCGCGCAACCCCAGATTGAAGCCCTGCGCACCGATCGGATGCAGCGTCTGCGCGGCATTGCCCAGCAGCACGACGCGCTCGGCGATGAGACTGTTGGCCAGCACCTGCACCAGCGGGTAGGCGCTGCGCTCGCCGCTGGCGATAAACCGCCCGGCGCGCCAGCCAGCGGCACGCTGCAGGCGGGCCAGCCAGCCAGCCTCATCGAGCGCAGCCACTGCCTCCGCCTCGGAGCGCGCCACGCAATGGATCGCGCCGTAATGGCGGTCGCCGCGTGGCAACAGGGCGGTTGGACCATGTTCGCCAAAACGCTCCCAGGCCGTGCCGTCGGGTGGTCGCGACGCACGTACGCGTGCCACGAACAGGGTCTGCAGGAAATCGTGGGCGTCGGTGCCGATATGCAGCAGCTCGCGCACCGCGCTATGGCTGCCATCCGCGCCGACCACCAGTTTGGCGTGGACACGCTGCTCACCAGTCTCGGTGGTCAGGCGCACCGCGCGCAGGCCGTCCTGCACTGGCTCTATGCCGATGCATCGCGCAGGGCGATAGCGGCGCAGATGGGTTAACTCGTCCAGGCGCGCCTGCAAGGCATCGCCGAAGTCGCGTGCCACCACCACCTGGCCGAAGGCGTCGCGGCCGTAATCGGCCGCGTCCAGTTGCACGCGACCGAAGTCACCGGCACGACTGACATGGATGCGCCGGATCGGCCCGGGCGGGCTGCGCAGCTTGGCCATCACTCCAAGCGCGCCCAGCGCGTTCACGGTAGCCGCCGCAAAACTGAGGTTGCGTTGGTCAAACACCGCCGGCGGGGAGCCGGCCGGGGTGGCCTCCACCAACCCGACATCCAGGCCGAGGCGGTCCAACGCAATCGCCAGGCTGGAGCCGACCAGGCCGCCGCCAACGATCAGAACGTCATGGGGAAGTGTCATGTCCACATGATAAGCCTTCGCCCCCTGCGCGTTGCCGCCGCAAGGCGGGACATCTTGCCGCGCCCGCGGTCGTCTGCGCCTTGTGTGACTCAGGCGCACCGCAGCTGCCTACGCGCTCCCTACAAGCCACAGCGGCTACAAACAGGTCGCACGCAGTCGCCAGGTGGGTATGGACAGCGCCCAGGGACCGCAGCGTACACGTGGTAGATGCCGATCCCGAGCACCGGCTGCGCCGCCTTGGGACTGGGCAGTCCTTTTGGTCGCTGCTCTTAACCCAAGCCGCGGGCGACGCCGCTCCGCGCTACACTCGCTGGCCTGTGATCTGACTCCCTTCCGCATGACTCCTCGCTCGCACGACACCCTGATTCTGAGTCTGCTGGCCGTGTTGATGGCGGCCACGCGGATCAATCACTTCGCCCCGGTCCCTGATGCCTCCTGGGCGGTGTTCTTCATTGGTGGCTTTCATCTGGCTACGCGCACCAAGCTGGCGTTTGCGCTGCTGATGCTGCTCGCCGTGGCGGTGGATTGGCTGGTGATCACCCGGCAGGGCATGAGCTTCTGGCAGCACTACTGCGTGTCGCCGGCGTATTGGTGCCTGATCCCGGCGTACTTCGCGCTGTGGGCAGGCGGCGTGTGGCTGCGCCGGCACTATCACGGCGCGCAGTGGAGCGCGCTGGCCCGGCTGGTGCCCGCGCTACTGATCGCTGTGGCACTGTGCCAGCTGATCGCCCAGGGCAGCTTCTACTGGATCAGCGCCAGCGTGGCCGAACCGACCGTGGCTGGCTGGTTCAAGAATTACACCGACTGGCTGGGTCCCTACCTGCGCAGCGCCGCGCTCTACGTGGCGGCCGCCGCGGCAATCCAGGTGGCTGCCGAGCGTGGGGCCGCACCGCGCCGCCAGCCCCACGCCGGCTAAGCCATGGGCAACCGACTCTCTCGTATCTATACCCGGACCGGCGACGACGGCAGCACCGGCCTGGGCGACGGCAGCCGGACCGGCAAGGACGCATTGCGCGTCAATGCCTACGGCACCGTGGACGAAGCCAATTCGGCCATCGGCGTGCTGCTGGCCGCACCCGGCGTGCCGGAGCCGATTGCCGCCTTGCTGACCACCGTGCAGCACCAGTTGTTCGACCTCGGCGGCGAGTTGTGCATCCCCGGCCACGCGGCCATCGACGCGGCCGACATCCAGGCGCTGGAGCGCCAGCTGGATGCCTTCAACGACACCCTGCCCGCACTGAAGGAATTCATTCTGCCGGCCGGGGGCGAAGCCGCCGCGCGCTGCCACCTTGCCCGCACCATCGTGCGCCGGGCCGAGCGCGAGACCGTCGCGCTGTCGCGTCAGGAAGCGGTGCGCAGCGAGGCGATCGGTTACCTCAACCGCTTGTCCGACCTGCTGTTCGTGCTGGCGCGCGTGCTGGCGCGTGCCGATGGTCAGCAGGAAGTCTTGTGGCGGCACGACCGCCGACGCGGTTGAGCATGTGCCAGCGTCGGCGCAGAGGCTAGAGTTGCCCCATGTTGGTCTTTACCCATCCCGCCTGCCTCGGTCACGACGCCGGCCCTGAGCACCCGGAAAGCCCTGCCCGCCTGGAAGCGGTGGTCGACGCCCTGCGCGCCGCATTCCCGGATCTGGACTGGCGCGAGGCGCCGTTGGCCAAGCTGGGCGACCTGTGCCGCGTACACGAGCGCGAGCAGGTGGATTCGGTGCTGGAAACCGCCTTCGACGGCTATCGCCAGCTGGACGTGGACACGCGCATGGTGCCTGCCTCGCGCGCAGCCGCCTTGCGCGCCGCAGGTGCCGGCATCGCCGCGGTGGACGCGGTGATGCAGGACCAGACCCGCACCGCCTTCTGCGCAGTGCGCCCACCCGGCCACCACGCCACCGCACAGGTGTCGATGGGATTCTGCCTGTTCAACAACATTGCCGTGGCCGCCGCCCACGCGCGCGATCGGCATGGTCTTGAGCGCATCACCATCGTGGATTTTGACGTCCACCACGGCAATGGCACGCAGGCGATCTTCGAGCGCGACCCGGCCGTGCAGTACCTGAGCACCCATCAGTCCGGGCTGTATCCGCATTCGGGCAGCGTGTACGAGCGTGGCGTCGGCAATATCCACAATCTGCTGCTGCCCCCGGGCAGCGACGGACTGCGCTTCCGCAATGTCTGGGAGGACGAGATGCTGCCGCTGGTCGATGCCTTCCGCCCGCAATTGATCCTGATCTCCGCCGGCTTCGATGCGCATTTGCGCGATCCGCTGGCCGACCTGATGCTCGACGACGACGATTTCGCCTGGCTCACCGGGGCGCTGCGCACCCTGGCCGACCGCCATGCGCGCGGCCGCGTGGTGTCGATGCTGGAAGGCGGCTACGACTTGCAGGCGCTGCGCGAAAGCAGCGTGGCGCACGTGGCGGCGCTGCGCTGAATCCCTGTCGGGGCGCCAGTCGCGCCACCGATTGCGATGAACCTCGCCCTCCCGATGCCGGCACTCTTCATTGCCCCTATGCGGGCTATGCGGCAAGCTAGTCGCCATTTTATTGGTTGACCCCCGCGTGCGCCGAGCTCTCCGCCTGCTGCCCCTGCCTTTGAGCATCGCCATGTGCCTTCCTGCCATGGCTGCCGACAAGCCGCTGAACTGGGGATTGTGCCCGGCCGTGGACCCGCTACCCGGCTTCGACGGCGCCCCCGCCGCGGACCCCAAGGCGGCCGAAATGCGCCAACAGTTGCCGACCGACATCGAAGGCGACCAGCTCTCCGGCACCAGCACCACTCCGCAATACCAGGGCAACGTGGCGCTGAAGCGCGGCGATCAGTTCCTGGGCGCGGACAACCTGCGCATGGATACCGAAACCGGCAATTACATTGCCGAGGGCAATGTCCGCTACCAGGACACCTCCTTCCGCATGGTCGCAGACCGCGCCGAAGGTAATCAGGACACCGACACCCACAAGGTCACCAACATCCAGTATCAGTTGGTGGAGCGCCGCGGCAATGGCGACGCCGAATCGGTGGATCTGCAGGGCCAGGTCGGGCAGATGCACCGCTCGACGTACACCACCTGCGACCCGTCGCAGCCGATCTGGCGCGTCCGTGCCCCCGAGATCGACGTCGACAACGAAGAGGGTTTCGGAACCGCGCGTAACGCTGTCCTGCAGATTGGCAAGGTGCCGGTGCTGTATTTCCCGTGGTTCAAGTTCCCGATCGATGACCGCCGCCAGACCGGCCTGCTGTTCCCGCAGTTCGGTTTGTCCGGCCGCAACGGCTTCGATTACCTACAACCGATCTACCTCAACCTGGCGCCGAACTACGACGCGACCCTGCTGCCGCGCTACATGAGCAAGCGTGGTTTCATGTTCGGCACCGAATTCCGTTACCTGTACGACGGCGGTCGCGGCGAAATCACCGGCAATTACCTGCCCAACGACAAGTTGCGCGACAAGGACCGTGGCAGCGTGTTCTACAGCGGCTACCACAACGTCAACACCTACTGGCAGGCGCGCAGCAGCATCGCTTGGGTCAGCGACACGCGCTACGTTGAGGACTTCACCAGCCGTATCAACGGCATGGGCTCGGCGTCCAGCCTGCAGAGCACGGTGGGTATCTACGGCACTGGTGAGACCTGGACCGCAGGCCTGATGGCCGACCGCTGGCAGCTCACCGACTACACGCTAGACGAGCAGGCCCTGCCCTACAACCGGCAGCCGCGTGCGTATTTCACCTGGGAAAAGCCGCTGGGCATTTTCGAGGCGGGCGTGTACGCCGAGGCGGTGCACTTCACCCACGACGATTCGTACCAGGTGAATTTCATCCCGAACGCCGACAACAATAATAGAAACGGCGACGAGTACGTCCGCACCAATATCCGCAATAAGCAATACGGAAGCGGCTCTCGCCTGGACGTCAAACCGTATATTTCGATGCCGCTGTCTGGCGCAGCTTGGTTTGTGACACCGACGGTGGCGTGGCGTTACACCGCTTACCAGCTGGACTCCACGCTGGCCACCACCCCGCCATTGACGGGCAATCGCTCGCCCACGCGCAGCCTGCCAATCGCGTCCGTGGACGCCGGTCTGTATTTCGATCGCGAGACCTCGCTGTTCGGCACCAACTACCTCAATACGTTGGAGCCGCGCATGTACTACCTGTACGTGCCGTACCGCGACCAGGACGATCTGCCGGTGTTTGACACCCGTCCGTTCACGTTCAGCTACGGGCAGCTGTTCCGCGATACCCGCTACACCGGTGCCGACCGCCAGAACGATGCCAACCAGTTGACCCTGGCGGTGACCTCGCGCTGGCTGCGCCAGGACGATGGCCGCGAGAAGCTCTCGCTGAGTGCCGGGCAGATCCTGTACTTCAGCGACTCGTTGGTCACCATCAACAACAGCAACAATTCGGCAGCTGGCAGCGAGCAGACCATCGACCAGGGCAAGTCCGCCTGGGTGGCTGACGCCAACTACATGATCAACGACCGCTGGTCGATGGGCGCCACCTACCAGTGGAACCCGAACTCGCGCAAGGAAGATCTGGCGAGCCTGCGCACGCGCTACCTGCTCAACAACGACGGCATCATCAACCTGGCGTATCGCTATCGTCGCAACCTTGTCGACAACAGCGACCAGCTCAAGCAGGCCGACTTCTCCTTCCTGTATCCGATCAGCCCCAGCTGGAGTGCGGTCGGTCGCTACTACTACTCGCTGCTGGACCGCAAGCCGCTGGAAATCATCGGTGGCGTGCAGTGGGATAGCTGCTGCCTGGCGGTCCGCGGGCTGGTGCGCCGGTTTGTGCGTAACCGCGATGGCCAGATGGACAACTCCATCCAGGTGGAGTTCGTGCTGAAGGGATTGAGCTCGTTCGGGCAGAACACGGACCGCACTTTGCGCCGTGCTATTCTCGGTTATTACCGCGACGACCTGTACCTGGTCCCGCCCAGCAACACCACGACCAATCCGGACGATTACGATCCGAACCTGATTCCATGACCAAGCCTTTCTCTGTTCTTCTTGCCTCGTTGCTGGTAATCACCAGCACGGTCTCGCCGCTGGCATCGGCGCAGCAATCCCAGCCGCTGGATCGTATCGCCGCTATCGTGGACGAAGACGTGGTGCTGCAGAGCGAGCTCGATCGCGCTGTGCGCAACGTCAAGTCGCAGTACGCCGGTCGCGAAAACCAGCTGCCGCCTGACGACGTGTTGCAGCGCCAGGTCCTAGAGCGCCTGATCCTGGTCAAGCTGCAGGTCGGCCGTGCCGATGGCAGCGGCATCCGCGTCAGCGACGAGGAGCTCAACCGCGCCATCGCCAGCATCGCTCAGCAAAACGGCACCACCGTGGACGGCTTGCGCCAGAAGCTGGCCGCCGACGGCATGGGCTACGCCGATTTCCGCGCCTCGGTGCGCGACGAAATCATTGTGCAGCGCCTGCGCCAGAGCTTTGCGCAGAGCCGCATCAGCGTGAGCGAAGGCGAAGTGGATACCGCGCTGGCTCAACAGGCCGCCACCGGCAGCCAATACCACCTGGCGCACATCCTGATCGGCTTGCCGGAAGGCGCGACCGCCGAGCAGATCGCCACTGGCCAGAAGAAGGTCGATGGCGTCAAAGCCTTGATCGACAAGGGCGAGTTGGACTTTCCGGCTGCCGCGGTGCGTTATTCGGACAGCCCGAATGCGCTCGAAGGCGGCGATCTGGGCTGGCGCAGCCTGGATGAAATTCCCAATGCATTTGCCCAGCTGATTCGCGATATGAAGCCAGGTCAAGTAGCCGGACCGCTGCGCGGCCCCAGCGGCTTTCAGTTGCTCAAGCTGGTGGAAATGCGCGACGCCAATGCCGGCGGCGAAAAGAAGGTGGTCACCGAGTACAACGCACGCCACATCCTGGTGCGGGTCGGCGACAACCAGACCGAGGCGCAGGCCAAGGCAAAGATCGATACGATTCGTGCGCGCATCGTCGGTGGTGCCGATTTCCAGGCAACGGCCAAGGAGTCCTCCGAGGACACCAATAGCCGCAGCCAGGGTGGCGATCTGGGCTGGTTCCCGGCTGATGCGTTCGGCCCGGACTTCGGCAAGCAGGTCGAAGGCTTGGCAGATGGCGCGGTGTCCGAGCCGTTCCGCACCCAGGCGGGCTGGCACATCGTCCAGCGCGTCGGTAGCCGCCAGACCGACGTCAGCGCCGAGAACCAGCGCGCGCAGGCCCGTGAAACGATCGGCCGCCGCAAGCTGGAAGAAGAGTACAACCGCTATCTGCAGGAACTGCGTGGCGAAGCGTATGTGAGCTACCGCACCGGCGACCGCGCCGATGACAATGCCACTGCCGCCCCGGCCAAATCGGCAGATCCTGCAGCGCCTACGCCGCCACCGGCAAAGCCGACGCGCTGAGGCCGGGCGCGGCAGATAGCATGATGGTCCCGTCGCTCGCGCTGGTACCAGGTGAGCCGGCCGGAATCGGGCCGGAGCTATGCGTCCGGCTCGTCCAGCGGCCGCGCTCGGATGCGCATCTGATTGCCTACGCTGATCCAGATACCCTGCACAGCGCCGCGAAGGCGCTGTCTTTGTCTGTGCGCCTGCTCGACCCCGACCAGTCGGCGCGCGCGCCTGGCGACCTGCCACTGCATCCCGTTCGCCAAGCCGTGGCGACACGCTTTGGCGCGCCCGACCCGGCCAACGCGGCGGCAGTGATTGCCGGCCTGCGCGGGGCCGCGGGCGACTGCCTCGCCGGCCGCCTGCAGGGCATCGTCACTGGCCCGGTGAACAAGGCGGTGATCAACGGCGGCGGCATTCCCTATACCGGCACCACCGAACTCCTGGCCGAACAAGCCGGCTGCCCGGTGGTGATGATGCTGGCCAACCGCATCGTGCGCGTCGCCCTGGTGACGACGCATCTGCCACTGCGTGCCGTCGCCGATGCAATCACCGCCGATGCCTTGGTGCAGTGCCTGCGCATCACCCACGCAGCGATGCGTCGCGATTTCGGCCTGGAAAACCCACGTGTCGCCGTGCTCGGCCTCAACCCCCACGCGGGCGAAGACGGCCTCCTGGGCCGCGAAGAACTGGACATCATCATCCCGGTGCTGGAGCAGCTGCGCGGCGAAGGCATGCAGCTGATCGGCCCATTGCCTGCGGACACCGCCTTTTTGCCGCAGAAACTGGGCGGTTTCGATGCGGTGGTGGCGATGTACCACGACCAGGGCCTGCCGGTACTCAAGTACAGCGGTTTCGAGCAGGCGGTGAACATCACCCTGGGCCTGCCCTACCCGCGCGTAGCGGTGGATCACGGCACCGCACTGGAACTGGCCGGCCGCGGAATCGCAGACCCTTCCAGCCTGATGGCGGCCACCGAGCTGTGCGCGCGATTGGCGGCACGCCGCTTATCCGCTAGGCCTTAGAGCGGCCAACAAACAACTGCCCTGTCGTCAGACTGGCGCGACCGGTGCTCGGCTCGGCATGTACCTTTCGTACACTGCGGTTCTGAGCCCACCGTCCGCACCCACCTGATAACGCTCGCTACGTAGTGGTACAGACTCTTAGTCTGCGCAAACGACGCCGCGTGCAGGCGCCGCCTCCGTTAAACTGCGCGGATGAATTCTTCTTTCAGCGCACCGGCCAAGAAGTCGCTTGGTCAGCACTTTCTTGCCGACCGGTATTACATCGACCGCATCGTGCAGGCGGTGGATCCGCGCGCCGGCCAGCATCTGGTCGAGATCGGCCCGGGCCAGGGTGCCATCACCTTTCCGCTGCTGCGCAAGCATGGCGCATTGACCGTCATCGAATTCGATCGCGACCTGATCGCACCGTTGACCGAGGCCGCCGCACCGATCGGCGCGTTGCGCATCATCCACCGCGATGTGCTCAGCGTGGATTTCACCGCGCTGGCCGACGGCACGCCGATCCGCCTGGTCGGCAACCTGCCCTACAACATCTCCTCGCCAATCCTGTTCCATGCGCTGGACCATGCCGGTGCGGTAGCCGACATGCACTTCATGCTGCAAAAGGAAGTGGTCGACCGCATGGCCGCCGGCCCCGGCAGCAAGGTGTACGGGCGCTTGAGCGTGATGCTGCAGGCGTATTGCGAGGTCACCGCGCTGTTCGTGGTGCCGCCGGGCGCATTCCGGCCGCCGCCGAAGGTGGATTCGGCGGTGGTGCGGCTGGTGCCGCGCGACCCGGCCACGGTGCAGATCAATGACCGCCGCCGCTTCGCCGATGTGGTGCGCGCCGGGTTCGGGCAACGCCGTAAGACCTTGCGCAACGCCTTGTCCACTGTCTGCGAACCGGCGCATTTCGAGGCCGCGCAGGTGCGCCCGGACGCACGCGCCGAACAACTCGAGGTCGCCGATTTCGTCCGGCTGGCCAATGTCGAGCTGGCTTGAGCGCCGCTCCCACACTGTTTTATTTAGACTTTCGCCATGCATGATGATCCGCGCTACCGGGTCGAGGTCGAGGCATCGCCCCGCTTCCTCGCCCATCAATCCGCCCCGGACGAAGGCCGCTATGCCTTCGCCTACAGCATCCGCATCCAGAATGCGGGCGCCGTCCCTGCACGGCTGATCGCGCGCCATTGGCAGATCACCGATGGCAACGGACGCACCGAGCGGGTGGATGGCGAAGGCGTGGTCGGCGAGCAGCCGTGGCTGCGCCCGGGCGAGGCCTTCCATTACACCTCCGGCGTGATGCTGGAGACCGAACAGGGACAGATGCAAGGCCACTACGACATGGTGGCCGACGATGGCACCGAATTTATCGCCCCGATCGCCGCCTTCGTGCTGAGCGTACCCAGGACGCTGCACTGATGAACACTGGACTGAGGGAGCGCGCGCAATGAGCGTCTGGGCAATCGGCGACCTGCAAGGGTGCTACGACATCACCCAGCGGTTGCTGGAAAAAATCAATTTCGATCCCGCGCAGGACACGCTGTGGTTTTGCGGCGACCTGGTCAACCGCGGCGGTCAATCGCTGGAGACGTTGCGCCTGGTGCATTCGTTGCGCGCGCACAGCGTGGTGGTGCTGGGCAATCACGATCTGTCGCTGCTGGCGATCGGCGCGCGCTCGGAAGAAGAGCAGCGCAAGGTCAACCCGGATCTGCTACGCATCGTGCTGGCCGAAGATCGCGATGCGCTGCTCGATTGGCTACGTATGCAGAAGCTGGCGCACGTGGACCGCGAACTGGGCTGGATGATGATCCACGCGGGATTGGCGCCGAAATGGACCACGCAGATGGCCGAAAAACACGCGCGCGAGGTCGAGCAGCAACTGCAGGGCGGCGGCTACCGCAAACTGCTGCGCAACATGTACGGCGATCAGCCCGGTTGGTCGCCGGGCCTGAGCGGTTACGACCGCAGCCGCGCGATCATCAATCTGTTCACGCGCATGCGCTATTGCACCCCACGCGGGCGCATCGCCACCGACGACAAGGGCACGCCGGGAACGCAGGCACAAGGACTCTACCCGTGGTTCGAAGTGCCGGGCCGGGTCGAGCGTGATCTGAAGATCGTCTGCGGGCATTGGTCTGCGCTAGGCCTGACGATCACCCAGGGCGTGCATGCCATCGATACCGGCGCGGTGTGGGGCGGCAAGCTCACCGCCTTGCAGCTGGATACCGAGGAGCTGCGCGTGGTGCAGGTGCCGGGGCGCGAAGTCACCGCCCCCGCCGCACCTGCCGCGCACGCGCCGCGGCGTCCACGCGAAGGCCAGGGCCGCCCGCGCGGGCGTGGCCGTGGACGTGGTAATGGCGGAAACACTGCGGGAAATGCGGGCAACGGCAACGCTGTGCCGGCCAAGCCGCAAGGTGGCGGCGCTCCGGAGTAAAGCGCCTTGCATCTGGCGCGCCGGTCGCGCGCGGCGCCCTTGCCGGCTCAGCGCCGCAGGTAATCCACGAAAGAAAAGGCGAACGCATGGCGGTCATCGGCCGCATGCGCCTGGCGCTGCACCGGCATCCACACAGCCGGGTCGATCGGCGGGAAGTGCGTATCGGCATGGTCGACCACGGTGTCGACCTCGGTGACGGCCAACAGGTCGGCGCGCTCCATCGTCAGGCGATACACCTCGCCGCCTCCGATCACGCACAACTCCTGCGCGCCCTCCTGCCCGGCACGCTGGATCGCCTGATCGACCGATGCCACCGCCTGCATGCCCGCGAACGGCAGCTGCCCCGAGCGCGTCAGCACCAGATTCAGACGCCCTGGCAAGGTGCGCCCCAGCGATTGCGCGGTCTTGCGCCCCATCAGGATCGGCTTGCCCAGCGTTAGCGCCTTGAAACGTTTGAGATCGTCCGGCAACTTCCACGGCAGATCGTTATCGCGACCAATGGCGTTGTTGCGGTCGAGCGCCACGATGAGCGCAAGCTTCAACATCACCGGACCTTGTTGCTTTCAGGCTTGGAGCCACACAGGAGTTCAATCCCGGCGATGGCATTCAACACGTCCTGCTCGAGCGGCGAGGCGCCCGGCCGGTCGAACTTGATCCAGGCAAACGAGCTCCCTGACGGCACCAGCCACTGCGTCAGCCGCGTGCCATCGGCCCGCGAAGCATCGGTACGGTAAGCCTGCCTGGTATCGAGTTCGCTCCACTCGGCCTTTTCGCGTTTCAGCTTTTTGTCCAACTGAAACGTCACCGCTGCCAATCGCTCCATGCCCTTGGCCGAATTCAGTTGACCGAAAGCCGGTGCGCAACTCATTTCGAGCGTGACCGGCCCAAGCGCATCAGCCTGCGCCGTCGTCAACGTGATGATCGCGCTGGTGTCGATACTCGGATGCGCCGGATTGGATGGCGCGACCGTCGCGGTCACACCATCGGGCAGTTGCAGGCTACCGGCCGGACCACGCACGGTTTCGGCGAACGCGATGGCGTTTGTCGACGTCAGCCCGAGCAACACGATGAAAACCAGCAAACGCCTCTGCATACCGTCCTCCTTGAGGAGCTAATTTCTAGACCGCCACCGGCGCCTTGATCGCCGGATGCGGGTCGTACCCCTCGATGGCGATGTCCTGAAAGCGGAACGCGAACAGATCTGTGACCTCGGGATTCAGACGCAAGGTGGGCAGTGCACGCGGGGTGCGCGCCAGTTGCTCGCGGGCCTGATCGAAGTGATTCGCGTACAGATGCGCATCGCCCAGCGTATGCACGAAATCGCCCACGCCCAGCCCGGTGGCCTGCGCCACCATATGGGTCAGCAGCGCGTAACTGGCGATGTTGAACGGCACGCCGAGAAAGATGTCGCCGCTGCGCTGATAGAGCTGGCAACTGAGCTTGCCGTCGACCACATAGAACTGGAACAGGCTATGGCACGGCATCAATGCCATCTGCGGCAGCTCGCCGACATTCCAGGCGCTGATCACCAACCGGCGCGAATCCGGGTTGCGCTTGATCTCGTCCACCAACCACTGCATCTGGTCGATCTCGACCCCGTCCGGTCCGGTCCAGCGCCGCCACTGCTTGCCGTACACCGGGCCAAGATTGCCATCGGCATCGGCCCATTCGTCCCAGATGCGAACCTGGTTGTCCTTGAGATAGCCGATGTTGGTGTCGCCCTGCAGAAACCACAGCAACTCATGGATGATCGAGCGCAGGTGCAGTTTCTTGGTGGTGACCAGCGGAAAGCCGGCGTTGAGGTCGAAGCGCATCTGCCAGCCGAACACGCTGCGCGTGCCGGTGCCGGTGCGATCGGACTTTTCGGCGCCGTGCTCCAGAACGTGCTGCAACAGATCCAAGTAAGGCTTCACTTGGCCGCCTCTACGCCAGCGGGCGTCGGCAACGCTGGCTGCAACACCGGCGCGCGGCGCGACATCGCCAGCAACACCAGGCCAACGGCAATCAACGGCAGGCTCAGAATCTGGCCCATCGTCAGCCAGTTGAAGGCCAGATAGCCGATCGGCGCATCGGGCACGCGCACGAATTCCACGATGAAGCGGAACACGCCGTATAGCAGCGCGAACAAACCCGAGACCGCATAACGCGCGCGCGGCTTCATCGAGAACGTCCACAACACCACGAACATCACCACGCCTTCCAGTGCAGCTTCATAGAGCTGCGAGGGGTGGCGTGCGAACTGGTTCAACGCACCGGCGGCGTACTGCGCCTGGATCTGCGCAGGTAACTGGTCAGCCAGTTCCGGCGCATGCGGGAAGATCACGCCCCAGCCGGCCTGGGTGAACTTGCCCCACAATTCGCCGCCGACGAAATTGCCGAGCCTCCCGAAGCCAAGACCCAACGGCACCAGCGGCGCAACGAAATCCATCACATCGAAGAAGTGCAGCCGGTGCTTGCGCGCCCACAACCAGCAGGCGATCAATACGCCGAGCAGGCCGCCGTGGAAGCTCATGCCGCCTTCCCACACCTTGAACAGGATCAGCGGGTTGGCCAGGAAAGTCTCGAACGCATAAAACAGCATGTAGCCGATGCGCCCGCCCAGCACCACGCCGAGCATGCCGTAGAACAGCAGATCGGAAAAACCGTCCATGTCCACGCCGGGCAGGCGGCCGCGCAGGATGCGCGAGCGGCCCAGCGCCCAGGCGGAAAAGAAGGCCGCCAGGTACATCAAACCGTACCAGTGCACCTGCACCGGGCCGAGCGAGAAGGCGATGGGGTCGATGGCGTGCAGATAGATCATGCGGACCGCGTATCACGTAGAGCGAGGCCGCTATTCTGACACCTCGGGCGCGCTCAGCCTAAGAGCTGTGGCCGATCGGGCAGCTCGTCTTCATGCTGCACGTCGCCGGCGGCCGGGAAATGCACGACCAGCAACTCGGTCACCGCCTCGATCCCGGCCAGGACTGCGGCCTCGTGCTGGCCTTCGCGCAGGAACTGCTGCATGCGCCGGCACACCTCCGCCCACTGCGCCTCCGGCACCTGACTGCGCAGGCCGCGGTCGGCGACCACTTCGATGGCGTGGTCGGCCAGCAGCAGGTAGATCAGCACCCCATTGTTGGCCTCGGTGTCCCAGGTGCGCAATTGCGCGAAGGCCTGCTCGGCACGCTGGCGGGCGCTATGCCCACGCCACAACGCGTCCAGCGGCAGGTCGGCCTCGACAGCCACCATGATCTGGCCGGTGTGGGAACGCTCGCTAGCGGAGACCGCCGCTGCAATGGCGTCCATGCACGCGGCTGGAAAACTACGCTGCGCCGAGGGCGCGAAAAGATGCCTGAGCCACCGCATTACCAGCTCCCCGAGGCGCCACCGCCTCCTGATGACCCGCCGCCGCCGCCCCAGCCACCACCACCGCCGAAACCGCCACGGCCGCCGCCGCCAAATCCACCGAAGCCGCCGCCACCCCAGCCGCCGCCACCAACGAAGCGTCCAGGCGAGCCAGCGGCAAGGCCGGCCAGCAAGCCGATCACCGCCGCGCCCGCGCTGGCGAACAGCAACGACGTAAACAGCAATGCCGCGCCGCCCGCAGCAACCCCGGTCAGCAAGGCGCGAAGCGGGCGAGGTAACGCGCCCAGGATCCCGCGCGCGACCATGGCCACCACGAAACCGACGAACAGCGCCATGATCCAGCCACCGCCGCCCGCGCCGTTGCCGCCATCGGCATGTCCACTGACCGGCGGCGGCAGGGCCTCACCCTCGATCAGGCCGGCCAACGTCGCGGTTGCAGCACCGATGCCGCCGGCGTAGTCACCCTCACGGAAGCGCGGCGCCAGATACTCCTGAATGATGCGGTTGGCCGTGATGTCGGGAATGGCGCCTTCCAGGCCGTAACCGGGCTGGATACGCACGCGGCGGTCGTCCTTGGCCACCAGCAGCAGCACGCCGTCGTCCACGCCCTTGCGGCCAATCTTCCACTGATCGAACACGCGCTGGGTGTACTGCTCGATCGCTTCCGGCTGCGTGGTCGGCACGATCAAGATCTGCAGCTGCGCGCCCTTGCGCTGCTGCAAGGCCAGCGCCTGTTGCTCGAGTTGCTGGATCTGCCCCGCATCCAGGGTGCCGGTGACATCGACAACCGGCGAGCGCAGCGGCGGGATGGCAGCCAACCCCTGCGCCAGCAGCGCCGCCGGCAGCAGCAACACCATCATCCACACCACTCCCAAAGACGTTCGCCGCATTGCCAACTCCTAACCTGATGCGCGCTGATCGTCGATCAGCGCTGGGTTTTGCTACTGCTTGTCCCTGTGGAACATTTGCCCCTTACAGAGAGAAAAGGTGCCGGAAGCGGAGCCACCTGGGGCTGGGACGACTGCTGGGCCCCGCGTCATCCCCCCTCTCCCGACTGGAAAGCTCTCCGCTTCGACACGTTCTGTTGGTTTGGTCCGCAGATGCGTACGGACGTGCTGCTCGGCGTGCGTTGCCTTGGCGCGTGCCTAGGCTGCTTTGGCATCGCGCGTATGGCGTTTGCAACCGACGACTGCGCGGGCACCGCACACGCACGACAGCTGATTACTGGGCAGGCTGCGGTGCGGGCTGTTGCTGCGGCGTCTGCTGATGACCGAAATCCACCTGCGGAGCGCGCGAGATCTGCGCTTCGTTTTCCACGCTGAAATTCGGCTTTGGCTGATATCCAAACATCTTCGCCGTGATCACCTGCGGGAACGAACGGATATAGGTGTTGTAGTCCTGCACGGTCTGGATATACCGACCACGTGCCACGGTGATGCGGTTTTCGGTACCTTCCAGCTGCACCTGCAGATCGCGGAACGACTGGTCCGACTTGAGCTGCGGATAGTTTTCGCTGACCACCAACAAACGCGACAGCGCGCTACCCAGCTCGCCTTGCGCCTGCTGGAACCGCTTCAATGACGCTTCGTCATCGGCATTGACCTGGATCTGCCCCACGCGCGCGCGCGCATTGGTCACTTCGGTCAGCACCTGGCGTTCCTGCTGGGCATAGCCCTGCACGGTGCGCACCAGATTGGGAATCAGATCGGCGCGACGCTGATATTGATTGAGCACTTCCGACCAACCGGCCTTGACGCCTTCTTCCTTCTGCTGGATCGCGTTATAGCCGCAACCCGACAGCGAAGCGGTCAGGACCAGCAACGCCAGGGCGCGAATCAGGACAGGCATGCAGGCGATTCCGTTGAAAGAGAGCCCGAGCATGCCATGGGCCAAGTCAAGCCCGCATGCACATGGCCCTGCCCGGCTCGCTCGCCGGTGGTACCGCCGCTTCAGAACAGCCGCGGCAGCAGGATCAACCCCCAGCACAGCAGCACATTGATCAGCAGCACGAACACCGCGGCCGACCCCATGTCCTTGGCACGCCCGGCCAGTACGTGATGCTCCGGGCCATAGCGTTCGATCACCGCCTCGATCGCCGAGTTCAATAGTTCGGCAGCCAGCACGATCAACAACGGTGCGATCAGTGCAATACGCTCGAGTCCCGACTGACCCAGCCACAGACCGAGCGGTACCAGCACCGCCGCCAGGCAGACTTCCAGCCGGAACGAAGATTCATGCAGCCACGCCGCGCGCAATCCCTGCCATGACCAGATCGCCGCCTTGAGCATACGGCGCGGGCCGCGCGGGACGTGCCCCAATTGATCAGCCATGCGTCAGCGCTTCCCGCCATGAAGGCGAATATGGGAACAAATCGAACGCATGGCAGGGTCGCTACTGAGGAAAGTGCGAATCTTGCACCGTGACGCTCCGCCCCGCCAGCGGCGAGCCGGTTTGCCCTCAGCTTCCAGCCTGGCGCACCATGGCAGCCTGCCTCACTGCTCAAGGTTCCTGCATGCCCCTCTATCGCCTGCGCACGGTGCTGTGCGCCCTCGCCCTGTTGTCCGGCCATGTGTCCGCCGACGCGCTGCACACCGCTCCCGCCGTGCCGACGCAGGTCTCCAACGCCGCTTGGGAAGAAGACATGCAACGCTTCGCCGAAAGCGACGCACGTCAGCCGCCTGCCAAGCACGGCATCGTGTTCGTCGGCAGCTCGTCGATCCGGTTTTGGGAAACGCTGGCCCAGGATTTCCCGGGCAAACCGGTCATCAACCGCGGTTTCGGCGGCTCGGAAGTGCGCGACAGCACCTGGTACGCAGACCGCATCGTGATTCCGTATGCACCGCGCCAGGTGGTGCTGTATGCCGGCGACAACGACCTCAACAGCGGCCGCTCGCCCGAGCAGGTGCGCGATGACGTGCTGGCATTCGTGGCGCGCGTTCGCCGCGATCTGCCCGAGGCACGCATCAGCTATCTGTCGATCAAGCCCAGCCCGTCGCGCGCGCAACTGCTGCCGGAGGTCATCACTGCCAACCGGCTGATCAAGGAAGCGCTCGCACCGCTACCGCGCGTGGACTTCGTCGACATCTACACGCCGATGCTAGATGCCAGCGGCAAACCGCGCGCAGAACTGTTCCGCACAGACAGGCTGCACATGACGGCCGATGGGTACGCGATCTGGCGCAAGATCGTGGCACCGGTATTGGAAGACCGCTAAACGCAATGGAATCGATCCGGCGCGCGGCGTCGGATCGGCCGGTATGCAGGCGATGCGCTGGTCGACGCTTCATCTGCAGCGCGCATGTCGGCGCGGCGGCAAAGCGTCGAAGTCGCTACGGCATGCAACTGATTTAGCCATCTGCTATTGCGCACGCAGCTGACGTCGCTCGGCGATGCGCGCGAGATCGCAGCAAGGCTCAACCATCTTTAACGTCGCTGACAGCCGTTACAAGAGCGTAGGCGCATCGGCGCTGCGCTGGTCACACCGCTATCGATCGTTGTGGCTGCCGAGCTGCTGAACTTGGCCAACGACGCGGCGGTCGAATCCCGCGTGCCGCAGCCGTTGATACGCTTTGCCGGTATCTGCTGCCGGGCTACGTGGGCGGCAGTAAGACGTGATCAGCCAACACCATGCCGACCGACCTCCACCTCAGGCCACGACCACCGCCACCGAAGTTCCGACGCCGGGTTCGCTCTGCAATTCGATGCGCCAGCCAAAGCGGTCGCAAAGCCGGCGCACGATCGACAGGCCCAGGCCGGTGCCTTGCGGGCGGGTGGGGTCGGCGCGGAAGAACGGTTCGAACGCACGTGCGCGCGCTTCCTCGCTCATGCCGATCCCAGTGTCACGCACCACGATGCGATCGTGCGTCACCTCGACATCGATGCTGCCGGTATCGGTGTAAGCGCAGGCGTTACGTAACAGATTGCTGAGCACCACGCGCATGACCCTGGGCGGTGCGAACATCTGCAGGCTACGGTCGCCGACCATGCGCAATGACACCGGCTTGTCGCCAAGCAAGTCACGCGCGCTCTCGACTTCTTCTCTGGCTAGTTCGGTGACATCGAAGTTTTCGCTTTGCGGATCGATCTCGGCTTCGCGTGCCAGGATCAGGAATGCGTCGATCACCGCTTCCATATCGTGGCCAGCACGCTGGATACGGCGCAGGCTGCGCTGCGTGCGCGGCGACAATGCGTCGTCGGCCAATGCCATGTCGCTGGCCACGCGGATCACCGTCAGTGGCGTGCGCAATTCATGGCTGGCATCGCGAGTGAAATTGCGTTCGCGCGCCACATGCTCGCTGACGCGTAGCCCTAACGCATGCAACGCGGCGGCGAGCTGGCGCGTTTCGCCCTGTAATTCGGCAGGCAGCCGTTCCGGAGCCAGTTCGTCCACATCCGGGTTACGTGGGTCCCATTGCGACACACGCCGCGCCAGCCAGCTGATCGGCGAGACCAGCCGTTTGGAGACACGGTAGGTCACCCAGGACACACCGTAGATCGCCAGCAACACCACGATCGCCGGTACCACGCCGAACCACAGCGTCAGATGCGCCGCACGCGAGCGCGGGAACACCAGATACAGGCGCCCCTCCGGACGTTGATCGACATACACCAGTGCATCGGCGGCAGCGACTTCACTGAAACCCGGCGACTGCGCACGCAGCGCGGGCGGCGTGGTATCGGCAGCAGCGCCTGCGGGCGAAAAGTACCCCTGGATGTTGCGCGTGTTCGGCGGCCGGTTGTCCGGCACGCTCTTTTGCATCTGCCAGAAATGCACCGCCTCGTCGGCGAGCACGGTGCGCACCAGGCTGTATTTGACGACGAACGACACCAGATACCCGGCCAGCACGAGGGCAAGACTCGCCAACGCGACCTGCAACAGGAAGGCGAGACGTATTTTTCGTGGAAGCCCGTGCGGCATTGCTGCATCCAGGGGAGAGCGCCGGAGTATAGGCAACGCTTCCGTAAGCCCGTCGTGCAGCCAGACGGCAGCACGCGGAAGCGACAGGCGCGTGGGCGCCTAGAGGAGGTGACCGGCCGCCAGAACGGCGGCCGGCCGGTGACATCAGGCCATCGGCTGGGCGATGTCGGCGATACGATAGCCGGCACTCTGCACGGTGTGCAGCAGCGGACGGTCGAACGGCTTGTCGATGATCTTGCGCAGGTTGTACAGATGGCTGCGCAGGGTGTCCGAATCCGGCAACCCGTTGCCCCAGATCTCGCGCTCGATTTCCTGGCGGGTCACCACACGCGGCGATTCGCGCATCAGGATGGTCAGCAGGCGCAGGCCGATCGGCGAGAGCTGCAGCTCGGTGCCGGCGCGGGTGGCGCGCATGCTCACCGGATCGAGCACCAGGTCGGCGACCTTGAGCACTTCCGAGCCGACCTGGCGGCGCTCGCGGCGGATCAGGGCACGCAGGCGCGCTTCCAGTTCCTGAATCGCGAACGGCTTGGTCAGGTAGTCATCGGCGCCGAACCCCAGGCCGGTGAGCTTGTCGTCCAGCGTGTCGCGGGCGGTCAGCATCAGCACCGGGGTGGACTTGCGTGCGTCGTTACGCAGGCGGCGACACACTTCGATACCGTCCAGGCGTGGCAGCATGAGGTCCAGCACGACCACGTCGTAGCTGTTCTCGGCGGCCAGACGGTAACCGTCCAGGCCGTCCTGCGCGTAGTCGACCTCGAAGCCACGGCCTTCCAGGTATTCGCCGATCATTTCGGAGATATTGCGATTGTCTTCGACGACCAGCACGAGGCCGGACGTTTCCTTGGTCTGACGCATGGACTTTCCTCGGTCTTCAGCTTTGTGAAACATGCCCGATCGACGGTGGAAAGGGCGTGAAGACTGGATAACGTTTTGCTTTGCTCAGCGTTCAGCGGCCGAGCAGCGGACGCAACGCAGGCCACACCGTTTCCAGCACCTTCGGCTGCGCAGCGGCAGTGGGGTGCAGACCGTCGGCCTGCATGAGCCCAGGCTGCAACGCAACCTTTTCCAGGAAAAACGGCACGAGCGCGGTTTTGTACTGTCTGGAGAGGTCGGCGTAGGTCGCCTTGAGCCGCTCGCGGTAGGCTGGGCCGTAATTGGGCGGCACGTCGATCCCGAGCAGCAGCACCTTGGCGCCGGCCTGCTGGCTGAGCTGGACCATCTTTTCCAGATTGCCCTTGAGCTGGGCCGGGGTCAGTCCGCGCAACGCATCGTTGCCGCCGAGTTCGATCACCACCACACCGGGATGGTGCTTTTGCAGCAAGCCGGGCAGGCGGGTCAGTGCGCCGGATGTGGTCTCGCCGCTGATGCTGGCATTGACGACCGGCGGTGGCGTCGCCATGTCACGTTTCAGGCGCTGGTCAAGCAAGGTGACCCAGCCGGACTGCACCGGGATGTTGTGCGCGGCGCTCAAACTGTCGCCGACGACCAGGATCGGCGCGGTTGCGAGCGGACTTTTGGCAGAGGCAATCACCGGCGCAAGCAGGGAGAGTGTCAGCAGCCACAAGGCCAGCGCGCCATATCGCAGTGTTCTTTCACGCATTCGGAGATTCCTCATCGACAGTCTGGCCCCCCGCTCCAGCACCCACACCGCCATCGACGTTCGCGAGGTCGGCAAGTCCGTCAGTGGCCCGGAGGGAACACTCCACATCCTCGACAACGTCAGCTTGACGGTCAGTGAAGGCGACAGTATCGCCATTGTGGGTGCTTCCGGTTCGGGCAAGACCACCCTGCTGGGCTTGCTCGCCGGGCTGGACCTGCCCAGCCGCGGCAGCATCGCGCTCTCAGGCCAGGATTTAGGCAAGCTCGACGAAGAAGCCCGGGCCGCGCTACGTGCCCGCGAGGTCGGGTTTGTGTTCCAGAGCTTCCACTTGCTGCCGGCGCTGACCGCCGAAGAAAACGTCGCGTTGCCGCTGGAACTGGCCGGACGCGAAGATCCGGCACGGGTGCGTGAGGTGCTGGAAGCAGTGGGCCTGAGCGCACGTGCGCGGCATTACCCGCGCCAGCTGTCCGGTGGCGAGCAGCAACGCGTGGCGCTGGCGCGCGCGTTCGTGGCCAAGCCGCGCATCCTGTTCGCCGATGAGCCCACTGGCAGCCTGGACCAGACCACCGGCGCGCAGATCAGCGACCTGCTGTTCACGCTCAATGCCACCAGCGACACCACCCTGGTGCTGGTCACCCACGACATGACCCTGGCGCAGCGCTGCCGTCACATCTACCGCATCGACAGCGGCCGTCTGCATGCACAGACCGGTTCGGCCGCATGAACGTCGTGCGCCAAGCCGCGCGGGCAGTGCGCCGCGAATTCCTGGCCGGCGATCTGCTGACCGTGTTCGCCGCGCTGGTGTTGGGCGTGGCGGTGATGACGGCGGTGGGCACCCTGGTCGACCGGGTCACCCTGGCGCTGACCTCCAGCGCGGCCGAAGTGCTCGGCGGCGATCTGGGCGTGACCGGGCGGCAGGAAATCCCGGCCGATTTTGCCGAAGAAGCCAAACGGCGTGGCCTGCAGAGCACGCGCATGGTCAGCTTCCCCAGCGTGTTGTTCCATGGCGATGCCAGCCAGATGGCCAATATCCGCGGCGTGGGTGCGGGCTACCCGCTGCGCGGGCAGCTGCTGGTGTCCAAGGATGGCACCGGGACGGAAGGCAGCGTCGCCAGCGCGCCGCCGCCGGGCCAGGCCTATGCCGATCCGCGGCTGCTGGAAACACTGGGCCTGCGCGTTGGCGAGCAGCTGGAATTCGGCGCCGGCCATCTGACCATCACCGGCGTGTTGCGCGCCGAGCCGGATGCCTCTGGCGAGCTGATGCAGCTTGCGCCGCCGCTGCTGGTCAACCGTGCCGATATCGACGGCGCCGGCCTGCTGGGCCCGGGCAGCCGCGCCTCCTACCGATTGATGTTTGCCGGTGCGCCGGACGCGATCGCCGACCTGCGCGCCTGGCTCAAGCCGCGCGCCAGCCAATACCGCCTGGTCGGCATCGAAGACACCCAGCGCGGCATGCGCGCCGCGTTCGATCGCGCCGGGCGTTTCCTGGCCCTGTCGGCCTTGCTGGCGGTGTTGTTGTCCGGCGTCGCCACTGCGCTGGCGGCCAACCGGTTTGCGATGCGGCGCATCGACACCGTGGCGGTGCTGCGCTGCCTGGGCGCCAGGCAGCGCGACATCCTGGCGATGCTGTCGCTGCAGTTGCTGCTGACCGCGATCCCGGCCTGTCTGGTCGGCATTGGCTTGGGCATGCTGGCGCAGGAAGGCCTCGTACAGGCGCTGGGCAGCCTGATCCCGAACCGGCTGCCGCTGCCACAGGCCACGCCGGCCCTGGCCGGTGCAGGCATCGGCCTGGTGCTGTTGCTGGGCTTCGGTCTGCCACCGCTGTTGCGGCTGCGCAACGTGCCGCCAATGCGCGTGCTCAACCGCAGTTTTGCTGCGGTGCCGCCGAGCTCGTTGCTGGTCTACGGCGCGGCGTTGGCCGCGACGCTGGCGCTCACCGTCTACGCCACTGGCAACTTGGTGCTGGCCGGCTGGGTGTTGGGCGGCCTTGCCGCGCTGGCACTGGTGGCGATGTTGCTGGGGCTGGGCTTGCTGGCGTTGCTGCGGCCGATCCAGCACCGCCTGCGCGGTTCCTGGAAGCTGGGCCTTGCCTCGCTGACGCGGCGCCGCGGGCTGAGTGTGGTGCAGTTGGTCGGGCTGTCGCTGTCGTTATGTGCGCTGTTGCTGCTGGCGGTGGTTGGCCCAGGCCTGCTTGGCCAGTGGCGCGATCGCTTGCCGGCGGACACGCCGAACTACTTTCTCATGAACATCCAGCCCGAACAGACCCAGCCAGTGCTGCAGACGCTGCGCGGCCTGGGTGTGGAGGGCGCGGCAGTGGAGCCGTTCTCCACCGGCCGCCTGGTCGCCATCAACGACAAACCGCCGGTGCGCGACGATCGCGACCCGCAGGACGATGGCGACGGTGACAACCGCCCAGTCAATTTTTCCTGGCGGCATGCATTCCCGCCGGCAAATACGCTGCTGCAGGGCAAATTCTGGGCAGCCGATAGCACCGCCGCAGAAGCGTCGGTGGAAGAAGGCTGGGCGCAGCGCTACCAGCTCAAACTGGGCGATCGCATCACCTTGCTGCTGGGCGAACAGCAACGCACGTTCACCGTGACCAGCATCCGCAAGGCCGATTGGGATTCATTCCGGGTCAACTTCTTCCTGCTGCTCAACCAGGGATCGGTCGGCGATGCGCCGTACAACCTGATTTCCGCCTTCCACCTGCCGCCCGGCACTGCGTCCAAGCTGGCGTCCTTGAGCCGCGACTATCCCAATATCTCGTTGCTGGATATCGACGCCATCCTGGGCCGCGTACGCGAGGTGATCGACCAGGTAGCGCAGGCGGTGCAGTTGGTGATGGGCTTCAGCCTGCTCGCCGGCGTGCTGGTATTGCTGGCCGCGTTGCAGGCCACCGCTGGCGAGCGACGTTACGACAGCGCGGTGTTGCGCACGCTGGGCGCACGCCGTGGTCAGTTGCGCGGTGCGGTGCTGGTGGAATTCGGTGCACTCGGCTTGCTGGCCGCCACGCTGGCGGTCACCGCTGCGGCCGTGATCGGCGCGGTGGTCGGGAAGCAGGCATTCGACATCGCGTTGACGCCGGATTGGCCGCGGCTGCTGATCGGCGGCGCCTTCGGGTTGGCCTTGAGCCTGCTGGCGGGTTGGTCGGGCACCCGGCGCATCCTGTCCACGCCGCCGGCGTTGGCGTTGCGTAGCGAATAAGCGCAGCCAACAACACAGCTGCGCAGCTGTCTGACGGCTGCTCGCTACGTGTTGGCCGCCGCTCTAGGCGCGCGGGAACGCCGCGCATGCTGGCGTCGGCATGCGCTGTGCCGGCAATCAGCGCAACGGAGGTTGCCGCGCGTGCCATGCGGCGCTCGCTAGCAGGGCTTGCATATACCGGCAACGCATAAGCACCTTGCAAATCGTACGTTCGCAGCGGCGACACGACTGCCTAGAGTGGTGTGTCCGGTCGCCGGCCCAGGCGGCCTTTCGTTGCGTCGAGGTGCCACGTCATGGTCAGCATCACTTCCGCAGCGCGTGTGCAGACGCCGCGCGATGCGCCTTCCCCCGTGCAGAGCTCCAGCGTCAGGATCGTGGCGTTCGATGGCCCGCTGGGCGCCGAGGTGATCGGCCTGGACCTCTCGCAACCGCTGGATGCCGACACCTTCGCCCGCATCCATCGGGCGCATCTGGATCACCACGTACTGGTGTTTCGCGATCAACGCATCACACCGGCCCAGCAGGTGGAGTTCAGCCGTCGCTTCGGACCGTTGCAGATTCATGTGCTGCGCAATTTCCAACTGCGTGGACATCCGGAAGTGTTGGTGGTGTCCAACATCAAGGAGAATGGCGAGCCGATCGGCCTGGGCGACGCCGGACATTATTGGCACTCGGATCTGTCGTACAAGGAAACTCCGAGCCTGGGATCGCTGCTGCATGCGCAGGAGCTGCCTGCCCAAGGCGGCGATACCCTGTTTGCCAACCAGCATCTGGCGTGGCAAACGCTGCCCGAATCGCTCAAGCGCACGGTGCAGGACCTGCGTGCCGAACACAGTTATCTGGCCAAGTACGAAGAGTTGCGCGCGCGTAATCCGTGGCGCCCGGCACTGACGCCCGAGCAGATTTCCGAAGTGACACCCGTGCAGCATCCGGTGGTGCGTACGCATCCGGAAACCGGCCGCAAGGCGCTGTTCGTCAGCGAACATTTCACCACCCGCATTGTCGGCCTTCCCGAAGACGAAAGCCGCGCGCTGCTGCACACACTCTTCGAGCACACCACGCGCGCTGCGCTGGTGTATCGACATCGCTGGCAGCCGCACGACATGGTGTTCTGGGACAACCGTTCGGTGATGCATCTGGCAGCAGGTACGCCGGATCATCTGCGCCGTCGGCTCAACCGCACCACCATCGAAGGCGATGCGCCGTTCTGAGCATGCACCTGTTCCCTCCCCCTTTCCGACTGGAGCGCCGCATGCGTTTGACTGTCACTTCTCACGCGCCCGCCCAGCGCTGGCGTTTTTTGCGGCGTATCGCGCTGCTGGTGTTGGCTGCGCTGCCGCTGCTACATAGCGCGCATGCGCACGCCGAAGGCAAGCTGCGTATCGCCAAACAATTCGGCATCGTCTACCTGCTGCTGGACGTGGCGCAGGATCAAAAGTTGATCGAACAGCAGGGCAAGGCCGCCGGCGTGGATATCGACGTGCAGTTTCTGCAGCTCTCCGGCGGCGCGGCGGTCAACGATGCCTTGCTCACCGGTTCGATCGATATCGCAGGCGCAGGCGTCGGGCCGCTGCTCACCATCTGGGACCGCACGCGCGGCCGGCAGAATGTGCGTGGTGTGGCCTCGCTGGGCAATTTCCCGTACTACCTGATCAGCAACAACCCGCGCATCAGATCCATTGGCGATTTCACTCCAAAGGACCACATTGCGGTCCCTGCGACGGGTGTCTCGGTGCAATCACGTTTCTTGCAACACGCATCGCAACAATGCTGGGGCGACAAGGGCACCCATCAGCTCGATGCGCTGCAGGTCGCGTTGCCGCATCCGGATGCCGCCGCGGCGATCATCCGTGGGCGCAGCGAAATCACCGCGCATTTCGCCAGCCCGCCGTTTCAGGAGCAGGAGCTGTCTCGCAATCCGGCCGCGCACATCGTCACCAGCTCGTACGAGATCGAAGGCGGCCCGTCGTCGGCAACGGTGCTGTATGCCACCGAAAAATTCCGCAGCGACAATCCCAAGACCTACCGCGCGTTTGTCGCAGCACTGGATCAGGCAGCGAAGTTCGTCACTGCCCATCCGGAGCAGGCGGCCGATATCTTTTTGCGTCGTAACGGGTCGAGCATCGACCGCGCGCTGGTCCTGCAGATTCTCAAGGACCCCAAGGTGCAGTTCACCGTGGCGCCGCAGAACACGCTGGGACTGGGCAAATTCATGCAGCGCAGCGGTGCGATCAAGCAGGCACCCGCCAAGGTGGGCGATTATTTCTTCGATGACCCGCTGATTGCGGGCGGGAGCTAAGCGATGAGTGCGCCGCTGCTGCAAGTCGATCATGTCAGCCTGGAATACGCCTCCGCGCAACGCGTGGTGCGGGCCACCCATCGTGTGCGCTTCGATGTGCATGAGGCCGACCGCTTCGTGCTGCTGGGGCCATCGGGATGCGGCAAATCCACCCTGCTCAAGGCGGTTGCCGGTTTCGTTGCACCGCGCGAAGGGCAGATCCGTCTGGATGGTCTTGCGGTCACCGGGCCGGGGCCAGACCGGGTGGTGGTGTTCCAGGAATTCGACCAGCTGGCACCATGGAAGACCGTACGCCAGAACGTGGTGTTCGGCCTGCTCGCAGCGCGCAAGCTCGGCCGCGCTGAAGCGCGCGAGCGCGCCGATGAAAGTCTGGCCCAGGTCGGGCTGAGTGCATTCGCGGATGCCTACCCGCACACCTTGTCCGGCGGCATGAAACAGCGCGTGGCAATCGCACGCGCACTGGCGATGCGCCCGCGCGTGCTGCTGATGGACGAACCGTTCGCGGCATTGGATGCGTTGACGCGTTCGCGCATGCAGGAGCAGGTGCTGGAATTATGGGAACACTCGCGGTTCACGCTGTTGTTCGTCACCCATTCCATCGAAGAAGCGCTGGTGGTCGGCAACCGCGTCTTGCTGTTGTCGCCGCACCCGGGCCAGGTACGCGCCGAACTCAACGCGCATGCATTCAGCCCGCACAGCGCCGGTAGCGTGGCATTCCAGCAAACCGCGCAACGCATTCACCGACTGCTGTTCGATCTGCCCGATGAGACGCTGGACGACGACAAGGTGGCACCGCTGCGTCGCTCCTCCTTGCGCCAACGTGAGGCACTGACATGAGCCGCAACACCGCGACCGCACTGCCGCCGATTCCGCCGGTGCGGCCCGAGTACGAAGTGGCATTGACACCGCTGGACCCTGCCCTGGTCGCCGCTGCGACGCCCACGCGTTGGCAGGCACCGCCGTGGCTGCGCAAAGCACTGGTGCTGGCGGTCTTGGTCGCGGTCTGGGAAGTCGCCGCGCGCGTGGTCGGCGACGACCTGATGCTACCCAGTGCACTGCAGACCGCGCGCGCGTTTTACGACGGGCTGCTATCGGGCGAATTGCTGCGCCGTGTCGGCGCCTCGTTACGCGTGCTGGCGCAAGGCTATGCGCTGGGGGTGTTGTTGGCCTTCGTGTTGACCGCACTGGCCGCATCCACGCGCTGGGGCCGCGACGTGCTCGGCACGCTGACCGCCATGTTCAACCCGCTGCCCGCCATCGCGCTGTTGCCATTGGCCTTGCTCTGGTTCGGACTGGGCACCGGCAGCCTGGTGTTCGTGCTGGTGCATTCGGTGCTGTGGCCGCTGGCCCTGACCACCTACGCCGGCTTCCAGGCTGTGCCGGAGACACTGCGCATGGCCGGGCGTAATTACGGCCTGCGCGGGCCGCGCTATGTGGCGCAGCTGCTGATCCCGGCGGCACTGCCGGCGATCCTGTCCGGGCTGAAGATCGGCTGGGCGTTCGCCTGGCGCACGTTGATCGCCGCCGAGCTGGTCTTCGGCGCCACCTCCGGCCAGGGCGGTTTTGGTTGGTACATCTTCCAAAACCGCAACGAGCTCTACACCGACAAGGTCTTTGCCGGGCTGGCGATGGTGATTGTACTGGGGCTGCTGGTGGAAGGCGTCGTGTTTCAGGCGATTGAGCGGCTGACCGTGCGCCGCTGGGGCATGCAGCGCTAGAGCGGCGGCGTCGGCACGGTCGCGTGCGCTTAACGCAGTTGGCTTATGCTTCGCCCCCCATTCTCTGCCGCTCGCCGCCGCCATGCCCACCGCCCCCTTTACTGCCTACATCTACCCGGTCCTGCTGTTGCTGGCCAGCAATGTGTTCATGACCTTCGCCTGGTACGGGCATCTGAAGTACAAAAGCACGCCGCTGATGATCGCGATCATGGTCAGCTGGGGCATCGCGTTCTTTGAATACTGCCTGCAGGTGCCGGGTAACCGTCTTGGCAGCGCAGTGTATTCGGCGCCGCAGCTGAAGGGCATGCAAGAAGTCATCACGCTGCTGGTGTTCGCCGGTTTCTCCACGTTCTACCTGGGGCAGTCGTTGAAGTGGAATCACTGGGCGGCGTTTGGGCTGATCTTGGTGGCGGCGTTTCTGATGTTCAAGGAATAAGCAATTCCCTGTAGGAACGCGCTGGCGCGCGCCGAGGCGTTACCGATCCAGCCTCATCGCGCGCCAGCGCGCTCCTACGCATCATGCGATGGGCTCAATTCGCGCGTTCCACCCACTGCGCGAACACCGCATCGATGTGTGCGTCCTTGACGCGTTTGCCCCGTTGCACCGACTCGGCCTGCTCGAACATCGGCATGATCATCGCCATGCCATCTGGCTTGGTTTTCAGGTGCAGGCCCGATGGTGTTTCCAGGAATGTGGACCAGCGCGTGCGCACCTTGGCCCAATATCCCTGCGTGCCTTTCCAGTACGCATAGGCGGGGGCGAAGTCCATCTCGGTGGTCTTGCGGTAATCGTTGAAGCCGAACTCGCGCGCAATCGCTTCCTGTGTTCCGTCCGGCTTGCGCAACACCTTGGTGTTGAACTGTTCGTGGGTCCAACCGTTCGGCGTGAGCGTGTGGCGGTTGATCACCGACAGCGCGTTGTAGTCGCTGCGCTTGGTGTACTCGCGCCGCGGCAACGGGCGCCAGCTCAGATCACTGGTCCAGGTGGGATGGCCATCGGCGTAGTCCCAGCGGCCGGTGCCGCAATAGCGCGGCGCGTCGCTGACTTCATACACGCATTGGGTCCAGGCGCCGGTGGTGACTGCCGGCGGCAACGCATGCACGGTCCAGGTCTGCTCGGCGCTGAATTCGAAACGCTGCGGCGCCTCGTAGATCCAGTCCTGCCGCCAATGCTTGGTCACGTGCTTGGTCTTGTCGTCGACCAGCAGATGCTGCAGCACCAGCTTGCGCGGTAAATCCTCCACCACGATCACCACTTCGCTGGCGCCGCTGCGCATGGCCGACGCACGCTCGTAACCGGGCTTGAGCAACACGGTTTCGTCGAACGCAAAATCCACCGCGTATTCGCCCTGCATCGCCAGGATGCTCTGGCGATCGCGCTGGGCGTCGGCGGCGGCAATCAACGGCAACAGGCTCAGCGTGGCGGCAATACAGCGGGGAAACAGTCGGCGCATTGGAAGTCTCTTTGTTGATCTTGGGAACGTCAGCGGCGCAAGCGCAGCAGCGACGTCGTCATATCGGTGGGATCGGAGCCGCGTGCGTTTGCAGCGGCAGTGCGCAGCGCCGCAGCATGTGCACAGCAGCAATCGTCCACCGCCACGCGGCCGTCGATGCCCTCTTGACGTGCGAGCCGAGCGGCGACCTCCGCGCCCAGTGCCGAGACGGTAGCCAGGCTGGCGGTGATGGGGTGATCGTGGCCGGCCGCAGGCTGCAAGCGAAGTGCGCTCAAACGCCATGCGTCGCCGCGCAGGCGTCCGGCCAGGCGGCGCCATAGCCGTTCGCCGACGCCCAGCTCATGCGTGTCCGTTGGCAGTGGTGGCAGCCGCGACACCAGGCGGTCCCAGTTCAGGAAATCGCTGTCGGGCAACAGGCAGAGCCGCCAACAGCAGTGTCCTGCGGCATCGAAGAACCAGATGCTTTCGCGCACGCCGTCGCTGTCGACTTGACGGCACGCCGCCGCTGCAACCGCGTGCTGCCAACCATCCAGTTCGTTGCCCAACGCGGGCCGATATAGGCATAGCACTTTGCCCAGGGCCGCCAGCTGCTGCGGTCGCGGCAACGCCGCGCGGCTGGCACGGGCCTGCGAGGACAGCGGCAATGCGCGGACGTTTGGCATGGCCGCTACCAGCTCACAGCCAGGCTGATCGAGGCAGTGCGCCCGGCACCGGTGAAACGATCGAGCACCATGCTGCTGGCCAGCGTGCCGTTGGGCAGCGCGTTCCAGTCCACGTAACGGCGATCGGCCAGATTGAAGATGCCGGCAGTGACGTTGGCGCCGGGTGCGAACTTCCAGTGGCCCATTAGATCCAGCGTGGCGTAGCCGGCCGGCGCGTAATAGCTGTCCAACTGCGGACGACGTTTGCGGGCCACGAAGGTGCCGATCAATTCCGCCCCCCAGCACTCGCTGTCGAAGGCAACGCCGAGCGTGCCGCGCAACGGGTCGACCGAATTGAGCGGGGTACCATCGGTGAGGTTGTCGCCCTCCGAATAGGCAACCGCACTGTTCACCGACCAGCCCTGCCAGTCCGCCAGCGCGCCCAGATCGATTCCCCCTCGCGCTTCGGCCCCCCTGATCACCACATCGTCCACGTTGCGCGACTGGAACAGTGCCAGCCCCTCGGCGTTCACGCCGGCCGGCGCATACGATTCGATGAAGTTGCGGTAGTCGGTGTAGTACACCGCGAGCCCGAGATAGCCGACCGCGTCGTTGAAACGCAGCCCCAGTTCGCCGCCGCGACTGGTTTCCGATTTCAGGTCCGGATTGGCGATGGCGGTGTAGCGGGCCTGCAGATTGGTAAAGCCAATATTGACGTCGTTGTACGGCGGGGCACGAAAGCCATGCGCATAATTTGCGTACGCCGACCATGCATCGGAGAACCGCCACACCGCGCCGAACTTGGGCGAGACCTGGGTTTCGTCGACGGTCTCGGCTGCCACCCCCGGATTGTCTTCGCGGAAGATGTCGTCTACCTGCGGCGACAGGCGAAAGTAATCCACGCGCACACCCGGCGTCAGCGACAAACGCCCATCGAGCAGGCCGATTTCGTCCTGCGCATACACCCCGAGCTTGGTGGTTTCGCTCATGGGGAAATCGCGTACCGGGAACACGTCCTGGCCGACGCGGTTACTTACCGCACCATTGGCAAGATTGACCGAATAGCCATCGCGCTTGGCGCGCGTATCGGTCCAGGTACCGTCCAGGCCATAGGTGATCTCGTGGCTGAGCGTTCCGGTGTCGATGGATTTATGCGCGTTGACCAGCAGCCCGTAAACGCGCTGATCGAAGGTGTGTTCGTTATGCCGACGCGTGTTGTTGCCGCGTAACTCGTTGGTGCGCTGCAGGCTCTCGCTGTCCTGGCGATACAGCTGCCACTGCAGATCGTCGGCCAGGGCGGAGTCCAGCGCATCGATTTCATTCCGCAGCGATACCCGCGCACGGGTCTGATGATCGCGCCCCTCCTGCGACAAAATGCGCAGCGATGCAGTCGGGCTACGCATGTCGATACCCGTCAGCGCATCGATGCTGCCGTAGTCTTGGTTGCCTTCGACAGTGAGTTTAAAGCGCTGTTGCGTGCTTGGCGCGTACACCAGCTTGGCCAGCACGCTGCGACCATCAATGCGCTGCGGATTGGCCGCAGTACGGGTGAAATCGCGGCTGCGGTTGTCGCCCTGGTTCTGCGTCTCCTGGCCCTGGCGATGACTCACCGCCACCATGCCGCTCCAGCGCTCGCCGCCGAACGCACCGGTAGCACCGGCGAACATGCCGTTCCAGTCGCCTTCATAGCCGAATTTCAGGCCGACGTAGCGGTGCTTGTCGGCGCTCAGATAATCCGACGGATCCTTGGTGACGAAGGCGACCACGCCGCCTAGCGCATCGGAGCCATACAACGAGCTGGCCGGCCCGCGCACCACTTCCACGCGCTTGAGCGTTTCCAGGTCGACGAAGTTACGGTTAGCGTTGAGGTAACTGCCGAAACTGAAGGTGTCCGAGACAGGCACATTGTCCACCAGAATCGCCACGCGATTGCCATCCAGCCCGCGGATACGGATGCCGTTGGCACCGGTGAAGCGGCCGCTGGTGCTGGTGACCGAGACGCCCGGCGTGTAACGGAACAGATCCTCGAGTTCGCGCACCAACTGGTTATCGAGCTGTTCGCGATCAATCACATCCACCGTGCTCGGCACATCCACCAGCGCACGCTGGGTGCGTGTGGCGGTGACCTGCAACCGGGCGAAGTCGTGCACTTCACGCGCAGTCTCGGCGCCGGCATCGAGTTCGGCGGCGTAGGCAGACAACGAGACAGCAGGCAGCGCAAGCGACAGCGCGACCACCAGCGGATGCAGGCGAATCATCAGAAACCTTTGCGAAAACCCTCGGCGGCGCGCACCGCGGCACATGCCGCTAGTGGCAAACGAGGGTGGAGCGTTGAGTGGCGGGCGGCGGCGGCAGCGCCCGTTGCGATCATCCGGCACTCGCGTTCAGCGAATGCGGCGGTATGAGGTGCGATGGCGACCGAGCGTTGCGTGCGGCAAAGGATCGCGTGAGCGGCGCTCGGGGTGCGCGCACGATCGCGTTGCAACAGCGGCCGCACCCACTCGGTGGTGCGCAGCCTTGAGCTCTTTGCTGGATTACTTGGTCAGGATCAGCTTGTCGTTGCTGGTATGGCGCAGGCGATAGACGCGGTCGCCATGCTGGATCAGCACTTCACGCCGGCCCTTGAGCAGCGCTTCGCTACTGATGAGGTCTTCTGCAGGCACAGCACGCGGCGTGGCGCGGTCGCGCAGGTTGACCGGTTCGGAACGAAGCAGCACGGGGTGAGCGGTCATGATCTGGATCTCCAGTCGGTTGGCACAACAAATAATAACCATTCTCATTTATTGATCAAGAGCCATTCTCATTTGAAGGGCTTGATGTTTGGATTGTTTTACGCATTTCGATTCACACAGCCAATCAAAATGCCCGCAGCCAACCGACGTCGGGCATCACGGATCTCGCTCAGTGTGTCGTCGTAGCGCCCATCCCGATTGGGTCGGCTGGGCGTCGCCCATGATCTGGCACGCGCACAGGCGTGGATGACGAAGGCGCGCCCACACGCATCAGCCGGACAACAAGCCGGTGACTCAGCGCGTACTCGACTCCACTCGCGCCCAATCGGCCTCATCGACCTGATTCAAGGTGTCCAGGGCGCCGAGGTTTTCTTCCAATTGCATCACCCGGCTGGCGCCCAGGATCACGCTGGACACATGCGGGTTGCGAAGGCACCAGGCGATGGCCAGCCGTGCCGGCGACTGCCCAAGCTCGGCGGCCAGCGCGCAGAACGCGCGCGCACGCTCGAGCCGGCGCGCTTCTGGTGCGCCCAGCACTTCGTCCTGCAACCACTGATTGCCCGGCTGGCCTAGACGGCTGTCGGCCTCCACGCCGGCGTTGTACTTGCCGGTCAGCAGGCCAGACGCCAGCGGCGACCAGATCGTGGTGCCCAGCCCGCCTTCGCACAGCGGCGCGTATTCGCGCTCCAGCCGCTCGCGGTGTAGCAGGTTGTACTGCGGCTGCTCCATCGCAGGCGCATGCAGGTGTTCGCGCTCGGCAATGGCGATGGCCTGGCGCAACTGCTCGGCACTCCATTCGGAGGTCCCCCAGTACAGCACCTTGCCCTGGCGGATCAGCGTATCCATGGCGCGGACGGTTTCCTGGATCGGCGTGTCCGGATCGGGCCGATGGCAGTAATAGAGATCCAGGTACTCCACCCGCAGGCGCTTGAGCGCGGCGTGGCAGGCATCGGTGACATGCTTGCGCGAGAGCCCGCGTTGGGTTGGACGCGGGCTGTCCACCGCGCCGAAAAACACCTTGCTCGACACACAGAAGCCATCGCGTGGTAGCCGCAGATCGGCGATCACGTCGCCCATCACTTCTTCGGCGCGGCCGCGCGCATAGACCTCAGCGTTGTCGAAGAAGTTGATGCCGTTGTCCCAGGCGGCGGCGATCAGATTGCGCGCTTCGCTGCGCCCGATCTGCTTGCCGAAGGTGACCCAGGCACCGAACGACAAGGCCGATAGCTGCAGCCCGGTGGAACCCAGACGACGGTAAAGCATGGCGAACTCCCGCAACCTCCAGGGCACCTGCCCCGGACCGGCGTGCGCAGTGTAGGCCGTGGCGTCGTGTAGGCAACAGCACGTGGCGTGTCCAGCGCTGCGTTGAGCAGCGTCAGCCGTCGCACTCTGCAAGCGCGGTGTCACACCTGGCGGGAGCGTTTGGCGATCGAGCCCCACGGCAAAACAGGTGGCGTGTCCCAACGTGGATGCGCGCTGCGCATCGACCTCTTCTCGGCTCGACACCTGTTCGCCCGGTGCGTCGGTGCTGATGCGTGCGTTGTCTCCCTTGCGTTCTCTGCAAGTTCTGCGCGCGTGATTCGGTCTACTGCAGGCGCTTGCACCCTCAGCCAGTGAGGGACACACCGCGCGCATGTCCGTGTCGTCTCCTACCCGGCATCCATGCCGCGTAAGGTCCACGCCGTTAAGCGCGCAAGCGCCAGTATTGGTTGTCGGCAGCTCAAGACAAAGCGGCATCCAGATCATTGGCCGTGCTTCTGGATGTGCTCCTGACGTGGCCTTCGCCGGCGAGCACAAGCGGTGCGGCAACATCAATTGCAGCATCCATTGATGCGATGCCGTCCTCTAGCGATTGATTGCGGATCACCGGCCGCAAATCCTGGGAGCGTGGCATCGCATCCGGAGGCGGGATCGTTGGCGCCGTGTCTGCCGCCATCGAGGCTCCATGGATGGATTGACGGCGTATCCTCACACCGGATGCGGCGCCGCGCCTCGATAAACCAGCCCATGACGCCGGCAGACACGGATGCGTGGGATCCCAGCACGACCGGCACGCACACCATCGCCACCGATCGCAATCGGTCTTCGATAGCAGACACCCTTTGGCCACTGCGGCTGATGCGGCACCGGCAACAGTGATTGCTGCGACAGATCGACTGCACTCACCCCGACAAATCCGAGTCCCACCGGCCAGGCATCCGCACGCGCGCGTGGTCTGGTGCGCACCTCACCTGTGCTGATGCCACGACCGCAGCCGGCAGCGCGGCCACGATGTGAGACGCCGCCCCGTCAGCGCCGTGAACTGTCGACTTTGCGCAAGCACAGCCCACCAGCTCGCTAGCGCAGGTCTGCCCGGGCCCGCCGCATCTCGGCTGCAGGCCAACCGGGAGCGTCTGAATGCCGCTCACCTTGCCCCCTGTCACCCCCTGCTCTAGGCTTCCTGTTTTGCCGTCAGCAGCTTCGGGGATTGGAATGGTCGAAGGTTTGGGGAGGATCGGTTTCGGCCTGTTCGGTCTGGCGGTGCTCATCGGCATCACCTGGCTGTTTTCGAGCAACCGCCGCGCGATCGACTGGAAGCTGGTCGCCACCGGTCTGGCCTTGCAGATTTCGTTCGCCGCAGTGGTGTTGCTGGTGCCGGGCGGGCGCGACGTGTTCGACGCGCTGGGCAAGGGTTTTGTCAAGGTGCTGAGTTTCGTCAATGAAGGGTCCACCTTCATTTTCGGCAACCTGATGAACATCGACAGCTACGGCTTCATTTTTGCGTTCCAGGTGCTGCCCACCATCATCTTCTTCTCGGCGCTGATGGGCGTGCTCTACCATCTCGGCGTCATGCAGGTGGTGGTTCGTGCGATGGCGTGGGCGATCACCAAGGTGATGCGCGTGTCCGGTGCGGAAACCACCAGCGTGTGCGCCAGCGTCTTCATCGGTCAGACCGAAGCACCGCTGACGGTGCGCCCATACATCCCCAAGATGACCCAGTCCGAGCTGTTGACGATGATGATCGGCGGCATGGCGCATATCGCCGGGGGTGTATTGGCGGCGTACGTCGGCATGCTCGGCGGCAGCGATCCTGCACAGCAAGCGTTTTATGCCAAGCATCTGCTGGCCGCCAGCATCATGGCCGCGCCCGCCACCTTGGTGGTCGCCAAGTTGTTGGTGCCAGAAACCGGCACCCCGTTGACCCGCGGCACGGTCAAGATGGAAGTGGAAAAAACCACCAGCAATGTGATTGATGCGGCTGCGGCCGGTGCCGGCGACGGCTTGCGCCTGGCGCTGAACATCGGCGCGATGCTGCTGGCCTTTATCGCGCTGATCGCGCTGATCAACGCACCGCTGACCTGGCTGGGGGACGTCACCGGCGCGGCCGCGCTGCTCGGCCGCCCGACCAACCTGTCGACGATCTTCGGCTACGTGCTGGCGCCGATCGCCTGGGTGATCGGCACCCCATGGATGGATGCGACCACGGTAGGTTCGTTGATCGGGCAGAAAGTGGTGATCAACGAGTTTGTCGCCTACAGCGAGTTGTCGCGCATCGTGAAGGGTGAAGTGCCGGGCGTGGGCCTGAGCGCAGAGGGCCGCCTAATCGCCACCTACGCGTTGTGCGGTTTCGCCAATTTCAGTTCGATCGCGATCCAGATCGGCGGGATCGGCGGGCTCGCGCCAGAGCGTCGTCACGATCTGGCCAAGTTCGGCCTGCGTGCGGTGCTCGGCGGTTCGATCGCCACCTTCATGACCGCGACCATCGCCGGCGTGCTGTCGCATTTCGGTTGAGGCGGCGCGGGTTCATCGGCGTAACGGTCTAATCACTGCACGCCGCGTTTCATCCAGTCATTCAAGTCAGTCATTCAAGGCAAGGGTATTTATGAGTTCGGTCGTCGTTGTCGGGTCATTCAATGTCGATCACGTGTGGCGCTGCGATGCCTTGCCAGTGCCGGGTGCCACCATCGCCGGGCGCTACAGCACCGGCCCGGGCGGCAAGGGCTTCAATCAGGCAGTTGCGGCCGCACGTGCTGGCGCCAAGACACATTTCTTGTGCGCGTTGGGCGACGACGCCGGCGGTGCGCTGGCGCGTTCGCTGGCCGCGCAGGATGGCTTTGCGCTGATCGCCGAGCCGAGCAATGAACCCACCGGCACCGGTGGCATCTATGTCGACGGGCACGGCCGTAACACCATCGTGATCGGTGCCGGCGCCAACGCCGTGTTGAGCCCTGCCTTCATCGACAATCAGCGTCCGCTGATTGCTGCGGCGAAGGTGCTGCTGGCGCAGCTGGAATCGCCAGCCGAGACCATCGAGTCGGCATTGGCGCTGGCGCACGAATGCGGCGTGCTGACCGTGCTCAATGCCGCACCGGCCAATGCCCCGACCTCGATCGGCCTGCTCAAACTGTCGGATGTGTTGACCCCGAACGAAACCGAATTTGCCGCCCTGCTCGGTCGCCATGTCGGCGAACGCATCAACGCCGACGATGTCGCTGCGCTGGATGGCAATACGTTGCACTCGCTGTGCCGCAAGTTGTTGCCTGGCGGTAGCGTGGTCGTCACCCTGGGCGCAGTGGGCGCCTTTATTTCGCACGCCGAAGAACAACTGCGTGGCGACAACCAAGCGCATTATCGGGTGGGTGCGGAAAGCGCGCAGACCATCGACACCACCGGTGCCGGCGATGCCTTCAACGGCGCGCTGGTGGCATCGCTGGCGCAGCTGCCGGCTGCAAGCTTCGCAACCCACGTGCGCTTTGCCACGCGTTATGCGGCCCGCTCTACCGAGGTAGAAGGCGCGGCTGTATCGATGCCGCGGCTGCGCGCGGACGACTGACGCCGCGTTTCATGGCGGTTCGGCGTGCGCCGCATGCGCACGCCGTCGATACAGCACCCACCTCGGTGCACCCAGGTCTCCTGGAAGAATGCATGCGCGTGTCTCGCGCTCCATGATGACTGCAACAAGCGGGCAACCTCGTCGCACGGCATTGCGCTCGACGAGGTGACACTGCGATGACCGCATCGTCTTCTCGCAGCGCTGCGCACGCTCTGCTGCTATCGGCACGCCACCTGATGCGCCATCGCGCCCAGGCGTGACCGAGCGCTGCTTTCTGTGCTCGAAAAGCGAAAGCGCATTGCATAAAGCGTGCTGACCTGCTGCGCGCGCTAGCGCGTTGTCACGGGTTCACTACTATCGCCGCACCACCGGGCGCACCACGACCATTGCCTGTTGTCATGCGAGGCCGCCTTTGGCGGCGCGGCTTGCCAACATGCGGCCTGCATCGCCGAGCTGGCGCACTCCACGCCAAGCAGTCGGCAGTGCAGCGTGCGCCTGGCCCTGCCCCTCCCAGCTCAACGGAACAACCGATGATCCTGCGTCGCTCGCGCAAGCAACTGCTGCTTCCATGCGTCTTACTTTCCTGCCTGCTCAGTTCCTGTGGCGGCCAAGATGCCCCCGATACCAGCGCCGCTGCGACACCATCGCCCGCGGCAACGGTCACCGTGAGTGCTCCCCGCGCCATGACGTCCGCCACCACGCCGGCTGCCACGACAACGGCGAACACGCGTCCCGATCCGTCACTACGCCGCACTCTCTCGCCCGACCAGCCGATGTTCGTCATCGCCGCCGACACCTGGAATGCTGCCGACCCGCAGAAGATCATCGACCTGATTCCCGCCGATCTACGCCCGTATTCGGTTTTGTTGATCTCGCTGTCGATCAATCACAAAGGTGCCACAGGGAATCAGTGCAACTGGATCCAAGTGGAAAACGGCATCGAAACCGCGCGCTCGTGGATCAAGACGGCGGCCGCCAACGGGGTCTGGGCGATGATCCAGCCTTCTAGCGGCGGCTTCAGCCACTTCCCCGACTACCCTGCCGGCACCGACCTGGAATCGACCGTCTACGGCGAATTCTTCCGCGACTATCCGAACTTCCTCGGTTTCAATTATGCCGAGCAGTTCTGGGGATTCGATGAGCCCTGCTCGGTGTCGGCGGCGCAGCGCTGGGAGCATTGGTCCAACCTGCTCAAGCTCACCAACAAGTACGGCGGCTACCTGGCGGTGAGCTTCACCGGCGGCTACTGGGGCGCGAACATCAATCCACTGGCGATGGTCAAACGCAACGAAGCGCTCCGCAGCGCGCTCGGAAGTTACTCCAAGAACTTCATCATCGAAGAAAAGTTCACCGCCAATTACGGCTTCCACGATATCGAAAGCCTCAGCCTGGGCATGTTCCTGTCCGGTTTCGCTGGCCACTACGGCATCCGCCCGGACCGCACCGGCTGGTACGCCGCCGATGGCAGCAGCTATCCGGTGCAGGCAGGTGCGCCGCACTTGATCGAGCACTTAACGCTGACCGGCGAAACCTATTTCGACGGCCCGGAGTTGATCACCGCCGACACCGTGCACAGCCTGCCCAATGGGCTGACCGCCGATGGCTACAGCACCAGGCGCTGGGAATTTTTCCCGCAGTTCAAGAACATCCACATGGATGTCTACCGCAAGATCATCGATGGCACCTTGCGCATCCCCAGCCGCCAGCAGGTGATCGACCGGACCAAGGTGGTGGTGGTCGACGACACCACCAGCGGCAGCGACCAGACACTGTATGCATCGCCGGAAACGTTGTTCTCCGGCCTGTATGTGATGGACGACGACGGGACGTATCTCAACCAGCACAGCTGGTACAAAAAGAGCGGCCGCTATCCGGCCATTCCGACCGTGTGGCAACTCACGGACGATGCGGCCAAATCGTTTCCGGTGCAGATCAAGCGCAGCGAATACGCCACGCGTTGGCCCAGCATCGCGGCCAAGACCCAGGAGTTGAACGCGCTGTTTCCGCAGGAATACAGCGGCGATATCTACGCAGGGCGTCAGGACAACACCTGGGTGACCTACAACCCGTACAAGACCAATCAGAGCGCAAGCGGCACGCTGGATCTGAAGTACAACACCTGCGCATCCGTCAAACTGACCTACGGGCCTTACACCACCGGCGTCATCAAGGAATTCTCCGACGCGCTGTCGATCTACCTGACCAATTTCGATTCCGAAACCGGCCCACTCAAGACCGACACGATCGCCATCAGCGGCGCAAGTGCTCCCCCCACTTACACCTTCTCCGATCGCGGCGAGCACCAGGCCAGCAAGATCACGGCCACACCCAGCAGCGCTGGGCTGACACTCAACGTCGCCCACAACGGCCCGCTGGACATCACCGTGAAATGTTCCGGCCCTGCCACCGGGCGCCTGAGTACGTTCCCGACCGCCAACATCCAGGCACCGGCCGCACCAGCAACCTACACCGGCGTCCGCCAGTACGAGGCCGAAAACTTCGATTTCCTGAGTATCGGCAGCCTGGTCGCCAATGGTCTCTACGGCGCAGTCCGCAATTACCAGGGCATGGGATATGTGGACTTCGGGGGCAACCCGGGCGCACGCCTGCGGACCACCGTCACTGTTCCCGCGACTGGGACCTACACGTTGAGCACTCGCTATTCCGCCCCCGGCGGGAGCCTTAGCACCGTCGACCTCTACGTCAACGGTGTGCGGGTCGGGACGCCGGCATTCACGCAGACCAGCTCGGCCAGCGAGTGGGCCAGCAGCCCGCAGACGGCAACGCTGACTGCCGGCAACAACGTGGTCGAGTATCGCGCGCGCGCCGCCGCGCAGACCAAGCTCTATCTGGATAATCTGGCCATCTCGCAATAAGGGCACTGCACCGTCGCTAGCGGCCCGCCCGCGGTGGCGGCAGGCGGCAACACACGGCAGGCAAGGACGCCTGCCGATACACTATGGCCATGCAGATTGGCCCCTACTCCATTGTCCCCAAGGTGATCCTCGCCCCCATGGCGGGTGTCACCGACAAGCCGTTCCGGCTGCTGTGCAAGCGGCTGGGTGCTGGGCTGGCCGTGTCGGAGATGACCATCTCCGACCCGCGTTTCTGGGGCACGCGCAAGTCGCTGCACCGCATGGATCATGCTGGCGAGCCGGACCCGATCAGCGTGCAGATCGCCGGCACCGAGCCGCAACAACTGGCCGAGGCGGCGCGCTATAACGTCGACCACGGTGCGCAACTGATCGATATCAACATGGGCTGCCCGGCCAAGAAAGTGTGCAATGCCTGGGCCGGCTCGGCGCTGATGCGCGATGAAGACCTGGTGGCACGCATCCTCACCGCGGTGGTGCAGGCGGTGAACGTGCCGGTGACGTTAAAGATTCGCACCGGTTGGGATTACGACCACCGCAACGGCCCGGTGATTGCGCGCATCGCGCAGGACTGCGGCATCGCCGCGCTCGCCGTGCACGGGCGCACCCGCGACCAGCATTACACCGGTAGCGCCGAGTACGCGACGATTGCGCAGATCAAGGCCGCGCTGCAGATTCCGGTGGTTGCCAATGGCGACATCGATTCGCCGCAAAAAGCCGCGCAGGTGCTGCGCGACACCGGCGCCGATGCAGTGATGATCGGCCGCGCCGCGCAAGGGCGCCCGTGGATCTTCGGCGAAGTGGCGCATTTCCTCGCCACCGGCGAGGTATTGCCGCCGCCGTCGCTGGCGTTCGTACGCGACACCTTGCTCAGCCACCTGGAAGCGCTGCACGCGTTCTACGGCCAACCGCAGGGCGTACGCATCGCGCGCAAGCATTTGGGTTGGTATGCCAAGGACCACCCGCAAAGCACCGACTTCCGTGCGGTGGTCAATCGTGCCGAAACACCGGAAGCGCAACTGGCCCTGACGCGCGATTACTTCGATGCCTTGATCGCCGGCGTGCCGCCCGCCTTGTCGGACGCTGCCTGAGTTTTTCTGCTTGCTGGAGCCGCATGCATGAGCACACCGAGCGACACCCCAACCTATCTGCACGGATTTTCAGCGACCGAACAGGCGCGTCTGCTCAAACAGGCGCGCTTGCTGGAAGCCACGTTGTTCAATCAGATCGATTACAGCGGCGCACGGCGCCTGCTGGAAGTGGGCAGTGGCGTCGGCGCGCAGACTGAAATCCTGCTGCGCCGTTTTCCCGAGTTGCATGTCACCGGTGTGGACTTGAGCGAGGCACAGCTGGGTGCGGCGCGGGCAAATCTCGAACGGCTGGCGTGGTGCCGCGAGCGTTACAGCCTGCAACAGGCCGATGCGAGCGACCTACCGTTCGAGGCGCGTCAGTTCGATGCGGCATTTCTGTGCTGGGTGCTTGAACACGTGCCCTCGCCTGCGCGCGTGCTCAACGAAGTGCGGCGCGTGCTGCTGCCCGGCTCGCCGGTCTACGTGACCGAGGTGATGAATGCCTCGTTCTTGCTGCATCCGTACTCGCCCAATCTGTGGCGCTACTGGATGGCGTTCAACGATTTCCAGCATGACCAGGGTGGCGACCCGTTCGTCGGTGCCAAGTTGGGTAACCTGCTGCTGGCGGGCGGTTTCCGTGACGTGCAGACCGAGATCAAGACGCTGCATCTGGACAACCGCGAGCCGGGCCGGCGCAAGACCATGATCGGCTTCTGGGAAGAAGTGCTGCTATCGGCGGCCGAACAATTGCTGCAAGCCGGCGCGGTCGACGCAGCCACCGTGGATGGCATGCGCCGCGAGCTGGCGCAGGTGCACAGCGACCCGAACGCGGTGTTCTTCTATTCGTTCGTGCAGGCGCGCGCCACGGTCTATTGAGTTGCCGATGCGGGCGCGGCGGCCGGAGCGCTGGCGTGTTCCAGGTCGCCGGTCAGCACGGTACTGCGGGGCTCATGCCAGATGCGCTGCCACATCTGCGCCAGCACCGCACCGATCTGATCGCGTGCCACCGGCGCGCGGTACGCCGCCTGCACCTGCCGCGGCACGATCGGCTGCCACTGGCCGTTGTCGCGATGGGCAACCACAAAGTTGAAGTTGTAGTCCGGTTCCAGGCCCATGCGCAGGTCGCTCAGCATCAGGTCGTCATCGACCAGGCGCGCCCGCATGAAGCCGCGATTGAACCAGGTCAGCCGGCGCACCGAGTCGAACGCGGCCACCTCGCCCAAGGCCTGGGTATTGCTGGAAAACCCGCGAAAGTGCATCGGACCGGTATCTGCCACCAGTGAACGCTCGCCGATGACATAGCCGCTGGGCGTCATCGCCACCACGCGCCACAGCAACGTGTTGAGCGGCATCGGCACCGAGAACCGCGGCGCATCGGCCAGGCCCATCGCCGCCAGCGCGCGATCGGCTTCGCGGTCCACCAGCTGCTTGGCGATCAACGACCAGCCCAGATACGCGGTACTCGCCACCAGCCCGATCACCAGCACGTGCCGCGCAAACGGGCGCGCGCGCGCAAACCATGCCACCACGCAGGCCAGCAAGAGCCACAGGGTGTACGCCGGATCGATGATGAAGACGCTCGACCACATCGTCGGATGCGGATGCAGCGGCCACCACAGCTGGGTGCCATAGACGGTGAATGCATCCAGCAGCGGGTGCGTGATCAGAGCCAGTTGGATCGCCCAGAACCAGCGCGTGGGCGCAGCGGCCACCCGTCCGTTGCCGTAGCTGCGGAACAGCCACCAGATCAACCAGCCCACCAGCGGCAGCACGAACAACGAGTGGCTGACGCTACGATGCGCCGTCATCAGCGTCACCGGGTCGTCGGTCAGCGGCAACAGCGCCAATGCGTCGAGGTCGGGCAAGGTGCCCAACGCCGCGCCGGCCAACAAGGCGGCACGCCGCTGCCCGGGCGGCGCGATGGCGGCAGCGATGGCGCCGCCAAGAACGATCTGGGTCAATGAATCCATCGGCCGATGCTAGCAGGCCGGACATGCACGGGTAGGCGTGTCGGGCGCGGCAGTTGGCCGGTCGGCACCCGTCCGTCACCGGGCAGTTAATCCTCGCGCCGATGCGTGGGGCGGGGGGCCGTGCGTCCGGCCGGTAGGCACCGACACCGGCTTAACCCCAAAGCGATCCATTCAGGCGCACAATGCAACCGAAACACGGTGCGTGTATCATCCGCACCCATCTTTTCATCCGAATAAAGGGATATAAGCCTGATGTCCAGCTACCTGTTCACCTCCGAATCGGTCTCCGAAGGCCATCCGGACAAGATCGCCGACCAGATCTCCGACGCAGTGCTGGACGCCATCCTGGCCCAGGACAAGCGCGCCCGCGTGGCATGCGAGACGATGGTCAAGACGGGCGTTGCGATCGTGGCCGGCGAAGTGACCACCAGTGCCTGGATCGACCTGGAAGCGTTGACCCGCAAGGTCATCCTGGACATCGGCTACAACAGCTCCGACGTCGGCTTCGACGGCGAGACCTGTGGCGTGCTCAACCTGATCGGCAAGCAGTCGCCCGACATCAACCAGGGCGTGGACCGCAAGAATCCCGAGCAGCAGGGTGCTGGCGATCAGGGCCTGATGTTCGGCTATGCCACCAACGAAACCGACAGCTTCATGCCGGCGGCCATCCACCTCTCGCACCGTCTGGTCGAGCAGCAGGCCAAGATCCGCAAGAAGAAGAACTCGGCGCTGTCCTGGCTGCGTCCGGACGCCAAGTCGCAGGTCACCCTGCGCTATGAAGACGGCGTGGCGACGGCGATCGATGCGGTGGTGCTGTCGACCCAGCACGATCCGGGCGTGAAGCAGAAAGATCTGATCGAAGCGGTGCGCGAGGAAATCCTCAAGCCGGTGCTGCCCGCCAAGTGGCTGCACAAGGGCACCAAGTTCCACATCAACCCGACCGGCAAGTTCGTGATCGGCGGCCCGGTGGGCGACTGCGGCCTGACCGGTCGCAAGATCATCGTCGACACCTACGGCGGCTGGGCCCGTCACGGCGGCGGCGCGTTCTCGGGCAAGGATCCGTCCAAGGTCGACCGTTCGGCAGCCTACGCTGCGCGTTACGTGGCCAAGAACGTGGTGGCTGCGGGCCTGGCCGACCGTTGCGAAGTGCAGGTCTCCTACGCCATCGGCGTGGCCGAGCCGACCTCGATTTCGGTCACCACCTTCGGCACCGGCAAGATCGCCGACGAGCAGATCGAAAAGCTGATCCGCAAGCATTTCGACCTGCGCCCGTTCGGCATCATCCAGATGCTCGACCTGATCCATCCGATGTATCAGCAGACCGCGTCTTACGGCCACTTCGGCCGCAAGCCGAAGGACTTCACCTACACCGACGGTACCGGCGCGCAGCACAGCGCGACCTCCTTCTCGTGGGAAAAGACCGACCGCGCCGACGCACTGCGTGCGGCCGCCAAGCTGAAATAATCACGCTGCTCCTGCCGGAGCAAGCGAGATGCGTGATGACTGGGCCGCTGATGCGGCCCAGTTGCGTTTTGGGAGTGTGTCGGCAGGATGCAGTCGATGCTGTTGCAGTTGCCTGATCCAGCTGTCTGCCGCTGGATAGCCAGAGCGCCGGGATTGTTTCGCTCATTGGCCGCGCGCTTGCCGGCGTCGCGGATAAAGCCACGCTCCACGCGGAAGAGGGGGCGAGGGTATGGGCGAGGCAGTGGTGCGTCACCGTCGAAGGCGCGTGGCGACGGGTTGGTCATTGCCGAAACCAGGGACTCTTGCGGCACACCCTCATCCGCCCCTGGGCGGCACCTTCTCCCCATGAAGGAGGGCAACATCTCGAGGGGAGAAGGAAGCAGCACGTCCCTGATTTAAGTAAGGGCAAAGTCCCTCACAGGGCTCCAACACGCGCGATCACAAGCGCGCTATCACCGATCGAGCAGCAACTGCTGTTCAAGCGCCTTGGCAAATTCAGGCAATGGGCAGGCCATCCGTTGCGTCGGAGCGCACAGACCCAGCGCCAACTGCTGCTGCAACGGCGGGTGGGCCAGATCCAGCAGTGCCAGGGTGCGTAGCTGATCCAGTGATTGCGCCAGATAGCGGGCACGCACCACCCGCGTTCCGTCGGGTTGGCGCCACAGGCCTAGCAGCAACGCGCCACCCGGTGGCGGATCGTCGGCGCCGTAGCCAGGCAGATGGAAATGCACACCCAGCAGGCCACTCAATGCGGCGATATGGGTGTCGCTGCCGACGAACAACGAGATCTTCGGCGCCTGCGCGTCACCGAAACGTTGCAAGACCTCGCGCGCCAGCGGTGCACCCGAACGCGAGGCCATGTAGTGCGGCCGTGCGTAAATGTCGAACAGCAAGGCGTGCAAGCGGGAGACCTGGGCCAGGCGCTCGGGCGTGGCGCGGCCCCAACCGACCTGCGAGAGCGGCAGGCCTTCTGCGTATTGCAGCAGCAACACCTCGCCGGTGCCGGACGTCAGATCAATCGGGCCGCCTAATGCAAGGCCGCGCCCATTGGCCGACGGCGCCAGCGTGGAAGGCATCTGCGCGAAATCGCAGGGCGTCTGCGTGCAGCCCAGAATCTGCTGCAGTGCCTGCAGCTCGGCGGCATGGCCTTGCAGCAAGGCGGCAGGGCCACCGGTCTGTTGCCGGATCGATGCGACCGCTGCGGCCGCATCGAACGGCACCGTGCCGGCTTCGATCGGTCGGAACAGCGGATCGTTGCTGCCAGCCTCCCGATGCCCGGCGACGACGCCGCAGCCGGGTGCGAGCGCATCGGCCAGCAACGCGCCACTATCGATGGTGCGTTGATCGGTATTGGCCCACACCGACATGCTGCCGTTTGCGGGGCATCCACTGCTCGGCAACAGCGCGTGCTGCACCAACCATTGGCGCAGATACTCGCCGCTCAAGCGCACGCCTTTGCGACCATGCGGGGTGAGAAGGCTGGCAGGCGTGGACCACTGCGGCCAGGGTTGGTCGGCATAGTGCGCGGCGGCGGCCTCGCCTTGCAGTGGTGCGCGCACGCCATGCCGGAACACCACCACCACGCGCTCCAGTTGCGCGGTCTGCGCGGATGCCGGCGCGCCGGTACCCACCTGGTCGCCGGCGGTGCCGGTCGATTGATCGCCACCGCGCGCTGTGGAGGCGCTTGGAATCGAAGCGGCGCAGCCGCCCAACGCCAACCCAGCCGCCAAGACCAGGCACCACATGCTGCCGGTTGCCACCAGCATGCCACGGGGCGTGCTGGACCTCGGCGCAGTGCCGACGCAGTGCCTGCGCCTTGCCTGCCGCGTAGGTGCCGCGATCCCCATCGCGGCACCTACGCTACCTACAGCGCGGTCGGCCAAGCGCGGCGCCCCACCGCCGGCCCACAGCGCGCGTCGCGGTGCCCCCTGCCCGGTTCCGTGGCAATCACCGGCGGACCCTGCCCGGTGTTGCGCGTCCGTCATGCCGTTTGCATCTTGCTGTGCGCCTGTCGGGTCGTCGCATGCGAGTTTCGCGCGATCAGAACACATATTTTGCGGTCAACAGGCTGGTCATGCCGGAATCGACGATGTCGGAAATCGCATCGGTCTCGTGGCCCACATGTGCCCAATAGCTGTGCTGTTTGGTGAGGTTGGCCACCGACAGATCCACACGCAGGTGCTCGTTCGGTGCATAGCCCAGATGCAGGTCCACGCGGGTGATCGGCTTGATCCACAGGTTGTCCCAATTTGCGCCCTTGTTGAGATAGTCGTACACCGACACGTATTCGCCGGAGTAGTGATAGCTCAGGTTGACCGACCACGGCCCCTTTTCGTAGAACAGCTCCGCATTGGCGAGCAGGTTCGGTGCGTTCTGGATACGTTCGTGCGAGAAGCCCTCTTCTCCCAGATCCACGCGTGTGGTCTGGCGGGTGAGGTTGGCACCGATGCCGAAGCCGTCCAGCGGTGCGGGCAGGCCCTGGAAGGTTTGCCGCACGGCCGCTTCCATGCCCAGCACGCGGCCGTCGCCGCCGTTTTGCGGACGGACGAAACGGATGTTGCCGCTTTCGCTTTCGCCGGCATTGGCGGCGTTCGAACCGCTCTCGTAGATGTAATCGGTGAGGCGCTTGTAATAGCCTGCCAACATGGCGTGGCCGCCGCTGTCGTTCTGCCATTCGCCCGACAGGTCCACGTTGAGCGACTTGATCGGTTTCAGATCCGGGTTGCCTTCAGTGATGGTGGTCTGGCCATCGCTGGAGATGTCGGTGGAGCGGCCGCCGCCCAGTTGCACGAACGCCGGGCGCGTGTAGCTGGTCCACACCGAGCCGCGATACACCGCGCCATCGCCATCGGGCCGGTAATTGACGAACACGCTGGGCAAGGCGACGTTGTAGCGCGTGTGGTTATTGGCGAACGCGCCGACCTGCTCGGCACCGTTGATGGCGGCCGGCTGTGCCCAGAACGTGTTGGTGATGGCGGTATGTTCGAAGCGCACGCCCGGCAGGATTTCCCAGTTGCCGGTGCGCAAGGTGGCCATCGCGTAGGCAGCGCTCACCGCTTCGGTCGCGCGCATGGTGTTGCAGTTGAGGTTGTTGGTCGCCAACTGGCCGCAACTGTCGAAACTGGCGGGCGTGAGCGTGCGTGCGATCAGGTCGTTGAGGGCTGCATTGCTCAGGCGCACGGTGGGAAACGCGTATTGGCCTGGATATACCGCATCGTAGCGCTGCGCGATCAGGCCGGTATCGCGCAACAAGGTGCCGTTGGTGTACTTGGCATTGGTCCAATCGCGATCGGTGAAGCTGCGCGAGCTGTCGACATACTTCACGCCAAAGGCAATGCGGCTGAGCAGTCCCGCATCGAAGTCATATGCCACATCGAACTTGCCGCCGCCCTTGTCCTGACCGCTGTATTGCTTGGAAATCTGCCCGGTGCGCCGCGCATACAGGCTGCCCACGTCCGAGGCCTGCGCCTGCATGGCCGGGGTGAGCAATGGGATCGGGAAACCGTCGCCGTCGTAGCTGATGAAGCGGTTGGCGCCGTAGGCGAAGTTGGTCGAACTGTACTGGTCGTTGCGCGCGGAGATTTCCACGTGATCCGGGCGATCGTTATTGCCGGTGCCGTAGAAGATGTTCGGCGCGAACGTCCAGTGGCCGAGCTGCTTTTCTGCACCGAACTGCACGGTGGCCAGATCGGCCTGCTCGGGATTGGTTTCGTACCAGTAACGCACCGCAACCCGATTGATCTGCGGCTGATACACGCCGCTGCTGCCGATCTGGGTGAAGCTGACATTGGCCGGCACGAACTGCGTGTAGCCGGTGTTCTGCTCGGTCTTGGCGAAGGCGTAGGTCATGCGTGCATACAGATGCAGGCTGGGATCCACACGCCAATCGAAGGCCGCATTGCCGCCGTAGCGGCGCGTGTCGCCCTGCGAGTAACCGATATTCACGCCGGTGCTCTGCAAGACCTCTTGCGGGTCGGCGCCGGCCGCCAGATTGCCGCTGGCATCGGCCCGTGCGAATTTCCATGCGCCATCGTTGCGTGCAGCCGAGGCAGAGGCCACTTCGCTGTTCACGAAATGGCGCTCGTCGTAATACGCACTCACCGACACGCCGAACTGCCCGGCATCGCCGAAACGCGCATGCCAATCGCCGGCTGCGCCACTGCCCAGACCAGAATCACCGTAGTCGCGCGCACGGCTTTCCAGGCGTCCACTCAACGTCACGCTGCCACCCTGGCGATCGGGCGAATCGAATGCACTGGGCGTGCGGTAATCGATGGTGCCGCCGATCGCATCGCCGTCCATGTCGGCGGTAGAGGTCTTGTTCAACACGATGGTCTGCAGGCCCGAAGGCGGCAGCAGGCTCAATTGCACACCGCGGCTGTACGGCATGCCCTGCGCGACATTGATGCCGTTGATCAGGTTGACGTTGTATTCGGCATTGAGGCCGCGCACCGATGAAAACATACCTTCGCCGCGCGCGGCGCCGTCGATGCCGCCGAAATACGACTGCCCGGTATTGATCACGTTGACGCCCGGCATCAAGCCCAGCGCTTCGGCTACGTTGTGCACGGCGGTGGTCTTGAGATCGTCGGCCGACAACACGTTGACGGTATTGGTGGCGGCCATCTGCATGTCGGTCGCGTTATAGCGCGTGGCAGCGACAGTGACCTTGTCCAGCGTGGCCATGTCGCCCTGCGCGGGCGTCGTGGCTTGGGTGGCCTGTGCCGCGGCATGGCCGCACAGTGTGCACAACGACAAACACAGCGCCTGCGACAACCGCGAAGGACGCAACAGCGAACGACGAACGACCATGATCGAATCCGATGAATGCAGCAGCGCGCCATGGATACGCGCCAAGGCTGCGCCGCCGCGAATGTGGGGAAGCCAAGCAGCCAGCGGAGGCGGAACTGCATCACACCTGCAAGCAGGCGCCGCGCATGGTGGTGATGCGGTATTTCAGTTTGGTGACCGTGCTGGCGAACATGACAAATGCACGCAACGCATGCGCAATTCGGCACAGTCGTTGGCGTATGGAGGCGAAAATTGTCGAAGGTCTGCGCTGCTTGCCTGGCGCACACATCCTCCGACATCAGGGCATGCACGCCAGCGACGCGTTGCACGGGCCCTGATGTTGGCGCAGACACGCATTTCAATCACCTGACGGTTGCGCGCGAACGGCGAGCTGGGGCCGGCAGCCTGTTGGCGACCCAGCCAGCATGCGATCGACGCGCATCACGGTTGCACGCAGGGCAGCCCACACCAATGCGCGCGCGGCTCAAGCGCGCTCCCCGCTCGCCACGCCTGCGTCAGGTGCGCAGGAAGATTTCCACCCGTCGATTGAGCTGCCGTCCGCCTGGATTGTCCTGGCCGTTGACGGTATTGGGCGCAACCGGCTGCGATTCGCCATAGCCTTTCGCATTGGCCGACTGCGCGGCACCGCGGGCGCGCAACGCCGCCAGCACGGCATTGGCGCGGCGCTCGGAGAGCGCCTGGTTGTAGTCGTCGCTGCCCTTGGCATCGGTGTGTCCACGCACCTGCATGTCTTTTGCACTGACCTTGGCCAGCGCGGCACCCAGGATGTCGATCACGCGCGCCGCATCGGGGCGGATGTCGGACTTATCGAAGTCAAACAGGATGCGGTCGTTCAAGGTGATCAGATAGCCGCAAGGTGCGCCGGGCGGTGCGAACTTCTGCAGCGGTGGGAAGCGGCCGGCCGGCGGCACTTTCGCTAGCGGCGGCATGCGCACTTCGCGCGGCGGCGTACCCACCGTGCCGGTGCCGTCACCGTGGTTTTGCACCAGGCCATCCGGACCATTCCAGGTACCCGAGCCGTCTGCGTTGATGGTGATCAGGCCACGCGGCCCGTTCCAGGTACCGCTGCCGTCGCCACGATTGTCGACAAGCCCGCTCTTGGCGCTGTTCCAGGTACCGGCGCCCTTGCCATCCAGGCTGATCAGGCCGGCCGGGCCGTTGTAGGTACCGCCACCATTGGACTGCACATCGATGAGCGCCCCGCCTTTCCCGCCCTCGCCGGTCGCATTGATGGTGCCGCTGCCGTCGGCGTTGACGTTGACCAACCCACCTTCGAAGTTGGCAGTGCCGCTGCCGTCGGCCTTGAGATTGAACAGGCCGCCATCGCCATTGCGCAATAAATTGCCGTTGGCATCGACGCTGGTGATGCCGGCATCGGTGATCAAGGTACCGCCATCGCCGCAACGTGCCGGGGCGACGCTGACGCCTTCGATCGGGTCGAGAATATCCTGCAGCGATGCCTCCAACGCGCGCTGCGCCGGGGTCACGCCGACGATGTCGGGCACCACGATCGTCGGGATGGCCGGAAATTCCGGTACGGCTTCGTTGGCGCCCGCTGCAGCATTCGACGTGCCCGCAGACTGCACAGGTGCTGGGAGTGTTGCACTGGCAGCATCGGTGGCGTCCTTCTGCGCTTCACCGCGCCCACAACCGGCCAACAACACTGGCACCCACAACATCACCGACAGCTTGCGCATCGTCTCTTCCCTGTTCGAGCCTATCGTCAGATCCGCCTAATAACACGAGCGCGGTCAAAAAGGCGCTAAGGGCCACTATCCGCTTGCCGAGTGCTCCGGTGCTGGCAGTCACGCCGTCTCTGGCCACGCTGCACGAATGGAGATAGCGGCCCGCCCTTGGACATCAACACCGCCCGCCTATTGCGAGCTCACAACTTCGCAGGTGACGCTGCTGCCCCCGGTGCTTGCACCTGCGCGGGTACGTCGCCGGCCTCGGCCTGCAACTGCACATGCAGGATGCGACGAATCTCCAGAATGGCCTGCGGCGTTTCCTGCACGCTATGCCAGGAGGTCACCACCAGTTCCGATGCTGCACCATCCAGATGCGCGCTGCGATACGGCACCAGACCATCGTCGGAATCGGCGAGCGGCACCTGCGGTCTTTCGCGCCCGATGATGGTGTGGTACTGCACAGTTGAAGAAATCGGCAGATCCATCGTGGCGCGCACGAACGGATCGGTGTCGCGCAGGTTGTCGATGCTGGTGGGCACAAGCGCGCGTTCCTTGCGGCGAGGAGAGCCGCCCAAATCGTCGCGCTCGCTGTTGGCCAGGTCCTGCATCACATCGCCGAAGCGATCCAGCAATGCGCCCGGCAGACGTACCAACTTACCGACGAACCGCCCCAGCCCGCCCTCGGCCAAGGGCGTGCCGCGATGCGGCGCGGCGATGAAGATGGCACGGTCGATTTGCGGCATCGGCGAAAAATGCAGCAATGGCCACAATGTGGCGCGCACGCGTGCACCGCGCTCGCCCTCGAGTCGGTAATTTTCCAACAACGCATTCCACAGCTGTTCGCCAGAGGACGACACCAGCAGCCGCCCGATGACTCCGCCCATGCTGTGTCCGATCAAGACCATGTCGTGCGAAGCGATGGCACTGCCGGATGGGTCGAAGTGCTGCAGGCTGCGTTCCACCAGCGCCTGAATTTCTGCACGATTGATCGCCATCGGCGCATTGGTCGGGTAATACACCTGCCAGATCTGATAGCGCTGACGCAGCGTTTCATCGCCCATCACTTCGTTGGCCACATTGACCCAGGCTTCCGGGCTGCTGGCCAGACCGTGCAGCATCAACAGCACGCGGCGGTTGGGGTCGTAGGGCTGCATCAGATACAGATGCGGGCGATCGATGCCGCGAGCGCTGCCCAGCATCGACCGCAGCGACTGTTCCGCAAATCCGGATTTGGCCAGCCACAATCCATACGCGGCAGTGAAGTTGCCGGCCAGCGGCACGCGCTGACCATGCAGCACCACTTCGTTCTGGCGATACGGGTCGTACGGCACCAAGGTGACCAGGTGGCTGCGCAACACCTCAGCGAGCGTGTCGCCCTGAAAGCGCAGCAACACGGTCGCCGGTGCGTACGGCATTTCACTGAACGTGGGTAACGGGCGATCGGGTGGAGCGCCCGCCGCTGCGGCCTGTTCTAATGCGAGGCCGGCAGGGTCGCCCACCAATTGCGGGTCGACTTCGGCGACCAGCTCGGCGCCAAATCCATCGCGACGATACGTACTGCGCAAGCCATTGAAGCGCAGGGCCGAGGCGGCAAAGATGGCACGCGGCGTATTGCCGTCCCCTGGCAGCCGATAGGCGGACAGATCGATGTCGAGCTGCCAGCGACCGACCGTGGCAGGCCCTGGGGTGGTTTCGCCGGCTTGCTGCGAGCGTGCGAACAGGCGCTCTACCACCTGCTGCACGGCGTAGTTGTAGTAATCGCGCACCTGGGTCTGGCGGTTTTCGAACGCACGCGCACTGGGCGCGCGCGCCGTAAAAAACAGGTACGCATATGCATGCCGTGCTGCTTCCAACCAGGCCTCCACCGCCGCATCGCTCATCGTGGTGGGATTGCGTCCACCCAGTACGATGGCGCGCGCAGTCCATAGTTCTGCCTGCGTGGCCAAGCGGCGCTCATCGCCGATACCGGCCTCACCGGTGAGCTGCTGCAGGCACGGCAGCGGATCGACACGGCAGGCCTTGGGCTGCAGGCCGGCAACCTGCAAGGTCTCGCTGCCGGACTGACTCAATTCACCGGTGCTCAGCACATCGCCACGCGTCTGGGCGATGAAGTCGCCGCTGTTGCGCGATTGCACTGTCACCATGGCGCAGCCACTCAACCACAGACTTGCCAGCAGTCCCGCCAGGAGTGCCGCGACGCGGCGACCACGCATGCACGGCATCATCGCGGTGCAGTCGCTGTTGCGCCTGGCGCCGGCGCCAATGGCATGCCGGCACGAATGCGCGCGGAAAAGTCCGCGGCCTTGTCGGCGGCGATCGCACGCGCGGTGAAATGCCCGCGCTGCTTCAAGGTGGCGAAGTCGTAACCGGGCATCAGGCCGTGATGGTCGTAGGCGTATTCGTCGGCATAGCCGGACAGCAGCAGCCGATGATCCAGCGGCAGTGTGGGCTGCAATTGCCGCACCAGCGCGAACACAATGGTGGTGCAGTTGCTGGTGAGCGTGTTGTAGAACGCTGGCTTGCGATCGAGCTCGTTGGCTAGCTCCACATACCCCATAAACATGCGGCGCAACCCGGCCTTGGGTATCGCCAGGCGATACAGGTACATGTCCTCGCCGCGCACGTTGGTGCGCACGCGCAGGATGTCCCGCTCGTCGGCGGCCACCAGCGTTTCTTCGAAACTGCGGAAAAACCCACCCAACGCCGAGAACGATTCGCCACGTTCCTTGCGGATTTCCAGCGAAAACACCACGTGCGAGCCGTCGTCGAAGCCGAACGACACCAGCGTGTGTGCGATCGCCGGGCCCATCCAGTACGACAGCGCAAGATCCGCGCTGACCAGGCGATCCAGATCGTATTGGCGTGTTTTCCAGTGCGGCACGTAGTCGGTTTCGCTATGCCAATCGAAATTGCGCACGTTGTGCAGGGTGACGATGTTGCCCTGCACCTGCGGTCGCAGACGCTGGGCGACATCGTCGGCCCAGTCGCGGTCCTGGCTGGGCTGCATCATCCACCACGACAGCGCCAGCACCACGAACGCCGCACTGAAGATGCCGACCAACGCCCAGTTCTCGCGACCACGGCGCAAGCCCCATAGCGCTGCCAATGCCATCGCGCACCACGACGTCACCCATCCGGCGCGCACTAGTGCGTTACCGGTAAGTGCGTAATAGATCGCCAGACCACCCCATGCTGCGGCCAGCACCAGCGCAACCCGTAGAGCCCAGCGACCGATGCGGGCGCGTGTGGCCGGTGTCATCGCGTGCCGCCTTCGGGCACCTGCATGCCCAGCGCATGCATCAGCAGATCGGCCGAGCGATGCGCAAGCCGCTTGCGCTCGGCCTCGTTGCTGCCGCGCAGGCAACTGCCGAGCATGTCGATCACCAGCAGCACTTGCTCTTCGTCGACATCGGCCCGGCACAGTCCGGCATCGCGGGCGCGATGGACGAACGGCAGAAAGATACTGACCGCACGCCGATCCGCTGCGTCCACTGCCGGGTGCGCGCGTTCGATCGAGCGCCAGAAATCCACCAGCGGCGCGGACTGTGCGATGTGCTCGGCGACGTCGTGCAGCAGCACCGCCAAACCATCCGGGCGGTCGGCCAAGTCGGCGGCCATGCGCTCCAGCCCATCCAGGCCACGCGCCATCAACGCCGTCATCAACGCGATCCGGTCGGGAAAATTGCGGTACAGGGTGGCGCGGCCAAGACCGGCGCGCTCCACCACCAATTCCAGCGGAGCATTGACGCCGTGTTCGCTGAACACTTCGTCGGCGGCATCGAGAATTTGCCGGCGGCGCAGCGCGGCATCGGGGCGGGAAGTCGTCATGCCGGCATTATCGGACAGATTTGTCCGGTTACGCCAGAGTTCGCTTGCCGATTACCCGCCTTCCCCGACCAACGGCATGGTTGCCGCTGATGTGCCGTGGGATTGCCCGCTATGCCGCCGCGCAGCGCGCGGTTCGATCAGCCAGTGTTCTGCACACCTTGCGAGACGCCGTTGACGCAGGCCACCAGCGCGCGCAGCAGCGCTTCGTCTTCGCCATCGGTGGCGCGCCAGCGTTGCAGCAGGTCCACCTGCAACACGCTGATGGGGTCGATGTACGGGTTGCGCAGGCGAATCGATAACGCCAGCCGCGGATCGTGCTGCAACAGCGATTGCTGCTGCAGCAGGGCTTTGACCCAGCCCTTGGTCAGTGCCAGCTCGTCGCGAATGAGCGGGAAAAACCGCGTGTGCAGGTCGCCCGACAACCGCGAGAACAACTCGGCGATGTTCAGATCGCCCTTGGACAACACCATGGCGATGTCGTCCAGAAAGGTGCGGAAGAACGGCCAGTCTTGCGCCATTTCGCGCAAGGTGTCTTCATGCCCGGCATCCACCGCTGCCTGCAGGCCACTGCCCACGCCGTACCAGCCCGGAATCACCGCACGCGCCTGGCTCCAGGCGAACACCCATGGAATGGCACGCAGGTTGGACAACGCCGCGTCCTGGCCCAGCCTCCGCGACGGGCGCGAGCCCAGCGTCATGCGTTCGATCACATCGATCGGCGTGGCCAGACGGAAGTACTGCATGAACTCCGGCGCGCCAACGAAGGCGCGATACGCGACGGTGCTGCGTTCTGCCACCAGATCCATCACCGGGCGCCAGTGTTCCTCGCGCGGCTCGGGCGCACGCGGGCGCAGGCTCGAGAGCAGCACGGCGCCGGTCATCTGCTCCAGCGAGCGCAAGGCCAATGCACGAATGCCGTATTTGCGGTGGATCACCTCGCCCTGCTCGGTGACGCGTAAGCGGCCATCGACACTGCCGCGCGGTGCGGCATCCAGCGCGCGGCTGGTCTTGCCGCCCCCCCTTGCGATCGAACCGCCGCGGCCGTGGAAGAAGGTCAGTCGCACACCCAACTCGGCAGCGGCTTCCAGCAACTCGACCTGCGCACGTTGCAGGCCCCAGCGCGAAGCGGCGATGCCGCCGTCCTTGCCGCTATCCGAATACCCCAGCATCACCATCTGCGTATCGCCGCGCGCGGTCAGATGCTGGCGATACACCGGGTCGGCCAGCAGGTCCTGCACAGTGCCGGTGCCGCCACGCAGATCGTCCACGGTTTCGAACAGCGGCACGATATCCAGCGGCACTGCGCCGGCGGCGTCGACCAGCCCGCCGCGACGCGCCAGTGCGAGCACGGTCAGTACGTCTGCACGGTTGTGCGCCATCGAGATGATGTAGCTGCCCAGTGCATCGGCACCGTGGCGCGTGCGTGCATCGGCGAGCGCGGCAAATACCGCATCCAGCCGCGCATTCCCTTCGTCATCGGCGCGCGGCAACGCCTGCTCGCCTGAGGCATAGGGGCCGAGCACGGCGGCACGCTGCGTCGCGTCCTGTGCGTCCCAGTCGGTCTGGCCCAGGGCATCGGCCACCGCGCGCGCATGCACGCTCGATTCCTGGCGCACGTCCAACCGCGCCAGATGGAAACCGAAGCTGCGCACGCGCCACAACAGCCGCCGCACGGCGAACCAACCGGCATGTAGCCCCTTGTTGGCCTGCAGGCTGTCCAGGATCAACTGCAAGTCGTGTTCGAGCTCCGCTGGAGCCGCGTAGGCGCCGTCGGCGTCGTCCAGCGTGGCCTGCAGGCGTGCGCGCATCAGGTCGTTGAGCAGACGGTACGGCATGTCGCCGTGGCGTGGGCGCGAACGTGCCGCAGCGTCGGGCAGCAGCGCGCGGTAGCGCTCCAGCTGCGCGGTGAGCTCGGGGCTCACCTGCACCAGCGTGGTCGATTGACTGAGCAGGCTAGCCAGCTGCCAGAGTTCTTTTTGATAGCGGTCCAGCACTGCGCGCCGCTGCGCGTCCAGCGTGCCGGCGATGGTGTTGGCATCCACATTGGGATTGCCGTCCATGTCGCCGCCCACCCAGGTGCCGAAACGCAGCAGGCGCGGCAAGGCCGGCACGCTGCCGTAGGTTTCTTCGATGGCGTGTTCCAGCGTTTCGTACATCACCGGGATGACGCGGTAGAGCACCTGGGTGAGATAGAAGCCCACATGCTCGCGCTCGTCGTCCACGGTGGGGCGCACTGGCGAGGAATCGGCCGTCTGCCACGATGCGGTCAAGGCCATGCGGAAACGCGCCGCATCGCTGGCGCGTTCGTTGGGCGTGCGCATGCCGTCCAGATTGTCGACCAAGCTGGCGACCATCAGCTGTTCTTTTTCCAGCAACGCACGGCGCACCGCCTCGGTGGGATGCGCAGTGAACACCGGCTCCACATCGATGCGCGGCAACCACTGGCTGAGTTCGTCCAGGGTCACGCCCTGCGCCTTGAGCCGACGCAAGGCGTCGTGCAGGCCGTCGGGCTGCGGCGTGTCGGTGCCGCTACGCTGGTACTCGCGGCGGCGGCGGATGCGGTGCACGCGCTCGGCGATATTGACGACCTGGAAATAGGTGCTGAAGGCGCGCACCAGCGCTTCGGCGTCACGCGGCTCGCGCCCGGTGAGTTGTTCGCTCAACGTGGATGGCGGAGCATCGCTTTCGCGCCGTGAGATGGCGGTCGTGCGCACGCGTTCGATTTCATCGAGGAATTCCGCAGACACCTGCTCGGCGAGCAGATCACCCACCAGTGCACCGAGCCGACGCACGTCGTCGCGCAAGGGAAGATCGGGGGTAGCGAACACAAGACTGCTGCGGTACTCGTTCATCGGAAACGCACACCCTCTTCAAGCGCAAAGTCGTCGAAGACTAACCCAAAAGGATTAGATGGTTGCGACGATAGCGACGGTTTCAACCACAACCATCGCGCATCGAACAGGATCAACGCACCGAGGTTTACGAGGACGCGACAGCAGCACAGCGTGCAGGAGCGCATGCGTGCGCGATGAGGCGCATCGCGCACGCGTCGCTCTCAAACCAACGCGCCCAAGCGCCGTTGTCGCGCTTGTCACGGTGCCAGGCCCTGCTCGCCCCGACACCGGCGGCCATCGCCATGCGCAATTCACTGCTGCGTGATGTTGCACGACCGCTGCCCCTCATCGCGCGCAGAGCCTGCTGGCATTGATTGCGTTCATTCGTGATGTGTGGCGCACGCTCGTTGGGCGTGCATCAGCCGCCGTCGCCTGCAACAACGCACTGGTGCGCGAGGAGCGCGACCGCCAACGCCGCATCGCGCACCCGCGCCCACTGCCCACGCTGCCTGGCTCACCGTTTACGGGCCGCATCCGTCTGCTGCGTGGGATCGCCCACATGGGTCTTCAACCACTGCTCGCTTTCGGCCAGCATCTGCAGGATCGACTGTCGCGCACGGTAGGCATGCGATTCGTTGGGCAGCATCACCAGCTTCGCGGTGCCGCCCAGACCCTTGATCGCGGCGAACATGCGCTCGCTCTGGATCGGAAAGGTGCCGGTGTTGTTGTCGTCCTGGCCGTGGATCAGCAGCAGCGGGTCCTTGATCTTGTCGGCGTAGTTGAACGGCGACATCGCCTGATACACCGGTTGCGCCTGCCAGTAATTGCGTTCCTCGGCCTGGAACCCGAACGGAGTGAGCGTGCGGTTGTAGGCGCCGCTGCGGGCGATGCCGGCCTTGAACAGGCGCGTGTGCGCGAGCAGATTCGCCGTCATGAACGCGCCGTACGAGTGCCCGCCGATGGCGATGTGCTCGTGGTCGGTGACGCCGCGTCGCACCACTTCATCCACCGCCGCTTGTGCGTCGGCGATCAGCTGCGGCACATAGGTGTCGTTGGGTTCGGCGTCGCCTTCGCCGACGATCGGCATGGTCGGATTGTTGAGCACCACGTAGCCGATCGCCAGGAATGCCTGCGGCCCCCAGTAGCTGATCGCATTGAAGCGATACGGCGAGTCGGTGACCTGGCTGGCGGTGTCGGCGCTTTTGAACTCGCCCGGATACGCCCACATCAGCAGCGGACGTGGGCCATCGCGTTTGGGGTCGTACCCTGGCGGCAGCAACAGCGTAGCGGTGAGGTCCACGCCATCGGCACGCTTGTAGCGAATCTGCTCCTTCTGCACGCCGCGCAACTGCGGCAACGGGTGCGCGAACTGCGTCAGCGCACGCGGTGCCGGCGCCGCATCGTCCAGCGACTGCACGAAATAATTGGCGGGTTCTTCAGGCGATTCGCGGCTGAGCAGCACCTGCGTGCCCTGCGCATCCAGCACGGCCAATGGTGCGGAATAGGTGGGCGCCTGCGAATGGAACAGCCGTGTGGCGCGCTTGCTTTGCAGATCGAAGCGATCCACAAACGGGCGGTCGCCTTCCGGTGAGGCGCCCTTGCCGAGCAGGAACAGGCTGTTGCCATCGACACTGGTCTGCAGCAACTGGCGGCCCTTGCCGTCGGCCACCGTCGCCGGCGTACCCGGGTCGCTGTAGCGGTCCTGCGAGGAGCGGTCCCACAGCAACTCGGGCGCGTGCTTGGGCTGATCGGGGGCGATGCGCCATTGCTTGGTGCGGCGGGTCTTCCACCAGCTCTCGCTGAGGATGGCCAGATCGCCGCGGCCCCATTGGATGCCCTCGAACCGGCTGCCCAACTGCGCCAGCGTCACCGGCGTGCGCGTAAACGGCGCGGCCTGCATCCGTACCGCGTCGCGGAGCTTGCTCTCGCGTGCCGGGTCGCCGCCGTCCAGCGCTTCGGCCCACACCAGCGTAGCCGGTGCGTCGTGTCGCCAGGCGATGTCGCGCACGCCGGTGGGCACGGCGTCATTGCCGGTCGGCAGGCCTTCGACTAAGGGCAGTTGCGCGATCTGGCGCACCAGCTTGCCCTGCAGATCCAGCACCTCGATGCGGCGCGCGAAGTTATCCACCGGCACGAGATACGAGAACGGCCGCTCGCTGCGTTCGCTCAGGATGTACCGCCCATCCGGGGACACCGACAGGTCGAGGTAGATGCCGGGCGTGGCGATCGGGCGGATCTGCCCGGTGACGCTGACGATGACCGGCTGGCCGGTGGCGTAGTACTCGAACACGCGCGCATCGGCCTCGTTGCGCAGCAGGTCCTGATAGGTCGGCAGCGAGCGCACGCCTGCGGCGGCGCTGGTCTGCTGGATCGCCGGGCCGTCCGGCACCGCGTCGCGCGTGGGCGGCGCGCCCTGCCCTGCCACTTGCTGCTGCAGCAGCAAGCCGCTGCCATCGGGCAACCAGCGCAACTCGTCATTGACGCTGGTGTTCAAACCGGCCACCAGGCGCTTGGCCTGCCCCGCCGCCACGTCCACCAGCCACAGCTCGTTGGCGCCGCTGGTCGCGTCCTCGCGCCGGAACGCCAGGTAGCGTTGATCCGGCGACCAGCTCAGCGTGGCCAGCGACAAGGGCGTCGGCAGGCCGGCAATCTGCCGCTCGCTGCCATCGGCGACCGACAGCAGCCACAGCTTGCCGGCGAAGGCGAACCGGCTGCTGGCGAAGGTCTTGGGATGGATGCGCAGGCCGGCCAGTTTGAGCTCGGGCTGGGCCACCTCGGCGATATCCGGCAGCGCCGGCATTTGCAGCATCGCAGCCAGATCGCGTTTGGGCGAGAGGTGCAGCAGCGGCGCGCGCGGGGCGTCGACCACCGCCTGCAGCGCCTTGGAGGGCAGCTGATACCCGCTGGCTGCAGCAGCGGGTTGCCCAGCCGGTGCGCCTGCCGCCACTGCCAGCAGCGGCGCGCTCAATGCCAGCACTCCCACCCACGCCCACGTGTACCGCCGCCCGCCCTGCGCATTCGGCCTTGCCTGCATTGTCCTTCCCCGGTCTCGATCGACCCTGGACCTTAGCAGCCGTCGGTCGGCGACTCCCCTGCCGTTGGTTGGGGGTCGTGCCGATTCAAACCGGCCAATTCATGTCGGAGGGGGGGGCTGCCGATATAATCGACGCTCTCGTCGAGGGGCGCTGCGACCGGTATGGCGGACTGATCCGCCAACTGCACGAAAAGTGCAGGAAATACGGCCAGGCTCGACAAGCATTCATCGTTCAACGGCGCCCGGAATTGCAGACATTGATCTGCCTACCGGAGCTATTGCATGAACGCTGTCACGAAAATTGCCCCACACAACGACTACAAGGTCGCCGACCTCTCCCTGGCCGATTGGGGCCGCAAGGAGCTGGACATCGCCGAGCACGAGATGCCGGGCCTGATGTCGATCCGCCGCAAGCATGCGCAGAGCAAGCCGCTGAAGGACGTGCGCATCACCGGCTCGCTGCACATGACCATCCAGACCGCCGTGCTGATCGAAACGCTCAAGGACATCGGCGCCAACGTGCGCTGGGCCTCGTGCAACATCTTCTCGACCCAGGATCACGCCGCCGCCGCCATCGCGGTCAGCGGTACGCCGGTGTTCGCCTGGAAGGGCGAGACGCTGGAAGAGTATTGGGACTGCACCCTGGATGCGCTGACCTTCACCCTGGCCGACGGCACCCAGACCGGCCCGGAGCTGGTGGTCGACGACGGCGGCGACGTCACCTTGCTGATCCACAAGGGCTATGAGCTCGAAAACGGCTCCACCTGGGTCGACGAGCCGGCGTCCTCGCACGAGGAAGGCGTGATCAAGGCGCTGCTCAAGCGCGTGGCCGTCGAGCGTCCGGGTTACTGGACCCGCGTGGTCAAGGACTGGAAGGGCGTCTCCGAAGAGACCACCACCGGCGTGCACCGCCTGTACCAGATCGCCGAAGCCGGCAAGCTGCTGATCCCGGCCATCAACGTCAACGACTCGGTCACCAAGAGCAAGTTCGACAACCTGTACGGCTGCCGCGAGTCGCTGGCCGATGGCCTCAAGCGCGCGATGGACGTGATGCTGGCCGGCAAGGTCGCCGTGGTCTGCGGCTACGGCGACGTCGGCAAGGGCAGCGCCGCCTCACTGCGTGCCTACGGTGCCCGCGTGATCGTGACCGAGATCGACCCGATCTGCGCCCTGCAGGCGTCGATGGAAGGCTTCGAAGTCAACACCATCGAATCCACTCTGGGCCGCGGCGACATCTATGTCACCACCACTGGCAACAAGGACATCATCACCGTCGAGCACCTGCAGGCGATGAAGGATCAGGCCATCGTCTGCAACATCGGCCACTTCGACAATGAAATCCAGGTCGATGCGCTGAATGCGCTCAAGGGCGTGGAAAAGATCAACATCAAGCCGCAGGTCGACAAGTACGTGTTCGGCAACGGCAACGCGATCTTCCTGCTGGCCGACGGCCGCCTGGTCAACCTGGGCTGCGCCACCGGCCACCCGAGCTTCGTGATGTCCAACTCGTTCGCCAACCAGACCCTGGCCCAGATCGACCTGTGGGAGAAGCGCGACACCTACGAGAAGAAGGTCTATATCCTGCCCAAGCACCTGGACGAGGAAGTGGCCCGCCTGCACCTGGAAAAGATCGGCGTCAAGCTCACCACCCTGACCAAGGACCAGGCCGACTATCTCGGCGTGGACGTGGCTGGGCCGTACAAGCCGGATCATTACCGCTACTGAGACATGGGCGCACGTCGCCCATCCTCCATAGGGTGAATCAACGGGCGCCGCAAGGCGCCCGTTGTGCATCAAGGCCACGATCGGCGCGACGTCGAAGCTGAATCTGCGCACGCGTCGCGCTGTGCGTCATCGCGTGCGCTGTGGTCGGCCGAAAGTGGAGACCGCGCAGCGTCAAGGCCACCAACACGATGGCACTTGCTGCAGCCGCCGTTGGCCGATCTTCGCCGACGGCACCGTTAGCCGCGTGCGCTCGCCTCGTCCGCATCCATGGCGGCTGGCGCATACAGGCAGATCTGGCTACGGCTGCGCGCGGTATAGGGCTGCCCGCTCCAATCGCCCCATCTGGCTCGCAAGCGCAAGCCGGCGATCCGTGCCATCAGATCCAGCTCGGAAGGCCAGACGTAACGATAGCGATCGTCGAAGATGCGGGTAGCCGACTCCCCGATCATCACGATGCGCTGCTGGATCAGCTGCAGGGCCGGATCGGCGCTGGAGCACATCAGCATCACCGGCACGTCGCCCCCGTCCAGGGGCGGCGCCTCCAACGACCTCACCTTGCCGTCCGCCAGCAACGTCTCCGCCTGCGGCACCATCGTCTGCAGGACGAACACGCCGGACGTTGCCAGGCGCTCGCGCACGGCGCGCAGGCAACGCAACTGCTCGTCCTGCGTCAACAGATAGCCGAGCGAATACACCGAATAGATCAGGTCGAACGGCCCGGCGACCGGGACATCGACGAAATCGGCGCAGACCAGGGTCAGTCGCTCGGCACCGGGCTTGGCACGTAGCATGTCCAACATGCCAGGCGAGTTGTCGATGCCGCAGACTGCCACGCCGCCAGCCGCCAGCGGCAGCGCAATGCGGCCGGTGCCGACCCCCAACTCCAGCGCCGTGCCACTACCGACCAGTGCCGCCAGTGCCTGCACGCACTGCGCCGCACTGGCAGCGGCCCAATGGTCCCTCAGACGATCGTAGTACTGCGACACCCGATCGTAGGCGTGCGCTGACGATGCATCCATACCGCTCTCCACGAAAGACTCGCGAGCCACCCTACGCAACCATCCCGGTCGTCGCGTGCGCCGCCGACGAAACATCGCCCGTGGCGAGCCAATGCGCGCACTCGGCGCCAAGCTCGGCGACAACACGCTGCCGATACGCCGCATCGACCGCCGGCGCCAGTCGGTCACGCCACCGCCCGTTGAGACCTTGATTGAAGAAGGCTTGGCCACCGTCGCGCCAGAAACCGGCACCCTGTGGAACGTAGCGCGCCGCATGCGCGCGCATGTAGTCGAGGCGGCAGTGCGCCAGCACACGCTCGCAACACCGGGCATCCAGCGGGATCTCCAGGAATGCGGCAATGCGCCGTACTTGCGCAGGCAAGTCGTGCAGCAACGCGGCGTAATGCACCAGCAGCACGTTGTCGTAATCGCGCAGCGCCCACCAGGAACGCACGCCCTCCCAGAACGGCCACAGCGGCGCACCATCCGCGCGCATCCAGGTCTGGAAATAGTCCTCGACCGCGCACATGGGCGGCGGCATGACCTTCAATTTACCGTTGCTGGACGGCTCAGCATCCAGACGCGCCTGCGCATCCGCGCTAACCGCCTGCTGGTGGTCGTACAGGCTCCAGACGATGTCGCGCGCATCGCGGCCAACGTAGAGATAGCGGGCACGTTCGGACAACACCAGCGCATCGGCGGGCAGATGCGTTTTCACGAAGCGGCGATGGCGCTGCTCGGCGAGCAGTCGCTGCTTGGTAGCCTTGTCCGGATACACCGAGTCGAACCAGGGCGACAGCCGCGAGACCTCGATCTCCTCGGCGCCGCCGAAGATCAGCTGCGCGACGATCTGCTGCACCCAGGTCGTTCCTGCCTTGGCATAGCTGGCGATGACGACATCGTCGTCCCGAAAGGCGAAGTCGTTCCAGACTGTCGAGTCGAAGAAGCGATTGGGATATTCGCGCTGCTTGGAGGGCATGCCCACATCGGCGTCCTGTCGGTTGTCATCGCATCGGGCTCATTGGAGTGCACGCGTGAACACCTCGCAGCCGCCTGATCCGCATGCGCGCCTGGATCCAAGGCCCGGCAATACGTAACGCGCCGCTGCACATCCGCACACTGCACTTGCAGGCCACCGTTGACCTGCGCAGCGCGCAGCGCCGTCGCCGACGATGCGCGTGCGTGCGGGCCACCCGGCCAAGCCTGCCATGGCATTACAGTTACTGCGTATAGATATACGCCACCTTGCGCGGACCAAACATTTTCAGAATCTTCGAAAACACGAGTGACCGCATGTTCTTGGCAATTTTCATCGCGCACACCTCTTCTGGAAGTCTCAGAAATGGCGAATTCCGACATTCGCCTTATGCAGGCTAGCAATAGTCATATGGCCAATCAATATTATGGCTGGTACTTTATTTTTAAAATCAAATTGCCAGGCATGCGTCGCAAAATAAGACGTGCAATGTGCGCTTATCCGAATAAATCTTCGCGCAGGTACTGCAGATATTCGCGCACATGCCGCTCACGTGCGGCAACGTCATCCGGCAGACGCAAGCCGCGCGTAAACCAACGCAGCCGCGGCCGTGCGTGCAAGTGTGGGTATGGCTTGTCCGGCACCGGCACTCCGAGGAAGCTACACAGTGGCGCCCAGCCTTGCCGAGACGAGAACACCAGCAGACGATCGGCTGGCACCTTGTCGATCACGGACTGATTCCAGCGGTTGAAGTAGTCGACCATGAAGGCGCGGTCCTGACTGCGCCCACCCATCTGCTTTTTCAGAAACGTACTGAATGTATCGCCTTCGGGGCCGACGAAGGTGCTCTTTCTGCCCGGCATCAGGATGGTCTGGGTCACCGACTCGAACCAGCTGTCGGGATCGCGCACCGTCAAGACGACCTTGGCCTGCGGATATACATCAATCAATTGCCGCCAGTAATAGCAACCAGGATGGTCGGTACTCGAACGGTAGCCGGCGAAGATGGCCGACCAGTCTGCAGCACCGCGTTCGGCAGCATTCCACAGCGGCAGCGCCGTCCGCATGTTCGCGGCGACCTCCGTGGCGTGATAACAGGGTCCAAATCCCAAATGTTCCAGTGCGAACTTCAGCGACAGCGTCCCGGTTCTGCCCAGGCCAGCACCAAGCACTTGTAAGGACATGGCGATTCTCCGATCCATTACATGCAGGGCGGCAACCTAGCACGCACCCATGGCGTACGTCGCGGCATTGGCAATCAGGATGGATGTGGCAAATACACGCATCACGCGCGATTTAATTGGCGGACAAGAACGCGCGTCGGAGCGACACGCTCACCCACGCCAATTGGCATTGCGTTCCCAAAACGCCACGCTGCGCCGGTATGCGTCGCGATCCAGCGGCGTGCCCGAGCCACCCTCTTCCACGCCCAAGGCATTGCGTAACATCGTGATCGGAGCCATCGGAATCTCCTCCGGCTCTGCGGTATACAGACACCCCACGACACCCCAGTCTGCATCGATCGGCGTACCTTCCTTGGCCAACTGATCGCGGCTGTAGAGGATGGGCAGTAGATACGCGGCCACCGGCGGCTCGACCCCTTCGAACCAACGGACCAGCACGGCCAATTCCTGCGAGCTGCGTGCCTCGTAGCCGGAACACAGCAGGTGTCGGTTGTCCTCGGTGATGGGGACAGTAAGGCAGCGGGTCGAGGTCCAGTTGCGGTGCACATGCAGCTGGCAAAACGGCGCGTAGCCCCCGATCACACGGAACGGCGCCTCGTCATTGAGGCGCTGGATGAATTGCTCGGGCGTGCAGTCCTGGATGGCATTGCGACGGCCATCGCGCGGGAACAGGCGGGTGCGTGCGAACTGGGTCAGGACGATCGACATGAGAAGGATGTGCGGCGACAAAGAGCGTCAGGGTAGCGCGCAGGCTGGCGGGCGACTACGTTGCGGGACAACGCAGCCGCTGCGCGGCGACTGGACAGGCACGAACAGGTCTTCGGAATCGTTTTCTTTCGGCAGTCGCGCAACACTCGCCGATAAGGTGCAGGTAGGCGCCACGTCGCGCTGACGCGAACAAGTGCGGGTAGATCCGTCTCTGAAGTAACTCGTCAGCGCTTACCAGATCAAATCGTCCGGAACTTTGAACTGGCTGTAGTAGTCGTCATCACTCTCGGCCGTGGCCGGCGCGCTGCTGCGTCCGTGATCAAGCACAACGGTGTCGGCATCGCGGCTGTAGACCTTGTCGGCGGCGGCGCGCGGGATCAGCTCGAAGCCATCGCCGTGCCGCACGATCACCAGCGCGCCGCTGGCCAACTGGCTGCGCAATGTTGGGTTCACCAGCACGCTGCGGATGACGCTGCCATCGTTGAAACGGTAGTCGAGCTCGCCTTCGCGCTTGACCTTGTTGGTCTCCACGATCTGCCGCACCTGGGCCAGCACTTCCTGCCGGCGCACCTGCACATTGCGTTCTTCGGCCAGGGCGCGATCGCGCTCGGCACGCTCGGCCTGCAAGCGCGCCGCATCGACCTTGTCCGCAGCTGCCGGCGGCACCGCCGCGCCCTTGGCATGGCGCTGCTTGACCTGTTCGCGCGCAACCTTGTCCACCTGGGCTTTTTTCACCAAGCCGGCCTTGAGCAGCTGTTCTTGCAATGGATTGCGCATCGGGAAGCTAGGCAGTGGACTGGCGGCTAGTTTAACGCGGCTGGCGCCATGCCCCCTCGCGGCCTGATCGGACCGCTGGCATCACCGCTTGTCGGAGCCGCGGGCAGGCATCTGCCCAAGCAGCGCCGCCGCCCTTATCATCCGCTACTTCCAACCAATTCAAGGACGAATGATGATCATCTGGGGATCAGGCGGCGACGTGATTGCGCTGGGCGCAGCCGACAACGCGCATTGCGACCACTGCGCGCAGCAGCGCAGCTTTCGCCACGTGCTGCAGTATCGCTATGCACACCTGTGGTACCTCTTCAGCTGGGTCACCAAGAAGCAATACCTGCGGGTCTGCGACGGCTGCAACCACACCACCGCGCTGGACACCAAGACCTTCGAGGCCAGCCGTGGCAAGCCGCCCATTCCGGCTTACCGACGTTTCGGTGGACTGGTGCTGCTCGGCCTGATTGCGGTGCTAGTGATATTCGGCGCCTACAGCGCTTCGCAGACCTCCAAGCGCGATGACGTCTGGCTTGCGCAGCCCGCCCAAGGCGACCTGTATACCGTCGACCTGCAGACCCTGGTGCCCGGTGCGTATGACGGACACGCTTACGGCGTGGTGCGGGTGGAGCGCGTGAGCGGTGAGACCGTGACGTTGGCGCTGCCGAACAAGGGCTACGACAAGTGGAAAGGCGCCGAGCGCGATGCTGGCGGCAGCAGCGCAAAGCAGCCAGCCTACTACACCGACGAACGTATCGAGATGCCTCTGGCCAAGCTGCACACGCTGCATGCCAGCGATGCGCTTGGCCACGTCTATCGCTGAGTCTGAGAGCAGCCACCAAAACGTGGCGAACAGTTGGCCGGTGAGTGCGGACGGCGGACAGGAAACGCGATGGACGAGTGGCACATGCCCATTCCGGGCACCGGCCGCGCTCGTGTGGCGACTGCGCGGCAGGGGTGTTGGCTGCTCTTAGAGTGCTACAACCGATGCAGGCACTCTCGCATCGACCATGTCTTCGTCCGCATTTTGCGACCAACCCCTTCGTTTGAGCGAAACCCTGCGCGCAGTTTGCCGGCGCAACGCAGTGAATACGTATGCACAACACCGATGCTGCGCCGCGATGCGCGCTTAGCATCACCGCGCGCTGCACGCCGTGCGCGCGCTTTCCGGAACAGGGGCCGGAGGCATTGATGCGGGTATCGCGCACTGCGCGCTTGCCTGCGCCACCCACTGGAGATCGATCCGATGCGCAACACGCCTGTCCATTGTCCGCCTTCGCTCATGCAGCGCAGTGCACGCCTCCTGCTGACGGCGCTGGTCTTGTTACTGGCGACTGCCAACGTCCAAGCCGATGTCATCCTGCATGCCTTCAACTGGCCGTATGCCACTGTTGAAGCGCGCGCCAAACAGATCGCCGATGCCGGCTATCGCAAGGTGCTGGTCGCCCCCGCGTACCGCTCCGAAGGAAGCGCCTGGTGGGCGCGCTACCAGCCGCAGGACATCCGCCTGGTCGACAACCCGCTCGGCGACACCGCTGCTTTTAAAAAGATGGTGCAGGCATTGGCTAACAACGGCGTAGAAACCTATGCCGACATCGTGTTCAACCATATGGCCAACGAATCGGCCACGCGCTCGGACCTCAACTACCCCGGTAGCGCGGTGCTGTCGCAGTACGCCGCCAATCCCGGCCGTTACGATTCGCTGCGCCTGTTCGGCACGCTGCAATCAAACTTCCTGAGCGCCAGTGATTTTGGCCCGGCGCAATGCATCAGCAACTACAACGATGCTTACCAGGTGCGCAATTACCGCATCTGCGGCGGTGGCAGCGATCCCGGCCTGCCAGATCTGGTCGGCAACGATTGGGTCGTGCAACAGCAGCGTGCCTATCTGCAGGCACTCAAGGACATCGGGGTAACCGGCTTCCGTGTGGATGCCGCCAAGCACATGACATTCGACCATCTCAATCGCGTCTTCGATGCCGGTATCCGCTCCGGTGTGTATGTCTTCGGCGAAGTGATCACCGGCGGCGGCACGGGCAATGGCGATTACGATCAATTCCTGGCGCCCTATCTGCAATCCACACCGCATGCAGCCTACGACTTTCCGCTGTTCAATGCGGTACGCAATGCGTTCGCCGTTGGCGCCAGTATGCAGCAGCTAGTCGACCCGGCCGCGTCCGGACAGGCATTGCCGGGCAATCGCGCCGTGACCTTTGCGGTCACCCACGACATCCCCAACAATGCCGGCTTCCGCTACGCGATTCTCGACCCGGTGGATGAAACGCTGGCATATGCGTATCTGATCGGCCGCAACGGCGGCATGCCAATGATCTACACCGACAACAACGAGAGCGGCGATAACCGCTGGGTCAACGCGTATCTGCGCGATGATGTGCGCCGCATGATCGGTTTCCACAACGGCGTGCAGGGCACCGACATGCAGGTCTTGTCGTCCAGCTCCTGCCACATCCTGTTCCGTCGCGGCAGCCTGGGCATCGTGGGCATCAACAAGTGCGGCAATCCGGTCACCACCACGGTGGGAATGAACAACAGCGTGTTGTACTGGAATGCCGATTACGTGGACGCGCTGGGCTCCGGGAACGTAGTGCGCATTTCCAGCAGCTCATACACCTTTACGCTGCCGGCGCGTGGTGCACGCATGTGGCGCCGCTGAGCAGTCACTGGTATAGGGCAATGACGCAATGCCCTAGTGCTCCCGTCGGTTGAAAGGGTGAATTGCAGTGCGCCCTGCAAGCCGCAATGCATCGCTACCTGATGCTCAACGCTTGGCCCCCGACGCGCGCGCATGCGCGGGGGCTCTTCGTCTCTGGCCGGCGCTGATTGACTGCAACCGGATGACGGAGGGTATAGCGCATGCTCGCTGGCATCGATTGACTGCTGCCGCACGCAGCCGTCAGGGCGTTACGTGCGGTAACACGCACGACAGTTGGCTGAAATAGCAACGGCAATGGCGCGTGATACGCACGCGCCTAACGCCACTTCCAGAGATGGCAGCTGACTGCAGAACTTCCGGCATGCAGCCGGCGGCGTTCAACGGCTAATCAAATGGGTGCATCGACTTACCAAGCGAACGGTGCGGTGACCTTGCGCGCCCCGAGCAGGAATGCATCGGCCACATGCACGAACGGTGCGACATCCACTTCCGATTGGCCGGCGCGCACCAACTGCACGAAGCGCCGATACAGACCATCGTATTCGCTGGACGCGGGCAGTGCCTGCGGCTGCCCATCGATGCACAGCTTGGCACCGCCCTCGCTGAGCATGAGCATGCCCGCGGTGGTTTCCACTTCGATATCCCAGCGCTGGTGACCGGTCTGCAGGAAGTCGAACTCGGCCGTCACCGGTACGCCTGCGGTATCGACAAACGCAAGGCGGGCATACAGCGGCGCCTGCCGGTTGTCCGGCGTGTGCAGCTCGGCATCGCGCAGCGCGAAGCTGCGCGGCAGCAGATGGGTCGCGATGGAAAGCGCATTGATGCCGGGGTCGAACACACCCATGCCGCCAGGTTCGAGAATCCAGTCCTGGCCCGGATGCCAGTGGCGAATGTCTTCCTTCCAGGTGATATGCGCGCGCACGAGTCGCTTGTTTGCCAACCATGCGCGGGCAGGCTCAACACCGGCGGCGCAGCGCGAATGCCAGCTGGTGAACAGGCTGCGTTGCGCACGCTGCGCCACGTCTTGCAGGTCATGAATTTCGGCGAGCGTGGCGGCCGGCGGCTTTTCCAGAAACACATGGCGGCCGGCCATCAACGCGGCATGCGCCAATGCGTGCCGTCCAACCGGTGGCGTGCACAAGGCTACCGCCTCGATCTCCGGCTGCGCGGCGAAGGCTTCTTCCAGGGTGTGATAGGCGGGCACACCGTCGACCGTGCCATGCCGGCTCACGCTGGCCACCAGCTGCACATCGTGACGCGCCGCGATGGTCGGCACGTGCTGGTCGCGGGCGATCTTGCCGATCCCGACAAGGACAATGCGCAATGCGTCTGGATGCTTCATCGAAACCTTCGTACTGGTAGGAGGTGGCAAGCGGCGCGAGCACCGGCTCACGCACCCTGCTTGGGCAACGCTGCAGGGGCGCGATGCGCGGAGCCCACGCGACGGCGCAGTGTAAGGTCAGGGTGCGACCCACCGCGAGACATCGCTCCTGCTTGTTTTGCTATACCTGCGCGCTGGTCGTTGCGTACGGGCCGGCCCGCCTACGCCACGAATGGCGTGAATGGACTGCAGGCGCACTGGGCAGGCAGCGACAGGTGGCGAGGGTTGACCACCACGCCACCGACACGCGTTGCAACCCGCGATTGACGCAAGACCGGCATGCCGATGTGCCGTCGCCGTTGAAGGCTGCACCGATGTTGCATCACGTTTCGCTGGGCGTTCGCGCGATCGACGCCTCCGTCGCCTTTTACGACGCAACACTAGGCGCGCTTGGCTATGTGCGGGTGTGGTCGGATCTGGAGCCGGGCACGCTCGACCAAGCGGTCGGCTACGGCTGGCCCGGCGGCGAAGACTGCCTGGCGTTGAAGCAACGTCAGGCCGCACAGTGCACCCCGGGGGCCGGCTTCCACCTGGCATTTGCGGCCACTGATGCGTCAGCTGTGGACGCCTTCCATCGCGCTGCGCTACCGCGCGGCGGCCGCTGCCATGGCACACCAGGCTTGCGACCGGACTATGGCGACGACTATTACGCCGCGTTCGTCATCGACCCCGACGGGCACCACATCGAAGCGGTGGTCGACCGTACGCCGCCACGGGAAGCGGCATCGCCATTACGCAAGACTGGATTGGCGGTGGTCTGAGCCCCGCACGCGCGGCAAGCTCACCGCGCATTGAAGGTCACGGCGATGCCTGCGTCAGGAAACGGTCGAGGTCGCCGATGTTCATGCTGCCCCAACCCGACGCGAAGTCCCAGCCGTAGCTCGCGTTGTATCCATCGCGATAAAGGCCATTGGTGCCGACCACGACGTCATGGGCGCGCTGGGCATCGTGACGCTGGCTCGCATACTGATAGATCTTCGGCGCGACGAAGCCCAGATTGGGATGCGACTGCAACAGCCGGGCGATATAGCCAGCGAAGGTCGGTGTGGCTGCACTGGTACCCCACACATACCAGGCAGACTCGTTACCCTGTGCATCGGTGCCGCGGATCTGCGCACTGCTGTAGAACGAGCCATTGAAGCTGACATCGGGCACAGCGCGGTAGCCGGAGGCCGTCTGCCCAGGCAGCAGGGTGCGCTGCCACTGCGGCGCATAGGCAATCTTGCTGACGCCGCCCTGGCTGAGTTGACGGCCGACGCCGGCATTCCAGACGCGCTCGGAGGCGTAGCTGCCGGGGTTGCCGCCCTGCGTCAGCAACTCGGTGGCGCCAACAGCAATCGCGTAGCGGTGCGACGCCGGCCAACCGACCTGGCGCAGGTCCGGATGCCCCGCCAGCGTGTCGTAATAAGGCATGTTGCCGCGTGCACTCAGCGGCAGATAGACGCCGTCGTCGCCGCTGCAGATCACGAAGTTCTGCCCCTGACGCACCGCCTTGGTCAGGCTGGCGTCCATGGCCTGGAAGACCGCGTCGTTGACCTGGATTTCCTGTCCATAGATCGACATGCTGACCACGCGGGCCAGGTTGTCGTCGGCCGCGCGTGCCATACCGTCGATGATGCTCTTCCAGGAAAAATCCGGGATGTTGTAGATGATCAGCCGCTTCAACCCGCCGGCGCTACCGACCAGCAACTGGGTATCCATGTCCCACTCGACTTCGGAATCCTTGCTGGCAGCATCGGGCTGATAACCCGATGCACTGGGGTCGCCCACCGTCACCACCGTGACCGGGGTGTGGAGGCCGTGCAGGGCCTGGAAGCTCTGCAGCCGCGCGAGGGTATTTTCCAGATTGCCGGCGGCAATGACCGCACCGACGATATCGCTGGCCGGTGCCAGCATATCGGCGCCGTAGGCGCTGTTGAGCTCCTCGATGCTGTGGCGCACGACTTCTGCGCCGCCGCTGTTGGCGGCCATCACGGCGCTGCCGTTCAACAACGATGTGCGCGCGGCGCTCAGCGGCGCCCAGTGCGGCGCGACCTTGGCACCGGCGGTGCCGTCCAGGCCAACCACACCTTGCACTACTGCCTGCAAGCCGGCGGGCACTGCGACCACGCCCTGCGCCGCGGCAACGCCGACGCGGCCATCGGCACTCACCGCACGCAGCTGGGTGCCAAGGGCGGCCTGCAACGCCGCCGCTGTCGCACGGACTTGCAGCAAGCGGCCATCGGTGGCCGGGCGCACATCGGTGATGCCATACCGGCTCAGATATGCCTTGACCTGTGCGATATCGCTGGTGGAAGCAGACGATGCGCGGGCCAGTTGGCCGCGCAACAGCGGATCGCCGCCGTCGCGCATCAACCAATGCTCCACCGCCACATGTTGCTGGCTCATGGCCACCTGCGGCCTGAGCACAAATCCCACTTGCAGGATGCGTTGCGGCGCGAGGGCACCGACGGCGGCGAGTTGCGAAGGTAGCGGTTCGGCTGCATGCGCGACACCGGTCACGCCCAATGCGATAGCGCAGACCAGGACGGCCTGACAGAAAGAGCGCGTCATCATTCGTTGGCCGCCATTGATCGTGAGTTAACAAGCTGCGGATTCTCACGATGCGGCAGTGGTTTCAGACTCACTGGTGCGAACTCGGTGTGCGTGAAACGATGCGGCCGCGAACTGACACGCGAACCTCGTGCCGTAGTGCCTGTCCGATTGCGCGCGGCGGCGCTGCCGACACGCGCCGATCGCAGCTCGCACGGCGCCTGCAGCCACTGGCGCCGATCCTGGTGATGCGACTGCCTGCGTTCTACATCTCCAGCACGACCTTGCCCAGGTGACTGCCCTTCTCCAGGTAACGATGCGCCGCGGAGGCCTCGCGCAGCGGGAAGCGCTTGTCGAGCAACACACGGAGCTTGCCCTGTTCGATCCACGGCCACACCACGCGTTCCACTTCCGCGGCCAGCCGGGCTTTTTCATCGGCATTGCGTGGGCGTAGCGTCGAGCCGGTGATGACCACCTGCTTGCGCATCAGCACCGGAATCGGCACCTCGATGGTGGCGCCGGCCTGCGAGGCAATGTAGACGATGCGTCCGCGCGGATTGAGCGCTTCCAGGGTATCGGCGAACACTGCAGCGCCCACCATGTCGAGCGCAACGTCCACGCCGCCATGCGCCTTGGCCACCTCGACAAACGATTCGCTGGTGGAATCGATCGCCACATCGGCGCCCAGCCCGCGCGCCTGCGCCGCCTTGCTGGCCGAGCGTGCGGTGGCCAGCACATGTGCGCCCGCCGCCTTGGCCATCTGGATCGCGGTGACGCCGATGCCCGAGGTCGCACCGTGCAGCAACAGCCACTCGCCCGCCGCGAGCCGGCCGTGTTCGAACAGATTGGCGTAGGCGGTGAAGATGGTTTCCGGCAACGCAGCGGCGTGCACCAGATCCATACCGGCAGGAATCGGCAGCACGTGGCGCGCATCGACGGCGGCGTATTGCGCATAACCGCCGCCGCCCAGCAGTGCGCACACACGATCGCCTACCTTCCAGCGACCAGCCGGCTCCACGATTTCGCCAGCGATTTCCAGCCCCAGCGTTTCCGGTGCGCCAGGCGGCGGCGGGTAGTGCCCGGCGCGTTGCAGAAGATCGGGGCGATTGATGCCGGCGGCATGCACGCGGATCAGCACCTGCCCCGGCGCAGGACGCGGGCGCGGTTGCTCGGTGGCGTACAGCGCATCGGCGTCGCCCTTGCCATCGCGGATGGCGATGGCGGTCATCGTGGTATCGCTCATAACGGCGCTCCGTGGAAAGTGCGTCCAGTGTAGGGGCGCAGACGTCAACGCTTGGCGCAGATGCATCCCACGTTTGCGTGCAGGTGTTGCCGCAGCAGCGAGAGGCAGGCGACGTGGTTTCGTGGAACTGCGCAGCAGTGTCGCAGCGTGTACGAACGAGGGAATGCGCAGATGGACGAGCGGTTATCGTCGACAGCATCGCGAAGATTCATGCGAACAATCGGCTGGCTGCAGCGACACCATGCAGCGGGGATCTGGACGCCATCACTGAGTCTTCGCCCAATCGAGCGCCGCCTACAACACATCGCAAGCCGGTGTTCGCCGAGTTTCGACGACACGATTGGAACGGTAGTGCAGGCGTGCTGCGACATCCACTCACAACAGGATGCGCTAGCCCGCAAGCAGCCCCAACCAGGCAGATGCTGCGCGCTCGCCCGCACCACGGTGTCCCGGCCTATGCTGGCGTATTGCTAGCCACAAGGAGTTGCCATGCAGTTGCCGTGGGGTATGCGCATCACCGTCCTCTGCCTGCTCGCACTGTCCGCCGCCACGCCCGCACGCGCGGCGCAGGTGCGCATTGCGCAGGAAGCAGACGGCTATCGCCTGTTGGTGGATGGCGCCCCTTTCGTGATCAAGGGCGCCGGTCTGGGCAATGGCAGCATGGAGACGCTGGCCGCACGCGGTGGCAACGCATTGCGCACCTGGCGCGTGGACGCTGACCCGCAACGCCAGCGCGCCATGCTCGACCGCGCGCAGCGCAATGGCTTGAAAGTGGCGGTCGGCATTGAGGTCGGCAACCAGCGACATGGCTTCGATTACGACGATGCGGCCGCCGTGCAGCAGCAACTGCAGCGCATCCTTGCGCAGGTGCGGCAATCGGCGGCGCATCCGGCGGTGTTGATGTGGGTGGTCGGCAACGAGCTCAATTTGGATTACACCAATCCCAAGGTGTGGAACGCGGTCGGCGAGATCGCCCAGGCGATCCACGCCGTCGATCCGGACCACCCGGTCACCACCACGTTGGCCGGCTTCGACAAACAGCTGATCGACCAGCTCAAGACGCGCGCACCGGCATTGGACCTGATTGCCGTGCAGCTTTACGGCGATATCGCAGCGCTGCCGCAGAAACTGCGCGATAGCCAGTGGCATGGCCCCTACGTGGTCACCGAGTGGGGCCCCACCGGGCATTGGGAATCGCCGACCACCCGCTGGGGCGCACCGATCGAAGACGACAGCACGCGCAAGGCGCTGTTGCTGGAACAGCGTTACCGCACCTACATCGCCAGCGACACCCACCAGGGGCTGGGATCGTTTGTATTCCTGTGGGGCGACAAGCAGGAGCGCACGCCCACCTGGTATGGCCTGTTCCTGCCCTCGGGCGAAGCCACGCCCAGCGTGGACACGTTGCAACTGCTGTGGACCGGGCAGTGGCCGGCCACGCGTGCGCCAGCGGTGTCGGCGCTGATGCTGGATGGCCAGCGCGCGACCGACAGCGTGAGTCTTCACCCGGGCCAGACCGTCACCGCGAGCGTTCACGCCAGTGGCACATCCGTATTGCGCTACGACTGGCATGTGCGCACCGAAAGCACTGCGCGCAGCATCGGCGGCGATCCCGAGACGTTGCCACCGCTGGTCGATGCCAAGCTTGAGCCGGCTCCCGCTGGTGATGATCGCAACGGCGTGCCTGATATCGGCGGCGCGGTCCGCCTGACCGCGCCATCGCCAGGCAACTACCGCTTGTTCGTTGAAGTCCACGACGACGCCGGCAGCGCCGGTTACGCCAATCTGCCGTTCCGCGTACTGCCGTCGCATCCAGCATCGGTGCAGCGCGAATCGGAACTGCCGCAACCAAATATGCATTCATCGCGATGAAGCGATATTATGCCCGCACGATCTGCCGGACCTGCCGCGATGACGCATCTCAGTTTCGAGTTCTACCCGCCCAAAACCGATGACCAGCGCGCGCAACTGGACCGCACCGCAGCCAGGTTGAAGGGCTACGCGCCAGAGTATGTGTCGTGCACCTTCGGCGCTGGCGGCTCAACGCTCAGCTACACCTCCGAAACGGTCCGCCACCTCAAGCAGAAGCATGGCTTCGAAGCGGCACCGCATCTGTCCTGCGTCGGCGGCAGCCGGCAGGAGATTCGCGAACTGCTCAAGTTGTACCGGGCGATCGGCTGTACCCGCATCGTCGCGCTGCGTGGCGACCTGCCCTCGGGCATGGGCCATCCGGGTGACCTGCGTTACGCCTCGGATCTGATCGCCTTCATCCGCGCCGAGCATGGCGATGCATTTCGTATCGAGGTGGGCGCCTATCCCGAGACCCACCCGCAAGCGGTCGACGCCTTGAGCGACCTGCGCTATTTCAAAGCCAAGGTCGATGCCGGTGCCGATGCGGCGATTACGCAGTATTTCTACAACGCCGATGCCTACTTCCATTTCCGCGACGCGGTACAGCGCATGGGCGTGGAGGTGCCGATCATTCCCGGCATCATGCCGATCTCCAACTTCTCACAGTTACGTCGATTTTCCGAACAATGCGGCGCAGAGATTCCGCGCTGGATCGGCAAGAAGATGCAGTCCTACGGCGACGACGCTGACGCGGTGCGCGCGTTTGGCGCAGAAGTCGTGGCGGCCTTGTGCCAGCGCCTGATCGCGGGCGGCGCGCCGGCATTGCACTTCTACACGCTCAATCTAGCCAAACCGACCACACAGGTGTTGCAGCTGCTCGGGCGCTGAGCGTCTGCCTCGGATGGCGGTGCGCGCTTGGAGAGGTACGGCGCGCGTGCAGCTGGCCGGCCTTGCAGCACAAGAGCGCATCTCGCGCGCCACAGCCGCAGGCTTGGGTCGCAACGCGGGCTGCCGACATTGACTGCGACACAGCCAGTCGTCACCCAGCGCCAGCGCACGTGTCTCTCGCCAGCTCACACGCGCCCGGCTACGCTGCGCTGATGCCTCGCCTTCTGCCCCTGCTGCTATTGCTCTGCGCCTGTCCCGCCGCACGTGTGCACGCGCAGGAGATCCATCGCTGCGTCTCGCCGGACGGGCAAACCATGTTCACCGATCGGCGCTGCGAAGACGTTGACGCGGCCAGCCGCGCGCCGCCGGCCATCCGCCCGCAGGGCGATACCGGCCTGTATCGCTACGGCTGCCCGCGGCGGCTGAGCGAACTGGTGTCGTTGCTGCAATTGGCGGTCGACAGCCGCGACGTCAACCGCCTGTCCAGCCTGTATCTGTGGAGCGGGCAATCCGATGCCGCCGCCAATCGGGTGCTGAGCCGGCTGGAGGCCATCGTGCAGCGTCCGTTGCTGGAGATCGTGCCGATGTATCCGCAAAGCGACACCCCGACCTGGGAGGCAGACACCAGCGCATCCACACCGTCGCTGGATGGCAGCACCATCGATGCACCACTTCCGACCCCGCCCAGCCGCCCGCGCCCCTGGGGACTTCGGCTGGAACAGAACCTCGCCAGCGGCACGCCTGCGCGCAGCGTGCTGCGGCTGCGCCGGCAATACAACTGCTTTTGGGTGACGTTTTAGCGCCCTAGGTGTATCGCCCGGTTGCATGGGATCGCAGCAGGATGGCCGAACACCACCAGCGTCATTGCGGTCATTGCGGTCATTGCGGCCATAGCGACCGAATTGCCGCGATGCCCTGCGCCCCATGCGAACGCGCCTCGCGCACATCTTCAACCTGCATGCCGCCAAGCGCGTAGAGCGGCAGCGAGACCTGTTCGCGCAAGGTTTCGAAACCGTCCCATCCGATTGGTGTGGCGCCCGGATGCGATGCGGTGGCCTGCACCGGCCCCAGCACCGCGAAGTCGCAACCGATCCGTTGTGCGTGGCGCAAGTCGTCCAAGCCATGGCAAGAAGCCGCCACTGGTTGTTCTGCCGGCAGCGGGCGTTCCTGCAAACCAGCCAACTGCTCCGATCCCAGATGCACGCCGATGCCAAGCGCGCTGGCCAGCGCGATATCGCGATTGAGCAGCAGTTGCGCGCGCGCGCGGCCACGCAAGCGCATGACCTGCTGCAACAGCGCTTGCCAACGCGCAGGCGCAAGATGCCGCGCACGCAGCTGGATCCGCGTAATGCCGTTCTGCAATGCGCGCTGCAGGCCTTCCAGCCAGCGCACATCATCCTCCGGTTCGGGCGTGATCAGGTAACGGTCGGGCTGACGCAGCACGCCCACTACCGGCACGTCAGCAGGCGGCATCGAATAGCGGGCCAGCTTGTCTGCCACCACCCAGGTCATGGCCTGACCTTCGCGGCCGCGCGGGCTGCCCTTCCAGGCGGTGATGTGACGCACTTCCAGACGCAGTCGCTTATCCGCATACAGCTGCGGCACATCCATCACCCAGTCGCCCACCTGCGCCTCGATGCCGAGTTCTTCGTTGAGCTCGCGCACCAACGCCTGTTCGGAGGTTTCGCCAGGCTCGCGCTTGCCGCCCGGGAATTCCCACAGGCCAGGCATATCACGGGTTTCGGTACGGCGGGTCAGCAGGATGCGTCCGCGGGGGTCGGTGATCACGCCGGCAACGACGTGAATGGATCGAAGAGAATCGGGCATGTAACAAGAGTGCCGCGAGTGAGCGGTTCAACGCAATCGCTTGAGGGCGGGGATTGGGGATTCGGGATTGGTCAAAGCGCAGCGCGTGTGCTTCTGCCAATCCCCAATCCCCAATCCCCAATCCCGGCCTACAGCGGCTGCCCGATCCGCCACAGCACACCGCTGGGATCGTGCAGGGTGAAATCGCGCGCCCCCCATGGCCGATCTTCCGGCGCACTAAAGCTCACACCGAATTGCTCATCCAATCCCAGGTCGTGCACGTGCTGCCACCACCCGTCGGCATCGTCCACCCACAGATGCAGCATCAGGTTTTCGGCCAGCTCGCGCAGATAGAAATCCTGCAGCAAGAACGCACAGTGCGCACCGTGCCGAAAGCAGGTCACGTTACCCACCTCGTCCTCCTGCACGAATCCCAGCGCACGATAGAACCGCTGCGACACCGCGTAATCACGCGCAGGCACGAACACCTTCAATTGCTGGCTGGACAGCAGTGCCATGACCGCACTCCACGCAGGACGTGGATCGAGCATACGCTCAGCAGCGGCACCGGCGGAGACGCTTGTATGCGGAAGGCGCCGTTGCCGCCACAAGAGATGGACAACGCTTGGCTGGCCTGCCCTGCCGAGGCCCACCGCAAGACAGCTCGCGGACGCTTCCAGCGTCTATGCGGTTGGTGTCCCGACCTTGCCTGGCAACGATGCAAGCCATGCCTTCGCAGGGAGTTGGCCAAAGGCGGCGAAACCTGAGCGTAGCCTCGCACCCGGTCTGCGATATCCCCTTTCCTGCTCAAGACCGCCTCAGGATCCCATCCGTAAGCAAAGCCCCCTTGGTAAGGGGGCGCGCCAAGGGCGCGGGGATCGGAAGCAAGGACCGTGCACCAGGCGTCCGCTACGCGGATGCCTGGTGTGCAGCCCGCCAGGCGGGCTGCACCACGGTCAACTCAGCATCAGCTGAGTTGACCGTGGCAGTGCTTGTACTTCTTGCCGCTGCCGCACGGGCACGGATCGTTACGGCCGACTTTGGGCTCGTCGCGGGTGACCTGCGAGACCGGGACCGGTGCGTTGCCGCCCTGCATCTGCTCCACTTCCTCGTCGGCGCCGTAGCCGCCCGCCTCCTGGTGCTGGAACTGAGAGGCCATCAAGCGCGCCTGCGCCTGAAGACGTTCCTGCTCTTCCAGTTCGGCCACTTCTTCTTCGCTGCGGATGCGCACGCGCGCCAGCAAATTGATCACCTCGCGCTTGACGTTTTCCAGCATCTCGGAAAACAGCTCGAAGGCTTCCTTCTTGTATTCCTGCTTGGGCTGCTTCTGTGCATAACCGCGCAGATAGATGCCCTGGCGCAGGTAATCCATCTTGGCCAGATGCTCCTTCCAGCCCTGATCGAGCACGGTCAGCATCACATGTTTTTCCAGCGCGCGCATGGTGTCGTTGCCCACGGCCGCTTCCTTCTCGGCGAAGTGCGCATCCACCGCCGTCTGCACCTTGGCGGCGATCTGCTCGGCATCGATCTCTTCTTGCGTGCGCACCATGTCGGTCAGCGACAAGCCCATGCCCAGCTCCGACTCCAGCGTGGCTTCCAGGCCCTTCAGGTCCCACTGTTCGTCGACCGAATTGGGCGGCACGAAGCGCGCGACCAGGTCATAGATCACATCGCCGCGGATGCCATCGACGTTGTCCTTGACCGACTCGGCGTCCAGCAATTCATCGCGCTGGGCGTAGATCACCTTGCGCTGATCGTTGTTGACGTCGTCGAAGTCCAGCAGGTTCTTGCGGATGTCGAAGTTGTGCGCTTCCACCTTGCGCTGCGCCTTTTCGATCTGCCGGCTGACCAGGCGGTCTTCGATGACGTCGTCTTCCTTCATGCCCATCATGCGCATCGCCTTCTGGACCCAGTCCGAAGCGAAGATGCGCATCAGGTTGTCTTCCAGCGACAGATAGAAGCGCGACGAACCCGGGTCGCCCTGACGACCGGCACGGCCGCGCAGCTGGTTGTCGATACGGCGCGACTCGTGGCGTTCGGTACCGATGATGTGCAGGCCACCGGCGGCCTTGACCGCGTCATGACGACGCTGCCATTCGGTCTTGGCAGCGAAGCGCTGGTCGTCACTGATGTCTTCGCCCATGGCATGCAGTTCGGTTTCCAACGAACCGCCCAGTACGATGTCTGTACCGCGACCGGCCATGTTGGTGGCGATGGTCACCGCGCCCGGCTGGCCGGCGTTGGCCACGATGGTGGCTTCGCGCTCATGCTGCTTGGCGTTGAGCACTTCGTGCTTCACCCCGGCCTTGCGCAGGTGCTCGGACAGCATCTCCGAGGTTTCGATCGAGGTGGTACCCACCAGCACCGGTTGGCCGCGCTTGGCGCAGTCTTCGATATCGGCCAGCACCGCGTTGAACTTGCCCTTGCGGTTGAGGAACACCTGGTCCGGATGGTCCTTGCGCACGGTCGGGCGGTTGGTCGGGATCACCACCACTTCCAGGCCGTAGATGCTCTGGAATTCGTAGGCTTCGGTGTCGGCCGTGCCGGTCATGCCGGACAGCTTCTTGTACATGCGGAACAGGTTCTGGAAGGTGATGCTGGCCAGCGTCTGGTTCTCGCGCTGTACCGGTACGCCTTCCTTCGCTTCGACCGCCTGATGCAGACCATCGGACCAGCGACGCCCGGACAGGGTGCGGCCGGTGAATTCGTCCACGATCACCACTTCGCCATCGCGCACGATGTAATCCACGTCGCGCTGATAGATCGCATGCGCACGCAGCGCCGCGTTGAGGTGATGCACCACGCTCAGGTTTTGCGCAGCGTATAGGCCGTCTTCGGCGTTTTCCAGGATGCCGGCCTGCATCAGCAGTTCTTCGGCGTGGCCCATGCCCGCCTCGGACAGATGCACCTGCTTGCCCTTTTCGTCGATCCAGTAATCGCCCTCGCTCTCTTCGCTTTCCTGCTTGGTCAGCTGCGGCACGATGCGGTTGACGCGGATGTACAGCTCCGGCGATTCGTCGGCCGGGCCGGAGATGATCAGCGGGGTGCGCGCTTCGTCGATCAGGATCGAATCGACTTCGTCGACGATCGCGTAATGCAGATTGCGCTGGTAACGGTCGGCGCGCGACAGCGCCATGTTGTCGCGCAGGTAGTCGAAGCCGAATTCGTTATTGGTGCCGTAGGTGATGTCGCTGCCGTAGGCTTCGCGCTTGTCGCCATGCGGCATCCCCGGGTACACCACGCCCACGCTCAGGCCCAGCCAGTTGTACAACTTGCCCATCTGCGCAGCGTCGCGGCGGGCCAGGTAGTCGTTGACCGTGACCACGTGCACGCCCTCGCCCTGCAGTGCGTTGAGGTACACCGGCAGCGTGGCCACCAGGGTCTTGCCTTCGCCGGTGCGCATCTCGGCGATCTTGCCCAGATGCAGCACCATGCCGCCGATCAGCTGCACATCGTAATGGCGCATGCCGAGCACGCGGCGGCTGGCCTCGCGACACACCGCAAAGGCTTCGGGAAGAATCTTGTCCAGGGACTCGCCGGCGGCAAGCCGCTGCTTGAACTCCGGGGTCTTGGCTTGCAGCTCGGCGTCGGAGAGCTTCTCGATCGTCGGCTCCAGCGCATTGATCTGGGTGACGAGGCGGTTGAGCTGGCGCAGCTGGCGTTCGTTACGACTGCCAAAGACACGGGTAAGCAGACTGTTGATCATTGAAGAAACCGGTTGAAAAGGAACGGTTTGACCGACGCCGGTCCCCAAGACCCGGCCGCCGTAAACGAAACAGGGCGCACTGCGCCCTGTCGATGGCAACACCCTATTGTAGCTTGGGGCGGGCCTTCACGAATCAAGCGCGGCCCGCGCCTTCGTCAACCGCGCCCCTGACGTCCTACCGGCGTGGTTTCACCCAGGAATTTGCGCGGATTGACCACGCGCCCGTCCGCCCACACCTCGAAATGCACATGTGCGCCGGTGGAGCGACCACTGGAGCCGGCACGCGCTACCTGCTGGCCGGCGCGCACCAGATCGCCCACCTTCACCACCAGGCGCGAGTTGTGCGCATAGCGGGTCACATAGCCATTGCCGTGATCCACTTCGACCACGTTGCCGTAGCCGCCGCGCACGCCGGCGTAGCTGACCACGCCATCGGCGACGGCCAGCACCGGGTCGCCCACGTTGGCGTGGAAGTCCACACCCTTGTGGAAGGCCGAACCACCGTCGAACGGATCGGCGCGACCGCCAAAGCCCGAGGTGATATAGGTGTTGCGGATCGGCATCCGCGAAGGCACCGAATTCTGCTCGAGCTGATGATCGAACATCAGCGAGGCCAACACATTCAGTTGCTGGCCGGAGGCGGAGAACTGCTGCTCCACTTGCCCGAGCGCCTCCTTGAACTCCTTCACCGGCATGTCGCTGACCGGCTCATCGCCGCCACCGACGCCGACCGGCTCGTCGAAGTCGAACTCGCCGTCCTTCAACTTGCCCATCTCGGTCAGGCGCTCGCCCAACGCGTTAAGGCGGGTGGCCTGCGCCTGCAGCTCGCCCAGACGGGCGGCCAGTGCATTGACCTGTGCCTGCGAGGCGCGCTGCGCCTGGGCCAGCTCGGCCTGTTGCTGCGCAACCTTGGCCTGCAGCGCGGAATTGGTCACCATGCCGGTGGCGGTGCTTGCGCCAACGCCGATCAGCATGCCCAGGCCCAGTACCGCACCAAGCACCACCATCGGCCGATCCGCGGCAAAACCCTGGAACTGTCGGGCCAACCGCTGCGCCCGGGTCTCGCGAGATTTGATTACAACTTTGTTCAACGCCATATGAGTGTCATGTCCAAGCCCAAGTCCAACGCACGCAACCCTTCCGTCCCACAACCGGCCATCGAGGCCGCGTTGGGGGAAAAGGCTGGCGACCCCTTGCGCCGAGCCTTGTGGCTCGATGCGCTGGACCGGCAGTTGCGCCCCCTGTTACCACCTCATCTAGCCACCCGTTGCCGGTTAGCCAATGTCCGAGGCGAACAGCTCGTTTTTCTGGTGGATTCGCCGGTCTGGCATGCCAAGGTGCGGCTTGCCGAAACCCAAATCCTGGATGCTGCCCGATCCGTCGGACTGGAGGCCACTGCAGTGACCGTCAAGACCGCAACCGTGCCGCTGCATTCCCCAACGCAGCAGAACCGCGACCGTCCCAAACCCGTGTCCGAGGCGACGCACAAAGGTTTGCGCGACGCATTGGCTTCCTTGCAGGACGTCTTACCGACCAAGCGGTAAGTCCTCACCGCTCATCCAGAGCGGCCGCCAGTGCGTGAAAGAGTTGCGAAGACCGCGCACGACCCGACGCATCCTAGCGGGCATGTGGCCCGCAGGAGTTAGAGAAACCTTAAATAAATGTTAATAGTGGACCCGAAATACGATAGAGTTCACACTTCATGCGCCAACTAGGGCATTCCCTGACACTACGCGTAGACAGGGCTGGCGTAGGTGACCGGCGGTTGCTCGGTGCCTTCCGGGAAGCTGACCCATTCCCAGGCGGCCTGGTCGGCCAACAGCGCACGCACTAGTTTGTTGTTGAGCGCGTGGCCAGATTTGAAGCCTTCGTAAGCACCCAGGATGGCGCCGCCGGCCAGATACAGGTCGCCGATGGCATCCAGAATCTTGTGCCGTACGAATTCGTTGGTGTAGCGCAGGCCGTCTTCGTTGAGGACGCGGAACTCGTCCAGCACGATGGCGTTGTCCATCGACCCGCCCAGGCCCAGATTGCGCTCGCGCATGTACTCAAGGTCGCGCATGAAACCGAAGGTGCGCGCACGCGAGATTTCCTTGACGTACGCCGAGGTGGAGAACTCGATTTCCTGGCGCGATTGCTTGGCCGGGATCATCGGGTGATTGAATTCGATGGTGAAGCCCAGCTTGTAGCCTTCGTACGGCTCAAAGCGCGCCACCTTGTCGCCCTCGCGCACTTCCACCGCCTGCTTGATCCGGATGAAGCGCTTGGGCTTGCTCTGTTCGACGATGCCTGCCGACTGCAGCAGGAACACGAACGGGCCGGAGGACCCATCCATGATCGGCAACTCGGCCGAGGACAGTTCGACGATGACATTGTCGATACCCAAGCCCGCCAATGCGGACATCAGATGTTCGACGGTCTGGATCTTGGCACCGTTGCAGGTCAGGCCAGTGCACAGCGTGGTCTCGGTGACCAGCTCGGCATCGGCAGGGACTTCGACGATCGGTTCCAGATCCACACGTCGGAACACCACGCCGTGATCGACCGGGGCCGGTCTTAGCGTCATATACACCTTGTCGCCGCTGTGCAGGCCGACGCCGGTGGCGCGAATGGTGTTTTTGAGAGTACGTTGCTGGGTCATATGCGAAGTCTGGCTGAACAATGCAGACAGACGCTGAACCGGCTGTCTAATCCGCTGAGATTATCCGAATTTTAACAAGTCGCGCGTGACGGGAACTGTAATCACCCGGTCACGCTCACAAAAGCTGCCGGATCGGCACCGATCCGGCAGGAATGACATGACATGGCGGTGCAACCCGAAGCGGACTCCGGGGCAGGACGGGCTGCGTCACCGTAGCGACGCCGCCGACGCTCCTTAGTCGGCCTGGCGGCGCAGGAACGCCGGGATATCCAGGTAATCGTTGGGCAGGTCAGCCGCGGGCGCCGAAGAACCGCCGCTGCTGTGGTTGCCGCTGCTGCTGCCGACCGAGTCGCTGCTCGGACGGCGCAGGCCCAGGCCCATGCTGCCGCCAACGGCCTTGGACACCGCATCGCCGCTGGTGGTGTCGAAGTCGCCGAATTCCGGCTGGCCGGTGGTGGCGTTACGCACCAGCTTGATCGGCGCGCGCTGATCCGGACGCTGGCTCTGGCGGGCAACCGCACGGTTCAGGCCGGTGGCCACCACGGTCACGCGCACTTCGTCCTGCATGTCCGGGTCGAGCACGGTACCGACCACCACGGTGGCATCTTCGGACGCGAAGGCTTCGATGGTGCGGCCGATCTCGTCGAACTCGGACATGGTGAAGTCCGGGCCGGCGGTGATGTTGACCAGGATGCCGTTGGCACCGGCCAGGTTGACGTCGTCCAGCAGCGGATTCTGGATGGCGGCTTCGGCAGCGGCCTGCGCGCGATCGTCGCCGCGTGCCGAACCGGTGCCCATCATGGCCAGGCCCATTTCCGACATCACGGTGCGCACGTCGGCGAAGTCGACGTTGATCAGACCCGGACGCACGATCAGATCGGCGATGCCCTGCACGGCGCCCTGCAGCACGTCGTTGGCAGCGCGGAACGCCTGAATCATGGTGGCGTTGCGGCCCAGCACGGTGATCAGCTTTTCATTGGGAATGGTGATCAACGAGTCGCAATGCTGGCTCAGTTCCTCGATGCCCTTCAGCGCGACCTGCATGCGGCGGCGGCCTTCGAACGGGAACGGCTTGGTGACCACAGCCACGGTCAGGATGCCCATTTCCTTGGCCAGCTGCGCCACCACGGGGGCTGCGCCGGTGCCGGTGCCGCCGCCCATGCCGGCGGTGATGAACACCATGTCCGCACCCTGCAGCGCGTCCATGATGCGCTCGCGGTCTTCCAGCGCGGCCTGGCGGCCGACTTCCGGATTGGCGCCCGCGCCCAGGCCCTTGGTGACGTTGGTGCCGAGCTGCAGTTGCAGCTTGGCGCCGCAGTTCTTGATCGCCTGCGAGTCGGTGTTGGCGGTGATGAATTCCACGCCATCGACGTTGGTGTTGACCATGTGTGCGACGGCATTGCCACCGCCACCGCCGACGCCAACCACCTTGATGACCGCGTTGGGAGCCATTTTTTCAATCAGTTCGAAATGTGCCATGTCAGTGTCCTCTTTAGATGCCGTGAATGGGGAATCGGGAATGGGGAATCGGATTGCTCCGTTCGCCAGCCCAACACCCGCATGTCGGCGAATGTTGTTGTTTGAATGCCGGGAATCGGGAGTCGGGAATGGGGAATCGCAACAGCGAATCACCTCCACGCCAACCACTGCTTCCTCGGCGGAACCACAAAAAAACTACGCCCTGCCCGCTCTCACCGCTCTCCACTCAAACCTGTCGCAACCGCTTTGCCTTTGCTTCAACCGATTCTCGAATCCCGATTCCTCAGAATTCGCCGCGATACCAGTTCTTCAATTTCTTGAACAAGCTTCCTGCGCGCCCGGTCGGGATCGACGGGCGACGCGGATGTTCGATCTGGCTACCCATCAGCAACAGGCCCACGCCGGAGGCGTGCACCGGGTTGCCCACGACTTCGCCCAAGCCAGTGACGTGCTGCGGAATGCCCACACGCACCGGCATCTGCAGCATTTCTTCGGCCAGTTCCACCACGCCTTCCATCTTCGACGCGCCACCGGTGAGCACCATGCCGGCGCGCACCATTTCTTCGAAGCCCGAACGGCGCAGTTCGGCCTGCACCATCTCGAAGATTTCTTCGTAACGGCCCTGCACTGCCTGCGCGAGTGCATGACGCGGCATGCGGCGCGGCGGGCGGTCGCCCACCGACGGCACCTGGATGCTTTCTTCGGCGGTGGCCAGCTGCGCCAACGCGCAGGCGTAGCGGACCTTGATCTGCTCGGCTTCCGGCGTGGGCGTGCGCAGCATGTGCGCAATGTCGTTGGTGACGTGGTCGCCAGCGATCGGCAACGAGGCGGTGTGGCAGATCGCGCCCTGCACGTACACCGCCAGATCGGTGGTGCCGGCGCCGATATCCACCAGCACCACGCCCAGTTCGCGCTCGTCGGCGGTCAATACCGCCACGCTGGACGCCAGCGACGACAGCACCAGATCGTCGACCTGCAGGCCGCACTTCTGCACGCACTTGGTGATGTTGGCGGCCGCCGACTGCGCGCACACCACCAGATGCGCGTGCACCTCCAGGCGTACGCCGGTCATGCCGACCGGATTACGGATGCCTTCCTGCGAATCGTCCAGCACGTACTCGCGCGGGATCGCATGCAGGATGCGCTGATCGGCAGGAATGGCCACGGCCTTGGCGGCGTCGAGCACGCGCTCCAGATCGCTCCAGGTCACTTCGCCGTCGCGGATCGGCACGATGCCGGGCGAGTTCTTGCACTGCACATGGTTGCCGGAAATCGATGCGTACACCGAGCGGATTTCGCAGCCGGCCATCAGCTCGGCTTCTTCCACCGCGCGCTGGATCGACTGCACGGTGGATTCGATGTCCACCACCACGCCGCGCTTGAGACCACGCGATTCATGCGAACCGATGCCGATCACTTCGATCGGATTGCCGGGCGAGTATTCGCCGACCAGCGCAACGACCTTGGAGGTGCCGATGTCCAGTCCAACGATGAGGGATTTGTCGCCTTTGCGGTTCATGTATGCAGACTGCGTTGAAGAGTAAATGACGGAAGCGCGCAGGCCAGACGATCGATCAGGCGTTGCGGAACACGGGTGGCGACGGGATGCACGTCCGCAGGCGGCGCGGCGGGCGTGACCGGCGTGGCGCTCTTGGGTTTCTTGCTGTCGTGCGGCGTCTCACCGGGAGCGCGCTCTACGGTAAATCCGTTGGTGTAGCGCAGATCGGCGCGGGCGATCGGGCGCTGCGGGTCGGCCAGCTGCGGCAGCACACGCGCGAAGCGCTGCAGTCGCGCGCGTGCATCGTCGCGGCCGACCACGATCTGCACGCCATTGCTCAGGCCCAGCGACCAGCTGCCGCGGGCGTCCATTTCAAGACGCTCCACATCCAATCCGGTCGGGGCAAACAAGGTGCGCGATTCGTTGTACAGCGCCACCACATCCTGGGTCTTGCTATCGGGCCCACCCAGTTGCGGCAATTTGAAGTCCTTCAACAGCGGCGGCGTACGAAACAGCCGGCCCTGCTCGGACAGCATGCGGTCGGTGCCCCAACGCGCGAACGGCTTGTGCTCGGTCACGTGCACTTCCAGCACGTCCGGCCAGCGCTTGCGCACCTGCGCACTCTCCACCCACGGCAAACGCGCGATGGCGTCCTGCGCCTGCTGCAACTTCACCGCGAAAAAGCCTGCGCGCGCATATGGCAACACCACCGCACGCAATTCTTCGGCCGGCACTCGCTTGAAGTCGCCGGACACACGCAACTTCGCCAGCGGCCAGCGCTCGGCACCGACCCAGCCATTGAGCACAGCCACCACCGGCAGCGCGACCAACGCCAGCGCGAGCAACCAGGCCATAATGCGCAGGGTGGCGTTCATGCGCGCGCTCCGCGCGCGGGAATGGGGAATCGGCAATAGGCAATCGTCAACAGCAGCGCACTGGCTGCTGCCGCTTTTGCGCTTCCCGATTCCCGATTCCCGATTCCCGTCATCACAGCGTCTGCTCCAGCACCCGCCAGACCAGCGTTTCGAAATCGATGCCGAGCTGGCGTGCAGCCTTGGGCACCAGCGAGTGGCTGGTCATGCCGGGAGCGGTGTTGACTTCGAGCAAATACAGCTGGCCGCTGCGGCCATCGCGCATCACGTCCACGCGACCCCAGCCACGGCAGCCGGCGGCACGGAAGGCGTCAAGCGCAAGCTGGCGGATCTGCGCTTCTGCCTCGCCTTCCAAGCCCGGGCACAGGTACTGCGTGTCTTCGGCGATGTACTTGGCGTTGTAGTCGTACCACTGGCCCTTGGGCACGATGCGGATCGACGGCAGCGCGGTCTCGCCCAGAACGGCCACCGTGAGTTCGTCGCCTTCGATCAATTGCTCCATCAACAGCGCGCCGTCGTAACGGGCAGCCAGGGTCACTGCTTCTTCGAGCTGCGCCTGATCGAACACGCGGCTGACGCCGACGCTGGAACCTTCGTTTGCCGGCTTGACGATGACCGGCAAACCGAGCTGTTGAGCAGCGGCGTGAATGTCCTCGGCGCTCGCGCCAGCGGCCAACCGCGCGTAACGCGGCGTCGATAGGCCCAACGACAGCCACACCTGCTTGGTGCGGATCTTGTCCATGCTCAGCGCCGAGCCAAGCACATTCGAGCCGGTGTACGGCACGCCGAAGGCTTCCATCAGACCCTGCACGATGCCGTCTTCGCCGCCGCCGTTATGGCCGTGCAGTACGTTGAACACGCGATCGAACTGCTGTGCGACCAATGCCTTGGCCAACGCTGGAATGCCATCGACCGGCTGTGCATCCACGCCGCGCGCGCGCAGCGCGTCCAGCACGTTGCTGCCGGAATTCAACGACACGTCGCGCTCGGACGAGGTGCCGCCGAGCAGCACGGCGACACGACCAAAGGCGGCCGGATCGCTGGTGCGGGCATTGGCGATGACCGCGCTCATGCCGGCTCTCCGACGAACCCGTTGTTGATGATGTGCTGAGCCACGTAACCGATATCGCCGGCGCCCATCATCAGCAGCAAGTCGCCGTCCTGCAGGACGTCCGGCAACACTTCGGCAAGACCGGCAATCTGGCCGACGACCACCGGCTCGCTGCGGCCACGCGCACGGATGGCGCGGGCCAGTGCACGTGAATCGGCACCCGGAATTGGCGCTTCGCCGGCCGGGTAGACCTCGCTCAATACCAGCGCATCGACGGTGCTGAGCACCGCGGCGAAGGCGTCGAACTGATCACGGGTGCGGCTATAGCGGTGCGGCTGGAAGGCGACGACCAGACGCTTGTCCGGCCAGCCGCCACGCGCCGCAGCGAACACGGCTTCGAGCTCGCGCGGGTGATGACCGTAATCGTCGACCACGCGCACACGTGCGCCGGTGCTGGTGGTGACTTCGCCCAGATCGTTGAAACGACGGCCGATGCCGGCGAAGTTTTCCAGCGCGCGGGCAATGGTCTGCGGCTCCACGCCGAGCTGCCAGCCGATCGCCGCGGCAGCCAGCGCATTGAGCACGTTATGCCGGCCCGGCAGCGCCAACGTCACCGGCGTGGTGGTGCCTTCCGGCAGACGCAGCGTGAAGCGCATGCGCGGGCCGTCCTGCACCACATCTTCGGCGCGCACGTCGGCGTTTTCGCTCATGCCGTAACTCATCACGTGGCGCGGCGTCTTGCCGGCCAGTGCGGCCACTTCCGGGTCGTCGATGCACAGCAGCGCCAGGCCATAGAACGGCAGCCGCTGCAGGAATTCGGCGAATGCGGCCTGGATACGCGCAAAATCGTTGCCGTAGTTCTCCAGGTGATCCGAATCGATGTTGGTGATGACCGCCATCAACGGATTCAGGCGCAGGAAGCTGCCATCGCTTTCGTCGGCTTCGGCGACAAGCCACTGGCCACCACCGAGTTTGGCGTTGGCGCCGGCGGCCAGCAGCTGACCGCCGATGACGAACGTCGGGTCCAACCCGCCTTCGCTCAGCACCGCTGCAGCCAGGCTGGTGGTGGTGGTCTTGCCATGCGTGCCGGCCACCGCGATGCCGCGACGGAAGCGCATCAGCTCGGCCAGCATCGCCGCACGCGGCATGATCGGAATGCGCTGGCTGCGCGCTTCCATCAGCTCGGGGTTGTCGTCGCGAATGGCGCTGGACACCACGACACAATCGGTGCCCAACACGTTGGCCGCCGAATGGCCGCGCATCACGCGCGCACCCAGCTTGGCCAAGCGACGCGTGGCCGCGTTGTCCGAGTTATCGGAGCCGGAGACTTCATAGCCCAGCGTCAGCATCACCTCGGCAATGCCGCTCATGCCGGTGCCGCCGATGCCGACGAAATGCACGCGCGGAAACGCGCGCACCAGATCGCCGCTGTCCTGCAGACGGCGGATCACGCGGCACCTCCGGTGGAGGTGCGAATCGGGAATCGGGAATCGGGAATCGTATGAAGCGAAGCGCCAACGGCGACGGACGCCTGGTCGGTGCGCTTGTCTGCGTGCATTGAGGTGTATTCCTGCGGTTGATCTGAGCTCTGCCTATTCCCCATTCCCGACTCACCATTCCCGGCTTCTTGCAGAATGATGTCGGCAATGCGCTCGGCGGCGTCCGGTTTGGCCAGGGTGCGTGCGGCGTTGGCCATCGACAGGCGACGGGCCGGGTCGGTGAGCAAGGTCTGCAAGACCTGCTGCAGGCGCACGGCCAACGTATCGTTCTGCTTGAGCAGTACGGCGGCGTCAGCGCCGACCAGGTATTCGGCATTGCGGGTCTGGTGATCGTCGACGGCGGCGGCAAAGGGCACCAGCACGCTGCCAATACCGGCAGCGCACAGCTCCGCCAGGGTGGAGGCGCCGGCGCGGCACACGACCAGGTCGGCCCAGGCGTAAGCAGCGGCCATGTCGGCGATGAAGGGTTCGATGCTGGCGTTGACGCTGGCCTGTGCGTACGCCGCCTCGGCTTCGGCACGCAGCTTTTCGCCGCACTGATGGCGCACCGCGACATCCGGATGACCGAGTGCGGCCAATGCTGTCGGCACTGCCTGATTCAACACGCGCGCGCCCTGGCTGCCGCCCAGCACCAGCACGCGTACCGGGCCAGTGCGGCCGACCAACCGGTCCGCCGGCACAGGCAGTGCAGCGATTTCCGCGCGCACCGGGTTGCCCACCGCTTCTTCGCCAGCGAAGCTGCCCGGAAAGCCGGTCAGCACGCGGCGCGCGAAACGCGACAACACCTTATTCGTCATGCCAGGTGCGCGATTCTGTTCGTGCACCAGCAACGGCGCACCGAGCAAGCGCGCAGCCAGGCCACCCGGGCCGGCAGCAAAGCCGCCAAAACTGATCACCGCACGCGGCTGGCGCTTGCGCAGCACGAAGCCGGCGGCGCGCACTGCGCGCATCACCCGCACCGGTGCACCAAGCAACTTGATGATGCCCTTGCCACGCAAACCGCTGATTGCCAGCGTATCGATTGGAATATCGTGCTGCGGTACCAGGCGGGTTTCCATGGCGCCATCGGCACCCAGCCAGGTCACCGGTACGCCCCTCGCACGCAGCACCTTGGCCACGGCCAGCCCCGGGAAGATATGCCCCCCGGTGCCGCCAGCCAGAATCATCACGGGCCGAATCCGCGCAGATGGATGCGCGGGCGTTTGCGAGGCGTTTGCAGAAACGCTCACGCGATCCTCCCGAAGGTCGGTTCCACACGCGGCTGCATGCGGCTGGTGCCGCGCAGGATCGCCGACGCCGGTGCCACCGAAGGCGCTGCAGCTGTCGCCGCTGCCACCGGCGACGGTGCTGCAGCGGTCTCGCGCTGCGGCTTGCGCCCAGCTGCATACGCCGGCGGCACGGATTCGACCACCGGCTCGGCCGGCTCGGACGGTGCAGTACCCGCACCCTGCGGCGACAACTTGCTGCGCAGGCGCTCGGCACGATCCATTTCGTAGGACACGCGCAGCAGCAGGCCCATCGCCATGCAGGTCATCAGCACCGACGAACCGCCGGAGGAAATCAGCGGCAGGGTCAGGCCCTTGGTCGGCAGAATCCCCAGGTTCACGCCGATCGACACGAAGCTCTGCATCGCCACCCACAACCCAATGCCGAAAGCCACGTAGCCGGAGAAATGACGCTTCATTTCCACGCAGCGCATGCCCACCCAGAACGCACGGCCGACCAGCAGCGCATACAGGGACACGACACCGCAGACGCCGATGAAGCCGAGCTCCTCGGCGATCACCGAGAAAATGAAGTCGGTATGCGCTTCCGGCAGGTAATTGAGCTTCTGCACCGAGGCACCCAGGCCCACCCCGATCCACTCGCCACGGCCGATGGCCATGAGCGCATTGGACAGCTGGTACCCCGAGCCGAGCTGATCAACCCACGGATCCATGAAGGAGGTGACGCGCCGCATGCGGTACGGCTCGAAGATCACCAGCGCCACCAGTGCCGGCAGCAGCAGCAGGATCGGCAGGATGATGCGTCCGATCGGGGCGCCACCGAGCACCAGCATGCAGGCAGTGACGCTCAACAGCAGCATCGACGAGCCGAAGTCCGGCTGCAGCAACAGCAGCGCCACCAGAAAGCCGACCACTAACACCGGCTTGAGCATCGCCTGCCAGGTCGCATTGACCTCGTCGCGAAAGCGCACCAGGTAACTGGCCAGCCAGATGATGTAGAGCACCTTGACCGCTTCGACGACCTGGAACCGCGACACGCCCAGGTTGATCCAGCGCCTGGCGCCATTGACGGTGCTGCCCAGGCCAGGCACGAACACCACGATGAGCAGCAGGAAACAGGCCAGCAGCAGCATCTGGTTGTGCTGCTCGATGGTCTTGAGCTCGGTGCGCATCGCCCAGAACGCCAGCCCGATGCCGACACCCAGGAACAGCAGGTGGCGGGTCAGGTAATAGAAGGGGCTGGCTTCCAGCTCGATCGAACTGGAAGCCACCATCACCACGCCCAGCGAGGCGAGCGTGGCCGCGGCCCCGAGCAGCCACGGGTCGTAGCGGCCGCCGATGGCGTCCAGTCGTGTGGCCTGGCGGGACATGTCGTTCATCAGCGCACCTTCAACGTGGCAAGGCCGATCAGCACCAGCACCACCGAAATGATCCAGAAGCGCACGATCACGCGCGGCTCCGGCCAACCCTTGAGTTCGAAGTGGTGATGGATCGGCGCCATGCGGAACACGCGCTTGCCGGTCAGCTTGAAGCTGGCGACCTGGATCATCACCGACAGCGTTTCGATCACGAACACGCCGCCCATGATCACCAGCACCATTTCCTGGCGCACGATCACCGCGATGGTGCCCAGCACCGCGCCCAGCGACAGCGCGCCGATGTCGCCCATGAACACCATCGCCGGATAGGTGTTGAACCACAGAAAGCCCAAGCCTGCCCCGGCGATCGCCGAGCAGATGATGATCAGCTCGCCGGCGCCCGGAATCAGCGGGATTTTCAGGTATTCGGCAAACACCACGTTGCCCGAGGCATACGCGAACACGCCCAGTGCGCACGCCACCAGCACGGTGGGCATGATCGCCAGGCCATCCAGGCCGTCGGTGAGATTCACCGCGTTGGAGAAGCCGACGATCCAGAAATAGGCGATCACCACGAAGCTCACGCCCGCCAGCGGCAGCGCGATCGACTTGAACATCGGAATGTAGAACGTGATCGCCGCCGGTACGTCGGCGGTGTAGTACAGGAACAGACCGGCGGCCAGGCCGAAGATCGACTGCAACAGATACTTCCAGCGCGACTTCAGACCGTTGGGATCGCGCCGCACGATCTTGATCCAGTCGTCGTACCAGCCGATCGCACCGAAGCAGAGCATCACCGCCAGCACCAGCCACACATAACGGTTGCGCAGATCGCCCCACAGCAGCACCGACAAGGTCACGGTCAGCAGGATCAGCGAGCCGCCCATGGTCGGCGTGCCGGCCTTGGAAAAATGCGTCTGCGGGCCGTCCTGACGGATCGGCTGGCCGCCCTTGAACTGGGCCAGCTTGCGAATCACCGCAGGGCCCATCCACAACGACAGGAACAACGACGTCAGCGCCGCCAGGATGCCGCGGAAGGTCAGGTAGTTGAACAGCCCGAACAGGCTCTCCAGTTGCTGCAGCCAACGGGCCAACTCAAGCAGCATGGGATGCGCCCTCCGCCGATGCGAGCAGCGCGGTGACGACGCGGTCCATCGCGCTACCGCGTGAGCCCTTCACCAGGATCGTGATGGAGGCGGCACCCGCCGGGGCGACCGTGGACGGCGATTGCTGTTGGTGAATCACTGCATGTTCCTGCGTATTTCCTGATGCGTGTTGCTGTGTTCGTGTTTCCCGGCTGGCGGCATCGACCAGATCCGCCTGCAAGGCGTCGATCAGCCCGGCATGTGTGGCGAACACGCGGCCACCCTCGCCAAATGCCTGTGCCGCGGCGGCGCTGAGCTCGCCCAGCGCGTACAGCCGCTGCAGCTTGGCGGCGCGTGCGCGACGTCCGGCGGCGGCATGCAGTGCGACGCCTTCGGCGCCGAGTTCGCGCATGTCGCCGAGTACCAGCCAGCCTTCGCCCGGTGCGCCGGCCAAAGCGTCGATGGCCGCATCCAGCGAGCCGGGGTTGGCGTTGTAGCTGTCGTCGATCAGCACCGCGCCGCCCGGCAAGGTCTGTGCGATTTGCCGGCCAGCCACCGGATGCGCCTGCGCCAAACCGGCAGCGATCACCGGCAAGGCGATGCCGGCACCGAGTGCCAGACCGGTTGCCGCCAGGGCGTTGAGCACGTTGTGGCGGCCCGGCAATGGCAGCGCAATCTGCGCCTCACCCTGCGGGGTCACCAAGGTGAACTGCGCAGCGCCAGCCTGCAGTTGCAGCTGACGCGCAGTGATATCGGCACTGATCTGCAAGCCGTAGCGCAAGATGCAACGCCCCTGCACCGGCTGCGCCTGCAACTGCTGCTCGAACCACAGACCAAAAGCGTCATCGGCATTGATCACGGCCACGCCATCGGCGGGCAACGCGGCGTAGATGGCGCCTTTGGTCTGTGCAACGCCGAGCAGGCTACCCAGACGTTCCAGATGGGCGGGCGCGATGTTGTTGACCAGCGCGACATGCGGCTGCGCGATATCGGTGAGATAGGCGATATCGCCCGGCTTGCCGGCGCCCATTTCGTAGATCGCAACGTCGGCATCATCGGGCGCGGCAATCACGGCCAGCGGCAAACCGATCTCGTTGTTGCGGTTGCCCGGCGTGGCGTACACGGTGGTGCCATCCACGCGCCCGGCTTCCTGCAGGATCGACAGCAGCAGCGCCTTGACGCTGGTCTTGCCATTGGAACCGGTCAAGGCAATCACCCGGGTGGCGCGGTCGCGCTGCATGCCGGCCGCAATCCGCGCCAATGCCAGCTCGGTATTTTCCACGACCACCTGCGGCACGCTCAGCGCCGGCAGCAGGCGATCCACCAGCAATCCGCTGGCACCGCGCGCGACTGCGTCGGCGGCAAAGTCATGCCCATCGAAGCGCTCGCCCCGCAGCGCGATATACAGACTGCCATTGGCGAGCGTGCGGGTGTCGTTGCCGACCGCATCGATCATGGCGTCGTCGCCATGCAGCTCGCCACCGGCCCAATGCGCAATCAATGACAGTGGAATGAGCTTCATGGGCGCACTCCCAACACGGTGCGGGGCAGCAGCGCCTGCGCCGCCACGATGGCGTCGTCGAAGGCATGCCGCACGCCGGCAACTTCCTGATATGGCTCGTGGCCCTTGCCGGCAATCAACACGATGTCGGACGCGCTGGCCATGCCGATGGCCTGATGGATCGCGACAGCGCGGTCGCGCTGCACGATGGCGGCATCCGGGCGCGCAAAGCCGCGCAGGATATCGGCCACGATGACGTCGCCATCTTCGCCACGCGGATTGTCGTCGGTGACGATGGCGACGTCGGCATTGAGTTCTGCAATTGCTGCCATCTGTGGGCGCTTGCCGCTGTCGCGTTCACCACCGCAACCGAACACGCAGATCAGCCGGTCCTGCGCATGCGAACGCAGACTGCTCAATGCCTGCTCCAGCGCATCGGGCGTGTGCGCGTAATCGACCACCACCAGCGGTGCGCCATGCGCGCCGCCGAGGCGGTTCATGCGGCCATGGATCGGCTGCAACTGGCCAAGCACGGTGGCGATTTGAGCAGGTACGATGTCCAGCGCCCACAACGCGCCGGCCACGGCCAGCAGGTTGTCCACGTTGAAGCGGCCCAGCAGAGGCGAGTGCACCGGATGCACTTCGCCTTGGATATTCAGTGCGAAGTTGATGCCGTTATGGTCCAGCTGCAGTGCCTGCGCGCTCACACGGGCGTCGGCATGTGCGCGCGAGCTCACGCCGACGGCATGCAGCGCGGGATCGAGCGAAGCGAACAGCGTGCGGCCGAAGGCATCGTCCAGATTCACCACGGCCGATTTCAAGCCAGCACGGGTGAACAACTTGGCCTTCGCGGCGCCGTATTGCGCCATGTCGCCGTGGTAATCGAGATGATCGCGGGTGAGATTCGTGAACACCGCGACGTCGAAATGCACCGCATCCACGCGGCCCTGATCGAGCGCGTGCGAGCTGACTTCCATCGCTACCGCCTGCGCGCCCTCATCGCGCAACTGCGCCAGCAGCGCATGCGTGGGCAGCACCAGCGGCGTGGTGAATCCGGTTGGCACGGCCGCGCCATACAGACCGACGCCCAAGGTGCCGAGCGTGCCGGTGGGCGTACCGAGCAGCGTCAATGCCTGCGCCAGTAACTGCACGGTGGAGGTCTTGCCGTTGGTACCGGTGACGCCGACCATGCGCATTGCATGCGACGGCCGGCCATGAAATTGATCGGCCATCACGCCAAGGCGCGCGCGCAAACCGGGCACGGCAATCGCATCGGCCGGGACCGGCATACCGTCCGGAGCCGGCGGCTCGAACAACACCGCCGTTGCGCCATTGGCGCGCGCCTGTTCGACAAAGCCCAGACCATGCGCACCGAAGCCGGCGATCGCGACGAATGCATCGCCTGGGGCCACCGTACGGCTATCCATCACCAGACCGGAGACCTGCGCGTCTTGCGGTAGCGCCACGTCCGGCAGCAACTGCGAAAGTGCCATAGAGCGGCTCACTGGCGGCTCTCCTGCAACGGCGCAGGCTGCGCTGGCGCGTTGGCCGGCGCAGGTGCCACTGCGGTCGGAATGCCGGCAGACACTTCGTCCACCGGGTCCGGCACGAGCGCCGGATCCAGATCGGCCGGTTGCGGCTTGACCATGGGCTGACCGGTCTTGCCGGCGGCCTGCGCGGCCAGCCACGACTGGATGTCGTCCGGCGGCACGTCCATCAAGCGCAGCGCGCCTTCCATCACTTTGTGGAAGACCGGGGCCGACACCAGGCCGCCGTAATACACCTTGCCCTGCGGATCGTTGATCACGATGACGGTAGCAAAGCGCGGCCGCGTGGCAGGCACCAGGCCGGCAAACAACGCGTTGTAATGCCCGCGCTCGTAGCCATTGGCGCCATTCTTGCGCGCGGTACCGGTCTTGCCAGCCACGTGGTATCCCAGAATCGCTGCACCCTTGGCGCCGCCCTGGGTGACCACGGTTTCCATCATGTCGATGACCTGGCGCGCCACTTCCGGCGTGATCACCTGACGGGTTTCGTTGTGCTGGCCGCGCACGAAGGTCGGCGGCGTGAGCTTGCCGCCGTTGCCGAGCGTGGCGTACGCCTGCGCAATCTGCAGCGGCGTCACCGACAGGCCGTAGCCGTAGGACATCGTGGTCTTGGACGGGCCGCTCCAGCGCGCCGGCTGCAGCACCACACCGGCCGATTCACCGGGAAACCCACTATGCGGCGCGCTGCCGTAACCGAAGTTGCGGATCGACTGATAGAAGGTCTGGTCCGGCACCTTGGCGGCGATCTTGGCAGCACCGATGTTCGAGCTGCGGGTGATCACGCCGGTGACGTTGAGCACGCCGTTGTTGCGCGGCACATCGCGAATGGTGAAGCGCCCCACCGACATGTAGCCGGGGTTGGTATCGATGATGGTGTCCTTGGTCACCACGCCGGCAGTCAGCGCGGTGGCCACGGTCAGCGGCTTCATCGTCGAACCCGGCTCGACCAGATCGGTGACCGCACGGTTGCGGCGCGCCGACGGGTTGATGCCGGTGACCGCGTTGGGGTTGTAGGTAGGCAGGTTGACCATCGCCAGCACTTCGCCGGTGGCCACGTCCATCACCACCATCGAACCGCCGGCCGCGTTGTTTTCGACCAGTGCGTTGCGCAGCTCCTTGTAAGCCAGGAACTGGATGCGGCGGTCGATGCTCAGCGTCAGGTCCTTGCCCGGCTGCGCCGGACGCACCAGGTCCACGCTCTCCACGATCGCGCCGCGCGCATCGCGCACCACCTTCTTGGAACCGGGCTTGCCGCGCAGCCATTCGTCGAACGCCAGCTCCAGCCCTTCCTGGCCGCGGTCGTCGATGTTGGTGAAGCCCAGCACATGGGCCATCGCCTCGCCTTGCGGATAGAAACGGCGAAACTCGCGCTGCGAGAACACGCCGGGAATCTTCAGATCGACAATCGCATGCGCCTTGTCCGGATTGATCCGGCGCTGCAGGTACATGAATTCCTTGCCGGCCTTCTGCGCCAGCTTGGCGTTCAACTCGTCCAGCGGCTGGCCGAGCGCCTTGGCCAGCTCGGGGATGCGGTCCGGGTTGCGCAACAGTTCCTGCGGATTGACCCAGATCGATTCCACCGGCGTGGACACCGCCAGCGGCTCGCCGTTGCGGTCGGTAATCATGCCGCGCGAGGTGGCGATCGGCAGTTCGCGCAGGTAGCGCGCCTCGCCCTGGCGCTGGTAGAAATCGCGGTTGACCAGCTGCACGAACGCCGCACGGCCGATCAGCGTCACCGAGCACAGGCCCAGCGCGATGCCGACCAGGGTCAGACGACCGCGGAGGTTGAAGTTGCTGCGGGGGCGGTTGCGGCCGGCTTTCATGGCGCACCTCCGTGTGCGCCACCCTGCGGGCGGCTGCGCCGTGCAAAACGGCTGTCCTGCCGTTTTGTCATGGGCGCACCTGCATATGCGCCACCCTGCGAGCGGCTGCGCCGTGCAAAACGGCTGTCCTGCCGTTTTGTCATGGGCGCATAACCGTGTGCGCCACCCTGCGGGCAGCTCCGCTGTGCAAAGCGGCTGGCCTGCTGCTTTGTCATGGGCGCACCACCACGATGTCGTTGGTCTCCGGGAACTTCATCCCGATGCGCGCACGCGCGACCTGATCGACCCGGTTGCTTTCTGCCCAGGTGGCCTGTTCCAGCTGCAGCCGGCCGAATTCGATATTCAATTCATCGCGCGTGTGCTCGAGCTTGGACAACTGCACGAACAGCTTGCGATGCATGTGGCGCATGTACACGACCCCGATCGCCGAGGCGATGCTGCAGGCAAGCAGCACGATGAGCAGCAGGCGGCTCATGCGGCGTCTCCTTGAGACGCCGGGAATCGGGAATCGGGATTCGGGAATCGGAAAGCAGCGGCACTGTTGCCTTTGCCAATTCCCGATTCCCCATTCCCCATTCCCAGCTTTTCGGCCACCCGCAACACCGCGCTGCGGGCGCGTGGGTTGACGTTCAGTTCTGCGTCGTCGGCCTTGATCGCACCGCTCACCAGCTGCAGCGTCGGCACGAACGGTTGCGCTTCGGGCAGGCGGCGATTGCTCGGCGGCGCCTTGGCGTAGCGGGCCATGAATTGTTTAACGATGCGGTCTTCCAGCGAGTGGAAGCTGATCACGGCCAGCCGGCCGCCGGGCTTGAGCGCGGCCAGCGCCGCATCCAGGCCGGCTTCCAGGTCGTCGAGTTCGCGGTTGATATAGATGCGGATCGCCTGAAAGCTGCGTGTGGCCGGGTGGGTCTTGCTGTCGCCGCGCGGCATCACCGAGGCAATCAGCTCGGCCAGTTGCGCGGTGCGCAGCAACGGCTGTTCGGCGCGGCGCGCCACGATGGCGCGCGCGATGCGGCGGCTCTGGCGCTCTTCGCCATAGGTCCACAGCACATCGGCGATCTCGCGGTCGCTGGCCTGCGCCAGCCACTGGGCCGCGCTCTGGCCGCTGTCCGGGTCCATGCGCATGTCCAGCGGACCGTCCTTGCCGAAACTGAAACCGCGCCCGGCCACGTCCAACTGCGGCGAAGACACGCCCAGATCCAGCAGGATGCCGTCGACCGTGGCAGCGGCAACCACCTGACCGAGCCCGGCAAAACTGCCGCGATGGATGGACACGCGCGCATCGCCACCGAAGCTCTGTTCGGCCACTGCGATCGCTTCGGGGTCCTTGTCCATCACCAGCAGCTGACCTCCCGGGCCAAGGTGTTCCAGCACGCCGCGTGCGTGTCCGCCACGCCCGAACGTGCCATCGAGATAGATTCCGTTTTCGGTCACTTGCAGGCCATCCAGAACCTGCGTGTACAGCACCGGCACATGGGCCGCCGGCGGCTGCGACACCGGGTGACCGGGCTGCGCTTCACCGCGCATCCGGGCACCCCGGCTCACAACCTGAGATCGAGCAATTCATCGCCCAGATCCCCGTCAGACAATGTCTGTTGGATCAGTGCGCGATGTGCCTGCTCGCTCCAGAGTTCGAATTTGTCGCCCATGCCCAGCAGCACGGCTTTTTTCTCGATGCCAACCGCATTGCGATGGCTGGCCGGGATGCTCAGACGGCCATTGGCGTCCAGCTCGAGCACGGCCGAAGAACCCACCAGTTTTTGCTGCAGCGTGCGGATCACGCGCTGGGTATTGGGCTTGGACATCACATCGTCGCGCACCCGCTCCCACTCCTTTTCCGCGTACAGCCACAGGCATCCGGCTTCAAACGGGTTGTAGGTGAGTACCAGGCGGTTGCCGCTGACACGCGTGACGAGGTCGCGGTATGCGGTTGGCACCGCCATACGCCCCTTGTCGTCCACCGTGATGGCAGTCTCGCCCTGAAACACCGAATGCAACCTCGAATACCCGCTGGGGGATCATTGAACCACGAAAAACCACAAAACACCTGGTTTTCCCTCCGTTGCCCACCTTAGCAGCGCGTCAAAGGTTGTCAACAACTTTGAGGGCCACAAATCGCCAGTCGCATCAATGAGTTGCAGCACTCTTTAGAGACTTGTTCAAAGGTTATCCACAAGTTGCTGTTTCGTCTCAGATTTTGAGATTGAACGGAAATTCAGGGGCGTGAAGGCCGTGTAAACTCGACCGCTATCTCACTTCACATTGCGCCAGCTGCATCTCTCAACTGCGCAAACAAGTGACAATTGGCGGCATGTGCCTGGTCGCCCTAGCCTGGAAAACCCACCCGCGCTGGCGCCTGCTGTTGGCGGGCAACCGCGATGAATTCCACGACCGCCCCACCGCCGCGTTGGCGCCCTGGACGGCACCGGCCGATACCGTGCTGGCCGGGCGCGACCTGCGCTCGGGCGGGAGTTGGGTCGGACTGGGCAGCGACGGCCGTGCGGCCGTGGTCACCAACGTGCGCGACCCGCTGGCCACCATGTCTGGGCGCTCGCGCGGACATCTGATCGCCGACTATCTATCCGGCAGTTCCGACGCTGCCGCCTATGCCCGGGAACTGGCCCCAGCTGCACACGCGTTCCCACCGTTCAATCTGCTGCTGTGCGATGCCGAGCGGTGCGAGCACCTCAGCAATCACCCGCCACTGGCCCGCGCTCTGGCTCCCGGCATCCACGGCATGTCCAACGGCCCACTGGACGCGCCCTGGCCCAAGACCGCTGCGCTGACTGCGGCCCTGCACGAGTGGTGCGCCGCAGGCGCCGAAGAGCTGCACCCCCTGTGGACCGCCTTGGCCAGCCCGACCGTCGCTCCCGACGACGCCCTGCCTGACACCGGCGTGGACCAGGCCACCGAACGCCTGCTCTCGGCCGCCTTCATCACCGGCGCCAGCTATGGAACCCGCGCCAGCACCATCGTCGCGGTGGACCACCGGGGCAGCGGCTTCATCCACGAACGCCGCTTCGGACCGAACGGGATCTTCCAGGGCGAGACACGGCTGGACATTTAGGAAGACCGGAACTGCGTGGCGGGACGACGAGGCCAGAGACACCGGGCCAGGCCCGCGCATTGATCCCCGTAAGCGGGGAGGATGCAGACCGCCTCGCTCTCCTTACTCCCGCCTGCGGGAGAAGGTGGCGCGCAGCGCCGGATGAGGGAATCCGCCACGCATCCCCGCGCTGCCCCCATCCGCCCTTCGGGCACCTTCCCCCGCAGGCGGTGGAAGGCACATCTCTCCGGAACTCCAGGGTTCCGGGACGATGCCCCTTATCCCGCAAGCGGAGAGGATGCAGACTGCCTCGCTCTCCTTCTCCCGCCTGGGGGAGAAGGTGGCGCGCAGCACCGGATGAGGGAATCCGCCACACATCCCCGCGCTGCCCCCATCCGCCCTTCGGGCACCTTCCCCCGCAAGCGGTGGAAGGCACATCCCTCCGGAACTCCAGGATTCCGGGACGATCCCCCTTATCCCCCAAGCGGGAGAATGCAGACCGCCTCGCTCTCCTTCTCCCGCCTGCGGGAGAAAGGTGGCGCGCAGCGCCGGATGAGGGGGAATCCGCCACGCATCTCCGCACTGCCCCCATCCGCCCTTCGGGCACCTTCCCCCGCAAGCGGTGGAAGGCACATCCCTCCGGAACTCCAGGATTCCGGGACGATCCCCCTTATCCCCCAAGCGGGAGAATGCAGACCGCCTCGCTCTCCTTCTCCCGCCTGCGGGAGAAAGGTGGCGCGCAGCGCCGGATGAGGGGGAATCCGCCACGCATCTCCGCACTGCCCCCATCCGCCCTTCGGGCACCTTCCCCCGCAAGCGGTGGAAGGCACATCCCTCCGGAACTCCAGGATTCCGGGACGATCCCCCTTATCCCCCAAGCGGGAGAATGCAGACCGCCTCGCTCTCCTTCTCCCGCCTGCGGGAGAAAGGTGGCGCGCAGCGCCGGATGAGGGGGAATCCGCCACGCATCTCCGCACTGCCCCCATCCGCCCTTCGGGCACCTTCCCCCGCAAGCGGTGGAAGGCACATCCCTCCGGAACTCCAGGATTCCGGGACGATCCCCCTTATCCCCCAAGCGGGAGAATGCAGACCGCCTCGCTCTCCTTCTCCCGCCTGCGGGAGAAAGGTGGCGCGCAGCGCCGGATGAGGGGGAATCCGCCACGCATCTCCGCACTGCCCCCATCCGCCCTTCGGGCACCTTCCCCCGCAAGCGGTGGAAGGAAGATATCTCTGCAAACCGACGCTCCAGCAAGGCCAGGTGCAAGCCCCCTTGAGTCAAGGGGCGCGGCGGCGACTGCGGGGGGTCTGGCATGCCCGGAGAGGGGCCCGCGTTTTGTATCGCCGAAGGCGGTACGAAGCATGGGAGCCTTCGAGAAAGGCGAACGCCAGAAAAGAAGGTGGCGGAGCCGGCCGATAAGCCGGGTTCTGTCGTGGACAGTCATTCGTCTAGGCGCTACGTCACCGCAGCGCTCAAGCAACCTACCCGGATCCAGCGCGGGCCACGCCAATGGATCCCTATTTGGTCTTGCTCCAGGTGGGGTTTGCCGTGCCGGTCCGTTACCGGACTCGCGGTGCGCTCTTACCGCACCATTTCACCCTTACCGGCCCCTCGCCACCCCTCTGCGGCCTCCGAACGCGCTTGGCTGCGATGCTGAGCATCGCCGACACGTTTCAGTGGCGGCAGAGGGGTGACGAGGGACGTAGGCGGTATCTTTCTGTTGCACTTTCCGTCGGCTTGCGCCGCCCAGGCGTTACCTGGCACCTTGCCCTATGGAGCCCGGACTTTCCTCGGCACTCTTGCGAGTGACGCGACTGTCTGGCCGACTCCGCCGGGGCGAACTATACGCTATTGCCAGACAACGCCCCGCCCATCGCTGTCTTCGGCGTACAGCACAACACGTTCGAACTGATGCGCGAACGACCATCCCGCCGCCTCGGCTGGCACCGCGAGCTGCGCGTGCGAAGGTGCCATCGGGCAATAAATCAGCAGCGCGACGGCATCTGCATGCGCGCGATATCCCTCGATCTTCGTGTGCTTTTGCAGAATGCATGTCGACACCTGCGACTTGGTGAGTGCGGGCACTTCAAAGACGCCGCCTCCGAACACGTCCGCTTGAGTAGCTGACCAAAGTTGCACATGTGTCAAGAATGCGGGGAGCCCTTTCCTGATGGCCTGATTGCCTTCGATCAGTCTCGACTTCTCGGGCAACAGATGCTCGACCTGTTCAATTGCGTCTGGAAGCTTGGGGAGCGGCTGATCGGTAAAACCAAGACTGATCTGTACGCCAGGCAGACGCTGCGCCAATCGCGGCTTCAGCGACGCTAGTAATTTTTCACGCGCCTTAACGCGCGCTTTTCCATCCGGTCGCAGAAGTTGGGTGATCTCGACGGCATAAGTTGAGCCATCCGCAATGCGAAAACGGATGTCGGCTGCAGGCTCCTTGGGCTGTTCTATCTCACCGATCTGCGGCGGAAATGCATGCGGCCAGCTCGTCAAGACGCACTTGAACTGACGCAACTCCAGCGCCTTCTTCTTTTCCTCGGCAGTCGTTGTATCAGCCATTACCGCCATACAACGCCTTGCGCGGCGCACCAGTCAGCTCGGCAGCCAGCTTGGCGGCGGTGGATGGCGGCAGGTGTTCGGCGAGCTTGGCGTAGACGCGGCGGCCTTCGGCGAGCTGGCCTTCGGCGGCGTCGGCTGCGCCCTGCACCATCACCACGAATTCGCCCTTGCGCTGGTTGTCGTCGGCTTCGACCTGGGCCTGCAGCTCGGCCAGGCTGCCGTCGAGTACGGTTTCGAACAACTTGGTCAGCTCGCGGGCGATCACTGCCGGGCGCTCGTCGCCGAAGGCAAAGCGCAGGTCGGCCAGCGATTCGACAATACGGTGCGAGGATTCGTAGAACACCAGGGTGCGGGTCTCGCCAGCCAGCCGTGCCAGGCGCTCGCGGCGGGCCGCGCTCTTGGCCGGCAGAAACCCTTCGAAGCCGAAGCGGTCGCTCGGCAGGCCGGCGACACTGAGCGCGGCGATCGCTGCGCAGGCGCCTGGCACCGGGCTGACCTTGATGCCGGCGGCACGGGCGGCACGCACCAGCTTGAAACCCGGATCGCTGACCAACGGGGTGCCGGCGTCGCTGACGATGGCCAGCGATTCGCCCTCGCGCAGGCGCGCCACGATGCGTTCGGACATGGCCTCTTCGTTATGGTCGTGCAGGGCAAGCAGCGGGCGGTCGATGCCGAAATGACTCAGCAACTGGCGGGTATGGCGGGTGTCTTCGGCGCAGATTGCGGCCACGCCGCGCAACACCTCCTGCGCGCGCGGCGACAGGTCGGCCAGGTTGCCGATCGGCGTGGCGACCACGTGCAGGGTTCCAGGGGACGTCATCAGCGGTTTTCCGGGGGCAAAGGGTAGAATCGTAGCGTTTTTAACGGTCCGCCCCGGCGGCCCCTGTCCAATGGATCTGAAATGAACAAGCGTGTTGCAAGGATCTCCGCCCTTTCGCTGATGGTGATGCTGGCCGCCGGTTGCGCCACCAGCAGCGTCACGCCGACCGCCTCGCCGACGCAGAGCGCGGCGCTGGCGTTGCTGGACCAGGGCAAGCCGCGCGAAGCCGCGCAGCAGCTGGAAGCCGAAGCCGCCAGTGCCGGCGGTGCGCAGCGCAGCCGGTTGCTGGCTGCAGCCGCGTTCGGTTGGCATGACGCCGGCGACGATGCGCGTGCCCGCACATTGCTGGCGCAGGTCAACGCGCGCCAACTGAGCGGCGAGGAGCGCGCCCGCTTCGGGCTGCTCACCGGCGAGTTGGCGGTGATCGACAAGCAGGGCGCGCAGGCATTGCAAGCCCTGGGCGACAGCCCGCAGGGACTGACCCAGCCGCTGCAGACGCGTTGGTTTGTGGCACGTGCCGCCGCACTGGAAGCCACCGGCGACCTGTTCGGCGCCGCCGCCGACCGCGCGCGCGCCGATGCCAGCCTGACCGGCACTGCGCGCAGCGAAAACCAGCGCGCGATCGTGCGCCTGCTCGCCGCCCTCGACGACGCCACCCTCAAGGGCCGCACCGCGGCACTGCCGGCCGGCGACCCGCTGTACAACTTCGCCGGCCGCGCACTGATCAGTCGCGGTCTGGGGCTGCCGCGCGCGTTCGAGCGCGATGCGCAGTGGGGCTTTGACACCAGCAAGCGCCCACCGGCCGAGCGCGACGGCTACCGTCCGCCGATGAAACTGGGGGTGCTGTTGCCGATCACCGGCAACCTGGCCACCGCCGCCGCGCCGGTGCGCGATGGCCTGCTGGCCGGCTACTACGCTGAAACCCGCCGCCGCCCGGAAGTGCAGTTCTTCGATACCGCCGGCACCGCCGCCGGTGCCAACGCCGCCTACGACAAGGCAGTGAGCGCCGGGGTGGATTACGTCGTCGGCCCGTTGGGGCGCGACGAAGTCAGCGCATTGTTCGCGCGCGGCCAGCCGGCAGTGCCGGTGCTCGCGCTCAACCGCCCCACCGACAACAAGGCACCGCCTAGCGGCAGTGCCGGGTTCTCGCTGGCGCCCGAAGACGACGGCATCATGGCCGCCGAATATCTGCTCTCGCGCGAACGCCGCAATGTGCTGATCGTCGGCACCAGCGACGACAACGGCAAGCGCACCATCAAGGCCTTCCGCGACCGTTTCACCGAACGTGGCGGCACCGTCGCCGGCAGTCTCAGCGTGGCCGATGCGCCGGGCGACATCGGTGCGCAGCTGCGCAACTACGGCACTGCCGATGCGGTGTTCCTGGCAGTGCGCGGCAACACCGCGCGCGCGCTGGCGCCGCAGCTGGCACTGGCCGGATTCGCCGGCAAATCGCGCGTGGGCACGTCGCAGTTGGTGGCCGGCACCGGCAAGGTCGAAGACGATCTGGCGCTGGATGGCATCGTCTACCCGAGCGAAACCTGGACCGCCCTGGGCGTGTCCGGCCTGCCGGCAGTGAGCCAGGTGGCCAGCACCCTGCCCAGCGCGCGCGGCCCGGCCGCCCGCCTGTTCGCGTTCGGCTACGACGCCTGGAAGATCACTGCGTACCTGGAAAAACTCGCCACCGGCACCGATGGCGGCCTGCGTGGCGCCACCGGCACCTTGCATCTGGACGGCTTCGGCAATGTGCTGCGCACGCCGGCCTGGTCCACCTTCAACGGTGGCCGCCCGGTGCCGATCGCCGACGGCCGCTAAGGCCATGCCGGCGGCGCGTCAGCAGCGCGGTGCGGCGGTCGAAGCGGCCGCACGCGCACTGCTGGAGCAGGCCGGGCTGCGGCTGGTGGTCGGCAATGCCAACTACCGCGGCGGCGAACTCGATCTGGTGATGCGCGATGGGCAATCGCTGGTGTTTGTGGAAGTGCGCTACCGTCGCGACGATCGCTTCGGCGGCGGCGCGGCATCGGTGGACTGGCGCAAGCGCCGCAAGCTGGTGCTGGCTGCGCAGCTGTTCCTTGGCGCTCACCCCGCACTGGCGGCGCTGCCCTGCCGCTTCGATGTGGTCGATGCCAGCGGCGAACCGCCGCTATTGAACTGGATCCGCGACGCGTTCCGCGCCGACGATTGCTGACCGCCACCGACGCGCATACCGACGTTCCGATGCCAACCATCATGACCCATGCTGCGGTGCCATTGGCGCTCTGGTGCGCCAGTGAACGCGGCCGCATCTCGCCGCGCCTGCTGGCCGCCGGCGTCGTGGCGGCGATGCTGCCGGATGCCGATGTGCTGGCATTCGCGCTGCATATTCCCTACGCAGATGGGTTCGGCCATCGCGGCGCCAGCCACTCGCTGGTGTTCGCTGCGTTGATGGCGGTGCTCGGCGTTGCAGCACATCGCTTGTTGCGAGCGGATGCCATGCAGGCAGCCGTGTTTTTGTTCGTCTGCGCCGCATCGCATCCGCTGCTGGATGCGATGACCTCCGGCGGCCTGGGCGTTGCGCTGGGCTGGCCATGGAGCCAGACGCGTTGGTTCGCACCCTGGCGGCCGATTCGGGTGTCGCCGTTCGCTACCAGCTTCTTCAATGCGCGCGGCCTGACCACGTTGCTCTCCGAGCTACGCTGGGTCTGGTTGCCGCTCACCGTCGCCGTGCTGGGGTGGAAATGCATCCAGCGCGCGACACCACAGGATCGCGTGTCATGACCGATGGACTTCCCACCGCACTTGCCGAACTGCTGGCCGCGCGCCTCGGTGCCGATGGCTGGTTGACCGGCGACGATGCGCGTCGCCGCTATGGCGAAGACGATTCGCGCCGCTGGGCACTGCCTGCTGCCGTCGCCTTGCCGCGCGACACCGATGACGTCGTGGCGATCATGCAGGCGTGCCGTGCGCACGGCGTGCCACTCGTGGCACGCGGCGCCGGCACCGGTACCACCGGCGCGGCAGTGCCGTTTTCCGGCGGCGTGGTGGTGTCGATGGCGCGCATGAATCGCCTCATTGCGCTGCGACCGGAAGACCGCTGCGCGGTGGTGCAACCCGGCCTGCTCAATGGCGACCTGCAACAGGCGCTGCAGCCGCATGGATTGTTTTGGCCGCCGGATCCGTCCAGCGCGGAGATCTGCAGTATCGGCGGTAATTTATCCACCAATGCCGGCGGCCCGCGCGCGGTGAAGTACGGTGCGACCCGCGACAACGTGCTCGGTCTGGTTGCGGTGACCGGCACCGGCGACGTGATCCGCTGTGGCGGCGCATACACCAAAAATTCCACCGGCTACGACCTCACGCATCTGCTGGTCGGCAGCGAAGGCACCCTCGCGATCATCGTCGAGGCAACCTTGAAACTGACCCCGCGCGCGATCGCGCAGGCCGGTCTGCGCGCGCTATACCGCGATGCGTCCAGCGCTGCGGCCGCGGTGTCGCGGCTGATGGCGCAACCGACCACGCCGGCCATGCTGGAATTCATGGATGCCAGCGCGATTGCACTCCTGCGCCGCAATGGCAGCGATGTGCCCGACGCCGGCGCCATGTTGTTGATCGAAGCCGACGGCGATCACGACACCTTGCCGTACGCATTGCAGGCCCTACACGACGCCGCAGATGGCGAGGGCGTGCTGAGCCTGGACGTGGCCGCCGATGGCAGCGCGCGCGATAAGTTGTGGGCCGCGCGCCGCGCCCTGTCGCCGGCCTTGCGCACCATCAAGCCGGGCAAGATCAACGAAGACGTGGTGGTGCCGGTGTCGCGCATTCCCGAACTGGTGTCCGGCGTGGAAGCGCTCGCTGTGGAGTTCGCACTGCCCATCGTCGCCTTCGGCCACGCCGGCAACGGCAACCTGCACGTCAACATCATGTACGACCCGGCCGATGCCGACGAAGACGCGCGTGCGCATGCCGCGCTACCACGCCTGTTTACGCTGGTGCTGGCGTTGGAAGGCACGCTCTCCGGCGAACACGGCATCGGCGTGGCCAAACGCGATTTCATGGCACAGGCGTTCAGCGCACCGACGCTGGCTGCCATGCGGGCGATCAAGGCCGCACTGGACCCGGATGGCATCTTGAATCCGGGCAAGGTATTGCCGCCTGCCTAGCGACGGTCTGGGCTCAGCGCGTCACGCCGATAAAGCGCAACCCCACGCCCGGTTCGGTGACGATGTAATGCGGATTAGCGGCGTCGTCCTGCAGTTTCTGGCGCAGTTTGCCGACCAGGATGCGCAGGTAGTGGGTGTCTTCTTCGTGAGTGGGGCCCCACACTTCGCGCAGCAGCTGCGGTTGGGTGACCACGCGGCCGGCATGCTTGAGCAGCAGTGCGAGCAAGGCGTATTCCTTGCGGCTCAGCGGCACGGCTTCGCCGTTGAGGGTGACTTCGCGCAGGCCCAGATGGATATGCAGGCGACCGTCGTCGAAGACGCTCTCTTCCACCGTGCTGCCGGCGCCGGCATGACGCAGCAGCGAGCGGATGCGGGCCATCAATTCCTGCACGCCGAAGGGTTTGGTGACGTAGTCGTTGGCACCGGCATCGAGCGCGGCGACCTTTTCGATTTCGCCGGCACGCACGGTGAGCATGATCACCGGCACGTTGGACCACTGACGGATCTCGCGCAGTACTTCGTGGCCGTCGCGATCGGGCAGGCCGATGTCCAGCACCACCAGTTCGGCGCCCTGCCCGGCCAGCACGGCCAGGCCCTCTTCGGCGGTGCCGGCCTGCAGCACGCGGTAGCCCTGTGCACGCAGGCTGATGTCGAGAAAACGGCGGATCTGCGGCTCGTCGTCGACGATCAGCACACGGGCGGGCGGGATGGCAGTGAGGTCAGTCGGCATCAGGGCGAGGTGGCGCGGCGGGAACGAGCAACGGCAGCGTAATGCGAATCCTGGTGCCGTGACCATGCGCGCCTGCCAAGGCCTCCACGCTGCCGCCGTGCGCCCCGATCATGCCCTGGCAGATGGCAAGGCCCAACCCGGTGCCATTGCGCCCACGGTCGCCGCGTTCCACGCTGTAGAACATGTCGAAGATGCGCGCGCGTTCGTCTTTGGGAATGCCCGGACCCTGGTCGCCGATGTCGATCTGCAGCGCACCGGTCCGCAGCTGCGCCTGCACGGTCACCGCCGCATCGGCTGGCGAAAATTTCGCCGCATTCTCCAGCACGTTGAAGATGGCCTGTTCGACCAGGGCCGGGTGCACCCAAATCGCCGGCAGGTCGGCGGCCAGGTCCAGCTGCAGGCGCACGTCGGGCTGGTAGCGCTGCAGGCGGCGGGTGGCCGAGCCGATCAATTCGTCCACGCCGATCCAGTCGCGGTTCAAGGTCAGCCCGGTGTGGCCAAGCCGGGTCATGTCGAGCAGATTCTGGATATAGCGATCCAGCCGCTCGCCTTCGAGCTGGATGGTGTCGAGCAGGCTGTGGCGGTCGTGCGCGTCCATCGCATCGCCGTAACTGGCCAGGCTGCTGGCCGAGCCGATCATCGAGGCCAGCGGCGAGCGCAGATCGTGCGAGACCGACGACAACAATGCCGAGCGCAGGCGCTCGGTTTCGCCACTGACGCGTGCGCCTTCCAGATCGGCGACCAGGCGTGTGCGCAGCGCCGCCTGGCCGATGTCTTCCACCATCGCTTCGGCCAAGCGGCGCTGTTCCAGACCGGGCCGTTGCATGCCTTGACGAAAGCGCAACGCGGCCACGCCCAATGTGCCGCGTTCATGGCGCACCGGCAGGCACCACCACTGCGCCCCGGCCAAGGTATCGGTGAAGCGGCCGGCGGGCTGGCCATGCCGCTGAGTCCAATCGGCGGCGCTGCGATCGAGCGCACCGAAGCTGGTGGGTGCATCGCTTTCGCGCTGCTCCAGGCGTAGCCAGACGTCGGCATCCAGCGCGGTGGCCAGCGCGCGACGGCCGGCTTCCAGCACCTGGCCCAGATCGGCAGCGGTGCTGAGCTGGCGGGCCAGCGCCTGCAGGGCGTTGGCGTGCGCATTGGCCGCGCGCAATGCCAGGACCTGACTGCGCAAGCGCGAAGCCAGCCGGCCGGCGACCAACGCGGCGATCAGGAACATGCACACCGTCACCACGCCCTGGCGCGCGCTGATCTGCAAGGTGAAACGCGGTTCGATGAAGAAGAAGTTGTAGGCGACAAAACTCAGCAGCGCGGCGACCACCGCAGCGGCCATGCGCGTGCGCGAGGCCACCAGCACCACCGCGACGATGAACACCATCGACAAGTCGTCGATGTCGGTCCAGCGTTGCAGCAACCACGCCACGCCCACCGCACCGGCTGCCGCAATCGCAGCGAACACCAGGTCGTACCGCTGAAGCCATTGGCGTGGGTTACGCCAGCGCTGACGCGCACGTGCACGCGCATCGGCGGAACTGACGATGACCAGCTCGTAATGCGCGCCACGCTGCAGCAATTGCTGGGTCAACGTGCGATTGAACATGCGTGCCAGCGGGCGTTCGCGGGTACGCCCCAGCACCAGGGTGGAGATGCCGTTTTGTGAGGCGAAATCCAGCAAGGCCTCGGCGACGTTAGTCCCGTGCAGCAGTGCGGTGTCGCCACCGAGGCGACGCGTCAACGCGAACGCGCGGTCGATCTCCAGCTGCCAGGCCGCATCGGTCACGGTGCGGGTCTGCACGGTGACCACGGTCCACGGTGCATCGCGCCGCTCTGACAAACGACGCGCCACGCGCACCAGATAATCCGAGCTGCCACGGCCATCGATGGCCACCACCACCCGGCGCCGCAACGCGGCGGTGCCGGGTAAGCCACGCGCGGCCTGGGTATCGCGCAGATCGCTGTCGACGCGGTCGGCAGCGGTCTGCATGGCCAGCTCACGCAACGCCGTGAGGTTGGAGGGCGAGAAAAACGCCTGCAATGCCTGCGTGGCCTGCTCGGGCAGATACACCTTGCCCTGCTGCAGGCGCTCGATCAGTTCGCGTGGCGGCAGATCCACCAGCACGATGTCGCGCAAGCGGTCGAAGACGGCATCGGGCACGGTTTCGGACACGCGCACGCCGGTGATGCGCAGCACGATGTCGTTGAGGCTTTCCAGGTGCTGGATGTTGACCGTGGTGTAGACGTCGATGCCGGCATCGAGCAACTCCACGATGTCTTGCCAGCGCCGCTCATGGCGGCTGCCGGGCACGTTGCGGTGCGCCAGCTCGTCGATCAGGGCCAGCCGGGGTTTGCGTGCCAGCAGTGCATCCAGATCGAGTTCTTCCAGCATGCGGCCCTGGTAGCTCACGCGGGCGCGCGGCAGCAGTGGCAAGCCCTCCAGCAGCGCAGCGGTTTCGCTGCGCCCGTGCGTTTCCACCACGCCGGCCACCACATCCATGCCCTGCCGCAGGCGCTCGCGCGCCCGCGACAACATGGCGTAGGTCTTGCCCACCCCGGGCGCAGCACCCAGGAACACCGTCAACCGCCCACCGTGTTCGCGCTGTAATTCGCCGATCAAGGCATCGGCTTGCTGGGTGCGGGCGTCGGACATTCGGGCGGGATTAGGCAGTCGAGATTCGGGACGGGTCGATGGCAAAGCCTACAGCGGACTGCCCGGCCTGGTGCTATTGGGTTGCGCCATGCTTGCTACCCGACTCCGCAGTCCCGGCCTTATCCAGCGCCAGATTCAGGGCGAGCACGTTGACCCGCGGCTGCCCAAGCAGTCCGAACTGTGGCGTTTCGGTCGCAGCCTGCACCAGTCCAGCAACGCGTTGCTCGGACAGGCCGCGTGCGGTGGCCACACGACGGATCTGCACCTGTGCGCCGGCCGGGCTCAGATGCGGGTCCAGGCCACTGCCGGATTGCGTCAGCAGCTCGCCCGGTACCGCCTCCGGGGCGATGCCGTCGCGTTTGGCCACCTGCGCACGCGCGGCAGCGATACGGGCCAGCAAATCAGGATTGGAGCGTGCCTGGTTGCTGCCCGAAGCGGCGGTGAGGTCGTACTTGGCGGCCGACGGACGCGGCTGGAAATAGCGCGCATCGGTAAACGGCTGGGCAACCAATGCCGAGCCGACAACGCGCGCATCGACGCGCAACAGCGAACCGGTGGCCTGCTCGGAGAACAGCGCACCGGTGATGCCGGTGGCGACCAGCGAGTAGGCCAGGCCCAACCCGAACAGGGTAAATACCGCGAGCATCAGCGAACCGCGCAGGGCGCCGTCGTCGCGTAACGGCAAGGAAGAAGACATGGACATGTTCCCGGAAGAAGAAAGGTGCATCACACGTGGCTCAGGCACCGAAGACGGCGACCAGCACCAGATCGATCACTTTGATCGCAACGAACGGCAGCAACACGCCACCCACGCCGTAGATCAGCATGTTTCGGCGCAACAACGCGGTGGCGCTGGAAGGGCGAAAACGCACGCCGCGCAACGCCAGCGGAATCAATGCCGGGATGATCAACGCATTGAAGATCAATGCCGCCAGTACCGCGTGGCGCGGGCTGGAGAGCTGCATCACGTTGAGCGCTGCCATCGACGGGATGGCGGCGGCAAACAGCGCCGGCAGGATCGCGAAGTATTTGGAAACGTCGTTGGCCAGCGAGAACGTGGTCAACGCACCGCGCGTGATCAACTGCTGCTTGCCCACTTCCACCACCGCCAGCAGCTTGGCCGGATCCGAATCCAGATCCACCATGTTGCCGGCTTCCTTGGCGGCTTGCGTGCCGGAGTTCATCGCCAGGCCCACGTCGGCCTGCGCGAGCGCCGGGGCGTCGTTGGTGCCGTCGCCGACCATCGCCACCAGCCGCCCACCGGTCTGCTCGGCACGGATGCGCGCTAGCTTGTCTTCCGGCCGTGCCTGGGCGATGTAGTCGTCCACGCCGGCTTCGGCAGCGATCGCGGCAGCGGTGAGCGGGTTGTCGCCGGTGATCATCACCGTCTTGATGCCCATCGCACGCAACTGCGCGAACTTTTCTTTGATGCCCTGCTTGACCACGTCGCTCAACTCGACCACACCAAGCACATGGCGGCCTTCGGCCACCACCAACGGTGTGGCACCGCCACGCGCGACTTCTTCGATACGGCCCTGCAATTCCGGCGACACCGTGGCGCCCATGCCTTGCACATACGCCACGATCGAATCGCCGGCGCCCTTGCGGATGCTGCGCCCGCCAAGATCGACACCGGACATGCGCGTCTGCGCGGTGAACGCGATGAAATGCGCACCCTCGGCCTCCACTGCCACCGCACCTTGCTGCCGCGCCAGCTTGACGATGGATTTACCTTCCGGCGTCGGGTCGGCCAGCGAAGCGAGCATGGCCGCATCACGCAGTTGCGCGCGGTCGACGCCGGCCAGCGGATGGAACGCGGTGGCCTGGCGGTCGCCGTAGGTAATGGTGCCGGTCTTGTCGAGCAGCAGCACATCCACGTCACCGGCCACTTCCACTGCCTTGCCGGATTTGGCCAGCACATTGGCCGACAGCGCGCGGTTCATGCCGGCAATACCGATCGCCGGCAACAGCCCACCGATGGTGGTCGGGATCAGACACACCAGCAACGCGATCAGCAGCAGCGGATCCAGCGTGACGCCGACAAAGCCCGCAATCGCCGGCAACGACGCCACCACGATCAGGAACGTCAGCGTCATCGCGGCCAGCAGCAGCGTCAGCGCGATTTCGTTCGGCGTCTTCTGCCGATTGGCGCCTTCCACCAACGCGATCATGCGATCGAGGAAGCTATGCCCCGGCTCGGCGGTGACCTTGAACACGATCTCGTCGGAAAGCACGCGCGTGCCACCGATGACGCCGCTGCGATCGGTGCCGGCCTCGCGCAACACCGGTGCCGACTCGCCGGTCACCGCAGCTTCGTTGATGGTGGCAACACCACGCACGATCTCGCCATCGGCTGGTACAAATTCGCCTTCGGACACCATCACGTAATCGCCCGGGCGCAGCTCTGCCGCCGGCACGCGGGTTTCGCGGCCACCGAGTGCGGTTTCCACCCGGCGTGCCACCAGATCCTTGCGCGCCCGCCGCAACGAGGCGGCCTGACCGCGGCCACGCGCTTCAGCAATGGCTTCGGCAAAATTGCCGAACAACACGGTGACGAACAGAATCGCCGTCACCGCCCAGCCGAAGCCGGCATTGCCATAGCCGCTGGCGGTGATCACCGCCGCCAGCAGCGTGCCGCCCATCACCACCGCCATCACCGGGCTGCGCAGCAGATGCCGCGGCGCCAACTTGAGGAAGGCAGCACGCATCGCCGCAACCAGCACGGCGGCATCGAACAACGCTGCGTCACCGCGCTCGCGTTTTTCAGTCGTATCGATCGTAGACATTGCTCAAAACTCTCAGGACGCCGCCAGGGCGAGGTGTTCAGCGATAGGACCCAGCACCAGTGCCGGCATGAACTGCAGCACGGTCAGCACCAGCACGATCGCCATCAGGGTCAGCGCAAAGGTGGGCGTTTCGACCTGCAGGCTACCGGCCGACTCCGGCGCACGCCGCTTCACCGCCATGCGCGCGGCCACCATCAACGGCAGGACCAACGCCGGATATCGTCCCAGCACCAGCACCACAGAGCAGCTTAGATTCCACCAGTACGTGGCATCGCCCAGACCTTCGAAACCCGAGCCGTTATTGGCAAATGCGGAGGTGTACTCGTAGAACACCTGGCTGATGCCGTGGAAGCCGGGATTGGAATTGGCAGTGAATGCCGGCACGGCCAGCGCCACCGCGGTGAAGCCCAGCACCACCAGCGGCTGCAGCAGGATCAACAGCGCCAGCAACTGCACTTCGCGCGATTCGATCTTGCGGCCGAACAACTCCGGCGTGCGTCCGGTCATCAAGCCGGCCAGGAACACGCTCAGCAACAGATACACCACGAACTGCTGCAGGCCGCAGCCAATACCGCCCCAGATGGCGTTGATCAGCATGTCCACCAGCGTGACCAGGCCGCTCAACGGTGCCAAGGAGTCGTGCATCGCGTTGACCGAACCATTGGAGGTCTGCGTGGTCAACGCCGCCCACAGCGCAGAGGCATCCGCACCGATGCGCACTTCCTTGCCTTCCATCAGCGCTGGCGAGTTCGCGCTGGCCGAATGCGCTTCGGACCACAGCAGCAACGCGGTGGACGCGGCCGACATCGTCAGCATGGTGCCGAAGACCAACGCAGTGAGTCGCTTGCGCCCGGTCAGATAGCCGACCATGAACACCACGCTCATCGGCAGCAACACGATGGCCAAGGTTTCCAGAAAATTGCTCAACGGCGTGGGGTTTTCCAGCGCGACCGAGCTATTGGGGCCATACCAGCCACCACCGTTGGTGCCGAGCTGTTTGACCGCCACCATCGCCGCAACCGGGCCCACTGGAATGGTCTGCTTGGCCATGCCGGCGCTGCTATCCAACGGTACAGCGGTCGCCGCGCCCTGGAATGTCGACGGTACACCCTGCCAGCCGAGCAAAACGGTCCACAACAGGCACAGCGGCAACAGCACGCGCACGCTGGAGCGGATCACATCCGCCCAGTAATTGCCGACGTCTGCTTCAGGCAGCGCTTCCAGGCCGGCCCCCGTGTGTTGGCGTCCCTGACGCGACAGTTCCGGCTCCGACATCTCCGCCACGGCCGTCGTGTCCGAAACAGGGCTAGCGACTGACGCCTGTTTGGCCGCGCGCCCGCCGAACAACGCACGCAGCGTCGCAACCGCCAACGCCAGGCCCATCATCGGCGTCACCACCTGCAGGCCAACGATGCCGGTCATCTGCGACAGATACGACAACTGCGCCTGGCCGGAGTAATGCTGCTGATTGGTATTGGTGACGAACGACACCATGGTGTGCAGCGCGGTATCCCAGCGCATGTTCGGGATGGCGTCCGGGTTGAACGGCAGCCATGCCTGGGTCATGAACACCCCCCAGGTCAGCAAGCCAACCACCAGGTTGCTGAGCAGAAATGCCACGCTGTACCCGCGCCACGACATGCCCTGCTGCGGGCGCGTGCCGAGCAATGCGTACAACGGCCGTTCGATCCAGCCGAACAGCGCGTCGCCACGCATCGGTGCGCCGCGCATCACCGCAGCCATATAACGGCCCAAAGGCCACGCCAGCACGATGGCCAGCGCGTACACAAGAAAAGTTTCAGTCATTGGAGCGCACTCGGATCAGAAGTCTTCGGGCCGCAGCACCACGTACAGCAGGTACGCAGCGGCAACGAGTACGGCCACGCCGCACAACAGGGACAACCAGGCAGGCATGTCAGCTACTCCCCGAGACGTGCGCACGATGGCGCGATGGATGCGATGCGTCGCGGCGTAGGCAGCACGTGCGTGCCAACATGACAAAGCGCTGCCGCACCGGGCGCACAGCGCCGATGGAGCAGACAAGGGAAGGAATGCATCGGGATCGTCCACGGCGGAACCGCTCCGCCAACCTGCGCAGTCTCTGCCTGGGCTGCGTAAAGTCGCTATGGATCTGCCGCCGGCGCGACGTAAAGTCCGCATAAAATGCGCAGGCCAGCCCTGCGCCTCGACCAGATGGCCCGCCGCGCGTTCCGACGGTTGGCTTCCCTGGCTGCGCTGGCTGGCGGCACGCAGATGGCAGCGACGCTGCGAAGTTCCATCTGCTCAAGAGTCGCGCCGGAAAGGGGGGGCTCCAGGCATGCGCGTCCGCTGTGTGACCAGACCACACGCAATCAAACAGTGCTCACATGTCCATATACCTGCGCGACACAGTCGCAAGCATCATGCTGGCCGTGGCGATCGCGTCATCGCATCTGGCGATGAGTTCAGCGGCCTGGTTCGGGATCGCAGCAGCCTGCGCACGGACGGCGGCAATGACCGGTATCTGCTCGCTCGGGAAGAGGCTCACTGCCGCTGCAAGCACATCCAGGCTGCACAGATAACGCACCGCGGCAGGCTGGTGCGGCAACGCCCCAGCCAACCGCCTCAGCACCGCAGCGCCACTCTCTGTGCTGTCCAATGCGTGCACGGCCCGCGTCAATTCCCTGAAGGCAGCCTGGCGCAATCCCGGATTGGGCAGTCTGTTCAACAAGGCCACCAAGTGGATCAAGGCTTCGGCTCCATCGCCGGAACGCGCGAGGCGCTCAGCAAGCTGCGCATACGCTTGCTGGAATCGATGGATCGGCTCCAATCCGACAAGATGCAGGCGTAAGGTCACCTCCGCCAGCAGGCGGGGGCCGGTCTGGAGCGCGGCAGCCTCGGTTATCGCTAGGTTGACTGCCTCCTCGGGCAGTTGCCTGATCGCCGATGCCAGCAAATTAAACGGAAGCGCTCCGCCGATGCCTCCGGCAGCGCCACCCTGGGCCGGAGCCACAGCGCCTTGCGCCCCTGGTTCACCATCACCTTGCACGCCCCCTGCATCAGCCTCTGCTACTGCCCCCATATGGCCAACGTGCGCTGCTCCGGCAGCAGCCTGCAGCGCTTGCCGGCGCGTGGCAATCAAACTGGGCAAGATTGCATGGAAGGCGAGCGCGCGCAGGTCCTCGGGCAAGCATCCCAGGTCATCCGTCAAGCGCGCCACCACGCGAAATGCCATATTCCCAGAATAGCGGGTGGCGTGATTCAACAGCGCGGTAAACGCCTCAAATCGCTGCGCCTGCGGCAATGATGGAATCCGCGCCGCAAGCCTTCCGTATCCGCGCAATATCTGCTCGCTGCGATCCTCATCGTCCGGGTAGGGGAAATGCGTCACTTCGTCCAGGGCGACACGCATGCTTTCTGCACTATGGACGTCCCCGAACTCCAAGCTCGGGTCATAGCGCGGCCGCGCGGTCAGGAACGCTCGCACATCCCTGGTGTCTTCCGCCATCTGCCGCGAGACGCTACTCAGACGCACGAGGCTGCGCGGTCCACACCGCTGCACAATCTCGCGGCGTAGATCATTCGGCAGCGCAGACAGTCCATCGAAGGTCTCGGCACGCCGGGCTGGCACTGTGCCTGGATCGAGGACTGCTTGGCTCGCCGAAGCCTGTGACGTCTCCTGCGTTTGGCTGGTTGACGCCACAGCGTGCGGCAGACCGGTTCGGTTGATCGGCATCGGGGGTCTCCTGCGGTGTGCCGCAGCAGCGGCATCGAGTTAGGTTTCGTGCGTACTTTCCCGAAAGCGATCTCGTGTCCGCGCGCACGGCCAGAAATCGCGTTCGCCTGCGCGAACGCGACGTGACCGGTGCAGATGCGGGTTCGGCGGATGGCACGCCACCCGCCGCTGTTCGCTAGTACCGCGGCGGACGATCTGGGACGATGCAGATACGGCGTGCTGCCCTACCGCAGCGGCACGTTCAACACGGAGGGCGCTGCCACTGGCGAGGTGAATGTCACGGTGCCACCGCCATCGCTGGCATCGGTGTAGCGCGCATCGCGGGTGTCGATCACCAGTACCAGCCGCTGCCCTGCCGGAATCTCGGTTGCTGCCGCCTGCAGCGGCCAGTCCAGGGTGACCGCGCGTCCGGGTGTGGCATTGCGCAGCGAGTACGGCGCGTGCGTGATCAGTTGCGCCACGCCCAAGCTATCCATGCGGTACAGATACGCAAACAGACTCACCTTCGATTGACTGGGCACCACGGTCACGCGCAGCGACGGGCTACCGGCCAGGCGCCGCGCACTGCTCGATGGCGCGCCGACCCAGACTGCGGCGCCGGCGCGATTGACCAGCGGAATGGAGGTGCTCACCGGCACGCCGATGCCCTGCAGCAATCCGCTGACCAGCACCACGCCGGAATCGGCCAGGGTCGGCACGTCGGTGGCGATGCGCGACTGCCACCCGCTCGACGTTGCGCCGGTCAATCCACCGGTCGGGCTCAGCGCGCCTACTGGTGCGGACAGGCCAAGCTGCGTGTTGGCCTGTTGTACCGATGCCCAGTCCGGATAGTCCAACCATTGCCCCGCACGTGGCGATAGCCGCACCGGCGCTTCTGCATCCACTCCATTGGGTGATTGCTTGAGATGGCGGTCGAACCAGCGCGTGGTCGCGGTATAAATCTCGTTGGGTAACCCCAGCGCGCCGGGCAGCTCCGCGGTGGCGTGATCGCCCTGGCTCAGCAGCAGTTGTTTCGGGCCACGTAACTGGTTGAAGAACGCGATGGTCTGGTTCGGCGGGAACAAGCCATCGTTGAACGCATTGCCCAGCAACACGGCGGTACCGCGCGCGTTGAGCGCGGCCACATCGGTGGCAGGGCTGCGCGACGCGGCTTGCGGCAGGAAGCCCTGCACCGCGCCGTCGTAATCGCCTTGCGCCACGCGTGCGCCGATCTGCGTCAGATCCGGGCCGGCCCGCCCGGTCAATGCACCGGCGCCCACCAACAGCCCGACGCCCTGCTGGCTGACCGTGCGATTGGAATACAGCGATGCCTCCAGATCGGCCCAACCGCTGAGCGCGGCCACCGCCTTGATGCGCGGGTCGCGCTCGGCCGCCAGCAGGCTGATGCCCGCACCGTACGAAATGCCCGAGGCACCGATCGCATTCGGATTGGCCGGCGTGTGCGCCAACGCCCAGTCGATCACCGCGCTGACGTCTTCCACCGTGTCTGGCCCGGCGATATCGATCTGCCCGGCCGAATCCCAGAACCCGCGCGAGGTATAGCTGACCACCACGTAGCCGTCGCTGGCCAGCTCAGTCGCACGGCCCAGATATTCCAGATTCGGCAACGCCCAACTGGCCGGCATCACAATCAGCGGAAATGGCCCGGCCCCCTGCCCCTGCGGCACCAGCACCAGTGCGCCCATCTGCGCACCGTCCCAGCCGGGGATGCGTTCATAGGTCTTGCTGAAGGCGCCCGCCACCGCCGACGCCGATGCCATCAACAACGCCAGTGCGGCGATGCTCCCGATCCAACGTTTGCTCATGCTGCTGTCTCCCATGCAAAGCCAGGCCGGGGTGGCCCAGCGGCAACTGCCATGCATCCGTTGTTCGGGGGAGAACGCTGCGAACGTACCAGACGGTACGGTATGGCTCAAGAGCCGGGATTCGGGATTCGGGAATGCCAGAACCGTCGAGACTCGATGCTCTAGGGATTCCTGAGCGCGAGCGACTCAGCCAACGAAGTGCTGGTAGCCGCGCTGCGGCGGTTGCCAGGGGTTGCCGTCGGCGTCGTGCACCACCACGCCGGGCGTGGCGACGATCTGGCCGATGCGCGTTGCGGCCAGCTGCGCAAATTCCATTGCCTGCACCACGGCATCGCGATGCTGCGGCGCGGCGGTGAAGCACAGCTCGTAGTCGTCGCCACCGCCGAGTTGCCAGCCAAGGCACTGCAACGCACTGATCCCGGCACTGCGCGGCATCGCCGGCAATGCGGCAAGCGCCAGTTGCGCGCCCACGCCGCTGCGCTCGCACAGATGCCCCAGATCGGCCAACAGCCCGTCGGAGATGTCCACGCAGGCGTGCGCAAGCCCGCGCAAACGCAGCCCGGCCTGTACGCGTGGTTGCGGACGCAGCAAGCGGCGACGCCACTGCTCGTGCAACGGGTCGGCCGCCGCGCAGGTCACATCCAGCTGGCCGGCCTGCCACAGCACCAACGCGGCGGCAGCCTCACCTGGCGCACCGGTGACCCACACGTCATCGCCAACGCGCGCGCCGTCGCGCCGCAACGCTGCACCCGGCGGCACGCTACCGATTGCCGTCACCGCGCACGAGAGCGGCCCGCGCGTGGTGTCGCCACCGACCAGCACAATGTCGTGTGCATCGGCCAGCGCGAAGAAGCCGTCGGCGAATCCATCCACCCACGCCGCATCGTCGTGCGGCAGCGACAACGACAAGGTGCACCAACGCGGTTGCGCGCCCATGGCTGCCAGATCGGAGAGATTGACTGCCAGCGTCTTCCAGCCCAGATCGTCGGCGCGCGTCTCGTGCGGAAAATGCACGCCGGCATTGAGCGTATCGGCGGTGATCGCCAACTGCTCACCGGCCGGCGGCTGCAGCAACGCCGCATCGTCGCCAATGCCCAACGGCACATCGGCACGCGCCGCGATGCGCGCGCGCAAGCGGGCAATTAGATCGAATTCGGGCATGTGGGCGGGAATCGGGAGAAGGGAATCGGGAATCGCAAAAGCGCTCAGGAGATATCGGAGATGGTGCTCTTACGATTCCCCATTCCCGACTCTCCAATCCCGCGGCGCCTCAGGCGCCGCTAGCGCCGCTGGCGCCCGACTCGACCTTGCGCCACTCCACCGCAGCGCGATCCAGCACGCCGTTGACATAGGTGTGCCCGTGTTCGGAGCCGAAGCGCTTGGCGGTTTCGATCGCTTCGTTGATCACCACGCGGTACGGCACGTCCTGGCGGTACAGCAATTCATAGGCGGCCAAACGCAGCACTGCGCGTTCGATCGCATCGACCTCTTCCACGCCGCGATCCAGATACGGCGTCAACGCGGTATCCAGTTCGGCGCGATGGGTGAGCACGCCTTCCACCAGACTTTCGAAGTACGCCAGGTCGGCCACTTCGTGCGCCTGCTCGTGAGCGAACTGGCCGATCACCTGCTTGGCAAAGCCGCCCGAGATCTGCCAGGCATACACCGCCTGCAAGGCACGCCGACGTGCGCGCGAACGCAGCACCGGGTCGATGCCGTCGCGACGGCCGTGGCGCGGGTGCCCACCGGGCTTGCTCATGGCAACAACTCCATCAAATTCACCAGTTCCAGCGCGGCAAGCGCGCATTCCTCGCCCTTATTGCCATGGCTGCCACCGGCACGTGCTTCGGCATCTTCCACGCGTTCGACCGCCAGCACGCCGTTGAGCACCGGCACGCCGGTCTGCAGCTGCACGCTCATCAAGCCTTCGGCGCACAGGTCGGCCACGTGTTCGTAATGGCGGGTATCGCCACGGATCACGCAGCCCAGCGCAATGATCGCGCCGTGCTGGCCGGACTGCGCCACCCGGTTGGCGGCGATCGGAATTTCCCAGGCGCCGGGCACACGGATCACGTCGATGGCGTCCTCGCCGATGCCGTTGCCGGCCAGGCTCTGGCGCGCGCCGGCAACCAGCACGTCGGTGATACGGGCATTCCAGCGGCTGGCGATGATCGCAAAGCGCGCGGTGGTGGGGCGAAGATCGCCTTCGTAGTGGGTCATGCGGGTCGGCAACTCGAGGGGGCAGGAAGTTTAACAGCTGCCGGGGCCAGGCCCGGCCGACGCGTGCACGCCGGGTCCACCAAAGCAGACCCGGCCATGCGCTTGAACGCCAACGTGCAAGAGCGTCAGTCCACTGCACCACCAGCGGACACCGCCTGCGCCTGGAACCGGTGGTCTCGGTCCGGCTATTGCGGTTGCGGCACGTAAGCCGCAACCGCAGACGGCTGCGCGCGATCAGCCACGCGTCAGCACCGGCACCGGGGCACAACCATCGGCACGGGGCAGGTGACTGCGGTAACGGCTCACAGCCATTTCAGGGCACGGCAGACGGCGGCACCGAACGCATGCCTTCGCCGGCGTGGCATTCCAGATACTCCACCACCTCCAGCCCGAACCCGGCCAACCCCACCTGACGCCGCGGGGTCCCCAGCACGCGCAGCTTGCCCAGGCCGAGTTCGGCCAGGATCTGCGCGCCGGCGCCATTCCGCCGCCACTGACTCACGTCCTTGGCGTTGGCGGCCGTCTCGGGCTGCTGACGCAGCCGTGCCAACAGCGATTCGCTGTCGCGCGGGGCCGACAGCACCACCATGACGCCCTGTCCTTCGGCGGCAATTGCACGCAAGGCATCGGTGGCCGCCACGCCGAAATCATCGCGCTGCCAGTGCAGCAAATCGGCCAGCGGATTTTCCACCTGCACACGCACCAGGGTGGGTGTGTGCGGATCGGCGCTGCCGCGCACCAATGCAAAATGCAGGTCGTGCGCGATGCGGTCGCGGTAGGTCACCAGCGTGAACGGGCCGAACTCGGTGGTGATATCGCGCTCGTCCACGCGCTCGACGGTGTGCTCGTTGGCCAGCCGATACGCGATCAGATCGGCGATCGAGCCCATCTTCAGCCCGTGCTCGCGCGCGAACACTTCCAACTGCGGGCGGCGCGCCATGCTGCCGTCCGGGTTGAGCACTTCCACCAGCACGCCGGCCGGTTCCAGCCCGGCCAGCATCGGCAGATCGCTGGCCGCTTCGGTGTGACCCGCACGGGTCAGCACGCCACCGGGCTGCGAAATCAGCGGGAAAATATGCCCCGGCTGGCTCAGATCCTGCGGTTTGGCATCCGGCCGCACCGCAGTGCGCACGGTATGCGCGCGGTCGTAAGCGGAAATGCCGGTGGTCACGCCTTCGGCCGCCTCGATGCTGACGGTGAAGTTGGTCTGGAACTGCGCGGTGTTGTTGCGCACCATCGGCGCAAGACCGAGCTGGGCACAGCGCTCGCGGGTCAACGACAGGCACACCAGCCCACGCGCGTGGGTCACCATGAAATTGATGTCCGACGGCTTGACCAACTCGGCGGCCATGATCAGATCGCCTTCGTTTTCGCGGTCTTCGTCGTCGACGATCACCACCATGCGGCCGGCACGCAACTCTTCGATCAGCTCGGGAACGGGCGCGAAATTCATGCCGCACCCCGCGTGCCGAGCAGGCGTTCGACATAGCGCGCCACCAGATCGATTTCTAGATTCACCGCCGCACCCACTGCCGTCTGCGCAAACGCGGTGTTGGTCACGGTATGCGGAATCAACGCAACCTCGAAACCGTCTTGATCTACTTCATTGACGGTGAGGCTGACGCCGTCCACACAGATCGAGCCCTTCTTGGCGACATAGCGCAACACCGACGGCGGTGCGGCAAACCGCCAACGCTGCGCACGCGCATCGTCGTGCACCGATTGCACCTGACCCAGGCCATCGACGTGGCCACTGACCAGATGCCCGCCGAGGCGATCGGTCGGGCGCATCGCACGTTCCAGATTGATCGCCGCGCCTTCGGACAAGGCGCCCAATGTGGTCAGCGACAGGGTTTCGGTGGAGGCATCGGCCTGGAAGCTAGCTGCATCGAACGCAATCACGGTCAGGCAGACACCGTTGACGGCAATGCTTTCGCCGAGCTGCACCGCCTCGAACGGCAAGTTGCCGACGGCAAAGGTAAACCGCACATCGCCGCCCTGCGGCTGGCGCGCCGCCAGACGGCCCACGCCTTCAATGATTCCGGTGAACATCAGTGCGCCCCCTTGTGCAGCAACGCTCGGGGTGGCTTGGCGCAGTGGAGGGTCGCGATGCAACGCGACAGGTGATGCAAAGACATAGTCGTTTCTCGCAGAAGTTGAGCGAAAAACGCCGCAAGGCAAAGCAAACAGGCGCGCGCGCAGCCGCAAGGGCTGCGCGTTGGCCGTCTTCTTTCATCCGGACTATACCGTCGGCTCCGGTATCGGACCGGATCTGCTGACCTTCGCGCGATGCCCGGCACCTGCAGTGCCAACCATCACGACGAAGCGCTCGCGGGCTCACATGCGTACGCATGCCTACCGCCGGTGGGGAATCGCACCCCGCCCTGAAGACGTTCGTAAGTGCCGGCGAACCGGCCGATGAAGTTTAACAGCGCGTCCAGGCGCCATGGCTGAGCGTTAGCTAAGGCTGACAGGACGCTGTGTCGTGTCGGGAAATTCCCCATAGCAATCCGTGTGAAATATCTGTTAAATTTCGCGCCGCGACGGGAGACGTCGTTCTTTTCCACCTCGCAACGGGGCGGAGACACGGACATCAATTCGGAGAGAACCATCCAATGCGTAACACCCTGATTCTGGCCGCCCTGCTGGCTGCAGCACCGGTTGCCGCCTCTGCTGAAGGTCTGAGCTACAACTACGTCGAAGGCGGTTGGAACCGTACCGACTTCAACGTCAATGACGACAACGAGGGCATCAACGGCGGCTATCTGCGCGGTTCCTGGCAGATCGCCCAACCGGTCTATGTCTTCGCCGGCTACCAGCGCGCCACCAAGGACTACAACCTCGGCAGCGGCTTCACGATCGACGGCACCCTGACGCAGGCCAACGTGGGCATCGGCTACCGCCAGGAAATGACCGAGCGCGTGGAGTTCATCGCCGACATCAGCGCGCTGCGCACCAAGGTCGATGCAGACCTGCGCCAGCGCGGCCGTTCGCTGGGCAGCAGCTCCGACTCCACTACCCTGGGTTGGGCCAATCTGGGCCTGCGCGGCAAGCCCTCGCCGCGTACCGAAGCATGGGTCAAGGCCGGCTACATCGACGGCAGCGACGTGGACAAGGGCGAGTTCGTTGGCACCCTGGGTGGCCAGGTGAACTTCACCCAGACCTGGGGCCTGGTTGGCGAAGCCCAATTCATCGACAACGCTAATCAGTACCGCGTCGGCGTGCGCGCGAGCTTCTGATCGGCACGCTGCAGCGACAAGAAAGGCTCCGCTTGCGGAGCCTTTTTTATGTCCGGCCACCGCTGGCGCGATCAGCCCGACCTGACCGCAAAACGCTTCAACCAGGCAACTGGGCACCGATACCCTACCGTCAGATCGAGACTCCGTTTGCGCACCGTTCGCAGCGTGGGCCATGCGCGCAGGCGAAACTCCACACATCAGGTCTGCGGCTGAAGCGCTCCACGACACTCCAGCGGCGGCCGCACCTGCCATGTCCAATGCCGACAGGAACACACGGCAAAATCGCAGGGCGCCAGGTCAAGCGCACCAGTGATCGACGTGCGTGACGCGGATTCAGAGCCAGCGACGCACCGCTGCGCTGTACAGCGCATAGTCGGCCTGGAAGCGTGCCGACAGCCAGCGTTCCTCGGGCAGTATCTGAAACACCGTGACGTAGCCGATAAACAGCGCCACTGCGAGCAGGCCAAGCGGCTGCCCGCGGCATATGACCCAGCCCAGCAATGCCAGGGCATAGCCCAGATACATCGGGTTACGCGAATACCGATACAGCCCGGATGTCACCAAGGCAGAGGATCGCTCCGGGTGCAGTGGATTGACCGTGGTACGCGCAGACCGAAACATGACTTTCGACCACGCATTGATCGCAAGGCCAAGCACGAGGCACGGCACACCAATGGAATGCAGACCCGCGAGGAAAAAGCCCCCGGCAATCGCCACACCACTGCTGCAAGCACCATCAGTAGAATGGGCGGTGGAAGCCGCGTTTCTAGAGCGTGCAACATCGCACGCACGCTTGCTGCCATTCGCGCCAAGCAACGTCCAGAAACCGGAGAACGCATTCGATCCTCCTACGACACCGCATCCTGCTATTGATTGATCGTGGTTTCGATGACATCGACGATCTCACGCACTGGGAGTGTGAAGACGCCAGCGTCGCCGTCTTCAAAGGCCGCACGCCATGTTGTGTAGCCCTCAAGATACTCCGGATTCGCCGGGGCATGTCCCACCAGCGTGGTCACGGAGCTTTCGAGTGTCGTTCTGGACACAGGAAAATGCGGCAACTCCGTCGAGACGGCATCGGGAGCACGCGCGTTCTTTACCCGCACGTCGCGGACGCTGATATGGAACACCTCGCCAATGTTCGGTTCGACCTCGATCCTGTTGATCAGCAGCGTCGAACCCGGCTCCTCGGCCCTGTTGCGGTACTCCCAGACCTGCCCTTCCGCAAACTGCCAGGCTTGTGCAGTGACCGTGGTCATAGTGAGAAATCCGATGCATGAAGAAAGGTGAGTTTCGTCCGAGCAGGCCTGAGAGCACATGTTGGTCGGCAGTGTGTTCAACCGTCGCCTGCATCGCTAGCCTCCTTCGGACCTGGCCTGTCCCAAGCAGGCCACGCATCCGGCAACGCTACCCCAACGCTTCAACGCTTGCAGAACACGTGCACTACAGGAAACAGCATCCTGCAACGTTATCCTGCGCCAGAGCCAGCATTCATTCGACGACCCCAGGCAGATAGCGCAGGCGCAAATCCTGGCCAAGCTGGCGCACATCGGCCAGATGCAGGGTGCGACGTTGCGCCATGGTGTCGATGCCAAGCCCGGCCAGTAGCGGTCTGGCGGTATCGCCCAGCAGCACCGGTGCCATGTAGACCAGCAGTTCGTCGACCAGGCCGGCGTGCAGTAGCGCGCCGCTCAGCGTTGCGCCGGCTTCTGCATGTACCTCGTTGATCCCGCGCTCGGCCAGCAGCGCCAGCACCGCTCCCGGATCGAAACGCCCTTCCCGCAATGGTATCCCGACGAACTCGGCATTCTGCAGCGATGGCGCTTGCACCGCATTGCCATGCAGGTAAAGCGTCGGCGCATCGCCCTGACGAATGTTCCCGCACTCCAAGGTGCGCAAGCGCGCATCCAGTACGACCCGCAACGGCAGCACGAAGGGCGTGTCATCGCCCAGCCGCACCGTCATCGACGGATCGTCGGCCAACACCGTGCCAGCACCGGTCAAAATCGCGCCGGCCCGCGCACGCCAGCGCTGTACGTCTGCACGTGCATCGGCACCGGTAATCCATTTAGATTCGCCGCTGGCCAACGCGGTGCGCCCGTCCAGACTGGCGCCGAGCTTGAGCCTTAGCCACGGCCGGCCGCGCTCCACGCGCGATAGAAATCCCTGATTGAGCGTGCGCGCCTGGGCGTGCATCACCCCGCTCAGCACCTCAATTCCAGCGTCGCGCAATAGCGCAAAACCACCGCCATTGACCTGCGGAAACGGGTCGGCCATCGCTGCGACCACACGCTTTACGCCTGCATCGATCAACGCCAACGCACACGGTGGCGTACGCCCGTAATGCGCGCATGGCTCCAAGGTCACATACGCAGTGCCGCCGCGCGCCAACTCACCGGCCGCACGCAGCGCGAACACTTCGGCATGCGGGCCACCCGCACGTTGATGAAAGCCTTCGCCCACGCACACGCCATCGCGCACGATCACGCAGCCCACCATCGGATTGGGACGGGTGGTGTAGGCGCCGCGCTCGGCCAAACGCAACGCCTGCGCCATCCAGCGGTGGTCGTCGGCACTCGCGGCCGCCGCGATCTCACTCATTGCGTGACTGCTCCCGGCGCGATGCACATCACCACGATTTGCATCGGGCCCAGCAAGAATTCGGTATGCATCTGCCACCCCAACCGCTGATAAAACGGCACCAATGCCAGCTGGCAATACAGGTACAGCAACGGCACGCCCAGGCACGCGGCGGCCTGCACGCAGTGCGCCACCAGCGCCTCGCCGATCCCCTGCCCGCGCGCCTGCGGCTGCACGTACAACGACGCCAACCAGGGCGACCATTGCCGAATGCGCGCGTCGTCGTTTTCGAGCAGGCTCACCGAGCCCAGCCACTGGGTCTGATCCAGCGCCACCCAGGTCGTCGGGATGACGCCATCGCGCGTATGGCTACGCAATTCGCTCAGCGCCTCATCGAAGTTCCATTCCGGCAGCAGCGTGCCGAAGGCCTGCAGATGCGCCTGTGCAATCGCAGGCAGATAATCCGGCGTTTCCGCCACGCAGGCGATGCGCATGGCGCTCACCGCTTGCCGGGTTTGCCGGCGCGTTCCAGTGCCGCTTCCAGCAACGGCAATTGTTCGCTGCCGACCGGCAGTTCGCGTTCGAGCTTTTCGATTTCTTCGCGAAAGTCGGCCACGTCCTGGAAGCTGCGATACACCGAGGCAAAGCGCACATAGCCCACATGATCGAGCTTGCGCAGCTCCACCATCACGTATTCGCCCACCCGCAGCGAGCCCACTTCGCGTTCGCCGGACATGCGCAGCTGATGCACTACCGCGCGGACCGCCGCTTCGATTTGTTCCTCGGCCACCGGCCGCTTCTGCAGCGCGCGGTCGAAACTGGTGCGCAGCTTGCGTGCATCGAACGCTTCGCGCCCACCATCGCTCTTCACCACGGTGGGCAACTTCAATTCGATCGTTTCCAGGGTACTGAAACGCTCGCCGCACGCCTCGCACTCACGGCGTCGACGAATCGTCGTGCCGTCTTCGGACACACGCGAATCGATCACACGGGTGTCGTTGTGCTGGCAGAAGGGGCAATGCATTAGGGGTGTCCTTCCAACATTCCGGGCTGCCAGGGAAACGCGAGCCGCCATTCCATCCCGGCTGCCATCGCATTCCAGGCAGCACCCAACCGTGTGAGCGGTACGAACAGGTCCTCTTCCGGCGCGATGCCTTCAAGCTCCGGTGGCATCACGCCACGCATGCTGCACGCCTGGGACAGCCCGTAATGGAACATGGCCGCGTCGAACTGCCCGGACCACAACTGCGATTGCAGTGCCTCGACCACAGACTCGGCCTGCCCGGCTTGCATCTGCAGCGCCGGATCTACATGCCGGTGCAGCTCCTTGCCGGCGAAGTCGATATCCGCTCCCTTGGCGACCAGGCCGATAAAGCCGTCGCTCAGGCCAAGCCGGCTTTCCACCCACAGATGGATAAGGTCATGCGGCAGGATGCCCTGCCGCGGCAGATCCACTGCGCAGCGCGAACCGTCGGTACGCACACAGGCAAGGCGGTCGTACTTCGACGTTGCGCCCAACCTGCGTGCGATCAACTCCATGAGGTTGCGACGCTCAGCCGTAGACCGGATAACGCTTGCACTGCGTGGTCACTGCGTCGCGTACCTTCGCCAGCACGGCTTCGTCGGTTGGGGCATCGAGCACGTCGGCGATCCAGTTGGCCAGATCGATACTGTCTTGCTCCTTGTAACCACGCGTGGTGATCGCCGGGGTGCCCAGGCGCAGGCCCGAGGTGACGAACGGCGATCGCGGATCGTTGGGTACCGCGTTCTTGTTGACAGTGATGTGCGCCTTGCCCAGCGCGGCTTCTGCATCCTTGCCGGAGACGTCACGGCCGATCATGTCCACCAGCATCAGATGGTTTTCGGTGCCCCCGGAGACGATCTTGTAACCGCGCGCGATCAGCGTGTTGGCCATCGCCTGAGCATTTTTGACCACTTGTTGCTGGTAGGTCTTGAACGCCGGCTCCAGCGCCTCCTTGAACGCGACCGCCTTGGCGGCGATCACGTGCATCAGCGGGCCGCCCTGGATGCCGGGGAACACGATCGACTGCAGCTTCTTCTGCAGCTCTTCGCTGGCACCCTTGGCGACGATGATGCCGCCGCGCGGGCCGCGCAGGGTCTTGTGCGTGGTCGAGGTGACCACGTGCGCATGCTCCAGCGGGCTGGGGTACACACCGGCGGCGACCAGGCCGGCCACGTGCGCCATGTCCACGAACAGATACGCACCGACGCTGTCGGCAATGGCGCGGAAGCGGGCCCAGTCGATCTTCTGCGAGTACGCCGAGAAACCGGCCACCACCATTTTCGGCTTGTGCTCGGTCGCCAGGCGCTGCACTTCGTCGTAATCGATCAGGCCCTGCTCGTTGACGCCGTACTGCACTGCGTTGAACAGCTTGCCGGAGACGTTGACCTTGGCGCCGTGGGTCAGGTGACCGCCGTGCGCCAGGCTCATGCCCAGAATGGTGTCGCCCGGCTGCAGCAGCGCCAGATACACCGCCTGATTGGCCTGCGAACCGCTGTGCGGCTGCACATTCGCGTAGTCGGCATCAAATACCTGCTTGATGCGCTCGATCGCAAGCTGTTCGGCAATATCGACGAACTCGCAGCCACCGTAGTAGCGCTTGCCCGGATAGCCTTCGGCGTACTTGTTGGTCAGCTGGCTGCCCTGGGCTTCCATCACCAGCGGGCTGCAGTAGTTCTCGCTGGCGATCAGCTCGACGTGATCCTCCTGGCGGCTGGCTTCAGCAGCGATGGCCTTGGCCAGTTCGGGGTCGTAGGTTTCCAGTCGGACATCGCGCGAGAACATTCGAAGCTCCGGGGCAGCTATTGCCAGTAGGGTCGCCGATTGTAAGCCCCTTGCCGCACGGGTGACCAATCGCGTAGCCGGCGTGGCATGTACGCCCGCATTGCGCGCATGAGAAAGGCGCACCCGAAGGTGCGCCTTTGTGTGATGACCGGCTTGGTTGCCCGGTAGCGGCCAGGTACGACCTGGCGGCAGTGCCGACTTAGTTGTTGAGCACCAGGTCGGCAATGATGCCGGTAGCGATGGCGACCAACAGCAGATTGCCGCGGTCGTCGCGCTGCCAGCGGTAGCCGTATGGCGGGCGACGCAGGTCGTAGCGGTCGTAATCGTTCACCACATAGACCGGCCCGTGATACCGCTGGCCACGGGCCCAGTACGGACGCGGCGGCGGGCCGGCGCGATAGTACGCAGGGCGGTCATACACATAGACCCGATTGCGGTCGTAACGACGGTCTTGATAACGGGCGTCGCGATAGCCCTCACGGTAGCCGTTGCTGTAGTAGCGACGGTCCTGACGCCACTCGCGGCGATCGTCACGGCCATCGTCGCGCCAGTCGCGGCGATGATCCCGGCCATGGTCGCGGCGATCGTGGTCGCGGTCCCAATCCCCGGCAAACGCAGCCGGTGCAAAGGCACCCAGCGCCAGGATGGAGGAAAGCACAACGGTAACGATGCGTTTGCGGTTCATGACAGTTCCTGTTCGCGGTGTCGTAATTTCATTAAGAGGCTGGCCGCCTTAATGCATTCTTGCTGGAATCGATTACGAAAAAGCCTATTCAGGTAGGAAGTAAGGTGCCGTTTAGCTGCTGACGTGCCGCCGCGGGCCAAGTCACTTGCCCGTATAATTGACGCAATCCCTTTTCCGCCGCCCCCGGCCTTGGCCGGCGGGCTGCCTGCGTCCCCGGAGCACCCATGTCGCAATACATTTACACCATGAACCGCGTCAGCAAGGTGGTCCCGCCCAAGCGGCAGATCATCAAGGACATCTCGCTGAGCTTCTTCCCAGGCGCCAAGATCGGCCTGCTGGGCCTGAACGGAGCGGGCAAGTCCACGGTGCTGAAGATCATGGCCGGTGTGGACACCGACTTCGAGGGCGAAGCCCGCCCGCAGGCCGGCATCAAGGTCGGCTACCTGGCACAGGAACCGCAGCTCAACCCCGAGCACACCGTGCGCGAAGCGGTGGAAGAAGGTGTGGGCGACGTACTGCAGGCCCAGGCCGCGCTGGATGCGGTGTATCTGGCCTATGCCGAAGAAGGCGCCGATTTCGACGCGCTGGCTAAAGAACAGGAACGCCTGGAAGCGATCCTGGCCGCCGGCGATGCACATACGCTGGAAAACCAGCTGGATGTGGCCGCCGATGCACTGCGCCTGCCGCCGTGGGAGGCGATTGTCGGCAAGCTCTCCGGTGGCGAAAAGCGTCGCGTCGCGCTGTGCCGCCTGCTGCTGCAGAAGCCGGACATGCTGCTGCTCGACGAACCGACCAACCACCTGGACGCCGAATCGGTGGAATGGCTGGAACAGTTCCTGGCGCGCTACACCGGCACCGTGGTGGCAGTCACGCATGATCGCTACTTCCTCGACAACGCTGCCGAGTGGATCCTGGAACTGGACCGCGGCCGCGGCATTCCGTGGAAGGGTAACTACACCGACTGGCTGACCCAGAAGGACGAGCGCCTCAAGCAGGAAGACAACCAGGAAAAGTCACGCCAGAAGGCGATCCAGAAGGAACTGGAATGGTCGCGGCAGAACGCCAAGGGTGGCCGCACCAAGGGCAAGGCGCGTCTGGCGCGCCTGGAAGAGCTGCAGTCGGTCGATTATCAGAAGCGCAACGAAACCAACGAGATCTTCATCCCGCCGGGCGAGCGCCTGGGTAACGCGGTGATGGAGTTCAAGAACGTGTCCAAGAAGTTCGGCGACCGTCTGTTGATCGACAACCTGTCGATGATCGTGCCGCCCGGCGCCATCGTCGGCATCATCGGCCCCAACGGTGCCGGTAAGTCGACGCTCTTCAAGATGATCACCGGCCAGGAAAAGCCGGACTCCGGCGAGATCGTGGTCGGCCCCACCGTGCAGCTGTCCTATGTGGACCAGAGCCGCGACGCGTTGGAAGGCAACCACAACGTCTTCCAGGAAATCGCTGGCGGCCTGGACATCCTCAACATCAACGGCATCGAGATCCAGTCGCGCGCCTACATCGGCCGCTTCAACTTCAAGGGCCAGGACCAGCAGAAAATGGTGGGTTCGCTGTCCGGTGGTGAGCGCGGTCGTCTGCACATGGCCAAGACCCTGCTGCAGGGCGGTAACGTGCTGCTGCTCGACGAACCGTCCAACGACCTGGACATCGAAACGCTGCGTGCGCTGGAAGATGCGTTGCTGGAATTCCCGGGCAACACCTTCGTGATTTCGCATGACCGCTGGTTCCTGGACCGTATCGCCACGCACATCCTCGCCTTCGAAGGCGACTCGCACGTGGAGTTCTTCCAGGGCAACTACCGCGAGTACGAAGAAGACAAGCGCCGCCGCATGGGCGATGACGCAGGTCCCAAGCGCCTGCGCTTCAAGGCGCTGAAGTAAGTAGTCGCAGTTAAAAAAAGGCGCCGAAAGGCGCCTTTTTTTTTATTTTGTAGTCGGCGACTGGGCGCCGGGCGATGGGCCTATCGTCCCGAGCGGCGCCTGTCTCGATGTATCTCGAGGCGAACCCGTAGCGAATGGTTCCTGCATGCGCACTCCCTGCGCACATGCCCGCTGCATGCCGGGAGGCGCGCTGGACATGCATTCGTCCAGCATCGACAGACGGTATATGCGCATCTAAATCATGGGATGTAACGCACTGCAGGTAAGCGCAATGATCCGGGGCATCAAGGGCGCAACACCCTCACCGCGCCACGAAATTTTCTACTGGCTTTCCTGAAGAACGAGGGGTACCGCGTCTCCTGTTTGCGGGCGCACGTAGCCGCCTTACAGGAATTGCTTCGCCAGGCGCAGAGAGAGCCGCAGGACATTGCAGCAGCCAGACTGCAATGTATGGCTCACGAGATGCATTACAGGTCGTACGACAACACGTCATCGAAACCGAATGTGTCGAAGTTTTCGATGCGCGAGGGATACAGGCGACCGACCAGGTGATCGTATTCGTGTTGCACCACCCGTGCGTGGAAGCCTTCGGCCTCATGCTCGATCGGGCTGCCATCGGGTGCAACGCCGCGGTAACGAATGTAGCGATAGCGTGGAATCACTGCGCGCAGGCCAGGGATCGACAGGCAGCCTTCCCAACCATTTTCCATCTCTTCCGATAGCGGTTCGATCTGTGCATTGGCCAGAGCCGTGCGCGGTACTGCGGGTGCTTCGGGATAGCGCTCGCTGGCTTCGAAACCGAACACCATCAATTGCAGATCCACCGCGATCTGCGGCGCTGCCAGACCGACGCCACGCGCAGCGTCCATGGTCTCGAACATATCGGAGACCAACGCGTGCAACTCGGCGCTGCCCAGGTTGGTGACCGGTGGCGCCACACGCAGCAAGCGTTTGTCGCCCATGCGGATAATTTCGCGAATCATGCCTGTGCTCCTGAAGATCGTGACATGGAGTTTAGAGTGGCTGACAACACGTAGCGAGCAATCGTCAGCCGGGTGTGAACGGCGCGCAGGAAAACTGCAGTTTAGCGTGGCAGATGCCGACACTCGCGCATGCCGACTCCGAGCAACGGCCGCATCGTTTGGCGGTGAGTACAGTCCGCCTCGTCAGCCGCTCTCAGAGCGTGTTGCGCATGCAGCAGCGCGTGTGCAGCAGCTCATGACTGTATGGATGGGCGCACTGCGTCCAATCGGCAACGTTGCAGCCAGCGTGACGACGCAAGGCCGGCTGCGCGCGCCAATTGAACATGTCAGCGGCGGATGCGTTGCCCGGTTTCGTCGAGCAAACGCTCGCCGTCTTCCTTGACGAAGCCGTGCGTGGCTGGCGGCAACAGGTCGAGTACCAATTCGGAAGGACGGCACAAGCGCGTGCCGAGCGGGGTCCGTACGAATGGGCGGTTGATCAGGATTGGGTGCGCGAGCATTGCGCTCAACAGTGCAGTGTCGTCCAGGGCGGGATCGTCAAGTCCCAGGTCCAGATATGGCGTGCCCTTCTGGCGGATGGCCTCGCGGACCGTGATGCCGGCAGCGGCGATAAGCGACTGCAGGGTCTCGCGGCTTGGTGGGTGCTGCAGGTAGTCGACGATCTGCGGTTCGACGCCGGTATGGCGAATCAGCGCAAGGGTGTTGCGGGACGTCCCGCAGCCGGGGTTGTGGTAGATGACGGCGTGCATGGTGGCCTGGTGCAGGGTTGGCGGATGTGTAAGGCGCCGCCGGCAACTGGTGTCTGGCGGCGCTGAGCGCGGCAAGTGTACGAGTGGCATCTCCGGATGCCGAGCGCTAACCGCCTACGCGCAGTCGCAGGTTGGATGACGACACCAGGGAAACCAGCGGGTGGGCACGCCACCGGAAGCTGCGCTCATGCCCTCATCCACTCCTTCGGGGCCTCTTCTCCCGGCGCGAGAGAAGGAGTGCGGCCGGTTACTGCCGGGACATCGGCCATCTGAAGAACTCGGCAGCTTGGCTGGGACAGCAACGCACGCACCCAGCGACGCACCGTGGCCGTGGCCGTGGCCGTGGCCGGAATCTGACGGGTTCCGGACGCCTCAGGAGTGCCGCGCCCAAGAAATCCCCAGTCCACGATCCCGTCAATGACTTTTTCAGGCCGCCATTTCGCATTCGTCGTCCAATGTGTCAAAAGATTGACACGAGTCACGGATTCATGATTCAGTCATGAACAGACTGAAATGGAAGGATTCTCCCGAGCGCCGGTGTCAGCACGGCGTTTTTTCTCCCTGTTGGACCCAAGGAAACCCCAACGATGATGAGCTTTCGCAAGCCCGGATGGATGCTGTCCGGTGTGTTGTGTGTCGTGTGCCTGCCGGCGATCGCCGCAGCGCAGGAGACAGCCACCAGCAGCTCCAAGGTCGGTATCGATCCCACCACCGGCAAGTTGCGCCCGCTGACCGACGCCGAGAGCGCGGCACTGGATCAGCAGGCCGCCGCGTCTAACTCCGCAGCCCGCAGCAGCGCCGCACGCACGTCGGTTCCGCAGACCGAAGCGGCCGCTCGCGCGACCGAGCGTCGCCTGCCCAACGGCACCGTGGCGCGCAAGCTGCCGGCCACCCAAATGAGTTCGTTGACGGCAACCCGCCAGGCCGACGGAAGCATCGTCATCGAACACAGCGAAGACGCCGATACCGCCCAACCCGCCCACGCCGAGCACGGAGCGCTGCCGCATGAATAAGCCCTTGTTGCTGTTGTCGCTGGCCGTGGCCGCCGCACTGGCACCGCTGCATGCAGCGGCGGCCAATGTCACGCTGATCAATGGCGATGCCGGCACCGTGGTCGGCCTGAACGATCCGACCGCTGCCGCGCCACTGGGCGGCAATCCGGGGCGCTCGATCGGTGAGCAACGCCGTATCGCGTACCAGTACGCCATGGACCTGTGGGGCGCGGTGCTGCAGAGCAATGTCGAGATCAAGGTGTATGCCTCGTTCGCACGACTGACCTGTACTGCCACCGGCGGCACGCTGGGCCAGGCCGGCCCGAACTGGATCGTCAACAATTTCCCCGGCGCCAAGCCCGATACGCTGTACCCGTCCGCGCTGGGCGATGCGATCGCCGGGCAGGATCTGGTGCCGGATCCGTCCGATCCGGCCGACGTGTTTTCGCAGTTCAATGGCGACCTGGGCAAGGACGATTGCCTGGCCGGTTCGGGTTGGTACCTGGGTCTGGACGGCAAGACGCCTGCAGGTCAGATCAACTTTCTCAACGTGGTGATGCACGAGATCGGCCACGGCCTGGGCGCCGCGGGCTTCCTCAACAAGACCACCGGCGTGCTGGGTTCGGGCAGCGGTTTGACCGACGTCTACACCTCGCAGGCCTACGACAACGTCCAGAACAAGCGCTTCGACGACCCGACCATGACCAACGCCCTGCGCGCCGAAGCAATGCGCACGCCCGGCCGCACGGTATGGGCTGGGACGCGCGTGAACCGCGAGGCGGCGTTGATTCTGGATCCGCGCACGCTGCTGCGTGTGACCGCACCGGCCAGCGCTGCGGGTAAGTTCGAAGTGGGCTTTGCCAGCTTCGGGCCACTGGCCACGGCGGCCAATTTCCCGGCACGCTCGGTGGTGACGGTCAACGATGGCGTGGCGGCTGCATCGGCCAGCGATGGCTGCGAAACTCCGTTCGTCAATGCGGCCGATGTCGCCGGCAAGGTCGCGCTGATCGACCGCGGCACCTGCGCGTTCGCGATCAAGGTGAAGAATGCCCAGCTCAACGGCGCAGTGGGCGTGATCGTCGCCAACAACGCGGCGGGTGTGCAGACGATGGGCAATGCGGCACCGCCGATCACCGACATCACCATCCCCGCGATCATGGTCTCGCAGGCCGATGGCGCGCGCCTGAAGACTGCCTCCGTGGTCGCGGCGCTGTACGAAGATCCGGAGTTGCTGCAGGGCACCGACAGCGCAGGCCGCACGCGTCTGTATTCGCCCAGCGTGGTGGCCGGCGGCTCGACGTTCTCGCATTTCGATACCGATCTGCAGCCGAATGCATTGATGGAACCGTTCGACACACCGGAAGTGCAGGCGCACGTCAACGTCGACCTGACCCCGGCGCTGTTTGCCGATATCGGATGGACCTTGAACAGCGGGCCGGCCAAGTTGGGCAGCTGCAGCACGCAGGTGCCGACGGTGGAGACTGGCGGCCTGATTCCGGGAGCAAACATCTCCGCCGAAAGCAGCCTGTGCAAGACGCAGAACGTCGGCAACCGTCTGGGTTACCTGACCTGTATGGACGAGCACGTGCGCCAATTGCAGAGCCAGGGCGTGATCAGCCGCACGCAACAGGCCGCGGTCTTCGTTTGTGCCACCAAGGTGCGCCCATAGTGATGTGTGGGATTGTGTGATGCGAACGGCGCCGAAAGGCGCCGTTCGTTTATTCGCACTCGTGCTGGTCAGCGCAGGCCAGTGCATCGATGCGGCGCTGCAACGACACCGAAGGCGCAACCAGTCAGCGCGCCGGCGCCATGCATAGGCAGCCCGCTGACTCTTGGACTGCTGGACAGAACGGTTGCGCGCGATCACCGCGATGCGGTGGATGTGCCAGCAATCAGTTCCCAGGCTAGGTGTCTGGATTTTCGGCAGTGCATGCCAACCTGCGTCACTCAGGCCGTGCGTGGTGACGCCGGCCGGCTAAGCCTCTGCCATGGTCGGCAGCCCGAACACGTCGCGCAGATAGCGCAGATATCCGATGTCGTCGCACATGCTCTTGCCGGGCGAATCGCTGAGCTTGGCCACCGGCTGGCCATTGCAGCGAACCATCTTGATGACGATCTGCAGCGGCGTCGGCCCCAGATCGTTGGTCAGACTAGTGCCCACGCCGAAGGCGAGCCGGCAGCGGGCATGGAAATGCGCGTACAGACGCATCACCTTGTCGATATTGAGGCCGTCGCTGAACACCAGCACCTTGGCGCGTGGATCGATGCGGTGCGCTTCCAGATGCGCGATGACGCGCTCGCCCCATTCGAACGGGTCGCCCGAATCGTGGCGCATGCCATCGAACAACTTGCAGAAATACAGATCGAAATCACGCAGGAACGCATCCAGCCCGACCACATCCGACAACGCGATGCCCAGATCGCCACGGTATTCGCGCGCCCACGACTCCAGCGCGGCCACCTGCGAATCGCGCAATCGCGGTCCCAGCGCCTGGAATGCCTGCAGATACTCGTGCGCCATCGTGCCCAGCGGGGTCAGCCCGTACTGCATGGCGAAATACACGTTGCTGGTGCCAACGAACTGCTCGCCCAGGCCATCGCGCAGCAGCGGCAGCAACTCACCATGCCACTGCCGCGAGTAACGCCGGCGCGTGCCGTAATCGGCAATCTTGCAGCCGGCCGGCATGCTGCGCAGGCTGCTCACCTTCTCGCGCAAACGGCTGCGGCCTTCCTCGAAATCCGGCTCGGAGGTATTGCGGAACCAGACCTCGTTGATGATCGCCAACAGCGGCACCTCGAACAGGATGGTGTGCAGCCACGGCCCGCGGATGGTCAGCTCGATCTCGCCCGGGTGGGTCGCCGATGCGGCCAGGCTCAGATACTTGCGATCCAGATGGAACAAGGCGAGGAAGTCGGCGAAGTCCGGCTTGATGAAACGCAGGCTGCGCAGGTAATCCACCTCATCTTCGCGCAGCCGCAACCGACACAGCGCATCGATCTCGCGCGAGATCTCGTCAATGAACTGGGCCAGGTCCACACCGGGAGTGCGGCATTTGAAACGGTAATCCACCTGCGCCGCAGGGTGCTGGTGCAGCACCGCCTGCATCATGGTGAATTTGTACAGATCGGTGTCGAGCAGCGAATGGATGATCATGGCGCCGGATTATGCCCGCTGCAGCGATGCCGGCGTGTGCACCGGTCAAGACCCGAGTGACCGCGCCGTGCCCCGGACCTGCGTCCGAGGCGCGTGCCTGGGCTCGCCGAGGCGCTAGTTAGTCGCAACTCGTCCTGAGTCGTGCATTCATCAGCGGAAGGTCCGCGTCGCAATCACCAATGCGCGGCCGCCGCGGCCGCCTGACGCGCTGCGAACCTGCGCAACACGCTCGTGTCGTAGCGATCCACAGCGGCTGACAACCGCAACGAGCAGTCGTCAGCCGGGTCTCCGTGGCTCGCAGGAACCGTCGCATGCGAGCGCTGCCTGTCGATCCCGAGCACCTTGGCGCCCCGCCCTGCGCGGCAAGCGCAGGCGTTCACTCGCCGCTCTTAGCGCGCCAGCACCTGCTCCGCCGGCTTGCCCTGCACGGTGAAGTCGCTGTCGCCCGGGCCGCCGGCCTTGGGGTCGGTGTACCAGCACCACAACGCAATGCCTTCCACGCCATGCGCCTGCAGCACCTTGCGCCACTGTTGCAGCACCTGCAGCTGCAGCTTCGTATCGACGGCGGCCGTGCGTTGCTCCGGACTTTCCCACGGCGCCGCCAGACTGCCGCGCGCCGAACGCAACCCCAGCTCGGCCACCCACACCGGCTTACCCACACGCTGACCCAACTGCTGCAAGCGTTGCGCGGCAGCGGTCATTTCGGCGGTCCGCGCATCGGCAGCTTCGGAGAGGCGCGGATACAGACTGGTGCCCACCGCATCGAACAACGACCAATAGCGGAAGCTCTCGGCATGCTCCATGCCGTCGGCCACATACAGCAGTTTTCCGTTGTAGACCTTGCGCACTGCCGCGACCAACGCCGGCCATTGCGGCGCATCCTGCAACTTACGCAACTCGGTGCCGATCACCAGCGCTTCGGCATGTTCGTCCTGGGCCAGCTTGGCCAACGGCAGCAGCGCGTTCTGATACGCCGCAAACCAGGCTGCTTGATCGGTGGGCGCGGCATCGCCCGCCCAGTGCCCCGGAATCCAGACATGCACCTTGAGCGTTGGCTGCAAGCCGGCCTGAACACTTGCTCGCAACGCAGCGCGCATGGCCTCCACACTGCTGTCGCTGCCCAATACCGGATCGTTGGACTGCGGGTTGGCTTGCCACACGAACGCGACCAGCAGCGCCTTGCTGGCGCCGGTCTTGGCTAATGCATCCAGCGACTGTGCTGCAGCCTGGCTTTCCCACGGTGCGTTAGCGGAAACCTTGACGTTGGCGCCCATCCAGGTGGGCGCGGCGGCATTGCATCCGTTTGCCAACAGACACACGCCGATCAACGTTGCGATGCTTAGAACGCGCTTGAACATGCAGCAGCCACCCCCGCATTCGACGGCGCCGCGTGCTGGGCGCACGCCGTCGCACGCAAGGATGCATTGCTCTTGTCCGTCGGCGCGACCGTCGCCGCTGACGGGTTTGCCGACTCGGCACTGTCCGCAGGTGCTGTGGCAGCTGGCGCCACGGCAGCGCTGTCCGCGATCGCCGGCTGCACCACACCACCATCCTGCACAGCAGGAACAACAGATGCACTCACCGGCAACGCCGTCGGCGGCGTCGTGACGACAGGCTCGCCCTGCATCAGGGACTGTTCGTCGCTGGCTGCGTTACGCATCCAGCTGCCCCAGCCCTGTGGTTGTGCCCAGACCGCACCCACCAGGCCCAGCAGCAGCAACCCGGCCGCTTGGCCGCGTTGGTCGGCCTGCAACGCGCGCAACAACAACGCCACCGGTACCCATAGCAGCAGCAAGGCATCGAAGCCAGCCCAGCCAAACGCAAACGACAACGCTGCCGCGCAGATCACGGTGCCGGCACTGGCCACCACGCCACGCGTCAACGCGCCACTACGCGTCCGCGCCACCAGCGCCAGGACCGGGAAGCACACCGCTGCCGCAACGCCCCAACGTACCGCCGGCAACCAGCCTTCGGCATGACCCGCCAGCGGCAGTGGCAGTGGGTTGAACGCCGGCGCGATGCTGAGCATCGTTGGCCACGGCGCCTTGAACACGAGCAGATTGACGTACGCCCACATGCCGATCAGGAACGCGAACGGCAAATAGCACACCAGGTAAAACGAACCCGGCGCCTTGCGCAGCATCTGCGGCGGCATCACCAACAACAGCCACGGCGCGACCATCGTCGACAGCGCCAGCGTCTGCAGATCCAGACACAGCAGAATGCACAACCAGCCGGCAATCCGCAGATAAGTGAACGCTTCCACCTGCGCCTGCAACCGGCGCAAGGTGCGGCACAAGCCGTAAAAGGCCAGCAATCCCACCGCGTGACTGCCGCCGGCGGCGATCGGCAGCAGGAACAACGGATTGCAACCCACCAGCAACGTCAGACCGCTGGCCCAGCCCCGTCCGAACACACCGGCCAGATCGCGCCACAGCAGCGACAGGAACAACGCGTTCGCCGCCACCGCCACGAACGGCCACACCTGGAACGGCAGATTCCAACTGTGCTGGGTCAGATCGACTACCCACCCCAACACCCCGGTCGCCGGCAGTCCGACACCCGGCGCAAGCGCAGGCGCCGCGGGGCCTGCGGACTGCACCAGCAACGGCTGACTCAGCAGCGACAGCGCCACCACAGCGACCAGGAACGCCGGCAGCCCGCTATCGCGACGTGGCGCGACCGGCTCACTCTTCGAGTGCGGCACGGCGCTCGTTTTCCGAATGCTTGCTGATGCCATGCGTGGTCTTCTCCCAATAGAACGGATTGTGGATCAACTGCCACAACCCCTTGTAGGCAGCGATCGACTGCAACGCCCAGTAGAACGGTACCGTCAGCGCGTACGGCGCCAACTTGAAGTAGTCGCGCTTGAACGCAGCGACCAGCGTGATGTAGATGAAGAACGCATTGGCCAGCAGCAGATTGACCAGTGAGACAGCAGCCAACCACGGCGGGAAGAAGCGCTCGAACATCGTGGTGCCGGTGAGCATCCACACTGCGTACAGCGCCCACAGCACCGGCACGCCCAAGGCAGTGAAGAAGCCGCCGCCGATGAAGAACTGAAACCCCCAAAACCCCTTGAAGCCGGTACTGCGATACAGATGCACCGGGTCGCGCATGTGCACCAGCCAGGTCTGCATATAGCCCTTGAGCCAGCGCGAACGCTGCCGGATCCAGTTGGGAATGCTGACGTTGGCTTCTTCGAACGTCGTGGAATTGACCACGTTGACGCGGTAACCGTTCTGGATCAGACGCACGCCTAGATCGGCGTCTTCGGTGACGTTGTACGGATCCCACGCGCGCACCTGGCGCAACACGTCCAGTCGGAAGTGATTGGAGGTGCCGCCCAACGGAATCGGAATGCGCAGGTATTCCAGCGCCGGCAGGTAGAAGTCGAACCAGAGCGTGTACTCCAGCGTGAACATCCGCGTCAGCCAGTTCTCGTCGGCGTTGTAGTAGTTCAGCCGCGCCTGGATGCACACCACATCCTTCTCGGCCTTGCGGAATGCCGCCACCACGCGCTTGAGCTGATCCGGCTCGGGCTTGTCTTCGGCGTCGTAGATGGTGAGCAATTCGCCGCGCGCAAAGTGCAACGCGTAGTTGCAGGCCTTGGGCTTGGTCTTGGGCTGCGACGGCGGCACTCGGATGATTTCGAAGAACGCTTCCAGGCCAAGCTTCTTGGCCGCTTCGATGGTGTCGAAATCGTCAGCTTCCAGTACCAGCTTCACGTCCAGCTTGCTGATCGGGTAATCCAGCTTGCGCAGCGCGTTGGCCAGAATCGGCAGGACTTCCGGCTCGTTGTACATCGGCACCAGCACGGTATAGACCGGCAGGTCGTCATCCTTCAACGCGGCCACTTCGTCTTCGGTGACCTTGATGTCGATGCGGTGGCGCGAGCCAAACCACACCAGCAGCAACTTCAAACCGAAGGTAGCCAGAAAGCCAAGCGCCACCAGCACGTTGACGACGATCAATGCAGGCACCGGGAACAGCACCAGCATGACCAGCATCACCGCAGCCAACGCCCACAACACGAACTTTTGCCCGCGCGTGACGACCTGGCGTGCGGAATACGTCGGCGCATGCGCCGCGAGCAGATTCAACGCGTTGTCGGTGAGCTGCTCATCGGCATAGCGCTGCAGGCTCCAGATGATGTCGAACTTGGCGGTACCGACAAAGCGCACGTCCTGGCCGTAATGCTCACGCGCCCAGGCGAACAACGCCGGGTCCGGGTCGGCCACGGCCAGCACCAGCACGCCGTCTTCGCGCCGCCACGGCAACACCAAGCGTTGCGCGTAGCTATCCAGATCGCCGGGGGTGAGCAGCGCAGGATCCGGTGACTGCTGCACCAGATCGATGAATTGCAACCCGAAGTGCGCCGCAACGATGGCGTAGAACCGCTGCGCTGGCACGCCGCGTTGGGCCAGGATCACATCGCCCAGACGCGAGTTCCAGCGTTGCTGCAAGGCCAGCGCCGAACGCAGCTGTTCATCGGTGATGACGCCTGCCGAAACTAGCGCACGGCCCAGCAGACCGCGCTCGCGGCCGATGTCCGGCGCGCGTCCCAGCGCTTCCATTTCGCAGGTGACCGTCATGTAGAGGAGCCCTTAGAAACGCCACCAGCCGGCCACGAATGGCCCGCCTGCGGCACCGGTATTGCGGCCCATCACCGGCTGCTGATATCCGAGCTGCCATTGGCTGCCACCCGGCGCCGTGTACAGCGCGGACAACTGCAGCTTGGTGAGATCGTAGTTGGTGCCGGTGGCGACGAAGCCGGAATCGGCAGGCGTCTCGCCGCTGATGAAAGCGTCGTTGCGCCCATTGCCCAGGCCCTGGATCACGTTGATTTCGCCCAACAACAACCAGCTCGGGGCCAGGCTCAAGCCTGTAGACGCATCCACCCGCACTTCGTCCGAGGCGGCACTGCCGCGCAGGCGCACCGCGCCGCCCAGATCGACGTAACCGTTGTGATCGCCGAGGGTGTAGCCGCGGCCAAGGCTATAACGCAGTTCCAGACCGTAGTCGCCGAGGCCGAGCGCAGGGTCACGCGACGGATTATTCGGGTGATATGTCTTGCTGCGACCATACGCAGGGATGCTGACCAGTGCCTGCACCGAACTACGCCAGACGTCGTTCTGCGCGCTTGGCAGCGCGTAGCGCAGGCCAATTTCCTGATCGGCAAAACCGGTCGTCGTGGTTTGCTGCCGGCCGTTGGAGGCATCGTGGCTGCTAAAACCAACTTCATTGAAATAAAAATTGCCGATGAAGCTGAGCTTGTCGGTCACACCATGCTCGACATACACGTTGAGCTGGTCCTGGCGGGCGCGGCCGTTGCCGTCGAACTGCTGGCCGTCGCCAAACGTGGTGCGATGGTGACTGTCGTCGAACCATCCGCGGCCATCGCTATGCAACGCCTTGACGATCACCAACGTGTCGCCCTGCGGCTGGGTCCAGGCACCGGCTAGGGCGGTGCCCGGCAACGCGACCAGCAGGCAGCTCAATGCGAGCGCCGATGCCAGAACGGACGGCGCACGGCGCCGGGGTGGATTGGAGTGAGACGGCGAGACAACCAGGCTGGACTGCAGCGGGGTAGCGCACGGCTGACGGACCCGCAACTGCGGGTCGTTCTGTAAAGACATTGCACGATTCCTGATGGGGGACCAGGGAGGGACAGGAAGCTCGGGACTGATCACACTTCGGGGCGGAACGTATCACAGTTCCAGCCCGCTACTCATCACTGATTTATCACAAATTTAACGCAGTTGACGTCATTTCTTCTGCAACAAACGCGGCACCTGCACAGCCGCGTGGGTCCAGATCGCCAGCCAGACGCCGAGCCGGGTGAACACCCCGCGCTGACGAGCCTCGAACTTGAGAAAATAGCGCCACAATCCACGATGTTTGTGCCATTCCACGAAGAACGGCCGCGCGCGGCTGGAGACGCCGCGCACATGCAGCACCTGCAGATCGTTGGCCACCGCCACCAGGGCACCGGACTGGCGGGCACGTCGACACAGGTCCAGGTCTTCGGCATGCAGGCGGTAATTGCCGTCCCAGCCGTGCAGCCGGTCGAACAGGCTGCGCTGCATCAGCATCAACGCGCCGGAGATCGCATCCACCGGCTGCAGGGCCCGCGACGGATCGGCCGGCACCGCCAGATTGGCGGCGTCACGCGGCGCGCGCAGCATCGCGGCAAAGTCCGGGTCGCGGCGGCGCACGGCCGCATCCGGCCGCCCCTGTTCGTCCACCTGCTCCACCCCCAGCAGCACCGCCGCATGCCCGTCGGCGCGCGCGCACAACTGCACCAGGGTATCGGCGTCGACCATCAGGTCCGGGTTGATGAAGACCAGCCAGGGCGCCTGCGAGTCGCGCGCCCCCTGATTACAGGCGGTAGCAAAGCCTGGATTGTCCGGGTTGGCGATGAAGTGCACCCGCGCATCGGCCAGCGCATGCCGCTGCACCACATCCAGGGTGTCGTCGCTGGAGGCGTTGTCGACCACCCGGATCTCGCTGACGCCGTCGGCCGCACGTAGCCGCGACAGGCAGGCATCGATGGTGCTGCTGCTCTGATAGGTGACGACGACGGCGGCGATCTGGACGGGAGTCATCCGGCCATTATCCGGTGCCGGAGCGACGCAGCGCCATCTCGAGTTCGCAGCTGCAAGCTGAGCATCAGGCGCTGGCGCGGCTGCATTGCGTCGATGTTCGCGGGCGGGGTGGAGATTGCGCCACGCTCCTGCTTGCCAGCAGTCATTCGCGCGAATACGCCATGCAGCATGGCGACCCATCGCCGCAAGGCGCATACTGCGCGCCCGGAACCGCCACGCGGTCTCCGTTTGCGACTTTTTGAGCGACCAGCAAAACGACTGCGCAGCCACCAGACGAACGCGGGCGGCATTCGATGCACGTACCACACATGCATCCGCTTCAGAGCACACCGCCCGTGCCCATCTGATCGCCAGACGTTCTGCCAGCCGCTTTTGGTGCACTCCCACACCTGATTGTTGAGATGACGGTTAGCGACCTTGCGGTTTCGCGCTGCCTTTTCATTCATTGCATTGCTGCAGCCTGATGGCGGATGCGATGCGACAACGGCCCGGCAGCGCCGTTCTTGTTCTTGACGGCGCGCGCGCCGAGTCCGCGTCCTCACCCTCGATTCACTGGTCTATACCACTCGCCAATGCCGCACGGTTCCTGCTGACGGGAGTCGGGCCATGAATGTGCCGCATCAGGTGCATGGCATGAGCCTGGAACTGGCGCTGGCGGACTGGCCGGTGCTGACCACCGATGAAATCCATCGCGCGCTCCAGGGGTTTGCAGCCGCGGGCCGGCTCAATGCGGTGCGATGGCATAGCGCGCGCCCGTTCTCGGCTGCGGCTTGCGTGGACACTGAAAGCGGCCCGGTCATCGTCAAACGCCACCACCGTAGCGTGCGCAGCGTCGCCGCGCTGCGCGAGGAACACAGCTTTATGGCCCATTTGCGCTGGGCCGGCGCGCCGGTGGTGGAAGTGCTGCACGACGCCCAGGGCCGCACCGCGTTGGCGTACGACGATTGGGTGTACGAAGTGCAGCGCGTCGGCGCCGGGCGCGACCTCTACCGTGATGCCCTGTCGTGGACGCCGTTCACCGATGTTGCGCATGCGCGGGCGGCCGGTGCTGCATTGGCGCAACTGCATCGCGCTGCCCAGGGCTTCGATGCGCCGGCGCGCTCCACCAGCGTGCTGGTTGCCAATCTGCGGCTGTTTGCGCAGGCGGACCCGGTGCAGGCATTGCACGATGTCTTGCCAACGCGTCCGCACCTGGCAGCCGCCTTGCAGCACCGGCCCTGGCACTACGATCTCGCCACCCATCTGCTGCCCTGGCATGCGCGTGCGTGGCCGCTACTGTCCGCACCGGACGCGCTACCGCCGCTGTGGACGCATGGCGATTGGCACGCCTCCAACCTGCTGTGGGACACCGACGATGGGCACACCCGCGTCAGCGCCATCTTCGATTTCGGGTTGAGCGATTGCAGCAGCGCGCTGTTCGACCTGGCGACCGCTATCGAGCGCAACCTCATCCCCTGGCTGCGGCTGGACACCGGCGCACGCGCCCAGGCCGAGCTGGCTCTGCTCGACGCGTTGCTGGATGGCTACGCGCAACATCGTCCACTGGATGCCAACCAGTTGCGCCGCCTGGCCGCATTGCTGCCGATCGTGCATGCCGACTTCGCCTTGAGCGAGATCGAATACTTCGCCGGCATCACGCGTTCGTCCGCCAACGCCGACATCGCCTATCACCGCTATCTGCTCGGCCACGCGGACTGGTTTGCCAGCGCCGATGGTCAGCACCTGCTCGAGCATCTGCACGCGCGTGCGCGTCAGCAGCCGTGAGCGCCTTCCTTTCTCTGTAGAGCCTTGCCAATGTCCGTGACCTTCCCCCTGCTCTCCCGCTGCCCGCTCGCGCTCGCGCTAGCACTGGCGCTGTGTTGCGCCCCTGCACTGGCGCAGCAGCAATCCGACGCCGATGCCGTCGAACTGGATGCGGTCAACGTGCGTGGCGAGCGCATCGAGACCAGCACCGCATTGAGCGGATTCGGCGCAACCCGGCTACTGGACGCACCCGCGTCGATCGCGGTCATCGATCGTGCGCAATTGCTCGATCGTCAGGCGCGCGTCCTCAGTGATGTATTGCGCGCCGATGCCTCCGCTGGCGATGCGTATGCGCCGATCGGCTATTACGAAAACTTCGTGGTGCGTGGCTATTCGCTCAATGCCGCCAACAGCTACCGCATCAATGGCATGAGTGCGGTGGGCGAACAATCGATCGCGTTGGAAAACAAGCAGCAGGTGCAGATACTCAAGGGGCTGGCCGGGTTGCAATCGGGCGTCAACGAGCCGGCCGGGCTGATCGACTACCGCACCAAGCGGCCCGAGCACGTGCGCAGCGTGACCCTGGGCACCGACGAACAAGGCTCGCGCTACATCGCCGCCGACCTGGGCGACTGGTTCGGCGTCGAACGCAGGCTGGGATTGCGGGTCAATGCCGCACGCGAAGACATCGACAGCTATGTCGATCACGCCGACGGTTACCGCAATTTCCTGTCGCTGGCCGGCGACTGGAAGATCACCCCGCAAGCGCTGCTGCAGTTGGACGTGGAATATCAGCATCGGCAACAGCGCTCGGTGCCCGGCTACCAATTGCTCGGCGGCACGCAGGTGCCGCGCGACATCGATGTGCACCGCCTGCTCGGTTACCAGCCGTGGGCACGACCGGTGGAAATGGATTCGCTCAATGCGCAGCTGCGCTATGCGTATCAGTTCAACGACGACTGGCGCGCCACTGCCGAGGCCTCGCGCAGCCGTTCGGCGATCAACGATTTTTCCGCATTCGCCTGGGGCTGCTATGGCGCGGCAAGCTGTGCCGACATCGCCACGCCCAACTTCTTCAGCGCGCAAGGCGAGTACGACGTCTACGACTATCGCAGCCCCGACGATACCCGCGTGCACGATCAACTACGCGCCACGCTCGAAGGCCATGCGGTCACCGGCGTACTGGAGCATCACCTGAGCATCGGCGGCGACTGGCTACGCCGCACCATCGATCGCTTCGGCTCGGTCAACGAGTTCGTCGGCAGCGGCAGCATCGACCGCGACCCGGACCTGTTCGCGCAGACCGATGTGGCGCTGGACCCCAAGCAACGCCGCCTGGATAGCCGTCAACGCGCGTTGGTGCTGGCCGACCGCATCGGCCTGGGCACCCAGTGGGAACTGGCGCTGGGTGCGCGCGCGGTGCGCCTGGACGAGCGCGCCTTCGACCGCGATGGCCTGCTGGAACGGCGCACCCGCAAGGATGCGGTGCTGCCGCAGGCCGCGCTGTTGTTCAAGCCGCAGCAGCAGGTATCGCTGTACGCCAGCTACGCCAAGAGCCTGGCCGCCGGCGGCACCGCCCCGTGGTTTGCCGACAACGCCGATGAGATCCTGCCGCCGACCAATGCCTACCAGCTGGAGACCGGCGCAAAATTCGATCTCGACGGCCTGCGCCTGGGCGCGGCGCTGTTCGACATCCGCCAGGCCTACCAGTTCACCCAGCCGCAGGCCGATGGTGGCCTGCGCTATGTGCAACAGGGCCGCCTGCACAACCGCGGCCTGGAATTGTCGGCCGATGGCGCGGCCACCGCGCAGCTGCGCATCTTCGCCAGCGTCGCGGCGATCCGCGCGCGCGCCGAAGACACCGACATTGCCGAGTACGAAGGCCACCAGGCCATCAACGTGCCCAAGCTGCGCGCCAGCCTGCAGGCCGATTACAGCGTGCCCGGCATCGATGGCCTGGCGCTGCTGGCAGGCGCGCAATACAGCGGGCGCAAGTTCGCCGACCGGCTCGGCAACGCCAGCGTGCCGGCCTACACCGTGGCCAACCTGGGCGCGCGTTACGCCACCGCGCTGGGCGGCCTGGCCACCACCTGGCGCTTGAACGTGGACAACGTGTTCGACAAGCGCTACTGGCGCGATAGCGGCGAATACCAGGGCGATGCGTACCTGTTCCCGGGCGCGCCGCGCACGGCGCGTCTGACTGTGCAGGTGGATTTCTAAACGCAACCGATGCGGCCATGCGATCCGCTGACGCATGAGCTGCATGGGTTACGACCGCGGTGCTGCGCGGGCCGCGTGCGCTGCAGGTAGCGGCTGCAGGCGGTGAACGCGCTCGGCCTGCCTGCACGATCGCGTTGAACTGTTCTGCGTCCCTGCCCTCGATCCCTCTTCCATCAGACATCCTCCCCAGACCTTCCATGTCATTGCTCGAATCTGCCGCCGTCGTGATCAACCTGCTCGGTGTCTGGCTGACCGCGCGGCGCATTCGCTGGTGCTGGCCGGCCGGCATCGTGGCGGTGGCGCTGTATGCCTGGCTGTTCTATCAGTGGAAGCTGTACTCGGACATGTTGCTGCAAGGCGTCTATGTGCTGACCCAGCTGTACGGCTGGTGGCAGTGGCAACGCGGGATAGCCACACAGACACGCATTCGCCCGTTGCCGATGCCGCAGGCGGAGCTGTGGATCTCGCTGTGCATCGGTGCCGTGTTCGCTGCCACACTCGGTGCCTACATGCATCACCGCACCGATGCCGCACTGCCGTGGCTGGACGCGGCACTGGCCAGCTTCAGCCTGGTCGCCAGCGTCTGGGCCGCACGCAAGCGCATCGCCAACTGGATACTGTGGGTCGTGCTCGATTGCATCTACGTAGGCGTGTTCGTCAGCAAGGGGCTGTATCCCACCGCACTGCTGTATGCAGGCTTCGTGCTGCTGGCGCTGTATGGATGGCGCAGCTGGAAAACCCAACAGCAGCAGAACCTGGCAGGCCTTGCCTGAGCCACCTGCAGTTTGCGGGCGCGTTCTTCTTTACCATCGCCGCATGCACCTCTCTCATCTGACTGCCTTGCACCTGCGCCGCAGCCACCATCGGCGGATCGCCGCATGAGCGCGTCGCGCCAACACGCCATCACCGAAATCGTCTCCGCGCAGATCGCCGCCGGCGAATGGGGCCCGGATCAGCGCCTGCCGGTGGAGCGCGAACTTGCCGAACGCTTCGGCTGCACCCGCATCACCTTGCGTGAGGCCTTGCAGCAGCTGGAAGCCGAGGGCCGCATCTACCGCGAGAATCGGCGCGGCTGGTTTGTCAGCGCACCGCGCGTGCGTTACGACCCCACCAGCATTGCAGGGTTCATGCAGTACGTGGCCGCGCAAGGGCGCAAGCCACGCACCGAACTGTTGCGTGCCACCCGGCAAGTCGCCGGTACTGCCTACGCGGCGGCGTTGCAGTTGCAGAGTCCGCACGAAGAGGTGTTCGTCCTGCAGCGCCGGCGCTGGATCGACCGCCGCGCGGTGCTGCTGGAAACCAACGTGGTGCTGGCTGCCTGGGCGCCCGGCCTGCTGGAGCAGGACCTGGCCGGTTCGCTGTCGAGCGTGTTCAACCGGAAACTCGGGCTGTTCCTGAGCCGCGCGCAGGTGTCGATGCATCCGGCCGGGCTGGACGCCGCGCAAGCCCTGTTGCTGCAGTCCACCACCGGCACGCCCTGCTTCCGACTGCAGCGGATCAGCTACGCCGAAGACGGCTGCGCAGTGGAGCTGGATATCGAATCCTGGCGCCACGATGCGCTGGAAGTGGTGGTGCGCACCGAGGCACCGATGCGGCCGGCGCTTTAGAGCCGGGATTAGGGATTCGGGATTCGGGATTAGTTCGGGAATCGGGAATCGGGAATCGGGAATCGATGGTGCGCATCCCTCACTGCTTTCTCGTTGCATATGCAGTGCGTCGTTGCGACCTCGCTGCGGCTGACCACATGTCGCAGAAACGACTGAGGTGGCTACGGGTACATGCTCAAAAAGATGACGCAGGCCGCAGCATCTGTGTCCGCCTAGCAACTGCGTGGTTGTTCGTGTCAGTCGCTCTTGGTCATTCCATCGCCGCTCCCGCTCAATGCAGCGGGCAGGCTCGGCCGCGCTATCACTACGCGTCGAACAGACTGCGCTGCGGATCCGGCGGCGGCAAGTCGGCCAGCAACTGCGCGAGTTGATCGCGCTGTGCACGTAGCGGGTCGTGCATCAGGAAGTTGGCCAGACGTGCGTGCCAGGCCGGCCAGCGGGTGGCCAGTGCATCCATGTCGCCATCGGCCGGGCGGCCTTCGTGCGGCGAGGCGACGAAGGCGGTTTCGCACAGCACATTGCGCCATCCCAGCCCGCCCATGCGCAAGCTCAGATCCACCAGCGCGGCGTACCACGAGCCGTAACTGCTGGCATCCAGACCACCGGCCTTGTGCCGCGCACTGCCGCGCAGCAGTACCGCGTGGCCGGTGGCCGAGGGCAGTTCCGGGTGCAGCGGTGGCATTGCGGCGCAGGCGGCGGCAAGTCGGTCCGGCGCGACGGGCATGGGGTTGAGTTCGCCCAGTCGCGGCCAGCCACAGGCTTCGCCTACATTGCTCCAGGGCGTGGCGGTGGCAATCGCCGCATCGCGCGCAAAGCAGGCGTTGAGCTGATTCAACCACCCCGGCAGCGGGCAGGCATCCACACCCAACACCACCACATCGGCATCGCCGCAGCCGCTGAGCATTTCATCCAGATGCGCCACCTCGCCGAGCATGCGCTGGCGGCGGGTGTGATGCGCCTGCAACGGCGTGCGCGCCAACCAATGTTCAATCACGGCACGGCCGCGCGGGCCGGCCTGCGCATCGTCGGCCAGCCACACCCGCGTACCGGCGGGCGTGGCTGCATCCAATGCGCCTAAACAAGCGTCAAGTCGATGCTCATCCAAACCAACGCTCATTAGAACAATAGGCAAAGCCTCAACCATTACTCAGCCTAGAAAAGGAGCAAAATAATACAATATTAAAATAAATTGATTACAAATTACCCAGGGATTTGCTTCGTGCATGTAATAGTAGCTATCACTACATAACCGCCCGCCGAGCCGTTGGGCTGATACCAAATAAGATTAGTTAAAGGGCATAATTTATCTGCCACTTGCGGAGTATTTGCTCCAAGCCAACCATCAAAATAGGCACGCATTCTTGCATACCCAATAGCATCAATTCGGGCGGTCTCATAGCGCGGACCAGATGCTTCCCCATTGTAAGTCACACTAAACGGAACAGCCTGGGCACTCGTTACAAAAAAACCGGAAAAAACAGAAACTGCTAGCACAGATTTAATTAAAAGTTTTGAGCTACTCTTGTTCATATTAAATCCTAAGTTGGCCTATTATTTCCAACAGCAACTAATGATCAGAAATACCACCTACTTTTAACGAGCATCAATCCTTCTCAATCGGTTTCATAGCATTGAATTTTTGACCGTATTCATCCGTCAAATCTCGCGCATCTTGAGGGTTACGCACTATAGATGGCGTAATTAGAACAATAACTTCCCTACGATTCCTATTCTGTGTCTTGCGTCCAAAAAGAGACCCTACAACTGGTAGCTTGCTCAGAAAGGGTAGGCCGTCACTGCCATCTGAAGTCGTGTCATCAATTAAACCAGCCAGCATGATTGTATCTCCATTCTGAACAGCTGCCTCGGTCTTGACACGCCGAGTATTAATGTCCACGTTACAGGCAGCACTGTTCACAGTGGTGGTTGCTGCAGCGGTGCATGCAGCAGGACGTGCACCTGGTGTACTAACCTCCTGAACAATATCCAGGAAAACCATACCATCTTTGGTTACGCGCGGACGCACCTTTAAAATAACACCAGTATCAATATATTGCACAGAAGAAAAACTACTATCACTACCTAGCCCAGTGTTGATCGATGTCGAATTGATAGGAATACGGGACCCAACATTGAGCGTAGCCTCGGCATTGTTCCGTACAAAAACCGAAGGAGTTTGAAGAAGACGCAAATTCGTGACCCGATCCAATGCGCTAATTATCGCGGCCGCGTTTTTCCCTAAGAAAGTCCACGCAAGACCATTATTTGTAACGCTCCCAGATACATCCCCCCAAATACCTCTTCCCACAGCGGGTGCCAACCCAGCGCCGCCACTACCATCTGCATTTATAGGCGCATTTACTGCATTCTCGAAATACCAGTTAACACCGTATTCCAGCTGGCCAGTCAGGGTTACTTCTGCAATCTGCGCTTCGATATGAACCTGCATCGGCATTACATCGAGCTTTTCAATTACATCACGAATAGAGCTCCACGCCTGAGCGCTTGCGCGCACGAGCAAGGTATTGGTCTCAGCGACTGCCGAAACACCAACTTTGTCGCCCTCCACCTCCAGCGTGACGCTAGCGTTCTGGTTGGTACTAGGCTGTAGCTGAAGCATGCCACTGCCGCTACTTCCGCCGAAGCTCCCTGACGTACCCGACTGATTCGAACCATTACTCGTGCCACCTATATCTCCACCAGTGGTACCACTACTACTTCCAAGACTTTCATCCCGATCAGCCCCGCCACTGTTATTACCTAACATATTCACAACACCGCCCGGCACCAAAGAAGGACCGCTATTACCGCCATTGCCACGCCCGCCGAACACCTCAGACAACCGATCGGCCAGATCCTTGGCCTTGATGTACTTCAACTCGTACGAAAACAGCCGCACGCCGCCGCCGGCACTGTCGATGCGATCCAGCCACTGCTGGATCTGATCCAGATAACGCGGCTGCGGGGTGATCACCAGCACCGCGTTGGCGTTTTCCAGCGGCATGAAGCGGAACATGCCGGCACTGGGCGTCTTGCTCTGCTCGCCGAACACCTTTTCCAGATCGGCGGAGACCTTTTCGGCCTTGCCGGACTGGATCGGGAACACACCCACCGACATGCCCGACAGCCAGTCCACATCGAAGATCTGCACGGTGCGCAGGTAGTTTTCCAGTTCGGCGCGGGTACCGCCCAGGGTGATCACGTTGCGCGCCGGGTCGGTGCCGACGATGGCATTCGGGCGCGCGTACGGCTCCAGCACCTTCTTCATTTCGCTGGCGGAAATGAACTTCAACGGCACCACGCGCACTTCGAAACCGCGTGCCGACGACGGCGATGCGGTGCTGGGTGCGACCGTGCCGGCCAGCGCCTGATCGGCCGGCACGATGTTGTAGCGGCCACCGCTGAACACCATGCGGGCGTTGTTCCAGCCCAGCACCATTTCCAGCAGGTTCAAGGCCTGCGCCGGCGACACCGGATTGGGCGTGGCCAGGGTCACGGTGCCCTGCACGCCCGGGGCGATGACGTAGTTCTGGCCGAGCATGTCGCCCAGGATGGCCTTGACCACCGCCTGCACCGATTCGCCTTCGAAATTGAAGGTGGCGCTGCCGCTGCTGGCCATGCCCAGCGTGGGCGCCGGCGCGGACGCGGCGCTCTGGTTGATCATGGTGCCGCTGCCGCGCCGGATCACCGGGCTGGGCTTGGCGGTGGGATTGCCGTCGGCACTCTGCTCGGCGGTGGTCTGGGTAGCGCCGGCAGCGCCGACGTGTGGATCCAGGCGCGCGTCGCGGCGCACGTCCGGCGGCGGAGTGGTGGCGCAACCGGCCAGCAGGCCAATCAGCAGGGACACGGGGAACAGGCGCGGCGTCATGCGTTCACTCATTGGGTCTGACCGGGGGTAGAGCCGCTCTGGCGCTGCTGTTGCAGCTGGCGGCGTCGGGCTTCGATACGTTCGCGGATGGCACGCATCTGATCGTCGGAGGGGCGTGGGGCTTCCTGCACGCCATCGCTGCGCTGCGGCGGCACCGTCGGCGGTGCCTGTCCGCCAGGCTGTTGCACAGGCGTCACGGGTTGCTGTTGCTGTTGCTGTTGCGGCGGCTGCGGCGTGGCAACCGCCGCAGCGTCGGGAGACGGCACCGGCGGGGCCGCCGTGGCAGCACCACGTGCAGCGGCATTGGCGGTGGGCGGCTGCCCGCCCTGGCCGTTGAACACATGCAATTCCAGCGTTTGCGTGCCGCTGGGACCTTCGATGGTTGCGCTACGCGGCTGCAAGGCGAGCAGGCGCCAGCCCTTGACCGCATCACCGCCCAGTTGCACGCGCACCGAATCCTGCGGTTCCAGGGTCAACGTCGCCATCTTGAAGGTATCGGTGAGCAGCACGCCGGTCAGGCGCACTGTCGAAGCGGCGTTGCTGCCGTCGTTGCCGGACAGGAAGAACGGATGCGGCAGGCGGTCTTCGGCGAATGCGGGATGTGCGGCGATTTCCGAATATTTTTCGAATGCACCCAGGCGCTCCGGTGCCGGTGCCGGCAGCGTAGGCAGCCGCTGCACCAGCGCAGGGTCGTCAGGCAGCAGCTCGACGCGCTTGCCTAGGCCGGCGACGGCCAGCACGCACACCAGCAGTGCCCACCCGACCACGGTGGCCAGCAACCAGGTGCGCAGGCCGATCATGTCAAGGCGCATTGCTGGCCTCCGCGGCGTTGGGAGCGGTAGGTGCGGCTTCGTTGTTCAGTGGCGCGGCGTTGGCGCCCGGACGCAGATAACCGGCCAATTCGAAGGCGATATCCAGACCGTTGCCGCTTTCGTTGGGCGAAAGCTGGTAGCGCTGTGCCATCACGTTGAGGTTGTCCACGAACAATCGCGGCGTGCCGTTTTCTAGGCTGTACAGCACAGAAGCCAGTTCCGGCGTGCCGCAGCGCAAACGCACCTGCACCGCCACGCGGGTGAACCGGTTCTTGCTCTCCGGCTGCAGCGGCGAACGGTTGCTGATGGCGCAGCTGCGGTTGCCGGGGCTGGTTTCCACCACCGCACGCTCCAGCCGCTGCACCAGCCCGGCGGAGGCGAGTTCGGCCGAGGTTTCCGGCAAGAAGCCCGGCCGGCTTTCCAGCGTCTGACGCGCCTGCCGCAGCCGCTTGCTGACTTCCGGTGCCTGCTGCAATTGCACGCGCACACGCAGTTCGCGCTCGCGCAACGCTTGCAGGTCGTCCTGCACCGCGATCATCGGTTGGGTGAACCACGGGTGCACCAACACCAGATACGCCACGCCGATCACCAGCAACAGCAGGCCCAAAGCGATCCAACGATCGCGCTTAACGCTGCGTGGCATCGCCGGCCTCCTTCGCATCGGGGCCGGCAAGCTCGGCGGTGATGGTGAAGCGGTCGACATTGCGCCCGGCATCGCTCTGCAGCACGCCGGTCAGCGACGGCGTACGCCACAGCGGCGAGCCCTCCAGACGACGCACCAGCGAGGAGGCTTCGTTGCTCAAACCGATCAACTGCAATTGCCCGCCTTCGACCGAGAATTTTTCCAGATAGGTGCCACCGGGCAAACGCCGACTCAATTCGTCCCAGATCTCCACCGAGGTCGGGCGGGTCGCGCGTTGCTGCTGGAAGAACCGTGCGCCTTCGACCAAGTCCATCAATTGCTGGCGTTCGGCAGCCACCTGGCGTGCGCGCGCAGCATTGGCCTGCACCTTGGCACGCAGATCGTCGGCAGCCTGCCGGCGATTGTCGAGCAGCAGCCAGCCGGCCACGGCCAGCAACACCAGCGCCGCGGCGGCGAGTAACAGATTCCAGCGCTGCATCGGGTCGCTGCGGCGCTGGCGGCGCGCCGGCGGCAGCAGATTCACACCCAGCGGCAAACCGTTGGCGTCGGCCACATCGATGCCCGACAGCGCGCTATTCCATGCGTCCGGCACGCCGGCCGGGCCATCGATCATGCGGCGCGGCACCACCACCAGTTCGGCATCGAGCTGGCCGTCTTCGCGCACGTCGAGCACACGCGCATCGAAATACACCTGGTCGGCGGTGAACGGGGTCTGCCGATCGATCTCGAAACGCGCCACATCCTGCAAGCGCGCTGCTGCCGCTGCGGGCAGGCGCAACGGCCGGCGTAGCGCATGTGCGGCAGGCAACAGCCAATGCCGCGGCAGGCCTTCCAGCGCAGTCGGCAGCAAGCTATTCACTTCCTGCGGATGGACCGGCCACGGCAGGCTGGCGACGCTGTCGCAGCTCTGGTCGCGCTGGCGCAGCAACTGCAGCGCGTCGCCGTCCTGCTGCAACAACAGGCGTGCCTGCGACAGACCCAACTGCCATTGCCAGCACTGCGGCAGCCAGGCCAGCAGCGATTGCTGCCACCAACGCCAGAAGCCTCCGGCTCCCGGCATGGCGCGTACGCCGATACGACCCAAGGTATCCCGCCATGCGGTCATTGCACTGCTGCTCCCTCTTCCCAACGCAACACGGTATAGGCCGACCCTGGTAATGCAGACGCGCTGGTCGACACCACCGCCCGCAACACGGCCTCGCGTCCCTGACTCAGTCGCGCCCGGCTCTCGATACTATAAGTGCCCGAGCCACCGACCGTCGCCTCGCTGCCCGGCAAACCCAGCGGCGCGTCACGCTGGGCCAGTAGTTGCTGCGCATCCAGCCCCATCGCGGTGAGCACCGGAGCGGGCGCAAAACGCGCTTCAGGCCGCGAACGACCGCTGTACAGCGTGACGTTAGGCAACAGCTTGCGATACAGCTCGCCATCGATGCCCAGCACCAGGCGCAGTTCGCCCAGCGTTTCGAATGGACTGTCTTTTGCGCCATACGGCAGACCGGCATCGGCGTAATCGCGATCTTCCGCGCCACCGCCCGGCTGGCTCAATGAATCGGTATCGCGCCAATCGACAATGGCACCGGCGATGCGCGTGGCATTGGCCTGGTCGCCACCCACCGCGCGCACCAGACCGGCCAGCAAGCTGGGCTCGGCCATGTTCAGATCCACCTTGCCGCTTTCATCGGTGATACGAATCTCCACGCTGACATCGTCCATTTGCCAGCGATAGCGCCGGCCGTCCGGACGCCAGCGTGCCTGGCTGTCAGGGTCTTGCAAGCGAAATAATGCGTATTCCAGGCCAGAGCGCGCGTATTCCTGCGCCTGCGCACCGTTGCGTAGCATGCTGCCCTGCAGCGCCTCCACACGTGCAGTGAGGGCGAACGCACCGATCATCGCGGTGAGCAATGCGATCAACCACAACACCAGCACCAGCGCGGCGCCGCGCGAGCGGATCATTGCCCTGCACCCGGGTTGCTGGATTGCGGCAACGCCACCACCATCGGCGGCCATGCGGCATCGTCACTGCGGATCTCGATGCGCACCATCAGCGGCAGGCGGTCGTGCCATTCCCACTGCGGCAGCCACTTGCTCAGCCGGCCGGTTTGCGGATCCATGCCGCGATAACGAAAACTCACCTGCTGCACGCCTTCGGCAAGTGTTTCCGGCCGCAGCGGGGTGCTCTCTTCGATCGACTTGCCGGATTGCAGCATGGTCAGGGCGATCAGCAGGTTGCGCTGATCGCCCTCGCCGGCCACCGACAGGTCGTGCAGATATGGCCCGCCACGGCCCAGATAATCCGGCACGTCTGCGGCAAAGCGCAGGCGTTGCGGCTCGCCGATGAACAGGATCGGCTGCTGGCTTTGCGTATCGATGCCCATGGCGATCGGCAATGCCGCGGCCAAGCGCCGCCGCAGGAATTCTTCCACTGCACGCACGCGCTCGCTGCGTTGTGCGATCGCTTCGCCGCGCTGACTCACCGCACTGGCCGAACGCAAGGTGGCAAACGCCAACGCCAGTCCGCCGACCAACAACATCGTGGCCAGCAGCACTTCGATCAACGTGAAGCCCGCGCTGCGCGAACGGCTCATGGCGGGCTACCCTGCGTATTGGCCGCCACCAAGCGCAACGTACGCCATTGCAGCATCTGATTGGGCTGCTCACCCCAACGCACCACCAAGGTCAGTTGCAGCAGACGATGCGCACCGGGCGACATCGGCGCCTGCCGGTTGCGCCGCGGTTCGTCGTAGGGGCGCACCTCCATCGACCAGCGAAAGTGGCCGTTCTCGAAGGCGCCTTGTTGCTGCCCGGGCTCCAGCGGCTTTTCGATACCTTGCACCGCCAGCAGCGATTGCGCGTGCAGTGTGGCACGCGTGCTTTCATCGGCAGCGCGCACCTGGCGTGCGGCGCCGGACAACGACCCAAGCAACAGGCTCAATGCCAACGCTAGCAAGGCGAAGGCGACGATCACTTCGATCAAGGTGTAACCGCGCTGACGCTTCATGGCGATGGCGTCCGCAAGGGGCCCGAACGCACCTCACCGGTGATCCAGCCCACGTCTACGCGCCATCTGGCGTCCTTGACCTGCAAATCGATGCGCCCGCCGGTAGATGCGCCATCCGGGAAAAACTGGATCGCGCCCTGATCCTGTCGCGATTGCACCTGGCGCGCGCCGGTGAAGCGGACCTCCAGCGAGGGCGGCAGATCGCCATGATGACCGCCAGGCGCTTCCCAGCGACGCTGCTGCGGATCGATCAAAAACCGCTGCGGCGTGCCGGTGGCAATGGCCTGGGTGCGCGTATAGCGCAGCTGCGAGGCGATCGCCTTGCCGGCAGTGCGCAAGCGCATGCCGTCGATGCCGCCGTTCAATGCCGCGGCGGCGAGCACACCGGCCATTGCGATCAATGCGATGACCAGGAGCATCTCCAACAACGAGGTGCCACGCGTGCGTGCCCGACCAGGGCCGACCACTCCATGCGGATGACGCAACGGCTGACACGCAACGCGCATGGCGAGGACTTATTGGTACTTGATGTCCGCGTCGTAACTGCTGCCACCGGGCTTGCCGTCTTTGCCCAGGCTCATCAGATCGAACGGCTGACCGTCGCCGGGCACGCGGTATTCGATGGTGTGGCCCCATGGGTCGTTGAGTTCGGCCGGCTTGGCGTATGGACCCAACCAACCACTGCTGTCGCCGGGCTGGGTCACCAGATCATCGAGCTTGCTCGGCAACTTGCCGGTGTCGAGCTGAAAATTCTCGATCTTGCCGGCCAGCGTCTGGATCTGCGATTTGGCAAGATTGGCCTTGCCGCGATCGGCACCACCGAGCACGCGACTGCCAACCAGCGTGAGCACCGCACCGATCAGCACGATGACGATGATGATTTCCAGCAAGCTCATGCCGGCCTGGCCTGCGCGCGACGGACTGCGGGTAATGGAACGCTTGATCATGAACGATTTCCTTGCGCGTCGATGAAGGATGCTGCCGCCAACAGATGACACGGCGGGCATTGCAATGGTTCCCGCATGGGTGTCGTGCGGTCACCGGAACGTTGTTGTGAATACGCTACCCGGTCAAGACGACTGGCATAGCGCTGCGCGCGCTTGGTCATTGGGCGCAGCACGCGCGCAGGATGTGCAGTGTACGAGCGGTCCAGGCCGATTCCGAGCATCGGCTGCGCTCGCCTGATGGCTGCACCGTTGCAGTGACCTCCGCTCTCAGCCGATTGCATTGGTGAGGTCATACAACGGGACGAGTACCGAAATGATGACAAGCCCCACCACCGAGGCCAGAACCAGCGTGATGAACGGCACCAGCGCAGCCAGTGCGCGGTCGATGGCCTGCGCGGTTTCCAGTTCGAAGGTGTCGGCGGTCTTGAGCAGCATCGTATCCAGTGCGCCGGATTCTTCGCCCACCTGAATCATCTGCAGCGCCAGCCGCGGAAAGCGCTTGCCGCGTGCCAACGACATCGACAGGCCGTGCCCGTTCTTGACATCGTCGGCCGCGTTAGCGACATCCTCCACCAACGCCAGATTGGACATCACGTTACGCGCGATGCCGATCGCCGCCAGCAGCGGCACGCCATTGCGCAGCAAGGTGCCCAACGTGCGTGTCAGGCGTGCGGTTTCCAGCCGGGCGATCAGGCTGCCGACCACTTTCTGGCGCAGCAACCATTCGTCCAGCGACGCACGGAATGCGGCATTGCGACGCTTGCGATCCAGCCACAGCCCCAGTACGCCCGGTACCACGATCAGCACCAGCCACCAGTCGCGCACCAGCAGGCCAACGCTCAACACCGCCTGAGTAAACCACGGCAGCGCCACATCCAGGCTTTCGTACATCTGCGCAAATTGCGGCACCACATACCCGAGCAGGAACAGCAGCGCGCAGCCCACCACCGCGAGCAGGATCGCCGGGTAGATCAACGCGTTGATCACCTTGCCCCGGAGCGCGCGGCTGCGCTCCAGATAATCGGCCAGCCGTTGCAGCGTGTCCTGCATGCTGCCGCCGGCTTCACCCGCGCGCACCATGTTGATGTACAGCTTGGAAAACAGCCCGTGCTGGCGCTCGAGTGCGGACGACAACGGCGCACCGCCGCGCACGGTATCGCGCACATCGCCGATCACCCGCCGGCTTTTTTCGTCTTCGGGCAGATCCATCAGAATCGACAGCGCGCGATCCAGCGGCTGCCCGGCCCCGATCAACGTCGCCAGCTGCTGGGTAAATTGCACCAGCGCCGCGTTATCGAACGGCTTCTTGCGCAACAACATGCGCAGCGATGGCGAATCGTTTTCGCCGGTGGCCAGGCGCGTTTCCACCGGCAGATGGCCCTGCTCCTGCAGACGCAGCGCCACTTCGGCGTCGCTGGCCGCTTCCATCTGGCCGTCGAGCATTTCGCCGTGGGCGTCCAGGGCTTTGTAGCGGTAGAGAGGCATCAGGCTGGGAGGCCGGGATTGGGGAATCGGGAATCGGGAATCGGGAAAGGCACATCGCTGCGTACTGGCGGCGCCGTGCACATATCACTTTCCAGGCGCAGCGGAGCCCGTGGGTCGATGTGCTGGCAGATCGTTGGTGCGGTGCCTGCCAAGCGCGTTCCTGCCACCCTACCGATCACGCATCCTCCGTGACGCGCAGGACTTCTTCGATGGTGGTTTCGCCACGCAAGGCCTTGGACAAGCCATCCTCGTACATGGTGCGCATGCCGGCCTGGCGGGCCAGTTGTTCGATCTCGCCCATGCCGGCGCGGCGCATCACCGCGCGGCGCAATTCGTCGTTCATCACCAGGAATTCGACGATGGTGGTGCGCCCCAGATAACCGGTAGGTGCGGTGGTCGAGGGACGCGGCCGATACAGGAAAATCTCGCCCTCGGGCTGCAAACGGCGCAGATTGAAGCGTTCGATCTCTTCGGGCGATGCGGCGTAGCGTTCGGCATTGGCCAGATCGAGTTTGCGCACAAGCCGTTGCGCCAGGATGCCGTTGATGGTGGAGGTGAGCAGATAATCCTCCACGCCCATGTCGAGCAGACGGGTGATGCCGCCGGCCGCGTTATTGGTGTGCAGCGTGGACAGCACCAAATGGCCGGTGAGCGCTGACTGGATCGCGATGCGCGCGGTTTCCAAATCGCGCATTTCGCCGATCATGATGATGTCCGGATCCTGACGCACGATGCTGCGCAATGCGTTGGCGAAATCCAGCCCGATCTGCGGCTTGGCCTGAATCTGGTTGATGCCCTCAATCTGGTATTCCACCGGGTCTTCGACGGTGATGATTTTTACGTCGGAGGTGTTGAGCTGGCTCAACGCGGTGTACAGCGTGGTGGTCTTGCCCGAGCCGGTGGGACCGGTCACCAGCATGATGCCGTGCGGTTGCTCCAGCACCTTACGGAACTGCGGCAAAAACTCTTCGGTAAAGCCGAGCTTGTAGAAGTCGAACACCACCGTTTCGCGATCGAGCAGACGCATCACCACGCTTTCGCCATGCGCGGTGGGCACGGTGCTGACGCGCAGATCCAGCTCCTTGCCCTGCACGCGCAGCATGATGCGGCCGTCCTGCGGCAGGCGGCGTTCGGCGATATTGAGCTTGGCCATGATCTTGATGCGGCTGATCACTGCGGCAGTGAGCTTGGCCGGCGGGCTTTCGCCTTCGACCAGCACGCCGTCGACGCGGTAACGCACCTTGAGCCGGCTTTCGAACGGTTCGATATGGATGTCGGAGGCGCGCAGCTCCACCGCGTGCTGGATCACCAGATTCACCAAGCGGATCACCGGCGCTTCGGAGGCCAGATCGCGCAGCGCTTCGATGTCGTCGCTGCTGTTGGCATCGCCATCGGCGGTTTCGACGATGGTGCCCATCGCACTACGGCCCTGGCCGTACCAGCGCTCGATCAGATCGTCGATTTCCGAGCGCAAGCCCACCTGCAACAGCAGCGTGCAGCCGGTAGCAAGACGCACTGCATCGATGGCGTAATCGTCGTAGGGATCGGCGATCCACAGCTCCAGCCGGCCATCGCGTTCGCCAACCGGGCAGAGATGAAATTGTTTGAGAAAGCGCAGCGACAGACTCTGCACTTCGGGCAGCATTTCCGGCGGGGTGTCGCCAAGCTGGCGTGCATCCACCAACGGCAGGCCGAGCACCTCGGCGCAAGTTTCTGCGTGATCGCGTTCGGACACCAAACCCAGGCGGCCGAGCAACGTGAGCAAGCCCATGCCGGATTCGGTCTGCAATTGGCGCGCGCGCAGCAGATCGGTGTCTTTCAGACGACGGCGTTCAAGCAGCGCATCGACGATGCGCATTTCCGCATTTCGATGCTCGATAGGATCGACGGCAACCGCGTTCACACTCGTCTCCACTGGTCCGGCGCCGACTGTAGCAGTTTGCCGCGACGATCAACCGCACGCATCTGAATCGCCCTGAAAAGCAATGCCCCCGGTGATTGGCCGGGGGCATCGGTCACACTATTTCGCTACTTACTGTCGTGCAACGAGCGTCAGCTTCGCGTAGCTCGCCGCGCCGACCAACTTGATGTAGTACGTGCCAGCCTTGGGTGCAGTGAAACGCACGGTTTCGCTGTTGCCCGGGCGGGTCGACTTGGCGTCGTAGCTGGTCGCGCTGGGCTCGGCCTCGAAGCTGACGTACATCGACACATCGCCGGTGCCACCGTAGGTCATGAAGCTGAGCACGGCGCCGGCCTTGGCGTCGAAGCTGTACAGCGTGGAGCTGCCGGCGGCGCCGCTCAGTCCAGCCACCGGTGCCTTGTTGGTCAGCTCGATAGCGCTCGGTGCGCAGCTCTCGGTGGCCGGGTCGCACGGCTCTTCCAACACCGCTTCCAACGCGGCCTTGGCATCGACGATGCCGCTGCCGATCGGGGTGCTGGCCGGCGGGGTCACCGGGAAGCGGCGGCTGGTCTGCTTGAGCAGCGCTTCGACCGCAGCCGGGGTCAGCGGGCCGTCGCCCAGACCGATTGCAGCGCTTTGCACCAGCGCAACGACGCCAGCCACATGCGGCGAGGCCATCGAGGTGCCGCCTAGACCCATATAGGTATAGCTACCCGAGGTCGGCGTGGTCGCACCGGTGTAGCCGGCCTGCCAGATGTAACCGCCCGGGTTGCCGTCCACGCTGCCGCCGCCGCCGGGGCCGGACAGGTCCACCTTGCTGCCGTAGTTGGAGTAATAGGTGATGCCGCCGGTGATGCGCGTGGCGCCAACGGTGATGGTGTTGTTGCAGCTGGCCGGCGAGTGGTTGGCCACATCTTCGCCACTGTTGCCGGCCGCCACCACCACGGTGGTGCCGCGCGACACGGCGCCATTGATCGCCAGCTGGGTGGCCGAATCGCAGGCGCCGCCGCCGCCCAGGCTCATGTTGATCACTTCAGCCGGGTTGGTGTTGGTCGGCACGCCTTCGACGGTGCCGCCGGAAGCCCACACGATCGCATCGGCGATGTCGGAGGTGTAACCGCCGCAACGCCCGAGCACGCGCACCGGCAGGATGGTCGCCTTCGGCGCCACGCCAGCCATGCCCACGCCATTATTGGTCGCTTCAGCCACGGTGCCCGAGACATGGGTGCCGTGCCAGGAGCTCTCCTTCGCCACCGAGCCGGTATAGCAGACGTTGTCGGCCTCTTCCCAGTCGCCGTAATCGAGTGCACCCGGCACGCGCGCATCGGTGGGACGACGCGAGACTTCGGCGTCGGTGATGAAGTCATAGCCCTGCAGGATATTGCCGGCGAAATCGGGGTGGCCCGGCAGGATGCCGGTGTCCAGCACCGCCACCACCACGCCCGCACCCTGCGACAGATCCCACGCACCCGGCGCATTGATGCCGCCATTGGGGTTGCTCAGGTGCCACTGGTACTGCGCGTACAACGGGTCGTTGGGAACCAGCTGCGGGCTCACATCGGTGGTGGGGACGCTCTTGCTGATGTCGATCGGGCGCAGCATGCGGTCGATCTGCACGTCGGCCACGGACGGGTCGTTCTTCAGTTCGATCACCACCTTGTCCACCTGCGCGGCGCTCAGCGTGCTGGACAGCTTGATCAGGTCCGAGCCGATGCCCAGCTTGCGCACATACGTCGCCTTGGCGGCGGCAGCGCTGCTGCGCGCGCCAGTGCTGACACCAACGCGGCCCACAGCGGCCTGCACGGCGCTCAGCTTGCTACTGCGATCGGTCGCAGCAGCGGTGTTGTCCTTGTAACGCACGATCAACCGGCTAGCGAACGCTGCGCCGGCCGGAGCTGCCTGGGTCGGTTCCTTGACCAGCAGTTTGGGGGCGGCAGCGAGGGTGCCAGACGCACCAAGAGCCATCATCAGGATGGCGCCGGTCAGCGGGTTGAGACGGAAATGCTTGTCGATCACGGTGAAGTCCTCTTCGTATTTTTCGTGAATCAGGCTTGGAGCAGCCAGCGCAATCACTGCGTACCGCGGTGCGGTTCGCGGCGTCCTTGTCGGCCACCCCTGGTACGGCCATCACTCCATGCGAATCCGTTGGCCGGCCCAGCCACGGTCCTTGCCCGCCCCCTCAGGCCTTACAGATCGCGACGGCGCACCTGGCGCCGCCGCGCTTGATGCAACCGCGCTTACCAGCCGAAACCGGCACCCACGCCGACCGAGCGGTCGTCACCACTGAGCGCGCCGCCCACGGTGACCGTGGCGCGCGGGCTGATCGCACGTTGGTAGCCCACCGACAGTGCCGACTCGCCGTTCTGGAAGCCGACACCGGCACCGATGCGGTTCTGCGAAGCGATACCCGCCACGCTGGCGGACATGTTCAACATCGCCGAGCTCATCGCGCCCTGGCGATCCAGACGACGGTTCTGCCGGCGCAGACGATCTTCGATATCGCCCTGGTAGCTTTCGAAGCTGTCGGCCATCGCGTTGTAGCGGCTGTCGGTGTAGCTGTTGGCCGCAGCAACGCCGCTATCCAACTGGCCCTTGTTGACCGCATCGGTGGCGCGCGTACCGGCGGCCACATTGGCTACCTGACGCTCGCCGCCGACGCTGCCCACCGACACCGTGTTGGCACGATCGGCAACCGCCCCCTGACCCAAGGCGACGGCACCTTGTGCAGTGGCACGTGCGCCCTGGCCGATCGCGGTGCCGGAAGCCGCGGTGACCTGCGCGCCTTCGCCCATCGCCACGGCATTGGTTGCCACGGCCGCGATCTGCGTATTGGCACCCACCGCAGTGCTGCCATCGGCATTGACGCGTGCATTGCTGCCGATCGCGGTGTCGTTGGGGCCATGCGCATATGCGCTGCCACCAATTGCCGTGCCGGTGACGTGGTTGGCCACCGCTGCCGTACCGACCGCCGTGGAGGTGGCGGCCGGCGTGATGCCGCCGACCACTGCAGCGGCGGACGTGCCCTGCACTGCGGCTGTTGCCTCGCTCGCAGTGCTTGCGACATTGCTTGCCGCATCGCTGACGGCAGTCGCCGGCACTGCCGGCACTGCTGCGGTGCGCAGCGACACGGTGCGTGCTGCGGTGCTGGCGGGAGCAGTGCCGCTACGTGCATCCAGCTCGCTGACCTTGCTATCCAACGCAGTCAGTGCCGCACCGACGTTGGTGTAGCTGGCACCCTGGATCACATACGTCGGCGCCACGAACACGCCTTGCGCGCCGATCGCCGCACCGCCGCCCAGGAAGCTGGCTGCATTGCTCAACGATTGGAACAACTGGCCGCCATTGACCGCATCGGTGCTGGCACTGGCAATCGCGCCGGCGCCGACGTTGACGATGCGACGCGTGGCCGGGCCGCCGCGACCGTTGCCGCTACCCACCGACACCGTATTGGCGTCATAGGTGCGCGAGCCCGAGCCCAGTGCCACCGAATCGGCACCGCTGGCACCGGCATTCGCACCGAGCGCCACGGAATTGCTGCCGCTTTCGCGCACGAAGGAGTTGTAGCCCAGCGCAACTCCGTTTTCGCCGATGGCGTTGGTCTGCCGGCCCATCGCGGTGCTGTTCACGCCGCTGGCGCTGCTGTCCACCCCCATCGCGCTTGCACCAGTGGCCGATGCGCGGCTGCCGGAGGCAATCGCCACGCTACGTGCACCAGTGGCAGCAGCGCCGGAGCCGGCCGCAGTGCTGCGGTCGCCGGTCGCCGTGGCCACCGCGTCGCCGGTGGTCTTGAACTTGCTGGTGGTGTTCTGCACATCGGCAGATACCGCATCCAGCTGTCCCTTGTTGACCGCATCGGTCGCCGCCAGGCCATCGCTGACGTTGACGATGCGGCGCGTCGCCGGGCCGCCGCGACCATTGCCGCTGCCGATCGACACCGTATCGGCTTCATAGGTGCGCGAACCCGAGCCCAAGGCCACCGAATCAGCACCGGTCGCGCCGGCATTGGCACCCAGTGCCACGCCGTTGACTGCGCTCTGGCGCACGAACGAGTTGTAGCCCACCGACACCGCGTTTTCGCCGATGACGTTGACCTGACGACCGACGCCGGTGCTATTGATGCCGGTGGCCGATGCATCCACACCGATCACACTGGCACCCACCGCATTGGCGCGGCTGCCGCCGCCCAATGCAAGCGTGTTGTCGGCAAGCGCGGCGGCGCTCTGGCCCAACGCAGTGGCATTGACGCCGTCGGCATAGGAGTTCCAGCCGATGGCGGTGGTGTAGTCCGCAGTGGCCCAGGCACCGGCACCGAAGGCCGCTGCGCCCGTGCCGGAGGCACGTGCCGGGATGAAGCCGAAGAACGTGCTGCCGCCGACGGCCACACTCTCATCGCCGGTGGCTTCGCTGAATTCGCCAACGGCGACCGCGCTGGCACCGGAGGCCAACGCAACGGCACCGACGGCGGTGCTGTAATCGCTCGACGCTACTGCGCCGTAGCCCAGCGCCGACGACAAGCGACCGCTGGATTCGCTGTAGCCACCGAAGGCGGCACTACCGACATTGGAGGCGGTACTGCGGAAACCCGCAGCGATGGCCTGATTATCGGAGGCCACCGCTTCGCTGCCGATGGCGGTGGTGTAGGTCGAAATCGCCTGCGCACCCGCACCCTGTGCCGTGGCGCCAATATCGCTGGCCAACGCGTTGCTGCCGACCGCGCTGCTGTTTTCGCCCAACGCCTGGGCATTGCTGCCCACCGCGGCCGCACCGATACCGCCAGCCACTGCGCCGACGCCCACTGCAGTGGCGTTGTCGACCACGGCTTGCGCGCCCGCACCCAGTGCGGTGGCACCGTTACCGGTGGCATTGGCGCCCTCGCCTGCCGCCAGGGCGTCATCACCCTCAACATAGGCACCGGCATCGCTGTCGGCGCTGCCACTGGCCTTGAAGTACTTGCTGGTGGTTTGCGCGGTTTCGGCAACGGCGTTGAGCTGATTCAGATTCACCGCGTCGGTACCCTGCGTACCGGCCGCAACATTGGTGATCTGACGCTCGTTACCAGCACTGCCCACCGACACCGCGAAGTCGCGATCGGCGACCGAGTCGGCACCCAATGCCACGCTGCCTTCGCCGGTGGATTCAGCGAAGTTGCCCAGCGCGGTGCTGTTGAGGCCCGGTGCCCAGGCCGCGCCACCGACCGCAGTGGAGTAATCGCCGGAGGCTTCGGTCGGCAACAGGCCGAGCAAGGCACCACCAACCGAGACGCTGTGGTAACCACTGGCCACACTGCCCTGGCCGGCCGCAACGCTGTAGGCGCCGGTAGCAGTTGCATCGCCGCCCACGGCAACGGTGTTGGAGCCGCTGGCAGTGCTGAAATTCCCCAGCGCCGTGCTGTTGAAACCGCTGGCGGTGGAATAGCCACCCAAGGCGGTGGAGTAATTGGACGTGGCTTCGGCACCGAAGCCGAACGCCGCGGCGCTGGTGCCGTTGGCGACGCTCTCCGCGCCGACGGCGGTGGCCGATTCGCCGCTGGCGCTGGCGAAATAGCCCATGGCAGTGGATTCGCTGCCCTGCGCTTCGCTCAGCGCACCGACCGCCAGCGAGCCATCGCCATAGGCGCCGGCGGCGGCGCCGAGTGCGGTGCTCTGCGCGCCGGCCGCTTCGCTTTCGCCCCCCACGGCCACGGCATAATCGCCGCTGGCCTGGCTGAAGGCGCCATTGGACACACTGCCGAAGCCGCTGGCCGCTGCGTTGTAACCGGCCGCATGGGCGTATTGCGCGCTGGCGCTGGCGCCGCTGCCGATGGCCACAGCGCCGATCGCGGTGGCCTGGCTGCTGGACCCGAACGCGCTGCTGTAATCGCCGTCGGCCGTGGCATTGGAGCCGGCGGCGGTCGCGTCTTCGCCCTGCGCATCGGCTGTGCCGGTGCCGGTGCCGGCGAACAGACGCGCGGTGTTTTCGGCGGTGCCAGCCACGGCGTTGAGCTGGTCCAGATTCACCGCATCGGTGCCCTCCGTGCCCGCAGCCACATTGGCGATCTGCCGCTCGGTTCCGGCTGCACCCACCGACACCGTGTTGGCGCGATCGGCGAGCGAACCTGCACCCAGCGCAACGCTGTTGTTGGCAGGTGTATACGCACCGCTGCCGAGACTAATGCTCTGCTCGCCCGAAGCATTGGATTGCCAGCCCAGCGCGACACTCTCGGTACCAAGCGCAAAGGACTGGCTGCCAAGCGAAGTGGCGCTTGTCCCCACCGCGTTTGCGTAAGTGCCCAAGGCGGTTGACGAATAGTTGTTCGCCCGCGCACTCGCGCCCAGCGCAGTGCTGTAGTAACCATCGGCCAAACTTTCGGTACCGATTGCGGTGCTGTTAAAACCCCGCGCAACACTGGCGGAGCCCAGCGCTGACGATGCGACACCGCTGCTGATACTTGCCTGGCCGATCGCCGTTGCATCACGCTCATTGGCGACACTGAAACCGCCGATGGCCGTACTGGAATCCCCCGACGCCATGCTGACGATACCCAGCGCGGTAGCGTCGTTAGCAACAGCACTGCTGTTGTTCCCCACTGCCGTGGCAGAAGAGGCACTGGCGCTGGCGTAGTTACCAATGGCCGTGCTCATCTCACCGGCCTGGCTGCGCGCGCCGAGCGCAATGCCCTGGTCGCCTTCAGCCTGCGCTTCCCAACCCAGCGCAATGCTCTCATCGCCGGTCGCCCTGGATTGGCCGCCGAGCGAAATGGCACGCGGACCATATGCATTTGCGTAGGTGCCCACCGCAATCGAGCCGGTATCGGCCGCAGCCGCATTCGCGCCCACTGCCGTGCTGTTGTCACCGTAGGCGAGACTTTCGGTACCGATGGCAGTACCACCGTCACCCCACGCCACACTGGCAAAACCCAGCGCGGTCGATGCAGTTCCATTGCCGATGGTTTCGTAGCCGATCGCCGTTGCACCACGCCCATTGGCGATACTGGTGCCGCCCACGGCGGTGCTGAAATAGCCGGATGCGTTGCTGTCGCCGCCGAGTGCGGTGGCGTAGTCGTCGCCGGCATTGCTGTTGAACCCCACTGCCGTGGCATTGGCAACACTGGCGTTGGCATTGCTGCCGACTGCCGTGGTGCCCAGCGCGGACGCCTGGCTGCTCGCGCCGAGCGCGATGCTGTCGTCGCCGGACGCGGTGCTGGCGCCGCCCAGCGCAACGGTGCGCTCACCGAAGGCACTGCTGTTTGCGCCGATCGCGGTGGATGCAGTGCCACCGGCGGCGGCATTGGCGCCGAAGGCAGCGCTGTCGGTACCGAACGCCACGCTTGCAGCACCCACGGCGGTGCTGGTGTCGCCGAACGCCACGCTACCCACGCCCAGCGCAGTGGAATCCGCGCCGTTGGCGATGCTCTCGTAACCCAGCGCCGTCGCGCCGCTGGCGGTGGCCTGGCTGGTGACGCCCACGGCGGTGCTGGCATCGCCCGAGGCGCTGCTGTTGCCGCCGAGCGCCGTGGTGTTTTCCGCGATTGCAGTGCTGTTGAAGCCGACTGCCGTGGCGTTGTCGGTGGTGGCATTGGCGCCGCTGCCAACTGCAGTTGCACCCTGCGCAGATGCCGCGCTGCTCGAACCCAGCGCGGTGCTGTAGTCGCTGTCGGCCAATGCGTTGGAACCGGCAGCCACGCTGTCGACGCCTTGTGCGATCGCAGCGCCATCGCCGGTGGCGACGAAGGAGCGCGCAGTGGTGGATGCGATGTCGGACACTGCGGTGAGCTGGTCGAGATTCACCGCATCGGTGCCTTCGGTACCGGCAGCGACATTGGTGATCTGGCGCTCTGCACCATCAGCGCCCACCGACACGGTGCTGGCGCGCGTGGCGACCGAGTTGGCACCCAACGCAACCGAATTGGCGCCGCGGGCGGTGCTGTAATACCCCAGCGCCGTGCTCAGTTCGCCGCTGGCCCAGGATTCCGGACCCACGGCGGTTGCGCCTTCGCCCGGTGCATACGCGAAGTAGCCCACGGCGGTGGCTTCGGTGCCGGAGGCTTCGCTCAGCGTGCCGACCGCGGTGGTGTAGGTACCCGACGCAATCGCGCCGGCGCCCAGCGCGGTGGAGGCTTGGCCACTGGCCTGGGTCTGCACGAAGAAGCCCAGACCGGGAATCAGATCGACCGGGCCGCCGACTGCGGTGCTGCTGGTGCCGCTGGCGCTGGTTTGGGTGCCGACGGCAGTGGCGTAATCGCCTCCCGCATTGGCCACCGCACCGAAGGCAGACGCCTGCGCGCCGGCTGCGTATGCGCCCACGCCGAACGACGATGCAGCAAAGCCATCTGCATTGGCACTGGCGCCGACCGCGGTGCCGCCGACGCCGGCGCTGGTGGCGCCGGTGGTGACCGGCACACCGCCGTTGGTGATCAGCGGCTCGCCGTCTTCATTGACCGCCGCGCCGCCCACGGCCACGCTGGCCGGGCCATTGGCCTGCGCGTTATGGCCGAAGGCTGCGCTGTTCTGCCCGGATGCCAGCGCATTGGCGCCGACCGCAGTGGCGTTGGTGGCGACCGCATTGGCACCGGTTCCCAGCGCAGTGGTCGCCGTGCCGACGGCATTGGCACCGTCGCCTGCAGCGAGTGCACTGTCGCCTTCGACATAGGCGCCCACGCTGTCTTCGCCCGGGGTTGCCTTGAAGAACAGTGCGGTGTTTTCAGCCACATCGGCCACGTCGCGCAACTGCGCCACGTTGACCGCATCGTTTGCGTTGACACCGGCAGTGACGTTGGTGATGCGGCGCGTCGCCGGGCCACCGCGACCATTGCCGCTGCCCACCGACACCACATCGTCTTCGTAGGTGCGCGAGCCTGCGCCCAGCGCCACCGAATTTGCGCCGCTCACGCCGGCATTGGCACCGAGCGCCACGCCGTTTTCGCCGCTCTGGCGCACGAAACTGTTGTAGCCGATGGCTACGGCGTTTTCGCCGATCGCATTGGTCTGGCGGCCGATCGCACTGCTGTTGACGCCACTGGCGCTGCTGTCGGCGCCGGTGGCCACGGCGCCGGTTGCGCTGGCGTGGCTATTGGCGCCGATGGCGGTGGCCTTGCTGGCCGGTGCGGATGCGCCGCGACCCACTTCCACCGATTGCGCATTGGCGGGAAGTGGCGTGGCGAATCCGGCGCCACCCAGGGCCAGGGCGATGGCAGCGGTCAGTGCCAGGCGATGGCGGCGATCGATGAACGAGGCTGACGCAACGGCTCCGGGGCTGTCACCGCTAGCCAGTTCCGAGGCTACGGCCCACACACCAAGCGATTTGTTCCAGACCTTGCGATAAATCCGATTCATCGACGCACGACTCCTGAGTTGTTGGACTGGTTTTGGCGAACACCAGGCAGCGAAAGGCGTTCCAGCCTGTGATTCACCGCAGTTATTCGCGCTACGGGCCTTGCGGCGGGACGGCTTGCACCTGCTCCCTGGATAGTCAAAAAGTGAACGCTACCCAACCATAGAACTGAGCGAAGTGTTAACAGCCGTCATTTCAGGCGTCAAGTTTTTGACAGAAAGCGAAGATAAGTGCGCGTTTGATCACAGTTCTGGTTGCTTTTATTAGATTTTTGATAAATCTTTGGAAAACAGCGACCTAGATCATGTCCTTAGAGACATTTCAGGGCTGAATAGGCAGACCGGGAAACGACAAAAACCCCCGCGCGCAGGACGCCGGCAGGCGCGATTGCGCAAAAAGGCAGGGGTGGCGTGTCGATTCTGCGGCCAACGTGCCGCACCGGTAACACACCGCCATCTGACGCGCGGGACAGCCATGCCTCGGGCGATTGCCGCCAAGGAACTGACGACGCTGCGGGACGGCGGCGCCAGGCGTCGGATCATTGGCGCGCCAACAGGCTGGCCGCTTCGCAGGCCGTGCCCTTCAATCTGAGGGATGTCGGTGCCGACACGCAGCGTGGCAAGCGCATCGTCTGGCCAATGCCGCACACATGGATGTACCGGCACCCAGAACGTTGTTGCGGAGAATCGCGATACCTGCGAACAACGTGGCGCTTTTAAAAAAACCATCGTGGTCGATTCGCTTGAGCATCCGCCAGTGACCGCAGCACCCGGCGAAGCGTCAACCGCCCGGCAACTGCAGGCGCGGCGCGCCCTGCCAAAACGACAACGGCCGCGTGCATCGCTGCACACGGCCGTCGAGTGAGGCATCAGCGGCTGCAGATCAGCCGCACGCCATCAACCGCACCACACCCGCGCGTTGCGGAACATCCGCAGCCACGGCGAGTCGTCGCCCCAGTCGGCCGGATACCAGCTCAGGTTTGCGCTGCGCGGCGTGCGCTCGGGATGCGGCATCAGGATGGTGACGCGACCGTCGCTGCTGGTCAGCCCGGTGATGCCGTCAGGGGAACCGTTCGGATTGAGCGGGTACTGCGACGCCACCGCGCCATCGCCATCGATGTAACGCAATGCCACGCGTGCAGCGGCCTGGTCCACGGCCGTATCGAACTCCGCACGGCCTTCGCCATGCGCCACCGCCACCGGAATCCGCGAACCAGCCATGCCGCGCAGGAAGATCGATGGCGACTCCACCACTTCCAGTAGCGCAGTGCGCGCTTCGAACTGCTCACTGCGGTTGCGCAAGAAGCGCGGCCAATGCTCGGCACCGGGAATGATGTCCTTGAGCTGGCTGAGCATCTGACAGCCATTGCACACGCCCAGCGCGAACGTATCGCTACGCGCGAAGAACGCGGCAAACGCATCGCGCAGCGCCGAACGCTCCAGAATCGAAGTGGCCCAGCCACGGCCGGCACCCAGCACGTCGCCGTAGCTGAAACCGCCGCACGCCGCGAAGCCGACGAACTCGCGCAAATCCACGCGGCCTTCGATCAGGTCGCTCATGTGCACGTCGTAGGCACGGAAACCTGCGCGCTCGAAGTTGTAGGCCATTTCGATCTGCCCGTTGACGCCCTGCTCGCGCAGGATCGCCACCTTGGGGCGTGCACCAGTCGCCACGAACGGCGCGGCCACATCTTCGGATGGATTGAACACCAGCTTCGGACGCAGGCCCGGCGCCTTGAAATCACGCGCCAGCGCGCGCTCTTCGTCGGCGCTGTCCGGGTTGTCGCGCAGCTTCTGCATGGCATGGGTCACCGACCACCATGCATCGAACAGCTCTTCCCAACGCCACTCGGCCAGCACGCGGCCCTGCCCGCTCACGCGGATGCGCGGCGTGCCGGTGGGCCGTGCAATGCGCTGCGCGCATTCGGTCAACGCGTGGCGCTCGACCAGATCGGCGAACGCGGCGCGGTCCTCGCTGGCGATTTGCACCACTGCGCCCAGTTCTTCGTTGAACAGGCTGCGGAACGCATCGTCGCCCCACGCATCCAGCGTGATATCCAGCCCCTGCCGCGACGCGAACGCCATTTCGCACAACGCAGCTAACGCGCCGCCATCGCTGCGATCGTGATACGCCAGCAACAGCCCGCTGTCGCGCGCGTCGCGGATCAATTCGAAGAAACTGCGCAGACGCTGCGCATCTTCCAGATCCGGCACGTCACCACCGAATGCCGGCAACGCCGCGTCATCGGCATACACCTGCGCCAGCACCGACCCACCCAGACGCTGCTTGCCACCGCCCAAGCCGATCAACCACAACTCGCTGTCTTCCTCGCTGCGCAGCAACGGCGTCAGCTGCGTGCGCACATCGCCGACCGGCGCGAATGCACTGATGATCAGCGAGACGGGTGACACGCTTTTCAGCGTTTCACCGGGAATGGGGAATCGGGAATCGGGAATGGTGGAAGCGGGGGGCTCTGGCGTTTCGCCATTCCCGATTCCCGATTCCCCATTTCCGGCAACCCACTGCGCCTGCATCGACAGCGAGTCCTTGCCCACCGGCACGCTCAGTTCCAGCGCCGGGCACAGTTCCATGCCGATCGCGCGCACGGCGTCGTACAGCAGCGCGTCTTCGCCGCTGTGACCGGCGGCGGCCATCCAATTGGCCGACAGCTTGATGCTGTTCAGCGTCTGCACCGGCGCGGCGCACAGGTTGGTGATCGCTTCGCCCACTGCCATGCGTGCGGACGCGGCGGCGTTCAATAGCGCCAGCGGGGTGCGCTCGCCAATCGACATCGCCTCGCCTTCGAAGGTGTCGAAACCGGCCAGGGTGATCGCGCAATCGGCCAGCGGCAGCTGCCATGGGCCGATCATCTGCTCGCGCGCGGTCAACCCACCCACGCTGCGGTCGCCGATGGTGACCAGAAAGCTCTTGGACGCCACGGTGGGATGCGCCAGCACGCGCAGGCCGGCCTCGTGCAAATCCAGCCCAGCGGTCTGCAACACCGGCCACTGCGGCGCCGGCGGATGCACCGCATCGCGATGCATCTTCGGCGCCTTGCCGAACAGCACATCCATCGGCAGGTCGATCGGAAGCCGGGAATCGGGAGTGGGGAATGGGGAATGGTGAGAAGCGACATCGGCAGCCGGCAGCGTGCTGTTGCCATTCCCGATTCCCGAATCCCGATTCCCGGCGTCGAGGACGCCATAGCCAACCACCAGCCGCTCCTCGGCGGTGGCCACGCCCACTGCCGCAAACGGGCAGCGTTCGCGAGCGCAGATGGCGGCGAATTCGTCCAGGCGCGCCTGCGGCACGCCCAGCACGTAGCGTTCCTGCGATTCGTTGCACCACAGTTCCAGCGGCGACAACGACGGGTCGTCGGTGAGCACGCGGCCCAGGTCGATGATGCCGCCCACGCCCGAATCGTGCAGCAGCTCGGGAATGGCGTTGGACAGCCCGCCTGCGCCCACGTCGTGGAACCAGCGGATCGGGTTGTCGATCCCCAGCGCCACGCAGCGGTCGATGACCTCCTGGCAGCGGCGTTCCATCTCCGGGTTTTCGCGTTGCACGCTGGCAAAGTCCAGTGCTTCGGCGCTGTCGCCGGCCGCCACCGAACTGGCCGCGCCGCCGCCCAGGCCGATCAGCATCGCCGGGCCGCCCAGCACGATCACCGCATCGCCGGGCTGCAGGCGCAGCTTCTCGACCTGATTGCGATCGATCGCGCCCAGGCCGCCGGCCAGCATGATCGGCTTGTCGTAGGCGCGGGTCAGGCCCTCACCTTCGGCCAGCTCGAAGCTGCGGAAATAGCCGAGCAGGTTCGGCCGGCCGAATTCGTTGTTGAATGCGGCGCCGCCGAGCGGCCCGTCGAGCATGATGTCCAGCGCCGGGGCCATGCGCGGGTTCAGCGCGCGCGGCGCTTCCCACGGCTGCGGCAGGGTCGGAATGCGCAGATGCGAGACCGAAAACCCGGTCAGGCCGGCCTTGGGCTTGCCGCCGCGACCGGTGGCGCCTTCGTCGCGAATTTCGCCGCCCGCACCGGTAGCCGCACCGGGAAACGGCGCGATCGCGGTCGGGTGGTTATGCGTTTCGACCTTGATCGCAAAGGCCGACGGCAGCACCGCTTCGCTGCGGTACTCGCCGCTGGCCGGATCCGGGCGGTAGCGCGCGGCCGGCACGCCTTCCACCACCGCGGCGTTGTCGCTGTAGGCCGACAAGGTGTGTTGCGGGGTCTGCTGATGGGTGTGCTTGATCATGCGGAACAGCGAGCGTTCCTGCGGCTTGCCGTCGATGGTCCAGCTGGCGTTGAAGATCTTGTGCCGGCAGTGCTCGGAATTGGCCTGGGCGAACATCATCAGCTCGACATCGGCCGGGTCGCGGCCCAGCGCGGCGAAGCGTTCGCGCAGGTAGTCGATCTCGTCCTGCGCCAGCGCCAGGCCCAGGTCACGGTTGGCCTGCTCCAGCCCATCCAGCGGCACGCGCTGCAACTGTCCGCGATCGGGCACGTTGAACAGCGCCTCGGCGGCCGCGGCCGAGCCGAGCAGCGACTGCATCATCGGGTCGTGCAGCAGCTTGGCCACGGCGGCCTGCATCGCTTCGTCGGCCGGCCAACCGGCCAGATCGATGCGGGTACCGCGCTCCACGCGCTGGATCGGCTGCCCGGCGCCACGCACCAGCTCGGTGGCCTTGCTCGACCACGGCGACAAAGTGCCCAGCCGCGGCACCACGTAGCGGGAAGAGGCATCCGCATCGCGCGCGGCGGGCGCGGCGTTGGCCTGCAGGATCCGCTGCAAGGTGGCCTGATCGGGCGACTGCCCGGCGTCGGCGCGGATGAAGTACACGTGCCAGGCGCCGGTGATGCGCAGCGCGGGGACGAGGGTTTGCAGGCGGGTTTCGAGCCGAGCGCGGCGGAACGGCGAAAGGGCGGAAGCGCCCTCGAGGACCATCATGTCCGAGGAACCGTGTCAGAAACGGGGCTGCAGATTGTAACGGAGCTGATGGATTGACGCCGGACTGAGCGTGCACTGGGTGGGTTGATGGGGCCGTGCCGCGGGGCCAACGCACGTCCTGCGCGACACAGGTGACCGTGGCTGGCGGACTCGCGGGCAACGAGGCTAGCGCTGACGCAATGGCTGCTGGCTGCTGGCTGCTCGACAGCATGCCCGCGCGCTGATGGGTAGCTGGGCGAATTGCCAGGTTCAGGCCTCCGATTCCGCCAGCCTGCCGCAAAAAACGCGGAAGGCCGGAATGCATCTGCACTCCAGCCTTCCGTTCGCTCACGCCGGCCACCGAAGTGACCCGCAAAGCGGCATCACACCGACGCTTCGCCGTGGATCAGAGACTGCCGCCGGCGGTGGCGACGGCACGCTTTTCCAGCGCCTCACGCAGCTGCGCCGGCGGCAGGTAGCCACCGAGCTGGGTGCCGTCGGGCGCGAAGATCGCCGGAGTACCGTTGACGCCCAGACGCTGGCCCAGGGTGTATTCCATCGACACCGGGTTCTTGCAGTCCTTGGAGGCCACCGGCTGACCGGACTTGGCGGCCGTCAGCGCCTGCTTGCGATCGGCCGCGCACCACACCGCGATCATTTCCTTGTGGTCCTGGCTGCCCAGGCCCATGCGCGGGAAGGCCAGGTATTCCACCGCGATGCCCTGCTTGTTGAGCTCACCGATCTCACTGTGCAGCTTGCGGCAGTAGCCGCATTCCACGTCGGTGAAGACGGTGACGGTGTATTTCGGATTTGCCGGCGCAAACACGATGCGGTCGGCCTTGGGCACGGTCTCCAGCTGCTTGCGACGATACGCCAGCAGGCCCGGGCTGGCGGCGAACTGCTTGTTCTGGATATCGAACGGCTGTGCCTGCATCAGGTAACGGCCGTCATCGCTGACGTACAGCACCTGCCCGCCAACGACCACCTCACGGAACCCGGGGAACGGCGCGGCACCGATGTAATCGGGTTTGAAATCCGGGTCCAGCGCCTTGAGCGCGGTGCTCACGCGCTGGTCCACGCTGCCGGTGGTGGCGGGCGCGGTGGCGGGCTTGACGCCGGCAGTGCTCGCCGCAGGCTGCGACGATTGTGCGCAGGCGGTAAGACTGATCGCGCCCAGCAGCGCGGCGATGGCAAGACGATACATTCACGCATCCAGATGGAATGGGGTAGCTGGATTCTCGCACAGCGCAGATGAAGCCAGGCAGCGGCCGCGACATTTGTGAATCAAGGCAAGCGAACAGTTGCTGCGCGGATTGGACAAACGCCATGCAACCTGCGGTTCGGCAGGCCTGGCGGCCGGGTCCAACATTCGCAGTCGCAAAGCGCCATGGAGATTCCCCAGAGCGTGGCGCCCGTTCTCTCTTGCCGTTCGGGGGCGGCAGCCGCGTGGCGTCCGGCGATGATCGCCAGCGTGAGGCATGTCAGGAAGGAGCGCGCGCTGCCGCACGACGCCAGCCAGACTCCAAGACCGTCACAACCGCCGAGCGCAGCTGATGATGCATCGCAACGTCAGCCACGCGTTGTTCGTGCTGCCGCCGATCCAACCGGGCACGTCGTCCCCCGCTCGACCCTCGGCGCATCACCCGTGCGCCCATGCGCCACTGGTCCGCGCAGTGCGGACTAACCGCGCGGATGATGGCTGGCGTGCAGCTTCTGCAGATGCTGGCGCGCTACCAGCGTATAGATCTGGGTGGTCGACAGCGAACTGTGGCCCAGCAGCATCTGCAGCGCGCGCAGGTCGGCACCGTGGTTGAGCAGATGGGTGGCGAAGCTGTGGCGCAGCCCGTGCGGGCTGACCTTCCCCGGGTCGATGCCGGCCACCGCAGCGTAGCGTTTGACCAATGTCCAGAATTGCTGACGGCTGAGCGGTTGGCGGGCGGCGTCGATGAACAACGGCACCTGCCCGTCCACCGCCGCCACCGGCTTGTTCGCGGCCAGCAGCGGGCGCGCTTCACGCAGATAACGCTCCAACCAGTGCTGGGATTCCTCGCCCAGCGGCACCAGCCGGTCCTTGCTGCCCTTGCCGGTCACCCGTAACACGCCCTGACGCAAATTCACCCCGACCGCCGGCAGGTTGACCAACTCGCTCACCCGCAGGCCCGCGGCGTACATCAGCTCCAGCATGGCGCGGTCGCGCAGGCCCGCAGGGCCATCCACCTCGGGGGCGGCCAGCAGCGCCTCGATCTGGCTTTCAGTCAACGCCTTGGGCAGCGAGCGCGGCAACTGTGGCGGGTCGATCAATGCTGTCGGGTCGTCGCTGCGCATGCCATCGCGCAGATACAGCCCGTAGAACGCACGCAAGGTCGACAGCAGCCGCGCCGTGCTGCGGGGGGAGTAATTGGCCTGGGCACGCCAGCGCAAATAATCGAACAATGCAGCGCGGTCGATGCCGAGCACCCCCCCGCCGGCACCGTCGCGCCAGCGCGCCAACCCTTCCAGATCGCGCCGATAGCTCTCCAGCGTCTGCCGCGCCACGCCCTGCTCGGCCCAAAACCGGTCGAGAAAACGTTCGATCACACCGGCATCGGCCGCCTGCAGCGGCGGTAGCTGCTGAGTGAGTTGGCGGCGTTCGGCGGGACTGCTGGCAGACATCGCAACAGCATAGAACGTGTCGCGCGCTTTGCGGGTGGATGCGTCGTTGGTCGCCGGTGCATGACTTGCCTGGATGCGCTGCGTGCCGCTGACAGTGCGTTATGCAACGTGGTCACACGTAGCGATGCATGCATCGGCCGCAGGGAGAACGCCCACGCACAACGGGGACACCGGGGATGCAGCGTCAACGCCACCGCACGTTGCCGCCAGGGCGGATGGATCACACGCACATGGATGCGCTCAATCGAACACCGGTCGCTGGCGCACCAGCCGTTACGCCAGCATTCCATCGAGTCTGGCGCGATGTATCGAGTGCGTCAGCGCGAGCAAACACCAAAACGCACCTACCGCAGCGCGGCGTTGCACCGTGCTTGTCGACCGTTATGCTCGCGCCATGACTTCGATCGCTGCATCCGATTCCCCCCAGCCGGCCGCCCTGCTGCACTGGCGGCTACTGTCGATGTGCTACGACGCCTGGCCGGTGCTGGCGCTGTGGATGCTGATTTCGGCCGGTTTCACCTTGGGTTTCACCCTGGCCGGGCACCCGGTGCGCGAGAACATCGCACCGTTCAGTGTCTGGCAGTGGCTGCTCTGGCTGTGCTGCTGGGTCGCCGCCGGGGTGTACGCCACGCTGAGTTGGCGCCGCGGCGGCCAGACCCTGGGCATGCGTCCCTGGCGACTGCAACTGGCCGGCCCGCAAGCCTCCTGGCGCGCGCTGTGGATCCGCTATGCGGTGGGCACGCTGTCGCTGGCCTTGGGCGGACTCGGATTCTGGTGGGCCTGGATCGATCGTGATCGTCTGACATGGCATGACCGCGCCAGCGGAACCAGAATGCAGCGGATGGTCAGACCCAAGGCCTAACCCGGCTGACACGCCCAAGGCGCTCACCGCTGTGCCGGGGCAGCCGATGCTCGATGCGGCAAGGCGACCCGTATGCTCAGGTTCCGAGCGCGCCGCCCGCACCCACCTGAGCATTGCTCTCTACGTCTTCCTGCCGGCTCACACTGTCAGCCGGCGCAGTGCGGCACGCGCACGGCGTGAAGGACGCCCAACTGGGACCAGACCACAGCGACGTTTCAAACCACCGACCTGACGGTTGGATGTGGAGCAGGCGGCGACGGAACGGACCCTGCAAGTCCAGCTAATCGAGGTCGCCTATAGCCGCAAGGACGGCGGCAGAAGAGTGAAACTCACTGTCCGCGCTCATCCTTGTCGAATGGGCTTTTCCAAGCCGGGCCATGATCTCTGAAGGTGTTCTCCAGCACGCAGCCCAACAGATAAAGCGCCAGGAACATGGGCGCCACCATCAGCGTATAAGCCGTCGCCCAGGATAGCTGGACCGGCAGGCGCGTCAGGCCCAGGCCATCTGCAACCATCATCTGCAACATCACCGGCAGTTGCTTCCATACCAGTTGGGTTTTGTCGTCGACCTGCGGGTCGTGCGCAAAGCGCTGACAGAACGCAATCAGTGCCGCATACGGCACGCACATCGCCAATCCGGCCAGGCTCAGCCGGCGCACGTCAGCTACTGCGCCGCCGGAACAACCAGGCCGACACGCCCAGCATCACCATCGGCGGCAGTGCGTAGGCGATGCGGTAATCGAGCTTGAGCGCGCCGGCCATGCGGCCGAAAAACAGCTGCAAAAGCCAGAAGCCCAGCGCGAACAGGATGCCCAGGAACAGACGCTTGCCCAGACCGCCGCTGCGCAGCGAGCCGAACGAGAACGGAATTGCCGCCATGCACAGCGCCAATACGTTGACCGGATAAAACCAACGGCTCCAGTACTGATCCTCGTAATCGCGCGCGTCCAATCCATTGCGGCGTCGGTATTCGATGCTCTGCTCCAGATCGTGCGCGGACAGATTGCGTGGCTTGGCCAGGCCAGCGGCCAGCGCTGCTGGATTCAATTGCGATTGCCACGGCAATTCGGGGAAGGTTTCGCGCTGCACCGAGCGTTCCTGGAAGGTATCGCGACGTACCTGGCGCAGGGTCCAACGGCCATCGCGGTGCTCGGCCACCGACGCGTAGGTCAATTGCTGCATCCTGCCGCTAGGATCAAGGTGATACAGCCGTACATCGTGCAGATCCAGTGCGGTACCGCCCCCATCGAGCAACTTCTCTTCACCACTCAAGGCGTTGAGGAAGGTGTCGCCCTCACGTGCCCACAGACCGGCATAGCGCGAAGACGCCATATCGCTGTTGTAGCGGGCACTGGCCTTGAGCGTGTCGGCCTGGTTCTGTGCCCACGGCCCGATGGTTTCGCCACTGATCACCATGCTGGCGGTCAGCAACGCCATCGCTGCGACGACCGAGGCGGACATGCGTTTGCGCGACACGCCCAGCGCGCGCAGCGCTGTCAGCTCGGACGTGGCAGCCAACTGGCCCAGGCCCATCAGCGCGCCAATCACAGCCGCAGTGGGAAACAAGGTGTAGGCCCGGCGCGGCACGGTGTAGGCCACGTAAGCCACCGCATGGCCGAAGGTGTAGCTGCCCTGGCCGATGTTCTTGGCCTCGCTGGCGAAGGCGTTGACCAGGTCCAGCCCCAACAGCACCGCCCACGTCAGCAGCACGGTGGACAGCACCACCCGGCCGACATACCAATCATGGACCCGCGGTGTCAGCTTCATGCGCGCGCCCTCGGCCGACGCACGCGGCCATCGCGCGCATACGCCCACACCGCCACTGTCAGCAGCGGCAGCGTCAGCCACCACAGGCCCAACGCTGCCGGGGTCTTGCCGTTGGCGATCCACTGGGTGCCGACGATCATCAGATTGGTGCCGACCATGTAGGCCAGGAACGCCAGCATGATCCGGCCGTAGCGCTGCTGTCGCGGCGCGCTGCGCGACAGCGGCAAGGTCAGCAAGGCAAACGCCAGCGCCAGCAATGGCGGTGCCAGGCGCTCATGCAACTGGGCACGCGCGGCGGGCCGCTCGTCGGACAGCAACTGGGTGGTCCACATCACTTCCGGGTCGTTGGCATCGTGCACACGGGTGCGGTCGGGCAAAGCGATGTCGCTGCTGGCGAACTTCATCAAGCGATAGTCCAATGTCGCGCCACCGGCCGGGCCTTCGGTACGGTAGCCATCGTCCAGGCGCAGGTAACGGTCGGTTTTGCCCTCGAAGAACATGGCGCCGCGGTCGGCGGTGACCACATCGATGCGGTCGTTCTGCTGCCGCTGCATGAAGACCTTGCCCAGGCCCTTGCCGTCGGCAGAGATCGTCTGCATGTACACCACCCCACCGCCGGACAGGGGTGTGAACTGGCCCGATTCCAGGCCGGCCATCAGCACGCTGCGGTTGGCGTCTTCCAGCATCGCCTCGGCCGTGCGGCTCGCCCAGGGGCCCAGCCACAACGAGCACAGCCCGATGACCACCACCACCGGCACCACCAGCATCAGCATTGGTCGCAACATGCGCTTGGGCCCGACACCGATGGCGGTAATGACGGCCATTTCTGAATCGCGGTAGAGCCGCGCCAGTGCCAACAACAGGCCCAGCATCAACGCCAGCGGCAGGATGATGGGCAGGTAGGCCACGAACTGCAGCCCCACCTGCGACAGCAGCAAGCGAGCCGGGATGCGGCCGTCGGCGATATTGCCGAGGATATCGACCAGCACACCGCCGACGCTGACGACCAGCAGCACGATCAAGGTGGCCAGGAAGCTCTGGGTGAAATCGCTAAGCAGGTATCGATCGAGCTTCGGCATGGGGTGGGCTTGTTTTAAACTCTCGGATTCGTTCGCGGCGCCGCCAGCCTAGTCAGGTTGGCGTAAACAGCCCGCGATTGTACGGATTTGCCTACGGAATCTGATCAATGGCCCTGCAATTCACCCTGAACCAAGACGCGCCGGCAAGCGCTGCCGTCGACTGCATCGTGGTTGGCGTGTTCGCCGACAAGACCCTTTCGCCCGCTGCCCAGGCGCTGGATAGCGCCAGCCAGGGCCGTTTGACCGCCTTGGTGGCGCGCGGCGACGTGGCCGGCAAGACCGGTAGCACCACCCTGCTGCACGACCTGCCCGGCGTCACCGCCCCGCGCGTGCTGGTGGTCGGGCTGGGCGAAGCCGGCAAGTTCGGCGTAGCGCCCTACCTCAAGGCCATTGGCGATGCGGCCCGCGCGTTGAAGACCGGTGCGGTCGGTACCGCTCTGCTCACCCTGACCGAACTCACCGTCAAGGCCCGCGATGCCGCCTGGAACATCCGCCAGGCCATCGTCGTCAGCGACCACGCCGCTTACCGTTACACCGCCACGCTGGGCAAGAAGAAGGTGGACGAGACCGGCCTGACCACCCTGGCGATCGCCGGCGACGACGCCCGCGCGCTCGCCGTGGGCGTGGCCACCGCCGAAGGCGTGGAGTTCGCCCGCGAACTGGGCAACCTGCCGCCGAACTACTGCACCCCGGCCTACCTGGCCGACACCGCCGCCGCCTTTGCCGGCAAGTTCCCGGGCGCCGAAGCCGAGATCCTGGACGAAACGCAGATGGAAGCGCTCGGCATGGGCTCGCTGCTGTCGGTGGCACGCGGCTCGGCCAACCGCCCGCGCCTGATCGTGCTGAAGTGGAACGGCGGCGGCGACGCGCGCCCGTACGTGCTGGTCGGCAAGGGCATCACCTTCGACACCGGCGGCGTCAACCTCAAGACGCAGGGCGGCATCGAGGAAATGAAGTACGACATGTGCGGTGGCGCCAACGTCATCGGCACCTTCGTGGCCACGGTCAAGGCCGAACTGCCGATCAACCTGGTGGTGGTGGTGCCGGCGGTTGAAAACGCCATCGACGGCAATGCCTATCGCCCGTCGGACGTGATCACCAGCATGTCCGGCAAGACCATCGAAGTGGGCAATACCGACGCCGAAGGCCGCCTGATCCTGTGCGATGCGCTGACCTACGCCGAGCGCTTCAACCCCGAGGCGCTGGTGGACGTGGCCACGCTGACCGGCGCCTGCATGGTGGCGCTGGGCCACCAGACCGCCGGCCTGATGAGCAAGCACGACGACCTGGCCAACGAGCTGCTGGCCGCCGGCGAGCACGTGTTCGACCGCGCCTGGCGCCTGCCGCTGTGGGACGAATACCAGGGCCTGCTGGATTCCACCTTCGCCGACGTCTACAACATCGGCGGCCGCTGGGGCGGCGCGATCACTGCCGGCTGCTTCCTGTCGCGCTTCACCGAAAACCAGCGCTGGGCGCATCTGGACATCGCTGGCGTGGCCAGCGACGAAGGCAAGCGCGGCATGGCCACCGGTCGCCCGGTGGGTCTGTTGACGCAGTGGTTGCTGGACCGCGCGGCCTGATGTCGCCACGCGCTGCACTGGCGCTGATTGCCGGCTTCTCCGTTGTGAACGGAGCAGCCAGCGCGGTGCCGGGCTGGACCAGCCCCGGCATCGACCTGCTCTGGATCGTCGTGCAGATTGTGCTGTTGTTTGTCTGGCTGGCGGCCGACAGCCGCCGGCTCGGCTACCGCCGGCCGGCCTGGATGAATATCGGCATCGTGGCGTTCGCCGTGCTGTTCCTGCCGGTGTATCTGTACCGTTCGCGCCCGCCGGGGCGCCGCCTGCGTGCATTCGGCGGCCTGCTGTTGGCCGTGCTCGGCTTTGCTGCCCTGTTCGTGGCCGCCGGCATGACCACCGAATTCTTGCTCTCCTCCCGCTTTGTGACCGCCTGATGCCCCGTGCCGACTTCTACCTGATCGCCAAGCCGCGCTTTCTCAACGAACCGTTGCGGCTGGTGTGCGAGCTGGCGCGCAAGGCCAACGACGCCAACCTGTCCACGCTGATCCTGGCCCGCGATGCGGAACAGGCCGAGGCGCTGGACGACCTGCTGTGGGCGTTCGACGACGAAGCCTACGTGCCGCACCAGATCGCCGGCACCGATGAGGAAGACGAACTGGCGCCGGTGCTGATCGCCGCGCCCGAATTCGCCGCGCCTTCGCGCCCGCTGGTGATCAACCTGCGCGACGACCCCTACCTGGGCGCCTGCGACCGCGTGCTGGAAGTCGTGCCCGCCGACCCCGCCGCCCGCGAACCACTGCGCGAGCGCTGGAAGCAGTACAAGGCCCTGGGCCTGGAACTGACCAAGTACGACATGTGAATCGGGAATCGGGAATGGGGAATCGAAACTTGGCTCCCTCCCATTAGACCGTCACCAATCAGCACTCCCCGCTTGACCCATTCCCTATTCCCGACTCTCCATTCCCTGCCTTATGACCACCCTCGCTTCCAGCTACGACCCCTCTTCCTTCGAATCGCGCCTGTATGCGCAGTGGGAGGCGGCCGGTTATTTCGTGCCGTCCGGCAAGGGTGAGCCGTACACCGTGGTGCTGCCGCCACCGAACGTGACCGGCACGCTGCACATGGGCCATGCGTTTCAGCAGACGCTGATGGATGCGCTGGTGCGCTATCACCGCATGCGCGGTTTCGACACGCTGTGGCAGGTGGGCACCGACCATGCCGGCATCGCCACCGAAATGGTGGTGTCGCGCAATCTGGCGCTGGAAGGCAAGGGCGAAACGCGCGATTCGCTGGGGCGCGAGGGCTTTATCGCCAAGGTGTGGGAATGGAAGGCCGAGTCCGGCGACACCATCGAGCGCCAGATGCGCCGCCTGGGCACCTCCAGCGACTGGTCGCGCAGCACCTTCACCATGGACCCGCAGCCGTCGGCCGCGGTCAACGAAGCCTTCGTGCGCTGGTACGAGCAGGGCCTGATCTATCGCGGCCAGCGGCTGGTCAACTGGGACCCGGCACTGAAGACCGCGATCTCCGATCTGGAAGTGGAAAACGTCGAAGAAGACGGCTTCCTGTGGTCGATCCGCTACCCGCTGGCCGATGGCGTGACCTACGAACACATCGAGCACGATGCCGACGGCAACGAGACGCTGCGCGAGACCCGCGACTACCTGGTGGTGGCCACCACGCGCCCGGAAACCATGCTCGGCGATACCGCGGTGATGGTGCACCCGGAAGATGCGCGTTACCTCACGCTGCATAACGCCAGCATCGTGCTGCCACTGACTGGCCGGCACGTGCCGGTGATCACCGACGATTACGTGGACCGCGCCTTCGGCACCGGCGTGGTCAAGGTCACGCCTGCGCATGATTTCAACGATTATCAGGTGGGTGTGCGGCACGACTTGCCGCTGATCAATATCCTGACCAAAGACGCCAGAATCGTCAGCAACTCAGCTGCCGACTGGCATATGAACCAAACTACATCGAACCCCAGCGAGAACAAAAATCGCGTCTTTGACGTAGTCGATATGGCAAGCGACATAGGTATCCCAGAGAAATACTGGGGATTGGATCGCTACGACGCACGCAAGCTCGTCTTGGCCGATTTAGAGGACGAAGGTCGATTGGTGGAAACCAAGCCGCACAAACTGCAGGTGCCGCGCGGCGATCGTACCGGCCAGGTGATCGAGCCCTACCTCACCGACCAGTGGTTCGTGAAGATGGACGCGCTGGCCAAGCGTGGTCTTGCGCTGGTGGAAAGCGGCCAGATCAAGTTCGTGCCGCCGAACTGGATCAACACCTATCGCCACTGGATGGAAAACATCCAGGATTGGTGCATCAGCCGTCAGTTGTGGTGGGGGCATCGCATTCCGGCGTGGTTCGACGAGGCAGGCAAGTGCTATGTCGGCCACGACGAAGCCGAGGTGCGTGCCAAGCACGGCCTGGATGCCGGGGTCGCGTTGCATCAGGACAGCGACGTGCTGGAAACCTGGTTCTCCTCGCAGCTGTGGCCGTTCTCCACGCTGGGCTGGCCGGATGCGCACGCGATGGCCGAGCGCGGCTTCGAGCGTTATCTGCCATCGTCGGTGCTGGTTACCGGCTTCGACATCATCTTCTTCTGGGTGGCGCGCATGATCATGGCCACCGACAGCTTCACCGGCCAGGTGCCGTTCCGCGATGTCTACATCACCGGCCTGATCCGCGATGCGCAGGGTCAGAAGATGTCCAAGTCCAAGGGCAACGTGCTCGATCCGCTGGACATCATCGACGGCATCAGCATCGAGGACCTGGTGGCCAAGCGCACCAATGGCTTGATGCAGCCGCGCATGGCCGAGAAGATCGAAAAAGCCACGCGCAGGGAATTCCCGGACGGCATCATCGCCCACGGTGCCGACGCGCTGCGCTTCACCATCGCCGCGCTCGCCACCCATGGCCGCGACATCAAGTTCGATCTGGGCCGCGCCGAGGGCTACAAGAATTTCTGCAACAAGCTGTGGAATGCCACGCGCTTCGTGCTGATGAACACCGAAGGCGCGCGCTTTGCCGGCGTGCCGCAACCGCGCACCGAAGCGGAGAAGTGGATTCTGGCGCGCCTGGACAAGGTCACCGCGGAAACGCATGCGCATTACGCCAACTATCGCTTCGACCTGCTCGCGCAATCGTTGTACGAATTCGCCTGGAACGCGTTCTGCGACTGGTTCGTGGAGCTGGCCAAGCCTGCGCTCAACAATCAGGACGCCGACGCGGCCGCCAGCACCCGCCACACGCTGCTGTATGTGTTGGAGTCGTTGCTGCGCCTGCTGCATCCGCTCACCCCGTTCGTCACCGAAGAGTTGTGGCAGCAAGTTGCACCGCGCCTGGGTATCACCACCGCGACGATTTCGCTGCAGAGCTTCCCGCAGGTTGGCGATGTCGATACCAGTGGCTATGCCACCGCCGAAGCCGATGTCGAATGGCTGAAGTCGATGGTGTCGGCGCTGCGCCGCGTGCGCAGCGAATTGAACGTGCCGCCCTCCAAGCAGGTGCGCTTGCTGTTGCAGGCTGGCACCGCTGACGACCGCCCGCGCGTTGCCCGCTTCGCCTCGCAGTTGTCGTTCCTGCTGAAGCTGGAAACCATCGACTGGCTCGACGCTGGCCAGGCCACACCGCCGTCGGCCGCCGCCATCGTCGGCGAACTCACGTTGCTGGTGCCGTTGGAAGGCCTGGTCGACATGGATGCCGAACGCACTCGCCTGGACAAGGAAATCAAGCGCGTGGAAGGCGAGATCGGCAAGTGCAACGGCAAACTCGGCAGCGCCACGTTCGTGCAGAACGCACCGGCCGCCGTGGTCGAACAGGAGCGTGCGCGCTTGAACGACTGGACCATGCAACTGACCGGCTTGCGCGAGCAGCGCGCGAAGATCTGAGATCCTCGATCAACTGCTAGCGTGTCGAGGGTGCGGTGCCCTCGCCGCTCGCAGGACACGCCCTGCACCCATCGCTGAGGGCTCGTTGGCGGCATCCATGCCGCCAACGGTCCCGCAATCGGCGAGCATGCCGCACCAGACAGTTAGTCGGTGGCGTTCTTAAAAGCCATGAGCTTGCTTGGCTTGAATTGGCAAACGCACGGGACACGCAGGTCCGCCAGCATGTCTGTCATGCCTTGATTCCGGACATGCACACCGACCAGCTCGACGAGTCCTTGCCCGCTCACCGGCGCAGGCGCCTTGGCGGCATGGATGCCGCCAAGGCGCCTGCAGGGACGTCCTTGCGGCGTGTCCCGCGATGGTGGGCGGTAACGCGCATGCAGTGAAGTAACACGTCACTCCTTTCCCGATGCCCTCAGCCCACCGCACCAGCCATGCGCTGTCGAACTAGAACTTCAAATCCACACGCGCATACCAGAACCGTCCACCGGGGATATCGTAGGTGGATGCGTCGTAGCCATTGAGGGAGCACGACAGGCAGATCGGCGGATCTTTGTCGAACACGTTGTTCAAGCCGGCGGTGAGTTGCAGGCCCTTGAGCCAATCGACGCGATAGCCCACCTGTGCATCGTGATAGGTAATCGCATCCAGCCGGTTGGTTCCCACCGACGGATCAGAGCACACCGCGAACTCCACGGCGTCGCCACATTGCTCGGTGAGTTTTGAGATGTGCCGCGCGGTCCACGATGCCGTCCAGTTGCCCAGCGACCAACCCAGTACCGCGTTGCTGGTCCACTCCGGAATTGCGCTGTCGACCACCTCGATACCCGGCCCTTGCGGCTGCCGTTGCGCTGCCGCACCCAGCGCCTGGTAACGCCCCACCAAGGTGTTCTGCCACGACAGTTTGAAACGCCCGAATGCGGTTTCCGGCAGGGTCCAGAACAGATCCACGTCCCAGCCATCGGTCTTGATCGAGCCCAGATTGGTCAGCCGATTGTTGAAGGCGTTGATGCCGCCGGTCGATGCCCGCCCGATGCCATTGCAGTACAAGCTATCCAATGTATCCACGCACAGATCCAGCTGCGTCTGCGCATTGATCGCCTGGATGGCACCGTCCACATGATGGCGATAGAACGTCACCTCCAGATCGAGGCGGTCGGACCAACTTGCATTGCTCGCAAAGCCGGGGCTGAAGACCAAGCCCGCACTGAAACTGCGCGAACGCTCCGGGTCCAGTTGCCCGTTACCACCGGTGGTAACCGAGATCTGCTGATTGGCTTGCTGATAGCCGGCAGGCACCCCGAGCGCCGCACAGTTGGCGGCACTGCCACGCGGCGCGGTGCCGCCCAGACCGATCGAACACGGGTCCGACAACTGCAGATCCGCACGTGCCGCCGAACCGAACAACTCGCCGATGGTGGGCGCACGGAATCCTTCTGCATAACTGGTGCGCAACACCAACTCATCGGTGACCTGCCAACGCAGACCGTACTTGGGCGTGAACTCGCCGCCGAATGTCGAATAGTCCGAATAGCGCCCGGCGATATTCAGATCGAGTTTGTCGCCCAATGCAGAATTGGCGAAGATCGGGATATTGAGTTCGAGATAGGCTTCGTTGACGTCGTAGCTGCCCGAGGTGGGCAACGATGGCACGCCGTTGTAACGCCCCGCCACGGTGAGCGGATCGGGTTGATAAGAGCCTTCGTACTTGCGGTATTCGTAGCCGCTGGCGAATGACACCGCACCGCCTGGCAACTGAAACAACTCGCTGCTGAGGTTGGCGGTGAACAGGCTCAATTCATTCTGGCTACGGTCGTGCACCACCGGCTGGATCCAGCGCACCATCTCTGGCGTGATGCTGCCGGCGCCGCTGAAGATATCCAGCGGCACGCAGCCGGCCACTGCCGCGCAGGCCGCCGGGTCGCCTAGCGCCAGGTTGATGTTGTAGAGGTTATAACTGCCGTAGTTGGTCTGTTCGGCTTTGTTCTTGCTGTACATGCCGTTGACGTCCCAGAACCAGGTCCGCCCTGCACCTTCGAATGTCCCGACCAAACCGGTGCCGAAATACTGCGTGTCGACCTGTTGCTCGTAACGCCGCGGCCCACCTTCCACCGGCCGCCGACCGATCTGGATCAGGTTGGTGGCCGAGTTCAGATCGAACCCGAACGGATTGAACGGATTGCGTGCAGAAATCACGATGTTGTCGGCCAGCGGATTGCCGGTGCCGGCATCAGGCCCGAGGAAGATCGGTTCCGGTGCGGCCTGATTGGTCGATTCACGCCGGTTACCCAGCGCCTTGACGTACCACTGCACGTCGTCGTTGAAGTAGTAGCGGAACTGCGCGAACACGCCCTTGCGCTCGGATGGTGTCAGCAACAGATTCTGCTCGGCGAAGTTGTAGCGGTCTGCGGTGCCGAAGCAGTGATAGTCGTCGCTGCGTGTACAACCACCGCTGCCGTCGTATTGCGGTGCGCCCACGCCGGCATTGGGCGTCAGGTTTTGCCGCACGCCAGTATTGGGATCGACGAACTGGAAGCGGCCATCCGGTGTTGCCGAGCTGGCGAAGGTTAGCCCGGTGCCAGGAATCGGAAAGCGGGCCTGCGCGCGATCGCGCGCATAGATCGGATCCTGTTTGACGTAGCTTGCACCAAGAAACAGGCTGAAATTCTCGCCACTTTTGCCCCAGGCCAGATCCATGCCCTGGTTGGCGCCATCACCCTTGCCGTATTGCCCGTAGTTGAGCGTGACCTGCGCACCGTCGAAGCTGCGACGGGTAATGATGTTGACCACACCGGCAATCGCATCCGAGCCGTACAGCGACGAGGCGCCGTCTTCAAGCACCTCGATGCGCTCGACGATCGCCAGCGGAATGGTGTTGAGATCGGTGGACGAACCCACGCCGGAGGCCGAGGATTCATTGACCCAACGGATGCCATCCACCAACACCAGCACGCGCTTGGAACCGAGATGACGCAGATCCACCTGCGCCGAGCCCGCGCCCACACCGCTGCCATCGGGCGGAAAGCCGAAGTTGCCGGAAGAATTGAATTTGGCATTGAGCGCCGAACCGGACGCGGTGAGCTCCTGCAGCACTTCGCCGATCGACGTCAGTCCGGTGCGCTCGATGTCGGCGCGGTTGAGCGTCTGGATCGGTACCTGACCCTGCAACTCGGCGGTTTTGATGCGCGTGCCGGTGACCTGCACGCTGTCGAGCGTGCGCGTGCTCGGTGCGGCCTCGGGCTGCTGCGCACAGGCAAATGTGGGAATCAGACACAACGACAACTGCACGGCCAGGCATGACCGATGGGGGCCAATCAGACGCTTCATCCTTTCTCTCTCCAGAAGGATTTTTTGAGTGTCCGCACGCCCCCGTGCCCTGCGGTCCTCCCCAATTCTTAAACGAAACATTAACGCACCGCAACTGGCAGTGCAGCAGCGTGCGTGCGTGACGCGCCGTGCATGTCAGCAGGTGCGGCGTTTGCATCAGGTCCGCGATGCATATTCACTCAGGCGCTCAGGCGTGCTTCGGTATTATCGCGGCATGACTTATGCCCCCCGCCTTGCCACTGTTTTCATCGGCCTGCTGTGCCTTGGCAGCACTGCGCTGCATGCGCAAACGCTCGACCCGCAACTGACTGCCATGCGCGATGCCATCGCGGCCGCAGAACGCGGCCAGACCGATACCGGTCAGCTCGCTGCATTGAGCCGCCATCCTCTGTATGGATGGCTGGAATTTGCTGCGCTCAAGCGCAACATCGACACCGTCTCCAATGCGCAGGCACAGGGGTTTCTGCAGCGCTATGCCGGCCAACCGGTGGCCGAAAGCTTCCGCAGCACCTGGTTGCCGGCAGTGGCGCGTCGGCAGGACTGGAACACGCTGCTGGCCAACTGGAAGTCCACTGACAACCTCGGCCTGCGCTGTGCACAGCTGACCGCGCGCCTTGCCACCGGCAAGGCCGATGCGCAGTGGAGCCGCGATGCGCTGACGGTGTGGCGCAACGGCAAGGCGCTGCCCGATGCCTGCGATGCAGTGGTTGCCGGGCTGGAATCGCGTGGAGAACTCACTCCCGCGCTACGCTGGGAGCGCGTGGAAGCTGCCGCCGATGCGCAGCTGCCTGCGGTCATGCGCACGGCTGCACGCGGACTGCCCGCCGCCGATCTGGCACTGGCCACCGATTACGCTGCATTTCTCGACAAGGTGCACCCGCGTGCACTGAGCTGGCCGAAGACCGAACGCAGCCGCCGCATCGCGGTCGATGGGCTGGCCAAGCTGGCCAAGAGCGATCCGGATGCTGCCGAACAGCAGTTGCCGCAGCTCGCCACCGCGCTCGGTTTCAGCGAGGCGCAGCGCGGGCAGGTGCTGTATCAGATCGCGTTGTGGACCGTCGCCTCGTATTTGCCGGATTCGGCACGCCGGCTCAACGCCGTGCCAGATGCGTCCTACGACGAGCGCCTGCACGAATGGCGCGCACGCGAGGCGATGTCGCGCGGCGACTGGCCGGCAGCGTTGGCTGCGATTCGCAAGATGCCGGCAAGCCAGCGCAGCGATTCGCGTTGGCAGTATTTCGAAGCACGCCTCGCCGAAAAGACCGGCGCTGCCTCAGCCGCACAGCCGCTGTACCGCGCCGCCGCGCAATCGCCGACCTTCCACGGCTTCCTGGCCGCCGACCGCCTGCAGCAGCCTTACAGGCTGTGCCCGTGGGAGCCAAACGACAGCCCGCAGGCGAAAGCGGCCGTTGCGCGCGATCCAGCCTTGATCCGCGCGATCGCCTTGTTCCAGATCGACCGCCCCGGCTGGGCCGTGGCCGAATGGAACGATGCCGCCACCCGCTTCGACGACACCCAGCGCCGTCTGGCAGTGGAAGTGGCCAGCGACAACGGCTGGTTCGACCGCGCGGTGTTCGCGCTCGGCAAGCAGCCGGACGAACAACGCCTGTACGCATTGCGCTTTCCACTCCATCACGACGACACCATTCGCCGCGAAGCGGCCAAGAACGCAATCGACCCGGCCTGGGTCGCCGGAGAAATTCGTGCCGAAAGCATCTTCAACCCGCGCGCGCGCTCACCGGCCAACGCCATGGGCCTGATGCAGGTGTTGCCGGGTACCGGCGCGGCCGTCGCCAAGGGCATCGCCTTGCCCGGCTATGCCGGCGCCACCAGCCTGTACGACCCGGACACCAACATCGCCATCGGCACGGCGTATCTGCGCCAGTTGCTCAACACCTATGGGCTGCCCTACCTCACCATCGCCGCCTACAACGCAGGTCCCGGTCCCACCGGGCGCTGGCAGTCGCAGCGGCCGAATTTCGAGCCGGACTTCTGGATCGAGACCATCAGCTACAAGGAAACCCGCGAATATGTCGCGCGCGTGCTGGCCTTCAGCGTGATCTACGACTGGCGCCTCAACGGCGACATGCTGCCGCTCAGTGACCGACTGATGGGCAAGCTGGTAGACAAGCGCCTCAAACCGGTGTGTACACCGGGCCAGGCTGCGAATAACGCGGCGCAGGATTGAGCCAAGCCAGGCGACGTGCTCGGCCGCTGGATCTGGTCGAAGGCGCGTTGCCCTTCCCGCTCACGGGACACGCCCTCAGCCCATCCCTGTGGACGCATGGCGCATCCATGTCGCCAACGGTCCGGCAATCGGCAAGGACACCGCACCAGACAGCTGACTCGTGCCCTGTTGAAGAACGCGCACACAGCGTCGCGGGTTTGCTTTCTGCTTTGCTGAAAACTGCGCACCGACCAACTCAACCGGTGCTTGCCCGCTTACCGTCGCGGGACCGTTGACGGCAGGGATGCCGCTCCGGAGCCCACAAGGACGTGCTTGCGACGTGTCCCGCGATGCTGGGCGGGCAACGGCCCTGCAGCCGACACGCAGACCTGCTGCTGTACAGCCGATTCATCCACACCCCCAACCACCGCGACACGAGCAAGATGCTCCACTGCCATGGCTTGGCCATCCCCAAGCCCGGCAAAACATCCGACAGCTATAGCTGAGGATTACTGCGACCAGCGCACTGCATCGGGCATCATGTGCTGATGAAGATCTATCTTGTTGGCGGCGCAGTCCGCGATGCATTGCTTGGTCAGCCGGCTGGCGACCGCGACTGGGTGGTGGTCGGTGCCGACCAGGCGCAGATGCAAGCGCAGGGCTTCAAACCGGTCGGCAAGGATTTCCCGGTGTTTCTGCACCCGCGCAGCGGCGAGGAATACGCGCTGGCGCGTACCGAGCGCAAGTCCGGCCGCGGGTATCGCGGGTTTGTGGTGGATGCCGATCCGTCGGTGACGCTGGAAGAGGATCTGCTGCGCCGCGATTTCACCATCAACGCGATCGCGCGCGATGAGGACACAGGGGAGTTGTTCGACCCGTACAACGGTGCGCGCGATCTGCATGCGCGCGTGCTGCGGCATGTTGGTCCGGCGTTTGTCGAAGATCCTGTGCGCGTGTTGCGTGCAGCGCGCTTCATGGCACGGCTTGCGCCGCTGGGCTTCACCATCGCGCCGGAAACTGCGGCGCTCATGCGGGAAATGGCTGCCAGCGGCGAATTGGATAGTCTGGTGCCAGAGCGCGTCTGGCAGGAGCTGCGGCGCGCATTGACCTGCGCACACCCCTCGGCGTTTCTGCGCACGCTGCACGACACCGATGCACTGCGCGTCATCCTGCCGGAAATCGATGCGTTGTACGGCGTGCCCCAGCGCGCCGAATTCCATCCGGAAGTGGATACCGGCATCCATCAGGAGATGGTCAGCGATATGGCCGCGCGGCTGGCACCGGGCGATGCGCTGATCGGCTTTGCCGCGTTGACCCACGACCTGGGCAAGGCACTCACGCCGCCAGAGCAATGGCCGCGCCACGTCATGCACGAACAACGCGGCGTCGCGCCATTGCAGGCGCTGTGCGAGCGGCTCAAGGTGCCGCAGGACTATCGGCAACTTGCCGTCACCGCCTGTCGCGAGCACCTCAACATTCACCGCCTGGCGGAACTGCGCAACCGCACGGTGCACGAGCTGCTGGTGCGCTGCGATGCATTCCGTCGACCGGAGCGCATTGCGCAACTGGCATTGGTGTGCGAGGCCGACAAGCGCGGCAGGCTGGGCAGCGAAGAGGCTGCCTATCCACAAGGCGAAGAACTGAAGCGGCTACATGCCGCCGCCCTGGCGATCAACGCACGCGACCTGGCAGCCGACGGTCTGCAAGGCCCGCAAATCGGCGAGGCATTGACCAAGGCGCGCATCGCGGCGATTGCCGACGCACGTAACCCCAACAAGCACAACGATGGCAGCAGCAGCGACGATGCTTCTGCACGTTCCTGATCGGCATCTTTACGCGTAACGCGTTATCGATGCGCCTCAGGGACACGTGTGCGCCGCTGGTGTGCGGCATTGCGGTTGCACACCTTCTCGACCGCCCTCTCGATCAAGCAAGCGCCCACGCGGCGTCGTGCCGTGCTGCCAAGCTTGGACGACCCGACCTTGACGGACACCCGAAGGTGCCGACTCCAGGCGTTCTCGTCCGCCACCCCACTACTTGGCAACGAGCGGCTGCATCGCGCAGCCGCTCGGCATCCCTCACATCTTGAAATTCAGGCTCAGCATGAAGGAGCGGCCGTTCTTGTAGATGTAGTACGGCTGGTTCTTGTTGCCGATGTAGCTGAAGTAGGTTTCGTCCAGCAGGTTGGTGGCTTCCAGCGCCACGCGTAGCCGCTCGGTGGCCTGATAGCCGAACGAGGCATCGACCTGGGTGAAGGCATCGGTCATCTGCTGGCCATTGAGCCGACCGATCTGGGTGAAGTATTCCGAACGCCAGCCCAGATTGACGCGCGCACTCCACTTGCCCTGCTCGTAGTACGGGCTGATGTTGTACGCATTGCGCGAGTTGTACGGCAGGCTGTAGTCGCCATCGGTGTTGGAATCGGAATAGGTGTAGTTGGCCACCACGCCGAAGCCATTGCCGAAATTGTGCTGCAGATTGAGCGCGACACCGCGCACCTTGGCATCGCCGGCATTGGTGGGCACCGATGTCTGATACGTGCTCGCCCCGCCAGTAGCGTTGTTGAAGAAGACGCGATCCTGCACGGTGGTCAGGATGTAGTTGGAAATGTCGCGCGAGAAGAATTCACCACTGAGCAAGCTGCTGTCGGAGAAATACCACTCCAGCGATGCGCCGAGGTTGGTCGACTCGTACGGGCTCAGACCCGGGTTACCCGTCGACGCGGTCAGCGTGGTGTCGTCGGTTGCCACATATGGGGTCATGTTGGTGTAGCGCGGCCGCGCGATCACCTTGGACGCAGCAAAGCGCAGCATCAGGTCGTCGCGCAGGTCGTAGGCAATGTTGAACGAAGGCAGCCATTTGCCGTAGCTGCTAAGGTAATTGACCGGCGTATAGCCGCCGCCCGGCGCATAGCTATAGCCATCGGTGGAATCGCGCGAATGCACATAGCGCACACCGATGTTGCCGCGATAACGCTCGCCGGAGAAGTTGCCCTGCAGGAACCACGCACGGTTTTGCTCTTCGATGCTGTAGTTGGCGGCATAGCTGATGGGCAACCCGTCATCGCCTTCCAATCCGTTGATATACCGACTGATCGCACCGCTGTTGATGGTCGACCAGCGTTGCATGTCGGCGCTGGTCGATAGCCCATCCAGATAGCCGGACGGCGTGGTGCCCGGCGAGAATGCCGCGAGCGTACTGCCATCGTTCGGGGCCCAGGTGCGGCTGTACGACGACTGCCCGGTGGCATGATTGGTGAGCTTGATGCCGGTGAGGATCTGCGTAAATGGACCCCACTCCACCGCATGATCGAAATCCAGCTGCAGATAGCGCTCTTTGTCGTACTGCGGGCTGTGGCTGGCCGAGGCATTGTTGAGTTGCATCGCTGCCGCATTGGTGGGGTCGGTGCTGTAGTCCATCGCGGTACGACGCCCGTCGATGTTGTAGCTGTACCCGGCAAGATTGCGGAACTGGATGCCGTAGATGCGCTCGGCACCGCCTTGCGAGCTGGTGTAGCCCACCTGGCTCGACGCATTCCAGCCATCGCCGTGCCAGTCGGCACGCAAATGGATGCTCCCGGTGGTGACATCGCTGTTGCGCAGGTAGCCGTCCAGATAGGTATTGGACTGGTCGCCGAAGGTGCCCGAAGTGGCCACGCCGTTTTCGAAGCCCAATGCCTGTGCGTCGCCGGGATTGGAGCCCCAATAGCCGTAACGGCTCTGGTTGTAATTGTCGAAACTCTCCTTGACGTACAGACCGGTCAGGTTGAGCTCGAAATCGCTATCGGGTTTCCATTGCAGCGCTGCGCTGACGCCATCGCGCTTGCGCGTCTGCTGAAACAACGCGGTGTTGATCGAAGTGGGAAACACACCGGTGTTGTTGCCCACCACTGCAGGTGGAAACGCTGCGCCCGCGACATTGTCGTAGCCAAAGATTTCCACGCCATCGCGGCGCAGCACCCGCTGGGAATGCATCACCGAGGTGAGCACGCCCAAGGTTTCGTCCCGGTTCTTCCAGCTATACAGCGCCGATGCGTTGGGCTTGCCTTCTTCAGACCGGTCGTTATAGCCGTAGCTCACCGTGCCAGTCAGCGCATTGCGCTCCAGATCCAGCGGTTTGCGCGTATGCACGATCACCGTGCCGCCGATGGACCCTTCGTCGATGCGCGCTTCCGGCGTCTTGTAGACCTCCATCAGCCCCACCACTTCCGGCGCCAGTGTGCTGTAGTTGAACGAGCGGCTGTCCGGGTCGTTGGGGTCGCCGCCCCAACTGGTGGAGGCAATGGTCTGGCCATTGAGCAGCACGCGGTTGAGCGCCGGGTCGGTGCCGAGAATGCTGACCTTCTCCCCTTCGCCGAACTGGCGGTCGACGGTGATGCCCGAGAGCCGCGACAGCGACTCGGCGACGTTGGTGTCGGGAAATTTGCCGATGTCTTCAGCGCTGATCGCATCGACGATCGCATCGGCATTGCGCTTGACGTTGAGCGCCTTGCCCAGGCTGGCCTGATAGCCCACCACCTTGATTTCGTCCAGCGTGGACACCGAGGGACTGGCCGGCGCCTGTTCCTGCACAGATGCGGGTGCGGATTGCTGTTGTGAGGGCGCTGGTACGGGCGGTTGCTGTGCAGACGCCGGCAGCGCCATCGCGCCACCAACCCCTACGCCACCGATCAGCAAGCCGCGGACCGCCGCGCTCAATGGCGCGCGTAGTGGCGACTGCCTATGGGCCGCATTGCCCGAAGCAACGCCACGCGCCTGCAGGGCGTTGGCTGCAGCGGCGCTCGGAAAACGCCGTCTACTTGCGACCTGCGACGTTGCGCAGGGACGATCATGCGCCTGGATCGGCTGCGCGGTGGCTGTGCGGATTGATTCAGCAGACAACGGAAACAAACGGGGAAACAGCATTGTGTTGACCTCGTGGCTGATACGTCAGGTCGCAACCCTCAAGTTGCACTAGGACGCGCGATGCACGCGCATGCCACGATCCGTCCCCTGTGCCGGACCGCAGCCAGCGATCCGCGCCGCCTTTGCCGCGCAAGGATCGAAACGCCAGTCGATGCAGATCGGCCGGCGGTGGATTGATGGAACGGAAGACACTCCTGATCACTGATAACGTTATCAGTGAAGATGCCTTCCACCAGTGGCACTGTCAACCTGACGCTGCCAGCGGGCGAGTTCAGACAAGAAGTATTACTTGCGTTGGCCGCGACGGAACACTAGCGTGATTCTTGCGCGGATCCTCAAGAAGAAGGGAGCAGGCGACCGGGTCCAGCAGGCCCACTGCCTGCGCGGTGCGCCCGATGGCGGCAACCGGCGGACGTGCAGGGAGAGTGGGGGGGATAGTGTCGATGTCGATGTCGGCTTGTCGGCCTTGCTCGTGGCACGTCTGCCTGGTCGATGCACGTCAGCTGCATCTCTTGCATCCGTGGCCCGCAGCTTTGGCCGGGGCATCGTCGAAGCTGCGGGTGAGCATCGTTGCGCGCGCCCGTACCAGGTGCTGATAGCCGCCGAAATTTTCAGTATTCAGCGTTTTCCTTCTGCACCTGGTTGCACAAGATGCCGATCGTGATGATGTGCCGGAGTCTTGTGCCTATGGTTGTCGGTGCGATCGCCGCAAGCGGGCGGCTGCGCGGATCATGTCGACTGACCAGCAACGACGCCTGGAACCTCGCCAAGGGATGACGACTGTCTGCATTGCAGCCCAGTCTTGCGCGGTCACCGGACACCTTGCCAAGCGAACCGGCCATGTCGTCGCAATCGCCATCCCAATCACCCAGTGCGTGCTTCCGGCGATGACGCCATCAGCAAGCCGCAGCGTCGCCGAGAATCAGACCGTTGCAGAAATAATTGCCGGACCTGCTTTAACTTTGTGGAATTTACATCTGTAAAAATGTATTCGTGCACATATTGACGGCGCGGTCGTTCACTTCCAGAACGAGATCCGGCCAGGTATCTGCATGCAGACGAAGCGAACGCAAAGCTTGCCCATACTTGCAAGCCGGACCTGGGTGCGCTCATCGCTACGCTCGCCCCCCTTGCGCACGATCCGCGAAATGATGCGGCGTTGCCTGCCTCTCCACAGAACCGGCACCAACGAATGACACAGGAGGTCAGAACCTGACGCGCCTCATGCCCGGCATGCGTCACCCCGAAATCACCACCCGCGACAGAAAACGGTCGCAAGGCCCCACCACGGTCATCGCCAGCTCGAATCGAAGGCCATGAACGACAAAAATATGGCGCAAAACCACCGTATTCGATGCGACACCGGGCGAAAAGCGCGATAAACATCGGAATGTCGCAACTGGCACATATTTTGCTCTTTTTCCGATCCTTCAATTCGCAAGATAGCGGCGCTTGGAATCTTCATGACTGTTGGAAAATTCCCGCTCGCTGTCTGCGTATGCCTGACATGCGCCACGGTGACGCCCAGGGGACACGCAGCCACCTCAAGCCTCGGCGCGTCGCGTGCCGACCGGCTTGCCGAGATCAGCCGTTACCGCGATCAGGCTCGCTGGATCGACGCACTCGCCGCGGTCGAGCGCGCCCAATCGGAACAATCCGACGACGCCCTGCTGTACAAGCTGCAGACGCTGACGCTGAGCGACATCGGCAATGCCTGGCTCGCCTGGCAGTTGTGCAAGGCGCGCCCGGACCTGTTTGACCAGGACCAGAAAGCGCACCTGGAGTCGAACTACCTGGCCAAGCTGGTGAACTGGAGTCTGGCCTATGGCGAAAGCGAAGACACCCGTCTGACCGAGGCCGAAGACGCGCTGGCGCAGATGGAGCAGTACGTGCAGCGCGAGGCCCGCCCGCCGGCACAGGTACCACTGCGCATCCGCATGGATCGCCTGATCCTACTCAACCGTCTGGGCAGGCATTCCCAGGTGCGCGACGAAGCCAACGCCCTGCAACGCGAAGGCCATCCCCTCCCCGACTATGTGCTGCCGGCGGTGAGCGATTCGACGATGGCGACCCGGCACCCGGCCGAAGCGATCCCACTGCTGAAAACCGTCCTGAAGAACGACCCGGGGCGCTCCCAGTCACGCTCCCAGCTTGTCTACGCATACTTGGAGACCGAACAGGCGGAACAAGCAATCGACTACCTGCAATCCTGGAAGAAGGACGAGCCAGCGTGGCGCTGGGGCGGCGGCAAGAGCCGCTATGCCAACTGGGCCCGTTACGAAGCCGACCTGAACATGGCCATGATCCACGCCTACAGCGGCGACCTGCCCACCGCACAGCGGGCGCTGGAAAGCCTGCTGGCGGTCGGCCCCGGCAACGGCGGCCTGCAGACCGCACTGGGCAGTGTGTATCAGATGCGTGGTTGGCCACGCCGGGCGCTGGAACGGCATCAGATGGCCTACACGCTGGACCCGCGCGATGTCTCGCCACGCGTCGGCATGTACGAATCCTATATCCAATTGCAGCGCGACGACCTGGCCCGCCCCCTGCATGACAGCCTGCTCGCCCGCTATCCCAACCAGCCTTCCGTGCTGCACATGGACCGCGACTGGCGCGCCCACGGTGGCTGGCAACTACAGGCCGCCGCCGAAGGCAGCCACAGTTCGAGCGGCGGCGGGAACTCGCCACTGGGCAATAACGACCAGCACTACGGCATGGAAGCGGACTCGCCGATCCTGGACGACCGCTGGCGCCTGTTCGCCTCCGCCGATCGGCGCTCGGTCACCTTCCAGAGCCGCTACATCGATCCCTTGTGGCTCAGTGGCGGCGTGCGCTATCGCTTCGGTCACATCGATGCCGAAGCCGCCATGGCGCATCCCAGCGACAACATCGGAGAGACCGGCCTGCGCGCCAGTCTGGGCTGGCAGTTCAACGACCAGTGGCATGCCCGCATGGCCGCCGCACGCAACGATCCGGAAGCCTCCATGCAGGCACGCATATCGGGCATCACCGCCGACACTATGGCGCTGGCCCTGGACTACACCCGGGACGAACGCATGCACTGGCGGCTGGGCGGCAGTCAGTTCCGCTACGACGACGGCAACCGCCGCGACACCATCAGCAGCGCCATCGAGCAGCGGCTACTGAGCCAGCCACGCTTGCTCATCGATGGCCTGGGCAGCGTCTACGCCAGCCGCGGCAGTCGCGATGATGCGCCCTATTTCAACCCTTCGCATGACCGCTCGATGGAGCTCGGTCTGCGCATCAACCAGCAGCTATGGCGCCACTACGAACGCGGTTTCCGCCAGCGCCTGACCGTCTCGGTGGGAGACTACTGGCAGCAGCGGTACGGCAGCTCGCTGATTCCCAGCGTGGGCTATCGCCACGAATGGCAGCTCGGCCAGGGCCGGACATTTGAATACGGTGCCAGTTGGTCACGTCCGGTCTATGACGGCCGGCGCGAACGTCATCTCGGCGTCGATGCCGCAATGCACTGGGGAGAGTGAGATGGAAACAACGCTTCGCAATCTGATGCGCGTACTTGTGTTGGGTGTGCTGATGTCGATCCTGCCCGTGCAGGCCAAGTCGCCGGTCGACCCGGATGCCGTCGACAATGGCCTGCTGGTCCTGAGCTACCACGACATCCGCGACGATGTGCGCGAGAAGGCCGATGCCGATGCCTACGCAGTCAGCACCCAGAACTTCGCCGCGCACCTGGACTGGCTGTCGGCGCACGACTACCACCCCATTTCGCTCTCGCAACTGATCAAGGCCTCGCAGGGCAAAGCCACACTGCCGCCGCGAGCGGTGCTGCTCACCTTCGACGACGGACTGCGCAGCATGTACACCCGCGTCTATCCGCTACTGCGCGCCTATCACTATCCGGCGCTGGTGGCGGTGATCACCGACTACGTGGACATGGCGCCTGATCGCACCATCGACTATGGCTACCGCCCGTTCGGCCACGACGATTTCCTCACCTGGGACCAATTGCGCGAGATGCGGGCCAGCGGCCTGATCGAAGTGGCCAGCCATACCGACAACCTGCATCACGGCGTGCAGTCCAATCCGTACGGTAACCAGGCCCCGGCGGTGAATACCCGGATCTACGACCCCACGACACAACGTTACGAGGACGTCGGGCAATATGCCGAGCGCCTGCGCCAGGACCTCGGCCGCAGCGTGCAACGCATCGAGCATGAGCTGGGCGTGCGCCCACGGGCGATCGTGTGGCCATATGCGGCCTACAATCAGATGAGCAACGACATCGCCGAGCAACTCGGCATGCCGGTCTCCTTCGATCTGGAAGGCCGTAGCACGCCGGTCACTCACGACCTGCATGGCCTGGCGCGCCTGCTGGTGACCAACAATCCGACCGTGACAGGACTGGCGTTCGAACTACGTCGCAACCCTGCACTGGATGGAACCCGCGCGCTGCAGATCGATCTCGATTCGCTCTACGACAGCGATCCGGCGCAGCAGGCCCGCAACCTGGACACGCTGATCGACAGGGTCAAACGCATCGGCCCGACCCACGTCTATCTGCAGGCCTTCGCCGATCCGGACGGTAACAACACCGCCAGTGCGCTGTACTTCCCCAACCGGCACATGCCGATGCGCGAGGATCTGTTCAATCGCGTCGCCTGGCAGTTGAAGACCCGTGCCGGAGTGAAGGTCTACGCCTGGCTGCCGGTACTGGGCTATGAACTGCCCGACCTGAAGCAACGCGAGGCGCTGCGCATCCACAGTACCGAACGCGACGGCATGTACCGCCTGGATTTCACCAATCCGCAGGCGCGACAGATCATCAAGGACATCTACGAAGACCTCGCCATCAACTCGTACATGGAGGGTATCTTGTTCCATGACGATGGCTACCTGCGCGACACAGAATTACCGCAGTTGCCGCCGGAAGGCCACGACGGTCTCCGCACCCAGGCGCTGATCGACTTCACCATGGAACTGCGCGACAGCGCGCAACGCTGGCGGCCGAAGCTGGGCACGGTGCGCAATCTTTACGCACAACCGGTCCTGCAACCGCAGAGCGCCGCCTGGTTCGCCCAACGCCTGGATCTGTTCAACCGGGCCTATGACCGTACCGCCCTGATGGCCATGCCGTGGATGGAAGGCAGCAAAGACCCGGAGCACTGGCTGGACACGCTGGTCGCGGCGGTCCGCGCGCAAGACCCGGAAATGAAACACACCCTGTTCGAACTGCAGACGGTGGACTGGCACACCCAGACGCCGATCAGCGGCGAGCGCCTGATCGCGCAGATCCACCGCCTGCAGTCACAGGGCGTGCGCCATTTTGCGTGGTATCCGGATGACTTCATCGGCAACAGGCCGTCGACGGAGGACGCACGCGCGGCGATGTCCGCACGCAACTTCCCTTACCCGGACAAGTGACATGGACACGTCCGCATGGCTGTACGGCCTGTTCCAGTTCGCCTTCTTCTATCCGATCATGATGGCGTTCTTCTGGATCTCCGGCGGCCTGTACTACTTCTTCCGACGCGAACGGAAGTCGCGGCCACGCAACGACCCACCACCAATGGGCCAGTACCCGTCCGCCAGCCTGCTGATTCCCTGCCATAACGAATCGGACAATCTGGACGACACCATCGGCAGCGCACTGGCCCAGCGCTACCCGGACTTCGAGGTGATCGCCATCAACGATGGCAGCCGCGACGATACCGGCCCGCGCCTGGACATACTGGCGGCACGGCATCCGCGTCTGCGCGTGATCCACTTGGACCGCAACCTGGGCAAGGCCAACGCGCTGCGCATGGGCGCGCTGGCAGCGCGCTCGGAGTACCTGATCTGCATCGATGGCGATGCGATGCTGGAAGAATTCGCCATGCACTGGATGGTCTGGCACCTGTCCAGCGGTCCACGAGTGGGCGCGGTGACAGGCAATCCACGCATCCGCAATCGCTCGACCCTGCTAGGCCGGCTGCAGGTGGCCGAGTTCTCCTCGATCATCGGCATGATCAAGCGCGCGCAACGCGTCTACGGCCGCATTTTCACCGTGTCGGGCGTGATCGCGGGATTCCGTCGCACCGCGCTGCACCGCATCGGCTACTGGGCCGACGACATGATGACCGAGGACATCGACATCAGCTGGCGCTTGCAGCTGGATCACTGGGACATCCGTTACGAGCCCAATGCGCTGTGCTTCATCCTGATGCCGGAAACCCTCAAGGGCTTGTGGCGGCAGCGCCTGCGCTGGGCCCAGGGAGGCGTGGAGGTGCTGCTGCGCCATGGCCGCTCCCTGTTCAGTTGGCGCAAACGACGCATGTGGGGCGTGCTGCTGGAATACATCCTGAGCGTCCTGTGGGCTTACAGCATCGTGTTGATCGCGGTCCTGTGGGCGCCACGCCAGTTCTTTGCGCTGCCGACAGCGGTAAGCATCCACGGACTGCTGCCGCAATGGCACGGGGCGGCCATGGTGCTGGTCTGCCTGTTGCAGTTCGCCAGCAGCCTGATCATCGACCGTCGCTACGAAAAACGAATCGGCCGCAACTATTTCTGGGTGATCTGGTACCCGATCGCATACTGGTTGCTCAGCCTGTGCACGACGGTGGTCGCCTTGCCCAAGACCCTGCTCAAGCGCCGCGGCAAGCGCGCAATCTGGGTCAGCCCAGACCGGGGAATCCGATGAAAGCCCCCCACACGGACGCGACCAAGCCTGAAACGGAGCGCTTCAATTCGCACCTGATACGGAAACCGCATCAGCAGTCGCTTCTGCAACGTGTCGCCTGGAGCATTCTGACCCTGGCCGGCTGGGGCTTCTATCTCTCGCTGTGGGCACCGCTGGCATCCACGCTCTGGGAACTGTTGAACGGACGACTGACCTGGGCGCAAGCGCACGGACAGGATCGATACCTGGACCCGTTCATGGTCGTGGCGCTACCGGGCCTGCTGATCTGCTGTCCCGCGTTGCTGATCGGATGGGCCGAATACAACCGCCTCCGCTTCAGCGGTGAGGAGCGCCGTACGGCGTTGAAGAATGTGGAGCGCAGCGAGATCGCCCGTTCCCTTGGCGCGAGCCAGGCGCTGGCCGAGCAACTGGCCACAGCCAAGGCGGTGACCCTGCATATGGACGAGCATGCACGACCGGTCGGTATGACCATGCAGGCGCTCCCGCCACCGCATCACGACCCCCGCACCGGCAGCGGATCGGTCGTGCCGTCTCAGTGGCGCACCAGTCCATCGCGCCGCAGCCCGCAACGCTCCGCAGCAAGGAAGTCCAGACCCAGCGGACCGTAACGTGCAAAGGGCGGAGTCGGGATGCCGATCTCCGTTGTCCAGGCCGAGCGCTCCGGCATCGGAGCAGCACGAGCAGGCATGCACCATCACCGCCGCCGCGCGCCGCCAGCGCACCACCTTCTCAGCATTGGCGGTATCGGCGGCAGCACCGACCTCAGTGCAGTCCGAACAATAGCGGCGGATATGGGCGCGCGCGGCTCCTTGATCCGGCACCATCATGATCGCCAGCAAGCACGTCGCCGAGCACGTCCATGCTCTATGACCACGTGTTGGGTGCACTGACCAGAGCGAGCGACAGCGAGCTCGTACGCGACGGCTGCGTCGCCTGCCAGCGCGCGCAGCTGTCCGTCCTTCGGATTTAGAGCGGCTAACAAAACGTAGCGAGCAGCCGTCAGGTGGGCGCGGACGGCGCGCAGGAACCGGAGTGTACGCGTGGTACATGCCGATTCCGAGCACCGGCCGCGCCCGCCTGGCGGCTGCGCAGTAGGTTTGCTAGCTGCTCTTAGTCGCGCTGCCCAGCGATCCAGGTGCCCAGCACCTGCACGTCGGCATCCACCAGCACTAGGTCGGCCTGGTAGCCTGGCGCGATGCGGCCGAGACGTTCGCCAAGGCCGATGCATTGCGCCGGATACGTCGAGGCCATGCGCGCGGCTTCAGACAAGTCCACGCCCAGCAAGCGCACGCTGTTGCGCACCGCCGTGGCCATGTCCAATGCCGACCCTGCGAGCGCGCCGTCCGCATTGCGGACCACCCCATCGACAGCAGTGATGCTTTGGCCATACAGATCGAAGCTGGGGCTGTCGGCGCCGACCATCGGCATGGCATCGGTGACCAGCAGCACCTTGCCGCGCGGTTTGGCCGCCAGCGCCACACGCAGGCTGGCCGGATGCACGTGCACGCCATCGACGATGACCCCACACCACACCTGCGGGTTTTCCAACGCGGCGCCGACGGCGTTGGGCTCGCGCCCGGCCAGCTGCGACATCGCGTTGTACACGTGCGTAAATCCGCTCACCCCGGCAGCGATGCCGTCGCGTGCCTGCTCGTAGGTCGCCGCGGTGTGACCTGCGAACACGATCGCGCCGCCGGCAACGAAGGCACGAATAGCGTCCAGCGGCACGCGCTCGGGTGCGAGCGTGATCAAGGTGATGCCGTTGTCCAGCGACGTGTCGACGGCAATCTCGTGCGCGTCCGGCAACCGAAACTTGTGTTCGTCATGCGTGCCCTTGCGTGCAGGACTGAGGTACGGGCCTTCCAGATGGATGCCGAGCACGCCGGGGACACCTTGCGCGATGGCTGCGCGGGTGGCCTCGATCGCTTCGGCCATCACCTGCGCGGTGTCGCTGATCAGCGTCGGCAGCATGCCCGTCGTGCCGAAGCGGCGATGCGCCGCGGCAATCGTGGCCAGCGCCTGCGGGTCGCGCGCATTGTTGAACAGCACCCCGCCGCCGCCATTGACCTGGATGTCGATGAAGCCAGGCAGCAAGGTCGCGCCGCCCAGATCCACGCGCATTGCGGCCTGCGCAACGCGTACGTCGTCGGCCGGCACGATCGCCTGGATCTGCGCACCGTCCAGCAGCACGACCAGGCCATCCTGCAGGCCGTCATCGGTGAGTACGCGCGCATTGCACAATGCCTGAGTGCGGGAAGCATCCATGTTCAAACGGTTTCCGTGACCTTGTTCAAGTGCGGCGGAAGATCGGGATTGTTGCCGCGCTGCAGCGCCAGTGCGTTGATCGCACGATAGAAGCTCTGCACGGTCAGCAGCGGCGCACACGCCGGGTGCGCGGCCTCTGCCAGCGGCAAATCGCCGCCGGGTGCGGCCAGCCACACCTGCGCGCCCCGCGCGCGGAATTCTTCGGCCAGTGCGCGGGTGCCGGCACCGGTCTCGTCAGGCTGCTCGAACACCAGCACCGGGAAGCCCGGCCCCACGAGGGCCATCGGCCCGTGTTTGACCTCGGCCGAGCTATAGGCCTCGGCATGCAGGCCGCAGGTTTCCTTGAACTTCAATGCCGCTTCCTGCGCCGCGCCCAGGCCCAGGCCGCGGCCGAGCACGAACAGGTTGTGTGCAGGCACCAAGCCAGCGGTGAGTGCCGACCAATCGGCCTGCCAAGCGCTGCGCAACTGCTGCGGCAATGCATCGAGCGCGGCAAGCAACGTTGGGTCGTTCTTCCACACTGCGCCCAGTTGCAGGACTGCTGCCAGCGAGGCGAGATAGCTCTTGGTGGCGGCCACGCTTTTTTCCGGGCCGGCGCCCAGCGGAATCACCACCTCGGCCAGCTGCGCCAGCGGCGAATCTTCCACATTGACCAGGGCGACCACGCGCGCGCCGGCGGCCTTGGCGGCTTCGGCATTGCGCAGCAGATCGGGACTTTTGCCCGATTGCGAAATCACGATGTACAGCGCACCACGCAATTGCAGCGGCGCTGCGTACACCGAGCCCACCGATGGCGATGCGGAGGCGGTGACGATGCCGAGCTGCGTCTCGAACAGGTATTTGGCATAGGTCGCGGCGTGATCGGAGCTGCCGCGCGCGCAGGTCACCACGAACGGCGGCGGGTTATCACGCAACGATTGCGCAAGCGCAGCGATGGTGCTGGCGTTACGCGCGAACTGTGCAGCAACCACATCGGCGGTCTGCGCCGCTTCGCGGAACATCAAGGTGTCGGTTTCGGTGGGAAGGCTCATCGTGGCTCAGGCGGATTCGGGGGGAAGGAGTTTGCCGGTGGACGCAGGCGCCGGCGCGGTAGAGCCGCGCACCACCAGTTGCGGCACGAAGCCACGGTTCTGCAATTGCGCGGGTTGGTCGTCGTAGGCATCGCTACGCAGCTGGCTGATCAACAGGCGTGCAGCATGCCGCGCGATGTCGTCGGTGGCCTGCTTGGCGGTGGTCAATGCCGGCCACGACTGCCGCGAGAACGGGCTGTCTTCGAAGCCGGCGATCGACAACTCATACGGCACGTTCATGCCGGTGGACTTGGCCGCGGCCAGCACGCCGGCGGCGATTTCGTCGTTGCTGCCGAAGATGGCGGTGGGCGGCTCGCGCAACGACAGCAACCGACGCGCGCCACGGAAGCCATCGTCGAAGGTGTAGTCGCCGGGAATCACCAGGTGCTTGTCCAGCGCAATGCCATAGTCCTTCAACGCCGCCTCGTAGCCGGCATAGCGCTCGCCGCTGGAGCGATGCTGCGGGCCGCCCCACAGGAAACCGATGCGTTGATGGCCGAGCTGGATCAGATGCTCGGTGATTTCATAGGCGGCATCGCGGTCGTCGATATACACGCACGGGCCGTCGCCCGGATCATCGGTCGAGGCGATGATGCGCACGCTCTTGATGCCGCGTGCCGCCAGGCCGGCGAGCAGTTCGGGGCGTTCGGACATCGGCGCGGTCAACACCACGCCGGCCAGACGCGAGCGCTGCACCCATTCGGCCAGTTCTTCGGCCAGCAACGGCGAGGTGGAATCGCAGGGATGGATCTGCAGGCCGAAGCCGGTTTCGCGGCACGCGGCCAGCACGCCGTTCTGGATGCCGATGATGTGGTACGGGTTGGGGTTGTCGTAGACCAGACCGATCACGAACGGCGTGCCGCTGCGCAGATTGCGCGCGGACGGATCGGGTTCGTAGTCGAGATCGGCGATGGCGCGCAGCACGCGCGCACGTGTGGCCTGCATCACCGACGGCTCGTTGTTGATCACCCGCGACACGGTCTTCAACGAGACCTTGGCGCGTTCGGCGACATCTTTGATGGTGGGCCTGCGCATGGATGTACCTTGTCCGTCGGAACGCATCATGCCGCCGTGATCACTTGGCCTGGGCCGGCAGGCCCACGCGATGGCCGCGCAGCGAATAGAACAGGATGTACAGATAGCACGGCACCATCAGCGCAGCGAACACCACCTGGAAGTCGTAGTGCTGTTTGAGAATGGCGAACAGCTGCGGAATGATCGCGCCGCCGGCAATGCCCATCACCAGCAGTGCCGACCCGATCTCGGTAAAGCGACCGAGGCCGCGAATGGCCAGCGGAAAGATCGCCGGCCACATCATCGCGTTGGCAAAGCCCAGCGCAGCGACGAAGCCCACCGACACATAGCCGTGTGTGAGCAAGGCACCGAGCGAGAACAGCACGCCCAGCACGGCCGACACGCTCAGGTAGCGCGCCTGCGAGATCACACGCGGAATCAGCACCAGGCCGGCGATATAGCCCAGCAACATCGCGCCCAACGTGTAGGAGGTGAAAATCTTGGTGCTGTCCAGCGGTAGATCGAAGCCGTGGCCGTAGGTGCCGATGGCATCGCCAGCCATCACTTCCACGCCCACATAGACGAACAGACACAGCACGCCCAGCCACAAATGCGGGAACTGGAAGATGCTGGATTTCTGCACGCCGGCCTTGGTGCCCGGCGTGGCATTGGCTTCGGAGGCCTTGAGCTCCGGCAGCGGCGAGAACAGGACGCCGATGGCCAGCAGCAACAGCACCCCGGACATCACCAGATACGGTGCGTGGATTTGCGCAGCAAACGCAGTCAGCAGGGTTTCCTTGGTTGCCGCGTCGGCACTGGCCACCTGCGCGGACAGATCGCCGATGCCGTGCAGCACCAGCGAGCCGATCAGGATCGGCGCCAGGATGCCGGCGATCTTGTTGCAGATGCCCATCAAGGCGATGCGGCGCGCGGCGCTTTCGATTGGCCCGAGAATGCTGATGTACGGGTTGATCGCCGTCTGTAGCAGCGCCAGGCCGCTACCGATCACGAACAGGCCGCCCAGCGCGCCCGGATACCAGCGCTGCGTCGCGAACTGGCCAAAGCCTGCTGCGCCAACGGCCATCACCACCAGACTCAGCGCCAGGCCCTTCTTCATGCCGGTGCGCTTGAGAATCCACGACGAAGGCAAGGCCAGAAAGAAGTACGACAGGTAGAACACCATCAGCACCAGGAAGGCATTGACCTCGTTTAGGTCGAACGCCAGCCGCACGAAGGTGATCAGCGGCCCGTTGATCCAGGTGAAAAAGCCGATGATGAAAAACAGCACGCCGACGATGGCGATCGAGACAACGGGATTTGCAGGCCTGGCGGTAGTCATGGATCGGCTGGCTCTATAGGTTGTCGTAAGGAATGCCGTCGGCGTCAGCGGCGCAGTTCGGCGACGAAATCGTAGAAATCGTTATGGCAATAGGTATCGGTCAATTCGATCGCGCTGCCGTCGCGCGCATAGCCCACGCGCACTACGTGCAGAATCGCCTCGCCGGTTTTCATGCGCAGGTGTTCGGCCAACCGCGCCGGCAAATTGATGGCGCGGAAGTACTGCAGCGCGCGTACCACCGGCGTGCCCTGTGCATCCAGATAGCTATAGAGCGAATCGCCGATCTGCTGCGGGTCGACGACGATGCGTTGCGGCAATACCGCATGTTCGTAGGCCATCACGCGGTCGTCGGCACTGCGCAGACGCGTCAGCGAGGCCACCGCCGCATCCGGCGACAAGCCCAGCCGCAAGATCTCTTCGCCATGTGCCGGGCGTAGCCGCCGCTCCAGCCAGCGCGTGCCGGGCTCATAGCCCTTGATGCGCAGCGTTTCGCTGAAGCTGGTCAAGCCGCTGAGTTGATGCTGGATCTGGGTGGTGACGAAGGTGCCGGCGCCCTGCCGGCGCGAGACCAGGCCCTGTTCGACCAGCACATCCACCGCTTGGCGCAGGGTGACCCGCGAGATTTGCAGCCGCTCGCACAGCTGGCGCTCGGCCGGCAGCGCCTCGCCGGCTTTCCACTGACCGCCACGGATGGCGTCGGTGAGCTTGGCGGCCAATTGCAGATACAGCGGTGTCGGCGCAGAAACATCCAGCGCCAGCGCATCCATCCTGGGGTCGTCGTCCGTCCTGGCGTTGGTTCTCGGTTTGGCCATTGCCCGTCCTCCGGACCGACGTGGATTTGTTAGGTCCAATATAGTACCAATTTGCCCCGCGCGCACTAGGCCGTGGATGACCGCGAACGTGGGCGACAGCGTGCCCTGCGGTGCCGCGACGCTTAAACCGCATCGGTCTGGTCGGCGTCGTGCAGGCGTGGACAGAGCGGGTCAGCGCATTGCAACCCGGCGCATCGCCGGGTTGGCGGTGCCGTCACAGCCGCAGATACCAGCGCCGCCGATCCATCCACCAACCCACGGCGCAGCACACCAGCGTGTAGCTCAGCGCGCACAGCAGCGAACCCAATGGACCCGGCGCAATGGTCTGGAACACGCGGGTCCCGGCCCAGGCATACAGGTCCAGGCCGGAGCTGCCGGCCGGGATCAGCCGCAACACCACCACGAACAATTCGGAGAACAGGTAGATCGCCAACGGGTTGCGCCCCAGCACGGTGAACAAGCCGCTGCCGCCGATCCAGCCACGCAACTCCAGCAGGTACACCAGGACGCCCAGCGCCAGTAGATCCAGGCCGACCGTGCAAGCGACAAACGACCCGCTCCAGAGTTTCTTCGACAATGGCCAGGCGGGCGCCCAAAGCAGCGCCAGCAGCACCAGGCCCACGCCAGCCAGTAATAAAGTGCGCGTACTGGCAATGGTCTTGCCGTATCGCTGCAGGAAGCGCCCACACAGATAACCGGCCAGCACGTTGACCGTGGCCGACAGCGTGCCGAGCAGGCCCTCAGGATCAAAGCCACCGTCCTTGCGATACAGATGCTCGCGCCCGTATAGCCACAGATCCAGGCGGGTGCCCGCATTGCCGGTCTTGCTCAACTCCGCGCCAGGTTGGCCGAAGACATACAACACTGCCCAATAGCCCAACAGCAGTGCTACGCAGGCGGGCGCAATGCCGCGTGGCGGCAGATAGCGCACCAGTAATGCCGCGGCCAGATAGCACAGGCCGATCCGCTGCAATACACCGGTCAGACGAAGTTGATCGACCGCCGTAAACGCCCATCCACCATCGGGCTGCAGATGGAAAAATGGAAACCAGTACATCAGTACACCGCACAGCACGATCAACGCAGCGCGTTTGCTCACGCGTCCGAGGAACTGCAGATGTGGCGTGTTCGTTGCCAGCGCAAAACTCATCGCGCTACCAACGGCGAACAGGAACGAAGGAAACACCAGATCGGCCAACGTGAAGCCAAACCAGGCCGCGTGGGTCAGCTGCGCGTATGCCTGGGCGCCAGGCCCGGCGGTGTTGACCAGAATCATCAGGAAGATGGTCAGGCCGCGGAACACATCCAGCGAGAGGAAGCGTTCGCGCTTTGGTGGCGCGGTTGCAGTGGCAGCCGCGGGCGTGGGTGCGCTCATTGCACTCCCTCGCCCACGTCGTCGAGGTGGATGCGGCATGTGCACGCACTGCTCGTGGCCTGGGCGCTTACATCGACGCAACTGCGCTCACCTATCAACACCAGGTGCAATACAGACGTATTCATTGAGCGGCGCCTCGCATGGCGCCTTGAACGGCCCCGTAGGCACTCACCTGCCGCTCGCCTTGCCCGTGACCCTGCGCAGCGCTTTGCGCTGGATCGCTTGCATCCACCTGCATCAGCAAGGTATGCAGCAAGCCCAGTGGATCGCGCGGTGGCTGACGCTTCGGCAACGCGTCCTGCGCGGCCCATTGACGTTCCCATGCTGCAAGCTGCTTATCCACTGCCGGCGCGTCGAACGGCGTACCGGCCTTACGTGCAGCACGATACGCGCCAAGAAAGCGCGTCCAGCGCTGCAGATAGAAATCCGCGTACATGCCCTGCCACGCCTTGGACGCGTAATCGGCAAGATTGCCGTCGCCGCCCCAGACACTGACCTGCGCACGCGCATTGCCGACATAGGTGCGACGCAATCCGGCGTCGTTGCCGGCCGCAGCGGCGGCCTGACCGGTCCAGTCGGCCAAGGTTTCGTGTTGACCGCCGACCAGCGCATCCAGCCCCTGTACAAGTTGTTTCGTACGCGCCAGTTGTGCATCGCCGCGCGCGAAGTCGCCGGCGTTGTAGGCCTGCACCACCGCCTGCAATTGACGGTCCGCCTGCAGGCTCAGGTAGTGACGCGCGTCTTCGATCAGATCGTAGCGGTAGAGCGGCGCGTCGGCATAACGGTCGGCCTGCTGCAGCAACGCGTCGATGGCGCGGCGCAGGCGTTGCGGGTCGCCGGGGCGGTCGTCGAAGCCGACGATGTCGGCGGTCGGCCGCTTGAACAGCAGATACGCGCCGGCGCGCTTGTTCCACCAGCGCGGCGACCAGTAGCGGGTCTGGTAGATGCCCGCTTCCAGATCCGACCAAGCCTGCAGCAAGGCCGCATCGCTGCGGCCGTAGCGCGCGCGGGTGTATTGCGTGAGCCATTGCGACCAGGATTGCTGCGGGCCCTCCCAGGCCAGCGCGTAGAGATAGTCGTAGACCACCGAGTTGCTGTGCAGCCCTTCCGGAAACACGCCAAAGCCGCGCAGATTGCGCTTGTCCGGATCGGCCAGCAAGGCCTGCAGATCCTGCCGATAGAACGCGAAATCGCCATACAGCGGATTGCTGGCGCCGTAGTTGTGCACGTAGCCATAGATCCACTGCTTGTTGTCGAAGGCCTGCGCCGCCTTCCAGGTGCCGGGATAGCGGTCGTTGCCGATGTCCAGCACCATCAATCGCGCGTCGGGTACCTTGCCGAGAAACGCAGCGATCGCCTGCGGTTGCCAGAACTCGCGGTCGGCACCGAACAGCCAGCCCTGCATCACCCAGGTGGCTTGCGGATTCACCTGCGCGATGGAGCGATACAACGCCTGCCCGTACTCGGCCAGGCGTGCATCGCGTTGCGCTGGCGGTACTGCCTTGGCGCGTGCGGCATCGGAGTTGGCGATGCTGTCGCCGTACTTGGCGGCGACCACGTCGCTCCCGTCGTCGGCCACCGGCGGCAGCATCTCGTTGAAGGCGTCGGCCAGATAGAACTCGCCTGCACCATAGGCCTGCGTGTACAGCTCCAGGAACCGCCGCGCGACCTTGGCAAACAACGGATCGCGTGGATCCAGCCAATAGGTTTCGTGAAAGCCTTCCCACGCGCGCATGCGGTAGATGCGCGCATGCGGATGCGCCTGCGCGAACGCCTTGGGCACGTAGCCGGCAAATGCCGGCAGCACCGGCTGCATGCCCAGCTCGCGCATGCGCGTCAAGATCTGCTTCTGCAGCACGCGTTTGCTGTCGATCCATTGTTGCGGCAGCGGCGCGCGATAGCCTTCGATATTGCCCATGCGCTGCCAGGGTGTGAACGCCGGACCGGAGAAATACTCCGCCAATGCATCATCGCTGACATCGAACTCCCGCCACAGCGCCTGCCAGATCGCTTCCTGACCCTCCATCGCCAGCGGCATGTCGATGCCATGCAAGGCCATCCAATCGATCTCCCGCTGCCAGCGCGGCCAATCCCAGAACGGCGTGGTGTACCCGTAAGTGCAGGTGTTGAGGTAGGCGCGGTGGGCAAATGGCGTGCGTACTTGGCCACTGCTGTAGGCCGGCCATTGCGCCGGTAGTGCCACGCGATCGCCTTCCCAACTCATCGACGCCGCACCGGCCTGACCAAGATACGCATAGGCGCCACGCGCCAGGGCCACCTGCGAAGAACCGGCAATGCGCACCGTGCCGCCGCCTGCGTCGATGCGATACCAGTCCGCGCCATCGCCGCGCGGCGCCACGGTCATCTCGAACTGATCGGCACGCGTGCCGATCAGACGTTGCAGCACCGCCTGCGCGGGCGGTGCGGCCAGCACGGTGACGGGAGTGGCGAGCAACGCACCCAGCACCACGGCGAACAGGCGCGCAGGCGACGACGTAAAAAACAGTGAGGCGGTCATGGCGAGTTCCGATAATGCACTGTGACGACGTCGTGGAATCCAAACGGTTGATCGGCAGCGACCTGCAGAATCACCGCCAGCGTGCGCTCGCCGGCCGCGGGTGCAAGCGCCACGGTGATCGGTGTCCCTGCCGCTCCCTGGGCAACCGCGTGGCCGTCCAGAAATACCTGCGCCGGCCCGCTGAGGCGGCCCAGGTCGAGCAGGCCGCCGTGGGTTTGCACGCCCTGCCAGGGCGTGAAGTGGGTGCGGTACAACACATGGCCGGCACGTTCGGGAGCGCTTTCCAGCGTACCGGGCAGTGTATTGCTCCAGCTGTTGTTGTCGTTGGGACGGCGCGGGAGATCTGGCGCCGGCGGCTGCGCGAATGCAGCGGTGTGGCGCCAGCTTTCGACCACCATCACCGGCGCCGCGATCGGCACCGACGCCGGCAGCGGCACCGACGTACAGCCGATCTCAAGCGCTGCATCGCGCAATCCCGGGCTACGCGCCTGTAGTCGTAACACGCCTGCGCCGCGCCCGGCCTGCACGATTGCCTGCGCCAGACCGTTGAACAGGGCCACCTGCGTGCGTTGATCGGGCGTATGCGCATTTGGGTCGCCATTGCCGACACCCAGCAGCCGGCCACCGCTGATCTGTAGCGTCAGCACTGCATTGCAATCAGGCACGTGACGCCCCTGCGCGTCCACCGCTTCCAAGGTCACCGGTTGTGCATCGCGACCATCGCCGCGTAGTCCGCTGCGGTCGGGGGTGAGTTTGAGCGCGACCGGCGCGCCGGTGGTTTCCACGCGCGTGCGCGCTACTTCGCGTCCATCGCGCCAGGCCACCGCTTCAAGCACACCCGCCGCATAGTCCACTTGCCACTGATTCGAGTGCGCACGATCCACCGCTTGTTTTCCGAGCGAGCGGCCGTTGAGCCACACCTCCACCTGCTCGGCATTGCAGAACGCCATTACGTTGATGGGCCGGCCTTCATGGTCCGGCCAGTTCCAGTGTGGCAACAGGTGCAGCACCGGCGCATCGTCGATCCACAACGCGCGGCGCAGCCAATAGGCGCCCTTGGCAAATCCGCATTGGTCCATGATGCCGAAGAACGACCCGACCGATGGCCATTCGAACGGCGTGGGTTCGCCGCGATAATCGAAACCAGTCCACACGAAACTGCCGGCGACGAACGGGCGTTCGGCAATCAGCTGCCAGGCGCGGCGATGGGTATTGCCCCAGTCCGCGGCCAGGCTGTCGTCTTCGGCCACCACGTGCGCCTCCAGATCGGTGAACCACGCACCACGCGTCTGAAACGCGCTGGTGTCTTCGCTGGACAGCATCGGCGTGCGCGGACGTGCCGCATGCACGCGGTCGTAGTTGTACTGCCGATAGTTGAAACCGAGCACGTCCACCACATCGGCTGCGCCGCGGGTGGCGAACATGCCATCGTTCATGCCGGCGGTGATCGGGCGGGTGTCGTCGAGCGCACGCACTGCGCTGGCGGCGCGCGCCATGATCGCGTAACCGGTGGCGGTGCCTTGCAGCGGCTCTTCGTTGAGCAGCGACCACAGAAACACGCTGGGATGATTGCGCTGGCGCCGCACCATGTTGCGCAGCAGCGCCACATAGTCGGGCGCAGGATTGAACAAGCGGTTCTCGGCCATCACCAACATGCCGAGCCGGTCGCAGGCCTGCAGCAGTTCCGGCGCCACTGCGTGGTGCAAACGGATGGCATTGCAGCCCATCGACTTCAACCGCTGCAGACGAAAGACATGCAGCGCATCAGGCAGCGCCACGCCGACACCGGCATGGTCCTGGTGCAGGCAGACACCCTTGATCTTGAGCGGACGGCCATTGAGGAAAAAACCAAGATCGGCATCGAAGTGCAGGCTACGAAAACCGACGTCGCACGCAGCACGGTCACTGCGACCGTCTGCGCTGCGCACCTCCGCTTGCAGGCGATACAGCACCGGTGTTTCCACGCTCCAGCGCTGCGGCTGCGGCACGGCGATGCTGATCGCCGCCTGTGCAGTGGCGAAGGCAGCGAGCCGCAGTTGCGTCTGGCCATGCGCCACGACGGCGCCATGCGCATCGTGCAAGACGACCTCTACCCAGGCGTCAGCGGGCTGTTCGCCGCTGTTGACAAGGTCCAACTGCACCGGCACCTGCCAGACATCGCCTGGACCTTCGCGCGGCACCGCTGCCAAGCCGTCGCCGGCGATATGCAGGGGCGCACGCAGCACCAGCCAGGTATGCCGATAGATGCCGCCGCCTTCGTACCACCACCCATCCATGGCCTCGGCATCGACGCGGATGGCGATGCTATTCACTGCATTGCCGTAGCGTGCGACCGGTGTGAGGTCGATGACCAACCCGTTATAGCCGCTCCAACTCCGCGCCATCAGCATGCCATTGACCCACACCGTGGCATGGCTCGCGATACCGTCCAGATGCAGTTCCACCGCCTGGCCGCGCACGGATTCTTCCAGCCGCAGCGTGCGTCGGTACCAGGCGATACCGCGCGGACGATAGCCTTGCGCGATGTTGGCGTCGGCGCGCACAGGTTGCTCGACGACAAAATCGTGCGGCAATTGCAGCTGTCGCCAGGCGGTATCGTCGAAGTCCGGCGCCGCTGCGCCCCAGGCTCGGCCAGCCTTGGCATTGGCGTAGGTCTCATCCTGCTCCAGCAGGTGCGGAAACGGCACATCGCCGGCATGGAAGCGCCACCCCTGGTCAAGATCCAGCCATTGGCCGCCGACATCTGTCGCCGATGCCTGCGGCATGGGGCGCGCCGTGGCGCTATTGCCGACACGTGGGGTGTGCGCGGCTGCCGCGCCAGACACCAACGCGGGCACGCCAAGCAGCGATGAGGCACAGACGCTGCCAGCGAGGAACTCACGCCGGCGCATGGCAGCACCCGGTCGACTGCGTCGCATGCACGCCACGTGGCACACGCATTGCCAGCACTGCACGGCTCGCTTGCCCTGCACCAGCACCGTTACCCTCACTGCTGGCCGCCGCACGCCGCTGTGCACGGCGGCCCGAGGCATTGCGTCCCCGCATCAAAGCATGTCCCACTGCATCGACAGGTAGTAGCTGCGACCGGTGACGCCGGTCATCTGCCAGCGGCTGGGGATGTCCTTGTACGCTTCTTCCTTTCGGTTGGTGAGATTCAGGCCGCCCAGCTGGAAACTCAGCTTGTCGTTGACCTGATAGCCAAGCACTGCATCCAATTGCGTGCGCGCCTTCATGATGTGGCCTTCGCGCGCGAAGAAGCTGTCGCTGCTGTCCTGTTCGTACTCGCTGCGATGATTGAGCGACACGCGTGCCGAGTAATGCGCGCGCTCCCAGTACGCGGTGGCGTTCCAGGTTTGTTCGGACAGGTTGCGGATCTTGAAATCGGTATCGCGCTGCGGAATCACCCGGGTGAAGTTGGTGGTGACCCCAAAGCCATCGATCGGCAACCAGGCATCCAGCGATTGCGTCCATCCCAGCTCGTAACCGCGAATCTTGACCTTGCTCGGATCATTGGTGGTGGCGGTGATCTCGTAGATATCGCCGTTACTGCTCACACAGTCGCCGGCTGCATTGCTGGACAGCGCAGTGCCGTTGAAGGCGGCCGGGCAGACGATGCTGTTGAAGGTGCCGTTCTTGATGTTTTTCCAGAACCCGGCCACGGTCAGCGCGCCGCCGTTGCCGTAATACCACTCCAGACTCAGGTCGGCCTGGTCGGCGGTCAGCGCCTTCAGATCGGTCTGACCCTGGGTGACGACATAGGTGGTGGTGCCGCCGGTATTGGTGCCGGTGGAGATCGTCGACGCGATGGCGGTGTTGCTGTCCAGAATCGGTCGCACCAGGACCTTGGCGGCCGCAAAACGCAGCAGCAGGTCTTCGCGCATGTCCAGCACCAGGTTCAGGCTGGGCAACCAATTGGAATATTCGTACGGCGCACGCGCGGTGCCCACCACCACATTGGCGTCGTCGCTCGCGGCTTGCGCCTGAGTCAGATAGGTGTCGGTGGTGCGCTTGGTATTTTCGTAGCGCATGCCGAGGTTGCCGCGCAGACGCATGCTGCCGATGTCGGTGTCGATGCGCGCCATTGCATAGGCGGAGGAAATGTCGTTCTCGATGCTGTAGCTGCTCTGCGGTGCGAACAGCACCGGCACGGTGATGCCCGCGGCCGCCAGCGAGCGCGCATACGCTGCGACGTCCGGGGTGACCCAGCTGTCCTGCGAGGCCAGTTGTCCGTCGAGGAAGTTGCTGACCGTGCTGCTGGCGGCCGACAGTTCCGGGAACATGTCGAAGCCCGAGACCGCACCGGTCCTGAGCAGATAGAGGAAATCGCGCCTGCGCACATCGCGATCGAAGGTTTCGCGGCGGTATTTGCCACCGAAGCGCACTGCGTTCAACGCGCCCAGGTCCAGATACCGTTCGGCATCCAGTTGCAGCGACCATTCCTTGTTGCTGAGCGACTGGATGGAGCCGTTGGGATATTCGCTACGCACCAGATTGGCCTTGTTCCAGGCACTGGCGTCGTCGGCGTCGGCATCGGTGGTCAGCGAGATCGCGTCGGGATTGGAGGTATCCAGCAGCGTTGCCGAGGGAATCCGGCCCAGGATCGCGGCGCGCTCGTTCTCGTCGGTCTTGCCCTGGGTGTAGTTGGCCGCGCCACTCAGCGTCCAGGCATCGCCCTTCCACTTGAAGTCGTAGGTGAGCAACTGGGTGGACAGATCGTGCTGTTCGATCTGGTGGTTGTTTTCCAGCCAGTAATCCGACGCCGCCACCTGTGTGGCGGTCAGCCCGTTGGTCTGCAGCACCGTCAGCGGACTGCGCTCGAACGAGTACACCAGCTGGTTCATGTCGTTGGCGGTCCTGTCCTGCGAATACAGCGCAGTGAGGTTCATCTCCAGCTGCTCGCTAGGCTTCCATTGCAACCCGCCATTGAACATCTTGCGCGTGGTCTCGCGCTCGATCGAGCGATAGCGCGGACGGCGTGGGATATACAACGTGCCGACGTCGGTGGCTTGCGTATACCAACGGTCGATCCACAGATAATCGGCGCGGTCCTTGAGCTTCTGATAGCCGGCGCTGAGAAACACACCCAGATCGCCACCACCGAACTTGAACTGATCGATATAAGTGAGCACTCCCTTGGGCGTTGGCGAGCCGCCGGCAAATTCGGAGTACTGGGTCTTGGCCGAGAACAACAGTTTGGTCTGCTGGTAGTCCAGCGGTTTGGTGGTGTTGATGTTGACCGTGCCGGACAGGCCACCGGCATCCATGTCCGCCGACGGCGATTTGATCACCTCGATCCCGGCGGCCACTTCCGGCTGGATGATGTCGTAGCGGAACCCGTCGGTGAAGTCGGCGCTCTTGATCACCTGGCCGTTGATCGTGGTGGCCGAATACTGCGGCCCAAGGCCACGCACGCTGATGGTGGAACCGCGCCCGTTGATGGTGGAGATCTGCACGCCGGGAATGCGCTGGATCGCCTCGGCGATGTTCTCGGCAGGAAACTTGCCGATGTCCTGCGCCGAGATGCCATCGGTCATGCGCACATCGTCGCGCTTGTTGTCCATCGCGGTGATCAGGCTCTTCTGGTACGAGCTGGTGACCTTGATGGTGTCGAGCTGGGAGATCTGTGCCGATGCTGCCGACGCTGCGTCCTGTGTCTGCGCGTTGGCGCCGCAAGCAAGCAGCGACAGCGCAATGGCAAGGGACAGCGACGAGGGCGAACAACAACGCAGCGAGGCACGCGGGAGAGGCGACATGAGAGATCCTGAAGTGGAATGGCTGGACGACGACGCGACTGGCATTCCGATCGATCAGCGATGACAGATCCCGGGGCTGGCAACCCAACCACACGCGCACAGGTCACCAGTCCCGGCCGTCCGGAACCGCCTGCGATCTGTTGTCTGCGAGCACCCCATACGGCCCCCCGTGGGTGCCGATGCCGCGTCCCTCCCGGGACGGACACCGCATGCCATTGCTGATCAACGGCCCTGACTGGAAAGTACCAATTCAGTGAAGTTGATTCTTATGGTCTCTAAAAGATCGTGTCAACAGTCACTTTCGAAAGTGTTTGAAAGCTCCCTGACGACGCACCCGATCCCTGCCTTCATTGACCTTCAACGGTTCGCACAAGGATATTGCGTGGGTACTGGGCATCGTTGTCACAGGACCAGTCACTGATCAATTTTTGGTGACCAGACCAATTCTGTGCAATCCACGTTGTAGTCATAGCTTCGCAGTCAGTGCGGGCTGCGTCACAGTCCTTTGCAGCGTGCTCATGTGTGTTCCAAGCAGGTATCGCGCGTCCTGGCTCAGGCGAACGCGTACTGCGATGACTCTGTGACGCGCCAAAACGACAACGTTGTCAACGGACGAGCCAGCCTGCCAGCCAGACGCCTGAAACGAACACGCCAACCGCGACGCATGCACGCTCATGGTGCAGAAGGCCGATGCGATGGTGCGCAGCCAGTGATACCGCTTCTAGCGCACTTGCCCCTGGTCATTGCGCAAAAACCCGCGCTCCGGGGTAGCAGTAAAGCCCAGCAATTGCAGTCCGATGCCCAGCACCGCGTCCTGCGCTGGATCGACGCGCGACTGCAGTTGCCAGCGTCCATCGCGCCAGAGTTGCAACTGCGCCTCGGCCTGCACGCCGGCAGGCAACGCCGCGTCTGGCAGCAGAGTCAGCATGGCGGCGTCATCCATGCACTGCGGCTGCCCGGACAACTGCAACGGCGGCAGACCAGGAAGGTCGCCCGTGCCGCTGGCCAGCAGTTGCAGGCTGACCCGCCCACGCGCCTGCACGCAGCCGGTGGCATCAAATAGCAGATCGACCTGCTGCAGCTGCACGACCAGATCGATCAGCGCCACGTCACCTGGCTGATGCAACAGCAGCTGGCCCTGTGCATTGCGAATGCCGTGTTGCGCGCCATCCACCAACAGCAGTTGCAGCTGCGTGGACTGTAAGTGCACCTGACGCTGGCCACGCAATAGCGGCCAAACGCGCGGTCGGACTGCGACATCGCCGAACGCGATGCCCTGCCATTGCACCTGCCGCAACGTGCCGGCCCATATCGAGCCCTCCACGTCCAGCACCGAGAACGGCAGCCCTTCGCGTGGCAGCACCAGGCGCAAGGGCAGCGACGCGATCAAGGCAACACCCAGCATCAGCACGAGGATCAAGGCCCAACGCAGACGTGTCACGGTGCCGATTCCGCAAAGCTGCAGCGTACGCGGAGTTGGCCCTGATCGCGCACGACGCTCAGCTGCGTCGGCGCTAAACCATGTGCTTGCCGCAGCCGCTCGAGCCAGCCGAACAAGGCGGCAGCCCCGACCGCGTCGATCTGTACGTCTACCCCGCCCGCAGCGCGACGTTGCTGAGACGTAATGCTGACGCCGGCATCGCGCGCGCTGCTGGCGATGATCCCGGCCAATGCCACCGGGCCCGGTGCGGCAATGCGGTTGGTTGTTGCCGCCTTCGTAGATACATCGAGAACCAGCTGCGCTGCATCGGCATAGTGCGCCCAGGCCCTGGCATGCCAGTGCCACAATGGGGTGTAAAGTGCATACCAGCCGACGAATGCCGCCAGCGCTGCGCACATCACGCCCAGCATGAGCCGCTCTCGCGGCGCACGCGTCTGCCACCACTGCGTGCCGCGTTGCAACGCTGCGTTCATCGCAACGGCTCCAGTGCGAACGGCGTGCGCAGGCGGTCGCCTTCGACCTGGCTGCTGCCGGGCTCCACGTGCCAGCCTGCCTCGGCCAGCCGCGCCGAGAGCTGTTGCAGACTGGCGTCATCGGTGTGTAGCAACGTCGCGCGCAACGGCCGTGTGGCGGTGTAGTCCAGCTGATCCAGTTCTGCAGCCGGAAGAGTATCGACTGCTGCGAACAAGGTGCTCAATTGCACCGCCAAGCGATCGGTCGCCGTCCCGGCCTGCCGACGCGTCTGCAATGCGGCTGGCACCGCGGCTGCATCGCGCACACCCAACTGCGTGGCGGCACGTGCGTGCAGCACCCGCGCACCGATCTCGTAGCGCAATGTCTGCGCCAGCAACAGCACCACCGGCGATAGCAACACCAATGCAGCCAAGGCCGCCAGCCGGCGCAGACCGATCGTTTGCACAACCGCCGTCTTGGTCGCAAACGCGTGCTGCAGGAGATTGATCGGTGCATATGGCGCGCAGCGCGCAAAACAGGCAATGGACTGCGCAGTGTCGGCTGCCGGCGGCACTGCCGGCACGCGGTCGCCCAGCAGCGTGCGCGCAGCCTCCGGCTCCAGGCTGCAGGCCAAGCCTGCGCCGCGGATCAGCCAGCGGCCATCCCAGTGCATCACTGCTGCCGCATCGACACCAGGCTCCAGCAACAGGCAATCTGGCACTACCGCATCGGGAACGACGCCGCACTGCATTGCGTGCGCCAACCACTGCTGCATGACTCCGCTGTCCACCGCGGCGACTAGGCGCGTGCCATCGGCATCCGCACGATCGGCAATCACCACATGCAACGCCTGCGTTTCGACAGCCAGATGCTCGGCCAACTGCAGGCGGGCAGCGGCCACCGATTGCGCGATGCTGCGGCCAGGCAGGGTCAACCAGCGTAGATGCACATCCACCCCCGGCACCACCAGGATGGTGCGTGCAGCCGGCGCGCGCGGCGTGGTGGCGGCTCCCACCGACTGCACCTGCCCGTGCGTATCCACGCGCGCCGCAATGGGCTCGGCGGCCGCATCGGTTGGCAGCAATAGCAAGCTGGTCCTCATTCGTCGGAACCCCATTGGCGCGCCACCAGTCGGACCCGGCCAGCCGGTTCCTGTTGCAGCAGCGCTTCCAGCATGACCTGCGCTCCGGCGTGGTCGACCTGGCTGTAGAGAGAGAAATAATGCGTGCGTAGTTCGAGCTGTTCCAATACTGCATTGGACAGTTCAGCCTGCATCAGCGCCGGCTGGCTCAAGAACATTCTGATGTCGCGCCACCCTCCAGCCGGCCGCGCAGCGATGACGCGTCGCGCCGCCGGCAACGCCAATGCACCGCCGGTCAACGCCACCAGCACCGGCGCGTCTTCCAGCCGCAACGTGTTGATATTGACCGGCGACAAGCGCCCCTCCGGCAATGCGCAGACATACGGCTGCAGTTGCGCGATCAGCTGCGGCGTATAGCCGACGATGGCGCGCAGTTCGCTGACGCCTGCCAGCAAGGTCGCACCGGTGCGCAGCGGCACGGATGCCCGCAGGTAGCGGTCATCTTCGGCACCTTGCGCACCCGGTTGTGTGTCGCTGTCGATCCAATCCACCAATGCATCGGTCAACGTCTGCGCCTGTTGCGAGGCAATGCCGAGCACTTCCAGCAATGCGCGATATTGACGTGCCCCCTCATCGCTACGCTGCCATTGCTCGGGCGCACCGACGACCACGCTATTGAGATTGAAGCAGCCGCCGCGATCGCGCACACGCACGCTCACGGCACCGTTGTCCAACGGAAAGCGAATCGGCTGATCGTTCCAGCCACCGTCCAGCGTGGTGCGCAATGGATCGCGCCTGGCCAAAGCCTGCAACCGTTGTCGCGCGACCGCCTCGCTGCCCAGGGCGTACCACTGCGCCTGTGTCATCGCTTCGCCATTGCTGCTTCGGCGCAGACCAAAGCGCACATCGTCCAGGACGGCAGCCATCAGCAAGGTCATCACGGCAACCAGCAGCAACACCGTCAGCAAGGCCACGCCGCGCTGTCTCGCAGGTGCATGCAGCGCCCTCATGTGCGTCCCTCCGGCAACAGGAACAATTGGCGCACGCGCCCCCAGTGCTCCAGGTCCAGCTCCAGCGCGACTGCATCGGGTAATGCTTCCAGACCGCCGCTCCAGCCATCGCTCCATTGCGCACGGTAATGGAATGCCACCACCGCCGAACGCACACCGCGCAATAGCACTTGCGGCGTGCCGGCTGCTGCGCCGTCGAGCGCGGAGCGTGCACTGCGCTCCAGCCGTCCGTCTACCACGCGGTATTCCACGTACTGCAGTGATGCACGCGGCGCCCGATCCGGATTGCTCCAGCCACGCCGCACAAAGCCAAGCAATGGCCCGTGCGTACCGGCCGCGCTTGCGACAAAGGCGCTACGTGCGGCGCTGCCATCGCCAGCACGGGTGCGGCGCACGGCGGCCTGCTGCAGGTCGCTGCGCAACAGGCCGTGGGCAAGCTGAAAGTCGCGAATCTGATGCAACCGCACGCGCACGGCATCGCGTTGATCGATGCTCTGCCGCATCACCCCGACCGCTGCTGCGGCCACCAATGCGAACACCGCCAATGCCACCAGCAGTTCAATCAAGGTGAAGCCACGCGTGCGCTGCCCGCGGATCATTCGGCGCTCCGCAAGACGCTGAGGCTGGCGACTTCCTGCCCCTGCCCCTGGCCTGCGGCGCGCACCCGCACCTCGACCCGCACGCTGCCTGCCGCGCCGGCTGGCAGCGCCCGACGTTGCCAGTCCCAACTGCGACCGCCGAGCACGACCTGCCCGTTCGCAGGCGCACGGATGGCGGCAGCCGGCGCCAGCGCAGCCTCGATCGCCTGATTTTCTGCCACCACCGCAGCCAGCGCGCGCTCTTCCAACACCACGGCGGTGCGGGCGCTCTCGCCGGAAAGATTCAATAAGCCGACCACGGCCATGCCGAAGATCGCCAGTGCGACCATGAGTTCGAGCAGCGAGAATCCGCTCGATGCGCGTGAGTTAGCGAGATCGCGCATCGACCTGCACCACACCGGCCGCATCCACCACCACGTGCATCTGCTGCCGACCATCCCCCAAGGCGATGCCTTGCGGCGTGGCGGCACCGGTGGGGTCGAAGCGCACGCTCAGTTGCTCGCTGCCGACGGGCAGCTGCGCCTGGATGCCTTGCGGCCAACGCACGGCGACGAACGGCGTTTCATCCAACGCGATCCAGCGCTGCTGGGCCTGACGACGGAACCCATAGCCGCCGGCATCGATGCTGACCTCTACCATGCGCAAGCTCATGATCGCCTCATCGCGCGCGCGCATCAGCGCGCTGGCCAGTGTGTCGGCGTGATCGTGCAGATCACGCCGCGTATCCGGCAAGGTCATCACCACCAGCGTGCTGGCAAGTGCAGTCATCACCAGGACGGCCAGCACTTCGAACAGTGTGAAGCCGCGCGCACGTGCTCGCGCCGCATGCATTTGCATGTACATGGGTGATCTCTTTGCAGTGGTCGTGGCTGCAGACACTGTCGGCACTCAGCGCCAGTTGCCGATATCTGCGTTGTCGGCATCGCCGCCTTCTGCGCCATCGGCACCAAACGAGTACACGTCGAAGCCGCCATGACGCCCCGGACGCCGATATTGATACGCATGCCCCCACGGATCTTCCGGCAGCCGGCGGATATAGCCGCCCTGCCGATAACGCTCCAGGCGCGTCAATCCGCTTGGCGGGTTGAGCAAGGCTTGCAGGCCTTGTTCGGTAGTCGGATAGCTGAGGTTGTCCAGGCGATAGGTTTCCAGGGCCTGTTCCAGCACCGCGACGTCGGCGCGCGCCTTTTCCACCATGGCGCGGTCCTGGCTGGGCATCACGTTGATCATCACCACGGTGGCGAGCAGACCGATGATGACGATGACCACCATCAGTTCGACCAGGGTGAAACCACGCCTGTGTCGATGTGCGGTAAGTGCGCCAACGCGTGCGCGGGAGTGGATGGACTGCATGAGGATCTCCGAGATAAGCGGCCGCGCTCAACCAAGCGCGAGGGTATTGAATTGCAGTATGGGCAACAGGATCGACAACACGATCACTGCAACCACGCCGCCCAGCAGCACGATGATGGCCGGCTCCAACAGGCTCATTGCGGCGGTGGTGAACGACTCGAATTCGCGTTCCAGGTAATCGGCAGCGCGCTCCAGCATCGGCGCCAGGCGCCCGCTGTTTTCGCCGCTGGAAGCCATGTACAGCAGCGTCGGCGGGAACACACCCGCACGCTTCATGGCGGCAGCCAGACTGCCGCCTTCGCGAATCGCGGTGACCATGCTGTCGGTGGCCAGCCGCAACGCGCGGTTGTCCACGGTGCGGGCGGCAATCATCAAGCCCTCCATCAACGGCAAACCGCTGTTGACCATGATCGCCAACGTGCGTGCCATACGCGCGGCATGCAGATCGCGGATCAGACGGCCCAGCAGTGGCGCACGCAGTCGCGCGCGGTCCGCGGCCAGGCGCAGCGCGGGGCGTTTAAGCAGCTGCAACGCGGCAATCACCGCGACCACCAAGGCGATCAACAACGGGATGCCTGCATGCAGCAGAAAATGCGATACGCCAATCACTGCACGGGTCAGCCAGGGCAAGGCGCGGCCCATCGAATCGAACTGATCCACCACCTTGGGCACCACGAAAGTCATCAGCACGATGACCACCGCACCGGCGGTCAGTGCGAGCGCAGCGGGATAGACCAGTGCAGACTGCAATTTGCTGCGCACCTGCGCTTGGCGTTCGAGGAGATCGGCCAGGCGTTCCAGCACCTGTGGCAAGGCGCCCGCACTCTCGCCGGCGGCTACCATTGCACGGTACAACGCGGGAAATGCCTTGCCCTGGCGTGCCATCGCATCGGACAAGCGAAACCCTTCGACCACCGACGCATGCGTCTGGCTGGTGACCCGACGTACGCCGCGGCGTTCGGACTGGGTGCCGATGGTGCGCAAGGCTTCTTCCAGCGGCGCGGTTTCCACCAGCGTGGCGAGTTGGCGGGTGAACAGCACCAGATCCTTGCCGCTGAAGCGGGCTGCGCGCACGGCCGTGCTGGCGGTCGCTGCGGCAACTTCCACGCGCACCGGCACCCATTGCCGCTGCTCCAGCTGTGCACGTGCGCTGTGCACGCTGTCGGCGCTGATCACGCCCTGCCGGTTGCGCCCGTGCAGATCGAGGACGGTGTAATCAAACTGCGGCATGCGCGTGGTCCTGTTGGCGGGTCACACGCAGCGCTTCTTCCAGTGTGGTCTGACCTTGCAGCACGGCAGCGCGTGCCGCATCGGCCAGTCGCGGTGCGCGGGCGAAGGCCACCGCAGCCAATGCGTCTTCGTCGGCGTTATCGCCGATCAGGCGGCGCATCGCATCGTCTACCGCAATGGCTTCGTAAATGCCTACACGCCCGGCATAGCCGCTGTGGTGGCAGACGCTGCAGCCAACGGCGGTGTAGATCACTGCATCGGCTGGCGCATCCAGCAGTTGACGCGTGCCGGCATCGATTGGCCGCACCGTGCGGCACTGCGGGCACAAGCGCCGCACCAACCGCTGCGCCAGAATCAGCCGCACGCTCGATGCCAGCAGAAACGGCTCGATGCCCATGTCGCGCAACCGCGTGACTGCACCCACGGCGTCGTTGGTATGCACGGTGGAGAGCACCAGATGGCCGGTGAGGCTGGCCTGCACCGCAATCTGCGCGGTTTCGGTATCGCGGATTTCGCCGATCATCACCACGTCCGGGTCCTGGCGCAGAATCGCGCGCAGGCCGGCGGCGAAGGTCATGCCGACGCGTGCATTGACCTGGGTCTGACCAACGCCATCGATGGCGTATTCCACCGGGTCTTCCACGGTGAGGATATTGCGCGAGCCATCGTTGAGCAGGCTCAGCGCTGCGTACAACGTGGTGGTCTTGCCCGAGCCGGTGGGACCTGTGACCAGCACGATGCCATTGGGCACCTGCAATGCACGCTGCACGGTGTGCATCGCCGCCAGCGGCATGCCCAGTTGTGCCAGCGACAGCGTGCCCTGCTCTTTATCCAGAATACGCAGCACCACCCGCTCGCTGCCGCGCGTGGGCAACGTGGAAACACGCACATCCAACGCCTTGGCTCCCATCACCAGCGACACGCGCCCGTCTTGCGGGATACGTTTCTCGGCGATATCCAGCCGTGCCATCACCTTGACGCGCGATACCAGCAGTGGCGCGATGCGTCCGGGCAGCCTTGCCGCCTCGCGCATCACGCCATCCACGCGTAGGCGCACGCGCAGCCGCGATTCGTAAGATTCAAGATGCACGTCGGACGCACCCAGCCGCGCGGCTTCGGCGATGATGCCGTTGATCAGGCGGATGATCGGCGCATCGTCCTGGCTGTCGAGCAGATCGGCGGTGGGGATGTCATCGATCAACGAATCCAGGCTGCCATGGAGATCCAGCGCTTCCACCTGCACACCGTGTTCCAGCCCGGCGTCGGCGTAGATCTCCGACACATGCCGGTCGAACACGGACGCTGCCAGTGTGCGCACCTGCAACGGCATGCCCAATGCGCGGCGCAGCTCGATCAGCGCCTCCACATCGCCCCCTTCTCGCAGGCCGATCTGTGCAGCAGTGTCGCGCCCAAGCAGCACGACGCCGTGGCGCTTGGCGAATGCATACGAAATGCTGGCGCGTGCGGTGTTCATGGCATCAACGCTGCAGGGGACGTGCAGTGGGTGCAGGCGTCGCTGCCGGTGCCGGCACAACCGACGACGGGCCCGTCGGCACCTGCGGTGGCTGTGCACGCAAGTAGTCGCGCACCAGCGCATCGAGCGCGGCTTCCGGGTCGCCATCGGCCAGCTGGCGGTCGCGCAGGTAGTTGTAGCGCGGCGCGGTCATGCGTTGGGCATCGGCTGCGTCGCGGATGATGGTTGGGCGAATGAACACCATCAGATTGGTCTTGTCGCGATTGCGCGACTTGTGCCGGAACAACGCGCCAAGGCCGGGGACATCGCCAAGCAGCGGTATTTTTTCTACCGTCTGGCGATCGTTCTGATCGAGCAGGCCACCGAGCGCGACGATGGCGCCGTTCTCCACCACCACGCGGGTTTCGATCTGGCGCTTGTTGAACACCAGCTCCGAGGATTGCGCGCTGACCGGCCCGGCAATCGCCGAGACTTCTTGTTTGATCGCCAGTGTGATGCCGCCGGCGGTGTTGATCTGCGGGCGCACTTCGAGCTCCACGCCCACGTCCTGGCGCTGGATGGTGCGGAACGGATTGTCGTTGGCCGCACCGAGCACTTCACCGGTGGTGATCGGCACTTCCTGTCCTACCAGGATGCGTGCCTGCTCGTTGTCCAGCGTCATGATCGAGGGCGTGGACAACAGGTTGGAGCCGGTGTCGCTCTTGACCGCATCGATGATCATGCCGAACACCGCATCGTTGCTTTGCCCGGCAAGTCCGATCAAGCCACCACTCAAGCCGAGCAGCGATTGCGCAGCCACATGACGTGCCTGTTCCAGCACCGAATCGTCTTCGCCGTTGTTGCTGCGCGTGCCGGCCGCCGCCGCAGCCAGCGGCACGATGCCGGGCGAAGCGCCGCTGTACTGTGTCGCGATTAATGGCACGGTGCCGTTGCGGCCTGCCAGCAGCAGTTGCACACCCAGGCGCTTGGCGGCGGTGTCGGAAATTTCCACCACAATCGCTTCGACCAGCACCTGCTCGCGATGCACGTCCAACTGCCGGATCACATCCATCAAGGCACGCTGGGTTTCCGGGTCGGCGTTGATGATCAAGGCGTTGGAGCCGGGGTAGCGCACGATCACCGGGCGCTTGCCGGCCGCCGGTGCGATCACCTGCGTCTGCGCAGCACCGGTGGCCGCGGCCACCTCCACTGCGTTGGAGCGCGTGTCCTGCCCTGCCTGCGTCTCGTTGCCCGGGGTCTGGCCGACCAACTGTTGCAGCACCGGCAACAACTGCTCGGCACTGGCGTGTTGCAAGCGCACCACGCTGACATCGCCACGGCGCTCGGCGCGGCCGTCCAGATCCACTGCGGTACGCACCACACGCTGCACCAGCGCGGGGTCGCCACGCACGATCAAGGAGTTGCTGCTTTCCACCGGCAACACCGACAGCACATTGCTGCGCTCCCCGACTTGGCCGAACAGCGAGGTCAAGGTACGCGCCAGCTCTTGCGCCGAGCTATTGCGCAGCGTCACCGTATCGATGGCTGCACGGTCGGTGTCGATCTGCGCCACCAACGTGCGGATGCGTCGCAGGTTATCGGCATAGTCGGCGATCAACAGGCTATTGCCCTGCGGCATCGCCATGATGACGCCACCACGTCCAATCAGCGGCTTGAGAATGTCTGCAGCACTGCGCGCATCCACGCGCTGCAGGGTGAATACTTGCGTCGCGAATCCGAGGTTGCCGTTGGCGGCGCTACCCGGCTGTTGCGCAGCGGTGTCGTCGGGAATGATGCGGTACGTCGATGGTCCGCTGGAGACGGCAATCAATCCATTGGCACGCAGCACAGCCAGCAGCATGCCCAACAGATCCGCTTCCGACATCGCCTGCGCGCGCGCCACGTTGACCGAACCCTGCACGCGCGTGTCCACGATGAAGGTGATGCCGGTGGCACGCGAGACGTCCTGGATGAAGGCACGCAGATCCACGTCCTGCAGACGGACTGCCGGCGCATCGGCGGCATGCAGTGCAGTCATCGGCAGCGCAGGCAGTGCGAGCAACAACGTGGCCGAGAGCAGCCAGAGAGGGCGAACAGCAGTCATTGCGGGCGCTTCAAGGTCATGGTGTGGGTCTGGCCATTGCGGCGGTAGGTCAACGTGGCGCTCTGGCCATCGCGCAATTCGTCCTGCAGCTCGCGCAGATGTTCTGCATCGAGCGTGCGGCCATTGATCTGGGTCAGCACATCGCCCGGTGCCAGACCGGCCTGCCGCAGCAGTGCGCCATCGCCGCGCGGCATGACGGTGAAGCCGCCACCATCGGCGCTGGCGCGCAGGCCGGCACTGGCGAGCAACTGCTGCGGGTCGACGGCGGTGGCTGCGGTGGCGCCTGCTGGCGTCGCGACATTCGATTGCACTGCTGCGGCAACGGCGACCGGCGCGGTTGCGCTGGTTGCGGCAGCCGGTAGCGATGCGCCCGTAGCAGCTGCCTCACTCAATGCAATGCGACGCACACTGCCGCCAGCACGCAACAGCACATGATCGACCGCGATCGCCTGCACCACCACGCCGGACGCAACCGTGTCGCCCACGCGATATGCGCCTTGCCGGCCGTCACTGCCGCTGAGATAGGCGGCCGCCTGGGCCCCGCCAGCACGCACGCCGTGCAGCACGATGCCATCGCTATTGGCATCGGGCGCGGTGCGGTAGAACACGTCGCGACGCAGTGCAGATACGTCGACAGGGCTAACCGAGCCACTGTGCCCAGTTCCCAATGGCCCGATCGGGGTGAGCATCAGCCACACCAAGCGCACGCCTTGTAGCACCAGGAGTGCGATCACCCAGCACGCCACCGCAGTGCGGACGCCCGGCGCCAGCAACAAGGAATTCAACGAGGGCCAGGCGCGCTGCAAGGCAGACATCCGTCTCAGGATTTCGATTGGATGACAGAATGCGGCGGCAATGTGTCAGTTCGAAGAAATTGATGACACAGACCGACACACGGCGCCACACAAGAACCGCAAACGCCCGCCATGCGATGCACAGCGGGCGTTTGCCCTACGTCCAACGACACGTGAAATCAGAAACGCGCCGTCACACTGATGTCATAGCTGATGCCGGGCTGGTAGGTGTACAGGTCCACCCGGTGGCTGCCCACCCTCTGATATTCCTGATATTTGGTCTTGAGCAGATTGCGCGCGGCAAAATTCACCGACAACGTATCGCCTGACCACACCAGGCCCTTCTTGATCACCAGATCCAGCGAGGTGCCCGGCTTGTCGATGTAATCCGGCTGCCCCGGACGACCACGCGCCGACACCCGCTCGCCCACGTAATTGGCAATCAACGTGGCCTGGCTGCGCGTGCTCTCGCTTTCCACACCAATCTGCAGGTTGGCGATGTCATCCGACTGTCCCTGCAACGCGGAGCCATCGCGAATGAACAACGTCGCCTGCACCGGTGCGCTGAAGCCGAACGGCTGCACCGTGTCGCCATCGCTGGCACTCACCTCGGACTTGGTGCGCGTGTAGTTGCCGGACACGAACAGGCGCTTGTCGCCCCACCAATCGGCCGCGACCGGCACCTCCAGATACTTCTTGGCTTCCAGCTCGATGCCGTACAACGTGGCCTTGGGCGCGTTGATGAAGCTCTGCACGATGCCGCCGCCGGGCGCGTCGTTGACGATGGCTTCGATCGGCTTGTCGATGTTCTTGTAGAACGCGCCGACGGTGAGGTACTGGCCCGGCTCGAAGAACCATTCGTAGCGTGCATCCAGATTGGCCAGCTCGCTATCGACCAGGAACGGGTTACCGAAGAACTGGCGGTCGATGTCCGGGTCCAGGTACTGCTGTGGTGCCATCTCGCGGAATTGCGGGCGCGCGATGGTCTTGGACGCACCCAAGCGCAGCTGCTGGTTCTCGGCAAAGTTCCAGGTCACCGTGGCCGACGGCAGCGCATAGCTGTTCTGCAACGGTGCCACGCCGTCCTGGCGCGTACCGCTGAAGATGTCGTATGGATGCACCGCCTGGGTGGCGTCTTCGTAACGCACGCCGACGGTGGCCCGCAACGTCGGCACGATTTCGCCCTCTGCCTGCAGATACGCCGCCTTGACCTTCAAGGTGGCGTCGTAGGCAGCCGCACCGAAACTGCCGGTGGTTTCGCGCAGGCGCAGCAGATCGTTGCTGAGGTTGTAATCGGAGAACAGATAGTCCACGCGCTGATACTGGTTCAAGAACGGCAGCGGGCCATCCAGCGCCAGGAAGCGGAATTCGCGGCTCCACGCGCGGCGGTCGTTGTCCAGATAGGCCAGACCACCCTTGATGGTGAGATCGTGCTCCATCGGCAGGCGCCAGGTGACATCCACGCCACCACTGGCCACCTTGTCGTCGACCTTGCTGAAACGCGTGTAGTTCTGCACACGCGACGCATCGTGCGTCCAATAGCCATCCAGCAGTTCGTAGCGAATGCCGGTTTCGTAAGGCACATCGCGGCTGGCGTTGGCCACTGCAGCGCGCCATTCGATCTTCAGGTCATCGTATTCGCCGAAGGCATGCGTGCCGCGGAGCTGGTTGTTGATCAACTGCCGCGCGTACCACTCGGTGTTGTCGTCGCGCACATCGAAACCGGCCAACTCGTCGCGACCTGTACGGCTGCGTGCCACCTTCAAGGTGTCGTGCACGTACAGTGTGGTCCAGCCGATGCTGTGGCGGCCGTATTCCCAGCCCAGCCCCAGCATGCCATTGGTGCGCACGTTGTTGCGGGTGGTGGCGAAGTCGTAATTGGAATTGAACTCGACACTGTCGCCGACAAAGATGCCGTCCTGCTGTTTGCCGGTGCGCGTGCGCCATTCGTTGTCGTAGCTGGCAACGGCGATGATGCCCAGCTTCGCCTCGCCCACATCCATGCTGTAACCGGCGCTGCCGCCGACGTTGACGTCCGGGTCGATGCTGTCCTTTTCCTGCAGCACATACAGGTTGGGATTGTTCAAACTGCGCCCGATGCGGCGGATGTCATCGCGCGAGAAGCTGCCCAGATCGACGCGACGGCCGGTCTTGATCGCATCGCGCAATGCGGAAGGCTGCTTGCGGGTGCCATCATCAACGCCCCACTCATCATCGTCCGAGCCGTAATAGGTCAGACCTTTTTCGCCGGTGCTGACGCTGTTGGCGCCGCCACCCACGGTGAACGACAGGAACGGCTTGTCGGGGATCTCCATCGATTGCAGATCGATCACGCCACCGCCGAATTCGCCCGGATAATCTGCCGAATAGGTCTTTTGCACGGTCACGCTGGCCAGCACGTCGCTGGGAAACAGGTCCAGCGGGACCACGCGCTGCATCGGCTCGGGGCTGGGCAGCGGCGAACCGTTGAACAACGCCGATGAATAGCGCTCGCCCAGGCCGCGCACGTAGACATACTTGCCACGCGACAGGCTCAGCCCGGTGACACGCGTCAGCGCCACCGCAGCGCTGCCATCACCGGTGCGCTCCATGTCTTCGCGCGTCACGAACGAGGCCACCTCGGAGGTTTGCAGCATCGGTTCGGGAATATAGTCGCCACGCACCACGACCTGGTCGAGTTGCTTTGGCGTACTGGTACTGGCCGCGCTGGAGGTATCGCTGCCGGCGCCGGCAGCGCTGGTGGTCGACTGCGCCATGGCGGCGCCGGATATCAGCAACGTGGAAATGGAAAGAGACAAGCCCGTCCGCGAAAGACGGGCAACAGCTGAGGTTCGCATCGTGGGAGCCCTGGCAACAGAAAGATGAAGCTGGACGCATCACAAGGCGACCAATGGCCGCCTTGTGATGCCATGCCTCAGCAGGGACGGTCGGCGGTCAGGCCACAGGTCCAGCCCTGCCACCAGGTGTCGTTGGCATCACGCACGCCACCGATGTAGTTCACCTGCTGGAAGAAGCTGCTCACCCCGTTCAAGCCCTGGAAGGCCGGCACGGCGGTTTCGTTGGCACCGTTGACGAAGGTGTTCTGTAGCGTGGACACGCCGTTGGCGACGTTGTTGGTGCCAGCCGCAAACTGGCTAGCCGCACGCGGGTCGCTGCCGAATGCAGTCGGACAGGCAAAGAACACCGAGTGGAAAGTACCGGCGGTGTCGGTGTCGGCCATGTTCAAGCACACCAGGCCATCACCGGTACCACCGGCGGGACGGGTGAACACCGAGTTGTAGAACGACGCCTGGGTGCCCTGGTTGAGCATGATCGCCGCACCGGCGCGCGCATTACCCACATATGTGAAGTTGGCCACTTTAGGACGCGAATACGGCTGACGACGCAGGCTGCTCCACTCGTTCATGCGGTCGCCGCCACCGGCGCGCTGCACCACGATGCCGAACTGCAGTGCACCGTTCCAGCCAGCGTCGGTATCCAGCGAATCGTCGTCGGCACCGGTGATGACCAGGTGGCTACCGTTGACCGTGCCACCGAACCATTCGATGCCATCGTCTGAGCTGTTGTGGATCTGCACATAGTCCAGCTTGGTACCGCTACCCACACCGGCCAGCGTGATGCCCTGCAATTCGTTGTTGGGCGAAATTTCGAAGCCCGAGTACATCACGCGCAAGTAGCGCATCGAACCGCTGTTGTCGGTAGCGTTGTTGCCGCCATAGAACGCGTTGGTCCCTTCGACCTGCGCCTGGCATTCCGGCGTACCGGACACCGTGGTCCCCGGGCAGTTATTGATCGCCGCGCGACCCAGCACCACGATGCCGCCCCACAGACCGATGGTATTGGCGCTGACCGTGCCCTCCAGCGCCTGACGTGCGGTGAACACAATCGGTGCAGTCGCGCTGCCTTCGGCAAAGATCTGCGAGCCGCGATTGACCACGATGTAGTCGCTACCGGCCGAACCGAACAAGGTCACGCCCGGCTCGATGGTCAAAATGCCCTGCGTGCTGCCAGCGGCCGGTGCGGTGGCATTGCCGCCGCGGTCGGTGCCCACATTGACGCGACCGCTGATCGAATACACGGTGCCCGCGCGTGCCGGCACCACCAGATTGCCATTGACGGTTTCCGGCAACTGGCAGGCGCGCAGCGTGTTGCTGGCGATGGTGCCGACGTTGGAAAAACCGGTCGGGCAATCTGCAGCCGGGCCGGTCGGTGCCGGTGTCGGCGCAGGCGTGGGTGCCGGCGTCGGCGCGGGAGCCGGTGCAGGCGGAAACGCGCCCTCGCCCGGCGAAGCGACACGGTCGGCACCGCCACCGCAGGCCGATAGCGCCAGTGCGGTACCAAACGTCATGAGAAGTGTCTTGCTGCTGTTGCGAACGGCCATGCGGCTGATCTCCAGGTCAAAGGGTCCGGTATGAAGAGGAGTCGTCAAGAATTGGTGGCGTTCCGCGCACTGCAGTGGCGAGCACGTTCAAGATCCCCGTCACTTTTATAGAGGCCATCTGTTTCATTTGTCTTACCGCGACACAATTGACACACGGATGCCACACAGCGACATGCACTGTAGAGCGATGACACATACTGATATCCCTACGGCGCTGGCCGACTGGATCGTGGCGCAGGCCGTGGCCGGCCATCCGCCCGAGCAAGCGCTACAGCCGCTACTGGATCAGGGCTGGAACGCGCAGGACGCTATCGATGCAGTCGAGGCACTGGTCCGTGCCCACATCCAGCAACACGCGCTGGCACACGGCCTGCCGGTGCCGGTGCGCGTGCCGTCGCTGCAACAGGACAACGATGCATCGCTGCTGGCACTGGGCGACCGCGACGTGCGCGTGCTGATCAGCCTGTTGCTACCGCGCGTGGTGGTGCTCGGCGGCTTTCTCTCCGACGACGAATGCGATGCATTGATCGCCTTGGCACAACCGTGCCTGGCGCGTTCGCGCACCGTGGACAATGCGAACGGGGAGTACGTGGTGCATGCAGCGCGCACCAGCGACAGCATGTGTCTGCGCGTTGGCCAGGATGTGCTGTGCCAACGCATCGAAGCGCGTATCGCGCGCTTGCTCGACTGGCCGATGGATCACGGCGAGGGCTTGCAGGTTCTGCGCTACGGCACGGGTGCCGAATATCAGCCGCACTACGATTACTTCGACCCCGACGCAGCGGGCACGCCGGTATTGCTGCAGGCCGGCGGGCAACGCGTCGCCTCACTGGTGATGTATCTCAACACGCCCGACCGCGGCGGGGCCACGCGCTTTCCCGATGTGCATCTGGACATTGCAGCGGTCAAGGGCAACGCGGTGTTTTTCAGCTATGACCGCCCACACCCGATGACGCGCAGCCTGCATGCTGGGGCACCGGTGCTGGCCGGCGAAAAGTGGGTGGCTACGAAGTGGTTGCGCGAACGCCCGGTGCGCATGCCTGGCTGACCAGGCTACGCGCCCGGGCAAAGCGCGCTCGACGTGCCGCTCGCATGCCCAGACGGGCGTGCAACACATGCTGCGCTGTCCAGCTTCAGCAAGAAACAGAGACGCGATTCATATATGTTATAATGTTGCATTAGCTGACACATAGGGTGATCAGCTCCGTCGCATCGGTGTCGTTCGATCCATGAAGATCCACATTCTCGTGGCGGCAATGGCTGCCGTCCTGTTGGCCGGCCAAGCGCATGCGCAGTCGTCCGATTCGGCGCTGACGCTCGGCAAGGTCGATGTCCATCAGCATGACGAAGGCCAACTCACCGCGCATCAGGTACTGACCTCGGTGGACGTGCTGGGCGCCGACCAGATCGAGGACAAGAACGTGTCCTATAGCTGGGAGCTGCTCGGGCAGATGCCCGGCATCCAGCTCACCGAAACCCGGCAAGGCGCCGAATCGGGCAAGGTCAGCTTTCGCGCTTTCAACGGCGAGGGTTACCTCAATGCGATCAAGACCCTGATCGACGGCATTCCCAGCAACGTCAACAGCGGCAATCAGCGCTTCATCGACATGCTGTTCCCGCTGGACATCAGCTACATCGAGGTGGTGCGCGGCACCAATGATCCGCGCTACGGCTTGCACAATATCGGCGGCAACATCAATTTCGGCACGCGTCAGGGCGGCAATTACACCGACGCGCGCCTGACCTATGGCAGCTTCAACACCCGCGATGCGCAGCTGGCCGTGGGCCGCGAACGCGACGGGTTTGCGCAGAACTATTTCGTCGGCGTGCAGGCCTCCGATGGCTACCGCGAGCACGACACCTCCAGCAAGTATTCGTTGGGCGGCAAATGGTTCTACGGCAACCTCGACGACGGCATGCGCATCGGCCTGACCGCACGCGTCTATCACAACCAGGCCGACGAACCCGGTTTCATGACCGCAGCGGAAATGCAGGCAGACCGTCGCAGCTCGGACCTGCGCAACCGCAACGACGGCGACGACCGCGACATGCGCCAGTTCGGCGTCCATCTGGATCTGAAGCTGGCAGAAGGACTGTTCTTTGGCACCAAGCTTTACTCCAACCGCTATCTGGACGACCGCCAGGTGACCTTCAGCGACCTGCCCACCGGCAATGCGCCACGCCAGCGCCGCATCTGGGACGAGACCCAGGTCGGCATGCTCAACACGCTGACCTGGCGCAGCAGCGACACGCTCACTCTGGAAGGCGGCGTCAACTACGAGCATCAGGACAACGCCTACCGACGCGAGCGCTTCAGCTACGCCGAGCCCACCGATTTCAATGCCACTCCGGCACGCATCCAGAACGACGACCGCCATACCTTCGACAACTGGGGCGCTTACGTGCAGGCGATCTATCAGCCGATCGAGGCGCTGAAGATCGTGCCGGCCTACCGCGTGGACCGCTTCGATGGCCACACCCAACTGCCGGGCGGCGTTCGCGCACCGCTGCAGCGCTACGGCACCATCGAGCAGCCCAAACTGAGCCTGGTCTACGCCTTCACCCCGACCACCAACGTCTATGCCAACTGGGGCCGCAGCTTCCAGGTGCTGACCGGCTCCACGGCGCCGGCTTACCTCACCGCCGGGCAGCCGGACGTGCGGCCTTCCACCAACACCGGCATGGAACTGGGCATGAAATTCAGCCCGTTCCAGGGGAGCCAGGCGCGCATCGCGGTCTGGCAACAGGACGCGGCCAACGAAGTCTCCAACATGCCCGCCACCGGTACCACCGTCACCCTGGGCAAGACACGCCGGCGCGGCGTGGATGCGCAGATCAATGCGCAGCTGGGCGACAGGTGGACGCTATGGGCATCGCACGCGTACCAGGAAGCGAAGATCGAACGCGACGACCGCGATGCCAGCCTGTCGCTGGCCGGCCGCGAAGTGGCCGCAACACCGCGCTACATCAGCAACATCGGCGTCGAGTACCGCCCGACCGCTGCGCTGCGCCTCGGCATGCAGGGCCGCGCGCAAGGCGATTACTATCTGGAGGAGCGCAACCTGGCCGGCAAATACGGCGGCTTCGCCACCCTGGATCTCACCGCCAGATACACCCTCAATCCCGCCTGGAGCGTGGATCTGCAGGTCCGCAACGCCACCGGCCGCGAATATGCCTACGTGTGGTACGACAGCTTCTTCTGGACGCAGGCGCAGCCAATGTTTTCGCCAGCGGCAGGGCGCCAGCTCTATCTTGGCTTGAACATGAAGCTGTAATTCGCCCATCCACGGGCGGCGACCGACGCCTCATCCGAGGATGTGCGCATGGCTGCCACTCGATGCCAGCATGCGCCTGATCTGGGACGTCAGACACCGCAGTCGGCTACCACAACGACACAGTGCTCGCTACCGACGCCTCGTGCGCCATCGCAAGCACATCGCCCGATAGCGCCAATGCCTGGCACAGGCGTGCGTTCGTACACGCATGCACCGCACACGCAACTCAACGCCGCGCAAACAGGCGCTGATCGATCCGCAACATCACAAAACGCAACGGCGTCCACGCCAGGCACAAGCCGGCAGCAATGCCCAGCGTGTCGGCCAGCGCATCGTAGGGGTCGGCGCTCCGATTGGTCGTCAGTGCGCCTTGCGCGATCTCGATGCCGATACCTAGAGCCACCAGACCGATAGCCGCAACGACCTGCGCGCGACGGGTGGCAAACAACTGCACCGCGCCCCAGCACAACAGCGCGAAGGTCAAAAAGTGCTCGGCCTTGTCGCTGTTATCCGGCAACTCCGGAATCTCCGGAGGCGGCCCCAGGCAGACCGCAATCACCACCACGATCGCAGCGATCCATAACCCCACCCACAACCGCGGCCGATGAAACGGGCGCAGCGTCTGCGTTACAGCCGCCATGTGAGATCGCCGGCCAGGAAAGCAGGTGCAAAGTCGACATCGCGCGAGAAGCCCATCACCTGAAAACGCTCGCCCATCTCGCTGGGTAGGGTCAGCCGCTTGATCTGCTCGCGCAGACGCATGCGTCCTACTTCATCAGTGCGCGTATCGGCTTGCGCCAACAATGTATCCAGCCCATTACCGAGTAAAAAGCTCGCCTGCGTGCAGTAACCGGCCAGCTCGAAACCTGCGCCGGTGCCTGCCTCGGCCAACGCGGTGAAGTCCACCGATGCGGTCAGATCCTGTAGACCCGGCCAACGGTACAGATCTTCATGCATGCGATGCCGATAGAACGCGCGTAGCGTGCCGTCCTCGCGCTGCGCACGATAGAACTCGCCCCGCGGGTAACCGTAGTCGACGAACAACATCGCGCCGCGCTTCAAACCGCCAGCCACCGCTTGGATCCAGTATGGCAACTGCGGCAACAACTCGGAGCGATAGCCATCGGCGAACGGCTGCTCCAGATAACGCTCAAGGTGGCGCACGGCCGCGCTCAGCAATGCATCGGCCGGTTGCTCGCCACGTGCGAAGCGCTGCTGCGCATCCAGCACTACCGTTTCTTCATACACCTGCCCATCGCGCAGTGCGAAGCGCGGCGTGGGCAATGCGTCGATGACTTCATTGGCGAACAGCACGCCATCCCAATCGTCCGGGAACGGCGCATCCAGCCATTCCACCAGATCGAACACCGGCGGGATCAGACTGCGCCCCAGCCGCTCGCGCTGACGCTCGCGCAGGTCGGCGCTGGGTTCCAGGATCGCGTAACGCTCGGGCAGTGCATCCAGCTCCAGCAGCCGCTTGAGCGTGACTTCGGCAAACGCACCGCTGCCGCCGCCCACTTCCAGCACACGCGCCTGTGGTCCAAGCTGCTGCAACACGGGCGCCAACGCGCCGGAGACGGTGGCCGCGAACAACGGCCCCAATTCCGGGGCAGTGACGAAATCGCCGGCCTCGCCGAACTTGCTCGCGCCGGCGCTGTAATACCCCAGGCCCGGCGCATACAGTGCCAGCTCCATGAAGCGCGAAAACGGAATCGCACCGCCGGCGGCCTGGATTTCGGCGCGCACATGCGCAGCCAGCCGGTCGCTGTGCGCCAGCGCGTCCGGATCGGGGGTGGGAAGGTCGGCGTGCATGCGGGCACCGGTTGCGGGGACAATGCACAGGATAGCCGAGCCCTTTGCAACGCCGAGCGAGTACGCCATGACAGACAGTTCCAAGGTGGTGTTGATCACCGGTGCCGCCCGCCGCATCGGCGCGCAGATCGCCACCACGCTGCACGCCGCCGGCCACCGCGTTGCGCTGCATGCACACCGTTCCGCTGAGGTGCTGGACGCGCGCGTGGCGGAGCTATGCGCACAGCGTGCCGGCAGCGCCCACGCCTTGCACGCCGATCTGTGCCTGCCCGACGCATCCGCGCAATTGGTGGCCGACTGCATTGCCGCCTTTGGTCGCCTGGACGGGGTGGTCAACAATGCCTCGGCGTTCTACCCCACCCCCATCGGTGAGGCCACCACAGCGCAATGGGACGAATTGTTTGCAGTCAACGCACGCGCGCCATTCTTCATTGCCCAGGCCGCTGCCGCCCAGTTGCGTCAGCACCGCGGTGCCATCGTCAACCTCACCGACCTGCACTCACAGCAGCCGATGCGCAATCATCCGCTGTACGGCGCGTCCAAGAGCGCGCTGGAAATGTTGACCCGCTCGCTCGCGCTGGAACTGGCGCCGCACGTCCGCGTCAACGCAGTCGCGCCTGGGGCGATCCTGTGGCCGGAAGAAGGAAAGCCCTCCGAGGCCAAGCAGGCGCTGCTCGCACGCACGCCGCTGGCGCGCATCGGCACGCCCGAGGAAATTGCCGAAGCCGTGCGCTGGTTGTTGGACGACGCCAGCTTCGTCACCGGCCATACCCTGCACGTCGATGGTGGCCGTCAACTCAGTTGAGCGGCGCTTGTCGGCTCCGCGTGCTTCCGCCGCGGAGACTCACTATCTCGGTCGCGCGCGTCGGTTCGGCCGACACATCGCCAGCTGCCACTGCCATACAGGTTTCGCACGGCGCATGGCTGCTCGCACGCTTGCTCAGCCACGCTCACCCGCGCCGCTAGAGGATGCTACTGCGCCGCACGCAACTCCTGCGCAGCCGTGTCCAGTTCCACCGTCGTAAACGCGCTGCCGTACTGCGGATGCGCCTGCCACAACGCTGCCAACCTCTTCCCGCTCAGCGGGTCGATAAAATCCGGCGCGATATCGGCCAGCGGCTTGAGCACGAATGCGTGCTTGAGCTCGGGCCGCGGGATACGCAGGTGCCTGGGGCCTTCGACGATGCAATCGCCGAAGAACACCACATCCACATCCAGCGTGCGGTCGCTGAAACGCGGGCCGCTGCGATCGCGCCCGTGCGCATCTTCCAGCGCATGCAGCCAGTGATCCAGCGCGTCCAGCTCCAGATCGGTCTGCAATACCACCGCGTTATTGACGAAGTCGGGACCATCGAAGCCCACCGCCGGCGTGCGGTACGCGGGGGAAACGTCAATCTGGCCAAAGCGCGTACGCAGGGCGGCGACCGCCAAGCGCAGGTAGTAGGTCGGCTGGACGTTGCTGCCGAGGCTGAGAAGCACGGTGGTCATACGTTATTCGGGCATGCGGCCGGCGTGGGCGTCAACTGTTGCAATCGCATGGCACCGCACCGAGTGCGCAGACACGTGGTGTCAGGCCACTTCCAGCGCATGCGAAACGGCGCGAAAGACCCGGCGCATTTCCAACGGTTTGCGCAATACATGCACCGGAAGATCCGACGGAAAATGCGCCCGCTGCAGCGGCGCGCCAGCATCTTCCAGCACGATCGCCGGGCCCTGGTACCCCAGCTCCTGCATGCTCAACAGCACGCTCACTGCCGAGAGCAGGATGATATCGCTGTCGATGATCACCAGGTCCGGCATCGCGTGCTGCTGCACCAACTGCAGGGCCGCGGCACCATCGCTGGCCAACTGCGGCTGATAGCCCTGACTGGAAAGTGCATTGCCCAACAGCGACAGGCGCGTGGCTTCGCCGTCCACCAGCAAAATACGCTGCCCACGGCCGAGTGCGAGCGGCAGCTCGGTTTCCGTCACTGCCACCGACACCGCGCGCATCGGCACGATCATGTCGAAACGCGTGCCTTCGCCCAGCCGGCTATCGACCACGATGCTGCCGCCATAGCTCTCAATGATGCGCTTGCACGAAATCAGCCCCAGCCCGGTGCCATCGGCCTTGGTGGTGAAGAACGGGCTGAACAGGCGCGCGCGGGTTTCATCGCTCATGCCCACGCCAGTGTCGACCACGCTCATGCGCACGCGCGTGGCATCATAACGATCGGCCGCCAGGATCAGGATGCCGCCAGCCGGCATCGCCTGGATCGCGTTCAAGCCAAGGTTGAGCAGGCATTGCTGCAATTCGGTGTAGTTGGCCTCGATGGTCAGATCCGGGGCAATGGTGTCCATCTGCAGACGCACGCCATCAGGCAGGCTGCTCTTGAGCAGCATCTGCACGGCCTGAAACAGACTGGCGACGGATACCTGCTCGCGCGGCTTATTGGACCCCCGCACGAACGACAACATCGACTCGGCCATCTCATGTCCGCGCCGGCCGCACTCGGCCACTACGTTGGCCAACTGACGCAGCTGCGGGTCGTCGGTGCGCCCGGCCAGCAGGTCGGGCACGATCAATAGCGGCTGCAGGATATTGCGAAGGTCATGGCTCAGGCCGGCTGCCAGCATCGCCAGGCTCTCCAGACGCTGCGCGCGCATCAGCTCGCTTTCCACGCGCTGGCGTTCCAGATCGGCGCGCGCCTCGCGAATCGCGCGAATCACCGCGCTCGGCAAGCGCGTGGGGTTGTGCTTGATGATGTAGTCGTTGGCGCCATCCTGCAGCGCCTTGACCGCGGTCTCCTCACCCATGGTGCCGGAAACAAAAATGAAAGGCGTGGCACCGTTCTGGCGCACCAGACGCAGCGCCTGATGGCCGGAAAAGCCCGGCATGCTCAGGTCCGACAGCACAATGTCCGGCTGGAAGGTCTCCAGCGCGGAGCGTAGCGACGGCTCGCTGTCCACGCGCTCGAATGCCGCATCCAGCCCGGCATCCAGCAACTGGTCGGACAACAGCTCGGCGTCTTCCGGTGAATCTTCCACCAGAAGGATCTTCAGCTGCTCCAGATTGCCACCCTCATGCGGCATGGGTCAGTCCAGCTCCGGTGCCTGGTTGATGACCGCCCAGAACGTGCCGAGCGTTTTGACCGCGTTGAAGAACTGATCCACATCCACCGGCTTGACCACATAGGCATTCACGCCCAAGTCCCAGCTGCGGGCCAGATCGCTTTCTTCGCGCGAGGACGACAAGATCACCACCGGCAGGCGCTTGAGTGTCTCGTCGCTGCGCACCTGCTTGAGCACTTCCAGCCCGTCCAGGCGCGGCATCTTGATGTCCAGCAGCAGCACTGCCGGCAGGCCTTCCTCGCGGTCGGCGAACATGCCCCGGCGCAACAGATAGTCCATGGCTTCCACGCCATCTTCGACGTGCACGATGGGGTTGGCAAGGCGGGCTTCGCGCAAGGCGTCGACCGCCATTTCCGCATCGGCCGGGCTGTCTTCTGCCAGAAGAATGGTACGGATGGCGGTCATACACTGAACTCTTGGTTGGGCGCTTCAAGCGCAGGTGGTAACACGAAATAAAACGTGGCGCCTTCGTCGACGACGCCTTCGGCCCAGACCCGGCCGCCGTGACGCGTCAATACGCGCCGCACGCTGGCCAGGCCTATGCCGGTACCGGCGTATTCGCTGGCCTTGTGCAAGCGTTGGAACACACCGAACAATTTGCCGCTGTATTCCATATCGAAACCGGCGCCGTTGTCGCGCACGCTGAACTGGTGGCCGCCGTCGGCCATCGGCGTGTAGCTGACCTCGATTTTGGCCACCTCGCGCTTGGCGCTGTATTTGACTGCATTGCCGAGCAGGTTCATCCACAGCTGGCGCATCATGTTTTCGTCGGCAACCAGTACCGGCAGCGCCGCGATATGCCATTCCACCCGGTGACCGGTGTTTTCGCTCTGCACGTTGGAATCCAGAATCGCACGCGTTTCGGCCACCAGCGATTGCATGTCCACCGCCTGCAGGCGCAGCGCTCCGCGGCCCAGGCGCGAGTACACCAGCAGATCGTCGATCAGCGAGGCCATGCGCCGCGCCGAGCTGCTGATCACTTCCATGTAGTGACGCGACTTCTCGTCGGCCGCATCGCCCAGATGGCGCGCCAGCTTGTCCGAGAATCCGGCCACGTGCCGCAACGGCGCGCGCAGATCGTGCGAGACCGAATAGCTGAAGGCTTCCAGCTCGCGGTTCACTTCGGACACCTGCTCCACCTTGCCTTCCATCTGCCGGTTGAGCTCCTGGATACGCATCTGCGCGCTCTTTTGCAGGCTGATGTCGCTCACCGTCATCAGCACCACATCTTCATCGGTGGTGTCGGGCAGGGGCATGCGGCGTGCGTTGATCAACATGGTGCGTAGTACGCCATCGGCGCCACGCTGCTCGTGTTCGTAATCCCACAGTTCACGACCACGCAGCAATACGTCGGCCAGCCGCTGATGGACCTGGGTATCGCGCCACACGCCCTCGCCCACATCCTCCAGCGCCATCGATTCGTTGCCGCGCTCTTCCAGGCAATACAGCTCGGCGAAGGCGGGGTTGTGTAACACGATGCGTTGGTTGGCATCCAGCAACACAATCGGCTCGCGCACAGTCTGCAGCACCGAGCTGGCGCGGCCGTTGGCGCGCAGGTATTCCTGCTCGGCCGCCAGCCGGCGCCGGATCTGCCGTTGCAGCAGCCAGGTCACCGTGCTCAGCAATAGCAGTTGCACCGCAAGCGCCGTCCAGCTCAGCACGGCGTAATGCATGCGTTCGGTCTCGGCCCGCGCATGACGCAGCGCCAACAAACGGCCTTCGGCGCTTTGCAGGTCGTCGATCAGCACACGGATCGGGTTGTTCACGGTCATGTCGTTGATGAGTACGCGGATCTGCTCCGGCGCAGTGGTCCCCGCAATGCGCTCGGCCAGCAGCAAACGCCGTTCGATGGTGCTCTGGATGCGCCCGATGCGCACCAATTGCGCGGGGTTGTCCCTGGTCAATTCAATCAACCGATTCACCGCGGCCAGCGACTCGCGCCGCCCGCGACGCATGCGCTCATGCAGCGCCTCGCGTTCCACACCGTACGCGCGCATCAACGCCGCCGATTCGGTGTCGCGCATCGCCGCTTCAAGCCGCTGCGAGGTCTCCTGCACTTCCTGGCTATGCGAGACCCACACCGCAGCGCGGTTGGCGTTACGCGCCATCTGCTGCAGCAACAACGACGGCACCACCACGATCAGACACACGGCAACCGCCAACAGAGGCAGGCGCCAGCGATCCCACTTGTCTGCTTGGACCGTTGTTTGCATTGCTAGATCGGTTTCCGCTCGCTACGGGGGGCCAAGCACAAGTCGGCATTGTCTCCGATCGCGCATATTTCCAGATTAATGATTCAGAGAAGTCACACTCGCCCGTGACATAGCTGAATGGGCATAGCATACGTGCAGTAAATGTGAAAATGGTGCGAGTGCCCTGCCGTCCATCGGCCCGCCGGCCGGTCCCTGCAGACGAAAAAAGGCGCACTCCGTGGAGTGCGCCTTGTGCTCGGGTGCGCCGCCTCGCCTCGGCGCCCCCGGCATTCGCAGCGGCTGCGCTTACTTCTTCGCAGCAGTGACCTTCAGGCCGGTCGACTTGACGCTCTTGACGCCTTCGATGCCCTTGGCAACAGCCACAGCCTTGTCGTGCTCGGCCTGAGTGGCAACTGCGCCGGTCAGGGTCACGATACCGTTCCTGGTCTCGACCTTCACATCGGTGCCGGAGACGTTATCGGTGGCCAGCAGATCGGCCTTGACCTTGGTGGTGATCCAGGTGTCGGTGACCGGCTTCTTGGACTCATTCATGCCAGCAGCGTGGTCCTTGTGGTCGGCATGTTCCTGCGGGGCCGCGAATGCCTGCGACGCGCCGAGCGTCAGGCCGAGCGACAGCGACAGAGCCAGCAACTTACGTGCATTGATCATGTTCTTCATACCAAGTACCTCACTGTTGAGCGTGGGCGCAGCTTGCGGCGGCGCTCGTCGAGCAGACGTGACCGTTGCATGGAGAGGGTGTGAACCCTGCGCACACGCACAGGTGCAATACCATGCGGGTTCCCTTCGTCGTTGCGATGAACCGTTTTCAATGCCTAAACCGTTCAATCTGGCCGTCGTCGGCTACGGCTATGTCGGCCGCACGTTTCATGCACCGCTGATTGCAAGCACGCCAGGCCTGCAGTTACACAGCGTGGTGTCGTCCAAGCCGCAACAGCCGCAGGCCGACTTTCCCGGCATCAACGTGGTTGCCGACCTCGACAGTGCGCTGGCCGATCCCGCATTGGATGCAGTGGTACTTGCCACCCCGAACCAGACCCATGCGCCTTTCGCGCTGCAGGCCTTGGCCGCCGGCAAGCATGTGCTGGTGGACAAGCCGTTCGCACTAGACGTTGCCCAGGCGCAGCAAATGGTCGATGCCGCCAACGCAGCGGGACGCATCATCAGCGTGTTCCAGAATCGCCGTTGGGATGCGGATTTTCTCACCGTGCGCCGCTTGATTGCAGAAGGCCAGCTCGGCGAGGTGATGGAATTCCATTCGCACTTCGACCGTTACCGCCCGCAAGTACGCGACCGTTGGCGCGAGAGCGATAGCCCCGGCGCCGGACTCTGGTACGACTTGGGCCCGCACTTGCTCGATCAGGCGCTGCAGTTATTCGGTATGCCGCAGGGCATCGGCGCGGACCTGCAACGTCAGCGCGATCAGGCACGCAGCATCGATTACTTCCACGTCACCCTGCACTACCCGCGGCTGCGCGTGATTCTGCATGCGGGGTCGCTGGTGGCCGATGGCAGCCTGCGCTTCGCCGTGCACGGCACGCGCGGCAGTTACCTCAAGCACGGCCTGGATACTCAGGAAGATCAGCTGCGCGCCGGCCGTCGCCCCGGCACGGTCGGCTGGGGCGTCGACCCATTCGCGGGAACGCTGACCCGCATCGATGACGAAGGCCGTGTCCACACGCATCAGCCCGACAACCTGCCGGGTGACTACCGGCAGTCCTACGCCGCCTTTCGCGACGCGCTGGCCGGCACCGGCCCGGCACCGGTCAGCGGCAGCGACGCGATACAGCTGATGCAGCTGGTGGAACTTGCGCAACGCAGCGCTGCGCGTGGGCAGGTGCAGTGGTTGGATGCTGCGCACGGGCTGTAGTGCTTGAGAGTCGGCACGGCGGGATGCATGTGCGTGGTGATTGCTTGCCTGCGTCTGCACGTGAGCGATCCTGTTCGCTATGTGCCAGATGCGTCGTGCTTTGCAAGTACCCTACTTAATGCTGGCCGCTTAGCGCGAAGCGATCTGCATTCCGTATGTAAAGCACGCTGCTCGGTGCTTGGCAGCAATGCCGTCGCGCTGCATCGGCCGCGCAACAAACGGGCGACGAGCTGACCCCGCTCAATGATGCAAACGCAATCGTGCGTTCGCATGCAATGCGAAACGTTCTGCAAGACCGACAGTGCGCGCCTTCGCCCGGGCGCGCACCGCCCTTGCATCGAACCGCTTAGGCGTCCTTGCTGCCGATCGTGGGCGCTGCAGAGGTCGTGGTCATCACTGCGTGGCCACCGAACTGGTTGCGCATCGCCGCCAGCAGTTTGTCGGTGAACGAATCCTTGTCGCGCGAGCGCAGCCGCTCCATCAGCGACAGCGTGATGACCGGTGCCGAGACTTCCAGATCGATCGCTTCGGCCACCGTCCAGCGGCCTTCGCCCGAATCGGCCACGAACGGCGCGATGCCGGCCATGGTCGGGTTATGCGTCAGCGCATCGGCCGTGAGATCCAGCAGCCATGACCGCACCACGCTGCCGTCGCGCCAGATTTCGGCAACTTGGTGCAGGTCCAGCGCGAAATCGGTCTTGTGCTGCATCAGCGCGAAGCCTTCGGCATAGGCCTGCATCATTCCGTACTCGATGCCGTTGTGGACCATCTTGGTGAAGTGGCCGGCACCGCTCGGACCCACCCGTCCCCACCCCTTGTCCGGCGCAGGCGCCAGCGTGGCCAGGATCGGATGCAGCGTGGTCACCGCAGCCTCTTCGCCGCCGACCATCAGGCTATAGCCTTCCTTCAAGCCCCAGACGCCACCGCTGGTGCCGCAGTCGACGAACGCGATACCGCTTTCCTGCAACTGCGCCGCGCGGCGTTGCGAATCCTTGTAATACGAATTACCGCCATCGATGACGATGTCGCCGGCCTGCAGCAACGGCAACAGCTGCGTCAGGGTGTCATCGACGATCTTGCCCGCCGGCACCATCAGCCACACCACGCGCGGGCTAGGCAGCGCGGACACCAGCGCCGCCAAGGCATCGGCCGTGACGATGCCCTTGGCCTGCGCGCTGGTGCGCGCGTTCGCGCCGGGGTCGTAGCCATGCACGCGATGCCCGCCGTTGACCAAGCGCTCGGCCATGTTGGCGCCCATGCGGCCCAGTCCCACCATACCCAGTTCCATAATCGCTCCTCATGCGTTGATCAGTGCAGGGTGCCACGCCCGGCGTACGCTGGCGTGGCGGAATTCTCAATGGATTGTTCCGCTGCGGTGGCGGCGCTGCATTGCTGCAGCTGCCAGTCGACCCAGCGCCAGTACAAGGTGGTGCGCAGATTGTGCAAGGTCAGGTCGATGGCATACGGCGTGCGCGGGTTACGGTCGAGCAGGCGCGCAACGTGATAGCCGATCGGCTTGATGCCCTTGGGGTGCACATAGACTAAAAAGCCTTGATAAAACGGGTCGTCCAGCAGCGTCTGCAGCTGTTGCAGCTGGGTCTGCTGTTGCGGGTCGAGCCTGGCGCGCAACCCTGCATCGCGTTCGTAAAGCAACCGCTCGAAGCGACGCTTGCCAGGCCCGCGCAGCTGTTGGGCCAGCTCCCAGATCTGCCGGTTGCGCGCGTCGTAATATGCAAAACCGCCGTGCTGCGCCAGCGCTTGCGCGGCTGCATCGCCCACGTCCACCACCACGAAATTTTCGGCCTGATTGTGGATGTCATCCAGATAGGACTTGTCCAATACGTGCGCGATGAACCCCGGCGCACCGACAAACGCTTGCCGCCCCAGTTGCGAGGTTTTCACCGCCTTGCCGTCGGCGAAAAATTCGCCGGCATGCGCACCGAGCAGAATGCTGTCGGTGTCGTGCAAGGTTAGAAATGTGCCGATCGAGAGTTCGCCAGGCGTAAACGACTCATTGAACCCGGCATCGCCGAACAGCTCGCGCTGTGTGGCGAGCTGAGCGACTTGCCGGCCCACGCCGCATTCGGAGCGCACCTGACCGCGGTAGAACGCATCCAGTGCCTGCGCATTGCTGCCGCGCGGCTGATACCCGCGACCGAAACTGCGAAAACCACTCCAGCCCTGCGCCGCTGCGCCACGCCAGCCAAATCCGATCCACCCCAGCTGCACCGCCGAGAAGCGGTAGTGCGTGTTGTTCTGCAATTGCGTTACCGCGCGACGGGTGGCTGCACCGAGTTCGAACGCATAGGCGCAGTGCGTCGCCGCATCGTCCAGCACGGCAGTGAGCGCTGTGCCGCGCTGGTGCGTGTTCCAGGCGGCCGGAAGCGTCAGCTGCAGATCACCCGTGGCTTGCGCCTGCGCAAGCGAGCCACGCGTACACGGCTCGCCGCGCTGTATCACCGGTACGCTCACCGCGGCGCGACGGATGGTCCAGCCCAGCCGTCGCAGCAGTGCTTCCACGCAATCTGCGTTGGCGGCGTTTGCGGTCTCGCTCGGCGCAGCACCCGCCACCTGCAGCGGCTGCATCACGACAAGGGCACTTGCACACATCACCGCAGCAACTCTGCGCCTGCCCGCCCGCCACATCGATGTCGACATCGACCTCGGAGCAGATGTTGGCCGCAGCAACAATGAACCGCTTTGCGCGTGGGCAGAACTCATCGATGACATGCGCAATCAATCGTCGGCACGGTGCCGCAACCCTCAGACGTAGAAAGCCCCGGCATGGCCGGGGCTCGCATTCAGATCAGTCACTTCGCCAGGCTCAACGACGTTCGCAGACGCGCTCGACCTGACGATTGCCATTGGCCTGCTGGCGATTACCCTGGATGGTGCGGCCGGCTGCACCACCCGCCACCGCACCCGCTACGGTCGCCAGCTTCTTGCCGTTGCCGCCGCCGACCTGGTTACCCAGCAAGCCACCAATCGCAGCACCAGCCAGCGTGCCGCCAATGCGGTTCGGGTCAGTCGAGTTCTTTTGCACTTCGACATTGCGGCAGCGAACGCGGGTGCCATCGTTGAACCTGCGGCCTTCGTCTGCTTCCGTATAGCGCTGCTGATGCGAATAGCTTTGCGCCTGGGCGAAGGTGCTCGTTGCCATCAGGCCAATCAGGGACATACCCAGCAGGGAGGTGCGCAATTTCATCGTTGTTCTCCACGTTTCTCGCCCGCTCGGCGAGTCATGGGCGCACTCTGGCCGCTGGGTCGAGAACACAATGTGAAGCGCGCACCTGGCTATTCAGACTTTGGCGCGGAGCGTGAACACCCCATCACGGCTGCGTAGTGGGCTCGGTTTGCGGCACCTTCGCCGGTGCTGGCGGCGGGTCCTGCGCTTCAACCGGCAATGGCGCAACCGGCGGCTGTGCAACCGTTGAGGGAGCCGCTGGAGCGGGAGCAGGTGATGCAGGCGGCGGTGTCGTCGCTGCAGGTGTCGCGGGAACTGCGGCTGCCGGCGCTGGTATGGCCGCATGTGCAGATGCAGGTGCGGGCGCTGCACTCGCGGCGGCAGGCACCGCCTCGGTGACCTTGGGCAGATACGAGTTCAAGCGTTCGAAAAAGCGCTTGTAGAAGGCCGCATCCTGCACCGTGGTGCTGGACACGCGCACCAGCGAATCGCCGCTGCTACCGACCGGCAGCGATAACGAGCCCAGCACGCCAACGCCCACGCTGGCCGAGGTGGAGCTCTTCTTCAGCGCGTAACGGTCCTGCAGCGCGCTAACGAACACCTGCGCCTTGCCGCCGTCCTGAGTGGCGCAGGAAATGCGCAAATTGAGCTGCTCGCTTTGGTCGGCTTCCTTGAGCTGGAAGTTCTTACTGCCCTCCACCGCGGCGGCATCTGCGCGTGTCACAGCGTAGCCCTGACTCAACAGCACACGCCGCGCCGCCTCGCAGGCTTGCGGCGAACTGGCCGCCACGCTGCGCGAATAGGTGTCATCGGAATTGAACGACTCGCGCATCAACATCGTGTCGCCCTTGCTGCCACCGCAGCCAGCCAGGGTTACCAGCGCGCCAAGCAGTGCGCCGCGCGCGATCAGGGAAGAACAAGACATAGGGAGATTCCGGCATCCAAAACCGGCACAGAGCATAGCGGCAACCCATGTGCGCGCGGCGTCGCGTTGCCGGGTCAGGGCAACGGCGGTTCATCCGCTGGCAATTGCAGGTCCACCTGCAGACGGCGGCCATCGGCGCCGATGCGCTCGGCTCGCAGGTAGTGGTGCGCACGCACCGCCGCCAGCGCCACCGGGGCACGGCACGGCTCGCCCCACAAGCTCAGCGCGAAGCCCTGCTGCTGCAGCCAATGCGCAAGAAGGTCCCACAGCGCTTGTTCGGCGCGCAGCATCAGGTCCAGATCGGCCGGGCCCTCCGGCACCAGGGTCGGTGACTCCAGCCAGCGCGCGTAGCTGCCATGCACGACCACCGGCAGGCCCTGCGCGTGCACCGCCTGCAGCAGCTGCGCAGCCTGCTGCAGATCCAGCCGGGCACGGCTGTGCTGGAAGATCAGCGCGTATTCGTGGCCGCGATTGCTCTCGGCATTGGCATGCACCAGCGCTGTGGCCGGACGCCGATAGCACAGCACCCGCTCCTCGCGCAGCGTGAACAGGCTGGCCAGGATCCGGCCCACGTCCCACGCCTGCGGAATCACGCGGCCGCCGACCACCACGTTCTGCACCATCGCCACGCCTACGCCATCAGGCCGCATCTGCTTGCGCAGCGCATGAAAGACCGCACGCATGCCGGTCAGATAGCCGGCGTAATCGCCACTGGCGTAGAGCTGGCCGGGTAACTCTTCGCCCTGCCAGTGGCAGCCGAAATACGGCACATTGGTCAGGCACAGGTCGATCCGCGCAGCCGGCGCGGTGTCCGCCAGACTGGCGACCACGACCGGTGCCTCCACCGCATGCCGCTGCAAGCGCGTGCGCGCCAACTGCGCACGTGCCGGATCGATCTCCATGCCATGCGCGTTGCGGCCTTCCAGCGCGGCTGCCAACAAGGTGCTGCCGAAGCCGCAGAACGGATCGAACACCTGCTCGCCAGGCTGGCTGAAATGACGCACGAACGGACGCATCTGGTTGACCCAGCCACAATCGCGCCCGCGTAGCGGGTCGGCCGCGCGCAGATCGTCGGGCAGCGCCCAGGCGGCATCGTCCGGGGCCGGCGTCCACCAACTGCGCTGATCGAACTCATCCATCGGCAGGGTCCCACAGCACATCGGCATCCGGATCCCAGCCCGCACATAGACGGCCGTTGGCGAAGAACACCAGCTTGTACAGATCGCCGGTGGCGTGGCGCGTGTGCATCGCGGCGTAGTCGGCGCTTTCGAAGACCACCTGCAGGCCCGTCTGATCGCGCAGCCGCACATTCCAGAAGTAATAGCCTTCGGTCAGGCTATCGGGTTGCCAGCGCGACCACCAGGGCTGCTGCATGCACTCGGCCAGCAAGGTGTCAACGCCGACGCGGTGCTCGTGGATATAGCGCAGCGTGCCGTTGCTGCGGTACGCATCGTCCAGCCGCGACAACTCGCGAAAGATCACCTGGCTGGCACCACAGCTGCGCGCCCATGCGATGTACTGCGCAATGGCCTCGGCGTTGTCCACGCCACCGCGCTGCACGATGCACACCAATCGCAGCGGCAGCCGCGCTGCGAGCCGCTGTGCTGTCTGTACGAAGATCGCCGCATCGGCGATCGGCTCATCAGGGCGGAAACGCATGATCGCGTCGTTGCCCTCCTGCAACCGATGGTGACGCGACAGTTCGACCCACGACAGCCCGAAGGCGACCAGCGCATCGATCAACTGCGCACCGTGTGCGCGCGCCAACCCGGCGCCATTGCTGTACAGCACGCGTTGCTCGACACACGGGCCGTTCGGTGTTGTTGCCAAGGTCTGCAGCAAGCTCTGCAACCACGCCGCATCGTCGGTCATTTCCAGACCGGACAACGAATACGACAGCGGCACATCCCGCAGCAGCTGCAACGCAGCGCTCAACTGCTGGAAATACGCAGGCCCAGGTTGCAACGTCGCTGCCGCACGACCACCGCTATGCTGCCGCAGATTCTCCGAACAGAACCCACAGCGCGCCGAACACGGCCGCACCGAGGCATATGGGGTAAAGGTAATCGGCAACGCCGCGCGATAGGTGCGCGCACCGATGTGCACTGCATGCCAGCGGCTGGCCTCGTCCTGCAGCGGCACGCGCCGCTGCAGACTGGGCGCTGCGGCGCGCAGACGCGCCAACAGCGGTGACGCAGGCAACAAGGAGATGTCGTCGATGGAAGCGTGCATGGCGAACCCCGCGCGCCGCGCGTCAGCGACGTGCGGCGTTGGCACGCGCGCGCACCTGCTCCAGCGTCCACTCCTGTTGCGACACGCCGTTTTCCCACACCGTCACCAACGCATCTTCGCTGTCGGCATGGGTGCCCACCTCATCGAGCAAGGCGCTGCGGTAGCTGCCATCGTCGCGTTTGCGCAGCAGGGTCAGCCGGCCGCGCTTGCTCTGCTTGCCCTGGTCGGTAATCGGGTCCTTGTAGACATCGATCCACTGCCCATCCACGCGTACCGCCGAACACTTCAACGCGAACTTCTGCGTGTCGCGGTCCACCTTTTGCAGCAACGCACCACCCATCCCGAACGCGACATTGTCGGCGGCATAGCCAGCCGCGGTGATGCGTTCCAGGATCGCACGCAGCGAGTTGGGGTTGATGCCATCGCCCTGGATCACCCGCACATGGTTGAGCACCTTGTAGCCTTTGCCATTGACCTGGTGACCGAACGCCTCGTCCAGCAACAGCAGGCACTGCTCGACCACATCCACCGGGTCGCCGGAGTCCGGACGAATCACCACCGTTGCGCCGGAAGCGATCACTTCCTCGCGCAAGGTGGTGCCCCAATGCTCGGCAATGGCGCGGTAGATGTCGTAGCTGTCGGACACCACCGCCACGATCGAACCCGGGCGCGCGAATTGCGTCAGCATGTTGCGATACGCATCCACCTCGCGCTCGCGGCCCCAACTGGTGATGGTGCTGTGCTCGGCAGCGGGAATCGAATATCCCGCCACTGGCGTGTGGTAGTGCGCACGCGCCAGCAGCAACGCCGACAACGTATCGGTGCCAAGAAAATTCACCAGATGGGCGGCACCGCCCAATGCAGCCGAGCCAAGACTGGACACACCACGCGCGCCAAAGTCGTGCAGCTTGAAAGGCAACTGCCCCTCCGGATCGTCGCTGGTGCGCTCCAGGTAGTCGCGCACGATCTGCTTCACCTGCCAGCTCACGGTGGCCACCGTCACCGGGTACCACACACGCAATAACAAGGTTTCCAGATACGACGGCACCCAAAACGCCTTAGCGTCGGTGGACTCGATCGTCATCAGCACGTTATGCGTTGGCACTACCGCGCCTTCGGGCACGGCGCGGATGCGGATCGGCAACTGCCCGCCAAGCCGGTCGACGATGTCGCGCCAGCCGGCTTCGTTGAACGGCTCGCCGTGCGCGGCCAGCAACTCCTTCGCATCGTCGATGTCGGCGTGCGTCACCGGCCGGTTGATGGCTTCTTTCAGGATCGATTGCAGGCCGAAGAAGACGGTCTGATCGTACAGGCCACCGCGCGATTCGACGTAGAAAAACGAGGCATCGGTGCCAGGCGGATATTGCAGCCAGTGGCTGGCCTTGTAGCTATCGGTATTGAGCAGCAGGTTATCGAGGTAATGCATGACGGAAGCTCCTTCGCGTCGAATGAACCAGCGGTCTGTCCGCCGGCGGGAGGTCACGGTTCAAACGGTCACACTGCGTGCGGCCACGTCGCTTTACGGCAACACGCAGGCGTTTGCGCTCTCAGCCACGGCCCAGGAAGAATTCAAGAATATGCAGGTGGTCTTCGTACAGGCGTGGCCCCATCGCCATCACTTCAGCGATCGGGATCCAGCGCGCTTTATCGGCGTCGTCGCCACCGCGTACCGCAGGCAATTGGCCGGCTGGAAATTCGAAATGAAACGCATGGGTAATCGTGCGTCCGCGTTGGCTACGTTCGGGGTGATCGAACACCTGCCGCCCACGCAACGATCCCTTGAGCACAGGCACCGGCAACTTGAGCCGCGTTTCCTCGCGCAGCTCGCGCAGGCAGCAATCCAGCAGACCTTCGTCCTGGCCGACAAATCCACCCGGCAAGGCCCACAAGCCCTTGCCCGGCTCGGCGCGACGCCGCACCAGCAGCACATGGCCCGAATGCACCACGACCGCATCGGTGGTCACGAATGTCGGCGGATAGGGTGCGTCTTTCCACGCGGCGCGGTATTGCTCGATGAAGCGGTATTCGGCCACCAGCTGCGCGTAGCTGGGCGAATTACGCCGGAACGCTTCCAGCATGTCGTACACCGGCGCCGGCACATTGCCGCGCAGCATCAACAAGCCACCGTGGAACCCGATATCGCCGGCTTCGAACAGATAGCGGCGCAATTCGGTGGCCGACAGCGTCGCCGTGTGTTGCACATCTTCCAGCGGCCACTGCGGAAACTCACGCAGGTAATAGCTGCTGGCGTCCTTGTCCATGCCGATCAGGCCAATGTTCGCATCCAGATTGCCGCCATCGGCTTGTACTGCCTCGGCAACCTGACGCTGCACTTCGGCGATCCACAGGCTTTCGTTGTAGAGATGGTCGCGGAGCGGGCGCACGATCAGCCGCGCAGTTTCGTCGGGCAACGCAGATTCGATCATCACCGCACGTTCGGCGACGGTCCACGGATTGCGAATGGTGCGGGGCGTGTCGGCCGAGCCGATCAGCATGATGAGCTTTCTCGCCTTGCCCAGCGCATGGCGGGCGACGGCGGCGTGGCCGTTGTGAAAGGGCTCGAAGCGCCCGATAAACACGAGATAGTCGTACGGTGTTGCCATGAGAATCCCTCACGGTTGAGTGGTCAGCTGGCGGTCTCTCCGCCGGCTTGGTGCAAATGCTACGCCGATGTGCGACGGCGTCAAGCGCCTGCGCAATGCACCCACAGCGGTCATACGTACTGGCTAGACTTGCCGCTTGTCTTCTGGAGATCCACGACATGCCACGCTTATCGCTACGCGCTGCGTCAGGGTATTTTTTCGCCGCCATCCTCACGCTATGCATGGCGCTGCCGGCCGTTGCCGCGTCCGCGCCGGCGCCGTTGCGGGTGATGTCGTTCAACGTGCGCGTGCCGGTGGACACCGATGGCGACAGACGCTGGACGGTGCGGCGGGCATCGATGGTTGCGCTGATCAAACAGACCCATCCCGATGTGTTCGGCACCCAGGAACTGGTGCAGGAGCAGGCGCAGTACCTGGCCTCGCACCTGCCTGATTACCGCTGGTTCGGCAAGGGCCGCCGTGGCGATGACAGCGACGAGCACATGGGCGTGTTCTACGACAGCCGCGCGTTGTCGGTGGTGGAATCGGGCGATTTCTGGCTGTCGGAAACGCCACAGGTCCCCGGCAGCAGCAGCTGGAACACCGACCTGCCGCGCATGGTGACCTGGGCCCTGTTCGAGCGCCGCAGCGACAAGCGCCGCTTCTATCTGCTCAACACGCACTTCGCCCACCGTGACCAGGACGAGGCCGCACGCGAGCACAGCGCGCGCCTGATCCTGTCGCACATCGCCACACTGCCGGCCGACATCCCGGTGGTGCTGACCGGCGACTTCAACAGCGATCCTGACCAGGGCACTTACCGCGTGCTCACCACCACGCTTGGAGATGCACGCGCCCGCGTCTCCGAGCCGCAAGGCCCGGAAAAAACCTTTCAGGACTTCACCACGCAACCGACCCGTCGCATCGACTGGATCCTGTTCCGCGGTCTGACACCGACACGTTTTTCCACGCTGGATCATCGTCCCGGCGGTGTATTGCCGTCCGACCACTATCCGGTACTGGCCGAATTCGCCTGGCCGCGTTGATCGCGCCGGCGACGTAACGCTGTCACGATGCCGGCCGCTCTGACGCTACGCAGCTCAGTCGCGCTGCAGCCAATCCACCAGCGCTTGCAGCATGGTCGACGGAGCAGGCTGGTGACGCAGCACGATCGAAAGCTGCCGCGGTGCCCAGGCTGCATCCAGGGGCACCGTGGCCAGCTGATCGCGCACGCATGAGCGCTGCACCGCGGCGTGCGGAAGAATCGCCACGCCCATGCCTTGCGCGAGCATGCGGCACAACACGTCGATGCCTTGTACCTTTGCACGCATGCGCACCTGCACGCCGGCGCGGTTCATGTGCACGCGCAGATACCGTTGCAAGGCGCTGTCGCCGGCCAGCCCCAGCGTGTCCATTCCCGCGAGCTCGCTCAATTGCAGCGTCGCGGCGCCGGCCAGTGGATGCGCTGCAGCCATCACCAGCACCAGCCGATCCTCACTGAACGGCAGCACCTGCAGCCCACTGAGATCGGCATGGCCTGCGACCACGGCAATGTCGGCGCGTTCCTCGCGCACCGCATCGGCAGCTTCGTCGCTACCCTGCTCGGTCAATGCCAGATCCAGCTGCGGATGTGCGATGAGAAAATCCGCCAACCGTTCGGGCAACCAAGCCGACAGCGCCGCGGTATTGGCCGCCAGCCGCAGCGTCACCTGCCCACCGCCCCCGTAGCCGCCCAGCTCCAGCTGCAGCGCCTCGGCCTGCCGCTGCAATTGCCGTGCGTGCCGCAGCAACACGCCGCCGGCCGGAGTCAGGCTGACCCCGCGGCGCCCGCGTTCCAGCAGTACGGCGCCCACCTGCAGCTCCAGCGCACGCATCCGCGCACTGGCAGCAGCCAGCGACAACGCCGCGCGTTGCGCACCGGCGGTGATGCTGCCCGTCTCGACCACCGCGATGAACAACCGTAAATCGACAAATTCCAGATGCATGAGCGCTCCACAAGCACGTGCATGTCATCGACATGCGCTCGCCGCCGACAAGACAGGCCAGCCAGGCCAGGGGCCTCAGCACGCGCGGCATCCCGCCTTAGCCTTCGGCGCTGCCGAAGGCTGCCTCAAACAATCACGCATTGTCCGCTGCGGAACAAGCCCGGATCCTTGGCTGCATGGAGACATTGCACACCCACTGGCGTCTGATCGCAGGCGTCTTTTTGCTGGCTGGCTGGGTCAAGGGCGTGGCCGGGATGGGCTTGCCGACCGTTGCGATGGGGCTGCTGGGTCTGTGGCTGACGCCTGCCGAGGCAGCGACCTTACTGACTCTGCCTTCGCTTGTGACGAATGTGCAGCAAGCCTGGGGACCGGACACGGCGACCCTGTTGCGACGTCTGTGGCCATTGCTGGCAACCGTGACGCTGGGCACCTGGCTGAGTGCAGGGGTGCTGACAGGCGCCGACCCCAGCCTGGTCCGCGCCGGGTTGGGCGCGCTGCTGGCGTTGTATGCCTTGCTTGGGCTGGCCCGCCGCCACTGGACGATGCAGGCGCGTCACGAACCGTGGGCAGGGCCACTGGCCGGGCTGGCCACCGGTCTGCTGAGTGGCGCCACCGGCGTGTTCGTGCTGCCATCCCTGCCCTACCTCACCGCCCTGCAACTACCGCGCGAGCGGTTGATCCGCTCTCTGGGCTGGTGTTTCGGCGTGGCGACGCTGGCGCTGGCCAGTGCCCTGGCCTGGCATGGCGCGCTCCCCCGCGCGGCGATCGCTCCGTCATTGTGGGCGCTGCTACCCACCGCCATCGGTATGTGGCTGGGTGCCTGGGTGCGCAATCGCATTTCCGCCGAGACGTTTCGACGCTTCTTTTTCACCACCTTGCTAGTGCTCGGCCTGCAAGGCGTCTGGCAGGCACTGGCGTAAGCGCAACGGGGAGTCGCACGACACGCAGGCGCGGCAGCCGGACTATCGATCATCAGTCAAACCGCTCACGCAGTCGCCCCTATGAAAGGGTCGGCCAACAAAAAACGCCACCGCGATGCGGTGGCGTTTTGTACTTCAAGCTGATCTTGTCGCCAGCTGCTCGGCGAACGATCAGTCCGCCCAACGTCCCGGCGCGGTCGACTTCGGCAGCACCTGGGCCGACAACGGCTTGTCCTGCGACAGCAAGCCAAGCGCGTCGGCCAGGATCGCGGCCGATTCATGCAGCAACGGATCCGGACGCTTTTCGGCAGCCTTCTCGCGTGCGGTGTCCTTGACGATGTCGCGCTCGTTACCGGTCAGGCCGTCGTCGCTGTCTTCGGCAAGCGGATCCAGCGGCAACCCGAGTTGCTTGCGAATCTGCTGGCGATCCTTGCGCTGCTGATCCTGCTTTTGGCGCTCGGCAACGCGCTCGGCTTCGTTCAACGAGATGTACTTCTTGGCCTTTTCATCTCGGAACTGCTTGACGTCTTCTTCCCACCACTGGAATTCCTTGTCGGTCGCGATGCGTGCAGTGTGCAGGGCCTGCAACTTGGGCAGCAGCGGCGCAAAATTGCCGTACTGGGTATGCGGCGCAGCGGCGATGCGCGTCCACGGCAATGCATTGTCGTAGGTGCTCTCACCGAACTCGGTGGCATCCACGCTGGCCGGGAATGCGATGTCCGGCACAACGCCCTTGTGCTGGGTGCTGGAGCCGCTGACGCGGAAGAACTGCGCTATGGTCAGCTTGACCTGACCATAGCGCTGCCCCTCGGCAGCCGGCCAGCGATCCAGGTCGACGATGTTCTGCACGGTGCCCTTGCCGAAGCTGGTTTCGCCGATCACCAGACCACGACCGTAATCCTGGATCGCACCGGCAAAAATTTCCGATGCTGATGCCGAGCCGCGGTTGATCAACACGCCCAGCGGGCCGTCCCAGGCAACCTTGGGGTCGCTGTCGCCATTGACGGTGACGCGGCCGCCGGATTCGCGCACCTGCACCACCGGACCCTGCTCGATGAACAAGCCGGTGAGTTCGATCGCCTCATCGAGCGAGCCGCCGCCGTTGTTGCGCAAGTCCAGCACCACGCCGTCGACCTTGTCGGTCTTGAAGCCGGCCAGCAGCTTGGCGACGTCGCGGGTCGCCGAGGCGTAGTCGGTTGCATTGCGACGACGGCCTTCGAAATCTTGGTAGAAGCCCGGCAGCTTGATGATGCCGATGCGGCGCTGCGGCTCGGTACCCGTGGCCGGCAAGGTAATGGTTTCGCCCTTGGCAGCCTGTTCGGCCAGACGCACCTTCTGGCGGGTCAGGGTGACAGTGCGGTGCTTGCCGTCGATACCCGACTCGGCCGGGATGTACTCCAGGCGCACCTGGGTGTCCTTGCTGCCGCGGATCTTGGCCACGACGTCATCGATACGCCAGCCGATCACATCTTCGATCGCGCCAGTCTTGGCCTGACCCACGCCAACGATGCGATCGCCCGGCTTGAGCGTGCCATCCACCGCCGCCGGACCACCCGGGATCACCTCGCGGATCACCACCATGTCGTCCTGCTTCTGCAACTGCGCGCCGATGCCTTCCAGCGACAGCGACATCTGCTGGTTGAACGTCTCGGCAGTACGCGGGGTGAAGTAATCGGTGTGCGGGTCGACGGCGTTGGTATAGGCATTGACGAAGAACTGGAACACGTCTTCGCCCTTGAGCTGCTTGACCGAATCGGCCAGCGCCACGTAGCGCTTATCCAGCGTCTTGCGGATGTCGTCGGGCTTCTTGCCGGCCAGCTTCAGGCGCAGCCAATCGTTCATCACCGACTGGCGCCACAACACGTCCAGCTGCTTGTCATCCGCAGCCCACGGCACGTCCTTGCGGTCGTACTCGAACTTGTCGTTACCGCTGAAATCGAAGTCCTGCTTGAGCAAGTCGCGCGCGTATTTGACGCGTTGATCGACACGCTTCTTGTAGACCGAGAACACCTGGAAGGCCGGCTCCAGATTGCCACCGCGCAGCGCATCGCCGACGCCGGCCTGCAACGGGGCGAAGCTGTCGATATCGGCCTGGGTGAAGAACTGTTTGCCGCCGTCCAGCGTTTCCAGATAGCGCTTGAACACGTCCTTGGACATTGCCTCGTCCAGCGCGCGCGGCCGGTAGGCATAGCGGCTATCGGAGAGCAGGCCGTAGACGAGCTTGGTGGCCGTCGCCTGGTCGGGCGTGGCGGCGGCAGGCAACGCGGTATCGGCGCGCGCGAGCAATGCCATCGGAGTGGTCAACACCAGCGCCAGCAGGCCGGCCTTCATGGACGCAGAAACGTTGTAGGTCATCGAATGGCTCTCGGCACAGGGCCGATGAAAGGAAGGCGGTGATCGGATCAGACAGCATGACAGTGCCGAAAGTTGCTGGCGTTGTCATCCACTGGCTGAATCAGCCTAGCGCCGGGCCTGTAGCGGATTGTGAACGAGACCGTACCCTGCAGCGGCATGCCGCATGGGCGAGAGACGATGCGGCCCCGCGCAGTGCGCAGGGCCGCAAGGGGTGCTTAACCGGAATTGCGCTGTGACCGGCCGCCGACACGTCACGGGGCGACGACTCGCCTACCGACAGCACGCGGGGCCTGCTGCGCCAGCGTGCCGACGGGCAATGCCGCAAAGCGGGGCCGATCAAAATACCGATCGCACACTCGCCGGGGCGGTCATCCGACCGCCTGCCGCGCACTCAAGCAGCGACACCAGCGCCAGCGGCCTGCCGGTCGGCGTGGTACGACGACCGCACCATCGGACCGGAGGCGACATGACTGAAGCCCAGTGCGTTGCCGTAGTCTTCCAGCGCCTTGTATTCCTCCGGCGTCCAGTAGCGCATCACCGGGTGATGGTGCGACGTCGGCTGCAGATACTGGCCAATGGTGATCATGTCCACATCGTGCGCGCGCAGGTCGCGCAGCGTGGCCTGCACCTGTTCCATCGTTTCGCCCAGGCCGAGCATGATGCCGGACTTGGTGGCAATGGACGGATGCTGCGCCTTGAAGCGCTGCAGCAGCGTCAGCGACCACTGGTAATCCGCACCGGGGCGCACGTTCGGATACAGATCCGGGACGGTTTCGATGTTGTGGTTGAACACGTCCGGCGGGCTCAGCGCCAGAATTTCCAGCGCGCGGTCCATGCGGCCCTTGCCGCGGAAATCCGGGGTCAGGATTTCAATGCGGGTATTGGGCGAACTGGCCCGGATCGCCGAAATGCAGTCGACGAAATGCTGCGCACCGCCGTCGCGCAGATCATCGCGGTCCACACTGGTCACCACCACGTACTTCAGGCCCATATCGGCCACGGTGGTGGCCAGGCTGGCCGGCTCGCTCGCGTCAGGCGGCTTTGGCCGGCCATGCGCCACGTCGCAGAACGAGCAACGCCGCGTGCACACCTCGCCCAAAATCATGAAGGTCGCGGTGCCGTGGCTGAAGCATTCGTGGATGTTCGGGCAACTGGCCTCTTCGCACACCGTGACCAGGCGGTTTTCGCGCAGCTTGGCCTTGAGGTTCTGCACCGCGTTGCCGGACGGAATCCGCACGCGGATCCACGACGGCTTGCGCAGCACCGGCGCATCGACGAACTGCACCGGCGAGCGGTTGATCTTGTCGCCACCGATCTGCTTGACGCCGGTCTGCAGCGGCGCAGGCGCGGCGGTGTCGCCGGAGACGACCTGCAAGGGAATGGAACGGGCGATAGGCTGGGTCATGACGATACGGGGCGCTCAGGCCGGAAGCGAAAGGTCGGGCAATGCGGAAGTGGGCTGCAGCACGAGGCCGAATTGGCACGCCAGCTGATCGAGCAGCACCGCCTTGACGGCGTCCATCCCGGAGGGGCCGCCCAAGTCTAGCACCGAGGTCACCTGCAGGCCTTGGTAGCCGCAGGGGTTGATGCGGTGGAATGGTTCCAGGTCCATCGCCACGTTGAACGACAATCCGTGGAAGGTGCAGCCACGGCGCACGCGAATGCCGAGTGCGGCGATCTTGGCGCCGCCGACGTACACACCCGGCGCGCCTGCGCGGCGTTCGGCCACGATATTCCACTCATCCAGCGTATCGATCAGCGCCTGCTCGATCTTGCACACGTAATCGCGCACGCCGATCCTGAGCCGCCGCAGATCCAGCAGCGGATAGACCACCAGCTGGCCGGGGCCGTGATACGTGACTTGCCCGCCACGATCGACCTGCAACACCGGAATGTCGCCCGGTGCCAGCACATGCTCGGGTTTGCCGGCCTGGCCCAGCGTAAACACCGGCGCATGCTCCACGACCCAGACTTCGTCCGCGGTGCGCTCATCACGTGCATCGGTGAAACGCTGCATTGCACGCCACACCGGGGCGTAATCCTGCTGACCGAGGTCGCGCAACTGCGCAGGCGGGCCGACAGCAGAGCTGCTCACGGGCTCGGCCGCTACAGCGTCCACTTCACTTCCGGATGGTCGCGCAGCGCCTGGTGCGCGGCGTCGAATTGCTCGCGGCTGTCGGCGCGAAAGCCGATCTTGACCGAGACATATTTGCCGCTGGACGAATGCTTCCAGCTGATGCTTTCCTGCAACAGCTCCACGCCGGTGGCGGCGAGCAGACGCGGAAGTTCCGTCTCCAGCCCGCGCTCGGCCGCGCCCATGGCGCTGAGCTCGAAGGTGCCTGGAAACTGAAAGCCGTGATCGGGGTTGTCGGTACTGATGTCCATCCGCCCATTATCGGGCCGGAGATGGGCAAACCCAAGCCTTTGCAACCGATCAGTCCGCCTAGCTCGTCCGCACCGTCGCCATGCAAGCGTCAGCGACCTCCCACAATGTGATGCAACGCTGCTGGATCGAACACAGTTATATGCCGATGGCGACGCAGTAACGAGCTGAAGCAGAAGAGATTGCAGTCGCAGCGACGCACTTCACATGGCGCAGCAGAAGACGCAGGCACCTTTCTAAATCCAGCCATCCTCCCCAGGCCCTCCATGCTTCAACTCCGCCCGTTGTCAGCTGCCTTGCTGCTCTCTCTTTCCTGGCTGTCACCGTCGGCCCTGGCGGCGGATCAGTGCGATTCCAGCCGGCTTGGGCGTACGCCGCCTGCGGTGAATTTCCGGGTCGACAACGACTTGTTCGGTGGCGAAGATCAGGACCAGGGCTATTCCAACGGCGCGGTGCTGACGTTGGTGTCGCCCAACCTGGTCGACTACACCGACGACCCGTGCCTGCCGCGCACCGCACGCTGGGTCAACAGCTATCTGGAGCGGCTGCATCCAGGCGAGTTCGACCAGCAGAACATGGTGTTCTCGATCGGCCAGGCGATCTTTACGCCCACCGATTACACCCGTCGCGACGTGATTCCGGAGGACCGCCCGTATGCGGGCATCCTGCTGGCGAGCTTTGGCTACAACGCGCGCAACGATGCGCACCTACGCACCACGCAGCTGCAACTCGGCGTCGTCGGCCCGTGGGCATTGGCGAAAGAGGCGCAGGATGCGATCCACGATGCGCTTGGGGACGAAAAATTTCAGGGCTGGGACAACCAGCTGCACAACGAGCCGCTCATTAACCTGGTGCACGAGCGCATGCGCCGCTGGCCAGCAGATGCGAGCGGCAATGCCGAGGGGTTCGGCTGGGATTTCATTTCGCATTGGGGTGGCGCGGTCGGCAACATGGCCACGCATCTCAATGCCGGTGGCGAAGCCCGCTTCGGCTGGAAGCTGCCGGACGACTTCGGCAGCACGCCCACCCGCCCGGCGGGCGAAAACACGGCTCCCAGCAGACTGAGACGCGCCAGCGGCTGGTCGGGCCACCTGTTCGTGACCACCGACGCACGCTGGGTGATCCGCGATATCACGCTGGACGGCAATACGTTCCGTAATAGCCACAGCGTGGACAAGCGCCCGTTCGTCGGCGAGGTGGGCTACGGCTTGGCGGTGATGTACGGCCGCTGGAAATTCGCCCTCGCCCGCTACCACCGCACCCGCGAATTCGACACCCAACGCGAGACGCCGGTGTATGGCAGTTTCACGATCAGTCGGATGCTTTGAGGGCTGGGAATCGGGAGTGGGGAATCGGGAATCGCAAGAGCAAACGCTGTGCTCCTGCATTTACCGATTCCCAATTTCCCATTGTCGATTCAAAAAAATGCCGGCTTTCGCCGGCATTTTTCTTACTCCGATTCCCACCACATCCAGAACGCGTCCCAGAGGCGCTTGAAGAAGCCGCCCTCTTCGACCGCGTTGATGGCGACCAGCGGGGCCTGGGCGATGACCTTGCCGTCCAGGCTGACCTTCACGGTGCCGACTTGCTGGCCCTGCTTGATCGGTGCCTGCAGATTCTTCGGCACTTCCATGCTGGGCTTGAGGTCGTTGTAACGGCCGCGCTGCAGGCTCACCAGCAGCGGCTGTGCCACGCCGAGCTGCACTTCGTCCTGCTGGCCCTTCCACACCTTCTGCTTGGTGACGACCTTACCGGGCGCGTACAGGCTGTGGGTTTCGAAGAAACGGAAGCCCCAGTTGAGCAGAGCCAGGCTATCGGTGGCGCGCTGTTCTTCGGAGCTGTCGCCCATGACCACGGCGATCAGGCGCTGATCACCACGCTTGGCCGAACTCAGTAGGCAGTAGCCGGCCTCGGAGGTGTGGCCGGTCTTGATGCCGTCCACCGCCGGGTCGCGCCACAGCAGCCGGTTGCGGTTGCTCTGCTTGATCGAGCCGACCTGGAATTCCTTGATCTTGTTGTAGGCGTAGGTTTCCGGGTAATCGCGCACCATCGCGCGGCCCAGCATGGCCAGATCGTAGGCGGTGGAGTGATGGCCCTCGGCGCTCAACCCGTGCGCGTTGACGAAGTACGAGTTCTTCATGCCGATCTTGGCAGCGTAGCTGTTCATCAGCGAGGCGAAGGCTTCTTCGCTACCGGCCACATGCTCGGCCAGCGCGATGGCGGCGTCGTTGCCGGACTGGATCGCCATGCCCTTTTCCATGTCTTCCAGACGCGCAGTCTGGTTGACCGGGAAGCCGCTGTAGCTGCCATCGGTACCGGCGCCGCCCTCGCGCCAGGCGCGCTCGCTCATCATGACCTGGTCGTCGCGCTTGACCTTGCCGTTCTTGATCTCGGCGGCAACCACATAAGACGTCATCACCTTGGTGATGCTGGCGGGCGCCAGTTCCTGGTGGATGTTTTCACCGGCCAGTACCTGCCCGGTAGCGTAGTCCATCAGGATCCAGGACTTGGACACGGCCGGTGCGGGCGCCGGTGGCACCGGCAAGGCGGCCGGGGCGGCAGCCACGGCCGGAGTCGGCTGCGGCGCAGGTGTCTGGGCGCAGACCAGGCCGAAGGCGAACGTGGCCACGGCAGCGGCGGCGAAGCGGAATTTCATTGAAGAACGACTCCTGACGAACCCGAAAGCTGGGCAATGCGAAATTGTAAGGCGCCACGGCGATCAGGGCGACGCGCCGCAGGTTGCATGCGCTTGCGCAGTTCAGCGATGGCGGCCTGCTTGGGGGGGCCTGAGCGAGCTGCCGGAGGTGCCACGCACCGCATGGGCGTCGCTGACAGCGCGTTGGACCAGGCGACTGCGGCACTCAGTGGGTCGCTGGACGCACACAGCGCGATGGGTAACGACGTGCGCGAGGCGTGGCAATTCCGGCCTGGGCCGCACCGGCGTTGCATCTATGCAATGGCTGCCACCCCATCGGGATCGGCCTAGCGGTTCCGGTACAGCCGACGCAGCCAGCGCGCGCGCGACTGATGCGCGCGCTTGATTCGCCAACGCGGTCACCGACTCGCCTACGGCTAATTGGCCACGATCTGCGGGCGGCCGAAACCGAGGCCGGCGATGCGCTGGGCGATCTCCGATGCGTTGGCGTGGTCGCGTGCATTCACGCGCAGCCGCCACAAGGTGCGCCCGCCGCTGACGATGTCGCTGACGCTTGCACCGGCAATCCCCGCCGAGGCCAATTGCGACAGTGCGCGATTGGCGTTTTCGCGGCTGGCGAAACTGGCGACCTGCAGCAGGATATCGCCGAGTGCGGCTTCGGCCACGCTGGAGGCCTTGGCGGGCGCTGGCTCGGCCTTGAGCGGACGCGAAGCAGTGGTCTCAGACGGCTTGACCGCCGCAACCGCGACCGGTGTCGCCGCGACAGCAGGCGCCGGCGACGTCGGACGCGGGACCGCAGCGGTCGGCTTGCCGGTGGCCACCCGCACGCCCTGTGCCTTCATCCAGGCATCGAAGTTGTCGGCATTGCCAGGCTGGCGCGAATCGGCGACGCGGTAGCGCCAACGCTCGCCGGCCGGAATGACCGCCGTGCTGGCAGTGGGTGCGTCGGCGGAAGTGGCAGCCGTGGCACCGGCACCTGCCGCGACGGCACGCGGCGGCACGGTGCGGGTGGGCAGACGCTGCACCAGGCCATCGATCTGACTGGCGCTGGCAGCCGGCCGTGCGGTGGCAACGGCGGTATTCACTGGTACCTGGCCACTACGGCGCTTGGCGAGCAGATTGCCGTTGTCCGCTTCGGTCAAGCCACGCACTTCGACATTGCCGGTGCCCTTGCCGGTGATACCCAGCTTCACCGCCGCGGCGTAGCTCAGATCGATCACGCGGCCATCGTGGAACGGGCCACGGTCGTTGACGCGCACCACCACCGACTGGCCGGTGTCGGTATTGGTGACCAGCGCAAAGCTGGGCAGCGGCAAGGTCTTGTGCGCGGCAGTGAAGGCGTACATGTCGTAAACCTCCTTGTTGGAGGTCAGCCGGCCATGGAACTTATTGCCGTAGTACGAGGCAGTGCCGCGTTCGACATAGTCGCCGGGGTTGTCCATCACCACATAGCGCTTGCCCAGCACTTCGTACGGCGAGCGATTGCCCACCGCCGAGCGCGGCTCGTTGGTGACCAGCGGTTCGGGAATGCAGGCCACATTGGGCACATGATCGGGCGTGGTGTCTTTCACACCGGGCTTGTACAAGCCGCCAGCGGTGTAATCGCCGCGCGTGGACGGGTCTTCTTTGGCAGGCGCGTATGGCGAGGTGGACGGGCAGCCGGTGGCGACATACGCCGGCCCCTTGCCGTCGACCTTGACGCCCTTGATCGCGCCGCTGCCGTTGCTACCGGCGGTCTTCTTCGGTGCGCTGCTGCAGGCCGCCAGGCCGAGCATCAGTGCCATCGGAATCAGCCACTTGGGGCCTGCAATGCTGTTCATGCCGGGGGTAACTCCTTGCCGGCGATGGCCTCGGACAGCTGGAACACGGCCATCGCGTACATCTTGGAAATGTTGTAACGGGTAATTGCGTAGAAGTTCTGGAAGCCCAGCCAATACTGCTTGCCGTTGGCGTCGTCCAGGCTGATCGGGGTGGCGGTACTGCCCACTACCACCGGTGCGCTCGGGTGGTACCCGCGCGCCGACAAGTCGGCCAGCGTGTAGACCGGAGACCAGTCGGTAGGATTGAATTCGTCGTGGCCGGCGGCCAGCGTGGCCGGTACCGCGACCTGTCCGTCGCGCACCCAGCCGCCCTTCTTGACGAAGTAATTGGCGATCGAGGCGAACACGTCGTTGTAGTCGGTGAACAGATTGCGCTTGCCGTCGGCATCGCCGTCGACGCCGAACTGGCGATAGCTGGACGGCATGAATTGCCCCATGCCCATCGCGCCGGCGTAGCTGCCGATCAGGCTGGTGACGTCAAGTCGTTCTTCCTTGCCGAGCGCGAACAACTGGCCCAGTTCATCGCGGAAAAACAGTTCGCGGCGCACTTCGCGTTCGAGCTTGGCGGGGTCGCCACTGCGCGGATAGCGGAATGCGAGCGTGTACAGCGCATCCAGCACGCGGTACTTGCCAGCATTGGTGCCATAGCTGGTTTCCACCCCGATGATGGCGACGATCACCTGTGCCGGCACACCGGTGGCAGCTTCGACCTTGCTCAGCTCGGCGCGGTGTTCGGCGAGAAACTTGCGGCCGGCGTCTATGCGCGCCTGGGTGATGAACATCGGCCGGTATTCGTTCCACGGCTTGACCCGTTCGGCCGGGCGCGACATCGCAGTGACGATCGCGTCCTTGAACTGCGCCTGCGCCAGCACCGCGTCGATCTGCGCGGCATCGATGCCGTACTTGGCCGCAGTGTCGCGTACGAAGTTGGCGCGGGCGGTCTCGAAGGGCACCGGGGTCAGATCGACCGGCGGCAGCGCGGGGGCTTCGGCGGCGGCGCTTGCAGGCGCGCCCGGAGCCACCGGCGGCTTGGCCGGCGGTGCGCTGGCAGCCGGCGGCGGGGACGGAGGGCTGGGCTGAGTCGCGCAGGCGACAAGGCCGAGGGTGAGCAGACAGGTCAGTGTGCGTCGAATCATCGGCCGAGGGTAACAGACATCGGATGAACTTCTGGCAATAAGACCATGAAACGAAAGAGCTTTAGCCGAAGTCAAGACGTGCCGCAGCATCGCTCGATGCGAACGGGCCACTGCCTCGGGCAGACACGGCAAGAAAACCCCGGGCCCGCAGGGGCGGGACCGGCGGAAAGGGGCCGGGGTATCGCGGGGGGTCAGGCGTAGCGGGACACGTCTGGCGGGCGGGGCGGCGGCAATCGCCGCCGGCATGGGATCGCAGTCTGCAAGCGCGACCCACGGCGCCGATGCCTCAGGACGGCTCGATGGCTCAACCCGTCGGTTGGACCGATCGATGCCAAGGTGCCAGACACTGCAGCACCTCTCGGCGCTGCAGCGTCGCGGGGGAGAACAGAAGATCGGGCGCAGCGCGAGGACCGGCTGCGCCGGATCGGTCACAGTGCCGGGAAATGCGGTGCCGTCGAGCAGGCCGGGATGGCACCACTCACTTGCACCGGGCCAGTAGTGACACCGGTACCGGTAGGCGTCAGATCACTGTTGACCAGCCCGATCTGTGCGTCGCTGGCACTGACGGACTTGTTGCCTGTCGCAAGATTGGCCAGCACCAGGTCCAACGGCGTCTGCGCATCAAAGCCCTTCAGGATCCAACCCTTGCCCTTGAGCCCGGCATCGGCGGTGGTGCGCAAACCGTTGACGACGATCTCCTTGAAGCTGGGCTTGGTCCCGCCGGTACCGGACGCATAGAACGGGTTGATCACCAGCGGGCTGGTCACGCCGAACAGGCAGGTGTTGCGGTAGGTGATCAGGCTGACCGGGCCGCCCTTGACGATACTGGTCTTGATGCGCAACCCGTTGTTGTCGGTACTGTGGTTGCCGGCATCGTCGGTGGCGGTGATGACGTTGTTGTCGACCAGCACATTGTTGACCCCGAACATCACTTCGCTGCCGATCGAGATGCCGTGGGTGCCGTAGCAACGGTTGTCGCGCACGGTGATGTTGCCGGACGTGGAGGCGATGGTCTTGATCGCCACGCAATCGTCTCCGCCCATCACATCGTTGTCGACCAGACTGGCGTTGGTCACGCTGTCCAGGTCCAGGCCATCGGTGTTGGGGCTGGTGGCCGGCGATTTCACCCGTACGCCCCAGATGGTCAGGCCATCGACCATATGCGCGAAGAAATGGAAGTACGCCGCGTTGATCAAGTTGATGTCGTACAGCGTAAACGCCGTGGAGTTCTGCACCTTGATCAGGTCCGGGCTGTTCTGTACCTGGCCGGCCGCCTTGGCGTTTTCGCCGAACTGCCACCAGGTGGTGCGCTTGCCCAGCATGGTCAGATCGCCGCGGCCATCGATGGTGCCCTGACGCCCGCCGGTGCGGATGCCCATCACGCCCGACTTGGCTCCCTTGACGCTGATCAGCGGCGCGCAGCCGCCGCTCTTGGAACCTGCCACGCCGCAGCCGCTGCCGTAGTCGGCCGGATTGCGCGAGCCGTACAAGGTGACGCCCTGGTCGACCAACAGCGTGACGCCGCTAGGAATGGTCAGCGGGCCGGTCAGGAATGCATTGCCGCTGCCGCCGGTCAGCAGCACGCTGCCGTTTTCGCAGGCATCGAGCGCGGCCTGGATGGCCCTGGTATCGGGCGGCGAGCGCTCGGTCGCATCATCGAATTGACGCCCGGTCGGCGTCAGCCCAGCCTTCAAGGACGGCGAACACGTGGCTGGAATGGAAGGTTGCGCGACAGCGCGGGTATCGCCGGTGGCGAAGGTGACGGCACTGGCCTGCGCGGACAGCAGCAGACAGAGACCGCCGATGGCGGCGGTTGGCAAGTTCATGGAAAGAGGCACCCGAAAGAGGAATGGCGCGCACCTGCACAGGCAACGCGACGCGGCCGCCATCACTGCAGGGGCGTGGCGGACTCTACGGAGCACGCCCCGCGCGTGCAGAACGCGAGCGAACCAAACGCCGCGCGCACGAAGTCAGCTGCATCGCTATGTCGTCATTGCACTACAGCGCGCAAAACGCGGGGTTATCGATGCTTGGCCGGCGCGCTGACACACGCGTGTCGCATCGATCAGGGTTGCACTGCCACGCATGCCGCTGGCGCGTTACCTGCGGCGGTGCAACGCACCGATGCGACCACGCGAGCCTCAATATCCATGCACCGGTCGGTGCGACTTCACTGCCATGACCAACCCCAGCCCGGCCAGCAACGACACCGCCGAGGTGCCGCCGTAACTCATCAGCGGCATCGGCACACCCACCACTGGCAACAGGCCGGAGATCATGCCGCCGTTGACCACCACATAGACGAAAAACGCCAGGCCGGTGGCGCCGGCAACCAGGCGCGAATAGGTGTCGCGCGCCTGCGAGGCGATCCATAGGCAGCGGCCAATGACGATGAGATACAACGTCAGCACGGTGGCAACACCGATCCAACCGAATTCTTCGCTGAGCACCGAAAACGCAAAGTCGGTGGTCTGTTCGGGAATGAAGTTCAGATGCGATTGCGAGCCCAGGCCCCAGCCCTTGCCGTTCAACCCGCCCGAGCCAATCGCGATCTTGGACTGGATGATGTTCCAGCCCGCGCCGAGCGCGTCGTTCTCGGGGTTGAGGAACATCATGATGCGGTCCTTCTGGTATGGCCGCAGCAGCCAGAACCACGCCACCGGCGCAGCCGCAGACACACCGCCCACCCCAACCGCCACCCACCACCACGGCAAGCCGGCGAGCAGCAGTACGAACACGCCGCTGGCCGCGATCAACACGCCGGTACCGAAGTCCGGCTGCAACATGATCAGCGCGGTGGGCACGCCGATGATCACGCAGGTCACCAGCACGGTGGAAATGCGCGGCGGCAGCGGCATGCGATGCAGATACCAGGCGGCCATCATCGGCAGGCTGATCTTGAGCAGCTCGGCTGGCTGCAGGTAGAACACTTTCAGATCCAGCCACTGCCGGCCGTATTTACCGGTGCCCAGCGCGAAGACCGCCAGCAGCGGCAGCATCGACAAGCCATACACCCACGGTGTCCAGGCACGCATGCGTAGCACCGACATGCGCGAAATGCCCCACATCGCCGCCATGCCGATGATGAAGCGGATACCTTGCGCCAGCATCAGGTGCTCGCCGTTGGCAGTGCCGCCGGCGCTCTTGAGCACCGACAGACCGATCGCCATCAGCCCGCCCAGCGCCAGACACAGCACCCAGTCCAGGCTGCGCGTAAAGCGCGCGGCCATGTCCACCAACCAGCGCAGGATGTCGCTCAATGGTCGGTCTCCTGCACTGCGTCCGGCACATCCGGCACCACCGGCTGCGCGGGCCTGTTGGGGTCCAGCGCAACGGCGGTCTGGCCGATGACCACCGGCAGCTCATCCAGCGTAGCGGCAGCGGCATCGCCGGCTGCGCGCGCATCGGTGACGCCGGCTTCGAACTGATTGACGCCCACCGCGGTCATGCCGAGCTCGCTGTCCAGCGGCTCCAGGCCCGCAGGCATCTTGCCCAGCAACCAGGCATCAAAAATCTTGCGTGCAATCGGCGCCGCCGAGCTGGTGCCGAAGCCGCCACCCTCCACCGCGACCGCGACCGCGATGACCGGGTTATCGGCCGGCGCGAAGCCAACGAACAGGCCGCGGTGGCGCAGATGCAACGGCAAGCTGCGCGGGTCCACCGCCGCCACGCCCTTGCGGCTGACCACCTGTGCGGTACCGGTCTTGCCGGCCATCTGGTACGGCGCACCAGGCGTGATGGCATAGCCGGTGCCGCCGGGCCGCATGGTGTCCATCATGCCTTCGCGCACTACCTGCAGATGCGCCGCATTCGTGCTGATGGGCTTGCCCGGCGGCTGGATCATCGGCTCCCAGGGGTGATCAAAGCCGGTGCGTTCTTCCAGCACCAGATGCGGGCGCAGCAACAGGCCACTGGCGATCGCCGAGACGCCGCGCACCAGTTGCAGCGGCGTCACCTTCCAGTCGCCCTGACCAATGGCAATGTTGACCGTGTCGCCGGGATACCAGCGCTCCTTGCGGGTTTTGTACTTGTAGGCCGGCGATGGCAGGATGCCGCCGATTTCGCCTAGCAGATCCACGCCGGTGGGCTGGCCGAAGCCGTATTCGCCCAGGTAGTGGTCGAAGCGCTCGATGCCCATATCCACCGCCAGGCGGTAGTAATAGGTATTGACCGATTGGGCGATGGACTTGCGCAGGTCGGTCCAGCCATGGCCGCCGCGGTGCGAATCGCCCCAGCCGCGGCTGACACCGGGCAGGTAGAACATGCCGGTGGACAGCACCCGGTCCTCGGGTCGGCGCAGGCCGCTGTCCAGGCCCGCCAGCGCGATCAACGGCTTGAGCGTGGAGCCCGGCGCCACACCACCCAGCACCAGCCGGTTGAACTGCGGCCGCGACGGGTTGTCGTTGAGCATCTTGAAATCGGTATGCGAGATGCCGTTGACGAACAGGTTGGGGTCGTAGCTGGGCAGGCTGACCATGCCCAGGATCTCGCCGGTGCGCGGGTCCATCGCAATGGCAGCGCCTTCGTGTTCGCCGAACGCGGCCACCATCGCACGCTGCAGATCGGCGTCTACCGATAGGCGCAGGTCCGCACCCGATTGCGGCGCGACCCGGCCAACGGTGCGGATGGCCCGCCCCTGCACATTGGTTTCGACCTGCTCGTAACCGACCTGCCCGCGCAGATCCTGCTCGTAATAGCGCTCCAGCCCGGATTTGCCCATATGGGTGAGCGCGGCATTGCCCTCGCCCAGCACTGCCAGGTCTTTTTCGTCGATACGCCCCACGTAGCCGATGATGTGCGCGAACAACGGGCCGTAGGGATAACGCCGGGTCAGATACGGCTCCAGCTCCACACCGGGGAAGCGCCAGCGCTCCACCGCAAACCGCGCCATCTCTTCATCGCTCATGCGCAGCTTGAGCGTCACCGGCAGGAAGCTGCGCCGTGCGTGCCGCTCGCGATTGAAGCGCTCCAGATCCTCCGGCGAGATCGGGATCACCTTGCCCAGCGCGTCCAGCATGGCATTCATGTCGGTGACCTTGTCGGGGGTCACGTCCAGGCGGAAGGCCGGCACGTTTTCGGCCAGCAGCCGGCCGGTGCGGTCGTAGATCATGCCGCGCCCGGGCACTACCGGCCTGGGCTTGATGCGGTTGGCCTCCGAGCGCGTGGCGTAAACCTCGTGGTCGAGCACCTGCAGCTTGAAATACCAGCCGCCCAGGCCGACCAGACAGATCACCACCATCACAAAGCCCAGCACCGCGCGGCGGCGGAACTGTTCGGCCTCCGCATGCGGATTCTTCGGATGGCGGCGCCCGTGCATGGCTTACTTCTTGCTCCGCTTGCCCAGCCGCACCGCATCCAGCACCACGAACAGCGGCGGCCACAGCGCCATGCCCAGCAGTGGCGCCCACCAGTAACTCCACGGCAGGGTCGGCTCGCCGATCGCCAGATGCACCGCCGAGGACACGATGCGGTCGTTGAGCAGCAGTCCGCCAATGGCCAGCGCCTGCTGCGACATCGGGAAGAAACGCATCCGCGCGCGGAAGCGCTGCAGGATGAAGGTCATGATCACCAGCCGCAGCGCCTGCTCGCCGAGCAGCCCGCCATACAGCAGGTCAGCCAGCACGCCAGCCACGAAGGCCAGGCCCAGTCCGACCCGATCCGGCTCCTCGATCACCCAATACGCCAGCACCAGCGCCAGCCAGTAGGGCCGCAGCGGCTGCACCACCATCGGCAACGGCAGCAGACCCAGTACCAGCGCAATGAAGATGCTCGCCGGCAGAATCCAGGTGTTGCGCATGCGGGTCATTGATCCGTCTCCTGCGGAGCCGGACGGGAATCGGGAATCGGGATTTGGGAATCGGTAGGAGCGGTGTCCTGCGGCGGTGAGGCGCTGCGGTTACCTGTTCCGAATGCGGCACTCCCTGACGCCCGTGAGCCCTGCGGTGAAGCCCGGCGGGCATCGGGATTCTGGATGCTGGATTCGTTCGATGCAGGAGAACGGGTGGGCGTGCTGGCCGGGCGGCTGGATGCTGGCGCGCTGGCCGGCTGTACGCCAGTCGTTGCCTGTGTCGGCGCGGACTGGGTACGCGGCGTGGCGCCGCCGGCGCCCGATGCCGCACCTGTCGTGGGGCGTGCCGGATCGGTCGCCGCGCTGGAAACGCCACCCGCCGGTGTGCGCGGCGTTGCGGTCAACGGCACGTTCGCTGGCGCGGTGGTGGCGGCAGGCGCGCCATTGCCGTTGCTGCCGTTGCCGATTCCCGGCACCACCCGCAACGGCTTGCCCGCGCGCAGCAACAGCACATCGCGGCCGCGGTCGAGCTTGGCGGCGGGGGTCAGTTCACCGACCAGGAAGGCGTGGGTGTCGTCCGGGTGCAATTCGGAGACCTTGCCGACCGGAAAGCCGGCCGGGAAGCGGCCGCCCAGGCCCGAGGTGACGATTTCGTCGCCCACCTGCACGCCGGCACTGAGTGGAATGTCGCGCAATTCCAGGCGGTCGCCGCGGCCGTAGACAATCAGCCGCACGCCGTTGCGCGCGACGCTGACCGGCACTGCATGGTCGGGGTCGGTGAGCAACAGCACGGTGGAATGCAGCGGGGTGACTTCGATCACCTGCCCCATCAGCCCGCCGGCATCGATCACCGCCTGGCCCAGCAGCACGCCGTCGCGGCTGCCGGCGTCCAGCAACAGGCGTTGCCGGGTGGGGTCCAGATCGATGTTCAGGATCGGCGCCAGCTGCACATCCAGGCCGCGGCGCTCGGCCACGTTAAGCAATTCGCGCAGCTGCGCATTATCCAGCGCAGCAGTCTGCAACCGGGTCAGGCGCGCGTTGGCGACCAGCAGTTGATTGCGCAAATCCCGGGTCTCTTCCACCAACTGCGCATGCGTTGCGGCGTTGTCGCGCACCTGCGAGCCGATGCGCCCCGGCAGCCCGGCCACGGCCCAGATCGGCTGGATCAGCAGATTGGCCTGCATGCGCACCTGGCTCAGCCAACTGCCGCGGCTATCGAGCGCGATCAAGACGATCGCCAGCACCAGATAGACCAGCAAGCGCAGCGTGGAGGTGACTTCGCCCGGACGGGAGGCGACGGGAGGACCGGCGTAGGAGGGCACTGTCAGGGCCGGGAATGGGGAGTCGGGAATGGGGAATCGGGGAGCAGATGGCTGCCCACGCGACGGCTAAGGCGAAAACTCACATTGGCGGGACCGCGATGCAACCACTCAGGGCCGTCGTCAGGAACCGCTCTCACGATTCCCCATTTCCGATTCCCGATTCCCGAACGCATCACTCCGGCGCGAAGAACTCATTGCCGTGCATGTCCACCAGTTCCAGCGCACGGCCGCCGCCGCGGGCCACGCAGGTGAGCGGGTCGTCGGCCACCTGCACGTGCAGGCCGGTTTCTTCGGAGATCAGGCGATCCAGGTCGCGCAGCAGCGCGCCGCCGCCGGTGAGCACGATGCCGCGCTCGGCGACGTCGGCGCACAGTTCCGGCGGGGTCTGCTCCAGCGCCAGCTTCACCGCCGAGACAATGCCCGACAACGGCTCGTGCAGCGCTTCCAGCACTTCGTTGGAGTTGATCTTGATCATCTTCGGCACGCCCTCGGCGAGGTTACGGCCGGAGATTTCCATCTCCTGCACCTCGTCCTGCGGATAGGCGCAGCCGATCTGCAGCTTGATGCGCTCGGCCGTGGCTTCGCCGATCAGCATGCCGTGGTTACGGCGCACGTAGTTGGTGATCGACTCGTCGAAACGGTCGCCGCCCACGCGCACCGACTGCGAGTAGACGATGCCGTTGAGCGAGATGACCGCCACTTCGGTGGTGCCGCCGCCGATGTCGATGACCATCGAACCGCGCGCCTCGGTCACCGGCATACCGGCACCGATCGCAGCGGCCATCGGCTCTTCGATCAAATAGACATCGCGCGCACCGGCCTCTTCCGCCGATTCCTTGATGGCGCGGCGCTCGACCTGGGTGGAACCGGCCGGCACGCACACCAGCACGCGCGGGCTGGGGCGCAGGAAGCGCGACTTGTGCACCTTCTTGATGAAGTGCTTCAGCATCGCCTCGGTGTAGGTAAAGTCGGCGATAACCCCGTCCTTCATCGGGCGGATCGTGGTGATGTGGCCGGGGGTACGGCCGAGCATCTGCTTGGCCTCCGCGCCGACGGCGGCCACCGAGCGCGTGCCGCCGATTGCGCGGTCCTGACGCACCGCAACCACCGACGGCTCGTTCAGCACGATGCCCTGTCCGCGCACGTAGATCAGCGTATTGGCCGTGCCCAGATCGATGGACAGGTCGTTGGAGAACATGCCGCGCAGTTTCTTGAACATCGAGGGAATTGTTCCTGGGGTAAGTCGCGTGCCCGCCGCCAGACTGGCGAAATTTTGGGCAGAAAACGAAGTCCGCTAGCCTAGCAATCCACCCCGGTGCGGGCAAGGAAAAATCGGAGAATGCGCATCTGTTTTCATGTGCCGGTCACGCCGGACATGGCATGCGGTTCTGGCCCTGATCGGTCGCAGCCGTTACCCTTTGCGCCGCGGCGCTCGCGTCGTCCCGCTGCCATGCCCGGCAATTGGCGGGTTTTCCTAACGCAAAGGCCTGACTCGATGTCCGCACTGATCTGTGGTTCCCTCGCCTACGACACCATCATGGTGTTTCCGGACCAGTTCAAGAACCACATCCTGCCGGACAAGGTGCACATCCTGAATGTGTCGTTCCTGGTGCCGCGCATGCGCCGCGAGTTCGGCGGCTGCGCCGGCAACATCGCCTACAACCTGCACCTGCTCGGTGGCGCGCCGATTCCGATGGGCACGGTGGGCCAGGACTTCGGCCCCTACCGCGAACACTTCGAAACGCTGGGCATCGATCTGTCGCGGGTGAAGATCATCGAGGACCTGTTCACCCCGCAGGCTTTCATCACCACCGACCACGACAACAACCAGATCACCGCGTTCCACCCGGGCGCGATGATGCGCAGCTACGAGAATCACGTGAAGGACGTGCCGGGCGTGACCCTGGGCCTGGTGGGCCCCGACGGGCGCGAAGGCATGATCCAGAACGCGGAAGAGTTCGCTGCTGCCGGCATCCCCTTCATCTTCGATCCCGGCCAGGCGATGCCGCTGTTCAACGGCCCGGAACTGCGCCAGTTCATCGAGCAGGCCCAGTACGTGGTGGTCAACGACTACGAGTCCAACCTGTTGCAGGAACGCACCGGCTGGGACGAAAAGGACATCGTCTCGCGCGTGCAGGCCTACATCACCACCCAGGGCCCGAAGGGCGCGCTGGTGCATACCCCGGAAAAGACCTACGACATTCCACCGGCGCACGAGCGCCGCGTGGTCGACCCGACCGGCTGCGGCGATGCCTTCCGCGCCGGCCTGATCTATGGCATCCAGGGCGGCTACGACTGGCTGACCATCGGCCGCATGGGCAACCTGATGGGCGCGCTGAAGGTGGAGCACCCCGGCACCCAGAACCAGCGCTTCGACTTCGCCGAGTTCAACGACCAGTTCAAGCAGCAGTTCGGCTACGCGCTGTAACGGCGGCCGGATGATGCCCGCCGCGCCGAGCGGGCACCCTGCCTTCGCTTGCGGAGGCGTTGGCGCGGGAATAGGCTCGTCGTGTTGGCGTCAATGCAGGATGCCATGGGACATGTGCGTGTTCCGTCCAGCGGAAGCCTGACCTCGGCGAACAACGCCGTCCGCCTTTGCCTGGCGCTATGCACCGCCGCCTTGTGCGGATGCGGCAACGCCGGGCAGCCGTCCTCCCCCTCTGCTTCAATCCCCACCGAGACCGAGCACGCTCGCGCCATCACGTCGCCCGCTGCGCCCGCGAACACCACGGCAGCGCCGCAGCGGCCTTCGCCAGGCCACTACGCCACAGAGCGCGGCTGGGGGCAGCTCACGATAGAGCCCGAGACGCAAGATGCCTCCAGCTTCTCGCTGGAAACGCTCAACGCCGATGCCAGTTGCAGCTTCAATGGCAAGTTGCGCGGCACCCAGGCGGCGGTAGACGACGGCGATCATCCGGGCACCTGCACCCCGGAAATCGCCAAGGCTGGGGCAGGCGCCGCGATCCGCGCCGCGAGCGGCAGCGAAAACGCGTGTCGGGAGTATTGCGGCGGCAACGGCAGCTTCGAAGGCGATTACCTGCCGCTGGCGGCGACTTGCGAACCGGCAGCCGTGCAGCGCACGCGCAAAGCGTTCCAGTCGCTCTACGATCAAAAGGACTATGTGAAAGCCGAGGCGACGCTGGCGCCGCTTTACCGCAATTGCCTGGCGACTTCCAGCTTCAGCGATGAAGGTGCGATTCGCAACGAGTACGCCATCACCCAGCACAGGCTAGGCGACGATGCCGGGTGCCTGGAGACACTGGCGCCCTATCGCAAAGCAGACGCCGAGCCTGACGCTGTCGGAAAGCGAAAAGGCCCAAACGACCACCGACCTGCAGCGCGACGGCAAGGCCATCAAGGCGGACAACAATCGCGCGCTGGACGAAACGGTGCGCGGCAACCTCAACAAGTTCCTGGCTTCCGATGACGGCGTGAGCTTCGTGCACGCTCACGACCGAACGCAGGTCGAGCGCCTGCTGCGTCCAGGCGACGGCAACAAGGACCTGGGCGGCGCGCACAAGCGCGCCGCGGTGAACGTTGAGCAAGCGCTCAACACTCCGGTAGAGCAATCGGACCAGAAGCTGCAGGCGGCAAACCTGGCGATCGGCAAGGAGCTGCAACAAGCCAGGCAAGCCGAGCTGGAACGCGGCATGGACCTGCCCAACCGCGGTGGTCCAGCGATGGCGTAGTGACGGCAGACGCGCGATTCACCGCCGCGTCGGTGCATGCCGCAGCCGTGCCGGGCGGCGTCATTCGTCCTGCGGCCTCGCTGGTGATCTGATTCAGCGCATTTCCAATCCGGTTTTTGCTGCACCGCGGTTTGAGCCTCGCCCCGGTTTGTGCGTCACTGCCGCTCTAGTCCCGGGTAGGGACCGAGGATGCGCCACGTGTCGGAAGTGACTGTCGCCAACCTCCTGCAGGCCACGGCTGGGCCCTCGTCCGCTACCGAGGCGGAATCGGCGCTGCTGACGCGGATGCGCCGCTTCCGCCAGATCGAACCGTTGCCGCCGGCGCTGGCGCGCTCGTGGCAGCGCTGCCTGGACGAATATGGGCTCAGTCCGGATGCCCCCCCTTCGCCGATGGTCCACGATGGCAGCGGGCTGCGCGAGCGCCAGCAGCGGCTCGACGAAGTGCTGCGCATCGCCAAGGTGGAGATGGAGAACCTCTACGAGCAGATCGCCGGCGGCGGCTACGCGGTGGTCTTTGCCGACGCCGAGGCGACCCTCCTGCACAGCGTGCAGGACCCGGCACTGCTGCGCGAATTCCGCGAGACCGGATTGTTCTGCGGCGCCAGCTGGGCCGAGCGCTACCAGGGCACCAACGGCATCGGCACCTGCGCCGTGGAGCGCAGCGCGCTCGGCGTGCACCGCGGCGAGCATTACCTGGCCCGGCATCTGCCGCTATCGTGCAGCGGTGCGCCGATCCTCGACCCACACGGGCAATTGCTGGCGGTGCTGGATGCGTCCACGCCGGACGCGCGCGACACCAAACTGGTGCAGCGCCACACCAGCGCGCTGGTGCGCATGTCGGCGGCGCAGATCGCGCGTTCGTATTTTCTGGAGCAGTACCGGCATGCGTGGATCCTGCGCTTCCATAGCCGCCCGGAGTTCGCCGGCCTGTTGCACGAAGCGCTGATGGCCATCGGCGCCGACGGCTGCGTGCTGGCCGTCAACGAAGCGGCGCTGGAACAGCTCGGCAAGGGCGAGCGCAGCCTGTTGGTCGGGCGCGACATCTCGCAGGTGATGCAGCTGGACTTCGACACCGTGGAGCAGCGTGCGCGCAACGATGCCAGCACGCTGTGGTCGATCCGCTGCGCCTGCCACGGACGCCGCTTCTTCGCCCTGGCGCAGCCGCCGCGCCGCAACACTGTTGCTAGCGGCGCGCACGTCACCAACGCCGACAATGGCGAGGCGGCCTACTCACCCGAACACATCGGCTCCGATCCGCGCATGCGCCACAACCTGGACAACGCGCTGAAGCTGGCCGCGCATCGTGTGTCGATCCTGCTGTGTGGCGCCACCGGCACCGGCAAGGAGGAATTCGCCAAGGCGGTGCACCGCGGCTCGCTATGGGCGGCACGGCCGTTCGTGGCGGTGAATTGCGCGGCGATCCCCGAGGCGCTGATCGAGAGCGAACTGTTCGGCTACGCGCGCGGCGCGTTCACCGATGCCGCACGCGAAGGCCGCCACGGCAAGCTGCTGCAAGCCAGCGGCGGCAACTTGTTCCTGGACGAGATCGGCGACATGCCGCTGCCGCTGCAGACGCGGCTGCTGCGCGTGCTGGAAGAACAGAGCGTGACCCCGCTGGGCAGCGACCGGGCGATGCCGCTGGAACTGCACGTGATCAGCGCCAGCCATCGCGACCTGATGCAAATGGTGGCCGCTGGCGAGTTCCGCGAAGATCTGTACTACCGCCTCAACGGCGTGGTGCTGCACCTGCCGCCGCTACGCGAGCGCAGCGACAAGGCCGAACTGATTCGTACCCTGCTGCGCGAGGAAAACAGCGAGCACAGCGTGCGCATCAGCGAAGACGCGCTGCACAAGCTGCTCAGCTACGCCTGGCCGGGCAACCTGCGCCAACTGCGCAACGTGCTGCGCACGGCCGCCGTGCTGTGCAGTGACGGAGTGATTCGCATATCGAATCTGCCGCAGGAAATCGTCGACGCCGGCAGCGCGCCCTGCCTGGTCGATGGGCGTGCGGTCGCGGCCGACGATATGCCTGGCCGCGTCGCATTGGATCAGGCCGAGCGGCTGGTGCTGCAGCAACAACTCGAACGCCACCGCTGGAATGTCAGCCGCACCGCCGACGCCCTGGGCATCAGCCGTAACACCCTGTACCGCAAGCTGCGCAAGCACAGCTTGGAGACTGGGTGATCTGAGGGCAGTGATGCGGGACTGGGCAATGGGAATTCCTTCAAGCCAATGCAGTTCTTGCCAGGTGTACATGCAGCAATAACACAGCGACTTTCTGTCTTCATGCGGTCGCCGCTTGTGCGCGGCGCACATGTGCCACTCGTACGTGCAGCGATAGCGAGCGGGCAAGCACAAGTCGCGATGGTCGACGTGTCAGCGCGAGCAACAGATGACATGCGCCGGCTACTTTGCCGCCTGCACATCACGAGCCGCTTCCATAAGACCACCGACCAAGGTTCTGGTACGGTGCCCTCCCCGCTTGTGGGACCGATGACGGCATGAATGCCGCCATCGCCCCCCAGGGGCGGATGTGCGGCGTTGTCCCGGAGCGGTGAGCACACCGCGCACGAGACCAGCGCGACTTACCAGCGTCCCGACAACGCCACGAGCGGCAAAGTCCTGGGGCTAGGGTTCGCTGCTACCCAAATCCCGAATCCCTGATCCCGGTCTCAAAGCGCCCAACGTAGCCCGATCAGATACTGCCGTGGTGCGCCCGGTGCGAGAAACCGCGCGGGGCCGGTCTCCACTGGCGCGTCCTGCGGGCGTGCGAGTTCGCCATCGGGAAACACGTCTTCGGCCACAGCCGCGTAAGTTGCATAGCGGCGGTTGAAGACGTTGTCGACGCGCGCGAACAACGACAACCGCTCGCTGAGCGTCCAGCGCCCATACAAATCGACGAGTGCATAACCAGCGGTTCCGATGTTGATCCGCTCAGGTGCCGGCTCGCCGGCTTCGGCGTTGTCGACCTGGCCGTCTTCGTTGCCGCTGGCGATGCGCCCAGATACCGCGCGCACGCCAGCGCCCAAGGTCAGCGCATCGCGCTGCCATTGCGCACCGAGTTTGAGGTTGTGACGCGGCAACGCCGCAATACGCAACCCGGGCCGTAGTGCGATCACCCGCTCGCCGGAGAGCAGTTCGCCATCGCTGCGATACGTCGCATCCAGGTAGCTATATCCGGCCGACCATTGCCAGTCGCCGCTGCGCAGATGCAGTGCCGCATCCATGCCCTGATAGCGCGTGCGGCCGACATTGTCGAAGTAGCCCAGCTGCGTGTCCGGTGCGCGTAAGAACAGAATGTCGTTACGATTGTCGGCGCGGTACACCGACAATGTGGCATTGCTGTCGGCAGACGGTGTCCAGCGCGCACCCAATTCGTAGGTCCGCGAGATGATCTGCTCAAGGCGCGGATCGGCCTGCAAGCCGGTCGGCAACCGGCACGGCTGGGTGGGGTCGGCGCAGCCCAGTTCGATGGCGGTCGGTGCACGGCTGTTCTGCGCGACCGAGCCGTACAGCGTCACACCAGACGCGAGCCGATGAGTCAAACCCAGCGATGGGTTGGCCTTGGCATAAACAAAGCGCTCGCGCGGGCGATCGCCGTCGTCGGCCGTGGAAAGCACGTTGTCCACCACCACGTGATTCCAGCGCACTGCCGCGGTGAGATGGGTGGCATCGTCCAGCGCCCAGGTATCGGCAAGGAACACGCCCAGCGTCTCGGTGCTCCCGCGCACGCCGGAAAAGAACGCGCGTTCGACAGCGGGATCGGCAACGACCGAGCGGTCGGGCTGCACCCACCCGTCGCCGGTGAATTGCTGATAACGCACATGGCCGCGATCGAAGGTGACGCCGGTCGTGAGCGCATGCGCGCCCCACTGCCTGCTCAGGTTGAGCGCCACGCCTTGTGCTTGCTGACGCATCTGGGTGGTGTTGAGCGCGCCGGTGTGCAGCACATCGGCATCGGTGCGGGCGACATCGCAATCGGCATCCAGCGCGCTGCCATCGGCGGCATACCCGGACGCGCATTCTTCGACGAACGCTTCGTATTCTTCGCCGATATCGCCATTGACGGTGTCGCGGCGCCCTACGCGCGAGTAAGCCAGGGCGTGCAACGCGGTGTCTTCATCGAAACGATGATCCAACTGGGCGGTCAACAACGTGTTGCGATTGCGGGTGAGATCGGGCGAGGTGTACACCGAACGCCGATCGGCGCGATACAGGCCTGGCTCCGGACCTTCGTCGGTGTAGCGTGTATCCGGCAGCAGACCATTGCCGATCAGACGGCTGCGCCCATGCAGCAACGACAGGCTCCAGTCGGTCTGCTCGCCTTGCTTACCGACTTTGCCAAACACGGTGCCAAGCCGGCCTTCGGAGGCATCCCGCCAGCCGTTTTCATCTAACCCGGTCACCGCAACAAAGCCATGCCAGCCGTCCGCGTCAGCGATGCCGTAACTGGCATCCAGCCGCCTGCGCGCGCCACTGCCGATGCTTACTTCGACGTGCACTCCGGGTGCGGTCAGTCCGGATGCGGTGGACAGCACTACTGTCCCGCCCAACGTGTTGGGCCCGAACAGCGGGTTGGAACCAGGCATCAGCGTCACGGCGGTGATGGCCGATTCGGGCAGCATGTCCCAACTGACGATATCGGCGAACGGTTCGTTGACGCGCACGCCATCCAGATAGACCGACACGCCTTGCGACGCGCCCGGCAGCGCAGAGGCGCGAAAGCCATGGAAGGTGAGATCGTTCTGGAAGGCGCTGCCTTGCACATCATTGCCGTCCACGCCGACGAAACGCCGCTGCAGTAGATCGCTCAGGTTGTTGCTGCGGCCGCGTGATAGCTCGGCGTTGCTCGCCGATTGCACCATGTACGGCAATTGCGCCGCATCGATGGTGGTGCCGGGGATCGGCGTGGCGGTCACCTCCACACGGTCCAGCCAGGTGATTTGCGGTGCGTCGGCTGCAGCAGCCAGTGCGCTGTGTGCGAGCAAGGCGATGGTGCATGCGCCTGCCAGCGCATGACGGTGCAGCCTTGCTGTCCTGCCCCTTTCTGCTGCCATTTGCGCCTCCGTCAGTACACCACGATTGATTTGATGCCACGCGCCGCACGCAGGTCCGCCAACGCCTGGTTGATGTCGTCCAAAGCCAGGGTGCGCGTGATCAACGGCGCCAGTTGGATGTCGCCCTGCAGATAACGCTCGACGTAGCCGGGCAATTCGCTGCGCCCTTTGACGCCGCCGAAGGCGCTGCCGCGCCACACCCGCCCGGTCACCAATTGAAACGGGCGCGTGCTGATTTCCTGCGCGTCATCGGCCACGCCCAGAATGACGCTTTCGCCCCAGCCCTTGTGGCAGCACTCCAGCGCCGCCCGCATCGCGCCGACATCGCCGACGCATTCAAAACTGTGGTCGGCGCCACCGTCGGTCAGGTCCACGATCACCTGCTGGATCGGCGCACCGTAGTCGCGCGGATCCAGACAATCGGTGGCGCCCAGCGTGCGTGCCAGTGCGAACTTGGCGGGGTCGATATCCACCGCGATGATACGGCCGGCCCGTGCCAGCACCGCGCCCTGCACCACCGACAAACCGATGCCGCCGAGCCCGAACACCGCCACGCAATCGCCTGGCCGCACATGTGTGCTGTTGAGCACCGCACCGACGCCGGTAGTGACCGTGCAGCCGAGCAGGCAGACCTGCTCCAACGGCGCATCCGGGTGGATACGTGCGACCGCGATCTCCGGAAGCACGGTGTATTCGGAAAACGTGCTGGTGCCCATGTGATGCAGGATCGGCTGCCCGCGCAACGAAAACCGGCTGCTGCCATCGGGCATCAGGCCACGCTCCTGACTGCTGCGAATGGCTTGACACAAATTCGTGCGACCGGAACGGCAGAACTTGCACACGCCGCATTCGGGCATGTACAGCGGAATCACATGATCGCCGGGCCGCACGCTGGTGACGCCGATGCCGACGTCTTCGACAACACCGGCGCCCTCCTGCCCCAGGATTGCCGGAAAGCTGACGGCATGGCCATGCGCCAGCACATGCGCATCGCCGTGACAGATGCCGGTGGCAACCAGGCGCACCAGCACCTCGCCGGGACGCGGCGGCTGCAGGTCCACTTCTTCGATGGTCAACGGCTGGTGCGGACCCCAGGCCACCGCAGCGCGTGTCTTCATCCGGCCTCCCTGACGCGCGTCGGCATGCCGGCCGCCTAGCGCGCGATGATCACGCCCCACGGCAGTTCGCCGACGGGGATCTGTTTGAGTTCGCGCAAACTGGCTGTATCGATCACGCTCACGGTGTTGGAGCGCCCGTTGGCGACATAGAGCTTGTCGCCGGCCGGCGTCAGTGCCGGATTCCACGGGCGCTGCCCGACCGGAATGTCCGCCAGGCTGCGCGCGGTGTTGAGGTCGATCACGCTGACCGTGCCGGCGCCGCCATTGGAGGCATATAGCCGCGTGCCATCGGCCGACACGGCCACACCGGCAGTACGCACGCCGGCCGGCAGACTGGCGCGACGCTGACGCGTTTGCAGGTCGATCACGTCCACCACGTTGGCGGTTTCCTGCGCGATGTACACGCTGTGCCCATCAGGTGCGAATGCCATGCCGCGCGGATGCCCGCTGGTGGCCACCACGCCGCGCGATCGACGGGCCGCCAAATCAATCATGTCCATGTCGTTGGAGCCCTCGTTGCTGGTGAGCAACCACTTGCCATCCGGGGTGTAGGCGCAATGCTCCGGCGCCTGCCCGCGCGTGGCGATCACCTGCTGCACGGTGAATTGCGCCGCATCGATCAGGGTCACCTGATTCTGGCCTTCCACGCACACCGCGAACTGCTTGCCGTCCGGCGACAACGCGACGCCTTCGGCGTTCTCGCCGATGTCGACGCTGCGCAACACCGCATCTTTTTCGGTATCGAGTTCGACCAGCCGGTGATGCTCGGCGTCGATCAGGTACAGATGCCCCTGCGGGCCGGGCAAGAGCTGCTGCAGGCGTTTGCCAAGCTGGCCCTGCGCGCTGAGCGTGCGCACCACGGTATCGGTGTGCGTATCGATCACCGACACCGTGCCGCTGCGCTGATTGGGCACATACGCAACCACCGGCGGCGTTGCCGGCGCCGGTGTTGCACTGCCTGTCGCCGCGGGTACGGTGGTCGCTGTCGGTGTGGCAGTGTCGCGCTGGCAGCCTGACAGCAACAGTGTGCCCAACATCGCTGCTGCAAGCACGCACGGCCAGCGAGCAGGCGCTGGCCTCATTGCGCCTTGCCTGCGGTCTTGTTGATCGAGTGGATGAAGGCGAGCAACTTTTCGGTATCGCCGGGCTTGAGCACCGGTCCAAACGGCGGCATCTGCCCGACCACCTTTTCATGCCCGATGCGGGTCTTGCCATGGGTAATCATGGCGGCGGTGCCTTCGCTGATCAGCGTGCGCAAGGTGTCGTCGTCGCTGCCATACACCCAGATGTCGTTGGTCAGCGGCGGGCACATGCCACCGCCGCCAGTACCGCCGTGGCAGGCATTGCAGCCGGCCGAAAAATAGATCTTCTTGCCTTCGGCCACTAACTCCGGCGTGACCTTGACCTCGGGGCCTTTCGGAATCGGCACGATCGTGGCCGGTGGTGCGACTGGAGTCGCTGGATCCGGGGCAGGCCCGGCCGCCACATTGGGCATCGCTGCGGCCGCAGGTGCGGGTGCAGGCGCTGTGTTGTCGGCGGCTGGCGCAGACGCAGGCGCGCTGGCGGCCGGTGGAGGCGGTGCATCGGCGGCCGGAGCAGGCGGCGCATCGGCGGCCGGAGCAGGCGGCGCATCGGCGGCCGGAGCAGGCGGCGCGTCCTTGCCGCAGGCGGCCAGTACGACGCTGAACATCAAAGCGCACAGCGGTGCGCGGACAGAATGATCGAGATAACGTTTGGTGGGCGTGCGCATGAACGAACCTTTTTGATCGGAGGGAACGCCGCGCACCCCTGTGCACGCGACGGGTGACGCAATCATTTGCGGGCTGGGCGCCTGGCCTCGGTGAGCAGCGTCGTCAGTGCGGCATCGCCCCGTGCCTGCGCCAGCTCTGCGGCGGTCTTGCCGTCGCGGTTGCGCGCAGACGGATCGGCACCTGCAGCCAGCAGGCGTTTGGCGACCGCTTCGCGCCCGGCCGCTGCAGCCAACATCAACGCCGTGACGCCCGCCTGATTGGCGTGGTTGACCTCGGCGCCGCGTGCCAGCACGGCATCCAGAATCGCCGGGTCGTCGCGTGCGACGGCAAACATCACCGGCGTAAATCCAGTGGGATTGGCACGCCTCACATTCGCGCCCTTCTCCAACAGCGCCTGCACCACGTCCACGTCGGCATACGACACCGCAAGATCCAGTGCGCTCCAGCCATCGCTGGCGACGGTGTCTACCGGGGCGCGCTTTGCAAGCAGCCTGCTGACGCTGTCCGCGTCATTAGCCCAGGCGGCTTTCATCAGCGCAGTCCAGCCGCTGGCGTCGCGCGCGTCCAGGCCTGCGCCGGCATCCAACAATAGGCCGACCAGATCCGGCTCCTGATTGCGGATGGCCTGATGCAACGGCGGCTCGCCGAGCAGGTTGGCGTGATTGGCATCGGCGCCATGGCGCAGCAGCCATGCAGCACGCACGGCGTCGCCGGCATCCAGCGCATGCGCCAGTTCCTGGTTCGGGTCGGCACCGTCGGCGATGCGCAGTTGCAGCTGCGCCAATTCTTGCGACGAGGCCGCCGGGCTGGGCGCAGCGGAGGTAGGCGTCGGCGTGACATACGGCCCGTGCGATGCCAGATCGCCAGCCACGATGCAGTCGCTGCAGCGCACCAGCGGCACGTGATAGCTGCGCAGGATCTCGGCGATCTTGGCGGCGTTGTCCTGCAGCGCGGTGTTAAATGCATCGCGCAGTGCGGCGTTCTTGCGCGATACGGCCCACGCCATCGAATATTCCAGCACCGCATCGTCGATGGTGTTCAACGGCACCACGCCCAGGCTACTGCGCGCGGCGTAGTAACCGGCCACTGGGCCCCAGGATTCGGCTGCATCCAGTTCGTTGGCGGCCACACGCTCCACCAGCTTGCCTGGATGTTCTTCCGGCGCGGTGGCCGAGTCGTAGAACAGGTACTGCACCTGGCCACTGATGCCGTGTTCGTAGAGCGCCTGGCGGGCGGGTGAGCTCTGAAACACGCCCAGCCGCAGTTTTTTCAGCGCCGGATCGTCCAGCGATGTGGGCACCAGAGTCAGACCCTTGCGCGTGACCAGCACGTAGGTCGAGCGGTACACCGGGCGCGTGGTCAGGCCCTGCTCGAAATCGCTGTTGAGATCCATCAGCAGATCGCAGCGGCCGGCAGTGATGGTGCTGCGCGCCAGCCCGCGCTGGTAGTAGGTGCGCCATTCGTATTCCAGGCGACGGCCCATGGCATCGGCCACCACCTGCGCAATCTTGTTCTGAAAGCCTTCGCCCGCCTTGTTGGACAACGGCATGTTGCCCGGGTCTGCGCACACACGCAGCACGCCCGGGTCGGGAGCGGGCGGCGGTGCGGATGCCGCTGCCGGCGTGGTTGCCGGCGAAGCGGTGGATGCCGGCGCCGCAGTGGACGCCGCATCCGAATGAGAAGCGCGAGCCGTCGGTGAAGACGGCTCGCGTGTGCAGCCTGCGGCGACGAGTCCGAGACTACACAGCACCAGCACCTGATGCAGATGCCGGGTGATGCCGCGCACACCGGCAGCAAGCTGCCGAGGTGCGCGTCCAACGCCTTGCGTGGATGTCATCGTGCCGTCTTCGCTACTGCGTTGGCGGTGCCGCCGCCTGCGGCCGCAGTCGCGGGGGTCGCACTGGCGGTCACGGTCTTGCCGGCGCCATCGATACGGAAGGTGTGGACCATGCCGCCGAGCGGGATTTTGTCGAAGCCCGCACCGAAGGCCAACCCGGCCGCACCCAGCGCGCCATACGGATCGGACGGATCCAGACCTGCGGCCACCGGCAAGCCGATCCAACCGCCGATACCGGAGAACACCGCCACGTACTGGTGGCCGTTGGCCTTATAAGCGATCGGGTTGCCGATGATGCCGGACGGCAACTTGGTCTCCCACAGCTTCTTGCCGGTGTCCTTGTCCACCGCACGGAACCAACCATCGAGCGTGCCGTAGAACACCAGCCCGCCATCGGTGACCAGGGTGCCGCTCCACACCGGGAACTTCTCCTTGATCTCCCACTTGGACTTGCCTTCCACCACATCGAATGCCTTGACGATGCCCAATGCGCCTGGCTCGTTCGGCTTCATCATCACGTTGGCGAAGACGTACGGCAGACCCATCATGGTGTTGCCGCGTTCCTGCGGTTCCAGCTCCATGTGCCAGTTGTTGGTACCGCAGAAGAACACTGCCGAATTGGCCGGATCCACCGAACACGGCTGCTGGTCCTTGCCCCCCATCGCCGACGGGAATGCCTGCACCTTCTTGCCACGTTCCAGCGGCGAATGCGCAGCCACCTTCACCGGTCGACCGGTCTTCATGTCGATGCGTTCGGCCCAGTTGGCCGGCACGAACTTGTGCGCGCGCAGCAGCGTGCCATCGCGACGATCGAGCACGTAGGCAAACCCGTTACGATCGAACTGCACCACCGAGGGAACTTGCTTGCCGTCGATGGTCAGGTCGACCAGGATCGGCTCGTTGATGCCGTCGTAATCCCATTGGTCGAACGGGGTCTTTTGGTAACCCCACACCGCCTCGCCGGTATCGATCTTGCGGGCGAACAAGGTCATCGACCACTTGTTGTCATGCTCGCCGTTGTTGCATTCCTCCTGCGAAGTCTTGCCGCAACGATACGACGGGCTCCACAGGCCGGGATTGCCGGTGCCGTAGTACACCAGCTTCAACTTCGGGTCGTAGCTGTACCAGCCCCAGGCAGAGCCGCCGCCACGCTTCCATTCTTCGTTGGGAAAGGTCTTGACGCCCAGATCGCCCAGCTGACCATGCTGTGGATTGGCCTTGTTGAAATCCGGGCCCAGGCAGATCGCCTTGTCGGTACCAGCCGCATCGCAGGACCACGCCTGCTTGCCATCGGACAGGTTGTAGGCGGCCACGCGCCCGAGCACACCGAACTCGTTGCCGCTGATGCCGGCGACCACTTTGCCATCAGCGATGATCGGCGCCATGGTGATGGTTTCACCCTTGTCCGGGTGCGCGAGTTTCTGCTTCCACACTTCCTTGCCGGTCTTGGCATCGAGTGCGATCACATCGCCGCTGAGGCTACCGAACACCAGCTTGCCGTCGGCATACGAGGCGCCGCGGTTGACCGTGTCGCAGCACGCCACCGCCACCGCCCGTTCGTCCTGTTGCGGGGTGTATTTCCACAGCACCTTACCGCCGTCGTCCTGCGCCGCCAGGTCGATGGCGAACACGTTGTTCGGATACGCGCTGACCATGTACATGATGCTGCCGATCACCAGCGGCTGGCCTTCGTGGCCGCGCGTGGCGTCGGTTTTCATCTCCCACGACATCTTTAGATTCTTGACGTTGTCGCGATTGATTTCGGCCAGCGGGCTATGCCGGGTGAGCGCGAAGTCGCGCCCAATGCCGCCCCAGTTATCCGCGTTGCCGGCGTTGGCGGTGAACTCGCTGTCGGTGTCGACCACGGCCGTGGCTGCAGGTGCAGGCGTCGCGGCAGGTGCTGCAGCGGGTGCGGGCGTTGCAGTTTCGGCCGGTGTGTCTTTCTTGCAGCCAGACAGCACTGCGCTCAGCGCAAGCATGAGCAGCGCAGTGCTGCGTACGCCGCGACAGGAAGATTGGTGCATATGCGTCTACCCCTCTCGTTTGAACAACCAGTCGGTTGAAACATCCCGCGGCGCAGGCGCTGTAACTGCCAATGGCGACGCAGACGTAGGAAACGTCGGAAGAGACTGAGCAAACGGCATGCCAGCGGACTGGTGCGTTGCACCACGTCGAGTTAATAAGGGTCTGAAGTGATGACGGCGAGCTGAGCACTTGCCACTGTCACGGTTTTGGCACAGTTTGCGCCGGGCGTGCTGTGACACATGTGGTGCAGCCGATGACCCGCCGGCCAGTCGGATGGGTGTGCAAGGGCGTTTTCTTGCTGCTGTTACGGAGCAAACGCAGCGCCGTATGGCGAATCCAAGCGCTCAAGCTGGCTACGCAGGCTGCTTGTCTTCGCCGGAGACATGCGCGAATGGCGAGCAAGACTGCGGTGGCTGGCGATGCCGGGAGTTATTGATCGTTGGTGCTGTGCGAACAGCAAAAAGCCCGGCGAAGAACGAGAAGACGTGCGCCTAGCGTTCGCCCTGCCACTGCGCGAGCAACTGTGTGCAATCGTGTAGGCGCCAGTCGGCAAAGCCAGGCCAGGGGTCGCCAGGCGTGTTGACCAGGACGGTACAGGCACCGACGGCACGGCCGCAGGCGAGGTCATTGTGGTGGTCGCCGACCATCACCAGCGCGCTGCCCTGCACCGACCAGCGCTGTACGAAATAGTGCAGCCCATCGGGCGCGGGTTTGGGAGCAGCTTCGTCGCGGCCGACGATGTCGTCCCACGCGAACGCATCGTCTAGGCCGATCGCCTGCAAGGTGATGGTTGCCAGTTCGCGCGCATTGCGGGTGAGCATGCCAAGCCGGCACCCGGCGGCACGCAACGCACGCACCAGCGCCACTGCGCCCGGCGCGGCGCGCGCGGCCTGCGCAAGTGCGCGCTCGTGTTCGAGCAACCAGGCATGTTTGGTCGCTGCTTCGTCGGCCGGCAACGCTGCCAGGTGATGCAGGATGTCGGCCTCTGGCGGGATCTCCAGCACGCGGCGGATCAAGGCGAAGTCGTGCGCAGCCTCGGTCAGCGTGCCGTCCATGTCGAAGACCCAATGGCCGTAGTCGGACAACGAGGGAGAGAGCGCTGTGGTTGTCATGCTGTCCATTCGTGCGAAACCATGAAAGTGATCGATTCACTGCTGCAGGCGGCAGTGCGGTAAAGACACGGTGCACAATCCGCAAAATCCTGAAGAGCGATTAAAACAATTACTGCGCGCACCGCCAGGCGGGCGCGGCGGGTGCTCGGCTAGCATCTCCTCCGCGAACGCTCCCGCCTTGCCCGCGTCCCCACACACCTGGCGACTGCCTGCGACTTGTGTTGGCGGCCCTACGCGCCAAGTGCCGATGCATGGCTGCGCCACCACACCGATGCACTGCATCATCGATCAAGCGCACCGACCCTGGGCCTGCCCGCGCGCCGTGGGCCTGAGCAAACGTTTCATCGCTGCCATGCCTACTTCCATCCAGGCATCTGCGTGGTGTCCAGACCGCCGACCTCGAACTCTGCAGTGCGCGTTCCACCGGCCTTGACCGGGAAGGTAATGCTGATGCGCGTTGCGTTGCGCACCGCCTTCCACAACGCTTTGTCGTCATCGATGAACATGGCGATGGCTTCGTCGGTATCCGGACGGTGCGCCGCCATCGCGCGCGGTGCGCCGCCATCGGCCACAACCTGCACCTTGCAACCGCTGTAGCAATTGAAATCGCCGGCCTTGAGCACCAGGTAGCTATGACGCTTCCACTGCGGGTGATCGCGGAACACCAGGCTGACCGGCTTGGGCCCGCTGCCATCCACGTCCACACGTTGTTTGGCATCGATCATCGCCGAGCGCTGCGTGCCGCCCTTGGCCGGCACTTGCGAGTATTGCCACAACGCCTGCATGCGCCGCAGCTCGCGCGCCTGCTCGCCCTTGGCCTTGATATCGGCATAGCCGGGTTCGATCCGCGTGGCAGCCGCAGTGCCCGCATACCCTTCGAGCAAGGCCGCACCGTGCGCACGTGCCATGTCCCAGTTCTGCGCCTTGACGGCTTCGTCGTATTGCTTGGCGAGCGCATCGGCCTGGGTTTCCTTGGCCTGCGCCTGCGCGGTTGCTTGCGCCTGACGTTGCGCCTCGCGGTCGGTGCAGGCACTCAAGGCAGCGACGCACAAGGCCGCGCTCAGCAGATACTTCATCGTCGACTCCGAAAGGCGTGGGAAACAGCAGCAAGATAGCAGTCTCGCGTTGCAGGCTGCATGCACGTCGGCCGGCATTCGCGCCAGATACTCAGACACCAAACGGGGAGCACAAGGCTCCCCGTTTGGTGCACTTTCCGCCGGACTGACGGCTCTGCGTTGCGCGACGAACTACTGCTGCGTCGGCGTCGGTTTCTCTGCGGGTGCGGGTGCCGGTGCGGGTGCGGGTGCGGGCGCAGGAGCAGCAGGCGTGGCCGCCTTGGCCTTGGCCAACATCTCGGCCACCGAGGCGGTGGTGATGGGGTGATAGCTGGGCTTGGCTTTTTCGAAGGCCTGTTCGGCGAACGCGATGCCGTCCGGGGTCTTCAACAATTCGGCATAGATCGGCAGCACCAGCTTGCGACGGCCGACGCGTTCGATGAACTCGCCTGCGGCTGCACGCGCGTCGGTGTAACCGCTGCGGATCGCCAGCGGATACCAGCGCATCGCGATCTCGCCATTGGGCGTGCCGGTGAAGTGGTACGCATCATCCAGCTGCTTGAGTTGCTCGGGCTTGAGCGTGGCGCCCATGCCGCTGAGGAAGTGTACCCATTCCTGCGTGCCCCACTCACTGGTGACCTGCTTGTTCGGCAAGGTGCCGCTGCCGCTCCAGGCAATGCGTGCGGTGTCCACGATCGAGAAGCTGCGCGAGCGCGCCTTGGCCGCAAACGCCGGAATGCCCGGCTGCTTCAGCCATGCATCCACTTCGGCTGCGCTCACCGTGTTGGGATGTTTGTCCAGCAGGTTCTTGTTGAGGTAATCGACGAACTGGTCGGTGGTCGCACTCTGGAACGCGTGATCGTCGAACCAGCCGCGCAGGAACGGGTCGAAGACCTCACGACCGAAGCGCTGCTCCAGGAACTGCAGGAACCACGCACCCTTGACGTAGGCGACCTGGCTCAATGCGTCATCTGGGTCGCGCTGGGCCAGCGGCGGCAACTCCAGCACCTGGTCGGCCGGCGGCATGTCCTTCACTTCGGCCAGCAGATCGCCCTGGTCGATCTCGCGCTCCATCTCGGCCATCTCGGTGCCGTACAACGCCTCGGTGATGCGGCCCTGCACGTAGGTGGTGAAGCCTTCGTTGAGCCAGATGTCCTTCCAGCTCGCATTGGTCACCAGGTTGCCGGACCAGCTATGCGCCAGCTCGTGCGCCACCAACGACACCAGCGACTTGTCGCCGACAATCACCGTGGGCGTGGCGAAGGTCAGGCGCGGGTTTTCCATGCCACCGAACGGGAACGACGGCGGCAGTACCAGCATGTCGTAACGGCCCCAGCGATACGGCCCGTAGAGTTTCTCGGCGGCACCGATCATCTTTTCGGTGTCTTCGAATTCCTTGGCGGCCTTGTCGGCCATCGCCGGCTCGGCCCAGACACCAGAACGTGCAGAGATCGGCTTGAACACCACATCGCCGGCGGCGATGGCCAGCAAATAGGAGGGAATCGGCTCCGGCATCTTGAAGCTGTAATCGCCGTCGCGTACGGCCTTGGGGTCGTTGTCGGCGCTCATCAGCACCATCACGTCCGGGCGCGAGGTGACATGCGCGCTATAGGTGAAGCGCACGCCCGGGGTGTCCTGCAGCGGCACCCAGCTACGCGCGTGGATCGCCTGCGATTGGCTGAACATGAAAGGCAGTTGCTTGCCTTCGGTCATCGACGGTTCCAACCACTGCAGGCCAGAGGCAGTGGCTGCGGTGTGATAGGTGATGACCACCTTGCGCGGCTGATTCGGCGCTTCGATGGTGAACTTGCTGCCGAAGGTCTTGTCGGCCGGCGCCAAGGCAAATTGCAGCGGCGACAAGCCGCCCTTGCCATCGTCGGCCTGGACCTGCGCAATGCTGAGCTCGCGCGTATCCAGCACCAATTGTTTGGCGGACTTGTCCTTCCACTCCAGCGTGTAGGTGGCGGTGCCACCGATCTGCTTGGCATCGAAATCCAGCTTCAGGTCCAATGCCAGGTCCTTGATGACCACCAGCTGCGGCTGGGCGTAGGAACTTTCATCGTGGTTGCGGGCGTCTGCTTTCACGGGGGCCTTGGCAGTGGCGGCCGGCGCGGCGGTGGATGCCGACGGCGTGGAGTCATTGGAACAGCCGGCCAGCGCGATGGACACGGCCAGGGACAGCGACAGGAACGGGAAGCGCATCGACGGCACCGCAGCAAGGGGAATTGGGCATTTTAGCGCTCTGCGCCGCAGCCTGCCCGTGCCATCGGCGGCCGATACGCGGGATTGCCCGCCGCGTGTTGCCGCAACCGGGTTGCCGTGATCAAGTCACCGGATGACCGCGCGGGGTGTCGTGCCCGTCGCGTACCAGACGCCGGCCGCCGGAGAACTTGGCGCGGTACATCGCCGCATCGGCGCGGCGATACAGTTCGGTGGCATCCAGCCCTTGTTCGCATACTGCACTGCCGGCACTCACATGCAGCGGCGCGTCGTCGGCATCTTCGCGCTCAAGCATCGACAGCCATTGATTGAGCTTGAGCGTGGCGTCGTCCTCGCTGGCATGGATGCCGATCAGGAATTCGTCGCCACCCCAGCGCCCGACCCAATCCTGCGCGCCCAGCCAGCCATAGGCCGATTCCACCAGGCGCACCAGCACGCGGTCGCCGGCCAGATGGCCCAAGCGGTCGTTGATCTGCTTGAGGTTGTCCATGTCCAGCACGAACAGCACGAACGGCCAGCCTTCGCGCTGCGAAGCAATGACCGAATCGCGCATCGCCTGTTCGCAGCCACGGCGGTTCAGCGCTTCGGTCAGCGGGTCGAACAAGGCATGTTTCTTGAGGTCGCGCATGCCGGCATCGATGCCGCGCAGGCTGCGGTTGATGCCGCGCAACAGCCGGCCCAATTCATCATCACCATGTTCCGGAAGCGTGGGCAGGCGCTGATCGGCGTAATACGCATCCAGGGCATCGGCGGCGATGCGCAGCGGCGCCAGCAGGCGATACAACGCCACCAATGTCAGCGCAGTGCCGGCCAGCGTGGCCAGCAGTGCCACGATCACCACCGACCACAGCGGGCGCCCGTCCAGTTCGCTCTGCGATGCCAGCCATGCGATCAACAGCAGCAACGGCAGATGGATGCCAACAAAGGTCACCGCCAGCAGCTTGGCGCTGAAGGAGCGGGGAAACACGCGCGAGAGCCCGGCGTACAAGCGCATCCAACTCTCCGGCAAAAGAACGCCTAGTGTCGCCGACCATTGGTGGTGCCAACGCGACGAACGTCTCAGAAATTCGTTGGTGCGTCCGCCCATGCCCAGAACAGGGACGTGTCAAGCGAACACAAGCGGGAACCCCGATATGACACACGGCGCGCGATGCACGCGCCGCGTCGGCAATCAACCGTGGATCGGATTCAGATCTTGTAGCCGGAGTGGATCGCCACGATGCCGCCGGTCAGATTCTTGTAGTGGCAGCGCGCAAATCCGGCCTCGCCCATCATGCCCTTGAGCGAATCCTGCGGCGGATGCTTGCGGATGCTTTCGGCCAGGTACTGGTAGCTATCGGCATCGCGTGCGAACAACTGGCCCAGCTTGGGCAGGATCTTGAACGAGTGGAAGTCGTAGATCGGCTTGAACCACTCGGCGGTGACTTCGGAAAATTCCAGCACACGCGCCTGCCCGCCCACCTTCAACACGCGGTACATCTCGCGCAGTGCGGCATCCTTGTCGGTGACATTGCGCAGGCCAAAGGAAATGGTCACCAGATCGAAACTCTGGTCCGGGAACGGCAGCGCTTCGGCGTTGCATTGCACGTAGTCGAAACCCGCCACCAGGCCGCGGTTGGTCAGCCGGTCGCGGCCCACCGACAACATGCCGGCGTTGATGTCGCCCAGCACCACGGCACCCTCATCGCCCACGCGCTCCTTGAGCAGCACGGCTATGTCGCCGGTGCCGCCGGCCAGATCCAGCACGCGGTCGCCCGGCTTCACCTGCGCGGTCGCCACGAAGTAGCGTTTCCATGCGCGGTGGACGCCCAGGCTCATCAGATCGTTCATCAGGTCGTAGTTGCGCGCGACCGAGGTGAACACTTCGCCGACCAGCTTCTGCTTGTCCTTGGCAGCGACATCGCGAAAGCCGAAATGGGTGGTACCGGAGGTATAGGGGGATTCGCTCATGCCCGGATTATCGCACTGCTGACGCCACCATGACCGCAACGGGACCACAATCGCGAACTCTTCCGCAACCGGCCCTGCGAGTATTGCGTGCCCGACAAGTACGCCCCACGCGACTGGCAGCCCCACGAAAAACCGACCCTGCCGGGGTCGGCATCCACGCCGCTGCACCCGACCCGGCGCCGCATTCAGTATGGCCTGGTCGGCCTGGTGGTGGCGCTGACCGGCGGGCTGAGCAACGCGTTGGTCACCGCCAACCTGCCGTATCTGCAAGGCAGCCTGGGCGCCTACGCCACCGAAATGGCCTGGCTGCCGGCGGCCTACGTGATGACCAATATGTCGGCCAACCTGTTGCTGGTGAAGTTTCGCCAGCAATTCGGCCTGCGCCGCTTCACCGAGATCTTTCTGGCCTTGTATGCGGCCATCGCGCTGGCGCACCTGTTCGTGCACAGCCTGAGTTCGGCGATCACCGTGCGCGCGGCGCATGGATTGGTCGGCGCGGCGCTCAGCTCGCTGGGGCTGTATTACGTGATCCAGGCATTTCCAACGAAATACCGGCTCAAGGCAGTGGTGCTGGGCCTGGGCGTGACCCAGCTGGCGTTGCCGCTGGCGCGGGTGTTCTCCACCGACCTGCTGGAATTCGGGCAGTGGCAAGGCCTGTACCTGTTCGAATTCGGGCTGGCGATCTTCGCGCTGGCCTGCGTGCTGGCGCTCAAGCTGCCACCAAGCGACCGCTACCGGGTGTTCGAGCCGCTGGATTTCGTCACATTCCCCTTGTTTGCGGTAGGTGCGGCAGGTCTTGCCGCAGTGCTTTCGCTCGGCCGCTTGCTGTGGTGGACCAGCACGCCGTGGCTGGGCGTGGCGCTGGCCGCGTCCATCGTGCTGCTGTGCACGGCAGCCTGGATCGAGCACAACCGTCGCCACCCGATGATCAACACACGCTGGCTGGCCAGCGCAGACATGCTGCGGCTGGGCCTGGCGATCCTGTTGATCCGGCTGGTGCTGTCCGAACAGAGCACCGGCGCAATCGGCTTCTTCCAGACCCTGGGCCTGGCCAACACGCAGCTGGAGACCCTGTTCACGCTGATGCTGCTGGGAGCGGTAGCGGGCGTGGCCGCCAGCGCATGGCTGATCAATCCGGCGCGGGTGGCCGAGCATCTGATCATTGCGGTGGCGGCGATCTGCATCGGCAGCTTCATGGATGCCGATGCCACCAGCCTCACCCGCCCCGAGCAGATGTACGTCAGCCAGTTCCTGCTGGCCTTTGGCAGCACTTTCTTCATCGGCCCGGCGATGGTGGCCGGGCTCGGCCGGGTGATCGCCCAGCCGAGCAATCTGATCAGTTTCATCGTGCTGTTTGGCATGGCGCAGAACATGGGCGGCTTGCTCGGCAGTGCACTACTGGGCACCGTGCAGGTGGTGCGCGAGAAATACCACTCCAGCCAGTTGGTAGAACACCTTGTGCTCACCGACCCGCAGGTGGCCGCGCGCGTGCAGGCCTATGCAAGCCTGTATGGCCGCAGCATCGGCGACCCGGTGCTGCGTCAGGCCCAGGGCGTACGCACGCTGGGCACGGTGGCCACGCGCGAAGCCAACGTGCTGGCCTATAACGATGTGTTCCTGCTGATCGGCTGTATCGCCATCGCCACAGGGGTGTGGATCCTGTCCGTGCTGGTGTGGCGACGCTATCTGCGGCCTCCCGTGTCACCTTCCCCTTCCGCTTCCACTGCGCGCCCATGAAGACAACTGCCGATCCCGCTGCCAATTCCGATCGCACCCACCGTCGCCGCCGTCGTCGCATCGCCGGCGCGATCGGGTTTGGCGGGCTGGCGCTGATCGGCATGGCGCTGGTCCTGTACGCATGGCGGCTGCCACCGTTCGTCAGCGCAATCGAGCGCACCGAAAATGCCATGGTGCACGGCCAGATCACCGTCATTGCGCCACAGGTCAGCGGCTATGTCACCCAGGTCACGGTGCAGGATTTTGCGCATGTCAAACGAGGCCAACTGCTGGCCACCATCGACAACCGCATTTACGCCCAGCAGCTCGAACAGGCCAAGGCGCAGGTGCAGACCGCGCAAGCCAATCTCGCCAACTGGGAGCAGCAACGCCACAGCGCGCAGGCGTCCATCGCCGAACAGCGTGCAGCGCTGAGCAGCAATCAGGCCCTGAGCGATCGCACCCGCTCGGCCTATGCGCGTGCGCAACAGCTGGCCAACCAGAAACTGGTGTCCGAACAGGACCGCGACACCGCTTATGCCGCGCGCGCCCAGGCCGCTGCGGGCGTCGCCCAGGCGCGTGCGGCGGTGCAGGCCGCCGAAGAGAATGCACGTAGCGTCACCGTCAATCGCGCAGCGCTCGAAGCGACAGTGGCCAATGCGCAAGCGGCCGTGCAACTGGCGCAGATCAACCTGGACAACACGCACATCCTGGCCCCGCGCGATGGCCAGCTCGGTCAGCTTGGCGTGCGCCAAGGCGCCTATGTCACCAACGGCACGCAGTTGATGTCGCTGGTGCCGGACACGCTATGGGTCGTGGCCAATTTCAAGGAAACCCAGATGGCGAAGATCCGCATCGGTCAGCGCGCCAGCTTTACCGTAGACGCGCTGGACAACGCACGCCTGCATGGCCGCGTGCAGGAAATCTCGCCGGCTGCAGGCTCGGAGTTCAGCGTGCTACCGGCCGATAACGCTACCGGCAACTTCGTCAAGATCGCCCAGCGCATTCCGCTGCGCATCAGCGTCGACCCCAGCCAGCCGCTGGCGCCGCGGCTGCGGCCGGGCATGTCGGTGGTGGTGGCCGTCGACACCGACAGCGCAGTCGACTGAGTACACCCGACACCTGACGCAGGTCACCAGCGCCGGCGCGACTACTGCGGCCGGCGTTGCATGGCGCACGCTCGCCTTTGGCCTGCAGGGGTAGGTTGTTTGGGCCAGCACTGCCCACAGGCGTGCACTTCCCGCTCAGTGACGGCGCAGCCGCTATCATGCGGTGATGCCCACCACACCCCTCCCTTCCCTGCACTGGCAGCACCTGCGGTTTGCGCAGCTGAGCACCGCGCAGTTGTATGCACTGCTGCGACTACGCACGGATGTGTTTGTGGTGGAGCAGCAATGCGCCTATCCGGAACTGGATGGCAAAGACACCGATCCCGCTGTGCTGCATGTGCTGGGCATGACCACCAACGCAGAGCTTGCGGCTTACCTGCGCGTGCTACCGCCCGGCTTGAGTTATCCCGAGCCGAGCATCGGCCGCGTGGTCATCGCTGCTGCACATCGCGGCGCCGGACTGGCACACGCACTGCTGCACGAAGGCGTCCGGTTGGTGCACACGCAATGGCCCGGTAGCGCAATCCAGCTTGGCGCGCAGGCACATCTGCAATCGTTCTACGCTGCGCATGGATTTGTGCCCGCCTCCGCACAGTATCTGGAAGACGGCATTCCACATCTCGACATGCTGCGCCCTGCCGGCGCGTCCCCTCTGGAGTTCGTATGATCACTACCCCCGACTACCGCGCACTGCTCGACACCGCCATTACCGAGGCCCGCCAGGGCCTGGCCGAAGGCGGCATCCCGATCGGTGCGGCGCTGTATCACAACGACGGGCGCCTGCTCGGTTGCGGCCACAACCGCCGCGTGCAGGAGAACGACCCGTCCGTGCATGGCGAGACCGACGCGTTCCGCAAGGCCGGCCGCCAGCGCCGCTACAAGGACACCATCATGGTCACCACGCTGGCGCCGTGCTGGTACTGCAGCGGGCTGGTGCGCCAGTTCAATATCGGCACGGTGGTGGTCGGCGAATCGGTCACCTTCCAGGGCGGTATTGCGTGGCTGCGCGAGCATGGCGTCAACGTGATCGATCTGCAGAGCCAGGAATGCATCGATCTGCTCGGTGGCTATATTTCTGCCAACCCGGATGTGTGGAACGAGGATATTGGCGAGGATTGAGATCAGCACGAATGCAGGCGGGCAGCCGTACGCGATGACAGGCATCGGGCAATATCACGTCGCAGTGGCCGCTGCTGTTTGGCCCGCGTCGCAGTGCCGATCTGCATCAAACCCTGCCGTGTCCGCCGTGCCACTGCAAACAAAAAGACCCGCCAATGGCGGGTCTTTTCAATCCGTGCGCACGTTGCCGTGCAACGCGGTCAAAGGATGTAGCGGCTCAGGTCCGGATCCTGCACCAGCTCACCCAGCTGCGCATCCACGTACGCAGCATCGACGGTAACGCTCTGCCCATCGCGGTCCGGCGCTTCGTAGCTCAACACATCGAGCAAACGTTCCAGCACCGTGTGCAGACGACGCGCACCGATATTTTCCTGGCGCTCGTTGACCTGCGCTGCAATCTCGGCCAGCCGATCCACCGCATCTGACGCGAACGTCAACGACACGCCTTCGGTCTGCAGCAAGGCTTCGTACTGTTTGATCAATGCGGCCTTTGGCTCGGTGAGGATGCGCACGAAATCGGCCTTGGTCAGCGCGGTCAATTCCACGCGGATTGGGAAGCGGCCCTGCAATTCAGGGATTAGATCGCTGGGCTTGGCCAGGTGAAACGCGCCCGAGGCAATGAACAGGATGTGGTCGGTCTTGACCGTGCCGTACTTGGTCGAGACGTTGGAGCCTTCCACCAGCGGCAGCAGATCGCGCTGCACGCCTTCGCGACTGACATCGCCGCCATTGGAGCCGGCTTCGCCGCGCTTGGCCACCTTGTCGATCTCATCGATGAACACGATGCCGTGCTGCTCGCACGCTTCGATCGCCGCGGTACGCACGTCGTCTTCGTTGACCAGCTTAGCGGCCTCTTCTTCGATCAACAGTGGGCGCGCCGCCTTGATGGTGAGCTTGCGCTTCTGCGACTTGCCGCTGCCCAGACTGGAAAACATCTGCCGCAATTGCTGGCCCATTTCTTCCATGCCCGGCGGGGTCATGATGTCCATGCTGGCGTTGACCGCCACTTCCAGTTCGATCTCGCGCTCGTCCAGCTCGCCGTTGCGCAGCATGCGGCGGAACTTGATGCGGGTGTCGTTGTCCTGGGACGACGGCTCGTTGCGCGCCGCTTCCGGGTCAAACCCAATACCGGCCGCGCGACGCGGCAACAGCGCATCCAGGATGCGATCTTCGGCACGCTCTTCGGCCTGATTGCGCACGCGCACCTTGGCCTGCTCGCGATACAGCTTGACGGAGGTGTCAGCCAGATCACGAATGATCTGCTCGACGTCCTTGCCGACATACCCCACTTCGGTAAAGCGCGTGGCTTCCACCTTGACGAACGGCGCATTGGCCAACGTGGCCAAGCGTCGCGCGATCTCGGTCTTGCCCACACCCGTGGGGCCGATCATCAGGATGTTCTTGGGCATCACCTCGTTGCGCAGTTCTTCCGGCAACTGCATCCGACGCCAGCGATTACGCAGCGCGATGGCAACCGCGCGCTTGGCGTCGTGCTGGCCAACGATATGACGGTCGAGCTCCTGCACGATTTCGCGCGGAGTCATGGTTGAAGTATCGGGATTTGGCATTGGGGAATCGAGAATTGGGAAAGGGGAATTGCGGGGAGCAAAGATCAACAGCCTATGTCGTCGAAGTGGGGACAAAACCGCTGTTGCGATTCCCGATTCCCCACTCCCGGTTCACAGCACCTCAACCACCACGTTGCGATTGGTATAGATGCAGATGTCGCCGGCGATATTGATCGCTTCGGTGGCAATGGTCTTGGCATCCAGCTCGGTATGCGCCAGCAGTGCGCGTGCGGCCGACAAGGCGTACGAGCCGCCAGAACCAATGGCGATGACGCCGTCTTCCGGTTCGATCACATCGCCGGTACCGCTGATGATCAGCGAGGTCTCTTTATCGGCCACGGCCAGCAGCGCTTCGAGCTTGCCCAGGCGGCGCTCGGTGCGCCAATCCTTGGCCAGCTCCACAGCGGCGCGAGTCAACTGCCCGTGTTTGTCGAGCTTGGCTTCGAACAACTCGAACAGGGTAAACGCATCGGCGGCAGCGCCGGCGAAACCGGCAAGCACCTGGCCATCGCGCCCGAGCCGGCGCACCTTGCGCGCATTGCCCTTCATGACCGTATGGCCAAGGGTGACCTGGCCATCGCCAGCGACGGCGACATGCCCACCACGTCGAACCGAAATGATGGTGGTGGCGTGAACGATATTGGGGTTCTGGCTAGGGTCCATGGATCCTCCGGGGGTTTCCAAGGAGGTGGGGACGCACGTGCCGGGTTCAAGCGCGCTGCGGCCAAGCGCCGCAGGCCGGTACTGCCGCGCTCACTTGCGAGACCGCAATCGCTGTGGCGCACGGCCACTCAGCTCGACTGGCCGCAGCAAACCGCGGGTTTGGCTTCGATACAGCGCCATCGCCAGCAAAAATTTCTGCGGCGCGTGCGCTGCTCCTGCCCCCCCCACCCGACCCGTCTTCCGGCGGGAGAGGGGCTGTCCGCGTTTGCAAAAATCGATTCTTGCGCTGGATGCGCGCATCATCTGCTGCGTCCGTGCCGTTCGGTGATGCATGGCACGACGACGCTTTCTGCTTACCCATTGCGTCTTACTGCTTGGCGCTTATTCGGCAGCTTTCCTGCGCTTTGCACGTGGATGCGCGGCGTCGTAGACCTTCGCCAAATGCTGGAAATCCAGGTGCGTGTAGATCTGGGTGGTTGCGATGTCCGAGTGGCCCAGCAGCTCCTGCACGCCACGCAGATCGCCGGACGATTCCAGGATATGACTGGCGAAACTGTGCCGCAGCATATGCGGATGCACGTCCTTGAACATGCCCTGGCGCACAGCCAGTTGCTTGATGCGGATCTGCACCGCGCGTTGCGAAATCGCACCGCCCGCGCGCCCCGGAAATACGTGTGTATCGGCGCTTGCACCATTATCGCGACGCCACTCGCGCAAGGCGGCGATGGCGTGCGAGCCCACCGGTACCAGGCGCTGCTTGCTGCCTTTACCAAGCACCATCACCAGGCCGCTATCCAGATCCAGATCGCGCCAGCGCAACGCGCATAATTCGCTCAGGCGCAGCCCGGAGGAATAGAACAACTCCAGCAGCGAGCGATCGCGCAGACCCAGTGGCGCATCGGTCGGAACTTCCACCAGACGCACGGCTTCGTCGGCATCCAGCACTTGCGGCAACTTGCGCGGCGCCTTGGGTGCGCGCAATGCCGCCGCTGGACTGGCTGCGATACGGCCATGCTTGAGCAGCCAGGCGTAATAGCTGCGGCAAGCCGACAAGCGACGCTGCAGACTTTTAGGCGACAGACCCCGTCGGTGTTCTGCCGCGACGAACTGCCGCAAATGCGCGCTATCGAGCTGCGCACTGTCGAGAGGCATGACAGTGTGCTGTACGCCGTCTTCGGTGGTGTGTTCGGCCGTCCAGGCCACCAACGCGGCAAGATCGCGTCGATACGCGTCCAGCGTGTGCGCCGACACCTGCCTCTCGACCTGCAGATACGTCAGGAACTCGTCGACCGATGACACGTCAGCGCTCTCGATACCGTGGCATGGATGCGGTCATCCGCTTGCGCAGATAGCCTTGCAACATGCATGCAGACGTTGCGCCTTGCAGTTGCAGAAATTCTTCGACAGCTGGCAACACCTCACACTCCTCGCCGCCGAAGCAGCGACGCCATCGGCGCGGTATTGCCGACCCGGAGGCGTGCAATAGCCAGCCTCACACGTCGAAGCGTTGCAATGCCACGCTCAACGATTCGCCCATCATGCGCAGGAACAACGTGCCCATTCCCGGATAGAACCGGTTGGCGTCGCTGCTCCCCACCGCGATCAGGCCGATGCCCGGCAGCGGCAACAGCGCGGTGGATTGCACGTCGCTGGCCTGGGCACCATAAAGCAGCGCATGTTTGTCAGCTTGCAGGCGGCCGCAAATGGGCTCGCCATCGCTCAGGCAATCGCGAAACGGGGCCAGCCGCGCATCGTCGGTTGCGATGATCTGCAGCCAGTCCGCATCCAGTGCGTCGACCCGTTTGAGCACTACCAAGCGCACCAGTTCGCCATTGAAATCTTCCGCCAACGAAGCCGCCATGGCCTTGAGCGTGTCAGCCGCACTGGTCTGGCGCATCAACGCCAGCGTGAGCTGATGCGTACGCACCGCCAGCCGCTCGTTCTCCTGCGCATTGCTGCCCAGCTCGTGCAGGCGACGCGACAGTTCGCGATTCTTATCGCGCAGCACTTCGAGTTGGTAGGTCGCCAGCGAGGCGGCGGGGCCGTCGTCGCGCGGGACCAGCAAGCTCACCGCCAGATCCGGGAACTGTTTGAGGAAGGTCGGGTGACGTCGCAGCCAGGTGGCCACTTCGTGCGCGCCGAATTTGTCCGTGTTCTCGCTCATCGGTTCCATTCTCCATCGAAGACGAACACAGCCGGGCCGGACATGACCACTTGCGCGTGGTCACCGGGCCAACGAATGCGCAGCTCGCCACCTGGCAAGGACACCTGCACGTCGCGCTCGACGCGGCCGCGCTGCATCAGCACCACCGCAGCCGCACAGGCGCCACTGCCGCAGGCCAGCGTTTCTCCCACGCCGCGCTCGAACACGCGCAGGCGCACATGCGTAGGGTCGACCACCTGCACGAAACCCACATTGACCGAATCGGGAAACGCGGCGTTCTGCTGCAGCAGCGCGCCGACGCGTTCGACCGGCGCCGCATCCACGCGACCGACTTCGACCACCGCATGCGGGTTGCCCATCGACACCGCGCCAAAGCGCACGGTCTCGCCGTGCACCGGCAGCGCATATTCGTCGCGCGCATGCGCGAACCCGGCCAGCGGAATCTGGGCGGGCTCGAACTGCGGCATGCCCATCGCCACCGCGTAGCGATCGCCATCAAGGCGTTCGACTGCATGCGCGGTGACGGGGCTATCGATCATGAAATGCTCGCCCTGGGCGGTGCCATCGCGCACCAGCCACGCGGCGACACAGCGCGCGCCGTTGCCGCATTGGCGCGCGGCGGAGCCGTCGGAATTCCAGATGCCATAGGCAGCCACGGCACCTTCGCTGCGCGGCGCTTCGATGGTCAGGATTTGATCGCAGCCAACCCCGACGTGTCGGTCGGCTAATTGCGCTGCCAGCGCGGCATCTGGCGGCGGCGTGCCGTCGCGCAGGTCCAGCACCACGAAATCGTTGCCGGCGCCGTGCATTTTGGTGAAACGCAGACGCTCGCTGCGACCGTCAGCGCTCATTGCCGCTGCTAGCGGGCTGGTCTTTGGTGGGTGCGGGCCTGGCGGCGCTGCTGTCCACCGGTTCGGGCGCAGGCGTGGGCTCTTCCGCCGGCTGCGGCTGTGGCACGGGCTGGGCTTCCACCGGCACCGGCTTCTGCGGCATTACCAACGGGCCCTTGTTACCGCAGGCGGCAAGCAGGACAAGGCTCGCACCAACCAGTGCGAGACGAACAGACGGTCGGGACATGATGCTCATGGTCCGAAGTATAGCCAGAACACCGTTACGGCCGTGCGCTCGGCGCACGTGCTGTGTTCAGTGCGCGGCCGGCAGCGGGCGCGGGGGAGGTTCGGGGCGCAGCCACAGCCAGATCGCCACGACGGCCATGCTGCCGATCGACAGGCACTTGACCCAGACCACCGGCACGCACCACAGCATGATCGCGGCGCAAAGCGCCATGGTCAGCGTCGCCATCCACTTGGCCTTGCGGCTGACCGCACGGTAGGTCTGCCATTCCACGATCGCCGGGCCGAAGCGCGGATGCGACAACAACCAGTGATGCAAGCGCTCCGAACCGTGTGAGGCGGCCCAGGCCGAGATCAGGATGAAGACCGTGGTCGGCAGACCCGGCACGAAAATCCCGACGATGCCGGTCGCCAGGCTGGCGTAGGCCAGCAACCACCAGGCCCAGCGGAATCGAGTCGGTCGCGTCATGCGCAAATGATACGGCCAGCGATAAGGTTTGGTGAGTCGGCCCGCGGCGGTGATTGTGTTCGCTGCGGAAGGGCGCGCTGGGCGCCGTACATTGCATGGCGCCCAGCCTCGCTGCAGACAGGATGCCCCCCATTTGCAGGGGCGCCTGCCTGCGGTGCTCCGCGCGATCTAGGACGACGCAGCGGACGCACTCAGCAGATTCAGGAAAAGCCAGACTACGGAGCGGAAGATGGAAGAGATGCGAGTCGCTCGCGTCCGAACGAGCAGCGAGCTCCCGAGACCACGCCACCCGCTATCACGAATCCCACATCCCGCTCCCACTCCCAGCCTTCGAGCTACTTCACGCCCAACTGGTCCAGCACGAACGCATACGACTCGGCGAGTTCGCGATAGCGGCGGAAACGGCCGGATTTGCCGCCATGCCCGGCTTCCATGTTGGTGCGGAACACGATCGGCTGCGTGCCGGTATTGTCGTCGCGCAGCTTGGCCACCCACTTGGCAGGCTCCCAATACTGCACCTGCGAATCCCACAATCCGGTGCCGATGAACAGTGCCGGGTACGCCTGCTTGCGCACGTTGTCGTACGGCGAGTACGACAGCATGTAGTCGTAATAGTCCTTGGTTTCCGGGTTGCCCCATTCGTCGTATTCGTTGGTGGTGAGCGGAATGCTGGCGTCCAGCATGGTGGTGACCACATCGACAAATGGCACCTGCGCGACCATCACACGGTAGTCCTGCGGGGCCATGTTGGCCACTGCACCCATCAACAGGCCGCCCGCGCTGCCACCGGACGCAGCCACGCGGTCCTTGGCGGCGTAGCCCTGTGCGACCAGGCCGCGGGTGACATCGATGAAGTCGTTGAAGGTGTTTTTCTTGTGCAGCAACTTGCCATCGTCGTACCACTGCCGGCCCATCTCCTGGCCGCCGCGGATATGTGCGATGGCATACACCACACCGCGGTCCAGCAGGCTGATCGCCGGCAGATTGAAGGACGGGTCCATCGACATGCCGTAGCTGCCATAGGCGTACTGGAACAACGCTGCGCTGCCGTCCTTCTTGAAACCCTTTTTGTAGACCAGCGACACCGGCACCTTGACGCCGTCGCGCGCGGTCACCCACACGCGTTCGGTCACGTACTTGCTGGCGTCGTAGCCGATCACCGGTTGCTGCTTGAGCAGTTTGCGCTCGCCAGTGGCGGTGTTGAGCTCGTAGGTGGTGGCCGGAGTGGTCAGCGAGGTGTAGCTATAGCGCAACCACGCGGTGTCCGGCTCGGAATTAACCGAAAGGCCCATCGAATACGCCGGCTCATCCGCCTTGACATATTGCGGTTCCCCCGCAGGAGCCCGCACATCCATGTGCGGACTGTTGAATTGAAGGCGCACGCGCTCTAACCCGCCGGAGCGTTCTTCGATGGCGGTGAACCCATCGAACAACTCGAAATTTTCGATGTAGACACTGTCGTCGTGCGCCACCCAATCGGTCCACTGCTTGCGCGTGGTCGCATCGGTGGGCGCGGTGACCAGTTTGAAGTTCCTGGCGTCATCGGCATTGGTGCGGATCACCCAACGGCCATCGAAATGTTCGGCGTGGTATTCCACATCGCGCTCGCGCTTGGCCAGCACCTTGAAGGTGTCCGGCTTGGCAGCCAGCGCATAGCGCGTTTCCGAAGAAACCGTGCTTTCAACAGCAATCGTGATGTACTTGTCGTCGCGGGTGCGGCCGATGCCCATGTAGAAGCTGTCGTCTTTCTCTTCGTACACCAGCACATCGTCCTTGGACGGCGTGCCCAGCACGTGCTTTTTCACGCGCACGGTGAGCAGCGTTTCCGGGTCGTTTTCGACGTAGAACAGCGTCTTGTTGTCGTCGGCCCAGACCACGTTGGGCGAGACGCCTTCCACGGCGTCCGGATAGAGTTCGCCGGTGTCCAGATTCTTGAAGCGGATGGTGTATTGGCGGCGGCCGACGGCATCGTCGGCCCAGGCCAGGATGCGGTTGTCCTGGCTCACTTCGGCATCGCCGACGCTGAAATAGCCCTTGCCTTCCGCCATCTTGTTCACATCGAGCAGGATCTCTTCCGGCGCGTCCATGCTGCCCTTGCGGCGCGCCTGGATCGGATAATCCTTGCCGGTTTCGAACCGCGTGTAATACCAATAGCCACGCTGGCGGTACGGCACGCTGGCATCGTCCTGTTTGATGCGCCCGACGATCTCGGTATACAGCGCTTCTTCCAACGGCTTCAGCGGCGCCATCAGCTTGTCGGTGTAGGCATTCTCGGCGTTGAGATAGGCCAGCATCGCCTTGTCTTCGCGCTTGTCGTCTCGCAACCAGTAATAGTCGTCGTTGCGGGTCGCGCCGAACGGCGCCTTGACCATATGCGGATGCCTGGCGACATCTGGTGGCGAAGGAAGGGCGGCGAAGGCGGGGGATGTGGTCATCAGGCTGGCGATCAGAAGAGTGAGGGCTTGCTTCATCAGATTGGGGTCCGTCGGATGAACGCAATGCCATCCCAGCGCCCGAGTGTGGAAGAGCCCGTCGCCGGGCGTCATGTGTCCTAGGTCATGCTGGTCTATGATCTTCGCAATGGACCCCTTGCTTTCGCCCGCGTCGGGCTACAGCCGCCGCAGCCAGGACATCGCCCCGTTCCACGTCATGTCGCTGCTTGCTCGCGCCAATGCGCTTGAGCAGGCCGGCCATGATGTGATCCATCTGGAAATCGGCGAGCCCGATTTCACCACCGCCGCGCCGATTGTCGCTGCCGGCCAGGCGGCACTGGCGGCCGGCCACACCCGCTACACTGCCGCACGCGGGCTGCCGGCACTGCGCGATGCGATTGCCGGGTTTTATGCGCAGCGCTATGGCCGCAGCGTCGACCCGGAGCGGATCCTGGTCACGCCCGGCGGCTCGGGCGCGCTGCTGTTGGCCAGCAGCCTGCTGGTGGACCCGGGCAAGCACTGGCTGCTTGCCGACCCCGGGTATCCGTGCAACCGCCACTTCCTGCGCCTGGTCGAAGGTGCCGCACAACTGGTGCCGGTCGGGCCGGACACCGACTACCAACTGACCCCGGCGCTGGTGGACGCGTGCTGGAACATCGACAGCGTCGGCGCCCTGGTGGCATCGCCGGCCAACCCCACCGGCAGCGTACTGTCACGCGAGCAACTGGCCGCGTTGTCGCAGGCGCTGCGTGCGTGCGGCGGACACCTGGTGGTGGACGAGATCTATCATGGCCTGACCTATGGCCTGGACGCGCATAGCGTGCTGGAAGTCGACGACAGCGCCTTCGTCTTGAACAGTTTTTCCAAGTACTTCGGCATGACCGGCTGGCGTTTGGGCTGGCTGATCGCCCCGCCCGACGCGGTGCCCGAGCTGGAAAAACTTGCGCAAAACCTCTACATCAGCGCCTCGACCATTGCGCAGCATGCAGCGCTTGCGTGTTTCACGCCAGAGAGCATCGCCATCTTCGAAGCGCGCCGCGCGCAGTTCCAGCAACGTCGCGATTATCTGCTGCCCGCGCTGCGCCAGCTTGGCTTCAACATCGCCGTCGAACCGCAGGGCGCGTTCTATCTGTACGCAGACATCAGCGCGTTTTCCGACGATGCGCAAGCGTTCTGCGCGCATTTCCTGGAACACGAGCACGTCGCCTTTACTCCCGGCATCGACTTCGGCTTCCATCGATCCAACCAACACGTGCGCATCGCCTACACCCAGAGCCTGCCGCGCCTGGAACAGGCAGTGGAGCGCATTGCGCGTGGGTTACGCAGTCTGTAGACGTGTCTTGCGTGACGCCACAGCACCTGCCATCCATCAGACGTATTGAGCGCAGCTTCGCGGTCAATCGCCTTGTGCCGTGACACCGCGCGGGGAGCCGCTGTCACTGGCGCAGACCTGGCGCGTTCAAATTTTCAAGGCGATAGAATTGATCGATCGCCGGCACCGTCAGCAACGCGATCTTCGGCAAGCTGCTGCGCTCGAATATCCTCGCAAGTTCTTTGCGTTTCCTGCGTTCGACGACCGCGATGTGGCGCAGCATCTCCCACCTCACCTGCTCCCTGGCGCCATCGAGGCCGCCGCAACGGCGCTGCTCGACCCAGGTTCGGCGCAGATAGCGCATCAGGCTGGTCGTCACCGGAATGTCCAATAGAACAACGCCCGTTGCACGCGCCAGACGCTGCGGCAGGCACCCCAGGTAATTGCCATCCATCACCCACTGCTCTGCGCCAATAGCCACATCGTGAAGCGCGAAAAAGTCCTGCCTGGGGCGAGGTAACCAGGCAGTGTTTGGGAAATGATGCAGCTGATCCAGATGCACGCATGCGCATCCGCGCTTGCGCGCGATCGCCTGGGCCAAGGTCGATTTACCGCTGTTGGACGGCCCGAGAATGCACATCCTCGGCCCGAGATCCTCGAGTTTCATTCCGCCCCGCCAGGGATATCGCTCATGGGCATCGCGGCGGCAACAACCAGGCCGAGCGCGCCACACAGTGTTACCTCGGTGCACAGCTGTCCAAATCGAAGAACTGCCGTGCAATCGCTTGCCGCTGGCCTGGCGCCGCTCGGTACCACAGCGCTTCACGCAAGTCGGGCAACAGGAAATGCGCAGGCGCCGGCATGCCGGCGCGTGGAAGCTCGCTTAGGACACGATAAGTGGCATCGGTGCCGATGTAGCCCACATCGCCCAGAGGGCGCGGCCCACCATCGGGATCCGGGGCCTGCCAACCCGGCGCGGTCACATCGGCGGTGGACGCCATGTGCTGGCTGTCGTCGCTGCCGCCGCTCCAGGGCAAAAACCATGCATCCCCTCCGGTACGGGAAGAATGCACCCGCAAGGCCACCTGCGCCGGCCAGTGCGGACCGCTGGCAACGGCCAGAAAGCGGGCTTGCGTATCGGCATCGTCGCGCAGCACGTAGCGTGCATTCTCGACCGCGCACGCGCCGACCGCCAAGGTCAGCATCAAGCCGAACATCGATCACACCCCGCGTCGTCTATGTTTGTTTTAGTTTGAGCGAAAACGCCACGAGGCCGCTGCATCGTGCCGGCGGCTCCGTGTCGCGCAGCGCATCATGTGGCCTGTGCCAACCGATCAGTCGGCCAGACGCTCCCACAGGAAGCTATACGCCAGTGCCGACATGTGCGCTGCCTGCGCGTTATTGGCTGCACCGCCGTGGCCGCCTTCGATATTCTCGTAGTAGGTCACGTCCTTGCCGGCCTCGATCATCTTGGCCGCCATCTTGCGGGCGTGGCCGGGATGCACGCGGTCGTCGCGTGTGGAGGTCAGGAAGATCACCGGCGGGTAGGTCCTCTTCGGGTCGAACAGGTGGTACGGCGAGAAGGTCTGGATGAATTTCCAGTCGTCGGTATCGGGGTCGCCGTATTCGGCCATCCACGAGGCGCCGGCCAGCAGGTGGCTATAGCGCTTCATGTCCAGCAGCGGGACTTGCACCACCACCGCGCCGAACAGTTCCGGATACTGGGTCAGCATGTTGCCGGTCATCAGGCCGCCATTGCTGCCGCCCTGCACGCCCAGATGCTTGGTCGAGGTGATCTTGCGCGCAACCAGATCCTTGGCCACCGCGGCCATGTCTTCATACGCCTTGTGGCGGTTCTGCTTGAGTGCGGCCTGGTGCCAGCGCGGGCCGTATTCGCCACCGCCGCGGATATTGGCCACCACGTAGACGCCGCCCTTTTCCAGCCAGGCGCGCCCCAGCCCACCGGAGTAATTGGGCGTCATCGAAATTTCGAAACCGCCGTAGCCGTACAGCAACGTCGGCGCACTGCCGTCGAGCTTCAAGGACTTCGGGCGCACCAGGAAATACGGCACGCGGGTGCCGTCCTTGCTGGTGGCGAAGTGCTGCTCGATGCTGTCCTTGCCGGCATCGAAGAACGCCGGCATGGTCTTGAGCGGCTGCGGTGCAGCGCCCACGTCCACCCACGACAACGTTGTGGGGGTCAGATAATCGGTGACGGTGAGCCACAGCGCATCGCTGTCGTCGCTGTCCACCGCGCTGACATCGACGGTGCCGAAGCTAGGCGCACCGACAAAGGCGCTCTTTTTCCAACCATCGCGCGATGGCGTGATCACGCTCAGACGGTTCTTGACGTCTTCCAGCACGTTCAACACCAGATGCGACTTGGTCCACGCCACGCCGGCCAACGAGGTCGTGTCAGTGGGCTCGAACAGCACATCGAAGCTGCGCTTGCCGACCATGAAGTCATCAAAGCGCGTCGCCAGCAGCGAGCCGGCCTTGTAGGTCTTGCCGCCCACGGTCCACGGCTCGCGCAGTTCCAGCGTCAGCCACTGGCGCTTGACCGACTTGCTGGCCGAATTGGGCACGTCCACCTTGACCAGCTTGCCGTCTGCGCCCTTGAGATACAGCTCGTCGTTGTAGAAGGCCAGCGTGCGGCTGACGAAATCGCGCTCGAATCCGGGGGTGTCGTCGTGCATCGCGGCGATGTACATGTCGGTCGGCTTGCCCTCGTACACCACCGTGGCGGCGCTGAGCGGAGTGCCGCGCTTCCACTGCTTGGCGATGCGCGGATAGCCGGAGCTGGTCATCGTGCCGGCACCGAAATCGGTGAACACGTAGACGGTGTCCTGGTCGATCCAGCCCAGCCCGCCCTTGGATTCGGGACGGAAGAAGCCGTCCTTGACCCACTGCTTGCCGGCCAGGTCGAACTCGCGGGTGACATCGGCATCGGCGCCGCCGCGCGACAGCGCGATCAGGCAGCGCTGGTAATCCGGGCGCAGGCAGTCGGCGCCGTGCCAGACCCAGTTCTCGCCTTCGGCCTTGTTGAGCGCATCCAGGTCCAGCACCGTTTCCCACTTCGGCGCCGGCTTGCGGTATTCGTCCAGCGTGGTGCGCCGCCACAGGCCGCGCTCGTGCTGCTTGTCCTTCCAGAAGTTGTAGTAGTAGTCGCCGATCTTCTGCACGGCCGGGATCTTCGCGTCCGAGTCCAGCACTTCGCGGATGCTGGTTTCCATCTGCTTGAAGGCCGGCGTGGTGGCCAGGCGCGCCTCGGTCTTGGCGTTCTGGGTCTTGACCCAGTCCAGCGGCTTGGCGCCGGTGACATCTTCCAGCCAGGCGTAGGGATCGTTGGACACGGCGGTTTCCTCTGCAGAGACGGTGCCAGCGGCGATCAGGCCGGCAGCCAGGCAGATCGAGGCGAACTTGGGCATGACATTTTCCGGGAGAACTAACGGCCGGAACGTAGCACAGCGGCGTGCAGGCTTCCCCCTGCCGAAGGTCAGGTTGCGCGCGCCGGCACACGAGCGGCCACCAACCTCACGCTGTGTGTCGACGACAACGACCGCGCGGTTGGTTGTGCGCTAACGGGTCAGGCGACGACGGAAACGCTACGATCTCACGGGGCGTGGAGCATCGTCCTACGCGCGGTGCCGATGCCTCACGCATCGGCATCGGCATCGGCATCGGCGCCAGATTACTGGCCCGCACTACTGGGACAAGCGTTGCCAGAGGAAGCTGTATTGCAGCGCCTCCAGATACGCCTCCTGTGCATTATCGGCTGCGCCGCCGTGGCCACCCTCGATATTCTCGTAATAAGTCACGTCCTTGCCGGCATCAATCATCTTCGCCGCTAGCTTGCGTGCATGCGCCGGATGCACCCGATCGTCGCGCGTGGAGGTGGTGAACATCACCGGCGGATAGGTCTTGTGCGGATCGAACAAGTGATACGGCGAGAAGGTCCGGATGAAGGTCCAATCGTGCGTATCCGGATTGCCGTACTCCCCCATCCACGACGCGCCGGCGAATAGATGGCTGTAGCGCCGCATATCCAGCAATGGCGAATCCACCACCACCGCACCGAACAACTGAGGATACTGCATGAGCATATTTCCGGCCATCAAGCCACCGTTGCTGCCGCCCTGCACGCCCAGATGCCTGGCTGAGGTGATCTTGCGTGCGATCAGATCTTCAGCAACAGCTGCCATGTCCTCGTAGGCCTTGTGGCGGTTCTGCTTGAGCGCAGCATCGTGCCAGCGCGGGCCGTATTCGCCGCCGCCCCGGATATTGGCCACCACGTAGACGCCACCCTGGTCCAACCAGGCTCGGCCCAGGCTGCCGGAGTATTCGGGCGTCAACGAGACTTCGAAGCCGCCGTATCCGTAGATCAGCGTCCGCGCGCTGCCGTCCAGCACCAAAGTCTTGGGACGCACCAGAAAATACGGCACGCGCGTACCGTCCTTGCTGGTCGCGAACTGCTGCTCGATCGTCTGCTTACTGGCATCGAAGAACGCAGGCGAGGCCTTCAATGGCATCGGTGCGCTGCCGATCTGCGCCAACGACAGCGTCGTGGGCGTGAGGTAGTCGGTCGCAATCAGCCAAACCGCATCGCTGTCGTCCTCGTCCACTGCCCCCACCTGGACGCTGCCGAATGCCGGTGCGCCGACAAAGGCACTCCTGATCCAGCCGCGCGGCGATGGAGTCACCACGCTCAGGCGGCTTTTGACGTCGTCCAGGACGTTCATGACCAGATGCGAACGGGTCCAGATGACACTGTCCAACGATGTGGTGTCGGTGGGCTCGAACAGCACCTCGAACTGACGCTTGCCGGCCATGAAGTCGTCGAAGCGCGTGGCCAGCAGCGAACCGGCCTTGTAGGTCTTGCCGGCGACCGTCCACGGATCGCGCAATTGCAGCGTCAGCCACTCCCGCTTGACGCGTTTGATGGACGAGTCCGGGGCATCGACCTTGGCCAGCCTGCCGTCCTGCTTGCGCAGATACATCTCGCTGCTGTGGAGTTGCAGCGCGCGATACACGAAATCACGCTCGAACCCCGGCGTATCGTCGTGCACCGCCGAGATATCGACATCGCTCGGCACACCCTCGTAGACGATCGTGGCCGCGCGCAACGGGGTACCGCGTTTCCACTGTTTGACGATACGTGGATAGCCGGAGCCGGTCAGCGAACCGGGCCCGAAATCGGTAGACACATACACCGTGTCCTGGTCGATCCAGCTCAGCTCGCCCTTGGCCTCCGGTCGGAAAAAACCGTCCTTGACCCACTGCTTGGCGACCATGTCGAACTCGCGGGTCACGTGCGCATCGGCGCCACCGCGCGACAGCGAGATCAGACAGCGCCGATAGTCGGGCCGCAGGCAGTCGGCGCCATGCCAGACCCAGTTCTCGCCCTCGGCCTTGTTGAGCGCATCCAGATCCAGCACGGCTTCCCACTTCGGCGAAGCCTTGCGGTACTCGTCCAACGTGGTGCGCCGCCAGATCCCGCGCTCGTGCTGCCTGTCCTGCCAGAAGTTGTAGTAATACTCGCCGTCCTTACGCACGAACGGAATCTGCGCGTCGGAGTCCAGCACTTCACGGATGCTGGATTCCATGTGTTTGAAGCCCGGGCTCGCGGCCAGCCGGGCTTCGGTCCGGGCATTCTGCGTCCTGACCCAGGCCAGGGCCTTGGCGCCGGTGACGTCTTCCAGCCAGAGATAGATGTCGCGGGAACTTGTACGGTCTTTTGCACAGACGCTGCCAGCAACGATCAGGCTGGTGACCAGGCATACCGAGACACACTTGGACATGGGCGCTTCCGTGAGCGAATAAACGGACCCAACCGTAGCACGCCCCAAACGCACGTCTGCCGTGCGCTGATCAGGCGGTGCGTAGCCGTGTCGCTGCACGCGAAACGACGCGCCGACGCTGTGCCTGTGGCCCGCGCCGGCGGGGCGCAACACGGCGCCCACCACGTCCGGCCAGGGTGGGCAAGGCAAACCGATACAGGCTCCACCACGCCAGCATCGGCATGCCGACCAGCCATAGCGGCAACCAGCCGATCCACTCGCTGGTGCCACGCGCGGCCGGCCACACCAGGACCAGGGCCAGCCCGGCCAGGGCGATCTGCCGCACCGGGCGTAGTACGCGCAGGTCAGGACGTTCGGAACGGGAAGAAGGACGATGCGACATGGCGGCACTCCGTGCAGGAAGGATCACGACAGGCCCGCAGGATTGCCGCAGTCCATCTCACCGGCTGCGACCTTGACGCGGGCCTGTGCGGCGCGCGGCTCTGCCGCCGTCTCAAGGGCACACAGGCTCGGCCCGATCGCAGCTGCTGACAGCTGCGATGTCGGCGTCCCGGCAACCCATACGCCAGCGGCGACGGGCCTGCTGCCGCGCGCCACACCTCTGTGGTTGCGACGCCAACGCCTGATCGGCGCCCGTCAGCCAGTCCCGACCGCCCACAATCCGCTGAAGACATCCCGGCACCGATGCCAGACCCGACCGTTGACGCGAACTTGCCCCCTGCATGCGGTAGTGTGCTGCTCCAACTGCCTCCTTGTGATGTTGCGATGCGCCTGACCGTTACGATCGCCCTCGCTTTTCTGCTCGTCCTCGGCCTGCCCGTGGCACACGCCAAGGACACGTCCGCCACCGAGCCGGCAGTCGATCTGTCCAAGATCATGGGCACCTGGTACGTGATTGCGCGCATGCCCAACGCGGTCGAGCGTGGTCACGTCACCAGTCGCGATGAATACACCCTGGTCGAAGACGGCAAGGTGGCGGTGCGCTATCTGTACCGCGACGGGTTCGGCGAACCGGAAAAGGAAGTCAATGCGCGCGCCTCGGTCGATGCCGACAGCGGCAACCGCGATTGGCGGGTGTGGTTCTACAAGGTGATCCCGGCCAAGCAGCGCATCCTGGAAATCGCCTCGGACGGCTCCTGGATGCTGATCTCCTATCCGGGCCGCGACCTGGCCTGGATCTTCGCGCGCAAGCCGGACATGAGCCGCGATCAGTACCGCATGCTGGTCAACAAGATGCGCGACGACTATTCGATCTACACCGACAAACTCAAGCGCGTGCCGCAGCTGCGCGAGCAGGTGGACCGCCTGGGGTTTGAGGTGCCGAACAAGCGCTGAGCACTCCTGGTCGTCTTGCCCAGGCGCCTGGGCAGTGGCGCATTGTCGATCGTCGTGCATGCACGCCCCGCAATCGCCACGCGGCGCAGGGATTCACTGCCGGCCAGACTCAGTCGTAATTGCTCAATGCCAGCGACAACAACGCCTTGGCCTGCTCGCGCAACGACATGGGTTCGACGATTTCCGCATCCGAGCCGTAGTGCAGCACGTCCATCAGCAGTTCGCGCGAATTGCTGTACGGCAACTTGAGCTCGTAGCGGCCGTCCGGCAAAAAACGGCCCTGCTGCTTGGAATGCCAATGTTCGTCGGCGACCCAGCGCGCGGCCTTGGCACTGAACACGATGGTCGCCCAGCCCTTGGGCGCCCCGGAGAAAATGCCGTAGCTGGCGGCCAGCTGCTCGTCCAGCTCGCTGTCGGGCACATCGCGCGGGGCGGCATCGAGCAGGCGCGCATGGTTGATGCGGTCCACCGCAAAGCTACGCACACCATCGCGGCCGTGGTCCCACGCGTCCAGATACCAGTTGTCGCGGTAGTGGGTGATGCGCTGCGGCGACACCGTGCGCTTGGTCGATTCATCGGTCGAGCGTGCGCGGTAATCGAAGCTCAGCTGCTTGCGCTCCAGCACGCCGGATGCCACGGTGCGGAAGCTGGCTTCGTCCAACTTGCGGCCGCGGTGTGGAATGACGCGCACCCGATCCACCGGCCACTGCGAGACGCCGGCCTGGGCAGCGAGCAAGCCTTCGATACGTTGCTGCAGCGGTGCCAGCATCGAAGACAACACGCCGCCGCCGGTCCGCGCGAGCAATTGTTGCGACGCCAGTAGCGCGTGCAGCTCTTCCGAGCTCAACCACAGGCCCGGCAATTCGAAGCGGTCGCTTTCGCCGGAGAGATAGCGGAAGCCGGATTCACCGTCGCCTTCTACCGGCGCCATCAGCGCATCGCGCAGAAACGCCAGATCGCGGTAGACGGTTGCGCGGGAACAGCTCAGCTCATCCTGCAGCCGCGCCACCGTGACCGGATAGCGTGCCGATTTGAGCAAGCGATGCAGGGAGTTGATGCGTTCATAGCGGTCCATGCGTCGATTATGTCCGAGTCTTTGCGCGGCGTGGTGAGCATCGCCGTCTGGCGATGGGCCGCTGGCGATAGGCAGACAGTGGCGAGTGCCCAGATTACGTCCGACCCAGGTGCATGGTCTGTTGGGTCGGTCGCAACATCCACCGCGTGCCGGGGGTCGAGCCAGCGTCCGCCCAGGCCGGTGGGCGGCATGTGTTGCCAGTGTCGCTTGCCTGCTGACGCGAGGGCGCGCTCGGAGCCGTGCCGTGTACCGGGCTCGGGTTACCTCTGGCGCCGCCAGGTGCCGATGGCCACTCGCAAGCGCCGACACGCAGGTCGCTCCGGCCCACACCTAGAGCCTAGCGCCGCGCCCGAACCATCCTTGGTCATACCAGCTACGAGCGACCGTCCTCCCGGCCATGCCGCCAGCCACAGCCCCTTGCTGTCGCCATTTGCACACGACCGGGCAGATCGGCCCGGCAGCACGCGGTGTCCTGTGCCCGAACCCTCAATGAAGCGGCACGTTCACTTGTCAATAACGGCACCGCACAGTCCGCTATCATGAAATCGCTTCCACCCATCCCCTGCCCTCCAAAGCGAGCTGCCAATGTCCCGCCGTGCCCCGTTGACTGCCCTGTTGCCACTGTTGTTGATCACGCCCACCGTGTGGGCCCAGTCGATCGCGGTCGCGCCGACGCCGGTTGACCCTGCCGCTGCGCTGGTGCCCTCGCCCTGGAGCGGCAGCAGCGGCGAGCTCGGCTACGCTGCCGCGAACGGCAATAGCACCACCGACAGCCTCAACGGCCGTGTGCGCCTGCGCTACACCGACGGCGATTGGATCCACAGCCTGGATGCCACTGCACTGCGTTCGAGCTCGGAATACACCAACACCAACGAGGACGGCAGCACCACGCGCGAACGCCAGACCACTGCCGAGCGTTACACCGGCAGCGTCGGCAGCGCACTGCAGCTGGGCGAACACCGCCAGCTCACTGCCACCGGCCGCTACGAGCACGACGACTTCGCCACCTACGACCGCCTGGCCACCTTCGGTATCGGCTACGGCACGCGCCTGATCGACGCCGACCGGTTCTATCTGGACGCGCAGGTGGGCCCGGGTGTGCGCCGCGCGCACAACAGCAACGAAGACCGCAACGAAACCGGCCTGATCGGCCGCGGCCTGTTCGACCTGAAGTACACCGTCACCGACAACACCGATGTGATCAACACGCTGCTGGTGGAATCGGGCGAATACAACACCTACGCGCAGAACGATTTCGGCGTGCAGGTCAGCATGAACTCGCATTTCGCGCTGAAGGCTGCGTGGCAGATGCGCCACAACAGCGAGGTCAGCGACGGCGACAAGAAGACCGATACGCTGACGACGGTCAATCTGGTCTACACGTTCAAGTAAGCGATTGGCGCTCTGTAGGAACGGTTTGGCCGCGCGGGCTTTCCCAGTGAAGCCCGCGGTGGTTTTGCTGGCGATGGCCTCCCGGTAACGCTTCTTGCGGCCAAGGCCGCTCGTGCCAGGATCGCGTACTCCGGGTAGGCCGCATCGCGGCGATCCGGCGTTGGGTTTGCTCAGTCGCGACCGCGTCGATGCAGTGACGTCAGATGCCGCTGGCGGTATGGATCAAGTCGCCACGCGTGAGCGCCGCGGTCGCGTCACAGCTCGGCCAGCAACTGCGCGGCGCCCTTGTCGAACAGGCCTTGCGCAACGCGGCGGCCCAGGTCTTCGGTAGCTTCGGCGCTGCCGTGCGCGTCGGCATGGATCAAGCGGCCGTCGCTGGCGCTGCCGACCATGCCCTGCAGGAACAAACCCTCGCCTTCCCAGCGCGCGAAGGCGGCCACCGGCACATGACAGCTGCCGTGCAGCGCGCGATTCATGGCCCGCTCGGCTTCCACACAGGCGCGCGTGCGGCCGGCATCCAGCACCGCCAGCCAGCTGTGGATGCGCGCATCGTCGCCACGGCATTCCACCGCTACCGCGCCCTGCGCAGGCGCCGGCAACCATTGCGGCGCATCCAGCCGCGCGCTGATGCGTGCGTCCAACCCGAGCCGCTGCAGGCCAGCACAGGCCAGCACGATGGCGTCGTAGCCACCGTTGTCGAGCTTCGCCAGCCGCGTGTTGACGTTACCGCGCAGGTCGATCAATTCCAGGTCCGGGCGTGCAGCGCGCAACTGCGCCTGGCGACGCAACGAAGACGTGCCCACGCGTGCGCCCAGCGGCAGCGCCTGCAGGCTGGCGTAGAGATTGGACACCAGCGCATCGGCCGGGTCGCCACGCTCCAGGATCGCCGGCAGCACGAACGGGTCGTCCAGTTCCATCGGTACATCCTTGAGCGAATGCACGGCGCAATCGGCCTGGCCGCGCAACATCGCCAGCTCCAGCTCCTTCAGGAACAGGCCCTTGCCACCGATCGCGGCGAGCGAGCGGTCCAGCACTTCGTCGCCACGGGTGCTCATCGGCACCAGCACGACCTCCAGTCCGGGGTGGTGCTGACGCAACGCGGCGGCGACGTGTTCGCTCTGCCAAAGGGCGAGCGGGCTTTTACGGGTGGCGATACGGAGCGTGGTCATGCCGGCATTATCGCGGAGCCGGCGCAGAACTCACAGTTGACGCAATTGATCGCGCAGGCTGGCCACACAACGACGGCTCACTTCCAGGGTTTGCGGCACGTTGCGCAGTACCGCGTGCACCTGACCATCGCCGCTGCGACGCAGTTCCACCAGTTCGTCGCGCGCGACCAGGCAATTGCGATGGATACGCACCAGGCGGTCGGCGAATTCGTCTTCCAACGATTTCAGCGACTCTTCGATCAGGTCTTCGCCACGGGCGTGGTGGACGATGACGTACTTCTCTTCGGCCTGCAGGTAGCGGATGTCGCCGATGGCGATCAGCCGCAGGCTGCCACGCAGACGCGCACACAGGTGGGTGCGCAACGGCCGCGGCGCGACGCCGGGCACGCGCCCGGCCAAAAACGTGGCGACCTTTTCCAGGGCCGCGGCCAAACGTTCCGGGCGCACCGGTTTCATCAGGTAATCCAGCGCGGCAGCGTCGAACGCCGACAAGGCATGCTGGTCGTAGGCGGTGCAGAACACCACCGCCGGCGGTGGTTGGCTCTGGCGCAGCAGCCGCGCGGTTTCCAGGCCGTCGACACCGGGCATGGCGATATCCAGCAGCACCAGGTCCGGATGCAGCTGTTCGCACTGCTGCAGGACCTGCTGGCCGTTTTCGGCCTCGCCGATCACCTCGACCTGCGGATGCTCGCCCAGCAGCATGCGCAGGCGCTCGCGCGCCAGTGGCTCGTCATCGGCGATCAGCACCCGCACTTGCGTGGCCGTCATGGACATCCCCCTTGCTGCAGTGACTTTCCCCTCACGGCAGCGGCAATGTGATCTCGCAGGCATAGTAGCCTTCAGCCCAGCTGGCCGCCATCCGTGCCCCGGCACCGAACTGGAACGCCAGCCGGTGCGAGATGCTGGCCTGCGCATGCCCGGCGCCGGCCAGCAGCGGCAACTGGGTTCCCGGTTGCGGAGCGGGGTTGACGATGCGGATCTGCAACTGGCTGCCGCGCTGGCGCAGCGACAGGTACAGCGTGCCGCCCTCGGGCATGCGCGAGACCCCGTGCAGCACCGCGTTTTCGACCAGCGGCTGCAGCACCAGGCGCGGCATCGGCAGCTCCCATGGCAACGGTTCCTGGCGGTGCCAGCGCACCTGCAGGCGCTCGCCCAGACGCAAGGATTCGATGGCCAGATAGCGCTCGGCCAGCTCGCACTCGGCACGCAGGGTGGACACGCCTTCGCCGGCGCCCAGCGCGGCGCGGAACAGATCCGACAGATCCAGCACCGCCTGCTCGGCCACCACCGGGTCGCGCCGCAGCAGGCTGGCGATCAGGTTCATGCTGTTGAACAGGAAGTGCGGGCGGATGCGTGCCTGCAAGGCGTCGGCTTCGGCACGCGCGTTGGCCTGCACTTGCGCTTCCCAGCGGTCGCTGACGTAGAAATAGCGCAGCGCCAGCGCGGTGATCAGCACCACCGTGGCGGCGCTGCCCAGGGTGAAGCGCCAGAAACCGACCAACGGACCAAGCGGGGCCTGGCCCAGGACGGCGTACAGCCCGTGCACGATGCCGGCGCCCAGCATCGCCACCAGCGCGGCAATCAGCAGCGCGGCCAGCCCACCCAGCCTGGCCGGCAGTCGCGACAGCGAAGGCCGCAGTGCACACAACAACACGGTGACTGCCAGCGCCAGCCAGAGCGCCAGGCCGCTGGCCGAGACGAAGCGCGACAGGGTGATGCTGCGCGCGGCGCCGGCATCGGGCACCAGGGTTACCACCAGCACCACCAGTTCGGCCAACCCCAGCATCGCGCCCAACCGTGGCAGCCGGCACAGGTCCGGCATCCAGGCGATCTGCGGCGCGGGCTGGGCCATGGGGATCAGGCGGCGGTGAAGCGCGCCTGCATCCAGTCGCGCAAGGCCTCGATCTCTTCCAGGCAGACCTGGTGGCCCATCGGATAGGTGTGCCAGTCCAGGGCGAAGCCGAGCGTGCGCAAGGTCTGCATGCTGGCCTGGCCGGCCGCGAACGGCACCACCGGATCGGCCGTGCCATGCGCCATAAACAGTGGCTGGCGGGTTGCGGCCGACTGCAGCTGGGTGGCGGCCGCGGTGGGATCCGGCAGATAGGTCGACAGCGCGATCAACCCGGCCAGCGGCACGCTGCGCTGCAGGCCCACGGCCAACGTCACCGCGCCGCCTTGCGAGAAGCCGGCCAGCAGGATGCGTTCGGGCGCGATGCCGCGCGACTGCTCATGGGCGATCAAGGCCTCGACCTGGGCCACCGATTCGGCGATGCCGGCCTTGTCGGCACGGCTGGCGAAGTCCATGCCGACGATGTCGTACCAGCCGCGCATGCGCACGCCGTTATTGATGGTGATCGGGCGGATCGGCGCATGCGGGAAGACGAAGCGCAGCGCCGGCCAGTCCGGGCGCACCAGCTCGGGCACCATCGGAGCGAAGTCGCTGCCATCGGCGCCCAGGCCGTGCAGCCACAGCACGCTCCATTGCGGGTTCGGTCCGGTCTCGCGTTCGATTACTTCCAGCATCATCCAGCTCCGCTTGCGGGCTGGGCATTATGCCTTGTGCGACGGGCGGGCCAGATCACCGGCACGCAGACGGCGCTGCGCGCATGTAGCCGCGACGGGCAGCCACTCCACAACGTCCCACCGGCGCTGGATCAGCAGGACCAGCACCGGTGGGGGCTCAGATCAGCGACGGTTCCAGCGCGGCGGCGCGGCGCAGCTCAGACGCGCGCACCAGCACCTTGGGCGGATCGAGTTCTTCGGGGATGCAGAAAATGCCGGCACGGCGCAGCGCCATGCCACTGCGGCGCAGCGAGGTCAGCGCCACCACCGGGATCGACAACGCCATGCCGACGATCACCGGCCCCATCCACGCGGCCAGCGCCGGCGAGACCGCATAGGCCACTGCCCCCATGAACAGGCCAAACACGGTCAGGCCGCCATAACTGCGCAACAGCGCCGGCCACGACAGCTTGCCGTCGTCGCGCACCTGCGCATCCCAGCCCGAATCCTTGCCGGCCAGCACTTCGAACACGCCACGCGACTGCAGGTACATCACCACCGGCGCCATCAGCGCGGCCAGCACGGTTTCCAGCAGGATGCTCAGCAGCGCGCGAATGGCGCCGCCGCAGGCACGCAGTTCGCGCGGGTTGAGCAGCAGCGCGATGTAGCCCAGCAGCTTGGGCGCCAGCAGCACGAACATGGTGCAGACGAAGATCCAGATCGCATTGCCCTGGCTGCTGCCATGCCAGTAACGGGCGGGCGAGAACGGCAGGTCGCCGGCCAGATCGATGCCGCCGCCGGCCAGCGGAATGCCGATACCGATCAGCATCAGCAGGCCCCACATCGGTGCGGTGAAGTAGTGCCCGATGCCGATCAGCATGTGCATGCGGCTGATCCAGTGCAGGCCCTTGGCGCTGACCACCTTGGCGTGCTGCAGATTGCCCTGGCACCAGCGGCGGTCGCGGATCAGCAGGTCGGTGAGCGTGGGCGGGCCTTCTTCGTAGCTGCCCTGCAGGTACGGCACCATGTGCATGGCCCAACCGCCACGCCGCATCAGTGCCGCTTCCACGAAGTCGTGGCTGAGCACATGCCCGCCGAACGGCTTGCGCCCGCGCAGCGACGGCAGGCCGGCATGATCGGCGAAGGCCTGGGTGCGGATGATGGCGTTGTGGCCCCAGTAATTGCTCTCGGCGCCATGCCACCAGGCCACGCCGAAGGCGATGATCGGGCCATACACGCGGCCGCCGAACTGCTGCATGCGCGCAAACAGCGTCTGCCCGTTGACCACCGCCGGCAGGGTCTGGATCAGACCCACGTCCGGGTTGTTTTCCATGCCAGCGACCAGCCGCACGATGGTGTCGCCGGTCATCACGCTGTCGGCGTCCAGGATCAGCATCTGCGGATAGCTGCCACCGAAGCGGCGCACCCAGTCGGCCACGTTGCCGGCCTTGCGTGCGGCATTGTCGGCGCGACGGCGGTAGAAGATGCGGCCATGCCCGCCAACCCGGTCGCAAAGTTCGCTATACACCAGTTCCTCGGCGCGGCCGATGTGCTCGCGGGTGGTGTCGCTGAGGACAAAGAAGTCGAAGTGCTCCAGCTGCCCGGTTTCGGCCACCGATTCGTAGATCGCCTGCAGGCCGGCCAGCAACCGGCGCGGATCTTCGTTATACGTGGGCATCAACAGCGCGGTGCGTGAGCGCAGCGCGGGCAGCGATTCGTCCGGGTCGATGCCGAGCTTGCGCCCGGCTCGGGCCACGACGGTGACGAAGCCGGCCACGGCGCTCGCGAAGGACATGGCGATCCAGGCGAACAGCAGGATAAACAGTCCAAGCAGGCAGCCTTCCAGCACACTGATGCCGTCAGGCCACAGCACGCTGAGCATCACCCACACCGCGACGGCAGTGGTGGCGAAGGTGCCGCCGATCAGATAGAAGCGCCGCACGCCGATGCCGGCTGGCGAGGTGCGCTGGTGGCGCACTTGCAGGCTACCTTCGCGCAAGTTCTGCTCGGGCATTGCCAACGGCGCTTCCGGTGGCAGCGTGGGCTGACCGGCATCAAGCGCAGAAACGGGGGGCATTGCAGTTGGTGTCGGGGAACGAGTCACGGTGCCATCCATCAGGGCTGCCCGTCGCGCGAGGGCGACAGTGCGGGCTGAAACGGGAGGTCCATCCCCGCCATGCAGTGCGATGTTGCCTGGCACGCGGTAACGCGGGCGAGCCCGACGGTGTGCGACCAAGACGCTCTGAAACCACTCCGATGCACAAGTTCTCCTGGCTGCGACCTCACGCCGCAGCTCATCTTAAAGAATCGACCGTTAAAGGAACGAAGGCCGCTTTGCGGTCTTCGCCCCTCCCGACGAGGACCGCGCGGCAGACTACGCCGCAGCGACCGAACGCAACCCCAACAGATTGCAGTGTGACGTGGACGCTGTCACGGGCCACCGGCAAGCCTGTCATGCGGGAGAACTGCAATTGGTGTGCCAAGACGTGCAATCGGTTGCAGTGACGGGGTGTTGGCGGTACAGCGGCATTCGATACGGTCAAGCCCTTAGGTCCAATGCTTGGCAGTGCGCGTGCGCGGTGCCCCCGGCGTTTGCGGGACAACGCGCCAGGCAATTGCTGGTTGCTTGCCCAACGACAATCCGGAGTCCGGGGCGTTGCGTTGTGCGGATGCGTTCGGTGACTTGGGGCAAAGCCTGGCTGGTCGAATGCGCGTTCCCCCGCCGCTTGCAAGACTCGCCGTGAACCCATCTGTAGGGGCTCGTTGGCGGCATCCATGCCGCCAACGGTCCTGCAAGCAGCGAGGACACCGCACCAGAACAGTTGCAGGTGGCGATGGCCAACAAGAACAAGCACCCGGCGGGCAACGCACACTCAAAGCGGCGTGTACACCCACGACATGCCGCACGAACCACCGCAGCGCGCCTGATCGCCGAGCAGCAGCGTTGGCAGCGGTTGTTACTCGCGTGCCGCCTCGCTGGCGTCGCGGGTGGCGCGGAACTCCGAGTCTTGGCTCCAGTTCGGCCACTGACGCGAATCGGCCAGCTGCTGGCCTAGCGCATACAACACGCCCAAGTCGCGTGCGGCGCCGGCGAACGTCCAATCCGGCTTCCATTCGTCTCCTTGCTGATGATAGCGCTTGGCGGTGTAGTCGTCGGCCGCGGCCTTGCCTGCCGCCACGCCGCCCACTTCCCAATCCTGGCCGGCTGCATACGACAGCGCCGGCACACCGCGCTTGGCGAAGGAGAAATGATCGGAGCGGAAGAAATAGCCGGCCTGCGGTTTGGGATCGGGGGTGTAGCGCAGCTTGGATTGCGCGGCGACGCTCTTCAGTTGATCGAGCAGTTCGAGTTTTGCAGTGCCGTAGATACCGAAATCGCGCGAAGGCACGAACGGGTTCATGCCGTCCATGTTGATCACCGCCACCGTGGTGTCCAGCGGATACAGCGGCTTGGAGGCGTAGAACTCCGAACCTAGCAGGCCCTTCTCTTCGGCGGTGACGGCCAGGAACACCACCGAGCGCTCGGGCTTTGGCCCCTTGGCGAAACCGCGTGCCAGTTCCAGCAGCGCGGCGGTGCCGCTGGCGTTGTCCAATGCACCATTGAAGATGGTGTCGCCCCGTGCATCCGGCTTGCCGACGCCGATGTGGTCCCAGTGCGCGCTGTAGATCAGCGTTTCGTTGGGACGCTTGCCACCTTCCAGCCGCGCCACGACGTTGTGCGAAGTGATCACGTCGGATTTGACCTGATAGCTGGCGCTCAAACGCTGGTTCTTGAGTTCGACCGGCTTGAAGCCGCGCGTCTGCGCCTGCTTCTTCAAGGCCTCGAAATCCAGTCCGGCATGCGTGAACAGCTCCGTGGCCAGATCGCGCTGGATCCAGCCTTCCAGGGTGGGATGCGCGCTGCGCGGGTTATCGCGCACCACATCGAACATGGTGTTGGTGTTGGAGCTGGCCACCGTGTCCCAGCCGTACGAGGCCGGTGCGGTTTCGTGCACCACCAACACGCCGAGTGCGCCCTGGCGCGCGCCTTCTTCGTACTTGTAGGTCCAACGGCCGTAGTAGGTCATGCCGACGCCGTCGAAATCACCCTTGCCGGTTTCGAAATCCGGGTCGTTGATCAGCACCACGGCGATCTTGCCCTTCAAGTCCACACCCTTGAAGTCGTCCCAGTTGCGCTCCGGCGCCTTGACGCCGTAGCCGACGAACACCAGCGGCGCGTTGGCAATATCCACCGTGGATGAGCCATCCAGTGCGGCGCGGATAGCGATTTCCTTGCCCTGGGTCAGCGCGTGCGGCTTGCCGGCGTTCTGCACGGCAATCGTCGGCGTGCCGACGATATCGGCGCGCCGCAATGGCACGGCCTGGGTCCAGGCACGCTTGCCGCTGCTCAGATCGCCGCCCGGCTGCAGGCCGGCCTCGGCGAACTGCTTGCTCAGGTAGGCAATGGTCTTTTCTTCGCCGGCAGTGGCCGGGCCGCGGCCTTCATAGGCGTCGGAGGCCAGTTCCTTAACGTCGCGCGAGATGCGCGCGCCATCGAAACTCGGCGTCGCCGCCATCAGCGCGGTAGAGACCGCCATCGCCAGAAGTCCTACGGCAACTCGCTTCATTGCACACCCCACAGCATGGATAGCACTGGAGTGTAGCCAGCATCGCGTGCAGGCCGATACCTGCAACTGCGCCGATGCGTGCAGTGCCATTGCGCTGTGACCGGATGAAGGTCGATGCGTTTGTCTATGGCCAATGGGCCGCTGGCCTGTTTCAACGCGGCGCGGCGGCTCAGAACAGATCGACGCTGCCCACCGGTTGTGTCACCTGCTGCAACTGCCCGCCGGCAATCAGCTCGGCATAGACCGCCGCGCGATTGCGGCCGTGTTGCTTGGCCCAGTACAGCGCCTTGTCGGCTTCGTCCAGCATTTCGCTGATCAGCCGGCCGTGGATCAGTTCGACGATGCCCGTACTGAGCGTGACCTTCCCCACCTGCGGGAACAGGTGCTCGGCCACGGCCAGCCGGAACCGTTCAAACAGACTCACAGCGGTATCGCGGCCCACGCCGCGCAACACGATCACGAACTCTTCGCCGCCGAAGCGGAACAGCAGGTCGTCCTGGCGAAACGTACGTTGCATCAGCTGGGCAACCAATAGCAGCACTTCGTCGCCGTACAGATGCCCGAAGGTGTCATTGACGCGCTTGAAGTGATCGATGTCGACGATGCCCAGCCACACGCCCTGCTCGGCTACGGATTCGGCACCGCCCGCAAACAGCCGCAGGATCACATCGTCGAAGGTCTTGCGGTTGCGCAGGCCGGTCAGTGCGTCGCGCTGGGCGTCGTCGAGCAGGCTACGGTAATTCTGGAAGAAGCGCGCAAAGCCCTGCAGCATCGCTTGCTCGGCACTGCCAGGAATGCGTGCACCGCCCACCCGCAGGCAGGTGCGGATGCCGCGCGCTTCCATCATCGGGTAGACCAGCAAGGCGCGGCCGTCTTCCTGCAGCCGCACCACATCGCCCGGCCCGTGCACCTCGGCCAGCTGCGCACGCGTCTGCGCATCGTGGATCTCGGCCACCGTCAGCGACAGCCGGCCGTCGTCGCGTAGACGCGTTTCGGCCATGCTGCGGCCGTCCGGGGCGATGCGCAGCAGCGACAGTTCTTCGGTAGCGCAGACCTCGCGCACGGTACGCAACAGGCTGAGGTCGAGCAGATCGGCATCGCGGATGGCGGTCAGGTCCACCATCCGTTCCAGCAAGGGTGCGTTGGTCATGAGCGCGCTCCCCCGGGAACAGACACGCGCCCGCAGCGCCGGGCAGGGCATGCAGACACACACCTCGGGCTGGAACGCACTGGCTTCACGGCAACGACCGGCAATCACGATGCCGAATCATCGGCATCGCCCACCCGAACTTGAATTCGTTCGCAGCTGCGCGCAGCGCATTGACAGCCGGGGCACTGCGTGCGCGGCATGGCTGCGGATAGCGCCCAGGCCGTGTGGCCCTGCTCAGGGCAACGCAGACTCCAACGCGTCCTCGCCCAGGGCATGCTGCTGCATCAGGCGCCTGCTGCCCGCATTCAAGCCTTTCACCTGCACATCCAGATCGTGATGGCGCAGGCGCTGCACCACCTTGTCCAGTGCCGCCACCGCGGTGATGTCCCAGAAGTGGGCGCGGCTGACATCGAGCACCACCGCGCTGCCGGGTACCTGCCGTGCATCGAAGGCGTCGATGAACACATCGGCCGAGGCGAAGAACACCTGTCCGCGCACGGTGTAGGTGCGCACGCCTGCGGCGCTGTCGTCGTGCGTGATCTGCAGCAGCCCGGCCACTTTGAAGGTGAAGAACACTCCGCTCAGCAGCACGCCTACCGCCACGCCTGCCGCAAGATTGTGGGTGAACAACGTCACCGCCACAGTGGCCGCCATCACCACGCTGGACGTGCGCGGGTTGGTGACCACCGTGCGCAACGAGCGCCAGTCGAAGGTCTCTGCCGACACCATGACCATGATCGCCACCAGCGCGACCACCGGCACCTGCGACACCCATGGCTTGAGCGCCACCATCAGGATCAGCAGGAATACGCCGGCAAACAATGTGGATAGCCGGCCACGGCCGCCATATTTCACGTTGCCCACGGTCTGCCCGATCATGCCGCAGCCGGCAATGCCACCGAACAGACTGGCCGCAGCGTTGGCGATACCTAGCCCGGTGCATTCGCGGTTCTTGTTGCTGGGCGTGTCGGTGAGTTCATCGACCACGCGCGCGGTCATCATCGACTCGAGCAAGCCCACCATCGCAATCGCCAGCGCCGGCATCGCGATGATGCGCAGCGTTTCCAGCGTCAACGGGACCGAGGGCCACTGCAGGAACGGCAGGGCATTGGGCAGCTTGCCAAGATCGGCCACGGTCTCCAGCGGCAGATGCAGCGCAGTGCCGGCAACGGTGAGCAGCAGGATGCACACCAGCGGCGAGGGAATTGCCGATAACCCCGGCACGCGCAGACGCGGCAGGCCGTAGATGATCGCCAAGCCTACACCCAGCATGACCCAGGTGGTCAGATTGGCGCCCCGCAGATGCGGCAATTGCGCCGTGAAGATCAGCACTGCCAGCGCATTGACGAAACCAGTGCGCACCGAGCTACTGACGAAGCGCATCAGCACGCCTAACCGCAATAGTCCGAATAAAATTTGCACTGCGCCGGCCAGCAAGCCGGCAGCCAGCAGATACGGCAGCCCGTGCGCAGCCACCAGCGGTGCAGCCACCAGCGCCACCGAGCCTGCTGCCGCAGAAATCATCGCCGGACGTCCGCCACAGAACGCAATCACGATGCCAATCACGAAAGATGCGAACAGGCCCACCTGCGGATCCACCCCGGCCACGAACGCGAATGCAATCACTTCGGGAATCAGGGCAAACGTGGCCACCGCACCGGCCAGTAGTTCGCGCGCGGGGGAGGCGCGCCATTGCGCCAAGTCGGCACGCAATAAGGACATTGGGACACTCCGGGAACAGAAAGGACAGCCTGCGGACAGCACGCAGCAACCCTAGTGTGCGGGAAAGCGACCTCGCCCGCAGCTTGGGTGTGATCGGTGCGCCACTGCGCTCTTCTGTGGCACCGGTCACGCCACGCCGCGCAGTCGCAGACCAAGATGCCCCCCTCTACCGCGCTCGGCTGTCGAGTTCGGTTATCCAGGGAGACCATCATGTCCATCTTCAGGGCTGCAAGTACGCTTGCATTGGCAACTGTGTTAGCGCTAACCGCTGCACCGGCTTTCAGCTATTCGGTCAGCAAGAACAAGATCGTCGACGACAAGGGCAACGTGGTTCAGCTCAAGGGCGTCAACGTGTTTGGGTTCGAAACCGGCAACCATGTCATGCATGGTCTATGGGCACGCAACTGGAAGGAGATGATCAACCAGATGCAGGGCCTGGGCTTCAATGCCGTGCGCCTGCCGTTCTGCCCGGCCACGCTGCGCAGCGACACCATGCCCACCAGCATCGACTACAGCCGCAACGCCGACTTGCAGGGCCTGACATCGCTGCAGATTCTCGACAAGGTGATCAACGAATTCAACGCACGTGGCATGTATGTGCTGCTGGATCACCACACCCCCGATTGCGCCGCCATTTCCGAGCTGTGGTACACCGGCTCGTATTCCGAAGCGCAATGGCTGGACGATCTGCGCTTTGTCGCCAATCGCTACAAGAACGTGCCGAGCGTGATCGGCGTGGATCTGAAGAACGAGCCGCACGGCGCCGCTACCTGGGGCACCGGCAATGCTGCCACCGACTGGAACAAGGCCGCCGAACGTGGATCGGCCGCCGTCCTGGCGGTAGCGCCGAAGTGGATCATTGCGGTGGAAGGCATCACCGACAACCCGGTCTGCTCGACCAATGGCGGCACCTTCTGGGGCGGCAACCTGCAGCCGCTGGCCTGCACCCCGCTCAATATTCCGGCCAACCGTCTGTTGCTGGCACCGCATGTGTACGGCCCTGATGTGTTTGTCCAGCCGTACTTCAACGACAGCAACTTCCCCACCAACATGCCCGCCATCTGGGACCGTCACTTCGGCCAGTTCGCCGGCAATCACGCGCTGCTGCTCGGCGAATTCGGCGGCAAGTACGGCGAAGGCGATGCGCGCGACAAGGTGTGGCAGGACGCGCTGGTGAAGTACCTGCGCAGCAAGGGCATCAACGAAGCGTTCTACTGGTCGTGGAACCCCAACAGCGGCGACACCGGCGGCATCCTGCGCGACGACTGGACCACTGTGCGGGAAGACAAGATGACCCTGTTGCGGACACTGTGGGGCACAGCAAGCAGCATCACACCGACGCCAACGCCAACCCCCACGCCGACTCCAACACCGACGCCGAGCACTGGCTTCAGCACGAAGGTGATCCCGGACAGCACGTGGAACGGTGGCTACTGTAATCGCGTGCAAGTCACCAACACCGGCACCGCCAGCGGCACGTGGTCGATCTCGCTGACGGTCACCGGCACCGTCAACAACACCTGGAATGTCACCTGGTCGCAGAGCGGCAGCACGCTCCAGGCCAGCGGCGTGGACTTCAACCGTACCCTGGCTGCCGGTGCAACGGCTGAGTTTGGCTTCTGCGCGGCAAGCTGAGCGACTGGCGGCATGCATGCAGCGCGCGCCGCCAGTGCATCGAAGACTTCTGCGGGCCGCACTGCACGACGGAGTGCTTCGTGCAGTGCGGCTGATCATTGTGTTGTTTGCGAGCGGATTGAACACGGCAGATGTCCTTGGGACAACCTAGACAGTGACAAGGACAACGTAGACAGCGCAGGAGAGCCATTGGATGCGATGCGTTGTGATCGAACACGCGCATGACAACCAATGGCGCCCCTGGACTCACATCTGCATGCCGTCGTTACGCAACGCATATCTCAAATAAGCAGACGCTGCCGCAGATGGCATTCAACACCGGCGTTCATCAGCCGTTATCCACACCATGGCGCTTGTGCGCGTTTTGGATGTCGTTCTCATGCCGGTTGTTTCCCTGTTGCGTCGTTACGTTGCCAATCTCCCACTCACCCGTAAGTTCGTGCTGTTGTGCACGCTATTGACCGTGGGCGTGATCCTGCTGGCGATGGCCGCAGCGCGCCTGCAATATCTGGACCTGGTTGAGGCGCGCAAGCTCAGCGTCAAGACCGAGGTGGAGATGGGCCTCACCGTGATGCAGCACTACGCCAACAAGGTCAAAGCCGGTGAGCTGAGTCTGGAGCAAGCCAAGGAAGCCGCACGCACCACGCTGGCCGATATGCGTACCAACGATGGCGTGGATTACTTCTTCATCGTCGACCCGCAGATGCGCATCCTGATGCATCCCAAGCGTCCGGTCGGCAGCGACATGACCGACTACAAGAGCGATGCCGGGCAGTACGTGTATCGCGACATCAAGACCGCCATCGATAGCGGCGACGGCTTCAGCTATTACGACGCGCCCAAGCCGGGCAAGAAGGAACAGCTGCCGAAAATCAGCTACGCCAAAACCTTCCCGGCCTGGAACTGGGTGCTGGTGATGGGCGTGTACGCCGAAGACATTCAAGTGCAGGCGTTGGGATTCACCCGCACCTTGACGTTGATTGGCGGCGCCCTGGTGGCGCTGGTGATCGGTCTGTGCTGGTTGATCGCCTCGGCCATGTCGGCGCCGCTACGCGCCGCCTCGCGCACTGCCGAGGCGATCGCCTCGGGCCACTTCGACAACGACATCCGGGTGGAATCGCGCGACGAAACCGGCCAGCTGATGCATAGCATGCAGCAGATGCAAAACCAGCTACAGCGCTTTAATGGCGAGATGCAGACGATGATCCGCCTGCAGCAGGGCGAAAACATCGCGCACCGCATTCCGGAAGATTTTCCTGGCGATTACGGCACGCTGGCGCACGGCGTCAACACGGTGGTGTTCGAACACCTGGATGCCATCAACGAAGCCATGGATGTGATGAGCGACTACGGCCGTGGCGATCTACGCCGCGACATGCGTCGCCTGCCTGGCCAGCGCGCAGCCCTGCATCAGGCGCTGGATACGGTCAAAGACAATCTGTCGGCAATCAACAGCGACATCGCGCGTCTGGCCGATGCAGCCGCGCGCGGCGATTTCTCCGCACGTGGCGATCAGGCGCGCTATCAGTTCGCGTTTGCGGAAATGGTGCAGGCCTTGAACCGGCTGATGCAGCAGGCCGACGCAGGGCTGGACGATGTAGGCCGCATCATGGCCGCGATCGCCGATGGCGATCTGTCGCAGCGCGTGGCGTCGCATTACGAAGGGGCTTTCGGTCGTCTGGCCGATGCGGCGAACCGCACCGCCATTCAATTGACCAGTATCGTGCAGGGTATCCAGCACTCGGCCGAAATGATCAACACCGCGGCAGGCGAGATCGCCAGCGGCAATGCCGACCTGTCCACGCGTACCGAACATCAGGCGGCGAATCTGGAAGAAACCGCCGCTTCGATGGAAGAACTCACCTCCACCGTGCGCCAGAACGCCGACAACGCGCGGCAGGCGAACCAACTGGTCAAGGGCACCGGGGAAGTGGCCGAAAGCGGCGGTCGCGTGGTGCAGGAAGTGGTGAACACCATGCAGGCGATCACGCAATCGTCCGCGCGCATTTCCGACATCATCGGAGTGATCGACGGCATCGCCTTCCAGACCAATATCCTGGCCTTGAATGCAGCGGTGGAAGCGGCACGCGCAGGCGAACAAGGCCGTGGGTTTGCCGTGGTTGCCACCGAAGTGCGCGCCCTGGCGCAGCGCTCGGCCGGTGCCGCCAAGGAGATCAAACAACTGATTTCTGATTCGGTGGAAAAAGTGGCGCAAGGCTCGGAGTTGGTGCAACAGGCCGGCAGCACCATGACCGACGTGGTCAGCTCGGTGAAGCGCGTGACCGAGATCATGGCCGAGATCACCGCCGCCAGCACCGAGCAAAGCGCCGGCATCGAGCAGGTCAGCACCACGGTAATGCAGCTGGACGAAATGACCCAGCAAAACGCCGCATTGGTGGAAGAAGCCACCGCGGCGGCGCGCAGCATGGAAGATCAAGCCGCGGACCTGACCCGTGCCATAGCGGTGTTCCGCTTGGCATCGGAAGACGCAACGCCGCGTGTTCGCGTGTCGTCGATCGAGCGCACCGCCGCCAGGCAGGCCGCAGACACGCAGCCCGGGCATTCGCACAGGCTCAGCGCGTGACAGACGCCGCCTGCCACGCAGGTGGGCCAGCGCCCATGTGTGACAGGCGATGTCGGTAGACTGCGGGGCCGCACCGGCTTCTGACTGCCTGGAATCGTGACCAAACAGCATCCATCGGCGGTACGTCCGCGCAAGGTTCCGCAGCAATCGCGAGCCGAATACACCGTCGCCGTCCTTCTGGAGGCGGTGGCGTGTCTGCTGGAGACCGACGGAGCGGAGCGGCTGACCACCAATCGCGTGGCGCAGCGAGCCGGGGTCAGCATCGGTTCGCTGTATCAGTATTTTCCCGGCAAGGACGCGCTCATCGTTGCGTTGTGCCAACGGGAGCGCAATGCGTTTCTGGCCGACGCCGGGGACGCGCGGCAGGCGCCGGATGGTCGAGGCGCGTTGTTGCGGCTCATCGGCGCTGCGGTCAATCAGCAACTGCATCGACCGGAGCTGGCGCGCCTGCTCGACTTCGAGCAGACACGCCCAGTGATTGCCCGGGAACTGGCGCCCTTCATCGTCGCGATGGCGGCACTGGTCGGCCAATTACTGGAACGTGCAGATATCCCGTCGCAAGCCGATAGCGCCGCCGCGATCGACGATGTCATTGCCATCGTCCGCGGCATGGTCAATGCGGCCGGCGACCGTGGAGAGCACGATCGCGCCGGTCTGGAACAGCGCATCGGCCGCGCCGTGTTCGGCTATCTGGGCATGCCCGCGCTAGCGCCGGAAGACCCTCACACGCGCCGCACAGCATCCGTTTCACCGTGGTCTGGCGGCTGAAATGTGAGCGGTGGCGGCCATCGCCGACGCAGGCGCACGCTGCATCCACTGCCATTGCAGGCCCACCGGTCACGCACGCAATGCGAGTTTCGCAAGCGGCTCATCGCTCGCAGGATAGTCGCTCTGGACAACCCTCAAGAGCACACGCAATGCGCATTTTCGTCACTGGCGCGACCGGATTCATCGGGTCTGCCATCATCGCCGACCTCCTCCATGCCGGTCACCATGTCACCGGGTTGGCACGCTCGGAGCCAGCCGTCGCCACGCTTGTCGCCGCAGGCGCGCAGGTACATCGCGGAACGCTTGACGACCTCGATGGCCTGCAGCAGGCGGCTGCGCTGGCCGATGCGGTTATCCACACCGCGTTCAACCACGATTTCTCGCGCTTTGTCGCCAATTGCGAGGCAGATCGGCATGTCATCGACGCGCTTGGCTCGGCACTGGCCGGCTCCAAGCGTCCATTGGTCATCACCTCCACTACCGGGACGGCGAACGCAGTGGCAGGCGAGCCAGCGCTGGAAACCAATCCCATCGCCAGTTCGAGCGTATTGCCGCGCGCGGCCTCCGAGGAAGCCGCCGCCTCGCTACTGCAGCGCGGTGTCAATGTGTCGGTGGTGCGGCTCCCGCAGGTACACGATCGGATCAAGCAAGGCCTGGTCAGCAACTTGATCGAGGTGGCGCGCACAACTGGACGATCGGCGTTCGTCGGCGATGGGTGCAACCGCTGGCCGGCAGTCCACCTGCGGGATGCGGCACGCCTGTACAGGCTGGCGGCGGAAGCCGGCAATGCCGGCAGCAAGTATCACGCAGTTGCCGAAGAGGGCGTCCCGCTGCGCGCGATCGCCGAGGCCATCGGCCATGGCTTGAACGTGCCGGTGGTCGCGCTGCCGGTCGACCAGACGCAGGCGCATTTCGGCTGGCTGACGCGATTTGCCAGCCACGATCTCCCTGCATCCGGCGCACAGACGCAACAACGGTTGGGATGGCAACCGGGTGGCCCCGGCCTGCTGGCCGATCTTGCGCTGATGCGCTACTGAGCCGATCGCCGCGTACTGGACCTGCGCCGCCAGCAGGTGCCGGCATCCAGCACGCGGCGCAATGCAACGCCAACGCGCTCAGGGGCGGGATGCTTTTATCCCGTCCGGCAAGCGTGCGCGTTTAGCCGCATACATCGCCTCGTCTGCGGCATGCATCAAGCTGGCCGCCTCGGCCTGTGCGCCGTGTTGCCAGGCCACACCGATGCTGGGCTGGATCGGTAGATGCTGGTCGCCGAACATGGCGCCTTCCGCCGCAAGCGTGCGGATGCGATCTGCTATCGCGGCGCATTCGGCTTGCGGATCATGCAGCGCATCCAGCAACACCACGAATTCGTCGCCGGCCAGGCGTGCGACCAGATAGCGCTCGCCAGCCGCGCGTTGCAGGCAATGGCCGAACGCGACCAACACTGCATCGCCAGCACGGTGGCTGTAGGTATCGTTGATACGTTTGAAGCCATCCAGATCCAGAAACATCACCGCCACCGCCAGCTGCTGCTGGTGCGCCTGCGTAATCGCCGCCTGTAGCGCTTCGGACCAGGCATGCCGGTTCGGCAGTCCGGTCAACGCATCGCGGGTGGCGCGTTCGTGCATCAAGCGGTGCAGCGTCTTGTGCGCAGTAACATCGTGCGCCATCAGGAAGAACCCCCGCGCCAGCGTCGCAGTGCCGTGCATTTCCGGCACCAGGGTGACTTCCACATCGCGCGAGTTGGCGCCGCCATGCAAGACATGTTCGAAACTGGCGCGCTGCCCGGCCACTGCCTGTGCCAATGCAGCGCGCGCGGCGGAGTTGAGGTCTTCGCCCAACACTTGGGTGATATGGCGACCAACCAGGCTGGCAGGCTCCATACCGAGCCAGGCGCGATGTGCCTCATTGGCGAACAGGTAGCGCTGTTCGGAATCGAACTGGGCAACCAACGTGGGCGTCGCATCGCTGATCGCGCGCAGACGCGCCTCGCTTTCGGCCAGCCGCTCGGCTGCCACATGGCGCTCGGTCACATCTTGAATCTGCGAGATGAAATGCACCGGCGCACCGCGACTATCGCGCACCAGCGATACCGACAGCTGCGCCCAGATCACCGTGCCCTGTTGGCTGATGTAGCGCTTGGCCAGGCTGTAGCTGCCGCGTTTGCCGTCGATCAGATCCCGCACCAGTTGCAGGTCCATCTGCAGATCGTCGGGATGGGTGATCTGCTGGAAGGTCGTGCGCAGCAAATGCTCGCGCGGATAACCCAGGATGCTGCACAGCGAAGGATTCACGTCGCGCCACTCGCCTTCCAGCGACACGATCGCCATGCCCTGCGGCGCGGTTTCGAACGCACCGGTGAAGCGCTCGGCGGCCAGCTGCGCGGCGGCCTGCGCCTGCAATTCGGCAGTGACGTCGATGGCCATCGCCAGATACCCGGCCAGGCCTTGCTGCGCGTCGTGGATGATGTTGAAACACAGGCGCACACGACGCAGTTCGCCGTCCTTGCGCACCAGGGTCCAGAGTTCTTCGGCCAGCACATCGCCGGCAGCGGCCGCCGCCAGCCTCACATACGACGGCGGCGACAACGCCAGCGTCGCCATGTGGCGTTCCAGTTCGGCCGGCAGATGGAACTGCGTCGGGCAGATGCCCAGCACCTCGTCGGCGCTGTAACCGAGCAGGCGCTCGGCACCGGGATTGAAGAGTTCCAGACGGCCCTGCGGGTCGAACGCCATGATCGCCACGTCCTGCGAGGCGTCCACCAGCGCCTGCAGCCGCGCGCGTTCGCCAGCCAGCGCGGCCGAGGCATCCCGGAGCTCGGTGATGTCGTGCATCACGCAGACCGCGCCCAACGCCGTGCCCTTGTCGCCGACCACCGGGTCTGCATTGCACAGCACGCTGCGCGGAGGCTGACCGTTGGCACGGATCACCAGTTCGGCATTGCGCACGTGCTCGCCGCGCCAGGCGCGCAGCAGCGGGATGGCGTCGGTGGGCAGCAGCCGCTTGCCGTCCGCGCTGTACAGATCGAAATGCTGCGCCCATTGCTCAGGCGGCAGCACGCGCGGGTCGGTGCCATGCCATTGCCGCGCGGCGTGGTTGAACTCGCGCAGCAAACCGTCGGTGCCGCAGGCCACCACGCCGTCGGGCATGGCTTCCAGCAGCATGCTCAGGGTCTGCCGCTGCGCCTGCGCATCAAGCCGATCGCGGCGCGCTTCCAGCTGGCTGACCGCTTGCCGCGCCAGGCGGATCAGCGCCTGCTTCTGCTGGTCGTCGAGCACGCGCGATTTGGTGCTGAGCGTGCATAACGTGCCGTAGGCATAGCCCTCCCGGCCGACCAGCGGCACCCCGACATAGGAGCGCACACCGGGCGCGGCGGTCACCAACGGGTTGTTGACGAAGCGCGGGTCTGCCTCGGCGTCGGGCACTTCCATCAACTCGGTACCCATCACCGCGTAGGAGCAGAACGACGCGCTGCGCGGCGTGCCCTCCAGGTCGGTACCGCAGCGCGCCTTGAACCATTGCCGGTCGGCATCCAGCAGCGACACCAGTGCCATCGGTGCGCCGGCGACATGCGACGCCAGCCAGGCGATATCGTCGAACTCGGCCTCGGCCTCGGTGTCCAGCACCCCCAGCCGGCGCACTGCGTCCACGCGCAAATCGTCGTCGACGGGGATCGGCACGGGCGGCAACAGGACGGTCATGGCGTGATCGGCGGGTAGCATCTGGTCAGGGTAGGTCGCCCAAAGTAACGGCGAGGCGACGAGCAACTTGAGCAACGCGGCCAGGCTCGCTCACACAAGCGGGCTCTAGAAAGCGGCCGCGCCGGCACGCAGTACTGCCAACTTCTGCGTTCCATCCGCAGCAAACCCCGCCCATCCCCTGCCCATCAGCATTTGCGGCGCCGCCAAGCAGCCACTACCCTCGGTCGATTGCCCTGTTCTGGAGTGTCACATGCTGCGTCCGCTGTCCTTGTTGATCGCCGGTGTGCTCGGCGTCGCTGCCGGTTGCGTTGCCCCCGCCGTTGCCGCCGCCCCGGCCAGCCTGTCCAAGAGCACGGCCAGCAGCGCCATTCCCGACATCGCCTATACCCGCTTCACCCTGCCCAACGGCCTGACGGTGGTGGTGCACGAAGACCACAAGGCGCCGATGGTGGCCGTCAGCATTTGGTACCACATCGGCTCCGGCGACGAGCCGGCCGGCAAGACCGGGTTTGCACACCTGTTCGAGCACCTGATGTTCTCCGGCTCGGAGAACAACAAGGGCAGCTTCTTCGCGCCGCTGGAAAAGGTCGGCACCACCGACATGAACGGCACCACCTGGTTCGACCGCACCAACTATTTCGAAACCGTGCCGACCACCGCGCTGGATACCGCGCTGTGGCTGGAATCGGACCGCATGGGCCACCTGCTCGGTGCCATCGGCCAGCAGGAACTCGATACCCAGCGCGGCGTGGTGCAGAACGAAAAGCGCCAGGGCGAGAACCGCCCCTATGGCCGCGTGGACCAGAACATCCTGTCCAACCTGTTCCCGGCCAACCACCCCTACCAGCACGACACCATCGGCTCGATGGAAGACCTGGATGCGGCCTCGCTGGCCGACGTCAAACAGTGGTTCAACGACAACTACGGCGCCGCCAACACCACCCTGGTGCTGGCCGGCGACATCACCGTGGCGCAGGCGCGCGCCAAGGCCTTGCAGTACTTCGGCGATATTCCGTCCGGCAAGCCGGTGGCGCGCCAGCAGCCGTGGGTGACCCCGCTGGCGGCGCAGAAGCGCGGCGTGCAGCACGACCATGTCTCGCAGCCGCGCATCTACCGCACCTGGGCCGCGCCGCAGCTGGGTAGCGACGCCATGATCCAGCTGGATCTTGCCACCACCGTGCTCGGCGGCGGCAAGACCTCGCGGCTATACCAGCGCCTGGTCTATCAGGACAACCTGGTGGACGAGGTCTCCGCCTCGGTGCAGCCGTTTGCGCTGTCCAGCCAGGTGCAGATCCAGGCCGACGTGAAGGACGGCGTGGATCCGGCCAAGGTCGAGGCAGTCATCGACGAAGAACTCAAGAAGTTCATCGCCCAGGGACCGACCGCCGACGAACTGCAGCGCGCACAGGTGGCCTACCGCGCCGGTTTCGTGCGCGGGCTGGAAAAGGTGGGCGGCTTCACCGGCAAGGCGGTGATCCTGGCCGAGGGCCAGGTCTATCGCGGCGACCCGGGCGCCTACAAGAAAGATCTGCAGCGCGTCCAGGCCGCTACCGTGGACAGCGTCAAACAGGCGTCGGCAACGTGGTTCGGCAAGGGCGATTACCTGTTGACCGTGCTGCCGGCCGGCAAGGATTTCGATCCGGCCGCCGAAGACAAGGCGGTGGTCGCGCGTGGCGAAGAAGCTGGCAAGCCGGCGCCGAAGCTGCCGGCCGCGGGCACGTTCAAGGTCACCGCCTCCACGCTGGATCGCAGCAAGGGCGTGCCGCAGACCGATCAGTTCCCGGACCTGAGCTTCCCCAGACTGCAGCGCGGCAAGTTGAAGAACGGCATTGAGGTGATCCTGGCCGAGCGCCATACCATCCCGGTCACCCAGGTGGAGTTGCTGTTCGACGCCGGCTACGCCGCCGATCAGGGTAAGAAGCTCGGTACCGCCAGCTTCAGCGCCGCACTGATGAACGAGAGCACCACCGCGCTGGATTCGGTGGAAGTGGCGCAGCGCCGCCAGCGCTTGGGTGCGATCACCGCGGTCGGCTGCGATCTGGACAGCTGCAGCGCTTCGCTGGATGCGCTCAATGACCAGTTGCAGCCGTCGCTGCAGTTGTTCTCCGACATCGTGCGCAACCCGGCATTCAAGGCCGCCGACATCGAACGCGTCCGCGGCCAATGGCTGTCCGGTATTGCCCAGGAAAAGACCCAGCCCAACAGCCTGGCGCTACGCGCGTTGCCGCCGTTGCTCTTCGGCGACAAGCACCCGTACGGCATCCCGCTCACCGGCAGCGGCACCGAGGCGGCGATCAAGAGCCTCAACGCCCAGGATCTGCAGAATTTCCACAGCCAATGGCTGCGTCCGGACAACCTGCGCATCCTGGTGGCCGGCGACACCACGCTTTCGCAGATCATTCCGCAGCTCGATGCCGTCTTCGGCGACTGGAAGGCTCCGACCACCGCGTTGCCGAAGAAGAACCTGGCCAACGTCGCCGCCCAGCCCAAGCCACGCGTGTATCTGATCAACCGCCCGGACGCACCGCAGTCGGTGATTCTGGCCGGCTTGCTGGCCCCGTCCACCAAGGCACCGGATAACCTGGCGATCGGTGTGGCCAACGGCGCCTTCGGCGGCACCTTTACCTCGCGCCTGAACATGAATCTGCGCGAAAACAAGCGCTGGGCCTATGGCGCGGGCACCCGCATGATGGATGCGCAGGGCCAGCGGCCATACCTGTTCTCGGCACCGGTGCAGACCGACAAGACCGCCGAATCGGCCAATGAGATCTTCAAGGAAGCGACCGCCATCATCGGCGACAAGCCGTTGACCACCGACGAGATCGAGAAGATCAAGAACCAGCGCATTCGTGCCCTGCCCGGCAGTTTCGAAACCACCGGCGCGGTGCTGGGTGCGATCGAAGGCATCGTGCAGTTCGACCGCCCCGACGACTACGTGCAAACGCTCAAGCCGCGCCTGGAAGCGATCGACCAGACGGCCGCGCAAAAAGCCATCAAGGAGATCATCAAGCCAGAAGCGATGACCTGGGTCATCGTCGGCGACCTGAAAAAGATCGAAGCCCCGGTGCGTGCGCTCAAGTTGGGCCAGGTGCAGGTGCTGGATGTGGACGGCAAACCGGTCAAGCGCTGATCGCACCTGTCGCACCGGCTGCGCTGCTGCACGCAGCGTGGCCGGTGCTGGCAGGGGCCAGGCCGATGCGGCGTGTGGTGGCCAGGCGCGGCAGTTTTCATCGGATCGTCCGGTAGTGGTGCCGCTTGGTGCGCGATCCCAACGGTTGCTGCAGCACCGCGTCACTGGGCCGCACGCCGTGTCCCCCTCTGGTTGATGCCTGCAACCGGGTTCGACAGCAGCAAGGCGTTCACCATGCTGCGTGGTGTTGAAGCGGCACTGACACCGGCAGGCCACCGTCGGGCTTGTACCGCCGATGCGATGCCATCCCCGCCGCGCACGCCGTGACAGAATTCGCCAAGGCGTGCGGTGCACACAGCGCCGGTTAGATCGGTCGCCTGTGTTTGGCCACGACACATACGTACCCAATCGGCACGCAACACCGGTTTATTCGTTGCAGTCATCACGCGGCGCTGGCCTACCCGCGCCATCCCCGCCGCAACACCCACGCCGCGTTACCGACGCTGCCGGTATCCTTGCTGATTCCTCGTTCGCGCTCGCCTGGCTTATTCGATGAAAGACATGCCCCTAGCTAACGAAGCCTCCCGCCAACAAGTCCTGGACGGCTATCGCATCGTCGACAGCCTGCCGGAGGACACCTATCAAGACGTCGTGCAGGTGGCGGCCTCGCTGTGCGGCACACCGATCGCGCTGATGTCGCTGGTGGACCGCGACCGCCAATGGTTCAAGGCCCAGCTGGGTCTGGGCCTGCAGCAGACCGACCGCAGCCAGGCCGTGTGCGACTACGCGATCCGCAGCCCCGATCAGTTGATGGAAGTACCCGACCTGTGCAAGGACAGCCGATTTGCCGATATCTCGGTGGTCACCGGCGACACCGGTGCGCGCTTCTATGCCGGCATGCCGCTGGTCACCGAAGAGGGCGTTGCACTGGGCACGGTTTGCGTGCTCGACACCGAGCCACGCACCCTCACCGACATTCAGCGCACCGGCCTGCAGGCGCTCGCACGGGTGGCCATGCGCCTGCTCGACGAGCGCAAGCGCGAACTGCAAGTCGAGCGCGATGCCATCCTGCAGCCGGTCGTCCCGGTCGCCAGCCAGGCCGTTGCCGACACCGGCTACCACCTGGTGATCCTGGAGGTGCAGGAATTGGCCGCACTGGCCGAACGCCAGAGCGAGCGTCTGCTCGGCCGCACTTTGCAGCAGCTCGACCAAGCCTTCGCGGCGTTGGTGCAGGGACCGGGCAACAGCATCGACCGTGTCACCGACAGTGCGGAATTCATCGCCGTGCTGCGCGGCCCCGATGCCGAGCGCACCTTGCAACGCCTGCGCGAGATCGCCCAGCAACAACATGCGCTGGGCCTGACCGTCCTGTTGGGCCAAGCGCAATCCACCCGTCCGGATGAACCGATCGGCCAGGTATTTCTACGCGCCGAGGTCGCGCTGAGCACGGAAAAGGATCGTTACCGGCAGAGCCTGGCCTGAGGCCTGCGAACTGATCCATTGCTTCGCGCACGTACCCTCACCCCAACCCCTCCCACCAGGCGAGGGCTGGAAGCGAGGCGTCAGCGGTGTTGCTTGGTGGACTTGCTCTCACCGCTTGGCTTGAACGATGGACCAGGCGGAAGCAATTGAAGCCCCTCTCCCATCGGGGCGAAAAAGCACCGCCTGCACGCCACCGGTGTGCGTGCCTTGGAGCGCCCGCGTCGCGGGCGCGGGCCGGACAACGGGGGTGGAGTGAGGGTATGGCACCACTGCATTGCTCACCTTCGCAACGACCCTGCTGCCTTCCACGCTGCGTCTACACAGCAACACGAACGCACACTCACCCCAGCGCACACTGCTTTAACTGGCGATCGGCGTACCACAGCGCGCGGCGGGCCAGGTCGTAGGCGCTGTCGGCCTGACGCGGCAGCATCTGCGCGGCCATCACCGGATCGGCACCGTTGTTCAAGGCGTGCTCGGCACGCTCCAGATCCGACAGGTGCGTGCGCACCGGCGATAACAGCGACTTGCGCGTGGAGGCATCGCAACGCGCGCTACGCTGTTCCAGCGCCGCCAACGCCTCGCGGATGCGACGGCTGGCTTCGCCCTTGAGGTCGGGCAGCGTTTCGTGCGCGATCGGCGCCGATTTATAAGCATCGCCGGTCGCCTCGCTGCCCATCTCGGCCTGATTGCCGGCCAGCGCTGGATTGAAGCGCACGTCCGGCGGCGGTCGCGCCTTGGCGACCTGAGTCTGCGGCCCATTGAGCATGTCGTTGAACTTCTTCATGCCACGATTCATTTCCTGCATCGCCACATCGCCCAGCGTGCCGTCGCTCTTCCAGTCCTTGGCGAAGCGGGTTTCCTGGTACTGCACCGGGTTGACCCGTTCCATCACGTTGCGCGCCTTGGCCTGCGCACGCTCGTCGGTCATGCCCGGCGGCACCGCGCTGCCGGTCTGCGCCATCGGGTCGGCCTGCGCCATGCGCAGGCGCCCGTCGCGGGTATACAGCTGGGCCGACATGGAGTCGCTGGCCGGTGCATTCGCGGCAGCTACCTGCCGCGGCGGCGGTGGCGTGCGCGTGGGTGGCGGCGCCGTGCGTGCAGCCGATGCGGATGCAGCGCGTGGTTGACGCTCGGATTCCTGTGGCGGTTCCGGCGGAGCCGGAGGCGCTTGTTGCGGCCGCGGCACGAAATACACCTGCAACGTATCGTCGTGTTGCGGGGTTTGGCGCGGTGGCGGCATGTACAGCAACAGGCAGGCAAGAAAGAACAGGATGGCGCCCGTGCATGCGACAGCGGCAACATGCGGGACAAGCGCTTCCTTCCTGCTGGTAGTCACAATGCGGGAGACCGATGAGATGAGAATGCGGGTGCCACCCGGCGAACCCCGGTGTGCGACGCGCAAATCTAGCGGGCGCGGCGCGGGCGCGCGTTTGTAATTCGTTGTTTGGCCGGAAAGGGCCAGCCGCCATTCACATTGAGCCGCAGGTGGGCGCACGTGGATTGGAGCATCCGCTGCGCGCAAGGGATGGCGCGACCACTGACCGCATACGGCATAACGCAGTCGAGAAACTCGGCAGGCAGATCGGTGGCCATGTGATGCGCAGGCCAACCGCGAGCGCACGCATGCCGCCGCCCGCGCGGGCTGAGGCCGACCGCCAGCGCTGTTTTCCGGAGTGCCACTGCAGCCATCAGGGCCCGTCGGCGCGGTACAACCGCTGACACACCTCGCAGAAGAACGCGCGGCGCCCGGCCTTGCCCAAGTGCTTTCGGCACTGCAGCGGTGCGCCATCGCGCGGGCAGCTGGTCTTGGTGTGCACCTGGTAATGCGTCTTCAGCACGCAGGCTTTTTTTCCAGGTGTAGAAATCGAAACGGTGTAGAAATCGAAACTGTAATCGCGCGCTTGGGTGACCCATTGGCCCAGTTTTCGCGCCGGCAACGCGCCCACCGTGCTCTCGGGATGCACATGGATGCGGTGCAGCACTTCGTTCTTGATGATGTTGCCTACGCCAGCAAAGATGGTTTGGTCGAGCAATGCATCGGCGGCCAACAGGCAGGGCGCGGCGCGCCTGCGCGGCATCCCACAGCGGATTCATCACCTCCGCCGTCCAGTCGTAGACTTCATCCAGCGGACGCTCGATGAACTGCACCGAACACGCATAAAAATGCAGTCGCTGGCCTTTGGAAAATTCCAGGCACAAGCGCGGCACCGCGTTGGGTTTGTTCTCGTTGATGCGATAACTGCCAAACAACAAAAAGTGGATGCGCGCGCTGAAATGCGCGCGTTCGAAAAAAAAAGGCGTTTGCCCCAGCTCCGCAGCGCCAGCACTTTCTGCTGATCCAGACGCGCGATGTCCTGCTTGCTGTTGCCGGACACACGCAGGATCTTGCGGCCGACAACCGCTTCGGTGTCTTCGCGCAGTGATGACACGTGAGGGACCTTCTGGCATGCGCCAAGTATCGAAGCGGCCGGTGATCCGGCCGTGATTGCGATGCACACGACATCCTGACGCGCGTGCCTGCATACAGGGCTGCCACCCTCACCTCACCCGCCATGCCAGTTCAACCATCCAGTGCAGTTGCACGCGTGCGTTGTGGTTGCGCAGGCTGGTCGATTCCCGCCGCCGACCGCGCGCAGTTCGGCGAGGGCGCCAGCGTGTTGCAGCGCTACGCCACGCGTTTTGATGCCGTGGAGATCAACTCCTCGTTCCATCGCCCGCACCGCGCCATGACCTACGCGCGATGGGCCGACAGCGTGCCGGAGGATTTTCGTTTTTCGGTCAAGCTGCCGCGCAGTATCAGCCACGACGCACGCCTGCACGGTACCGGGCCGCTGCTGGACGCTTTCCTCGCGCAGGTCGGCGCGCTGGGGACGCGGTTGGGCTGCCTGCTGCTGCAACTGCCGCCCAGCGCGGCCTTCGATGCTGCGGTGGCGTCACGGTTCTTTGCGATGCTGCGCCGGCGCTGGGACGGCGGCGTGGTTTGCGAACCGCGCCACGCCAGCTGGTTCGCCACACCCGCGCAGGCCTTGCTCGCACGCCACCGCATTGCACGCGGCGCCGCCGACCCGGCGCCGGTGCCCGCGGCCGCCATCCCGAACCCGGCTGCCGCGCCGTTGTATTGGCGCTGGCATGGCGCCCCGCGCATCTACTACAGCAGCTACGACGCCGCCGCGTTGCAGGCCCTGGCCACCGCGGTGCGCGCCGGCCCATCCGACAACGCGCAGCCGCTGGCCGAACGCTGGGTGATCTTCGACAACACCGCTGCCGGCTGTGCGATGTCCAATGCGCTGGAATTGCAGCGCCTGCTGGGCACCGAGCGCAAGCGCTAGCGCGGGTCGGCGGCAACATTCCGATGCATCTGTCTGGCGCGCATCTTGCAGCGGCTACGGCGCGCGGGTGCTGCAAATTCAAGCTGCCCGGATCCGCGCCGATACGCCTGAATCAACACGCGCTCCGGCATCACGCCGGATCAGCTTGCTGAATCCAGTCGTTCCCGTGCGAAGCCTGCCGGCATGCCGGCACCTCACTCGGTCCCGTCCGCCACTTCGGTCGTTTACCATGCCCTACGCCACTGCCCGTTCTGGAGATGCCATGAGTTCTGCCGCGCCCCCGTGCTGCACGTCGCTGCTTGGCCTGTCGCTGAGCATGTTTGTCGCGCCGTGCACACTGACTGCCGCGCCGTTGGACACATCGGTCGTCAATGCGCCGGCGCCCACGCCGCCGACGCCGGACCTGGCCTACCCGGAGCTGTTTCAGGCTGTGCAGCGTGGTGAGCTGTTCGACGACCAGAAGCACTTCGTCGACTTCCTGCCGTTGCGCGACCCGGCGTTGATCAATGCCGACTATCTGGCCCAGCACGATCACCCCGGTTTCGACCTGCGCAAGTTCGTGGACGCCAATTTCGAAGAATCGCCACCGGTGCAGACCGACGCGATCCGTCAGGACACCGCGCTGCGCGAGCACATCGATCTGCTATGGCCCAAGCTGGTGCGCAGCCAGACCCACGTGCCGCCGCACAGCAGCCTGCTGGCGCTGCCGCACCCGTACGTGGTCCCGGGCGGGCGCTTCCGCGAGGTGTATTACTGGGATTCCTACTTCACCATGCTGGGCTTGGTGAAGAGCGGCGAGACCGCGCTCAGCCGCCAGATGCTGGACAACTTCGCCTACCTGATCGACACCTACGGGCATATTCCCAACGGGAACCGCACCTACTATCTCAGCCGCTCGCAGCCGCCGTTCTTCTCCTACATGGTGGAACTGCAGGCCGGCGTGGAAGGCGAAGCGGTCTATCAGCGCTACCTGCCGCAGCTGCAAAAGGAATACGCCTACTGGATGCAGGGCAGCGACGACCTGCAGCCCGGCCAGGCAGTGCGCCATGTCGTGCGCCTGGCCGATGGCAGCGTGCTCAACCGCTATTGGGACGAGCGCGACACCCCGCGCCCGGAAGCCTGGTTGCACGACACCCGCACCGCCGCCGAGGTGAAAGACCGCCCGGCCGCCGAGGTCTACCGCGACCTGCGTGCCGGCGCCGAGAGCGGATGGGACTACACCAGCCGCTGGCTGGCCGACGGCCAGAACCTGCGCACCATCCGCACCACCGCCATCATCCCGATCGACCTCAACAGCCTGCTCTACCACCTGGAACGCACCCTGGCCCAGGCCTGCGCGCAGCCGGGCGCGGAGTGCTCGCGCGATTACGCCGCACTCGCACAGCAACGCAAGCAGGCCATCGATGCGCACCTGTGGAACAAGGCCGGCTATTACGCCGACTACGACTGGCAGACGCGTACGCTGAGCAATCAGGTCACCGCCGCAGCGCTGTATCCGCTGTTCGCCGGCCTGGCCTCGGACGATCACGCCAAGCGCACCGCCAACACCGTGCGTCACACGCTGCTGCGCCCGGGCGGCCTGGCCACCACCGCAGTGAAGACCGGCCAGCAATGGGACGAGCCCAATGGCTGGGCGCCGCTGCAATGGGTGGCCGTGGACGGACTGCGCCGCTATGGCGAAGACGCGCTGGCACGCACCATCGGCGAGCGCTTCCTCGCCCAGGTGCAGGCGCTATTCGCACGCGAGCACAAGCTGGTCGAAAAATACGGCCTGGAAACCGATGCAGCCGGCGGCGGCGGTGGCGAATATGCCTTGCAGGACGGCTTCGGCTGGACCAACGGCGTCACCTTGATGCTGTTGAACTTGTATCCGGGCAAGGACACCAAAGCCGCACCCGCCAAGCGCGTGCGCAAGCCCGAGGCCACGGCGCGCTGAGGACTGTCCCGTTGCTGCGCGTTGCGTGGCAGCGGCAGGATCGGAGGGTTGCTGGAGATTTGAAGGTGCACGTCGTCGCTGCGCAGCACAGCCATCACGGCAACAGTGCGCGCCCCCTAGTTGTTCTCAACCCTGGCGAGCAATCATGAAGGGCGTGCGTGGCGCGCAGGAACCGCAGCAAACGAGCGCTCCATGCCGACTCCGGGCATCGCCCACGTCTGGCTGGCGGTGAGTGAGCGCCGCTGCCTGGATCGCAGCGCCCAATTCACCCGTACACGCAGATCGCGATTGGTCATCGCCATATTGCCGCTGTAATCGCGCGCGGTGATGCGCAGCACATAGGTGCCATCCCGCGACCGCAACGTAGACGGCCGCGTATCATGCGCACTCTTTGCCTAAAGGACGGACCCATGGCCGTACGCACGCTCAACGACTTTCTTGCCCACTCCAAGGAGAAGGACCTCAGCCCCGATCCGTTCGAGCTGGAAAACCCGCATCTGCTGGAAGTGCGCCTGGACGGCATGGTGTGGTCCAAGGCCGGCGCCATGGTCGCGCGCACCGGCAACGTCAAGTTCACCCGCGAGGGGCTGCTCGAACAAGGCCTGGGCAATCTGCTGAAAAAAGCCATCAGCGGCGAAGGCATGCAGCTGATGAAGGCCGAAGGCCAGGGCCGCGTCTATCTGGCCGACCTCGGCAAGCTGGTCACGCTGCTGCGTTTGAATGGCGAGGCGATCTTCGTCAACGGCAACGATGTGCTGGCGTTCGAAGCCGGTGTCGAACACAAGATCACCCTGATGCGCAAAGTGGCCGGCATGCTCTCGGGCGGGCTGTTCAACGTGCGCCTGAGCGGCCACGGCATCGTGGCGATCACCTCGCACTACGAACCGCTGACGCTACCGGTCACCGCTGCCAGCGGCCCGGTGTTCACCGACCCCAACGCGACCGTCGCCTGGTCCGGCACGCTGACCCCGGAACTGGTCACCGATGTGTCGATCGGCACGCTGTTGGGCCGCGGCTCGGGCGAAAGCCTGCAGATGCGCTTTGCCGGCGAAGGCTGGGTGGTGGTGCAGCCTTATGAAGAAGCCAGCTTCCAGCAATCCAAGGGCGGATGATCGATGCCCAGCTGCGCGATGCGTGGCTGGGCAACTTACTGGTACTGACTTCATGCGCAAAGCTGCGTCCATCGTTCTGCTCCCGGGACTGTGTTTGGCGTTCGCCGCCATTGCGCTGGCCATGCTCATGACATCGGGAATTCAGCGATGGAGGTGCGCTGCGAGGGTGCAGATCACTGGCATTACATCGGTGCCGAGGGCATCGCAGAAAGCAAGTCGCATTTGGACACCACCAAACACACCACATCCTGCAAGCGCATGGATCGCGCCGCGCAGATCAGCGACCGCGTGTGCGGCTTTCTCTTCCCGGACCTGAAGTACTAGCGCATTAGTCCAGTCGAATCTGCCTCGATGCGCTGCATGATCCAATACGCAACGACCGGTCTCACACCCATCCACGCTTGCGAAACCACGCCAACGGCACCACCACGCTCAGCGCGATGATGCCCAGCGCCCAGAAGTAGTGGTCGTGCCCCTTGAGTTCGGGCATGTAAGAGAAGTTCATGCCCCAGATGCCGACCAGCACGGTGGGTGGGATGCCGACGACCGACGCCACCGCCATCACCTTCATCACGTTGTTCTGGTCCATGTTGATCATGCCCAACACGCTGTCGAGCAGGAACTCGATGCGGTCGTCCATGTGCTGCTGGAATTCGCTCAAGGTGGTCAGGTCCTTGTGCAGCAGGGTGATGCGTTTGGCTGCATCGGTCCCGAACCAATCCGGGGCGGCGCCATCCAGGTAAGTGACCAGACGCAGCATGCCTTGCCCGGCGTTGTGCAGGCCGCCAAGCTGGCGGCCCATGTCGCCGACCTGGTGCAGCATGCGCTCCAGGTCCTTGGTCTTGTGTGGGCTGTCGAACACCTGCCGCGTGGTTTCGGTGACTGCCGCTTCGAGCGCCTCGAGCCGGTCTGCCAAACGCCCCACCAGTTGATCGAACATGCGTAGCAGCAAATCGTCCGAGCTGTGGCAGGGCTCGTGTTCCAGCCGCGCGGTCAATGCCTCCAATGAGCCGATGCGCTGCTCGCGCAAGGTCACCAGTATGGTGGGCGACAGCGCAAACCCCAACGGTGCAGTGGGGCCGTCCTCGTCCTGGAACCGCGGCACATTGAGAAACAGCACATCGCCCTGGCGGCGTACCCGGCTGCTGAATTCGATTTCGCCAATCGCCGCACGATCGGGCAATGCGAACCCCGCCTTTTCAGCGGCTTGCGCCAACTCTTGCGGACTCGGCTGGCACAAGTCGACCCAACAACCGTGGGTATGCTGGGTTCCGGCAATCGGGTGGATCGTGATCATGCATCGACTGTGAGATGAAAGAGCCCAAGCATCCTCCGCGTCCCCCATGGCGTCAACGCCGGCACATGCCCATCGGCGACGGCCGCGATGGCTGCGATGGCCGTACCTGGTCACGCAAGCGATCGCCGTGCGGTGTCCGCAAGGCAGCGAAAGCTTTCGCCAAATCGCACATCGATTCTGCTGTGAGCGGTATGCACGTTCTGGCTGTCTTACATTTCCGCCCACGCATTCCAGGAGTACGCGCATGAAAATCTCCGGCTCGGCGTCTCGCGGGCTACACGAGCATATCGGTCATGTTGATCAGCGACATGCCCCATCGGTTTGCGACGACATCCGCATCGGCGTCCACTCCCAGCTCCGCGGGCTGCCTCGTCTGCGCCGAAGCGCATCAGCCACCGAGCAATCGCGGGCGTTCGTCGCAGACAGCAGCCATCTCGATGCGCTGTTCGGCAGCACCCAGCCCGCGCGAGGAAAGCATCTGAACGACGGTGTCCACCGGACGCCGATCCAGGCTCAGGAAATCACTGAGGCCCCCGCGCACGTCAAGATCAATCCAACACGCCTGTTCGTCTCGACCGGTCCGGCACTGGAAATGCCGCATCGTCTCGATCCAGCCAAGCTCTCCAAGGATCTCGGGCTGAGCGAGGACGCCATCGATCGCATCAGGAGCACACCCACGTTCCACGAACAGACTGCAACCGGCGTCCCGTCCAGTACGCCACTGGCTCAGCGGCTGCGCCTGGACGATCTGCGCGACAAGAAAGTGGAGTACAAATGGAACATCGCCAGCAATGGCAGCCTGGTCATCGGCGAAGGGCATCCTGGCGTGGTCCTGGACGAGCCGATGACAAACAAGGATGCGCGAAAGAAGAAACAGCCATACGCGCAAGGCCATGTCACCCTCGTGGGCGGCCAACCATGGAACAAGACCCCCTGGCAGGAAAACCGCCTGCTACCGGAAGCGCGCCTCAGCGGTACCCTGTACTACAACCCGGACGGCGAGCTCTGCATCGATAACGATTCGGGGCGATTCAGCGAATATGCCGACCGCACACCACAGCATCTGGAAAACGTCGCCAAGCTCTTTCAGCACTACGGTCTGACGGTCACGCCGGAATGGAAAGCAAAGAAACAGATCCCGCTGCAGCGTCTGCCCGCCGCCGCGGCCACAGCGCCGCCGAGCCCGGCAGAGGAAGGCGAAGCGGCGCATTCTGACCCGAACGGTGAATGATGCGCCGTACGCGCGCATCGACATGACAGCTCGCAGCGTGCGGTGAGCACCGCACGCTGCACTCCGGATGAGTGCCGCACGGCTCGCTCAGCGCTGCCGGTTCTCGCGGCGTTTGACTGCATAGCCAATGGCCAGGAGCAGGAACCACACCGGGCTGGCCAGCAATGCCTGACGTGTGTCGTCCTGCAAGGTCAGCAGCACGATGACGAAGGCGAAGAATGCCAGGCATACGTAGCACATCAGCACGCCGCCGGGCATCTTGAACGCCGAGGCCACGTGCTGCTCCGGGCGCTTGCGCCGGTACGCGATGTAGGCACACAGGATCAGCGACCACACGAACATGAAAAGCACTGCCGACAACGTCGTGACCAGCGTGAACGCAGTGACCAGGTTGGGAATCAGGTACACCAGCATCGCGCCCAGCAACAGGCACAGACAGGAAAACAGCAGGCCACGCGCCGGCACCGCCGCACGCGACAGCTTGGCAAAGCCCTTGGGCGCATGCTGTTCTTCGGCCAGGCCGTAGAGCATGCGGCTGGTGGAAAAGATGCCGCTATTGGCCGAGGAGGTGGCCGAGGTCAGCACCACGAAGTTGATCAGACTCGCTGCCGCCGGCACACCGGCCAGCACGAATAACTCCACGAACGGGCTCTTGTCGGCCACCACCTGCCGCCACGGCGTCACCGCCATGATGGCGATCAGCGCGAGCACGTAGAAGATCAAGATGCGCACCGGAATCGAGTTGATCGCCTTGGGCAGATTGCGGCGCGGGTCGGCGGTTTCTGCAGCGGTGGTGCCGACCAGCTCGATGCCGACGAAGGCGAACACCGCGATCTGGAAGCCAGCAAAGAACCCGCCGATGCCCATCGGGAACATGCCGCCGTCGTTCCACAGATTCGACAGCGAGGCCACGTTGCCCGACGGGGAACGGAAGCCCCACACCACCAGGCCGGCACCGGTCACGATCAAGGCGGCAATGGCGATGATCTTGATCAGCGCGAACCAGAATTCCATCTCGCCGAACAATTTCACCGTGACCAGGTTCAGGCTCAGCAGCAACAACACGCACAAGACCGCGGGGATCCACGGCGCCAATCCCGGAAACCAGAACTGCGCATAGGCCGCAATCGCGATGACATCGGCAATGGCGGTGATGATCCAGCAGAACCAGTACGTCCATCCGCAGAAAAACCCGGCCCACGGCCCGAGCAGGTCGGTGGAGAAGTCGATGAACGACTTGTATTCCAGATTGGAGAGCAGCAGCTCGCCCATCGCGCGCATCACGAAGAACAACATCGCGCCGATGATGAGATAGACGAACAGGATGGACGGCCCGGCCAGACTGATCGTCTTGCCCGAGCCCATGAACAGGCCGGTCCCGATCGCCCCGCCGATGGCGATCAACTGCAGGTGGCGATTGGACAGGCTGCGTTGCAGATGATCGGGCGCGGACGGGTCAGACATGGGCACGACACCGGAGGAGTGGGCAAGCTAGTCAACATACGAGATCGCGCCCATGCGTGCCAGGGGGCGCGCCTTATGCCAGGCTGTGGTGGACAGGTCCCCTGCAACGACCTGGGCAAGGCCCGCGTCGCAGACCTGCACCGCCCCAAGACCGCAACCAGCGTTCAGGCCGTACCGCGCTCCCGGCGGAGACAATTCGCACTGCATGCAGCTCAGTCTGCCGGTACCTGCTCACGCCATCTCGACCGTAGCGACCTCGCATCGAACCATCCCGAGGTCTTCCGACACCGGCATCCAGGTCAGACGCGCTGGTTCACGTTCACCGCCAGGCACCGGGCATCGGGAGCTGTGGCGGAATGTCCCGGAACCACGACGCCAACCGAGACTGACATCCAACATAATCCAGGGAAATATACTTTTCCGCCCCGCTCCTAAATCGAAAACAAACCATTTCGGGCAGCATTAAATAATTTTCGAGATTATCTTTATGAATCTCCCCTCCGAATAACCGATATCCGTCTGCGTTGGCGTTGGCGTCTCCACATAATCGGCATCTGCAATAACTCCACACCTCTCGCAGATGGTGAGTGTAGTCGTCCACAGTTCCAGGATCTGCTTTATGGTAGCGCTCGATTTCTAGAGGCCGCGCACGGATTCGCGCCATCGATGCTGGCCTTCTACGTTCTTCGCCTCGCCAGACAGTCTCCCATACATCTCCAGCCACACCTTGCCTGCAAGCCCTGCTGCCGTTGTCGATCGATACGCCGGCCATGTCGGCCAATGGTCGGGGCAGGCGGGTCGACGAAAGCGGTCATGAGCCGCAACGACGCGGCACACAATCGCCCGGTGCGCCTGGGCGTCAGCCCGCTGCAGCTGCGCTCAAACGGGCAACGGAGTCGACGCGTTGCGCCGACCGATGCGCGAATACGGCGAGCCGCTTGAATGCGACATACCGCACCATCTCCTGCGCCGATCGCCCACGGCGCAGGACCACCGATGCACGCGCGCACCTGGGGCGCGTTCGGTTGCGACGTGCATCACTCACCCCGAGCGGGCATCCATCGAGAGAAACCACCAGTCTCGGAGAATCACGCGACATCTTGATATTTCACTATCACACACCGTTTCACCACTTCCCATCTCAAGGCGAAATTCAATGTCATCTTCGACAAACCTCCGACCCTGCGTCACGTCCAAGCTCGCCGTTTCGTTGCTGACAGGCGCGCTGCTCGTTCCCGTTGCCGGATCCGCCCAGAGCCATGTCGACAACCCGTTTGTCGGCGCGAGCGGGTATGTCAATCCCGATTATTCGAAGGAAGTCAACGCGTCGATCGTCAAGGTCAACGATGTGCAACTGAAAGCCAAGATGCAGGTCGTCAAGTCCTATCCGACCTCCGTCTGGCTGGATTCGATCAACGCGATCTATGGCGGCTCGCGCAACGCCGGCCGCCTAAGTCTGCAAGGCCACCTGGATGCGGCATTGGCGCAGAAAAAGGCCAATACGCCTATCACGGTCGGCTTTGTCATTTACGACATGCCGGGGCGCGACTGCCATGCGCTGGCCTCCAACGGCGAGCTACCACTGACGCAAGCCGGCTTGCAGCGCTACAAGACCGAATACATCGACGTCATCGCATCGACGTTGGCCAATCCGAAATACAAGGATCTTCGGATCGTCAACATCATCGAGCCGGACAGCCTTCCGAATCTTGTCACCAATAAAAGCACGCCCGCCTGCGGTCAGGCGGCATCCAGCGGCATTTACGAGGCCGCCATCAAGTACGCGCTCGACAAGCTCCATGCCATTCCCAATCTTTACAATTACCTGGATATCGGCCATTCCGGCTGGCTGGGGTGGGATAGCAACCGTAGCCCGGTAATTTCGCTATACACACGGGTCGTGCAGGGAACGGCAGCCGGTTTGGCCAGTGCGGATGGCTTCATCACCAACACCGCCAATTACACGCCGCTTCATGAGCCGAACCTGCCCAATCCGGACCTGACGATCGGTGGCCAGCCCATTCGCTCGTCCAACTTCTATCAATGGAACAGTTTCTTCGACGAATCGACCTATGCGGAAGCGCTCTACAACGGCTTCGTCGGCGCGGGTTGGCCCAGCAAGATCGGCTTTCTGATCGACACCGGTCGCAACGGCTGGGGCGGCAAAGCGCGCCCTGCATCTGCCAGCGGCAATGACATCAACACCTACGTGGACTCCGGACGCGTGGACCGTCGCCTCCATCGCGGCAACTGGTGCAATCAGAGTGGTGCGGGGATCGGCATGCCGCCGACCGCGGCACCCGGCGGGCATATCCATGCCTATGTGTGGGGCAAGGGAGCTGGCGAATCCGACGGCTCCAGCAAGTCCATCCCCAACAACCAGGGCAAGGGCTTCGACAGATACTGCGACCCGACCTATACGACGCCGGACGGCACGTTGACGGGTGCCTTGCCGGACGCGCCGATCGCCGGTAACTGGTTCCACGCGCAGTTCCTCCAGTTGGTCGCCAACGCGTATCCCGCCATCGGCACCTCGGCCAAGGCGGCGCTGCAGTCGGCGTCGACCGACGCGGTGCCCGCCAGTCGGCCGACGGCGACCAAGGGGCTGACCGCCAATGCAGCGGATGGCAAGGTCAGGCTCAGCTGGTCGCCCGTTGCCGGTGCCACGGGTTACACGGTGCAACGTGTCGCCGACGCAGCCGCTGCTCCCATCACCGTCGCATCGGGCCTGACCTCGCCCTCATTTGTGGACCAGGCGCTCACCAACGGCACCACGTACTACTACAAGGTAACGGCCAACGGCGCATCGGGTGCAGGCGCCAGCTCGGTCACCGTGAGCGCGACGCCGCATCGGTGATGCGATAACTGCGTTGCCACAGAGCGGTAGAGGCTAGTGTGCTCTACCGCTCCTCGGCCGCGGGAGGAGCGCTGCAACAACGATGGCGGCGCCTTGCGCCCGCCATTTCAATCGCTGTCGTGCTGCTCTACCTCTGTCTGGAGCGCGGCATGCGCTTCGAATGAGATGACATCGGAGCAGATGCCGTCGCCGGCGGAACGGGCGCTGCATGGCACAGGCTCGGTAGCGCCACGGCAAGCGGCGCAACGCCCACCGTGCCGGTGACGGCCAACCCGGACGGGAGCGCCTGCGGCACGCCTGGACTGCATCGCGCGCGTTGCCGGGAGCTGCGCCCTTTTGTCTCCACCCGCACAGGCCGCTTCGCACGCAAACGTACATAACACACTCCAGCAGACGTCCATGCCATCACACATCCATTTCTTGATCGCGCTCGCAACGCTCATCCCGGTCACCGCGCCGGCGATGCAGGTCAGTACGCAAGCTCCCCTTGTCGATGCAACGGGTCAGACGCTGCACATTCGCGGGGTCACCTGGCCCGGCTTCGATCGCGCCGTCTATCGCGGCGCGACTGCATCGGAACAACGCCAGCGACGATGCGCGCCTCATCGAGCGCTGGGGCGTTCCGCGTGCGGCACCGGGTTCTGGTCAGCGATGGGTCGGGACGCAGGATTGGGGATCGCAACTGCCTCGATGTCTGTGCCCCTGACGGACCGGGGCTTTTTCGAATCCCGCCCCACTGCCAGTCAACCGGCCGGCACGACGCAGCACTCACACGATCTTCGTCCGCCGCCACCAACGCGACACCTGTTCCTCGCGCACCAGGGTGAACAAACCCGCGCCCAGAATCAGCGCGATGCCCACGGCCATCGGCCAGTCCAGATGATCGTGAAACAGCAGGTAGCCGAAGGCGATGGCCCACATCATCTGGCTGTATTGGGTCGGTGCGACCACGCTGACCGGCGCCATGCGCGTGGCGTACATCATGCAGATAGCGGCCAGCCCGGCGAGTAGGCCGTAGCCCGCCAACAAGCCCCATTGGGACAGCGTGGGCCAGACGAAGCTGGGCAACATCATGATCCCGCCCATCACCAACGGGCCGATCACCCCGGCGCCATACAAGGTCAGCCGCTTTTCGCTATGCCCGGCCATGCGCAAGGCGATCACCGAGATGGCACCGACCAGGCCACACACGATCGCCGCCACATGCCCGTGGGTGAGATGCCGAAAGCCGGGACGCAGCACGATCAACACGCCGATGAAGCCGACGATGACCGCCGACCAGCGCCGCCAGTGCACTTCTTCCTTGAGGAAGATCACCGACAGCACGGTGACAAAGATCGGCATCAGGAAGATCAGCGCGAACGCTTCGGCCATCGGCAAGGTGGTAAAGGCGATCACCGAGGTGAGATTGCCGATGGCGCCCGTGAGCGCGCGCAGCAGCCACAGTGCCGGCTGCTTGGCCATCACCAGTTCGCGCAGCTGGTCGTCGGGCTTTTTCAGGAACGGCACCGCCAGCAGCATCAGCAGCGCGCCGAGAAACAGTACTTCGTAGACTGGCAGCGTGCCTTCAAGCAGCTTCACGAACGCATCGCTGATCGAATAGGCCGCATAGCAGGCGAACCCCAACAACACACCCTTCAGCATTGCCCACACTCCACGGTTGACGCCGATCGGACGAGGTGTCGATACGGATTGCATGCAGTATGCGGTGCGGCGTGTGTCAGCGAAACGGCGTACGCAGTCCACCTCGGTGCTACGCGTGGAGACCGCGGCGGCCCCTCACGGGATGCTCGACCGCGACAGGTCGGTTACGATGCCGGCCCCGTCCTTGCATCCGTGCGGTATCGTCCGCGTCTCGCACACAGAGCTGTCAGCCGTGCCCCATTACTCCGGCCCCCTACTCGTTCTCGCCGATGCCCAAGCGCTGCTTGCTGCGCGCGGAAGTGGTCTGACTCACTGGACCGGGTCACTCGACCTGGGCCGCAGCACCGATACCGCCCAGCTCGATGCACAAACCTGGCAATGGCGCGGCCGGGGTTACCCGTATCCGGGCAAGCTCAAGGACCGCACGCTGTACTTCTGGGATGGCGACGATTTCGCGCCGATCTCGCGCTACAGCGGTGCGTTAATCAAGCTGGTACCCACCCAATGGGGCGCGCCGACGTTCGAGATCGACGGTATCAAGATGCTGCCGTCGGCGCAGTTGTCGCCGTTCGAGGATGCACGGCGCAAGGTGGCCTTGGTGGATCCGCGCGGCAAGACCGTGCTGGACACCTGCGGTGGTCTGGGCTACTTCGCCGCCTGCTGCCTGGAGGCTGGCGTCGCGCAGTTGCTCTCGTTCGAAAAGAATGCCGACGTGCTGTGGCTGCGCACACTGAATCCATGGTCGCCCGATCCGGACGCTGCTGCTGCCGGCGGGCGCCTGCAGCTGACCCATGCCGATATCGCGCAGCACGTCGCCACGCTGGCCGACGATTCGGTCGATGCCATCCTGCATGATCCACCGCGCTTCGGCATAGCTGGCGAGCTGTATGCGCAGGTGTTCTACGATCAGCTGGCACGCGTGTTGCGTCGTGGCGGGCGCCTGTTTCACTACACCGGCGCGCCCAACAGGCTCACCAGCGGGCGCGATGTGCCCAACGAAGTGAGCAAGCGCTTGACCAAGGCCGGTTTCACTACGCAACTTGCGCTGGATGGCGTGCTGGCGACCTTGCCTGCACGGCGCTGAGTGCGTGTCACGGCACTGTTGAAGCTGGCAACACGACGCGGTTGGCGATCGTCTGGCAGATGCGCAGCAGCGTTCGCCAACAGCACGCGTGCGCACTGCATGGCGACTCACAACGCGCGCAACGCCGGCATGGCGGTCAGCGCAGCGGCTGCATCGCTTGCAGCCAGCCGCTGGGCGGATCTGCGATACTGCCCCGCCCTCGACACGGACGTTGCATGCGCGCCCCTTTGATCACGGTCTTGCTGGCCTCGCTGTTGCTGGTCACCGCTGCACCCACGCACGCGCAGACACCATCGGCATCGCCAAGCGCGCCACCGCAGCCGATGTCTGAAGTCACCACGCGCTATCCCGTCACCACTGCAACGCTGGCCGGGCGTGTGATTCACCTGGGCGAAGACGAGGGCAACTGCGCCGTGGTGCGTGACGGCGAAGTCCTGGTGCTGGGCATCGGCGCACCATGCTACTTCAGCATCGATCGTCAGCACGCCGCGCAAGTCCGTCGCTTCCAGGGCAGCGATATCGTGCTGGTACAGCACGCACATCCAACGTCGCGACCGGACTGGGACGTGGCGGTCTACGGGCCCATCTGCGCCTTCGAAGCACAGCCGGTGCGCGAAGTCGGCGGGGCACTGGAACCCGGCAGCGTCGCCAGCTCCTGGCATTGCGATCCCACCGCAGGCGCCGACCAGAAGCAGTTCGTCTACAGCTACGACACCTGGCCCATGCGTGGCACGCAGTTGCGTGCACGCAGGCAAAAAAATCCCTGAGTGTCGCTTGACTGGCGCACTCACCGTCGGCGACGACGTGCCTTCCAGTTGGCATAGGCAAACCCGCCCATCATCGCCAATGGCATGCAGCTCAGCAGTGCATCCCAGCCGATGGATATCCAGAAGCGATGCGGGTCGCTTTCTGCAAGAAAGACCCTGGCTGGCCGGCCCCGGACGACGCTGGCATAGCGGCCCTGGAGGATCGCGTCGAGCAACAACCACAAGCGCCCGCAACATGCGATCGCCACGAGCACAGCCACTCCAGCGACGATCCAGTCGGTTATACGCGAGGCGGCACGTCCAGACGCCGGCAGCGGGGGTGGACGACGTTTTTTCAAGCGCGCATGTCTTACGTCATGGCGGTGCAGTTTACGCCTGTGGCAGTTTAGACCGACCGACAAAACGACTGCACGCTCATCGGGTGGGTGCCGATTCAACCGTCGCTCGACCTCGGCGCGTGGCCCTCTGTCACCCACTTTTCTGCACGCCGTCCATGTCCACCTGACCACCGCTCGCGTCATCTGCCGCTCTTGCTACTCCGCGGCATGCACGCATGCAGCTGCGTTGCAGATCGCCCGCTGCCACAGCGTCACCAGAGACGAAAGCGTGAATCGACGGCGCGGCAGCGTTCGCAGCTCGTGCATCTGCTGCACCATGCACAGATGGCAGCTGCACCTGCCAACGACCTGTTCCTGCAAGGTGCGCAGCGATAGCAGCCGGTACAATGACCCCACAGCACACTCGCCCGAGTGCCACGGAACGCTCCACGCTGCATGTGTCTCAAGGAAGATGGATGGCAGGTGCGCACTGCGCCGTGCCCGGACGTTCCTTGGGGTCTCGCCGGTCTGCCATGTCCATGGCAGCCGCCTCCCACCGAGGATCTTTCCCTTTGAAGACGTTCACCACCCTCCTGCTTGTCTCTCTCGGCCTGTTACTGGCGTCCTGCGGCGGCAACGGAGGCACCGGTGCCTCCAAGCTTTCCTCCGGCGACTACCTGCTGCACAACATTTCTGTCTGGAATGGTGCGGTGACCATCATCGACCCGTGGGTGTCCGGCGATCGCGGGCAGAGTCTGATTGCCGACGCCGTCGCGCTCAAGCCGCTGGAACGCTACAAGATCGCATTGGGCGGCCAGCGCAAGGCATTGGCCGCTAATGCACAGGCCAATACCGCCATGGCCCCGGGCGTGCCGGACAATGCCAAAGATCTGGACAGCAAGCTCTCGGCCTACCTCAAGAGCGCCGACGCGATGATGGCCGCGCTGGAACGCGTTGCGGCACTGCCCAACGGCTACACCAACGCCGAGTTGGCGCCGCTGACCCAGGATCTGGAAACCGCCTCCGCTCAACTCAACACCGACATGGAAACACTGAATACCGCGCAGCGCGCGTATTCCGCCGAGCACAAGATTCCGATGCAGGAAGTGCGTCAGTAAGGAACACGTGGCAACTTGCGCCCTGCGGGTCACTGCATGTGACATGCAGGGCGCAACTCGATTGCCGGTTGCACCGTGCCAACGCAGATGCACCTTCCGGCACTCGTTGCGCAACACATCAGATCATTCGAACGCTGTGCCGCGACAACGCTGATGCACCACGCTGTGCCATTGAACGCAGCGGGCATCCAGCGATCAACACACCGCCCATTGATCGCGTCCGGCGGTCTTGGCGGCATACAGCGCCAGATCGGCCTGACTCAGCAACACATCCAGCCCGGTATCGGCGATGACGCGTACCGCGCCCATGCAAAAGCGCACCGGTTGGTCGGTCGGCAGGCCGGTGATTTCCATTGCCGCCACCGCACTGCGCAGGCGCGCAAAGACCGCAGGAATCTCTTCCTCACTGCAGCCCGGCAACACCAGGAAGAATTCTTCTCCGCCCAGGCGGCCCAGGCGATCTTGCGTGCGCAACGCCAGCCGGGATGCGCTCGCCAGTGCCTTGAGCACCGCATCGCCGATGGCATGCCCATACAGGTCGTTGATCTGCTTGAAGTTGTCCAGATCGATCAACGCCAGCATGCACGGCGTGTGCGAACGCAAGGCCTGCTCGATGTGCTGTTGCGCCTCGGCACGAATGGCACGCCGGTTGGGCAGGCCGGTGAGTTCGTCGCGCATCGCCAGCCGCGACAGCTGGCGGCGGTGACGTGCACCGAATGCCAGCACTACCAATGCACCGATCAGCAACAGACACGCCGCGCACAACGCGATCCACAAGGCGCGCTGCCCGGCTTCGCGCGCCTGCAGTGCCAGTCGCGATGTTTCGCTGCGGCGGCGCAGCTCTGCCGTTTCAGCGCCGCGGCGTGCATCTTCGTAGCGTGCCTGCAGCCGCAACATCACGGTATCGCGCTGCCTATCCAGGCTTTGCGCGCGCAGTGTGTTGGCGCGTTGCAGTTCCTGGTAGGCCTCGGCGTGGCGGCCTTGCGATGCCAGCGCCTGGGCGATCGCGCCCACCAGTTGCGCGCGTCGATTCAAGGTCAGGTTGGGGTCGTCTGCGGCCTTGGCAGCGATAATTTCGGCATCCAGATCGTCAGCCTTCAACGCGGTCAAGGCCTGCAGCAACACAGCGTGACACGCCGCAACGCGACCAATGTTGCCTTGCTTCTGCATCAACGGCAGCGCCTCGCGCGCCATCGTCAAGGCGGAGGCCGCGCCGCCGGTTTCGATCAGGGCCTCGCTGGCACTGGTCAGCGCTGCAGCCACGCCGGCCTGGTCGCGCAGTTCGCGACTGAGCGCCAGCGCGCGCCTGAAATGCAGCAGCGCCGTTGCGGGTCGACGTGCCGCCAGCAACGTACCGAACTCGTATTCGATCAGGCTGCGCTGGAAGCGTGCAGGCTGATCATGCAGGCGCGAGAGCGCGCGTTGCAGGTAGTCTTCGGTTTCATTGTCTTCAGCGGAGCGGCCACCGACGCGGCTGGCCAACGACCCGAGTTGGGTCAACGCATCCAGCTCCAGTCCCAGGATGTTTTCGCGCGCCGCACATTGGTAACTGGCCTGCGCCGCGCTCCAGGATTCATCGCTGCTGCCGGAAGCGAGCATGCTCCACATGTCGACCGCCTCGACTTCGCACAACAGATCGTTGCGGCTCAGCGCGCGTGCGCGTTGGCGCAGCGCTTCCAGGCGCGCCACCATGACCCGATTGGGGGCTTCGCGCACATCGCTGAGCGCCTGCACGATGTCCAGCCACAGCTGCGCTTGCGTGGCGCTGCCGTGCAACTGGTCGATCCTTCCACGCGCTTGCGCAAGCACGACCTTGCGGCGTTCGCTGTCTTCCAATGAAATGAGTACGCGTGCCTGCGCCAGCAAGGCCCAGAACTCGGCATCCACATCCTGATCGCGATGGGCCCGCTGCAGTGCGCCTCGGGCGATCTGCAATGCGGCCACAGGATCGTCGATGGTTGCCGCTTCGATCGTCTTCCACGGCTGCGGCTGCGCCGACACCATGGCGCTGACCAACAGCAAGGCGGACGCGACGAGCCGGCTTCGCCACCGGACCACGCGCATGCTCATCGCGCCATCACGGCGATGACGGCCCGCAACGTGCGTACGCCGAGGTCGGGCCATCTCCGCACCGGTGGCGGCTTGCTGGTTGCTGCGGCATCTCAAGCACTCCCACGGTTGGACAGCGATGGAATCCAGTGAAACCTCTGGCGAGAGCGCCACCATCCTGCCGTCATACGATTGCAATGATGACTGAGCAGCGCAGCCGATCACGTGATCGGCGCGCATGAGGTCGAGCTTGTTATCGGCAAGGGTGTGCCAGTCTTGAATCTCGCAGACGAAATGCCCGCGTTGGCGTTGCGTCGACGCAGCACTGCTGACGACGTCGTGCCTGGCGAGCCATCACTGATGGCCGGACGCGCTACCAGTGCTTTCGTGCGCTCGCTGCACAGGTCTGCAGCAGGCATTGATCGCTACCGATGACGGCCTACCGTCTCCCGAAATCTGCGCCTGACACGCCGGTCCGCAGAACGCGGCACACCGCACTGCATCGCAGACGCCATCCAGACCGACTCGGTCGCGTTGGTATCACACGATGCACCTGAAACAACGAAACTCGCACCCCAGCACATGTCCCCAACTCCTGCTGTCATTGGTATGGCAAGGCAACGCAGGCTGACGCAGCAGGAAGATGAAAGCTCCCACGGGCGCGCCGCGTAAACTGCCGTACGGCAGCCGCCGCCCCTCGATCTTCCGGAGACGCCGTGACATCGCCCCTGCCCCGCCTGCTCGCTCTGCTCGCCATCGCCTTGCTATCGGCCTGTGCCACGCAGGCCCCGCGTACGCCACAACGTTCGCCGGATGCGGTCAAGGCCGATATCGCGCGGCGTCTGCCGGCAAGCGTGCCGGACCGCGCCGGCTGGGCCAGCGATGTGTATGTGGCGCTGTCTTCGCAAGCATTGGAGACCAGCGCCGAGCAGATTTGCGCAGTGCTGGCGGTGGCCGAGCAGGAGTCGACCTACCAGGCCAACCCGGTGGTGCCCAACCTGGGGAAGATCGCGCGCGCGGAGATCGACCGCCGCGCCAGTGCACATCACATTCCCGGTTTCATGGTCGATGCCGCCTTGCGTCTGAATTCGCCAGATGGTCGCAGCTATGCCACGCGCATCGCGACGGCGCGCACCGAGCAGGAACTGAGCCGCATCTTCGAAGACTTCACCGGCAGCGTGCCACTGGGCGGACGACTGTTCGACGGGTTCAACCCGGTGCATACCGCCGGGCCGATGCAGGTGAGCATTGCGTTTGCCGAACAACATGCGCAGCGCTATCCCTACCCGCCCGACGATTCGATCCGCCATGAGGTCTTCAGCCGCCGTGGCGGGCTGTGGTTCGGCACGCTGCATCTGCTGGGGTATCCGGCCAACTACGATGCCTTGCTGTATCGCTTCGCCGATTTCAATGCCGGTTGGTACGCCAGCCGCAATGCCGCCTTCCAGGCCGCGCTGAGCAAGGCCAGCGGGATTGCACTGGCCCTGGACGGTGACCTGCTCACACCGGGCGCCAGCCTGGATGCACCCGGCGGCACCGAGCGCGCCGCACGCAGCCTGGGCAGCCAGTTGGCGATGAGCGACCGCGAGCTCCGCCGCGCACTGGAGGCCGGCAACACCGCCGATTTCGCAGACACCGCGCTGTATCGCCAGGTATTCGCGCTGGCCGAGCGCAGTGCCGGCAAGCCGCTACCGCGTGCCGTGCTGCCGGGCATCACCCTGGACAGCCCCAAGATCACCCGCACCCTCACCACCGCCTGGTTTGCGCAGCGGGTCAACGAGCGCTGGAAGCGCTGCATGGGCAAGTAGGCGACTGGCTTGCCGCGCTGCGCGCACTGCCTGCACTGCGCACCGGCATCTCATTCCCCACTCAGGCGACTGGTCAACACATCGCCGACAACAGGACCGTGTTCCACCTTGCCATCGCTATCGCGCTGATACTTGATGCCGACCCGACACGCTGCGGGGTGCATCTCCCAGACCCAGCCATACAGGCCACGCCCCGTGTCTGGCGGCGAGCGCAGCGGCATGTTCATGCGCAGCCCATCGCCCTGGCCTCGGTCCAGGGTGCACATGACGGTGCCGGCGCCGTCGTCTTCAGCGTCCGGGTCGACGTCGTCCACATGGGTGATGGTGGCGACGATCGCTTCGGCAGTCACCCGTTGCTGCAACGCGCGTGGAAGATCGGCAAGCGGCGGCGCAGCGCGTCCACCGGATGGCTCCTCGGCGAATGCGTCGCTCAACGTGACCTTGCGAAAGTAGTACTCGCTGCGGCCCAGCGTCTTCGAGCCGTCCATCGCCGTTGCCATGTCTGCCAGTTCGTCGGCGCGCAGCAGGAACATGTCGGTCCCCGAGCGCATGACCACCAGCTGCGCATCGTTGGCATCGCTACCACTGGAGTCGCTGCGCAGCCGGATATCGAGCGTCACGTGTTCGTCGCCAATCTCGCTATGCGTCACCGCATAGCGGCCCGCATACGCACGCACATCGGTGCGTGCAAGACTGCGATGATCGATTTTCCAGAACAGCAGGCGATACTGGCCGTCGGGTTCGAGCGCCAGCATGCGATGCCAATCGATATACGACGACAGGTACAGGCCGTGCAGCGCGTTGCTGGACTGTGACCCGTTGACGATGTCCTCGAACATTGAGCGCTGCGCTGTAGGCAATGCGTCACCATGGGTCGTAGGTGCATCGGCGACGGCTGCGGTCCCATCGACAGCATCGCGAAGTCGGGTGTGCAGCGCCAACGCATCGACCTTGTCGACCCGCAACATCTGCATCGAAAACAGCATCTGATCAATCTCGTAGACCTCGCCCGCAGCCAGTGCGCCGCACTCCTTGCGCGCGGCGGCGAGCAGGGCCGATGGGATCAGGGAGTCGCAGAATTCCGCCTCGCACAGGGACTGGTTGAAGAAGTCGTCCAGGCGCCAGCTCAGGTCAGCGGCGGCTTTGGAGACCGGGTCCAGGTAGACCACGTCTTCGTCGGTGGCGGTCAGCTTGCGGTAGTACAGCAGCGCGCCGAAGGGGGTGAGCGCGATCGGAATACGCCGCACCGCATCGGGTGGCGAGACGATCCAGCGATCCAGCACCGGTTGCCATTGCCAGGGGTCGATCAGCGCGAGTTGCATGTCGCCATAGTGCCCCAGTCCTTTTTGGCGCCAGAGTTCAAGCAGGCTGGCAGGCAACACCGGCGCATAGGCGGCAATCAGATCCGCCGGGGCAGGCTGCGTCTTGCGCGGCGGGTGCGCCTTGAGAAAGGGGGACAGTGCCAAGCGGCGAAACCAGGACATCAGACGGCCTCCAGTCGACGTTGCGTGCGTTCGGTCAACCCAGATCGTGCCGCATGGTCCTGTGTGGACGCCGAGAAGCGGAGTTCATGGCGGGGACATTCCCATCGTCAACGGCTGACCGATCACCGGCCCAAGTGCAGTCCAAGGGTGTTCTCTCCCTCGATGGGCATCGCGCTCGACGAACCCCCACGGTCACGCTGTAGCGGTGCCGGACCGGGGGCGATCCGCTTGGCAACCGCTCGATCACGGATACGCCCCGCTTCGGTCGCCGAGGCACAAACACGACTTCTGGCAGAGGCACCCGGCCCACATGGCGGGTAGCATCGGACGGTCGCGCCGACCGCGTTGCGCGCTCCTTTCGTCCCGGAGAGACTTCCATGCCCACCCCGTTGCCGTTGCGGCACCTGTTCGTCGCCATCGCCCTGGCCACCCTGCCGGCACTCGCCAGCGCACAGACGCCTGCCGTCACCGAGGCCGACTACGCGCGCGCCGAGCGGCTGATCAGCTACGCCGCGCAGCCGCTGGTGGACCACGCCGCCACCCGCATTGACTGGCTGGACGCCACGCATGTGGTGTATGTCGATCAGGATGCCAAGGGCAACCGGCTGCTGCAGCTGGATACCGCCACCGGCAAGACCGCACCGATCTTCAAACAGTCCGCGCTGGTCGCCTCGCTCAACACGCTGCTCAAGACCGGCGACAAGCCGCTCAAGGCCGATACCTTCGCGCCGGTGGTCAAGGTCACCGCCGATGGTCGCTACCGCCTCAATGTGCGCGGTACCGCCGTGGTCTGCGATGCGCGTGCGCGCTGCAGCAAGCTGTATGCAAAGGACAAGGCCGAGCCGGGCGTGCTGTCGCCGGACAAGCGCAGCGAAGCCTTCATCCGCAAGTGGAATCTGTGGGTGCGCGATCTGGCCAGCGGCCAGGAAACCCAGCTCACCCGCGATGGCGTGGAGAACTTCGGCTACGCCACCGACAACGCCGGCTGGCAGCACACCGACAATGCCATCGTGGCCTGGTCGCCGGACTCCCGCAAGATCGCCACCTTCCAGCAGGACCAACGCAAGACCGGCGACATGTATCTGGTCAGCACCAAGCTTGGGCATCCGGAACTGCAGTCGTGGAAATATCCGCTGGCCGGCGACAAGGACGTGACCATGATCGAGCGCGTCATCGTCGACGTGCCCACCCGCAGCGTGCTACGCCTGAAGACACCGCCGGATCAACACCGCTCCACGCTCTGCGACGACGTCAGTTGCTCGCCGGGCCTGTGGGACGATGTGAAGTGGGCGCCGGACAGCAAGACGCTGGCCTTCGCCTCCACCTCGCGCTTCCACAAGCAAACCTGGTTGCGTATTGCCGATGCCAGCACGGGCGCGGTACGTACCGCCTTCGACGAAGCCGTCAAAACCTATTACGAAAGCGGCCAGGTCGCCGCCAACTGGGCGTATCTGCCGGCCAGCAACGAGGCAGTGTGGTTTTCCGAACGCAGCGATTGGGGCCAGCTGTATCTCTACGATCTGGCCACCGGCAAACCCAAGCGCGCCATCACCACGGGCGACGGCAACGTGACCGAGTTGCTGCGCGTGGATCCGGTCACGCGCACCGCCTGGTTTGTCGGCGTCGGTCGCAGCGCGGGCGTGGACCCGTACTACCAGCAGCTGTGGAAAGTCAGTCTGGATGGCGGCGCGCCAGTATTGCTCACCCCCGAACCTGCCAACCACAGCATCGCGTTGTCGCCCGGTGGCGCACGCTTTGTCGACACCTATTCCACCTCGGTCACGCCACCAGTCACGTTGCTGCGCGAGGCCGGCGATGGCCGCACTGTCAGCACGATCGCCACCGCCGATATCACGCGCCTCAAGGCCGCCGGCTGGGTGCCGCCGGAGCCCATCACGGTCAAGGCACGTGACGGCAAGACCACGCTGTACGGCCTGATGTTCAAGCCCAGCAACTTCGACCCGGCGCGCAAGTACCCGGTCATCGATTACGTCTACCCTGGCCCGCAAACCGGCTCGGTGCGCGGGCGCAGTTTCCTCGCCGGCCATGGCGACAATCAATCGCTGGCGGAGCTGGGTTTCATCGTGGTCGCCATTGATGGCATGGGCACGCCGTGGCGCTCCAAGAGCTTCCACGACACCTGGTACGCCAACATGGGCGACAACACCTTGCCCGACCAGGTCGCCGGCTTGAAGGAACTGGGTCAGCGCTACCCCTGGATCGATCTGGGCCGCGTCGGTATCTGGGGCCACTCCGGCGGCGGCAATGCATCCACCGCCGCGATGCTGCGCTACCCGGATTTCTTCAAGGTGGCCTGGTCGGAAAGCGGCAACCACGACAACCGCGGCTACGAAGACGACTGGGCCGAGAAGTATCACGGCGAGCACATCGTCAACAAGGACGGCACCTCCAACTACGACGACCAGGCCAACGCCACCCATGCCAGCAAGCTCAAGGGCCGGCTGATGCTGGTGCACGGCACCCTGGACGACAACGTGCCGCCGTACCTCACCCTGCTGGTGGCCGATGCCTTGATCAAGGCCAACAAGAACTTCGACATGCTGATGCTGCCCAACGCCAAGCACGGCTACGGCGACCTCACGCCGTACGTCACCCGCCGCCGCTGGGACTATTTCGTGCAGTACCTGCTCGGCGCCACCCCGCCGGCGCAGTACCAGATGAAGCCGATGCCGGCGAATTGAGCGACATGCAGGCAGTGCGGTGACCGATGGTGCGCTATCTCCGCGGCTAACGGTTGGCAACACCACATGGCCAGGCCACACGTGTCATCCGGGCAAACCCGGTTGACACGTTGGCCACTCACTTCGCCGTGCTGCCACCCAGCTGCTTGCTCAAAAACGCCAGCGAGCGCGTGTAGTACTCGCGGTGGTGCGGCTGGGTGTAGAACCCATGGCCCTCGTTGGGAAGTACAGCGACTCCACCGGCACGCCGGCAGCTTTGAGTGCGTGCTCCATGCGCTTGGTGTACTCGATCGGTGCACGCTCGCCCTTGCTGCCGGCTGCAAGAAACACCGGCACCTTGATCTGGCTGGCCAGATTGGCCGGCGATCGTGCTGCAAGGGCGTTGCGCGCGCCGAGCACGCAGCGGATCAGTGCGCAGCAGGTTGCCGCTGGCACAGCAAGCCGATACGCCGGAACCACATCTCCAGCGGCACCGTCACCAACGGCGGCAACGCCGCCAGCAGGCTCAAGGCCCACGCCCACCAAGGCCAGCGCAGCCGCAATGCGGCGATCACGCTGACCGCGACGTAGAACAAAAACGCCGCGCCATGCAGGCGCCCGAACACCCAGACCACAAGCTCGGTGTTCTGCAGGCCGTATTTCAGAAACATGCCGACTAACAATCCGGCCCAGGTCAGCCCCTCGAAAAACGCAGCCAATGCAAACAACCGGCCGATCGGCGACAACGCAGAAGACACACGCATACACCACTCCAGACGACAGGGATTGCCGCGACGCGATGGCGGCGGCGACGCCCGCTGGCATGGGCCAGTCTACAGTTCAGAACCACGAATTGACGTCCAAAGGCCTGGCAAGCGCATGCGCCTTGCTACCCGATGCGGGTGGCACGCGCGCAGTGCTCACATGCGTTTGGCGCCACCAACGCCCATCCCGGCGATAATGCCGGCTTCGTTGTCCTGAAGCCTCGCACCATGCGCATCGCACTGCTGTTGTTACTGCTGGTCGCCTTATTGCCCGCCACGGCGCTGGCGCTGAAAGTGCGCGATGGCGACCTGCTGTTCGTCACCGCGGCGCGCACCGGCCTGAGCGGCGCCATCGACGACGCGACCGGCACGCAAGGCGAGCTCAGCTTCGATCATGTCGCGCTGGTGGCGCATGCCGGCGATACCGCGGTGGTGCTGCACGCCGACGAACACGGCTCGCGCGAGCAACCACTGCAGGCATTTATCGATGAGGCCACCGCCAAGCAGCGGCAGATCGTCGTATACCGGCTCGGTACCGAACATCGCCCTGCCATCCCCGATGCCATTGCCCAGGCACGGCGCATGCTCGGCAAGCCCTACAACGAGACTTACGTGCAGGATGACAACAGCTATTACTGCTCGGATTTCATCGAGCGCGCCTTCCGCGCGCATCACGTGTTTGCCCTGCAACCGATGAACTTCAAGAACCTGCAGACCGGCGAGATTTCGCCGTACTGGACCGATTTCTACCGCAGCAAAGGCATGCCCGTGCCGCAGGACATGCCAGGCACCAATCCGAACGACATGGCCAAAACAGCGGCGTTGACCTCGATTGGTCGCCTCAACTAAACGCCGCGTGCCGAGTGCGCCACACGAGTCCGACGTCATCCTGCAGGAGGCTGTTTTGAAGAATGTGTTGTTGGCAGGATTGGGAATCGTGCTGTTGGTCGGCTGCGGCAAGGCGCCGGCGCCGGCTGAAGCAGCGACGCCGCAGGCAACAATCACAGCGCGCACGCCTGCCCACCTACCCGGCAGCCAGCGTGGCGAGGGCCACCCTTACGAACTGGCCGATACGCAGGTCTGGGACGTGCCGGATCCAGTCTCAGGTCGTCGCTATCAGGTCTTTGTCGCCCTGCCACGCGGTTATGCGGACAATCCGCAACGGCGTTACCCGGTGCTGTATGCCACCGACGGCGACTACGCGTTTGCGCTGGTCAAACAGATCGCGCGTCGCTTGAATGGCGAAGGCCCGGCCATCGAGGAGTTCATCCTGGTTGGGCTGTCCTACGCCGTCGGCGAGGAGCCCATGCCCAGCCGCAGGCGCGACTACACGCCTACGCCGGAAGATGGCCCCACCGCAGCGCCGGTTGCGACCCACGGCAAGAGTGCCGCCTATATCCGCTACCTGCGCGAGCAGGTGTTGCCGTTCGTTGCCAACCGCTATCGAACCAATGAACAGCGGCGCCTGTATCTGGGTCATTCGTACGGCGGCCTGCTCGGCACGGACATTCTGCTCAGCAGCCCTGAGATGTTTTCCGGCTACATCCTGGGGAGCCCGTCGTACTGGTATGGCGAGCATGCCATGGTGGCGCAGGAAAAGACCTTCGCCGCCTCGCATGGCGATCTGCCGGCGCAGGTGTACATGTACGTTGGCGAGTATGAGCAAGTGCGCTACCACCAGAATTACGACATGGTCATCGACGCACAGATCATGGCGAAGACACTGCGCGCACGCGGCTATCCGTCGTTGCATCTCGCACTGGAAGTCCTCAATGACGAGGACCACCTGAGCATCGGGCCACGCGGCATCACGCACGGCTTGAAGAAGTTGCTCGGGATCAAGGCTGACGATCGGAGCGAGCGGTGACAGCACGGGATGCTGTCGGAATGCTGACGTCCTGCGTTAGCGGCAAGCAAATCCATTGTCAGCCGCGATCCGCCACCTGACGGCCTGCCAGTGCCTTGCCTAGGGGACCAGCCGCATGCGGACACAAGCAATGCGCGGCGTGCACAGGGTCTTGCCAACTCCCACACATGCCACGCCCTAGTCTGCGCGAATCACTAACGACGTGCCACGCGCAGCGCATCCGGCCTGCGATGGTCGCGCACATGCAGAGGTGCACATGGCTTTGATCCACTCCATTTTGATGGGCGCCGTTGCCGGGATGCGCTCGATGACGCCGCTGGCGGCCGTCGCCAATGCTGCACGCACCGGCAAGCTTCCCGCCGACAATGGCGCGCCCGGCTTGCTCGCCAATCCTCTGGCATCGGCCGGCATGCTGGCACTGGCTGGCGGCGAACTGGCCGGCGACAAGATGAAGACCGCTCCGGACCGCATCGTGCTTCCCGGAATGATCGCCCGCATCGCCACCGGCGTCATCGTCGGCACGGCGTTGGCACCGCGTGAACAACGCGGCATCGCCGCACTGCTCGGCGCAACGACCGCAGTTGCCGCAGCCTATCTCACCTTCAATGCGCGTATGCGTGCGATCGAGCGCTATGGCCAGACCAGCACCGGCGTTGTCGAAGATGCGATTTCGGTAGGTGCGGCGACGCTGATCATGCGCGATGCGGCGAAGCGATAACGCACGTCCACTGACTCATGCGTAGTGCGTGAAAGCCTGCCACTGGATGCGCAGGCCACGGTCGCCCAGCGCTTGGGCGCCGTCACGCGCGCTTGCTGGAGAATGCAACCTACATCAGGGATATCGCCACTGCGCCTAGGCTAGTTCGGCAAGATACCTCGTCCATTGCACTCCAGCCTTGCGACACACTCCACACCGGCTACTGGGCAGTAAATCGCTGCCCTGGCACAGTGCAATGCAGGTGAGTGTTGACCATCGTCGCTCCAACGCACGTTGCGCTGATGCCGGGACACCTCAATCCGCTGAGCTGGTGCTCGACACTCATCTCGAACGACGGTGCGAACCTGGGGTCTAGCGGGTCGTCAAGTGCCATCAAGTTCTCAGGAACAGATGGCACCAGCCTGCGCGCAGGCGCACCATTGGGCGCGGATGGAAACTCCATTTCCTGCAGGCCACGCGGCGTACTCGGCACGCCGCTTCGGCATCGCTCACGCTTGGCGATAGATCGCACAGAGCTTGTTTCCATCAGGATCGCGCACATAAGCCAACCACGTCGGCCCCATGCTGCTCTCACGCAAACCGGGCGGATTCTCGATGGAGGCACCACCTGCAGCCACCGCGACGTCATGAAACTGTTGCACCTGCTCCGGCGAGTCACACTTGAAACCAATGGTTGCACCGTTGCCAGGACTTGCCGGTTCGTTGTTGATCGGCTCGCTCACACAAAAGGTGCTGCCCGCATGCCGGTAGAACAGGCGCGTATGCCCCGTGGCCGCCTGATTGACAAGCGGCGGGGGTGCGCCGAAGACGCCGCCTAACACCGCATCGTAAAACGCACGCGTACGCGCGATGTCGTTCGATCCCACCATCACATGGTTGAGCATGACGTAATCCTGTTAATCGTGTGGGTGCGAAGCATACGCGACCGCGGAGAGCAGGCAATGTCGGACATGTGAATCAGCCACCACGGCCATGGGGTACATGCAGATCCAGCACCGGCCCCATCGGCACGATACCGGTCGGGTTGATGGTGTCGTGACTCTGGTAGTAATGACCCTTGATGTGCTGGAAGTTCACCGTCTCGGCAATCCCGGGCATCTGGTAAAGCTCGCGCAGGAATCCCGACAGGTGTGGATAATCGGCGATGCGCCGCAGATTGCACTTGAAGTGCCCCACGTACACCGCATCGAAGCGCACCAGCGTGGTAAACAGGCGCCAGTCCGCTTCGGTGAGGCGGTCGCCGCAAAGATAGCGCTGTGCGCTCAGGCGTGCTTCCAGCCAATCCAGGCTTTCGAACAACGGCGCCACCGCTTCTTCATAGGCCGCCTGGGTGGTCGCAAAGCCTGCCTTGTATACGCCATTATTGACAGTGTCATAGACACGCGCGTTGACCGCGTCGATCTGCTCACGCAGCGGCTCCGGATAAAAATCGCCTTCCGTCGCCCCTACCTCGTCGAAGGCACTATTGAACATGCGGATGATGTCGGCCGACTCGTTGCTCACCACCGTGTTGCGCTCGCGGTCCCACAACACCGGCACGGTCACTCGCCCGGAGTAGTGCGGATCGGCGTTGAGATACACCTCATACAACCGCTGGGCGTGGTGAAGCGGATCGGCGATCACGCCCGGGCCAGGATCGAACGTCCAGCCCTGGTCGCGCATCAACCAATTCACGACCGATACGTCGATCAGCGATTCCAAGCCCTTGAGGCGGCGAAAGATCAAGGTGCGATGTGCCCATGGGCACGCCAATGACACATACAGGTGATAACGCCCCGCCGCCGACTGAAATCCGCCCTCTCCATGCGGCCCGGCAGAGCCATCGGCTGTCACCCAGTGACGAAATTGCGATTGCGACCGCTCAAAGCGCCCATCGCTCTTGTCGGTGTCATACCAACGATCTTGCCACTTGCCATCGACCAGCAGGCCCATGATGTCTTCTCCATGCACATTACAGGCTTTCACCGTAGCTCACACGAGTTGGAGAATGCGTGAGAGGCACGCATATGCTGTCTTTTCCAACACCTGTAGTGAAGCGCCCGAAAATTTTCAATAAACTATGTCGAGCCGAGAAAAAATCGACTTTTGTCAAGATCTTGAGGATCGCCATGCACCACTGGCACACATTGTGGTACACGGCGATTTTCGTGGCATCTCTTCTATGCGCACCGCTTGCGTCGGCAACGAGACCAAGACCGATTGATTGCGAAAAAGCACAGTCCATCAAACCTGGCTGGACAGCCAAACAAGTGACCAGGGCACTTGGAAAGCCATACATCATCCGCTTTTCGCGTGAAGCGATGGGATATGGATGGGGGGAATGATGATGGCACTGATAAGGTCGACGTTGAATTCGACCCCGCGAACCAAAAAGTTGACTTACGTACCGTCACCGAAGTTCAAGGGAGCTGCGGTGGCAAGCAGATTGATGCCCGCCTTTCTCCGACATCCATCCTTGCCAATATCGACATACCTGGGGTTCCGAGACGGATTGAATTCGAAGGAACCCTTTTTATGTTGGCTATATTTCTGAATCGCTCGAGAGCTCACTTCGTTATGTTGAATATATCCCGAAGGGCCAAAGCCTGAACAAGTGGAGCACGATGATTGGCGTTTTCCATCACTCCGACGGCAGCAGTCCAGGGGCCAATCTGGAACGGGTACGCCAGACCGGAGAGCGCAGCGGAAATCCACACTTCAAGCAAATCCATGTCTTCCCCACCAAGAACGAGACGGCGGCTGCCACACCACAAATGCGCGACGATGCCGTGGAGTACCAGGTTGCACACTGGCAAACTGCGCCTGGAGGAACGCTTGCAAAAGTTTACTTCAGCCGAAGCTACAAGGATGAAGCTGGCAAGGTCGACCGGGACACCTTTGTCGCCAAAGAAGAAGCGAGAATTCCCGAGCATCTGGCAGCGCTGCGTGGATTGCCGCCCATCACGCCACCGGACATTGCACGCTCGGGAACACTTACCCTAACCGTCGACGGCGCCGCCGATGGCGAGGTCATTGTGCCCAAGGCATCTGCTGCCAACTAGGCAACGATCAAGCGAGCAACGGCAGTCCAGCTTGCCGGGGTCGGATGAGATTTTGCGCAATTCAGGCGTGCCGGCCGGTAGATTCTGGCACCCACACGCAAGAATCGGCGAAAATGCTCACTGTCGATAGCATCAGTCCAGTCCCGCACGACACGCGATACCGCAACGTCGCGCTGCCTGGGTCGCTGCGTGTTGCCTTTAGCTTCGCTTTCCACTGCTACTTTCCGGATCTACCTTGAACACCACTGCCCCGCCATTGCCCGCCAACGACGACCTGCCGCTCACCGACCGCCTGCGCGCGGCACTGGACTTGCTGGAGGCCATCGACGCCGACCGCAGCGTACTGGACACCCTGCCAGAAGCCGACCGCGTGCGCCTGCACCAGGTGGTGGCCAAGGTCTATCACCCCGAGCCGAAGGCACGGCGGCAGTTGCTCAAGCAACGCGAGCGTGAGCGCCATCAGGAAAAGGTGCGCAAGGCCGAAGCATTGCTGGAACAACGCGGCATCCGCGCACTGCGACGCAAGCCGGTGTTCAGCACGCCAAACTTTTTCCCGCCGCATGCTGCAGGCCTGCACGACGCGCATAACGGCGAGAACGCGTCCGAGACGCCGGAGCCGCTGCATTCGCCCGAGCTGCGGCATTGCTACGTGTGCAAGCAGAAGTTCACCGAGCTGCATCACTTCTACGACCAGATGTGCCCGGCCTGCGCGGAGTTGAATTTCTTCAAGCGCACCGAGACCGCCGACCTGCGCGGGCGCGTGGCGTTGCTGACCGGTGGAAGGGTCAAGATCGGCTATCAGGCAGGCCTGAAATTGTTGCGCGCCGGTGCCGACCTGATCGTCACCACGCGCTTCCCACGCGATTCGGCTGCGCGCTACGCGCAGGAACCGGACTTCGCGCAATGGGGCCATCGCCTGCAGGTGTTTGGCCTGGACCTGCGCCACACCCCCAGCGTGGAAGCCTTCTGCAATGAACTGCTGGCCACGCGTGAGCGGCTGGATTTCATCATCAACAACGCCTGCCAGACCGTGCGCCGCCCGCCGCAGTTCTACGCGCACATGATGGCCGGCGAAACCGCAGCGCTGCACGAATTGCCGGAGACGGTGCGTAACCTTGTCGGGCACTATGAGGGACTGCGCACTCCGGAGTTGCTCCGCGATGCCTCGGCCACCGCACTGCCGGCGGTACACGGACGTGGCCTGGACAGCGCCGACGGCCTCACCCGCGCTGCCGAGCTGTCGCAAATCGCGCTGCTGGACGACGAACTGGTGGGCCAGCAGCATCTGTTCCCCGACGGGCGCCTGGATCAGGACCTGCAACAGGTCGATTTGCGCGGTCGTAATTCCTGGCGACTGCTGATGGCCGAAGTGCCGTCGGTCGAGTTACTGGAAACGCAACTGGTCAACGCCATCGCACCGTTCATCATCAACGCGCGGCTCAAGCCGCTGATGCTGCGCACGCCCGAGCGCGACAAGCACATCGTCAACGTCTCGGCGATGGAGGGCCAGTTCTACCGCAATTTCAAGACCACCCGCCACCCGCACACCAACATGGCCAAGGCCGCGCTGAACATGATGACGCGCACCTCGGCGGCCGATTACCAGAACGACGGCATCCACATGAACAGCGTGGACACCGGCTGGGTCACCGACGAAGATCCGGCCGACATCGCCGCACTCAAGGTGCAGCAGGAGCGTTTCCACCCGCCGCTGGACATCGTCGACGGCGCCGCCCGCATCGTCGACCCGATCATCCACGGCTTCAACACCGGCGAGCACGTGTGGGGGCAGTTCCTGAAGGATTACGCGCCGACGGATTGGTGAGTGGCGGTACCGGGCCGCGCATCCAGGACAGATGCGTGGCCCATGCTAGCAGCACGGATGCGCCCTACGTGGCAGTGAAGCGCTGGCGGGATGGCGTCGTGAATCAGCGCCGACGCGACGGCTCGCATCCCACGCCATCATGATCGCGATCCAGATGCGGGCCGTATCCTGGATCGCCACGCCGCACCGGTGCAGCACCCGCTGCACGCGCTTCTGCGCAATTGCGGAAGACCGCCCCGGTCGATGGCATCCACGCGGACGGATCAAGCGGCTCTGCAGCGGCCGCCGGTCTTCCTTCGCCACTGGCGGCGCGGTGACAGTGGTAGCCACCGTTCTTGCGGTCGTTGTGGCAGCCCTGCTTGTTCAATCCACCCGGATGCGCGACAGCTGCGGGGGTTACCCAGGCAATCGCGGTGATACACGCTGCCAGCAATGACAGGCGTGATGGCATTGAATCAAGCATCCGGGAATCGCCACTACCAATCGTGCAGCGCTTGCGCTGCACCTGTCTTGTTTCTGCTGCGACGATGGGCTGCAGTTACTTGCAGTCTTTGGCAACCGGCGCCACATCCACCGGGCTGACCTGACCACTGGCATCCACACGGTTGACCGCCAACGTGCACACCGAACTACGAAAATCCAGGTTCAGGGCCACTTCGTAATCTGCGCCCGGCTCCGGGACAAACGTGGACGCAAGCAGTGCGCCGCAGCTCCAGCCAACGTGGTACCCAGGCGCCTGATTCCAATGTGCCGGTGAACTCGCACCAGCCTCCACAACGACCGGCTTACCCGGCTCTATCGCGTATTCCTTGTAGAACGGCTTGGAGCCGATCATCTTCCGGTCGCCCAGACGACGTACATTCTCCGTCTCCGGGATCCCGATCGGCTCATTCTTCACCGAGCCCATCAACGACCCGAAAGCGCTCTTCAGCGAGCCGGATGCGCGCACCTTCTCGCCATACTTGGCCGTGCACACCGCATCCTTGTACAGCACGATGCCAACGCCATTCTGACCAAACATCCGGATGCGCGCGCCGGCACCTGCAGTGGATGAGGGCGCAGGCTCTGCGGCCATGGCAGGCATCGCAGACACCAGAGACAAGATCACTAAGCCACGCAATACGTTCAACGCACTCTCCACTATCGCAATCCGACGATTCCATTGAGCTTGCGATAGCGGCGCGATGTGCCGGTTCTTGATCACAGATGATGGCTTGAGATGAAAAGTGCGCAGCAGCGCACGAACAGGCAGCGGATCCGCGCCAGGCGGCACGGCTCCCGCCCGCGACCTTTCCCGCTCACGCGGTCGCCCGGACCACTGGCATGATGATGCCCGCACGTTGACCACTGACGCACAGGAGGCACGGATGTCACAACACGCTATCGAGGAGTTGATCGAGCGCTGCGTCCAGCTGGTCGATCGCGGCAGCTTGAGTCGCACGCACAAGGCAGCGCTCATGCGTAGCCTGCTGGGGCTGCAGGCGCGCTACGACACCGGCCTGACCTGGTTCCGCGTGCACACCGAGCTACTGCGCCATGGCGTGCTGGTGCGTACGGCGGTCGAGGAGATCGACGATGCGACCCTGCGCGCGCAGGCCCTGGCCGCCGAAGCGCCCGGTTGGCTGGAGGGCGCACAGGGAGAGGTCTATCTGCAATGGCAAGACCAGGCACGCGTGGTCTACCGCCGACCAGACACCGGCCACACGCTACCGCTGGCAGAAGTGTTCGGCGACGTTCTCGACCTCGCCCACCAGGCCGATGACATCGCGTTGTTCACCGACTGCTACGGCCTGTTGGTCAACGGCTGGCTGGACGAGACCTTCGACGCCGCCGACGGTATCGCCCCCACCCTGGACGGCCTGCTCGCTTCCGACACCCTGCGCGCCATCCGTGCGCTGGCCGCACTCCGTGGGCTCAAGCCTCGCCGTGGCGCGCCCGAGGACCTGGCCGTACCGCGGCTGGCCGACAGCGGCACCTCCGGTGAGATCGAGCGCGAGATGGGTCTGCGGTTTTTCCTGCAGCCCAAGCGCACGCCTGCGGCGTTACGCACTGCGCGCGACAAGGCCCGACGTCAGCAGGTGCGTCTGCGCGAGCTGCTCCCGCAACTGGTGGAGCAACACCTGGGCACATCGCTGCGCGCTGCTGGCTGGTCTGCTGTCACGGTTGAAGCGAGCCATCGTTGGCAATGGATCCGCGACCACGACGGCAGCCGTCAGTGTCTGTGGGCCAGCTATGACCCGAACCTGGGCGAGCTGATGGTCCAGGCGGGGCTGCAGCATGCCCGCCTGCTGGCCTGGCAGCAGCGCGCGGCGACCACCCAGCTGCATGACCTGCATTGCGTGGCTGATGCGACCACCTTCCTGGGCAAGCAGGTCCTGGACAGCGCGGACGTAGGCGACTACGGCGGCTGGGCACTGAATCCAGCTCACAGCGACGCCGTGCTGAGCGCTGCCCTGGCCCGTCTGGCGACGGCACTGCCCGCACTGGATGTGCACTTCTTCAGCCGCATCACCGATCAGCTGGCCGGCCCCTGGTTCCAACGCTCCGCCGACACCTGGCTGCAGCTGCTGGAACACGGCGACGACAACGGCGTGGTGCCGCCCGAGGTGATATTCGCCAGCCCGGACAGCGTGCTGCTGGTATTCGTGTTCTTCCACCTGGAGTTCGGCGAACAGACACGTGCCAACGCACATGTCGAACAGTTGCGCCAGCGGCTGGCCGCACGCGCCCGTCCAACTGTCTGGCATCGCCAATGGCTGGCGCCATTCCTGCAGCAGTGGGAGCACGGGGCAGGCACTGCTCCCATGCCACCGCTGCTGCACCCGCTGCTGCTCGATCACCTGCGCGCAAACGATGGCGCCTGATTGCCGCACCACGCCGCCGATACGCGGCTGGCGCGGCGACGCCGTGTACCGAGGCCTGCAGCTCGACCTTTTGCTGCCGCAAGCCGCGGCGCCGCGCAGGCAACGCGGCGCCGCATTCCAAGGCCTTGTCCGCTTGCAATGCCGGCAGCGCACAGGCATCGCGCACAGCCCCTCAATAGCGTAGCGCCTCCGCTGTGGGTGCCACCGGCGCAAACCGCGCTTTGCTGAAGTCATGCAGCAGCCGAGCCGCCTGCTCACCCTGCTCGGAATAGCGCCGGAAATCGCTTTTGCACAATCGATACAGGCAGCCGCCCCGCGCGAACACCAGGTCGCCGCCATCCCAGTCGGCCCAGTCGGTGCCGGGCAACTCCACCAGCACGGCGCCGTCGCGATCCAGCACGCGATGATCCATCGCATACCACGCATCGTTCTGGCGCCCCACGGCATGCAATAGCGATTGCAGCCGACGCCCGCCACTGCCGTCCTTCTCCCACACGCGTGGGCGCGTGAAGCCGTAGAGCACGCCGCTTCGCAAACCGCCGCATTCGCCCTCACCGCCGTCGAGCGTTCGCCAGCCAGCGCGCTGCCGCAGCATGCTGTCGATCGGCTCGTCTTCGCCACCGCCGGACCATTGCCCGAACGGCCGCACCGTCATCCCGTGCTTCAGACCGAAGCCGGTCGGCAGCGGGAACGGCTCCCGGCCTGCCTGTGGGCGATGATTCAACAGCAGCGTCTGCTCGTCTTCAAACATGCCACCACCGCCCCACGCATCCCCTTTGGGCCAGAGCGCCAGCGCGGTGAAGAACGGTGGGCGCGACAGCGCGGTCCAGGTTCCGAAATCGCCCTTGTGCTTGGCCGCGAAATACACCAACAGCCGCCCCGACGGCGACAGGTCGCAACGCCGCTCGTAGATGCGGCCCTTGAACCACTGCCCGTGCTCGAACGTGTCCGTGCGCAAGTCCCAGCGGATCAGCTGTACCTGCTTGCTGGGCCCACGCCGGAAGATCACCCCGGTGCGTGCGTCCCGCGCCAGCAGGACATACAGCCGTGTGGCCGCGGTGAACCTGTCTTCCATCTGCGATGTCGATTGCATCTGCATCCTCCGTGGATTGACGTCGCTCCCGCACCGATGCAGTTCAGCCACATCTGGCTGCAGGCAGCACGTATCGCAGCCGCCGCACGGTGTCGTGCCGATTATCGAGCCCGGGCAACAGAGCGCAAGGTCTGCGCTGCAGGCATTCCGGCGTCGCGCCCTGGTGTGTCGCGTACACGTTGCCTGCCGCCGGGCACCGATCGCCTCGCGGGTTATCCTTTACCCTGCACGCAGCTGTCTTTTTCGCCTTCCGCGAGGAACCGCACCTGAGCAAGGTCACCCGTCGTCAGTTTCTCGAAGCCGGCCTCGTCGCCCTGGCCACAGCGGGCGTGCTCGGCGCCTGCACCACGCAGGACACCACCCTGCAGACGCGCTGGACGCACTGGCAAGCGAAATGGCGCTGGATGGAAGCCATCGCCCGCAAGCGCCGTTGGCAGGTGACGCCGTTGCGGATCGCCCCGCCTGCAACCGAACGCCAGCTGCTATCGCTCGAACGCCGTCACCGCCTGCCGATCCCCGCCCAACTGCGCCATGTCCTGCGCGAGCTGTCGGCGCAAGTGAGCTTTGGCTGGTCTGTGCCCTCGCACCTGCGCGCGATGGAACAGCAAGACCTGCCGTCGATGAGCTGCAACCGCGACGCGGTGTGGAGCCTTACCCATATCGACACGATGGCCCTGCCCGTGTTTCTGGACTGGAAGCAGGAGCTGGCCACGCGCGATCTGTCCGAGGCACCCAACAGTCCTGCACTGTGGGAACACCAGTTCGCTTTCTACAGCCTCATCAACGGCGACTGGCTGACCATCGACACCACGCATGCGGATCCGGCCAGGCAACCGGTGCGCTATTTCTCGCACGAGCTGGAGATGCTGCACGGCCTGGCGCTGGCGCCGGACTTCTTCAGCTTCATCACCCAGATGTCGGCGCTAGGCATGGCCGGCACCGAATGGGCCTCGTGGATGCGCTTCGGCAATGGCCAGAAAGACGACACCTTCTACCTGGATGCCGGCAACGAGGGCTCAAAGGCGTGGCTGGCCTGGCTGCAACGCGACCCGGCGCAACCCGGCCCCGATACGCCGCCGCTGCCGATCGTGGAGCGCAGCGCGGCCGATCGCGCATTGCTGGACGCCGCACGCGCCAATTCACTCGTCGGCGTTGAGGCAGCATTGCTGGCAGGCGCCGTCCCCGACTGCACGCCGGACAGCGACTGGCTGATGGAACACACCGCATCCGACCAGGAGTTTTCCACCGCCATCAATTACGCCACCCGGCACGACAACACGGCCATGATCGAGCGCCTGCTCAAGGCCGGCGCAACGCTCAACACACGGCTGCTGCCGCTCAATACCGCGGTCAAACACAGCACGCTGGCCACCGTGCACTGGCTCATCACGCACGGCGCACGCGTCAACGGCTGGGCCAATCAGCGTTACTGGCCGCTGCACGACCTGGTGGTCACCCGCGGGCCGATCGCCGCAATGACGCGCGCGCAGTATCGCCAGTACCTGATCGACAGCCACAGTGTCGGCAGCCTCGACTCACTGGATGGCATGATCGCGCACGCCAAGGACGCAGAGACGCGCGAACGCTATCGCGCCGCCAAGCGCGCCCTGCAACAGGCCAGCCAGGAAGCGGTGAAAGACGTCGACAGCAAGCTGCGCAACCACCTCAGCCTGCAGGACTATCTGGACATGCTGGAAGCGCTGCTGGACGCCGGCGCCGACCCGGACGCACGCTGGGACAACGGCACCACCATGCTCGGCTGGGGCGGCGTGGCCACCGCACGCGTGCTGCTGGCACACGGTGCCGATCCCAACGCACGCGACATCCACGGCACCACGCCGCTGCACACCGCCAGCACCGGCGAAAAGGTGCGCGTGCTGGTCGCCGGCGGCGCCGACATCAACGCGCAGGCCATCGCACAGAACACCGACGACTCGCTGCACTACACACCGCTGCAGTCGGCGCTGCTCTCCCACACGCTCGACGGCGACAGCCCCATCACCGCGCTGCTGGAACTGGGCGCGGACGCCACCCGCAACGACGCCGATGGCCGTTCGTCGCTGGCCTATTGCTTCCAGCCGGACCTGGTGCGCCTGATCATGAGCAAGGGGCTGGACCCGCTGGCCCTGCAACCGGGCCAACAAACCCTGTTGCATAACCTCACCGCCCGTCACTGGCTACCGCGCCATACCTTTCCGAAGGAAGTGGCCTTTCTCGATTTTCTGCTGAGCCTGGGGATCGACATCAACGCCCGCGACGCCAGGGGCCGCACCCTGCTGCACTATGCCGCCGAACAGGAAAGCAACGATGAGAGCGCGCCCAACTACGCGCTCGTCCTGGCCAGGGGTGCCGACAAGACCATCAAGGACAACGATGGCAAGCGCGCCGTCGACCTGTTTGCCACCTCGTTGCAGACGGTGCGTGCGGCGTTGCGGTAAAACCGCACTGCTCTGTGGACAGCCGTATCAGCGATGCTGATGTCAGGCACTGCCAGTAGGGCAGTCATAACTCACCGATGGTCGGAATTTTTCCGCAGTTACTTCCCTTTATGCGGGTAAGCAATCAAGATCTGCGCATTCGCCTTCACTAGCGCATCACGGTTCTTCTCGATACGCAACTTAAGCCGGTAATGCCCTGCCTTGAGTGAGCTGTTATAGGAAAATGCAAGCTCTCGGGAGACTGTCGCCGCAGAAGACAGCCCAGCATCCTGCATCGTCGTAACATCTGCATCGAGTGCGAATAAACCAGGCGCAATACCATCTGCACCCAGAGCGGCAGGCGCCACCTGCCCCCATCCTATCCGCCTACTAATTTCGAGTGGCACACTGGTCGATCCGACCTTTTGCATACGCTCGAGATGTACAAAGGCCAGAATATTGGAGCTTATTAGCCGATCGGCAACATCGGCCAACGCATCCGGATCACTGGCAGTAAATCGAACGCCGATAAAGATCGGCGGCTCCGCATCGTCAGCCTGTGCGGGCACATCGAACTCCAGTTCCATCGGCCCATCGTCGTCGGGGGCCAAGCTTCGCACCAACGGCACCGTCGATCGCGCCTCTGCTTGCTCCTTCGTGATAAGTGCGCTTGTAGGCGGCGATTGCTTGCCGCACCCGGCAAGCAGACACATCATCACTACCGCAAGCAAAGAACGCATTCGATGATATGCAGTGAGCACAGTACCTCTCCAGTGAGCGCGGACGCCGAGATTGAGAACTCAGGATAGATCTGCACGATCATGTCAAGGAGACGCGATTCCACACCCGGTTGCCTCGCACATCTGTTGGCAGCGTCTTACTGAAAAAAGCTCAGGCGACGCCGCCAGAGGCGACACGTTGGGAGGTTCGAATCTTTTACAGTTGTCAGAACTTTCAGTAGCCGCAGAAATAATGCAGCGCTCTCACACCATCCGAGGCGGCGGAGTGATCGACTGGTCGCGTTGCTGCTCTTGTTGCTGAGACTGTTGCTGCCGCTGCGTCTCACCCAAGGACTGCAATTGCGCCAGGGACTGTTCAACCGGCTGTGCGATGGCGTCGTTGGTCTTCATGTGGGCCATCTTGTGTGCGGGATCGTTCAACGCCCCCTCTACAACGAACACGTTCTCGCCCTGTCGCACCGACTTATAGCTCTCGCTCAGCACGACATGATCGATCCTTGTTAACCCGTTCTCTTTTGCAAGATATGCGCTGCTTGCAGCCAGCCGGGCACTATTGTCGTCGTATTCACGGCCCAGGCTCTGCTCCAGGCGGCGAACTGCCTCCTCGGCTTGGCGATGGAGTGGGTCACGAGGCTGTTGGTTCGCGGCGGTTGCGTTAGCGTCGCCTGTAGATCTCTGATCCCCTGGCGCCTGCGCATCTCCAATCACCTTCTGCCAGAAAAGTTGAGGCGGCTTCGGATTGCTGTGCTCTTTGTTCAAGTCACTGTTCGGCATCGGAGCATGGATGCTCTTGATGTCATCAACATTTCCTACAGGCTTAAGCGCGCCCTCAAAATCCTTGTCGACCCCCTGCTTGGTGGTGCGGTGCAATCCCGCATAGTTCAGCGCGCCCCAAGTGAAGTCGATGCAGCTATTGGAAGCACCGCCGTACTCCATATCAAAATTATGCTTCGCCGGCGACCTGCCAAATTCTTTTAGCTTCTCGTATTGCGACTGATCGATCTCCATCGTGCGCGAATAATAAGGATCTTTATAATTCCTGACATCGTCTTTGAAGACCTTTCCTGGCCCACTTGACTCACCGTGCTTTGCGGGAGCAAATCCATAGCTATTAACTTCCGCGCCATCACTCACTGTGTAATACATGTGGCCGGCCATTGAGTTTCCGCCACTGATCAAGAGCGGAGTACCTGCCGAAGCGACGTAAATGGTGACGGTGTAGCGCTTGCCGTGATCATCCATGTCATGCACACCTATTTTGCTTTGTGAGTGTAAGCAATGAGCAGCTGCGCGTTAGCGTCCACCAAAACCTGCCGATTCTGATCAATGCGCAAACGAAGACGATAGCGACCAGACGGGAGGGAAGTACTGTAAGCGAATGCAAGTTCCTCTGAAACCATATCCCTCGGGGGCAATCCGGCGTTTTCCATTGTCGCAACATCTGCATTGAGCGCGAACAATCCCTTCGCAATACCGTCTACTGCGATCGTGACGGGCTTCTCTTGCTCTCTTCCAACACGTTGGCTGCGTAGCAGCTCCACCGGGACCGATCCGGCCTGCTCAGTGTGCTCCAGATGCACGACTGCAACGACGTCAGCGCGTACTAGACGCTCAGCGACATCTGCCACCGCGTCGGTGTCACTTCCAGTTAGTAGAACACCAACAAAGATCGGCGGATGCGTATCGTCCGGCAGAGCAGGCACCTCGAACTCAAGCACCATTTCTTCGCCGTCGTGCGAAGGCAAGTTTCGCGTGAATGGCACTGTGGATTGCATACCTGACTGCTCCTTTGCGATGGGTGTATTTGCGGGAGGTGATTGCATTCTGCAGCCTACAATCAGGCAAATGGCCAGTGCCATAACTGCAAAGCGCACTCGATCGTTTGCAATGGGCACCGTATCTCTCCTAAAAATGTGAAGCTTTAAGCTGACGTTTGACGGAAGTAGGCTTCGAAGAGCATGAGGCCATTTGGCCGCTGCTTGCGGCTAACATGCTGCATCGTATCGCTTGCCCCTCTCCACGGCTAACTCCGCTTTTCGCTGGACGCTACAACCGCTCCACCGGAACCGCCAACACCAGCAGCTCCATCCCCCCCCCCCGCGCTCGCAGTGGTGCGCAGCTTGGTGCCGATGGCAAAGCCCAGTTGTTCCAGCCATAGGCCACTGAGGCGGACATGGGGCACGTGCTGGTCGTCGGGGTAATGGGTATAGCTGACGGCACACTGGCGTGCATTGACGCGCATAGCGAGCGGCGTCCAGACTTCATCCTGCGTTGTTGAACCTCAACGCGTGATCGACGGGCCGGCCTGGGTAACGGCTTGCTGCGACTGCTCCAGCGCCTGCTGCTGTTCGCGTGCCTGGGCCTGAGTCTGGTTGATTGCCTGCAGGCGATCGAACGACTGGTTCTCTGGCGCCTGCACGGCGTCCACCATCGGCACGTGTGCGCGCTGGTGTGCCGGGTCGTTGAGGGCGCCCTGGACGACAAAGACCTTTTCGCCGCCAGCCAATTGAGGTGTCGGATTGTTGAGCACTACATGGTCCACCCGCGACAGCCCTTCCTCTTTGGCCAACGCAAGCAGGCTGGCGGTCATACGCTGGCTTGCCCCGTCCCACTCTTTGCCGTGCTGGGCGTCGAGCTGCATCACACCACTTTTGATCTGCTGATACAGCGCGTGGTCTGGGTGGCCTGGCTGTGAGGGCGTCTGCGACGGGGAAGGTGGCGACTGCGGGTCGCGCTCTCGCAGCTCCTGTTCCAGCGCCTGGGCAGAAATCGGCGAGACGTGCAGGTGAGTGTCCTTGCTGTGCTGGAAGAGCCCAGGGATTGGCGGCTGCGTACTACTGTCCAGGTATGGCATGGGACGGGTGTCGCTGCCCAGGTCAATGCCGTTGTGCTCCAAAATTTCTTCTTTGAATCCCAGGCGCTGCATGTCCAGGATCATTGGCTGCTCCGGCTCGCCGGGCTTTGACTTGTTGTAGTGTCGCTCGTAGATGGCGGCTGTGCCGACCACCCACGGACCGTAATGGTTGACGTAGTCGGACTGGCCCGCATGACCGATACGGGTGTCCTTGACCGATTTGTCGAAGTAATTCACTCCCGTTGCCTCGACATTACCCGCCGTGGGCGACAACGTCAGGTCGCTATTGAACGTCAGGTTTGCCTTGGGCGTATAGACGCCTGGATAACCGCTGCGCGTGACGAAATCTCTGGCCCGACCATCCGCAAACAGGTACACATCTTCAAGCGTAGGATTAGGATTACGACTCTTGACCGCGCTCACGATAGCGTTCCATCCGGCTATTTCGGCCGTTGCTTCGTCCGCACGGTTACTGGCCAGCAGCTTCTCGCCAGCAGCAGTGTAATCGTGCGTGCTACGGGCAATTTTTATTGCCTCTGTTTTGAACTGTTCCCGCGCAAGCGCAGCAGTGGGACTGTAAAGGCTATGCTGAATTTCATGTCCCAAGACGAAAGTCAAATCGCCTGCTGCTGCATGCTTGCCGTTGGCATCATTCACCAGCGCTGCAAGCGGCAGGTGAATTTCCTGATCGCGTGGATCATAGGTGCCTCCCGCATGCGGATCGTTTAACGGCGCGAAGCCTTTCAGCACCTTTCTCTGCACCGCCTCGTTGATCTGGCGGGTCAACTCGGGCGAATCGTTCAGGACCCGGTTGAAGTTGTCCAGATGCTCACGTGTGACACCTGGTTGCTGACCCAATGACGCCACCACGGGACTTGCTTCTTGGCTCAACATGTCCGCTCCTTGGACTAGCGAATTTGAACCCACTCGACGCACTGATGAGTGGTGCGCGCCGAAGGTTTGTCAGCCTCTCCACGCGGGAAGAGCTCTACGCGCATCCCTGGGCGTTGAAAAATATCGCTCATCCATCGCCCATCCTCGACAAGATTGCGCTGCCGCGAAAAACCCATTTTCTCTAGGTGCGCTGCAAATGCCTCGAAGTCGATCTGGCAGATATCCGACATAGACGGAGACGCTTCTGGCGGATTAGGCAGGAACAGGAACTCGAACCATGCACGCTTTATTTCGGTTTTGTTGAGACCAAACCCGTAGTTCCAGTTTCGGGTCAGCACTCCGCTGGCACCGAACCGCCCGGAACCATCATCGCGATGCTGTACCGACTGGCCCATTGCTCGAGACACATGGTCGGCAGTGAACGATTCAATACTGGCACTTGTGCGAATCAGCTCCAGTACCCGCTCCAATGCTTCCTGCGCGGTACGTGGTCCACCTTTGGAAGGATCTGCAGGTACGTGATCGGCTGAGGAACTCATGGCAGATGTCTCCGTGACGGTTGCCGGTGCTGGGGTGGCCGCGGTGTGGGCGCATGCGCCCAGAGCGAGGGTGGCGAGCAAGGCGTAGAGGGGGCGCGCGATCATGAAGCGTCCGTTGTGCGCTGGTGTGGCTGCGACGCTAGTGGCATCCGGCACCGAGGTCAATCGCAAGGCTTATGTCAGCTGCCGCATCATCGCCGCACGCTACGCGCCTTGGCCGGCACCTTCACCGGCGGCAACACCTCCATCAGCAGTTGTCCTTCGCTCGCGTTGATGCGCAGCTTGGTGCCGATGGCAAAGCCCAGTTGTTCCAGCCATAGGCCGCTGAGGCGGACGTGGGGTACGTGCTGGTCGCCGGCGTGGTCGTGGGCGCCGGGGTAATGGGTGTAGCTGACGGTGCATTGGCGCGGGCGGCGGGCGCGGCGGGGTGCGCGTAGCGTTCCGGGGCCTTGCGGGGAAGCGTCCGGGTCGGGCGGCAGCATCGGTGGCAGCTTGATGCGGTCGGGTTCCACAACAACCCACTGCATCCGCTTGGGCGGCGCGGGGCGCGTCCGCGTGCGGGCCGTGCGCTGGCAGATGCCGTGGGTGGGCGGCGGCGTGTCATGGCGCCTCCGGCTGGTGGCGGGTGATGGATGCGGCGACGCACTGCTGCAATGCCACGGCCTTGCGTGCGAACCGGCGGCGCAAGGTGTGCGGCAACACAGCGGGCTGGCAACTCAGCGGACGCGCGGAATGGACGCTCGCCTTCTCAACAGCCGCGCGTGCGACGCGCCGGCACAGCACCTCGCCTACATCTAACAGCAGGCGGTGAGCAGAAGCTGGCAATAGATCAACCGACACAGATGCCGGCATGGATGGTGCGGTAGACATGGCAACGCCATCCTGGAACAACCCAAGAACCGCCGCCAACGGCGACGGGATGTCGGGAGGTTCGAAACCGCACACAGCCGGCGGGCGTATTCCCCTTGCGGGTGTTGTATTAGCCGCCCTCCCGACGCAGGCATTGCGTCGGCTTGTCCCTGCAGGATGCAGGCACAAAAAACCCACCGGTTTGACGGAGGTGGGCACCGCTGTGTGAGGAGTTTCGACGCTCCTTGATTTGGAGATTGCAGCGCACGGATCGCGATGTCAACTGTCGCCATCTGTTCTTAAAAGGCAGATCCAAAAGGCACGGACGCACAGCCTGTGTGCTCAGATATTTAAGATCACAGACCCGCTACGCACCGGGCGCACTAGGAGAAAATTTTTCGTGCTGTCCCAACGTTTCCACCTGGCCGTATAGATCAGACACCTCTAATCTTGCCGTATCACTCAACGATGGCAGGCGTCATGGAAAGTAGCGGCGTAGCACCGGTCGTGCCCTTGACTTTCAAGGCATTAGAAGAGCGCCTCAGCGCGCTACCGGAGTTTCCAGCAGATACCGCCAGCCCAAGCCGCCTCGTGCGCGGCGCAGGCATCGTCATGGCTTTGGCAATCGCTTCGACCCTGATTGCATCATTCCTCAGCTTCACGAGTGTTCCGCCTCAGTTGCTAGTAAAGGTAGCAACCGCCGGCCTCCGGGTTGCATTAGTAGCATTGGGCGTCCTGATGCTGCTCGGCATTTACGGGATCGCGAGTGATCTGCGTCGATGGACATTAGATCAAGCAATGCGCACTGATCATCAGCTAGAGCAATTTATGCAGGAGGTGACCTGGCTGCAAGGGTATCCGGCAGCTACCTTGCAAATCATGCTGGATCACGCTCGCTACAGCCATACACGCCGTGCGGGCCGCATTGCGCTATTGGCCGGAAGCATCGACAAGCTAGGCCTTCTGCCGGTTGCGGCGTCGCTCTTTCTGGTTCTGCGCGCTGGTGGCAATCCTCTAGCGATGTCTCAATTGACAGCAATAGTGGGGATTTTCCTGCTGTTCTTCTGGATGATCTGCTGGGTTGCCACATCGGCTAGGGGTAAGCTGCAGACCTATGAGTACTTGCTCGACATGGCGCTAAAGGGCAAAGAGAAAGACGTAATAGCAGCTGACGCATAATATTGGGGCCAGGCTAGGTCAGGTCAGGTCAACCTGCCACTGTAACTTCATAGCTCCGCTATCTCTTGGGGCGCATACTTGCAACCGAACTACGCATGGATGACCATCTGTGTGATTGCGTTGGAGCTGTCAAGTCATGCAAACGAATCCTCACGCCAACCTTAGCTCTTTAGCATTGCTAGCAGCTGCTAGTCTCTTCTTCATATCAGGGTGCTCTGCCATGCAGCAAGACTCACGGGCCGGCTTTAATACTCAGCAGTCTGTCTCCAAGGCGAGGCAAGAGCTTCAGGCCGCTAATCCTATCGGGTCACTGCTTACGACTGCGCAGAAGAACCTTGAGGATCTTGGATTTCGCTGCCAAACGCTGAGCTCTCCCGGCGCAGGTTACAAAGCATCGATGGTGTGCACGCTTTCACCTGTCGTGAAAGAGGTGCCGCCATCGGTGACAGCGCCAGCTGTGCCGGTTACCTGGATGGTCGGCTTTCATTCTGCTGACGGAATCTACTTGAGCAAGCTGGTGGTGAATCGAGCTCCGCAGGATATTGGGGAATAAGTCATGGATGAGCAGAAGAAGGCAATGATCTTGGTTGGTGCAAGCGAGGTTGCTGGTGACCGCCGCCATCTTTACCTGCTCTTTCAGAAGTCCGATGGCAGCCAGACTGTAGTACGCGGGGGACCAGACACCAGGGCCGAAGGGAATGACCTGGCGAACTTTGCCGAGAGCACAGTTCTTGGCTGGGAGAAGTTTGGGCACATTCGAGTTGAAGCAGCTCCTTACATTGCCCCTTATGAAATTGGGTACCGGCTAAAACAAGACGGCAACTACGAGCCAGTACTTTTAAACCAGTTGGATCCTTCCGAGCCGGCTCTTGCGAGGGATGCCAAGGGCAACATCGTGAAAGCGGCAGTCACCGCACCAGACTGGCCCGCACCGGGCGAGCGCCACGAGCGCATCGTTGCCTGGAGCGGTTCAGACCAGGAGTTATCCACAAAACTTGAGTCTGCCCTGAAGGCTGGGGATCAGATCAATCAAGCACAACTAGAATATTCTCCGCTGTACAACAACAGCAACGGTGTTGTCAGCAACTTGCTGAAGGCCAGCGGCGTTCAACCTGTTCTGCCGAAGAACGCACAAGGTGAGACAGTCAACGCCCCGGATTTTGGGGAAGACCTTTATCAGGACGTCGGCGCGGCATCGGTACGCAGCGGATACAGGTTTGACGGTAAGCAGTGGTTCGATGCGGACGATCGTAGAATCGTGCCACCTACGAGTGGGCAGCCATTGGTACCTCAGGATCCGGCCGCACCGTCGCGTGGATCATCGGATGGTTTCAAGCTCAGCGCACAGGCTCCATCGCCTAGCGATCCCATGTTTGCTCAAATCCAGGATGGCGTACATCGGATCGATCATTCGCTGAATCGTGTTCCCGATGCGGCAAGTGACCGTATGACCTGGAGCCTGTATGCCCTTGCCAAAGAGCAGGGTCTAGAAGGTGTAGACAACGTGGTGCTTGGCCAAGCGGGTACCCGGGCGGCGGCCGGCGAGTACGTTTTTCTGGTCCAGGGAGATCCCTCCACCTCCGTATACCACCGTGAGCAAATGCGCACGGCAGATGCAGTGGAGAGTTCGGTTGAGCAAAGCCAAGCGCGCGTGCAATCCGCCGAACAGACGCGTGCGCTTGCGATGACTGCTGAAGCTCAGGAGCAGAATCAAAAGCAGGATGCACCAAGGCTGCAAGTCTGATTACCCTGGTCATAGCAGCCTTTCGACCAGCCTAGCAGAGACAACACGTAAGTATTCAGACACTTTGCAAGTAGCTCGCTTCCGGCGTTTGAGGTTAGCTTTTGGCTTTCCGAGATGGCAGGTGCTAACGTTTCTAGACGGATCCCAAACCTTGGCATGAACCTAAATATGAAAAATTGGCTCATCTTTGGGACAGCATTACTTTCGCTATCAATCTCTACTGCTTCTGCAGAAGTAAGTATGCGCTCTGATTATAGGAAGAGTGATGTGCAGCCGGTCAAAGTTGCGAAGCTGGGATCCACATCACTCCAAATCACCTATCGCATGCCAGCGGAAAGCCAATTTTATTCTCCCGGCGTTGACTTTTTAAGTGACCGCGGCGTCTTGCGCATTGCCATCCGCAGATGTGGCTTTAGTGCTAGGTGCGATGCGATGGCGAAAGCTGTCATACCACCAGCCGAGCTTTGGATGCCGAAAGTCACCGTGCCCTATGCGGGCGAAGAGGTCTTGCTGGTTTACATGGATACAGAAGAAAAATTTTCACCTTAGTTTTAAAGTCTGTGCTAGCGGGTCAGGTCAACCTGACCGCGTTAGTCTTAGCAATAAAATGCGTAACCGCAACATTCAGTCGGTCATGCGGCTACCTATCTCACTATTCACTCAAGCCGCCAGCGTTTTTCTGCACGGCCCAATGGGAGCGTTCACTCCATGGAAATCCTCTACTCGGGTACGGACAAGATACTTTGCGACTCGCTCACTTTGATGCTCACTGAATCTCGAATCGAGCACGAGACTAGCAGGCGCTTTTACAGAGTGCAGATAAATGATGGCGATGAAGTGCATCAGGTTTTGGTTCAGTGCAATGATTGGGACAGTGCAGCCCGACAGCTCGACATGCTTACCAGGAGGACGCAACACAAAGAGGCACCCGCGTCAGTGAATCCCGGATCACGTCCCCAGTACGCCGCAGTGATCATGATTGCTCTTGGAATCTCTGCCGGCCTTGCCGCTACAAAGCTACTCCATAGCGCCCCCAATCCTTGCCTATTCTTACCGCAGCCCCATGCTCCCACCCGATAGACGACTGGTGGACATGTCGTCGACGCCGGCAACGCAGCGATCAAGGTATCGGGCGCTAACGGGGTCGCTAACGGGGTCAGGTTAACTCCCTACGCAAATTTCAGGCTACGGCCTCAGCGTTCGGGAGGTTTCGTCGATATCGATGGATAGGCGCTTACGCATCACTTTCCGCCACATGACATTGTGACTGCAGTGGCAGACCTAGCGGTATGCATCGATATGCCGGGAACCAAACGCTTAGTCGGTCCCTACACCGCCAGCATTCCTCGTTTCTCGCCAAGCCAAGCCGTGAGTCCAACAAGTTACGCGTGTGGCAACTTGGCATTGCCTTGCTCTCAGGTACTGGACTGATTACATACCGATCATGAACATTTCACCGGTATAGCGGCCCTGGAATTTCTCAATCGATTTTCCGGTCATCGCAACGACTTCTGCATCGAGCGCTGTGTACCCATCGCCGCCTCGCTGGTAGGAATAGGCGTTTCCCACCTGATGGATGCGCGCCGCGCCAGCTCCATACACTTGCGATTGCGAGTAGCCACTAGTCAGCACTGCTGCCAGCTTGGCGCCCGGCTCAAGCGTCACTATCCAGCGGACAGACTCATACGAGCTCAGCACCAGGATGATCGGCTTGTTCGAACGTCGTACCCGCACCTGCACGGTCCCGATGCGGGCGCCGGCCCCTGACGTACTGGTTTCTCTACGCCCCTCGTAAACGCCGACCGCTTCAATATGCGAGGTTCGCCCAAGCTCAGCCATTTCTCCATGCGGCAAACGTGGTGCCGTCGCCCGTGCGCTGTTAGTTGCAGTAGATCGCAATAGCGCTGCGCGCAGTAGGCGCAATTGCTCGGTTGTCATCGGAATCCTGCCTGCTGCATGCCGCTCTACTTCAGCAGCCCGGAGCAATGACTGGTTCAGTTGTGCATTACGTGCAGCCACCAACTGGGCAATCGCCTGTGTCCGCACCTCAAGATAGGTATTCACGTCTACGGGCGGCTGCGACTGGAACCTCTCCACCAACCTGATCTGCGCGTTGTCGATCACGGCATTGCGGCGTAACGAGGGCACGTAGAGCACGCGACTACCCACTCCTGGAACATCGTCCAGTACAGCCAGCGTGCGTTTGCTGATCGAGTAAATGTATGTCCGACTGCCCTCCGGGTCGTTGGTGAAATAACCGGTGATAACAAGGGCATCGGGATCCGGCGTAGTCGTTGCAGACGTCGCCATAAGCGGCGATAGCGTAATACTTGACGCCTGCAGTGATGGCAGCGCAATCCGTTTGATCCCCCCGGCCACAGAAAAAGCAAATGTCTCATCGGACGAAAGGTTGGAGCGCCCCCATCCAGAGATCGGCATCTCGCGTTCGGAAAGGATTCGCGTAGTCCATCCCTCAGCATCACGGTGCAGCTCGATTTCTGCAATGGTTTTCCACGCCATCAGTAGAAAATGTAGTGGCTTGCCCGGCACTGGATATACCATCTGCAGGCCCGGCGATGACAGAAGGAGCGACTGCATATTTCCACTGGCCAAATCCAGAAACACAGGCCCCGCGTTACCCATTTTTTGGTCGGAGTTGTTTCGTGGCGTGTAGATCACACCTACATCCCCAACAAGGTGGATTCCCGAAGGCGTCATCGAGAAGGTCGCGAGCGCGTCACCGGACTCGGTGTCACTGAGTTGCACGCGCCCCTCGCTATTGCTGGAAATCACCACCCGTCCGTTTGGTGATAAGGTCGCCGAGGTGAAGAGACCATTCCTCTCTGCCAGGACCTGACCGCTACCGATATCCACCACCAGGTACTTGTCGGCAAGTTGCAGCAAGGCGACGCCAGCCCGTGTTGCGAATGCCGCATCTGCAATGTAACTAGGCGCCGTCAGCACCTGCAATGGAGATTTGGGGACAGCGCGCAACGGCGGAGCGGCGATTAGCAGGCTGGCTCGACGCATTCCCAGCCATTGGCTGAGCGACGCATCGGCACGGACAAAGCATGCCTTGTCGCTCAGCGCAGAGCGGATATCCTGCGCGCTTGAGAGAAAAGAGGGCACATAACTCCCCGAGCATTCCCGAGCGCGACGTATCAACCTTGACTGATATTCGGATTCCAGCGCCGCAACATCAGCCGCAAATATCTTCGCCGTCGCATCCAGGCCAGCTTTGCCGGCGAGAACCTCACTCCCTGGCGGCATCGCATCGGTAATGCGTTCTTCCATCGTTTTGCCGAGATTGCCGCAGCCACCCAGGCACGCAGCCATGGCGAGCAACGCAACATTCCGTGTCAGAAATTTCATACCCATCCCCAAGTGGTCTTCGTTCCGAGCGCGTGGCTCGAAAGGCTGGCAGATCATAGCCGAGGTGATCGTCGCCTGCCTATTGCGGCGCTAACGGCGGCGCTAACGGGGTCAGGTTCACTTCCTACCCAAATTTCAGGCTACGGCCTCAGCTTTCGGGAGGGCTTCCTCGCTATCAGCACCAATGCCTTTCTGCGAGTCCTGCCAGGTGGCCAGACTTCCGCGTATCGACCTTCCGGGCATCCCGCAGCACATCGTGCAGCGTGGGAACAACCGCTTGCCCTGCTTTCTGGATGATGGCGATCGATTGCGCTATCTGCACCTGATGCATGAGGCCTTGCACGCCACAGGCTGCCAGTTGCACGCTTACGTCTTGATGGACAACCATGTGCACTTGCTAGTCACGCCATCTGATGCGGGACGGAGCGGGCAACTGATGCAGCGGCTTGGACGACACTACGTCGCATTGTTCAATGGCCGCCACGGGCGCACTGGTACGCTATGGGAAGGGCGGTACAAAGCGTGTCTTGTGGACAGTGCGGACTACGTCCTTCGCTGCTATCGCTACATTTAGCTCAATCCGGTGCGTGCTCGTCTGACCGACAACCCGGCGGCGTATCGCTGGTCCAGCTGCTCAGCCAACCTAGCCAACGCAGGCACTCCGCATTGACACCACATCCCTGTTGGCTTGCGCTTGGAAGCGACCCGATCAAGCGATCCAACACCTACCGTACCCTGCTCGATGAAGCCCTCTCCGACAAACTGCTCGCTAGCATTGGTCTTCATCTACAGCAGCAGCGAGCTCTGGGCCACGACGCCCCCGCGCGATGGTCGAAGCCAAGACCCGCCGCTTTGCGGGCGTCAGGCCCGCTCATCGGCCACGCAAACCGAACACCGTCGATTGATAAGTTAACCTGACCCCGTTATTCCCAGATAAATGATGCTGATGAATTACATCAAGTTTTTGTTCATGGCGATGATTGGGATAGTGCAGCGCGAATGCTCGACATGCTCACCAGGAGCACGCATTGCACAGAGGCATCCACATCAGTGAACACTGGATCGCGTCGACAGTACGCCGCAATTGTCATGATTGCTCTTGGAATCTCTGCCGGCCTTGCCGCTACAAGGCTACTCCATAGCGCCCCCAGCCCTTGCCTATTCCTACCGCAGCCCCCTGCTCCCACCCGATAGGCCACTGGCAGGTCGTGTCGTCCACGCGGGCAGCGCAACGATCAAGGTATCAGGGCGCGACTCAAGACAGCGAACACGTGAACCTGAGCCTTTTTATTGGCACGAGCCATAGCTGATCGTTGCCTCCCCACAGCTGCCAGCGCCTAGCGCAAAGCAGTTGGTCAACCTGCACGCACAACGGATACAGATCGAGCTGGCATTTCGTGATCTGAAGTCGCATCGCTACGGTCAGACAATGGAAGACAGCCTGACCCGACGCGGTGAGCGTCTGCAGATCCTGCTGTTGCTCAACACGCTGGCGACCTTCGCCGGCTGGTAGGCAGGCCTGAGCTGCGAGTCCACCGGCCGCGCACTGGCTATCGCCGCGCAACAGCACACGCAAGCTCAATTCGAAGCTTCGTGTCGGCCGCGAGGCGTTGGTCAGACGCTGGCCGATGGAACCTGTCTCACGCTGGCTAGAACGCTTGCGCACACTCCCCGACGCAGAGCGCTCGCAGACGACGCTGGTGCCGTAAAAACTTGGGGATACCCAAGGACCTGACCCCGTTATCGCTCGCTTAATTGCCTCCGCCCCCTTCTTTTGCTTCTTTTCTCCGTTTTCCCCCAGAGTTTCCCTAACTTCGTAAGCTGCCAGAGTAGGGTATTGCGCTGATCTCAGCGGTGGCGTATACAGCACATATGGCGCCGCACGAGGCGGAACGCCATACACAGGAAGTACCTCTAGGACGCAGCAAAGCGGCCTGTTCAAAGGACTGTATGACGCACATAACGCGCCCAGAGACCTGACGCTCTTACTTTCGTCGCACAAGGACGAGGCCGTCCTTGCCTGTCATCTTTCTGCTCATTAAAGGAGGTAGATGCCGTCTCGCCGCTCAAGATCAAGATCAGGACCAATCAACCAAAGGACATGGATGAAAATGACTGCAATTAATCGTAGCCGCATCTCGCTTCTCGCTATGACAATGAGCGTAGCTGGGTCAGGTTTCGCACAACAGTGCACATCAACTAGCGCACAACTGACATTCAGTGAGTTTCCGGTTGGAACTACCATTACCACGCAGTATCAAGACAAAGGCTTCAATTTTCCCGCAAGTCCGGCAGCGCAAATTACCTCCGATAGCTCCAATCCAACTTCACCTGTATTGTCTGGCACGCCCAAGTTCCAGGGGCCGATCGTTGCCGAACTGGTTGATCCCAGCAATCCTGCTACGAAGCTGACTGCAACCTCACTAAGCTTCCAAGCTGGATACTTCGATCAGGTAGCCTCCACCGTGGTCGAATTTCGTGACATCAACGGCGCCGTTCTTAGCACAGCAAGCAACCAGTCCACCGGAATTGTGACCTTTACTGCGCCCGCAGGTACGCACTCCTTCCAAATTGCAGACGCAGGCGGTGATCAAAATGGCTTTGCCATCGACAATCTGCAATTCAGCGCTTAAAGCGGCGGCGCATTGCGCATTTCAATCCCGACCAAAGATGCAGAGTTCGAGCTTAATCAGCAGAACCAGACCCGATCTGGGGATATTAGCTTCACGGCAGCAGGTAGCGCGGCAACCGGCACTGTGAATTGGACCGCCGAGCTGGAATACGACACATCCACACCTCGGTCAATGCCAGGCCTCACCAGCACTTTCACCACGAATGGCACTGCTACGCACAAGCTCTACTATCAGTCGCGAGGCGGGCGTTTGAAGGTTGCAGCTTCGACCAGCGCAGCGCAAGCATGCCCGGTTGAGTATGTCTACATCTTGGGCAGTCAGATCCCGGATGACACCATCACTACGCGCCTGGTTTCGCTTTACACCGACGGAGCCACTCCGCGTCTTTACACAGGCATTGCCAACCAGGAAAGCAACTACCGTCAGTTCACGCAAATCACGAAGTATGGTCACGCAGGTCTATGGCCGACAGAGAGCTACGATGGCGGAAGCCATGTAGGGCTGATGCAAGTTGCGACCTCAGGCAGCACAATTACTGGCTCACAAGGCGTTTTTAACGCATGGAGTTGGATCGAAAACACAGCCTCTGCAGACACGCTCTTTCGAGAGAAGATGCGCACAGCAGTGCGTCTTTACCGTCGGATGCGTACCGCAGCCCCCGGTATTCGCGAGCTAACCGGAGTAGAACTAGAGAGTATGGCCATCACGCTCTACGGCCCTGGCGCCGCGTCGGGCCTGGAGAATCAGTATTACCGAGCTGTGAACAATGATGGTTCCTGGAATTGGGTGGTCAACACCCAGAACAACCCGACGGGTGTGAATTACACCAATGAAGTGAGGTCGAAAATCCAATGAAGATGAATGACTTACTACTCGCACTCGTTATAGCTTCTTCCGCCCCACTCGTCGCTTGGAGCGCCGATCTTGGCAAACCTGTGACTTGGCAATCATCCCAGGCCGCCAAGCTCAATCAAACACCGGACCTTGCTAGGGTCGCTGAGAGGCTTATCGTCCAATACGACCTTGATGGCGACACCGTGCAACCCACGGTTAGCGAAGCCAAGTTCGTTGACCTGGATGGTGATGGGATCTTGGAGCTTGTTGCACTGGTTGATTACTCCGGCCGTCTGTTCTTCAACAATCTCGCCATCATTACAGCGCGAGCAGGCAGTCCGGTCGTTACGACCTATCGAAGCAACGGCACAAACATGCAGGACTTGGATCAGCGGATCATTTCTAAGCCGGGCTCACCGAAGAAGCTCTTGGTCGTAGACCGCTTCATTGATCGGTACGAAGGCTCGTTACCCAGTCCAAAGGAGCAGCGGTTGCTCGAACTCTATTCGGGTAGTTTGCAAGATGTAAGCAAACAGCATCGCGACTACTACTTTAAGCGCCTAGACGTGCTTGAAAAACAGGCTGGAAATTCTGCAGGCGGCAGTGCCAAGAGCGCAAGTACAGCCAGTTCAACAAGTCCAACCGAGCGGGACGAAAAGTTCGTGCTCAGGCAGGAATTGGAGCGCACCCGAATGCAGACACTGGGCGAGTGATTAGAAGGGGCTCTGGCATATCTGCTGGGGCCCTTTAATTTAAAGGGACGGGGGCAATTAACCAACCTGAGTCACCCGGCAGGACGACCACGCGGGCGGCACGTCGTTGGTCTGCCCAATGCACGTTCCACCATTGCCTGGAGAAGCGCGAGTCACCCAAGGCGCGCTCCTGCATGAGGTGAAGGCGGATTGCATGTTCGTCCTCTCGGGCTAGACCCGCATGAAGCCATTTTGCATAGACAGACACCCGCTCGGCTGCATCGCAGCCAAGATGCAGATGGACCTCATGCAACGTGATGAGCTGGCTTTTCGCAAGCCCCAGATGCGTGTGCACGCTTGACCAGCGGTACTCGGTTGGCAATGCCACCATGCGGGCGCGTACCGGATTGAGTTCGAAGTAGCGCAAGACCGTGAGCACATACCGTTCGGTTTGCACTAAGCAGGACTTGAACCGCCCCTGCCACAGGGTTCCGCTGCGCCGGTGCCTGACGTTGAAGGCTTGCACATACGATTGGCCGCTGAGCCGCATCGCCGAAGACACTGCGCCAGCCTTATCCGCCGAGACCAGCAGGTGCACGTGGTTGTCCATCAGCACAAACGCATGCACCCGCACAGCAAAGCGCTCGCAGGCCACGTGTAGTAGCTGGCAATAATGACGCCGATCCTCATCGTCCAAGAAGATCGCGCACCGGTTCACGCCTCTCTGGACGACATGCATCGGAACGCCGGGCAGTTCCAGACGCGGCTGACGGGACATGGCCGGGCCTCCTGCTCAAGAAGAAGACCTGAGCCTGATGGCAGCGACACAGGCCCGCTATCAGACATCGCCGCGCGTGCCTGTACGACCGGCTCGCTTAGTTACCTCCATCCCCTTTCGCCCGGATGCGGAGTTGCGACCACTCACTTATCCGTTGTCATCCTGGCAACCGGGAAACACGAAGCCACCTCGAAAACGTCACCCCAAGGACTGCCCCTGATTTCTGGACACCTCGCGCTGTTGCGTCATCGCTTGTTCCTGAGCAATTGCCTGGTTCGCCACCATCAGCTTGGCGTCGGACTGCTCTATAGGCGTCTGCATCGCCTGCTGCACGGGCACATGAGCACGCAGGTGCGCGGGATCGTTCAACTCGCCTTGAACCGCGAACAGACGCTCGGGACCAGCGACAACATGATCCACTCTGCTTAATGCATTGTCGGATAGTGAGGTGCTGGAGCCATTCGGGTACTGGTCTCGATTATCCTTGCAGGCGGCAAGAAAGCTCCTGCACACGCGCTCGCTGTTCTCATCGAATGGCACACCAGCCTGGCTCCCGAGCCGCTGCACTCCGTCCCTGATTTGCAGCAGCATTGCGTGATCGGGGTGCGCAGGATTGTCGGGGCCGGCCCTGCCACCGTGCTGTTGCGGGGCAGGACGAAGTTCCGGTGCATGAGGGTCTACATGCATTAGCCGTTGCGTCTGGTCTCCCTGCCGCACATTGAGATCGGTGGTGCCATCCTGGTTTCGGGCGCGCGTCAAATTCTCGCGCGCGACAGAGCTCCATTCACCGTTCAAGAAAGCATGGCCCTGCCCATGCTTGTTCCAGTTGACCAGGTCATTCCCTGCGGCATAGAAGCCTGGCCCATTGAAACGCTCTGGGTGCGCGCGATCCGCAGGACCGTACTGATGCGTCGCACCTCTATCCAAAGCCCCGATGAACTGCCCCGCGCGATCGTCATGGATGAACAGGTTTTTGATGACCGGGTACTCGTGCGGCAAGTTCTGGTGCGTCCTGTCCGCATTGAGGGCGGTTGGATTGACAAGCGGATCAGCCAGGACACTCGCCCATGCCGTCGAGAGAGGGCTTTCTCGATTTGCGTTGCGCAGCGCGTTGACGACATCGGCACCTCTCAAGGCGCCGTCGCGGCCCGACTCCAAGTAGTCCAGTGGTCCCGAACGTCTTGGGCTAAGGCCATCGATGGCAACACTGACATCTGCCACAGAATGGTATTGATTTTTTTCGAGGTTACGAATCATAGGCGCCGTGAGCGCTTCATTTTGATTGAATGCTTTTCCAACCATGGCTGCCAATTTCACCTGATCGTCCAACGAAGCATTCTGATAAAGTTCGCTTCGCTGCAAAGGTGCAATCGCGCGGTCCATGATCTTGTTGATCTGCGTAACATCTTGCTCATGCACCCAGTTAATACCCGCATCGGAAGAAAGGAATTGATCCAATCGCGACTTGACCTCCGCATCCAGCGGCCGCCCCAACTCGCTTTTGATCGTTCTGCCGTTACGGCCTAGATCCGCGATGGTCTGCGACACCTGATCTTCGCTCAGCACACTTTGCGGCTGATTGATAGCGGCCCATCCCTGATAGGCATTGACCAAGTCCCGGGGAACGTTCTCGCCATTAGGATTGCCAGGTTGATAGTGCTGACCCAGATCAACCTGAATGGTACCGATGGTGTATCCGCTATTGTCAGCTGGCTCTAGCCTCGGCGTTCTAGGATTATCACCGGCAACTTCAAGGCTGTATGATTCATATCTACTTTCAGATGTAACTCCTACCGCAAAGTACAGCGTTGCGCGTAATTCCTGATCCGTCAGCCTGCTCATTGCTCGTCCTCCATGCAATTCGTATCAAAAGGTACTTCTTGTCCTTTCTTACTGGGATGCAGGACAACATCACGCTCATAGCGGGAGCCATATTTCTGATAGCGAACCAACGTCCCATTTTCAAAAATGAAATAATCTTCGTTTCCGGAAAAAACAGGGCAGGCCGAGTATCCGGCCTCTCCGTCGTCGCTACAGTAGCGAACGTATAGCTTTGCCTCGCGCATGTCTCCCTCGAGTTTCCCATCGCCACCGCGAGAGTTTGTGCCTTCGCTCCAGTCACCCGTTACGTGGTTACCATGTTGCTCCAACGTGATGCCCAAAAAGTGCCCGGAATCGCACTTCTTTGCGTATCCCCATGTTCCGGAAAAGGAGGGAGCTTTGGCCGCGGGCGCAGCGCTTGAACATGAAGTGGCCAGCACCATCGCTACGGAAAGCAACGTATGCAGCGGTCGGAGTCGATAATTTCCCGTGCAAAACATCGGCAACTCCTCTGATCCACCCTTAGTGGCCTTGAAAAGACAGTAAGACGATAACAACAACATGATCCGCATACCAAGAGGACCAATAGACCCGCGACTAGGTCGTCAGCCTTTGGACCAATGGCCGGGGATGCATGCTTGCATCACCGACATGACCGACGCGCCAGCGCAGGCCGTGATCTTGGTACCAATGGGGTCACCAACGGCACCAACGGGGTCAGGTTCACTTCCTTCACAAATTTCAGGCTACGTCGTCAGCTCTCGAGAGGTTTCCTCGATATCAGCACCAACGCCGGGCTGCGAGTCTTGTGCCATGGCCAGCCTTCCACGCATCGACCTTCCCGGCATCCCGCAGCACATCGTGCAACGCGGGAACAACCGCTTGCCCTGCTTTCTGGATGATGGCGATCGATTGCGCTATCTGCAACTGACGCATGAGGCCATGCACGCCACAGGCTGCCAGCTGCATGCTTTCGTATTAATGGACAACCATGTGCACTTTCTAGTCACGCCACCTGATGCGGGACGGATCGGGCAACTGATGCAGCGGCTTGGACGAAACTACGTCGCATTGTTCAATGGCCGCCACGGGCGCACTGGTACGCTATGGGAGGGGCGGTACAAAGCGTGTCTTGTGGACAGTGCGGACTACGTCCTTCGCTGCTATCGCTACATTGAGCTCAATCCGGTGCGTGCTCGCCTGACCGATAACCCGGCAGCGTATCGCTGGTCCAGTTGCCCAGCCAACCTAGGCCAGCGCAAGCACTCCGCATTGACACCACATCCCTGTTGGCTTGCGCTTGGCAGCGACCCGATCGAGCGATCCAACGCCTACCGTGCTCTGCTCGATGAAGCCCTCTCCGACGAACTGCTCGCTAGCATTCGCCTTCATCTACAGCAGCAGCGAGCATTGGGCCACGATGCCTTCCGCGCAATGGTCGAAGCCAAGACCCGCCGCTTTGCGGGCATCAGGCCCGCTCATCGGCCACGCAAGCCGAGCGCCATCGACTGATAAGTTAACCTGACCCCGTTATCCCGGACCGACGACCCGGCGGCATATCGCTGGTCCCGTTACCCAGCCAATCTGGATCAGCGTGGGCCCTCTGCACTAACACTACATCCCTGCTGGCTTGCGCTCGGCAATGATCCGACTGAACGATCCAACGCCTACCGCATTCTGCTCGAAGAAGTCCTATCGGATGATCTGCTCGCCAGCATCCGACTTCATCTACAGCAGCAGCGCGCCCTGGGCCACGACGCCTTCCGCGCGATGGTCGAAGCCAAGACCCGCCGCTTTGCGGGCGTCAGGCCCGCGCATCGGCCACGCAAGCCGACCGCCATTGACTGATAAGTGAACCTGACCCCGTTATTCGGACCCCGTTATTCGCGGATAAGTGAACCTGACCCCGTTATTCGCGTTATTACCCGATACGAGATCCCAGAATAACTGGGCCAAGCTGGATACTTCCCGAACTATCTAGTAGCTCAGATGGAACCCGCTGGCATGGCCGAGCAGAATTCAGCGCTACAATTAAATATCTATCCACGACGCCATCTGCGACGGCATCGACCTTCCGCACCCGACCATCTTCTTTAAGCGTGATAAAGACGGGAGATGGATCACTTAGCTGCAATGTATGGAGCTCCCAGCGCAGGTGACCAAGGCACTCATTTGAATAGAGAATTCGCTTCATGCTAGCACCGGCACCCGCTTTCCATTGCGCGTCAGACTTGGCGTTCCCCCGGCTTAGTTCCTCCGTTTCCCGCTTACGCTCGGATGCAAGTCGCCGATCTTCCGAATTAGACGCTCGTAAAACTATCGTCAACTCACGCTCATAGGAACTCTCAAACCCACGATAGGGAAGAGGGCTGGCGCGACGGATAGCTTCAACAGCGATGGAACGACCCAAATCGTTAAACTCACAGTTTGGCAGAACGTCAACAGCCACGATCTCACCACCTGGAATCTGCAAAATACGCACAGCGCAACTTGAGCCAGACGACAGAATCGTACTTTGCGAATCGTTTTCCCACCACTTCTGGATATGCCTGTTTATAGCAATGCCATAACTATCTTTTTCATGATTAATCTCGGCCGACGCAATTTCCGACGCCAACGAAAATACCAACAGAAACAGTGGGATTATTTTCTTCAAAGCATCATCCTTTAGTTAGTGCTTTTAAGTTTAGCAGGTGCACACTGTTGTCCATCAGCAGAAACGCTTGCACCTGCACAGCAAAGCGCTCGCAGGCCATGCGTAGTAGCAGGCAGTAGTGATGCCGATCCTCATTGTCCAAGAAGATCGCGCACCGGTTCACGCCTCTCTGGACGACATGCATCAGAACGCCGGGTAGTTCCAGAAGCGGCTGACGCGGCATGGCCGGCCCTCCTGCTCAAGAAGAAGACCTCGGCCTGACGGCAGCGACACAGCCCCGCTATCAGATATCGCCGCGTGGGCCGGTACAATCGCGGTTCGCTTAATTACCTCCGTCCGCTTTTGCCCCACTTTTGCCCCAATGGTCGAAGCCAAGACACGCCGCTTTGCAGGCATCAGGCCAGCAAAGCGGCCGCGCAAGCAGAGCGCCATCGACTGATAAGTGAACCTGACCCTTAGGTATCCGCTTAGGTATCCCAGAATATCCGAACGCGTATCTACTCCCCGTTATCCAATCCCATCCCTGTCTCGTCGAGGTGCTCCACAACTCGGGATTCGAGTGCCGGGTACGCTTCGAGGTATTCTGGAATTTTCTTAGACGCAGACCGACCAACCCACTTTCTACCTTTCCCGTGCGCGTCCTTCCTAGTCTCGGCAAAGAAAAGATCCATATATCGGCGCGGTGAGACGCCCTCAAAATGGAGAAATGCGACTTTTCGATGTTTGGTTCTATCGGGATCTAGCCATTCGCTTAGGGGAACTTCCTGATCGACATCATGGCTGATTGCGTCCGAGTGAAGCTCGGTCGCCAAGCTCTTCTCATAGGGCTCTATGAAGTACACGGCCCTTACGCCCGCAGCAACTATATGTCTTGCGCAGTTATGACAAGGATATGTTGTGGTATAGAGAACAGAATCCTGGGATGTTCCCTGACCGGTCCTGCCCAGATTGACAAGAGCATCCATCTCCGCATGGACCGCGCGAGAGAACTCAATGAGATCCTTAAGCCTTGATTCTCCGCGTATCTTTCTAGAAATTATCGAAGCCAACTCCTTTGACTTAGATTCAAAACCGGAAACCCCGCTGTTTTTTAGAAACTCTTCAAGGTCAGGGAGTATCATCACCCCAATTTCTGCACTGACCTTGTTCTTCTTCTCGTCATTGAAGCAGTTCCCACCCTTTAGGTGGATGCAGCGATGATCATCGGGTTGCAGACTTTCTCTATACAATCCGCCACCACCACGAGGAACATCATTGCAACCCATTGCGATGAGCTTCCCCTCGCGATCTATAATCGCAGCACCCACCTGTCTCGACATACAAGCTGAGCCCAAGCCCGCAGAGAAGGCAGCGTACATACCTTGCTCGTGAATCGTAGGAGTTACAGACAGGTCGCCATGGACGAGACGCAGAAAACGATCAACTGGGCCCTTGATCGCCTTGGTATTCGAGCTTGAGTTTCGGACGAAGAAATCCGCGAGCTGGAGAGTCTTCTCTAGATTCTGCCCATGACTCATCCCTTCCTTCCGATCACGCTCCATTAGCGACTCTGCATCTGTTACAGAGAGTCCCTCGGCCTGCAGATTCCTCTTTCTCTGATCCGAACCGCAAAGCGTTCCTAGTAGGTAAAAATTCTCTCTATAGACAGCCCTAAGGAGAGCCACCTCGCTTGGATTCTTGAGTTGATCGATCAAATATACGACCCTACCGGGCACCAGGTCTTTGATTTGGCCCTTGTTCTTCTTCGCGCGATCGAGGGAAATATGCCGAACGGAGAGCTGCGCCAGGACATCATTCCCCTTACTATCCCGCAGTCTATTTCCCAGATCCTGCAGCGTCCTGTACCGACTGGCTGCAGATGCGGATTCTTGCTCGGTGGGAGTGATAGCCAGCTTGGACGCGGCTTGCCTGATAAGGTCGCTAAGCTTGATTCTCTCTATCGAGTATCCAAGGCCAAGCAGTTCGTTATCAACAAGGTCGATGACCTCTTTGACTCCCGCCCCGATCGGGCCACTGAACGCCAGGACCAGCTCCTTAGAGGCAATGCCATCCAAGATATCCTTAAGCGATCGTTTGGGATCAAACTTTTGGTCGTCAGATGCATCTGACGAAACAAGTGTTAGTGCAGAATTCATCGCCCCCTCCCTGAGAATTAGGGAGAACGGTAAACCTTGACTGGAGCTTAATCAAGTGCGCCAATACTTTGGCGAAGCCTACCCATTTACGACAATTCTAAGAACGCCCATTCTTGGAATCGATGGCACACCCTAAATGCGCCGAAGACTGCGCGCATATTCCATTACTCGCAGATAGGCGTCGCTCTCTTCCCGCTTTTCTGCAGAGGATCTACGCGAGGATATACACGTCACTGGAGCGAGATTTATGTGTGCCTGCCTTGCGGGTGAAGGATCCTGTACCGTTGAGGCTGTTGGACGCACATCAATGTCACGATTGGCTTCGAACGAAAACGAAAGCTGCCCATCCATTGCCCCCTCCTTCGCTTGCGCCGACATGTCCCCTGCTCCGGTCTGGTACCTAAGACTAGTTTAGCCAGCAGTCCAATGAAGGCAAGTGCCGGTACCGTCAAATTTTTGCCTTTCTTTTTCAACAATTTCGCCTAACGCGCCACCTAAAAGTTAGGATGGCGTGACGCCAGCCGGGAGCGCAGGGCTCCCGGCTAAGGGCCAATCAAACCCCAACAGGATTCGCCTTCTCAGGATCAATCTTGTACTGCTTGATCGCCCTGGCCACATCCTTACCCGTCATCTTGCCATCCTTCGCCAGCGCGGCAATCGCCGCGTGCGCGATGTAGTAACGGTCGACCTCGAAGAACCGGCGCAGATTGGCACGCGTATCCGAGCGACCGAACCCATCCGTGCCGAGCACGCTGTAGGTCATCGGGACGAAGGCGCGGATCTGGTCGGCGAACAGGCGCACGTAATCCGTTGCGGCAATCGCCGGGCCCTGGCGGCCTTCCAGCAGCTGGGTGACGTAGGGCTTGCGCTGTTCGGCTTCCGGGTGCAGACGGTTCCAACGTTCGGCGTCGAAGCCGTCGCGGCGCAGTTCGTTGAAGCTGGGGCAAGACCAGATGTCGGCGGTGACGCCGAAGTCCTTGTCCAGCAGCTCGGCTGCGGCAATGGCCTCACGCAGGATGGTGCCGCTGCCCAGCAGCTGCACGCGCAGCTCGCCCTTCTTGGGCTTGCCGGCGTCCTTGAGCAGGTACATGCCCTTGATGATGCCTTCCTGCGCACCGTCCGGCATGCCGGGGTGTGCGTAGTTCTCGTTCATCAGGGTGATGTAGTAGTACTCGTCGATCTGGTCTTCCATCATCGCCTTCATGCCGTGCTGCATGATGACGGTGACTTCGAAACCGAAGGTCGGGTCATAGCTACGCACGTTCGGAATGGAGCCGGCGATGACCTGGCTGAAGCCGTCTTCGTGCTGCAGGCCTTCACCGTTCAAGGTGGTGCGGCCGGCGGTGCCGCCGAGCAGGAAGCCACGCGTGCGCATGTCCGCTGCCTGCCAGGCAATGTCGCCCACGCGCTGGAAGCCGAACATGGAGTAGTAGATGTAGAACGGCAGCATCGGCACGTCGGAGACCGAGTAGCTGGTGCCGGCGGCCATCCACGAGGCGATGGCGCCCGGCTCGCTGATGCCCTGCTGCAGCACCTGGCCGGTCTGGTCTTCGCGGTAGTACATCAGCTGGTCGGCATCGACCGGCTTGTACTTCTGGCCGAACGGGGCATAGATGCCGATCTGGCGGAACATGCCTTCCATACCGAAAGTGCGCGCTTCATCGGCCACGATCGGCACGATGCGCGGGCCCAGTTCCTTGTCGCGCAGGGCGATGTTGAGGCTCTGCACAAACGACATGGTGGTGGAATAGCTACGCTCGCCGCTGTCCTTGAGCAGGCGCTCGAACTTGTCGAGCGTGGGCGCGACAAACGACTTGCTGGCCTTGGGACGGCGCGAGGGCAGGAAGCCACCGAGCACGCTGCGGCGCTCCTTGAGGTACTGCACTTCCGGGGAGTCTTCGCCGGGGTGGTAGAACGGCACCTTGCCGTCTTCCAGCTGCGCGTCGGTGACCGGAATGTTGAAACGGTCGCGGAAGTGCTTGACTGCCGCATCGTCCAGCTTCTTGGTCTGGTGGGTGGGGTTGAGCGCCTCACCGGCCGAGCCCATGCCGTAGCCCTTGACCGTCTTGGCCAGGATCACGGTGGGCATGCCGGTGGTGTTCACGGCCTGGTTGTACGCGGCATACACCTTGTGCGGGTCGTGGCCGCCACGGTTCAGCCGCCAGATGTCGTCGTCGGACAGGCCGGCGACCATGGCCGCGGTCTCCGGGTACTTGCCGAAGAAGTTGGCGCGCGTGTAGGCGCCGCCGAAGGCCTTGCAGTTCTGGTATTCGCCGTCGACGGTTTCCATCATCAGCTTCTTGAGGACACCGTCGGTGTCCTTGGCCAGCAGGGCATCCCAGTAACCGCCCCACAGCAGCTTGATGACGTTCCAGCCGCCGCCACGGAACACGCCTTCCAGTTCCTGGATGATCTTGCCGTTGCCGCGCACCGGGCCGTCCAGGCGCTGCAGGTTGCAGTTGACCACGAAGATCAGGTTGTCCAGGCCTTCGCGGCCGGCCAGCGCGATGGCGCCGAGGGTTTCCGGCTCGTCGCTCTCGCCGTCGCCGATGAAGCACCACACCTTGCGGTCGGACTTCTCGATCAGGCCGCGGTTTTCCAGGTAGCGCATGAACTGCGCCTGGTAGATGGCGGCCAGCGGGCCCAGGCCCATCGACACGGTGGGGGTCTGCCAGAACTCGGGCATCAGCCACGGGTGCGGGTAGGACGAGATGCCCTGGCCGTCCACTTCCATGCGGAAGTTGTCCAGCTGGGCCTGGCTGATGCGGCCTTCCAGGAAGGCGCGGGCGTAGATGCCCGGTGCGCTGTGACCCTGGACGAACAGCAGGTCGCCCGGATGGGTGTCCGAGGGCGCACGCCAGAAGTGGTTGAAGCCCACGTCGTACAGCGTGGCGCTGGACGCGAACGAGGCGATGTGGCCGCCCAGGTCGCCCGGCTTGCGGTTGGCCCGCACGACGGTGGCCATGGCGTTCCAGCGGATGATCGAGCGGATCTTCCACTCCAGCGCGGAGTCGCCCGGGTTCTTGGCCTCGTTGGCCGGTGCGATGGTGTTGACGTACTCGGTGGTGGGCGAGAACGGCAGGTAAGCGCCGGCGCGGCGGGTCTGTTCGACCATGCCTTCCAGCAGCTGATGGGCGCGCTCCGGGCCTTCGACGTCGATGACGGCCTTGATCGATTCGAGCCACTCCTGCGTCTCAAGCGGGTTCGGATCGTTGTGCAGCACTTCGTTCAACCAGTTCATTAGCGCTCCCGGGGGGACACACCCCGCGGGTGTGTCGACATCGTGAATTCGTGAACCCGCAAGTGTACCGCACGCACCTGTTGCCATTCCTCGCTACGGGTGCGTATGGAATGGGACGGTGTGTGCTTGGGCGCAGCGATGCCGGGTGCTGCGCACGCGGGCGCGACCGGTGTACGACCAAAGGATGAGGGCCAGCACGCGGCGGAGCCGCCGCATGCGTCCTTCTCCCAGCGGGACATTGTCCTCCTTCATGGGGGAAAAGGTGCCCCGCAGGGGCGGATGCGGGGACGGGCGAAGCCTTGTGCCGTTGTCATGACACGAGGGCTTGGCCTTGGCCCCGTCCCCTCACCCCCCGCTCCGCGCCCCGGCCCGCGCTTGCGGCGCGGGCGCTCCAAGGCACGCGCGCCAGTGGCGCGCAAGCCGTGCCTTCTCGTCCCGAGGGGAGAGGGGCTTTGATGCCGCACCGAGAGAGGGCGGGACGAACGGACGAAGGCCGAGCGATTGGACGCGTGCTGGTCAGAACGCCTGCAACGCTTCGGTCAGTTGGCCGTTGTTGTTGACTGCGCCCATGGTGTAGCCCTGCCAGCCCGGGTAGGCGTTGGGTTCCCAATAAAACACGCCGAGGACGCGCGAACCGATGTTGCTGCTGCGGGTGAGCAGGTTGCTGAGCATGGCGCGGGTGGTGGCGGCTTGCTGCCAGTCCATGCCGACCTCGGAAATCACCACATCGCTCCCGTAGCGCGTAATCATGTCGCGCATGTTGGTGTCCAGGCGATTGTTGTAATCCTGCCAGCTGCCGACGGGCGGGTAATGCGACATGCCGATGACGTCCCACTTGCCGCCGGCCGAGCGCAGGTTGTCGAAGAACCAGCGGAAGTTGGCGTTGTCGTAGCCATTGGCCAGATGCACGACAACCTTGGCATTGGGATACACCGCCTTGGTGGCGTTGTAACCGCTGTTGATGAACTGGCCCAGCGTGGCGAAGTTGGGCGTCTTGCCCTCGTTCCACAACATGCCGCTGTTGATCTCGTTGCCCACCTGCACCCAGCTGACGGTGATGCCGTTGTCCTTGAGGTATTTGAGGATGCCCTGGGTGTGGCTGTAGACATCGGTATTGAGCTGGGCGACGGAGTGGCCCGCCCAGGCGGCTGGTTTGGTCTGTTTGCCGGGGTCGGCCCAGCTGTCGCTGTAATGGAAGTCGATCATGATGCGCATGCCCTGCGCGGCGGCGCGTTTGGCCTTGTCCAGGGTGTCGCGGCCATCGTTCCAACCGCCTGCAGGGTTGACCCACACGCGCAGGCGGATGGCGTTGCCGCCGACATCCTTGAACAGCTTGATGAAGTCGGTGGTGTTGCCGGCTGCATCGCGAAACACCTGCGGTGGAGTGCTTGCGGCCTGCTGGTTGAGCCAGCTGACGTCTGCGCCTTTGGCGATGCCCTGCGCGCTGACGCCGGCGCTGCCCAGACACAGCAGCAATACGAGCAAGACGCGGTGGTAGTGCCTGCGAAAAATGGTCATGGAACGCTCCCTTGATCGATGGATAACGCGCCGGATGGCGCCTTGCTTGATTCCCCTGCATTGCGTCGTGCGCGCGAGCGCGGCGTGGCAAGCGCTTGGCCGTGCCTCGCTGCAAACGGTGGCGATTCAAACACGGCAGTACAGCGCAGTTGAGGTCGCTATAGCTGCAAGCGACTTGCGGCATATCTGGACATAGGAAAACCTTACGTCCGTGCACGTCGTGCGGGCGGGTTGTTGTGCGGGTGCAGCAGCAACCCCGCTCTTCACTGCGCGAAAGAACGCAAAACGCCGGGCAAGCCCGGCGTTTGCTGCAACGTTCGAAGATGCTCATGCTCATGCTCATGCGCAGGCGCAGGCTCGGCGCCTTGCGGCCATGCGCGCGTGGGCGATATGTCACTGCACCCAGACGCAACCGTTACACGATCCTGGCACCACTCACCCCATGGCGCGTGCACCCTGCTGCTGTTGCTGGGTCTGCGACTGCTGCTGTTCCAGCGCGACCGACTGGCGTGCTGCGTTTTCGGCAACACGCTGGCTGCTCTGCTCCAACGGGGTGTTCATTGCAGCCATGGTCTCGACACTTACACGCAACTGTGCCGGGTCGTCGACGCGACCTTGCACAGCGAAGGTCCGTGCGGCATCTGGGCTCATCATCACCGCATCGATGCGCTGACCGCCAGCGGCATGCATTTCCGATGCGAGCGAACCGGATAACTGTGCGCTGTGCTGATCCGGCGTGCGCCCTGCACGTGCATCCTGCGCATGCACGCCGCGCTGGGCATCCTGGAACAACGCATTGCCCACATGCCCCGGTTGATCGATCCGCAACGACGTGTGGTTGTTGCCATGCTCGCGCGCGTCGCGCCTGGCCGGCTCGCCCGGCGCAAGCTGGCCGCGGATGGCATCGATGGCGTCTTGGCCCAGGCCCTTCGGCCCCCGACTCAACAAGGTGATCCCGGCGCGGATCCCGTCCAGATCGGATCGGTACTCGTTGATCATTCGCTTGTTTTGATCTGCGAGTTGACGCGCCTGCGGGTCATTGAGCGGGGATCGTTCATCCAAGAAGTTTTTGATGGTGTGCGAACCCAACGAATTGACCGCGGAGGCCACAGGTGAATCGGGAATCAGGAAATTCAATCTGCTGTTGCTGTAGCCCATGGCGCTGAGCGTTTCAATCTCGTCAGGTCTGGCATACACCCGAACCTCTCCGTAATGCGGAGATGCTGCACTCACCGGGTCAGCCGCCATGACATGGTTGACCACGCTGGTGCCACCTTCCGGAATGCGATACGCCAAGCTCGCTGCGCCGTAGGCGTTGAAGGTTTCCCCTTTCAGATCGAAGTGGTGCGCACTGATTTGCGCAAGCGCTCCGCCTAGCGAGTGACCAGTCACGGTGACCTCGGGAGCGTGCCCAGTGCGCTGTTCCTGCTTGGCCGCATAGCCAAGTGCACTTTTTGTCAGGGCTATCGCATCATCGGCCTGCGGGTTGATGCGCTGAAGCACCATGGAGCCATCTGCCTGTAACGCGTCACGCAGAATTTCCTCGGTGCCCCGATGAGCGACGACGATATCTCCACCGCTAACGCGTTGATAGATCGTTCCCTGATACCCCGTCTTTCGATTGTTGACGTGTTCCAGAATTTCGTAGCTCTCGCCGCCAACATCCACTCGCTCACGGTCACCGGGGCCACGCTTACCGACCTTGTGATCGACGTAGCCCTCGTTAGAAAGGATGGCGTATTGCTGCGAGGTAGGCTTCACGGCGAAACCTCTTTAGCGACGAGCGTTACCGAGAATAATTGATCGCGCAATTCCGGCTTGAAATCCGACGCCGAGGGCAAGCCATTATCGGCGTAGTCTGCGATATCTTCCTTGGGATAACCGCCCTTCCAGAAGTACAGAGTGACCGGCTTTCCTGCAATGACATCCTTGGTCTCGATGAATGGCAAAAATGCGGTTTCCTCTTTCTTTCCGCTGGCCTTCAGAGAAACACGTGCACCTGTCATACCCCAATGACAGACCCCACGCCCGTAATAATCTTCATCGAGCATGAGATCAAGATAGATGACTCCTTGATATTCCTGCCCAGAGACCTTTTTCAGCACAACAGGCTCGCTGCTCGTGATGCGCTGCCCAACGCCTATTTGAGGATGAATCTGGCCGCATTCGCTGTCGTTGCTGACGTCGTACTGCGCATACCCATTCACTGCCGCAAACGGACCCGGCGCCTTATCCAAGGTAAGCGTCAGCGCATAGGCCTTACGCGGGCTCGGATTCAACTTGGCAAGACCGCGGCCTCCGGCCTCGACGTCGGCTTCTGCGGTGGCCTCTGTGGCGGGGGAATGGGTCTGGGTCATGCTGGTCTCCGGGGAGTTACAGGCCGTAAACAAAAGGGCCAGCAGGCTTGGGGTCAGAATCTGGCGCAAGGCCGGCCTCCGTGGCAGGTGGGCGGCCAATCTAGTTCGCGCGCGCTCGGCCGGTCAATCGAGGCCACGTGAGGATGAGCCTGCTATAGAAAGTTGTGCATGGCAGCGAAACTGCCATCATCAGACGCAGTTGCTGCCAGGGAGAGAGCGCGCCATGCGCAACCGTTCGCGATCACTGCCGCAACAGACATCGGTCGCCGTGCGCATGCCCTGGCACCGCAGCTTGCGCATGCGCGTGCTGCTGGCGGCCACCGCCGTGCTGGTGGTGTTGCTGGCGGTGCTGGGAACGGTGTTCTACCTGGGCGCGCGCGCCGAGCTGGTGGAGGCGGCGCGCACCGAGGTGGATGGCTTGACCGAGCAGACCGCGCGCAGCCTGGCGGCGCTACTCGATTCGGTGCAGGTGAGCGGGCGCACGCTGGCGGCCAGCAGTAGCGCAGTGGGGTTGCAGCCGTTCAACCTGCGCGCGTTGCTGCTGGCCACGCTCAGTGGCGACCCGGATATCGGTGCAGCGCGGCTGATCATCGAACCACGAACGCAAAAAGCCCGCGATACGGGGTTCGTCTGGTACGTGCATCGCAACGGCACGCGCACCGTCGAAAAGTCGGCGGCGGAGTTGGGCTACGACTATCGCGCGATGCCGTGGTACCTGCGCACGCAGCGCGAAGGCCGCGCGTGGTGGTCCGAGCCGTACCTCAACACCAATGGCGGCAACGAGCTGTATACCAGTTACAACCTGCCGCTGCGGCGGCCGGGCGATGCGCCGGATGCGCCGCCGGTGGGCATGGTGAGCGTGGACCTGCCGCTGCAGCATCTGCGCGAGATCATCGACCAGCTGCCGCGCGATATCGGCATCCAGCCGATGCTGTTGTCGCCGGAAGGCATGCTGGTTTTCAGCCCCGACCCCGCGCTCAATCTGCATCATTCGTTGAATGCGTACGTGACCCGCTCGCGACCGGATCTGCGGCCGTTGCAACGCGCGGTCGTTGCTGGCCAGCCGATTTCGTTTACACATACCTCGCCCGACGGCGAGCGCTTTCTGACCCATAGCGCGGCGGTGGGGCGCAGCGGGTGGACCTTCGTGTTGTCGGCCTCGGAAGGCTATGTGCTGGCCGGTCTGAACTGGCTGGCGGCATGGGTGGCGCTGGCGGCACTGCTGGGTGCGGTGGTGTGGTGGTGGTTGATGCAGCGGATCACACGCACGTTGACGCGGCCGATCGAAGAACTGACCGATACCGCCGAGCATTTTCGTCGTGGCGAATTCGAATACCCGTTGCAGCACATCGAACGCGACGACGAAGTGGGCGTGATGGCACGCGCGTTCGATAGCGCACGCGATGCGATCCGCCACCACATCGCGCAGATCGGCGAAATGACCGCCGCACGCGAGCGCATGCACAGCGAGCTGCAGATTGCGCGCGAGATACAGCAGGCAATGCTGCCTTCCGGGCGCACCTTCGACCGCGCCAGTTCGCATCTGGAAACCTGCGCGTGGCTGGAACCGGCCAAGGCGGTGGGCGGAGATTTCTACCATTTCGTCGAAACCGAACCGGGCTTGCTGTGGTTCGTGGTGGGCGATGTCTCCGACAAGGGCGTGCCGGCGGCGCTGTTCATGGCGCGCGCGGTGAGCGTGCTGGAAATTGCCGCGCGCCGGTACACGCGCCCGGACGCCATCCTGATTGCCGCTTCCACCCGACTGGCCGAAAACAACGAAACCTGCATGTTCGCCACCGTGCTGTGCGGCCTGATCAACGTGGTGAGCGGGGACTACTGGTTGGCCAGCGCCGGGCACGAGCCGCCGGTACTGATCGATATCGATGGCAGGGCGTACCCGTTGCCGCTGGAAACCGGTGCACCGCTGGGGATCGAACCGCAGGTGTCCTACCCGGTGCTGCAGGGCCGCATGAGCGCCGGGCAGACCTTGCTCGGCTACACCGATGGGGTGACCGAGGCGATGGACGAGCACGGCGCCAGCTACGGATTGGAGCGGTTACAGGCGGCGCTGCACCCGCATCGCAGTGCAGCGTCGCAGTGCAAGGCGGTAATGGCCAACGTCGCCCGCTTCACCGGCACGGCCGATCCGTACGACGACATCACGCTGCTGGCGATTCGGCTGCGCCAGGAGCATGCTGGGCGAAATGTTGCCGGGGAGGCAACCACACCGTGATGCTTGAGCTTGCCATCGCCCCGTCGCTGGACTATCTGGCCTATGTCACCGACACGCTGGAAGACTCGCTGATGCGCGAGGGCCTGGGCGAAGAGCGCATCGGCCAAGTGCGGCTGATCGTGGAGGAGCTCGGCTGCAACGCCCTCACCCACGGTCAGCCCGCGGAACAACCGTTACGACTACAACTGAAACTGGATCCGCAAGCGCTGGTGCTGGAGCTGCACGATCCCGGCAAGGCTTTTGACCCGCGCGCGATTCCTCTGCCAGACCTGAATGCCGAGCTCGATCAGCGTCCGATCGGCGGGCTGGGGTTATTTTTGGTGCATCAGTTCGCCGATCACATCGACTACCGCCGCGATGGTGCATATAACGTGGTGCGCGTCACCCTGCTTCACCCGTATGCCCCTGTTCCCGAGGTTTTGTCATGACCACGCTTGCCATCCAGATCGACCCGCCGCAAGACACCCGTCAACGCGTCATCCTGACTGGGCGGCTGGACACCCACACCTACCAGGACCTGGACGCGGCGCTGTCGCCGTTGCTGGGAACCCTGATCACCACGCTGGTGCTGGATCTGAGCGCACTGGAATACATTTCCAGCGCCGGCATCCGCTGCATCTTCAAGGCACGCAAGGCGCTGGCCACGCGCCACGGGAAGGTGCTGGTGAGCAATCCGCAACCGCAGATCCGCAAGGTCTTCGATGTGGTGAAGGCGGTGCCATTAAGCGATGTGTTTGCCTCCACCGAAGAGCTGGACGCCTACTTGGCCGCGATGCAGCGCAAGGTCATCGAACAGAGCGCGCACAGCGATACGCCGATCGTGCCGCACTTCGAAGAAGCCTGAGCGCCCCATCGCCTGCGCGCACATGTGGGGACATGTGTGCGTGGGTGCAGGCGCAATCCTGGTTAGGCTATGACGCCCTGCCCTGCGTCTTGCGATGGCTGCACTGATCATTTTCGATTTCGACGGCACGCTGGCCGATTCGTTCGGTTTTTTTCTGAGTACACAGCAGCTGCTCGCGGCGCAGCATGGCTTTCGTGCAGCGCAAGCGCATGAGGTGGACGATGCCCGTCGATTGAGCACGCGCGCGTTGCTCAAGCAGTCCGGTTTGCCCACCTGGCGAGTGCCGCTGGTAGCGGCCAACTTCATCCGGCTGATGCGCGCCGCACCGCCGGCGGCCTTGTTCCCTGGCATTGCGCAGACCCTCAGTGCGCTGCACGCCGGTGGCACCCGGCTCGCGGTGGTGTCGTCCAACTCGGTGGAGAACGTGCAACGCGCATTATGAGAGAAGGGATCTAGGCGGCGCTCTGCGCCGTATGCCACATGCACTTGGACGCAGCGCGGCAACCACTACACACCGCCCATCCGCGGCAACGGCGCCGGCACGTTCAACATCCCCCCTGACGCTACGTATGCTGCCAAGGCCTGGCCCTGGCTCAGCAGGTGCCCGTGCATGGTGCGCTCGGCACCTTCGGCATCGCCGCGTCGCACGCAGTCCATCAGCGCGCGATGTTCTGCCAGCGATTGCGCCATGCGCCCGGGCGTCAACAACTGACGGCCACGATGCATCTTCAAGATGCGGTGCAGATCGTGCGTCACCCGGATCAACCACGGATTGCCGGCGTACTGCTGCACGGTTTCGTGGATCAGATAATTATTGCGGTAGTACTCGGCCACGTCGCCGGCCGTCGATGCGGCTTCCATCGCCGCATGCAGGTCTTCCAGCCGCTGCACGCAGGCCGCATCGATGCGCTTGACCGCGTCGTGCGCGCAACGGCCTTCCAGCATCGCCATTACCGGGAACAGCTGATTGAGGTCTTCCAGCGTCAGCCGCGTCACCCGACTGCCGCGGCCGGCATCCAGTTGCACCAGGCCTTCGGCAGCGAGCAGTTTGAGACTTTCGCGCAACGGCGTGCGGCTGATGCCGAGTTCCTCGGCCAGGGCTGGCTCGTCGATCCATTCGCCCGGCGGCAGCGCGTAGTCGTAGATCTTCTGACGCAGGCGCTCGGCCACTTCCTCGTACAGCGGCACGCGCTTTTTGGAGGCGCGCGAATCAGGAGCGAGGGTCATGGTGGGCAGGTCGTCGGCATGAGGGCGGGGCGCCCATTCTACGTGGGCGCCCCGCTACGCTGTTGCGTACGGAACGGATCACAGCCAGCCCGGCACCACGAACACCAGCCACGCCGCCAGCGGTCCCAACACCACCACCAGACCGCTGTAGACCAGGAAACGGCGGAACAGGCCTTCGCGTTCTTCCTTGGCGGCAGAGGCCACCACCAGCGCACCATTGGTGGAAAACGGGCTGACATCGACGATGGTGGACGACACTGCCAGCGCGCAAATCACCCCGGCCGCCCCCAGGTGGCCCTGCATCAGGAACGGCACCGCCAGTGGAATGGTGGCGCCCAGCACCGCCGCAGACGAGGCGAATGCGGACACGATGCCGCCCACATAACAGACCAGCAGCGCCCCCAGCAGCGGCATGCCGATGTGCGACACACCGGTGCCGATGTAATCCACCGCGCCGGATTTTTCCAGCACGGCGATATAGGTCACCACGCCGCTGATCAACAACACCGTGGACCAGCTGATGCCGTCTACCGCGCCTTTCTGCGCGTTTGGCGAGATCAGCGCCAATGCCACCGCGACGGTGATCGACACCAGGCCGACGTTGAGGTTGTAGATCAGCGCAGCAATGCCCAGGCCCAACAGGCCGATCAAGGTGATCACGCGGTCGCGGGTGATCGACACCGCCTCCAGCGCCAGCGGGTCGGTGGACAACGTGCCGCCACCCGGCGTCACCAGCGCACCATGGCCTTCGATGGCAAAGCGACGCTGCGATGCCTGATCGCCACTGACCGGCACGTACTGCGCGTCGGCCAGCGAAAGTTCCTGCCGGCGCATCAACCTCAGCCCACCGAAGGCGCAGAAGCAGATGATCGCCATCATCAGGTTGAAGCCCAGGCTGGTGAGGAACACCGCCATCTCGCTGACATCCAGCCCGGCTTTTTCGACCACCTTGTTGGTGATGCCGCCGTACACGCTGATCGGCGAGAAACCGCCGCCCTGCGCGCCGTGGATCACCAGCAAGCCCATCATCAATGGATTGATGCGGTACTGCTTGGCGAAGCGCAGCGCCACCGGCCCGATGATGGCCACTGCCGCCGGCCCCAGCGCACCGAAGGCGGTCAGCAGGCCGGTGATGACAAACATGACCCACGGAATGGCGACGATGCGCCCGCGCACCGCGCGCACCGCCCAGTGCACGAGTAGATCGATGGTGCCGTTTTTCTGCGCGATGGCGAACAGATAGGTAATGCCGACCAGGGTGAGGAACAGGTCGCCGGGGAAGCCGGCCAGCACCTCTTTACCCTCCAGCCCCACCCACACGCCGCCGATGATGAACGCCAGCGCGAAGGCCACCGCACCCATGTTGATGGGCAATGCGGTGGCAACGACGAACATGATCACCAAGCCAAGAATCGTTGCAATTTGCGGGGTCATGCGCCCTCCCAGACACCTGATACGCGTACAGCACGGATGGCCACCCGCCATCCCGGGGTTACACCGTGTGCAGCACCTGCCTGATCGTCATGCCGCACGCTCGCAGGCGGCGTTGACCCACTCGACCACCCCGTGGGTACTGTGAAATTCGTCGACCGATCGCGCTTCGCAGCCCGGCACGCTCTCGCGCGCCATGCGCGCCAATGCGCTGCCTGGCCCGAGTTCAAGAAACACGCGCGCACCGCGCTCGGCCGCCTGCACCAGCACGTCGTGCCAGCGCACGGTCTGCGCGATCTGCTTGGACAGCGTCTCGATCACCAAGGCTTGCGTACGGACCGCACGTGCGTCGATGCCCGCCATCACGCGCAGCGTGGGTCCGATGAGCTGTGCGGTTGCCAGTGCAATGGCGAAGCCATCTGCAGCGGAACGCAACCATGGCGTATGCGCGGGCACGCTGACAGGCAGCACCGTGACACGCGCACCGTGCGACATTGCATCATCGCCAAGCGCCTGCAATGCAGCGCGCGGGCCACCGAGCACGGCATGGTCATCGCCGTTGATGATGGCCAGCGCCGCACCATGCGTTTGGCATAAGGCTTCCACGACGCGCAATGGCAGCCCCACCACCGCCATCAGCCCGGCCTGTTGCGGGCTGGCGGCATCCATCAACCGTGCACGCGTCGCCGCCAACTGCAGGCAGGTCTCGATCGACATGCTGCCGGCAACCGCATGCGCTGCCAGCTCACCGACGCTGTAACCCAGCACCAGCAGCGGCGTGGGAAGCTGCGCGCGCAGCGCCTGCCAATGGGCAAGCGTGCCGGCGCACACCAATGGTTGTGCGATGGCATTGGCGTAACGCCCAGGATCTGCGGCCAGTGTTTGCGGCACGGCGCCAAGCACACGGTATGCGCTGGCGATGACGGCGGCTGCCGCAGGTGCATCGGCGACGCGCGCGAACATCTGGGCGTGTTGGCCGCCTTGGCCTGGGCAGAGCACGGCCAGACTCATGCGCTGGCCTGCCTGATTCGGTTGGAATGCTTTGAGCGCGCGTTGCGACGTTCCGTGGTGCGGCAAAGATGCCCGCGCACCTGGAGGCGGGCTCGCACCAATGAGCGATATGCAACATCTGCTGCGACGGGCCGAAGCACAGGGTGAGCCGCATCTGCACGCAAATCGGCGCCCCCATGCATGCGCGAATCCACCGTTTGATCGACGGATACGAGTCCAGCGCGGCTCATACCATCTCCTGCCGATGCAGGAACCATGCGCAGGCCAGCAGATCCGCACTGCCGCCGGGACTGAGGCGACGCGCGACGAACTGCCGGCCGATCGCATGCAAGCGCATACGCCATTGCGGTTGTGCGATGCCACCGTCGGCAAGGAAGGCGACTGCCTGCGCCTTGGCAAACGCCAGCCCGTCGGAACCACCGCGATGCAACAGATTGAGATCGTCTACCTCGGCGACGAGCTGCATGAGGGTCTGCGCCAACGCCGCTTCACGCGTGGCGCCACCGTCAAGCGCGCTGCGCAGCGTAGGCAGTGCGATCTCGCGCAGCAATGGATATCCCGCAGCAGCCTGTTCGCGTACGCCGCTGATGCGGTATCGCGCACGCACGCGCTGGCCATTGCTGTGCGGGTTCATCGGTGCAGCCTGCAACGCATCGCGCCACATGCGTACACCATCGCAGACCTGTTCGGGGGTGGGACGCCGGCCGTGCGCAACACGCATGCGTGCCGCCTGGGCCGTCAGCAAGCCCAGGCTGAAGATCGCACCGCGGTGGGTATTGATGGAGCCGGTGGCGCGCAGCATCGCGGCCTCGGCCTCGATACCCAGCTGACGCAGCCGCTCGAACGGCGCTTGGTCGATACTGGCTTGAGCGATGGCGACAAAATAGCCACGCAACGCGAACAGGCTACGCACAAAGGTGGATGCATCCATGTCGGTGTGGCTGCCGCTGTCGAACGGCGTCACCAACCCTGGCTTGGGCGCGCAGGCCAGTTCTGCATGCAGGGCGCCAACTGCAAGACGGCCGAGCCGGTATGCGACCTCGCGCGGCAGCGCAGGCGTAGCAGCAACGCCGCTCTGTTGCAGCTGCGCACTCATGCCGCACTCCGGACCGGAAACAGCGCAGCACGCGGCAACAGTCGACAGCCTTGGTCAGACTTGAGCAACACCTGTTGCGCGTTGCCGGCGTACTCGCGCCAGTTCACTGCGTTGTCGTCGGGCAACAGCAGCTCGCCATCGGCACGCAGCCCGTGGCGCTGCTCCCAGCGCTGCGCCAGCGTGACCACCGCGTGCGCTTGCGCTGGCGTTTCGATGGACCACAACAGATCCAGATCCGATTGCGCGTGCACGTACGCCAGGCCGGTCAGGGCTTGCCAGGCAAAGCTGCCGAACACGCGTGGGTGCAAGACTTGCGTTTGCGCCTCGGTGAGTAACGCCTGCAATGCCGGCTGCACCGCGACAGGCGCATGTGGCATCACCGCATCCAGTGTCAGCGGCGCGATGCAGCGTGCGATATCGGCCACGTGCGCCTGTAATGCCAGGCGCTGCTTACCCTGGCTGGGGGGCAGCGGCACACCAAGCCGCAGGGTGCCTGCTGCCTGGCTGCCATCGCCACGCGCCACCACCGCTGGCAGACCAGCAGCAAGCCACTGCTGCAGCCGCGACTGCGCGCCAGGCGTGACGGCCTGCCACTGCGCGTCCTCGCGCAACCACACCAGGGCATGGCGGCCGGCCATGCTCAGGCCTCGCCCGCTGCCACAGCTGTGGCGACATCGCGCGCCAGCGTGCGCCCGCCGCGTTGCGCGCCCAGTGCACGCCGCTGGTCGCCCTCGGCCGGCGCGGCGAGTGCATCCAGGAGCGCCTGCGCCAGATCGCCCTCCCACAGCGATTCCACCGCGCCCATGCGCACGTAATTCTCCACGCCCGGCGCGAACACCGGCGAGCTTTTGCTCAGCGCTTGCAAGGTGTCTACCGATTGTTTGGTCACGCGTGCCATCGCGCGCAGGTCCATGACGCGGATCTGCGCGTCAGGCAATGCGTGGATATGATCGGCCATCAAACCAAACGACAGAAATCCGCCGCTAACCGATTCGCCATAGACCAGGGTGACCAGCCGCGCGCCACGCTTGCGTGCCAGATCCAGCGCGCGTGCCAGATGCGCGAAATACCCGTTGATGCCGAGCAATTCATCGCGCCGTGCCAAGCGTTGCCCGGCGGTATCGGCCAACATCACAATCGGCCGCTGCGGGTGCGCACGCGTGCTCGTCAACACGGTGGCGGCCAATGCCAAGGCGTGATCGACCCCCACTTCGAGCTTGTTGGCGGTACCGATGACGGTGACCTCGCCGGCTGCGGTGGTCGCACTGCCGGTCAGCACATCGTCGTTGCGCGCGATGGCGTGGCCGAGCGGGAACAGCCGATCGAGCAAGTGACTCAGTTCCATGGAATGCTCCGGTCTGCAGTCGCGGCGAGAAAAGCCTCGGTGTCCAGCAGCGGCAAGCGCTCTGCGTCGACAATGCCTTGGCGCTTCCAGATCTCCAGCCCGTCGCGACAATCGCCATAGGCATCGATGCGTGCAGCCAATTGCTGCTGCGTATGTTCCAGCGCCTGCAATGCGGCCTCGCCGGTCGCTTCGTTGCGTGCATCGAGCGTGGCCAGCGCGGCATCGGCGAAAGCGCCGATGCGATCGGGCACCAGCGTTTGCGCCTCGCCAAGCAGGTAGCGATGCTTGCCGCCGGTGACGCGCCACACCAGGGCACGATCGCGCGCGTCGAACTCTTCCACGCCACGCACGGTTTCGATCACGTCCGGGCCGGACAACGACAAACGGCCTTCTTCGGACATGATCACCGCGCTGCAGCAGCGCGCCACGATGCCCATGCCACCGAAGGCGCCGTTGCCGCTACCGATCAGGGCCAGCACCGGCACGCCGGCAGCGCGCGCGTTCAAGGTGGCACGCATGATCTCGGAGATCGCGATCAGGCCAGCGTTGGCTTCATGCAGACGCACACCACCGGTGTCGAGCAGCAACAGCACTGCGGACGGTTGCGTGGTGGCGGCACGTTCCAGCAGGCCGGTGAGTTTGGCGCCATGCACTTCGCCCACGCCGCCGCCCATGAAGGCGCCTTGCTGTGCAGCGATCAACGCGCTGCGGCCTTGTAGCGTGCCTTCGCCTACCACGATGCCGTCATCGAAGGCACCTGGTGTCTCCAGTTGTGCCAGATGCGGACTGATCAGGCGGCGACGCGGGCCGACGAATTCGCGAAAACTGCCGGGATCCAGCAAGCCATCGATGCGGTCGCGTGCATCGGCTTCATAGTAGCTGCGCTCGGCCATGGGACCAGTGCTCATGCGCCGGCTCCCTGCAGCACATCCAGCGCTTGTTCCAGGCGCAAACTCACTACCGCCGGCGTGGCGCCGACATCGTTGATGCTGATGCGCACATCGCGCAGCGGGTGACGCGCGGCGAAGTCGTCCAGCACGGCCTGCCAGATTGCGCCGAAGCCGCGTGCGGCGGTAAGGATGTCAATTTCCATTGCGCCCTCGAGCGGCACGCGCTCGACCAGCACTTCCAGGTTGCCGGAGGCGACCACGCCAACCAGCGCGTGTTCCAGCCCGGCGCGTGCACCGCGCTGGCCATCAAAGCGATATCGCAGGGTTTCCATGCTGAGCCCTTACCAATTGCGGAAACGTTTCGGCGGGTCGTACAACCCACCGGACCAGCGCACCAGATCCTTGACCGTGCGCGCGGCCAGCAGATCGCGGGTGGCATCACGCGGACGAATGCCCAGATCGTCTGGCCGCTTGATGATGCCGCGATCGCGCAGGTTTTCGACCATGCGCTTGTCGCGCCCCAGACCCACGGCGGTATAGCCGGAGACGCCACGGATCGCCTGTTCGCGCTCTTCCGGCGTGCGGCACAGCAGCAGGTTGGCGATGCCTTCTTCGGTCAACACGTGGCTGACGTCGTCGCCGTAGATCATCACCGGCGGCAGCGGCATGTTGGCGCGCTTGGCCAGTTCCCAGGCATCGAGCGTGTCGACGAACGCTGGTGCCATGTGTTCGCGAAAGGTTTCCACCATCTGCACCACCAGCTTGCGCCCGCGTGGCATTTCACCGGGCTTTGCCGCTTCGCGTCCGGCCTTGAGCCAGGCAGCGCTGGCATGCCGACGGCCGCGCGCATCCGAACCCATGTTGGGCGCACCGCCGAAGCCGGCGATGCGGTCGCGCGTGGCGGTGGAACTGTTGCCCTGCAGATCGATCTGCAGCGTAGACCCGATGAACATGTCGCAGGCGTACAGACCGGCGGTCTGCGACAGCGCACGGTTGGAGCGCATGCTGCCGTCGGCGCCGGTAAAAAAGATGTCCGGGCGTGCGGCGATGTACTTCTCCATGCCCAGCTCGGAGCCGAACGAATGTACCGATTCGACGAAGCCCGATTCGATCGCCGGGATCAGCGCCGGATGCGGATTGAGCGCCCAATGCCGGCAAATCTTGCCCTTCAACCCCAGCGATTGGGCGTAGGTGGGTAACAGCAACTCGATCGCTGCGGTGTCGAAGCCGATGCCGTGATTGAGCCGGTCCACACCGTACTCGGCGTAGATGCCCTTGATGGCCATCATCGCCATCAACACCTGGATCTCGGAGATCTGCGCCGGGTCGCGGGTGAACAGCGGTTCGATGTAATTGGGTTTGGGCGCCTGGGTGACAAAGTCCACCCAGTCAGCCGGAATATCCACGCGCGGCAGGGTGTCGACGATTTCATTGACCTGCGCGATCACGATGCCACCCTTGAACGCAGTGGCTTCCACGATCACCGGGGTGTCTTCGGTATTGGGGCCGGTGTAGAGATTGCCGTGGCGATCGGCCGCCTGTGCGGTGACCAGTGCGATGCGCGGGGTCAGGTCGATGAAATAGCGGCCGAACAATTCCAGATAGGTGTGGATGGCACCGATCTCGATGCGGCCTTCGCTGACCAACCCGGCCAGGCGCGCGGCCTGCGGGCCGGAGAACGAAAAATCCAGACGCTTGGCGATGCCGCGTTCGAATACATCCAGATGCGCGGCCAGCGACAACACCGATTGCACCATGTGCAGGTCGTGCACGCGCGCGGGGTCCACTTCGGTCAGGCAGCGCGCCAGGAAGTCGGCCTGCTTCTGGTTGTTGCCTTCCAGACACACGCGGTCGCCGGGCTCGATCACCGCTTCCAGCAATGCCACCACATCGTCAGCGGCCACCACGCGCCCCTGCGGCGCCAGTGCGGCGGCGCGCTGCAGGCGCTGGCGCCGGCTTTCGGCCTGGACGTCCCACTGTCGACTCATGCCTCTGCCTCGCCGGGCCAAGCCCGTAATGTCAAAGTAATTACATCGTAATTATGAGAGTTACTCGTGTCTAGTCGCGTTGCAGCATCTGAGGTTGTCGCTGCAGGGTCGGTCGGCCACACGACAGGCAAGCGCTTGTGCACCCGCGCAATGTCGATATATCGTTTCGCCATGCTTCGATATATCGAATGACACCTGATACACCCTCCCCTGCCCTTGCCGATCTAGACGCGGCGCCTGCCCGTGGTTTCGGTACGGGCGTGCGAATGCGTCCGCTGGAGCACGGCGATCTGCGCCTGCTGCTGCTCGCGCTGATCGCCGAGCGCCCGTGCCATGGCTACGCGTTGATGCGACAGATCACCGCGCTCTTCAAAGGGCTGTACACGCCCAGCGCCGGCACGATTTATCCGGCACTGGCGCAGCTGGAAGCCGCCGGCTGGGTGCACACGGATCTGGAGGCCGGGCGTAAGCGGTATCACGTCACCGCCGTCGGTAGCGACTACGTCGCGCAGCAACGCGCTGCGCTCGACGCCGCGCTGGCCCGCACCCATCTGCGCGCGCGCGCGTTGATCAAGTCACAGACCCCGGCACCGATTCGCGCTGCGATTCATCGCATCAAGCACGGCCTGTTTGCGCGGCACGGACAATGGACAGAGGAAGAAACCAAACGTATTGCTGCCCTACTCAGCGCCGCCGCCGACGGCATGGAGCGCGACGACGACTGAGTGCGCGTAGCGCTGTGATCCCACGCCAGCCGCTGCCGGCTCGATTGCGCTGTGCGACAGGTGCACATCATCGCCGTGTTTGCGTTGCGGATGGAGGTGATGTGCATGCGACGCGCGACATGCGCTTCAACGGCATGAGGCTTCGCCACGCCCGCATCTACCCTGCCTGGCGCCTTCTCCCGATCGGAGAAGAAACCGCCACTGCGCTGGATGACAGCGCACAGGTCAGACACTCACGCCTTGATTTATTCACCACGGCATCGATTTCGTCACCGCTCCATTTCCCCAACGCCGCACACATGTGCGTGCACTCCAGGACTCGACCCCCATGGCCAGCCACACCAACACCCAAGTCCGTCGCGACACGCGCCTACGCTCCGTCCAGGTGGTGCGTTGCGAAGAGATCACGCCGCAGATGCGCCGTCTTGTTTTCGGCGGTAGCGACCTGGCCGGCTTTGAAAGCGCTGCCCCCGACGATCACGTCAAACTGTTTTTCCCAAACGCCAACGGCGACTTCGTGCTGCCGACCATGACGCCAGACGGTCCGCGCTACGAGGAGGGCGCGCTGCCGTCGCCCGCGCGCGACTACACGCCACGCCACTTCGACCCGCAACGCGGCGAGTTGAGCATCGACTTCGTGCTACACGGCGACGGCGTGGCGTCCAGTTGGGCCGCGCACGCACAACCCGGTGACCCACTAAAGATCGGCGGCCCGCGCGGCTCGTTTCTGGTCGCCGACGACTACGACCACTACGTGTTGATCGGCGACGAAACCGCACTGCCGGCCATTGGCCGCTGGCTCGAAGCGATGCCCGCCGACATGCACGCGGAGGTGTTCATCGAGATCGCCGACGCCGCCGAACGGCAGCAACTGCTCAGCGCGGCCGAGGTGCGGGTGAACTGGCTGGAGCGCAATGGCTTCGATGCCGCCAGCAGCACCTTGTTGGAAGACAGCCTGCGCGATTACGAGCCCGAGGACGGCGATACGTTCTACTGGATCGGCGCCGAGTCGATGCGCGCACGCGCCATGCGCAAGTTTCTCGAAGAGCACCTGGGCGTGGACAAGGAGTGGGTGCGCGCCAAAGGCTATTGGAAGGCGCGTGCCGAGCACGGCGAGGACTGAGGGCACGCCGCGCGCGGCGTGTCTCGACGCTCCGCAGGCCTACTGCGCCCGCACTCACCGTGCATGACCCACGCTAGGGCTGCGCCGGCCAGGACTGCATGGCCGGCAGCGCCGTTTGCACCTGGGCCGGATCCAGACGCGTGCGCAACCAGGCCAGTGCGACCGGCAACGGGCATACCGTCTGGCCGTGACAACCGGGCAGCACCAGCGTGGACGAGGCCAGCGCATCGCCGTCGAAGCGTCCGCTGCGCAACGCCGACAGGCTCGGCATCAGGGTCCGCACGCGCAGCAACGGCGCGCCGTTGCGTTCGAGCACGTCCAGCACCAGCGCACCGCCGGGCGGATAGTCATCCGGGCGATCGCTGCGATGCCACTGCACGCCCATCAATCCACCGAGCGTGGCCAGGTTAGTGTCGTGGCCCACCAGTACCAGCAGCCGCGTGGATGGCGGCGCCAGTGCCGCCACCGGCGGGTCTTGCCCGACCGCCGCCTGCACCGTGGCCAGCAGATGCGCGAGCAGGTTGGATGCCGCCGCGCTGGCAACCGGCAACGAACGCTTGCTTTGGGCAAACGAGGCGTTGTGCAAGGCAATCAACTGCGCCACCGCCGCGCGATCCACCCGCCCCCAGCCGCGTTGTGCGGCGTCGAAGCCTTCGACGTCCTCCAGCATCAGATTCTCGGCCAGGCCACCGGCCAGCTTGAGCGTGCTGGCTGCAGCGGGCGATCCATCACGGGTGGCCGGATCGTAGAGCAGGCTGGTAGGCGGCGGCGTGGCGCAGCGTCCGTGCTGGCAGGCACTCAACACCGCCTGCAACTGCGCCAGCCGCACGCGCGTGTCCGCGTCCAGCTGCACCAGCGGCGCCGGCACCTTGCCGCCATCGAACAAGGCATTGCGCGTGCCCTCGGGCAAGGCCTGGTAGTGCATGGCGCAATCCGGCGCCATGCCCTGCAGCAACGCCTGCGCACTGGCGTGATTGCGGGCGGTGCTGTCGGCGATGGTGACGATCTGTTCGGTGCCGTCGCAGCCACTCGCGGGTAGTCCGAGCGGCGGGGCCAGCAGCGCGCGATAGCGTGCGCCCAAACTCTGCATGCCGGCCCGTCCGTGCGGCGTCAGCTGGCCCGGTGCCACCGGCCAGTTCGGCCATTGCTGCGCGCTGTAGCGATCCAACTGGCTACCGGACTGCGTCGGTGCGCGAATGCCATGCCGCACCAGCACGATGGTCAGGCGCAGCTGCGCGGTTGCTGCGACGGGCTCTTTCGCGGCCACTGGCGCCGCTGTCGGCAGACACAGCACCAGACTGAGCAGTGCGCGCCGCAACATCCTGGAAAGACGATCGGTGCGCCTGGTCTGCATCAGAAAGTCGCCGACAGATCGAGGAACACCCCGCGGCCGGCCAGGCCGAAGTACAGCGGCGCATTATCGGTCGAGCGCGTGCCGGCGTAGCCGATCAGCCGGTGCGTATCGAGCAGGTTATTGATCGCCAGGCTGAGCGAATAGCCCTTGAGATTCCAGGGACCATGGGTGCTGCGATACCCGCCGGCCGCATCCAGGCTGGTGTAGGACGGCAGCCGCTCGTCGTTGCCGAACACCGTCGCGCCGCTGGCATCGGTGCGGTTGTCTACGCCGTAGCGCGCGCCGATGAACTTGTCCATCAACGAGCCATACCAACCGGTGCCGCTGTTGTAGAGCATGCCCAATGTGGCGGTGACGTGCGGGGCCGCCGCCACCTGCACGCTACTGCCCTTGTAGGTGGCCTCGTTGTAGCTGGCGTTGCCGTACACGCTCATAGTCGGGCTCAGCGCCACGGTGGCTTCGCTCTCGATGCCGCGATACACCGCGCCACCGCCGTTGACGAAGGCCTGCTCGGTGCCGCTGCTGGTCGCCACGCGCGTCTGGCTGATGAAGTTGCTGAAGTCGATGTGGTACACGTCCACGCCGAAGGTCAATCCACGATCGGCGTAGCCGGTGCCCAACTGCATGTTGGTGGTCAGTTCCGGATCCAGTCCGCGCGCACCATTGAGTTCGATCACATCGATCGGCGGCGCCAGGAAGCCACGCGCGACCTGCGCATACGCGCTCCAGTGGTCGTCGATGGCATCGTGCAGGCTCAGCGAGGGGAGCCAGGCGTCATAGCTGGCGCGCGTGTACGACGGCAGCGGCGGCGTGGACTTGTTCACCTCCGCGCTGAGTCGGCGCGCCACATCGGCGTAGCGCAGCCCTGGCGACAGCGTGAGCGCATCGCTCAGGCGCCAGGCGTATTCGACATAGGGCTGCGCGGTGTCGGTGCGGTCCTTGAGCCGGTAGTTATCCGCGTTGCCGTACTTGGTACCGGTCGGCATGCCCGTGCTCATGTCCAACGGCGTTTGATAGCGATGATCCAGCGCACGTTCCAGCCACACGCCGGTTTTGAGCTCACCCGGGCCGAGGTCGCGCGCCAGCCGCAACACGTCGCCGAACGCAAGATTGTCGTTATCGGCCAGCTTGCCCGGGACATCGATGGCGGCCTTGCCGATCTTCTTGCCGGCGGCGTTGTAGAAGGTGACGCCGTTGTCCTTGAGACTGTCGCTGGTTGGCTCGGTGGTCTTGTCGGCGCGGTGGTCGAAGGTGTTGGCGTAGACGCGGTTATCCACGTCCCAGCCGCCCCACTGCGTGAGCAAGGCCAGGTAGCTGAAACTGGAGTAATACGCCGCATCGTTGTAGCCGGTGTAATTCTGCAGTGCCGGATCCTCACCCAACCCGGTGCGCCACCCGTTGACGGCGATCTGCGCCTTGGTGGCGCCCTGCACGGTGTTCTGGTGTTCCTGGTTGTAGCTGGTGACGAAGGTCAGCGTGCTGGCCTCGCCCACGTCGCTGATGGTCTTGATGAAGGCGTGTTCGCGGCGGTCGTCGGTGCCGTCGAGATAGGTGTCGCTGTGTTCCTTGGACAGATCCACCAGCAAGCGCGTGCCGCTGCCGAGATGTTGCTCCACGCTGACCCCGCCGGCGACCGTGTTCCAGCTGCCGACCGTGCCGTAGGCGGTGACGCCGTCGACCGTGCCGGGATCGCGCGAGCGCAGGCCGACGGTGCCGCCAAAGGTGGCGTTGCCGATGGTCGCGCCGCCGCCCGGGCCACGATCGATTTCCGCCTGGCCGAGGATGTGGTTGTTGAAGTAGGCCGAAGTGGTGTGGTGCAGATCGCTGGCATCGCCGAAGGGAATGCCGTCGAAGGTGATGTTGAACTGGCCATCCTGGAAGCCGCGGATCGAAATGCCTTCGTTCTTGCCCATGCCCGGCCCTTCCGGCGAGGTGACGCTGACGCTGGGCGCGTACTTGATGATGTCGTCGTAATTGGCATTGAAGCGCAGGCCATCGCGGATGAAACGCTCATCGATGACCGAGGTGGGCTGGATCGCGTCCAGCGGCGGGGCGCTGGGTGCGAGCGTATCGACCTGGTTGGCCACCACGGTGACCGGTGCCAGATCGCGTGCCGCGCTTCGGTCGGCGCTGGCTTCCGCCGGCGCCGCCTTGGCAGCCGATGGAGGCGCGGGCGCGCTGGCCGGCGCGGCTGGGGCGATGCTCAGCGAGGTGGCAGTGAGCTGGCGCGCGGCCAGCCCGGTACCGCCGAGCAGGCGCTGCAACTGCGCCAGCGGCGCCAGCCCGGCCGGCGCACCGGGGCTGCGCAGGTGCGCGGTCAGCGCCGGATCGTAGATCAGCTGCAACCCGCTGGTCTGGGCGAATTGCTCCAGCGCCGTGTCCAGGCTGGCCGGAGCGATGGCCGGCGCCGCCTGCGCCGACGGTGTGGCAGCGACGGCGGTCAGGGTCGGCGGCAGGGCGGTGAGCAGCAGGGCGATCTGGAGGGCGAGCGGGTGGCGCATGGGGACGTCATTCCAACGGGAGTGAGAGGGAGATCACGCGGGTAACGCGACCGACCTCGTACATGAGTGGCCCCGGGGGCGCCACGGACACCTCGGTTTTCGTGAATTTTTTTTGACAGGCGCTGTTGAGGCACGCGGGAGTGCCAGCAACGCAGGAGCCACGGCGGCAGCACTCGGGCGTTGCGAGCAGGCCCAGCACTACCCAGCGAGCGCGAACCCGGAGCGCAGCCGCCGTCGCCCAAGTGTCAGCGCGCGGTGCGCACCGTCACGCGCGCCTGCCCGCGCTCCACGCGCACGCCTGGTATGGCGGACACATAGGCGAGGAAGGCGGCGTTGTCGCGCAGATGGAAGACGCCGCTGACGCGGCGCTGGGCCAGTCGCGGGTCGTCGATCTCCACGGGCACCGAGGCGAAGGCATTGAAGCGGCGCGCGACCTCGGCCAGCGGCTGGTCGTGCAGGCTGACGCGGTCGGGCATCCAGGCCGTGGCGGTCGCCAGATCGGCGTGCGGCTCCAGCGCCAGTACCTGCCCGCCGGCATCCAGCTGCGCTTGCTGACCGGCACGCAGATCGGCCAGCACCGCACCGGTGTCGCGCCAGCGCGCCAACCATCGCGCCGGCTGTGCGTGCACTTGCACGTGCCCGCTGAGCACGGTGACGCGTGCCGCTGCACCATCGTGCTGCACGCCGAACACAGTGCCGATATCGCGCAGCAACACGCGGCCGGTCCGGACCTGCAGCGGTCGGTGTGGATCGCGCCCGACATCGAACAGCGCCGCGCCTTGCAGAAGATCGATGCGGCGCCGTTCGGGCGTATAGCGCACGGCGATCGCGCTGCCGCGATCCAGTTGGACGCGACTGCCGTCGGGCAGATCGACGATGCGTCCTGCCGCCGTGGCACGGTAGACCACGCCGCCCGGCACGGCCGGCGGCGTCAGCAGCCAGCCGGCACTGAGCACCGCAATCGCCACGCTGGCCGCCAGCGCCCACCGGCGCGCAGGAAAGGCGCGTTTGCGCGCCGCACGTGCAGCGCCGCCGCGCGGCAACGGGTCGAACGCCGCGGTGCGCCGCAGCGGCACCACCACCCCTTCGTCGTGCAGCGCGCGCCGGCACAAGTCGTCGACCTCGATGGTTTGCTGCTGCGCTGCCAGCGGCAAGTCGGCGAACAGCCGCACAACTGCCAGATACTCGGTGACATGCGTCGGCGAGGCACGCAGCCAGTCCAGGAACGCGGCCTGGTGGGACGCACTGGGCTGGCCCTCGTGCAGCAGCAGATACCAGTCGGTGGCGGCTTGCGTGGCGGCACGCGGGCTGGATGGACGTGGCTCAGCCATAGCCCGCCATTCCCTCCCGACACAGCACCACGCCACGCGCGATGTGTTTCTTGACCATCGGCACGGAGATCTGCAGCCGCTCGGCGATCTGCCGGTGGTCCAGCCCTTCGCGGTAGCGCAGCACCATCGCCGCACGGCAGCGCGGCGGCAGCCGCTGCATCAACAGCGCCAAGCGCGCGCGGCGCTGCTCGGCATGCAGTTCGCTGTCAGCCTGAAACGGCACCGACAAGGCCTCGTCCACACAGGAGTCGAGCGTGGCGGCAGCGCCCCCGTGACGCTGCTGACGCATCCCCTGCTCCTTGAGCAGATTGGCCGCGATGGTGAACAAATAAGCTTCGGGATTGGCGATTTCGCCGGCCTGCACCTGACTGCGTTGCAGACGCAGATAGACCTCCTGCACCAGATCTTCGGCATCCCAGGCGGGCGCGCGACGACGCAGGAAATAGCGGTTGAGCGATGGCCGCCACTGCAGGAACAGCCGGGACAGCAGCGGCGATGCATCGGAGCGCAAGACGAAAGACAGCCGGCCAGAAGAACGCCACTCAGGCTGCGTGGACTGGATGACACCTGGATGACAGCGGCCGCGCCCGTTGCCGCACGTTGCACTTGGCGCGTGGGTGCCTGTAGGTGCCGACGATGGCGTCGGTGCCGGCGATCCAAGGAATCGAAACATCCACGCTGCGGAAGACCCCTACAAACAGGGGCGTCAGCTGCACATTGGCGAACGCGATGCGTTTGGCCGCGGATTGGCCGGGCCAGGAGAGAATCGCCCCGCCCTGCAGGGTGCCCAGACGCTGCGGTTTCGGCTGCGCCATCGATGCACACCGCAGCGTGGTCACACCCACCGGGATTGCACCTGGCTGCCGCCTACAACGACAAAGGCCCGCCGAAGCGGGCCTTTGCCTGGACAGCAGCGAGACCGATTACTTGGCCGCGGCATCCTTCGCAGCCGCATCGCCCGCCTTGGCCTGCAGGGCTTCGGTGGTGATGCGGATCTTCACTTCGTCGCTGACGTTCGGGGCGTACTGGCCCAGACCGAAATCACTGCGCTTGATGGTGGTGGTGGCGTCGAAACCAGCCGCCGGCACCTTCTTCATCGGGTGCTCGCCGGCACCGTTGAGGGTGACGTCCAGCACGACCGGCTTGGTCTGACCCTTGATGGTCAGATCGCCAGTGACGGCCAACTTGTTGGTGCCGGCCGCTTCCACCTTGGTGCTTTTGAAGGTGGCGGTCGGGAACTTGGCCGCGTCGAAGAAATCACCGCTCTTGAGGTGTTCGTCGAACTTGGCGGTGAAGCTGTTCAAGCCGGACAGCGGCAGGGTGACCTGCACGGTGGACTTGGTCACGTCGGCCGCGTCGTACACCAGGGTGCCGTCGACATTGCCGAAGTGCGCGCTCGGGTTGGAGAAGCCGAAGTGGCTCCACTGCGCCAGCACGTCGGTGTGCGACGGGTCCAGGGTGTAGGTGCCCGATGCCACTTCCACGGCCGGGGCGGTCGAGGCGGCAGGCGCCGGTGCCGGCGCAGCAGCGGCGTCGGCCGGAGCGGTGGCAGCAGGCGTGGTTTCGGCGGCTGGTGCTGCGGTGTTGTCGGCCGGCTTGGAGCAGGCGGCAATGGCCAGGGTCAGGGCGAGCGGCAGCAACAGCTTGTGGGTGGTCTTCATTGAAACTCCATGTGATGAGAGACGCGTTGGATCAACGCGGGTGGGACAGATGCAGACGGACGAGGACTGCAGGAAACCGAGAGACCATGTACGTCGAGACGGCGAGCCAGATCAAGCGGTCGGCCGGCGAACGGCCAACTGCATCGCTTAAACGCGGCAGGCATGCACGCTGTGCAGAGCTCGCGCCCCGCAAGCATGCATCGCCTTACTCCAAGCGCGCGGCTTCGTCGAAGCTCAAGCGTGGCGAACGCGGGAATAGCCCGGCCGGGTCGCCGTAGCCAAGATTGATCAGGAAGTTGGACTTGATTGGCGTGCCGGCGAAGAACGCCGCATCCACCTTGGCGTTGTCGAAGCCGGACATCGGGCCGGCATCCAGCCCCAGCGCACGCGCGGCCAGGATCAGGTAGGCGCCTTGCAGCGAGCCATTGCGGAACGCCGATTCGGTGCGGCCTTCGCGCGGGCCGTCGAACCAGCTTTTGGCGTCGGCATGCGGGAACAGGTACGGCAGCTTTTCGTGGAAGTCCTCATCGTGCGCCACGATCACCGTCACCGGCGCGGCCAGGGTCTTGCCGGCGTTGCCCTCGGACAACGCCGGCTTGAGCTTGGCCTTGCCCTCGGCGCTGGTCACGAACACAAAGCGCGCCGGACAGCTATTGGCCGCGGTGGGGCCCCACTTCACCAACTCATACAGCTCACGCAGCACCTCCTGGCTGACCGGCTTGTCGGCAAACGCGTTTTGCGTGCGGGCGGTGCGGAACAGCTGATCCAGTGCGGCGGCGTTGAGCGAGTCGGACATGAGCACTCCAGAAGAAGGGGTGGTGCGACGGTAGGCTGCAGCGTCGGCGCCAGTGTGAAGACCCGCAGTGTAGAGTGACGCGATTGCCGCCACACGCGTTCAATCTGAAACAAATCTATGTCGGATCTGAAACGATGGGCCTGACCTGGGCGTTGAGCGACGGCCGCGCCGGCAATGCGCGTCAGGCCGAAGCACTGGCCCAGGCCCTGTCCGGCACCACCGCGGAGGCCCTGCATCTGCAGGCACGCGTGCCCTGGCGTTGGGCCGCGCCGCGCCTGCTGCCGGGGGCCGCGGCGGCCTTTGGCCCCACGTTCGCCGACCGTCTGCAGCAGCCGCCCACGGTCGCGATCGGTTGTGGCCGCCAGGCGGCGCTGGCCACCCGCTTGCTCCGCACCCGCGGCAGCCGGGTGGTGCAAATCCTCGATCCGCGCCTGGACCGCCGCCACTGGGATCTGCTGATCGTGCCGGCACACGACGCACTGCGCGGCGGCAACGTACTGCCGGTGCTCGGCAGCCTGCATCCGGTCGATGACGCCTGGCTGGCCGCCGGCCGCGCGGACTTCCCCCAGCTTGCCCGCCTGCCCGGCCCGAGACTGGCGCTGCTGGTCGGCGGCCCGACCGCGCAGGTGCCGTGGACGCTGCAGGACCTGGCAGCGCTGTGCGCACACCTGCGCGAGCAGCTCCGCGCGGCCGGCGGTAGCCTGCTGATCACCGCTTCGCGACGCACCCCACCCGCGGCGATCGCCACGCTGCGCGCGGCCTGCACCGACCTGCCGCATCGATTGTGGTGCGACCCGCGCGACGGCACGAACCCCTACGCTGGTCTGCTCGGCTGGGCCGACGCCCTGATCGCCACGGCCGATTCGGTCAACCTGCTGTCGGAGGCCTGCGCCACCCGCGTCGCGGTCGCTGCCGCCTTTGCCGAGCAGGCACGCGGGCGGGTGCTGAGCTACCTGCAGGCCTTGCGACAACGCCAGCGATTGCAGGCAACCGCTGACGTCCTCGGCCTGCGCGCCGATACCGTTCCTATCCGCGAGACCGAACGCATCGCCCTGCAGGTGCGTGCACGCCTGCAGGGCGATGCCACCGCGTGATGCAAACCCGCAGAGCAAGGACGCTCGGCCATGACCCAGCCACGCAAGATCCCACTCCACCTGCGCCACGCCCTGGCAGTCCTGCTCGCGGTGGTGCCGCTGGCTGCGGTGGCGGCGACGCCACCGTGCCAGCCGCGCTATCCCACCCCGCAAGCCACCGCAGCGATGTTCGACATGGCCAGCTCCACCGCCGAGATGCTGGATGCGCTGCCCGATGCACGTGTGGTCGTGCTGGCGCGCGGCGGCCAGGATTTGAGTCGCTATGGCCTGAAACCCAGCCACCTGGCGTTCGCCATGCGCGACGACGATGGCATCTGGCGCGTTGGCCACCTGCTCGATCGCTGCAAGAGCGACGCCTCGCAGCTCTACGTCGAAGGCCTGCGCAATTTCGTCGGCGAAAGCGCCACCAGCAGCGACCTGCGTTGTCGGCGTCCTGACACCCGCGGTCCAGCAGCGCCTGCAAGCGCTATTGAGCGACTCCGGCGAGCTCGCGCATCGCCTGCATGAGACGCGCTACAGCATGGTGGCCCATCCGTTCTCCACCGACTACCAGACTTCCAACCAATGGGTGTTGGAAGTCTTGGCAGCGGCGTTGGCAGCCGATGCGCAACCTCCGACGGCCATCAGCGACCGCCGCACGGCGTAGGCCTGGTTGCAAGCGGCGCGCTATCACCCCAGCATGCTGCATCTGGATGTGCGGCAACGCCTGGGCGCACGCTTTGTCGCAGCCAATGCCACCACCACCGATCACCCGGTCGGCGAGCGCGTTTCCGGCAACTATTCGGTGGTGACCGTCGAATCGGCGTTCGATTTCCTGCATCAACGCGACGCCCTCGCACAGGAGCTGTCGATCCCACACGCCACTGCCATCGCTGGCGCCACGCCATGACGCGTCCGCTGTCCTCCCGGTTTGCCGCTGCGCTGTCGCTGGCCGCCCTTTTGCCAACGTGCGTGCAGGCCGGGGAGATGACCACCCCGGGCGAGAAGTCGCAGTTCTATTCCGCCCTGGCGGTGTCTGTCCCGGTGGTCGTGGCGAGCGGCATCGTTGTTTCGCCGTTCGTTGCTTCTTTCAACGCATGCGCCGCAAGACGCGATGACCGCCGTCGACCGCGCGCGGGCACGTTGCCACCGATGCGGGTCGACTCGGTGCACACCTTGCCCGAGGGCGAGCGCGAAGTCCGGCTGCAGGATCCGCAAAACGCCTAGGCCAACGTGGTGCTGCGCTGGCCCGCGCGTCAGGACGCCCCCACGGCCGGCTTTCGCGTTGGCGACATTGTGTCGTTCCAGCCCAGCCCGGCCGGCAGTGGCTGGACGGTGCATGCGCCGCAAGGCCAGGCGCTGGCGTTCCTGCCGACCAGCGACGCGGCGGCCTACAACGGTAGCCGCCATTGGTGAGTCCGGCGGGCTGACCAGCAGCGCGCCTGCACAGCGATCGCGCACTGGCCGGCGCGTCGCGGGCACACGCCTCCCCCCTTGGCTGAATCCGGAAAGCAGCGTCAGCGATCTGTGTGGGCGCAGTGGGCTTTCTGCGTCGCTGGCGGCAGCGGTGACGTCCGCTCGACCATCGATCACGTATCGCGATACACACGCGAAGTACTGGCGCACATGCTGCCAGGCACTGTGCGCTCTACCGGCTTGCTCGCTGCGCCGACAAGGCGACCGCCTCGCCGGCACAGCGGCCAACGCCTGCTTACGGGTTACTGGGAGAACGCGGAATGCCGGCAGGCGCTGCGTCCAGCGCACCGATCATCAACCGCACGATCGGGGTTCCCAGACCGGTGGTGTAGTTGTACTTGCCGGCGATCGGCACGTCATTGCTGACCACGCCGTTATTGCCGGGAATGCCGCGGTGATAGGCCTCCGGGCCGTTGGCGGCCAGGCGATACAGGTAGTCGTTGAGATTGCCCTGCCGGCCCTGCTTCTGCACCAGCAGCGCGGCCGCGCTGGCGAACTCCGGTGCAGAAACGCTGGTGCCGATCAACTTGGCGATGGCGCCGGCGAAATAGATGGACACCGAACTGGTGCCCTGCTGACAGGGATGCACGGCGATCCCCCCCGGGCAACCACCGACCAGCATGCCGACATCGGGCAGGCTGCGCATCGAGGTGCGTGTACCGCCCAGCGCGCGCAACTGATAGGCCGGGCGCTGGAATAGCGTGCTGACGCCGCCACCTGCGCCCCAGTAGCCGCCGCTGAGCAGCGCGCCGACGCCATAGGGGTCCTCTGCCTGCAGCGGGTCGGCAAATGCGCTTTCACTGACGTAGCTCGAGTCCAGGCTGCCCTTCTTGTAAGCGGTGAGCAGGTTGCCACCACCGACCGCGGTCACGTGCGCATCAGTGGCGGGCCATTCCACGCTGGGAATGTAACGGCCGTTCTTGCCATCCACTAGGTACTGCGTGTCCGCGCATTCCAGGCCGGCGTTGTCGCCGCTGGAGGCGACGAAGGTGATGCCCTGCGCATTGCCTTGCTTGAAGACCGAATCGAACAGGCCAAGGATGGAAGTGGCGTCCTTGCCGCCATTGTAGGCCGCGGTGAAGTACTGTTCGCAAAGCCCGAACGAGGAGCTGACCACGTCCGCCTCGTTGTCCTGCACGATCTGTCGATAGCCGGCCAGCATGGAATCGATGGTCAGATCAGGAATTACATACAGCAGCACATGCGCGCCCGGTGCGCCGCCCAATGCCATGTCTACATCGAGCGTCGCCTCGCGCGCCGAGGCATCATTGCCGTCCTGCAAGCCGGGCTTGGCGCCGGCCACGTAGCGGCGTGCGTACAGGGTCGGATTGGCATGGTTGGCGGCATAGCGGCTGAAGTGCTCGTGGTCGAACATCGTGGCGATATCCGAATCCAGCACGTCGCTGCCGATCAGGATAGCGATTGTGCTGCCACTGCCGTCGAGCCGGTGTTGCTGCCCCGGCGCGCCGACCATCGTCTGGTAGGACGGATAGCCGTATGCCTGCTTGAGATCGTTGTACCAATAGCTGGTTGTGCCATCGCCATAGCGGTTGTCGGGATCGCTGGCGACCAAGCGCGAGTTCATGTGCGCCGGCGGCAGGCCGCGGGTCAAGCCGGTGACAGTCACGCCATTGGCGCGCAGCGCGGCCGGCAGTTGCAGCGGAGCGGCGGCGGCCAGGCGTGCCTGTTGGCCTGCCTTCAGATCGGCGACCAGCGGCGTGGCGAACAGTCGCTCCACGCTGTCGGCATTCGCGCTGACATGCAAGGTCGCCCCCTGCTGCACCACGCGCATGTGCGCGGCCTGCAGGGCGGCCTGCACCTGCGCGAGCTGCGCCGGTGCAGGGCCGAAGCGACGTTGGAATTCGGCAGAAGATAACCACTTGTGATGCTGCGGCGACAATGGGTCCTGGATCTCCGCAAGCAATGCGTCCAGGCCGGCCTGATCGCGCGACGGCAGATGCACGTCGAAGGACACCGGCGCAGCACGCAAGGTCGCCGTCATCGCGGCGAGCTTGGCCTCCGGGACTGCCGTGGCAGCGTTGGCGTTGGCGATGCCGACTGCGGCCAGTGTCGCGGACAACGCGACAGCCAGCAGTGGCCGATGGCGAATACGGTCAAGCATAGGTATTTCTCCCGGAGTAATGCCAATAGGCGAGGCCGCAACGGCATCGCAGGGGACGTGCACGTTCGATCGCAGACCCACGGTGCCTGGCCGGATCACCACGCGACCGGATGCATGTGCCGGCTGCGACAGATGGCTGGGCCACTTGCGACATCACCCTGCTGCAGGCGAATAAAGAGGTCCGCAAGCTGTCGGTGCGCACGATCACAACACTGCATCTTCGGCTGCTTTCCTTGCTCGGCATCGGCATGTCGCTGGGCTTGCAAGAGCCGCCATCCTTACATCACGACGACGGCACGGCCCTTGACGATACGTGCGATGTTCACTGCCGAAACGCCGGCGGGCGAGATTGTGTCGCCACCAGCGAGGCGCGCTTGCCTTCTGCTGCGCGTGCCGCTCCTCCCGACACGTCGCCACAGTGATGGCTAAAGCGGCACGCGCTCGCCGCGAGCACATGCAGGTGCGCATGTCGCGCCCATCCATCCCGCGACGCCACTATTCGCCGCAGCGAGACCTACCCTTTTGTTTGCACTCACGCTGTGCAGATGATGCTGTCAAGGTGTGCGCACCCACAAACGCATGCGGATGTGACTACCGATTGCGGTCACGATGCACGCACGCGCCAAGCCGGTCACACGCGCGATACAGAGGCGGCCCTACTGCTCAACGCCTGCGCAACACGTCATGGAGCCGTCATGTGTGGAGGCCGCGGCAGGCGACCGCATCGTTGCGCTGGTCCATCCCTCCCGCGGCAGGGATAATTACGTTCCCAATCAACACCGTGTCGCCATGCGCCCTGCCTCGCCACCTGCATTCGCACCGCTCACAACCCGCGCATTGACCTGGGCGGTGTTGGCAATGGGTGCGGTGGTGCTGCTGTCCAACATCCTGGTGCAGTACCCCATCAACGACTGGCTGACCTGGGGCGCGTTCTCCTACCCGCTGGCATTTTTGGTCAGCAATCTGATCAACCGCCGCTTCGGGCCGCGCGCAGCACGCACGGTGGCCTGGTGCGGGTTCGCACTGGCGGTGTTGCTCTCGTTCTGGCTGGCGACGCCACGCATTGCGGTGGCCTCGTGCAGCGCCTTTATCGCAGCGCAATTGCTGGACATCAGCGTGTTCGACCGTTTGCGTAACGGCAGCTGGTGGCGCGCACCGATCGTGGCCACCACCTGCAGCGCCACCTTGGATACGACCATCTTCTGGAGCATCGCCTTCGCTGGCGTGGGCCTGCCGTGGATCAGCTGGGCCGCCGGCGATCTGGCGGTGAAGCTGGGCATGGGCGTGTGTCTGCTTGGCCCGTTTCGCGCGTTGCTGTGGCGTAGCGCGCCGCGTCGACAGAACGCATAACGCGCTGGTGCGTGCGTTGCTTCCGCGAGGACGGCAACGCAGTTCTTATCGCTTGCTGCGCACGCATCGAGTGCAGCGCACCCAGCGTTGCACTCACAGCGCTGCTTCATCCTTGCCTAGCGGAAATGTCAGGCCCTGCCCCCGCGCTGCGTTGAAGATGATGCCGCGCGCCTGCTGGATGGCCGGCGTCGGTGCGATCAGGCGCGGACGGCGGTCCAGCGTGCAGCTCAGGCCGGCATCCACGAGCGCTGCATGTGCCTGATGCAGCGGTGCGACGCGGTCATCCGGCAGCCAGCGCACCTGCACCAGCGCATCGATCAACGCAGGCGTATCGCAAACATCCAGGAGCTGCGGCTGCTGTGCTGCCAAGCCGAGCACGCCGGCCTGCAGGACGAATTCCAGGTCCACCAGACCACCGGCACCTTGTTTGAGATCCAGCCGGCCGGCATCGCTGCGATCCAGTTCGGCGCGCATACGTGCGCGCATCTTGCACACGTCCTCGTGCAACTGCGCGGTGTCGCGTACGCGCATCAGGGTGTAGCGACGCACCTGTGCAAACGCATCGCAAAGAGCAGCATCGCCGGCAACCACGCGTGCACGCACCAGGGCCTGATGCTCCCAGGTCCAGGCGCGTTCGCGCTGGTATTCACGGTAGCTGGCAAGCGACGACACCAGCGCCCCCTTGCCGCCATCCGGGCGCAGTCGCACATCGATGTCGTACAGGCGGCCGGCGCCGGTCTCGGCAGCGAGCAATGCCATCACCTTCTGTGCAAGCCGCGCAAACCAGCGCCCGGCCTCCAGTGGCCGCTTGCCGTCCGAGGCATCCACCTCGGACGGATGATCGTAGAGAAACACCAGATCCAGATCCGATCCGAACCCCAGTTCCAGCCCGCCCAAACTGCCATAGCCGATGATGGCGAAGCTGCCGCCGGGCACGTGTCCGTGCGCTGCCACCATTTCACTGCGCGCCAGGTGCAGCACGGTCTGCACCACGGCTTCGGCAAGCCAGGCCAGTTGCCGGGTGCTCTCCACCGCCTGCTGGCGGCCATCCAGCGTGGCCAGTGCAATGCGAAAACTCAGTGCAAGCCGGCGCTCGTTGAGTTCACGCAGCGCCGCTTCGGTGTCGTCGATGTGCAGGGTGTCGGCGCAGGCCGCGTGCAGCGCTGCGCGATCCGGCAGTGGGCCGCTGATGCGGGTGTCAAGCAATTCGTCCAGCAGCAGCGGATACGCCGCCAGCCGCTCGGCCAGCAGCGCACTGCGCGAGAGCACATCGACCAGGCGTGCCAGCGCGCTGGGTTGCTCGTCGAGCAAGGCGAGGTAGCTGGTGCGGCGCAAGGTGGCCTGCAACAGGCCAAGCATGCGCCGCACCGCCGCATCCGGCTGGCTGGCGCGGGTGGCCGCGTGCAGCAGCGCCGGCATCACCCGATCCAGCCGCGCACGCGCGCCATCGGACAGTGCGCGCACGCCGGACGACTGCGCAAAGTCGGCCAGCGCCTGATGCGCGCCGCCGGGATCGCTCAAGCCAATCCCCGACAACGGCGTTGCATCGCCCTCCGGCAGCGCGCGCCAGTAATCGGCCAGCGTATCCGGTGCGGTAGCGCGTACACGCGGGGCCAGCAGCTCGGCAAATTCGGCCGCAACCCGCGCGCGTTGCGGCGCCAGCGCGTCCAGCAGGGCCGACCACTCCGCGTAGCCCAGGCCTAGCGCAATCCGCTCGCGATCCAGCGGTGCCTGCGGCAATGCGTGGGTCTGCGCATCGCGCAACATCTGCAGGCGATTTTCCAGGCGACGGAGAAAACGATACGCCGTGGTCAGCGTCTGGCCATTCTCCTGATCGATCTGACCTGCAGCCACCAATGCCTGCAGTGCGGGCAGCAGCCGGCGCTCGCGCAGACTCGCCTCGCGTCCGCCGCGAATCAGCTGCAGCGATTGCGCCAGGAACTCGATTTCGCGAATCCCACCGGGCCCACGCTTGATGTCGTCCAGACGGTCGTGCCGCGCGACTTCGGCAGTGATGGCCGCCTTCATCTCGCGCAAGCCGTCCAGCGCGGTGAAGTCCAGATACCGGCGGTAGACGAACGGCCGCAGGGTTTCCAGCCAGGCTTCGCCGGCGTCGATATCACCGGCCACTGCACGCGCCTTGAGCCAGGCATAGCGTTCCCAATCGCGTCCTTCACGCTGAAAATAGTGGTCCATGCCGGCGAACGACAACGCCACGCGGCCAGCGGTGCCGAATGGACGCAGGCGCAGATCCACGCGATGGCTGAAACCATCGGCGGTGGTTTCGTCCAACAGCTTGGCCAGCTGCTGACCCAACCGCGCGAAATATTCTTCTGCTGCCAGAGGGCGCGCACCATCGGATTGACCGCCCTGCGGATAGGCGTACACCAGATCCACGTCCGACGAGAAATTCAGCTCGCCCCCGCCCAGCTTGCCCAGCCCGAACACCACCAGGCGTTGCACGCTGCCGTCTTCGGCAATGACGTTTCCATGGCGGGTTTCGAATTGCTGCTCCAACGCCTGCAGCCCGCAGTGCAGGCAGTGTTCGGCCAGCCGGGTTGCGCCGGCCAACGTGTCATCCACGCTGTCCAGGCCAAGCACATCGCGCCACACCAGGCGCGTGGATTCGGCGCTGCGGTAGCGCCGCAATTGCGCAGGCCACAGCTGCGGCTGCGCGGGATCGAGCTGCGGCAATGGCAGCGGTGGCGGATCGGGCTGTGCCAGGTGCTGCAGCAATGATGGTTGCCGCGCCAATGTGTCGAGCGCGAAATCGCTGACTAATGCCACCTGCGCAAGCTGTCGATCGAAATCGCCGCCCGACCCCACCTGCTCGGCAGGCAGCGATGGACGGACGCGCGCCACGGCCCGCTCGATCAGAGCGGTGAGCGCAGCAGACATGGAAGCGGTAGGCATCGACATGCGGGGATTCTGGCATCCCTGCCACACAGTCGGTGTGCGCATGCGCGAAATGCCGCGCCGCGATTGCAACCGGGCAGGCTGCATTTCGCCGCCTTGAACATCGCGCTTACGCGGCCCTGACGACACCCATGCTGCACTGCGGTTTTCACACGAGGCATCGCCATGTCGCCCACCACAGTGCCTGCAGCATTGCTGCCCTCGCAGATTCCGCTCGACACGGACGGCAACGACCCTGCGCTGCCGCCCAGCCTCCCCTTCCTGCATCTGTGGACTGGACCGGATGGCAAGAGCTGCCTCAACGCCTCGCAACTGCCCGGCTTCGGCAGCAAGAGCGTGGGTGGCGGCGCGGCACCGCAGTGGTTGCGGCCGTTTCCGGGCGAGGTGCTCGGCATCCAGTTCGCGGTGCTGCCGGTGGGCTGGGTCGGCGACTGGCACGAGAGCCCGCACCCGCAATGGGTGATTCCGTTGCGCGGCCGCTGGTTCATCGAAACCGGCGACGGCACACGTGTCGAAATGGGCCCTGGCGACATCCACTTCGGCCAGGATCAGGGCACCACCGATCAGCGCGGCCACCGCTCCGGCCAGCTGGGCGATACGCCCTGCCTGCAGATGATGGTGCAATTTGCGCAATCACCCGGGGCCGCCACTGCGCATCCGTTCGGCCATGCGGCGCCACGTTGATGGACAGCCACTGCCGCGTTCGCGCACCCGGCGCGGCCCAGCCCGCTGAATGCCCGCCCCCCATCACACCGCACGCTGCCGTCGCGGCGCGGCTGGGTAACGCGCGTCTGCAAATCATCTACGACCAGGCCACCTGGAGCGAAGGTCCGGCCTGGTGGGAGGCACAGCGCACGCTGGTATGGAGCGATGTGGTGGGCCGCCGCGTGCTTGGCTGGCGCGAAGACGGCGCGGTGGACGTGCTGTTGGACGCGACCGCCTTCACCAACGGCAATGCGGTGGATGTGCAGCAGCGGCTGGTGCACTGCGAACACGGGCGCCGCGCGATCACCCGCAGCGATGTGGATGGCCAGGCGCATTTGCTGGTGGGCCGTTTCGAGGGCAAACGGCTTAATTCGCCCAACGATCTGATCGTGGCGCGCGATGGCGCAATCTGGTTCACGGACCCGCCCTTCGGGCTGCTCAAGCCCAGCCAGGGCTGCCCGGGCCCGCAGGAATTGGACCATCACGGCGTCTACCGGTTGCCGCCCGATGGCGGCGCCCTGCAGTGCATGGTCAGCCTGGATCATCCCAATGGACTGGCGTTCTCGCCCGACGAACGCGTGCTGTACGTGTCGCAGACGCCCGAAGGCGGCCCGGGCGAACCCGACATCACCGCCTTCGATTGGCGCGATGGCGGACTGCACAACCGGCGCCGCTTCGCAGTGGTGCCGGAAGGCCTGCCGGATGGAGTCTGCGTGGACCGCCAGGGCTGGCTATGGAGCAGCTCCGGCGCAGGCGTGTGCATCTTCGACAGCGACGGCCAATGGCTGGGCCTGGTGCCGACACCGCACACGGCCTCCAATTGCACATTCGATCTGGAGCAACGGCGGTTGTTCATCACCGGCGGCAGCACGTTATGGCTGCTGGAGCTGCAATAAGAGCAGCTACCAGAACGATCCGCAGCCGCCAGGCAGGCGTGTTCGAAGTCCGTCATGCGGCGGGTTGGCGCTTGACCCGGCAACGTTCAGGCAATAAAAAGCCCGCTTGCAGCGAACTGCCAGCGGGCTTTGCTCCCTCCCCCACGTCGGGATGCAGGATCATAGTGCGCGCCCCGAATCCGACTTGCACGCTGCACTGCAAAACAATACTAAGCAGTACAGAACTGGTGCTTTTTCCTTCACACCCGTGCACGCGCTCCGGCACTCAGCGCAGCAGGTCCGGCTGTGCGCGATACCACTCCTGTGCACGCAGCAGATGCCACTCGGGCACATCGCCGCGCAGGCCCACGGCCGCACTCAGCAGTCCCCAGCGCGCCAGCAGGCTGCCGCTGCGTTGATTGCCCCGCAAACGCAGGCGCGCATCGACCTGAAAGCGTTCGTTACGTGCCTGCAACTGGTCGACGGTGACCGTTTCGCCTTGCCAATGCACCCATGCGGTCACCTGCGCCTGGCCGGCATCCACCAGCTGCAGCATCCAGTTCGGAATCGAACGGTCGCGTGTGTACAACGCCATCAAAAATGCCAGGTCACGCACCTGGATGCGCACACGTCCATCGACACCGACCGGCTGACGCCATTGCATGCGCGTGTCGTCGAGCACGATGCGCGCCCACCAGCCGTCACGACGCTGCCCGTCCGGGCCGGTGAATCCAACATTGCGCAGCTGGATGCTGCTGGCATCCAGACTGAAATTTTCGGCAAGTAGATCACCGCGCTGCAGGCGCAGATCCGCATCCACATCGCCGCGTAATGCCAATCCGGCAAACTGCAGCCGCGCGGCACGCGCACCGATGCGCAAACCGCCTTTGCCGATGCGCCCGCCCGGCTCGATCTGCAAATCGCCGCTGAGCACGCCGTTTCCGCCGTCGAAACGCAGTTGCTGCTGCGGCAGATAGCGGTTGTAGGCGCGCAGATCCGGCACGCGGGCATCAGTAAACACCAGATGCGCGCGCGTGGCATCGCGCAGGCTGCTCAAGTTGCGCGCATCGGCGCGTGTGCGCAGATCCAGACGTAAATCGCGGCCTTGCACGAACGGGCGTGTGGGTGCGTCGCCATGTGCGATGGAAAACTGCTGCATCTGCAGTGCGAGCGCCGGCAGCAAGTGTCCATTGGCATCGGCATCCACGCGAAGATCTGCACTGGCCTGTCCGGTGATCGCGTGCCCCATGACACCCACGTGTGCCTGCACGTGCGGTACCTGCAGGCGGCTGCCGGCGGCAAGCTGGCCGCGATCGATCTGCAAATCGGCATCGACCAGGCCATCGCCTTCCAGCGTGAGCCAATCCACCTCCGGAAACAGCGCGGGAATCCAACTCAACGAAGACAGTTGCCAATGCAGCCGTACATGCCCGGAGGTGCGCGGCAACAGGCGGCGCATGGGTTGCCATGGCAATTGCCGGCCTTGCACCCGCAGGTCGGCATCCAGCGTCAGCCCGGCATCGGCCGGCTCGGGCATGCTCACCCGCAAACGCAGGTTCTGATCGACCTGCAACTGCGCGGTCAGTTCGCCCAGCAACGCGGCCGGTGCGCGCGTGCTGTCGTGCAGCAGCGCGCGCCAGTGCAGTTGGCTACCGGGCTGCAAGGCACCGCGTATCCAGCGCAGTTCACCATCTGCACGTCCCTTGCCGGCACGTGTTGCGACGGTGTGCCGGCCCTGCGCATTGCGGGTGACATCCAGCGCTGCGGTGTCGCCATGCAAGGCGATCAGCGCATCGGTCAACTGCAGCACCGCTCGTCCACTTACCTGATCCGGTGAATGCCGCGCGATGCTGGCTTCGATACGCAGCTGTCCATTGCGCATCACTTCGTGTTCGCCCCAGCGCACACGCGCCGATTCGAATACCGCACGCGAAGGGAAGATTTCCATCGGCCCGCCACGCAGTCGTTTGAACAGGCCGAGTTGCAACTTGCCCTCACCTTCAATGTGCAGCTGACGCAGCGACACGTCCTGCACCTGATCGGCAACGATGCGGTCGAATTGCAGGGTCCAGGCGGTTGGCGGTGTTGGCGTGCTGGCTTGAGCGTCAACGCGCTGGGCTGATTGCGGCGCACCGGATGTGCGCGTCGCGTTCGTTGTGGTGGTTGTGCTCGTTACGCGCGGATTCTGCGCGGGCGGCTGCGCCGTCGCCGTTTTTTCGACATTGGGCGTTGCCGTGGGCGTCCCCTCGTTTGCTGAAGCGGCCGGTGTATCGGCCACTCCCTTCGCCGGAGCGACGGCAGCACGCGTTGCTTGCGTTGCCGCAGGCGATTGCGCCGATGCCGTCCCGGGTACGGCAGTAGCAGCCTGCATGCCGCCACGCACGCCGTGCGCGTGCAACTCCGGCACCAGCAGTTGCCGGTGCACCAATGGCAGCAAGCGAATCTGTCCGCTGAGCCTCTGCGCACTCACGTTCCAGTTCGTGCGCGTCGAATGGCCTTGCAGATCGACCTTCCACAGCACCACACGCCCAGGCCACCAGGTCAGCCCCGTGCCCCATTGCATCGTGAACTTCTCGGGCGAGCGGTTCAGCGCAGCCGGGCCGAGCGGTGTGTTGAGCAATAGATTGCCCACCAGCAAATAGCCTGCGTACAGCGTGATCAGCGCAAATAGCGGCCAACGCAGTGCGCGCGGCAAGGCGCGCCAGCGGGCGCGAACAGGCATCGGCATGACGGCAGGCTCCTGAAGGCCGCGCACGCGGCATGCGCAGTGTGCCAAGTCTGCCGTGAGCAGGACGCAGCGCTATCGCGGCGGCAACCGCGTCACTTGGTTTTGGAGACCGCGGGCAACAACCCAGGTTGCGCGTCATACCACTCGCGCGCGCCGGCCAGATGCCATTGCCGCTGCTTGCCATCAAGCTCGATGCCGGCACCAAGCACGCCCCAGCGCAGATACAGATCGCCGCGCCGCTGCGCATCGTTCAAGGCCAGCCGCGCGCGCAGCGACAGACGCGCATTTTCCGCATGCAGGTCGTCGACCAGCAACTGCTGCTTGCGCCAACGTACCCGGCCGGTGGCATCCAGTTCGCCCGAATCCAGCAAGCCGAGTACCCAGCGCGGATAGTCGGCGCGCTGCGCGAACACCGACAGCAGCGGCGAGATATCACGCATGCGAATGGCCGCATCGGCATCCACCTGGAACGGTGCGTCGGCCTGAATGGTGCCGGCACCAACCTGCAGTTCACCCCACCAGTTGGCATCGTTGCCGTCGTCGCCCACCCGCATGTTGCGAAGGCGTATGCGCGTACCGCTAAGGTCGAAGAACTTGTTCTTGAAGTCTGCGCGCTGCAGTGTTGCCTGCAGCTCGGCATCGCCGCGCATCTGCACGCCGGCCAATGCCAGATGCGCGCCTTGGCCGCGCAGATTCGCATGCCCGTTGCCGACATCGCCGGACGCATTGAGCGCCACATCGCCGGTCAGGCTGCCGCTGCCACCGAGCAGGCGCACGTTGTTGCCGGGCAGATAGCGGTTATAGACGGTGAGGTCAGGCACACGCGCATCGCTGAAACGCAGCTGCGCCGTGAGGGTGTCACTCAAGCGGGCCAGCTCGGCATCGCCATGCATGGCTAGCTGCAGATCGCGGCCATCCAGCAACAGGTGTTTGGGCGCATCGCGCGGCGCCGCCTTGAAGGTGGGAATGGTCACATCCAGATGCGCCTGCGGGGTGGCGGCATCGTCGATGCGCCCGTGCGCCCTGGCGATACCGGTCAGTCGCGTGTCCAACACCTGCGCCGCCGCCTCGACGCGCGGGATATCCAGCGTGCTGCCGCTGGTGAGCCGCCCCTGAGCAAGGCGTAGATCCGCCTCGACCAGGCCGCCGCCTTCCAGCTGAAACCAGGGCTTGCGCACGAACAGCTCGGCAATCCAGTTCAAGGACTCAAACTTCCAACGCCCGCGCACCTGCCCCGACATGCGCGGCAGCACCTGTGCCGGCTGTTCGAACGGAATGCTGCGTCCGGCGATGCGCAGATCGGCGTGCAGTTCGCTGCCGGTCTTCTCATCGCGCGGCAGCCGCGCCTGCACGCGGATGTCCTGCGCCACATCCAGCTGCAGCGCGAGCATTCCGCGATCGGTGGCGCCGACGCCTGCCAGCAACGGCAGCCGCCACACCGCACGGCTGCCCGGACTCAGCGCGCCACCGTCCAGGCGGATATCGGCCTCCACCCGCGCCGCCGAGGGTCCGCTGCTGACGTCCACGTGCGGCGCGCCGGTATCGATCTTCAGCGCCACGGTATTGGCCTTCAACTGCAGCCGCGCACGGGTGATGCCGAGTTTGCGCAAGCCGGGGGCTTGGTCGCGGTAATGGCGCGGGAACTGGAACTGCGCGTCCAACTGCGCGCCATTGAACACCTGCACTCCGTCGTAGCTGACTACTGCATCGGTAAAGCCCGCTTCGGACGGAAACAGCTCCGACGGCCCGCCCTTGAGTTGCTTCAGGAAACCGACCTTGCCGTGTCCTTGCCCGGCAATCAGCAATTTGCCCAGACGCGCACTGCGGATGCTGTTGCTGGTGATCGCATCGAAGCGCAAGGTCCAGCCCTGGTCACCACGTGGCGGCGGTGGAATCGACGTATCGGACGTTTCCACTTCCGCGCTCACGCCGGTGGCGTGCAGCCAAGGCAAACACACTTCGCGCCGAAACAAGGCCAGCAGGGCAATCCGTGCATGCGCGCGGTCGGCATGGAAGACGTACACGGTGCGGTTGGCCTGCCCGCGCATGCGCACGTTCCAGGCGATGACCTCGCCCGGGAACAACGTCAGCGCTGGGCCGGTCTGCATGGTGAACTTGTGCGGCTGCCGGTTGGTGCTGGCGTCGAACAGCGGGGTATTGAGATAGAGGTTGCCGGCCAGCAGATACAGCGCGTACAGCGCCAACACCACGACCACTGCACGACGCCACGACCGTGGCCAGCGCTGGAAGCGATCGCGAAGTGAGGGCATGGGCACAGGCAGGAAAGAGTCTGCCGCCACTATCGCGGTTATGCCGACCGCGACGCGTGAATACGGCTGTTGCCGTTGCGGGGATTGGCGGTAGAGCTTGGCAATTGACGAGCGGCCAATCGCGATTGCAGCAGGATCGCATCCCAGTCAATGCGTGCACTGGTGCTGTGCTGAATATTCGGCATCAACAGCCCGTGCGTTTAACGCTTCTCACACTTCATTGCCGCCGCCGACATGCAGCGACATCGCAAGGTCACGCGTTGGGCGGATAACGTGACTGCCCGCTCGCTTGAAGTGACAGGAAGGCGCTCTCCCCCTCCTTCCACGGAGCGAAACGGGCCATCACTCGGTGGTGTCCAATCCGTCGGGCCGGCTCCCTGCGCCGGCCCGACGTTCTCGGTCTGCAGCGGCCATCAGCGCGCGCTCGCTCGCGCGCTGCCCGATGTCCTCACTGCAGTGCCGGTGGACGGTGCGAACGAGGACGCAACGCAAGCCAGCCAACGCGCTGCCTCGTCATCACTGGCCGTTGGCGATGCGCCATGCAGCATCAGCAAGCGTTGCCGCCGCTGATGATGCAGTCTGCAACTCACGCAGCCTCGGCAATCCGTCGCGCACGGCGCGCGCGCACTGCTGTCGCCAGACGTTCCAGCACCTGGACCGAGGCATCCCAGCCGATGCAGCCGTCGGTGATGCTCTGCCCATAGGTCAGCGCACAACCCGGCACCAATTCCTGGCGCCCACCGACCAGGTGGCTCTCCACCATCACGCCGACGATGCGCGTTTCGCCTGCTTCCAGCTGACGGCTGATGTCGTCGATCACCTTGGGCTGATTCTCTGGGTTTTTACTGCTATTGGCGTGGCTGGCGTCGATCATCAAGCGTGCCGGCAAGCCGGACGTGTTGAGCACCTGGCTGGCCGCTTCCACATTGGCCGCATCGAAGTTGGGCTGCTTGCCGCCGCGCAGAATCACATGGCAATCCGGGTTGCCCACCGTCGCTGCCACGGCGGTATGTCCGTCCTTGGTCACGGCCAGGAAATGATGCGGATGCGAGGCCGCGCCCACCGCGTCCACCGCAATCTTGACGTCGCCGCCGGTGCCGTTCTTGAAGCCCACCGGACACGACAAGCCCGAGGCCATCTCGCGATGCACCTGGCTCTCGGTGGTGCGTGCGCCGATCGCGCCCCAGGCCACCAGGTCGGCAATGTATTGCGGCGAGATGATGTCGAGAAATTCCACGCCCGCCGGCAGCCCGAGATTATTGATATCGCGCAGCAAACCGCGCGCCACGCGCAGGCCCTTGTTGATCTGGAAGCTGCCGTCCAGATCCGGGTCGTTGATCAAGCCCTTCCAGCCGATGGTGGTCCGCGGCTTTTCGAAGTACACCCGCATCACGATTTCGAGCGCGTCGCCGAACTGGTCGCGCAGCGGGCGCAGGCGGTGTGCATAGTCCATCGCCGCGACCGGATCGTGGATCGAGCAGGGCCCGATCACCACCGCCAGGCGGTCGTCACGGCCATGCAGGATCTCGTGCAGCGCGGCACGCGAATTGGTCACGGTTTCGGAGGCACGCTCGTCGCAGGGCAGCAGCGATAGCAGCTGCGAGGGCGGGGCAAGGGCTTCGATCTTGCGGATACGCAGGTCATCGGTCACAGGCGGCATAACAGTGTCTCGGTGGGCGGTGTTGCATCAGGGAGCCAGGCGCGGCGGCAACAAAAAAGCCGCCAGTGTGCGCTGGCGGCTTTTCGGGAATGCTGCTGAAGTCTCCTTCAGGGTGAGCGCAATCCGTCCTCCGCCAGCGGCATCGGAAAACCGTAGTACCAAAAGTAAAACTGGCTGCGGGGTGCGTTCATTGGGTGCATTGATACCACGCACGTTTGGCCGTTGCCACTGTTTCATCGGCAACGGACCGGGCACAGGTTTGAGCAAACGTCCTGTGCCGCCGCTGGCCGGCATGCACATCGAAGCGCAATGATCGTTGAAGCGGTGATTTCGGCACAGGGTGCAGGGCCGATAACCCACCTGCTGGGTGGCGGCATCGCTGTGGCCAATCGTCTCGATGCGACCAATCAATGAAGCAGTGATCTAACGGGTTGCCTCAACAGATGTCACGGCACACCGGGAGCATCGCCATCTCAAAAGGCCGCGTATGCTTCGGCGCGGCACCAGCGATCTACCGGGTGCATTGCGACCACGTCGCCAACTCAACACATACATCTCAGTGCCGAACGTGGCGTCGTACGACGCCAAGGCACATGTGGCCGAGCGCCCATGTTGGCTTCGCTGATAGCTGCGATCGCCACCGCGATTGCAGACTCTTCCACTCCGTTGCAACACCGGCATATGGCACCCGCACACCACCACACCAACCGTGACGTGCGGGTGCGCTGCGATCACTCAGAACGTAAACACATACTCAGCCGCCACTTCGCGGCCGATCGGATTGAACAACGTGGTGTTGTAGAAGCCGTAACCATAGAAACGTTCCTTATGGTCGTAGCCCACTTCGTTGAAGACGTTGTTGACGTAGAAATTGACCTTGGCGTGGTCGGTGATCTTGTACCCAGTGCTCAGGTTCCAGTAGATCGCCGGGCCCACACGGCCGAAGTAGCGCTTGCTGGTTTCGCCCAGGTGCACGTTGGCGGTATCGGTGACCAGGCACGCATCGGAGGCGCTGGGTTGATAGCCGTCGTCGAAGCGTTCGCAGGTGCCCCAGTTGACGGCGCGCATCGAGCCAATCCGGCGAAAGTAGACGGTCCAGTCCCAGGCACCACCGTTGTCCCAATGCACGCTGCCGCGCACGCGACTGCGCACACGTTCGTCGCGACGGTTTTCGTCGCTGTCGGTGCGATAGATCTGCTCGCGATAGGCGATCAGATTGTTGTAGTCCAGCGATAACTGGAAATTGCCCCAACCAGCGGTGGCCAGGCGATACTTCAACGCCGCATCGATGCCGGAGGTTTCCATCTGCGCCAGGTTGATCGGGCCGCGCTCGATACTGGCGATGGTGCCGTCGGCATTGCGGCTCACGCGTGAGGTGATGGTGTCGCAATAGCCCGCGCCGCCCGGATTGTTCCAGGTGCCGCCGCTGATGGTGGTGCCGGTGCGGCAGCCAGCTTCGGCCGACAGGATCTCATCGCGGTCCAGATCCTTGATCATTTCCTGCAGTTGGATGCGGTAGTAATCCACACTCAACGACAGGCCTTGGGCGATGTCCCATACCACGCCACCGGTGAACGAGCGGCCGGTTTCCGAGCGGAGATCCGGGGTACCGCGACGATTGACATCCACGGTGTAGTAGATGTTGTTGTTTTCGTCGTTGCAGCCGCCGGTCAGGTACGCGCCCGACGAAATGCAGCGGTACTGATCGATCACCGTCTGATTGGTGGAACTGGGTTCGCCCAGCACGTAATGCATGTCCGGCGCGCGGAAACTGGTGGCCACCGTGCTGCGCACCAGCAGGCTTTCCACCGGCCGCCATTCCAGACCGGCACTCCAGGTGGTGTCGCTCTGCGTGCCCACATCCGTGGGGATGGCAGCCGAAGAACGGTAATTGCCGTAGCGGTCGTAGCGACCGGCCACATTCGCGCTCAACGTGGAGAGCAACGGAATCTGGAATTCCAAACCCGCCGAACTGCGCATGCGTTCGCCGCCACCGCTGTCCACCACGTCCACCGGGTAGCACTCGTTGGCGCACGGATCGGGCGAGAGTTGATAGCCCTGCTTTGCGACTTCGGCCACGGTGGCGAAGCGGATCGGCCCGGCCCAGCCCTGCACCACATCGCCGCTCACGCTGAAGCTGGCTTGATTGACCCACGAATACGCCGAGTTGTGCGACTTGGCGACCAGGGCGTCGTATTGGTCCGCCGACAGTGGCGTGTACAAGCGCGCTTCGTTGATCGCATAGATCGGCGTGCCATCGGCCGCGGTGCCGAGGGAGCTGCCGAGGAAGTAGTCGGTGGCGCGCGCGGTATCCACGGTGCGAATGTATTCGTCCACGGTGTAACGCGAACGGCCGACGCTCAATTCCCAATCGAAACGGTCGGACCACACCCCGCGCAAGCCGGCGCTCAGATCCCAGGATTGTTCCTTGTTGTAGTTGGCCAGCCGGTCCCAGCCGCCGGCTTCACGCCGGGTGAGCTGGCGGATCAGGTTCAACGAGCGACCGGTCGCCGCGTCCTGGAACGGGCCCAGATAGGCGTAAGGCGGGTCGTAGGTCCAGCGGCCGATACTGCGATTGGCCGATAGCGTGGCCCAGGCTTCGGTGTGTTCGCCGAACTTCCAGGTCCCGTAGAGATACGCCGAATAATCCTCGCTGCCGGTGACCAGCCCCCAGTCGCCGTAATCGTGTGCCACGCCGCAGTAACTGCCGGCGTTGGTGAGCGCGCCGGTGTTTTGGTTGTAGCTCAGTCGCTGCCCGTCGATGAACTCACCGCCGAAGCGCGCGCAGGTACCGGCCGGTGGCGCCAGGCGCTGGTTGGTATTGGCGTCGATCAGACTCAGACCGGTGAATGGGTTGAAGCCGTACAGGCGGTTCTGCCCGGTCCAGTTGGAATAGGACATGTCGTCCGAATCGTCCATTTTGGAGCGATCGCGTCCGCTCAGCGGGTCGCGCTTGGTGGCCTGCAGGGCGTAGGTCAGGCTCCAGTTCTCGCCGGTGCGCCCGCCGGCCCACGACACGTCGAAACTATCGCGTCCACCTTCGGTCGCGGTGCCACCGCGCAACCGCACCTGGTCGCCCTGATAGTCGCGCTTGAGGATCACGTTGATCACGCCAGCCACGGCATCGGAGCCGTAGATCGCCGACGCACCGCCGGTGAGGATGTCGATGCGCTCCACGGCTGCGGAGGGAATATTGCTGTAGTTGGAGAAGTTGCTTTCGCCGCCGTAGGGCAGCGGGTAATCGGCCACGCGATGGCCGTTCACCAGCAACAGGGTGCGGCCCGGCCCCAGATCGCGCAGATTGATCGGCGAGGCATTGGGCGTGTGCGAGCCCCACTGCGTATCGGCTTCCACCGAGCCCTGCTGATTCATGCTGTTGAGCACGTCATAGACGGTGGCGAAGCCTTCCTGCTGGATCTGCTGCGCGCTGATGGTGACCACCGGCTGCGCGCCTTCGACCTGCGCGCGCTTGATGCGCGAGCCGGTGACAATAACTTCGCCCAGGTCTGTGGTTTGTTGCGCCATCGCCGGTGGAGTGCAATGAAGCGCGGTCACGGTGCAGAACGCGAGAAGGGTCCGTTGGTAACGGTGCATGCTGGAATCCCCGATGCAGGTTGAGAAAAGAGACGTCGTCGATCACGGCATCCCCAGTACGCGCATGGCCCCCTGCCTCAAGTGCCCAACAAAACTGCTATGCAGCGACAAGGCTGTCAATACGCTGGACAACGGCCCGACATCCCTAAGGAAGCTCTGAACAACGCGGCCTGAGAGCGCGGAATGTCGCATCGTTCCGGAGAGTCGCGTTTGAATCTTCGGATTTCTCGCCATTTCTGGCTCTTTCCGTGGGAATTCCACGGAGCACAGGCGCACGCTCCCCATCGCAGGCAGTCACTGCTTTCGCTTCATCCACAGGTTTGACAGCGCAAACAACGTCAGTACTGGCGCCGTATTCTTGACCAGGCCGCAATAGCGGACCTTGGTGTAGCCGAACTGGCGCTTGATCACCCGGCATGGATGCTCCACCGTCGCGCGCGCGCTGGCCTTGAAGGGCTCCCAACGCTGTTCCCGAGCACGCTCGCGCTTGTTGCCGATGCCTTGCATCGTCGAGGGCCTGGCGGCGATGAAGAATGCAGCCTTGCACGCCTGCAGTTCGTCGCGTTTGTCCGCGCCGGTATAGCCGCTGTCGCCGAACACGCTGTCTTCTTTGCCATGCAGCAACGTGTGCGTCACCGTGACATCGGCGACATTGGCCGCTGTGCAATGGACGTGGTGCACCAGCCCGGAAAACGCATCCACGCCGATGTGCGCCTTCATCCCAAAATACCACTGATTGCCCTTCCTGACCTGATGCATCTCGGGGTCGCGCGCGCGATCGGCATTCTTGGTCGAACTGGGCGCAGCGATCAGCGTCGCATCGACGATCGTACCCGACTGCAGGCTCTGACCCTGGCGCGCCAGATGCGCGTTGACCGCCTCCAGTATCCGTCCGGCAAGGCCATGGGTCTCCAGCAGGCGCCGAAAGTTCAAAATCGTGGTCGCGTCGGGAATGTCGTCCAAGCCACCGAGCTGGGCAAAGCGCCGCAAGGTCGGGATCTCGTGCAGCGCTTCTTCCATCGCCGGATCGCTCAACGCATACCACCGCTGCAGCAAATGAATCCGCAACATCCTCGCCAGGGCGTATGGCTGTCGACCAGGGCGCCCCGACACCGGATAGTGCGGCGCGATCAGCCCGAGCAAGTGCGGCCACGGAACGACCTGCTCCATCTCGGCCAGAAAGATCTCGCGCCGGGTCTGCTTGCGCTTGCCCAGGCCCTCAGAGTCACCGAACGTCAGTTGCATGGATGATTCTTCACTGTGTGGCAATAGTGTCGCGCATCTGCCGTGGTTTGTTCAGAGGTTCCCTGGGCTTCTCATTGCCTAATGCGTAAGGCAGTGAACGCCGCCGACAGCAGTGAACGGCTACTCGGCGGGATAAGCGCGCTTGATGACCGTTTCGCAATGTCTGGCGCGAGCGAACGACTTGATCGCGTTCAGCGACTCCGCTTCATCAGCACTTTTATGGTGCAGACCGACCCGATAAAGCATGCACATGCGGCTAGCACGGTATGGCGAGCAGACAACTTGCACCAATTCGGATAATGACTACCTGATTTTGGTGCGAATTTCCCCGCACCGGTGCAAAACCCGGCGGCACTACGCCGTGCGCTAGTAGAGAGCCAGCTTCGGCGAAAAACGATTCATAGGCAGGCCCAGGTAGTCGATCCCCAGCACCGCGCGCAATTAGCGACGAATCACCTGGCATGCACGGCAAGGTGTAGGGAATCCATAAAGTGCAGCACGTCCAGCATGCCGCTCTGTGCACAGACATGTCTGAATTCGTAGAGGCATAGAACAGAAACGGCTTTCACAAGGGAAACGATGCGCACCTCGTCAAGGGCCTGGCATCGCAGCGCTTGGGCGCGAGAAAAATCCATTACTCGCTTCTCTTGGAAGTCGCAAATTTCGCTTATCAACCAAAGGTGGTCGAGCTTGCTCCGATTATAACCAAGCATCATGTAACTCCTTTTTTCAACGAGTCAGCAATGGAGCGCGTAGTCATATGCACAAGCCGTCTATATCGTCTGCACCTGTCTCATCGTCCGTGCCCCCGATTTCCGTCGAGAGCGAGCCCGTACTCCCGACGACGGTCGCCCAGGACCAGCCCTCCCCTACCCAGGAAAGTTCCGAGCTTGCTCACCTCACTCCCCGACCAAGCAGGTCGTCTTCTCAAGCATCCTCCGTACAGGCCCAGTCGACCCTGACCGATGGAGCATCCCCAAGCCTCCTTTCCAGAGTCCGCTCCAGTGCCGCTAATGGCATGCAAAAGCTCACCAGCTCGTTGTCCTCGGGCGCGGTCAATCTTTACTCGCTTGTGGATCTGCGCACGATGCTACAAATACACGCACACGATCCCGAATTCCTGGCGATTCTGCAGGGGGAAGACCTGGAGCAGCCGATGCAGCATACCTTGGCATCGTGCCGGCAACAGATAGACGAACTCGAAGACCTCATCACGCCTGCGCGGGCGCCGGGTCTGACCGAGCATCACCGCAAGCAGTTACTGAGCGACATCAAGGCAGTGAAAGACGCCCTTCAGCCGCTAGGTCATAGCGCACCTAAGGCGATCCGAGCCTTGAAATCGATCGGCAACCTAGTCAATTTATGGCCCGTGCTGGTTCCAAGCCCACTGCTCGCCAAGCAGGCGAAAACCTTCGCCTTCACGATGTCTACCGCCACCAAGGGCGTGCTCGCCGTTTCGATGTCCGCACTGCGCCCCACCGCTGACGGGTACCCATTTGTGTTCTCCAATGGCCAACTGGGTCGCGATGCGAACGAATGGCACCTCTACAACGGCCTGATCAACACGCTTTTTCTGGGCAACGAACTTGCGAAGAACAAATTCGGCAATGAAAGCTCCAAGAAGCAAGCCGCGGCGGTAGGCGACAGCATCGGCTACGGCGCCAGCGTATCGGTGACGTTTACAGCCATCATGCTGACTCCGTTCCTGTGGAGCAGCCTCAGCAAACTCGGCAACAAGGTTCTGGACCAGACAGCGGGCCTGAGGGCGGGTCTCGCGCAGTCGGTTGGCCTGAATAACGCAGCGCAAAGCGTGCGCAACCGACTGACCCCATCCCGGATCAGTGAGGAACTGCGTGCGCAACTGCAGGATATCCGCGCGCATCTGGACGCCTCAAGCGATGCGTTCAAACAGGCGCGCCAGGATTTTGTCGGCGACCCAAGCGGAAAGGAATTGACCAGAACAGTCAATGGACAATGCACGCATCTGCTGGAGACGCTGGACAGGTGCAGCAAACGTCTGGCAAGCACGCTGCAGCTCGAAGGCAACCAGACATCGAGTCTCCCACGTGAACTGCACAACCATGATTTTTCCTCCAAGTTGGCATTGATGATACTGGCCACCACCGTGACTGGTTCCACCGTGTACTTCGTGCAACCGGATCGATTGGGCACGCTTAATCTGTTGAGCGACACCATGATCGTGACGGCGGTGATGGCACAGTCGGCGTGGAACAGGCTGGCCACACGTCAAGACGCCATGGACCGCTTCAAAGCGATGTGTGGAGGCAGCATGGTCATCGCGCTTGCGTTGGGTGCCGACAAACTATCCAAGGTACTGAACGACGAGAGTCTGATCGAGGGGTCGCCCAACGCACAGTTCTATGCTGGAGCCATCATGTCGCTGATGGCGGTCACCATGCCGGGACCGATCGCACGCGGCGCAGAGCTGACGATGAACTGGGTAGGAAGCAGTCTGTTGCGGCGTTTTACCGGCCCGGACGGAACCGAACTCGCGACACGGACGCCCACCTCCTTCCAGGACATGCAGGAGCACATGCAAGCCACCGCCCAATATGTAGAAGGCCTTGACCCAGAGCAACGGGAGCACTACGCCAGAGGGGTCGGCGAGAACGTTGCCCAAGCGATCCAGGCAGCAGCGAGCCAAACGCCGCCGCAGGCACCACAGAGCAGTGTGACCATTACCGAGATAGAAGAGACCGGGTCTGCCGCCATGCCTGAGCATTCCTCGGCCACAGACGCGGACCGACCACGCCCCAAGTAAGCACCTTCAGCATGCGCCGGATCTAAAAGCAGAACGGATGCGGGTGCCAAGCCGGTTAGCAGGCATCCGCTCCGTCATCGCGCCGTATTGGCATGAAGATATGAAAAAAGATGCATCAAACACGCGGCCGCTGCTTCTTTCTGCAGCGCAGCGTTTCGTGCCATCGCTTGGGAGCGGGCGACCCTGTTCGGATCATGACAGCACGCAAGAGTGAATATTTGCTGCTTACCTCACCAGGAACCAAGTCATGAAGATCCAACAGCCAACGACCGCACACTCTTCTTCGGCGGACACGTTACACGAGCAGGTGTCTGCCGAAAGCGGCGGCGAGATACAACCATCGGCATCGCCGCAGGCGATGCCGGTCTCAGCCGCCCTGGCTGCACTTCCCTCTCGCCGTGCCAGCACCTTCGCTGGCAGGGCAGCAAGCCACGCAGCGAACGCGGAGCCAGCGCCACCCCAGCCGCCTCGTTCCGCCACTGCTACGCAATCGACCGCCAGAGGGCTCGTCGCACGCGCGGGTTCGGCACTGGCAAGCGGCACACAGCACGCCACTGCTGCGGTGTCGCAGGCAGCCTCGGATCTATGGTCACTCTCTGATCTACGCACCATGCTGCAGGTCCACGCGAGCGATCCTGCATTCTTGCAGTGGGTGCGTCAGACCGATCCCGAACAACCCGCGCCGCACAGCTTGGCCCAGTGCCGTGCAACGATCACCCAACTCCGCGAGTTGCTAGTGGGAGAAGACGGGCAGCGGCTGCAGGCTGGCTTTCGTCGACAGATACTTGGCGATATCAAGGCGGTGGAAGACGCCCTGCAACCGCTGGAGCATGGGACGCCCGCACTCGGGCGGGCAGTCAAGGCGCTGGCCAGCATGGTAAATCTGTGGCGAATAGCTGTGCCAAGCCCATTGCTGGGCAACCAAGCCAAGACGTTTTCCTACACCTTTGCGTTGGCATCCAAGGGCGTGATGATGCTCGCAGCCTCGGCAGCGCGCCCAACCGCCGATGGATTCCCATTACCCCTGTTTGGCGGCCAGTTGGGGCGCGACGCCAATGAATTGCACTTGTACGCCAGCGTGTTGAATGGAATTTTTCTGGGCACTCAGATTGCAAAGAGAGTCGGCTCTCCGTCGACGCGACATCAAGCCGAATCGGTGGAAGGCAATTTAGGATTTTCCGCCGCTGCGGCAACAGCATGCGCGGCGCTGGTGATCACGCCCTTTATCTGGAGCAGCGTCAGTGCGACCGGCAATCGAGTGTATCGCCAGGCAAAAACACTAGGGGCCAGCATCACGCAGCGAGTGGGCTTTGGCACGCTCTCCCAGCAATGGCGCGCTAGCCTCACGCCCGGCCAGATCAGTATGCACTTACGCGCTCAGCTCGAAGACATCACGACGGCACTAGTGGCTGGCCGTGACGCATTCCAGCAGGCGCGCTCACACTTCAGCGACCCGGGCCAGGGGCGCGAGCTCACCCGCACCGTCAATGGGCAATGCACACATCTATTGGAGACACTCGACCGCTGCAGCAAACGCCTGCGCGATGCCCTGCAGGGTGATCAGGAGCAACCGTCATCGATCTCAAGAGAGCGGTTGAACGACGACTTCTCTTCCAAAATTTCACTCGCGCTCTTGGGCTCGGGATTGAGCGCACTGGGTGTCTACCTAGTCCAGCCAGACAAGATCGGCACCGCGGATACATTGGCCGATACGGCCATCGTGACAACGGTGATGCTGCAGTCAGCATTCAATAGAAACGCGACACGGCAGGATACGATGGAGCGCTTCAAGGCCATGTGCGGCGGCAGCATGGTACTGGCGCTCGCACTCGGCGCTGAAAAGCTATCCAAAATCGCGGCCGACAGGAGCCTCATTGAAGCATCGTCGGCGTCGCCATACTACGCAGGCTTGGTGATTGGGCTGATGTGCTTGACGATGCCGGGACCAGTCGCTCGCGGTGCGGAGTTGGCAATGAATTGGGGAGGACGTCAGTTCGCCCGTAGCTTCACCGGGCCGGACGGCACGCCGCTCGCTACCGGTCTGCCAGATACCCAGGAAGGAATGCTTGAAAGGACGCGCACCACCTTGGCGTATTTCCTGGAACTAAACTCGGAGCAGCAACAAGCCTTTGAGCGACTGGCAGCAGACGCCGCGCTACAAGCGATCCAGGATGCTGGTGCGGCGGCGCAGCCACGCGCCAGCAGCGTCACCATCACCGAAGTCGAAGATGGCACCGGCGCCGCTACGGGGCCACGCGTGCCGACGGAGGCCGGCGGCACAATGGAGCATGGGACGGTCCGGGATGCCGGTACCCACGCGCCGGGCGGATCTAATCGCGGTATCGGCAACGAGATCGAAGAAGAGAGCGACGCCACTGTGTCCGCTTCGGCGAGTAACGCTGGCAGCGTGCGCGCCTATGAGCCGGGGGACACCACCGCTGGCCACCCATCGGATCACCACTGAAACTGCAACACATGGCCGGCAAGTGCGCATTGCCAGACTGGGTGAAAGGTAACAATCCGGGCGATGCATCCTGGTTAGCCTTAGAGCGGCTAACAAAACGTAGCGAGCAGTTGCCAGGCGGGTGTGGACGGCGCGCAGGAACTGGAGTGTACGCGTGGTACATGCCGATTCCGAGCACCGGCCGCGCACGCCTGGCGGCTGCATAGTAGTGTTGTTGGCTGCTCTTAGAGCCGCTACAACCAAGGCGGAAGCAGTACGCAGATGATGGAGCAAGCAAGGGCAGCGCCAAGTGGATATCGATGCAGCGTTCAAAGCGGATGCGCAGTTTGGCCATGCCCGCGAACCAGGCATGCGTACGCTCGACAACCCAGCGATGACGGCATAATCGGTCATTGCGCCCGATTAACTTGGGTGCAATCGGCGCGACGATGCCACGCTGCTTGAGGACGTCGCGACAACGCTCGATGTCGTCGGCTTGTCGGCATGCAGTTTGCGAGGCAAGCGTTGCGGACGCCTTGGTTTTCCGGCGATTGCAGGCAACGCATCCAGCAACTCCTCCGACACGACCGAGTCGTGCCAATTGGCGTCGGTGACGCACACAGCCAAGGCACGCCGTTGCGATCGACGATCAGATGTCGTTTGCTGCCGAGTTTGCCGCGATCGGTCGGATTTTTGGCCCAGTATGTGATTCCCTCCTGGGGGGCCACACTGGCGGCGTCCAGACGTGCCTGACTCAGATCTGGCGTCTGGCCGCGTCGTAACGCGTCCAGCGGCACCTGATGCAGGCGCTGCCACACACCGGCCTCCTGCCAATCACGCAACCGGCGACAGCACGTAATGCCGCTGCATAGCCCAGCTCCAACGGCTTATTCTCCCAATGCACGGCCGTGCGCAACGCATAGACGCTGCCATGGAGGACTTCCCGATCACCGATATGCGGCCGTCGCAGCGTTGGGCGAACGCTTCATTGCAGAATCAGTGGCTCGATGCGCTTGCACAGCGCAATGGGGATCTATTTGCGATGTGTCACGTCCGCGATTTTGTCAACGACGAGGCAACATTCAGGGGGTTAGCAGCCCTTTAATGAGCCAGGAAAACTACATGAAAGAGCTGCTATGAAAACACTCGTTGTTTCTCATGACAGCGCAATATTTCGCATCAAGCGCGCATCGATATGGCGTCTGCTCGAATCATGGTCACGCACCGCAGCCCGGCCACTCCCTAACGAGGAAACCACCTCATGAGGATTCAACCACAGCACGCCGCCGAATCGTCATCCCCCGGCGCTACATCACACGAGCAAACGCGCCCCGACACCGGCGTGGCGGGACAGACATCTGCATCACCACCAGATACACCCGTCGCGGCGCCCTTGGCGGCCCTGTCTCCCCGTCGACGCGCAAGCACCTCCGCTGCCGCCACTGCGAGTCACGGGACCGTGGCAGAGCCATCCTCCAACGAAACGCCGCCCGCGGCCACGCCGGCACCATCGACCGAAACAGGACTGCTCGCGCGCGCGCGCTCGGCACTGGCAACCGGCACGCAATACACGACCGATGCGCTATCGCACGCAGCCTCCGGCCTGTGGTCGATCTCAGATCTGCGCACCATGCTGCAGGTACACGCGAGCGACCCCGCATTCTTGCAAATGGTGCGTCAGCTCGATCAAGAGCAGGCCGCGCCCCATAGCCTGGCGCGTTTGAGCGCAGCCATCACGCAGCTACGTGGGGCCATTTCAAACCCTGAAAACGGACTGGAAGAGCGCTTCCGTAACGCCTTCCTGAGCGACATCAAAGCTGTAGAAAACGCACTGCATCCGCTGGCGCACGGAACGCCGGCAACCGGTCGTGCGCTGAAGGCACTGCTCAACTTGGCAAATGCCTGGCCAGCGCTCGTGCCAAGCCCGTTCATGGCGAACCAGGCCAAGACGTTTGCGTATTCGCTTGCACTCGCCGCCAGGAGTGTCTTGATGTTGTCGGCATCCGCACTACGCCCTACCGCCGACGGGCTTCCCATCCCGATCGTTGGGGGTGGGCAGTTGGGGCGCGACGCCGACGAGCTGCATCTGTATGCCTACCTGCTTAATGGTTTGTTCCTGCCATTCGAAATCAGCAAGAAAACCCAAAATCACGCTGCGGCACATCAAGCCGAAGCATTGGAAAACAACATGGGGTTTGGCGCAGCCGCCGCAACGGCGTGCGCGGCGATGATGGTCACCCCCTTTCTCTGGAGCAGCATTAGCGCCTTGGGTCATCGCGCGCGCGACCAGGCGTCGAGGTTGCGCGCGAGCGCTGCGCACCAATTGGGCTTCACTGACTACGCGCAGCGGACGCGCGCAGGCATGACCCCCGGCCAGATCAGCGCGGAACTGCGCATGCAGCTCGACCAGATCGCAACCGTGCTGCTCAACGGCCGGGATGCATTTCAACAGGTGCGCCGAGACTTCACCGGCCCGGGCCAGGGGCATGAACTCACCCGTACGCTCAATGCCCAGTGCACCCATCTGCTGGAAACACTCGATCGTTGCTGCCAGCGCCTGAGCACTGCGCTGCAGCACGACCAGGGCCGGTCTGAGTCGATTCCACGGCAGCTGTCCAACGACGACGTTGCCTCCAAATTGTCGTTGGCCTTGCTGGGTACGGCGGTGACCGGTTCGGCGATTTACCTGATTCAGCCGGACCGGATCGGGACGGTGGATTCGCTGGCAGATACCGCGGTCGTGACGACGGTGATGTTGCAGTCGGCTTTCAACAAGAATGCGAACCGGCAGGACGCGATGGAGCGTTTCAAGGCCATGTGCGGCGGCAGCATGGTGATTGCCATGGCACTTACGGCCGAGAAACTGGCCAAGACCTTCGCCGACCGGAGCCTGATCGAAGCGTCGTCCACCTCGCCTTACTATGCGGGTGCGGTCATGTCACTGATGGCGATGACGATGCCCGGGCCGGTCGCCAACGCCACCGAGTCGGCGATGAACTGGGGTGGACGGCAGATCGGCCGGTTGTTCACCGGGCCCGACGGCACGCAGCTCGCAACCACCATTGCTTCCACGCCGGAGGAGCTGCAGGAGACGACGCATCGCACGTTGCAGTATCTGCTGCAGCTGTCGCCGGAGCACTTGCAGGCTTACGAGGAGCACGTCGCTCCAGACGCCGCGCTGCAGGCGATCCAGGACGCCAGCACCGCGGCGCGGCCGAGCACCAGCCGCGTGACCATCACCGAGATCGAGGAGGATGGCAGCGTTGCTGCGCCCATCGCAGCAACACCGGACAACAGTCCGCCACAACCGTCGACCAGCGCTGACGCAACAGCGCCGACCACCGCCGAGTTGGAAGCTTCTACGCAGAGCGATATTGCCGAGCCCAGCGCACCGACAACCCTCGACGATGCGCAGGCGCCCTCGACCCGCGATGACGCGACAGTCGGCCGTCCTTCGACGCTGCATTGACGCTGCAAGACAGGCACGCGCAGCTGCACGCCGATGATCCAGGCCGCGCCTCGCGGCGGGGCTTCCTTGGATCCAGGGCCGCTGCGATGAGATCGCACGCCATGGATGTCCTGGCGCCTGCAATGTCGTTCCAGACTGGAGTGTTCACCACGGCTGCAACCGGCACGACAATGCGCAGCGCCGCTGCATAAAAAAAGCCCCGCATCGCTGCGGGGCTCCTTTGACTGCGGTATTGCGTTCGGCTTGCGCCGGCTGGATCAGAAATCCATGCCGCCCATGCCGCCCATGCCGCCGCCGGCCGGCATCGCCGGCTCGTCCTTCTTCGGTGCATCGGCCACCATGGCTTCGGTGGTGATCATCAGGCCGGCGATCGAGGCTGCGTTCTGCAGCGCCGAACGGGTGACCTTGGTCGGATCCAGGATGCCGAATGCGACCATGTCGCCGAACTCGCCGTTGGCGGCGTTGTAGCCGTAGTTACCGGTGCCTTCCTTGACCTTGTTCAGGATCACGGACGGCTCTTCACCGGCATTGGCGACGATTTCGCGCAGCGGGGCTTCCATCGCGCGCAGGGCGATCTGGATGCCGTGGGTCTGGTCTTCGTTGGCACCGGTCAGGTTGCCGACGGCCACCAGCGCACGCACCAGGGCCACGCCGCCGCCCGGGACCACGCCTTCTTCGACGGCTGCACGGGTGGCGTGCAGGGCGTCTTCGACGCGTGCCTTCTTTTCCTTCATTTCGATTTCGGTCGAGGCGCCGACCTTGATCACGGCAACGCCGCCGGCCAGCTTGGCCACGCGTTCCTGCAGCTTTTCACGGTCGTAGTCGGACGAGGTGTCCTCGATCTGGGTCTTGATCTGGCCAACGCGGGCTTCGATCGTGGCCGAGTCGCCGGCACCGTCGATGATGGTGGTGTTCTCCTTGGAGACCTGCACCTTCTTCGCACGGCCCAGGTCCTTGATCGTGGCCTTCTCCAGCGCCAGACCCACTTCCTCGGAGATCACGGTGCCGCCGGTCAGCACGGCCATGTCTTCCAGCATCGCCTTGCGACGGTCGCCGAAGCCCGGTGCCTTGACGGCCACGACCTTGACGATGCCACGAATGGTGTTGACCACCAGGGTCGCCAGCGCTTCGCCTTCGACTTCTTCGGCGACGATCAGCAGCGGCTTGCCGGCCTTGGCCACGCCTTCCAGCACGGGCAGCAGGTCGCGCACGTTGGAGATCTTCTTGTCGTGCAGCAGGATGAACGGGTCATCCAGGTCGGCCGACTGGCTCTGCTGGTTGTTGATGAAGTACGGGGAGAGGTAGCCGCGATCGAACTGCATGCCCTCGACCACGTCCAGCTCGTTTTCCAGGCCCGAGCCTTCTTCAACGGTGATCACGCCTTCCTTGCCGACCTTCTGCATCGCTTCGGCAATGATGTTGCCGATCGATTCGTCCGAGTTGGCCGAGATCGTGCCGACCTGGGCGATCGCCTTGTCGTCGGTGGTGGGCTTGGAGATGTTCTTCAGCTCGATGACGGCGGCCTTGACGGCCTGGTCGATACCGCGCTTGAGGTCCATCGGGTTCATGCCGGCGGCCACGGCCTTGGCGCCTTCGCGGATCAGGGCCTGGGCCAGCACGGTGGCGGTGGTGGTGCCGTCGCCAGCGTTGTCGTTGGTCTTGGAAGCGACTTCCTTGACCATCTGCGCGCCCATGTTCTCGAACTTGTCGGCCAGTTCGATTTCCTTGGCGACGGAGACGCCGTCCTTGGTGATGGTCGGCGCGCCGAAGCTCTTCTCGAGCACGACATTGCGGCCCTTCGGGCCCAGGGTGGCCTTGACGGCATTGGCAAGCACGTTGACGCCACGAACCATGCGGGTACGTGCGTCTTCACCGAAACGAATGTCTTTAGCAGCCATTTGTATGTAACTCCGGAAATGGGGAATAGGGAATGGGGAATCGGTAGATCAACAGCGTGAATCGGGGCAGGGTGGGATGGCGAAGTGGGTTAGCCGCTTTGCCCATTCCCGATTCCCAACTCCCGATTCCCGGCGCATAGCGCCTGATCAGCCGATGACGGCCAGAATGTCGTCTTCGCGCAGCACCTTGTACTCGACGCCTTCGGACTTGTAGCTGCTGCCGGCGTACTGGCCGTAGATGACCTTGTCGCCGACCTTGACCACCGGCGCGCGCAGGCTGCCGTTGTCCAGGGGCTTGCCGGCGCCGATGGCGACGACTTCACCCTTGGTGGACTTTTCCTTGGCGGAGTCCGGGATCACGATGCCGCCGGCGGAAACTTCGTCGGCTTCGATCGGCTTGACTACAACGCGGTCGTGAAGCGGCTTGATGCTCATAGAGAAAGACCCTCTTAAGTGATTGATTGGTCTGGAAATTATCGGCGATGTTAGCACTCGTATGTGACGACTGCCAGCACAGCGCGCGGAAAAAACCCGACAGAGCGGGTGCGGGCCAGAGATTGTGCTGGGCGGGCGGGTTTCAAGGGCTGGGGGCAAAAAATTTTCGCCGGGCAGTTGCGTGCCAGGGCCACGAAGCGGCCGATACGCCCTGGCGCGCGTTGCCCCGCTGGCGACCGACAGCCGGGTGGGAACCGGGCTGCGCAATCGCCGGCTGCGCCTGAGACCGGCTACCGGGCTACTGGCACGCCGGACGGTGCGCACCGAGCAATCGCCGGAGCAGCCGCTCTAAAAATGGAACCAGGTTCCACCGATTGTCATGCGCACGTCTTACAGTCGGCCACGCATTCCCCGATCACAAGGAGCTGTCGATGAGGTTGCCGTCCCGTGCCCGTGTTTTCCCCTTGCGCTGGTCCCCCAGCTGCACGCTTCCCCTGGCCTGTGCGCTCGCGCTGGCCGTCCCCGCCGCCCACGCGGCGGTGTTCATCAACGAACTGCATTACGACGACGCAGGCGCCTCCGGCGACAGCGGCGAAGGCGTGGAAGTGGTGGCCACCGCCGGCGAGTCGCTGAGCGGCTACCGCATCTATCTGTACAACGGCAGCACGCCGGGTGCGGCCACGGTCTATGCCAACACGGCGGTTCCGGCCGGCAGCCTGGTCAGCTGCGGCAGCCAGGTGCGCGTGGCCACGGTCGGCTACGCCAGCAACGGGGTGCAGAACGGGCCCAACGACGGCGTGGCGCTGGTCGATCCCAGCGGGCAGCTGGTGCAGTTCCTCAGTTACGAAGGCGCCATCACCGCCAGCGGCGGCCCTGCCGCCGGCGTCACCAGCCAGAACCTGCCGGTCAGCGAGAGCAACAGCAGCGCGGTCGGCAGTTCGCTGCAACTCACCGGCACCGGCAGTGCAGCGGCCAACTTCAGCTGGGCGGGCTCGGCGGCGCAGACCTTCGGCGCCTGCAACCGCGGCCAGACCTTCAATGGCGGCGGCGGTGGCGGCACGACCGGCGCACCGACGATCACCAGCACCACCCCGACCCAGGGCGCGACCGGCTTCCCGGCGGCGGGCGACCTGAGCGTGGGCTTCAGCGAGGCGGTGACGCTGAGCAGCGGCGCCTTTGCGCTGAGCTGCGCCAGCTCCGGCACGGTGGCGCTGAGCTACCCGAGCAGTGGCACCCGCTTCAGCCTGTCGACCAACACTGCGCTGGTCGGCGGCGAGCGTTGCACCCTGGCGATCACCGCCAGCGCCATCCGCGATGCCAGCGGGCTGAGCCCGGCCGCCAACCAGTCGATCGCCTTCACCGTGGCCACCGCCAGCGGCGGCGGTACCGGTTACTACGCGCGGGTCAACACCGCCAATGCCAGCCAGCTGCGCTGTTCGCTGCACACCGTGATCAAGGGCCACACGGTCTATCCGTACAGCGGCTCGGGCACCAGCACCTGGACCATCCTGGAGATGGCCGACGAGGATCCCAACAACAGCGGCCGGATCCTGGACGCCTACCGCAACCGCAGCTACGCCAAGGGCAGCGACCGGGCCGGCACTGGGAGCGGCCTGACCTATAACCGCGAGCACACCTGGCCCAACTCGCTGGGTTTCGGCAGCGCCACCGGCGATCGCGGCCTGCCGTATGCGCCCTACAGCGACACCCACATGCTGTACCTGACCGACACCACCTTCAACGCCGACCGCGGCAACAAGCCTTACGCCACCTGCACCAGCAGCTGCGGCGAACGGGTGACCGAGGTCAACGACGGCAGCGGCGGCGGCAGCGGGCGCTATCCGGGCAATTCCAACTGGGTACGCACGCCAGACGGCAACAGCGGCACGTTCGAGGTGTGGGGCAAGCGCAAGGGCGACATGGCACGGGCGGTGATGTACATGGCGATCCGCTACGAAGGCGGCCTTGATGCGACCACCGGTCAGTCCGAACCGGATCTGGAACTCACCGACGACCGCAGCAAGATCGTGCAGACCTCGGCATCGCCCGCCTACATGGGCCTGCTGTACACGCTGCTGGCCTGGCACCAGGCCGACCCGCCGGACGATGCAGAACGCGCCCGCAACCAGGTGATCTTCAGCTTCCAGGGCAACCGCAACCCATTCGTCGATCACCCCGAATGGGCCACCGCCAGCCTGTTCACCTCGGCCAAACCGGCCAGTTGCCAGCTGGCCAACTGAGCCCCACCGGCCCGACGCATGCTGCGTCGGGCCGGTATGGCTGGAGCCGCGTTGCGCGCGTGCCAGATAGCCGCGTGCTGTCCGATGCCAGCGGCGGCAGCCGACCGGCGGCCTCTCGCCGATCGTAGCGTGGGCGCCAGCTGGCGTTGCGCGGCGGCCGATGCCGCCTGCGGCGCGACCATCGGCGTCGGCAACCGGCGCGCATGCACTCCGCAAACCGGCGTATCGCCGTGCCGGGCCTGGGGAATGGGTCGCTCCACTCCATCTTGCCGGGAGGAGCGGAGCTCGCTTGCTGATCGCGGGGTAGCCGTATGGTTCCTGCGCAAATCTGCGACTGGCGCGGAATGCCCTCAGGAACGCATCGGACAGCGGTGCATACGGCGCCGGACAGCCACCCGGCGTACGGGGTTCATCGGCGCGCGCGTGGATGCCTTCGTCGCAGCCCGGCGCATCCATTCGGCTACCCAGAGACCATCGAACCGCCACCGCACCGGCCGCCTGCAGCGCCAATCCAGCGAAGCTGACGCCGTGTTCCGGAACGCGCAGTCGCTCCCCCGCAGACAGGGGATTACACTGCCGGGCCGAATGAACGCCTCTTCCCTCCATTTGTTGTTCAGCACCTGCCCTGACGCCGACAGCGCCGACCGCATCGCGCATGCGTTGCTTGAAGAGCGGTTGGCGGCCTGCGTCACCCAGCTGTCTGGCGCGCAATCGCTGTACCGCTGGAATGGCGTGATCGAGCGCAGCACCGAAGTACAGCTGCTGATCAAGACCTGGGAGGATCGCCTGCCGGACGCCATCGCACGGCTGCGGGCGCTGCATCCCTATGAACTGCCGGAGGCGGTCGCTGTCCAAGCCAGCGCCGGGCTGCCGGCGTATCTCGATTGGGTCCGGGCCGATACCCGCTAAGGAATTCTGACGTCCATGAAGTCTCTGTCCCACTGGATCGCCCGCTGCGCGTTATTGGCCGCCCCCGTGTTCGCCGCGTCGCTGGTGGTGCTGGCGCCCGCGCCCGCGCAGGCCGCGGTGACCGAAGCCGACCTGCTGCCGGTGGACCAGGCGTTTGCGCTGAGCGCCACCGCCGACAGCCGCGACCGCATCGCGCTGACCTGGAAGATCGCGCCAGGCTATTACCTGTATCGCCACCGCATCAGCGTCAAATCCGGGCAGGGCTTTGCCGCTGGCGAACTGGCGCTGCCGGAAGGCGAGAGCAAGCACGACGAGTTCTTCGGCCAGGTGCAGACCTACCGCAAGCAGCTGCAGGCCACCCTGGCCGGGAAGGCCGACCCTGCCATGAAGACCGCTGTCCTGCAGGTGCAATACCAGGGCTGCGCCGACGCCGGCGTGTGTTATCCGCCGCAGCGGCGCGAGATCCGCGTCAACCTGCCCGCCGCCGAGGCAGCCGGTACGCCTGGCACCGCCCCGCAACGCGAAAACCTGGGTGCGCTGGTGCCGCGCAGTGCCGCCGGCCCGCGCCTGTTCGGTGCCCCCGGCCAGACCGCCGGCGTGGATGCATTGCCGCTGCCGGCCGAGCAAGCCTTCAACTTCGAAGCCATCGTCGGCGACGGCAACAGCCTGCTGCTGCGCTTCACCCCGGCGCCGGGCTATTACATCTACCGCGACCGCACCTCGCTGGCGCTGGAAGGCGTCGGCGGCGTACGTACCGGGCTGCCGCGCTGGCCGCAGGGCAAGGCCCACCGCGATGAACACTTCGGCGATGTGGTGGTGTATTTCGACCAGGCCGAAGTGACCTTGCCGCTGCTGCGCGAGCATCCCGACCCGGCACGGGTGACCCTGGTGGCCACCTTCCAGGGCTGCCAGACCGACGGTATCTGCTACCCGCCGATGACCCGCCGCGTCAGCCTCGACTTGCCGGCCGGGACGGTGTCGCCGCAAAACCAGGCGCAGGCCGCCCCGCTGATGATTTCGCCGCTGGCTGCCGGCCAGCTGCCTGTCGAACCCGCGCCTGCTGCGCCCCCCGCCAGCGCTACCGACCCGGTCGCCGACGCCTCGGCCGGCAATCCGGAGCGTACGCCGCCGCCACATACCGACAAGGGCCTGCTGGGCATGCTGGTGCTGGCCCTGCTCGGCGGGCTGGTGCTCAACCTGATGCCGTGCGTGCTGCCGATCCTGTCGCTGAAGGTGCTGGGGCTGGCGCATAGCGGCGAGAGCCGCGGCCACGCACGCAGCCACGCCATCTGGTACTCGCTGGGTGTGCTGGTGTCCTTCGCCGCCATAGGCGGGCTGGTGATCGGCTTGCGCGCAGCCGGGCAGGCCGCCGGCTGGGGCTTCCAGCTGCAGCAGCCGTGGTTCGTTGCCGCACTGGCGTATTTGATGTTTGCAGTAGGGCTGAGCCTGTCGGGCGTGTTCACGCTGGGCAGCAACCTGGGCGGCATCGGCCAGTCGCTGGCCGCGCGCAATGGGCCGCTGGGCGACTTCTTCACCGGCGTGCTGGCCTGCGTGGTCGCCAGCCCCTGCATCGCGCCATTCATGGGCACGGCCCTTGCCTACGCATTCACTGCACCGGCGCTACTGGCGATGCTGGTGTTCCTGGCGCTGGGCCTGGGCCTGGCGCTGCCGTTCCTGCTGATCGGCTTCGTGCCCTCGCTGGCGCGGCGCCTGCCCACGCCTGGCGCGTGGATGGAAACGCTCAAGCAGGTGCTGGCGTTCCCGATGTATCTCACCGCGATCTGGCTGCTGTGGGTGCTGGGCAAGCAGCGCGGTGTGGATGCACTGGCCTTGATGCTGGTCGGTGCCACCCTGCTGGCGCTGGGCCTGTGGTGCTTCGAGCGCAGCCGCTGGAACAGCAACCGCGCCGGCATGCGCCTGGCCGCAGCGATGCTGGTGCTCGCCATCGTGCCGGTAGTGGGCGTCACCCGCCTGCGCCTGCCGGCCGCCACCGCGGCCGAGGGCGTGGTGGCGTTCTCGCCGCAACTGCTGGACCGCCTGCGCGCCGACAACCGCGTGGTCTTCGTCAACATGACCGCCGACTGGTGCGTGACCTGCAAGGCCAACGAAAAGAACGTGCTGGGCAGCGCCGACTTCCGCGATGCGCTGCGCCGCGTCGATGCGGTCTACATGAAAGGCGACTGGACCAATGTCGACCCTGCCATCAGCACCTTCCTCGACCAGCACCAGGCCGTTGGCGTGCCGCTATACGTGGTCTACGGCCCCGGTGCTCCGCCGGCGATCCTGCCCACGGTGCTGACCAACGCGATCACCGAGGATGCCTTGCTGCGCGCGGCGCGGTGAGGCGCGACTTCGATGCAGTGACTGGGTCCTTGATCCACGGCCCACAGTGCTGCGCCGGAAGTCCTGCTGGCCAGGTAGACCGCGCCAGTGCCAAGGAACGCCTTGCTGCGCATGAGACGCTGGCCTTGTCCATCTGGCGCATCTAAGGCCCCAAGCGCTCAGCTGACGATCTGCAGACCTTGCTGACTAGCACCCTCGGCGAGGATGCGCTGCGGCAGTCTGTTGGTGAGTCGCCCATTCGATACACCTCATGCCTGCGATGCGCGCCAACGGGGACAGCGGAGGCGCACTGCACCGCAGGCAGTTGCATGGAACATGGCAGTCGATGGGTTCGATCGCGCTACTTGCACCCCATTTGGCGCGCGACCTTGTCGGCCCGGGGCCGCGTTGTTGATGCCCAGATCGCCACGCGAAACGCGCGTCGCCGCATGTTGCGGCGTCACCTTAAGTGCCCTCCGGCTGCGGGGAAGCCGGCACTTCCCGAACTGCTGCCAACGGCACAACATTCTGACGCCCGACAGGGGAGGATGCAGACAGCAGCGAGTCCGGCGTTGCCGCGCCGGCACCGGTGCATCTGGCGGCGCGGGCGTCACCGCTGCGCAGCGGATGAGCACGGCAACCCACCCGCTCCGCTCGCATCGGCGTGGCGTCTTTGGCAGCCGGCACTATGACCTTCTGCGCGCGCATGCCCGCCGCCGTTGGCCCCTACCAAAACCATTCAAAATTTAAAACGCTTGTTTTAAACAGACCTAAGTTCGTCGAACTGGACAGCATCGGCGACATCGCGCAGACTTCTGGCCTTTCCGCTCCGCTGGATCCCATGGCCCATCTGCTGCTGCTGCACGGCCCCAACCTCAACCTGCTCGGCACCCGCGAGCCGGAGGTCTACGGGCGTACCACGCTGGCGCAGATCGATGCAGCCCTGGTGGACCGCGCGCAAGCCGCCGGGCACGTACTGGACTGCCTGCAGTCCAATGCCGAGCACGTGCTGGTGGAGCGCATCCACGCCGCCCGCGAGGACGGCACCGCCTACATCCTGATCAACCCGGCGGCCTTCACCCATACCTCGGTGGCGCTGCGCGACGCGCTGCTGGGCGTGGGCCTGCCGTTCGTGGAGATCCATCTGTCCAACCCGCATGCGCGCGAGCCGTTCCGGCACCACAGCTATCTCAGCGACAAGGCCGACGGGGTGATCTGCGGCTTCGGCGCAGACAGCTACCGGCTGGCGCTGGAAGCGGTGATCGCGCGCCTGGAGCGCGACGCATGACACCCGCAGCACCGACCTCGGCCAGCGCGCCGGCGTCCTGACCCCATTCCCGCCGGCATCCGCCGGCACTCCCCACCGTTTCACTTCCAGAGGCCCTTATGGATCTCCGCAAAATCAAGAAACTGATCGACCTGCTTGAAGAATCCAATCTCGCCGAAATCGAGATCAAGGAAGGCGAAGAAAGCGTGCGCCTGGCGCGCGTGCCCAAGGGCACGGCGATGATGAGCGCTCCGGTGCAACAGTACGCGCCGGCCCCCGCCACGCAGGCGCCGGCTGCGGCCACCATGCCGATGCAGTCGCCGACCGAAGCGTCCACCGGCGGCGCCAAGCAGGCGGCCGCATTGCCGGAAGGCCACGTGCTGCGCGCGCCGATGGTCGGCACGTTCTACACCTCGCCCTCGCCCGACAAACCGGCCTTCGTCACGGTGGGCCAGCAGGTCAAGGTCGGCGACACCCTGGCGATCATCGAAGCGATGAAGATGTTCAACCCCATCGAAGCCGACGCTGCCGGCACCATCGTCGCCATCCTCGGCGAAACCGGCCAGCCGGTGGAATTCGATCAGCCGCTGTTTGTGATTGGCTGAGCGGCGGGGATCGGGAGTGGAGAATCGGGAATCGGCAAAGCGGCCTCATGAACGCCTGGAGGCCTGGCGCGATTCTATGGAGCTTGTGGAAATGATCTACCGGTTCACCGAGGTTTTTCCCGAGCAGGAACGCTACGGCCTGACGGCGCAACTGCGCCGTGCGGCCGTCAGCGTCCCGTCGAATAGCGCCGAGGGTGCGGCGCGGCGCTCAACTCCCGATGACGCGCGGTTTCTTTCGATTGCGCGCGGCCCGCTCTCCGAACTGGATACGCAGGTCAAGATCGCCGTACGACTTGGCTATAGCAACACCGAAGACGAAGACATCGTCAGCCAGCAGGTCGACCAGGTCTTCGCCAAGCTCACCGCATTGATGCATGCCTTACGCAGACGTGGAGCCGCACCATGACGCCCGCTTCTCCCCATTCCCCATTCTCGACTCCCTATTCCCATGCTCGATAAAGTCGTCATCGCCAACCGAGGTGAAATCGCGCTGCGCATCCTGCGCGCGTGCCACACGCTCGGCATCCGCACGGTCGCGGTGCATTCCACGGTCGACCGTAACCTCAAGCACGTGGCCATGGCCGATGAGTCGGTCTGTATCGGCCCAGCGGCCTCCAGCGATAGTTACCTCAACATCCCGGCGTTGATCGCCGCAGCCGAGGTCACCGATGCGCAGGCCATCCACCCGGGCTACGGCTTCCTGTCGGAAAACGCCGATTTTGCCGAGCGCGTGGAGCAATCCGGCTTCATCTTCATCGGCCCCAAGGCCGACACCATCCGCCTGATGGGCGACAAGGTCGAAGCGATTCGCGCGATGAAGGCCGCCGGCGTGCCGTGCGTGCCCGGCTCGGGCGGCCCGCTGGGCGATGACATCGTCGCCAACACCAAGATCGCCCGCGAGATCGGCTACCCGGTGATCATCAAGGCCGCCGGCGGCGGCGGCGGACGCGGCATGCGCGTGGTGCATTCGGAAGCGGCATTGAAGGCTGCGATCGAAACCACCAAGTCCGAAGCCAAGGCCGCTTTCAGCAACGATCAGGTCTACATGGAGAAGTTCCTGGAAAATCCGCGCCACGTGGAAATCCAGGTCCTTGCCGACGGCCAGGGCAGTGCGATCCATCTGGGCGAACGCGATTGTTCGATGCAGCGTCGCCATCAGAAAGTGGTGGAAGAAGCGCCGGCACCGGGCATTACCGAAGAGCTGCGCAACCAGATCGGCAAGGTCTGCGTGGATGCCTGCATCCGCATCGGCTACCGCGGTGCCGGCACCTTCGAATTCCTGTTCGAGAACGGGAGTTTCTACTTCATCGAAATGAACACGCGCATCCAGGTGGAGCACCCGGTGACCGAGCGCATCACCGGTATCGACCTGGTGTGCGAACAGCTGCGCATCGCAGCCGGCCACAAGCTCAGCATCAAGCAAAGCGACATCGTGCTGCGCGGGCATGCGATCGAATGCCGCATCAACGCCGAGGACCCGGAAACCTTCATGCCCAATCCCGGCTTGATCACTGCCTTCCATCCGCCGGGCGGCCCGGGCGTGCGTGTGGATACGCACATCTACGCCGGCTACAAGGTGCCGCCGAACTACGACTCGATGATCGGCAAGCTGATCGTGCATGGGCCGGATCGCGAAACCGCAATCGCGCGCATGCGCGTGGCGCTGAGCGAAATGGTGGTGGACGGCATCAAGACCAACATCCCGCTGCAGCAGCGCATCATGCGCGACAAGGGCTTCCAGGCCGGTGGGCAAAACATCCACTATCTGGAAAAGCGCCTGGCCGAGCGCAAGAACAAGTCGATTGCGTTGACCTGATCGCGCTTGCCATTGCACCAACGCAGAAAAAGCCCGGGAAACCGGGCTTTTTCGTTATGTTGCGGTGCTCGGCTCGGGTGGCAAGCAAACGCAGATACAGCGCCGACAGTCGTGTCGGCGCGGAACCGACTGCACCACTCACCGCCGCGGCGCAGGCGCCTGCTGGCTGCCCGGCACCGGCACGATGCCGCTGGCCGACGACGGGTCGACCACCGTCATGGTTTCGGTGGAGCCATCCGGCCACACCACCTGGAAGGTCGAGCCGGCAGGCAAGGTGGAAAACGGCATGGCGCTGCTGGCGCGGTACACCGCAGCGACCTGGCTTGCGCCATGTCGTCGCTGCTGCTCGTCGGCGGTGACGCTGGTGGACTTCACCGACAGCGGTTGGTAGCGGTGATCGGCAGTATCGATCATGACGATGCTCACTGCCGCCGCCGAATACGCCACGAACAGCGCAACCCATAGCCAGAACTTGGCGCCATGCACCAATCGACGGTAATTCATGACTGCGCTCCCGGATCGGAGACCAATGTATCGACCATCTCATCCACCCTGTCTGCTCCTTGCCGCGGCACCGCGGCATCGAATACGAACGACACAAAATCCTGTGCGCTATCGCGCGAGCAAATGCCCGCGTTGGCGCAATAACTGGTGACCAAGGTGCTGTCGGCGCTGCAATCCAGCCCCAGCCGGCATGCGGCCACTTGCCAAGCCAGCTCGGCGAATTGATCGCCGGCCACGTAGCCTTGCAGGCTATCGTCGCCGCTGGCGCGCGCGCCCATCGCCGGGGCCAGGGCCAGATAGGCCTCGGGATCGCGCGAGGCCAGCACACGTTGCACCAGCGTGCGCTTGTAGCCGGGCGATGCGTGCAACGGTTCGCCTAGCGCCAGCATGGCGGCCTCGGCGGCCAGGCTGCCGGCGCGCGCCGCGGCCTGGCGTTGCTGCGCGACCACGCGCGGGCTCAGCCCGTCGGTGGGAGCAAAGCCGGCGCAGCGCTGCGCCACGCGCTCGCGCGCAGCATGCATCGCCACGACACCTGGGGTGTGTTGCGCGGCGATCCATGCACTATCGGCGGCATAGCCGGACGGGCTGGCTGCATAGGGCGCGCAGTAATCGTAGACACGGCTCAACCGCCATCCGGCCTGTGCATCGCCGGCGCGCACCTGCTGCTGCAATTGCTGCGCGTAGCGATACAAATCCGGTTGCGCTTCCACCGCATCGCGGTACGACAGCCGTAGCGCCGTACCGTGCTCTTTCACCGCGCGCGGCTGCGGTGCGGTGGCGCCGACCTGCGTCACGTGCGCGGCAACCGGCGCCGCCCGGCCAGCAGCATGCTCGGCAGGGTGTGCGCGCACATGCCACCACGCGGCCGCCGCAAGCGCAGCGGGAGCGAGCAGCAGCCAGAGATGGCGGGCACGAGCAAGCGGCATGAAGAGCGACGACCCTGCTGCGGAAACACCCGCAGCGATGGCGCGGAGTCTAGCACCCGCCCACACCCACAGCCGCCGCCAAGCGGACGCTGCCAGCGCAGGTTATGGAAGAAAGGGCCAGACATGTAGATGAGCCGCGCAGAATGCAGGTGAGTGGCGCGCTGCAACGATTTGGTTGCGCTGTGGGCTGCGCCGCTGGTGGCGCTGGTCTTGATTGGTCGGTCGGTTGCTTGATGGCGTAGAGCAGCTAACACACCGACTGCGCTCACCGTCAGGCAGGCGCGGCCGGTGCTCGGAATCGTGCATGTACCACCCGTACATTGCGGTTCCGAGCGCGCCGTCCACGCCCACCTGACGACTGCTCGCGACATTTTGGTAGCCGCTCTTGTGGTTGGATGCGCTGGTGGATCGGTTGCGCGTTGTCGGGTTGACCTTCGCGGGTTCGGCATCCGGCGGCAGCACATTCCGAAGCGATGTCTGGTGGGCCGAGTCCGCCGTTTGGCGACATCACGTGCCCGACGTTGCGTTGCGGGATTGCAGCGCAGTCGCGGTGTGGGCGAGAGCATCGGACCGCATGCATCGAGCCAGCACAGCTGGCTGCGATGCAGCTGCCTACCGAGGCGTTTGCGCGCATTCGCGAAAGGTGCAGCTGCCCTGCTTCACCACTGAAGGCAAGCAAGCCCTCGTTCGATTGCGCAGCAGCTCACCGGCTTCAATCTCAGGCGCGGCAGCATTGCACCCACCGTTATCCGCAGGGCATGCACTTCAACGGCATTGTGCGTCGTAGGCAGAGCGTCACAACGGGCAATCATCCAATCGCCAGCAACGCGCAAGCTGCCGAGCAGCGAATCGCTCTTCATCAGGAAAAGTCGTGCCGTCCGCCGCACGCATGGATGACGAACCCGCCGGAGCCGATGGCGCCAGCGACCACGGTGACCCGCACAGCGGCAGGCATGCCGGCACGAATGGTCTACGATGCGTGCTTTCGAATTGCCCGACCGACACGATGCCGTTTCTTGAACTGACCCTTTCCTGCTCCGAGGTCACCCTGCCCCGTTTCCAGAATGCACTGGACGACGTCGGCGCACTGGCGGTGACCATGCTCGATGCCGATGCCGATACCAGCAACGAGCGCGCGCTGCTCGAACCCGGCGTGGGCGAAATGCCGCTGTGGGACCGACTGACCATGACCGCGCTGTTCGATGGCGCCAGCGATGCATTGGTGGTGCTGGCGGCACTGGAAGCCTTCGATCCGGGCCTGGACTGGAGCCAGGTGGGATTTCGCATGGTCGAAGACAGCGACTGGATCCGCGCCTGGATAGACCTGTTCAAACCGATGCAGTTCGGCGCGCGCACCTTTATCGTGCCGTGGAATCAAGATCTGCCTGAGGCTGCCAACGCCCCGGACGCTGCCGTGGTGCGGCTGGATCCGGGTCTGGCCTATGGGTCGGGCACGCATCAGACCACGGCGCTGTGCCTGCGCTGGCTGGACAGCCTGGCCGTCAGCGGTGAGCTGCAAGGCCGCAGCGTGCTCGATTTCGGCTGTGGTTCGGGTATTCTTGCGATCGCCGCGCTTAAGCTGGGCGCCATCCGCGCGGTCGGCGTGGACTACGACCCGCAGGCGCTGTTGGCCACCGCCGACAACGCGCAACGTAACCATCTGGAAGCGCAGTTGGCGGTATACATGCCGCAGGACGAACCGGTGCAGACCTACCAGGTGGTGGTGGCCAACATCCTGGCATCGGCACTGGACACCCTGGCCGATACCCTGGCCGCGCGCGTGGTCCCTGGCGGACGGATTGCGCTGTCGGGCATCTTGCACGGCCAGGAAGACGAATTGCTGGAACGTTACGCCCCCTGGTTCGAGCAACTGCGCTGCGAACGCGACGACGAATGGATGCGCATCGAAGGCGTGCGCCGCGCGGCATCCGGCGTGTAGCGGGCTAATAACACAGAGCGAGCAGCCGTTAGGTGGGCGCGGACGGTGCGCTCAGGCCCGCAGTGTTACGCGTGGTGCATGCCGATTCCAAGCAGCGGCCGCGCCAGCCAGCCGCCGCGTTAGCCTGTGTGGCTAACGCGGCGGCTGGCTGGCGCGGATCTGTGCAGTGGTCACCGCATCGGCACGACTGATCGCCCGCAGCCGGGTTACCGGCTGCCAGCCGGTGCGCTGCAGCGCCGCCGTGCGCCACTGCCCGGCCCGCCAGGCCACGCAAACCCGCAGCACCACCTCAGCCACCAGCAGCAGCGCCCAGGCCACCGGCGACCATGCCTGTGCACCGGCAAGCGCCACTGCGCCGGCGACGGCAACCATCGGCGCACTCACCGCCAGCAGCCACCAGTACCGCTCTCGCAACGCCCAGATGCGTGGCGCCAGTGCGGCTGACCACTGCGGACCATCGGCAACGGCGGTCCACTCGGCGCCGCGCCGCCAGATCTGATACCTGGCCGCACCCCGAAAGCGATTCGCCGCAGGGTCCACTGGCGAATGCGCAGGCCACGGCGCATGGGCCGGCGCGGTGGGTGGGCGCGCGCTGCGCGCGCGTGGGTCCGATTGCGGACCGGCAGGTTCGACCATGAACATCCTCCTTGAGTTCGCTGTGATCTGGTCATCATTGGCTGCACGACAGTATCGCAAACATAGTGCGATATGAAAGACATACGAACTATCTCAAAGCACTGCTAGGGCTATATCTCCCGGCCCTTCCTGCTTTCCAACGGTGCCGTGTGAGCAAGCTGTACGAACGAGTACGCGAAGCCCGCAGCCTCACCAAGCTGACCCAGGAAGCCCTCGCCGGCGAGCTGGGGGTCACCCGTAGTGCCGTGGCGCAGTGGGAGATGGCCGAAGGCACCGCCCCATCGGTGGAGAACCTGATCGGCCTGGCCAAGCGCAGCGGCATGGCGTTCGAATACCTGGCCACCGGCCGCGGCGACCGCGTGTTCGGCCCGCCGGTCTCGGTCATTGCCGAAGAACCAGCGCAATACCGCCGCCTGGATGACCAGCAACGCGTGCTGCTGATGCGCTTCGACACCCTGGCACCGCGCCAGCGCAGCGGCCTGCTGGATCTGTTGCTGGCTGAGGGAAAGACACGGCGCAGGCGGTGAGTCGGGATTCGAGATTCGACGCGCTGACGCGACTGACGCGACTGGCGCTGATTTTCCAAGGCGGGGTTGCACCCGTCGCGGCTCGCTGCTCTTTGGCCGAGCCGGGCGTATTCGCTTGCCTGGGACGGGTTATGCGCTGTCTTGGCGATGACATGCACGCTGCGATGCGCTCGGCGTCAGCGCTGACGCAGATGACGCCATTACCGCTGGGATCGGGTGCGAACACCTGATTGCGTGCGCCCTGCGGGTCGACCACATCGCCGTTGGCATGGGTTCGCCCTTCGACGTGCGCGTGGTTGAATAGGGGTCTTCCCGCTGCACGCCTGCCGATGTCCGAGACTCCGCCACCACGCCGCCCCCTGGCCACGTTCTTGCGCGCGACGCCGGCCGCTTCGCCGCTGATTCCGACGCCCGCGGTTCCGCCCGCGGAGTCGTCGGAGCAGGTGCCACCGGCCCCGGGCTCGGCGTTGCCGGCAGCACCAGCGCCAGAGATGGACGCGTCGCCAGGGCCGCGCGTGCCATCGCCTCCCGCAGCTGTGGCGGCGTCGCCGCAGAGCGCAGCGGGCACGCCCGGTCACCAGGGCGTGCAGACGGCAGGATCGGGCGAGACGCGATTGCCCGCGGCCGACACCGCGGTCACAGCTGCCACGGGGATCGCACCAGCAGCCGCGCCGATGGTCGAGACGCAGCGCTCAGCGCCGGCCGCCGCGGACGCGATGCCTGTAGATCACGGCGCGGCCCCAGCCGACGCCGCCACCGAGGCATCGGTTGCGGAATTCTCGGACCGACATCCGCCGCCGGCGCGGGACATCGGGAACGCAGCACAGCAACGTGCGCTACGTGCGCCAGCCACGGCTGGCACGACCGACACCCCGTCGCACGCAGATCGTCCATCCAGCCATCCCGAGCTGGCAGCCGCCGAGCGCGCCGCAAGCAGCACAGCGGCAGACGACGATGCGCAGGCCGATGCCCGCCTCGCTGCCGACGACGTCTCCACTCCGTACTTCCAGCCTCTGCCCGTTCCTTCCTTGGCCGCACCAACCTTTGCGCGGCGCGGCGTCGCCAGGCCGCGGCTGCGTGCCAGTGGGCGCCAGTGGGCGCTGTTGGCCGGGCTGGTGGCATTGCTCGGGTTGCAGATCGTCATCGCCGACCGCGCGCACTTGGCCGCCAACCCGCGCTGGCGGCCGCTGGTCGGCGCGGCCTGCACGCTGGCGCGCTGCACATTGCCGGACTGGCGCGAGCCGGAAGCGCTGACCCTGCTCAATCGCGACGTGCGCCCGATGCCGGGCGTGGCCGGGGTGTTGCAGATCCAGGCCAGCTTCCGCAACGACGCACGTTGGGCGCAGGCCTGGCCGTGGCTGCAGCTGTCGCTGTCCGATGCCGACGGCCGGGTGATCGGCACCCGCATCTTGTCGCCACAGGACTATCTGGGCCAGTCGCCGGCTGCGCAGGACACGCTGGCGCCGGGCCAGGCGGTGCAGGTGGCATTTCGCGTGCGCGAACCTGCCGCGAGCACGGCTGCCTTCAGTTTCGATTTCCGCTGAGCAGACGCAACCGCCACATGGGCGTGGCGAGCAATGAGGTCACGCGCTAGACTCACTCCCCCTCGCCGGCCACGCGTCCCGGCTTCGAGACACTGGGAACCTCCTTTGAACGCAGCCCCCTCTCGTCCTGACTCCAGTCGTGGCGCCCCGAAGTCGCCTCTGCGCGAGCACGTGGCCCAGTCCGTTCGCCGTTATCTGCGCGACCTGGACGGCAGCGACGCGGACGACGTTTACGAAATCGTGCTGCGCGAGATGGAAATCCCGTTGTTCGTCGAAGTGCTCAACCACTGCGAAGGTAACCAGAGCCGCGCCGCGGCGATGCTGGGCATCCACCGGGCGACCTTGCGCAAGAAGCTCAAAGAGTACGGACTGACCTAAGCCCGGGAATCGGGATCGGGGATTGGTGATCGTGTTATTGCGTGCAGGCTGGCAACGCGCTGGGCTGGCACGTTTAGCCAGGTGAAGCGGCCGATCGCCGATCCTCCTACCGTCCTGTGGAATGTTCTGCGTGCTGATGCCCGGTAGCGCTGCACGAGGCGCTCCCGCTTGATGCCACGCCTGTCGGCAGGATCTGCGCAGCATCCTTCGTGCCCGAATCGGGTGCCCGACCTCATCTGACCTGGGCCAACCGCCGTATGTCTGGCGGTTGGCCGCAACTCTGGAACGGCAACGCCGATCGCCTGCGCAACCTGCATTGCTCAGTTTGGTAATTGCGTGACCGCTGCGTGATCGGCAACGGAAGCCGGCACGCTGCCAGGCTCCAGCACGATGGTGGCGATCGTGTCGAACGGATCGTCGAATTTTTCGACCAAGTTCCTGTCCTCGTCGACCTGATACGCGGTGTCGGCCTCGACGCCCTCCTCTCCGGTCTTGGCAATGATGTTGGTATAGCGCTTGCCATCCCAGCATCGGAAGATCAGCACCGAGTCTTCGCCACCGGTCAGGGTTGACCCCAGACTACCGATCAACCGGCTGTTGGCGCCCGCAGTCAGGATGCTGTTCTTTCCGGCGGTCAACTTGCTGCGGTCGCCTGCCATCAGCGTGCAGTCGTCGCCTGCGGTGAGTCTGCTACGGTCCCCGGCGGTGAGGAAGCTGTTGCTGCCGGCGAGCAACTTACTGCGATCGCCAGCGATCTGGGTACTGTCGGCGCCAGCGATCAGCTTGCTGCGGTCGCCTGCGGTCTGGACACTGCCCATGCCGGCGATCAGCGTGCTGCGCGAGCCGGCCGTCTGCGAACTCAGCTTGCCGGCAATCAGCATGCTGCGATGCCCCGCAATCTGGGTACTTTCGTGTCCTGCGATCAACGAGCTGCCATAGCTGGCGATCTGATTGCTGCCATAGCCGGCCGTCAGATAGCTGCGCACGCCACTGGTCAAGCTGCTGCCATAGCCGGCAATCAACGAGCTGTCCTGCCCGGCGGTCTCGGTGCTGCCGTAACCGGCGGTCAGCGAGCTGTTGTCCTGCGCGGTCAGGGTGCTGCCATAGCCCGCCGTCAGCGTGCTGTCGCCACCGGCGGTCTGGCTGCTGCCGTAGCCGGCAATCAGCGTGCTGGAGAATCCGGCAATTTCGGTGCTGCCATAGCCGGCGGTGAGCGAGCTGTTTTCCAGCGCGGTCAGCGTGCTGCCGTAACCGGCCGTCAGGGTGCTTTCGTAACCGGCGGTCTGGGTGCTGCCATAGCCGGCGATCAGGGTACTTTCGTAACCGGCGGTGGAATTGCTGCCGTAACCAGCGGTCAGGATGCTGCCATGGCCGGCGGTTTGCGTACTGCCGTAGCCGGTGGTGAGCCAGCTGATTTCCTGCGCCGTCTGGGTGCTGCCGTATCCGGCGGTCAGGGTGCTCTCATAACCGGCCGTCTGCGTGCTGCCATAGCCGGCAATCAACGAGCTCTGGAAGCTGGCGGTGGAGGTACTGCCGTAACCGGTGATCAACCAGCTGCTGCTCTGCGCGGTCTGGGTGCTGCCGTAACCGGCGGTCAACGAGCTGTCGTAGCCGGCGGTCTGGGTACTGCCATACCCTGCGATCAGCGAACTGTCCGGGCCGGCCATGGAGGAACTGCCGTAGCCGGCGATCAGCGAACTGCCTTCCTGCGCGGTCTGGGTACTGCCATAGCCGGTGGTGAGAATGCTCTTGTAACCGGCCGTCTGCGTACTGCCGTAGCCGGCAATCAGCGTACTGTCATGCCCTGCCGTCGAGGTGCTGCCGTAACCGGTGGTGAGCGTGCTGCGCTCCTGCGCGGTTTGCGTGCTGCCGTAGCCGGCGGTGAGGATGCTCTTGAAGCCGGCCGTCTGCGTGCTGCCGTAGCCGGCGATCAGCGAGCTGTCGGAACCGGCGGTGGACGAACTGCCATAGCCGGCGGTGAGCAGGCTGCCCTCCTGCGCGGTCTGGGTGCTGCCGTAGCCGGTGGTCAGGATGCTTTTGAAGCCAGCCGTCTGCGTACTGCCATAGCCGGCGATCAGGGAACTGTCCGAACCGGCGGTCGAGGTGCTGCCGTAACCCGCAGTGAGGTCGCTACCCTTGCGCGCGGTCTGGGTGCTGCCATAGCCGGCGGTCAGGGAACTGTCGCCCCCGGAGGTCTGCGTACTCCCATAACCGGCAATCAAGGTGCTGTCGGCACCCGCCGTCGAGGTACTGCCATACCCGGTGGTGAGGTCGCTGCCCTTGCGCGCGGTTTGCGTACTCCCATAACCGGCGGTGAGTGAGCTGTCGCCACCTGAAGTCTGCGTACTGCCGTAGCCGGCAATCAGCGTGCTGTCGGCACCGGCAGTGGAGGTGCTGCCATACCCGGTAGTCAGGTCGCTGCCACTGCGCGCCGTTTGCGTGCTGCCATAGCCGGCGGTGAGCGAACTTGCACCACCGGAAGTCTGTGTGCTGCCATAGCCAGCGATCAAGGTGCTGTCGCCACCCGCCGTCGAAGTACTGCCATAGCCGGCGGTCAGATCGCTGCCCTTGCGCGCGGTCTGCGTGCTGCCGTAGCCGGCGGTGAGCGAACTGTCGCCGCCGGAGGTCTGGGTGCTGCCATAACCGGCGATCAGCGTGCTGTCCGCGCCGGCCGTGGAGGTACTGCCGTAGCCGGCCGTGAGGTCGCTGCCGGTGCGGGCGGTTTGCGTGCTGCCGTAGCCTGCCGTGAGCGAGCTGTCGTTGCCCGAGGTCTGCGTACTGCCATAACCGGCAATCAGGGAGCTGTCGGCACCTGCGGTGCCGGTGCTGCCGTAGCCGGCGGTCAGGTCACTGCCGTCCTGCGCGGTCTGCGTGCTGCCATAGCCGGCTGTCAACGAGCTTTCTCCGCCCGAAGTCTGGGTGCTGCCGTAGCCGGCGATCAGCGAGCTGTCGGTGCCCGCCGTGCTGGTGCTGCCGTAGCCTGCGGTGAGGTCGCTGCCGTTCTGCGCGGTCTGGGTGCTGCCGTAACCGGCAGTCAACGAGCTGTCGCCACCGGAGGTTTGCGTGCTGCCGTAGCCGGCAATCAGCGAGCTGTCTGCACCCGCAGTTTCCGTGCTGCCGTAACCTGCGGTCAGATCGCTGCCATGGCGCGCGGTCTGGGTGCTGCCATAGCCGGCCGTCAGTGTGCTGCCCCCTCCTGCGGTCTGGGAACTGCCGTAGCCGGCCACGATGGTGCTGTCGGATCCGGCCACGCCGGTGCTGCCATAGCCGGCGATCAACTCGCTGCCGTTCCCTGCGGTTTCAGTGCTTCCATAGCCTGCAATCAGCTGGCTCTGATCGGCGCCAGTGAGCGTGCTGCCATAGGTGGCGATTTCGCGTGTGCGCAAGATCGCAGTTGAAGCTTGTGCGGCCTGTGGGTCGGTGCTGTTGGTCGCTGCCGGTAGTGGCGCGGTGGAATGCGCGCCGCTATCAACCACCGGTGCAGTGAATTGCGCCTGCGCTGCCCTGGGAATGAAATCCGCAGCGATGACCGTCGTTACCGGCAACTCCGGTTGGGACGGCGCATGCTGCGCGATGCCGGCAGCGATGCACTGCAAGGCGCCGGCACGGGTACCTGCATAGACCACCTCGGCCCTGGGAAACTTGATCATTCCCTCTTCGCCCAGCCAGATGATGTCGGCGGTGTCCACCATGCAGACGACCCAATGCGCGTCGGCATGCATGTTTAGATGCGCATTAGTGCCCTGACCCCACAACAGGCCGGTCAAACCGTTTTCCTGTTTGATGCTGGGTTGCCAGTGCCGACATTCGACGATGCCTGATTGTGGCCAGATCAGTCCGCAATGATCGGACATGTTGTTCGTGCAGGTGCGCAATGCCAAGACTTTTTCGCGATTCATAAGGGTGATCTCATAGGAATGTTCCAAGCAGCTGCGCAAACCGGCATGCATGCCCTGGCCGACGAACGGGTGCGGATCGTCCCGCCGTGAGGGCGAGACGGATCGGCCCATTGGCAAGGGCAGTACCGGCACTGCGACGGTTGGTCATCGACGAACGCCACAAGGCGCACGCGCGCTGCGGTGTCTTGCTTGAATCGCAGGGTCATGGACGGCCGTGACGGCAAGACGCAGCGGGGAGTGATGGCAAGGCTGGCTCCTGCGCGACAGCCGTTGCAACAAACAGCGAATGGACGCCTCGCCGAAAGCGTCGTTACCGTTGAACAGGTTGAGTAAACGGATCGGCGAGTCCAGATCGTCGATCAGCCGTGCTCGGCAACCGTCGCCACAGCAGAAGACAGGTGCGCATTCCCGAAGATCCGGGACGGGCTATACCTGCGAATATCGGCTTTTTTAATCAATCTGCGATCGGTTCCGGATTATTTTCGTCAACGCAGCTTCCGAGGGTCGAACCGTTTCGCGCGCAGATCATATCTGGCAGCGACATCGCCGCGTACTGAAAATGCAACGCCATGACAACGCGCCGTTGCAACGTGTGAACCATTGAATGAGAAGCGCGTTGGTGACGGCCTGTGATCCATCGACGTCTTCAGACAGTGCACCGTTCGCACTTCTCATCATGCCGAGGATGGCGCGGCGCGAAGACCGACGTTCGGCAACGCGTGTAGCACGACGCAAGCAGCGCAGCGGACGGACAGCACGCTGCGAGCATTAGAAAATCCTCTGCAACCTGCTGCCTGATCGGACGTTCGGAGGGTCGGAGGGCCAAACGCAGAGTCGAACGGGTCGATCGCTTCGATGGCTGGCGCGACGATCCAGGGCCTGACGGCAGCTCCGGCCGCATATCGGCCCGATGCGCGGTGCCGTTGCCAGCCTTACGTCGCACTAGGTCACACGCTTACGCCCAGCCATAGCGGATCAGATGGAAGAACACCGGGGCGGCGAAGCAGACCGAGTCCAGCCGATCCAGCACGCCGCCATGGCCTTCGATCATGTGGCCCCAGTCCTTGATGCCGCGATCGCGCTTGATCGCCGACATCACCAGCCCGCCGAAAAAGCCCATCAGATTGGCCACCAACGCCAGGCCGAAGGCATGCCACGGCGCGAACGGGGTGATCCACCACAGCGCCATGCCGAGCAGGCTGGCCGACAACACGCCACCGATGAAGCCTTCCACCGTTTTGGATGGCGACAGTTTCGGCGCGATCAGATGGCGGCCGGCCAACTTGCCCCACACGTACTGCAGCACGTCCGACGACTGCACCACGATCACCAGGAACGCGATCAACAGCAGGTTGCGCCCGGCGTAGCCGGGAATTTCCAGATTCAACAAGGCCGGCACATGCGAGATGCAGAACACGCAGATCATCAGGCCCCACTGCACTTTGGCGGTGCGTTCCAGATAACGCGTGGTGTCGCCGCCGATGGTGGCCAGGATGGGCAGCACCAAGAACGCGTAGACCGGAATCAGCAACGTGTACATGCCGTACCAACCGGTCCACACCAAGCCGTACTGCCACGGCAACACAATGTAAAACGCGGCCAGCAGCGCGTAGTAATCGCCGCGCCGCGTTGGGGTCAAGGTGATGAACTCGCGCAACGCGAACAACGACACCAGCGCGAACAAGCCAATGACGCCGGCACGCCCGAACACGAAGGCAATGCCGACCACTGCGGCCATCACCCACCACGCGCGGATGCGTGCGACCAGGTTGTCCAGCACCGCGCTCGGCCGTTCGCGCGCGCGCCAGCGCAGTGTTTCGGCGATGGCGGTGGCGATGATGAGCACCAGCGCAATACCGCTGAACAACCACAGCGTCTGCTGATGCATCGACGACTGCTGCAGCTGCCCGCTGTAGAGATATAGGCTCATGCGCGCGCCTCCAGCTGATCCGGCGACAACGCAAGCAGTGCCTCGCGCGCACGCGCCAGAAATGCGTCTTTGGTTTCGTCGGCATCCAACCGCAACGGCGCACCGAAGGTAGTGGTGCACAGCAGCGGCAACGGTAACCACTTGCCCTTGGGCATCACGCGCTTGAGGTTATCGATCCACACCGGCACGAACTCCAGTTCCGGGCGTTGCCGCGCCAGGTGATACAGCCCGCTCTTGAACGGCAAAACGCCCTCGTCCGGATTGCGCGTGCCTTCGGGAAACAGGATCAACGAATCGCCCGCATCCACCGCATCGCACAAGCATTGGATCGGGTCACGCGTGCGCTGGGCGGGGTCGCGTTCGATCAGCACGCCATTGAAGACGGCGTGGATAAGGTAGCGCCGCAGTGCGGAGCGCTGCCAGTAGTCGGCCGCGGCCACCGGGCGCACTTCGTGTCGCAGGCTGGCCGGCAACGACGACCAGATCAGCACGAAATCGCCGTGGCTGGCGTGGTTGCCGTAGTACACGCGGCGCTCGTTGGACGGCGCACAGCCGCGCCACAACGCGCGTGCGCCGGTCAAGGTACGGATAGCGCCGCTGCAGGCACGCGCGATCAAACGGGCAATCATCTCTGCTCCAAGGTGCGCACGATCGTGCGCGGTCGTACCGCTACCGTCAGCAACGCATCGGCGATCAGCACCGCGAGTGCTTCGATCAGCCGCCAGGCCGCCAGACGCGACTGGCCCATCCATTGCAGCGGCAAGGCCAGCGCGCCTGCCAGCGATAACCATTGCATGCGTTGCACGCGCCGCATCGGCCCCTGGCGCGGCTCTGGTGGACCGCAGGCCAGGCCCAGCATGCGCGTATACGCGCTGGCCACACAGCACAGCGCTGCGGCCCACCCCAATTGCGCAGCCCACGGCAGGCCCGCCTGCAGTCCATAGCCCAGGCCCGCGCAGACCAGCACATCGGACAGGCCATCGGGCGCACGGTGAGAGACCTCACCCACGCGCGCGACCATGCGCGCCTGAGGCGCCAGCACGCCATCCACGCGGTTGCACCGCCGCCGCCCCTGCAGCCCGAGCACGGCCAGCAGCAGTGGCATGCCTCCTTCGCGCGCAGGCGCGCTCAGCCCGATGTAGAACATCAGCCCCGCCAGGGCCGCAAACGCACCGCTCACCCACGACACCCCATTCGGCGTGGCGCCACGCCCGCGCAAGACGCGCGTCCAATGCAGCCGTGGCTGTTGCTGTCGGTGGTGCATCAGTCGCCTCCTCCGCCACATCCGCCGCAGCCACCACCACCATCGCTGCCGCCGCCATCACCGCCACCGCCGCAACCGCTGTCGCCGCCTCCCCCGCCGCCGCAGCTGCTGCCACTGCCACCGGCATGACCATGGGGTGCACGCAGGCTGTGATAGTCCGCCCAGGCCGTTCCGATCAGCGCCGCGGTGCCATACAGCGCCACCAGCTCGCCAGGACGCGCGGCACCGCGCCGCTGTGTCTGACGCAGCGCGTCCAGGCGCGTCTGGCCGCTGAGCGTGCGCCGCGCGCGCGCCAGCGCAAAGCCCAGCACCAACAGCGTTGTCAGCACCATCAGGCACAGCAGATATCCGACCGGGTGGTCGCCCTGCACGCCGATCATCAGCTTGCACAGGCCAAGCACCCACACCAGCGCCAGGGGCATGGCACACGCCAGACGCACCTTCCACGCCTGCGCCTGGCTCAGCCACACGCCCTTGTCGATCAAGCGCTGCTCCAGCGATGCGGCCAGCGCGCGCAACGCGTGCACGGCCAGCACCGGATCTTCGGTGGTGCGCATCATCTGCAATGCCGGCTCCAGCGCGGGCGGAACTGCACTGTGCTGATGACAGCGTACCCACCGGCGTGCCGGCTCCGTTGCGTCAGGCTCCAGGTAAACGGCATTGCACACCAGCAGCTCGGTAAACCACAGATCGGCCACGCGATCGGCACCGCCGCCCAGATAGGCAAGCTCGCTGGCATCCAATGATCCTGCGCTGCGACCGCGTCGCAGCACCCGTCGCAGCCATGCCGCAATCGACCAGGCCAGACCGATCAGCGCGATAAACAGCGGCAGGAAATAGTCACCGCGCCAATGCAGCGGCGACAGCGCCCCGCCATTGGCCGAGCGACAGACCATGCCCACTGCCAGCGCGGCGATTGCCCAGCCGATGACGGCAAGCGGCACCCCACGCTGCGGCTGTGGCGTGCCGCGCAACGCCTGCAACGTGGCTTCGGCAGTGTCGTCTTGCGGCAGATCCACCGTCGACCGCTGCGGCCGCGCCGCAGGCCACCACTGCGCCGGCGGCTCGCCAAACTGCATGCGATAACGCTCCAAGGTCTGCCGGTATTGCGCCTGGAACTGCGCCTGTTCGCCAGCATCCCCACGCCCGGGTTGGTGATGCAAGGTGGTTTGCAGCACCTGCGGGCAGAACTGCTGCCAGTACTCGCGCGTGTCGGTCAGATGCACATGCCAGACCTGATCGACCAAGGGGCTGGGCGTGACATCGTGGGTGTCGGTGCAGGCAAGAAAGCAAAACCGCCGGTACTCCTCCACCAGTTCCTGCGCTTGTGCGGTGCTGCACTGTACCTGCTTGGCCACGCGCCGAAGGAAGGCCGCAAACGCTGCTTCGTTCTGGCCAAAGCGGTAGCTCTGCAGCCGTTGCCACAGCGCCCGCTGTGGTGGCGTGGCTTGCAGGGGGTCGCGCGAAGCGGATCCGGGTTCGTTGCTCATCTGAAGATCCTGAGTGCCAGCGCCGCAGCAAACAGCAGCAGCTGCACCACCACGCTTGCCAGTTGCCAACGCAGCAGCCGGCGCATGCCGGTCCAGCGCGATGACCAGTCACGCGTGGGTTGCAGCGCTGGCACCAGTGCAATGGCATGCATGGCCACATCGAGCTGTTGCGCGGCGTCTTGCTCGCTGCTCCCCCGGCGCTCGACATGCGCAATGGTGGCCGCTAGCAAGTCGGCATCCAGGCCCACTCGGAATGCCCAATAGCGTTGCACGACTCCTGCCATGGCGCTGGCGGCATAGCTCACTTGAATCAATGGCGGCGCCTCGGCAACACCGAGCAACGCAATCGCCGCTGCCAGCAGCAGGAGTGAAAAGCGGTCCAGCGGTGCGCCTTGGCGCAATACCGCGCGCATGGTCGCAAGCGTCAGTGAGGAGGTGTTCATTGCGCTCTCCGTTCGGGCACAGCGGTGCAGTCATCGTGACCACTGCACGCCGCGATGATGGCCGCACGCTGGGCATGCCGAAGCACGATCGACGGCTGCACGGCACGTAGCTGTGCAATGGCGGCATCCACGTCCTGAGCGCGGCCGCTGCGCACCAGCCAGGCGACAACGCTGGCAGCACTGCGCGAATAGCCCAGTGCGCAACACACCAGCGCCGGACCGTGCGCACGCGCCTGTTCAATCGCCTGCGCTGCGGTGCGCAATTGCGCTGGCGACGCTGCGACCAGGTCGAGCATCGGCACCACATGGTCGTGCGCACGTGCGGCGTACAACGACAACTCTGCAGAGACGTCGACGACTGCGGCAATCTCATCGCGTTGGCCGGGTAACGGAATCCGCCCCAACCATACGTCATCGCAGACCGCACGCGGCGATGGGGCGCGGCGCGTCCATAACCGAGAGTTGCACCATGCCGCCAACAGATACGGCGCATACAACCAGCGCGCGGCAAGACTCAACCGCCCATCGCCGCGCTTCTGGAACCCGCCCGGCCCCAGCAACGCGTAATTCAAACTCACCAGCACGACGGCCAGGGTGACCCACAGCAACCATAGCGCTGCGCCGCCGCTCCACAGCGCAAGCGCGCCGCTGACCAGCGCGCCGGCCAGATACATCGCAGCCAACCGCCAACGCTGCGGGTCGTGGGCAAGCCGCGCCTGCGCGAAGGGTGCAGCGATACGCTCCGGCCACAGCCACACGCACAACCAGCCCGCCGCGAGCCCGGTGGGAATATCCACAAAGTGATGCTGATACGTGGTCAGCACCGACACGCCGATCAATGCGAACCAACCATGCAGCAGCCAGCGCCAGACACCGGAAAGATGCTGGGCATAGCGCACCCACAACACCACCAACAGCACGATGTGCAGCGACGGTGCCTGATTGAAGGGTTTGTCGAAACCCAGCAGAACCGCGAACAACCAGCCGAACACGCCATCGGTCTCTGGCCGCACGAAGCTGTAGCGCAGCGGCCACAGCAAGAAACACGCCACACAGATCACCTGCGCACTCAGCAGGCGCAATGCATGCGTGTCCAGCTCGCGGCGATTGCGGCAGACAAAAAACGACACTGCGTAAAACAGATCGATCGACCAATACGGCACGATGGTCCACGGCCAGAACGGCATGCCGTGTTCCCAGCCAAACACCACCGACGACACCTGCGTTGCCCGCCCGGCCAGCGTATTGGCCAAGCCGTAGCTGAGGAAGAAAAACGGCCCCAGCAACGCCAGCCAGAGCGCGGCACGGCCGAACGGGCGCGCAGCTTGGCTCATGCGTCGATCCGTTGCGCCATCGACACGGTGAAGATGCCGAACGCATCGATGCGTTGCGCCACCTTGCGGAAACCCGCCGCCTCAACCAACGCATCCATCTCCTGCTGGCTACGCCGGCGCATCACCCAGGCCACGCCCTCGCGGTGGCTGGTCAGCGCGCGCGCAATGAATTCCAGCTGCGGATGCCAGGGCTGCCCGGTGTAGAGCAGGTAGCCACCCGGCTGCACCGCTGCAGCAAGACCGGCCAGCGAACGCGCGACCTGGTCGTTGTCGGCAAACAGTTCGTACAGGCCGGACACCACCGCCAACGTCGGTGCCGGCTGCACCGCCGCCAACGCCGCCGGGTCGAACGCGTCGCCCTGCTCGAAACGTGCGATGTCCCCTGCGCCCAACGTCTGGATCAGGACAGTGCCCTGGGTGACGTTGAGCGGGCTGAAATCACGTAGCACGATCGCATCGGCACGCTGCGCGCCGCTGCCCAACGCTTCAAGGACATACCGCCCGTGCCCGGCGGCGACATCCAGCACACGCACCGGCTTGCCGGCGCCACGCAGGCGTGACGTCGCATCGCGCAGCAACTCGCCCAGATGGTTGCCGCGGATGCGGATGCCGCGCCAGCCGATCGCATTGAGATACGTGCGGTCGATCATGCGGCCCAGCGGCCCGCGGCCACGCGCCTGATTGCGATAGATGTAATCCAGCGTACTGCCCGAATCGAAGCCGGTCTGCAGCCCAAGCGCGATGCCCTCGGAGAGCTTTCCGCCCAGGCGCAGGCCGGCACGCACGCCACGCCAGCGCAGGTCTTGCAGGCTGTTGCGCTGCGGCGGCCAGGCCAGCCGTTCGGCCTCTTCGAAACTGGGCCCGGCGCGGTGCGCATCGCGCAACTCGGCACGCACCGGCGGCTGTGCAAAACGCGCTTGAACGAACTGGCGGATATGCGCGATCGCAATCGCACGATCGCGCTCGCCCAGGGTGTCGTGGAAGAACCCAGGCAACCAGTGGCGCTGTTTGATCGGCGACCGCAGGTTTTCATAGAAGCGGTCCTGCGGACCGCGATGCACGACAAAATCCGCGCCGGAGACCAGCAACTGGGTCGGCACGGTGATCGCCTGCGCATCGTCCACCACGCGATCGGCCGCTGCAGACAGGCCAAGCAACACACGTACCGAAATGGGGCGGGTGATCAACGGATCGGCGCGATAGCTTTCCACGCGCGCCGGATCATGCGTCAACCATTGCGGCTTGACGTAACTGTTGACGAAAAAGTTACCGCGCAGCGCATGCAGCAGTGCCAGCCCGGCGCGCGCAAAAGGCACGTACAACTTCACCCTGAACGCCGGCGATGCCAGCACCAGGGCGCGCAGCGGCGGGGCGTAATCGTGCACCCAGGTGGCGGCCACCACCGCGCCCACACTCTGCGCAATCACCACGATGTCTTGCACCGCGATGCCATGGGTGGCGCGAAGATGCGCGATGAAACTGTCCAGATCGCGCACCAACGCCTCGAAGCCAGGCGCATCGCCGCGCACGCCGGGCGAGCGACCGTTGCCGCGTGCGTCCCAGGCGAAGAACTGCGTGTCGGGCATGTCGAGCTCTTCGGCCAGATGCATCACCCGGCCGGAGTGCTCGTGGCCGCGATGCAGCAACACCACCGCCTTGGGCGTGCCGGTGGCAGCGGCATCGTGCAGCGGCCAATGCCGGTAAAACAGCGGCGCACCATCGAAACTGACGAACTCGCGCTCTAGCACTGTGCGCATCGAAGCATCCTGAAAAAATCGAAGAGGTTGAATCGCAAAGATCACCCCGCAGGCAGCGCGCCCGGCGGTGCTGCTGCAGGATGTGCCACTAGGCGCCTGCGGGCGCCTCGGCCAGGCCAGACCGCACCCGCCGCCACACCGTGACCACGCAGGCCAGACTCAGCGCAATGGCCGCCCAGGTGACCCCGCGCGCACCCAGCAGCCCGCTGGCCAGGCCCACACCCAGCACGCCGATGACGAAGGCGCGGTCGCTCTTGCCCATCGGCCCGTCGTAACGGCGGCTGGCACCGACCATCAGGCCGAGCACGCCGGCGTATTCGGTCAGCGCCGCCAACAGCGCGAAGATCCATAGCCAGTGCACGCTCACACCGGGCACGCCAAGCAGGCTCAAGTACAACGCGGCGTCGGCCACCACATCGCATAATTCGTTGAGGTAGGCGCCCAGCCGCGATTGCTGGCCGAACTCGCGCGCCAGCATGCCGTCCACCGCATTGAGCGCCATGCGCAGCAGCATCCACACCGGCAGCAACAGATACAGCAGCGGCCAGCTGGGGCCGCCGCGCAACACGACCGCCGCCGCCATCAGCGACACCGCCGCTGCGATAAGCGTTACCTGATTGGCGGTGATGCCGCCGCGATACAGCGCGCCCACCATCGGCCGCAGCAGCGCCTGGAAGCGTCCCTTCAATGCGTAGATCGAAGCCATACGGGGTGTTGAGTCCATTCGAGCGCTGGCGCAGCCTACAATATCGGCTGCTCCGCAACGACATCCCCCACCGATGGCCTCTGATTTCCTACCCGTGCGCCGGGCCCTGCTCTCCGTTTCCGACAAGACCGGCCTGATCGACCTGGCCCGCGCGCTGGTCGCGCGCAACGTCGAGCTGCTGTCCACCGGCGGCACAGCCAAGGCGATCCGCGAGGCGGGCCTGCCAGTGAAAGACGTCGCCGACCTTACTGGCTTCCCGGAAATGATGGACGGTCGCGTCAAGACCCTGCACCCGCTGGTGCACGGTGGCCTGCTGGGACGCGCCGGTGTCGATGAAGCGGTGATGGCCGAACACGGCATCGTGCCGATCGACCTGCTGGTGCTGAACCTGTATCCGTTCGAATCGGTGACGGTCCAAGCCGATTGCACGCTGGCCGACGCGGTGGAAAACATCGACATCGGCGGCCCCGCGATGCTGCGCAGCGCGGCCAAGAACTTCGCCCGCGTGGCAGTGGCCACCGACCCGGCCCAGTACGCCGACCTGCTGGCCGAACTGGAAGCAAACGACGGCCAGCTGTCGGCGGCCAAGCGCTTTGCGCTCTCCGTGGCCGCATTCAACCGCGTGGCGCAGTACGACGCGGCGATCAGCAACTATCTCTCGGCAGTGGCCGACAGCACCGAAAACGTGCCAACGCGCAGCCCGTTCCCGGCGCAGATCAATTCCAACTTCATCAAGGTGATGGACCTGCGCTACGGCGAGAACCCGCACCAGTCCGGCGCGTTCTACCGCGACCTGTATCCGGTGCCGGGCACGCTGGCCACCTTCCAGCAACTGCAGGGCAAGGAGCTCAGCTACAACAACCTGGCCGATGCCGATGCAGCGTGGGAATGCGTGCGCCAGTTCGATGCGCCGGCCTGCGTGATCGTCAAGCACGCCAATCCCTGCGGTGTGGCAGTGGGCGCAGCCTGCGGCGATGCCTACGAACTGGCCTACGCGACCGACCCGACCAGCGCATTCGGCGGCATCCTGGCCTTCAACAAGACGCTCGATGCAGCAACGGCCAAAGCCATCCTCGATCGCCAGTTCGTCGAAGTGCTGATCGCGCCGGATTACGAGGCCGGCGCGCTGGAATACGCCACCAAGAAGGCCAACGTGCGCGTGCTCAAGATTCCGCACGGCAATGGCCTCAACAACTACGACACCAAGCGGATCGGCTCGGGCCTGTTGATGCAATCGGCCGACAACCGCGGCATGTCGCTGGGCGAACTGAGCGTGGTCACCCAGCGCGCACCCAATGAGGCGGAACTGGGCGATCTGCTGTTCGCCTGGCGCGTGGCCAAGTACGTCAAATCCAACGCCATTGTCTATGCCAAGGACAACCGCACCATTGGCGTGGGCGCCGGGCAGATGAGCCGCGTGGTCAGCGCCAAGATCGCCGCGCTCAAGGCCGAAGAAGCCAAGCTCACGGTGGCCGGCTCGGTGATGGCATCGGATGCGTTCTTCCCGTTCCGCGACGGCATCGACGCTGCGGCCGCGGCCGGCATCAAGGCGGTGATCCAGCCGGGCGGCTCGATGCGCGATGGCGAAGTGATCGCTGCCGCCGACGAACACGGCATTGCGATGGTGTTCACCGGCGTGCGCCACTTCCGGCATTGATGTCACCGACACAGGGCTAGGTCGATGCAGCGTTTGGGTTGTTTTGCCGCGTTCATTGCGACCGCCGTACTGTTGAGCGCGTGCAAGCAAAGTCCTGCGCCGGCTGCGGCGCCGGTTGCCGCGGCCCCTGCAGCGCCCGCCAACAGCGCCCATCTGAGCCGCACCGAGCGGCTAGATGGGTTCTTGCGCACGCGCTACGGTGCCAAGGCCGGCCTGGCCACGCAATGGAGCGGTGAAGCCGACGGTTTCAAGGCCGATAGCCAGGTCTGCGCCGAACAACCGGTCGTGGTGGGCGAACAGGTGCAGCAACTGCTGGCGGTCTGCCACAACCTCAGCGATGGCGGCCACGGCAACCCTGGTCTGATCGATTTCTTCGTGCTGCGTGGCGACGGCGACGGCTTCAAGGTGGTGGCCGAAAAGCTGTCCGACACCTTCGGCAGCGATGGCAATCCCGGCAGCGTGGACGTGCTGCGGCTAGGCAGCGACTTCTACGGCTTTGCCGTGCACAGTTTCTGGATGGGCCAGGGCCTGATGCTGCAATCGCAGGATCTGGTCGTGCCGGGCCCCAAGGGGCTGGTCAATGCCGGCTCGCTGCGTGCGCATATCGACAACAGCGGTGCACTGGCCTGCGACGACGCTGCGCGCGAGCCGGACCAGACGCAGGCGCAGTGCCTTGCCGGGGCCTTCGATGTGGATTTCGCGCTGGACGTGGACAACAGCAGGCCGCAGGCGCGTACCTGGCCGCTGCGTGTTCACGAGCACGGCAGCGATTGCGGGGTTGCCCTCGACAAGACGCACGTGTTCGCACTCGACCCCAAGACCTGGACTTACCCATTTCCCAACGCACTGCAGCGCGAAGGCTGCAGGTAGCCCCCCCCTTTCCCCCGTACTAGCGAGCAGCTCCCTTGAAAATCCTTGTCATCGGCTCCGGCGGCCGTGAACATGCCCTGGCCTGGAAGATCGCGCAGTCCGCGCACGTGAGCGAGGTGCTGGTGGCACCGGGCAATGCCGGCACTGCCACCGAAGCCAAATGCCGCAATGTCGCGATCAAGGTCGATGACCTCGACGGCCTACTGGCACTGGCGCAGCGCGAAGCCGTCGCGCTCACCGTGGTCGGCCCGGAAGTGCCGCTGGTGCTGGGCGTGGTCGACCGCTTCCACGCCGCCGGCCTGCGCATCTTCGGACCCACCGCCAAAGCCGCGCAGTTGGAGGGCAGCAAGGCCTTCGCCAAGGATTTCCTCGCACGCCACGGCATCCCCACGGCGTATTACGCGGTGCATACGGACGTGGATGCGGCGCTTGCGTATGTGCGCGAAAAAGGCGCGCCGATCGTGGTCAAGGCCGATGGCCTGGCCGCCGGCAAGGGCGTGATCGTGGCGATGACCTTGGCAGAAGCCGAAGACGCGGTGCGCGACATGCTTTCCGGCAATGCCTTCGGCGACGCCGGCGCACGCGTGGTCATCGAAGAATTTCTCGATGGCGAAGAAGCCAGCTTCATCTCGATGGTCGACGGCACCCACGCCTTGCCGATGGCCACCAGCCAGGACCACAAACGTGTCGGCGATGGCGACACCGGCCCCAATACCGGCGGCATGGGTGCGTATTCGCCGGCCCCGGTGGTCACGCCCGAGGTGCATGCGCGCGTCATGCGCGAGGTGGTCGAGCCGACCGTGCAGGGCATGATCGCCGACGGTGTGCCGTTCACCGGCTTTCTCTACGCTGGGCTGATGATCGATGCGCATGGCGCGCCCAAGGTGATCGAATTCAACGTGCGCTTCGGCGACCCGGAAACCCAGCCGGTGATGCTGCGCCTGCAGTCGGACCTGGTCGATCTGCTCAACGCGGCCATCGACGGCAAGCTCGACCGCACGCAAGCGCAGTGGGACCCGCGTCCGTCGCTGGGCGTGGTGATCGCCGCCAGTCCCTATCCGGAAAGCCCGGTCACCGGCGAGATCATCACCGGCCTGGACCAGGTGCCGGCCAGCGCCAAGGTCTTCCATGCCGGCACCGCGCTGAATGCCGACGGGCAGGTGATCAGCGCCGGTGGCCGCGTGCTGTGCGTGGCCGCCCTGGGCGACAGCGTGCAGGACGCCCAGCGCACCGCCTACGCCGGCCTGCAGCCGATCCACTGGCCCAGCGCCTTCCAGCGCAGCGATATCGGCTGGCGTGCCATCGCCCGCGAGCAGCAGGCGCAGGCCTGAACCGCGTCCTTCCCCCGCCGGCGGGGGAAGGTGCCCGAAGGGCGGATGGGGGGCAAGCACGGACATCCGCTGGTTGTCGGCCGAACAGAGCAACAGATCGCTGGTGGTCGCCGACAAGGCGGTATTCAAGCTCGCGACCACAGGTTGCAAGGTCGCCAAGCGCGATAGACGGCCGTGCAGCTGGCCTGACGCGCAGTTCGCACGGCTGCGTGCAGCGGGGCTGCGGGGCAATCGCGTACTCCGCTCCAGTCCGCACACATGCCGGCTACTGACAAAGGACTAGCCCCTGTCCACACCGGCGGCGCGCGCCTGCGGCAATAATGCCGGGCACGCTTGCCCATCGACAGACCGTGGCCACCACTTCCTTCGAAACCCGCCTCAGCCGCCTGTGGGCCCATGAAAAGGCCAGCTATGGCCTGCGTGTGTTCATCGCGCTGGCGGTGGCGATGGGCGTGTGCTGGCACTGGCAGCAACTCACCGCGGTACCGGCGCTGTTCCTCGGCGCGATCGCCAGCGCCATCGCCGAGACAGACGACAACTGGCTGGGCCGCATCAAGTCGGTGCTGCTGTCGCTGCTGTGCTTCGCCGCCGCTGCCGCGTCGGTGGTACTGCTGTTTCCGTATCCGCTGCCGTTCGTGATCGGCATGGCGCTGGCCACGTTCTCGTTGACGCTGCTCGGTGCGCTGGGCGAGCGCTATGCCTCGATCGCGCAGGCGACGGTCGCCTTGTCGATCTACGCCATGATCGGCATGGACCAACATGGCAGCCACCATCCGTCGATCGCCTGGCACGGCGCGGCGCTGCTGCTGATCGGGGCGACCTGGTACGGCGTGCTGTCGATCCTGTGGACCCTGCTGTTCGCCAATCGCCCGGTGCGCGAGCGGCTGTCGCGGTTGTTTTTCGAATTGGGCCGCTATCTCAAGCTCAAGGCCGATCTGTTCGAACCAGTGCGCCAGAGCGATCTGCATGCACGCCGGCTGGCATTGGCCGAACAGAACGCCAAGGTGGTCGGCGCGCTCAACGCGGCCAAGACCGCGATCATGAGCCGCTTCGGTCGCTCGGGGCGACCGGGCGTGCAATCTGGCCTGTATTTCCGGCTGTATTACATGGCGCAGGAATTTCATGAGCGGGCCAGCTCGTCGCATTACCCGTACGAAGCGCTGACCGACGCATTCTTCCATAGCGACGTGCTGTATCGCTGCCAGCGCCTGCTCGCCTTGCAAGGCAAGGCGTGCGCGGCGTTGGGCGAGGCGATCCGCCTACGGCATCCGTTCGATTACGGCGACAAAAGCCGCCTGGCCACCGAAGACCTGCGCCAGTCGCTGGATTATCTGCACGCGCGCGCCGACCCCGCACTGGCACGCCTGCTCGGCGCACTGGAACTGCTGGTGACCAATCTGCAGAGCATCGAACGCAGGTTGTCGGAAGCAGCGCAATCCGATTCCACCAGCGACAACCTCGATACCCGGCTGCGCGATTCCTCGCCACATACCTTGCGCGAAATGGGCGCACGGCTGGTGCAGCAACTCACGCCCGGCTCGGTGCTGTTCCGCCACGGCCTGCGCATGGCCATCGCGCTGCTGGTCGGCTACGCCATCATGCAGTCCATCCATGCCGACAACGGGTACTGGATCCTGCTTACCACTGCGTTCGTGTGCCGGCCCAATTACGGCGCCACGCGCTTGCGACTGGTGCAACGCATCGCCGGCACCCTGATCGGCCTGGTCGCCACCTGGGCGCTGATGCAGCTGTTCCCCGGGACCGAAGTGCAGTTGCTGCTGGCGCTGGTTGCGGCGCTGGTGTTCTTCATCACCCGCACCGATCGCTACATGCTGGCCACCGCCGGCATCACGGTGATGGCGCTGTTCTGCTTCAACCTGCTCGGCAATGGCTTCGTGCTGATCTGGCCGCGCCTGATCGACACGCTGATCGGCTGCGCCATTGCGGCCGCCGCGTCGTTCCTGATCCTGCCGGACTGGCAGGGCCGTCGCCTCAACCAGGTGATGGCCACGGTGCTGGCCAGCTGCGCGCGTTATCTCACCCAGGTACTGGAGCAATACGCCAGCGGCATGCGCGACGACCTGCCCTACCGCATCGCACGCCGCGACATGCATAACGCCGATGCCGCGTTGTCCGTGGCGTTATCCAACATGCTGCGCGAACCCGGCCGCTACCGGCGCAATCTGGATGCGGGCTTTCGCTTTCTGGCGTTGTCCAACACCTTGCTCGGCTATCTGTCTGCACTGGGCGCGCATCGCGCCGCGCTCGAGGGCGAACACGACGCCACCATCGCCAAGGCCGGCGAGTACCTGCAGCGCGCGCTGAGCGAAATCGCCAGCGCACTCGGCCAGCGCCAACCGCTGCCGGTACACGACGAAAGCGAAGAACTCGCCACCGCCGAAGCGCTGGAACACCACGCCGTGCAGTTGCCACCCAAACAACGCCTGGTACGCGACCAGCTGGCATTGACGCTGCGCCTGCTTCCCAAGCTGCGTGCTGCAGCATTGGCGGTGACGACGGCACCGGCAGAGAATCCGCCGCGTCTGGCGATCAACAAGGCCTAGCGCAGCGTTGATCGCCAGGCGTTGACGCCGCGCCACCGACGCAGCATCCGTGGACAAGGCGGCGCCGAACACTGCAATGCCGGGCAAGCGCCACATCGGCTAAATCGCGTCGTCGCTTCCACCGGCCACGCTCACTTCCACTGCTTGCGCGCCACGCTCAGCCCCACCCAACCCAGCGCCGCCGCCGCAAGCACCGCGCCACCGATCACCACGCCCATCCAGCCGGCCTGCGCATACGCCGCTGTGCCCAGCGTCGAGCCCACCGCACCACCGATAAAGTAGCAAGTGATGTAAGCGGAGGTGATGCGATTTCGCGCATGCGGGTTGCGCTGATAGATCACGCTCTGGTTGGCGATATGCACACCCTGCACCGCGATATCCAGCAGCAGCACACCGACGATCAGCAGCACGATCGAGTGCGGCGCAAACGCCAGCATGCCCCACGACAGCAGCAACATCACCAGCCCGCCCCAGCTCACGCGGTCGCCATGGCCGTGATCGGACCAGTGCCCGGAGCGATTGGCGGCCAGTGCACCGGCCGCACCGATCAGGCCGAACAAGCCGATCACCGCAGTGCTATAGCCATAGTTCGGCCCGGACAACAGAAACGCCAGTGTGGTCCAGAACATGCTGAAGCCGGCAAAGATCAGCCCCCCCAGTACCGAGCGCGAACGCAGCACCGCGTCGTCGCGCAGCAGCGTCAGCACCGAGCCCACCAACTGCGGGTACGACAGTTGCGCATTGCCCGGATGGCGCGGCAGCCCGCGCCACAACAACCCGGCGGTGAGCAATAGCGCGACCGAGGCAATCCAGTACACCGTGTGCCAACCGCCCACACCGGCCAGCACGCCGGCGGCGGTGCGCGCCAGCAGGATGCCCAGCAGCAATCCGCTCATCACCGTGCCGATCACCCGACCGCGTTCGTGCGGGGCGGCCAGCGTGGCGGCGAACGGCACCAGGATCTGCGCCGCCACCGAACTGGCGCCGGTCACAATCGTGCCGACCAGCAACATCGTAAAACTGTGCGAACCGGCGCTGACCAGCAGGCCAAGCGCGCTGAGCACGAACAGGCCCACGATCAGTCCGCGCCGCTCCAGCCGGTCGCCCAGTGGCACCAGCAATAGCAATCCCGCCGCGTAAGCCAGCTGTGCCGCCGTGACCACCGCACCGGCGCTGCGCACCTGGATACCGAATGCCTGCGCGAGTGTTTCCAGCAGCGGCTGGGCGTAATAGTTGCTCGCCACCGCCAGCCCGGTGGCGGCGGCCATCAGCAGCACCAGGCGGCGTGGCAAAGGCGGGAGGGAGGTGGGCGCGGTACGCATGGCAACTGCCTGGTCAAGGGATGTGCGCAGTGTGGCCAGCCGGCTGGCATCTTTCCAATGTATTGTTTTCACCACAGCCATCGTATTGCGAGATTGCATGCTGACCTTGCGCCAACTGGAATTTGCCGTGGCCGTGGCCGAAGAAGGGGGTTTCACCGCGGCCGCACGTCGCTGCAACACCGTGCAATCGGCACTCAGCCACCAGGTTGCCAAGATTGAAGAGACCTTCGGCGCGCGCCTGTTCGAACGTGGCACCCGCCAGGTGCGGCCCACTGCCGCTGGCGAGGTGTTCCTGCACAACGCCCGCCAGACCCTGCGCGCGGCCGAGCGCCTGCACGAGGAAATGGCCCAGGCCCTGGGCACCGTGCGCGGGCGGCTCGCATTGGGGCAGATCTCCTCGCTCACCACCGTGCAGCTGCCGGCATTACTGCATGCGTTCCGCAGCGCACATGCGCGGGTGGACGTGCACCTGCGCACCGCCATGAGCGAGGCCTTGCTGCACGATCTGGGCGAAGGCCGCCTGGATGTCGCCCTGGTCGGCGTCGGCCCGCAGGTCGCGGTGCCGGCGCAGCGCCTGCTGCTGCATGAAGAGGCGCTGGCCTTGATCGTCGCCCCCGGCCACCGCTTTGCCGCACGCAAGCGGGTCGCACTGGCCGAGCTGGACGACGAACCAATGGCCGGGCTGATTCCCGGTGCCGGCGTCCGCGGCATCATCGATGCCGCCTTTGCGCAGGCCGGCCTGCGGCAGCGCCAGCAATACGAAGTGACCCATGCCGATCTGGTGCGCGAATTGGTCGCCGCCGATCTGGGCGTGGGCATCGTTCCGCAGACCATGGCCGGGGCCATGCGCGGGGTGGTCACGGTCGCCTTGAAGGAGCACTACCGCTTTCTGACCTACGCGGTGTGGCGGCCCGACCCCAGCCCGGCCGCGCGCGCCTTTGTGGCCTTGCTGGGTGCCCAGCTCACGCAACCCAAGCGGCCGGCACGTATCACCCGCTGAACGCAGTGGCCATCCACCAGCACGCGGTGGAAGCCTGCTAGGCTGCGCGCGTTCGCAAAGGAAATTGCATGTCCGGTCACAGTCAGTTCGCCTTGCTCAGGCAGCGCCGCTTCTTGCCGTTCTTCGCCGTCCAGGCGCTGGGCGCGTTCAACGACAATGTCTATCGGCAGGCCATCATCGGCCTGTTGTTCTATCTCGGTATCGATGCCGCGCAGCGCACGCTGTATACGAACCTGGCGCCGGCATTGTTCATCCTGCCGTACTTCCTGTTCTCCGCGCTGGCCGGGCAGATCGCCGAGAAGCTGGAAAAGCAGAAGCTCATCGTGATCACCACCACGATGGAGATTGCGATCATGTCGCTGGCTGCGGTGGGCTTCATCACCGAGAACATGGTGATCCTGCTGATTGCGCTGTTCTGCACCGGCCTGCAGTCCACGCTGTTCGGGCCGGTGAAATATTCGATCCTGCCCTCGGTGCTGAAGCCGGAAGAACTCACCGGCGGTAACGGCCTGGTCGAGATGGGCACCTCCATCTCGATCCTGTGCGGCATGATCTTCGGCGGGTTGATCTTCCAGATCGCCGGCAGCCATGGTCCGGAAGCTGCGGCCACTGCGGTGATCGTCATCGCCGTCACCGGCAACCTGGTGGCGCGGCTGGTACCGCGCGTCGACGCCGGCGCGCCCGAGCTGAAGATCAACTGGAATCCCATCCCCGAATCGCGCGCCATCATGCGCCTGACCCGGCGCACGCTGGCGGTGCGCAACTCGGTGTTAGGTGTGTCGTGGTTCTGGTTCATCGGCACCATGCTGACCGCGCAGTTGCCCACCTATGCGCAGCTCAACCTGGGCGGACAGCAGGACCTGTACGTGTTCGCGCTGGCATTGTTTTCGATCGGCACCGGTGTGGGCTCGCTGCTGTGCGAACGGCTGTCCGGGCGCACCGTGGAAATCGGCCTGGTGCCGCTGGGTGCGTTCGGCATCAGCGCCTTCCTGCTGGATCTGTATTTCGCCCGTCCTGGTGCCGCGCCGGCGAGCGACCTGTCGATCGGCCAGTTCGTGCAGCAGCCCGGCAGCGTGCGGTTGATCATCGATCTGGTCGGCATCGGCCTGTTCACCGGCCTGTTCGTGGTGCCGCTGTTCGCCCTGATCCAGAGCCGCACGCCCAAGGCCGAGCTGTCGCGCGTGATCGCCGGGCTCAACATTCAGAACGCGTTGTTCATCGTGGCCGCCGCCATCATCGGCATCGCGCTGCAGCTGCCGCAGGTGGTGCTGTTCGGGCAGCGCATTCCGCTGCCGGGGCTGAGCATTCCGCAGGTGTTTCTGGCGCTGGCCATCGCCAATACGCTGGTGGCGCTGTGGATCTTCACCCTGGTGCCCGAGTTCCTGATGCGCTTCCTCAGCTGGGTGCTGGTGAGCGTGCTGTACCGACTGCGCGCGCGCGACATCGCCGCACACGTGCCCGACGAGGGCGCAGCCCTGCTGGTGTGCAACCACGTCAGCTACATGGACGCGCTGATTTTGTCGGCGGTGATTCCGCGCCCCGTGCGCTTCGTCATGTACTACAAGATCTTCCGCATCCCGGTGATGCGCTGGATCTTCCGTACCGCCAAGGCCATCCCGATCGCCGGCGCGCGCGAAGACCCTGCGCTGATGCAGCAAGCCTTCGACCGCATCGATGCCGCGCTGGCCGATGGCGAGCTGGTGTGCATCTTCCCCGAGGGTGCGTTGACCAAGGATGGCGAGATCGCGCCATTCAAATCGGGGGTTGAGAAGATTCTGCAGCGCCGCAGCGTGCCGGTGATTCCGATGGCGCTGCGCGGCATGTGGTCGAGCATGTGGAGCCGGCGCGACACGCGCCTGGGCCGCATGCGGGTGCCGCGGCGGATGCGCGCGCAGATCGAAGTGGTGGCAGGTGCAGCGATTGCCGGCGATCAAGCCAGCGCCGAGCTCTTGGAACGCCAGGTGCGCGCACTGCGTCAGGATCAGCCCTGAGCCCGGCAGGTGCGGGCTTTGCGTCCGTCACGCACCGCGAGTAGCCTGTGCGCCATTGCACGCTTTGCCGCCGCGCCCGCCAAACGGACGCGGCCGGTCGTACCGGGGGATGTCGTCGTGCTCAATCTGGTGTCTGAGGCATCTGCTGCAACCGGCAGCCGGCGCGCCTGTCGGCAGTGCGCGGTTGCAGCGCTGTACCGCCCTGCAGGCACGTCGCACGCTGCCGTCCGTCGCGCTGCGGCCACCATCTCCCTCCCCTCGCACCCGATCCGTTTGTTGTCGTTTACCACCCAAGGAGCTTCACCATGAGTGCCATGCCACCGCCGATCCAACCCTCGTCCAGCGCCGCGCCCGGCCCGGTGCCGAATCACCTGATCTGGGCGATCGTTTCCACCGTGCTCGGCTTTTGCCTGTGCTGCCCGGCCCTGATCTCCGGCATCGTGGCGATCGTGTTTTCCAGCAAGGTCAACGGCCTGCTCAACCAGGGCGACATCGATGGCGCACGTCGCGCCTCCAACACCGCCAAGACCTGGTGCATCGTCACCAGCGTGCTGGCTGCCATCGGCCTGCTGATCAACATCGGCATGGTGGCCACCGGCGGCATGCAGGGCTACATGGATTACATGCAGCAGTTGCAGCACATGCAGTAATGGAACTGCGTCCACGCCATTGGCTTGGACTGGGGGCGGCCACCAGCGTGGCCGCCTTTGGCGTGTCGTTGCTGTATCGCTTCGATCCGAATGCGAGCAATAGCCCGTTTCCGCCCTGCATCTTTCGTGCTGTCACTGGCTGCTACTGCCCCGGCTGCGGCATGACCCGCGCGCTGCATGCGCTGGTGCATTTCGACCTGCCCGGCGCCTTCGCCATGAATCCGGCCGCCGTGCTTGGCCTGTTTGCCCTGCCCGGCCTGATCGCGTGGAAAGCCGGCTGGCGCGCGCGCTGGTTTGCCCCGGTCGTCGCAGTGATGTCCGAACCAAAATTCTGGTTGTGGGCGCTGCCCACATATTGGGTCGCAAGGAACCTGCCGTGGTACCCGTTTACGCTGCTGGCGCCGGGTTAGACCGCAAGCATCAACGCTGTGAACTTGGGACAAGCATCCCAGCGCGCGACTGAGCTCTTAACCGGGAAGGCAGTTAAGACTGTTCGACATCACCGACCAAGCGAAGTCGTCATCCAGTTCGAAGATGGCAGCCGGCTTGTCGTCGACGTCAATGGCGATGCGTTTGAGCTTTCCATCACCGGTTGCACGGGTGATTCACTGCTTGTCATCGACGCGGTGTTATCGCACCCATCCGGCAATCACCAACAACGCCAGCACCACCAACCACAGCAGCAGCACGCGCCAGACCAGGCTCATCGCATCGCGCACTTCCGGCAGGCGGCGCCAGACCGGCACCAGGCCCGAATCGGTGTAGTCGTGCGCTTCTTCGCGCAGCTCTGCGCTGACGCTGGCACGTGCAACGGCGCCGAGAAAATGCGGTTCCAGCGACCAACGGTTGCCATCGGCTTCGCGCCAGGCACGGAACACGGTGTCGAAGTTACCCACCAGTGCCATCGACACCGTCATCAACTGCGCCACCGGCCATTCCAGCACCGCCAGCAACCAACGCGCGCCGGCCAGATTGCGTGGCGGCAGCAGGACCGCCAGCGGGCTTTCCACCGCCAATGCAGTGAGCCGGTACAACACCGCGCCGAACGGCCCCAGCAGCAGAAACCACCACAGCACCGCAAACCAGCGCCGCAGGCCATTGACCACCACCGCTTCCACCAGCGACGGCGCGTCTTCATGCACGCTGCCGCCTGCAGCCTGCAGGTGCGAAATCGCGTCGCGCCGCGTGTGCGGCTCGTCGGCGTCGATCACCGCTTCCACATCGCGATCCAGATCGCGCGGGCCCCAGGTCCAGGCCAGCACGGCCACGCCGAACAGCAAATCCAGAAAGCCATGCCAGACATCGTCCAGCAGCCACTGCACCAGCAGCACCAGCAGCAACGCCGGCAGCACTGCCAGCAGCATGCCATAGCGGCCCTGCCACGCACCGCGCCCGGCCGCGTCACTGTCCAGCCGGCGCAACCATTGGCCGAACCAGGCGAAATTGCGCAGTCTGGCCGCCTGCGCCGGCACCAGATGGCCCAGCGTGAGTGCGACGACAACGGCTACCAGGGTGGTGAACATGGGTGGGCCTCCTCAGCCGAGTCTAGCCGAGCGGACGCAAGCGCCGCTGCAATGCCCCGGCGCTGGCCAGGCTCAACCATGCGTACGGTGCCAGTGCTCGATCAACGCACGCGCAATCGAGATGCGCGGCGGCAACCCGATGTCACCCTCGCCGGCCAACGCGGCACCGACCTGCGCATGGCTGACCCAGCGCGCGTCTTCCAGCTCGCCGGTGACCTGCGGCACCTCGGTCTGCGCGGCACGCGCAGTGAAGCCCAGCATCAGCGCGCCCGGGAACGGCCACGGCTGGGCGCCCAGGTAGCGGCAGTCCTGCACATGCACGCGGGTTTCTTCGAACACTTCTCGCGCCACGGTCTGCTCCAGCGACTCGCCCGGTTCGACAAACCCGGCAATCACCGAATAACGGCCCGGCGCCCAACTGGCCTGGCGACCGAGCAGCAAGCGCGTGCCATCGCTCACCGCCACGATAATGGCCGGATCCACGCGCGGGTAATGCTCGGTCTGGCACTGCGTGCAGTGCGCGATGAAGCCGGCGCGCCGGAACGCGATCGCCCCGCCGCAGACGCCGCAAAAGCGCGTGCGCGATTGCCAGTGCAGCATCGCCCGTGCATAGGCAAAGGCGGTGGCAATGTCGGCTGGCCAGTCGGCCGCCGCCTGGCGCAGATCGATCCGCTGCGGCGCCTGCACCGCGACAATGTCGGCCGGCACACAAAACCAGCCCACCGCATCGCGCAGGCCCAGGAAGATCGCCGCCTCCGGCCCGTCGGCCAGTGCCGCGCCATCCAGCAACAGCGGCTGGCCCTCGGCGTCGGCGAGCGCCGCGCCCTTGGCATCGAGCAACAGCACACGGCCCTGCGGCCACAGACGCGCCAGGGCGTCGGGATCGTCACGCAGCACATCGCCGCGATCGAGCGGCGCGTGGGTGAAGGCAAAACCGGAAGTTGAAAAAAGAGACGCTGACATCGGCGCAAGCCTGCCGATTATCGGCAGCGCCTGCAACCATCGTACGCACTCTACCGAGCGCGCTTGCGGTGCGTGTTCAGACGCGGGCGCCGCCCGCGCTGGCCACCGGCTTGGAACAGGGTTCACGCAAGGTCGCGCGGCCCCCATCACGGACCGCGCGCAGGTGCGGCCATGTCAGCACGCGCACGTTAGCCAGTAGTCATGGCAGTGCACTGCACCAGTTGCAGCGAAGAACCATGCAGGTGCGGGCTCGGGATACGCCCGCACCTGCAAACCCTTCGGCGGGGTCAAGCAAGGACCGCTGTATCAGCGCTGCTTGTCCAACAGCTGATGCCGCACCGCTACGATGCACGGTTCGTTCGTCAATAGATGGGCGAAGGCCGAGTTGTCGCTGGAGTTGCCGGTGCCGATATCCACCAACGCCACCTGGTTGCTGCCACGCCGCTTGAAGCTGGCGATGGCGGTCTGCGCGTTCTTGAGCGGAATGGTGGCATCGTTGGACGAACCGCACAGCAAGGTCGGCGTTTGCGGCGCCCACGCCAGCACATCGTTGCGTGCCAGATCCTGGCGGAACGGGTTGGCGGGGTTGCTGGCAAAGTCGCGGTAGAAGCCAGGCTGGAAATACGCTTTGAGTTGATCGATGCCTGGCAAGGTGTCGCCGAGAAACAGATCGGTCAGGCTTTGCTTGCCCGGGAACAAGGGCTCCACTTTGGCAGCCCACGGCTCCTGAAACACCTGTCCGGGTTCCAGATAGATGTTCTTGTAGGTGTGCTGCATCGCGACGATGGCATAGCTGCCCAGAATGATGCCGAAGCTGCTTTCGCCCACCGCGTTGCTGCCGCTCCAGCTGTCCAAAAATGTCTGCTGCAGCGCATAAGGCCCGGAGATCGGGGCGCTGGCCACCAGATGGAATTCCTTGGACAGATGCGCCTCTATCTCACGCTGGGTGGCCATCGCAGTGTGGCCGCCCTGCGAATAACCCGACAGCATGACCTTGCCCGAAAGCGGCGTGTTCAAACGCTGCAATACAGTGCGCGCCGCGCGCATCGCATCGATGGTCGCACTCGCCTCGGACGCACTGTGCAGGTACGGGTGAAACCCGTAATTGGATTTACCGAGCCCCAGATAATCGCTGCTGACGACGACATATCCCTGGCTGGCAAGCCGCGTGACCAGCGGGTCGTTGCCCTTGGCATCGCGGATGTCCTTGGCCTGCTCCTCAGCGCGAACCGTTTCGGTCGGACGCCCCCAGCCGAGCAACGGATATGGGCCGTTACAACGCTCGCCACCCGGGATCAGCAACACGCCAGATGCGGTGGCCGGTTCGCCCTCGACACCGATGGTTGCATAGGTGAATTCGGCAACGCGGACGTTGCATTTGGGCTGCTCGGGCTGCGAGCCAGAGGCAAGCATTGCGCCGATCGCATCACGGGTATAGCTGGTCAGGACATTGCTGGTGAGCACGGTGCCGCGTGCGGGCGCAGCCTGCGCGCTGGGTGCGAGCACTATACTGGCGATGCCCAACATGGCCGCCAGGCCAAACGCCGATCGGGAGTTGATCTGCAACATGGAGTGATGCTCTCTGGTGAATGGACGGAATAGGCAGGAATACTCACGCAACGCGACATCGGCAGCCCGATCGACGTGCGGGAGAAGTAGGAGCGGTTGCTGCGCCACCGATTGGAATGGACCCAAGGCATGGCATGCGCGGTCGACCGAGATGCATCAGCATGGACAAGCGGCAATGCCTGGATAGAACGCGCATATCGTGACGCCAGCGGTGATCGCGCACGCAGTATGGACATCTCGATCTACGCACCATCGCCCACGCACGAAGCCGGCGCGCGCGCGGCGAAAGCTGCAACGCCCAGATATTAGTGGCGCGTTAAGGCACGCGCCGGTCGCGCGTTGCGCGCGAAATTCAAGCAATCGGCTGCGTATCAGGCAATCGATAGGCCGCGACACGCTGCGTTCCTACCATCATGCAGAACATGGCTAGAGCGCTGCGCGTAGCGCACGACTGCGCGCATGGACGCTGCTTGCGCGCTGTTACGTGGCGCACATCGCTGTTATCGCAGTGAAGGATAGCGGCGGAAATGCTCGGCAGTTGAAGTACTCAAACGCATGTCTGAGCAGTAGTGGCCATTCGCGCGATGCGCAGGCCGCATCGGTGGCCGCACCGTGAAGGTCGTCTGCAGTCGTCCGCCGAGCTGCAGCGGCGAAGGGAGCCATGCACCGCGATCATCACCGCTCGCGCAGCGAGATGAGAACACAACGCAGACCAGTCACGTCACCTGCAGCGAGCCCTAACGCATTGCCAGGCTTTCGATGCCCACCGGCGCAGCGCGCATATCTGCCGCGCTCGATCTCACGCGCAAGAATCAAGCTGCCATCGCAACAGGCACCGTACCGAAAGACGCGCTACACGCCGGCAATTAGCACGCATCCACGCGTCCTCAGACGCTGAAGCTGCTCCCGCACCCGCAGGTGGTCTTCGCATTGGGATTGCGGATCACGAACTGCGCGCCGGTCAGACTTTCGGTGTAATCCACTTCGGCGCCCATCAGGTATTGCAGGCTCAGGGGATCGACCAGCAACGTCACGCCATCGGTGGCCACGGCCAGATCGTCCTCGGCACGGTTCTCGTCGAACTCGAAACCGTACTGGAAGCCAGAGCACCCGCCGCCCTGGATATACACACGCAATGCCAGGTCGGCATTGCCTTCTTCCTGGATTAGCTCGCGCACCTTGGCGGCGGCGGCCACGGAAAAGTTCAGTGGCCGGTCGATGGACTGGTAGTCCGGTGCCGGGGCGGCGGTAGGAAGCGAAACGAGCGTGCTCATGTCGTCAGCATGGGGCCCAGACGGCCCCACTTCAACCCACGGCTGCGGTGGCGTTCACCGCGCACGCTGCACTCAGGCGTCGGCGGTTTCGGCCTGCAGCGCCTTCACCGGCTCGGCTTGGCTGACTTCTGGCGCCGGCAGCGCCGCGGTTGCGCCTGCAGTGGCGACATGGATCAGCCGCCCGGTGAGCTGCGCACCGGCGCTCATTTCCACCACCTGGTAATGCACATTGCCCTGCACGCGCGCATTGGCGGCCAGTTCGACCCGCTCGGCCGCGTGCACATCGCCGGTCAGCTGGCCGTTGATGATCACCACCGGCGCGCGTACTTCACCTTCGATGCTGCCCTGCTCGGCCACCGTCAAGGTGGCGCTGGTGCCTTCTTCGGCAATCACCTTGCCCAGGATGCGGCCTTCCACATACAGCCCGCCGCTGAACATCAGGTCGCCGCGGATGACCACCTGCGGCCCGATCAAGGTATCGACCACAGTCTGCGCACCACGGTTGGACTTGTTTCCGAACATGAGCTACTCCCCCGCGCCATTGCCGGCGACTTTCCAATCGAATGTCTGATTGACCGGCGCCCCATCGCCGCTCAGGGAGATTTTGACACGTTGCGGGGTGAAATCCTTCGGCAGGATCACGCTACCGTCCAACTGCTGGAAATAGCGGAAGGAATACGGCTGCCCGGCAGCATCGGGCTTCTGGTGAAGTTCGTTCCAGCTCACCGTCACCAGCTTGCCAGCGCGCACGCCCTCCACCGCAAACCGCAGCTGGCCCTGGCTGATCGCGCCACGGTTGAGGTTCTGGGTGAGCACCACGCTGTAATTCCAGGTGCCGCCGGCCTCGGCAGTGAACTGCACCGAGTGCGCATTGAGCCCCTTGCGCTGCGCTGTGGAGCCCACCAAACGCTCGTAGAAGGCCACGTCGGCGCGCAGCGCGGCGATCTGCTCGTCGCGCTCGGCCAGCGAGGCCTGCACTTCGGTATTGGCCGCGCGGCTGATCTTGTCCGACATCGCCAGATTGACTTGACGCTGCTGCAACTGCTCGATCTGCCGACGCTGCTGGGACTGGCTGCGTTGCGCCTGCTGCAGCGCTGCCTCGGCTTCTACCAGGCGCGGGACGGCGGTGCGCGTGGCCATCCACCACACCGCGCCCAGCGAGGCCAGCCATACGACGGCGACCACCAGCCACAGCCAGCGGCCACTGAAACGGCCACCGCCGGAGTCACGTTGGACGATCTGCACGCGTGCGGCTGGTCTCATGGGCATTGGATCCGGACGGGCCGGCGCAATCATGGGCGGCGTAGTGTGCCAGAGCCCCGACAATCGTCGCGCTGGCGCTGGACCGGCGGTTATCCGATAGTTCTGCAATTGTTTGCAGGGAACCACGCCATGAGCGAAGCGCATCTGTTCGTGATCGGCATTCTGCTGGCCTGGCTGGCCGGCATCCGGGTCTATCTCACCGTGTTCGGCGTCGGCCTGGCCGGCCTGCTGGGCTGGATCGACTTGCCGCCGGCGCTGCATCCGGCGCAGTCGTGGTGGGTGCTGGGCACCTCCGGCGCGCTGGCAGTGGCCGAATTCTTCGCCGACAAGATCCCGGGCGTGGATTCGGGCTGGGACCTGCTGCAGACCCTGGCACGCGTGCCGGCTGGCGCCTTCCTGGCCGCGGCGACGCTCTCGCCAGACGGCAATTTGGGCGCGGGCGCCCTGGCGGCCGGTGCCGGCGTGGCGCTCACCAGTCACACGCTCAAGGCCGGAACCCGCGCATTGCTCAACACCTCACCCGAACCGGCCAGCAACTGGGTCGCGTCGCTGGCCGAAGACACCATCGCCACCACGGCGTTGGCACTGGCGCTGGCGCACCCATGGCTGGCACTGAGTGTTGCGGTGGGTTCCAGCCTGCTGGCTGCGCTGGTGGTGTGGTGGGTCTGGCGATTGTTGTGGCGGGGCATGCGTCGACTGGTCGCGCCGGTGCGCCCCACCGCCACGCCGGCTGCACGTAGCTCCCCGCTATCGTGAAGTTCATCGCATAATCACAGCGACTGTAGGGAGTATCGATGGCCGCCCGAGATCCGGTTGTTTCCACCACACGTGACGACACCGCCACGCGTAATCGTCCACTGCGCGCCGAGACCCCGCCGGCCGACCACTGGCGTCGCTGGGCCGATGAGGCTGCCGCGACGTCTGACGACGCTGCGCCGGTAAGCGCGACGATCATTCCTGCGCCTGCCGTTGCAGCTGCGCCAAGTTCGGCGGCCCCCGTGGCGGCGCCGCGCCCGGCGGCCGCCGTCGGCAGCGCACGTGCCGCATCGGCATCGGCGCCCACCGCGCCGCCGACGTCCGCAGCCGCATCGCGCGAAGGCGACGACAACGTTGCAGCCGATGCACCATATCGCGTGCTCATCGTCGAAGACGATCGCTCGCAGGCCTTGTTCGCGCAGAGCGTGCTGCACGGCGCCGGCATGCACGCGCAGGTCGAAATGGCTGCCGCCAGCGTGCCGCAGGCGATCCAGGACTATCACCCGGATCTGATCCTGATGGACCTGCACATGCCCGAGTTGGACGGCATCCGCCTGACCACGCTGATCCGTCAGCAGCCCGGTCAGCAGTTGCTGCCGATCGTGTTCCTCACCGGCGACCCGGACCCGGAGCGCCAGTTCGAAGTGCTCGACAGCGGTGCCGACGACTTTCTCACCAAACCGATCCGCCCGCGCCATCTGATTGCCGCGGTGTCCAACCGCATCCGTCGCGCACGCCAACAAGCGCTGCAGCAAGCCGGCGAACAGATCAGCGTGCGCAGCAATCCGGAAACCGGTCTACCCACGCGCGGCCACGTGATGGACCTGCTCACCGACGCACTGGAGCGCAAGCAGTCCGGCGGCCTGTTCTTCATCGAGATCGCCAGTGCGCTCGGCCTGCGCGAACGCTATGGCTACGCCGCCTACGAGCGGCTGATGACTCAGGCCGGGCACCGCCTGGCCAATGCCGCCCAGCCTTACCCGCTGGCGCGCTTGAACGACAACAGCTTCCTGTTGCTGGCCGTGGACATGCCCGAAGCCAGCCTGGAACAGCAGGCGCTGGAGATCCGTCAGCGACTGTCCGCCAACGCCTTCCCGGTGCGCGAAGAAGAATCCGTGCACGTGCGCTGCGCCATCGGCGTGGCACCGCTGGGCCTGGGCTTCGACGACACCGGCAGCGCGCTGGAAGCGGTCGAGCGCACTGCGCTGCAGGCGCGCCTGCGCAGCGACGGCGTACAGACCTATCTGGCACCCAGCCAGGCCGAGCAACAGGAACAACTGCGCCTGGTCGACGGCCAGCTCGAATTGGCCTACCAGCCGATCGTGGCCGTGGCCGGCGGCGACACCGCGCAATACCAGGTGCTGCTGCGGCTGCGCCAGGCCGATGGCACCCTGCTGTCAGCTGGTCAGGTGATCCCTGCCGCCGAAGCGGCCGGGCGCATCGCCGATCTGGACCAGCAGGTCATGGACCACGCATTGGGCTTGCTGCATCTGTACCAGCACGCCAGCCCGCCGCTGCGCCTGTTCGTGTCGCAATCACCGCGCACGCTGGCCCGCGACGCCTTTGCCGACTGGCTGCTCAAGGCACTGGTCGAACGCGGCGTTGCCGGGCAATCGCTGATCGTGGATCTGCGCCTGGACGATGCGCTGATCCATGCCGTCACCGTGCAGCAGTTCTGCGCCAAGTTGATGCCGGCCGGCGTGCAGTTCTGCCTCAGCCAGTTCGAACCCGGCGACGAAGCCAACGCACTGCTGACCCAGTTGCCGCTGAGCTTCGTGCGCATGGCCAATCGCTTCGCCGATGCGCATGGCAATGCCGCAGTGCGCGACGAACTGCGTGGTGTCATCGACATCGCCCATCAGCGCGGCCTGTTGATCATCGGCCAGCGCATCGAAGACCCGCAGGCGGCCGCTGCGATGTGGATGAGCGGCGTGGATTTCATCCAGGGCAACCTGGTGCAGACGGTCGGCAAGGAACTGGACTTCGATTTCACGAGCGCGGTGCTCTGAGTGACAGCGCAGGTAGGAGGCACCCCCGCCTGGAGCATCGCGGCAACGCTGGCGGCGCTCGCGGCAGCGCTAGGTGCAGGCCTGCAGTGGTCTGCGCTGCAAGGCCCCTGGCGCGCGATCACCGCGGTGGCGGCAGTGATGGCAGTGGTGTGCGGCATTTGCGCCGCAGCTGCCGCCTACCGGGCCGCACGTGCGCAGCAAGCCTTGGCACAGCGCCTGGAGGAGGCAGAGCTGGCCCGCGAACGCTTGCAGCAGGAACTGCAGCGCCACGGCGAACTCGAACAGGAACTGTTGCGCGCCAAACAGGCGGCCGAAGCCGCCACGCTGGCCAAGGGCGAATTCCTGGCCACCATGAGCCACGAGATCCGGACCCCGCTCAACGGCATCATTCCGATGCTGGAACTGATCTCCAGCGGCCAGCTCAGCCTGGATCAGCGCGATATGCTGCAGACCGCCACCGGCAGCTCGTTGCAGCTGCTGCGCATCGTTGACGACATCCTCGATTACTCCAAGCTCGAGGCCAACAAGCTCGAACTGGAAATCACCACCTTCAACCTGCGCGAATTGCTCGACGGCGTCGTGCAGCTGCTGCAGCGCACCGCCGAAGGCCGCCAACTGCGTCTGAGCCTGGACATCGAACCATCGGTGCGCCTGCTGGTGCGCGGCGACCCGATCCGCCTGCGCCAGGTGCTGAGTAACCTGATCGGCAACGCCATCAAGTTCACCGAACGCGGGAGCGTCGACATCCAGCTGCGTCGCCTGGGCGAAACCCGCGCCCAGCATCTGCTGCGCTTCCAGGTGCGCGACACCGGCATCGGCATCGCCCCGGACCAGCAGGCGCGTCTGTTCCGCTCCTTTGCACAAGCAGACGCCTCCACCACGCGACTGTACGGCGGCACCGGGCTGGGGCTGGCGATCTGCAAACGCATCATCGACCTGATGGGCGGCCGCATCGGCGTGGAATCCGAACCCGGGCGCGGCGCCACGTTCTGGTTCGAAATTCCCTTGCTCAAGGTCATCGGCGACCTGCAGCAGGCCACCGGCGCCGAGGCGGCGCGCGTGATGGTGATCAGCTCCGATGCGCGCCTGTCGCAACGCCTCAAGCGCCTGCTCGACAGCTGGGGCGTGTCGCATGTGCTGATGGAAACGACCCAGGAAGCGCTGGAACGCGTGCGCCGCCATAGCGATGGAGAAGGCTTCCGCTGCGTCATCGCCGACCACGACACGCTGCGCTACAGCGCGCGCGCCGTGCATCGCGCACTCGCCCGTCCGGAAGATGCCAATGGCGCACGGCTAATCTGGCTGTACGGCGAAGAGCCGGTGCCGACCGAACTGCAGGATCACGCCACCCTGGTGCCGCGCCAGAGCCCGGACGAAACCCTGCGCGCCCTGGTGTTGCCGCCCGATCCCAAGCCCGTCCACACCGCCACGCTGGCCTCGGCGATGATTCCCGAGCCGTTGCCGCCGCCAATAGCCAACGCGCGCGAAGTGCGCATCCTGCTGGTGGAAGACAACCCGGTGAACCTGCTGGTCGCGCAGAAGCTGCTGGCGGTGCTTGGCTTCGAGGCCGACACCGCCACCGACGGCGAAGCCGCACTGACCAGCATGGAATCCACCCGCTACGACATGGTGTTCATGGATTGCCAGATGCCGGTGCTGGACGGCTACGCCGCCACCCGCCGCTGGCGCGCCATGGAAACCGAAAGCGGCGGCCGCCCGATTCCGATCGTGGCGATGACCGCCAACGCCATGGCCGGTGACCGCGAACGCTGTCTGGCCGCCGGCATGGACGACTATCTCTCCAAGCCGGTCGCACGCGAACAGCTCGACGCCTGCCTGCAGCGCTGGCTGCCACGTCAGGCGCTGCTACCCGGCCCAAGCACGACCGGCCAGGCCACACACGATCCCGAAAGCGCCAGCGCCGGTACGCAGGCACGCGCATTGCCGATCCTGGACAACAGCGTCATCGACGAACTGTACGACGTGGCTGGCGCGGACACAGTCACCATCCTGCAGTTGTTCCTGGAAGACGCCCCGCTCATCATCGAACAACTGGAAGCGGCCGCTGCCAATCGCGACAGCATGCAGCTGCGCGACCTCGCCCACACCCTCAAATCCTCCAGCGCCAACGTCGGCGCGCAGGCAGTGTCCAACGCGGCACGGCGCATCGAACTGGCCGCCCGCACCGGCACCATCGAACGCCCCTCGGTCATGGTTGCCCTGGTGATCGCCGAATACGCCCGCGCTCGCCTGGCGCTGTTAGGCCAAGTCGCACGCCTGCAAGCCGCCGCCAGCACGCCAAATCAGTAATCGAAGCAGTGCTGTCGACGCAGCGGCAGAAGCTGGCGCCATCACCTGCATCGAACCGCCTCGCGGACGCCATCCGAACCGCGAACCCACTCGGGCAGCGCCGCCATGACCACGCACGCTACGCGGTCATGGCGGCCTTGGCCGCTCGGTGAGCGCGCCCAGGATCATCGCCGCATAGGGCGCGCGCTGTCGCCCTGCCACGCCAAGTGGTGCGCCTGCGGGCCGCCACATGATTGGAGCGTCATCGAGCAAGATCATCCGGCAGGCGCCGACAGCGATGTACCGAGCATCTGCAAGTCGTCAACGCGATGCTCCAAATCGCTCTGATGCTCAACGCTCCCTCACGCGGAAGGACGCTCAAGCCTCTCTACTGCCGGCAGCACGCCAGAGCCCCTCTCCTGCGGGAGAGGGGTTGGGTAAGGGTAGCGGCGAAGCCACGCGCGCTCACTAGCAGCCAAAGCTGGAAAGGCACATCGTCAGCAAACAATCGCTGAAAACGCTAACCAGCAGACCACCTTGCACCGGTAAATTCACGGCCAAAAGACGACCCTCGCCAGACGCGCTTAGTCGTCCAGCTTGGTCAGCAGGTAATTCGGCTCGCCGATGCGCGCCACCAGATCCAGCTGGGTTTCCAGCCAGTCGATGTGCTCTTCTTCCGACTCCAGGATGTCCACCAACAACTGGCGGCTCACGTAGTCCTTGACGGTCTCCGCATAGGCCACTGCCTCGCGCAGCACGACAACGGCCTCGCGCTCCAGGGTCAGATCGCAGCGGAACATTTCGGTCGGATTCTCGCCGATGCGCAGCTTGCCCAGTGCCTGAAAATTGGGCAGCCCTTCGAGAAACAGGATGCGGTCAGACAGCTTGTCCGCATGCTTCATTTCGTCGATGGATTCCTTGTACTCATGCTCGGCCAGTTCTTTCAGGCCCCAGTTCTTCAGCATCTTGGCGTGCAGGAAGTACTGATTGATCGCAGTGAGTTCGTTGTAGAGCACCTTGTTGAGGTACTCGATGACTTTGGTATCGCCCTTCATGCGATGTCTCCGGGACAGTGAGCCGGCCGCACTCTAACGCGTTGGCGCAGGGCATGAAGGAACGCGAATCGTGATCAGTTGCGGAACGCGTCTGGCGCCGGAGACGGGGACGCCCGATGATTTAAGGCTGCCAGATTCAGTCCACGGATCGGACGAGGAAACGGCCGTCATCGTGCCGGCAAGCGCCACCTGTGGCGCCAACGTGAGCGGTATTGCCGGTCGTCCGCGAAAAGCCTCGCAAATGCGTGGCTGCGCAACGACGCAGGGACGCCACTGGCACTTCACGCATGGCAGATGGGCATCACGTCAGGCATCGCTGGAGAACCGCACGAAAGCCACCATCAGGCCCTGCGGCGTACCCGGACGATCTACATCAGGCGGCGCTGGCCAGCCCCAACAGTGGCAACGGCAGCGCGCGGGTGGCGTGTACCTGGTTCAACAAATCGCCCGCCATCTCAAGACACGAGCCGCAATTGGACCCACAGCCGGTGCGCATGGTCAGTTCGGCAAGGCTGGCGCAGCCGTTCTCGGCCGCTTCGCGGATCTGGTGGTCGGTGACCCCATTGCAGATGCAGACGTACACGGTATCGGTCAGGTGTTGGCGATCCGGAAAGGACCGGGACTGATTGCACCGCAAACGAGAATAGGTGTCAATTCCATACGTTAATCATTCTTAACCCGCATCGGCCGCGCCCCGCCACGCTTGCGCGGCCGCTTGCGTGGGCTGTCGTGCCCAGCCGCGCTACTGCCCGGCAACCAAGCCTCCAGCGCACGTTCGGGCATCGCACCGACCGCCGCCGGGCCGGCCAAATTCTGCGCGATCGGCGCCAGATGACGTAACGCGCGGGCATAGACGCCACGCTTGAACATCACGACATGCTCGACCGGATACCAGAAATCCACCCAGCGCCAATGGTCGAACTCCGGCGTATCGGTGTGGTCGAGCTTGAGGTGGGATTCGTCGCCGGTGAAACGCAGCAGGAACCACACCTGCTTCTGCCCGATACAGACCTGCCGCTCATTGCGGCGCACCGCACGGCTGGGCAGGCGATAGCGTAGCCACCCAGGCGTGGCGCCGAGCAATTCCACATGCTCGGGCAACAACCCGGTTTCTTCGCGCAACTCGCGGTACATGGCTTCAACGGGTGTCTCGTCGGTGTTCATGCCACCTTGCGGGAACTGCCAGCCGTCCCTGCGCACACGTCGTGCCCAGAACACCTGACCGTCCTGCCGCATCAGCACGATGCCAACGTTTGGCCGGAAACCGTCCGGATCGATCACGATGCGGACTCCTGAAAATCTACTGTCACCGACTCTGCCACGGCGACGCCCGGCTCACAAGCTGAAAACGAAATACTTGACAACAGTGCAGCGCATGGTGAGAATTGCCGGCTCCCTAGGCTATGTAGCTCAGCCGGTTAGAGCACAGCACTCATAATGCTGGGGTCGGTGGTTCGAGTCCACCCATAGCCACCAAGGTATTCACGCCCTCACCGGCATGCAATAATCTTGGACCAAACACGTTTTATTGCCCCGTCGCCAAGCGGTAAGGCACCTGACTCTGACTCAGGCATTCGGTGGTTCGAATCCATCCGGGGCAGCCAAACACAAAAGGTTCGATCGAAAGATCGGGCCTTTTTTGTTGCCGAACGCATGACCAACGACGCCTCGCGCGTCTGTGCCGCACGCATTGCGCTCAGCGCTCCGGGACGATGGTCGCCGCGCCCTGCCAACACCAACCCCGAAACGACAAAAGCCCGGCTGGCCGGGCTTTTGAAGCAGGCGCCCCGGCAAGCCGGGACGCAGCAAACGCGATGGATCAGCGCTTGGAGAACTGGGTCGCGCGACGGGCCTTGTGCAGACCGACCTTCTTACGCTCGACTTCGCGGGCGTCGCGGGTCATGAAGCCAGCCTTGCGCAGCTCGGACTTCAGGGTTTCGTCGTACTCGACCAGCGCACGGGCGATGCCCAGACGGATCGCACCGGCCTGACCGGTGGTGCCGCCGCCGGAGGCGGTGACCAGGATGTCGAAGCTTTCGGTGTTCTTGGTCAGCTCGAGCGGCTGGCGCACGATCATGCGCGCCGTCTCACGGCCGAAGAACTCGTCCAGCGGACGGTCGTTGACGGTGATCTTGCCAGTGCCCTTGCGCAGGAACACGCGAGCGGTGGAGGACTTGCGGCGGCCAGTGCCGTAGTTTTGCGTGATAGCCATGATTAGATATCCAGAACTTGCGGCTGCTGGGCGGCGTGCGGATGCTCGGCACCCGAATACACCTTGAGCTTGCGGTACATGGTGCGGCCCAGGGGGCCCTTCGGCAGCATGCCCTTGACGGCGATTTCGATCACGCGCTCCGGGTGGCGCTGCAGCGCCTGCTCCAGGCTCTCGGTCTTGAGGTTACCGATGTAGCCGGTGAAGCGGTGATACTTCTTGTCTTTCAGCTTGTTACCCGTGACCACGATCTTTTCGGCGTTGATCACCACAAGGTAATCGCCGGTATCGACGTGAGGGGTGTAAACCGGCTTGTGCTTGCCGCGCAGGCGGCGGGCCAGTTCGGTGGACAGACGGCCGAGCGTCTTGCCGGCGGCGTCAACGAGATACCAGTCGCGCTGGACGGTCTCGGACTTGGCAGTGAACGTAGTCATGAGAAAACTCTTGAGTGGTCGGGCGGATTGCAGCGGCCGATGACCACTGGAACTTTGCCACGCGTTGTGAAGGCGAAACAGAAGAGGCGGGATTGTACGGGACGCTCGACGGCAGCGCAAGTTGCAGCGAACGCAGGGCTGGGGCGGTTGGCAGCGCGGCGGAGCGGGGCCAAAATCGACGCATGACCCAGACCTCCCCTTCCCGACTGCATAGCCCGCTCGACCGGCTGCTGGTCGAAGCCCAGCGCGCGCTGGACACGGTATTCGGCAATCCGCCGGCCGAACGCCCCAACCCCGCTGCCGACACACCCGACGCTGCATTGGACCCTAAGCAACGTCGCCACGCCGCCGGTCTGATGCGCATCAACCATGTCGGCGAGGTATGCGCGCAAGGCTTGTATTTCGGTCAGGCCGCAGTTGCCCGCGACGCCCACACCCAGCACCACCTGCTGGAAGCTGCGCAGGAAGAGACCGACCACCTCGCCTGGTGCGCCGACCGCCTGCACGAGCTGGACAGCCGCCCCAGCCTGTTCAACCCGCTCTGGTACGCCGGCAGCTACGCGCTCGGTGCACTGGCCGGGCTGCGTGGCGACGACTGGAGCCTGGGGTTCGTGGTCGAAACCGAACGCCAGGTCGAAGCCCACCTGGATGAGCACCTGGAAACCCTGCCCCAGATCGACCAGCGCAGCCGCGCCATCCTGCGCGTGATGAAGATCGATGAGGCCCGCCACGCAGACCAAGCCGAACAAGCCGGCGCCCGCCAGCTCCCCGCCCCGATCCCCAGCGCAATGGCCCTTGCCTCCAAGCTGATGAAGACGGTGGCCTACCGGCTCTAGTCGGGAATCGGCGACTGGCGACCCAAGGCCAGCCCACAGTCGTGTGCAACCTATGCGACTCCCCGCCCGCCCTGCCGGCAGGCCTGTCCCACGGCACAACCGACGTCACACCTCGCAACACCCCATCTGGAGCGGCGCCTCCTTTGTCAGGGGGCGCGTCGAAGGCGCGCGGATAGGGAACGACTGCGTCGGGGCCCAAGGTTTGCGCAGCAAGCTTTGGGGGCAGTCCCGCTAAGCGGGACTGACTACCCGACCAGCTTCAACCCGATCACACCGGCCACGATCAAACCAATGCACGCAAGTCGCGACCACGACGCGCTGTCGCCGAACAGCGCGATGCCGGCGATGGTCACGCCCAGGGCGCCGATGCCGGTCCAGATCGCGTAACCAGTGCCGACCGGGATGGTTTTCAGCGCCTGCGTCAGAAACCAGAGGCTAGTGCCGGCCAGGCCGATGGTCAGCACGGTCGGCCACAGGCGGGTGAAGCCGTCGCTGTATTTCAGTCCCATGGCAAAGCCGATCTCGAACAGGCCGGCAAATAGCAGATAGATCCAGGGCATTGCAGTACTCCTCACAAAAAAACGGACAAAAAAAAAGCGACCCAGTGTTTGCACACTGGGCCGCCGTCGGCTGTGGAACGCGAGGTCATCGCGTGGCGGGCCGTCCCGCCTTGTCGTGTTGGCGCGCTTGCGAGCACGCACGCACGCACGCAACAGGGTGTTCCTGCGCTTATTCGCTCAGGTTGCGCCCGTGAAACAGCTCTTCGATCTCACGCTTGAGCAGCGTCTCGATCTTCATGCGCTCCTTGAACGAGAGGTTCTTGGCACGCTCTTCGAACAGGTACTGATCCAGGTCGAAGTCCTTCAAATGCATCTTCGTGTGGAAGATATTTTCCTGATAGACGTTGACGTCGAACATCTCGTAGCGCGACTTCACGTTCTTGGCGAGGAAGTGCTGGATCGAGTTGATCTTGTGATCGATGTAATGCTTCTTGCCCTTCACATCGCGCGTGAAGCCGCGCACGCGGTAATCCATGATCACGATGTCTGATTCCAGACTCTCGATCAGGTAGTTGAGCGCCTTCAACGGTGAAATCACGCCACAGGTCGCGACGTCGATGTCGGCGCGGAAGGTGGCGATGCCTTCCTGCGGATGCGTCTCCGGATATGTATGGACAGTGATATGGCTCTTGTCCATATGAGCAACTACAGCGTCGGAGATCAGCTCCTTGCCGGCCTGCTTCTTGTCGATCACCGGCTCTTCGGAGATCAGGATCGTCACCGATGCACCCTGCGGATCGTAGTCCTGACGTGCGATATTGAGGATGTTGGCGCCAATGATCTCGGCCACATCGGTCAGGATCTGCGTCAGACGATCGGCGTCGTACTGCTCATCGATATACTCGATGTAGCGCTGACGCTCCTCTTCGGTACGCGCGTAACAGACGTCGTAGATGTTGAAGCTCAACGCCTTGGTGAGGTTGTTGAACCCCTGTAGCCTCAGACGAGGCAACGGCTTGACCACGTCGGTCTGTCCTTATGGAAAGCGGGAAAGGAGTCAATTATGAGCCAAAGATCCCAGCAACGAAATGCCGATGTTGAGAATGGTTTACCTTGCATGACTCATGCCGTTAAGCTTCAGGAATTACACGCGGAACTACCATGAGCCCAGGAAACACGACGGTTGTGACTACGACGGTACGTAACGCTACCCCTTCCCTGGCGCTGGACGCGGGCACCATCGAGCGTTTTCTGGCGCACAGCCACCGCAGGCGCTATCCGACCCGGACCGACGTGTTCCGGCCAGGAGACCCGGCCGGCACCCTCTACTACGTGATCAGCGGCTCGGTGAGCATCATTGCCGAGGAAGATGACGATCGTGAGTTGGTGCTGGGCTACTTCGGTAGCGGCGAGTTCGTCGGCGAGATGGGGTTGTTCATCGAATCCGATACGCGCGAAGTGATCCTGCGCACCCGCACCCAGTGCGAGTTGGCAGAGATCAGCTACGAGCGGCTGCAGCAACTGTTCCAGACCAGCCTGTCGCCGGATGCGCCGAAGATTCTCTACGCGATCGGCGTTCAGCTTTCAAAACGGCTGCTCGATACCACAAGGAAAGCCAGCCGCCTGGCCTTCCTGGACGTGACCGATCGCATCGTGCGCACGCTTCACGATCTGTCCAAGGAACCGGAAGCGATGAGCCATCCGCAAGGCACCCAGCTGCGCGTCTCGCGCCAGGAGCTGGCACGCCTGGTCGGGTGCTCGCGCGAAATGGCAGGACGCGTGCTCAAGAAGCTGCAGGCCGACGGCCTGCTACATGCACGCGGCAAGACCGTCGTGCTGTACGGCACGCGCTGACACGGCACGACGCAGCCAGTGCCTTGCGCACTGGCTGCGTGCCAAGTTCGGCAACGATGTACTCGCCTGCGATGCTGCCGATATTGGCACTTGCATAGCGCCTGCAGCGACGTGTTTGCGCGATACCTCTTATAAGAGCGTCTTCGGACGGTCGAACCACACGGTTCGCACCGCGACTACGTCACAGTCTCGACGATTCGTCGTTATCAAGCCGCCTAGGCTTGCCCAGGTCGGTGTGCCTGATCAATGGGGTCCTGCGGGCCGCTCGAACGACCTGCTGCCCAGACGCGTGCGCTTGCCTACAGCGCCTTGCCGCCGCGGTCGCGGCAACCCCAGTTGAGGATGGGGGTACCCGCCGGCAGCACTTGACGGAACAACGCTTCGCGATTGGCCTTGGGATTGACAACCACCGGCGCGCGCGCGGCCTTCAACAGCGGCAGATCTGCGGTGCTGTCCGAATAGGCGATGGCGATATCGGCGTAGCCGCGCTCGCGCAACATGCGCATCTTTTCTTCGTTATGGCAGTGACGCCGTGCGGTGACCGCGCCCAGGCGCGGGCCGACCAGGCTGCCGATCACCGGCACATCCTGATGCGCGACAAAGCCGAGAATGGCGCGTGCCAGCTCCGGCGGTGCCCCGGTAGCGACCACAACACGGTCGCCGGCAGCGCGGTGTTCGGTAAAGACCTTGAGCGCATGCGGGAGCAGGCGCTGGCGGATCTGCGCTTCATGCTTGAGCACGTATGCGTCGATGAAGCGGTTGAACTCGCGGGCGCGATGCAGGCCGAAGGTGGCGATCCACACATAGCCGGACACGCCGCGTCGCCGGGTTGGCAGCATCGCCACCATCGGGCCGAGAATTGGCGAGGCCAACAGTGCGACCAGCAAGCGCAACGGATTGCGCTTGATCAGCCAGGCGAACAGATGGCTACCGGAATCGCCGGCGTACAAGGTGTGGTCGAAGTCGAACACCACCAGCGGTGCGTCTTCGCGCGGTGCGGGATACGCCTCAGTCATGCGCGAAGAATAGCTGACGCAGTGACTCGCCGGGTTCGGCCGCGCGCATGAAGGTCTCGCCGACCAGAAACGCGTTCACATCGTGACTGCGCATCAGTTGCACATCGGCCTGGGTGACGATGCCGCTCTCGGTAACCAGCACACGGTCGCGCGGCACCGCGGCGCGCATGTCCAACGTCGTCTGCAGCGTGACCTCGAAAGTGCGCAGGTTGCGGTTGTTGATGCCGATCAACGGCACCGGCACCTGCACCGCACGCTCGAGCTCGTCGATATCATGCACTTCTACCAGCACATCCAGGCCCAGTTGCATGGCCAAACCAGACAGGTCGGCCAGTTGGGCGTCTTCCAATGCGGAGACGATCAACAGGATGCAGTCGGCACCGAGCACGCGCGCTTCGTACACCTGATACGGGTCGACGGTGAAATCCTTGCGCAGCACCGGCAGCGTGCAGGCATCGCGCGCCTGGCGCAAATAGGCATCGGATCCCTGAAAGAAATCCACATCGGTGAGCACCGACAGGCACGTCGCGCCGCCGAATTCATAGCTGACCGCGATATCGGCCGGGTGGAAGTCGGGCCGAATCACGCCCTTGGACGGGCTGGCCTTCTTCACTTCGGCAATCACGGCCGGGTCGCCGGCGGCGATGCTGGCCTGCATGGCGGCCGCGAAACCGCGCGTGAGCGGCAGGTCAGCGCTGCGCGCGATCAACTCGGCCAGCGGCACGCGCGCACTGCGCTCGGCGACTTCGTCGGCCTTGCGGGCAAGAATGGTATTGAGGATGTCGCTCATGCGGTTTGTGTCCTGATGATCGGACATTATCGACTAAGACGATGACGACCGGGGTAACGGCCCACGGTCTCGCGCACTCGGTAACAGCCGGTTGTCGCCGGGAAAGACCACGTCCCCTACAACGGCGCGCACTCACCTCTACAGATATGTACCAACGCCACCGCTTGCCGTGTCGCAATGAATGACGGCCGATGCGCATCGATCGCGTCGGCCGTCGACTCACTGAGCAATGGATTCAGCCGTTAGGCAGCGTCTGCGGGACCCCTGCGGCGGCGTTGCGGCCACGCATCGATGCCACCGCATCTGACCTCAACCGTTCGCTCTACGTTTCTCGAATTCCTCGCGGTCCATTAGGTCGACGTACAGGTCTTCGGACCAGTTCATCAGTCCCAGCGGATGCTCGGTGGCGCCGGTCCGGGTACTGTCGCAGTCGTTATCGAAGCGCAAGCCGTAGAACGCATCAAGTGGCGGTGCATGCATGTGCGCCGCCGTGCGACGCAGGAGCTGCGCAGCGTCGTGCATGTCGGCCGGCAAGGCATCGAACGCGGCACCAACGGCGCGGCATCTGTCGATCTCTGCCTGCACGCAGTTGCGTAGACCCTGCTCTCCGCCCTCCGACATGAGGTCAAGCTCGACGGTCTCCAGCAATAAGAAATCATCGCAGCGCTCTTCCAAAAAGCTCAGCGATTCGTCGAGCCAGACAGGCAGGTGCTCGGCCGACGCGGGCGCCGGGCCGGACGCTTGCGCAGGATCTTCGGCAGGGGACGAAGCAGTCGAGAAGATGCTCTTGAGCCGCCGCCAGATGAAAGACACAGATGCGGGGGCGGCAGTGGGGACGGGGAGTGCAGGTGGAGCGGTTGCGACAAGAATTTTTACAATCTCGGCAAAGCGACGGAACCGTTCCATGCCAGGGTCGAACGTGCCGCTGATTGCATAAAGACGCGCTTTCCGAACACGCTGCGCATGCGGGCCATCGCCGTGCACATCGGCGTCGCCCGGCGCTTCGTCGTCATCATCCAGGCCATCGGAGACCAGCGATGCGCACAGCTGGGGGTCGGCCGACATCAGGAGCCGGTACACGAACGGCACCTCGTACGGCCACTCCGACAGACCGCAGATCATTTCCGGTCGATCATCGTACGAGGTTGGCCGGTTGCTCAGGCTATAGAGATAGGATCGGTTGGCCACGCAAACTCCTTGTCATCGTGTGTGGCAGATGCCGTGGACCGCAGCTTAGTTTTCTCTCCATGCGCCGGCCATGCGCAGAGGCGGCAGTGGGCACGCGAGCGGCGGAGCGTCGTATCACGGTGTCCGTGTTGACCCGACGCACCGTGCGGCGCCACGCAGTCGACGGCCTCGCCACGCGCGCCGGTCACCCCACGCTGGCCGATTCAGGCGGAACCGCGCTCGGCGCCATGCAGACCCGCCAACTCTCGCGTACATGCGACATACGCATCAAGTCTGGCGCGCGCCGAGCCGTCGGCGAGGACCCCGCGTGCGTGCTGCACGCCGGCGGCAATGCTCTCGGCCACGCCGGCCACGTACAGCGCGGCACCGGCGTTAAGCGCCACGATGTCCAGCGCGGGGCCAGGCACGTTGTCCAAGACCTGCAATAGCATCGCGCGCGACTGCGCAGCATCGGCCACCTTGAGGTTACGGCTGGCCGACATGGCGATACCGAAATCTTCCGGATGCACTTCGTATTCGCGCACCTGTCCGTCGCGCAATTCGCCGACCAGCGTGCCGGCACCAAGCGAGAGTTCGTCCATGCCGTCGCGCCCCCATACCACCAACGCACGTTCGGCGCCCAGCTCCTGCAGTACGCGGGCCTGGATGCCGACCAGATCGGGGTGAAACACGCCCATCAAAATATTCGGCGAGCCGGCCGGGTTGGTGAGCGGGCCGAGGATGTTGAAGATGGTGCGCACGCCCATTTCGCGACGCACCGGCGCCACCACCTTCATGGCCGGATGATGCACGGGCGCGTACATGAAGCCGATGCCGGTCTGCGCCAATGCATTGGCAACCTGCTCTGGCTGCAACTCGATCACCGCGCCCAATGCTTCCAGTGCGTCGGCGCTGCCGGATTTAGATGAGACACTGCGATTGCCGTGCTTGGCCACCTTGGCGCCGCCAGCTGCAGCCACGAACATCGCGCAGGTGGAAATGTTGAAAGTGTGCGAGCCATCGCCGCCGGTGCCGACGATGTCGACCATGTGCTGGCGATTGCTCACGTCCACGCGGCGCGAGAACTCGCGCATCACCGTGGCGGCGCCGGCGATTTCGCCAATGGTTTCTTTCTTGACCCGCAACCCCGTGAGGATGGCCGCGACCATCATATCGGAGACCTCGCCGCGCATGATCTGCCGCATCAACTCGACCATTTCGTCGTGGAAGATTTCGCGGTGCTCAATGGTGCGTTGGAGAGCTTCTTGCGGAGTGATAGGCATGGAAACAACCGTGGCAGAACGTAATGGAGAGATTCGCAGGCGGATTGCGGCGCGCTTGGTCAGTGTGGGACATCGCAGGCGCCAAGCGAGGTACTCGGCGAAGCAACTACGATGATCATTGGCCTGGACGCCGCATGCGAAAACGCGCCTGGGGTTGCACTTCGTAGTAATCGGCCGGCCCGCCCGCGCGCAGAATCGTCTGCACCGCGGCCGGGTCGTAGATGCCCTCGTGCAGCGCAGACTTGGCCAGATGCACGCCGACGACTTCGCCCAGCACTAACCAGGTCTCGATGGCGTGGCCGGATGCGGTCTGCAGCGGCAATAGCTGGCTGAGCCGGCATTCGAAACTCACCGGACTGGCAGCGACCCGTGGCGCTGCGATCAGGCGCGATGGCGCCATCTGCAGGCCAGCAAGATCGAATTCATCGACCTCCGCCGGCACCATCGCCGCACTGGCATTCATTGCCTCGGCCAGCGGGCGGGTAGCCAGATTCCAGGTGAACTCGCCAGTGGCTTCGATGTTGCGCAGGCTGTCTTTGCGACCGATGCTGGCAAAGCCGACGATCGGCGGAATGTAATTGAAGGCATTGAAAAAGCTGTACGGCGCCAGATTGGCAACGCCCTCGGCGCTGCGCGAGCCGATCCAGCCGATCGGGCGCGGCCCGACAATGGCATTGAACGGATCGTGCGGCAGCCCGTGGCCCCGGGTCGGCTCGTAGAAGTGGATGCTGTCGTCGTGTGTGCTCATCGTGATCCGGATGCGGTGGAAGGCGGCGCTGCGGTGACATCACGTTGCGCTGTAGGGGTGCACGTGTTGGGTGGCATCGCAATTCTGCGGCGTCGCTGCACCAAGGCCGCAGTGCGATGCCGCCACGCCGAGGCGCAGATGGCACATCGTGCTCAACGCTGCAGAAAGTTCTTCAGCAAGGCATGTCCGTGCTGGGTCAGGATCGACTCGGGATGGAACTGCACGCCTTCGACCGGAAACTGGCGGTGGCGCAGGCCCATGATCTCTTCCATCGAACCATCCGGATTTTCGGTCCAGGCAGTGACTTCCAGTGCATCCGGCAGGGTGGTCTTGTCCACCACCAGCGAGTGGTAACGCGTGGCCTCGTAACTGTCAGGCAGGCCGGCGAACACGCCCTTGCCCTGGTGGCGGATCGGCGAGGTCTTGCCATGCATGATGTTGCCGGCGCGGATCACATCGCCGCCATAGACCTGACCGATGCTTTGATGGCCCAAGCATACGCCCAGGATGGGTGTGGTCTGACCCAGCTGCTCGATCAACTGCAGCGAGATACCCGCCTCGTTGGGCGTACACGGACCGGGCGAGATCACGATGCGCTCGGGCTTGAGCGCGGCGATCTGGTCGACGCGCATCGCATCGTTACGCACCACCATGACCTCGGCGCCCAACGCCTGCAAATACTGCACGAGGTTGTAGGTGAAGCTGTCGTAGTTGTCGAGCATCAGCAGCATGGCAAAGGACTCATTGCGCGATCAGGAAGACCGCATAGATGTTTTCGGTGAGGGTGATGCTGCCGGCTTCGAGTAACTCGACGGTTGCACCTCGATCAGCAACAGGTGCGGGCGATGCCGGCGATGCGCAGACCAGAGCAACCGGTGTCGGCCAACTACCCGCCTGAATGCCATAGGCGAAATTCGGTGCGACATCGCAGATCGTATGCAGCCCCTGAATCCTGACGCCATCAGGCTTGGCAAGTTCAGCGGCAGACCTGCGTGATTGGTCAGCGGCCTCGCGCTCGAGCTGCGCACGCACCTCGGCCGCCTTGCTAGGGGACGTCTTGATACCCGACAGGGCGTGGTTTGCTTCACTTGCCTTCTCGCTGGTGACTGACGCGCATGCTTACAGCACACCGCGCTGCAGTGTTGCCATATCCGCACACAGGCGATCGACCGCCTCAGGCGTCGTCGCCCACGACGTGACGAAGCGGATCACATGGCTGCCGTCTGTGCGGAGTTCCCAGCGCTCGAAGTCGTAGCGTTGCGCCAGCTGCGCAGCGTATTGCGCACTGACGGCGATAAATTGCTGATTGGTCGGCGAGTCGCTGGTGAAGTGCGCGCCTGCGGCAAGCAGGCCGGTGCGCAAGCGTTGCGCCATGGCATTTGCATGCGCTGCAAGCTCGAAAAACAGTCCGTCTTCGAACAACGCTGCCAATTGCGCACCGAGCACCATGCCCTTGGCAAGCAGCGCGCCGCGCTGCTTGATCAGGTAACGCAAATCGGCCTGCAACGCGGGGTTGACGATGACCAGCGCTTCGCCGAGCAGCGCACCATTCTTGGTGCCGCCGATGTAGAACGCATCGGTGAGCGTGGCAATGGTGGGCAGATCCAGATCGTTGCCGTCGGCGGTCAGTGCGGCACCCAGGCGCGCGCCATCCAGATACAGCAGCAGATCGTTTGCGCGGCAGAACTGCGACAACGCATCGAGTTCGGCACGCGTATAGATGGTGCCGCTTTCGGTGCTGTTGGAAATGTAGACCAGACGCGGCTGCACCATGTGTTCGGTGCTGTGCACAGACAGCACCGACTGGATCAGCGCAGGCGTCAGCTTGTCGTGCAGCGCCGGCACAGTGAGCACTTTATGGCCAGTCGCTTCGATGGCGCCGGTCTCGTGCGTGGCGATATGCGCCGCTTCCACCGCGATGACTGCCTGATGCGGGCGTAAAAACGCGCTGATCGCAATCAGATTGGTCTGCGTGCCGCCCACCAGCAGATGCACGTCGGCCTGCGGCTGCGCGACTGCACTGCGGATCAATGCAACCGCACGCGCTGTGTGCCGATCGGTGCCATAGCCGGCGTGCTGCTCGGCGCTGGCCTGCGCCAACGCCTGCAGCAGACGTGGGTGCGCGCCTTCGCTGTAGTCGTTACGAAAGCTGATGCGCACACTGCTGCCCTGCCCGTCCATCACAGGCCCTTTGCCGCCTGGGCGACTGCGCGAAACAGCGCACGCCCCTTGTTCATCGTTTCCTGCCATTCCAGGTCCGGGTCAGAGTCGTAGACCACGCCACCGCCTGCCTGCACATACAGATAGCCGTCCTGGATCACGGCGGTGCGGATGGCGATAGCGGTATCGGCATCGCCGTGCCATCCGATGTAGCCGACCGCGCCGGAATACACGTTGCGCTTGACCGGCTCCAGCTCACGAATGATCTCCAGCGCACGGATTTTAGGCGCGCCGCTCACGGTGCCGGCCGGGAAGGTGGCGCGCAGCACGTCGCTGTAGTTCAGGCCAGCCCTCAACCTGCCGGTCACTTCACTGACGATATGCATGACATGGCTATAGCGTTCGATCACGAACTGCTCGCCGACCTTGACCGTGCCCGGTTCGGCAACGCGGCCCACATCGTTGCGGCCTAGATCGATCAACATCACATGCTCGGCGCGCTCTTTCGGGTCGGCCAGCAATTCGGCTTCCAGCGCCTTGTCGAGTTCCGGCGTGGCACCGCGTGGGCGAGTGCCGGCAATCGGGCGCACGGTGACCACGCCGTCGCGCAGACGCGCCAGGATTTCCGGGGACGAGCCGACCACCTGGGTACCGCCGACATCGAGAAAATACATGTACGGCGAGGGATTGAGCGCACGCAACGCGCGATACACATCCACCGGACGGGCGCGGAACGGCACGCGCAACCGCTGCGATGGCACGACCTGGAAGATATCGCCGGCGCGCACGTATTCCTGCGCCTTGCGCACCACCGCGTGGTATTGCTCGCGGGTGAACGATGAGTGGAAATCCGATTCGTCGATCGCATCGGAAATCTGTGCGCGCGGATACCCCGCGCCGCCCTGGCGCAGGCGATGCGCCAGTTCGTCCAGACGCCGATTGGCACGCACATAGGCCTGCGGCTGGCGCGGGTCGGCATGCACGATCAGGTACAGGCGGCCCTTGAGGTTGTCGAACACTGCCAGCTCTTCGGAGAGCATCAGCAGGATGTCGGGCGTGCCGAGTTCGTCGGGTTTGTCGCCGCTGCCCAGGCGCGGTTCGATGTACTGGATGCACTCGAAACCGAACCAGCCGACCAGCCCGCCGGTGAAGCCCGGCAGCCCGTCGAGCTGCGGCACCGAATGCTCGGCGCGCAGCGCGTCCACTTCGGCCAGCGGGTCAGCGACTTCGCGCGTTTCGACGACTTCGCCGTGCTCGCTAACGTCCAGCGTGTGGCCACGAAAGCTGTACACGCGGCGCGCCGGCAGGCCGATGATGGAATACCGTCCGAAGCGCTCCCCGCCTTCGACCGATTCGAACAGATAGGTGTAGGCGCCGTCGGCGAGCTTCAGATAGACCGAAAGCGGCGTGTCCAGATCGGACAGCACTTCGCGGACAACGGGGATACGGGTGTGACCTTCAGCGGCCTGGCGCTGGAACTGCTCTGCAGTGATCAAGACGACTTTCCTTCCGGGACTCTGTGGCGGGGCGGACGACGGCAACGGGCCACCATCGCCACCAGCGGCGAGCGGAAGAGAAGGAGCGTGGAGTCGTCAGGCGGGACACGCAGCTACTGTAGCGCAACTGCTGGCCGCAGGGCAGCAGGCGCAGGCGAACGCCGTTCAACAATGGCGAAGGATGGGGGTGTTGCTGACGTGGTTGTGCGGGTTGGCGAAAAGCTGGAGGCTACGCAGGCGGGTTGGTGGATGTCGTCAGACTGGTGGGCACCGGACCTCAGTGCGCGCTTAAAGTCCGCGCGTTGCGCTTCCTTGCGGACGCTTGCAGCAACTCTTCCTCGGCGCGAGGTGGCTGGTGGCAGCATGCGAGTCGGCGCAGTGCCCCTCACTCCGCCCCCCGCTCCGCACCCCGGCCTGCCCTAACAGAGGCGTGCGCTCCAAGACACGCGCGCCAGTGGCGCAAGCAGTGCCTTATCGCCCCGAGAGAAAGGGGCGCAAAGCGGCGCGATTGCCTGGCCCACCCGAAATGCATGCCACGCTTTTCCGATTCCCGGCCCTTACCCACCAAGCAGCGGACAATCGCCCGGCAAATGCATCCGCAGCCGCGCCGGGACGCATTCAATGCGGAAGTGCCGCGAGGTCTCCGGTTCGCCGTCCAGGTTCAAGGTGAGCGCTTGTTTGGAGACGATCTCCAGCCACGGCACCCGGGCGCGCACGGCCACGCGTTCGAGCGCGGCCTGTTTGCCGCCGGTGACCAGGGTGCCGAGCGTGGCAGCCACTTCGCCGTTGAGGTCAGGGACGATGGTGACATCCAGCAGACCGTCGTCGATCAACGCCTCCGGGCACAGCGCCTGGCCGCCACCGGCCTGGCGCCCGTTCCCCAGCCCAAGTGCGATGAATTCGCCTTCCCAGCTGAAATCCGGGCCGCTGAAGCGGGCGCTGATGGGGTCGATACGGCCCAGCCGCGACATACCCGTAATGAGATAGGCCAGGCCGCCGAGCATCTTTTTCAGGCCTTCGTCGGTTTCCACCGTGACCTGGGTGCCGAAGCCGCCGCTGGCCATATTGGCGCACCAGTGCGGGCCGTGGTCGGCCTCGATGCGCAGCAGGTCGACCGGCTGCGCAACGCGCTCGGCGATCAGGGTCAGTGCCTCCAGCGGGGCAATCGGGACGTTGGCGGCGGTCGCGAAGTCGTTGGCGGTGCCCAGCGGCACGAGGCCCAGCGATGGCAACGTCGCCGCGTCGCCCTGGTGATGCGCCAGGGCGGCGGCCACTTCGCTCAGCGTGCCATCGCCACCGGCGGCCACGACCGTGTGCACGCCATCGGCCACTGCTTCGCTCACATAGCGCTCGGCATCGCCGTCTTCCCAGGTGACCCGTACATCGAGCTGGAGGCCGCGCTTGCGCAGCGTGCCCACCGCCTCACGCAGGTCCAGATTATCGGTGGACTTGCCGTTGAGGATCAGACGCCAGTGGGACGGGGCCATGCGCGCTGCCGATGCTGTGAGGGTAATGACCGCAGGCTAGCAGCGAGCCACTGGGTGGATTGTGAATAGGCAGTGCCGGCGCGCTGTCATTGCCGTGTCATCGATGACCCGGAGAGTAGAAGGCCATAGCAGGGACGACGGGCGGAGGCAGGATCAGCCTCCAATTTTCTTGAAGGCCGCTTCCTCGGGAGCGGCCTTCCTTTTGCTTGACGCTGGATTCCCCGGCGCGCCCGGCTCAGGTGCCTGCGGCAAACGCAGCCAGCCGTTCGCCGTCTAGCCGGTACACGGTCCAGCCGTCCATCGGGCGCGCGCCCACCGCTTGATAGAAGTCGATGGCCGGCTGGTTCCAGTCCAGCACCGACCACTCGAACCGTCCGCAGCCACGCTGCACGGCCAGCTGCGCCAAGTGCCGCAACAGCGCAAGGCCAGCGCCCTTGCCGCGCGCTTCCGGCCGCACGAACAGGTCTTCCAGATACAGGCCGTTGCGGCCCAGCCAGGTCGAATAGTTGAAGAAATACACCGCAAATCCCAACGCTTGACCGTCCTGCTCGCAGATCAGCGCATGCGCGGTGGCGCCCTCGCCGAACAGACTGGTACGCAGATCTTCCAGGCTCGCCTTGACCGCATCCGGCTCGCGCTCGTACGCCGCCAGCGCAGTGATGAGTTCATGCAGCAACGGCACATCGTCGGGCGTGGCGCTGCGGATCTGCGGCCCGGGCTGGATCATCGCACCGCGTCCACCGCCGCACGCATCTGTTCAATCACCCGCGCATAGTCGGGGGCGTTGAAAATGGCCGACCCGGCGACGAAGGTGTCGGCGCCGGCTGCGGCAATCGCACCGATGTTGTCGGCCTTGACGCCGCCATCGATCTCCAGCCGGATCGGCTTGCCCAGCGCATCGATCTTCTTGCGGATCGCGCGCAATTTATCCAGCGCGGAAGGAATAAAGGCCTGTCCACCAAAGCCCGGATTGACCGACATCACCAGCACCAGATCCAGCTCGGGCAGCACCCAATCCAGAATATCCACCGGCGTGGCCGGGTTGAGCACCAGCCCGGCCTGACAGCCGTGCGACTTGATCAACTGAATCGTGCGGTGCACATGGCGGCTGGCTTCGGGATGGAAACTGATGGTGGTGGCGCCGGCCTCGGCGAAGTCCGGCACGATGCGGTCCACTGGCTCGACCATCAGATGCACGTCGATCGGCGCAGTGATGCCGTGCTTGCGCAGCGCCTGGCACACCATCGGGCCGATAGTGAGGTTGGGCACGTAGTGGTTGTCCATCACGTCGAAGTGCACCCAGTCGGCACCAGCCTTGAGGACGTTGTTCACTTCCTCGCCCAGGCGGGCGAAATCGGCAGACAGGATGGACGGGGCGATCGCCGTCGGTTGCATGGGCAGCTCGGAAAAATGCAGGGGCGCCATTGTCGCAACCGTGGCCCGGCGAGGAAAGCCGAATGCCACCGGACACTGCTGGAAACCGCTCTACCGTTGGGCGGCCGGCATCGCCGGGCGCGGTAAAACCAGCCGCACCAGGCCGGTGACCCGCCCATTCCTGCGCGTGAATCCGGCCGACACCGATCTGCGGCGTATCGACACCGCTGTTTCGACCCACACGGTACGCCTGAGCGCCGGCGACACGTTCTGACGGCCGGGCGCATGCGTGCCATGGCGCTTGGTCGTCTTGATCAGGCGTTTTTACTGGTCCCGTGGCGTTTCCGATCGAGGGGCGGCGTGCGGCGCAGACGCGCGACATAGGCCAGGCACCGGCGCTCGACGCACGGCCTTCACTCAGCGCTTGCGCAGCCGTTGAATCCGGTCGTAGGCGGCGTTGATCTGGCTGGCCTTCTTTTCAGCCTGGCGGCGCGCTTCAGGGTCGGCGTTGGCCACCTTGTCCGGGTGGTAACGCGACATCAGCCGGCGATAGGCCAGATCGATCTCGGCGGTGGTGGCGTCCGGCTCCAGGCCCAGCGCTTCATACGGATTTTCCGCGCGCCGCTTGAACCAGCCGGCGTCGACCGCGTGGCCGATCGCCAGCCCGATCATCAGCCCTACGAAGGGCGCGCCGCGGAACAGCAAGGCGCCGGCCAATGCGCCGAGCAGTTTTCCGTACCAGGACATGGAGGCAATCGGGGTCGGGAGGCGGGCTGGCGATCTTACCCGAACGCCCGCCTGGCTTGGCTGACGAGCCCTGCACAGGCGCCGCGACACGGGCTCCAATAAATTCTGCGGGCGGCGGCGAAGCGCCGTACACTACGCGGCCCGCTGGCCACCCGCGGGCCCACCGGGTCCCGGGGACAGCGTCATTGCGACGTCCTTAGGAGTGCCTGTGTCGACCACGCTGTTGCAATCCGATCTGCCCGGCCTGCCGTTGCGTCACCGTGGCAAGGTCCGCGATGTCTTCGATATTCCCCGCGACCGCCTGCCCGCCGATGCGCCCCCGGGCGACTATCTGTTGATGGTGGCGACCGACCGCCTGTCCGCATTCGACGTGGTGCTGCCCGACCCGATCCCGGGCAAGGGCGAGATGCTGTGCCAGGTGTCCAACTTCTGGTTCCACAAGACCGACCACCTGATGCCCAACCACTTGGTCGACATCCGCGTGGAGCAGGTATTGCCCGACGGCGTGGACCCGGCGCTGTACGCCAAGCGCGCCGTGGTCACGCGCAAGCTCAAGCCGGTGCCGGTGGAAGCCATCGCACGTGGCTATCTGATCGGCAGCGGCTGGAAGGACTATCAGCGCACCGGCAAGGTCAGCGGCATCGACTTGCCCGACGGCCTGCGCCAGGCCGAGAAACTGCCCGAGCCGATCTTTACTCCCTCGACCAAGGCCGCTGTCGGCGACCATGACGAGAACATCGACTTCGATGCGATGGTCAAGACCGTGGGCGCCGAGCTGGCCGAGCGCGTGCGCGATGCCACCTTGCGCATTTACCGCTTCGCTGCGGATTTTGCCGCCGAACGCGGCATTCTGCTGGCCGACACCAAGTTCGAATTCGGCACCGACGCCGATGGCCGCCTGTACATCATGGACGAGATGCTGACCCCGGACTCGTCGCGCTACTGGCCGGCCGACCAATACGAACTGGGCACCAGCCCGCCGAGCTATGACAAACAGTTCGTGCGCGATTATCTGGAAACCCTGGACTGGGGCAAGACCGCACCCGGTCCTAGCCTGCCGGCCGAAGTGATTGATCGTACCCGTGCGAAATATGCCGAAGCCCTGCAGCGGTTGGCGGGTATTTCGGTTGATTGATGGCTTCCCCCCGATTTAACGGGGGTGTCGGGCGTCGCATTATGCTGACGCCGTTATGACTGAAGCGCTGACACACTCGGCGCGCTCCGGGTCCAGCGACTGTGCGCCGAGGCCCGGCTGGTGGTTGCATGTGAAGCTTCATGACAACCACTGCACATCATTGCATCCAATGCATTCCACTACGCTCGCCGCAGTGGCCTGCTCTTTTGCCCAACGAGGTCGCAATGGCTCGGTCAACTCACCTCTTCCGCCTGCTGCCTGCCTTCCGCAATGCGGTGGCCCCCTGTTTATTGCTCGCACTGAGCGCCTGCACGGCCGGCGAATCTGCTGCCCCTGCCGCAGCGCCAGTAGCACCTGCGAAAACCACGGCACCTGCACCGCTGGCGGTCAACGACCGACTTGGCGCGTTGATACAGGCCACCGGCGTCACCTGCACGGATGCAAAGGCCGCAAAAGGATGCACAGCAGGCAATGTCGCCAGCGGTGATTTTTATGATGTGGAGCTTTCGCCGGATTGTGGCGATGAGGGATTCTTCGCCGGCGTAACCCAGGGAAAGGGAATTGATCTGTTGGATGTCGTGCCCGCCACCGGCAGTAGCGCAACGACCACAGCACATCTAGCGCAAGGCCAGCTCGTCTGCGTCCAGGCGATCGGCCGCGCCGGACAGAACCCGCTTTATTACTACGTTGCCGCAATTCCGGCGGACACCATTGCAAGGTGCAAGAACAACGCATTGTGCAACACCTATGGCGACAGGCCGATCAAGCAGATGAAGCCTGCAAGTAGCGAGAGCTGCCACGCAGTAGTACCAGGACACTACGTTGGCAATTGTGCGCAAGGATGGGTGAGTGCGGATGCACTCGATGTCTTTTCGAACGGGCTATAGCCACTCGCGCCAAACCGGATGTATTTCCAGGAAACCCATAATCACATTCATTATGGTTTTAGCGCAGGCTCGGTTTGAGCTAATCGGGATTGTGCTGACGGTATCACCGGTATTGGCATCACCGAGCATCAGGCACCGTCAGGCTGCTTACCCTCCGAAGATGTTGGCATGCTGCATGCCAGCCAGTTCGCGTCCCCGGCGCTTGGCAAGCCTTCACACATTTGCGGGCAGTGCGCATATAACATCCCGCCGGCTGACTCAGTTGCCCGCTACGATCAGGAGGATCCGTTGGCCCTTTTCCGAACTTCCCTGCACGCCCTCGCACTGAGCCTGGTGCTAGTTGCTTGCAAACCGCAAGCAGAGCCAGTTGTCGCTGCAACCCCGGCAACCACCGCACAAGCTGCAGAGGCCGCGCCTGGCGCCTCAACGCCCGCTGCCACTTCGGCAACGCCTGCGCAGGCGACAACCTGCCCCAGCGCCGACTTCTCTGCGTTTCTGAAAAGCTTCAGTGCAGACATTGCGGTACAGGAAAAGGCCACCGCCGATCCGCTGACGATGATCCAGCTCGACCCGGACGCACAGCCCGAGCCCACCCCGGTCACCCGCACGGTTCCGCTGGCCAAGGTCGAGTGGCCTGTCATCCCGAACCTGGAGGCAGCCCGCAACGGCGGCCGCGAGGTCACGATTTCCGAAGAAGCCGATGGCCGCCAGGTACTGGTCCGCACACCGGACACCGGCGATCAGCAGGTCTACCACTTCGCCCAGCGCCCCTGCTGGATGCTGGTCAAGGTGGACGACCAGTCCTTGTAAACGTCGGTAGGCGCTGGAAGCAGGTTCTGCCGGCTTGGCCATCCTCCCCTACAACTCAAACCGTCAAAGAGGCGACCTGATGCGACGCTTCATCTCCGTCCTACCTGCTCTGGGCCTGAGCCTGGTGCTTGCCGCATGCGGTGACAAGCCGGGGCCTGCAGCTGCCACCACCAACGCACCCAGTACGCCACCTGCCACTACCCCATCCCCGGCTTCGACAGAGGCAGATACACAAGGACGGAACGACATGATCAAGGAATGCTCCGGCGTGCGCCTGCACCTGAGCGCGTTGCCATCCGAGAGCAGCGGCTCCACCAAGACCCAGCTGGAAATGGAGCACGATGGCCAGCGCCAGGAAGTGGCAGCGCCTCCAGAGATGGCGGAATACACCGCAGTGGGCCTGGGTTGCGCGGCAGACGCAAAAGGAAGCACGTACGTTGTCGTCCAGTACGGCGAGCTTCCTTACGGCTGCGAATTTTGCGAATGGTTCTTCCTGTATGACATCAAGGGTCAGTTGCTGAATCATGCGACACCACCGCTGCATACGCAGGACGGCCAGCAGAGCCCGAATAACGATGAGTACGAACACAAACTCGAAGAGTTGGGACTGAAGCACCCGGAACTGGTGCCTTTCCAGCCCTGAGCAAAGGATGCCCGTGCACCGATTGCGGTGCTTGGCCAACGCAGTACGCAGTACATGGAGCAGTACCCGTTACAAGGAAGAATCTGTCTCATAGAAAGGAGCGCACGATATGACCGACACCACGATTTATACCGAAATGCTTCAACCACGCGGCGCTGCATACAGCAGTGACCGGATCAAACCCTGGAGCCATTACCGCGAGCCCATCGACAGCGGAGATGGGCGATTGCATGGCGAATCGCGTCGCTGGGGCGATGCCAGTCCGCAAACCCAGTCACGGGTAATCGATAGTCTGATCGATGCCTCGCGGGATGCCGGGCTTTCATCGCGCGAGACCGCTTACGTCCTCGCCGTCGCCAGAGTTGAATCAGGCTTCAATCCTGATGCTGCTGCGGGCACAACGTCTGCCTCGGGTCTGGGTCAGTTCATCGACCGCACCGGCGCGCATTACGGCGTCAACGCGTCCAACCGCTTCGACGTGCAGACGCAGTCGCAGGCCTTGGTGCAACATTTCATCGATAACCGCGATCTTGCGCGCAGCCGCGGTGAGGGTGAGGACTACATCTACAAATATCACCACGATGGTCCCAGCAAGGATTATGGCGGCCTTGCTCTGTCGCGGCGCGAGATTGCCCCTCATCTGGACAACTACACCCAGTTTGTCGAACAGCGTCTTGCCCAGACGCAGGGCAATACCGAGGACCGTCCCGCACCAGCGATGCACCCGGCCGAGCCCAGCCATGGCGCTCGCAGCAATTTCCAGCAAACGATGGAACGCATGCTGCCCGGTCAAGGCAGTACCGACCCGCATATCACCGGTCATTATGGTGAGCACCGCGGCAGCCACGGGCCGCACGGCGGTACCGACTTCAACTACCAGGGTGGCCAGACAGGCCGCAACATGCAGCACCCGACAGTGCATTCGCCGGTCGCCGGAACCGTCACCTTCGCGGGCGGCAACTACGGCACCGTCAAGATTCGCGATGCACAGGGCAACTCGCACGAGATCCTGCACCTGGACGCACTCAAGGTGAAAGAGGGTCAGACGCTGTCCGCCGGCGATGCCATCGGCACGATGGGTGGACGCGGCCCGAACGGTAACAACCAGTACGCGCAGCATGTGCATTACCAGCTGCGCGATGCCAACGGCAGACTCACCAGCCCAGAGACCTTCTGGAATCAGGGCCACAAACAGCAAGCGGATGCGCGGCACACCCAGGCAACGCCGGCAGGCAGTACAGGTGCCCTGCGGCATGGCGACAACAGTCAGGATGTCGGCAAGCTGCAGCAGGACCTCAACCGTTTCGGCATACGCGATGCGCAGGGCAACCGGCTGGCTGAGGATGGCCGTTTCGGCGACAACACGCGCGAGGCGGTGATGGCGTTCCAGAAGCAACATGGGTTGCAGCAGGACGGTGTCGTGGGCCGCGATACACGGACAGCATTGTCGGCGCCCACGGTGCAGACGGCGGCCAAAGCGGCCGATGCCCCGGTTACCGCGACGAAAGGTCCGTCGCTCAACGATGCATCGCATCCGGACCACGCGCTGCATAACGCAATCCGCAGCAAGCTGCCGAGCATGATCTCCAACGAGACCGCCGCCAACGTCACTTTGCAGGCCAAGCAGAATGGCATCGACAGCGCAGATAAATTGCAGACCGTGACAGTGCACGATGGTAAGGCGTTCGTCATGGGCACCACGCCGGGCTTCCGTGCGGCGGTGGACCTGAATCAACCTGCCCCGACACTTGAGCAGACCAGTGCGCAGTTGCTGGCGGGGCAGTCGCAGCAGCAACAGGCCCAGCAAGAACAACAGAAGGTTGCGATGGGCGGTCGCTGACCTTTCAGCGATGGATCAAAGAAACGCCGGTCAGGACGTTGGCCGGCGTTTTTTTCCGCCTGCACCGTGGCGGTGACGGCACTCCTGCGTCACCTCATCGTTGTCCAACGGCCAGCACGCGTCGTGATCGGAGACCGCAGCGCCCCAACGGGCTTGCGCAGCTCTGCGGCGCACCCCCATCCAAAACCAATGCAGTGCGCGCGCGCTTGGCCGCAGCAGCCAGCAACACCATGCATCCGCTGCGTCTCTGCGATGCGCTCCACAGCGCAAAGTGGCGCGGCGCACAGAACACAATACATCCGTAATTTTTACTACTGTCCAGTTCGGGACTGTGCAAGCGTAGTTGCCGGCACCTAAGGTGCCATCGGCGACCGGCTGTCGGGGGGCCGCCGGTCTTTGCATCGCACGTTTTCTGGAGAGAGTCGTCATGCAATTCCACGTCTTGGGCGCGGCGATCTGCTGCGCGCTATCGTTTTCCGCTGCCGCTACTACTGCGGATTTGTCCGCAAATGCCGCTGTTTCACGCGCGCAATCGTTGTTGGGGAACACCGCGTCGGCATTGGCCAATCGTGCATCGGCCGATGCCTTCATCGCACGCGACAGCATCGTCGATGCCGACGGCACTGAACATGTGCGCTTCGATCGCACCTATCAGGGCCTGCCGGTGATCGGCGGCGATGTGGTGGTGCATTCGCGGCGTGGGGTGATGCGTGAGTTGAGCCAGACCATGGAGACCACGGTGCGTCCGAGCCTGGTGCCGGGGATCGATGCTGCAACCGCATTGCGTGTCGCGGGGTCGCACTTCGATGTGGCGCAAGATGCCGCGCCGCGGGCGAGCCTGGCGCTGTATGCGCGCCAGGGCGCGCCACGCCTGGTGTACGAGGTGATCTATAGCGGCGTCAAACCCGATCAGACACCGACCGAGATGCATTACATCGTCGATGCAGTCAGCCAGCGCATCCTCGAATCCTGGGATACGGTGCATACCGTGTGCAGCGGCGGCACCAGTGCGGCCGGCACCGGGCGCGCGTTGTATGCGGGTAGCGTTGGACTGTCGACCACGCGTTGCAGCAGCGGTTATGAGTTGACCGATCTCAGTCGCGGCAGTGGCGCCACCTACAACATGCGCAACAGCACCTCCGGCAATGGCACCCTGGTCACCGACGCCGACAACACCTGGGGTAACGGCGCCACCAGCGACACGGTCACCGCCGCGGTGGATGCGCATTACGGCGTGGCGTTGACCTGGGACTACTATCGCACCACGCATGCGCGCACCGGCATCGCCAACGATGGTGCCGGTGCGCGTAGCCGCGTGCATTACGGTAGCCGCTACAACAATGCCTTCTGGCAGGACAGCTGTTTCTGCATGACTTTCGGCGATGGCGACGGCAGCTCATTCACGCCGCTGGTGTCGGTGGATGTGGCCGGCCACGAGATGACGCATGGTGTGACCAGCCGGACCGCACGTCTGGTGTACTCGGGAGAATCGGGCGGTTTGAATGAAGCCACCTCCGACATCATGGGCACCATGGTGGAGTACTCCGCTGCCAACAGTGCGGAGCCGGGCAATTATCTGATTGGCGAGAAGATCATCCCCAACAACAGCACCGGCACGCTGGCGTTGCGTTACATGTTCAAGCCAAGCCTGGATGGCGACTCGCCGGATTGCTACAGCAGCAATCTGGGCTCGCTCAATGTGCACTACAGCTCGGGCGTAGCCAATCACTTCTACTATCTGCTGGCCGAAGGCGCAGTGGTACCGAGCGGTTTCGGCACGGGCACCAGCTACAACCTGACCCCGGCCGGGCTGGTCTGCAGCGGCTCGACGGCGCTGACAGCGATCGGCCGTGCTGCCGCCAGCCGCATCTGGTATCGCGCACTGACGGTGTACATGACCTCGTCCACCAACTACGCGGCTGCCCGCCGCGCCACGTTGAGCGCGGCCACCGATCTGTACGGCAGCACGTCCACGCAGTACCGCGCGGTCGCGGCGGCGTGGAGCGCGGTCTCGGTCAACTGATGTAGCGCAGCGCGTCCCTCGTCACGCAAGTCGTGCGTGGCGAGGGGCACACCTGCCACAGCGCCATCCGCGCGCGTATGCTTGGGTCATTCCTGGGAGGGAACATGACCGAACGCACCACGACCGCGCGACCGATCGAGCGCTATTTCGCCAGCTATTCCGACGATCATCAACATGCGACCAACCAGCAGATCCACGTGCTGGCGGTGCCTGCAATTCTGTGGTCGGTAGTCGCACTGCTGTGGTGCATCCCGGTCGGCGGCACCTGGTTCAGTAGCGGTGTGTGGGCAGCGCTGTCGATGTTTGCGGCATGGTCGTACTACAACCGGCTGTCGCGCCCGTTGGGGCTGGGCATGCTGGGAATTTTCTTTTTCTTCGGTTGCCTGTGCCGGTTGATCGAAGGCCGAATCGGGCTCGGTGGCCTGTTCACCACCGCACTGACGGTGTTCGTGTTGGCGTGGATTGCGCAGTTCGTCGGCCACAAGATCGAAGGCCGAAGGCCGAGCTTTTTGACCGATCTGACCTATCTGCTGATCGGGCCGATCTGGGTGTTGGCGAAGGCGTATCGCCAGCTGGGCTGGCGTTACTAAGAGCCAGCGACAGACCAGCCAGGCATCACTCGCCGATCCCGAGCTCTTCGGCAATGGGCGAAACGTAGCCGAAATCGCGGCGTGCCGGTCCCAGATCGAATACCGGGTTCTCGCGCATGCGCTGTAACGCGGCGGCATTCGTACCACGCAGCCGGACCTGGCGCTGCGCTGCGTTGAGTGCAAGACCACACAGGCTCGGCGGCACCTGATACAAGCGCGCGGGCCGTGGCGGCGCTTCCAGCACGCGCTCCACCATCTGCATATACACCAGCACTTCGCCGCCGCCCACCGCATGCCTGCGTTGCCGGGTCAGCGCCTGCCCGACCACTGCCAAGGCGGCGCTGGCCAGATCGTCCACGTGTACCGGCTGACGCAGACCGGTGGCGTTGGCCGGCAGCACGAACGCGCCGGTGCGCTACGCCAACCCGGCAATCCGGGTCAGTGTCTTGTCGCGCCCGGTCCCGTAGCCGCAGCACGGTGGCACTGGCGCAACGCGCGAGGGCAGCGGAAAACAACGCCTGTTCGGCATTGGCCAGACGCCGGGCCAGATAGCGCTCGGCTGCATCGATGGAGTGTTCCTTGACCACTACGCCAGTGGAACCGAACGCCACGATACGCGGCGAGACCACCGGATTCTGGCCATACCTGCGGGCGAAATGGTCAAGCGAACCACTGCTGAAGATGACGTCGAACGCGTCACCGGTGTAGCCGGTACGGCCAGATCACCCTGCCGCCAGACCCGCCCGGAGCACGCTGCGCGCGGCGGCCGCGACCACGCCGTCACCTGCCAGCCCCGGCTCAGCAGCAGAGTCAGCAGACGCTCGCCGATCTGCCCGCTGCCGCCGAAGACCAGGCCGCGTGGCGCAGATGCAGCGGTGGACGGAGCGGCATTGACGACAGTCACAGGGCAACTATCGATGCATGGATACTTGTCTGCATACCGAGTGTAGCGCGGCGGTGTGCAGCCAATCCGGCGTCGCTTCGGACTGTGGGCAGCGGCGGCGTTGACGCGGACGTCAGTCAACGGTTTGTTAAGCTCTGTGGCCTGCTCGCGAATCTCGTGTTCCCTGCATGCCTTTCTCGTTAGAAATTCTGCTGGCGCTGCCATTTGTCATGGCCGCTGCCGCGGCGCTGCTCTGGCGCGTCCCCCGTTCGATCACTGCGTGGTTGGCTGTGGCCGCGCCGTTGGGCGGGCTACTGGTGTTGGCGCTGTTGACGCCAGCGGTGCTGCGCGGCGAGGTGATTCGCAGTGAACATGCGTGGCTGCCGCAGATTGGCTTGATGTTTTCGCTGCGGCTCGACGGCCTGGCGTGGATGTTTGCACTGCTGGTGCTGGGTATCGGCGCACTCGTGGTGCTGTATGCGCATTACTACCTGAGCGCACGCGATAGCGCCTCGCGCTTTTTTGCCTATCTATTGCTGTTCATGGGTGCGATGCTCGGCATGGTGCTGTCGGGCAATCTGTTGTTGCTGATGGTGTTCTGGGAACTCACCAGTATCAGCTCGTTCCTGCTGATCGGGTTCTGGTCGCACCGCAAGGACGCGCGCGAAGGCGCACGCATGGCCTTCGTGCTGACGGCCGGCGGTGGCCTGGCGTTGTTGGGCGGCGTGTTGATGATCGGCCGCATCGTCGGCAGTTTTCAACTGGATGCCGTCTTGGCCGCCGGTGATGCGATCCGCGCCAGCCCGCTGTATCCGTATGCGTTGATGCTGGTGCTGTTGGGCATTTTCACCAAGAGCGCGCAGTTTCCGTTCCACTTCTGGTTGCCGCATGCAATGGCGGCGCCCACGCCGGTGTCGGCGTATCTGCATTCGGCCACGATGGTGAAAGCCGGCGTGTTTTTGCTGGCGCGTTTGCATCCGGCACTGGCCGGCACCGATCTGTTTTTCTATACGGTCACCAGCATCGGTGCGATCACGGTATTGCTGGGCGCGTGGCACGCGATCTTTCAGCACGACATCAAAGGTGTGCTGGCGTATTCGACCATTTCGCATCTTGGTTTGATCACCATGCTGTTCGGCCTGTCCACGCCGATGGCGGTGGTGGCCGGCGTGTTTCATCTCATCAACCATGCAGTATTCAAGGCCTCGCTGTTCATGGCCGCCGGCATCATCGACCACGAAACCGGCACGCGCGACATGCGCAAGCTGGGCAATCTGCGGCGTTTGATGCCGGTGACCAGCGCGCTGGCGATCACTGCGTCGCTGGCCATGGCGGGCATTCCGCTGCTCAACGGCTTCTTATCGAAGGAAATGTTCTTCGCTGTTGCCCTGGACACCGAGGCACCGCAGCTGATGCGCATCCTGGCCAGCACGGCTGCGCTGCTGGCCGGCCTGCTGGGGGTGGCGTACAGCCTGCGCTTTGTGCACGACACCTTCTTCGGCGACGGCCCGCGCGATCTGGATACCACACCGCACGAGCCGCCGCGCTGGATGCGGATTCCGGTGGATGTGCTGGTGCTCACCTGCGTGGCGGTGGGCATCGTGCCGGCGTGGACGGTGGCGCCGGTCTTGCACGCGGGCGCCACTGCGATCCTTGGCGATCGCCTGCCCCACTACAGCCTTGCGTTGTGGCATGGCTTCAACTTGCCGCTGGCGATGAGCGTTGCCGGCATCGTCGGCGGTGCGCTGCTGTACATGGCGCTGCGACGCACGCTGGATTTATACGCCATCCAGAACCGTTCGCCGGGCAAGGCACTGTTCCAATGGAATTTGCGTGCCTTGTTCGCTGCCACCGCACGCATGACCGATGCGGTCACCAACGGCAATCTGCAGCGCATGTTGATGCTGCTGGTGCTGAGCGCTGTCGTGGTGGCGCTGATGCCGTTCCTGCAAGGCGGCACATTGCCAGACTGGCCTGCACCCACGCCGATGCCTGCGCTGGGTTGGATGGTGTGGCTGTTGATGATGGCGTGCGCCCTGGGCAGCCTGTTCCTGTACAAGCAGCGCCTGCTGGCGGTGCTTGTGCTGGGCGGTACGGGGCTGGCGGTCAGCCTGACGTTCGTCTTTTTGTCGGCGCCGGATCTGGCACTGACGCAGTTGCTGGTGGAAATGGTCACGCTGGTGCTGATGCTGCTGGCGATGAATTATCTGCCCGAACGCTCGTTGCCCGAACATGCGCGGCGACGCAAGATTCGCGATGCCGCAATTGCGGTTGTGGGCGGTGCGGGACTGGCAGCGTTGGCGTATAGCTTATTGACGCAGCCCAGCCACTCCGTCGCCGGCGAACTGCTGCAACGCGCGTTACCGGAGGCTTACGGGCGCAATGTGGTCAACGTGATCCTGGTGGATTTCCGCGGCTTCGATACCTTTGGCGAGATCACCGTATTCGCGATTGCCGGGCTGGTCGTGCATGCCTTGCTACGCCGCTCGCGCATGGCACCGGAGCGCACCATGCCGGGGCCGCCGATCAAGTTGCCGGTGCCGGCCGATCTGGCGCAGATCATGTTCCCGCTGACGCTGACAGTGTCGCTGTTCCTGTTCCTGCGCGGGCACAACGCGCCGGGAGGTGGCTTCATCGCCGGCCTGGTGCTGGCAGTGCCGTTGCTGATGCAGTACGTGATTCAGGGCACGGCCTCGGTGGAGTCGCGCTTTGGTTTCGACTACATCCGCCTGATCGGTATCGGCTTGTTGTGCGCACTTGTCAGCGGTGCGGGCTCGTTGGTCTTCGGGCTGCCGTTCCTGAGCAGCGGACACCTGGAAATTCCGCTGCCGCTGCTGGGCGAGCTGGAACTTGCCAGTGCGCTGGGCTTCGATATCGGTGTGTATCTGGTGGTGTTCGGTGCGGCGATGTTGATGCTGTCGATGATGGGGACGATCAAACCCTCACGCACGCGCAGTTCGCAGCGCGGCGAGATCGATCCCACCCAACGTTCGACACGCACCGCGGAGCAACATTGATGGAATTGGCAGTGGCAAGCGCGATCGGCGTTCTCACCGCATTGGCGATCTATCTGCTGCTGCGCGCGCGCAGCTTCGATGTGATTTTGGGTATGACCTTCCTGTCGTACGCAACCAACCTGCTGATCTTTGCCGGCGGACGCTTGCGCAGCGGCCAGGCACCGGTGTTGCGGGAAGGCGTGCCAGCCGAACTGATGCATCACACCGACCCGCTCCCGCAGGCCTTGGTGCTGACCGCCATCGTGATTGCGTTCGCGATGACGGCCGTAAGCCTGGTACTGGCGATCCGTAGCCGTAGCGACAACGGCAGCGACCATGTGGATGCGCACGAAGATGCCGCCACCGGCGTGGATACGCGGCAGTCACGGCGATGAATCATCTGCTGATCCTGCCGATCCTCATCCCGATGCTGGGTGCATCGGCGTCGTTGTTCGTCGAACATCGTCGCTATGGGCCGCGCGTGCAGCGCAGCGTGGCCTGGGTCAGCATGACCTTGCTGGCCGCAGCGGTCATCGCCTTGTTCGCGCGCGCTGCCGACGGCCAGATCCTGGTCTATCTGCTCGGCGACTGGCCGGCGCGCATCGGCATCGTGCTGATGGGCGACCGCCTGTCGGCGTGGATGTTGTTGACGACCTTGATTCTGGGTTCGGCGTGCCTGTTGCATGCGTGCGCAGGCTGGGACCGGCGCGCACCGCATTTCCATGCGCTGTTTCAGTTCCAGTTGATGGGCTTGAACGGCGCATTTTTAACCGGCGATATCTTCAATCTGTTCGTATTCTTCGAGGTGATGCTGATCGCCTCCTTTGGGCTGCTGCTCAGCGGCGGGCGTGGATTGCAGATGCGTGTGGGCCTGCATTACGTGGTGTTCAACGTGTGCGCGTCGACATTATTCCTGATTGCATTGGGCTTGCTGTTCGGTGTGTTCGGCACGCTCAACATGGCCGAGCTCTCGCAGCGCATCGCCGATCTGCCGGCGCAGGATGTGCCGCTGGCCAAAGCTACGCTGGGCTTGTTGCTGTTGGTGTTCTGCAGCAAGGGTGCGCTGCTGCCGCTGTATCTTTGGCTGCCGGAAACCTATTCGCGCGCGCCGGCGGCGGTGGCTGCGTTGTTCGCCATCATGACCAAGGTGGGGCTATACGCAGTGTTGCGTGTGTCGTCGTTGTGGTTCGGCGCCGGTGCCGGTGCGATGCACGGTTTCGGGCGCCATGCGCTGTTGTGGCTGGGCATCGCGACACTCTTGATGGCCGCATTCGGGGTGATGGCTGCATCGCGTCTACGGGTCATGGTGTCGTACCTGGTGGTGTTTTCGGCGGCGACGTTGTTTATCGCGTTCTCGCTCGACGATGCCGGCGCATTGGGTGCCGGGTTGTACTACCTGCCACACAGCAGCTTTGTGGCGGCCGCCTTGTTCATGGTGTCGGATCTGATCCGGCGTCGCCGCGGCAGTGCCAGCGACCGCAAGGAAGTCGTGGCACCGCTGCCGGGGCGGGCCATTCCAGGCACGATGTTCATGATCGCGGCGGTCGCGGTGGCCGGGTTGCCGCCGCTGTCCGGGTTCCTGGCCAAGGCCGCGTTGCTGCAGCACGTGCCCGAGGGCCTGGTCGGGCCGGTGTGGGGCGCGGTGCTCGGTAGCAGCCTGCTGGTGGTGATCGGCCTCACGCGCGCCGGCGTGCGCTTGTTCTGGCGCGTGCCGGCCGCTGCGGAAGACGCGCCGGAACTGCAGCCGCAGCGGCGTGGCCGCATGCGCCCGGTGGAGACCGCCGCCACGGTGGTGTTGCTCAGCGGGCTGGTGGCGATGACCGTGGCCGCCGGCCCCTTGATGCGTTACACCGATGCTGCCGCTGCGCAGCTGCGCGAACCGGGCGCGTATGTGGACCAGGTGCGTGCCACGACACCGCAACGGAGGCAGCCATGACCACGCGCGTACCATTGCGTCGTCGCCTGTTCCCGTCGCCGTCGTTGAGCGTGACGGTCTTCGTGTTCTGGCTGTTGCTCAGCGATAGTTTCGGCCCGCAGCAATGGGGGTTGGGCATGCTGCTCGGCGTGGTCGTGCCGATCTTCGCGGCGCGGCTGGACCGCGAGTTCGCCCAGATCGGTTCGCTACGCTCGGTGCCGCGCATGCTGCTGGTGGCCGCGGGCGACATCGTGCGTTCCAACCTCAAGGTGGCCGCGCAGGTGCTCGGGCCGGAGTCGCGCATCCATCCCGGTTTTATCTGGGTGCCGCTGGATATTGCCAACATCCACGGGATCGCCGCGTTGACCAGCATGATCACGCTGACGCCCGGCACCGTCTCGGCCGCGCTGTCGGATGACCGTAAATATCTGCTGGTGCACGTGCTGCATCTGGACGATCCGGACGCGTTGATTGCCGAGATCAAGAGCCGCTACGAGAAGCCCCTGATGGAGATCTTTCCATGACCGGCCACATGTTTATCGAATCGACCATCGTGATCTGCATGCATGCGGTCGGCCTGGCCATCTTGATGGCGTTATGGCGCCTGCTGCGCGGGCCGACCGTGCCAGACCGCATCCTGGCGCTGGACACGCTCTCCACCACCGCCATCGCCGAACTGATGCTGCTGGGCATGTACCTGGATTCACCGATCTATTTCGAAGCTGCGCTGGTGATTGCGATGCTCGGCTTCGGCAGCACCGTGGTGCTTAGCAAATATGTGTTGCGGCGGAGCATTGTCGAATGATCGCCCTCACCGAATATCTGCTCAGTGCCTTGTTGCTGGTGGGCACGTTCTTCATCCTGATCGGCGCTTTTGGCTTGGTGAAACTGTCGGATTTTTTCAAGCGCCTGCATGCACCGACCAAGGCCAGCACGCTTGGCGTGGGCTGCGTGTTGCTGGCATCGGTGGGCTATCACTTGTTTCTGGGCGTGGACCCGCAGCCGCGCGAATTGCTGATCACCGTATTCCTGTTCATCACTGCCCCGATCAGCGCGCACCTGATGGCAAAGGCAGCGCTGTCGCTGATGATGGAAAACCGCCCGGAAGTGCCAAATCATGGCGATGTGCAACAGGAAGGGTTGCCGCAGGTCAAAGGCGACGTGGGCGAGGACGAAGTCACCGAGAAGCAGCCTCCGGGGCCGGCGTCGGACGGTGGTTGAGGAGTGTTTTTGGTCCTCAATCGATTGCGCGCAGGTGCAGGTCTTTCTCGGGACCATGTTGCCTTGCGGCTTGGCAGACTGACGCGGAGTCGATGCACGGCGCATCGGTTTACGTGTGCGCACTCCATTCGTCGCCAACGACAGAGACATACAGCCGCCTGGTGGCGCGACTGGAAGATCACGCGAGCGCTGTGTGACGGTTGCGCGCAGCGATTCTGCGACCGACCAGCACACTGACCGGTCGCGACGCACAGGCCGATCTGAATCAAGTCCATGCCGGTCATCCAACGATCGAGCCAATGCGCGGCTGGCTGGAAGCGCACATGGCCGCCTCGGATCGCATGCACCCACTAAGAGCAGCTAAAAAACGACTGCGCTCACCGCCAGGCGGGCGCGGCCGATGCTCGGAATCGGCATGTACCACGCGTACACTGCGGTTCTGAGCGCGCCGTCCACGCCCACCTGACGACTGCTCGCTACATTTTGGCAGCCGCTCTAAGCCGCCTCGTGGCGCTGCGCGCAAAACCCTGCGCAAGACTGCATCGCGGTTGCGCGCAGCATTTCAGCCGCAGCCTTCGACGTAATCGACCTGCGGCGGCTGGCCGACGCGCCAGCTGGTGACCTTGCCGTCTGCATCGGTGTCGAACACCAGTGCGGTCTTTGCTGCTGTGTCGGCTAGGCGCAGGGTAAGCGCATCGGATACGTACTTGTGCGGCTGCTCGGTTAGACCGTCTGGGTACAGCGCGCGCAGCTGAGTCAAGGTCATGCCGACCTTGCCACCACCGGGTGCGGTCTCTTTCGGTTCGCTGGTCTGGAAGCGCACCAAATGCCCGCCTTCGAACATGAAACCGAAGCGACGTGCATCGTTGGCCCATGTGGGACGCAGCAAATAACAGCCGCCGTCAGTGGCGGCGTCGCCCTGCAAATCGCCGCCCCAGGCAGCGCGTGCCTGCGTGGCATCCATTCCGAAGCGCAGATCGCCGTAGCCGTCCATGCGCGCGAGCGCAGCGGGGTCCGGCTGGGTGTGCGAAGGAAACGTGCCTGCTGGCGCAGTGGCTGGGGGAACAGTCGCCGCCGGTTGGTCGTCAGGCGCGACAGCCGGCGCGTGCTCGGCAGTGGCGGGCGCGGCCGCAGCCGGTGATTGGTCGGCGCGGTTGCAGCCGATCAGCACGAGCAATGCGCCCATCAGGCAAAACAGTCTGGATGTCATGTGTGCGTTCTCTATGCGTGCGCCACAGCGTACACAGCCGGCATCGCGATGATGTGGAGAGCACGGCACGCACCGTCGCGGGAATGTCATCGGCGCTTCATTGGCGGCCGTCACGCTGTTGGCTTCGCAGGACCGCCGCCATGACCCCACGCAAGACCGAGCTTGCCCTGACCACGCTGCAATCGCACCGCAGCCCGCTGACGCTATTGCAACGACGCGCCCTGATCCTCGCCGACGGGCAGCGTGATCTTGCGACGCTCGCCCTGCTGCTGGGCGGCGATGGCGCTGCATTGGTGCAAAGCCTGTGCGCGATGGGGTATCTGGATCTCGGTGTGGCCGCAGCCCCAACGCACAACACAGCAGCCACTTCCCTACCGCCGGCGGTCTCCGAGACACGTGCGCCCCCACCGGATGCCGAGCCGAACGAAGAAGAGCTGCAGCGCCTGCGCCGCCGCGCAGCCACCAACGCACGCCTGTATCTGCTCGACATCCTGCAGTTGCAACGCAATGCCGTCGCCGTCGCGCTGCATCGGCAACTGCAGGCCGCGCGCGACGAAGATCAGATTCGCATGGCCATCGCGCAGGCCTTGCATGCCCTTCCGCAAATCACGTCGGCCAGCTATGCCGAACGCGTGCGTACCCGGATCGGCGAGCTGCTGCCGGAGACATTGCAAGTGGCGTGATTCCACCGTATTGGGCCGCGCGCGTCGACTGGCTCTGCTCAGTCACTCGACACGCATCAACGATAGGATCTGCGCGCAGCGTTGACGCAACACCAGCAGCCAGGGCAGTAACAGCACTTCTCGCAATCACAGCACTGCAGGGCATACGCCGCAGACACAGCACCAGACCGCCTCTACGGTGTGACCTACATCGCGTCTCCCGTTGTTGGCAGCTGAAATGCGGCGCGCAATCCGGACCAACACTGCTGGTAATCGGCTTGCCGATGCGTGGCGTTCAATGCCTGCTGCGTGGGGCGTAACACCGCGCGGGTTTCGAACATGAAGGCCATGGTTTCAGTGATCACGTCCGGGCGTGTGAGATCTGCCTGCGAGGCCTTGTCGAAGGTGGCCGCATCGGGGCCGTGTCCACTCATGCAGTTATGCAGCGAAGCGCCACCGGGCGCGAAACCTTCGGCCTTGGCGTCATAGACGCCGTGCACCAGCCCCATAAATTCGCTGGCGACGTTGCGATGGAACCATGGCGGGCGGAAGGTGTGCTGCGCCACCAGCCAACGCGGCGGAAAGATCGCAAAATCCATGTTCGCAGTGCCGTGCGTGTCGCTGGGCGAGGTCAGCACGGTGAAGATACTGGGATCGGGGTGATCGAAACTGATCGAGCCGACGGTATTGAAACGACGTAGATCGTAGCGATAGGGTGCGTAATTGCCATGCCAGGCCACGACATCCAGCGGCGAGTGAGCGATGTCCGCACGCCACAGATGCCCTTGGAATTTCGCCACCAGTTCGAACGCGCCTTCGCGTTGTTCGAAGGCCGCGTGCGGTATTTCGAAATCGCGTGGATTGGCCAGGCCATTCGAGCCGATCGGCCCCAGATCGGGCAGGCGCAGCAGGCCACCGAAGTTTTCGCACACGTAGCCGCGCGCGGTGCCATCCAGCAACTCGACGCGAAAGCGCACCCCGCGCGGAATCACACCGATCTGCTGCGGCTCCAACGCCAGCACGCCCAGTTCGGTATGCACGCGCAAGCGGCCTTGCTGCGGCACCAGCAACAGCTCGCCATCGGCATCGTAGAAGAAGCGATCCTGCATGGATGCATTGGCCGCATACAGATGCACGCCGACGCCGGACATCGCCTCCGGCCCACCATTACCGGCCATGGTGTAAAGGCCATCGACAAAATCGGTGGCCACGGATGGCAGCGGCAACGGACTCCAGCGCAGCTGATCCGGCGGCACCGGACCGATGCCAAAATCATTGTGGAACTGCGACTGCTCGATCAGCGAAAAACTGCCGTGCACCGCGGCAGGACGGATCCGATACAACCAGCTGCGCCGGTTCTCGCCACGCGGCGCGGTGAACGCGGTGCCGGACAGCTGCTCGGCGTAGAGCCCATGCGCCACGCGCTGCGGTGAGTTCTGTCCGACCGGTAGAGCACCGGCCACGGCTTCGGTTGCAAATTCGTTGCCGAAGCCGGTCATGTAGGGAGATTTGTTAGCCATGGCATGCGTCCGGATAGGCCCCAAAGGGCCGGATTAAGCCCCTCTTCCCCGCGGGTGAGGGGCTTTAACTGCGTGAGTTCTTAGTGCTTCTTCTTGTCAGACAACCGTGTCCCGTTGATGTGGCGCTTGAACGTATTGCCTTCAGCAAATCCCGAACAGCCAATCACCAATCCCCGCCCTCAAAGCACCCCACGCTTCATTTGATCGCGCTCGATGCTTTCGAACAGCGCCTGGAAATTTCCTTCGCCGAAGCCTTCATTTCCCTTGCGCTGGATGATCTCGAAGAAGATCGGGCCGATGCAGTTGGTGGTGAAGATTTGTAGCAGTTTGCGCTGTTTGGTATCCGGGTCGGCATCGATCAGGATCTTGTTGCGACGCAGGCGGTCGACATCTTCGCCATGGTCGGGGATGCGCAGGTCCACCACATCGAAATACGTGTCCGGCGTATCCAGGAAGCTCACGCCGGCGGCGCGCATTTTTTCCACACTGGTATAGATATCGTCCGTGAAGCAGGCGATGTGCTGGATGCCTTCGCCCTGGTATGCGTCCAGATACTCGTTGATCTGGCTCTTGGGGTCGGAGGATTCGTTGAGCGGAATCCGCACGATGCCGTCCGGGGCGGTCATCGCCTTGGACACCAGGCCAGTCTTGGCACCCTTGATGTCGAAATAGCGGATCTCGCGGAAGTTGAACAGCCGCTCGTAATAGTCCGACCAACGCTGCATGTTGCCGAAGTACAGATTGTGGGTGAGGTGGTCGATGAAGGTCAGCCCGAAGCCGGTTGGGTGCTGGTCGGCACCGTCGATCGGCTCGAAATCAGCGTCGTAGATGCTGCCGGCGTCACCGTAACGGTCCACCAGATACAGCATGCAGTCGCCGATGCCCTTGACCACCGGCGCCGGCACGGCGCGGGTGTCGGCCTTGTCCTGCACCGCTTCGCCGCCGTTGCCCAGCACGGTCTGCAGCACGGTCTGCGCCGGGGTGCGGAAGCGGATCGCAAACCCGCAGGCGCACGGGCCGTGCGCGGCGGCGAAGTCGGCGGCGAACGAATCGGGGTCTTCGTTGAGCAGGAAGTTGACCCCGCCCTGGCGATAGACGGTAATGGGGCGGCTACGGTGACGCAGCACCGCGCTGAAGCCCATCTTGCGGAAGTAGTCGTGCAGCTGCGCTGCCTGCTCGGCGGGCGCAGCGAATTCGACGAATTCGAACCCGTCGATCCCCATCGGATTGTCGAAGGTGGTGACCTGCATGCCCAGGTTCGGGCGGGTTGCGGTACTGCTCGGTTGTGCGCTCATCGTCGTTTCTCCACGCTAGGCCGTCCGCAGGGCTATGCGGGGTGGCAGAAGACCCGCGAGAATGCGCAGGCCACCCAAGGTTTGTAGTTGCAAATGAAACCAAAATCAAGACACAGTGCAACATGAGCGATCTCGACGCCCCCACCCCGCCGCCCCATCCTGTGCTGCTCAACCTCGAGCAGTTCCTGCCGTATCGCCTGAGCGTGCTGTCCAACCGCATCAGCAGCAACATCGCCAAGGTCTACGGCGATCGTTACGGCATGGCCATTCCCGAGTGGCGGGTGATCACCATCCTGGCGCTGTATCCGGGTTCCTCGGCCAGCGAGGTCTCCGACCGCACCGCGATGGATAAAGTTGCAGTCAGCCGCGCCGTGGCGCGCCTGCTGGAGCGCGGCTTCATCCGCCGCGAAACCCATGGCGACGACCGCCGCCGCTCGATGCTGGCACTGTCGCCGGCCGGCCGCCAGGTCTACGAGACCGTTGCCCCACTGGTCAACGAGATGGAACAGCGGCTGATGTCGGTGTTCAGTGCCGAGGAGCAGCAGATCCTGGAAAAGCTGATCGACCGGCTGGCCAAGGACGGGCTGCCGCGCATGGCCGGCAAGGACTGATAAAAAAAACCCCCGCAGTGCGGGGGTTTTTGCATGCCACGGCAACGACGGATCAGGCCTGCGGCGGCGCCCACTGCTTGAGGAAGTCGAACAGCTTGCGGCGGTCGAAGCCTTCGCCCTTGCGCAGATCCGGGCCGGTCTGGGTGGTCAGCAGCTTACCGTCGTTGTCCAGCACCAGCAGCGACGGATAGTCGTTGAGCTGGGCGAACTGCGACAGGAACGCGGCATTCTCGTTGGCCGCATCGCGATTGACCTTGACCACCACAAAGTGCGCATCGCGGAAGCTGCGCAGCTCCGCATCGCCGCCCATCAGCTCGTCCAGCGCCTTGCACGGCTCGCAGGCCGCATTGCCGACATTGAGCACAATGCGCTTGCCGCCGCGCTTGGCCTCGACCTTGGCGGTCTCCAGATCAGCGGCCGGATCACGCGAAGGGTCGTACTGCGCATTGAGCGCCGCCGCCGCGGCGATGTCCGCCGCGGTGGGCGTATTGCCCGAGGACACCGGCTGGCTGGGATCGGCGCTGGGCGGCTTCTGCATCGAGGTATCCAGCGGCCGTGGCGCCTCCTGTTGCTCGGTGGGCTGCCCGCAGGCGCTCAACAGACCTGCCAGCAGCAGGCCACAGACAGTGGGTTTGATCGGCATTGCTGTTCTCCTCACTTCACACCATGCATCAGTTTGTTGACCAATGGGGCAATCAGCAACAGCAATACGCCCGCAGCGATCAACGACCAGAACCCAAAAGTGTAGCCCTTCAGTGCAGAGGCCACGGTCATACCGGTCTCGCCGCTGACCGCAGAAGCGAAGATGCCCGACAGGTTGTTGCCGATCGCGGTCGACAGGAACCAGCCACCCATGGCCAAGCCAACGACTTTGGCGGGCGCCAGTTTTGTGGTCATCGACAAACCGATCGGAGACAAGCAAAGCTCACCGACAGTCTGGATGACGTAGACCATGAACAAGGTCCAGAAGGGAATTTTCCCGGCATCGTCCACAAGTGCAGACAACGCGTACATCAGCAGTGCAAAAGCCAATCCGTTGAAAATCAAGCCCAGGCCGAACTTGCGCGGGATCGACGGATTGGCCGATTTCAGTGCTACCCAAAGCCAGACAAAGACCGGGCCAAGCACCAGGATGGCCAGCGTGTTGACCGATTGGAACCAACCCACCGGGAACATCCAGCCGCCCAGGTCGCGCTCCACGATGTTCTGGGCGAGGAAGTTGAACGAACTGCCCGCCTGCTCGAAGAACATGAAGAACATTACGTTAAACACAAACACGATCAGCATGGCGATGGCGCGGTCGCGGTGCACTTTGCCTTCGCGAATGCCTTCGAACAGGATCAATCCGCACAGGGCAAGGAACAAGACGGTCAGGATCCAACCAAGGATGCTGGCATCGATCAGCAGCAGGCCATAGGCGACCGGAATTGCAACAAGTGTGCCCACCAGTACCGCCAGAGTTCGGCCCATGCCTTCTCCACCGACAGGCGGCAAGCCGACCGGCCCGAGTTGACGACGTCCCAACCAGAACCAGACAAGACTGATCAGCATGCCCACGCCTGAGGCGATGAAGACGTACTTGTAGGCAGGCATCGCCTCGGTGCCAAAAATTTTGTCTGCAAGCAAACCGGTCAGAATCGGCGCCAGAAACCCGCCTGCATTGATACCCATGTAGAAGATCGTGAATCCTGAATCCCGACGCGGATCGTTCAGCGGATACAGTTTGCCGACCATGGTCGAGACGTTCGGCTTGAACAGGCCGTTGCCGGCGATGATCGTCGCCAGGCCAATTTTGAATATTTGTTCGTTTGGCACTGCGATCAGGAATAGGCCGACCGACATGACAATTGCACCGATCAACAGCGAGCGCTGATAGCCAATGAGTCGGTCTGCGACGAATCCACCAAACAGCGCCGAGGCATATACCAGTGCCAGATAAGCGCCGTAGAGTCGATTCGCCGGGGCTTCGCCGGCGCCTGAGCCCTCGTAAAACTGGGCCACGATATAGAGCGTCAGCGCCCAACGAATGCCGTAGAACGCGAAGCGTTCCCAGAATTCGGTCATGAACAGCATCCACAGCGGCCGGGGATGACCGAGCAACGTGGGGAACTCGGGCGGTGCCGGCGGCGGCGGAGTGGCGGCGGAAGTCGGCGCGGTCGCGTCAACGCTCATGGAATGTCCCTTGCGTATTCAGTAATGGCTGGGTGCCCGGAGCGTACCCCGGGAGACGCGCGAGGATCACTTAGACGTCATGTACGCGTCAAATTCGCAGGACTCGCCGGCCTGATGGCGGCCGGTCTGCAGGGATGACGCCCGTAGCGACCCGCTCAGCCCTTTTCAGGCTCACCGCGACCACCACCCACCGGCTCACGACCTTCCACGCCCACCGAGGTGCGCACGTCGAACAGCTCCGGGAAAAAAGTCAGTGCCAACGCCTGCTGCAGAAAGCCGACGCCGCTGGAGCCACCGGTGCCGCGCTTGAAGCCGATCACCCGCATCACCGTGCGCATGTGGCGGAAGCGCCAGAGCTGGAACTGGGTTTCCACATCCACCAGGTCCTCGCACAGCGCATATTCGCGCCAGTAGCGGTCGGTGTTTTCGTAGATGCGCTCGAACACCGGCCGCAAGGTGTCGTCGGCCACATGGGCGGCGGTCCAGTCGCGGGCCTGATATTGCTGCGGAATCGCGTGCCCGAAGCGCGCCAGATAGCGCAGGAATTCTTCGTACAGGCTCGGCGCTTCCAGCACTTCGCGCAGGCGCGCCTGGCCCTGCCGGTCGTAGGCGAACACCTGCAGCATCTGCGGGTTCTTGTTGCCGAGCAGAAACTCGATATAGCGGTATTGCAGCGACTGGAAGCCGGACGAGGGGCCCAGCACATCGCGGAATCCCATGTACTCGCTCGGCGTCAGCGTTTCCAGCACCGACCACTGTTCGGTGAGCTGGCGCAGCACCTGCTTGCTGCGCGCCAGCACCTTGCGACACTGCCAGACCTGGTCGTTCTGCAGGTGCACCATCGCCGCGCGCAGCTCGTGCGCCAGCAGCTTCAGCCATAGCTCCGAGGTCTGGTGCTGGATGATGAACAGCATTTCGTCGTGATGTGCCGGCTCGGACAGCGGCTGCTGCGCCGACAGCAGCTGGTCCAGCCGCAGATACCCGCCGTAGGTCAGCCGCCCCTCCAGGTCGGTGTGGATGCCGGGTTCCAGGTCACGCAGGTTCTTGTCGACGGGCATGGCGGAGCGCTGAAGATCGGGCCACGCAGGGTAGCGCGCTGGCGGCGGCTTGGCAGCCGCCGCCGAATCGGGAATCGGGAATCGGGAATCGGGAATGGGAGATGGCGGACGGCGGACGGCGGACGGCGGACGGCGGACGAGCGTGGCGGCGGCGGCTCGCGTCGCCTGGCTGCGCAAACCAGGGATCCGGAGGTAGCTTGCAAACCGCACGCACGAGATGCGAGGGATCGCGCGCATGGGCGTCAGCCTCGAGCCCGCTTCTTTCATCTCTGAATCAACTTGCACGCGCCAGGTACGGTCTCAGCGACTGCGCCGCTGTCACCGTATCGTCAACCTAGGTCTGCAAATTCATGCAGAATCGAACGGCGCTGCCGGCCAGGGACGTGGCCGGACCAGGGGAGCGTTTCACGTCTCAAGGATCAGGGGACTCTCATCTCATGCATGTGTTGCAGCGTCGTGCAGCCGTATTTTTGTGTGCGCTGGCCATTGCCGGCCACGCCAATGCCCAGGTCGTCATCAGCCAGGTTTACGGCGGTGGCGGCAATAGCGGCGCCACCCTCCGCAGCGATTTCATCGAGCTGCACAACAGCGGCAGCACCACGGTCAGCCTGGACGGCTGGTCGGTGCAGTACGCCTCGGCCGCTGGCAGCAGCTGGCAGGTCACGCCGTTGGCAGGCAGCATTCCGGCCGGCGGCTACTACCTGGTCAAGCAGGCCGATGGCAGCGGCGGCAGCGTTGCACTGCCCACACCCGATGCCACCGGCACCCTGGCCCTGAGCGGCACGGCCGGCAAGGTGGCGCTGAGCGCCACCGCTTCCGCACTGAGCGGCACCTGCCCCACTGGCAACGCCGACCTGGTCGGCTACGGCAGCAATGCCAGCTGCGCCGAGGGCAATGCGCCCACGCCGGCCCCCAGCAATACCCTGGCGGTGCTGCGCGCAGGCGAGGGTTGCACCGATACCGACAACAACGCAGCCGATTTCGCTACCGGCGCGCCGGCACCGCGCAACAGCGCCAGCGCTGCGCGCCTGTGCAGCGGCGGCGGCCAGCCGATCGCCACGCTGGCCGATGTCAGCCAGGCCGAAGGCAACGGCGGCAGCCGCAGCGTCGTGTTCACCCTGAGCCTGAGCCAGCCGGCCAGTGCGGGTGGGGTGAGCTTCACCGCCGCCACGGCCGATGGCACGGCCACCGCCGGCAGCGACTACATCGCCCTGCCCGCCACCAGCGTCCGGATCGCCGCTGGCGAGCGCAGCGCCAGCATCACCGTGGAGGTGCTGGGCGACACCACGCCCGAGCCCGACGAGACCTTCGCGCTGCAGATCAGCGGCCTCACCGGCGCGTTGCCGGCCACGCTGAGCGCCACCGGCACCCTCCTCAACGACGACTTCAGCCTGCTGCCGATCCACGCCATCCAGGGCAAGGGCGCACGCTCGCCGCTCGAAGGCCAGGTGGTCGCCACCTCGGGCATCGTCACTGCCCGTCGCAGCGCCGGCTTCTTCCTGCAGGCACCGGATGCCGAAACCGATGGCGATCCGGCCACCTCCGAAGGCGTCTACGTCTACACCGGCAGCGCACCGCCGGATGCCGCTGCCATCGGCAACCGGGTGCGCGTGCAGGGCACGGTGCTCGAGTACGTGCCCACTGCCGACCCGACCCAGCCGCCGCTCACCGAAATCGGCGGCAGCCTGACCGTGCTGCTGGATTCCACCGGCAACCCATTGCCGATGCCGGTGGCATTGAGCGCGAACTTCCCCAACCCCAACGGCGCCTTTGATCAGCTCGAAGCGCTGGAAGGCATGCGCGTGGCCGCCGCCAGCCTCACCGTCAATGCGCCCACCGGCGGCAGCGTCAACGAGACCAACGCCACCGCCACCAGCAATGGCGTGTTCCATGCCGTGGTCACCGGGGTGCCGCGCGCCTTTCGCGAGCCCGGCGTGCAGTTGCCCGACCCGCTGCCGGCCGGCTCGCCGGCGGGCGTGCCGCGCTGGAACACCAATCCGGAAGTGATCGCCGTCGGCAGTGCTGGCGTGGGCGCCGAGCGCCTGGATCTGGCCTCCGGCTGCCAGGTGCTCAATGTGGTCGGCCCGCTGGACTACAGCTTCCGCCGCTACACGCTGTACCCCGAGCGCACCCCGCAGGTGAACTGCAACGGTGCCGACCAACCACGCCCGGCGCCGCGGCCGCAGGCCGACGACGTGGCCGTGGCCACCTACAACATGGAACGCTTCTTCGACGACCAGAACGACCCGGCGATCGGCGAGCCGGTGCTCACCCCGGCCGCGTTCCAGGCCCGCCTCAACAAGGCCTCGCTGGCGATCCGCAACTCCCTGCACACACCCGACATCCTGGGCACGGTGGAAGTGGAAAACCTCAGCGTGCTGCAGACCCTGGCCGCACGCGTCAATGCCGATGCAGTGGCCGCCGGCCAGCAGGACCCCAGATACGTGGCGTACCTGCAGGAAGGCAACGACGTCGGCGGCATCGACGTCGGTTTCCTGGTCAAGACCGCCGACGTTGCCGCCGGCCTGCCGCGTGTGGAAGTGCTCTCCATCGCCCAGGAAGGCAAGACCGCCACCTGGACCGAGCCGGCCGGCAGTGTCAGCCTGCTCAACGACCGCCCACCGCTGGTGCTCACCGCCAACGTGCATCAGGCCGATGGCCGCGTGCTGCCGCTGACCGCCATCGTGGTGCACCAGCGCTCGCTCAATGGCGCCGAGACCGATGATGCGGCCGGCACCCGCATCCGCGCCAAGCGCCAGGCCCAGGCCGAGTATCTGGCGCGCCTGCTGCAGACGCGCCAGCAGCTCGACCCGGCCGAGCAGGTGCTGGTGATGGGCGACTTCAACGCCTTCGAGTTCAACGACGGCTACGTGGATGCGATGGGCACCGTCACCGGCAGGCCGGCGCCGGATGCGCAGACCGTGGTGGGCGGCGATGGCGTGGATCTGGTCGACCCGGACTACACCGATCTGACCTGGTTCAACACGCCCGATCAGAGCTACTCTTACGCCTTCGACGGCAACGTGCAGTCGCTCGATCACATCCTGGCCAGCGCTGCGCTGATGCGCGCACCCAACATCGCGTCGCTGTCGGTGGGCCACGCACGCATCAATGCCGACTTCCCCGGCACCGCGCGTAACGATGCCAACACGCCCACGCGCTTGTCCGATCACGATCCCACCGTGGTGCTGTTGCGCATGGCGCCCGCGTTGCGTGCCGACCTGGGCGTGATGGTCGCTGCGGCACGCGCACAAGTGACCGAAGGCGAACGCATCGATTTCAGCGTGGAGGTGGAGAACCGTGGGCCCGACAGCGCGGCGTTTGCAGCGGTGGCACTGGCCTTCGATGCCGCGGTCAGTCCACGGGTCACCGCCGCACCGGGCTGGAGCTGCCAACCGCCGGAAACCGGTCCCCAGACAGTGGTCACCTGCACCATCGCCTCACTGGCATCCGGCAACGCCCAGCGCTTCGCCGTGCAGGTCGACGCTGGCACGGAACTGGCAGGACGCAGCCTGACCCTGGCCGCCTCGGCCGCCTCGCAAACGCCCGACCCGCAACCGGACAACAACACAGACACCACCGCAGTGACCGTGCAGCCCGCGCTGCGCAGCGATCTGGCAGTGCGCCTGGAAGGCCCTGCCACACTGCCGACCACTGCCTTCAATGCCACCTATCGGGTGTTACTGGACAACCGCGGCAACGCAGCCGCTACCGGTGCCAGTGTGCGGATCGAAGGCAACACAGTGTCGGTGTTGTCGCAGCTGGTGCCACCCAGCGGCTGGCGTTGCGACAAGCAGGTGCAGTCGCTGCGCAGCGCGATCTTCGTGTGCAGCACCGCCGCAGCATTGCAACCGGGAGTGCAGGCCGCGTTTCAGCTGATCGTCGCGGCCAAGCCGATCCCGGCCGACGGTGCGATCCGCGTGCAGGCCAAGGCCACGTCGGCATCACCGGATGCGAACCCGGCCAACGATTCGGCGCTGATCATCACCCCGATCGGCGGAGGTGATGGGCGCCGCTAATCGCAGTGCAGCACGTCGCAGTTCTTTACTGCGACAAAGGGCGCGGCCTGGTCCGCGCCCTTTTTTTTGTGCAAGCCAGCATGATTGTCTGCTGCGGTGCAGGACAGCGTTTTGCTTCGCCGTCCTTAACATGACAACTCATATCATTTGAAACTTCTTGAAGAAGGTGTCGTCGCAATGAGCGTAGCCGCGCAGTTCGAGATCGACTATCTGCAGTACATGGACGCGGACGGCCAATGGGTCCGCGACGACCTTCCCGCCGACGCTGCCAACCCGCAGCAGCTGCTCGCCCTGTTCAAGCGCATGTTGTTCGTGCGCACCTTCGACACCAAATCGGTGGCCCTGCAGCGCACCGGCAAGCTGGGCACCTACGCGGCCTGCATCGGCCACGAAGCCACGCATGTAGGCATTGGCGCTTCGATGCGCAGCGGCGATGTGTTCGCGCCCAGCTACCGCGAGTACGGCACCATGTTCGAACGCGGCGTGCGCCCGCGCGATGTGCTGCTGTATTGGGGCGGCGACGAACGCGGCAGCGACTATCCGCGCGATGCCGATGCGGCGATCGACTTCCCGATCTGCGTGCCGATTTCCACCCAGTGCCTGCATGCGGCCGGTTCGGCGTTGTCGTTCAAGCTGCAGAACAAGCCGCAGGTGGCAGTGGCCTGCTGCGGCGATGGCGGCAGCTCCAAGACCGACTTCTATGCCGCGCTCAATTCCGCCGGCGCCTATAAGCTGCCGCTGATCCTGTGCGTGATCAACAACGGTTGGGCGATCTCGGTGCCGCGCTCGGCGCAGACCGGCGCGCAGACGCTCGCACAGAAGGGCCTGGCCGGCGGCCTGCATTGCCTGCAGGTGGACGGCAACGACTTGGTTGCCGTGCTCGAAGCCATGCGTCAGGCCCGCGTGCGTGCGCTGGCCGGCGATGGCGGCACGGTGATCGAGTTCCTGACCTATCGCCTGTCCGACCACACCACCGCCGACGACGCGCGGCGCTATCGCGGCGAAGAAGAGGTCAAGCAGGGCTGGGCTCTCGAACCGCTGCTGCGCCTGCGCCGCTATCTCACTGCGCAGGGTCTGTGGGACGAGGCGCAGGAAGAAGCCTGGAAAGCAGAATGCAGCGCGCGCGTGGACGAAGAGGTCAACGCCTATCTCAACACGCCGGTGCAGCCAGTCGAAGCGATGTTCGATTACCTCTACGGCGACCCGCCGGCCGAGTTGCTGGCACAGCGCGCCGAAGTGATGGCGCTGGAGTCGCGTCATGGATGAGCTCAAGCATGTGCCCGCAGAGACGTCGCAGCACGCCAGTGCCCCTTACAACGCTGCGGCAACGCGCGGAGAGATCGCCATGAGTTCGCCCATCACCTTGATCGAAGCCATCACCCAGGCACTGGCCTGGGAGCTGGAACACGACCCCGCGGTGCTGGTGCTGGGCGAGGATGTCGGCGTCAACGGCGGCGTGTTCCGCGCCACCGCCGGCCTGCAGCAACGCTTCGGCAGCGCGCGCGTGCTGGACACGCCACTGGACGAAACCACCATCGCCGGGTTGAGCGTCGGGCTGGCCGCGCAAGGCATGAAGCCGGTGGCCGAGGCGCAGTTCGACGGCTTCGTGTATCCCATGGTCGATCACCTGATCTGCCACGCCGCACGCCTGCGTAACCGCACCCGTGGCCGCCTGCATTGCCCGATGGTGCTGCGCGTGCCGTGGGGCGGCGGCATCCGCGCGCCGGAACATCACAGCGAAGCCAACGAAGCCATCTTCACCAACGTGCCCGGCCTGCGCGTGGTGCTGCCATCGTCGCCGCAGCGCGCATACGGCCTGTTGCTGGCGGCGATCCGCGACCCGGATCCGGTGATCTACATGGAACCCAAGCGCATCTATCGCCAGTACAAGGAAGTGGTCGCCAACGATGGCGAAGCGCTTCCGCTGGATGTCTGCTTCGTGCTGCGCGACGGCACCGATGTCACCCTGGTGACCTGGGGCGCGCAGGTCAAAGAAGCGCTGGAAGCGGCCGACCAACTCGCCGGCGAAGGCATCAGCGCCGAAGTCATCGACGTGGCGACGCTGCGCCCGCTGGACTTCGACACCATCGCCGAATCGGTCGCCAAGACCGGCCGCTGCGTGATCGTGCAGGAAGCCCCGCGCACTGCCGGTTTCGGCGCAGAAATCGCCGCACGCCTGGCGGAAAAATCGATGTACGACCTGGTGGCACCGGTCGAACGCGTCACCGGTTACGACACGCATATCCCGCTGTTCCGGCTGGAAATGAAGTACCTGCCGAGCGTGGAGCGCATCGTGACCGCGGCACGTCGCGCGGTGGCAGCCGGCTGATATGCGCGCCCGTCTGCTTTGCGAACACCGCGCCGCCTACGCCAACCCGGTCCGCTTCCAGGCAGGCCAGCAGGTGAGCGTGGGCGTGCGCGACGAAGAATGGCCGGCGTTTGCCTGGGTCACGACCGACGGTGGCCGTGCCGGCTGGGCGCCACTGGCCTGGCTGCGCCCGCTGGGCGACGGCAGGGCTGAAGCCCTGCGCGATTACGACGCACGCGAACTCGATGCCCAGGCAGGCGAGGACGTGTTGCTGCATCACGAACACGGTGGTTGGTGGTGGTCCGAGCGTGCCGATGGCACGCAGGGCTGGCTGCCGGCTGCCGACCTTGAACTCCTCGACGACACCACGCCGCAGCTGCCTGCCGCGCAAGAGAATCTGCCATGAGCGACAACAAGACTTTCCACCTGCCCGACCTGGGCGAAGGCCTGCCCGACGCCACCATCGTCGAATGGTTCGTCAAGGAGGGCGACAGCGTCCGCCTGGACGACCCGCTGGTGTCGATGGAAACCGCCAAGGCGGTGGTCGAAGTGCCCTCGCCGTTTTCCGGCACCGTGGTCAAGCTGGCCGGTGCGGCCGGCGATGTGATCGTGACCGGTTCCATGCTGGCGCAGTTCGCACTGGATGCCTCGCAGCCGCAGCGCGCCGACGGTCAGGACACCGGTCATGGACATGGTCACGGCGGCAGCGCACAGGCGGCAACGCCGAGCACCGGACAGAGCGCGGCTGGCCCGACCGAACGTGTGGTCGCCTCCGACAACGGTGGCGAGATCGCCGATGCGGAGACAGCTTCCAGTGCCGCAGGCGAGCGCGATGACGCAGGCACCGTGGTCGGTGCGATGCAGAGCTCCAACACCGTGCAGAGCGAACAGGCCATCGCAGTCGGCGGCGTCCGCGCCATGCCGGTCGTGCGCGCGCTCGCCCGCAAGCTGCGCGTGGATCTGGCGCAGGTCCGCGCCACCGGACCGGACGGCACGGTGACGCTGGCGGACGTGAAGCAGGCGGCGGCTGCAGGGACCGCGCAGCCCTCATCCGGCGCGCATGGCGCGCCGACCTCTCCCGCCAGCGGGAGAGATGGTTCGTTCGCCAGTGGTCCGTTCGCTGAAGGTGGCAGAGCCACCGGGATCGCTGACCACGGCAGGGCTCGACCGGCAACGGCGACCCTTCTCCCGCCTGCGGGAGAAGGTGCCCGCAGGGCGGATGAGGGCCAGCATCGCTCCGCCCTCTCCACCAGCGGCAAACCCATGCGCACCCAGCCGCCAGGCGTGGTCGTCAAGGGCCAACCGGAGCAACTCAAGGGCGTGCGCCGCAACATGGCACGCGTGATGGCCGACGCGCATACCAAGGTGGTGCCGACCACGCTCAACGACGATGCCGATCTGCACGCCTGGCAACCGGGCAACGATGTCACCGTGCGTCTGGTGCGCGGCATCGTGCGTGCCTGCCAGGCCGTGCCCGCGCTCAACGCCTGGTTCGACGGCGACGCACTTAGCCGCACCCTGCACAACCAGATCGATATCGGCATTGCCGTGGATACCGAAGAAGGCCTGTTCGTGCCGGCGTTGCGCAACGCCGACATGCTGGACGCGCACGGTATCCGTGAAAGCGTCAACCGGCTGCGCCAGCAGGTGGAAAATCGCAGCATCGCTGCGTCCGAATTGAGCGGCTACACCATCTCGCTGTCCAACTTCGGGATGTTCGCCGGCCGCTACGCCACCCCGGTGGTGGTGCCACCCTGCGTGGCCATCGTGGCCGCCGGCCGTGCGCGTTACCAGCTCACCCCGGTAATGGGCGGGGTGGAAACCCACAAGGTGATGCCGTTGTCGCTGACCTTCGATCACCGCGCCGCCACCGGCGGCGAAGCTGCACGCTTCCTGCGTGCATTGCTGGACGATCTGGCGTTGGCCAACTGAGTCTGGCTACGTCGGCGCCGTGAGGCGCCGACGTGCGTTGCAGGGTGTGACCCGGACGATTGGATCGCATCACCTGCACGCATGCAGGTGCGTACGTTTCTGGATGTTGCTCACGATCAATCGCGATCACGTGCGGCGAAACAGCACCTGTGGTGCAGACCGCACAAGTCCGCTCATGGCATCCAGTCACAGGTCACCTGTCGCCGGCACCGACACGCAGATAAGCGCCACACCGCATCTGCCGGTGCGACATACATCGAGCGCAATGGCGCCAATGCCTGGATAATCGGCGCATGTCATTTCTCGATCTCTCGCTGTCGTCGCAGCTGCAGCCGTTCTTCGATACCGCCCTGGCCAAGGCCGGCGTGCGCACACCCACGCCGATCCAGCAGCAGGCGATCCCGCCGATGCTGGCCGGGCGCGATCTGATTGCGATGGCGCAGACCGGCTCCGGCAAAACGCTGGCCTATGCGCTGCCGCTGCTGCAGCAACGCTGCCTGGCGCCCGATACCGCCCCACGCGTGCTCGGTGCGCTGGTGCTGGTGCCCACGCGCGAACTCGCCGCGCAGGTGGAGGAAACGTTGCGCCAACTGGCCGCGCATCTGCCGCGTCGCCTGAAAAGCGTCGTGGCCACCGGCGGGAGTTCGATCAATCCACAGCTGATGGCGTTGCGCGGCGGCGCCGACATCGTTGTGGCCACGCCCGGCCGGCTGCTGGATCTGATCGCGCACAACGCGCTGCATCTGAGCGAGATCGCCACGCTGGTCCTGGACGAAGCCGACCGCTTGCTCGCGCTGGGCTTTGGTGCCGAACTCGATCGCATCCTGGCCTTGCTGCCGGCGCAGCGGCAAACCGTGCTGTTTTCGGCCACGTTTCCGCCCGCCATCGCATCGCTGGCCAAGCGGCGTCTGCGCGACCCATTGCGCATCACTATCGAAGCAACACCCGAACAGGCACCGGAGATCGCACAACGCGCCATCGCGGTCGATGCCGGCCAGCGCACACAGCTGCTGCGTCATCTGCTGCAGGAACACGCGTGGCCGCAGCTACTGGTGTTCGTCGCCAGCCGCCACACTGCAGACAAGGTCGCCGAAAAATTGAGCAAGGCCGGTATCGCCGCATTGCCGCTGCACGGCGAATTGAGTCAGGGCCGCCGCGAACGCACGCTACGCGCCTTCAAACAGGCGGACGTGCAGGTGCTGGTGGCCACCGATCTGGCCGGGCGCGGCATCGACATCGAGGCACTGCCGGCGGTGCTCAATTACGACCTGCCCCGCTCCACCGTCGACTACACCCACCGCATCGGCCGCACCGCACGGGCCGGCGCCAGCGGCGTGGCGATCAGCTTCGTCACTGCCGACAGTGCGCAGCAGTGGCGGCTGATCGAAAAACGCCAGGGCCTGCGCGTGCCGACCAGCGTGATCGAAGGCTTCGCGCCAACCCCGGCCGAGGCGCCCACCGGCGATGCACACGACGCAGCGGTGCGGGCAGCGGATGACAACGGCGGCATCAAGGGCAAGCGGCCAAGCAAGAAGGACAAATTGCGTGCGGCGGCGCAGGCGCAGACCGGCAAGCCGGACCAAGCGCGGCCAACGCACCGTAGGGAGTAGTCGTCAGGCAGATGCCGCCATCCAGCGCCAGCGGGCTGGCGGGTGGCTGCGCAACGTCCGTTGGTGGCCTGCAAGCACCTGCGCACGATGGGGCACTGCAAACTTCATGCGGTCCGTGCACGTTGGCAACCGGAAGCCAATGTGCGCGATTCTTCCGCAGCGACGCAGGTAACAGCGCCCTGAGGGTCTGCCACCCCGCAGCGGTCCGCCGCAGGCAGGGAGCAGCGAACTCAGTCCTGCTCGAAATCCAGCTCGCCATCACCGAATGCATGGTCGCTCTCAGCGCGCGGCATGCGCTTGCCCGGCTTGCGCAGGATTTCGACGAAGAACTGGTCGCCCCCTTCGGCAGTGAGCGCGTTGATCGAGCGGATCAGCTCGGCCGGCGGCAGTGCCACGGCGCTGGCTTCATCCACACCGAAGCGCATGTCGAAGTCCCAGTAGTCCGCGCCTTCCGGCAGGTCCTTGCGGCGCTCGCGGCGGATGTACTTGCGGATATCGTTCTTGCTGGATTCCAGCAGACGATCGCGGTTCTTGCCTTCGAGGTTGAGCTGGTAGGTCTTGCGCATGGCGACATCGGTTGTGGGAACTGGCCGCCTATTGTGAGGCCAAGGCGGCATCACGGGCGAATCCGGCGTCCTCCGGTGCTGCCAGCCCTCGCGCTCCGCAGTGCACGCGCCATGGCTGCCACTGCATGACAGCCTCCGGCCCAGCAGTCGCTTTCCCTGCACCAACCGCCCTGCGGTAGCCCAGGCCACGCGGCGTGTGCAGGGCCGAGCAGCGTTTCGATCGCTGCGATGCCACGCATGCGATGGCATCGCAGCATGCCCGGGGCGACTCAATCGGCGTGGAAACGAACGCCTTCATTGAGCTTGCATTGATACGCCAGCAGCGGCCCACGTTGCTGCAGGCCGGGGAGGTCATACATATAGGTGGTGAAGCGCAAGCTGCCATCCGGGCGCAGTTGGTAGCGCATGAATTGCTGGATCGGCTTGCCGTCGTTGGCCACGGTGAAATGCGCATCGGAAAAAGCCACGGTGCCGTCCGCGGTGATGCGATAGGCATCGACATGGCGACCGCCGCGGGTCTGGGTGACCGGGGTGCCTTCTTCGGGCGTGCAACGTGCAAGGTCGGTGCTCACACTGACGTCGTAACCGGCGTCCAGGGCAGCGAGAACTTCGGCGCGGTTATTCAGCGATTCGGTGGCCAGAGCGGGCAGCGCACATACGCATAGCGTGGCAAACATCGCGGCAGGAACAAGACGTGGCATGGCGGACTCCAGGCAGATGAAGGGATGCACGACCTGAGCTCTCAAGCACTCAGGCCCGCCAACATGACCCAGTTCGTGCGGCATCGGCGCGCGGCGCTACGCATCACGCGGCATGATTGCGCTGCCTGGCGGACGCCGCGCACAGATCCAGGGTCTGGCTGTCACTCAGCGCACTGCGACAGATTGGCTCTGCGCGAGCGCGCATACGCGGCTCGAGACGCGATCGAGATCGTCGCCGACCAGGCGCGGCAACCCGGATCCTCATCTACGCACCGCACACGCCCTCGCTGCCGATAGAACGGGCAAGCACTTGCGCCACTGCAAGATTCATCGCACCGCTACACCTACACCCGCGTATTGACCTCACGCGGCACCTGCTCCGGCGTCGGTTGTAACGCTGGCGTTGCGCCAAGCAACAGCCGTTCCGCCAATGCGCGCGCGGCCACGCGCAACTCGGGCACCGCGGTGATTTCCCAATAGCGCCCACGCAATAACGGCCCTACGCAATACAGCCCCGGCACGATCTGTCCGGCGCCATCGCGCACGCGCAGCTGCGCATCGGTGTCCACACCCAGGCCCAATGGATCGGCGCGCAATAGACCGGCTTCGCGCATGCCGGCGATCAATGGGTCGCTGGTGCGGTCGATGTCGGTATCCAAGCCCGTCGCGCGGATCACCGCATCGTAATGACCGGTCTGCGCGTCGGCAGAGCCGCGTGGGCGGATCACCGCTTCCACGCCATCAGGCACCCAGCGCGCACGCAGCAAGCGCGCGGCGGCGATCTGCAACTGGCCCGATGCCTGCAATTGCGCCAGCTGTTCGGCAGCACCGGGCGCGACGCGATGGCGCGCCACTTCCCAGTACGGGCGCAGGTGCCGCAGGAAGCGCGCACGCTGACTCAGTGCAAGGCGCTGCCACAGCGGCTGCAGATGCGGGCGCAGCGCATCCACCACGCGACGCCAATCGTCGACCACCGCGCTGAGCTGACGTACCCCGCGCAGCAGCCCGCGCAGATCGGCGTCCTTGAGCGCACGCTGCAGGTGCGGCGGCAATTCCAGGGGTGCGCCGGGCTGGCGCAGATGCGCCTGCGGTGCCAGCCCGCGCCGTGAAATGGCCAGCAAGCGGCCGCGATGACCGCGCGTGTGCAGCGTCAGGGCCACGTCCACCATGGTCAGCCCGGTACCGACGATCAACACATCGTCGTCCGGCGACAGCCGCGCCAACGCATCGCCCTGCCACGGCCAGCCGATGTAGCGCGGATGCACGCTCAAGCGCGGGCCGATCCCCGCAAGCGCCTGCGGCTGCAGCGCACCGACCGCCAGCACCACACGGTCGCTCTGGAAGGCATCGCCATTGGCCAGAAACACACGAAAGCCCTTGCGCACACGCTCCACCGCCACCGCTTCTTGCGACAGCCGCATGATCGAGGCGTGCGCGCCACTCACCGCCGCATCCAGCTCACTGCGCAGATAGTCGCCATAGGCCAACCGCGGCAGGAACTCCAGCCTGCCGCTCTCGCCCAGATGCAGGGTGTCGGCGAAGGCGCCGGGCGCCTGCGCGTCGATGCCCAGATCCTTGGCACGCACGTTGAGCAGATGCTCTGGCCGCGCCGCGCCATAGGCAATACCGCTGCCGAAGGTGTCGGCCACGCCGACCAGGGTGATGCGTACCTGCGCATCGGCCGTCTGCGCCAGCGCACGGACCAGCGCGGTGCCGCAGAAGCCGGCGCCGATGACGGTGATATGGGTTTCCATGTGCACATCTCGCTGAATGACTCGCACGTTGTGCCCGCAGCGCGCCGCCGGTGTGTAAACGTTTGGTTAGCAGCAAGCAATCAAAAACGCATGAGCTGATCGCCCGCAGTGATGAGGCTTATGGCGCAGGCAACGGCTGTTGCAGATGGCAGCGAGATGACAGCGGTCGCGACTGTATTTGGTGGTGGTGCGTGGGTCTGCGCGTGCTTGTTTTGTTGGACGCTGCGCAATGCGGCACCCGGTCTGCGCCCTGCTCGACTTACGCGTGCAAGTCAAACACGGACAGATTTCGTAGACATGCCGGAGTTAGCAACACACGCAGCGAACGTGCATCGCCCGGCTGTCTGATAATGCAGGTTTCCAACTCGAGTGCCCGCCATGTCCAACTCCACAGTTCGCCCGCAACGTGTGCTGATCGCCGGCGGCAGCCGTGGCATTGGCCTGGCGATCGCAGAAGGCTTCGTGCGGCGCGGCGCACAGGTTTCGATCTGCGCACGCAATGCCGCCGGCCTTGCACAGGCGGCAGACGCACTGGCAGCACATGGCGCCCCGGTGCACACACAGCCCTGCGACCTGGCGGACGCCACACAGATCGATGCCTACGTGCACGCCGCAGCGCAGGCGCTAGGCAGCCTGGACGTGGTCATCAACAACGCCTCCGGCTTCGGACATGGCAACGACGATGCAAGTTGGCAGGCCGGACTGGATATCGATCTGATGGCCGCAGTGCGCTGCAATCGCGCCGCGCTGCCGTATCTGCGCAACAGCGATGCGGCGGTGATCCTCAACATCAGCTCGATCAACGCACAGCGCCCCACCCCGCGCGCGATCGCCTATTCCACCGCAAAAGCCGCGCTGAATTACTACACCACTACCCTCGCCGCAGAGTTGGCGCGCGAGCGCATCCGCGTCAATGCAATCTCGCCTGGATCGATCGAGTTTCCCGATGGCCTGTGGGATACGCGCAGTCGCGAAGAGCCGGAGTTATATGCACGCATCCGCGACAGCATTCCGTTCGGCGGATTCGGACAGGTGCAGCACATTGCCGATGCCGCGTTGTTTCTGGCATCGCCACAGGCGTGCTGGATCACCGGGCAGGTAGTGGCAGTAGATGGAGGGCAGTCGTTGGGAGTGTGAGATGCAGCGCGCTGATGATTGCGCGGTCAACCATCTACCTCTTCAGACCAAAGGCCGTCTTCGGGGGCGCAGTTGGTCGTGGAGGTGGAATCATCGCATCGATGGCTGACAGGACATCCACTGGCCAGGCCGGCAACCGGTGCGTTGAGGCGACGCTTGACGACATGATAGGCCCCTGTCTGCGCAGCATGGGCGCCTCGGAGGTACTTCCGCTGCCAACCTTGTTTTGTCACTGCCGGATCCCCCTCTGCCAGCCTCGTGTTCCAGTCGTTGCGGCTATCACGCCAATCCATGAACGCTGTATGCAGCGCAGGCGCATCCTGTATCTCGTGAAATGTTGGCAGTACCTGGTCGATAGCCATATGCGGGAAAATCGTGAGGTAGGCGATGGGTTCCCCTGCTGCGAAACGGACTCTTCCCTTTTCGACGAAACGCCAATTCATCGTGAATGGAAAGGTCAGCCAGTCGGTTTCGACAATGCCTTCCAGTGGAGTGATCGAGCGTTTCGTGCGGTTGGGAAGCCCGCGTGCCCACACGGCCCAGCCGGGATTCGTGCGCAACAGCCATCCAAGATGGAAGGTCAGTACGCCATGCCCGAAATGCGATGACGCTGATCGCTGGATGCGTGCGGATGGATCGTGAGGGGTGATCCTGATCGCGTCCGTGGACCGACCACCATCCCATTCGACATCGAATCCCACCGGCGTCAGCACTTCCCATCCGGAGGTATTGGCGATATTGAGCGGCGTGCATCTGTAAGCGAAGCGCCTGGACGTTGCATCCATCCATTGCCGGCTCAGTCCTGCAGGCCGTATTTGCATCGCGGCCGGGTGTAGCCGATAGAGCTGCAGCTGCGGTGGCGCTAGAGTGTCGATCGACATGCGCGTGTCTCACCATCGTTGGTGGATATCCACGAGGTCATCGTGACAGGAATAACGATACGACTGGCTGAATTTCCAGCGCTGAATGCGCTCGTGGCCCAGTACAGTGAACCCTGCAACGCGCTCGAATCGCGTTGGGGCTGTTGCAGCAAGGACGAACGCCTGCGAGCGATCCTGTATCAGGCTCGCAGGGACCTCGCGCCAGACAATCACGCCATTCGGGCGCTGCGATGTCGCCTTTCAGCGTATTTCCTCGAGGCAACCACGGGGATGCGGACCCGCGACTCGTCAACGGAACTGGAACGGGATCTCTGTGCCGAAATGGTGGGTTCGAACGCGTCAGCGTTCCAGTTCACTTCGCAGTGGGTCGAGTCTGTCGCAGGCAGGATCGGGCAACGCATTCGCACAACGGATGCGATCGGCTCGTCCGATCGGGATGGCCACCATGTGGTCTACCCAAACGCGCAGATGATCGCCGAACGGCTTGAAGCCATTTCGATTTATGCCTCCAGCGCCACCCAATGGCCTGTGCTGCAGGCGATCGTAACGAGTTCTCTGGTGTTGAATCTCCACCCGCTGACCGATGGAAATGGGCGACTGGCCAGACTGTCCTTCAATGCATTGGCGTCAAGACATAACAGCTCCAGCTTTTATCTGCCCCTGTTCGAACTGGCCGAGGCATCGGCTGGGGGCTGGATTTTCGCCACCAGAATGGCGTGGCAGCGGAACGACTGGCAAGCCCTTATCACTTTCTTTGCTGCGTCGATCGCTCTGTTTTCTCCCTCTGGTAATGCCCGAGCCATTGATCGGTCATCAGGTCGCGTTGACGCTTGATGCGCGGCACCCAGATCGCTCTGGCATCCTCCAACGCAACGCCGGTGTAAGCGGATACCTGTTTCAAGGTGTCGATCGGCTGTTCAACGATGTCTTCGTACCAGAGTCTCAGTGGTGCACAGTTCTTGCGTTCAAAAATCCTCTCCCAGCTAGACTCCAGGCTGCTGATCCAGTCGAGCGCCGTCGTGATGTTGTCGAGGCTGTAGACCGGCGTGGCTTGTTCCCTGACATCGGCGAACCACGCATTGCTTTGGAATGCTCGGCTATAGGAGATGGCTTGCTCTTCCCGATTGCGTCGGCGCAGGTAGATCACTTTATCGGCACCTATTTCCTTCAACAGGCGCGGCTCAGTGGAATTGATCTGCCTGAAGTCCTGGATAAAGGCTTTGTAGGAAAATACGCCATTTGGCCCGGTTCTCAGACGCTGCACCTCGCTCCAGTACTTCACGATGTCGCCGGATGCGAGGCGGGGGATCATGTCTTCTCGCCGATTCATCAAGTTGAGATATTCCGCAGGTGCCCCGAAGGCGCCGCTGCGCCACAGCTCCAGACAGAAGTACGTACTCCCCGAGCGCGGGATCGCTGCCACCATCACCTTGAGCCTGGGCTCGACCGAGCCATCAAAATCGAAGTCCGCCGTATAGATGGGTGATATCCGATGCATGGGGCCTGCCTATAAGGACAGCGTGCATTGATCGGCGGTGCGATCTGGCTGGCCAATCAGTACCGTGTCGATCCCCGCTGTTGGCGCCTTGTGGCGGCTGGGTAGCGTTGGATTGCCTTGATAACGCTTTCCATCGAACATCAGGGTCGCGGTGTATCCCTCGGTGATGCCCCCACCCGAAACGAAAACGCCAAGATCGCGCCAGCCATGATGGGATGTCTTGAGGGCAACGATCGGAGTCTTGGCAGTGATGAAGCCTGAGACGTGTCGATACGCGGGGCTTGATGATGAAGCGCTGCGATCGTCCGCCAGAACCAATATCGTGCATCCACCCGAACCGCAATAGCGATTGCCGTTGAGATAAACAACCGCATCCTTATGGTTTTTTCGTAGTCCGCCGATGCTGACCTGGATTTCGGCTGGAGTTTCCGGACTTGCCGTCTTCTTGGCGTTGCGTGAGCCGAAAGACAGGCGTGCATCGATTTCCCTCTTCAATGCGGCTTCTTCGCTTGGAGCAAGCCTGCTGCTACAGTCGATGGCTGCACGCGGGGCGGCGTCCGCCTGGACGGGGCTTGACAGGAAAAAGACGTTACAAAGGAGCATCTGCACCGTCACGATGGCGATCCTGTAGTGCGCTTTCTGCGCGTCGGTCTGCATATCAGCACCCATCCTTGCCACCGTTCGATGTCCCTGCCTTGGGCGTCAAGCCGGTGACAGGGTCCTTGAATGCCGGCATCAGCGCTTGAATATTCGATCCATAGTTATTGCCGGACGTGCCCTGATCGATGGTCTCAGGATTGCCGGAGATATTTCCGGTGCCGAAGTTATAGGACGCAGCGGTGGCTTGCTGCAGTTGCTCGGCCGTGAAGTTGGGATATTGCGCAGCAAGCGTGGCCTGATTCTGCTGCAAGATATTGGCGGCGTAGTTCGCCGCAAATGAAAGGTCGTTCGCCTGCGCTTCGGTTACGTCGGGGTGCGCGCCCAGGTCGATCTGGAAGACGCCACGTCCCAATCCGCCGCCATTTTGATTGATATCCCGAAAGTTCGTCTCACGAATGCCGATCGCAGCTAGCATTGCGGGATCGATGTTATGGGCGTTTGCTGCACTGGCGACCGTCTCCCAGTCGTCGATGGCACGGTCGACACCGGATTGATCGCCCTGTGCGGTCTGTAATGCATCTTTTACCGCCTGATCCTGCGCAGCCCAGTCGCTGGAGGGAGTGGCTGGCGGACACCCTGGCGGCGGTGGCGGCGGCGAGCCGGGATTTCCGCTGCTGGGCGGATTGCTGGTGACCGTGATCGGCGGGCTGGGCGGGTTGCCGGTGACCGTCGTCGGTGGAGTGGCAGTCACGGTGATTGGCGGGCTGGTTCCTGTTTCCTGACCTCCGGCCATGAGCTCCATGTCGCTCTGATCCAGCTTATCGATACCGGTCTGGCCAGGTCGCTTAGTTTGCCGCGAGGTCGATTCTTTCGCCGAAGCCGGATTTCTGTGTTTCCTTTTATCCGATTCCTTTTCTGACATGTCGTTCTCCATACGGTGCACTGATAGCAAGACGTCGATGGCAACATCAGAGTGACCGAAGGGTTGTATGCGGCCACACCGCGAGTAGCCTAGGGCTGGTCGGTGTATGCCGCCTGAATCTTTTTTAAGTAGCGCAAAGTATCTCAATTCAGGATTTTTTTATCATTACTGAACCGGCATGCATGGAATGCACAATGCACGTGCCTTTACGTGGATTAATTAAGATCAATCCACAAAATTCTCATAGGCGTCGTGGTGATTGACGCGGAGTTGCAGAGGTTTGATCTTACCGACACGACACAGCAATCCGTCGGATCGAATCTGTCGTTACCGGTCCGGGTGATGCAAGCGTGGCGCTTATGATGCATCGCAGCGGCTTCGCAGTCCGGAATCGCCGTGCTGTGTGCGCGCACTCCCACGCACTGGCGATGGCACGCATCGAGATTCCGGCCACATCCACGCGATGCAAACGGTCGTGTGTTGCCAGGTCCGGGCGGCTGGAGATCATCGGCAGCGCCACTCGGCGGCGAAGTTGCTCGGGTCAGGTCGCCGGGGTCACGTCATACCCCTTGGCGTTGCGATCCGGAGGTAACGCCGCCGCCTTTAAATCCTGCCATGACAACTGCGCTGGCAGGACGCTGCCTGTCTCAGCGTTATCCTGGCCGAGGGCGCTACCCAACCAGCTCCGCCGCCTCGACAACGTGCTCCCCACGCGCCGGTTCCAGCGCGGCAGACACCATCGCTGCGGCAATCCGTTCTGCCGGGTTGATGCGGAAACGCCGTGGCAGCAGCGGGCCGAGCGCGCCGAGCACCAGGCTGCCGATATGCTCGCCGGTGCGGCGCTCTTCGCGTTCGCCGCCGATCAGGCAGGGGCGTACGAAGGTGAGCGAGGGGAAGCCGATCTCGCGCAGATCGCGTTCCAGTTCGCCTTTGACGCGACTGTAGAAGATGCGCGATTGCGCGTTGGCGCCGGCCGCCGAGTTCAGCACGAACACCGACGTGCCCTGCGCGCAGGCTGTGCGCGCGATGGCCATCGGGTAATCATGGTCGATGCGATAGAACGCCTCGCGCGAACCAGCCTGTTTCATCGTGCTGCCCAGGGCGCAGATGGCTGCCTCCATGCGTGGCGCCGTCCAGTGATCGAGTCGTTCGAAGTCGATCACCTGGTTGCGCAACTTGGGGTGGATCTGCGTCAGCGGCCGCCGCGTGATCGCCACTACGCCAGTGCAACGCGTATCTGCCAGCAATTGCTGCAAAACCTGCCTGCCGACCAGACCGGTCGCCCCTGCCAACAAGACATCCATCAGGCCATCCTCGCCATCAACGCGCTCCCTCGGAAACGATCCGCGCACTGCTGGCGATGCGGTCGCGCTCCACCGCGAGCAAGGTCAACGAGTGCGCCGGCGCCTTCCATTCGCTACCGCCGGCCACCACGCGGCCGCCGTGGCGGGCGGTGTCCACCAGCACGCGCCAATGTTCATCATGCATCGCCGGTAGCGTGAACAACACGCTGGTGGAGGCGGCATTGATCAACATCAGCAGCGTCACGTTGGCAGCGATCTCGCGCAGGCCGGTGGTCGGCGAGCGGCCATCCAGGCGCAGCATCAACGCGCGCGCTTCCGGATCGTGCCAGCTGGCTTCGTCCATCTCGTGGCCGTCCGGCGCCAACCAGGTGAGATCCTTCAGGCCCAGCGCTTCGTCGAACTTGCCATCGAAGAAACGCGCGCGGTGCAGCAACGGGTAGCGTTGCCGGATGCGGATCAATCGGCGCACGAAGGCGGCCTGGTCGGCGGCAGCGGCCTTGGTCGCCGCGGTCCAGTCGATCCAGGTCAGCTCGTTGTCCTGGCAGTACGCGTTGTTGTTGCCGTTCTGGCTGTGGCCGAATTCGTCGCCGGCCAGCAGCATCGGCGTGCCCTGCGATAACAGCAAGGTAGCGAGCAGGTTGCGCATCTGCTGGCGACGCAGCTGCTTGATGGCCGGGTCGTTGCTCTCGCCTTCCACGCCGTAATTGCACGAGATGTTGTGGTCGCTGCCATCCCTGCCATCTTCGCCATTGGCGAGGTTGTGCTTGCCTTCGTAGCTGACCAGATCGCGCAGGGTGAAACCGTCGTGTGCGGTGACGAAATTGACCGACGCGGTCGGCCGGCGGCCGCTGTGATTGAACAGATCCGCAGAGCCGGTGAGGCGCGTGGCCAACTCGGCCAGCTGGCCGCCGTCGCCGCGCCAGAACGCACGCACGTTGTCGCGGAACTTGTCGTTCCATTCCACCCAGCCGGGCGGGAAGTTGCCCACCTGATAGCCACCGGGGCCGATATCCCACGGCTCGGCGATCAACTTGGTCTGGCTCAGTACCGGATCCTGGCGCACCGCATCCAGAAAACTGCCGGAGGGATCGAAGCCGTAACGCTCGCGGCCAAGGATACTGGCCAGATCGAACCGGAAGCCGTCCACGTGCATTTCCTGCACCCAGTAACGCAGCGAATCCATCACCATGCGCAGCGCGCCGACATTGGTGAGGTCGAAGGTGTTACCGGTGCCGGTGTCGTTGATGTAGAAGCGGCGATCGTCGGCCAGGCGGTAATAGCTGGCGTTGTCGATGCCCTTGAACGACAGCGTGGGGCCGAGCTCATTGCCTTCGGCGGTGTGGTTGTAGACCACGTCCAGCAGCACTTCCAGGCCGGCATGATGCAGCCGCGCCACCATCTGCTTGAACTCGGCCACGGTGCGCGTGGACATGTAACGCGCCTGCGGCGCAAAGAAGCCCAGCGTGTTGTAGCCCCAGTAATTGCGCAGGCCTTTTTCCAGCAGATATTGATCGTCGACGAACGCATGCACCGGCAGCAATTCCACTGCGGTGACGCCGAGCGAGCTGATGTGGTCGATCAATTCGTCGGTCTTCAATGCCGAGAACGTGCCGCGCTCTTCCGGCGGAACCGCCGGGTGCAGCATGCTCAGGCCGCGCACGTGCGCTTCGTAGATCACCGTGCGGTTCCAGGGCGTCTGCGGCGGGCGATCCTGGCCCCAGGTGAAGGCGGGGTCGATCACCGCGGATTTGGGCATGAACGCGGCGCTGTCGCGGCGGTCGAAGCTCAGGTCCTTGTCGCGATGGCCGATGGTGTAGCCGAACAGATGCGGCGCCCATTTGAGTTCGCCGACGATCTGCTTGGCGTACGGGTCCAGCAGCAATTTGTTGTGGTTGAAACGGTGGCCGGCGTCGGGCGCGTACGGCCCATGCACGCGGTAGCCATACAACTGGCCGGGACGTGCGTCGGGCAGATAGCCGTGCCAGACCTCGTCGGTGTATTCGGGGAGCGCGATACGCTCCTGCTCGCGGCCACGGTCGTCGAACAGGCACAACTCCACCCGGGTGGCATTGCGCGAATACAGCGCAAAGTTGACGCCTAGCCCGTCCCAGGTGGCACCGAGCGGGTTGGGACGGCCTTCGCGGATGCGCGAGCGCTGGGTGAACTTGCGAGTGGCCATCGGTGACTCCTTAGAACGGTGAACGCAAACGGCGCGCGATTTTGCACTGGCGGAGCGATCCGCAGCACATGGGCCGGCCCACAGGCCGACCCATGCACGGTGCCAGACGCATCGTTACTGACGTGCAGCGATGGGTGTCGCTGCGTACTCGGCCGCCTGTTCGGCGGCGCGCTCTTCGGCCTCCACCAGCCGCTCGGCCATGGCCCAATGGCGGTCTGCGTGCCCGTCCGGGCGGCCCTCCGCCTCCCAAATCTCTCGTGCCAACTGGGCAAGCCGCGCCTGCCGTTCCATGTCATTCATTGCGTGCGTTTCTCTCGGGGAGTCAATTTTCTTGGGACAGCAACACTGCCACCGGCGCACGTGCAAACAGCGTGGATAGCGCCACACGGCCGCGCTGAGGCTGCAGCGTGCTGCCGTCGAGCACATTACGGTATGTGCCCTCGCCCAATGCCAACGACGCCTGACCCCAGGTTGCCGGCGCCACCAGCAAGGGCAGATCGCCCTCGCCCTCAGCGCCAGCGCCAGCGCCCAGCCGCGTGACGGCCACCACCAGCGACTGCCCGCGGTACTGGCGGCGGAATGCCAGCACGTGCGCATCGCCAGTGACCGCCACGTTCAAGGGCTGATAGTCGCCCTTCGCAAACAGCGACGGATGTTCGCGACGGAGCTGCAGCAGCAGTGCCGTGAGGCGCGCCTTGACCGCGCCATCGCGCCAGCTGCGCAGCAGCGCGGTGACGTCGCGTGCCTGCTGCAGCCATTGCTGGCGCTGGGCGTAATCGACCGGGCGGCGATTGTCCGGATCCACCAGCGACAGATCCCAGCCTTCGGTGCCTTGGTACAGATCGGGCACGCCGGGCACGGTCAGGCGCAACGTGGTTTGTGCCAGTCCGTTACGCGCGCCGGCGGCGGCGATGTGGTTGCTGGCGCGCAGCAGTGCGCGCCGCAGCGGTAGCCCGGCACGGCTGCACAGCACCTGCTCCACCGTGGCCTGCACGGCTTGCTCATAGGCCGGCGAGCCATCGGTCCAGCTGGTGTGCAGCTTGGCTTCGCGCACCGCCTTGAGCAGCCATTGCGCGATGCGCTCGGCGTAGTCGGCAAGCGGCTCGGTCTGATCGGCGCCCAGGCCGAGCGGCCACGCCGCCACCAACGTCTGCCACAGCATCTGCTGGTCGCCTCCGGCCAGGGCCGGCGATTCCAGCGCGTCGGCCAGCGTATCGAAGTGGGCGCTCTGCTCCACCCACCAACGCGGCTGCTCGGACAACACCGCCAACCGCATGCGCAGGTCTTCGCCGCGCTTGTGGTCATGCGTGGCGGTGGCCAGCAATGCACGCGGGTAATGCTTGGCACGCTCGAGATTCTGCGCGTGGAACTGCGCGGCTTCGTTGGCGAAGTGGGTCGGGTGGCTGCCGACCTCGTTGCGCGATAGCAGCACGCCATGCCGGTAGAACGCGGTGTCTTCCACCGACTTGGCGTTGAGCGGTGCGGAAAGCTGTTCCACGCGACGGCGCAGGATGCGTCGCAACGCGATCTGCGCGCGATCAGCACCGGCATCGTCGAGCAGCCAGCGCTCAATCGCATCCACGGCCGCCACGATCGACTCCGGCATCCCCTCGCGCGCCGTTGCAGCGGTGGCGCGCAAACGCTCCGCCTCACTGCCGGTGATGCCCTTGGCACCGGCATAGGTGCGGTACACCGGGAACCAGCGCAGCAACACGCACAAGCCGCGCGCCAGCATCTGCGGACTGAACTCGCGCGTCGGCGGATCCAGCCGCGCCAACGCCGACAACGCACCAACGGCGCGATTGAATTCGGTCTGCAGCGGGCCACGCAGGATTTCATCGCGGGCGGTGCGTTCTTCCTGCGCGAAATCGCCGCTGCGTCCGCTCACCTTCTGCCAGGCACGCGCCAATGGCTTGAAGCCGGCCGCGTCGTGCAGCACGCCGCCCACCTGGTCCATGAAGTCGTAGCCGGTGGTGCCATCGCACGGCCAGTCGGCCGGCAGGTGCTCGCCGGGGGCCAGGATTTTTTCCAGATACAGGCCCAGCGTGCCGGGCTTGAGGCCGCGCGTACGGCCGGCCGCATCCAGCCGGCTGCGCAGCTTGCGCACATACCCGGTGGGGTCGGTGAGCCCGTCCACGTGATCGATGCGCAGACCATCCAGATGGCCTTCGGCCACCAGCCGCAGCGGCAACGCGTGCACTGCATCGAACACCGCCGGCAACTCCACCCGCAAGGCCACCAGCGAGGTGATATCGAAGAAGCGACGGTAGTTGAGCATGTCATTGCCCACGCGCCACCAGTTCAAGCGATACGGCTGACGTTCGATCAACTTGTGCAGGCGGCCATCGCCGCGTTTGGCGCCGTCGTTGTAGTCGCGCAGCCACTGCGCGCGTGTAGCGCTTTCTGGGATTTCCAGCGTCTGCGGACGAATGGGATAACGCTGGTCGTAATGCGCCAACGCAGCACTGCCGTCGTCTTCGATCACCAGCGTGATCAGGCCTTCGGCCAGCGCTGTCGCATACGGGCGGTCCAGCACCGCCAACCACACCTTGCCGTCGCGCCCCGGCGCGCGCCAATCGATATCGAACCAGTCGGCATGCTTGGCGCTGCGGCCGTTACGCAATACATCCCACCACCACGCATTCTGCGCATGCGTGGCCATGTGGTTGGGCACGATGTCGGCGATCAGGCCCATGCCGTCTTCGCGCGCAGCCTGCGACAGCGCGATCAATGCGTCTTCGCCGCCGAGTTCGGGATTGACCACGGTGGGGTCGATGTTGTCGTAGCCGTGCGTGGAGCCCGGCACGGCCGTGCCGATCGGCGAAAGATACAGGTGGCTGATGCCAAGCCCGGCGTAGTACGGCACCTGCGCGCGCGCATCGTGCAAGGTGAAACCGGCATGCAGCTGCAGGCGGGCGGTGGCGCGTAGATCGATCATGGATGCGTTTCCGAAACGGCCGCGACGCGACGCGCCTCGGCAAAGCCCTGCAGCGCCGAACTCAGACGCGCATGCGGCAAGGGATCGGGCAGGCGTCGACGCCAGTTGGGATGGACTTCGACGGTGCCCGGCAGATTGGGTTGTTCGTCCAGCGCGAGCGCGTCCTCCACCGGCAACAAGGCCAGTGGCGAGACGCTGGTGGCGGTGAAACGCAGCGCGCCCAGCAATGGGTCATGCGCACTGCCCAGGCCTGCGTGTTCGACAGCAGCCTCCAGCCGTGCCACGTCCTTGAGGCGCGCTTTGGAAGCGTCGCTGGCCTGTACGGGCTGGATCAATTCCAGCTTGCGCCGCCATTCGATATCGCGGCCGGCGCGCCAGCCGGTGAGCGTGGGCAGATCGTGCGTGGTGGTGGTGGCGATCGCATCCGGCCGCCACAACGCCGGCGACACGAAGGCGCCGTCGTCGTCGCGGGTGAACATCAGCACATCGATGCCCATCACGCCGCGGCGCGAGAGTTCTTCGCGGATGCCCGGCGGCACCACGCCCAGGTCCTCGCCGATGACAATCGCCCGATGCCGCCACGATTCCAGCGCCAGCAGGTTGAGCAGGTCGTGCAACGGGTACGCCAGATACGCACCTGCATTGGAACTGGCGCCGTCGGGCACCACCCACAGCCGCAGCAGGCCAAGAATGTGATCGATGCGGATACCGCCGCGATCGCGCAGCACCGCACGCAGCAGCGCGATGTACGGCGCGTAGCCGCTGCGCCGCAATGCGGTGGGCGAATACGCACCGATGCCCCAATGCTGACCATCGGCATTGAAGGCATCCGGTGGCGCGCCCAGCACCAGGCCGCGCAACACCGTGTCGGCTGCTGCAGCGGCTTCGGCGCCGTTCGGGTCGAAGCCGACCGCCAGATCGGCGATCAAACCGATCTTCATGCCGCGCTCGTGCGCCTCGCGTTGCGCATCGGACCAACTGCGCGCCGCCAGCCATTGGGTGAACACATGCAGCTGCGGATCGTTGTCGCCGAGATCCTGCGCGGCGAAGCGTGCAAAGCCCTCCAGCGCCGCGCCGCCTGCAGTGCGGAAGGCGATCAGGTCGGCGTGATCGGGCGAGACACGCGTGTACAACTGACGCAGCAATTCCCACTTGGCGTGCGCCGAGGCCTGCCAATCGATCAATGCGCCGTTGTGCAAGCGATCGAAACGTTCGCGCAGGCCGGGTACATCGTTGATTGCATCCAGCGCCAGTTCGCCCAGGATGCGCACCGGCGCGGCGTGCAACGGATCGAGAAAGCGCCGATCGCTGGGCGAATACGGGCTGTAGCCACCCGTCACCGGACGTGAGGCGTGTACCGGACTCAAGGCCAAGGCATCGGCGCCGGCCAAGGACGCATGCCGCAACCATTCCACGGTACCGGCCGCATCGCCGATGCCACCGTCGTCCAGACTGCGTGCCGAATACACCTGCAACGCCATGCCCCAGGCACGCGGCGATGGTTGGCCGCAGGCATCGGCTACGCTGAAACAACGCAATGGCGCTACTGCCACCTGCTGGGTGATCGCGCCGATCTGCAGCGTCCAGTAACCGAAACGCTGCGGAGCGCGCACGTGCCCTTGCGTATCCACGCGTGCGTCTTCGCTGGTACCACGGTCGTCGGTCCAGCGGCCGCTGGCATTGGCTGCAACGCGCAACGGCAGCGGCTCGCCCACCTGCACGGTCAGTAGCGGTGCCGGCTCGGCGGCCTGCGCGGTGCAGCGACGCAGGCTGTCGGCCCGTTGCGCCGCAGTGGCGGCGGGCAACTCCAACGCGGTGAGCACGGCATGCACCGATTGCTCGGACACCTGCCGCCGCTGGTAACTGGCATCCACCCAATCCACCATCACCCCGGCTGCAGCGGCCAGGGTGTTGAGGTCCTCACTGCCAGGAGCGCGCGGACTCATGAGTGCGCCTCGTGCCAGGCAATGAAGCCATCGACCGGCAGCTGCCGTGCGTCGGCAACGACGTTTTCAACATGCACCACGCGTCCGCGCACCGGTGGCAGCGGCACTGCACGGGTGCCCACATTGAAGGCGATATGCCACAACCCGCCCGGCAATTCCCACGTGGCCATCACCGCACCATCGGCAAGGACGCTGGCACGCACGGCGCGTGCTTGCGCCAAGCCCGGCACCAGCCATTGACGCCGCACGTCCAGCAAAGCCTTGAACCAGGCCGCCCACTGCGCGCCGTCGCCGTCCGCTGCGTCGGCGATCGGCGCACGCGACGCCGCGAATGTGGAATGGCTGTTCGGGTCGGGAATGGTGGCGCGCTGTGCTGCGTCGGCGAACGCAGCGAAATGCGCAAACTCGCGCCGGCGCCCTTCGCGCACTGCGTCATCCAGCGGCGGGCCGAAGTCGGTGAAGAACAGGAACGGCTGCTTGGCGCCCCATGGCTCGCCCATGAAAAACAGCGGAATCATCGGCGTGAGCGCGGTCAGCGCCAAGGCCGCACGCAAGCGTTGCGGCGACACCAGCACGCTCAGCCGTTCACCGCGTGCGCGGTTGCCGATCTGGTCGTGATTCTGCGCAAACACCACGAACTTGTGCGGCGGCAACGCGCCGCTGGGCTCGCCCCGCACATGCCCGCGCGGATCGGGCTCACCCTGGTATGCAAAGCCTTCGCCGAGCACGCGCGCCAGGTGGTCGGTGGGCTTGTCGGCAAACGCGGCGTAGTAGCCTTCCTCTTCGCCGGTCAGCAGGACATGCAAGGCGTTATGGAAGTCGTCATCCCATTGCGCGGTATAGCCACGTTGCAATTGCGAGGCCTGGTTGGCTTCGTTTTCCAGCACCAGATGCACATGCCGACCCGCCGGTAAGCTGGTCTCGATAGTCTCGCGCAAGGTGTCCAGAAAGGCATTCGGCGAGATCGCATGCACCGCATCCAGGCGCAGGCCATCGAAGCCATATTCGTGCAGCCACATCAGTGCGTTATCGAGAAAATACCGCTGCACCGGCGGCTTGCGGAAATCGATCGCTGCACCCCATGGGGTGGGCTTGTCGTCGTTGAAGAACGGGCCGGCGTAGCTGTGCAGGTAATTGCCGTCCGGGCCGAAGTGGTTGTAGACCACATCCAGCAACACCATCAGGCCGTGCCCGTGCGCCGCGTCGATCAGGGCCTTCAATTGATCCGGGGTGCCATAGGCGTCGGCCGGCGCATACGGCAGCACGCCGTCGTAGCCCCAGTTATGCGCACCGGGAAACGCGCTCAGCGGCATCAGCTCGATGGCGGTGATGCCCATCGCCGCCAGTTGCGGCAGTTGCGCCTGCACACCGGCGTAGCCGCCGCAGGTGCCCACATGCAATTCGTAGATCACCGCTTCGTCCCACGGCCGCCCCTGCCACCGGGTGTGTTGCCAGGTGTAGCCATCGGTTGGCTGTACCGCGCTGGGGCCGTGCACGCCCTCGGGCTGCCAACGCGAGGCCGGGTCCGGCACCGGCTCGCCGCCGTCGATGCTGTAGCGATAACGTGCACCGGGCGCGCAGTCGATCATCGCGCTGAAGAAGCCGTCCTGCCCGGCCTGCAGCGCGCTGCGCGCGCCGTTGTCAAACACCACATCCACGCCGTTGGCAGCCGGTGCCCAGAGCGCGAAGCGCACCTGTCCCTCACCCGCTGGCCAGGCGCCCCAGGCCGGGATGATGTCGTTGCGCTGGTTCATCGTTATTTCTCCGCTTGCAGGTAGATCGTGGCCAGCGGCGGCAGGGTCAGGCGCAGACGTTGCGTATGCCCATGCATGCCCATCGGCTCGGTCGCAAGACGACCGCTGTTGCCGAGGTTGCTGCCGCCGTAGTGGGCACTGTCGGTGTTGAGGATTTCGCGCCAGATGCCGGCACGCGGCACTCCCACGCGGTAGTCGTGCAGCGGTTGCGGGGTGAGGTTGCTCACCGCCAGCAACGGCGGCGCGGCGCCTTCGGGGTCGTGACGGATGAAGGCGAGCACGCTGTTGCGCGCGTCGTCGGCCACGCTCCAGTCGAACCCCTCGGCACGATGCGTGCCGCGATACAGCGCCGGCACGCGGCGCAAGGTGGCGTTGAGATCGCTCACCAGTTGCTGCACGCCGCGATGCGGCGCACCGTCGAGCAGATGCCAGTCCAGCGACTGATCGTGATTCCAGTCGGCCCACTGGCCGAATTCGCCGCCCATGAACAGCAGTTTGTCGCCCGGATGCGCCCACATCAGCGCCAGGTACGCGCGCAGGTTGGCGAAGCGGCGCCAGTCGTCGCCCGGCATCTGCCCGAGCAGGCCGCCGGTGCCATGCACCACTTCGTCGTGCGAGAGCGGCAAGACGAAACGCTCGGAGAACGCGTACACCAGGCCGAAGGTGAGCTGGCTGTGATGCTGCGCGCGCTCGGCCGGATCGCGCTGCATGTAGCTCAGCGTGTCGTGCATCCAGCCCATGTTCCATTTATGGGTGAAGCCCAGCCCGCCCTCGCTGATCGGCGCGGTCACGCCCGGCCAGGCGGTGGACTCTTCGGCGATGGTCAGCACACCGGGAAACCGTGTGGCGATCTCGCTGTTAAGCTGGCGCAGGAAGGCGACGGCCTCCAGATTCTCGCGGCCGCCGTGCGCATTGGGGACCCACTCGCCTTCGGCGCGGCCGTAGTCGCGATACAGCATCGAGGCCACTGCATCCACGCGCAGGCCGTCGAGGTGGTAATGGTCGATCCATTCCAGCGCGCTGCCTTGCAGGAATGCGGTCACTTCGGGCCGGCCGTAGTTGTAGATCAGCGTGTTCCAGTCGCGGTGCATGCCTTCGCGCGGGTCGGCATGCTCGTACAGCGCAGCGCCGTCGAACTGCGCCAGGCCATGGGCATCGCTTGGGAAGTGCGCGCTGACCCAGTCCAGGATCACGCCGATGCCGGCGCGATGGCAGGCGTCGACGAAGTGCGCAAAGCCATCCGGGCTGCCGTGGCGCGCGGTGGGCGCATACAGGCCCAACGGCTGGTAGCCCCACGAACCACCGAAGGGGTGTTCGGTGATCGGCAGCAACTCGATATGGGTGAAGCCCAGCCGCTGGACGTACGGGATCAGCTCACGGGCCAGGCTGGGCCAGTCCAGCGGCTGGTCGCGCCCATCGCGACGCCACGAGGCGGCATGCACTTCGTAGATGGACAGCGGCGCCGACGGTGCCTGCACCGCACGCCTGGCCATCCATTCGGCATCGGTCCACGCAAACGCGGCGCCATCGGGCACCACCGAGGCGGTGGCCGGCGGCAGCTCGCTCTGCCGCGCAACCGGGTCGGCCTTGAGCAGCACTCGGCCGTCGGCGGCAGTGATGGCGTATTTGTAGCGGGCGCCGGCTTCCACGCGCGGCAGAAACAGCTCCCAGACGCCGCCGATGGGTTGCCGCATCGGATGCCGTCGCGCGTCCCAGCCATTGAAATCGCCGACCACCGCAACCCGCTGCGCATGCGGCGCCCACACCGCAAAGCGCACGCCTGGCACGTCGCCGCAGCGCAGATGCTGCGCGCCCAAGGCGCTGCGCAATGCCTGCCCGTCGCCAGCGGCGATCTGCAGCAGCAACGATTCGTCCAGGGTCGGGGCGAACGCGTACGGGTCTTCGATCTCCTGCACCACGTCCGGCCAGACGATGCGCAGCCGGTACGGCCCATCGACTGCCAGCTCGCCTTCGAACACGCCATCGACCGCGCCGACCTGCATGCGCGCCAGCAACTTGCCGCGTGGATCGATCAGGCCCATCGCCTCGGCCCCGGGCGCCAGGACCCGAACGCGACGGCGGCCATCGGCCTGCAGGTGCGGGCCCAGCACCGCGAATGCATCGGTGGGCGCTGCATCGGCCAGCGCCTGCAGGGCAGGCGCGCTATCGGAGACTTCTTCCTTGATCACACCTTCGCCTTCCGCTGCCTGCCCTTGCACGCCCAACCGTTCGCTCATGACACCATCGCAAGCGCAGGTGCGCTTGCAGCGGTGTGCTCATAGAGGGACAGATACTTCTTGCCGGCCACATCCCAGCCACTGGGCCGCAGCATGGCCGCGCGGCGCATGGCCGACAGCAGGCTGGGCAAGCGGAAGGTGCGGAACGCGCGTTCCAGGCAGCGGCGCAAAGCCTCCACGCTGGCATGCTGAAACAGGAAACCGGTGACGCCGTCGTCCACGGTATCGATCAGCCCGCCGGTGGCATGCGCGATCGGCAGGCATCCGAAGCGCTGCGCGTACATCTGGCTCAGGCCGCAGGGCTCGAAGCGCGAGGGCATCAGCAGGAAGTCGGCACCGGCGAACATGCGCCGCGCCAGGCCCTCTTCAAAACCGATGAAGGCGCCGACCTGACCGGGGTAGCGTCGGGTCAGCTCGGCGACCTGCTGTTCGATCTCCGGCTCGCCACCGCCAATCACCGCGATCTGGCCACCGGCCGCAACGATCTGCGGGGCAACCTCGCAGATCAGGTCCAGGCCCTTCTGATGCACCAACCGCGACACCACCGCAAACAGCGGCCCGGCGCTGTCGCGCAGCCCCAGGGCCTTGCGCACCTGGGCGGCATTGACCTGCCGGCCCTGCCATTGGTTCACGCTGAAGTGCGTGTCCAGATATTCGTCGGTGCGCGGGTCCCAGCTGGCGTCGATGCCGTTGACGATGCCGGTCAGCGCGCCCTTGGCGGCGCGTCCGGCCAGCAGCCGGTCCAGCCCGCAGCCCTGCGCCGGGCCGGTGATCTGCTTGGCATAGCTGACGCTGACGGTGTTGACGTGGTCGGCATTGACGATGCCGCCGCGCAGGAACGACATCTGCCCGTAGAACTCCAGTTCGGCCACGCGCTCGGCCGGGATGCCCAGCGCAGACGCCATCGAATACGGCACCAGGCCCTGGTAGGCCAGGTTATGGATGGTCAGCAGGCACGGCGTGGTGCCGCCGGACCAACGCACGTAGCCGGCGGCCAGCGCGCACGGCCAGTCGTTGAGATGCAGCAGGCGCGGCTTCCAGCCCAGACCGGCATGACCGGCAGCGATTTGCGCGGCGGCATGCGACAAGGTGGCGAAACGGATCGCGTTGTCTTCGAACTCCGAACCGCTGGTGCTCACATACGGCGAGCCATCGCGTTCGAACAACTCCCTGGACAGCAGGATATAGATCGGCAGCCCATCGGACTGCACGATGCGGCCGATGTCGCAGGCCGGCAGCGCGGCATGCGCCAGCACGCGGCCCACGATCTCCACCTTGCCGGCACGCTCGAGCACGGCACGGTAGCCGGGGATCAACACGCGCACGTCGTAGCGATGGCGCAGCGCGCGCGGCAGCGCTGCCGCAACATCGCCCAGACCGCCCGCCTTGATGAAGTCGGCCATCTCCGAAACCACGAACAAAGCACCGCGTGTATCGGCCAGCGACACCGGCAAACGCTCGTGATGGCGGATGAATCGTCCGCGCGCATCACGCGGACGCCCGCTCTTCTTCAGCGTGGGGATCATCGTGCTGCGCTCTAGGCGTGCAGTGCTGGCGTGAAGCGGCATCGTGGCAACCATCTAAACGTCCGTCGTAAAGTGGGTGGAGACGGAAAACGGCGAAGCGAAAACCATCGCCTGCCGATGTGGCCAGGCGAGATGCTACGAATGAGGAGCTAAGGACAACGCGGTAATCCACAGTCGTCCTTGGTGATGAATCTACACCCCGACCAAATAAAATATGCGTGAACACGTGCTGACTTTTCTGCGACAGGCCACATTCCTTTACGCACGGTTGCGCGCGCACGGAGGCATAAGCGCGACATTGCAGTGCGATGACATCCCCGTATCGGTGCGAAGACAGTGAGATGCACCGAATGCGGGAGAATGCAGCCGCGTTCGTCGTCATCTGGGTAACTTGTTCATTGATGCCTTCGCGTCCTCTGTCGCGACCTTGCTTGGCCAATTGCCTGCATGCTGTCGGTACGCGCTGCGGCCCGGCTTGCTCAAGCACCCCATGGGCGCGCCGATAACGACCGTTAGCACAAGACTTTTCGAGACCCTGGCGCATGGCAGACCAGCCCGAACACCCAAGCCGTCCACGTGGCGGGCTGCGCCGCCTGCTGCCCTGGGGCGGCGCGGACACCGCGCGCATGGCCACGACCCTGCCCACCGTGATCAACGGCGAGCGCAGCGCGCAGGGCCTGGCCGCGCATCAGCTGGTGCCCGCCAAAGCCAAGTCCGGCGCACACGATCCCGCTGCCGCCACTGCATTGCTGATGCGGCTGTTTTCGCATGCCGCGCATCCGGAGGCACTGCTGCTCGCCTTCGCCGAAGGCATCGCCAGCCTGCACGGCGAGCTCGGCGACATGGGCGTGCGCCTGAGCGCGGCGTATGCGGCCGGCGACTGGCCCGGCTATGGCCGTGCCTTGCGCCAGCTGATCGACAAGTACATCCGCACCATCGACACCGGCGATTCGCTGGCCGAAGGCCGCACCGAGGCCGAGCAGCTGCGCGACCTGCTGCGACACGCGCTGGGCAACGCGCTGGCCACCCTCTTGCAACGCAGCCCGGAGCTGGCCGAAGAAGCGCAGACGCTGGCATCGGCACTGCGCCACTGGCGCCCGGGACACGAGCTGATCACGCTGGAACAGCGCCTGCGCGAACTCAGCCATCAGATTGGCCTACGTGCTGAAGATGCCAGCGAGCAACAGAACCTATTACTCGGTCTATTCGACCTATTGCTGGAGAACGTCGGCGAACTTCTCGACGATCGCAGCTGGCTGCAGGGCCAGATCTCGGTCGTGCGGCAGCTGATTTCCGGCCCGCTGGACGTCGGCTCCATCGAACAAGCCCGCGGCACCCTGCGGGAGGTGATCTACAAACAAGGCCTGCTCAAGCAGGGCATCGCCGACTCCAAGACCGCCATGCGCGAGATGATGGTGTCCTTCGTCGACCGGCTCGACGGCATGGCCACCAGCACCGGGCAATACCACGACCGCGTTGCCGGTTATTCGCAGGCGATCGGCGAAGCACGTGGCATTCCCGACCTCAACCGGCTGCTGCAGGATCTGCTGCAAGACACCGCCGGTGTGCAGGCACAGGCTTTGGCTGCGCGCGACGAACTGCTTGCGGCGCGGCGGCAGGTGGAAGATTCCGAACAACGCATTGCCTCGCTCGAGCAGGAGCTCAAGGATGTGGCCGGCCTGGTACGCGAAGACCAGCTCACCGGCGCGCTCAACCGGCGCGGCTTCGAAGAACTGTTCCAGCGCGAAGCGGTACGCACCCAGCGCAGCGGTCAGCCGCTGTGCGTGGCGATGTTGGACCTGGACGACTTCCGCCGCCTCAACGAGACCCACGGCCATGCCGGTGGCGACGCCGCGCTACGTCACACCGTGGACGTGGCCAAGGCCGTACTGCGCACCACTGACGCCATCGCCCGCTTCGGCGGCGAAGAATTCGTCTTGCTGCTGCCGGACTCGACCATTTTCGAAGCCAGCGCGGCAGTGATCCGTCTGCAGCGCGCATTGGCCCAGCGCTCGTTGCTACACGAGGACGTGCGCGTGTTCGTCAGCTTCAGCGGCGGCGTGGCACTGCGCCATCTCGACGAGGCTCAGGACGATGTGATCCGCCGTGCCGACCGCGCCATGTACGACGCCAAGGCGGCCGGCAAGAATCGCGTGATCAGCGCGGATTAGCGGCAGGTGCCGACAGGTCAGTGCCCGCGCCCCGGATCCGACGCCTGCGTGGGACAGGCAGAGCCGGCGCCCTCCGCCGGCTCATTGGCGGGGCAGGCGTCTTGCCAATCGCTTCAAGGGTGCTGCCAGCGCAGCGTGAGATAGTCCACCACCTGTTGCGTCTGGGCCGCGGCGAGAAATCCGTGGCGAAACAACATGCAGCCGCCAACCTCAGGCAGCGACGCATTCACGTCCAGCTGGCGGGCGATCTCGGGCACACCGCCCTCCACTGTCCAATCCGGCTCCAGTGCGTTGGCAGTGCCGACCTTGTACAACGCCATACCGATATAGAGTTGCACGCGCCGACCGCGCACGGTGTCCGCCCACCAGCGTGCGATGGTGTCGTAGCGCACAGCCTGGCGGGCCAGCGGCCAGTAGATCTGCGGCACGATGTAGTCCACGAGTTCTTCGCGGACCCAACGGCGGGTATCCGCGTAACTGGTATCAAATGCGGGCGCACCGGCCTGTGTGTCCGAGCCCAGCGGATCATCCTGACGATTGCGCCACACCCCGGCCGGGCTGACCCCAAATGCCACCCCCGGCCTGATCGCCCGAATGGTCCTGGCTACCTCTCGCATCAATCGATAGGTGTTGTCGCGGCGCCAATCCCCTTTGTCGGCAAATCCGGCCCCATGGGCGGCATAGCTCTGTGCGTCGTCGAGGGGAGACTGCGCCGATTCGGTATAGAAGTAGTCATCGAACTGCACCCCATCCACGTGGTAGCAGGCCACCAGTTCCGCGACCACGCGACAGATCCAGCGGCGCACGGCCGGCATGCCTGGATCGAGCACCAGCCGATTGGCCGCCACGCCAACCCAGTCGGGGTGACGCAGATACACGCTCTGGGGCGAATCGGTCGACGCAGTGGCAAAGGCATCGAGCGTGGCCTGGTCCAGGCCGGTCGAAACACGATAGGGATTGAGCCAGGCATGCACCTGGATGCCTCGCGCATGTGCATGCCGCAGCAGGAATGCCAGCGGGTCGAAACCCGGGTCCTTGCCTAGAACGCCGGTCATGACCGGCGACCATGGCAGGATGCGCGAACGGTACAGCGCATCGGCACAGGGCTTGACCTGAAAGACCAGGGTATTCAGATGCAGTGACTGGGCCTGATCGACGATTGCCAGCAATTCCTGCTGCTGCACCTCGATGCGTTCGGCAGGGTCGACGATCCGCGCGGATGCGGCGCTTGGCCAGTCGAGATTGAACACGCTGGTGATCCAGGTTGCGCGCATCTGGACGCCCGGGAGCGTGGCCGCGCTGGCTGGAACGCCCACGATGGCCGCGGCCATTGCTGCCGAACCCAAACCCAGAAAGCGCCGCCGACCAATCGCGGGGGAGCCGCTGGCCGGTGCCGCATCCCGATCCGCTGCAGGCATTGCCTGGAGCGCCTGATCCGTCTGCTGCACGGCAGGCAACGCCGCACGCGTGTCGTCGTGTTCTTCAGAGGTCTTCTTCACGCATCCCTCCTGCATCGCGTTGCTGCAGTCGTGGCCGGGCCTCTATGCCAGGCCCGGCTGCCGTCATCCGGCACATTCCGATACCACCCACCAGGCACACCCTAGCAACGGCGACCGCCGGAACGCGCGCGCGACATCGGAATCAAGAACCTCGCTTCGTCAGGTACGCAGCCGCCGTGACGCACGGCCCGAAACGGCGGCGCCATCGCGCAGATGGGCGCTCGCAAACGGCCAACGGTCACTGGCGAATCATTGGCAGCCACCGTCATCGCCATTGCGCTCGACCGACGCCAGCTAACGATGCCACACCGGTGCCGAGCCCCCTCCCAACCCGGCGGCCGTGACGCGGCATCAATGCGCCGGCTTCTTCCCGCGCAGCTTCTGAAACAGCATCACCGCGCCCAGCACGATCGCACCAGCAACCACGCCGACCAGCATGTTGCCCAGCGCTTCGACCAGCCAGCCCATGCCGCCGGCCGACTTGGCCAGATCCACCACCAGGTGATGCAGCGCCGGGATGTTGTGCACCAGGATGCCACCGCCGACCAGGAACATGGCCAGCGTGCCGGCCACCGACAGGAATTTCATCAGCCACGGCGCCGCCACCAGGATGCCGCGACCGAACGCAGCCAGCCCGGCGCCCTGCTTGGTCAAGTACAAACCCAGGTCGTCCAGCTTCACGATCGCCGCGACCAGACCGTACACGCCAATGGTCATCGCCAGCGCAATCGCCACCAACACTGCCACCTGCTGCCCGAACGACACTTCGGAGACCACGCCCAGGGAGAGCACGATGATCTCCGCCGACAGGATGAAATCGGTGCGGATCGCGCCCTTGACCTTGTCCTTTTCCAGCGCCACCACGTCCACGCTCTCGTCGGCCAGCGCGCGGGTGCGTTCGGCATGCCGCTGCGCTTCTTCCTCATCGTTGTGCAGGACCTTGTGCGCCAGCTTTTCCACGCCCTCGAAACACAGATAGGCGCCACCGATCATCATCAACGGCATCACCAACGGGACGTTGTAGCCACGCCCGCGCAGCCAGGCTTCCAGCGCGCTGATCGCCAGCGCCGCCGGCACCAGGATCATCTTGTTGACCAGCGAGCCCTTGGCCACCGCCCACACCACCGGCAACTCGCGGTCGGCAGTGACACCGGTGACCTGCTGCGCGTTGAGCGCCAGATCGTCGCCGAGCACGCCTGCGGTCTTCTTGGCCGCAACCTTGGTCAAGATGGAAACGTCGTCCAGCAGCGTGGCGATGTCGTCGAGCAGGGTGAACAGGCTGGCACCGGCCATGCAGAGATCCTTCTTGGGTGTGGGTGAATTCTCGCCGATCCGGTGCCCGCGTGGGGTGATGAGCCGCCATTGCGTGGATGTTGCGTGCCGTTGCCGGGGCGATGCCCGCATCGCTGCGTGTGCGCCTGCGGTCGGTCGTGCCAGCCTTGGGCAGGCTTGCCTGCGTTATCTGGGAGCGCTCGGATTCACCACGCGACGACCCGGCGCTGGCCACACTCGCCGCCTGCATCACGCCCCGGAGATGGCCTTGAGTCAGAACGACCCGCACCGCGCACCGGCCCAGGCCGCAGGCCCGGCAGACAATGCCGTGGTGGGCGGCATGAGCCGGCGCACGCAGATCCTGCGCCTGCTGCTGCGCTATCGCGGCTCGGGGGTGTTCGCCGGCATGAATCTGGATCCGGCGGCGATCAACGAATACGAAGTGCCCGCGGAAGGCACGCCGGATCAGTTCGTCTCCGACCTGGAATCGCTCGGGCCCACCTTCGTCAAACTGGGCCAGATGCTGTCCACCCGGCCGGACATCGTGCCGCCGGAGTTCGCCACCGCGCTGGAGCGCATGCAGGAGAACACCAGCTCGGTGCCGGTGGAACGCATTCGCCAGATCATCGAGGAAGAACTCGGGGTTTCGGTCAACAAGGCGTTCTCGCATTTCGACCCGGTCCCGCTGGGCTGCGCCTCGCTGGCGCAAGTGCACCGCGCCGCATTGCGCGACGGCACGCCGGTGGCGATCAAGGTGCAGAAGCCGGAAGTGGCCGCGCAAGTGCGTTCGGACATGGACGTGCTCAAGAGCTTCGCCACCGCGGCCGACCGCCTCACCGGCATCGGCCGGCGTGTGCGCTTTGCCGATTGGCTGGGCGAATTCGGCAAGACCCTGCGCGCCGAGCTCAACTACGAAGACGAAGCCGAGACCCTGGTGCGCTTCGGCAAGCATCTCAAGCCGTTTCCGCTGTTGTGGATTCCGCAACCGGTGTGGGACCTGAGCAGCCGCAAGGTGCTGACCATGCAGCTGGCCGAAGGCGTGCGCGTGGACAAGATCTCCGGCCTGCGCCGCACCGAGCAGCCGATGGACAAGCTGGCCGCAGAGCTGGTCAAGGGCTACCTGGACCAGATGTTCGTGCATGGCGAGATCCACGCCGACCCGCATCCGGGCAATCTGCGCGTGCTGCAGGACGGGCGCCTGGCGATCTTCGACCTGGGCATGGTCGCGCACGTGCCGCCGCGCCTGCGCGAGCGCTTGCTCAAGCTGCTGTTCGCCGCCGTCGACGGCCGTGGCGAAGAAGTCGCCGAAGAGACCATCGCGCTGAGCACGCGGCTGGAGGATTACGACGAAGACCGCTATCAGCGCGAAACCGGGCAGATGATCGCCCGCTACGCCGCGCACGACACCACTTCCGAAGGTCGCGTGGTGCTGGATCTGGTGCGCATCGCCACCTCGACTGGCTTGCGGACGCCGCCTGAGCTCAGCCTGCTCGGCAAGACCTTGTTGAACCTGGAAGGCGTGTGCCGCACGCTGTCGCCGCACCTGGATACGCGCCGCATCGTCGAGCGCCATCTGCAGCACGTGATGCGGGCGCGCCTGAAAAAGTCTCTGTCTGCCGCCAACTTGGCCAGCGAGGCGATGGAACTCCAGCACCTGGTGCGCGAAGGACCGCGCCGCATGTCGGAGATTCTGTCGCTGGCTGCGGAAAACCGCCTGCAGATGCGCGTCACCGGGCTGGAAGAATCGCACCTGATGGAAAGCCTGCAGAAGATCGCCAACCGCGTTGCGGCAGGCATCGTGACTGCCGCGCTGATCATGGCATCGGCGCAGATGATGCGTATCGAAACCGGCTTGAAGCTGTGGGGATATCCCGCCATTGCGATGGTGCTATTCCTGCTCGGCGTTGTGCTGGGGCTCGGCATTGTGGTCAGCGCACTGCTGTTCGACCGCCGCGTGCGTGCGCGTGAAGAGCGCGGGCATCGCTAGCGGCTGTTTTTTGTGGCAGACCATCGGGGCTCGATGGTCGGCAGCAGCCAGGCACCTTCAATCCTTCGTAAGCCATCACTGCCTGCAAAGAAGCGCGCCTAAGAAAATCAAGATGCAGCAATTGCGCGGGCGCAGCTGACTCTCGGCACCGGCATGCGGCACGTGCGCACGCGGGTTCCCGCGCGCCGTCCACGCTCAAGGCCGACTGCCCGCTACTTCTCGGCAGTCACTTACAACGTGTCAGCGGATCTGAGCGATCGCGCGTCAGCCGCGTCGCTTGGGGTGCATTGCATTCCATGCAGCCTGCGACACGCAACGGCCTGTACGAGCGAGCGCTAACGTCGCTCGCGCATGTCGTATGGCGCTCGGCATCGTGGATTGCACGCGCGCTGTGCACAGACGCATCGCTCCCACCCACCTCACGGCGCTGCTACTGCAGCAAGCACACCCAACACCACATATGGGTGCAATTGCGCCTGCCCACGGCCACATTGCAGCATCGGCGCTCTGATGGATGCGGGCAGATGCGTAACCGGGCTGATGGGCCTGGATCTCAGTGGCAACAAACATTTCAGTCAGCTTCGGCGCGGCATAGTCCGTCATCCGGGTGTCACATTGCAGGTGGCGCACAGGACATGGCGAGCAAGGCGTCCGGCACGCGCTCGCATCATCCCCCCACGGACGCTGCGCATGCATTGGATGTTGTTGGTTTCGTTGTTGCTGTTGCTGTGGCTGTTGGCCGCCTCCCCGCGCCTGGCATGGCTCAAGGCTGGCTTGTTGTCGGTATTTCTGCTGCTGCTCAGCGCCTGGGGACTGATCGATCGATTCAGCGGCGATGGCATCAATGCGGCCACGCTGTACCACCTGCGCGCTGACATGGATGGCGCCGGCGTCAGCGATTTTTCCGGTTATATCGCGGTGTTCGTCGGCATGCTGCTGCTTTCGCTGAGCCCGCTGTTGCTGGTGCGGGTGCGACGCTTTCAACGTCCGCGCGGTGGTGGTGCGGTGTTCGCAGGCTTCGTGAGCATGTTGTTGGTCAGCATCGCAGTAAGCCCGCTGTATCGCGATGGCAAGCGCCTGTATTACCAGCTGCGCCCGGTCGATTACGCCACCGTCGTACCCGAATACCAGGTGCCGCAGCAACCGCTGCAGAAGCGCAAGAACATCGTGTGGATCTATGGCGAAAGCCTGGAGCGCACCTACTTCGACGAAAATGTGTTTCCAGGCTTGATGCCCAACCTGCGCGCGCTTGCCACCGAAGCGGTGGACGTACGCAATCTCACCTCCACCGAAGGCAGCGGCTGGACCATCGCCGGCATGGTTGCCTCGATGTGCGGCGTGCCGCTCACCACCGCGCCAGGTGATGAAAACAGCATGGACCGCATGGGCATGTTCCTGCCCGAAGCGCGCTGCCTGGGCGATTACCTCAAGGATCAGGGCTACCGCAATCATTACGTCGGCGGCGCCGATGCAAGCTTCGCTGGCAAGGGCCGTTTCCTGTCCAGCCATGGCTTCGACGTGGTGCACGATGTGCACTATTTCCACGACAGAGGCGTCGCACCGAAGCATTTTTCCGCGTGGGGCGTGCACGACGATGTCTTGCTGGACGATGCCTGGGACAGCTTCCAGACGCTGTCACGTGCTGGCCAACCCTTCATGCTGACCACGCTGACGATGGACACGCATCATCCGGCCGGCCACTTGCCGCTGGCATGCAAGGACCAGCACTACGACAGCGCACTGGGCGATATCGGCCTGCTGCATGCAATCAAATGCAGCGACCGCTTGATTGGCGAACTGGTCGCGCGCATTCGCAACAGCCGCTACGGCAAGAACACCATCATCGTCATTGCCTCCGATCATCTGGCGATGCCCAACGATCTGAGCGACGTGCTGGCTGAGCAGAAGCGCGAGAACCTGCTCCTATTCCTGGGCAAGGACATCGCCCCACAACAAGTGGTGACGCGTGCAGGTAGCACGCTCGATTCAGGCGCGACGCTGCTGCAATTGCTGGAACCAGGCATGCGCACGCTAGGCTTTGGCCGCTCGCTGTTAGCCAGCGATGCCCCGCCCAGTGCCAGCGTTGCCGCCAGCCGCGACAGCGGGAAGGACTATCCGCGCTATCTGGCGTATGCGCGCACACTATGGACCGGACGCAGCACGCGCATGCTGCGCATCAACGGCAATGGCGATGTCGTGGTCGGCGTACAACAGGTGCGCCCACCGGTGCTGCTGGAATACGACAAGGACACCAACCTGAAGACGGTGTACCTGGAAAATACCTCGCGTCAATTCGATCGCACGCATTCCAAAGGCACGCTGGCCTATGTGGATCGCTGCACTGCATTCGAAGACGGCTCGGCCGATGGCGACTGGTGCGCACTGGTGGTGGATCGCCACCAGAACATGAAGCTGTATCGCGATCCGGACCTCACGCGCGGCATCGCCGTCGATGCGCCGCTGGAAGCCACCCAGCAAGGCCCGCGTCCACGCATACGCCAGCCGATCATGCTCACCCAGGCTGCCCGCAAGACCGACGCCGGCCGCTACATGCTCGAGCTCTACGCCAAGCGCCGACCCACGCGCGCGTTCTGGGTCGAAGCGGTGTCCTCGGAACGAAAAGTCGTGCTGGCACAGCAATGGGTGGTGCCAGACGCCGCCGGGCGTATCCGGATGCCGGTGGGCCTGGAACATGCAGTCGAAGATCTGGAGATCCGCGCCTGGCTGGATTACACCGAAGACGTCAGCGTGGACGATCTGGCCTTGGTCAAGGACATACCGGTGGCAGACCGCTCCTGATGTGAGCCGCTGCACTCCCGTGGAGGGTGGACATGCTGGCGCGATGCCCTTACCGATTGCGTGGTCGTTGGCGGCATGGATGGGTTCACGGCGTGTCCCGCGAGCGGTGAGGGCATCGCGCCCTCGACTGACCAGGCTTTCAACTGAGCAACTGCCTACATCCAGATAAGCAGTCAGACATGGCCGCGCGATCAGCGCACTCCACTGTCAACCCACCCTCTACTCGCTACTACGCTAGCGACGCAGCGCTCGCCACTTCACTGCTCCGCCACAGACGTGCCGTCGCCTGCGTCGCGCGCCACCGCCGCACCTGCGCGACTGAAGCGAATCTCCTGTGGCGACTGCAACGCAATGCCCACCGTCTCCATGCGCTGCAGCAGTGCGAAGAACAGCTGACTGCGCACGCCATACGAATCGCGCGGACTGCTCACATAGGCGAACGAATTGAAATTGACGTGCCCGCCAGCCAGCGAATCGATGAACACCGATGGTGCTGGCTCGGCCAGCACCTTCTCATGCTCTGCGAACAGCTCAAGCAGCATGTCGCGCACCTTGGCCACATCGGTTTCCAGCGGCACCGAGAACTGCAACTGCACACGGCCCATCGGATTGGACAGCGTCATGTTACGCACGCTCTTGGTGATCAACTCCGAGTTGGGAACAATCAACGTGGAACGGTCGCCCACCTGGATTTCGGTCGCGCGCACGCTGATCTTGCGCACATCACCTTCTTGATCGCCAATGCGTACCCAGTCCCCGATCTTCACCGGCCGCTCGGCCAGCAGGATCAGTCCCGACACGAAGTTCTGCGTGATCGCCTGTAGACCGAAACCGATACCCACCGACAATGCACTCAACACCAGCGCCAACCGTCTCAGATCCAGACCTAGCGCAGTGAGCCCCCACACTGCCACGATCAACCATCCCAGATAACGCGCCACCGTGCTGATCGAATTGCGCGCACCGGCATCCAGCTCGGTCTTGGGCAGATACGTGTTGACCAGCCACTTCTGCACCACGTGCACCAGACCCATGCCGAGCAGGAAGACGCATAGCGCCCGGGCCACATCGCTGGGCGTGATGACCAGCTCCTTGCCAATGGCAATTCCGTGCGACACGTTTTCCAGCCAGCCGGTCACCGCGGCGATATTTGCGCCGTATGGCGTCACCAGCGCGGCGATGCCCAGCAGTACCAGCAGCACCCGCACCGCCGCGGAGATCAACAAGCCCACCTGCACCAACCGTCCGCTGCCGACAGTCAATACATGCGACAGCGCACGGCTGAACCGGCTCTCCGGCTTGAATACCCAGGTCGTCAGGTCGTCGGCAAACATCACCAGTAGCGCGAGCACGCTGCAGACCAGGGTGATCCAGATGATCTGCTGCTCGACGAACAGCGCCAGATTGATGTAGCCGAACAACGCCGCCACCAACGCGAAGATCACCGCCAGATGGCCCAGCAGACGGATCAGCACGATGTAACCGCCGCCGCGCGACACCACTGGCGGCGGTGCGCTGCTGTCCGCGTCGGCAGCACCCATGTTTGCGGCGTGAGCGCGCAACGACAGGGTCAGGCCAGCCAGCGCCGACAGAATCAAACCCGCATACAACAGCGCAGCAACCGCATCGGTGGCGATGGTCAATGCGCCGCTGCTGCGCGCTACATCGTTGATCCTGATCGCCATGCCGCTGAACCAACTCACCGCAGCCGTGGCCAGGCAATGCACGCGCAAACGGTTGACGGTGGCATCGTCCAACGGGAACAGACGCCAGGTGGGCTGGTGCTTCATCAACAAACTGGCACTGAGCGAACCGACGAAGGCGGCCACACAACTGATCACCACAAATGCACTGAGCAGTTGCTCCAGATCCGTCGGTAGCTCGCTCAGGGCGCGCACGCTTTCGGCCAATGCCCATGCCGCCATGCCCAGCGTGAGGGTGCCCACCAACAGAAACCACAACGCAAGGCCGGAGCGACGCAAGCGTCCACCGGGCGCACGCGAGGCCGCATACCGCCGCCCTAGATGACGCAGGAAGATGCGCAACGGAAACGCCAGCGCCAATGCCGCCAGCGTCCCGATCACCAGACCGGCGATGCCGTTGGTCGATGTGCCCGTCCGCACCGCCTGTACAGCCTTGTCGGAAAGCGTCTGCAGGCGCGCGCGGTCGTCGGGCCATTCCTGCGCGATCTCATTCCACAGCGTGGGCGACAGCGGTGAGGCCACGCGCGCGGAGAGCTTCTCGCTGAAGCGCTGGGCACGCTCGCCCTCGAGCCGGTCGGCCAGATCCTTGGCATCCAGCGCCAACAGGTTCGCCCGCTTGAGTTCGGCATCCAGCCCATTGCGCTCGCGCGTGAGCGCGCGTCGCTGGTCGCGTAGATCGGGCGGGTCGGTCTTCTGTTCTTCGCCCAGCCCTGCCAGCCGGACAGACAGCTCCTTCAACGGCGGCTCAAGCGAGCGCGCCAGATCCTGGGCCTGGCGTTGCGCGCCGGTGACATCGTCAGCGAGCTTGCGCAATTGGTCGGTATCGGATTTTTCCATCCCCGCTTCAGCCTGGGTCAGCACCTTTTGCATGCTGTCCAGTTCGGTCTGCGCGGTCTCCAGCAACGTGTCCTCGTCCTGGGCCACAGCCGCGCCCACGCAGACCATCCACAGCGCGGCAAGCAGCAGCAGGCGCTGCAGCACGCCCCGATGGGCACCCAAGACAAATCGGAATTCGGACACAGGCAGGCATCGAACAGGCGCGGACCACCGCGGGTGCGGGCATCTTAAGGCACCACTCCTGATCCAGCAGATGGCCCGGTGCCGGCGATTCAGCCACGACAGATCGTGCGTATGCACGGATCGACCATCCGGCATCGGCACCGGCGGCGACCGAGTCGGAGACCGCAACCTGACCACCCGACCAGCACATGAATGGGCTTGCGGGGTTGTCACTTTGCGACAACACTCGGCTGACGCAGAATCGAACCACCGCTGCGGCAGACGCAGCGGATGACCGCGAAGGAGATCCTCTATGCAGATTCAGATCCAGACCGACAAGCACGTGCCGCACGATCCGTCTGTTGTGGCGCATGTCGAAAAGACCTGCACCGCCCAGTTGGCGCATTTCGCCAGCGACATCACCCGTGTGGAAGTGCATTTGCGCGATGAGAACGGTCAGCGCGGCGGCGCGGCGGATCGAACCTGCAGCATCGAAGCGCACGTCGCCGGCCTACCGCCGATCGCGGCCACCAACAGCGCCGAAACGACAGCCTCTGCCGTGACCGGGGCTGCGCGCAAGCTGCGCACTGCCATCGAACATGCACGCGGCAAGCAGCACTCCAAGGCCACCGCCCCGCCGCCGGACATGCTTTGATCTGATCTGGCGGTTGGCACATGGCCTGGGCCGCTGCCAACGTTTGCGGCGATGGCATCGCGGTACGTCATCTGGCGCTACGCGAAGCGCCCGCAAAAGCTGTAACCCTGAACGGCATCGGCCCGTCGCACTCACCCTGCGGCGGGCCGAATGCTTTAAATCTACTGGTGCTTGCGGAAAGATTGCAATCCCAAGCACCAGGCGCTGTTATAAAGCGTGTCGATCTGCAATCTGGCTCTTACGCCAGCGGCGGCAGACTACCGGGCCACTTACCGGCGACTGGGATAACGCGCGCAGCGATCGGCTGAGCCGAACCAGCCAAGTGCAACGTATGTCTGGATGCCTTCGCCCATTGCGCGGCATCGCTGAAGATACGCGTCTGGTTTGCTGCCCACAGCAGCACTGCATTATGTGGTGAGTCCTGCGGCAAGCGGATCGGACTGGCCTTGAACCGTTCGGGTTTCGATATCCATTGCTTGCCGGTGGATGCGTAGGTCAGGCCGTCCAGGTTCCGGGCAGGTGCGATGACGGTAATTGCAGGCCTGGAAAACATCGCCAACTCCTGCTGCGGTTTTCCGTGATCGCAGCAATGCAATCGCTCGACAGCGGCGTCGCCAGCGGACCGATGCATTCGCTCGATCCCCCAATCCAGGGAAGCTCGACCTGGTCAGCGGGGTTCGATGGCGTGTGGCTGCATGCAAGTAAGGATATGCGCACAAGCATATTATCGGAACGCTGGGAAGCCAAGCGCGGCTCCAGACAGCTCCCTGGAACCTTGGCGAGGTTGCACCTTGCTGGCTTCGTGATCTTCATACTCGGGAATGCAGCCATCTGCTTTCAAGTCCACACCACGCGCCCTGGGCGATCGCTCAAACAAGCTAACCCCGCCACTCCACCATCAATCCGCACCAGAGCCGCCGGCGTCGGCCCACCGATGCATCGCGCAGCGCTGCCCGCACACGCGCAACGGTATTCGGCCGTGCGAAGACGGCCGCAGAGGCAAACATATTTGGCCCGCACACGCGAATTGATTGTTCGGATGCAGAATGATCGTTTCGCACGGCGCGCGTCCAGATTCTCTGGATTTATGCGAATTTCAAGCTCGCCTACGACGATGATACATACCACGCAAGGTGGCCGTGGATAGCAGGTACGCCTGGGCGTTTCGATTGCGAGCGAAGAAGTCACGCTGTCGTTGCAAGGGCAGGTGAGCACAGCATATGCACCATGACGGTGCGGCGTGCCGCACATCACGCATTTGTCCGGTCGACGCGCCTCGCTGCGATTGGCGATGCCACGCTGCAATCAGGACTCTCGCCGCCAGACCCGTCTTGATGAGGTAGCCATCGTCCGGCGCCATCGATCAATCGCCCTGCAAGCCTGGGCGAAAGCATGCCGATATCCCACCAACGCGAGGACATGCCGTGACGAAGATCCCTTCATCCAGTACCTCCCAGCAACCGCAAGCGACAAGCGGCGACGTTGTGATCGATATACCGGCACAAACACGCCACGCCACATCGACGCCCAGGATCGATTCTTCTCTATCCGCCCTGCCGCCCAGACCTTCGGGACGACGCAGTAGCGCAGGAAGCGACAGCGGGCATGAAACCGCCACTGACGCAGACCGATCCCCCTATGGAAGTCCACGGCTGCATGCTTCCCTGCGCGGGGAAGAGAGCAGCAGCGAGCCATTCCATGACGCTGAAGACTCCTTTGAACCATCAGCTCCACCATCACTTACCCAAGAACACGCTGCACAACACGGTTCCCAAGCGCATGCATCCACCTCAGCGACGGGCGCTGCGCGCTTAGGCACACTGGCTGCATCAGTCCGGGCAGGTGCAACACGAGGAGTCACCACCCTACTTGGACCCACCGCGACAGCGGTCGCAGCTGCGGCGCGCGGTGTACTGCCGATCAGCTTCGACAAACAATACCTGGGCGCTGCGCTGGGACATCTCGTGCACCAGACCACCTCCGTGGGCCCAACCACTTTCGTGCGCGAGTTGCTGGGCGAAGGACTGTTTGCCGCGCTTCGCCAACTCCCACCCGAAGCGGTCGTCGCCTTGCAGGCGGTGTCGGGCACGCTGCATCTGGCGCTGCATACGCTGCGTCGCAACCGCGAGAACCGCAATCCGGACGCCGCCGCCCGAGGTTTTCACAACCTGAACCTTGAACAATGGGAAGCGCTGTCCGAAGACGAACGTCATCACAAGAGGAGCGAGCAGCAACATTATTCGGATCTGGTCACCCGGCTCGCGCTGGCCGGCATCTTGAGCAATATCGCCGTAGGCGCTGCAGGCAAGGCCTCTGGCCGACCGGAGATGGCGGCCAGGCTGCTGGCCAGTGAGCTCAAGATCGCCCCTTATGCTGCGGCCCGCGATGCCATCCAGGCGACGTTCCGCATGGTCGGAATGCGGGCGCCTACCAACGGTGGCGTCAGCGATCCCCACGTCACCAGTGCAGGCAGGTTCTACGGCATGGCCAACGTCCTGATCAACCTGGCATCGAATGAGCTGGAGGCGCCAGACGTTGCATCGGCCAGGCAACGCTGGGCAGGACTGATGTCGCCCTTCAACATGGGAGAGGCGACCAGAGTCGTCTTTCAGCAAGCGGCAGTGAACGCGGCATTGAATGTCGGTCTGGAGACGGCTGACTGGATCAATGTCACCCAACACGAGGCCGACGAAGCCGGGACGCAGCAGATCTGGGAACCAACCTTGAAGGCCAGGCGCGAGGACTATGAGCGTGTCATGGATCATTCGGTCGCGCGCACGGCCGCCATCAATTCCAACATCGCATTTGGTACAGCGGTCAACATGATTGGCAACTGGCTCGGTTTGTCGCCAGCACGCAGCGCATTGCTCTCCAATACGTTGGCCGGCATGGCCGCCGGTATGCAGTACAAGGTCATTGCCGGCACCTGGCAGGCTGCAGCGGCAGTTCGCGAAGCCCAAGCAGCTCGCACGCAAGCTGAGTAAGCCTGACCGCCAGCCGCGCTGGCTATCGAGCAACCGTCGGTGAGGCCAGCATTCGACGGGCGTACACGCACTGCGCGCTCACCGGCAGTGCGTGCTCAATGACTCCACGGGCAGCCTTCGGCACTTACTGAAAACCATGACGTGGCGACGAACGGCGCAGATTAACCGCAAACCACGCCTGGCCTGCCAATTTCTGTCTCAGGTGGCGGCTACCTAGCCTCAGTACAGCAGGTACCCAGACGCGTCACGCACGTTGTCGGCATGTGGTAACGCATGCTGCCGGGGCAGTCGTCATTTCAATCACCGCATGCGCGACGACAAGGTAAACGCACTATATTTCCGCAGATAATTCCGTGTCAGCGTGCTCCCACCTTGCGCAATCCTGCTCACTTCATGCCAGGGCCCCTCCACACAACTTGGGCTACATCTACGCACTCCTGCAGTGGCACCCACGCTATTCAGCAATCACACCGCGCCTGATCAGAATCGAATGAATGGCATGCGCATATTTATCACGCTCCCCCGGCGTTTCGGAATGGTAGGCCCCTACTGCAGCCCAGGTATTTCCATATTTGTTGGTCATCTCGCGCAGCCGCCAGGCTGCCACATACACACTGATGCACGGATGCATCAATGCATCCCTGGAGATTCCATAGCTGGATAACCGCCGCAGATGGATGGAGTTGATCTGCATCTTCCCGTAATCAACGGTGCCATTGTTGTTACGATGGATTGCGTCGGCACGACCGCGTGATTCCTGCCAGGCAATGGCACGCAGCACCCAAGGGTTGACGTGCTGATATCCGGCAGCCTCTTCAAAGCAATCTGCGCGTGCGAAAGGCGCCGCGCATGCCAGAGCTACTGCAAACAAAAGACGCTGCGGCCCGGCTCCTGCCCGACGACCACACCCGGACCTTTTCGCGCGCAAGTGTCGCTTTGGCGATGGCTCGGACCAGGGCTCCAAATGCCAATTGGATTTTTTATCGACATACTGGTATGCGATCGTTGAATCGATCATTTTTCGTTACCTCGATCTCAATTGAATACAGGTCTCCAGGTGAGTAGAGCGCCGGCACACAACGACTCACGACGCTCGACGGCGGCACCATAACGCCACCTGTACGTGATTTACTCGGAACCGACGAAACACTTAACAGGCAAGCGAAACAACCCCTTTTCAACAACGCACCGCGGATTTTCTTATCGATCCTAAAAAATTTTTTCACCCACCCTCTTCGCGCGTACAAGCGCAATTTCGCAAAATTCCTGACGATAATGGACTGCCGCTTCTACTGTTCGATCGGGGCGCAAAACGCGCCCCGCAGCTGCCGCTGCCTAGGCACGGCAGTTGATACAAAGACAAACTCCAGTTAATCAGAGAGGAATCGTCATGATGAATTCTTTGAACACACAGATCGGCGCCAACTCGTCCTTCTTTCAGGTCGACCCCAGCCAGAGTTCGCAATCTGGTTCGAACCAGGGCAATCAAGGCATCTCGGAAAAGCAGCTGGACCAGCTGCTGACCCAGCTCATCATGGCCCTGCTTCAGCAGAGCAACAATGCTGATGAGGGTAAGGGTCAGGGCCAGGGTGGTGACTCTGGTGGTCAGGGCGGCAACCAGCAAGCTGGGCAGTCCAATGGCTCCCCCTCGCAATACACCCAGATGCTGATGAATATCGTCGGCGACATTCTCCAGGCGCAGAATGGTGGTGGGTTCGGCGGTGGCTTTGGTGGCGGCCTCGGCACCAGCCTTGCGAGCGACAGCGGATCGATGCAGTAACGAACTGTTGGTCGCCCCTACCGACCACGGCCTGCAGGTTGCCGCTTCATGCGTCAGCCTGCAGGCGCCCTTAATTGCTGTAACCGCGAACATTCGCTACCCACTTCAGGCGCGCGGTTGTTTCTTTCGCGCAGCAGGTGCCTGACATGCAGCCACCGGCATGCGAGCAGAGCCGTTCCGGCTTCAACGCGGCAGTCAATGGTCAGATCTTTTGTTCCGGGACACGCCTTCTCACGTGGCTCTTCGCTGCTGGCGTGACTTTTGTTCGGCGTGCAATCGCAAACCATTACGCCATTGTCGCTCGACAAGAGCCTCTGTGCCCACGCACCGGACATGCGCAATCCGGCCGGCCTAGGCTCTCGTGACAAGATCACGCGCAACCGCTTCCAATTCAAGGCGTAGACGCCGCTCTGCCCTCTTACCGTTTACCGCAGATATCGAACTGACTGCCAGAAAGTCGCCTGTCGTAGGTGACAAGCCTGCCATGTGATCACCCAGCAGGCTCGGGCGACGCATAAGAACCAGCATGTGCGAGTGGCACATGCTGGTTCCCGGCACCGCCCTATTACCATCCAAGTGGTGGTCTTAGGCGCTCTGGGTGAATACACATGCACACGCCGAGTGCATGGCCCGTCTGACGATTGCCAAAACAATCCCGGCATTATTCGGCCTATGGTATTCACCGAGTATCAGGCACTCGCAGCAACGTCATCACCGCTCACCGATGTCTTTTTAGAAGACCATCAGGGCGACACCACATGCGGGGTCAGCAGAAACAGCCGTTGCATGCGTGACCCACTTTTTTGACGGTGCTTGAACAGATTACCGAGCAACGGAATCTTTGACAGACCCGGCACCGCATTCAGATCGGTCTCGTCGGCATCGTAGGCGTATCCCGCAATCAGCAGGCTCTGCCCTTCGTTGACGAAGGCCTGGGTCGTGATCTCGCTGGAGGTAATGACCGGAATTCCGTCCACGGTGTTGGATCCAAGCTGTCCATCCTCAATACGCACATCCAGACGCATCTGACCGTTCGGCGAGCCTGGCACCACGCTGGGCAATACCCGCAACGACACCCCGGCGGAGAGGTTGTAAAGATCGGCCGATGCGTATCCGCTGACCCGAACGAATGCCTGTTGTTTGTGGTCCATGACCGCCTCGACGTTGTCGAGCGTCGCAACCTGCGGCGAAGACACGATCTTGGCCTTGTTCGTCGTCTCCAACGCCGACACGCGCGTCATCAGATAGCGTCCGGCGTCTCCCAACACGGCCGTCAAGGCGCCGCCAACCGGCGTGGTCGCGCCATCTGTGGCAGCGCCGCTCAATGCGCCGTTGAAGCCCAACTGACCGCCACGGCCGTCGCCGGTCTGTATGTCCGTGTGCTGGCTGTGGAAGCGCCAGTCGACACCGAGATCCTGCATGGCGCCATCACGGATCTCGATGATGGTGGCATCGATCTGCAGCAACTTGGGCCGGTTATCCAGCTGTTGGATCAGGGTGCCATAGCTCTGCATCCGCTCCGGTCGATCGCGGATCAGGATGGCGTTGGTACGCGGATCGGCTTCGATCACCGGTGCATCGGAGGCCAGCTCTGCTCCACCACCAGCATCGATCGGATTGGACTCATCGCGCCGTCCCTTGCTGAGCTCCGGCCATACGCTGGCGGGCGACCCTGCAGCCGCAGCAGCTCCGCTACCGGGCAACGGCGGGCTGACCGGCATGCGATCGGATGACGATGCCCCCCCGAACCACGACGAAGGCAGTCCGAGAATGCCGTTGGCTCCGCCACCTTGACGCTGGGCGACATTGCCGAATGTGTTGGCGGATCCCCCGCCGATCGGCTGCACCCGACCAAAGTTGGCGCCAGGCCCGGGTATCGCCGCGACGGGCGCGCCACGTGCGCCGTACATGCTGCGCAACAGGCTGGCCATGCCTGGAATCTGCACATCCTGACCGCCGATGCGCGTCGTGTGGTCGGCCGCTTGCGCATAATGCAGCTGAAACACTTGCACTTCGGTGGCATCGCGCTGACGGGCGACCTGCTCGACCTGCTTGGCAATCGCCGAAATGGTATCCACATACCCTGGCGGTCCGGAGACCACCGCCACATGCGCGGCCTCGTCGTAGCGCACCGGAAAGCGCGGATCGTCCAGACGCATGCGCGCAAGTGCGTCGCGCAGTGACTTCGTCGATGCAGTGCCCAGACTCAAGGTCGCGCTTTTTGGCTCGTTTGCACCCCAGATCCTGAGCACGGCGCCGTCGTAGTACCAGACGAAGCCGTAGGTGGACGCCAGGTCGTCGAGGAATTTCTGCGGAGATGTTTCAAATTTGCCGCTCAGCGTCCCCGTTACCTCTGGCGAGATCCAGGTGGCGACGGACTGGCTGGCGGACAAATCACGCAGCACCTCTTTGAGATCCTTGTTGTCGGCAACGTATTTGAACGTGCGCGAATGCCACGGGACCTGGGCGGCGTCGGCATGAGGCGACAACAGCGGCAGCAGGCTGAGCATCAGTAGGGCGGCCAATGGAGCACGTCGGCGGTGGGCTGTGGTACAGGCAGGAGCCATGGCGTTCCCTCTGCTAGGCAAGTGAAAATAAAGTCGGTGGCGAACAGTGTAGGAAGTGCAAAGCCGGGAATGTCTCAATAAAGATCAGTGCGACGCGCCTCCCTTGCCACCCACGTTGGCGGCATCGTGCAACTGCTGCTGGAAATGCAGGAAACCAAGTGCTTCGCCAAATTGCGCGATGAAGACGCTGGTCAGCAAGGCGAGCAGCAACAACGCCAGCACTCCGCGAATTGGCTGACTCAAATTCGAAGGTTCGAGTTTGTCGGCCGCTCGTGCCACCAGGCCGATCGCAAGATCCACCAGCACAAGCACCAGCATCACCGGTGCGGACAGTTTGACGACGGCGGCCATCATGCCGTCGGATTGCTGGATCACGAACGATTCGGCAACCGCCCCCATGTTCGGCCCCAGCTGGTTCAGCGGCCACCAGCGAAACGATTCGAATAACGCGCCGAGCAACATCAACATGCCGCCCAATGCGTAGAACGACACGATGGCCAGTTGCAGCAACACCGTGGACACCGGCGTGCTTTGCTGGCCGCTGAGCGGGTTGGTCATCTGCACGTTGTTGTAACCGGAGAGGTCGTCGATCAGCAGGCCAACGCTCTCGGCGATCCAGAACACCGTCGATGCTGCAAACCCGATCAGCAGACCGATGAAAGCCTCCTTGAGCACCACCCCGACCAGGCCGACCGTCTGGATCTTCGCCAGCGCATCGGCCGGCTGCCCATAGGCGATGAACGAGCTCAGGACGTAGATCACGCCGTTGCGTGCAATTCCGGGAAGGCTGTCTTGCGCCGTTGCCGGTAGTACCGTGAACATCACGAAGACACGCACGCCGCACAGTGCCAGCAGGGTCAACAGCGACACGCCCTGCGAGGAGATGGCCAGCAAGGCATCGGTGGTGTCGTTCATCGCGCGCCCCCCTGCGCGGCGCGGTGCGAACGCAGCGCGACCAGCGCCTCGATCGCGTCCTCTTCTTCCGCTGCGTCGCGTTGCGCCTGTCGGGCGCGTCTCGCAGTGGCGGCTTTGTCTGCATACACCTGCGCCTGTGCCTGCAGCTTGCTCAGTGCCTGTTGCACGGATGCGAGCTCATCGCGGGCGCTCTGCAACGCCTGGCTCGCCGCTGCCTGCGCCTGCTCGGCAGCGCGACAGGCCTCTACCAGCACCGTGCGGAAGCGTTCATGCTGCAGGATCGTGTCGATATCGATCGAACCACCCACACCGGTCTTGTCCATCAGTGCGGCATCGCAATCGGCCACGCGCGTGGTGCAAGCCTCCGCCTCCTGTCTGCAACTGGCAAGCTCACGGTCGCATTGTTCCAATGCACGCCTGCAATCACTCAAACGTTCCTGCATACGCTCGCAGCGGCGCGCCTTGAGCTGATGCAGCACCGACCAGGTGTGGCCAGACTCACGCATCGTCGGTCACGCTGCCCAGCTGTTCCAGCGTGCTTTCGTATGCACTGAGCTGGTCGGTCGGTTGGCTGAGAAAGTCGCGAATCGCCTCGATTCTCTCGATCGCTTCGTCGGCGACGGCATCGCTTCCCTGACGGTATTCACCCACCTGCACCAGGGTTTCTACCTCGTTGTACTTGGCGAGCAGGCGCCGCAGCCGGCCGGCGGCCTGGGAGTGGTCGGACGGGACGATCTGGCTCATCACCCGGCTCAGGCTGGCCAACACGTCGATTGCCGGGTACTGGTTCTTCGCAGCGATCTCGCGCGAGAGAATCAGGTGCCCGTCGAGGATGCCGCGCACTTCTTCGGCGATCGGATCGCTGCCGGTGTCGTCTTCGGCCAGCACGGTGTAGAACGCGGTGATCGACCCGCTCTCGCCCATGCCTGTACGTTCGAGCAGGCGCGGCAACTCGGCGAACACCGAAGGCGGAAAACCCCTGCGTGTAGGTGGCTCGCCGGCAGCCAGACCGATCTCACGTTGCGCACGGGCAAACCGCGTCAGCGAGTCCATCATCAGCAGGACGCGCAGGCCCCGATCGCGGAAATACTCGGCGATGGCGGTGCCGACGTAGGCGGCCTTCGCACGCTCGATCGATGAGCGATCGGAGGTTGCGCAGACCACGACGCTGCGTGCCAGACCATCGGCACCAAGAATCAGCTCGATGAACTCCCGCACCTCGCGTCCGCGCTCGCCGATCAGCACGATCACGTTGACATCGCACTGCGTACCGCGCGCGAACATGCCCATCAAGGTGCTCTTGCCGACGCCTGCTGCGGCGAAGATGCCCATGCGTTGGCCCTCGCCCAGCGTCATCAGGCCATCGACGATGCGCACGCCGGTCGGCATGGGGTGTTCAATCAGCCGCCGACGCATCGGGTCGGGCGCCTGCGCCTGGATCGGTACCCAGGTTTCGCAGGCGATTGCTCCTTGCCCGTCCGCCGGCTCGCCCAGACCGTCGAGCACGCGCCCCAGCAACGCCGGTCCAACAGGCACCGCCAACGGGCGCCCCAATCCGATCACGCGCGTCTCGCGCGACAGCCCGACCAGCTCCCCGAACGGCGCCAGCAACGCGAGATCACGACTGAACCCCACCACTTCGGCACGCTGCAACACGGTGCCATCGCGTTGGCGCAACTCGCACACCTCGCCCAGGCTGACCTGTACGCCGGCCACCTTGAGCATCGTGCCGACGACTTCGACCACCTTGCCATAGCGACGGCCGAACGCGAGCATGGCCAGCTCGCGCTCGAGCGTTGTCTCCAGCAGAGGCGTCTCAGCCAGCATCCGCGGGCTCCTGGGGTGCGGCCAACACGCGGCGAATGACGCGCCGCAGACTGCGCAACTGATCGTGCAGATCGGTCTCGAACACTCCCGTATCCCATTCGCACACGCAGGCGCCCACAGCGAGATCGGCATCGCCGCACAGCTCTACCTGCAGGGTCCAGCCCGCCTCGGCGGCGGCTGCATCGAAGGCGCGCCGCGCCGCGTCCACCGCGTCGGGGTGCACGCTGACGCGCAGGGCTCTGGCCTCGTCCAGGGCACCTTCCAAGGCCTGCGCCGCACGCGCATACAGCGCTGCAGGATCGTGTCCGAGGATGATGTGCTCGCAGGCGCGCGCCACAATCTCAGCCAAGCGCTCGCGTGCCCGCTGCGCGGCCGTTTCGGCGGAAAAGGCATGGCGCAGGCCGGATTCGTTCCACTCATCGAGCTGACGTCGCAGGCCGGCTGCATATCCCAGGCGTGCGCTGCGCTCTGCCTTTTGGCGCGCATCGTGAAGGATCGCCTCGGCCTGCTGTTGTGCCTCGTCGATCAGCGTCTGTGCACGTGTCTGCGCCTGACTCAGGGCCTGCTCGCAGCGTGCGTGCACCTCGGCAGTGGCAGCATCCAGTGCCAGCACCGAGGCCAATGTCTCGCGCGGGATGACATCGCAATCCAGGCCGATCGCATCGGACGTTGACCTCAACCAGAGACGCATGACGCCTCCGGCATCAGGGTGGGAAGCGCGGTCAGGAATGCATCGCTCGCACCGTCTGCTGCGACAGCCGCCACCTGCGCGGCGCCCAACGGCAAGGACAGCGCCAGCAGCTTGGCAACAACCGGGTTGGGCCAGACGCCATCGGCCAGCATCCGACGCCAACCGTCACCGACCCACGCCGCTTGATCGGCATCACGCGGTAACAGGGGCAAGGGTCGGCCGGCGGACGCGTGCTGGCGCGCGTGCTCAAGCACGGCCGGCCCCACGCACTGTTCGAGCCAGTCCAGACGGTCGCGCTCGATACAACGGCGCACCGCCAACCCGCGCGAGAACAGCGCACGCGCGATAAGAACCTTGGCCAATGGCGCGGGCATCAGCAGGGCGAGTTGGTTGGCATGCAGGCCGAGTGCAGACGGCGACAATCCCGACCACCCTGACCACGCCTGGATCACCCGCATACGACGGTAGACAGGCGCCGCCGCCCAGCCCGACGCTGCCACCGGGCCAAGCCAATGCGCCACCCGTGCGGCGTCCAACGATTCCGCCAGTTGCGCCAACGCGTCCGTCCAGCGCTGAACACATCGTGCCGCATTGTCGATCCGCGTGTTGTCCATCCCGCGCTCACCCGGCTTTGCCTTTCGTCAACTCGCGCAGGCGCTGCCAGCCACCCCAACGGCCCGCCTGCGGGTTCGGCCACCAATACAGCGCCGCTGCAACCGCCAAACACAGCGCCAACGCACACCCAACCAACCACGGCCACGGTGAAGGTCTCGGCGGTGCCAATGCCGTGAACTGCGCATCGCTCTCCGCTCCGCCCGGCACCAACGTGACACTGACGTTTTCGTAGGTCAGTCCCTCCACGCTGTGCATGACCAACGTCTTGATATTGGGTACCAGACTGGTCAAATCGCTACCGACGCGGAACTTGATGAACACCGCAGCGCTGGAAGGTTTTACCGAGGTGGAAAGCGGGTCGTTGTTGGGCAGTACGATTTCCACATCGGCTGAAATGACTCCATCGATATTCGACAGGGTCTGCGATAGCTGCTGCGATACGCCATAGATGAAACGTACGCGTTCTTCGGTGGGTGTCGAGATCAGCCCGTCTTTCTTGAACATCTCGCCGAGATTGGCGTGCCGCTCATGTGGCAATCCGTGCGCGCGTAGCACCTCCAGCGAATAGGACACCTGATCGTGCGGTGCGTTCACCGCCCAGGTCTTGCCGTCGTCTGGCGTGACTTTGGCCGCGTCTACGCCAGCATGCAGCAGCACCGCGAGCATGTCGTTGGCATCATTTTCGGTGAGCCCGGAATACAGCTGCTGACTGCACGCAGACAGTAGCAACGCCACCAGCAGCACCACCAGATATCTCAGCGCGCGCATGCTACTGGTTCTTGACCAGCGTCTGCACGGCGTTCTTTCCCGATTGCGCCACGCCGACACTGACATTGAGGTTGAAGCCGACCATGGTCAGCTCGTGCATCAACTTCATCTGTTGCGCTGCGATTTCCTGCAGCCCCATGGTCGGTGCCTGCATGCCGAAGGCATCGATATGCTCGGAGATGGCGCGCACGCCATCATCTTGCACATCGACCATCCGGCTCATCATGCTCGGGTTGCCCACCCGCTGCATGGCAGGCGGCAAAGGGCTTGAGGACTGCATCAGCGCTTGAAAGCGATTCACAAGCGCTTGGTTGGGCGCTGCCACCGGCGACAGCGCCTGGGTTGCGGCAGCACTGGTGCTACCGATCGCTTGGACAGGAGGAATGAGCGTCATCGCATACTCCTATGGGGTCTGGGCTGGCGTCGATCAGGCACGCAGGTACTGCGAATTTGGAGCTTCCATCGGTGCTGAAGATTCAACCGGCACTTCCGGCGGCACGGACGTTGGGGTGCTGCGTCCGGACAGCGCCTTGACCAAGGCAACGGCGTCGGCATCGGCGTCTTCTTCGATCAGTCCCTCTGCAACACCATGCCACGATGGGTCCCCCATCGCGAAGAGACAGCAGGCGTACAGGGCCCTGCACAGCGGCTTGGAGCCAGCGTCGCCCTCCAGCTCGCGCAACAGACGTGCACCTTCCACGTAATTTCCACGCTTGATGGAAATCCATGCATCGAACGTGTCCAGCGCCTTCAGCTCTGGCCGCAGGACTCGGACTGCGGCCAGGACAGCGGCAGCGTCATGAATCTTGTCATGGGTGAGTCCGACCGTGATCAGTTCGATGAGCCCACTCACGACCGCTCCGGGACACTGAATCTTTTCCACACTGCACCTCGTTTTTAATGGCATGCGGACCGTACACGTGGGGAAAACTACGCGCACCACGCTGGGCAGATCCTTTCGGAAGCGAATATCGGAATTCGCTGGCGAACAAATCATTCCGGCTTCGCCAGGCCACTCACACATTCGCCTGGCAAGCGGATCGCTCCACCACAGCTCACCACAATCGGGGGCGCAGTGATCGCGGAAGGAGAGGGCAATGTCGGAAGAAAAAACCGAGAAGCCGACCGAGAAGAAACTGCGGGATGCGCGCAGGGACGGGGAAGTTGCGGTCAGCCCGGACGTCACTGCAGCCGCGGTGCTCTTCGGCGCGCTATTGGTGATGAAATCGGCCGGCGATTACTTTTCCGAGCATATGCGCGCATTGATGACGATCGGCTTCGATTTTTCGGAAAATACACGCGATGCAGCGGCAATCAACCGCGCACTCGGTCATATCGGCATCCAGGGATTGCTGTTGATGCTGCCATTCATGGTTGCTTGCCTGGTGGCGGGCGTGGTAGGAGGTGCGTTCCAGACTGGCCTGAATGCTTCGCTCAAGCCGGTGGCGCCCAAGTTCGATTCCCTCAATCCCGCCAACGGGGTGAAGAAACTCTTTTCGTTGCGAAGTCTCATCAATTTACTGAAGTTGATCATCAAGGCCATCTTGATTGGTGTGGTGCTGTGGTTGGGTATCCGCGCCCTCATGCCGATGATTATTGGGCTTGCCTACGCGACACCAGCTGACATCGCCCAAATCGCCTGGCGAATCTTGGGGATGCTATTCGCATTGGGCGTATTGCTGTTCGTACTGGTCGGCGCTGCAGATTGGAGCGTGCAGCACTGGCTGTTCATCCGCGACAAACGGATGAGCAAGGACGAGCAGAAACGCGAATTCAAGGAAAGCGAGGGCGACCCCGAAATCAAGGGAAAACGCAAGGAATTCGCCAAGGAACTGGTCTTTGGCGACCCACGCGAACGCGTCGCCAAGGCCAAGGTGATGGTGGTCAACCCGACCCATTACGCGGTGGCATTGGCCTACGAGCCCGATGAGTTCGGCTTGCCGCAGGTCGTTGCCAAGGGCGTGGATGACGGCGCACTGGAACTGCGTGCCTTCGCGCATAACCAGGGCATTCCGATCGTTGCCAATCCGCCACTGGCACGTGCGCTGTATCAGGTTGAATTGGGCGACGCAGTCCCCGAGCCACTGTTCGAAACGGTTGCGGTGGTGTTGCGCTGGGTCGATGAACTCGGTCGCGACCACGACGACGGCGATGGAGCTCTGCCATGCTAGGAGATCGCGTGCGAGCGACAAGGTATTTCGCTTATAGCGGCGAAGTGGCCATCGCCGCCTTGGTGGTGGCGGTCATCGGGCTGATGATCCTGCCGCTGCCAACGCCACTGATTGATACGCTGCTGGGCATCAACATCACCCTGAGCGTGGTGCTGTTGATGGTCACGATGTATGTGCCCGACTCGATCTCGCTATCGTCGTTTCCCTCCCTGCTGCTGTTCACCACGCTACTGCGGTTGTCGCTGAATATCGCCTCGACGAAATCGATTCTGCTGCATGCCGAAGCGGGCCATATTATTGAGAGCTTCGGCGAGCTGGTGGTCGGCGGCAATTTGGTGGTCGGCCTGGTCGTTTTCTTGATCATCACCACCGTGCAGTTCATCGTGATCGCGAAGGGCTCCGAACGCGTTGCCGAGGTCGGGGCGCGCTTCACGTTGGACGCAATGCCCGGCAAGCAGATGAGTATCGATGCCGACCTGCGCGGCGGCAACTTGACCGCAGATGAGGCACGCCGCAAACGCGCACGGTTGGCCATTGAAAGCCAACTGCATGGCGGCATGGACGGCGCCATGAAATTCGTCAAGGGTGATGCGATCGCCGGCCTGGTGATTACCATGGTCAACATCCTGGCCGGCATCGTGGTCGGCGTGACGTACCACGGCATGAGCGCGGGCGAAGCCGCTAACCGCTTTGCGATTCTGTCGGTGGGCGATGCCATGGTGTCGCAGATCGCCTCACTGCTGATATCGGTGGCTGCCGGCGTCATGATCACCCGCGTGGCCAATGAGAACGAGACCAGGCTCAGTTCGCTCGGGCTCGATATCGGCCGTCAACTCACCAGCAACGCGCGTGCTCTGATGGCAGCGAGCGTACTGCTGGCCTGCTTTGCGTTCGTACCTGGCTTTCCAGCGGTGCTGTTCCTGCTGCTGGCAGCGGCCGTCGGTGCCGGCGGCTATACGATTTGGCGCAAGCAACGCGACATCAGCGGCAACGATCAGCGCAAGTTGCCCTCAACAAGCCGTAAAGGCGCCAAAGGCGAGGCGCCACATATTCGCAAAAACGCCCCTGATTTCGCCTCACCCTTGTCGATGCGGCTGTCGCCGCAGCTGGCCGCTCTGCTCGACCCCGCACGGCTGGATCAGGCGATCGAAAGCGAGCGCCGCCAATTGGTCGAGTTGCTGGGCTTGCCGTTTCCCGGGATTGCGATATGGCAGAGCGAGTCCCTGCAAGACATGCAATACGAGGTGTTGATTCACGATGTCCCCGAGACACGCGCCGAATTGGAAGACACCGACGACATGCAAGCAGCACTGGCCCGGCAGGCCATCGCCCCCCTGCATGCACGCGCGCACCTGTTCGTCGGCATCCAGGAGACACAGTGGATGCTGGAGCAGGTGGCCGTGGATTATCCCGGGCTGGTTGCGGAGGTCAACAAGGCGATGCCCGCCCAGCGCATTGCCGATGTGTTGCGGCGTCTCCTGGAAGAAAGGATTCCAGTGCGCAATATCAAGAGCATTCTGGAGAGTCTGGTGGTATGGGGACCGAAGGAAAAGGATCTTCTGATGTTGACCGAATATGTGCGCTGCGATCTCGGCCGTTATCTTGCGCATACCGCAACCGCAGGCACCGGGCAGCTGCCTGCGGTGATGCTCGACCATGCTGTGGAACAACTGATCAGGCAATCAATTCGCGCGACCGCCGCCGGCAATTTCCTGGCACTTCCGCCCGAGCAGGCGAACCAGCTTGTCGAGCAGGTGGAACGCATCGTGGGCGATCAGGCGCAGCATCCGCTGGCAGTGGTCGCGTCGATGGACGTGCGCCGATATGTGCGCCGCATGATCGAAGCACGGCTGAGTTGGCTGCAGGTCTATTCGTTCCAGGAGCTGGGTTCGGAGGTGCAGCTGCAGCCGATCGGTAGAGTGGTGGTGTGATGCGCAAGCCGCCCCTCCGCCATGTGCGCATCTTGCCGGTCAGCGGCGCACTGCAGCGGCCGGCGGCTCCAGCCACGCCGGCTCGGTCGGCGCAGCGCTCCAGCTTCCTGCAACTGCGCCAGCGCCTGCGCAGCGCGCAGCTCGCGCTTCCCTGCATGGTGTTGCCACCGCAGTGCGACGAGGATCGACCGGAACCTGATGCCGAGGATAGGTTCACTCAAGCGCATGACGGCGCGCCAGTCCAAACGGACCCGTCATTACGTATCGATGGGACGAAACACCAAGAGCCGTCCCAAGGCACCGACAATGGCGCAGTTGGGCGACATATCGCGACCGAGTGGATACGCACGCAACGGGCCCAGATGGCGATCGACCACATCGCGCTGCGGGTGGCCGAGTTCTGCAACGCCAAGCCAGTGCGCAGCGCAGGTAGCTGGGAAGCGTGGCTAGATATCGATCAAGAGGTCGTCGCACAGACGACCTTGTTCTTGCGGCTTTCGCCGGACCAGCTATCGCTTCGCTTCAATACCAGTTCGCCAGACGCCCGCGAGGTACTTTGGTGTGGAAGGCAGCGTCTGGAGACTGCACTGAAGTCCACGCTGAGTAGCACGCTCCAGATCAGCATCGAGGTCGTCTAACGCGGCACTGGCGACAGAAAGCCATTTGGAGGACTCCATCTTGCTAACCGAGCAGAGCCAGGCTCCAACGGCACGTTCACTCTCTCAGGCGTTGACGCGCGTTCCTGCCCCGTGCGCGCAGCTGAGCAGGGTGCTCGGCGATCCACGCGCAGCACGGCAATGCGGCTTCGCCACGCATTGCCGTGCCATCTCACCGAATGATGCGGCCCGCCTGCGCCTGCAGTTTGACACCGGCCAGATGGATTTGCGGATTGCCGCGCGCGACGGCCTGGCGCTGCTATTGAATGAGGACGACGACGCACTCCGCGTTTCGATCGCGGGAATGTTACTGGCCGATCGCCTCGGCGCTTTTGCGCCGCTTGGCTTGGGCGCTGCCGAGGTTATCGCCTTCGAGCGGGATGCAGAGGCAGACCACTGCCACGGCGTCGGCATGACACTGGGCGATCTTGATGCGACTCCGCTGACGGCAAGCGCGTCGCTGCTGGCCACGCTGCAGACCGTAGTTGCCGCACTGACAGCGCCTGCGCAACTACCAGCCTGGCTGGCTGCGCTGCGCGTCAATACGCGCCTGCGCATCGGCGAGCGCACCGCATCGGCGGCGTTGCTGCAGTCGTTGCGGCCTGGCGATGTCTTGCTGCATTGCATCGCCTCGGCTGCGGTGACCAGCGCCGAGGTGCTCTGGGGTATCGCGGGAGGCGTGGTCTTGCGCGCTCCGGTGCGCCTGAACCTGCAACAGATGATTCTGGAGGCCACCCCCACCATGCAGCACGATACGTTTGAGCCCGAAGTCGCGCAGTCCACCAGCAACGTGGCAGACCTGGAACTGCCGGTGCAGCTGGAAGTGGATCAACTTGCGCTGTCCCTATCGACGTTGTCGGGCTTACAGCCCGGGCAGATCCTGGAGTTGTCGGTGCCGGTGGATCAAGCCGACATCCGCCTGGTCGTTTACGGCCAGACCATCGGCACCGGCAGGTTGGTGGCAGTGGGCGAACATCTTGGTGTGCAGATCCTCAGCATGTCGGAGAGCACGCATGCAGATGCCTGACGTTGGCTCGCTGCTGCTGGTGGTGATCATGCTGGGCCTGCTGCCCTTCGCAGCGATGGTGGTCACCTCCTACACCAAGATCGTGGTCGTGCTCGGCCTGCTACGCAATGCGATCGGTGTACAGCAGGTGCCGCCCAACATGGTCCTCAATGGCGTTGCATTGCTGGTGTCGTGTTTTGTGATGGCACCGGTCGGCATGGAGGCATTCAAAGCCGCACAGAACTACGGTACCGGGTCGGATAACAGCCGCGTCGTGGTACTGCTCGACGCCTGCCGGGAGCCGTTTCGGCAATTCCTCCTCAAACACACACGGGAACGCGAAAAGACCTTTTTCATGCGATCTGCACAGCAGATTTGGCCCAAGGACAAGGCCGCCACGCTCAAGTCGGACGACTTGCTTGTCTTGGCACCGGCATTCACGCTCAGCGAATTGACCGAAGCCTTCCGCATCGGCTTTCTGTTGTATCTGGTGTTTATCGTCATCGACCTGGTGGTGGCAAACGCGCTGATGGCGATGGGCCTTTCACAGGTCACCCCGACCAATGTGGCGATTCCATTCAAACTGCTGCTGTTTGTCGCAATGGATGGCTGGTCGATGTTGATTCATGGTCTGGTTCTGAGCTATCGGTGACGCCATGGACCACGACGATCTAGTGCGATTCACCTCCGAAGCGTTGCTGCTCTGCCTCAAGGTCTCCTTGCCGGTGGTCGGTGTCGCTGCGCTGGCCGGGCTGTTGATCGCCTTCATCCAGGCGGTGATGTCGCTGCAGGACGCATCGATTTCGTTTGCGCTCAAGTTGGTGGTGGTGGTGACTGCCATTGCAGTGACTGCGCCGTGGGGTGCTTCGGCGATCATGCAGTTCGGCCAGGCATTGATGCAGGCGGCGTTCCCATGATCCGTCGCATTTCTTCCGGCACCTTGCGGCCCTCGGTTTCGATTGAGCATGGCGCTTCGCATCAGCATGCCGATGCAGCAGGTACCAGTGCAGGGCCGCCCACCGACGCTGCGGCACGCACTCTGCGTCTGCGCCCTGCCCCACCGCGCAGGCGACGACGCGGCATCCGGTCGCTTGACGGCCAGGAGGATGAATTCGACGCCACCGAGCAGGAAGAGATCGAAGCCAAACGCGAGTGTGCTCTGCGCGGGCGGGTGAGCGTGGCAATCGCTCCGGCGCAGGGCCGTGAGCATGGCCAGGGCGATCAGCACGGCGGTGACCGCAACGCGCATGCCGACGATCCGCAGGCGGGTCCGTGGCACGGCGCCGCTCCAGCGCAATTGAGCGACAGCGTACGCACATGCATCGACGCAATTCTCGATCGCTACGTGACCAGCCGCGACGCCGATCCGATGGTCAAGCGACACGCGCTGGCTGCTGCGCTTGTCGAGCTGCGCGCCATCGGCGTTTCGCATCCTGCCGTGGCCCCGTTGACTGCGACGGTCTGGAGGTTGATGCGCGAACATCTACGCTCGTACGACAAGGCCACCGCGGCGGAAAACCTGCAGGCCTTGCGGGCCCGATTGCTGGAGTTGATGCCATCGGAGTTGGAACCGGTGCCAGCGCTACGCAATTTTCATCTCTTGCTTCCACTGATACTGCTGAATGCGGAAAAACCGCGCAGGCAGGTCGATCGTACACATGCCATCACACGTCTGAACACACTGCTGATTGAGCAACCACAACAGGCGGCTCAGGAGGTTCGCACATGACCATGCAGCTTCGCGTACTGACAGGAACCCACGCAGGAGCGCGATTAGATTTGGCACAGGGTCGTTATACCCTGGGTAGCGATCCCCAAACCGATATCCGAATAGACGATTGGCCTGGTTGCTCACTCATTATCGAGGTAGACCATGATGGTCAGATCCGCTATAGCAACGACACGGTGCCAGAAACGTCCTTTGTTGCGTTTCAACCAGTCCGCTTCGGCCCCCTGGTGCTATGCGTTGGCGATGCTGGTGCCGATTGGCCTGACGATGTGGCGCTGCTGGAGCGGCTGCTTTCCCCAGCATCCGCGCCGGAGCCGCGCACGTCCAGGCGCAACGTCTTGCGTACTGCGGTGGGTGCCGTGCTAGCGCTTGCCGCTGCAGCGTTGCTCCCCTCGTTGCAGCCGGCGTTTTTGTCCGATGCTGCCACCCGGCAACATCCGGAAAATGCGGTCAATCAGGCCAAGGCCTTGGTGAAACGGCTGGGCTTCCGCGAAGCGCATGTAGAACAGGTGGGCACGCGCGTGCTGATCGAAGGCCTGGTCCCCAGCAGCGCCGATGCTGCACGCTTGCGTACGCAGGTGCATCGCGACCATCCAGGCGTCGCCGTCAATGTGGCCGTGGTGGACGAGGTCGTGGCGACGCTGCGCGACACCCTGGCTGACCCCGCACTCAGCGTACGTTACGCGGGCAATGGCGTCTTTTCGGTTTCCGGCAGCAGCGACTATGCAGAACGTGCAAGCCGCCGTATTGCCGATGTCCGCAGCGACCTGGGTCCTGAGGTCCGCGCGCTGCACGTCGAGATCAGCCAGCAAGACCCGTCCGTGAAACCGCCGGACAATTACGACGCGGCATTGCTCGCCGACGGCCTGCATTATGTCGAAACGCCGGACGGTACCAAACACATGACATCCCTGCCGCAGCAAGCGGCGCAATGAGAGACCACCATGTTCGATGCCATGACCGATGCAGTGACCCAGGATATGAGCAAGATCTTGCAGACCAAGGCAATGGATCTGTCTGGGGAGCGGCTGCGTAACGTAGAGACAGCACTCGATGCCACTGCGCAACAGATTCGCGTGCACTGGTCTGCGGCGAGCGACCAGACTGCGCGCAATGACTTCAACGTCCTGCATGACGGCATCACTGCAGCACGCAACATTGTCGCGCACATCGCAAGCATGCCGTAATTCGATTTCTTGGTCGCTCCGACCAAGCAAAACGCGCCGGCAGGCGCACCCTTACACGCTCACTACGAAGGAGTATTGGTATGCCACTTTTCCCTGAAATAAGCTCAATGAATTCGCGTTTCGGCCAAGGCATGGACGGCATTACCGGAGGTCTGTCCAATGGAATTTCCGGTGCTGCCGGATTGTCTGGCGCGAGCGGCCAGATGAATTCGATGCTCGGCGACATGGCTGCCTCGGACGAGGCCCAGAAAGCCATGAACAACAAGATCACGATGCTCAAAAACGATCTGGACTTCAACGTGGCGCTGAACAAGTTCATCGGCAAGGCGGGCGACAACGCTAAGCAGCTCGTTGGCCAGTAATCGGCACAGGGATGCGCAGGGCTTGTAGGGGGCCCTGTGCATGCCTTACCAAAGATGAGCGGCGCGCGATTCGAAACCATCGTTCGACAGATCTGCGAGGCACTGGACCTGCCGGATGTGGAGTCGGTGCTTAGCCGGCGTGTGCTTTGGGTAGAAGGCTTTGAGGTCTATCTGCACCTGCCGACGCCACAGTCCGAAGACGACGCGCAAGAAGAGGCGCTGTATTTGCGCATCGCCTACGGGTTACCACCTGCCGGGCGGACATTGAACGTTTTCAGGCTTTTGCTCGAAGCCAATCTCTCAGTGTATGCGCAGGACCAGGCACAGCTTGGACTGAACGATAACGGCGTTATCGTGTTGATCGTGCGGGTACCACTGGACGACGACGTGGATGGCGCGTGGATATGCGATCTGCTTGCCCACTATGCCGAGCATGGCCGTTACTGGAACAATAATATCTTCGTTGCGCACGACGAGATGTTCGAAGGAATCGCAACGGGCAACTATCTGTGGTTACGCGCCTGATGCAGGCTGGTTGGCAGCTTGCCGCAGCGTCAATCAGGGCGACAGCGACATCGATCTGCCATGGATCAGAAACCCGGCTGGTCAGCCACCTCCACCCGGCTTGGCACTCTCGCTGCCTCATGGCACCAGTGGCTCTGACGTAAGTTCACTTGAGAATCTCGCGCGTGACGTGCCTGCATCTGCCCTGGCGTGTTCCACGGCATACGCTTGGCGGAGCGATCGCGGGTCTGTCCTTCCAGTTCACCGCGATGGCCGACACTGCACAGAAAAAAACACAGGCGCGGACTGATCTTCCACGTCGCGCACATCCGCTGCGATACCTTATGCATCGATGCTGTTGGCGCTGACGAGGGACACGGCCGCCTTTGCGACGAGTTCTTTCCGCTGTTGGAGTTCCGCGGTGATCTCACGCGGTCCGAAGCTGCGCAATCGAGTCGCAGATGCAATGCCTGCGTCCGTGCAGCGAGCGGCTTGCGAGGCTGCTGGAGGTACGGGGCCACGGTATTCCATCCTTGCTGGTACGGCTAACCTGCCAGGCACCACCACCGAGCCACAGACGCGACGACAGCGACGTCTGTAGCGGCGGAGTGCATCACGCATAACGATCAACGCGGCAGCTGAGCGCTCATGCTCGCCCGCTTTGCCACTGGCGAAGTTCCTCGCTCTCATTCAATGCACGCTTGAGCGTTTGCAGCTGACCCTCCAGTGCCTGTGTGGCCTCGTCTCGTGGGACCCCGCCAAGCGTTTGACTCCACCCCTCATGCAGTGCAGTGCGTACCGCATCGATGGTCGCGATCGAGACGGACTGCGCGCCGATCTCTGTACGCAATGTCTCCAGGGCCGTACGCAATGTCTGTCCATGCGGCCCAGGGCCAGGCGCAGCGCTTACCCCCTCCTCCATGGCACGCTCTGTCTCGGCGAGAGTCGGCCCCGAAAGCCTGGCGATCGCCTGGTCGACGGGCTCGGCCAGAGCCTCAAGCGTTCGTGCGATGGTGCGTTGATGCTCGGCTGCAAGCGCGGCACGTTCGTTGTCCAGACGCGCCGCCTGAGAGGTGTTGGCGCCGTTCCTGGCCTTGAGCGCATTCCAGAACGTATCGTTAAAGAGGCTTTGCACGGCCTGCTGCACGACCACAGCCGTGGAATTGGCTGGCTCGCCAGCAACACGGATGTGGCTCCCCCCACGCAACGGCGCTGTGATGATGCGCGCGGCCCCCATCGAGCCGAAGCTGGCCATGACATTGCTCAGCATGTGGCGGGTCAGCAGGTCGCGCGCCGTCGTGGCAACCGCGTTTGCGCTGGTAAAACCCTGCCTTGCCAACGCCAAGGCTTCCTTTCCGGTTTCCAGTAAATATCTGGGCGGGAAATGCACGGCGTCTGACCATTGCGCAGGCCGGCGCGTTTTGTCGGGCAACGCCAATGCAAACAGATTCAGCCGTTGCTCTCCGCCAAGTAGATCCGGGACACTCATTTGGCCGGTACGTGCCACGGCCTTGCCTGTTTCAAGCAATGCCTTTTGCACCACCCCGGCACCGCCAATGGCGAGCGCGCTCAACCCCAGCTGGCCGCCAGGCGACAGTAAACCTGGATGGTTACCAGTCCGGCGCGCAGCATTGAACCCTGCATTGATCACTGGCTTGAGGAACAAGGTATCGAGTGACTTGTCCTCCAAGGTCGATTGGCGTTGAGTGATCGCCAGGCGGCGATCGTAGGTCTGGGCCTTGAGTCCGGCAAGTGTGGGCGCATTGTTCTCGCCCGGACGCGTGAAGCGCTTGCCCTCAGCGGTAACTTCCAGAATGACCGGTGGTGGATCGGGCACCAGGATCTTGGGGTCGATGGCCTGAAACCTCGGCAGGTTGGCAACGCGCGCGCGTCGATCCATTGCCGGGAGCAACAATGTCTCGCTGGTATAGGACGCCGACCCCGCGGCCGCACCAGCAACCATCGCTGTACTGAGCTCCTCCCCGCCAGCCGGGCGCGCGAGCGCGTAGACCGTACCCGTGGCCAGACCGACCGGGTTACGCATCGCACCGGTAATGAACGATCGTAGACATTCGTAGGCGATCGGCAATGTTGCTGTCCTGCCCGCTGTCTTCATGTCACCAACAGCCTGATATCCGGCATCGGGCCCGAAGGCGGTCATGCGTTCCTGTATGCGTGCGTCCGCCCACTCCAGATAGCTGGCCTGCAGGGCAGTCTGCTCTGCCGAGGGGGCAGCAAATGACAGAGCGTCCAGTTGGGTTCGTAGCTGCGCTTTCACCTCGGCGGCCGCCGCCGTGCTGCGCTCGGCATAGGTCGCGGCGGCGGCAGGCACATCCGGTGTTTCGATTTCCGGAGGTGAGGACACGACGTGCGCGGTGTAAAACGTTGCGTCCGACGATTGCGAAGACCTGGGCTGATGTGAGCCGCCGTGTGTGGCCCCATCCTCATCTGCATCTGTCCTCGCGCCACCTGCGCGGCGACCGCGCAGCGTCGCACTGGAAGAGGCCAAGCCTGCAAGCGGGCCGGTCGGTGCCCGTTCTTCCCGCGGGGCAGTGACTTCTTCGACCTGCGCTGGTTGTTCGGGAAGACGCGAGGCTGCGCGGCTACTGGAAGCGGTGCCGATATCGCTGGAGAGTTTCACGAGGCCACCTCCTTCGTCGTATCGACCTGCGTCGCCAGCGCGTCCAGCACGACACGTGCGACCACCTGCCCACGGTCCAGTGCAGCGGCCACCTCTTCAGGCGTGCGCACGAGCAACAGCGGGCAGACGCATAGCAGGCCGAGATCCGAGAGCGTGAGCCGCCAGCCATACTCGGTCAGCAGTTGCTCCTGCAGCGACAGCAGGGTCACCACCTCCTCGCCTCCAAACTCATGTGCCGCCAGGGGCAAGATTACTTCCGGGAAGGCCATCAGGTCGCCTGGCTGCCCCTGCGTGTGGACACGGCACAGCATGCCGGCAGGGCCCAGAATGGTTTCGCCTTCGCCGAGCCGCTGCGCAATCTCACCAGGTAACCCGAGGCACGCGCTCAGGCCAATAAAAAAAGCGGTATTCGCTGCTTTCTGATTGTGCGATTCCAACGTCATCTGAAGTACTCCGTGAGGAAATTTCGATGGGTTGCTACGCGCCAGAGCGCGCGACACATTGTTTTGCCCCGGAACATGCGCCCGAACGAAGCAGTGCGAACCACCCGCGCCATACACGAAGTTGGACGCGGGTAGATTGTCCGACCAAAACCTGCGCCACGCTTTGCAAAGCGGACACAAGCGGAAGAGAGCGACCCTGATTCGGCGCAGGATCCAGGACTTTATAAATGCATCTGCAGGTGCCGCCCGGCAATCTCAGATCCAGGCGGCTTACGTGCGCAATGCGCATTACCGAGAGATTAACTATCTGCGCACAGCATCAGTGTCAGCCTCAGCGTTTGCCATCGCGTTGCTTCAGTGCAAATCCCATCTAGCGACCCAGATGATCCCAACAAGCTTCATGGACGTGATTCATGGCTCCAGTCGGGCAATGACAGAACCGTCATGCAACCAGGTTCCGTTGAGTCCCCCTGGTTTTTCAGCAAGCCCAGGCCTCCGGTCAGAACAGCACCCACAATCTGATACTCGGGGTTTCGGCCGCCGTGTGAGAGAGAACCGGTGACCGCTGCATATGCCTCGAAACACCATGACGATCCGCGTCTGGCAGTGCACGTGGTATCGATGTGTATGAGTGCGCCGGGCCGCGCCAGGAACAATCGCCGCTCAAGCATCTGCGCCGCACCGCACCGTTCGGTGGCGACGCATCGACCCTTCAATTTTTGCGCTTTTTTCGCCAAAATAGTTCGTCGGTCAGGGTGCACGTTGCGCAGACTGGCAACATAGGTCTACCCCGCATGGGCGCATCCGTGCGGCCGTATAAGAATCGACTTATACGAAGGTGCTCTGCCAATTCTGTCATTAGCGAGGCCGCCCATATGTCGCTCAACACGCTTTCTACCGGGAGTAACCCCAGCCAACTGCTGGGCACTTCTTTAAACGACTCGTCTTCATCGGAGCTGCTCGGATCGGATTCGTCCAAGGATGGCTCCGACCTGCCACCGACGATGGATAACATCTTCCAGCAAATCTACCTGCTGCTGGCGGCCCTCCAAGCCAACACGCCAAGCAGCACATCAGGTAATGCGCCGGCGAATACGGCAAGCAACGATGCCAACACCCAGCAGTCCGCATCCGATTGGGACGCCACTCAGCCGATTGAAAAGCGCACCTCGTGGCCATCCCTGGGCTACGACTTCGATCCCAAGCACATCAAGGGGAAGGATGCGCCGCCGGCGCTGGAAGGTTCGACGGTTACCTGGAACGATGGCACGCTGACCAAGTCGGAGCTTCAGATCGTTTCGACGCTGAATGCACACAAGGATCAGATGCCGCTCGAGTACAAGAATCTCGACGACAAGATCAACGACCCTTCCACGCCCGCCGACCTGAAGGCTGCATTGCAGGGGCTGAAACAGGATCCGCGGTTGTTCTTTGCGATCGGTTCCCAGGGAGACGGCAAGTGCGGCGGCAAGATCAGCGCGCAGGATCTCTGGGATTTCTCTGATTCACATCCGCAGGTCAAGGAGCTGGGCGAGAAGAACGACGAGTTCAACCCCAAGAACATCAAGGGGTCCAATCCGCCACCGGCTGCGGAGGGCTCGACGGTCACCTGGAACGACGGCCAGCTCAATCAATCCGAATTGGAGATTGTCTCGGTCCTGGATCGGCATAAGGACCAGGTCGACTCGTTGTCCTTCGATCAGCTGGACGCAAAGATAAATGATCCGTCGACGCAGCCTGACTTGAAGGAAGCGTTGAAAGGATTGCAGAAGGATCCACGGTTGTTCTTTGCCATCGGCTCGCAGAAGGACGGCAAGTGCGGCGGCAAGATCAAGGCGCAGGACCTGACAGACTTCTCGTACTACCATCCGCAGATTGCCGAGTACAACGACAAGAAAGCCAAGGACTACACGCAGAACTACATCGCATCCGATAGCCCCGACAAAAGCAAAGCATCGGTCATGACCAAAAGCGATGCCCTGCGCGAGCTGTATCGCTACTCCGACTATCTGTCCGGCAATCTGAGCGAGGATGAATTCGCCAAGATCGTCGATGGCGACAGCAAGACCAGCAAGTGCCCTCCGCAGCTAATCGCAGCCGCGCAGTATTTCCGCGACCACCCCGACGAGTGGAAAGCGTTTGCGGGCGACTCGGGCTCGATGAGCACCCCGGACTTCCTGCAGAAATCCACCTCCGAGATGCACCTGACGGCGGACGAGCAGAAGACGCTGGACACCATCAATACGCATCAAGATGCGTTCTATGGCGATGGCAAGGAGGTGACGCGCGACAAGCTCGACGCAATCTCCAAGGACGACAAGGCCGATCCCGCCGTCAAAAATGCCGCAACGCAGTTATTGGCCGATCCACTGCTGTTCGGCCTGTTGAATAACTCGATCACCGGCTACAAAAAGCCGCATCACTTCTTCGGTGGTGGCCATGTGGTCGACTCGGGCAAGATCAGCCAGGACGATTTCCGGCAGTTCTACGACCACATGAGCGCGGCCAACAAGACCGTGGACACGCCGGCCACGCACGAGGCAACCTCGCCCGAGCAGCAGAAGGCGGTCGCGGACATGCTGGTGGGCAAGGCCGATCCGCCCGCGATCAAGAAACCCAAAAAGGACATCGGTACGTTCCAGCACGGCTTGCACGAGTTCCTAAAGTGGGACAGCAAGATCATGGACTGGATGTCCGTTGGCCTGAGCGCATTGAACGGAATCCCCATAATCGGCGAAATTGCCGATGCGGCGTCGATTGCATTGGAGAGCGAGGCACAGGCCGCGCAGGTGGTCGACACCGCAATTCAAGGCGGGGATATGTCGCTTGCGTTGAAGCTGGCCGGCATCAATATGGCAGGGGCAGTGGTTGGAGCAGTCGGCGGACCCACGGCCAGAATCGGGGCCAAGGGGGTTGCCAAGGGAGTCGCCGAAGCCGCGGCCAAGGAAGCAGCTGAGGGCGCGGCCAAGGGAACTGCCAAGGGTGTGGCCAAGGGAGCCGGTAAAACGGCGGCCGAGCGGCCAAGCGCTGCAGCGTTCGCAAAAGGGTATGTCGGCGGCTCTGCGATCAGTAAATCGGTCGAGATGCTCAAAGCCCCCATCTTGGCGGGCTTGCATTACGAAGAATATCAACTGGACAAGCAGAAAGACGGAGAGATCCACCAGAAGATGGAAAACGCCGGCGGCGTCCCGGTGGGTAAGCAGTTTATTCCCAAAGGTATCGCCGATAACTTCGAAGGAGACTTGCGGCAGAATCTCAGGAATGTACGGGGGCGGCGTCGGTAAGAGTCCTCTCAGCAAGATCATTGCGCGCGACGCATCGCATCCGGCGTTGCTGATCGATAAGGCATGCATCACGCTAACGCCTGTCAATTGGCCGCGCCGTGCTGCACCAACGCGCTGGGATGATGCGTCGCGTTGTCGCTTGACGGCTTTCGTGTGGACACGATGCACGTCAGCGATATCGCGCTTCCTGCCAGGCATGCAGACCACGCATGGCGTGATCGAGAACTAGACGCCTGGGTGGTTGATCGAGTTGATCATCGGCCGGGTCGAATCGTTACTGATTCGCCGCTTAAGGCGCGTAGACGCTCAGGATCGGGGCGTCTACGCAAAGAAGCGCCTTGTTCGCTTGGTGATGACACATCTTCGTGTGCGCGCAGCGATGCAGATCAAAGGGAAGTAGCCTGAGCCTGGGAACGTTGCAGCCTGCTGAATACGCCGGGTGGATCTCTATGTTTAATGTAAACCGCTTACTCCGCTCTCGTCCGCGTAACGACAGCGCCGACCACGCGCCGGCTGAAGCGAGTTCTTCACGCACATCTTCCGAGGCAGAGGGCGTGCTCAGCCCTCTGCTCGCACGGCCGCGGCGACGCGGAAGCACATCGGCGGCCGACGCCACGCCGCCAAGAAATCGTGAAGATGGCCGGCTTTTGCGATCACCGCTGCGTCCGTCGATGCAACAGGTTGAGCTGGGGGCTTCGTCTTCTGCGCCACCGCGCACCATCGAGCACCAGATCGACGATTGGCTTGAGCGCAGCCTGCCGATCGCAGAGCGGGTGCGAACGGGCTTCAACCTGCACGACGGGCAGAGAGATACGTCGCGGCAGGTGCTGCGAAGCGTTGCAGAGGCAATCCGTCAGGCAGCGACCCACGGCAGGACCGAGCTTGCCCTCGACTACGGCCTCCCTGCCACGACGCTACCTGATGCGATCGGCCGGCTCGACGCGCTACGGAAATTGAGGCTGATGCATACCGGGCTTGAGTCGCTGCCAGACAGCCTGGGGCAGCTGCGCCAGCTCCGTCATCTGCAGGTCATTGGCGCGCCGGGCCTGAAAAAGCTGCCACCCTCGGTGACGCGCCTGTCCGATCTAAGAACCCTTCAATTGGCGTTGATCCCGTTGGATGAGTTGCCCGCCGACCTGGGGCGCATGCAAGGTCTGCGCAACCTCACGCTAGGAGGCGGGCACTATGCGCGCCTGCCGGCCAGCATCGTTGAACTGAGCCGATTGACCGAATTGCGCGTGTCGCACTCGTCGCATTTTCGCGAGTTGCCTGAAAACATCGGCCTCATGCAGGGACTCAGGTCACTGGAGGTGGCATCGCAGTCCAAGCTGGAGCAACTTCCTGGCAGCCTCACCCGGCTGCATCGGTTGGAAAAACTCGACCTGTCCTCCAACCGCCGGCTGGCGCACCTGCCTGAAGACATCGGTCAACTGCGCAGCTTGACGGAACTCTCGCTCAAACATTGCGCCGCGCTGCGGCAGCTGCCCGACAGCGTGGGAGATCTCGCCCAGCTGCGACTGCTGGACCTGCGCGGCACCGGCCTGCAGACCCTTCCGCAGTCGCTGGCCCGGCTGCCCGCTCAATGCGATATCAAGGTGCCGGATCATTTGGCAGGCCAATTGCTGCAGATCCGCGACCCGGAGCGCGCGCAGCGCGAGGCACGGCGGCTGGCCGACAGAAGGCGACGCGCGCCGGTGCCTGCGGTGCGACAGGCCGGGGCATCGTGGAACCGCGTCCCCGAATTCACCCGCGTGTTGCGCAGTGTCGATGCCGACCTGGGCGAGCGTTTTGAGAAGTGGACGCAAGGCCTGGCGCAAGATGCCAGGATCTTCGGCGCATCCATCACATCGGCCGACATGTCCTTGCTGGACCAGGTGGTGGCCGAGGCCATTCGATCACCTGAATTCCGAAACAGCTTCGGCCAATTTTTGAGCGACCACACCGTCAAGACGCTCAATATGGATGGCATGACGCAGGTGGGCGATGCGGGGCCCGCCGTGGAAGGAGACGTCAAGACCGCGTTCGCCGAGATGCTCAAGCACAAGCTCATGCACACGCAGGACCACCAGACCGCACTGGGCCTGCTGCAGGAAGCCCTACAAAATCCCGACCTGGGGCTGTCCAGGGAGAGGCTGCTGCGCAGCAGGAATGAACTCACCGGGCGTGTGGAGATGTGGCCGCCACTGAAGGCCTACATCTCCATGCACGATGTGGAGGGGACGGCAGCGCAGGAAGCGGCGACCACGTGGGCGATGGCGCACTTCGAAGAAGCGCAGGAGGGTGTCATCGGGGAAGCAGAGGCCAAGCAGGAGTCCGAACAGGCGCAGGCCAACGCGAACCGCTTCATCGAGCAGCGGGCGCGTGTACTGCTGGGAGAATGGAACATCCGTTAGGCCCTGGCATCCAGCGATGTCACGCCCCGCAGTCAAAACAGACAGGTCTGTCTGATGATGTTGGCCGCTGAACCGGCGGGTGTCTGCTCGCCGAGTCTGTGCCGTGTTTATTGGCCGTTGGCAGCCGGCAAGAGTCGATCAGTCTGTTTGCTCGCTTCGCTCAAACTGCGCAACCCGTGCATATCCAAAACGCCGCGTTGGTCGCCGTCGTTGACGCGTTCCATGAAGCCGCTTGACTGCGTGGGGCATCCATCTCTGCGCTTCTGCATTGAGGTCTGGCACATCCATATCCCGACCAGCCTGGGTGCCAATGCATCCGGGTGGACCTTCGAATGTACAGACAACAAAAACCCCCGATTTCTCGAGGGTTTTTGGACATCCTAGGACAAGCCTGAACTCGAATTGGTGCGCCCGGAGGGATTCGAACCCCCGACCAATGGCTTCGGAAGCCACTACTCTATCCGGCTGAGCTACGAGCGCCTGGCCGCGCATTATGCCAGAACAGCCGGCGTGCGCGTGCGCGTGACGGGGCTGGGCGACACGGGACCTGGCAAGCCACGGCGTCGCTCGAGACGTGATGACACCGGCCTGTCGGCCCGAGCAGGACGCCCAGGTGCAAGCGCATAGGGTCCAGGCCGTGCAAACCTGTCGCCGCCTCAAGCGGCAGTCGCCAGAGCGCAAGCCTGCTCGACGTCCCCAACCTGACAGCAAGGTTGAGCACGCGCCCGAGCGCGGTCACTGCCGAGCGTGCGTCGCAGCCGTACCACCGGCCGCAGCCCACCTGAACCAACCGCGGCCCTTGCCGCTCGCAACCTCGATCGCTGCGGCCAGCCGCACTCTAATGAACAGCCTGGCGTCGAAGAAGCTGGGCATTCCCAGGATCGCCGCGCGGGCAGCGCCTCCCGCGCCCACATGACCATGGCCGAGCCGCACTGCTACCCTTTGCCGCATGAGCAAGCATGGTGTCGAACAACTGCCCGCAGCAGGCGCGCTGACGTGGCCGCAGCGGCTGGGGCAATACTGGAAGCTGGTCCGTGGCGATCGCCCGATCGGCAGCCTGCTGCTGCTCTGGCCCACCTGGTGGGCGTTGTGGCTGTCCGCCGATGGCCTGCCGCCCCTGTGGACGCTGTTCGTGTTCACCGCCGGGGTGTGGCTGACCCGCTCGGCCGGCTGCGTCATCAACGACTATGCCGACCGCTGGCTGGACCCGCATGTGGAGCGCACCAAGTCGCGCCCGCTGGCCACCGGCGCGGTCTCCGGGCGCGAGGCGCTGTGGGTGTTCGTGGTGTTGATGCTGATGGCCTTCGCGCTGGTACTCACACTCAACTGGCTGACCGTGACGCTGAGCGTGCCCGGCGTGTTCCTGGCCGCCAGCTACCCCTATCTCAAGCGCCACACCCACCTGCCCCAGGTCTATCTGGGCATGGCCTTCGGCTGGGGCATTCCAATGGCCTTCGCCGCCGTGCAGGGCAGCGTGCCATTGCTGGGCTGGCTGCTGTATGCCGCCAACATCCTGTGGGCGACCGCCTACGATACTTGGTACGCCATGGTCGACCGCGACGACGACATCCGCATGGGCAGCAAGTCCACCGCCATCTTGTTCGGCAAATTCGATCTGGTGGCCCAAGGCGTCTTGTATGCGCTGATGTTCGCGACGCTGGTGTTGGTTGGTCTGCGCGCTGATCTCGGTGCTGCGTACTGGGCCGGCCTGGGCGTTGCGGCGCTACTGGTGGCCTACGAATTCCGCATCGCCCGCCACCGCGAGCGCGGCCCCTGCTTCCGCGCCTTCCTGCACAACAACTGGGTTGGCCTGGCGATCTTCGTCGGCATCGCAGTGGCGGTGGCGGGGCGTTAGCGCGGATTCGCATTCGGGAATCCGTCGATTACGGATCGGATGTCGAGATTGCGCGTGAGGCTTCAACGCGTGCAGGCATCGTTGACGGCTCTACTCCTCGTCGAGTCCTCCGCCATCCACCCGCCGAAGCAGCATCGCCATCCACCGCGCTGCCGCTAGACAAAGCCCCTCTCCTACGGGAGCGGGGTTCGGGCTGGAGTGAGGGTACGGACGCAGCCGCACCCGCAGACCGCAACAACCTCGATCACGGCACCCGCGCGCAGACCCATGCATCCACCCGTTGAACACCCGCCTTGCGTAATGCCTTCGCCGCGGCGTACAGCGTCGCGCCGGTCGTCATCACGTCGTCCACCAGCGCCACATGTGCCGGCAACGGGCCGCGGGCCACGAACGCATCACGCAGATTGCGGTGCCGCTCGATCGCGTCCAGCTCGGATTGCGGCGCGGTCGCGCGCACACGGCGCAGCAACGGCAGGCACGGCAGCCGCAGCGCGCGGCCGAGCGGTCTGGCCAACTCCAGCGCCTGGTCGTAACCGCGCTGGCGCAGGCGCTGCCGGTGCAGACTCACCGGCACCAACGCCTGCGGGCGTGGCAGCCCCGCACAGCGCCGGGCCATCAGGTCGCTAAGCAGACGACCCGCCGCCAGGTCCTGATGAAATTTGAACCGCCGCAGCAGCCCATCCACCGGCCAGCGATAGGTGAAGCAGGCATGCACCCGCTGCAGCGGCGGAGGTTCCTGCAGGCACTGCCCGCACAACGCCACCCCATCGCAGGCGAACAGCTGGGTGGCGCAGCACAGGCAGGCATGGCCATGATCGGGCAAGGCGGCGCGACACGCGGGGCAGAGATCGCCGTCAGGCGTGCCGGCTTCCGCACAGACCAAACACAGGCTCGGCAGTAGTAGCCGCAGCACCCGCTGCGGCCACCTGTAAACCGAGCGCACCCCGTTGAAGTTGACAGCCTCTTCCATGCTCACCAGACTGCCTGGCTTCCAAGCCGCTGACTGTCAGGAAACTCCGATGTCTGTTGTCGTCCGCCATGACTGGGATCGCAAAGAGCTGCAGGCGTTGTTCGATCTGCCGTTCCCCGAGTTGCTGCATCACGCGGCCAGCGTGCACCGCGCACATTTCGACCCGGCGCAAGTGCAGGTCTCCACGCTGCTGTCGGTCAAGACCGGTGGCTGCCCGGAAGATTGCGCCTATTGCCCGCAGGCGCAGCGCTACGACACCGGCGTGACTGCGCAGAAGCTGATGGAGACCGAAGAAGTGGTCGCCAAGGCGCGCCAGGCCAAGGCCGCCGGCGCCTCGCGCTTCTGCATGGGCGCGGCCTGGCGCTCGCCCAAGGAGCGCGACATCCCCAAGGTGGCCGCGATGATCCGCGAGGTCAAGGCCATGGGCCTGGAGACCTGCGCTACGCTCGGCATGCTGGACGCCGGCCAGGCGCGTGCGCTCAAGGACGCCGGGCTGGACTACTACAACCACAATCTGGACACCGCGCCGGATTACTACGACTCCATCATCCACACCCGCCAGTACCAGGACCGCCTGAACACGCTGGAACATGTGCGCGATGTCGGTCTGAAGACCTGCTGCGGCGGCATCGTCGGCATGGGCGAAACCCGCGAACACCGCATCGGCTTGCTGCTGGCGCTGGCCACGCTGCCCGCGCACCCGGATTCGGTCCCGATCAACCAACTGGTGCAGGTGCCCGGCACCCCGCTGCACGGCACCCAGCAACTGGACCCGTTCGAGTTCGTGCGCATGATCGCCGTGGCCCGCATCACGATGCCGCGTTCGATGGTGCGCCTGTCCGCCGGCCGCGAAGCGATGAGCGACGAACTGCAGGCGCTGTGCTTCCTGGCCGGTGCCAACTCGATCTTCTACGGCGAAAAACTGCTCACCACCGGCAACCCGGACACCGAGCGCGACCAGGCCCTGTTCCAGCGCCTGGGCCTGCGTCCGATGCAGATCACGGTCGATGCGGCCGAGCATGATCACCCCGGCACCGTGCATGCGGAGATCACCCGCAGCGCCGCCTGCGAGCACGCCGCCTGAGCATGGGCCCGGCACCGGTCGTCGGTGCCGGCTGGGCGCGCTGAGCACGGCACGCTACGCTAGCGGCCCTTCTCTGCCGTTGAACGCCCCCATGGCCCGCCCCGATCTGCACGAACGGATTTCGTCGCTGCGCAAGTTGCGCGTCGCTCAGGAACGGGTGCGGGTGCGGCGACAGGTCGGCCGCCGCGATGGCGTGCGGCTGGAAATCGACGGGCACTGGCTGACCGGTTTCTGCTCCAACGACTATCTGGGTCTGTCGCAACAGTTCGAAGTGGTCGCCGCACTGCAGGATGCCGCTGCCCGCGATGGCGCCGGCGCCACCGCCTCGCATTTGATCTGCGGCCACCACACCGCGCACGAAACGCTTGAGCGCGAAATCGCCGAATGGCTGGGCTATCCGTCGGCGTTGCTGTTCGGCAGCGGTTTCATCGCCAATCTGGCGGTGCAACAGGCACTGCTCAGCGAAGAAGACGATGTCTGCGTGCAGGACCGGCTCAATCACGCCAGCCTGCTCGATGCCACGCGGCTGGCTGGTTGCCGTCTGCGGCGCTATCCACATCTGGATGTGGAAGGCGCGATGCGTCAGCTCAAGGGCTCGCCCGAGGGTGCGGCGATGCTGGTCAGCGACGGTGTTTTCAGCATGGATGGCGATGTCGCGCCGCTGCGCGCGTTGAGCCTGGTGGCTCGCATGCAGGAAGCCCTGTTTTATGTGGACGATGCGCATGGTGTTGGCGTGCTCGGTCCGCAAGGTCGCGGCTGCGTGGCCGATGCCGGGCTGGGCGTGGCCGAAGTGCCATTGCAATTGGTGACCCTGGGCAAAGCGCTCGGTGGCTACGGCGCCGTGGTCGTAGGCGACGAGGCGCTGATCCGCCATCTGGCCGAAACCGCGCGCCCGTACATCTACACCACAGCATTGCCGCCGGCGCAGGTCGCTGCCACGCTGGCAGCCGTGCGCCTGGCGCGTCGCGACGACTGGCGGCGGACGCGTCTGGTCGAATTGATCGCTGCGTTTCGCGATGGCGCGCGCAAGCACGGCTTCGAATTGATGGCCTCCGACACACCGATACAGCCAGTGTTGTGCGGCGAAGAAGCGACCGTCATGGCGATGTCGGCCGCACTCGAACAGGCAGGCTTTATGGTTGGCGCCATTCGTCCGCCCACCGTGCCCGAAGGCAAGGCGCGCCTTCGCGTGACGCTATCCGCGTTGCATACGCCGCAGCAGGTGCAGGCGCTGATCGACGCCATCGTGCAGGCGCGCGATGTGGTCAGCCGGCAGCCGCTGCGTGCGTCTGCCTGAAGCGAGCCGCAATGCGTGCATGGCCTGCGCTGAAACCACCGCGAGCCACTCAAGCAATGCATTGACTGCACAAGGCACACGCATGTCAGGCGACAACCATGTGGTGATGTTTCGGTGCGACACGGATCGCATGCATTGCACCGACTGTGCAGCGGGTACGCGCTCGCATCCAATCCCATCTGTGCACTGACATGTCGCCAGCGACACCAGGCACAGCCACTGCGGCGCAACACCGCGTGTGGGAAGCGTTATCGCGGTTGTACCTGGACAGTGACAGGCGCGACGACGACAGCATTGCGCGCGTGCTGGCTGCCTCACCGTTCACCCTGGAAGCGTTACGCAGGATGTTGTTGCACGAAGTGCATCCGGTCCTGATCGGCAATCTGCGCAGCGTGGCCGGCGTGTGGGACGGGTTCGATCCCGACTGGTTGGCGGCCAAGATCCAGGCGCGGCGCACACGTCGCTGGTGCTGGCCTGCGCGCTGGCGCTGGCGCGGTTACGCGCGCACGCAGTGGGCGTTGCTGGCCCCGAAGATCGGCGCGCTGCGTGCAGCCGCCACGCACTGACGCGGGCGTGCCGCAGCAGCGCCGTACCGACATACCCAAGCCCCCATCGGCAGACTGCAATCGACGCCAAGGCCACCACCATCCCGTCTTTCTGAACCCTGTCGCAGCAGCAACTCGACTCACTCAACGCGTACCGGCCCGCAACAATCGGCGACAATGCGCGCATGCATATCGATGTCATCGGCCACGGGCCTGCGCTGGTTCTTCTGCATGGTTGGGCACTGCACGGCGGGGTGTTCGCACCGCTGGTGGAGCGTCTGGCACCACACTATCAATTGCATCTGGTCGACCTGCCCGGGCACGGCTTCAGTCGCGACGACAGCACACCGCTGGCGCTGCCGTACGTGGTCGCCGAGATTGCGGCCGCCACGCCGCCAGCGGTGTGGCTCGGCTGGTCGTTGGGCGGGCTGTTTGCGCTGCATGCGGCCGCCACCCTGCCGCAGGTGCGCGGGCTGGCGATGATCGCCGCAACGCCGCGTTTTGTGCGCGGCAGCGATTGGCCCGATGCCGTCCAGCGCGAGGTGTTCGTGCAATTTGGTACCGAGTTGTCGCGTGACTACCGCGGCACCCTGGAGCGTTTTCTTGCGCTGGACACGATTGGCTCGGCGCATGCACGCAGCGAACTGCGCAGCCTGCGCGAGACGCTCACCGCGCGCGGCGAACCGGCGCCGGAGGCATTGCAGCAAGGCCTCACCCTGCTCGAACGCACCGACCTGCGTCGCGCCGTACCGCAACTCGCACGCCCCAGCCTGTGGATCGCCGGGCAACGCGATCGCCTGGTGCCTGCCGCCGGCATGCATGCCGCCGCCGCGCTCAGCCCGCACGCGCAGGCGCTCACCATTGCCGGCGGGGGCCACGCACCGTTTCTCGGTCATGCCGATCAGGTGAGCGAGGCGCTGCAACGCTTCGTTGCGTCCGTGCCATGAGCGGATCGTCGATCATGCGCCATCGCTGATCGAGGACACACCGCATGGATCTGGGAATCGCTGGCCGTTGGGCGTTGGTTTGCGCCGCAAGCAAAGGGCTGGGCTTGGGCTGCGCACGCGCATTGGCCAGCGAAGGCGTCAATCTGGTGATCGCCGCACGCGGCCGTGATGTACTGGAACAGGCTGCCGACGCAGTGCGCGCGCTTCCCGGCGCTGGCGAAGTGCGCAGCGTGGTCGCCGACATCGCCACGCCGGAAGGACGCAGCGCCGCACTCGCAGCCTGCCCGCAGGTCGACATCCTGATCAACAACGCAGGCGGCCCGCCGCCGGGCGATTTTCGTCAATGGGAACGCGAGGACTGGTTGCGCGCACTGGATGCCAACATGCTGGCGCCGATCGAGCTGATCCGCGCCACCGTCGATGGGATGCGCGCCCGCCGCTTTGGTCGCATCGTCAACATCACCTCCAGCGCGGTGAAGGCGCCGATCGACATCCTCGGCCTGTCCAACGGCGCCCGCGCCGGCCTCACCGGCTTCGTCGCCGGGTTGGCGCGCAGCACCGTGGCCGACAACGTCACCATCAATAATCTGCTGCCCGGGCAATTCCTTACCGACCGGCTGCGCGGCAATTTCGCCGCCATCGCGCAACAACAGGGCGGCACCGCCGACGACATCGCCGAGCGCAAACGTGCGGGCATCCCGGCCGCGCGTTTTGGTGAGCCGGACGAGTTCGGCGCAGCCTGCGCCTTCCTGTGCAGCGCGCAGGCCGGCTACATCACCGGGCAGAATCTGCTGATCGACGGCGGCAGCTATCCCGGCACGTTCTAGCGCAGGGCCGCGCACGACGCATCGATTCCCTCCGCCCCTGCCAGCGGCGACAATAGCGGCGCCATGAATAGCACTTTCGATCCCCGCCACGTCCGCCGCGCCTTTGCGCGTGCCGCCAGCACCTACACTGCCGCCGCCGCGCTCCAGCGCGAAGCGGAAGCGCGCCTGCTCGAATCGCTCGACTATCTGGGCGAGCAGGTGCCCAAGGTGGTGCTCGATGTCGGCGCCGGCCCGGGTCATGCCAGCGGCGCGATCAAGAAGCGCTGGCCAAAGGCGCAGGTCATCGCGGTCGACCAAGCCCTGCCGATGCTGCGCCAGGCGCGCAAGGCCGCTGGCTGGTGGAAGCCATTCGCACAGGTGTGTGCCGATGCGCGCGCGCTGCCCGTCGCCGACGGCAGCGTGGATGTGATCTTCAGCAATCTGTGCCTGCAGTGGGTGGAAGACCTGCCAGCCGTGTTCGCCGGGTTCCGCCGTGCGCTGCGCCCGGGCGGGCTGCTGCTTTGCTCTACCTTCGGCCCGGAAACGCTGATCGAATTGCGCGAGGCCTTCGCGCAAACCGACCCGGCCCCGCACGTCAGCCGCTTTCCGCCGATTGCCCAATTCGGCGATGCCCTGCTGATGTCCGGTTTCCGCGATCCGGTGCTGGACCGCGACCTGTTCACCCTGACCTACAACGACCTGCCCGCGTTGATGCGCGAACTCCGTGCGATGGGCGCGACCAATGCACTCAGCAATCGCCGCGCCACGCTCACCGGACGCGGCCGGTTTGCCGCCGCCAGCGCTGCCTACGAACCGTTGCGGCGGCCGGACGGCACCCTGCCCAGTTCTTGGGAAGTGATCTACGCCCACGCCTGGGCACCGGCACCGGGCGCACCCATCCGCGAACACGGGCACGACGTCGCCAGCGTTGCGGTCAGCGCAATCCCGATCCGTCGCCGCATCGACTGAGCGGCGGTACAGAACGCTAGAAGTTGCGCAGCCACTGCCGGTGAGACACAGCGTATTGCGTCCATGCGAACGCGCACCTGTGAGGCTCGGCGGCCACACTTGCTAGAATTCTGAAGTTACCGGCCGCACGTCCCTGCTGCGGCTCACCTTGTTCGATGGTGGCTACCGACACGGCGCAGCATTGCTGCGTGCGCTTGTTGGCAGCCTCTCTCACGTTTGCGGCCCCCCGCCCCCAATCGGCCTGCCCCATGTTGAAGTGGCTCCTCATCGCGCTGTTCGTCGCATCGGCGCTCTACATCCATTATCGCGGTCGCGTACGGCACCGGCTCAGCCGGCAGTTGCTGGACCATTCCACCTTCATGGCCCCGATCAACACGCTGATGTACCTGTGTTCGCGGGTGCCGACCACGCCGTTCATCGATCCGGGCAAGGAATTCCCCGAGCTGGCGCCGCTGCGCGCCAATTGGCCGGTGATCCGCGACGAAGCGGTGGCGTTGCAGCAGATGCAAAAGATCCGCGCCGCCGACGGCTATACCGATATCGGCTTCAACTCGTTTTTCCGCCGCGGCTGGAAGCGCTTCTATCTGAAGTGGTACGGCACCGCGCACCCGTCGGCGGCCGAGTTGTGCCCGCAGACCACCGCGTTGCTGAAGTCCATCCCCACGGTAAAGGCGGCGATGTTTGCCGAACTACCGCCGGGTAGCGAGCTGCGCCCGCACCGCGACCCGTTCGCCGGGTCCATGCGCCTGCACCTTGGCCTGGCCACGCCCAACGACGACCGCTGCTTCATCGACGTCGACGGCCAGCGCCATAGCTGGCGCGACGGCGAGTGGACCATGTTCGACGAGACCTATATCCACCACGCGCGCAACGACACCGACCAGGACCGCATCATCCTGTTCTGCGACATCGAACGCCCGATGCGCTGGCGTTGGGCGGCGGCGGTGAACCGCTTCGTCGGCCGCAGCCTGCTCTCGGCCGGTGCCTCGCCCAATCAGGAAGGCGACAAGACCGGCGGCATCAACCGCGTGTTCCGCTATTTCTATGCCGCGCGCCTCAAGGCCAAGGCACTGAAGGAACGCAACAACCCGCTGTACCAGGTGCTCAAGTGGAGCATCTTCGTGCTGGTAGTGGTCGCAGTGGTGTTGCTGTAACGCCTGCAGTGATCAGGCAAGCGCCCGTAGAAGCGCGAAGGCGCGCGATGCAGCGTACGATCCACGCCGCATCGCGCCTATCGGATGCTGCATAAGGATCGATTCGACCTACCGAGCAGCGCGCGCGGGCCACGCAGTCAGCGCGACACCTGCGCGATCCATTCCTGCAGGTTGTAGTAGTTGGTGACGCGGGTGATCTTGTCGCCCTGCACGTCGAAGAACGCACCACCCGGCAGCACGTAGGTCTGCCCGGTTGCCTCCGGCAGGCCCTCGTCGGTGGTGTGATAGACGCCATGCACCACGTACTCGGCGCCGACGCGGGTGCCATCGTCGTTGGCGATGACGACGACATCGCGCAATTGCTCGCGGTAACTGTCGTTCATGCGTTGCAGGAAGGCGGCAAATTCGGCGCGGCCGATTTCGCGCGCACCCTGATTGAGGTCGTGGGCGACGTCGTCGGCCAGAAACGCCAACATGCCGTCCCAGTCGCCACGGTTGAATGCTGCGTAGTAGGCCTGGACCAGGCCGATGGCGTGTTGCCGATGGGTCTCGCTCATGCTCGAACCTGCCGCTGGGAAAGCCGCATCATAGGCCCGCAGTCACGGCCCTTGCACCACCAGATCGCGGTGGAAGTAATACACCTCCTGCAACAGGAAGCGCCAGCTGGTGTGGAAGCTGCGAAAGCGCGTGCTTGGCGTGGACGAGGCCAGCGCGTCAATGCCCAGCTCCTGACTCAGCCGCAGCGCGCGCGCCATGTGCAGCGGGTCGCTGACGATGATCGCCCGATGCATGCCGTGCCGCTCCATCAGCGCGCGCGCCTGCTGCAGATTCTGCCGGGTGGTGCGCGATGTGGTTTCGATCACGATGGCGTCGGGCGGGATGCCATGGCGCAGCGCATAGCGTCGGGCCACCTGCGATTCGGCAAAGCGCGCGCCGTTGCCGAAGCCGCCGGTAAACAACAGGTGCGGCGCATAGCCCTGCGCATACAGGTCCAGCGCATGCCGGATGCGTTCTTCGAACACCGGCGAAGGCCGCGCATCGTAGGCTGCCGCACCCAGCACGATGATCACATCCGCCGGCGCGGCCTGATCGCGATCGCCGATCCACACGATCCAGCCCGCCACCGCCACCAGCCAGATCAACGCCAGCATGCACAATCGCCAGCCCCAGCCCCACAGGCCGAGCCTGCGCACGCGCCTGGTCACGCCGCGGCCCATGGCAAGGCGTCCAGATCGACATTGCCGCCGGACAGGATCAAGCCCACCCGCCGCCCGGCGAACCGCGCCGGTTCGGCCAGCACCGCCGCCAGCGTGATTGCCGAAGACGGCTCAACCACTTGCTTGAGCATCTGCCAGACCAGCCGCATCGCCTGCACCACGGCGGCATCGTCGACCGTGATCACCTGCGCACCAGCGTGCTGCAGCAGCGCGAAGTTGGGCGCGCCCAAGGTGCCGCGCAGACCGTCGCACACCGTGTCCGGCACGAAATCGACCAGCCGCTGCCCGGCCGCCAGCGAACGCGCGGTATCGGCTGCGCCGGCCGGCTCGGCCAGCACCAGCGCGCAGTTGGGTGCGGATCGCAGCGCCAGGGCGGCACCGGCCGCCAGCCCGCCGCCGCCGACCGGTGCCACCAGCACGTCCAGCCCACCGCTTTGATGCAGCAGCTCCAGGGTGGCCGTCCCCTGCCCGGCAATCACCGCGACATTGGTATACGGGTGTACCAGCGTGGCACCACTACTGGCCTGCACCTCGGCGCAGAGTTGTTCACGCGCGGCGATGGTCGGTGCGCAGCGCCACAAGGTGGCGCCGTGCCGGGAGATATTGGCCAGCTTGGCGGCCACGGCGCCTTCGGGCACCACCACATGGCAGCCGATGCCGCGCGTGCGTGCGGCCAGCGCCAGCGCCGCGCCGTGATTACCGGACGAATGCGTCACCACACCGCGCGCAGCCAATTCATCCGGCAGCGACCACACGGCATTGCAGGCACCGCGGAACTTGAATGCCCCGCTGCGCTGCAGATGCTCGGCTTTGAAGACGAGCTGCGCACCGCTGAGCGCATCCAGGCTGTGCGATGTCAGCAATGGTGTCGGCGCGCAGTGCGGCGCGATCCGCGCAGCGGCCTGCAGGACATCGGAATGGGCAAGAGGGACCGTCTCGATCATGCCTGCAAGATTAACGTATCGCCTCCTCTTCACGGGTCGCACGCACGGCCGCCGCGCATGCTGGATCGATGAAAAAGCGCCGCGTTGCCGCACAATTAAGGACCGATTCAATGCATCGGCTCGAAAGTGACACCATGGTTGCAGGAGGGCACCATTCATGAAATTCCGTCTGATCTTCGCCGCCGGGCTGTTGGCCCTGGGCGGCTGCGCAACCTACGACTACACCGGCGCTGGGTCGGGCGGCTATTACCGCGGCGCACCTGCCGTGCAGTATCGCTATCCGCCCGGCTATTCCCCTTATTACTACGGCAACCCATACGGGATGCCGTACGGCTACGGTGCCGGTTCGATCGGCCTGTACGACTATCCGGTGTACCCGGTCTACCGCGGCGGCGGCTATTACTACAGGCCGTACGATCGTCGTCCGCAGTACCGCCCGCCACGCCCGAACGGGTCGTTCAACAATGGGCAGCGCCCCAGCGGCTCGCGTCCGCAACAACCCAACCGCCCGCCGGCAAGCGGCGCACAGCCGCCGCGTATCAGCGCACCGCCACGGGTGATGCGCGAGATTCAACGGCAAACCGCACCGCGCAACACCCGCGAACAGATTCCCTGAGTCCCTGACTGCGACAGAGCCCACAATTGACGATATTGGGGGCTTGCGTTCAGCTGACGATTGGCCGCAAGCTAGGCACTCTGTGTGACCCGCCACGTCATCTTCTGACCCGGCCCGTCCCACGGACCGACTTATGTCGATGTCCGACAGGGAAATCTGGATCCCCCCTGTTCCGGCCCTGTCGGATATCGGCGCCTACGACGCAGAAAGCCCCGGCATGCCGGGGCTTTTTGTTTTTGTTTCGATCGTGCTGGACAGGCGCTGCTGCAGAAGAAAGCAGACACCTATGCGCAGAAAGCGCAAAAAATAAGGGTCGGCAGTCCCCCGACTACCGACCCTTACGCTACCCCATCGCACGCGCGGCTAGCCCCTGTTCCAATTCCAGCCTTTGCGCCCATGTCGCAATGCCGCGACGGGTGCAGTAGGGATATCCGCACGAAACATGCCAACTTGAGGGCCACGATTCAATAATGTGACTCATATCACATATTTTTCGATTTAGTGACCATGAGACCGCTTCAGCCGATACTTCCGCAGCCGCTTCCTTCTCTTTGCTGATCAGTCCAGGCCCATGTCCGACTCTTTCTATCGTTACGACGTCATCGTGATCGGCGGCGGCCATGCCGGCACCGAGGCCGCGCTGGCGTCCGCGCGCGCCGGTGCCCGCACCTTGCTGCTGACCCACAACATCGAGACGGTGGGCGCGATGAGCTGCAATCCGGCCATTGGCGGAATCGGTAAGGGGCACCTGGTCAAGGAGATCGATGCCCTGGGAGGCGCCATGGCGCGCGCGGCGGATCTGGCCGGCATCCAGTGGCGCACGCTCAATGCGTCCAAGGGGCCTGCGGTGCGGGCCACGCGCTGCCAGGCCGATCGCAACCTCTATCGCAACGCCATCCGTTGCATCGTCGAGGCCCAGCCCAACCTGACCGTGTTCCAGGCGGCGGTGGACGATCTGATCATCCACAACGGCACGTCCGAAGCAGACAGCGTGCGCGGGGTCATCACCCAGACCGGGTTGCGCTTCGAAGCGCCGTCGGTCGTGCTGACCGCCGGCACCTTCTTGGCCGGCAAGATCCACGTTGGCGAGACCCAGTACGCGGCCGGGCGCATGGGCGACCCGCCGGCCACCACGCTGGCCGCGCGCCTGCGCGAGCGGCCGTTCGCGATCGACCGGCTCAAGACCGGGACGCCGCCGCGCATCGATGGGCGCACGCTCGACTACGACGTAATGGCCGAGCAGCCGGGCGACGACCCGCTGCCGGTGATGTCGTTCATGGGCCAAGTCAGCGACCATCCGCGCCAGGTCAGCTGCTGGATCACCCAGACCACCGAGCACACCCACGACATCATTCGCAACGCGCTGCATCGCTCGCCGCTGTATTCCGGGCAGATCGAAGGCATCGGCCCGCGCTATTGCCCGTCGATCGAAGACAAGGTGGTGCGCTTCGCCGAGAAGACCAGCCACCAGATCTTCGTCGAGCCCGAAGGCCTGGAAGTGGCCGAGATCTACCCCAATGGCATCTCCACCTCGCTGCCGTTCGATGTGCAGCTGGCGCTGGTGCGCTCGATCCACGGGTTTGCGCAGGCGCATATCACCCGCCCCGGCTATGCCATCGAATACGACTTCTTCGACCCGCGCGGGCTCAAGGCCTCGCTGGAAACCAAGGCGGTGGGCGGGCTGTTCTTCGCCGGGCAGATCAACGGCACCACCGGTTACGAAGAGGCCGCCGCACAGGGTCTGCTGGCCGGGCTCAATGCCGCCCGTCATGTGCAGGGCCTGCCGGCCTGGTCGCCGCGCCGCGACCAAGCCTACCTGGGCGTGCTGGTCGACGATCTGATCACCCACGGCACCACCGAGCCGTATCGCATGTTCACCAGCCGCGCCGAATATCGGCTGCAACTGCGCGAGGACAATGCCGATGCGCGGCTGACCGGTGTCGGTCGCGAGATGGGTCTGGTCGACGACGTGCGCTGGGCGCGCTTCTCAGCCAAACAGGAGGCCGTGCAGCGCGAAACCGCGCGGTTGTCGGCGCTCTGGGCCACACCGGGCAATGCGCTGGGCCGTGAAGTGGCCGATGCGCTGGGCGTGGCGGTCAGCCGAGAAACCAACGTGCTGGATCTGATCAAGCGCCCCGAACTCACCTACGCCGCCTTGATGCGGGTGCCGACCCTGGGGCCGGGCGTGGACGATACGCAGGTGGCCGAGCAGGTCGAGATCAGCGTCAAGTACGCCGGCTATCTGGATCGCCAGCGCGACGACATCGCGCGTCAGCAACGTCACGAAACCACGCCGATCCCCGAAGGCTTCGATTACGCCAGCGTGCGCGGCCTGTCGATCGAAGTGCAACAGAAACTCGAACGCGTACGACCGCAACACATCGGCCAGGCACAACGCATCCCGGGCATGACCCCGGCAGCGATCTCACTGCTGCTGGTGCATCTGGAGCGCGCACGGCGTAGTCGGGTGGCGTGAGCGAGGCAACGATCGCGGGCAATGGTCGGCGATCAGCGGCTAACACATCGTTCTGAGAGCCTCGGTCGCCGTTGCGCGCCACGGTGAAACGATGGCGCATCCCGGTGAGCGAAGCGATAGGCAGAAAAACCGGAGCGATTGGCCGAAGAGCCGCCCGAGGCAGCGCAAACCAGGTTGCCATGTTTTGCCAACGCCGACACATGTCAGCACATGACCGCTTCCAGCACCTTACTGTCGGCAATGGCTCGCATTGCCGGCCTGCTCTGCTGCTGACACGGGCCGCTATTTCGCCAGCCCGTGCCAACACCGACGAAGATGGGCGTTACTGGCTGAGCATGTATGCGCAAGGAAAGCTGCCGGTCGAAAATGTGTACTGGAGCATGGATGTACATCCGCGCTGGCGCGAAGAAGGCGAACAGTTCGATCAACTGATCTTGCGCCCTGCGGTGTTTCTTCTATCGCCTTAACCCCAAGGCCAGCGTCTGGATGGGCTACGACACCATCATCAGCCATCCGGCAGGCCAGTCCTCCAATCGCGAAAATCGCTGGTGGGGGCAATTTCAGTACCAGTTCGATCCGATCGCCACCATCACCATTACCATTACCAGCCGTACGCGTCTGGAACAGCGCCACAGTGAAGACTTCAGCGATGAGGGTTACCGCGTGCGGCAGATGCTCGGCGCGGTGCGCCCGAGCGGCGTCAGCCCGCAACTGTCGTGGGTGGCGTTCAACGAAGTGTTCGTCAATCCGGATCAGACGCAATGGGGTGCGCGACGCGGTCTGGATCAGCATCGCGTCTTCGTCGGCATCAACTGGAAATTCAATGCCATTGCCAATGCCGACGTCGGTTACCTCAATCAGTTCGTCAACACGCGCGCAGTGGATCGGGAAAACCACGTGTTGATGACCACGTTCCGCTCCAACTTCTAAGCATCACTTGCTTGTATGGCGTTGCACAGGCGGACTGAAAGCAGTGCGTTTAGGCAACGCTGATGGGGTTGGACTAGCCGATGCGACGTATTCAAGAAAATGGATCCGCATCGCCGATAAACGTCGTGCAATACGTGGCGCTCAATGCGCGATTGCCGCCGGCACGCAGACCGGCGGCATGCCTGCATGGCGTGTCTTGCCGAACATGCCTGCGCTGAGTGAAAGACGCATCGCGCAGATCCACCCGCCACTGCTGCGGCAGCACGTGCATTGGCACGGCTGCCGCAGGTCATCAAGCGGCCCTGCGTTCGATCGCGGGCAGCAGGCGCTGGCGTAGCGTCAACGCCGCCAGGTCCAACGTTTCGCCGGCAGCGCGCAAGACGCTGCCCATGTTGATGAAGCCGTGGATCATGCCCGGGAAGCTATGCAGGGTGACTTCCACACCCGCAGCGCGCAGGCGGTCGGCATAGGCGCAGCCTTCGTCGTAGAGCATGTCGCGGTCGCAGACCACGACCAATGCCGGCGCAACGCCGGCGACATCCGGCGCCAGCATCGGTGAGACACGCCAGTCGTTGGCCACCGCCATATCGGGCAGCAGATGGCGATTGAAGAAGTCCACTGCCGCCGCAGTCAACGGCGGCAGCCCGGCGTTGAGCGAGCGCGATGGATACACGCCGCTGTCCTGGCGTGCGTCGGTGAGCGGATAGACCAGTAGCTGGCAACGCAAGGCAATTCCGGCATCGCGTGCAGCCAACGCGGCAACCGCGGCCATGGCGCCGCCGATACTGTCGCCGATGATGGCAAGCCGCTGCACATCGGCGCCGACCGTGTCGGGGTGGGCCACCAGCCAATGCAACGTCGCGATGACATCTTCTACGCCGGCCGGCGCCGGGTGCTCGGGGGCGAGACGGTAGTGGATCGCCAGCACCTGACAACCAGCACGCGCCGCCAGTTGCCGGCACACATCGTCATGCGACTCCAGATCGCCGACCAGACCGCCGCCGCCGTGCACGAACAGGCAGGTCGGAGCTGGGCCGGCCGCCAGCCCCGTGGGGCGATACAAGCGCAACGGCACTGCACCGGTGGCGGCATCGGCCTGCAGATCGCGCACCTCGGCCATTTCTATGCGCGGGAAACCGAACTGCGCGCCTACCGCGCGCATCATCGCGCGTGCGCCTTCGATCGGCAGGGTCTCCATGGGCGGCTGCGCCGCCTGTTGAAGCTGGGCGAACAGGCGCACGACATCAGGATCAAACGACATGACGAACTCTCCGATAACCAGTTGTCGAGCTTGCCAGATTGTTATGAATCATCACTATTTAAATCGTGAACTAGTACTTCACGACTTGGTCGGACTGCCGCGAACGACCGCAAAACCCCACAATTCCTGTGCGATATGGCCTCGACGGCACACGTTGGCGGACGAGCGCCGGTGCCTGCGCAACGTCCCGCCGGCTGGATATTTGCTGCACTGCACCGCAGCGAATGCGCTGCCGACTGCGCACCTGACAGTGGGCACAGTCGGCTTTTGGGCGCTTTTAGTCCTCGTCTTCCGCAGCCGCTTCGCGGCCCTGCTGGCGGATCAGGTTTTCCTGGCGCGCATCTTCGATCGAGGCACGGATGGCGCGCACGTCGGCGCGGCGGGTGTCGAACTTGAAGCGTCCGGTGAGCACGCTGTCCGGACGCAGTTCGCCCTTTTCGAACAGCGCCCACATTTCTTCGCCGTAGTGGGTCTCCAGCAACTCCGGTGCAAAGCGGCCGAGGCAGTCGCGCAGGTTGTGCACGTCACGCAGCAGCATGTCGCGCGCGGCATTGTTGCCGGCGGCGCTGACCACCTGCGGGAAGTCGATCACCACCGGGCCATCGGGCGAGACCAGCACGTTGTATTCGGACAGATCGCCGTGCACCAGACCCAGCGAGAGCATCTTGACCACGTCGCCGATCAGGCTGGTGTGGAAGACGCGCGCCTGTTCCGGTTCCAGCTCCACCTCGCCCAGCCTTGGTGCGCTGTGGCCAGCGTCATCGGTGACCAGATCCATCAGCAGCACGCCGTGGAAGTAGCCGCGCGGTTTCGGCACGTGCACGCCGGCATCCACCAGTTGGTAGAGCGCATCGGCTTCGGTGTTCTTCCAGGCGGTTTCGGCCTCCTTGCGGCCGAACTTGGTGGCCTTGCCCATCGCACGCGCCTGACGGCTACCACGCACCTTGCGGCCTTCCTGGTATTGCACGCGCGCCTGGAAACTGCGCTGCGCCATGTCCTTGTAGACCTTGGCGCACAGGATGTCGGCGCCTGCGCTGACCACGTAGACGGATGCTTCCTTGCCGCTCTTCAGTGGTCGCAACACTTCGTCGATGACGCCGTCGTCGATCAGCGGCTGCAGGCCCTTGGGGGTTTTCATGGACTAAGAGCACCGATCCGGAACAAACCAGCGGCAATTATGCGGCAAGCAGGGTGAAGCGCTTACATGCCCGCGCACAGACTGTGAGCGGGGGCATGCAGTGGCGCAAGCGCTTACCATGCAGGGACCTGTCCGCACCGCACTCCTATGCCCGAGCCCGCCTCCAGCCGTCGTAAACGTCCCGCCGCCGTGGCTGCGGCCGGTAGCGATCGCGGCCTGCCGCATGAGCTGATGCAGCAGATCGCCGCCGCCCAGGGCGACCCGGACTTCATGACCTCGCTTGGACGCGGACTGGTGGTGCTGAGCGTGTTCGCCCAGCACGCGCGCGAAGTGACGATGTCGCAGATCAGCCTGGAAACCGGCATCTCGCGCGCGGCCGTGCGGCGGGTGCTGCATACGCTGGCCAAGCTGGGCTATGTGGGCGAGCAAGGGCGTGGCTACGTGTTGCTGCCGCGCGTGCTGGGAATCGGCGGCGCGTACGCGGCGTCTTCGTCGATGACCGCAGCGGCGCAGCCGGTACTGGACGGGCTGCGCGACCAACTGCACGAATCCTGCTCGCTGGGCGTGCTGGATGGCGACGATCTGCTGTACGTGGCGCGTTCGGAGACGGTGCGCATCATGTCGATCGGGCTGCGCCCAGGCACGCGGCTGCCGGCGTATTGCACCTCGATGGGCCGGGTGTTGCTGGCTGCACTGCCCGGCGACACTTTGCAGGCGTATCTGGAACGCACCAGCTTGCGTCCGCGCACCGATCGCACGGTGACCCAGGCCTCGGCGTTGCTGGAGGTGCTGGCACGCACGCGCCGCGAAGGCATGTGCCTGACCGATCAGGAACTGGAAATCGGCCTGCGCTCCATCGCCGTACCGGTGCGCAACCTGCGCGGGGAGGTGATCGCCGCGCTCAACATCGGCGCCCAGGCCGGGCGGGTGAGTTTGCAGACCATGCAAACGCAGTTGCTGGAACCGCTGAAGCAGGCGGCGCAGCGGCTGGGAACCTTGTTGAGCTAGAGCGGCTCTGGCCGCGAAGGTCAAGGCTCAGCGCCGCCACGCCTTGCGCATGCTAGATGCGCGCAAGGCGCAGCACGCCGCGCCGAAAAGACATGGACCCGCCGCCTCCGGGTTGATCGCCACTTGTTGTTGCGCGCGTGCCGGCTGGGAGCGGCTAACACATCGTCGCGAGCAGTCGTCAGCCGGGTGTGGACGGCGCGCAGGAACGGCGGTGATGAGTAACACATGCCGCATCGAGCACAGACAGGGCCCGCCTGAGCGCTGCACAGTCGTTGTGTGAGCGGCTGTCAGCGCGGCCGGCGCAGAAAGCTCACCACCGCATCCACCCACGCCGCGTGGCTGTCTTCGACCTGCGCCACGTGGTCGGCGTGCGGCAGGGTCACCCAACTGCGATCTTCGCTGCGCAAACGCGCGTACAGATGAGCGTTGTCTGCCTGGGTGGCGATGGGGTCGTCGACGCCGCGCAACAGCAAAACCGGTAGCGTCGCGACCTGCTCGGGGTGAAAGGAGAACTGTTCCATCGCGCGCCAGTCGGTGCGCACCGGATCCGCTGCCAACGCCTGCGCGACATAGGCCGCGCGCACGCCCGGCGGTGCCGCATTGGCAGTGATGAAATCCTCGCCGGCCGCAGCGGCCGTGGTGGGTGCCCGCAATGGTCGCTCTGCCGGCAACGCCGGCGCGGGCGCTGCGTCCACATCATCGGGGAAGCCAAACAACACCAGTGCAGACATCGCCTGCGGTTGCTGCTGTGCAAGCAGCAGCGCAACGCGCGCGCCATTGGAATAGCCCAGCAATGCCGGCGGAGGCAGTCCGGGATGGATCTGCGCGACCCAGGCCAGCACGTTGCGCACATCGGCCACCGCACGCGTGGGCGTGTTCCAGCCAGTGCGATCGCGTGCGCTGCCACCATAGCCGCGCAGATCCACCGCGTAAGCGGCATAGCCGGCCTGCGCAAGCGCCGCCAGCACAGAGCGCGTATCGCCGGGTTCGCCGGGCACCTGCAAATCGAAATTGGGCAACGCGCTCCAGGTGCGGCCGTGTACCAGCACAATCGTGCCGCGCGGCTGTGCGGGCACCCGCGACCACACCGCCAGCATCTGGCCATCGTCCGCGCGCACGTGCGACAACACAGTGCCAGGACCTGGCCGCGGCTGTGCCTGCAGCGTTGCTGTCGTCAGCAACAACAACAGCAGAAGACATGCGAATCGACGTGTCATGCGATCTCTCGGGATGCACTGGGTGACCGCAGACCTTACCCGGGTTACGCCGCTGGCGCTGTGCCGGTGTCAGCGGCTTGTTCCTCCAGGATCGGCCTGGCCAGCGCAAAGGCGTGATTGGCGGCCGGCACGCCGCAGTAGATTGCCGCTTGCAGCAGCACTTCCTTGATCTGCGCAGGCGTTACGCCGTTGTTGCGCGCGGCACGCACGTGCAGTTTGAATTCGTCGTCGTGGCCCAGCGCGACCATCATCGACAAAGTGAGCAGCGAACGCGTGTGCGCCGGCAGGCCGTCGCGGGTCCAGATGCTGCCCCAGGCGTAGCGGGTGATCAGGTCCTGAAATTCTTCGGTGAATTCGCTACGGGCGGCCAGCGCGCGGTCGACATGCGCATCGCCAAGGACGCGCCGGCGCTCGCGCATGCCGGCTTGATAACGTTCGTCTTCGTGCATGGTGTGTCCTTGCAAAGTGGGGGGCTCAATCGGCCTGAAGAAAGCCGAGCACCGCGTCGTTGAACGCGGCCGGCGACTCCAGGTTGCAGATGTGGCGGCCGGGCACCTGGGCGTAATGACCATCCGGCGCGGCATAGGCGATCTCGCGCAAATCAGATGGCGGGCATACCGGGTCATCGTCGCCGGCCAGTGCCAGCAGCGGCAGGCTCAGCCCGTCCAGTGCACCGCGGAAATCCGCCTCGGCCACCGCCTGGCAGCAGGCGATGTAGCCGGCCGGCGAGGTGGAAACGAAGGCGGCAGCGATCATGTCCAGACGCTGCGCGTGGCTGATGGCGAATGCCGGCGTAAACCAGCGTTGCAGCGTGGCATCGATCAACACCGGCAGGCCTTCGCTGTGCACGTGTTCGATGCGGGTTTCCCAGGTGGCGGCGCTGCCAATCTTCTGCGCGGTGGCGCAGACCACCAGCCGTCGCAAGCGCTGCGGTGCATGCAGACCCAACCACTGGCCGGTGAGGCCGCCGATCGACAGGCCGCAGAAATCGCTTTGCGCGATCTCCAGCGCGTCCCACAGCGCCAGCACGTCCTGGCCCAGGTCGGCGACGCTGTAAGGACCCGGCGGCGTCTCCGAATAGCCGTGGCCGCGGCGGTCGTAGCGCAGGATGCGGTAATGCGGGGCGAAAGCCTCGATCTGCACGTCCCACATATGCAGGTCGGTGCCGAGCGAATTGCAGAAGGTCAGCCAGGGCCGCTCGTCGGTGCCGTCCACACGGTAATGCAGGCGATGCGTGGGCAATTGCAGATAGGCCATCGAAGCACCGTCAACAGGAAGAAGATCCAGCCAGCACACGGTCGATCCAGAGCGAGGACATACCGCGCCAGCTATCGCTATCGAACACTGCTTGCAGTTGCGCGTGCGTGAGCACGGCGCTCACCTGCGCATCCTCGCCGAGCACCTCGCGCAAATGCCGCTGCTGCGCCTGCGCGCGCAGCGCCGCCTGTTCCACCAGGGCGTGCGCTTGCGGCTTGCCCAGCTGCGGCGCAAGCGCGAACACCGCCGCCTCGGCGTAGAGCAGCCCGCCGTGGCTGTCCAGATGCGCACGCATGCGCGCGCGGTCCAGTTCCAGAGCAGACAGGCACAGCTGCATCTGCGACAGGCTGCCGGCGGTGAGGCAGACGATCTGCGGCAAGGTGTCCCATTCGGCATGCCATTGTCCGGCCGCGCGCTCGTGCGGCTGCGCCATCGCGCTGAACAAGGTGGCGACCAGGCCGGGCACGCGGGTGGCCGCGGCAACGGCTGCCACGCTGGAGACCGGATTGCGCTTGTGCGGCATTGCCGACGAACCGCCCTTGCCGGCAGCGGCAGGCTCGAACACTTCGCCCACTTCCGATTGCATCAGCAACACCACATCACCACCGATCTTGCCCAGCGTGCCGGCCAACAGGCCGAACGTGCAGCCGACCTCGACGATGCGGTCGCGCGCCGTGTGCCAGGGCAGCGCGGGCAGCGGCAACTCCAGGGCGCTCGCCAGCGCCTGCGCCACCTCCAGGCCACGCTCCTGGAGCGAGGCCAGGGTGCCGGCTGCGCCGCCGAACTGCAACACCAGCGCATCGCGCCGCAAGGCCTGCAGGCGCTGATGCGCCCGTTGCAGTGCATCCAGCCAGCCGGCGACCTTGAGCCCGAAGGTGACCGGCACCGCCTGCTGCAACAAGGTGCGTCCGGGCAAGCCGGTGGTGCGTTCGCGTTCGGCCAGCGCGGCCAGCTCGGCGCACAGGGCATGCAGACGTGGCAGCAGCAGATCGAGCGCAGCACGCACCTGCAACACCGTGCCGGTATCGATGACGTCCTGGCTGGTGGCGCCCCAGTGCACCCAGCGCGCGGCAGCGGTGTCGTGCGCGGCCACCTGGGCGGTCAGCGCCTTGACCAACGGAATGGCGGGGTTGCCGGCCAATGCTGTGGCCTGCGCCAACGCAGCCAGATCGTAGTGCCGGACATCGCAGGCAGCGGCAATGGCCTGCGCGGCCTCGGCCGGAATCACCCCGCACTGGGCCTGCGCACGCGCCAGCGCGGATTCGAACTGCAGCATCGCCTGCACGCGCGCGGCATCGTCAAACAAGGCGTCGCACGCTGGCTCGCCGAACAAGGATCCCAACAGCGAAGATGTCGCACTCATGCATTGCATCTCTAGGCGTGCCGGCAGCATCGCACCGATGTGCCAAGGTGCCAACTAGACGAAAGGGCAAGGCGGTTTGCGCGCCTGCCACTGCCGGGGGGATGTGGGTGATGCCAGGTGGGGATGGGATGCATGCGCACGACTGAGCACGTGTGCGTGTTGGCCACGATGCGCGCTGTCATTGGTGGGTCAGCGTGAGGCGCCACGGTCCATCGCCCGCGGCCCACGCCGTGGTGCCTTCGTAGCAGCAAGTACTTCCGCAGCTGGCTGCCGCCCGCTTTTTATGCACAAGCGTGCAGACAGCGTGGCGCCCTGCTGCGGCACGCGCACGGCGGTTCCTCATCGACATACCGATCAATAGCGGAAGAACACCGTTTCCGCATCGCCCTGCATGTGGATGTCCCAGGTGTAGGCGCCACCTGCGCCTGGTTGGGCAAACAAGGTGGCGCGTCGCTCGGCCGGCACCAGCGCCAGGATCGGGTCGCTGCCCAGCTGCGGGTCGTCGGCGAAATACAGGCGCGTGGAGGCGCCACGCAACAGGCCGCGCATGAACACCAGGACGGTCAGATGCGCCGCCTGCAGCTTGCCGTCCGGTCCAGCCACCCTGCCCGGCTTGATGGTGCTGAAGGAAAAACGCCCGTGCGCATCGGTCGGTATACGGCCCCAACCGTCGAAGCTGGGGTCGTGCGCCTGGCAGCGCGCATCGGCCGCATGCGCATAGATGCCGGCTGCATCGGCTTGCCACACTTCCAGCACCGCATCGGCTACCGGCGCGCCGGCACCATCGAAAATGCAACCGCTGATCTGCACCGGCGTGCCTGCGGCCTGCTTGGGTGCGATCTGTTCGCGATACAGCGGCTCCAGCCCAAGCCGGTAATACGGGCCGACGGTTTGCGACGGCGTGGCATGCAGGCTCATCGTGTCACTCCCAGACCGTTTGTTTGCGACCGCGCAAGACGATGTCGAAGCGATAGGCCAACGCGTATTCGCTGACCGCATTTTCCCAATCGAAACTGGACACCATGCGTTCGCGCGCCAGCGCATCGTCGACACAGTTGTAAATAGGATCGTGCGCCAGCAACGGGTCACCGGGGAAATACATCTGGGTGACCAGCCGTTGCCCGATGCCATCGCCATGCAGTGAAAAATGGATGTGGGCCGGTCGCCAAGCGTTGTAGTGATTGCGCCACGGATAAGCACCCGGCTTGATGGTCTTGAAACTGTAGCGGCCATGCGCGTCGGTGAGCACTTGTCCGGTACCGCGGAAGTTCGGGTCCAGTGGCGCATCGTGCTGATCGCCTGCGTGCTGGTAGCGACCAGCCGCGTTGCATTGCCACACTTCCACGACGCTGTTGCGGACCGGCTTGCCGTTTTCATCGAGCACGCGGCCAGACACGATGATGCGCTCACCTAACGGCGCGCCGCTGAAACCTGCAGTGAGATCGGCGGCGTGCCTGTCCAAGGTGAGCCGATCCAGTCGCGGGCCGGTGACCTCCGACAGCGTGACCGGCAGGTCGATCGGATCACGCGTGGGCCCACGCAGCCTGGTGGAGGCGTATGCCGGATGCAGATACGCCGGTTGCGTACCAGGCCGGCTGCGGCGGTAGCCGAGCAGCGGATCGGCAGCGATAGCAGTGTCTTCAGAGGTTGGGTCGCGCATCTTGAATCTCCGTCGGCAGCAAGGCGACTAGAACGACATGGGTGCGAGGGAAGGCGAGGCAGGTTGTAACAGCTGGCTCACAGGCGCTCGATCGCCAGTGCCACCCCCTGCCCCACCCCGATGCACATGCTGGCCAGCCCGAGCCGCCCGTTACTGGCTTCCAGCTGCCGCAACAAGGTCAGCGCCAGCCGCGCGCCGCTCATGCCCAGCGGATGCCCCAGCGCGATCGCGCCACCGTTGGCATTGACGTGTTCGGCATCGTCGGCCAGCCCGAATGCGCGCGCGCAGGCCAGCGCCTGCGCAGCAAAGGCTTCATTGAGTTCGATCGCATCGAACTGCGCGATGCGCAAGTTCAAACGCGCCAGCAGGCGCTGGGTGGCCGGCACCGGGCCGATGCCCATGAACGCCGGCTCCACCCCCGCCGATGCGAACCCCAGCACCCGCGCGCGCGGCGTCAACCGATGCGCCTGCACGGCCTGCGCAGAAGCCAGCAGCAAGGCGGCCGCGCCATCGTTGAGACCGGAGGCATTGCCGGCCGTCACGGTGCCGGGCTGGCGAAACACCGGTTTGAGCTTGGCCAGCATCTCGGCCGTGGTGTTGGGCCGCGGCGCCTCATCGTATTCGACGGTGCTGGCATCGCCGCCCTTGCGCGCGGCCACTGCCACCGAGGTGATTTCGCCATCGAAGAAGCCGGCGGCCTGCGCCGCCGCGACGCGTTGCTGGCTGCGCAGTGCAAACGCATCCTGGTCTTCGCGCGCGATGGCATGTCGCTGTGCGACGTTCTCGGCAGTTTCGCCCATCAATTCGGTGCCGTAGGCGGCTTGCAGTCGAGGATTGATGAAGCGCCAGCCCATGGTGGTGTCTTCCAGCTGCTGGGTGCGGGCGAACGCGCTGTCGGCCTTGCCCATCACCCACGGCGCGCGCGACATCGATTCGACACCACCGGCAATTGCAAGATCCAGTTCGCCGGCACGAATGCCGCGCGCTACCGTGCCGATCGCGTCTAAGCCCGAACCGCATAGGCGATTGAGCGTGCTAGCCGGCACCGAAGAGGGCAAGCCGGCCAGCAACAGACTCATCCGCGCGACGTTGCGATTGTCTTCGCCGGCCTGGTTGGCGCAGCCCAGGTACACATCGTCGATTGCGGCCGGCTCCAGCTGCGGCTGCCGCGCCAGCAGCGCAGCGATCGGCACCGCGCCCAGGTCGTCGGCGCGAACGCTGGACAAGGCGCCGCCGTAACGGCCGATCGGCGTGCGGATGCCATCGATCAAATAGACCTCGCTCATGCCTCCGCTCCCGCTGCCTGGGCACCATGCGCTGCATCGGTGCGTGCCTGCAGCGCGCGCAAGGCGTCCAGCTCGATGGTGCTGGGCGGGGTGGTTTGGGCGAGGTCGGCAGCGAAGCGGATCGGCCAACCGGTCGCCGCGCTGACCTGCTCGCGCGTTGTTCCAGGATGCAGCGAGGTCACGGTGAGTTCGCGGGTCATGGGGTCGGGCTCCATCACGCACAGGTCGGTGACGACCACGGTCGGGCCGGCGCCGGGGAGGCCGGCACACGCGCGCGCATCGCCACCGTCCAGATGCCCGACCGTGGTGATGAAGTCCAGCGTCGGCACGAAACTGCGTTTGGATTGGCGAATGATGATGAACACCTGTTTGGCGCTGGCCGCAATTTCCGGCGCGCCCCCGGCACCGGGCAGGCGCGTTTTCGGTGCGTCATACGGGCCAATCACGGTGGTGTTGAGGTTGGCGTAGCGATCGATCTGCGCTGCGCCCAGAAAGCCCACATCCACGCGTCCGCCTTGCAGCCAGTAACGAAAGATCTCTGGCGTGGACACCACAGTGTCGGCGGTCTCGGCCAGCTCGCCGTCGCCGATCGACAAGGGCAACACCTGCGGGCGTGCACCGATCGGGCCGGATTCGTAGATCAAGGTGACGTCCGGCGCATGCGTGAGCCGGGCCAGATTCGCGGCCGTGGACGGCAACCCGATGCCGACAAAACACACCGCGCCATCGGGCAGACGGCGCGCGGCGGCTACCGTCATCATCTCGTTGGTGCTGTAGGCGCTCATGCGGCCACCTGCTGCTGCGACTGTGCGTAAACACGCTGAAAACCGGCGAAATCGTCGGTGTCCAGGATATGCGTCTGGATCCACGCCTGGAACTTCGCACGGTCGCGCGCGATCGCATCCCAGGCCAGATAGAAGCGATTGTCGCGTGCGTAATAGCCGTGCGCGTACGACGGCGCCGCGCCACCGGGAACAAGGCAAACCGCATCGACGACCCAGCGCGGCAAAATGCAGGCATTGGGCGGCGCGTCGAGTGTGTCGACGATCTGTTCCACCGTCACGATCACCTTGCGCGCTGCCAGCGCGGCTTCTTTCTGGACACCCAGAATGCCCCAGAGCAGCACGTTGCCGCGGCGGTCGGCCTGCTGGGCATGAATCACGGTGACATCGGGGTTGACAGCCGGCGATGTGGCCAGCGTTTGGCCGGTATACGGGCATTGCAGGAACTTGATGCTGTCGTTGACGCGTGGCAGGTCCGAGCCGACGTACCCCCGCAGCACCGCAAACGGCAGACCCGATGCACCGGCCACATAGGCATTGGCCATATCGGCATGACTGTGCTCGCGAATCTGCAACGGCTGCGGCCAGGCGTGTTCCACCGCATCGCGCAGCCGGTGCAGCGAGCCGACGCCCGGATTGCCGCCCCAGGAAAACCGCAGCGCTGCCGCGCAACCGGCGCCGATCAGCTGGTCGTAGATCAGGTCGGGGGTCATGCGCACCAGACGCAGGTCGTGCTTGCGCTGGCGAATCACCTCGTGCCCGGCCGCATGCGGAATCAGGTGGGTGAAGCCTTCCATCGCCACGCAATCGCCATCGGCGATCAGCTGCGACACGGCGTCCGCAAGAGTGACGATGTCGGCCATTGCATTCCCTTCCAGCGCAGTGAGCGTGCAGTCACGGTAGGCGCAGCCGGCGGGCCGGTCAATCCGATAATCGGTGATATAAATCGATATTCGCACAATTTCGGCAGACCCATAACGCGTCCACATTGTCTCCGGTGTATACATAACTTCGCTCGCAAGCAGACGCCAGCGTTGCCATGCGCGTCAACTCGTTGCCGGCCGGCGCATGCCGCGTCGCATCCAGGTTGCCTCAACACCCAGGAGTCACGGTCATGTCGCAGTCCAAGCCCCTGTTTCCCCTCAACGCGTGGTATGCCGTCGCCTGGGACCACGAGATCAAGCACGTGCTCAGCCCACGCAAGATCTGCAACCTGGACGTGGTGGTCTACCGCACCACGGCCGGCGCGGTGGTCGCGCTTGAGGACGCCTGCTGGCACCGGCTGGTGCCGTTGTCGATGGGCAAGCTGCGTGGCGACGACGTGGTGTGTGGCTATCACGGGCTGGTCTACAACACGCAGGGGCGATGCGTGCACATGCCCTCGCAGGACACCATCAACCCCTCGGCATGCGTACGCAGCTTCCCGGTTGCCGAAAAGCACCGCTATGTGTGGATCTGGCCAGGCGACCCGGCCAAGGCCGATACGCGCCTGATTCCCGATCTGCACTGGTCGCACGACCCGGCCTGGGCCGGCGATGGCCGCACCATCTACGCCAAATGCGACTACCGGCTGGTGTTGGATAACCTAATGGACCTGACCCACGAGACCTTCGTGCACGGCTCGAGCATCGGCCAGGACGAAGTGGCCGAAGCCCCGTTCGATGTGGTGCATGGCGATCGCGGCGTCACCGTCTCGCGCTGGATGCGCAATATCGACCCACCGCCGTTCTGGGCCAGCCAGATCGCCCGCCATCTGGATTACCGCGGCAAGGTCGATCGCTGGCAGATCATCCATTTCGAAGCACCCGGCACCATCGCCATCGACGTGGGCGTGGCCATCACCGGCACCGGTGCACCAGAGGGCGATCGCAGCCAGGGCGTCAACGGCTACGTGCTCAACACGATCACCCCCGAGACCGACACCACCTGTCATTACTTCTGGGCGTTCATGCGCAACTATGCGCTGCACGACCAGTCGCTGACCACGCTCACGCGCGAGGGGGTGACAGGCGTGTTCGGCGAAGACGAGGCGGTGCTGGAAGCGCAGCAACGTGCGATCGACGCGCACCCGGATCACGCCTTCTACAACCTCAACGTCGATGCCGGCGGCATGTGGGCGCGGCGCGTGATCGACCGCTTGATCGCGCAGGAACAACGCGCGCAGGACCTGTCGCTGCGCATGGTGGGCTGAGCACACCGCATGCGCCAAGCCCTCCAATCGATCACAGCGACGCCTCGCAGCGCCATTCCTGCCGGCACCGGCCGGCACGCCTCATTGCCTGGAGCCTTTCATGCGTAAAGACACCCAGTGGCATCGCGCCCGCGTAGTCAGCATTGCCGATGCCTGTCCTGGCGTGCGCGAAATCGTGCTCGATCCCGGCACCGCCGCGCGCAGCTTCGAGGTCGGTAGCCATGTGGATTTTCGCGTGCAGCTGCATGGTCGCGACGATGTCCGCTCGTATTCGTTGGTGGGCGAACCCCGCGCCGATGGATACTTCCAGATTGCAGTGCGACAGATGCCCGACAGCCGTGGCGGCTCGCTGCACATGTGGACGCTGGCGCCGGGCGATGTGGTGGAGATGTCACCACCCAACAACAACTTCCCGCTGGATGAAAGTGGCGAGGAAATCTTGCTGATCGCCGGTGGTATCGGCATCACCCCAATCATCGGCATGGCGCAACGGCTGGCCCGTCGCCATCCCGCATTTCGCCTGCTCTATGCCGGCCGCTCACGCAGCGCGATGGCCTATGTCGACACGCTGGAAGCGCTGCTGGGCGAGCGCCTGCAACTGCAATGCGACGACAGGGCAGGCCCACCCGATCTGGCTGCCGAACTGGCACGCCTGTCGCCCAATGCCGAGGTGTATGTCTGCGGGCCGCTGGGCATGCTCGAAGCGGTGCGCCAGCACTGGCACGCGGCCGGCCGGCCGCGTGCACGGCTGCACTTCGAAACCTTCGGCAACAGCGGGCGGGTACCGGCGCAGGCGTTCGTGGTGAAGTTGCCGGGCCTGGGTCTGGAAGTGCCGGTGGCTGAAAACGAATCGATGCTGGACGCACTGGCCGATGCGGGCGTGGAGCTGATCGCCGAGTGCCGCCGTGGCGAATGCGGCTTGTGTGCAGTGGAAGTGCTGGACAGCTCAGCCGATATCGATCACCGCGATGTGTTCTTCAGCGACGAACAGCGCCGCGAAAATCGCAAGCTCTGTGCCTGCGTGTCGCGCGCGGTGGGCGGCAGCATCAGCATCGATACCGGCTATCGCAGCGAGCTGGGCTGAATCGGAACCAGGCCGGCCGCGCATGTCGTCTGGCGGGCGCGGCTGATGTTGCGACTGGGCGTGTAATGCGTGTGCGTTGTGGCGCCTGCGTGCCGTCGGCACCTAGCCGACTGCTTTCGTTGCACATTGCTGGCCACTCACTGGTTGGCGTTTCAGCACGCGCACATTGAAGGCGGTGGCCTCCACCGAAACCTTGCCGAGCTTGCTGAGTGGCCGCATGCGGCGCGGGCACGCGAAAGCCGCAGCGCGGCGCTCGGCATTTTCGCTCAGCGTGCATGGCTGCAGGCCGGTATTGGCCATCAATCGTTAGCGCCCTCTGCGCGCGCACCACCGTGTTTGCATCCTCACACGTATGCGCGATCATCTGCGCATGGAGTCGACTCACTACAGGACTGTCCCGGCGCCGGCATTGAACCCGCGCCAGGAGCAATTGGTGGCGCTGGTGCGGCAGCAGGGCTTTGCCGATGTGGAAGGCCTGGCCACGCGCTTTGAGGTCACCCCGCAAACCATTCGGCGCGACCTGACCTTGCTGTGCGATGCCGGCGTGCTGCGCCGCTATCACGGCGGCGTCAGCATGCCCTCCAGCGTGGAGAATCTGGCCTACACCGCGCGCAAGGCGCTGCAGGCACGCGAGAAACGGCACATCGCCGCACATGTGGCCCGTTTCATTCCCGACGATGCCTCGCTGTTCATCAATCTTGGCACCACCAACGAGGAAGTCGCGCGTGCGTTGCTGCAGCACCGCGGGCTGCGGGTGATCACCAACAACCTCAATGTAGCGGTGATGCTCAGCGCCAACCCCAGCTTCGAGGTGATCGTGGCCGGCGGCGTGGTGCGCGGGCGCGATCAGGGCGTGACCGGCGAGGCCACGGTGGAGCTGATCCGTCAGTTCAAGGTGGACTTCGGGGTGATCGGCATTTCCGGTATCGACCTGGACGGCACCCTGCTGGACTTCGATTACCAGGAAGTGCGCGTGGCCCAGGCCATCATCGAGCACTCGCGCCAGGTGGTGCTGGCCGCCGACCACAGCAAGTTCGGCCGCAACGCCATGGTGCGGCTGGGGGCGATCGCACAGGTGCACGACTGGTTCACCGACCGACCGCCGCCGCAGGAACTGGCCAAGGTGCTGGCCGAAGCCGGCACCCGGGTCCACCTGGCAGATGCCGACGGCGGCAACTGAGATTGTTCGTTTAAGTACGTTTGCGTCCTCTGGACGTCGTCTGGATGCCTGGCATCGATTCATGCATTGAATCAATTTTACCCAATCCATCGCCTGATCCATCTATAGATACCCTGATTTGCAGGCGATTCGCTTCTTCACGCCCCGAAAAGGTTTGATGTTCGAATATGTTCGAACATGACAACTTAGGTTCGCTCATAGCGCACCTGGACGGAGGCACCGATGGGCGAGACGTACGATCTTCTGGTGGTAGGCGGCGGCATCAATGGGGTCGGTATCGCCCGCGATGCGGCCGGACGCGGCCTGTCGGTGTGTCTGTGCGAGCAGGACGATCTGGCCGCGCATACCAGCAGCGCCAGCACCAAGCTGATTCATGGCGGCTTGCGCTATCTGGAGCAATACGAGTTCGCACTGGTCGGCAAGGCGCTGGCCGAGCGCGAGGTGCTGTTGCGCCTGGCCCCGCACATCATCTGGCCGCTGCGCTTTCTATTGCCGCATCAGCCGCATCTGCGCCCGGCCTGGATGATCCGCGCCGGACTGTTCCTGTATGACCACCTCGGCGGCAGCAAGCGCAGCCTACCGCGCTCGCGCCGGCTATCGCTGCGGACGCATCCGGTCGGCGCGCCGCTGCAGGAATCGCTGCGCACTGGCTTTGTGTATTCGGATGCCTGGGTGCAGGACGCGCGGCTGGTGGTGCTCAACGCGATGGACGCGGCTAAACGCGGCGCCAAGATCCACACCCGCACGCGCTGTGTCGGTGCCTGGCGCGATGCTGGCTTCTGGTATGCCGAACTCGAAGATCGCGAGGGGCGCCGCCGCACCGTGCAGGCACGCGCGCTGGCCAATGCGGCTGGGCCTTGGGCAGTGTCCTTCCTGGACAACGTGGCCGCGGTGCCCCACGAGCACGCGCTGCGGCTGGTCAAGGGCAGCCATATCGTGGTGCCCAAGCTGTTCGATCACGATCACGCCTACATCTTCCAGCAACCGGACCGGCGCATCGTGTTCGCCATTCCGTACGAGCATGACTTCACCTTGATCGGCACCACCGACGTCGACTACGAGGCCGACCCCGCCGCGCCGAAGATCGATGCGGCCGAGATCCAGTACCTGTGCGATGCGGTGAACCTGTATTTCCAGCAGCAGATCCGCCCTGCCGATGTGGTGTGGAACTACAGCGGCGTGCGCCCGCTGCTGGACGATGCCGAAGACAATGCCGCCGAGGTCACGCGCGATTACCAGCTGGAAGTGGTCACCGATGGCGCGCCGTTGCTCAATGTGTTCGGCGGCAAGCTGACCACCTACCGCAAGCTCGCCGAAGAAGCGGTGGACCGGCTCACCTACGCGCTGGGCGCACGCAAGCCGGCATGGACCGCGCGCGGCGATGCGCTGCCGGGCGGTGAACAGCGCGATATCGCCAGCCTGCTCGAACGCGTGCGCACCGCCCGCCCCTGGTTGCCGGCGGCGACCGCACAGCGGCTGGTGCGCAATTACGGCACCTGCGCAGAACGGCTGCTGGGCGATGCGCAGGATGTGGCCGGCCTGGGCGAGCACTTCGGTGCAGATCTGTACCAGGCCGAGGTGGACTACCTGCGTCAACACGAATGGGCGCAGACCGCCGACGATATCCTGTGGCGTCGCAGCAAACTCGGGCTTCGGCTCGATGCGGACGGACGGCAGCGGCTGCAAGCGTATCTGCAGACGCAGGCGCTTCACTCCGCCGAGCTCGCGACCGTTTGAACACACCGCGTTGCCGGCGAGGACGGGTCGTCCGGCAACGTATCCTGGCGCACTGCCTGCATCACCCTGTGGAGGGCACCCCCGATGAGCACGACCCATTCCCCCTGCGCGCCGACGCGCGTGTCGCAATCGCCTGTGCGTTGCGATGATTTTCTCGCGAGCATGCGCGCATGAGCCGCCAACTCGTGGGTGAGTTGATTTCCGAAGCGGTCGCGATGTTCATCATCATCGCGCTGGGCGACTCGGTCGCGGCGATGTACATCCTCTACGACCCCAGTCCGTATCAAAACGCCTATTGGGGCGTGTGTATCGCCTGGGGCCTGGCGGTGACGCTGGCCATCTATGTCACCGGCTCGGTATCGGGCACGCATGCCAACCCGGCGGTGACGCTGGCGCTGGCACTGTTCCGCGATTTCTCGTGGAAAAAGGTGGTGCCGTACTGGATTGCCCAGGTCATCGGCGCCTTCCTGGGCGCGGCCATCGTCTATCAGTTGTACGGGCCGGTGATCGACCATTTCAACCAGGTGCAGCAACTGACCCGCGAAGCCGGCGGCGCGGCCGGTGTGTTCTTCACCGCGCCCGGTCTTGCGGTCACGCCGATGCATGCGCTGGTCGACCAGATCATCATGACCGCGTTCCTGATCTTCGGCATCTTCGCCATCACCGAGCAATTCAACGAAGCCGCACCGACTGCAAACTCCGGCGCGTTGATGATCGGCTTGCTGGTGGCAACGCTGGGTGCGTCGATGGGCTATCTGGAAGCGTGGGCGATGAACCCGGCGCGCGATTTCGGCCCGCGTCTGTTCGCTTACTTCGCCGGCTGGGGCGAGGCAGCGCTGCCGGCCAAGGACAATTACTGGTGGATCCCGATCGTCGGACCGTTGATCGGCGGCCCGATCGGCGCGCTTGCCTACCAATGGCTGATACTGCCGTTTCTGCCGGCACGCGTGCGGCACCTGCAGGGCGGCAAACCACCGCTCGATCCGCGCTGATCGCACTGCTGCACGACTGACAGCACGGCGCCGCTGCCGGGCAGGCCCTGGATGCATCGGCCTTTCGAGCAGCGGCGTGCCTTACCCACTTTCTCGCCGTGCGCCAGCGCCGGCATTGTTCGAGGAATCTCCGATGGAAAAGCAATACGTCCTTGCGATCGATCAAGGCACCACCAGCTCACGGGCGATGTTGTTCGATCGCCACGGCAAGGTGGCCGGCGTGGCGCAGCGCGAGTTCGGGCAGATCTTTCCGCAGCCGGGTTGGGTGGAACACAACCCGCGCGAGATCATGACCAGTGTCTATACCACCATCACCGAGCTGCTCAACAACGCGCAGATCGATGCGCGCGCGATTGCCGGGATCGGCATCACCAACCAGCGCGAGACCGCGGTGGTGTGGGACAAGGCCACCGGCCAGCCGATCTATAACGCCATCGTGTGGCAATCGCGGCAGACCAAGGACATCTGCACCCAGCTCAAAGAAGCCGGGCATGAGCAGATGGTGCGCGACAAGACCGGCCTGCTGATCGATGCGTATTTCTCCGGCACCAAGGTCAAGTGGATCCTCGACCATGTCGAAGGCGCCCGCGAACGCGCGCAAAAAGGCGAGTTGGCATTCGGCACCATCGATAGCTGGCTGATCTGGAACCTCACCGGCGGCAAGGTGCACGTCACCGATTACACCAATGCCTCGCGCACCATGATGTTCAACATCCACACGCTGGAATGGGACGCGGACCTATTGGCCATGCTGGACGTGCCCGCGCAGATGCTGCCGGAAGTCCGTTCGTCCAGCGAGGTCTATGGCATGACCCAGACCCAGTATTTCTATGGCGAACAAGTGCCCATCGCCGGTATCGCCGGCGACCAGCAGGCGGCATTGTTCGGCCAGGCCTGTTTCGAGCCGGGCATGGCGAAGAACACCTATGGCACCGGCTGTTTCATGCTGATGAATACAGGCGACAAGGCGGTGATCTCCAAGGCCGGCCTGTTGACCACGATCGCCTGGGGCATCGACGGCAAAGTCGAATACGCATTGGAAGGCGCCATCTTCGTCGCCGGCTCGGTGGTGCAGTGGCTACGCGATGGCCTGCGCATGTTGGGCAAGGCCAGCGATTCGCAGGCCTACGCCGAGCGTGCCGGCGACAACGGTGGTGTGTATATCGTGCCGGCCTTCGTGGGCTTGGGCGCGCCATACTGGCGCAGCGACATCCGCGGCGCCGTGTTCGGGCTGACGCGTGGCACCACCAAGGAGCACTTCGTACGTGCGGCAGTCGAGTCGATGGCCTACCAGACCCGCGACGTGCTCACCGCGATGCAGAGCGATTCCGGAATCGAACTGAAAGAACTGCGTGCCGACGGCGGCGCCATCGCCAACGACTTCATGGCGCAGTTCCAGAGCGACATGCTCAATGTGCCGGTGCTCCGCCCGGAAGTCGCAGAGACCACTGCACTGGGTGCGGCGTATCTGGCAGGTCTTGCAACCGGGTTCTGGAGCAGCCGCGAGGAGATCGCCAAACAATGGGCGGTGGATCGCCGCTTTGAACCGGCCATGGCCGACGACAAGCGCGAAGAGCTCTACGCCGGCTGGCAGCAGGCAGTGGACGCGACGATGGGTTTCCGCATCAGCTGATCGTTGACGTCGACACCACGGCGCCCACCATGAGGTGGGCGCTGTGATTGGCCAATCATCTGCATGGACGAACCAAGCAGGGCTACGCAATGCAGCCCTGCCTGCAGCGTTACTTACTGGCCGCCGGTACTGGCACGGCCGGCGATGGTATCCGGGTCCCAATGTTCCTTGATCAGACCCTTTTCGATCCGAAACATATCGAACCAGGTGGTGGTGTACGTGGTGCCCGGCTTGTTGGGATTAGGCAAGGTGCGTACCGACACCAGGGTCACCAGATCACCGTCAGCCGTGATGGCCACCAGTGGCAACTGCACGCGCGGCTGGACCGGCGTCGGCTTCACGAATGCGGTTAGAAAGGCGATGAATGCATCTCGCCCATTGGCCACATTCGGATTGTGCTGGATGTAGTTCTTGTCCATGTACATCGGTGCGTACTGCACCTGGCCCGCTTCGAACACGGTGCGCCAGAAATCGTAGACCAGCCGCTTGTTGGCAGTTTCATACCAGGTGGAGCCGAGCAGCATCTTCTGATGGTTGGGATTTGCAGTGACCGCGGTCTGCGCGAACGCGGCAACTGGCGCTAGCAGCGTGACCAACAGCAAGGCACGGGTGAGCAACTTCTTCATGGGGTACTCCTGGGTGGAAGATGGCATTGCGCTCGTCGGGGGGATGCCAGCACGGTGTTCCGTTGAGCGGGGGAATGACGCGTCCTTGCAGCCGGATCTACGCGTCATCGCCACCCTACCGGTGACGTTCGCTCGCCCGCTAGCCGCCCGCAGGTGCACCTGGGCACCTGCGGCACAGGTGGTGAGAAAAACATCACCCGTGTGCTCGCAGCCACTGACGTGCTGCAATGCGCGTAGGGTTGCCCCGATGTTGCTGTTGATTGTGCGATTCCTGCAGCGACGGCAACGGATCTGCGACTGCCGTGTGCGGTCAAGCTGTCTTGCGGGAGCGCTGCAGTGCGCTCCTATCGCATGTACGGAGCCAGGCGACATAGAATCCGTACAACCACGCCAGCCACGGTCTTGGGCAGTCGCTACGCGGCCTCGGACAACGCTGCCAATGGAAGGCCTGCGTAATTTTCCGCCAGCGTCGCGCGCCCTGCTTCGCTCCCGAGCAGATAATCCAACTCCGCTCCGTGCAGACGCGCAGTGAATGCGTCTTCATCGTCGAAGCGGTGCAACAGCGTGGTCATCCACCACGAGAAACGTTCGGCCTTCCACACGCGCTGCAAGGCCAATCCCGAATACTGCTGCAGCACGCTGGCATCGCCGCTCGTCTTCCAACGCTCGAACAACTGCGCCAGCAGGCCGACATCGCCCAGTGCCAGATTCAGCCCCTTGGCACCGGTGGGCGGCACGATATGCGCGGCATCGCCGGCCAGGAACAGACGGCCGTACTGCATCGGTTCGGCGACGAAACTGCGCAGCGGTGCGATGCTCTTCTCGATCGATGCGCCGGTCACCAGCTGCGCCGCCAACGCAGGCGGAAGCCGTGCACGCAACTCGTCCCAGAATGCCTGATCGCTCCAGGCCTCCACCTGCGCGCTCGCAGGCACCTGGATGTAATAGCGCGTACGGGTGGGCGACCGCATCGAACACAGCGCAAATCCGCGCGGGTGGCGTGCATAGATCAGCTCTTCGTGCACCGGTGGCGTATCGGCCAGCACGCCGAGCCAGCCGAACGGATACACGCGCTCGAACACACGCAGGCGCTCGGCGGGGATGCTCGCGCGGCTGATGCCGTGATAACCATCGCAGCCGACGATGTAATCGCAGTCCAGCCGCTTGCGTTGGCCGTCCTGCGTGAACTCCACGGCGGGCACAGTGCCTTCCACATCGCACAGGGTCACGTCCTGCGCGTTGTAATGGGTGGGCGCACCGCTGCGCTGGCGGGCGTTCATCAGATCGGCGGTGACCTCGGTCTGCCCATAGACGGTGACACCGCGGCCACAGCCGCGCAGCAGATCGATGCGTTCGCGCTGGCCGTCGAGCGATAATTCGAAACCGTGATGCAGCAGGCCTTCGCGCTGCAACCGCTCGCCCACGCCGGCGCGCTGCAGCAGTTCCACACTCCCCTGCTCCAGTACCCCGGCGCGGATACGCGACAGCACATGCTGGGGTGTCTGCCGCTCGACGATGACGCAATCGATGCCGGCGAGCCGCAACAGTTCACCTAGCAACAAGCCGGAGGGGCCGGCGCCGATGATCGCAACTTGCGTTCGCATGCACTGCTCCTGGCCTGGATGGCGATGCATGCAGTGTCGGTAGCCAAACCCACGCATTGAAGGGATGATTGCGTGGAGTCCTTGGACTTTTCGACGATGGCCATACCTACGACCGGCGCTGCTGCAGTCCCTGCTTTTGGCCTGTATGGCGAGCAACACGCCGATGCTGCGGAGTTGCTGCACTGGGAATCGATTGCCGCCCGCAGCCGGCTGCACGATTGGCAGATCGTCCCGCATCGACACGAAGATTTGGCGCAACTGGTCTACGTACAACGCGGGCCGGCGACGCTGCAGCTGGATGGGCGCACGCAACGTCTGCGCGGCACGAGCGTGGTGTGGCTTCCACCGCTTTGCGTACATGGTTTCGCATTCGATCCGGCAGTACGCGGGCACGTCGTCACCATGTGCATGCCACTGGTCAAGGCCACCTTGAGTGCTGCGCCGTTGCTGCAACAGGTGCTGACGACGCCAGCAGTTGTGCAGGTGCAGAACGTGCGCAGATGGCTGGATGTGGTGTTCGGCAGTATTGCCGAGGACCATGCGCGCCGACGGATCGGCCATGACATCGCCGCACAGGCCGCGGCGGCGCAGCTGGTCATCTGGATGGCGCGCACGGCACTGGAACGCGCACAGGACGCCGCAGCGATCAGCCCGCAGGCGGACCCGGCACTGCGCCATCTCCGCGCCTATCAAGGCTTGATCGATCAGCACTACCGCGCCCACTGGCCGATTTCGCGCTATGCCGATCACCTTGGGTTGACGCCCGGTCACCTCAACGCGTTGTGCCAGCGCTTGGCTGGTGCCTCTGCACTGCAGCTGCTGCACCGCAGGATCATGCTGGAGGCACGCCGCACACTGCGTTACACCAGCCTAAGCGTGCAACAGGTTGCCGAGAGCCTTGGATTTTTCGACGCTGCTTACTTCAGTCGCTACTTCGCCCGGCACGCCGGCTGCTCGCCGACGCGCTTTCGCAACGGGGAGTAAACGTGGCCAAAAGAGCGAGGTCACTCACTCGCTGTGCGAGCCATAGGGAGAATGTGCTGCCGGCTGCATTTAAAAGGCAGTAAAAGGCCTACACAAGCAACGAAGTCAACGAGGATCGGCACAGACCGTCATCGTGCGAGGATGGAGAGGCCACGTCAGCCACTCCATCGCCGAGCCGCCTCCATCAGAACGGATACTGCGGCACTTCGTTCTTGATCGTCAGCCACTGCCAGTGCGTGTACTGCTCCCAATCGGCGGGGCCGCCGACGCTGGTGCCGTTGCCCGATGCACCGGTGCCCCCAAACGGATTGACCACCTCATCGGCCACCGTCTGATCGTTGATATGCAGCAGACCGGTGTGCAACTTCTCGCCTAACGCCAGGGCCCGCGAGACCGATGCCGACAGGATGCCTGCCGCCAGCCCGTACTCGCCCTGGTTGGCCAACTCGGCGGCTTCTTCATCGGTGTCGAACACGGTGATGTTGATCACCGGACCGAACACTTCTTCGTCGAACGCGCGCATGCCGGGGCGCACGTTGGACAGCACCGTTGGCGCATAGAACAGACCTTCGTTGGTGGCACCCGCTTCGACCACAGCACCAGCGGCGACGCTATCGTTGACGATGTCGATGACGCGCTGCAGCTGCCGTTGGTCGATGATCGGACCCAATGCGACGGTGCCGCTCACCGGGTCGCCCACCGGAAGATGCCGCGCCTTTTCGGCAAGCCGCTGAGTCAGCGCCTGCGCTACGCCGCGTTGGACCAGCACACGCCCGGTGGCCATGCAGATCTGGCCCTGATGCATGTAGGCGCCGAATGCGACGGCCGAGGCGGCCTTGTCCAGATCCGCATCGTCCAGCACGATCAACGCGTTGTTGCCACCCAGTTCCAGTGACACTTTTTTCAGATGGCGTCCGGCAATTTCGCCGATGCGGCGGCCGGCGGCCGTGGAGCCGGTGAACGCGATCATCGGGACATCCGGCGATTCCACCAGCGCCTGGCCGATCTGGGCATCGCCATGCAACACATGCAGCAGCCCCTTGGGCAGGCCCGCTTCTTCCAGTACCTGCGCGATGATCACGCCGCCGGTATACGGCGTGCGCGGGTCGGGCTTGAGTATCACCGCATTGCCCATGGCCAGTGCCGGCGCTACCGAACGCAGCGAGAGAATCAACGGAAAATTAAACGGCGAAATTACCCCGATCACGCCCAATGGCAGACGGCGTGCAAGGCTAAGTTGGCCGGCTGATGTCGGCAAGATCTGGCCGCTGGCCTGCAGCGGCATTCCAGCAGCCTGCTGGTAAAACACCACCGATTCATCCACCTCGCGCTGTGCCTTGGGCAGGATGCCGCCGGTTTCGCGCGCAATCAGCAACGTGGCTTCGGCACTACGCGCCTGCATCACGTGCGCGGCGCGATGGAAGACCGCAGCACGTTCGCGCGGCGACGTGGCGGCCCAGGCGCGCTGCGCCTGTTTGGCCTGCGCGATCGCGGCAGCGACATCGGCCAGGTCTGCCTTGCCGACTTCATGCAGCAAGGCACCGGTTGCCGGCTCATGGACGGGCAAGGTGCCGCCGTGACCGGGCACCCAGTCGCCATTGAAGAGACAGCCGTGCCACGCGGGCGTGTCGGTCGCAGCGGCCGCTGCGCTGGAAAGAGCATTCATGGTCTAGCCTCCTGCTAAAAACGTGTGGGGATTACAGCGTAGTGGAAGCCAGCCCGCCATCGATCGGCAGGGTGATGCCGTTGATCCAGCGGGCGGCGTCGGATGCGAGAAAGACGATGCCCTCTGCCACTTCGTCGGCATACGCCGGGCGGGTCATGCGCTTGGCGTCTGCCTTGACGCGCTCCTCGCCGAGCATGGCAGCGAAATCACCCAGGATCGGGGTAAACACCGGGCCTGGCGACACGTTGTTGACGCGCACGCCGTGGTCGGCGAACCAGGGCCGCGATTGCAACAAGGTCCACACGATCAACGCTTCCTTGAAGTATTGGTAGCAGGTGTCGTGGGGCACCGGATGCGTCGCCAGCCATGCGCTGCCGCTTTCGAAGCTGTCGGTCGCGGCCAGCTGCTTGTGCAGGTCCAGACGGTGCGGCCATTCCGCGCCCAGGATCGAAGCCACATTGATGATGGAACCACCCGACACGATGCGCGGCAGCAGTCCCTGGGTCAGATGACGCAGGCCCAGATAATTCACCCGCGCCACCACATCCAGCGGCGCGGTGCCCGGCACCCCGGCAATATTTGCCAGCGCATCGATATGGTCCGGCAATGCCTTCACCAAGGCGTCAATGGATGCCGGGTCGCCAAGATCCGCCTGGTGAAAACCGTGCAGTGTCATCTGCACTGGCGTGCGATCGACACCGATCACCTTGGCGCCATGGAACCGTGCCAGCCGTGCGACCTCCGCACCAATGCCCGACGCCACACCGGTCACCACGATCGTCTTGTTCTGTAAATTCATTGCCATCCTCCGAAGGAGCCAGCTGTGCCGGCGCTAGAACACATGGACATACTCGAAATTCACGTTGGTGCCGGATGCCGCGTTCCTGACCTCCACGGGTAGATAGAGGTTGGCGAACAGGATGTTTTTGGCATCAAAGCGCCATACCCCACCCGGCCCTGCATAGAACGCGCGCTGACGGCTGTCCGCGACGCGCTCGTCGTTGGTGCGGTTGTCGCGGAATTGCGTCAGGTAATACGCGTTGACGCCCAGCCGCAGCTTCGGCGTCACTTCCCAGGACGTGGCGAAATTGATCCATCCCGCATCGCCTGCCTGACCGTTCCGGAAGTCGAAGCCGGGCGGCAAGTTCGGACGACGCTCGCTGCGAAAGTTGTAGATGTAGTTGATGCGTGCGCTGACTTCCCAATTGGGCGTCGGGAGGACCGTGAATGCGTAGCTCGGAATGAGCGACCAATAACCGGAACTCTGGTTGAGATCGCGGTCGCGGTCGAACTTGCCAACCGGCGCCACGGTATCGAGTTCGAACCGCTGCGAGAACACCGGTCGCCCGTTGCGTATCACCGGCGGCATTTGCAGATACGGCCCGAACGTCACATCACCCAGGCCGGCGCCGTTGTCGCGCAGCGTGGCGATGCTGTTGCGGCCGAACGAGGCATTCAGATTGACCAGCGGCACCAGTGCAGTGACGCCTAGCGATCCCCCGAACACTTGATAGGGCGTGACGTAAGCGAACTGGGTCAGCAGCACGGTGGAATCGATACGCGGGTTGTCGAACACCGGTACATCGTTGCCACGGGCATCCTTAATTGCGTCCAATGCGTTATGCCGCAAGTAAGTGATGACCGCTAACCCGGGTGTGGTGCTGGTGAACCCATCCAGAAAACTGGTGCCACCGGTGTTGATGCCATTGGCCAGCGACGCGCTCTGCGGCACGCCCTGCGGCGCACTCTGCGCCAGTGCCGTGCCTGCCGCCACCCCTCCCAACACACCGAGCAGCGCGCGAACCTGCCACCCTGCGCCCATACCGACACCACGCATCACCGATGATCGAATCACTGCAGACATCTCCAGTGTTGGGAAGCAATAGCGGCATGTGCCACCTCACGAACGTCAGGCATGCGCATGCCCCGCGCTGCGCACAGCACGTGCAATCGAAACGTTCGTTGAGGATCGCTGCCGGGCGGAAGGCCGACGGACGCGGGTTACGGCGTGTCCAGACGGTCCAGACGGTCCAGGGCACGCAACAGCGGTGCTTCGCTGGAACCAAGTACGGCGCTGAGTTGCTGCTCCATGCGCAGCACTTCGGCTTCGGCAGCGGTCAATAGCGCGGCACCGGCTGCGGTCAGCGAGAGATGCTGCATGCGCCGGTCCTGCCGCCCACGTACCTGCCGCAGCAGGCGACGCTTGACCAGCCTGGCCACCACGATCGCCAGATTCGGCGGCGACACGTGCAGCACATCGCCGATCTGGCGCTGATTGATACCCGGGTTGCCATCCACCAGCATCAGCAGCGAGAAGTCGACCGGCTTGAGCTCGAATGCTGCCACGCACTCCTGGAACATCCGCCGCACCATCAACTCGGTGCGGGTGATGCGATACCCCAGCAACCGCAGCAGACGCGCCTGATCCACCGTGGTGACAGCATCGGGCAAGGGCGCAGCAAGGGCGGTGACGGGCATGGCGGTTCTCGCGACAAAGGCAGCGGACGGACCGGTACGCACGATGCGCCCCATCCGCAACGCCGATTTCCGGCGTGCATCGCATTGTAGACGCGGCCAGGCCCGGCGATGTGGACATCCACGCCGCAGATGCATGCGCTGTCCGCGCGTCCACCACACCGCCCTTCCGCGCACGCGCCTTGCAACGGCGGCATCGCGCGGCGGCTGAGGTGAGACGGCAGTGATCCGGGCAGGACTGGGACATGGTTCCGGTCGGCAAGTGATTGCGTTCCAGAATAGTTATTGATCATAACTACATTGCCAAGCTGCAGCGCAGCATGGTCGCGCTCGCTCGCTGGGGCGCTCTGCGGACTGACAGCGGCGGCGGCAAGCAAGTCGCAACGCGTGCAGCTGTCTTATTTGTCTGGGGTGGTGTCACGACGGCCGGCGTGCACGGCGCAAGGCATGCCACCGCTGCGGCGCCTGTCAGCCCCTCGCCTACGCCGCCCGCTTACGGCAGCCAGAGTTTTTCGAGATCGCGGAAGCCCCACTCGCTGGGGCTTTCCATCTGCGCGATGCGGTCCTGGCAGTCCGGGCGCGACAGGTCGATGTCCTGCACCAGCACGTGGCTGCGCAACTTGGCCGAATAGAACACGCGCACCTTGGGCTTGAGCAGCGCATCGGGCGTCTGCTCGATCACCACCGCGAGTTTTTGCGACTCCAGCCGCACCAACGAGCCGACCGGATAAATGCCCAGCCGACGTACGAAAGCCTGGAAGATCGTCGGATCGAAATGGCCCTTCCACGACGCCATCTGCTTGAGCGATTCGGCCGGATCCCAGCCGCGTTTGTAAGGGCGGTCCGAGCTGATGGCGTCGTAGACATCGCACACCGCCCCCATCCGCGACATCAACGAAATATGTGCGCCGACCAATCGATTCGGGTAGCCGCTGCCATCCATTTTTTCGTGGTGATGCAGCGCGATTTCCAGCACCACCGCGTTCTGCACGCCGCCGGCCACCAGCAGCCGATGGCCATCCAGCGGATGCTGGCGCATGACGTCCATTTCTTCGCTGGTGAGCCGGCCGGGCTTGTTGAGAATCTCCAACGGCGTCACCGCCTTGCCCATGTCGTGCAGCAGGCCGCCCATCGCCGCTTCCACCACTTGCGCCTCCGGCAGACCGAGCTGGCGGGCCAGCCCGCTCATCAGGCCGGCCACCGCCATCGAATGCAGATAGGTGTAATCGTCGGCAGTCTTCAGACGCGCCACGCTGATCAATGCCTGCGGATGCCGCAGCACCGAGTCGTTGATGGCTTCCACCAGCGGCAAGGCCGCCTCGGTGTCGACCGTGCGCCCCAGCCGCACATCGCGGAACATCGCCTCGACCATGTCGCGGCCGTCTTCGAAAATGCGGCGTGCGCGCACGACCTCGGCTTCGATGCCGACCTGCGCGGTGACGCTGTTGGTGCGCACGCTACGCGGCTTGGCAGCAGACTCCGGCGGTTCGGGCGCGGAGGGCTCCGGAGCAGGCTCGGGGCTCGACGGCACGCCCGGTTCGGCGTGCGTGACAGCGCTTGCGGGCACTTCCACATCCAGCCCGCGCGCGGTATCGATCACCAGTTGTTCGATGCCGCTGTCGTGGATCTTGTCCACATCGTCGGAATCGACCAGGAACGACGTCTTCCAGAACGGATGGTGCACCCACGCGCCCAGCAGCTTGTAGACATACATGCCGGGGCGGAGTTGATCTGAGTCGATGGTTCTGAGCATGCCGGCGCTGGTCTGCACGATGTCCACGGAGGGCCCGCCACAACGTGGCGGTCTGCGTGGTTATCGGCACATGGCACGATTTCTTTGGTCAGCGGCCGGGTCGGCAAAAGGCCCGGGCGTGATGCCGAACGCGGCTGTGAGCGGGCCGCTCACCGCTTGGGCAGCCGCATCCCCAGCACAGCGACGATGGCGAACAGCAACGGCACGCTGCAGGCCAGATACAACATGGCCGGCGACCATCCGGCGTCCAGCAGCACCCCGGCACAGAACGGCGACAAGATCGCACCGAAGCGCCCCACACCGATTGCCCAGCCCAGCGCAGTCGAGCGCACCGCAGCGTTGAAGACGATCGGAACAATGGCGTACATGCCGCCCACCGCAGCGAACATCGCTGCCCCGGTGAGCAAGGCGACGGCGAACGCCCAGTTCAACTGCGTACTGCACAGGCCGGAGGCCAGCATCGCCAGGCCCATCAGCAACAGGGATCCGATCGTCAGGCGCGACAGCGGAATGCACGATGCCAACGCACTGAACAGCAGGCCGCCGCCGATGCCTCCAAGATTCAACAGCACCCCGCCCGTGACGCCGTCCGTGGCCGACGAGCCGGCGATCACCAGCAACTTCGGCGTCCAGCTGATCACGAAGTAGAAGGTAAACATCATCGAGAAAAAGCCAAGCGCGATCAGCAGCGTGTGCCGCCGCATGGCAGCGTCAAACAGGGCCGAATAGCCTTGTGCCTGCGTGGCAGACTGCGGCGGTAGCGGCGGCAATGCGTCGTGCGGCGGCATTCCCATCCGCGCCAGCACGGCGTTGAAGCGCGCGACGGCATCAGGCGGCCGGCGCATGATCAGGAACTCCAGCGACTCGGGCAGGAATGCAAGCACCAACGGCACACACAGCAACGATGCCACCGCCCCGAGTACGAACACCGCGGGCCACGACCACTGCTGCATCAACAGTTCGGCAATCATGCCACCCAGCGTGGCACCGACCGGGTAGCCGGTCACCTGCAACACGATGGCAGTGCTGCGCCAACGGGGGCTGGAAAACTCCCCTGCCGTGACCGCAACGCAGGCCAACATACCGCCGATACCCAAACCGGTCAGGAGCCGAAGCGCTCCGAGCTGCCATGCAGTGCTGGCCACTGCGGACATGCCCATGCCGGCGGTCAGGATGACCAGACATGCTAGCGTCAGCGCGCGACGGCCGATGCGGTCTGCCAGCGGCGCCAACCCCAGTGCGCCAAGCGCCATGCCGATCAGGCCCGCGCTGAACAGCATGCCCAGCAGCTTGCCCGACAACTGCCAGTCCGCCGACACGTGCGGTGCTGTAAACGCCATCGCCATCACGTCGAAGCCGTCGAGCATCGTCAGCAACACGCACACCGCGACGGCCCTCCACTGAAACGGCGTCATACGCTCCAGCACGAAATGCCCAAACGATGCAGTGTGCTGAGGCATTGGCATATCCTGTGGTGAGAGAGGGTTGGTTCGAAGGCGCTGCAGTGGCCGTTGAACGGCGCAGTGTGCGAGACCGGCTACGCGGCGGAGCAGCGATGCGTGCAATCCACCGATGCGCAGCGGCTTGCGACCGCCTGCACACGCTAGCCCATTGCACAGCCGGTTCAAGACCGATGACCGCAGCGCTGTGCGCTTATCGGAAATGCGCCGCTGCGCTTGGCCAGCGCAGCGATGTCTTCGGATGCACCGCGTGACCTGCTGTCCGCGGCTTTTGGATATCTACCGGCACGACACGATCCACTGAACGTCGACCCACCCGGCCACGTCTGCCAACGACCTCGCACGCATTGCATCCGTGCGTTGGTTACTGCAGCGCGGTGCGCTGCCGCAGCGACAACCGCAGCGCAGGTATCATCCGCAGCGTGTCCGCAGCTGGCGGCACGCTGACTGACCGGAGATACCGTGACCCCGATTCGCCCCTTCCTGGACCACACCCCGCAGCTGGGCGCGCGCGTCTACATCGACCCGGCCTGCACCATCATCGGCAAGGTGAGCCTGGGCGATGATGTCTCGGTCTGGCCGGGCACCGTGATTCGCGGCGACGTCAATCATGTGCAGATCGGCGCGCGCACCAATGTGCAGGACGGCACCATCGTTCACGTGAGCCACCACAGCCCGTTCAACAAGGCTGGCTACCCCACCGTGATCGGCGAGGACGTCACCGTGGGCCACGGCACCATCCTGCATGCCTGCACCATCGAAGACTTGTGCCTGATCGGCATGGGCGCGTGCGTGCTCGATGGCGCCACCGTCAAGCGCTATGGCTTTGTCGGTGCCGGCGCGGTAGTTGGCCCGGGCAAAGTGGTCGGCGAAGCCGAGTTGTGGCTGGGCAATCCCGCACGTCTGGCGCGCACGCTCAGCGACAAGGAAATCGAAAGCCTGCATTACTCCGCGCAACATTATGTGCGGCTCAAGGATCAGTACCTGGGCGTGCCCAGCGGCAGCTGACCGCCGTCATGGTGCGCGCCGCCGCTCAGGGCTGGGTCGCGCGCTCCAGCGCTGTAAGCATGGATAGCGCCTGCTCACGCGAGGTTCCGCACATCTGCGGCGACGGCCGCAGGTTGCCGCACACCGCCGGACGCAGCGGCGAACCGAACAACCGGCAGCCCAACTGCGCGTCCAGTTGCACGCACGCCACGCCGGCCGGCTTGCCGTTGGGCATACCAGGAATCGGCGAACTGATCGAAGGCGCGATGCAGCAGGCAGCGCAGCCCGGGCGGCAGGAAAGTGGCGAAGACATGGCGCTAGTGTAGCGGCGCAGCGGGTTGTCTCGCCCGACGTCAGCGCCGCCGTGAACAACACCGCGTGCTAACGTGCCCAGCCATCGGAACGCACCTGCGACGGTTGCAGCAGCAACAGTCGCAACGCGGTCTAATTGCCAGCCACGCTCGCTAATCAGCCGTTGAATTCGCCATGCCCGAGTATCGCTCCAAGACCTCCACCCACGGCCGCAACATGGCCGGCGCCCGCGCCCTGTGGCGTGCCACCGGTATGCAAGATGGCGATTTCCATAAGCCCATCATCGCCATCGCCAACTCGTTCACGCAGTTCGTACCCGGGCATGTGCACCTGAAGGATCTTGGTCAGCTGGTCGCCCGCGAGATCGAACGCGTCGGCGGCGTGGCCAAGGAGTTCGACACCATCGCCGTGGACGACGGCATTGCGATGGGCCACGACGGCATGCTGTATTCGTTGCCCAGCCGCGAGATCATCGCCGATTCGGTCGAATACATGGTCAACGCGCACTGCGCCGACGCGCTGGTGTGCATTTCCAACTGCGACAAGATCACCCCCGGCATGTTGATGGCCGCGCTGCGGCTCAACATCCCCACCGTGTTCGTCTCCGGCGGGCCGATGGAAGCTGGCAAGACCAAGTTGTCCGAACACAAGCTCGATCTGATCGATGCGATGGTGATCGCCGCCGACGACAGCGCTTCCGATGAAAAAGTGGCCGAATTCGAGCGTAGCGCCTGCCCCACCTGCGGCTCGTGCTCGGGCATGTTCACCGCCAACTCGATGAACTGCCTCACCGAAGCGTTGGGCCTGTCGCTGCCGGGCAACGGCACCGTGGTGGCCACGCACGCGGACCGCGAACAACTGTTTCTGCGCGCCGGCCGCGTGGCGGTGGAACTGTGTCACCGCTGGTACGGCGGCGAAGACCCCACGGCCCTGCCGCGCGGCATCGCCACCTTCGACGCGTTCGAAAACGCGATGACGCTGGATATTGCGATGGGTGGCTCGACCAACACCATCCTGCATCTGCTCGCTGCCGCGCAGGAAGGCGACGTGCCGTTCGGCATGCAGGATATCGACCGCCTGTCCAAGCGCGTGCCGCAGCTGTGCAAGGTCGCGCCGAATACGCCCAAATACCACATCGAAGACGTGCATCGCGCCGGCGGCATCATGGCCATTCTCGGCGAACTCGCACGCGGCGGCCTGCTGCATACCGATGCTGCCACCGTGCACGCACGCACGCTGGCCGATGCCATCGCGCAATGGGATGTCACCCAGACCGACGATGAAACAGTGCACACGTTCTACAAGGCCGGCCCGGCCGGCATTCCCACGCAGATCGCCTTCAGCCAGGCGACGCGTTGGGACAGCCTGGATACCGACCGCAGCGACGGCTGCATCCGCGATGTCGCACACGCGTTCTCACAAGAGGGCGGCTTGGCCGTGCTGTACGGCAATATCGCCCGCGACGGCTGCGTGGTGAAAACCGCGGGCGTGGACGAATCCATTCACGTGTTCGAAGGCACCGCCCGCGTGTTCGAGAGCCAGGATTCGGCCGTCAAGGGCATCCTCGCCGACGAAGTGAAAGCCGGCGATGTCGTGGTGATCCGCTACGAGGGACCCAAGGGCGGCCCCGGCATGCAGGAAATGCTCTACCCCACCAGTTATCTGAAATCCAAGGGCCTGGGCAAACAATGCGCCCTGCTCACCGACGGCCGCTTCTCCGGCGGCACCTCGGGATTATCGATCGGCCACGCATCGCCGGAAGCGGCAGCAGGCGGCGCCATCGGCCTGGTGCGCGACGGCGACAAGATCCTGATCGACATTCCCAATCGTGGAATCAACCTGCTGATTTCCGATGAAGCACTTGCCACCCGCCGCGCCGAGCAGGAAGCCAACGGCTGGAAGCCGGTCGAAGTGCGCCCGCGCAAGGTCACCACTGCGTTGAAAGCGTATGCGTTGCTGGCCACCAGTGCGGATAAGGGTGCGGTGCGGGATAAGGCGTTGCTGGACGGCTGAGGTCAGCGGTATGCGGTGGCGAGCTGGCTTCGGATGGCCAGCGCAATGCAACGCATTCGGTGGGACATGATGATTCAACTTGGTCATCCCAACTTGCTTGCAGTACAACGCTGAGTCACTGCAAGCCAATGCGGCGATTGGCCGTCCTCATCGCACGCTCTGGTGTATCAGAACGAGCGATTTTACTGGCGTGGTAGCAAGCATCCGATCACTGCGTCGCTGCCCTCGCGTTACGCCTCGCCACCAAGACGGCTGAGCCCGTCCAGCGGACTACGCACCGCCGATGCACTGCGTCCCAGCACATGCGTATAGATCTGTGTGGTTGCCAGGTCCTTGTGGCCGAGCAGTTCCTGCACGGTGCGGATATCGTGGCCGGCTTCCAGCAAATGTGTTGCGAATGAATGCCGCAACGTGTGGCAGGTTGCAGGCTTGGCAATGCCAGCCTGTCGCCGTGCCGCCTGCACCGCACGCTGCAGGACTTCTTCCGATATGTGATGCCGACTAACGCGCCCACTGCGCGGATCCACAGGGCGGCGTGCGGCGGGAAACAGATACTGCCAGCCGGGCTCGACATCGGCATTGGGATACTTGCGCGCCAGCGCATGTGGCAGGAACACACGTCCTGCGCCGTCGGCGAGATCAGCGGCGTGCAACAGCAACGCCCGTTCGCGCTGCTGCATCAATTCCCCACGCAGACTGTGCGGCAGCGGCACCCGCCGATCCTTGCCCCCTTTGCCGTCGCGCACCACAATCTCGCTGCGAGCTACATCCACGTCCTTGATGCGCAAGCGCAGGCATTCCAGCAGCCGCATCCCGCTGCCGTACAGCAGCCCCACCATCAGCCGGCAACATCCCTCCAGCATCGTCAGCAAGCGCGACTTCCTCGGCCGAGAGCACCACGGGAATGCGCCGCGGCCGCTTGGCGCGCACCAGATTCTCCATCCAGGGCAACCCTACGCCCAGAACCTCGCGATACAGGAACAGCAGTGCCGCCAGCGCCTGATTCTGCGTGCCGGCCGACACCTGGCCCCGCGTCGCCAGTTCGGTGAGAAACGCCTCTACTTCTACTAGCCCCATCTGTCCTGGATGCCATTTGCCGTTGGCCAGAATGAAGCGTCGGATCCATCCCACATACGCCTGCTCAGTCCGCAGACTGTAATGGCGAAGCCGCAGCCGACCACGGACCTGATCCAGCAGCTTCGGGGTCAGGCGCGTCGTTACGCCTGCATCGTCACGGGTGTAACTCATACGCCTGCTCGAACATTGGATAACGCAAGCAGCATCGATGCCGAGACTATTGGTCGCCATCCGGCAAGTCATTGTTACGGAATCGGAATTCCCCCTTCACAGATATCAGGGCTTAGTCGATACTTCGCGCAACACCGCTTTTAGGTGGTCCAATAGAAGTTAGGTGCGCGATGAAAATTTGCTACATACTTAGCCTGCTAATAGCAACAACAGCGCTCGTCGGCTGCCAAGGCGACCCGAATGCCAGGCCGATCTACGGAGAGACGGGTCTGCCCAAGAATTGTCGTGCAATAGTTCAGACAAACATTGACGCATATCGTGCAAAGCAGTACACCGCAGACGAGGTCATGGATTCTCTTGAGCGCAACTGTGGTGCTAATGGTCATTCTTGGTGACAGTGTCGGTCACTACACTGGGTTTTCGCTGCAGCGCGTACCTAACAATTCATTCAAGCCGAACCCGTTTCGCGGGTCGGCTTAATTCAGGCGTTAGGCCGCGGGGGGAATAGCGTGGCAGCTTCGAGCAACAAGCTACTGATCGTCGGCGGCGTGCTGAGTGGCATGGCGGCCCTGGCACATCTGGCGTGCTTGGTGGTTGGCGCGCCACTCTTTCGCCTCTTGGGCGCCGGAGAGCAGATCGCGCAACTACACGCTGCAGGTCACTGGTACCCCACCGTGCTGACGCTCGGGATCGCCGCTGTATTGGCAATCTGGGCTGCGTATGCACTTTCAGCTGGTGGCGTGATTCGGCATCTGCCGCTTCGCCGCACAGTTCTTTCTGCCATCACAGCCATCTACATCGTTCGCGGTGTGGCGTTCGTTCCGGTCATGGCCTACTTTCCGGGCAACAGCATCTCCTTCTGGGTCGTGAGCTCATCGATCTGCCTAGCCATTGGTCTGGTGCACCTTGTGGGGTTGCGCCAGTCGTGGGGCAGGCTGGGTAGGCTTGCGGCCTAACAATTCATTCAAGCCGATGCCGCTTCGCGGCACGGCTTAATTCAAGCGTTAGGCGCCATGGACACAGATCGGGCATCCGCAGCAAAGAGCTATCAAGAGATCGCCAACCTGACGCTTGGCGGCTATCAGCTCATTGAGGCACTGCTAAAGACCTACTTGCGGAACTACTTCAGCATTGCCAAGCATCGCTTAGGTATCGACCTGCACTTCGGTTTCACAGGCAGCGACTACGACAACGCAGCGCTTGGTACGCTCCTGAAAGTCTTCGCTAAGACATGCTCAGACTCACAGCTTGTCAAAGACCTTCAGGCCGAGATTCCTCACCGAGACCACGTGGCCCATCAGGCGTCACTCGTGATGTTCAGGCGGCAGCCGTGCAGTTCTGAAGAACTTCAAGCACTTTCGGAAGAGCTTTCGATCCGCAGTGGTTCTATCTCTAGTCTTCTGACTCGCGTAAACAATGTGCACGATCTGCTCTTGGCGCCCTACCGCGGAAAACTTGGGCTTGGCGCCTAACAATTCATTCAAGCCGAACCCGCTTCGCGGGTCGGCTTAATTCAGGCGTTAGCCATCACACGAGACATCTAGGTTAATCCATGGAGTTCTCTGCGGTAGAGGTCATTCATGTCTCCCAGCTTGGCTTCATCGCCGTGGCTGTCACTCCGGACCTGCCGGCATTCCCTCCCGGTATTGCCCAGATGGTGCACGTGACCCGTCCAGACGGAAGCTCTATAGAGGCATCAGCTATCGTCGAGTACCGACGGAGCCCACCTATCACGCCCGTCCTTCTCAGGTTCTCCGGGCTTGCACCAGCAGACGTTCCTGTTGGTTCTAAAGTCGTCGTCACTCAGGGCACGCTGGCTGATGGCTAATAATTCATTCAAGCCGAAGCCGCTTCGCGGCTCGGCTTAATTCAGGCGTTAGGCCGTGTTGGAGCAAATGCGTTGGTGGTTGCCGCTTCGGTGAGTTCGCAGGCACGCATGCGGTTGGCTCCGGACAGCAGTCATCACCGTTGCTGGTTGCGGTAAGTTCGGCGCTTCGCTCTTGTCCGTCATCGCTGCGCTGCGCTCATTGCGTTTGACTTCGGTAGCATCACGCGCCGCTACATCGCTGGGCAAGCTCCATCCCGCAAGCTGTGGCACACTCGGTCCAGGCGGCAGTGCTGGGGAGCATGGTTGCACCGTACAACCTTTGCGGCCACTCACTGCCTAACAACTCATTCAAGTCGAAGTTGCTTCGCAACTCGCCTTAATTCAAGCGTTAGGCCGTGGTGGAGCAAATGCGTTAGTGGTCGCCGCCTCGGTGAGTTCGCAGGCATGCATACGGTTGGCTCCGGACAGCAGTCATCACCGTTGCTGGTTGCGGTAAGTTCGGTGCTTCGCCTTGGCACGTCGTTCCCGCGCTGCGCTCGTTGCAGTTGGCTTCGGTGGCATCACGCGCCGCTGCATCGCTGGGCAAGCTCCCTCCCTCAAGCTGTGGCACACTTGGTCCAGG
>NZ_PHKV01000003.1 GCF_002846205.1 Xanthomonas prunicola
TGACTCGCTATCCATAGCACCTACACTTCGGGATCTACTGCACAACTTGTGTGGGCTGAGGCTACCCACGCAGACATTAAAATTACATTTGCATTTTGTTGATCTGGCGTTGGCATCGGCGCCAAACCTAAGTTCGCAAGCTCCACGCTATTGCTTTTTCAGCAACCAAGGCTTGCGTCAAGCGAAGGTGCGTTGCGCAAAGCGCAGCCACACATTGCTCGGTCAAAGCATGAATCCTACGCTCAATGCGTCAGCCACCGCCCCCATCACCACCACTTCCCCCATCGCCGCCAGACATCACCTGCTGCTGAGAGTGGGCAGCAAGCGTCATGACGGGGCCTGTCGGGTTCTTGTCGATTTCTTCGCGTTCGCGCTGGAACTGCACCATCTCCTGCACCCGCTGCTGATCCAATGCCTCTGTCTTCTGCAAGGTCTCATTGATGCCGGGCGACGGCGTGTTGAGCGGGGTTTCCGAGTGAAAGCCGGGCGTTTTGCCAAAGACAAAGGCGACATCATCTTGGACGATCACTTTGCGGAGTTCAGCCGCACGTTCGATCCCTGACTCTTTGACGGCATGCAATACCTCAGCGGTCTTCTCATCGGAGGTGCCTTTCGGGAGCTGCGCCTGGATGGCGGAGAACAACGCATAATCCCGATGATCAGAGGAAAACGCCTGCTGAGCGGCATCTTGGAAGGGCCTTGCTTGCTCGACCCGATCCTCATTGTGTTCGTGTGCGTTAGAGCGGGCAGTTGTCCCACCCAAACCTGGCGATGACGCATAGGCAGCGGGTTGGCGCTCCGGCAAGACGATCTGTGCCGGCACTTCGCTCTGCGTTGGAATTGCCGGCGACGGCGCTCGCACCGCCTCTTGCTGCTCTGCCTGCAATGGAACAGCCGATGGCGCATCGTTCTGTGGCGTGCCTACTCGGGCTTGCTGCTCACTGCCCTGCTCCACCGGCCCATTTGCCAGTGTCGGCGCTGCGGGTTTCAAGGCATCTCGGCGCGCGCTTTGTGCCTGGGACAACGCCGCATCCAGGTCTTGGCCGGCAACGCCTGTTGCCGGCAACCCTTGGTCTTGCTGGAACTGCCTCACGGCATGTTCGGTCTCTGGACCATAGTGCCCGTCTTGCGGCACGGCCTGACCGTTTGGACCCCGGGCATCTATTTGCTGCAAGCGATACTGCAAGAACTCGACCTCCTGCCCTCGGTCGCCGAGGCGCAGCCCTTCCACCTCACTTGATGCCGGCGGCTGCGTCGGCACAGTGGCCTGAGTAGGCGCTTGATCGGCAGAGGTCGAAGCGGATGATGCGGGCCCGGCACTCGGCGCAGACGCGCTCGCCGCCGTTGGAACCCATGCCTCCGCCTTAGGCTGGACTGCGCCGGCTGTCGGGGGTGCGGCAACCTCAGGCGCTTGGGTCTCTTGTGGTTTGCGTTGTTGGACAGGTTCGGGCTTCGGCTCGGCAGGCTTGACGACCGGGCGCGCGTCTTCTGGCAGAGGCGCGTTGACGGGGACAGGCATCACGACCGGAGCAGGTGTGCCGGCCTCTGCTACAGCAGGCTGCTCAGCAGCGCGTGCAACGTCTCTATCCCTCTGCGCATCAATGGCTGCCTGAGGCGCTCGGGTTTCGTCCACATGCGGGGCGGTAACAGCTGTCGCCGCAAAGCTTGCGACCTGTTGCGCTTCTTGCGTGGACACACCTTGCCGATTGGCCTCCCGCAACGCTTGCTCGTAAGCAACGCGTTCTTGTGGCGATTGCGCATCAATGCGCAGGTCTGGTGCACCGGCCGAAGGGGGCTGCTCCTGCCGAAGTGACTGCACCTCGCCGAGTGCCTGATGGATGTCGGCGGTGCTGGTGGTTGCTGCGACGCGCACCAGACCATCAGCACCACGGCTCAGATGCTGGATGGGGCTGTCTACCGAATATTGGCCGGTCGCATCACGCTCCAATGCCAAAGAGCTGGTCGCTGCATCGATTCCGTTCGCCTCACGTGTCCGTTGCACCGCCAGCTGGATCGCGCCTGCAGTCTGGGCATTGGGCGCAACGCCATAGGCGGCATAGGTCGCTTCGGTATTGGCCTGGTCTTGCTGCTGTGGCGTTGGCGTTTGCCGCGCGGGCATCTGTGCCAATGCCTGCGCGTGCTGCTCCAATGCCGGTTGCAAGCGTTCGCGCGTTGCGTTGAGTTCCAACGGGACATTGCCTTCGGCAGCAACGCCGTCATGGCGCCACTGGCCTTGCGTATCGCGCTGATACTGCTTGCCGTCCGAGGCTTGCAACGAGTCCGGGTTCAAGGCTGTTTGCACGGCCGCTGGCACGGGGCCGAAGTCCCCCCAACCATTGCGCTGATACGCAGCTTGATAGGTTGCTGCAATTGCGGCCGGACCTCGGGCGATGTTGGCGTGAACCACCTGGGCTGCTTGCTGGTCCAACGCGGCATTACGCTCAGGGCTTGCTGGATCCACCGTCCAGATGGGCCGATCGTTCCGATCGACTTCGTCGGCGACCATCCGAGACCACTGGCCACTTGCCGGATCATGCCGCCAATCCCGTGCGTAAAGATGCGCAGCATCTGTCTCACTGGATGGCTGCACATAAGGATTACTGGGTTGCACCTTGCCAAGCGCCTGCTCGGTCGCTTCGCCACTGGCGTGATAGTTCAGCTCGCGCGCTTTTTCGGGCAGCGCGAACATGCCCTGCTTCTGTGGCGTATCCACGCCATCGTCTTGCAAGTCGGCTTTTTCTTGGCGAAGCCACTGGCTGCCGTTGAACTCCCAGCTCACGCCCTGCTTATCGGTCTGTGTGTAGATCTGGCGGTTGTCCCACAAGGTCGCGGCCTTGTCGGCAGCGGCACTGAACAGATAACCATCGGCAACTACCAACGCGACAGGGCCTGCACCGGTTGTGCCAACAACGGCAGCGGCAGCGGCGCCTCCCGCCCAGCCGCCCGCGCCTCGCGCAGCAAAGTGCAACGCTTCTGAGCGTGCAGCGGTGAGGTTGTCTTGTGCCAACAGCGTGCCAACACGCTCTCCGGCTTGCGACGCATCGTAGGCGGTAGCGGCAACACCCAAACCCGCAAGCCCTGCTGTCATCCCGGCGCGACGCAAGCCTGGGATTTCAGGTTCCGGCGTGGTTTGGATGTTGCGTCCCTGCCACTCATCCCAACGCGCCTGACCCGCCTGGGCATGCTCGGTTGGCGGTTTCATACGCTGACTGAGCGGAAGCGTGCTCTGGTCTAACGCCTTTGACGTTCCCTCAATTGCTGTTCCACGAAAATACTCTCTGTTATCGAGCCTCAGAACTTTGTTCTCGCGGAGCGCATCATCACTGGCCGGGATGCGCAGCATGCCTTCGTGTTCACGCGCACGGGCCACGATCAGCTCAAAGGCTGCTTGCTGACCGAGCCGATCTTTCACACCGACCAGCGCTTCACGCGGAAGCCCCTCAATCGAGGTGACGTTTGGATTGGCAAGAATGCGAGGCACTTCAATTTCGCCAAAGACGCGGCTTGGCTGAGCGTCGCCCACGATGGCATGAACTTCACCTACGGTTGCATCGGCAAACCGTCCGGAAGCATCTGCCCAAGGACCTTGCGTAGGGTGGTAGAGCCACTCCGTGGCAGGTCCCCGATGAGACCCCTCTATCAGCTCACGAGGCGAAATTTCGTAGATGTCGGCGAGCGCGGTATAGAACTCGCGGGAATTAAGAAACTTCGATGCCTGACTTTTATCGATAACCCGGATGTCTTCACCAGAATCGATCATCGATCCAATGACATCAGTCGACCAGATGTCTTTCGCTGCTGGGCCACTGTAGAGAACAGTGACCTTGCCGAAGGCATTCGCATCCACCTGTGCGGCGAGCGACCGCAGCGATTCTGGTGTTTGGTAATCGCCAGGGTTCTGACGAATTCTATCGATTGCGTCCTGGGCAGATATCGTGCCATTCACACCAAGCACCCCTCATCGATTTCAAAAACGATGTGGTAGTCCGTGTTTCTGGAGTGGACGCCAAAATCCTTGTAGGAGAGCAAGGCCTCTTTGAGGTCAGCTATGAATTGCTCCTTGTCAGCCTTGAGATGCTCAGGCAGTCCATCTCCACCATTGATCCACATCAGTCTCCAATGGGACCAACCGGGCTGACCTCGCGCGCCTCCACCGTCGACCAGATCCAGTCTCAGCGTCAGGAGCTCGCCACGCCAATAGAAAGAGAACTTTGTCTGGTTTCTGACCTCGATTTCGGTGCCGCCACCGTTTGCGACATTGCGCAAATACATGTCGCGATCACGATCAATTGTCCAGTCTCTTGCATTGGTGCCACCGACCACAAAGTCTTTGTCGATTGCTTCCAAGTCGTATTTCGCAACATCCGGCTCAGGAATATATTCATTTACAAATGGCATCTTCGTTTCCCGGCATGGCTTGAATTTGTGGTTGAGAGCTATTTCTATGAGCCCGAGACGGCGGCAGACAGCTTCTTCACCTCGGCTTTTGGTAGCAGCCGTTTGGTGAAATAGGCATCTTCGTAATACTTGATCTTCTCGCAGAGCACCGGGCTTGGGATGCCTTCATAGAGGAAGACTTCCTTGTCAAAGCCCATCGCTTTCAACTCTTGCGGCAGCATCAAGGCACGGCGCTGCTCGGTCTCCGAGTAGGACACGCTGCTTTGCTTGCCACTGGTGTGCGACTTGTTCTTCTTGCGCACCGAGGTGTAGCCGAGCATGTCCGAGTAGTCGTTGGCGTCTTGCTGCTCGCGTGGGGCGTAGACGATTTGCAAGGCATGGTTGGTGATGATCGTGCGCGAGACATCTTTGCCATAGGTCGCGTCCAGCTGCGCCATGCTCTGGATGATCGGCAGCAAGCGGATGTTGTAGCCGGCCATGTAGCTCACTGCGCTTGCAATGATGTCGACCCGGCCGATGGACGTGAACTCATCCATCAGCAGCAAGCACTGGTGCTTGAGCGCCGGGTTGTTCTGCGGCAGCTCTTTCGTGTTCAGGTTGATGAGCTGACTAAACAGCAAGTTGATCAACAAGCGGCTTTCGGCAAGCTTGTTCGGCTGGATGCCGATGTAGATGCTCATCTTCTTCTTGCGCACATCAGTCAGCAGAAAATCGTTGCCGCTGGTGGCCTCATCCAGGATCGGATTGATGAACTGGTTGAGCGGCTCCTTGAAGGTGCCCATGATCGAGGCGAAGGTCTCTTCGGCTTGCGAGAGCAAATTGTCGAAGGCCATCTTGGCATCGCGACCCAGGAAGTCGCGCTGCGAGAGCTTTTTGAGATAGCCCTTCAAGTCGCTTCCATCTCCTGACGACACGCGATAAAGCATCCCAAGGGTTGGGAACATCCAGGTCTCTTTCGGGTGCTTGCGCTTGATCTGATCATCGAGGCTATCGAACAGATAGAGCGTAAACGCCATGAAGGCGTTGCGGGCTTGGCTTACCCAGAACTTCTGGGCATCCGACCCATCCGGGTAGAGCATCGCCGCGACACTCATCAGATCTGACACGCGAAACGCCGGATCCGGTGAGATGTAGCTGAGTGGATTCCAACGGTGGGTGCGCCCGTCTTCGGCAAAGGGGTTGAACAAAAAGACCTCTTGGCCTTGGCTCTTGCGCCAACCCGAGGTCAGGTCAAAATTCTCCTGCTTGATGTCCAGGACCACCACTGAGCCTTGGTAGTCGAGCAGATTGGGAATGACGATGCCCACACCTTTACCCGAACGCGTGGGCGCGGCCAGGATCACAAACTGCTGACCAGGCAAGCGCACCAACTTGCCACCGTGTTTGCCAACCACAATGCCGGTTGGGGACGGTTTGAGCATGTCCTTTTTAGCGAGGTCACTGCCAGAGGCAAAGCGTGCGTCGCCGTGTAAGGCGGCGGCCTTTGGCCTGAACAACGGGATCAGCAGTGCAATCCAGGCCAGCAGCGGCACACCGAAGCCCAAGGCACCAGCCAGCTTGATCTTGGTGGCATAGGGAGCGAACTGTGGGAGGTCGAGCGCTTTGAAGTAAGACCAGTAGGTGCCGGCGTTAAGCGGCCCAGCCACCTTCAAGAGCATCAAGATCAACTGACCGGAGAGGTAGACCCCTGCAATGAGGGCGAGGAGCAAGAGCGAGATGGCGACACTGAGCTTGATCTTGCCGGTCATGAAGCGCTGCCTTCCATCTGTAATCCCTGGCTTGTTTGATAATGACCATCCGTTCGCAAGATTACAGGATCACCAGAGGTGAAACCTGTTTGACTTGTCGCACCCGACATGACGCACGACAATTGACTATCCCTATTTGGAAATCTGGCGTGTCGCAGCACGAACCCCGGTCTACCGGACCATCGCAGGAATTTTTAGAAGAGCTTTTGCGGTCACCTGCGGTGCTGGATCAGCTATCGTTTTCTTGCGAAATCATTCAATGGATGACCCACCGGATCCATGATCGACTGAGTATCGAAACAACCACCCAGACTGAGTGTGCGCTAGCCGCGATCGACCTGGTGCATGAGCACTATATTTCGATAAATCAGCTAATCAGAACCGGCCGAATTGGCAGCGCCTATGCGCTTTTGCGCTCTCAGTTCGAAGCATTGGTCAGGGCAATCTGGCTCCTACGTGGCTCAGACGAGCAGGCCTATCAAGCGTGGGCAAGAGGCGAAGGGTCAATCGAACCATCGAGTCTGCTCACAGCCATAAGGAAGAAAAGCCGGTCGGATAGCGATCAATTCTTGGCAGATACATGGAAAACTTCAAAAAAGACGCTGCACCAATTCACGCATGTGTCGTATCAACTTTTGGCAAGGCGAATGTCCGGAGTGGCGGAAGAGCATTTCCACCCTACAGAAATCGCAGACGCGTTACGTTTTGCCGCTGGCACATGCCTTCTCTCCTGCCTTGAACTCGCCTCCCTAGCTGAAGACGACGAGTTAGCAGCCGAATCCTCGTTGTTCCTGGCCAGGATCTATCCCACAGACAAAAGCTGATGCGCCGCAAATCCCCACGACGTCCATACAACTGAAAACTGCTTCAATTTCAATGAATTGATCGCTTGTTGGCGGAGAGAGTGGGATTCGAACCCACGGAAGGTTTGACCCTTCGCCGGTTTTCAAGACCGGTGCCTTAAACCGCTCGGCCATCTCTCCGATGCTGCTACGCCTGACCCCCGAAGGCATCGGCTGTCACGCTGGCGACCCGCGTTGCGCGGGTGACGCCTGACGGTGGCTGCACGGGCATCTTGTGCAGAGCCACCACTCCCAGGATTGCTCCCGGGCGCGCATTCTCGCATGCCCGGGCGCGTTTTGTTTAGTGGCACTACCGGCGTTGGCTGGCGCAGCGTGCCGCGCCATTGATGCTGCTCGGCCGCTACCCCGCGTGGTCGGCGAAGACGCCAAGCACACAGGCAACCTGCCGAACATCTGCAGCGAACTGGCTGCTCAGCAGCGAGCGGACTACTAACGTACATGCCGGCCAGCCTCGGCCGCCAACCCAGCCTTAGCCAGCTTCGTCACGACCGTTTAGCCGGCCTCGGCCACAACCAGGCGAGGCGCCGTGCCAGCCGCACGCTTGAGCTTCTCGGCCAGTTCGGCGCAGTTGCCGCCGCAATCCAGGCGCGAGCGCTCGATTTCCTGCGGCAGGTGTTCGGCCAGGAAGTCGATGAACACCCGCACGGCCGGCAGCAGGCCGCGACGCGAGGCGAACACGGCGTGGCAGATGCCTTGCGGCAGCGACCAGTGCGGCAGCACCACTTCCAGCTCGCCGCTGCGCACTGCTTCGGCACACACGGTTTCCGGCAGCATGGTGATGCCGAAGCCGTCGCGCGCCATCGATTGCAGCAGCGGGAAGTCGAAGCCGGCCAGGCGCGGCTGCAGGTCCACGCGGCGCATTTCGCCGTTCGGGCCGTGCAGTTCCCAGCGCTGATGCGCTTCGTCTTCGCTGGTGCTCATGGTGGTGTGGTTGGCCAGCTCGCTCGGGTCCTTGGGGCGCCCGGCGCGGTCAAGATATTTGGGGCTGGCGACCAGCAATTCCTGCACCTGGCCAAAGCTGCGCATCACCAGGCTACCGTCGTCGTCCAGGCGCGAACGCACGCGCAGGGCGATGTCGTAGCCCTCGTTGATCACATCGACGCGGCGATTGCTGATGTTGAGCTGCAGCCGCACCTTGGGATATCTGGCCAGGAATTCCGGCAATAACTTGGGCAGCTGGATCTGCGCCAGCGAGACGGGAACGCTCACACGTACAAGACCGCGCGGCTCGGCGCTGAGACGATCCACCACCTCGCGCGCGGCCTGCGCCTCGGCCAGCATGGTCTGGGCGTGCCGGTGCACGCTGGTGCCGACATCGGTGACCGCGAAGCGGCGCGTGGAGCGTTGCAGCAGCCGCACACCCAGGTCGGTTTCGAGCTGGCTGATGCGTCGGCTCAGGCGCGATTTGGGAATCCCCAGTGCACGCTCGGCAGCGGCAAAGCCGCCGTGGTCCACCACCATCGCGAAGTAGTACAGGTCATTCAGGTCGTGCATGGCACATGCATCCATGGATAGAACGATAAGTGATATTTAAGCACCTTTATCCCAACAGAGCAACGACCTAGGCTACACACCTCCGCGGCGCTGCCGCTTGCCACAGGTCACTGCCATGAAACTGCTCCACCTCGATTCCAGCGCACTCGGCGTCAACTCCATCAGCCGCGAGCTCAGCGCCGCCATCGTGGAGCAGCAGCACCGGCTTTACCCGGAGGCGGAAGTGACCTATCGCGACCTCGACCGCGACCCGATTCCGCACCTGACCTCGCAAACGCTGGCGCAGACCGATCCGGCAGAAGCTGCGGCCGCCGAAGCGGTGATGCAGCAGTTTTTGCAAGCCGATGTCATCGTGATTGGCGCGCCGATGTACAACTTCGCCATTCCGTCCACGCTCAAGGCATGGATCGACCGCATCGCAGTGGCCGGGCGTACCTTCCAATACACCGCCAATGGGCCGGAAGGCCTAGCCGGCGGCAAGCGCGTCATCATTGCCAGCGCGCGTGGTGGCATTTATGCCGAGCCGACCAATGACTTTCAGGAGCCGTATCTGCGCCAGGTGTTCGGCTTCCTGGGCATCCACGACGTCAGCTTTGTGCGCGCAGAAGGCGTGGCGTATTCGCCGCAGCATCGCGCCGATGCACTGGCATCGGCGCTGGCCGGTCTGCACACGGAAGAAGAGGCTGCTGTCAGCGCGTAAGCATGCGGCGTGATGCATTGCTGCATCGAAAGATCGGCATGGATGCGACATGCCATAAACGACAAACGGGACCATCGCTGGTCCCGTTTGTTTTGCGTCAACATCTAGTCGTGCGGTGGCTCGCGATCAAACCCACTCAAACGATGTGCGGCAGATGATGCCAGCTGCGCCTGGCCCGCCCCTCGTAAAGCGGCCACCAACACTTCGCGATTGCTTGTTCGATGGGCATGTCCCGTGCAGAGCAACCGAGCGTCCGAATGGCACAAGACGCACTGAACGCCGTCCGCACCCGCCCGGCGGCGAGCGCAGGCGTTGCGTTCGTCGCGCTCAGCCGATCCGCTCGATGCCCCCCATGTACGGACGCAGCACCTGCGGCACATCGATCGATCCATCGGCGTTCTGGTAGTTCTCCATCACTGCAATCATCGCGCGGCCCACGGCAGTGCCGGAGCCGTTGAGTGTGTGCAGCAACTCCGGCTTGCCGCTGACCGGGTTGCGCCAGCGCGCCTGCATACGCCGCGCCTGGAAATCGCCGCAATTGGAGCAGGACGAAATTTCGCGGTAGGTGTTCTGCGACGGCAGCCAGACCTCCAGATCGTAGGTCTTGATCGCGGAAAAACCCATGTCGCCGGTACACAGCAACACCTTGCGATACGGCAGGCCGAGTTGTTCCAGCACCACTTCGGCACAACGCGTCATGCGCTGATGTTCGGCATCGCTGTCTTCCGGCGCGCAAACGGTGACCAACTCCACTTTTTCGAATTGATGCTGGCGGATCATGCCGCGCGTATCGCGGCCGCCGCTGCCGGCTTCGGCGCGGAAACACATCGAATGTGCGGTCATGCGCAGCGGCAGACGTTCGGCATCGACGATCTCGTCGCGCACGATGTTGGTCAGCGGCACTTCGGAGGTGGGGATCAGGTAACGCCGCGATTCGCCCACTTCGGTCTGAAACAAATCGTCCTCGAATTTCGGTAGCTGACCGGTACCACGCATCGAGTCGGCATTGACCAGCAGCGGCACATTGGTTTCTTCGTAGCCATGCGCGCCCACATGCAGGTCCAGCATGAACTGCGCCAGCGCACGATGCAGACGCGCGACCGGGCCGCGCAGCACGGTAAAACGCGCGCCCGACAATTTGGCTGCCGTTTCGCCATCCAGCCAGCCGTGCGGGGCGCCAAGTTCCACATGGTCCTTGACCTGGAAATCGAACTGGCGCGGCGTGCCCCAACGCGATTGCTCGACGTTTTCGCCCTCATCCTTACCGAGCGGCACATCGTCGGCCGGCAGATTGGGCAGGCCCAGCGCGATGACCTCGAGCTTGGTGCGAATCGCCTCCAGGGCGTCTTCGGATGCCTTGAGCTCATCGCCGAACCCAGCCACTTCGGCCATCAGCGCGGCGACATCTTCGCCCTTGGCCTTGGCCTGCCCAATCGCCTTGGATTTGGAATTGCGCTGGCTCTGCAGTTCCTGCGTGCGCACCTGGATGCGCTTGCGCTCGCTCTCCAGCGACTCCAGTTCCGCGGTGTCCAGGGAGAAGCTGCGCGTGCTGCGCAGGCGCTCGGCAAGGTCGGCGGGGTGGTGGCGAAGCAGGGCCGGATCTAGCATCGGAATATGGGCGTCAGTGGGATAGCGCGAGATTATCGCCTGTTCCGCCACCTGCTGCGATCGATTCACTGCGGCTATGCCAGAATTACGCCGATTCTTCAGGTGAGCCCTATGCCCGTGCCCCGCCCTGCGTCCGATCGCCATCTCGTTCTGCGTCTGCCCCGCCACACGCTGAAAATTGCCGGCATCGCCTTCGCTGCCGGCCTGCTGTTGTTCCTGCTGGTCTGGGCGACCGGCCGCAAGGACGACTTCTACAAGGCCTCGCCAGCGCAGCCGACCGCAGGCGCGCAGCCCGACGACAGCATTGCGCCGCTGCCGGCACCGTTACCGGCCCAGGACGGTGCCAGCGACATGCAGCAGGCCAAACCGCCGGCCGAAACCCCGACCCTGGTGGATACCGCGCCACCGGCCCCGCCTGCGCCGACGCCGCTGCCGGAAGATGCAGCGCCTGGTGCTCCTGGAAGCGCGGCACCGTCGAAAGCGCCGGTCGCCGGCGGCGATCGTCCGGTACCGATCCAGGGCCAGATGCCGCCGCCCCGCTACCCGTCGGCCGCATTGCGTCGCGGCGATGCCGGCGATGTGGTGGTGCGGGTGGACGTGGATGCTGCAGGCAATCCCGGCGGCGTGACCCTGGTGCAGCGCAGCGGCTCGCGCGATCTGGACCGCGCGGCCATGGAAGCAGTGCGGCATTGGCGCTTTCATCCTGCGCAACGCAATGGACAGCCAGTGGCCGGCAGCACGGACATCCCATTCGAGTTCAAGCCTGCGCAGTAAGCGCGGCTAACCCCTGTCGCGCCTGCGCCCGCGCGACTGCGCGGGTGCCAGAGTCAGGTGGTACATGCCTCAGCTAACGCTGCGTCGCCACAAAGACCATGCGAATTTAACCGTGCCGCAATGTCAGCTTGACTAAGCTGAACATCCAGGAAGCTCCAGCGCTTCGTCCGCCCGCCGCCTTAGCTCTCCCTCAGGTACCGCCGACCAGACTGGCCCCGTCATCCCGCAGATGCGCCAGGAGGCCGGCCATGTCCTTCATTTCGAATCCGTCATCCGCCCATCCGTCGTCGCTGCCTCAACAGGGCAAGCGCACTGTGGAGCGGCAGCAGAATGAGCACAGCGACGGCGCGTCGCCTTGGATGTGGGCGACGCTGATTGCGCTGTTGATCGTGGTCCCGAGTTGGTGGTGGGCACGCCATAGCGACGAATCCTTCGCCAAGGACACCCAGCCACTGCCGGCGGCGAGCCGCCAGATCCTGCCGACCACCGATGCCCCGCGCGCGATGACGATGGTGGCGCACCAGCCTGCGCGTCCCGCGATCAGCAGCGTGGAGGCCAAGCCACTGCCGGGCAACGCTATGCCGAGCTACCCGGCCGCTGTGGCACATGCGGACATCCAGGGCAGCCGCACCGCACGTCTGCAGCTGGATGTGCAGGGCCGGGTGAGCGATGTGACCATCGTCGACCGCAGCGGCAGCGCTGATCCCCGCCTGGATGCGGCCGTGGTGGAGAGCCTGCGTCAATGGCGCTTCGAGCCGGCAACGCGCGACGGCCACGCCGTGGTGAGCAGCGTGCAAGTGCCGGTGGAGTTCACGGCGCAGCACTGAGGGTGCTTCAGCGCAGAAGTTTCTGAAATCAGCGCCAAGGCGCCCCCGCGGCGCTTGGCCTGAGGAGCGCTGAAACAGACCCTGTTTGACCGTGTAGCTGATTGGCACCGCTGTCTCAGGCAAGTCTTCTGCGGGCTTTCGTCCGACTCATGAAGCCGCTCCGGAGAAGACCGTCGCTGCTGGGTGATGCCGGAGGGCTGCACACTTGCCCCGGAGTGGAGGCTAAAGCATGTCGCGGTATCTGCGTCGCGGACGGCAGCAGCCGTTCGTGGCAGCCGCCCGGTTCGCCTGAAGCGCACGCCGCTGAATCGGCGAAAACGCGTTGCATCTATTCAGCCGTTTCCAGCCCAAAACCCGCGCCCTGCGCCAGGGTGTCGAAGCCCGGGAACGACGTCGCCACGTTCGCCACATCATTCACCTGCACGCTGCCGGTAGACAGCTGGCCGGCGATAGCGAACGCCATCGCAATGCGATGGTCGCCATGACTTTCGATCACGCCGCTGCCGATGCTGCCGCCGTGGATGGTGGCACCATCCGGCGTTTCGTCGACTCGCACGCCGAGCGTACGCAGGCCTGTGGCCATGGCCGCCAAACGATCGGATTCTTTGACCCGCAATTCGGCAGCGCCGGTCACCACGGTCTGTCCACTCGCCGCAGCCGCAGCCACGAACAAGGCCGGGAACTCGTCGATCATGTCGGGCACCAGCGCTTCGGGAATCTGCGCGCCGCGCAATGGCGCGTAACGCACACGTAGATCGGCGACCGGCTCACCGCCATGTTCGGCATGATTCTCTTCGCTGATATCTGCACCCATCAGGCGCAATGCGGCCAGCAGCCCGGTGCGACGGGGATTCAAGCCGACCGCGCGTAGCACCACTTCCGAGCCGGGGACACTACTGGCTGCAACGATGAAGAACGCTGCCGACGAAAAATCCGCAGGTACCGCGATATCGGTCGCGCGCAGACGCTGCCCGCCGCGCAAACGTGCTTTACCGGGCGAAAAGTCGATGTCCACGCCGAACGCCGACAGCATGCGCTCAGTGTAGTCGCGGGTGGGATGCGGCTCGGTCACCGACGTCTCACCTTGCGCATAGAGACCCGCCAGCAGCACCGCAGACTTGACCTGCGCACTGGCAACCGGCGACACGAAATCGATGCCATGCAGCGCTTGCCCACCGTGTACGCGCAATGGCGGAGTGCCGTCGTCCTGCGTGTCGATCCGCGCGCCCATCTGCGCCAGCGGGCCGGTCACGCGCCGCATTGGCCGCTTGGACAACGACTCGTCACCTACCAGCACACTGTCGAAGCGCTGCGCGGCCAGCAAGCCGGCCAACAGGCGCATGCCGGTGCCGGCATTACCGCAATCCAGCGCCTCGGCCGGTGCCTGCAGGCCATCCACACCCACACCGTGCACGATGCGCTGCGACGCCGACGGCGTCTCGATGCGGACGCCTAGCTTGGCGAAAATGGCGGCGGTAGAGCGTGTGTCTTCGCCTTCGAGAAAGCCATCGATCCGCGAAACACCATCAGCGAGCGCGGCGAACATCACCGCGCGATGCGAGACCGATTTATCGCCAGGAATGGCCAGACTGCCCTGCAATACGGTGCCGCGACGGGCGATCCAATGGTGCGTGCTGCTGCTCATGCGTGTGATCCGATGGCTGCGACATCGCCAACGCTGACGATGCGCTTTGAAGAAAGTTGCGGCGCTGCCACCACAAAGATAGCGGCGCGCCAGCGGTGACTGTCGTATCGAGCTTCGATGCTCAGGGAATGGCCACCGGATACGACCCCAGCACCTTGATCTGTGCCGAGTGCGCTTTCAGTTCGGCCAGCGCCTGCTTCATCGCCTCGTCTTCCACGTGGCCGGCCAGGTCGATGAAGAAACCGTATTCCCACTTGGCCTGATGCGAGGGACGCGACTCGATGCGGTTCATGCTGATGCCATGCCGCGCGAACGGGCTGAGCACGTCGAACAACGCGCCCGGCTTGTCGTGGATGAACACCAGCACCGAGGTGCGGTCGTGCCCGGAGGTGGGAAAGATCTGCCGGCCGATCACCAGGAAACGCGTGGTGTTGTCGTCGTCGTCTTCGATCGACTTCATGATGACTTTCTTCAGGCCATACACGTGCGCGGCGCTCTCGCCGCCGATCGCTGCAGCATCTTCGGCGTTGCGCGCGCGCCGCGCGCCCTCGGCATTGCTGGAGACGGCGATCTTCTCCACCTTGGGCAGGTGCGAACGCAGCCAACCGGCGGTCTGTGCGAAGGATTGCGAATGCGCATAGATACGCTCGATGTCCTCCAGCCGGCCGTTACGCGAGAGCAGGTACTGATGTACGCGCAGCTCGACTTCGCCGCAGATTTTGAGATTGGAGGTCAGGAACATATCCAGGGTGACCTGGATGGTGCCCTGCCCGGAATTTTCCACCGGCACCACACCGAAATCGGCGTTGCCGGCTTCCACTTCCTGGAATACTTCTTCGATGGTGGCCATCGGCAGTCCCACCGCCGAGCGGCCGAAATGCTTGAGCACCGCCTGCTGGCTGAAGGTGCCTTCCGGGCCGAGGTAGCCGATCTTCAGCGGCTCCTGCTGTGCAAGGCACGCCGACATGATTTCGCGGTAGACGTGCACCAGCACTTCGTCACTGAGTGGGCCTTCGTTGCGGTCCACTACCATGCGCAGCACTTGCGCCTCGCGCTCAGGGCGGTAGTAATCCACCGCCGCCGCGAGCTTGCCCTTGGCCTTGCCGACCTGATGCGCAAAGTTGGCGCGCTCGGCGATCAGCGCCTGGATATTGCGGTCGATCTCGTCGATCTTGGCACGCACATCGGCCAGCACCGGTGCGGCGGTCTTGATCGCAGATTTGTCAGCCGGCGTGTTTGCATCCTTAGTGACTGACGCGCCCGCGGATGTCTTCGCCGGCTTGTTTTTGCCGCCAGTGGCGGCCGTGGGCTTGTTGGACTTTGGAGCCATCGCTGGGCATTCCTAAAATGACGGCGCATGTCCGCTGGCAGCGCATGCGCCTACGCGGCAGACGCCGCAGGTAAATGAAGACTCAGCCGTGACGCTGCTGGAAGTCGCGCATAAAAGTAGCCAGCGCTTGCGCGCCCGCGACCGGCATCGCGTTGTACAGCGACGCACGGATGCCGCCGACTGCCTTGTGACCCTTCAACGCGAGCAACCCGGCCGCCTTGGATTCGCTGACGAACAACGTATCCAGTTGCTCGTCCGGGAGAAAGAACGGGATGTTCATGCGCGAACGCACTGCCGGATTGACCAGATTGCGGTAGAAGCCGCCAGAGCCGTCGATGGCCCCATACACCAGCGCGGCCTTTTCGGCATTGCGGCGCGCAAACTCCTGCACACCGCCCTGCTGCAGCATCCACTTCACAGTGAGCCCGAGCAGATACCAGTTCCACGTCGGCGGCGTGTTGAGCATCGAATCGCGCGCGACATGCGAGGCGTAATTGAAGATGTCCGCACGCGGCTGCCCGGCGCGCTCCAGCAGATCGCGCCGCACGATCACCACCGAAATGCCGACCGGGCCGAGGTTCTTCTGTGCGCCCGCATAGATCAGGCCGTAGCGCGAAATATCCAGCGGCTCGGAGGCGATCGACGAACTGAAGTCGGCGAACAGCGGCAGCGTGCCCACGTCCGGCGTGTCGCGAAATTCGACGCCATGGATGGTTTCGTTGGCGGTGATGTGTACGTAGGCCGAGTGCGGCGACAAGGTCCAGCTGGCCGCCGGCGGGATGTCGATGAAGCCATCGGCCTGCGCGTCGACCGCGATGCGCGCATCCACATACGTGGCCGCCTGCTTGATCGCCGTCTTGCCCCAATGCCCGGTGATCACATAGTCGGCCGCCTGGCCGGGCGCCGCGAAGTTGAGCGGCAGCAGCGCCTGGATGGTGGTGGCGCCACCGGCGGTGAACATCACTGCATAGTCGTCGGGAATCGACAACAAACTGCGCAGATCGGCTTCGGCAGCGGCCGCCACCGCCATGAACTCCGCGCTGCGGTGGCTGATTTCCACGATCGAGGCGCCAACGCCGTTCCACTCGACCATCTCCGCCTGCGCCTGCCGCAGGACCGATTCCGGCAATGTCGCAGGGCCGGCACTGAAATTGAACGCGCGTGTCATGGCACACCTTGTCGAGCTAGCCTTCTAGTATGCCGCAGCGCATCGGGCTTGGCAGCGGGCAAAAAAGTTGCAGCTGCATCCTTTTGACTGAGCCTGACGTAACGTAGGCATGCATCAAAGCGAACTTTTGTCCCGGTTCGTTACTCTCACGCTGCAGCCACTGCCGGAGCCTGCCATGTCGTTTCGCGATGCTTTCAAATTGCCGTCCAGCGAGATCACCGATGAGGCCGTCTATCGCGACCGTCGCCGGCTGCTGCAGTTCTTTGCGTTGACCCCGGCGCTGGGGGTGACTGGATGCGCCGAGGCCGATCCACCGCCTCCGCCCAAGACCGTGGTGACCCCGGCGCAGGCGCGCAGCGGCTTCCGTACCGCCGAGGAACTGACACGGCTGGAAGACGTCACCAGCTACAACAATTTTTACGAGTTCGGTACCGACAAGACCGATCCGTCCAAAGCGGCCAAGACATTGAAGCTGTCGCCGTGGACGGTGAAGGTCAGCGGCGAGTGCGAGAAGCCGGGCAGCCTGTCGCTGGACGAATTGCTCAAGGGCATCACGCCGGAGGAACGCATTTACCGGCTGCGCTGCGTGGAAGGCTGGTCGATGGTGATCCCGTGGACGGGCGTGCCATTGGGCGAAGTGCTCAAGCGCTTCGCGCCGACCTCCAAGGCCAAGTACGTGGCATTCACCACGCTGGCTGATCCGCAACAGATGCCGGGCGTGCGCTACCGCTCGATCAACTGGCCGTATCGGGAAGGCCTGCGTATCGACGAGGCGATGCACCCGCTGACCCTGCTGGCCACCGGCCTGTACGGTAAGCCGCTGCCACAGCAGAATGGCGCGCCGTTGCGGCTGGTGGTGCCGTGGAAATACGGCTTCAAGAGCATCAAGTCGATTGTGGAAATCCGCTTCGTCGAAAAGATGCCCGAGACCGCGTGGCACGATCTGCAACCTTCGGAATACGGCTTTTTCTCCAACGTCAATCCGGCGGTGGACCACCCGCGCTGGAGCCAAAAGACCGAGCGCCGCATTGCCGGTACCGCCAGCAAGCTCTTCGCCGAGCGCATCGCGACGAAACCCTTTAACGGGTATGCCGATCAGGTCGCTTCGTTGTATACAGGCATGGATCTGAAGAAGTGGTTCTAGAGTGATCGCTCAAGTCACCTGAGGCCGGCTCACTGTCCAAGCGCGATGAAGCACCGGTACTGCCTCATCGTGCGCCAGCGCGCTCCCACGATGCATCCCTCGTACGGTAGTCCGGCGTCTTGGGGCAGCGAGTGGCGGAGCACGACCGGGCAGGACAAGAGGTTGTCCGCAACGTATCGCCGCGCAATGCCGCACACTTATTCGCACTGTGGCTGACGCGCATGACACGCAGCTGCGGACCTTCTCCTCCGCAAACCGCTTCATGAATGAGATCGCATGGCCAAGACCTCCACGTCCGTGATCGCTGCCAAGGCACTGGTCCACATCGCCGCGCTGGTGCCGATCGCCCTGCTCGGCTGGCAATTCTGGCAGGTATGGCAGAGCGGTAGCGACGCATTGGGCGCCGACCCGGTCGCCGAAATCGAGCACCGCACCGGGCTGTGGGCGCTGCGCTTGCTGCTGATCACGTTGGCAATCACCCCATTGCGCCAACTCACCGGGCAAGCGGTATTGATCCGCTTCCGCCGCATGCTGGGCCTGTACGCGTTCTTCTACGCCACCGTGCACCTGGCGGCTTATCTCACATTGGACCTGCGCGGTTTCTGGACGCAGATTTTCGAAGAGATCCTTAAACGCCCCTACATCACGGTGGGATTTGCCGCGTGGCTGCTGCTGATGCCGCTGGCGATCACCTCGACCCAGGGCTGGATGCGTCGGCTCAAGCGCAATTGGGGCCGCCTGCACATGCTGATCTACCCGATCGGGCTGCTTGCAGTGCTGCATTTCTGGTGGCTCGTGAAGTCCGATATCCGCGAGCCGGCGCTGTATGCCGGCATTCTTGCGGTGTTGCTGGGCTGGCGTGTCTGGAAAAAACTCAGCGCGCGCCGAACCACAGCAAGGCGCTCAACGCTGCCGCCAACAACACCGCGCTGAGCAGCAACCAGGGCCAACGGGCCACCTTCACTGGCGCGCGCGGCGGCTCTGCAACGGCACGCGGCTGCGGCTGCGGTTCGGTGTCGGGCAGGTCCCAGGTGGTGCTGTGGTGGGTACGCGGCACTTCCACCACAAACCGGTGGCGCGCGTCGAAAACGACCTGATCGCCGGCCTGCAGCCAGCCATCGCGTACCTGTACGCCATTGATCCAGCTGCCTTCTTCCGACCCCAGATCGCGGATCAGGACGCGGTCGCCATGACGCTCCAACCGCGCGTGCTGTGCAGCGAACGCAGGGTCGTCGATGACGATGTCGGCGGCGGCGTCGCCGCCGACCAGACGCGAGCGATCCAGGGTGAAACTCCGCCCGTGATGACGACCGCCCACCCCACGCAGCAACAGGCAGACCTCGCTCAAGCCGGCCGTGTCTTCCTGACTATCGTTGGACGGCGCAGTTGAGGGCGCACTGCGTAGCAGCATCTCCACGCCATCGGCATAGATCGCATCGCCTGGGCGTAGCAGTGCCATGCGACGAACCGGACGCCCATTGACGTGGATGCCGCGGATGCCGTTGGCCACCTGCAACCACAGACCGCGCTGGTCCAGGCAGAACTGCGCCAACAGCAACGCTCCCTGCGCATCGCTGACCACCCGCACGCTGCCGGAGGCATGGCGGACGATCCGGTGGACGCCGGGCTTGAGGGGATGATCCGGCTGCTGCCGGTGGGTGAAATGAACTTGCAGGTCGCGCACCGGCCGCAGCCTAGCAGGTTTGCTCCCGCGTGCGGCCATCTGGCGTGATCGGAGCTTGCCGGGGTGCAGTCAGGCGCGCATCGGGAACGCGATGCAGCCTGGTTGAGCGTGCGCAGTGACGGCGCACGGCGCGCGTTGCAGGCCCGCCTTCCTGACATGGCCAGCAATGTCGCGCACGGGCACACTTGGAGCCGGGGCCGCGCATGCGCACAATGCGCCCTCACTTTTCGCGTGACCCATCGCACCCATGTCCAGCATCGATATCCGCCACGACCATTCCTTGACGCCGGCCCAGGCCCGCGCGGCCATCGACGAGGCGGCGCGCAAGCTGACCGATCGCTACGGCATCGCCTCGCATTGGGAAGGCGATACCTTGCGCATCGCACGTGCCGGCGTGGATGGGGCGATCGCGCTGCTGCCGCAGCAAGTACACGTCACCGCCGAGCTGGGCTTCTTGCTGTCGGCCATGCAGCCGATGGTGGAATCGGAAATCCGCCGCTTGCTGGCCGAGAAACTGGCCTGAACGCACGCGTGGCGCGGCGCTGCTTCAGCGCCAAGTCACCTGCCCTGGCGCTTGCGGGTAGATGCTGGCAACCCACCTGATCGGACAACGCTTCACCTGTCCGATGCAGGGTCGGTACTAGGGTGAAGGCAACGTCACTTTGGCAACCTACAGGAGCATCGCATGACGACCGGATACGATCAGAACGGTAACCGCGACAACGCGGCCCACGGCTTCCAGGCGCAAGCCGAACAGATCTCGCGCCGGCTCGGCGAATCGGCGCAGACCGTGTGGCTGGCAGGGCTGGGCGCGCTTGGCCGCGTGCAGAGCGAGGGCGGCAAGTTGTTCGACTCGCTGGTGCGCGAAGGCGCTGCCTACGAACGCACCGGGCAGCGCAAGGCGGCCGAAAGCGTTGACGAATTGCGCGAAGAAGTGGAAACCCAGTTCGAACAGGCGCGCGACACCGCCGTGCGCGGGTGGGACAAGCTGGGCAAGGCCTTCGACGAGCGCGTGAAGGGTGTGCTACGCACGCTCAACATCCCCGAGCAGGAAGAGCTGGAAAACCTGCGCCGCGAGGTCGAATCGCTCAAGGCCCAGGTGCGTGCCAACACGGCGGCCACCAAGCGTGCCAACCGCACCGCCAACCAGGCGGCGCAAGCCGCCAGCAGCGAGACGCCGGGTACCAGCGGTGCAGGTGCGGGGTCGACGACGTCGTCCGGCACCCCCGGTGCGTTCGACTCTGAATAAGCAACGGTAAAAGCAACCGCGCCATCGTAAGGTGGGGCGGTTGTTTCCCATCTGGTAAAGGCAGGACGGCTGACACGTGGAAGGTGTTTCGCGCCGGGCAAGGGCGCTGAGCGCGGGCCTGCTTTGAAAACTGGCCTACCCGCCGCGACGCCTTGTCACCAACCGGCAGCACTGGGCCAATGTGAACATTTTCCGGCCTTAGCCGATCCCTTGAACGATGCAGGCAGCGAGGCAGCAGTCGGTGCGTTGGCGCTGGATTGGCATCGAGCTGTAGCACGGTCGGTGTGCGACTGAGATCTACACAGGCTTTTGGAATCAGCGACTTAGCTCTCCAACGCCACTCCGATTCCCAATGTTGCAAAGCAACATGTTTTTTTTGGACAATCGGGAACGACCCGCCAGTCCTGCGTTACGAAGTCCGTTTGCTCCCCTCCCCTCACGGCTTCGGACTGGCGGGTCTTTCGCTATCTGGATCACGGCTAGCGATATCGCAGCCAGCGATCCATTGACGAATCTTTCGCGAAGGATTCTTCTAGACACACGATTCGTTATACGCGCCATCGCTTGATGCTTATGCCTTCCTGGATTTTGGCGCCCTTGGCTGCGCTGCTGCTTTGGCTGGCGGTGTGTGCTTATCTCTGGCTGGTGCGGCGACGCGCCAGTGAAATGCACGGAGGCGTACGTGCGTTGTCGACCATGCATTGGCGCGATTTTTCCGCCGTGGTGCTGCGCGTGCTGCAGGATCAACGCGGATGGCAGCCGACCCAGTTGCCGCAGGACGGCCTGCCCACTGCCGATTTCATGATGCAAACCGAGCATGGCACCCGCCTGGTGGCCTGCAAGCACGGGCGCGGTTATCGCATCGGCGTGGCGGCAGTGAACGAGCTGGGCGCGATGGCGCGGCTGGCTGGCGCTAACGGCGGCGTGATGGTCACCGAAGGCCGCATGGAGCGCGAAGGGATCGCCGCCGCAGAAAAACAAGCGATCGAAGTGCTGGACGGGACGCGCCTGTGGCCGCTGCTTAAACCGTATCTGCCTGGCGATGTGGAAGCCGGCGTGGTCGGTGCGGCGCGCCGCCGCGCGATCCAGCACAGCATGATCGCCGGTGCCGCGCTGGCAATGCTGGCAGTCATGGCAGTGCTGGCACTGCGCCCGCCAGCTGCGGCGCCCGCCGCACCGCGTGCTGCGGTGTCCTCGCCTGTTCCTGCACCAACACGCGCGGTGGCTTCAAGTACGCCCGCCGCGACCACGGCGCAGCCGACGCCACCACCTGCGTCATCGACGCGGGCAACGCCGGCAGCCGGCGCAGAACCGGATGCTGCCACCATGCAGAGCTATCAGCGCGAGGTGTCCAAAGCGTTGGCGCAGACGCCGGGCCTGGTACGCGGCATCTGGCTGACCCAGGCGACGCTGGTGGTGGATCGCACGGTGGAAGCCAGCGCGGCATGGCCGCTGATCTGCCGCGAGCTGGAACGCTACCCGTACCTGCGCACGGTGCGCGTGCAGCTCAACCCACGCCCGGGAGTCGCCGAGCCGGTGCGCTGGCGCCAGTGCACTACGATTTGATCGTGGTGCGTTGCTTGCTACGTTCGTGCTGTGGCGCGCAGGCTTGCGAGCAATCGCACCAAATGCAGCGAGCCCCACCTCGCCGATAACCGTTGGTAGCGGCATGCGCGCTACGACGGCGCGCCCATCGCCTGCCGAGACCACCCCTGTCAGCGCATTCCAGGCGCAAACCGCGCCACCAGATCGTACGAGCCGCCTAGAAACATCTGGCGCACGTAGGTCACCGGTTGGTCGCCGCGCCAGGTGTGGCGGTCGATGACCAGACAGGCCGCGCCATCGTCCGCCTGCAGCTGCTTGGCCTGCGCCGCGTCGGCGCTGATCGCACTGATGCGGTGCTCGGCGCGCGTCCATGGCACGTTGCGCAATAACCAGCTGCCCGGCGCCATCTCGGTGAATGGTTGCGCCAACGCCTCAGGCACCGTGGTGATATCGATCACGCGCTGTTCGAGCGCAAACGGGCGGTCGTCGGCCAGATGCACGCTGCGCAAAGCCAGCAGCTTGCCGGTGCTGCCCAATGCACGTTCCTGTGGCACGCGCTGGCAGACGTTGCGCAGTTGCCGCGACAACAACGCGAAGCGATAGGCATGCCCGCGTGTGGTCATTTCCACTTCGATGTCCGGGATCGAGAGCGCCACCTGTTCCAGATGCGGATGCTGCCGCGCCACGAACGAGCCGGTACGACGGCGGCGTTCGATCATGCCGGCATCGGCCAGCAAGCCGAGCACCTTGTTCACGGTCATGCGCGAGCAGCCGTATTGCGCCATCAACTCGTGCTCGGGCGGCACGCGATGCCCGGGCGGCCAGTCGCCGCTATGGATGCGTTGCTCCAGATCCTGGCGGATGCGCTGATGCAAGGTGCCAGGCGCAATGGTGGTAGTGGCGGTCAAAGCTCGGGTCTCCGGAAAGAGCGGCTATCCAATCGGCATGCCACATTGTCGGGCGGGTGCGCCAGGTGCACAGTGCGGCATGCACCCTGCACACGCTGCATTGATGAGGGCACTGCGTGCATCTGCCCGGCCAACGCAGCAGCGTTTTCAGCGGCTCCAGCAACAGCATTGTGTGCGCATCCGCTAATAGCGGCTAAGAACGTTAAGGCGCGGGTCTGCCAGGTGCGGCCGCTGCTCGGAATCGGCAGCGACAACGCGTACACCTCGATTCCTACGCGCAATTTGTATCAATCTGGCGGCTGCTCGCTACATTTGGCTAGCCGATGTCATCTGCCCAGCAGGCTGCGCAGCACCGCAGCAAACCGCGTGGCAATACGCGCGCGGTCGACATGCTGCCCGTCGCGCACCACCCAGCGCCCGCCACGCCAGACATTGCGTACCGCCGATCCACGCGCGGCGAACAGCCAACTGTCCAGCAAGGCGTCGTCGCTGCGCGCCAGCAGGGCCGGATGCGTCGTGTCCAATTCGATCAGATCGGCCGCAGCGCCGGCACGGATGCCGGTGTGCGCGACGCCCAACGCCTGCCCAGCACCAATGCCGGCCTGATCGTAGAGCCAGCGCCCGCTGGAGACTGGCCCTTGTGCCAATACATTGCGCGCCTGCAGCGTCAGGCGCTGCCCGTATTCGAGCAGGCGCAGTTCTTCGGCTGCATCGATCAGCACATTCGAATCCGAGCCCACGCCGAAGCGTCCGCCCGCAGCGGCAAATGCCTGCATCGGGAAGACGCCGTCACCCAGGTTCGCTTCGGTGATCGGGCACAGACCGACGACCGCGCCGCTGGCGACAATCGCCTGCAGTTCGCGTGCTTCCACGTGCGTGGCATGCACCAGGCACCAGCGTGCATCCACCGGCGCGTTGGCCAGCAGCCACTGCACCGGGCGTTGATGAGACCAGGCAAGACAGGCGTCCACCTCGCGCTGTTGTTCGGCGATATGGATGTGGATGGGTCCATCGGTGAGCGGCACCAACGCCGCCAATTGCTGCGGGGTCACTGCACGCAAACTGTGCGGCGCCAGCCCGAGCACCGCGTCCGGCAGCGCTTTCAGGCGGTGGCTGCAGTCGTCCAGCAGGCGCGCGAATCCGTCGATGTCGTGAATCAGGCGACGCTGCGCCGGGTTGGGAGCGGCGCCACCGAAATCCGAATGCGCGTAGAACACCGGCAGCAAGCTGAGCCCGATACCGGTGGTGTCGGCCGCGGCGGCAATGCGCCCGGACATTTCGCCAGCATGCGCATACGGCGCGCCGCTTACCGTGTGGTGCAGGTAGTGGAATTCGCCGACGCGGGTGAAGCCGCTTTCGAGCATTTCCACATACGCCTGTTCGGCGATCGCCTGCAGGCTGTCCGGGTCCAGCCGGTCGACGAAGCGGTACATCAGCTCGCGCCAGCTCCAGAAGCTGTCGCCGCTGCGCCCGCCGACCTCGGTCAACCCCGCCATGCCGCGCTGAAAGGCGTGGCTATGCACATTGCCCAGACCGGGCAGTAGCACCTCGCAGCGCGTGTCGCTGACGGCAGCAGGCACATCGACCTGCACCGAGGCAATGCGGCCCTGCGCTACCGCGATCTGCACCCCGCTGGCCCAGCCGTCGGGCAACAACGCCCGGGCGGCCCAGAACACCTGCATCTGTTGGTCTGCCACTGGACACCCTCGATTGCCGAATCTATTGTATATACATATCAGACACCACGAGCCTGCGCCATGCATTGCGACGTTCTCTGGCACAACGCGCAACTGATGACCCTGGATGCGGCCGATGGCGGCCTGGGCATCGTGGACGACGGCATCGTCGCCTGCCAGCAGGGCCGCATCGTCTACGCCGGCCCAGCCGCTCTAGCGCCAGCGCTGCAGCCCGACAGCAGGCACGACTGCCAGCGCCGCTGGATCAGCCCAGGCTTGATCGATTGCCATACCCACCTGGTGTACGCCGGCAACCGCGCCAATGAATTCGAACAACGCCTGCGCGGTGCCAGCTATGCCGAGATCGCCGCAGCTGGCGGGGGCATCGTGGCGACCGTGCGCGCCACCCGCGCAGCCGACGATGCGCAACTGCTGGCCGCCAGCTTGCCGCGCCTGGACGCGATGCTCGCCGAAGGCATCACCACGCTGGAAATCAAATCCGGCTACGGACTCACGCTGGACGATGAAATCAAGCAACTGCGCGTAGCGCGCCAACTCGGTGCGTTGCGCAAGGTTGACGTGGTGCCGACGTTCCTGGGCGCGCATGCCGTGCCGCCTGGCGGCGATGCCCAGCACTACATCGACCAGGTCTGCGCACAGATGATTCCGGCGATTGCCACCCAAGGGCTTGCCGAGGCCGTGGATGTGTTCTGCGAGCATCTGGCGTTCTCGCACGCGCAGGCCGAACAGGTCTTCATCGCGGCGCAAGCGCATGGCTTGCACATCAAGATCCACGCCGAACAACTGAGCAATCAGCACGGCGCGGAACTCGCCGCACGCTATGGTGCGCTGTCGGCCGATCACATCGAATACCTGGACCAGACAGGCATCGCGGCGATGGCCGGCGCCGGCACGGTGGCAGTGCTGCTGCCGGGCGCGTTCTATTTCACCCGCGACACCCAGGTGCCGCCGATTGCCGCGTTGCGCGCGGCCGGCGTGCCGCTGGCCCTGGCTACCGACTGCAACCCAGGCACCTGCCCGCTGACCAGCCCGCTGCTGGCGATGAACATGGCGGCGACCTTGTTCCGCATGACCGTGGACGAATGCATCGCCGGTTTCACCCGCGAAGCTGCGCGTGCGCTCGGGCGCAGCGAGCGCCTGGGCCGGTTGCGCGTCGGCATGGACTGCAACCTGGCGATCTGGGACATCGATGCGCCGGCCGATCTGGTCTACCGCATGGGCTTCAACCCTCTTCATGCCCGCGTCTGGCGCGGGCATCTTTAGCTGAATCCGGAGTCGTCATGCGTGTTTCTATTATCTTGCAGCCCGGCCAGGTCACGCTGGCGCAATGGCGTGCGCTGTATCGCGGTGCCGAAGTCGCATTGGACGACACGTGCGCTGCTGCCGTGCTGCGCAGCGCGCAAACGGTGGAGGCCATCGTTGCGCGCGGCGAGCCGGTGTATGGGGTCAACACCGGCTTCGGCAAGCTGGCCAGTGTGCGCATCGAGCGCGAGGACCTGCAGACCCTGCAGCGCAATATCGTGCTCTCGCACGCGGCCGGTGTCGGCGAGCCCACGCCGGTGCCGGTGGTGCGGCTGATGATGGCGCTCAAACTCACCAGCCTGGCCCAGGGCGCTTCCGGGGTGCAGCCGGACACGCTGGCGTTGCTGGAAGCGATGCTGCGCCAGGGCATCACCCCGGTGGTGCCGTGCCAGGGCTCGGTGGGGGCGTCCGGCGATCTGGCGCCGCTGTCGCATCTGGCCGCGGTGATGATCGGCGTCGGCGAAGCCTTCGTCGGCGCGCAACGTCTGTCTGCTGCCGACGCGCTCGCACAGGCGCAGCTGCAGCCACGCGTGCTGGGCGCGAAAGAAGGGTTGGCGTTGCTCAACGGCACCCAGTTTTCCACCGCCTGCGCCCTGGCCGGTCTGTTCGATATCGAAACCGTATGGCAGGCCGCGCTGGTCACCGGTGCGTTGTCGGTAGAAGCGGCCAAGGGCTCGGATACGCCCTTCGATGCGCGCATCCACGCACTGCGCGGGCAACCGGGACAGATCGCCACCGCGGCAGCGTTGCGCGCCTTGATGGCCGACTCGGCCATTCGTGAATCGCATCGACTCGGTGATGTGCGCGTGCAGGACCCGTACTGCCTGCGCTGCCAGCCGCAGGTGATGGGCGCGGCACTGGATGTGATGCGTCAGGCCGCACGTACATTGGAGATTGAAGCAAATGGCGTGTCCGACAACCCGCTGGTTTTCAGCGATACCGGCGAAGCCTTGTCTGGTGGCAACTTCCATGCCGAGCCAGTGGCCTTCGCTGCCGACATGCTGGCGATGGCGGTGTGCGAAACCGGCTCGATCAGCGAACGTCGCACCGCGATGCTGGTCGACCCGGCCCTGTCGGGCCTGCCGGCGTTTCTCACGCCGCGCCCGGGCTTGAACTCCGGCTTCATGATTCCGCAGGTCACCGCCGCCGCGCTGGTGTCTGAAAACAAGCAGCGCGCATACCCGGCCAGCGTCGATTCGATTCCGACCTCGGCCAATCAGGAAGATCACGTCTCGATGGCCGCGCACGGTGCGCGCCGTCTGCTGGCAATGGCCGAGAACGCCGCGCATGTCATCGGCATCGAACTGCTGGCGGCAGTACAAGGCTGCGATTTTCATGCGCCGCTGCGCTCCAGCACCGCGCTGGAAGCCGCACGTGCCCTACTGCGCGCCAAGGTGCCCACATTGCAGGACGATCGCTATTTCCATCCCGACATGTTGGCTGCCAGCGCATTGGTGCGCTCGGGCGCGCTCGCGCAGTCAGTGGCGATCGCCTTGCCGGGTGTGGAGCAGGACGCATGAGTTGGCAGCGCTTATGCAGCGGGTCTATCCCTGCATCCTCGCAGTCGCCACTGCAGTGGTTCGCGCTAGCTCCAAGCATGCGCATATGCGATGACGTGGCACGGCGCACGCGACGCTTCCGCAACGTACAGCCGCGCAACGTATGCCGCACGCTCGCAGCACTCGGGCATGGAGCGCAGGGATGAAGGCCCTGCCCGATTGGCTGGAACTCCACCGCGGCGACGCGCCGCTGATCATCAGTTTTCCGCATACCGGCACCGAGTTGCCGGAGGACGTGACTGACCAGTTTGTATCGCCGTGGCTGGCGCGCCGCGATACCGATTGGTGGGTACACCAGCTTTACGACTTCGCACAGTCGCTGGGCGCCACCACGCTGCGTACCGCGATCTCGCGCTCGGTCATCGACGTCAATCGCGACCCCAGTGGCGCATCGCTGTATCCGGGCCAGAACACCACCGGCCTGTGTCCGCTCACCACCTTCGACAAGCAGCCGTTGTATGCCGACGGCGCGGCGCCGGATCAGGCGCAGATCGCCTTGCGCCGCACGCGCTGGTTCGACCCGTACCACGCGGCGCTCGCCGACGAAATTGCACGCCTGCGCACGCAGCACGCAAACATCGTGGTCTACGACGCGCATTCGATCCGCTCGTTTATCCCGCACCTGTTCGATGGCGAGTTGCCGCAGTTCAATATCGGCAGCAACGACGACCGCAGCTGCGACCCGCGCTTGGTGGATGCGGTGGAGGACCTGTGCCGCAGCAGCGGTTCCAGCACGGTACGCAACGGGCGCTTCAAGGGTGGGTGGATCACTCGCCACTACGCGCAACCCGAGCGCGGCGTGCACACGCTGCAAATGGAACTGGCCTGCCGCGGCTACATGCGCGAACCGGACATCCTCACTCCCGAGAACTGGCCCATGCCATGGCAGCCGATGCATGCCGTCGCAATGCGGGCGGTGCTGCGCCACGTGCTACTGGCGTGCCTGCAGTTCGCCAACGCCCCCTCTTCCGACGCCGCGCCGCCTGCGGCCAACCGCTGATTGCAAGGATCCCGGCATGACCCGTCACGATGCAACCCGCGTCATCCGCGCCGCTACCGGCACCACGCTCACCGCCAAGAGCTGGCTCACCGAAGCGCCGCTACGCATGTTGATGAACAACCTTGACCCGGACGTGGCCGAGCGCCCGCAGGAATTGGTGGTGTACGGCGGTATTGGCCGCGCAGCGCGCGATTGGGAATCCTTCGATGCGATCATCGCTGCGCTCACGCGTCTGGACGACGACCAGACCTTGTTGGTGCAGTCCGGCAAACCAGTGGGCGTGTTCCGCACCCACGCCGATGCACCGCGCGTGCTGATAGCCAATTCCAATCTGGTGCCGCGCTGGGCCACCTGGGACCACTTCAACCAGCTCGATAAGAAGGGCTTGGCCATGTACGGCCAGATGACTGCCGGCAGCTGGATCTACATCGGCGCGCAAGGCATCGTCCAGGGCACTTACGAAACCTTTGTCGAGATGGGCCGCCAGCACTACGCCGGTACCCTGGCCGGCAAGTGGTTGTTCACCGGCGGGCTTGGCGGCATGGGCGGCGCGCAACCGCTGGCTGCGGTGATGGCGGGTGCTTCGTGCCTGGCGGTGGAGTGCCGCAAGAGCAGCATCGACATGCGCCTGCGTACCGGATACCTGGACACCTGGACCGATTCGCTGGATGAAGCACTGCACTTGATCGAAGAGTCGTGCACAGCGAAGAAGCCGCTGTCGGTGGGCCTGCTTGGCAATGTCGCCGACGTGCTGGACGAACTGCTGCTGCGCGGGATCAAGCCGGACCTGTTGACCGACCAGACCTCTGCGCACGACCCGGTCAACGGCTACTTGCCGCAGGGCTGGAGCGTCGAGGAATGGGACGCAAAGCGCGTGAGCGCGCCGAAAGAAGTGGAAGCCGCCGCACGCGATTCGATGGCCAACCACATCCGCGCCATGCTCACTTTCCACGCGCTGGGTGTGCCCACCGTGGACTACGGCAACAATCTGCGCCAGATGGCGCTGGAGGCCGGCATCGATAACGCATTCGATTTCCCCGGTTTCGTGCCCGCCTACATCCGCCCGCTGTTCTGCCGCGGCATCGGCCCGTTCCGCTGGGTTGCGCTCAGTGGCGACCCGGACGACATCGCCAAGACCGACGCCAAGGTCAAGGAACTCATTCCCGACGATGCGCACCTGCATCGCTGGCTCGACATGGCGGCAGAAAAGATCGCCTTCCAGGGCCTGCCCGCGCGCATCTGCTGGGTCGGCCTGGGCGACCGCCACCGCCTGGGTCTGGCCTTCAATGCAATGGTGCGTAGCGGCGAGCTCAAGGCGCCGGTCGTGATCGGCCGCGACCATCTGGACTCCGGCAGCGTGGCCTCGCCCAATCGCGAAACCGAAGCGATGGCCGACGGCTCGGACGCGGTCTCCGACTGGCCACTACTCAACGCACTGCTCAACACCGCCAGCGGCGCCACCTGGGTCTCGCTGCACCACGGCGGAGGCGTCGGCATGGGCTTCTCGCAACACGCCGGCATGGTCATCGTCTGCGATGGCAGCCAAGCCGCCGACAAGCGCCTGGAACGTGTGCTCTGGAACGACCCGGCCACCGGCGTGATGCGCCACGCCGATGCCGGCTACGCCATCGCCACCGAGTGCGCGAAGGAAAAAGGGCTGGATTTGCCGGGGATTCTGGGCTGAAACCTTTTCCGCCGACAGCATGCTGCTCGTCACAAGCGGTCGGCATGCCAACCACGCGCACCGGCAATCCCGCCCGGCGATGAGCGCGGTCGTCTGCTCATTGCTGTCAGTTGGATGTGATTTGCGCATCGGTCGACTCGCAGGCCGATGCCGCAGCCGCCAGCAATGCGCTGTCATCGAGCGCAGGCGCCGCGCTGTCTGCTGGATAGGCGGTTGCAATGGCCTTGGCTGCACGATCGGCATCTGCCTGGATGTACCACTGCGACGATGGCGGCAACAAACGTCCACGCACCACGTACTCGAATCGGTACTGTCCCCAGTAGATCGCTAACGGCTCCTCCAGCGCGTTGAGCGGGTTACGCAAAGTGGCCGCACCCGGACACAGCTGCAAGAAGTTGGCAGCGAGCATGCGTTTACGCTCGGATGGTTGCCCTGCAGATAAGTAATGACTCAACTCGTGCAACACGATCGGCGCCCAGTCCATTGATGACGCGCCGATGGACGCATCATGCTGGGAATACAGCAGCATCGTGCGTCCGCGTACTTTGGCCTGGGTGGTGTCCGATTCCGGCCACCACACGAATCTTGCCTCGAATACCCCGGACTCTGGCACCGCAAAAAAATCGCGCATCTGTGCTGCCAAGCGCGACACCGCAGGGGCGGAGAGTGCGTCCTTCAGCACTCGCGTTTGGCGCTCGAAACGCGGCGCAGTCTCGATCAAGCGGCGGGCGCGCGGAACGAACCGGGCAAAATACGCGCGCAATAAAACCTGGTCATTCGCCGACTGCCCTGCAATCGCGACAGCCGCCGACGCCTCGAATCCCGCCTCTCCCAGGAAATGCCGGGAGAATGGATCAGCATCGCGGGTGGCATCTGGCGCAAACAGGCGGTCGAGCATGTCCAGATCGGCGTCTTTTGCCAGTCCCGAGGTACGCCGGCGAAAGTCTGCATAGGCGGCAAGCGCGGCCCGGTCCGCCGGATCCAGACCTCCATGGGCTTCCATGTAGCTGCGGTAGACCGGCGCGGTGTATCCGGGCAACCAATCGGACAGGTTGTCCAACAGGTTGAAAAGATCTGTGGCTTCGCTGTATTCCACACGCACTGGTGTCGACGGCGTCGATGGCGATGTGGATGGCGCGGCATGCGCAGTGGCGCACAACGCTATCCAGATCAACCCGACGGCGCAAATGCGCTTTCGCGTGGTCAACCAGCGATAACTCCATCTGCGCATGCGGAACTCTGGGCCAGCGGGTGACCTCATTCGAGCATGCAGGCAGGCCACCCACAACGTGTCATTCGTCAGGGATGTGCGAGGCCTGGCAACTGCGGCCTGTAGGGCCGACAAAAACCCTCGCTGCTCGTCACAGTCCTCACGATCGCCCTCAAGTCCGACGATTACAGGCCGACAAGGTATGCAACGTTTCGAGGAATCTCCCATGGGCATCTTGATCTACCTGGTGCCTGCATTCGCACTCTGGGCGCTGATCGCCACCGGACTGGCATTCGTGCGCGGTCGACAGTTGCGTGCCGAATCCGGCGAGCTTGCCAGCACGCAGGACAGTCTCGGCCGCTATCAGGCGGCGCTGTCGCAACAGAAGGCGCGTGCGGCGGCCACCACGCTGGAACTGGAATCGTTACAGCGCAGCTATGCCGTGCTCAAGCAATCGCTGGAGCAGCAGGAGCAGAACGCCTCGGAGCAGCCGGCGACCACTGCCGGCCAGGTGATTCCGATGGTGCTGGTGCAGCGGTTGGATATCGCCAACGAGATCGGCACGCTGTTCGGGCATGTCGCGCGTGTGGCGCGCAGCCTGCGTCGCTACAGCGCCTACAGCCGCGGCCACACTGCAGCCGAGCCGGCTACAGCGCGCTACGACCTGCACTGGCTTGCCGATTGCCTGCACAGCTTCGATCAGCTGGGTCACGCACTGTTGCGCGGCAACGTCGCTGCACTGATCACGGCTTGCCAGGATCTGCTGTCGATGTACGAGCATTACTTGAAGGATGGCTCCGGCTACAACAGCCGCGATACCTTCCAGCGATTGAGTAACGATGTGCCGCTCTCGGAAGCCATCGATGCGATCCGCTCGATCATCGTCAAGGCGACGCTGGCGCAGGATGTGCAAGATGCGGTGCAGGACGATGAGGTGGCGACAAACGTTGGGTGAGTTGGGAATCGGGAATCGGGAAAGCTTGCGGCCTGATACATCGCCAACGCATGGCGTTGGGACTATGACATAACCTCGTAACACACCACCTAAGCGCTTGGCCCTGCGATTTGCTGCAGAGAAAAAGCGCACAGCTTGCAGTGCGCTTTTTCTGTCTCGTGCTTCGACATTCTTGAGCAGCTGACAAATCCTGCGAGCGGCGGCAACACATATGCGGACGGCGCGCCTGACACCCGAATGCACGCATCGGCACGCTGCGCGGCCGTATCGCAGGCTGATCAGCCGCCGACCGCCATCACTGCCAAGATCATGGCGTCTTCTGCGGTAGCGCGTAGGCGATCAACGCATCCCCGGCTGGGGTTTCCATGAAGTGATGCCCGCCGGCCATGATGACCAGATACTCACGGCCACGATACGCGTACACCATCGGGTTGGCTTGGCCGCCGGCCGGCAATTTGGCGTGCCACAGCTCCTTGCCGGTGGCCAGATCGATGGCGCGGATCAGGTCGTCGGTCGCTGCTGCGATGAAGATCAATCCGCCTGCCGTCACCACTGCGCCACCATTGTTGGGCGTGCCGATGTCGATCGGCAGACCGGAGCGCATGCCGAACGGACCATTACCGCGCGCACTGCCGAATGGGCGGTCCCACAAGGTCTTTCCGCTAGCCAGATCAATGGCGCGGATGCCGCCATACGGCGGTTCCTTGCACAGCAACTTGGTAAACGGCAACCGCCAGCCGGCGTTGACGTTGATCGCGTACGGCGTGCCCGCCTGCGGGTCGCCTGCACCTTCCGCACCGCCGGCATCGCCACGCACGTCATCGCGCGGCGCCCAGCCCAGCTTGTCGGCCTTGGCGCGCGGCACCAGCAGATTGTAGTTGGGCATGTCGTTGTAGTTGGCCACGATCACGCCACGCTGCGGGTCTACCGCCACGCTGCCCCAATCCGACCCGCCGTTGTAACCGGGGTATTCGATCGAATGGCGGTCCGCTTCCGGCGGCGTGTAGATGCCCTTGTAGCTGGCCTTGCGGAACTGGATACGGCAGACCAGTTGGTCGATCGGGGTCATGCCCCACATGTCGCGCTCGGTCAGATCCGGCTTGCGCAGCGTGTGATACAGCGAGAACGGCTGCGTCCTGGCACGCATTTGTGGCTCCACACCGCCGCCCGGTACTGCACGCTCTTGCACGCCCACCAGCGGCTTACCGGTGCGCCGATCCAGTACGTATAGCTCGCCCTGCTTGCTCGGCAATAGCACCGCCGGTACGTTGATGCCGTCCTTGGGGAAATCGATCAGGCTCGGCTGCGAGCCCAGATCGTAATCCCAGGCATCGATATGCGTGGTCTGGAAATTCCACACCGGCTTGCCGGTGGTGACATCCAGCGCCACCAACGAGGTCGCATAGCGATTCTCCTGCGGCGTACGCGAGCTGCTCCAATAATCGGCGGTGGAATTGCCCATCGGCAGATACACATAGCCCAGCTGCTCATCGGCCGCGGCGGTGGTCCACATATTGGGCGTGCCACGCGTCCAGCTCCGGCCTGGCGGCGGCGCGCCGTTCCATTCCGGATGGGTCATGTCCCAGGCCCAGCGCAACTTGCCGGTCACCGCGTCGAAACCTTCGATCACACCCGAGGGTTCGTAGCGCTTCTGCCCATCGAGCACTTGATGACCGGTGACGACCACTCCGCGCACGATCGCTGGCGGCGAATTGATCGACACATAGCCCGGCGGCGTGGCGCCCATACCGACAGTGATATCGACCTGACCATTGCTGCCGAAGTCCGGGCACGGCGTGCCGCTGCGTGCATCCAGCGCGATCAAGCGTCCGTCCAGCGTGCCTTCGATCACGCGCGTGCGGCACAGCGCGGCCGTCGCTCCAGCATCGGCGGTGTTGCCGCCCGCCGGCACTGCGTAATACGACACGCCACGGCATGCCGCCGTATACGGAATCGCCTCGTCCTTGACCTTGGGGTCGTAGCGCCAGCGTTGCTTGCCGCTGGCGGCATCCAGCGCAATCACCTGATTGCGCGCAGTGCACAGATACAGGCTGTCGCCCACCTTCAGCGGCGTGGTTTCTGCCCCCCAGCGCTTGCTCGGCAGATCGCCGGTGTGGAAGAGCCAGGCCTGCTGCAAGTGCGCGACGTTGTCGCGATTGATCTGCTGCAACGGCGAGTAGCGCTGACCGGCCTGGCTACGTCCGTACGCGGTCCAGTCGCCATCGGCAGGCGCGTTCGCCGGCTGCACGCCAGACGCTGCAACCGAGGAGGATGCATTGCGATTGACCATGCCACCGACCACACCGGCCGCATGCGCCAGCGGACTATCGGCTTCGGTGACGCCGTGCGGCATGAAGGCCAATGCGAACGCCACCACAAACACCACCGCCAGCGCACCGGCCAGGCTGCGCGATACCGTGCGCGACACCGGGCGATGCAGTTTCGGTAGCAACAGCGCGAGCACAAATGCCAGGCCGACAATCAGGCCCAGACGCGGCACCCAGCGCCAGTAATCGCTGCCTGATTCCCACCATGTCCACAGCAGCGAGACCACCACCACGCCGGCAAACCACCAGGCACCCGCATTGCGGCCGCGAGACAGCAACACACCGGCAAGCAGCATGGCCGCACCGGCCGGTGCGTAGTACCAGGAGCCGCCCAGCGCAGCCAGCCACACGCCACCGGCAAACAGCACCGCGCCCAGTAATGCAATCACGCCTCCCAAGGTCGCCAGTGCCCAATGGCTGCGACCGGAAGGACGATCCAGAATCGTCATCAGTTGTCCTCTTCGACTAAGCGGCGACGCAGCGCCGCCGCACCGTCAACAACCTTCGATCCGCCGCGGTGAAAGAGCCGCGATCTTTGCATTGAACACACGAAGACACTGCGTTGCAGATGTCAGCGGCCGTCATAAAACAGCGTGCAAAAAACGATGCGCAATAAAAAACGCCGGCTTTCACCGGCGTTTTTCGTCTACTGCGTTCGCTGATTTGCTGTGCTTACGCGTCCGTCGATGGTGCCTCGGCCACGCTTGCGCTTGCTTCGTCCACCACCTCTTCCACTTCATCCAGCGATGCATCCAGGCGTTCGACCGCCTGCAGCTTCTCGCCCTTGGACAGACGGATCAACGTCACGCCCTGGGTATTGCGGCCCACGCGCGAAATTTCCGAACCGCGCGTGCGCACCAGGGTGCCGCCATCGGAGATCAGCAACACTTCGTCGGTAGCGCCCAGCAGCACTGCACGCACCAACTTGCCGTTGCGCTCGGTGGTCTGGATGCCGATCACGCCCTGCGTGCCGCGCCCCTTGCGCGGATATTCGGCCAGCGGCGTGCGCTTGCCGTAGCCGTTTTCGGTGGCGGTAAGGATGTAAGCCACATTGCCATCGTCGGCGAGGTCGATCACTGCCGCTTCGGCGCCGTCGGCGCTGTCGACGATCTCTTCGGCAGTGTCTTCGTCGGACTCGATCTCGATTCCACCGGCCGGATCGGACACGATCAGGCTGACCACTTCCTCGCCCTTGGGCATGCGGATACCACGCACGCCGGTGGCGGTACGGCCCATCGAACGCACGGTGGACTCGCCGAAACGCACGGTCTTGCCGTTGGAGGCGAACAACAGCACGTCGCGATCGCCATCGGTCAGGGCCACGCCGACCAGCGCATCGCCTTCATCGAGATTGATGGCGATCTTGCCGCGCGCCAGACGGAAGGCGAATTCGCTCAACGGCGTCTTCTTGACCGTGCCGTTACGCGTTGCGAAGAACACATAACGGTTGTCGGCGTATTCGCGCACCGGCAACACCGCCTGCACCCGCTCGCCGGATTCCAGCGGAATCCAATTGATGATCGGGCGGCCGCGCGCATTGGAGCCGGCTTCCGGCAATTGATGCACAGGCAACCAGAACACTTTACCGCTGCTGGTGAAGGTCAGCAGCGTGTCGTGCGTGTTGACCAGCCACAGCTGGTCGATGAAATCCTCTTCCTTGGTCGCTGCGGCAGAACGACCACGGCCGCCACGCCGCTGGGCGCGATACGCGCTCACCGGCTGACGCTTGGCGTACCCGGCGTGCGATAGCGTCACCACCACGTCTTCCGGCGCGATCAGATCGAGAATATCCAGATCTTCTTCGCTGTGACGGATCTCGGTGCGGCGCTCGTCGCCGTACTCTTCGCGGATGTTGATCAACTCGTCGCGGATCACCTGCAGCAGCACGTCCGGGTTTTCCAGGATGCGGATCAGGCCCTGGATGACCTCGAGCAACTGCTTGTACTCGTCGGTCAGCTTTTCCTGTTCCAACCCGGTCAGGCGATGCAGGCGCATTTCCAGGATCTGCGCGGCCTGCACTTCGCTGAGCTGATAGAACCCATTGGCCAGGCCCACGCCCGGCGCCAGGTCCTCCGGCTTGGAGGCCTCGGCACCAGCCGCACCCAGCAGCGCACCGACCAGACCCGGTTCCCAGGTCTTGGCCAGCATGCGCTCGCGCGCTTCCTGCGGGTTGGCCGAGGTCTTGATCAACTCGATCATTTCATCGATGTTGGCCAACGCAACGGTCAGGCCTTCCAGCACATGCGCACGCGCACGCGCCTTGCGCAGTTCGTAGATGGTGCGGCGGGTGACCACCTCGCGCCGGTGGCGGATGAACGCCTCCAGCATCTGCTTGAGGTTCATCAACTGCGGGCGGCCGTCGATCAGCGCCACCATGTTGATGCCGAACACCGACTCCATCTGGGTCTGCTGATAGAGGTTGTTGAGCACAACCTCGGCCGACTCGCCGCGCTTGATTTCGATGTAGATGCGCATGCCGTCCTTGTCGGACTCATCGCGCAACTCGCTGATGCCTTCGAGTTTCTTTTCCTTGACCAGCTCGGCGATCTTTTCGATCAACCGCGCCTTGTTGACCTGGTAAGGGATCTCGGTGACGACGATCGCCTCGCGGCCGTTGTCGGCCACTTCCACATCGGCCTTGGCGCGGATGCGCACGCGGCCACGGCCGGTGCGATAGCCCGCGGCAATGCCGGCGGTGCCGTTGATGATGCCGGCGGTGGGGAAATCCGGGCCCGGGATGTATTCCATCAGGCCTTCGACGTCCAGCTCGGGCGTGTCGATCAGCGCGATGCAGGCGTTGATCGCCTCGGTCAGGTTGTGCGGCGGGATGTTGGTGGCCATGCCCACCGCGATACCGGCCGAACCGTTGACCAGCAGGCTCGGGAACCGCGTCGGCATGACCGTCGGCTCCAGTTCCTTCTCATCGTAATTGGGCTGGAAATCGACGGTTTCCTTGTCGATGTCGGCCATCAGTTCATGCGCCAGCCGCGACATGCGCGACTCGGTGTAACGCATCGCCGCGGCGGAGTCGCCGTCGACCGAACCGAAGTTACCCTGGCCGTCCACCATCATGTAGCGCAACGAGAACGGCTGCGCCATGCGCACCAACGTGTCGTACACCGACTGGTCGCCGTGCGGATGGTACTTGCCGATGACGTCGCCGACGATACGCGCCGACTTGAAGTAGGCCTTGTTGCTGTGGGCGCCCAGCTCATGCATCGCGAACAACACGCGGCGGTGCACAGGCTTGAGGCCATCACGGGCATCGGGGAGTGCGCGGCCCACGATCACGCTCATCGCGTAATCGAGATAGCTCTTGCGCATCTCGTCTTCCAGGTTGACCTGGATGATTTCCTTGGCGGTTTCTGCCATTCGGGTTCCGTATATGAGGTGGCGGGCCAGCCGGAAAGCCGCGTCGGGGGCGCCCTTGCATCAGGCTGCCTCCCCTACGCTCCCGCCGATCGATTCAAGCGCCACATTGTACCACGGCAGGCCACCCGATGCCTCCGGTTTACCAGCCAGAAACAAGCACTTGCAGGGAGTTTGAGCGGTGTTGGCAGCCTGCCGGCGGCGCGCGGGGCTCAGCTGCCGAAGGCCGCCTGCATCCGCGCCAGGTCCGGCTGCGCGATCACGCCGCGTTCGGTGACGATCGCATCGATCAGATCGCCGGGAGTCACGTCGAACACCGGGTTCCAGGCATGGATGCCGTCGGCCACCGTCCTGACCCCGCCGACGCCGAACAATTCGCCTGGATCGCGCTGCTCGATCTCGATCTGGTCACCGCTGGCGGTGGCCAGATCCACCGTGGACGACGGCGCCACCACCATGAATTTGACGCCGTGGTGGCGTGCGGCGATCGCCAGCTGGTAAGTGCCGATCTTGTTGGCGGTATCGCCATTGGCGCAGATGCGGTCGGCGCCGACAATCACCCATTGGACCAGTCCGGATTTCATCAAATGCGAGGCGGCCGAATCGGCAATCAGGGTGGCGTCGATGCCATCCTGCTGCAGCTCCCACACGGTCAGGCGTGCGCCCTGCAGCCACGGCCGCGTCTCGCCGGCGAACACCTTGGCGATGCGCTGCTGCGCCATGCCGGCGCGGATCACGCCGAGCGCGGTGCCGAAGCCGGCGGTGGCCAGCGAGCCGGTGTTGCAATGGGTCAGCACGCCGCTACCCGGCGCGATCAGCGCGGCGCCAAGCGCGCCCATATGGCGGTTGGCAGCCAGATCTTCATCGGCGATGGCCTGCGCCTCGCGCGCGATCACCGCGCGCCAGTCGGCGCCGGCCGCACCCAGCACCCGGCGCATGCGCATCAGTGCCCAGGCCAGGTTGACGGCAGTCGGACGCGCCGCATTGAGCCGTAGCAGAGCCGGCTCAAGCTTTTGCAGCGCAGCGTCACCATCGTCGGCGTCGATCGCGCGCGCGGCCAGCACCACGCCCCATCCGGCCGCGATGCCGATCGCCGGCGCACCACGCACGGCCAGCGAATGAATCGCTTCGGCCACCGCGTCGCTGGTGTCGCAACGCACATGCTCCACCACGAAGGGCAGCTTGCGTTGGTCGAGCAATTCCAGGGCATCACCGGTCCACAACAGTGGGCGGATGTGGTCGTAGCGGGCGTAATCGATATGGGCGCTGTCGTTCATGCGTCCATTGTAAGGCGCGCACACATTGCCTGCGCCGTTGCGTGGCCGCGCGACCTGAGTCGTGGGCAGCAAGACGCCTGCGCTCACCGCCAGGCGGGCGCGGCCGCTGCCCGGGATCGGCATGTCCCACGCGTACACCGCAGTTCCTTCGCGCCGTTCGCATCCACCTGAGCACTGCTCACGCCGTTTTTCAGCGGCCCTTAGTCGACGATGAACTCGGCGCGGCAGCCGTCGTTCACCCATACCCCTTCGCGACTCCAGCCCCAGGTCTGGCCTTCCACGCAGGGCGTTTTGGACATCTGCCGGCCCAGGCGCACTGCGCGTTCGACCGACACGCCACAGGTGCGGCGCGCGCTTTTCTTCGATTCGCAGGTGACCATGCGCGGCACCGCGACGAAGCCGGAACCATCTTCGGCGCCCACCTCGAATTCGCCATCGCATCCACGCGACACCCAGATCTCGTTGCGGCGAACGCCCCAGGTGCGCCCTTCCTTGCACGGCCACATCGAGCGTTGCCGCAGCAGCCGCACCGGCGCACCGCGCAGCACCACCGGGCACGCCACCGTGCCGCCATTGGAATCGCAACGCACCACGCGGCGCATCACCGTGACGGTCTGCACACGGGATGCTGCGAATTCTGCGCGACAGCCCTGTTCGACCCACACGCCATCGGGTTCGACATCCCATTCGCTGCCGCGGATGCAGCTGGTTTCGGAGAGCTGACGCACCAGTTGCACGCCTTGGGAGGCGTCCATCGCGCAGTGCACGCGCGCCAGGTCCTTGGACTCGCAGCGCACCACGCCGGCTGCGCGGTCGGAAGCACGCGCATCGGCGAGCATCAGCAGCGGCAAGCACCACAAACCGCATAAGCTGATCAGCCACTTCATGCCGACAATCCTCACCCCGAAACGATCTTCGTCGCGCCCCCGTGGACGTGAAGATGAGAGCACCATCGATGTGAAGAAAGCAATACGGCGCCGATGACAGCGCGATGACTCAGGCGCGCGCGAAGTCGAACGCCAGTACGTCGGCAATGTGCGCGGTGCCGCGCAAGGCCATCAATAAACGATCCACGCCCACCGCCACACCGGCGCAGTCGGGTAACTGCGACAACACCGCGAGCAGGCGTTCATCCAGCGGTAGCGGCGGCAATCCACGCGCCGCACGCACGGCGTTGTCGCGCACGAAACGCGCACGCTGTTCCTGCGCGTCGTTCAGCTCGTGATAGCCGTTAGCCACCTCAACGCTCCCCAGATACAGCTCGAAGCGCTCGGCCACCGGCGGGTCGTCGTGGCGCACACGCGCAAGTGCGCATTGGCTGGCCGGCCAATCGTGCACCACCGTCAACGTGTCACTGGCAAAGCCCGGCTGGATGCGATGGGTCATCAACAGGTCCAGCCAATCGTCGCGGGTCAGGCCAACCGGATCGATGGCCACGTCATGCAACGCGGCGCGTAGCGTTTCGATCGGATCGCGCAGCGGGTCGATGCCCAAGGTCTGCACGAACAGCGCGCGATAGGTCAGCACGTGCATTGCAGCATCGCGGCCGACCAGCGCAAGTGCGCGGCGCACCAGGGCGATGGTTTCCTGCGCGAGGCTGCGCTCGTTCCAGCCCACCCGATACCACTCGAGCATGCTGAACTCGGGATTGTGGCGGCCACCCGCCTCGCCATTGCGAAACACCCGCCCCAGTTCGTAGCAATCTCCCACGCCGGCAGCAAGCAGCCGTTTGAGCGGATATTCCGGCGAGGTGCGTAACCAGCGCAGCGGCGCGCCGGCATCGACATGGCCGGTGAAGCGCGTACTGAAACTTTCGATATTCGGCTCGGTGTTGCCGGCCTCCGAGAGCACCGGCGTTTCCACTTCCAGCACGCTGCGTTCGGCGAAGAAATCGCGGATCGCGGCATTGAGCCGCGCGCGCAACTGCAGCGCAGCCAGATCGACCTGCGCCACGCTCATGGCTGTTGGCCGTGTTCGCTCAGGAAGGCCAGCAAACGCGCTTCGTCCCAGATGTCCACGCCCAGCGATTGCGCCTTGTCGAGCTTGGAACCGGCTTCTTCGCCGGCCACCAGAAACGCCGTTTTCTTGGAGACGCTACCGGCGACCTTGGCACCCAGTGCTTCGAGGCGTTGCTTGGCCGCATCGCGCGTGAGCGCAGCCAAGGTCCCGGTGATGACCACGGTCTGACCATCGAGCGGGCCGGTCTGCAGTGCATCGGCCTCCGGCAGGCGCGCCAGCACCGTCTCCATCGCCTGTTGCGCAGCGCTTGCCAATGCGGTGTTTTCGGGGCGATCCAGCCATTGCAGCAATGCGGCCACCACGGGCGCGGGAACACCGGCCTGTTGCAAGGCATCGGCACCGGCGGTGCGCAACGCAGCGAACGAATCCACCGCAGCGGCAAGCTGCTGCGCGCGCACCGGCGTGACCTTGGGGATGTCCATATCTTCCAGCACGCTGGCAAAACTCAGTGCCTCGCGCAGCTTGGGCGATGGCGGATGCGTGTCGCCGATGCGCACGCCACGCTGCAGCAGATCGTCGATGGCCTGCTGATTCCCGGGCTGATCGAAGAAATGCCCAAGCGAACGCGCCACTTCTCCACCGATGTCAGGCACGCGCTTGAACAGCGGCCACGGCAGATGACGAATCAATTCCAGATCGCCGAACCAGGCCGACAACGCCTTGGCGGTGCTCTCGCCAACATGCTCGATGCCCAGCGCGAACAGGAACCGCTCCAGCGTGGTGTCGCGCGATGTTTCGATCGCCTCGATCAGGTTCTCGGCCCACTTGGTGGCGATCTTCTTGCGGTTCCAGTCGAAGCTCGGCAAGCCTGCGCGCAGCAGATCGGCTTGCCAAGTCTGCGGCACTTCGCGCTCGCCGGCCAGGTCCACGCCGATGCCGACCACGGTGGTTTCCAGCTGCGCATACGCACCGGTTGCCAGATGCTCGCGCGCCTCACGCAAGAACGCATGCGGGCTCTCGGCCATGCTGATCAGGCGCAATTGCAGCAGTTGATCGACAGTGAGCAGATACAGATCGGCCACGCCCTGCACCAGCCCGCTATCGACCAGCACTTCGATGAATTTTTCGCCCAGTCCGTCCACATCCATCGCGCGCCGCGAAACGAAATGCCGGAAGGCTTCCTTGCGCTGCGCCGGGCAGGTCAATTCGCCGGAGCAGCGCCAGACGGCCTGGCCTTCTTCGCGCACGATCTCCGAACCGCACACCGGGCATTGCGTGGGCATCTGCCACGCCTGGGTCCCGGGCGGGCGCTGGTCGACCACCACGGCGGCCACTTCGGGGATCACATCACCGGCGCGGCGCACGATCACCGTATCGCCCACGCGCACATCCAGCCGCGCGATCTGGTCGGCGTTATGCAGCGTGGCATTGGTGACGATCACCCCGGCCACATGCACCGGCTTCAAGCGCGCCACCGGCGTGGCCGCACCGGTGCGGCCGATCTGGATCTCGATGGCTTCGACCGTGGTGGACTGTTCCTGCGCCGGGAATTTGTGCGCGATCGCCCAACGCGGCGCACGCGAGACGAAGCCCATCTCGCGCTGCCCTGCCAGATCGTCGAGCTTGTAGACCACACCATCGATATCGAAGGGCAAGCCGTCGCGCGCTTCACCGATGCGCTGGTAATACGCCAACAGACCATCGCTGCCCTGCACCACCTCGACCAGCGCACTGACCGGGAAGCCCCACGCACGCAACTGCGCCAGGATGGCTGAATGGGTCTGCGGCAACGCGCCTTCGCTCACCTCGCCGACGCCGTACGCAAAGAAACTCAGCGGGCGCTGCGCGGTGATGCGCGCGTCCAGCTGCCGCAGCGAACCAGCCGCGCCATTGCGCGGGTTGGCCAGCACCTTGCCGCCCTGAGCGCGCATCTGCGCGTTGTAGGTTTCGAACGCGGCGCGTGGCATATAGACCTCACCGCGCACTTCCAACACCTGCGGCCAACCCTCGCCGCGCAGGCGCAGCGGAATCGCCTTGACGGTGCGCAGGTTGGCACTGACATCCTCGCCGGTGGCACCATCGCCGCGCGTGGCGCCCTGCACGAACTCGCCGTTTTCGTAGCGCAGGCTGATCGCCAGGCCATCGAGTTTGGGTTCGGCCGAGAACACCGGTTGTTTGCGCTCCAGCCGCTCACTGATGCGACGAACGAACTCGCTCACTTCCTCGTCGCTGAAGGCGTTGCCCAGCGACAACATCGGCAAGGCATGCCGCACTTCGGCAAACCGCGATGCGGCCAGATGGCCAACGCGCTGCGTTGGCGAATCGGCACTGGCCAGTGCCGGGTGCGCCGCTTCCAGCGCTTCCAGCTCGCGCATCAGGCGGTCGTAGTCGACGTCGGCCATCTGCGGCTCGTCGAGCACGTGATACCGGTAATTGGCGTCTTCGATTCGCCGGCGCAGGGCATCGATGCGCTGAGCGGGGTCCGGGCTGACAGTCATACGATCGCTGGGCTGGCTCTGGGCCGCCCATTCTAACGGGCCGTGCCGATACCAAGGGTCAGCGGCGCGTGCTTCGGTCGTGATGGTTGATCGCCGACTGACGTCGTTTGGATTTGCGCTAGCGCCCTGGTGTCGGAGTGAACCGGGCATTTCAGTACCGCCCGGATCCCGGCGAGATAGCGAACGCGGCAGGAAGCGAGCGGTCGTACACAACCACCAGCAGAACGACTGTCTTTGCCAACTCCCCCCTGCAAGCACGCCCGCGAACCAGCCTCATGAGAATTCCCCGATAGGCAGACAGGCACAAACCGGCTAGCGTGGCGCCCTCTTTGCCCGCCGCTTCTGGAGTTCACCCGTGTCGTTGCCCGTCTCGCGCCGTTCGTTTCTCAGCCTCGCCACCACCGGCGTGGCGGTTTCCGCACTGGGGGTGGCACCCGCGGCCGAGGCAGCCCGCAAGCGCGCTGCGGCACCGGCAACGCCTGGCGTCGCCGCCGCAGCCGGCACGGTGTACCTCAACCTCAATGAGCACCCGCTCGGGCCCGCCCCGGCAGCCATTGAAGCTGCCACGCGTTCGCTGCCCCGCTCGGGCCGCTACCTGCTCGAAATGGAGCAGGATCTGCGCAACCTGATGACCGGCGAGCTGCAGCTGCCCAACGATCATCTGGCGTTGTTTCCCGGGTCGCGAGACGCGCTGAACCGGGCCGCCAGCCTGTTGACCTCCGCACGCGCCGGGCTGGTGGTGGCCGACCCGAGCTTCGACCCATTGGTCGAAAGCGCCACTGCCCGCGGCGTGGCCGTGCGCAAGGTGCCGCTGCGTGCCGATGGCGCGCACGACGTCAAGGCGATGGCCAAGGCCGACCCGACCGCCGGCATGCTCTATCTGTGCAACCCCGGCAACGCCAGCGGCTCGATCACTGCGCGTGCCGACATCGAATGGCTGCTGGCCAACAAGCCGGCCAGCGCCGTGCTGGTGGTCGATGAGGCGTATATCCAGTACAGCAACGAGTCGTCAGTGGCCGATCTGGTGCGTCAGCGCCAGGACCTGATCGTGCTGCGTAGCTTCTCCAAGCTCTACGGCATGGCAGGCCTGCGTCTGGGCGTTGCCCTGGCCCCGCCCGGCTTGCAGACCAAACTTGCCGCATTCGGCAGCAACCCGTTGTCGGTTCCGGCGATGGCCGCTGGCATCGCCAGCCTGCGCGACCCGCTACTGGTGCAGACCCGCCGCGCCGACAACGCCCGCGTGCGCGAGGAGACCGTCGCCTGGCTCAAGGGCAAGGGTTACACCTGCCTGCCCTCGCAGGCCAACTGCTTCCTGCTGGACGTCAAACGCGATGCAAGCGTGTTCGCCGACTCGATGCAGAAGCAAGGCGTCATCGTCGGCCGCAGCTGGCCGATCTGGCCCAAGCGCGTGCGCGTCAGCGTGGGCACCGAAGCGGAAATGCTGCGCTTCCGCGAAGCGTTTGGGAAAGCCAAGCGCTAATTGGCGACGCATTCGATAAAGCCGAACGTGATCCCGTTTCCCCTCGGGACGTTGTCCCCCTTGTGGGGAAAATGTGCCCCGCAAGCGGCGAATGAGGGTGCCCCTTGGAGATCGGCCAACAGAGGTGATGACAAACGCCTCGCCACGCGCCGTCCGCGATGAAGCACCGACTGCTCCACTGCTTCGCCCTTACCCTTTACCCTTCCCCCCGCTCTGCGCCCCACCCCGCGCTCACAGCGCGGGGGCTCCAAGGCACGCGCGCCAGTGGCGCGCAATGCGTGTCTTCTGTCTCTGGAGGGAGAGGGGCCTCTAGTGATCCAACGCGTCGCTCTGCGGTGCGCGCAGCGTGCGGCGGATCCACAGATAACTGATCACGAAGGTCAGCGCCATCGAACCGGCGCTCCACAGCAGCAACTCGTGCAGTAGCGGCGGGCCCTGCAGGATGTGCATGTAATAGCGGCGATCCAACAGCGCGACGGCGTGCGGCATGAACACGCTGACGAAGGGCGTTGGCACTGGCGCGACCAGCAACGTGATCGCGGCAGCAAAGCCCACGACCAGCCACGGCGAATGCCGCGGGCGTTTACGCAGGCGCGTGGCGATCCTGGTGAAGATCCACAGCAACGGCATCGCCAAGATCGCCCACAAGACCAGCAACAACGCCACCGCCAACACGCCCTGCAAACTCAACATGTCAACTCACCAGCGCGGCGACTTGGTCAGCGGCGGTGCCTGATGCTGGCGGTCATACGCGCGCAGTTCGTCGCGGATATGCGCAACGCGCTGCCGGCCCAAGGCGTTGCGGCTGTCGTCCAGCACCACGCCATCCAGCAGTTCGGCCATGCGCTGCACGGTGGGCAGCATTTTTTCCCAGGCATCCAGCGCGGTCATCGGCGCCGGCAGGGTCAGGAAGAACGCGATGGCCGGCGTCTGCATCTCGCGGATGTTGGCCATGTCGAAACTGCCGGGCTTGAGGATGCTGGCCATGCTGAAGATCGGCCCGCGCTCCGGGTGCCCTTCCACCAAGCGGTGGAACACATTCATGTGCCCGAACACCAGCCCGGTCTTTTCGGCAGCGACCACCACATCTTCGCCGCGCAGCACCTGGCCCGCCTTGGCGGCCACAAACAACGACACGATCTTGTCGAAATCCTGGTTCGGGCGTTTGCCCACCTCGTTACCGCCGGCGGCGGCGTGCTCTTCCAGGTTGAGTTCGCTCTGCTCGACGCCTTCTCCGCGTTCCGCAGTTTCACCATCCACGCCGGGCTCGCTGGAAATCACCGGTTCGCGACGTTCGCGCGGCTGGCCCTCTTCCTTGTCGACCCGGCGCCCTTGCGGCGATTTCTTCGGGCGACCAAACAGGAAGATGGCCGCGACCAGCAACAGTCCAGCGATCAGGATCCCGATCCGGATCATGGCCATGTCGGACATTCAGCGTGCCTCCGCATAAGAGTGACAGGTGTCGATATTCCAGCAAGCATGGCACGTCATGCCGCACCCGCCAAACGCGCGGCTTCTTCCAGGTCCACGCTGACCAGGCGGCTGACGCCCGGCTCGCGCATGGTCACGCCGGACAACTGGCGTGCGGCTTCCATGGTGGCCTTGTTGTGGCTGACGAACAGGAACTGCACCTTCTCGCTCATCTCGCGCACCATGTTGGCCAGGCGGCCGACGTTCGCTTCGTCCAGCGGCGCGTCCACCTCGTCCAGCAGGCAGAACGGCGCAGGGTTGAGCTGGAAGATCGCAAACACCAGCGCCACCGCGGTCATCGCCTTTTCACCGCCGGACAGCAGCGAAATGCTCGACACGCGCTTGCCCGGCGGGCGCGCCATGATGGTCACGCCGGTGTCGAGCAGGTCTTCGCCGGTGAGCTCCAGATACGCATGCCCACCGCCGAACAGGCGCGGATACAGCGCCTGCACGCCGGAATTGACCCGGTCGAAGGTGTCCTTGAAACGGCCGCGGGTTTCGCGGTCGATCTTGCGGATGGCTTCTTCCAGCGTTTCCAGCGCGGTGTTGAGGTCCAGGTTCTGCGCGTCCAGATATTCGGAGCGCTGCGCAGCCTCGCCGTATTCCTGGATCGCGGCAAGGTTGACCGGTTCCAGCCGCCGCATACGCCCGTCGATCTGGCCGACGGTCGCTTCCCATTCGGCCACGTTGGCCGACTCTGGCAACCCGTTGACCACGTCCTCAAGCACAAAGCCTGCCTTGACGACTGCTGCCGCCAACTGCTCGGCGTTGAGCACCAGCGCCTGCTGATCGAGCTTGCGCTGCGAGATGCGCTCGCGCTGCGCCAATGCCTGTTCGTCGCGCTGCTGGCGGGTCTGCTCGTAGCTGCGTAGCTCGCCATCGATGCTGTCGAGCATGGTGCGCGCTTCGGCCAGCGCGCGCTCGGTGCGTACGCGCTCGCTCAACGCGGCCTGGTGCTCGTGTTCCAGCGTTTCCACCGGCGAATCGCCTTCGCTGAGCTGGGCAACCAGATCTTCCAGGCGCGTGTCGAGCTGGCCGCGCTGGCTGTCCATGCGCTCCAGGGTCTGGCTGAGCGAGGTGATCTGGGTGCGCTGCGATTCCAGCGTGAGCGCCAGCGCATGCATCGCGTCGCGCACGCCGCGTGCGGCATCGCGCGCTTGATCGCGTGCATCGGTGAGCTGACGGCGCTCGCTTTCCAGCGCTTCGCGCGTGCCCTGCAGATCGCCCATCAAGGTGACGGCGTCTTCAAGCTTGGCGCGCGCCTCACGTGCCTGTTCGCGGCTGGTGTCCAACGTTTCCAGCAGCTGTGACAGCTCGGTTTCGATGCGCTCGATGCGCGTGCGCGCCGCATCCACCTTGCCCTGCTGGCTCTGCAATTGCCCGGCCAGCTCGGAGACGCTGCGATGCGCCATGTACAGCTGGCGCTGTGCGTCCTCGCGCTGCTGCTCGGCCGCTAGCAGTTGTTCGCGGAAGCTGGCGAGCTGATGTTCAAGCTCGGCTTCGCGTTCCTGCAAGGTTTCGATCTGGGTGCGTAGCTCCTGAATCTCGCGCTCGCGCAGCAGCGCGCCCTGCTTGGCCGCGCCCGAGCGCGAGACGCGCACCCAGCCCTCGCCCAGGCGCTCGCCATGGCGGGTGATGACCGAATCGCCCTCGGGCAGGCTGCGCTGCAGCACGCGCGCCGCGTCCAGGTCCTCGGCGGCGTGCAAACGCGCCAGCAGGCGACGAATCGCGATCGGCCCCTGCACCTTGGCGGCCAACGAGGTCGGTGCGAAGGTGGCGGCATCGGTGGCACTGGACACCAGCGCGATGCGGCCTTCGCCCAACTCGCCCAGCGCGTCAACCAGTTGCTCGGGCGCATCCACCAGCACGCCTTCGATCAACTGCCCCAGCGCGCTTTCGACGGTGTTTTCCCAGCCGCTCTCCACGCTGATGCGCTCGCCCACGCGCGCTGCCGAATCCAGCCCGCGCGCCTTCAGCCACGCCACCGCCGCGCCCTGCTCCTGGCCGAGGGCGGCCTGCTGCAGCGTTTCCAGCGACGACAGCCGGCCACGCGCGGCCTGCGCCTGCTTGCGCACTTCGGCCAGCTCGCCCTGGCTGGCGCGCTGCTGTTCCTGCAGCCCGCCGAGCGCGTGCTTGCGCGCTTCGACCTGCTCGGTCAGCCCGTCCAGCGAGGTCTTCTGGGTTTCGTGGCGTAGCTCGATCTGTTCGAACGCCTCGGCCAACGCGTCCAGATCCAGACCGGCACGTTCGTTGACCAGCGCTTCGCGGCGGCGGTCGGCTTCCAGCGATTGGCGGTCCAGGTAATCGACACGGGTACGCTCCACCTCGCCGGCGCGCGAGGCTTCGCCGGTGTCGCGGTTATGGGTTTCCCAGCGTTGCTGCCAGTCGGCCAGCCGCGCTTCGGCTTCGCGCAGCGATTCCTGGCGGAACTCATGGTCCTCGCGCAACTGTTCCAGCTGCGGTTCGGCCGCATCCACGGCCTCGCGCAGCACCGCCAGTTTTGCCGAGTCGCCGCTGATGTGCTGGGTCAATTCCTGCAACTGGCTTTGCGCCTCGTCGCGCGCCTTGTGCAAGCGATGCGAGAGTTCGCGCTGATGCTGGATCTGCTGCTCGATGCGCGCCAGCGCGCTGCCCACCTGGTACACATCGGCTTGTGCCTTGGCCACCGCTTCGGCGGCTTCTTCGCGGCGCACGCGCCCGGTTTCGATCCGCGCCTCGGCATCGCGCTGGTCGGCGATCAGCTGCTGCAGGCGGGTTTCTTCCTGGTTCAATTTTTCGCGCAGGCCCTGCAATTGCCCGTCCAGGCCGCGGTATTCCAGCGCCTTCCACTCGGCATCCTTGATCCGGCGTTCTTCCTGCAAGGCCTGGTACTGCTCGGCCTGGCGCGCCTGGCGCTGCAGATGCGCCAGCTGCTTGGTGATTTCTTCGCGCAGGTCGCCCAGGCGGTCGAGGTTTTCGCGGGTATGCCGAATGCGGGTTTCGGTTTCCTTGCGGCGTTCCTTGTACTTGGAAATGCCGGCGGCCTCTTCCAGATACACGCGCAGGTCTTCCGGGCGCGCCTCGATGATCTGGCTGATCATGCCCTGCTCGATGATCGAGTAGCTGCGCGGGCCCAGGCCGGTCCCCAGGAACAGGTCGGTGATGTCGCGACGCCGGCACTTGGTGCCATTGAGGTAATAGGCGCTGTTGCCGTCTCGGCTGACCAGGCGCTTGACCGAGATCTCGTTGAACGAGGCGAACTCACCGGTGATGGTGTGATCGGAGTTGTCGAAGATCAGTTCCACCGTCGCCTGCGACACCGGCTTGCGCGCCGAGGAGCCGGAAAAGATCACGTCGGTCAGCGAGTCGCCGCGCAGCCGGCTGGCCGAGCTTTCGCCCATCACCCAGCGCACCGCATCGATGATGTTGGACTTGCCGCAGCCATTGGGACCGACGATGCCGGTCATGTTGGTGGGCAGGTGCAACGTGGTCGGGTCGACGAACGACTTGAAACCGGACAGCTTGATCGTGGACAGGCGCATGGGGGCTGGAGATTCCGGGCACCGCGCGGACGAAGCCGGCAGGCGCTTTTCCTGTGAAGCCGGCACCCAAGCCCTTGATCCATAAGATCTGCAGGCCGTGGAACCGGCAATGGGGCATGAGTATAACGGGCATGCCAGCACTGGCGGCGGCGCCCCAAAAACGAAGGGCGCCTAACAAGGCGCCCTTCGGATGACACATACGGCTTGGATCAGGCGTCGGATTCGACGATGACCTTGACGGTGGTTTCCACGTCTGCGTGCAGGTGCAGCACAACGTCGTACTCGCCGACATTGCGGAATGCGCCTTCGCCCAGGATCACTTCGCTCTTTTCCAGCGGCAGGCCGGCGGCGGTGAACGCCTCGGCGATGTCGCGCGGGCCAACCGAGCCGTACAGCTTGCCTTCGGTCGCCGCGTGCGCGCCGATGGTGACGCTGGCGCCTTCGAACTTGGTGGCGCGGCTCTGTGCGTCGGCCAGGATGCTGTTGGCCTTGGCTTCGTACTCGGCACGCTTGGTTTCGAACGCTTCGACGTTCGCAGCAGTGGCCGGCACGGCCTTGCCCTGCGGCACGAGGAAGTTACGGCCGTAGCCCGGCTTGACACTGACCTTGTCGCCCAGGTTGCCCAGGTTGGTCACTTTTTGCAGAAGAATCAGATCCATGGTGGTGCTCCGTTATTCGTTAGCGCGGGCGCTTTGGCCGACGCAACGTTTGCTGTCCGAAAAGACGGGATTCGGGAATCGGGATTTGGGAATCGCAACAGCACGATCAACACCGCATCTCGAATGACCGGCCTCTATATTTTTAGTAACCCGCACATGGATGTGCGGGCTCTTGTGAGGGACTCACATACAACCGTGCGGGCTCTTGTGAGGAACTCACATCAACGACTCGGATTAAACGTCGTGGTTGTCCGTGTACGGAATCAGCGCCAGGAAACGCGAGCGCTTGACAGCCGTCGCCAGCTGACGCTGGTACTTGGACTTGGTACCGGTCACGCGGCTCGGCACGATCTTGCCGTTCTCGGTGAGGTACTGACGCAGGGTGTTGAGATCCTTGTAATCGATCTCTTTGACGCCCTCGGCGGTGAACTTGCAGAACTTGCGACGACGGAAGAACTTGGACATGACAGCGCTCCTTAAGCGGCTTCGGCGTTGTCGCCGTCGGTATCGGTGGCAGCGGGGGCTTCGCCCTCTTCATCGTCACGACGACGACGCTCGCTACGCTCGGGCTTGTCGCCCTTCTCGTCCTTGCTCTTCATGATCAGCGACTGCTCGGTGTCCGGGCCATCGCGCTTGACGACCAGGTGACGCAGCACCGCATCGTTGAAGCGGAAGCTTTCCACCAGCTCGCTCAGCACGGCCTGGTCGACTTCGATGTTGAGCAGCACGTAGTGCGCCTTCACCAGGTTCTGGATCGGATAGGCCAGCTGACGACGGCCCCAGTCTTCCAGACGATGGATGGTGCCGTTACCGCCCTCGATCAGCGACTTGTAGCGCTCGATCATGGCCGGGACCTGCTCGCTCTGGTCCGGATGGACCAGGAACACGACTTCGTAATGACGACTCATGTTGTTTTACCTTTCGGATGTGGCCACGTGGGCCGGACAGCTCCCCGGGGGTCCGCGCAAACGGCCGGTGGAGCAAGGTTCCCACCCGGAATCGGGCAGGAAGCAGGAAAGTATGGCAGCTCAGGCCTTTAGCCGCAACCGGGCACTGCGGCAGAGGCTTTAAAGCCCCTCTCCCAATGGGAGCGCAACAGTCTTGATCGACTGATAACGCCAGCCGCCAGTTGGATTGAGGGAAGGTACGGGCCAAGCTTTCGCGTCGTTTCGTTCAACCTGCGCGGGGCTTGGCCCGCCCCCTCATCCGGCGCTGCGCGCCACCTTCTCCCGCCTGGCGGGAGAAGGACAAGAAGGAAGGGAGAAGCAACAGCGCGCGCCGGCGAGCTCAGCGATGCTCGGCTTCGGTCGTAAAGCTCTCCCCGCAGCCGCACTCGGCGGTGGCATTGGGATTGCTGAAGGTAAAGGTCTCGCTCAGCCCGTGCTTGCCGAAGTCGATGCAGGTCCCGTCTACCAGCGGCAGGCTGGTCGGATCGACGAAAATGCGTACCCCGCCCTGCTCGAACACAGCATCGTCGTCGCGCTTCTCGCGCGCCAGGTCGGTGACATGACCCCAGCCCGAACAACCGGTCTTGGTCACACCAAAGCGCAGACCCAGCGTCCCCGGGGTCTGCTGCACGAAACGCTGCACGCGATCCAGCGCGGCGGGGGTGAGGCTGATGGCCATGGGAGTGCTCCAGGAACGATGGTGAAACGATGGCGGCAAGTATAGCGAGGCTGCAAGAGCCAAGGACTGCACCCGCCGATACGAGGTGTTCCCCAGATGGGGCCATGCCGAGCCTTCGACAAGCGCGACCACCCAAGCGGTTCAGGCGCTCGCGCCAGCGCGCCCGCAGCCAGTAAACTCGCAGGCCATTCAAGGTCGCTACGGCGAGGAACAGTCATGACGGTGGTCAGCGTTGAACATGCGCTTGCGGGGAAGCTCCCCGAAGGCGGCGAAGTCACGGTACGGGGGTGGGTGCGCACACTGCGCGGATCTGCCGGACTGGCCTTCATCAACGTGACCGACGGTTCGTGCTTCGCTCCCATCCAGGTGGTGGCCAACGACACGCTGCCCAATTTCGACGAGATCAAGCGCCTGACCAGCGGCTGCTCGCTGATCGCCAGGGGCGTGCTGGTGAAGTCGCAGGGCAAGGGCCAGTCGTTCGAGATCCAGGCCAGCGGCGTGGACATTGTCGGTTGGGTCGAAGACCCGCTGACCTATCCGATCCAGCCCAAGCCGATGACGCCCGAGTTCCTGCGCGAAGTGGCGCACCTGCGTCCGCGCACCAACCTGTTCGGCGCGGTCACCCGCATCCGCAACTGCCTGGCGCAGGCGGTGCACCGCTTCTTCCACCAGAACGGCTTCAACTGGATCAGCACACCGATCATCACCACCTCCGATGCCGAAGGCGCCGGGCAGATGTTCCGCGTCTCCACGCTGGACATGGTCAACCTGCCGCGCGATGCCAAGGGCAACGTGGATTTCAGCCGCGATTTCTTCGGCAAGGAAACCTTCCTGACCGTGTCCGGCCAGCTCAACGTGGAGGCCTACTGCCTGGCGCTGAGCAAGGTCTACACCTTCGGCCCGACCTTCCGCGCCGAGAACAGCCACACCACGCGCCATCTGGCCGAGTTCTGGATGATCGAGCCGGAAATCGCCTTCGCCGACCTGGCCGAAGATGCACGCCTGGCCGAGCAATTCCTGAAGTACCTGTTCCGTGCCGTGCTGGACGAGCGCAGCGACGATTTGGCGTTCCTGGCCGAGCGCGTGGACAAGAACGCGATCAGCAAGCTGGAAGCCTTCATCAACGCCCCGTTCGAGCAGATCGACTACACCGAGGCGGTGAAGCTGCTGCAGAACTCGGGCAAGAAGTTCGACTTTCCGGTCGAATGGGGCCTGGACCTGCAGACCGAGCACGAACGCTGGCTCACCGAAGAGCACATCGGCCGCCCGGTGGTGGTGACCAACTATCCCGAGCACATCAAGGCGTTCTACATGCGCCTGAACGACGACGGCAAGACCGTCGCGGCGATGGACGTGCTGGCGCCGGGCATTGGCGAAATCATCGGCGGCAGCCAGCGCGAAGAGCGCCTGGATGTGCTCGACGCGCGCATGGCGCAGTTCGGCCTGGATAAGGAGCACTACAGCTGGTACCGCGACTTCCGTCGCTACGGCTCGGTGCCGCACGCCGGCTTCGGGCTGGGCTTCGAGCGGTTGGTGGTGTACGTGTGCGGGCTGAGCAACATCCGCGACGCCATCCCCTACCCGCGCGCGCCGGGCAGTGCGGAGTTCTGAGTGAGCTTGCCGGCCGCCATCCCCATACTTCAATCGCTGGCTTTCGGGCTGGCGGCGATCACGGGCGGGCTGACAGCGATACGTAGCGTGTTGCTGGCGCGGCTGGCGTCGCGTCAGCTCGACCCGCAGCGCTGGTGGCAGACCAACACCGCGCGCGCCGCTACCCGGTATGCCACGGCTCCGATGCGCTGGGCCATTGCAGCACTGATCATTGGCGCGGCACTCCCGAAACTTTTCCTGATGCTGGCCGCCGCATGATTCTGTTCTTCGCCCTGTGCTTCGTCGGCCTGGCCGTCGCAGGTCTGACCGCGCTGCTGATCTTCTGGCCGCTGACCCTGGTGCACCTGCGCGACCGTCATCCGGATGCGTTGGACAGTTTTGGCGATCCGGCCTTCATCAGTCCCGTGGCGTTGCGCTGGTTGCTGGCGCGGCACTACCGCAGCTACCGCGACAGTGCGCTGTCCGGTCTGGCCACACCCGCCTGGCTCTCGCTGCTCACCATCTTTTTCGGCCTGGGCATGGCGGCGCTGCTCGGCCTGCTTTCCAAGGTAATGCAATGACGACTTACGAAGACACCCTGCAGGGCGCGCACGACTCCTGGTGGCTGGCCACGATCGGCCGCACCCTGATCTGGGCGCGCCTGCGCGTCAATGAAGCCGGTACCGCCGAAGTGTTGGACAGCGATGGCAAGACGCTGCCCTACGACAGCGAAGACAGCGCGCGTGCGGCCTTGTTCGACGCCGAATTCGTGGCGCTGGACGGGCTGGATGAAGAAGACGCGCTCATCCGCGGCTTTTCGCTGCATGAAGTCTCACCGCCCCAAGGTGACGATGATGCCGACCTGCGTGCGCGCATGGTCGTGAACATGGGCGGCCGCGCCTGACATGTACGCCCCGCGTGCGTTCGCGCAGACCGATCTGGCCCTACTGGACTGGCTGTTCGCACGCGATGCATTTGTCACCCTGATCAGCCAGGGCGACGACGGCCAACCGGCAATCTCGCATCTGCCGGTGCTGTATCAACGCGATGGGCAGGACGTCGTGATCGAAGGCCATTGGGCACGCCCCAATCCGCAGGCGCGCGCTCCTGGCGATGCAGTGATCGTGCTGCACGGGCCGCATGCTTACGTGTCGCCCAGCTGGTATCTGGACAAGGAAGCGGCCGCACGCGTGCCCACCTGGAACTACGCTGTTGCGCATCTGCATGGCCGCTGCAGCCAGGTCAGCGATGAAGACGCGCTGGGCGGGTTGATCGCACGCATGAGCGCGCATTTCGAGCAGCGCGTGGGTAGCGATTGGCAGTTCGAAATGGAGCGCGACAGCCATCGCCGGCAATTGCGCGGCCTGGTCGGCTTCCGCTTCGTCCCAAGCCGCATCGAATTGACCTTCAAACTGAGTCAGAACCACCCGGACGGCAATATCGCCGCAGTGAGCGATGCACTGGCGCGGCAGGCATCGGCCGATGCCCGCGAGGTCGCCACGTTGATGCGCGATGCATTGCGCGCACGCGATGGCGCATCCTGAGCTCGGTGCGCCCATCGTTTTCTCCACATCACGGTTTTAGGGCCTCTGTGCCCTCTCCTCTCCCCCCTCGTCTCTGGAACACTGCGCGCATGAACGAACTCAACCATTTACTCGAAAACAACCGCGCCTGGTCCGAGCGTATCCGCCGCGAAGACCCCGAGTTCTTTTCCAAACTGTCGACCCAACAGACGCCGGAATATCTGTGGATCGGCTGCTCCGATTCGCGCGTGCCGGCCAACCAGATCATCGACATGGCGCCGGGCGAAGTGTTCGTCCATCGCAATATCGCCAACGTGGTGGTGCATACCGATCTCAATTGCCTGTCGGTGATCCAGTTCGCGGTGGACGTGCTCAAGGTCAAGCATGTGCTGGTGGTCGGCCATTACGGCTGCGGCGGCGTATTCGCCAGCCTGACCCAGAAGCGTATGGGTCTGGTCGACAACTGGATCCGCCACGTCACCGACGTGGCCGACAAGCACGAAGCCTGCCTGCACGGCGCGGGCGAGCTGTCGGTGCAGCACGCACGGCTGTGCGAGCTCAATGTGCTCGAACAGGTGGTCAACGTGTGCCGCACCACCATCGTGCACGATGCCTGGGAGCGCGGCCAGGAATTGAGCGTGCATGGCTGGGTCTACAGCCTGCGCGACGGCCGCGCGCACGACCTGGGCATGTCGATTGACCGCCACGAGCTGCTGCAGGAGCGCTACGATGCGGCGTTGGCGAAGATCCAGGCTGATCGCGCCGAACGCTGAGCAGCACGCAAATGCATGGCCAACCGCCGCATCCATGTGAGGCTGCCGGTTGGCTATGCTGGCCCCTTCTCCGCTGAGGAAACCTCGATGCTGATCCCGCCGATCAACCTGCATGCCTGGATCGAGGAACACCGCCACCTGCTCAAGCCGCCGGTGGGCAACAAGTGCATCCAGCAGGATGGTTTCATCATCATGATTGTCGGTGGGCCGAACGCGCGCACCGACTATCACTACGACGAAGGCCCGGAGTGGTTCTTCCAGCTCGAAGGTGAGATGGTGCTGAAGGTGCAGGACGATGGCGTGGCGCGCGACATCCCGATCCGTGCCGGCGAAATCTTTCTGCTGCCGCCCAAGGTGCCGCATTCGCCACAACGCGCCGCCGGCTCGATCGGCATCGTGATCGAGCGCGTGCGTTTGCCGCATGAGCAAGATGGCCTGCAGTGGTATTGCCCGCAGTGCAATCACAAGTTGTACGAGGCGATGTTTCCGCTGAAAAACATCGAAACCGACTTCCCGCCGGTGTTCGATCATTTCTACCGTTCGCTCGCGCTGCGTACCTGCTCGCAGTGCGGGCATCTGCATCCTGCACCCGAGCGCTATGCCACTGCCGAAGAATGAGTTGGCGTGGGCATGGCAGGCACGCGTAGCGCGATGCGATCGATCGCCGGTACCCACGTGAGTGCGCGCCCCATGCGGGTTGGCGCTGAGCGTGCTTTTCCACCGCACCGCGCAGCCGCTGGACCTCGACCAAGACTGAGTGGAATGGGCGTGCATCACGTGTTCGCCGCCGCCTTCCCGCATGCGTGCGCGTTGCATCACGGCTGGGGGTGTGCGGGTTCCAGCAACGCTCGCCGGCGCGCGGCTCATGCCCTGCGCGTCAGCGATGGTTTCCCGCTCACGCGGCCAACGCTCGAAAGAAACCGCAATCCAAACGCACGCTGCGCAGCCAAGCGCCCGATGCCCGAAACTGGCAAGAGCGTCCACCACGGAGTGGAACCTGCCACTTGCATGGAACCACCGCAGCGATCATCCCCGCCGACACCTTCGCCATCGGCACCATGCTGCGCGCACTGATCGACCTCAAACCGCGCGACGTGCCTTTGCGCGTGGCACTGCGCAACACCGCTGCCGTGGTCTTGCCACTGGCGATTGGCGTGGCGACCGGGCATGTCGCCGCCGGCCTGGCGGTGTGCAGCGGCGCGCTCAACACCATGTTCTCCGACCAGCCCGGGCCGTATCGCGCGCGCCTGCAGCGCATGCTGATGGCAGCGCTGGCGGCCGGCCTGGCCGCATTGCTCGGCATCTGGGTCGGCCATAACACGCCAGCACTTGTGCTGGCCGGTCTGTTGCTCGGCTTGGCCGGCGGCTTGCTGGTGGCGCTCGGCCCGGTGGCAGCGCGGGTCGGCCTGACCAGCATGATCCTGCTGGTGGTCAGCGCAGACATGGAACTGTCGGTACAACAGGCACCCGGTGTGGCGGCCCTGATCTTCGCCGGCGGCCTGCTGCAGGTATTGCTGGCGCTGGCGGCGTGGCCGTTGCAGCGCTATCGCCCGGAGCGTTTCGCATTGGCGGAGTTGATGCGCCAGCTGGCCGGCATCGCACGGCAGCGCCCGGAAGCCAGCGCGGCGCCGCCGGCAACGCAGGAAGTGCTCGACGCGATGGTGATGCTGCATGGCGAACATCGCTCGCGTGCGATTGCGGTACAGAGCTTTCGCATCATCGCCGAGCTGTGCGATCGCGTGCGGCTGGAGTTGCTCTCGCTGACCGATGCCGAGACGCGCCTGGCCGAGTCGCAGGCGCGCCCGGCAATCGAACGCGTGCTCGAACGCAGCGCCATCGTGCTGGAGCAACTTGCGCATGCGATGACCGTGGGCGAAGACCCGGTGGCCGCCACTGCGTCGATGGCCGGATTCGACGATCTGGTCGGCGCATTGGCGCAGTTTCAGCACGACAACGCCGACACCCGCGAACGCCGATTGGTCCGCGTCGCCGTTGCACGTACGCAAGGTTTGGGCGGCCAGCTGCGTGCAGTGGTACGTAATGCGCACTGGGCCAGCAGCCGTGGCGAAATCCAGGCACAGCTGGCCGAAGCACGCCTGCCGGCAGCGCTGCGCCCCGCCGCGACCTGGGCCACCTTGCGGGCGAATCTGGATCTATCGTCGGTGGCCTTCCGGCACGCCTTGCGTTGCGGCGTGTGCCTGGCATTGGCCATTGCCTTTCAGCGCTGGCAACAGATTCCGCACGGCTTCTGGATTCCGATGACCACCGCCATCGTGCTCAAGCCGGATTTTGGAGGCACCTTCAGCTTTGGCGCGTTACGCGTCGCCGGCACCTTCGTCGGACTGTTGCTGGCCACCCTGCTCGCGCACCTGGCCATGGACGGCGCCAGCATCCGCATGGTCTTGCTCGCGCTGTTTTGCCTCGGGTTTCGTTTACTGACGCAGGTGAATTACGGCATCGGCGTGGCATTTCTGACTGGCATGCTGGTGCTGCTGCTCTCGTTCGAAGGCGTGTCGCCGGGCGAAGCGGTCGGCGCGCGGTTGCAAGCCACCGTGGCCGGCAGCGCGCTGGCGCTGATTGCCTACGCGCTATGGCCCACGCGCGAACGGCGGCAGATTCGCGCCTCACTGGCGCAATTGCTCAGCGCGTACCGCGACCATTTGCGCCATCTATTGCTCGGCCAGATGGACGACTTGAGCGATACCCGCGCCGCTGCGCGCGTGGCACGCACCAATGCGCAGGCGTCGATCGAGCGTTTGCGCGGAGAACCCCGCAGCCGGCGCAATCTGCAGGAACTCAAACTGGCCGAATCGCTGCTGGCCAATGGCAATCGCCTGATCCGCGCCACCTTGTTGCTGGAAGCGGTGCTAAGCGATGGCCACCCGCTGCCCACGCTGGAGGCGTTGCCTGCCTTTGCGCAGCAGGCCGACGAGGCACTATCCGAGCTGATCGGCTGCCTGCGCAACGGCGGCGTCCCCACCGCGGCCACCTTGCGCAATACCGAGCGTCAGCTTTCCGATGCGCTGGCCGCCTTGCCGGACAGTTCACCAACCACGGCCGCGCTGGCCGACACCATCGACCGCGTCACCGACAGCATCGGCACGCTCACCCACTTGTTGCGTCCTGCCCGACCGGCCTCGGCCGAGACGCCAACCATGCATGACGGCGCGCACGGTGCCGGCGGGTAAACTGCCGCCCTGATCCGTGTTGCGAGCCCGACGATGACCGACCTGCTGCCCCGCGCCCATGCTGCTGCACTGGATGCCGCCGACCCGCTGCGCCACCTGCGCGATGCCTTCGTGTTCCCGCAGCACGGCGATCAGGATCAGACGTATTTCGTCGGCAATTCGCTCGGCCTGCAGCCACACGCGGCACGCGCGATGGTGGACCAGGTGCTGGATCAGTGGGGCGCGTTGGCGGTGGAAGGTCACTTCACCGGCCCCACCCAATGGCTGACCTATCATCAGCTGGTGCGCGATGCGCTGGCCCGCGTGGTCGGCGCGCAACCGGGCGAAGTGGTGGCGATGAACACCCTCAGCGTCAATCTGCATTTGATGATGGCGAGCTTTTATCGTCCCACGCCGGAACGCGGTGCAATTCTGATCGAAGCCGGCGCGTTTCCGTCCGACCGCCACGCGGTGGAATCGCAGTTGCGCCTGCACGGGCTGGATCCGGCCACCCATCTGATCGAAGTGGAAGCTGACGAACCCAACGGCACGTTATCGATGGCGGCCATCGCCGATGCCATCGCGCAGCATGGTCCGCGCCTGGCGTTGGTGCTGTGGCCGGGCATCCAGTACCGCACCGGGCAGGCCTTTGACCTGGCCGACATCGTGCGGCTCGCGCGGGCACAGGGCGCGGCGGTGGGCTTCGACCTGGCGCATGCGGTGGGCAACATCCCGCTGACCCTGCACGACGATGGCGTGGATTTTGCGGTGTGGTGTCACTACAAATATCTCAACGCCGGCCCCGGCGCGGTGGGTGGGTGCTTCGTGCATGCGCGGCATGCCAACAGCGATCTGCCGCGTATGGCCGGCTGGTGGGGACATGAGCAGCAGACCCGCTTCCGCATGGACCCGCAGTTCGTGCCCTCGCCCGGCGCCGAAGGCTGGCAGCTGAGCAACCCACCGGTGCTGGCGCTGGCACCGCTGCGCGCATCGCTGGCGCTGTTCGACCAGGCTGGCATGGCCGCGTTGCGCGCAAAGTCCGAACAACTCACCGGGCATTTGGAGCAGTTGATCCACGCACGTGTGCCGCAGGTGCTGCAGATCGTCACCCCGGCCGAACCGCCGCGACGCGGCTGCCAGCTGTCGTTGCGAGTGGCCGGCGGACGCGCGCAGGGGCGCGCGCTGTTCGAGCATCTGCATGCAGCCGGTGTGCTCGGCGACTGGCGCGAACCGGATGTGATCCGCATTGCTCCGGTGCCGCTGTACAACCGCTTCAGCGATCTGCACACCTTCGTGGAACAGGTGGAAGCCTGGGCGGCCGCCTGAGTGCGGCAGACTGACTGCATTGCCACCAAACCACATCTGCGGTACGCGCAATCGCCGCCTGCCCACGTACACTTCGAGCCCGCCCAGGGCTGATGCGAGGGCGGCTGTCACTGTCAGTCGCTGTCTTCCCCCTTTCGCCGGCACTGCGTCCGGCTGCTGCCGGACATTGCATTGAGCCCAGTTTCTCCGCGTTCCCTGACCTTGATCGGCGCCGGTCTGGCCGGTTGTCTGTTGGCCATCCTGCTGTCGCGTCGCGGCTGGCAGGTCACCGTCTACGAACGGCGTGGCGATCCACGCATCAAGGGCTACGAGTCTGGCCGCTCGATCAATCTGGCGCTGGCCGAACGCGGCCGACATGCGCTGCGCCAGGCCGGCGCCGAAGATGCGGTGATGGCCAAGGCGGTGATGATGCGTGGGCGCATGGTGCACCCGCTGGTCGGCGAACCGGAGCTGCAACGCTACGGGCGCGACGACAGCGAGGTGATCTGGTCGATCCACCGCGCTGCGTTGAATGTTGCGCTGCTCGATCTGGCCGAACAGGCCGGCGCACAGGTGCATTTCTACCGCCGCCTGCATACGGTGGACTTCGACGCCGGTTACGCACGCTTCATCGACGACCGCGATGACCAGCCACACGAAATCCACTTTCAAAGTGTGATCGGCAGCGACGGCGCCGGCTCGGCGCTGCGCGCGGCCATGCAGCGCAAATCGCCGCTGGGCGAACGCACCGAATTCTTGGATCACTCTTACAAGGAACTGGAAATTCCGCCAATGGCCGGCGGCGGGTTCCGTATCGAAGGCAACGCACTGCACATCTGGCCGCGCGGGCGCTACATGTGCATCGCGCTACCCAACGATGGCGGCACGTTCACCGTCACCCTGTTTTTGCCCAATGCCGGCGATCCGAGCTTTGCCAACACGCGTACCGGCGATGAAGCATTCGCCTTGTTCGCGCGCGATTTCCCGGATGCATTGCCGCTGATCCCGCAGCTAAAAGAACATTGGGAAGAGCATCCGCCCGGACTGCTCGGCACCCTGACCCTGGATCGCTGGCACCTGGATGGCCGCGCCTTGCTGATCGGCGATGCCGCGCACGCGATGGTGCCGTTCCACGGCCAAGGCATGAATTGCGCGTTCGAAGATTGCGTGGCGCTGGCAGATCAGCTGGATGCCCACGACGACCTCGCCAGCGCGTTCGCTGCCTTCGAAGCTGCACGCCGCGACGATGCGGCGGCCATCCAGCAGATGGCGCTGGAGAATTACCTGGAAATGCGCGACCGCGTCGACGACCCCGACTTCCTGCTGCAGCGCGAGCTCGAACAGCAGTTGCAGGCGCGTTGGCCCACCCGCTTCGTACCGCACTACACCATGGTGACGTTCCTGCGCACACGCTATTCGGTTGCACTGGCGCGCAGCGAGATCCAGCGCGAGATCCTGGTCGCGGCCACGCGCGGACACAGCGATCTGTCGCGTATCGATTGGGCTGCGTTGGAGACGATCGTGCATGCGCGCCTGGAGCCGCTAGAAGGCGCGCATTGACGTCTGAGGCGGGTGTGGCCGGACGGCGTCGCTGGCGGCAACGGTAAAGTGCCGCCTCGTCATTGGCGTCCTTGCGGATGTCTCACCGGCTCGGCATCGGCTGCCGTCAGACACCGCAACCGCTTATGCGTATGAGCTGTATCCAAACAGGTGAGCCACTGGCCAACTGCACGAGCGCTCCGCTGACGGACGCGGCCAGCCACCCGCACAGCCACGCCTCAGCGTGCCAGGGCCGCGATGAGGGATACTAGGCGGCACCGGCAGCGCATACGCCGTGCGCTGCGCATCTGGATGTCGCACCCGCATGCCTGACAGCTTTCTCTTCTACGACCTGGAAACCTTCGGCCAGGACCCGCGCCGCACCCGCATCGCACAGTTCGCCGCGGTGCGTACCGACGCGCAACTGCGCGTGATCGAAGAGCCAATCAGCTTCTTCGTGCAACCGGCCGACGATCTGCTGCCCTCGCCCTACGCCACCATGGTCACCGGCATCACGCCGCAACATGCGTTGCGCGAAGGCGTCACCGAGGCCGAGGCGTTCGCGCGCATCGCCGAACAGATGAGCCGCCCACAGACCTGTACGCTGGGCTACAACTCGATCCGCTTCGACGACGAGTTCGTCCGCTGCGGCCTGTTCCGCAATTTCTACGACCCGTACGAGCGCGAGTGGCGCGGCGGAAACTCGCGCTGGGATCTGCTGGATGTGCTGCGGATGGTGCATGCGCTGCGTCCGGACGGCATCGTCTGGCCGCAGCGCGAAGACGGCGCCACCTCGTTCAAACTGGAACACCTGGCCAACGCCAACGAGGTCCGCAAAGGCGATGCGCACGAAGCGCTGTCGGACGTGTACGCCACCATCGGCATGGCGCGCAAATTCCAGCAACATCAGCCAAAACTGTGGGACTACGCGCTGCGCTTGCGCGACAAGCGCTTTGCCGCCACGTTGCTGGACGTCATCGCCATGCAGCCGGTGCTGCATATCTCGCAGCGTTACCCCGCCTCGCGCCTGTGCGCCGCGGCGGTGCTGCCGCTGACGCGCCATCCGCGCATCGATAGCCGCGTGATCGTGTTCGATCTGGAAGGCGACCCGGACATCCTGTTGCGGCTAAGCCCCGACGAGATCGCCGACCGTCTGTATATCCGCGCTGCAGATCTGCCGGAAGGCGAGCAGCGTATTCCACTGAAAGAAGTACATCTGAACAAGTCGCCTGCGTTGGTGGCCTGGCAGCATCTGCGCGCTGCGGATTTTGAGCGTCTGGGTGTGGATCACGACGCGGTACTGGCCAAGGCGGCACGGTTGCGCGAATTGGGCCCTGCGCTTGCAGAAAAGGTGCGCCAGGTTTATGGCAGCGAGCGCGCACCTGCGGCAGCGACCAACGATGCCGACGCCTCGCTCTACGATGGCTTCCTTGCCGAAGGCGACAAGCGTCTGCTGGCACACGTCCGTGCCAGCGCACCGGCCGAACTGGGCGCACTGGAGGCGCGCTTTCGCGACCCGCGCCTGATCGAACTGCTGTTCCGCTACCGCGCGCGCAACTGGCCGCAGACACTGTCGTTCGAGGAACAGGAGCGCTGGAACGTCTATCGCCGCCAGCGCCTGCTCGAAGACCGTGGCCTGGGCGAGGTCACCTTGGAGCAGTACCACGCGCAGATCGCGGATTTACGGCTTGCTCACCCCGACGATGCTACCAAGCAAGCCCTACTCGACCAGCTCGCCGCCTGGGGCTTGGACCTCCAACGCACGCTATGACCACCTACTTTTCCGACGCCAGTTTCAAGTTCCTGCGCGCTTTGGCCCGCCACAACGACAAGACCTGGTTCAACGACCATCGGCATCAGTACGAGGCGCACGTGCGCCAGCCATTTCTGCAGCTGATTACCGATCTGCAACCGGCGCTGGCGCAGGTCAGCGAACACTATCGCGCCGATCCCAAGACCCAGGGCGGCTCGCTGTTTCGCATCTATCGCGATGCGCGGTTTTCCAACGACAAATCGCCGTATAAAAACTGGCAGGGCGCGCGTTTGTTTCACGAGCGCCGCCGGCAGATGCCGGCGCCGTCGTTCTATCTCCACCTGCAGCCAGGCGAAAGTTTTGTCGGCGCAGGTTTGTGGCATCCGGAACCAGACACGCAACGCAAGCTGCGCCAGTTCATTTTCGACAACCCCGGCAGTTGGAAAGCGGCCGCGCACAATCCGAAATTGCTGCGCAAATTCACCATGGACGACAGCGAAAAGCTGGTGCGTGCGCCGCGTGGATTCCCCAACGATTTCGAGTTCATCGACGATCTCAAGCACCGCAACTGGGCATACTTGCGTCACCTGGACGACAGCATCATGACCGGACCGCGACTGCGCCAGACCATCGAAGCGGACTTGGTGATTCTGGCGCCGTTCGTCGATTACCTGTGCGCGGCCTTGGATCTGGAATTTTGAGGACGCCGGATCTACCGCTGGGTCAGCAGCGTCGGACGCTGGGCCGCACCAAGCTATTGGTCTCGCCGATCGGTCTGGGGTGTTCCGGCTTTTGGGGCCACCGCCGCTTCGACGAAGGCGCCGCCGCACGGGTGCTCGAGTACGCGCTGGCGCAGGGCGTGAACCTGCTCGACACCGGTCACAACTACTCCGGCTTCCATGCGGAACCGCGTCTGGGACGGATACTGCGCCCCCTAGTGGCGCAATATCCGCGGGATTCGCTAGTCGTGTCCAGCAAGGGCGGTACCTTGACCGGCCAGGCCGGTATCAGTGGTGCCGAACAGCGTGACTTCTCTGCCGCAGCGATCACTGCCAGTTGCGAAGCATCGTTGCGCAATCTTGGCTTGGACTATCTCGACATCTACCAGCTGCATGGCGCCAGCGAGCACGACATCAACGACGACCTGCTGCTGGCTCTGCAGCGTCTGCGCGAGCGTGGCCTGATCCGCCACACCGGCATCAATACGCATTCGGCGTCGACCCTGCGCTGGATGATCGCCCACCCCGACGTCTTCGATGTGGTGCTGCTGGACTACAACGCGCTGCAGCAGGACCGCGAACCGCTGATCGACCAGTTGCAGAACGTGGGCATCGGTGTACTGGCCGGCACCGTGCTTGCGCAGGGGCACCTGTTGCCCGCGCGCGCGCGCCTGCCGCGTCTGTCCGACGCCTGGTATCTGGCACGCGCGTGGCTGAAGCCCAGCAGCCGCGCCTTGATGCACTGCGCACGCGACATGCGCCGCGCGGTGGCTTCGATCGACAGCCAGCGACCTGCGCAAACGGCGTTCGCTTATGTCCTGCAGCACCCGGGCGTGGCCAGCGGCATCCTGGGCACCACCCGCATCGGCAATCTGGATGAAGTGCTGCAGACCCGCGTCCAGGCGCTGGACACCGCCCAACGGCAACGTCTGGTCGCCGCCTTCGGCGATGGCCGTGGCTCACCCAGTCACTGATCTTCACCTGCGGCGGACGCGATTGCGGCAGTCTGGGCGCCATGAAAAAATCCATCGGCATCCTCCTTGCTGCGCTGCTGGCCGTCACTGCGTGGTGGTTCGGCGGGCCTTACATGACCATGCATGGCCTGTCCAAGGCCATCGAGCAACGCGACACCGCTGCACTGGAACGCTACGTCGACTTCCCGCGTGTGCGCAGCAGTCTGCGCGCCCAGCTCAACGATTATGTGGTGCGGCAAGCCGGACCAGACATCGCCGCCAGTCGGTGGGGCACGTTGCTGTACGGCCTGGGGAACCAACTCAGTGGTGCGGCGGTGGATACGTTGGTAACGCCGATCGGCATCGGTGCCCTGTTGCAGGGGCATGTGCTGTGGAAGCGCGGCCGCAATGAACTGCAGGGCGGCGATCCCTTCGGCCCCACCGAGCCAGCGCGACCGCTGAGAAACGCCAAACACCACTTCGAGGCGCTGGGCCGCTTCGTGATCGACGTCGAACGCGACCCCGGCGAACCACCACTGAAGGTGGTGCTGGAACCACAGGGGTTACGCTGGAAGGTGGTGGACCTGCAGTTGGGGATATCACCGGCGCCAGATGCCGATTGAGTGACGCTACCGCCCTCGCCTTAACCTTCGTTGGCCACGCCGTGCGGCACATGACCAGCGGCCACGTGCTGATGTTGACGCGCACTGTCGATGTTGTGCTGGGAATCGTCGAAGAAGATATCGGCACCAAACGCCTCAAGGAACGGGCCCTTGTGCCGCCCGCCGAGGAACAGCGCCTCGTCCAGACGCACGCCCCACTGGCGCAAGGTGCGGATCACCCGCTCGTGCGCCGGTGCCGAGCGCGCAGTGACCAGCGCGGTGCGGATCGGCGAGGCTTCGCCGGGCGGAAACGCCGCCTGCAAGGCGTGCAGTGCCGACAGAAAATTGCGGAACGGCCCCACCGACAACGGCTCGCGTGCGCGCTCGCGCTCGTGACGCCCGAAGGCTTCCACGCCCTGCTCGCGCGAGATGCGTTCACTCTCGTCGCCGAAGATCACCGCATCGCCGTCGAAGGCGATCCGCAGCTGCGTCGACAAACGGCTTTCGTCGTTGTCCACGATTGCCGCGGCGGCCTCGGCGCGTTCGCCGGGCGCCCGCGGCATGATGGTCGCCGCCGCAATGCCGTGGCTCAGTGCGCGCCGCACCGATTCCGGATTGGCCGATAAAAACAGATCGGTGCCGAATGGTTTGACGTACGGCCAGGTCGGCTGGCCCGAGGTGAACGTGGCACGCACGATGCCCAGGTTGTAATGCTGGATCGAATTGAAGATGCGCAGACCGGTGTCGGCGGAATTGCGCGACAGCAGAATCACTTCCACCCGCGGCGCGTCTTCGGGCACATCGTGATTGAGCGCCAGCAGCTTGCGCACGACCGGAAACGCAACGCCAGGCTGCAAGACGTCGTCCTCGTGCTCGCGCTGAAACGTCGAATACGCCTCCACCCCATCGGCCTCGAATAGCGCATGGCCTTCTTCAAGATCGAACAGGGCGCGCGAGGTCACCGCGACGGTCAATAATCTTGGGGAGTTGTCAGGCATTGGAGAGGCCGGGATTGGTGATCACGGATTCGGGCTTGGTTTGCAACAGCGATCGGGAATTCAACGATGGAACTGGACGATGTGTGACGCATCGTACCGGTCGGCGCACTCTCTCGCAGCCAGCATGGCACGCCTTTGCCGTTGCCAATCCCGAATTCCCAATACCCGCCCTCACACCGCAAACTGCTCGCTGAAGATGCGTTCTTCCAGGTTGTGTTCGGGGTCGAACAACAAGGTGACCTGGCGTTGCGCGGATTCGCGGATGGTCACTTCGACCACGTCGCGGATTTCGTGCGAATCGGCGGTGACGCTGACCGGGCGCTTGTACGGGTCCAACACGCGAAAGCGCACCTCGGTATCGGCTTTGAGGATGGCGCCGCGCCAGCGCCGCGGGCGATACGGTGCGATCGGCGTCAGCGCCAACGTGTGCGATCCCAGCGGCAGGATTGGCCCGTGCGCCGAATAGTTGTACGCCGTGCTGCCTGCCGGCGTGGCCACCATCACGCCATCGCCGATCAACTCGGCAATGCGGGTCTGGCCGTTGAGATCAATGCTTAGATGCGCCGCCTGCCGGGTTTGCCGCAGCAGCGAGACCTCGTTGTAGGCCAACGAGCCGGCACTGGCCCCGGATTCGGTCTGCACCTGCATTTCCAGCGGCCGCAGATACGCCGGCTCGGCGCGGTGCAGGCGCTCCAGCAGGTCGTCCTCGTCGTCGCGGTACTGGTTCATCAGGAAGCCGACCGAGCCCAGCTTCATGCCGAACACCGGCTTGTCGGAGGCGCCATGTCGATGCAGCGTCTGCAGCATGAATCCATCGCCGCCCAGCGCACAGACGATGTCTGCGCTGTCCAGCGCATGGTCGCCATAGCGCTGCACAAGGCGCGCGCGCGCGGCCACCGCCGGCTCGGCGGGGCTGGCAAGAAAGGCAATGCGGGGTGATGCGGTCATCGTTGACTCCAAAGCATGCGAATCAGCATACCGCAGCCCTGTGCTGGGCTTGTTGTGGCTATGCCCTGCCCTCCGGGGCATGCACGGCAGCGGTCGCGTCTTCGCGATCAAGTGCGCATGAGCCTGCGCACATGCCAGCTTCGCAACCGCGTTTGCTGACGTCAGTGCGGGCCCAGGCAGCACGCCATCGGACGCAACCGGCCTGAGCTCAGGCCGTCAGCCGCCAGGCGCGGTGGATGCGCGCATGCCGTTCGAAATCCGGGTCGATGGTACGCGGGCTGATCTCCTCGCACTGCGCGAACTCCGCCACCGCCTCTTCATCCAGCTTGAAGCGACGGAAGTTGTTGGAGAAATACAGCACGCCACCGGGCGCCAACCGTGCCACAGCCGCGCGCAAAAGACGCACGTGCTCGCGCTGGATATCGAAATCCTCGGCGCGTGCGGAGTTGGAGAAGGTCGGCGGGTCGCAGAAAATCACGTCGAAATGCGCGCGTTCGGCTTCCAGCCAGGCCAATGCATCGGCTTGCACTAGCTTGTGCTTGCTGCCGGCTAGCCCGTTCAATGCAAGATTATCGGCGCACCATTGCAGGTAGGTTGCCGACAGATCCACGCTGGTGGTGGACGCCGCTCCGGCTACGGCCGCTTCCACGCTGGCCACGCCGGTGTAGCAGAACAGGTTGAGGAAGCGGCGTCCCTTGGACTGCTGCGCCATGGTGCCGCGTAGCGGGCGATGGTCCAGAAACAGCCCGGTATCCAGGTAATCGAACAAGTTCACGCGCAGCAACGCGCCGTGTTCGCGCACGTGGACGATTTCGTTGCGCTGCTCGAAACGGCCGTACTTGCTGCCGCCCTTGCCGCGTTCGCGCGACTTCAGCGCGACGCGCTCGGCCGGCACCTCGAACACCTCGCGTGCGGCCGCGAGCAGTTCGTTGAGACGACGGCGCACATCGGCTTCCGGAATCGTCGCCGGCGCTGCGTATTCCTGCACATGCAGGAAGATGCGCCGGTCGCCGTCTGCTTGCTGATACACATCGACGGCGGCGGAATATTCCGGCAGGTCGGCGTCGTAGGCGCGGAAACATTCGATGCCTTCGCGTGCGCGCCACTTCTTGAATTTCTGCAGATTCTTGCGCAGGCGGTTGGCCACCATCTGCGCGCCTTCGCTGAGCGCAGTCGGTGCCGCCAGCGGGGCGCGCCGCGGCACTGCGATCGGGTCGCAGACGATCAACGCGCATTCGATCGCGCCGTTGAACAGCTGGTATTTCTTGCCTGCGCGCAGGCCGGTGGCATAGGCCAGCTCGGCATTGCCGCACAGCAGGCTGGCGCGCCACTGCGGCACAGCGCGCTGCAGGGTGTCGCCCAGGCGGCGATACAGCGCCGCGTCGGCGGCCAGGCGCTCGTCGTAGGGCGGATTGCACACCACCACGCCGGTGGCCTGCGGTGGCGTCTGCAACTCACCGACCTCGCGCACGCCGAACCAGATCGCCTCGGCCACGCCGGCCACGTGCGCATTTTCTTTCGCAGCACGGATGGCGTGCGGGTCCATGTCGCTGCCATGGATCACCTGCTTGAGCGCGGCGCGGCCGACGCTGTCACGCTCGCGCGCCTCGCTGACCAGCTGCTGCCAGCCATCGCGGTCGAAACCGCGCCAGCGGCTCGGCACGTCGCTGCCGTAGCGCTGCAGACCGGGCGCGACGTCGGCGGCCATCAGCGCGCCTTCAATCAGCAGCGTGCCGCTGCCGCACATCGGGTCCAGCAGGCCACCGCCATCGGCGTAGGCGCGCGGCCAGCCGCCGCGCATCAGCACCGCTGCGGCCAGGTTTTCCTTCAACGGCGCCTCGTTCTGCGCCATGCGCCAACCGCGCCGATGCAGCGGGCCGCCGCCCAAGTCGACCGAGATGGTGGCGCGGCCCTTGCGCAGCGACAGGTTCAAGCGCAGGTCCGGGCTTTCCACGTCCACCGACGGGCGCTCCAGTCCCTGCCGGCGCATGGTGTCGACCACGGCGTCCTTGATGCGCTGCGCCGCGTAGCGGGCATGGGTGATGGCGGTGCCGGACACATGTGCGTCCACCGACAGCGTATGCCCCACCGATAGATGCTCGTCCCATGGCAGTTCGACCACGCCGGCATACAGTGCGTCTTCGTCCGGGCAATCGAACTCGGTCAGCGGCCACAGCACGCGGCTGGCCAGGCGCGACCACAGCACGGCACGCTGCGCATCGCGCAGTTCGCCTTCGACGTTAACGCCGGAGATGGTGGCGGTGGCCTTGCTGGCACCGAGCGCAAGCAGCTCGTCGGCAAGCAGGTATTCCAGGCCCTTGGCACAGGATGCGAAGAATTTCACGTAGGCAGGTATCGATAAAGACGCTGGCCGCGGCGGCGAGCGTGGGAACAGGACAGCGGGCCGGCGCCCTGTGGGCAATACCGTGGCCGCCGTGGACGGGCCGCAGATGGTCGGCCATCGCGGCCGGCATTACCAGCCCGGCGGCCGGATCGCCGACACCCGCGCAGCAGGCCAGGCGCATGCAGCCCGCGCTCAGCCCAGCCCGAACGCCGGGTGATACGACACATCGGCCAGCGGCAGCAACCGATCACCGAACGCCAGCGCCTGCAGCTCCGATGCAGGCACGTCGGGCAACACCAAGCCGGGTTCGACCGCAAAACCCAAGCGCCGGAAAAACGCCGGCTCGCCCAGCGTCAGGCAGCCTGCGGCGCCGCGCTCGCGCAAGGTGGCGAGCGCCGCCTGCACCAGCCGCGTGCCCAGTCCTTGTCGCTGGTGGCCTGGCCCCACGGCCAGGGGGCCGAGCGCGAACCAGCCGGGCGAATCGTCCGACAGCGTCACCGGCGACACGGCCAGATGCCCCACCACATAGCCATCGTGGTCGGCCACCAGCGACAACGCCAGTGCGCCGTCCTGACGCAAACCGGCAATCACCTGGTGCTCGTCATGCCGGCTATGCTCGGCGCGCATGAAGGCCACCATCGTCAGCAGTTCGATGGCGGCGGCGTCGCCTTCGGTCGCTTCGCGGATCAACACATTCATGGGTGACACCGCGCGCAGCCATGGCTCGGGAGGGCCCGCATCACAGGCTCTGCAACAGTTCTGCGAACGCGCGTGCCGACGCGTCCACGTGCGAGGTCAGACGATGGTCGTCGTCGACCATCAGCAAGCGCGCATGCCGTGCTTGGGCCCAAGCGATCACGTCGGCGGCCGGAATCAGCTCGTCGCGCCAGGCATGCACGATCGAGATTGGCACCTGCGCGGCGTCCAGCGCCGGCATCGGGCCCATGTTGGTCGGCGGCACCATCAGAAACAGGCCGCGCGTGGGGACCTGCAACGACACCCGCCCGGCGATATACGACCCCAGGCTGGAGCCAACCAGCACCAGCGGGCCCTTGTCGGCGGCTGCACGTGCGATCTCCAGCAGGCGTTGCAGCCGGCCTTGCACATCGCCCAGCGTGCTCACCTCGCGGCGTGCATCCAGGTCGGTGTAATCCGGGCGTTCGTGGGTCCAGCCCCACTGCTCGGCCACCTTGGCCAGCGCAGTCACCTTCAAGGCGTCCGGGCCGCTTTCGAAGCCGTGCGAGAGGATGCAATGCCCGCGGCTCATAGCGCCTGCACCGTATCGCCGATGCGCAGCACGCCACCGCGCAGGATGCGTGCGCACAGCCCGCCGTGACCGCGCATGGCGTTGTAGCCGCCCGCGCCCAGGGCATCTTCCATCCGCGAGCACGGGTCGCACGGGTCGGTTCCTTCGAGTTCCACCTCGCCGATGCGAAACCGCCGCCCTTTCAGCGCGATCAACGGGATGCCGGACACCACCAAGTTGCGCCGCAGCGTGGCCGGCGCGACGGTCGCATGTCCTGCCAGCGCCGCGATCACCGGCAGATGCTCGGCCTGGATCAGGGTCACGCCGCGCTTGCCGCTGCCGCCCTTGTAGCGGTCCCCCACCAAGCCGATGCCGGTGGTGACCTGCGCCGCGTCCACCTCCAGCATTGCCACATCGCGCGCCGGACGCACGCCGATCCAGGTCACCTGACCGGTCTGCGGCAGCGTCGCCATCAATTTGCCCAGAGGGCTGTCGGAATTAAAAGCCATCGCCGAATGCTAGCATCCGCTCCATGTCCGATGCCGTCCTGCCGTCGCCGCCGATCACCTACGCGCCGCTGTCCTACGAATCGCGGTTGGCGAAACGCGCGCTCACCCAGATCGACATGGTGGTCATCCATTGCACCGAGTTGCCCGACATGGCGATGGCGCGCGAATACGGCGAGCGCGTGCTCTACGACAGCGGCACCGGCAACAGCGGGCATTACTACCTTGATCGCAACGGCAGCATCCAGCAATACGTCGCGCTGGAGCGCGTTGCGCACCATGTGCGTGGGCATAACCCGCATACGTTGGGGATCGAACTGGTCAACCGCGGCCGGTATCCGCACTGGCTGGATTCGCGTCATCAAGCAATGACCGAACCGTATCCCGAAGCGCAGATCGCCGCGTTGATCACCTTGTTGCAGTGGCTACAGCAGCAGTTGCCTGCGGTACGCCGCATCGCCGGCCATCAAGCGCTGGATATCACCCAGGAAGCGGCCAGCGACGATCCGGCGCGCAAGATCCAGCGCAAGCTCGACCCCGGCCCGTTGTTTCCGTGGCCGCGTATCGAAGCGGCGGTCAGCTGGTCGCACACGCCACGGTAGCAGGGGTTTTAGAAACCGCGCGATGCCTGCATGCGACATGTGTTTGGTGGTTTCGAAACTGCCCACCGCTGCTGCACGCTCAACGCTCCGTCGCACGGTAAGTCTTCTCGCCTGCGTTCACTGCCACGTCCAGTCGATTTTCGGGAGGCGCGATCGGGCAGACCACATGCGGCGTCAGTGCGCATGGCGGATTTTCGGCCAGATTGAAATCGAGCACGACGCGGCCATCGCGGGGCAGCGCGGCATGGAGGTAGCGCGCGCCGCCATAACTTTCCTTGCCACTGGTGCGGTCGGCAAACAGGAAGAACAGGCCCTGGCCATCCTCCTGCAGCAGCGGCTGCAACCGGTATTGGTGGCCATTTTGCGAGAACACCGCCTCTCCGGGCACCTCCACGGTCAGTGGCGTGCCGATCGACGTCAGTAAGGTGGTCGCGCGCGGCGTTGGATAGGGTTGCCAGTGCGCCTGGATGCGCCACTGCGGATCGGTCGGGAAATATTCCAGCCCCTCGAACTGTCTTAGCCCAGGCGCTGCCGGGTCGCGGAAGCGCCATCCGTACAAGGCGCCGGTCTGCACCAGATAGAACTGCCGGCCATCGACGTCCAGACGATCGCCGCGCTGCCCTGCCCGCTCCGGTTCCAGGCGGACCTCGTCGATACGTAGTCCATTGAGCGTCACCGACGCGGCGACATCTGCGCGGAAACGTACCTGCCCCGCTGCATCCAATGTCAGTTGCCCCAACTGCGCAGGCCCGGCAGGCAAGATGATATCGCTGTGCGGGTCGCTGCCCACACGGTACTGACCGGCGCGCACGCGCCCCGAACCGGTATAGCTCAGCCACCCGTCGGGCGCGCGCAGTTGCGTCAATCGCTCCGCGCGCGCGCGTTCCAGCGCGACCTGATACACATCTTGCTGCGCCACATTTCGATGACCGGCAGCAGGCGCATCGCTGACATCGGCGGTCGACCCCGCCGAACAGGCAGCCAGCGTCCACACCGCGACGCACAGCGCGCCAACCCGTAACTGCAACCGCATGGCTCACCCAGCACTGCGAGAAACTGCGCTCCGCGCAGCGAACCTGCGTCCCCACAGGCCACCGTTCCTGCCGCCATTGTGCCTTCAATCAGGCGCCGGTCGCGACCGGTCGCGACGCGTCCTGCAGCCAACCGCTCCAGGAACCGGCGTAGACGCGTGCTCCTGATAGCCCCGCCACTTCCAACGCCAGCAACAGATGGCATGCCGTCACGCCGGATCCGCACATCACCACCACCTGCTCGGGCCGATACGCACCTAACGACGCAGACAACTCGGCGCGCAATGCGGCGGCCGGCTTGAAGCGACCATCGCGCAGGCTCAACCCCAACGGTCGACTCACCGCACCTGGCACATGCCCGGCCACCGGGTCGATCGGCTCGACCTCTCCACGGAACCGCTCGCCTGCGCGCGCGTCCAGCAACCAGCCCGGCGCCTGTTGCAGTCGCTCCACGATCTGCTCGGCATCCACGACCGCGGCGGTATCGAAACTGCCGGGATACCCGGCGCCATCACCCAATGCAGGTGGCTCGGTGCTTTCCGCAAGACCGGCAGCACGCCAGGCAGCCAAGCCGCCGTCCAGCACTGCCACCCGGCGATGCCCCATCAATCGCAACATCCACCACGCGCGTGCGGCCGCCATGCTGCCATCGCCCGCGTCGTACACCACGACCTGGCTATGCGGATCGATGCCCCATTGGCCGAGACGTTTGGCGAATGCCTTACTGTGCGGCAGCGGGTGCCGCCCCAGTGCCGGTCGCGACAGATCTGCCAGATCGTGGTCGAGATCGGCGTAATACGCGCCCGGCAGATGCCCCTGTGCATAGGCCTTACGCGCTGCGTCCGGGTCTGGCGCGGTTGGTGGCGCGGCGCGCGCATCCAGCAGACGCAGCTGCGGATGCTGCAACGTGGCCGCCAGGGTCGCGGCATCGACCAGCGTGCTCCAGTTCGGATCGACACTCATGCAACCTGCTCCAGGCGACGACGAAGATTGAGAAGGATGGCCGCCGTGGCGCCCCAGATGCGCTGACCAGGCCAGTCGTATTCGAGCACGCGCCGCGGGCGCCCGCGGAATTCCAGTTCCACACTGCGCAGATTGTCCGGGTCCATCAGGTAGGCCAGCGGCACTTCGAAGACGTCCGCCACTTCGTCTGGCTGCGGTACCGCCACGAACGCCGGGTCGATCACCGCCACCACCGGTGTCACCCGGAATCCGCTGACGGTCAGAAACGGATCCAGATACCCCATGGCGTGCACCTGCTGTGCGCCCAGCGCGATTTCTTCGCAGCTCTCACGCAGCGCCGCAGCCGCGGCATCGGCATCGGACGGTTCCACGCGTCCGCCCGGGAAGCTGACCTGCCCGGCGTGATGGCGCAGGCTGTCGGTGCGTCGCGTCAGCAACACCATGGTGCCCTGCGCGCGCGGCACCAGTCCGCATAACACGGCCGCCTCGGCAGACGCGTCGCGGTCGGTCAGATCGATCAGTTCGGCATGGTTCCAGCCCGGCCCGGCCGGCGCAGTGTCCAGCGGATACAACGCTCGCCTCAGCTGCGCGTACTCCGGCAGCCTGGCCGTCAGCGCGCGTGCGGGCAGCACCGTATGCAGATAGTCCTGGCGTTCGGCGTCGCTCATGCTCATCCAGCGTGCAATTTCATCCAGGCTGCGCAGGCAGCCGACACAGCGCGACTGCGCATCTAGCGAACATACACCGATACACGGACTCGGCAGCCGACCGGCTGCGAAATCGGGATCGGGATCGGGATCTGCATCGATATCGGTTTCGACATCGCTGCCGCTCATTGCTGGGTCCTACGGCCGCTGCATCGTTCCATCGTCACCTTCAGGCAATCGGCCGACCAAAACGACAACGCCGGCCTGGTGGCCGGCGTTGTCATGGCAACATCGCGTGCAATTACTTGACGCTGACCAACTTGATCTCGAACTGCACAGCCACGTTCGGCGGGAACGGGGTACGCGGGTCGGCACCGTAGGCCTTTTCCGGCGGCAGGGTCACTTCCCACTTCGAGCCGGCCGGCATCTGCAGCAGCGTGTCGCGCATGGCCTGCATTTCGACTTCGCTGACCTTGATTGCCGGGATCTGCTGCGCCGGACGTGCCTTCTCGCGGTCGCCGAACGGGAACGGACCCGCTACTTCCAGCTGCACGGTGCTGGCCTGGGTCGGCTTGGCACCCTTGCCGGCTTCGATCACGCGGTACTGCACGCCGCTCGGCAGCGTCTGCACACCAGCGGTGCTCTTGTTCTTGGCCAGGAACGCATCGCTCTTGGTCTTGTTGGCTGCAGCGGCCTTTTCGTACTCGGCCTTGGCCTGCTGGGCACGACCCTGCTCGCGCTTCTGGAACGCTTCAACTGCCGGCTTGAGCTGGTCGGCAGTGATCGCCGGCTGCTTCTTGGCATAGGCGTCCTGCAGACCCTTTACCACCGAGTTGATGTCGAGCTGCTCGCCGCGGCCGGTGAGCTCGGCAAGGTTATTGCCGTAGTCATAGCCGAAGTAGTAGCTCAACTTGCCCTTCTCGGACGTCGTGTCCTGGGCCAGTGCATTGCCCGTCAGGGCCAGGGCCGCCACAGCGACCGCGATAGAACGCAACTTCATCAAACAATTCTCCAGGGTGGTGGCACAGGACGGGTCTGCCGCCTGAGATGACGCGCTAGGATAGCGGGCACGATACCGAACCGCTACTTATCACGAAAGCTAGGACCTGCAAGGCTTTCGGAAGTTCCGTATTTACTAATTTTTTACGTTCGCAAGGGTTCACATGTCCAATCACGTCATTCTGATCGCCGATCACGCCAGCATCCGGACGATTACGGTCAACCGGCCGGACAAACTGAATGCTTTGAACCAGCAGACCATGCAGGCCCTGGACCAGGCATTTCAGGACGCGGCCGCCGCAGACGATGTACGCGCCGTGATTCTCACCGGTGCCGGCCCCAAGGCCTTCGTGGCAGGCGCAGATATCGCCGAAATGACTGATCTATCGGCAATCCAGGGCCGCGAATTCTCGCTGCTGGGCCAGCAGCTGATGCGCCGGATCGAGCGCATGCCCAAGCCGGTGGTTGCAATGATCAATGGCTTTGCGCTCGGTGGCGGCCTGGAGCTGGCAATGGCCTGCCATCTGCGCATCGCCGCGGCCACCGCGCGCCTGGGGCAACCGGAAATCAACCTTGGCCTCATCCCCGGCTTCGGCGGCACACAGCGCCTGCTGCGCCTTACCGGCCGCGCCGCAGCGCTGGAACTGTGCCTGCTTGGCCTGCCGATCGACGCCGCGCGCGCACTACAGCTGGGACTGGTCAATCGCGTGGTCGAAGCGGAGGCCTTGCACGAGGAAACGCTCGCCCTGGCACAGCGCCTGGCAGCCGCTGCACCGCTGGCACTGCGCGGCATTCTGGATGCGGTGGTGTTCGGCGGGGAATGCGCCATGGAAGAAGGTCTGCAGCTGGAAACCGCGCAATTTGCGCTGTTATTCGCCACTGACGACATGCGCGAAGGCACACGTGCGTTTCTCGACAAGCGCCCTGCTCAATTCAAGAACCGCTGATCATCGCCATGACGCTCGACCCCACATCGGCATCGCGTCCGTTGCCACTGCAGCTGTTGGACTGTGTGCAGGCGGATGATCTGGATCGCGCTTTGGCGCTCGGCTTGATGGCGTATCTGCCCGACCCGCAGCACGACGTGCTGGACGCCAATTTCCCGCAGGTCTGCGCCACATTGCTGGGTGCACAGCAGCGGTTGCGCGATGCATGGGCCGCGCGCGAACGCTATCGCGCGCGCGCCGCGCGCCTGCAACGTCGCGCCGCCGAGCGCGACGCACGCAGGGCACCCGCCCCGGCACCCAGCCAACCGGCAACGCCTGCGTTGCCGCCGCTGGCCGCTGCCATCCTGGCGCGCGCCAAGGCAAAAGCCGCCGGCGGAGCGCCGCCATGAACGCACCGCAGGCACGTCGTGGCAGCAGCATGCGCAAGCCTGAGGTACAGGAGATGTTCGAGCGCCTGCGCGAACTTAATCCGCACCCGACCACCGAGCTGGAATACACCACCCCGTTCGAATTATTGATCGCCGTGCTGTTGTCGGCGCAGGCTACCGATGTCGGCGTCAACAAGGCCACCCGCAAGCTGTATCCCGTGGCTAACACGCCCCGTGACATTCTCGATCTCGGCGAAGAAGGCCTGAAGCGGTACATCGCCACCATCGGCTTGTTCAACGCCAAGGCCAAGAATGTCATCGCCACGTGTCGCATTCTGCTTGAGCGTTACGGCGGCGAAGTGCCGCACGACCGCGCCGCGCTCGAGGCGCTGCCCGGCGTCGGCCGCAAGACCGCAAATGTGGTGCTCAACACCGCGTTCGGCGAGCCTGCCATGGCAGTGGACACGCATATCTTTCGCGTCTCCAACCGCACCGGTCTTGCGCCAGGCAAGGACGTACGCGCAGTCGAAGACACGCTGGTCAAGGTCATTCCCGCCGAGTTTCTGCACGACGCGCATCACTGGCTGATACTGCACGGCCGCTATGTCTGCAAGGCACGCAAACCGGATTGCCCAGGCTGCGTGATCCACGATCTATGCCGCTATCGCGACAAGACCCAGCCGGCGCCGGAGCGGCAAACGAACACCCCAATTTGATGCAGCCGTGGAGTCAGAGCAACAGCGCAACAGCCAGCCCTGATCCACTCGCAGTAACCGCAAGGCCGCAAGCGTTCACGAGTCTCAGGTCCCAAGTCCGAATCCCCGATCCCAGCCCAAAAAAATCGCGACCGGATGATGCGTCTTTCGGCGCCATGCATCATCCGGTCACGACGGGGGTCACCCGGCGCGAACGCCGGGCGTTTACAACACCTTACGCAGCTTTCGCCTGCTCGACCCGCGGCTCGACCAGCACGCCGTCTACGGTGGGCTGCCCTTCGACACGTCGATCGAGTTCCTTCCAATCCACCACCAGCTCGCAGCCACGCGAGGCCGCATTGCGGTTCCAGTCGCGCAACAACTCGATGCAGGCGTGGTCGACGTGGTGCAGCTTGGCCACATCCAGATGCAGCGCAGTGTTGGGCGGCACGCTTTCCAGCGTCCGTGCCATGGCCGGCACCTTCAGGAAGGTGGCCGAGCCCTGCAGGGTCAAATGCATCTCGTCCTTCTTGTCGGCGTGCTCACGCACCTCGACCTTCAGACGCGAGGAGTGCAGTGCCAGACGGAACAACGACAGACCAAAGCCGATCAGCACACCGGTCAGCAGGTCGGTAGCGACGATCGCGAAGGTGGTCGCCAGATAGATCGCGGCCGTTCCGCGGCCGTAAGTCGCCAGCTCCTTGACCTGCCCGATCTTGATCATCTTCACGCCCGTGTAGACCAGGATACCGGCCAGACACGCCACCGGCGTCATCCGCAACAACCAAGGCAGCAGCATCGCGAATACCAGCAACCAGCTGCCGTGCAGGATGGTCGAGGTACGCGTGGCCGCACCGGCCTGCACATTGGCCGCACTGCGCACGATCACGCCGGTCATCGGCAATGCGCCCAGGAAGCCGCACAGCATATTGCCCACGCCCTGCGCCGCCAGCTCACGGTCGTACTGCGTGCGCGCCCCCTGATGCATACGGTCCACCGCCGCCGCCGACAGCAAGGTTTCTGCGCTGGCGATGAAGGCGAAGGTCACTGCCGACACCAGCAACGTGTGGTTGAACACGCCAAAGATCTCGGAAACGCTGGGGATGCTGATGGCAGATAACAAATTGGTCGGGACGTCGACCTTGTTGACGTTCAAGCCCTGCAACTGCACCGTCGCCGTCACCACCACCACCGCAATCAACGCACCCGGCAAAAAGCGCAGGCGCTGCGGGCGCAACTTGTCCCACGCCAGGATGATGCCGATGGTCGCCAGACCCACCAACAACGCAGTCCTGCCGGTGCCTTCGCTGATCGCCTGCCACAACACGGCAGGCAAGGCGGCGAAGTTTTCCAGACCACGCGCCTTGGGCGCGGCATCCATCAACACGTGTGCCTGCGACGCCACGATCAGAATGCCGATGCCCGACAACATGCCGGCCACCACGGCCGGCGATGTCATCCGGAACCACACACCTGCGCGGCACAGACCGGCAACCAGCTGAATGGCGCCGGCCACCAGAATCACCGGCCCAAGCGCAGCAGCGCCGTGCTCACGGACCAGTTCGAACACCAACACAGCCAGGCCGGCGGCCGGCCCGCTCACCTGCAAGGGAGAGCCCGCCAGAAAGCCAACAACCAAACCACCGATGATGCCGGTGATCAGACCTGCGGCCGGCGGCATGCCGGATGCGATCGCGATCCCCATACACAACGGGAGCGCGACAAGAAAGACCACTACAGACGCCAATAAATCACGCCCAAACAGTCCCTGACGGAAATATCCGCCGATACCTGATGTGTTCATGGCGGACTCCGTCAAGCGAGTTCAGCGCGCACGACTTGCTGCAGTCGCGGACGTGGAGTGGCTTCGGGAGTGCTTTCGGCCAGGAGCGGCCGGAAGCCACCCTTCTCGGCATCGAAGGCGCGGATCTCCCCGTGCGCGATATCGTAGATCCAGCCATGGATACGCAAGGTGCCTGCGGCCAGACGGGCTGCCACTACCGGCTGCGTACGCAGGTGATCCAACTGCGAAACCACGTTTTCTTCGGTCATGCAGCTCAGCGCGTCCTGGCTCTGCGGGTCATGCCCGTGATGCGCGGTGACATGACGTGCCGCGTCGGTGTGCTTGAGCCACGCTGCCACGGAGGGCACATCTTCCAGCGATTCCGGCTTGAGCACGGCCTTCATCGCACCGCAATCGGTATGGCCGCAGATCACGATATGACGCACGCCCAGCACCGCAATGGCGTATTCGATCGCCGCCACCACGCCGCTGACATGCTGCGAGTAAGGCGGCACCACGTTACCGATATTGCGATAGACGAACAGTTCGCCTGGCTGCGCGGAGAAGATCAGTTCCGGCATGACGCGCGAATCGGCGCAGGTAATGAACAGCGTGTGCGGGCTTTGGCCGCCTGCCAGTTCCTGAAAGCGCGCACTCTGGCGCGGATAGACTTCCTTACGGAAATGACGAAAACCTTCTAGCAAACTTTCCATGGGAGATTCCTCTGGGCAACGAATAGCCGTCCGCGGCGCAAGCCGCGAATTGCAAAAACAACAAATCAATTAGGAATCCGGCGCGGAACGCACCGGGTGCAACGACAGCGGGGATCAGCCAAGCAGCGCGTTTGGAGGGCGCAGCTGTGGGATCAGGTCGCGTTTTTGATTTGCCGGCGCGTGATGCGCATGCCAAGAAGGGGAATACCGCGCCAGCATCGGCCATGCTTGGGAGAGCAAGGGGATATCGTCTGCAGGCTGTGTATCGACTTGGCTTTGTGTCTCGCCGTCGTCCTGCGGATCTTCTGCTGCATCGCGTTCTTCGCCAGCATCCACCATTACCGCCAGGCCGTCGCCCACTAACGCGTCATGGACGCGCACGTGCGCGTTGGCTGCCGACCACACGCTAAGCGCGAGCAGGCAGACCAACAGCAGTTGGAGGAATCGAGGAAACATGGCCTCGAAACTAACAATTTAGGCACTGCGTGTGCAAGTGGTGCGTCGCACAAACTGACACACAGGTTCAGCATGGGATGCACGCATTCAAAGGCTGTCGCGAGATATGTCCACAGGTTCGCTGTTCAAGGCCTCGGAAAGGCAATGTCATAAATCGCCGCCGTTCAGAATACTGACACACGATGACATAGTTTAAACTTACGTAAATTCTTGTCTTTATTGGCAAAAATTGATTATTACGTTTCCGTCGTTTTGTCACATTAACGCAACTTTCACACCCTAGCCTGCGCCCACTTTCTCAGGTCGCAAGGCATCTATGAAACTCGCTCCCACCCTGCTTGGTTCCGCGCTGCTGCTGGCACTCGCCGCTCCTGCAGCACACGCCGAAATCGCCATCGATGTGATCGGCGGCTCGGAAGTCTCGCTGGAAGGCCTGGTCCAGGCCGACGGCAACTGGTTCCACAACGATGTCCAGGACCTCAATGGCGCGATCGGCGCCAATGGTGACAATTCCGAATTCAGCATCCGTCGCGCCGAGCTGGTGCTCAAGGGCAAGGGCCCGGGCAATGTCGAGTGGGTGCTGGGTTACGATCCGAGCGTTCTGAAGCAGGTGACCATCAAAGGCACCACCGTCAACAGCACCGGTCGTTTCCTGGATACCAACGTCAAGTACAAGTTCGGCGGCAACGCGAACAACTATCTGCAGATCGGTCAGTTCAAGCAGCCCAACAGCCTGGAAGAACTGTCCAGCACCAAGAACAACGACTTCGTTTCCAAGGCGTCGGTGACCAATACCTACGGCATCTCGCGCCGTCTGGGCGTGGCCTACGGCATGGGCGACAACAACTGGAGCGTGACCGCCAGTGCGTTCGGCCGCGAGCTGACCCGCAACCAGGCGCACGGCAGCGGCTATGGCGCGCGTGGCACCTGGGCGCCGATCAACGAGACCGGCAACGTGCTGCACTTCGGCCTCAGCTACCTGGCCTACGATACCGACGACGACACCTTGCGCCTGCGCGCTCGTCCCGACGCCGACCTGACCACCGTTCGCCTGATCGACAGCGGCGCCATCACCAATGTCGACAACGTCGGTGTTGCCGGTGCCGAGGCGATGTGGATCACCGGGCCGTTCAAACTGCAGAGCGAGTACTTCCAGGAGAACGCCAATCGCATCGGCGCCAACGCACACGACTATAAGAGTGATGGCTGGTACGTCAGCGGCGTCTGGAACCTCACCGGCGAAACCTGGGGCTACAAGGCCGGCGTGCCGACCACTCCGCTGCCCAACGAACCGGCATCGGGCATGTGGCAGCTGGCAGTGCGCTACGACACCCTGGACCTCAACGACGGCCACTTGGTCGCCAATGGCAACACACCGTTCGTCGATGGTGTGCTTGGCGGCAAGATGAACATCTGGACGGTCGGTGCCAACTGGTACTGGCGCTCCAACTTCAAGTTCGCCCTCGACTACGCCAAGGTCGACAGCACCCGCTACAACAGCGCGACACGCGGCCTGATCGACGACAACCCGTCGATCATCGAAGCACGCGCGCAGTTCTACTGGTAAGCCATCGCCACCGCGTTGCGCTCGGTCGAGCGTACGCGGTGGCAGCCAGCACTTCCTACCGGCCTGAACATCCGACGGCGCAACGCCGTCATCGCCTTGTCATTTCTTAGACACCGCACGGTCATGCCGTTGCCCTGCAATGGCACCACTGCGGGACGTTCTCATCCCTTCACTCCAGGAGCTGTTCCGTGATCCACTCCTTCAAGACCCGTCTGGCCGTCGGCGTACTCGCCGCCTCGCTGGCTCTGTGCGCCCAGGCTGCCGATGTCACAGGCGCTGGCGCGTCGTTCATTTACCCGGTGATGTCCAAGTGGTCGGCCGACTACAACGCTGCCACCAAGAAGCAGGTCAACTATCAATCGATCGGTTCGGGCGGCGGCATTGCCCAGATCAAGGCGGCCAGCGTGGACTTCGGTTCCTCCGATGCCCCGCTGAAGCCGGAGGAGCTGGCTGCTGCCGGCCTGGCGCAGTTCCCGTCGGTGATCGGCGGCGTGGTGCCGGTGGTCAACGTGCCGGGCGTCGCCGCTGGTGCGCTCAAGCTGGACGGCAAGACCCTGGGCGACATCTTTCTGGGCAAGGTCAGCACCTGGAACGACCCGGCGATCGCCGCGCTCAATCCGGGCGTGAAGCTGCCGGAAGGCAAGATCACCGTGGTGCATCGCTCCGACGGCTCGGGCACCAGCTTCAACTTCACCAACTACCTGTCCAAGGTCAATCCGGACTGGAAGAGCAAGGTGGGCGAAGGCACCGCGGTGCAGTGGCCGACCGGTATCGGCGGCAAGGGCAATGAAGGCGTGGCCGCTTACGTGAAGCAGATCAAGGGCGGCATCGGCTACGTCGAACTGTCGTACGCGCTGCAGAACAAGATGGCCTACACCGCGATGAAGAACGCCGCCGGCAAGTTCGTGCAGCCGTCCGACGAGACCTTTGCCGCCGCTGCCAACAGCGCCGACTGGGGCAACAGCAAGGACTTCTATCTGGTGATGACCAACGCGGCGGGCGACAACGCCTGGCCGATCACGGCGACCAATTTCATCCTGGTGCAGAAGAAGCCGAAGAACCCGGCCGGCCTGAAGAACACGCTGGAATTCTTCCGTTGGGTCTACACCAAGGGCGATGCGCAGGCCAAGCAGTTGGACTACGTGCCGCTGCCGGATACGTTGGTGACCCAGATCGAGGCGTACTGGGCCAAAACTCTGCCGCACTGAGTACAACCCAAACCTCGGTTTTGGCGGGCAGGCAGGGCACGCGATGCACCAACCGGCATGGGCCAGTGGTCCGCGCCGACTCCCCCGCCTCAGCTCAGACAGATGTGCCGTGTATTGCCGCCCTGGTGGCCGACACGAAAACGAGCAAAGGAACGACGCCGTCTCTCTCCCCGGCGTCGGCCCCGGGACGCGGATCCCGGAGGGCGCGACGCCCTCCGCGGTCCGCGTCTTTTTTTGTGACGGCTCGGCCAGAAGGCGCTGTCATGCGGGTGTAACAAAAACATCATTTCATAGCGTGGTCTGCCGGATACCCCGGCCAATCCAGCCTCGGAGCTTCCATGAAATTGCAGTCGGCCAGCCTGACCGCCCTGTCCCTCACCATCGCCCTTGCCCTGGCCGCGTGCTCGCCCGGCAAGGACGCACAGTCCGGCGACGCCGCAAAGGGCGCGCCGACCGCAGGCGCCACTGCCGGCGAGACCAAGGGTGCTGAAATCTCTGGCGCCGGCGCTTCCTTCATCTACCCGCTGGTGTCCAAGTGGTCGGCCGACTACAACGCCGCCACCGGCAACAAGGTGAACTACCAGTCGATCGGCTCCGGCGGCGGTATTGCGCAGATCAAGGCCGGCACCGTGGATTTCGGTTCGACCGACAAGCCGCTGGACAGCACCGAACTGCAGCAGGCAGGCCTGGGCCAGTTCCCGTCCGCCATCGGCGGCGTGGTGCCGGTCGTCAATCTGGAAGGCATCGCACCGGGCAAGCTGCGCCTGACAGGCGCACTGCTGGGCGACATCTTCCTGGGCAAGGTCACCATGTGGAACGACGCGGCCATTGTCGCGGCCAATCCGGGCGTCACCCTGCCGGCCACCAAGATCAACCTGGTGCATCGTTCCGACGGTTCGGGCACCACCTTCAACTTCTCCAACTATCTGTCCAAGGTCAGCCCGGAATGGAAGAGCAAGGTCGGCGAAGGCACCTCGGTGCAGTGGCCGGGCGGCGTGGGTGGCAAGGGCAATGAAGGCGTTGCCTCGTATGTGCAGCAGATCAAGGGCTCGATCGGCTATGTCGAGCTGGCTTACGCGCTGCAGAACAAGATGCCGTACACCTCGCTGCAGAACGCAGCCGGCCAGTGGATCGAGCCGAATGCGGAAAGCTTTGCCGCCGCCGCTGCCAGCGCCGACTGGGCCAACGCCCGTGACTTCAATCTGGTGATCACCAATGCACCGGGCGAGAAGGCATGGCCGATCACCGCCACCAATTTCATGCTGATGCACAAGCAGCCCAAGGACGCGGCGCGCAGCAAGGCGACGCTGGATTTCTTCAAGTGGGCGTTGGAAAACGGCCAGGCCCAGGCCAGCGAACTGCATTACGTGCCACTGCCGCCGGAGCTGGTGAAGCAGATCCAGGCCTATTGGGGCAGCGAGTTCAAGTAATGCCCTGCACCCGCCCATGCGGCGGGGTGCGCTGCGGCGAGGCGCCTGAGGGTGCCTCGCCGTTCCTGCTGTCTCACGCTCCCGCCGTTGCGCGGGTGACGAGTCCAATCGAATGAATGCCACCGCCATTCCCGAAGCGATGACCGCACCACGCGGTCGCGACCTGCGCGACGCACGCGCCGATCGCCTGTTCAAGCTTGCGCTGGCCGCCACGGTCGTTTTCGTCCTGTTGGCGCTCGGCAGCGCGGCGCTGTCGATGTTGTGGGGCGGACGCCATGCCTTGCAGATGCAGGGCCTGAGTTTCTTCTATTCCTCCGACTGGAATCCGGTCGAAAACAAATACGGTGCGCTGGCACCGATCTACGGCACTCTGGTCACCGCCGTGATTGCGATGCTGATCGCGGTGCCGGTGAGTTTCGGTATCGCATTCTTTCTCACCGAAGTGGCGCCGCGCTGGTTGCGTGGCCCGGTCGGCACCGCGATCGAGCTGCTAGCGGGCATCCCGTCGATCATCTACGGCATGTGGGGTCTGTTCGTGCTGGTGCCGGTGATGACCGAGCACGTGACGCCGTGGCTCAACGATCATCTCGGCACGTTGCCGCTGATTGGCCCGTTGTTTCAGGGCCCACCATTGGGTATCGGCCTGCTGACCGCGGGATTCGTGCTTGCGATCATGGTGATCCCTTTCATCTCGTCGGTGATGCGCGAAGTGTTCCTGACCGTGCCCACGCGCTTGAAAGAATCGGCGTACGCGCTGGGGTCGACCAAGTGGGAAGTGAGTTGGGACATCGTGCTGCCCTACACCCGCTCGGCGGTGATCGGCGGCATGTTTCTGGGGCTGGGTCGTGCGCTGGGCGAAACCATGGCGGTGGCGTTCGTGGTCGGTAACACGGTGCGCTTGTCGCCGTCGCTGCTGGAACCCGGCACCACCATCGCGGCGTTGATCGCCAACGATTTCGGTGAAGCCACCGAGACTTACCGCTCGGCGCTGCTGCTGCTGGGCTTTGTGCTGTTTATCGTGACGTTTATCGTGCTGGCCATCGCGCGCTTCATGCTGATGCAGCTCTCGCGCCGGGAGGGCAACTAATGTCCGCCGCTTCGGTGTCGCAATCGCTGTACAACCGCCGCCGGGTGACCAACGCCATTGCGTTGCTGCTGTCGTGCGTCACAGCCTTGTTCGGCCTGTTCTTCCTGGCCTGGATCCTGTGGACGCTGTTGTCCAAGGGCGTACCGGGCATCGACCTCAATCTGTTTACCAAGATGACACCGCCACCGATGCAGGAAGGCGGCTTGCTCAATGCCTTCTTCGGCAGCGCGGTGATGTGCGGGCTGGCGCTGGCCATCGGTACGCCGCTGGGCATCGCTGCGGGCACCTGGTTGGCCGAATACGGCAATGCGCGCAAGACCGGCGTGGTGGTGCGCTTCGTCAACGACATCCTGTTGTCGGCGCCATCGATCGTACTGGGCCTGTTCGTCTACACCTTGTACGTGATGCAGACCGGCGGTCGCTTCTCGGCATTCGCCGGTGCGCTGTCGCTGGCCTTCATCGTGCTACCGGTGGTGGTGCGTACGACCGACGAAATGCTGCGGCTGGTGCCGGCACAGATGCGCGAAGCGGCATTGTCGCTCGGCATCCCGCAGTGGAAAGTCACTGTGCAGGTGCTGTATCGCGCCGCCTCGGCCGGCATCCTCACCGGCATCCTGCTTGCGCTGGCACGCATCAGCGGCGAAACCGCACCGCTACTGTTCACCGCGTTCGGCAATCAGTACTGGAACAGCAACATCTTCCAGCCGATGGCCAGCGTGCCGGTGATCATGAATCAATTCGCCGGCAGCCCGTACGACACTTGGCAGACCCTCGCCTGGGCCGGCGCACTGGTGCTGACCGTGTTTGTGTTGCTGGTCAGCCTGGGCGCGCGTGCCCTGCTCTTGCGCAACAAGATCTCCAATGACTGACCTTTCCTTCCGGACACCCGACATGAACGATCTCCAAAACGCCAAGCCGATGCATCGCATCGCTGTTCCGGCCGCCACGGGGGCGCCGACGGCGCAGGCGCCGGTGAAGGTGGCCGCACGCAATCTGGATTTCTATTACGACAAGTACCACGCGCTCAAGAGCATCAATATCGAGATTCCGGAAAAGCGCGTCACCGCGTTGATCGGGCCCTCGGGCTGCGGCAAATCGACCTTGTTGCGCATCTTCAACCGCATCTACGCACTGTATCCGAAGATGGAAGCGCGCGGTGAGGTGTTGCTGGACAACGAAAACATCCTCTCGCCGAAGTACCCGATGAACCGCCTGCGCAGCAAGGTAGGCATGGTGTTCCAGAAGCCGGTGCCGTTTCCGATGACGATCTTCGAAAACGTCGCCTACGGCATCCGCCACCACGAAAAATTGTCCAAGGCCGACATGCAGAATCGCGTCGAACACGCGCTGCGTCAGGGCGCGCTATGGGACGAGGTCAAGGACAAGCTGGGGCAAAGCGCGCTGGGTCTGTCCGGTGGTCAGCAGCAGCGTCTGTGCATCGCACGCGCGGTGGCACTGCGTCCGGACGTGTTGTTGCTGGACGAACCGACGTCGGCACTGGACCCCATTTCCACCAGCCGTATCGAGCAGCTGGTGGAAGAGCTCAAGCGCGAATACACCATCGTGATCGTGACCCACAACATGCAGCAGGCCGCGCGCGTGTCCGACTACACCGCCTTCATGTATCTGGGCGACCTGATCGAACACGACCGTACCGAAACCATTTTTTCGCAGCCGTCCAAGCAGCAGACCGAGGACTACATCACCGGTCGTTTCGGTTGATGTAACGCGCCAACGCAATGCCGTATTGCAGCAGTTCCGTCGCACCCTTCCCTGCATGCCGCTCACCGCATGCACTGTCGCCAGGATGGCGGCGGACATCCACCACTGCCACGAATCGAGACCACGATGAACCAGCACCTCAACGACCATATCGTCAAAAGCTACGACGAGGAGCAGCACCGTCTTGTCGCCGAGATCGTGCGCATGGGCGACACGGCGGTGGCGCAGTTGGAAGCCGCGTTGGATGTGGTAGAGCGTCGCGACGACAATGCCGCACACCGCATTGTGGTCAACGATGAGGCGATCGACGCACTGGAGCATGCGATCAGTCATGACGTGATGCGACTGGCATTGCGCGGCCCGATGGCGCGCGATCTGCGCGAGATTCTCGCCGGCCTGCGTATTCCGGCCGATATCGAACGCATCGGCGATTACGCCGCCAACGTGGCCAAGCGCTCGATCGCGCTCAATTCCGCACCGCCGCTGCCGCAGACCGTTGGCCTGCGCGCGCTCGGCCAGATGGCGGCCAACGCGGTACGCGACGCCGTGCAGGCGTATCGCGACAAGGACGCCAATGCCGCCATCCGCGTCCGCGACGAAGACGCACGCCTGGATGCGCAATACACCGCACTGTTCCGCGAGCTGCTCACGTACATGATGGAAGACCCGCGCAACATCACCCCATGCACGCATCTGCTGTTCATGGCCAAGAATCTGGAACGCATCGGCGACCACGCCACCAACATCGCCGAGAATGTGTGGTTCTTGGTGCATGGCGAACAGCCGCTGCCGCCGCGCGTGAAGCGCGACGACACCAGCAGCACCGGCGTCATCTAAGCCGCGGCAGCGCGATGGCGCTGCCGTCCTCGCCGGCAACAACTGCCAGACCGCCTTCTCACCACGTATCAGCTTCGAATTCCTACGGTGGAAGTGCACAGGCCGTTCCTGTGACGCAGGAGTCCGCTGATGAAACGCTTCGTTGGATCTTTCATGGCTTTGTCGCTGCTGACTTCTGTCACGGCGTTCGCAGCGCCGCAGCAGCACGACGATCACGATCGTGATCGCAACGCGCAGCGTCACGACGACCATGGCCCTGACCTGCGTGATGATCATCGCGATGACAGGCATGACGACCGACGCGATGATCGCCACACCGCGCATCATGACGATCACCGCCACGACCGCCATGGCCCGCCGTATCGCCGTGGCGAGCGTCTGCCACCGGACCATCGTGGTAGCCGCATTGCCGACTATCACAAGCACCATCTCAAGCCACCGCCGCGCGGGCACGAATGGCGTCGCGTGGATAACACCTACGTGCTGATCGCAGTGGCCACCGGGCTGATCACCAGTGTCGTCGCCGGCCGCTGACGGCTCGCCCACTGTGTCGCTAGGCAGGCCCGGTCCGTGGTCACGCGGATCGGGCCTTTTTGATGGTCGCCCAGAGCGACCGAGGTGATGTGATCGGCGCTCCGATCATCAGATCTGCGCCGATGGCGCACCGTTACCGCATGGCGGCGATGCATGCCGACTCTGAACTGTCAGGCGCGCGCACGTGATGACGGCCCCCAGGCAATGCATGGCGCTTCCACCCCGGAACACCTGCAGCCTTGCGTCCATGGCAGAGCCCGGGGTGCGACCTGCTAGGCTATGCGAATGAACGAACCGGTCCATGCACAGCCTGCCCCCTCTTTTTTGCCGATGTCGCGCCGCTTTCGCGGCTATTTGCCCGTGGTGGTGGACGTCGAAACAGGCGGGTTCGATTGGAATAAGCATGCGCTGCTGGAAATCGCCTGCGTGCCGATCGAAATGGATGCCGACGGACGCTTCTTTCCCGGCGACACCGCCAGCGCGCACCTGGTGCCGGCGCCTGGGCTGGAGATCGACCCGAAATCGCTGGAGATCACCGGCATCGTGCTCGACCACCCGTTCCGCTTTGCGAAACAGGAAAAGGACGCGCTGGACCATGTGTTCGCGCCGGTGCGCGCGGCAGTGAAGAAATACGGCTGCCAGCGCGCGATCCTGGTTGGCCACAACGCGCATTTCGATCTGAACTTCCTCAACGCGGCCGTGGCGCGTGTGGGCCACAAACGCAATCCGTTTCATCCCTTCAGCGTGTTCGATACGGTGACACTGGCCGGCGTGGCTTACGGCCAGACCGTGCTGGCACGCGCGGCCCAGGCCGCAGGCCTGGACTGGAATGCCGCCGACGCGCATAGCGCGGTCTACGATACCGAACAGACCGCACGCCTGTTCTGCACGATCGCGAACGCCTGGCCGGGGCCGGTTTAGGCCCGGGATTAGGGATTAGGGATTGAAAAAAGCGTCGTGCCTTCTGGAGTGAGACGGCCAATCGTGCACGTTTACCACTCAGCAAGCGCGACTGTCTGATCCCGACGCGGCCCGCTACGTGCCTGCCGTTCCCTCATCCGCCCTGCGGGTAACTTCTCCTGCAGGAGAAGGACATGCCGGGACCGCTTTTGCGATTTCTGAATCCCCCATCTCCGCCTCTAACCCACACAAATCCGATCGCGTCCTGCGCTCTTGGCCTCGTACAAGGCGTGATCGGCGCGCTGCATCAGCGACGAGCCGGTGTCGTCGTCGCGCAGCGCTGCAACCCCGGCGCTGAAAGTCACCTGCAAGCCCGCCACGCTGCCCCAGTCGTGGCGGGCATGGAACAGGGCGCGGATGCGCAGACAGAGCGCCTGTGCCTCCTCCAGGGTGGTGTCTGCCAATAGCAGCGCGAATTCTTCACCGCCAAGGCGTGCCGGCAGATCCGAGGCGCGCGCGGCCGCAGTGAGTAGCACACCCACCTCGTGCAACACGGCATCGCCGCTGGCATGCGAGTAGTGGTCGTTGATGCGCTTGAAGTGATCGATATCCAGAATCGCCAGCACCAGCGGCCGCGCATTGCGGCGTGCACGGCTGATGTCGCGCGCCAGCGCTTCATCGAAGTGGCGACGGTTGGGCAGCCCGGTCAATGCATCTTCGTGCGCCTGGCGCTCGAAGACATCGGACTTGATGCGCAGGCGCGTCAGCAGCTCGCTCTTTTCCTGGTTGGCATGCAGCAAGCGCTGCGCCTGCAGTTGCAGGTCTTCGGTGCGCTTGCGGACCAGCTCGGCCAAACGCGCATTGTGGGTCTTGTAGCCATGCAGCAACACGCGATACAGCAAGGCGAGCAGCAGGAGCGCACCCAGCGCTGCGGCAATGCGCACATCCTGGCGTTGCCACCACAGCGGCAGGACCTCGAACGCCCACACCGCTTCGTGCGGGCTCCACGCACCGCCCGGATGGCGCGCAGCCACATGCAGGCGATAACGGCCGGGCGGCAAGCCGATGAATTCCACACTGCGCTGCCGGCCGCGTTCGGTCCAGGTATTGTCCAGGCCTTCCAAACGGGTGCGGTATTCGATCCGCTCCGGCAACAGGAAGCTCATGCCGACATAGGACACATTCAAACGATGTCCGCCAGCCAGCTGTTCGCGCTGGCGCCACACCAACGGGCGGCCATCCTGCTGCACGCTTTCGATCAATGCCGGCGGCGGGCGGCGTTCGCGAAAGCGCTGCAAACGTGCCGGGTCGACCATGCTCACGCCGCCCGCTGTCACCACCCACACCGTGCCGTCGGCACGCCGCAGCATACTGGGGCCGGAACTGCCGTTGGTCTGCGCATTGCCCATGCCGTCGATCTCGCCATAACGCTCGATGGCGAGCGTGCCGTGCCCATCGGCCACTGCATCGAGCGTCTTGAGCTCGGTACGCAGCATGCCGCGATTGCTGCTGATCCACGCATTGCCAAGCCGGTCTTCCACGACCTGGAACACCGTGTCGACCGGCATGCCCTGCTCCAGACCCACGCGTGCAAGAACGCCGTTGCGCTCGCGATACAGGCCGCGATCGGTCGCGATCCACATCGCGTCGCCGATGGCCTGAAAACCGAACACGCTGCGCGCGCCGCCCAGGCTTTCCAGATTCAACTGCTGCAGCTTGCCGTTGCGGAGTACCGCTGCGCCGTCGACCGAGCCCACCCACAATGCCCCATCGACGCTGGCCAGCGCCGTCACCACGCCGGTGGGCCCCCCTTCGATCGCCAATGGCGCGTACTTGCCGTCCACCAGGTGCACGACGCCACGCTGGGTCGCAAGCCAGACTGCATCGTGGCCGTCGATCACGATCGCGCGGATATGCCCGCTGGGAATACCGTCGGCCTCACCGTAATGCCGTAGCAAGCGTCCATCGCGCAATACGAAGACGCCATCGGCATAGGTGCCCACCCAGAGGTCGCCGTGGCCGTCCAGCGCCAGGCTAAGCACCGACAGGCGCCGGCCGGACGGTGTGACGACCGGCACCGGCACGATGCGCCCGTCCGGCAGCATCCGGTCCAGGCCGGCGGTTCCGGCGATCCACAGGCTGCCGTCGCGGTCTTCCAGCATTGCGCGGCTATAGTCGCCGCTCAATCCGTCGCGCTGACTGTAACTACTGAACAAGGTTTCGCGCAGCCGGAACAGACCGCCGTTGGCGCCGACCCAGATGCTGCCTTCGGCATCTTCGCGCAGGCTGACGATGCGCCCGGTCGGCAGGCTGCGCCCAGCCGGCAGATGCTCTACGCCATATGGTCCGATCCGCAGCAGCCCCTGATTTTCGCTGCCCAGCCACAGATCGCCGTGGCGATCCTGCAGCATCGCGGTGAAGTGGCCCTGCCCGGGCACCCGCTGCACCAGCTCGGCACGCGCGTCCTGCAAGCGGTACAGCTGGTCGCCCGCGACCACCCACACCGTGCCGTCGGTCGCGCGATACGGCCATGCCAACCCGGGCGGAAATCCGAATGCCGCGGGCGCGCGATGCATACGCCCATCCGGTTCGCGGTAGATCAGCCCGTCGAAGGTGCCGATCAACAAGCGCCCCTGCGCATCAAACAACATGCGCGGAAAGCTGCTCTGCAGCGGCACCCCATCGGCCGGCGGGAAATAGTCGAAGTGCCCATCCGGCCACAGGCACCCGAGCCCATGCCCTTCGAACAACAGCCACATACGGCCTTCAGCATCCATGGTCATCGCGTGGATCAACGCCTGCGGCCACTGCCCGCGCCGTTGCCACTGCCGCCACTGCCCATCGGCGCCGTGCCGGACCAGATTGCCACGCGCATCGCTCAGCCACAGTGCGCCATCGCGATCCACATACAACGCGCCGACCCCGTTATCGGGCAGCCCCGGGCGCGTGCTGCGATCGATCACGCTGAATTCCAGCCCGTTGTAGCGCACCAGGCCTTCCCAGGTAGCGAACCACAGATAGCCGTCGTGGGTCTGGGCAATGCCGCGCAAGGAGTTGTGCGTCAGCCCGTTACGCGAGCTCCAGCTGTCGATGGCGTAGTCGCGTAAGCGCGCGGTGCCAGGCGATGCGGCGAACGCTGCGAGCGAACACACCGCCAATAGCAGGCAGGCGCCGGTACCAAACCAGCGCCACGACCGTCTGTTTGCTCCTCGTGCTGACGCACGTGCGCCGCAACTGCTCTCGCCCGTTCGCCAGGCGCCCACCCCTTTGTTCATCACACACAACGCGCCGTTTGCTGGCGATATGGTAGGCAAAAACGCCATGGCGCGTTCGACGATGGCTGCGCATGTGTCGAAAGGCTTGCTGCAACGCCCTGCGCGTCAACCAACTGATGTCTTGCGCCCGGCAACTGCGCAGAAGTGCGCAGATGCCAGTCAGCAATGGACCGACGAGGAACCGGGGCCGACTGACCTCGCGCGGTGCGCGTGCCCTACAGAGGCTAGCACGCGTGCACTCAGCCCCGAGGCACGCGCGATTACGCGCCCAGGCGCTGGCGCACGACCTCGAACAGGGTCACACCGGTGGCAACCGACACATTGAGGCTTTCGATTTCGCCCGGCATCGGAATCTTGACCAAACCATCGCAGTGTTCGCGCGTCAGACGGCGCAGGCCATCGGCCTCACCGCCGAGCACCAGTCCGACATTGCCGCGCAGGTCCACGCTGTACAACGACGCTTCGGCCTCGCCGGCCAGGCCATATAGCCACACGCCCTGCTTTTGCAGATCGCGTAAGCAGCGCGCCAGATTGGTCACCGCCACGACCGGAATGCGGTCGGCCGCACCAGCGGAGGTCTTGCGCACGGTGGCATTCACCGTTGCCGACTTGTCCTTGGGAATCACCACCGCGGTGACGCCGGCGGCTGCCGCGCTGCGCAGGCAGGCACCGAGGTTGTGCGGGTCTTGCACGCCGTCCAGGATCAGCACCAGCGCGCGCCCTTCGGCGGCTTCGACCAGGCCTTCCAGCTCGTTCTCCGCCCATAGCCGTGCAGCGGCATAGCGCGCTGCCACGCCCTGATGGCGGACTTGCCCGCCTACGCCGTCCAGCGCCTGGGTGTTGACCCGGCGCACGTCGATGCCCTTGCGGCGCGCCTGTTCCTCGATCTCGGTGAGGCGCGGGTTCTTGCTGCCGGCCTCGATCAATACCTCGCGCACGTTATCGGCGTCGTTCTCGACGGACGAGGCGACAGCATTGACGCCGACGATCCACTGGTTCTGCTTGCTCATTGCGCGGGCATACGAAGAGATAAAGGGGAATGGTAGGGCCTGCGGCCTGTTACGTCACGGCCGGGGCATGCGAGCCTGGGTGACGCCAATCAAGCGATGCCGCCAGCGCATTGGCGCTGGGCACGAGGCGTTTGCGGGGTCCAGCTCGCGCGCTCCTGCTTTGAACGCATGCAGGTCGCGCAGATCAGCGTGCCGATCGATGGTTGTCGGTGATGCACTGGCGCGTCTGACTACGGCCAGTGACGGCAGCGAGCGAGGTGACGCCGTTGATGCTGGCGTGCCACGATCAGCGATACAACGCAACCAGGACCACGTCTCACGCCGGCCACTGCTCGGTGTCGTGATCCGGATGCTGCCGCGATACCACGCTGGCCAAAAAGGCTTCCGCAACGGCATCGTCTTCGGGTGGGCGCGTGGGCAACTGCGCCAAGGTATCGACGAAGGGCAGCTTGCGATCCAAGCCGTACTGAAGATGCGGCGGCAACTGCTCTGGCGTATCGAATGCACCTGCCGCAACCGCCACGCCATCGGGCGCTTCATAGGTCAACGGCGTGCCGCACTCGGCGCAAAAACCGCGCTGCACGACCGACGAGGATGCAAAACGCTTGGGCGCGCCACGGGTCCAGCGAAACTCGGTGCCACGCACAGACACCAGTGGTGCGTAATACGCACCGAACGCCTTCTGGCACATCCGGCAGTGACAGATCGACGCATGTACCAGCACACCACGCACATGAAAACGCACAGCCCCGCACTGGCAGCCACCACTGTATTGGCTTGAAGTGTCCATCGTCTGCTCCGCACATCAGTCTGTTATGGACGCCATTGCGGACACGCAACGCTCGCAACGGCCACACCTGCACCGAGATCAGCCAACGCAAGGTCTGCGCTCACCCAGGCGGGTGCAGTCAGTACTCGGAGTCGGCCGCAACCGCCCGCACGCTGCGGTTCCCCGGCACCGTCCACACCCACCTCACGACGACTCGCGACCTTGCGTCAAACGCTCTTGCTGACGACTACGCCGCATCGCGGGCCGCCATCTCGGCCGCCCGCAACGCCGTCACCTCAGTACGACTTTTTCTTGCGCTTGGTCGGCTTTTCGCGTGGCGGCAGCGGCGCTTCGGGCGCCGCGCCATCTTCGGCCAGGCGGAAGTCGATCTTGCGCTCTTCCATGCTGGCCTTGAGCACCAGCACGCGTACCGGGTCGCCCAGACGGAATTCGCGGCCACGGCGCTCGCCGCTGAGCGTCTTGCGGATCGGGTCGAACTGGTAATAGTCCTGCGGCAGCTGGGTGACATGCACCAGGCCGTTGACCTTGGACTGCGTCAATTCGACGAACAGACCGAACCCGGTCACGCCGCTGATCACGCCGTCGAATTGACCACCCACATGCTTTTCCATCCACGCGGCGCGGTAACGCTCGTCCACTTCGCGTTCGGCTTCGTCGGCACGCCTGCCGCGCTCGGAGCATTGCAGCGACAACGCCGCCATCTGGCGCGGGGTGTAGATGAATTTTTCCGGGCTGGCGCCGGTCAGGGCGTGCTTGATCGCGCGATGCACCAGCAGATCCGGGTAACGGCGAATCGGCGAGGTGAAGTGCGCGTACGCCTCCAATGCCAGACCGAAGTGACCGTTATTCTCGGGCGAATACACCGCCAGGCTCTGACTACGCAGCAGCACCGATTCCAGCAATGCCGCGTCCGGACGCGCGCGCACCTTCTTCAGCAGCTTGGTGTAGTCACCGGGGCGCACCTTGCTCCACGCCGGCAGGCTCAGCTGGAATTCCTTGAGGAACTCCAGCAGGTCTTCGTACTTGCTCTCCGGTGGGCGCTCATGCACGCGGTACGGTGCGGGCACATGCACGCTGAGCAGGTAACGCGCCGCCTCGACATTGGCGGCGATCATGCATTCTTCGATCAGCTTGTGCGCATCGTTGCGCACCAGCATGCCGGCCTGCGTGACTTCACCAGTGTTGTCGAGCACAAAGCGCACTTCGGAGGTTTCGAATTCGATCGCGCCGCGATGCGTGCGCGCCTTCGACAGCACGTGATACAGCTGATGCAGGCGCTGCACCTGCGGCAGCAACGGGCCGATGAACGCCTTGGTGTCGGCATCGTCTTCGCCCACCGCCTTCCAGACCTGGTTGTAGGTCAGGCGCGCATGCGAGTTCATCACCGCTTCGTAGAAACGCGAGCCGGTCACTTCGCCATCGCGTCCCACCTGCATGTCGCAGACGAAACACATACGGTCGACCTTGGGCATCAGCGAGCAGATGCCGTTGGACAGCGTTTCCGGCAACATCGGCACCACGAACCCCGGGAAATACACCGAGGTGGCACGCTTTTGCGCTTCGTCATCCAGCGGCGTACCGGGACGCACATAGTTGGACACGTCGGCGATCGCCACCACCAGACGGAAACCGTCGGCGTTGGGCTCGCAATACACCGCGTCGTCGAAATCCTTGGCGTCTTCGCCATCGATGGTGACCAGCGGCATCTGCCGCAGGTCCACACGCCCGCCGATCATCTGCGGCTCGACCACCAATGGCACGGCTGCCGCTTCGTCCAGCACTTCCTGCGGAAATTCGTGCGGCAGTTCGTGGCCGTGGATGGCCATTTCCACCACCAGCGACGGGGTCAGCTTGTCGCCCAGCACCGCGATGATCTTGCCGATCGCCGGGCGGCGCGCGTCCGGCGGCGCGATCAGTTCGCAGACCACCAATTGGCCTTCGCGTGCCTCGCCGATACCGTCCGGCGCGATCTGCACGTTGCGTTGCACGCGCTTGTCGTCCGGGTCGACATAGGCCACGCCGTGCTCGTAGAAGAACCGCCCAAGCATGCGCGACATGCGGCGTTCCAGCACGCGCGCGATCGCGCCTTCGCGGCGGCCGCGGCGGTCGATGCCGGTGACGTTGGCCAGCGCACGGTCGCCGTGCATGACCTTGCGCATCTCGAACGGCGGCAGGAACAGGTCGTCGCCACCTTCGTCTGGCTTGAGGAAGCCGAAGCCTTCCGGGTTGGCGATCACCACACCAGCGATCAAGCTGGTCTGCTGCACCGGCGCGTAGCCGCCGCGGCGGTTCTGCACCAGTTGCGCTTCGCGCACCATCGCGGCCAGGCGCTTGCCCAACGCATCGATACGATCGCTGAGGTTGAGCTGCTCGGCAATTTCTTCGGCGGTCTGCGGACCGTCGCAGGCTTCCAGCAACTGCAGGATGGCTTCCCGGCTGGCGATCGGCTCTGCGTAACGCAGGGCCTCGCGGTCGGCGTGCGGATCCTTGAATTCGGCAGCAGGAGGCGCGGCGGTCTGGAAGCGCTCCGGCGGCGGCGCAGGCGGGCCGCTCTTGCGCGGGTGCGGTGCGCGCGGGGCCTGCGGCGTCGGCAGGGCGGCCGGCGGTTGCGGCGCGGCGCTGGAGGCTTTGTCGGCAGCGCGCTTACTGGCGGACTTGGTCGATGCGCCGGCAGCGGCGCGGACCAGAAAGTCTGGCATCCAGCCTGGCAATTTCTGCTGTTCGGCGGTGCTGGACTCGCCTGCGCTGGTGGATTTGCGGCGACTCGGCCGATCGGAATCTGGGGTGTTTTTCTTTGTCATTGCTTACATGGTACCCCTTGGCGCACCGAGATGGGCAGCAAGGCCGGGGCAGCCGTCGCCGATTGCCATGCATAAAACGTTGACAAGCCTGGCGAGAGCCTGCAAAATTCGCTGCTCACCTGCCCAGGTGGCGGAATTGGTAGACGCACTAGCTTCAGGTGCTAGCGGGGGCAACTTCGTGGAGGTTCGAGTCCTCTTCTGGGCACCAGTTTAAAAAGACCTCCGAGCGATCGGGGGTCTTCTGGTTTCTGGGGTTCGAAAACTGCAGTGTCACCGCGACTGAGTGCCGCGCGTGGCCTGGCGCGGTAACCGGGAGCGGGGTTCGCTTTCCCCGCATTGAACACGACCGGCCTGATCGCACCACACCCTACCTCGTGCGTCGATGGCCTGGCTTGAGGTCGTCAGCCCACCGGAAGCCATCGCCACTCTCCACCCAGCAATGCGGCCCCTACACGTTTAGAACCAGGCGCGACTGTCAGCGCCAGACACGAGGCTGCAACGCATGGGTGGCCGCATCGCCCCGCCCGCCGTGCTCGTCGGTGATGCATGCGCTTGCGTGCTGCCCGCCGCTTTACGGCGCTGCGGTAATCCCCGCCTCGCGCAACGCCTGTGCCCAGATGCGGTAACCGGCTTCGCTGGGATGTGTGCCGTCCGGCATCAGGGCTTCGGGCAGTGTGCCGTCGGCTTGCAACAGCTTCGGGCCGATATCGACCAGGCGCACCACCGGATCCTTGGCGTAGCGCGCGGCCAGCAACCGGTTGGTTTCGGCGATGGGCGCACGCCGCGCATCGTCGGCATTGCGACCACGCGGCATGATCGCCATCAGGATCAGCTTGCTGTTGGGCAGGCGCCGGCGCACTTCACTGACCACCGCCTGCACGCCCAATGCGGCTTCGGCCGGAGTGCTGGCGCGCGATTGTGCGGTGCCACTGAGGTTGTTGGTGCCGATATGCACCACCACCCAGCGCGGATCCAGGCCGTCGAGTTCACCCTGGCGAATGCGCCACAGCACATTTTGCGTGCGGTCCCAGCCGAAGCCCAGATTCAATACCGGTCGCTTGCCATACAACCACTGCCACGACTCGGGCCCACTGACGCGCGTGGCCTGCGGCGGCCCGGACCAGAAATGCGTGATCGAGTCGCCGATCATCACCACCTCTGGCTTCACGCTGCGCGCGGCCACCAGCGCTGCGTGGTGGCGCGCATACCAGTCATAGGAATCCTGCTCCAGCCAGTCGACCGGCATCAGCGAGGTGGCTGCATCACGGCCAAGTTCGGCCACCGGCTTGACCGGCGGCTCGCCCAGCAGCCGCGCCAGTGTGGGCTCGATCGCTTCGGCCAGCATGCGCTGCCCTCGCGTGTCCGGATGCAACGCACCGGCTGCCGGACGGAACCGGGTGTCGTAGAACAGCTCGGTGCGCAGCTTGCCGTCGCGCTGGAAGATCGAGCTCACATCCAGATAGGTCACGCGCGGGTTGTCGCCGTATCGCACGGCCAGGCCCTGGTTGATCTGCGCATCGCGACGCGACTTTTCGCTGGAGATATCGCTAGGCAGCACACTCAACAACAGGATGTGCGTGCGCGGCAGCTTTTGTTCGATCGCTGAGACCACCGCATCGATGCCCAGTTGGGTCTGTTCGGCCGTTTGACCGAGATGGCCAGTGTTGTTGGTCCCGATCAGCACCAGTGCGACCTTCGGCTGCAGCCCATCGACTTCGCCATTGGCCAGCCGCCACAGCACGTTTTCGGTGCCATCGCCGCTGAAGCCCAGATTGAGTGCGCCGCGGCTGCCGTAGAAAGTCTGCCAAGTGGGCTGAAAGTCTTCGTCCGGCGCCTTGGCTTTGTCGTAGTTCTGGGTGATCGAATCGCCAATCAGCAGCAGCGTGGTGTCCGGGTGCTGCTTCACCTGCTCCAGCACCTGCGCATGCCGCTGCGCCCACCAGGCTTCCTGCAGGCAGTCGGTCGGCACGATCGACGGTGGCGGCGTTTGCGCGCTTGCCACAGTGCAACTCAGCAATAGCCCCCAGCAGCACAGCGTGCGTGCGAAGCCAGACAGAGAAACGCGAAACGACGTAGCGTGCGAAGACCGGGACATGCGCGCACCAGGCACGGAAGAAGCGCCGATTGTGGTCCGCGCGTGCGGCGCGCGACAAGCGCTGGCGCCGCTGTGCTCGGTGGTGATGGTGTCGCAATGAGCACTCCAGCGTCACCGCGTTGTGCGGGACGCTGGAGTGAGGACGAGTTAGCGCAAGCCGGTCTCGCCGCGCGCAATCACCAACCGCTGGATTTCCGAGGTGCCTTCGTAGATTTCAGTGATCTTGGCATCGCGGAAGTAACGCTCCAGCGGCATCTCTTTCGAATACCCCATGCCACCATGAATTTGCACGGCTTGATGGGTGATCCACATCGCCGCCTCGGACGCAGTGAGCTTGGCCACCGCCGCTTCAGTGCCGAACTTCTGCCCCTGCCCCTTCAACCATGCTGCACGCAGCGTCAGCAGCAGCGCTGCATCCAGCTTGCACTTCATGTCGGCGATCTTGGCCTGGGTCATCTGAAACGTGCCGATCGCCGCGCCGAACGCCTTGCGCTCCTTGACGTACGCCAGCGTGGCTTCGTACGCCGCACGCGCAATACCGACCGCCTGCGATGCGATACCGATGCGCCCGGCATCCAGCACGCTCATCGCGGTCTTGAAGCCCTCGCCTTCCACACCCAGCACCTCATCGGGCTGCGCAACGTAATCGGCAAACTCGATTTCGCACGTGGCCGAGGCGCGGATGCCCAGCTTGGGCTCGGTCTTGCCGCGGTGAAAACCAGCGCGATCGGTGTCGACCATGAAGGCGGTGATGCCCCGTGACCCCTTGTCCGGCTCGGTCACTGCGAATAACACGATGTATTTGGCGACCGGGCCGGACGTGATCCAGCTCTTCTTACCATTGATGACGAAGCTGCCATCGGCCTGCTTGACCGCGCGGCAGCGCATTGCCGACGCATCCGAGCCGGACTGCGGCTCGGTCAGCGCGAACGCACCGATGTGTGTGCCTTCGGCGATCGCGCGCACGTACAGCTGCTTCTGCGCTTCGCTACCGTTTTTCAAAATGCCGGTGCAGAACAGCGAGTTGTTGACCGACACGATGGTGGAGTGCGCGCCATCGGCGGCAGCGATTTCAATCATCGCCAGCGCATAGCTGATCGGGTCCATGCCGGCACCGCCGTATTCGACCGGCACCTCGATGCCCATCAGGCCGTTTTCGCCCAGCAAGCGGATATTTTCCAGCGGAAATTCGCCACTGCGGTCGAATTGCTCGGCGCTGGGCGCGATCTTTTCCTGCGCGATGCGGCGCGCCACATCCTGGATCATCAATTGTTCTTCGGTAAAGCTGAAATCCACGTCGCACCCCTCCAGGCCTGAGCTGAGCCCCATTGTAGCGCCAACCATTCGCATGCGTATGTAGTTGACCGCACCTGCCGCCCGGTCGAAAATATCTCCATATCGCGATATAGAGATATTCATGGATCTGGAAGACTGGTCGGCCCGCCTGAAGGTGTTTGCCGACGCCACCCGCGTCCGCCTGCTGACCTTGCTGGAGCAGGAAGAACTCACTGTGGCCGAGCTGTCGGCCATCACCCGGTTGGCGCAACCGCGCGTGTCCACGCATCTGGCCAAACTCAAGGAAGCCGGGCTCGTCCGCGACCGCCGCGCCGGGGTGTCGGCGTATTACCGCTTCGACGAAGTGTCGCTGGACCCGGCCCAGCGCGCGCTGTGGCTGGCGCTGAGTACCGGCAGCGACGACCCCCTGCTGCGCCAGGACGCCGAACGCGTCGCCGCCGTGCTGGCCAACCGTGCTGCCGACCAGAACTGGGCCGATTCGGTGGCTGGCGACATGGAACGCCATTACTCGCCGGGGCGCACCTGGGAGGCCTTGGCGCGCACCGCGCTGCCCCTGCTGGAAACCGGCGACGTGCTCGACATCGCCTCCGGCGACGGCGTGCTGGCCGAACTGGTGGCGCCGCACGCCACCCGCTACATCTGCATCGACACCAGCGCGCGCGTGGTCGCTGCCGCCAGCGAGCGCCTGCGCAAATTGCGCAATGTGGAAGTGCGCGAAGGCGACATGCATGCGCTGCCATTCCCCGATGCCAGCTTCGACCTGGTGGTGCTGATGCATGCGCTCACCTACGCGGCCAAACCGGCGCAAGCGGTGGCCGAATCGGCGCGCGTGTTGCGGCCCGGTGGCCGCCTGCTGCTGTGCAGCCTGGCCAAGCACGAACATCGCGCCGCAGTGCAGGCGTACGGCCACGTCAATCTCGGATTTGCTGCCAAGGAATTGCGCAAGTTTGCCGAGAAAGCCGGGCTGGACGTCTCCAGTCTGGAAACGGTGACGCGCGAAAAACGTCCGCCGCATTTCGAAGTGATCTCGTTGATTGCGATGAAGCCGGGAATGGGGAATCGCGAATCGAGAATCGTTGAAAGCAGCGCCACTGCCTCACGGAGCATCGCATCATGACCTCTACAGCACCCCACTCCCCCATCGCACATGTGCTGCCCTGGCTGCATCCCGAGCGCGCGGCCAAGCTCACTGCCGCACTCGCCGAGCGCATCCTCATCATCGACGGGGCGATGGGCACCATGATTCAGCGCCACGATCTGCAGGAGCCCGATTATCGTGGCACCCGCTTTGCCGACGGTTACGACAGCGCGCATGTGCATGGCCCCGGTTGCGACCACGCGCAGGCGCCAGAAGGCCACGACCTGAAAGGCAACAACGATCTGCTGTTGTTGACCCGCCCGGAGATCATTGCCAGCATCCATCGCGCCTATCTGGATGCAGGCGCCGACCTACTGGAAACCAATACCTTCAACGCCACCTCGGTGAGCCAGGCCGACTATCACCTGGAGCATCTGGTGTACGAGTTGAACAAGGCCGGCGCGCAGGTGGCACGTGCATGCTGCGATGCCGTCGAAGCGCTGACGCCGCACAAGCCACGCTTTGTGATTGGTGTGCTCGGCCCCACCAGCCGTACTGCCTCGATCAGCCCGGACGTCAACGACCCGGGCTACCGCAACACCAGTTTCGATGCACTGCGCGACACCTATCGTGAAGCCATCGAGGGATTGATCGATGGCGGCGCGGATACGCTGATGGTGGAAACCATCTTCGACACGCTCAACGCCAAGGCCGCGTTGTATGCGATTGAGGAGGTCTTCGAAGTGCGTGGCGGGCGTTTGCCGGTGATGGTCTCCGGCACCATCACCGACGCATCCGGCCGCACGTTGTCTGGACAGACTGCCGAAGCGTTTTATGCATCCGTCGCGCACGGGCGGCCGTTGTCGGTCGGCCTGAATTGCGCCCTCGGCGCCAAGGATCTGCGCCCACACGTGGAGACGCTTTCGCAGATCGCCGATGCCTACGTCAGCGCGCATCCGAATGCCGGCTTGCCGAACGCCTTTGGCGAATACGACGAGACGCCTGAGGAAATGGCCGAAACCTTGCGCGAATTTGCCAAGTCCGGCCTGCTCAATCTGGTGGGCGGTTGCTGCGGCACATCGCCGGATCACATCCGCGCAATTGCCGAAGCGGTAGCGGATCTGCCGCCGCGACAGTTGCCAGGTGCGCAAGAGCTGGCGGCGTGATGCAGTACGTGGGCCCTCATCCGGCGCTGCGCGCCACCTTCTCCCGCACGCGGGAGAAGGTGCCCGAAGGGCGGATGAGGGCCATCTCGATCCGCGCCCGGCCGACCGCCAACCGTCATCGCCTCGCCTGGACATTCGCCACGTCCGACGCCCACAAGAGCATCGCATGAGCACTCCCCGTTACACCCGCCTGTCTGGCCTGGAGCCGTTGGTCATTACGCCGGACCTGTTGTTCGTCAACGTCGGCGAGCGCACCAACGTCACCGGCAGCGCGCAGTTTCGCAAGCTGATCAAGGAGGAGCGCTACGAGGAAGCGGTAGAGGTCGCACGTCAGCAAGTGGACAGCGGCGCGCAGATCCTCGACGTCAACATGGACGAAGGCCTGATCGATTCGGAAAAAGCGATGACGCGCTTTCTCAACCTGATCATGTCTGAGCCGGATATCGCGCGCATTCCGGTGATGGTGGATTCATCCAAATGGAGCGTGATCGAAGCGGGATTGAAGTGCCTGCAAGGCAAGAGCGTGGTGAACTCCATCTCGCTCAAGGAAGGCGAAGCGGTGTTCGTCGAGCACGCGCGCAAGGTGTTGCGCTACGGTGCTGCCGCGGTGGTGATGGCCTTCGATGAAGCCGGCCAGGCCGACACCTGCGCACGCAAGGTCGAGATTTGCACGCGCGCCTACAAGGTGCTCACCGAGCAAGTGGGTTTCCCGCCGGAAGACATCATCTTCGACCCGAATATCTTTGCCGTGGCCACCGGCATCGAAGAACACGACAACTATGCGGTTGACTTCATCGAAGCCACCCGCATCATCAAGGACACGCTGCCGCATTGCCATGTGTCCGGCGGCGTTTCCAACGTGTCGTTTTCGTTCCGTGGCAACGAAACCGTGCGCCAGGCGATCCACTCGGTCTTCCTATTCCATGCAATCAAGGCCGGCATGGACATGGGCATCGTCAACGCCGGCGGCATGCCGATCTACGACGAGCTGGATCCGGAACTGCGCGAACGCGTGGAAGACGTCATCCTCAACCGACGCAATGACGGCACCGAGCGCCTGCTGGAAATCGCCGAGCGCTACAAGGGCACGAAAGGCGCGGCGAGAGTTGAAGACCTGGCATGGCGCGACAAGCCGGTCCGCGCACGCCTGGCGCATGCGCTGGTGCACGGCATCGACGCATTTGTGGAAACCGATACCGAAGAAGCGCGACAGCAATCCACGCGCCCACTGGACGTGATCGAAGGCCCGCTGATGGACGGTATGAACGTGGTGGGCGATTTGTTCGGTGCCGGCAAGATGTTTTTGCCGCAGGTGGTCAAATCCGCGCGCGTGATGAAAAAAGCGGTGGCATATCTGCTGCCCTTTATCGAAGCAGAAAAATTGCGCACCGGCGATGTCGGCAAGTCCAACGGCAAGATCATCATGGCCACCGTCAAGGGCGATGTGCATGACATCGGCAAGAACATTGTCGGCGTGGTCTTGGCATGCAACAACTTCGATGTCGTCGATCTGGGCGTCATGGTGTCGGCACAGGTCATCCTGGATCGTGCGCGCGCCGAGAATGCGGACTTGATCGGACTGTCCGGCCTGATTACGCCCTCGCTGGAAGAGATGTCGCACGTCGCGCGCGAGATGCAGCGGCAGGGTTTCGACATTCCGTTGTTGATCGGCGGCGCGACTACCTCGCGCGCGCACACGGCATTGAAGATCGACCCGCACTACACCGCGCCTACCGTATGGGTGAAGGACGCGTCGCGTGCGGTGGGCGTGGCGCAATCGCTGATCTCGCGCGACCTGCGCCAGGCCTTCGTTGCCGCCAACGATGCTGACTACGCGGAAATCCGCGCACGCCACCGCAATCGTGGCGATGCCAAGCGCCTGGTGTCACTGGAAAAAGCCCGTGCGCAGCGCTTCGATGGCGATTGGGACACCTACACGCCGCCTGCCCCGCGACAGCCGGGCATCCACGTCTTCGATGACTACCCGCTGCAAGAGCTCATCGAACTCATCGACTGGACACCGTTTTTCCAGGCCTGGGAACTTGCCGGCAAGTTCCCGGCGATTCTCAGCGACGAGATCGTCGGCACCCAGGCCAGCGAGCTCTATCGCGACGCACGCCGCATGCTCAAGCGCATCGTCGACGAAAAGTGGCTCACGGCCAAGGCCGTGTTCGGGCTATGGCCGGCAAATGCAGTAGGCGATGATGTTGTCGTGCTGACCGAGCCTGCGGAATCGGGAATCGGGAATCGGGAATCGCAAGGCGATGCATTGGCGCCCGACCATTGCCGATTCTCCATTCCTCATTCCCTGCACTTCCTACGCCAGCAAGTCGACAAACCCGTCGACCGCCCCGATTTTTGCCTGGCAGATTTCATCGCGCCCAAGAGCAGCGGCAAACAGGACTGGATCGGTGCATTCGCAGTCACCGCCGGCATCGGTATCGACCCGCATGTGGCCCGTTTCGAAGCCGCGCACGACGACTACAACTCCATCCTGCTCAAGGCATTGGCCGACCGTCTGGCCGAAGCATTGGCCGAGCGTCTGCATCAACGCGTGCGCACCGAATTCTGGGGCTACGTCGACGATGAAACCTTGGACAACGAAGCCTTGATCGCCGAGCGCTATCGCGGCATCCGTCCGGCGCCCGGTTACCCGGCTTGCCCCGAACACAGCGAAAAACGCACGCTGTTCGATCTGCTCAATGCCGAGCGCAACGCCGACATGTCGCTGACCGAAAGCTTCGCGATGTTACCCACCGCAGCGGTCTGCGGTTATTACTTCAGCCATCCCAAGAGCCAGTACTTCGTGGTCGGGCGACTGGGCAAGGAACAGGTGGCTGATTACGCAAAGCGCAAGGGCATTGCCTTGGCATTGGCGGAACGTTGGTTGGCATCCAACCTGGATTACGACCCGGAATAAGACCGACTGACCTGCGGCCGGACAGCACGCAGGCCATCACCGGACACACAATGCGCAAGCAAGCGCCAGTCGACACGGCTGGCGTGCATCGCTTCCAATAAAAAAGCCCGCGCACTCTCTGGCGCGGTGCCCTCGCCGAGCGCGGGACCGTTGGCGACATGGACGCCACCACCGAGCCCGCAGGGACGGGTTCACGGCGTGTCCCGCAAGCAGTGAGCATACCAAGCCTTCAACTGACCAGGCTTTTGACTTGCGTTCTTGACTGCCTCTAATCGACGCGACGACAGAACTTGCTACGCATAGTTTTCAACGAGGCGTGCATATAAGAACGCTAAAAACAGATCGCCGGGCATGGCCCGGCGATCCAGACTCAACGCTCAGCAAAACGCGTCGATCTCACCGCATCACGCCGCCGGCCGCAACACGTTCAAGACTTCGTAGCACGCGCCCATGGTGTGGTAATCGGTCTTACCCGCCGGGCTTTTCTCATCGCTGTACTTGCGGTTGTCTGCATCCAGGATGCGATACCACGCGCCGTACTGATGGTCGATCATGTGCGCCCACGAATAGGCCCACAGCTTGTCGTACCACTGCCAGTAGCGATCATCGCCGCTGCGTTGGGCCAGCAGTGCGGCGGCAGCCAACGACTCTGCCTGCACCCAGAAATACTTGTCGTCGTCGCAGACATTGCCGTCAGGATCGAAGCCGTAATACAGCCCGCCGCGCTGCGCGTCCCATGAACGCTCCACCGCCACATCGAACAGATGCTGCGCGGTGGGCAGCAACCAGTCGGCCGGCGCGTAGCGATCCAGCAGCATCAGCAACTTGGCCCACTCGGTCTGATGCCCAGGCTGAAAGCCCCATGGGCGGAACAGGTGCTTGGGATTGTCGCGGTTGTAGTTCCAATCGATATTCCACTGCAGGTCGTAATGCTCCCACACCAACCCATCGGCCTTGGCCGCCTGGCGACGGGTCATGTTCTCGGCCAGCACAAGCGCACGATCAAGATAACGCTGCTCGCCGCTGGCCTCGTACGCGGCGATCATCGCCTCGCACATATGCATGTTGGCGTTCTGGCCACGGTAGCTGGTGAAGTTGAACTGCGCGTCGGCTTCGTCGCGGTACAGCCCGAATTCCGCTTCCCAGAAGTGCTTTTCCAGCAGCTGCCAGGTTTCGTCCATCCACGCACGCGCCTGATCGACGCCGGCCTTCAGACCACACGAATATGCCAGCAGCACGAAGGCCACGCCGTAGCAGTGATTCATATCGTCTTCGACTACGCCATCGCGCAGCGTCCACGCATAGCCGCCGGTTTGCGGGTTGCGGTGCACGTTGCGCAGATAGTCCAGACCGTGGCGGACCGCATGCAGGTACGCCGCATCGCCAAATTCGCGGTACGCCATCGCGTAGTTGAAGACAAAGCGCGTACTGCTGACCAGGTGCCGATGCCCGGCATCATAGATCGAACCGTCATCGCGGAAGTACTGGAAGAACCCGCCCGCCGGATCGATCGCGCGCGGATGGTAGAACGCCATGGTGTCGGCGATGTGCTGGCGCAAGACGTCAGCCGAACGAAAATCGGGTGCAGGTGTTGCAGGCAAACGGCTCATGATTGTTCCTGGATCAAAGAATGGACCTCATCGACGCTCGGCATCGCCGCGAACGCGCCCTTGCGCGTCACCGCCAACGCGCCGACCGCGGCAGCAAACCGAATCACCTCGTTGATTGCCGCTGGATCTCCGCATAGCTGTTCCAGCGAAGATGCGCGCGCGGCAAGCTGATACAGCAAGCCACCGACAAATGCATCGCCGGCAGCGGTGCTATCGCGCACCTGCACACGAAACGCAGGCACCTGGCCGGAGTCGGTGCGTGTCTGCCAATGCACCGGACCGCCACCATCGGTGACCAGCAACCAACGGGCCTTGCCCTGCCACAGTTTTTGCGTGACCGCACTGGCATCGCTATCGAGCGTACCCGCAAGATAGTCGAGTTCTTCGCGCGAGAGCTTGACCACATCGGCCAGCGCCAGCGCCTCCCATAGCAGCGGCGCCGGGTCCACATCCTGCGGCCACAGCATCGGGCGCAGATTCAGATCCAGGCTGACGATGGCGCCATCGGCGCGCGCGCGGCGCATGCCGTCGAGCGTGCAGTGCGCAATCTCCGGCTCGGTCATGCTGTTGGAACACACATGCAACACCGCTGCCTGCGTAAACCCGTCGGCAGCGAAGTGCTCGGGACGGAACAACAGGTCTGCTGCCGGCGGGCGATAGAAACTGAAACTACGCTCACCCGCTTCGTCCAGTGCAACGAAGGCCAACGCAGTCTTGGCCTGATCGGTACGCACGATGCCATCGGTCACCACGCCGGACTGCTGCAAGCTCTGTAGCAGGAAGTCACCGAACATGTCGCGCCCAAGCATGCCGACGAAATGTGCGGCGCCTCCCAAGCGCGCCACCGCCACGGCGACATTGGCCGGCGCACCGCCGGCATATTGCGCGAAGGTCCGCGCCTGGTCTGGACTGGTCTGCGGCAACGCCAGCATGTCGATTAACGCTTCGCCGAAACACACCACCTGATGTCTGGTCGCACTCATACGCGTGCCTCCGCCAGTGCGCCGCGCAAACGCGAGCCCCAGATACCGTAGAACACGATATACAGGTAGCACAGCAGCGGCAGCACGAACGACTCATGCAGGCCGATGCTGTCGGCGAGCAGCCCTTGCAGATACGGCACGATGGCGCCGCCGACAATGGCCATGATCAACAGGCTCGAAGCGCGCCCGGTCAGCGGACCAAGCCGCTCGATGCCCAGGGTGAAGATGGTGGGGAACATGATCGAATTGAACAGGCCGATCGCCACCAGCGCGTACACCGCCAACATGCCGCCGCTGGCCATGGTCAGCCCCAGCAACACCGCATTGATCGCAGCGAACACCGACAACAACACGCGCGGGGACAATTTGGCCAGCAGCGCCGAGCCGATGAAGCGGCCGATCATCGCCAGCGTCCAGTAGGCCGACACATACTTGGTTGCCTCACGCTCGGTGAAACCGCCGATCTGCGGCAACGAGAAGTAATTGACCATCAGGCTGCCGATCGCCACTTCTGCGCCGACATAGAAAAAGATCGCCAGCACACCGAAGCGCACATGCGGATGACGCAAGGCATCGAGCAAGGAATGCTTGCTCTCGTCTTTCTGTGCGCTTGCGTCGGTCAGTGCCGGCAGACGGAACAGAAACACGAAGATTGCCAGCAGGAACAACACGATGCCCAGCCCGATGTACGGGCCTTGTACGGCCTGCGCTTCCTGCACGCGATAGGCGAGCTGCTCAGCTTCCGGCAAGGCTTTCAGCTGGTCACTGCTCATCACCGTGTTGGCCAGAATCAACCAGCCCCCCAACAGCGGCGCGATCGCAGTGCCAAGCGAATTCAGCGCCTGCGCCAGGGTCAAGCGGCTGGAAGCGCTGCGCTCCGGACCCAGCAAGGCGACGTAAGGATTCGCAGCAACCTGCAGGATGGTGATGCCGGTGGCCAGCACGAACAATGCGCCGAGGAATGCACCGTACACGCGCAATTCCGCCGCCGGCCAGAAGCCCAGCGCGCCCACCGCCGCCACCGCCAACCCAGCCACGATGCCCTGCTTGTAGCCCAACCGGTTCACCAGCCAACCGGCCGGCAGCGACATCAGGAAGTACGCACCGAAGAAGGTGAATTGCACCAGCATCGCCTGCGCGAAGTTGAGCTCGAACACTGCCTTCAAGTGCGGAATCAGGATGTCATTGAGGCAGGTGAGAAAGCCCCACATGAAGAAGATCGTGGTCACCACAGACAACGCGACGCCGTTGTTGACGGGCGCCTTGTTGCCGCTGGGCACGGAGGATTGCGTGGAAAGGGAAACCATAGGGATTGCCTGGTCAGCGGCCTGAGGCCTTGGTGGGGGAATGGGCGGATGGACTGCTTGAGGGAGGTGATGACAGGTGCGGTGCTGGCGCGCAGGCGCTGCTTGCGCGAATTTTCAGAGCGACTGCTGCGGTCAACTGCTGCGAGGCGAGCTCGGGGCTGCCGATCCGCTGCAATACCAGTTGCGCGGCCTGTCTGCCACGCGCACGCGGGTGTGCGGCCAACGTGGTCAATGCAGGCGTGAACAACGCTGCTTCAGCGATATCGTCGAAGCCGGTCACCGCAAAGTCGCGGCCCGGCACGATGCCGTGCTTGGCCAACGCCGCCATCAAACCCAGCGCAACGCTGTCGTTGTAACAGACTGCCGCAGTCGCAGCTTGCGCATCATTGCTCAGCAAGCGCACGCCACATAGTGCAGCGTCCTGGCGATTGGGCGCCGACTCGACGTACTGTCCTTTCAAATCAGCTTCCTGCATCGCGCGCGCGTAGCCTGCGCGACGCTGGCGGCAGGAACTGGATGCAGCATGCCCACCGAAAAACACGATACGCCGATGCCCTTGCGCGATCAGATGCGTGCAAGCCAGAAACGCGCCCTGCGCATTGTCCAACGCCAGCAAATCCCACTGCGCGCCTTCTACCTCGCGATTGAACAGCACCACGTTACGTTGGCGGCCGAGTACCTGGGTCAGCGCCTGCGCCTGGCTGCCTTCGGCCGGCGACAGGATGATGCCCGCCGGCGTGTGCTCCATCAGCGAGGTCAGCACGGCCTGCTGACGCTGCGTCGATTCGCCGGTGCTGCCGAGCAAGGTCACATAACCGGCAGCGCCCAACGCCTCGTCGACACCGGCAGCGAATTCGGCAAAAAACGGGTTGGACAAATCGTTGATGACCAGCGCGATGCTGGACGAGGTGCGCTGGCGCAAATTCGCCGCGGCACGGTTGTAGACGTAATTCTGCCGATCCAGCTCGGCCTCCACGCGTGCGCGCGTGCGCGCGTGCACCAACGGGCTGCCACGCAGTACCAGCGACACTGTCGCCCGCGATACCCCTATGGCGCCGGCAATATCGCGCAAGGTCACCGCACCCCGACGCACGCGTGGCGCGTCGATGTCCTCGGTCGCCTCGGATGTCGGCTTGGCGTGCGTCACGTGACGCGCCTTGCGGTGGCAGGAATGCACATGGATTGGCATCAAATTGGATCGATCCAATTAGGCCTCTTCTGCGCAACCAATGCATGCGGCACTGCAACATAGACATCCAGCCACCGCACAGAAATCAGCGTAAGACTCGGCCCAAGCGTTGACCACGGTTGCCGCACCTTCCTCGCTCATTCGAACGCAATCGACAGCCCGATTCCGCCCTGCCAATCCGGGCTTTCCGACGTCAGGCCACGCAACACCGACACGTCCAGCTGCATCGCATGCGGCAGCTGCCAGGCGCCGCCTGCACCAGCCACGCGCGAATGCTCGCTGCCGGTATCGAAACCCGCTTCCACGTAGCTGCTGAAATGATCGCCGGAGAAAAACGTGTAATTGGGCGCGAAGGTCCAGGTATCCCCATCATCGTCGCGGGCGTAATTGACGTACACCGCGATGGCGCGCTGCTGCGGCAGGTCCCAGGACGCGGTCACACCGAGTTCGCGCGCATAGCCGTCGCTGAATGCCGGACTGCCGGTCGGCACGCTGTAGGTGCCCAATGCAGCCCAATGAAAACGTTCCGAACGCGAGGGCAATGACACCTTTAATCCAACACGGCTGTCGCCACCGCCACGCACCCGCACGCCCCCGCCCCGCTGCCAGTTGTAGCTATCGCTCCCGAGCTGCAGTTCGACGTTCTGGAACAGCCCCAGGCGCAGCAGCGTATCGGCGGTGTATTGGGTGGTGCGTTGCCCATCGCTGCGATCGGTACTTGCATCCGGCAAGCCCTGTTCCCAGGCGAACGCACCTGGCTGCACTACCTCCGCAGAGAACGGAATACCCGGGCGGTCGAATGCTGGTGCATCGTCTGCCTGTGCGATGGCATGGCCGCTGGACAGGCACAGTGCGAGCACTACCACGGCCGAGACCGCTCGGCCTGTTGCCTGCACACGCGCACCACCAACTGCACGAGATTCGACAGATGCATCGGCATGGAATTTCAAGGATTTCGACGACATGGACATACGCAGCACCATTGGCAGACGGAGCGAGCAAGAAAAGGGCAACGCCACAGCACGATAAGCCTGCCTGCATCGACCAGCAACGGCGCGCATGGTGCCGCGCCAGCCGTGACCTGCTTGTATAGCGGCGCTCTGTGAGTTGTTTTCCGGGTTACCGGCTGTGGTGCGCGGTGATGGCATTCCAGGGGAACCCATACCCAAAGACACAGCACGCAGGCTGCGCCCGACACCGTGATGCGTGTGATGCTGCGGTCGCGCCTCTTCTGCCTTTCGGTAACACGCAACGAAAAATGGGCGCCCGCAGGCGCCCACTCACACCACACTCAAGGTAGCGCAGCCTTACCAGACCAAGTCGTCGGGCACCTGATATTTGGGGTCCGCGTACGGGTCGTCGCCCGCCGGTGCGTTCGGGTCCACTTTCAAGGCGACCGATGCCGCGAACACCGCTTCGGCTTCGGCGAGCACCTCGGCAGTCACCAGCAGATAACGCCCGTTGAGTTGCAGCACGCCCAGCTCGCCGGCGTTGAGCGCCTTGAGTTGATCGGCGGTGACGTAAATGCGCTTGATCTTGCCGCCATACGGAAAGTGCCGGGCGATATCCGCAGCGGCATCATTCAACCCTTTGTCTTTCACCAACTCTTCGAGCTTGGCCTTGGCTTGGCGACGCAGGCGTGCTTCTTCCTGCTTCAACCGCTCGGCCTCGATGCGCTCGTCTTTCTCGCGCTGCGCACGGATCGCATACGCCTTGGCCAGATCGATGTCTTCGCGCGTGCGTGCCGGTCTGGGGCCACGACGGTCTGCAGCAGGATGCTGCGAACGCGGCGCGGCGCCGGGCTTGCCGTCATGACGACGCTCGGGCCTGCCATTGGGGTTGCGATCGCCCTTGCCGTCGGTCGCCGCAGCGACATGCGGCCGCTGCGGCCCCCTGCCCTGGCCAGGCCTATTGCCGCCGGGTGCTGGCTTGCCACCGTTGCCATGCGCACGCGCTGCAGGCCGTGCGTCGGGTTTGCGTTCGGGCTTGGGCGCGGACTTGAAGCCCAACCCAAGCAATTGGTCACGTAAGGTATCGCTCATGGCGGTGGCAATCTGCAATCAATAGTGCGGAGGCGGCGGCTCATCCGCTGCATCGGCAAACAACGTGGAGCGCACCTTGCCCAGATCCTCGAGCAGGTGGCGGATCAGTTCGGCATTGCGGGCGCCCGTCAAACGGGCGTCCGCAAGTGCTTCACTCAGTTCGTTGAGCGCCTGCTCCTGAAAGGAGAGGCGCGTTTCCAGTTCAACCAACCGCGCGTCCAGTTCCTGGTCGCGCGGCGAGAGTTGCTCATGCATGCAACGAACGGCCTCGTCCGATGGCGTAATACGCAAGACCTGCGGCTTCGATTTCCTGCGGGTCGTACAGGTTGCGACCGTCGAACACGACGTCGTCCTTCAAGGCCTGCTTGATCTTGCCGAAGTCCGGGCTGCGGAATTGCTTCCACTCGGTGACCACGACTAATGCATCCGCGCCTTCCAGTGCGGAGAACGCGTCGTCGCAGAAGGTCAGATCATCACGCTCGCCGAAGATGCGCTTGGCTTCATGCGTGGCTTCCGGGTCGTAGGCCCGCACGGTGGCACCGGCTTCCCACAACTGCTCCATCAGGCGACGGCTGGACGCGGCGCGCATGTCGTCGGTGTTGGGCTTGAACGCCAAGCCCCAGACCGCAAACGTCTTGCCGGCCACGCTACCGGTGCCTTCGGTGCCGTAATGACGCTGCACCAGTTCGAACAGATGGCCCTTCTGCGCGTTGTTGACGCTTTCCACTGCGTTGAGCAGGGTCGGCTGCATGCCGTACTGCTCGGCCGTCTTGGCCAGTGCCTGCACGTCCTTCGGGAAGCACGAGCCACCGTAACCGGCGCCCGGGTAGATGAAGTGCCAGCCAATCCGCGGGTCCGAGCCGATGCCGTTACGCACATGCTCGACGTCCGCACCGACACGCTCGGCAATGTTGGCGATCTCGTTCATGAAACTGATCTTGGTCGCCAGCATCGCGTTCGCCGCGTACTTGGTCAGCTCGGCCGAACGCACGTCCATTTCCACGATGCGATCGCGGTTGCGATTGAACGGTGCATACAGACGACGCATCCGCGCAATGGCCGCCGGCTTCTTGGCACCGATCACGATGCGATCGGGACGCATGCAGTCGGCCACCGCATCGCCTTCCTTGAGGAACTCAGGGTTGGAAACCACGTCGAACTCATGGTCTACGCCGCGCGCGTCCAGTTCTTCCTGGATTGCCACACGCACCTTGTCGGCGGTGCCGACCGGCACGGTGGACTTGTTCACCACAACCGCGGGCCCATCGATATGGCGGCCGACCGTACGCGCGACTGCCAGGACATACTGCAGGTCGGCGCTGCCGTCTTCATCCGGCGGCGTGCCCACGGCGATAAAGGTGATTTCGCCGTGCGCAATTGCCTCGGCAGCATCGGTGGTGAAGCGCAACCGGCCGGAGGCGTGGTTGGCTTTCACCATCGGCTCCAGGCCGGGTTCATAGATGGGAATCACCCCACGATTGAGACCATCAACTTTCGCCTGATCGATGTCTACACAGATAACGTGATGACCGACTTCGGCCAGACAGGTTCCGGTGACGAGACCAACATAACCGGTACCAAAGATCGCAACTCGCATGGGTGGGGGTACTCCTGTGGGGGATCAGGGAAGGATACCCATCAGCTCGACATCGAACGTCAACGTTGCGTCAGGTCCGATCGGCCCCCCCTGCGTGCCGTTCGGGCCATAGGCCAAGTTGGATGGAATCCAGAAACGATATTTCGAACCGACCGGCATCAACGCGACGCCCTCGGTCCAACCGGGAATCACTTGATCCAGGCCAAACTCGGCCGGCTGGCCGCGCTGGTAGGAACTATCGAAGACCTGCCCGTTAAGCAGCTTGCCTTCGTAGTTCACACGCACCTTGTTGGTCCGCATCGGGCGCTCGCCGCTGCCCTGGCGCAACACCATGTACTGCAGGCCGGACGCGGTGGTGATCACGCCCTTCTCGGTCTTGTTCTTGGTAAGGAAGGCATTGCCTTCTTCGCGATTCTTGGCTCCGACAGCGCCCTGCTTGGCAGAGGCGAACGCCTGCATGGTGGCCATCGCTTCCTGCTGGGTCAGACGCGTGGTGCCTTTGGCAAACACGGTACGTACCGCTTCCATCAGGACCGACAGGTCGATCTCGTCCTTGATGCCAGCCAGCGACGGACCCACCGCGCGATCGCCGAGCATCAGGCCGACATTTTCCTTGGACGGTGCAGCCGGCGCGGCACCCGGCGCCATGCCTGGCACCTGCTGACCGTTACGGGCAGCAAGCGCGGTACGCAGTGCGGTATCGGTGGCCTGGGTCTGCTCATCCGACAACAGCGGCTTGCCGCCCTTGAATGCATTTTCGATGGCGCGTTGCATCGCGTTCACATCGATGTCCTGAGCGATCGGCTCGAACGAACGTGCCACGTCCATACCGATGGCGTAACTGACGTTGTCGCGCGTGCTCTTCTCAGACGAGGCATTCAAAGCTGGCTTCTCCTTGGTGGCCGCTGCGGCCGGTTGCTGCGACATCGCCGGCATCGATGCCGACAGTGCCACCATCAGTAACGACGCCGCCGCGCCGCGCTTTCCCATCTTCATTCGATGCACTTCCCAAAAGTGAAAAGACACGCCACCGATGGCGCTGAATGCGCATTGTCGCATGCGCGCGCGGCGATGCGCGCGCTGCACTCAGCGCGACGGTGCCTTGAGCTCGCGTTCGATTGCTGCCAGCACGCTCGGATCGTCCGGCTTGATCTTGCTGGGGAACTGCGCAACCACGCGACCATCGCGACTAATCAGGTACTTGTGGAAGTTCCAGCCCGGCGCCACGCCAGTGGCCTGGGTCAGGCGCTGATACAGCGGCGTCGCCTCGGCACCCAGCACATGCACCTTCTCAAACATCGGGAACTTGACGCCATAGGTCAGCGTGCAGAATTCCTGGATCTGTTTCTCAGATCCGGGTTCCTGGCCCTGGAAATCGTTCGACGGGAAGCCCAGCACGCTGAAGCCGCGGCTGGCAAAGCGCTGGTTGAGCGCTTCCAGACCTTCGTACTGCGGGGTGTAGCCGCACTTGCTGGCGGTATTGACCACCAGCACGACCTTGCCGCCGTAGGTACGGTTCAGGTTGATCGGGGCCTTGCCGGCCAGCGGCCGGTAGTCCACATCCAGCACCGGGGTGCCGGCGGCGAACGCCGATGTTGCAAAAAAGCCAGTAAATACAAGAGCCAGTAGACGATTGAGCAACATGAGCAATGCCCTTCGATAGTTGAGGCGGCGCACCGGTGAGGGGTGCCATCAGTTGGGGATGACAAACAGTTGACTGCCCGCGTGTCGGTGTTATAGTTGAATACAACACCAGTCATCCAACGCAGGGGGAAAGTATGAACAGCACACGCTTCACGCGACCAGTTCCGCTGTTGCTGTTCGGCAGCACCCTGTTTGCCATTGGTTGCCTGGGAGCCGCTTCCAGTCAGGTGACGGAGTCCGGCGCCGATTATGGCGTGTCGGAGGCGGTTACGGAAAACGCGACGACTCCCCCCGAAGCGCGTTCACGGCCTGGCCGGCATGTGCGCGCTTCGCTGTCGATGCCCTATTTCTCCTTCGCGCAGGCTCTGCGCCCACGGAGCTGATCATGAATGACATTCAGTGGAGCGACGGCGCTCCCATCTACCGCCAACTCAAGGAACGGGTGATTGCCATGATGCTCGATGGAATCCTCAAGCCTGGCGATGCCCTGCCCTCGGTGCGCCAAGTGGCGGCCGACTACCAACTCAACCCCATCACCGTCTCGCGCGCCTATCAGGAATTGGCCGACGAGAACCTGGTGGAGAAACGCCGCGGCCTGGGCATGTTCATGACCCCGGAAGCCGCACAGAAACTGCGTGGCAGCGAACGCGAGCGTTTCTTGAATGAAGAATGGCCCGCTGTGCTGGAAAGGATCCAGCGCCTGGGACTGTCCATCGACGATCTGTTGCCACAGGGAAAAACACCATGACCGCCGTCTCCTCCAACCATGTGGTCGACGCACGTGGCCTGCGCAAGGCCTACAAGCATCGGCTCGCGCTGGACAACACCAGCTTCACCATCGACGCCGGCCGCATCATCGGCCTGATCGGCCCCAACGGCGCCGGCAAGACCACCGCGCTCAAGGCGGTGCTGGGGCTGACCGATTTCGACGGCGAGTTGCGGGTGTTGGGGATGGATCCGCGTACCCAGCGCAACGCATTGATGAACGAGGTCTGCTTCATCGCCGACGTGGCAGTGCTGCCGCGCTGGCTGCGGGTGGGCGAAGCGATCGATTTCGTTGCCGGCGTGCATCCGCGCTTCGATCGCGCCAAGTGCGAACGCTTCCTGGCCAACACCCAGCTCAACCGCAAATCACGGGTGCGCGAGTTGTCCAAGGGCATGATCGTGCAGCTGCATCTGGCGCTGGTGATGGCGATCGACGCCCGCATCCTGGTGCTGGACGAACCGACCCTGGGACTGGACATCCTCTACCGCAAGCAGTTTTACCAGCGTCTGCTGGAGGATTACTTCGATGAGCAGAAGACCATCATCGTCACCACGCACCAGGTCGAGGAGATCGAACACATCCTCACCGATGTGATGTTCATCCGCGACGGCCGCATCGTGCTCACCGCCGATATGGAAAGCGTCTCGGAGCGCTACACCGAAGTGCTGGTCGGTGCCGACCATCTGGATGTAGCGCGCGCCTTGAAGCCGATCGACGAGCGCAGCCTGCCGTTTGGCAAGACGGTGATGTTGTTCGATGGCGCGCCGAAAGACCAGCTCGCCCGTTTCGGCGAAACCCGCAATCCCGGCCTAGCCGACCTGTTCGTTGCGGTCATGAAGGGGACCTACGCATGAATGCAGTGACCAACCAAGCATCACCCGCACGCACCTTCGCCTGGCTGCTCAAACGCGAGTACTGGGAGCACCGTGGCGGCTTCGTGTGGGCACAGGTCATCACCGGTGGCATTGCAGTGTTCTTCGCGCTGCTGGGCGCGGTGATCGGTGCGATCAGTGCGCGCCGCAACATGGTCGGCGACAGCATCACCATGGACGATCTGGCCGAATACACGCGCACGCTGGGCCAGGTTGGTGACGGCCTGTTGCTGGGCGGCATCGGGATCGCCTCGGTGGTGCTCGCGTTCGTGGTGTTTTTCTACGCACTCGGCAGCCTGTACGACGACCGCCGCGACCGCAGCGTGCTGTTCTGGAAATCCTTGCCGGTGTCCGACGTGCAGACGGTGTTGTCCAAGGCCGCCTGGGCATTGCTGCTGGCGCCGCTGATCTCCATCGTGATCGGTGCGGCGGTCGGCATGGCGCTGTGGTTGATCGCCATCGTCGGCGCATCGATTGCAGGCGTGCCCAGCCCCTGGGCGATGGCGACCCATTCGCATCCGTTCTCGCTGCTCTGGCTGTTGCTGAAAACCGTGCCGATGAGCCTGTTGTGGGCGCTGCCGACCGTGGGCTGGCTGATGTTCTGCTCGGCCTGGGCCAACAGCAAGCCGTTCCTGTGGGCAGTGCTGTTTCCGCTGCTGGCCTGCGTGATGCTGAGCATTCTCTCGGCGATGCCGGGCGTGTCGCTGCCGATCGGCTGGATCTGGTACATCGTCGGCTACCGCGGCCTGCTCAGCGCCCTGCCCGGCACCTGGTCGCCGCTTGCGGTCAACGGAAATCTGGACAGCAGCGCGCTGCAAAACCCTAGCGACCTGGTGCAATGGGCGCTGCAGCACACCGACAGCACGCTCGTGTATGGCAGCCCGGATATCTGGATCGGCGCAGCCATTGGTATCGCCTTGATCGCCGCTTCCATCTACCTGCGCCGTCGGCGCGCCGAAGCCTGAGAGACATCGCATGCGCCTGATTCTGAGCTTGGCCATCCTGTTTGCATTGCCCGGCGCCGCAGCGGCAGAGGAGCAGTGCAAATTCTCCGAACCACGCAGCCTGGACTTGCAGCTGACCGGCGTGAAGTCGGTGCTGTTCGAGGTCGCCTCCAACGACCTGCATCTGGACGCATTACCCAGTGGCAGCGGAAAGCTGAGCGGGCGCGCCTGCGCTGCCAGGGCTGAATTGCTCAAGAGCCTGACCGTGACCCAGAAGCGCGTCGGCGATAAGTTGGTGGTGACCTTGAACGATGACCGACGGTTTTCTTTCGGCAACAGCTATTCCTACCTGGATCTGCGCGGCAGCGTGCCCAACACGCTGCTGGTGCAATTCGACCTGGGTTCCGGCGAGGCGCAGATCAACGGCGCCGCTGCAGTGAGCGCCGACGTGGGTTCCGGCGACATGACGATTCGTCACACCAAGGGCCGCGTGACCGCCAAGGTCGGCTCCGGCGATGTCGAGCTTGAAAATCTGGGCGCACTGCGCGTGCTGGCAGTGGGCTCGGGCGATCTCAAGGCGCGTGAGGTATCCGGCGCGGCAGAGGTGGCGAAAGTGGAGTCCGGCGAGATCAAGCTGCAGGGCGTGGCAGGCAACGTCAAGCTCGGCACGATCGGCTCGGGCGATGTCGAGATCCGCGATGTGCAAGGCAATGTCAACGTGGAGTCGGTCGCTTCCGGCACGTTGAATGTCCGCAAAGTGCGTGGCGATCTGAGCGTAGCGCGCAAAGGCAGCGGCGATATCGATGTCAGCGATGTCACCGGCAGTACGCGGGTGCCGGCAGACAAATGACGACTTCTTTCAGGATGCGGGGGAATTGCTGATGAAATTGCTTGTTTCAGCGGTAGTGATGAGCATGTTGCTGGTGGGCTGCGGTAAGTCCGAGCCCACCGTCAACGTCTCCGGCCAGGCCAACAGCGCCGGCGTCACCTTCAACGGCAAGAGCTTGACGCTCAAACGCGATAGCCTGCCCGCCGCCACCATCAGTGCGGATGGCGCGCTCAGCATCGACGGCAAGCCGGTGGACTTGAACCAGGCGCAGCGCAAGGCCATGCGCGATTACTACGCACAGGTGCAGGGTGTGGCCAAGAAGGGCGTCGATATCGGCACCCAGGGCGCGGCGTTTGGCGCACATGCGGCGGGCGAAGCGATCAAGGGTGTGCTCAGCGGCAACTCCGATCAGATCGGCGACAAGATCCAGGCCGAGGCAGACACCTTCAAGAACAAGGCCATGCAGATCTGCGAGCACCTAGCCAGCTTGCGCACCGCGCAGGATGCAGCGGTGCAGCTGGTGCCCGCATTTGCGCCGTATTCGACCCTGACGCAACACGACATCGACGATTGCCGTAAGTAGAGCACCGAGCAAAACGACTGCGCTCACCGCCAGGCGGGCGCGGCCGGTGCTTGGACTCCTTCTAGACCACTCGTACATTGCGGTTCACAGCGCGCCGTCCACGCCCACCCGACCACTGCTCGCTCCGGTTTCATAGCCGCTCCAAACACGGCGGTTTGATGGCTGCGTGTGGCCTGGCCTGCGCAGCTGCTGTTCGATCGTCGGCACTGGATCGTGGATCGTCGGGAACGCGCAGTGACAGGAGACTGCATGCACCGCGATTGCATGCACGGCGACCAAACGGGTCCACGCCCTGCGACATTTTGGCAGGCACTGGGCCGGCACTTAGCCGATCCGCAGACCGGAGCGGGATTACACTAGTGCACTTCCCTCAATCCATCGACCCAATGAACAAGTTCGTGATGCTCTGCATGGCGCTTGTGCTGTGCACGCTCGCCGCCTGTGGCGACCAATCGTCCCGCCGCGCCGAACGCGGCAAGCCGCGCGTTGCCATCACCACACAATCGGTGATGATCCGCCGCCCGCCAGCCGCAAACGCTGAAATCACGCCGGACGGCACGCTCAAGATCGACGACATCGCGCTGCCGCAGAAAGAGCCGACGCGCGCCAGATTGCAGTTGCTGTTCGGCCACCTGCAGATGTTGCGTCAGCAGGCAGTCAACGAGGCCGGCCCGGATCCGGATTACAAGTCGATCAAGCTGACCGCCACGCCGGAGATCCAGAAACTCAGTAGCGAGTTGCTGGATGAAATTCCGCCGCTGCAGCCATATCGCGAGAGTTTCAATAACGTGCAGGCCGAACGGCATTGACGCCTAGAACGTTTCAGCCAAGCGGCTAGAAGCAGCCCGAGACCTGCAGGAACGCGCTGGCGCGCGATGAGGAGTTATCGATAACACCGCATCGCGCACCCGCACTCCTACGCACAGCCGTGATCAGCCGTGATCAGCCGCCGCTGCCGCCGCCGGCCTGGATGCCGCCACGCGTCAACGCGGCCGGGTCGAGCAATCGCCGCAGTTCCACTTCGCTGAGGCCGCTATCTTCCTTGGCCACATCGAGCACCGGGCGCTGCTCCTTGTAGGCACGTTTGGCGATCGCCGCGGCTTTTTCGTAACCGATGATCGGATTCAGCGCAGTCACCAGAATGGGATTGCGGTCCAGCGCCTCGCGGACGCGCTCCTGGCGTACCTTCAGCCCGGCAATGGCCGTGTCGGCCAGCAAACGCGAGACGTTGCCCAACAGGGTGATCGAATCCAGCAAGTTGTAAGCGATCAGCGGCAGCGTCACGTTCAACTGGAAGTTGCCGGTCTGGCCGGCCACGGTGATCGCGGTGTGGTGGCCGATGACCTGCGCGCACGCCATCACGGTGGCTTCGGGAATCACTGGATTGACCTTGCCCGGCATGATCGAGCTGCCCGGCTGCAACGCCGGCAATTCGATCTCGCCCAGGCCCGCCAATGGGCCGGCATTCATCCAGCGCAAATCGTTTGCGATCTTGATCAGCGCCACCGCCAGCGCGTTGAGCTGACCAGACAATTCCACCGCATCGTCCTGCGCGGCAAGCCCTTCGAACTTGTTTTCTGCGCTCTCGAACTTGGCCCCGCTCAGGTTGGACAAGGCCTTGGCCACCTTGCCGCCAAAGCGCGGGTCGGCATTGATGCCGGTGCCGATGGCGGTGCCACCCAGCGGCAACCGCCGCAAGCGCTTCAGCGCATCGTCGATCCGGTCCTGCGCCGAACTCAGTTGCGCCGACCATGCGCCAAACTCCTGTCCGAAAGTCAGCGGCATCGCATCCATCAGATGCGTGCGGCCGGTCTTGACGATCTTGTCGAGCGATTTGGCGCGCTTGTCGATGGTCTTGCGCAGATGCTTGAGCGACGGTTGCAGATGTTCCTGCACGGCGAGCAGTGCTGACACGCGAATGGCGGTCGGCACCACGTCGTTGGAGCTCTGGCCGAGATTGACGTGATCGTTGGGATGCACCGCGTCCTTGCCGGCGCGCGTGGCCACTGTGGCGATCACCTCGTTGGCATTCATGTTGGACGAGGTGCCCGACCCTGTCTGGTACACATCGATGGGAAACTGCGCATCGAAGCTGCCCTCGGCCACTTGCAACGCAGCGGCCTGCACGGTCTTGCCGATCGATTTCGGCAGCAATCCAAGTTCGGCGTTGACGCCAGCCGCTGCCGCCTTGATCAAGCCCAGCGCGCGAATGAAACCGCGCGGCATCGGCTGCCCGGACACCGGGAAATTCTGCACCGCACGCTGGGTCTGCGCGCCCCACAACGCATCGGCAGGCACCTGCAGTTCACCCATGCTGTCGTGTTCGGTCCTGAAACGTTCGCTCATCTGCACTCTCCGCACATTGTTGATTTGTGGTGATGGATGGCTGGCGGCGGGCGTACCCACGCTGGCGAGGCTGTCTACGATACTCGCTTGCCGCGTTGCGACGATGTCGTCGCACGCTGTCGGCTAAGCTGCCTGCTGATCACTACGAGATACCAAACCGCCATGGGCGATGAGCCTGACTGTAGACATGCAAACTCCACGTATGTTGCCGGGATACTCCGCACCGCCACTGCACATGCACTAGCACGCAGATGTACCGCTCTTGCAGCGCATGGGGGCGGACATGTTGGGTAACGTCCTGCTGCTATTCGTCGCGCTGTTGCTGGTGCTGTTGAATGGATTTTTTGTTGCCGCCGAGTTCGCGCTAGTCAAGCTGCGGCACACGCAGGCGGTGGGCCTGGCGCAAACCAATGGTTGGCGCGGGCGATTGCTGCTCGGCGTGCATGCGCATCTGGATGCGTATCTGTCGGCCTGCCAGCTCGGCATCACCCTGGCTTCGCTCGGATTGGGCTGGGTCGGCGAGCCTGCCTTTGCGCATCTGCTGCAGCCGTTGTTCGATACGCTGGGCCTGTCGCCGGAAGCTGCACAAGTCACTGCGCTGGCGATCGCCTTCAGCCTGATTTCCTTCCTGCACATCGTGTTGGGCGAACTGGCGCCCAAGACGATGGCGATCCGCCGTCCGGAACGCATGTCGTTGTGGACCGCCGCGCCGCTGTACGTCTTCTACTGGCTGATGTACCCGGCCATCTGGGTGCTCAACACCAGCGCCAACCGGTTCCTGCGCCTGCTCGGCTGGGGGGAGGTCGAACACCACTCGCACCGCTATTCGCGCGAAGAGTTGATGTTGATCGTCGGCCGCCAGGACCCGAACGCGGCTGCGCCCGACCAAGGGCTGGCCTTGATGAGCCACGCGCTGGAATTGCCGGACCTGGTTGCCGGCGATCTGATGCGTCCGCGCGAGCATCTGCGCAGCCTGCGCGAAGGCATGAACCTGGAAGCGGTGCTGGCGGAGTTCAGTGAGTCGCGTTACAGCCGTTACCCCTGGTTCGATGCCGATGGCGAACAGGTGCTGGGCATCCTGCACACCAAGGACTTATTGGTAGCGATGGCACGCGGCCAGGACCTGGAAGATCTGCGCCCGCTGCTGCGCCCACCTACCGTGCTGACCCTGGAAACGCCGATTCCCAGCGCGCTCGAGCAATTCCGCACCGGCACCACCCACCTGGCGCTGTGCGTGGAAGAAGAAGGCCGCATCCTGGGCTTTTTCACCTTGGAAGACCTGCTGGAAGTGGTGGTCGGCGAGATCGAAGACGAGCATCGCCACGTGGTGCGTGATGCCCCGATCCGTGGCCAGGACGGCTCGCTATTGGTCGCCGGCAGCACTTCGATCTTCCGGCTGGAACGCCTGCTCGGCCAGGATCTGAGCGCACCGGACCACGTCAATTCGGTCGGCGGGCTGATCCTGTATCAGCTGCAGCGCCTGCCCGAAGAGGGCGAAACGCTGGAACTGGATGGCCACCTGCTGACCGTGCGGCGCATGGCCGGCCACCGCATCCAGGCAGTCACGGTGCGTCCGGTGGGCGAAGCTGGCACCGCCGCCAGCTGACGCCTTCGATTCATTCGGCGGACACGCGAGGCGATTCGCCGATGCGAAACCAATAGCGGTAATCGCGCGACTGCCCGCCGAACCGCACCCCGCGGATGGTCACATCGTAGATCACACCCGGCTGCAAGCGCGGCACCCGGAACTGCAGGCTATTGGGCACCCCGAAACCCTCGTGGTCGTCGCTCAGGTTGCGCACCTGCAACTGGCGTCCGCCGCGCGCGCTGATCTGCACCTGCGCATCGGCGTAGTCGACATCGCGATTGGCGAACTTGCGGTTGCGGTCCGGCAATGCGGTGAACGACAGCAGCGCCTCGTCGACGTAGTAGCGGCGCGGATACTCACCGATCGGCCAGGCGATGAAATCGGCGCGCGCCCGCGCGGCGACGCCGACCGCCGGAACGAAGCGCAGCGCGGCACCGCTGCTGAACGCGGCGCCGTCGCGACCAGCGACCATGCCGAAGGCGACGCGTTGCAGGAACGGGTCCAGCAGCCAGCGCCGGTGCCCCAGTCCACCGGCGCTGACATTGTTGGCGTCGGTCAGCCACTCGATCACGATCTGTTCGGCGCTGGAGAAACGCAGCAGCGGCGAGCTGACCCCGCCATAGATCAGGCTACGGCGCGCGCCCTTGGCCGCGGTGTCGGAGTAGCAGCGCCAGTCCGGCGCCAGCGTATGGCTGAGGCGGCCGTTGGCGGCAATGACCAAGGCCGCCTGGGTGGCTTCGGGCTCGGCCGCCGGGTCGTAGTCGACCGCGTCGAGACCGTGCAGCCGACGGATGTCGTTGATCAGCGCCAGCACGCGTTGTCGTTGCGCCGGTTGCAGCTCGCCGGCACGGCAACCGGCGATCGCGGGCGGAGTCCGATACAGCGCCGCCGCCTGCGCGGCGAAGTCGGCATCCTGCGCAGCGGCGGGCAGCGCGGCGGGCAGGATCGCGAGAGCGAGGCGAGCGAAGATCTGGCGCATGGCAAGCCGGAAACAGCGCAGGGCGCTCTACCATAAAGTGCAGGTTGCGCTGTGTCGGGCTCATCTGGTGCGCAGGTAACCCGCCATTCAGCCGAATCTGGCATGGGCTTGGCGCCCCACTTTGCAGCGCACTGGGCCTGACCGCTGCGCTGGCGGCGTAGAATGCTCGCCCCACCGTCACCGCTGCCTCTCTCTTGCCCATGTCGGATTCCGCCCTGCTCGCCCTGTCCCCGCTCGACGGCCGCTACGCCTCCAAAGTGGATGCGCTGCGCCCGATCTTCTCCGAATACGGCCTGATCAAGGCGCGGGTCAAGGTTGAAATCGAATGGCTGCTGGCACTGGCCGCCGAGCCGGGCATTGCCGAACTGGCGCCGTTCTCGGCGACTGCCACGCAGCGCCTGCGCGCGCTGGCCGACGATTTCAGCGTTGCCCATGCCGCACGAGTCAAGGAAATCGAACGCACCACCAACCATGACGTCAAGGCGGTGGAGTACTTCATCAAGGAGCAGCTCAAGGACGACGCCGAGCTGGCTCCGGCGCTGGAATTCGTGCACTTTGCGTGCACCAGCGAAGACATCAACAACCTGAGCTACGGGCTGATGCTGGAGCAGGCACGCCGCGAGGTGCTGATACCCAGTCTGGACGGCGTCACCGCTGCGCTGCGCACGCTCGCCCACGCCCAGGCCGCCCAGCCGATGCTCTCGCGCACCCACGGCCAGACCGCCTCGCCCACCACGCTGGGCAAGGAAATCGCCAACGTGGTCGCCCGCCTGGAGCGCCAGCGCAAGCAGATCGCGGCGGTGGAACTGACCGGCAAGATCAACGGCGCGGTCGGCAACTACAACGCGCACCTGGTGTCGTATCCGCAGCTGGACTGGGCCGCATTCGCGCAGCGTTTCGTGGAGAGCCTGGGCCTGGTGTTCAACCCGTACACCACCCAGATCGAGCCGCACGACAACGTTGCCGAAATCGGCGATGCCAGCCGCCGCGCCAACACCATCCTGATCGACCTGGCACGCGACATCTGGGGCTATATCTCGCTGGGCTATTTCAAGCAGAAGTTGAAAGAAGGCGAAGTCGGCTCGTCGACGATGCCGCATAAGGTCAACCCGATCGATTTCGAAAATGCCGAAGGCAATTTCGGCATCGCCAACGCGCTGTTCGAGCATTTTTCCGCCAAGCTGCCGATCAGCCGCTGGCAGCGCGACCTCACCGATTCCACCGTGCTGCGGGCACTGGGCACCGCGTTCGGCCACACCCAGGTTGCGCTGGATTCGCTGGCCAAGGGCCTGGGCAAACTGACCGTCAACCCCGAGCGTCTAGATGCCGATCTGGATGCGGCCTGGGAAGTGCTGGCCGAAGCCGTGCAGACGGTGATGCGCCGCCACGGCCTGCCGAACCCGTACGAACAACTCAAGGCCCTGACCCGAGGTCAAGGCATCACCGCCGCCTCGATGCAGGCCTTCGTGGAAAGCCTGCCATTGCCGGAAGACGACAAGCAGCGGCTGCGCGCGCTCACCCCGGGCGCCTACACCGGCCTGGCCGAGCAGCTGGCGCGCGCGATCTGAGCTGGCCCGCCCGCAAGCCCCCTGTCAGCTTGCGGAGCGGATCAGGTCATCGACGATCATCAGCGCCGGGCCATCGGGGTCACCGTCTGCCGATGAAGCACCGTCGGGATCAGTGACACCTGCGCCGCGACACATGTCGCGTCGCACGCGTCACGTCTCGAGACCGGCCTGAACCGCGGGCGCAGGCCTACACATGGGTAACCGAGCCGGACTGCTATCGTGTCGGCCTTGCTCTTCGGGAGATCGGCGATGCGTGTCACTCACCCACTGTCCCTGTTGACGCTGGCAAGCGTCTTTGCACTGAGCGGATGCGGCGGCGACGGCCCTGCCGCGCAGGCGTTGTCGGCGGTCTCGTCCACGCTGACCGATCCGGCCAGCGGCGCTGACTGCGCCGGCAAGGATGTCCGGCTGACCCGCAATGACAGCGAATGGATCCTGCACGGCGAGTGCGGCACGGTCACCATCACTGCCTCACGTGGCGCAATGAATCTGGATACCGCGCGCAGCATTCGGGTGGAAGGAAACAACTTCACGGTGCTCAACAAGCAACTTGGCCAGCTCAGCGTGACCGGTCACGACAACACGCTCAATCTCACCAATGTCGATAACGTGGACATTCAGGGCAACAAGAATCTTGTGCTCGCGCGCGAAGTGAAACAGGTGCGGTTTTCCGGCAACGACAACACCGTCAACCCATCCAGCAAACCCACACTGGACGACCGTGGCAGCGGCAACAAGGTGATGTGATCTGTGCGGTTGTGATGCGCACGGCGTTAGCGTGCGCGCTCCAGATCAGCCAGATGCACGTCGCTGCACGGCCGCACCGCATGCAACGCCACCAGGCGATGCTTTTACAAACGGTGCGGATTTAGCGCGGCGAACAAACCGGCTGCGTCCCTGCCAGGCTGGCGCAGCCGGGGCTCGGAATCCTCGCAAACCGCCCGTACCTTGCGGTTCTGAGCGCCGCCCGCACCCACCTGACCACTGCTCGCTGCGTTTTTAAGCCGCTCTTGGCACGTCAATCAGGGCCGCCGCGCGGCCACTAGCGTCACCTCGCGCGGCTTGGCTGCACCGCGCACGATCACCAAACGCAGGGTCTCCCCGACCTTGCGGTTGACGGCCTGCTTGAACACATCGGCCTTGCCTCCAGCCACCGTGATGCCTTGTGCGGCCACGATCGCATCGCCCACCTGCAGCCCGGCGGTGGCTGCGGGCGAGGCCGGCTTCACCGAATCGATCGTGACCGAGGTCAGCGTGGGATTGAACGAAAATCCCTCGCTTTCCACCGCGAAACCCAGGCCGCCGCCCCCCCTTGTCATCGGCGGCCTGCGCGGCGCCGTGTACTCCCAACGTCGCAGTCAACACCAGCAGCAGCGTCAGACGATGCATGCAAGCAGTTTTCCAAAGCATAGGGAGCAGCCCACCAAGGCTGCGATGCCGCAGTGTTTCGGTGCAGGCGCTACCACGCATGTGCCATCGGACACACTGACCCGTGCTGCGGCGGCGGACGAGCGCGCGTGCGGCGTGCCCGGCACAGGTGCACATCCGGCTCAGGCAGTCGACAATAGGCCATCCAGCGCCAATGCCGCGCACCGCACTCTCTTCTACACCTTGTAAGGACCCCGCAATGGCCGTACGTAAAGCGACCCCACTTGCCATCGAAGTCCAGGCCCGTCCGGGACAGCCGCTGGGCATGCCGGTCGAGCGTTTCCTGCGCAATTACTGGCACAAGCACCCGCTGTTGATCCGTAACGCATTCGCGGACTTCGCCTCGCCACTGCAGCCGGAAGACCTGGCCGGACTGGCCTGCGAAGACGGCGTGCTGGCGCGCCTGATCCGCCACGACCGCACCACCGACAGCTGGGACGTGCGCACCGGCCCATTCCAGGAAACCGATTTCCCCGGCCTGCCCGACCATGATTGGACTTTGCTGGTGCAGGACGTGGACAAATGGGATGCCGACGTGCGCGCCCTGCTGGAGCAGTTCCGCTTCCTGCCGCGCTGGCGCATCGACGACATCATGATCAGCTTCGCCGCTGCCGGCGGCTCGGTGGGCGCGCATGTCGACCATTACGACGTCTTCCTGCTGCAGGGCCAGGGCCACCGCCGCTGGCAGATCGACGCGCGCACCGCGCAGGGCCGCAAGGCCACCCCACTGGCGTTCCGCGACGATGTCGAGCTGAAGCTGCTGCGCGCGTTCAAACCGACCCACGATTGGGTGCTGGGCCCGGGCGACATGCTGTATCTGCCGCCGTTGATCCCGCACCACGGCGTGGCCGAAGACGCCTGCCTGACCTTCTCCATCGGCACCCGCGCACCGTCCTCGGCCGAGCTGATCGGCGATTACCTGGACACCTTGATTGCCGACGCTGACGAGGCCGTGCGCTATCACGACGCAGACCTCACGGTGCCGGCCGATCCGTACGAGATCGACGTCACCGCAATGAACCGCGTGGTCGCAGCGCTCAACGCGTTGCGCATGAACGATCCCGATCGCTTGGGCGACTGGTTCGGTCGTTTCATGACCACCTACCGCGCTTCCGGCGACGTGGTGCCGGCGCCAGAACCCATCCCGCGCGAAGCGGTCGAGCAGGCGCTGCAAGAAGGCGTGCTGCTGCATCGCCACCCCTGGTCGCGTCTGGCCTGGCGGCGTGCCAAGCGCGGCGCCACGCTGTTCTGCAGCGGACTGGAGTTCGCGCTGTCGGCCAAGGATGCGTCCCGTCTGGCCGCGGCCGAAGAGATCGACGGCACGCTGTACGCGCAGTTGTCGCCGCGTGGCCGTGAGGTCGTGCTAGAGCTGCTGGCACAGGGCCATTACCAGCGCGCCCACGAAGACGCCGACGGGGATATCGCCGACGACGAACACGTGCATGTCCTGCGCGCGTCTTCCGACCACGACGACGCAGACGCCGAAGACGACGCACCGGAAGCGGATGACGCCATCGATGCGGATGCCGATGTCGAGCACGTCGCTGACGACGCCGGCAACCCGGCAGAGACGCTGGATGCCGTGCAGGACGCTGTTGCCGAGATCGAAGACGACGCCGATTCCGACCACAGCGACGACACCATCAAACCCGCATGACCCAGCACGCCAGGCCGCAGATCGTCGCTCTGAACCCGGCTTCCGATGCCGGGGCCCTGCGCGCACTGCGGCTGGCCTGCAGCACAGACACCGCTGACGACACCAACGGTACCGCGTGGGATGCGTTGGACCCGCTCAGCCTGCATCTGGCAGCGCGCACCGAGGATGGTCAGTTGATCGCCTCGGTGCGACTCACTGCCGACCGCCGGCTGGACCGGCTCGGCGTTCTACCCGACTGGCGCCGCCGCGGATTTGCGGACCAACTGCTCGCTGCCGCCGTCGACACGGCCCGACAGCACGGCTGGCCCAGCCTGCACGCCAGCCCCAGCCCAAACGCGGAGGCGGTCTTCGCGCGCCAGGGCTTTCTGCCCGACACCACCCCACGCTCCTCACCCGGGCGCCTGGGCCAGACACACGCGGCGCCCGGCTTCGTCGTGCATCGTCGCCTCGATGGCCCGATGGCCGTCGAGACCCTCACCGCAGCCCTGGCCGCCACCACTGGTCTGCTCTACGCTGCGCGCCGCCAGGTGCTGATCTACACCCGCGCCCTGGACCCGCCGTTGTTCGACAACCCCGCCGTGCTCGATGCGCTGCGCCGTTTCGCCACCGCCCGCCACGACAAGCGCGTGCATGTCTTGGTGCAGGACCCCGCCAGCGCGAACGCGGGCAGCAGTGCAATGCTGCGGCTGGCACAGCGCCTGCCCAGCGTGTTCTGGTTCCGCGCGGTCAGCGACCCAGTCGATGCAAGTTTTGCATCGGTCTATGTTGTCGGCGACGACGCCTACTACTTTCGTCCAACAGGTCATCGCTACGATGATGGCGAAACCTGGTTGTCTGGCGCAGCGCGTAGCCGCCAGTTGGAGCGCGAATTCGCGCAGATATGGGAGCGCAGCGCACGTTGGAACGAGCCGCGCGCGCTCGGCATCTGACGCCGCAGCGCCCCTCGCACGTAGGCGTGCGCGCAATTGGTCTACCCTGCCGGTCAGCTCGCAGACGCCCCCTCACTAGCGCAAGGGGGTATAATTTTTGGAGATTTGAGACCGACCGATAGGGCATCTCGCCCTGCCGCTTCCGCACAATCATCCCCACAGCAGACCCGACTTACCATCGTGGATAATCTCCTAAAGCAGTTCGCGCAGTCATCGCAGCTCGCCGGCGGCAACGCCGCCTACATCGAGGATCTGTACGAGCAGTACCTCGTCGCCCCGGACAGTGTCGATCCGAAGTGGAAGAGCTACTTCGATGGTTTCGAAGGTCGCAGTGCCGGTGATGTCCCGCACTCGGCCGCCATCGCCCACATCCTCAGTGCTTCCAAGCAAGCTGCCAACGCCGGGACCGGTGCTGGCGCCAGTGACGAGCGCGAGCGCAATGTCGGCCGTCTGATCACTGCCTACCGTGCGCGCGGCCACCTCGGCGCGCAGCTCGACCCGCTGGGTCTGACCCCGCCGGTCAACCCGCCCGACCTGGACCTGCCGTTCCACAGCCTGTCGCAGGCCGACATGGACAGCGAGTTCAGCACCGGCGGTGTCGGCGGCCAGCCGCGCATGAAGCTCAAGGATCTGCTGGCCCGCCTGAAGGCGACCTACGCCAGCAGCATCGGCGCAGAGTTCATGCACATCCAGGAATTCGACCAGCGCCAGTGGATCTACAAGCGCCTGGAAGATGCCGGCGGCAAGATCGCAGGCGATGCGGCCAGCCGCAAGCGCACCCTGGAGCGGCTCACCGCCGCCGAAGGCCTGGAGCGCTACCTGCACACCAAGTACGTCGGCCAGAAGCGCTTTTCGCTGGAAGGCGGCGATGCGCTGATTCCGATGATGGACGCGATCATTCGCCAGTCCGGCAACGATCAGGTCAAGGACATCGTGATCGGTATGGCCCACCGCGGCCGCCTCAACGTGCTGGTCAATACGCTGGGCAAGAACCCGCGCAAACTGTTCGACGAATTCGAAGGCAAGTTCGAGCACGCCCATGACGACCGCGCGCATACCGGCGACGTCAAGTACCACATGGGTTTCTCGGCCGACATCGCCGTCGGCACCGACAAGCAGGTGCATCTGGCGCTGGCGTTCAACCCCTCGCACCTGGAAATCGTCGACCCGGTCGTGGTGGGCAGCGTGCGCTCGCGTCAGGAACGCTTCGGCGATGCCGAACGCAAGACCGTGCTGCCGATCCTGATCCACGGCGACGCCGCATTCGCCGGCCAGGGCGTGGTGATGGAGCTGTTCCAGATGTCGCAGGCGCGCGGTTTCGCGGTCGGCGGCACCGTGCACATCGTCATCAACAACCAGATCGGCTTCACCACCAGCACCCGCGACGACGCCCGCTCCACGCTGTACTGCACCGATGTGGCCAAGATGATCGGCGCGCCGGTCTTCCACGTGAACGGCGACGACCCGGACGCGGTGATCTTCGTGTCCAAGCTGGCCTACGAATTCCGCCAGCAGTTCAAGAAGGACGTGGTCATCGACCTGGTCTGCTACCGCCGTTGGGGCCATAACGAAGCCGACGAACCGGCAGCGACCCAGCCGGTGATGTACCAGACCATCCGCAAGCACAAGACCACCCGCGAGCTGTATGCCGCCAAGCTGGAAAGCGACGGCGTGCTGAGCGCCGACGAGGCCAAGGCGCTGGTGGACAGCTACCGCAACAAGCTGGATTCGGGCGAATACACCACCGAACTGGCCAAGCGCAAGCCGGACGAATTTGCCATCGATTGGTCCAAGTATCTGATCGGAACCGCTGCCGATCCGGTGGACACGCGCGTCAAGCGCGAGCAGCTGGACCGTCTGGCCAAGCTGATCACCACGATCCCCGAAGGCGTCGAACTGCACGCTCGCGTGGCGAAGATCTACGAAGATCGCGTCAAGATGGCCGCCGGCGATCAGTTGGGCGACTGGGGCTTCGCCGAGAACCTGGCGTACGCCACGCTGCTGGCCGAAGGCCACAAGCTGCGCCTGGTCGGCCAGGACGCCGGCCGCGGCACGTTCTTCCACCGTCACGCGATCCTGCATGACCAGAAGACCGACAATTACTACCTGCCGTTGCGCCAGCTGGTGCAGAACCCCGAAGACGCCACCGTGATCGATTCGCTGCTCAGCGAAGAAGCGGTGATGGGCTTCGAATACGGCTACTCCACCACCGACCCGAACGCGCTGTGCATTTGGGAAGCGCAGTTCGGCGACTTCGCCAATGGCGCGCAGGTGGTGATCGATCAGTTCATCGCCGCCGGCGAAGCCAAGTGGGGCCGCATCGCGGGCCTGTCGCTGTTCCTCCCGCATGGTTACGAAGGGCAAGGCCCGGAGCACAGCTCCGCGCGCCTGGAGCGCTTCCTGCAGCTGTGCGCGCTGGAGAACATGCTGGTGTGCGTACCGACCACGCCGGCGCAGTGCTTCCACATGATCCGCCGGCAGATGCGCATGACCACCCGCAAGCCGCTGGTGGTGATGACGCCCAAGTCGCTGCTGCGCCACAAGCTGGCGGTATCGAGCCTGGAAGAATTGGCCGAAGGCGAGTTCCAGCATCTGATCCCGGACGCCAAGGCCGACGCGGCCAAGGTCAAGCGCGTCGTGCTGTGCTCGGGCAAGGTCTACTACGACTTGCTCGAAGACCAGAGCAAGCGTGGCCAGGACGACGTCGCCATCCTGCGCATCGAACAGCTGTATCCGTTCCCGCGTGCGCAGCTGGCCGCCGAATTGAAGGCCTATGCCAACGCCACCGATGTGGTGTGGTGCCAGGAAGAACCGCAGAACCAGGGTGCGTGGTATCAGATCCGCCACCACCTCAACTTCTGCCTGGCCAGCGGTCAGAGCCTGCATTACGCCGGCCGCGCCCGTTCGCCCTCGCCTGCCGCCGGCCACATGGCCGACCACATCATCGAACAGCAGAAGCTGGTCGCCGATGCACTCCTCAATCCGTTCAACGACCAAGTCGCTGAATAACTCCTCTTCCCCAAAGAACGAAAACCCTAGGACGCTCCCCGAATGGCCACCGAAGTCAAAGTTCCGGTACTGCCCGAATCCGTTTCCGACGCCACCATCGCCAGCTGGCACAAGAAGGCCGGTGAAGCGGTCAAGCGCGACGAGAATCTGGTCGACCTGGAAACCGACAAGGTCGTGTTGGAAGTTCCTTCGCCGGTCGACGGCGTACTGAAGGAAATCAAGTTCGAAGCCGGCAGCACGGTCACCAGCAACCAGATCCTGGCGATCATCGAAGAAGGCGCTGTGGCTGCGGCTGCACCGGCTGAAGAGAAGAAGGCCGCCGCACCGGCTGCTGCTGCAGCTCCGGCGCCGGCTGCCGCCGCTGCACCGGCGCCTGCGTCCAAGTCCGCTGCCGATTCGCTGCCGCCGGGTGCGCGTTTCTCCGCGATCACCCAGGGCGTGGATCCGTCGCAGGTCGAAGGCACCGGCCGTCGTGGCGCGGTGACCAAGGAAGACATCGTCAACTTCGCCAAGGCCGGCGGCGTGGGCAAGGCCTCTGGCGCCCGCCCGGAAGAGCGCGTGCCGATGACCCGCGTGCGCAAGACCATTGCCAAGCGCCTGATGGAGTCCAAGAACTCCACCGCGATGCTGACCACCTTCAACGAGGTCAACCTCGCCAAGGTGTCGGCCGCACGCAAGGAGCTGCAGGACGAGTTCCAGAAGGCGCACGGCATCAAGCTCGGTTTCATGAGCTTCTTCGTCAAGGCCGCCGCCAACGCGCTGCAGCGCTTCCCGCTGGTCAATGCCTCGATCGACGGCGACGACATCATCTATCACGGCTACAGCGATATCTCGATCGCCGTGTCCACCGACAAGGGCCTGGTCACGCCGGTGCTGCGTAATGTCGAGCGCCAGTCGTTCGCCGACGTCGAACAGGGCATCGCCGACTACGCCGCCAAGGCCCGCGCCGGCAAGCTGGGTCTGGACGATCTGCAGGGCGGCACCTTCACCATCACCAACGGCGGCACCTTCGGCTCGCTGCTGTCCACTCCGATCATCAACCCGCCGCAGAGCGCCATCCTGGGCATGCACGCGATCAAGGAGCGTCCGATCGCCGAGAACGGCCAGGTCGTGATCGCCCCGATGATGTATCTGGCGCTGTCCTACGACCACCGCATCATCGACGGCAAGGACTCGGTGCAGTTCCTGGTCGACATCAAGAATCAGCTGGAAAACCCGGGCCGGATGTTGTTCGGTCTGTAAGCCTTGCAGCCCCTCTCCCGTCGGGAGAGGGGTTGGGGGCGGCAGGCAAGCGTGTCCGGCTCAACAGTGATAAACGAGCCGCCGCGAGCCACGAAGCCGAACGATCGGCTGTTCACTTACTCCATTTCGCAGTGGCTCGCTTTACATCGGGAATACCGGACAGGCGACCACAGCGCACCCTCATCCGGCGCTATGCGCCACCTTCTCCCAACGGGAGAAGGGAAAGGCAAAGGACTTTAGAAATGGCTGAAAACTACGACGTCGTCGTCATCGGTGCCGGTCCGGCCGGTTATCACGCCGCCATCCGCGCGGCCCAGCTGGGCATGAAGGTCGCCTGCATCGACGCGGCCCTGGGCAAGGACGGCAAGCCGGCACTGGGCGGTACCTGCCTGCGCGTGGGCTGCATCCCGTCCAAGGCGCTGCTGGATTCCTCGCGCCAGTTCTGGAACATGGGTCACCTGTTCGGCGACCACGGCATCAGCTTCAACGACGCCAAGATGGATGTGCCCACCATGATCGGCCGCAAGGACAAGATCGTGAAGCAGTTCACCGGCGGCATCGCGATGCTGTTCAAGGCCAACAAGATCACTCCGTACTACGGCTTCGGCCAGCTGCTGCCGGGCAACATCGTCAAGGTCGCACAGCACGAAGGCGGCGAGATCGAGCTCAAGGGCACCAACGTGATCCTGGCGGCCGGTTCGGAATCGATCGAGCTGCCGTTCGCCAAGTTCGACGGCGACACCATCGTCGACAACGTCGGCGGCCTGGACTTCACCGCCGTGCCCAAGCGCCTGGCCGTCATCGGCGCGGGCGTGATCGGCCTGGAACTGGGCAGCGTGTGGAAGCGTCTGGGCGCCGAGGTCACCATCCTCGAAGCGTTGCCGGACTTCCTGGCGCTGGCCGATGCCGAAGTGGCCAAGACCGCGCTGAAGGAATTCAAGAAGCAGGGCCTGGATATCAAGCTGGGCGCCAAGGTCAGCAAGACCGAGATCACCGGCAGCGGCGATGCCAAGCAGGTGGTGCTCAGCTACACCGACAGCGCCGGCGGGCAGACCCTGACCGTGGACAAGCTGCTGGTGGCCGTGGGCCGCAAGGCCGCCACCAAGAACCTGCTGGCTGACGGCACCGGCGTCAAGGTGACCGACCGCGGCCAGATCGAGGTCGATGGCCATTGCCATACCGGCGTCGACGGCGTGTGGGCCATCGGCGACTGCGTGCGCGGCCCGATGCTCGCGCACAAGGGCTTCGAGGAAGGCATCGCGGTGGCCGAGCTGATTGCTGGCCTGCCGGGCCACGTCAATTTCGACACCATTCCGTGGGTCATCTACACCGAGCCGGAAATTGCCTGGGTCGGCAAGACCGAGCAGCAGCTCAAGGCCGAGGGCGTGGCATACAAGGCCGGCAGCTTCCCGTTCGCGGCGATCGGCCGTGCGGTGGCCATGGGCGAGCCGGCCGGCTTCGTCAAGGTGATCGCCGATGCCGAAACCGACCGTGTGCTGGGTATGCATCTGGTTGGCGTGGGCGTCTCCGAGTTGGTGCACGAAGGTGTGCTGACCATGGAATTCAATGGTTCCGCCGACGACCTGGCACGTATCTGCCATGCCCACCCGACCCTGTCCGAGGCGATCCACGACGCGGCCATGGCGGTGAGCAAGCGAGCGATCCACAAGGCGAACTGAGCCACCTCGGTGGTCAGCCGCTGTGGAAGGCTTCGTCTCGCGACGAAGCCTTCTTCGTTTCCCAGTCAAGGAACCCGCCATGGCAGTTCCACCACGCACCTCGCTTAGCGGCATCCTGTTCGTCGCCGCCGGCCTGATGTTCTTTGTCGCGGCCGTGATCGGCCGGCAGCTGGCAGTTGCCGGATGCGGCGTGATGTTTGTCGCGCTCGGCACCTTGTGGCTGCTGCGCACCAAAACCAACACCAATACATAAGAACGGACACCGACTGAAGGACCGACGTGTCGGTCGTATCGATGGAAAACGTGCAATGAAATCAATTTGCGTCTATTGCGGCTCCAACGCCGGCAACAAACCCGCCTATGCCGAACGCGCCACCGCATTGGGCACGCGCATCGCCGCGCAAGGCCTGCGACTGGTCTACGGCGGTGGCAATGTCGGCCTGATGGGCACGGTGGCCAACGCCGTACTCGCTGCAGGCGGCCAGGTCACTGGCGTGATCCCCAAGCAACTGGCGGACTGGGAAGTGGCCCACCGCGGCCTGACCGACCTGGAAATCGTCGGCTCGATGCATGAGCGCAAGATGCGCATGTTCGAGCTGTCCGATGCCTTCGTCGCCCTGCCCGGCGGCTTCGGCACCATGGAAGAGATCTTCGAAATGCTGACCTGGCGCCAACTCGGCATCGGCAACAAGCCGTGCGCGTTTCTGGACATCGAAGGTTTCTACGCACCGCTGATCGGCATGATCGATCGCATGGTCGAAGAGCGTTTCCTGCATCCGGACCAGCGCACCGACCTGTGGTACGGCGCCGATATCGAGCAGATGCTCGAATGGATGCAGCACTACACCCCGGCGCAGGCGTCGAAGTGGATCGACGAGAAGCGCCGCTCCACCCTGGTGTAACCGAAGGCAGCCAAGACAAACGTCGTCTCACTGTGATTAGGCTGCATTGAAACGGCGCGACTGCCTGGCTGCCCGGCACACGATGCCAGCGGCAGCCGCGGTGCCGGCAAGCGTGATGCCGCGGTGGGCGCGTCACCCAGCCTCGCTACCCCACTGCGCAGGTGCTGCTGCACGACGGCGCACACATGGCGTTGTTTTGCCAGCTTGCAACGGCAGTCACGATGGCCGCAGCAACCTGCAACACCGCCTCGCATAGAATGATGGCGATGCTCGATACCCTCGCCGCTGACGCGCACCACAGCCTGGACATCAAGCACAGTCGCTTTCTGGCCCACGCTGCCACACTGGACACTCCGGCGCATGCGCTGGAGATCGTGCAGCGCGTGGCAGTGCCCGACGCGACGCACAACTGCTGGGCCTATCGGTTCGGGCAGGACTATCGCTCCAGCGACGACGGCGAGCCGAGTGGCACCGCCGGCCGGCCGATCCTGGCCGCCATCGACGGGCAGGGCTTAGACCGGGTGGTGGTCGTGGTCACGCGCTGGTATGGCGGCATCAAACTCGGTGCTGGCGGGCTGGTGCGTGCCTATGGCGGCGCGGCGGCCGAGTGCTTGCGGCTGGCGACACGGCAACCGTTGATCGCGTTGTCGTTAGTGCAGGTGCAGTGCCGGTTCGACGACCTGGGCCTGGTGCACGCAGCGCTGGCGGCCTTCCATGCCGACAAACTGGATGAACATTTCGACGCCAACGGTGCTGCGTTGCGCGTGCAACTGCCTGCGGATCAGCTCGCCGGCTTGAAAACCCGCCTGTGCGACGCCACCCGCAATCGTGTCCATCTCTCAACTCCGGAAGCCGCATGACCCAGCCAGCCGCTGCACGTCCCAACCCGTTGCGGAAGCTGGGCAGCCTGCGCACCTTGTGGCCGTTCATCCAACGCCAGCGCGGCCTGTTCGTTGCCTGGATGGTCGCGCTGGCGATTTCCGCTGCCTCCACACTGAGCCTGCCGGCAGCGGTCAAGCGCATGATCGATCAAGGCTTTTCCGGCGACTCGCAGATCAACCAGGCGTTCTTGCTGCTGTTCGCAGTTTCGGTGGTGCTGGCGGTGGCGACCGCTGCCCGCTTCTATTTCGTCGCCCTCCTGGGCGAAAAAGTCGTCGCCGACCTGCGTGGCCGGCTGTATGCACACCTGATCGGCCTGGATGCCGGATTTCATGACCGCAGCCGCAGCGGCGAACTGGTGTCGCGCTTGTCGGCCGACAGCGAATTGCTGCGTGGGCTGATCGGCAGCACCATGTCGGTGGCCTTGCGGAGCGTGGCCACGGTGATTGGCAGCGTGGTGATGCTGTTCGTCACCAGCCCGCGTCTGGCCGGCTTCACCTTGATCGGCATCCCGCTGGCGGTGCTGCCGATCGTGCTGGGTGCGCGCCGCCTGCAAAAGATTTCGCGCGCAAGCCAGGACCGCGTGGCTGATGCCAACACGCTGGCGGCCGAAACCCTGGGTGCAGTGCGCACCGTGCAGGCGCATGCGCGCGAGCGTTACGAAAGCCAGCGTTTCAGTACCGCACTGTTGACCGCCATCGACACCGCGAAGGTGCGCATCCGCACCCAGGCCACCGTGACCGCAGTGGCGATCATGCTGATCTTCGGTGCGATCGTCGCGGTGTTGTGGTTGGGCGCGCACGATGTGGTGTCCGGCCGCATGACGCCCGGCACGCTGGGCCAATTCGTGTTGTATGCACTGATCGGTGGCGGTTCGGTCGGTGCGCTGGCCGAGGTCTGGAACGAGTTGCAGCGTGCCGCCGGCGGCATGGGCCGGGTGGGTGAATTGCTCGACGAACAACCGGCCATCGTGGCGCCGGCCACACCGCAGGCCTTGCCGCAGCCGCTGCGCGGCGCGATCCATTTCGACCAGGTGGTGTTCCATTACCCGCAGCGTCCGGACGCGCCGGCGCTGGATGGCTTCGATCTGCATGTCAGTCCCGGCGAAACCGTGGCGTTGGTCGGTCCGTCCGGGGCGGGCAAGAGCACGGTGCTGTCGATGCTGCTGCGCTTCCACGACCCGGTCAGCGGCAAGGTGCGCATCGACGACATCGACCTGCGCGACACTGACCCGGTACTGCTGCGCGAACGCATCGCCCTAGTACCGCAGCAACCCACCCTATTTGCCGCCAGCGCCGCCGACAACATCCGCTACGGGCGCCTGCAAGCCAGCGATGCCGAGGTGGAAGCGGCCGCCGCCGCCGCCGAAGCCGATGTCTTCATCCGCGCCCTGCCCCAGGGCTACGCCAGCGAACTGGGCGAGCGCGGCACGCGTCTGTCCGGCGGCCAGCAGCAACGCGTGGCAATTGCGCGTGCGCTGCTCAAGGACGCGCCGATCCTGCTGCTGGACGAAGCCACCAGCGCGCTCGATGCCCAGAGCGAGCGGGCCGTGCAACAGGCGCTGGATCGGCTGATGGAAGGCCGCACCACGCTGGTCATCGCGCACCGCCTGGCCACCGTGCTCAAGGCCGACCGCATCGTGGTGATGGATGCCGGCCGCATCGTCGCGCAGGGCACCCATGCCCAATTGATCGCCGAAGGCGGCCTGTACGCGGAATTGGCGCGGCTGCAGTTCATCGATCAATGAGGATTGCCTGACGCTGCGCCGCCAGCGATGGCACTTGAAGCAGCCAACAAAACGACTGCGCTCACCGCCACGCGGGCGCGGCCAGTGTTCGGCATCGGCATGCGTCACTCGTACCCTGCAGTTCCTGAGCGCCATCCACAGCCACTGGACGACTGTCGCTCGTCTTGTGAGCCACGCCCCCCCGTCTTGACTCACCGGCCACGCCGGCCGTGCGCTTCCACGCAATCCGATACGACCCATGCCCCGCCCTAAAACCACGCTTCGCCAGCTGAGCTATTTCGTCGCGCTGGCCGACACCGGCAGCTTCACCCGCGCGGCCGAGCAAATGGGCGTCTCGCAACCATCGTTGTCGCAGCAGATCCGCGCATTGGAAGCCATCATCGGCGCGCCGCTATTCGAGCGCGGAGCGCAGGCGATTCTGACCCCTTTGGGTCGCGATCTGCTCGACCGCGCACGCAGCATCTTGCTTGATGTCACCGATCTGGAAGAGGTCCGCGCCACCGCCGCCGACACCTTGGTCGGCACCATCCGGCTCGGGGTGTCGCCCACGCTGGGCGCCTATCTGATGCCAAGCCTGGTGGCACGTTTGCATCGCGAACATCCGGCCCTGCGCGTGCATGTGCGCGAGGGGCTGCCGACCGCACTTGCCGCCGATCTGAGCAGCGGCGTACACGATCTGGTCCTGGCGCAACTGCCGGTGCCGGGCCGCGGCCTGCATAGCGAGCGGCTGTTCCGCGAACTGCTGCATGTCACCATGGCCGCCGACCATCCGCTGCGCACCAAGGCCTGCATCACCCCGGCCGATCTGCGCGGCGCCAACTTGTTGACCTTGATGCCGGAATACCGATTGGCAGAACAGGTGGCCGCAATCGCCATGGATGTCGGTGCAAATGTCTTGCGCGATTACGAAGGCACCAGCCTGGATGCGATCCGCCAGATGGCCGGCATGGGCATGGGCCTTGCACTGCTCCCGGATCTGTACGTCCGCCAGGAAATCCGCGAAGGCGACGATGTGGTGGTTCGGCCAGTCAAAGGCGGACGCTACTATAGGGAGATTGGTCTGCTCTGGCGACAGGGCGCCGGTCGTGCGCCGGCCTTCGGTTTGATCGCCAATCTGCTACGTGCGGTGGCCGCATAGGAAAATCCTATGCGGTGAATAAGCGCTTTGGCCTTGTTTGAAGGCTGACAACTCGTCAATGCTTCACTGAACTCATCAACGGACATCGAATGGCGGCCAAGCGGATCGGATGGCGGGAAGCGGCAAGCTGGCTGGCGGAAGTCGTCGGCCCGGATATGCCGTATGTGCGCCTGGCCCTGGTGTATGGCATTGCGATCAGCCTGCTGTCGCTGGCCACGCCGATCTCGGTGCAATTGTTGATCAACAGCGTGGCAAACACTGCGCTGGCTACCCCGCTATGGACCTTGTCCGGCCTGTTGCTGGGCTTGTTGTTGCTGGTAGCGGCATTGAGCGCGATGCGGGTGTGGGTGATGGCGCTGTTCGAACGCCGCCTGTTCGCACGGGTGGTAGCCGAGATCACCGTACGCGCGGTGCATGCGCAGAACCCGTTCTTCGCCGACCAGAACCGTGGCGATGTGTTCAACCGCTACTTCGACCTGGTGATCGTCCAGAAAGCGGTTCCCAGCCTGGCGGTTGGCGCCTTCACCATCGTGCTGCAGTCGGCGGTTGGCCTGATCGTCACCAGCTTCTATCACCCCTTCTTCCTCGGTTTCAACGCGCTGCTGTTGCTGACCATCTTCTCGATCTGGATGATCTGGTCGCGTGGCTCGATCCGCACGGCGGTCGACCTGAGTCACGCCAAGCACAACGCCGCGCACTGGCTGGAAAGCGTCGGCGGCTCCAACGGCTTCTATAAATCCAGTCGTCATCTCAACTTCGCGATGGATCGCTCGGAAGCGGTGACCGCCGAATACGTCAACCGGCATCGGCGCCATTTCCGCTACACCTTCACCCAGACGCTGGCGTTCCTGCTCACCTATGCGGTGGCCAGCGCCGCGCTGCTGGCGCTGGGCGGCAGCCTGATCCTGCGCGGCGAGTTGTCGATCGGCCAGCTGGTGGCTGCCGAACTGATCCTGAGTGCGGTGTTTTACGGCATTGCGCAGCTGGGCAGCTATCTTGACGTGTTCTATGACCTGGTCGCCAGCGCGGAGGAATTGTCGCTGCTGTATGCCATTCCCCAGGAACGCCCGGTCGCCGTCGCCGGCGAGGCACCACGCAACAGCGCAGTACGCCTGGATGGCGTGGTGATCGAGGGCGCGCGTTTCGATTTCGCGTTGGAGGCTGGCGAGCAGTTGGTCACGCTGGCCGACGGCGGCGCCGAACGTCTGCTCGCCATGGTGCTCAAGCGCCACGTGGTTCCCGATCGCGGGCTGGTCATGGTGGGCGGCGCCGACTTGGCCACCTTCGATATGTACCTGCTGCGTTCGGAAGTCACCGTGCTCGACCGGCCGACCATCGTGGAAGTCACCATCCGCGAATATCTGGCGATGGCCTCGGCCGATGTGAGCTCCGAAGCGATGCTGGAAGCGATCGATACGGTGGGCTTGCGTGCGCGCATCGCCGCGTTGCCGCAAGGCCTGGATACCCGGCTTGCCGCGTCCGGCTTCCCGCTGTGGATTGGCGAGGTGATGGCGCTGAAGCTGGCCAACGCGCTGCTGGTACGCCCGCGCGTGCTGATGTTGTCGCAGTTGTACGACCTGCTTCCGGCAGAACGTCTGACCCGGATCCTGCGGCGCTTGAAGGACGCAGGAACCACGGTGCTGCTGTGCACCGGCCGGCCGGAGGACATCGCCTTGGACGGCTGGTTCCGCCTGGAACCGGAGCGTCAGCAACGCTACGCCACGCGCGCCGAACTGGTTGCGTCCACGCAGGAGGCTCAGCATGCAGCACGCCCCTGATCGGATGGCGCATTTCCCGACCCTGGCGGCGATGCGGCCGCCCAGCATCGCCAAGGCGTTGGCGTGGATGCTGTTGATCGGCGTTGCCATTGCTGGCGCGATCCTGGCGTTTGCCCCCTGGATGCAGACCGCCAGCGGCAAGGGCCAGGTGGTCTCGCTGGATCCGGGCGACCGTCAGCAACAGGTCACCGCCTTCGTGCCGGGCCGCGTCGAGCGCTGGTATGTGCACGATGGCCAGCACGTCTCCAAAGGCGATCCGATCGCGCGCGTCGGCGACCTGGATCCGGACCTGCTGACCCGCCTTGCCAGCGAACGTGCACAGGCGCAGGCAGAAATCGCCGCCATCCAGCAGTCGCGCGCAGTCGCCAGTATCGATGTGGCGCGCAGCAAGCAGTTGCTGGCCGAAGGCCTGGCCGGCCGCCGCGACTACGAACTGACCCAGATCAAGGTGGCCGAAGCCGATGCCAAACTGGCCGAATCGCGCGCCAAGCTGACCCGCATCGACATCCAGTTGAACCGCCAGTCCGCACAGTTGGTGCGCGCCCCGCGCGACGGCCGCGTGCAGCAGCTCAACGCCGCCAGCGGCAGCGCCATGGTCTCGCCTGGCACCGTGCTGGCGGTGATTGCACCGGAACGGGTGGAGCGCGCGGTCGAGCTCTACATCGACGGCCGCGATGTGCCGCTGATCCGTCCCGGCCGCCCGGTGCGGCTGGAGTTCGAAGGCTGGCCGGCGATCCAGTTCAGCGGCTGGCCGTCGGTGGCGCACGGCATGTTCGACGGCCGCGTGCGCGCCATCGACCCCAATGCCGCGCCCGATGGCCTGTTCCGCATCCTGGTGGAACCGATGCCGGGCAAGCCGGCGTGGCCAGCGCAGGAATTTGCCCGCCAGGGTGGCAAGGTGCGCGGCTGGGTGCAGGGTGAAACGGTCAAGGTTGGCTACGAACTGTGGCGCCAGCTCAACAATTTCCCGCTGGAATTCGGCCGGCGCCCGGCTGCGACCACGCAGGAAGACAGCAAGGCCAAACCGGCCGCACCCAAGGCCGAAGACGAAGCGACGGGTAAGAAATGATCGGCCGTCTTGTTGTCCTGCTGATCGCACTCTGCCCCGGTGCGGCATTCGCCCAGGCCGGTGCGCTGACGCTGGATGAAGTGCTGCAGTCGTCGGCCCGCTCTGCGCCGCAGATCATCGAATCGCTGGCCAAGGTGCGCCAGGCCGAGGGCAAGGGCATCTCCGCCGATGGCGCCTTCGATACCGTGTTCGACATCGAAGGCCGCTCGCGCGAGGCCGGCTATTACGACGGCAGCACGATCGAAACCGGCGCCAAGCGGCCGTTCGAGGAAAACGGTGGCTATTACTACGGCGGCTACCGCTCCTCGCGCGGTTCCTTTCCGGTCTACGAAGACAAGTCCTATACCGACCGCGGCGGCGAAGTGAAGGTCGGCGCGCTGTATGCGCTGCTGCGCGATCGTGTGATCGACGAACGCCGCACCAAACGCAGCATTGCCAGCACCGACATCGATGTAGCCAAGTACGAGGCGGAAATGGTGGCCATCGGCGTGCAACGGCGCGCGGTGGATGCCTACCAGAACTGGGTTGCCGCTGGGCTGAAGTTGCGCGCCTACAACGAACTGCTGCAACTGGCCGAACAACGCCGCAACGCGATTTCGCGGCAGGTCACGCTCGGTGCACGGCCGACCATTCTGCTCACCGAAAACGACCAGAACCTGGTGCGTCGGCGCGCGTTGGTGGTGCGCTCGGAACAGGATTTTGCCAATGCCGCCAACGCGTTGTCGCTGTATCTGCGCGATGACGCCGGCATGCCGCTGATCGTGTCGGCCGAGCGCCTGCCGGCCGACACCTCCGCACTGGAAGGACTGGCCGGCGCAAGCAAGATCACTGCACCGGTGGAGCGCCCGGATTACCGTGCCGTGCTCACCCGCATCGACCAGGCCACCGCACGCTTGATGCTGGCCCAGAACGATCTGAAACCGCGCCTGGATGTCAGCGTGGAAGTCAGCAAGGACCTCGGCCCACCGGGCGTCGGCGGCCCGAATCGTTCGTTGACCGATGCCGTCATCGGCTTCCGTTTCAGCGTTCCACTGGAAAATCGCGCCGCCAAAGGCCGCGTGGCCGAGGCACGCGCAGAAATCGAAGCCCTGGATCAGCGCAGCCGTTTTCTGCGCGACCAGATTTCGATTGAAGTCGAATCGATCGTCATCGCGCTCAATGCCGCCGAACGGCTTGCCAAGATCGCCGATGAGGAACGCGGCCTGGCAGATCGCTTGGCCGCAGCCGAGCGGCGGCGCTTCGAGCTGGGGTCGGGCGACTTCTTCCTGGTCAACCAGCGCGAGGAAACCGCCAACGACGCACGCGTGCGCCTGATCGATGCGCAGGCACGGATTGCCTCCGCGCGTGCTGAACTGGCCGCAGCCACGGCCGACCGGGATGCATTGCAACTGAGTCGCTAGACGCGTCGCCGGGTGTAGCGCTGGCGCCGATGCATTGGGCGATTTCAGCGCGTCTGAGCGATGCAATCGGCCGACAGGTGTGCGAAGTCACTGCGCTTCAATGCGCTTAAAACCTTGTCGACATGCGACGACCGCTGCAGTCTGTCCCATGGCAGTTGCGCGGAGGCATTGCCCCTTGTCAGGCAGCGAATGCTCGCCACTGCCGGGCTGACGAGCTCAACTTGCAGGCTTTCGGACTCACCGCGTAACGACGTCTGGATAACAAGTCCGTGCGCATGCTCGCCCTACCGGCCCGGCGCCGGGCGTGCGGGTCCCGAGCGATCTGCACTGCAACCTTAGGAACTTTCGGAGGTGCTTATGTCGTTCCGGCAATTTCCCGCAATTGGTGCAGATGGCGAGTCTTACGTCATCATCGAATTCCGCGACGAGCAACAACCACGTGCAAATCCGCAATCGGCGCCGCGTTACGAGCTTCCCGACGGCCGACATCTGCAACGTCAGGGGCAGCGCTTCGTCACCGACGGCGGTGAGCTGCGCCTTTCCGCGCTCTAGGGAACGGCTACCAATACCTCTCGCGTCGTTATCTTGCAGCCGTGGGAGGCGCACAGGAACCGCAATGAGCGAAGAGTACGTGCCGATTCAGGGCACCGCGACCATCTAAAGACGGCGCCATCGTCCAGCTAGCTGCTCCGGACGGCATTGGTCATTTTTTGACCACCTACCGCACAGCCCTTGCGGCGCAAGGGCTGTGCGCAGTTATCCACATGCTTGTGCAAGTTTCATCCACACCCTATGTGGATGAAATCGATAGCAGCACGAGTCGTCCTCGTATCGCGATCAGCCATCGGATCGCTCCAGCACACGGCCAATCCCACTGCGATCGATCTCGCTGCCTGCTGTTGCCAATGCCGCACGATCGCTTCCCGCCTCAAAGCCGATACGGAAATGCAGCTCGCCCACTGGCGTGCGCGATGAATGGATCGACGAGAGGTTCACGCCGTGGCGCTCGAAGACATGTAGCAACGCACGCAGCGAACCGGGCTGGTCCTCAGGCAGATATACGCTCAGTGTCAGCGGCTCGGTCAGGTCGGCCAGCAAATAGCCCACGCGCTCGTAGGTGTAATTGCCTGCCGCAAGCGCATCCTGTTGCAGGGCCTGCGCGTTGTCGTGCAGGAATTGCTGCCGAAATTGCGCACGCGCCGCATCGTCGCCTTGCGCGACCAGTGCGCGCAGCTGCTGCAATTGCGACAGCAGCCGATCGAGCATCTCGCCGACATATGGGTTACCGAACTGGATGTCTTCGTAGATCGACGGGTTGAGCGAGAGAATGCGCGCGATCACCGCGGTATCCAGCTCGAACGATGCCGAGCGATACGGCATCAGCGCGCGCAACTCGCCCAGCAGCGGTGCGTAGTCGCGCAAGGTGCCGGCCTGTGCCAGATGGGTGGCGTGCACCATCGCCTGCACCAACGCCATCACGCGGTCGTGGTGCTCGGGAGTGGCGTACACGCATTCGGCCTGAAGCGCCTCGCACAAGCGCTGTACCCAGCCCGACCAGTACTGCAACCGCGCCTGGCAGACCACCATCACGCGCCCTTTCAAGGTTGGCGACTTGGGTGGTGCGGTCATCGGATGCAGGCCGACCACCTCCGCTTGCGAGGTCAACATCGCAGCGACCGGCGCCTGCTTGATTGAGGTGACATCCAGCCATAGCTGCGAGGCAGCGCGCGCGCCGGCCAGTTCCACATACTGCTCGATCACTGCGGCGGTATGGCGAATTGGCGCGGCGAAAATCAGCACGTCCGCACGCTGCGCCAGCGTGGCTTCGTCCATGATGCCGCTGTCGGCCGGATCGAACCCGATCACCTCCAGCTGCATGCGCGTGCGCAGGAACTGCGCCAGCCAGCGCCCGTACGCGCCGGCGATGCCGACGATGCCGACCACCGGCTGCGCGATCATGCCAATCGCTCTACAGCAAATCGCGGCGTCGCGGCCAGTGCGGCCGGCGCAGCGGCCAGCACGTCGAACTCTTCGAAGCCAGCCGCCAGTGTCGCTTCCAAGGCGCTGTGCACGCCGCTGAGTGCGTGCCCCACCGCCTGCTCGAATGGCACATCGCGCAATAGCAACCCGACCAGCAGCGCCATCAAGACATCTCCTGTACCGGCAACATCGACCGGCAGGTGCGGGCTGGCCCAGCGATACACCGCCGCGTCGCTGACCGCCAAGGTCACCAGCTCACCTGCGGCACCGGCCACGCTGTGTGCAAGGACCCACTGCGGCCCACGGGCCAGCAGCGCGCGCGCAGCAACGATGGCATCGTCCTGCTGCAGGCTCGGCAGTCCGGTCAGCCGACCCAGCTCGAACGCATTGGGCGTCACCAGCCAGGCATACGGCAGCAAGCGCTCGCCGAACACGCGTTCCAGACCGGGTTCTACATAAGGACCGGTATGCGTGTCGCCGATCACCGGATCCAGGCAATAGCGCAGCTGCGGTGCCTGCGGCAGGGTCTGCTCCAGCCAATCGGCGAAGGCTTCGCCATTGGCCAGGCTGCCGAAATAGCCGGAGACCAGCATGCGCGCCCGCTGCGGCAACCCGCGCTCGGTAGCGCCCAACAACAGATCGGCCAGCCAGTCGGCCGGCAGGATGCGCCCGCGCAAGGTCGCGTAGAACGGCGCATTGCTCAGCAGCGTGGTCGGCACCTCCGCCACACGCAGGCCCAGCGCGCGCAGCGGCGGCACCGCAGCGCTGTTTCCGGCATGCCCATAGACCAACTGCGATTGCACCGAGATCACATCGATCGGCGAAGGACCATCCGGACGCTGGCGGCGACCGTGGACGAGGTGGCTGTCGGGTGCATCGCTCATGAAGGCGGCCGTGCTGGGAAGAGATGCCGACGATTATCCGCGCAACCTTGCACGTGTGCCGTGGATGCACGCTGTGATCGGCAGCTGGCGTTTTGAAAACAGTACGCGGGCGATCTCACCACATCCAAGCCAGATGCCGACGCCAGCCAGCGCAGCGGTGCGCGCAATACCGCAGGCATGCGCAATGAAACCGCTACAAGTCAGCCCAATCATGCTGCACCCGGCTGACTCGGTTCGAATCACTCACGGCTTCGCTTCGCTAGCGCTACAGGCGAAAGTGTTCTGCGCTAGAACGCGCGGCGGATGCGTCAAACCGGCACGTGTCACGCAAGCAATCCGGTTCCTGCGCAGCGCCCGAGGACACCGTCCGCATTGCGCGACCTTTTCAACCTGCCAAAAATAACCCGACGTGCAGCAAGCCGCGCGCCGGGCCATCGTGGCATGACGCCGCTCGCGTCAGGACGTCATCCGATCCCAAAAACCCTTGACCCCATCGATGAACGTGGCCGACTTGGGCGAATGCTTGCGTGCATCCTCGCCGGTGAACGTCGCTTCGAACTGCTGCAGCAGCTCGCGTTGATCGGCGGTGAGATTGACCGGAGTCTCTACCACTACGCGGCAATACAGATCGCCCTCGCTACGGCTACGCACCGAACGCACGCCCTTGCCGCGCAGGCGGAACAACTTACCGGTCTGCGTCTCGGCCGGAATGCGGATTTCCGCTTCGCCGCCGAGGGTCGCAACGCGCACGGTGTCGCCGAGCGCGGCCTGCGAAATGCGGATCGGCACTTCGCAATGCAGGTCGTCGCCGTCGCGCTGGAAGATCGCATGCTCGCGCACGCGCACTTCCACATACAGATCGCCCGGCGGCGTGCCGGCCGGGCCGGCCTCGCCTTCGCCTGCAAGACGAATCCGGTCGCCGGTATCCACACCGGCCGGCACCTTGATCGACAGTACCTTGTCTTCTTCCACGCGACCGGCGCCGTGGCAGACCTTGCACGGATTCTGGATCAGCGTGCCGCGCCCATCGCAATGCGGGCAGCTCTGCTGCATGGCAAAGATGCCGCGCTGGATGCGCACCTGGCCGCGTCCGTGGCAGGTGCCGCACACTTCCACCTTGCCGTCTTCGGAACCGCTGCCGTGGCAGGGCTCGCATTCGACCAGGGTCGGGATCTCGATGCGGCGCTCGATCCCGGCGACGGCTTCTTCCAGATCCAGTTCCAGTACGTAACCGACGTCGGCACCACGTCGCGCAGCGCGCGGACCGGCGGCGCCACCGCCAAAAATATTGCCGAAGATATCGCCAAAGATATCTCCCATGTCCGGGCCACCCGGCCCACCGCCACCACCGCCCATGCCGTGCTCGAACGCCGCATGGCCGTGCGCGTCATAGGCACGCCGCTTATTGCCATCGGACAGCACTTCGTAGGCTTCCTTGCATTCCTTGAACGCCGCTTCGGCAGCAGCATCGCCAGGATTACGGTCCGGATGGTGCTTCATCGCACAGCGCCGGTACGCCTTCTTCAGCTCCTCGTCGCTGGCGCCACGGGCAACGCCCAGCACTTCGTAGTAATCGCGTTTGCTCATAAGCCGGTATCGGGGATTCGTGATTTGGAATTCGTTGAAACGCAAAAGCGGACAGCGTGTGCTGGTCCGCCCTGGCGACGCGACGCGTAAAGGATATCGGGATGGGGATCGGCACCTTTAGCGGCTACCAATCCCCACGCCCGACTCCCAAATCACGGCTTACTTCTTGTCGTCCTTGACTTCGGTGAACTCAGCGTCCACCACGTCATCGGCGGCCTTGGACGCCTGTGCATTGCCGCTGGCGGCATCGGCGCTGCCGCCCTGCTCTGCTGCCGCAGCGGCTGCATACAGCGACTGACCGGCTTCTTCCAGGGTCTTGCTGCGCGCTTCGATCTGCGCCTTGTCGTCGCTCTTCATGGCGGTTTCCAGATCCGACAGTGCCGCTTCCACCTTGCCGATCACATCGCCACCGACCTTGCTGCCATGCTCGGTGATCGCGGTGCGGGTGGCGTGGATCAGGCCATCGGCCTGATTGCGGGCCTGCACCAGCTCCTGGAACTTCTTGTCTTCCTCGCGGTTGGCTTCCGCGTCGGCGACCATGCGCTGGATCTCTTCGTCCGACAGACCGGAACCTGCCTTGATCTCGACCTTCTGTTCCTTGTTGGTCTTCTTGTCCTTGGCCGACACGTGCAGGATGCCGTTGGCGTCGATGTCGAACGAGACTTCCACCTGCGGCATGCCGCGCGGCGCCGGCTCGATGCCGGACAGGTCGAACTTGGCCAGCGACTTGTTGAAGCGGGCCTGCTCGCGCTCACCCTGCAACACGTGCACGGTCACGGCCGACTGGTTGTCTTCGGCGGTGGAGAAGGTCTGTGAGGCCTTGGTCGGGATGGTGGTGTTCTTTTCGATGATCTTGGTGAACACGCCGCCCATGGTTTCGATACCCAGCGACAGCGGGGTCACGTCCAGCAGCAGCACGTCCTTGACGTCGCCGGCCAGCACGCCGCCCTGGATCGCAGCACCCACGGCCACGGCTTCGTCCGGATTGACGTCCTTGCGCGGTTCCTTGCCGAAGAAATCGGCAACCGCCTGCTGCACCTTCGGCATGCGGGTCTGCCCACCGACCAGGATCACTTCGTTGATGTCGCTGGCGCGCAGGCCGGCATCGTTCAACGCGGTGCGGCACGGTTCGATCGACTTCTTGACCAGGTCCTCCACCAGCGCTTCGAGCTTGGCACGGGTCAACTTGATGTTGAGGTGCTTCGGGCCCGACGCATCGGCGGTGACGTACGGCAGGTTCACTTCGGTCTGCTGGCTGGACGACAACTCGATCTTGGCGCGCTCTGCGGCGTCCTTCAGGCGCTGCAGCGCCAACGGATCCTTGCGCAGATCGATGCCCTGATCCTTGTTGAATTCGTCGACCAGGTATTCGATGACGCGGTTGTCGAAGTCTTCGCCGCCCAGGAAGGTGTCGCCGTTGGTGGCCAGCACTTCGAATTGCTTTTCGCCATCGACTTCAGCGATTTCGATGATCGATACGTCGAAGGTGCCGCCGCCCAGGTCGTACACGGCAATCTTGCGGTCGCCGCCGTTCTTGTCCAGGCCATAGGCCAGGGCGGCCGCGGTCGGCTCGTTGATGATGCGCTTGACGTCCAGACCGGCAATGCGGCCGGCGTCCTTGGTCGCCTGGCGCTGGCTGTCGTTGAAGTACGCCGGCACCGTGATCACCGCTTCGGTGACCTTCTCGCCGAGGTAGTCTTCAGCGGTCTTCTTCATCTTCTCCAGCACGCGCGCAGAGATTTCCTGCGGCGCCATGCGCTTGCCATCGCTGGTCTGCACCCAGGCATCGCCGTTGTCGTGGGCAAGAATGCCGTACGGCATGTGCGAGATGTCCTTCTGCACTTCGGCGTCGGTGAACTTGCGGCCGATCAGGCGCTTCACCGCGTAGAAGGTGTTCTTCGGGTTGGTCACCGCCTGGCGCTTGGCCGAGGCACCGACCAGCACTTCGCCGTCCTTGGTGTAGGCGACGATCGAAGGCGTGGTGCGGTCGCCTTCGGAGTTTTCGATGACGCGGGCCTTGCCGCCGTCCATGATCGACACGCACGAATTCGTGGTGCCGAGGTCAATACCAATGATCTTGCCCATGGATACGCTCCTGATGATTCTGTAGCTGTGTCCGGCGACGCCGGGTCTGGCTGAGATGTGGGGGTGGTGCGCAGGTGTTCAAGCCACCGGCGCACATCTGTGTTTCATGCCTGCGCCTGGCAGTTCAGCCGGCGCTGCGGTTCAGTCGTGCTTGGCCACGACCACCAGGGCCGGGCGCAGCAGGCGCTCGTTGAGCAGGTAGCCCTTCTGGAACACCTGCACCACGTGGCCCGGCGCGATGCCCTCGGCCTCGCCCTGGCTGATCGCCTGGTGCTGGTCGGGGTTGAACGGCTGGCCGACCGGGTCGAGCAGGGTCAGGCCGTTGTCGGCCGCGACCTTGAGCAATTGCTTGTAGGTCATGTCCAGGCCATCGCGCAGCGGGCTGGGTTCGGTGCCGGCCGCGGTCAGGCCGGCGTCCAGGCTGTCGAACACCGGCAGCAGCTCGCCCAGCAGCTTCTCGTTGGCGAACTTGCGTGCGTTCTCAACGTCGCGGGCGATGCGCTTGCGCTGGTTTTCCAGATCGGCCCGCTCGCGCAGGGCATCGGCCTTGACCAGCGCGATCTCGCTGCGTAGCGACTCGATCTCGGCCTTGAGCGGATCGGTCTCGGGTGGGTTCTGGGACAGGTCTTCGGAGTCGAATTCGGGGTGGTCTTGGTTCATGTGCAGTTCCCGGGCAAGCGGAACGCCCGCCCCAACGTCACCCCGTATGTGGGCGCGCGCGCGCGTTTCAAGCAAAACGATCGTATCGATCGCTGCCGCTTATCGCGTGCCGGGCGGTTCCATGGCCGCGCCCAGCACCTGGGCGGCGGTCTGCACCAGCGGAATCACCCGGTCGTAGGCCATGCGTTTGGGCCCGATCACGCCCAGCACGCCCAGCACCTGGCCATTGGCGGCATACGGCGCGGTGACCAGGGAGACATCGTCCAGCGACAGCATGCCGGTCTCTTCGCCGATGAAGATGCGCACGCCCGGCGCCTGGATGGTGCGTTCGAGCAGCTGCAGGATCTCGCGCTTGCTGGCGAAGGCCTCGAACAGCTCGCGCAGCCGGTCCAGGTCCGACAGGTCCTGCACGCCCATCAGCCGGGTCTGCCCGGCCATCACCATGTCGTCGGCGTCGGCCGGCACCAGCGCCTCGCTGGCCAGATCCACGCTGTGCGCCAGCAGCTGCTCCATCTCGTTCTTGGCCATGCGCAGCTCGCGCAGCAGCGAGGCGCGGATGTCCGACAGCGCGCGCCCGGCAAATTGCGCATTGAGGTAATTGGCCACCCGCTCCAGTTCGGCCGGCTCGTAGGCGCGGCGCGGCTCGATCACCCGGTTCTGCACTTCGTTGTCGGCAAACACCAGGATCGCCAACACCCGGCGCGCGTCCAGCGCCACGAAGTCGATATGCCGGAACGCGAACTGCTCGCGCCGCGGCGCGCTGACCACGCCGACGAAATGGCTCATCGCCGACAGCATCTGCGAGGCGCTGCCCAGCAGCGACTGGGTGCCGTTGCCGCTGGCAAGCTCCGCGCGCAGGCGGCGCACTTCTTCCTCGCCGGGCGGCTGCATCTGCACCAGGCTGTCGACAAACACCCGGTAACCGTGCGCGGTGGGCACCCGCCCGGCCGAGGTATGCGGGGAGCTGAGCAGCCCCACATCCTCCAGATCGGCCAGGATGTTGCGGATGGTAGCTGGACTGACGTCCAGCCCGGCATGCTGGGCCAGGGTTTTCGAGCCCACCGGCTCGCCATCGCGGATGTAGCGCGCGATCAGCGTGCGCAGCAGCTGACGGGCGCGGGGGTCGAGCATTGGGGACTGGGACGCGCGCATGGGATCATCCGGTGAGACTGGGCATAGATAATGTCTGGCCCCGGGGATGGCAAGCATCCGATTCCCTGTCTGCCCCTCCCACCCTAAGCTTCCCCAAAGCATTCACACTCGACCTCATGCTCAGACACCTCTCGATCAAGGATTTCGCCGTCGTCCGCGCCACCGAACTGGAATTCGGGCCGGGCATGACCGTGGTATCGGGCGAAACCGGTGCCGGCAAGTCGCTGATGGTGGACGCGCTGGGCTTTCTGTCCGGTCTGCGCGCCGACAGCGGCGTGGTCCGCCACGGCGCCGACCGCGCCGAACTGTCTGCCGAATTCCAGTTGCCAGCCGAGCACCCGGGCCTGGCCTGGCTGGCCGAGAACGAACTCGATGACCAGGCCCAATGCCAGCTGCGCCGGATCATCCGCGCCGACGGCGGCTCGCGCGCCTGGATCAACGGCCGCCCGGTCACTTCCTCGCAGTTGGCAGAACTGGCCTCGAAACTGGTCGAAATCCACGGCCAGCACGAGCATCAGGCGCTGATGGCCCGCCACAGCCAGCTCGCCCTGCTCGATGCCTATGCGCGTAACAGCGCCCAGCGCGAACAGGTGCGCCAGGCCAGCCAGCGCTGGCAGGCACTGCTGGACGAGCGCGATGCGCTATCGGCGCAAGGCGATGTCTCCGACCGGATCGGCTTTCTGGAGCATCAGCTTGCCGAACTGGAACGCGAGGACCTGGATCCGGCCGCAATCGCCGCGCTGGACGTCAATCACCGCCGCCAGGCCCATGCCACCGCGCTGATCGGCGCCTGCGACAGCGTCGCCCAGCAGCTCAATGGCGACGACGGCGCCAGCGCGCTGGGCCTGTTGCAGGACAGCCGCCACGATATCGCCCGCGTCGCCGAGCACGAGCCCCGGTTGGGCGAAGTCGACGCACTGCTGGACAGCGCCGTCATCCAGATCGAAGAAGCGCTCGCCTTGCTCGACCGCGTGCGCGACGACCTGGAGGCCGACCCGGCCCAGTTCGAGGCCATGGAACGCCGCCTGGGCCGCCTATACGATCTGGCGCGCAAACACCGCGTCACCCCGGACGAACTGGCCGCGCACCGCGACCGCATGAGCCAGGAAGTGGAGAACCTGCGCGGCGCCGACGAGCGCCTGCAGCAGCTGGACAAGCACATCGAGTCAGCCACCGGCGTCTGGCGCAGCGCAGCCGGGGTGCTCAGCGACAGTCGCAAGACCGCCGCCGAGGCCTTGTCCACCGCCACCACCACGCTGATCGGCGAGCTGGGCATGGGCGGCGGGCAATTCCTGATCCAGTTGCAGCCGCAGGACACGTTGCGCCCTGACCCCAACGGCGCCGAGCGGGTGGAGTTCCTGGTTGCCGCCAACGCTGGGCAGCCGCCCCGCCCCTTGCGCAAGGTCGCCTCCGGCGGTGAGCTGTCGCGGATTTCGCTGGCCATCGAAGTGGCGGCGCTCGGCCTGGACAGCGTGCCGACCATGGTGTTCGACGAAGTGGATTCGGGCATCGGCGGCGCGGTGGCCGACATCGTCGGGCAGAAGCTGCGCGCCCTGGGCGAAGAACGCCAGGTGCTGTGCGTCACCCACTTGCCGCAGGTCGCCGCCAAGGGCCACGCGCATTACCGGGTCAGCAAGGCCCCGGTGGACGGCATGACCCAGAGTGCGGTCGAACTGCTCGGCCCGCAGGCCCGTCAGGAAGAACTGGCGCGCATGCTGGGCGGCGTGGAAGTGAGCAAGGAAGCGCGCGCGGCAGCTCGCAAGCTGTTGCAGAGCGCCTGATCGGAGACGAGCGGCCCGCACGCTGTCGTCAAGCACCGCGTCGGTGCATGCTTGCTGCAACTAATCAGCACCCTTGGAGCCGCCTGCGCAGGCCTCATGCATTGAGGCGGCCATTCGAGGCCCCGTTCGCTTGTCCCGCTCGCGAGGCTCCCGACTGACGAGCCTCCCTGCCCTCGTCACCGAAGCTCTCCGCACCCGCTGACGTGGCTCCATCGCCCCCGCCCGCAGGGTAGGGGGCGAGAGCGAATGGAGACACGGGCCATGCAGCCAATCCACCACCACGCCCCACAAATGCACAAGGCGGCCGAAGCCGCCTTGTCTTGGCACCTGCAAACCACGGAACTCAGCGCGGACGCTTCTTGCGCACGTACAGGACCAGCGAATGCTCTTCCAGTTCGTAGCCGTGCTTGGCAGCGATCTGGCGCTGCAGCGCCTCGATTTCCTCGCTCTCGAACTCGATGACATGACCGGTATCCACATCGACCATATGGTCGTGGTGACCGCCGCGATCCAGCTCGTACACAGCCTGCCCGCCTTCGAAATTGTGCTTGAGCACCAGGCCGGCGGCCTCGAACTGGGTCAGCACCCGATACACCGTGGCCAACCCGATCTCGTCGCCGTGGTCTAGCAGTTGCCGATAGATGTCTTCTGCGCTGAGGTGGTGCTGGTTGCTCTTCTGTTCGAGCAGCTCCAGGATCCGCATCCGCGGATGGGTCACCTTGAGCCCGACTTTGCGCAGGTCGTGGGTTTCCATATGTTCTCCGTTCATTGGCGATTTAGCGCCAGCTGCCATCAAACGGGTCGCGGCGACCGGCGGAAGTGTATCATCGGCGTGATTTCCTCAGCACTTAATCCCCGATGCGTAATCTCCTGCTGGTCGCCGCCGTTGCTCTTTCCACCGCTGGCTGCGGCATCATCTACAAGCAGCCGATCTACCAGGGCAATCTGATCAAACAGACCGCCGTGGAGCAACTGCAGGTAGGCCAGAGCAAGCAGCAGGTCAGCGCGTTGCTGGGCACCCCTTCGATTCCAGACCCGTTCCACGCCCAGCGCTGGGACTACACCTCCACGCAGCGTGTGGACCGTCTGGCGCACACCGAGGTCAAGAACTTCACCGTGTTTTTCGAGAACGAGCAAGTCGTGCGCTGGGAAGGCGACTATTTCCCGTCGCAGGACGAGCAGTTGGCCAAATCCGCGCCCAAGCAGTTCGGCCGCAACCTGGCACGCGACAAGAAGAAGCAGCGCGGCCGTTGATGCGGTTGCTCGGCGGTCTGTCGATCGCCTGAGTGTCGGCATGACCAAACAAGAACGCATCCCTTCGAACGGATGCGTTTTTCGTTGTCACTGCTGCCGAACAGCGGTTTGATCCCGCGCCCCAGCGCTGACCCCAAGATCATCCATCGCGCCTTTTTGTCAGGCGTCTCGCCTCGACATGCGCTTGTTCGAACTCGGCCGACGCGCGTGATTCGTCAAGACAGCGCCCTAGAAGAGCTCGCTTTGTCGCGACGCTTACATGCGGCACAGCGCGCGCAAACCGCTAGGTGTCGGGACCAGCTTTTTTGCTTGGTCCTGCACGGCGACGCCGCGCCTCCTTCGGGTCCAGCAGCAGCGGCCTGAGCAATTCGACCCGGTCGCCTTCGCGCAATACCTGCTGCGGGCGTGCGATCAGCCCATGTACCGCATGCGCTGCAGGCGCGTGCTCCGACGCCAAACCGGAGAGTGCGACTGCGTCTGCCACCGTTGCGCCGTCGGGCACGTCCAGCTGCACCGCGCTGTAGCGATCCGGCCAAGCCAGCACGACCTCGATGCGCATACTGCAGCGCTGCCTAGACGTCGCCGCGGTCGGCGACGCGCACGAAATCGTTGACCATGCGGTCGGCCAGGCCCTGGAACCCCAGCGCCAGCGCAGGTCCCAGCAAGCGCGAGCTGGTCTCCACTTCCATCGTCAGACTGACCTTGCAGGCATTCTCGCTCAGCGCCTGGAACTCCCACAGGCCTTCCAGGCGCTTGAACGGGCCGTCGCGCAGATGCATGACGATGCGCTCGGGGCGCTCAAGGATGTTCTCGGTGGTGAACCAGGTGCGGAACGACCCCAGCCCCAGATCCAGGCGCGCCACGATATGCGCGTGGTCCTGTTCGAGCACATGGGCGGCGTCGCACCAGCCGAAGCGGCGCGGATAGGCTTCGACATCATTGACCAGATCGAACATGCGGGTGGCGCTGTGTTCGACCAGGGCGCTGCGACGGATGGTAGGCATTCGCTAACTTGTGAAAGACGGAAGATCGTTTGACGACACCGAATCGGCGACAATGGGCGGATGAGCAAGAAACCAACCAAGGATAAAGCAAACGGCGCGAAGGCCACGAAAACCATCGCGTTGAACAAGCGTGCGCGCCACGAATACCACCTGGAAGAACGCTACGAAGCCGGTCTGGCGCTGCAGGGCTGGGAGATCAAGGCAATCCGCGCCGGCCGCGCCAACATTGTCGACGGCTACGCGTATGTCCGCTCCGGCGAGATCTACTTGATTGGCGCGCAGATCACCCCGCTGATCCAGGCCTCCACCCATACCGTGCCGGTAGAACGCCGCGACCGCAAACTGCTGCTGCACCGGGCCGAGATCGACAAGGTCCTCACCCGCGTGGAGCGCGAGGGCTACACCCTGGTGCCCACCGCGCTGTACTGGAGCAGCAACAAGGTGAAGCTGGAAATCGCCCTGGCCAAGGGCAAGCAGAATCACGACAAGCGTGACGCCGCCAAGGACCGCGATTGGCAGCGCGACAAGCAGCGCGTGATGCGGCGGCATAACCGAGATGCGTGAGTAGCCGGGATTGGGGATTTGGCATTGGGGATTGGTAACGGCAAAACCGGTCGCAGCAGGCGCTTGCATGGTTCCTTGCCCTGGCGAGCGACGCTGCGCGTACAGCCCATGCGTTTGCGAATCCCGAATCCCAAATCACGTCGCCCCAAGCATGCGCATCAAATTCGGCACTCCCCTGCCCTGCACATAGTGATCGCGCTGCAGATCGGTGCAGGTGTCAAGCATCAGCTGCTTGACCCGGTCAGGGAAACCGATGAACTCGCGGCGCGCCGATAAAAACCCGGCCAACACGCCGGAGACATGCGGTGCGGCCATGCTGGTGCCGCTCATTTCCACCATCAAACTGGCCGGATCGTTGGGGTCGAAGTCGTAGTAGGCCGACAGGATCTTCTCCCCTGGCGCGACCACATCCGGCTTGCTGCGACCGTCGGCGGTGGGCCCGCGCGACGAAAAATACGACACGCCATAGTTGTGCGGGCTGCTCTTGTGTACTGAGCCAACCACGATGGCGTCTTCCAGATTTCCCGGGTCGCTGATCGACAGATCCATGTTGGCTGCATACGCATCGCCATCGTTGCGCATCAACCAGGCCAGGCCTTCGTTGCCGGCAGCGATCACCACCAGCACACCTTGCCGCCACAGCCGCCGCAATTCGTTGCACAGCGGCGTAAACCCGCAGCCGTAGCTCTCTGGATCGAAACAGCCACCCAAGCTCAGATTCACGCCATGGATGACCAGTTCTCCCGCACGTTCGTTGATTGCAGCGATCTGCTGTATTGCTTTGATCATCCACGAATCGCGGCCATTTCCAGCATCGTCGAGCACCTTGAAGCCATACAGCTGGGCGTCTGGCGCCATGCCGGCAAACTCCAGCGTGCGGCCGGACGTACCACTTGCATCGGGAATCGAAGCCCGACACTGGCCGGCAATGATTCCGGCGATATGCGTGCCGTGCCCATGCCGATCGAGCCGGGTAAACGCCGTGCCGTCGGCACGGGTCAGCCGTTTGGGCGCACCGCGCCGCGTGCAGTCCCATTGCGCCACCACGTTGTCGCGCTCGCCCTTGACGAAAAAATGCGGATGACTGGCTGCGATGCCGGTATCCAGCACCGCCCAACCGATGTGCTGACCGCGCGCGCGATATGCAGTCCGCGCCGCATCGGCGTGCAGCACATTGCCGGATTCATGGATCAACGCGCGTTTGCCGGCGTCTCGCCACACCCGTCGAAAGCCCAACGTGCGATAACGATCCTGCAGCGATTCGATCTCGAATCGAGTCAACCGCGCGGACACGAAACGCTGCAGACTGTCTTCCAGTTCGATCGCCTCATCCAACGCATCGCCGCTCAGGCCGGTGGTGCGGGCAGCAGCTTCGCGTACGTGCTGCAACAGCAATGCGCGCACACCGTCGGGATCGTTGCCCAACACGCGGCGATCCAGTTCGATCAGCACGTCGTGTCGGTGCTCCGGGCCGTGCGCTTCGAGCTGCTCGCTGAGATCCTTGATCAGCACCGCATTGGACACCGGCTGATCGAAGCCCACACCCACGGCTTGGCGCACCGCAGCGCGCACCTGCGGAATCGACAAATACCCGGAGCCGGAATGCGGGTTGTGCTGCCAGTCCGGATTCAAACGCGCAGCGGCCAAATTTTCGAAACGCCCCCTCGCGTTGGCGATATCGTCGGTAAGATCCGGATCCAGCGCGATCGGGTCGCGCGTTTCAGCCACATTGATCCAACGCTGCACACACTCGGGAAACGGCAGTTTGCGCGTACCGGTCCAGCGCTTGAACATGCTACGCACCTGCGGCAACCCGAGTGGCGAGCCCAGGGTGACGAACAGGCTGACCTCGCAGTCGGCGGCCTGTAGCTGACGCAGCACATCGAACGCGATCATCGAGCCCTGGCTATGCGCCACCACTACGAATGGCCCGCCCCCTGCGCGCAGCCGCTGCGCCAGGCTTTCGCGCATCAGCGCCGCACGCTCCGGCACGAAGAACAGGTCGTGCACGTCCTGCAGCAACGCAGCGGAAATCAGCCGCAGCAGCACCCGGTTGATTGCATCGATGGCGCCCATGGCGTGCACGCTGCCGGGTGCGGACGCTCCCTCCAGTTCGTCCAGCAAGTGATGCAGATCCACACGCTCCTGTTCGCTCTGCGCCAGCGCATCTGCCAACAGGTGCAAGTCGTGTTCGCCCGGCACCAAGCCGAGCGTACTCAGGGCGCGCTGCACGCTCTGATTGAGTGCCGGCCCCACATCACGCGCATCGCAATTGCCTGGCTCGGCCACCGGGTACCGCTCGCGATTGACCCAATACGCCAGGCGCGTGCGCTCGCCCATCGGCCGCCCGAACAAGGCCTTGTCCCACTGACAGCGCAACACCTCGGCCGGCGGCTTGTTGCCGATGCCATGGATGTAGATCACGGTACGCGCCTTGCCCTGCACGCGGCTCACCCTGGGCTCCTGCACCTCGACCTGCTGCGCGCGCCTTGCGCGCGGCCGTGCCGGTTTTTCCGTGCTTGCAGCCGCCTTGCGCGGTACTGCACGCGCAGGCGTCGAACGTGGGGGCTTGCCTGTCGCCATCGCTTCGCTCCTTCGTTTACAGACTGTTCGGTCCGATACAGGACTGAAGCCACTGTAAGCGCTGCGCATCTCACCACTTGTGACAGGGCGCGCCGATCCCTACACTGGCGACGTCAGCGTTTTACTGCTTTCCCCGGGGGTGCACTGGTTTCGACGGGGGTCGCGAAGTCGCTTGGCGCATGCCGAGGGGGCAGCTTTCCTCGTTAATCCAGCAGCAAACTTTTAGTTGCCAACGATGACAACTACGGTTCGGACTTCGCTATCGCCGCTTAATTGGCTTTAGTTGTAGTTCTACAGCCGCCTAAGGCGAACCCCCGAACCTACTTGTGCCCGTGCTCGTAGGTGTAGGGTCATTATCACGGAACCATCGGTAGTGGCTGCCTGTCAGCTACCGGTTAGATAAAGCAGGCTGGTTTCCAGGTGCGCTTTGCCAACCGTGCTGCCTGGGAATGAGATCTAACGGAGGGCTAAGCATGTAGTGCTGGGGATGGAGTGCTTCCGGACGGCGGTTCGATTCCGCCCACCTCCACCATCTGATCGCGGAAGAAAGCAGTAAGTGCTTGATTTCGCGAAGGTTAGGCCCGGGGTTTGATGTTCAGTTTGAGCCTGCGTTAGGGATCAAACGAGGTATCAAACCCCGTGCCGAAGCCGTATTTTCTGCGCCGCCCTGCTGGGCTCTATGTGCGCTTCTTCGTCCCGACCGACCTGCAAGCCCTCATTGGCTCGCGCTACCTTGTCCGTCCCGTTCGCTTGCCCCTGGATGATGCTGCCCGTCTGGCCGTGGCACGAACTGCTGTAGCACTCTCGGACGCATTCGATCGGATGCGGCGGGAGCAAGCAGCATGAAGGACGATTTGCTGAGCCAGGCTCTGGCCGCATTGCAAGGGAGCCAAGCCCGCCCCTACACCATCAAGGTCGGCGGGATGGAACTGTCTGCTGACGCAGCCGAAGATCATGCCCGGTTGCTCGAAGCGCTGAAAAATCTGCCGTTGCCCTCTTCCACCGAAGTGACGAAGAGGGCCGGGCCGTTGTTATCTGAACGCGCAGCCATCCATGTTCCTGAGATGAAACGGGTCGGTCGAAGTGCGACCAACATCTTCGACACCGAATACAGCCTGGGCTGGTTCGTTGCATTGGTTGGCGACAAGCCTGTGGAAGACTACAAAGCCGATGACGTGCGGAGCTTCCTAGAAGCCATCGAGCAGGACCCCAGCAACGCGAGTAAAAAAGCAGAGTTTGCAGGACTGGCTCCTGCTGACATATTGGAAAAAGCCAAAAAAGGCAGTTACGCCAAGCTTTGGATGCGCACGAAGGAAAGGCATCGAGATCGTTTGGCTGCGTTTTTTAATGCGTTGGCCAGTGAAGATCTGATCAGCAAAGCACCACACAAGGCCATTATCAATCGGTCGAAGGCAAGCACCTCCCAAGGACGCAGCGATCTGGACTAGTCCAAATTTTACTTGGCGCCGCATCTCATTAGGTAATATTCATAGCTAATTACGACTATTTATGCCTAATTTTTAGCTTGAGCAGGCATAATGGCACACCAAGCAAGAGGAGCTCTGTGTGCCGATATACATGGTTAGTTTCGAGTGTAAGAACAATGCCAAAGATTACACAAGCTTATTTTTCACAATTAAATCAATTGGGCACCCTTGGTCCAACCACATAGGGTCGACTTGGCTTATCGGCCATCTGGGAAACGCAAGCACCATACGCGACGTGTTAAGGCGGCACCTTGACCAGGAGGATCCCCTTCTCGTGGCTAAGATGGCAAAGAAAGACGCTGCGTGGTCCGGCTTTTCAACGATGAGTTCTGAATGGCTGTTGCGACACCTCAGCTAGACGATTTTCCGCCGGCTTATGAGATCGCTGCGTTAGGCATAGGCGACAAGCGGATATCTAGAGCCTTTGCGGCAAAGCGGCTTATCCCGCAAATCTTAAATTATATATACCCAAAATTGCATAGCACTATCAAGGAGGATCACTGTTGAGCATTATGGCAACTCGGCACGTGGGCGATTACCTGCTTACAGCCCACGTCACCCCGTCTGGCGGTAATTTTCTACCCGAGCTCCTGATTTCGAGGCCCGGCGGTATCACACTTCACCGCTACCCAGTCCCCAGTGTCGCCTTCCCGGATCGGGACGAAGCGTACGCCTACGCCAGGCACTGGATGATCACGTGCTATGTGTCGAGCACAGGCTCAATAAGCGCAGCCTAACAGCTGCTTGGCATCAGTCCTGACCTTCCACACCCAGGTAGCGGCTAAATGCCTTCGTGATCCAGTTCCCCTGCCCGTTCATGGTGTCTGCTTTGGCCTGGGGAAATAATCGCTTGTGACCATTAGCCTTTCAGTCCTCCACCCAGTCCCAAAATCCTAGCGCCAACAGATCCGGATGCAGCGGCACTGTCCGCAAGCTCACTTCGGTCTTGCCCTTCTGGTGCTCACCCTCGTCCGAAATCCGGATGCATGGCATGTCGTCCTCATTGAACACATCGGCCACCAGCAGCTGCCCCACCTCGGAGGCGCGCGCCCCGGTGTAGAGCCCGATGAGCGCCGCCCAGCGCGCATTCGGCGGGAACCGTGAGACATTGACCGGCGAGAAGACCGCATGAATTTGCTCACGATCAACAGCCTTAAACCCAAGCTTCCGTCGAGCCCGCCGTTCCCTTACCAATAGCTGACATGCCCCTTGGCCGGGTTATCGCCTTGAGGGTAGTGAGCGGAGACCATGGCCCAATCGAAAAATCCTCCCTTCCCGCCCATGTTGCTCTGCTTGTTCGTCAGCATTGGTGTGGACGCACCCTCCTTCCGCATCTGCTGATACCAGCGAGCTAAGTCTGACCGCGTGATGGTATGGATCTTCGTCTTCTCACCCAGGTAGTCCACCAATACTTGGATGGCCGACTTCTTGATGACATAGCTCTTGGGCAAGGTGCGTCCCTTCAAGGTCGCCAACCATGCATGCCGCGCCTTCCCAAGCGTCATTGGCTCAAGGGTCGAGCCGAGCGTGGCGGCATACGCTGCCACTGCCGGTGGCGGCGCCGGCAGTGGGACTAGTCGTTCGCCTTCCGAGCCGAGGCCTTCGTGGAGTTGTCGAAACAGCCTCACGCCTTTGGTGCTGTCGATTTGCCAACGCTTGAGGCATCAAAGCAGGCTCAGCTGGAAGACGGGAAGTGCTCTAGGGTCAATGGCTTGCGTAAGGGCGTCTTCAGGCTCCGCCCACCTCCGCCAAACAACGGTCCTAAGACGACCGACTAAGGCCGGGAATTCTCGATGCAGAGGGTTCCCGGCCTTTTTCATAGGCGTTGCGAAAGACCGATGCCGGCTAAGCGCGCTGCGTCAGTTAGTGACGTTCACTGCGTATTCGTGTTTCGCCGCTACGGACACCGGCACCGGCAAGGGCGTCGGCAGGGACGCATCGCCGCGGAGTTGATCGAATAATGCGAGCAACTCGCTGGCTTCGTGGTGCAGCAAGACCAGGGCGCTTTTGTTGGGCTCTTCCATGCACGTGCTCCAGAGACGCTCGACGGCGTCCTGATCACGTCACAGCAAACTGCGTGCCAGCATTCCAGACACGTTGCTCAAGCGTGTTCGCGCTGCTCTTGCGCTTTGGCGTGCATGGCTTCGAGTGTGACCATACCGGCAATCCGGGCGGCGGCCATGGCACTGCGGTGGTCCGGAAAGCTGGGCGAGAGCGCAGCGCCTGCCAGGTTCCCAGCTCCGCCGACGCCGATCTGTGCGATATCCCAGCCGGCAACCCAGCCTTGGGCGGATGTGTCGCCTTTGGCGGCGTAACAGGTCAGTTGGTAGTTGCCTAGAAAAATGACCAACGGCTGCTCTTCTGAATGGGGACACACGAGGATACCGCCACGTCGCTGCGACCGGGTCAGCTGTGCCGTCTGCCAGCTGACCCGCCAAGCAGAGTGGAGCGTAGGCACGCGGCTTGCATCGACCTCAACCAGACAATCGTGCCGGGGAACGCGGTGGTAAACAAACGAACGAAACGCCGCGCTGCCGGGGCGCTGCTGGTAGGCGGACTGATCTTTGTGCTGATCGGCGTGGGTGGTTATCTCACGACGCGGCAGACGCTGTCGGCCGCCAGCTGGGTGACGCATACACAGGAGGTCATTGCCAGCATCGATGAGATTCAGGCGGGCATCCTGTCGGCGGAATCGTCGGTGCGCGGCTATGTGCTGACCGACAACGAGGCCTTTTTAGGCATCTATGCCGATGCGATCGGACGCTTGCCCGAACGTATCGTGCGGCTGGATGCCTTGGTGCAGGACAACCCGGTACAGCGGCGCAATGTCGCGACACTCGGCCGGCTGGTGGATGGGCGCATTGTGCAGATCGACGATCTGTTGCACAGCTATCGCAAGCAGGGCCTGGACGGCGCACGGACGTCGATCGCACGTGGCGTGTTCCAGACCTCTTCGTCGCTACGCCGCCAGGTTCAGACCATGACGGAGCTTGAGCGCCAGCAGTTGGTGCGGCGGAACGACGCCACCACGCGCAGTGCGCAATGGGTGCTGTGGGTGACGGTGATCGGTATTGTCAGCGGACTGCTGGTGATGCTGCTGGCCTACCGATTGCTGTCGCGCGAGCTGGAACGGCGCACGCGTGCCGAAGACGAGGCCAGCCATACCAGCGAGCGCCTGACCGAATCGTTTGCGGCACTTGAACGCACCTCTGCTGGTCTGGAGGCGCTGTCGCGGTACTCAGGGTTGCTGCAGAACTGCCGCGATGCCGAAGAAGCGCTGGAAATCACCGCACGCACGATCGCGCCGCTGATGCCTGGCGCAGCGGGCGCGGTGTATCTGCTGCGTGCCTCGCGCGATCGCGCCGAACAAGTGGTCGCCTGGGGCACGATGGCCGACGACGCCGGTGCCAGCATCGCACCGGACAACTGCTGGGCGCTGCGTCGCGACCGCACCCATGTGGTGATGGACGCCAGCCAGGGCATGCTGTGTCAGCATGCCGGCGTCAATCTCCCGCCGCATGCGGGCACGGCCTGCATTCCGCTATCGGCGCAAGGCACGCAATTGGGAATGCTGGCGTTGCGCAGCGAAGACCCAAGCGATCTCGCATCGCTGACCGTCGCCGAGGCGGCAGCGGAGCAACTGTCGTTGGCGCTGCACAACCTGCGCTTGCGCGAAACGCTGCGCCAGCAATCGATCCGCGACCCGCTGACAGGTCTGTACAACCGCCGCTATCTGGAAGAAGCCCTCAATCACGAACTGGCGCGCTGTACGCGTCGGGTGCTGCCGCTGTCGGTGCTGATGCTGGATGTGGATCACTTCAAGCAATTCAACGACCTGCATGGGCATAGCGGTGGCGACCGCGTGCTGGCGGCCATCGGCGAGTTGCTGCTGTCGCAAACCCGCGGTGAGGACATCTGCTGCCGGTACGGCGGCGAAGAATTGACGATCATCCTGCCCGAGGTGGATCTGCCCACCGCCTGCATGATGGCCGAGAAACTGCGCGCCGGCATCGAGGCCTTGCAGGTGATGGGCGATGGCGTCTCACTGCCGAAGGTCACCGCATCGTTCGGCGCGGCCAGCTTCCCCGACCACGCCGGCACCGTGGCGCAGTTGCTGCGGCGGGCGGACGAGGCGTTGTATCGCGCCAAACAGGGTGGCCGCAATCAAGTCGTGAGTGCGCACGTGCTCGCAACCGCGGCGTGAGCGCCGGCGGCAAAGCCTGCTTCGCCAAGCTCCTGCAGAGGCATGGTCACGCGGTCGATTCTGGTATCCGAATTCAGCGCTTGCGCCTTGCGGCTGTGGACGCGAGCGACTGCACGACACCGCTTGCGTCATTCACCCGCGCGCATTGCAGTGACGGGCGCGCACGCAGATGCACTCGCACGCAGGACAAGGCATCAACCGCAGGCGTGGCCAGCGTCATCGGTGGGAATCAGGCCAGCGCCGGCCAGCATGCCATCGATGCGGGTGCGTACATAGGCCGCATCGTCCTGCGTCGCGCTGCGCAGGATCGCTTCCGCACGCGCCTGGAAATCCAGATAGTCGAAGTCCGCATCTTCATCTGCCGACAACTTCGGCAACGCTTCCTGCAACGCGTCCAGGCGCATCTCGAGTTCTTCGCGGGCGGGCATGGCAGACTCCGACGACAAAGACGATACGGTTGCCGCAAGAACGTCAAGGATGTGCGAAGCCTTGCGCTGCAACGCTTCATTTTCCTACCCGGCGCGCAGATGCAGACACGCTCAACTTTGAAGACACCCCGCCGATAATGTTGCCGACTCCTACAGAACCTTCCCTGTGATCCTCCACCTGCGGCGGGATTTCCGCCTTGGCATCGTCAAGATGCTTGGGCCAATCACTGCGCTGTTGCTTTGCCTCTATGCGGTGTACCTGGCCATGACCGGTCAGGTGGTTGCTTGCCTGGTCACCATGTCGCTGGGCTTGCTCGCGGTCTGGCGCGGCTGGCAGATGCGTAGCGCCGAACAAACCGGCGCCGGCGGCGTGTGGCTGGCGTCGATCAATGTCGGCGGGTGCCTGGTTGCATGCTGGACCGGTGGCGATGGCGCCCTGCCCTGGCTGTTCCCGGTCCTGGCGACCAATTATTTCTTGTGCGGGCCGCGACGCGCGGTGTTGTTGAGCCTGCCACTGCTGGCCGCGTTGCTGTTCTTGCCCGGCTTGATCACCAGCCCCGGCCAGGGCGTTTCGACGATTGTGGTGACGCTGGTGACGCTGGCGGTGGGCTACGTGTTTTCGCTGCGGATGCAGGACGACCGCGTGCATCTGGAAGAGCTGGCCTCGCTGGATGCGCTGACCGGCTTGCCCAATCGCCGCATGCTTGAACGCGCACTCACCCATCAGATCGATCAACGCCAACCGCATGATCGGCTCAACAGCCTGATTATCCTGGATCTGGATCATTTCAAAGAGGTCAACGATCTGTACGGGCATGCCGCAGGCGATGCGGCGCTCTCGGATCTGGCCACCATCCTGCGCTTCGAAGTACGCGAACCGCATCAGGTATTCCGCTTTGGCGGCGAAGAATTCGTGGTGCTGTTGCGGGCCGGTTCGCTTGCGGAACTGGAAGCGGCCACCGAACGCTTGCGCAAGGTGATACGCAACGGCCTGCGTGGACCGGGCGGGCGCATCACCGTCTCGCTGGGTGCGGCACGGCACGACGGCGAAACGCATTGGCAGGACTGGTTTTCGCGTGCCGATGCAGCACTGTATCTGGCCAAGAACGGCGGACGCGACAGCGCGCGGGTTGCAGGGTAAGCGCCACCAGCCAGCGTGCATGCCCCTGGCATGCAGACGCACATGGCAGATGGATTGAAGGCACCCGGGGCGAATGCAATTCGTGCTGCCGACCGTGTCAGTAGCAACCCGAAGCCCGGCGTGAGCGAACGCACGGCGACGGATGCGCGGCCGATCTTGCCAACGGTCTTGCGTAAACGCGTTGGACCATAGCCAGCGGCCTATCGCTTATCGCCACAGCCCAGCCTGCGGGGCGACCCATTGGCCGCCCCGCCTGCAGCGTTCAACGATTGACCACGGCCACCGGTGCCGCAGGCGCTTGGTCCTGCTTCCAGCCACCGAGCGCCTTGTACACGCCGACCACGCCGACATTCACTGCCGCCTCGGCCTGCGCCAATGCATCGTCGGCGGCCAGCTGGGTGCGTTGCGCATCCAGCAGGGTGAGGAAGTCTTCCGAACCCTCGCGGTAGCGGATTTGCGCCAGTTGCTCGGCACGCCGCGCGGCATTGGCCTGCTCCACCACGATGGCCAAACGTGCCTGCTGGCGACCATAACCGATCAACGCGTTCTCGGTGTCTTCCAGCGCCAGCAAGACGGCTTGCTGATACTGCGCCAACGCACCTTCAGCCTGCGCCTTGCTGGCACGCAAGCGCGCACGTACGGTGCCGAAGTCGAAGGCCGCCCAGCTGATCGACGGGGTCACCGACCAGGCCTTGGCGTTGCCCTCGGTCAACCTGGCCGCATCGCCGGACAGGAAGCCGACAAACCCGCTCACGCTGATGCGCGGAAACAGATCGGCAGTGGCCACACCCACTTGCGCGGTGGCCGCCGCCAACCGACGCTCGGCGCTGCGCACATCGGGGCGCTGCCGCAGCAAGCCGGCGGTATCGCCCAGCGGCAGCGGGCGCGCGAACGCCGGCATGGTGCGCGCAACCAAGGTGGCATCCAGGGCATCCGGCTGCTGGCCGAGCAAGACGGCCAGGCGATGACGGTATTGCGCTTCTGCGGTCTCCAGCAGCGGAATATCCGCTTCGATCGCCTTCAACCGCGCCAAGCTGCTCTGCACATCCAGCTCGCTGCCGGCACCTAGGTCCCACCGCGTCTGCGTGAGCTTCTGGGTGTCGTGCAGATTGGTGAGCGTGCGCTTGGAGACCTCCAACTGCTTCTGGGTGCCGCGCAATTGGAAGTAATTGCGCGCCACTTCGGCAGCAACGGTGACCTGCACATCCTGCAGGTCGGCCTGCTCGGCATCCAGATCGGCACGCGCCGCCTCCGATGCGCGCCGCTGGCGGCCGAACAGATCCAGCTCCCAGGCCGCATCCAGACCGAGCGTGGTTTGCTCGGTGAGAAAGCGCTGATTACCGGCGACCACCTGCTGCTGTTCGCGACGATCAAAACTGCTTTGCGCGGTGATGTGCGGCGCCTGATCTAGTCGGCGTTCGACGAACACCGCGCGTGCCTGCTTGACGCGCGCCACGGCGATGCGCAGGTCGTGGTTGGCGAACAAGGCGTCGCGCACCAGTTGCTCCAGCACCGGGTCGTCGAACTGCGACCACCAGTTGCCTACCGGCGACTGCGTGCTGTACGCCGGATCCTGCGCGCCTTGCAGCGTCACTGCGGCAGGTGGTTCGGGGCGGTAATCCGGCCCGACCGCGCAACCGCTGAGCACCAGCGCGGCCAGGGTGAGGCCCAGGACGTTCCTTACCATGGCAACACTTCTCCCAAATGCGTGAAGCTGCCGGTGGCGCCGTGCGCGTCGAGCAGCGCCATCTGCACGCTGCTGTAGGCGCCCTGCTCCACCTCGATTTCGCCGCCACCACCGTTCATGTCGGTTTTGACATAGCCCGGGTGCACGGTGTTGACCTTGATGGCGGTGTCGCGCAACTCGTAGGCCAGATGCACCGTCCAGCTGTTCAACGCGCTCTTGGAAGCGTCGTAAGCGGGAATCTTGAAGTCGTAGATCGGCGAGCCGGGCTGGCTGTGCAAGGTCAGCGAGCCGAGGATGCTCGACACGTTGACGATGCGCCCGGCCAGCGAGCGACGCAGCAGCGGCAGGAAGGCTTTGGTCACCTCGACCACGGCGAACAGGTTGGTGTCGAACGTGCGCTTCCACACCTCCAGGCTCTGCTGCGACGGAGCGCGCTGCATGTCCTCGATCATGATGCCGGCGTTGTTGATCAGGATGTCCAGATGGCCATGACGCTGCTCGACCGTGCCCACCGCGGCGGCAATGCTGATGTCGTCGTTGACGTCGAGCTGGATGGCCTCCACCGGCAGGCCTTCGGCCTGCAATTTCAGTGCGGCGGCGACTGCGTCGTCGCGCTTGCGGCCGGCCAGCAGCGTCTGCACGCCGGCGGTGGCCAATTGCCGAACGGTCTCCAGGCCGATACCACGGGTGGCGCCGGTGACTAATGCGATCTTGGTGTTGCTCATGTGTAAGTCCTTCGAATGTATGTAGGGGGATGCAACGCGCGCTTAGGCGTTGACGTGCGCATGGTCGTGCGCAACGGCAGGCGGCGTCGCGGGCCCGCGACGGGTCACCCACTTGCGCAGGGCCACGTAAAACACGGGAGTCAGGAACAAGCCGAACAAGGTCACACCGAGCATGCCGGCGAACACCGTGATGCCGGTGACCGAGCGCACTTCGGCACCGGCGCCATGGCCGAACACCAGCGGCACCGTGCCGGCGATGAAGGCAATGGAGGTCATCACGATCGGACGCAGGCGCAGGCGGCAGGCTTCCAGTGCCGCTTCAACAATGCCCTTACCGTGCATTTCCAGTTCGCGGGCGAACTCCACGATCAGGATCGCGTTCTTGCACGCCAGGCCCATCAACACCACCAGGCCCACCTGCACGAACACGTTGTTGTCGCCACCGGTGAGCCACACACCGAACAGCGCAGACAACAAGGTCATGGGCACGATCAGGATCACTGCCAGCGGCAGGGTCCAGCTTTCGTACAACGCGGCCAGCACCAGGAACGCCAGCAGCACCGCCATCGGGAACACGATCAATGCGGAGTTGCCTTGCGTGGACTGCTGATAGCTCAGGTCGGTCCATTCGATGTTCATGCCGTTGGGCAGCACCTGCGGCGCCATGCTGGACAGCTTCTGCATTGCTTCGGTGGACGACAGCACGCGCGGGTCCGCTTCGCCGATGAGGTCGGCGGCCGGGTAGCCGTTGTAGCGGATCACCGGATCCGGGCCATAGGTCTGACCCAGTGTGACCATGCTGCCGATCGGCACCATGTCGCCGTTGGCATTGCGCGTGCGCAGGTTGGCGATGTCTTCGACGCTGTCGCGGAACTGTCCATCGGCCTGGGCGATCACCTGATAGGTGCGACCGAAGCGATTGAAGTCGTTGATGTAGGCCGAGCCCAGATAGGTTTGCAGCGTGTCGAACAGGTTGGTCAGCGGCACGCCTTGCGCCTTGGCCTTGTCGCGGTCGACCTTGGCATCGAGCTGCGGCACGTTGGCCTGGTAGGTGCCGATCGGGAACTGCATGCCCGGCGTTTGCGAGATCGCACCGGACATCGCATTCACTGCAGTCTGCAACTGGCCATACCCCAGACCGGCGCGGTCCTGGATGTACAGCGAGTAGCCCGAGCCCTGGCCCAAGCCCAGAATCGGCGGCGGCATGAAGGCGAACGCAAAACCCTGCTGGATCTGGCTGATGCGCGCATTGATTTCCGCATTGATCTGCGCGGCAGTACGACTGCGCTGACTGAATGGCTTGAGCGTCAGGAACACCGTGCCGGTATTGGGCGTGTTGGTGAACTGCAGCGGGTTCAGACCGGGGAATGCGATTGCGTGATCCACGCCTTCGGTCTGCAGCGCGATCTGGGTGATCTGACGGATCACCTCATTGGTGCGCTCCAGGGACGATCCTTCCGGCAGTTTGGTACCGGCGATCAGGTACAGCTTGTCCTGGGTCGGAATGAAGCCACCCGGCACCACATTGAACATGAAACCGGTACCGACCAGCAGCAGCAGATACACCACAAACACTGCACCACGCTTGCCCAGCGCACGCGACACCGCACCCTGATACTTGTGCGAGCTGGTGTTGAAGAAACGGTTGAACGGGCGGAACAACCAGCCGAACAAGCGGTCGATCAACCGCGACGGGCCATCCTTCGGTGCGTCGTGCGACTTGAGCAGCATCGCCGCCAGCGCCGGCGACAAGGTCAGCGAGTTGATCGCCGAAATCACCGTGGAAATGGCGATGGTCACCGCGAACTGCTTGTAGAACTGGCCGGTCACGCCCGACAGGAACGCCATCGGCACGAACACCGCGCACAGCACCAGCGCGATGGCGATGATGGGGCCAGACACTTCGCGCATCGCCTGATGTGCCGCCGCCAGCGGACTCAGACCTTCTTCGATATTACGTTCGACGTTTTCCACCACCACGATCGCATCGTCGACCACGATGCCGATCGCCAGCACCAAGCCGAACAGGCTCAGCGTATTGATCGAAAAGCCCAGCAGATACAACGCGGCGAATGTCCCAACCACCGACACCGGCACCGCCAGCAATGGAATGATCGAGGCGCGCCAGGTCTGCAGGAACAGGATCACCACCAGCACCACCAGCAGCACCGCTTCCAGCAGCGTGTGCACCACCGCGCTGATCGAGTCACGTACGAACACGGTCGGGTCATAGGCGGCCGACCACGCCATGTCCTGCGGGAACTGCTTTTGCAGCTCGGCCATCTTGGCGCGCACGGCGTCGGACAATTCGATCGCATTGGCACCGGGCGACTGGAACACGCCCATGCCCACGGCGTTCTGGTTGTCCAGCTGCGAGCGCAAGGTGTAGTTGCCGGCGCCCAGTTCCAGACGCGCCACATCGCTCAAGCGCACGATCTCGCCGCTATTGCCGCTGCGGATCACGATATTGCCGAACTCTTCCTCGGTCGTGAGGCGGCCCTGCGCATTGATCGAGAGCAGGAAATCGCTCTTGTTCGGCATCGGCTCGGCGCCGAGCTGGCCGGCGGAGACCTGCACGTTCTGCTCGCGGATGGCGGCGACCACATCGCTGGCGGTGAGCCCGCGTGCGGCCACCTTGTCCGGGTTCAACCAGATGCGCATGGCGTAGTCGCCGGCACCGAAGATCTGGATCTGGCCCACGCCCGGCAGGCGCGACAGCTCGTCCTTGACCTTCAAGGTGGCGTAGTTGCTCAGGTACAGCGAGTTGTACTTGCCCTTGGGCGAAGTCAGATGCACGACCATGGTCAGCGTCGGCGATTGCTTCTGCGTGGTCACGCCCTGTCGGCGCACGTCTTCGGGCAGACGCGCCTGCGCCTGGCTGACGCGGTTCTGCACCTGCACCTGTGCCTGGTCCGGATCGGTGCCGGGCTTGAAGGTCACGGTGACCACCAGCACGCCGTCCGAGCCGGCCACCGACTTCATGTACATCATGTTTTCCACGCCGTTGATGGCTTCTTCAAGCGGCGTGGCGACGGTTTCGGCGATGACCTTGGGGTTGGCGCCCGGATACACCGCGCGCACCTGCACGCTCGGCGGCACCACTTCGGGGTATTCGCTGATCGGCAACAGCGGCATGGCAATCAAGCCAGCCGCGAAGATGATGATCGACAGCACCGCGGCAAAGATCGGCCGGTCGATGAAAAAACGGGAAAAGTCCATGGGAATGGTCCTGAAAGAGGTTGCCGCCGGGTGGCGGCGCGGCACAGCGGCCCCGGACCGGCCTGGTGACGAGGCCGGCGGTCATGGGTTGCGATGCAGCGATGAATCAGTGCAGCCGTGGCAGGTGATGCGTAGTCGCCGGGCAGGCGCGACTGCGCGCAACGTGCGTTGGCGATACCTAATTGGAAGCGGTGCGCTTGTCTGACGCCGGTGCCATGGCCACGGTCTTGGCATCGACCGGCATGCCCGGCATGAAGATCTTCTGCACGCCATCGATCACCACGCGGTCGCCGGCGGCCAGGCCACTGCGCACGATGCGCAGACCATCGGCACTGCGGCCGAGCTCCACATCGCGGCGCTGCGCCTTGCCGTCCTTGTCCACCACATAGACGTACTTGCGGTCCTGGTCGGTCAGCACGGCCTTTTCATCGACCAGCATGGCCTTGAACTGGCCGCTGCCTAACAACTGCACGTGCGCATACAACCCCGGCGTGAACTGCCGCTGCGCGTTATCCAGTACCGCGCGGACGCGGATGGTGCCGGTGCTACGGGTCACCTGGTTGTCCAGGAAATCCACGCGCCCGGTATGCGGGAAGCCCTGCTCGCCAACCAGCCCGATCCGCACCGGCAACTCGCCGCCACGTGCGTCCGGGCGCTCGCCGTTGCGGGCCATTTGCGAGTAGCGCAGGAAGGTGCCTTCGTCTGCATCGAAATAGACGAACACCTTGTCCAGCGACACCAGGGTGGTCAGCACACTGGCGCTGTCGCCGGCCGTGACCAGGTTGCCGGCGGTGACCATCGCACGCCCGGCGCGGCCGTCGATGGGAGCGCGCACGCGGGTCCAATCCAGGTTGAGCTTGGCGGTGTCCACTGCGGCCTGGGCGGCCTGCAGGTCGGCGTCGGCCTGATCGGCGGCAGCGCGGCGCTGCTCCCAGGTTTCGGTCGATATCGCCTGTTGCTCGGACAGTTTGCGCGCGCGTACTGCCTCGCTACGCGCCAGCGTGGCCTGTGTGCGGGCACGGACCAGCGAGGCATTGGCACGCGCGAACTCGGCGCGGTAGCTACGCTCGTCGATGGTGAAGAGCACATCGCCCTTCTTCACTTCGGCGCCTTCGGTGTAGTTGACCTTGTCGATATAGCCGGACACGCGTGGACGCAATTCGACGCTTTCCACCGGCTCGATGCGGCCGCTGAATTCGTCCCACTGGCTGATCTCCTTCATCAACACGGGCGCGACGCTGACGCTGGGCGGCGGGGGTGCGCCGGTCTCGGCGGCCTTGCTGCCGCAGCCGGCGAGCACCACTGCGAGCACGGCGCCCGCCAACGCGGTACGCAAGGGAAAACGGAACGGGGTGGCGTTCGTGGTCATGGGGAAATCTCTCGGGTGGGGATGGGGAATTGCAGACCGGCCAGCCGGCTCGCCGACGGTGCGGCCGGCGGGCGACGACTGACGGTCACGATGGCTTGTCCGGGCTGGCCAGGCCCGGCAATGAGGGAAACAGCGGCGCGACCGACATCGATGGCGCGGATCCATTCCGGACACGCGTCCTTGGCGCGGCCGGGGGTACACACCGGCTGCTCGACCGACAGCAGATGCACCCGGACGCCCAACGGCTTGGCTTCCTCGTGCAACACCTGCGCGAGCATGCGGGTGGCTGAGGCCGCAACCGAGCGGTCGCCATGCGCCGACCAGGCACGCAGCGCACACGGGCTACCGAGCAACAGGTAGCGGCCACCGCCATCGGCCTCGGCCAGCAGCGGCAGCAGATGGCGGGCGGCAGCCAGATGCGGCAGCACGTCGCGCTCCAGGCGGCGACGCAGGGCGGCCACCGGCCGATCCAGCAGACGTCCGGCCTTGGGCGGGCTACCCAGGCTGGCGATCACCGCGCCCAGCGGTCGGCGCCGCTGTGCCAGCTCGGTGGCCAGGCGCTGCGCGGACGCATCGTCGGCAACCGATCCCTGGACGATGTCCAGCAACGGCGAGTCGCCATGCTGCGCGCGCAGGGCATCGAGCTTGACGGCGTCGCGTCCAATCACCACGGTCGGCATGCCGGCGTCGAGCAGCGCGGCAACGATGCCGGCGCCCACATTGCCCGCGCCACCAATGACGGCCGTCTCGGACTGGACCATCCCAATCATGGGACTTTCACTCCCGAGATCGGGACAATTCCGCGCTGCACCCAGTGTGCCGGCAGTCCAGTCCGCTGCGCTGGAGCGCCGCCAGCCTGCCGACGTGGCGAGCTGGAGAATTGGCGCGAAACGCTGCTGTGAGACCGATTTCCGACGGAAACCACCGGATCAAAGGCACTTTCGATGGCATTGCGGGACCTGGAGGACAAGCCGAAAACATCGCACAACCACATGGCCGTGCTCCTGCGTAGAAGGGATGCCGCATAAGCTAGGCCTCAAAGCAGCACTTGATTAGTCCGGATTTAGGGGAATAATCGTCCCGCAAGCGGTCTAATCCCTCCTGACCCCGGAAGGCAGTCCCATGACACACGATCTCAACGACACCTTGATCTTCGTCAAGGTGGTCGAACAAGGCAGCTTCATCGCTGCCGCCAACGCGCTTGGGTTGCCCAAGACCACCGTCAGCCGCAAGGTGCAAGAACTGGAAACCCGGCTGGGCGCGCGCCTGTTGCACCGAACGACGCGCCGCATCGGCCTGACCGAAGCAGGCTCGGTGTACCACGAGCATTGCCAGCGCATCGCCCGCGAACTGGAAGAAGCCGAAAGCGCGGTGGGGCAATTGCAATCCGGTCCGCGCGGCTGGTTGCGTTTCACCGTGCCGTATTCGCTGGGCATTACCTGGATCGCGCCATTGCTGGGCGAATTCCATGCGCAATATCCGGAAATCCAGTTGGACATGCATCTGGGCAACGAGAAGTTGGATCTCATCGGCGGCGAAGCCGATCTGGCTTTGCGCGTCGGTGCGCTGCCCGATTCCAATCTGGTCGCACGCAAGCTCGGCAGCCTGCGCACGCAGGTGTTCGCCAGTCCGTCGTATATCGAACGCTATGGCGAGCCGCTGCATCCGGACGAATTGCAATTCCATCGCACGCTGGCGTTGCGCAAGAACCGCAATGTGCACAACAACCGCTTTTTCTGGTCGCTCAGCGACGGCAGCGATGTGCGCGATTTCCCGGTCAATCCACTGATGGTGGCCAATGACCCGGCCGCGCTCAACGGCGCAGTGCTGTGCGGCGAAGGCTTGTTGCTGACCGGCGACGTGATGGCCAAACCCTTCGTGCAATCGGGGCTGGTGCGCCGCGTACTGGCTGGTTGGACGGGGCCGGAAGTGGACTTCAACGCGGTATTCGCCGGCGGCCGCCTGGTATCGCCGAAAGTGCGCGCGTTCGTGGACTTCTTGGTGACGCGCATGAACTTCGACGCGGACTACATGATGGCGCAGTGTCCGGCCCGTCTGGCCGCACAGAAAGCCGACAACGATGCGAAAGTCGAAGTGGGCGCAGAAGCGGAACTGCGCGCCGAAGGCAAGCGCATTCTGGAAGACGTCACGGCGTAGTACCGAATCGAATGCACCGACGGTGTCAGCCGTCTGGCGCAGGCCGTCCGTTCAGCGATGCAGCTCTGTGAGTGCATCTCTGTCACCACATGGCGTGCAGCCGACGACAGCTCGGTACTTTGCAGACGATCTCACTGTGCTGACTGGTGAGTTGGAAAAGATTGAGGCGTCATCCGTAGTGTCATTGGCTGCGATCACCTGATGCGCGCAAAAGCCGAATTGGCCTGGCGTACGGTGCCCTCGCCGCTCGCGGGACACGCCGTAAACGCATCTATCGGGGCTCGTTGGCGGCATCCATGCCGCCAACGGTCCCGCAATCGGCGTGGACACCACACCAGCACGTTGGTCGTTGCTTCGAGAAAAACTGCTCGTGCTACGAAGCGATGGTGAAGCTTCTTGATTGGGCACAGCGAACTGGCCGCAACTCGCCACTAGCCAGCGACCGTCGCTTCATCAACGCACCGACCATCGTGACTGGTCCTTGCCCGCTCACCGTCGCGGGACCCTTGGCGGCATGGAGGCCGCCAAGGAGCCTATAAGGACGGACTTGTGGCGTGTCCTGCGATGGTGGGCGGGCAAGGGCCCTGCAGCAACACTCAGATGCGCAGTTCTGCAGACGCACCAGCCGATGACGCGAGAAGGGCCGAAACCTCACAACCGTGCACACCAGCCGCTCTAAACCGAAGCGATTGGCTTAGCTGCTCTTGATCACACACCATGCGGAAAAAAACAGGCCGCTTTCGCGGCCTGTTTTCAGTACATCAGCACATCCCGGGTGAGTCATCCGACTCGCCACGATTCACTGCATCACACTCAACGCATGCCGGTAGTGCTGGCCGCGCCTTCGGCACGCAACGGAATCAGACGGATTTCGACACGACGGTTCTTCGCGCGGCCGGCATCGGTGGTGTTGTCGGCAATCGGATAACGCTTGCCCGCGCCCATGGTTTCCATGCGCTCGCGCTGCACACCCTGCGCGGTCAGGTACTGCGCCACTGCCCCGGCGCGTTCTTCGGACAAGCGCTGATTAACTGCATCGCTGCCGACGCTATCGGTGTGCCCAACCACTTCCACCATGGTCTGGTTGTACTCGCGCAGCGTGGAGGCCACGCCGTTCAGCGCGGTATAGAACTCCGGCTTCAATGCAGACTTGCCGAAGTCGAAGGTGATGCCGTCCGGCAGGTTCAGGCTGATGTTGTCGCCCTGACGCTGTACTTCGATACCGGTGTTGGCGGTGCGCTCGCGCAACGCGCGCTCCTGGCGATCCTGGTACTGGCCGATTGCCGCGCCGCTCAGCGCACCGATACCGGCGCCGACCATGGCGTGCTGACGACGCTCGGTGGCGCTGTCGCCGGTGAGCAGGCCTGCAGCCACACCAATCGCGGTACCGATCAGCGCATTGCGGCCGGTCCGATTCTGCTGTTGCGTCTGGTCGCCATACTGATCGCGCTGTACGTACGAGCCGCCGGTGGCGCAAGCGGACAGCGCAATCGCGCTGGCCAGGGCAACGGAAAGACTCTTGGTGGCTGCTGGGGACATGGTGTTCTCCTATGGCCGGACCATCCGGCACTCAATCGTGTGCGCGAGGATAAACAGCCCCACGCGACTGCCGCATGATGAAAAGCGCCGCACCACCCGCGCAGCGGGCATGCCATTCAGGAAAACGTTTTCGGCGTGGACACGCCACAAGTGCGCCATCGCATTCGCCCGCGCATGCGCATGCGCGGCAATACACGCGCACGCTGCCCCGTACCAACTCTTCAGGCAACGCGGCGTGCGCTGTAGAAACAGGCACACACGCATCAATCAGCTGCGACTACGCGCGCGATTTTGCATAGGCTGCCAGCGCCGCGTCGCGTCCCTCGGCTAGGCCAATGATCGGTGTGCGCGGGTACTCTGGTGCGAAGCGTGCGAGCGACAACGGATGCAACCAGGGCGCGAAGCGTTCTTTCACCGCAAGCTTGCCCAGCTCGGGCACCCAACGCGTGATGTAAGTTGCTTGCGGATCGAATTTTTCCGCCTGCGTCACCGGGTTGAACACGCGGAAATAGGGCGCTGCATCGGCGCCGGTGCCGGCCACCCACTGCCAGCCCAGCGTGTTGTTGGCCAGGTCCGCATCCACCAAGGTGTCCCAGAACCAGCGCGCGCCTTCGATCCAGTGGATGCGCAGATGCTTGCACAAAAAACTGGCGACAATCATGCGCACACGGTTGTGCATCCAACCGGTGTGCCAGAGCTGACGCATGCCGGCGTCGACGATCGGAATGCCGGTACGACCACGTTGCCAGGCCTGCAACGCAACCGGATCGACCTTCGCCCAGTCGAATCCTTCGAAGCGCGGATTGAGATTCTGGTTGGTGGTGTCCGGAAAGTGATGCAGCAGGTGATACGCAAAATCGCGCCAGCCCAGCTGGCGGATATAGCCATCGATTTCCGCGCCATTGCGCGCATTGCGATGCGCTTCAAGGGTGCTGGCAATGCGCCAGGGCGCGATCTCGCCGAAGTGCAGATGCGGCGAAAGTTGCGAGGTGCCAACACGATCGGGACGGTCGCGGTTTTCGCGATACCCCGATAGTGCCCCATCGATGAAGATCTCCAGCATTTCGTGCGCGCCGGCTTCACCGGGCTGCCAGTGCTCCCAGAAGCCCTGGTCCCAGCTCAAGTTCGGCACCAACTGCAGCGTGTCGAGTGCAGCTGTCTTCAACGTCGCAGGCAGCGGCGGCAGGCTGCGCGGCGCAGGCACTGCGGCGGGCAACTGCAGCTGCGTCAGCGCATTGCGCCAGAACGGCGTAAACACCTTGTACGGGCCACCCTGCTGCGTGGACAGCTGCCACGGCTCGAACAGCAACGCGGAGTTGCAGCTCTGTGCCTGGATCCCGCGCTCGCGCAATTCACGTTTGATCTGCGCATCGCGCGGCTGCGTGGCCGGCTCGTATTTGCGGTTCCAGTACACCGCCACCGCGCCAGTTTGCGCGATCACCTCATCCAGCACCTGCGCACTGTCGCCAGTCCGAATGACCAGGCGACTGCCACGCGCTTGCAGTGCATCATCCAGCGCTGCAAGCGAGCGATGCCGCCAGGTGCGCGATGCGGCGCCGGGCCTCCATTGGCCTTCTTCGTGCGGTGCGTCGATGTACAACGCAATCGGGTGATGCCCGGCATCGAGTGCGGCACGCAAGGCCGGGTTGTCCTCCAGACGCAGATCGCGACGGAACCAGACGATGGCGTATGACATACGAACTCGGCAGCGAACGATGAGGCTGGGCAGCATATGCCAGCGGGCGCAACGATGGCGCGATGCCGGGCGACGGATGGCCGCCCAGCGGGTCCACTGCGCTTACTCGAAACTGCCCACCGAGTCGTGCGCCAGATTGTCGAACCGGGTGTACTCACCGAAGAACTTGAGCTTGCACGCCCCGGTCGGACCACCGCGGTGCTTGCCGATGATGATCTCGGCCAGGCCCTTGTCCGGCGAATTTTCCTTGTTGTAGTAATCGTCGCGGTAGATGAAGACGATCATGTCCGCGTCCTGCTCGATCGCGCCGGATTCGCGCAGGTCGGCCATCACCGGGCGCTTGTCGGTGCGGGTTTCCAGCGAGCGGTTGAGCTGCGACAACGCGATCACCGGCACGTTGAGTTCCTTGGCCAGGCCCTTGAGGCCACGCGAGATTTCCGAGATTTCGGTCGCGCGGTTTTCGCTGTTGCCCGGCACCGACATCAGCTGCAGGTAGTCGATGACGATCAGGCCCAGGTCGTGTTCGCGCTTGAGCCGGCGGCATTTGGAACGCAACACTTCCGGCGAGACACCCGGGGTGTCGTCGATGAAGATCTTGGTTTCCTTGAGCATCTTGATCGCGCCGGTCACGCGCGCCCAATCCTCGTCTTCCAGTGCACCGGTACGCAGGCGCTGCGCATTGATGCGGCCATTGGAAGAGATCAGACGCATCGCCAGCTGCGAGGCCGACATTTCCATCGAGAACACCGCCACGCCCTTCTTGGACTTGATCGCGGCGTATTCGGCGATGTTCAGCGCAAAGGTGGTCTTGCCCATCGCCGGACGCGCGGCCAGGATGATCAGATCGGTCGGCTGCAGGCCGGCGGTCATCGCATCGAAATCGGTGTAGCCAGTCGGTAATCCGGTGATATTGCCGCCATTTTCGAAGCGATTACGCAGTTCTTCGAAGGCGTCCTTCAAGGCACCCGGCATCGCGACGAAGTCGGTCCGCCCGCGCGCGCCGGCTTCGGCGATCTTGAACACCGCCTTTTCCGCAGCCGACAGCAGCTCCACGCTCTCGCGGCCCTCCGGCTGAAAGCCGTCGTTGACGATGGTGGTGCCTACTTCGATCAACTGCCGCAGCACCGCCTTGTCGCGCACGATCTCCGCATACGCGGCGATGTTGGCCGCCGACGGCGTGGTGCTGGCCAGCTCGATCAGGTAGGCGCCATCGCCCACCTGCTCCAGCTTGCCCTGCGATTCGAACCACTCGCCCAGGGTCACTGCATCAAACGGGCGGTCTTTCTCGTTCAACTCGCGAATCGCGCGGTAGATCAACCGATGGTCACGTCGGTAGAAGTCGTTTTCGGTGAGCTGGTCGTTGACGCGGTCGAACGCGTCCGGCGCCAGCATCAAGCCCCCCAGCACGGCCTGCTCGGCCTCGACCGAATGCGGCGGCAACCGCAACTGGTCAATCCGCGGCTCGGGACGATCGTAATCGTCGTCATCGCGATCGCGATTGCGCTTGGAACGGAAACCAGGACGAGCGGACATGGACAAACACACCTGACGCGGGGAGACGAGGGCAGGAAGCATAGTCACCGACGGCGCCGACGACCATGCACAACTCTGTGGATAACTGATGTATAGCCGGTGTATCAGCGTTCTACGCGCCGGTCGTCGCAGATGCCGAGACCCTTGTGCCGCCTGGATTTCTACCCCTCCACCAGGCCCAGCAGGACGCCGCCCGCGAGTGCGGCGCCGCTGTGGTCAACTCAGCGCTTGAGCTGCCCGATCAGGCCCAGGAACTGGTCGATGAAGCCCTGCAGGAACTTGCGGCTGTCGGCGTTGGCGATCTGGTCGCCGGGCCCGAACAGGCCGTCCTTGTACTGCAGGAACACCTCTGGCTGACCAAGCACGTGCATGTTCAGATACGCCAGCACGTTGCGCAGATGCTGCTGCGCAGTAGCAGTGCCGATGGCGCCGACCGAGATGCCGACCACCGCCGCCGGCTTGCCGGAAAATGCGCTATCGCCATAGGGGCGCGAGCCGGTGTCGATGGCGTTCTTGAGCACGCCGGGAATCGAGCGGTTGTATTCGGGGGTCACGAATAGCACCGCATCAGCAGCGCGGATCTGCTGCTTCAGACGCGTGCCTTCGGCCGGGTAATCGCCATCGCGGTCCTGGTTGTACAGCGGGATATCGCCGATTTCCAGGTACTCGAACACGGCCTTGTCGCCGGCCAGATGCTCCAGCGCACGCGCCAGCTGACGGTTGTACGACTCTGCGCGCAGGCTGCCGACCAGCACGGCAATGGTGAGCTTGCTCATGGGAATCTCCGTGAAAAACAAGGACCCACCCTACCCAGCCCGATGCTCAGAGCTGGTGAAACCTCGCCGGCATCGGCGGCCCAAGCGCCAGTGGATGCACGCGGCGGCGTCTGCGCGCACAAGCGGCTAGAACCCACTGCCACCCTGTGTCCACACCGCAACGCCACGCGTCAGCGCGTTATGGCGGCCCGCTGTGCGCGCCAGTGCGCCTGCCAGGCCTGGAACATCAGCACCGTCCACAGGTGCGTATGCCATTTGCGCTCGCCACGGTTGAAGTCGCGCCACAAGCCAGCCACGGTGTCGGCAGCGAACACGCCCTCGCGCTGCAGCGCGCCGTGTGCCAGCAGATCGTCCGCCCAGCCGTGCAGATCGCCGCGCAGCCATGCACTGACCGGCGCACCGAAGCCGCGCTTGCCGCGGTACACCATCGCGTCCGGCAGGTAGCGGCATAGCACGCGCTTGAGCAGATATTTGCTGACCCCATCGCGGTACTTCAGCGACAGCGGCAACGACCAGGCGAATTCGGCCACGCGCCAGTCCAGCAGCGGCGCGCGCGCTTCCAGCCCCACCGCCATGGTGGTGCGGTCCACCTTGCACAGCAGATCGTCGGGCAGGTACGCAGCGAAGTCGGCCAGCATCATCGCGTCCGCCGGGGTGCCGGACCCATGCAGCGGGTCAGCCAAGCTGTAGAAACTGTCGGGTTCGGTCGCCCCCAGCACCACCGCAGCCGGGTCGCGCCAGCGCGAAATGCGGTTGCGGTAAATATCCCCGATGCCGCGCGCGCCGGCCTCGGCCACCAGCGCAGCCAACCCACCGGTGCGCGAGGATTCGCCATTGCTGCGCGCTGCCACCGCCATCAGGCGACGCAGCGGGCCAGGTACCAGGCCATGCATGCGCCAGTTACGCAGCGCACGTTGATAGCGGCCATAGCCGAAGAACAATTCGTCGCCGCCGTCACCGGACAGCGCCACCGTCACCCCGCCACGCGCCAGCCGTGCCACCAACGCAGTCGGTACTTGCGAGGCATCGGCGAAGGGCTCGTCGAACATGTCCGGCAAGCTCGGCACCACCGCCAGCGCATCAGCGCCGCTGACATAGAGTTCGGTGTGGTCGGTGTGCAGATGCGTGGCGACTTCGCGCGCCAGCGGCGCTTCGTCGTGATGCGAACCTTCGAAGCCAATGCTGAAGGTGTGCACCGGCTGCGCACTCTGCGCCTGCATCATCGCGGTGACGATGGACGAATCGGTACCGCCGGAGAGGAATACGCCTACCGGCACGTCGGCCACCATGCGCAAGGCCACCGCATCGCGCAACACGCTATCCAACTGCTCTTCGGCCTGCGCGTCGCTGCCGGTGAACGGCGCGGCGAGCGCGCGTTGCATCGCCTCGCGAGCGTTCCAGAACGGTTGTTGCACCTGATCGGGACGATGGGCGGCAGCGCCAGCCGCCACAGCCTGCGCATCCATGCGCAGCACACGGCCAGGCATCAACTTGAAGGTCTGCTCGTGGATGCAGGCCGGCGCCGGGATGTAGCCCAGCCGCAGCAGCAGCGTGAGCGCATTGCGGTCGACGCCGTTGTCGAAATCCGGGTGCTGCCACAAGGCCTTGAGTTCGGAACCGAACACCAAGGTGTCGCCGGCCCACCCGTAGTAGAGCGGCTTCTTGCCGACGCGGTCGCGCGCCAGGAACAGGCAGTTGTCGCGCTCATCCCACAACGCAATGGCGAACATGCCGTTGCAACGGGTCAGCGTGTCCTCCAGGCCCCACTCCACGACGGCCGCCAGCAACACTTCGGTATCGGAGTGGCCGCGGAAGCGATGCCCGAGCGCGGACAGTGCCGCGCGCAGCTGCGCAAAGTTATAGATCTCGCCGTTGTACGCCAGCATGTAGCGGCCATCAGCCGAGCGCATCGGCTGATGGCCGAGCGGCGACAGATCAAGAATGCTCAAGCGCTGATGCGCCAGCGCCACACCCGCCTGCGCATCGCACCAGGTGCCAGCATCGTCCGGGCCACGATGGCGCAAAGCGGCGCCCATCGGCCGCACCAGCGCATCGAGCTGTTCGCCATGCAGACGCGGCGAAGCCAGCAACAGTCCTGCCAATCCGCACATCGTCAGTGCTCCTGCCTGCCGGCAATGGCGACTAGCCGGGCGTCGCCGACACGCGTCACGCGCAGCGCGCGCAAGCGCATTGCCAATGCCGATGAAAGAAAGGACAGCCCAGAGTTCGCCAAGTGCGCAGCAGTGCTGCCGACAGCACCGTGCAGGTCGCGCGCACGGCTCATGCCATCACCGACGCAGCTGCCGGCATCGGCACGAAGCGCGGCAGCGCCTGCACGCGTTGCAACCATGCCGTGATCGCCGGCCAGCGCTCCAGATCGAAACCGCCGTCTTCGGCGCAATGGGTGTACGCGAACAGCGCAATATCGGCGATGCCGTAATCGCTGCCGGTGAACCAGGCGTGCTCCTGCAGGTCCTGTTCCATCACTGCCAGCGCCTGCTCTCCGCGCCTGCGCAGCTGCGGCAACTCGGCGCGGCGTGCGGCATCGCGCGGCGTCCACAGGCTGATGAACCGCGCCACCGCCACATACGGCTCATGGCTGTACTGCTCGAAGAACATCCAGCTCAGCGCCTGCGCGCGCTGCCACGCGTCGGTGGGTAGATACGGGGTGCCTTCGGCCAGCCAGAACAGGATGGCGTTGGATTCGGTCAACACCCGACCGTCGTCGCGTTCGACCATCGGCACCTTGCCGTTGGGATTCTTGGCCAGGTACTCGGGCGTGCGGGTCTGCCCGGCCACGCTATCCACTTCCACCCAGTGGTAGCGGCTGCCCAGCTGTTCCAGCAGCAGGCGCACCTTGTAGCAATTACCGGAACTGGACATGCCATGGACAGTCAGCGGGGGACGCACGGTCGACATCTAGCTGGCTCCGCGGCAGCAACGAGGGGCTGGCAGTGTCACAGCCCGGCGTGCCTTTGCAAAGCCCTGCATGCAGCAGTGGCACGCCGATGCCACGCTTGCGTGCGCTGCCGCGCAGAGCGCGTTCAGGCCAATGCCGCCACCGCCACCGGCACACTCAACACGGCGATCAGGATGCCCAGTGCCGAAACCGTCAGCGCCCAGGCACCGAATGCGCGCGTACGCGCACAGCCGCTAGCGGCAGCCACCGCCTGCACTGCGCAGACCGACCACCACAGCGCGCCCAGCATCAGCAGCAAGACGCACGTCGCCAGCTGCGCCATGCCGGCCGGATCGGTCGCGCCGGTGCGCAGCAACGCCACTTGGCCCTTGAGCGCGACCACCGACGCCAGCAGGCACACCAGCCACGGCAAGGCGCAGCCCGCCATCGCCGGCAACACGTGCGTGAGCTGCGTGCCGCTGCCCATCCAGCGCAAGATCTGCTTGAGCAGCACGCATCCCAGCAGGGCGATTGCCACGACCACGATGATGCCACCGGCCTTGGCCCACCATGGCAGCGCGTGCAGCCACACCCATGCCGACAGCAGCGTGGTCGCCGCGAACGCGGCCCAGGCGCTCCACCGCAGCCCAGCGTGCTGCGGCATCCGTATCACCGTGGCATAGGGATCGAACATGATTCCGCCCAGCCCACCACCGCGCCACCAGAGCAGGCACGCCACCAGTAGCACCACCAAGGCGATCAAACCGGCCAGCGGGTAGCTGAGCGCGCGCCAGTCGGGCGGCTGCGCGCGTCGTTGCGGCTTGAGATCGTGATTGAAGTACAGCAGGTCGCGCGCGCGCTCCATGTCGGCCGCAGCACGCGCCACGCCGTTGGCCGGAATACGGTCGGTGAAGCGCTGCCACTCGCCCACGATGACCATCTTTCCGTCGCGCATCGCGATGCTGCGCGAAAAGCGGAACCACGGGTTGGCGATCACTTGCGTGTCCGCTTCTACCTGCGTCGCCGGGTCGCTGTGCACACGCACGGTCTGCCGCGCCAGCCGCGGGCCGCCCAGCGCCAGCGGGCTCTTACGCGCTTGCTTGGGTAGCGCATCCATCCACTCGCCGAGCTGGAACAATGGGAAGCCCAGTTCATCGCCCTCTTTCGCCGGCCACTCCAACCGGTAGGCCTCATGCGTGCGCACATTCAGCGGGTCGGAATCATCGATGCTCGGCACGCTGACCTGCGTCAGCGCGGTGTAATACTGCTGCATGAAGTCCAGATAGCGCTCGCCCACCGTCTGCGCACCATCGTCGTCGAAGCTGCTGGCGACACGCTCGCCGCGGCCCTGGCGATAGATGGTGTCCACCGTGAAGCTCGCCCAGCGCTGCGGCTTGCGCAGCGAAACGGTGACTTCTTCGTTCACTTCGATTTGCGGCAACGCGGGCATCGGCGCTGGCACCTCAACCAACGTGCCCTGCCCTGCAATCACCGGCAGGCCGCGCACGAACGGCAGCGGCCGGCGTTGCGCCAACGGACCGTCTTCGCGGTCGCGCGTGGCATCTACCCACACCTCGCCCTGCGGCAGATGCGCGCGCACCACCACGTGATCGAATGCGTACGGACTGGGTAGCCGCTTCTCCAGCCCGTGGCCCTTGTCGCTGTTGACCAGCACCGGCTCTGCGCGGATGCCGGCCAATTGCAGCAGTGCGATCAGCAGCGTCGCCTTGTCCTTGCAGTCGCCGTAGCGGTTACGCAGCGTCACTTCGGGCGCGTGCGGGGCGTGCGAGTTTTCGCCCATGTCCAGGCCGACGTAGCGGATCTCGCCCTGCACAAATGCCACGGCACGCAGCAGCGCATCCTGCGGGTCGTCGCTGCGCAGCTTCAGGCTCTGCACCATCCTGGCGGCCACCTGCGCGTCCTTGAACGAGCCCGGATAGAGCTGTGCCGCCCAGGTAGCCACCGTACCCCAGCTACCGGCAGTGGACACTTCAATCAACCCATAGGGGTCGACATCCTCCGGCGTGTCTTTTTCCTCCTGCACCGCCGCGACGTTGCTCGCGCCGATGTTCAACAGCGTCACCCCATCGGCCGTGCGCACATTGCGGCCAAAATCCGGCGCGCTGATACGCCACTGCAGCGACATGGTGGCGGGATAGCGCACACGCACCCGGCGCTCGCCCAGCGGCACGCCGTAGCGCGCTTCGAACACGTCGTAATAGCCTTTGCCGAACACCGGATTGCTGCCGCTGATGGTCACGCCATAGTCGACACGGTCACCCACGCGTAGATCCGGCAAGGTGATCGACAGCGTCAGCGCGCCATCGATCAACCCACTCTCCAGGCCGCTTTCGCGCCGCAATCTGGCGTAATGCGCCTGGGTGCGCATGTCGATGCGCTTGCCGGCGCGCCAGACATCCAGGCTGTTGAGTTCCAGCTGCTGGTATTGCGGCTGATAGTCGATGGAAATCTGCCCGGCTTCCTCCAGGCTTTTGGCGCGCTGCACGGTGTAACTGAGCCGGCGGTAGACTTGCGGCACGCTGCCGGTCAGATCGACCTGGTCGGACACCAGCTCATAGCGCAGCCCAGTGGCGCCAGGCACGCTGTCGGGCACGGCATCGGCCACCACCCACGCCGGCGTCGGCGCCATGCGTGGCGCCTCGTTGGCCTGCGCTGGCGCGATTGCCATGCCGGCGAGCGAACACACGGTCCAGAAAACGCCGCGCAGGCGTCGCATCCCATCCTTGCTGATCAATCACTCACTCCTCGTCAAAACGCATTGAGTCCTGTCAGCGCACGTCCCACCACCAGCTGATGCACGGTTTCGGTGCCCTCGTAGGTGATCACCGACTCCAGGTTCAGCGCATGCCGGATCGCCACATGCTCTGTGGTGATGCCGGCCGCACCGAGCAGGTCGCGGCATTCGCGCGCCACATCCAGCGCCATACGGCAATTATTCCATTTTGCCAGCGAGATCTGTTCCGTCCGCAGCCTACCGGCTTCCTTCAAGCGGCCTAGCTGCAAGGCGAGTAGCTGGGCGGTGGAAATCCGCCGTGCCATGTCGGCCAATTTGATCTGCGCGCTCTGCGTGGCCGCCAGCGGCCGGCCGAACAGGATGCGCTCACCTGCGTAGGCCAGCGCCTCGCGCAGGCACGCCACTGCCGCGCCGATCGCGCCCCAGGCGATGCCGTAGCGCGCCTGGTTGAGGCAACTCAGTGGCGCCTTCAAACCGGCCGCCTCCGGCAGCCGCATTTGCTCCGGCACGAACACGTTGTCCAGGAATAGGCCCGAGGTAACCGACGCACGCAGGCTCATCTTGTGGCTGATGTCGTGCGCGCTGAAGCCGGCGCTGTCGGTCTCGACCAAAAAGCCGCGTATGCCATCGTCGGTGTGCGCCCAGATGATCGCCAGCCCGGCAATGCTGCCGTTTGTGATCCACATCTTGGCGCCGTTCAAGCGCCAGCCGTCGCCCTCGCGCACCGCGCGCGTCGTCATCGCGGCAGGATCCGACCCGCCCTGCGCCTCGCTCAGGCCGAAGCAACCGATCACCCGGCCGGCGGCCATCTGCGGTAGCCAGCGTTGCCGCTGTTGGTCGCTGCCATAGGCGTGGATGGGATACATGCACAACGAAGACTGCACGCTGACGAAGCTGCGCAGCCCGCTGTCGCCACGCTCCAGCTCCTGGCAGATCAGTCCGTAAGACACCGCGCCCAGACCCGCACCGCCATCGTGTACCGGCAGACTGGCGCCCAGCAACCCTAATTCCGCCAGTTCCGGAATCCACTCGCGCGGGAAGCGCCCGGCATCGAAGGCGTCGCCGATCGCCGGCACCACCCGCGTGTCGGTAAAACGCGCTACCGCCTCCTGCACCGCCCGCTCTTCGTCGGTGAGCAGCGCGCGTACGTCGAACAGGTCATCAGGGCGCACCGGCATGTTGGCTTCCATCGCAAGCGAAAGCAGTGATTATCTGCCAGTTGCCGGCCGAACATCGCGGTGCCGGTCGGCCCGGGGGATGGCACAAACGAAAAGAGCCGGCAATGCCGACTCTTTTCTCATCACTGCGCTACCTGCGCGTCGCTTCTGCTTACCCGTTACTGCCGGGTGCTCAAACCATCCTGACGCACGTTGGAGTCGCCCGCCGTCGATGCCATCTGCGTCACCAGCTGACCATCGACAACCGGCAGACGGTCGCTCGCCGGCTTGTCGTTCATGCGCACGGTCTTTTCGAAACCGTCGTAGCGGTAGGTGACGTCATAGGCCACCACGTTGTCGGCATCGCCCAGCGAAATACGCTCGCCCGGCTTGCTGTCCATGCGCATGGTGCCGGTGGTGCCATCGGCATTGCGGTAGGTCACGTCGTAACCGACCACACGCGAGGACTGCGAGTTGGCATTTTCGGTATGGCACTGACGCTCGGTGCGGTCGACCACGCGGCCGCCGACGTGGTTGCGGTCGATGCGATTACCGATGAAGCCACCGCCCACCGCGCCTGCGGCGGTCGCCAGCTTGCGCCCGTTGCCGCCGCCGACCTGGTTGCCGATCAGGCCACCGATGACCGCACCGGCCACGGTGCCGCCGACATTGCCATCACGCTCGGGCAGACGTTCCTGCACCACCACATCGCGACACACTTCGCGCGGCGAGGTGCTTGTGGTGGTTTCGCGGATGGCGTTGCTATTAATCACCTGCGCGTACTGCGGCTCACGCTGGGTGATCGGAGCCACCTTGACCACGTCGGCATATTCCAGGCCACGGGGCGCCGGCTGGCCATTGGCCACGAAGTCGCCGGACGACGGACGGTTATTCATGAAAGCGGCAGTGGCCACTCCTCCGACCAGCAAGGCACCAGCAGCGACCAGTATAGTTGTCGTATTGCTCTTCATAACCAGCTCCCTGCGGACGTACCGCGTTGTTGACGGCCGTGATTCCAGCATGGGAAGCCTGAACGAAAACGCCCTCACTCATGAACGCGACGGTTAAGTTCAGCTAGCGGTTACTTCATGCATCTCTAACAGCCGGAGCACTCGCATGCGAAATCCCCTCACCGCACGCGCCCTGAATTGGGCCAGCACGCTGCGTTATCCCACCTTGTTCAAGCTAGCCGCCGCGCTGTTTCTGGTGGACTTGGTCATCCCAGACCCGATCCCGTTCCTGGACGAATTGCTGTTCGGCCTGACCACACTGCTGCTGGCCAACTGGAAAACCCGCAAGTCACCATTGCCGGCACCGGTGCGCCGCGACTGATGCAACTGATCGACAGCCACTGCCATCTGGACGCAGGCGAATTCGACCACGACCGCGCTGCGGTGATTGCGCGCGCGCAGGCCGCGGGGGTCATGCAGCAAGTACTGCCGGCGATCACCGCTGCCAGCTGGCCGGGTCTGCGCGCGGTCTGCACGCAAGCGCCCGGCCTCTACCCTGCCTATGGCCTGCACCCGCTGTTTCTGGATCAACACCGCCCAGCGCATCTGGAGTTGCTGGCCGATTGGATCGAACGCGAGCGGCCGTGCGCGATCGGCGAGTGCGGTCTGGATTTTTTCGTCGACGGGCTGGATGCACAGGCCCAGCGCGACTACTTCGACGGCCAGCTGCAGCTGGCCAAGCGCTTCGACCTGCCGCTGATCGTGCATGCGCGCCGCGCCACCGAGGAAGTCATTGCCCGCATCAAGGCGGTGGGTGGCCTGCGCGGTGTGGTGCACAGCTTTGCCGGCAGCCCCGAACAGGCGCAGCAGTTGTGGAAACTGGATTTCATGATCGGCCTGGGCGGCCCGGTGACCTACCCCCGCGCCAATCGCCTGCGCGGGCTGGTGGCCGGCATGCCGCTGCAATACCTGCTGTTGGAAACCGATGCGCCGGATCAACCCGACGCCAGCATCCGCGGCCAACGCAACGAACCGGCGCGCCTGCGCACGGTGCTGGATTGCATCGCCGAACTGCGCGGCGAAGAGTCTGCGCACATCGCTGCGCAGACCGCCGCTAACGCGCGCAGCTTGTTCGGTCTACCACACTGAGCGCAGCATGGGCGTCACCGCGGCCGCGTCGTCAACGCGACCGCGCAAGGCGCACGCGACGTTACGCGGCTGCAACCGCCTCGGCCGCCGTCGCCGCCGCGGGGACCTTGGGCTTGAGCAACATTTCCAATGCCTTGCCCACCGCCACGAATGCGAAGGTGCCGGTGATATGCGTGGCCGCGCCCAACCCGGCCCCGCAATCCAGCTTGAGCGTGGCATCGGCATCGAGCTGCGGACGGATGCCGCAGACGCTGCCATCGGCCTGTGGATATTTGACGTTCTCCAGCGAATACACCGCCGGCACACCGAAGTAGCGCTGCGGATTCTTCGGGAAATTGAATTCGATGCGCAGCTTCTTGCGGATCAGCGCCAACATGGCATCGTGCTCGGTGCGCGAAACGTCGCGCACGCGCACCAGGGTGGGATCGGTGCGGCCGCCGGCCGCGCCCACGGTCACCAGCGGCAGCTTGCGCCGCCGGCACCACGCAATGGTTTCCACCTTGACCCGGAAACTGTCGCAGGCATCGATGACCAGATCGAAGTCCTCGCCCAACAGCGTTTCGATATTGCCAGAGGTCAGAAACGCCTCCACCGCATCGGCTTCGATGTCCGGATTGATCGCCACGCAGCGCTCGGCCATCGCACGCGCCTTGTTGCGCCCGTACTGGCCGGCCAGCGCCGGCAACTGCCGGTTGGTGTTGGAAACGCACAGATCATCGGCATCGATCAGGCGGATATGCCCCACCCCGGTGCGTGCCAGTGCCTCGACCACCCACGAGCCCACGCCCCCCATCCCGACGACCGCCACGCGGCACGCCGACAAGCGCTCGACCGTGCCGACTCCATACAGCCGGTCGATACCGGCAAAGCGTTCACGCCATTGTGCTTTCATCAGCCTATTTTACGCGCCTCGGCCAAGGCGCGCCCACGCCGCCACGACGAACGTTGCATCCCAGGAGCCACCGCATGCATGCCCCGCCTCCTAACCAATCCCGCGCGGCCCGTTACGCCTTCATGCTGGTGCTGGGCGGGCTGATCGGCCTAGTCGCCACTGTCATGGTGGCTAACGCGCTGCAGGCGCGGCGCGACCCGGTGCCCGACAGCCTGATGCAGGTCATGGCCTACCAGTTACGCGCGCTGCGACCCGACACAGGTGCTGCCTGTACGCCGTCGCAGCAACTGCGCCGACTGCAATCGCTGCGCCTGCTGGCCGACGAGGTCGAGCCAGCATTTCCTGAGATTGGCGAAGACCGTCGCTTCGGCGAGCACGCACGGGCACTGCGCGCCGCGCTGGATCAGGCGCAGGGTCTGCCGCTGGCCGATTGCAACGCGATAGGCCAAGTACACACCCGCATTTCCGAGGCCTGCGAGGCCTGCCACCGCGACTTTCGCTGAGGTTTCATGAAGACGGCGCTCGGGTTTCGTTAAGCCTGCAGTGAACCAGTTGGCAGACCGTTCACCTGGACCATCACAGGATGACGTCGCCGCGGCCCTGGCCGCCTTTTCGAACCACCCGGAGAGATCTCATGAAGACCCGACTGCTCGTCATTGGCCTGGCTGCAACCGCGACCCTGGTTGGCTGCGCCACCTCTCAGCCGCAGTACGGCAGCTATCGCGGCGACCGCGGTTACGACCAGGGCTACTCGCAGACGCAGCGTTGCGTGGATTGCGGCATCGTGACCCGGATCGACGAAGTCGCCCCGACCCGCTCTGCACCCACCGGCACCGGCGCGGTCCTCGGCGGCATTGTGGGCGCTGTGGCCGGCCGCCAGATTTCCAAGGATACCGGCGGTAGCACGGGTAACAAGAACGTCTCGGCGGTTGCCGGCGCTGCTGCCGGTGCGCTGGCGGGTAACGCGATCCAGAACAACGTCACCAGCTCCAGCTTCGACGTGCAGGTGCGCATGGACGACGGCCGCGTGATCGTGGTGAACCAGCGCGACCTGGCCGGCGTGCGCGAAAACGCATATGTCCGCGTGGTCAACGGCAAGGTCGTGCTGCGCTGATCCATGCGTGTCTGCGGCGGCGGTATCGCCGCCGCATCGCCAACTCGCGATGCGGCGCACCCAAAGCAAATGTCTCAACGTGCTTCGGGCTGGCGACGCGCCAGGTGTGGCAACAAACGCCCGGACCGGACCCGCACTTCACCCTACCAACTGAGTGCGGCGAGACAACGAGACCGAGACAACAGAAAGGCCCGACCACGGGCCTTTCTGCTGTCTGCATGATGCGCCTTACGCAAGGGGCCTCAGACCACCTGCACTGCGTCAGCCTGCAGGCCCTTCTGGCCTTGCACGACCGTGAAGCTGACCTTCTGACCTTCCTTGAGGCTCTTGAAGCCCTGGATCTGGATCGCGCGGAAATGGACGAAGACGTCTTCGCCATTTTCGCGGCTGATGAATCCAAAGCCCTTGGCATCGTTGAACCACTTCACGACACCATTCTCGCGTTCGATGTTGGACATCTCGACTGACTCCCTACGACACTGTGATGGACTGGTGGTGGCTGTGATTGCAAGGAGGAAGCGAGGTACAAGGATGTAGCGGATCGGACGATCTACCGCATCAGGCCACGATTCACGGTGACCTTTGCAAACAGCAGCGGCTGCAACTTAACCCGCACAAAACCAATTTTCAAGCACCTCTCGCACCTTTCTGTCAAGCCTGAAATAGGACATTCCTAAGCCATCATGGACACCACCGTCGTTTACTACGTCCTGGCTGCAGCGCTGGTGCTGATCGGCCTGGCTGGCGTGATCCTTCCTGCCCTGCCAGGCCTGCCATTGGTGTTCGCCGGCCTGTTGGTTGCGGCCTGGACCGATAATTTCACCCATGTCGGCTGGGTCACGCTGGTCGTGTTGGGACTGATCACTGCGCTGTCGTTCCTCATCGACTTCTTGGCCACGCTCTACGGGGCGCAGCGCGTGGGGGCCAGCAAAATGGCGTTGTGGGGTTCGGTGATCGGCGGCATTGCCGGCATTTTCTTCATGCCGATCGGTCTGTTTGTCGGCCCGTTTGCTGGCGCATGGATCGGCGAGTACTACCAGACGCGCAAGACCGGCCAGGCCACCAAGGTCGGCATCGGCACCTGGGTGGGCATCATGCTTGGCACCGCCACCAAGCTGGCGCTGGGTCTGTGCATGCTCGGCGTGTTCGCCATCGGCTGGTTTTTGTAGGGCTTTCCAAGCGCCTGACGGTGGCGCACGCGGCTTGCCTCGAGCATCGGCGTAGTAACCGAGCAGGTTCTTCGCCTGACCCGCATGACAAGCGTGCCAGACGCACACCTGCAGTCCCCGGGCAACGTGCAAAGACGCCCTGGCGAAACGGCCCGATCGAATGTTATGCCGCCGTGTACACACTGCGCATGCAGACGCGACCGTTAAGCTACGCGCCTGACGCGCCTGCCTGGCGCCCTTACCTCGGCCAGACCGCTCATGTCCAAGCACCGCACCCGCCCTTTGATGTTGATCGCCCTGGCCACTGCGCCATTGGCGCATGCGCAGGAAATCGCACCGCAGCCGGCCTCGCCGCAAGCCTGTACCTCGGTCACGTCCGATGCCGCGCGTCTTGCCTGTTACGACAAGGCGCTGGGCTACACCCCGCAGCTGACTGCGGAGGCGGATGCCGCAGCGCAATTGGCCAAGCAGAAGGAAGCCAAGTCCGACGACACGCGTGCGATCAGCCGGGGCGGCGATTTCTTCCGCGCCGACGGCCAGGACCAACCGAAAGAAGAAGCGGTGGCCAATGCCGGCCGCGGCTCGTTGCTGGATCGACGCTGGGAACTGGCCAAGGACTCCAAGCTGGGGACCTTCCAGCTGCGTGGCTACAAGCCGGTGTATCTGTTGCCGGCGTTCTGGACCAGCGACACCAACCGCACCCCGCAGTCGCCGAATCCGGCTAACTCGGTCAACACGCCGCAGCAACTGGACAGCACCGAGCTGAAGTTCCAGCTCAGCTTCAAGACCAAGGTCGTGGAAGATCTGTTCGGCGACAACGGCGATATCTGGATGGGCTACACCCAGAGCTCGCGCTGGCAGGCCTACAACGCCGATGCGTCGCGCCCGTTCCGCGAGACCAATTACGAGCCCGAAGCGATGCTGGTCTTTCGCAACAACTACAGCATCTTCGGCTGGAAGGGCCGCATGAGCGGCATCAGCCTCAATCACATGTCCAATGGGCGTGCCGACCCGCTGTCGCGCTCCTGGAACAGGGTGATCCTGAACTTCGGACTGGATCGTGAAAACTGGGCCCTGACACTGCGCCCGTGGTTCCGCATCAAGGAAGACCGCGCCGACGACAATAATCCCGATATCGAGGATTACATGGGCCGGGGCGACGCAACGCTGGTTTACAACAAGGACGGCCACGAATTCGCGCTGATCGCACGCCATTCGCTGCGCGGCGGCGACCGCTCGCATGGCTCGGTGCAGCTGGATTACGGCTTCCCGATCACCAACCTGTTGCGCGGCCATGTGCAAGTGTTCGATGGCTACGGCGAAAGCATGATCGACTACAACCACAAGGCGACTTACATCGGCCTGGGCGTGTCGTTGCTGGAGTGGTTTTAAGCGCGATGGAATCCGACAGGCGCGGATATCGGCTGATTTCCAGCATGCACCAGTGGTCGCCGGCAGCATGCGCTGGAGTTAATCCATAAAATCGCATGCGTTAATCCAATAGAAAAGCCGGCATGTGCGCATGCCGGCTTTCTTGTCTGGCACCACATGCCGACAGACACTTGGCCCGCCCTGCCACAGCAACATCGTGTAGCAGAGGCCTTCTTGCGAACGGATCACACCTCGAAGAAATGCACCTTGCCGTCCTGCACAGCATCTCGCAGTACGCGAGGTGGACTCAGGTCCAGTCCGTCAGGCCTTCCCGGCGATAGGTTTCCTGAAAAGCCGGGCGCGCCTTCATCAGGGATGCGTGCGCTTGCAGCGCCGGCCAGGTATCGGTCGGGCGTGGCATGTTGCGCGACCAGCGCATCAGCATGGTCAACATGAAATCGGCTGCCGACACGGTGTGTCCGAGCAGATAGGGGCCATGGATCTGCAGATGCGCATCGACCTGGGCCCAGGCCGCTTCGAGTTTGCAGCGGGCTTGAACCTGCGCAGCCTCGGCATGCTCGGCACCAGCCGGTTCGCTCGGGTAGAACCAGGCGCGGTATGCCGGCTGCAATGTGTTGGCGCAGAAGAACATCCATTTGTAGTACGCCGCGCGTTCGGGTGTTCCGAGCGCGGGGGCCAGCGTTGCCTGTGGATGCAGGTCGGCCAGCTGAAGCACGATTGCCGCGGCCTCGGTGAGCACTTGCCCGTCCAGTACCAGCGTGGGCACCACGCCGGCGGGATTGATCGCCAAGTACTGGGGCGATTTGTGCTCGCCGCGTTCGAAATCCAGCGGGTGCAACGCGTGCGGCACATCCAGTTCGATCAGCAGCCAATGCACCACAAATGCTGCGGTGCTGGGGGTGTGGTAAAGCGTCGTCGCCATGCAGATTCCTGAGTGTGAGCGCCTACGCAAGCTACTACACAGCCGCCTGGTGGAGGCGGCTGATGCGCTGAGTCGACTGCAATGCGGCTACTGCACGCCGCCTGACGACTGCTCGCGATGTGGTGCCAACCACTCTTATTCCACCACCACCGGGATCTTGCCGATGCGCGACTGCCACAGCCGGGGGCCGGTCTTGTGCACCGACTCGCCGGTGGAATCCACCGCGACCGTCACCGGCATGTCCTTGACCTCGAATTCGTAGATCGCCTCCATGCCCAGGTCTTCGAATGCCAGCACGCGTGCGGCCTTGATCGCCTTGGACACCAGATACGCCGAACCGCCGACCGCCATCAGGTACACGGCCTTGTTGTCGCGGATCGCATCGATGGCCGCATCGCCGCGCTCGGACTTGCCGACCATGCCGAGCAGGCCGGTCTGTTCCAGCATCTGGCGGGTGAACTTGTCCATGCGCGTGGCGGTGGTCGGGCCGGCCGGGCCGACCACTTCGTCGCGCACCGGGTCGACCGGGCCGACGTAATAGATGAAGCGGTTGGTGAAGTCGACCGGCAAGGTTTCGCCCTTGTTGAGCATGTCGATCATGCGCTTGTGCGCAGCGTCGCGGCCGGTCAGCAGCTTGCCGTTGAGCAGCACCACCTCGCCCGGCTTGAAGCTGGCCACTTCCTCGCGGGTGATGGTGTCCAGGTTGACCCGGCGCGCGTTGGTCGGGTTGTAGGTGAGCTTGGGCCAGTCTTCCAGCGACGGCGGCTCCAGCATCACCGGGCCGCTGCCGTCCAGGGTGAAATGCGCATGGCGGGTGGCGGCGCAATTGGGGATCAACGCCACTGGCAGGTTGGCGGCGTGGGTCGGGTAATCCTTGACCTTGATGTCCAGCACCGTGGTCAGGCCGCCCAGGCCTTGCGCGCCGATGCCGAGCGCGTTGACCTTTTCATAGAGTTCCAGCCGCAGTTCTTCGGCGCGATTGGAGGCGCCGCGCGCCTGCAGGTCGACGATGTCGATCGGCTCCATCAGCGCCTCCTTGGCCAGCAGCATCGCCTTCTCGGCGGTGCCGCCGATGCCGATGCCGAGCATGCCCGGCGGGCACCAGCCGGCGCCCATGGTCGGCACGGTCTTGAGCACCCAGTCGACGATGGAATCGGACGGGTTGAGCATGGCGAACTTGCTCTTGGCCTCCGAGCCGCCGCCCTTGGCCGCGACGATCACCTCAACGTGGCCGCCCGGCACGATTTTGGTGTTGACCACTGCCGGCGTGTTGTCTTTGGTATTGGTGCGCTTGCCGGCCGGGTCGGCCAGCACGCTGGCGCGCAGCTTGTTGTCGGGGTGGTTGTAGGCGCGGCGTACGCCTTCGTTGACCATGTCTTCCACGCCCATGGTGGCGTCGTCCCAGCGCACGTTCATGCCGATTTCCAGGAACACGGTGACGATGCCGGTGTCCTGGCAGATCGGGCGGTGGCCTTCGGCGCACATGCGCGAATTGATCAGGATCTGCGCGATGGCGTCCTTGGCGGCCGGCGATTCTTCGCGCTCATAGGCGGCGGACAGATTCTTGATGTAGTCGACCGGGTGGTAGTAGCTGATGTACTGCAGCGCATCGGCGACGGACTGGATGAGGTCTTCCTGCTTGATCGAGGTCACGGCTGGCTCTACGGCTGGCGGGGGTGCAATCGGGCTATTTTAGAGCAAACAGCAAGCGCATCCTGGCGGTGCGTCTCTCTGTGCGATTCACCGGGGCGCGATGTCGCCCTTCGTCGACGCACTGCTGCACTGGTGTTGCGGGGCGTGGCAAGCGAAGAATCCGCTCACCGGTGCCGGTGCAGCGGCGGGCGGTACGCCTGGCGCACCAATGGGAAGGCACGCATCCGACCCTGCCCCTTGCTCAACACCCTGCGCCCACGCCGCGGGCGGCACACTACTGAGATGTCAACTTCCCGTTCCGGCGCCACTGCGCCTGCCGCTCCCCGTACCGGCCCCACCCTGCGTGAGCGCCTGGATGCGCTGCGTAATCTGCCCCCGTTCCTGCGCCAGATCTGGCAGACCAGCCGCTGGCTGAGCGCCAGCAGCATCGGCTTGCGCGTGCTGCGTGCGCTGATGCCGGTGGCCTCGCTCTACATCGGCAAATTGATCATCGACGAGGCGATTCACCTGGTCGGCCAACCGCCGGCGTTCGAGTCGCTTACCCAGGCCTTGGGGAGCGGCCGCCTGAACCGCCTGCTGGAATTGCTGGCGCTGGAACTGGCGCTGGCGATCGGTTCGGACCTGCTCGGCCGGCTGGTCGGCTACGCCGATGCCTTGTTGTCGGAGCTGTTCAACAACGCCGCCAGCGTGCGCCTGATGGAACATGCCGCGCAGCTGGATCTGGAGGATTTCGAAGACCCCGACCGGCAGGACAAGCTGGATCGTGCGCGGCGCCAGACCATGAACCGCATGAACCTGATGAGCCAGCTGTTCGGGCAAGTGCAGGACGCCATCACCGTGGTCAGCCTGGCGGTGGGCCTGGTGGTGTATGCGCCGTGGTTGATCGTGCTGCTGGCGGTCGCGCTGATTCCGGCCTTCATCGGCGAGGCGCACTTCAATGCATTGGGGTATTCGCTCAACTTCCAGTGGACACCGGAGCGCCGCCAGCTCGATTACCTGCGCCAGGTCGGCGCCAGCGTGGAGACCGCAAAAGAAGTCAAGATCCTCAACCTGCATCGCTTCCTGATCGCGCGCTACCGTCGGCTGGCCGACAAGTTCTTCCAGGCCAACCGCGCGCTGGCACGCAAGCGTGCGATGTGGGGCGCGCTACTGGCCGCGCTGGGCACATTGGGCTACTACATGGCCTACGGCTATATCGCCTGGCGCACGGTACGTGGCGATTTCAGCATCGGCGATCTGACCTTTCTGGCCGGTAGCTTCCTGCGCCTGCGTCAGTTGCTGGAAGGCTTGCTGATCGGTTTTTCCCAGGTCGCAGGCCAGGCGCTGTACCTGGACGACCTGTATTCGTTCTTCAGCATCGTGCCGGAAATCCGCTCGCGCCCAAACGCATTGCCGGTGCCGCGCCCGATCCGCCAGGGCTTCGTCTTCGAGGATGTGGGCTTCCGTTATCCGGACGCCGAGCAGTGGACGGTGCGGCACCTGGATTTCGAACTGCGCGCCGGCGAAGTGCTGGCCCTGGTCGGCGAAAACGGCGCCGGCAAGACCACCCTGGTCAAGCTGCTGGCGCGGCTGTACGACCCGGACGAAGGCCGCATCCTGCTCGATGGGCAGGACCTGCGCGACTACGACCTGGACGATCTGCGCGCCAATCTGGGGGTGATTTTTCAGGACTTCGTGCGCTACCACCTGAGCGTGGGCGAAAACATCGGCGTCGGCCAGGTCGATGCGATGAACGATACGCCGCGCATCCAGGCCGCAGCGCAGCGCGCGATGGCCAGCGAGCTCATCGACAGCCTGCCCGACGGCTACAACCAGCTGATCGGGCGGCGTTTCAAGAACAGCGTGGATCTGTCCGGCGGGCAATGGCAGAAGATCGCCATCGCCCGCGCCTACATGCGCGATGCGCAGCTGATGATCCTGGACGAGCCCACCGCCGCGCTGGATGCGCGCAGCGAATTCGAGGTGTTCCAGCGCTTCAAGGAACTGTCGGACAACCGCACCGCGGTGCTGATCTCGCACCGCTTTTCCAGCGTGCGCATGGCCGACCGCATCCTGGTGCTGGCCGCCGGCCGCATCGAGGCCAATGGCACCCACGAAGAACTCATGGCGCAGGGCGGGCGCTATGCGGAGCTGTTCGAGTTGCAGGCGGCGGGGTATCGGTGAGGCCGGGAATCGGGAATCGTTAAAAAGCGGCGTTCCCGCCCTCTGATCGGGGCTGAGCGTCTTGCCTCGGAGGCATCCGGGGTCCTTATGCAGCTGCCCCGATTCCCCATTCCCCATTCCCCATTCCCCATTCCCCATTCCCGGCCAAATGAGATCCTCTCTCATTTGGCCGGCTTGAGGTAGAATTGGCCGGTACTCTTCCCACGACACTTACCGGTATGTCTTCCGCTTTTGGCGCCGAAACGGTGCTTGAGGTCCGTCACTGGACCGATGCCTACTTCAGCTTCACCACGACCCGCGATGCCGGTTTCCGTTTCGAAAACGGGCAGTTCGTGATGATCGGTCTGGAAACCGAAACGCGCCCGCTGCTGCGTGCGTACTCGATCGCCAGCGCAAATTGGGAAGAACATCTGGAGTTCTTCAGCATCAAGGTGCCGGACGGCCCGCTGACCTCGCGGCTGCAGCACATCAAACCGGGCGACAAGGTCCTGGTCGGCAAGAAGCCCACCGGCACGCTGCTGATCAGCGACCTGCACCCGGGCCGCAACCTGTATCTGTTGGGTACCGGTACCGGCCTGGCGCCGTGGCTGTCGATCATCAAGGACCCGGAAACCTACGAGCGCTTCGACAAGGTGATCCTCACCCAGGGCGTGCGCTTCGTGCAGGATCTTGCCTACCGCGATTACTTCGAACGCGAGTTGCCGCAGCACGAATTCCTCGGCGATCTGCTGCGCGAAAAATTGCTGTACTACCCGGCGGTCACGCGCGAAGCCTTCGCGAATCAAGGCCGTTTGACCGAGCTGATGGCCGATGGCCGCATGCAGCAGACACTCGGATTGCCGACGTTGGATCCGGCCAACGACCGCTTCATGATCTGCGGCAGCCCGCAAATGCTGGCCGACCTGCGCAGCCTGCTGGACGCGCGCGGCTTCCAGACCTCGCCACGCATCGGCACGCCGGGGCATTACGTGTTCGAGCGCGCCTTCGTCGAGAAGTGATGCGGCACACGGCAGTGCTGTTATTGCATCCTCGGAGGAGCCACCTGGGCGCGACCGAGCAGTCCCGGTAACGCCTCATCCTCGGCATAACGCCTCATCTCCTCGGTAAAACCGCGTCGCGCCCGGGTGCGCTCCTACGGTCTGGGCTGGTTGAAAAGTTGGGCATGCGCGCGCGGCATCACGCGGCCAGCGCGCGTTCGATGTCCGCGACCAGGGCCTCCGGCCTGGTGGTCGGTGCGTAGCGCTCCAGCACGGCGCCGTCGCGGCCGATCAGGAACTTGGTGAAGTTCCATTTGATCGCTTCGGACCCAAGCAGGCCGCGCTGTTCGTGCTTGAGCCATTGCCACAGCGGATGCGCACCGCTGCCGTTGACCTCGACCTTGGACGACAGCGGAAAATCCACCGCGTAGTCGAGCGAGCAGAATTGGCGGATCTGCACCGCATCGCCCGGCTCCTGATGGCCGAACTGATCGCACGGAAATCCGATCACCACCAGCCCGCGCTCGCGGTAGCGCTGCCATAAGGCCTGCAAGCCGGCGTACTGCGGCGTAAAGCCGCATTTGGATGCCACATTCACCACCAGCAGCACCTTGCCGGCATAGTCGCGCATGGTCTGCGTGCGGCCGTTGAGGTCGGTGAATTCAAAGGTGGAGAGATCGCTCATGCCGGGCTCGGTCGTTCGGAGGAGTGCCAGCGTAGCGCAGCTGTTGGAGTGCGGTACTGCCGTCGTCCAGTGTGCTCAGCAGCCCGTCCACATTGCCGCCGCCGATTCGGTCGCGCTCGCCTCCATCGACCACGTTCGCCCATTGGCGCATGTTGACCTTGCAGCCATGCCTTTTGTCACACGCCTGTCCCGGCAGGCTGGGTTAGCCTCGGCGGCTCGCACTTTGGAGCTACCTTCTTGACCACCCGTCTCGCTTTTGCCCTGGCCGCTTCCCTGGGACTTGCCATGCCGTCCTACAGCATCGCCGCACCCGCGACCACGCAGGCTGCCACCCAAGCCAACCCCTTCTTTGCCGACAGCACGCTGCCGCTGCATTACCCGCAGTTCGACAAAATCACCGACAGCGACTTTGCACCGGCCTTCGACGCCGGCATGGCCGAGCAGTTGAAGGAAGTGGACAAGATCGCCAACCAGAACGCCAAGCCGAGCTTCGACAACACCCTCATCGCGCTGGAAAAGAGCGGCGCCACGCTCGACCGCGCCACCACCGTGTTCTTCAATCTGGTCGGTGCCGACACCAACGACGCACGCAAGAAGCTGCAGGCCGACTACTCGGCCAAGTTTGCCGCGCATCGCGATGCGATCTCGCTCAACGGCAAGCTGTTCGCGCGCATCCAGACCTTGTACGACCAGCGCGCCAAGCTGGGCCTGGACGCACAAAGCCTGCGCCTGGTCGAGAAGTACTACAGCGACTTCGTACGCGACGGCGCCAAGCTCTCCGATGCCGACAAGACCACGCTCAAGGCGATGAATGCCGAACTCGCCAACCTGGGCACCACCTTCAGCCAGAACGTGCTGGCCGAGGTCAACGCCGCTGCAGTGGTGGTGGATGACGTCAAGCAGCTCGATGGTCTGTCCGAAGAGCAGATTGCCGCTGCCGCCGAAGCCGCCAAGGCGCGCAAGCTCGACGGCAAGTACGTGATCGCGCTGCTCAACACCACCGGCCAGCCGCCGCTGACGCAGCTGAAGAACCGCGAACTGCGCAAGAAGATCTACGACGCCTCGGTGTCGCGCGGCAGCCACGGCGGTCAGTACGACAACACCGCGCTGGTGTCGCGCATCATGAAGCTGCGCGCCGACAAGGCCAAGCTGCTCGGCTTCCCCACGTATGCCGCGTATTCGCTGGAAAACCAGACCGCCAAGACCCCCGAAGCGGTCAACGCCATGCTCGGCAAGTTGGCGCCGGCTGCGGTGGCCAACGCCAAGCGCGAGGCCGCCGATCTGCAGGCGATGATCGACAAGGAACAAAAAGCTGCACGCAAGCCGACCTTCAAACTCGAAGCCTGGGATTGGGCCTACTACAGCGAGAAGGTGCGCCAGGCCAAATACGACTTCGACGAATCCCAGCTCAAGCCGTACTTCGAGCTGAAGAACGTGCTGGAAAACGGCGTGTTCTATGCGGCCAATCAGGAATACGGCCTGACCTTCAAGCAGCGCACCGACCTGCCGACTTACCGCGACGACATCACCGTCTATGACGTGTTCGACGCCGACGGCAAGCAGCTGGCGATCTTCATTGCCGACATGTATGCGCGCGAATCCAAGCGCGGTGGCGCCTGGATGAACTCCTACGTATCGCAGTCGGATCTGACCGGTTTCAAGCCGGTGGTGGCCAATCACCTCAACATTCCAAAGCCACCGGCCGGCCAGCCGACGTTGCTGACCTGGGACGAAGTCACCACCATGTTCCATGAGTTCGGCCATGCGCTGCACGGCATGTTCTCCGACGTCAAATACCCGTATTTCTCCGGCACCAGCGTGCCGCGCGACTTCGTCGAGTTCCCCTCGCAGGTCAACGAGATGTGGGCCGACGAGCCGTCCATCCTGAAGAACTACGCCAAGCATTATCAGAACGGCTCGCCGATGCCGCAGGCACTGCTGGACAAGGTGATTGCCGCGTCCAAGTTCAATCAGGGCTTTGCCACTACCGAGTATCTGGGTGCGGCAATGCTGGATCAGAACTGGCATCAGGTCAGCGCCAACCAAGTACCGGACGCCGCTGGCGTGATGGCATTCGAAGCCAAGGCGCTGCAGCAGGACGGCATCGCCTATGCACCGGTGCCGCCGCGCTACAAGACGCCGTATTTCAGCCACATCATGGGCGGTTACGCAGCGGGCTATTACGCCTACATCTGGTCGGAAGTGCTGGACGCCAATACCCAGCAGTGGTTCAAGCAGCACGGTGGTCTGAGCCGCACCAATGGCGATCGTTTCCGCAAGACTCTGCTCTCGCGCGGCGGTAGCGTGGATGCGATGGAGCTGTTCCAGAACTTTGCCGGGCATGCGCCGCAGATCGAGCCGCTGCTCGAAAAGCGAGGCCTGACCGAGACAGCGGAAACACCAAAGCGCTGAGTCCAAAGCGGCTGGCGATGATGCATCGTTCGCTGGCCTGCTATCAACGCTTGCCCCCTCTCCCGCCTGTGGGAGAGGGGGAAACGGGTGTTTGCGTGTGAATCCCACCGATCGCATGCAGCGCACTGGCCCAGCATTCCCAGATCGGCGCTTGATCGCAAATTTCGCCGATGCGATCTTCTGCTGGGCACGGAAGGCACCCCGAAGGGCGGATAAAAGCGACTCCCGCAGTGATGTGGTTATGCGCCTTGTCGGCTTGTCGGGCACGTGCACAGTACCGCCATCGGCACAGGTGCGATTGACACGCCCAGTGCGCTCAACTCAATGGCACTTCGCTCATTGACGCTCCCCACAAACAACAGCGGCGCCCGGTGAACCGGGCGCCGCTGAACTGCCTCTGCAGCAACGACCACGCATCTGTCTTTCACGGACTCAGGTCAGGTTACTGCCCCTGACTCGAAGCGCTGGTGTCGACGCCAGCACCGACCGAACCGCTGGCATTGCCCTGTCCATTCCCGGCTTGCACAGCACCAGACCCGGATGCGCTGGCCCCGCCCGACACCCGCGCCGACGACGGGCTCATGTTGGCGTTAGCAGTGTGCGAGGCGCTTCCGCCGGCTGCACCACTCCCGCTCAGCGCCGGAGTGCCTAGCGTGCCGGCATGACTGGAGGCAGCGGCTCCTTGAACCGTCTGCATGCCAGCCGAGCCAGTCGCGCGGGCAGCCGTCTGCGCGCTGCCGACAGCACTGTTCGCGCCGCTATGTGCCATCTGCGCGGTGTTACGCGCTGTCGCTACGCTACTGGCGGCCGTTGTCTCGGTCATGGTCTTTGCCCCCATGGCGGCATCGCCGGCGGCATCCTTCGTCGCCGAGGCGGCGGCGGCACCGCGCGCGGCGGTCCGCTGCGCTGCGCCACGCACATGCCGCGACTGCGCATCGATCGCACGCTGCCCGTGGTCGAGCGTAGACCCTGCGTCCAGAGTGCCAGCGCCGCCCACGTTACCGCCAAGCGTCGCACCGCCCACCCCACCGACGGTGCCGCCCACCGTCCCGGTGAGTCCGCCGGCACCGCCGAGTGCCTGTGCGCCCGCCAGCCCGGGGCCCAGCGCCAACACCGCAGCCATCACCGCACTGGAGATCAAGGTCGTGTTCTTCATCGCTATCTCCTTCGCTGCCGCAGCCAATCTGCGGCCTCACCCAGCCATACGAACCGAACGCAAGCGCTCATCCCGACCTGGCCTTACGCAGACAGGAAGCATTCACCGCTCCGGGGCTCGCTGCAGGGGGAGCTCTTCGCCCAGCACACCGTAGCCATACACCGGGTCGACGCCGCTCGCCCCAAGGTCGTGCGCGCTGCGTTGCAACTGTGCACGCAGCGCAGCAGCGGCCTGAGGATCGGGCTGCGCGAGGGATTGCGCCGCGATCCGCGCCACCAGCGGCGCAGCGAACGAGGTTCCGCGCTGCCGTTTCCACTGCCCTTGCGGCGCGGCGGCAAGGATGTCGCCGATCGCGGCAAACACCACCTGGGTACCGCGCCCGGCCTCCGGCAGGACACGCAGCCGCGTGTCGACCGCAGTCACGCCGATCACACCGGGATAGGAGGCCGGATAAAGCGGCGGCGCCGCCGGTCCATCGTTGCCGACGGCCGCCACCAGCAAATGACCGCGAGCCACCAACGCGGCCACCGCACGTTCCAGCAGCCGGTTAGGTGCCCCGACCAGGCTGATATTGATCACCGCAACGCCTTGCTGCGCCATCCAGGCCAACGCAGCGACCAGTTCGACCGCTGCACCGTCGCTGGATGTACCGCAATACAGATCGGCCGCGAATAAAGTGCGCGCGATGGGACCATGCGTGACCGCGCGTCCGGCCAACAGCGATGCCACCGCAGTGCCGTGGACCTGAGGGCGCGCGCGTCCATCGCACCCCCAGCGCTGGACCTGCACACCGACCAGCGCAGGATGCCCCGCGTCGACACCGCTATCGATCAGCCCCACCCGAAACCCCGCCGCCGTATCGGTCTGAGCCGAACCGGCAGGCGCCTGGACAGCGGGCGCCTCGCCGGCCTGGGACTCGCTATAGAGATGGTTGTAGACATACTCGCCCTGGGGGTCGAGCTGGCGCAGCCGCTGCATCGCCTGTTGCGTTGCCAGACCCGACGGCGCACGCAACACCACCACGCGCAACCCGAGCGCATCGAAGCCGCGTTGCTCTGCGACGACGAAACCGGCTGTCTGCGCTGTCTGCAAGGCCGCTGGACCCGGCGCCAACGCCACGATCTGACCACGCATCACGATCGCGCCATCGGCATCGCGATCCAGATCGCGCGGCCGCGCACGTACAAGCGCATCCAGGCGCAGCCTGCGCAACCGCCGCAGATCGCCCTGCGCTTGCTGCAACGCGCGATCCGGCGCAGCCGACAGCGGCGGTACGGCTTGCGTCACGTCGTTCGCCAGCCCCCCGACAGAGGGCAACGCAAGTTGCGCCGACACCGGCTGGCCGACAGCCAGTAGTGCAAGCCAGCACCAGCGCGTGCCCCGGATTTTCGCCATCGCCCACCCCACCATGGTCGCTTGTTGCATGCCATGCCACACTAATCGCGCCTCGCAGACGCACCGTGAACGCTTACAGCGTGCACGGAAGAAAACCACCTTGCCAGACGTATAGCTGATGAATGAGCTTGACCCTGTGGCGCCCGTCAGCGACGGCATCTGTGCACTGCTACCGCGACTCAGGCGTTTCGCGCGCGCGATTGCCGGCCATCCTGCCGATGCCGACGATCTGCTGCAGGTGGCGATCGAACGGGCTTTGCGTCATTGCGCGCAGTGGCGGCCGGAAACGCCGCTGCAATATTGGCTGTTTGGCATCATCCGTCATGCCTGGCTCGATGAAGTTCGCGCGCAGCGGCGCAGACGCCAGCTGTTCGTCAGCGCCGCAGAAGGAGAACAGGTAGGCGACAGCCCGATGGAGCGCCAGCAGGAGTGGATGGCGGTACAGACGGCGATGGCGCAGTTGCCCGACGAGCAACGGTGGCCGATCGCCTTGGTGTTGATCGAGGGATTGTCGTATCGGGACGCCGCTGCGGTCCTGGAAATCCCGATCGGCACCCTGACCAGTCGCCTGGCACGCGGCCGCGAAGCGCTACAGGCGTTATTGGAGGAAACCCCGTGAAGGACATCGACCAATCCAGTCTGCAGGCGTACGCAGACGGCGCGTTGACACCGGATCAGGCCGAACGCGTCGAAGCCGCGCTCGCGACCGATCCGCAGCGGGCTGCGGAGGTGCGTCAGTTGCAGCAGGTGAAAGCGCGACTGCGTAACGGCTATGCATCGGTGCTCGAGGAACCCATCCCGGCGCACTTGCTGGATGCGGTGCGACAGCGCCCACCGACCTCGCCGCAGAGCTCTGTCATCACGGCCACCGTCCCTACTAAAGCGCCGGTGCCTGCAATGCGGCGGCACGCAGCGCGGCGTTGGGCTGTGCCCGGTTCGATCGCGGCCGCGCTGCTGATCGGCCTCTGGCTGTGGCAACGTCAGCCGCCGCAGCCTGCGCCGTCTGCCGTGTTGGCCGAGCAAGGACACGACGCCAGCGGTGCACTTGCGCTGGCACTGGACCGCCAGCTTTCAGGCGAGCAGCAGGACGAGGTTCGCATGGGCCTGAGTTTTCGCGCGCGCGATGGCCACTATTGCCGCAGCTTTTCACTGAAATCCAGCCACGCTGGATTGGCTTGCCGTCAGGGCGAGCGCTGGCGCATCGAAGTGGTTGCGCCGATGCAGCCGCAAGGCAACGACAGCGAGTTGCGCATGGCCTCCAGCACACTGCCGACCGCCTTATTGGATGCCATCGACGCGCGCATCGACGGCCAGGCCCTCGACGCCGAAGGCGAGCGCAATGCGCGCGCGCGCCAGTGGCGTTAAGCCGCGCGCCCAATGCGGCCTGGCGCAAGCGCATCGTGCACCTGCAGTCAACCGCGAACCGCACGACAGTGGTCGCCCGGTCCGGAAGGACTCATTCGGAAATCGCGTCCACGCTCTCCAGCAGCTTCTTCAACAGCTTTTCCAAACGCAGCTGTTCGGCTTCACTCATGCTCGCGGTTTCTGCATTCACCAGCGTGCAGACATCGGGCAAGAGGCTTTCGATCAAGGCCAACCCGGCAGGCAGCAGCGTCAGTACGATCTTGCGCCGATCGTCTGAGCTGCTGGCACGCATAATCAGCCCCTTCTCGCATAGCTGATCGGTCAGCCGGGTGATGTTGGCCGGTTTTTCGCTGGCGGCTTCGGCCACCTCGGTCGGCGTGATCGCTTGCTCCGACGTGCCGTAGAGCATCATCAGAATCTCGTATTCGGGCGGACTGATGCCATATGGCCTGAGCAGTGCACAGGCCTGCGTGTGCAGTCGCTTGTAGAGATGCTTGATCAGTCTCACCAGCACTGCCGGCTCCCGCGGGAACGCTGGATAACGCACGCAGGTATGGTCCACGCGCCTTGCGGTTGGATCGAAACTACTCATATCACCCGTTTGGAATACATTACTGAATGGCCGCGCCATTCAATCACATCAAGCGCTGCGCAACACCTCAGCGAGCGAAGAGATGTACATATTCCGGTGCGACCCAAGGCAATAGCGTGGAGGCAGCGACCTCTGCCGTTTGCGTGCCATCCGAGTACGGGCCCACCTGATACGGCGGAAACACAAACCGCACGGCAGTGATCTGCCCGCTCGCATTCAACACCGGCACGAATTGTGCAAAATTATCCACTTGCGCTGCAGTACCTTCGGCAATCATGCGATCGGCCGACGCCACCTGTTCGGCCTGCTCTTCTACCGGCACGCGATCCGCTTGGACGCGCTGGGTCGCTGCAGCATGCAATTGCGCCGCGACCCCGCTGCCGATTTTTTCCCAGCCTGCCGGGTCCGGAATCAGTGCCTGCGCGGTCAACTGCTTGCGCTCCTTGACCAACCATACCAAACGCGCCACCAGCGGCTCGCCATGCGCACCGCCGGTGTAACGGCTGCCGTCGGCAGAAATCACGATCAGGTCGGGGGTCTGCAACATCGTCTCGAACGCCAGCGACAGCTCATACGGCACGGCCGGCTTGTCGTTGCCCAGGCCGGACACGGCTTGCATCAGTTCGGCACGCGCGTCCTGCGCATAGCCGCGAATGAGCGCAGTGAGTTCCGGATACGCATCCAGCCCGTGCGGATAGCTGATGCCCACCATATAGGCGGGCGCATGTTCGATCACATCTTCCAGCGGGCCGCCGCTCTCTACGACGGTCGGCGCTGCAGGCGGCGCTGTCGCGGCCGCTGCTTCAGCTGCAGGCTCGTTCGGCTCTGCGGCTGTCGGTGCACGTTGCGTACACCCTGCCAACGCGACCAACACCAACAAGCCCTGCACTGCCTTGACTCCAAGCAACCGCCCCATTACCGCCCGCTCCCCTGATAAATAGCGTTACGAAAAGACTCGACTGCTGGTCAGGCCAGCAGATCCTGAAATTGCGGATGTCGCCGCACGTAGGCATCGGCATAGCTGCAGGCCGGCACCACTTTCAAACCGCTTTGGCGTGCATAGTCCAGAGCAGCCTCGACCAACACTGCAGCGATACCGCGTCCGCCGATCGCGTCTGGCACCTGCGTGTGGGTGATGGTCATGATCTCACCCTGGCAGCGATACGCCAGCTCGGCGCGATGTCCATCGGTATCTATGTCGAAACGCTGACGGGCAAGATCGTGTTCTGCGTGCACTGTCGACACCTCTCTCATTGTCTGCGCCAAGCAGGAAGTGGTCATCAGTGTGACCAGCGCGACGCCGCGCCTGCGTGAAAGTGAATCGATGCTGTGATCGGCGGCGCAGCTTGCAGAAAGCGCGCTCAAGTTCACTCGGGAAGCGCCGATAGCTGACCCGAAGGCAATCGCTGCGACCGGTCTGCGGAAGCCGCCGACGTCTTCGCCTATCTAAGAGGGAGCCACCGCATGAACCACGATTCGGCAGGACACAGCGCTGACAGCGATAGCTCGTTGCTGGAAAACTTGTTCCAGTTCGCCCTCAAAGGCGATACCCACACTCCGGATTTCACGCAGCTCAACGATACCGTGTACGAGCGCCTGCAGCAGGCCTACGGCGTGGCATCCAGCACTGACCAGGAACGCAACGCGGCCTGAGCTGGCATCGCTGCGCCGTGGCGGTCTCGTCCGTGGCGCCGTCGTCGATCGCATTGAGCATGCCGTCGCCGGCTGCGTACCGATAGCGTTGTCTGGAACTGGAGCAACAGCAAAGGGGCCGGCTAGTTCAGGCATCGCTGCAGCCGGCCCGTGACTGCGCGCCCCTGTTGGACGCTGCCCTCATCTACCAGGCCCACGCCACCGTGGCGCATCGGCCACGGCTCGGCCTGATGGAGCCGCTGCTAATCCGCTTCCCGCAACGGCCCATTCCGTTCGACCCTGCTGCCGTCGAGCGCCACACTGCGCCTGCTGCAACCACCGTTCGCGCTATGCGACGACTCGCAAACACCCGCTATCAACAGGCGATTGCAAGCCGCCTTGTGCCAGCACAATCGCCGCCAGCCCGCGCTCAGCCGAAGCGTGGATGGGACAGCTGTTCCAGGAACACCTGCCACACGCGCGGCTCCATGATCAGCATGAACATCACACCGAACGCGGCGCCGGCCAGATGCGCGCTGTGGTTGATGCGATCGCCGCCGCGGCGGTCCATCCACAGGCTGTAGCCGACGTAGAACACCGCATAGATGATCGCCGGCGCCGGAATGAACAGCACCAGGATGATCGTCCATGGCTGCAGCAGGATGAAGGCGAACAACACCGCTGAGACCGCGCCGGACGCACCCAGGCTGAGGTAATTGGGATTCTTCTGATTCTTCAGGTAGCTGGGCAGGATCGAGACCACCAGTGCAGCCAGATAGAACAACGGATAGGTCAGCACGCTGCCGGTAAGCTCGGCCATCACCTGCTCGATCACCCGGCCGAAGAAGAACAGCGTGACCATATTGAAGACCAGGTGCCCCAGGTCGGCATGGATGAAGCCGTAGGTCACCAGGCGGTCGTACTGCTTGTGCTTGTCCACCGCCGGCGGCCACAGGATCAGCCGGTCGCTCAATTTGCGGTTGTTGAACGCCATCCACGAGACGATGCCGGTGATGGCGATCAGGATCAGGGTAATCATGCAGACCTCAGGCAGTACGGTAATTGTCGACCATGCGATAACGGCGTGCGTACAGGCCGAAGGCCAGGGCCGCCAGGAATGCAAACGCCGCGAAGAAGAACATCAAAAATGCCGCTTCGCTAAACCCAGTATCGGCGATATGCGCGGTCACCGTCGCGTTGCGCACTGCCACGTTCGACAGCAGCACCCACAGATTGCCCACGGTGGTGGTGAGATACCAGAAACTCATCACCACGCCCTTCATCGACGGCGGCGCCTGGCTGTAGGCGAACTCGATGCCGGTGGCCGACACCAGCACCTCACCGAAGGTCAGCAGCGCATAGGGCAGGATCTGCCAGGCGATGTGCATCGGCTCGCCACCATCCATGCTGATCTGGATGGCGCCGACCGCGATCCAGGCCAGGCCACTGAAGGCGATGCCGCAGGTCATGCGGCGCAGCGCGGTGGGCTCCCAGCCGCCACGCCGCAGCAGCGGGTACAGCACCAGGTTGTTGAAGGGAATCAGCAGCATCACCAACAGCGGATTGAGCGCCTGCATCTGCGAGGCGGTGAACCAGGCCGGCATCGTCATCTCGCGCCCCTGCAGGACCCAGGTCGACGCCTTCTGGTCGAATAACGAAAAGAACGGCGTCACCAGCGCAAAGATCACCAGCACCCGCAGCAATGCGCGCACGCCTTCGACCGCTGCATCCGGATGCGTGCCGCGCGCGCGTTCCAGCTGCCACCAAGTGCCGCCACCGATGCCGGCCAGCAACAGCACCAGTGCCATGCACAGGCACACCACGATGCCCAACTGTTCGATAAGCGCGAAACCGGCCAGCGCCAGCAACACCGACACGACCGCCAGCACCAACCCGGGGCGACCCCGCCCCGGCGCATGCGCCAGTAATGCAGTGCGCACCACCGCAGCGAAACCATGCGGGTCCTTCGGCGGCAGCGGCACCAGCACATAGCGCTTGCGCCCGAGCCAGAACACCAGCGTGGCCACGAACATCAAAATGCCGGGGATGCCGAATGCCCAGGCCGGGCCAAGATTCTTCAACGCCAGCGGAATCAGCAACGAGGCGAACAACGAGCCGAAATTGATGATCCAGTAAAAGGCGTCGAACACCACCTTGGCCAGATGCTTGTTGGACTGGTCGAACTGGTCGCCCATGAACGAGGCCACCAGCGGTTTGATGCCGCCTGCGCCGAGGGCAATCAAGCCCAGGCCCAGGAAGAACCCGTCACGGCTGTCTTCGAACAGCGCAAGACAGGCGTGCCCGGCGCAATAGATCAGGCTGAACCACAGAATGGTGTTGTATTTGCCGAAAAAGCGGTCGGCCAGCCAGCCGCCCAGCAGCGGGAAGAAGAACACCCCGATCATGAAACTGTGCAGGATGTGCTTGGCTTCGGCCTCGCGGCCCGGCCCGCCAACTTCCTGCAGCAGCAGCGAGGTAATCAGGAACTGCACCAGGATGTTGCGCATGCCGTAGAAGCTGAAACGCTCGCAGGCCTCGTTGCCGATGATGAACGAAATCTGGCGCGGCAGCCGCGCGCCGGCAGAAGCGCCTGGCGAGATGGAGGTGGTCAAAGGCAGTCCGGTCGTGCTGAAAACAGCCCCTATCGTACCGGCGGGCACCCGCATGCCGCCATTGCGCGGCCCGAACTGTCACGCGCGGGCGCGGCTGACAGACCGTGTTCCCAGGTGGGCCATGTTGAGCAAGTGTGCGGACAACGGCGCTGGCGCCAACGGTGCGCGGCCTCCGCGTCGTTTTTCGCCCGCCTCGGACGCCGATCACATGGTCGACAGAACTCCATTGCCGCGTTCGGTTACGCTCTCCGCGCTGCATGGATCACGGCGGGACCATGACGCAGTGCAGATTGGCCTCGCACGCTGGCTCGGCTACATTGCAAACGTTTTCCTGGAACAATGGACCGCTGGATGCCCCGCTTCACCCGCCTGGCCCTGAGCCTGTTGCTGCTGACTTCCACCCCCGCCGCCCTGGCTGCCACGCCGCTGACAACGCAGGCAGAGCGCAGCGGTTTCGTGCAGACCGGACGCTACGACGAAGTCATTGCGCTATGCGATGCGTTTGCGCAGCGCTACCCACAGGCGGTGCGCTGCATCCAGTTCGGCACCACGCCGGAGGGCCGCCCGATGAAGGCCTTGGTCGCCTCCACCAGTGGCGCGCTCGACACGCAATCGGCCGCGCGGCGCGAACTGCCGGTGGTGCTGATCCAGGGTGGTATCCATGCCGGCGAGATCGATGGCAAGGACGCGGGCTTTTTGGCGCTGCGCGAGTTGCTCGACGGCAAGGCCGGCAAAGGCGTGCTGGACAAGGTTGTGTGGGTGTTCGTGCCGGTGTTCAACGTCGACGGGCATGAGCGCTTCGGCGCCTGGAACCGCCCCAATCAGCGCGGCCCCGAGCAGATGGGCTGGCGCACCACCGCGCAGAACCTCAATCTCAACCGCGATTACGTCAAGGCCGATGCGCCGGAAATGCAGGCCATGCTGCAGCTAGTACAGCAGTGGGACCCGCTCATGTACGTGGACCTGCACGTCACCGATGGCGCCAAATTCGAACACGACGTATCGGTGCAGGTGGAACCCGTGCATGCCGGCGATGCGACCTTGCAGCGCGATGGCACACGCTGGCGCGACGCGGTGCTTGCCGACCTGAAAAAACAGGGCTCGCTGCCGCTGCCGTATTACCCGTCCTTCGTGCACGAAGACGATCCCAGTTCCGGCTTTGCCGACGACGTCTCGCCTCCGCGCTTCTCGCACGGTTATTTCCTGCTACGCAACCGCTTCGGGATGTTGGTGGAAACGCATTCGTGGAAGGATTACCCCACGCGCGTGCGTGTCACCCGCAATGCCATCGTCTCGGTGCTGCAGCAGGCCGCGCGCAATGGCGCGCAGTGGCGCGCCAATGCAGTGGCTGCCGATCAACGCGCCACGCATCTGGCTGGCACGTCCGAGCCGTTGAGCTTCGCTGCCGGCCCGCAGGCGCGCACGGTCGCGTTTCGTGGCTACGCGTATACGCGCACGCCTTCGCCGATTTCCGGCGCGCTGATGACGCACTACGACGAGAGCAAACCGCAAATCTGGCAGGTGCCGCTGCGCGACCAGATCAAGCCCGATGTGGTGGTAGATGCGCCACGCGGCGGCTATCTGGTACCCGCTGCACAAGCCGCCTTGGTGGGCGAAAAACTGCGCCTGCATGGCATCGCGTTTCAGACGATCGGCAGTGCAGCGGAGCGCCCGGTGCAGACCTTCCGCGCCGATACCGTCAAGTTCGCGGCACGCTCCAACGAAAGCCATCAGACCGTCGAACTCAGCGGGCAATGGCGCGATGAAACCCGCACCGTACCGGCCGGCTCGTTGTTCGTGCCGATCGCGCAACCCAAGGCGCGTTTGGTGATGGCAATACTGGAACCGCAGGCACCGGATTCGCTGCTGCAGTGGGGCTTTTTCAACACCGCGTTCGAGCGCAAGGAATACATGGAAGCCTACGTCGCCGAAGAGGTGGCGCGCGGCATGCTTGCGCACGATGCCGCATTGAAGGCGCAATTCGAACAGCGCATCGCCAGCGACCCGGACTTTGCCAAAAACCCGCAGGCACGTCTGGAATTCTTCGCCAAGCGCCACGCATCGTGGGATGAGCGCTACCAGCTCTACCCAGTGCTCCGCACCGCGCAGATCGACTTCTAACCGCCGCGTCGATTCCGGCAAGCGACCGCGCGGCACCGCCGCGTCGCGCCGATTCGGGCACTCCGGTGCCCCCTGATTTGTTATGACCCAGCACTACAAGGACACCCCGTGCCACAGCTTGATATGAAAACGTTTACAACGCCCGTTAATCGCCCTCGCCCCCTTGTATTGGCAGTTCTCATGGGCATGGGCATTGCGCTGGGCGCACCGTTGGCAAGCGCCCAATCCGCACCGGCATCGCAGCCGTGGATGGACACCGGGTTGACCGCCGACCAGCGTGCGGACCGGCTACTGGCGCAGATGACCGACGACGAAAAATTCCAGATGCTGCGCAGCTATTTCGGCCTGGGCACCGACAAGGTTCCCAAGCCTGAAGGTGCGCTCGGTTCGGCCGGCTATGTGCCCGGTATTCCGCGCCTGGGCATCCCCGCGCAGCAGTTGGCCGATGCCGGCGTGGGCGTGACCAATCCCGGCGGCATCCGCAAGGGCGATTACGCCACCGCGATGCCGTCCGGCCCGTCGACCGCGTCGAGCTGGAATCCGCAGCTGGCCTATGCCGGTGGCAAGACCATGGGTCGCGAATCCTGGCAGCAGGGCTTCAACGTGTTGCTCGCCGGCAGCGTCAACCTGCAGCGCGATCCGCGTAACGGGCGCAATTTCGAATACGCGGGTGAAGATCCGTTGCTGGCCGGCACCATGGTCGGCGAATCGATTCGTGGCGTGCAAAGCGAACATGTGCTGTCGACGATGAAGCACTTCGCACTCAACGACATGGAGACGCGGCGCAACTTCCATAGCGCGCAGATCGGCGAGCAGGCGATGCACGAATCGGATCTGCTGGCGTTCGAGATCGCACTGAAGATCGGCGACCCGGCCTCGGTGATGTGCTCCTACAACAAGATCAACGGCGTCTACGGCTGCGAGCACGATTACCTGCTCAACCAGGTGCTCAAGCAGGAATGGAAATACCCCGGTTACGTGATGTCCGACTGGGGCGGCGTGCACAGCGGCTCCAAGGCGGCGTTGGCCGGGCTGGATCAACAATCGGCAGGCGAAGTGTTCGATGCGGCGGTGTTCTTCGATGCGCCGTTGCGCATGGCGGTGTCGGCCGGCGTGGTGCCGCGCGCGCGCTTTGACGACATGGTCAAGCGCGTGCTGCGCAGCCTGTTCGCGCATGGCGCGTTCGATCATCCGACCCAGCGCCAGCCCATCGATGGCAATGCCGGTCTGTTGGCTGCGCAGCGCGTGGCCGAAGAAGGCAGCGTATTGCTGCGCAACGAGCAGGCCATGTTGCCGCTGTCCAGGGACGTGCGCCGCATCGCGGTGATCGGTGGCTACGCCGACAAGGGCGTGATGTCCGGCGGTGGTTCCTCGCGTGTGGACTACACCATCAACGGTGGCAACGCCGTACCCGGCCTCACCCCGACCACCTGGCCCGGCCCGGTGATCATCCATCCGTCCTCGCCGCTGCAGGCGCTGCGCGCCGCGTTGCCGAACGTGCAGATCGATTATGTCGACGGCAAGGACCGCGCTGCCGCGGCACGCGCGGCCAAGGCCGCCGAGGTGGCGATCGTGTTCGCTACCCGATGGGCGGCAGAATCGGTGGACCTGCCGGACATGCGCTTGCCCGACAACCAGGACGCCTTGATCGAGGCGGTGGCCAAGGCCAACCCCAAGACCACCGTGGTGCTGGAAACCAACGGGCCGGTGCGCATGCCGTGGGCCGAGCGCGTGCCGGCGGTGTTGCAGGCGTGGTACCCGGGCATCGGTGGCGGTGAGGCGATTGCCAACCTGCTGACCGGCGCAGTGAATCCTTCCGGCCACCTGCCGGTGACCTGGCCGGTGGACGAATCGCAGCTGCCGCGCCCGTCGATTCCGGGCCTGGGCTTCAAGCCGGCCAAGCCTGGCGAAGACAGCATCGACTACGCCATCGAAGGCGCCAACGTCGGCTACAAATGGTTTGCCGCGCGCAAGCTGACGCCACGCTACCCGTTCGGCCATGGCCTGACGTACACGCAGTTCCGCATGGGCGGGCTGCGTGTGGAGGCGAACTGCAGCCAACTCACCGCCAGTTTCGAGGTGGAAAATATCGGTCAGCGCGAAGGGGCTGCCGTGCCGCAGCTCTACGTCACCCTGCCCGATGGCCACGCCACCCCGCTGCGCCTGATCGGCTGGCAGAAGCTCACGCTCAAGCCAGGCGAAAAGCGCAGCGTGCAAGTGATTGCCGAGCCCAAGACCCTGGCAGATTTCGACGCCAAGGCACGTCGCTGGACGATCGCGACGGGCACTTATCGCGTGCAACTGGCGCGCTCGGCGAACGAACCGGTGCAGAGCGCGGAAGTCACCTTGCAGGCCGCACAGTTGCCGTAAGCGTATTGGGCGCATGCACCGATGCGTACATACGCCAGCTCGGGCTGGTTGGGTTGCCATGCGGCGCAAGTCGCCACGAAAAAATGTGCCGGATGCGTTGACAGCCTCGCGCGCACCTTGCACAATTCTCCCCCTGAGTCGCCCAGGTGGCGGAATTGGTAGACGCACTAGCTTCAGGTGCTAGCGGGGGCAACTTCGTGGAGGTTCGAGTCCTCTCCTGGGCACCACGACTCACGGTAGATCGTAAAAAACCTCGCTTCGGCGGGGTTTTTTCGTTTGGGCGGTTGCCTGATATATCCCGCTCGCCGTCGCAAGCGCTGTCTGGGAGCACATCCAGCAAGCACGTCACCCTCGTTTGACGACGACACCCCCAAAGCCGGCGGGCGCCAAGCTGCTCCGCGTCTGAGCACGATGATCCGCAAGCAACGCGCGCGCGCAGCAGTGCTGGTTGCGGCTTGCAGATAGCGCGGGGCCTCAGCGCGATCCAGACCCGCCCTGCCGTGCGACGCAGTGACTTTCGACACGCGTCACCGGCCGTCACCACAGGCGAGGATGACGCGTCGCCCATCACGGCACTTCGCCCATGCTTCGCCCATTGCAACGTGCCCTGTTGCTGATTGCCGCACTCAGCGCGCAGGCGTCGGCGCAGGATGCCGAAAGCCGCCCATCGCAGACGCATCGCGCGCAGGTGTCTTCGCGGCAATGCGGGCTTGGCACATCCTTCAATGTGCTTGCCGACAGCGGCGGTATCTGGCTGTACCGCGACAATGGCATACCGCGCGAAGTGTTCTTCCACGCAGGCGAACTGAGCATCGATCATCAGGTGCAACCGATCGGTGCTGCAGACCGCGAACGACTGCGGAAGATGGAAGAAGAAACCCGCTTGCTGATGCCGCAGGTTTCTGGGTTAGCGCACGAGATGATTGACCTGAGCTACGACGCGCTGGGCGGTGTGGTCCAGGTATTGACCGGCAGCTGGCTCAACGCCCGCAAGATCGAACGCCTGCGCCGGCGTGCCAGCGATTATGTCGACGGCACGCTGGGCAAAGGGCGCTGGGAGCAACAGGCCTTCGATGGCAACTTCGAGCGTTATGTCGAACAAGAAGCCGACAGCTTCAAGGGCAGTATCGCGCGCCACATGATGTGGCAGATTGCCACTGGCCGCGCGGACGGGATCGATGCCCGTGCGCAAGCGATGGATAGCCAACTGGATGCCAGGCTAGACACGCGCGCCAGGACGATTGAAGCCAGGGCCGCCGCGCTCTGCGGCCATGTGCAGACACTGCGCCGCCTGCAGGACGCGCTGGACGTGCGCTACCAGGGACAAGCGCTGCAGTTGCTTGACGTTGACCCTGAAGGCAATCGCGCTAGCAATCTTGCAGCGGCACGCAAACAGAAAACGCTAACCGAACGGGATACTGCAGACGATAAAGCTCTCCAGTTATCGCACGCGGCGCAACCGGCAGCCGACAATCGATAACGCGCCGGCAATTGCTGTCACGCATCGCCAGCGCTTCAGTCTAAGTCGTTGGAACTCCTCTTGATCGTTTGCCTGATACGCGTAGCGCGCGCAGCGTCTCCCGCTGCGTCATAGGCCTCCGCCAGGCTATCCAATGCATTGCGTGATGCAGGAAACATCTGCGCGTTGAGCATGAACACATGAATCGCTGCGTCGGCGCCCAGGTTGGACAAGATGGTATAGCCGGCCGTATTGATCGCGCGCTCGAGCGCATCCGTTGAGAAGCCGAAATCTGTCCGGAGCGTCTCTGCAAGACTGCCGGGATCTTTCTCGTCGGGCGCACGCAGCGCAAAGGCGATCAACGTTTCAGAGAGCGATTTACTGGGAAACCGCTGCGGCGAAACCCTGGCAAGAACGCTATCCACCAGTACCCTGCTCCACACATTTCGCGCACTGCCATTGGTCAGATAAACGATGCTGTAGCTGTCGCCATCCAACGTCCGATCAAACACGATCCGCACCCTGACCCGCGCACCGCCGTCGTGTCCAACAGACGGGTACGCATCATCCTGCCCGACCTCCCAGCCGCTGGCGAACCAACCTTGCTGTCCGTTCGCCAACACGTGCGGTTGCCAGAGCCGCTGCAGCGTTGCCTTGCCCACCAATTTTCCGGTGCGCATGGCTTCCAGAAATGTGCTCAGGTCGTCGATGCTTGTGTACAGATCGCCATGACCCAGCGCGTAATCGGGCAATGCAACCTGCGGCTCTTGCTGCAGTTTTCCATCCTTGCCGACATAGGCGGTGGCCAATCCATGGGCGGGCAACCTTGAGCGCCCCAGAAATGTGTGCGACAGCTGCAGCGTTTCGATGATTCGCTCTGACGCAACCTGCGCGTAGGGCTTGCGGTAATGCGCCTGCAAGAGCTGCGCAAGAACGACGTAGTTGGTGTTGACGTAGCGCGTTTCGCTGCCAGGCACAGAACGCAGAGGTCTCGCCGCCAACACGTCGAACAGCGCTTGCGCAGTCGCTGGCAATGAAGCCTCGGCTTCATCCGTGTCACTCATCTGCGCCGGTTCGAAATACTCGGGTAGGCCGGAGGTATGGTTGAGCAGTTGCGCAACGGTGATGCGCGCCCAGGGCTGCGGCAACTCGGGCAAATAGCGCCTGGCCGGCTGATCCGGATCGATCTGTCCCGCCTCGATCAGTTGCATGATCAGCGTACTGACGAACAGCTTGCTCACCGAAAACGCCGGGAAGATCTGCTCGGGCGTCACCGCCTGCTTCGTGTCCAGATCGGCAAGCCCATCGACGCCGCGAAACAGCGGCTTGCCGTTGTGCACGACAGACACTGCCTGACCGAGGATGCCATAGCGCTGACGATTGACCTGCAGTTGCTGGGTCAACGCATCCTCAAGCGACGCAGGCGCGGCGATCGCCGGAAAACAGCACACTTGCGTGACAAGCATCGTCGCAGCCACAAGCCCGCACAGCAGGCGTGCGGGCAGCGGCCGCAATCGGCGAGATTGCACGCGATGCAGCGATGGCGACCTGCCATCGAGCAGGTCCCATTGCCTGCGCACCATCCCTGCCGACCACATGACCATCGCCCGCTCCTGCGTTGACGGCGCGAGTCTAGCAGCCTCTTACCAGGGGCTCAGTGCCCCCCGGCCGCCGCGGCACTGCCGGCACCGGCGCCGAACGGCGGCTTGGCCAGCCACAGGAAGAAGATGATCGCCAGGAAGGTCCAACCAAGCAGATAGAAGATGTCGTTGAAGCCCATCTGCGAGGCCTGATGGTTGATCATGTTATTGAGCGATGCAGCGCCGCGTTGCAGGTCGCCCTGCCCCATCGCAGCCACTTGTTCCTGCATGCCGGGCGTATACACCGAAATGTGCTCGGTGATATGCGCGTGGTGCACCTGGGTGCGATGTGCCCACAGATAGGTGGTTAACGATGCAGCGAAGCTGCCGCCCAATGTGCGCAGGAACGTGGCGAGGCCGGAACCTGCAGCAATTTCGCGCCCGTCCAGATCCGACAGCAGGATCTGCAGCACCGGCATGAAGAACAACGCCACGCCCACGCCCATCACCAGCTGGATGGTCGCCACATGGCTGAAATCCACCTGCAGGTTGAAGTTGGAGCGGAAGAAGCTGGTGAACGACATGAAGATAAAGGCGATGGTGGCCAGCATGCGCAGGTCGAAGCGCAGCGCATACTTGCCCACGAACGGCGTCATCAGTACCGGCAGGACGCCGATCGGTGCGGTGGCCAGGCCGGCCCAGATCGCGGTGTAACCCATGTCGCGCTGCAGCCATTGCGGGATCAGCAGGCTCACGCTGAAGAACGCGGCATACGCCACCACCATCGCCAATGTGCCGGCGCGGAAATTGCGATGCCGGAACAGCTTGAGATCGACGATGGGATCCTTGTCGGTCAGCTCCCAGATCACGAACACCACCAGCGCCACCGCAGCGATGCAGGCCAGCACCACGATCTTGTCGGAAGAGAACCAGTCTTCGTCATTGCCCAGGTCCAACACCAACTGCAGCGCCCCCACGCCGACCACGAGCAGGATCAGGCCGATGTAATCCATACGCGGCTTTTCGAGCTGTTCGGGACGATGCCGCAACTGCGAACCCACAATGCTGCTGGCGATGATGCCCAGCGGCACGTTGATCAAGAAGATCCATTCCCAGCTGTAGTTGTCGGTGATCCAGCCACCCAGAATCGGCCCGGCGATCGGCGCCACCACGGTAATCATCGCCAGCAATGCGAGCGCCTGCCCGCGCTTTTCGCGCGGATAGATCGACACCAGCAGACTCTGGGTGATGGGGTACATCGGCCCGGCAACAAACCCTTGCAGCGCACGCGCCACCACCAGCATGCCCATGCTCTGGGCAAGGCCGCAAAGGAGCGAGGCAATGGTGAATGCAAGCGTGGACCACACGAACAACTTGGTTTCGCCGAAGCGCCGACTCAACCAACCGGTCAACGGCAACGCGATCGCGGTGCTGACAGCGAACGAGGTGATCACCCAGGTCGCCTGCTGCGAACTGGCGCCGAGATTACCGGCGATAGTGGGCAGCGAGACGTTGGCGATGGTGGTATCCAGCACCTGCATGAACGAGGCCATGGCCAGGCCCACGGTGCACAACGCCACACTGGCCGGGCGAAAGCCGGCGGCGGGCGCTGGTGCCGCCGGACCGCCGGGCGCGGTGGGAGCTTGCGAAGACATGGTGGCTTAGCCCGCCTTGCTGGCAGCCTGCGACGGCAGGTTGTCCTGGATGATGCGTTGGATATCGGCGTCAGCGGCCTTGAGCTGCTGCGCATACACGTCGGTGGAGAACACCGCGCCATTGGCCAGTTTGGTCGGCAATACGCTGCCCTGCTGATCGTGCAGATTGACTTCGACCTTCATCGACAAGCCAATCCGCAGCGGGTTGCTGGCCAATTGCTTGGAATCCACCGCGATTCGCACCGGCACACGCTGCACGATCTTGATCCAGTTACCGCTGGCGTTCTGCGCCGGCAACAGCGAAAACGCGCTGCCGGTGCCCAGGCCCAAGCTCTGGATACGGCCGGTGTAGCTCACGCCGCCGCCGTACAAATCAGAATGCAGTTCCACTTCCTGGCCCAGACGCATGTGCTTGAGCTGGGTTTCCTTGAAGTTGGCTTCCACCCACACCTGTTCCAGCGGCACCACCGCCATCAGCACGCTGCCCGGCTGCACACGCTGGCCAACCTGCGCCGAGCGACGTGCGACGTAACCCGACACCGGTGCTACCACGCCGGTGCGCGCATGATTCAAATACGCCTGACGCAGCTGCGCGGCAGCGGTCTGCACGTCCGGCTGATTGGCCACCGCGCTATCGTCCACCAACGCACGATTACGCTCGAAGCTCTCGCGCGAGCCACTCACGGCCGCTTCGGCTGCGGCCAGTTCGTCGCGGGCATGCGCTAGTTCTTCGTTGGAGATCGCGCCGGTGGCAGCCAGATCCTTACGCCGTGCGAAGTCCGAGCGCGCACTGCGCAGCGTGACTTCGCGTGCCGACAATTCAGCCTGCGCGCCTTCGACGCTGCGATACAGACCGCGCACCTGACGCACGGTCTTGGCGAGATTGGCTTCGGCCTGCTGCACCGCGACCTCGGTGTCGGCCGGGTCCAGTTGCACCAGCAACTGGCCGCGCTCCACGCGCATGCCGTCTTCGGCGCCGATGCTCACCACAGTACCGCCCACCATCGGAGTGATCTGCACCTGGTTGCCCTGCACATACGCGTCGTCGGTGTCTTCGTGCCAACGGCCGACCAGGAAGTACCACACCACCAGGCCGATGATCGCCAGGATCACCACAATGGCCACGATGCGCAGCGCAGTACGGCGCTTGCTGGGCGCGGCGGGTGCGGGCTGAGGAGAAGTTGAAGTCGTCTGGCTCATCGTCGATGTCTCAGGAATTCGGTTGTGCGGAAGTGGGCGCGGTGGGTGCGGTATCGCGTGCGGGCTCCGGCGTGAATCCGCCACCCAGCGCACGCTGCAACCTCACCGAGGCCAGAAGTTGTTGCGACTGCAACCCGGCCATGCGTTGGCGTGCGACGAGCAACTGCTCCTGCACGCTGAGCACTTCCAGATAGCTGCCGATGCCGGCGCGGTAGCGCTGCTGGGCCAGATCGAAGGCAGCCGTTGCGGTCTGCACGGCATCGGTCTGCGCCTGCGCACGTTGCTCCAGCGAACGCACTGCAGTGACCTGGTCGGCCACTTCGCGCAGCGCAGAGATCACTTTCTGGTTGTAGTCGGCCACGGCCAGGTCGTACTGCGCATCGCTGCCGGCCAGATTGGCGCGCAGCTTGCCGCCATCGAAGATCGGCAGGCTCAACGCTGGCGCGACCAGACCGAACACCGAGCCGCTTTCCAGCAACTTGCCGACATCCGGGTTGATCACACCGCCCAGCGCCGTGAGGTTGAGGCTGGGATAGAAGCGGGTCTTGGCGACTGCGATGTCCTTGTCGGCCGCCTCCACGCGCCAGCGCGCGGCGACCACGTCGGGGCGACGGCCCAGCAGATCCGCCGGCAGCATGCTCGGCAACTGGGTGACCATGCCCGCGCCCACTACCGGGCGGGCGATGTCCAGGCCGCGATCCGGTCCCTGTCCGACCAACGCCGCCAGCGCGGTGCGGGCTTCGTCGATCTGCTGCTGCGCGGACTGCAACTGCTGCTGCGCAGCGGGCACGCGCGCTTGGGTCTGACGCACCTGCAACTCGCTGTCGATGCCGGCGCTGCGGCGTTGTCGGGTCAGCTCCAGCAGCTTCTGCGCGCGGCCCAATTCCTCATTGGCCAGGTCGTGCAGACTCCACGCGTAAGCAAGCTGCGCATAGCCTTCGGCAATCGCCGCCGACAGGTTCAATCGCGCCGCTTGCGCATCCACTTCGGCTGCATGCGCCTGATCGACCGCGGCTTCCCACGCACTGCGCTTGCCGCCCCACAGGTCGATGCCGTAACGGAAATCCAGCGTCACCTGCGCACTGCTGCCGTACTTGCCACCGAGCTCTTCGCCGGCCATGGATTCGGGCAGCTGCAGTCCGGTGTAGCCACCCGACACCGAGAGGCTCGGGCCGCGCTCAGCCTGCGCACTGCCGATGCGTGCCTGCGCCTGATGCAAGCGCGCATCGGCCGCAGCGAGGCTGGGGCTGTGCTGCAGGCCTTCGGCGATCAGCGCATCCAGTTGCGCATCGCCCAGCGCGCGCCACCAATCGCTGGCTGGCCACGCGGCCGGGCTCAGCGTGGTTTGCTGCGCCAGGGTGCGTTCGGCGTGCAGTGTGCTGGGGTCCAGCACAGCGCCTTGCGGAGTCAGACCACGGCTGCTGGCACAGGCGGCCAGTGCCAGCGCCAGGGCAGTGATAACGAACGGCCGCGCCAGGCGCATCGAGCGCGGGCGCAGCCTCTGGGTCGGGGAACTAGCAGCGTTCATGAGTTGAGTGCATCGCGGACACGGATAAGAAGTGAGGTAAGAAGTTCGCGCTCGGGCGCAGACAGATCGCGCAGGCCGTGCTCGATGGCGCGTTCGCCGCGCAAGCGCAGCCGCTCCCATAACGCCACGCCCTGTTCGGTCATGACGATCTGCAGCGCGCGTCGATCCTGCGCGTGCGGCTCGCGCCGCACCGCGCCCAGTGCTTCAAGCTTGTCGAGCAGGCGGGTCACCGCGCTCGGGGTCTGGTCCAGCGCCAGCGCCAATTCGTTGGCTGTGCACGGCGAGCGCACCGCCAGGACCTTCAGGCCCACGTAGTGGCTGAAGCCGAAATCGGGCAGTTCGCCCTTCATCTCGGCATCGAGTTGGCGCATCAGCGCATCACGCACCTGGCGCAGCAGCAAGCCAAACGACGGCGCGGCGGTAGACGGAACATTCATGCCGCACATTTTGTTCCGAAAAATATATTTGTCAACGCAATTATCTCACCAGGGATTAAACCGCCTGCAAGGATCGCCACCTTACGCGCCGTGCCCAGTGGCTCGGTAATACAATTCGGCCAATGAGTATCGAAAACTCGCCAACCCAGGTCGACGCATTGCCACCAGGCGTGCGCGCCAGCTTCGAAAAGGCCGATGGCCCGGTGCTGATCGCGTTCCTGGCAGAGTTGCGCGAGGTGTGGGCGCCGGAAACCGCCTGGCACGCGCACGTCCGCGGCCAGCTGATGTATGTGGAACACGGCGTGCTCACCGTGCATACCGAACAAGGCACCTTGTCGCTGCCGCCGGGCTGCGCTGGCTGGTTGCCGCCCGGACGGCAGCACACTGTCGAGCTGGCCGGGCCATTGCGCGGCTGGGGCGTGGTGGTGCGGCCCGATGCCTGCGGCGCCCTGCCTGCGCAAGGCGGGGTGATCCGACTGACCGGGCTGGCCCGCGAGGCCGTCATGCGGGCCGCCAGCTGGCCGCTGGATCAGCCGCTGGATACCGCCCAGCAACGCCTGGCCGCGGTGCTGCTGGACGAGTTGCGGCAGGTGCAGATCGACCACCTGCACCTGCCGATGCCGGCCGACCGCCGGCTATTAAGGATCGCCCGCCAGCTGCTCGACACCCCCGCCGATCCGCGTTCGCTGGAGCAATGGGCCGACTGGGGTGGACTGTCGCCGCGCAGCTTGAGCCGGCATTTCCGCGACGAGACCGGCCTGAGCTTTGCGCAATGGCGACAGCACGCCCGGCTGGCGGAAGGCTTGCGGCGGCTGAGCCAGGGCAGCGCAGTGGCGCAGGTGGCCGACCAGCTGGGCTACAGCAGCCCCAGCGCCTTCGTCAGCGTTTTCCACCGCCATTTCGGCGCCCCGCCCGCCCGTTATTTAGCCAGCCCCCACGCGCGTGGCTTGGCATCCCCCGCCGCATCCGGATAATCGGCGCTCTTCGAGTCCGCGCCCCGGTGCAGACTCCTCTCACGCAGGACCTGGCTTTACATGACCGATCTGACCCGCCCCACCTTCCATGGCTTCGAACAGCTGCCGCTACGCGAGTACGCCGAACGCGCCTATCTCGACTATTCGATGTACGTGGTGCTCGACCGCGCCCTGCCGTTCCTGGGCGACGGCCTGAAGCCGGTGCAGCGGCGCATCATCTTTGCCATGAGCGAGCTGGGCCTGAATGCCGCCGCCAAGCCGAAGAAATCCGCGCGCACCGTGGGCGATGTGATCGGTAAGTACCATCCGCACGGCGACAGCGCCTGCTATGAGGCGCTGGTGCTGATGGCGCAGCCGTTCTCGTACCGCTACCCGCTGATCGAAGGCCAGGGCAACTTCGGCTCCACCGACGACCCCAAGTCGTTCGCGGCGATGCGCTATACCGAATCCAAGCTGACCCCGATCGCCGAGGTGCTGCTGGGCGAAATCGCTCAGGGCACTACCGACTGGGCGCCCAATTTCGACGGCACCCTGGAAGAGCCCACCTGGCTGCCGGCACGCCTGCCGCACCTGCTGCTCAACGGCACCACCGGCATTGCCGTTGGCATGGCCACCGACGTGCCGCCGCACAACCTCAACGAGATCGTCAGCGCGCTGCTGCGGCTGCTCGACAACCCCGATGCCACGGTCGCGGAATTGTGCGAACACGTGCTGGGCCCGGACTACCCGACCACCGCCGAAATCATCACCCCGGCCGCCGACCTGCGTGCGATCTACGAAACCGGCCACGGCAGCGTGCGCGCCCGGGCCACCTACAAGAAAGAACACGCCAACATCGTCATCGATGCGCTGCCGTATCAGGTGTCTCCGTCCAAGGTGATCGAACAGATCGCCCAGCAGATGCGCGCCAAGAAGCTGCCGTGGCTGGAAGACATCCGCGACGAATCCGACCACACCAGCCCGGTGCGGGTGGTACTGGTGCCGCGCTCCAATCGCGTCGATGCCGAGCAGTTGATGGGCCATCTGTTCGTCACCACCGATCTTGAGCGCAGCTACCGCTGCAACCTCAACGTGATCGGCCTGGATGGTCGCCCGCAGGTCAAGAACCTGCGCCAGTTGCTGAGCGAATGGCTGACCTTCCGCAGCGACACCGTCACCCGCCGCCTCAACCATCGCCTGCAGAAGGTCGAGCGTCGCCTGCACCTGTTGGAAGGCTTGCTGATCGCCTTCCTCAACCTGGACGAAGTGATCCGCATCGTCCGCAGCGAGGACGAACCCAAGCCGGTGCTGATCTCGCGCTTTGCGCTGAGCGAAGAACAGGCCGAATACATCCTGGAAACCAAGCTGCGCCAGCTGGCGCGCCTGGAAGAGATGAAGATCCGCGGCGAGCAGGAAGCACTCGCCAAGGAACGCGCGCAGATCATGGCGATCCTGGAAAGCAAGACCAAGCTGAAGAAGCTGATCAAGGACGAGTTGATTGCCGACGCCAAGAAATTCGGCGATGCGCGCCGTTCGCCGCTGGTGCAACGTGGCGCCGCGCAGGCCATCGACGAAACCGAGATGGTCGCCAGCGAACCGATGACCGTGGTGCTGTCGGAAAAGGGCTGGGTGCGCGCGGCCAAGGGGCACGAGGTCGATCCGGCCGGCATGTCGTATCGCGACGGCGACAGCCTGCTGGCGGCGGTACGCAGCCGCAGCACGCACCAGGTGGCGTTCCTGGATTCGGATGGCCGCGCCTATTCCACTGCCGTGCACACCCTGCCCTCGGCACGTGGCAACGGCGAACCCTTGACCGGCCGTTTCTCGCCGGCATCGGGCGCGGCGTTCCAGGTCATGGCCAGTGCCGACAACGCCAGCCGCTTCGTGCTGGCGTCATCGCACGGCTACGGCTTTGTCACCCGCTTCGAAAACCTTACTGGTCGCAACAAGGCCGGCAAGGCGATGCTCAATCTCACCGCCGGCTCGCACGTGCTGACGCCAGCGCAGGTAAGCAACCCGCAAACCGATCGCATTGTTGCGGTCACCAGCGCCGGCAATCTGCTGGCGGTGCCGGCCACGGACGTGCCCGAACTGGACAAGGGAAAAGGCAACAAGATCATTGAGATCCCCAAGGCCAAGCTCGGTACCGAACGCGTGGTGGCAGTGGTCGCGGTAGCGCCGGGCAACACGCTGCTGGTGCGCAGCGGCGCTCGCACCATGAGCCTGTCGTTCAAGGAACTGGACACGTATGTGGGCGCTCGGGCAAGCCGTGGATCGCTGTTGCCGCGCGGATGGCAGAAGGTCGACGGGTTGGAGGTGCAGTAACGATTGTTCACCCCTGCGCCGCACGGCGGCGCGGCTGGGATTGCGGTCGCCTCAGGCTGCTGAGGCGTCGTTGTTGAGCCAGGAGGCGACGTGCAGTATTCGGATAACCATGAAGCGAAATCAGGCGATCTGATCCAGATCGACACGCTGTATCGCGGCAAGGTCACCGCCTGCATGGACACAGCCGATTACCTTCCGGGACAGGAAACCTGGAGCTACCTTGGCGAAGGCATCATGGTCGATACGGATTTCTGCGGCCTAGTCCATTACACGCAGGAGTCTGCGCTTGCCGAGGATCTTGTCCTTCTTCAACGAAGCGCGTCTGCCCCGCAGGGCAGTTGAACCTCCACTGCTCCCGTGCAACGCGACCAAACGTCTGAGCACGTTTGGCGTTTCAGGTAACACACCTGCTGATGCACCGGCATCACGTATTTGCGCTTTCCAGACACAACGATGCAGGCGCAAAGGCGCTGCCGACGCGGCGCAGCGCTTCATAACGCGCCATGCCGCACTCTCACATGACCGCAGTGGAGACAGCCACTGACAAGGCGATGCATGGACACGAATTTCTGGTTGGAACGTTGGCAGCTCGGACAGACCGGCTTTCATCAGCAAGAGGTGTTGCCGCTACTGCAAAAGCACTGGCCTGCCCTGCAATTGCCGCAGGAGGTCCGCGTGCTGGTTCCCCTGTGCGGCAAGACGCTGGACATGCATTGGCTAGCAGCGCAAGGCCATCGCGTGCTCGGCGTGGAGCTGTCGCCGCTGGCGGTAACGCAATTCTTCGATGAGGCAGGACTGCAACCGCAGCGGCATATCAGCGCCGCAGGCGAGCATTTCATCGCTGGCCCGATCGAGATCATCTGCGGCGATGCATTCGCGTTGGACGCCCGCGTGCTGGCCGATTGCACGGGCGTCTACGACCGTGCCGCACTGGTCGCGCTACCGGCCGAACTGCGCCAGCGTTATCTGCAAACGGTCTACGCGCAGTTGCCGACACACTGCCGCGGCCTGCTGATCACCCTGGAATATCCGCAGGCAGAGAAGGCAGGCCCGCCGTTCTCGGTGAACGCAACAGACGTGCACGCACTTTTCGATGCCGTTTGGCAGGTGGACCAGCTGGAAAACCGCGACATCCTCGATCAGGAACCACGCTTCCGCGCTGAGGGTGTCACTGGATTATCGACTGCTGTCTATCGCCTGCAACGCCACTGAGCACCGCTGTCCAAGCGGTACGGGCATCATCGCGACCGTCGCATGTCGCGCATGCGACCAGTGCCGCCAGCCGTTCAAGACCGCGCGGCGTTGCGCCAGGTGATGGTGCCGCATCGCAGCTCCGTGAAAATGCATCCGGCAACCAGCTGCAAATCGCCGGCAAGTCGCACAGCCCATAACCGGCAATGGCAAGGCGCTCGTCCTATGTCGAGCCGATGCCATGCTGCGTCAGTCAGGCGACTGCGCAGCATCGGTTGCCGGCTCAACCGGAAGCGTGGCCCTTGTCGATCTTCGAGGTCTGGTACAACTCCAGACCAATACGCTTGATCAGGCCAAGCTGCTGCTCCAACCACCACGCATGGTCTTCTTCGGTGTCCTGCAACTGCTTGAGCAATATGTCGCGGCTGACGTAATCGCCGTGGTCTTCGCACAGTTTCATGCCGGCGGCGAGCGCAGCACGTACTTCGTATTCGACCACAAGGTCGCGCTCAAGCATCTCCACCACGGTCTTGCCGGGCGCAAACTCGGCCGGGCGCATGTCCGGGTCGCCTTCCAGGAACAGGATGCGCCGCAGCAGCGCGTCGGCGTGCTCGGTTTCCTCTTCCATCTCGTGGTTGATGCGCTCGTACAGCGCCATCAGGCCCTGATCCTCGTAGCGGCGCGAGTGCAGGAAATATTGATCGCGCGCCGCCAATTCGCCGCGCAGCAGCTGCTTGAGGTAATCGACGACTTCGGGATGGCCTTTCATGATGTGCTCCAGCAACGCAATGCGCGCATGGTGCCCTAAGCCTGCGGGCAATGATCTAATCGGAATCACTTTCAGTTGCGCTTGCGGCTAGACCCGCCACGGTCATGTCCGCCGGTCACACTTCAACCGGGCTCAAGGAACCGACAATGCGTAAATGGCTGGGCCGGCTGCTGCTGGCAATCGTGCTGCTGGCCCTGATGGCCAGCATGGCGCTCTATCTATTAATGCGCGGCAGCCTGCCGCAGCTGGATGGTGACGGCGCCCTCAGCGGCCTGGCTGCGCCGGTCAGCGTGCAGCGCGATGGGCGCGGCGTGGTCACCATCGATGCGGCGAGCCAGCTCGATGCGATGCGTGCGCTCGGCTACGTGCACGCGCAGGAACGCTATTTCGAAATGGATTTGATGCGCCGTGCGCCGGCCGGCGAGTTGTCCGAGCTGTTCGGCGCCAAGGCCGTGGATCTGGACAAGCGCAACCGCGTGCACCGCCTGCGTGCCCGCGTGCATGCCAGCCTGGACATCGCCGCCGGCAGCCAACGCGCCGCATTGCAGGCGTATACCGACGGCGTCAACGCCGGGCTGGCCGCACTCCGAGTGCGGCCCTGGCCCTACCTGCTGCTGCGCCAAACGCCGCGCGCATGGACGCTGGACGACTCCATCCTGACTGGCCTGGCGATGTACGCGGACCTGCAGGACAGCAGCAACCAGACCGAACTGGCTGCCGCGCGCATCCGCGCCGTGGTGCCGCCTGCGCTGGCGGCGTTGCTCGACCACCAGGGTTCCAGCTGGGATGCGCCGTTATTCGGGCCGCCGCAGGGCGACGCCAGTTTGCCGGATGCGGCCACGCTGGACCTACGACGTCTGCCGCATCCGGCGACCGCCCCACACGCGGAAACGCCGACGCCAGGCAGCAACAACTTCGCAGTCGACGGCAGCCTCACCGCCGACGGCCGGGCCATCGTTGCCGACGACATGCACCTTGGCCTGCGCGCGCCCAATATCTGGTTCCGCGCACGCCTGCGCTATGCAGACCGCAACGCGCCCGATGGCAAGGTGGACGTCACCGGATTCACCTTGCCCGGCCTGCCGGCGGTGGTCGTCGGCAGCAACGGGCATGTGGCCTGGGCGTTTACCAACAGCTATATCGATACGGCGGATTTTGCACGCATTCCTGCGCCCACGCCGGGCCATGCGCAAGCGCTGACCACGCATATGGAAACCATCCGCGTGGCCGGTGCAGCGCCGGTGCGTTTCGAGGTGCGCGAAGCGGCGTGGGGGCCGGTACTGCACACCAACGCTGATGGCAGCATGCTGGCGTTGCGCTGGGCCGCGCAGCTACCGGGAGCGATTCGGTTGGACTTCGCACAGATGAGCACAGCGGGCGATCTGCAGGCGGCGTTTGCGGTGGCCGACCGCTCCGGCATTCCGGCCCAGAACCTGCTGTTGGCCGATCACAGCGGGCGTATTGCCTGGCGTCTGATCGGCGCGCGCCCGGAACGCAATGCAGGATGCAGTCCAAGCGGGATTGCCGAACTTGCGACCTCTGGACCTACGTCGAACGCAGCATCGAGCGCACCTGCAGATGTGGCTGCAACACCGTCGATGTCCGGCACTTGCCTGCCGTGGGCGCTGCGTAGCGATGCGGCGCCTGCGCTGATCGACCCGCCGTCGCACCGGCTCTGGACCGCCAACAGCCGCATCGTCGATGCGCAGCAACTGGCCACGCTTGGCAATGCAGGTTACGACCTTGGCGCGCGTGCGCAGCAGATTCGCGACGCGCTCTTCGCACAGCAGCGCTTCAACGAGCGCGATCTGCTCGCCATCCAGCTTGACGACCGCGCCCTGCTGCTCACGCGTTGGTGGCAGTTGCTGCGGGGCGTGGTCGACCACCGCAAGGACCCGGCGCTGCAACAGATCGCACTTGCCACGCGCGATTGGGATGGACATGCCTCCACCACGTCGACCAGCTACCGCATCGTGCGCGAATTCCGTAGCAAGACCATCGATGCCGTGGAAGCCGGCCTGCTGGCACCCGCCAACGCCGCGCTTGGCGAGGATTTCTTGCCGCCACGTCGCGCGCAGTTGGAAGGCATCGTCTGGCCGTTGCTGCAACAGCGCCCGGCCAACTTGTTACCGCCAGCGTTTGCAAGTTGGGAGCAGTTGCTCAGCGATGCGGCGCGTAACGCGCAGTCCGCCGTGATCGCAGAAGATGCGCAGAGCGATGTGCGCGGCCCGCACACCTGGGGCCAGCGCAATACCGCTGCCGTCTGCCATCCCATCGCACGTGCACTACCCGCCCTCGCCAAGCGTTGGCTATGCATGCCGGCCGACCACCTGCCGGGCGACCGCGATATGCCGCGCGTACAAGGCCCGGCCTTTGGCGCCTCCGAACGCATGGTGGTCTCGCCCGGCCACGAGCAGGACGGCATCGTGCACATGCCTGGCGGCCAGAGCGGACACCCGCTATCGCCGTTCTGGGGCGCAGGACACGACGATTGGGTGCATGGACGACCAACACCGTTTTTGCCCACTGCCACGCGCTACACGCTGCAGTTGCATCCACAGTAAAAGAGTGCGGCAACCCTGCTGCGCAGCGGCCAGGGAAGAAGGACGAAGACGTTCAAGCATCGCCGCTCCAAAAGCCCCTCTGCCCTCTGGACAGGGGTTGGGGTGAGGGGACGGCCAACGCGCAGTATTGGACTGGTGCGCAATGTCGCCGTGCACATCGGCGTTCAAAATGCTCGGGCGCACAAGCGCACGAGGCGTCGCACATACCCTCATCCGCCCTCCGGGCACCTTCTCCCAATGAGGGGAACAATGTCCCGGCGGAGAAGGGAAGCGATGCATTCTGCATTCCTGGCGTCGGCGTCTTCGCGTCTGGCGTGTCTACCTCCGCGCGTGGACCTGCAGTTGCACACGCAAATCGCACCTGCGTTACCAAGCCTCGTACCCCGCGGGCAGCGACCTCTGCAATCAAGCGCTCACATCATGCTAAGATGCATTTGATAACCATTCCCATTAGTGATCAATGCGCCCCACGCTTCTTGTCACCGCGCTCGCCGCTGCGCTCGCTCTGCATACCCAGCCTGCTCACGCTCAACACACCGCACCCACCGTGACCGAGCTGGATGGCGTGGATGTCGTCGGCCGTGCGCAGACGCTCTACAAATCCGAAGACGCTGCCGTTGCCACGCGCACCGATACGCCGCTGGCGCTGGTGCCGCAGTCGGTACAGGTCCTGCCGCGCGAGTTGATCGACGACCAGGCTGCACGGCAGATCACCGATCTGTATCGCAGCATCAGCGGCATCAGCTTCTTCAGCTATGCCGGTGTGACCTTGCGCGGCTTCCGCCAGGAGAACGTGCTGTACGACGGCCTGCGCGGCGACCCGTACGCCGGCTTCTCGGTGCCGCAACTGTTCAACATCGAGCGCGTGGAAGTGCTCAAAGGCCCTGCCGGTGCGCTGTACGGCGGCGGCGAACCAGGTGGTGTCATCAACTATGTAACGCGCAAACCAGGACATCAGGCGGCGCGGCGCGTGGAGCTGCAGGTCGGCAATCAATCCTTCGGTGCCGCCTCGTTCGAAGCCACCGGGCCGGCGCGCGAAGATGGCCGCATCCGCTACCGCATCGGCGCCTATGCCGATGGCGAAGACGGATTTCGCTGGAATACCGACAGCCAGAGCCAGATTGGCGATGCGTCGGTGGCCTTTGATATCGGCGATACCGGCGAACTGACCCTGCAGTACACCGACATCACCCAAAACCTTGGCGGCAACCGCCTGCGCGGCGTGCCGGTGGATAACGCCGGCAACTTCCTCACCGACCGGCGTTGGAACCACAACGAGCCCACCGACTTCCTGGACATGCGTGCCAAGGTAGCATTTGCGCAGTACCGGTTTGCGCCATCCAGCGCCTGGGAGGTGGACATGGCCCTACGTTGGTTCAAGAACGACGAGCATCAGATCTACCACGAGCCGATGGGCTTGATCGACCGCGATCGCGATGGCACTGCCGAGTGGATGACCCGACAGCTGCGCAATCAATACCGCGACAACGATGCGATCTCCAGCAACGTCAATGCGGTGTACCGCACCAGCACCGGCGCAATCGAACACAAGCTGCTGATGGGCGCTGACGGCTACCGCCTGGACGCCGATTTCCGCGCGCAAACCGCCAATACTGCCGACAGCGGACGTGTGCGTGGCCCGGTGCCGGGTATCGATCTGTTCAACCCTGTGTACGGGCGCAGCGGTTTCTACGATTACGGCCTGGACACCCTGCCCTGGCGCGCCACCAGCACGCGCAGTCAACGCTATGGCGCGTATCTGCAGGACGAACTCACGCTGACTTCGCGCTGGTATGCAATGGCCGGGCTACGCTGGGACGGTTTCAAAGACGACAACCTGCTGGACGGCTCACGCGTCACCGGCAACGATCTCAGTTGGCGCGTCGGCAGCACCGTTGTGCTGCGCGAGGGCATTAACGCTTATGCAAGTTACGCCAGCGGTTTCCTGCCGCAGGACGCCGCCAATCAGGACAGCAGCGTGGGTGGCCCGTTCGCACCAGAACGCAGCACGCAATGGGAAGTCGGCCTGAAGACGGCGCTCAACGATGGCGGGCTCACCCTCAACACGGCGCTGTATCGCATCGAGCGCAGCAACATCGTGCAGGCCAATGGCCGCATCGTCGATGGCGTCAATCAACTTTCTGCGCTTGGGCTGGTACGCAGCGAAGGCCTGGAAGTGGACCTATTGGCCGACCTCACCGAACGCTGGGTACTTAACCTCACCTACGCTTACAACGATGCACGCGTGCTCGATGCAGGTACCAACGGCATCACCAATGCGTCCGGTGATCGCTTCGCCAATGCGCCGCGCAACACCTTCGGTCTATGGACACGCTACGACCTGCCAGCATGGCACTCGGCGATCGCCTTTGGTGCCGACTACGTGGGCGAACGCGTCAGCCTGGACGGGCAGCGCGTCAAACCGTATGCCATTTACGACATCAGTTGGCAGACGCAGTGGGACGCGTGGAAATTGCAGATCAACGTCAAGAACCTGTTCGACAAGGTTTATGCGGTGAGCGGTTTCAACACCCGCGCCGGGCACTTTCCCGGCGAGCCGCGCCGCATCTACGCGCAGCTGGCTTACAGTTTCTGACGATCGCGCAGTTGGTGTGCGAGGTGCGTCCGCCGGCCGGTTGCGATGTCAGCGCGCATCATGCAGCACGCGTGCGATGTGCGCTTGCGCAGCACCGGCATGACTCACGCTTCAAGCGTTGAATCATGCACGGGCTGCAGCGAGTCGCATGCAGACGCATGTGCCAACGGCATGCAAACACTGCGCGACGGGGGCGAGCATCTTTGTGCGATAGACGATCGCGACGCCGAACCCCTTTCGTCGTGTTAGCAATGTGACGCACGTCAGTCGATGCGACTGCGTGCACACCGAATGCAGCCTCAACTGCAGCGATGGCATGAACCTGCGCCGAATCGTGCGGGTGCGCATGGGCTGGAACTTAACGTCTGGTGGGACACACTAGAGCCCGTCGCGATGTGGAGATCTGCTCCACACATCGCCCTCTTCCCCCCCACTGACCGGAATCCGCATGCCTTTGCTTGCCCGCTCCGTTTCCGCCCTGTTGCCACTGATGTTCGCGACGGCCTGCTCGGCCGCGCCGCCTGCCAAATCCGGCCCGCCGGATGCGCCTGTGGCTGCATGCACCGCCAAAGTACGTCCTGGCCAGGACCTGCAAAAAGCCATCGACAAACTGCCGCAAAGCGACAAGCCGGCGGTGCTATGCCTGGAAAAAGGCGAGTTCCCGCTCAATGGACTGGTGTCGATCCACCGCGGCAATTTCACCCTGCGCGGCCAAGGCCCCAGCACCGTCGTGCGCATGGCCGACGGCGTGCAGCAGCCGGCCCTGGTCGTCGGCGATTACGAAAACCAGCAGCCCACCGGCGTCATCCGCAATGTCAGCATCGAAGACATGCAGATTGTGGCCAGCACCGGCGACAAGGAGTTCATGCCGGAACGCCCCTACTTGAGCAATAGCGCGGTGGTGGTGCGTTCCGGGCAAGGCATCCGGCTTGCCGGCCTGCAGGTCAACAAGTGCCGTAGCGCGTGCCTGCTGAGCGAATACGATACCCGTGAGATCACCATCGAAAACAACGATGTGTCCGGTGCGATCTGGGACGGCGTGTCGTTCAACCGCACAGCGAAGGTCACGATGGTCAACAACTACATCCACGACAACGTGGCTGCTGGTTTAACCACCGAACACCTGGAAGATAGCGAGATCCGCAACAACCGCTTCGAGCGCAACGGCAGCCAAGGCATCTATCTCTCGGATGCGCGGCGCAATCGCTTCAGCAACAACCAGTTCGATGGCAACAAGGTGGCCGGTGTGTTCCTGGCCTGTGCAGTGCGTTATCGCACGCCCGAAATCCTGTGCTGGGACAACAGCATGAGCCAGGACAACGTGTTCGAGAACAACCGCTTCGCCAACACGCCATTTACCTACACCATCGGCGTAGACCGCGCTGCCAACTGCACGGCAGCCGACTTCAAGCCGAACCTGTGGCGCAACAACCAGGCCGATGTGGCTGGTGTGGATATCGATCCGCAGCGCTATGGCTACTGCGTGCGCCACGAGCAATAAGACACGTGCACCAAGCGCAGCGGCCGGCCGTGCAGCATTGCGCGCCGGCCGCTGCAGTTACGGCAGCCTTACGAGGCCAGCGCCTGCGCGTGCACCCCGGCAATCGCGCGGCCCGATGGGTCTGCCATCGCGGCAAAACTCGCATCCCAGGCGATCGCCGTCGGCGAAGAACAGGCAATCGACTTGCCGCCCGGCACGGTTTCGGCCGCTGCCTGCCCGGGAAAAAATTGCTCGAACAAGGTGCGATAGAAATACGCTTCCTTGGTCTGCGGCGGGTTGACCGGGTAGCGTCTGTCGGCGGCGGCGAGCTCACGGTCGCTGACATTCGCTGCGGCATGCGCCTTCAGCCCGTCGATCCAGCCGTAGCCCACGCCATCGCTGAACTGCTCTTTCTGACGCCACAGGATCGACTCGGGCAGATAGCCGGCGAATGCGTCGCGCAGCACGCCCTTTTCCATGCGCGTGGCGCCAGTGCTGGTCTTGTCGATCATCTTGAAACTGGCATCCATGCGCATGGCCACGTCCAGGAACTCGCGGTCCAGGAACGGCACGCGCGGCTCCACGCCCCAGGCCATCATCGACTTGTTGGCGCGCAGGCAATCGTAGTTGTTCAGCGCGTCGAGCTTGCGCACCAGCTCTTCATGGAATTCGCGCGCGTTCGGCGCCTTGTGGAAATACAGATAGCCGCCGAAGATCTCGTCGCTGCCTTCGCCGGAAAGCACCATCTTGACGCCCATCGCCTTGATCCGCCGCGCCAGCAAAAACATCGGTGTGGAGGCGCGAATGGTGGTGACGTCGTAGGTTTCGATGTGGCGAATGACGTCGGGCAACGCATCCAGGCCTTCGTCGAAGGTGTATTCGAAGCCGTGATGCACGGTACCCAGCGCAGCGGCGGCCACCTCCGCTGCTGCCAGATCGGGCGAGCCTTTCAGCCCGATCGCGAAGGAATGCAGGCGCGGCCACCATGCTTCGGTGGTGTCGTTTTCTTCGACGCGGTGACGGGCGTAGCGCGCAGCAACTGCTGCAACCAATGAGGAATCCAGCCCGCCCGACAACAACACGCCGTACGGCACGTCGGTCATCAGCTGACGGTGCACGGCACGCTCAAAGGCTTCGCGCAATTCCTGCAGTTGCACCTGCACACCTTCCACCTTGGCATATTCGCGCCAGGCGCGCTCGTAGTAACGGCTCAGTGCGCCGGTGGCGCTATCGTACCAATGGCCCGGCGGAAACTGCGCCGCATCGGCGCAATCGTCCACCAGCGATTTCAATTCCGACGCCACCCGCAGACGGCCTTCGCGGTCGTGCCCCCAGTACAGCGGCACGACACCGATCGGGTCGCGCGCGATGATCACCCGCCCGGCTGCCCTGTCCCACAACGCGAACGCAAAGATGCCGTTGAGGCGATTGAGATACGAGGCCGGCGTATCTTCGCGATACAACGCATTGATCACCTCGCAATCGGAGCCGGTCTGGAACGCATATGGCTGCAGCAGTTCGGCCTTGAGTTCGCGATGGTTGTAGATCTCGCCATTGACCGCCAACGCGAGCTGCCCGTCCTCGGAAAGCAACGGCTGCGAGCCGCCGGCCGGGTCGACGATGGCCAGGCGCTCGTGCACCAGGATGGCCCCGGCATCGACATACACGCCGCTCCAGTCGGGACCGCGATGGCGCTGCCGCTGCGAACATTCCAGTGCCTGCCGACGCAGCGCCTGCAAGTCGTCACCGGGTTGCAGGTCAAAAATACCGAAGATGGAACACATGGAAAGACTCCTGAAAAACTGCGGGGGTTGGCGGCCGGTGAGATAGCGTGCTGCATGGAAATGACACCCATAAAAAAAAACCCGCATCGGCCGATGCGGGTTTTCTGATTCCTGGGCGTTTGGTGGACGTCGCCTAGTCGCAGACCCGCATCGGCCACGCGCAATTATTCGCGCGCAGGTTGTTGCGGTTGGCGTTATTGTGGTTGGCGAGGCGGATAACCATGGAGCCGACGCTAACCGTTCGGTTTCACCGACGCAACTGTTTCAGCGGCAACGACGGCGTGCACGCCACTCGCTCACCCGACCAGCAAGCGCTCGATCAGCGTGCGATACAGCGCTGGCAGTGCTTGAAGATCAGCCACGCGCACGTGCTCATCGACCTGATGAATGCTGGCGTTGACCGGACCGACTTCGATGCACTGCGCGCCCAATGGCGCGATAAAGCGTGCGTCCGAGGTGCCGCCCCCCGTGCTCTCTTCCGGCGGCGCACCGGCGAACTCGCCCAACACCTCACGCGCGACGCTGCGCAACCGCCCTTCCGGGGTATAGAACGGCTCGCCGCTGCGATGCCAGCGCAGCGCGTAGTCCAGCGCATGCCGATCGAGCAATGCAGTGATCTCGGCCTCCAGGCGCGGCGCGTCCCAATGCGGCGTGTAGCGTAGATTGAAGGCCACCTGCAGCTCGCCGGGAATCACATTATTGGCGCCGGTGCCGGCATGGATGTTGGAGAGTTGCAGGCTGGTCGGCGGGAAGCTTTCGAAGCCGTCGTCCCATTGCCGGGCGACTAATTCGGCCAGCGCAGGCGCTGCCAGATGGATCGGGTTGCGCGCCTTGTGCGGGTACGCCACATGCCCCTGCACCCCCTTCACGGTCAGCGCGCCGGACAAGCTGCCGCGACGGCCGACGCGCAACAGATCGCCCAAGCGCTCGGTGGACGATGGCTCGCCGGTAATGCACCAATCGATCGCCTGCCCGCGTTCGCGGAAGATGTCGGCGACCCGGCGCACGCCATCGATGGCATCGCCCTCTTCGTCCGAGGTCAACAGCACCGCCAACGTGCCCGGATGCGTGGGGTGCGCGGCGACGAACTGCTCTGCGGCGACGACGAACGCGGCGACGCTGCCTTTCATGTCTGCCGCACCACGCCCGTACAGCACGCCGTCGCGAATCTGCGGATCGAACGGATCGCTGGTCCACGCCTGGCGCGGGCCCGGCGGCACCACATCGGTATGCCCGAGCAACACCAGCACTGGCGCACCGCTGCCATGGGTTGCCCACAGATTGTCGACCTCGCCCAAGCGCAGGTGCTCGCAGGCGAAGCCCGCGGCAGTCAAGCGCCCTGCAAGCAGTGCTTGGCAGCCAGCATCGTCGGGGGTCACCGAGGCGCGCGCGATCAGATCGCAGGTCAGCTCCAGCACATCGTTCATGTCGTCAGGCCTTATGTGATCACACGGTTGATGCATGCATCGCTGGGGCGGCATCCGGGCCATGCCACTGCATCGTCTGCACGCGCACTGCAAAACGCTCGTTTCCCGGCATGCGTCCGCCGTGGCTGCCGGTGACGACGAAGCCGCAGCGTTGGTAGAAGGCCAGTGCTGCGTCATTTCCTTCCAGCAATTCCAACGACAGGCCGTTTGGACGATCCTGCTGGACCGCTGCAACAAGCGCTGCGCCAACGCCGCGCCGTTGCGCGCCCGGCGCCACGTACAGCCATGTGAGTTCCTGCGCATCGTAGGCAACGAAACCCAGCACGCGTCTATCCAGCTCGGCCACGCGCAGCGTGTAGTCAAACAGTGACTCACGCTCGGCGGCGATCGGCAGGGGCAGGAATGCTTCGGGCAAGCCGGCCGCTCGCAGCTCTTGCTGCCGCGCCGCATCGTGCACGGCACACAGCTGGAGCCAGTCCTCGCCCTGGTAGGGCCGCACGTTCACTCGACGCCGAACCGCTTCTTGAAGCCGTTATCGGAGAATCCCTGGCTCAACGCGCCATCGTCGGTCACGACCACGGGCCGTCGGATCAGCTGCGGATACTCGCGCAGCAGCAGCTTCCATTCGGCCTGCGAGCCAGGCGTTTTTTTGTTGTCGGGCAGCTGCCGCCAGGTCGTCGAAGACTTGTTGATCAAGGCATCGAAGCCGCCCGCCTGTTCGGCCCAGGCGACCAGCGTCTCCGGCTCCGGCTTGTGCTCGCGGTAATCGACGAACGTATGGGCCAAGCCGAAGCGGTCCAGCCACTTGGTCGCCTTCTTGCAGGTGTCGCAATTCTTCAATCCGTAGAGCGTGGTCATGGTCTGCCCTTCTCGACTGCGCGGCGCGCGCTTGCGCGTGCCGACAGTGTGTTTGCCAATTGATGGTGTTCAAGGCCACATGCTGGGAGAAACACCACATCGGCGCGTTGGCCATGGAATTTCAGTGCCATCCGCAGCGGCGGAATCAGCCCTGCGACATCGACGCAGCGCAGCTCGGCAAGATCCACGCGCTGCGATCGTCCTTGTTGGACGATCTCCAGCGCATTGCCCGCATCGCAGACCTGCGCCCATCGGGTAGACGCCCACGTCAGACGCAAGCTCAGGACCACCATGAGTGCAGGCGCCAGCCAACGCAGAATGTCCAGCTGCTGCGGAACGCCATCGCGCATCAGCGCGCCGGCAGCGTAGACCGCCCCCCATCCCAACCATACGGCCGGGATGCCCCAACGGATCCAGCCACTGGGCGAACGTGACAGCATGGCGCCGAACACAGGCTGTGTCGTACTCAATCGGCCAGACCGCGCAGCAAGTCGTTGACGCTGGTCTTGCTGCGCGTCTTGGCATCCACCTGCTTGACGATCACCGCACAGTACAGCGAGTGCGAGCCGTCCCTGGAGGGCAGCTGGCCGGACACCACCACGCTGTAGGGTGGCACGTATCCATAGGAAATTTCGCCGGTGGCGCGGTTGTAGATGCGTGTGCTCTGGCCGATGAACACGCCCATGCCGATCACGCTGTGGTGGCCGATGACGACGCCCTCCACTACTTCCGAACGAGCGCCGATGAAGCAATGATCTTCGATGATGGTGGGGCTGGCCTGCAGCGGTTCGAGCACGCCACCGATGCCGGCACCGCCGGACAGATGGCAATGCTTGCCGATCTGCGCACACGAACCCACCGTGGCCCAGGTGTCGACCATGGTGCCTTCACCGACATACGCACCGATGTTGGTGAAGCTCGGCATCAGCACTACGTCCTTGCCGAAGTAACTGCCGCGCCGCGCCACCGCGCCCGGCACCACACGCACGCCGGCCTTGCGGAATTCGGCTTCATGGAAGCCGGCAAAGCGCGATTCCACCTTGTCCCAGAACGGCGCGGGCTGCGCATCGATCACCGCCATCTCGTTGACGCGGAAATACAGCAGCACGGCTTTTTTCAGCCACTCGTTGACGGTCCAGCCGCCCTGCCCATCCGGCTCGGCGACGCGGAATTCGCCGCTCTCCAGGCCGTCGATCGCGCGCGTGACCATTGCGCGCGTGGAGCCGTCGATCTCGTCCATGGTCAACGTCGCGCGACGTTCGAACGCGCTTTCGATACCGAATTTGAGTTCATCGCTGCCGACCTGCGTTGCGGCGCTGTGCACGGCCTGCTCGGCAATCGGCAGCGTCTTTGCCGCAGCAGCCTTCTTGCCGGCCGGTGCACAGACCACCTCAGTCGGCCGCTTGGCCACGCGCGGCGCGGCGGCGGTCGTCGTCTTGCCGACAGCCTTCTGTGCAGCAGTCTTCTTGCCTGCTGCGTCAGGTGCGGCAGTCTTTTTGCCGACAGCGCCAGCAGTGGCGCTCTTCTTGCCCGCGCCAACAACCGGCGTGGAGGCGGCGGCAACCGTCGCCTTGGCAGCCTTGCCGCGCGTTGCGCCCGTGGACTTGGACGCTGCGTTGGTGGTGGTCGCGCTCTGCTTGCGCGCGGTCTTCTTGCTGGTGGCCATGGGGGGTCTCCGGAGGGCTAGACAGGGTCGAGGCAGGCGCACAGCGCATCGCGCAGGGCCTGCCGGGCGGATTCGGACAACGGGCGGTCGTGCTCGTCGGTGATCTGGAACTGGTCTTCGGCGCGCTCGCCGAAGGTGGCGATGCGCGCGTCGTGCACGCGCAGGTTCTGCATACGCAACACATGCGCGACATCGGCGAGCAGACCGGGACGGTCGGGCGCGACCAGACTGATGCGGGTGCGGCGGCCGCCGGCGCTTTCGCTGAATTCCACCCGCGGTGCGAAGCGGAAGTGCCGCAACTGGCGCGGCACTGCGCGCCGTGCCGGGCGCACCTTCTGCAGGTCGCCGGCCAGCACCTGGCGCAGCGTTGCCGCCAGCCGCTGCGGGTCGCCGTCGGCGTAGGTGTCCTGCGGCAGCACTTCGAACACGTCGAAGATCGCATCGTGTGGCGCATCCAGCACGCGTGCACGGTGAATACCGTAGCCCTTGCGATCGAGCGTGGCCACGATGGCCGCAAACAGCCCATCGCGGTCCGTCGAATACACGAACACTTCCAGCGCATCGTTGTCCGGCACCGCGCGACGTGCCTTGACCAGGGTCTGGCCGATGTCCACTTCGATCAGCGACGCCGCCTGCCAGGCCAATTGCTCGGGACGGAAGCGCAGGAAGTTCTCGTCCGGCATGCCGGCGAATTGCCGGTCGATGGTGGCATCGTCATGCCCTTGCGCCTGCATCAGCGCACGTGCGGAATCGCGCGCTTCGCGTAGGCGTTCTTCGCGCGGCGGCGGATGCTCCAGACCTTCGCGCAAGGCGCGACGCGCGGCGAAATACAGGTCCGCCAACAAGCGATCCTTCCATGCATTCCACAACTTGGGACTGGTGCCGGCAATGTCGGCGCAGGTGAGTAGATACAAGTAATCCAGCCGTTCGCGGGTGCCGACCAGGGTGGCGAAACGGTGGATCACCTCCGGGTCGGAGATGTCCTGTTTCTGCGCGGTGACCGACATGCGCAAGTGCTGCTCCACCAGCCAGGTCACCAGTTCGGTATCGCCTTCGCTGAGGCGATGCGCAAGGCAGAACGCGCGCGCATCGACCGCACCCAGCTCGGAATGATCGCCGCCGCGGCCCTTGGCGATATCGTGAAACAGCCCGGCCAGCAGCAGCAATTCCGGCTTGCGCAGACGCGGCCAGACTTCATGCGCGATCGAAAAACGCTCGTCCGCACGGCCAGCGGCAAACAGCGCGATGTTCCGCAACACCATCAAGGTGTGCTGATCCACCGTATAGACATGGAAGAGGTCGAACTGCATGCGCCCGGACACACTGGCAAATGCCGGAATCCACTGCCCCAGCACGCCCAGCCGCGCCATACGATTGAGCGTATCGACCGCGCGCGGACCGCGCAGCAGCGCCATGAAACGATCGCGCGTGGCGGCATCGGCCACGTGATAGGCCGGCAGTTGCTGCAGCACTTCGGCCAGCGCACGCGCAGTCAACGAATGCAGGCCGCGCACCTCGCGATGTGCCGCCCATTGCGCGAACAGTGCGAACACTTGCAACACATCGTCGCCCGGCCAGCTCTCCGAGTCGGCAGCCAGATAACCGCGACGCAGGCTGAAGCCGCCGCCCAGCGGTTCCGGTGTCGCTTCGCCATCGAACTGCTCTTCGAAGCGCTGCAGCAGTCGGTCGCTGATGCGGCGAATCAACGCAGCGCTGCGATAAAAGCGCTGCATCATTTTTTCCACGCCCAGACTTTCCAGGTCGTCGGCAAACCCCAGCCGCTCGGCCAGGGTCTTTTGATAATCGAAACGCAAGCGCTCTTCGGGCCGGTTGGCCACGGTGTGCAGACCGAAACGCAGACGGGCGAGCTCTTCGCGCTCGCGGCGCAGCGCGGCGGCTTCGTCGAAACCCACATGACCCAGTCCGACCAAGGCCTCCAGGTCCTTGACCCCGAACGCACGCAGCGCCATCCAACCCAGCGTCTGCAGATCGCGCAGACCGCCGGGGCCATCCTTGATGTCGGGTTCGAGGTTGTCGGCGGTGTCGCCGAAACGCTGATGGCGCGCCAGCAATTCCTCGCGCTTGGCTTGGAAGAAATCGCGCGGCGGCCAGACCTGTGGCGGCGCGATTGCCGCGGCCAGTGCAGCGCGCGCGGCGGCATCGGCCACCAGTGCGCGCGATTCGATCAAGGCAGTGAGCACGGTCTGATCGGCGGCCGCCACCGTGCACTGCGCCGGTGAGCGCACCGCGTGGCTGATCGGCAGACCCACATCCCAGAGCAGCGCAAACAAGCGCGCCAAGGCCTGCTCATGCTGCTGCTGCGCAGCGCTTTCTCCCAGCACCAACACATCCACATCCGAGCGCGGGAACAGTTCGCCGCGCCCGTAGCCGCCAACCGCATGCAATGACAAACCGCTATCGGCCGGAATGCAGCGGGTCCAGGCATTGCGCATCAACTGGTCGACCGCGCGTGCGCGCAGCGCGACCAGGCGCTCGATCGGCTCGCCCTGATCGAAGCGCTTGCACAGCCGCATGTCCGCGTGCACCAGCAGCGGACGGGCCTGTGCGGCCCACCCCGCGTCGCCGGCGACGCCCGGGTCGGGTCGCTCCGCCGGCGTCTCCGTCATACCGGTGCGGGCGAATTGGCCGACAGCGTCAGCACATCCACGCCGTCTTCGGTCACTGCCACCATGTGTTCCCACTGCGCAGACAACTTGCGGTCCTTGGTGACCACGGTCCAGCCATCCGGCAGGGTCTTATGGTGATAGGTGCCTTCGTTGATCATCGGTTCGATGGTGAAGGTCATGCCCGGCTTGAGCACCAGCCCTTCGCCCGGACGCCCGTAATGCATGACCTGCGGCTCGTCGTGATAGACCTTGCCGATGCCGTGGCCGCAGTAATCGCGCACCACGCTGAAACGCTCGGCCTCGGCAAACTTCTGGATCGCGTGGCCCACATCGCCCAGCGTGGCGCCCGGCTTGACCGCCCGGATGCCGCGCCACATCGCTTCATAGGTGGTGTCCACCAGGCGCTTGGCCATCACCGACGGCGTGCCCACGTAGTACATGCGACTGGTGTCGCCGTGCCAGCCGTCCTTGATCACGGTGACATCGATATTGACGATGTCGCCGTCCTTCAACACCTTGGCCGCGCTCGGAATGCCGTGGCAGATCACGTTGTTGACCGAGGTGCATACGCTTTTGGGAAAGCCGCGATAGCCGACATTGGCAGGAATGGTGCCCTGCACGTTGACGATGTGGTCGTGGCAGATGCGATCCAGCTCGGCAGTGGTCACGCCCGGCTTGACGTGCGGGCCAACGATGTCGAGCACCTCGGCGGCCAGACGGCCGGCGACGCGCATCAGTTCGATTTCTTCTTTAGTTTTCAGATTGACGCTCATGGACGCGATTATCGCCGATTCGGGCTGAATCTGAACGACCCACGCCTGCGTTTTTTTGCAGGAACTCGCAGCGCGGCGACAAGCGAACGGTGCAGCAAAAACCCGTCGCAGCCGCCTATTCATGTGTGACGCCGCGCACCCCGCGTCAAAACCCGCATTAACGGAGCCATCCGCAGGACATCGCATTTTCACGAAAAATACCTGCCAAGACAGCGAGATAGCATGTGAATTTCGCGTGATTTTTGGCACAGTTAATGCATCGCAGGGAAGGCGACAACTCGTCGCATCATCAATGACCAGAACGGTCAAGGAAATGTCCATGCATACTGTCCGCCCTGTCCTGCTGTCCCTCGGCCTCCTCTCGACCATTGGCATGGCGAGCGCGGCAGACACCACCACTTTCAACGTCAAGATCGCGGTCACCAAGGCCTGCACGATCACCGCCGCGTCCGCCACGGATGTCGACTTCGGCTCGGTGCTCTCGACCTCGACCGCCAATGCGGACGCCAACGGCAGCGTGACCGCCCAGTGCACCGCATTGACGCCTTACAACATCGCACTGAGCGCGGGCAGCAATGCCGGTACCGCCAACGACGTCACCACCCGCCGCATGAAAAATACCGACGCGCTGGTGACCACCAACAACTTCATTGCGTACCAGCTCTACCAGGATCTGGGCCGCAGCACGGTCTGGGGCAGCACCACCGGCACCAACACGCTCAGCCGCACCGCCACCGGCCTGAATCAGGTCTACCCGGTCTACGGTCGTGTGACCAACCCGTCGGCCAACAATCCCGCGACCGGTAGTTACCAGGACACGATCACTGCGACGATCGTCTATTGAGCACGCGCATGCCTGTGCATCAGCTGTTGTCACGCTTACCCGCCTGGCTGATGTCGGCCGGGCTGGCGACGGCGCTGGTCATGGCCAACGGCGTCCTGCCGACGCCGGCACATGCAGCCAGCCTGCAGTTGGCGCCCACATCGCTGAGCCTGAGCGCCCAGCAGACCGCAGACGGGCTGTGGCTGAGCAACAGCGGCAGCGCGCCGGTCCAGGTGCAGACCCGCGCCTATCGCTGGACCCAACGCGATGGGCAGGATCAGCTCGATCCCACCCAGGATCTGCTGATCAGCCCGCCGATGCGCACCCTGGCCGCTGGCGAGCGCCAGTTGATCCGGGTGATCCGCGCCGGGCCTGCCCCAAGCGGGCAGGAGCAGTGTTACCGCATCATCGTCGACGAGCTGCCCAGCGCCGATGCCGACCGCAAAGGGATGCAGTTCGTGCTGCGTTACTCGGTGCCGATCTTCCTGCTGCCGCCCGGCAACACCGAACCTGCGCCGAACCTGAGCGCGCAAGTGGTTGCCGGCAGCGATGGCAAGGCGCAGATCCAGATCAGCAACACCGGCAACGGACATGCCCAGGTCGCCGACCTGCGGCACCAAGTCGATGGCGCGACCACGACCGCATTGAATGGCTTGGTGGGTTATGTGCTGCCAGGCCAGACCATGCGTTGGTCGCTGGGTGCGCCGCTGGCGCAGTTCGGCCGCGGCACCATCATCGCAAGGATCAATGGTGAGGCTGACGAACGCACCTTGTTGGCCGCGCCGACGGCGCCTTGATGCGGTGCGGCTGGCGATGACGCTGCTTGCGACCGCCAGCTGCCTGAGCAGCGCCGCAGCCGGCGATCTGGCCGACGTGGCGTCGCTTCCCGATCAGCCGCCGCCCAGCGCCACGCCACAGCCGCAAACGCTGTATCTGGACGTGACCTTGAACCAGGCCGACCGCGGCCTGGCGCCGTTCGAACTGGTCGACGGCCGGCTGCGCGGCGCGGTGGAGACCCTGCGCAGACTCGGCTTCATCCTGGCCGACCGCGCCCCTGGCGAATTGGTCGATCTGGACCGCCTGCCCGACGTGGAAGTGCGCTACGACGCCGCGCTGCAGCGGCTCGCGCTGCAGGTGCCGCTGGCGCAGCTGTCGTTGTCCACCACGGTGCTGAAAGCAGAAGAAGTGGCCCCGCCCAGCGCCACCGCATCGCCAGGCATGCTAGTCAATTACGATCTGTATGCCACCCGCAACGCCGGCGTCAGCAGCGCGTCGCTGGCCACCGAAGTGCGCGCCTTCGGCATCGGCCGCGGCATGGTCGACACCACCGCGGTCTTTCTGGCCTACGACCGCCCACAGGACAAACGCTGGCGCAGCGAAGCGGTGCGCCTGGACAGCGCTTGGCAGATGGATTTCCCCGACAGCGCCACCAGCCTCACCGTCGGCGACTTCTACAGCGGCTTCGTCGACTGGAGCCGCTCGATCCGCCTGGGCGGCGTGCAGATCGGCCGCAACTACGCCTTGCAGCCGTACCGCGTGCTGACGCCCACGCCCAGCTTCCTGGGCGAAGCGACCGTGCCTTCGACCGTGGAGCTCTACGTCGACGGGCTGCGCCAGTACAGCGGCCAGGTGCCGGCCGGCCCCTTCCAGCTGGCCGCACAGCCGGGCATCAGCGGTACTGGCCAGGCGCAGATCGTGGTGACCGACGCCTTCGGCCAGGTGCGCCGGCTCGACTTTGCGTTCTATGGCACGCCCCAGTTGCTGGCGCGCGGTGTTTCCGAATGGTCGGCGGGCATCGGCCATCTGCGTCAGGACTACGGCGTGCGCTCGTTCTCGTATGAATCGCGCACGGTGGCCAGCGCCACCCTGCGCAAGGGCCTGCGCGATGACGTCACCGTCGAGGCGCATGCCGAAGCCGGCGGCGACGTGGCCAATGCCGGCGCCGGCGGCGTGTGGCTGCTCGGGCCCGGCGGCGTGGTCAACGCCGCGTATGCGCATAGCCGGATGGGCGGGCTGCGCGGCGGCCAGTATGTGCTGGGCTTCGCTTGGAACAACCGTCGCTTCAACCTCAATCTAGGTACCCAGCGCACCCACGGCGACTACCGCGACCTGGGCGCGCTGCAAGGCGCGTTGCCGGCACGCATCAGCGACCGCGCGGTGTTCGGCGTCAACGTCAATGCGATCGGCTCGCTGGGCACCAGCTACGTGCGGCTGAGTTATCCCCAGGGCGACACCTCGCGCTATGCCAGCCTGTTCTGGTCGCGCAGCTTCGGGCGCAACTGGGCCGCCAACCTGTCCGGCAACCAGAACCTGGATCTGCGCAGCGACCGCAGCCTGTACCTGTCGCTGTCGACCACCTTCGGCGAGTTGCGCCAGGCCAGCGCTTCGATGCAGCGCAACGGCAACCGCACCGGATTCGTCGCCGATGTGAGTCAGCCGTTGCCAGGCGACGGCGACCTAGGCGGCATCGGCTGGCGCGTGCAGGGACGGGCCGGCGACGATGCCAATGGCGGGCTGGCCGAACTGGGCTGGTTGAACCGGGTCGGCCGCTACAACCTTGGCGCGGCCAATCAGGACGGCGACAGCTTCGGCTACGCCAGCGCCAGTGGCAGCCTGGTGTGGATGAACGGGAGCGGCTTTGCCGCGCGCGACATCCAGGATGCCTTCGCGGTGGTCTCCACAGACGGCCAGGCCGGCATTCCGGTGCGGCTGGAGAATCGTCTGATCGGCGTCACCGACGCACGTGGCATGCTGCTGGTGACACCGCTGCAATCGTGGCAACGCAATCAATTGTCGATCGATACCCTGAACCTGCCGGCGGACCTGCGCGTGGATCGCGTCGAAACCACGGTGACGCCGCGCCAGCAATCCGGGGTGGCGGTGCGCTTCGGCATCACCCGCGTGCGTGCGGCGATCATCGTGTTGCACGACGCGCAGGGCGCGCCGTTGCCGGTGGGCAGCGTGGTGCAGCGCGAAGGCGACGGCGAGCGGGTGGTGGTCGGCTACGACGGCGAGACCTATCTGGACAACCTGCAGCGCGACAACCGCCTGCTGGTCGAATCGCCGAACGGGCGCTGCACCGTGCAGTTCGCCTACCCGGCCGCTCCCGGCGGGATTCCGCGCGTCGGCCCGCTGGCCTGTCTGGCTGAGCAGAACACACCATGAGCATGCACCCACTCTGGCGCATGCTGCTGGCACTGACGATCGCCACGCTGTGGCTTGCGCCCACCCAGGTCGCGCGCGCCGACACCACCTGCACCGCCACCCTGGGCACCCCGCTGGCGTTCGGCAATGTCGCGGCCAATGGCACCAGCGATGCGGTGGCGACGCTCAACGTGTCCTGTTCGACCGCCGCGCTCAGCGTCCTGGGCTACTCGCAGGTCAGCCTGTGCCTGGACCTGGGGCCAGGCAGCGCCAGCGGCGGCCTGTACGCGCCGCGCCAGCTGCGCAACACCACCGGCGACAGCCTGGACTTCCAGATCTACAGCGACGCCTCGCGCACCCAGATCTGGGGCGCCACCGCATCGACCACCCCCTCACCGGTTCTATTGACACTGTCGTACGGTGTCCCGGTGGTCACCGGCGGCTCGCAGACCACCAGCGTCACCCTGTACGGGCGCATTCCGGCCAACCAGATCCTGTCGATCGGCAACCACACCAGCAGTTTCGGCGGCGCTGACACGGTGCTGCGCTACTCCTACAACGAGAGCGTCATCGGCATGCCGCCGGCACCGAGCAGTTGTACCGCTGGTGGCAGCGGCGCCAAGACCGCCAGCAACGCGTTTCCGTTCACCGCCTCGGCCAACGTGCCGGCCCGCTGCAATACCTATGTCACCACCGATCTGGATTTCGGCAGCATCGCCGGCAGCATCAACACGGCCATCGACCGCACCTCCACCATCAGCCTGGCCTGTACCAACCGCACCGCCTGGAACATCGGTCTGGACAACGGCGTCAACGCCAGCGGCGGCACCCGACGCATGCGCCACGCCTCCAGCGCCAACTATGTGACCTACCAGCTTTACCGGGATGCCGGGCGCGCCAACCTCTGGGGCACCACAATCGGGGTGGACACGCTCGCCGGCACAGGCAACGGCGTGACCCAGACAGTCACCGTTTACGGCCGTGCGCCCGGCGCGCAATTGCCCATCGCAGGGGCCTACAACGACACGGTGACGGTCTCCATCACTTACTGACAGTTAATAAAGTTCGCATGGGGAACGTCGCTATTTGTTACGTCTCCAATGCAAACGATTGCCTCCATGACACTGGTCACCCTCTTTAAAAGTCTGACCGTGGTTGCGCTCGTCCTCACTGCAACAGCAGCCAGCGCCGCCGCCGGCCGCGGCCCGGAAAATTCCACCCTGCACATCGGTTTGCGGCTGCTCAGCGGCTGCGAACTGCGCACCACCCCGCCACGTGCCAGCTGCTCCAGGGGCACGCCGATGGCGATCGCCCAGCCGGCACGCGCCACCGAGGCCCCCACCAGCACCGGCCAGGACGCCAGCGCACTTGCCGGGCCAGCGCCCGCCAGTGCGGCACGCATGACCACGATTGCGTTCTGACTATGACCATGCCCCGCTTGCTTGGTTGCTGGCTCGCGCTCGGAATGGCCTGCCTGGCACCGAATGGCAGCGTTGCCGCTGCCGAAATCGCGATTGCCCCCACCACGGCGCACATTCCCGCCGACAGCGACCAGACCGCCGTGTGGCTCTACAACCAGGCCGCAGTGCCGTGGCACGCCGAAGCCAAGCTGTACCGGTGGAGCCAGGACGGCGACCGTGAGCTGCTTGAGCCCGCCAAAGGCGCCACCGTCAGCCCGAGCCATTTCGAAATCCCGCCGCAAGGGCGGCAGTTGTTGCGGGTGATCCGTCTGGGACCAAGTCCGCAACAGACCGAAGACAGCTACCGCCTGGTGGTGACCCAGCATGCCTCGGAAGGCGACACCGAACTGTTGCGGTATTCCACGCCAGTCTTCGTCCTGCCCAGCGAGCCGGGCGATGCACACCCGGCTCTGCGGACAACCCTGTCGGTCGATGGCGCCGGTCTTGTCTTGAACGTGCATAACGCAGGACTTCACCATGCGCGCCTGGCCGACCTGGCCTACATCGATGCCGGCGGCACCCGCCGCAGCATTCGCGACAACCTGGCCGGCTACGTCCTGCCCGGCCAGACCCGTCAGTGGGCATTGCCGGCCAACCTGACCGTCGGCCATGGCCGTTTCGTGGCACGCGTCAACAGCGATATCGAGACGACGCTGGCACTGCAGCCATAGGAATCGGGAATCGAGAGTGGGATCGGCAGGCGCATCGGCGCCGCCGACTGCGTACAGGGCGTCCGGACGGCCAAGCTCTTGCGATTCCCGATTCCCGATTCACAGGCCTGAAGGCCTGGCGGACGCCGGCATTGAACCAATTGCACAGCCCCGGCCTGCCGACTATAATCCGTCGGCTGTTTTGCGTCTTTCACGCATTGCGTCGTTCACGTCGGACGTCACCGACGAATTCACACCTGCTGCCGCCATCCGCGCCGGGGTGCCCTCACACAGGGTTCGTCGCGGAGGCAACAGGGAAGCCCAACCCCGGAATCGAGTGCGTTTTGATGCGAGTCCCTCGCAACAGCCCGCACATCCATGTGCGGACTCTTCAAAGTCAAGGCCGCGCACGGTGATTCCGCTCTTATCGGAGTTACTGCAATGCCCCAAGTCACCATGCGTCAGATGCTGGAAGCCGGCGTCCATTTCGGCCACCAGTGCCGTTACTGGCACCCCAAGATGGCGCCGTACATCTTCGGCGCGCGCGGCAAGATCCACATCATCAACCTCGAGAAGACCGTTCCGCTCTTCAACGACGCGATGAACTTCCTGTCCTCGATCGCGCAGAAGCGCGGCACCATCCTCTTCCTGGGCACCAAGCGCAGCGCGCGCGAGTCCATCAAGGAAGAAGCCGAGCGTTGCGGCATGCCCTTCATGACCCAGCGCTGGCTGGGCGGCACGCTGACCAACTTCCGCACCGTCAAGCAGTCGGTTGCCCGTCTGAAGGAACTGGAAGCCGCCGAAACCGACGGCACCTTCGAAAAGCTGGTCAAGCACGAAGTGCTGGGCCTGCGTCGCGAACGCGAGAAGCTGGACGCCTCGCTGGGTGGCATCAAGGAAATGAACCGTCTGCCCGACGCGATCTTCGTGATCGACATCGGCCATGAAGACATCGCCATCAAGGAAGCCAAGAAGCTCGGCATCCCGGTGATCGCCGTGGTTGATACCAACTACGATCCGGCCCTGGTCGACTACGCCATCCCGGGTAACGACGACGCCATCCGCGCCGTGCAGCTGTACGCACGTGCCGCTGCCGATGCCGTGCTGGAAGGCAAGGCTGCTGCGCCGAATTCGGCGTCGGTGCGCGAAGAAGAGTTCTCGGCCGAAGCCGCCGACGAAGGCAAGGGCCGTCGCGCTCCGGCCAAGAAGGGCGAGAAGAAGGCCGACGCCCCGGCTGCCGAGTAATCGGCATGCAATGCGGCCGCACCATGCTGTGCGGCCGCAGCCCCGACGGCGCCCTTGCGGCCCGTCGCCGAGGCCACTGACTACATCTACGGGGGCGGCGGCACGCTGCACCGTCTCCTACTGGCGGAAACACTTCCGCCGCACGCATTCGTCCATATGAGGTAATTCCATGGAAATCACTGCTTCCCTGGTCAAGGAACTGCGCGAGCGCACCGGCGCCGGCATGATGGAGTGCAAGAAGGCACTCGTCGAAAACGCAGGCGACATCGACGCCGCGGCCGAGTGGCTGCGCAAGTCGGGCCTGGCCAAGGCCGACAAGAAGGCTGACCGCGTTGCCGCCGAAGGCCGCATCGCCACCGCCCAGACCGGCGGCAAGGCCGTGCTGGTCGAAGTCAATTCCGAGACCGACTTCGTCGCCAAGGACGAGAACTTCCTGGCCTTCACCGAGGTTGTGGCCAATGCCGCACTGAACTCGGATGCTGCCGATGCCGAAGCGCTCAAGAGCGTCAAGCTCGACAGCGGCGAGACCATCGAAGAGCGTCGCGCCGCGGTGATCGCCAAGGTTGGCGAAAACCTGCAGGTGCGTCGCCTGGTCCGTATCGATAGCGCCAACAACGTCGCGGCCTACGTGCACGGCGGCCGTATCGGCGTGCTGGTCGAGCTGAAGGGTGGCGACGTCGAGCTGGCGCGCGGCATCGCGATGCACATCGCTGCGATGAACCCGCCGCACGTCAAGGCCTCCGACGTTCCGGCCGAATTCGTTGCCAAGGAAAAGGAAATCGAACTGGCCAAGATGTCTGAGAAGGACAAGGCCAAGCCGGCCGAAATCCTGGAAAAGATCATCAGCGGCAAGATCAGCAAGATCGTCAACGAAGTGACGCTGTACGGCCAGCCGTACGTGCTGAACACCGACCAGACCGTCGAGCAGGCCGTCAAGGCCGCCGGCGCCGAAGTGGTCGGCTTCCAGCGCCTGGCCGTTGGCGAAGGCATCGAGAAGGTGGTGGAAGACTACGCCGCCGAAGTGATGAAGCAGGCCGGTCTGGCCTGATCTTCGCCACTCAGAAAAAAGCCGCGGCATGCCGCGGCTTTTTTTTGCCTGCACGCCACGCATCCGCAGCGTGGCGCGAATCTGAAGCGACCGCATCCGGCAGCGTGACAAGCGGCCGCAACGCTACAGATGCGATCGGCATTGCCGTTACCTCAACGATGGCGACCGGGCTTTTGGCGTTCATCACGCACGTTTTCCTGCGCGGCGATGGCAGGACATGGCGCGCCCCACTCAACGACCACAGCTGTATGCTTGTGGTCACTGTCGGCGATGACTCATGCAACCAGATCTCCAGGCCGCCCTGCACTACTGCCGTAACCTGCCATCGCCTCCCGGCATTGCGCTGCGCATCATCGAACTTGCGCAGGACCCGGATGTGGACATGACCACCACCGCCAACGTCATCGGCATGGACATGGCATTGACCGCGCGCATGTTGCGGGTGGCCAATTCGCCGCTGTACGCCAGCCGCCGCCGCATCGACAACCTCGGCCAGGCGTTGACCATGCTCGGCCTCAACGCGACCCTGAGCCTGGCGCTGGGCTTTTCGATGGTGCACGGCGTACGCAGCACCTTCATCGCGCACCCGTTGCATGAGCGCATCTGGCGCCGCGCCGGCCTGTGTGCGTTGGCCAGCCGTATCCTGGGCCAGGCCTACGGCATCCGCAAACCCGAAGAATTGATGTTGGCCGGTCTGCTGCAGGACATCGGCAAGCTGGCCCTGCTGCAAGGCGCGCCCGAGGTGTACGGGCCGCTGCTGGAACACGCACCCGACAACGCATCATTGCTGGAAGCCGAACGCGAACACCTGGGCGCCACCCATGCAGAAGTCGGCGCGTGGCTCGCGCATCAGTGGCAGTTGCCGCCGTACCTGCAGAATGCGATCGCACAGAGCGAAGAAGAACCGGCGAGCCTGGAGCCTTTCATGGCCTGCGTGGCGCTGTCCGGACGCTTGGCCGATATCTGGCTCTCGGCCAGTGCGGTCACCGCCACCGAACATGCCCAGCGGCAGGCCCAGGACGTGCTGGAGCTGGATGCCGAACGCTTCGAGAAAGTGATCGAACGCATCGCCGAATCACTACCGGAACTGGAGGCACTGTTCGACATCCGCGTGCCGCAACCCGAGCACATCCAGATGATCTTCGAGCAGGCACGCGAGCTGGCGATGCTGCGCAGCCTGCGTGAATTGCAGGACGTGGCCGAAGCGCGCCGGCATGCCGACGAATCGGAAAACCGCATGCGCCACTTGGCCGAACAGGCCAGCCGCGATGCGCTGACCGGAGTGTTCAACCGGCATCAGCTCGACACCGCGCTGACGCATGAATTCGAACTGGCCTCGCGCCAGGGCTGGCCGCTGTCGATCGCCTTCATCGACCTGGACGACTTCAAGCGCGTCAACGATGCGCACGGGCATCTGGTCGGCGATGAAGTGTTGCGCAACTTCGCGCAAACGCTGCAACGGATGGTGCGCACCAGCGATCTGGTGGCGCGCTATGGCGGCGAAGAATTCCTGGTGATCCTGCCCAATACGCCCGCCGATGCGGCGTTGATGGTGATCGAACGCATCCTGACCGAAACCGCACGTACGCCGATGGCGCAACTGCCGGGCGGCCCGTTGCATATCACCTTCTCCGCAGGCCTTGCCACGCATGGCGGTGTCGAGCGCCAGTTCGAAAGCATCGAACATTTATTGCAGGCGGCAGACAGCACGCTGTATCGCTCCAAGCATCGTGGCCGCAACCGCGTCACTGCCTACGATGCGACCGATATCCCGACACCGCCAAACCCGCGCGCACACTGAGCAACTGGTCACGCCGCTGCCAACAAAGGAATTTTTACCACGCCAGGTGACGGGCTTCCGCTAGAATTGCCGGCGTTTGTCGATCCCCTACCCCCGAGGTCTCCCCCATGTCCGAACTTTCCTATCGCCGCATTCTTCTCAAACTTTCCGGGGAGGCGCTGATGGGAGACGGGGATTACGGCATCGACCCCAAGGTCATCAATCGCCTTGCGCATGAAGTGATCGAAGCCCAGCAGGCTGGCGCGCAAGTGGCGCTGGTGATCGGCGGCGGCAACATCTTCCGCGGCGCCGGCCTGGCTGCCAGCGGCATGGACCGCGTTACCGGCGACCACATGGGCATGCTGGCCACCGTGATCAATGCGCTGGCGATGCAGGACGCGCTGGAAAAGCTCGGCGCCAAGGTGCGCGTGATGAGCGCGATCAAGATCAACGACGTCTGCGAGGATTTCATCCGCCGTCGTGCGATCCGCCATCTGGAAAAGGGCCGCCTTGCGATCTTCGCCGCCGGCACCGGCAACCCGTTCTTCACCACCGACTCGGGCGCAGCGCTGCGCGCGATCGAGATCGGCGCCGACCTCCTGCTCAAGGCAACCAAGGTCGACGGCGTCTACGACAAAGACCCGAAGAAGCACACCGACGCGGTGCGCTACGACAGCCTGACCTACGATCAGGTGATCATGCAGGGCCTGGAAGTCATGGATACCGCCGCCTTCGCCCTGGCGCGCGACAGTGACCTGCCGCTGCGCATCTTCGGCATGAGCGAGCCGGGCGTGCTGCTGCGCATCCTGCACGGCGAACAGATCGGCACCTTGGTGCAGGGCCGGAGCTGAGGGCGGGAATCTGGGATCGGGATTGGGGATTCGTTAGAGCGCAGTGCTGGCGCCTGCGTTGACGCCTGTCCGTCGAGCGCCTTCAGCGGCAAGTGAACCGGCTGCGCGGGTCCTGACGACCCGCGAGTCGTGAAACCCCAGTCCCGGCTATAATCTCCGGATTCAGCTCCACACGGATTCCGGCGATGCTCACCCAGATCAAACAAGACGCGCTCACGCGCATGACCAAGAGCATCGATGCTCTGCGCCATTCCCTGACCACTATTCGTACCGGCCGCGCCTCGCCGGCGCTGCTGGACGGCATCAAGGTCAAGGCCTACGGCACCGACACGCCCCTGAATCAGGTTGCCAGCATCAGCGTGTCCGAAGGCCGCTCGCTGGTCATCAGCCTGTTCGACAAGGGCATGATCAAGGACGTGGAAAAAGCCATTTATGCCTCGGATCTGGGCCTGACCCCGACCGTGGTCGGCACCGTGATCCGTCTGAACCTGCCGCCGCTGACCGAGGAGCGCCGCAAGGAGCTCAGCAAGTCCGTGCATGGCGAAGGCGAAGACAGCAAGGTCGCCATCCGCAACATCCGTCGCGATGCCAACCAGCAGGTCAAGGATCTGCTCAAGGACAAGGCCGTCACCGAAGACGAAGCCCGCAGCGCCGAAGACGACATCCAGAAGCTCACCGACAAGGCGATCAAGGATGTGGATGAGGTCGTCAAGGCCAAGGAACAGGAACTGATGACGGTCTGATCGTGGCATCGCCTGCCATGCATCCAGTCCCCTCTGCTGCTGACATACCGCGCCACATTGCCATCATCATGGATGGCAATGGGCGTTGGGCGCAGCGTCGGCGTCGTCCGCGCGTGATCGGCCACCGTGCTGGTGCGCGCGCGGTCAATCGCACGATCGATTTCTGCCTGGAAAAAGGCGTATCGGCGCTTACCCTGTTCGCGTTCTCCAGTGAAAACTGGGGCCGTCCGCAGGATGAGGTCGACGCGCTGATGAAGCTGTTCCTGCATGCGCTCGACCGCGAGGTTGAAGAACTGCAGCGGCGTGGCGTGCAGGTGCGCTTCATCGGTGACCGCAGCCGCTTCGCCGCACCGTTGCGCGACCGCATGGCCGGTGCCGAGCGCAGCACCGCCGCCAATTCACGGTTGGTGCTGAGCATCGCGGCCAGTTACGGCGGACGCCAGGACATCGCCGCAGCTGCCCGCGCGTTGGCCGAAGACGTCGCCGCCGGCCGCCTGCAACCGCAGCAGATCGACGAAGCACTGCTGTCCAGCCGGGTCGCCCTGGCCGACCTGCCGGCGCCGGATCTGTTCATCCGCACCGGTGGCGATACCCGCATCAGCAATTTCCTGTTGTGGCAGCTGGCATACACCGAGCTGTGGTTCACCGAAACCCTGTGGCCGGAGTTCGATGCCGGCGTGCTGCAGCAAGCGCTGGACGACTATGCCGGGCGCGAACGCCGCTTCGGCCTGACCAGTGCACAGATCGCCGACAAGGCGACGGAGACGTCCTCCGCATGACCAAGACCCGCGTGATTGCCGCGCTGATCATGGCGCCGCTCGCGATTTGCGCGATCGTGCTGCTGCCTACCCAATGGCTGGCAGCGCTGGCGGCGATCCTGTTCCTGACCGGCCTGTGGGAGTGGCTCAAGCTCTCCGGCATCGACGACAGCCTGCCGCGCACCGTGCTGCTGATGCTCAATCTGCTGCTGATGGTGCTGATGGTGTGGGCCTCGGCCGGCTCCATGGTGTTGTTTCAGATCGCGTCGCTCGTGGGCGTGGCGTGGTGGTTGCTGGCACTGCTGTGGCTGCGCTTTTTCACCTTCGGTGCCGATCATGGCAATGGTCAGGCGCGTGCGCTCAAGCTGGCCGCCGGCACCCTGGCGGTGCTGCCGGCATGGGCGGCACTGGTGTTGCTGCATGCCAGCCCGGAGAAAGGCAACCTGTGGCTGCTGACCGCGCTGACCATGGTGTGGGCGGCCGACTCCGGCGCCTATTTCGCAGGCCGCGCGTTCGGCAAGCACAAGCTCGCGCCGCGTGTCAGCCCCAACAAGACCATCGAAGGGTTGCTCGGCGGGATGCTTGCTGGCATTGCGGTCGCTTGCGCGTTCGGCTGGCTGGCCGGGCTGACGCTGGCGCATGTGCCGCAGCTGGTGCTGGTTTCTGCGCTGGCAGTGCTGGCATCGGTGCTGGGCGACCTGTTCGAGAGCCTGCTCAAGCGTCACGCCGGCGCCAAGGACTCGGGCACGCTGATCCCGGGCCACGGCGGCGTGCTGGACCGGATCGACGGCGTGCTCGCCGCCCTGCCGGTGTTCGCACTCGGCAAGGAAATTCTCGGATTCTAGGCATGGCTGGCACTTCTCTTCGTCAGGTCGCCGTATTCGGCGCCACCGGCTCGATTGGCGCATCGGCGCTGGACGTGATCGCACGTCACCCGCAGCGGCTGCGCGCCAGCGTGCTATCGGCCGGCAGCAAGGTCGAGGACCTGCTGGCGCTGTGCGCCACCCACCGGCCTGCGCATGCGGTGATCGCCGATGCGTCGCTGTACCCGGCCCTGCGGGATGGCCTGCGCGTGCTTGGGCTGGCGACGCAGGCGCATGCCGGCGCCGAGGCGCTGGACGTACTGGCTGGCAGCGACGCGTGCGACACCGTGGTGGCGGCGATCGTGGGCGCGGCCGGGCTGCCGTCCACCCTGGCCGCAGCCCGCGCCGGCAAGCGCCTGTTGCTGGCCAACAAGGAATCGATGGTGCTGGCCGGCGAGCTGCTGACCCGCACTGCAGCCGTCGCTGGTGCTGAAATCATCCCGATCGACAGCGAACACAGCGCCATCTTCCAGTGCCTGCGCTCCTGCGACGCCAGCCGCGGCGTGCGGCGGGTGATCCTGACCGCCTCCGGCGGACCGTTCCGCGGCTGGGACCGCGCCGCGCTGGCGGCGGTCACGCCTGCGCAGGCAGTGGCGCATCCCAAGTGGTCGATGGGGCCCAAGATCTCGGTGGATTCGGCCACCCTGATGAACAAGGGCCTGGAAGTCATCGAGGCGCACCATCTGTTCGGCCTGCCGGGCGAACAGATCGATGTGCTGGTACACCCACAAAGTCTGGTGCATTCGCTGGTGGAATTCGTCGACGGCTCCACCCTGGCCCAGCTTGGCCTGCCGGACATGCGCACCACCCTGGCGGTAGGACTTGCCTGGCCGGAGCGGGTCGAATCCGGGGTCGGCGGGCTGGACCTGCTCAGTCAGGGCCGGCTGGATTTCGAGGCCCCGGACACCGTCGCATTCCCGTGCCTGCGCCTGGCCTGGGACGCATTACGGGCTGGCGGTACCGCGCCGGCGATCCTGAACGCGGCCAACGAAGTCGCTGTTTCAGCGTTTCTTCAGGGCCAGGTGGGTTTCCTAGCGATCCCTGCGTTGGTCGAACACACACTGACAACGCTCCCGCGGCACAATGCCGACACCCTCGACACCCTGCTTTTTGCCGATGCGCAAGCCCGGCAAATCACTGAACGCGCCCTCGCCCACCACGCCCTTCATGCCTGATCGATCCACGCACGCGAGCTGCACACATGGGTGACTTCATCGGTTCGGTCTGGTGGATGATCGTCAGCCTGGGCGTGTTGGTGACCTTCCATGAATTCGGGCATTTCTGGGTCGCGCGACGCTGCGGGGTCAAGGTGCTGCGTTTTTCGGTGGGCTTCGGCAAACCGTTGTGGATGCGCCGCGACCGCCACGGCACCGAGTTCGTGGTTGCCGCCATTCCGCTGGGCGGCTACGTCAAGATGCTCGACGAGCGCGAAGGCGACGTGCATCCGGCCGAGCTGGACCAGGCCTTCAATCGCAAGACCGTGTGGCAGCGCATTGCCATCGTGGCGGCCGGCCCCATCGCCAACCTGTTGCTGTGCATGGCGATGCTGTGGGCGATGTTTGTGGTGGGTAAGCAGGATTATTCGGCCACCGTCGGCCGTGCCGATGGGCTGGCCGCCGAAGCCGGGCTGACGCCGGGCGAGCGCATCGTGCGCATCGACGGCCGTAGCGTGAGCAGCTGGAGTGACGCCAGCATGCAGCTCACCACCGCGGCAATGGACAAGCGCGATGTCCGCGTGCTGACCGCCTCCGACGCTGCGAGCAGCAGCGAACACACCTTGCGCCTGTCGCAGTTGCCGGTCGGCTTCGACGAGCGCCGGGTGGCTGCGCTGGCCGGCATCGGCTGGCAGTTCATGTTGCAGCCGCCGGTGATCGCCGAAGTGGTGAAGGGCTCGGTATCCGACGGCCTGCTCAAGCCGGGCGACCGCATCGTGGCCATCGACGGCCAGCCGATCCGCTCGGCCGACGACATCATTCCGCAAGTGCAGGCGCTGGGCGCGCATGGCGGCCCGGGCATGATCGAGGTGGCGCGCGGCGAAGACCGTCTGGCACTGGAAATCGCCCCACGCAAGTCGCCGCAGGGCCAGTGGATGATCGGCGTGCGTCCGGCTGCCGCGCCGGCCCCGGAATACGACAGCCGTCAGCAATACGGGCTGTTCGCCGCCGTGCCGGCTGCGATCCGTGAAACCGGCCGAATGACGGCCGATTCGCTGGGCATGATGAAGCGCATGCTGACCGGCCAGGCCTCGGTCAAGAACATCTCCGGCCCGGTCACCATTGCCCGCGCCGCCAATGCATCGGCCGAACGCGGGCTCGACTGGTTCCTGTATTTCCTGGGATTGCTGTCGCTCAGCCTGGCGATCATCAACCTGATGCCCATCCCGATCTTGGACGGGGGGCATCTGCTGTATTACCTTATCGAGTTGATCAAGGGCAGCCCGATCAGCGAACGGGCCATGATTGCAGGACAATACGTCGGCCTGGCGGTCCTGGCCGGGTTGATGGGACTGGCGTTCTACAACGACATCCTCGGCCTGGTTCCACGATGAAGCTGCTCCACTCTTTCCGCCTGTTGTCGTCGTCATACGCCGGCATCCAGCAACACCCGAATACGACTCCAACCGGATGTGACATGACGCGTCTTCCCACTCGCCGCCTGCTTGCCCTCGCTCTTGCCGCCGGCCTCAGCCTGCCGGCCGTTGCCCTGGCCGCCGAGCCGTTCGTTGCCAGCGACATCCGCGTCGACGGCCTGCAGCGCATTGCCTCCGGCACCGTGTTCACCTATCTGCCGGTGAACCGCGGCGACACCGTGGACGATGCCAAGGTGGCCGACTCGATCCGTGCGCTGTACCGCACCGGCTTCTTCGAGGACGTGCAGCTGGATCGCCAGGGCAACATCCTGGTGATCACGGTCAAGGAGCGTCCGGCGATCAACAAGCTCACCGTGACCGGCAACAAGGACATCAAGTCCGAGGAACTGCTCAAGGGCCTGGGCGACATCGGCCTGACCGAGGGCGGTACCTTCGACCGCCTGAGCCTGGACCGCGTGACCCAGGAACTGACCCGCCAGTACAACAACCGCGGCAAGTACAACGTGGAAATCACCCCAACGGTGAGCCCGCTGGACCGCAACCGCGTCGATGTGGCCATCGCGATCAAGGAAGGCAAGGCGGCCAAGATCCGCCACGTCAATCTGATCGGTACCGAGAAGTTCGCCAACGAGGACATCCTGGACAACTGGGAATCCAAGGAACACAACTGGGCTTCGTGGTACCGCCGCGACGATCAATACTCCAAGGAAAAAATGTCCGGCGACCTGGAGAAGCTCAACTCCTGGTACCTGGACCGTGGCTATGTGGACTTCAGCATCGACTCCACCCAGGTCTCGATCAGCCCCGACAAGCGCGACATGTTCATCAGCGCCGGCGTCACCGAGGGTGAGCAGTACAAGATTTCCGAGATCAAGGTCACCGGCGACACCGTGCTGCCGCAGGCCGACATCGAGCGCCTGGTGATCCCCAAGGCCGGCGACATCTTCTCGCGTGCGCTGCTGGAGTACACCTCCGATGCGATCACCAACACGTTGAGCAACGTCGGTTATGCGTTCGCCAAGGTCAACCCGATCCCGACCCCGAACCGCGAAGACCGCACGGTGGCGGTGAACCTGCAGGTGGTGCCCGGCCCGCGCGTGACCGTGCGCCGCATCCTCTACAAGGGCAATAGCCGTACCTCCGATGAAGTCTTGCGCCGCGAAATGCGCCAGTTCGAAAACACCTGGTACTCGCAGGCGGCGATCGACCGTTCCAAGATCCGTCTGCAGCGCCTGGGCTACTTCGAAAGCGTCGACGTGGAAACCCCTGCGGTGCCCGGCAGCAACGACCAGGTCGACGTGGTCTACAACGTCAAGGAGACCACCTCCGGCAGCTTCGTGTTCGGCCTGGGTTACTCGCAGAGTTTCGGTGTGACCACCTCGGTGCAGTTGTCGCAGAACAACTTCCTGGGCGGCGGCAACCGCGTGGCAGTGGAGGCCTCGCGCAGCAGCTATCAGCAGCGCTATGCGTTCTCCTACACCAACCCGTTCTTTACCGACGATGGCGTGTCGCTGGGCTACAACCTGTCCTGGCGGTCGCTGGATTATTCGGACTTCAACACCGCCCAGTACAACAGCAAGAACGGTTCGGCGCAGGTGGTATTCGGCGTGCCGATTACCGAGAACGACACCGTCTCGGCGATGGTCGGCATCGACAGCAATCAGATCAACACGTTCCAGGGCCAGACTCCCCAGTCGATCATCGACTACATCGATGCAGTCGGTACGCGCACCTTCCACGCCTGGCGCACCGAATTGGGTTGGGCGCGCGACACTCGCAACGATTTCTTCATGCCAACGCGCGGCATGTACCAGCGTGTGGGCCTGGAAACCACCCTGCCCGGCTCCACGGTCGAGTACTACAAGCTCAACTACCAGATCTCCAACTATTGGCCGATCATCCCGGCGCTGGTGTTGAACACGCGCTTCGAGCTGGGCTATGGCGATAGCTACGGCAAGGACAGCACCCGCGTGTTGACCAACCCGGATGGGTCGACCCGGACCGTCACCGCCAGCGGCCTGCCGTTCTATGAGAACTTCTACGCTGGCGGCACCAATTCGGTACGTGGTTTCGAAGACAACACCTTAGGTCCACGCTCGGAGCGCACCTTGAACTACAACCGCGGCCAGCCGCTGGGTGGTTCGTTCAAGACGGTGGGCTCGGTGGAAATGTATTTCCCGAAGCTGTTCGACAGCCCGTCGGCGCGCATTTCGGCGTTCTTCGACTTCGGTAACGTGTACAACGGCGTGGACAACTTCAAGGCGAACGAGCTGCGTGCGTCCACCGGTGTGGCGCTGTTGTGGCGTGCCCCGGTCGGCCCCATTTCGATCAGCTACGCGTTCCCGCTGAAGAAGGAAGACAACGACGAGATCGAGCGTCTGCAGTTCACCTTCGGCGGTCAGTTCTAAGATTGGATGGAAAAACAATGGCGGCCCGGATGCCCGGGCCGCCATTGTTGTTTGAACAACGTGGTGTGAAGCAGGGTTAGATGTCGTTGTTCCGGACGTTGCCCAGGCAGGTGGCGGTGGCGCCCGCATTGGATGAGTCCCGCATTGCACCTGCTGTTCCCAGAAGCTCAACGCGTCGGCGCGCTGCTGCGCGATATCGTTGACCGATGCACGGGTGACTGCACCCAGCAGTATCACGCGACCAAGAATGGCTAGGACAGTTTTCAGATGCGATTTGCTGGGTTCGTCACATCGTCGCGGCCTGGCACGCCACACGCCTGACTGCCCCGACCAACCTAGCCATTTCCCCTGTAAAACCAGAAAATTATCGTCTCCCCGAGGTTTACCCTGATGCGATTAACCGCCAGTGCGATTGCCGAACAGTTTGGGTTGACCGTTGTTGGTGACGGCAGCACCGAAGTCAGCGGCGTCGCCACCCTGGCCCATGCAGGCGCGGGGCAGCTCAGTTTCCTGTCCAACCCACGCTATCGCCCGCAACTGGCCGACACCCATGCCGCTGTCGTGGTGTTGCGTGCCGACGATGCCGAAGCCGCGAAGGGCACCGCGCTGGTCGCCAAGGATCCGTATACCGCGTTCGCCAAGATCGCCGCGCTGTTCGATGTAGCGCCGGTACGCGAACCGGGCATCCATGCATCTGCGGTGATCGACCCGACCGCGCAGGTTTCGCCTGGCGCGCATGTCGGTCCGTTCGTCAGCATCGGTGCGCGCAGCCGCGTCGGCGATGGTTGCGTGATCGGCACCGGCAGCATCATCGGCGAGGACTGCGTGGTGGACGACGGCAGCGAGCTGCTCGCCCGCGTCACCCTGGTCACCCGCGTGCGGCTGGGCAAGCGCGTGCGGATCCACCCGGGCGCGGTGATCGGCGCCGACGGCTTCGGCCTGGCCATGGATGCCGGACACTGGATCAAGGTGCCGCAGCTCGGCGGCGTGGTGATCGGCGACGACTGCGAGATCGGTGCCAACACCTGCATCGACCGCGGCGCGCTGGAAGACACCGTATTGGAAGAAGACGTGCGCGTGGACAACCTGGTGCAGATCGCCCACAACTGCCGGATCGGCGCGCACAGTGCCATTGCTGGCTGCACCGGCATTGCCGGTAGCGCCAAGATCGGCCGTTATTGCCTGCTTGGTGGGCATGTGGGCGTGGTCGGCCATCTGGAGATCTGCGACAAGGTGGTGATCACCGGCAAGTCTGTCGTGCGTAATTCCATCCATGAGCCGGGCGAGTATTCGTCTGGCACCCCTCTCACCGACAATCGCACGTGGCGCAAAAATGCTGCGCGCTTCAAACAGCTCGATGTGCTCGCGAGACGCATCCTGGCTGTGGGCAAGGAGAAAGAATGAGCCATCCCGTTTACGAACTGCCGATCGACGTCAACCAGATCCAGACGCTGCTCCCGCACCGTTACCCGTTTCTGCTGGTCGACCGTATCCTCGAACTCGATCTTGAAACCAAGTGGATCGTGGCGCAGAAGAACGTCAGCATCAACGAGCCGTTCTTCCAGGGCCATTTTCCGAACCGCCCGGTCATGCCTGGCGTGCTGATCATCGAGGCGTTGGCGCAGGTCGGTGGCTTGATGACCCAGCTCGGCCTGGGCCGCGATGCCTTGTCGCAGCTGTTCTACATGGTCAAGGTCGATAAGGCCCGCTTCAACAAGCAGGTGGTCCCGGGCGATGTGTTGATCATGGAAGTGCAGATGAAGCGCCTGATCCGCAACGTGGGATGCTTCTACGGCGAAGCCAAGGTCGATGGCGAAGTGGTGGCCAGTGCCGAGGTGATGTGCGCCGGCGCCAGGTAATCACCCGCTTTCGGAGTAAGACACGATGCGTGATTCAACACCTTTGATCCATCCGACGGCGGTCATCGATCCATCGGCAACGCTGGCCGACGACGTGCGCGTCGGCGCCTTCTCGCTGATTGGCGCGGATGTGCAGATCGGGGCGGGCACCGAGGTGGGGCCGCATTGCTCGATCCACGGCCCGACCCGGATCGGTCGCAACAACCGCTTCATCGGTCACGCCGCGATCGGCGGCGAACCGCAGGACAAGAAGTACGCCGGCGAGCGCACCGAACTGGTGATCGGCGACGGCAATGTGATCCGCGAGTTCGTTACCATCAACCGCGGCACCGGCGGTGGCGGCGGCATCACTACCGTCGGCAACGACAACTGGATGCTGGCCTATACGCATGTGGCGCACGACTGCCATGTCGGCAACCACTGCGTGTTTTCCAACAACACCACGCTGGCCGGCCATGTCACCGTGGGTGACTACGTGATCATCAGCGGCTTTGCCGGCGCGCATCAGTTCTGCCGTATTGGCGCCCACGCCTTCCTGGGCATGGGCGCATTGACCAACGGCGATGTACCGCCGTTCACCATGGTCGGCAGCGAATCGCTCGGCCGCCCGCGCGGCATCAACAGCGAAGGGCTCAAGCGTCGCGGTTTCGACGCCGAACGCATCAGCGCGATCAAGCGCGCCTACCGCACGCTGTACGTCGCCGGACTGCCGCTGGCCGACGCCAAACTGCAACTGGCCGAACAGGCCAAGAGCAGCGACGATGTGCGCGGCATGCTCGAGTTCATCGAAGCAGCAGAACGGCCGTTGTTGCGATGACGGGAATCGGGAATCGGGAGCCGGGCATCGAGACAGGCGTGCAGGATCGCGCGCCTGCCGTCGGCGACCCGACAGCGCTGCCGATGCCCCGGTCTGCACTCCCCAGTCCCGGTGCGCATACGCGTCCTCCCCGTTTCGCATTGATTGCTGGCGAGGCCTCTGGCGACATCCTCGGCGCAGGATTGATCGAGCAATTGCGGCTGCGCTATCCGACTGCCGAATTTGTCGGCATCGGCGGCGATGCGATGCGTGGAGTCGGTTGCCAGACCTGGTTCGATGCCAGCGAGCTGGCGGTGATGGGCCTGACCGAAGTGCTGCGGCATTTGCCACGCCTGCTCAAACTGCGTAGCGCGTTCCGCGAGCGCGTGCTGGCGTGGAAACCGGACGTGTTCATCGGCATCGACGCGCCGGATTTTAATCTACCGGTGGAGCGCTGGCTCAAGCAGCGCGGCATCAAGACAGTGCACTACGTTAGCCCCTCGGTGTGGGCGTGGCGCGAGAAGCGTGCCGAGAAAATTGGCGTCAGTGCCGACCTGGTGCTGTGCCTGTTCCCGATGGAGCCACCGATTTACGCCAAACACGGCGTGGATGCGCACTTCGTCGGCCACCCGATGGCCGACGATATCGCCTACCAAGCCGACCGCGGTGCTGCACGCGCCACATTGGGTCTGTCCGCCTCCAGTACCGTGCTGGCCGTGCTGCCCGGCAGCCGGCACGGCGAAATCAGCCGGCTCGGCGACGCGTTTTTTCAAGCTGCCTGGCTGGTGTCCGAACACATCCCAAACCTGCACGTCGTGGTGCCGGCCGCCAACGCAGGCTGCAAGCAAGTGCTGGCCGAGCAGCTCTCGCGCTCGTCGCTGCCGGTGATGCGCTCGCACCTGCTCGACGGCCAGGCGCGCACCGCGATGCTGGCCGCCGACGTGGTGCTGCTGGCCTCCGGTACCGCGACGCTGGAAGCGATGCTGGTCAAGCGCCCGATGGTGGTGGGCTACAAGGTCGCCCCGCTCACCTACCGCATCGTGAAGATGCTGGGCCTGCTCAAGGTCAACCGCTACGCCCTGCCCAATATCCTGGCCAACGACGACCTCGCCCCCGAGCTGATGCAGGACGACTGCACGCCCGAGCGACTGTGCGTGGCGCTGCTGGACTGGTTCAAGCACCCCGACAAGGTTGCCGCCCTGCAGCCGCGTTACCTGGCCCTGCACGCGGAGCTACGTCGCAATGCATCCGCACGCGCGGCCGATGCGGTGGCTGGGCTGCTTCAGGGCAGAGATTCGGGAGTTGGCATTCAGGATTCGTCAGGAGCGAAGGCATGACCCGCCGTGCCTCGCACATCCCGGCTGAGAGCGCAGATGCCGAGCAGCGTCAGTCGCCGTTGTTTGGCCAATCCCACATACCCAATCCCCAATCCCGGCGTTTAATCGCCGGTGTCGACGAAGCGGGCCGCGGCCCACTCGCCGGCCCGGTCGCTGTGGCCGCGGTGGTGTTCGATCCCAGCAAGCCGCGTATCAATGGGCTGGACGATTCCAAGCAGCTCACCGCCGAACGGCGCGAGCAGTTGTATGCACGCATCGTGGATCGGGCGCTGGCGTGGTCGGTGGTGTTGATCGACAGCGAGGAGATCGACCGCATCAATATCTACCAGGCGACCATGCTCGGCATGCGGCGTGCGGTGGAAGGCGTGGCGCATGTGGCCGGGTTCGCGCGCATCGATGGCAACCGTGTTCCCAAGGGACTGCCCTGCCCGGCTGAGGCGCTGATCGGCGGCGATGCGCTGGACCGCGCCATCATGGCCGCCTCGATCGTGGCCAAGGTCACCCGCGACCGGCTGATGCACGAACTGCATGCACAGCACCCGGAATATCGCTTCGACCAGCACAAGGGCTACAGCACGCCGATGCACCTGGCTGCATTGCAGACCCACGGGCCATGCCCCCAGCATCGGCGCAGCTTTGCGCCGGTCCGGCTGGCGCTGGAAAGCCGCGAGCAGGGATCGATCGGGATCCGGGACCCGGAGCAGTTGCAGGTCGCGCAGCTGGTTGCGCCGCTGTAGGAGGCGCCGCCGTCCATACGCGGCTTGCCTGGCTGCTGCGGGGTCCAGACCAGCTGAAGATTGGAACGGAGTGCCCCGCCGCGAGCGCGGTGACCTTCTCAATCGCCCGGCTTGGCTGCTTGTCGGGACCAGGAGAGCCGCCTGCCGCGTCATGCGCCAGGGCTGTTGCAGTAACGGATTCCTTGACGCTTGGCCTGGCGACTGCGTATCGAATGGGTCACAGCGGCAAATCGTGGGATGCGTCAGGCCGTTTCAGGCACGGATCGTTCCACCCGCACCGGCCCGACATTTCCCCAACGCTTCGGGACGCAAGCCCGCCACGCCTACCTGGAACCCTGGCGCCATTCGATTCGCCCGCCTATTGACCCCATGCTCTCGGCGCCGAGGCGTCACCCTGACCCCGCCGCCCCACCTGTCAAGCCTTGTTCGTCCCCGCCCCCGCCGGTACCCTGACCGCGCATTATTCCGGTCTCGCATGTCCACTTCCCGCTTTGTCCATCTGCACGTCCACACCGAGTTCTCGCTGGCGGATTCCACCATCCGCGTGCCCGAGAAACCGGATCAGGCTGACCCGAAAAAGGCCAAGCAGGCCAACCTGCTGAGCCGGGCAGTCGAACTCGACATGCCCGCGTTGGCAGTCACCGACCTCAACAACCTGTTCGCGCTGGTCAAGTTCTACAAGGCGGCCGAAGGCGTAGGCATCAAGCCGATCGCCGGCGCCGATGTGATGATCGCCACGCCGGACATGACGCCCTGGCGCATGACCCTGCTGTGCCGCGACCGCGAAGGCTACCTGAGCCTGTCGCGCCTGCTGACCCGCGCCTGGATGGAAGGCCACCGCCCCGAAGGCGGCGTGGCGATCCACCCGGAATGGCTGCAGGCCGGGCACGCCAACCTGTTTGCCCTGGCCGGCCGCGACAGCCTGGCGGGCCGTCTGTTTTCCGAGGGTCGCGCCGACCTGGCCGAGCAACAGCTGGCCGACTGGCAACGCGTGTTCGGCGACGGCCTGCACCTGGAACTGACCCGCACCGGGCGCGAGGGCGAGGAACGCTTCAACCAGTTCGCCCTGCATGCCGCCGGCGTGCGTGGCCTGCCGGTGGTGGCCAGCAACGATGTGCGCTTTCTCTACGCCAGCGACTTCAACGCGCACGAGGCGCGCGTGTGCATTTCCTCTGGCCGCGTGCTCGACGACCCCAAGCGCCCGCGCGACTACAGCGACCAGCAATACATGAAGTCCAGCGAGGAGATGGCGGCGCTGTTCGCCGACATCCCCGATGCGATCGACAACACCCACGCGCTGGCGCAGCGCTGCAACATCGAGATGCGCCTGGGCACCTACTTCCTGCCCGCCTATCCGGTGCCCGAAGACGAGACGCTGGACAGCTGGATCCGCAGCCAGTCGCGCGCGGGCCTGGCCGCGCGCCTGGAAAAGAGCCCGATCGCGCCCGGCAAGACCCGCCAGGACTACGTCGACCGGCTGGAATTCGAGCTGGACACCATCATCAAGATGGGCTTCCCCGGCTACTTCCTGATCGTGGCCGACTTCATCCAGTGGGGCAAGAATCAAGGCATCCCGATCGGCCCGGGCCGCGGTTCCGGTGCCGGCTCGCTGGTGGCCTGGGCGCTGCAGATCACCGACCTGGACCCGCTGCCGTACAACCTGCTGTTCGAGCGCTTCTTGAACCCAGAGCGCGTGTCGATGCCCGACTTCGACATCGACTTCTGCATGGATCGCCGCGACGAAGTCATCGACTACGTGGCGCGCAAGTACGGGCGCGAGCGGGTCAGCCAGATCATCACCTACGGCACCATGGCCGCCAAGGCGGTGGTGCGCGACGCCGGGCGCGTGCTCGGCTTCACGTACGGGTTGGTCGACAGCGTCGCCAAGCTGATCCCCAACATCCTGGGCATCACGCTCAAGGATGCGATGGGCGAAGGCAAGGATTCGGAGATGGCCTCGCCGGACCTGATCCAGCGCTATCAGGTCGAAGACGACGTACGCGACCTGATGGACCTGGCGCGCCAGCTCGAAGACCTCACCCGCAACGCCGGCAAGCACGCCGGCGGCGTGGTGATCGCGCCCGATCCGCTGTCCGAGTTCTGCCCGCTGTTCGCCGAACACGACGAAGACGGCCGCGGCAAGAATCCGGTCACCCAGTTCGACAAGGACGACGTCGAAGCGGTGGGCCTGGTGAAGTTCGACTTCCTCGGCCTGCGCACGCTGACCATCATCGATTGGGCGGTCAAGGCGATCAACGTGCGCCACGCGCGCGCCGGCATCGACCCGGTCGACATCACCACCATTCCGCTCGACGACGTGCCCACCTACAAGGGCGTGTTCGCCTCGGGCAACACCGGTGCGGTGTTCCAGTTCGAATCCTCGGGCATGCGCCGCCTGCTCAAGGACGCGCGCCCGGACCGCTTCGAAGACCTGATCGCGCTGGTGTCGTTGTACCGCCCCGGCCCGATGGACCTGATCCCGGACTTCAACGCGCGTAAGCACGGCCAGCAGGAGATCGTGTATCCCGACCCGCGCACCGAAGTCATCCTGAAAGACACCTACGGCATCATGGTGTACCAGGAGCAGGTGATGCAGATGGCGCAGATCGTCGGCGATTATTCGCTGGGCGGCGCCGACCTGTTGCGTCGTGCGATGGGCAAGAAGGTGCCGGCCGAAATGGCCAAGCACCGCGAAATCTTCCGCGAAGGCGCGGCCAAGGGCGGGGTGAGCGCGGCCAAGGCCGACGAAATCTTCGACCTGATGGAGAAGTTCGCCGGCTACGGCTTCAACAAGTCGCACGCCGCCGCCTACGCGCTGGTCAGCTACCAGACCGCCTGGCTGAAACGGCATTACCCGGCCGAATTCATGGCCGCGACGCTGTCCTCGGACATGGACAACACCGACAAGGTGGTCGGCTTTCTCGATGAGGTGCGCAACCTCGGCCTCACCGTCAAGCCGCCGCGGGTCAACGAGTCGGCCTACATGTTCGAGGCCGCCAGCCCGGACACGATTCAATACGGCCTGGGCGCGATCAAGGGCGTCGGCCAGGGTGCCTGCGAGGCGATCGTCGAAGAACGCCAGCGCGGCGGCCCGTACACCACGCTGCTGGATTTCTGCACGCGTGTGGGCACCGCAAAGCTCAACCGCCGCACGCTGGAAGCGATGATCAACGCCGGCGCGATGGATGGGCTGGGCAGCAACCGCGCCTCGCTGATGCTGCAATTGCCGGAAGTGATGAAGGCCACCGAGCAGATGGCGCGCGAACGCGCCTCGGGGCAGAACTCGCTGTTCGGCGGGCCGGATCCGAGCGCGCCGGCGATGCGCCTGGACCTGCCCGAAAGCAAGGAATGGCCGCTGGGCCAGTTGCTCACCGGCGAGCGCGAAACGCTGGGCTTCTACCTCAGTGGCCACCCGTTCGACCCGCACCGCGACGAAGTCCGCGAGCTGGTCGGCTGCGACCTGGGCGCGCTGGAAAAGATCCTGGCTTCGCAACAGCGCGGCGGCAGTGGTGGTGGCGATGGCGAAAAACGCGCCTGGCGCCCGGAAGTCAGCGCGATCCTGGCCGGCCAGGTGATCGGCGTGCGCCGCAAGGGCGACAGCCAGGTGTTCGTGCAACTCGAGGACGGACGCGGGCGGGTGGAATGCAGCGCGTTCTCCGATGCGATGGCCGAGTTCGGGCATCTGCTCACCCGCGACCGCATCCTGATCGTCAAGGGCGGCCTGCGCGAGGACGAATTCAACGGCGGCTACAGCCTGCGCATCCGCCAATGCTGGGACTACGAGCAGATCTGCGCCGACCACGCACAGCGACTGTCGCTGCGTCTGGATCTGCGCGAGAAGCAGGCCTGGAAGCGCATCGACGCGCTGCTGGCCAAGCACCGTCCAGGCAAGACTCCCTTGCGCCTGGACCTGTTGCTACGCGCGCCCAGCGGCGGCGTGGCCGGCATGCTCGATCTCAACGGCGGCCACTCGGTGCGCATCGACCAGCACCTGATGGACAGCCTGCGCGCGGACCCGGCGGTGCGGACCCTGAAGATCAAGTACAGCCCTCCGTGGGCGTGAGAATGGGGAATCGGGAATGGGGAATCGCAAAAGCGAGGCCGCCATCCGTCCTGATTTGATCCCCCATTCCCGATTCCCGATTCTCCCAACCCCACCGTACGGGTCCATCAGACGCATTCGGCTACACTCCCCGCCTTACGTTGACGACGCCATTGCATGAATCCTAACTACCTCGACTTCGAGCAACCCATCGCCGATCTGGAAGCAAAGATCCAGGAACTGCGCAAGGCCAGTACCGGGCCTGCGGTCAACGTGGAGACCGAAGTGCGTGCGCTGCGCGACAAGGCACGCCTGCGCACGGCGCAGATCTTCCGCGATCTGTCCGCCTGGCAGGTCTCGCAGCTGGCGCGCCATCCGCAGCGCCCGTACACGCTGGACTACATCAACACCATCTGCGACCAATTCCAGGAGCTGGCCGGCGATCGCGCCTATGCCGACGACAAGGCGATCGTCGGCGGCCTCGGCCGTATCGACGGGCGACCGGTGGTGATCATTGGGCACCAGAAGGGCCGCGACACCAAGACCAAGGTGGCGCGCAACTTCGGCATGCCGCGTCCGGAGGGCTACCGCAAGGCCTTGCGCCTGATGAAGCTGGCCGAACGTTTCCGCCTGCCGCTGCTGACCTTCATCGACACCCCTGGCGCCTACCCGGGCATCGGTGCCGAGGAGCGTGGTCAATCCGAGGCGATCGCGCGCAACCTGCTGGAGATGGCCGAGCTGAAGATCCCGGTGATCTGCACCGTGATCGGCGAAGGCGGCTCCGGCGGCGCGCTGGCGATCGGCGTGGGCGACCGCACCCTGATGCTGGAATACGGCACCTATTCGGTGATTTCGCCCGAAGGCTGCGCCTCGATCCTGTGGAAGGACGCGGCCAAGGCCAAGGACGCCGCCGAACAGCTCGGCCTCACCGCCAAGCGCCTGAAGGGCCTGGGCCTGGTCGACAAGGTCATTCGCGAACCCACCGGCGGTGCGCATCGCAATCCGGAACAGATGGGCAAGCGCCTGAAAGCGGTGCTGCTCAACGAGCTGGACGCGCTGGAAAAGATTCCGGTGGATGCGTTGCTGCAGCAACGTTACGAGCGACTGCGTAGCTACGGTGCCTACGAAGGGCATTGATCTGCGTGCATGATGACGGCCGCGCCGAGTACGCGGCCATGGAAAGGACGCCACACCCGCATGTCTCCGCTCCTGCTGATCTCACTGCTGCTGCAAGCCGCCTGCTGCGTCCACGTCGTGCGCAGCGGGCGGCCCTTGTACTGGATCTTTCTGCTGCTGGCGTTTTCGCTGCTGGCGGTGCTGGTCTACGTGTGCGTGGCGGTCATCCCCGATCTGCGCAACGACCCACACGCACGCCGTAGCCTCAAACGCGTGCGCAACACCCTGGATCCGCAACGTGAACAGCGCGATGCCTCACGCCGCCTGGATGTGGCCGACACTCCGGAAAATCGTCGCCAGCTTGCCGAGACCTTGCTGGCGCAAGGCGATTACGCGCAGGCGGCCGAGCATTACCAGGGCGCCCTGCGTGGCTTGTATCGCGACGACCCGCACCTGATGCTCGGCCTGGCCAAGGCCCAATTCGGACTGGGGCAGCCACAGCAGACGCGGCAGACCCTGGATGCCTTGATTGCGGCAAACCCCAGCTTCCGTTCGCATGACGGGCATCTGCTGTATGCACGCGCAGTCGAAGACAGCGGAGACACCGAGGCTGCGCTGCACGAATACGAGACGCTGGCACAGGGCTATCCGGGCGAAGAAGCACGCGTGCGCTATGCACAGCTGCTGCAGCGCATCGCACACCCCGATCAGGCCAAGACGGTCTACGAACAAGTGCTACGTCACGCCGCCGCCTCGCCCAAGCATTACCAACGCGAGCAACGCGCCTGGGTCGAGTTGGCGCGCAAGGGTCTGCGCGAACTGGACCCCAGCGCCTGATCCAATCGTCACTCGCACACATCTCCGCAGCGACACGCGACATGCATTGAATCGATCGGCCATCTGATCAAGGCGACCACCCATGCAGAGAAAGCCTGAAATCGAGGCAGGTCTCAAAGCCGAGATCGATCACCTGCTGGAGCAGTCCGCGCAGACGTTTCGCAGCGGCGCCCTGGCGGAATCGCTCGCTCTGGGATGTCAGGCGTGGGCGCTGATCCCCGAGCCCAAACAGCGCTGGGATTACTACCCGCAAAGCCTGTCTGCAAGTTTCGTGAAGGATTACGCCGATCTGCACGACAAGGACAACGTGTGCAAATGGATCGAGCTGATGGCGCTGATGTACGACGACCCAGACCACACCGACCATCTTGTCTTAATGACCGAAGGCGAAGCGATGCTGCAGCTCGGAGATGAAGCGCGCACCCGAGAGGTATTCGGCAAAATTTACGCGCTGTACGGCAGGAAGGGATTTGCCGGACACCAGAAACAGTCTCTGGAGATGTTGCTCAAGCAACAGCCGACAGGCGCATAACCTCGCTGCGCCTGCCGCGTGCGTTAGACATCACGTTGGAGATTTAAGGAAATGGACTCGTACAACGCGCACGACGTTCGCACCTCCCTGCCACTAGCCGCTGAAACAGTGACGCGCGCCATGCAGGAAGATCGCATCGATCGCCTGAATGTCTCGGAGAAATGGAAGAAGCGTTTCCAGGTGATCACAAAGGCCGGTGGTACAACGCTGCCAAATTTCGCTCCCTGCCGATTGCCGAAAGGAATCAACTTCAACTGGCTCGCCTTCCTGCTGGGGCCATTCTATTTCCTGGCAAAGGGGCTCTGGCGTCAGGCCCTTGTTTACGTGCTTCTTGCGATTGCCTTGGTAACCCTCCTGGAGTTCGCAGGCCTCGGTCAGTTCGGGAGAGCGGTAGGCTATGGATTGGCTGCGATTTACGCAGTCCGCGCTAACGTGAGCTATGACGCCAACGTTGTCCAAGGCCAGGCTCCGTGGATCTAATGTCCCACCATGCAGTCAAACCGACGCCGTTTCGCGACGCGGTCTGGCTCAAGCGTTATCCAGCATCGCCGGACGTCGCTGCATCGCGTGCGCAGATCGAGCTGTGGGGTCAGTCGCTGCCCGCCGACCGACGGCAGCGTGATGCTTCACGACAGAAGGTCTGCACGCAGAGGCAGCGTCCCGCGCCTGCGATACCGCACCGCGCAGGTGTTCCTGGCGCGGTGCGGAATGCACTCAGAACGGCTTGGCCAGCACTAGCCAGATCACGCCGACCAGCAGAATCACCGGGACTTCGTTGAACCAGCGCAACGCCCGCCCACTGGGCACTGCGCGCCCCTGTTCGGCGCCTTTGACCCAGCGGCCGGACACGATGTAATGGGCAAGGATCAACGCCACGGCAAACAGCTTGGCGTGCAACCAGCCGCCCGTCACCATCGTCGGGAAGTCTGGAATCACCCGGTAGCCCTGCCACAGCACCGCGCCCAGCAACAGCGCCAGGCCGAGCATGCTGTGGCCAAACGTGTAGAGCCGCCGCCCCATCAACACCAAGCGCGCGCGCACTGCGGTGTCGTTCCCGGCTTCGGCGATGTTGACCAGAATGCGCGGCAGATAGAACACCGCGGCCATCCAGGCGATCACGAACAACAGATGGAAAGTCTTGATCCACAAATACAGGGTCATGCGCTGGCTCCACTGGCTCGCGTAGGATGACCCGCATTTTCACCTATCCGCGCACGCGAAAGCAGCTGACGTCCATGCAGCAGTCCGACCCCAAACAGTACGACGCCCACTATTTCCGCCGCTGGTATCGCGATGCGGGCCTGGCCGACCCTGCACGCCTGCGGCGCAAGGTCGCACTCGCCGTGGCCCAGGCCGAGTACTACCTGGAACGGCCGATCCGTAGCGTGCTTGATGTCGGCTGCGGCGAAGCGGCATGGCGCGCGCCCTTGCTGGCGTTGCGGCCGAAGCTGCGCTACCTGGGCTTCGACAGCAGCGCCTATGCGGTTCAGCGTTATGGCCGCAGCCGTCAGATCCACCCCGCCCGCTTCGGCGATTTCGCCTGGCTGCGCCCATGCGCGCCGGTGGACTTGCTGATCTGCTCGGACGTGCTGCATTACGTGCCAACCCGCGAATTCAACCAGGGCCTGCCCGGACTGGCCGAGATGTGCGCAGGCGTGGCGTTTCTGGAAGCCTTCGCCGAAGAAGACGCATTCGAAGGCGATCACGATGGCTTCCAGGCGCGACCGGCGCGCTGGTATCGCAAGCGCTTCGCCAGCGTGGGCTTTGCCGCACTGGGGTCGCATTGCTGGTTGTCGCCGCAATTGGCCGGAGAAACGTCTGCGTTGGAACGTCGCTGACCGGCGTGTGGGCGACTCCAGGTCATCCATGACGGGAGCTTGGCCCCTCCCCCACCCCATCCCCGCCGGCGCGTTTGCTGCCATATTCCACATGACAGCCTCAACCGTCCGCAGCCCCATTAAGGTGCAAATGCGCCAAAACCGGTATGCTGCGCGGCAGCAAAACCGCACGGATGGGTGGAATGCTTTATCAACTGCATGAGCTGACCCGCAATCTGCTAGCCCCCTGGGTGCATCAGGCCCAGGCGAACGCCAAGATGTTTTCCGACCCGGACAGTCTGTGGGCTTCGCTCCCGGGCGCCGAGCGCATGGCCGCCGGCAACGAGTTGTTCCACCGTCTGGGCAAGGAATACGAAAAGCCCGCCTGGGCGCTCGACGATGTCGAGGTCGATGGCCATTCGCTGCCGATCATCGAACGCGAAGTATTGAGCAAGCCGTTCTGCCGGCTGCTGCGCTTCAAGCGTTTCAGCGACCACGTCGAACTGATCGGCAAGATGAAGGAGCAGCCCGCCGTGCTGGTGGTGGCGCCGTTGTCCGGCCATCACGCCACCCTGTTGCGCGACACCGTGCGCACCCTGCTGCGCAATCACAAGGTCTATGTGACCGACTGGGTGGATGCGCGCATGGTGCCGCTGGAAGCGGGTGCGTTCCGGCTCGACGACTACATCGCCTACATCCAGGACTTCATCCGCCATATCGGCGCCGAGCGCCTGCATGTGGTGAGCGTGTGCCAGCCCACCGTGCCGGTGTTGGCGGCGGTGTCGCTGATGGCGACCAACGACGAACCCACGCCGCGCTCGTTGGTGATGATGGGCGGGCCGATCGATGCGCGCCGCAGCCCCACCCAGGTCAATAACCTGGCGACGGAAAACGGCATCGAGTGGTTCCAGAACAACCTGATCCACACCGTGCCGTTCCCGTATCCGGGCCATGGCCGCCAGGTGTATCCGGGCTTCCTGCAGCACGCCGGCTTCCTGTCGATGAACCCCAACCGGCATGTGATGTCGCATTGGGATTTCTACACCGATCTGGTCAAGGGCGACCTGCAGGATGCGCAGGCGCACCGGCAGTTCTACGACGAGTACAACGCCGTGCTCGACATGCCGGCCGAGTATTACCTGGACACGATCCGCGTGGTGTTTCAGGACTTCCTGCTGCCGCAGGGAAAGTGGAAAGTGGACGGCCAGCTGGTCAAGCCGTCGGCGATTCGCAACACCGCCCTGTTGAGCATCGAAGGCGAACTGGACGATATCGCCGGCCTCGGTCAGACCGAGGCCGTGCACGATCTGTGCACCGGCATCGACGCCGCGCATCGTCGCCATTTGGTGGTGGAAGGCGCCGGTCACTATGGCATCTTCAGCGGCCGTCGTTGGCGCGAAGTGGTGTATCCGCAGGTACGCGAATTCATCGCCCGCTACGATGCCGACCCGGTCGGCAGCCGTGATCCGGCTACCGTGACCCCGATCCGCAAGCGCAGTAAACGCGCCTGACCGACGCAATAAGAAATTCCCCGGCACGGCCGGGGAATTTTTTGTCCTCCCTACGCGCGACCGCTCAGGCGGGTTCACGTGCGGCAGCAAGCGCCGCCATCGACGCTGCGCACACCGACATACCGGCCAGGCGCATCACGCAGCCGCCTCACCGCTCTTGACCAGCAGTTGCTTGGCGAACATGCCATGCAGCTTGCCGAAGGCGCGTGCCACATGCAGCGTGACGAATAACAAGAGCACGCCCACCAGGAACAACGGCAGCGTCAGCCAGCCGCTGGTGATATCCACGCCATCCCAGGTCAGTACCGCAGCGTTGTCGAACAACAGTGCGAGCGGTGACGCGGCCAAGCCCAACGACAGCGACAACAGCGTGCAAAACACGGTGAAGTAGATAACACCCAGCGGCAGCATCAACAGGAAGTACAACATGGTGCTCCAGGTGCGCACGTCGGTGAACATCGCACCGATGCGCTGTAGCCAACCACCCTGCAGCCCCGGATGTGGCGGGCGACGCGGCATGCGCACACCAAGTAGCGTTTCGACCACGCGACCTTCTACCAGCGACAACACCCGCACCGAGCCGAAGAACAGCACCAGCAACGGCACACCGATGATCAGGATCATCAACCCGATCGACAGGCTCGCGCCAGCGACGACCCAGGTGAAATAGAAGATGCCGGTGAGCAGCGACAGCAGCATGTAGAACAATGCGCCGTAGGTGCGTGGGTCGGCGGCCACGCCGAAGAACGCGCCGATCCACGATGCGCGTTTGGGTGGCACCGGTGGGCGCAATGCGCGGGTCACGGTCACTTCGGTTTCGCGATAGATCTCGGCCACTTCCTCCGGCGCGCCGTAGCTGCTGGCCACGCCTGCAATGACCTCGGCTTCGTTCTTGCCTTTCTGCTCTGCCAGTTCGGCACGCAGATACTCTTCGGCGTCGTAGAGCGCGTCCTGAATCATCGCCGGGTCAGCGCCGGACAATGCTTGGCGCAGTTGCAACAGATAATCGGGAATGGTGGTCGGCAACGGATGTGCCTGCGTCATCGTGTTCATACGTGGGTCCCCTCCAGCACTGAATCAACGGAATCTCGGGTGGCACGCCAGGCGGCGGTCCAATCGCGCAGGCAGTCACGCCCGCTATCGGTAATGCGGTAATACCGCCGGGGTGGCCCGGAGGCCGATGGCTCGATATGGCTTTGCAGCAACCCGGCCCCTTCCAGATTGCGCAGGACGGGGTACAAAGCGCTTTGCTTGCCACTGAGCACGCCTTCCAGACGCTCGAGCCGTTTGGCAATGAGATAGCCGTACAGCGGCTCATCGGCCTGGGCCAGGACGGCCAGCAAGGCCAGTGACACCGTGCCCGCACTCAACTCCTTCTGAAATTTGCGTAGGTGGATATCCGGCTCGCTCATCGGCCCTCTCCGCTAGGTCGAAGGTGATGCTATGTAGAACCTATCTATAGTGAATGTGCCGGTCGTCATGGGCGGGGATTGGGGATTCGCAAAAGCAAAAGCAAAAACAAAAGCGAAGGCGTGATCGGCCAGCCTCGCTTGAGCAATCGCGGGCAACGCAATGCGGTCCACCGCAGAGCGCAGCACCGCCGTTGCGAATCCCCCAATGCCCACTCCCCACTCCCCGCCCCACTAGCGCCCGCCTGCGCAAACCCGAGAGCGTTCATGAGCTTAGAACCTTTGGGTTACTGCCTTTCTGGCACGGCTTAACTACAGTCGACGTCCCCCGTGCCGATAAGTTCGCTCAGGGGTTTTTCACTTTCGATGGGGCACTACGATGCAATTGACACGCTTGGCGCGGCCGGCCATGGCTGATACTTCCTTTGGTGCCACACGGCGCCTGTGCCTCGCGATCGGGTTGGCGCTGCCGGTACTGGGCTTTGCACAGACGCAACCTGCGCCCACCAATGCAGAACAGACCCAGCCGGAGCCTGCCAAGCCACCGGTCACCGCCGCACCCGCCACCGCCAAGGGCTACCCGCTCGAAGCGCAGGGATGGGGCGCCAAACAGGGCGGCAATATGTGGCAGGTGCGCTGGGCCGAAGACTGGTCGTATCTGAAGGACCCGTCCAAGCGCAAAAGCCCGTTCGATCCGCTCAAGTACATCCCGCTCAATGAAGACGGCGATGTGTATGTGTCGCTTAGCAACGAGCTGCGCGTGCGCAGCAACACCATCACCAATCCGGGCCTGATTCCCGGTAGCCATTCGCAGCAGCAGTATTTGCTGCGCGCCTTCTTGGGCGCGGACTTCCATGTCGGCGAACACTTCCGTCTGTACACGGAGTTGGCGCACGGCAGCCTGGATGGACGCAACGAAGGTACCAAGACCGGCACCCAGGAAAACAACGCGATCCTGCAGCAGGTGTTCTTCGATGTGAAGGGCAACATCGGCGGCGCCGATACCGGTCTGCGCGTCGGTCGCCAGGTGTTCGTCGACGGCCCTACCACGTTGATGGCGTTGCGCGACAACACCGATATTTTCGTGACCTTCAACGGCGCGCGCGCTTGGGCAATCGGCGACAAGACGCGTGTTGACGTGTTCGATTTCAATTTCAACCTGGATGGCACCGAAGGCCTGGGCGATGACCGCATCGACCGCTCGCGGCACTTCCGCGGTGTGGTCGGTGGCTATCGCTTGCCGACGGCCAAGCCCATGTATCTGGAGCCGTTCTTCTATCAGTTCCGTAACGACAACCAGGTCTGGGGCCGCCAGACTGCCGAAGAAAACCGCAATTACTACGGCCTGCGCCTGTGGGGCAACGTGGGCAAGCTGCGCACCGACTCGTTCGTGACCGTGCAGCGCGGCAGCTTCGGCGGACGTGATCTGCGCGCCTACATGGCCAGCACCTCCAACGCCTGGTCGTTGAGCGAATCGGGCTGGAAGCCGCGTCTGGGCTTCCATAGCGAAATCGCTTCCGGTGGCGGTGGCGCCTCTGGCACCGGCACGCTGCGCAACAACAACTTCTTGTACGGCAACACGATCTACTTCAGCTGGGCCACGTTCTTCGGCCCGGTAAACCTGGTCACCGCCGCACCGACGTTCACGTTCTCGCCCACCTCCAAACTCACCGTGAATCTGGAATGGGAAACCCTGTGGCGCCAGACCACCAGCGATGCGATCTACAACAACCAGGCGCGTGCCTACGCTCGCACCCAGAACACCAGCGAGCGCCGCATCGGCACCATGCCGCGCATCAACGCGACCTGGAATATCGATCCGAACTGGTCGGTGACCTTCCGCGCCGAACACCTGATGGCGGGCCCGGCGTTGGAGAAAGCCGGCTACGGTGATTCGACCTTCGTGATGGGCTGGTTGAACTTCCGCTTCTAAGCGCGAAGTGCGCGATGTGCCTGTGCGCATCGCGTCGTTCTTCCATCGCTGTTACGCATGCACATGCCGCGTCCTGTCTGGGGCGCGGCATGTTGCGTTTCAGCATTGGGTTCAAGTCCCTGTGCGGGCGGCAGGCGTGAGGCAGGCCTGCATGCAACACCCATGGCGATCGCGCCGCTTCGGCGGAGAACGGCCAAGACACTCCGTCACACACTCACTGCAGCGACGCGCTTTTCCCGCGACACATCCGATGGATGCATCGTGCTGATGGAGCATCGCCGAATCTACTGAATGGCATCGGCCTGAGGTTCTTCTGTGATCCGGCTGGCCGGCAATGGCCAGCGATATTCACCCGCCTCAGCTTCGCGGCGGGCGTACTGAACCAGGATCAGATGCTTGCCGTCGTCATCGACTTTCAGTGGGCGCGCCTGTTGGCGCAGCGCAGGCGGTAGCGCGGCAAGTCGCTGCGCCAACAGTGTTGCGTCGGCTGGGTGATCGCGCAACCACAGCATCGTCGAAACCGTGCGCAATGCAGCGGCAGTGTCCTGCAGCTTGTGTTGGTAATTTGCGTAGTCCGGACGCGACACGCTCGCCAACAGGCAACCGCTGGCATTGGCCACGCAGGCCAGCGATGTGGTCTCGGGCACCGGAACGCTGTGCTGCGGTAGCGCCCGATCCTGCGCCAGCACTGCCAGCACCGGCGCGCTGCAAGCCCAGGTAAAGGTCGGCGCCAGCAGGGCCTGGGTGCGCTCGCGGTCCAGCACCTGTGGCGCGACGCGCTCCAGCCAGTTGCGACCATCGTGCGGAGGAGGCACGTCCTGCAGCAGCGAAAACACCATCCGCGATTCGCCATGCAGCGCATGACAGAGCGAGATTTCTTGCGTCGTCGCCGGTGCGAACGCGGCGGCGCAATGGACAGGCAGCGACTGCTGCACCGGTCGCTCGGCCAGCATGTCGGCAAACAGCTGCGCATTGCCACGCAGCATTGCCGCACCAATCATCGTGATTGCCAGGTTGTCGCCGCTGCGCATCAGCACACGGGCAACCTGGGCATCGGTGCAGACGCCGGAAAAGGCTTGGGTGGTGCGCCCCTGGACGAAGTCCAGGGCGCTGGCTGTCATCGACAACCGCATCCGCGGCAGTTCGGGCAACGGCGTATCGCCTCGTGGCCGGAATGGACTGCGGTAGTCGGCGTAGTCCGCCAATGCCCGCATCCGGGCCAACATCGGCGCCTGTGTTGCCAGTGCATCGGCATAGGCCTGCGGGTGTTCGCGCACACGCTGCAAGCAGCCACCGGCGCTGGCAGTGCACAGCGCGGGCGCAGTGGATGGCCAACCTGGCAAGCGCGGATAGCCCGCTGCGGCAGGTTGAAATGGCACCCGATCCGGTAGCCGATTGAATCGCTCCACGTCCCGTGCCAGTACCGTCTCGCGCTGCGCTTGCGGTAGCGCGTACGACAGCGACCACAGCGCTCCGAACATGTTGGCGCCGCGCAATGGCGGCAGCGGCTGACGCAGCTGCGCCAGCGCCTGACGCTGGGACTCTGGAATCGGCCAATACCTGGAGGCCGCATACAGCGCCAGCACGGCCGCAAGCAGGATGCAGACACCGAGCAAGGCAGCTTTGAAAAACTTGGCGATCACGTGCATACATCCTTCCCTGGGTGCTGCGCATCTTAGTGCCATCGTCGCAGGCCTGCGACGGGCAGACCCGACCGTGTCGCCAAATGGACATCGCGCGCTCGGGGAATACGCGCACGCCGGCACGCAGAAGGCATTGCGGCGGCCAGACGCATGCGAAGCGTTTTGGCCAATCCCGAATGCCCGCCGCCAAATCCGCACGACATCTCCACCGAACGCGGCCGAATGCCTACACTACGCCGATGTCCGAATCCCCCACTCCGCACGCCCGCCCTTCCCTGCAACGGGTCTTTCTGACCGGGTTGCTCACCTTGCTGCCGGTCTGGTTGACCTGGGTAGTGGTGAAGTTCGTTTTCTCGCTGCTCTCCGGCATCAGCAGTCCCTGGGTGGTGCCGTTATCAGAACGCATCGCGGCCTCGTTCCCCGATTATCTGGGCTGGTTCAAGGCGCTATGGGTGCAGAACACCATCGCCCTGATCGCCACGGTGGCAGTCATTCTGTTCGTCGGCATCCTGAGCCGGCGCGTGATCGGCCAGCGTCTGCTGCGCTGGTTCGAGGCGATCATGCGGCGCATTCCGCTGGCCAGCGTGGTCTACGACAGCGCGCGCAAGCTGCTCGATATTTTGCAGACCCAGCCCGGCAGCACCCAGCGCGTGGTGCTGATCGACTTCCCGCATCGGGATATGAAGTCGGTAGGCTTGGTCACCCGCGTGATCAAGGAACAGGGCACCGGCCGCGAGTTGGCGGCAGTGTACGTGCCGACCACGCCCAACCCCACGTCCGGCTACTTGGAAATCGTGCCGGTGGAACTGCTCACGCCCACCGACTGGAGCGTGGACCAGGCGATGAGTTTCATCATTTCCGGCGGCGCAGTGGCGCCAGAATCGGTTCCCTTCACCCGGACTGCGGATCGCTAAGACCATGACCCATGTGCGTACCCTCGACGATCGTGCGGTACGCCTGTTCATTGCGCTGGCGGCCTTCTTCTGCGTCAACGCGGCCCTGGCCGAGTTCATCGGCGTCAAGATCTTCGCGCTGGAAGACACCCTCGGCATTGCGCCGTTGAACTGGAATCTGTTCGGCCAGAGCGGCTCGCTCAGCTTCACCGCCGGCACCTTGCTGTGGCCGGTGGTGTTCATCATGACCGACACCATCAACGAGTTCTTCGGCAGTCGCGGGGTGCGCTTCATCTCGTGGGTGGCTGTCATCCTGATCGGCTACGGCTTCGTGTTCGCATTCGCAGCCATCGCGCTTGCGCCTGCTGGCTGGTGGGTCACCGCAGCGCAGAGCCAGGGCGTGCCGGATTACCAGGCCGCGTTTGCGGCGGTGTTCGGGCAAGGCCTGTGGACCATCGGCGGCTCGCTGGTGGCGTTCCTGTTCAGCCAATTGATCGATGTCTCGGTGTTCCACCGCATCCGCCGCATGACTGGCGAACAACACGTGTGGCTGCGCGCCACCGGCTCCACAGCGGTCTCGCAAGTGGTGGACAGCTTCGTGGTGATCTATATCGCCTTCGTGCTCGGCCCGCAGCACTGGTCCATCGACCAGTTCCTGGCGGTGAGCACGCTCAACTACATCTACAAGATGGGCTTTGCGGTGTTGCTGATCCCGCTGCTGTATCTGGCGCGCCGCGGCATCACCGCCTATCTGGGCGCCGAGCGTGCTGAACAGCTACGCGAAGAAGCCGCTGCCGACTGAGCCGGGCGGCCTCCGGCCAAGGTCATCGCGCCGCAATGTGTTGCGGTGACAACACCGGACCGACAGTGGTCTTCATCATCGCGTAGTAGGCGAACGCACCCTGCGCTCTGGCCCCACACGCGGCATTTCTCCACATGCCGCAGCGCACCACACCACGCAGGTGCAGCACCGCGCCCATGCGCCGCATGAATTGCCGATAGGCGGTATGTCTCCGATGGGTGGCCGTAACCGTGCGGATCGGGCAAGCTCCCCGCTCGCTTGTTTCCGGAGCCGGTAATGCCCCTTCGCTTTTCCCGCCTGCTGTCCCTGGCCATGGCCGCCCTGGTGAGCCTGTCGCTGGCGGCGCCGGCCGATGCGGCCAAGAAGAAGACCGCCAAGGCACAGACCACGCAAACGCGCGCGAAGGCGAGCAAAGGCAAGAAGACCGCCAAGCCGGCAGCCAAGAGCACCAAGGGCACCAGGGGAAAGGGCAGCAAGGCCGCCACGGTCAGACCACGCGCGGTTGCCGCGCCGGTGGTGCTGACCAAGGCGCAGCAGCTCAACCTGTTATACGACCAGTACTGGGACGCCTCGCTCAAGCTCAACCCGCTGCAGGCCACCTTCCAGGGCGAGAGTCGCTACAACGACCAGTTGCCGAACTTCCTGTCGCCGGCGTTCCGCCAGCAATCGCACGATTTCACCGTGCTGTGGCTGGGCAAGGCTGAGGCACTGGGGCCCGATGGCCTAAGCGGACAGGATCTGCTCAGCTACCAGATCTTCGTGCGCGATGCGCGTAGCGCGCTGGCCGCCGAGCAATTTCCCAGCTGGATGCTGCCGATCAACCAGTTCTACAACATCGCCAGCATTGCAGTGGTGTTGGGCTCGGGCACCGGCGCGCAGCCGTTCAAGACGGTCAAGGATTACGACAACTGGTCGCGGCGTGCGCTCGGCATCCCCGATCTGTTCGAGCAAGCCATCGCCAACATGCGTGCCGGCATGCAGGCCGGCGTGGTGCAGCCCAAGGTGCTGATGCAGAAGGTGTTGCCGCAGCTGGATGCGATCATCGCGCGCAACGCCGAGGACAGCCTGTTCTGGGGCCCGGTGCGCAACCTGCCCGCCGACATGCCCGAAGCCGACAAGCAGCGCATCACTGCCGAGTACAAGCGCATGATCGAGGTGCGCATCATGCCGGCCTACCGTGCGTTGCGTGGCTTCATCGCCACTGAATACCTGCCTGCCTGCCGCGACAGCGATGGCCTCGCCGCCTTGCCCAATGGCGCGGCGTGGTACGCCTACGACGTGCGCCAGAGCACCACCTCTGACCTGAGCCCGGCGCAGATCCACCAGATCGGGCTGGAGGAGGTCGCGCGCCTGCAGGGCGAGATCACCGCGCTGACCAAGCAGGTCAAGTTCCGCGGCAACCTGCCCAAGTTCTACAAGTTCATGCAGACCGACAAGCGCTTCGGCTTCCGCAGCGACACCGAGCTGCTGGCGACGTATCGCAGCCTGCAGGGCCGCGTGCAGCTGGCAGTGCCGCGGCTGTTCAACACCCAGGGCATGCCGGCGCTGGAAGTGCGCGCGGTGGAACCGCAGCGCGCGCAATCGGCTGCCAGCGGCTCGTACATGCGTCCCAGCGTCACTGGCAGCAATGGCGGCGCGCCGGGCATCTTCTACGTCAACACCTCCGACCTGCCCTCGCGCAAGACCTGGGAAGCGGAGAGCCTGTACCTGCACGAAGCGATTCCGGGCCACCACTACCAGCTCGGGTTGCAGCAGCAGCTGACCGACCTGCCCAAGTTCCGCCGCCTCGGAGGCGAGACCGCCTACATCGAGGGCTGGGGGCTGTACGCCGAATCGCTGGGGCGCGAGTTGGGGCTGTATCAGGACCCCTACAACTACTACGGCTACCTGCAAAACGCACTGTGGCGCTCGATCCGGCTGGTTGCCGATACCGGCCTGCACAGCAAGGGCTGGACGCGAACCCAGGCCATCGACTACATGCTGGACAACTCGGCGATGAGCCGCACCGATGCCGAAGCCGAAGTCGACCGCTACATGGCCATCCCCGGCCAGGCGCTGGCCTACAAGGTCGGCGAGATGAAGATCACGCAGCTGCGCGAGCAGGCGCAGCGCGAGCTGGGGCCGCGCTTCGACGTACGTGCCTTCCATACCGAAGTCCTCAAGGATGGCTCGGTGCCGCTGGAGATCCTGCAGGAAAACGTGCAACGCTGGATCGCCACGCAAAAGGGCTGACCGCAGCGGGCTGCAGGCCGCCGCTGCGGCGCTTGGCATGTGTTAGCCACTCGCAGGCCGGGCGCCTGCGCTGCCGCCCACAGGACGTGTACCGATGCCTTCTGACGATGACCGCACGCATGCCGCATCACCGCGCGAGATTCCCTCCCAAGCGCCCTTGCTGTCGCCCAGCCTGACCGAGCGTCTGCGCAACGGCCGGTGGTGGCGCAATCTGATCGGAGAAGCGGGTGCAGAGGTATTCCGCGTGCAGCTCCCTACCGGCCCGGACGTTTTCCTCAAGCAGGCTGACGGCGACGACGCGCAGGCGCTGATCGACGAGAGGGTTCGCCTGGCGTGGTTGTCGCGCCTGGATGCGGACAACCTGCCGCCGGTGCCGGCCATCGTGCACGCCGACACCACGGGCGGACGCACCTGGTTGCTGACCAGCGCCATGCCGGGCCGCACTGCCTACGCCTGGCTGCAGGACGATCCCGGACGCGGCGTGGCCATCGTGCAGTCCCTGGCTGCAGCGCTGCGGCGCTGGCATGCGTTACCGGTGCACTGCTGCCCGTTCAACGCCGACCACATGCTGCGGCTGGCCCACGCCCGTCGACGCCTGGACGCCGGACTGATCGATGCCGACGATTTCGACGATGCCCGCGCCGGCTGGACGCCTGCGCAGGTCTGGGCGGCGATGCAGGCGCTGCTGCCGCTGCGGGCCGAGCGCGTGGTGACCCATGGCGACTATTCGCTGGACAACATCCTGCTCGATGCGCAAGGCCAGGTCACCGGCATCATCGATGTGGGCAAGGCCGGCATCGCCGATCCGTATCAGGACCTGGCCATCCTCTGGAACTGCCTGTCGGAGTTCGGCGCCGAGCTACAGCAGGCGCTGCTGACGGCCTACGCCACCGAACTGGACCTGGACCGTCTCACCTTCCACCTGTACCTGGACGAGTGCTTCTGACCGCCGGCGGATCCTCCCGCCACGCGCCCGGCCTGCCACATCCACCGCTCCGATGGATGACCGCGCGAATCGAATCACGCCTGCGCCCGCGCGGCCGCCAACGCGGCGATATCGCGCGGAGTGGTGCGGCAGCAGCCGCCGATCAGACGCGCGCCTGCAGCCAGCCACTGCGCGTGTTGGTCTGCCAGGCTGCAGGCAGGCGCATCGCCGGCATGCCAGCGTTTGTCGCCGGCGTCGTAGTGCTCGCCCGAGTTGGGGTACACCACCAGCGGCAAGGCGGTCAGCGCCGACAGACTCTGCAATGCGGCGGTAACCCGATCCAGCGCGATGCAGTTGATCCCCACCGCGATCACCTGCGCGCAGGCATCCAGCGCCGGAATCACGTGCGCCAACGGTGTGCCGTCGCTCAGATGATCGGCATCGCGCAACGTGAAAGAGAACCACGCGTGCAATTGCGGAAATTCTTCCAGCAGCAGGCGTAACGCGATGATCTCGTTCGCCGAGGGCAGCGTCTCGCAGGCCAGCACATCCACGCCCGCCGCGGCCAGCGCGGCGATGCGCGGGCGATGGAAGTCCATCAGTTGCGCCAAGGGCAACGTGTAGTCGCCGCGGTATTCCGAGCCATCGGCCAGATACGCGCCATACGGCCCGACCGACCCGGCCACCCATAACGGTGCGTCCTGCGGTTGCATCTGCAAATGATCGGCGCGCGCCTGCGCGGCCAGGGCCACGCTGCGTGCGATCAACGCCTGCGACTGCGCAACATCCAGTCCACGTGCGGCAAAGCCCAGCGGCGTGGCCTGGTAACTGGCAGTGATCGCGCACTGCGCGCCGGCAGCGAAGTAGTCGCGATGCACCTGATAGATCAGCTCCGGTTGCTCCATCAGCACGCGCGCCGACCACAGCGCATCGTTGAGATCGCAGCCGCGTTGTTCCAGTTCGGTAGCAAGCGCGCCATCCAGCAGCACATACCCGTCGTGCTGCAACGCCTGGCTGAAAGGCGCATTGGCGCGCGACTGGCGTGGAAGAATTGTCATGCGTGCAGTCTCCGGGCCGCAAGCCACTGGGTAAATGCATAAGCGCCATAGCACAGCGCGACGAACGGAATACCGCACCACAGCGCAATGCGCTGCTGCGGATCGAATGCCAGCCCGATGCAGGCCAGAAGACACAGCGAAAAGCCAAGGATCGGTGTCCATGGGTACCACGGCGCGCGATACGCCAGCGTCTCCAGCGCAATGCCATCGCGCAGCAGTTGACGACGGAAGCGGTAATGCGCGGCGCAAATGCTCAGCCACACCACGACGACCGCAAATCCCGACACTGCAGAGATCGCAACGAACACGGTGTCGGCCGCATACACAGCGGTCAGCAGCGCCAGCAAGCCGCCCAGCATGCTCAGTGACACGGCACGCAATGGAATGCCGCGGCCGGTCAACCGCGCCAGGCCCGAAGGCAACGTGCCTTCGTTGGCCAGCGACCACAGCATGCGCGCGGCCGCATACAGGCCCGAATTGGCCGCCGACAGGATCGCGGTCAGGATCACCGCGTTCAGGATGTCCGCCGCATACGGAAGGCCCAGCAGCTCGAACGCACGCACGAATGGACTTGTCTCCACCGCCGCCTGGCTGGCCGGCAGCAGCGCGGCCAGGACCAGCACGGTCCCGACAAACAACACCACCAGCCGTACCAAGGTCGTGCGAATCGCCAAGGGAATCGCACGCGCCGGCTGCGCGGTTTCGCCGGCGGCCACGCCGATCAACTCGGTACCGGAGAATGCGAAGTTCACCGCCACCATCGTCATCAGGATCGGCAAGGTGCCATGCGCAAACCAGCCATCGGCACGCAGATGCCGCAGCCCGGGCGCAGGCGAGCCATCGGCCAACGGCAGCAGGCCGATCACCGCCGCGCCACCCAGCACGATGAACACCAGGATCGTGATCACCTTGATCAACGAAAACCAGAATTCGCCCTCGGCAAACCAACGCGCCGACACCGTATTCAAGCCAAAGATCAGCGCGCAGAACAGTAGACACCACGGCCACGCCGGGCTGTGCGGAAACCAGTACTGCATGCAGAACGCCGCGGCGGTAAGGCTTGAGCCCAATGCCACCGTCCAGGTCAGCCAGTACAACCATGCCACCACGTAGCCGGTCGCCGGCCCCAGATAACGCGCCGCATAGACATGAAACGCACCGGTCTGCGGCATCGCCACCGCCAGTTCGCCCAGGCATTGCATCACCAGATACACCACCAGCGCGCCGATCAGATAGGCCAGTACCGTGCCCAGCGCGCCGGTGCTGGCGATGATGTAGCCGGTGTTGAAGAACAGCCCGGTACCGATCACGCCGCCCAGCGACAGCATCACCAGATGGCGCACCTGCATGCTGCGCTGAAACTGCGGTGCGGTGGTGGACGATGGCTCGGACATGGGTGCGCGTGATCGGGGGGGCTCCATACTGCCACGCGCCCGCAGGCGGGCACAGCCGTGCACACCCGAGCTGTGACGCAGGGCCTGCCGCTCAGTGGCGGACGGTTATGCTGCCGTTTGGTTTTTTGCTGGCTCTCCCTCATGCCACACCATCGCCTTACAGTCCTGCACACATCGTTGCGTCGCCTCGCTGACTCGAGCTTGCCCGGACGATCGCCCACTCCACGCAGCGCAACGTGCGCAGGCAATGCTGACCTTGCCGCGCTTTTCGTCGCGCGCACGCGTCTGCGCCGTGCGCGCAGCGAAGAGTGCAACACATCGACAACAGCCGCATTGCCGACAGCAGTGCTTCGGAGCGCCGCATGATGCTCGCCGGAATTCACCACGTGGCAATCATCGCTGGCGACTACGCGGTATCCAAACGGTTCTATTGCCAGATCCTGGGTCTGCGTGTGCTCGACGAGCATTACCGGCAGGCGCGCGACTCGTGGAAACTGGATCTGGCGCTGCCCGACGGCGGGCAGATCGAGCTGTTCTCGTTCCCCAATGCACCACTGCGGCCCAGCCGCCCCGAAGCGCGCGGCTTGCGCCACCTCGCCTTTCGCGTCGACGACCTTGATGCCGCGGTCGCACATCTCAACGCACACGGCGTGGCGACCGAAGACATCCGCATCGACGAATACACCGGCCGCCGCTTTACCTTTTTCGCCGATCCGGATGACTTGCCACTGGAGCTGTACGAGGTCGGCTAGCACCTACAGAACTGGCAGTCCGGTTATGCGGTGCGGTCACATCTGTGGCATCGACGCGTCGAGATGACATGACTTCCGGCGCATGCAGCGATACGGCCATCGCGCGGATGATCCTTGCAACCCGGACACAGGACCGTCCATGCTACAGATCCGCGCGTTGTCCAAGACCTACGCCAATGGCGTGCATGCGCTGCAAGGCGTCACGCTCGACATTCCCCGCGGCATGTTCGGGTTGCTCGGGCCCAACGGCGCCGGCAAGTCCTCGCTGATGCGCACGCTGGCCACCTTGCAGGAGCCGGACGCGGGCAGCGTGACGCTGACGGACGCAGACGGCAGCAGCATCGACGTGCTCAAGGAAAAAAACCTGTTGCGGCGCCGGCTGGGCTATCTGCCGCAGGATTTCGGCGTGTACCCGAAGGTCAGCGCGCTCGACCTGCTCGACCATTTCGCCGTGCTCAAGGGACTCACCAACCGTGCACAGCGCAAGGAAGTGGTCGAGCGACTCTTGCAGCAGGTCAATCTATGGGACGCGCGCAAGCGCAAGCTGGGCACCTATTCCGGCGGCATGCGCCAACGCTTCGGCATTGCGCAGGCGCTGCTGGGCAACCCGCAGCTGGTCATCGTCGACGAACCCACCGCCGGGCTGGACCCGGAAGAGCGCAACCGTTTTTTGAACCTGCTGGCCGAAATCGGCGAGAACGTGGTGGTGATCCTGTCCACCCACATCGTCGAAGACGTCACCGACCTGTGCCCGACAATGGCCATCATGAACAAGGGACAGGTGTTGCTGACCGGAAAGCCGGCCGATGCGATCGACATGCTCAACCAGCAGGTCTGGCGCAAGCAGGTCAACAAGAACACCTTGCCCGATTACGAAGCGCGCTTCACCGTCCTGTCCACGCGCCTGATCGCCGGCCATCCGGTGATCCACGTGTTCAGTGCGGGCTGTCCGGAACCGGGCTTCGAACAGGTCGCGCCCGATCTTGAGGATGTCTATTTCCAGCGCCTGCGCAAGCACGCGCTGGCTGCCTGACGGAGCGCGGCCATGATCCTGGCGTTCCTGCGCTTCGAGCTGCGCGAACAACTGCGCTCGCCCTTTTTGTGGTTGCTGGCCGCGCTATACGCCTTGCTGGCCTTCGCCGCACTCTCCAGCGATGCCGTACAGATCGGTGGTGGCATCGGCAATGTGCTGCGCAATGCGCCGACCGTCATCGCCAGCGTCCTGGCGATCTTCAGTCTGCTCGGTCTGCTGGTGGCTGCCTTGTTCGTCAGCAACGCGTTGCTGCGCGATTTCGAGCTGGGCACCGCCGAGCTGGTGTTCTCCACACCGGTGCGCCGCCGCGATTACCTGGTCGGCCGCATCGGTGCGGCACTGATCGCGGGCACGGTGATGTATCTGGTGATCGCACTGGGCATGTTCGTGGCGCAGTTCATGCCGTGGATCGACCAGGCGCGGCTGGGGCCGGTCGCGCTGCTGCCATACCTGTGGTCGCTGCTGGTGCTGGTGCTGCCCAACCTGCTGTTCACCACCGCGCTGCTGTCGGTGCTGGCGGTGACCACGCGCAGCATCCTGTGGGTCTACATCGGCGTCATCGTGTTTTTCGTGCTGTACGGCGTGAGCCGTGCGCTACTGGCCGATCTGGACAACGTCTGGGTTGCCACGCTGTCCGATCCACTCGGCATCCGCGCACTGTCGCAGACGTTGCGCTACTGGTCAGCGGAACAACGCAACCTGCAGCTGCCCCCATTCACCGGCTACCTGCTCGCCAATCGCGCCCTGTGGCTGGGCATGAGCGGGCTGTTGTTCGCGGCGACCTTCGCACTGTTCCGCACCGAACGTAGCGGCACGCGTCGTCGACGCGGCGTGGCGCCTGCTGCATACACCAGCGCACGGGCAGCCAGCGTGCGCGTCACCACCCCCCGCCTCACCGTGACGCCAGTGTTCGCGGCCAGCACTGCCTTCCGGCAACTGCTGCGCCAGATCCGTTTCGATACGCTCGGCGTGCTGCGCAGCGCGCCGTTCGTGGTGCTGCTGATCCTGGGCCTGGCCAACTTCATTCCGACCGCGCTGTTCAATGCGCGCCTGTACGGTACCGCCGTGCTGCCGGTCACCTCGTTGATGCTGCAGGCAATGCAGAACAGCTACAGCTTTCTGCTGATCATCGTGGTGCTGTTCTATGCCGGCGAACTGGTGTGGAAAGAACGCAGCACTCGCATCGACGGCATCACCGATGCCATGCCGATGCCGGACTGGGTACCGCTGCTCGGCAAGTTCGTCGCACTGCTGGCAGTGATCGCCAATTTCCAGCTCGCTGGCGCATTGACCTCGATCGCACTGCAACTTGGCCGCGGCTACACCACGATCGAGCCGCTGCTGTATCTCAAAACCCTGGCGCTTGGCTCGGTGCTGTATGTGCTGATGGGCGGCATGGCCCTGGTGCTGCAGGTTTTGAGCAACAACAAGTTCGTCGGCTATGCCATGTTGATGCTGGTGTTGATTGGGCAATCGGCGTTGTCGATGCTGGACTACACGCAGAACCTGTACAACTTCGGAAGCTGGCCCAACGCGCCGTATTCGGACATGAACGGCTTCGGCCACTTCCTGCCCGGGCAGTTGTGGTTCCAGGGCTATTGGGGCGTCTTCCTGCTGGCCTTGTTGCTGCTGTCCTCGGCGTTCTGGCCACGCGGCGTCGGCCATGGACTGCGTCAGCGGGTGCGCCTGGCAGTGCAGCGCTTACGCAGCCCCACCGGCGTGGCCTTGGCGGCTAGCCTGCTTGGCGTTGCGGCGATCGGCGGTTGGCTGTACTGGAATACCAACGTGTACAACAGTTTCCTGTCGCCGGAGCAGCGCTTGGACCTGCAGGCGCGCTATGAGCGCGATTACCGCAAGTACAAGGATTTGCCGCAGCCGCGCATCATTGCCGTGGACAACCATGTCGACCTGCACCCGGAAACGCAGTCGGTCGTGATCGATGCTACCTGGACCGTGCGTAACTCCCACAGCGCACCGATCAACGAGGTGCATATCGGCATGCAGGGCACTACCGGCGATCGTAGTCTGGTCAAGGTGGATCTCGGCGGGCAAACGCTGATCACCCACGATAGTCCGGCAGGCTACCGCATCTATCGGTTACAGCGCCCGCTGCAACCTGGCCAGGAGCGCGTGTTCCGCTTCCGCGTGGACCAGCACCCGCATGGCCTTAGCGCCGGGCAGGCACAGACCGATCTGGTCGCCAACGGCAGCTTCTTCAATAGCCAGGTATTGCCCTGGTTCGGCTACAACAGCCAAACCGAGATCACCGACCGCAACGATCGCCGCAAGCGTGGTCTGGGCGAACCGACACGCATGCCCAGGCTGGAAGATCAGGCCGCACGCGCCAACACCTACGTCAGCGACGATGCCGATTGGCTCAGCTTCGCCAGCACCATCTGCACCGCGCCGGACCAGATTGCGCTGGCACCCGGCTATCTGCAAAAGGAATTCCGGCAGGCGGGCAGGCGCTGCTTCCGCTACGTGATGGATCGCCCGATGCTCAACTTCTATGCGTACCTGTCGGCGCGCTGGCAGGTGCGCAAGGCTTACTACAAGAACATTCCGATCGAGATCTATTACGACTCCAAGCACCCGTACAACGTGCAACGCATGATCGAAGGCGTGCAGAAATCGTTGGCCTATTACGAAGCCAACTTCACCCCGTACCAGCATCACCAGGTGCGCATCATCGAGTTCCCCGGCTATGCCGGATTCGCGCAGTCGTTCGCCAATACCATTCCCTACTCCGAATCGATCGGTTTCATCGCCGACCTGCGCGACAAGGACGACATCGATTACGTGTTTTACGTCACCGCGCATGAAGTGGCGCACCAGTGGTGGGCGCATCAGGTGATCGGTGCGAATGTGCAGGGTGCCACGCTGCTGTCCGAATCGCTGGCGCAGTACTCGGCGCTGATGGTGATGGAGCGCGAATACGGGCGCGCGCACATGCGCCGCTTCCTCAAGTACGAACTGGACCGCTACCTGGAAGGGCGCGGCGGCGAAACGATCGATGAGCTGCCGTTGTACCGGGTGGAGAACCAGCAATACATCCATTACCGCAAAGGGTCGCTGGCGTTCTATCGCCTGCGCGAGGAGATTGGCGAGCAGGCGCTCAATCGCGCGTTGCAGCGTTTCCTGCAGGCCAAGGCGTTTCAGCAACCACCCTACACCACCTCGGCCGAGCTGCTGCAGGCCATTCGTGCCGAGGCACGCCCGGACCAGCAGGGAATGATCACCGACCTGTTCGAGAAGATCACCTTCTACGACAACCGTGTGGTGAGCGCACAGGCCCGCAAGCGCCCGGATGGGCGCTTCGATGTGACCGTGCAGGCGCAGGCGGCCAAGTTGCAGGCCGATGGCCGCGGCAAGGAGCATGCGGTGCCGATGGACGACTGGATCGAAGTCGGGATCTACGGCCAGCCCGCCGGCAAGAACGCCCAGGCGCCGGTGCTGGCGCTACAGCGGCAGCACGTCACCAGCGCCACGCCCAGCGTCACCCTGACCGTCGACGCCTTGCCCATCGAAGCTGGCTTCGATCCCGACAACAAGCTGATCGACCGGGTGCCGGACGACAATCGCAAGCGGGTGACGCTGCAATAGCGGGCGATCGCGGTCGCTGGCCGGTGATCGCTGGTCGGCCAGGACCGGCGATGCGCACAGCCAACCACTGCAAGCGAGCCGAACAAGTCCGCGACCGCCGAGGTGACGACGCGCCCTGCGCGCGCGTCATCGACCCGGTCGCAGCGAACGGACTGCATTCACTCGTGCTACCGGATGTGCGACAACGCACGTCGCACGACGGGATTTGCCCACTTAGCGCCGGCCCGCAAGCGGTCAGCCTGCGCAGCCGGCGTTCTCAGCGGGAGCGGCGCAGCTGCGGCACCGCAGCTGCGCGGCATGAACGCATCCCGCAGCGCGTCTTTCCCGCACCATACCCCACGGTATACATTCGCCATCAGGCCGCCGACGGCGGCCACAGCAATCCCTGGGAGGGGACACATGCGCAAGACCTTCAAGACCTTGATGGTGGCACTGCCGCTGGCCGCCGCCTCGCTGCTGGCCCAGGCGTCCGATTCGCCGGTGGGCCGCTGGAAGACCATCGACGACGAGACCGGCAAGCCCAAGTCGGTGGTGCAGATCGAACAGGCCACCAACGGCACGCTGAGCGGCAAGGTGGTCGAGATCCTGCAGTCCAACCATGGGCCCAACCCGACCTGCGACAAGTGCGATGGCGCGCTGAAGGGCAAGCCGATCAAGGGCATGACCATCCTGTGGGGCCTCAAGGCCGACGGCACTGCCGTATGGGATGGTGGCTCGGTGCTGGACCCGGCCAAGGGCAAGACCTACAAGGCCAAGATCACCTTGACCGACGGCGGCAAGAAGCTGCAGATGCGCGGTTATATCGGCATCGAAGCGCTGGGCCGTACTCAGACCTGGGTGCGTGAGTAGTCGGGAATCGGGAATCGGGATTGGGGAATCGGTAAGAGCAGGCGCCCGTGAGGGCGCCTTTTTTGCGTGTGTCCATCCTGACGTTACATGCGCGGCCAACACCTGCGCGCCTCGACAACACGGCCGCATGACCCTAGCTTTGACCGATTCCCCAATCCCGACTCCCGATTTCCAGCCCCAATCCCGGCTCCCGACTAATGCGATAATCGGCTGTCCCCCGCATTACGCCTGCCATGACCCGCACCGCACTTGTCACCACCGCTTTGCCGTATGCCAACGGCCCGCTGCATCTTGGCCATCTGGTCGGCTATATCCAGGCCGATATCTGGGTGCGCGCGCGCAGGTTGCGCGGCGACAAGACCTGGTTCGTCTGCGCCGACGACACCCATGGCACGCCGATCATGCTGGCGGCCGAGAAGGCCGGTGTGACCCCGGAAGCCTTCATCGCCAACATCCAGGCCAGCCATGAGCGCGATTTCGCCGCGTTCGGGGTGACCTTCGACCATTACGACTCGACCAATTCGCCGGTCAACCGCGAGCTGACCGAGGCCTTCTACACCAAGCTGGAGGCGGCCGGCCACATCAGCCGCCGCTCGGTGGCGCAGTTCTACGACCCGGCCAAGGGCATGTTCCTGCCGGACCGCTACATCAAGGGCATCTGCCCCAACTGCGGCAGCGCCGACCAGTACGGCGACAACTGCGAAGTCTGCGGTGCCACCTACGCGCCAACCGAGTTGAAGGAGCCCAAATCGGTGATTTCCGGTGCCACGCCGGAGCTGCGCGATTCGGAGCATTTCTTCTTCGAGGTGGGCCATTTCGACGGTTTCCTGCGCGAGTGGCTGGCCGGCGACGTGGCATTGCCGGGCGTCAAGGCCAAGCTCAAGGAATGGCTGGATACCGAAGGCGGCCTGCGCGCCTGGGACATCTCGCGCGATGCGCCGTATTTCGGCTTCCAGATTCCCGGCCAGCCGGGCAAGTATTTCTACGTGTGGCTGGATGCGCCGATCGGCTACCTGTGCAGCTTCAAGACGCTGTGCGCGCAGATGGGCGAAGACTTCGACGCGCACTTGGTGGCCGGCACGCAGACCGAACTGCATCACTTCATCGGCAAGGACATCGTCAATTTCCACGGCCTGTTCTGGCCGGCGGTGCTGCACGGCACCGGCCACCGCGCGCCGACGCGCCTGCACGTCAACGGCTATCTGACCGTGGACGGCGCCAAGATGTCCAAGTCGCGCGGCACCTTCGTGATGGCGCGGACCTTCCTGGACGTCGGCCTGGAGCCGGAGGCGCTGCGCTATTACTTCGCGGCCAAGTCCTCCGGCGGCGTGGACGACCTGGACCTCAACCTGGGCGATTTCATTGCGCGGGTGAATGCCGATCTGGTCGGCAAGTTCGTCAACCTGGCCAGCCGCTGTGCGGGCTTCATCGGCAAGCGCTTCGACGGCAAGCTGGCCGAAGCGCTGCCCGATCCGGCGCAGTACGAACGCTTCGTCGCCGCGTTGGCGCCGATCCGCGAAGCCTACGAGCGCAACGACGCGGCCAGCGCGATCCGCCAGACCATGGCGCTGGCCGACGAGGCCAACAAGTACATCGACGACACCAAGCCGTGGGTGATCGCCAAGCAGGAGGGCGCCGACGCGCAGCTGCAAGCGGTGTGCACGCAGGGCCTGAACCTGTTCCGGATCCTGGTTGCGGCACTCAAGCCGATCCTGCCGCGCACCTGTGCCGAGGCCGAGGCCTTCCTGTCGGCGCCCATGACCAGTTGGGAAGACGTGGAGCGCCCGCTCACGGCGCACACGATCCAGCCCTACACTGCCCTGTTCACCCGTATCGACCCCAAATTGATCGACGCCATGACCGACGCTTCAAAAGACACCATGGCCGCACCTGCGGCACCCGCTGCGGCCACCGTCAGCGCTGCAAAGGTGGCCAACACCGATGCAAAAGCGGCCACGCCGGCCAATCCCCTGGCCTCCGTTTCGCATCCAGGTCTTATTGGCATGGACGATTTCGCCAAGCTCGACCTGCGTATCGGCAAGGTGCTGGTGTGCGAATTCGTGGAAGGCTCCGACAAGCTGCTGCGCTTCGAGCTGGATGCCGGCGACTTGGGCAAGCGACAGATCTTTTCGGGCATCCGCGCCAGCTACGGCGAGCCGGACACCTTGGTCGGCCGCAGCGTGGTATTCATCGCCAACCTGGCCCCGCGCAAGATGCGCTTCGGCATCAGCGAAGGCATGATCCTGTCGGCCGGTTTCGACGGCGGCGCCCTGGCGCTGCTGGATGCCGACAGCGGCGCCCAGCCGGGCATGCCTGTGCGGTGACGCGGAATTGGAAATGCGGGAATCGGGAATCGTAGAAGCCAGAGCTGATTGTTGAGGGAGGCCTGACCCGCGTACTTGGCGCGTCCCCTCATCCGCCCCTGCGGGGCACCTTCTCCCGCACGCGGGAGAAGGAGATAGATCGACGCTGTAGTAGCCCCTCTCCCGCAAGCGCGAGAAGGAGATAGATCGACGCTGTAGTAGCCCCTCTCCCACCTGCGGGAGAGGGGAACAAACCAGTCACCGTGCTTTTGACCAATCCCCAATCCCCAATCTCGACTCCCCAATTCCCGCCTCTCATGCACCTAGCACTGTTCGACTTCGACCACACCATCACCACCTGCGACACCTATGGGCGTTTCCTGCGCAAGGTGGCAACGCCTGCGCAGGTGGCGGCGGCGAAGTGGCAGGTGGGACCGTGGGTGCTGGGCTATCGGATGGGCGTGGTGTCCGCAGCAACCTTGCGCGCGCGGGTGACGCGACGGGTCTTCAGCGGCCGCTTGCTGGATGACATCGCCGCGCTTGGTGTCGAGTATGCGCGCACCACGCTGCCGGGCGTGCTGCGTGCAGAGATGATGCAGCGCATCGACTGGCACCAGGCGCAGGGGCATGAGGTGGTGCTGGTGTCCGGCTCGCTGGATCTGTATCTGCAGCCGTGGTGCACACAGCATGGGCTGTCGCTGATCTGCAACCGGCTGGACCACAACGACGGCCGCCTGAGCGGACGGTATGCCGACAGCGATTGCGGACCGCACAAGGCCGCGCAGATCCGCGCGCGCTATGACCTGTCGCAGTACGACTGCGTGCACGCCTACGGCGACAGCCGCGAAGACAAGCCGATGCTGGCACTGGCGCAACAGCGCTGGTATCGCGGCAATCCGCTGCACTGATCGCATATGCCCGTCCCCACGCCCCCCCTGGTCGAACGTCTCGACCGCCTGCTGCCACAGACCCAATGCGGTCAATGCGGCTACGACGGCTGCCGCCCCTATGCGCAGGCCATGGCCGACGGACTGGCCGACGTCGACCACTGCCCGCCCGGCGGCGATGCGGGCGCACGTGCCCTGGCGCAGGTGCTGGAGGTACCGGCGCGCCCCTTCGATCGCAGCCGCGGCGCGCACAAATCGCCACAGGTCGCCTGGATTGTGGAAGCCGATTGCATCGGCTGCACCAAGTGCATCCAGGCCTGCCCGGTAGATGCCATCGTCGGCGGGGCCAAGCACATGCACACGGTGATCGCGCCGCTGTGCACCGGCTGCGAGCTATGCCTGCCGGCCTGCCCGGTGGATTGCATCGTGCTGCACCCAGCCGGCTGAACGCGACGTTCAGTCCGCTATCGCACCCAGCCGATGCCTGCGCGGCCACCGATTCGCGCACATCGCATCACGGTCAGACACGGCGCAAGCCGGGTCTGAGCGAACGCGCAATGTCATGCGCCCACACCTTCAACGCTCTGCACCATGCGCGCTTGCCTGCACGTGTCCACACCACTTGCCGCCGCCGCACCCACGCATCACGGCACGCCCCCCCGTTCCGGCACGGTTCCATGCCGCCGCTAGCACCGCCGATGCCATCACCAGCTGCCGCCAGCGACTCCCAGGCCATCGGCCCCAGCGCTCCAACCACCGTGCCGTCAGGAACGTCCTGACGCAGCCGGCGCATCCGTGCTGCGGCCGCGCCCGTATTGGTATGCACTCCCATCGAGGATCTGCCGATGCGCCCATTTGCCGCTGCCATCGCTGCGTTCACCATCCGTTGCCGGTCGATTCGGCCAATACTGCTGCTAGTGCTATGCAGCCTGCCACTCAGTGCAGCGGCAGTGACGCGAGTGGATGGCGATGCCTTCGATGGGGACAGCGGCGCGTTGCGGTATCGCGAGTCGCATTGGCTGCTCGACGACGGCGGGCGGCTGGTGCTGTACCGCTGCCCGGACGGGAGACCGTTTGCGCGCAAGCAGGTTGACGGCGGTGGCAGCTCACCCGACTTCAGCCTGATCGACGGGCGCGACGGGTATCGCGAAGGCGTGCGCCAACGCGATGGCGTGCGCGAAATGTTTCAGCTTGTCCCCGGCAAACCCGAACGCCGCACCACGCTGCCGCCCGGCACCGGCGCACGGGTGATCGACGCCGGGTTCGACACCTACTTGCGCGAGCAGTGGGACGCCATTGCGAGCGCACCGCAAAAGGTGGATTTCGTATTGCCCAGCCTGCAGCGGCAGTTGGGTTTCCGGGTCGAACGCATGGGCGATACTGCCGGCCAGCGGCGTTTCCGCATCAGTCTGGATGCCTGGTACGGCGCGGCGGTGCCGTCGCTGGAGGTGGGTTACTCGATCGCCAACAGGCGCCTGCTCGAATTCCGCGGTGTGGGCAATCTGCGCGATGCGAACGGCCGCTATCCGCGCGTGCGCATCGTTTTCCCGGATAGTGCTGCGCGCGCGGCCAGTGCCGAGGAATTACGCGCGGCCCGCGAGCAGCCGCTCACCAAGGCGTGCAGCGCCCCGTGAGCCGCGCCCGCGCCATCTTCACGTTCGACCACGCGCTGTTGCGTACAACGGCCCGGGCACCCATTCCCCGCACAGGAGCACCGTCGTGGCAAAAGCCTATCTCTGGATCAATGCAGTGCTCTACTTCGTCCTGGCGGTGTGGTGCACGCTCTCCCCGGCCAAGACCGCAACGGCGGTGGGCTATACCCAGCTCTCGCCGGCAGGGCAATCCGAATATCTGGTCATCTACGGCGGTCTGCAACTGGGTATGGCGTTCCTGTTCGGCTATTTCGCATGGATCGATCAAGCCCGCACCGGCTTGGTGGTCGCACTGGCGTTCTATGTCCCCATCGTGCTGTTCCGTAGCGTCTCGCTCTCGCGCTTGTGGCCGGTCTCCGCACCCACTGTTGCGCTTGCCGGCGTGGAGATCCTGCTGCTGCTCGCCGCGGTGCTGCTGTGGTTCCAGCGCAAGTGAAAGACACACCCCGCCCAGTCCGGTAGCATCGCTCCCACCTCACCCAACGCCCGAACGCATGAGTGCCATTCCTGGCCACGACGACGATGAGACCGGACGCCTGCTGACCGCAACTGCGAGCGGCGACCGGCATGCTTTCGAAGCGCTGTACCGGCAGACCTCGCCCAAGCTGTTCGGGGTGTGCCTGCGCATGATCCCGCAACGCGCCGAGGCCGAAGAGGTGCTGCAGGACGTGTTTACGCTGATCTGGCACAAGGCCGGGCAGTTCGACCCGAGCCGCGCACGCGGGCTGACCTGGCTGGCGATGATCGCGCGCAACAAGGCAATCGACCATCTGCGCGCCAACGCGCCGCAGCGCCGCAACGTGGCGCTGGACGATGCCGGCGAACTGCGTGCCAGTGATGCCTCGCCGCTGGAGCGCACCGAGCGCGCCAGCACGCGCCGGCGCATCGATCATTGTCTGGCCGAACTGGAGCCGCCGCGCAGCGAAATGATCCGCACTGCGTTCTTCGAAGGCATCACCTACGAAGAACTCGCCGCGCGCACCGATACGCCGATCGGCACGGTCAAAAGCTGGATCCGTCGTGGTCTGGCAAAACTCAAGGCATGTCTGGAACGATGAGCACGCCATTTCCCATCGACCAGGAACCGCCGCGCGATGTGCTTGCCGGCGAATACGTGCTTGGCCTGCTGAGCGCCGAAGAACGCCTGGCGGCCGAACAACGCGTTGCCACCGACGATCAGTTCGCCCAGGCAGTCCTGCAGTGGCAGGAACTGCTGGCGCCACTGCTGGAAGAAATCGCCGCGGAGACGCCAACGGATCAGGTGTGGGCGCGCGTGCGCCAGACGCTGGGCTTCGATACCCCCTTGCGCGCAGTGCCGTCTGCAGTGCCGGTCAGCCCCAATGCGCCGGCAGCACCGTTGTGGAACAACGTGCGGTTCTGGCGCTGGGCCAGCGTCGGTGGGCTGGCCACCGCAGCGGTGTGCGTGCTCGCCCTGCTCAACGTGCGTACGCCGTCGGCACCGGTGCAGCAGCCGCCAAGCGGCGAGGTGGTGCAGACTCCGGTCACCCAGCCGCAGACCACCAAACCGCCCGCAGCAACCGGGATCGCCATGACCTCGACCCTGGCCACCGAAGACGGTCGCCCTGGTTACGTGGCCTTGATGGATGCCGACAAGCACACCATCACGGTGACGCCGCTGGACCGCACCGCCACCGTCGACAAGGTGCCTGAGCTGTGGTTGATCACCCCCGATGGCAAGGCACATTCGATGGGCACGTTCGACGATCAACGCGCACGCCGTGCGCAGATCCCCGATCAGTTGATGCCCATGCTCAGCAACGACGCGCTCCTGGCCGTCACACTGGAACCGCCGGGCGGCGCACCGGGTGGCGTTGCCACTGGCACGGTGGTTGCCAAGGGTGGCATCAGCACGCTGGCAATGGCGCCCTGATTCAGCACGCCTGACCCCGCTTGCGAGCGCATCGCAAGCGGGATTCATTGGAAAACAGCCTCTTCCGCGCCAGCAGTGCCTGGCGCTGGCAATGTGTGCGCAGTTGCGCGTTTCATTCGCGCCGCCAAGCGAACCCCAGCCACGCATGCGACGATCAAGCGGCCTGGTGCATCTGTTTTCCGGCAGCGTCCGTACTGGGTCACGACTACCTATGGAGAATCACGCGTGCCGAGTACTGGCTCCGACCCTCACGCTGCAGCGTCGCAGCCCGTAACCACGCCACCGCGTGGAGGGTTGGCCGCGCGCATCGGCAGCCTGCGTCGCTGGGTGGATTCGCAAACCGACGAGCCCCTGGACGAAGCGCGCGCCGATCGCATCGACTGGCTGCGTGCACTGCCCTTCATTGCGCTGCATCTGGCTTGCCTGGCGGTGTTCTGGGTCGGTGCGTCGTGGTTTGCGGTAGGCATGGCGGTGGCGCTGTACGCGCTGCGCATGTTCGCGCTCACCGGTTTTTATCACCGCTACTTTTCGCACCGCGCGTTCAAGACCTCGCGGATGCTGCAATTCGTCTTCGCCGCCATCGGAGCTACCTGCGTGCAGCGCGGGCCCTTGTGGTGGGCAGCGCACCATCGCAATCATCACCGGCATACCGACACCGGCCGCGACCCGCATTCGCCAGCCCAGCACGGCTTCTGGTGGAGCCATACCGGCTGGTTCCTGACCCCGCGCAATTTCCGCACCGATTGGGACGCGATTCCCGATCTGCGCCGCTTTGCCGAATTGCGCTTTCTGGACCGCTTCGACATCGTGATGCCGGTGGTTCTGGCGGTGGGCCTCTACCTGCTCGGCGACTGGCTGGCAGATGCTGCGCCCACGCTGAAGACCAACGGTGCGCAATTGCTGGTGTGGGGGTTTGTGATCTCCACTGTGGCGCTGTTCCATGCCACCTTCACCATCAACTCGCTGGCGCATCGCTTCGGCAGCCGGCGTTTCGAAACACGCGACGACAGCCGCAACAACTGGTTGCTGGCGCTAATCACCTTCGGCGAAGGCTGGCACAACAACCATCACTTTTTCCCCGGTTCCGCGCGCCAAGGCTTGCGGTGGTGGGAATACGACATGACCTGGTACGGGCTCACCGCGATGTCGTGGGTGGGGCTGGTATGGGATCTCAAGCCGATGCCGAAGGGGCTCACCCAGCGCGCCGAACGGGTGACGCGATGAGCGAGGGCAGGATTGCCGTGGTCGGCAGCGGCATCGCCGGCCTGGGTGCAGCGTGGCTGTTGTCGCGGCGCTACGAAGTGACCTTGTTCGAAGCAGCCGATTATGTGGGCGGGCATACGCACACGCACGACATCCTGTTGGAGGGTCAGCGTTACGCGGTGGACAGCGGCTTCATCGTGTTCAATCCGCAGCATTACCCGCTGCTCACACGCATGTTTGCCGAGTTGGACGTCGCCGCACAGCCGACCACGATGAGCTTTTCGGTACACGATGCGCGCAGCGGGCTCGAATACAACGCCGGCAGCCTGGGCGGGTTGTTCTGCCAGCGCCGCAACCTGCTCAGCCCACGTTTCTGGGGCATGCTGGCCGACCTGCGCCGCTTCTATCGGCAAGCACCGGCAGTGCTGCACAGTGACGAGCGTTTCAGCACGCTGGGTGCGTACCTGCAGCGGCACGGCTATTCGGATGCGTTTCGCGACCAGCACCTGGTACCGATGGCCTCGGCGCTGTGGTCGTCGCCCTCGCAGACCATTCTCGAATTTCCCATGGGCCAGCTGATCGGCTTCATGGCCAATCACCACATGCTGCAAGTGAGCGGCCGTCCGCAGTGGCAGGTAGTGCGTGGCGGATCCAACAGCTATGTGCGTGCGTTGCGTCGGCGTTGGCAGGTGATCGAACGCCTGTCAACGCCGGTACAGTCAATCCGCCGTACGCCCAATAGCGTGGTGGTGAAGGCGTCACGTTGCGAGGAACACTTCAACCACGTGGTGTTGGCTTGCCACGCCGATGATGCGCTGGCCTTGCTCAGCGATGCCACGCCAGCCGAGCAGCAGATCCTGGGCGGCATCACGTATCAGGACAACGACACCGTGCTGCACACCGATGCTAGCGTGCTGCCACGCGACCGGCGCGCCTGGGCGGCATGGAACGCGCACGTGCCGGCCGATCCAGATGCCGCCTGCACAGTGAGCTATTGGATGAACGCACTGCAGTCGATCACCTCCCCGCAGCAGTTCATCGTCAGCCTTAATCGCAATCACGAGATCGACCCCAGCAAGGTACTGCGGCGCATGCGCTATCGCCACCCGGTACAGAACGCAGCCGCACTGGCAGCGCAGACGCGCAAGGCCGAGATCCAGGGCGTGCAGAACACCTGGTTCGCCGGCGCCGCATGGGGCTTCGGTTTCCACGAAGACGGCCTGCGCAGCGGCGTGGATGTGGCGCAAGGCCTGGGAGTGCAGTGGTAATGCAGCTGCTGCGCGAAGCCCACACCGACGCGGTGCCCTTGCCCCCTGCCGAGGGCGACGGTGCCGGTCGCGTGGTGGAGCCGTTGCACAGCGCGATCTACACCGGTTGGGTGCGGCATCGCCGATTCATGCCCAAAGCGCTGCAATTCCGTTATCGCCTGTTTCTGATGTATCTGGATCTGTCCGAACTGGATCAGGTGTTTGCGCAGCGCTGGTTATGGTCGGTGGGACGCGCCAACCTGGCGCAGTTTCGTCGCAGCGATTATTTGGGCGATGCACACGTTCCGCTGGACCAGGCGGTACGCGACTGCGTGCAGTCGCACACCGGTGAGCGCCCCGACGGTGCGATTCGGCTGCTGACGCATTTGCGCTACTTCGGCCACGTGTTCAATCCGGTCAGCTTTTACTATTGCTTCGATCGTCACGACAGCCTGCGCTGGATCGTGGCCGAAATCACCAACACGCCCTGGCAGCAGCGTCACACCTATGTGCTGCCGGTTGCACAGGCGCGCACGCATCGCGATGTGCATGCGTGGCGCTTCGACAAGCGCTTCCACGTTTCGCCGTTCATGGGCATGCAGCATCGCTACGACTGGCGCTTCAACGTGCCCGATGCGCAGTTGCGCGTGCACATGGATGTGCTGGACGCCATCGGCGACGATGCCGGCGGCGCCATCGACAACAGCGGCACGCGCCGCTTCGACGCCACCTTGGTGCTGCAACGTCAACCGCTCACCGGGCGCAGCCTGGCGCGTACGTTGCTGGCTTATCCGTTGATGACGGTCTGGGTGGTAATCGCCATTCATTGGCAGGCCTTGCGCCTGTGGCTGCGCGGCAACCCTGTCCACGACCACCCTCACCCGCCTGTGCGAGAACCCCGATGAACGCCACGTCCCTGCCCGAACACGCTGCGCCGCGCGCGGCCTCCTGGACGGACCGTCTGCTACGCAAGCGCCTGCTGGCCACGCTTGGGCAATTGCGCGATGGGCAGTTGCAGCTCCATGACGGCGGCACTGTCACCACGCTGGGCACGGCCAGCGGCGCGCAGGCGTTGCAGACGCAATTGCGTGTGATCGATCCCGGCTTTTATCGCCAGGCTGCGCTCAACGGCAGCGTCGGTGCGGGCGAGTCGTATATGGATGGACAGTGGCAGTGCGATGACCTGGTTGCCTTGATGCGTCTGCTGCTGCGCAACCGTGAGCGGTTGGACGCAATGGAGACCGGCACCGCGCGCCTGGGCGGTTGGGCCATGCGCAGCCTGCATACGTTTGCGCGCAATACCCGCAGCGGCAGCCGGCGCAATATCGCCGCGCACTACGATCTGGGCAACCCGCTGTTCAAGCTGTTTCTGGATGAAAACCTGATGTACTCGTCGGCGATCTTCGTCGATGGCGAAGAAGCGCAGGGCGAAGCGGCGCTGGAGCGCGCGGCCACGCGCAAGCTCGAACGCATCTGCCGGAAGTTGCGCCTGGGCCCGCAGCATCATGTGGTGGAAATCGGCACCGGCTGGGGCGGCTTTGCGCTGCATGCGGCGCGCGAACACGGCTGCCGTGTGACCACCACCACCATTTCGCGCGAGCAGTTCGAGCTGGCCACGCAACGCATCGCTGCAGCCGGATTGAGCGATCGGGTGACGGTGTTGTTGCGCGACTACCGCGATCTGGAAGGTCGCTTCGACCGTGTGGTGTCGATCGAGATGATCGAAGCGATCGGCCATCAGTATCTGGACACGTATTTCGCCAAGGTCGGCAGCCTGCTGGCCGACGATGGCGAGGCGCTGATCCAGGCCATCACCATCGAAGACCACCGCTACAAGCAGGCGCTGCACTCGGTGGATTTCATCAAACGGCATATCTTCCCGGGCAGCTTCATTCCCTCGGTCGCGGCGATGACCGGTGCAGTCGCGCGCGCCAGCGATCTGCGCCTGTTCAACCTGGAAGACATCGGCCCGAGCTATGCGCTGACATTGCGCGCGTGGCGGCAGCGCTTCATGGCGCAGTTGCCGCAGGTGCGTGCGCTGGGCTACGACGAGCGCTTCATCCGCATGTGGGAGTTCTACCTGGCGTATTGCGAAGCCGGATTCCTGGAACGCTCGATCGGCGATGTGCATCTGTGGCTGAGCAAGCCCGGTGCGCGCCCGCCGCAGTTCGTGCCCGGCCTCGCTGCCGACGCATGAAGCAGCTCGGCAACTACCTCGGCCTGCAAGTGCTATGGCTGGTGGCGGTCAGCACCGCTGCGCATGCCCGCATCTGGCCAACGCTGCTGGCGCTGGCCGTATTCGCGCTGTACCAGCTGTGGCCATCGCGGCGCGCGCCCGGCGATATGCCGTTGATGATCGCGGCGTTGTCGCTGGGATTGCTGTTGGACACCACGCTTGCCGCCGCCAATTGGGTGCGCTACGCCGCGCCGTGGCCAGGCAGCCTGCTGGCACCGCCGTGGATTCTGGCGTTGTGGCTGGGCTTTGCACTCACCCTCAATCATTCGCTGGCCACGGTGATGCAGCGGCCGTGGCTTGCGGTGCTGCTCGGCGCCATCTTCGGGCCATTTTCGTATTGGTTGGCGCAACGCAGCTGGCACGCGGTGGAATTTCAATCGCCCTATCTGCATGCCGTGCTTGCCGTGGGCATCGGTTGGGGCGTGGCCTGCGGCCTGTTGTCGCTGTATGCACGCCGGCTGGCGCGACCATTGCCTGAGCACATCACCGGAGAACTGCAATGAATGCCTGGCCGCTGCTGCATGTGGGCGTGTTCGCAAGCGTGGTGATGATGATCGGCTGGCTGTGGCAACGCCGCAGCGGCAACGCCGGCCCGGTCGATGTGTTGTGGGCGGGCTGCCTGGCGGTGGCTGCGCCGTACTGCGCATGGATGTCCGATGGCGCCGTGCTGCCGCGCGTGCTGGTCGCGGTGCTCGGCGGCGTGTGGGGTGCGCGGCTGGCGCTGCATCTGGGCGTGCGCGTGTTCGGCGACCCGCACGAAGATGGCCGCTACCGCGCATTGCGCGCACATTGGAATGGCAGCCAAAGCAAGTTCCTCGGGTTTTTCCTGGCCCAGGCTGTGGTGGTGGTGCTGTTCGCGGTGCCGTTTCTGGCCGCTGCCAGCAACCCGACTCCTGATTGGAGCCTATGGACCACCATCGCTATTGCCGTATGGTTGATCGCGGTCGGTGGCGAAGCGTTGGCCGACAGACAGTTGTCGGCGCACAAGGCCAACCCGGCCAATCGTGGTAAGACCTGCCGCACCGGTCTATGGCGTTACTCGCGCCATCCCAATTATTTCTTCGAGTTCGTGCACTGGTTTGCGTATCTGGCGCTTGCCGTCGGTGCCGGGCCGTGGCCGGTGGCGCTGTGCGCGCTCGGCCCGGTGGTGATGTTCGTGTTCCTGTATCGCTTCACCGGCATCCCCTATACCGAGCAGCAGGCATTGCGCTCGCGTGGCGAGGATTACGCCCAGTACCAACGCAGCACCAGCGCGTTCTTCCCGCTTCCCCCTTCGTCCTGAGTTGCCTGGAGAGTTGCATGTCTACCGTTACCATCCCGCCCTCCACGCAGCCTGAAGAAGCCTTCGCCACGCGGCTCGCCGAATCCGGCGTGCTGCCCGACGCCGCGTTGCGCTACGGCATCCGTCGCCTGTGCGCGCAACGCCTGCGCGACGAGCGCGGCAGCGATGCCGATGCCAATGGCGAACGCCAGCGCGCCTTCATCGACAGCCTGCGTGCCAGCGCGATCGCGATCGAAACCGATGCGGCCAATCGCCAGCATTACGAATTGCCGCCGCAGTTCTTCACCCTGTGCCTGGGCCGCCGGCTCAAGTACAGCAGCTGCTATTGGGACGCCAGCACGCCGAATCTGGATGCGGCCGAAGAACGCATGCTGGCGCTGTACGGCGAGCGCGCCGAACTGGCCGATGGTCAACGCATTCTGGAGCTGGGCTGCGGCTGGGGCTCGTTGACCCTGTGGATGGCCGAGCGCTATCCCAATGCCAGCATCACTGCGGTGTCCAACTCACGCCCGCAGCGCGCGCACATTCTCGAGCAGTGCCGTGCGCGCGGGCTGAGCAACGTGCAGGTGATCACTGCCGACGTCAACGCGCTGGCGCTGCCACCGGGCGGCTTCGATCGCGTGGTGTCGGTGGAAATGTTCGAGCACATGCGCAACTACCGCGAGTTGCTTGCACGCGTCAGCAGCTGGATGGCGCCGGGCGGCAAATTGTTCGTGCACATTTTTTGCCACCGCGACCTGGCCTATCCGTTCGAGGTGGCCGGCGAAGACAACTGGATGGGCCGGCACTTCTTCACCGGCGGACTGATGCCGGCGGCCGACACCTTGCTGCATTTCCAGCAGGACGTGGTGATCGAACAACGCTGGGTGCTATCAGGCGAACATTACGAAAAGACAGCCAATGCCTGGCTGGAAAACCAGGACCGCCACCGCGACCGGATCATGCCGTTGTTGAAGCAGACCTACGGCGACGACGCACAGCGGTGGTGGCAGCGCTGGCGCATGTTCTGGCTGGCCTGCGCGGAACTCTTCGGCTACGACCAGGGCCGCGAATGGGGCGTGGCGCATTACCGCTTTGTCAAGCGCTGAGCGCGCGCCGCCAGCATTCGTTGCAGATACGACTGGCGGCGACACGTGCACCCGCGTGCATGCGCGCATCGTGACAACTGCGCAGCACTCACTCGGTCGCAATGATGCGGTGCGTGCAGTCGCGCGCACCGCCTATCGATCGCTTTACTCGGTGATGCGATCAGCCCGCCGCAGCGGTCACCACGATTTCCACCTTCCACTCCGGCCGCGCCAACTTGGCTTCGACGGTGGCGCGCGCAGGCGTGAAACCGTGCGGAACCCACTCGTCCCAGGCCTTGTTCATGCCATCGAAATCGGCGATGTCGGCAAGGAAGATTTCTGCACGCAGGATCTTGGTCTTGTCGCTGGCCGCCAGCGCCAGCAGCTTGTCGATCTCGCCCAGCACCTGGCGGGTCTGCCCGGTGATGTCTTGGCTGGTGTCCTCGGCAATCTGGCCGGCCAGGTAACACACGCCGGCATGGACGGTCATTTCGGACATCCGCGGACCCGCATCGAATCGCTGCACCATTTTCAGACTTCCTACGGTTGATTGACGCCCGCATTGTCCCGCGAATGCGGCAGACGTGCAGCCCCGTCGCGCACGCAGCGCGCCAACACTGTGCCCGCCCGTGCCATCCAGACCACGATCAGCACGATGGCGATCTTCTGGCTGATGCCCAAGGGCGCGCTGGTGACGGTGACATGGAACAGCAACGCCGCAAACGCTGCCCAGCCCAGCGAGAAGGCCACTGGAAAGTGCGCGCGCCACAGCCGATCGCGGCGGAAATACCACGACTGCAGCAGCACCGCTGCAATCACGCACAGAAACGTCATGTCCGCCGACAACACGTGCACCATCTTGGCCGCCTCCGGCGCCAGCTCGGGCATCCAGCTGTCGCCGATCGACACCATGCACAACCCCACCGCCGCCATCCAGAACAGACCCAGCACGGTGCGGCTGCGCGCGGCCGGCGCCAATGCTGCATACAGGCCAAGCGCGAGCCATGCCATCGTGGCCGCCAACAGGCAGTAGGCGGTGCGCAGCAACAAGCCGTACGGGCCGTGCAGATAGGCGCTCAGTTGCGCATCCACCCACCACAGGTCGCGCCGCAGCCATTGCAGCGGCAGCACCAGCCCGATGAACGCCAGGCCCGCAGTGGCGGCGATGCGGCCGGCGTGGCCGCTCCAACGCGGCGGCAGTGCCTGCGCCGGGGCCGCAAACGTCGGGGAATCGGGTGGATTGCGCATCAGCAGCCTGTCTGCCTTCCAACTGTCATGGCGGTCCTGTCGTGTCCGTTCGGCACCTGTGTGCGGCTTTGCCCTATGATGCGCGCGGCCGGCCCGCACAGGCACTATGTCGGTAGGATCGAACCACGCGTTCACTGGATGTCGGCACCTTCGCAACCACGCTGCATGCACCATCCACCCGACCGGCACATGCACTGCAGATACGCGCGCGGCACGCCTCGTGCATGCACCCTCCTTCCCTTTCAGCAGATCCCGTTGCCCTCATGACGGATACCCCCGCCTCTTCCGAAACCTCCGCCAGCGGTTGGCGTCGCGCCCTGCCGGTCATCATCAGCCTGGCGATCCTGGCGATGGCCCTGCATGCGCTGTCGTCGCAGTTCACCGACCACGGCTACCGCCAGATCCGGCATGCCTTCCGTGCGCTGGGTGGCGGGCAGGTCGCGCTGACGCTGCTGCTCGGCTTGAGCAGCTACGCGTGCCTGGTGGGCTTCGACTGGGTGGGTCTCAAGCGTACCGGCAAGCAGCTACATCCGGCGCGGGTGGGCATTACCGCCTTCATGGCGCATGCGGTCGGGCAGACCTTGGGTTTTGCCGCACTCACCGGCGGCGCCGTGCGTCTGCGCGGCTATGGCAGCGTGGGCCTGACCCTGGCCGAGATCGGCCAGGTCGTGCTGATGAGCACGCTTGGCTTCATCTTCGGGGCGTGGGTGCTGCTCGGTCTGGCGCTGATGCTGGAACCGGAAGCGGCCGCGCGCGCGTTGCCGATCACTGCGCAAGCCATCCGCATCGCCGGCATCGGCCTGCTGGTCGGCTATGTCGCCATGCTGGTGCTGGTCGGCAAACAGGGCCGCGAGTTCGGCATTCGTAGCCATCGTTTCTGGTTACCAGACCGCACCACCGTGCTGGGCGTCACCGCACTCAGCGTGGTCGAGCTGGGCCTGGCAGCGGCTGCGTTCTATGTGCTGTTGCCGCCAGACCCGGGCACCGGCTACTTCGGTTTCATCGGCATCTGGCTGGTGGCCGTGGTGGCCGGACTGATCTCCACCGTACCGGCCGGCCTGGGCGTGTTCGAGTGGAGCCTGCTCAAACTGCTGCCGCATGTCAGCCCTGCCGCGGTGCTGGCGGCGGCGCTGGCCTACCGGGTCACGTATTACATCGTGCCGCTGCTGATCTCGGTGGCCATGGCGGCCGCCTCCGGGCTGGGTGCGCCGGTACGCGTCGGCGCCAGCACCGCGCGGACCGTGTGGAAGGCCTTGCGCCCGTGGCTGCCGCAGATTCTGGCACTGGCGGTGTTTGCCGTGGGCGCGGCGCTGGTGATCGACGGCACCCTGCCCACACCGCGCGCGCGCCAGGAAGTGGCGCCGCTGCCGCTGATCGAAACCTCGCATCTGCTGGTCAGCCTGGGCGGCATGATGCTGCTGCTCATTGGCCAGGGCTTGCAGCGCCGCAGCCATGCGGCCTGGGTGCTGGCGCTGGGCGTGTGCTTGCTGCTGCCACCGTTGGCACTGCTGCGCGGCAGCCATATCTCGGTGTCGTTGTCGGCGGCGCTGGCAGCGGTGGCGCTGTGGGCGGCGCGGCGCGAGTTTTATCGTCAGGGCGCCCTGCTGGACGAAGCCTGGTCGTGGCGCTGGCTGAGCAACCTTGGCCTGGTCTTGGTCGCCACGTTCTGGCTGCTGTTCTTCGTCTACAGCCATGTCGAATACAGCAACGATCTGTGGTGGCAGTTCGCTACCTCGGCCAACGCGCCGCGTGCGCTACGTGCCGCGCTGATCCTGTGCGTGGGCGTGATCGTGTTCGGCATGGCGCGCCTGCTGCGTGGCGGGCGCCGCCCGATGCCCGCAGCCGATGCACCGACGCTGCAGACGCTGGCACCGATCCTGGCCACCAGCACCGATACGCAGGCCTGCCTGGCGCTGACCGGCGACAAGGCGTTCCTGCTGGATGAGCAGAGCAGCGGCTTTGTGATGATGCAACGCTACGGCGGCTCCTTGATCTCGATGGGCGACCCGGTCGGCCCGCCGGAGGTGGCGCGTGCGCTGATCTGGCGCTTCCGCGAAGAAGCCGACCATATGGGGTTGCGCCCGGTGTTCTACCAGGTCGGCGAAAAGTACTGGCAGACCTATCTCGACATGGGGCTGACCCTGGTCAAGCTTGGCGAAGAGGCGATCGTGCCGCTGGAAGGTTTCACCCTGGAAGGCCGCGACCGTGCCGACCTGCGCCAGGCGTGGAACCGCGGCAAGCGCGGTGGCCTGAGCTTTCGCATGCTGCAACCCGAGCAGGTGGATGACGTGCTGCCGCGTCTGGCCGAGGTCTCGGACCAGTGGCTGGAAGAAAAATCCGGCGAAGAGAAAGGCTTTTCGCTGGGCAGCTTTGACGCGGACTACCTGCGGCGCTTCCCGGTGGCGGTGGCCGAGGCAGAAGGCCAGATCGTGGCGTTCGCCAACGTTTGGTGGGCGCCCGCCGGCGGCGAGCTGTCGGTGGACCTGATGCGACACAGCGCGCAGGCACCGAAGGGCACCATGGATTTCCTGTTCATCGAATTGTTCATGTGGGGCCAGGCCAACGGCTATACACGGTTCTCGCTGGGCATGGCGCCGTTGTCCGGCCTGGCCGAGCATCGCCTGGCTGGGCGCTGGAACCGCTTCGCCAGCCTGGTCGCGCGCCACGGCGAGCGTTTCTATGGCTTCAGCGGTCTGCGCCGCTTCAAGTCGAAGTTTGCACCGACCTGGCGCCCGCGCTATCTGGTCGCCCCCGGCGGCATGCATCTGCCGGCCGCGTTGCTGGATGTCACCCGCCTGATCTCGGCGGATCCGGGACGGCCGGAGTAAGGCCTTGCGGAACACTGGCGCCAGACCTGCGGATCTGGCGGGCATTGGTTAGCCGCTCACCAACGCGGATGTCGACATCTCAGGCGCATGTCAGTTCCTGAAATTCTGGCTTGCCAACAGACGGCCGCGAAACGTGGAAGCGCGGTGTCCCATTCGGGGTGGGACCGTGTGGCGGCATGGATGCTGCCACCGAGCTTCCAGGGATGGATTCACAGCATGTGCCGACAGCCGATGCGACACCGCGCCGCTGACCAACGCTGCGTTTGATCAATGCGGGTCCTGAGCGAATGCATCGGTCGCTGCGGGCGCTTGCACGCGTGCCATCGGCGGCGAGCAGCGGCTGAAAGAGCGGCATCTGATTGAATCATCGAACGTCTGTACGTTGCCTTTGGCAGCAACGTACAGAGGCCATACGCCGACACCGACACGTCGGCGCGCGCATCAGAGCAAGCGGTATCGCGCGCCTTACGGCTTGGACAGCGCGTGCATCTGGTCCATGATCGTCTTGGCCAGGGTCGCGTAGTCGCCCTTGAAATGGTGATCGCCCGGCAATACGACCCGCTTGGCCACGTTGGCGGGCAGGCTCGGGCAGAGCGCGTCGTCGTCGTCCTGGCCGTAGATGCACACCGTGGTACCAGCCGGCAGACGCTGTACTTCCGGAGCGATCGGCAGACCTTCGTCATCCGAGCCCAGCCAGTTGCTGACGTGGAACTCGTAGTCGGCCAGCTTGCCGACCGACAACAGTGCCGTCATGCGCAGGTTCTGCTTGGTCGCAGCGGGCAGTTTATTGATCGCCGCAGGCAGCACGTCGGCGCCCTGCGAAAACCCGATCAGTACCACGCGCTGACGATCCCAACGCTGCGCATAGATGCGGGCAATGCGATCCAGGTCGTCAGCAAAGCCTTGCGGCGTGCGCTCGGTCCAGAAGTAACGCAGCGAATCCAGGCCGACGACTGGAATGCCTTGCGCGGCGAGTGCATCGGCCACTTCTTCGTCCAGGCCGGCCCAGCCGCCATCGCCGGAGACGAAGATCACGAAGGTGTCGTCGTCGCTGTCGCCGTCCGGCTTAGCGGGCAGCTCCACCACTGGCAGATCCGCCAGACCGCCCGGCGGCGGCGGCAATGCCACACCCTTCTGCGCGCCCAACGAGCGGACTGCGGCGCGCAGCCCAGGCAGGATGTCTCCTTGCGCAGACCGTCGGAAGGTGCGCGCCTGCGGCACCTGCTTGAGGAAGCCCTCTTCGGCAGCCGCGGGGCAGCGTTTGTCCTGGCTGACGGCAAGCACCCAGGGAATCTGCAGCGGTACCGGCAGCAACGTGTTGGTGCCGGGGCTGACACCCGGTTGGCAGATCGCCTGGTTGGCTACGTTGGCTGGGCACAGCCCGTCGGTCAGCACGCCGGCCAGCACATGCGGCTTGGATTGCGCAGCGATCGCATAGGCCAGCGCCGCACCCTCGCCATCGCCCACCAGCAGCGGCAGGCGATAGGTGGGGATGTGGTAGAAGGCCTGCATGTAGCGCGAGAAATTTTCCACATCGCCCACCGAGAACGTGCAGGTACCGCCGGCCTTGCGCAGCACTGCGTACAGGTGCGCGGTATCGACCACCGCCACCATCGCACCGTCGGCGCGCAGGCTTTCCGCCTGGGCCTGGCGCTTGGCGGCATTGCCCGCACCGGCCAGCCAGATCACCACCCGTTGCGGCTCGCCCTTGGGCATCAGCACCGGCACCTGCTCGAAGCGGCCATGGCTGACCGGTTCCGGCGCCTGCGCGACGGCCATGCCCGACAGCGTCAACATTGCCGCGCCGCAGAGCGCGCCCCACATTTCAAGTCGTCGCATGTCGCACCATCGGGAAAAGTGGTTCAAAGATAATCGTTTCAGGCGGCAGCGCGAAGTGCAGGACTTCGCTCATTGTGCCTTTGGCCCGCTGACAACCGGCTGGCGCGCTTCCCAGGCCGCCAGGGCTTGGCGGTAACGCGTCAGCTCCTCGGCATACAGATCGTGGACGCACAGCGGGCAGCCGCTCTCGCAGCATTCGTTGGGCGCAGGCGGCTGTGGGGCGATCGGGCGTGGGTCGGGGCTGGAAGCAGCGCTGTCGTGCATGCGGCCATTGTAGCGTGCGCATCGGCCTCATCCGGGCACATCGCACGAGCCGATGCGCTCAGCGGCCCAGCCGCCGGCGCAGATTGGCGCGCGCTGCGGCGTCGTGATGGGTATGGAAGTAGTCGCTCAGGAAGATGCGCGGTTGCTTGAGCACACCGGCCAGGAAGCGGCGGCGATTGAGCTTGAACAGCAGGCGTGGCACGTGCCCGCGATATTCCTCGGCGATGGCCTCATCGTAGGCATCGAACACCGCCGCTGGCGCGGCCAGGATCGCCATGTCGCAGTCCAGGAACAGCGCGGCATCTTCGTCCACCTCCTGCGGCTGCAGTTGCCCATGCCGCGCAGTGAGCAGGATCAGTGTCTGCACCCGCTCGACATCCAGCTGCGCCTGCGGCCACCAGCGCGGAATGGATTCGGCCGCCATCAATGCCGATTGCGCCTCGTTGTCGCTGCGTCCGGGTTGATACACCGCATCGTGAAACAGCACCGCCAGCCACACCTCTGCCGGCTGACGCCAGCCCGGCCCGGCAGCGACCTGCGCATAGTGCTGCAGCACCGCGCGCACGTGGCCGAAGTGGTGGTAGGGGCGCGGCGGTGTGGCATAGGCCTGTTCGAGTGCGGCCAGGTGATCGGCATGCAACGGCAATGGCGTGGGGATGTCCATGCGCTCAGGCTACCGCGTAGGCGCGGCGATGCACATCAGCGCAGCGACCAGCGGCCTTCGATCTGGTAGCGCGACTGGCCAAGGAAGCTGCGCACCAGCGCAAAGTCGCGCACGGTCCAGGCAAGCGCATCGCAGCGCCGTTGTGGCACCGCCTGATTGCAGTACAGCAGCGTCATGTGTGGCGTGTACTGCGCATCGCAGGCAATGCCGACATGCGCAAGCTGCTTTCCCAATGCGCCTTGCAGCTCGTAGAGCCCGCGTACCTGCTCTTCGCCACGCAGCACGCAGGGAAGCTGCGAGTGCCTGCCACCGAAGGTACCCACGCGGTCGAATTCCACTGCGAACGCATCCATCGCCACCCGCGCTGCGGCCTGACTGGCGCGGCTCACCAACGATGGCGGCAAACCACCGGCGTAATCGCCTAGATGATGCAGGGTCACATGCAGCCGTTCGCGTGCGAGCGGCTTGCCTTCCGCGTACCCGCCTTGCAGCAGGCTGTCGGCAATCCGCGCCGCATGCTCGGCAGTGGGCGTATCGGCCATCACAGCGAAAAACAGGCGTTCAGTGGTCTTTTCTTCCCCAAGCCCAAGCGACAACTGTGCGTCGGCCGATGACAGGTACAGGAACTGTTGCTTCATGGATGGATGCCACGACCGCGCAACGCGGGCCTGCCTGAAGAAGGGCGGCGGATACTAGCAGACCCGCTGCCTGCCGAAAATGCCGTCGTGCGCGCTACCGACGTTGACCCTGTTGCGATGCGTGGAACTGCCATTGCTTCGTCAGGTCGTGCTCTTGCGCGCTGTTGCGATACAAAAAGAAACGGGCAGCGTGCGCTGCCCGTTTCCGCCTTTATCGTTTTACCCCGGAACTGCATCGGATCGGTGACGATGCACTTCGGTCAAGCGCGCAGGTTATGCAGCGCTCTTCATCGCATGCTTGCGGTTACGCATCACATCATGGCAAGCACGCACCTCCGGCAGCAGGCGAAGCGCGGCTTCGCGTGCAGCGGCCGGAGTGTCCTGATCGGCGATGGTTTCGTCGAACGCCTTCAGCAAGCGATCTTCCGACTCTTCCAACTCGGCCACGTAACCGTACTTGGTGTCGCCCAGGGTTGCACGCACCTTGCCGTAGAACTGCTGCATGCTGCCCACCATGGTGCCGTGCTGTTCCGGCGTACCACCCGCGGCGGTGACCACACTGCTCAGGCTGCTGACGATGTCGGTCTTGACGCCGGCAATGCGCCGGAACAGCGTCGCAAGCTCTGCATCACCCACCTTGGCCGCGGCTTCATCATAGAAGTCCTTGCCGTCGCGCGAGATGGCGATAAGGTCGTTGAGGCTGTGCTCGGTTTTGCTCTGAATGCTCATGTGTGGCTCCTTATTGAAATGGACCGACGCTGCGCTTTGCAATGACTGCGCGTGCGGCGGGAGGTGAGTCAATCGATGGACTGATTGCAGTGCCGTCGCGTTGTGTACGGCTTCATCCTCGCGTCGTCTGCATAATCGATATGTGAGCGAAGTGGGCATCATCCTCACGCCACCGTGCAGGCGATGAATCGCAATTCATCCATGCCAACAGCGGGTCAACATCACTTCTGCTGACGGCTGGCCCACATGTTATCGACCAAATTCGGATAGGGACGCCCGGCTTCTTCGGCACGCTGTTTGGCGGCCGCTTTCTGCGCGTCGGTCAACGGTGTCGACTTCGCTTTGCCTTTGGGATTCGAGCGCTTCCACGGCGGTGAAGTGAATTCAGTCATGGCGCTGTTCGGTCCGCTTGATTTGGCGCGCAGTCTCGCCGGCAGGCTGTGAGACGGCTGTGGTGATGCAACACGCCCATCGTTGTCCAACTGCTGCGAGGCACGTTTGCGAGCACTTAGTGCCAGGTGCACCCACCCAGATTGGTGTGTGCCGCCTCAGCAGTTCGCCAGCACCGTGCGCTGCTGGCGACGCTCCTGCCACACCGCCAATGCGTAGACCAGCAACCCACCGAGCGCAGTGGCCGCGCCAACGTAGCCGGTGGAGGTCCAGCCCCAACCCGCCGTAATCGCCATCCCACCCAGCCATGGACCCAGCGCATTGGCCGTATTGAATGCTGCGTGGTTGGAGGCTGCGGCCAGGGTCTGCGCTTCTGCCGCCACATCCATCAAGCGTGTCTGCAAGGCAGGCGCCAACGCCCCCATGGTGCCGACCGCTACGATGGAGACGAACACCCATACGTCTGATTGCGCAGCCAGCGGAAACGTCAACATCACCACCACCGACCACACCAGCAACACCGGCACCGCGCGGAACTGCATGCGGTCGAACAACCAACCGCCCAGGATGCTTCCCAGTACCCCGCCCACACCGAACGCCACCATCGCCAACGGGACGCGCGCGGCAGTAACGCCGGTCACCGCAGTCAACGTGGGCGCCAGGTAACTGAAGACGCAGAACATGCCGGAAAAACCCACTGCACCGATCGCCAATGCCAGCCACACTTGCGGCTGATTGAAGGCCCGCAATTCGCGCAGCGGCTGCTGACGCGGCTCGTCGGGCTGCGGTGGCAGCAGGATCGCCACAGCTGCGACCGTTCCCAATGCAATCACCGACACCGCGGCATAGGCCCAACGCCAGCTCACGATTTGCCCCAGCCAGGTCGCCAGCGGGTTGCCCACCAGCAACGCGACGCTCAAACCCAACAGGACCCGCCCCACTGCAGTGGCACGTTGATTGGGCGGGCTGATCGATGCGGCCACCAGGGACGCAACACCGAAGTACGCGCCATGCGGCAGCCCGGCGATAAAGCGGCACAACAGCATCGTGTGGTAGCTCGGCGCCAATGCGCTGGCCACGTTGCCCAGGGCATAGAACACCATCAACAGCAGCAACAAGGTACGCCGCGGCCAGCGCGCACCCACAATCGCCAGCAATGGCGCACCGACCACCACGCCCAACGCATACGCACTGATGACGTGGCCGACCTGTGGCTCGCTAATCTGCAAGCCCTGCGCAATCTGCGTCATCAGGCCCATGGTAGAGAATTCGCTGATACCGATCGCAAAGCCGCCCATCGCCAGCGCAAGCAGGATCAGCACGTAGTCGCGCCGGGGCACGCGTGGCGAAGAAAGATCGGTATCGGTCATGCCCGACTCCAGTGATGGCGAGGCGATCTATTATTGTGCAATGCAGCAGAGCAGGAAAGCTCGCCCTTCGCCGTGATTCAGCGCCAGCACCCAACATGTCACAGTGGGATTGCGTTCAACGCGATGGGGACGCTGTGTCCTATCTGCATCGCTCGAATCTGCTTGAGTCCGCCACCATCGCTATGGAGCACCGCGATCGTCGCGGCGTCGCGCCTGGCGCGTGATCAAAATTCGATTGGTTGCTGATGCCCAAATCCACTGAATCCCCCTTGTTCTCCCCGGTGCGCCTGGGCGTGCTGGATCTTGCCAACCGCGTGATCATGGCCCCGCTGACGCGTAACCGCGCCGTCGCCGGCCAAGTGCCCTCGCCACTCGCCGCCGAGTACTACGGGCAGCGCGCCACCGCCGGCCTGATTGTGGCCGAAGGCACCCAGATCAGTCCGCTGGGCCAGGGCTACCTGGATACGCCCGGCATCCACACCAAGGAACAGATCCAGGGCTGGCGCGCGGTCACTGACGAAGTGCATCGCCGCGGCGGCAAGATCGTGCTGCAGCTGTGGCATGTGGGCCGCGTGTCGCATACCAGCGTGCTGCCCCCGGGCGAAGTGCCGGTTGCGCCCAGCGCCATCCGCGCGGAAGGCAAGACCTTCACCAAGAACGGATTCGAGGACGTGTCCGAGCCGCGCGCACTGGCATTGGACGAAATCCCCGGCTTGATCGAGGACTACCGCATCGCGGCACGCAACGCGATCGATGCCGGCTTCGATGGCGTGGAAGTGCATGCGGCCAACGGCTACCTGCTCGACCAGTTCCTGCGCGACAGCTCCAACAAGCGCACCGACGCCTACGGTGGCGATATCGAAAACCGCACTCGCCTGCTTGCCGAAGTGGTGCAGGCGATTGCGGACGAAATCGGTGCCGACCGCACCGGCGTGCGCTTGTCACCGGTGACCCCGGTGTATGGCGCGCACGATTCCGACCCGCAGCCGCTGTTCGAGCGTGCGGTCGAGCGCCTCAACCTGATCGGTGGGCTGGCCTTCGTGCACGTGATCGAAGGCGCGACCGGCGGGCCGCGCGACAACATCGCCTTCGACTACGCCGCACTGCGCGCCAAGTTCGATGGCGCCTGGATCGCCAACAACGGCTACGACCGCGGCATGTCCGAACACGCCATCAGCAGCGGCTATGCCGATGCGATCGCCTACGGACGCCCGTTCATCGCCAACCCGGATCTGGTGCGTCGCCTGCGCGAGCATGCACCTCTGGCCGAACTCGACCAGGCAACGATGTACGGCGGCGGTGCCAAGGGTTACACCGACTACCCCGCATTGCCGGAGTCTGCCTGATCAGCCGCTGATCACGCGACCGCACCTGCCAGCCGGCACGGTGCGGCCGCGTGGGATAAGGCAGATGGACCGCATGCTTGCTGCTGCCGGGTACGCAGTTGCTCGCCTTGCACAGCTGCAAACGGCTGGGTCTGCAACGGCGCACAGGCGTATGTCAGCACCGGCGCACGCACGCGCGCGCCTAGACACGTCAGCTCACGCTTCGCGCATCACGCCTTGCGCAGAAAACAGGTCTTCAACACCAGGCCCTTGATCTTTTCCGAGTTGCCTTCGATGTGCTCGGCATCGTCTTCGACAAGGCGGATATTGCGGATCACCGTGCCCTGTTTGAGCGGAATCGAGGAACCTTTGACCTTGAGATCCTTGATCACGGTCACCGTATCGCCGGCCTGCAGCACGTTGCCGTTGCTGTCGCGCACCATCGTCGTGTTTGCGGCGGCATCGCCAGCGCTCCATTCGAAGCCACAGTCGGCGCAGATCGACATCACGCCGTCGAGATAGGTGTTCTCCAGACCGCATTGCGGACAGGCGGGGACGCTGGACATGCAATTCCTTGATCGAAGCGGGCGTGGATTGTAGCCTCCGGGCCGCGCGATCACGCACCCGGCACGGCGATGGCGCGATAGTGCGGCGCTTGTCGAACGCTCCGCAGGTCGCGCGTGTCCAATCAGCCAGCACCCACTTCCCCGCGAGCAACCGCAGGCTCCGGTAACGCCAAAGCTGCCGCCAGCGGCACAGGCACAGGCAAGCCCAAAGGCTCGCACCTGGTGGTCTACGTGGCGCTGGCCGGAAATCTGGCCATTGCCGTCGCCAAGTTCATTGCCGCCGGCATTTCCGGCAGCTCGGCGATGCTCAGCGAAGGCGTGCATTCGCTGGTGGACACCGTCAACGAAGTGCTGCTGTTGTATGGCTTACGCCGCGCCGCGCAGCCGCCCACACCCACCCATCCATTCGGCTACGGGCGCGAGCTGTACTTCTGGAGCTTCATCGTCGCGCTGTTGGTGTTCGCGATGGGCGCTGGCGTGTCGCTGTACGAAGGCATCGTGCATTTGCGCAACCCGGAGCCGGCCAAGAGCCATCTGCTCGCCTATCTCGTGCTTGGCGTGTCGATCGTGTTCGAAGGGATCTCGTGGGTGGTGGCATTGCGCGAATTTCGCTCCAAAAAGGGACGCATGGGCTATTTCCAGGCGTTTCGTCAAAGCAAGGACCCAAGCACCTTCACCGTATTGCTGGAAGACAGCGCTGCGCTGATCGGTCTGCTGATGGCGCTGCTGGGTCTGGCCGGTGCGCAGCTATTCGACATGCCCGAACTCGACGGCATCGCCTCGATCGGCATCGCGGGGGTGCTGGCATTTACCGCGTTCTTGCTGGCGCGCGAAACCAAGGGCCTGCTGATCGGCGAACCGGCGCATGCGCATGTCACCGACTCGCTACTGCGCATCGCCGCCAGCGATCCGGACGTGCGTGCTGCCAATGGGGTACTCACCATGCAAATGGGGCCTAACCAAGTGGTGGCCGCATTGAGCGCCGAATTCGAAGACAGCCGCACCACGCCGCAAATCGAGGCCTGCGTCGGGCGGATCGAAGCCGCTGCCAAGCAGCAGCACCCCGAACTCACCGCCCTGTTCATCAAGCCGCAAACTCCGGAAACCTGGCGTGCACGGCGTGCGCAGATCGAGCGCGGCGCAAGCACGGAATAAGCGACGCAACGGCATTTGCGGCAGCCATGTGTCCTGTGCACGTGCGTCAGTCTTCAAGCGTCCGGCGCAACATGGTCGAGCAGCCGTGCTGCCGCGAATGATCGCTATAGCCGCGATTGGCTGGCCGTGCCAGACCACTTCTCCTGCTTTTGCGGCCGGCCGTGCCCGCATAACGCATGCGTCTGTGACAATGACTCCAACAAACTGATCCTCGCCTCAACCGCGATCCCGGCTGCGGTTGCATGATCCAGTGCGATTGCCTACGGTGTGCGTGCAGCATCTGTTCGCATCGTGAATGAGCCGATGCATTCCCCTCGATCACCCGTCATGGAGGTTTCCAATGGAAATCAGCCAGGGTCGCGTTGCGACCATTCACTACACCCTTTCCAACGACAGCGGCCAGGTCATCGACCGCTCCACGCCCGATACGCCGCTGAGCTATCTGCATGGCGTCGGCAACATCGTGCCCGGCCTGGAACAGGCGCTGGAAGGCAAGCGGCTGGGCGACACGCTCACTGCCGACGTGGTACCCGAACAGGGCTACGGCCCGCGCCACGAGCAGCTCATCCAGCATGTGCCCCGCGATGCGTTTCCGACCGATGTCGACGTGGTACCAGGCGTGCAGTTCGAAGCGCGCACGCAGCAAGGTCCGGTCTTGGTCACCGTGACCGAAGTTGGCCCGGACCAGGTCACCGTGGACGGCAATCACCCGCTGGCCGGGCAAACCTTGCACTTTGCGGTGGAAGTGGTGGCGGTGCGCGAGGCCACCACTCAGGAACTGAACGACGGGCACGTGGCCGACCTGGCCGCCTGACCCCGCGTGCGCCGCACGCCTGCGCGGGTGCGGCGCGGCCATGCCGTGCTTCGGTATTCACGCAAGCCTGGTTGCCGGTCTCGACGGCCGATGCTGTCGCCGTAGTAAAGTGCGCGGCCCGCTCTCCAGGCCTGTCTGCATGAAACTCGGCATCGACTTCGGTACCAGCAACTCCGCCGCCGCGGCGATCGTCGATGGGCAGGTAGCGCCGGTGCGTTTCGGCGAGGCCTTGCAGTTCCGCACGACGGTGTACTTCCCGGAGACCATGCGCGACCCGGACGACTTCAGCCTCACGCCGGCGCTGGAATACGAAGTGGAGCGGCTCATTGACTCGGGCCGCCGCGATGCAGTGGCCGCCGGCCGTACCCCCAACAACGACAGCCTGCGCCGCGATGCGATCCGTATCGTGCGGCGGCAATGGATGGAAGAGCAGGTGCGCGAGCCACGCAGCTCCGCCGCTCTGCTACAAAACGCGGTCTATGGCGACGAGGCGCTGGACGCCTATTTTCTCGAAGGCGAAGGTAGCTTGGTGCAAAGCCCCAAGTCGATGCTCGGCTATAACCTGCATCCGCGCGCACGCCAGACCATTACCGGCATCGCCACGCATGTGCTGGAGCACATCCGGCTGACTGCCTCGCGCCAGTTCGACATCAATATCCGTCACGCCACCCTGGGCCGCCCGGTGCAATTTCGCAGCTCGATCGGTGAGGCCGGTAACGCGCAGGCGCTGGAAATCCTGCAGACCGCCGCGATTGCCGCCGGTTTTGACGGCGTGGATTTTCTCGAAGAACCTGCAGCGGCCGCGATGCATTACCACGTCAGTCACGATAGCCGCCACGACACCGTGGTGGTGGATATCGGTGGCGGCACCACCGACGTTGCGCATGCCAGCGTCGGCGGCAGCGCTGCGCCGCAGGTGCACCGTGCCTGGGGTATTGCGCGCGGCGGTACCGATATCGATCTGGCGCTGAGCCTGGCCGCCTACATGCCGCTGTTCGGCCGCGGCATCACCCGCGTACCGACCCACCATTACGTCGAGGCAGCGATGGTGCAGGACATGACCCGCCAGCGCGAATTCCGTCTACACAAGTATCAGGACGTTCCTGCCCCCTTCGACAAGCGCCTGCAGGCCTTGCAGGACACCGGCAACACCGCACGTCTGTACCGCGGCGTAGAGGCCTGCAAGATCGCGCTCAGCGAGCTCGACCAGCACCGAGCGTCACTGGATTTCATCGAACGCGGTCTGGGCGTGGACGTGCAAGCCGACGCGCTGGTTGCGTCCGCTTCCAACTACCTCGGCGAACTGGAAAGCCTGCTGGCGCAGGTGCGCGCCGATATGGCCACCGCACCGGCGACGGTGTTCCTCACTGGCGGCATGTCGCGCGCCGGTTATATCCGCGACACCGTGGCTGCCGCGTTCCCGGAATCACGCCTGGTGCATGGCGATCCGTCATTCGGCGTGGTCCAGGGCCTGGCCTGGGCGGCCGCACAGGACGCCCGTCCGTCGGGCGGTTAACACACCCGGGGATCAGACTCTTTATAATTCACGGTTGCTGCTTGACGCCCCGCCGTCTTGTCTGCAACGGCACGCACCCTGTGCCACCGCGATTGCGCACCGAACGCCGTCGCACTCTCGACACCGCTTCCGCGCGCGCCACCCTAGCCGCACGCGGTGTCACCGCACTTCCCCGCTACAGGAGGCCACATGGCACGCCCCGCGACCAAGCAGAAATCCCAGCCCAGCATCGCTCGCAGCGAAGGTAAGTCGCAGCCGCTCAGTCGTGAACGTATCGCTGCCGACATCGCCGCGTTCCGCAAGACCGGCGGCCGGATCGAAGTGCTCACCACCAACTTCGGCCCGGCACGCAACGACGGCGACAAGATCGCTTAAGCAGCGAACGACACGCTGCAAATGGCCGTCAGGTAGGTGTGGATTCCCAACCCCTGCCGCGTTCACTGGCCATTGCGCCGCAGTGGTGTGAGCTGCTGTTGCGTGTTGCCGCAAAGCTGGATTGTTGTACCAACGTGCCACCGCGAGGTGGCACGTTTGTTTCCGGGCTTAGTTGGTGTAATCGATCCGCACAGAGCCCGAATGCGACTCCAGTTTGACATCGCCATTGCCGGCCCCCATCGTCGCCTTGAGATGCTTTCCGGGGCCGTATTCCGGCCGTTCTACCCTGCCGGCGACCGAATGGATATCGCCGCTGAAGACATCCACATCCAGCGCTGCCGACAAATTGCGCGGCACCCCCAGCGTAATCGTGCCACTGACACTCTCCGCCGCAATGCTGCCGCCCGGCGCCAGTCCTGCAACGGTGACCGCGGTCGTCCCGGACACGCTCTGCGTGCGCAATTGCGATACCTGGCCGGCACCGATGTGGATATCACCGGAGACGGACTCGATTGCCACCACGCCGCTGGCGCCTGCCGGTGCGTTGAGCTGCCCGCTCACCGTGCCCAATGTCATCCGTCCGCTACTCACTGTGCTGCGCAACGCGCCACTTACCGTTTCCAGCTGCGCCTCCTTGGCGCGCCCGGCGGCGACCACATCGCCACTGACCGATTTGAGCTGCAGGCGCGCCAGATCGACCTGATCGACATTCACCGCTGCGCTCACCGCATCCACCTGCAGCACCGCGCCGCGCGGCACCCGCAACTCCAGTTCGGCGCCCTTGCTGTTGCGGCTATTGCGTGGGTAGATCACCTCGAACTGCAGCCGGTTGGAGCTTTCGTCCACCTGCAGCCGTTGGCCTTCGCCCAGGCTGCCGGTCAACGCCACCTCATCGCGATCCCAGCCGCGCACGCGAATGCTGCCGGCGATGTTCTCCAACTCCACGCGTCCGCCGCGCGCCAGCGGATGACTTTGCTTGACCGCCGTTTGCGCCGCTGCGGGCACAGCGCAGAAGGCTGCCAGCAATAGCAGGGAAAGATGGGCATAACGCATGGAGTTGCTCCTCAGCTTGGAAAGGATGCCTCGCCTTCGCAGGCCAGACGGGTCAGTTGCAATCGCTTCGCGTAGGCGCGTTGCAATTGCGACAACAAAAATGCCGAACGTGGGCTCTGCACGATGGCGGCATGGATGGCCTGCGCGCTGCGATCCAGCTCATCGAGTGCCGGCAGTAGATCGGCGGGTACCTGCTGCACCGGCACCTCAGCGATGGCCTGCTGGTAATGCTCAGCCATCGCCTGTGCTTGCGTCACCAGCGCCGGTTGAGCTGCGGCTGGCGACGGCGCCTGTCGATCGATCCCTGGGGCGATGGCGACGAGCGCCACTGCCGCGGCCAGCGCCAGCCCCGCTGCCGGCAGGATCCAGCCGCGCCGACGTAGCGGCACCAATGCAACCACAGTGGAGCGGTCCGTCAACGCAGGCGCGATACGCTCCCAGATCTGCGACGGTGGCTGGCGCTGCGACGGGAGTGCCTGCAACTGCGCGAGCAGAGCGGCATCGTCTTCATGGTCGCGATCGTGCAGGGTGTGATTCATGCGTTTTCTCCAAGCCATGCACGCAGCAAGCCACGTGCGCGATGCAGGTGTGCTTTGGAACTGCCAACCGCCATGCGCAGTTCGTCGGCAATTTCCTGATGTTTCCAGCCTTCGAGGTCGTGCAGCACCAGCACGGCGCGCGCACGCGGCGGCAGCGCTTCCAGGGCGCGCTCCAGGTCCATGCGTGTCGATTGGCAGCCACTGGTGCCGGCAACTTCCGCGAGCATGTCGCCGTCGGCATCGTCAACAATGTGATCACTGGATGCCGAGCGCGCGCGTAGCTCCATCAATGCAGTATTGACCGCCAGGCGATATAGCCAGGTACCCAGCGCGCTCTGAAAACGGAACTGCGGTAATGCCTTCCATGCAGCGACGAAGGTGTCCTGGAGCACGTCATCGGCGCGTGCTGCGTTGCCGCCGCACAGGCGCCACACCAGCGCATACAGGCGTGGTGCGTGACGGCGATAAATCGCCTCATAGGCAGCGCGGTCTCCCCGTGCCGCCATACGCGCCAACGTCACGTCGTCACGGTCGTCGGAGCTCTGGCTGGATGGGGCAACGATGGGCACGGGGGTGTCGAGCATACCTACTTGGATGTCTCGGGCGACGCAAAGGTTTAGACCTGACCGGAATTTTTTTGGGCTGCGGTCGAAGCCGGCTTCCCAAGGGAAATGCACCCAGATCGCGCGCGTACTTCAGCATTGCCAGCATCCGCAGATGAGTCTGTATTTACCCTGCGCACCTACAGCGCAAGGGACGCCCCGTTACAATGAATGCCCCTTTCGACCCTGCATGATGTGATGTCCGCGCCCGACGCCTTGCCCGCCATGATCCGCAGCCTGTTACCCCAATGGAATCCGGAGTGGCTGGCGATTGCGGTACCAACGGTCAAGATCGTGCTGATTCTGGCTGTTGCCGCGTTGGCACGGCTGCTGCTACGGCAACTACTGCGGCGCTTGTGTACGCGTTACAGCGTGCCCGCCGAAATGACGATCGGCATCCGCCGTGTAGGGAGCTTCGTCATTTCGGTCAGCGCCTTGTTGATGGCGCTCCGGGTCATCGGCGTCAGGGCAGACACCCTGTGGACTGCATTTACCGGGTTCGCAGCCGTCGGTGCGGTCGCGTTCTTCGCTGCTTGGAGTGTGCTATCCAATATTTTCTGCACATTCCTGATCATCACCACGCGCCCGTTTCGGCTGCACGATCACATCGAGCTACTTGAAGGCGGCGACAAGCCGGGCTTGAAGGGACGCGTGATCGATATCAACGTGATCTACACCACGCTGGAAGAGACCGGCGACCGTGCCGGCAGCGTGTTGCAGGTACCCAATAGCCTGTTTTTCCAGCGCACCACGCGCCGCTGGCGCGAGACCAGCAACTTCAACGCCAACTAGACATAGGCGACAAGGCGTTGCTTGCAGAGGCCAGTTCGCCACCGGCGAACGCCAATCACGACGACACAAACAAGTCGTAGGACCTGCGAATGCAGCCGGCGCCATTGCAGCGTCCGTTTGGTGCGGCGATGCCGCGCTCATGGGGAGAGAGGCAGCACTGCTTGCAGCGTCGGGAAATAAACATCGCCCACTCAACGCAGCTGACTATCCTTGCTGCCACGACGGTTGTAGCCGCCTTGAGCCCCCTGTTCCAGGTCGTGCGCTTCCTGGCAGTTCACGCACAGGTGCACCCCGGGCACTGCCTTGCGGCGCGCCTCGGGAATCGGTGCCTCGCAGTCTTCGCAGTGCGTCAAACTTGGGCCCTGATGCAGCTGGCTGCGCGCACGCTTGATCGCATCGTCGACTGTGGCATCGATCTGGTCCTGTACCGCTCCATCACCCGCCCATCCGGTCGCCATGATCACTACACCTCGCTGGTCCTGACACGTAGATGGTCATTCGCGCAGGCAAATCCAAGCCGCATGTGCACAGTACACTCAAGCTGGGTGATCTAGCATTCAAATCAGCGCCACTTGCCGGCACGTGCGGCAAGCGGCCAGGCACTCAGTCATCCGCACTCTCGAGGAACTGCAATGGAACAGCCCGTCCACCCGTTTTCCGAACTATTCGCCCAGCTGGGCCTGCCCGCCGACGAAGCCAGCATTCGCAACTTCATCGCAGAGCACTCTCCGCTGCCGGGCGATATGCGCCTGGAAGAGGCGCCGTTCTGGACACCTGCGCAATCCCAGCTGTTGCGTGAAGAGCGCCTCGACGATGCCGACTGGATCGTGACCATCGATCAGCTGAATATCGCTCTCCATACGACGGCAGACACGACTGGCGTCTGAGCACTGCGCCTGTACGTGCAAACCACGCTTGAGATCGCCTGCGGCAGACATGTTTGTTGGCTGATTCGCAGAACAAAAAAGAGCGGCCAGTGGCCGCTCCTTTCGATAGTGGGTAAGGCAGCCAGGCAGCGAAACGCGTGCCCGGCGGCGCGCCCTGCGTCAGGTCACTTTCTTGGCGATCGTCATGCCCAGCACGAAGAGCACGATGGCAATGATGATGCCCGCCCAGAACAGGAACTTGGCGATACCCATCGCAGCGCCGGCCATGCCGCCGAAGCCCAGCGCACCGGCAATCAAGCCGATAATTGCGAAAATGATGGCCCACTTGATCATGATGTTGTCTCCTCATCGGCACCGTGCCGTTGTTCGATCGTGTGCTTGCGACGCAGCGCCGCAAAACATGCACCGCACGCTACCGATTGGAATGTGCCGCATTCGTGAATACGCCTGACACACGCTGCCATACGTGCGCTATGTTCAGAAGACGATCGCCACCGGGATATGACCGCACAAGCGTCGTGGAAAGGTCATCACAGCGCGGCAATGTGCCGTCCATGTCCACCCCGGCACCCGATCACGACAGATGCTCCCTCCTGCCATGCATCGATGTGCAGCGAGCATGCACTGCCCGTTCGTCGTCAATCAGTTGCACCGGTGAATTCGCCAGCCGCTATCGCATGGGCGATCATGCGCGCTTCGCCCGCGATCGATCGCCATGGACACTCTTCGCTACCTCACCGGCTATCCGCCTGCTGTCCTGGAGCAGGTTCGCGAGTTGATCGCACAAGACAAACTCGCCACCGTGCTGGCGCGGCGCTATCCGGACCGGCACGCGATCCGCACCGACCGTCATCTCTATGATTACGTCAAGGCGATGAAAGAGCGCTACCTGCGCTCATCGCCTACCTTGCATAAGGCGATGTACGACAACCGTCTACATGTGGTGAAGCATGCCCTCGGCACGCATACGGCGATTTCGCGTGTGCACGGCGGCCGCTTGAAGGCCAGCCGCGAGATCCGCATCGCCTCCGTGTTTCGCGACGCGCCGGAACCGTTCTTGCAGATGATCGTGGCGCACGAACTGGCGCATCTGAAGGAAGCCGATCACAACAAGGCCTTCTACCAGCTCTGCAACCACATGACCCCGGACTACCACCAGCTGGAATTCGACCTGCGCCTGTATCTGACGCAGTTGGCCCTGTCTGCCGATAGCTGATCGTGCAGTACACGTGCCAGGCGTAGAGCGGCTAACAAACCGACGACTCAGCCCCAGGCGGGCGCGGGCGCGGCCGGTGCTCGGAATCGGCATGTGCCACGCGCACATTGCGGTTCCTGCACGCCGTCCGCACCCGCCTGACGGCTGCTCGCACGCCTTGTCAGCCACGCTTAGGATGCGCGCATGCAGCCGGCTTTTCTTGCGGATCCACCTTCGCCGTCCCACGCCAGCCGCCGGCCTGCCGGTCACGACTGGTTGGAAACGCTGTTGTTCCGGCAGCAGCGCCACCGGGATTGGTGAACAGATTCATACACACCCCCCTGCCGACGTGGTTTAACATGTTGCAGCGCGACGTGATCGGACAGGATCTGCAAACGTCGCGTTTTTTGTTTCCCACTGCACGGGTGCATACCCGGCTTCAGGGAAGGCACATCACGCAGCCCCGCGGAGCCTTCGATGCTTTTCGAAACCCTCGATACCACCGGCCACGAGCAGGTGATTTTCTGTCACAACCGCGACGCCGGACTCAAGGCGATCATCGCCTTGCACAGCACGCGCCTTGGGCCAGCGTTGGGTGGTGTGCGCATGCGCCCCTATCCCAATAGCGAGGCGGCGCTCAACGACGCGCTGCGGCTCAGCCGCACCATGACCTACAAGAACGCCCTGGCCGGCCTGAACGTCGGCGGCGGTAAGGCGGTGATCATCGGCGACCCCAGGACCGACAAGACCGAGGCGCTGTTCCGCGCCTTCGGCCGGTTTGTCGACACCCTGGGTGGGCGCTACATCACCTCCGAGGACGTCGGCACCGACGTCAACGACATGGAACAGATCTACCTGGAGAGCGAGTACGTCACCGGCGTGCACCAGGTGCACCGCGGCTCCGGCGACCCGGCCCCGTTTACCGCCTACGGTGCGCTACAGGCGCTGATGGCCTCACTCAATCGCAAACTTGGCCACGAGGAAGTCGGCAAGGCCAGCATCGCGATCCAGGGACTGGGCCATATCGGCATGGAGCTGGTCAAGCTGCTCAAGGAGCGCGGCGCAAAACTCTACGTGGCCGATCTGAATCAGGCACTGGTGGACCGTGCCGTGGCCGAATACGGCGCAGAAGCGGTACGCCCGGATGAAATCCATCAGGTCCCGGCCGACGTGTTTGCCCCCTGCGCGCTGGAAGGCGCCATCAACGAAGACACGCTGCCGCAGCTCAAGGCAAAGATCATCTGCGGCACGGCCAATAACCAGCTGGCCAGCGCCGCCATCGGCGAAGAGCTGCATCGGCGCGGCATTTTGTATGCGCCCGATTACGTGGTGAATGCCGGCGGGGTGATGAATGTGTCGCTGGAGATCGACGGCTACAACCGCGAACGTGCGATGCGGCTGATCCGCAGCATCTATCACAACCTGGAAAAGGTCTTCGATCTCTCCACGCAGCTGGACGTTTCGCCGCAGCAGGCGGCTGATCAGATGGCCGAAGCGCGCATCGAGGCCATCAGCAAGCTCAAACTGCCGCTGGGCCGCACCGCACCGCGCTTTTTGCACAAGCTGCGCGGCGAATGAAGCCCTGTCCAGGCACGCTGCCTGGACAGGGAACACATGGATCAGACAGATAACGCGCCGATCAGAAATCGGCGCTGTAACGCAGGCTCAACGCGCGATCGTCGCCGCGCTCGCCCACCCGCTGGTCATAACCAAAACGCAGCTGGCTCTGCTGACCCAAAGGCGCTGCCGCAGTGATCCCGAGCAGTCCGCCCGAGCGTGCCGGCTGCATGCCACGCAACGGCGCCCACGCGTCCACACCGACGAAGCTGGCATCCAGCATCAAGCCGTCGCTGCTCAGCGCTTGCTGCCATTCGGCATAACCGCCCAACTGGATACCGTGCCAGCGATACGCCGAGCGCACACCGGCAAGCGCCTGCGTGCGCGAGGACGTGCTCGCGTTGGCACGCAAGCCGAAACCATCGCCGCCGCTTTCGCGGAAGCCATCGCTGCGCAAACGCACATAATCCAACCCCATATACGGGGTCAGGCTTGCATGCGCACCGCCCCAACGGTACCCGGTTTCCAGATTGCTACTAAGATACGTGCCGCTGTAGTCGCTGAAGGCGCTGCTGCGGTCTTCGCCCAGTTGCAGGCTGCGCTCGATCTGCCGATTGACGTTGCCAAAACCCATCTGGCCCAGCGTGTACGCGGCACCGAACGTCGTGCCCCAGTACAGCTGCGCCTGCACCTGACGATCGCGCCCGCGTGCCCCATCTAGATCGCCCAGATTGCTCGAGCGCGTTTCGCCGAATGCAAAGCCGGTCACCGCACCCGACGCTAGCCGCAGATCGTTGCCCATCATCCAGCCGGAGGTAGCAAAGCCCGAGGTGGTCGCACCGCCCTCGCCCGGCCCTCCAAGTGCGCGCTGCCAGTTGCCCAACAGGCGCGGCTGTTGCGACAGACCATCGAAATGCGCTGCCAATGCGCGGCGGCCCAAATCGATGGTGTCGAAGGTCATCGCGGCAGATTCCGCGTGCGCACGGCCAGACAGACTGCGCAGCGAGTCTGCAGCGGCCTTGGCGGTTGGCGATTGCTGCAACGCAGCTGCGGCGCGAATGAAGTCGCCGCTGAGGGCACCATTGCCCTGGAATTGCTGCGCATCGACCTTCTGGAACGCCTGCTCGACGCGAATGGCCGCATCCATCGATGCGGTGCCGATCGCGCCAAGCGATGCGGCGACCGCAGTGACATCCATGCGCTGCAGCGAGACATACGCGGTATTGGCGTCGTAGCTGCGTGTCGCGGTCAGAAAGGTCACGGCCGGCCCACTGCTCAGCGTATCGAAGGTGCCTTGCAGACCATTGGTCGCTTGCAGCACTGCGTAGGTCGTGTTGTTGACGACGTAATCGCGCCTGCCGAGCAGTTGCAGGTCGCCTGCGATGGTCGCCGTCCCGGCGACATTCAAACGGTCGCCCACGTTCACTGCCAGGCGCCCGTTACTGGCCTGGGTGTAATTGCCGGTCATGGACGCGGTCGCGCCATTGACCTGCAACGTGCCGGCGTTATCAACCTGACCACCGATCCGGCCGGCACCGACCAGGCTCGCACCATTGGCGATGCTCACACGCGCACTCTGCAAACTGGCGGTCTGCAAGGTGCCAGCGAGTACCTGGGTATCGCCGGTGAAGGTATTGGCCGTGCTGCTCAATACCAACGTGCCGGTGCCGCGCTTGGTCAGGCCGCCGGTGCCGCTGATGTCGTTGGCCCAGGTCGAACGCAAGGTAGTGACGTTGACATCCACCGTGCCCCAATCGAAGCGTGCCGGCCCCAGCACTGCCTTGCCGACATTGAGCAACCCATAGCCGAATACCGGGTCCACGCCCGCAGCACCCAGATCAGTGGCGGTTCCCAGCAAGGTCTGGCGCACCAGATCGTTGTTGAAATACGGGAAGGCCTGCCATACCAACGCAGCCGCACCGGAGACCAGCGGCGCCGCGAACGAGGTGCCGCTGCCATAGAAATAACGGATGTTGCCAGCGGTAGCATCGGGATCGATGAACAGCGAGGTCCCCGGCGCGACCAGGCAGTAGCGCATCGCCACACCACAGGCATTGGAGTACGACGCCAGCTGCGTCGGGTTGGCGGTATCCACCGCACCGACCACCAACCAGCCGCGCTCCAGATCGGCCGCCGGCAGCGTTCCATTCGGGCCGGGCTGACTGGGCAGCGCCGCAGTATCCGACGGCTGCGAGCGCGACTCATTGCCCGACGCGAACACCACCAGCCCATCGTTACCGATGATGAAAGGGCGGTATTCCTGCGCAATCTGATTGGTCACCGTCGGGTCGTTCCAATACAGCCCGCCCCACGAATTGTTCATGATGCGCACGCCTGCACTGATCAGATCGGCATGCACCGGCCCCAGACCAAGCGGGCCATCGACCTCGTTGCCATCGCCGCTGCCGTCGTCTACCGGTGCGCGGTCGCTGATGATGCGTGCAGACACCAGACCGGCGCCGGGGGCGATACCGCCAGGCCACTGACCAACCGCACGTCCGGCCGCCAGCTCGGCAACGACGGTGCCGTGCCCGACCACATCGCCCACCGCGGTGTTGTTGTTCCGCGGATCGACATAGATGAAGCTGTTGCTGACGCGCCCCTGCAACGCCGGATGATTGGCATTGATGCCGGTATCGATGACCCCGATGCGATACCCGGCGCCGGTAAAGCCGAGCGCTTGCGCTGCACGCGCATTGGTCAATGCCAGGTGCGCATCGATCGCTGGCTCTGGAATCGTTGGCGTCGTCACCGGCGGCGGCGGTGAGGTCGGCGGCGGCGGCGGCGAGGTCGGCGGCGGTGCGGCCGGGGTGCTTTGACGGACAATGCCCCCGCCCCCACCGCCGCCGCACGCGGTCAATGCAACAGCCAGCGCCGAGGCCAGCACAGTCCTGGCGACGTCTTTCTTCTTCATTGGTGTTCTCCCCGAACCCATTCCATGGAATGGGGCCCAATCGGGCCCGAATAACGCTTTGCTTACTTTAATCGGAAAGCGCGCGCGCGGGTGCGTGTGCTGGCGCGCCGCGGCCATGAGGCAGATAATCGTTTCACTTTAAACGGTATCTGCTCATGTCCGACATCGTCATCGTTGCTGCCAAACGTACTGCCATCGGCTCGTTCCTCGGTCAATTCAACGGAGTGCCGGCTCCCACTCTGGCCGCCGCCGCCATCCAGGGCGCGCTCGCGCAGTCGGGCATTGCGCCGGCCGATGTGTCCGAAGTCATCGTCGGCTGCGTGCTGCCAGCCAATCTCGGCCAGGCACCGGCGCGTCAGGCCGCGATCGCGGCAGGCATCCCCACCTCGACCGGCGCTACCACCATCAACAAGGTCTGCGGCTCGGGCATGAAGGCGATCATGTTCGGACACGACCTGATCAAGGCCGGCTCAGCCAGCATTGTGGTGGCCGGCGGCATGGAATCAATGAGCAATGCGCCGCATCTGCTGCCTAACTCGCGTACCGGCAACCGCTATGGCAATTTCCAGGCGGTCGATCACATGGCCTGGGATGGTCTGACCAACCCGTACGATGGCCAGGCAATGGGCGTGTTCGGCGAGGCCACTGCCGAAAAATTCGGCTTCAGCCGTGCCGACCAGGATGCGTTCGCCATCGCATCGGTGGAACGCGCGCAGGCCGCGCAGCGCAGCGGCGCGTTTGCCGACGAAATCGTTCCGGTGACGGTGGCCACGCGCAAGGGCGAGGTCGTCGTCGACAGCGATGAGCAGCCGGGCAAATCCGACGTGGCCAAGATTCCGACCTTGAAGCCGGCCTTCAAGAAAGACGGCAGCGTGACCGCAGCAAGTTCCTCCAGCATTTCCGATGGCGCAGCGATCACCGTGCTGATGCGCGCAGACGACGCGCAACGCCGCGGCGTGACGCCGTTGGCGCGCATCGTCGGCCATGTCACCCACTCTCAGGAACCCGAGTGGTTCACCACCGCGCCGGTCGCTGCGATCCAATCGCTGGTCGGCAAGATCGGCTGGCAATTGGACGACGTGGATCTGTTTGAAATCAACGAAGCATTCGCCGTCGTGGCGATGACGCCGATCAAGCAACTGGGCATCGCGCACGACAAGGTCAACGTGCATGGTGGTGCGTGCGCATTGGGTCATCCGATCGGTGCATCAGGCGCGCGCTTGGTGGTGACATTGGTGAACGCGTTGCGCAGCCGCGGAGGCAAGCGCGGAATCGCGACGCTATGCATTGGTGGTGGCGAAGCGACTGCCATCGCTATCGAATTGATTTAATTGTCTTTAACGGCGATTTTGCAAAACTGAATGCGCGTGCGCTTGACACTCGTCTTGTGGCCGTCATCATGTCGGGGGCGCGCAATAGCGCGTTGCCTAATCTAACGACGAGGATTGAAACAATGACCATTAACAAGCTGCTGATCGCAATGGCTCTGGGCCTGGCCCTGACCGCTTGCTCGAAGCCGGAACAGGCTCAGGACGCTGCTGCTTCGGCTAACGAAGCTGCTGCCGATGCTCAGACCGCTGCTGACCAGGCTGCTGCCTCGGGCTCGCAGTCGGCTGACGCCGCTCAGTCTGCTGCCAACACCGCCGCTGCTTCGGCCGACACCGCTGCTGACGCTGCCCAGGCCGCTTCCGGCGCCGCGACCGACGCTGCTGCCGGCCAGGCTGCTGACGCTGCCAAGACGGCTGAAGACACCGCCAAGGCTGCTAAGGACACCGCAGAAGAAGCCAAGAAGTAATCACTTCTTGACTCCAAGCGAGTTCGGAAAAAGCCGCTGGTTTCCAGCGGCTTTTTCTTTGCCTGTAATTCAAGCGCTGCAGGCTGCACCCACCGACAAGAAACGAGCGACACGCAAGACTGCATCTCCCTACCCGGCGGCTGAATGGCCCGCCGCGCATTGACGCAGGCTGCATCGGCCCCTGCCTAAGCTCCGGCTTCCACCACCGGAACAGGAACAGGACCACCCATGAAGACGATCCGCATGCTGTCATTGAGCGCCATTGCCGCCCTTACCCTTGCTGCCTGCCAGGGCCCGGATGCCGAGCAGGCGCGCCGCGATGCCGCGTCTGCCGCCAAGCATGCCGCCGCCGCGACCGAACAGGCCGCCGACCGCGCCGCGGTAGAGGCGAAGGCCGCGACTGCCGATGCACGCGTGGCTGCGCGCGAATTGGCCGCCGACGCCAGCCGCGCCACCGCCAATGCGGCCGATGCCACCGCCGACAAGACGCGCGAAATGGCCAACAAGGCCGAACAGAACGCCGACAAGCACGACGCCGATCACACGCAGCACTGAGTCCGGATACCTTCTGCAGCATCCCGCAACGCGCCGGCCGTGCGCCGGCGCGCTTCTCTCTGCCAACGGATCTCTCGTGTTGTCGAGGCCGGCAGGCTAGCATTCGCATATGTCCTCCTCTTTTACATCGCGCCGGCGCAACCAGCTGGCGCTGATCTTCTCCGCGCTGATTTTTGTCGTCATCGGAATCGGCATCTTCGTCGGTGCCCGTCGTTCACTGGCCGATGCCGCGCTGGTGTCGCACACCCACGAGGTGATCGGCCGTGTCGACGAGATCCAGGCACGCGTGCTCGATGCCGAATCCGCGCAGCGCGGCTTCCTGCTCACCGGCAACGACGCCTACCTGCTGGACTACCAATCCAGCGTCGAACGTCTGCCGATCCTGCTCGACAATCTGCGCCGCCTGATCGCCGACAACCCGGCACAGGAACAGCACCTGGCGCAGCTGCGACAGCTGGTGGAAACCCGCCTACGGCAGATTCAGCACGTGCTCGACGTCTATGCGCAAGGTGGGCTGGAGCCGGCACGCGCTGACATCCGGCAGAGCGCCTTCCGCACCACCAGCGCGATCCGCGAGCAGGCGCGAACGATGGTGCAGCGCGAGCAGGAACTGCTGGCGCAGCGCGCTGAAAGCAGCGGCCAAAGTGCCAATCTGTTGCTTGCGCTGGCGTTGGCCGGCATTCCATTCGGGCTGACGGTGGTCGGCATGGTCTATGCGCTGTTGATGCGCGAACTGCGCCACCGTGCGCAGGCCGAACAACTGGCCGCACAGGCCAATCGCGAGCTGGGCGAGAGCATCGACGCGCTGCAGCGTAGTACTGCGGATCTCAGTCTGCTCAGCCGGTACACCGGCCTACTGCAGAGCTGCATTAGCGCCGAAGAAGCGCTCATGGTCAGCAGCCGGACCCTGGCCAGCCTGCTGCCGGGCGTGGCGGGAAGCGTGTATTTGCTGCGCGCTTCGCAAGACCGTGCCGAGGCGATCAGCCACTGGGGCGAGCCGCTGGTGCAGAGCGCGCCGCATCTGTTGCCGGAACAGTGCTGGGCGCTGCGCCGCGGCCAACCGCACATCATCGAAGACCTGGGCCGGGATGCGCTATGTGCGCACATCGAAGAGCTCCCTGGCGATGCGTCTGTCACCACCGCGTGCCTGCCGATGTCGGCGCAAGGCACCCAGCTCGGGTTTTTGTTCCTGTCTGCGGCCGGCCCAGGCCCGATGCCGCGGCTGGAAATCGCCGAGGCAGCAGCCGAGCAGTTGGCGTTGGCGCTGAGCAACCTGCGCCTGCGCGAATCGCTGCGCCGGCAGTCAATCCGCGATGCGCTGACCGGGCTGTATAACCGCCGCTATCTGGAAGAATCGCTCAGCCACGAACTAGCGCGCTGCGCGCGGCGTGGGCTGCCGTTGTCGGTCTTGATGCTGGACGTGGACCATTTCAAACAATTCAATGACAGCCAGGGCCATGCCGGCGGCGACCTGTTGCTGGCGGCAGTGGGCGAATTGTTGCTCACTCGCTTGCGCGCCGAAGATGTGGCCTGCCGCTACGGCGGCGAGGAATTCACCGTGATTCTTCCTGAAGCCGATGGCGAGGAAGCCATGCGCGTGGCCGAGCAGATCCGTGGCTACATCGCTGCGCTGGCGGTCAGCGACGGTATGCGCTCGTTGCCGAAGGTCACTGCCTCGATCGGGGTGGCCAGCTTCCCGGCCGATGGCGAACAGGGCGCGAGCCTGATCCAGAGAGCCGATGCAGCGTTGTATCTCGCCAAGCACCGCGGACGCAATCGGGTGGAGCGACACGGCGCTGTCAGGGGCACGGCAGGCTGAGCACGCACAGCGTCCATCGCGGATTGAGTAATTGGTCACACAAAAGATCTAGTTGCGCAGCGATAGTCGGCGTCGACCCCTAAAGCGAGGCAGTCCGATGTCGATGTGGCGCGATCAAGGTCCCAACAAGAAAGACAACGTTCCGGTCACCCCCGAGGTTCCCGCTGCGGATGGGCGGCCGTTCACTGCCGAGGCCAGCCCGGCGCCGCCGGTACCCGCCGCTGCCCCGCCCAGCGTCGCACCGACGGCTACGGCACCGCAGCGCCACAGCGAGGCGAAAGAGTCGCTGATCGCTGCCGACATCAGCATCGAAGGCAAGATTGAAGGCGCTGGCCATGTGCGCCTGGCCGGCCGCTTCAAGGGCGATGTCAACGTCAAGGGCGATCTGACCATCGAACGCAGTGCCAAGCTCAACGGTGGCGTGCGTGCCAACAAGGTGATCATTGCCGGCGAACTCGAAGGCAATATCGAATCTGCCGCACAAGTCGAGCTGCAGACCTCCGGCGTATTGGTCGGCGACGTCAAGGCCGGCAGTCTCACGGTGGCATCGGGTGCGCGCATGCGCGGCCAAGCCGATTTCGGCTGGGGCGATGATGGCAGCAAGCCGGTCACCGCCACCAAGCCGGTGGCCAGCGGAGACAGCGACGCCACATGAGTGCACTCCGCCCGGGCACGCCCGGTGCCACGCGCAGCTGCCCGCATTGCAAGGCGACGATTCTGGAAAGCGCCAGTGTCTGCCCTGCCTGCAAGCACCACCTGCGCTTCGATTCGGCGGCTGCGCAACACGCGCAGCCGGCGCCGATCGTGCCGCTCAAGGTCGACGGCACCATCCGTCACCCGCCCGATGGCGATCCGTGGGAATACACCGTGGTGGTGGTGGTGCGTAACGGCAAGGGCGAGGAGATCCGCCGACACGTGGTCGATGTCGGCGCGATGCACGGCGGCGAAGAACGCGGCTTCACCCTGGCGGTGGAAGCGACCGCGGTGCGCTCGTCTGGGCGGCGTACGCGGCATTAGGGTGCCCGCAGCCTGCGGACGTTTGTCGAACGAACGTGGTGTCGCACGCCATTCCCATTCTCAGGATCTGCACACCGGCTTGGCCAGAGTTGCCGCATGGGCAACGGCAACGACGAGACCTCTCAAACACGCGGCGATCTGGTGGTGCTCGGGCCTGAGGGCCTGTACTGCCCGCAGGGCGATTTCCATATCGACCCATGGCGGCCGGTGCGGCGTGCGGTGATCACGCATGGTCACGGCGATCACGCCCGCAGCGGCATGGGCGAATACCACTGCACGCGCGAAAGCCTGTCCATCCTGCAATGGCGCCTGGGCGAGCAGGTTTATCACACGCATGCCGACGGCGAGGCGTTTCAGCTTGGGCGTGCGCGCGTGTCGCTGCATCCGGCCGGACACGTGTTGGGGTCGGCGCAGGTGCGCATCGAAGTGGATGGCGAGGTCTGGGTTGCCTCCGGCGACTACAAGCGCCAGCCGGATCCCACCTGCAAGCCGTTCGAGGTGGTGCCCTGCGACACCTTCATCACCGAGGCGACCTTCGGCCTGCCGGTGTATCGCTGGCCGGACACCTCGGACGTTGCTGCGGATATCGCTGCCTGGCGCCGCGAATGCGCCGAACGCGGCGAAGCGGCCATTCTGTATTGCTATGCGTTAGGGAAGGCGCAACGCGTCCTGGCCGAACTACGCGCATGGGAAACGCAGCCGGCATTGCTGCACGGTGCGGTCGCGGTGGGCGTGGAAGTCTATCGTCAGGCCGGCATCCCGATGCTGGAGACACAACCGGTCAGCGAGCATGCGCGGGGCGCCGACTACGCGGGGCAACTCGTCATCGCACCGCCATCGGCGGCCGGCAGCGCCTGGATCCGTCGTTTCCGCAGCGCGCAACAAGGCTTCGCTTCCGGTTGGATGCGCATCCGCGGCAATCGGCGTCGGCGCAATTACGACCGTGGTTTTGTCGTCTCCGACCACGCCGACTGGCCGGACCTGCTGCGCACCATCGAAGAGACCGGCGCGCAGCGCGTCATCGCCACCCATGGCAATACCGACGCATTGATCCAACACCTGCGGGAACGCGGCGTCGCAGCGGAAGCCTTCCGCACTGATTTCGGAGCCGAGGAATGAACCCGCTGCCCGCACGCCGTTATGTCCGCGCGCGTCCGCGCATTCGCCTGAGCGGTGCGCTCGCCTTCCGACCTCATGCATTGGCGTTTTGCGTACATCGCAACGCACCCGCAGCCACGGTCGGTCCACCGCAGCCACAGCGGCGCCAACGCGTGCTTGCCGCGTTTACCCGACGCGCACTGGCGCTGCGTGCAGCCGACCGGTGCACAACGCCACAGGCGCTGCCGTGAAGCGCTTCGCGGCGTTGTACCGCACGCTAGACCGTAGCACCGGCACGCTCGACAAGCGTGCTGCGCTGGTGGCGTATTTCCGCGATGCGCCGACGCTGGATGCGGCGTGGGCGCTGTATCTGCTGGCCGGTGGCAAGGTGGCGAGCGCGCGCATGCGCATTGCCAGCAGCGGCGAATTGCGTGAGTGGATCACCGACACTGCCGGTATCGACGCATGGCTGGTGGCCGACAGCTACGACCATGTCGGCGATCTGGCCGAAACCCTGGCCCTGCTGCTAGACGATCCGGTCACCGAAGCGGCCGATCTGCCGTTGGCCGAGTGGATCGAACAGCGCCTGCTGCCGATCGCCAACCAGGACGTGGAAATGCGCAAGGCCTGCATCGTGCAGGCGTGGCGCAGCCTGGCCTTCGACGAGCGCCTGGTGTTCAACAAGCTGCTCACCGGCGCGCTACGCGTGGGCGTGTCGCAGCGACTTGTGCAGCAGGCGTTGGCCGAGTTGTCCGGCGTCGATATCGCGCGCATTGCGCAGCGCATGCTCGGCAGTTGGCGGCCGCATCCGGCCTATCTTGCAGACCTGCTGACCAGCGAAGACCTGCCTGGCGACAGCCAGCAACCCTACCCGTTCTTTCTGGCATCGCCGCTAGAGGCCGAGGTCGAAACGCTGGGCGCCATCACCGACTGGCTGCTGGAATGGAAATGGGACGGCATTCGCCTGCAGCTGATTCGCCGTGCAGGCGAAGCGGCCTTGTGGTCGCGCGGCGAAGAACGCCTGGACGGACGTTTCCCCGAGATCGAACACGCTGCGCTGCAATTGCCCGATGGCACTGTCATCGATGGCGAGCTGCTGGCCTGGCAACCGGAACAGCTCCTGCCCATGCCATTCACTGCATTGCAGACACGCATCCAGCGCCTCAAGCCCGGGCCCAAAACCTTGGCCGCCGCACCCGCGCGCGTGCTGGCCTACGACCTGTTGGAACTGGATGGCGAAGATCTGCGCGAGCGCCCATTGCACGTACGGCGCGCACTGCTGGAAGGCGTGCTTTCCACCCTTGCAGATCCGCGCATCGTCGCCTCGCCGCTGGTGCAGGTCAGCGATTGGCAGGCCGCAGCGCAGGTCCGCGTGGAGGCACGCGAACGCGGCGTGGAAGGGCTGATGCTCAAGCGTGCCAGTTCGGTCTATCAATCCGGCCGCCGGCGTGGCGATTGGTGGAAATGGAAGATCGACCCGCTCACCATCGACGCCGTGCTGCTGTACGCGCAGGCTGGTCATGGCCGACGCAGCACGCTCTACACCGACTACACCTTCGGGCTGTGGCACGAAGGCCAACTGGTGCCGATCGCCAAGGCGTATTCGGGCCTGGACGACAAGGAAATCCTGCAGTTGGATCGCTGGATCCGCGCCAACACCACCGAGCGCTTCGGCCCGGTGCGCGCGGTCACCGCGCAGCATGTCTTTGAACTGGGCTTTGAAGCGGTGAACCGGAGCGCGCGGCATAAGTCCGGCATTGCAGTGCGCTTCCCGCGCATCCTGCGCTGGCGCCAGGACAAGCCGATGGCTGAAGCCGATCACCTGAGCAGCTTGCAGGCACTGGCGCGGTGAGCGCCACACAGCAGACATACGGCACGCCATTGCAGCAATGGCGTGCCTGGTTCGCGCAGCGCGACTGGACACCGCTGCCGTTTCAACGCGATGTGTGGAAGCGCTATCTCGATGGCGAATCCGGCCTGCTGCACACGCCCACTGGCAGCGGCAAGACGCTGGCGGCGTTCGGCGGGCCATTGCTGGAAGCACTGGCCGCGCGCGGGCGCACGTCACCGATCAAACAAGGCAAACCCGCTTCGCCTGCGCGCCGCCAGCAGCAACGCAATCTGCAAGTGTTGTGGATCACGCCATTGCGTGCATTGGCCGCAGACACCGCACGCGCGCTGCGCGAGCCGGTGGACGCGTTGGGGCTGGACTGGCAGGTGGGCTTGCGCACCGGCGATGCCAGCGCACGCGACAAGCGGCTGGCACGCAGCGGCAGGCTCGATGTGCTGGTCACCACGCCCGAATCGCTTGCCTTGCTGTTGTCGTATTCGGACACCGCGCCACAACTGTCGGCGCTGCGCTGCGTCATCGTCGACGAATGGCACGAGCTACTTGGCAACAAACGCGGCGTGCTGCTGCAGCTGTGTCTTGCGCGCTTGCGCGGATGGACGCCGCAGCTGCGCATCTGGGGGTTGTCGGCAACGCTGGGTAATTTGTCGCAGGCGCGCGATGTGCTGCTGCCGCATCGCCCCGAGGCGGCGCTGGTCTGCGGCGTCAAGCCGCGCACGATGACGCTGGAAACCCTGTTGCCGGAAAGTGGCGAGCGCTTCCCGTGGGCGGGCCATCTTGGCCTGGCGCAACTGGCGCGCGTGCTGCAGAAGATCATGCAACAGCGTACCAGCCTGGTGTTTACCAACACGCGCGCGCAGGCCGAGTTGTGGCATCAAGCCTTGAGTGCGGTATGGCCGGACGATCCGGCCACGCTCGCACTGCATCACGGCTCGCTGGATCCAGCGCTACGCGCAGCCGCCGAACGCGGGCTGGCCGACGGCAGCCTGCGCTGCGTGGTGGCCACCTCCAGCCTGGATCTGGGCGTCGACTTCCCTGCCGTGGATCAGGTGCTGCAGGTCGGCAGTCCCAAGGGAATCGCGCGCCTGTTGCAACGCGCCGGGCGCGCGCGTCATCGTCCAGGCGAATCCGGGCACGTGGTGTGCGTGCCCTCGCATGCACTGGAATTGGTCGAATACGCGGCTGCGCGCCGCGCGCTGGTGCACGGTCATATCGAAGCGCGGCCACCACCGCGTTTGTCGCTGGACGTGCTGGCACAACACTGCGTCACGCTCGCCCTCGGTGGCGGCTTCCATGCCGACGCGTTGTTCGACGAAGTGCGCGGCACCGATGCATTCGCTGCCCTGGAAAAAACCACCTGGAACGCGGTGCTGGACTTCATCGTGCAAGGTGGCAGTGCCTTGGCGCATTACCCGGATTTCCACAAGGTGGTCCGCGACGACGACGGCATGTACCGCGTGATCGACCGGCGCGTCGCGCTTCGGCATCGGCTGTCCATCGGTACGATCACCAGCGACGGCAGCGTGCGCGTGCAGTTCCTGCGCGGCGGGCGACTGGGTGCGGTGGAAGAACAATTCATCGGTCGCCTGCGCCGCGGCGATCGCTTCCAGTTTGCCGGCCGCTTGCTGGAGCTGGTGCGCCTGGAAGACATGACTGCCTACGTGCGCGTGGCCAAAGGCGGCAGTGGCGTGGTGCCGAAATGGATGGGCGGGCGCATGCCGTTGTCGTCGGCGCTGGGCCGCGAGGTGGAAGCGGTATTCGCCGATCCCGGCGATGCGCCGGAGATGCAGGCCTTGGCGCCGTTGCTGCGGTTGCAGGCGTCGCTGTCTTCGTTGCCGGGGCCGGATCATCTGCTGGTGGAAAGCATCAAGGCGCGCGATGGTCGGCATGTGTTCGTGTATCCATTCGCCGGCCGGCAGGTCAATGAGGGACTGGCGGCGTTGCTCGCGGCACGTTGGGGCCGACGCCAACGCAATACCTTCAGCTTCGCGGCCAACGACTATGGCTTTGTGCTGTCGCCGGCGCAGGATGTCCAGATCGATACCGATGTGCTGCAGACCTTGTTGTCGCCGGTGAACCTGTTCGACGATCTGCACGACAGCCTCAATCTTGGCGAACTGGCGCGCCGGCAGTTTCGCGAGATTGCGCGTGTGGCCGGGCTGTTGTCGCCATCGTTGCCCGGCCGGGCGCCGCGCAGCCTGCGTCAGCTGCAGGCCTCCAGCGGCCTGCTGTACGACGTATTGCAGCGCTTCGACCCCGATCATTTGCTGCTTGCACAAGCCGAACGCGAAGTGTTCGAAGGCCAGCTCGAACTGGCGCGGCTTGCGCATGCGCTGGAAGATTGCGCGCGCCGCGCGTTGCGCCTGTGCAAACCACGCAGCCTCACTCCGTTGTCGTTTCCGCTCTGGGCCGAACGCGTGCGTGGGCAACTGAGTACCGAAGACTGGAAGGCGCGCGTATTGCGCGCTGCCGAACAACTGGAGCGCAAGCATGGGCGATAGCGTGCAGCTGCAGCTGGCTGGCGAAACCGTGGAATTGCTCGGCGAACGCGCGTTGTATCGTCCGGCGCAACGTGCGCTGTTGATCGCCGATCTGCACCTGGGCAAGGCCGACGTATTCCGACGTGCCGGCATCGGCCTGCCGGCCGGCGGAACCGCGCATGATCTGGAGCGGCTGGATGCGTTGCTGGAACAACGCGATGTGCAGGCGCTATGGATTTTGGGCGACCTGCTGCACGGCCCGGCACCACGCGCCGCCTGGCATCGGCGCTGGAGCGCATGGCGCGAGCAGCATGACGCGTTGCGCGTGATCGCCATCCGCGGCAATCACGACCGTGCACTGGCCGGTGCCGATCTGCAGATCGAAGCCGCTGGCGAACAGATCGAAGATGGCCCCTTCGTGCTGCGTCACGATCCGTTGCCGCACCCCAATCGCCACGTGCTGTGCGGGCATCTGCATCCATTGGCCAAGTTGCCTGGGCTGTCGCGGCGCTGGCCGGCGTTCTGGTTACGCGAACGCGTCACCATCCTGCCGGCGTTCTCGCAGTTCACCGCGGGCATCGTGCCGACGCTGACAGAAGGCGAGCGCCTGGTTGCCTGCGTGGAAGGCAATGCAATGGCCTTGCCGGTGCGTTAGCCAGCGCCACAAACGCGCCGGCCGACGCTGCGGCCAAGCGCTGCCCTACGCAGCCGCGTGGGCGTTATCGTCTGCCACACGCGCCACCGGTTGCGCTAACGCATCCACGAATTCGGGCGCCAGCGCCAACTTACCGAACCAGCCATGCTGGGTACCGCTGAGCACGCGCAGCATGTGCCCGCGGCCCCCCGGCACGCGACCCATCGGGCGTAGCAGCAGGTCGCGGCCTTGTGCCCAGAGATCGCGTTCGGACTGGAACAACGGCGTCAGCCAGCGGCTCCAGCGGTGATAGATCGCCACGTGCGCCTGGCGTTCACGCTGATAGCGCTGCAAGGCAGCATCCAGATCGGCGCCTGCGCGCAAGGCATCGCGCATCGCCAATGCATCCAGCAGCGCCATGTTCACGCCCTGCCCCAATTGCGGACTCATCGCATGCGCGGCATCGCCGGCAAGCACGAAGCGGCCGCGATGCCAGCGCGACACCACCGCATCGCGATAACTCGCGCGTGCCAGTGCGCCATGCACCTGCACCGTCGCAAGACGCGCATCCGCTTCCGGCCACATCTGCGCCACCTCATCGCGCCAGGCGGCAATGCCGCGCTGTTCCCACGCAACGAAATCGCTGCACGGCAGGCTCCAGAAAAAGCTCAGTCGCGGGGTGTCATCGCCCGGGCGCGTGCCCACCGGCAGCAGGCCGATCATCTTGCGTGCGCCGATATAGCGCTGGCGCAATTCGTCCACGAACGGCCAATCGTCGCGCGGCAAAAGACACCACAGCGCCCCCCACGGATACACGCGATCCAGCTGCGTTCCCTGCGCCTGCGCGCGCAACGTCGAGGCCGAGCCATCGGCGGCGATGATCAGATCGTAGGGGCCATGCCAGTGCCCGCGTTGATCCTGCACGCGCACGCCCTCGTGATCGATCGCGGTGATCTGCGTCTCCACATGCAGTTGCGCGTGCTGCGGCCAGGCCTCGCGCAGCAGCGTAAACAAAGCGCCGCGCTGCATGCCCACACCCATCAAGCGCGCATCCAGATCGCGGTACTGCATGTCCATCACTGCGCGCCCGCACGGCGTGTCGCCATACAAGCGGCGCACCGGTGCGCCATGCGCAAGCGCCTGCGGCAGCAAGCCCATATTCCACAGCACCTGCAGGCCGCTGGGCTGCAGCAGAAAGCCTGCGCCCACCGGCCCGGGTGCAGGCGTGCGCTCGAATACCTCTAGTTGATGCCCATCGGCGCCCAGCAGCACTGCCAGTGCCTGCCCGGCCGTTCCGTAGCCCACTACGGCAATACGTAATGCTCGTTGCATCGTCCCTGCTCTGTTTCGCTAACACTGGCCGCGCTCACCTGCGCAAAAAAAACCCCGCCGTGGCGGGGTTCTTCAACCGCACAATCGAGTCAGATTACTCGACCGGCGTGATGTTCGAAGCCTGAGCACCCTTCGGGCCCTGGGTCACGTCATAACTGACGCGCTGGCCTTCCTGCAGGCTACGGAAGCCCTTGGAATTGATCGCGGAGAAGTGCGCGAAGACATCGGCGCTGCCGTCCTCCGGTGAGATGAAGCCAAATCCCTTGGCGTCGTTGAACCACTTGACGGTACCGTTCGGCATGGTGATGCGAGACCTTTGCAATAATTAATGGGTGGTGTACGGCGTGCGTACGCGCCGAGTATGCAAAGCTTATGCCCTGATGACAATCACCCGCGTGCAAGTTCGCCAATCAGCTCGGGCAAGCCGGATGATGCAGCGTCGACGTTGGCCAACACCTCGGCCATGGTGATTTCCTGCGCGTCGCCACAGCCGGCCGCCCAGTTGGCCACAATCGCCAAACACCCATATTCCAGGCCTTTTTCACGCGCCAGGCCCGCTTCGGGCATGCCGGTCATGCCAACCAAATCGCAGCCATCGCGACGCATGCGTGCAATCTCTGCAATCGTTTCCAGCCTTGGCCCTTGCGTCGCACCGTAGCAACCGGCCGCCACCATCGTGACGCCGGTCACTTTGGCTGCGGCAATGACCTTGCTGCGAAACATCGGCGAATACGGATGGCCGAAATCCACGTGCTGCACCTCACTGCCAGGCTCCTCGCAGAACGTAGAGATGCGGCCCCAGGTGTAATCGATCAACTGATCCGGGCAGGCCAACACGCGCGGTCCGAACTGTTCGGTGATGCCGCCCACGGTGTTGAGCGCCAGCACTCGCGAGGCACCAATTTGTTGCAGTGCAGCGATGTTTGCGCGGTAATTGACCTTGTGCGGCGGCAGCGAATGGCCTTCGCCATGACGTGCCAGAAAGGCGACGCGGTGGCCGAGCAGCATGCCGACGCGGATCGGCCCGGAGGGCGCGCCGTAGGGCGTTTGGACATCATGCGACTGCACATCGTCCAATTGCGCGAGCGTGTAGACACCAGTGCCGCCGATGACGGCCAATGCGATGGAATTTGCGGACACAACCGACCTCTGCAACAAATCAACAACGGTACGCGCAGCAAGGCGCGCTTGGTAGCTCGCATTCCTGCGAGCGGAAAACTGCGGGTTACTGCTTCATCGCATAGATGGCGGGAATACCGCGCAGTTGCTCGTTGACGTCCATGCCGAAACCGAACACGTAACGGTCGGCCACTTCCACGCCCACGTAATCGGCAGTCACACCGGGCACGCAACGGTCGTGACGCTTGACGGTCAACACTGCCACGCGCACGTCGGTAGCGCCCTGCTCCAGGCACCACTGGCGCACGCCCTGCAGCGTGTAACCCTCGTCGAGAATGTCGTCGACCAGGATCACGCGGCGGCCGAACAGCGCGGTGGCCGGGCGGTGCTTCCACACCAATTCGCCGCCGGTGGTCTCGCCGCGATAGCGCGTGGCATGCAGGTAATCGAACTGCAGGTCCTGACCGCGTGCGCCCAGCTCCAGCGCCAGCTGGCCGGAGAACGGCAGCGCGCCGTGCATGATGGTGAGATACACCGGTACTTCGCCGGCATAGTCGCGTGCGATCGCACCGGCAATGGTGGCGACGGCGGCATCGATGGCCGGACGGTCGACCAGCAGATCGGCTTGGGCCAGGGCCTGGGAAATGGTGAGCGTGGACATCAGGCAGTTGTTCCGAAATGGGCAGAAAGAGGAGTAGTGAATGAGGCATCGGTGCCGGCGAGCAGTCCATCCCAGCCCAATGCGCCGCGGCCGATCAGGCCGATCAATGCGGCGGTATTGAGGCTACGGCCCTGCACGGCCTGCAGCGATTCGGCGACCAGTTCCGGGTGGCAGACAAGCACCACGTCGCAGCCGGCATCCAGATGCGCATGCACCCGGCCTGCCACGCCGCCAGCGCTGAACGAGGCGGCCATGCCGATGTCGTCGGAAAAGACCACGCCGCGGAAGCCCATCTGGCCGCGCAGGATCTGTTCGATCCAGCGCTGCGAATAACCGGCGGGCTCTGGGGCAACCTGGGGGTAGACCACGTGCGCCATCATCACCGCGTCGGCGCCGGCCTCGATGCCCGCGACAAACGGCACCAGATCTTCGGCCTGCAGCACTTCCAGTGCCCGCGGGTCGCTGGCGTGATCCACATGGGTGTCTTCCAGCACGGTGCCGTGGCCGGGGAAATGCTTGAGCGTGGCGGCCATGCCTGCGCCATGCAGCGCCTGCACATAGGCACGGGTGAAGGTGGCCACGATCTGCGGGTCGTCGCTGAAGGCACGATCGCCGATGGCGCGGTTGCCACGGCCAAGATCCACCACCGGCGCAAAGCTCAGGTCCACGCCGCTGGCGCGGACCTCGCTGGCCATCAGCTGCGCATGCGCGCGCGCAGCGACCAACGCGGCGTCGGGGTCTTGCGCGTACTGCGCACCAAAGCTCTGCAATGGTGCCAGCGCGCTGAACCCTTCGCGAAACCGCTGCACGCGCCCACCTTCCTGGTCCACGCAGATCAGCACCGGGCGCGGCGCGGCCGCGCGGATCGCCGCCGACAGCTCGGCCACCTGAGCGCGCGAGGCGAAGTTGCGCTTGAACAGCACCACGCCGGCGACGGCATCGTGCTGTAGCCAGTCGTGTTCCTGTGCACTGAGTTCGGTACCGGCAACGCCGATCAGAAGCATGTTGGGGGACTCCCGGGCCAGGCGCCTTGGTGGCGCAGCGCGGCATTGTCGCAGATGCGCGTGGCAGCGTCAGATTGCGCATTCAGCTGCGCGCACCTTCCGCCATTGCGGGCAGACTTACAGCACCTCGAGATGGGCCCGCCAGTGCGCGGCCTGGGCCTGAATCTGCGCCAATACCTCGGGGGCCATGCCATCGAGCTGGCGATACGGCATCGCCAGGCGTTCGTTCGTGCCCAGTAGCGGGCGCTGCCGCGCCAGGAAATCCCAGTACAGCGCGTTGTACGGGCAGGCGTTCGCGCCGACCCGCAGCTTGCGCTGGTACCTGCAGCCAGTGCAGTAATCGCTCATGCGATCGATATAGGCCGCCCCGCTGACATACGGCTTGCTGCCCAGAAGGCCGCCATCGGCGAACTGGCTCATGCCCACCGTATTGGGCAGCTCCACCCACTCGAACGCGTCGATATAGACGCCCAGATACCAGCGATGCAGCGCCTGCGGGTCCAGCCCCGCCAGCAGCGCAAAATTGCCGATCACCATCAGCCGCTGGATGTGATGCACATGCGCGTTGGCGAGCGAATTGCCGACCGCATCGGCAAGGCAGCGCATGCCGATCTGCCCATCCCAGAACCAGGGCGGCAGCGGTACATGCTGATCGAGATGATTCAATTGCGCGTAACCTGGCATCTGCGACCAGTAAACGCCGCGCACGTATTCGCGCCAACCCAGAATCTGGCGGATGAAGCCTTCCACCGCCGCTAACGGCGCATGCCCTTGCCGCCAGGCAGCTTCGGCGCGCGCGATCACTTCGCGCGGATGCAGCATCTTGACGTTGAGCGCAAACGACAACAGCGAATGAAACAGGCGCGGGCTGCGCGTGCTCATCGCATCTTCGTAGCGCCCGAAATCTGGCAGCGCGTGCGCGATGAATGCATCCAGATGCTGCAAGGCTTCGCCGCGATCCGTTGGCCATGGCAGGGCTTGCGCATTCGGCGCACCAAAGCTGCGCACGCCGGCGGCTTCGATCGTGCGCCACAACGCACTGTGATCGTGCGTTGCCCGCCAATCCTGCGGCGCAGGCGGGTCGCCCGGCCACGGCGCACGATTGTCGTGATCGAAGTTCCAGCGTCCGCCTTCCGGCTCGCCATCCGCATCGAGCAGGATCCGATGCCGTTGCCGCATGCGCCGATAAAACACTTCCATGCGCCACGAACTGCCGGCACGAAAACAGGCGGCGACTTCGTTGCGTGCGGTTAGAAAATGTTCGCTGTCGACCATCCGCGTCGCAAAGGGCTGCGCAGCGCTCCAGTGCCGCAGCACTTCATCCAGCCGCCACTCGTCCGGAGCCTGGTACTCCAGATGCTGCGCACGGTAGTGCGCCATCAACGCAGCGAGGTTGTGCGGGATCGATTGCCGGTTGCTGGCGCTGTCGATCGTCACATAGCGCACCCGATGCCCCGCCTGCCGCAGGCCTGAAGCGAACGCACGCATCGCCGCGAAGATCGCCAGGATCTTCTGGGCGTGATGCAGCACGTAGTCGGTTTCCTCGCGCACTTCCATCACGACATAGACCACGCCCGCATTGCGCGTTGCGAACCAACTGTGCTGCGGATTGAGCTGGTCGCCGAGAATCAGACGCAGTGTGTGGGCCGGTGTTTGCTGGGCAGCTTCTGCTGTGGGCGCGCTTGAATCAGGCATCAGTGCGGCGCTCGATCATGCTGGGTGCTTGCGTGCATGCCGACCTCATCGCGTAAATGAGCATTCGACTTGACCGGCTTGCCACAGCGATCACTGCCGCACGCATGTGCCAATACCATGCATATCCCTGGCCTTGCACTGCGCCGTGAGTCGTTCTGCGATGTCCGCCACGGCGTCAGTCGCAAGCGCTTTGCACTACATCGCCAGCACACACGTGCTGCGCCAACGCTATCCCGCTCTGCCATGCGCCCTCGACCTTGCCGCCTGCCAGCCAGTCGCCGCACATGCCCAGGCCAAGCTGCGCATCCCAGACACAGCCGATCTGCAACGCGGGATTGCTGCTAGCGACCGTCCAAAAAGACGCATCGCAGGACTGCGGCATCGGCAAACCGAGCGCTGCAAACTCCGGCACGATGCTGGCGATGACGTCCGCGGGCGTAGCGTCGCAATGTACCTGGCTCCACTCGGCAGTCGCGTGCAACAGCCAGGTCTCCACGCCCGCACGCGCAGGCTTGCTGGAATTGCGTGCTACCCAACGTAACGGGCCGGTATTGACGAATAGTGCGTCGTAACCCGGATCGACTGGCCCATCGAAATGCGCCATCACCGCCCACGCAGGATGCATGTGTGCCTGCTGGGCAATCGTCGCAAGCGCAGGCGCGATCTGTGCGAACACCCCGGTCGAGTTCGGTGCCGGAACGGCCAATAGCACCGCATCGAACATGTGCGTTGCCGTGTCTTGCGCGAACGCGACGCGCCATCCCTGCCCGCTACGCTGCAGCGCACGCACCTCGGTAGACAGACGCATATCCAGATGCGCTGCAAGTGCCCTGGCCGGTGCAGCCATATCGGGAACGCCCACATAACGCGTCAGGGCGCTGTGCGAGTGGCTCAACTGCGCGCCGTCCCAGCTTGCGATGCGCGCCGGCCAGGGTGCGGCAACGCCAGCATCGATCCAGGCATCGACGACCGCCGCAAACGCAGGATCGCGCGCCGTGAAATATTGCGCGCCGTGATCGCATTGCCACTGCTCGCCTGAGCAGTGACGCATGCGACCACCCGGCGTGTCGGACTGATCGAATACTGTCACGGCATAGCCCGCCGCCTGCAGCTGCTGCGCACAGGCCAGACCGGCCAGCCCGGCGCCGATCACCGCCACGTTGTGTGCGCGGGCAGGTAACGTCATTCGGTCGTGCGCATGCCGGTGCATGCAGGAGATATGTGGGTCACACCGCGCAGGCATCCGGCCCACCGACCGGTGTCGATTCGGCGGCCAACTGCAGCAAGGCCTGCGCAAAACTCTCCGGCGGCTGCGCGCCCTGGATCAGTGCGCGGCCGTCGATCACGAAACTGGGCACCGCACGAATGCCTAACGCGGCAGCCTGCGCCAGCTGTGCCTGTACCTCGACGATGCCTTCTTCCGACTCCAGCATCGCCCGCACCCGTGCCATGGCAAGACCACCGGCCTCACCGGCACGCACCAGCGTTTCGATCGCGCCCACATTCTGGCCTTCGGCAAAATGCGCATGAAACAGCGCTTCCATCACCGCGTCCACATCGCCCTCATGGCTGGCCAGCCAGATCAACCGATGCGCACGCAGCGTGCTGACCTGCACCTGCCCACGGCCGAAATCCAGCGGCAATCCTTCCGCCTGCGCAGTGGCCTGGGTCTGCGCCAGCATCTGCTCGACCCGCGCAGTACCACCGAACTTCAACGCCAGCGCATCGCGCAACGGCGTCGGCTCCAGCCCGGCCTCGGGATCAAGTTGAAACGCGTGATAGTGAATGTCCAAGACCGGCACCTGCGCGCCAAGCGCAGCAATGGCTGCCTGGAAACGGTGCTTGCCGATCCAGCACCAGGGGCACACTACGTCGGACCAGATATCGATGCGCATGACCGGGGATTCGTTGGCGGGGCCTTGGGAGTATGTGGAGCATAAACGGGATTGGGGAGTCCGGAATGGCGAGTCGCAAAACGCTAGCCAAGGCCAGGGTTGGAGAGTGGTGATTAGGGATCGCAACGCAGTGATCTGGCGCCGAGCGCCCTACTTTCAAGAATCACCCATCCCACATCATCTCTCCAAAGCGCCGAGCTGCATGCCAGCGTTTACGAACCCCACATCCCGAATCACCAATCCCCGCTCCAACGCTTAAACGGATGCGAGGCCAGCGCCAGGTTGTAGTAACGCACGTCGTCGGTAACTTCGGTCCCGATCCACTCGGGCATGGCAAATGCTTCGTCAGCATGTTCGAGTTCGATCTCGGCGACCACCAGCCCGGCGTTGTCGCCAAGGAATTCATCGACCTCCCAGACATGGCCCTGGTAGGCGACCAGATGTCGGCGTTTGTCGATCAAACCACCCACGCACAGCGCCAGTAACGCGCGGGCATCGGCGAGTGGAATCGGATATTCAAACTCCTGACGCGTATGCCCCACCTCGCGCGATTTCAGATTGAGAAACGCGCTTTCGCCCTGAATCCGCACCCGCACCGACGCATTCTGCGTGCCGCTGCGCAGCGCCGCCTGATCGTTGATGTAGCCCTGCGCCATCGGAATCACCGCGTGCGCGGCGTGGCGCCAACCGTCGCCGGTAACCAGGAATTTGCGTTCGATTTCTACGGGCATGGGAATCGGGAATGGAGAATGGGCAATCGCAACAGCATACGGCGAACCGCTTCTACGATTCCCGAATCCCCAATCACCGCCGCTCAAACACCGCAATGCTTTCCACGTGAGCGGTGTGCGGGAACATGTCCATCGCGCCCGCCGACACCAGCGTAAAGCCCTGCTCGTTGACCAGATAGCCGGCGTCGCGTGCCAGCGAGCCCGGATGGCAGCTCACATAGACGATGCGCTCGAACTTCTTCAGCGGCAGTTGCTGCAACACTTCCAACGCGCCCGAGCGCGGCGGATCCAGCAACAGCTTGTCCAAGCCCTGACGCATCCAGGCAGCGTTGCGCTGATCCTGGGTCAGATCGGCGGCGTAGAACTGCGCATTGGCCAGACCATTGCGCTGGGCATTTTCTTTCGCCCGCGCCACGAGTCCGGCGTCGCCTTCCACACCCACGACCTCACGCACAACGCGCGCCAGCGGCAGGGTGAAGTTGCCCAATCCACAGAACAGGTCGAGTACGCGGTCGTCGGGTTTGGCATCCAGCAGCGCCAGCGCGTGCGCGATCATCTTTTGATTGAGCGAGGCGTTGACCTGGATGAAGTCCAGCGGCCGGAATGCCAGCTCCACCTCCCATTGCGGCAGGCGGAACGACAATGGCACTTCCTGCGGCCACAGCGGATACACGCTGTCCACGCCACCAGGCTGCAGGAAGATCGCAAACCCGTGCTCCTGGGCAAATGCGACCCAGGCCTGTTGGTCGCGCTCGCTAAGCGGCTGCATATGCCGAATGGTCAATGCCACCGCATCGTCGCCGGCAATGAATTCGATCTGCGGGATGTCGCGCTTGCCGTCCATGCCTTCGACCAGCGCGGCCAGCGCCGGGATCTTCTCGCCGATCTGCGGGATCACGGTGTAGCAAACAGACAGATCGGCCACGAACCGCGGGTCGAGCTCGCGAAAGCCGATCAAGGTCTTGTCTTTCTTCTCCACACGACGCACCGAGAACCGGCCCTTGCGCCGATAACCCCAGTTGTCGCCGGTCAGCGCAGGCAGCACGGCCTGCGGGGTGACATGACCGATACGTTCAAGGTTGTCCATCAGTACGCGTTGTTTTGCGACGATCTGCTGCGATTCCTCCAGATGCTGCAAGACGCAACCGGCGCAGACGCCGAAATGCGGACAGCGCGGGGCGACGCGCTGCGGGGATGCCTCCAGCACCTCCACCGTCTTGGCCTCATCGAAATGACGGCTGCGGGCGGTGGGTTCGGCACGCACCAACTCGCCCGGCAAGGCGCCGCTGATGAAGGTGACCTTGCCGCCCTCGCCGTCGCGGCGCGCCACCCCGCGGCCGTCATGGCTCAGGTCGGTGATGGCGGTCTGGAAGGGGGTACGGTCGAAACGGTTTCTGGTTCTGGCCACGTGGCGACAAGCTGCGGGCAAAAAGGGTGCGTATTGTCGCAGATGCGATCGACGGAGGCCGCCCTGGGCAGCGCAACAATTGTCGCGCTCCGCAAACACAGGCAAACTTCGGGTGCGCGCGGCGAATCAGGACGCGGCATCGCTGACAAGGAGGCAGCATGAACATGGCCACACGCCAGGAACCCCACCCACGCCTATTGCTGGTGGAAGACGACCCGATCAGCCGCCGATTCCTGCAGGCTGTGCTGGACAGTCTCCCGGCCACGGTGGACTGTGCCGATTCCCTGTCTTCCGCCCTCGACCGCGCACGCGAACGTCGCCACGATCTCTGGTTGATCGACGTGAATCTTCCCGATGGCAACGGCAGCGGGCTACTACGTGCGTTGCGCCTGCTGCACCCGGACGTGCCGGCATTGGCGCACACCGCCGACACCAGCATGGCCATGCAGCGCAGCCTGCAGTCCGACGGGTTTCTGGAAATGCTGATCAAACCGCTGACCTCCGAGCGCCTGTTGCAGGCGGTGCGGCGCGGCCTCGCCCGCGGCCGCTACAGCGTGGCCCCGGTGGGCGTGCTGGACATCGCCGCCAGCGACTGGGACGAGGCGGCGGCGCTCAGTGCGCTCAACGGCCAGCAACACCACCTCAATGCCCTGCGCGAGCTATTCCTGGCCGAATTGCCGGGCACGCGGGATGCAGTGGATTCGGCCCTGCAGATCAGCGACGAACAGGCATTACGCAATCATCTGCATCGGTTGCAGGCCAGCTGCGGCTTTGTTGGCGCAGCGCGACTTGCAGGTGCAGTGCGCCTGCTGCGCGGCGACCCGCAATCGCGGGCCGCGCAGACCCAATTCCATGCGGCGGTGGCTGCGTTGCTGCATTGAGAGGCACGGCGCCGATCTGCTTTCCAGCTCGGCGCAGCGTTTGACACATTGCAGTTTTGCGAATTGAGATGTTCGTGTATGGCAGCGCTGACGGCACTGCGGCACTGACGACAGCGGCATCGCGCGCATGCCCAGGGCTGGCTCGATCAGCGCCGCCGGGCCAGATCTTCGAGCATTTCCCAGGATTTCAGGCCGCGCCCACCCAGATGATGCAGCAGCACACTGCGCATGCTGCGACGCAGGCCGGGCATATCGTCCGCGGTCGGCATGATGTCTTCACCCAACGCCAGCAGCGCCGCACCGGTGACGGTTTCGCGACGATCTTGCGCTAGCCGTTCGCTCAACACGCGCAGTGCGCCTTCCTGCGGATCCAGCCGATACCGCGCTGCCGGGTCGATCGGCTGCCCGTCGCTGTCGTGCTGTAGATCGAAGGCGAAGCCCAGCCCCTCCAGCACGTCGCGCTCGAACCGGCGCAACCCCCACGCCAACGGCAGATCGGACGCCAGGTGCGTCCGCGCCTGCGCATAACAGGCATAGAGTTCGGGCACCGGATCGTTACGCGGGGCCAGCCGCAGCAACAATTCGCTGATATAAAAGCCAGCCAGCATGGTGTCGCCAATCAGCCGAGGCGCGGTATCCAGCGCCTCGGCCTGGCGCAGCTGGGCCAGCTCGCCGCGCTGCACGGCACTGAACTGAATCAGTTGCAATGGCTGCAAGGCAGCACGCAACGCCTGCTTGCGCGGCCCATGCACTCCGCGCGCCAACAGGCCCACACGCCCGTGTTGCTCGGTCAACACTTCCACCAGCAGGCTGGTCTCGCGCCAAGCACGCACGTGCAGGACGAACCCGCGTTCGTGCTCGATCAGCATGCGCGGAAGAGCCGAGACTGAGGATTGCGGACCGGAGATTCGGTAAAACAATAGGATCGGTCGTCGAATGAAGAGGCGACACGGCGATGTTTAGCCAAGCCGATGCTGCCAGGGCGGCGGCGCGCAGCTCCGGCGAATACAGAACACCATCTCTCCGGCGATATGCCGGCCAGTTGCTTAACCCGGCGTTGCCCGGTTCCCGGGTCCCCGGTCCCCGGTCCTGGCGTCATTCGTAGCCGAACGCCTTCAGCGCGGCCTCGTCGTCCGACCAGCCTTCGCGCACGCGCACCCAGGTCTCAAGGAACACCTTGGCACCGAACAGGCGCTCCATCTGCAAACGCGCCTTACCGCCGATTTCCTTCAGGCGGGTACCGCCCTTGCCGATCACGATCGCCTTCTGGCCTTCGCGCTCGACCCAGATCACCGCACCGATCCGCAGCAGCGCGCCATCTTCGGCGAAGCGCTCGATCTCAACGGTGGTCGCGTACGGCAGTTCCTCGCCGAGCTGGCGCATCAACTGCTCGCGCACCAGTTCACCGGCCAGAAAGCGCTGACTGCGGTCGGTGATCTCGTCTTCGCCAAACATCGCCTCGGCTTCGGGCACCAGCTTGAGCAGGTCGCCGACCAACGCTTCCAGGCCCTTGCGCTTGAGCGCCGACACCGGATGCACGGCAGCGAAGGTGCGCCCCTCGCTGACCTGGGCCAGGAACGGGAACAGCGCAGTCTTGTCCTTGAGGCGGTCGACCTTGTTGACCACCAGCACCACCGGCACTTCGGCGTCGCTGAGCACGCGGAACGCCAGAGTATCTTCCTCGTCCCAGCGGCCGGCCTCGATCACCAGCACCGCCGCGTCCACGCCTTCGAGCGAGCCGCGCGCAGCGCGATTCATCACCCGATTCATTGCGCGCTTCTGCTCGCGGTGCAGGCCTGGGGTATCAACCAGCACCAGTTGCCCTTCTGGGAAAGTAGCGATGCCCAGCAGCCGATGGCGCGTGGTCTGCGGCCGGTTGGAGACGATGCTGACCTTCGCGCCGACCAGGGCATTGGTCAGGGTGGACTTGCCGACGTTGGGCCGGCCGATCACGGCAACGCTACCGCTGCGGTGGGGGGAAGAGGTTTCGCTCACGTGTTTGAATCCAGTTGTGCGATGACAAGAGTCGCCGCCTGTTGCTCGGCAAGACGACGCGAGGTGCCCTGGCCCTCGGCGCGGGCAGTGGGCTGCTCCAGAATGCAGGCGACGTGGAACTGCTTGGCATGCTCGTCGCCGCTCTCGCTGATCAGAGCGTAATTAGGCAGCGGCAGTTGGCGCGCCTGCAGCCATTCCTGCAGCCGGGTCTTGGGATCTTTTTCTGCCTTGCCCACCGGCAACGCCGCCAAGGAGGCCTCGAACCACGGCAGCACAACCGCACGGCAACCCTCGAAACCGCAGTCCAGGTAGATGGCCGCGACAATCGCTTCGACGGCATCGGCCAGGATCGAATCGCGCCGGTGACCTCCGGACTTCAACTCGCCGGGACCCAGCGTCAGGCGCTCGCCGAGGTTCAACGTGCGTCCGATCACCGCCAGCGCGCCCTCGCGTACGAGTTCGGCGCGCGCGCGGGTCAATGCGCCTTCATCGGCCTTGGGCCAACGTTGATACAGCGCCTCGGCGATCAGCAGATTGACGATGCCGTCGCCGAGAAATTCCAGTCGCTCGTTGTGCGGCGTCCCGGCGCTGCGATGCCGCAGCGCCTGGGCGAGCAGAGCCGGATCGGCGAATGCATGGCCGATCGGATCACCGCGCTGGAAGGTTCTATTCGACACCGCGCTTCGTCAGATCCTGTGCCGTATCGAACTTGCCCACCACATCCAGATTGCCAACCAACTCGCGGCGCACTTCGTAGTTGACCTTCATGCGCCAGCCGCCTTCGATACGCTCGAACTTGACGTCTTCTTTCTTGACATTTTCAGAATAGTTGATGTAAAGGCGCTTAAAGAACATGTCCTGCAACTTGGACGGATCCATGTCGGCACTGCCAACTTCGTTGGCCAGCCCCTTCATCGACGTACGCACTGCGTAGTATTCCTGATACATCGGAAACAGCTTCATCCCGATGTACAGGGCAAATCCGACCACCGCCAGCACCACCACGAACGACGTCAACGTCATACCGCTTTGCTTGCGCTTCATTGTGCTTTCCCCGGCACGCCGTGCGTGCATTTACTGGATGCCCGTCCCGATCCGCGATGGATCGAAACTCCCCTTGCAGAACCACCCTTCGCAATTGAGCCAGATCAGGAACGCCTTGCCGCGCAGATTGGCTTCCGGCAGAAAGTGCGTCTGGGTCCAGAAACGGCTGTCCTCGCTGTTGTCGCGATTATCCCCCATCACGAAATAGCTGTCCGCCGGCACGGTCCAGTCGCCCTGCCCGGCCGGCATGTTGCGGTCCAGCCATTCCAGCACGGTATGCGTGCGGCCCGGCAGGTCCTCGACCAGCAGCGTGGTGCCGGTCATCTCGGCGCCCTTGCCCTTGCCGATGTACTCGCCCTTGACCGTGTAATGCATCGGCTTGTCGTTGATGTACAGGGTATCGCCATGGAAGCCGATCCTGTCACCCGGCAGACCCACGACGCGCTTGATCCAGTTCTGATCCGGCGCATGCGGCGGCTTGAACACCACCACGTCGCCGCGCTTGGGCTCGCCGGTGGGAATGAACTTGGTATTGGTGATCGGCAGACGGAAACCGTACGCGAACTTGTTGACCAGGATGAAATCGCCAATCAATAGATTGGGCATCATCGAACTGGACGGAATCTTGTACGGCTCGGCCACGAAGCTGCGCAGGATCAGCACCACCGCCAGCACCGGGAAAAAGGCGCGCGAGTAATCGATGATTGCCGGCTCGCTGTCCAGCAGACCGGCACGCGCGGCACGGCGCTTGGCCAAAAACAGCGCGTCCAGCAGCCAGATGAAGCCGCTGCCCAGCGTCAGGACAACCAGGATGATTTCAAACCATTTCATTGATGTTCCTTTCGGAAAGGGAATCGAGAATCGAGAATGGGGAATTGGAACAGCAGGAGCACGTGCACCCTTACGATTCCCGATTCCCGATTTACCATTCCCAGCTACTTATCCATCTGCAGCACGGCCAGGAAGGCTTCCTGCGGAATCTCCACGCGGCCGACCTGCTTCATGCGCTTCTTGCCCTCTTTCTGCTTTTCCAGCAGCTTTTTCTTGCGCGAAACGTCGCCACCATAGCACTTGGCCAACACGTTCTTGCGCATCGCCTTGACCGTGGAGCGCGAGATGATTTGCGAGCCGACAGCGGCCTGAATCGCCACGTCGAACATCTGCCGCGGAATCAGGTCTTTCATCTTTTCGCACAGTTCGCGGCCGCGACGATCGGCGTAGCTGCGGTGCACGATGATACTCAGCGCATCGACCTTGTCGCCGTTGATCAGCGTATCCACACGCACGAACGGGCCTGGGTCGAAACGCAGGAAGTGATAGTCCAGCGAGGCGTAACCGCGCGAGACCGACTTGAGCTTGTCGAAGAAATCCAGCACCACTTCGGCCATCGGCAATTCGTAGCTGATCTGCACCTGGCTGCCCAGGTAGTTGATGCCAATCTGGCTGCCGCGCTTTTCTTCGCACAAGGTGATGATGTTGCCGACGTAATCGGGCGGCGTGAGGATATTGGCGCGAATGATCGGTTCGCGGATCTCTTCGACGTTGTTCAGCGGCGGCAGCTTGGACGGGTTGTCCATCGGAATCACGCTGCCGTCGGTCTTGAGCACCTCATAGACCACCGTCGGCGCGGTCGAAATCAGGTTGAGGTTGTACTCGCGCTCCAGCCGTTCCTGCACGATTTCCATGTGCAGCATGCCGAGGAAGCCGCAGCGAAAGCCGAAGCCCATCGCCTCGGAGCTTTCCGGCTCGAAGCGCAGCGCGGCATCATTCAGGCGTAGCTTGTCCAGCGCTTCGCGCAGGTCCGGGTAATCCTCGGCATCGACCGGGAACAGGCCGGCGAACACGCGCGGCTGCATTTCCTGGAACCCGGGCAACGCATGCGGCGCCGGGTCTGCGGCCAGGGTCAAGGTGTCGCCGACCGGCGCGCCATGCACGTCCTTGATGGAGGCGTTGATCCAGCCCACTTCGCCAGCACCCAGCGCGGGCAATTCCTTGCGCTTGGGCGTGAACACGCCGACCTTGTCGACCAGATGCGTGCGGCCGGTGGACATCACCAGGATCTTGCTGCCCGGCTTGATCTCGCCCTGCATCACGCGCACCAGCGAGACCACGCCGAGGTAGTTGTCGAACCAGGAATCGATGATCAGCGCCTGCAGCTTGTCGGTGTCGCGCGGCTTCGGCGGCGGGATGCGATGCACGATCGCTTCCAGCACCAGATCGATATTCAGACCGGTCTTGGCGCTCACAGCTACCGCGTCTTCGGCATCGATGCCGATCACCGCTTCGATCTCGGCCTTTGCGCGGTCGACATCGGCGGTGGGCAGGTCGATCTTGTTGAGCACCGGCACCACTTCCAGGCCCTGCTCCACCGCGGTGTAGCAATTGGCCACCGACTGCGCTTCCACGCCCTGCGCCGCATCCACCACCAGCAGCGCGCCTTCGCACGCGGCCAGCGAGCGGCTGACTTCATAGGAGAAGTCGACGTGCCCGGGGGTGTCGATGAAGTTCAGGTGGTAGACCTGCCCGTCCTTTGCCGTATACGGCAAGGATACCGACTGGGCCTTGATGGTGATGCCGCGTTCGCGCTCGATCGGGTTGGAGTCCAGGACCTGGGCCTCCATCTCGCGCGCCTGCAGGCCGCCGCACAGCTGGATGATCCGGTCGGCCAGGGTGGATTTGCCGTGGTCGACGTGGGCAATGATGGAGAAGTTGCGGATGTTCCGCATTGAATCAGAGGACATTGAGGTGGGCGCCGGCGGTGCCGTCGTCAGGGTAACGCAGCATTATCGCACGGTCGGCCCCTCTGGGGCCGGAGATTGGGGAATCTGGATTCGGGAATCGGAAAAGTCAGGCGGGCTATTGCCTCGCGGAGCCGCTCTTGCCATTCCCGATTCCCGATTCTCCATTCCCTCCGTTAGCCGCCGGCCTTCAAGGCCACATAGCTGGTCGCCTTGCCGTCGGTGACCAGCAGCATGACCACGTCGCCCTTCTTGTAGCTGGACAGGGCGCGGTTGAGTTCGGCGACGCTGCCGACCTTGGTCCGGCCGACACGGGCGATGATCAGGCCCGGCGACAGCGGCGGCTGGGTGCTGCGTGCCGCCGCGCCGGTCACCGAGGCGATGCGCACGCCCTCGCCCGCTTCCAGACCCAGGCGGCTGCGCTCGGCAGCGGTCAGGTCGGCGACTTGCAGGCCGAGCAATTCCACGCTGGCCGGGGCACTGGGCTTGGCCTCATCGGCCGCAGTGCGCGGCGCGGCGCTCTCGCCGCCATCCTGCAGCGGTGCGAGGGTGACCGTCACCTTGCGCGGCTTGCCGTCGCGCAACACATCCAGGGTGACCTTGGAGCCCGGCGCCATCAACCCGATCATCGGCGGCAGATCGCTGGCGACATCGATCGGCTTGCCATTGACCGCGCGGATCACATCGCCGACTTCGACGCCGGCCTTGCCCGCCGGACTGCCGGCCGGGATATCGTTGACTAGGGCACCACGGCTGTCCGGCAAGCCCAGGCCTTGCGCCTTGAGCGAGTCGATCGGGCCGACCTGCACGCCCAGCATGCCGCGACTCACATGGCCGGTGGCCTTGATCTGCTCGGCCGCACTGAAGGCCAGGTCGATCGGAATCGCAAAGCTAATGCCCATATAGCCGCCGGAAGCCGAGAAGATCTGTGAATTGATGCCGACCACTTCACCACGTGTATTGAGCAGCGGGCCGCCGGAATTACCCTGATTGATCGCCACGTCGGTCTGGATGAAGGGGACATAGCGCTGGTCGGCGTAGGGATTACTGCGGCCGGTGGCGCTGACGATGCCGGCGGTGACCGAATGATCCAGGCCGAACGGCGAGCCGATCGCTACCACCCACTGTCCCGGCTTGAGCGTGTTCGAATCGCCCAGGCGCACGGTCGGCAGGCCCTTGGCGTCGATCTTCAGCAGCGCCACGTCGTATTGCTCATCGCTACCTACCACCTTGGCCTTGAACTCGCGGCGATCGGTGAGCTTGACGGTGACTTCGCTGGCGCCATCGACCACGTGGTGATTGGTCAGCACATAGCCATCGGCGGAAATAATGAAGCCCGAGCCCATCGACTTTCCGGCAATACCGCCGTCGTCATCGCCCTGCCCCGGACCACCCGGCCCCTGGCGCGGCCCACCCGGCATCTGAAAATCCGGGCCGAAGAAGCGGCGGAAGAATTCCGGCATCTGATCGTCATCAGGCATCGCACCGCCACCACGACCACCCGGGCCACTGCGCTGCTGACGCGCCATGGCGTCCTTGCGGGTGATCGTGGTTTCGATATTGACCACGCCCGGGCCGACCTGCTCGACCAGATTGGTGAAGTCCGGCAGCCCGGCCACCAGCTGTGGCGCTGGTGTGGTACTGCGATTGGCGGCAATCGGGGCGACGTCCTTGGCAGCGGGTGCGGGCTGCTGCGCGCAGGCGGCCAGCGGCAGGGTCATGGCGATCAGGCCGAACATCTGGGTGCGGATGCGATGGTTCATCAGGTTGCCTCCGATGGCAGGGCGACAGGGGGCGGAACCCGCGTAGCAACACGGGCCCGGCACGATAACGGGAAGGAGAATGCCGAACGGATGAAGACCGGCGACAGGGTCAGTTCTGCGGGACCTGCACCGGCAATGGCCGGCTCGGCGCCGGGCTGGCGACCGTCTGTGGGGCCGGTTCAAACGGATAGAACGCCGTGCCGGGGCGGCTCTGGCGGAAACTGGCGTTCAGCGGGCTCTCGCCAGCCCCGGACAAGGCCGCGCGCGGCCACGGGCGCGCCTGCAGCGTGGTGTCCGGATGCGTGAACGGATTGGACGACGCAGCCACAACGGCGGATGACGCGGCCGCGGGGGCCGGTGCAGGAGCCGCTGCAGCCACCATGCGGGTCGGCGCCTGCTGCTGACGCGCAGCCGCACTGCGTGCGACTTGTTGATTGCGCGTTGCCGCACCGCGGCGTGTGGATGCCAGCGCAGCGGCAGGCACGGCTGCAGCGAGCGCCCCCACCTCATCCGGCGTTCCCGGACTCGGTGCGGCCGGCGCCTTCGGTGGCACAGGTCTCTGCGGCGCTTGCGATGCAGGCGGAAGCTGGGCCGCGGTCGCGTACACAGGGGTGTCGGCACCGGGCGCTGCCGTTTGGGGCAGGCGCTCGCGCGCCATGAACAACGCAATCGCCGCGACCGACGCCGCAATCGCCGCGCCGCCGGCCCAGCGCCAGCGTGCGCCTGGGCGAGCCGCAGGCTGCGCTTGCGGGGCCGGCTCCTCGGCGATGGAGCTGCGCACACGCGCCGCGAAATCCAGCGGTGCCGGCGCACTGGCCGCACCGCGCAGCACATCGCCGCACAACTGCCAACGCTCGTGGCAGCCGGCCAATTCTTCGTCGTGGGCCAAACGGCGCAGCAAAAAGCGCGACTCGTCGGCACTCAATTCGCCGTCGACCAGCGCAGACAGCTGCTGGCGATAGTGAAGCTCGAACTTGTCGGTGGTGGACATGTCGGGGTTATGGCTCATACACGGTGTCGCTCACGGGTAGCGCTCTCGGTCTCCAGCAGAGGCCGCAGCTCGATGTCGATGGCCTCGCGCGCCCGGAAGATGCGCGAGCGCACCGTTCCGATCGGGCAATCCATCTTTCGCGCGATGTCCTCATAGCTCAGCCCTTCCACCTCGCGCAGGGTGATGGCCGACCGAAGTTCTTCCGGCAGAGCTTGGACCGCGCGCATCACCGTTTGTTCCAGCTCCTGTCGCATCAATTCGCGCTCCGGGGTGTCGGTGTCGCGCAACCGGGTTGCTCCATCGAATTGCTCGGCATCGCTGATTTCGATGTCGTCGGTGGGCGGGCGGCGGTTGTGCGCAACCAGATGGTTCTTGGCAGTGTTGACGGCAATGCGGTGCAGCCACGTATAGAACTGGGCGTCGCCACGAAAACTGTTGATCGCGCGGTAGGCGCGCACAAAGGTGTCCTGGGCAACGTCCTGGCATTCGCTCCAGTCGGCGATGTAGCGCCCGATCAACGCAACGATCCGATGCTGGTATTTGCGCACCAGCACATCGAACGCCGCGCTTTCGCCGCGCTGCACACGCCGGACCAGTTCCAGGTCCAGCTCCTGAGGTGTATCGACTTCGGCCATGTCGGGCCGCACTCCTGTCAGCCCACCGAAGTCGGGCAATGAGACCGCCATTGAAAAGAAAAGTTCACACCGATCCGTACGACCGTCACGCATCAGGGTAGCGGCACCGATGCACCGCTGACGACGCCGCGCCGAAGCACGCATCTCCCCTGTCGACAGGTATGGGTATTTGACGTGAAGGAAACAACCTCTGGATGATAACGACCTTTCCTTATATTGCCGGACGGCCAGACGCATGCTTCCAGGTTTCGACGGGCTCCGATTCAGCCACTGGCAGGCCGACCTGCGCGAGGACGGCGTGCTCGTGCTCAGCCTCGATCGCCAGGGCGCACCGGTCAATGCATTCTCGCAGGAGGTGCTGCTGGAATTGGGCGCACTGGTTGAGCGCCTGGCACTGGATCCGCCAAGGGGCGTGGTGCTGCGCTCGGGCAAGGCAAATGGCTTCATCGCCGGTGCCGATCTGAAGGAATTCCAGGAATTCGATCGCAAGGGCACCGTCAACGACGCGATCCATCGGGGCCAGCAGGTTTTTCAGAAGCTGGCTGAACTGCCCTGCCCCACCGTCGCGGCGATCCATGGCTTCTGCATGGGTGGCGGCACCGAGATCGCGCTGGCATGCCGCTACCGCGTGGCCTCTGACGATGGCAGCACCCGCATCGGGTTGCCGGAAACCAAGCTCGGCATCTTTCCCGGCTGGGGCGGCAGCGCCCGCTTGCCGCGCCTGATCGGTGCGCCGGCCGCGATGGATCTGATGCTCACCGGCCGCACCGTCTCGGCCAAGGCCGCGCGCGCAATGGGTCTGGTCGACAAGGTCGCCGCGCCTGCCGTGCTGGTGGATGTGGCAGCCAGTCTGGCGCTTTCCGGCACTACGCGTGCGTTCAAGCAGCGCGCAACTGCATGGGCGACCAATACCTTGCTGGCGCGCAAAGTGCTGGCACCGCAGATGCGCAAGCAAGTGGCGCGCAAGGCGCGCAAGGAGCATTACCCGGCGCCGTATGCGTTGATCAATGTGTGGGAGCGGGCGGGCGGTAGCGGTATCCAGGCCCGCCTGGCGGCCGAGCGCAAGGCAGTGGTCAAGCTCGCCAGCACCCCGACTGCGCGCAACCTGATTCGCATTTTCTTCCTGACCGAACGTCTGAAAGCGCTGGGCGGCAAGGATGCAGCCGGCGCAGCAACGGCGCCGATTCGCCATGTGCATGTGATCGGCGCTGGTGTGATGGGCGGCGATATCGCGGCGTGGGCGGCTTACAAGGGCTTCGAGGTCACGTTGCAGGACCGCGAGCAGCGTTTTATCGATACGGCGCTGACACGTGGTGGCGAGCTGTTCGCCAAGCGCGTCAAAGACGACGCCAAGCGGCCGGTAGTGGCGGCGCGTCTGCGCGGCGACCTGGCCGGTGCGGGTGTGACCCAGGCCGATCTGGTGATCGAAGCGATCGTCGAAAACCCGCAGGCCAAGCGCGACCTGTATCAATCGATCGAGCCGCAGCTCAAGCCGGATGCATTGTTGACCACCAACACCTCGTCGATTCCGCTGACCGAATTGCGCGGCCACATCCAGCGCCCGGCGCAATTCGCCGGCCTGCATTACTTCAACCCGGTGGCGATGATGCCGCTGGTGGAAATCGTGCAGCACGACGGGCTGGATCCGGCCAACGTGGCGCGCCTGGCGGCGTTCTGCAAGGCGCTGGACAAGTTCCCGGTGCCGGTGGCCGGCACCCCGGGTTTCCTGGTCAATCGGGTGCTGTTCCCGTATCTGCTCGAAGCGGCCACCGCGTATGCGGAGGGCATTCCGGGACCGGTGCTGGACAAGACTGCGGTCAGGTTCGGCATGCCGATGGGGCCGATCGAGTTGATCGACACGGTAGGGCTGGACGTCGCAGCCGGCGTGGGCGCGGAGTTGGCGCCGTTCCTGCACCTGCCGATTCCGGCAGCGCTGGCCACCGTGGAAGCCGGCAAGCGCGGCAAGAAAGACGGCCAGGGCCTGTACAAGTGGGAGAACGGGCGCGCGGTTAAACCCGAGGTTGCCAGCGGCTATACCGCGCCTGCGGATCTGGAAGATCGCTTGATCCTGCCGCTGCTCAACGAAGCGGTGGCATGCCTGCACGACGGCGTGGTGGCCGACGCAGACCTGCTCGATGCCGGCGTCATCTTTGGCACCGGCTTCGCGCCCTTCCGCGGCGGCCCGATCCAGCACATCCGCAGCGTCGGTGCAGACGCGCTGCTGGAACGTCTGCAGGCGCTGCACGCGCGCTATGGCGAACGTTTCGCACCGCGCCCGGGTTGGGACTCACCGTTGTTGCGGGAGGCTGTGGTGTAAGGCCAGCGGCCATTTATCGACAGAGTTTGATTTGCAAGAAGGCTGCCGTTGGCAGCCTTCTTTTTGCCTGGGGCGGCAACTTGCAGATGTTGGCAACTATGACTTCGTGGTCGGAAGCAATGTAGATATGGGCGGCAGGGCCAGACCCTTGCTGTTGCTTGTGCAGGTCCAAACGCGCTAATTCGATGCCCTGCCGACCTGCACTGCCAGCTGTTAATGATGGGAGTGCCCATGCGCATGCCCGTGCCCGTGCCCGTGGCCGTGGCCATGATGGGCGTGATCACCACCGTCTGCAGCGGGCTTCGGTGTGCCGCACGGCTCGGTGCCGCAGTCGCCGCTCTCCACCTGCAGGGTGACGTGGGCGATGTCGAAGCGGTCGTGCAGCAAGGCGCCGAGCGCATCCCGCAGACCGTCGCGATCGGTTGCCTCGTTGACGACGATGTGCGCGGTGAGTGCAGGCGTGCTGGAGGCCAGTGCCCAGACATGCAGGTCGTGCACGTCTTCGACGCCGGGATGGCTGGTGAGTGCCTGCTGCACCTGGGCTAGATCGATACCCTTGGGGACGCCTTCGAGCAACACGTTGATCGCTTCGCGCAGCAGCACCCAGGTGCGCGGGAGGACCCACAGGCCGATCAGCACGGCCAGTACCGGATCGATCCACTGCCAGCCGGTCCAATGGATCAGCAACGCACCGATGATCACGGCCACCGAGCCGAGCATGTCGCTCCAGACCTCCAAATAGGCGCCTTTGACGTTGAGGCTTTCGCCGCTACCGGCATGCAGCAGCTTCATCGCGATCAGATTGATCACCAAGCCGAAGCCGGCGATCAGCAGCATGCCGCTATACGAAATGTCCTGCGGGGCGCGAAAGCGTTGCGCGGCCTCCCACAGGATGTAGCCGCCCACTGCGAACAGCAGCGCGCCGTTGGCCAATGCGCCGAGCGCTTCGAGCCGCACATAGCCATACGTACGCCGCGCATCGGCCGGGCGACGGCTCAAGCGCACCGCGACCAGCGCAATCATCAGGCCGACGGTGTCGGTGGCCATATGGGCGGCGTCGGACAACAGCGCCAGGCTGTTGGTCACGAACGCGCCGATGATCTCTGCCACCAGGAAGGTGGCGGTGAGGCCCAGCGCCCACCACAAGGGTGTTTCGTGGCGAATTTCGCTGGGTGCGTGGTTGTGGTCGTGTCCCATGGATGTCGTGGTCTCGTGCGATGCGCGCACCTTAGGCGCACGCGATGGCGGAGACTATTACACCTACGTGTGATGACATGACATCACGCAAGCCATGCGGTTGGCCGGAAAAGCGCAGCGGCCGCGCTTGGCCGCAGGCGCGATGGGTGCAAGTGATGAACGCACCCGCAAACGTTGCAGCGCGTCTCCACCATCCGAACCGCTGCGCTATCGATGCGTAGCGCGCTTGGAGTGGCTAACAAAACGTCCCGAGCAGTCGTGACGTGCGCGTAGATGGCGCGGCGGAGCCGCAGTGTACGCACGGTACATACCGATTCCGCGCAGCTGCCGCGCTCGCCTGGCAGCTGCGCAGTCATCGGGTTGCTGCTCTTCGATGCCGACTCAGACCTTGGCGACCAGCTTGACCACGCTGGAAAAATCCAGCGTTCCGTTGCCGGCCTGGCTGTTCATTGCATACAGGTTGCGCGCCAGCTCACCGAGCGGAATCGAGACGCCGGCTTGCACCGCCGACTCGGCCACCAGACCCAGATCCTTGAGCATCAAGTCGTTGCCGAAGCCACCGCTGTAGCCGCGCGAGGCCGGAGCGTTGGGCAATACGCCTGGCCAAGGATTGCACACTTCGGTGGCCCAGCTGCGCGCGGTGCTGACTGCCATCATCTGCGACAGCACTGCCGGATCCAATCCTTGCGCGACGCCGAGCGCGAGCGCTTCGCCGGTGGCCGCCATGATCACGCCCAAGGCCATGTTGTTGCAGAGCTTGGCGACCTGCCCTGCACCGTTGTCGCCGACATGGAAAATGTTCTTGCCCATGGCTTGCAGCACCGGACGCGCGCGCTCCAGCACATCGGCAGCGCCGCCGACGATGAAGGTCAGAGTGCCGGCTGCAGCACCGGCGGTGCCGCCAGAGACCGGGGCATCCAGCATCGTCAGTCCACGCGCCCTGGCCGCATCGGCCACCTTGCGCGCGGACAGTGGTGCGATGGTGCTGCAGTCGATGACCACGGCACCGTGCGGAATCTGCGCCAGGATGCCGGAGTCGCCCAGGTACAAGCCTTCGACGTGGCGGCTCGCAGGCAGCATCGAGATCACGACTTCGGCGTCGACCAGAGTGTCCTGCGCGGAGCTGGCTGCATGCGCACCGGCCGCTGCTGCGGCGTCCAGGGCAGACGGTGCGAGATCGAATGCCCGCAGCTGATGCCCGGCCTTGATCAGATTGGCGGCCATTGGCCCGCCCATATTGCCCAGGCCGATAAAAGCGATCTTGCTCATGGTGTCGGTTTCCAAATTAGGACGATCTTCACTACATTGCCGATGTCATTCCGGATGGCTGGTGAGCACGGCGCAACTACCAGTTTTCATGTGCTACGACACAAGGTGAGACGCGACAACCGCGACGCAATCCTGCGTGAGCAAGCGTGCATCGCGAGTTGTCAGCCACGCAGTGCGGACCTAGGTCGCCTGCTCCAAATCGGCAAGCGGATGCTGTGCAGCCGACCAGGGCGCGACGAAGAATTCGGCGGCCCACTGCGCATCGGCTGCGTCCAGCGATGCTGGCTGCCAGTGCGGTTGGCGATCCTTGTCGATCAACAGCGCGCGGATGCCTTCGGCAAAATCGCCGTGTGCCGCCACATGCAAGGCGACCACGTATTCGGTACGGAAGGTGTCGGCCAGCGTCGTGGTGCCCGGATGACGATGCAGCTCCCAGGCCAACCGAGCCGATCCAGGAGCGCCAGCAGCCAAGGTGGCACGTGCAGCCTGCAGCCAGCTGTCTTCGCTCTGCAGTCCCAGAATTGCAGCGACGACCTGTTCCAGCGATTCGCCGGCCACCAACTGTTCGATCAGCTGTGCGTGGACTTGCAGCGGGCCCGGCTCTGTCGGTTGCGCGATGCCGTGCAGAAACGCACTGAGTTGAGTGCGGTCATCGTTAGCATTGCCTGTCCAGACGTGTGCACTCAGCGCATCCAGCACCGCTGCGTACTGCGCATGCTCCAGGCGCACGTCGGCGAGTCCTGCATAAATCGCATCGCTGGCGTCCAGTGGCGCGCCAGTCAGCGCCAGAAACAGGCCGGCGCCGTGCGGCACACGCCGCAACAACCAACTTCCACCCACATCCGGGAACAAGCCGACGCTGATTTCCGGCATGGCCAGGCGCGAGCGTTCGGTGACCACGCGATGGCTGGCACCCGACATCAGGCCAATACCACCACCCATCACGATGCCGTGACCCCAACACAGCAGCGGCTTGGGGAACGTGTGGAGGCGGTGGTCGAGCCGGTATTCGGCTTCGAAGAACGCGGCGGCATGCGCATTGGCCTGCGGCGCTGCGCGTCGCGCGGCTCTGTCGGGCACTGCGTCGCGATGCGCACGCATGCTCTGGTACAGGCCATGCAGATCGCCACCCGCGCAGAACGCCTTTTCACCGGCGCCACGCAACACCACACACGCGATCTGCGCATCCTCGGCCCAGGCGCGCAACTGCGTATCCAACAGCCGCGTCATCTGCAACGACAGGCCATTGAGCGTCTTGGGCGCGTTCAAGGTGGCAATGCCAATGCAATGCCCATCGGCGCAGGTGCGCAGCTCGAACAGTACCGGTGCGTCGTCGGTTGCGCTGACCTCCGCCATCAGTGGTTACTCCACTTCGGTGCGCGCTTCTCCAGAAATGCGGCCACGCCTTCGGCCTGATCTGCGTGTTCGAAGAGATCCACAAATGCTTCGCGCTCGGCAATCAGCGCGGCTGCGTGCGTGCCATGGCGCGTGGACTGCACCAGCTGCTTGCACGCCGCCACACTGACTGGACTCTGTTTGCCGGCGCGCTGCGCCCAGGCAATCGCCAACGCGCGCGACTCGCCCTTGCCAACCACCTCCTCCACCAAACCGATGCGCTGCGCCGTGGCAGCATCCACACGCTCGCCCAGCAGGATCATGCGTTTGGCCCAGCCTTCGCCGACCAAGCGCGGCAGATTCTGGGTACCGCCTGCGCATGGCAGCAGACCAACGCTGGCTTCGGGCAACGCGAGATGTGCGTGCTGCTCGGCGATGCGCAAATCGCAAGCCAGTGCGCATTCCAGCCCGCCGCCCATCGCATAGCCGTTGATCGCAGCGATCGACACGCCACGGAACGCACTCAAGGCTTCGAATGCTTCGCCAAACCGGCGTGCGGCCTCGCGTGCGTTGGCTTTGTCGCCATCGGCGAACTGCTTGAGATCGGCACCGGCGCTGAAGAACTTCTCACCCTCACCGGTGATCACCAGCGCGTAGATGCTGCGATCTGCATCCAGTGCGCGCACCAAGTCGCGCAGGGCCGCCAGGCTGTGCACGGTCCAGGTGTTGGCCGGTGGGTTGCTCAAGGTCACGATGGCGACGTGACCATCGCGCTCGACCTGCAGACCGGTATGGACGCCCTTTTCCCAATCGCTCATCGCAGTTCTTCCTCGCCATTGAGCAGATGACGCGCGACGATCATGCGCATCACCTCGTTGGTGCCTTCCAGAATGCGGTGCACGCGGCTATCACGCAGCAAGCGCTCGATCGGATACTCGCGGATATAGCCGTAGCCGCCGTGGATCTGCAATGCATCGTCGCAGATGGCAAAGCCGGCATCGGTGGCGAAGCGCTTGGCCATCGCACACCAGACGGTGGCATCGTGGCTGCCGGCATCGAGCTTACGTGCAGCGGTGTGCACCATCTGCCGCGCGGCCACCAGCTGCGTGGCCATGTCGGCCAGCTTGAATTGCAGCGCCTGGAAATCGGCGAGTTTTTTGCCGAACTGGCGACGCTCACCCATGTAGCGCCGCGCGGCATCCAGCGCGCCTTGCGCTGCGCCCAACGAACACGCGGCGATATTGATGCGGCCACCGTCCAGCGCCTTCATCGCCATCTTGAAGCCTTCGCCTTCCTTGCCCAGCAGGTTCTCGGCCGGAATGCGGACGTTTTCGAAGGTCACACCGCGCGTGGGCTGGCTGTTCCAGCCCATTTTTTCTTCCTTGCGGCCATAGCTGATGCCAGGGGCATCGGCCGGCACCACGAAAGCGCTGATGCCACGTGGGCCGTCTTCGCCGGTGCGTGCCATGACCACCAGCACGTCGGTCGCGCCGGCGCCGGAGATGAAGGCCTTGCTGCCGTTGAGCACATAGCTGTCGCCATCGCGCTGCGCGCGGGATTTCAGCGATGCCGCATCCGAGCCGCTGCCTGGTTCGGTCAGACAGTACGACCCCAGCTTTGCGCCGCTGGTCATCGCCTCGCCCCACTGCGTGCGCACCGCATCGGTGCCGTAGCTGGCGATCAACCAGGTGGCCATGTTGTGGATGCTGATGAAGGCCGACGTGGATGGGTCCACCGTGGCGAGTTCTTCGAACACCACTGCCGCATCGAGCCGGCGCATGCCCAGGCCGCCTACGCCTTCATCGGTGTAGAGGCCGCAAAAGCCTAGCTCGGCCGCCTTGGCAATGGCTTCGCGCGGGAAGTGGCTTTCCGCGTCCCATTGCGCGGCATACGGGGCAAGTTCCTTGTCGGCGAAGTCACGCGCGGCGGCGCGGAACGCTTCCTGCTCGTCGTTGAGGTCGGCCGCGTTGGCGTGTAGCTGGATGGCTGCATTCATGGCGATCGGGTCACTTGAGAGAGATGGTGGTGTTGACGCCATGGCCCAGCGTCTGGTCGTCGAACCAGCGCGCAGTGACGGTCTTGGTCTGGGTGTAGAACATCACCGCCTGCTTGCCGTACGGGCCCAGGTCGCCGAGCTTGGAAGCGCGCGAACCGGTGAAGGAAAACAGCGGCACCGGCACCGGAATCGGCACGTTGATGCCGACCTGTCCCACGTCGATGTCTTCCTGGAAACGCCGCGCGGCCGCACCGGACTGGGTGAACAATGCCGTGCCGTTGCCGTTGGGGTTTGCGTTGACCAAGGCGATGGCCTCGTCCAGCGTGGCGGCTTCCAGAATCACCAGCACCGGCCCGAAAATTTCTTCGTCGTAGATCCGCATGCCGGGTTTGACGCCGGAAAAGATCGTCGGGCCGACAAAGTTGCCTTGTTCGAACCCTGGCACCTGAGGTGCGCGACCATCCAGTTCGAGGGTGGCGCCCTGCTCCACGCCGGAGGCAATCAGGCCCTCTACACGCTCGCGTGCGGCGCAGGAAATCAGCGGACCAACCTCGGTGGCCGGCGCATTGCCGGCGCCGATTTTCAGGCTCTTGGCCTTGCTCACCAACTCGGGAATCCACGCACGCGCTTCACCGACCAGCACCAGCGTGGATGCCGCCATGCAGCGCTGCCCGGCGGCACCGAATGCGGCGCCGACCATCGCATTGAGGGTTTGCTCGCGGTTGGCATCAGGCAGGACCACCGCGTGGTTCTTGGCACCCATCATGCATTGCACGCGCTTGCCGGCCAGCGAGGCGCGTTGATACACGTGCGTGCCCACCTTGGTAGAGCCGACGAACGACAACGCCTTGATATCGGGGTGATCGCACAGCGCATTGACTACGTCTTCGCCGCCGTGCACGACATTGAGCACGCCCTTGGGAATGCCGGCTTCCAGCGCAAGTTCGACCAAGCGCATGGTCACCATCGGATCTTGCTCGGAGGGCTTGAGCACGAAGGTGTTGCCGGTGGCGATCGCCATCGGGAACATCCACAGCGGAATCATCGCCGGGAAATTGAACGGGGTAATGCCCGCGCACACGCCCAGCGGCTGCAGCAGGCTATAGGTGTCCACGCCGTTGGCGACGTTGTTGGCCAACTCGCCCAACTGCAGATTGCCGATCGCTGCGGCGTGCTCCACCACTTCCAGGCCACGGAAGACATCGCCTTCGGCATCGGCCAGGGTCTTGCCCTGTTCGGCGCTGAGCAGCGCAGCCAGTTCGGGCATGTGTTCGCGGATCAGCTGCTGGTACTTGAGGAAGATGCGCGCGCGCGTGCCGATCGGCGTCTTGCGCCAGGTGACGAAGGCGCGGCTGGCCGCGGCCACTGCGGCGGCCACTTCGGCCGTGGTGGCGAACGGCACCTGGGCAAGCACCGACTGATCTGCCGGATTGACCACGTCCTGCCAGTGCGTACTCGCGGACACCACCAACTCGCCATCGATCAACAGGGACACGCGGGGGACGGATTCGCTCATTGCAGGGCTCGCTCGTTAAGAAGGACATCGGGCCGTTGCAGGCCATCACTTCGCATTGTTCGCATCGACACCTGGCATTCCCAGCCCGCAATTGCTTAATCGCGCTAAGCTGGCGGCGAAATTTTGCGAATCTTGCGAATGCCTCACTCCCAACTCCGTCATCAGCTCGGCCTGCGCCTGCAGCGGCTCCGCCAACGCCATGGGCTGACCCAGGCCGAACTGGCGCGCCGGCTTGGGCTGTCGGCGAGCTATCTCAACCAGATCGAGCGCAACCAGCGCCCGCTCACGCTGGCGATCCAGCAACGACTCAAGACCACGCTGGGCGACCTGGACGGTCTGCTGGATCTGGACGACCCTGCCGCGCTGGTCGAGCCGCTGGACGAATCGCTGCGCAGCCTGGGCCACGCGCTGCTACCTGCCGAACTGCGTGCGCTCACCGGCAACCTGCCGCAGGTGGCGCAGGCGCTGCTGGACCTGCACCGCGCCCATCAACATCTGCTTGAACGCAACGCCGCGCTGGAGCTACAGATCGGCGTCGAGCATGCGGCGATGCCATCGCTGTCGCCCGGCGAGCAGGTGCGCGACTACTTCAACCGCGCGCACAACTATCTGCCCGAGCTGGACGAGCGCGCCGAAGCGCTCTACGCCGAACTCGGGTTGACCCCGGAAAATCTGCCGCTACGGCTGCGCCAACGCCTCGCCGATCGTCATGGTCTGCTGGTGAAGGACGCCACCGACCTGCACAGCGACAAACGCAGCATGGATGCGCAGGCGCGCGTGCTGTGGTTGCCAGCGCACTTACGGCCGGGCCAGCAGGCATTCCAGATGGCCGCGCAACTGGCATTGCTGGAATGCGCGCCGCTCCTGGACGCGCGTATTGCCGATGCCGGTTTCGAAGACGCCGAGCGCATCGCGCTCTCGCGGATCGGCCTGTCGAACTATTTCGCCGGCGCGCTGGTGATGCCGTACAGCGCCTTTCTGCACAGCGCGCAAACCTCACGCTACGACATCGAATGGTTGGCCGACCGTTTCGATGTGGGCTTCGAAGCAGTGTGTCACCGGCTCAGCACCTTGCAGCGGCGTGGGGAAGCCGGCTTGCCGATCTTTTTCATGCGGGTGGACCGCGCCGGCAACGTGTCCAAGCGTCACTCGGCCACAGATTTCCATTTCTCGCATGTCGGCGGCGCCTGCCCGCTGTGGATCGTGTACGAAGCCTTCAATCAGCCCGACCGCATCCTGACCCAGATCGCGCGCATGCCCGATGGCCGACGCTATTTCTGGCTGGCCCGCCAGGTCAGCAGCGGCCCTCCCGGGTATGGCCGCCCACGCAAGACGTTTGCCCTGGCGATGGGCTGCGACCTGCGCCACGCCGATCAACTGGTGTATGCGCGTGGCTGGGATTTGAACGCGGTAGACGATGCGGTGCCGATCGGCCCGGGCTGCCTGACGTGCGAGCGCAGCGACTGCGTGCAGCGTGCGTTTCCTGCGCTGCCGCGCCTACCGGCGAGCACGCGTTAGCGTCTTGCCGGGAATTGGGAAGGGAGGAGTCGGGCTTGGAATTGCCACATTCACTGTGACCAACCAGTGCCATTGCCGCAGCGCAGCATTCCAAGCCGAGATAGCTGCCGCAAAATGCTTCATTGGAATGGAATGACTTGCGCTTCTACCCTGAAGCGGACACATGCAGGACAGGGGGACGCCAGCGCGCGAGAGCGCGCTTCCGGCGCCACGCACACGAACAAACAACGCCCATCACGCAGCACCGCACCACTCGCCACGCCCGCGCGGACGCGCCAGCCCCGCCCCTGCGGCTGGCCGCACCAGCAGCCACCACCTTATTCGGTCACTTTGTCCTGGGAGGGATCAACCGATGCCTGTTCACCATACCGGCCTTACGGCCAGCCGGCGTCTGCGCCGCACGCCTGTCCGCGACATCCTCTGCACCACCATCGCCTGCGTGCTGGCCACCGCGTTCAGCGCGCACGCGCAGGACAGCGCGCCCACCGCGCCGCCGGCCGGCGATACCAGCACGGCCGCACCCAACGGGCAGGCGCCGGTCACGCTCGACAACATCACCGTGATCGGCCAACGCGCTAGCCTGAATCAGGCCGTGCAAGCCAAGCAGATGTCCGATCACGTCATGGAAGTGATCTCTGCGGACAACATGGGTCAGATGCCCAACGTCACCGTGGCCGAGGCACTGGTGCGACTGCCCGGCGTCAACGGTACCCGCGACCGCGGCAACGAGAGCCTGGCCACCGTGCGTGGCCTGGGCCCGCGCATGACCATGGGCACCGTCAACGGGCGCGAGATCGCCTCGTCCGAGCCCAATCGCGCGGTGCGCTGGGAAGTGTTCCCCACCGAGATCGTCTCCACCGTCAAGGTCTACAAGACCCAATCGGCGGATCTGGTCGCCGGCGGCCTGGCCGCCACCGTGGACATCTCCACCATCAGCCCGCTGGACTACACCGGCCCGGGCTTCGTCGGTACCGCCGGCCCGGTGTTCTACGACCACGCCAAGGACGTAGACGGCTACACCCCGTGGGGCAGCCGCTTCGGCGCCAGCTGGGTGCATAAGTTCAACGACAATCTGGCCGTGGCCTTCGGCGCGACCTATCAGAAGCAGAAGAACGCCAGCTCGTCGATCGGAAGCTGGGGCTATACCGATGCCACCACCTCGCGCGATGTCGATGGCGACGGCACCGTCGATCCCACCCCGTGGGGCGCGGCCGATCAGCTCAAGCTGATCGACCAGACCCGCACCGGCGCGATGGGCACCGTGCAATGGCGCTCGGGCAATTTCGAGTTGAAGTTCGACGGGTTGTATTCGCGCATTGAGATCGACGAAGACCAGTTGCAGAACTGGTTCAACGGCCTGGCCTTCAGCACCTTTTCCGGCGCGACCAACCCGTACACCACGCCGGGCTCGTCCTACACCATCGTCGACGGCGATGTGGTGGCAGGCACCTTGGCCAATTCCAACCTGCAGGTCGACCATGTAGTCAGCCACTACAACGAGGTCAAGACGCTCACCGCAGGTGGCCTGAATGCCAAGTGGAGCGGCGATGTGTGGACCCTGGGCAGCGACCTGTCGTTCTCGCAGGCCAAGCGCGACAATACCTGGCAGGCGGTGCGCTTGGGCAGCAATCCGGACACGGTGTCGTTCGATTTCCGCCGCAGCGTCACACCCACCATCAGCACCAGCTCCGATACGCCCGAATACGGCATTGCCGGACAGACGGAACCGCAGGCGCTGCGCGACAAGATCGCCGCCCTGGCGCTCAATGCCAGCCGCTCGGTCGATGCAGGCCCGTTCACCTCGCTGGAATTCGGTGCGCGCGCGGCGCGGCGCGAAAAGCAGAACCGGCATTTCATCAGCAACCAGTCCGGCTACGACCAACCGATCTCGGCGTACCAGGATCTGATCTACCCGGTCACCATGCCCGACTTGAACGTCCCCACGCTCACCGGCGGCAATCTGGGCGAGATCGCGCGGATCGGATTCGGCGGCTTCGACCCGAGCACGCTGGACGAACAACTGCTCGACCATTGGAACGTCAAGGAAGACGTGCGCGAAGCCTTCGCCAAGGCAGTCTTCAGCTCGCAGCTGTTCGGCACCGATGTCACCGGCAATGTCGGCGTGCGCCTGGTCAACACCAAGACCACCAGCGAGGGTTTCGATTCGGTGGGCAGCACCATCCAGTCCAGCACCGGCAGCAAGGAATACACCGATGCGCTGCCCAGCGCCACGCTGAATTTCCTGATCGACGACCAGCGCATCCTGCGCTTTGCAGTGGCCAAGGTTATCGCACGCCCGCCGCTGGACGAACTGCGCACCGGCCGTCGCCTGGACGACCCCACCGTCACCGTTGGCCAGCTCACCGGCAGCGGCGGCAACCCGCAGCTGGATCCGTTCAAGGCCACCCAGGTCGATGTGTCGTACGAGTGGTACTTCCACACCGAAGCGCTGGCGGCGTTGGCGGTGTATCGCAAGGAAGTCGATTCCAGCATCGGCTACCGCACCGATCGTGAAGTGATCAACGGCCTGGACTACCTGGTCAGCGCGCCGTTCAATGGCGGTGGCGGCTACATCAATGGCGCGGAACTCACCTTCCAGACACCGTTCTACTTCATCCCGCACATGGAAAACTTCGGCGTCTATTCCAACTATTCGCTGGTGGATTCCAACCTCAAGGAATTCTCGCCGGAAGACAACCCGCTGCCGCTGAGCGGGTTGGCCCGCAAGACCGGCACGTTCGACCTGTGGTACAGCAACGGCACCTTCGAAGCGCGCGTGGGTTACAAGTACCACAGTCCCTACACGGTGGTGTACGGCTGGAATGCCGCGCGTCTGGCACGCCTGCAGAGCGAAGGCACGGTGGATCTGAGCTTGAACTGGCAGTACAGCAAGCAGCTGGGCTTCCGTTTCCAGGCCAGCAATCTCACCAACGAGCCGTTGCGCGCCTACACCGACAACAAGCCCAACCGTCTGGCCAATCAGGACGATGGCGGCTACCAGGTGTTCGGTCGTCGTTACCAGTTGGAAGCAACCTATACGTTCTAAGCATTGCACGATCGGCTGCACATGCGTCTGCGCAGCCGATCTGATCTGTGCACACCTGCATAGCACCGCAGCCGCTGCGTGCACTCCAATCTGCAAGCCACGTTTGGATTCTGCGCAGCGGCACGATCGCCTGCGGCATGCTGTCACCGCTCCACGTTAGTCTCTGTCGAGGAATTGCATGCGCTCATCACGCCGTCTCTGGACGCCCGCGCTACTGGCGTTGGCCATTTCCACCTTCGCACACGCCGCCCCGGCCCCTGCCGCGCTGTATCTCGGCGCGGACCTGTCCTACGTCAACGAGATGGAAGAATGCGGCGTGCAGTACCGCGAGAACGGTGTGGTCAAAGATCCGTTCGAACTTTTCCACGCACACGGCGCCAATCTGGTACGCGTGCGCTTGTGGAACGATGCGCGCTGGACCAAGTACAGCGACCTGTCCGACGTCAAGAAGACCATTGCGCGCGCACGCGCGCAAGGCATGCAGGTATTGCTGGACCTGCACTACTCCGATGATTGGGCCGATGGCGAAAAACAGCTGATTCCCAAGGCATGGGCCAGCATCACCGACACCGATGAGCTGGCGCGCACGCTGTATGGCTTCACCTACGACACATTGAGCGCACTCGACCGCGCCGGTTTGATGCCCGAGCTCGTGCAAGTAGGCAACGAAAGCAATTCCGACCTGATGGACAGCCAGCCCTGGGACAAGAAACGCCCCATCGACTGGCAACGCAACGCCAAACTGTTCAACGCCGGCATCAAGGCGGTGCGCGACATGAGCGCACGCTCGACGATCAAACCGCGGGTGATGCTGCATATCGCCCAACCGGAACATGTGGAGCCCTGGTTCGCCGCCGCCACCAAGGCCGGCGTTACCGATTTCGACCTGATCGGCATCAGCTACTACCGCAAGTGGTCCACCCAATCGATGGCGCAGCTGGGCAAGACCATCAAGCGCCTGCGCGACCGCTACGATGCCGATGTGGTGGTGGTTGAAACCGCGTATCCGTGGACGCTTGAAGCTGGCGACACCTCGCACAATCTGCTCGGCGAAGACTCGCTGATCGCCGGCTACCCGGCCACGCCGCAAGGTCAGGCGCGCTACATGGTGGACCTCACCCAACTGGTCATCGATACCGGCGGCGCCGGCGTGGTGTATTGGGAGCCGGCATGGACCAGCAGCAGTTGCAAAACACGCTGGGGCACCGGCTCGTCATGGGAAAACGCCAGTTTCTTCGACTTCAAGCATGGCAACGAGGTGTTGCCGGCGATCGACTTCATGCGCCACCCGTATACCGGTGTGCCTGCGTCGAGCAAATATGAAGGCAGCAAGCGCGACGCAAGCACACCAGACAATTCTGCAGAGGCCGAAAAAAGGACGCAGCCATGAGCGGTATCAATCGGCGTGAGCTGCTGCGCGGCATGCTTGCCAGTGGGGTGAGCGCCGCATTGCCAGTGGGCGCAGCCGGCGCATTGGTCTCGGCGGGCGCTGCAGCTGCTACGGCGAAAAACACCACAACGACATCCGCATTAGGCGATGCAGCGCTGGCACCGCGTGAGCGTCTGCTGTTCGACTTCGGGTGGCGCTTCCATCTGGGCCATGCCAGCGATGCGTCGCGCGATTTCGGATTCGGCACCTTCCAGCGCACCTTCGCAAAGGCCGGCAAGGACACCGCAACCGCTGCGCAATTGGCGTTCGACGACAGTGCCTGGCAGCAGGTGGATCTACCGCATGACTGGGCCGTCAGCCTGCCATTTCAACAGGAGCCGATCTCCGCGTCCATGACCGAGGAAGACCCGGCCGCCGCGCATGGCTACAGGCCACTGGGGACGAGTTTTCCGCAGAACAGCGTTGGCTGGTACCGCCGCACGCTGCAGATTCCGGCAAGCGATCTGGGCAAGCGCATCAGCCTGGTGTTCGATGGCGTGTTCCGCGAGTGCATCGTGTTCTGCAATGGGCACATCGTCGGCCGCAATGCCAGCGGCTACTGCGGCTTCGAAGTCGACCTCAGCGACGTGCTCGACTACGGCCGGCCCAACATCATCGCCATGCGCGTGGACGCCACGCTGGGCGAAGGCTGGTTCTACGAAGGCGCCGGCATCTACCGGCATTTGTGGCTGCACAAGACCGACCCACTCCACATTCCGCAGGACGGCGTCTTCGTGCGCAGCACCGTGCAGGATGGCAACGCCACTGCGCAGCTTTGCACCGAGGTACGCAACGACGGCATCGCGCCACGCCAGTGCGTAGTGCAAGCGCGCATCACCGCACCGGATGGACGCACCGTGGCACAGGCGGCCAGCACAGCCGTCACGGTTGCGCCCGGCCAGGTGCAGGTAGTGGAGCACACGTTGCCCCTTGGGCAGGCCGCGCTGTGGTCGATCGACACCCCCCAGCTCTACAGCCTGACCACCAGCGTGCACAGCGACGGCACCGCAGTCGATGCGCTGGCCACGCCGTTCGGCGTGCGCAGCATCACCTTCGATGCGCAACGCGGTTTCCTGTTGAATGGCACCCCGCTCAAGCTGCACGGCACCAACAATCACCAGGATCATGCCGGCGTCGGCACCGCCATTCCGGACGCCCTGCACGAATGGCGCCTGCGCCAGCTCAAGTCGATGGGCTGCAACGCCTACCGCAGTTCGCACAATCCGGCCACGCCGGCATTGCTCGCGCTGTGCGACCGCCTCGGCATGTTGGTCATTGAAGAAACGCGCCGCATGTCCACCGACCCCGAAGCGATGGGCGAGCTGGAAACGATGGTGCGGCGCGGCCGCAATCATCCCAGCGTCATCCTGTGGTCGCTCGGCAACGAAGAGCCGCAGCAGGTCACCGAACGCGGCGCGCGCATTGTCGCGCGCATGCAACAACGCGTGCGCCAACTCGACCCTACCCGCCCCACCACCTTCGCGATGGACAAGGGCTTCGGCGATGGCGTGGGCCAGGTGGTGGATGTGGTCGGCTTCAACTACCGCACCAGCCAGATGGATGGCTTCCACGCGCAATACCCCCACATTCCGATCTACGGCAGCGAAACCGGCAGCACCGTGTCGGTGCGCGGCAACTATCTGCGCGATGACAACCGCGGTTACACCCGCGCCTACGACCTGGACCACCCCTGGTGGGCCAGCACCGCCGAAGCCTGGTGGAGCTATGTGGCGCAGCGCCCGTACATCGCCGGCGGCTTCATCTGGACCGGCTTCGACTATCGGGGCGAACCCACGCCGTACAACCGCTGGCCGAATGTGGCCTCGCAGTTCGGTGTGCTCGATAGCTGCGGGTTTCCGAAGGACAACTATTGGTACTACCGCGCGCAATGGACCAGCGAGCCGGTGCTGCATGTGTTCCCGCACTGGAACTGGGACGGCCTGCTGCAGCCCGACGATCACGGCCGTATCGAAGTCTGGTGCCACAGCAATCTCGAAGCGGTAGAGCTGCTGGTCAACGGCGTTAGCCAGGGCGTGCAGCAGGTGCCGGCTTATGGCCATGTCCAATGGCGCGTGATCTATGCACCCGGCGTGATCGAAGCGCGCGGCTTTCGCGGCGGCAAGCTGGTGCTCAGCGAACGCCGTGAAACCACCGGCAAGCCGGCCGCGATCCGGCTCAGCTGCGACCGCACCACCCTGCACGCCAATGCCGAAGATGTCGCAGTGGCGAAGGTGGAAATCGTCGACGCACAAGGCCGTTTGGTGCCAACCGCCGACAACCAGGTGCAGTTCGCACTGCGCGGCGCTGCCCGGCTGATCGGCGTCGGCAATGGCGACCCCAGCAGCCACGAAGACGACAAGGCACCGCAGCGCAAGGCATTCAACGGCCTGTGCGCGGCGCTGCTGCAGACCACGCGCAGCAGCGGCGATATCGTGCTGCAGGCGACCGCACCTGGACTGACATCAGCCACGCTGCGCCTGGCAGCAGCAGCCACGCGTGCGCGCGCATCGGTGGTTTGAAGAGAGGCAGTCGCTGCGCACTGCGGTGGGAACTGCGGCGCTGCCGGGGCCGGCTTGGCCTTGGCAGCGCATCGGTGCCAGACGTCAGTCGAACGCCATCCGTCGGCATGTTTGAGAAACCGTGCCTGATCGAGCAGGTCCTCCCCGCTGGACGATCGCGGCCAGCGCTGCAGCTGCAGCTGCGTCGACGACATGATCGGCATAGCTTGATCAGACCGACAACTTCCTGCCGCTTGCGTGATGGGCAGCGTTACGTCTGGCTATTTCCCGCAGCCGGATCACGCGGAAAATAGCGGTTGAGCTTTTCTTCCCACGCGCGAAATTGCTCCAACGTATGGGCATCCATCGGGCGCGGGTCGTCGGCCAGTGCTTTCTTCTGCGCCACATAGGCGATGCGTTGAGACGACAGTTCGTCCCACGCCTTTCTGAGCATGACCGGATCCGGGTGCGAGACCATCATCGCCTCCAGCAGCGTGGCCTGTGCCACGCGCGCGGCCAGCAGATCGCTGAGCGCCTCGGTCACTGCCTGCATCCACTCGTGTTGTTTCTGTTCCATATCGACCCAAGTCGCCTGCGTAATGCGCCGCGCACCATAGCGCCTCAGCTGGAACGGCGGTGTGCAAGGGAGTGGACGCTTCACCACGTGGTGCGAATGTGGCGATTTCCCTCCTCATCGCCTCGCCAGGCGCAGCGAAACGCGCGGAACTGCATCCACCCCGCGATCCCCTCCCACGCGGCGCATGGCCGCGCGGGGACGCACGCTCTCATCGCAAGCGCGAGAACGCACCGATACCTGCGATCGCCAGCCGCTCAGCGGGCACCGCCGTTTCCGCGAACGACAGCCGCAGGTAGCGGATCTGGCGGACTTCGGGGAAATTCAGACGCTGGGTCGAGAGCGCATAGGCGATGTTGGACAGCTCGCCGGCACCGGCCGGCTGCCAGTGCTGGCCATCTTCGCTGGTTTCGGCGCGATAGCCCTTCGGCGGCGCCGCACCGGTCATCACTGCGCGCGAGGGCGTGAGGCTGAACCCAGCGACCTGGCGCAAGGCACCGAGATCGATGGTCGCCTGCACGGGATGGCCCGGCGTCGGCGCGGGCGTGATCCAGACCGTGCTGGCATCGTCATCGAGCAATTTCTCCGACCCCGGCGCGCTCGCCTCGACGATGCGCCAGCCGGCGGAGGACAGCACATCCGGCGCATTCGCCGTGGGCCGCGCGACCGGCACCGGCGCAACGGCGCGGAACAGCGCGAATTCGCTGATCGCCGGGCACACCGGCGCCTCAAGCACCACCAGGCGCACCCGGCGGGCGGCGATCGGGCGATCCAGCCGCACGATCCGCTGTGCACCAATGCATTGCGCTTCGGCCAACCGCCGCCATTGCCCATCGACCTCGGCTTCGACCGCAAAGCGGGTGACGCGCACGCCCAGCGGCAGATATTCGCGCAACCGAATCAGGTCGAAGCTGTGCGCCGCCGACAACTCCAGCATCAGCGTCGGCGTGGTGACATCGTCCGGTGTGGACCAGTAGCTCTCCGGCTGACGATCGAGTACGCGCGCCGGCTCGAAGCCGGGACCGCGCGATGCGCTGGCGCTGGCCTTGGCGCCCTTGGCCAGATCGATGGCGAAGCTGGCGCGGATCGCGTCGCCGAAACTGTGCAGCACCGCCACGTCATGGTCGGGGATGCGGCCGCGTCGGTCGGGCGGAAGATTGAGATTCATATTGGTGCCGCGCGCGACAGAGGTGTCGAAATAGCGCACCAGGTTCTCCGGGCTACGCACCTTGCCGTCTTCATCAGCGTGATAGAACCAGCCGGGGCGGATCGACGTATTGGTTTCGGCAGGCCACCACAGCGCCCCGCCGCGCACGCCGGAATTGCCGTTTTCCTGGGTGTACGGGGCATTGGGCATGGTCGGCCAGGACGGATCGCCAGCGATCCCATCTTCGTTGCCGCCCCAGCGGATATCGGCGCCGAGCGGGTCGAATGTGCAGGCCATCGGCTGATGCTGGTGCACCAGCGCGATCATCCGTGGCCAGTTGTAGTACGCGGGCGCATCGATCTTGCGCGATTCGCGCGCCCCACCGTAGTAGCCGTCGCCGCCATTGGCGCCGTCGAACCAGAACTCGAACAGATCGCCGTAGCCTGTGCAGAGTTCGACGATCTGCTTGCGGAAATAGTCGAGATAGCCGGGGCGCCCATACTCGGCATGGTTGCGATCCCAGGGCGAGAGGTACAGGCCGAACGCCAGGCCGGCGCGTCGACACGCCGCAGCCATCTCGCCGACGATGTCACCCTTGCCGTTCTTGTAGGGCGAGTTGCGGATGCAATGCTCGGTCAGGCGTGTCGGCCACAGGCAGAATCCATCATGGTGCTTGGCTGTGAAAATGAGCCCCTTCAGATTGCCGGCCTTCGCAGCAGCCACGATCTGGTCGGCTGAAAAATCGCTGGGATCGAATTTGCGCGGATCCTCGTCGCCGTAGCCCCATTCCTTGTCGGTGAAGGTGTTCATCGCAAAATGCACGAAAGCGTATTGCTCCCACCGATGCCAGCGCAGCTGTCGCGCGCTGGGCACCGCACCCCACGGGGCCGGCCCGTTGGCGCGCGGCGTCTGCGCGATGCGAGCCGCCGATGCACTGAAGCTGACGGCAGCGGCCGCCACACCCGTGGCAAGAAAGGTACGACGATCGATCATTAGCGCCTTCCGACTTTGCACAAGTTTCGATCTTAGCTTTTCCAACGGCGAAGAGTCCTAACCCCAAAGCAACAGACGCTTTTGCAAGGTGCCGCGCAAAGACTGGCTCTGAGCAGCTGCGTTGAACATCAGGCGAAGGGAGACGCAAGCGTTCGTGGCGTGACGGCTGATTGCCCTGCCCCACGTTGCCTTTCTGCTGGCGCGCGAATGGCCATGCGTCTTCCGCATGCGAAGTGAGCTCCTCGACAGACCGAACATGCGTACCCCTGCCCGGCCTCGCCCTCCCAGCCACTCGCTCGCTGAACCGCATGACCGGCCACCTCTCGACCGACCACCCAAGGATTTTTCGGTGGCTGGGCTTAAACTTGGAGCCCGCGCCGACCTGGGCGGCCCGTGGTCCCTCACAAGCTGTGTGACCTCAGCCACTGGCCCGTTTCATCGCACCTCGATGCATTCCGTTTAGAGGGTCGCAGCAGCAGCGGCGTCACACATGGCACCGCAGCTCTCCGCTATCGCCCCTGATTGACCGCCACATCCCGGAAGAATATTTCTTGCAAAGCACTGACACAAAAGAAAAAAACAAGAACATCGGCGGGGCCGTGGAGCACACGCCGCTGATGAAGCAATTCTTCGCAGCCAAATCGGACTACCCCGATCTGCTGCTGTTCTTCCGCATGGGCGATTTCTACGAGCTGTTCTACGACGACGCGCGCAAGGCAGCGCGGCTGCTCGACATCACCCTGACCCAGCGCGGCAGCTCCGGCGGTGCGCCGATTCCGATGGCCGGGGTGCCGGTGCATGCGTATGAAGGCTATCTGGCGCGGCTAGTCGCATTGGGCGAGTCGGTGGCGATCTGCGAGCAGATCGGCGACCCGGCGCTGGCCAAAGGCCTGGTCGAGCGCAAGGTGGTGCGCATCGTCACGCCGGGCACGGTCACCGACGAGGCGCTACTGGACGAGCGCCGCGACACGCTGTTGATGGCGATCTCGCGCAGCAAACAAGGTTACGGCCTGGCCTGGGCCGATCTGGCCGGCGGGCGCTTTTTGGTCAACGAAGTGGATAGCGTGGATGCGCTGGAAGCGGAAATCGCGCGTCTGGAACCTGCCGAGCTGCTGGTGCCCGACGAAGACAACTGGCCGGAATTCCTGCGTGGTCGCATTGGCGTGCGCCGTCGGCCGCCGTGGTTGTTCGATGCCGATAGCGGCCGGCGTCAGTTGCTGGCGTTCTTCAAGCTGCACGATCTGTCCGGCTTCGGCATCGACGACAAGCCCTGCGCCACAGCCGCCGCCGGTGCGCTGCTCGGCTATGTCGAGGAGACCCAGAAACAGCGCTTGCCGCATCTGACCTCGATCGCGATGGAAGTGGCCAGCGAGGCGATCTCGATGAACGCAGCCACGCGCCGGCATCTTGAGTTGGATACACGCGTGGATGGCGACACCCGCAACACCTTGCTCGGTGTGCTGGACAGCACCGTCACGCCGATGGGCGGGCGTCTGTTGCGCCGTTGGCTGCACCGTCCGTTGCGCCTGCGCGATGTGCTGGTGCAGCGCCACCATGCAGTGGCGAGCCTGATCGACTCCGGCGCCGATGCCGACGTGCGCGAAGCCTTCCGCGCGCTTGGCGACCTGGAACGTATTCTCACGCGCGTCGCATTGCGCTCGGCGCGCCCACGCGATTTTTCCACCCTGCGCGACGGTCTGGCGCTGCTGCCGAAGGTTCGCACCATCCTCGCGCCACTGGATTCGCCGCGCCTGCAGACCCTGTTCGCCGAACTGGGCGAGCACGATGCCACCGCGCATCTGCTGATCAGCGCAGTGGCGGAGCAACCGCCGCTCAAGCTCAGCGACGGCGGCGTCATCGCCACCGGTTACGACGCCGATCTGGATGAGCTGCGTCGCCTGTCCACCAATGCCGACCAATTCCTGATCGACCTGGAACAGCGCGAGCGCGCCAGCAGCGGCATCGCCACGCTCAAGGTCGGCTACAACCGCGTGCACGGCTACTACATCGAGATCAGCAAGGGCCAGGCGGAAAAAGCACCGTTGCATTACAGCCGCCGGCAAACGCTGACCAACGCCGAGCGCTACATCACCGAAGAACTCAAGAGCTTCGAAGACAAGGTACTGTCCGCGCGCGAACGTTCGCTGTCGCGCGAAAAACTGCTGTACGAAGGTCTGCTCGACGCCCTCGGCACTGAACTGGAAAGCCTCAAGCGCTGCGCGGGTGCACTCAGCGAACTGGACGTGCTGGCCGGCTTTGCCGAACGGGCGCAGGCGCTGGATTGGTCGCAACCGGAGCTGGAAAGTGCGCCCTGCCTGCGTATCGAACGCGGCCGCCACCCAGTGGTGGAAGCGGTACGCGACCAACCGTTCGAGCCCAACGATCTGGACCTGCACAGCGACCGCCGCATGCTGGTGATCACCGGCCCGAACATGGGCGGTAAGTCGACCTATATGCGGCAGAACGCCTTGATCGTGTTGCTGGCGCATATCGGCAGCTTCGTGCCGGCCAGCCGCGCGGTGATCGGACCGATCGACCGCATCCTCACCCGCATCGGCGCCGGCGACGATCTGGCGCGCGGGCAATCCACCTTCATGGTGGAGATGGCCGAAACCAGCTACATCCTGCATCACGCCACGCCGCAATCGCTGGTGCTGATGGACGAGATCGGCCGCGGCACCTCCACTTACGACGGCCTGGCATTGGCCGATGCCGTCGCGCGTCATCTGGCGCATACCAATCGCTGCTACACGTTGTTTGCCACGCATTACTTCGAGCTCACCGCGCTGGCCGACGAATCGCACGCCGGTGGCGCCAGCGGCATCGCCAACGTGCATCTGGATGCGGTCGAACACGGCGAGCGCCTGGTGTTCATGCACGCCGTGAAAGATGGCCCGGCCAATCGCAGCTTCGGTCTACAAGTGGCCGCGCTTGCCGGCCTGCCCAAAGCAGCAGTCACGCAAGCGCGACGTAGGCTGGTGGAACTGGAGCAACGCGGCGGCGAAAGCCACAGCACGCAGATGGCCCCCACCGCGCTGGATGCGCCGCAACAGTTCGGGCTGTTCACCGCGCCCTCCTCCGCTGCGCAGGAAGCATTGCAGGCACTGGATCCGGATGAGCTCACGCCCAAGCAGGCGCTGGAGGCGTTGTACCGCCTCAAAGCATTGCTTTAAGCGGCGCAGCGCAGCAAGCGTTGTTCGGACGCGCAGGTCGGCGGACACCGCAGGCCATTGCCTGCCCGTCGCCACCTGGCCCCTACCGCACCCACCCAGTCAGGGTGGTTGCGCTCGCCCTTTTTAAGTTATGTTATATCGTTACATAACAGTCGAGATGCTTTGCCGTGTTCGAACCACGCCGCCCGTCCGCTTGCGACACGATCGCCACGGCATCGCCGCGCCGATGAAACGCTGTCCCGATCCCTTGCTGACCGGCGCGACCATGCGACTGGGCGTAGCAGTGCTGGCCGCAACCGCGTTGTGGCTGGGCTACATCTGGGTGACCCGCTGACATGTTGGCCTTCCACGCACTGCGTCTGGGCTATGGGACTGAGGTCACCTTGCACGATCTGCATACCCGCCTTGCCCGTGGCAGCCTCACTGCGCTGGTCGGTCCCAACGGCGCAGGCAAGACGACGTTAATGCGCGCCATCGCCGGAGACCTGACGCCGCTGGGTGGACGCATCGAATGCGCTGCCAGACGCGTGTCCTGGTTGCCGCAACGTACCGCGCTCAATACGCAGTTCCCGATCGACGTGCGCGGCTTCGTCGCCATGGGGCTATGGCACCGCATCGGCGCCCTACGCGGACTGACATCAGCAGACGCCGCGCAGCTGGGCCAGGCATTGTCGGCACTCGGTCTGGGCGCGCTTGGCGGCCAACCGATCGGCACCTTGTCCGGCGGCCAGCTGCAACGTGCCCTGTTCGCACGGCTTCTGCTGCAGGACGCGGACCTGATCCTGCTCGACGAGCCGTTCACCGCCATCGACCATCACACCACCATCGACTTGCTGGCATTGGTCCGTCGCTGGCACCAGGAGGGCCGCACCGTGCTGGCGGTCCTGCACGACCTGGAGATGGTGCGGGGGTATTTTCCCGAGACCTTGCTAATCGCCGGCCGCCAGATCGCGCACGGACCGACCGCCACTGCGCTGAGCGTGCAGACCCTGCAACAGGCGCGCACCGCCGCCGACGCGCTGACCGCGTCCTTGGCCCCGGCCGCACAGGTGCGCACGCACGGAAACATGCTGTGACCCTGCCCTGGCAACCATTCCTGGACTATGTGTTCATGCAGCGCGCGCTGCTGGGATGTACGGCCATTGCACTCGGCGCCACCCCGATCGGGGTGTTTCTGATTGCGCGCCGCATGAGCCTGATCGGCGATGCAATGGCGCATGCGATCCTGCCCGGCGCGGCAGTAGGCTTTGTGATGTGCGGGTTGTCGCTGGGCGCGATGACGCTGGGCGGCAGCATCGCCGGTCTGCTGGTGGCCGTACTGACCGGCGCGGTGTCGCGGGCCACGCGGCTGCAGGAGGACGCCTCGCTGGCAGCCTTCTACCTGATCTCGCTGGCGTTGGGCGTGTTGCTGGTCTCGCTCAAAGGCTCCAACGTGGACTTGATGCACGTGCTGTTCGGTAGCGTGCTGGCGCTGGACGACGACGCCCTGCTCCTGCTGTGCACGATCGCAACGCTCACCGTGATCGTGCTGGCCATGCTGTATCGCCCACTGGTGCTCGAATGCGTGGACCCGCAGTTCCTGCGCACCGTCGGCCGCAGCAGTCTGGTCACGCACCAGCTGTTCTTAGCGCTGGTGGTGCTCAATCTGGTGGCCGGCTTCCAGGCACTGGGCACCTTGATGGCGGTCGGTATCATGATCCTGCCTGCCGCGACCGCGCGCTTCTGGGCCAGGCGCCTGGCACCGATGCTGCTGATCGCCCTCGCCGTGGCGCTGCTGGCCTCGGTGACGGGGTTGTTGTTGTCCTATCGCTTCGACCTGCCCTCCGGCCCAACCATCATTCTGGCTGCAGGCACCTTGTACCTGCTGTCCCTGCTGCTCGGCCCGGAAGATAGCCTGGCCGCCAACGCGCACCCGCGCGCGCCACGCGATGCCGCAGGAGAATCGCCATGAGCCGGCACCTGCATGTCCTGCTGGGCGTCAGCCTGCTGGTGGTACTGGCGGCGATCGTCGCGCTGCTCGATGGGGGGCAGCCGCCCCCGCGTCCGCAAGGCGCCCAGCCGCTGCGCGTGGTGGTCAGCTTCTCGATCCTGGGCGATCTGGTCCACCAAGTCGGCGGCGACCGCGTCGTATTGACCACACTGGTCGGGCCGGAGGGCGACGCGCATGTCTACCAACCCACACCGGCCGATGCCCGCGCGCTGGGAAGCAGCGATCTGGTCGTGGTCAATGGGCTCGGCTTCGAGGGATGGCTGGACCGGCTGGTCCACGCCTCCGGCTACCACGGCAAGATCGTGGTGGCCAGCGATGGCGTGGTCCCGCGCCGTTTCGATGCAGCCAGTGCGCACGCGGGCCATGCGCATTCCGCGCTCGACCCGCATGCGTGGCAGAGCGTTCCCAACGTGGAGCGCTACGTCACCAATATTACCGCCGCGCTCTGCAGCGCAGATCCAAACGGCGCCGGCATCTACCGCGCCAATGCGGCGGCCTACCAACGGCGGCTGCGTGCGTTGCATGCGCAGATCCTGCACAGCATCGCGGCACTGCCGCCGCAGCGGCGCACCATCGTCACCTCGCACGATGCGTTCGGCTATTTCGCTGCGACCTACGGCCTGCGCTTCGAAGCGCCACAGGGCGTGTCCACCGAAGCCGAAGCATCCGCCCACGACGTCGCCCGCCTGATCGCGCAGATTCGGCACGACGGCGCGGCGGCCCTGTTCGTCGAAGACATCACCGATCCGCGGCTGTTGCAGCAGATCGCCCGCGAAACCGGCATCCGCATCGGCGGCACCTTGTACTCGGACGCGTTGTCGCATCCCCAGGGGCCGGCGAGCACCTATCTGGACTTGATGCATCACAACCTTACCGCGCTGGTGCAAGCGCTCGACCCCGCCAGGAGTTCCCCATGACTGCCCCACAGATCCCCGTCACCGTGCTGACCGGCTTCCTCGGCGCCGGCAAGACCACGCTATTGAACCGCATCCTCACCGAGCCGCATGGCCACCGCTACGCAGTGATCATCAACGAATTCGGCGAGACCGGCATCGACAACGAGTTGGTGGTCAATGCCGAGGAAGAAATCTTCGAAATGAACAACGGCTGCATCTGCTGCACCGTCCGCGGCGATCTGATCCGCATTCTCGACGGACTGATGAAGCGCCGCGACTTCGATGCGATCCTGATCGAAACCACCGGCATGGCCGACCCCGCCCCGGTGGCGCAGACCTTCTACGTCGACCCGGACGTGGCCGCCAGGACCCGACTGGATGCGATCGTCACGGTCGTCGATGCGGTCAACCTCGCCACGCACCTGGACGAGGCGCACGAGGCAGCCGAGCAGATCGCCTTTGCCGACGTCGTGCTACTCAACAAGATCGATCTGGTCGAGCCCGCGCAGCTGGACGCGGTCCAGGCGCGCCTCCGCAGCATCAATCCCCATGCGCGCATCGTGCGCAGCCAGCGCTGCGAGGTCCCGCTGGACGAGGTACTTGGGCTGGCCGCGTTCACGCTCGAGCGCGTGCTGGAAATCGAACCGGATTTCCTCGACGAAGGGCAGACCCACGAGCACGAGGAGGATATCGGCTCGGTCTCGTTGCAACTGCAGCAGCCGCTGGATCCGATGCGTTTCCAGCAGTGGTTCGGTGCGCTGCTGCGCGACCACGGCACCGACATCCTGCGCTGCAAAGGCATCCTGGATCTGGCCGGCGAGCAACGCCGCTACGTGATCCAGGGCGTGCACATGCTGACCGATGGCGACTTTCTGGACACCTGGCCGCCGGGACCGGCGCGCGTGTCCAAACTCGTGTTCATCGGTCGGGACCTGGAGCGCATGCGCCTGCGCGAAGGATTCAGCGCCTGCGTGGCGGCATGAGCGCGCCGCTGCAACCGCAGGCCGCCGAGCAGGCATCATGCGCATCGGCGTCCGGCCTGTTCTTGCGCATCGACGCCGTTCCGGTCGCCGCTGCCGTCAGTGGCGGGCGCTTGGCGACGGCCTGGGGCGACGGCTGCATTCGCCATTTCGCCAGGCAGCAGGCACCGGACTGCATGCAGGTGCACGACGGCGCGATCCTGGCCTTGGCCGCCGACGACGCGGGCGGCCTGCTGAGCGGTGGCGACGATGGCGTATTCGCACGCACCGATGCCGCCGGAATGCAGGTGCTGGCGCGTTTTCCCGGGCAGTGGGTCGAGCATGTCGCCGTCAGCGCCGAAGGCGGGCAAGCCTGCGCGGTCGGTCGCCGCGTGCATCTGTGGGATGCCGCTGGCGGCAACCAGGTGCTGGAGCATCCCTCCAGCGTGGGCGGTATGGCCTTCGATCGCAGCGGCCGGCGCTTGGCGGTCGCGCACTATGGCGGGCTCTCGCTCTGGACGCGCGATGGCCCCGCGTGGAGCGCGGCGTCGCTGGCCTGCCGTGGCAGTCACCTCGGCGTGATCTGGTCGCCGGACGGCCGGTACGTGCTGAGCAGCATGCAGGAGCAGGCAGTGCATGGCTGGCGCGTTGCAGATGGCATGCAGCTGCATATCGCCGGCTACCCCGGCAAGGTGCGGCAGTGGAGCTGGATCGAGCCGATGCCGTGGTTGGCCAGCGGTGGTGCCACCGCCGCCTTGCTGTGGCCGTTCGACGGCAAGAACGGACCGCTGCAGCGCACGCCGCTGGCATTGTTCCAGGACGATGGTCAGAGCCTGGTCAGTGCACTGTGCACGCTCACTGGCCGCGCCACGGTACTGGCCGGCAAGAGCGACGGCAGCATCCTGATGGGCGAGGCGACCACGCCACAGCAATGGCATGTGCTGCGCCATGCCGGTGGCACGCCGCTGACGCTGCTGGCGGTGCTGCCCGAGCCGCATTGGTTGCTGGCCGCGCACGCCGACGGCGCGGTGCTGTGGATGCCCCTGCTGCCGCCATGAGTCCGTTCTGGATACACCGCATGCCGCTGCAGGCGTGCCCTGTCGCGTTTCCTCCACCCGGCGCGCCCGCCGGACCCGCATCCTCCCTTTCCAGGCCCACGGTCCCTATGTTCCTTCGCTCTCGCAGCCCGCGTGCCTCGGCGCTACCCGCCGCCTGGCTCCTCAGCGTCGCAGCGGCAGCAGCCTTGCACCCGGGCAACGCCATCGCAGCGCAGGGATACGACCCCAACGCGCGTACGCTGGACGCGATCAATGTCCAGGCAGAGTCTCTACCCACGCCCCTGCTGCCCACCGCCGGTCGACTCGGCCTGTCGCCGGCACAGACACCGGCCACACTCGATGCGATCGATGCCGACACCATGCAAGCGCGTGGAGTGCAGAGCGTCGAGCAGGCGGTGACCACCCTGCCCGGCATCACCAGCGGCGGCTCGCCAGGCAATCTATCCACCCTGACGATGCGCGGTTTCAGCGGCGACCAGATCACTATGCTGCACAACGGGCTTTATCTGGGACCGTCGAGCATGACCACACGCCCGCAGAACAGTTTCAATCTGCAGAGCGTGGAAGTGCTCAAGGGGCCGGCATCGGTGATCTACGGACAAGGCGCGATCGGCGGCGTGGTCAACGTGATCGACAAGCAACCGAGCTTCGACACGCCCAGCTACGATGGGCTCGCCGGCGTCTCGCGCTTCGGTGGCCGGCAAGCAGGACTTGGCGGTGGTGGCCGCCTCGACGACAGCGTGGCCTATCGCGCCGATATCAGCCGGGTATCTTCGGACGGCTTCGTGCACGCCACCGGCTCGGACACGCTCAATGTCAGTGCCGCGCTGCTCTGGCGACCCAGCGCCACGCTGCGCGCGCAAGTATCAGTGGACTACGCCAACGACCATCCCAGCACCTATTTCGGCACGCCATTGAGACCCGACGCCGCTGCACGTGCGCCGCTGCACGACGCGCTGCGCAGCTCCGATGGCCTGGTGGTGGATGCGGCCCTGCGCCGTAACAACTACAACGTCGTGGACGCAGACATCGCCTCGCGCCAGCTGTGGCCGCAGGCCTGGCTGCTCTGGTCGCCGAACCAGACCATCAGCGTTCGCAGCCTGCTCTATGCCTTCGACGCCTCGCGCCGTTGGGTCAATGCCGAAAGCTACGCCTACAACGCCAGCAACGGGCGGATCGATCGCGACCGTTTCGTCGTCTTCCATCGCCAGCATCTGTGGGGCAACCAGACCAGCGTAACGATCGACCAGCCGGTGAGCGGGCACGCCAATCGACTGGTGGTCGGGCTGGACTACAACCAGATGCAGTTCGTGCGCGAGCGCGGCTTTCCCGATGGCGACAGTGTCGATATCGATAGGCTGGGACCGAGCGGTGTCTTCGGCGAGCGTCAGCGGCGACGCAGTCCGACCCGCTGGACCAATACCGCGCTGTTCGTGGAAGACGCGCTGGACCTGGATGCACAGCTGAAACTGGTGCTGGGCGGGCGCTGGGACTCGCTGGATCTGGACCGTCGCAACTTCACCGCGGACGGCCAGCTTCAGGCCGCCACCAGCTTTTCGCGGCATTACCGGCCGAACAACGCCCGGGTCGGGTTGGTATACGCGCTGACCCCGACGGTGACGCCCTACATCTCCTACACCACCGGCAGCGATCCGCCTGGTTCCAATCTCTTGCTGGTCAATGCCGGCGAAGACTTCGGACTCAGCACATCGCGTCAGTACGAAGCCGGCATCAAGGCCTCAAGCAAGGATCAGCGCACCAGTGCCACCCTGGCGCTGTACGACATTCGCCGCGACAACATCCTGAGCCTGACGGCCCAGGACATGCTCAGCAACATCGGGGCCCAGACCTCGCGCGGGATGGACCTTTCGGCCTCGGCCAGACTCACCGAACAATGGGCAGTGGACGCCAATCTGGCTGACACCGACGCCCGCTACCGCGACTTCATCGACAGCAGCACCGGTCACGACGTCTCCGGCAATCGCCCGCCCAATATTCCGGGCACCGTCTTCAACCTCTGGACCCATCTGGATGCGGTCGGCGCGTTGCCGTTGGAACTCGGGCTCGGCCTGCATGGCGTGGGCAAACGCTACGGCAATACCGCCAACACGTTGCAGCTGGAGCACTACGCGTTGACCGATATCTATGCCACCTATCGGCTGACCCCATCGGTGGCGCTGACACTGCGTGCAGACAATCTGTTCGACAAACGCTACGTGCAGTGGGCCGACATCTCCTATCCCCAACAGGTGATGCTGGGCCAACCGCGCAGTTACGCGCTTAGCCTGCGTGCCACGTTCTAGCCGGCGCCTATGGGCGCATCTGGCATGGCTGCATCGGTGGTTCGGGGTCGCAGTGTGCCTGGCGTTTGTGGTGTGGTTCAGCAGCGGCATCGTGATGCTGTTCGTGCCGTTCCCCTCCCTGCCCGATAGCGCCCGTCGCGCCGGGAGCGAACCGCTGGTGCTGGCACAGGTCAAGATCGCGCCGGCCATGGCCCTGGCGGCCAGCGGCGGCGGCGACGGCATGCGCTTGATCTCGGTCGCCGGGCAGCCGCGCTATGTGGTCGATGGCGCCATCTCTGTGCGCAGCATCGATGCGCACAGCGGAGTCCAGCTCGGCCTGCTGAACAGCACACAGGCACGCGAGGTCGCTACGCGCTTCGCCCATGCACGGGTGCGCCGGCTGGTCGGGCCACTGCAGGTGGACCAGTGGAGCGTGCACCAGCATTTCGATACCTGGCGTCCGTTTTACCGCGTCGAGCTGGACGATGCCGCAGGGACCGAGCTGTACGTGTCCGCCCGCAGCGGCGAGGTGATGCAGCGCACCCGCGCCAGCGAACGGCGCTGGAATTGGCTGGGCGCGATTCCGCACTGGCTGTATTTCACCGTGCTGCGCCACGACGTCGGCACCTGGGATCGCACGGTCTGGTGGGTGGCGCTGGCCGCCTTGATCGGCGCGATGTCCGGAACCTTGCTCGGCCTGTATCGGACATGGCAGATCCGCATGCACCAGCGGGCGGGCTGGTCGGCATTTCGTGGCGTGCTGCGCTGGCACCACGGACTCGGCCTGGGCGGCGCGGCGATCGTGCTGGTGTGGATCTTCAGCGGCTGGCTGTCGATGGATCATGGCCGGCTGTTTTCGCGTGGGCAGCCGTTGCCGCAAGCGGTACAGCGCTACGCGGCGGCCTCGCTGCAAAAAGCGCTGGCGGGCGTCGCACCCGGCGCACTCCAGCCACTGGATCGCAGCGGCGAGATCGCGTTCAGCGTCGTCGGCGGACAGGCATGGGCAAGTGGCCGCGGCGGCGGGGTCGCCAGCGCCACCTTGGCGTTGTCCGGTCTGTCCGCAGCGCGCATGTCGGCGCAGGCACGCCGCGCCGCGATTCTCGCCGCGGCGGCCAAGACATGGCCACTGGCGGCCGATCCCGACCATAGCGACGCGCAACACGATGATGCCTTGTACCGTGAGGCCGACGCCATTCCCGACGATGCCCTGCGCCTTGCACTGGCAAGGCCGCAGGACGCAGCGCTCTACGTCGACGCGCAGACCGGCCGGCCACTGCTACAACTGGATGCAAGCCGCAAGGCCTATGCCTGGTTGTACTTTGCGCTGCACACCACCCGCCTACCAGGCCTGAGCACCCATTCGCGGCTGCGACTGGCGTTGCAACTCACCTTGCTGGCGATCGGCTGGTGTCTGAGCATGACCGGCGTCATCCTGGCCTACAGAAGGCTGCGTGCCAGCGTACGGCCGCGCGCTGCATTGCGCGTCCTCCGCCCAAGACGCATAGCGGAGCACTGAGACGGCTTGGCGCCGCTAACAAACCGTAGCGGGCAGACGCCAAATGGGCGTGGACAGTGCGCGCAGAACCGGGGTGGCAGGGGCATGCACATTCCGGGCGCCGGCCACGCTCGCCTGGCGGCGAACGCTGTCGTTTGTCAGCGCCCTAGACGCCTTCCGACGCGCGCGAGGAGTGGTGCCCGGTGATCAACCACTGCCCCTCGATCTCCTCGAAGGTGAACAAAAAGCGGGCGTTCACTGGTTCGGACACGCCATTGCGAACGAACACGAAGGTATACAAGCCACCGATCACCACCGTGCCTAATTTGGAGCTCACCCGCTTTTTCTGCACGGTGACGCCGCAACTTAAGCCATCGACCGCCAGGAAGGACTCGAAATAAGTGCGTCGGTCTTCATACCGGCCACGGATATCGTCCGACAGCGTGGGCACCAGGATCGCGTCGGCCGCGTACAACGCGAGCAAGGCATCGATATCGCGCCTGCCCACGGTTTCCGCCCAGCGCAGCAGCACCTTGCCTGCCTCGGTCAGGCAATAGGCAGCAGTGCGTGCGGGGGCAGAGCTTTGGGGAGTGTCAGCAACGGCATTGGCAGTCATGGGAGTTTCTCTTAGCGGCGTCGTGAAGCGGGCAAGCGAGATACGCCTGGCGCATATGTTACAAAATAACAAATGCGCCGACGCGATGCGTCGGCGCGCTACTTTGGCCCGCGCGTCGTGCCCTCGCCGCCGGTGGCGCAGGGATATCAGCCGTGTGCAGCATCCTCACTCGCCCCTCGCACGCCGGCCGCTTGCGCGCGTTTCCTGTCGCTGCCGATCGCGTTGCACGCGCAGATATGTGAAGCAGGATGTTGAATCGAATGAAAGCGGCATGCTGCAATCGACGCGCGAATGCTGCGGAAGCCGCAGACCCATAGCTAAAAGCTATCGTAGCGGTCATATCATTCTAATTCCTCTAACCGAAAGGACGGCTTATCGTGCCTGCGTTGATGCAGTAGAGCCGACTGGCCTGCTCGCCCGGATCGCCGTCCTTCCCGCCACCTCCCACCGCTGCGCACCGCAACAGGAATCAGATCGCTGCGCATCGCAATCCTCTCTTTCACGTCTCTGTTCGTCTCGCACGCGCCGGCCGCATGGGCGCGCTGCTCCCCAAGTGCCACCGCACACAGGTACAGCCATGACCACCGAAGCAAAGTGCCCGTTCAATCACGCCGTCGTCGGTACCGGAACCACCAACCGCGATTGGTGGCCCAAGCAGTTGCGCGTGGACCTGCTCAGCCAGCATTCGAGCAAGTCCAACCCGCTGGGCCAGACCTTCAATTATGCCGAGGCGTTCAAGCGCATCGATCTGGCCGCGCTCAAGCAGGAACTGCGTGCGCTGATGACCGACTCGCAGGACTGGTGGCCGGCCGACTTCGGCCATTACGGTCCGCTGTTCGTGCGCATGGCCTGGCATAGCGCCGGCACCTACCGCATCGGCGATGGGCGTGGCGGCGGCGGTCGCGGCCAGCAGCGCTTCGCACCGCTCAATAGCTGGCCGGACAATGTCAGCCTGGACAAGGCGCGCCGCCTGCTGTGGCCGATCAAGCAGAAGTACGGCCAGGCGATCTCCTGGGCCGACCTGATGATCCTCACCGGCAACGTCGCGCTGGAAAGCATGGGCTTCAAGACCTTCGGCTTTGCCGGTGGCCGCGAAGACACCTGGGAACCGGATCAGGACCTGTACTGGGGCCGCGAAACCAAGTGGCTGGGTGGCGACGAGCGCTATTCGCGTGGTTCGCCCGGCGTGGACGAAGCGCACGGCGTGCTGGTGAAGGACGACGACAGCGAAGTGCCGCACACCCGCGATCTGGAGAACCCGCTGGCCGCCGTGCAGATGGGCCTGATCTACGTCAATCCGGAAGGCCCGGACGGCAAGCCCGACCCGGTCGCCGCCGCGCGTGACATTCGCGACACCTTCGCACGCATGGCGATGAACGACGAAGAGACCGTGGCGCTGATCGCCGGCGGCCACACCTTCGGCAAGACACACGGCGCCGGCCCGGCCGACAACGTCGGTGCCGAACCGGAAGCCGGCGAGTTGGAGAGCCAGGGCCTGGGTTGGCACAACCGCTACGGCAGCGGCAAGGGTGCCGACACCATCACCAGCGGCCTGGAAGTCACTTGGACCACCACCCCGGCGCAGTGGAGCAACGACTTCTTCGACCATCTGTTCAAGTTCGAGTGGGAACTGAGCAAGAGCCCGGCCGGCGCGCACCAGTGGGTGGCCAAGAGTGCCGACGCCATCATTCCCGACGCCCACGATGCATCAAAGAAGCATCGGCCGACCATGCTGACCACGGATCTGGCGCTGCGTTTCGACCCAGCCTATGAGGCCATCTCGCGTCGCTTCCACGAACACCCCGACCAGTTCGCCGACGCGTTCGCCCGTGCCTGGTTCAAGCTCACCCACCGCGACATGGGCCCGCGCTCGCGTTACCTGGGGACCGAGGTGCCGAGCGAAGAATTGCTGTGGCAGGACCCGGTGCCGGCCGTCGACCACCCGCTGGTTGATGCGCAGGACGCCGCCGCCCTCAAGCAGACCATCCTCGACTCCGGCCTGAGCGTGGCGCAGCTGGTGTCCACCGCGTGGGCATCGGCATCGACCTTCCGCGGCTCGGACAAACGTGGCGGCGCCAATGGCGCACGCATCCGTCTGGCACCGCAGAAGAATTGGCAGGCCAACCAGCCCGCGCAGCTTGCACAGGTGCTGGGCACGCTGGAGCGCGTCCGGGCCGACTTCAATGGCGCGCAGTCGGGCGGCAAGCAGATCTCGCTGGCCGACCTGATCGTGCTTGCCGGTAATGCCGCGGTCGAACATGCCGCACAGGCCGCTGGTCACAGCGTCACCGTGCCGTTCGCACCCGGCCGCACCGATGCCTCGCAGGAGCAGACCGATGTCGAATCGTTCGCCGTGCTGGAACCGGTGGCCGATGGCTTCCGCAACTACGCCAAGCAACGCTATGCAGTGCCCGCGGAGGCATTGCTGATCGACAAGGCACAGCTTCTGACGCTGACCGCGCCCGAGTTGACCGTGCTGGTCGGCGGCCTGCGCGTGCTCGGCGCCAATGTCGGCGACTCCAGCCATGGCGTGTTCACCACCCGCCCCGGCGTGCTGAGCAACGACTTCTTCGCCAACCTGCTCGACATGCGCACCGAGTGGAAGCCCACGTCGGAGGCGAAGGATCTGTACGAAGGTCGCGATCGCAGCACCGGCGAACATCGCTGGACCGGCACGCGTGTGGATCTGGTGTTCGGCTCCAACTCCATCCTGCGTGCGGTGGCCGAGGTCTACGCCAGCGCCGACGCACAGGAGAAGTTCGTGCACGACTTCGTTGCCGCCTGGACCAAGGTGATGCAGCTGGATCGTTTCGATCTGGCATAAGCACCTTCACTCACATGCCGCTGCACAACGCATGTGAGTGAGCACCGCAACACGAACGCCCCGGCTGATCGGGGCGTTTGCGTTTGCAAGGTTTGCTCACCGCAGCTGCGCGCTACAACGCGTCGATATCGCCCAGTGCAGTGATCAGCCGGCGCGCGCGCTTGTCCGGCTTGCCCTCCGGCGCACGATAGCCAGTGCGCTCGGCAGCGCGCTGTAGGCGCCATTGCGCGCGGGCTTCGCGCGAACCATCGCTTTCAACATACAGCGCCTGTGCGACCGGCGCCGGGCCGCGTACATCACTGAGCGCGGCAACGGTGATCTCGAAGATTTCGCCGCCGCGGTCGATACGCAACTGCTCGCCGCTGCGCAGCGTGCGCGATGGCTTGGGACGCTGCCCGGCGACATCCACCTTACCCGTCTCCACTGCGTTCTTGGCCAGGCTGCGTGTCTTGAAAAAGCGCGCCGCCCACAGCCAGACGTCCAGCCTGACCGTTGTCGTCTGTTCCTGCTCCAGATTCATGCGTCTCGCGGTCTCGTGTCGTGCGTTGGCTCGCGCAGCACATCGTGGGATGCGCGCAAGCACTGCGATCTTTCGGAACGCCGGCGTGGCGGCCGGCGTGGTCGGCGACGATGGTTTGCGCCAAAACCGATGTTTGGGCAGTGGCTGCGGAACTCAAGCGGCTAGAACCAGAAGCGTCCTCGAAGAGGCGCGGCGACACTGCGCTGGCTACCTTCAGCCCCAACAGCCAGGCCAGCCGATCCTGGCACCGGTCCTGTTGCATTGCAGCCGCATGCACCGTGCATCCGGGCTCACCCGCGCAATGCTAGTGTGCGCACCTTCTGCGCCACGATACGACTGCGATGCCCAAATCCGCTGTCCTGACCGAAGGCCCGATCGGCAAGAACCTGCTGTTGTTCGCACTGCCGATCATGGCCGGCAACATCGCCCAGTCGCTCAACGGCTCGGTCAACGCGATCTGGATCGGCCGCTATCTCGGCGAAGAAGCGCTGACCGCGGCGGCCAATGCCAACAGCATCATGTTCTTCCTGATTGGCTCGGTGTTCGGCATCGGCATGGCCTCGACCATCCTGATCGGCCAGGCGATGGGCGCGCGCGACATCGCCCAGGCGCGCAAGGTCATGGGCACCAGTGCGAGCTTCTTCGGCGGACTGTCGGCCGTGATCGCGGTGCTCGGCTGGTATCTGGCACCGCACCTGCTCGCTGCGATGGGCACGCCGGCTGCCTCGCAAGCGCTGGCGGAAGACTATCTGCGCGTGATTTTCCTGGCGATGCCGACGCTGTACCTGTTTGCTTTCCTGTCGGCGGCATTGCGCGGCACCGGCGACGCACGCACACCGTTCCGTTTCTTGTTGCTGTCGGTGCTGCTGGATATCGTGTTCAACCCGTTGCTGTTGTTCGGCATCGGCCCGTTTCCGGCACTAGGCATTGCCGGTGCGGCCTGGGCCACGTTGATCGCGCAAGTCGTCGCACTCGCCGGGCTGCTGATTTATCTGCGCAAAAAACGCCATGTCTTGTGGCTGGGCCGGAACGACCTGCGCCTGTTTCTCATCGACACCACCATCTTGCGCGCTCTGATCGTCAAGGGCGTACCGATGGGCTTACAGATGGTGATGATCTCGCTGTCGATGATCGCCATGCTGTCGCTGGTCAACAGCTTCGGTACCGAAACCGCTGCTGCGTTCGGCGCTGGGCTGCAGCTGTGGAACTACGTGCAAATGCCGGCAATGGCGGTGGGTGCCGCCTGTTCGACGATGGCCGCCCAGAACGTCGGCGCCGGTCTGTGGCCGCGCGTGGATGCCGTCGCGCGTACCGGCATCGCCGCCAACTTCTTGATGACGGGCCTGCTGATCGTGCTGCTGATCTTGTTCGATCGCTGGACCCTGGCCCTGTTCCTGCCCGAAGGCAGCGCCACGCTGGAGATCGCGCGACACCTCAACCATATCGCGATCTGGTCGTTCCTGCTGTTCGGTGTCAGCTTCGTGGTCTCGGGTGTGGTGCGCGCCACCGGCGCGGTGATTCCGCCGTTGTTGATTCTGGCGTTTTCGCTGTGGGGCGTGCGCGTGCCGCTGGCCAACGTCCTGCTGCCGCATCTGGGCGCCGACGCGGTGTGGTGGAGCTTTCCGATCAGCTCGACCTGCTCGATGCTGCTGTCGCTGGGGTATTACCGCTGGGGCGGCTGGCGCAAGGCACGCATGCTGGCCACGCCCACCCACCCGTCCGAACTGGCAGCGGCGGCCGAAGTACCAGCGCATCCGGCATCACCGGTCGCCGACCCGGCCCCGCTCACCGTCGTGCCAGGCGCACAGCAACCGCTACCGCAGGCGCCGCAGCGTTAGCCGCGGTTGCTGCAGGCGTGCGAATGGATTCCGGGAGCTGCACTCCCTGCGCCAGAGCACGACTAGCAATCCAGCGTCAGCAGCTGAGGACGCGCCCATCCAAGCTCGAACTCGTCGTGAGGATCTGCGCGTGGTGCGGTTCTGAAAGACGCTAGCGAGGTCTTGCGTATCGGCGCGACGAATACCTGCAATCCACAACGGTCTTCTGACGTTGATCCAACCAGACCGGCAACAACCACATAGCAAGCGAGCGTCGACTTGGCGCGCATCGAGTGCCGGGAATCGTCGCAAAACCAAGCGCACTGCGGACAACACCGACCGCTCTCGCCCGCGAACGTGCGCTCGCTTCACAGACTCCGTCAACGCCAGTCGCGATTGGCACGACCCCACGTCAGAACCGCTGGGACATGCCTTCCCACACACGCAAACAGCCGCCCGAAGGCGGCTGTTTGGCAGTGGCGGGGCAACCCCGCCAGTGTGACTTACTCAGCCTTGGCAGCAGCCTGGCGCGCGGCCTTGGCCTGTGCAGCAGCGGCCAGATCTTCCTTGATGCGGGCAGCCTTGCCTTCCAGACCACGCAGGTAGTACAGCTTGCCGGCGCGCACCTTACCGCGGCGCTTCACTTCGACCGAATCGATGATGGCGCTGTGGGTCTGGAATACGCGCTCGACGCCGAAGCCGTGCGAGATCTTGCGCACGGTGAAAGCGGAGTTCAGACCGGCATTCTTGGTCCCGATCACGACGCCCTCATAGGCCTGCACGCGCTCGCGGTTGCCTTCCTTCACCTTGACGTTCACCACAACGGTGTCGCCCTGGTTGAATTCCGGCAGCTTGCGCTGGATCTGGGCGGCTTCGAAGTCAGCCAGGATGGTCTTGTTGAGTTTGCTCATGATGGGCACCGCGTGTCTGGTGATATTGGACCGGCAGTCGCCGCACGGCGATTGCTCGAGGTTCGTAAGAGGGCCAGACGCAAGGCTGGCCAGCAAGCCGCATATTGTACCCCAATCAATCTAGCAAGAGCTAGGGGTGAGCCCTTATTTCTCGTCGCCCGGGACGAGTTCGCGGCGAAACTCGTCCAGCAGACGGCGATCGTTCTTGTCCAGCCCCGTCTCGTCGAGCAGATCCGGGCGACGCAACCAGGTCCGGCCCAGCGACTGCTGCCGGCGCCAGCGCGCAATTGCCGCGTGATTGCCCGAACGCAGCACATCGGGCACATCGCCCCATGCGTGGCTGGCCGGATGGCTGTAGTGCGGGCAATCCAGCAGCCCATGCGGCCCTTCGAAACTGTCCTGCGCAGCAGATTCGGCGTCGTTCAACACCCCGTCCTGCAAGCGCGCCACCACATCCACCACCACCGCAGCGGCCAACTCGCCTCCGGACAACACGTAGTCGCCGATGGAGATTTCCATATCCACCGCCTGCGCCAGGAAGCGCTCGTCCACCCCCTCGTAGCGCCCGCACAGCAGCACCATGCGTGGCAACTGGGCCAGCTCACGCGCAAGCTCCTGTGTGAGCGGGCGCCCCTGCGGACTGAGGTAGATCACCGGTGCCGGCCGCGCGTCTGCGGCTTGCGCCGCATCCAGGCAGGCCCGCAATGGCTCGATCAGCATCACCATGCCGGGCCCGCCACCGAATGGACGGTCGTCCACGCGGCGGTAGTTGCCCTGCGCATGCTCACGCGGATTCCAGCCCTGCAATTCCAGCAAGCCACGCTCCTGCGCGCGCCCGACCACGCCGAACGCCGCGCATTGCGCGATGAACTCGGGGAACAAGCTAATGACGTCGATGCGCACTGGAGAATCGGGGATCGGGATTGGGGAATGGGTAGAGCAAGCGCAGAGCCGAAGCGCCGCTTTGATCAGAAATCCGGATCCCAGTCGACCACGATCAGATTGGCCTCGAAGTCCACGGATTTGACGAAATCCGGAAACACAAACGGAATCATGCGCTCGCGATCGCCACGCACGACCACCACGTCATTGGACCCAGTGGAGAACAGGTGCGACACCGTGCCGAGCTTGACGCCCTCGACGGTCTCCACCTGCAACTCTTCAAGATCCACCCAGTAATATTCATCGGGTCTGGGTGGCGGCAGCGCACTGCGCGCGACGTAGATTTCAGTCCCGTGCATGGCTTCAACCGTGTCACGGTCGGTGACGCCGGGGAACACCGCAATCAGATTCTTGCCCTGGTCGCGCCCACGCACGCCGCTGATCAAAGACTCCTGTCCCGACGGCGCGCGCACGATCCACGGTTGGTACCGGAAGATCGCACTACGCGGCTCGGTCCAGGATTCGAGCTTCAGCTCGCCCTTGACACCAAAAGCGCCGACAACCCTGCCTAACAGGATGCGGCGCTCGGTCTGCTTCATCTGCGTCGACTCTGGGCCGGGTGGCGACACCCAGCCCTCAAGATCAGGCCGCGACGGCCTGGGACTTGGCTTCGCGATACAGGTTGCGCACCTTGTCGGTCAGCTGCGCACCGTTGCCGACCCAATGGTCGACGCGGGCGATGTCCAGCACAATGCGCGGTTCTGCGCCCTGCGCAACCGGGTTGTAGTAACCCAGACGCTCGATGTTGCGGCCGTCGCGCGCGCTGCGCACGTCGGTCACGATGATGTGGTAGAACGGACGCTTCTTGGCGCCGCCGCGGGTCAGTCGAATCTTGACCATGGTGTCGTTTTCCTGAGTTGCCCAATCGCCAGAGTGGCGCGGTAAGCCGGCGATTATAACGGGCTCCGGCGGCGAAGCCAAGCCACCCGATGCCAGCACACCGGATCGCTCAGATCGCTTGCCAGACATGGGTTTGCAGGGCCCTCTCCAGCAGCGGCAACTGGGCGGCATGCGGCCCCCAGCGCGCCGGCCCCAGCGCCACGATGGCCTGCTGTCCACGCGCATTGCAGGCGAATGCGCCGTCGAAACGCTCCAGTTCGCCCAGCTCCACCGGGCGGCTGATCTGGGCGATACCCAGCGTCTTCAGCCCGGACTGCAGCAACTGCTGCCGGGTCCCCAGCAGTGCCGGCCCCTGCGGCCAGACCAGCCCGCCGCGCTCCCACAGGCCCAGATTCCAGAATGCGCCCTCCAGCACCCTGCCCTGCCGGTCCTGTAGCACCACATCGTCGTGGTCGGCCTGCATGGCCAACCGGCGCAGATGCAGGAGCGGGAACGTGCCGACATGCTTGAGTTCCGGCCGCTCGCGCATGTAATCGGTCACCTGCACGCGCAACCCGGTCGCGGGCATGTCGGCCGGCGGCGAGATGGCGACCAGCACATCCAGTGCGACCTCGCGCAACGGGTTGCGGAAATCGTAGTCGGGCGCGAACACGGTGACGCGCAGACTGGCATCGGCCATGGCCGATGCGAGCAGCGCAGCGCGCATCTGCGCCCGCAGCTGGTCTGCTTCCAGCTCCTGGCCGAACAGCGCGCGACTGCCTTCCTGCAGGCGCTGCAGATGCAGCTCCAGCCCCAGCGTGGCGCCGTCGCGCACCTGCAGCGTGGTGAAGTGGCCGTAGTTGATCAGCGCGGCAGCGCCGAGCTGTTGCGCGCTGGCCGGAGCGCCATTGCAGAAGATCAGCGACATAGCAGCGCCTGCGCCTGTCTCCACCACTGCGCGACCAGTTCGCCGGCCGGCTGGGCTGGCGCCATCCATGCGGATTGGCCCGCCCAGGCCTGCATCGCTGCCAGCCGGTTGTCGCGCGCCGCTGCCTGGCGCATCGCTGCGGTCAACCCGCGCTGCACCGGATAGGGCGCAGGCGGCGGCGCATCCGGTGCAGCGGCGGCTCGCACGTAGGGCGTGAGCAATGCCCGCCCCAGGCGCCCGGAAAACGCGCGGGTTGGCTGGGTCTGTTCCGGCTCGGCGGCCGCCAGTGCATCGGCCCAGGCGCTTGGCAGCGCCGCTTCGGGCGTCCGTAGGAAGCCGGTGCCGATCTGCACTGCGCTCGCGCCCAGCGTCAGCGCTGCGGCAATGCCACGCGCATCGGCAATGCCACCGGCAGCGATGACCGGGATGTCGAGATGATCGACCAGACGCGGCAACAGCGCAAATAGCCCGGTCATCTGTAGCGCCGCGCGACCGGTATCGAACGCACCGCGATGACCACCGGCTTCGGCACCTTGCGCGACCACCGCATCGGCGCCTGCCGCCTGCGCCGCCAGCGCTTCCTCCAAGGTGGTGGCGCAGGCGAACCAGGCGATGCCAGCACTTTTTAGACGTGCCACCTGATCGGACCGAAATACACCCATGATCGAGGACGCAACCGCTGGGCGCGCAGTGAGCAAGGCATCGAATTGCGCATCGAAAGCGGCAGGCGCTGCATCGCCTGCAGCCTCCGGCACCTGCGGCCCCCACTGCGCAAGAAACGCACGCAGGCGAGCTTCGGCAGCCGCATCACGCGCAGGCGCCGGGTCGGGAATCCACAGATTGACTTGCGCAGGTGCTGCGCTGGCCTCGCGAAATGCCGCCATCCACGCCACGATGTCCTGCGGCTGCGACAACACCGCCCCCATCGCGCCCATACCGCCGGCATTGGCGACAGCGGCCGCCAGCGGCACCGGGCAGGCGCCGGCCATGGGGCTGAGCAGGAGCGGGATGCGCAAGCCGAAGCGCTCGCAGAAGCGGGCGACGCGTGCGTACGGGCCATCCAACCGGAGCGAGTGTGTCATGACGACCTCAGCGATGGCCTTCGAGCAGTTGCACGATCCTGGGCCACTGCATCTGCCGCGCCAGATCCAGCGCGGTTTTTCCCGAGGGTGTGCGCAGCGACGCATCCGCGCCGTGCTTGAGCAGCAGTGAGACCGGCTGGTAATTTCCGGCCAGGGCGTCGCGCTGCAGGAGCGTCCAACCGGCATCGTCGCGGAAATGCACCACGTCGGGCTGGTCGCGCAGACCCTCGTCGAACTTGGCGCCCATGTTCTCGCTCATCGGATGCTCGCACTCGGACGGATCCTGCTCCGCTGCAGTGGGCCGAGCCGGCTTGCTGCCGAACAGCTTGCCCAACAAGCCGCCTTCGCGCTCCTGTACGCGCGCAGGCACCAGGCGCACTGCACCCGGACCACCGAAACCCAGGCCCCATGCAGCATCGTGTTCGGCGCGTTCGCCCTGCGGCATCGTGCGACGCATCGCGTCGATGGTATGGCCGCCATAAGCCAGCCCATCGATGACGTACATCCAGTCTTCCAGTTCGCCGATCGGCGCAGAGACAGCGTCGCCGGCGGCCAGCCCCGAGATCCATGCCGGGTCATTGAGCAGGCTGCCGGACAACTGGTCGCCGTCGAACTGCACGTCCGATACCCACATGTGCTCGTGCGAAGGCGCACTAACCGCCGATGCGTCGGTGGCAAACGGTAATTTGATCGCTGCCAGGGACAACGCCGGCACGATCCGACGATATTCCCACGACAGTTCGCGCCAGAAATACTTGAACGTCGTGCGTGCATCGGCATACGCCGCCAACATCGCAGCGTCGTCCTGGGCGGGATACATCCGGCTTTCGGTCATCTGTCCATCTCGAAGGCGACCCGCGCGCCACGCGTCGAAAACCGCAGGGCTGCGGCAAGATCTGGCCAATGGCGCGCAGCCTGGCACCTAACTCGGAAGGTCTTCGCTTCAACGGCTGGCATGGCGATTTTCAATCGACCACCGCACCGTCCAACTGATGCGTCTCGGCGTGGTCGCAACGCCCAGGCACGCATCACGCAAGTGCGCCGCGCATCAACGCGATGCATCCGGCGCACATGCGCAGCCCGTCAGACTCACCGGAACGGCATACCGCCGCGGCCGCCCATGGCGCCCATCATCCCCTTCATGTTGCGCATCAGGCCCTTCATGCCGCCGCCGGCCAGTTTGCCCATCATCTTTTCCATCTGCTGGTACTGCTTCATCAGCTTGTTGACGTCGGCCGGCAACATGCCCGAACCACGGGCGATGCGGGCGCGGCGCGAGCCGTTGAGCAGGGCCGGATTGCGACGCTCTTTCTTGGTCATCGAATTGATGATCGCGATCATGCGCGGCACTTCCTTGCCGGTGACCTGCTGCTTGACGTTGTCCGGGATCTGGCCCATGCCCGGCAGCTTGTCCATCAGCCCATGGATGCCGCCCATGTTCTGCATCTGCTCGAGTTGTTCCTTCATGTCGTTGAGGTCGAACTTCTTGCCCTTGGCGACCTTGGCGGCGAGCTTGGCGGCCTTTTCCTGGTCGACGCTGTGCTCGACCTGCTCCACCAGCGACAGCACGTCGCCCATGTCCAGGATGCGGCTGGCCACACGGTCGGGGTGGAACACGTCCAGGCCGTCGGTCTTTTCGCCGGTACCGACGAACTTGATCGGCTTGCCGGTGATGTAGCGCACGCTCAGCGCGGCGCCGCCACGGGCGTCGCCGTCGGTCTTGGTCAACACCACGCCGGTCAGCGGCAGTGCCTCACCGAACGCCTTGGCCGTGTTGGCCGCGTCCTGGCCGGTCATCGCATCGACCACGAACAGGGTTTCGGTGGGGCTGATCGCGGCGTGCAGCGCCTTGATCTCCTCCATCATCGCCGCATCGATGGCCAGGCGGCCGGCGGTATCGACCAGCAACACGTCGGCGAAGGACTTGCGCGCATCGCTGATGGCGGCGCGCACGATGTCCACCGGCTTCTGCGCGGCGTCGGAGGGGAAGAACAGCACGCCGACCTGTTCGGCCAGGGTCTTGAGCTGCTCGATCGCGGCCGGGCGATAGACGTCGGCCGAGACCACCATGACCTTCTTCTTGCGCTTTTCCTTCAAGTGCTTGGCGAGCTTGCCGACCGTGGTGGTCTTGCCCGCACCCTGCAGACCGGCCATCAGGATGATCGCCGGCGCCGGCACGTTGAGATTGAGGTCGGCAGCGGCTGCGCCCATCACGGCGGTCAGCTCGTCGCGCACGATCTTGATCAGCGCCTGGCCCGGGGTCAGCGACTTGAGCACTTCCTGACCGACCGCGCGCACCTTGATACGCTCGATCAGCGCCTGCACCACCGGCAGCGCCACGTCGGCTTCGAGCAATGCGATGCGCACTTCACGGGTGGCTTCGCGGATGTTCTCCTCGGTCAGGCGGCCGCGGCCGCGCAGGCGCTCCATGGTGCCGGAGAGACGTTGGGTAAGGGACTCGAACATGCGCAAGGGACCGCGTAAGGGGAAACGGGCATCGATTATAGCGGCACCGGCTGACGGCCTGCCCCGGCGAGCCGCCGCCCGCGCCAACCTGCCCTACCCGGCCTAGGCAACGCGTCCAAGCCGGTCTGGCTGAGCAGCCGCTAGCCCAATCGGGGCTAGGTCACACCCAACTCCACGGGCGCTCCGCTGCCAGGCGCCGCCTCACCTCTCTCGCGACCCGCGGCTTCCGCTTTCCGAATGCCAATTCTGGAATCCCCAATCCCTGCCCCACCAATATGCGAAACTTCTACGATGACAATCGTTCTCATCGCGTTCGCCCTGTATCTGCTGGCCACGGCACTGCTCACCCGGGCGGTGTTGCGCGATGGCAATCAGGCGCCTGCGCGCTGGCTGGCGCCCGCATTGGCCGCGGTAGTGCTGCACGCCGGTTACCACGTGCTGGTGGCCGTGCGCACCGCTGGTGGGCCCGACATGCATTTCTTCGCGGCGCTGTCATTGTGCGGGCTGGGCATGGCTGCGCTGACGGCAGTGTTTGGTGGCCGCGGGCGGATGGCGGCGGTGGGCGTGGTGGTGTTTCCGCTGTCGGCGATTCTGCTGGCCTGCTATCACGCCTACGGCCACGAGCCCAGCTCGGACCTGGGCTGGCGGCTCGAATTGCACGCGTGGCTGGCCTTGCTGGCCTACGCCACGCTGGGCATCGCGGCGCTGCTGGCGATCATGCTGTGGCTGCAGGAACGCGCGCTGCGTCGGCGCGATTTCCACACCTGGCTGCGCGCACTGCCGCCGTTGACCGAGCTGGAAACGCTGCTATTCCGCACGATCACGGTGGGCTTTGTGCTGTTGAGCCTGACCCTGCTGACCGGCCTGTTGTTCGTGCAGGATTTCCTGGCACAGCGGCTGCTGCAGAAGACCGTGCTCAGCATCCTGTCGTGGATCGTGTTCGGGGCGCTGCTGATCGGCCGCTGGCGCAATGGCTGGCGCGGCAGCAAGGCGGTGCATTGGACGCTCACCGCGATGGCGCTGCTGGTGCTGTCGTTCTTCGGCAGCAAGTTCGTGATCGAGCTGGTGCTGGGGCCGCGCTAAGCATGGCGTGAACAGAGCGGCGTCGCTGCTGTCGAAGTCGACGTTGGCCAGATGCACCCCCCGCATTCGGCGCATCCTGGCTGACGTGATAGCGCCGCGCAGGCGCGCCCATGACTCGATCTTCTACGGGCCGCTAGGGGCACCCAAGGCCGCTGGCACCTCAGGCAGAGGGCGACCGGAAAGCTCGTCACTTTATAGCTCACAACGCAATCAGCGGAATCGGGTTGCGCGTGCCCGCACGACACAGCCCAGCCAGCTCCTTGTCCTAAAGAATCTCTCACGTCACGCATCCAGCGCGGCACGCACGGCGTCCCAGGGTTGGTCCTGCCCCGCACTGGCGAAGTGGTAGCTGATGCGGCGGCGGTAGGTTTCGCCAGGCCGCAGGATCGTCGAAGGGAAGTTGCCGTGATTGGGCGCGTCCGGATAGTCCTGCGGCTCCAGGCATACGCCACGCCCCAGTCCCGGATGATGTGCGTCCAGATGTTGGCCTTCATACAACTGCACCGCGGGGGCATCGCTGCGGATGCGTAGCGCCACGCCGCTGTGCGGCGAATACAGCTCGGCAACGCAGTCCGCATCGGCGGCCAGCACCAGGCACTGATCGTAACCCTTGCCGAGAACGATCTGTGGATGGGCCAGATCTGTGTTGTCGGCGAGCGTAGCAGGCTGGCGGAAATCGAATGGCGTACCGGCCACCGACGCGATCTCGCCAGTGGGGATCGATTCGACATCTACCGGCAGGTAGCGATCGGCCGGCACACGCAGCACTTGCGCTGCGGCACGCAGCTGCGGGTCGCCGGACAGATTGAAATATGGATGATGGGTAAGGTTCAACACAGTGGTGGCATCGCAGTGCGCTTCGAAGTCCAGCTGCAGGCTCAGCCCCTGAAGCTGCAGGCTCGCCCGCACTTGCAGATTGCCGGGGTAGCCCTCTTCGCCATCGGGTGAGTCGTAGCCCAGCACGACGCAATCGGGCGCCTGCTCCAGCACGCTCCATACGCGTCGCCCGAAACCGCGCAGCCCGCCATGCAACTGGTTGCGCCCTTCATTGGCCGCCAGCACGTGGGTGACGCCGTCCAGCGTATAACGCGCACCGGCGATGCGGTTGCCGAAGCGGCCCACCAGGATGTTGAGACTGTCGCCATCGGCGGCGTAGGCAGGCAGATCCGGCAAGTTCAGCAGCAACGGCACCACTGCCTGTGCGGTGGTCAACTGCAGCGTATGCAGGATGCCGCCGTAGGTGAGCACTTCCGCCTCGAGACCGGCCCCGCCGCGTAGCGTGAGCGCGTGAATCTCGACACCGTCTGGCAACTGCCCGAACACTCGCTGCATGGATCGTCCTGCCGATGAGGGAAGCCCGCGAGCATAGCCGCACGACGCGGCTGCCGGCCATGCTGCTGCGCACATCCTGGCTAACGAGCGACGACGGCGGCCCAGCGACTGCCGCGTTCGCCTGCAATGGTCGCGCTGCAGCAATACAAAGTGCCATCACCCGCACTACGCTAACAGCGCGCTGCCCCTCGCAGCAGCACCCGCCCGACTACCGACCAGCACAGGAGCACCGACCCGATGCAGTGGATTTCCCTCGCGTTGCGGACATCGCGCAGGCAGCTGTTGAACGCCGCTTTCGTCGCCGCGTCACTTGCCAGCGCGCCAGCCGCCTTGGCTGCCGACGTCAAAGTCAGCGGCACCTTGCGCGTGGATCAGCCCGGCGCGCAGGTGTCGCGACAACTGTTCGGCCAATTCGCCGAGCATCTGGGCACCGGCATCTATGGCGGCGTGTGGGTGGGCGAGGAGTCGCCGATTCCCAACACGCGCGGCTATCGCAACGACGTGGTCGCCGCATTGAAAGCCATCGCCGTGCCCAACATCCGCTGGCCCGGCGGCTGCTTCGCCGATGAATACCATTGGCGCGATGGCGTGGGCACGCCGGCCAGGCGCCCGATCAGGGTCAACACGCATTGGGGCGGCGTGGAAGAGTCCAATCGTTTTGGCACGCACGAGTTTATGGATTTCACCGAATTGCTCGGCACCCAGGCCTATATCGCTGGCAACGTGGGCGATGCTGCGCCGGAAGAGATCGCGCAGTGGGCCGAATACATGACCGCGCCGACACGCTCGAGTCTGGCCAACGAGCGCCGCGCCAATGGCCGCGACGCGCCCTGGCAGGTCCCCTATTTCGGCGTGGGCAACGAGTTGTGGGGCTGCGGCGGCAATATGCGCGCGGAGTACGCGGCCGATGTGTTCCGTCGCTACCAGACCTTCGTCAAGTCGCCAGCCACCCAGAAGATCCTCAAGATCGCTCCTGGCCCGAGCGATGACGACTACCACTGGACCGAGGTGATGATGCGCGAAGCCACCAAGTTCATGGATGGGCTGAGCATGCATTACTACACCATTCCCGGGGGCTGGCCGCCGCGTGCCTCTTCGACCACGTTCGACGAAGCCGCATGGATCCAGACGCTGTCGCGCACGCTGGTGATGGACGAGCTGATCACCAAGCACAGCGCGATCATGGACAAATACGACCCAGCCAAGAAAGTGGCCTTGGTCGTTGACGAATGGGGCACGTGGTACGCGCCGTTGCCCGGCACCAATCCTGGCTTCCTGCAGCAGCAGAACAGCCTGCGCGACGCGCTGGTGGCCTCCCTCAACCTGGACATCTTCAGCCAGCATGCCGAGCGCGTGCGCATGGCCAACATCGCACAGATGGTCAACGTGCTGCAGGCGATGATCCTCACCGATGGCGACAAAATGGTGCTGACGCCGACCTATCACGTGTTTGCACTGTACAAGCCCTACCAGGACGCCACCCACTTGCCGATGCAATTGCAAACACCGGAGTACCGTCATGGCGACACGCATGTGCCCGCAGTGCACGGCTCGGCGGTCAAGGCGAAGGACGGGAATGTGTATGTTGCGCTGACCAACCTGGATGCAAGCATGCCCGCCTCCGTCAGCGTGGACGTGCAAGGGCTGTCTGCACGCCGTGTCGATGGGCAGATTTTGACCGCGCCGGCGATCACTGCACACAACACCTTTGCGCAACCACGCGTCGTCGAGCCGAAGACGTTCAACGGTGCCCGTCTGCAAGCGACGGTGTTGACGGTCGCGCTGCCTGCGCACTCGGTGGTGATGCTCAAGCTGCAATGAGCCCGCCATCGCAGGCGTGTCGCCCTGGGAGCAGGTAACGAACCGACTGCGCGACCACCACGCAGGCCAGGCCGGTGCTCGACATCATCATGTAACGCGCGCCCACGAAGTGAGCGCGCCATCCACGCCCGCCTGGCCGTCGCTGGCCATGTCTGGTTGGCCGACCTAGACGGATGTGGGTGCCGATGCCGGCAGCGCGTCCGGCTCTGCGAGCCGCCACTCTGGCGGCAGGCGTTCGAGTAGATGCGCCATGAAGGCACGCACCTTCGGAGTGAAGTCGCGGCGGTCGGCCACGCAGAGGTAGATCCGCAGCGGCTCCGGTAAGGCCTGCGTGGTGCTGCCCGGATCGGAGACAACCAGCGGCTGCAGCTCGCCGCGCTGCAGGTAAGGCTGCACGACATAGGCGGCCAGGCGCGCGATGCCGCCACCGGCAGCGGCCATGGTGGCGAGCGCATCGATATCGTCGCTCACCATCGCCTTGCCCAATTCCGGCTGGAAACGCACGCCATTGCGCACGAAATTCCACGGCAGGCAGCGTCCGTCGACCGGGTAACGCAGCAACAGGCAATCGTGATACTTCAAGTCGTCCGCGCCCTGCGGCATCCCGTAGCGCGCCAGATAATCGGGCGCAGCGCAGATCACCATCGGCACCTGGGCGATGCAACGTGCCACCAGGCCATCTTCGAGTTGCGCCTCGATCCGCAGACTGACATCCACGCTTTCCTGCGCATGCTGCACGGCACGGTCGGTGCATAGCAGCTCGATCTCCAGCTGCGGGTAACGCTGCCGCAGCGCAGGCAGCATCGGTGCGAGCACGTGACGTGCGAATGCAGCGGTGCTGGCCACGCGCAATCGCCCCGCCGGCGCATGCTGCGGGCCGGCCACCAGCTGGCGTGCACGCTCCAGGTCGCGCTCCAGCTGCCTCACCTGTTCGAAGTACAGCGCGCCGCGCTCGGTCAGCGCCAGGCTGCGGGTGGTCCGGTGCAGCAGGCGCACGCCCAGGTGGTGCTCCAGCCGCGCAATGTTCTGGCTGACCGCAGCGGCGCTGACGCCCAGCAACTTGGCCCCACCGGCAATGCTTCCCGCATCGACGGTACTGACAAAACTGCGAATCGACTGAAGAATATTCATTTGATGGACAAGTATTCCCTGGCGATTCGTAAGATCTTCTTACGTAAGCCGCAAGGTTACGCCATCTACCCGGCCTGCGACCCGCATCCTAGAGTTGCACCACGCCGCTGATTCGCGGCAAGCGAGGTCACCGCATGTCGTCATCCCCACCCTCCTCCGCACTGGCGCGCCCACGCTGGAAACTCGGTGTCCGCGCCACTCCGTTCGTGTTTGCGTTTTACATGGCCGCGATCATGGCGCTGCTGATGTGCATCGTGATTACCGGCGCCAACACCGGCCTGACGCCAGGGTTCGGGTGGCGCGTCCTGGACGCCTACCGCATCGCAATGCCCACTGCGTTCTGCTGCGTGCTGGTGGTGCGGCCGCTGGTGGTCCGCCTGGTTGCGTGGACGGTGCATGCGGGGCATTGAGCAACGCTGGTGGTCGCCAGATGCATGAGGCCCACGGGATTGTCTACGAGTACCGCGCCCGGATGTCCTGAGCGCGCTGCAACCGCTTCCATGCGTCCTCGACAAGCTCCGGGCTTTGCTGGGTGTACGCAAGCGCGCCGATTGGAGGCAGCACCAGCCGCGAGCATTGCCGATCGCACCGGGCTGCTGCCGCGCAACATGCAGCAGCCGACGTTTGCGACTGGCGTCATACCATTGATGGAGTATTCCGGAATGAACACCACGAAACGGAGTCAGATCGAACAATTGCTTTGACTCTGAACCAAGCGCTGCGCAGCGTCGCTACTCCACGGACACCGGTCCATCCTTGGAGATACGCATGAGCGTCGTACGCCGCGTCACCGTACAGTTCGCTGTTGTGCTGGGCATCGCACTGACACCTTGTGTGCACGCGCAGACCCTGGTGTGGGAAGACAACTTCAACGGGCCATCCATCGACGGCACCAAGTGGACCTACGACGTCGGCAACGGGTGTCAGATCGGCTTGTGCGGCTGGGGTAATGGCGAAATGCAGTACTACACCAGTCGCCCCGACAACGCGCGCATCGAGAACGGCCGGCTGGTGATCGAAGCGCGCCGCGAAGCGTTCGGCGGCATGCCCTTCACCTCTGCGCGGCTCAAGACCGAAGGCCGCATGCATTTCAAATACGGCACGCTCGAAGCGCGCATCAAGACGCCGATCGTCGGCAATGGGCTATGGCCGGCGTACTGGATGCTGGGCACCATCGGTGTATGGCCTGGGCGTGGCGAAATCGATCTGATGGAAGCCGGCATGGCCGCGGCGATCGCCAACGGCACCGCAAATCGCCGGATCGGTGCGGCCGTGCATTGGGACTACAACGGCTCGCAAGCCGACTACGACACCAGCTACACCAGCCCGGTGAATCTACATAACGATTTTCATGTGTATCGCATGACCTGGGACCCGCAGTTCATCCGCGTCTCGATCGACGGGCAGCAGTATTTCGAATTTGCGATTTCCAATATCGAAGGCGCCTCGTTGCACGAATTCCATCAGCAGCAGTATCTGCTGCTCAATCTGGCGGTGGGGGGCACCTATACCGGGGTGACCTCACCGGCCGCAGTCACCGCGCCGCTACCGGGCAAGATGGAGGTCGATTACATCCGCCTGTATCAGAACCCAGGGTCGCAGTTGTACGTGGGTGCGCAACATGCGGTGCCTGCTGGGCGATTTGGCGTGTTTACCGAACAAACCGATATCAGCGCGCGGCTGACCTTCGGCCAGGATGCCGAGCTCTATCTATGGAATAACCTCATCCCGATTGCGCAGGCGCCGTTCGAGGGCGGCAGTGTCATGGCGTACCGCGCCAATGCCGGCGCGTGGTTTGGGTTAGGCATCCAGAGCGACTATCGCAATCTCGCAGCGTATGCCGGCGGTGCGTTGAAACTGCAGGTCAAGACCACCACGCCATCGACATTCAAGATCGGCATCAACACCAGCTTTGGCGACAGCTGGGTGGATTTTGCGGCCGGTGGCAACCAGTACGGACTGGTGCGCGATGGCGCCTGGCACGAGGTGAGCATCCCGTTCAGTGCGTTCTACGATTTAGATCTGCAGGCGGTCAAACAGCCCTTCATGCTGGTGGCCGATCCGCCGGCTGCACCGGTGGAAATCGCCATCGACAAGGTGTATTACCAGAGCCGTTGATGAAGCACTGCAGCCAACGTTTATGCGTTGGCTGCAGTGCTCTTGAGCATGTCGATGAGCTGGCGCAGGCGATACGGCTTGGGCAGGAAATCGACCTGAGCGGGCAACGGCGGCAACTGCGCCTTGGCCAAGCCCGAGGCCAGAATGACGCGCGCCTGCGGCAGCAGCTGTGCCACCTGCTCGCTCAATTCGATGCCCGACATGCCGTTGGGCATGCGGATATCACTAAACACCACATCGTACGGACCGCTGCCGCGCAACATGCGCAACGCGCTGTGGCCATCATCGGCCGTGTCGACGCTGATGCCAGCATCGCGCAGCGCTTCGCCGATCAATTCGCGCAGTTCTTCTTGGTCTTCCACCATCAGCAGGCGAAGGGATTCAGTCATGCTCGGCCTCCTCAACGGCCGGGAGAAACACAGTGACAGTGGTGCCGCGTCCGGGTGCGGTCTCAAGCGCGACGAAGCCACCGGATTGGGATGCAAAGCCATGGACCTGGCTCAACCCCAGGCCTGAGCCCTTGCCGACATCTTTGGTGGTGAAAAACGGCTCGCTAGCACGTTGCGCCACGTGCGCCGACATACCTGGGCCGTCGTCGCGCACCGCAACGGCGACGTACCGGCGCGGCACACCTTGCGGGTCTGACGGCGCGGTGCGTTGAACGGCAGAAGTGATCAACGCGATGGCGCCGCCAGCAGGCATCGCATCGCAACTATTGAAGACCAGATTGAGCAACGCCGCTTCCAGCTGGCCGGGGTCTACGCGCACGTCCGGCACTGCCTCGGCAAACTGCAGCGACAGGCCCACAGCCGACGGGCAGGCACGTCGCAATAGTTGCTGCGAACGCGTCACGATGTCTTGAACGGCGTGGCGCTCAGGGTTCAGCCGTTGGCCACGCGCGAAGGCGAGCAGTTGCCGCGTCAACAAGGTGCCACGATCTACCGCGGTTTGCGCCGCTTCGATCAGCATGCGGGTGCGTGCATCCTCGCCTGCGCGTAGCGCGATCAAATCCAGGCTGGTCACCATCACCGTCAACAGGTTGTTGAAATCGTGCGCCATGCCTAGGGTCAACCGCCCCAACGCTTCGACTTTTTGCGACTGCAACAACGCCTGTTGCGTCTGCTGCAGCAACTGCTGCGCTTCATGCCGCTCGGTGAGATCGCGGGTCACTTTGGCAAACCCCACCAGCACGCCGAATTCCAGCACCGGTTCGATCACTACGCTGGCCCAGAACCGGCTGCCGTCCTTGCGCAGTCGCCAGCCTTCTGCGGCGAAGCGCCCTTCGCGCCTGGCGATCTCCAGATTGCGGCCAGGCTCATCACGTTGCGCATCCTCGGGCAGATAAAACCGCGAGAAATGCGTGCCAATGACTGCGTTTGCGCTGTAGCCCTTGATACGCTCGCCGCCTGGGTTCCAGCTGCGGATATGGCCAGCGATATCGAGCATGTAGATCGCGCAATCGGACACGCTCTGCACCAACAGCTGACACTGCCGGCTTTCGTAAGAAAGCGGCCCCGCACTGTCGACGGCCGTTTCCGCATCCATCGCGCAATGTTTCCCCGGTGAAAGCGCGCGACCATAGTGATGGATGCGTGAAGGTCGCGTGCAAGCCAACCCGGCAGCAAAAAGCGTCAAATTTCCGCCGATTTGCGCGTGAAAGTTATCGGCTAACATGACCGCCCTCTCAAGTTCGGTCCGCGCGCCCTATGCAAACCATCTCGACCACACGCGACCGCTGGATTTGGGTCATCGCGGGGGCTTTGATGGCTAGCACGCTGGGCATGGAGTTGGTCACCCCACTGGGTTATGCGGTGTGGCTGACCTACTTCGTCGCGGTCGGCGTGACGGTGTTTCAGAACCGTCCGCAGGTACCGCTTGTCGTGGGCGCGTTGTCGTGCGTCTTGCTGGCGATCGGCTTTGAGCTCGCGCCACCGAGCACCAACTCGAGTTTTTCATCGGTCAACCGCAGCATCGGCGGCGTATCGTTTCTGGCGATGGCGTTGGTGGTGATGCAGGCGATCCGCGCACGCCGACAGGCCGAATTCGCGCTGTGGCTGCAGCAGGCAGAGAACACGGTCGAAGCCAGTTTGCGCGGCGATCAAGCGCCGCAGGAGTTGGCCGACGCCGCGGTGCGCGCCTTGTGCGAGACGCTGGATGCGCAGGTCGGCGCGCTGTATCGCATCGAAGGCGAACGCCTGCGGCTCACCGGTGGTGGGGCGCTGCCGCCCGATCTTCCGCAGACGCTGCCAACCACTGCCGGCCAACTTGGCGAAGTACTGCAACGTGGCACGGTGCGGCGCCTGCGTGGTGTGGATGCGGGGCATTTGCAGATCGCCTCCGGGCTGGGCCAGAGTGGCTGCCAGGAGCTGCTGCTGGCACCGATCACTGCCGATGGACGGGTGATCGGCATCATCGAGCTCGGGCGCGTGACTGACCCACGCACCGCCGGCTCGCGCGAAGAAGAACTGCTGGCACGCTGCGGCGAAAATATCGGCCTGGCGCTGCGCACCGCACTGCTGCGCGCACAATTAGTGGCCTTGCTGGAAGAAACCCAGCGGCAGAGCGAAGAGCTGCAGACCCAGCAGGAAGAGCTGCGCGTTGCCAACGAAGAACTGGAAGAACAGAGCCGCAGCCTGCAGCAATCGCAAAGCGATCTGGAAGTGCAGCAGGCAGAATTGGAACAGACCAACGTGCAGTTGGAGGAGCGCACCCAGGCACTGGAAGCGCAGAAGCAGGCCTTGCTGATCGCGCAAAATCAGCTGGTGCGCAATAGCAACGAGTTGTCCACCGCCTCGCGCTACAAGTCAGAATTCCTGGCCAACATGTCGCACGAGTTGCGCACCCCGCTCAACAGCGCGTTGATCCTGGCCAAGCTATTGGCCGACAACAAGGACGGCACGCTCAGCGCCGAGCAAGTGAAATACGCGCAGGCCATCCTGTCGTCCAACAACGACCTGCTAACGCTGATCAACGACATCCTGGACCTGTCCAAGATTGAAGCGGGGCACGTGGAACTGACCGACGAAACCGTCGCTACCAGCTCGGTGCTGCAGCGCCTGCGCGAAACCTTCGAACCGCTAGCGCGGCAGAAAGGCCTGACATTGGAGATCGCAGCCGATGCCGATGCGCCGATGCAGCTGGTGGTCGACAGCCAGCGCCTGCAGCAGATCCTCAAAAACCTGCTGGCCAACGCAATCAAGTTCACCGAACACGGCCAGGTCAGTCTGTGGGTCCAGGCACATGCGCCGGGACGTGTGCGTTTTGCGGTGACCGACACCGGCATTGGCATTGCGCGCGAACAGACCGAAGTGATCTTCGAAGCGTTCCGTCAGGCCGATGGCAGTACGCGCCGCCGCTATGGCGGCACCGGGCTGGGCTTGTCGATTTCGCGCGACCTGGCGCAACGCATGGGTGGCAGCATCCGTGTGGACAGCGAGCCGGGCCGGGGCAGTTGCTTTACGTTGGAATTGCCCACCGATGGCGCACCTGCGGAAGTGATCAGCACTGCTGGTGTGACCGCGAATGCCGCCACGGCACCGCATTCGACAGCGGGCGGCTCCGTGCAACAGCGCAGCGGCATGTCAACGGCCGCGCAACCCGGCGCGCAGGCTCTTGCCGCCGCCCACATCGCCCCGCTGCCGATCGCTTCGCCCAGCGCTGCACCGATCCAGCGCGCCGACGATGATCGCAACCAACGCAGCCGTCCCGGCCGCCTGATTCTGGCGGTGGAAGACGACACTCGCTTCGCGCAGGCGCTGGTGGAACTGGCCCACGAACTGGATTTCGATTGCGTGGTGGCTCCCAACGCAGAGGAAGCGCTGCGTCTGGCGGCAGAGCTACGCCCCAGCGGCATCCTGCTCGACATCGGCTTGCCGGATGCCTCTGGCCTGAGCGTGCTCGAACGCCTCAAGCGCGACCCGGCCACACGTCACGTTCCGGTGCACGTCGTGTCCGCGTTGGAACGCAGCCAGATTGCACTGGAGCTTGGCGCGGTCGGTTATCTCATCAAGCCGGCCACGCGTGAGTTGTTGGCCGGTGCGATCCGCCAACTGGAAGAAACCAATGCACGTGCAGTGCGCCGCCTGTTGATCGTCGAAGACGACAGCGCATTGCGTGCGAACTTGCAGTTGCTGTTGGCGCGCGACCAGTTGGACATCGTCGCGGTCGGCAGCATCGCCGAGGCGATGGAGCAGCTTGCAGGCTCCACCTTCGATTGCATGGTCACCGATCTGGCCTTGCCCGACGGCAGCGGCTACGACTTGCTCGAACGCATGGCCGGCAACGATGCGGTCGCCTTCCCTCCCGTGATCGTCTACACCGGGCGTGCGCTCACCCGCGACGAAGAACAACGCCTGCGCCGCTATTCCAAGAGCATAATCATCAAGGGCGTGCGCTCCCCGGAGCGCCTGCTCGACGAAGTAACGCTGTTCCTGCATAGCGTGGAAGCGTCGTTGCCCAGCGATCAGCAGCGCCTGCTGCGCGAAGCGCGCCGCCGCGATGCGGTACTGGACGGCGCCACCGTCCTGCTTGCTGAGGACGACGTGCGCAACATCTTCGCGTTGTCCAGCGTACTCGAACCGCTGGGCGTGACGCTGCAGATCGCACGCAATGGCCGCGAGGCACTGGAGCACCTGGCCAAACACGAGGTGGACCTGATGCTGATGGACATCATGATGCCGGAGATGGATGGCATCACTGCGATGCGGCAGATCCGTGCAAACCGTCAATGGCAGGATCTGCCCATCATCGCGCTGACCGCCAAGGCCATGGCCGACGACCGCGAACGTTGCCTGGAAGCCGGTGCCAACGACTACATCGCCAAGCCCATCGATGTGGACAAGCTGGTGTCGCTGTGCCGCGTGTGGTGCTCGCGGCAATGAACCCGGTAGAGCTGTTCGATCTGGAACTGCGCATGCTGCTGGAAGCGGTGTACCAGCGCTATCACTACGACTTCCGCGACTACGCGGTGTCGTCGTTGCGGCGGCGCATGCGCCATGCAATGGCGCGTTTTGACTGCGCGCGCGTGGCCGATCTGCAGCACCGTTTGCTGCACGAGCCTGACACCTTTGCGCAGGCGATGCAGTTCTTCACCGTGCAGGTCTCGGAGATGTTCCGTGACCCGGCGTATTTCCGCATGCTGCGCGAGCATGCGGTGCCGGTGTTGCGTACCTATCCCTCGATCAAACTGTGGGTGGCAGGCTGCAGCACCGGAGAAGAAGTCTGGTCGCTGGCCATCCTGCTGCACGAAGAAGGGCTGCTGGAAAAGTCGGTGATCTATGCCACCGACATCAATCCCGAAGCGTTGAGCCTGGCCGAAGCCGGTGCCTACGGCATCGATCGCATTGCGCAGTTCAGCCGTAATTATCTGGATGCCGGTGGTCGCACATCGCTGTCTGACTACTACACCACCGCGTACAACGGCGCGGTATTTGACCGGCGCTTGAAGCGCAATATCGTGTTCGCCGATCACAGCCTGGCCACCGACACAGTGTTTTCCGAAGTACATCTGGTGTCGTGCCGCAATGTGCTGATCTATTTCAACCGCAGCCTCCAGGATCGTGCGGTAGGGTTGTTCTACGATGCGCTGGTACATCGCGGGTTTCTCGGGCTGGGCAGCAAGGAGTCGCTGCAATTCGGCGCACATGCGCAGGCGTTCGAGCCGTGCGCACGCGAACAGCGGCTGTATCGGAAGGCCGCATGAGCCGCACGCCTGACGCACAGCATTTCGACGCGATCGTGATCGGCGCATCCGCGGGTGGCGTGATGGCTTTGCAGGCGTTGTTGTCCGGCCTGGCAGCGGATTTACCAATGCCGGTACTGGTTGTGCTGCATCTGCCGCGCGACCGCCCCAGCCACATCGCCGGGCTGCTGAATGCGCGCTGCGCGCTACCGGTGCGCGAGGCCGAGGACAAACAACCGCTGCTGGCAGGCACCGTCACCGTCGCCCCGCCCGACTACCACCTGCTGGTGGAAACCCGCGACAGCCTGGCGTTGTCGATGGATGCACCGGTATTGTTTTCGCGCCCCGCAATTGACCCCTTGTTCGAATCGGCTGCCGACGTGTTCGGCGACCGCCTGCTGGCAATTCTGCTCACCGGTGCCAGTAGCGATGGCAGCGCCGGTGTAGCGGCAGTGCGCGCTGTTGGCGGTACCGCCTGGATCCAGCGCCCTGACGATGCTGCCGCGTCGCTAATGCCCGCCTCCGCCCTCGCCCATGCCGGCGCCGATGCGGTGCTCACCTTGCAGGCCATCTGCACCCGACTGGAAGCCTTTCACGCATGAACCTCACCGCGACCGGCCCGGCTGCAACCAGCAACGATGCCGAATCAACCAAGATCCTGATCGTGGACGATGTGCCGCAGAATCTGGTGGCGATGGAAGCGCTGCTGCAACGCGACGGCACCCGCGTGCTGTGCGCCGCGTCCGGTGCGCAAGCGCTGGAACTGCTGCTAGAACACGACGTGGCGTTGGCGCTACTGGACGTGCACATGCCGGAAATGGACGGCTTTTCGCTGGCGGAGCTGATGCGCGGTTCGCAGCGCACCCGGCATGTGCCGATCATTTTCTTGACCGCCTCGCCGAACGATCCGATGCGTGCCTTCCAGGGTTACGAAACCGGCGCGGTGGATTTTCTGCACAAGCCGATCGAGCCGCACGTGATCCTGAGCAAGGTCAATGTGTTTATCGAGTTGTATCAGCAGCGACGGCTGCTCAAGGCGCGCAATGCCTCGCTGGAACGCGCGCTCACGCTCAACGAAACCATGATGGCGGTACTCACCCACGACTTGCGCACGCCGCTGTCGGTGATCCTGCTATGCGCGGACAAACTCGGACTGGATGTCGATGCCGGCAGCTCGGCTGCGCGCACGCTGGAGCATCTGGAAAACAGCGCGCACCGCATGTCGCGCATGGTCGAGCAACTGCTGGATTTTTCGCGCCTGCGCACCGATGGGCTGCCGATGCAGTTCGGCCCCTGCAATCTCGGTGAGGTGGCGAACAGCGTGGTGGGCGAAGTGGCGCAGTCCAATCCGCACACCACCATCGACCTGCGTACCGAAGGCGACCTGGATGGCGATGGCGACGGCGACCGGCTGGCGCAGGTGGTGTCCAATCTGGTCGGCAATGCCGTGCTGCACGGCGGCCGCCATCCGGTGCAGGTGCATCTGGATGGACGCGAGCACGACACGCTGCGCCTGTCGGTGCGCAACGCCGGCCACATTCCCGACAGCCTGATGCCGCGTCTGTTCGAACCGTTCAAGGCCAGCTTCCATGCCAGTCAGGGCCTGGGGCTGGGGCTGTTCATTGCCGACCAATTCGTCAAGGCGCACGGTGGCACACTGCAGGCGCGCAACGAAGAGGGTGATGTGGTGTTCGAAGCCAGACTCCGCCGCCACAACCTGGCAGCCTGACCGCCGCGCTTCTCACAACGCCTGCAATGCCAGCGGCCACCATGCCACGTAGCCAGCGCATGTCGCGCCGATGAACCTGGCGCTTCCTCCAGCGAGCTTTGGCGGCCAGGCGCCCACCATCGATCAACGCACAGCATGTCGACTGCCGTATCGACTGACGCGGCTCCAGCGAACCCGGCAGTCGCCCTCTGGCAGCGCATGCGACAGCGAACTCGAGCAGTGCTGCCACGCTGCATGCACCGTATGCTCGTGCGGCCAGCGTGCTGGATGAACGCTTCTGCACCACTGCTCTCCAGTTCTTGGTCGCACCAACATCCCTTGGTTATCCTCAGGTGCACACCGTGCGCCCTGTTTGCGGAGGTGGTTATGTCGTATATCGATGGTTTTGTGCTCGCCGTCCCCACGGCCAACAAAGACGCATTTATCGCGCATGCCCGCATGGGCGATGCAGTCATCATGGAGTACGGTGCACTGCGCGTGGTGGAGTGCTGGGGCGATGATGTCCAGCAGGGGCAATGGACTGACTTCTATCGCGCAGTCGATGCAACCAAAGAGGAAACCGTCGTGTTTTCTTGGATCGAATGGCCGGACAAGGCCACCCGCGATGAAGGCATGCGCAAGATGATGGAAGACCCGCGCATGGATCCGTCCGTCAACCCGATGCCGTTCGACGGTAAGCGCATGATCTACGGCGGCTTCGTGCCTGTCATGACGCTTGGCCAATCGGCCTGAGCGCTGCAGCGCGCCACGGCGCAGCCAGCTCGCCACGCATCCGCATGCCGGTACAGCCGCCGGCCCTCGGTACAGCGTCTTTGGCATGGCAGCTACACTGGCGGCATGCAGCCTGCGCGCCGCCAGCGATCGCCGGGCAGCGCAGGCAGCGCCGCCTCCTGGAGACCGACATGACCGACGCACCGCTTCTGATCGCCTGCCCGAGTTGCGCTGCGATGAACCGCATCGCGTACACGCGCCTGCGCGATGCGCCCAATTGCGGCAGCTGCCATAAACCGCTGTTTCTGGGGACACCGGTGGCCCTGTCGGCTGCGGACTTCGACAAGCATGCAGTGCGCAGTGCACTGCCGTTGGTGGTGGATTTCTGGGCACCGTGGTGCGGGCCGTGCCTGAGCATGGCGCCGCAATTTGCCGCCGCCGCCGCGGCACTGGAACCGCAGGTACGCCTGGCCAAGGTGGATACCGACCTGCATCCGGCGCTGGGCACGCGCTTTGGCATCCGTAGCATTCCCACCTTGCTGGTCCTCCACAGTGGGCAGGAGATCGGCCGTCATTCCGGCGCGGTGAGCAGTGCCCAGATCGTCAGCTGGGTGCGTTCGGTATTGGGCAATCGATGACGCAACAAGAAGGCCAGCTGGGCTTGCGCGCAGCTGGCCTGTCTCCACACAAGAAACATCACTGCGGCGCGCAGTGAACGCAGTCAAGCCATCAATCCATTACTGCCAGTTGACGTTGAGCGACACGCCCACCACGCGCGGCTCGTTGTAGACCGCCGCCATGTAGTTTTCGATCACGCCCTTGACGTTCTTCTCGTTGGTGATGTTGCGCGCGAACGCGGCCACTTCCCACGCGCCATAGCCGCCGGTGTAGCCGAGCTTGAGGCCGCCTTCGAAATTGCCGTTGGCGCGGAACTCGGTGGAGTCGTACAGCACGAAGCTGGTCTGGCCCTGCTTGTTCCAGTCGGTGGAGACGAAGAAGGCGCCATCGTTGCCCACCGGAATGTCGTAGCGCGCGGCCAGGTTGAGGTTGTACTTGGGCGCGTTGGGCAGCGGGTTGCCGTCGATCTGCGCGAAGGTGTTGGCACCCACGCGGATGGTCGGGTCGTTGACCGTGCACACCACCACGCCATTGAGCGCGCAGGCCTGTGCGTAGACGCGTTTGTCGTGGATTTCGCTGTGCAGCAGACTCAGGCCGGCGGTGATCGACAGGTTGGAAATCGGGCGCCAGTCCAGGTCCGCTTCCATGCCGTAGGCCTTGGCCTTGTCGGCATTGAACAGCACGCCATTGCCGTCCGAATCGTTGCCGTTGAGCTGGATGTCGTCCACCGTGTAGGTGAAGCCGCTGACATTCAAACGCAGACGATTGTCGAACAGGCTGCTCTTGATGCCGGCTTCCCACGACAGGATGGTTTCCGAATCGGCGGTGGTGAAGTCCGAATTGAACACCGCGCTGCGGCCCTGGATGGTGGGGCCACGGAAGCCGCGTGCCACACGTGCATATACGCTCAGCTGCGGGTCGATTGCATACATCGCACTCAGGTCCCAGCTGGGCTGGGTATCGGACATGCGTACGTCGCGCCGGCCGCGATACGTCACCACACCGGCGGCGGTATCGGCGGTCTTGAGCAGACGGGTTTCCTTGGTGTCCTTGGTTTGGCGGATGCCGGCGGTCAGCGTCAGCGCGTCGGTGGCCTTGTAGCTGAGCTGTCCGAAGCCGGCCCACGAGGTATTGGTGTTGCGCAGGCGCACCCAGTTGTTGGGATTGCGCGCAGCGGTCTGCAGGAAATACGCACGCTGATAGAAATCGGTGGTATCACGGCCATCGAAGTAGAACGCGCCCACCTGCCATTGCAGCGCATCGTCGCCTTCGCTTGCCAGGCGCAGTTCCTGCGTGTACTGGTCCAGATCGCGGATCTGTCCCATCGACTGACCAAAGCCGTTCGGCACGCCATTGACCGGGTAATTGGCTGCAGCGCCGCCGTCGGTATCGCCACGGCTATAACCGGAAGTGGTTTCGTAGGCGGTGATGGAGGTCAGCGACACGCCGCCGAAGTCGTAGATCGCCTTGAGCGAGCCGCCATCGGTTTGATACGCCTGCGGGTTGTCATGTGCTTCGTCGTAGGCCACGCGATCGCGCGGCACATCGACCTTGTCGCTACCGCGCGTTACTGCATTGCGCAGGAACAACGTGGAAGTGCCGTTGTAGTCGCGCGTATGCACCGAGCCCAGCAGCGAGAAAGCATCGTTAGGCTTTAGCAGCAGTTGTAAGCGCGCATTGCGGTCGTTGTAGCCGCCCATCGCATCCTTGCGCGGCGTGCGTGTGCCGTCGGCGCTGCTGCCGGCAAAGGTGTTGTCCACCCAATCGTCGCGATGCTGATACAAGGCAGAGACGCGGAACGACAGCACATCGTTGATGGGGCCACCGAAGCCGCCATCCAGCGAGATGGTGTTGTAACTGCCGTAGCTGGCATTGACGCGCCCGGTGTAGGTATCGCTGGGCTTGACGGTGTCGAACTTGACGATGCCCGCAGTGGTGTTGCGGCCGAACAGCGTGCCTTGCGGGCCACGCAGCACTTCAACCTGATCCACGTCATAGACCGGGTTGGATTTGAGCACCACATGCTCCAGCACCACATCGTCCTGGATGATGGAGACCGGCTGCGAGGCACCCAGATAGAAATCGATATTGCCCAGGCCACGGATATAGAAGCGCGGGAAGATGCGCCCGGTGGTGGTTTCGGCGTAGAAGCCCGGCACACGGCCGGACAGGGCCAGCAGCGTGTCGTCGCCGCCGGCGGTGTACTCGCGCATCGCCGCGCCCTGCACCACGCCTACCGAGACCGGCACTTCCTGCAGGTTCTGCTCGCGGTGCTCGGCGGTGACGGTGACCGTATCCAGCGCAGTCGGGCTGCCTTGGCCCTGAGTCGTCGGCGCTTGCTGCGCAGACGCGGTTGCCGCCAGCGAGGCAAGCAACAGGCCAGCGCAGGCACTTGCCAGCGGCGTGCGCTGCAAGGCGGTGCGGCGGCGCGCAGCGAGGTGTGCAATAGCGGATACCGGCGACGGAAAGACAGGCGAGTACAACGACATGCGGGTTGATCCTAAGTAGTGATGCGAGGTGATGACACAGCGTCGAGGCCGCTCGGCATGGCACGCCGTCCGGCGGCGCCGCGCGCACGATATGTCAGCAACGTTGCAGCGGAGTGGCAGACCCCCGATCCACACACAGCCACGAGCGTGCAGACATGCCAACACGCAGCGCTGGCATCGCAAAACGTCATGCCGTGCCACCGCGCGTGGTGTCATGCTGGTGTCGTACTGGCGTTGCGCCAGGGCCTGGCATCAGGGGATCTCATGAAACGACTCGGATGGATGGCCGGCCTGCTGGCCGCATTGAGCTGTCAGCTGGCGCATGCCGGGACGGCGCTGATCACTCAGATCGATTACCAAGGCGACGATGGCGGCCCCGTGCCGACTGCCGCGCAATACCGCAATCCGGTCGTGGCCGGTTTCCATCCGGACCCGTCGGCGGTGCGCGTCGGCGACGATTTTTACCTGGTGAACTCCAGCTTTGGCTACTTCCCCGGCCTGCCAGTGTTCAAGAGCAGCGACTTGGTGCACTGGAATCAGATCGGCAACGCCATCGACCGACCGACCCAGATCCACTACGGCAACGACGAACTGACCCGCGGCCTGTTCGCCGCCAGTATCAGCTACCACGAAGGTACCTTCTACATCGCCAACACCTGTTTTTACTGCGATGGCGGCAATTTCCTGATCACCGCCAAGGACCCTGCCGGGCCGTGGTCGGATCCGATCTGGCTGGACGTCAAAGGCATCGACCCCTCTGCTGTTCTTCGATGACGATGGCAGCGCCTGGCTGGTCAACAACGACGTGCCCGCCGGCAAGATGCGCTACGAGGGGCATCGCGCCATCTGGCTGCAGCAGCTGGATCTGGCGCGGATGAAGCTGGTCGGCACGCGGCAGGTGATCGTGGATTCCGGCTTCAAGCCGGCGACCAATCCCGAACACATCGAAGGCCCGCATTTGTTCCGCCGCGATGGCTATTACTACCTTACCGCGGCCGAAGGCGGCACCGGCGAGCAGCACGCGCAGATGATCTACCGCAGCCGCCAGATCACCGGGCCGTACGACACCTGGAGCGGCAATCCGGTCCTCACCCAGCGCGATCTGGACCCATCGCGCAGTGCGCCGATTACCTCGGCCGGGCATACGCAGTTCGTCGAACTCAAGGACGGCACCTGGTGGGCGGTATTTCTCGCGACGCGCCCATACCAGGGCAATCACTACACCCTGGGCCGCGAAACCTTCCTGTTGCCGGTGCAATGGCGCGACGGCTGGCCGGTGGTGCTCCCGCATGGCACTCCGGTTCCCACAATCGCCACGCGCCCCCCTTTGCCGGCAGGCACGCAGACCCTGCCCACCACCGGACCGATGCAGTGGAGCGAGCGCTTCCAGGATGCGCGCGTGCCGATGCAATGGATGACCCTCCACCCGCCGACAACGCCGTGGTATCTGCCAGGCGCGCAAGGCTTGCGGGTGACACCGGCGAAGGTTGCGCTGGGCGATATCGGCCGTGGTCAGCCGGCCTATCTAGGCCATCGCCTGCAACATCACCACGCAACCTTGGTCGCCAGCGTGGACGGCAGCGCGCTGGCCCCTGGCGAACAAGCCGGCCTGGCAATCGTGGCCAAGGAGAGCAATTTCCTGGCCGCCATGCTGGTGCGCGACGACAGCGGCACCTCGGTGGTGCTGTATCGGCGCGCGGGAGCGCAGCAGCCACCTACCGGCACGGAGCTGGCACGCGCGCCACTGCCCGATGCCACGCAGCCGGTCAAGCTGCGCGTCGCCCTGGATGCTGCGCGCGTGCACGTGGATTACGCAGTGGGTGAGGGGCAGTGGCAGACGCTGCTCGAACAAGGCGATGCGCGTGTGCTCAGCACCGCGTCGGCCGGCGGTTTTCTTGGCGCCACCTTCGGGCCGTACGCGTATGCGCGGTGACCGGCGTGCAGAAACTGGACTGCACGCGTGGCGCATTCCCGTTCCACGTACCAGCCGCGCGCGCTCCGCCGCTACGCATCGGCTGTACTAGCCGATCTAACGCCCTACGCCCGCGCCAGCACGCTGCTGTCGAGCATCTGTCCCACCGTGTTGAGCAGATCGTTGAGGCTAAAGGGCTTGGGCAACAAGGCCATGCCTTCGGCCAGAAATTCCTGCCGCGTGGCCGCGTTTTCGGCGTAGCCGGTAATGAATAGAATCGGCAGACCCGGGCGTAGCATGCGCGCCACGTCGGCCATGTCGCGCCCGTTCATGCCAGGCAGGCCGACATCGGAAACCACCAGGTCGATGTGCACGCCGGTGCGCAATTGTTCCAACGCACCATTGGCATCTTCGGCTTCGATCACCTGGTAGCCAGCATCGCTGAGCACCTCGCTCACCATCATGCGCACCACATCGGTGTCGTCGACCAGCAGGATGCGTTCGTTGCGCGTGCGCGGCGCGCTCGGCGCCGGTGCCGGCAGCACCTCGTTGGCCGAGAGCCCACGCGGCAGCAGCAACGCCACCGTGGTGCCACGGCCCACGGTACTGGTGATGCGCGCGGTGCCGCCGGATTGACGTGCGAAGCCGTAGGTCATCGACAAGCCCAGGCCTGTGCCTTCGCCGATGGGTTTTGTGGTGAAAAATGGCTCGAACACCTGATCAAGAATGGCCGGCTCAATACCGCTACCGTTATCGATCACATTCACTGCGACGTAGTCGCCGTCGTCCAGTTCCGGATCGTTGTGTGCAGTGTAGGCCTGGCTCTGGATGCGAATGGTGCCCTGCCCCTTCAATGCATCGCGCGCATTGATCACCAGGTTGAGCACCACGTTTTCGAGCTGATTCGCATCGGCGATCGCCACCAGCGGCGTGGATGCAAGCTCCAGTTCCAGCTCGATGTTTTCGCCGATCGAACGCTGCAGCATGTCCTCCAGCGAACGCACGCGGATGTTGACGTCGAACGGTTGCGCATCCAGCGATTGCTTGCGTGCGAACGCCAGCATGCGCTGGGTCAGCGCGGCAGCGCGATGCGCCGAGCCGGTGGCGATCTCGGCCAACCGCGGCACGCGTTCGATACGGTTGGATTCCACCGCCAGCTGGATCATGTCCAACCCGGAAATGATGCTGGTCAACAGGTTGTTGAAGTCGTGCGCGATGCCGCCGGTGAGCTTGCCCAGCGCTTCCATCTTTTGCGCCTGCAGCAGCTGGATTTCGGTGCGCTGGCGCTGCGCGATCTGATGCGCGAGCTCGCTGGTGGCGGTATCCAGTTCCTGGCGCTGCTCACGCTCGCGCAGGCGTTGCTCGGTGACGTCTTCCACCATCAGCAAACCCAGATCCGGTTCGCGGTACGGCGACACCCGCCATTCGGTCTCGCACAGCTTGCCATCGCGCAGCAGGATCAACGCCCCGCTCCAGCGCTCGCGCTGCGCCAGCGCGGTGGTCAGTGCATGCACGGTGGAGGCCTGATCCAGCCCGGCAGCGTGGATCGCAGCGCCGGGCGTGGCATTGCCGATCAAGCGCTGAAACGCGGCATTGGCCTCGTGGGTGTGCAGGTTGGCATCCACCACCGCAATCGGCGCGCTGATGTGTTCGAAGATTTCACGGAAGCGCGCCTCGCTGACCCGCAACGCCTCTTCGGCATGGCGTGCGCGCAGCAGCGTGCGCAACGTGGCCACCAACACGTTGGGGTCGACCGGGTGGATCAAATAGGCGTCGGCGCCGGCCTCCAGCCCGGTGATCATGTCGCCGGTGGCAATCGAAGCAGCCGAGACATGCACCACCGGCAGCAATGCGGTGCGCGGTTCCGCGCGCAACGTGCGCACGATATCGAAGCCGCTCATGTCCGGCAGATTGACGTCCAGCACCACTGCGGCAAACGTCTGCGCGGCCAGCTTGGCCAGCCCCTCGGTGCCGGTGCCGGCCTCTTCGACCACGAACTGGTGATGCTCAAGCACGCGCCGCACTGAATAACGCGTCACCGCATTGTCGTCGACGACCAGAATGTGCTGCTTACTGCCCACGTGCATCCTCCACTGCCAGCGTCACCGGCAGCACCACGTAAAATTCCGAGCCCTGCCCGACCACGCTATTGACTCCCACCCGGCCGCCCAGCAACTCGGCGAACCGCTTGCAGATCGACAACCCCAAACCGGTGCCGGTCAGGCGTTTTTGCAGCGGCGAATCCACCTGTACAAAATCTTCGAACAAGGCCCCGTGAAGCTCGGCCGGAATGCCGATACCGGTGTCTTGCACGCCAAAGCGCACATGGGCGTCGCCTTCCAGCTGCGCGAACACGCGCACATGCCCCTGGGGTGTGAATTTGAGTGCGTTGGAAATGAAATTGCGCAGAATTTGCGCCAGCTTCTTGTCGTCGGTGTAGAGCATCGGCAACACCGGTGGATCGTCGAAGACGAGCATGGTCTTGCCGGCATCGGTAAGCGGACGGAACATGCCGCGCAAGGCCGCGAACAGGTCCATCAGATCGAACCAACCCGGCGAAATGGTGATGCGCCCGGCCTCAATCTTGGCCAGATCCAGCAGATCGTCCACCATCTCGGTGAGCTCGCGCGCCGAACCGCTGACAAAGCGCACCTGCTTGAGCTGCTCGGCGTTGAGCGGCCCGTCCATGCCGTCTTCCAGCAAACGGGTGATGCTCAGGATCGAACCCAGCGGGGTACGGAACTCATGGCTCATGTACGACAGGAAACGGCTCTTGAGTTCGGAGACATCGCGCAGCTGTTCGGCCTGCTGGTCGAGCTCGGCATACAGCGCCAGCACACCCTGATTGGTTTCTTCCAGTTCCTCGCGCAAGGCCTGATTCTGCTGTCGCAAGCTTTCCAGTTCGGCCGCTGCATCGATAGCCGGGACATCAGTGGTCCACTTCATTGCATGCCTCCTAAGCGCATGACGAACACACAGCAATCGTCGCGGCCGCGCGTGTAATCGCGTAACAGCAGCGCCGCCACAATGCGTGGGTGGCGCGACAGCAGGCCGGGGTGATCGCGCAGATTCCAGCGCGATTGCAGGCCATCGCTGTGCATCACCAGCAGCTTGCCAGCCGCATGCGGAAAGTCGAAAGGGTGCGTCTTGCGAAACTGCACCCCGACGATGCCTGGGTGCGAAGGCATGCCGCGCACGCCATCGCCGTCGCATAGCGAAGCGACAATATTGCCTACACCGGCAAAGCGCACCTGGCCGCTGCTGGCGTCGAATTGCATGACTGCTGCCGCGCCTCCGCGCGTGCCAGTCATGCCGGCGTGCAGGCGCGCGATGCGTTCGCCGGGCTCGCCACTGGCCAGCGCGGCAACGCGCGTGCCGGCATCGGCGGCATCGGCCGCGCCTGGCCCGTGGCCCAGCCCATCGATCACGCTGACGGTCACCCGTTGCGCATCCATCGCCATGTGCCACCCATCGCCGCACACTATTTCGTTGTGCAGCGGTACGCGTAGCGCGCCGTAGGGCAGATCAAATTCCGCACGTGGCTGGGCGAACACGCGTGCCAGCACGATCGCGCCCTTGGCATCGGAATACGCGTCCAGCACCTGCGCCTGGCGCTTGATCGCGCCCAAGCCGGTGCCCGGCGTGCCGGCGGTGGAATAACCATCGCGCAGGCCATCTGCAAGCGCAAAGCCCGGGCCCTCGTCGATGGCACACAGCTCCACGCCCATGCCGGTGTCGCGTGCAGCCACCGCAGACAGCTGCAGCAAACCACCACGCCCGTGTTTGACCATGTTGGTAGCAAGTTCGGTGGCAACCAACGCCACTCGGCCACAGCCGGCGTCATCGAAGGCAAGTGCCTGCGCCAAGGCGGTTGCTTCGCGGCGCGCCTGCCCGACCTGGCTCGTTTCCTCGACACGAAACGTGCGGGTTACGGCGCCGGCAACATTCACTTCCATTTGGTGATGGTGATTCGCGTGCCTTGGCCCGGCGTTGTGTCGAGGACGAAGTCGTCCACCAGCCGGCGGCTACCGGACAGGCCCAGGCCAAGTCCACCACCGGAGGTCCAGCCATCGGTCAGCGCCAGGTCCAGATCGGGAATGCCAGGCCCCTGGTCGCGAAAGGTCAGCTGTACACCCTTACGGATGCCGCTCTCCACCAGCGCCCAATCCATGTCGCCACCGCCGCCGTAGATCACGGTGTTGCGCGCCAGCTCGCTGGCCGCGGTGACCAGCTTGGTCTGGTCGACCAGCCGCAGGCCGCATTGCACCACCAGCTTGCGCACGGTCTGCCGCGCGAGCACCACATCCTGTTCGGTGCGCACCGGTTGCGAACCCGTCGTCATGCAGCCTCGTCGGGTTGCTGCAACAGCCGCATGCCGCGTTCGACATTGAGCGCAGTGCGTACCGAGGGCAAGGTCAGCCCCAGCTCGACCAGCGTGATCGCCACGGCCGGCTGCATGCCCACCACCACGGTCTTGGCGTCCATGATCGCGGCCAGCCCGGAGATGGTGCTGATCATGCGGCCGATGAAGGAATCGACGATGTCCAGCGCGGAAATGTCGATCAGCACGCCACGCGCGGAAGTGCTGCTGATCTTTTCCGACAGGTCTTCCTGCAACTGCAACGCGAGCTGGTCGTGCATGTCCACCTGGATGGTGACCAGCAGCAGGTCGCCCATCCGCAGGATCGGGATGCGCTCCATATCAGCCCGCCTTGCCCACGGTCACGCCGATGCGCTTGAGCGCCAGCGCCAGTGCGTCGGACAGGTTGGCCTTGGTGACGATGCCCTGCAGGTCCAGGCCCAGATGCACGATGGTCTGCGCGATCTGCGGGCGCACGCCGCTGATGATGGCATCAGCGCCCATCAGGCGGATCGCAGTGACGGTCTTGAGCAGGTGCTGCGCCACCAGCGTGTCCACGGTGGGCACGCCGGTGATGTCGATGATGGCGATTTCCGAGCCGGTATCGACGATGCGCTGCAGCAGCGACTCCATCACCACCTGGGTGCGCTGCGAATCCAGCGTGCCGATCATCGGCAGCGCCAGCACGCCCTCCCACAGCTTGACCACCGGGGTGGACAGCTCCAGCATTTCTTCCTGCTGGCGCACGATGATGTCTTCGCGGGTCTTCTGGAACGCCTTGACGGTGTACAGGCCCAGGCGATCAAGCAATTCCGACAGCGCCCATAGCTGCTGACCGAGGTCTTCCGGAGTGCTGGCGTATTCGCGCTGGACCAGCGCGAACAACACGCGCTTGAGCGAGAAGATGAAGTTGGCGGTTTCCTGCGAGTCGAAGCCGCGCGTAGCACGGTCGCGCGAGAGATTTTCCAGGAAGCGACGCACTTGACTCCACTCGGCACTGTCCAGGCTGCTACCGTCGTCTTTCAACGAGGTCACCAGCAAGCGCAGGAATTCGCCGGCCTGCGCTTCGAACTCCTGCCGCGACAGACGCGCATCGTTGCCCAGGCTGGAACCCAGCCATGCAGCCAACAACGCACTTTCCTCGCCCCGAATCGCATCGATCGAGCGCTGTTGCAATGCCACCATGAGATCACCCACCAAAAGAATGAAGAGGTTGGGCATGCGGGCTGGACTGCGCCCTGACTGACGCGGCGCCCCCACGCCGATGCGTAGCAGAGTAAAGCAATTCAGATTGTGCAACCAGCGACACAACCTGTAGCGGTCATCCGGGCCCCGCCGAGCGCAGTGTGACATTGCAGCGCCCGCGCCGAACGTGCGCCGGTCCACGCCTGCGGATATGCACTGTGCCGCTAGAGATACCTGGCGAAACGACAACGATCCGCGGACAACCGCCCAAACCCACCTCGCATCGCCTGCAGTGCGTGGCGCCACCGGTGGCATGTTGTCGTCGGGCCGGCAACGACCCCATTGCGGCGGCTACCGCCGGTGTACGCGCACTGGCCGACGCACTATGCCAGTGACGAGGCGATATCGCCGCACGCGGCGCTCGAACGCAATGCTCTCAATCAAGCAGGCACGCTACGGAAAGCGCGGTGTTGCATCCGGGGTGGCGCCGTGTGGCCACATGAACGCTGCCAGCAAACCCATGATGGATGACAGGATTCCCGACACCATAGGCGTCGCTACGCATCAAACCTGAGGCCAGAACGCACGCCACACATTCCGAATGCCCAATCGCCAATCCCGGCGACGATCGCATCAACGGCCGCCGCCAGACAGCGCTGATCACCACCCTACAACCCGTAACGCTCCACCGCATCCAGATGCGGCTGCGGATCCTGGCCGCAGGCTTCGGCAAGTCGCAGCCAGCACATCGGATGCGACCAGCGCGAGGTCGTGCATCGCAGGACGCGATGCAGTTCCTGCGCGGCGACGTTTTCCGGAAGCGCCACGGTGAACAACACGCCCGGCAGCCCGGATGTCGCATCCTCCGGGTTGAACGCATCCGGATGGTCCGGGTCGACCACGCGATAGTCGTCGCGACTGTGCAGCCACATCTTCCAGCCGCGCGTTTCCATGTCGGCACGCATCGCCTCGATCACCTCGTCGCCAGGATGCACGCCGTCCACCAGCCAGCTGTTGGCATAGCCGCCCGCCTGCAGCACATGCACCTGCGCGTAGGTCGGCACGAAACGCTCGCGTTCGGCCTCATCTTCCGGCGGCGGATACAGTAGTTCGGCGTCGAACACCACCCAGTCGCCGACATGCTGGCGCCGATGCGCAGGCGCGTTTTCGGCGATGCGTGCAGTCACCGGGCCGGTGCGGCGCGCGTAGTACTCGGCCACTTCGCCATCATCCATGCAACGAATGATCACCCAACCCCAGGTCTCTTCGACCACGCCGCTGGTGCTGCTGAGTTCCATGCCGATGGCCTGCGCAGACGCACGCACCGCGTCCCAATCCTGCGCGGCGCTGGCCGCCGTCATGTGGTCCCAATGCGCAGAACGCGGATCTTCCTGCAGCTCGGTGAGTTGCCGATAGACCGCGGCGGCTTCGGCAAACCGCTCGGTCGTGAGGTACATGCGCGCCAACAAGCCGCGCGCGCCGTGCGAGCCGGGCGATAGTTCCAACAGCGCGGTGCATGCCTGTTCCAGCGCTGGCCAATCGGCCAGCCGCTGCGCAAGCTGGGCCTCGCACCACAGCGCCGCCACCGGCACCTGCAGGCGATACAGCTGCGCCAGCCGGCGCATACCCACGTCATCGCCCCGGCCCAGCAACAGATTCATCAGCCGGAAGGTGGGGCTGGTTTCGCGATCGGCATGCCGCTGGACGAAGGCCCACAGCAGCGCAATCGCCTGCTCGTCTGCCGCGCAGGCACTCAATGCGGACGCCGCGGTATCGACCAACTCGGCATCGTCCGGACGCTCGGCCACCGCCTGCAGCAACCATTGCGCTTCGCGCTCGGGATTGCGCACGACATCATCGCCCTGCGCGTTCAACCATTCCAGCAACTGCGCGGCAGCGACCGGTACCTCCTCGCCCGCCGATGCGGCTGCGATGCGCGCAGCCCAACCGTCCAGCGCCAGCGTGGCGCCACGGTCCTGCCGCAACTTGGGCACATGCGCACGCGCCTGCGCCAGATGCCGGCGTGCAGTCCACACCGCACCGCGCTGCAGCGCCAGATCGATCGCGAGCTCGGCGGCTTCGATCAGGATGCGATGCGCACCGACCTGCGCGTAATGATCGAGCATCACCTGCAAGCGGCTGCCCAGATCCCAGCTATTGCGCTCGGGGGCGCGCGGTACCAGCACCGCCACTGCACGCAGCCAGTGCAGGCGGTAACGCGGGGCAACCTCGCGCCATGGCAGCAGCGCTTCCATGGCTTCATCGTCGCGCTGCAACAGGGCCAGCGCGCGCGCCTTCTGCAGGCGCCGCGGCTGACTGCAATTGGCCCACTCGGCGCCTTCGCGCGCGGCGTCGCGCTCGCGTTGTTCCACCAGCGCCAGCGCTTCCTGTGCACGCCCAAGCGCAAGCAGGATCGAGATGCGCATGTCCGCCACCCCGTCGTAGAGTTCGCCTCCATGCGCCTGGATGGTCTGCGACTGCTGATCCAGATACTGCAGCGCTGCGTCACCGCGCCCGTCGTCGAGCAAGGCATCGGCTTTTTCGCAGCTCAGGCATTGGTAACACGACCAGCTCGGATCGATGCGGCCAAGGGTTTCATCGCACACATCAATGCGTTCTTCCACCCAGCCGGGGCCATCGATGTTGGCGTAGCACGCGGCCAGATCTTGGGTCACGCAGACCGACTGCGGGCACTCCAGTGCGTCGGCGCGATGCGCGCGCTCGAACAGCGCCACCGCATCGCCCAGCGCGCGCTCGCCTTCGCACAGATTGCCGACCCGGTTGCGCATTTCCCAATGGCCGACGAACACTTCCAGCCAGGGGTTGGCCAGCGTCTTGCCCAGCGCACGCGCCTCGGGCAACAGCGCTTCGGCACGCTCGATCTGCAGATCGCAGATATGGTCGGTCAGGCGCGTCAGCAACTGCGCGTTCTGCGGCTGCCCGGCTTCGCCCAGGTCGTCCTGCAGCTTCTCCACCCAGTTCCAGATTTCCATCATGTCGCTCCTACGATGCGGCGCTCAGCGCACCAGCAATTGGGTCACGGCCTGGGCGAGATCGCCGAAGGCCTTATTCAGATCGGAAACGCCCGCTTCGGTGCTGCCTGGCTGTGGCTGCGTACGCCCTTGCGACGAGACGATTACCTTGAGCGAGCGCAGCAAGCGCGCCGCCACCGCCGCCTGCGGATTGCCCGCACGCTGCGCGGCCAGCAAGGCCTGCAGCGCGGGATTATCAAGATTTAAATACAACCGCTGGGTCTGCCGTGCTTCGATACGTGCGGTGAACTGACGCGCCAGGCGCAACGCGGCGGTGGAGATGCGCTTGTCGTTCTCGTCCTGCTCCAACCGGCGCTTCAGCTCGGCCTCGCGATCAGGCACCACCACCAGCGGTAATTCCTGCGGGCTGAAACGCGCCGGCACCAACGCTTCGCCATCGCCCAAGTGCTGTTCCAGCCACGCCAGCTCGTCGGCCGGCAGCGTGTCCAGATGGAATAACTGGCGGTTGCCCTGTTCGGTGCCCAGCTCGACCAGGCGCACACCCTTGGCCTGCGCCCAACGCCGCAAAAACGGCACCACCGCATACCGGTTGCCATAGGCCACCGGCACGCCCATCGCACGAAACAGCATTTCTTCGAAACCGCTGTCGCTATCCAAAATCACATGCACCGCGCCGCGCGCCGGCAATTGCTGCGCCGGCAGATCGCCTTGCGACGTCGGCACCCGCACGTGTTCCAGCAGTAATTCGAACAGGCGTTCATCGCACAGTGCCGCGCCCAGCAGGGCTTCGTTATGACGCAGCAGGATGCGTCGCCATGCCTCCGGTTGCTGACGTGCGACATCGGCCAGGCCTTGCACCAATGCCTCGAACAAGGCGTGCTGCACCGCGCTGTAGACCGTATCGCGCTGCAGATCCTCGCGGCTTGCGGTGGGCGTCAATCGATTGGATTCGATCACCCCACCGATAAAGCCCGCCCACGGCGGCAGCAGTTCGCGCGCGTTGTCGTCCAGCAACATGCCGCGCAGGAACACCGACAGATTGCGGTTGTCGCTGGTGCCGTAGGTCGCACCGTCCTGCACCCATAACAGGCCGACCGCGTCGCTGCCCTCTTCCGCACGCACCGACATGCAGCATAGCGGCTCGAAGTTGCGCTCGAAGCGCGCGGCGAACTCGCGTTGACGGCGCCAGGCCTGCACCGGATGCAGCGGCACGGCGTCGTGCATGCGCCACGGCGGCGGCTCGGGATTGATCGGCTGCGCATCGGCGCCGATCCAGATCGGCTCGCGCAACAGCGCGCAGTAGCGCGACAGAATCTCGCGCAGCCGGCCCTCCTGCGCCAACGACAGATACTCGCTGTGTAGTTCCAGTACCACCTCGGTACCCACCTGCGCACGCGCAGGAATCGGGCTGACGGTGTACTGCTCGGCGTTGCTGGAGATGTAGCAATGGCCCAACGTCGGGGACTGGTACGAGGTGGTGCGTACGGTCACCCGCCGCGCCAGCACGAAGGCAGACAAAAAGCCCAGCCCGAACATGCCGATCAGGCCGCTGTCTTCGTGCCCCCCCTGACGTAGCCCACGCGTGTAACCCACGCCCACGGTGGCCAGGTAATCGTGGATTTCCTGCTGGGTCAGTCCAGCACCGGTATCGACGATGCGCACGATGCCCTGGGCAGTATCGGCATGCACTTCAATGCGCGATTCGCCCTGCCAATCGGTTTGTTCCAGACGACGACGCAGGATGGAATCGTGCGCGTTCTGCACCAGCTCGCGCAGCGCGACCACTGGAGTGGAATACAGATGCTTGCTGAGGACAGACATCAGTCCATTGAGATCGACGCCTGCCCGGCGGATCTGCGCGGCGTCGTTCGCCTCGGGAGTGTGATCTTGCATGATCGGTCGTCGTTTCCTTGGCGGCGACGCCCATCCTCGGACGCGCCCCCTGGGTGCCAGTGCCAGCCGGAAAGGATAGCCGCAAGCCACCTCGCACGCACGTCTCAATTCAGCTCCTGCCCTACGTTGCGCACTGCGATGCCCGCTGCATCACCCGCCCGAACGACCCGCCACGGCCCGTTAGCGCTACCAAGCCATGGCGTGCAACGTTACCGCTGCAAGGTCTCCATCGGCGCCTCGTTGAAGTGCTGGCGATAGCCCTTGGCCAATGCCGAACGACTGCCCACGCCCCAGCGACTGGCCGCTTGCAACACGCTGCCGCAACCGCCTTCGGCCAGCAGTTCGTCGCGGATGCTCTGCATGCGGTAACGACGCAGCACCTGGGTCGGCGACAGCCCGGTCGCGGACTTGAACGCCTGCTGCAGTGCGCGGCCGGTGACCCCGATTTGTGCGGCCACTTCATTGATCGACAGATCCGAGCGGTGCGCGTTGGTGATCATGTAGCTGTACGCACGCCGATATTTGGCCGGCAAGCGGGCGGAAATATCGTCGCTGACGTGCGCTGGGGTGCCGCTTTCCAGCAAGCGTGGCGCTTGCACTTCGCTGCGAAGGCATTGCACCGCGCCCAGCGCATAGCGGTTGTAGAGCAACAAGGCTTGTTCCGTGCGTCCCATCGCCTGGCTGATCTTGGCCTGGCAGTACTCGAACTCCAGATTCCAGCGCGGCGCGTGATGCCGGCCGGCACCGGCCAGCGCGCGCTCGGCCAGATCGGCCCGCCCCACCGCCAAGGCGGCAAGCGCCAGTTCCACCTGAGCGTCCTGACGCGCGCACGGCGGGCAGCCGGTGGCCGCGGACGGCAACGCATCGATCTGCGCATCGAAGCCGAAGGTATCGCCGCCGGCGATGCGCAGCAGGTTGCGCACATGCCGCATGCGCTGTGCCAGCACCGGCATGCTCTCGGACAGATCGGCGATGCACGCGCGCAAATCGCTGGGCTCGAAGGCATGCGCGACATCTTCCTGGCGCAGCGTGGCCTGCCAGAACACATGGTCGCCCATGCGATCGGAGCGGCGGATGCGCAGTTGCGCAATCATGTCCAGACGTAGCGCAGTGGCGATGCGCAACCAATCGGAAGCACCGCTCTCCAGTTCGGACAGTACCTCGTTGGCGCGCTCCAGGGTCTGCAAGGCCAGCGTGCTTTGGCCCAGATGGAAGTGGGTCAGTGCCTTGCCCAGCAGGCTCTCGCCGCACTGGCTCGGTGGTGTTTCGCGATCCATCGCCAGCTGCGCAAAGCAGTTCAACGCGGCACTCAGGCGCCGCTGGCTCAGCATCAACCAGGCGGTGTTCCGACACGACAGCAGACGCAATTGGCGCTGCTGCCCGCGCATCGCCTTCAAGGCCTGCCGATACGCGTCTTCAGCCTCTTCTTGATATTCCAGGATCAGCAGCGCATCGCCGCTGGCACCGAATAGGCTGACCTCATCATCGGCGCCATCCACTGCGCCCTGTCCGTCGCGTCGCTGTTGGAGATGTTGCAGTCCCTGCGGCCAAGCACCAACCAGCATCCTGCTCGTATAGGTAGGAAGACGTTCTGCGTAAGACAACGCAGAGATCGCTGCAAAGTAGGTGGAAAGGATCATGCCGGTCTCTCTCTTGGGGGGCGGAGCAAAGGACAAGAAACGCCGAACTCGCTGGCGCAAACGATTGTATGCAGCGGATCCAATAGAATTTCTCACTTGAAGACACTGAAAAAATCAAAAAACCTCACTCTGTACTCAAATGTGCACGTCGTGCGTTCCGCGTGATGCGGCGAGTTTTTGCATACCGCCAGCAGTGTCGTGCGCCTGGCATTTCATGCCATCCGGTCGGATATTGATGCGATTGGTCTGCGCCAATGCGCTTATGCAGCCGGACAACGTCTGCGAACGCGCTTCTTCCACGCGCATTGACCGTTTTCGGCCGCAATCATTGCAATTGTGTGACCACGCATACCGACGGGGGCTTGATGGTCAGCAGCAGGCGTATCGCGCCGCCACATCACTGCAACCGTATTCCAGATACGCGCGATTGCACGACGAATCGCAATAGGTTGGTCTAGACCTCGGTGGGTGAGTGCATCTCACCACACGCATCGGTGCATCGCTGCGCATTGCCGACACGCAATTAGCGCATGGCCCAGGCATGCCTGATATGTAAGAGCTCCGTTACGTCTAGATGAGCGCAAGTTAAAGCCAATCCACCCAAAACCGAAGAAGCGTACGCAAGCGTGAAACTTTTCGTCCTTGCAATGGTACATACCATTCGTCCGGTGCTGCCGGACTTCCCTACGGCAACCAACTGGTCCGACGATGCATCGATCTCTCCCTCTGGGTTTTGTCTTGGCGTCGGACGCCCAGCATCGGCAGCCGACCCACGCGTGGTTTGCGCGCCGCCACGGGAAGGCCGACTGATGAACGACCCTTGCCCCCCCGCCAATGGATCGGCGTTCCTGTTGACGCAGGACGCGCGCCTGGCCTCGCAGGTCAATGCCAGCCTTGCACCGCTGGCGCGCGATGTCTCGGTGTTTTCCGATGAACTGGAGCTCCTGCGTTCGCTGCGGCACTCGCCTTGCGAGCTGCTGGTCTTCGACGCCAGCTGCGTCGCCTCCGACGACAGCTCACTGCTGGCCTGGCAGCGCTGCCACAGTGGTCAGCCCACGCCGCTGATCGTGCTCGGGCGTTTCGATTGCGCCAACGACATCCTGGGCTGGTATCGCGCAGGCGCGCAGGAGGTGCTTGCGCTCCCCTTCAATTCCCACGAATTGCAGGTCCGCGCTGCCCTGGCGCTGTCGCCGGTGGCGCATGCCTGCCCAGAGACGCAGCAACTCAGGGTTGGTCCATACCAGTTGATCCGCGATGAAAATACCGTCTATCTGGATGGCAAGCCGATCGTCCTGACCGCACGCGAGTTCTCGATTGCCTGGCTGCTCTTTTCCAGCCCGGGCGTGTGCTTCCGACGTTGCCAGCTGGCCAAGGCGGTCTGGGGCAGCCACACCGAATTCACCGATCGCACCATGGAGCAGCACATCTACAAGCTGCGCAAGAAACTGCAGCTGAGCAATCACAGCAGCGCGGTGCGTATCAGAACCGTGTATTCGCACGGCTATAAATTGGAACTCGCGCTGCACGACAAAGACGCAACGACGATGGGCAAGGCTGTTACCCCGGGTCTCAGCCCGGCACATCGCACAGCCGCCTGCTAAGCAAGCGCACCGCTGCATGTGCGCGATCTGCGTTGCGCAAGTCTCGCGATGAAGAAGTCTCGTGCGCTGTAGCGAGAGTGTTTGACGACATTGCGTGCGTTGGCACGCTATCGACGACAAATAACGTGCAGGCGCATGTCATCCGCACGCTACGCCGTGAATCGCGTGCTGTCTGTACCGACTCAGCTGCATCGTTCATTGCACGACCCTGTGCACAGGCTGAGACCGGTGTTGCGCCGCATCGGTGCATCGCTAATGCGGCGTGGCATCGACGAATGACGCCCCCCCTGCTGCGAGGAGACTCCACATTCGAAGATGCGCCGAGCATGCAGGTGCGTCGCCGCGTGCCATTCCTGTGGTCCGAGGCGTATCCCCCTGCCTGCAAAATACGGCCTTACTGGCAATCGTCACGCGCCACCAGGTGACGTTCCACCTACGCCAACGCGCAGCAGCGCGATCCGCGTACCCCACATACGACAACGGCGCAGGGAGTTCCCTGCGCCGTTGTCCGTTTTCATGACGCGTGAGTTACTGCTTGGGATTCTCGCCGTACTGGTTCGGGCCAGGCGTGCCTTCTATGCACATGAAAACCAGCAACACGAACGCACCGACGTATGGCACCAGGCTGATCAGATAAAACCAACCGGACTTGTCCTGGTCGTGGAGACGACGCACCGTCACAGCGATAGCGGGCACGATCAACGCCAAACAAACGATCATCATGACTGCACCGATCAGCCACGCCAGCGCGCCGGGGCCGTTCTCGTTGCCCATCGTCGCTGCAGCGATGGCAAACAGACCGCCGAACACGATCAGCACCAGAAACTGCATCAGCGCGAACATCCAATATTCCTTGCGTCGCGAGCGACCATTGAAGTCGGCGTAGCGCTTGAGCGGCAGCAACATCCATTCCATCGTGATTCTCCTTAAAACGGCAGTGAGCGGTGTTTGCGATCCGGTGCACAGTGCAACGGGCCGCGCATGTTGCCATAGCCGCACTCTTTCTGAAAACGCTTTCTCGACCCCCAAATGCAAATACCGCAGTTTGTCCGACAAACGGCTTGCAGGCGTCCGAGCAGCGCGATGCAAGCAACCCATTGACATCGGAGCGCGCCTGTAGGCGCCGTGTCTTCCTTCGTCTACCACTTCCGAGGGTGGGCCTTGCGGCCGCGGTGATCAGGACGCCGGCCGGATCATCGACGGTCTGCCTGCAGCCGGCTGGAGCGATGCCAGCATGCCGCTGCCGACCATGGCCGAGAGGCCGCGTCCGCCGCGTCCGCAGATTGCTGAACCTAAAGAGTCCAGGACCCGCGCGGCGCGGACGTCAGTCGGCAGCCGCTTCCAGCGCCTGGCTCAAGCGCTCCACCGCAACGATTTCCATCCCCTTGATGCTGGTGGTCTTGGGCGCATTGGCTCGCGGCACGATGGCGCGTTTGAAGCCATGCGTCGCCGCCTCCTTCAGGCGGTCCTCGCCGTTGGGGACGGGGCGGATTTCGCCGGACAGCCCCACTTCGCCGAACGCGATGGTCTTTTCGGACAATGGCCGGTCGCGTAGCGACGACAGCACAGCCAGCAGTACAGGTAAATCGGCCGCAGTTTCCTGCACGCGGATGCCGCCCACCACATTGACGAACACGTCCTGATCGCCCACCACGATGCCGCCATGGCGGTGCAGCACTGCCAGCAACATCGCCAGCCGGTTCTGCTCCAGACCCACCGCCACACGACGCGGATTGGACAATGGCGATGCATCCACCAGCGCTTGCACCTCCACCATCAGCGGCCGGGTGCCTTCGCGGGTGACCATCACGCAGCTGCCGGGCTGCTGGGTGCTGCCGCCAGACAGGAAGATTGCCGATGGGTTGGAAACCTCCTTGAGGCCTTTTTCGCCCATCGCGAAGACGCCTAGCTCGTTGACCGCACCGAAGCGGTTCTTGAACGCGCGCAACAGGCGGAATCGGCTACCGCTCTCGCCTTCGAAGTACAGCACCGCATCGACCATGTGCTCGAGCACGCGTGGGCCGGCAATGCCGCCTTCCTTGGTCACATGGCCGACCAGAAACACGGCGGTGCCGGTTTCCTTGGCGTAGCGCACCAGTCGCGCTGCGCTCTCGCGCACCTGACTCACCGAACCTGGCGCTGCGGTCAGCGATTCCGTCCATAGGGTCTGCACCGAATCGGCCACGATCAGCTTCGGCCGCGCCACGCTGGCGTGCTGCAGGATATTTTCGATACCGGTTTCGGCCAGGGCGTTCAGTCCTTCCAGCGGCAGATCCAGGCGCACCGCGCGCCCGGCCACCTGCGCCAGCGATTCCTCGCCGGTCACGTACAACACCGGCAAGGTGCCCGCCATGCTGGCCAGCGCCTGCAACAACAACGTGGATTTGCCGATGCCGGGGTCGCCACCGATCAGCACCACCGCACCTTCCACCAGCCCGCCGCCCAACACCCGATCGAACTCGCCGATGCCAGTGGACACGCGCGCCTGCTCGGATTGCTGCACATCCTTGAGCGCAGTGATCTTGGGCGCCTCGGCCTTGCCGGCCCAACCACTGCGTCGCGATGCCGCAGGCGAGGCCTTGCCGCCGGGCGTGGCGCTTTCCAGCACGATTTCGCTGAGCGTGTTCCACACCCCGCACTCGGTGCATTGTCCTTGCCACTTGTTGTATTCGGCGCCGCACTCGCCGCAGACATAGGCGGTTCTGGCTTTGCTGGCGGCGCTCTTGGCCATCGGAACATCCGGAAAAGCGGTGGGAGCGCTACTGTAGCCTCGTGGCGTCTCGCAGGGCGAGAACGGCGCCATGCGCAGGTGCCGCGGCGCTATGCCTGCGCGCGCAGGCGCGCGTCGCCATGCGCGTGCTCGCCCCAGATCCGGTCGATGCCCTCGGCCAGACGATCCAGGTCCTGTTCGGTATGCGTAGCCATCACACTGATGCGCAGGCGCTCCTGGCCGCGCGGCACCGCCGGGAAGTGCACCGGATTGACGAACAGCCCCAACTGCTCAAGGCGCATCGCCGCCGCCTTGGCATCCATGGCCGGCGGAGTGTGCACGACCAGGATCGCCGAGGGCGTGGACACGTCCAGTTCCCAGGGCAGCGCATTGAGCCGCGCGCACAAGCCGGCGGCATTGGCGTGTAGCTGGTGCATCCGCTCAGGCTCGGCAGCGATGACATCCAATGCGCCATGCGCCGCCGCGATCGTGGCCGGCGGCAGTGCGGCGGAGAACATGTACGAGCGCGATATCCAGCGCAGATACTCGATCAACGGACGCGAAGCGCACACGAAGCCGCCATTGACCGCCAAGGTCTTGCTGAAGGTGCCCATCAACACGTCGATTCCCTGCGCCACGCCGAAGTGCTCGCCGCTACCGCCGCCATGCGCGCCGAGCACACCGGTGCCGTGTGCATCGTCGACCACCAGCAGCGCCGAATGGCGCTTGCATAGCGGCACCAGCTCATCCAGCGGCGCCAGGTCGCCATCCATCGAGTACACCCCTTCCACCGAGACGAAGGTGTCCTGCTCGCAGTGGCCACTGCGCTCCAGCCATTGCGCCAGACGCTGCAGGTCGTTGTGCGGGAACCGGCGCGAGGAGAGCCCGGCCAGTTTCAGCCCGTCGAACCAGGACGCATGAGAATACTCGTCGTAGTACATGCGGTCGCCGTTGCGTGCCAGCGCGCCGGGCAAGGCCAGGTTCGCGGAAAAACCACTGGAGAAGATCATCGCGTCCTCCTGGCCCTTGTGCGCGGCCAGACGCTCCTCCAGTTCGCGGGTGATGCGCAGGTAGCCATTGAGGAACGGCGGCCCGCCGATACCCGTGCCGTATTCTGCGATGGCACGCCCTACCCGCTCGCGCACGTGCGGATGATTGGCAAGGCCCAGATAATTGTTGGAACCGAACATCAGCACTGGACGCGGCGCGCCACCGGCGTCATCACGCAGCAGCACTTGGCGATCGGCCGGAGAGCAAATCTGGCGGTGGTACGGCATGCGCCCTTGCTCGCGGTCATGCGCAACTAGCGTCGCGACATACTGCGCCCGCTGCCGCAGGCGCATGCCGCGGTTGTCGAACAATAACGCCGGATCGAAGTTCTCGCCGCTCTGGGGGAGCGGATCGCATTGACCAACAGCGTCGGCTGCGAGAGAAACGGTAGGCAAAGAAGGCTTCATCGTGGTGCCCGTGGCAGGTTGATCGAGGGTTGAAAGGCCGCTGGCTAGCGGCCCCAACTACGATCGCGCGCCTCCCCGTAAAGGCGCTATACCTGTGCGTATAAACAACCACGTCGGCGAGATAAAACTTGCGTAACCGCGCATGCGCCACGCGGCCTAACTACCTGGCCCCAGCCACCGCTGTGCGGTCCATGCACCGCGGCGTGGCGGCACTCCGACGGCTTATCGGGCCTTGTACAACTCGCTCAGGCGATCCGGCTTGCCGGCGATACGTTCCAGATGCGGATACAGCAGGCCGCCGTGGTAATCGATGCGCACGGTGTCGTAGCGGTCCAGGCGCTTGACCAGCAACTCGATCGGCGCGGTGGTGCCCTTGGCCTCCTTGATCGCGTCCTTGATCACCTCGCTGCTGAAGGCGCGGCCGTTGACCGCCACGATGGTGTTGCCGGCGATCAGGCCGGCATTGAAGGCAGGGCCGTCCCACAGCACATCGCCGATATCGCCAGAGGACTTCAGGGACAGGCCAAGCGAATAAGTCAGGCTGGCGTCCTTGTCGTCGCTCTCGTCGGCCTTGGTGGCCAGATTCGGCTCCTCGTTGTAGACCAGCTTCCAGCCGTTGGCCTCGATGCCAGCGTTCAAGGAACCGTGCCCGTCCATGCGGCTGCGCAACAGGCTGGCCCAGTCGTAGGGCGCCACGCCATTGAGCGTGGCCACGATGTCGTCGAAGGTGTACGGGTTGACGTCCCAGTCGCCGTTCTTCATGCCGAAGAAGGCCTTGCCGAAATCGTCGATGGAGCGCTTGTTGTTGGTCAGCGCGCGCAGCTTGCTGTCCACTTCCAGCCACATCATCTGGCCGCCCGAGTAATAGTCTTCGGCCATCTGATAGCTACGGTAGGCCTTGGGCCGGCGCATCGACATGGTCGGGTCGTTGGTGGTGTCCTGCACGGTGCGCCAGGCCATGCCGGGGCGACCACGCTCGTAGTTCGCCGCCACGCCGGCCAGCATCTCGCGCGCCTGATCCTGCGTCCACAGGCCCGAACGCGCAGCCATCACTTCGCCCCAGAACTGCGTCTGGCCTTCGTACAGCCACAGCAGGCTGTCGCCCATCGGGACGTTGAAGTTCGGCGTCGCCAGGTCGGCGCCGCGACGGTACTTGCCATTCCACGAATGGTTGAACTCGTGCGCCAGCAGGTCGCGCCCGGTCCAGCTCTTGTCCCACTCGGTGAAGTAGGTCGGCACCCCGCTGTTTTCGCTGGAGCGGTGATGCTCCAGGCCGATGCCGCCCAACTTCTTGGTCAGCGCCAGCAGGAATTCGTAGTGATCGAAATGGCGCGCGCCGTAGAGTTTGTCCATCTGCTGGACCAGCGACGCATGCGCCTTGATCTGCTCGGGCTTGGCCTCCAGCGACTTGGCTTCGTCGGCGAACACGTTGAGGTAGACAGGCTGCTTGCCACCGCTCAGCTCCACGCGCTTGTAGTACTTGCCGGCAAACATCGGCGAATCGACCAGGTCGTCGAAATCGATCGGCTTGAAGGTCACCGTGTCGCCGATGCGACGATCGGTGTCCAGTGCGGTGGCATAGCTCCAGCCGGCCGGCAGCGTCACGCTGGCCTGCGCCTTGATGTTGCGCGCGAAATAACCGGCTGGGTACAGCGCGGTGGTGTTCCACTGCAGGTTGAGCATCTCCGGGGTCATCATCACCCGGCCCTGGTTGCCGGCCTGCGGCGAGAGGAACTTGAACTCGGCCGTCAGCTCGGTGGCGCCCTGCGGCACGTCCACCTTGAATGCGTAGACATCGAACTGGTCGCGCGTCCATTGCACCACCTTGCCATCGACCTTGATCACCAGACCCGCGAGCTTGTCGATCGGCCCGGTCGGCGAGTGATTGCCCGGAATCCACTGCGGGTACAGCAGCGTCATCGGACCCGGCTTTGCCGGCATCGTGGTCTTGACCTTGAAGATGCGGTGCGCCAGGTCGGTGGCGTCGACGTCGATCTTCAAGATGCCGTCGAACGGCACGTCCTGCGGCGGCGCGGTTTGCGCGGCGGCCGGCAACGACAGCGCTGCCAGCAGCGACACGGACAACAGGGTGGGCATCTTCATCGCAACTCCGCAGGTGACCTGGAACAGGCAAGCCCACGATGCTAAGCGCCCACCACGGCTTCCCCGTATGCCATTGGTCATGCCGCAGGCAAATTCATGCGCAAAAAAAAGCCGCCCATCGCTGGCGGCTTTCTCCGATCCGGCGTGGCGCCGTCTCAATGCATCATGTTGACGTTCATGTTGTGCAGCACCCACAGCGAGCCGACGATCACGATGCCGATGATCAGCAGCGAGAACAGGCCCACCTGCACGTTTGAACGCTGTTCCGGCGTGCGGTCCATGTGCAGGAAGTACACCATGTGCACCAACATCTGCACCGCGGCCATGACCGAGATCACGATGACGGTGACGCCCTTGGAGAACGCGCCGCTCATCACCATCGCAAACGGGATGACGGTGAGGATCACGGCCATCACAAAGCCGATCAGGTAGGACTTCAAGCCGCCGGCATGCGCGTCGGCAGCGGTTTCGGTGTGGTGGTGATTGGCCATTACAGCGCTCCCAGCAGATAGACGACGGTGAACACACCGATCCAGATGATGTCCAGGAAGTGCCAGAACAGACTCAGGCAGGCCAGACGCGTGCTGTTGCGCGCGGTCAGACCGTTCTTGGAAATCTGGATCACCAGCACCGTCATCCACAGCAGGCCCGAGGCCACGTGCAGACCGTGCGTGCCCACCAGGGTGAAGAACGCCGACAGGAAGGCACTGCGACCCGGGCCGGCACCCTCGTGGATCAAGTGGTTGAACTCCCATACCTCCATGCACAGGAAGCCGATACCCAGCAGCGCGGTCACTGCCAGCCAGCCGTACAGGCCACCCATCTTGCGCTTGTGCGCGGCAATCATCGCAAAGCCAAAGCTCAAGCTGCTGAACAACAGCAGGAAGGTTTCCACCAGCACGAACTTCAGGTCGAACAGCTCCTTGGCGGTCGGCCCGTCCACCGTGGCGCCGGAGAGCACCGCGTAGGTGGCGAACAGACCGGCAAACAGCAGGCAGTCGCTCATCAGATAGACCCAGAACCCGAAGACGGTGTTGCCGCCGCCGTCGTGATGCTCGTGGTCGTGATCGTGGCCGCCCGCGTGGGCGGCGTGGTCAAGCGTGGTCGAGGAAGCCATGGTCATACCACCTTCGCGGCCTGCGCCGCCTGTTGCTGTTCGAGCAGGGCGAAACGTGCGTTTTCGATGCGCTCCACTTCGTCGGCCGGTACCCAGTAATCGATGTCGTCATCGAACGTGCGTGCGATGAAGCTGCCGATCATGCCGACCAGGCCGATGATGGCCAGCCACCAGATGTGCCAGATCAGACCGAAGCCCAGCAGCACGCTGAAGGCACCGATGTAGACGCCTGCGCCAGTATTACGCGGCATGTGGATCGCTTCGTACTTGGATGGACGCACCCAGCCCTTGCCGTTCTGCTTGTCGGCCCAGAACTGATCGCGGTCGTCGATGTGCGGCAGCACGGCAAAGTTATAGAACGGCGGCGGCGAAGAGGTTGCCCATTCCAGCGTACGGCCATCCCACGGATCGCCCGTGTAGTCCATATGCTCCTTGCGCTTCCACACGCTGTAACCGATCTGCACCAGGTTCAAGAAGATACCCATGCCGATGATTGCGGCACCGACAGCAGCCACGTACAGCCACGGCGCCCACTCGGGATGGTTGTAGGTGTTCATGCGACGGGTCATGCCCATGAAGCCGAGCACGTACAGCGGCATGAAGGCCACGAAGAAGCCGATGATCCAGCACCAGAACGAGGCCTTGCCGATCTTCTCGTTGAGCTTGAAGCCGAATGCCTTCGGGAACCAGTAGGTCAGGCCTGCCAGGTAACCGAACACCACGCCGCCGATGATCACGTTATGGAAGTGCGCGATCAGGAACAGGCTGTTGTGCAACACGAAGTCCACGGCCGGAATCGCCAGCATCACGCCGGTCATGCCGCCGATGGTGAAGGTGATGATGAAGCCGATCGTCCACAGCACCGGCGAAGTCATGTGCACACGGCCGCGGAACATGGTGAACAGCCAGTTGAAGATCTTCACGCCGGTCGGAATCGAGATGATCATCGTCGTGATGCCGAAGAAGGCATTGACGTTGGCACCCGAGCCCATGGTGAAGAAGTGGTGCAGCCACACCACGAACGACAGCACGCCGATGCACGAGGTGGCGTAGACCATCGAGGTGTAGCCGAACAGGCGCTTGCGGCTATAGGTGGCGATCAACTCGGAGAAGATGCCGAACGCCGGCAGGATCAGGATGTAGACCTCCGGGTGACCCCAGATCCAGATCAGGTTGACGTACATCATGGCGTTGCCGCCGCCGTCATTGGTAAAGAAGTGCGTGCCCAGGTAACGGTCGGCACCCAGCAGCGCCAGCGCAACGGTCAGGATCGGGAACGCGGCGATGATCAGGATGTTGGTGATCAGCGCGGTCCAGGTGAAGATCGGCATGCGCATCAGGGTCATGCCCGGTGCGCGCATCCGCATGATCGTCACGAAGAAGTTGATGCCGGTCAGCAACGTGCCTAACCCGGACACCTGCAACGCCCAGATGTAGTAATCGACACCGACCCCTGGACTGTATTCCAGCCCCGACAAGGGCGGATAGGCCAGCCAACCGGTCTGCGCGAACTCACCGACGCCCAGCGAGATGTTGATCAGCGCTGCGCCGGCCACGAACAGCCAGAAGCTCAGCGAGTTCAGAAACGGGAACGCCACGTCGCGTGCGCCGATCTGCAGCGGCACGATCAGGTTCAACAGGCCGGTCATGAACGGCATGGCCATGAAGAAGATCATGATCACGCCATGCGCGGTAAAGATCTGGTCGTAGTGATGCGGAGGCAGCACGCCTTCACCACCATTACCGGCCAGCGCCTGCTGAGTGCGCATCATCGCCGCGTCGGCAAAGCCGCGCAGCAGCATGATCAACGCCACGATGATGTACATCACGCCGATGCGCTTGTGATCCACCGAGGTGAACCACTCTTTCCAGAGATAGCCCCACAGCTTGTACTTGGTGATGGCGCCCGCGATGAGCAGGCCGAGCAGGCCGGCACCACCCAGCGCGACCATGATGATCGGCTCGTGGTACGGAACTGCCTCGATGGTAAGTTTGCCTAGCATCACTTGTCTCCAGAAGTGCACATGGCGACCGGCTCCGTAGCCGATGCCTGATGGTCGCCGTGGCCTTTGTTGTGGCCCGGACCATTCATGTATTTGTCGACCAGCGAGCGGAACATGCCGTCCTGCACCGACGAGTAGTAGGTGACCGGATATTGTTCCTTGTCGTTACGATTGGCAGCCAGCACCTGGTACTCGGCAGCGTTCAACGTGGTCGGCGACGCCTTGACCTTGGCCACCCACGCATCGAAACCTGCCTGATCGGTGGCATGCGCCTTGAAGCTCATCTTCGAAAAGCCGTGGCCGCTGTAGTTGGTCGACAGGCCGAAGTACTCGCCCGGCTCGTTGGCCACCAGATGCAACTTGGTTTCCATGCCCGCCATCGCGTAGATCATGGTGCCCAGGTGCGGAATGAAGAACGAGTTCATCACCGTGTCGGAGGTGATCTTGAAGTTCAGCGGCGTGTGCACCGGGAACGCGATCTCGTTGACCGTGGCGATGTTCTGGTCCGGGTAGATGAACATCCACTTCCAGTCCAGCGATACGGCTTCGATATTGATCGGCTTGACGTCCGAATCCAGCGGCCGGTACGGGTCCAGCGCATGCGACGAGCGCCAGGTCAGCACTGCCAGCACCAGGATGATCACGCACGGGATCGACCACACCACTACTTCGATGGCGGTGGAGTGCGACCAATCCGGCTCGTAGCGAGCCTTGGTGTTGGAGGCGCGATATTTCCACGCGAACGCAATCGTCATCACGATCACCGGGATGACCACGATCAGCATCAGCACCACCGAGGTGATCAGCAGTTGCTTTTCGTCGTGGCCGATCTGGCCTTTCGGATTGAGGATGGCCGAGTTGCAACCTGCCAGCAGCAGGAAGGGCAACATCAGACCTGGACGAAGTAAACGCCCGAGCTGTTTCAGCGGAATCATCGGTCGATCCAAGTGCGAAGGAACGCCAGCCTCGTTCGTCGTATCCGTCCTGGGATGTTCCCGACGCAGCTGTCTTCCCAGAGGAGATGAACTGCGCAGACCGAAGACACGGGTTAGCGCGCTAATTTTAGTCTTTGCTGCACCTGCACGAAACCCATTGGCAATGATCTGACGCAATAAATGCGCGCCAATTTGTGCGACATGTTGTCGCAGCGCAGCGCGAGGCAAGAATTCCGCCGTTGCGTTTGCAAAATGGGGCAGGTTTGCACGCACGCAACGCATGCGAGGACACAAGTGAAACGCGGTGTTTTGGCGCTTCAAAACGCAACTGGGCCGGCACAGGCCGACCCAGTCTTGGAGCGTGGTGCCGGAAATAGGAATCGAACCTACGACCTACGCATTACGAATGCGCCGCTCTACCAACTGAGCTATTCCGGCGAGCCGTGAATTGTAGGAGCGCAGCTGCCCCCGGGTCAATCGCTGCAAGCGCCGCAGCGTGCCTAGCCGTCGCTCAGCTGACCAGACGCAGCCGCAGTTCCTTGGGCAGGGCGAACACCATCGATTCCGGCTCGCCTTCCAGCTCGGAGACGCCGTTGGCCCCCAGCTCGCGCAAACGCGCCAGCACGCCATCAACCAGCACCTGCGGCGCAGAGGCCCCGGCGGTGAGGCCGATATGCTGCTTGCCGACGATCCAGGCCGGATCGATCTCGCTGGCGTTGTCGATCAGGTAGGACTCCACCCCGTCACGCCGGGCCAGCTCGCTCAACCGGTTGGAATTGGAGCTGTTGGGCGAACCGACCACCAGCACCAGATCGCACTGGCGCGCCAGATCGCGCACCGCATCCTGGCGGTTCTGTGTGGCGTAGCAGATGTCGTCATGGCGCGGCCCCTGCATTGCCGGGTAGCGCGCACGCAAGGCCTCGATGATGCCCATGGTGTCGTCCACCGACAGCGTGGTCTGGGTGGTGTAGGCAAGATTCTCCGGTTGGCGGACATCGAGCGTGGCGACCTGCTCGATGTCTTCGACCAGGTAGATCGTGCCCGGCCCGCGTTCGCGGCTCCACTGCCCCATCGTGCCTTCCACTTCCGGGTGGCCGGCATGGCCGATCAGCACCACGTCGCGGCCGGCCCGGCAATGCCGCGCAACCTCGAAATGCACCTTGGTCACCAGCGGGCAGGTGGCATCGAATACTTTGAGCCCACGACGCTCGGCCTCCAAGCGCACTGCCTGCGAGACGCCGTGCGCGCTGAAGATCACCGTGGCATCGTCGGGCACCTCGTCGAGTTCTTCGACGAAGACCGCGCCACGCTGCTTGAGGTCGTCGACCACGAAGCGGTTGTGTACGACCTCGTGGCGCACATAGATCGGCGCGCCCAGCGTTTCGATCGCACGCTTGACGATCTCGATCGCACGGTCGACACCGGCACAAAAACCACGGGGATTGGCGAGCAGGACATCCATAGCGGACATTCTACGGGAATGGAGGATGGGGGATCTGACCGGGCGGTACGCGCCTGCAGGCAGGCTTCAGCGCAGATTCCCGGTTCCCGACGCCTGTTTGCCGGATTTGTCGAACAATCCGAACACCGCGATGCCGATCGCGCCGCCCACGATCGCCGAATCGGCGATGTTGAAGGACGGCCAGGTGTGGCTGCCGATGTACCACTGGATGAAATCCACCACGTGGCCATGCATCAGCCGGTCGATCACATTCCCGATCGCCCCGCCGATCACCAGCGCGTAGGGCAGCGCGCTACGCCAGTGCCCGCGCGCGGTGCGCGAGAGCCAGAACGCCAACAGGCCGCTGATGCCCACCGCCAACGCGGCGAAGAACCACAACTGCCACCCGCCGGCATCGCTCAAGAAGCTGAAAGCCGCGCCGGTGTTGTAAGTGCGGTACCAGTTCCAGAAACCGTCGATCACCGGCACCGGGGTGTACTCGGGCAGGCTGGACAGCACCCAGGCCTTGCTCCACTGGTCCAGGCCGACCACCAGCGCGGAGAGCAGCAGCCAGATCAGGGCGGAGGGTTTGGGTCTTGCGGTCATGGAATCACCTTAGCTGTTGCGTCTGCCGGGTTCGGAAGACGCTGCCCGGCGGGCAAATCGGTCAGCAGCGCCGGATGCGCCATCGCGGCCCTCATCCGGCGCTGCGCGCCACCTTCTCCCGCTTGCGGGAGAAGGGATAGTGGAACGGACTCCCGCCTGCGGGAGAAGCAATCAAGACATCAGAACCAGCGACGCTGCTCGCCGGGGCCTTCGATATTGCTGACGCAGCGGCTGCACAGTTCCGGGTGACGTGGGTCGCTGCCCACGCTGGCCTGGTGATGCCAGCAGCGCACGCACTTGGCCTTGGTCGTGGGCTGCGCGCTGACGAAGATGTCGTCGGTGCTGGCCGCGGTCACGGTGACATCGCCACTGATGAACAGGAAGCGCAGCTCCTCGGCCAGCGGCTGCCAGCGCGCGGCAGTCTGCGCGTCGGCGGCCACGGTGATCTCCGCTTCCAGCGCCGCGCCGATGGCGCCATTGGCCCGCATCGGCTCCAGCACCTTGGCTACCTGCTCGCGCACGACCAACAACTTGTCGACATCCGCACTGGTCAACGCGGCGTCAGCCGGCAACGGCGCAAGGCCGTCGTACCAGGTGGCGAACAGGACGTTGTCGGCATGCTTGCCCGGCAGGTAGCCCCACAGTTCCTCGGCGGTGAAGCTCAATACCGGCGCGATCCAGCGCACGAACGCCTCGGCCACGTGATACATCGCGCTCTGCGCCGAACGGCGGCCGCGCGCATCTTCGGCCATCGTGTACAGGCGGTCCTTGGTGACGTCCAGGTACAGCGAGCCCAGGTCCACGCTGCAGAAATTCAGCAGCGCCTGCACGATCTCGGCGAAGTCGTAACGCGCATACGCGGCCACGATCTTTTCCTGCAGCTCGTGCGCGCGATGCACGATCCAGCGGTCCAGCAGCACCATGTCGTCCAGCGCCACCAGGTGTTGCAGCGGATCGAAGCCATGCAGGTTGCCGAGCAGAAAGCGCGCGGTATTGCGCAGGCGGCGATAGGCATCGGCATTGCGCTTGAGGATCTCCTGCGACAGCGACATCTCGTTGCTGTAATCGGCCGAAGCGATCCACAGACGCAGGATGTCCGCGCCCAGGGTCTTCATGATGTCCTGCGGCTCGATGCCATTGCCCAGCGACTTGGACATCTTGCGGCCGTGCTCGTCCACGGTGAAGCCGTGGGTCAGGCACTGCTTGTACGGGGCCGCCTTGTCCATCGCCACGCCGCTCAGCAGCGAGGACTGGAACCAGCCGCGGTGCTGATCGGAGCCTTCCAGATACAGGTCGGCCGGCTTGGGCAGGCCACGATCCGGAAGCACTGCTTCATGGGTCACGCCGGAGTCGAACCACACATCCAGGATGTCGGTGATCTTGTCGTAATCGGCTGCTTCATCGCCCAGCAGTTCGGCCGCGTCCAGCGTGTACCAGACGTCGACGCCGCCCTGCTCCACGCGGTCGGCCACCTGGCGCAACAGCTCGGTGCTGCGCGGATGCGGCTCGCCGGTTTCGCGGTGCACGAACAGCGCGATCGGCACGCCCCAGGTGCGCTGACGCGAGATGGTCCAATCCGGGCGTCCGTCGACCATGCCGGCGATACGCGCCTGGCCCCAGGACGGATACCAATGCACGTTTTCGATGGCTTTCAGCGCATCGGCGCGCAGGTTGGCCTGCTCCATCGAGATGAACCACTGCGGTGTGGCGCGGAACGCAATCGGCGTCTTGTGTCGCCAGCAATGCGGATAGCTGTGCTCCATCTTGCTGGCCGCCAACAGCACGCCGGTGTCGCGCAGCGCTTCGATGATGACGTCGTTGGCTTTCCAGATATGCAGCCCGGCCAGCACGGTGTCGCCCAGCGGCGGCGTCGACGGCAGATACACGCCGCGCCCGTCCACCGGGTTGATCTGCGCGGCGCCATAGCGCTCCAGCAGGCCGTATTGCTTGGAGACCTGGTAGTCCTCCTGGCCGTGACCCGGTGCGGTATGCACCGCGCCGGTACCGTCCTCGGCCGACACGTGATCGCCCAGCAGCAGCGGGATCTCGCGTTCGGCATAGAACGGGTGGTTCAGCCGCATCTGCTCCAGCGCGGCGCCCTTGGCGTGACCATGGACCGCGACTGCGTCCACGCCGTAACGGGCCAGCGCCTTGGCAGCGAGCGCTTCGGCGATCACCAGCCAGCGTGGCTGGCCGCGATCGGCCGGGCCTTCGACCAGCACATAGTCGAGCTCCGCGCCCAGGCTCACCGCCAGCGAGGCCGGCAGCGTCCACGGCGTGGTGGTCCAGATCGGCACCGCCACACCCACGCCACCCGGTAGCGTCGCGCCGAATGCGGCAGCGACGGCGGCCGGATCACGCGCCGGATAGGCGATATCCACCGTCGGCGACACCTTGTCGGCGTATTCGATCTCGGCTTCGGCCAATGCCGAGCCGCAATCGAAGCACCAATGCACCGGCTTGACGCCGCGGGTCAGGTGGCCGTTATCAACCACCTTGGCCAGCGCGCGGATCTCGTTGGCTTCGAAGCGGAAATCCAGCGTCCTGTACGGGTTGTCCCAATCGCCGATCACGCCCAGGCGCTTGAAATCGCGCCGCTGCAGATCGATCTGCTCGGTCGCGTATTCGCGGCACTTCTGGCGGAACTCGGCTGCGTCGAGCTTGACGCCGACCTTGCCGTATTTCTTTTCGATCGCGATCTCGATCGGCAGGCCGTGGCAGTCCCAGCCCGGGATGTAGGGCGCATCGAAGCCAGCCAGGTACTTCGACTTGACGATGATGTCCTTGAGGATCTTGTTGACCGCATGGCCCAGGTGGATCTGGCCATTGGCATACGGCGGGCCGTCGTGCAGCACGAACAGCGGCCGTCCGGCGGCATTGGCACGCAGTTGCGCGTAAAAGCCCTCGCGCTCCCAACGGTCCAGCATCGCCGGCTCGCGCTTGGGCAGGTCGCCACGCATCGGAAATTCCGTCGCAGGCAGATGAAGAGTGGCTTTGTAGTCTTGGGTCACAGGAATCTACCGTTGCGCTGGATTTCTAGAGAAGTCCGCATATGGATGTGCGGGCTCTTGCGAGGGACTCGCATGATCTTCGGGCTCTTGCGAGGAACGCGCAGTCGCTAAGGGGTGTTGCGGAGAACTCACAGGCGCCGCCAACACCGCACGCGCCTGTTCGGCATCGCGATGCATCTGCACGGTCAGCGCCTCCAGGCCATCGAACTTTTCTTCGTCGCGTAGCTTGGCGACGAATTCGACGTCGATGTGCCGGCCATACAGATCGCCCTGGAAATCGAACAGGTGCGCTTCCAGCAGCGGCTCCACACCGGCCACCGTTGGACGGGTGCCAAAACTCGAGACCGACGGCCATGGCGTCTCGGCCACGCCATGCACCCAGGTCGCATAGATTCCCGACAGCGCCGGCGTACGCGGAAAGCGCAAGTTGGCAGTGGGATACCCCAAGGTGCGACCGAGCTGTTTGCCGCGCACTACCCGGCCACCGATGGCGTACGGGCGGCCAAGCAAGTCGCCGGCGTGGGCGAATTCGCCGTCACCCAGCAGTTCGCGAATGCGCGTTGCCGAAATCCGCTCACCGTGCAGATGCACGGGAGCGATCTCGCCGGCCACAAAGCCATGCTGTTGGCCGAGCGTACGCAGCAGGCCGATGTCGCCACCGCGCCGATGACCGAAGCGGAACTCCGGGCCAATCCAGACTTCGCGCGCACATAGCCGGCCGACCAGCGCCAGGCGTACGAAATCTTCCGCGCTCATCTTCGACAGGCGGCCGTCGAAACGGATCATGCCCACGCTGTCGGCGCCGAACCCGTACAAGCCTTCGATCTTGGCGCGTGCCAGGGTCAGACGCGGCGGCGGCGCGGCGGGCGCAAAGAACTCGCGCGGCAGCGGCTCGAAGCTCACCGCCACTGCTGGCACGCCGAGTGCGCGCGCGCGCGCCACGGCGTGTTGCACCAGCGTCCGATGCCCCAGGTGCAGGCCATCAAAAGCGCCGATGCAGACCACGCTTCCGCGCGGGAACAGCGTCCCGCCATCGACGTCTCTAAACAGCGTGCTCATTCCTCGATCCAAACAGATGCCGGCCAGCCGGCCGACCCTCGTTGATGCGTAACCTGTAAGTATAGCCGTGCCAGTCAAGCCGCATGGGCGCGCACTTGGGCGCGGCAGCGCCCAACTAACCACCCTGCGATTGGCTGCACGAAACGCTACCCAACGCAGGCGACCGTGCAGCACGCCCACGCATGTTCGGCAGTCACCCTAGCCTTCGCGCAGATGCCGCGGCCGCAGCCCCAGCGCCAGCTGCGCGACCAGATAGGTCGCCCCGCCACTGCCCACCAGCACCGCCAGCCAGCCAATGCGGCTCCACTTGTCCATCTGCGTAAACGACGGCAGCCACCACAGCAGGCTCAACAGCACCGCCACCATCGCCGCACATGCCAGCAGCAGGCGCAGCGCATAGCCAGCCCAACCCGGCCGGCGCTGGTACACGCCGGACTTGCCCAGCCAGTACCACAGCAATCCCAGATTGAGATAACTCGACAGTGCACTGGCGATACCCAGCGCCAGATGCAGGCCCGGCTGCTTGCCCAGCGCCTGCATCACGCCCTGCGCCCTGAGCTCGGGCGGCACCATGATCTGGTAGACCACCGCCAGCAGCGCGAAGTTGAACACCATGTTGGCGATCAGCGCCGCGACCCCGGCACGCACCGGGGTACGGGTGTCCTGGCGCGCGTAGAAGGCCGGCAGCAGCACCTTCAGCATGGCGTAGGCCGGCAGGCCAAAGCTCAACCCGTAGACCGACATCGCGGTCATGCGGGTGTCGAATGCAGTGAACTGGCGGTACTGGAACAACGTCGCCACCAACGGCTCGGCCAGCAGCAGCAAGCCCAGCATGGCCGGCATCGCAATCAGCAAGGTGGTGCGGAAGCCCCAATCCAGCGCGCCGGAGAACGCGGCGCGGTCGGTTTTGACGTGATGGCGGGCCAGCGCAGGCAGGATCACCGTACCCAACGCCACGCCGAACACACCCAGCGGCAATTCCAGAAAGCGATCGGCCAGCGACAGCCACGACTGCGAGCCGTCGGCCAGCCGTGCGGCGATCACCGTGTCCAGCATCAGGTTGATCTGCGCGATCGACGAACCGAACAGGGTCGGAATCATCAGGGTCAGCACCTTGCGCACATCCGGGTGATTCCAGCCCCAGCGCGGCAGCGTCAGCAGGTCGATACCTTTCAGCGCTGGCAGCTGGAACAGCAACTGCAGCGCACCGGCCACCAGGACCGCCCAGCCCAGCGCCAGGATCGGCACCTCCAGCCGCGGCGCCAGCCACAGCGCGCCGGCGATCATGCACAGGTTGAGGATCACCGGCGTCAGCGCCGGAATGGCGAAGCGCTGGAAGCTGTTGAGCGCGCCGCCGGCCAGCGCCGTCAACGAAACGAACAGCAGAAACGGAAAGGTCAGCCGCAGCAGATCGACCAACAATCCGTATTTTTCCGGATCGGTTGCCGCGCCATCGGAAAACACCGCGGCCAGCTGCGGGGTGAAGATCAACCCCAGCGCAGTGATCAGCAGCAACATCCCGCCCAAGGTCCCGGACACGCGCGCCATCAGTTCGCGCAAATCGGCGTGCGGGCGGGTTTCCTTGACCTCGGTGAACACCGGCACGAACGCGGTGGCGAATGAGCCTTCGGCGAACAACCGGCGCAGGAAATTGGGAATGCGGAACGCCACCCAGAACGCGTCGGTCACCGCATTGGCGCCGAAAGTAGTGGAAATCGCCTGGTCGCGGATCAGGCCGAGCACCCGCGAGATCATGGTCATACTGCTGAATGAGAGCAGGCCTCTCAACATGCCGGGCTTGCTCACGCTGCATCCCTCTTGACAACTGACTTGACGTACATATCTGGGTCCATCATACTTTCGCGCTTGCTTTTTCCACCATACCGATTTTTCAGGAACCCACCACCGTGGCCAATATCAAGTCCGCCAAGAAGCGCGCCAAGCAGACCATTGTGCGCAATGAGCGCAACACCGGTCAGCGTTCGATGCTGCGCACCGCCGTCAAGAAGGTGATCAAGGCCCTTGACGCCAACGATGCTGCAGGCGCCGAAGCTGCTTTCGCCGTTGCCCAGCCCATCCTCGACCGTTTCAGCGCCCGTGGCCTGATTCACAAGAACAAGGCTGCGCGTCACAAGAGCCGCCTGACCGCTCGCATCAAGGCCATCAAGGCCGCGTAAGCGATCAGATGGCGCATTGCCGGAAGCCTGGCTCCCGGCAACATAGAAAAACCCGGCCTTGGCCGGGTTTTTTGTGTGCCTGCGCCTGCACTCAGCCCGCATTGCACGCCTCGAGTTCGTCTTCGCGCTGGCGGTCGAAGAACGCCATGACGTCTTTCATGATCGGGAACGTGCCATCACGCCCGAGGGCGGATACCAGGTACCACGGTGCCGTCCAGCCCAGCTCGGCCACAATGGTTTCGGCAGCAGCACGCGCTTCGTCTTCGAACATCAGGTCGGCCTTGTTGAGCACCAGCCAGCGCGGCTTCTTCAGCAATTCGGGATCATGCCGCTCAAGCTCGCGCTCGATGGTGCGCACCTGATCGGCCGGCGACACGCCATCCACACCACCCTCGCCATACACGCCCAGAGCAGGCGAAATATCCACCAGATGCAGCAGCAGGCGGGTGCGCTGCAGATGGCGCAGGAACTGGGTGCCCAGACCGGCGCCGTCGGCAGCGCCTTCGATCAGGCCCGGCACGTCGGCGATGACGAAGCTGCGGTAGGCCTCGACACTGACCACGCCCAGATTCGGATACAGCGTGGTGAACGGATAGTCGGCCACCTTCGGCGTTGCCGAGGACACCGCACGGATCAGGGTGCTCTTGCCGGCGTTTGGGAAACCCAGCAGGCCGACGTCGGCCAGCAGCTTGAGCTCGAGCTTGAGCAGACGCTCTTCGCCTTCTTCGCCGGTGGTGGACTGGCGCGGCGCGCGGTTGACCGAGCTCTTGAAATGCATGTTGCCCAGGCCACCCTTGCCACCCTTGGCCACCAGCAAGCGGTCACCGTGCTGGGTGAGGTCGCCGATCACTTCATCGGTCTGCACGTTCATCACCACGGTGCCGACCGGCACCACGATGACGCGGTCTTCGCCACCCTTGCCATAGGCCTGGCGACCCATGCCGTTCTCGCCGCGCTGCGCCTTGAAGGTGCGCTCATGGCGGAAGTCGACCAGGGTATTGACGTTCTCGTCGGCCACGATCCAGACGCTGCCGCCGGCACCGCCATCGCCACCGTCGGGACCGCCCAGCGGAATGAACTTCTCGCGGCGAAAGCCGACACAGCCATTGCCGCCATTACCGGCGGTCACCAGGATTTCTGCTTCGTCGACTAACTTCATGAGCTTACAAACCGGGAATGGGGAATGGGGAATAAGGAATAAGGAATGGGCAAGCACGAGCAGCCCATGAGCGATGGCGAGAACATCACCAGCACGACAGCAGAAAACGCGATGGGCACACAGCCGGCTTTTCCGATTCCCGACTCCCGATTCACAATTCCCCGCCGTCAAACGAAAAACCCCGCCGAAGCGGGGCTCTCCGTATCGTTGGCAACCGCGCTGGGCGCGGCTGCGAACTGGCCTGCATGGAGCGGGCGATTACGCCTCGGCGACCACGCTGACGGTGCGACGCTTCTTCGGACCCTTGGTGGAGAACTCCACCTTGCCGTCGACCAACGCAAACAGCGTGTGGTCGCGACCCAGGCCGACGCCGGCGCCCGGATGGAACTGGGTGCCGCGCTGACGCACGATGATGTTGCCGGCGTCGATGGCCTGGCCACCGAAGATCTTCACGCCGAGGTACTTCGGGTTGGAATCGCGACCGTTGCGCGAGGAACCTACGCCCTTTTTATGTGCCATGACTGGTTCTCCTTACTTCTTGTCGCCACCGGCGATGCCGGTGATCTCGATTTCGGTGTAGTGCTGACGGTGTCCCTGACGCTTCATGTGGTGCTTGCGGCGACGGAACTTGATGATGCGCACCTTGTCGGCGCGGCCATGGGCCACGACCTTGGCGGTGACCGAGGCGCCCTTCAGCGCATCGCCCAGCTTGATGCCATCGCTATCGCCCAGCATCAGGACGGTGTCGAACTTGATCTCGTTGCCTGCTTCGACGTCGAGCTTTTCCACGCGGAGCGTTTCGCCCTGCGCGACGCGGTATTGCTTACCGCCGGTTACCAGAACTGCGTACATGACCAGGTGTTCCTCTGTAGTTATTATGGTCGCCTGACTTGCCCATGGGGCAGACAGGAGCGGGATTGTACTGGCCTAGCGGGTTTCGGGTCAACCCGCAAGCAGGTTCGCGGCCGCGCACGCGAATCGGACTGATGGAACGCATCATCCGGCCGCCACAACGGCCCCGGCAGACTGGCATTTGGGGCAATTGCCCTCACCTAGGTCGGCGGGTAGGCTGATCGACTGCCACTCATTCCTGCTGAGCACGCTCGCACCACTGCCGGTTCGCCGGCCCGACATCGGATTCCCCATGGCGATGGATTTCATCCGCATCCGCGGCGCGCGGACGCACAACCTCAAGAACATCGACCTCGACCTGCCTCGCGACAAACTGATCGTGATCACCGGCCTTTCCGGTTCGGGCAAGTCGTCGTTGGCGTTCGACACCATCTATGCGGAGGGCCAGCGCCGCTACGTCGAGTCGCTGTCGGCGTATGCGCGCCAGTTCCTCAGCGTGATGGAAAAGCCGGACCTGGACCACATCGAAGGCCTGTCCCCGGCCATTTCGATCGAACAGAAATCGACCTCGCACAACCCGCGCTCCACGGTCGGCACGATCACCGAGATCTACGATTACCTGCGCCTGCTGTACGCGCGGGTCGGTCAGCCGCGCTGCCCGGACCACGGCTTCCCGCTGGAAGCGCAGACCGTCAGCCAGATGGTCGACCACATGCTCACGCAGGACCAGGAGCAGCGTTACATGCTGCTGGCGCCGGTGATCCGCGAGCGCAAGGGCGAGCATGCGCAGGTGTTCGAGCAGCTGCGCGCGCAGGGCTTTGTGCGCGTGCGCGTGGATGGCGAGCTATACGAGATCGACGCGGTGCCGCCGCTGGCACTGCGCCAGAAACACACCATCGAGGCGGTCATCGACCGCTTCCGCCCGCGCGAAGACATCAAGCAGCGCCTGGCGGAGAGTTTCGAAACCGCGCTCAAGCTCGGCGAAGGCATGGTGGCGGTGCAGTCGCTGGACGACCCGGCCGCAGCCCCGCACCTGTTCTCGTCCAAGTACAGCTGCCCGGTCTGCGATTACTCGCTGCCGGAGCTGGAGCCGCGGCTGTTTTCGTTCAACGCACCGGTAGGCGCCTGCCCCAGTTGCGATGGCCTGGGCGTGGCCGAATTCTTCGACCCGGACCGCGTGGTCGTGCATCCGGAACTGTCGCTGTCGGCCGGTGCGGTGCGCGGCTGGGATCGACGCAATGCCTATTATTTCCAGCTGATCGCCTCGCTGGCCAAGCACTACAAGTTCGACGTGGACGCGGTGTGGAACACCTTGCCGGCCAAGGTGCGCCAGGCGGTGCTGTTCGGCAGTGGCGATGAGGTGATCAGCTTCACCTACTTCACCGACGCGGGCGGGCGCACCACGCGCAAGCATCGCTTCGAAGGCATCCTGCCGAATCTGGAACGCCGTTACCGCGAGACCGAATCGCCGGCCGTGCGCGAAGAGTTGACCAAGTACGTCAGCCAGCAGCCCTGCCCAGCCTGCAATGGCACGCGCCTGAATCGCGCCGCGCGCAACGTGTTCGTGGCCGATCGTCCGCTGCCGGAGCTGGTGGTGTTGCCGGTCAACGAAGCGCTGAATTTCTTCCGCGGATTGTCGCTGCCGGGTTGGCGCGGCGAGATTGCGGCCAAGATCGTCAAGGAAATCGCCGAGCGCCTGGGCTTTTTGGTCGATGTGGGCCTGGATTACCTCACATTGGAACGCAAGGCCGACACCTTGTCCGGCGGCGAAGCGCAGCGCATTCGCTTGGCCAGCCAGATCGGCGCCGGTCTGGTCGGCGTGATGTACGTGCTGGACGAGCCGTCGATCGGCCTGCATCAGCGCGACAACGAACGCCTGCTGGGTACGCTGACGCGGCTGCGCGATCTGGGCAACACCGTCATCGTGGTCGAACATGACGAAGACGCCATTCGCCTGGCCGACCACGTGCTGGATATCGGGCCCGGTGCCGGCGTGCATGGCGGCGAAATCTGTGCGCAAGGCACGCTGCAGGACATTCTGAAATCGCCACGTTCGTTGACCGGGCAGTACCTGTCCGGCAAGCGCCGCATCGAGATTCCCAAGCAGCGCCACAAGCCCAACCCGAAGATGATGCTGCATCTGCGCGGGGCGACCGGCAACAACCTGAAGAATGTCGACCTGGAGATTCCGGCCGGCCTGCTGACCTGCATCACCGGCGTCTCCGGGTCGGGCAAGTCGACGCTGATCAACGATACCTTGTTCACACTGGCGGCCAACGAAATCAACGGCGCCTCGCATACGGTGGCACCGCATCGCGAAGTCGAAAATCTGGACCTGTTCGACAAGGTCGTGGATATCGACCAGTCGCCGATCGGGCGTACACCGCGCTCCAACCCGGCGACCTACACCGGCATGTTCACCCCGTTGCGCGAGCTGTTCGCGCAGGTGCCCGAGTCGCGTGCACGTGGTTATTCGCCGGGCCGTTTCAGCTTCAACGTGCGTGGTGGCCGCTGCGAGGCCTGCCAGGGCGACGGCATGATCAAGGTGGAGATGCACTTCCTGCCCGACGTCTACGTGCCGTGCGATGTCTGCCACGGCAAGCGCTATAACCGCGAAACGCTGGAGATCCGCTACAAGGGTTTCAATATCAGCGACGTGCTGCAGATGACCGTGGAAGATGCGCTGCGGCTGTTCGAGCCGGTGCCGTCGATCGCACGCAAGCTGGAAACGCTGGTCGATGTGGGATTGAGCTACATCAAGCTGGGCCAGAGCGCGACCACGCTCTCCGGCGGTGAAGCGCAGCGCGTCAAGCTGTCCAAGGAACTGTCGCGTCGCGATACCGGGCGCACCCTGTACATCCTGGACGAGCCAACCACCGGCCTGCACTTCCACGACATCGAAGCGTTGCTCGGCGTGCTGCACAAGCTGCGCGACGAAGGCAACACGGTGGTGGTGATCGAACACAATCTGGACGTGATCAAGACCGCCGACTGGATCGTGGACCTGGGTCCGGAAGGCGGCCATCGCGGCGGCAGCATCCTGGTCTCCGGCACACCGGAAGATGTGGCTGCGCACAAGGCGTCCTACACCGGGCAGTTCCTGGCCAAGATGCTGCCGTCGGTGAAGGCGCGCGAGACGCGTCCGGCGGCGATGGCCAACAAGCCCGATGCACGTCCGCCGCGCAAGGTCAAACCGGAGAAGGTGGCCAAGGTCGCCAAATCCGCCACCAAGAAGACTGCAAAGAAGAAGGCAAGCTGATGAGCGAACACAAGGTTCTGGCACGCATCCCGATCAGCGTGCGCTGGCGCGACATGGACAGCATGGGTCACGTCAACAACGCCAAGTACATTTCCTATCTGGAAGAAGCGCGCGTGCGCTGGATGCTGGGCGTGCAAGGCGTGGCGATGACCGACCGCATCGCGCCGGTGGTTGCCGCCACCAACGTCAACTACAAGCAGCCGTTGATCTGGCCGAATGACATCACCGTCGAGTTGTTCGTCGAACGCCTGGGCACCAGCAGCGTGACCATCGGCCACCGCATCTTCGACCAGAAGGACGACAGCAAGCTGTACTCCGATGGCAACGTGGTGGTGGTGTGGATCGATACGCAGACCGGCAAGAGCGCGGCGCTGCCGGATGCGGTACGCGCGGCCAGCACCTGAGTGTTAGCGACCCGGCTGCCGAGGCGCCTCACGGTCAAAAACTGACGGCGGCTCTTCCGGGAACCGCCGTGTTGGTTTGCACGCTGGGGTGTTGCGCGACAGTCGGCCAACCATCAAGACCCCGGCGCGCGCTTGCGTGCTTCCAACGTGGCCTTGATTTCGCGACCGTCCTGCAAGGTAAAGCTCACCGGCACCTGCGCACCCTCCTGCAGCGGCGCAGTCGCGTCCATCAACATCAGATGCAGGCCGCCCGGCGCCAGCGGCACCGACTTGCCGGCCGGCAATGCCAGCTCCGGCACCGCACGCATGCGGTTGACACCATTGGTCTGCATGCTTTCGTGCAACGAGACATCGGCAAACACGCTGCTCTTGGCAGCAGTGATCTTCAGCGACTGCGCACAGCCGTTATGAAACTGCCCGAAACCCGCTGCCATCCCCATGCCGCCCGGCGGCGGAATGCGGATCCAGCCATTCTTGAATTCGGGCAGGCATTGCGCCGACACGCCCGCACTTGCCACCAGCGCAAACGCCGCGAGTGCCACGCCCGCACGCCTAACCCGCCCGCTTCGACTGCCGTCTATCATGACCCGACCTCCAGGAGCCCCGAATGAGCATCCAGATCTTAGACCATGGCCGTCTTCGCGAAATCCGTCTGGCGCGTCCGCCGGTCAATGCGCTGGACAGCGCGCTGTGCCAGGCGTTGAGCGTTGCGGTGCAGCAGGCGGGCGATGAGGTCGATGGCATCGTGCTGTCGGGTAGCGAGCGGATTTTTTCCGGCGGCATGGATGTGCCGCATCTGCTGGCGCATGGCACCGACCGCGCCGCGCTACTGGCCAGTTGGACCGCGTTCTTTGGCGCCGCGCAGGCGCTGGCCAATAGCCGCGTGCCGGTGGCGGCGGCGATCGGCGGGCATGCGCCGGCCGGTGGATGTGTGCTGGCGCTGTGTTGCGACTACCGGGTGATGGCGCGCAGTGCCGACACCGCAAAACCCTATGCGATCGGCCTGAACGAAGTGCAGGTGGGCCTGGCCGCGCCGGAAGGCATCCAGCGCCTGTTGCGTCGCGTGGTCGGCGCGCACCGCGCCGAGCGCCTGCTGATCTCCGGGCAACTGCTACCGGCCGAACAAGCAGTCAAGATCGGCCTGGTGGACGAGCTGGTCGACGGCGAGCTGGTCACCGCGCGTGCGGTGGCATGGCTACAGGAGCTGCAACAGCTGCCGCGCCAGCCGATGCTGACCACGCGTACGATTGCGCGCGCGGACCTGCGCGCGGCATTGGCCCCCGAGTTGATCCAGCTGGAGCGCTTCATCGATGGCTGGTACGCGCCGGATGCGCAGACCGCGCTGCATGGCTTGGTGGCGCGCCTGCAGAAGGCCTGAGCACCGCCGTCGCGGCGCCCATTGGGCGGGCCGGTATACTCGCGATCCGTCGCATGCCAGGCCAGCCCCTTGTCCGCCACCGCCGAACCCGTCGTCTCCGAACTGATCAGCCTGCTGTCGCTGGAGCGTCTGGAGGACAACCTGTTTCGTGGCCAGAGCCGCGACATCGGCACCAAATACGTGTTCGGTGGGCAGGTGCTGGGCCAGGCGTTATCGGCAGCGCAGGCCACGGTCGAAAACGGCCGTCAGGCGCATTCGCTGCACGCGTATTTCCTGCGTGCCGGCAATATCGACCACCCCATCGTCTACGACGTCGACCGCACCCGCGATGGCGGCAGTTTTTCAGTACGCCGGGTCACGGCGATCCAGCACGGCAAGGTGATTTTTTTCTGCGCAGCCTCGTTTCAGGAGCACGAAGACGGCGCCGAGCATCAGTCGGCGATGCCTGTCGTACCGCCACCGGAAGACATCGAACCGTCCGCCCCGCTGGCACCGGAGGTGTTGAGCAAGCTGCCGGCCAAGGTGCAGCGCTGGCTGTCGCGCGGCGGCCCGTTCGAGTTTCGCCATGTGTTCCCGCGCGACGAACTCAAACCGCCCAAGCGCCCGCCGTTCCAGCAGATGTGGCTGCGCTTGAGCAATCCCATCGGCGACGATGTGGGCCTGCATCGAGCGCTGCTCGCGTATGCCTCCGATTTCCAGTTGCTGGGCACATCAACATTCCCGCACGGCATCAGCTATTACACGCCGAACGTGCAGATGGCCTCGCTCGATCACGCGCTGTGGTTCCACCGCCCCTTCCGCACCGACGACTGGCTGTTGTACTCACTCGATAGCCCCACCGCGCAAGGCGCGCGCGGCCTGGCGCGCGGGCAGTTCTTCACCCGCGACGGCGTGCTGGTGGCCAGCACCACGCAGGAAGGATTGATCCGGGTAGTGCCCGACGGCAGTACGATTGCCGTACCGGCCAAGGAGTAGGCCTCCACGCGCGACAGAGCCGCGCGCTGTTTGATTGCCAGTTTGCACGCGGGCCGTGCGGAAGGCAGCCTAGCACTCTCCCAGCGCGCCACAGGCGCCGCAAGCTGGCATCCTTGCCCGCCCTGGGTACGCGGTCACCTGACTGCACCACCCGCATCCTGATGTTCCATCTTGAACCGGCGCCGCAGCGGCGCCATCTGTTCCGGACCCAACGGCGTTTTCCACCATGCGCAAGATCTTCAGCAGTCAACGTATCGAAACCGCCGAAGGCGTGGCCAATCTCTTGCGCGATGCGGGCATCGAGATCCGCCTCAGCAATGGCCGCTCTTACCAGAGCAAGCGCGGCGGCCAGTTCAGCTACCTGGAACAGAGCAATGCCCAGGCGCAGCCCACCGTCTGGATCGTGCATGCCAATGACCAGCCACGTGCGCGCGAACTGCTGCGTGACGCCCGCCTGCTGGACACCACCCGCCGCGACCTGCCGAATGTGGAATACACCTTCCGCGAAGGCGAGAACGGCTCCAGCTCCAGCGCGCGTAGCTGGGCCTGGCGCATCCGCCTGGTGCTACTGCTGGTCATCGGCGCCATCGCCATGGTGGTGGTGATGCGCCATCGCAGCGCACCAGCACCAGCGGCACAACCGGCATCGCAGCAGGCGCCAACCCAAGATGCCGCCCAACCGGCAGCAGACGACGAGGAAATGCGCGTGCGGATCCAGCCGGCGCACTGAGCACTGCGCGCCCGCGCGGCCAGCCGGTGGCGCGACGGGTACCATCCTCATCATCGCGGTCACATCCATTGCCAGCAGGCGTCATGCTGGCGACAGGACACCGATTGCACCGATGAACGCCGACACGCTGGATCTGATGTTGCAACGCGAATTGCCCAATGCCGCGGCTGGCTGCCAGCAGGCCTATGGGCGCATCGTGCTTGCCTGCCAGAACACGGTGACCGCGATCGCCCTGGCGATCACCCGCGACCTCGCGGCCAGCGAAGACATTGCCCAGGAGGCCTTCCTGCGTGCCTGGCAGCGGCTGGCGCAGCTGCATCAGCCGGCAAGCTTTCTGCCCTGGCTTCGGCAGATCACCCGCAACCTGGCGCGCGACTGGCTACGCGCCAACCGCCATCGCGCGCTCAACGGCGAGGCGGCCGAGTTGGCCATCGCGATGGCCGCCGACCCGGCACCCTCGCCCGCTGACCAACTGTTGCAGGTGGAAGAAGAGATCGCCGCGCTCGACATCATTTCTGCATTGCCTGAAGAAAGCCGCGAAACGCTGCTGCTGTATTACCGCGAAGGCCAGAGCTCGCAACAGGTTGCCTCGCTCCTTGGACTCAGCGATGCAGCGGTGCGCAAGCGCCTGTCGCGCGCACGTGCCAGCGTACGCAGCGAGCTGCTGCGCCGGTTCGGCGACTTCGCGCGTGGCAGCGCCCCCAGCGTGGCGTTCGCAAGCGCAGTGAGCTCGGCCACCCTGTTGGGCGCGCCGGGAAAGGCAAGCGCGGCGATTGTGCTGACGGGGATGGGCAGCGCGGGCAAGTTGGGCGCGAGCGGGTTGACCGGCTCGGCGCTTGGCGGGGGCGGCGCTGCTGGTGCGCTCAGCATCTGGCTCGGCATGCCGGCACTGTTCGCTGCGTGCGCGGTGCTGGTTGCCGGGATCGGCACGTACTGGTCGTACTGGTATCTGCTGCGCTTCGCACAGACAGCCAGCGAGGCAGCGGCGATCCGTCGTTTCATGCACATCACCACGCTGACCTCGGTGCTGGTGTGCGGCAGCACGCTGCTGCTGAAACACCTGCAGGCGGGCGCGTGGGCATCGGTTCTGACGCTGTGCGCGGGCATGGCGGTGCTCAACTATCAATCCCTGCGCATCCTGCCACGCGTCATGCGCCCCATGCTCGAACGCGATGCGCGCAGACGCGGCGCCACCCGGGCACCGCTGCTGTACCGCTGCATGTTCAGTCCGGGCGCGATGGTGGTGAGCACGGCGGCTGTCATTGTGCCGATCGTGCAGCACTACCTGCGCTTGGGGATGTTTTGATCCGGGGTGACCTCACCGCTGCACCGGCAGTTGCCAGCTTCCGAGACGAGCGCATGCGACTGCGGATCCACCCGCGCTGACGGCAGCACCCGCTGCGTACGCAGGCGTGGCGACATGGTCATCGACCGCGCGTACTGGGGCACGCTCCGACGCGGCCTGCCTGCACGCACGCAATGGTGAACGCTGCGGGCAGCAACGTCGCACGATCCGAAGTGATGCGTTGGTATCCGACTTCAGCAGCCATCGGGTAGCGGCCACACTGCTATAAGCAGGAAGAATTCAACAAGACCCCGGAGTAATCAAGTGAAGGCAAGTCTCTTCACCAGTCTGCTGATGATGGCCAGCATGAGCGCGCATGCAGACGGACTGACTACATCTCCCGATGGCAGGACCCTGTCGGTGAGTTTCGGAGCACCGACCTTCAAGCAGGTGCTTCACTACAACAAGATGTACGACAAGAAACCGTTCCCCGATGCAGAAATCTATTATTTCAGCAACGGCACGTACAAGATCATTTCCCAAGGGGAAAACCATTACGGCGTCTATGTCATGCAGGGAGGGTTCGACGACCAGACCTACACGATCCGCTTCATCTCCCTGCCCTCGGAAGACTGGGGCAACAAGACCGCGTTCCATCAGCTGACCTTCGTGCGCGGCGACAAGCAGAATGTCTTTATCCAGAACGCCATCGTCGACACCGGCGAAGCGATCGCACAGCAGAACGGAACCTACACGCTGGAGAAAAACACCGTCTCCAATCCGGTGCCCACGTCCTGGAAGCACGACTGAGCGTTGCACCAGCGCCCAGCGCCCAGCGCCCGGCCCAAACGCAAGCGCCCTCCCGCCAGGCGAGAGGGCGCGGTCGATCGGCGCCTTGTTACCTACTGCAGACAGCTGGGTGAACTCACTGATCACCCGAACGGCGCTCGCCGGTGAACCACGAGCGCCGCGATGAGCGGGTCCTTAGCGTTTGGTCGCAGGTGCGGTGGCTGGCGCCGGCTTGCCATGGTCGCCGCGCCCCTCCATCCCGCCCGCTCCGTGCCCGCCACGCCACTTGGACGCAGCATCGAACTCGGCCTTGCTCAGCTTGCCGTCCTTGTCGGTGTCGGCCTTGACGAACCATGCATCGCGATGCTGCTGCATGCGCAGCTCGCGGTCGGCACGGTCAATGAAGCCATCCTTGTTGAGATCCATCTGGTCGAAACGCGCGGCGAACTTCGGGTCAGCCTTGGCTTCTTCGCGGCTGATGCGGCCGTCCTTGTTGGCATCGAGCTTGGCCATCCATTCGCCACGCCCGCCACGACGATGATGCGGTCGCTCCTCGCGCGACAGTTTGCCGTCCTTGTTGGTGTCCAGCGTGTCGAACTGCGCGGCCAGGGCCGGATCGGCAGCCGCTTCGCTGCGGTCGATCACGCCATCGCCGTTCTTGTCGAGCTTGGCAGGACGCGGCGCATCGCCGGAAGCCGGCACGGTGGCGGCGAACGCGGCGCCGGTGGACAGCGCGGCCAGCACGGCCAGGGCGAGGAAAGGTTTGCGTGACGTCATGAGACACTCCTGAGAGATAAGAACCACCGCGGCACCTGCATGGGCCGCATCGCATGGGTGGCGCGCGCGGATCATCCGTGCGCTGCCACCAACACCCACATCAACGAGCCACCGATGCGCGCGTTGACGTGCGGGCCGGGCGTATTCATCCGGCGGACAGTCGCCGCTGCTGCGACGCGCAGGCGCTATCCTTCGGCCATGGCCATCCATGCCGACACCCACGACGACCTGCGCCTGTTCCAGACCGGCGAGCATGCCTGTGGCTATTGGTCCGACCGGCAAGCGCGCGATCTGGTGCTGGATCCGCACGACCCGCGCCTGGGCGCGATGTATCCGCAAGCGCTGGCATGGGGCTTCCGTCGCTCCGGCGATCTGGTCTACCGGCCGCACTGCGAACGGTGCCGCGCGTGTGTACCGGTACGCATCGCAGTGGATGCGTTTGTTCCCGACCGCAGCCAACGCCGTTGCCTGGCGCGCAACCAGGATCTGGTCGTACGCGTGGTGGCCGCCGAGCGCACCGACGAACAACTCGCGCTATATCGCCACTACCTCAAGCACCGGCACCCCGGCGGCGGCATGGACGAGCATGGCGCCACCGAATTCGACCAGTTCCTGATCGGCGGTTGGTCGCACGGGCGCTTTCTGGAGATCCGCGAACCGGCCACGGCGCACCTGCCCGGCCGGCTGCTGGCGGTTGCAGTGACCGATGTCACCGAGCATGCGCTGTCGGCGGTGTACACGTTTTACGCGCCCGAGGCGGCAGCGCGCAGCCTGGGCACGTTCGCGATCCTGCAGCAGATCCAGTGGGCGCAGCGCGAGCGACGCGCGCATGTCTATCTGGGGTACTGGATCGATGGCCACGCGAAGATGAACTACAAGCGCCGCTTCAGTGCGCTGGAAGCCTATGATGGCCGCCACTGGCGCGGCTTGCCCGGCCACACATCGGGCGATTGAACCGCCGGATTGCGACATCGGCGTGTCGCATCCCGCATGCGAGAATCCAGCGATGACCAAACCTCTCCTGCTGCTCGCGCTGACCGCCTTGTGCGCGGCCTGCGCCCACCGCGCACCGTCGCCCAAGATGCCCACCGACACCCTCGCCGCCAGGCCCGCAGCGGCAACGCTGCGCATCGCCACCTACAACACCTCGCTGTATTCGGACCAGGCCGGTGGCCTGATCCGTGAGCTGCAGGGCGATAGCGCGCATGCGCGCAAGATCGCTGCGGTACTGCAGCGCGTGCGTCCGGATCTGGTGCTGCTCAACGAGTTCGACTTCGACCCGGAACACCGCGCTGCCGATCTGTTCCAGCAACGCTATCTGCAGGTTGCCCAGCAGGGCGGTGGCGAGGCGTTGCGTTATCCGTATCGCTATCTGGCACCGGTCAATACCGGCGTGCCGAGCGGTCTGGATCTGGACAACAACGGCAGCATCGGCGGCGAAGGGCGCGCGCGTGGCAACGATGCCTGGGGCTATGGGTTGCACCCCGGCCAGTACGGCATGCTGGTGTTGTCGCGCTACCCAATCGACGAGCAGGCAGTGCGTAGTTTCCAGCTGCTGAAGTGGAGCGCGCTGCCCGGTGCAGTGCGACCGATCGACCCAGCCAGCAAGACGTCGTACTACAGCGATGCCATCTGGGCACAGCTACGGCTTTCGTCCAAATCGCATTGGGATGTCCCGGTGCGCACGCCGATGGGTGTGGTGCATGCACTGGTGTCGCACCCCACCCCGCCGGTGTTCGACGGTGCCGAGAAACGCAACGCCGCGCGCAACCACGACGAACTGCAACTGTGGCGCGCGTATCTGGACAACGCACCCGAGAGCCAACGCTGGCTCTGCGACGACAAGGGTGGCTGCGGTGGCCTGTCCGCCGATGCACGCTTCGTCATCCTGGGCGATCTCAACAACGACCCGGTCGATGGCGCCGGCCGCCATGCGGCGATCCGCGCCTTGATCAAGCACCCGCGCGTCCTTCAATACCCCACCCCGCGCAGCGATGGCGGCGCGGAGAAAACCGCCGAATACGCCGCGCTGGGCATCGCCCACAGCGGCGACCCGCATCAGGTGACCGGCGACTTCGGCCCGCAAGCCGGCACCATGCGCCTGGACTACGTGTTGCCGTCACGCCAATTCACCCTGATCGGCAGCGGCATCTTCTGGCCGGCCAGCAGCGCGCCGGACGCGGCAGTCGCCGATGGCAGCGACCATCATGCGGTGTGGGTGGATGTGGCTGGCAACTAAGAAAGCGTGCCGAGCCTCCGCGATGTCGTGCTCGGGGCCTAGCGTCGACGGCTGCATATAAGAGTAAGGCTATACGCAAGAAGGGAAAGATTTAACCAACACACGCATCCTAACGCCATGTCAGAGGCGCAGATAACTTCCGGAAGTACCCGAGGCAGTGATTGACAAGGTTCGCGAGGACCACCCGAAAAATTTGGGTGGTCCGGATTCAGACGGCAGGCTTACACTTCCTCGCAGACAGGTATCGCAAGGAAGTTAAATGAGACTGTATTTCCACAACGCGCGCTGTTTCCTGTGTACCTTTTCTCCGCCGCTGGCGCTCGCACTCCTTGCGAGCGCGTGCAGTGCGAACAAGCCACCGTCTTCTGAAAAAGAGGATCTTTTTCTCAGCCGGCCATTTCCGGTGGATGCGGCCGACGCCCATGTGCGCTTCGAATTCGAGGCGACACCGGAGAATGTAAATCTCACTCGATCCTATATCGTCGGATTGACTTTAAACCGCAAAGGCGAGCTCGATCCAGTCACTTTCTTAAATAACGGGGAACCTCCTTCCCGGTATGCGGTACGTGTCGAAGCCTGCAAATGGCTCGGGGATCAATGCCAGAAAATATCCACTGAAGACGCTTTTCAAGCCTATATCAAAAAAGAACCTGCACGAAGTAAATTTTTTGAGTGGCGATCCGGAGACGAGGAAAAAAAATACATTGATGTTACCGCACATACTTCAGACACCAGCAACTGGATTGTTTGCTACTTACCAATAGACAGTTACGGCCGATACCGCATCGACGTCTCGTCTCAACCAGGAAACCCATTACTCAAAGACCCATCCGCGCAAATTTCTGTTCAGCGAGAATGGACTTCCTCCAAATAACTAGCATCAACTAGAAAGAAGCATCTAATGGACAGACAGAATTACACAGTAACGATCGTTATTGCCGCGCCCGGAACGCCTCTTTATACAAAGGTAAAACAACAATTTACGGATGGCGAACCAGCCACGTCTGGCCCAGGGCACATGTTTTTCGTACTCGACGACGGCAAAAACAAGCCATCCAGTTATGGCTTTGCCCCGATCACCCATGGGCAAATGAATGGCCCAGGGAAAATCTACGACACAGATGCAGGCGAATACCACAATCCAGCATACTCAAGAACTGTCGAAATAAGCAAAGAACAATATGGAAAACTCCATGAATTTGGAATAGAGCCAGAAAAATTTGGTTTTGACAAGGAATACAAGGACGTACGCAACAATTGCGTCGACTTTACCTGGGCAGCTCTCAATCACGCAGGACTCCATCGAAACAAGAGCATCGATGTGAATGGTTTGTTTGGTCCAGGAGCCGGGCAATTGCTTCCGGATATTCGCATTCCTTTGCCGATAGAAGGCTCCGGAAAAGATGCTTACCGCCCGCTACGCAATATCCACGGTGTGGAGAGCATTGAGGCACCATTTCCGCACAGTCCATTGAACAAGGAAATCCGGAACCCGCTTCCGGCACAAAGGTCGTTGCAGCAGCACATTCTCAGCGAAGAGCGGCACGCGCCATCGTTGAAGGACCCCACGCATCCAGGCTACCAACTGTTTGCACAGGCGCAGGATCACGTACAGACACTGGATCGCGAACACGGACGGCAAACGGACGCGCGCAGCGCCAATCTTGCGGGCTGCTTGGCGGTGCAATCCTGCAAGATGGGAATGGACCGCATCGACGAAGTGAGACTGAGCGACGATGCCTCGCGTGCATTTGCTGTGCAGAACAATCCTTACTCGGCCGGATCGCACGACCGGTTGCGCGCCCATGTCGATACGGTTTCCGCACTCAATACACCGCTGGAGCAGAGCAGTCAGGCATGGACGCAGGCTGCAGCCGAGCGCGTGCAGGCAGAGCAGCAACGGAACCTGCAACAGCAGCAAACGCAAGCTCCATCAGCTCGAACCATGAGCTGACCGGGCGAGAGTCGCAGGCAGTTCATTCCCTGGCGCCTCGCCTGTTAGCTACTAACTGACTTTTCAGAGCCAGCAACCAAAGTCTACGGTGCAGCAATCTTTCCACTGCACCAATGCGAGTCGACAGGAAACTCAGGCAATCAGCTGAATCGTCAGCGCCGCAGCCGCCACACGCGCTTTCTCGCGTGCCGCGTCGATACTCTCTGCGCGCGCCAGGGTGACGCCGACGCGGCGATGGCCGTCCACGCGTGGTTTGCCGAACAGGCGCAGTGCGGTGTCCGGGTCGCGCAGTGCATCGGACACGTTGTCGAACACCGGCACGCCGTTGCCATGTGCCAGTAACGCGCACGATGCGGAGGGACCGCTCTGACGGATCACGCCACCGTCTTCCGCGCCCACCGGCAGGCCAAGAATGGCGCGGGCGTGCAGCGCGAATTCGCTCAGTTCCTGCGAGACCAGCGTGACCAGACCGGTGTCGTGCGGGCGCGGCGACACTTCGCTGAACCACACTTGGTCACCCTTGACGAACAATTCCACGCCGAACAGGCCCCACCCGCCGAGATCGTCGGTGATGGCTTTGGCGATCTCCTGCGAGCGGCGCAATGCCGCAGCCGACATCGGCTGCGGCTGCCAGCTTTCGCGGTAGTCGCCATCCTGCTGCCAATGCCCGATGGGGTCGCAGTACGAAGTGCCGCCGGCATGGCGCACGGTGAGCAAGGTGATTTCGTAATCGAAATCGATGAAGCCTTCGACGATACAGCGACCGGCGCCGGCACGCCCCCCGGTTTGCGCGTACGCCCACGCCGCATCGATATCGGCCTCGCTACGTAAGGTGCTCTGACCTTTGCCCGAGGACGACATCACCGGCTTGACCACGCACGGCAAACCCACTGCCGCAATCGCCTCGCGGTATTCGGCAGCGGTATCGACAAAGCGATACGGCGAGGTCGGCAGACCCAGCGTTTCGGCGGCCAGGCGACGGATGCCTTCGCGGTCCATGGTCAGGCGTGCGGCACGCGCGGTCGGGATGACCTTCTGGCCCTGCTCGCGTTCCAGCGCCACCAGGGTTTCGGTATGGATGGCTTCGATCTCCGGCACGATCAAATGCGGCCGCTCGCTGGCGATCAGCGCGCGCAGGGCGGCGGGATCGAGCATGTCCAGCACGTGCGAGCGGTGCGCCACCTGCATGGCCGGTGCATTGGCATAGCGGTCGGCCGCGATCACTTCCACGCCGAAACGCTGCAGCTCAATCGCCACTTCCTTGCCCAATTCGCCCGAGCCCAGCAACAACACGCGGGTGGCGGAAGGCGACAGCGGGGTGCCGAGGGTGGTCATGGGCGCAGTCCAGAACGAGAGGGGGCCGCCATTCTAACGGCTGCAAATGCCGACGCCGACGAACGGCTATTGCTTAGCTGATATCACATTGATATCTTTTTCTAACTCCACAAGGACTCGCCCTCATGAAAGAGAAGCCGATCGGTTCGTTACCCGGCATTCCCGTCGTCCTCGTCGCAGGTGCAGGCCTGATCGGTGCGGCCTGGTACGTGTTGACGATGATGGCCAGTACCAGCGTCACACCGGCCGCGTTCATCACCGCAGTGCTGGTCGTGGCGGCGTGCATCTTCATGCTGGCCGGCATGTACACCCTGGAGCCCAACCAGGCCGCGGTATTGAGCCTGTTCGGCAAGTATGTCGGCACCGTCAAAGACGCCGGCCTGCGCTGGAATGTGCCGTTCTACGCCAAACGTCGCGTCAGCCAGCGCGTGCGCAATTTCGAAAGCGGCCGACTCAAGGTGAACGAGCTGGATGGCAGCCCGATCGAGATTGCCGCGGTGATCGTGTGGCAGGTGCTGGATGCCTCCGAAGCGGTCTATAACGTGGACGACTACGAGAGCTTCGTGCATATCCAGTCCGAAGCAGCGCTGCGCGCGATGGCCACCAGCTACCCGTACGACCAGCACGAAGATGACCAGATCTCGCTGCGCAGTCACCCCGCCGAAATCAGCGAGCAGCTCAAGCGCCATCTGGACGAGCGCCTGACCCAGGCCGGCGTGGACGTGATCGAGGCGCGCATCAGCCACCTCGCCTACGCGCCGGAAATCGCCCAGGCCATGCTGCAGCGTCAGCAGGCCAATGCCGTGATTGCCGCACGCTCGCGCATCGTGGCCGGCGCAGTGGGGATGGTTGAAATGGCGCTGTCCGAATTGCAAAAGAATGGCGTAGTGCAGTTGGACGAAGAGCGCAAGGCGCATATGGTCAGCAACCTGCTCACCGTGTTGTGTTCTGATCGCGGAACCCAACCGGTGGTCAACGCCGGCTCGCTGTATTGAGGCGACGCAATGAATGTCATGGTGCCGTTGGTCGTCGCTCTTTCCGGATTGCCGGCATTGGCAATCGCCGCCTCCATCGGTGCGGACGATGACGACCGCGCACGCGGCCTGGGCCTGCGCTGGGCGCTGATCAGCCTGGTGATCCTGGTCGGCGCCGCGTGCCTGTACTGGGCCGGCGACAACCGCGCCGGTATCTATGCGGTGGTCATCGGCATGATCATCGGCGTCAACGTGCTGATCGTGTCGATGGTGATGCACCTGCGCCGGCACGGCAGCCGCAGAGACGGCAAATGAGCGAAAAAAAGGCCTACCCGCTGCGTATCAACGCCGATGTGTTGGCCGCCGTGCAGCGCTGGGCCGACGACGAATTACGCAGCCTCAATGCGCAGATCGAATACGTGCTGCGCGATGCGCTGCGCAAGGCGGGCCGGCTGCCGAAGCCGCACGACAACAAGGAACCGGAATCATGAGCAAGCGCTGGAGCTATCTGACCATCGAATTGAAGCCGTCGTTCATCGGCAGCATCAAGACCGAGGACGTCCAGGCCGAACTGGTCAAGCAGGGCAACCTCGGCTGGGAACTGGTCAACATCGTCATGCCGGCACCGCTGAGTGCGACGCTGCTGGTGTTCAAGAAGGAACTCTGACATGGGCAAGCGTCGGGCGTTTGCACTGGCCTGCGTGATGCTGTCGACCAGTGCACTTGCCGCTTCGCCGCAGCAGACGTTCACCGGCCTGCTGGAGCGCTTGCAGGCCGGCGATATGGCCGCTGCCGAAGCCACCTTCACCCCTGCGCTGGCCGCAACGCTGTCAAGCGCAAGGCTTGCCGATGCGTGGCACTCGCTGTCCAGCCAATTGGGCTCCCTGCAACAGCGCGGGCCGGTCAACGAACGACAGCAGGACGGGCTGACCCTGATCGAGCAACAGCTGCAATTCGAGCATGGTGCACTGCTGGCGCACGTTTCGATCGACCACGACGGCAAGATCGCCGGGTTGCTGTTCACTCCCGCTGCGGCAGCACCGCCACCGCCACTGGCAGCCGATGCCGGCTTTGCGGAGCAGGCGCTGGCGGTAGGACCGCTGCCGGGCACGCTGGCGCTTCCGGCAGGCAAGGGGCCATTTCCGGCGGTGGTGCTGGTGCACGGCTCCGGCCCCCAGGACCGCGACGAGAGGATCGGGCCGAACCGCCCATTCCTCGATGTGGCGCGTGGTCTGGCCGCGCAGGGCATCGCAGTGCTGCGCTACGACAAGCGCACCTACGCCCTGCCCGACAGCTTCGCCGGGCGCATGGACGATGGCTTCACCATGGACGAGGAAACCACCAACGACGCGGTCGTCGCGATCGCCACGCTGGCGCACACGCCAGGCATCGATCCCAAGCGCATCTTCGTGATGGGCCACAGCCAGGGCGGCATGCTCGCCGCCCGTATCGCGCGTCTCTCCGGCAGGGCCGCCGGGATTATCCTGTGGGCCGCACCGGCGCGCCCGCTATTGGATCTGCTGCTCGATCAGAACCGCTACCTGCTGAGCCTGGAGGGTGCTCCCTCGGCGCAGGGCCAGGCGCGCTTGGCCGAGATCGAACGGCGCATCGCCAAGGTGCGCGGCGACGGCGCAGTCTCCCGCAACGATTCGCCACTGGACATACCGGCCGTCTATTGGCGCGCGTTCGATACCGTCGATCCGGTCGCCGATGTGCGCACGCTGCACGTCCCTGTGCTGTGGCTGCAGGGCGAACGCGATTTCCAAGTCACCGCACCCGACTGGCAGCGCTGGCAGCAAGCATTGGGCGACGACCCACGCGCGACCATGCATCGCTATCGGCAACTCAACCACCTCGGCATCGCCGGCAGCGGCGTCGCCGCCCCAGGCGAGTATGGCCGCGCCGGACACGTCGCCACCGAGCTGATTGCCGACACCGCACAGTGGATTCACGCACAGCCCTGATCGGCGGCGACTGTCGCTCGCGCCTGCCACGCCACGTAGGCGCCGCACGCATGACCACGCCTCGGCACTGCATGTGCCAAGACACGAGGGCCGCTACCGTCAACCGGGCAGCGGCGGTTAAGCGTTCCGGCGACCCGACGATGCCAGCGGCGTGCATCGACGGATGAATGGCATCTGGTCGCATGCAGCGCGTGGGCCTACCCTGTACGGATGCACCCCGCTCCCGCCCATCTGCTCAATACCGAAGACATCGAACTGGTGCCGGCCGCGTTGCTGCGCGCGCGCAGCAACGCCGATGCGCGCCAACTCGCCCGGGCCACCTGGTTGCTGCGACGCAAGCGCGACGGCCGCTATCTGGCCACCGCCACCGTGCACCGCGTACAGGCGCTGGTACCGCGCCTGATGCACGAACCCGGCATCGACGCGGCGCTGGATCGTCTCCACGCGCTGGCCGCACGCCGCTGGTGCGGCGATGCCGGGCCGCTTCCGTTGAGCGCATTGCACGCGCGTCTGGCCAGACTCGGCCTGGATGCAGCGGACTATGCCCGCACCACCCAGCTGTCGATCCATGCCGAACCGGCAACGCTGCACGCCGCCGGGTACGATCGCTACCGACGGCCGCTGTGGCTCAGCGCAGGCGCCGCACGTGCCTGGCGCCACCTGCGCAGCGCCGCCGCCGGCGACGACATCGTGCTCGATGCGATTTCCGGCTACCGCAGCCACGACTACCAACTGGGCATCTTCGAACGCAAGTTCGCGCGCGGGCTCACCCTGGCGCAGATTCTGGCGGTCAACGCAGCGCCGGGTTTCAGCGAACATCACAGCGGCGACGCACTGGATATCGGCACACCGGGCGAACCGCCGGCCGAGGAATCCTTTGAAATCACGCCTGCATTCGCCTGGTTGCGCAGCAACGCGCACGAGTTCGGCTACCGCCTGAGTTACCCACGCAACAACCCGCATGGCATCGTCTACGAGCCGTGGCACTGGCGTTGGTCGGCGACGTAAGCCGGCCGCACCTCCTGCGTCAAGCGCTACGCGAGGCAGCCCGACACACCCGCCCAACTTGTCTTCCAGCGCTGCAAGCGCACTACTCCTGCGAACGCGGTGTCGGTACTTTAGTCGCCACGCTAAAATCGGCGATCTTCCATAGATAAAACGCGGCGTAGGTGCGGTAGGGTCCCCAGCGTTCGCCGCGGATGGCCAGCGCCTTGGGGGTGGGCATCTGCTCCTGCTTGTCCACGCGCTGGGCACCTTTGCGCACGCCCAAGTCGTCGATGGGCAGCAGATCGGGGCGGCCTAGGCGGAACATCAGCATCATTTCCACCGTCCAGCGGCCGATGCCGCGTACTGGCACCAGGGCGTCGACGATGGCGTTGTCGTCCATGAACGCAAGCCTGCGTAACGAGGGAATCTCGCCTTCGCTTTCGCGCCGTGCCAGATCGCGCAACGCCAGTGCCTTGTTGCCGGAGACGCCGCAGGCACGCAGTGCTGCATCGTCGATGCGACCGAGCGTATCGGCATGCAGCCGCTGCGCGCCGATCGCCACTTCCACCCGCGCCACGATGGTGGATGCCGCCTTGCCGCTGAGTTGCTGGAACAGGATGGCGCGTGCCAGCGCATCCACCGGGTCGAACGGTTTGCGCCACCCCGGCTGCGGGGCGATCGGGCCGATGCGTTTCATCCACGCACCCAGCGCGCGATCGCGCCGGGACAACTGCGCGAATGCAGCCTCCACATCGAATCCGCGGGCGTGGCGCGGCACGCTCAGCGCCTCAAGGCGCCAATGGCCAGCGCCACCCAGCCCAGCATCAGGCTGACGCCGCCGATCGGTGCCAGGCTGGTCGGCCAGTGCAGCAACGCGCCGCCGACCAGGCTACCGGCGAACAGCAAGGTGCCGAGCAGCAGCAGGTACAACCCTATCCGGCCGAGCACACGCGTTTCGGTGGCACCCAGCACAGTGAGCACTGCGCCATGGCCGAACGCATACAGCGATGCAAGCTGCAGGCGCGACTGCACCAGTGCATCAGCCACGCCGTGCGAAGCGTAGGCCGATAAACCGACGGCAATGGCAGCCAGCAGGCCGCCGCAGAACGCCAGCAGCGAAGGGTGTTTCTTACGACGATCGAGCAAGGACATGCAGGCAACTTCCATGGCAGCGCCGCAGCGCAAAAAAAAACGCGCCGCTGGGCTGCGGCGCGTTTTTGGTCTGGATCACGTCATCGTGCTGAGACGATTACTTGATGGCCCAGTAGACGTCGTACGTACCGTCCTGGGTGAAGGACTTGTCCACACCGCCCTTCCAGGCTTCGTACGGACGATCGGTCACATCCATGCCACTAGTGGCAGCCCATGCACGCAGCGAGTTACGCACTGCATCCAGACCGGCCATGTGGCCTGCATAGGTCGCAAATGCCGACCGGTGAGCCGGAACGCGCTGGTACTTCACCGGTGCTTCGGACGGGATGTTGAGCTTGAGCTCTTCGCCCGTTGCAGCCACCGGCGTTGCATCGACCGGTGCTGCGGCCGCAGCGTCGTCCTTCTTCTTGGCGTCGGCTTTGGCGGTGTCTGCCTTGGCGTCGGTCTTCGGAGCGCCACCGGCGCGCTTGCGTACCGGCTGCACGACGTCGAACGCGTACTTGTCGGAGGCGAAGTCAGTGGTCACGATGCGCACCGGACCAGCAGCCTCGAGGCCGTTGGAATCCATTACGCGCTTGATCCACTCCTGATTGTCCTTGATCGACTTCTTGATCGTCTCATTGTCACGATCGATGTTGCCGGCGGTGACGACCAACAGGTCCTCGGCCGGCACATCGACGATCTTGAGATCGCTCAACACCGGCTTGCCGTCAAGCTCAGCGCGGTAGTCGAAGTTCGGCACAGTGGCCAGTGCGGTCGCCAGACGCGACAGACCCAGCTTCAGGTCGTCGCCCACATGGCGGCTAACGTACAGGCCGGCGTAACGACCGAACAGGTTCCAGCCGTACTTGACGCTGTAGTCCTGGGTGATCTTGACGTTCTTGTTGTTCTTGCCGGTCGGCACCAGGGTGAAATTGGTGACCTTGTCGTAGCCCTTGGTGGGATCTTCGATCGCGATCTCAACACGCTCGTTCTTGACGCTGTTGGTGATCTCCCAGCTGCCTTTGCCGATATAGCCCTCCGTGGAGCTGTATTCGACGCGTGCACCCTTGCCCTCTTCCGGGCCGGCCAGCTTCAGCTGGATCTTCGGGTCACGCAGCACGAGCGGGTTCCAATCCTTGAAACGACGGAAGCTGTTCACGGTGTCGTAAACAATCGTCATTCTGCGGTTGGTCTCAACACTCTCGGACATCTGCCGCTCCGAGGGCAACACCAAGCCCACCACGACAAACAAGCCAGCCACGATCCCCAAGGCGATCAGGAACTCGATAATACGGGTCATTCAGGAGGTCTCCGGGGCCGATCCCACGGCCGGGTTGAGTGAAGCGAAGCCACCATCCTAGCAGGCTTCGGGAAAGATGTTCAGTTGTGCGACGGGTAGCGCGGTCTTGCGGTGTCATTCACCGCGCAACACGGCGCGTGGGGGATGCGCAATCGCAACCTGCATAAGGGTTTGGGCGATTGCGCGCCGCTATCATGCACATCACGCGCTGCGTGTGTGTGATGCTGCGGTTGCCGTGCGGCAGTGCACGGCGCCAGATCGCGGCTCGAACGGGCCTGCGGCGCCCTGAATGCGATTTCCCGCCCTGCCGCAGGCACGCGCAGCGTCGAGGTCAGCGGCGCCGCGTCGATCTCACACCAACTGCAACTCGAACGCCTTCAGTACCGCGCGCGTGCGGTCGCGTACGCCGAGCTTGGAGAGGATGTTGGAGACGTGATTCTTGATGGTGCCCTCGGCTACGCCCAGCGAATTGGCGATTTCCTTGTTGGAAAACCCGCTCGCCATCAGCCGCAGGATCTCGGTCTCGCGGTCGGTCAGCGGGTCGGGCCGGTCCAGGCTGACGAACTCGTTGCGCATGTGTTCCAGGCCCGACAGCAGGCGCTGGGTCACTGCCGGCTGCACCAGCGAGCCGCCGTCGGCCACGGTGCGGATGGCGCCCACCAGCTGTTCCAGCGAGACGTCCTTGAGCAGATAGCCCTTGGCGCCGGCCTTGAGCCCGGCCAGCACCAATTGGTCGTCGTCGAAGGTGGTCAGGATGATCGTCGGCGGCAGCGTGCCGTCGCGCGAGAGCATCTGCAGCGCTTCCAGGCCGGACATCACCGGCATGCGCATATCCATCAGCACCACGTCCGGCCGGATCTGCGGAATCTGCTCCACCGCCTGCTTGCCATCGGAGGCCTCGGCCACCACTTCGATCCCGTCGTCCAGCGCCAACAGCGAGCGGATCCCCTGGCGCACCAGGGTTTGATCGTCGACCAGGCACACACGGATCATCACAACACTCCTTGGGTCACGGCCGCAGGCATCAGTGCCGGCGCGCCTGGAACAGCGATGCGCAGGCCGAAGCCCTCACCCCGCCGGGTTTGAATCTCAAGCTTCCCACCATACTGGTTCAGCCGCTCGCGCATGCCGCGCAGCCCGTTGCCGGGCGCAACCGCATCCGCGCCGTGGCCGTCGTCGCGGGCGTCGATCAGTACCGTATCGGCATCGCGGCGCACCTGGATCCACAGGTTGCGCGCCCCGGCATGGCGCACCGCATTGGTGATGATTTCCTGGGTACAGCGCAGCAACACGTGGGCGCGCTCGGGGTCGTCCAGGGTCAGCGGCTGGGCGATGTCCAGGTGGATGTCCAGCGACGGCACCTGGGTCACCAGCGGGCGCAGCGCCGCTTCCAGGTCGATGGCGCCGCTGTCGCGCAGGTGGCTGACCGCCTCGCGCACATCGGTGAGCAACAATTTGGCCAGGGTGTGCGCCTGGCGCACGTGTTCCTGGGCCTGGCCCTCGGTGATGTGGCCTGCCACTTCCAGGTTGAGACTGAGCGCGGTGAGGTGGTGGCCGAGCAGGTCGTGCAACTCGCGCGAGATGCGGGTGCGCTCGTTGATGCGTGCGCTTTCGGCCAGCAGCGCGCGGGTGGCGCGCAGTTCGGCATTGAGCCGGCGCTGTTCTTCGCGCGCATCGGTCTGCTGCCGTGCGACCAGGCTGGTGACGAAGATGAACATCGAAAAGCCGCCGTACAACAGCGACTGCATCAGCGCCGCGAACAGGGTGAAGTCCGGGCGCAGGTAGTAAAACACCGGCAACACCGCCAACTGACTCAGCACCAGCCACAGCACGCCCACGCGTAGCGGCAGCAGCCACGGGATCACCCCGGCCGCCACCATCATCAGGATGCTGCCGAGCCCGGTCCCGCTGAGATAGCTCACCGCCAGCGCGCAGATGGTGAGCAGCAGCAGGATCAGCCGGTCGTACCAGTGCGCGTGGCCGCCGCTGTTCAATCCACGGGTCAGCCAGAAGTAGCTGGCACCGAAGCCGATGAAGAACGCCGACATCATGACCGCTTCGGTCACGCTGCGGCGGTCGCCCTCTTCGGCCGGCGGCCAGTACGTGTACACCAACGGCATGACGATCATCGCCCAGGTGAACAGGCCGGCGAAGCGCAGGACGCGCGTATGACTGAGGTATCCCAACATGTCCGCATCTTAGGCGTAAGCGACCGTGCCGGCCTCTTGCCGGAAGTCATGCATGCCGGCCCGTGCACGCGGATACGGTCAACGGATGCCGGAGCAGCAGAGGCGGTGATGCATACCGGAGCATGCCGCGCGCCGGGCCGATCGTGCGCGCCGGGTCGCCCGCTTCAGGCCACGCATGTAATAATCCGACGCAGATCCGATTTCGGGTCGACGCGTTACCCCACGGAGTCCCAATGTCGATCGTCATCCGCGACGTGCGCGAGCACGAGCTCGATTCCGTCCTGGCCCTGAACAACAATGCCGGACTGGCGATCCTGCCGCTGGATTCAACCAAGCTGCAACGTTTCTATGAGCAGGCCGAATATTTTCGCGTCGCCGAGCGCGACGGCAACCTGGCCGGGTTTCTGGTCGGGTTCGGAAGCGGCAGTGCCCACGACAGCAGCAATTTCGCCTGGTTCCGGGACCGTCATCCGGAATTCTTCTACATCGACCGCATCGTGGTCGCCAGCCGCCGCCGCGGCGGTGGCGTCGGGCGGGCGTTTTACGCCGATGTGCAGAGCTATACCGAGCTGCGTTACCCGCAGTTGGCCTGCGAGGTGTTCCTGGACCACGGCGCCGACGCGGCCTTGCTGTTCCATGGCAGCTTCGGCTTCCGCGAGGTCGGCCAGAACACCATGGCTGATGTGGAAGTGCGCGCCAGCATGTTGATGAAAGACATGTGTAGCTACCGGTGGGTCAAAGAGACCTATGGCGGCAAGTTGCCCGAAGACTTGCCATGGGTGGGCCGGCCGCGTCATGCCGCCACCACCGCCAACCCATCGACGGGGAGCTGAGGCGTGGCAAGTGTGAGTGTGGATTTTGAACAGGCCGGCGAACTCAAGATCGGCCAGGTGGGTATCGCCAACCTGCGCGTGCGCACGCTGGACGTGCCGCGGCTGGTGCAGGAAATGCGCGAACGCGTGACCCGCGCACCCAAGTTGTTCGGCCGTGCGGCGGTGATCCTGGATTTCGGCGGACTGTCGCAGGTGCCGGACCTGGCTACGGCCAAGGCGCTGCTGGATGGTCTGCGCGAGGCCGGCGTGCTGCCCGTGGCGCTGGCCTACGGCACCAGCGAGATCGACTTGCTGTCCCAGCAGTTGGGCGTGCCATTGCTGGCCAAATTCCGCGCCCAGTACGAGTCGGCCGCGGTTAGCCCGCCGCCGCCGCCGCCGCCCGCGCGTGCCGAACCGGCGCCACCGGCCGCGCGACCGGCCCCTGGCCGGATGCAGCGCACCGCGGTGCGTTCGGGCCAGCAGTTGTATGCGGAGAACTGCGACCTGACCGTACTCAGTACGGTGGGTGCCGGGGCCGAGGTCATCGCCGACGGCAGCATCCATATCTACGGTACCCTGCGTGGCCGCGCTCTGGCCGGCGCGCAGGGCAACCCCGACGCGCGCATCTTCTGCCGCGACTTCCACGCCGAACTGGTCGCCATCGCTGGCCACTACAAGGTGCTGGACGATGTTCCCATGGACCTGCGTGGCAAGGCCGTCCAGGTCTGGCTGGAGCAGGATCAGATCAAGATCGCTGCGCTTGATTGACGCGGCCCAACCACAGAAATATTCGGAGAAATCCTTTGGCTGAAATCATCGTAGTCACCTCCGGCAAGGGCGGCGTCGGCAAGACCACCACCAGCGCAAGCCTGGCCTGCGGGTTGGCAAAGCGCGGCAAGAAAGTCGCGGTCATCGATTTCGACGTCGGCTTGCGCAACCTGGACCTGATCATGGGCTGCGAGCGGCGCGTGGTGTACGACTTCGTCAACGTCGTGCATGGCGAAGCAACGCTCAAGCAGTCGCTGATCAAGGACAAGCGCTTCGACAACCTGTACGTGCTGGCTGCCTCGCAGACCCGTGACAAGGACGCGCTGACCCAGGAAGGCGTGGAAAAGGTGCTCAAGGACCTTGCTGCCGACGGCTTCGACTACATCGTCTGCGATTCGCCGGCCGGTATCGAAAAAGGCGCATTCCTGTCGATGTATTTCGCTGACCGCGCGGTGGTGGTGGTCAATCCGGAAGTGTCCTCGGTGCGCGACTCGGACCGCATCATCGGCCTGCTCGATTCCAAGACCCGCAAGGCCGAGGAAGGCAAGACGGTGCCGGCGTTCCTGCTGCTGACCCGCTACAGCCCGGGTCGCGTGGAAGGCGGCGAGATGCTCAGCATCACCGACGTGGAAGAAGTGCTGGGCCTGAAGGCGATCGGTGTGATTCCCGAATCCGGCGATGTGCTCAACGCCTCCAACAAGGGCGAACCGGTGATCCTGGATGGCGAGTCACCCGCCGGCCAGGCGTATGACGACGCAGTCGCCCGCATCATGGGCGAGGAGCGCCCGATGCGATTCACATCCGTGGAGAAGAAAGGCTTCTTCAGCAAGCTGTTCGGAGGGTAAGCATGGGCCTGCTCGATTTTCTCAAGAGCAAGAAGAACACCGCCGAGACGGCCAAGAACCGCCTGCAGATCATCATTGCGCAGGAGCGCAACCACCGTGGCGGGCCGGATTACCTGCCGCTGCTGCAGCGCGAATTGCTGGAAGTGATCAAGAAGTACGTCAACATCGACGCCGATGCGGTGCGGGTTGATCTGGTCAAGGATGGCGAACACGACGTGCTGGATATTTCGGTCGCCTTGCCGGAAGACGGCGACAAGTAAACGCAAACAACGGCACCGCGTCCGCACGGTGCCGTTGTTGCATGTGACCCGACCGCGAGCCATTGCGCGTGACCACCGCCACTCCTGCAACGCCCACCTCTGCCGATGTTCTGTGCGTGGCCGATATTGGCCTGGACGCGCCTGCCGCCCTGCTCGCGCGCTATGGCTTGCGCCTGCATCGCGTGGAATCGGGCGCGGCGATTCCCGGCAGCTTCTGGGGCGAACCGGAAGCGGGCATCATCGGCTGCGATGTGTACGTGCGCGACGACACACCGGTGCATTCGCTCCTGCACGAAGCCGGACATCTGATCGTACTGCCAGCGGAAAAACGCGCCGCGGTGCATACCGACGCCACCGATTCGGTGGATGAAGAAGACGCCACCTGTTACCTGCAGATCCTGCTGGCCGAGCAGTTGCCCGGCGTGGGCAGCGCGCGCCTGATGGCAGACATGGACAGCTGGGGCTATACGTATCGCCTGGGCTCCACGCGCGCCTGGTTCGAGCAAGACGCAGAGAATGCGCGCAGCTGGTTGCACGCACGCGGCTTGTTGCCGGCCTGATCCTGCGCTGAGCGTTGGAGCGGCGACCACATCGTCGCGCGCAGTCGTTAGGCGGGTGCGCAAGGCACACGCGGGAATCGTGCTGGACGCGTGCGACAGACAGCAGCGAGCATCGGCCGCACAGCGGTAGGGGCCATCGGTATCTTGGTTACCCTCAGTGAGCCGTCGCAGTGGCGCCGGACAGATCCAGCGTCGCCACCGTGCCCTGCCCCGCGTTGGAATCCAGCTGCAAATGCCAGCCCAGGTGTTCGCATAGCCGCCCGATCAATTCCAGCCCGATACCACTGCCCTGGCGTGCCTTGCCGCGTGCCAAGCGCGTGTAGATGGCGCTGATTTCTTCCGGCGTCATGCCGTGGCCCGGGTCGGCGATGCGGACGACACCGGGCGCCGATAGCGAGATACGAATGATGCCGCGGTCGCTGTTCTCGATGGCATTGCGCAGCAGGTTGCCGATGGCGGTCTGCACGATGGCGACCGGCGCGACCAGGCGACACGGCGGCATCGGGTCCACAACCAGCTGCAGATCCTTGTCGGCGCACAGGTGCGTATGGTCGGCCACGATATCCGGCAGCAATTGGTCCAGCCGCAGCGAATCGCTGCTGCGCACCAGCCGGCCAGGGTCCTTGGCCAGCACCAGCAGCAAGGTGATCAACTGTTCGACCGAGGCACTGGTCTGCGCGATGCGCTGCAGCTGATGGCGGACCGCCGACGGCGTGCCGGGTTGGTCCAGCGCCAGCTCCACCGCATTGCCAATCACCGCGATGGGCGTGCGCAATTCGTGGCTGGCGCTGTCGATGAAGGCGCGCTCGCGGTCCACGAACTGGCTATTGCGCTCGAGATAATTGTTGAGCGCATCGGCAATCACGTAAAGCTCGGCGCTGCCCTGTGGCCCGACCGCAATCTGCTGCGCACGCTGCTCCGGACGCAACGCGCCGATGTCGCGCGCCAGTTCGACCAGCGGGCGCACCAACCGGGCCATCGCATAAGTCCCCATCAACAAGGTGATGCCGATCAGTGCGATGCCAGCAGCCAGCATCCAGCGGGTCAGGAATTTTTCCAGCGCTTCGAAATCGGAGATGTCCAGCACCAGCGCCAGGCGGCCGGCATGCGCGGTGTCGCGCACCATCACCGCGCTCTGGCGGCCGGCGATTTCCAGGCCGTCGTGCAAGCCAGGATGGAGGGTGCGCAATACCGCTGGTGTACGCGCGAGGTCGTCGATGCGGTACAGCCGCAAGGTGTCCGAGTCCTGCCAGTGGTAATCCGGATTCTGCACGCTGCGCTCGAGAATGCTGTCCAGTTCGGAATTCAGCAGCGAGCGCCATACGCCGTGTTCGGCACGTTCGTGCAGGTACTGCGCAGTGCCGAACACCGCCAGGGTCATCAACAGCGTGTAGCCGAACAACCACACCAGCACGCGGCGACCCAGGGGACGCTGCTTAGACATCGCTGCTGTCGCCTGCGCCAGGCGCCTCGGCCGCATCCAGCTGCGCCAACCGGTAGCCCAGGCGCGGCAAGGTGTGGATCAGCTTTTCTGCGAACGGGCCATCCACGCTGCGGCGTAGCTCGTAGATATGCGAGCGCAACATGTCGCCGTCGGGCGGGTCGTCGCCCCACAGCGATTGTTCCAGGCGTTGCCGCGTCACCGCCGCCGGGCTGGCCTGCATCAGCACTTCCAGCAACTTGCGGCAGGCCGGGTACAGATGGAGCACCTGGCCGGCGCGAGTGGCCTCAAGCGTGGACAGGTCAAGGCGCAGGTCGGCCACTTGCAGCAACTTGCCGCGGCGGCGACCGTGTGCACGCGCCAGCAAGGCTTCGATGCGCACTTCCAGCTCGGGTAGCGCGAACGGCTTGGTCAGGTAATCGTCGGCGCCGGCACGGAAGCCGGCAATCTTGTCCGGCAATTCGTCGCGCGCGGTGAGCATGATCACCGGCACCTCGGATTGGTGCTGTTCGCGCAGCCGGCGCAGCACCTCCGGGCCATCCATGCGCGGCATCATCCAGTCCAGGATCAGCGCGTCGTAGTGCTGGGTGGTGGCCAGGTGCAGGCCGGTGATGCCATCGGGCGCGGCGTCCAGGGTATGCCCGCGCGCTTCGAAGTAGTCGAACAGGTTGGCAACCATATTGCGGTTGTCTTCAATGACCAGCAGCCGCATGAGCGGGGTTCCAGGGCGGCCCAGCAGGCACAGTGTGCGCATCCTAACCGAGGCCAGCCGAACACGGCCGGTATCGCCGGTACGGCCGTCCAATCGGTTGCGCTCGAATCACCCGCGCACCTGCGACGCCTGCGCTGCCACCCTCGATGCGGCGCGCTCTGCTCCGACAAATTTCCGACCCACTTGCCAGATAGTGTCTGCCCGCATTTACTCAGAGCGTGCGCGTGTCGCCTGCCATCTCTGCCTGCTCATCCCGCCAGCGCGCGCTGCTGGCCGCATTGCTGTTGATTCTCTTCAGCCTGCTGGCCGGTCTGGGCATGCGCCAGCCCAATCCGCCGGACGAACCGCGCTTCGTGCTGGCTGCGCGCACCATGGTCGAGACCGGTCAGTGGCTGTTGCCGCACCGTGGCAGCGAGTTGTACGCAGAAAAACCACCGGTGTTCATGTGGTTGCAGGCAGCGACCTACGAAGCGATACCGCACTGGCCGGTGGCCTTCCTGCTGCCGTCGCTGCTGGCCGCGCTGGCCACGTTATGGCTGACCTGGGATATCGCGCGCCGGCTGTGGAATCGGCGCGTGGCAGCTTATGCGGTGCTGGCCTTGTGCACGGTGCTGCAGTTCGGCCTGATGGCCAAGCGTGCGCAGATCGACATGGTGCTGGTGGCGCTGACCACACTCGCGTTGTGGGGAATGCTGCGACACCTGCTGCGAGGGCCGGACTGGCGCGCATGGACGCTGGGCCTGTTTGCCGCCGGTGTCGGCACGGTGACCAAGGGCGTCGGCTTTCTGCCGCTGCTGCTGTTGCTGCCGTGGATGGCGCTGCAACGCACACATATGAGCGTAGTGCCTGCACGCGCGCAGGCAGGGCGTAGCTGGTTGCTGGTGCTGCCGGCCTTCGTGGCGGGCACCGCAGTGTGGTTGGGTCCGCTGTGCATTGCGCTGCTGCACAGCGACGACCCACAGTTGCATGCCTACGCGCACGAGCTGTTGTTCAAGCAGACCGGCACGCGCTATGCGCACGCCTGGCATCACGTCAAACCGTTCTGGTACTACCTGCAGGTGATCGCCACCCTGTGGCTGCCAGGCTGCCTGTTGTTGCCCTGGTTACTGCCGGCCTGGTGGCGGCGGCTACGGCGCGGCGACCCGCGCTATGTACTGCTGCTGGCCTGGAGCGTGTTGGTACTGCTGTTCTTCAGCGCCAGCCCGGGCAAGCGCGAGGTCTACATCTTCCCGATGCTGCCGGCGCTGTGCATTGCAGCGGCGCCGCTGCTGGCCGGGTTGTTGCGCCGGCGCGGCGTGCGCATGCTGCTGACCGGGTATGTGCTGCTGCTTGCCGTCGCCGGCCTGGTGCTGGGCGGCGGCATTGCGCTGCATCTGCACTGGGCCGAAAGCACTGCAGTCAAGCGCGGCATGGAGCTTGCCGCGCTGCAGTCGGTGGGCATCTGGTTGATGGGCCTGGGAGTGGTCGGCCTGGCGGCGACTGTCTGGTCGCGCGGCAAACGCGCGGGTACCGCCTTGGTGGTGATGACCGCAACGCTGTGGGCGATCTACGGCCTGGGATTGATGCCGGCGCTGGATCCATACAGCTCGTCCGCACGTTTGATGCAGCGCGTGGGCCAGCGCATCGGCCCGAATGCAGAGCTGGGCATGCTGGCATGGCGCGAACAGAACCTGCTGCAGGCCGATCGCCCGGTGACCGACTTCGGCTTCAAGGCGAGCTGGGAGGACCAATGGGCCAAGGCCGGCCCATGGCTCGCGCAAGCGCCGCACACCCGCTGGCTATTCGTGCTCAAGCAGGCGGTACCGGCGTGTATCGATCCGGCGCAACGCATCGAGATCGGCGAGTCCAATCGCAATCAATGGGAATTGCTGCCGGGCACGGCGTGGCATGCCGGTTGCATCTCCACTGCGTCCGACGCCGAACAAACCGGTAGCGAAGGCGATGCAGACTGAATGCTTGGTGTCGGGTTAACGGCCGAGCGACTCCGGTCCGACCGCTTTCCGACATCCGGGTTTCGAAAATGTCGGACATTGACACAGGCCGACATCTTTAATGACAACGCTTCCCAGCCATGCGCCAACCGTGGCGCATCCCGCCACTGGTCTGGAGGCGCACTTCTTCGTGCGTCATCTGTGGCTGCCGCTGGCGTGCGTGTTGTTGGCGAGCACACTGCTGATGGGTGCCGGTGGCGACCAATGGATCGCCGATGTGCTGTATCGGCTGGAAGGCGGCCACTGGCTGCTCAAGGACCATTGGTTCACCAGTGGCGTGATCCACCGCATTGGTAAATGGTCGAGCACGGCTGCCGGTGTCGGCGTGCTGGTGCTGGCCATCGTTGCCTGGTGCAGGCCACGCTTGAAGGTGCTGCGCTGGCCGCTGACCTACCTGGCCGCATCCGTCGCACTGTCGACCTCGCTGGTATCGCTGCTCAAGTCGTGGACTGCGATGGATTGCCCGTGGGATCTGAGCCGCTATGGCGGTACGCAAGCGATGATCGGGCTGTTTGAATCGCGCCACGGTGTTGCCGCGTCCGGTTGTTTTCCTGCTGGCCATGCCAGTGCCGGTTATGCATGGGTAGCGCTGTATTTTTGTGCGCTAGCGCTCCGTCCTGCATGGCGGTTTACAGGTTTGTTTACAGGGTTGGCAGCAGGTCTCATTTTCGGTGTTGCACAACAACTGCGCGGCGCGCATTTTCTTTCCCACGACCTGTGGTCGTTGGCAGTGTGTTGGGTGAGCGCACTTGCACTGTACTGCGTGATGCTGCAAAAGCCGCGTCGCTTACTTGGCTTGATGTTGTTATCGGGGAATGCAGCATGAGCACTTGGTTACCGGAACCGCGCCGGCGTAGTGGCCTGCGCGCGCTGACGTGGAGTACGCGGCCGACAGTGTCCACCGAAGCGCTGGTGCTGCTGTCGAGTCTATTTTTTGCACTCGTCTGCAATCAGCTGTTCTGGCGCACGGCCATGGCCACGCATCCGGGCAGCATTGGATTTGCCATCTCGTTGATGGCGTTGCTGGTGGCCGTGCATGCGCTGCTGTTGGGCGTCTTGGTCTGGCGCTGGAATGCAAAGCCGCTGCTGACGCTGCTACTGTTCACCACGGCCCTGGCCGCACACTACATGGACAGCTACAACGTCTATCTGGATGCGGACATGCTGCGCAACGTGCTGCATACCGATCACAAGGAATCGCGCGAGTTGCTGACACCCGGCCTGATCCTGCCGCTGGTGTGCTACTTCCTGATCCCGACCGCGCTGCTATGGCGCACACGTCTGCGCGCGCACAGCGCGGGGAAAGCGTTCCTGATGCGGGTGGGCTTTCTGCTGGTCGTGGCGGCGGCAGGTGCTGCGGGCACCATGCTGTCGTCGCAGGATATTTCCGCGTTGATGCGCAACCACCGCGAAGTGCGTTACCTGGCCACGCCGATCAATTACATCGTGGCACTGCGGCAGAATCTCAAATCCGATTCGCCGATGAAGCGCGCTCCCAAACAGCCGATCGAACACGACGCCATGGCCACGCCGCGTGCGCCGGGCAGCCGCCCGCGCCTGTTGCTGGTGGTGCTGGGTGAAACTGCGCGCGCGCAGAACTGGGGCCTCAACGGCTATGCGCGGCAGACCACGCCGGAGCTGGCGCAGGCCGGGGTGATCAACTTCCCCGACATGCATTCGTGCGGCACCAGCACCGAGGTCTCGGTGCCCTGCATGTTCTCGCCATACGGTCGTCGCGACTACAACGAAGACATGATTCGCGGCCATCAGTCGTTCCTGCACGTGCTGGAACACGCAGGTATTTCGACGCTATGGCGCGACAACCAGTCCGGTTGCAAGGGCGTGTGCGAAGGATTGGAGATCCAGAAGCTGGACGATGCCACCACACCTGGCCTGTGCGCAGATGGCCGCTGCATGGACGAGATTTTGCTGAGCGATCTGGCCACGCAGGTGCGGGCAAAGCCCGGCGACCGCGTGGTGGTGGTGCATCAACTGGGTAGCCACGGGCCGAGTTACTTCGAACGCTACCCAGCGCAGTTCGAACGCTTCAAGCCTGTCTGCAAGACCGCAGATCTAGGCAGCTGCAGTCGCCAGGACATCGTCAACGCCTACGACAATTCCCTCCTGTACACCGACCATTTCCTCAATCAGGCCATCCACACCCTGCGCGGTCTTCAAGACTACGACACGGCGATGATCTATCTCTCCGATCATGGCGAATCGCTCGGCGAAAAAGGCCTGTACCTGCACGGCGTGCCGTATGCCATTGCGCCCAAGGAGCAGACCCATGTGCCGATGGTGATGTGGTTCTCGCCGGAGTTCGCACGCGATCGCGGCCTGGATGAAGCCTGCCTGCGCCACCGCGCAGGGCAATATACCGATCAGGATGCGCTATTCCCCTCGGTGCTTGGGTTGATGCAGGTCAAGACCAGCGTCTACTCGCCCGAGCGCGACCTGTTCGCCAAGTGCACAGGCACGACGGCGCTGCGCTGATCGGCAGCGCCTGCAGCTAGCCCGTCCCATCGCATGCGTGGCGGGCATTGCCCCTTGCCCTGAAACCCGGCGCGCTCTAGCCTTCGCCGGACTTCACTGCAAGGACCACCCGTGAATCCTCGTTTGCTGTTGCTGGCGTTGGCTGTGGCTGCCGGCACCCTGAGCTTGTCGGCCTGCCGCCGGGATGCGGCACCGCCCGCCAAACCTGTCGCGACTAAAACTGCCCCGGAGGAAAGCGCCGACCAGTTCGTTGCGCGCATCGGCGCCGAATACAAGGCGGCCTATCCGGAAACCACTGCCGCGCAGTGGCTGTCGTCGACCTATATCAACGGCGATTCGCAATTGCTCGCGGCCAAGGCCAACGAGCGTTCGCTGGCACAGCTGGATCGCTGGATCGAACAATCCAAGCAGTACGCCGGCACACCGATGTCGGCCGACAGCACACGTGCGCTGCAATTGCTGAAATTCATGAGCGCCCTGCCCGCACCACGCGACCCGGCAAAGCTGGCCGAACTCACCCGCATCGCCGCCAAGATGGAAGGCGATTACGGCAGCGGCAGTTACTGCGTGGGCGAGGGCGAGCAGCGCCGCTGCCGCCAGCTCGGCGAACTGGAACAAGTGCTGGCCAGCAGCCGCGACTACACCGAACAACTCGACGCCTGGCAGGGCTGGCACAGCACCGCACAGCCCATGCGCAAGGATTACCAACGCTTCGTCGAGCTCGTCAACGAAGGCGCGCGCGGACTTGGCTTCGCCGACGTCGGGGTGTTGTGGCGCAGTGGCTACGACATGCCACCGGCGCAACTGGCCAGCGAAACCGACCGCCTGTGGGAACAGGTCAAACCGCTGTACGCGCAGTTGCAGTGCTATGCGCGTGGCAAACTCGATACGCAATACGGCAAGGACAAGGGCGAGGTCGCCGGCGGCCTGTTGCCGGCGCATCTCATGGGCAATATGTGGCAGCAGGACTGGAGCAATCTGTGGGATCTGCTGCAGCCCTACCCCGGTGCCGGCGATCTGGACATCACCTCAGCGCTGGAAAAACAGTACCAGGGCAACCTCACTGCCGTGCTGGCACGCAACAACGGCGGCGATGGTGGCGCAGCCGCACGCTTCAATGCCGAGCGCGAAGCACAGCTGCGCACCGCCAAACAGATGACCGAGCGCGCGCAGGATTTCTACACCTCGCTCGGCATGCCCAAGCTGCCGGACACCTATTGGCAGCGCTCGCAGTTCATCAAACCGCTGGACCGCGATGTGGTCTGCCACGCCAGCGCCTGGGACATGAACATGGGCGGCGAACCGAACCAGAACATCGGTGCGGACGTGCGCACCAAGATGTGCATCAAACCCACCGAAGAAGATTTCACCACCATCTATCACGAGCTAGGCCACATCTATTACGACCTGGCCTACAACCCGTTGCCGCCACTGTTCCAGAACGGCGCCAACGATGGGTTCCACGAAGCGATCGGCGACACCATCGTGCTGGCGATGACGCCCAGGTATCTGCAGTCGATCGGCATGGTGGGCGAACAGCAGACCGGCCGCGAGTCATTGATCAATTCGCAGATGCGCATGGCGCTGAGCAAGGTGGCGTTCCTGCCGTTCGGCCTGATGATCGATCGCTGGCGCTGGGGCGTGTTCGACGGGTCGATTACGCCCGAGCATTACAACCAGGCGTGGTGGGAACTCAAAGCCAAGTACCAGGGCGTGGCGCCGGTGAGCGCACGTGGCGAAGAATTCTTCGATCCCGGCGCCAAGTACCACGTGCCCGGCAACACGCCGTATACGCGCTATTTTTTGGCGCACATCCTGCAATTCCAGTTCTACAAAGGCCTGTGCCAGGCGGCCGGCCATCAGGGCCCGCTGTACGAATGCAGCTTCTACGGCAACAAGGACGCCGGGCAGAAGTTCTGGTCGATGCTGCAGCGCGGCTCCAGCCAACCGTGGCAAACCACCCTCAAGGAACTCACCGGCAACGACAAACTCGACGCCGGCCCGATGCTGGAATATTTCGCGCCGATGAGTGAATGGCTGAAGCAGCAGAATCAGGGGCAGATGTGTGGGTGGCAGACAACTGCCGCCGCTCCAGCGACCACGACAACCGCGCCTGCTGCGCCGCGCTGACACACGGTGCTTACCGTTATGTCACTGCCGAATCGCGGCAATGACATAACGTCTTGTCACCAAACGCGCTTGTGCAGCCAAGCTCAATTGAGCTTGGCGCCGCCCTGCAATCGTTCGCTCAATTTGGTCTTGAATTGCTCGAACTCCATGCCGTCGGCACGGGCTTCGGCGTGCGCGGCGTCCTTGAGGGCGTCCGAGTAGGTCAGCCGTACCGGCGTGCCCCGGCGTTCGTGCAGCTCGGCGGCGCGCATGATCAGCGCCAGGACCTGCGCGGCGCTGGTGCTTTCGCCGGCGATGCGGCCATCCATGCCCAGCACCCATTCGCCGTCGCGGCGGACGATGCCGGCCAGAAGCGTGCGTTGCTGATCGCGGAGTTCGGCATGCGGTTCGATCGGGGAGACCGGCGCGGGATTGGCGGCGGCCTGGTTGCGCTGGCGCTCGGCGGCGCGCTTGCGGGCATCACGGCGCAACTTGGAATCGGTGGACATGCAGGCTCCTGTGGGGTCAGAGGTGGTCGGCCGGCTCCAGAGGCACTGCCTCGGTGGCCTGGCGGTGTCGTAAACGGCGTCCGCTGCGGCGTTCCCAACGCCAGAATAGCCAGCCCAGCAAGAAAAAGCCGGTCATGCCGATCGCCAGATGCCGCGGGTGTTCACTCAGCAGCGGCGACAGCACGCCGGCCACCAACGTATTGGTCATCAACTGGGTGAAGGCCTGCAGCGAGGACGCCAGGCCGCGCTGCTGCGGGTACATGTCCAGCACCGCCAGCGCCAGGATCGGGAAGATCAGCGCCATGCCCATGCCCGCCAGGAAGATCGGCAGCACCGCCCACGGCAAGGCGATCTGCACCACCGCAAACGTGTAGGCCTGATTGACCAGCGCCGCCACCCCGCAGCAGATGAAGCCGATGCGGATCTGCCGCACCGGGTCCATGCGCCCGGCCATGCGCCCGGACAGGAACGAACCCAGCGTCATGCCGCCGATGGTGGGAATGAATAGCCAGGCGAAGTCGCCTTCGCCCAGCTTCAGATGCTGCATGATCAGCACCGGCGCCGAGGCGATGTACAAGAAGATGCCGGCAAAATTGAACGACCCGGCCGCAGCCAGACGCTGGAAGCGCGGGTTGAAGCCGATGCGCACATAGTCCTGCAGCAGGCGCTTGAACTGCAGCGGCGTACGCGCTTCCACCGGGTGGGTCTCCGGCAGCCAGGCCATGGTTGCGACCAGCAGCACCAGGCTGAACACCACCAGAAACCAGAAGATCACCGGCCAGCCGGCGCCACTGAGCAGGATCCAGCCGCCAATGATCGGCGCGATGGCCGGCGCAATGCCGAAGATCATCGACACCTGGCTCATCAGCCGCTGGGCATCCGGTCCATTGAACAGGTCGCGGATCACCGCGCGGCCGACGATCATGCCCACCCCGGCCGACAAGCCCTGCAGCGCGCGGAACGCCAGCAGCATGGGCAAGTCTTGCGATAGCGCACACCCGACCGAGCCGGCGATAAACAACGCCAGCCCGCCCAGGATCACCCGCTTACGGCCCCACGCATCGGACAACGGCCCGTGCGCAATGCTCATCAGGCCGTAGGCCAGCAGATAGACGCTGATGGTCTGCTGGATCGCCACCTGGTCAACCGCCAGGCTACGGCTGAGCTGCGAGAACGCCGGGAAGATGGTGTCGATCGAAAACGGGCCGAACATCGCCAGCCCGGCAAGCAGCAGCGCCATGCGACGGGTGGAGGGAACAGCAGAAGTCATGCGCAACGGTATCCGGATAACTCCCCACGCGCAGGCACCGGCAGCGGTGGTCAGGCCAACCGCAGCGGCAGGCACGGGGGCAAAGGAGCCGACACTTTACGCCAACTGCCAACGCATGCGGCCAGCGTTGGAGCGCATGCGCGACACGCAGACATCAGATCGCCGTCGCGCCCGCTTCGTGCCAGCACGGCATCGTCCTCCTGTCCAGCCAAGCGCCTGCGAGCGCGTGCAACAACGAAGCCGGCATTGCTCGGCGCCAGTGGAAGCGGCAGCGATCAGTCGGCTGCGGTGGAGCGCTCCTGCAACCGCTGCCAGTCGGCGATCGGCTGATCGCTCACCACCCGTCCCCGCTCCAGGGTAATGACGCGTGCGGCCATGCCCACGGTTTCGCGCCGATGCGCCACGATGATCCGGGTGACCTGCATTGCCTGGATGGCGCGATTGACGCGCTGCTCGTTCATGACGTCCAGATGGCTGGTCGCCTCGTCCAGCACCAGGATGCGCGGCGACCTGTACAGCGCGCGCGCCAGCAAGACGCGTTGCCGCTGCCCGCCCGACAACCCGGTGCCCGCCTCGCTCAACAACGAAGCGTAGCCCAGCGGCATCTGCTCCACCTCCTGGTGCACGCCGGCGATGCGCGCGCAACGTTCGATCTGCGCTTGGTCCGGCTCCGGGTCGAAGAAACTGATGTTTTCGCTGACCGATCCGGTGAACAGCAGATCGTCCTGCATCACCGTGCCGACGATGGCGCGATAGTGCGTCAGCGCCGCGTCGCGCAGTGGGCGCCCGCCGATCTTCACTTGCCCGGCGCTGGGTTTCAGCAGGCCGAGGATCACCTTGACCAGGGTGGTCTTGCCGCACCCGGACGCGCCGGTGATGGCCACGCATTCCCCGCTTGCGATGCGCACGCTGACGTCTTCGAGCACCGCCGGGGTATCGTCGGCGTAGCGGAAGCCGATGCCGCACAGTTCGATGGTGGTGTCGTTCCAGGCCGGCGCATCGATGCGCTGATCGGCCTCCTCGCGTGGCTGATGGACGATGTCGGCCACCCGCTCCAGATGGACGCGCAACAGGCGGAACTCCACCAGCCGATCGATCAGCTCGGACAAGCGCATGGCGAACTGCTCGCGATAGGCCATGAATGCCAGCAGCATGCCAAGCGAAAGCTCTGCGCGCAGGATCGCGAACGCGGCGAGCCAGATCACCAACACCCGCTCGCATCCGAACAGCAGGCGCTTGAGTGACGACTGCCAGACCTCGCCCTGCGCCAGGCGCAGTTGCGCATTGGTCTGTTCGGCCAGCAGATGGGTCCAGTCCATGCGCCGCACCTGCTGGCGACCGAACAGCCGCACGCCCTGGATGCCGCGCACGCTCTCCAGCAGGTGGGTGTGCTGGCGCGCGTCCCACAACAACTGCTCGGCGGCGGCTTCGCGCATCCGCCGCAGCCACAGCCAGCGTGTCGCCGCATACAGCGCTACCGCCACCAGCGTAATCGCGCTGAGGCCGACGCTGTAGACCAGCATCAGGCCGAGGGTGCCGATCACCAGCACGCCATCGACCAGGGTCTGGGTGAATCCGGTCGTCAAGGTGCGTTGCACCTGCGTGATCGAGGCGAAGCGCGACTGGATGCCGCCGAGGTGACGCTTCTCGAAATACGCCAACGGGAGCGCGAGCAGGTGCGCAAACACCTGCCCCATCCATTGAAAGCCCAGCTGTGCCGACACACTGGCGATCAGCCATCCGCGCAGCAGGGCGATGCAGGATTGCAGGACCACCAGCAACAGGAACCCGGCGCCAAGGACATGGATCAACCCGATGTCGGCCGACGGCACCGCCTGATCGACGATCCACTGCAGTTGGAACGGCATTCCCAGGCTGAGCACCTCGAGCGCGAATGCCAACGCAAGCACCTGCCAGACCGCCCGTCCAAGCCCGTGGACACGACCGATCAACGAGGACAACGCCACTGCCGGCGCCGCAGCTTGCGGACGGAAGTCGGGGGCCGGGCTGAGTTCCAGCGCGATCCCGGAGAAATGGCGAGCGAATTGGCCCGGCGTCAGACTCCGTGGCCCGCTGGCCGGATCATGGATCTGCAGACGGCGGGTGCCGACCCGCTTGAGCACGACGAAATGATTGAGATCCCAATGCACGATGCAGGGCAGCTGCAACTCCGGCAGCGCGTCCATTTCCAGCCGCAACGCGCGCGCCTGCAGACCGAGCGCCTGCGCGATCGCGACCAGATTGGCCAGGTTGGTCCCCTGCCGCGACAGCAGGAACCGGCGGCGCAGTTCGGCCAGGCCGACGTGGCAACCGTGATAGTGGGCGATCATGGCCATGGCCGCCAATCCGCATTCGCCGACTTGCCCCTGCAGAATCATCGGCAACGCACGCACGCCGGATGCTCGGCGCAGCTGCGCCCACCAGCGGCTCATCGCAGCGTGCCGTGCAAGCTGGACAGCGGCTCGAACGCCCACTGCGAGAAACGCCGCCATTCCAATGCCAGCGTGCCCTGCACGCGCATGCCCGGTCGCAGGACCGCCGTGCGTCGTGCACGCAGCGCGGCATCCCCAGCCAGGCGCACCCGCACGCGGTATAACGGTTCGCTCACCGACGTAGCGTCGACGCGCGGCGGCTCGGGCGCCGCGGCGATCTCGACCACCCGCCCGGCAAACTGACCGTAGTGCTGGTAGGGCAAGGCATCCAAGCGCAGTTGCACCGGCATCCCGGGCCCAATCAGCCCGGCGGCCCGGGAGGGCGCATACAACACGACCTCGGTCGCCATGGACGTCGGCAGCAGATCGGCCAGGCGTTGCCCCTGCGCAACCGCCTGGCCGATCTGCAGCGGTCGCAGCGCCACACGCCCGGCACGCGGCGCGCGCACTTGCCAACGCGACGCGGCCGCCTGCTCGATCGCCGCACGCCGGTCCTCCTGCAGGCCGGCACCGGCCATCGCCAATTGTTGGCGCAAGCTCGACGGTAGCTGCTGCAACTCGGCCTGGGCCTGCGCAAGTGCATCGGCCAAGGCCATGCGCTCGCGCTGCAGCTCCAGGGTATGCGCGCGTTGGTCGAGCACGTCGGCCTGCTTCTCGTCGACGAATTGCTGACTGACCAGGCCGCGCGTCAACGCGGTGCGGTAACGCTGCTCGATCGATTGGGTCAGCTGCTGCCGATGGCGCAGCAAGTCCAGTTCGGCGTCGATCTGCTGCAGACGATCGCGCAGGCCGGCCAGCGCCCGCACAGCCGCCTGCTGTTGCACGCGCCCCTGGGTACGCAACTGCGCCATCGCCTCGACGGCCAGGCGCTGCTGTTCGGCCAGCACCGCAGCAGCGCGCTGGGTCGGCCGCCCGCGATCGTCGCGATGTTCGGACGACAACACGAACAGCAGCTGGCCCGCAGCGACGACCTGGCCCTGCACGGCGCCGACCTGCACCACCACGCCCGACTGCGGTGTGGTGACGGCGATCAGTCCGCCCGCCGGGACGACCGTGCCATACAAGGTCTCGCTACGCGCGAAGCCCAGGCAGAAGAATCCGATCAACAGCAGGATCACTGTCGCCATCAACAGGCCCACGCACCAACGCAGCGCGCCATGCTGGCGCAGCACCACCGGCCCGAGCCGACTGCGCTGCCGGTAGTCCACCGCCTCGCGTCGGAACAGGGGCGTCATCCGCCAGCGGCCGCCGACGTCCGCCCGTGCCGCCCACCTGCCCGGTATTGCCGCCACCGCGCCGCCGTGCGTTGCCAAGCCGCGTGCCTGCTCATACCAGCAGAGCTCCATGCGAGGACCCGTGTTCCCAGAAGGCCAGCTCCTGTAACCGTTCGAATAGCGCCGGCGGCAACACGCTGCGCCGGGGGACGTACTGCACCCCGCGACGGACACGATGCAGGCCCGGCATCTGCAGCGCGGCATCGAAGCGTTCGGCCTCGGCCTGGACGCCGGCGTAGTCGTGCGCGAACGCCGGCAGTTGCAGGAAGGCGTAGATTTGCTCCATCGCCTGCGCCGGCCGCTGCGCCAGCGTGTCGTAGCGCAACAGCAGCAGACGATCGGCATGTTCGCCATAGAACGCCTGGCGCAGCCCATCCAGCGCATAGCCCACCACGCCGCGCGGTGCGGTCAGCAGGTCCGCGCGCAGCGAGACCGAGTCTTCCGGGTCGTAGCCGAACAACGCCGACAAGCGCAGTGGCTGGGTCTGCGCCAGGCGCTCGAAGCTATCGACGACCCAGCCGACATCGCGTACGCAACAGATGAGGCGGCTGCGCGGGAATAGCGTCGCCAGACCTGTCAGGCGGCTGCACCAGGCGCGGTTGGTGTCGAACACCGTGCCCAGCCCCTGGCGATCCTGGTAATAGGCGTCGAATACCGAACGCAGCAGCCGTACCCGCTGTGCGTCGTCGATCTGCACATTGGAGGGATGTTCCTCGCTCATGCCCATCAGCATCGCCGCGTAGAGTCGCGCGACCGGCGAGGTGACATCGGCGTGCACGTGCGGGTTCTGACGCAGCAACGCGGCCAGCAGGGACGAGCCCGCCCGCGGCAGCCCGGAAATGAAATGGTAGTCCACGTCGCGCCTCCCCTGTCCGATGCTGGTCGGCGGCGGCATGCCGGCGGGACGCATCACCAGCCAAGCGTGCATCGTGCGCCACAGCACACGCGGACACGCTGCGCAAAAGCGCTGCGCTTTGCGAATGCCAGCGATCCGACCGGGCGGTCAGGAGCGCTTGCGGTGACCGGCATCACATCGCCGCGTACCGGCACGGACCTGGCGGATGCGACGTTCGTTCCCGCGCACACACCGTCGTGCGCCGGCCTTGGGTCGCAACGGCACCCGCGCACGCTGGATCCCATGGTCCTGCCACCGGCTCTACGCTCCAGCGACCAGTGTCGTCTCATCGGCCACCGGGCAGATGGCCGAGGCGGTCACGCAGTCGTCCCTTCGGGCGGCGTGGCACTGCGTACGAAGGGAAAACCCGTGAGGACTTCTATATGAACCTGTCGAAAAAATCGCCAACCAATGGCGCGCAATCGTTGCAGCGGCCCGCCGGGGCCAAGGGCCGGCCGGAGCCGCTGGACCAGCGTCTGTGGAAGCATGTCGGCGGTGGGGACTATCCCCCGCCGAACGCCAATACCAAGCACGATCAGCCGCCGCCCAACCACGGGCACCATTGATCCGCCTGCGCTAGCAGGAGCGAGCGGGCGCTGCCGTTGCCGGACCACCCGGTAACGGGGGGAACAGCGACCGCTGAAACCCTGGGGGCCGGACCAGGCGACTCGTCCGGTCTCTGGCGGCTCATGGCCCCGCGAAGCGTTTCGCCAAGCGGCCGGGCGCTGGCTATACTAGCCGGGCAACACGGTGGGAGAAGCGGCACTGCCGCTGCCGAAGGCGCAACAGCCCGTAATCGCTCAGGCCCGATACCATCTTCAACACAACTCTGGAGAGACCGGCCGCGGCCGGCGCCGAAGGGGCACGGAATGCAGGCAGGCCAGGTGCCATGCCGCGTTTTTAAACTCTCAGGCAAAAGGACAGAGGGGCGCGAGGAAGACCGTCGCTGCGGCAGGTCGTGGTGCGCGCATGCGCGTCATACCGGTTGCGGTGCGGGTCGACCATTCGTCTGCCCCTGCCCCGGATGCCCGCCATGTCCCAGACCCCGTCTTCCCTGCGCGACCTCGAACACCACAGCGCGTTCGTCGAGCGCCACATCGGCCCCAACGACGCGGAAATCGCGCAGATGCTGGAGGTGGTTGGCCACGCCTCCCTGGATGCGCTCACCGACGCCATCGTGCCGGGCAACATCAAATCGCCGGCCGCGCTCGCGTTGCCCGAGGCGATCACCGAAGAAGAAGCGCTGGCCAAGATCCGCGCGATTGCCAGCAAGAATCAGGTGCAGCGCACCTTTATCGGCCAGGGCTATTACGGCACCCACACGCCGAAGGTGATCTTGCGCAACATCCTGGAAAATCCGGCCTGGTACACCGCGTATACGCCGTACCAGGCCGAGATCTCGCAGGGCCGCATGGAAGCGCTGATCAACTTTCAGACCCTGTGCGCCGACCTCACCGGCATGCAGATCGCCAACGCCTCGCTGCTCGACGAAGCCACTGCCGCGGCCGAAGCGATGACGCTGGCCAAGCGCTCGGCCAAGTCGAAGTCGGACACCTTCTTCGTGCACGACGCGGTGCATCCGCAAACGCTGGAACTGCTGCGTACCCGCGCCGAGCCGCTGGGCATCGTGCTGCGCGTCGGCACCCCGGAAGAAGCACTGCAGGCCGAATGTTTCGGTGTGCTGCTGCAATACCCGGACAGCTTCGGACACATCGGCGACCACGCCGCGCTGGCCGATGCCGTGCATGCGCAGGGCGGCCTGGTGGCTGTGGCCACTGATCTGCTCGCACTGACGTTGATTGCCGCGCCCGGCGAATGGGGCGCGGACATCGTGGTCGGCAATTCGCAGCGCTTTGGCGTGCCGTTCGGTTTCGGCGGCCCGCATGCCGCCTTCATGGCCTGCCGCGATGCCTACAAGCGTTCGATGCCGGGCCGTTTGATCGGTGTGTCGATCGATGCCGCCGGCAACCCGGCGTACCGCCTCACCTTGCAGACGCGCGAACAACATATCCGCCGCGAGAAGGCCACCTCCAACATCTGCACCGCGCAGGTGCTGCTGGCAGTGATGGCTTCGATGTATGCGGTGTATCACGGCCCCGACGGGCTGACCCGCATTGCGCGCCGCACACACCGCCTGGCTGCCATCTTGGCTGCTGCACTGCGCAGCGCTGGCGTCACCGTGGGCGAGCATTTCTTCGACACGCTGCACGTCAAGGCAATCGATGCCGATACCATCCACGCCAAGGCGCATGCGGCCGGTATCAACCTGCGTGCCATCGATAGCGAAGCGGTCGGCATCAGCCTGGACGAAACCACCACGCGCGCCGATGTGGTAGCGCTGGCGCAGCTGTTCGGTGCGCAGGCGGACATCGATGCCCTGGATGCCGTCACCGCCGATGCGCTGCCGCAAGGCCTGCTACGCAGCAGCACGTTTCTGACGCACCCGGTGTTCAACACCCACCACAGCGAACACGAATTGCTGCGCTACATGCGCTCGCTGGCCGACAAGGATCTGGCGATGGATCGCACCATGATCCCGCTGGGCAGCTGCACCATGAAGCTCAACGCCACCGCTGAAATGATTCCGGTGACCTGGCCCGAGTTCGGCGCCATCCATCCGCTGGCACCGGCCGAACAGTCGGCTGGCTACGCGCAGCTGATCGATGAGCTGGAAGCGATGCTGGTCGAGTGCACCGGCTACGACGCGGTGAGCCTGCAGCCCAATTCCGGTGCGCAGGGCGAATATGCCGGCCTGCTGGCGATCCGCGCGTATCACCGTTCGCGCGGTGAAGCGCATCGCGATATCTGCCTGATTCCCGAATCCGCGCACGGCACCAACCCAGCCTCGGCGCAGATGTGCGGCATGACCGTGGTGGTCACCAAGTGCGATGCCAACGGCAACGTCGATGTCGAGGACATCCGCGCCAAGGCGGAGAAATATTCCGACCGTCTCGCCGCGTTGATGATCACCTACCCGTCCACGCACGGCGTGTTCGAAGAAGATGTGGTGGCCATCTGCGAAGCGGTGCATGCGCATGGCGGTCAGGTCTATACCGACGGCGCCAACATGAACGCGCTGGTTGGCGTGGCCAAGCCCGGCAAGTGGGGCTCGGACGTGTCGCACCTCAATCTGCACAAGACCTTCTGCATTCCGCACGGCGGCGGCGGCCCGGGCGTGGGACCGTGCGCGGTGAAGTCGCATCTGGCGCCGTATTTGCCTCGTGCCGGCATCCATGCCGGCGAAGGTCAAACTGCCGCCATCCATGGCGGCGGATTCAACTCCGAAAGCGGGAGTGGACACTCCTCGCGCATCGGCGGCATGGTCAGCGCGGCGGCCTACGGTTCTGCCTCGATCCTGCCGATCAGCTGGATGTACGTGACCATGATGGGCAGCGCTGGTTTGCGCAAGGCCACCCAGGTGGCGTTGCTCAACGCCAACTACATCGCCAAGCGGCTGGCACCGCATTACAAGACGCTGTACACCGGCCGCAACGGGTTGGTGGCGCATGAATGCATTCTTGACGTACGCCCGCTGGAGAAGACCAGCGGCATCGGCGCCGAGGACATCGCCAAGCGGCTCATCGACTTCGGCTTCCATGCACCGACCTTGAGCTTCCCGGTGGCCGGCACGCTGATGGTCGAACCGACCGAAAGCGAATCGCAGCATGAACTGGATCGCTTCATCGACGCCATGATCCAGATCCGCGAAGAGATCCGCGCCATCGAAGACGGCCGCCTGGACCGTGAGGACAATCCGCTCAAGCACGCGCCGCACACCGCAACGCAGGTGTCGGCCAGCGAGTGGGCGCATGCTTACCCGCGCGAACTGGCCGCCTTTCCGCTGCCCAGCCTCAGGCAGCAGAAGTACTGGCCGCCGGTGGCACGCGTGGACAACGTCTATGGCGACAAGAACGTCATGTGCGCGTGCATCCCGGTGGATGCGTACAAGGAAGACGCCGAAGCCTGATCGACGCACCAGCGACCGTCAGCCAAAACCCAGCCGGTAACAGGGCTGGGTTTTTTTGCACTACGCAGGGCTGCCAATGCCCGATACGCACGCCATCGGGTGGCCGTGGCACTGCGGCTTCACTGCAAGCCACCAGCTCGCTAGTTCGAAAGACCTTCCATCGCAGCGGTCGCGACAGATGTCATTAGCGAAACATCCGCCTTGAGCGAGATCGGACACATCCCTGCAACATGGGGTCGCACGTTCGTTCGGCAAATGGCGCCGAACACGCGCGCCAACTGCTGCTCGGCGCGCGTACACCCAGCATGCGTTTGCCTGGCCTACAAGTGCCATCAGCATGATGGCGAACGCTCTCACTCCACAGCGGACCCTGGCGCATGCATGAACTGAAATACTTCGGCACCGTGCTGATGGCCGCCTGCCTGCTGATTGGCTGCGCACCACGGCGTCCCGGCGAGGTGCCGGCGCTCGTTCACGCCCCCGATGCGCGCGCGGAGGTGGTGCAGACCGCGGCTGGCCCGGTGCGTGGTGTTGCCAGTGCGCAGGGCCGGGCATTTTTAGGCGTGCCGTTTGCAGCGCCACCGGTGGGCGCATTGCGCTTCCGCGCGCCGCAGCCGCCGCCCCCATGGACGCAGGTCCGCGATGCCACCCAAGCCGGGCCGGCCTGTCTGCCGCGGTATCGCTTCGGGCAGAAACATGTCTCCGAAGATTGCCTCACGCTCAATGTCTACGCACCGCCCGGTCCCGCACCCGCGCATCCACGCGCGGTGATGGTGTGGATCTATGGCGGCGCGCTGGAGCTGGGCAGCAATGTCGACTACGACCTGAGCGCGTTGGCCACGCGCCAGGATGTCGTTGTGGTGGCACCCAATTATCGGCTGGGCGTGTTCGGTTTCTACGCGCATCCCAGCCTGCGTGGCGAAGGCGAAGGCGAAGGTGCGTACGCATTACTCGATCAGCAGGCGGCGTTGCGCTGGGTACAGCGCAATATCGCCGGGTTCGGCGGGGACGCGCATAACGTCACGGTGTTCGGCGAATCGGCCGGTGCATGGAGCATCTGTTATCAACTCGCCTCGCCTGGCGCGGCCGGGTTGTTTCAACGCGCCATCCTGCAAAGCGGGAGTTGCCTGGCGAGCGATTCCAGCATTCCGCAGCGCGAAGCAGAAATCGGCGGCGCGCGCATGGCGCAGCGTCTGGGCTGCGCGCAGACCAGCGATGTCGCCGCATGCCTTCGCACATTGCCGGCCGACACGCTCGCCGATGCAACACCACAACGACGCGGGCTCACCGGCAGCGATGCGTGGGCACCGATGTCCGGTGGTGAGGTACTGCCGCTGCCGCCGGCCGCCGCAATTGCCAACGGTCAACATGCACAGGTGCCCGTGCTGATCGGCAACAATCGCGACGAAGGGCGTCTGTTTGCGCAACTACTGTCTTATATCGGCAAGCTCAACCTGCGCAGCGGCTATGAAGCGCGCGTGCAGCGCATGCATGCATCCCCTGCGCCGATCCTGGCGCAGTACGCAGATGTCGCCGCGCAATCGCGCTGGGAGGCGTTCGCCGACATCGTCACCGATGGCGGCTTCGCCTGCCCCACGCGTCGGCTTGGGCAGGCACTGCGCACGCATGCGCCGGTGTACGCCTATGAATTCGATGACCCGCAGGCGCCGTATGGTCTGTTGCGCTGGCCGTTTTCGCCGGCATTGGGCGCTTTTCATGCTTCCGAATTGGTGTATCTGTTCCAGCGCCCGTGGGTGCTCAGTGGCCAAGCGCGGTTCACACCGGCGCAACAGGCGCTTGCCGATACTCTGCAGGATTACTGGGGTGCGTTTGCACGCACTGGCGATCCCAACGGTGGCGGGCGGCCGCAGTGGCCGCGCTTCGATGGCGATACACCGCTCACGCTGTCGCCGCACAGGATCGGCGCAACGCCCGACTTCGTGCAGCGCCATCGTTGCGCGTTCTGGGAGACGCATGCAGACACTGCGGCAACATCGGTACAGCCATCGTCGCAGTAACGCGGCTGCATCGGTTTAGCCCGGCCGCCACTCTGATACCAACGCGACAGGAGCCAATCATGTCCGAATCCACTGCATCCCCCTGCGCAAAGGTGCGACTGCGTAACGGCCGTCGCGTGCCCGCATTGGGCCTGGGCTCCTGGAATCTGGGCCAAGGCCGGCATGCGCCGCAGCAGGAAATCGAAGCGCTGCAACTCGGGCAGCAATTGGGCATGCAGTTGATCGACACCGCCGAGATGTATGGCAACGGCCGCTCGGAACAGTTGATCAGCCAAGCCATGAGCAGCGCACAGCCGCCCTATGTGGTGTCCAAGGTGTTGCCCAGCAATGCCAGCGCGCGCGGGATTGCGCGTGCCTGCGAAGCCAGCCTGCAACGGCTTGGCGTACGTACGCTGGATCTGTACTTGCTGCACTGGCGCGGCGGCAGCGACCTGGCCGAGGTGGTGGACGCGTTCGAAGCATTACGCGATGCCGGCAAGATTCGCGATTGGGGGGTGTCGAACTTCGATGTGGATGACATGGAAGAGTTGTGGGCAATCGATGGCGGTTCGCATTGCCTGGTCAACCAGGTGCTGTACCACGCTGGTAGCCGCGGCATCGAGTTCGATCTATTGCCGTGGTGCGCCGCGCACGATGTCGCTGTGATGGCCTACTCGCCACTTGGTAGCCGTGCGTTGCTCGATCATCCAGTGCTGCATGCCATCGGCGCGCGTCGTGGCGTGGCAGCAACTGCAGTAGCGCTTGCCTGGGCGATCCGCAGTGGCAACGTGATCGCCATCCCCGAGTCCGGTACACCGGCACACGTGCGAGCCAATGCCGCCGCCTGCACGCTGCAATTGCATGCAGATGATGTTGCAGAACTTGATCGCGCATTCGCGCCGCCGACGCAAAAACAGCCGCTCGATTTGCTCTGACACGCAATGGTCGCGTTCGCCGCATGCGTATTTGCGCGATGCTGCGCGCGCCATGCAACACCCTGCGACACAGCGCACTGTTCGCGGCGCATGTGAGTATTCGTTCGCATGCAGACACATGCAATTAACAGCACCACTCCCAGGCTTTGCTGCTAGCCCGCATCCCAAGCCCGCCAGAGTGGAGTCCCCATGGCCAAGTCCCCCAAAGAATCCGCGCAGGTTCCTGCCACCGCACCTGCAAGCGTCACCTCCGATGTATCGCGCGGCACTGGCGATGAGTTGCACCAGAAGGCCGGTGGTACGCATCCGCAGCTGACCACCAACCAGGGCATTCCGGTTGGTGACAACCAGAACTCGCTGCGCGCAACGCCACGCGGTCCGACGTTGCTGGAAGATTTCATCCTGCGCGAGAAGATCACCCACTTCGATCACGAACGCATCCCCGAGCGCATCGTGCATGCACGCGGCAGCGCCGCGCATGGCTACTTCGAACTCACCAAATCGCTAAGTCAGTACACCACCGCCAAGATCTTTACCGAAGTCGGCGAAAAAACACCGCTATTCACGCGCTTTTCCACCGTCGCAGGCGGTACCGGCTCGGTGGATACACCGCGCGATGTGCGCGGATTTGCGGTCAAGTTCTACACCAAGGAAGGCAATTGGGATCTGGTGGGCAACAACATCCCGGTGTTCTTCATTCAGGATGCGATAAAGTTCCCGGACCTGATCCACGCTGTGAAAATGGAACCGGATCGCGGCTTCCCGCAGGCCGCCAGCGCACACGACACGTTCTGGGATTTCATTTCACTCACCCCCGAATCGATGCACATGATCATGTGGGCGATGAGCGACCGCACCATCCCGCGGTCGCTGCGCATGATCGAAGGTTTCGGCATCCACAGCTTCCGTTTCCTCAATCACAAAGGCGAGAGCACCTTCGTCAAGTTCCATTGGCGTCCCAAGCTGGGCCTGCAATCGACCATCTGGGATGAAGCAGTCAAGATCGCCGGTGCCGACCAGGACTTCCATCGCCGCGATCTGTTCGAAGCGATCCAGAACGGCGACTTCCCGGAATGGGAACTTGGCGTGCAGTTGTTCACCGAGGCTGAAGCGGATGCATTCCCGTTCGATCATCTGGATTCGACCAAGGTCATTCCCGAAGAGTTGGTGCCGTTGCAGATCGTCGGCCGCATGGTGCTCGACCGCTGGCCGGACAACTTCTTCGCTGAAACCGAACAGGTTGCCTACTGCCCGGCCAACATCGTGCCCGGCATCGATTTCAGCAACGATCCGCTGCTGCAAGGCCGCCTGTTCTCCTATCTGGATACGCAGCTGAGCCGCCTGGGCGGACCGAACTTCCATCAGATTCCGATCAACGCGCCCAAGTGCCCGTTCGCCAACAATCAGCGCGATGGTCATATGCAGATGGGCGTGCCGAAGGGCCGTGTTGCCTATGAGCCCAGTTCGCTGCAGGCCGATGCGCCGCGCGAGGCACTTCGCGGGTTCCCCAGCCATGCAACCCCGGCCGAAGATGGCGCGAAGGGTCGCGTGCGTGCAGAGAGCTTTGCCGATCACTACAGCCAGGCAAGACTGTTCTTCCGCAGCCAGACCGCACCGGAACAGGCGCACATGGCATCGGCCTTGGTATTCGAACTGTCGAAGGTGGAAACCGCGCACGTGCGCGAAGCCATCGTGGGGCATCTGCGCCATATCGACCAGGAGCTGGCGCAGCGTGTGGCCGATGGCATGGGCATGACTAACCTGCCGCCGGCACCACCGGCTGCAGTAGCGCCGATCGACATGCCGTTGTCGCCCGCCTTGCAGATCATCGGCAAGATGAAAGACACCTTGAAGGGGCGCACGGTTGGCATCCTGATTCACGACGGCTCGGATGCAGCAGCCATCAAGGCCGTGCGCAAGGCGGCGGAAGCTGCGGGCGCAACGGTCAAGATCGTTGCCCCCAAGCTCGGCGGCGCCAAGCTCAGCGATGGCAAGCAACTGGCCGCCGATGGGCAGCTGGCCGGCACGCCGTCGGTGGTGTTCGATGCCGTGGCGGTGCTGCTGTCGTCGGAGGCGGCCAAGCTGTTGACGCGCGAATCGGCAGCACTGGATTTTGTGAGCTTTGCGTGGGCGCATCTGAAGGCCATCGCGTTCGACGAAGGCGCGCAGGTGCTGTTGAAGGCCGGCAACGTCGGCAAGGATGCGGGCGTCGTTCCGGCCGCCGATACCAAGGCATTCATTACCGCCGCAAAGACGCGCCAGTGGGCACGTGAGCCGAAAGTGCGCATGCTGGCGTAACCGTACCAGGGAAGGTCCGATAACCCGGCTCAAAACCGAGGGACGCCACATCAGCTGCGTTGGCGGCGATAAGCCACTCGGTTTTCGCCGCTACCGCGCGTTTGCGGGGTAGCAGCAGTTACGGCGCCCCATTCCCACGGCAGGCGTCAACTGTCCGCTTTCGCCAGAGCTTCGATAGCGCGCGAACAGGCATCGATCGATACACTGCGTCACAACGGTCTGGACGGGCTGTTCGCCTAGCTGCTGGCCAGGCTGACCCTGGGCGAAGCTTCTGATCTAGGCCCTGACGATATGCTGGTGATTGCCGGAGAAGATGCACGGCACAAAGTCATCAGCATTGATGTGACCGGCTTTCGCTACGATCGAGAGAAGGTTACTCCGGCAAATTCACGGGAGCCGCTTCGGCATGGTTGGGGAGACGTCATTCGGACTCCTGCACGGGCGCTGCACATGCTGCTCGATGCAAGCGTGATGAGCAGTCGTTACGCGAAAGGCCTGGATGGCGTACATGCCATGGTCATCGACGCCATACGCGAGGCGCTTGCCTGGCAAGCCACGCTTGAAGTGGAAATGGTCAAGCAGTGGTACCCCGCGCTCGATGTAGACCCCGCCACGTCCTCCTTGCGCTCGTTGGGCGATCGATTGAAAGGCATGTCTGGCGCCGGTTGGATGCCGGATGCCGCGCTGGTGAACCAGGTGTTGCAGCGTAATGCCTCCTTCCTCAGCAACGTGGCTCAAAAAGCCAGAAAATGACGGCTGCGACCAGTACGTGCCATGGACTGCAAGTGCGCGATACCAGTCCTGCCGACGGCGACGGCCTTAGATGAGCCGTGCTTCGGCTCGCGCCGACGCTTCCCGGTGCACTGGCGACGGCTTTTGACACTGGCTCGTCCTGCAAGCGGTGCCAGGCAAAGAGACCCGATGCTCCCAGCCTGCGAAGTGCCTCTATCAGATGCTTACCGTTTTCATGTCCTTGCCAGGCCTGCTGCGACCTGACCACTCACGTGGAGTGATCCGTGTAGCGCTGAGGGCGTTTGTTCGGGAGATCTGTTTCCTTGGTGAGGACAGACTGAGCGTCGTGGTTATTGTTGCCCACCAGCGCCAGCTGCCCAAAGCTGGCCCAGCAGCTTCGAGCCGATGGTTGCCCGGTGCACCTTGGCCTCGGTATTTCCGAGGGCGCGCATCATCTCTTCCCAGCGTGGGCCCAGGTTGACCTCCCTGGCCGTCTTCAGGTGGACGGCGGTCAAGTCCTTATAGTGGAGCGCGCGCAGCCCAGCGGGGGTTACCAGTTTTTCGCTATGTACGTGGACGAACCAGGGCGCGGGAATGTCTCCATTTGACTGCGGCGTATGGTCGATACGCACTTCGAATAGCCTGCCACGGTCGCCACGGTCGCCCTCCGAGGGAAGGCGGTTCGGCGCCGTGATGCGTGCCAGTCCATTCATCGCCAACAGGCGCTCCAGATGCGGCGCACGCGGTTGCGGATCGGTCTTGAGCGCATCGGCTTCGCGCCGTTCGAAATCATGCTCGATCCTGTGGAGAAGATGCAGCCGCGTGTCGAGTTGTGCGATGCGCTCGTCTCCTGCACGGAGCTTGCTCTTGAGCTGCAGCAGACGCTCACTCGATCCGAACCAGCCCTGCATGGACGTCCTGGCAAAATCGAAGGCCGTCGCCGCGTCATGCCTGGAGTCGCCGATCAGTCGCTCTACGTCGGTGGTGTCCTTGCGAAGGCGCTTGGCGAGCGCGATGAAATCTCCACCGAGTTCTGCCACCGGCAACGACTCCAGGGGAGTGCCTCTCAGTATTTCGTCGACCTGTTTTTGCACCGAGCTGCGCGCATCCATGACCCGCCGCGCGGGCACTGCCGCCGAGCTGGAAGCATCAGGCATGTGTATGCGTACCTTGCGTGACCTGCTCGATTTGCCTGCCGTCGTTATTGACACGCTTGGTGTTACCGACGCCGGTACTTGTCCGGGCGAAGCCGCTGCTGCGCCAATCAGCTGTCTGTCCTGGACGGCGAACTCACACATGTCAAGAATTGCCTGACGTTGGTCGGCAAGTGCCTGTGCAAGATCGAGCATCGTTGGCCATAGCTGATCTCTGGCATGCCCTCCTTCCTCGATGAGCGCGGCGGCATCCATACACAGCTGCGTTGCCGCTCGGCCGCGCATCTCGGCGTATTCGACAAGCACATTCTTGTGCATGGCCAGCATCTCCGGCGTCAGCGAGTGCTCGGTCGAGAGAAAGCGTTCAATATGCATCTTGGTCAGCTCCGTGAGCGCTCGTCCGACCTTGGCTTCCATGCACCTGTCTACTTCTTTAAGCGCGCGCAGTCGATCTAGCACCTGTGGCATGCGGCAACCACTTGCTTGATCGGAGAGTCTTATTGAATATATTTCGTACAGCACTCCACGAACGGCTTGCATCCGCGTGTGACAAGATTCCATCGTCATCCTGATGATCGGCAGCTGGGCCTTCAGCGAGTCGCACGGTGCCCGATTCGTCATCGGCGACTTGATACGTCGAAAAACCTCTTCCAACGCTGCAATGGCATCAAGAAGATGAGCGCGTAACGCATGCCAGGATTCCGGCTGCTGCAATCGGATGGCTTGGATATCAAACCGCGCAAAATCGCCGCTTTCCGTAAGCACAGAACCCAATTCCTGGGTCAATTTCTGATCGATCCTTCTTTCGCATGACACATAGTTCATTGCTGCGGCTTGTGCGAGAGACGAAACCAATCGATTCTCATGGGCTTCGATGTCGGGGGGTGCCATGCGGCGTTGAATCTTGAGCTCGCTCAGCGCCTGCAAGCCTTGTCGAGCGGATTCGATTGCAGAAGCGCCGGACCTGAGTCTTGCTTCAAGGGATTTTGCGTCCGCCGAATCCCTCGGCGCTACGTTTGTGACCAGGTGATTGAACAGCTGCAGCCTGGACGAGGCCCTGTTCAATACCTCGAACGGATCTGGTCCTCCCGAGACAGATGCCGGGGTAAAGAGCAGCGCGCTGACGTCCCTGACGTTAGCGGATGATGATGCGGGCGCACTGGCTCTGGAAGCTCTGGAAGCTCTGGCCGCCCTCGGCGCTCTGATGGCAAGCCCGCTGAGTTGCGCGGAGGGAGGCCCTATGTCGGTAGGCACGCTCGCGCTTGCCCCCGCATCCTGTGGTGTCGCCGCTGGCTGAGTGGATGACGCGGGATCCACTGGGGTTTGATTGGTCGCTCGAACTCTCGGCACGGTGCATCCTCCGATATTGCCATTTCAATTGCCACACATGAGGCCCAGATGTGCCTGTTCTCGGCAGATGCGAGACCTGGTGGTCTGGGTATGCGACGGGACGTTGACCGGTGGCTATCGCTGCCCACCAGCGCCAGCTGCCCAAAGCTGGCCCAGCAGCTTCGAGCCGATGGTTGCCCGGTGCACCTTGGCCTCGGTATTTCCGAGGGCGCGCATCATCTCTTCCCAGCGTGGGCCCAGGTTGACCTCCCTGGCCGTCTTCAGGTGGACGGCGGTCAAGTCCTTATAGTGGAGCGCGCGCAGCCCAGCGGGGGTTACCGGTTTTTCGCTATGTACGTGGACGAACCAGGGCGCGGGAATGTCTCCATTTGACTGCGGCGTATGGTCGATACGCACTTCGAATAGCCTGCCACGGTCGCCACGGTCGCCCTCCGAGGGAAGGCGGTTCGGCGCCGTNTGGAGTCGCCGATCAGGCGCTCCACGTCGGTGGTGTCCTTGCCAAGGCGCTTGGCGAGCGCGATGAAATCTCCCCGGAGTTCTGCCACCGGCAACGACTCCAGGGGAGTGCCTCTCAGTATCTCGTCGACCTGTTTTTGCGCTGCGCTGCGCGCATCAATCACACGCTGCGCGGGCACTGCCGTCGAGCTGGAAGCATCAGGCGTGCGCGTGCGCGCCTTGCGTGACCTGCTCGATTTGCTTGCTGTCGTTGTCGGCACACTTGGTGTTACCGACGCCGGTGCCTGCTCGGGCGAAGCCGCTGCTGCGCCAATCAGCTGTCTGTCCTGGACGGCGAACTCACACATATCAAGAATTGCCTGCCGTTGGTCGGCAAGTGCCTGTGCAAGATCGAGCATCGTTGGCCATAGATGATCTCTGGCATGCTCACCTTGTTCGATGAGCGCGGCGGCATCTACACACAGCTGCATCCCCGCTCGGCCACGCAGCTCGGCGTATTCGACGAGTACCTTTTTGCACAGGGCCAGCCCCTCCGGCGTGAGCGAATGCTCTGTTGAGGACAGACGTTCGATATGGACCTGGATCACATGCTTGAGCGCTTCGCCCACCTCAGCATGGTGAAGGCTGTCGATTTCTTCGAGCTCCCTCAGTCTGTCAAGCACCTGGAGCAGGCCGCAATCGCTGGCCTTATCGGCAAGTCGCCTTGAATGAATTTCGACGAGCATTCCGCGGACGGTCTGCATCCGTTCATGGCACGATCCCATCATCGCCCTGACGACCGGGAGATGGTCCTTGAGCGAGTCGGGTGGCCCCTGACCTGTCATCGGCGAACTGATGCGCTGGCAAACCTCCTCCATCGCTGCAAGCGCATTCAGAAGATGCCCGCGTAACGCAAGCCATGGTTCCGGTTGCTGCAGACGCATGGCGTCAGCGGACAACACCACCATCTCGACCCTTTGGGTATTCACATGGCCAAATTCGGTGGCCATTTTCTGATCGATCATCTTCTGGCATGCGCCGTAGTGAAGCGATGCGGCTACTGCGAAATGCGGCACCAGGAAATTCTCATGTTCTTCGACGTTGTCGACCGGCATGCGTTTTTGGATATTTAACTCGGCCAGCGCCTGCAAGGCCTGTCGAGCGGATTCGATCGCAGACGTTCCGGACCGGAGTCTTGCTTCCAGGGCTCTGATATCCGATGGTTCTGTCGGCACTACGTTTTGTGCCAAGTCGTTGAAGCGTTTCAGCCTGGATGAGGCCTTGCTCAATACTTCGAAAGGATCTGGCCCTTGCGGAACTGACGGCGCGGCAAAGAGCGCTGCCATGACGTCCTGTGCGTTGGTAGACGATGCCGCTGGGAGATTGGTTCTGGAGGCTCGGCCCAGTCGCCGTGGCCTGATGGAAAGGCCGCCGAGTTGCGCGGAGGGCGTCGTGCTGTCGGCAGACGTGCTTGCGGCTGATCCCGAGCCCGATGGTGTCGGTGCAGTTTGAATCAATTGCGCGGGATCCGGTGGGGCCTGCTTGGTCGATTCAATTTTAGGCACGGTGCATCCTCCGATATTGCCATTCAATTTGCTTGCACACGTCGTCCTGATGTCCCCCAGTCCCGGAATATGCGTGGAACGTGGTGGTGTCGTACACCAGCCCTTGCGAGCCAGCAGCGATGCTTGTTGCCAATGCGTGGCGCAGGGACCGCGTTACCTGTGCCGTGGCGCTCGATCCGCCTGCCTTATCGTGTTGCAAATTGCAGTGCCTGCGTCGCTCGCTGCTGGATCCACCCGGTATTCTTCATCATGCGATTCCAGATGACGTGTGCAGCGAAATCCGTATTGCCGTTTCAACACAAGAAGCTCGACCGACTCAGGTGTCGGTGTGCGTGACATCGCTGCCTTAGAGCAGCTAACAAAACGACGGTACAGCCTCCAGGCGGGCGCGGCCGGTGCTCGGAATCGGCATGTACCAGTCGTACACTCCGGTTACTGCGCGCCGTCCGCACCCACCTGACGACTGCTCGCTATGTTTTGTTAGCCGCTCTTAGTAAACCACCGAATGCTGCGCTGTTCGCATGCTGCGCGAATGCTTGGTGACTGATACGAAGACGACCCGGCCGCGCACGCAGCTATTCAAGGACGAGACAAGGCTATCAAGGCATTTCCCAATAACTAGGCGCCTATCAAGGCCCGTTACCGCGTCCGACGCCCTTTGATGATCGGCACAACGCTCAGGAATCAAGAGAGCACAATAATGTTGCAGACTCGGTGGCCGCCCGTCCACGGCAAGCCCTTGTTTGGAAAACACCTAATCAGGCAGTTCAAGAGATTTTTATGCTCAACTCACGTATTGCGCATGCACGTTGAGATGCCCCACCCTCTACACTGTTTCGGTTGAACACTGCTGCGCACTTGCCAACGCACGATATTCGCGTGGCGTCATGCCCACCGCTTGCTTGAATTGCCGCGCGAAAGCGCTTTGATCGCTGAAGCCGCAGGCATGACCGATTTCGGTCAGGCTCTTGTTTCCATGCAGCAGATGCATCGCCATCTGCAGGCGCAGCTTGGCCAACACTTGTTGCGGCGTCATTTGGAACACCTTGCGAAACGAGCGTTGCAGCTTGGACATCGAAAACCCGGTGATCTCCACCAGTGCCTGCATGCGGACGTTCTGCGCGTAATTGGCATTGAGATACGCCAGCGCAAGCCGCAGCTTTTCATACTGCGATTCGTGCCCGTCCTGCGGGCCCAGATCGCGCGAGATGCCGATGATGCCTTGTACCTTGCCATCGACCAGCAACGGCCGCTTACAGGTGAGACACCAACCCGGCTCGCGGTTGGCGAACAGATGCAGCTCCAGCAGGTTGTCGATCACCTCACCTGCCAGCACCTGCTCGTCCTGATTGGCGTAATTGGCGCCCAGGCCACTGGGATAGACCTCGGCAACACGCTTGCCGATCAGGTCCTTGCGCGATTTCAGCCCCAGTCGCCGCAGCATGGTCTGGTTGACGTGGGTGTAGCGACCCTCGCGATCCTTGACGAAGAACAACACGTCCGGCACGGCATCGAACAACGCTTCCAGATCGGCAGGATCGATGCTCTTCATGCGAGAGGATTCATGCAGTGCAATGGGCTCGGGATCGGGAAAGGCGCATCAACCGCGGCGCGCGATCGAAACAACCCGCCGCCCGCCGCGCCATGATACGCCGCACGCGCGACCGGCCTGCGCCTAGGTGACTCAGCGCGCGTTGTTGCCCGCGTCGACTGCAGCCGGCGCAGCCTTGGCATCCACTGCCGCGGCGGTCGGGTTGCCGATGCGATCCAGCGGCATCTGTCGCGCACTCCAGCTCTGCACCACCGCCGCACCGGCCTGCGAGCCCACCTGCACGCGCAAGCGCGCACTGCCACCGGGCGCAATGAACTCGACTTCGCAATCGCCAGCGGCCATGCAGCTATCGGCCGCAAGTGGATCCACCAGCTGCCAGCCCTGCTCCATCACCGCCTGCACAAACGCGCGATACCCCATGCCGGACTTCAGCGTGGCCGGCAATGGCACGCTCGCATCGCCGCCTGGCTCGGACACAGGCAGAGCCACCGGTGCGTGCGCAGGCGCAACGGCAGGCCGCGATGCGGCGCCCAAGGCAGGACTACAGATCAGAGCGATTGCCCACAATGCGGGGCGGAACGACGTGCGCATGCAAACGGTCCTTGCGATCCTGGCAGGGAACTGGGAAGAGGAAGATGCGCTATTTTGACACGCCTGTGATGCGCTGCGGCAAAACGTGGTTGGGATGCATTGGCCCGTCATCCGGATGGCAGCGCCGCAATGCCTCCAGCGCAAGCGTACTCATCCGCAAGTATTGGATGATCGAAGTAACCGCCTGCAACGCGCCGCGCCGGGATCGCCGCCGCTGGCAGACGTCATCCCAGCGACGGGTAATTTGATGGCGACCATCGCGACTTGCGTTTGCCGATCACCGAGCCGATGGCACCCGCTCAACAACCCGACACGCCGCACCAGGCGGCGTGTCGGTCGCACGTTACTGGCCGATGTGCTGCTTCAGCCAGCTGTTGACGGTGTCGTGCCACAGGATGCTGTTATCCGGCTTGAGCACCCAGTGGTTTTCGTCCGGGAAGTACAGGAACTTGGAATCGATGCCCTTGCGCTGCAGCGCGGTGAACGCGGCCAGGCCTTGTTCGACCGGGATGCGGAAATCCTGCTGGCCGTGGATGACCAGCATCGGCACCTTCCAGTTGTCCACGTGCAGCACCGGATTGAACTTCTCGTAGCCGGCCGGGTTCTGCCACGGCGTGCCGCCGTTTTCCCATTCGCTGAACCACAATTCCTCGGTGGCGTAGCCCATGGTGCGGTTGTCGAACACGCCGTCGTGGTCGACCAGGCACTTCCACGGCTGGTTCCAGTTGCCGGCCATCCAGTAGACCATGTAGCCGCCATAGCTGGCGCCCAATGCGCAGGCCTTGTCGCCGTTGAGGAAGCCATACTGCTTTTGTGCGGCGGCCCAGCCTTTTTGCAGATCTTCCAGCGGGCGGTCGCCCCAGTGCTGGCTGATGGCGTCGGTGAACTCCTGGCCGTAACCGGTGGAGCCGTGGAAGTCGATCATGACCACCGCGTAGCCCTGGCCAGCGTAGGTCTGCGGATTCCAACGGTTACTCCAGCCATTGCCGAAGCTGCCCTGCGGGCCGCCGTGGATCAGGAACGCCACCGGATAGGTCTTGCCTTCCTGGTAGTTGTAGGGCTTGACCACGTAGCCATGCACGGTGTCGTTGTTCCAACCCTTGAACCGGAACTGTTCGTAGTCGCCGAACTGCACATCCGGCAGCAGTTCGCCGGCGCTCTGGCTGATCGCGCGCAGCCCCTGGCCTTGCGTGTCGCTGACGAAGACCTGGTCGCCACTCTTGAGCGAGTTGCGGGTAAACGCCAGCGTGTTGCCGGCCAGCGTCGGTGCATGCACGCTGCCCTCGCCCACCAGCTTGGTCGCCTCGCCGCTGGCGATATCGATCTTGAACAGCGGATGCTCACCGAGATCGTCGGCGCTGGTGTAGAGGCTGCTACCGTCGTCGCTCAGCACGATTTCGCCAGCCGAGCGGTCCCACTTCGGCGCAATCTCGCGCGTCTTGCCGCTGGCCACATCCATCGCCATCAGACCGAAGCGGTCGGCCTCGAAGCCAGGGCGCTTCATCGCGCGGTAGTACAGGGTCTTGCCGTCGGTGCTGAACACCGGGCCGGCATCCCAGGCGGGGTTGGACGCCGTCAGATTGACCGGCGCGGACTTGCCGGTGGCATCCAGGCGGTACAGGTCGAAGTTGGTCTGCCACGGCTCGTCGTTGCCGGTGGGCTTGGCGCCGGTCTTGGCGTTCTTGCCCGCTTCCGGGCCATGCGACTGCGGAATGCGCACGCTGGCGACGACGCTGGCGCCATCGGGCGACCAGGTGTAATCGTCGTTGCCGCCGAACGGCTTGGACGGCGCATCGCCGGCCAGGGTGGCGCTGATCGCCGACGCCCCGACCACTGCTTTTGCACCGGCTGCGGGCAACTCGGCCACGAACAAGGTATTACGACGGCCATCGTTCCAGGTGTCCCAGTGGCGCACGAACAACTGGTCGTACACCACGCCGCTGGCCTTGCTGTTCTTGAGCTCGCCTAGCTTCTTCTTGGTGCAGCCCAGGTCCGAACCGCAGTCCTGGAACACGCCTGCGCTGAAAGCGATGCGCTTGCCATCGGGTGACAGCTTGTAGCTGTCCACATCCACCGCAAACGCGGTGAGTTGCTGCGGGGTGCCGCCGGCCATCGGCTGCGCGTAAAGCTGTTGGCTGCCGGTTTTGCTGCTGAGGAAGTAGACCGTCTTGCCATCCGGCGACAGCGCCGGGCTGTTGACGTTCCAGCCTTCCGGGGTCAGCCGCTTGGGTGGCGACAGATCGCGGGTGCGCAGATTACGCACCCACAGGCTGGTGGCCGGCTTGCCATTGGCGGTCTTGGCCTGGCGCTTGGCGAACAGCACCACGCTGCCATCCGGGCTGAGCGTGGGCGAGGACACCCTGTCCAGCGCCACCATGTCGCGCACATCGAAACCGCGCGCGGCGGCGAGGCTTGGCAGGGCAGCCAGCAAACACAAGGGCAATACGGCGTGACGCAGCTTCATCGAGATCTCCGGCAACGGCAAAACGTCGATGGTAGGCGTTGCTGCAGCACACGCGCAAAGGCAGGAGGTCATGCGGCGCGACGTGGTGCGCCGCGCACTGATGCGCCTCGCCCATGCCGCCTGCACGCGGCACGGGCAGCTGAGCGCTTTAGAAGCGGTGCGACAGGCCTACGTAGACCTGCGTGTCGGGCGTGCGGTCGTTGAGGCCGAAGTTGGCACCCACATCCAGTTGCAACAGCGGGTTGAGCAGATACGACGCCGCGATATCGGCCGAGTACTGCTCGACGGTCTGCGCAGGGTCGCGGTTGATCGAGGACCACAGCTCAACGGCCATCGACAACTTCGGCGTGAGCGGGCGCGCCAGATTGATCACGTTGACGATGGCGACATGCTTGCCGCTGCCATCGCTGTCGGCCAACCAATCCAGTTCCGGCCCGAAGGTCAGCGAGAAGCTGCTGGGCAGCACGAAGTTGACCGGTAGCGCGAGGCCGCCTTCCCAGGTGTCGTTGCCCAGACCGGTACGTGCGGTGGGTGCCTTGACGAACGGCAGCAGCGCCACGCTGGCGGTGTCGCTCTCGTAGACGCGCGCCTTCATGCGCAGATAGAGATCGCCGCCGCCGCTCAGGCTGCTGCGCTCGCCGGTGGCGCGGTCGGTGGTCTTGACCTGTAACTGTGGCGCCCAATTGAGTTGCAGATCGATACGGTCGCTGACGCCGTACTTGAGCGTGGGATTGGTGAAGTAGGAGGTTTCCGTGCGTGTGCCGGGCTGGCTGTCGCGGGTGTAATTGCCGATGTCGGTTTCCAGCTGCCAATCGCCAGCCGGAACGGTGCAGGTGGCATTGGCCTTGGTCGGCCGATCGGTGCAGAGCGCCGCTTCGGTGGCGTCTTGCGCGTGCGCCTGAACTGCGAGGCTGCTCAGCGCCGCAGTGACGATGACGGCGAGCAGCGATGCGGATGTCTTGCGGAAAGACGAGCGCGAGGTGATGGTTGGCATTGCGGTGATTCCAGGGCAAATCGCGGCACAGATCGCAGGACCGTGCAGCGTTGAAGAGTGGGATGTGTGAGGCATTACTAGGCGCTGTATGGCGGCGCTACGCTTGGTCGGCCGTGCCGCAATTGCGGTTTTTCAGGGCGACGTCAGTGCGGTCGCTATGCGATGCATACGCCCACTGCAGAGAAAGTGCGCAGGCTTGCACTGCCAGACACTTGCCTGGCGTTGCAGCGTCACGCACAGCGCGTGAGCGCGCCACGGTCTACAGCGTGGTTGGGATCAGGATCAGTCCAGGCAGGCAGCACTCGTGGCGCACCGTTCGTGCGGGAGACGGCACGATAAGCAGGAGCGGCATAAAGTCGCTATGCACGGCAGCTGTGCAGGGCGTAAAGCCGGCGCAAAGTCGTTCTGATGTGTGTGATGGCAACCGGGCCATCGCAACGTTGAGTCGAAGTGCGTCGTGCGGACGACCAGGCGCCATTGCAGCGCTGGCAGGCGCAACGTGTTTCGCAGTTGCCTTGAGCCAGGTGGCCCACGCAGCTGTTTCTCGATCAATCAGATCGGTAATGGATCAAGCAGCGCATATAACGATACGCGGCTTGCAGATGGCGCATGCAGACCGCATGCGCCATCGAGCATCACACTCAGACCGCCTGTTCGCCGCGCTTGCCAACGCGATACAGCAGCCAGCCGACCAGGGCCAGAATCGCCAGGCCAAACCACTGATTGAGCTGCAACGCAGCCGGCAACGCCAATACATCGGCGCGGCTGGACAGCACGATCGGCACCGCAATGGCGATGCCCATCAATGCCTCGCCGGTGATCAGGCCAGCGGCAAACAGCACGCCCGGACGATGCACGCGGTCGCGGCCGTCTTCGTCGTCGGCACGGATGTTGTGGAAGCGCTCGACCAGATGCGCGATCAGGCCACCGATGAAGATCGGCACCATCAGTTCCAGCGGCAGATAGATGCCGATGGCCGCGGCCAGCACCGGCACGCGGAAGCGCTTGCCGGTGGCCTTCAACCATTCATCCAGCGCGATGATCGCCGCGCCCACGCCGGCACCGATCGCGATCATGCTCCACGGCAACTGGCCGCCGAACAGTCCCTTGGCCACCGAGGCCATCAACGTGGCCTGCGGCGCGCCCAGCGAGTTGGGATGCTGCGGGGTGGCCGGGCCGATGCCGTAGGCCTGGGCCAGCAGGTTCAACACCGGCGCCATGATCAACGCGCACGAGAACGCGCCGATGCCCAGCATCAGCTGCTGCTTCCACGGCGTGGCGCCGACCAGATAACCGGCCTTGAGATCCTGCAGGTTGTCGCCGCCCACCGCCGCCGCGCAGCACACCACCGCGCCGATCATGATCGCCGCCACTGCGCCCAATGGCGCGGCGCCGATGCCCACCGGCACCAGACCGTCCTTACCCAGCAGCAACACCAGCACCGCCGAGGCGAACAGGATGGTGGAGATGGTGATGCCCGACACCGGGTTGTTGGACGAACCGATCAAACCAGCCAGATAGCCCGACACCGACACAAACAAAAAGCCGGCCACGATCATGATGATGGTCATCGGGATCGACACATGCCACTGCTGCACGATGGCCTGATACAGGCCCAGCAGCGGCAAGGTGCACAGCACCAGCGCCACCAGCATCCACTTCATCGGCAGATCGCGCTCGGTCTCGGCAACCACGCCGCCGCCACTCTTGCGCGCGGCGGCAAAGCCGCTCTTGACGCCGGAGAACAGCGATTTGCGCAGCGAGAACAAGGTCCACACGCCGCCGATCAGCATCGCGCCGACGCCGAGGTAGCGGATCTTGGCGCCCCAGATGCCGAAGGCCGTATCGGCCGCCGACGCACCGACCAGGCTCTGCGCCAGGGCCGGGTCCGAGCCCATGAAGAACTGCTGGTACAGCGGGATGGCGATGTGCCAGGACAGGATGGAGCCGGACACCACCACGATGCCGACGTTCAAGCCGACGATGTAGCCCACCCCCAGCAACGCCGGCGACAGGTTGGTGCCGATGTAGCCGACCAGACGGCTGCTGCCCAGGTAGGTGGCCTGCGCCCAGGTGTCCGGGATCACGCGCAAACCGCTGGCCGCAGCCAGCTTGACCAGCGCGCCGATGGCGCCGGAGGCCGCCAGGATCTTCAGGCCCGGGCCGGGATTTTCGCCGGCTTTGAGCACTTCGGCCGCCGCCTTGCCTTCGGGGAAGGGCAGCGGGTCTTCGACGATCATCGAGCGCCGCAGCGGCACCGAGAACAGTACCCCGAGCAGGCCCCCCATGCCGGCGATGCCGAGCACCCACCAGTACTTGAAGTCCGGCCAGTAGCCCATGATCACCAGCGCGGGGATGGTGAAGATCACCCCGGCCGCGATCGACGAACCGGCCGAGGCGCCGGTCTGGACGATGTTGTTTTCCAGAATGGTGCCGCCGCCGAGCAGGCGCAGCACGCCCATCGACACCACTGCCGCCGGGATGGCGGTGGCGATGGTCAAACCGGCGAACAGGCCGAGGTAGGCGTTGGCGGCCGAAAGCACCACCGCCAGCACGATGGCCAGCACGACGGCACGGAAGGTGAGCTGGCGCGGCTGCGCGTCGTGGCTCATTGGGCATTCCCCTGTGGGCAAAAAATCCGTACCACGCTAGCGCCTGGGCCCACCCGAGTCCAGCTGCGGCGCGGCGTGACAGTGTGCGTGCTGTGGCCGGTGGGCTTGGACGCGACCGCAGGGCAGGCCTGCCGGCGATAGCTCGCTGGATCACTGCAGGAAGCTGCCAGATCAGCGCGAAGCAAAGCATGGATCACCCGGAACCGCTAGCAAGTCAGACGTCCGATGGCACCCACCTGCCAGCGAAACGATCAACGGGACAGCGAAGTAAGGGCGCGGCTGCAACGTTGCTCCCTGCAGAGGCAGGCAAGCTGCGCGTGAGCTTGTCCGCACCGACCAAGCGGCGAAGATTCGCCCCCTTCAGTCGGCCCGGATGAGAAGGCATGCTCATGCCGCCACCTGCCGCTCCTGGCCAAAGGGCCTGCCATGTATCGCTACAACGCCTTATATCTCGCCTTGCTTTCTGCCGTTTCCACCCCTGCGCTCGCCGCGCCCCCCACTGAGATGGATGCAGCGCCAGTGAGCGCGGCACCGCAACCGGCGCAACTCGGTGCTGCGAGCCTGCAGTCGGCAGGTTTGCATGGCGGCCTCATGTCCACCCAGGTGGCACACTTGGCGGCCCCCACCGACAAGGAATTGAGCCTGCTGCGTGAGCGCCGCATTGCACAGCTCAACCATGGGCAACCCTTGCAGATCGGCTTTTCGCGTGCGGTCCCGCAGCCGCGGGTGAACCTGGCCGCGCTGGACTGGCAACTCGCAGGTAATGGCACGCGCGTGGCCACCTTGAAGCTCAGCTCTGCAAAGGCGGCCTCGCTCCGTGCGGCATTAGTGTTGCGTGGCGCCGGTGCAACACCGGGCATACCCTCCCAGGTGGTGTTGCGCTTCGCCGACAACGACGGGCATGTCTTTGAGCGCTCCGGTGCCGATTTCGTCACCGCCGGCGATGCCATCGGTTGGTCGCCGGTTGTCGACGGAGAAGACCTGCTGATCGAGATCGCGCTGCCGGCGGGCCAATATCCCGAGAACTTCAGCCTCAACATCCCCCAGTTATCGCATCTGGATATCAGCCCCAGTGCCAACACGCAGGACTTCATGGTCAGCGCCATCGGCAACGCCAGCGCCTGCGAAAGCGATATCGTCTGCCGTGCCCACCCTACTCGCGGCTTTCTCGATGCGTCGAGCGCAGTCGCGCGCATGGTGATCACCGACAGCAATGGGTCGTTCTCGTGCACCGGCACCTTGCTCAATAACGCCAACTCGCGCAAACGTCACCTGTTCTGGACTGCCTCGCATTGCGTCAGCACCCAGAGCGTTGCCAACACCTTGCAGACCTACTGGTTCTATGATGCGGCACGCTGCAACAGCACCTCCGTCAGCAGACAGGCGACCACACTCAGTGGCGGCGCGGTGTTGCGCTATGCCAACTCAACACGCGACATCTCGCTGCTGGAGCTGAGGAGCCCGCCACCGCCGGGGGCGTTCTATGCAGGTTGGAGCAGCGCTGCGATCGGTGCCATCGGCACCCCGATCGTCGGCATCCACCACCCGAACAATGCGCTCAAAAAATACTCGCTGGGCACCGTGACCGCGCTCAAGACCTCCTATGAGGACAAGAGCCCGCTATATCAGGTGCACTGGCACGAGGGCGTCACCGAAGACGGTTCCTCCGGCTCGGGTTTGTTCACCGTGGCAAGGAACGGCGCATACCAGCTGCGGGGTGGTTTGTTCGATGGCACCTCGTCCTGCTCGGCGCGGCGCGATCCCGATTACTACTCGCGTTTCTCGGACGTGTATCCCCGGATTTCCAGATACTTCGGCAAGTAGCTCGTCGATTGGTGTGGCAGGCGACGCATCGCCTGCCACACGATACCGGCAGCCGCTGCCGCTACTGCGCGTGAGCAACAGACTTGCAGCCACCGGCTAGGCGCCGAACAGGCTTAGTGCAGCAACTCGGCAAACGCGCGATCGGCCTCGATCACCTCCGGCAGCGCGGCGAACAAGGCCTCCAGATCCACGCCGTCCATCAGCGGGCCGCGTACCGATTCCAATGCCGCCGGGGTGGCGCCGCCGTGCGCATGCAACGCATCGGAGACCTGCACTGCCTGGGCGACCAGCAACGGCATGCGTGCGCCGTCGGGCGCGGCCGCCGGGCGAACCTGATAGGCGATGGCTTGCTGGATGACCACCGGCAGCTGCCAGCGACGTACCAGCTCGGCGCCGACTTCCGGGTAGCCGAAACCCAGCTGCAGGGTTTCTTCGGCGGCGTGGCCGGCCGATGAGGTGTCGTGATTGATGCGGCTGGCGTAGTCCGGTGCGCCGGACTGGATCAGCAACTCGCCGATGTTGTGCATCATGCCGCAGGTGAAGGCGGTTTCCGGATCCAGGCCGTGCTGGCGCGCCAGCAGGCGGCAGATGCCGGCCACCTCGAAACTATGGCGCCAGAAGGCCTTCAGATCGAAGCCGGGGCCGGCGCGGAACGCACCGGTCATCGCCGAGGCCAGCACCAGCGTGCGCAGGGTGTTGAAGCCCAACCGCATGGCTGCGTCTTCGACACTGGTGGAATCGCGCAGGCCATGGAAACGCGCCGAATTGGCCAGCCGCAACACTTTGGCGGCAATCACCGGATCGCGCTCGATGCTGTGCGCCAGCGTATCGATATCGGTCTGCGGATCGTCGAATTGACGGATCAGGTCCTGCGCCACCTTGGGCACGGTGGGCAAGGTGTGCAACTGGTCGAACAACGCCTCCAACTTCATGATCGCCTCGTGGGTGTAAAGACAAGCCAGCGCGGCCGCGCGGATATGCATGGTGTAGCACAGACCGGTTTGCTGCCAATGACCTGGGGCAGATGCATTCACTCACGCTTGTGGCTACGTGACTCAGGACGTTGCTTGGCCGCATGGCCTGAAACAACCAGCGCAACAAGCGAGCTCGACAATTTACGGGCACACGACCGCATCGATTGCATCAGTGGGCCTTGGCACCACGCAGCGATTTGGACAGATTGGCGGCCCGCCCCTATTCGCAATCGGGATCGAACGTCCTGAGCCCGGGTGCCAGATCGCGGCAGTCGTCAACGAGGCTGTGAGCGACGCGCTACAGGAAGCCGAACGGCTGCTGGTCGAACGTCTGGCATCGATCAGCCTAGCCGTACTCGTCCAGACATTGGAGGAACGGCGCGACCCCGTCAGCGTCTGACCAATATCGGCATGCTTCCCAATAACGATGGTGAAGCGGGAAAACTCCCGCAGGCCCATTAATGGGCTTGCGGCTGCATAAGCTCTATCGTGATATGGTCGGGGCCTGAAACGTAGGCCACCAGCGTTCCCTTCCTTGGCCCACCCGCAATCGGCAGTGGACTACCCTTCGCCTTCCATCCTGCTGCCTCGACGCGAGCAATAGCGGCATGGATATCGTTTACGGTCAGAGCTAGGTGGGCCGCACCAATCGCCCCCGCGCTGTTCGGCACCGCCCCGTTCTGGCGCCCTTTTGAATATTGTAATAGCTCGATCACATAACCGTCTGGTGCCCTGACGATTGCCGTTTTTACATTGGGATCATCGACACCAGTCACCTGATACAGGAAATCGCCCCCCATCTCCGACTGCCGCTCAAGCTTAAAGCCGAGTGCTCCTGTCCAGAACCGAACAGCTTCGTCCAATGACGATACCGCGAAGCCTGTGTGGTCCACGGCGATTATTCTTGCGTCGTTGTTCATTGCGTCACTCTCACTAGACCGTGCTTGAGGTGTCGGAGCTTGCGTCCTAGCTGCAACCGACGCCAGCGGCATGACGAATATGATCTTCATGGTGACGCTCTACCGCGAAGGCCTCTTCCCGAAAAAACGGTTGTCAGGAAGGTCGGAGCGTTCCCAAAAAGCCAGCAGCTGGGTATAGAACGCGCACAGACCCTAGCCGCAATCCACGGCCCGAAACGCGTCAATGGAAGTCGCGCGACGGCAGCTGCATGTCGCCGAGCAGGTCGCTGAGATCGTGCAGGTCGCCGGCGATGAGGTGCTCCACGCCGTCCACGCGTTCCCAGCGGCCGCGCACGGCGAGCAGACGCGATTCCAGTAGGGCGCGGCGGCGGCGTAGCGCCAGGTGCGACCAGACGATGACGTTGATCATGCCGTGTTCGTCTTCCAGGGTGACGAAGATGGTGCCCTTGGCGGTGGCTGGCCGCTGGCGCTGGGTGACCAGGCCGGCGACGTGCACGCCGCTGCCGTGGCGACGGCCCTGCAGGTCGCGCAGGCCCAGGATGCGCCGCTGGCGCATCTGCGGGCGCAGCAGCGCCATCGGATGTTGGCGCAGGCTCAGGCCCACCGACCGATAGTCGGCCAGGATTTCTTCGCCCATCCGGGGCGCTTCGAACTCTACCGGGCACTCTTCCGGGCTGCCGGGCAACAAGGGCCGGCGCGCTTCCACGCCGGCCATCGCCCAGCGCGCGACATTGCGGTTGCCGACCAGGCCCTGCAAGGCGCCAGCTTCGGCCAATGCCAGGCGCGCCTTTTCGTCGAGTGCGGCGCGCAGACAGAGATCGCCGCTATCGGCGAAGGCCCGCTGCGCGCGTGCAGCGGCAATGCGGTTGGCCACCACTTCCGATAATCCAGCGACCTGGCGCATGCCCAGCCGGATCGCCGGTTGTTCGCCGGGGTCTTCGTCGCTGCGCCAGGGCCGGCCACCGACCAGGGTGTTGTCCCAGTCGCTATGCAACACATCCACCGGCAACACCTCCACGCGCGCGCGCTCGGGACTGCCACGGCGCGCGTCCTGCACGATCTGGCTGGCCGAGTAGAAGCCCATCGGCTGCGCGTTGAGCAACCCGCAGGCGAAGGCGGCGGGTTCGTGCCGTTTGAGCCAGCAGCTGGCATAGACGAGCTTGGCGAACGAGGCGGCGTGACTTTGCGGAAAGCCGTAGGAACCGAAGCCCTTGATCTGCTCGAAGATCTGGTCGATGAAGGTGGAGGCGTAGCCTTTGTTTTCCATCAATCCGCGAATACGCACGCGATGCGATTCCATATCGCCACCGCGGCGCCAGGCCGCCATCGAACGGCGTAGCTTGTCGGCCTCGTCAGGGTCGTAACCGGCGTGTATCACCAATTCCATGACCTGCTCCTGGAACAGCGGAATCCCCAGTGTCGGCCCGAGAATCTTCTCCACGCCGTCGGAGGGATAGCTGATCAGGCTCTTGTCTTTGCGACGTTGCAGGTACGGATGCACCATGTCGCCCTGGATCGGGCCAGGGCGCACGATCGCCACTTCGATCACCAGGTCGTAGAACTCTGCAGGTTTGAGCCTCGGCAGCATCGCCATCTGCGCACGCGACTCGATCTGGAACACACCAACCGTATCGGCGCGCTGGATCATCTTGTAGGTCGCCGCATCCTCATCCGGCAACGTCGCCAACGCGTACTTGCGACCCCGATGGCCACGCACCAGGTCCAGCGTCTTGCGAATGCAGGTCAGCATGCCCAGCGCCAGGCAATCGACCTTGAGCAACTTCATGGTTTCCAGATCGTCCTTGTCCCACTGGATGATGGTGCGGTCGGCCATGGCGGCGTTTTCCACCGGCACCAGCAGCGACAAGGGTTCGTCGGAGATGACGAAACCGCCGACATGCTGCGACAGATGACGCGGGTGATCGCGCAGGTGCTCGGTGACCGCAAGAATCTTGTTGATCAGCGGGTTGGCCAGATCGAATCCGGCTTCTTCGATACGCTGCTCCATCGGGGTGTCGCCATTGCCCCAGCCGTAGCAATTGGCCAGCAACGCAATCTGGTCCGGCGGCAGACCGAACGCTTTGGCCACATCGCGCACTGCACTCTTGCCGCGGTAGCAGATCACCGTGGCCGCCAGCGCCGCGCGTTCGCGTCCGTATTTGGTATAGACGTATTGCAGCACTTCCTCACGGCGTTCGTGCTCGAAATCCACATCAATATCTGGCGGTTCGTTACGTGCTTTGGACAAGAAGCGCGAGATCAACAATCGCGTCTTGATCGGATCAACCGACGTGATGCCGAGCGCATAGCAGACTGCCGAATTTGCTGAAGACCCACGTCCCTGACACAGGATGTCTTGGGAGCGAGCAAACCGCACCACGTCCTGTACGGTGAGAAAGAAAGCCTCGTATTTCAGTTCGGCGATCAGTGCCAATTCTTTCTCGATATCGTCGCGCACTTTCTCTGGCGTACCATTCGGCCATCGCTCACGCATCCCCTCCTCGGTGAGTTTTCGCAGATAACTCGCCGGCGTATGCCCCTCCGGCACCAGTTCGCGGGGATAGGTGTATTCAAGCCTGGAAATATCGAAGCTGCAGCGCGCGGCCAGCTCCACCGTGGCCTGCAGCAGCGCCTGCGGATAGATATTGCCCAGGGCGCGTCGCGTGCGCAGGTGGCGCTCGCCATTGCGGAACAGATGCGCGCCGCACTCGGCCAGCGGGGTGGTGTGGCGGATGGCGGTCAAGGTGTCCTGCACGATGCGCTCGCGGCGCTGCGCCATGTGCACATCGCCACTGGCCAATGCAGTCATGCCCAGTTGCTGCGCCAACAGTTGCAAGGCAAGCAGACGCGCTGCGTCGTCCTGTTCGCGATGCAGTTCCACCGCCAGGAATGCACGCTCGCCGAACACCTGCTGCAGCCAGGCGCCCTGCTCGGCCTGCGGCTGCGCACCGGGCAACCACAGCGCGAACACACCGGGGAGGACATCGCGAAACTGCGCCTGGACCTCGGCACGCCCGAGCCGATACGCGCCCTTGCCTGCCGCACGCCGCGCGGTGGTGATCAGCGCGCACAACTGCGGATAGCCGTGCGCGTTTTCCACCAGCAGCACGAAGCGGGTGCCGTCGACGAGGGTGAATTCACTGCCGACGATCAGCCGCAGGCCGGTGGCGCGGGAGGCTTCCAGGCCCCGCACGATGCCGGCCAGCGAGCACTCGTCGGTGATGGCCAGGGCGCTGTAGCCGCAGTGTTGCGCACGTGCGAACAGCTGCTCGGCACTGGAAGCGCCACGCAGGAACGAAAAGTCAGACAGGCAATGCAGCTCGGCATAGCCAGGCAGGCCGTCGGCGTGCTGCGCATGGACGATGTCGTCGTTGGCCGCGCGCAGCCGTGCCGCCACATTCCAGGCACGCGGCATGCGCCCGCCGGGGGTGTCGCGGTCTACACCATCGATGGCGTCATCCCAACTCATGGACGGATGCCTTCAACAACGCTGCGCCATACGATGTTGCAATGCGCGGCAGATCGCGTCGTTGCAGATACTGCTGCGTGTACCTGCAGCCCTGGCATCGGCCACGCGCCCCCGCGCCGCAACCACCCGCCAGGCGGTACGTGCCAAGAGACCGCGCTGGCATGCCTGCGATCACGCAAACCACCCATGCAGCATCCAGCCATCTAGCCGGCCAGGCGCGGCGAAGGCCCAGCCGCGCCGGCCGCGCGCGGTCTCCACCACGTAGTAGTCACGACGTGCTTCGTCGTCGTCCCACCAGCCACTTTCCAGTCGTTCGGGACCGGAGACGATGCGCAGGTGCGGATCGTGCAACGGCACCGGCTGCGGCAGCAACCAGGTGGGCCGCGGCGGGCGTGGCGGCGCGGTGGCTTCGCGCACCGCATCGCCGATGGCGCGACGCCAGGCCCGCTCCGGGCGCGGGTCGTCGGCCGGCAGCACGCGGTACACCGCCTCATCGCCCAGGCGCGCACGCAGCCGTTCGCGCAGTTGCGGCCAGTCCACCGATTGCTGCGCACGCTGGTCGAACAAGTCGCGCATGGCCGGCACGAACGGTGGCAGCTGGCGCGCCAACAGCCGCATCGCCACCACCGGCCGCGGAATCTCCACCCGCTCCAGCCGGTTGCGGGCCAGCTCGAACAACAACGTGGGCGCACGCTCCGGCGTCAGCAGGCCGATCTCCACATCGGTCGCGCCTTCCTCGTGTTCCAAACGCAACAAAAAACGCTGCACCCCGCCATCGCGGATGGACAGATACGTGCACAGATCGCCGATCAACCTGCGCAGCGGGAACAGCAGTGCCGGATGGGTTTCCACCTCGTAGCCCAGCTCCACGCGTTGGTCGAAGTGGTCCGGGGGCGCGTAGCACTCCAGCGTGTCATCGACAGTGCCGTAGAGGCGATCCAGATGATCGAGCAGGCCCGCACCGAAGCGCCGGCGCAGCCCGTCACGCGGCAAGGCGCGCACCGCCGCAAGCGTGCGCACGCCCATGTGCTGCAGACGCTCGCCGGCATCGTCGGGCAACGCGGCGCGGCGCACCGGCACCTTATCCAGCATGCTGTGCAGAGCCGGCAACTGCGTTACCACCATGCCGTCGCGCAGGCCAGCCAACACGCGCGCCGCACGCGGTGTGGGCGCCAGCGCAAGCCGGTGCTGGAAACCCAAGGCCTGCAGCTCATCGCGCAGGCGACGCTCGAAGCGCGGCCAGGGGCCGAACAGGCGAAAGCTGGCACCGGCTTCCAGCACGATGGCGCGCGACCATTGCTGGCTCACCAACGAACTATGCCGATACCCCCAGGCCGCAAGAAACCGCTGGGTACGCGCTTCGTTCTGCGTGTCGTAATCGACCGTGCGCACCGGTGCCATCAAGGCATGCGCCGCAGACAGGCGCATGCCGGGTTTCAATCCTGCAGCGGCAGCAGCGGGATTGACCGAATGCAGGCTGCGCAGCTGTGCTGGCCCCTGCACCAGCACCAGCGGCGCCTGCGGCTCTTCGAGCCGCCGTAGAACGGCGTCCAGCGCCAGCTGCGGCAATAGGATGCAGGCCCACAACATGCGCGCCTCAATGCGCCAGCCGCAACGGCTGCGACGGCACCTGACCGCCGCGGCATTTGCGCACCTGCCAGGCATCGCGCTCGGGCAGGAATTCCAGCCGCAACGCCGCCGGCGATGCATTCACCGCATGGCGGCGGTCGCGCAACGCGAACGCACAGCAATTGCCGCTATCGGCCGCCACCTGCAACCGCCGCAGCGCACGCGCATCGCCAGTCTGCGGCCAGCCCAGCACCGCGGCGCACGCGCCGCTGCGCAGGCATTGTTCGAACGCCCATAACGCTTCGCGCGGCTCGGCCTGCACCACTTCCAGATGTTCCAGCACCACCCCACCCGCCTGCCACGCCGGTGCGTAAGGAATGAACGGCGGCGCCACCAACACCACCCGACTGCTGCTGGCGGTCATGCGTGCCAGCGTAGGCAGCAACAAGGCGATCTCGCCGATGCCATGCGCGGGCAACAGCAACTCGGTCAACGCACGCCGCGGCCAGCCGCCGTCGGGCAGCAGCGCATCCAGTGCCGCATGCCCGGTGGATTCGCCGCCATTGGCGGTGGCTGTGCCCTGGCCCGCACGCCAGACCGTGCGCGCGGCCAGCAGGGCGTCCAGCGGCAGTGCCAGCGCGGCATTGCCGTGTCGTCGCAGCGGCACGGGCTCGCTCATCTCAACCCTGCCGGATCAGGCCGCAGTACAGCCCTTCGATCGCAAAGTCGGCATCGGCCGCCACCACGATCGGCGCATGCGCGCGATTGCGCGGCAGCAGGCGGAGACGTTCGGCGCCGCGCTCCAGGCGCTTGATGGTGATTTCGCCATCCACCCGCGCCACCACGATCTGCCCGTCGCGCGCCTCATTGCTGCGATGCACGCCCACCAGGTCGCCATCCAGGATGCCGTCGTCGATCATCGAATCGCCTTGCACCTGCAACAGGTAATCCGGGCGCAGCGAAAACAGCGCACGGTCCAGCCAGAGTTGACGCTCCAGGCCGATATCCGCCCCGATCGGCACACCCGCCGCCACCCGCCCCAGCACCGGCAAGGCCAGCAAGGCATCGCGCCCGGCGCCACCGGGCACGCGGATGCCGCGTTTCTGATTGGGCAGCAGCTCGATCAACCCGGCCTCGGCCAGTGCCTGCACATGCTTTTGCGCGGCATTGCGCGAGGCAAACCCGAAGGCCTGCGCGATCTCGGCCAGACTGGGCGATACGCCTGCCTGGGCCTGCTCCTGCAGGAACGCCAGCACGGCGGCACGTTGAGGGGGAAGTGGTGACATCGGAGCGCGGCAGCCGGCGGGACCAGGTGTACATTTGTACACCCATCGGTCGCAGCAGGCGAGATTGGCTAGCTGAGCCGCTTCAGCACACCGCTTGCGACCGGCCGAGGACAAAGTTATAACTTACGTATTAACGCGAGGTGCCGTCATGAAACTCAAGATCACTGCGATTGGCAACTCCGCCGGCGTCATCCTGCCCAAGGAACTGTTAGCCCGCCTGCGGCTTGGAAAGGGCGACGAACTCTATGCGCTGGAAACGCCCGACGGCATCAAGCTGACCGCCTTCGACCCGACGTTGGCGGCGCAGATGGATGTGGCAGAGCAGGTGATGCGCGACCGCCGCACCTTGCTCAACAAGCTGGCGCAGTAACCCATACGCATGATCATCTGGATCGAGCGACCACTTGTCTTGGCGATTCACGACCGCCAGCTGGCCGAGCATGGTGGTGGAAGCGGTGTGCGCGACGATGCGTTACTCGACTCAGCGCTTGCGAGACCTAAACAATTGTCGGCGTATGAGGAGCCACCTCCGGACCTGGCGGCGCTTGCAGCCAGCCTAGCGTATGGCTTGGCCCGCAATCATCCATTTGTCGATGGCAACAAACGCACCGCAGCTGTGGCGTGCGAAACCTTCATCGTGCTCAACCGAGCCACTTTGCAGGCAGGCGACCTGGAACTTTACGGTTTTTATATCGGCCTGGCGGATGGCTCGCTCGATGAAGACGCTTGTGCAGCTTGGCTACGCCCACGCTTGCAATCCCGGCACCAGCAACGCGTACATGAATCAGTACCGGACTACGGTTGAGGTGGGACGTGCCGCCGCATCAGCAGCGCTCCTCGTGCCTGCTGCGCGGCAGCCTTTTTGCTTGTTCTAAAAGTGGCTATAAAACAACTACGCAGCAACTAGGCGGGCAAAGCCGGTATCCGAGGTGGCATGGACCACTCGTATCCTCCAACTACTCCGCGCCGTCCGAGCGCACCTGAAAACTACTCGCCACATCAGGTAGCAGTGCTAGGCGTCCTTGGTTCCGGCACGCTTCCGCGTCGCAGCCGCTTTCTTCGCGGCCGCCTTGCGCACTGCCGGGCCCTTGGTCTCTGCCACCTTCTTCGCTGCTGCCGAACGGTCGCTGGCCATGCGCTTTTTGGCAGCGCCTGCGGCCTGTGCAGACAAGGCTTGCTTACCTACCGTCTTCTTGGCGGTGGTGCCCTTGCTCGCTGTCTTCAAGGCTTTCTTGGCGCCGGCCGAGCGTGTAGGCGACACCGGTTTTTTGGAAGTTGCAGCTGCCTTGTCCTGTGCGGCTTTTTTCTTGGTGGCCTTGGACGCGGAGCCGGACGGTGATGCATCCACGCCATCGCGGCGCGCCTTGGACAATCCGATCGCAAGGGCCTGCTTGGTGCTTTTCACACCGTGCGCGCCTCCGCGCACCTGGTCGATTTCTTCTTTGACGTATTCGCCAGCCTGAGTACTGGCCGATTTGCCTTCGCGCTTGTCCTTGGCGGCAGCGCGGCGCGTCTTGGTCTGTGGCATGGCACTTCCCAGGCGATGGTTGGTTGCTCGATGTCACAAGCGCGGCGTCAATGCGCAGCGGGCACGATGCTCACCTGCCGTTGCAGCATGGCTGGCGTCTTGCCATCCATGCACCTGCACAGAGACTGATCGCATCAACCACATCCGTCAGCGATCACGCTATGCCTCACCGGCCGGTCGTGGTTCGCCTTGCACAGCGTCGACGGGTGGATGATAGAACCTAACCGTCTTCAACGGTGTGTGGCCGGTGTTACGGATCTCATGTGTTTCACCGCGCTCGATGGCAATCAGGCTGCCGGCTTGTAGCGCATGCATCTGCCCTCGGCGGCGGCCCCGCCGGTGCCCTCCACCAGGTACAACCACTGATCGGCACCACGGTGGCGATTGCCGGGCCCGCCTTCGCCTTTCCCCGGCGCAATCGCGATTTCGGCGGCTTGCACTTGGCGCACCGAAAACAGCGCCTTGAACGCCTCGGTCAAGGGCAGTTGCGCACTCTGCATCTGGCACTCCTGCGGGGTGAGGCGACGCTGAGCCGACGCATGTCAACGTGCTCGCAATAATGCGTAGCTGTTGCGGCAATACCATGCCCACATGTGTTCGGGCAGATGCGCCTGCACAGGTAAATCCAATGCGCGATAGCCATCGAGCACATCGCCCAGCGCGCGTTGCGCCGGCGTGGGGCCTGTCAGGCCATCCAGCTCGTCCGCGCTCAACTGCACTGCGGCCCAGTCGTAGAGTCGATCGATGCGCTGTGCCATTGACGCCTGCAGCCAATCGCGCAACACGAAGACGCGATACCCGTGCTGTTGCAATGCGGCTACCGCATCTTCCAATGCCTCGCCTACGCCCCGAAACCATTCGGTATGGCCGCCGGCTGCTGCGCGGATGGCCATCGGTGCCGGTGCGTTATGCGCGAGCAAGGGGCGACGCAGTTGCAACTCTAAATCGCGGGCCTCGCGCTCGCGCTCGGCTTCTACCAGCACCCCGCGTTCCAGATCGAAAAACTCGAACCAGCGCGGGTGCAAGCTACCGATGCGCCCCAACGGATCACGCGAGAAACCGATCTTGCAATGGTCTTCCCACTGGCAAGGGAATACATAGGTGAAACAGCGCCCATCGATAGCAATCGGCGTACTGCTGCGTTCGCGCAGGCTCATCGGCAACCTGCATGCGCGCGCATCGCCTGCACAGCATGCGCGTCCTCCGGCGCCGGCTCCCAACCGAACACGCTGCGCCCGCCATAGCGCTGCGAATCGCGGCGTTCCTGTGCGATGTAGTCTTCCACTGTCGGCCCGTGTGCAGTGGCTTCGAGACGACGCGCCTGTGCGTCCAGCCGTGCGATCGCCTGCAAGCGTTCGTCGTTACCGAGTTTGGCCTGCTGCATCGCCTGCTTGAGTACCCCGATCGTGTGATCGAGCACGCGTGTCGGCACCGGGAACGGTTGCCGGTCCTTGCCGCCATGTGCAAGCGAAAAGCGTGCCGGGTCGCTGAAACGGCATGGCGTGCCGTGCACCACTTCGGCCACCATCGCCAGCGAGCGCAAGGTGCGCGCGCCCACGCCGGGGACTTGCAGCAATGCGGTGAAATCGCGGGGACCCGCTTCTGCGGCTGCGGCCAGGCTGGCGTGCAGCCGGCGGGTGATCACGTTTTCGCTGCGCACGTCATGATGATCAGGCATGGACAGATGCGGTTGCTGCGCCGGGTCCCAGGTGTGCCCGGCGAACAGATCGCCGGTGAGCGGAGCTTGCGCAGCAGTCGCTGCAGCAGGTCCCTCCACACCCGCAATCCGTTGCCACTGGCGTGCCAGCTGATCCGGCGCTGTGTTACGCAACAGCTCCACCTGCGCATCGCGCGAGGCGGCCGCGCGACGGTCGGCAAGATTGACGATGTTGCCTTGATGCGCACCATCGATGGCGGCATGCGGCGCATCCACCAAACTGCTCAGTCCTTCAGAGAGCCAGTGATATCGGCGCGCCTGCTTGCGCTGCCCGTGCATGCCCTGCTGCACCACCACCCAGCGGCCGTCGTCGCTGACGATAAAGCTGTGCAGATACAGATCGAAGCCGTCCTGCACTGCGGCGCTGTCCACCTTGGCGACCAGTCGGCTGGCCTGTGCCAATGCGGCGCCATCCAGCCCTACGGCATCGCCCACTGCCAGCAATTCCGCAGGCGTAGCGCGCGAATGCCGGCCGCGGCCGCCACACACATGCAGACCCAGTTCGCTGGACAACGGCGTCAACCCACGCTTGAGTGCGCCGATCACACTCGTGGTAATGCCCGACGAATGCCAGTCCATGCCCATCACCGCGCCCAACGACTGGAACCAGAACGGGTGCGCAAGCCGCCGCAACAATTCATCGCGCCCATAGCTGTGCACGATCGCCTCGCACATCACCGCACCAAGCCGCGTCATCCGCTCCGCCAACCAATGCGGAACGCGTCCGCCATGCAATGGAAGATCTGCACTGCCGCCGCGCCGGCTCATTGCTGCCACCTCGTATTCATTCGGCAAGGATAACGGCGGTACGTCGCAACAGCTGGGACGCAGATGCATCAGCGCACGCGTAAAGCTGAAAAATTCAGCGCAGCAGTGGCTGCATGCACGCCACACGCACTGCGTGCACACGCGCAACGCATGCAAGCGCGAGCATGCAGTGATCGCACCGCCGTTGCTGAATGCGGTAGCGAAGCGTTGCATCGATGTGAATCGCACACGTGGTCACTTTGCGTTGACCACAACGCCGTCAAGGTGATGGCCCTCCTCAGCCATCGCCACGGGGTTCGCATGACTGCCACACCCGCCACTGCCCATGACACGACGCCGGCAACTGCCGCCACCAGTGTGCCGACCTACCCGGTCAACCTGCGCATCAACGGCCAGCCTTATCAACTGCAACTTGCAGCCTGGGTGAGCCTGCTCGATATGCTGCGCGACCACCTCGACCTCACCGGCACCAAGAAAGGCTGTGACCACGGCCAGTGTGGCGCCTGCACAGTGCTGATCGATGGCCGCCGCATCAACAGCTGTCTGACCCTGGCCGTCATGCAGGACGGTGCCGACATCACCACCGTCGAAGGCCTGGCAAATGGCGATGAACTGCATCCGCTGCAACGCGCCTTCATTGCCAACGACGCATTCCAGTGCGGTTATTGCACCCCAGGGCAGCTGTGCTCGGCAGTGGGCTTGATCAACGAAGGCAAGGCGCACGACCGCGACCAGGTGCGTGAGTTGATGAGCGGCAACATCTGCCGTTGCGGTGCCTACCCGCAGATCACCGATGCCGTGATGGACGTCATGGGCAAGTCCAGCGACGGCAGCGAAAGCGCCGCCACCCCATGGACGCCAGGGACGGTGCCGGCATGATTCCGCTCACCTATACACGCCCGGCCACCGTCGATGCCGCACTTGGCGCCATTGCGGTGCGCAGCGGCGACGCACAGCCGGTGCCATCCGAAGCGCCGGTGCGGCTGATCGCCGGCGGCACCAATCTCACCGACCTGATGAAACTGCAGGTGATGCGGCCCAGCCGCCTGGTCGACATCAACCGGCTGCCACTGGACAGCATCAGCACCCTACCCGATGGCGGCCTGCGATTGGGCGCGCTGGCGCGCAATGCCGACACTGCCTATCACCCGGACGTGGAAGCGCGTTACCCTTTACTGAGCGCAGCAATTCTGGCCGGTGCCTCGCCACAGATTCGCAACATGGCCAGCAATGGCGGCAATCTGCTGCAGCGCACCCGCTGCATGTATTTCTACGACCATGCCACGCCGTGCAATAAGCGCGACCCGGGCACCGGCTGTTCGGCCATCGGCGGGCTGACCAAATACAACGCCATCCTCGGCACCAGCGCACACTGCATCGCCACCCATCCGTCGGATATGTGCGTGGCATTGGCGGCGCTGGATGCCGTGGTGCATGTGCAAGGTGCCAATGGCGAGCGCGATATTCCCTTCGCGCAGTTCCACCGCCTGCCCGGCGAGCACCCGGAACTGGACAGCACCTTGGCGCCTGACGAGTTGATCGTGCATATCGATCTCCCGGACGCACAGCGCTTCGTCGCGCATAGTGCGTATCTCAAGATCCGTGAGCGCCTCTCGTATGCGTTCGCGCTGGTATCGGTAGCGGCCGCCCTGGATCTGGCCGACGACGGCAGCATCCGCGAGGTGCGCGTTGCACTGGGCGGCGTAGCGCAAAAGCCGTGGCGCAATGCAGATGCAGAAGCACGCTTGGTTGGCCAGCCAGCCAATGCCGACACCTTCGGAAGTCTGGCCGATGCGCTGCTACAAGGCGCACAACCGCACGGCGAGAACGCTTTCAAACTGCCGCTGGCACGCCGCGCCATCGTGCGTGCATTGAGCGTTGCGCGCGAAGGCACCATCGACAACCGCGGGCGCACCAATGCGCTGGAGGAATCGCCATGAATGCACGCAGCACCGACCTGTCCGGCAGCGAGCTGAGCCCACCGGTTGCAGACAGCGGCACCGGTTATCGCCCCACCGGCACCGGCGTCACCCGCATCGATGGACGCGCAAAGGTCACCGGCCAAGCGCGCTACGCAGCCGAATGGCCGGTCTCGGATCTGGCTTATGGCGTGGTGGTCAACAGCAGCATTGCCAAGGGTGAGATCGTCGCATTTCATCTGGAGGCCGCACGCGCAGTGCCCGGCGTGCTTGAGATCGTCACCCACGAAAACCGCCCGCACATGCGCGGCATGGATCTGTTCTACAAGGACATGACCGCTCCGGCCGGTTCGCCATTCCGTCCGTTGTACGACAACAAGATCCTGTACAGCGGCCAGCCCATCGCGCTGGTGGTTGCCGAGACCTTTGAAGCCGCCCGCCATGCCGCGCATCTGGTGGAGGTGGAGTTGTTGCAGGATCCACACGCCACCAACTTGATGACCAATCTGGACCGTGCGCACAAACCCAAGCCCTTGAAGGCCGGCTTTTCGCCGCCGCCCAAGGACAAGGGCGAGCCGGACGCAGCCTTCGACACTGCCGCATGCCAGGTCCAGGCCGACTATTACAGCGGCGTGGAGCACCACAACCCGATGGAGTTGTTCGCTTCCACCGTCATTCGCGGTGCCGATGGTCACTTCACCATTTACGACAAGACCCAGGGCTCGCAGAACAGCCGTTGGTATGTGTCGCATGTGTTCGGGCTGAGCAAGCGCAAGGTCACCGTACGTAACCCGTACGTGGGCGGCGCGTTCGGCTCCGGGCTGCGCCCGCAGTATCAGTTGCCGCTGGCGGTCATGGCATCGATCCTGCTGGATCGGTCGGTGCGGGTGGTGCTGACGCGGCAACAGATGTTCACCTTCGGTCATCGCCCAGAAACGCTGCAGCGGCTCAAGCTCGGTGCGGACCGCGACGGCACGTTGCGCTCCATCTGGCATGAAGCCATCGCCGAAACCTCGCGTGGCGAAGACTACGTGGAAGTGGTGGTCAACTGGAGCGGCCAGTTGTACGCCTGCGACAACGTGCACCTGGGCTACAAGTTGGTCAGTCTGGACCAATACAGCCCGATGGATATGCGTGCGCCTGGGGCCGCACATGGTGTCCATGCGCTGGAAGTGGCGATGGACGAGCTGTCTTATGAGGTCGGCATCGATCCGCTGGCGCTGCGTCTGAAGAACTATGCCGAGGTCAACCCGGCTGACGACAAGCCGTACTCCACCAAGGCGCTGCGCCAGTGTTACGAGCAAGGGGCCGAGCGCTTCGGTTGGGCGCAACGCCCTCTGCAACCGCGCGCACGCAAGGAAGGCAGCGAGTGGGTGGGATGGGGCATGGCCACTGGGCAATGGGATGCGATGCAGATGTTCGCGCGCGCACATGCGGTACTGCACGCCGACGGCCGTTTGGTGGTCAGCAGCGCGGCGAGTGACATCGGCACCGGCACCTATACGGTGATGGCAATGATCGCTGCCGAAGCCTTGGGCCTGCCGCTGGAGCAGGTGACGTTTCAACTCGGCGATTCGACCTTGCCGGTTGCACCGATCGAAGGTGGCTCTTCGCATGTCACCACGGTGGGCTCGGCGGTGGATGGGGTCTGCGGCAAGTTGCGTGGACGCTTGCTGCGGCTGGCCAAGGCCCTGCCCGATTCGCGCTTCGCCAAGGCCAACATCGACGATGTGGTGTTTGCCGAGGGCAGGCTTGCATTGCGTGCCGATGCCAGCAGCGCCGTCGCCTTGACCGACCTGCTGCGCACTGCAGGACTGGAGCAAATCGAAGACAAGTTCCTCCTGCTGCCAAACGTGCTCAAGCAACGCAGGTACACCCGTGCCACGCATGGCGCCGTGTTTGTGGAGGTCCGCGTGGACGAGGAACTGGGCACGGTGCGGGTCACCCGCGTCGTCAGTGCGATTGCGGCGGGGCGCATCCTCAACACGATCACCGCGCGCAGCCAGATCGTTGGTGGCGTGGTCTGGGGTATCGGCCAGGCGTTGCACGAACACACCCAATCCGACCATCGCTTTGGCCGCTTCATGAATCACGATCTGGCGATGTATCACGTCTCGGCCAACGCCGACATCCACGACATCGACGTGATCTTTGCCGACGAAGACGACCGCATCGTCAGCAGCCTCGGCGCAAAGGGTGTGGGCGAAATCGGCCTGGTCGGCGTTTCAGCGGCCATCTGCAATGCCATCTTCCATGCCACCGGCAAGCGCATCCGCAGCACGCCGATGACGCCGGACAAGGTGATGGCGGACTGACGCGTTGCCCCCTGCGCCTGCAGGGATGCATGGTGCATGCATCAGGAAAGACAGCTAGCCGACCCAGTCGTTTTTTGCTGGTCCAAGTGTTTACGACATGCGGGTTCAATGCATTCTGTGCATTGGGCCCGTTGTTTCATGACACCGCTACTGCCTGCGCACTCTGTGCGGCACTGCATTGACTGACCAATGCAGCGGATGCCACCCACCCAATCAGCGCCGCGCAGTGTTCGTCTTGCCTGGTGTCTCGGTACGACCCGCACGCACCGTGGCCATGGCCATGGTGATCAGCCCGGCAATCAAACGACGCAAGACCGCCTCGTTCTCGGCCGACGCTTTCAGGCTGGTGGTCGCAAGCCGCAGGATGTAGGCCAGATCGGCGGCCGACATTGCGCTGTCATTGCGCACATGCGGGCGCAACAGCTGCACCAGCGTGTCTTCCAGCTGCTGGTAAAGCGCATCCAGTGCATCGGGTGCATACACGCCGCAATTGGCCACCAGATCCATGCCGTTTTCCGAATCGATCACCGCCGCCACCGGTTCCAGCACCCAGATATCGAACAGATGCTGCAATTGGGTCTGCAGATCCTGTGTGTCGCGCACGCGTTGCGCGGTTTCGGCCGTGCAAAACGCCTGCTGGCGTGCGACCTGCGCGGCGAAGATCGCCTCCTTGTTGGCAAACGCGGCATACAGCGAGGGCCGCGACATCTGCGTGGACTGCGCAATATCGCTCATGCTCACCTTGCGGTAGCCATGACGCAGGAAGAGCTGCAACGCCGTGTCCATGACACGCTCTTCCTTGCTGAGGGCAGTCGCAGGATGAGGGACGGACGAGGAATTCGATGACTTTACACTTGACATTATTTGTAAATAAGTAAATCTTACAGGTTCCGCAAATTGTAAAGCACAACCATCGCCATGACCTCAGCGCACACGCCCTCTGCTGGCCTCGCTCGCCCCACCCGTGCCTACGCCGCGCTCGAAAAAGAGGGCCCCATGGTGCCCTGGCAATTCGAGCGGCGTGCCGTACGCCCCAACGATGTGGCGATCAAGGTGCTGTTCTGCGGCGTCTGCCACTCGGACCTGCACTCGGTGAACCACTGGGCCAGCGAATACCCGTTGGTGCCCGGCCACGAGATCGTCGGCGAAGTCATCGAGCTCGGTGCACGGGTCAGCGGCTTCGCGCTGGGGCAAACCGTCGTGATCGGCACCATCGTCGATTCCTGTCGTCACTGTCCGCCCTGCCAGGCGCACGACGAAACGTACTGCCGCGAGTTCCCCACGCTCACCTTCGATGGCGTGGACCGAGTCGATGGCAGCCGCACACGCGGCGGCTACTCGGAGTTTTATGTGTCCGACGCGCGCTTTGTCTACGCCTTGCCCGAGGGCCTGGACCCCGCTGCCGCCGCGCCATTGTTGTGCGCGGGCATCACCACCTTCGCGCCACTGCATCGGTACGGCATCGGCCCCGGACACACGGTGGGCGTGGTCGGCATCGGCGGGCTTGGCCATCTGGGCGTCAAGTTCGCGCGTGCGATGGGCGCACACGTGGTCGCCTTCACCACCTCGCCCAAAAAAGCCGCCGAAGCGCAGCGCCTAGGCGCGCACGAAGTGGTGCTCTCCACCGACCCGCAGCAGATGCAGGCGCAGGCCTTCCGCTTCGATTTCATCCTCGACACCGTCTCGCGTCGCTATCCGTTGAACGCGATGCTGCTGGCATTGAACCTGGACGGCACGCTGTGCTCGCTGGGCCTGCCCGACCACTTGGACTTCCGCCCGGTACTGCTCGCGATGGGACGCCGCAAGTTAACCAGCTCCGGCACCGGTGGCACCGCCGATACCCAGGCCATGCTGGCGTTCTGCCAACAGCACAACATCGTGGCCGATATCGAACTGATCCGCATGCAGGACATCAACCAGGCCTTCGCACGCGTGCAAGACAACGATGTGCACTACCGGTTCGTGGTCGATATGCAGGCGTCTGTGCTGTAGATATTCAGATAGCGGCACCTTGGCATCGTCCTGCGTGGCACAGACTTGCTGTGTATCGGCCAGGCATTGGAGCCGACCGTGGCGCCGGGAGTGTTCGATCTGTGGGTGGCACCTTCGACCGAAGCAGCGGGCGTCTTGGCGAGCGTTGAATCGATGGCCTAAGCGCGGCGTTCAGTGCGAACAGCGATCGCCACACTCGGCACACGCACTCGATTGGCCAGGAAACGACTGCGCGAAAAGTGGCGACGCAGCGCATCCTCGACCAACTGTTTCGGCCGCTTATTCCCCGCGCGACACCTGTAGCAGGAACGGTGCAGTGCGGCTACCGCGATGACGCGCCACGACATCCGGGGTTCCAGCCACCACGACATTGCCGCCCTCGCCGCCAGCGCCCGGCCCCATGTCTAGCACCCAATCGCTGCTGGCTGCCACGCGCATATCGTGTTCGACCACGATCACCGTGTTACCTGCGTCGACCAGCCCTTGCAGCTGGGCCATCAAGGTATCCACATCGGCCGGATGCAGACCGGTGGTTGGTTCGTCCAGCACGTAGACAGTGTCGCGTCGCTGTGCGCGTTGCAGCTCGGTAGCGAGCTTGATGCGTTGCGCTTCGCCACCGGACAGTTCGGTGGCCGGCTGGCCAAGGCGCAGATACCCCAACCCCACTTCGCGTAACACCTGCAGCGGACGCAGCACGCTGGCGTCTTCGACGAAGAACACGGCCGCCTGCTCCACCGTCATCTCCAGCACCTGCGCGATGTTTTTACCGCGCAATTCAATCTCCAGCGTCTTGGCGTTATAGCGCGCGCCGTGGCAGGTGGGACACGGTGCATAGACGCTGGGCATGAACAGCAGTTCCACATACACCGAGCCTTCGCCCTCGCAGGTAGCGCAGCGGCCCTTGGCCACGTTGAAGGAGAATTGACCCGGGTCGTAGCGACGCCGACGTGCGGCAGGCGTGGCCGCAAACAGCTTGCGCACGGGATCGAACAGCCCGGTGTAAGTGGCCAGATTGGAGCGCGGCGTGCGGCCAATGGGTTTTTGATCCACACGCACCAGCCGGCGTACCTGCTCCAGCCCGGCGACAATTGCGCCCGCTAACGGCAGCTGCGTGCCGCGCTCCAGCGGATTGAGTGCTTCGTCTTCTTCTGCCTGTGCCTGCCCCAGATGGGCAGCTAGCAATTCAACAAGCGCCTGGCTCACCAAGGACGATTTGCCTGAGCCAGACACACCGGTGACCGTGGTAAACACGCCCAGCGGCAGATCCACATCCAGCGCACGCACGTTGTTGCGCGTGATGCCGCGCAGTTGCAGCCAACCGCTCGCTGCGCGCGCATGGCTGCGCACCTGCGGCGGCGTGCCGAACAGATAGCGCCGTGTCGAAGAGGCCTGCACCTGCTCCAGTCCTGCGGGCGGGCCGCTATAAAGCACCTGCCCGCCATGCACGCCGGCAGCAGGACCAACATCCACAATCCAGTCTGCGTGGCGGATGACGTCCACTTCGTGTTCGACCACGAAGACCGAATTACCAGCCGCCTTGAGTTGATCCAACGCGCCCAGCAACGCCTGTGCATCGGCTGGATGCAAACCGGCCGACGGTTCGTCCATCACATACACCACGCCGAACAATTGCGAGCGAATCTGGGTAGCAAGCCGCAGCCGCTGCAACTCGCCCGGCGACAAGGTGGGCGTGCTGCGTTCCAGGCTGAGGTAGCCCAGACCCAGCGCCTGCACCACCTCGATACGCGCGCGCAGATCCGCAGCGATGCGTTGGGCGGCGATCACTTGTTCCGGATGCCGGCTCTTACTCTTGCGCGTACCTTTGGATGGCTCGGCTTCGGCCGCGGGGCGCAGCAACTCGGCCACCTCGTCCAGTGGCCGTCGCGACAGCTCACCGATATCCAGCCCGGCAAACGTGACCGACAACGCCTCGCGGCGCAAGCGCTTGCCATCACATTGCGGGCATTGCGTGCTGAGCAGGTAGTGCGCCACGCGCTTTTTCATCTGCGCGCTCTGCGTGGTGGCGAAGGTGTGCAGCACATAACGCCGCGCACTGGTGAAGGTGCCCATGTAACTGGGCTCTTCCTTGCGCCTGAGGGCGCGCTTGACCTCGGCCAGGCTGTAACCGGCGTACACCGGCACCACCGGTTGTTCGTCGGTGAACAAGATCCAGTCGCGGGTTTTCTTCGGCAACGTGTGCCACGGCACATCCACATCGTGGCCAAGCGTGGTGAGGATGTCGCGCTGGTTCTGCCCGTGCCAGGCGCCCGGCCAGGCGGCGACTGCGCGGTCGCGGATGCTCAGGCGGCTGTCGAGCACCATGGTCGCTTCGGTGGCGTCGTAAATCCGCCCCAAACCGTGGCAGGTGGGGCATGCACCTGCGGGCGTGTTCGGCGAAAAGCCATCGGCATAGATGATGTCCTGCCCCGGCGGATAATGGCCCGCACGCGAATACAGCATGCGCAGTGAGTTGGAGATGGTGGTGACGCTGCCCACCGACGAGCGCGCACTTGGCGCGCCGCGCGCCTGCTGCAAGGCCACCGCCGGCGGCAACCCATCGATGGCATCCACTTCCGGCACGCCGACCTGGTCGATCAGGCGCCGCGCGTACGGCGAGATCGAATCCAGATACCGCCGCTGCGCCTCGGCAAAGATGGTGCCAAATGCCAACGACGATTTGCCCGAGCCGGAAACGCCGGTGAACACCACCAGCGCGTCGCGTGGGATATCCACGTCCACATTCTTGAGGTTGTGTTCGCGTGCGCCACGCACGCGCACCAGACCAGTGGGAGAGGACGTTGCCTTTGACATAACTACCGAAACCAGAGATCGACAAGGCGCCAGCCTAGCGCGCGCGACATGCAGCCGGTGTCAGCGATGGTGATCGACCGCAGGCCACGCACTGGCGGGACACGTGCTTCAGATGGCTTGGCGTGGCTAACCAGACGTGTGGCGAACAATCGCGGGATGGGCATGAACGACACGGGCCGAACCACCGTGTCCGCGGATGCCATGTCGATGCCCTCGCCCGTATGGCGGCGAGCGCAATCGTGTTGCTAGCGGCCCCTAGCCCAGCACATGCGCAGGTACCACTTGTTCGCCGGTGTCGGCCAGTGCTTGCATGCGCCTCACCACGCCACTGAACAGCCGTGCGGTGGCGGCATCGCGTATGCGAAAGATCTCCTCGAGCGCAGCGTAATACCACAGTGTGCCCTCGCGCCCGGCAGTGAACACGTTGAAGATGTCCTGGCCGACGGCAGGGTTTTCCAGGTCCTGCACGATGCTGCGCGCGTTATAGAGCTTGTCGCAGCCGGAGACCAGCAAGGCGCGCTCGGGCGTGTTGCGCAGGTGCTCAAGGTAGGCCTGCTTGCGCTCGCGCCAATCGCGCTTGCGTGCACGCTCACTGTTGTCCACGTCGGCCTTGTCTTCGGCGGTGGCATCGGTGCATGCCATCACGATGTCGGCCACCGCATCGCCGAACTGCGCACGGATCGAGGCCTCGTGCCCGCCGCCGCAGTCTTCCACCACATCGTGCAGCAAGCCGGCGATGGCCTGCTCCTCATCGCCGCCGCATTCCAGCACCAGCGTGGACACGCCGAGTAGATGGCTCAGATATGGAATCTGCGTGCCCTTGCGCACCTGTCCGGCATGGGCGATGCGCGCGTAATCCACAGCCAGGGCATAGCGTTCGGTGAGAGCGGTCATGGGGCGTCCGATGCGAGCGATGGCGCATTATCGCCGAGCCCGCCCACACGCAGGGTGAGGATGTTGCGTTGCGCAATCCGGGCTCAATGACACGCCACTACGGCCGATAGGATTAGGCTCGATCCACGCCGCACGAGGGTGTCTACCTCATGACCCAAGTTCCTGTTTGCAACGCCTGCCGCGATGGCCAAGCATTTCCCACCGCCATCACCATGGCCTTCCAGCCGATCGTCGATGTCGCAAAGCGCAGCATCTATGCCGGCGAGGCACTGGTGCGCGGCATCAACGGCGAGTCGGCCGGCAGCATCCTGGCCGCGGTGGATGAGCGTAACCGGTATGCCTTCGACCAGGCCTGCCGCATCAAGGCGATCGAATGCGCTGCGCAAATCGCGCTGCCGGCCCTGCTGTCGATCAACTTCATGCCCAACGCGGTCTACAACCCCGAGCACTGCCTGCGCGCCACGCTCTCGGCCACTGCGCAACACGGCTGGCCGCTGGACGCGATCATCTTCGAGGTCAGCGAGCAGGAACACCTCGCCGATCCCGCGCATCTGCTGGAGATCCTGCGCACCTACCAAGCGCGCGGCATGAAAACCGCCATCGACGACTTCGGCGCTGGCTACGCCGGGCTTGGCTTGCTGGCCGAGTTCCAGCCCGACCTGCTCAAGCTGGACATCGCCCTGATCCGCGGCATCGACACCGACCGCAGCCGGCAGGCCATCGTGCGCCACGTCACCCGCATGTGCGAAGAACTCGGCATCGCCGTCATTGCCGAAGGCATCGAACAACCCGACCAATACCGCACCCTGCGCGACATGGGCATCCACCTGCAGCAAGGCTATCTGTTCGCCAGACCGCAGATCGGCGCGCTGCCAAAGGTGCATTGGCCGGAGTGAGTTCGCGCGTGTGCGTCCCGATGACGTGGCATTGAGCCACTTCTGCAGAAACACTCAAACCACGCACGGCGGCTTCAAGGGAAGACAAAGCGCACCGAACGCGCTCTTACGCATCCCCAATCCCAACTCCCCAATCCCAGCGGCGCATCAGCGCCGCTCACACATACCGCGGAATTGGCCCCAGCTGCGGCGTCCGATCCGGTAGTTCCACTTCCACTTCGTCCACATAGCACCAGCCCCAGCCTTCCGGCGGGTCGTAGCCTTCGATGATGGGATGGCCGGTGACATGGTGATGCGCGGTGGCGTGGCGGTTGGGCGAATCGTCGCAACAACCGACGTGGCCACAACTGCGGCACAGGCGCAGATGCACCCACTCGCTATCGATGGCCAGGCATTCTTCGCAGCCGCGCGCACTGGGCGTGACCTCGTTGATCTGATCGGTATGGCTGCAGTGTTGGCTCATGCGCTGGTCGACTCCTGGGTGGCGCTGGCAAGTTCAGAGACCGGCACCGGGTTGGCCTGATGTGCGAGGTATTGATGGATCTGCGCAACCACGGCGGCGCCCTCGCCCACAGCAGCGGCCACGCGCTTGACCGACCCCGCGCGGACATCGCCGATGGCGAACACGCCCGGCCGATTGGTTTCCAGCGGCAGACACGCCGGTACGCCGTCACCGCGTGCCGTGCCGGTAATGACAAAGCCGCGCTTGTCGGTGTCCACGCAGTCCTGCAGCCAGCCGGTATTCGGGTCTGCGCCGACGAACAGGAACAGGTGCCGCAACTCCACGCGCTCGGTTGCACCATCCTTGCGTGTGCGCAGCACCGCCGCCTGCAGTCCGCGCTCGGGGTCGCCTTCCAGCGCGGCAACTTCGGTGCCGGTATGCAGCTGCACATTGGGCAACGCGGCAATGCGCTCAATGAGGTATTGCGACATCGATGCTTCCAGCCCCTCGCCGCGAATGATCAAGTGCAATTGCTTGACTCGCGGCGCCAGGAACGCCACCGCCTGCCCTGCGGAATTGCCGCCGCCCACCAATGCCACCACGCCGCCCTCGCACAGGCGCGCCTCCACCGGCGAAGCCCAGTACGAGACGCCGTGGCCTTCGAAGCGCTCCAGTCCCTCGATCTCCGGGCGCCGGTAACGCGCACCCGAGGCGATCACCACGGTGCTGGCCAGCACCTGTTTGCCATCGGCAAGATCCAGCTTCAGCGCACCATCGTCTCGACTGCATTCCAGCGTGGCCGCCTCGATCGGAATCGCCAATTCCGCGCCGAATTTCAGCGCCTGGTTGTATGCGCGCCCGGCCAGCGCCTGTCCGGAAATCCCGGTGGGAAACCCGAGATAATTTTCGATTCGCGCCGAGGCGCCAGCCTGCCCACCGATGGCGCGTTGATCCAGCACCAGTACCGACAAGCCTTCGGAGGCGGCATACACCGCCGTCGCCAGACCCGCAGGGCCTGCACCCACAATCGCCACGTCGTAGCGCTTGTCCGGGTCGATATCCGGGGTCATGCCCAGGCACTGCGCGGCCTCGGTATCGCTGGGCTGGCGCAGCACGCGACCGCTTGGGCACACCATCACCGGCAGATCGTGCTCCTGGATGCCCAGGCGCTCGACCAGCGCGCGGCCGTCGTCGTCGGAGACGTCCATCACTGTGTTGGGATAGCCGTTACGCGTCAAAAAGCCCTGCAAACGGGTCAGATGCGGGTCGTCCGGCTCACCGATCAGGACCGAACCCGACGCATCGCCTTCGATCAGCCCGACCCGGCGCAGGATCAACGCGCGCATCACCACTTCGCCTACTTCGGCCGAACTGATCATCAGCGCGCGCAGATGCGCAGTATCGAACGGCAACGCCAGGCAGCCCTCCTGGCCAGCACGTCCAGCTGCCAGCGATGCGCGCCCGGCCAGCTGACTCACCTCACCGGTGAACTGGCCTGGGGTGTGCCGCGTAATCGGCTTTTCGTTGCCCAGTCCGTCACGGCGCACCACCTCGATGGCGCCTTCCAAAACGACCCAGACCGGCGCGTGCGCATCGCCGACGTCGAACACGATCTGGCCGGCGTCGAACCGCTGCGCCGGCCCGCTGGCGAAGCGCCGCGTGGTCGCCATTTGGCTCGCGTCCAGCTCGGGAAACATCTGATGGTGGCGGGTGGCGTCCAGAGGCATGGATCGGCAGCGTTTGAAGGGGGATTGCATGCAAGCATGGACAGTGGTGACGGCAATGGCAATCACCCGAAATGGGCAATGTCAGCCATGACGGACGCAACACAGACGCAAGCGCACGCGAGTGGATGCCGCTGTCAAAGTAACGTGTTTGTCGCCCTGCACCGGCCAGCGCGCAGCCGAGCGCCACCGGGGGAAAACGGGAAAAGGGCAAACGGCCACAAGCGTGCGCGTTACCGCTGCGTCGGCTGCCAATGCGGGCCGTGCTGGCCTGCCGCCATGCGCTCGGCCGGGCGCACGCGGAACACCACGCTGATGCGCTCCCCCACCGGGCGCGTGGTTTTGGCAATGCCGTGCGTATGCGTCAGCTGCGAGGCATGGCTCATCGCCAGCAGGCTGCCCGGTGCCAGTTCCAGCACGACTGCCCGTGTGCTCGCGTCATTAGCGCGTAGCTGCATCCGGCGCGGAGCGCCCAGCGACAGCAGCGCAATCGGATGCGGCGCCACCAAGGTGTGCAAGGCGTCGTGATGCATCGCCACGCTGTCGCGCCCATCGCGATAGCGATTCAAGCCCGCCGCGTTGTATGGCGCCGGGAGCACTGCCTGCACCGCGTCGAGCAAGCGCTGCAGTGGCAGAGCTGCAGGCAATGCGCCGTCTACACGGTATGACGCCAGCAGGCGCGGTACGTCCACCACCCGGTCGTACATCTCGCGCCGCTGGCTAAGCCAATCGGCGCCATCGCGCAGCGCCTGGAATGCGTCCTGCGCCAGCGCAGGCGGCAGCAGCTGCGGCCAATAGCGCACGCCACCTTCACTATCGTCGAGCACCTGCAACGGTGCGATGGGAGCATCGAACAAATCCATCGGCATGAGATGTGGGCGCCGGCAGTCGATTTCAGCAGCAAGGTTCCATCATGCGCGACGCCAGGCCGACCAGTTCAGTTCCACGCTCCGGGGTTCCATGCGGGCGGTATCGATGTCGGCTGCGGCCCGCGCATATCACTGAGCACGCACTACGCACCACTGATGAGTCCCGCGATCGCGACGCGGGCGAGCCTGGCGATGCTCGCCTTGCAGCTCGGTGATTGGAGACGTTCCGGGACTGCGCAGGTCCGTGGTTGCGTCGGTTTTGTCGGCAATTGCCAGGGCCACTACAGCTTAGAAAGTGGGCCGACCAGATGCGGCGGACTTGAAACACGTTGCACGCCGCGGTGGATGCCAGTGCACAGCTACCTGGATCACCGCATTCCAAACCAGCGAACCCAACCATTACAGCAAGTCCACCGCACCGCTTCGCTGTAGCGGGTACGTGCAGCTGTGCTACGGTCCGGCGCTGCATCCGCTTGGAGCATTCTGCATGTCGTCTCGGTTGATCGCCCCACGTCGGGTTCGTTGGCTGGCAGTGCTTGTCGCCGTCGTCGCATGTTCAAGCAACGCTGCGCCCCGCGCACCGGCGGCTGCCTTCGACGCGGTGGATCCGTTCATTGGCACCGGTGGCGAGGGCCACACCTATCCTGGCGCCACGCTGCCGTTCGGCATGGTGCAATTGAGCCCGGATACGCAGATCAGACCGCGCAAGCAAGCCTACGGCTGGGCCGCCGGTTACCGGCATAGCGACACCACCATCGTCGGTTTTTCGCATACGCATTTTTCAGGCTCCGGGCATTCGGACCTGGGCGACATCCTGCTGATGCCGCAGGCCGGCGAGGTCAAGCTGGAACGCGGCGATGCCAGCAAGCCCGGCAGCGGCTATACCGCGCAGTTCGACCATGCCAGCGAACAGGCGCAACCTGGCTATTACGCGGTGACCTTGAAAGACCGCAACATCCGCGCCGAACTCACCGCCAGTGCGCGTGTGGGTGTGCATCGCTACACCTTCCCCAAGGGCACACCGGCGCATGTACTGGTGGACCTGCGCACCAGCCTGTACGACTACCCTGGCAAGGTGCAGTGGTCGCGGCTGCGCGTGCACAGCGATGGCACGGTGACCGGCTTTCGCGAAACGCGTGGCTGGGCGCCGGGCCGGCAGTTGTATTTCGCCATGCGCTTCTCACGCCCGCTCACCGCCACGCAGCTGCACGACACCGAGCAGGACATTCCATACAAGGGCTTCCCGCCGCCCGGCGAGAAGAATCCCGCACAGCGCGCACAGATCGAAGGCCGGCAACTGGTTGGCGTATTCGATGTCGCCAACGATGGCACGCCGCTGGTGGTCACCGTGGCGCTGTCGCCGGTCAGCGAAGACGGCGCCATCGCCAACCTGCAGGCCGAAGTACCGGACTTCGATTTCAACCGCGTTCGCGCCGATGCCCGCGCGCACTGGACCCGGGCGCTGTCGGCGATCGATGCGCAGGGCACACCGCTGCAACGCACCCAGCTCTACACCGCGCTGTACCACACCTTGCTCGGGCCCACCCTGTTCATGGACAGCGATGGTCGCTATCGCGGGCCGGACAACGCAGTGCATCAGGCCACTGGCTGGACCAACTATTCCACCTTCTCGCTGTGGGACACCTATCGCGCACTGCACCCCTTACTCACGCTGGTGCAGCCAGCGCAGCGCACCAGTGACATGGTCAACTCGCTGCTCGCTTCGCGCCGCGACAGCGCCTACGGCATCCTGCCGGTGTGGGCATTCCATGGCCTGGAAACCTGGTGCATGATCGGCTACCACGCCGTGCCGGTGATTGCCGATGCCTACATGAAAGGCATCGGCGGCTTCGATGCCGACGAAGCGCTCGATGCCATGGTCGCCAGCGCCAACTACGGCCCCTACGACGGCATCGCGCAATACCGCGAGCTGGGCTACGTGCCCATCGACGAAGAAGGCGAAGCCGCGTCCAAGACGCTGGAGTACGCCTTCGACGACTGGACCATCGCGCGCGTGGCCAACAAGCTCGGCAAGCGGGAAATCGCTGCCGAATTCAGCAAGCGTGCCGGCAACTGGAAGCACGCCTTCGACCCGGCCACCGGCTACATGCGCGCGCGCACCCGCGCCGGCAACTTCCGCGCGCCGTTCGACCCATCGGCCAGCGGCTATGGCAGCGACTACACCGAAGGCAATGCGTGGCAGTACTCGTGGTACGTACCGCAGGACGTGGCTGGGCTGGCCGCCGCACATGGCGGCGACGACAAGTTGCTCGCGCGGCTGGATGCGGTGTTCGATGCCAAGGTGGACCCTAAGGTCTTCGCGCACATGGAAGACATTACCGGCCTGATCGGCTGGTACGCACACGGCAACGAGCCCAGCCACCATGTCGCCTATCTCTACGCCTATGCCGGCCAACCGTGGCGCACCCAGGCGCGCCTGACCCAGATCATGCGCAGCCAATATCACGCCGGGCCCGAAGGCCTGGCCGGCAACGACGACCTCGGCCAGATGTCGGCCTGGTACGTGTTCACCACGCTGGGTTTTTATCCAGTCGCACCAGGCAGCAACCAGTACATCATCGGCCGCCCGTTCCTGCCGCGCGCCACGCTCAACCTGCCCAACGGCAAGCATTTCAGCGTGATCGCCGATGGCCTGAGCAACGCACGCGGCTACATCCGCAGCGCCACCCTCAACGGCCAGCCGCTGACTCGCTCCTACCTCACGCACGCCGAAATTCAGGCCGGCGGCGAGCTGCGTTTTCGCATGCAGGCCACGCCGAACACGCAATGGGCCACCGACCCGGCGCAGCGGCCGTATTCGATGTCGACGCAGTGATGGAACAACAAGGGCTGCGTTTGGCAGCCCTTGCTTGACGTTATTGGTCTGTCTTCTGGGAGGGTGCAGCGGTTGTCGTGTCACCAGAGCGGCGCTTGTTCCATCCGTCGATCCACCGACTGCCGCTCGACGCCGCAGCATCAGCCGCCGTTGAAACGGGCAATGTCGCCTTTGTACTCTCAGCGGCCGTGATCGACGCAGGGAGATCCCCTTCGATGCCGTAGGTTGTCGCTGTACCGACGACAGGCCTGCCGTCGGTTCCCACAGTGCCTGCCGCGGGCGGCGCCGCTTGAGCTGCAGCTGTCATCACCCCAGCCGTGATGCCCAGCACCTTGTCGCTGAATTCCTGGATGCAACCGTCGGCGGAGCGGCGCAAGCGCATCTTCAAATCGGCTGCCTGATTCGCCAGCAACTGTTGGTAGCTAGGTGCATCTGCAGTGTATTCCGGTACGCGAACGCAAAGACCTTCCGCCACCTTGGATTTTTTCGCGGTATCAAACAGCTGCAACTTCGCGACATAGATCACGCGGTAGTTATTCCAATCGGTCGGGAAGTACATAGAACTCCAATTGGTGGTCTGCACATCAAGCACCAGTCCTCCGGCAGGAAACATCTTTGCCATTTCTGTGGCACTGGAGGTTGGCTTGATACTGCGCCCTTGCTCAACAGGCAGCGCCAGCTGCGTTGAAAGCTTTTGGGCAAGCTGCAAGGAAATATAGTCTGCGGGATCTTCAACGTGATTATCGCGAATGATCGCATTGCCCGCACTCACGGCAGCAGCGACTCCGATCAATCCAAATGTCACCTTCCCCGCTGTATTGGCAACAAACGTGGGCATATCGTGCCTGGTGACGGTAATCTTACCCGCCTTGCTGCGTTCCAGGCCGGCAAGATCTGCTTTGACGAGTTTATGACTCACACAGCCGCACAGCGCCAAGGCGACCGCACAGGCCGCAAGCATCTTCAACATCGCCATCCCCTGATTTATTCGCCGTTGGTCGGCTATCCCCGCGCCCGCTGTGGGACGCATCTCGCATCATAAGACAGGTGATCGCGTTATGGCAGAGCCCGTTTCGTTAGGAGTGCCCCAAGAATGCTGCCGCAGCCGTCATTGCGTTCACATCGCGCACAACATTCTTTCACCCGCACGCATCGCCGTGGTTTCCAGACTGATCTGCATCGGGCCGCAGCATGCTGCGGCTTCTCCATCCCCCACTGCAGGAGCCAGTGCATGTCCAGCACCAAGAACCAATATGAAATGCAGAACCCGCTCACCCAGTTTCCGCAGCCCAAGTTCCCCGAGCAGACCCAGGAAGCACCGGGCACCATCCATGCATTGCAGCCAAAGGCCGACCACGGCGAGCAAACTTACAAGGGCTTCGGTCGCCTGGCGGGCCGCAAGGCATTGATCACCGGCGCAGACTCCGGCATCGGTCGCGCCACCGCCATCGCCTATGCGCGCGAAGGCGCGGACATCGTGCTCAATTATCTGCCGGAAGAAGAACAGGACGCTGCGGAGGTGGTGAAGTTGATCGAGGCTGAAGGCCGCAAGGCGATCAGCATCCCCGGTGATCTCAAGGATGAGGCTTTCTGCAACCAGTTGGTCGCACGCGCGGTCCAGGAGCTCGGTGGGCTGGACCTGCTGGTCAACATCGCCGGCAAGCAGACTGCGGTGAAGGACATCGCCGACATCACCACCGAGCAGTTCGACGCTACCTACAAGACCAACGTCTATGCGATGTTCTGGCTGTGCAAGGCGGCCATCCCGCATCTGCCGCCGGGCGCATCCATCATCAATACCGGCTCGATCCAGTCGTACCAGCCCTCGCCTACCCTGCTCGACTATGCCTCCACCAAGGCGGCCATCGTCAACTTCACCAAGGGCCTGGCCCAGCAGGTGGCCGAGAAGGGCATCCGCGTCAACGCCGTCGCACCCGGCCCGGTATGGACCCCGCTGCAACCCAGCGGTGGCCAGCCGCCGGAAAAGATTCCCGAGTTCGGCTCGGAAACCCCGCTTAAACGTGCCGGCCAGCCAGTCGAGATGGCACCGCTCTACGTCATCCTGGCTTCGCAGGAATCCAGCTACGTCACGGGCGAAGTATTCGGTGCCACCGGCGGTCTGCTGCTGTCGTAGGGCAACGGAAAGCGCACTTTCCGCATCACGTCACCAGAACCCTGCCCATCGCTGGTGTGCAGCGGTCGGCAGGGTTTCTTCGGTGGCGTTTTTGGTACTGACGGCTGCCTAAACCGGCGATGCATCAGGAAGGTGGATGCGCCGCGTCGTTCGAACGGTCACTCAGCGCCGATTTCAATCGCAAGTAGCCCCCTTCTCCCACCGGGAGAAGGGGCCCGAAGGGCGGATGAGGGTACGCAATCTCCCAACAAGACTGCGACCGGCATCCACGCCTACTGCGTCATCACCACCGTCTGGATCGCATGCGCCGGAATCTCCAGTTCACTCGATGCTTCGCCCACATACAGGTTGTAGCGGATCGCCACGTCGCTGGCATTCATCACCACGGTCGCCAGTGACCCATCGCGATTGGCGAATGCAGTGGTCATCAGATTGCTCCGGCTGCTGGCCGCACTGACTCGCCGCGCACCGGGACGGATGAACTTGGAAAAGTGGCCGATATACCAGTAGCTCGGCGTGTAGATCACCTCGCCGGTACGCGTGTCGGCATGCACCGGTGCGAAGCAATAATTGCCCACGTGGTTCGGCCCGCCGTGCTGGTCGAGCAGGATGTTCCAGTCGGTCCAACCCACCGCCCCATGATTGAGGTCGTTGATGATGGCGGTGCCATAGCGTTCGCCATTGGGCCAGTACTGCAATTTGGCGGGGTCGAACTTTTCCACTGCCGCTTCGGTGAGCAGCAGATGCTTGTCCGGGTAGGCCTGCGCCACCGCCGCCACGTTCTCCACCATCGGCGCGAACCCGGCCCAGGTTTCGTACCAATGAAAGCCCATACCCCACGCGTATTTCGCCGCATCCGGGTCGTCGAAGATCACATGCGCGCGGTGCAGCATCATGTCGCGGTTGTGGTCCCAGACGATGATCTTGCGGTCGCCATAGCCCGCCTGCTGCATCGTCGGACCGAGGTGGTTCTTCAGGAAGTCGCGTTCTTCCTCGGCGGAAAACACCATCGACTCCCAGGTCTGTACCGCCATCGGTTCGTTCTGCAGGCTGATGCCCCAGATCGGGATGCCCGCCTTTTCGTAGGCGGCAATGAAGCGCGTGTAGTACGTGGCCCAGGCCTGCGCATACTGTGGCAACAGCTTGCCGCCCTTGAGCATCGTGTTGCTGTCTTTCATGAAGGCCGGCGCACTCCACGGGCTGGCAAACGTGGTGAGCGTGCCGCCGGCCGCCGCGATGGCCTGGCGCAACATCGGGATGCGGTATTTCGCATCGTGGCTGACCGAAAAGCTCTTCAGCACGGCATCGCCTTCCTTGATGTAGGTATAGCTGCCGCTGCTGAAGTCCGAGCTATGGATGGTGGTGCGCGCCAACGTGTAGCCAATGCCCTTCTGCGGATCGTAATAGGCGGTGAGCAGCGCACGTTGCGCACGCCTGGGCAGCTTGGCAAAGGTCTCTGCGCTGGAATCGGTGATCGCACCGCCGATGCCCAGCACTTGCTGAAATTGCCGTTGCGGATTGACGAAGATGGAGTTTTCTTTCTCGGTCAGCGCATGCCCTGCGGCAGGAGCGACAACCGTGCTGACGCGCATCTGCTGCGTTGCGCCTTGCGAGGTTGTGTAGACGCGTAATGCGCCATCACGGCTCGCCGCCGGCGAGGTTTCATCTGCCGCCGTTGTCGTTGCGGCGTATGCAACAGCCGTCGCTGCTGCACTCGCGCTGCTCACCGTGCTCAGCCCCATGCCTAACATCCCCACTACCGACCACGTCATCGCTCGCTTCACCGCACCCTCTCCCAGGTAGATGGCGCCAGCCTAACCGACCAACGCGCCGCACCATCGCCAAGCAAACGAGCGCAAGCGCAATGCGTTTTGAAATCGGCTCTTCCTTCTCCCATCGGCAGAAGGTGGCGCGCAGCGCTTGACCAGCGGCGCCGTTGTCGTCGTCGACGCCATCCCCGGTCCGATCACCGCTGCACGCACACCGCCAGCGCAGCGTCCAATGCACGGTGCCCGCGCGTGATCTCACCCTGTCCGTTCTGCCCCAAGCCCAGCACCAATGCCTCCGGCACTGCCAGGGCCATTGCCGGCGCCACACGCGCAGCGGTGGCAATCTGCAACTTGCCTGCGCCCGCGCGCAGCGCGGCTTCGCCGGCCAGCAATGCCGCGCCAGGCACGCGCATCGAGCCGCCGACCACCAGCACGCGACCACGCTGCTCCTTTTCGCCGCCAGGCGATGGGAGTGGCATCGCACGCAGTGCAGCAGCGGTCAGGGTGCGAATGCGTGCGGCAGCCATCAACGCGCGCCGACCGGGCGATCGGATTCGGTCGTCACCGGCTCATCGGCCAGCTCTGGCGGGACGAACTTGGTACGCACCAGGTGCAGCGATTGCCCATCGGCCGCGGCCGCATAGTCGGTGACGCCACAATTGGGCACGTCGCCTTCGCGGTCGATGGCCAGGATGGTAGCCTCGTCCATCCGCTCGATCAGGTAGCGGAAGCAATTGACGATCACCTGATGCCCCACGATCAACACGCGCGCACCCACATGGTTGCGCTGCAGATCGCCCACGATGCTGCGCAGGCGGAAAATCACATCGCACCAGCTCTCGCCACCGGGCGGGCGGAAATAGAACTTGCCTACCAAATTGCGCTGCTCGAACAACGCCGGAAACGTCTCACGAATGCCCGACGTGGTGTAGCGGTCGAGCACGCCGAATTCCTTCTCGCGCAGCCGCTCGTCCACGCTCACTGCATCGGCCGGCTGCCCGAGCGCGCGTGCAACCGCAGCGGCAGTCTGGCGCGCCCGCACGTAGGTGGAACTCAAGATCAATGTGGGACGCTCGTGCTCGGGTAACCCGGCCATCCAAGCGCCCAAGGCCTTGGCTTGGCGCTCACCCAACGCCGATAGCGGAATATCCGCATCACGGTGCTCCAGGTCGATCAATGCAGCCCCACTGGACTCGGCCACATCGCGCGCCACGTTGCCCGCACTCTGCCCATGCCGCACCACCCACAACCGCGCCGGCCACTGCGCCGACACTCCTGCAACCGCACTGTTCTCACTCACACCCATCTCCTGCATCACGTCGGCCCCACGTGTCGCACAGCCACCGTGAACAGCTGGTCGACCATGCATGCGGCCACGCCGCTGCGCCACCGGTGTCATCCATGCGCCGCACACAGCGCACGCAGCAACGGATATGCGTTACGGCACGGACCAGCGCAGATCCAACGGATGCGTCACCCTGTCTCGGTATACTGCAGGCCCCCGACACACCGCTCGCCCATGTCCAACGTCCTTCAGCTGCGCACCGCAAAACAGCGCGAAGAGCTCCTGGTAGACGACGTGCTGGACGCCGCCGAACGCTGCATCGACGAAATCGGCCTCTCAGCCACCAGCTTCGAACTCATCGCAGAACGCACGCGTCTGTCATGCGGCAGCCTGCTGCAACGTTTCGAAGACAGGGACGCGCTGGTGCGCGCACTGCTCGAACGCAATTACATGCGCGCCATCCGCCAGATGTGGCTGGTGGAACGCCCGGCCAATGTGCACGTGGTGGATTTCATCGCCGGCCTGCTCGAAGACTGGCTGCTGCAGGAAATCAACATCAAGCGCACCCGCATCGACCTGGAACTGCACCTGGCCACCCTGCGCGACCCGGTGCTGGCCGCCTTCATGCGCCGGCAGAGCGCATCGCTGATCGAACACCTCAGCGCCCTGCTCAAGCGCCTGCTCCGCGGCCACGCCGACCCGGCCAGCAGCGAACAGGAATTCCAGGCCCGCGTCTTCGCCGTCGCCGCCATGTGCGGCGGCCTGCACAGCGTGATGACCAGCGGCATGGAACTCAACCGCATGCATTTGCAGTTGATCCTGCGCGAGAGTTTGTCGGGCATCCTCAAGTCGGCGCCGGTGTAATTCTGAAGCAACACCTGCTCGGCGATTGCGGGCCGCGCTCCCGGCATCTTGCAGGCAGGTCGCTCAATCTGCCGATGACGTGGCCGCCTCTTCCGTTGCACGGACACTGGCTGCCTGCAGGAGCCGAGTGACCAAACCGTGCGCATCGTCGCCAGCACCGCTCGCTGCCTTCCACAGTTCCGGCGGCAGACGGGAACGCTCGACCGTCATGAGGTGCAGCAGATCCCTGGCCAATGCCAGCCGCTCGCCTTCGTCCATGTCGGGACCAGGATGGTCGGCGTCCGATCCGGTCACCATGTCGACCGCCTCATGCAGGCAGGTCTCGGTCGTTCCCAACTCGCTTGCCCGCTGTGCCTTCGTCGGCACTTCGTCCCGGCGGGCCTGCGCCTCCACGTAACGAGCGGCCATCACATCGGCCAGCCTCATCCCCAAGAAGGCGGCCAGCGCTCCCACTGCCTGACAGCCACTGACCACAGCGAGATTCTTGTAATACTGATCATCGTTGAGATAGCCGTACGCCGCTGCGGCAGGTGCCTGGAGTGCCGCAAACCCTCCGCATACAGCAGCTCCGGCGGCGCCCACATATGCGATCGAGCGTCCCGCATTGGCGAGGTGGACACCACGCGGCGTGCCAGGCGCCATGAGCCGCGCCTCGCGGATGGACCGCCGTGGCAGACTCTGGGCCAGTTGCGTATTGGCATGCGGGTCGCTGGCCGGTGCAGACGGACCGGCATCTGCCACGGTCGTGCCCTCTTGCTGCTCGCGCCTGGCGCCTCGGCGCGTGACGGACGTCAATGCTAAAGGTTGCATCGTCACCTCTCCGCGATGGATGCGTGCCATTGTTCCCCAGCGTGATCGGGCATGACGCATCCGGCCGAAAAACCATTGCCGAACACGAAACACGCGGCGCCGCGCATGCCAAAGCGCAGAAGCGGTCCACGCCCGCACCACCACATCCACATCGCCGCAGGCAAACGCGCGCGATGGCTGGCGATCGCGTCGAAATCGCGCGTTGGCCACCACCGCCAGCGCCGATCCCGCCGCGCCAGATGCCAAGACCTGCGGCACTGGCGCAACTTCGCCAACGCTTGCACTGCTTCGTTCATTGCGCCCTACGCACGCATCACTGCCTCAATCATGATGCGGGTGATGCAGCCGGCATCGCTGCTCAGTGGCTACTGGTGCCAGTGAGCTCACTCCAGCTGCCGCATGCCGCGCGTTGCAAGCGAACCGCTAGAGCCACCTCCCCTGATCGTTGACCACACTGTCCTCGACGATGAAACAGATCTCCGGCAACACTCTCCCTTCCACAGCGATGCGCGCAGACGCAGAGCGCGATCAGTCCGAAACTGCGCAGGCGCCCGAGCAGTCCACCCTGCCCCATCCCGTGGCAGACCATCCGCTCAACCTGTTGGAAAAAAGAAGAAGCACCACCGGTGTGCTCGCGGACGAAAGTTCGCGCCTGGAGGTCGTGGTGCCCCGCATGCAGGCAGCGTTGGCACCGCAAACCTGGTCGTCATCCAGCAGCGACTCGCCAACGACGCCTGTCACCGCCCGCAGCCCCCGAATCGGCGCGGAGCCCGGCTCACCGACCCTGGCCTCCCTGCTGGAGACGCCGCCGCGCGCGTCTGCCTTTGCGGGCGCCGACAGCAGCGATGCGTTCCAGAACTTGCGCAACGCACGGCGGCTGGTCAGCGACATGCGCCATGCCCGACAGCACGTCGTGCTGAGCCCGCGTTTGGTGAAATCGCTGACCAGCCGATCCGAACGCCCGGACTTGATCCAGAAGCTATCGGCCTTGAGGCCCGGCGCCTTGGATGTAGACAGTGGTTTTCTCAAAGTGGCACTGGACACCGGACACGCAGGCACTGCAGGAGCGCTGGACGCAATGCCAACCGTCGGCACCGGTGCATCCGCCTCGACCTACGCGGTTCGGCTGGCCGAAGATCTCTGGCAGGGCGGGCAAAATTGCGGACGCGACTTCATCTTCAAGGCCTTGTTGTGCACGGACCCGCAACGGCCGATCCCACCGACACTGTGCGACCCCGCCACCGTTGCAGACGCACCGGCGCTACAGGAACGGATCGCTGCGCGCAAAGCCATGATCTTCCACGAGTATCAAATGATCAGGTCGGTCGAGGCGGTGCCGTATGTCGTCCACGCCCATGCCGTGGTGCAGATCGAAAGCACATTCGGAATTCTGCTGGAGAAAATCGACGGCATCAGCGTGCGCAGCGTGATTGCCCGCGCATGCGCAGCGCTGCAGCAAGGCGCCATCACCGCAGTGGAGTATCTCGGCCTGGCTCGGCAGCTGATGGCCGATGTCCTGGTGGGGATCGCCTGCTGCGAAGACGCCGGCATCGTGCATCAGGACATCTCGCACAACAATGTCATGTACGACCAGACCCTGAAGACCTTTCGGCTGATCGACATGGGGCTCGGTTCAGAGGAAGGCGACCCTAACCGCGGCGGCACCCCAGGCTTTTACGACTTGAGCACCCCTGCCAGGCATACGCGCGACGTCTATAGCGTGGCGCAACTGCTCGTGCATGTGCTCAAGCGCCCCGACTACAACATGGGCATGATCGGGATCAATCGCGCCAAGACCGCAGACACGTTCCCCTTCATGGATGCGCTGCAGGCCCTCCCCGCCGATCACAAGTGCAACATCGTCCGCTTCTTCAACAGCATGCTGGACGATGGAACCGGCGAGCGCACCAAGGCCGAGGTCTTGCTGCGCGACCCTTTCTTCACCGAACCGCCGCTCCCGCGACGGGACCGGATTCATCGCACCTACGAACAACTGAAGCGATTGCCGTCTGTTAGCAGCACCCTCGGCGACAGATGAGCGCGAACCGGTAGACCACGTAGTCTGTCGTGGCTGGGTTTAGAAGTGCGGGATTGAACAAGTGAGGCAAAGGCGCGCATGCACGTCCGCAGCCTCACCACTCACTGGGGCATTCGCTGGGTGTCGCTGCTCGCTGCCACACGTAAGCTCATCAATGCGTCCATTCGGCGATGATCCATAGGGCAACAACACCTCATGCCAATGGATGCGTGCCTTCCATGACAGAACACTCCACATCGTCCAGCACCCGGCCCACCTGCTCAGCAAGTAACTCCAGGCAGAACGCCAGCTCGTCCATGCAGATGGCCGGCTGCCGCAACTGTTCTTCGGCCTGCGTGCGCGGCTGCGCCAGACGCGCCAAAAACCGCATATGGTCGCGCAGCTGCTGCAAGCGGTACTGCGCGCCTTCTGGCAAGTAGTACCCCGGCTGTGACTGCACATCGCGTACAACATCCGACATGGCCTGCTCCTCATTCCATGGAATCAGCCCGCCCGCCGCAAGGCGACGGACGGGAAGTCGGGAGGCTCGAAACCGCTAACAGCCGGCGGGCGTATTACCCTTGCGGGTGTTGTATTAGCCGCCCTCCCGACGCAGAGCATCGCGTCGGTTGCACCTACAGAACGTGCAGGCACAAAAAACCCACCGGTTTGTCGGAGGTGGGTACCGCTGTTAGCGGAGTTTCGAGGCTCCGTGGCATGAGCATGCTACTCATCAAATCCAGCGTCAACCCCAAGGCACGCGTTGGAGCGGAGAGCCTGCACCCTTCTAGACTTGAGCTAGCAGCTGCACTCGAATCGTCGCGGTGCGAGCAGGGCGATACCTGTCGGCTATGTCGCCAGGGGCAAGGCGTTGAGCTCAGCTCTTGCGTCTCGCCATCCAGCGTAGTGCTTGTCCAGCAAGGCGATGAAGCGCGCATTGTGCGTTGGCTCAAGCAGATGAATCATCTCATGCACAATCACGTATTCGAGCAAGTCACGCGGCTTCTTGACCAGCTCGGTATTGAGCCGGATGTGGGCGCGCAGGTGATTGCAGCTCCCCCACTTGGTTTTCATGCGCTGGAGAAAATAGCCTTCCACCTTTACCCCGATACGGCCTTCCCAGTGCGCAATCAACGGCTGGATCGCTTCATGCAACAACGACCGCTGCCAACGTTGATAGATGGCCTCGCGCCTGCCTGCATCGGTGCCGGGACGCACACTCAGGGTGATGCGCCGGTGGTCCATCTTGACGGTGGGCCGAGTATCGCGCTCCATCACAGCAAGCAGATAGCGTCGCCCCCAGATGTAATGACTCTCGCGGGTTACAAACTGCCGGGGTGTTTCACGTATCTGCGCCAGCAATTGCATCTGCTGTTGGCGAATCCAACGCAACTTTGAAATCGCATAAGCGCGTGCCACTTCAAGCCGTGTGCCAGTCGGCGCCACCAGCGTCACCTCGCCTTGCGGCGGGTGAACAGACAGATGAACATTCTTCACAGCCTTGAAGGTGACCGCAATGTCCAGCTCGCCCAGGCGGATGTGCGTCTGTTTCATCAATAGCCCGACTGACTTTTCAGCAGCTCGAACAGCTTGAGCGTGGCCTCGCGATTGCGCCCCGTCAGCGGATACAGAACATTCTGCACAATGCGTTCCTTTGCTTCATCTCCTCGCCATCCTGCCGGAGCCTCGTCATGCATCAGGCGATCGATTTTCAGCGCCAGGAAGGCCAGGCGGTTGCCGTAATTCACTTCCGGCTCCTGGACAGCGCCATGTCCAGGTTGAGCGTCATCAGAAATGATGTCCGGCAGATTGCGATAAATCACCAGCGCGCCGGCATTGCCACGCAGCATGGTGGGTTCATCACTATCGTGCTGTCTCTCATGCCAGGTCATCACCAACGCCTCTGCCTTCCTCAGAAATGCTTCGTAGGCTTCAGTGCTCTCGCGGCTTTGTTGGATCAAATCGTCGAGCAGCTTGGACATCTGCTCGTAAAACCGCGGATCAGTCAGGCGGTCGCGGATAATGGTCTTGCGGACATTGTTGATGATGGTTTCCGCAATGGCATTCTTTGAGAGCTTGCCCTTCTCGTTGAGCTTTTTGGCGATGGCATCATGGACGCCGGTTTCGATGATCAGCTCAGTCAGCGACAGCTCGGCCAATTGCCCCAATGCTTGTGCCGGTTCGGCATGGACATAGGTGTTGATGAGATGTCGCATATCAGCCTCAAAGGGTTTGATATCCAGCTCCTCACAACTGCAATGCTTGATGGCAGACCTAACCTCGGCATAGAACTCGGTTTCTCGCCGCAAGGTGTCGGCCTCGCTATTGGAGTAACCCGCCTCGGCCAAGTCCTGGGCAATTGCGGCAAAGGCGCGCAGATAGGTCGCTACCGCTTTGTAGAAGGCAATACGTAGCGCCTCACTCTCCAGTAGCGCCTCCGGATCACCCGCATGGCCGCAAAAGTAGTGGATGAACTGCTCCACTTCGCGAGGGTGCCCGACCGGCTCGCACAGGTAGTGCAACGCCTCGCGTGCTTCGTCCAACTGTTTACGACCTTCGCCCAGCCAATTCTTTAGCTGGATGTTGTTGTCGCCACCGTTACCGGCGTCGATGTCCAACGCGTCGGAGCTATACACCGCAATGGCCTGCTGCACATCATCGAACAGCTTTTTGTAATCGACGATGTAGCCATAGTCCTTGTCCTCGCCGTCGAGACGATTGGTACGACAAATGGCCTGAAACAGGTTGTGGTCATGCAGCTCGTTGTCCAGGTAGATGTAAGTGCAACTGGGCGCATCGAACCCTGTTAACAGCTTGCTGACAACAATCAGCAGTTTCATGCTGGCCGGCTCTTCAATGAAGCGGCGCTTGGTTTCGTCTTCGTACTGCTTGGTTGTTTGGCCGGCGCGCAGCACATGCTGCTTATAGGTGTCGTATTTGTAACGCTCATCGCTGCCCGATGACGCCTTCGAGATCGCCGCCGGATTGGGCTCAAACGATGTGATGACACCCACATGCGGGCTAAAATGTGTGTTCTGGAAAAGCCGAAAATAATGGCATGCGTCGTAGATCGACGCAGCCACCAGAATCGCCGTACCACGATCGTTGTCCAGGCGGGGCTTGAGGCTGAAATCCTCGATAATGTTGGCAACGATGCGGTCCTTGCGCTCTTTACCGCTCATCAACTCTTCCATCGTTGCCCAGCGCTTGCGCAGGATGGATTTCTGAAAGTTGTTCAACCCTCGCGTTTTCTTTTCGAACCAGGCATCGATGGCCGCACGCGAGGTCAACCGCTGCGGCACATCGCGCGCCTCGTACTTCAGGTCCAACACCACCTTGTCTGCCACTGCCTGGTGAAACTTGTAGGTGTGGATGTAGGTCCCGAACACATCGCGGGTGGTTTGCTTGTCCTTGCGCAGTAGCGGCGTGCCAGTAAAGCCAATGAAAATCGCATCGCCCAGCCAGCGCTTCATCTGCTTGTTCATGTTGCCACCCTGAGTACGGTGGCATTCGTCAACAAACACGTAGAAGCGCCCATGGATCTCAGGCGGCTCGCCCTTGAGGTCCGCAGCATCAAACTTGTGGATCAGCGCACACAGCAGGCGCGGCGCCGCCGCACTTAGCTTTCGCGCGAAGTCCGCTCGGGAGGTAATGCGCGGCGAAGCGGAGTCCGCACCGATCACACCGGCATTGCGCATGACACCTTCGATCTGCTTGTCCAGTTCGTCGCGGTCAGTGATCACCAACACGCGCGCCTGTGAGTCATGCTCCAGCAGCCACTTGGCCAGCAGCACCATCAAGATGCTTTTGCCACTGCCTTGGGTGTGCCAGATCACACCACCCTCGCGTTGTGCAATGCGCGCCTGGGCCGCCTTGATGCCCTGGTACTGGTGCTGCCTGGGCACCTTCTTGAAGCCTGCGTCGAAGATCACGAAGTTGCGGATCAAGTCCAGCAACTGCACCTTGCTACACATCTGTGCCAGTGGACGATCCAATAAGGCGCCTGCCGCTACTGCAGCCAATGGTTGTTCGTCTTTCCACTGCACGAAGAACTGTTCCGGGGTGCCGGTGGTGCCATAGCGCAGCCCCTGCGCGTCGCTTCCGGCCAGCAACACCTGCACCGTACTGAAGAAACCTTGGTTGAACGCCTCCTCCTGATTGCTGCGCAGCTGGCGAATGCCGTCGCCCAGATCCACCGAGCTGCGCTTGAGTTCAATCACTGCCACCGCCAGGCCATTGATGTACAGCACGATGTCCGGCCGACGTGTGCTGCCGCCTCTCAGCGTCACTTCTTCGGCAAGGGCAAACTGATTTCGCTGCGGCTGCGCCCAGTCGATCAGCTGTACCGTCTCGTGCGATTTGCCGGCCGCAATCTGCACCGGCACGCCATAGCGCAGCAATTGGTAGGTGCGCAGGTTGGCCTGATAGGGCGTGATGCCGGTGGCATCCACCGCAACTTCCAGCTTTTGCAGTGCGGCGCTGATATGGGCAGGCGCGTAACCACGCGCTGCCAGATTGGCGCGTAACAGATCGGCTTCAATGGCCCGATTGTTCTCGCGCTTGCTCCAGTTGCCAAGGTGCTCGTAACCCAGACCGCCCTTGTCTACGGGGTCAGCGAACAGGCGCGCTACGCGATTTTGTGAGTTGCGCTCGGAGCGCGGCATGTGTTGGGTCATTGCATCATTCCTTGGTGCGTTCTTTGAAAGCGCTGGCCAGCTCCCGCTCGATCTGCTCGATGCTCGGCAGGCTGGTTTGCAGCTCTTGCGGCAGAGATTCCACCAGCTTGTATTCGGCAATGCCCATCGGCTGCGACTTGTCGCCCAGCGCGTATTCGGCCACCACCTTGTTCTTGCTCTTGCAAAGCAGCAGGCCGATGCTCGGGTTGTCTTGCGCGTGCTTCACCTGCCGATCCACCGCGGTCAGATAAAAACCCAGTTGCCCCAGGTGCTCGGGCTTGAACTTGCCGGCCTTGAGTTCGATTACTACATAGCAGCGCAGTTTGAGGTGATAGAACAGCAGGTCGATGAAGAACTCCTCGCCGCCCACGTCCAGCAACACCTGCCGCCCCACAAAGGCAAAGCCCGCGCCCAGTTCCAGCAGGAAATCGGTCACGTGCTGCACCAGCGCGCCTTCGATCTCGCGTTCCTGCGCTTGCTCGCCCAGGCCGAGGAAATCGAAGCGGTACGGATCTTTCAACGACTCCATGGCCAAGTCGGACTGCGGGGCGGGCAAGGTGGCCGGGAAGTTCGTCACCGCCGAACCGCTACGCTCCAGCAGGTGGGATTCGATCTGCATGACCAGCACGTTGCGCGACCAGCCATGCTCGATGGCCTTTGCGGCATACCAGCGGCGAGTTTCAGGGCCGGGCAGCTTGTCCAGCAGGGCCAGCTGGTGATACCAGGGCAATTGTGCAAGCACCGCTTGCACAAATGATTCATCCGGCCAGGCCTCGGCAAAGGCCCGCATGTACTTGAGGTTACGCGGTGAAAAGCCCTTCATGTCCGGGAAGGCGGTGCGCAGGTCATGGGCCAGCCGCTCGATCACCTTCGCGCCCCAGCCCTGTTCGGCCTGCCGCGCCAGAATATCCCGACCGATTTCCCAATACAGCCCTACCAACTCCCGATTGACCGCAAGCGCGGCACGTTGCTGCGCGCCGTGGATGCGTCCTTTCAGCTCGGCCAGCCAGTCGGCGTAGCCTTGCGGCGCGGGGTTGAGGGAAGTGGGTTGGTCAGTCATCGAATTTCCATCTCGCACGTGATCCGTTGTTTTCTTTGTGGGACAGCGTCGGGACATTCAGCATGCTCAAACCAGCCGCGTCCTGCCAGTCAGCAACTCCTGCATCATGGCCTGCTTGAGGGCGCGGGTCTTGGTGCGGCGGGTTTCGAGCGCGGTGATTTCGGCGTCCATGTCACTGAGGATGGTGGCGATGGCGACTTGTTCGGATTTTTCGCGAGGCAGGTGAACTTCAAAACTGCCAAGCGATTTCTTTTGAACGTTGGGCAATCCTGATCCAACGCGCAGACCCTGTATGGCCTGTTGCTGGTTCTTCAATGCGTGAAACAAGAAACGGTTATCTGCACTTTGGGGTACGACAGAGTAGCAGTGGCCACCACACCAGAACGGTAGAGACACAAGTTGAACGTAGCCACATGAATTGCCCCCTTCGCTAATTGCGATGGTGTTAGCTGGCGTGTTGAATTTATTCGCAAAGCCCGATGGCGAAATACCACCATTGAAATGGGGAAATTGACCATCTGTGCCGAATTCATCGATGTGCAGTTGTTCTCCTTTCGAGATTACCGCAAGCGCTCCCAATTTTTTCACCTCCCACTTCCCGCTGAACCCCGGCAGGCTGGTTTGGCCAGTGAGGAGTTGTTGCATGGCAGCCTGTTTGATGGCGCGTTTTTTGGCGATCAGACGATCCAGTTCGTCCAGCAGCACATCCATGTCGCTGAGGGCGATCGCGATGGCGTGCTGCTCTGCGGCTACTGAAGGAATCGGAATCTGTGTTTTCCGGATAGCTGCTAAACCTAAATTGCCGATAGTCGATCCAGTTAAACCATCGAAGAACTGACACCTTACGATACTCGCCTGAAGTGCGTGATAAACAAAATTCTTGCAGACATCAGAATTAACGTTCAGGTAAGCCGTGCTTTTGCCCAGCACGACTTTTTCGCCGCCATACAATGCAAGGTTTCCGATAGTTCCGTTAATAGAAAGCAGGATTGACCGCTCGCTTAATGGTTTTCGGTACTTAAAAAACTCTAAGTGATCGACAGACTTTGTGTCACTCACCGCAACAATCTTGCCGCAATTCAGATTATTCCCGTTGATGAAGAAGTATTCCCCATTGGGCGAATAGATTGGTGTTCCATGCAGCCCATCGCCAATATGAGTTGTAATTTCCTCCATCATTACAGCATTCCAATCTTCCGGGATCACCCCTACTTCCGTATGCTTGTAGCCCGGCTTCACTTCCATCTCGCCCCCATCCGTTTCAGGTGCGCTTCCACCTTGGCGCTGAGGGCCACCACATCGTCTTCCAGTTTCGGCAGTGGGGTGTCGTAGCGTTCGGCCAGTTCGCGGATACGCTGAGCCAGGGTTTGCGAGATGCGCTCCAGCTCCTGCTGCACGTCGGCGTGCAGACGGGCCAGCCACTTGTCTTGCACCACCAGCGTTTTCACCTCTGCTTCGCCGAGGCTGGCGTACTGCTCGTAGGCTTGCTGGTCGAGTTCCCCTTCAAGCGCTTTGACGGTCTTTTTCAGCGCTGCTTCGTGGGCGCTGAGCTGCTGCCACTGCTGGAGCACGGCGCGTTCGTCAGCGCTGTCGGCGTCGTCGCCAATCTCGGCGATACGGTCTTTCACCTGCGCGGCGTTGATCTTGTCGAAGCCCGCGAAGGCACCATCTTCGCCACTGTGTTCCTCCTGCAATTCGGCAAGCTGGCTAGCAACGCTATCAAGCTCGGCTTGTTTGGCCTCCAGCTCGGCCTGCTCGGTGGCGAAGTAGCGGGCAACGATATAGGACTTGGGCAGCAGATCGCAGATCCAGCCCTTGTCCTTGGTCTTGCCCTTCTTGTCGGTTTCAACAATGCGCCGGGGCAGCGCCACCCAGCCGTCTGCGGCGAGCAGGTAGGCATCGTCCTGCATCACTTCCGCCCAGTAGTCCATCAGGAACTGGTAGATATCGTAGGGGTCAAGCAGGGGCGCGGCGTGGAAGGTCGCGAGCAGGGTTTCGGAGACCTGCGCAATCAGCGCCTTAGGCTTGGCGCCGGGCTGAATGCCTGCCAGCAGCGGGGTGACAGCCTGTCGCCATTTTCCGAACAGGGTTTCGACCTTGCTGCGGAATCGCTGGAATTGCGGGTGGGCCAGGATGACGGGGCGCACTTCGGCTACCGGCTGGCGCAGCCGCGCATAACCAGGGCGCTCGGCCTCGAACAGCGCCTGGCGCAAGGCGGGCATTTCCTCCCAATCGGCGGCGAACGCGTCGATGTCGCGCTCGGGGATGCCGCCGTTGAGGTGGGCATCGATATCTTGCAGGTCTTCCGGCTCGCTGCTGTCGATGTAGCGCGGCAGGTTGAGGTTGTAATTGTTCCTGTCGCTGGCGATTTCATCCAGCGGCACCATACGGGCATAGCGCGGCACATCCACGCCACGGCGGAAGGCATCGACGATGCGATGGATATCCTGCTCGCGCAGGCGGTTCTTGGGGCCGTCCTTGATGAAGCCTTTGCTGGCGTCGATCATGAAGATGCCCTTGCGGGCGCTGGCATTTTCCTTGTCCAGCACCAGGATGCAGGCGGGGATGCCGGTGCCGAAGAACAGGTTGGCCGGCAAGCCGATGATGCCCTTGAGCATGCCGGAGCGCACCAGTTGCCTGCGAATGACGCCTTCCGCATTGCCACGAAACAGCACGCCATGCGGCAGGATGATGGCACCCTTGCCGGTAGTTGCCTTCATGCTACGAATGACGTGCAGCAAATAGGCGTAGTCGCCCTGCTTGTCCGGCGGTGCGCCCCAGGCAAAACGTTGATAAGGATCGTTGGCGGGTGTCAGCCCGGTGGACCACTTCTTGTCCGAGAACGGCGGGTTGGCGACCACATAGTCGTAGCTACGCAGCTGCTCGCCATCCTTGAACCTGGGGTTGGACAGCGTATCCCCGCCAAGAATGGTGGCACTGGGGAAGTGGTGCAGGATCATATTCATCCGCGCCAGGCCGGCAGTGGTCACGTCCTTTTCCTGCCCTTCCAGCGTGATCTGCCGGCCTGCCTCGGCTGCCACTTTCAGCAGCAGTGAGCCTGAGCCGCAGGTTGGATCGTAGGCGGTCGTAGATCCGCGGCTATTGGCATGCGAGATGCCGATCACCTGGGCGATGATGCTACTGACTTCAGAGGGAGTGTAAAACTGGCCTTTGCTCTTGCCGGAGTCCTGCGCAAAGTGGCGCATCAGGTACTCGTACGCATCGCCGAGCAGGTCGTCGTTGTCGGCCCGGTTGTTGGCGAAGTTCAGCTCGGGCTTTTCGAAGATGGCGATCAGATTGCCCAACCGCTCGACCATGGCTGGGCCTTCGCCGAGCTTGTTGGGGTCGTTGAAGTCTGGGAAGTCGCTGCGCGCCAGCTTGGTGTTGGCGTCGATCAGCTTTTGAATGACTTGCGTGTTGATCCTGTCGCCGATATCGGCCTTGCCCTTGAGCGCCACCATGTCCTTGAACGAGGCGCCAGGCGGGATGACGACAGGTGGAGCGAAGTCCTTGCTATTGCCGTACTTGTCGCTGATGTACTTGATGAACAGCATGAACAGCACATAGTCCTTGTACTGGCTTGCGTCCATGCCACCGCGCAGCTCATCGCAGGACGCCCAGATGGAGCTGTACAAGTCAGACTTTTTGACTACGCCGCTGCGCCTCACCGACGGCACTGTGTCTGCCTCGGCATGCGTCTTGGATGCCTTTGCTTTAAGAACTTCCACTACTTTTCCTGCCTGTTTTGCACCAGAATTTCGGGCTCTGTTTTGCATCACAGCCGTCTCAGCAAGCGCGACGGAACCGCCGCGCCCTCGGCCAGACACGATGTCGCCTTGCTCGATCAACAGGTGTTTGATGCGTAGATACGTACTTTCCTGCCAGCCAAGTTCCTCTCGCAGCTTGCCGTTGCCAGCAGAGCCGCCGAGAGACTGCAACATGGCGAGAAAACGTTCGGTATTTTGCTCGGTGGATGTCACTGCGTCGTTCCGTACTGCTTGAGGGCGTGCATCACGCCTGCCAGTGGAGCCGCTTCAGCGGCACAAAGTAATTTTTCGGCATCGATAGCCACTTAGCCAGGGGTTGTTTCAAGCATGGCGCGCACGATGCTCGGACCTACTTATTCTTTTCCGGCCAGAAACCAAACCGGCTTGAGCGGCAGACGGGCCCTGGCGGTGTCCTCAAGCTGTGAATAGTGCGTGGTCCATAGCTCCACCAACTTTCGCGCATCAATCAGATTGATGCGACGATGCGACTGCCGCGCCTCAAAATCGGCATCCTTGGTGAAGCCGGACAGCGCAACGTACAGACCGACATCGCCCTCTCCCAGAACCGCCATAAAGCTGCGCAGGCCAGTCACATCGATCCGCGGCGAGTTGGCATTGCGCTTGACCTGCACCTTGATGCGCGGCGGGCGTGTGCCCAGCGGGTCGTTGTAGGCAATGATGTCGGTGCCACCGTCCTTGCCGGGCGGTGCGACCCAGGCAACGTGATACCCCATCGCCCGCAGCAACGAGGCCACGAGCTCTTGGAAGTCGTAGGGCGGCATCGCGGCGAGGTAAGCCTCGATCTCGGCCCATGCCATTTCTTCGGCTTCTTCCAGCGTGATGCTGGCCGATTCCTCGATGAGCTCGCCTTCGGGATCGTCGACCTCGTCGGCGACGGGCTGGGCGCTCTTCCACTTCTTGTACAGCTGGCCGACTGCACGGATGAACTGCTCGGGATCCGGGTAGGCGTCCAGCGCCGCTTCGCCCTCTGGCGTGAGGGTCCAGATGCCTTTGTCCTTGACCAGCCAGCCGGCCTTGACCGGCGCCACGGTGCTGAAGCGCACGATCTTCTCGAAGCGACGGCCGCCGGTTTCGTAGTCGCCGGCTTCGTACTCGGTGAGCACGACCTGCTTTTCCAGTGCGGCCAGCGCGTCTGCGGCGCGCATGCCCTCCGGCTGGGTCTTGAGGATATGGAACAGCGCACGGGTTAATTCCCCCGTGCGGCGCCTGCTGATATTGGCCATCTACTTCCCCTGTGGCACGACGTTGGCGCTAACGCCGTGCTTAATGATAGTCGTCTTCACGCTGATGCCTGACTGCCAAAACGGTGACGACCTGATCGCTTTCCACCTCAAACAGCAGGACGTAGCCGCTGGCACCGAAGCCGATCACCAGCTCCCGCAAGAACGGGTCCGCCACCCCCGCCTTGCGGCAGCTCAAAGGGGCCAGTTCAAGCACGGTGACGCCGTCGCCGATGGCCTGAAGCGCGCGCTCGGCCACGGTGAAGTCGCCTTCGGCACGCTGTAGCAGGCAGTCGTAAAGACGCGCGAGATCCTCACGTGCCTGCTGAGTGAAGCGGACGGAAAATCCCACGTTGGCTTAGCCCTTGCGCGCCTTGTCCAGTTGGGACTGCAGCCCGGCAAGCACATCCCTCGCGTCGATGTACCGGCCGGACGCCTTGGCGCTGTCACGCGAGGCCAGCCCGCGTGCAATGAAGGCTTCCTGCTGCTGGCGCTGCTGCACCTGGGCACGCACGGAGTGCTCAACAAAGCTGGAAAGCGTCTCACCATCCTGCAACACGGCCTCGGCCGCTTCGCGCAGCGCCGGGTCTACCCGGAGCGATGGAAGAGATGCGGATTTCATGGCATGCCCAGTGCGTTGCAATTGCAATGCATCATCGCAAGCGAGCGCCGGTGCTTCAAGGTTTTCTTTGCAGACCTAAGCCGACAATGTCGCAGCTACGCTGACGCGATGGGCCATGAACACTGAAACACAACGCTGGCACGTGCCAGATCCCACCGCGCGCTTGACGTTACGATGCACCTGAGAACCGCTCATACACAGCACTTCTCCAAGGGAGACACAGGTCGAGGCCAAGCCCGCCTGGGCAACCCTGCTTGTGTGGCACCACGAGATCCTTGGGCTTCAATGCCACAGCCGAGTCTGCCGCATTCCATATTCCGGAATATGGAATGCGGCGAACAACGTGTTTGTGCAGGAAGTCTCAGCTACACGCTGCCTGGAGCGGTGGTCTACAGGTCAAAAGCAAAAGCCAAAAGCTCTCACCCAATGCTTCGTGGCTTGACAGCCTCTTCCTGCGCCACAAATCTTTCCTGCGCCTGACTCTGCGCTTGCGCCAACGTACGCGCATCGAGCTCTTGCAGCTTTGCCAGCGACTGCTCAACCGGTGTGCTGACCGCTACGTCCGTCGGCATACTGGCACGCAGATGGGCTGGATTGCCTGGCTCACCCTGCACTACAAACACTGTCGCCCCTGCGGCAGAGCGTGGCGTCTGGTTGCTCAGCAACACATGGTCGATCCGCTCAAGCCCATGTTCCTTTGCCAAGTGCGCAAGACTTGCGCTCATCCGCTCGCTGTGCGCATCGCTGGCGCGGCCCATGCTGGCGTCCAATTGGCCAACCAGGGTCGTGGCTTGTGCGTGCAGGGGATGAGGCGCCTGCGGCGTGGACTCCAGGTTTGTCTGTCCCCGCCTGCCATGCAGCGGCTCTGCCGGCCCACCTTCCTGCCGCGGTAGGTGAGGCGGCTGATTGCCATGCTGATGCTGGTTCGGCCGCGGCCCTTCCTGTTGATGCCCCTGGTCTAGCTGTTGCTCTCGCACCGGACTAGGAGTAGTGGTCGTCAGCACGTATTGCCAGCGCGTCTGCGCGGGATTGCCTTGAACCGCATTCATGAATGCGTCGTAGTCGTCCGCGTGGATCGTCTGGCAACCGGCCGAATCAGTGCTGCCACGTGATCCGCGATGAATTTTGAACGTGTCGTTGAGATCCTGCGTGCCGTTGACATCGGCCTGATCGAACCAGCCATCGGCATTGCTGTCCCGCTGCACCATGCCACGCCCTGCGGCGACCGCAGCCTGGCTCGGTTTCAGCGCAGAGTCCATTGTCCCAGCCAATAAGGGGTTCGGATGCTGAGCCATCTGCATTTCGATCGTGCCGTCATGCAGGCGGCCAAGGTCGCGAACGCCGTCCGCGTTGACATCGTCACCCTCAATCTTGCGGGGCCGCGTAATGCTTTCAAATCCGGGGGAGGGATCGAACCTGCGGTTCTCGCGGCCGCCCTCGCCCAGCGGCCTAGCCCCTGTGTTGCCGGCATGGTGGTCATACTGTGCAGTGGGCTCGGTGTTGGCGCGATTGGACTCAACCACATGCGCTGTGCCGTCTGCGTCCTTCCAAAGAACGACCAAGCGATCGTTGTAGACGCCGCTCCCACCACGAGACTCGTCGCGCGCAGTTGTCGGGTTGTCTGCCCGCCGTTGGGTTGGATGGGCTGAATCCTCCATGGCGTCGAGCGTGGAGTTCTCTTGGCGCAGCCCTAGAATCACCCGTTGCCCTGGCGTTGCCAGCGCTTGATCCGCTGCCGCATTGCCACGGACTTGCGCGATGCTTGCGTAGACGTCGTACTTCTGGCCGTCGGCGAGTGCGGCCATCTCATTTTCGGATGGAAATCGTGGCGGCGTCGTTTGGACGCGTTCCAGGCGCTGTATTCCTGCGGCTGTACCTGGCGTCTGCGTCTGCGCGCGTTCTGCACTGGCGGCGATGCTGCGCTCGGCCTGGGTGCTGACGTAGCGATCCATGCTTTCTTGCACGACCTCTGGCTGCCCCTGTCGATGCCGTTCCAGCAATGCCACCGCATCTGCAGGACGGTTTGCATTGAATAGCGCAACTACCTCGTCTGCGCGCTCTTTAATACTGACCTCTATGACCCGAGACATCTTTGCTCTCCCTGCATCGATTAAGGAGTGACGAAACGATCGCCCCTGTTGTCCAGTGGACCCGAACAAGCAGCCCTTCCCGCGGCCGCAGGTCTGCATGGCCATCGCGCGCGATCAACCTTGTCCATCAATTCAAAGCGTTGTCCGGTCCAGACCAGAAATCCAAAGTGCAGATAAGCCCAGTCGTTGTAATAGCGCGGGTCATCGGCAAGCGGGGCATCCGGATCTGACTCGATGACCCAGCGCAACACGGGAACTTGCCACAGGCGCGATACATCCAGGAAGGGGATCGGCTCCGCATAGGCCTGATAGTGCCGGACCTCGTCTTCGGACAATGCGGGCGCAGGGGGCAGCACCTCTCCACTCACATCCACCAGCTGGCCTTTCTCTTCATACCGAAATGCCCGCACGCCTCTTGAGTTCTTGCAGTCCAATGCCCGTTCGGTGCACCTCACCCCGCCGACCAGGTAGACGGTATGACGTGAATCACGCGACTCGAACGAGCGCACCCAGAATGCATCTGCGGCCAACATGAAATCGGCGCGCGCGCCCAAACCCGGAGACGCAACATACGCGGCATGCTTCAAGGCCTCGCCGCGTGCTTCGGTGGCAACGCCCAGATCAGCGGATGGAAGCGACAAGATGACCTCAGCCAGGGGACGCGGCGCAGGGCCAATGCATTCGTCAGCGGGCAACAGAACGCTGCGGCCAGAGGAGGTTCGTTGCGACCGGGTTGAACAGGCTGCCCCCATGCCTTGCTCCAGCGCGAAGCGCTTCCAAGGCTTTGGAGAGAACGAGGGCACAGCGGGATAGACATTCTCGGCGGCGGGTGAGGTCGCAGGGGAGCGTGTTGCCGAGCGGGCGCTGTCTTGGACACATCCAGCTACGACGCTAAGCACGGCACCCACGACCAGTCCGTTTAAATGGCGATGATGCATGCTCTGCTCCGTCTGGATGGCCTAGCTCACGATCGACCTGATTTTTTTATCAAACTGCATCAGTATTGCTCCGCCCCACGGGCCACTGTTCAGGCCTGCTGCGACCCGTGCGCAAGCCGTTCACCTTAGGCCGCACGTCATCGCTTGGCAATCGGTTGCCATGCTGTATTAACTGGAAACGAAACGGTCCTCACCATCTGGATAATCCGCACATGCCGGTTCGCCTGTGCGCTGCTGGCGACACGGCCAGTGCGCTCTAGCGACTCGTTCTACCAGCTCGAAGCGTTCGCCTGTCCACCGAATAAAACCAAAATGGGCGTAAGACCCGACGCGCTTTGGGTCATCGGTGGCCAGCGGCTGGTCAGTATCGAATTCCATCAACCATCGCATTGTCGGCGCCAAGGGCAGCTTGTCATCGAACAGAAAAAGCTCCGAGCCGCCGTGGTCGTTTTGCCGGGCAACATCTTCTGCAGTCAAGCTAGGCGCTGGTGGAAACACCGCTGCACTGACATCGCGTGCGGTGCCGTCCTTGGTGACGCGATACGCCTTTCGTCCTTTGCCTGACTGGCACGCGAGGCCTGCCTCGCCCGCGCCACATTTCACCGGCCAGACCAAGTACACCGTTTTGTCGGGATCAGCACTTTCAAACGAACGGATCGTCAGTTCACCCGCCATCACGGTGAAGTCCGCGCGCCGTCCCAATCCGGGTGCGGCCACGTACACGGCATCGCGCAGGCGCGCTTCGCGCGCTTGCGGCGAGGCATCGACCGCATCTGCAGGCGGGGCAAGCAATGCAGCCGCCATGTGCGCAGGTGCCGGGCCTTTGCAAAACCCGTCCCTTAGCAAAGGCGCAGGCGAGGAGCCCTGTGATTGCGTACTGTCCACACAGACGGCGCCCATCTGCCGTTCCAGTTTGAAGGACACCCAAGGTGAAGGCGTGGCAGCAGGCGCCTGAGGAAAAGACGATGCTTCTTGTGCACCATTTGAAGGTTTTGCGGCAGCCTGTTCCACCGAAAGCTGTGCACACCCAAGCGTCATGATGGGCACCAGCGCGGTCGCCACAATGCAATGCGTCAGCTTCTTCACGGGCATCCTTGAACGAAGAGGGTGAACGTCCTGGACTGTGGCCGTATGAGCAGGCTCGGTCAAGTGACTGATCGCAGACGAAAACGGTTCAGCGACACTCTCATTGTGGGACCGAAATAGACGCTGGATCCAGCGACTACGCCATCTGGTAGGGACTCAGCGCGACCGTCCGGGTTGGACAGCAATTCGGATGGTTCGAAAGGTTCAACCAACACGCTGCGTGTGGCTCCATGTGATCGCCAGCATTGCCCAAAGAGGCTGAAGTGGCCTGTGTTAAAGCTAGCCTAGAACATGGAATGGCCCGTAGGCGCTGCCCTGCTCCTTCCTGCTTCGCCATTCACCCAACAACGGCTCTGCCTGAGCGACGGCAGATCGCGACCATCTTGTACCACCTGCCGATTGACCGTACTGGTTAGCGGCAGGCGCACCTCGATTAGCGAGCAGCTGCGCTCACACTATAGAAAGCCTTCTGCCCCGCACCGGCCCTGCCTAGCCACGCAGCGCTGCCCGAAGCGCCTCCCCCGCCAAGCGCGCACTCGCCAGCAGACGCTCCAGGCTCTGCCCATGCCTCGCGCTGGCGGACAGCCCGGCCATGGTGGTGCTGACGAAATCGGCCAGCCGGTCTGCGTCGTGCGGGCACTGCTGGGCGATGTGGGAGCGGATCAACTCCTGGGCTGCGACATGAAAACCGCAGGCCGCCTCGCGCGCCTGCGCGTCGTTGCTGCGCGTGCCTTCTAGCACCAGGCAGCCGGTGGCGGCGGGGTCTGCGGCGTAGCAGCGGGCGGCCTGCTCCAGTACGTCGGCCAGGGCGTCGGCCAGCGGGCGGGCGTTGTCCAGGAGTTGTGGCAACGGGATGGCCCCGGTCTGCGCGTAGCGGTCGAGGATGCGCGCATACAGGCCGGCCTTGCTGCCGAAGGCGGCATAGAAACTGGGCGGGTTGATGCCCAGCGCCTGGGTGAGGTCGGCCACGCTCAGTGCGTCGTAGCCGCGCGCATGGAACAGCTGCTGCGCGGTGGCGACCGCTTGATCCGGGTCGAATGCGCGCGGCCGGCCGCGGACCCGGGAGTTTTCTGTAGTCATTGTTACAAAATTCTTGACGGCAGACGAAATCTATTATGTATTACTCGCTACATTAATTGCGAGGTGATGCATGTCAGCGTTCAAAGACAAGTCGGTGTTGGTGCTCGGGGGCAGCCGGGGGATTGGGGCCGCCATCGTGCGGCGCTTCGTGGCCGACGGCGCGCGGGTCACGTTTACCTATGCCGGCTCTGCAGAGGCGGCGCAGCGCCTGGCCGGCGAAACCGGCAGCACCGCGGTGCTGGCCGACAGCGCCGACCGCGATGCTGTCATCGACACGGTGCGCCGCAGCGGGCCGCTGGATGTGCTGGTGGTCAACTCCGGCATCGCGTTGTTCGGCGATGCGCTGGACCAGGATCCGGACGCGGTGGACCGGCTGTTCCGCATCAACGTGCACGCGCCCTACCACGGCGCCGTGGAGGCCGCGCGGCAGATGCCGCCCGGCGGGCGGATCATCGTGATCGGCTCGGTCAACGGCGACCGCATGCCGCTGCCCGGCATGGCGTCCTACGCGCTGAGCAAATCCGCGCTGCAAGGGCTGGCGCGCGGGCTGGCCCGCGACTTCGGGCCGCGCGGCATCACCATCAACGTGGTGCAACCGGGCCCGATCGATACCGACGCCAACCCGGAAAACGGGCCGATGAAAGACCTGATGCACAGCTTCATGGCGATCAAACGCCACGGTCGCGCCGAGGAAGTGGCCGGCATGGTGGCCTGGCTGGCAGGCCCGGAGGCAGGCTTTGTCACCGGCGCGATGCACACGATCGACGGTGCGTTTGGAGCATGACGCGGCGACGTCTGCGTTGACGGCACTGCAGCTCGACACGTGCGACCGATGGCGGCAAACGCCCTCCGTCAACACACATGGCGAGCTGACGTTGCACCGCCAGCGTCTTGATTCACCGGCATCTCCTGCCGGCAGCGCGTGATCGCATTCCCATGCCATGCGGCGCATGGCACGGGTGATCGCAGGCCTGGTCCTTGCTGTCGCGCTGATCCCAAGTTGCCTATAGTTGCGGCGAACCCTGCAATGGATTGACCAATGCACATGATGTCATCCGGCCGGTGCCTGGCTCTTGCACTCGCCGTCGCCGTGACCGGCAGTGCCTGTGCACGGACGCCATCACCCGAACAAAAAAGGACTTCCCCCATGTCAGGCACCGTCACCACAGGCCGCACCATCAACGGGCACACCTATTCGGACGCGCCGGTTGACGTAAAGCTGGGGCCGAACACCTTCCGCATCCCCGCCAACTACCTGGACAGCCAGATCGCACCATGGCCGGGCGAAGGCGTGACGCTTGTCATCGAATGGCCAGACATGACCCCCACCCCGCCCGGGGCACGGGCCAACCCGCGCACGAATGATTTCCGGAAAGAAATTTCCGTGTCTATCGACTATGTCGACCGTGTTCCCATTGAGGTATTGCTTGAGCGTTTCTCGTCAAACGATAGGCGTACAGAGGCAGACTCAGTTGAGCGGGGCAATCCTGTCGCCCGGCTCGATCTCCGCATCGCACAGCCTGAAGCATTCGGATTAACGCCCTATGCCATTGATGAGGAGAAGATGGCGGCATATGTAAAAGCGTATGAAGCCCACCACGGCGAGCCTCCGACGCGCAACCCTGCGTTTGAAGACGACTGGTACGTCGCGCGCGACTCCAGCGGCAATTTGACCACGTTCATTAAGTGCGACAGCAAAAAATTTCGAGCAGATGGCGTTCGGCTGGAGGGATCTGAAGTGGTCCATGAAAAAAGTGCCGTTGCTGCAAGTTGCGTCCACTACTTCTCTGACATCGAAAACAAACTTTCCATCAGTCTCAACTACAAGCGTGCATTCCTGAAGGACTGGAAGCGCATGGAAGATGCGGTGAGGGGCGTATTAACCCGCAATAAAATTCGGTGATTAGCGTATTTACAGGGAGTAGCCGGTGAGCGGACTGAGTGAGCAGGATCTGGAAATTCTTTCCAACTATGCAAATAAAGGCAATCGCGAGCTGTATTGGAACTATCTCTCGCAGCTTGATGGAGCAGACGGCTATGGGACGCTGGCATTAGGCGTCGTGCGCAACGACAGCTTGCCAGGGCAAGTGGCTAACAATTACGCGCAAGACTATGCCAAGACACAGCACGGTACTGGCTCGCGCTTTGCCAATGCTGAATTGAGCGAACGCCAGTGGGAAGAGTTCGGGCAAACGCTGCTCAAGAAGGATTTTGAGCTGCGACAAGCTTGGTTCGACAAAGAGCGTCCGGATATGGCACTGAACCTTCCCGGCAAGGACGTCATGCGAGCACACGACCAAGCCTTCCTGAACCATGAGCTCGACCCCAACTGCTGGACCCCACGTGTTCTCCTGCAAGCGGCGCTGGAAAAAAGTGGCCCCCAGAAGCTGGAACAGATCTGGACCAACATGCTCGACAACGAGTACGGCGGCGCTGCCCGTATCAGGAACACGGGCTACGAGACCTTTGCGCAGATGGGACTGGCGGCCGGCAGCCAGTACCTGGCCAAGCTCGGCACCACCGAGGCGATCCAGATGCTGGAAGGCCGCTCAGCCGTCGACCCCAACGTCATCGGCAGCAACAGCTTCTACGCAATGTACTTTGAAAAAGAGCAGAAATGGATGAACGTCAGCGCAGGCGGCGGGCATCTTTCCATGCGCGAAGAAACAAATCCCGGCCGTATCGCCGAACTCGACGATGCCCGCGCCGTGCGTCTGGAACGGCAGCAGAAAGCCACGCAGTTCCACGAAGACGATTCGCACCGCTCCATTACCCGCAGCCCGCTCACGGTATCGGTCGACGGGCTGCCCGATCGGATGCAGTCGCCCACCAAACTCGCCGATATCGGCCCTGAGCACCGGGACTACGCATTGCTGCAGCAGGTGCGCGCAGGCGTGAACGCGATCGATGCGCAAGCCGGGCGCACACCAGACGAGAACAGCGAGCGCCTCATCGCCAGCGTGATGACCCTCGCCCGCCAGAATAACCTGGACCGGGCCGACCACGTGGTACTGAGCCAACAGACGACCGACAGCCCGGCCGGCCGCAATGTGTTTGTGGTGCAGGGTGAGTTGAACAACCCGGCGCACCTGCGCGCCCATATGCCGACCGATGTGGCCGTGCAGACGCCGGTGGAGCAGTCGCTGCAGCAGCTGGAAGTGGCCAGCACCGATCGCCAGCAGGCGTTGGCGCAGAGCCAGCAGCAGGAGATGGATACCCGGCAGCGTGAGAGTGCGTCGATGCGCATGGGATAACCGCGCTAGGCGGGTGGCGAGGCATTGCGGCGGCTTCTTGGGCTATGGCGTGCAGGCGATGCCGGTTGGCAACGTCGGCGTGGCGCGCGACGATCTCCAGCACCGGCTTGTGCGGGTCGGGTGGCAGTGCATCGAATAACAGGGACACCGGCTACAGCGATCAGGGAACTGCCGACATCACGACCCCGCAAAGCCCGCCTCACGTTGCGAGCGAACGGCCAGCACAAACACCGTGTCGATCTGCGCGACATGGCAGTACAGCGCCAGATAGCCGTGCGCGCCGTGACCGATCACCAGTTCGCACTTGTCGCCGCCGGCCGGCCGATCAGCGGATTGGTTTCCAGCACATCGATTGCCGCAATGATCTCGTGCAGGCGTGCTGCGACATGTGCGGCCTCATGGCGCTGGAGGTGGTCGAAGATCCGCTCAAGATCCTGTGCAACCTCCGGTGCCAGCTCGATACGCGCCATGCTACCGGGCTAGTTCGCGGGCCGTGGGACGCTTTGCCGGCTCGCCGGCCATGCGCTTTTCCAGATGGCCACGCATGTCGTCCCAGGCGATGGTCTCCCCGGACGCCACGATGCCGGCATCACGCTGCTCGGCGGCCTCGCTCCCCACCTCCAGGTGACTGCCGGCGCGGCAAAGAAAAAGCCCGGCAAGACCGGGCTGTTTCCTGTGCTGCGATGACCGCAACGCTCAGCGCTTGCGCGCCTTCAACCATGCCTTGATCTGCGGCAGCGAGGCCGCCCGCAGCTTCACCCGCGTCTGGATCGTGTTGATGGCGTTGTCCGCGGCCTGCCGCGAGGTGGGTGCGATGTACTGCTCGGCATAGGCCTTGATCCGGTCGGCGGTGGCAAGCTCGGCCGAGTCCATGCCCAGGCCGGGGTAGTAGCGGGCACGCGAGGTGGAGTCCACCAGGGTGTCCACCTGCGTGCGATGCGCCACCGCGAAGTCGAAGGCAAGCTCCGGGTGCCGGGAAGCGACCCGGTCGATCATGCTCGCACCGGTGGTGGCGCCCGGCTCGGCTGTCAACGCCAGTTCCAGCGCGCGCCTGGCCAGTGCCTCGTCGTTGGGCATGGAGAGGAAGTCGTAATAGGTGTCGCGCACCATCGACGAGGTTTCCTGCCTGGCCAAGGCATGCAAGGCGTCCCAGGTGGCGGCGTCGGCATTGTGCGCAACCGCGCCCAGCACGCTGTCGCGCAGCTCCGGCGACAGCGAGGCGGGGTTGGCCTGGAAGGCGGCAAAGCGCCTGCGTGCCTCGGCGATCACGGCGGCATCGCCCATGTCGCTGAGGGTGGCGATCAGGCGGGTACGCAACTGCTGGATCTGCGCCGAATCGCCAGCGCGGTTGTCCCAGCCCAGCGTTGCGAATTCGGCCGCCAGGCGCGGCACGGCATAGGCACGCCACGCCGTACGCGCAGCCGGGTCGCGCTCGAAGCTGCCATCCACATCGTCGTAGATGCTGGCCACCATGTCCCAGACATCGGGCGATGCACCTGCCGCCACCTGGGCGGTGAGATCCAGCACGTCGGCCTGCGCCTGCACGCCGGCACCGGCCAGTGCGTTGGTGTCGTTCAACACGCCCACCTGGTCCACCACCGGTAGCGCGGCAAACCTGGTGGTCAGCGCCTTGAACTGCGCGGGCGCATACCAGGTGCGGAAGTAGCCCTTTTGCCCGGCATTGACCACCACCGGTGCGTCGCAGCCGGGCACCTGCACCTGCGCGGTGCCGTCTACCAGCACGCGCACCGGCGCGCCATTGCCGCTGCGCAGGACGACCGGCACATGCCAGCGCAACGGCGGCTTGTCGGGGCGGTCCAGCGTGAACTCGCCCTGCTCCAGCGTCACCGCGGTCTGGCCGCCGACGCAGCGGCTGCTGGCCTTGATCAACGGCACGCCCGGCTGCAGCGTGAAGTCGTGCGCCACCTGAGTGAATTGCTTGCCGGGGGCCACCGCGTCGATCTGCTGCCACAGCTGGTCGGTCACCGCGTTGCCGTACTGGTGCTGCTTGATGTAGCTGCGCACGCCGGTGCGCCAGTGGTCCGAGCCGACGTAGTCTTCCAGCATGGCAATCACCGCCTCGCCCTTCTGGTAGGTGATGGCGTCGAAGGCTTGGCTGGCCTGCTCCACGGTGGCCACGTGCTGCACCACCGGATGTGTGGTCGCATACGCATCGCGCCGCATCGCCGCGCGGCTTTTCAGCGCCGGGCCGGTCTTGTCGATATCCCATTCCGGATGCAGTTTTGCCGTGGTGCGCGCCTCCATCCAGTTGGCGAAGCCTTCGTTGAGCCACAGGTCGTCCCACCACGCCATGGTCACCAGGTTGCCGAACCACTGGTGCGCGATCTCATGCGCGGCCACGGTGAACACGCCTTGCTTGGTGTCGATGTTGGCCACCGCCGGATCCAGCAACAACGAGTATTCGAAGGTAAAGATCGCGCCCCAGTTTTCCATGGCGCTGAAGAACTGGCTGCGCCCGGGCGCGGCGATGTTGTCCAGCTTGGGTAGCGGATACGGGATGCCGAAGTAGGCGTTGTATTCGTGCAGCACGTCGCGGCCGGATTCCAGCGCGAACTGGGCCTGGTCCACCTTGCCCTTCTGCGCGATCACGCCGATCTCGGTGCCGTTGTCGGCGGTGACGGTGGCACGCTCGAAATCGCCCACGCTGACGAACAGCAGGTATGTGGACATCTTGGGCGAGGTCTGGAACGCGATGCGGGTGCGCCCGTTTGCGCCCGGCTTGGACGAGGCCACCGGCATGTTGCTCACTGCCATCTGCCCGGCCGGCGTATCGATCGCCAGGTCGAAGGTGGCCTTGAAGTTGGGCTCGTCCCAGGAGGGAATGAAGCGGCGCGCATCGGAGTTTTCGAACTGGGTGAACAACGCCCGGCGCGCACCTTGCGCGGTGGTGTAATCCAGCGCGAACAAGCCGTTGGCCTGCGTGTTGATCACGCCGCTGTAGTCGATGGACAGCACGTACTCGCCCACTGCCAGCGGCTTGTCGAACGCGAACGTGGCGGTTTGCGCCTCGGCATCGGTGCCGACCTTGGCAGCTTGCGGCTTGCCGCCTTTTTGCGTCAGCGTGCCCCGCGCCAAGCTCAGGTTGGCCGCCTGCAACACGATGCGGTCGGTGGCCTGCAGCACGCTGATGTCGATGGCGACCTTGCCGTCGAACGTCATCTTGTCGGCATGCGGCGTGATCTCCACCGCGTAATGCGTGGGCTTGGCCGTGCGCGGCAACTGGGTGGTGATGGACGAGGCGGCGGCGCTCGTCGGCGCGGGCGCGGCGGCGAGCACGCAGGCAGCCGGACTTGTACCGACCAGGGCCAGTGCGATGGCGGTCACCAGGGGAAGACGCATGGGAAATTCTCGATGTGGGCGAAGTGGGCAGGCAAGCGGCACCAGGCCGCGGATGATCCGCCGGAACAGTGCGCGCAGGCACCGCCGGAAGTCATGGCAAATCTCAGCAATCCTCAAATGCCAACGGCCCGGACAAGCCGGGCCGTTGGACGATGCCGCGTCTGGCGTCAGCCGATCAGGCGAACGGGTCCTGCAGCACCATGGTGTGGTCGCGGTCCGGGCCGGTGGAGACGATGCTGATCGGGCAGCCGGCCAGTTCTTCCAGCGCGCGCAGGTAGGCGCGCGCAGCCACCGGCAGCTTGTCCCACTCGGTGATGCCGTGGGTGTTTTCGGTCCAGCCCGGGAACTCCAGGTACACCGGGGTGCACTCTTCCCACCCCTGCGCGTCCAGCGGGGCGTATTCGGTGCGCTTGCCGCGGTATTCGTAGGCGATGCAGACCTTGAGCTTTTCCATGCCATCGAGCACGTCGAGCTTGGTGATGCACAGGCCGGAAATGCCGTTGATGGCCACCGCACGCTTGAGCGCGACGATGTCCATCCAGCCGCAACGACGCGGCCGGCCGGTGGAAGCGCCGTACTCGGCACCGCGGTCACGGATGCCCTGACCCACTGCGTCGTCCAGCTCGGTCGGGAACGGGCCACCGCCAACGCGCGTGGCGTAGGCCTTGGCGATACCCAGCACGTAGTCGATCGCATCGGCGCCCACGCCGGTGCCGGCGAGTGCGCCGCCCACGGTGGTGTTGGAGCTGGTCACGTACGGATAGGTGCCATGGTCGATGTCCAGCAACGCGCCCTGCGCGCCTTCGAACAGCACGCGCTTACCCTGCTTGCGCAGGTCGTGCAGGATGCCGGCCACGTCCGACTTCATCGGCTGCACGTAGTCGCCGAAGGCCAGCGCTTCGTCGAAGGTCTTCTGGAAGTCCACCGCTTCCACGCCCAGGTACTTGGTCAGCACGAAGTTGTGGTAATCCAGCGCGGTGCGCAGCAGTTCTTCCAGCTGCGGCGGGTAATGCAGGTCGGCGATGCGGATACCGCGACGCGCTACCTTGTCTTCGTACGCCGGGCCGATGCCGCGGCCGGTGGTGCCGATGGCCTTGCCGCCGGCGGCCTTCTCGCGCGCCTGATCCAGGGCGATGTGGTACGGCATGATCAGCGGGGCAGCCGGGGAAATCTTCAGGCGCGAACGCACTTCCACACCGGCGCCTTCGAGCTCGCTGATTTCCTTGATCAGCGCGGCCGGGGAGATCACCACGCCATTGCCGATCAGGCACAGCGCGTCTTCGCGCAGGATGCCGGACGGAATCAGATGCAAGACGGTCTTCTTGCCGTTGATGACCAGCGTATGGCCGGCGTTATGGCCGCCCTGGAAGCGGACGACCGCACCGATCTCTTCGGTGAGCAGATCGACGATCTTGCCTTTGCCTTCATCGCCCCACTGGGCACCGAGCACGACAACTGACTGACCCATGACGGGTGGACTCCTGAGTTTTGCTGCGGCCATCGGGGCCGCGGGATGGGACCGGTTCGGGGCTGGCGGCGCCACCTGGCGCGCGGCTCCATCGGGGAGCGTTGCAGCGGCGACCAGCCCGGACACGGAAAAAGCCGAACGGGGTGCCCTGTGTGAGCATGCCCGTCCGGCTTTTGTGCATTATCCGGGTTTCGGGTGACGTGCACTACCCCTGGCGGGCTGAGGAGCAGGGGCTGGTCAGATTGCAGCGGGCCGGGGTGCGCAGTGCTGCCAGGTGCCGGCCGCTACCCCGGTCGTATCAGCGGCACTACGGCAATCCAACACCCTCCGGGCAGGAGCGCACCCTGGCGCGAATCGCTTTACCTGTCATGCCTGTCGCGCCCTGGTGCGCTCCTAGGCTGCTCGTAGCGGTCGGCATGGACCACTCACTCAGTGACGCACGACCCACAACGCGATCACGCCCAGCAGCAGCGTGACGCCGCCGATGGCACGCAATTGCGCGGTGGGCAGGCTGAACAACTGCTCCACCATGCGCTTCCACGCGGTGGGCACGGCAAACAGCAGTAGCCCTTCGATGACAACGATCAGGCACAAGGCGGACAAGAACTCTTGCATGGGAAAACAGCATGTCCGGGGAGAACATGAAGTGTGCCTGCATTGACATCGCTCGTGCACAGGGTGCGATGCATACGTCTTGGCAGACATCGCCTCCTTTCACGCATTGAGCTGCAGATCGGCACCGTCTATGGTTGCGCCTTTGTCATTTCTGGCAGGGATGCATGACCAAGACGGATCGCCTGGTATTTCTCGATGCGCTGCGTGGGTTGGCAGCACTTTCTGTCGTGCTGTTCCACGTCATGGCGATGCCCACACCAGCGCTGACGCCCAGCCCGTTCTTGGTCCCTGTACTGGAGGCCGGAGCGACGGGGGTCGCGCTGTTCTTTGTCATCAGCGCATTCTCGCTGTGTTACACCATGCCGCGCCATGCGGCGACGGGACAGTCATTACGCAGCTTCTACCTGCATCGGTTCTTTCGCATTGCGCCGTTGTTTTATGTCTGGCTGGCTTTTTCGGCGTACCGCGACGGCCGTGGTGCACATCCCGGCCACCCTTGGGTCGAAATCGCCACAAATCTGACGTTTACGTTCAATCTGGTGCCCGGCTGGGAAGCAGGCATCGTCTGGGCCAGCTGGGCAATCGGCGTGGAAATGCTGTTCTACGCAGTGTTCCCCTTGCTATTCCTGTGGATCAGGAACTTGACCAGCGCGGTAGTCTTCGCGCTATGTACCGTCCTGGCATCGGCGCTGGCGGCCTCAGGATTGCTGGGGGAGGCCGCAATGGCGGCTACGCGTGATTACGGCTTGCTTCGGCACCTCCCGGTGTTCGCCATCGGGCTGTGCACCTTCTTTGCATACACCGAGCTGAAGAAAAGTCCAACCGCAACAGCAACACGCCGGGGGAAGTTGTTGATCGGAACCGGCAGCATCAGCCTGGTCGCATGCATCGCAGCCAGTGCAAACGGCATCATCGGTCCGGTGGCGTTCTGGATCTGCAGCGGCGTGGTCTACGCACTGCTCTTGGTCGGCATGTCGCAAGTCCCGCCAACCATGATCGTCAATCGATTCACCGCCTACCTCGGCAAGATCAGCTACTCGATCTATCTGGGGCATCCGGTCGTCATCGCCTTGATGGGGCCGGTGTTCGGCTTCATTCGCCATAGGAGCCACGACCAGACGCTATCGTACCTGCTGTGTGCCTTGCTCACCTTACTGGTCACCTTGCCGCTGGCGGCGCTGACTTATCGCTTTATCGAGGCGCCCGCAATTGGCTGGGGTAAACGGCTGGGACCAAAAGTCCACCGTTCTCATCCACCGGCCACGTGCTGACTCGGCGCCATCGATGCGGAATGGCCGCAGAGGCGCGTCGCTGCCAGAGACAGAGGTCCTGTTGATCGTCATAAATAAAAACGCCCGCATCTGCGGGCGTTTTCACTTCCAGGTTTTTACCGAAATCAACGATCGCTCTTGAGGTACTGCAGGAACGGGTCGTTCTTGTCGAGCACGATCACGCCGTTGCCGTCGGTCATGGAGCCGCGGTAGGCCTCCAGGCTGCGGTAGAAGGCATAGAACGCGGGATCCTTGGAACCTGCCTGGCCGTAGATGCGGGCGGCTTCTGCATCACCTTCGCCGCGCAGCTTCTGCGCGTCACGCTCGGCATCGGCCACGATCACGGTGGACTCGCGGTCGGCTTGCGCACGGATGGTCAGGGCCTGTTCCTCGCCTTCGGCGCGCAACTTGCTGGCTTCCTGCTTGCGCTGGGCGCGCATGCGCTCGTAGACATCGGTGATCACCTGGCTGTCGGTCGGCAGGTCGATCTGCTTGATGCGCAGGTCGGTGATCTGCATTCCCAGACCCTTGATCGCGCCGTTGATGCCCTTGAGCTGGTTGGCGATCAATTCGCTGCGGTCGCCGGAGACCAGCTGCTGCAGGGTGCGCGAGTTGATCTGGTTGCGCAGCGAGTCGGTGATGATCGGGGCCAGGCGCGAATTGGCGACCGACTCCTCACCACCGGTGGCGCGATAGAACGCCCGCACATCGGAGATGTAGCCGATGGCGAAGAAGTCCACGCTGACGTCTTTCTGCTCGGCGGTGAAGTAGCGCGCCGGAGCGGTGTCCAGCACCTGGAAACGGCGATCGAACACGCGAACCGATTCCACCACCGGAATCTTGAAGTGCAGGCCGGGCTTGAGGTCGGCACGCACCACGCGGCCCAGGTTGAGCACCATGGCGGTCTGATCTTCGCGCACCACGAACACCGAGCCCATCAGGGTCAGCAACACGGCGACGATCAGGCCGATGACTAGCGAATTCTTCATTATTCGGTTCCCTCACGGCCGGTCGGGCGCGGGCCGCGTTCCGGGTTACGGATGGCCTCGCTGCTGGTGCTTTGCGGCGGATTCAACAGCACGTCCTGCGGCACCATCGACGGGATGCCGCCCGTGCCCGGGTTGCCACTGGCGTTGGCAGCCTTGCCGGCATCGGCCGGCAGCGGCACATAGATGACCTGGCGGCCATCGCTGCCGATCACCTTGCGGTTCTCCGACAACACCTTCTGCACCGTCTCCAGCCACAGACGCTTGCGGGTGACCTCCGGCGCACCGGCGTACTGCGCCTGCAACAGCGTGAAGCGATCGGCGTCGCCCTCGGCCTTGGAGATGGTGGCCTGCTTGTAGCCTTCGGCACCGGTGCGGGTGCGTGCACCCTGGCCGCGCGCTTCGGGCACCACCTTGGCGGCGTACGCCTGGGCTTCGTTGATCAGGCGCTCGCGCACCTGCTGGGCACCGTTGACCTCGTCGAAGGCCGGTTTCACTTCTTCCGGCGGGCGCGCATCCGGCAGGGTCACACCGGTGACGGCCAAGCCGGTGTTGTAGGCATCCAGGGCCGCCTGCAGACGGTCCTTGGACGCGATCGCCAGCGGACCGCGATTGTTGAGCACGGTATTGAGGTCCGACCGCCCCACCTGCTCACGGACGGCACTCTGCGCGGCCTGCTCCAGCACCAGATCGGCATTACGCGAGCCGAACAGGTACTTGCGCGGGTCGCTGATCTGGTACTGCACGTTGAGCGAGACGTTGACGATGTTCTCGTCGCGCGTCAGCACCGGCACCTGGTTGCTGAAGGTCTTGATCTCGGTGGCATTGACCTTGCGCACCGATTCGATCGGCCAAGGCAACTTGAAGTTGGGGCCGGGCTGCAGGATGCGCGAGAACTGGCCGAAGCGCAGCACCACGCCACGCTGCTGCTCGCCGATGAGCTGGAAGCTGGAGAACAGCACCATCAGCACCACCGCGACCAGGATCCAGCGCCCCACGCCGCCGTCGAACAGCTCTTTCAACGGGGCGGGCAGATTGCCCCAACCGCCACCATTGCCACCACCGCGCGGGCCCCAGGACCTGCGACGGTTAGGATCCGGGCCGTCTCCGCCCTTGTTGCCGGGTGTGTTCCAGGCCATGCACGCTCCATGATCGAGGGGCTGTGCGGGCCAGTCCCGCAGTGCCGCCATGTTGTTTGATTCGCCGATTCTACTAGATGGGGCAGACCCACCGTTTTGAAAGGCCCGGTGTGATGCATGGTTGGTTTAGCCGGCGGGGCGGATTGGGCGGCGCGGACAACAACGCGGCGGTTCTTGGAGGTAGGACGGCGCGCCGGGAACCGGGGCGTGTGTGCGGACACGCCGAGGGCTGGCACAGGCCATGCCTGCCCGGAAGCTGTGCACGCGTGTCGTTGGTCCCCACCCCGGATGCTGATCGGGTTCTGGCTGTATGGAGCCAGCTCGCCAAGTGCGTGCCTGATTGGCTGGTTCTCACGCGAGGCGTGGTGATGCGCGTGGCAAGCGGGCACGCCGCGAGGCGATTGCTTACTTGGAGCCGGTGTCTTCAACCCGATTGTGGGTTTTAGGCAGAGCGGTGGCTACGCCAGGTACGCTCACCCCAACGCCTACCCCGCGCTTGCGGCGTGGGCGCTCAGAACACGCACGCCACTGGCGCGCAGGCCGTGCCTTCTCGCCACGAAGGAGCGGGGCGTGCCCTTCTCCCACATCGACCGTCGCCCCAATCGACCTGTCCCGAAATCCGACTTCGATCACGTCTGGCCGACGTACTTATGCTTTCGGCGGTTCGTCTTTCTGATTGAACACGCGCTCCATCACTTCCAGCAGCTCATCTTCCGAGAACGGCTTGGTGATGTAGGCGCGGGCGCCTTGGCGCATGCCCCACATGCGATCGGTGTCCTGATCCTTGGTCGTGACCAGGATCACCGGAATGTGCTGGGTGGTGGGCTCGCGCTTGAGCGTGCGCGTGGCCTGGAACCCGTTGAGGTTGGGCATCACCACATCCATCAGCACCAAATCGGGCAGCGACTCCTTGGCCGCTTCCACGCCGGCGGCACCATCGGTGGCGGTGATGGTTTCGTGGCCCAGCTTCTCAACGATGCGCTGAATCCCCAGCAGCTGCGATGGCGAGTCGTCGACGATCAAAATACGTGCCATGTGTTTCCCCTAGTGTGCGCGGCGAGTGTAGTGCGCCGGCCGCGCTTTCGATAGCTGGGCCAGGTTTGGTGCTTGGTGATGGGGTTGCGATCGGCCATTGACCGTCGTTCTTTGGAGACGACTGGAGGAGTACTACGTCGGACAGGGCGCTATTGGATTCAACACAGAAGCCAACGAACAGCGGCGTTGATTCCCTCCTCCCATGGCAGAAGGTGGCGCGCAGCGCCGGATGAGGGTGCCGCTGCGATGCGATGGCGTCGGTCGCCATTGACTGCCGCCGCGTGGCCTACCGAACCCTCACCTCCACTACGCGCCCCGGCCCGCGCTCGCGGCGCGGGCACTCGAAGGCGCGCGCGCCACTGGCGCGCAGGCCGTGCCTGCCTGCCCTGCAGGGAGAGGGGCACTTCTGGCTTGGGCTGATCAGCTCAGCGTCTCGCCAAACGCCTTGGCCAGGTTGCGGTATGCCTTTTTCTGCGCATCGTCGGTCGGGGCCGGCGCCAGGATTTCCAGTTCCACGATCTGGTCGCCCGGGGTAGTCCCGGGCAGGCCGCGACCGCGCAGGCGCAGCTTGCGTCCGGCGTCGGAATCGGCCGGCACCTTCAATTCGACCGAGCCGCCCAGGGTCGGCACGCTGATCGTGGTTCCCAATGCAGCCTGCCAGGGCATGACCTGCAAGGTGTACAGGATGTTGCGCCCGTCGACCTCGAAGTGCGGGTGCGCTGCATATTCGATCTCCAGCAACAGGTTGCCGCCGCCATTGCCCTGCCCGCTCAGACGGATCACCTGGCCAGGCTGCACGCCCTTGGGCACGCGCACGTCCAGTTGTTTGCCGTTGATGGTGATGCGGACGCTGTCGCCCGAATGCACCGCCTCCAGCGGCACCGCAAGCTTGGCGCGGGTGTCGCCGCGTACCTGCGGGCCGGCACCTGCGCCAGGGCCGGCGCCCGGACCGCGCGGACGACCGCCGCGCTGGCCGGCGAACAGGCTCTCGAAGAAATCGCTGAAGCCGCCACCCGCACCGCCGTTGCCGAACACCTCTTCGAAATCGAAGCCCTGCCCGCCGCCGTAATTGGGCGGGGCCTGGAACTCGTCGCCCGGCCGGAAACCCTGCGCCTTCAACTGGTCGTAAGCCTTGCGCTTGGCCGGGTCGCGCAGCGCTTCGTAGGCTTCGTTGATCGCCTTGAACTTCTCTTCGGCGCCAGCTTCCTTGCTGACGTCGGGGTGATATTTGCGCGCGAGCCGGCGGTAGGCGGTCTTGATCTCCGCATCGCCTGCACTGGGCTCCACGCCGAGCGTTGCGTAGTAATCCTTGAATTCCATCTAATCACCTCTGGAAAAAAAACGGCCCGCAGCCTAGGCCACGAGCCAGTTCGAGCAGCCAGCACTCCGGCGGACAGCGCGTGTGCGGCGCGGAAGGCACGCGGCCCTGCAGCGTACGCGCGTACGTGCCAAGTTCGCATACCAGCCGCGCCCGCAAAGCGGTGAAGCAACGGACGGGTTGGCCAATCTATTCGCAGCCGGGCGGGCAACTGCGCCTATTCTACGGCGCGGCTGTCGCCGGGGAGCGAAGCCGATGGCTCCGCTCCAGGTCCAGGCGCTAGTGGCGGCCGGCCCCGACTGGCAGACGTGCCGGCCGCTGGGCAGACCTGTGCGCCCAGCAAAGGCCTGCCCAGCAAAGACCGCGCGTCAGTTAAGCGCGCCGCCGCTACATCCGCTGCGCTTACTGCACCGTGCTGCCGCTGGTGTCCTGACCGTTGCCGACCTGGATACGGCGCGGCGTGGCTGCCGGGCGCTTGGGAATGCGGATTTCCAGCACGCCGTTGTGGCCCGAGGCAGTGATGCCATCGGCATCGGCACTGTCGGGCAGCGCGAAGCGGCGGTGGAAGCTGCCGTAGCGGCGCTCGATCCGTGAGAAACGCTCGGTCTCGGTGCTGGATTCACTCTTGCGCTCGCCCTTGATCGACAGGATGCCCTTGTCCATCTGCACCTCGATCTGGCTGGGGTCGATGCCCGGCAGGTCGGCGTAGAGCACGAAGTCATTGGGCTCTTCCTTGATGTCCACGCGCGGCACCCATTGGGCGGTGACCACGGCCGATTCGTCGGTATCGCCGTTGTGTTCGAAGAAACGATCAAACACGTGCTTGATCTCGTTTTGCAGGGCGTGCGTGGGCCACTGAGGATAACGAACGATGTTCATTGCAAGCCTCCAAAAAGGTTGGGTGAAGGGCCGGCAGCTGCGGCATGCACCATCGCGCCGGCCATGTGCGTCAGATAGGCGTGGCCGTGCGGATTTCAAGCGCGTTGACGCGCTTTTCCCCTGCCTTTTTCTAGAATTCGTTCAGCCACACAGAGTCCAGCCCCATGACCATCGCCGTTGGTGACAGCATTCCCGAAGTGGTGCTCAAGCGCATGCGCGATGGCATCGAAGCAGTCGACACCCACACCTTGTTCGCAGGCCGCAAGGTGCTGTTGTTCGCGGTGCCGGGTGCCTTTACCCCCACCTGCTCGGCCAAGCACCTGCCAGGCTATGTGGAACACTTCGACGAATTCCGCAAGCGCGGGATCGAAGTGCTGTGCACCGCGGTCAACGACCCGTTCGTGATGCAGGCCTGGGGCCGCAGCCAGCTGGTTCCCGATGGCCTGCACCTGTTGCCTGACGGCAACGCCGAACTGGTACGCGCGCTTGGCCTGGACATCGATGCGAGCGGCTCGGGCATGGGCCTGCGTTCGCGTCGTTATGCGCTGTATGCCGACGACGGCGTGGTCAAGGCCTTGTTCGTCGAAGAACCCGGCGAATTCAAGGTGTCCGCGGCCGATTACGTGCTGCAGCATCTGCCCGATTGAAAGAGCAAACCCCCGTCCACTCAGAAGGAAAACGGCCAGCCATGTCTAATCAGCCAGCCAGCAAGACCCCCGCCGGTATCACCGATACCGCCACCTTGCGCGCACGCGCACGCCAGAGCATCGAAGACGGCGCCATCACCGAGAGCTATCATGCCGATCGCGAGAAGGTGATCGAACTGCTCAACACCGCGCTCGCAACCGAGTATGTGTGCACACTGCGCTATTACCGCCACTACTTCATGGCCAAGGGCATGCTTGCCGACGCAGTCAAGGGCGAGTTCCTGGAGCATGCGCAGCAGGAACAGGCACACGCGCACAAGCTGGCCGAGCGCATCGTGCAACTGGGTGGCGAGCCGGACCTCAATCCGGACACACTGACCAAGCGCTCGCACGCCGAATACAAGGAAGGCACCGATCTGCGCGACATGGTCAAGGAAAACCTGATCGCCGAGCGCATCGCCATCGACAGCTATCGCGAGATGATCGATTTCATCGGCGACAAGGACACCACCACCAAGCGCATTCTCGAAAGCATCCTGGCCCAGGAAGAAGAGCATGCCGACGAGTTTGCCGACATGCTGGAAGGCTGGATCGGCGAGTGAGTTGAGGCAGCCTGTGGGTCGTGCGCTGCACCTTGCGCATAGGACATGCTGCACATCCGTGCATGCAGCTTCTTGGTGGCTTCCCTGCCACCAAGAAATTCCGTCACCCGCACGGACACGGGCAAAGCGGCGAGCACGGACGAGTGAGTTGATCGACCGCTGCGGAGTTCATCGACCGCTTCTAAGATTGCCTATTGCTCGGCTGACGTCGCCAAGTCGAGCCTAAAGCACATTCGCTGCATGAAGGGCGCAATGCCCTCACCGCTCGCAGCACACGCCGTGACGCAGTCCCTGGCGCTCGATGGCGACATCCACGTCGCCAACGTCTCCGCAATTGGAAAGGACATCGCGCCAGACGCGATGGTCTCTGTACTTGGCACATGCCGCGACACGGCGATGCCATCCCAGACATCCACACGTACGATCACTGGCGGCTCTTGAGCTCGGTTTCAGCGCAATACCCGAAAGCGCACCTGCGTCCATGCACCATCGCTGGCCATTGCGGTGAGCGTGTGCAACCCGATTTCTTCGAAATCGCGCTGAAATCCTTGTCGACCGTTGGTCTGCGCGATCCAGCGGCCGTCCAGCAACCAATCGATCCGCGCCTCACTGCCCAATGCACGCAACTGCAATCGTACCGGGCGTGCGGTGTCGTTGGCACGCGCAAGCGTGGCGCGGTCGCTGAGGCCGTCGATGCGTAGCACCCCGCCACCGGTCATGCGCCCGTCCGGCACACAATCTGCAGCCAAGGGCGGTAGTTGCGCGGCAGCGCGTTCGGACGTACTGAGCCAGGGCGACACCAATGCTGGCCAGCGCGCGACTGCGCGCGAGACACGCGCATGCGGCTGGCTGCATTCCTGCGACAACCGCTGACCACTGCGGGCATCGATATCGAAGCGCACTTGTCCGCTTTGCCACAGACGCGCATCGCGCTCGGCGAAGGTGGGCGGCACTGCGCCCTCGAGTGCATACGCATCGGCACGGCGTGCGCAGAGAGGCGGCGGCGTTTGATCGGCAGCGCCGCCCAGAGGCCAGCAGATGTTGATTGCCTGCACCGTGGGCGGCATCGGCAACGGCGCGCTGTCGCCGGCGCTGCGTGGCAACGCATCGATGACTTCGAACATCAACGGCAATGCGGTGACCGCACCGTATTGGCCCGGCAACGGCGTGCCATCCGGCCGCCCTACCCAGACGCCCACGGTATAACGCCGCGTCCCGCCAATTGCCCACGCATCGCGGTAGCCGTAACTGGTGCCGGTCTTCCACGCCACGCCCGGGCGCGCGGTGGTGTCGAAGGTACTGCTGCCATACCCGGGGCGCGGATTGCTTTGCAAAATCTCGCGCACGATCCAGGCCGCACCCGGCGACATCAAGCGGCGATCGATACGCGCGTCATTGGGCGTATAGCGCACACGTCCGGCAATGCCGCCACGATTGAGCGCGGCGAACGCACCCACCAATTCCTGCAACTGTGCGCCGGTTCCGCCCAGTATCAAAGCCAGCGATGGCGTGCTGCCTGAAGGAAAATGCAGCGCGATGCCGGCATTGGACAGCCGCGCGGCGAACCGCGCCGGACCGATGCGATCGAGTAGATCCACCGCTGGCACGTTCAACGACAGACGCAACGCTGTGGCCGCGCTCACCGGGCCGTTGAATGCCGCATCGAAATTACCTGGACGGTAATCGCCGAAACTCTGCGGCGCATCCACCAGCAGGCTTTCGGAATGGATCAACCCATCGTCCAACGCCATGCCATACAGGAACGGCTTGAGGGTGGAGCCGGGCGAACGCCATGCCTGCACCATGTCGACATGGCCCAGGCGCTTGCGGTCGCCGAAACTGGCCGAGCCCACATAGGCGCGCGCTTCCAGCGTGGCGTTGTCCACCACCAACAACGCCGCCGACGTGCGCTCTGGCAGTTGCGAAAAATACGTGGACACGCGCTCTTCCAGCGTGCGCTGCAATTCCACATCCAGCGTGGTGATCAGACGCGCCGCACGCGGCTGCGCGCTGTGCAGACGCTGCGCCAGCAAGGCCGCAAGCAACGGCGGTTTGAGCGAGCGTGTCACCACCGGCTCGATGCGCGCATCGTCCACCTGCGCACGCGACCACACGCCCAGCTCCACCATGCGATCGAGCACCTTGTCGCGTGCACGCTGCGCGGCTTCGGGATGACGATCCGGACGCAGCCGGCTGGGCGATTGCGGCAGCACCGCCAGCAACGCGGCCTCGGCCTGCGACAGGTCCTTGGCCGGCTTACCCAGATACGCCCAACTGGCCGCCTCCACCCCTTCGATGGTGCCGCCGTAGGGCGCGCGCTCCAGATACAGCATGAGAATCTCGCGCTTGCTCAGGTGCGCTTCCAGCTGCAGCGCGCGCAACAGTTGCTTGGCCTTGCCCCACGGCGTGCGCGTATGCGGGTCCAGAATGCGCGCCACCTGCATGGTCAACGTGGAGCCGCCGGACACGATGCGGCCCTGCCTGATCCATTGCCCGCCTGCACGCAGCAGCCCCCACGGATTAACGCCGGGGTGGCGCCAGAACCAGCGGTCTTCATAGTTCAACAGCGCCTGCAGATACAGCGGCGACACGCTCTGCGGTGTGGCGGGATAGCGCCACACACCAGTGTGGTCGGCGAACGCGCGCAACGGCGTGCCGTCGCGCGCAACCACCAAGGTGGAGGTGTCGCGCGATTTGGGCAGCGGCAAGGGGAAGGCCAGATCCAGCAGCAGGATGACGGTCAGCAACGCGGCTGCGCTCCAGCGCAGCCATCGCGTCCAGCGGCGTCCATTTCGGGCGTTGTGCTCCGGCGTCTGCGGGCGCGGCTGCGTCCGGTTCATCCTTGTTTGCGCCTGCGGTTGTTCGTCCATCGTGCAAAGCATGCAGGGCAAAATGTATTTCGGCCACTGCGATGCGACTTACGCCTCGTAACAGCGACTTCTGGGGTATTGGCCAGCAGCTGCTATTTGATGTTGCCACGGGACGGAGACGACAGAGCTACGCCCAGGACAGGCAGGCCTGACGAATAGACGCAGCAGCCCCATCGCCAGAAAGACGGCCGACATCGGCAACGCCATCCCAAGCCAACCGCTGGCCGCCGAATCGGACACCGCAATACCATCCAGGCTGCATCGAGCGAGGCATGCAACACCCAGCCACTCCAGATGGCGTAGCCGTCCTGCGCATCGACAATGGCAAACAGCGGCGCCCGATCCCGGTGATGGCAAAGATCAGTCGTGCCTCCCCGCCACCACCGCCTGCCCCGAGCCAATGCACGCCACCGAAGACCAGCGCCTGCACCAGTGAGGCCAGTGCCGGACGCCAGGCGACGCCCGACACGCGAATACGCAACCGAATTGGCGGAACGCGATGTCTTCGGCCAGCGGAAACAACAACTACAGAGCGGTCAGGCGTTGCGCCTCGTCCGTTGAACTGGTTGTTGCGCAGCGCGTCGTGCAACGTCCTGTTGCTGCCGCGTGAGGCTGCGCTCAGTGCTTTTCCAGCGTCGCGCGATAACGCAACAAGGCTTCCGGCGCATCGGTCTGGATGATCGACACACCGTCGCGGTACATCCGGCCCCACACTTTGTCCGGGTCACGCTCGGCATCGGCGTCGCCACCGTAGCCGGCAATGAAGCCTTCCCACAACGAATTGACCATCAGTCGCACGTTGTGCGCCTTGCTCACCGCGGCCAGCGCCGGTAATTGCGCGGCCGCCATCTTGGGCAACTCGAATGCCATCGGGCGCGCGTTGCGGGTCTGCGCAGTGGCGATTGCGGCAAGATCGGCATTGCCATGCGCGTTGATCAGGATCGGGAAGAAGTACACCGTATCGAACGGCGTCATCGCCGCCAACGGCGGCGTGGCGATGCCGGCCTCGGCCTTGACGATCACCTGGTGCTGCATGCCGGCGCGTGCGACCGCGTCGATCACCTGCACGTAGATCGCATCCTTGACGTCCAGGTTCAGCAGGATGTGCCCTTTGGCCTTGGCGAGCATCTGCTCGAGCGTGACGACGCGCTGGTCGGTCAGTGATGCCTGTGCACCACCTTCGTCGCTGCGCAGGCGCAGTTTCTGCAGGTCGGCCAGCGTGAGCTCGGACAGCTTGCCGGTGCCATCGGTGGTGCGGTCGACGGTGGCGTCGTGCAGCATCACCAAGGTGCCATCGGCTGCACGGCGCACATCGGTTTCCATCACGTCGGCGCCGATGGCGATGCAACGCTCCAGCGCTGCCAGCGAATTTTCCGGCGCGGTGTCGGTGAAACCGTGCTGTGGTGCGGCCGCATGACAGCCGCGATGCGCAACCACCACAATGCCGCCCTGCGGATTGGTCAGGCGCGCCTGGATCGCGGCCACGCCGGCAGGCGCTGCACCCGCGGTAGTGGACACCGCAGCACACAGCAACGCAGCGAGGATGGCAGTAAGACGTGAGGTCATCGAACAACTCCGATCAAGTGGCTTGCAAAGCGAGAGCGAGGTAAGCGTACGTTGCCGCGCCTGGTGCGCGTTACTGAAGTGAAACGGGTGAGCGGCAGTGATAGGTTTCCAGATGCAAGGCTTCGCCACCCCGCGCCCGGCGGCGCTTACAACGTCGGCGTAAACCGCAGACCCACCCAATAGGTGGTGGGTACCGAATAACTGTCCTTGAGCAGATTCTGCCCCGGGCCAGTGACGCTGGTGATACGGCTATGGGTGATGTTGCTGACCTGGCCGATCAGGCTCAACTGCTTGCTGACCGCATAGGTTGCAGTGAAATCCAGCTGCGAGCGCGGCGACCAGTACAAGTCCTGCCAATCGATATTGCTGACGATGGACCGCAGCGCCTTGCCCTGCCGGTTGTAAGCAGCACGCAGTTCCAACCCACCGGTGTTGTAGAACAGCGTGGCATTGGCGGTGTAATCCGGCTGGCCGACCAGATTGTCGAGTTTGCGCTCGCGTTGGGTCACGCTGCTGCCGCTGCCGACGCTGTAAGGCACGTCCAGGCTGCCGTCGAGCAACGCGACATTGGCGCTGAAACCGACGCCGCTCAGCCACGGCGCGATGGGTGCCAGCGTGTTGACGATGCCGTTGAATTCCACACCGCGGATGCGTGCCTTGGCGGCATTGGCCGGTGTACTGATCAATGCATTGGCATAGGTGGTGCCGTCGAAGGTAAAGCTGTCGGTGCGCGAGAGCGTAAAGATCTCGTCCTGGATGCGCTTGTCGAACACGGCAGCGGACGCGAATGCATCGAACTCGCCGGGAAGGCGCCATTCCAGCGACAGATCCAGGTTATTGGACACGCGCGGTTTGATATCCGGGTTGCCAATGGTGACGGTCACGCCCTGCGCATTCGGGTTGCCGGCGTCCGTCGTGTTGACGAAACCGATCGAGGTACGTGCGGCATATGCATCGTACGGCGGGCGACCCAAGGTGCGGCTTGCACCGGCACGCAGGTCCAGTGCATCGGTCAGGTGATAGGTCATGACCGCCGACGGCAATAAATAGTGGTAGTCCGCAGTGGTCGGGTTATCGACATACACGTAGTGATTGGTTGTCGTATCCAGCTGCCGCTCGCGGCCTACTGTGTCGAGCTTGGTACTGTCCCAATGCACACCGGCTTGCACATTCAAACGATCGCTGCGATAGCTGACCAAGCCATAGCTGCCAAACGTTTTTTCGGTATGCGTGAAGTTGTCCTGATTACTGAAAGCCTGCTGGTCGGTGCTGTTGAAGGCGCTCAATGGCGTGGCAGCCAGCACGCGGTTGGCCTTGTTCGGGTCGATGCTCAGCAGATTCAAACCGAGATAGCGCATCGGCGCCCTACCGGTTCCCACCACATCGCCCAGGCCGAATGCTGGCGCCGTTGTATTGGGCTGATATTCGACACGGTAGATGCTATAGGACGGCTTGTCGGTGGTATACGACACGCCTGCCGCAAAGCCGATGCCCTGATCGCTTTCGCCTTGATTGAAACCGTAGTCGAGCCGGCCAGTGAGGATACGATCGGCAGCAGTGCGTTTGTAGTCCGGGCGCCAGTACGACAGGCTGTAATTGTCGAGATTGTTGTAGGCCTGCGGCGATACGCCGAACCGTTGATCCAACCCGGAAGTGTCGTAATTGAATGCGTAGTTCGGCGTGGCATTGAGGGTCACGCCGCTGCCGGTCTGGCCCACCGGCACCGGTGCCGGGCGCGTGATGCCGGTGGCGTACTTGATCATGCGGATCGGCTCGTCGTAGGTCGCATCCGACCACGCCCCACGCGCGGAAAACTGCTGCCGATCGGTCGGCCGCCAGAGCGTGCCCAGCTGCGCAACCTTGGTACGCGTGGTGACGATCTGGTTCGAGTACCCCACCTCGATATCGCCCCCCGGATAGCTGCCAGAGGTGGCGGTTTGATTGAAGACCTGACCACGGTTGCGCGGGTCGATGATGACCTCGTTGCGCTCCATGTTGTCTTTGAAATAGTAGTAGCCGGCCATGGCATACGCTTCGAGCGCTGCACTCGGCCGCATCTCGAATTTTCCGGTGACGCCATAGCGCTCGCGCTGATCTTGCACGTACCAATATTTATCCTGCTGCGGCACCGCCCAGCCGTTGCCAAGATTGGCGCCGGTCTGCAACACACCGCTGTTGTCGTAGAACCCGTAATGCACCGTGTCGGTCGTCATATGGGTTTCGGTGTAGCTGCTCAGCGTTTGATAGTTGGCCGACACGGTGACGCCGTATTGCTGGTCGCTGCCGAAGGTGCGGCTGCCGGTGGCATTGACGCGGTAGCCGGGATCATCCTGATCGCGCGGCTTGCCCACATCGTTGGCGTGGCCGAGTGCCGCATCGGCGCTGAAGAACGGCTTGCCGCCGTTCTCGAACGCGCTGCGGGTCTTCAGGTTGATCGCACCGCCAGTCGCGTTGGGATCCAGATCGGGCGTAAACGTCTTGACGACCTGCAACTCGCTGACCATCGATGCCGGCAGCAAGTCCAGACGCACACCGCGGGTGATCGAGCCGAGTGTCCCGTTCGGTGTGCCGGGCGAGGCGATGGTGAGCCCGTCGATGGTCACGTTGTTGTACGACGGCCCCAGGCCACGCAACACCGGCGTGGCTGCTTCATCGCGCGGATGCTCGTTGTCGGTCGCCGGCAACACCGACAAACCCGGCACGCGGCGCAATGCCTCCACGATGGTACTGTCGGGCAAGGCGCGCACATCGGTGGCGCTGATCACATCGGTGATGTTGGTCGCAGCGCGTTTGCTTTCCACTGCGGCGGCGTTGGCGCGGCGCACGCCGGTGACCTGCATGGCGTCGAGCGTTTGTACGCCGCCTTTCGCCGCGTCTGTGGCAGGCGCATCGCTGCCGGCTGCATCGTTGAGCGCGGTTGTCGGTTCGGCGCTGGACAGATGCCCTGCCGCCGACGCTGTCTCGGTGGGACGCTGGCTCTCGTTGGATGACGCACTGTCTGGATAGGTTGGTGGCACAAAGCGCGCGGAGTCGGCTGACGCACCGACGCTTTGAGCCTGCAGTGCAGGCGAGCATGCGGCAATGGCCACGGCGAGAACGGACAAGTGCATACGGTACGGATCGAAGCGCTGCATGGAATCCCGTAAGTTGCGCAGCAATGACGCCGCGCCGATGAGAAAGCACGCAACCGTAGAACCTAGAAATGACCCTCTGGTGTCGCCTGCATTGCACCGAAAAGACAAAGCGCAGCGATGTCGCGGTGTGCGAAGCAGGCACTCAGCGACTCGCTAAAACATCGCACATGTCAGCGACGGCCGCTCTCCCGCAGGGAGAGGGGTTGGAGCAAGGGGACGGGGCGGAACCACTCGTGCTGCTCCAACCCACTCAGGCTTCGCTCGCACCCTCAACCGCCCCTCGCGGGGCACCATCTCCCTCCCCCCACGAAGGGGGCAATGTCTCAATGGGAGAAGGAATCCGGCCATCGGCCTTCTCCCGACGGGAAAAAGGCCAACCAACCCATCACCTTACGGCTGCACCACCGTCATCGTGGCTGGCGTGCTGCGACCCACACCGCGTAGCTCGGGGCGGTACATGTCTTCCACCAGCGACGGCGGCACCGTGTACGTGCCTGGCGTGACCGCACGCACCAGGTAATACACCTGCGCCTTACTGCCGGAAGACAGCGCCAGCGCGGCCACATAGCGGTCGTCGCGGAACTCTTCGTGCTTGACGTCGGCGGCGCTGGAACGCTCGCTGATGCCGATACCGTCCACCACGACGTCGGCCCACTGCTTGGCATCGCCGAGATTGAAATTCTCGATCTCCAGGCCGGCTGGCAGCAGGTCGGTGAGCAAGGCATCGGGCATGCTGCTGTTGGCGGTGATGGTGACGCGCACGATCAACGCCTCGCCTTCCTTGAGCGGACGGGGCGTCCACGGTTTGCCGTCGGTGGTGTACCAGCTACGCTCCACACTGAGATTGCGCGTGTCCGGTTCCGGTGCGCTGCGCGGAATGCCGGCCACTTCCAGGCTGGCGTACATCGGCGCCTCGCCTTGCGGTGCGAACTGCACGCCGCGCGCCAGGGCGGCACTGTCGAAACTGCGCCCGAACACACGTGCCGGCGCAATCTCCTGCGTCTCGCCGCCAACAGTCAAGGTGCCGGACACCTGCTTGCCCTGCCCAACCATCAAGGCCTTGCCCAAACGCGCCAACGCCACTTGCTCCTGCGTGCTCAACCACAGCCAACCGGTGGTGCGACGCCCGTCCAGCGCGCGGCCCAGGGCCACCGCGCGGGTGTCGTACTCGGGCTTGGACAAACCGCGCTCGTGCAGCAATGCCATCATCAAGGCATCGTCGCGGATCGCGCTGCCGTAATCGCCGAAGTACGGCGGACGCTCGCTACTGTCCTTGGCAAACCCGGCCTTGATCGCCGCATCGCCACGCTTGGTGTCGCCCTGCAGCGACAAAGCGATGCCTAAATGCACCAGCGACAGACCGGTCAGCGCCTTGTCGCGCTGGTTGTCGTACAGCGCGCGCAGCGTGCCCAGCGGCGCGCGGTTGACGCGTGCCAGCACATAGCCGGACCAGGCCTGATTGGCGAATTTCAGATTGTCGCGACGGTCCTGCCCGTAGAACTCGTTGCCGCCGGACAGCAGATCTTCGCTCAGGCGATTGAGCGCCTTCTGCAGCACGTTGTCCGGCACCGCGAAACCGGCGCCCTTGGCGTCGAGCAGGAACTCGGCGATGTAGGGCGTCAGGCCCGGATTGCTGTAGCCATCGTCGCCCCACATCGAAAAATGCCCGCTGGCGATCTGCATCGACGCCAAGCGCCCGAACGCACCTTCCATGCGTTCGCGCCGCTTTGACGCCTCCAGGCCCTGGGTGCCGAGCGCCTTGGCGGTGGCATCGTCGAGCAGCAGTGCTGCATAGCCTTTGCTGGTGGTCTGCTCGGCGCAGCCGTACGGGTACTCCAACGCGCCCTGCAGCGCGCTGGCGAACGGGATCGGCGGCAGTGCGCTGACCACCATGCGCGCGGTCACCGAGCCGGCCATCAGGCCATCGGCAAAACCGCTGTCCAGGGTGATCGGCGCCAGCGGGTCGAGCACGCGCGTCTGCGCACGCAGCACCTGCGGCCAGCCGGCGCGCACCGGCAGCTCGTAGCTGCGATCGGCCTTGAACCCATTGCCGTCCACGCGCACGCGCACCTTGGCCACGCGATAGCCTTCGGTCGCGCTCAGCGGGAAGCTCAGCGTCTGCTTGGCATCCACACCGAGCTTGATGCTGCGCGACGCCTCGCCAATGGCGAGCGGGCCAATGCCCTCGACACGCACATTGAACTCGCCCGGCTTACCGGTGAAGTTCTGCACGTCCAGCGTCACCGTGCTGCGGTCGCCCGGTGCCATCACGCGCGGCATGCTGGCTTCGGCCAGGATCGGCGCGCGCACGATGGTTTCCATGTCGCGGTTGCCGTAACGCGTGTCCGAATACACCAGCGCCGACACCCGCAAGGTGCCGTTGAAATCCGGCACCGGCAGTTGCACGCGTGCATTGCCACGGGCGTCGAGTTTTACCGATCCGGAGAACAGGTCAACGGTCTGCACGCGCGCGGTCGGGCGCTTGGCCTGCGGCAAGGCTTCCAGCGCCATGTCGCCACCGAACTTGAGCTTGCCGCTGGCGCCCTCGAAACTTTCGATGACCCGGCCATAGATGTCATAGGAATCGGTTCCCAGACGACGCTGCGCGAAGAACTGCGCGTTGGCATCGGGCACCGGGAAGCGGGTGATGTTGAGGATGCCCACATCCACCGCCGAGATGGTGACGTGCGCCGCCTTGCCCGCCAGCTCCGGCACGCTCACCGTCACCGGCAGCGATTGCTCGGGGCGCATCTGCTTGGGCGCGGACAGGCCCACTGCCACGCGGCGCGCCTTGCGATCCATCGGCACATACGCCACACCCACCGCACGCGCGGGAGTGATCTTGCTCGGCGCGGTGCCGCCGCGAAACACCAGCGCGGTGACGTAGACGTCGTGTCGCTCCCAGCTCTCCGTCACCGGAATTTCGAAGGTGCTACCCGGCTTGACGTCGATGTCCTGCACGTACAGCAGCTTGTCGCTTTCCACCAGCAGCACGCCCTTGCCCGCATGCGGCGGGGTCAGCGTGACCTTGAGCGTGTCACCGGCGCGGTAGCCGGTCTTGTCCAGCGCCAGCTTGACCTTGTCCGGGCGCGCGTCCAGGCCGCGGTTTTCGTCGTTCCAGCTCCAGCCCGCACGGAAGGGGTAACGCGTGGTCAGCCCGCTTGCCGGGTCGAACACATCCAGGCGGTACTCGCCCCACTCCACCGGGAACTCGATCGTGGCGTTGACGCTGCCCACATCGAGCGTGCGCGTGTCCTTGTTTTCGAAGCGGCGGGTGAAGTCGTAATCCCAATGGTTGTCGGTGTAATTCCAGTGGTAATCGCGCAGCTCGCGCACCAGCGTGACCTTCAGGCCCTTGGCCGGCTGCGACTTGCCATCGGCATCCACGCGGGTGACTTCGAAGCGCGCCGTACCGTTCGCATCGGCGCCGTCCTTGTCGTCGAACAACGGACGCACGCCGACCAGTGCCTTCGCCGGCCACAGCACGCGCTTGAGGGTGCGGGTGACGGTGCGACCGCCGGTTTCATACACGCTGCCGGAGACGACCGCAGCAATCGTGCTGACCGGCTTGGCTTCGGCCGGCAACGCGATGTCTTCGCGCAGAATGCCGTCACTGCCGAACGTGGTGTCGATCACGTCCTTGGCTTCGCGCGGCAGTTCCAAGGTGGGGTCGCCGAAGAACCAGCCCGGCAACGATTCGAGCGGATGCTGTTCGACGCTGACCGCCAGCTTGGCGGTAAAGCGGTTGCCATCGGCCGGCGCGCCGTACAGATACGCGGCGTTGGCGACCAGCGTGAACGGCTGGCCGGCACGCAAGGTCTTTTGCGTGCTGTCCAGGTCCAGCTTCATGCGTTCGGGCAGGAACTCTTCCACGCGCACGGTCATGCCCTGCACGGCGTCCTTGCTGGCCGGATCGGTGCGGAATTCCACCTGCCAGCGGCCAGTCGGCGCATCGGCCGGGATCTGCTGGGTGAATTCGAAATAGCCCTGCTCGCCCGGCAGCAGTTTGGTCTCGCGAAAGGTCTTGCCGTCAGGTTGTTTCAGGCGCAGGAACACCGGCTGCGGCTTGGTGGGCTTGCCATCGTTGTCGCGCAGGATTGCCGACACCCGCATGGTCTCGCCGGGGCGGTACAGATCGCGACCTGCCCAAGCGAACACGTCGAACCAGGCGCCCTGGCGCCCGGCCACGGCGAACTCGCTCAGATCCAATGCCGGCTGATTGAACGGCAGCAGCGAGATATCGGTCTTGCTGCGCGCGGTCAGCACATGGCCGGCATCGAGCGTGTAGTTGAGCAGCGCGTTGCCGTTGCCGTCAGTCGCACCTTTCAGGAACAACTCGCCCTTGGCATCGAGGATGCGCAGTTCCACGTTCTTGAGCGCCTCGCCACTCTGCAACGAGGCGGTGTGCACGAACAGCTTGTCCTTGTAGGCGCGCGTGTGCAGGCCGATGTCGCTGACGGTGAAGAACGCGGTGTCAAATTCATTTTCGAAACTGCCCGCGCGCTTCATCACCGCAAAGTACAGGCCCGGCTCCTGCAGTTCCTTGATGTCCTGCGTCGGCAGGTAGGTCAGCACGCGCTCGTTCTGCTTGCCGCCAAGAATGAAGCGATTGACATACACCGGGTCGGCCAGCTTGGACAGCGGCTCCTTGCCGCTGTACTCGCTCTCCAGTTCCCAGCTGCCACGGCGCCCGCCGCGCTGGAAATGCTGGAAAAATGCAGGCAGCGACTTCTCGCGCACGCGCAGGAACTCGACGTCCACTTCCGGCACGTTCACCGACACCACCGGCAGACCACGGCTCTCACGCGCCGGCAGCACGCTGCCCTGCGAAGCGAATCCGGCCACTGGCTTGAGTTCCCCGGTGTAGACCCTCTGCTTGAGCGGCTTACCCAGGCGACTGCCGTCGGCGGCCAACAGGTTGGCGTCGACCAGCACGGTGTAGTCCTTGGCCGCTTCCACGTAGGGGTAGCGCAGGGTCTTGCCGTCTTCGGACAGGGTCCAGCTACTGTCACCCGTACCGACCTTTTCTTCGAAGCGCACCAGCGCATCGAAATCCTGCGTACCGACCAGCGGCCGCGAGAATTCCAGTGCCAGCGACAGCCCGTCGCTGGTCTGGTCGGGATAGGCACGCGCCAGCGCGAAGCCGGTGATGGCCTGCTTGTCGGCCTTGATCGCCTCGCCGCTGGCGGCAGGCAGCTGGCCGCTTTCGTTGCGCTTGCACGCCACTGCGCCGACCGCCACGGCCAGCAACACCACCCACAGCAGCATGCGCCGCGCACCAAACCACCTCATCCCTGATTGCTGCCTGTCCATTCGCGCTGTCCCATGCCTGAGACGGCCAGTATAGCGGCGCGCATCCTGCGGAGGCCGCGTACGGCAGCCCCGCCCTCATCCGGCGCTGCGCGCCACCTTCTCCCGCCTGCGGGAGAAGGCAAGGGCGATGCTGCCCACCTCCACGCTACCAATGCTGTCTTTCCCGCCTGCCAATGCTGTCTTCCCCGCTTTCGAGAGAAAGCAAGGGCGATGCTGCTCACCTCCACGCTACCAATGCTGTCTTCCCCGCCTGCCAACGCTGCCTTCCCCGCTTTCGAGAGAAGGCAAGGGCGATGCTGCTCACCTCCACGCTGCCAGTGCTGTCTTCCCCGCCTGCAAATATGCATTCCCCCGCTTGCGGGGGAAGGTGCCCGAAGGGCGGATGGGGGCGCTTTCAAACCACCCCACCGTCATCCCGCGCTGCGCACCACTGTCTCCCGCGAGCGGGAGAAGGATTTCCAGGAAAGGCCTTCGGCACGCTTGCTCAGCGCAGCAGTTGCTGCATGTACAACGCCGTCCATGCCGGCTTGTCCACGCGCAGGCAGGCCTGCACGTTCGGCGTGCCTGGCCCCTCGCGCGTATAGCCCTGCGCATCGACGTCCAGATGCAGTGGCGTGGTCGGGCACAATGCGGGACGCAGCAGCCAGGCTACCGGCACGGCATCGAACAAGGTCGGTGTTGCACTGGCCCAGGGCTGGTCGGTATTGCGCCACTGGTAGTAGAGCTGGGTGAGCGCGTCGGTCAGGCCGTCGCCGTGCGCAAACAGTGCAATGCGCTCGGGCTCTTCCAGCGTGATCTGCGTGGCATCCAGTGGCAACAACACGATCGGCACCCCGGCCGCGAACACGCGCTGCGCTGCCGGCACATCGGCCAGAATGTTGTACTCCGGCGCGGGCGCACTGGCCGGACGATACGCAGACTTGCCGTAGCCCACCCGCACCGATCCGCCCATCGCCACCACACGCTTGAGCTTGGCAAAGCCGGCCGGATCGCGTTGTTGCGCCAGCGCGGCATCGGTCATTGGCCCCAGCACCAGCAAGCTGACCTCACCCGGATGCTGGCGCGCCTGCTGCAGGATCATCGCAGCCGCATCCGGCAGCGCAGCCGGCACCTGCCCCTTGGCCGCCCAACGTGCCTGGCTGAAAGCAATGCTGCTGGTGGTGCGCGCACCCACCGCGAGCGGAATCTCGCTGCGCCCGGCCTGCTGCAACAACCGCTGCAGCAACTGCACACGCAACGTGGTGTCGCCCCACGCCGATGCGATGCCCAGCACCTGCAACTGCGGGCTGCGTAACAGCAGCCCCAACGCAAACGCGTCGTCGATGTCGTCGCCGATGTCGGTGGAAACCACCACTTTCTCGGTCTGCACCGATGCAGGCGTGGATTGCACCGCCGCCACAGGCTGCTGCGCCCATACGGCTGTCGACATGCACCACATCGCCATCAGTAGCCACGCGCGTTGCCAGGTCCGCTGCATCTGCCCACTCCTGCTGCCATAAAAAAAACCGCCGGCATGATCGCCGGCGGTTCGATACTGCTACACCACGGCACCGATCAGAAGTTGGCGCGGAACTGCGCACCCACGATGCGCGGGTCGTTGATGAAGCCGGTGAGGTTGTTGAAGTCGATCGCACCGGTCACGCGGATCTGATTGGTGCAGTTACGGCAGAACACCGACAACTCGTACGCGCCGGCGCCCCAGTTGTAGCCGATCTTGGCGCCACCTTCGACCAGCGGCTGGCCGGTGAATTCCTTGGAGTCGTACAGGAAGAAGTTCACTTCGCTGCGGTACGACCAGTCGGTATAGAAGAACAGTTCGCCGTCGTTGCCCATCGGGATGCCGTAACGCAGGGTTGCGTTGGCCATCCACTTGGCGGCCTGCGGCAGATCGTTGCCGTCGATCACGGCGTTGCCGGCCGCATTGAGCGGATCGGTCACGGTGCAGGTGCGGCACACGCCCACCGACAGGGTCGGGTCGTCGATGCGGGTCCAGTTGTAGGCGCCACCGGCGGTGACGCGCAGGTTCTGGGTGAGCAGGGCTTCGAAATCGAATTCGGCGCCGCGCGCCTTGGTCTTGTCGGCATTGAGCAGACGCACGTCATTGGACGCGCCACCCACCGCGGTGAGCTGCTGGTTCTTCACCCGGAAATCGTAGACGTCGAAGCTCAGACGCGCGCGGTTGTCGAACAGGTCCGACTTGATGCCGACCTCGAACGAATCCACCGTCTCCGGCTCGGCCACGGTCAGCGGCGCGGTACCCGAGGGCACGCCGAAGCTGGCGCCGCGGAAACCGCGTGCGGCACGCGCATACACGTTGACGTCGTCGTTGATGGCGAAGGTGGCCGCCAGATCGCCGGTGACCTTGGAGTTGTCGGTCTCGCCACTGGACGGCTCGACCAGGGTGACGCGGTCCAGCGCCAGCACGTCGAAGGTCTTCTTGTCGTAGGTGTAGCGGATGCCGGCGCGCAGGTTCAAACGGTCGGTCGCCGCGTAGTTCAATGAACCGAACGCCGCCCACGAAGTATTGCGCTGGCGGGTCAGCTGATAGCTGGCCAGGTCGCCGCCGCTGAAGGTGTTGTAGGTGTAGTTTTCGCCTTCCACATCGTCGTGGAAGTAGTACAGGCCGGCCTGCCAGTTGAGCGGGCCTTCGTACTGGGATTCGGCCCGCACTTCCTGGCTGTACTGGTCCAGGCTCTTGATGCCGCCGGCGGTTTCCACCGGGAACGGAATCACGCCCGGGCCCGACGGCGGTGCGAACACTGCGCCGAAGCCGCCATCGATATCGCCGCGGCTGTAGTACTTGCCGATGCCTTCATAGGCGGTGATCGAGTGCAGCGCGATGTCGCCCAGATCCCAGGTCAGGTTGGCGCTGCCGCCGTAGGTCTGCAGTTCCTGGCGATTGGCACCGTCGATGAAGGATTTTTCAGGATCGAAACCATCCACCAGTTGGTTGGTACCCGGCTGGATGATGTTGGCGCGGAACAGGCGTGCGGTGCCGTCAAGATGGCGCGCATGCGCGTTGAACAGCGCGCTGAAATCGTCGCTGGCCTGGTACAGCAGCTGCAGGCGCACGGCCGAATCGGTATAGCCTTCCAGATCGCGGCCATCGCGGTTTTCCACCCAATCGTCGCGGCGCTGGCCCAAGGTGGACAGACGCGCTGCCCAATGGTCGCCCATCGCGATGCTCAGGCCGCTTTCCAGGGTCATGGTGCCGTAGGTGCCGTAGGACAGGCTGGCGTAGCCGTCATTGGCGCCGATGGTCGGCTTGACCGAGTTGAACTTGACCACGCCGGCCGGAGTATTGCGGCCGAACAGCGTGCCCTGCGGCCCGCGCAGCACTTCCAGGCCTTCCAGATCGAAGATCGGGAAACCCTTCAGGAACGCGTTTTCCTGCACCACGTCGTCATAGATCAACGACACCGGCTGCGAAGCATAGGTATTGAAGTCGGTGTTGCCGTAGCCGCGGATATACACGCGCGGGAACACACGGCCGTTGGAGGATTCGATGTTGAGGCTGGGCGCCTTGCCGGCCAGCACGCGGATGTCCGAGCCGCTGGTGGAGATGGCATCCAGGAATTCCGGGCGCAGCACCGATGCAGAAACCGGCACGTCCTTGGAGTCTTCCGAACGACGCTCGACCGTGACCTTGACCGCATCCAGACGCACGACACCGTCGTCGCTGGGCGCCTGCTGGGCGGCGGCATAAAGCGGAAGAAGGGAAACGACGGCGACGGCGAGCGCGCTGATCTTGAGCGACCGGCTGGCGGACATGGGGAGAACTCCGGATTCTGGTGGCGGGGCGGCCCGGTCTGCGTGCCGCGGTGCAACAGAATTAACACGATTTACACAAATAGGGCAGAGCCCGTACGAAAAAGTTTCCATAATTCGAAAAGGCGTTCTAATTAATGCAACACACCCTGCCAATTTGTGCGATGGCGCATGGAGAGTCTCAGTTAGGCGTGCTTGTCACGCCCCGCTCCTGCGCCGGGCTTGCGCCATGCGCTGAGCAAGAGAATGTCCATCCACAGCATCGGCGACCATCCAGCGCCTGGACATATGCCAAACCGCAAGGCGAACGACCCGGCTCTACCGCTTACATCTGGAACGCCGGTGCGCGGCGGCTCCGGCTAACGCGCGCGCGTGCCACCACTGCCACACCGTGCAACCGACTGGCGCCCGACCGAAGCGATGCAACCATCGCACGCAACATCGCTAGCGCCCCTCTAACCGCCGCGTGCGGGGTGTGCATCCAAGCCATCCCACATCCTGTGCCGGTCACTCAACCTCGGCAACAGGACCCGGCACCCGCACCCAGCCTTCCATCAGCACCCGCGCGCTGCGGCTCATCAGTGCCTTGGTCACCTGCCACTGGCCATCGACCAGTGTCGCCTCCGCACCGACGCGCAAGCTGCCGGACGGATGACCGAAGCGCACCGCCGTCCGCGTCGTGCCACCGGCGGCCAGATTGACCAGGGTGCCGGGAACGGCAGCAGCGGTTCCGATGGCGACGGCGGCAGTGCCCATCATCGCGTGGTGCAACTTGCCCATCGACATCGCGCGCACCAGCAGATCGATCTCGTCCGCATGCACCGGCTTGCCGCTGGACGCGGTGTAGTCGGCCGGCGGCGCGACAAAGGCGACTTTGGGCGTGTGCTGACGCGTAACGGCGTCCTCGACGCTGGCAATCAGCCCCATCCGCACTGCGCCATGCGCGCGCAATGTTTCGAACATGCGCAGCGCGCGCGCATCGCCGTTGATCGCCTCCTGCAATTCGGTGCCGGTGTAACCCAGCTCGTGCGCATTGACGAAGATGGTCGGGATACCGGCATTGATCAGCGTGGCGGCGATCGTACCCAGACCGGGAATCTCCAACTGGTCGATCAGATTGCCGGTAGGAAACATCGCCCCGCCCTCGCCCTCGGTCGCATCGGCGGGGTCGAGAAATTCCAGCTGCACTTCGGCGGCGGGAAAGGTCACCCCATCCAGCTCGAAGTCGCCGGTTTCCTGCACCACCCCATCGGTCATCGGTACGTGCGCCACGATGGTCTTGCCGATATTGGCCTGCCAGATCCGCACGGCCGACACGCCATCACGCGGCACGCGCGCGGGATCGATCAAGCCGCTGGAAATTGCAAACGGACCGACCGCCGCCGACAGATTGCCGCAGTTGCCGCTCCAATCCACAAACGCACGATCGATGGACACCTGCCCGAACAGATAGTCCACATCGTGCCCGTCGCGCGTACTGGCAGACACGATCACGCTCTTGCTGGTGCTGGAGGTCGCCCCGCCCATGCCATCGATCTGCTTGGCATACGGATCGGGGCTGCCGATCACCCGCAGCAACAAGGCATCGCGCGCCGGCCCCGGCTGTTGTGCGGCAAGCGGCAGATCCTGCAAGCGGAAGAACACGCCCTTGCTGGTGCCGCCACGCATGTAGGTGGCGGGGATGCGGAGTTGGGGGAGATGGGTCATTTTTTTGATCATGTGCATGAGGCGCCAGACTAGGAGATTGGTTGCACGCGCAGCGTAGGGCGCCTGTTAGGAACGCCAAGAGGGTTCTATTTGATTGAAGTATCAGGCATCTGCACGAGCAACATGAGTTGTTGCTCAAGCCATGCCCTGAAGTCCTGCTCTGACAGCGGATTAGGCGAGTGGCCCCACTCGTTCCAGCGTCGGTCAATCATCGCGCCCCAGTCCACAAGTACTTGAGCAATTGCACCGTGCCCACGCCAGAATTTCATAGCGTCCGCACAATAACTCACATGACCATTGAGCTCCTGGATAGCGCACGTACCACTTAGGTAGCGTTGACCTGCCTCAAGCATTCGTCGAAATTCAACGATTTCAATTGTCATTGCGCTGGTATCCAACGCCTGAATCAAGCAGACCCGTCAAGCGGGTTAGGCTTTAATGAATTGTTAGGCGCCAACTCGGCAGCGCCCCATTTTTCCAGCAGTGAGTTAGCCTCTGCAGTGGGAAGTAGGTCGAGGCTATGAAGGTGCCATACGAGATGAATGCCTAGCATTTGTAACTCACCGTGCTCCAGGCCGTCTCGGGCCTGAGTCGCCGCAGAAATTGTCTGCTCCCGGGGATTACTTTCTGAAACGTCGTAGAGCCATGGCTCAACCGTCGCGTTTGCAGCCTCAGCACATGTTTTGACCGCTGAGATGGCATAGCGTTCAGAAGCAAAAAAGCGAATGCGTGCCCCTGTATCAACTATCTCGCTGCCAAGCATGGTGACGCCGGGCATCAGGCTGACCAGTGAACACACCGTTTGTAAAGTCTCCAAGCTTCCCGCCATGGTGGTATTTGCGCCTACGCCTGCTCAAGGCGATTTTTCGAAGCGGATATGGATCTGATCTTCATCACTCATCAAGAAAATAAACGGTGTGGCTCGAAAAAGTGTGTCAGCTCTCAACCGATTGCCAACCGCGCACAAGAACCGGAAGCACTGGCCAACCAAGCGCTTCTGCCTTGGATAGACAGTGCTGAACTTGCGCCGCAACCTGATCCAAATCGACGACCGACTCTCCGATCTCCAAAGGCGAAGTATCGACAACTGCCTGGAGCTCGTCATTGTGGCCACTCTCGCTTTGCAATGGCATAGATTGGCCAAAATGTGCCTGCTGGCCAGGCGGCCCGCAAGCGGCCGCCAAATCCGATAAGCCGCAAATCCTCAAGCCACCTTGCTCGCTTCCAGAAAATCCTGCGCAAACCGTTGCAGCACGCCGCCCGCCTCGTAGATCGACACTTCTTCGGCAGTATCCAGACGGCAGGTCACTGGCACCTGCACCTGCTCGCCGTTGCGCCGATGGATCGAGAGCGTCAGCGTCGCGCCAGGCGTGCGCTCCCCCATGACATCGAATGTTTCGCTGCCGTCGATGCCCAGGGTCTTGCGATCGATACCCGGCTTGAACTCCAGCGGCAGCACGCCCATGCCGATCAGGTTGGTGCGGTGAATCCGCTCGAAACCTTCGGCCACGATCGCTTCCACGCCTGCCAGCCGCACGCCCTTTGCCGCCCAGTCGCGCGAGGAGCCCTGCCCGTAATCGGCGCCGGCAATGATGATCAATGGCTGTTTGCGCGTCATGTAGGTTTCGATCGCCTCCCACATCCGCACGACCTGTCCTTCAGGCTCCAGACGCGCCAGTGAGCCTGCGGTGACCTGGCCATCGACCACCGCCATTTCGTTGACCAGCTTGGGGTTGGCGAAGGTCGCGCGTTGTGCGGTGAGATGATCGCCGCGATGGGTGGCATAGGAATTGAAGTCTTCCTCCGGCACACCCATCTGCGCCAGATATTCGCCCGCCGCACTGCTGGCCAGGATGGCATTGGAGGGCGACAGGTGGTCGGTGGTGATGTTGTCGCCCAGCACCGCCAGCGCACGCATGCCCTGCAATGTGCGTGCACCCGCCAGTGCGCCCTCCCAATACGGCGGACGGCGAATATACGTACTGGTCGGGCGCCAGTCGTACAGCGGACTCACGCGCGCGCCCTGCCCGACGCTGCGCCTGAACATCGGGTCATAGACGCGGCGGAAATGCTCCGGCTTGACGCTGCGCGCCACCACCGCATCGATCTCCGCATCGCTCGGCCACAGGTCCTTGAGCGTCACCGCCACGCCATCGGCATCGACGCCCAGCACGTCTTTTTCGATATCGAACCGCACCGTCCCGGCGATGGCATAGGCGATCACCAATGGCGGCGAAGCGAGAAACGCCTGCTTGGCATACGGATGGATGCGCCCGTCGAAATTGCGGTTGCCCGACAACACCGCTGTCGCATACAGGTCGCGATCGATGATCTCCTGCTGGATCACCGGGTCCAGCGCGCCGCTCATGCCATTGCAGGTAGTGCAGGCGAAGGCCACGATGCCGAAGCCCAGCTGCTCCAGCTCGCCCAGCAGGCCGGCCTCTTCCAGATACAGCTGCACCGCCTTGGAACCGGGCGCCAGCGAACTTTTCACCCAGGGTCTGCGCGTCAATCCGCGCGCATTGGCATTGCGCGCCAGCAAGCCTGCGGCAATGACATTGCGTGGGTTGGAGGTATTGGTGCACGAGGTAATCGCGGCAATGATCACCGCGCCATCCGGCATCTGGCCCGGCACCGCGTCCCAGACGCCGGCAATGCCGCGCTCGGCCAGCTCGCTCGTTGCCACGCGCTTGTGCGGGTTGGACGGGCCGGCCATGTTGCGTACCACGCTCGACAGATCGAACTGCAGCACGCGTTCGTACTGCGCGGTGACCAGATCGTCGGCCCACAAACCGGTGTGCCGCGCATAGGTTTCCACCAGCGCAATCTGCGCGTCTTCGCGACCGGTCAGCCGCAGGTAGTCGATGGTCTGCTGGTCGATATAGAACATCGCCGCCGTCGCACCGAATTCCGGCGTCATATTGGAGATGGTGGCGCGGTCGCCGATGGTCAGCGCGCTGGCGCCGGCGCCGTAAAACTCAAGATACGCCCCCACCACGCGCTGTTGCCGCAGAAATTCGGTCAAGGCCAGCACGATGTCGGTGGCAGTGATGCCCGGTGCCGGCCGGCCGGTCAATTCCACGCCAATGATGTCCGGCAAGCGCATCCACGAGGCGCGCCCCAGCATCACGTTCTCCGCTTCCAATCCGCCCACGCCCACCGCGATCACACCCAGTGCATCCACATGCGGCGTATGGCTGTCGGTGCCCACGCAGGTATCCGGAAACGCCACGCCGTCCAGGGTGTAGATCACCGGCGACATCTTCTCCAGATTGATCTGATGCATGATCCCGTTGCCTGGCGGAATCACTTCCATGTTCTCGAACGCACGCTTGGTCCATTCGATGAAATGAAAGCGATCGGCATTGCGGCGGTCTTCCACGCTGCGATTTTTTTCAAAGGCCTGCTTGTCGAACCCGGCGTACTCCACCGCCAGCGAGTGATCGACGATCAGCTGCACCGGCACCACCGGATTGACCTGCGCCGGATCCCCACCCTGCTCGGCGATGGCGTCGCGCAGGCCGGCCAGATCCACCAACGCGGTCTGGCCCAGGATGTCGTGGCAGACCACGCGCGCGGGAAACCACGGAAAGTCCAGATCGCGCTTGCGCTCGATCAACTGACGCAGGTAGGCCTCCAGCAGTTGCGGCTCGGCGCGCCGCACCAGGTTTTCGGCATGCACGCGTGCGGTGTACGGCAGCGTTGCATAGGCGCCGGGCTGCAGCGCATCCACTGCGGCGCGTGCATCGAAGTAATCCAATGAGGTGCCCGGCAAGGGCTTGCGGTACTGGCTGTTCATGGCTGGCGATATCGAAGCGGGCGAGGTTTTTTGCGGTTGCGGCGCTGCAGTAGCACCGCTGCGACTGCAGGGCCCTTCTCCCGCAAGCGGGAGAAGGTGCCCGAAGGGCGGATGAGGGCTCACGCCCCCACACACTCTCAGGGACGCTGATCCAACGGCACGAATACCTGATCTTCCGGACCGGTGTAGTTGGCAGACGGGCGAATGATCTTGCCATCCACGCGCTGCTCGATGATGTGCGCGCTCCAGCCGGCGGTGCGCGCGAGTACGAACAACGGCGTAAACATCGCCGTCGGCACGCCCATCATGTGGTAGCTCACCGCACTGAACCAGTCCAGGTTCGGGAACATCTTCTTGATGTCCCACATCACCGTCTCCAGACGTTCGGCGATGTCGTACATCTTGCGGCTGCCCTGGGCATCGGACAGCTCACGCGCCACGTCCTTGATCACCTTGTTGCGCGGGTCGGACACCGTATACACCGGGTGACCGAAGCCGATCACCACTTCCTTGCGTTCCACCCGCGCCTTGATGTCGGCCTCGGCCTCGTCCGGCGTGTCGTAGCGCTTCTGCACCTCGAAGGCCACTTCGTTGGCCCCGCCATGCTTGGGCCCACGCAACGCGCCGATACCGCCGGCAATGGCGCTGTACATATCGCTGCCGGTGCCGGCGATGACACGGCATGCAAACGTGGAGGCGTTGAACTCGTGCTCGGCATACAGGATCAGGCTGGTGTGCATTGCGCGCACCCACGCGTCTTTCGGCGCAAAGCCGTGCAGCAGGTGCAGGAAGTGCCCACCGATCGAATCATCGTCGGTTTCCACGTCGATGCGTTTGCCGTTGTGGCTGTAGTGATACCAGTACAGCAGCATCGAGCCCAGCGAGGCCATCAACTTGTCGGCGATGTCACGCGCGCCAGGATGGTTGTGGTCGTCCTTTTCCGGCTGCAGGCAGCCCAGCACCGAGACACCGGTGCGCATCACATCCATCGGATGTGCCGACGGCGGCAATTGTTCCAGCGCAGTTTTCACTGCAGCCGGCACACCGCGCAGCGAACGCAGCTTGGCCTTGTAACCGCGCAGTTCGCCGCTGTTGGGCAGCTTGCCGTGCACCAGCAGGTAGGCGATCTCCTCGAACTCGCTGGTGGTTGCCAGATCCAGGATGTCGTAACCGCGATAGTGCAGATCGTTGCCGCTGCGCCCTACGGTGCACAGCGCGGTGTTGCCTGCGGCAGTGCCGGACAGGGCAACGGATTTTTTCGGCTTGAAACCGGGAATGGTGGTGTCGTTCATGCGATGAGCTCCCAAGCGGTGGCGTGTTGCGGTGTCACTGAGGATTGACCAGGTGGACGCAGCAAGCGGCGATCATGCGCCTTTGCGCGCAAACAGTGCATCCAGGCGTTGTTCGTAATCGTGGTAACCGATGCGCTCGTACAGCTCTTCGCGCGTCTGCATCGTTTCCAGCACCGCTTGTTGATGGCCGTCGCGCCGGATGGCGGTATAGACGTCCTCGGCGGCCTTGTTCGCCGCGCGAAATGCCGACAGCGGAAACAACTGGATCGCCACACCGGCAGCGGCAAGTTGGTCGCGCGTAAACAGCGGCGTCTTGCCGAACTCGGTGATGTTGGCCAGCACCGGTACGCCCACCGCATCGACAAAACGCTTGTACGTCTCAAGATCGTAGGCAGCCTCGGCGAAGATGCCATCCGCCCCGGCCTCCACGCAGGCGATGGCGCGCTCGATCGCCGCGTCCACGCCTTCCATCTGGATGGCATCGGTCCGCGCGATCAAAAAGAACGCCGGATCGATCTTGGCATCGGCCGCCGCCTTGACCCGGTCCACCATCTCGCCCTGACTGACGATTTCCTTGCCAGGCCGATGCCCGCAGCGCTTGGCGCCGACCTGGTCTTCGATATGGCAGCCGGCCGCGCCCGCCTTGATCAGCGATTTGATGGTGCGCTCGATGTTGAACGCGCTCGGCCCGAAGCCGGTGTCCACGTCCACCAACAACGGCAACGCGCACACATCGGTGATGCGGCGCACATCGATCAGCACGTCTTCCAACGTGTTGATGCCCAGGTCCGGCAGCCCCAGCGAACCGGCCGCCACGCCGCCGCCAGACAGGTAGATCGCCTGGTAGCCGGCGCGCTGGGCCAGCAGTGCATGGTTGGCGTTGATCGCGCCGATCACTTGCAGCGGCGATTCGGCAGCCAGCGCGGCCCGGAAACGCGTGCCGGCAGAAGAGGGGGACGAAGGCGTCATGGCGGTTCCTTGGATGGGATATGGGTTAGGCGCAAACAGCGTGCCAAGTACAAGCTATTGATTCTGATGCACTCCATCGGCGCAATTGTTGCAACTTTGCAACAATCGATTCACCATGAAACACCACTGAAACGCGACCATGCAATGCGCAGCCCCGCCCTTCCGACGACCGCAGACGCCTCCCTACCCATCATCTGGACCGTCAGCGTGTCGCGCCTGACCGGACTGCTGGCCGATGTCATTCCCGAGTTCGACACGCGCGCGCGTATCGAGCAGATCAACCTCGGCTTTGCCGAAGCAGTAGAGGTCATCGGCCAGCGCCTGCGCCGCGAACGCTGCGACGTCTTGGTCGCTGGCGGCTCCAATGCCGCCTACCTGCGCAGCCGGCTCGCGCTGCCGCTGGCACCGATCCAGGCCACCGGCTTCGATCTAATGGAAGCGCTGGCGCGTGCGCGCCGCATCGCGCCACGCATCGGCGTGGTCACCCATGCCAGCGATGTGCCCTCGTTTCGCGCCTTCCAGCACAGCTTCGATCTGGAGATCGAACACCGCCGTTTTGTCACCGCCGAAGACGCACGCGACTGCATTGCCGACCTGCGCGCCAGCGGCATCCAGGTCATCGTCGGCACCGGTATGGCGATCGATTTCGCCGAGCAGGCCGGGCTACCCGGCGTGCTGCTGTATTCGGCCGATTCGGTGCGCCAAGCATTGGAACACGCCATCGCGCTGGGTACCGCTCCGAGCACGGATCGCCCCGCTGGCCGCACCGTCACGCGCCGAGCACGACGAGCCGATGCCCTGCTGGGCGAAGACAGCGCGATGCTGCAGGTGCGCGAGTTGGTCCAACTCTACGCACCGCATGCCGGCACCGTGTTGATCAGCGGCGAGACCGGCACCGGGAAGGAACTGGTTGCACGGCAACTGCATGCTGGCAGTCGACGCCGCGGCCGTTTCGTGGCGATTAACTGCGGCGCCATCAGTGAGTCGCTGCTGGAAGCGGAATTGTTCGGCTACAGCGATGGCGCCTTCACTGGCGCGCGCCGCGGCGGGCATACCGGCCTGATCGAAGCCGCACAGGACGGCACGCTATTTCTCGACGAAATCGGCGAGTTGCCCATGCCGCTGCAAACGCGGTTGTTACGCGTATTGGAAGAACGCGAAGTGCTGCGCGTTGGCGCAACGATGCCCATTGCGGTCGACGTGCGCGTAGTCGCCGCCAGCCTGCAGGAACTGCAGCACCTGGTCGATCAAGGCCGCTTCCGCCGCGACCTGTTCTATCGCCTCGCCGCACTTCGCATCGCCCTGCCGCCGTTGCGCAACCGCCGCAACGACATCGCGCTGTTGCTTGCACATTATTTCCAGCTACTTGGCAGCATTGCATCGCCGTTGTCGCCAGCCGCATTGCAACGTCTGCAACACCACAGCTGGCCCGGCAATGTGCGCGAGCTGCGCAACCTGGTCGAACGCTTGTGCATTCACTGGAAAGCCCAACCGCACAACAGCCTCGACCCGGAGCAACTCGAACGCTGGGCGCCGGAATTATTCGATACGCAGCTCGGCAACCGCCACGCACCGCGTGAGCACGCCGACCTGGCAACCTCTCGCCTGCAACTCACCGCCGCCGCAGTCCGCGCGGCACTGGACCGCGCCAACGGCAACCGCGCCCTCGCCGCGCAAGCACTCGGCGTCTCGCGCACCACGTTGTGGCGCTGGATGCAGGCACAGGCCTTGGCGCGTACGTAAGACACAGACGTGCGCTGACAGGATTCAGTCGCACCACGCACGCACTTCGTCTTTTCCGCTCTGGCGGGCATCGAAGGCGTGACATTGCGCGCTTCGCGCATGGATGCGCCATCCACGCGCACAGCGGCATGCGCCGCAGCCCGCACGACATGCAGCGACCGACCGATCAAGCGAACAACGCGCCGACCGCGACGCCACTCAATCCAGTCCACGCCCGCTGACGAGCGCTTCGCGCTCACTTCACCCGCGTGTACTCGGTATCGCCTGTGCTCAGCTTGCCGGTCGCTTCATCGATCGCGTAGTTGACCGTGCCAACCCCGTTGGACACCTGCAGCACGCCCTTGGTCAGTAGCGCAGGATGATTGCGGGTCTTGACGCCGTTGCCGAACAGTTCCGGCCGGGTGTCACGAATGATGAAACTCTCGCCGTTGTGCTCGATGCTCAGCACGTTCTTTTCCGACTTTACGTTGACCCACTTGCCCACGTACTGCTCGCCCGCATCGCGGGCACAGCCGGCCAACAGCAGCGTCGCAATCAGCGCATTTCCCAGCAGCGTCTTCATCGCCACTCCATCTCGAAACGGGGGGGCCTTGCAGGATGGCAAGTCCTTGTCGAGCTCGCAATCACCAGATGTTGGCTACCCCTGACGCCTGCCATCGAACAGCTCGGGAGCGCCCCAACGCGATGCGTGAGCAATCCAGAAACGCAGACACAAAAAAACCGGCGCATGGCCGGCTTTTTTCTTCGCGTCGAAATCCGTAGATCGACTGGATTTCGATGGTGGGCGGTACAGGGTTCGAACCTGTGACCCTTGCCGTGTGAAGGCAATGCTCTACCGCTGAGCTAACCGCCCGGTGACGCGAGCCGCACATTATAGGGCAGCGGCAGCGGTCGTCAACAATTGTTTACTCGCCCCGCCATTCCTGGGAAACCGCAGGTTCATCGCATCGATCTGACGCAATAATGCGATGACTCGGCAGTGCGCCTCACATGCCGGCCGTGCCACCGCAGCCTTACATCGTATGCGTCGGTTTATCCGAGGTGGTCAAACCGGCCAGCAGCGTCTCGATCTTGTTGCGCACCGCCTCGCCTTCCGGGCCATCCGGGAACTGCACGCCGATGCCGGCAGCGCGGTTGCCCTGCGCGCCCGCAGGCGTGGTCCAGATGACCTTGCCGGCGACCGGCAGGCGTTCGCTGGAATCGGGCAGGGTCAGCAGCAGGAAAACTTCGTCGCCCAGCATGTAGCGCTTGGGTGTGGGCACGAAGATGCCGCCGCCTTTGACGAACGGCATGTAAGCGCTGTAGAGCGCCGGCTTGTCTTTCAACGCCAGCGACAAAATGCCTTGGCGTGCATTCATTGCACTCATCGAGTTCCCCTAGAACGTGGCTGGCGCTCTCCTTCGCGCCAGGCCAGCAACAATTCCGTCACTGCCAGGTCGGCGCGGACGGTGGTGCGCAGCAGATCGCGGGTGCGGTTGGCGGCGTCGAACCATGTCGCCAGCTTGTGCAACCGCGATGGATCGGTCAAGCCGGCCGATGCTTGCGCCAATGCCAGATCGGCGGCGTGGCGCAGGCGTTGATCGGCCTGGCCATCGTTGGTCCAGCGCTGCGCGACATCCACCGCGCCGGCACGGCCGCTGGCGATCTGCTCCAGATCCTGCGCAACCGCACGCCGCACAGCCAGGCCGTCTTCGCGCAGCCACTGCGCGGCCAGGCCGGGATGGCCGCGGGCGGCCTCCAGCGCTTCCTGCGCGGCGCGCGCATCCACCCCTTGCGACAGCAACCAGGCCAGCGCTTCGTGCGCCGGCGGCAGTTTGAATTCCAGCCGTTGGCAGCGGCTGCGAATGGTCGCCGGCAGGCGCGCCGGTTGCGCGCTGATCAACCACAGGTAACGCCCCGGCGAGGGTTCTTCCAGGGTCTTGAGCAAGGCGTTGCAGGCGGCGCGATTGATCGCGTCAGCCGGATCGACGATCACCACCTGGGCGATGCCGTACTGCGGTGTGAGCGAGAGCTTCTGCGAAATCTCGCGTACCTGTTCGATGACGATTTCCGTGCGCAGCTTGTCGCCGGTGCGGTTGGGAATGAACGAGATCAGTTGCAGGTCCGGATGGGTGCCGGCGGCGATCAATTGCCGGGTGCGCTGCGCCAGCGCGGGGTCCGGCGAGCTGGCCAGCACGTGCTCGGCAAGGGCCAGGGCCACAGCGCGTTTGCCCAGACCCTCCGGCCCGCAGATCAGCAACCCGTGCCCGAGCCGGCCGGCATCCAGCGCCGCCACGGTCTGGTCGAAGGCGCGTTGCTGCCAGGGCGAAAACGCGGCGGTCATGGCGTGGGCTCCGGTTGCGGCATGTTCGGCTGGCGGCGGCGCTGCAGATAACGCGCCACCGCAGCGTTATGTTCGGCCAACGTGGCCGAGAACGCGTGCGCGCCGGTGCCATCGCCCACCGCCACGAAATACAGCGCCTCACCGGGCGCCGGGCGCACCGCCGCCAGCAGCGCCTCGCGGCCCGGCATGGCGATCGGCGTGGGGGTCAGGCCGGTGCGGGTGTAGGTGTTGTACGGGGTGTCGGTGGTCAGGTCGCGCCGGCGGATGTTGCCGTCGTAGCTGCTGCCGATGCCGTAGATCACGGTCGGGTCGGTCTGCAGCTTCATGCCCATCTGCAGACGGCGCAGGAACACCCCGGCGATCAGCGGCCGCTCGGAGGCCAGGGCAGTTTCTTTTTCGATGATCGAGGCCAGGATCAACGCCTGTTCCGGCGAAGCGAGCGGCAGATTCGGGGTGCGCTGTTCCCATGCCTGCGCCAATGCCTTGTCCATGGCCGCATGCGCGCGCTTGAGCACATCGATATCGCTGTCGCCACGCTGGTACACATAGGTTTCCGGCAGGAAGCGCCCTTCCGGATGCTGCTTGGCGAACCCCAGACGCGCCATCAGTGCCGCATCGTCCAGCGCATCGATGGCGTGCTGCAGCGGCGTCGCGGTTGCAAGCGCAGCGCGAAGCTGCCGGAAATTCCAGCCTTCCACGATCGTGAAACGGTACTGGATCACCCGCCCCTGGCGCATGCGCGCCAGCAGTTCGCGCGGCGACAGCGCCGGTGCCAGCGCATACTCGCCCACCTTGAGCTTGCCGGCCGCATCGACCTGGCGCGCCAGCAGCTGCCATTCCAGCTCGGTACCCTGCTCCAGGCCGGCCGCACGCAGCTTGCGCAGCGTGGCTTTGAGCGAATCGCCGGGCGCAATCACCACGCTGGGCGCGCTCGCGGGCATGGGGGTATCGGCAAAGTGCACGTAATGCCGCCACGCCACCACGGCGACAATCGCCAGCAGCGCTGCGAGCAGCAACACCGTGCTCAGCACGGCCAGACATCCGCGTTTGCCAGTCACCGCCACACCCTCCTCGTCATTGCCCCAGCGCCGCGCAGGATACCGTGCGCCGGTGATGTCCCGTTGAAGCGCTCATGTTGGCTCGATCGCGCGCAGCACGCCACGCGCCTTGGCACGGGTTTCGTCCAGCTCCCGCTGCGGATCCGAATCCACCACGATCCCCGCTCCGGTGCGGAACCGCACCTGATTGCCGGCCACCTCAGCGGTGCGGATCAGAATGTTCAGATCCATGTCGCCATCGCGATTGAGCCAGCCGAATGCGCCTGTGTAGGCGCCACGCGCGGTCTGTTCGAGTTCGGCGATGATCTGCATGCAGCGCACCTTCGGGCAACCGGTAATGGTGCCGCCGGGAAACACCGCCGCAATCACCTCGCCCGGCGTCACCCCGGCGCGCAGGCGCCCGCGCACATTGCTGACGATGTGATGCACGTGTGCGTAGCTCTCCACGCACATCAACTCGTCCACCTCGACCGTGCCCGGCGCGCAGATGCGACCCAGGTCGTTGCGTTCCAGGTCGATCAGCATGACGTGCTCGGCACGCTCCTTCGGATGTCCGACCAGCTCGCGGATGCGCGCGGCATCGTCGTCGCCGGCGAAGCGCGCGCGGGTGCCGGCGATCGGGCGCGTCTGCACCACATCGCCCTGCACCGACACCAGGCGCTCGGGGGAGGAACTGGCCACTGCACGCCCGCCCGCAACGAACAGTCCGGCGAATGGCGCTGGATTGGCCGAACGCAGGCGCGCATGCAGCGCGGCCGGGTCGACCGCCGCGGCAAATGCCGCATGCCAGGCACGCGAGATATTGGCCTGGAAGACATCGCCGGCATGCAGGTAATCGAGCACCCGGCGTACCGCATCGGTAAAGCGCTCGGGTGCGTCCTCCTCCACTGCCACCGGCCCGACCCAGGCCGGCAACGGCGGCAACGCGGCGCAAGCGGCGATGTCCTCGACGATACGGGCCAGCAGATCGTCGCGCCCCGGTTCGGCCAGCGCGATGCAACGTCCTTCCACGCGGTCACGCAACACCGCTGCCGGCGCACGCAGGGCCAGCGCGCTCGGCAGGCGGTCGGTGCGCACAGGCAGCTGCAGGATTGGTTCGACCTGCGCGGCCAGTTCGTAATCCAGCAACACCGCCCAGCCGCCCCGAAACGGCCATGCGCTGCGCGCATCGCGCGGCACCCGTTCGGCGCGCCAGACGGCGTCCAGCGCATCCAAGAAATTGCTGTCGATCACCCGCCCATCGCCATCGCGCGTGCGCCCGTCCGGATCCAGCCGCAGGCTGGCGCCGTCTGCAAGCAACAGCACGTCCCAGCGCCCGTGTTCGGTGCCGGAAGCGGTGGATTCCAGCAGCGCCGGATAGCGCTGCGGCGCCAGCCGGTGCAGCGCCAGCAAGTCGATGTCCGCGTGCAGTGATCGGGTGAGCGTCATCGGTCCGGGCTGGCGTGAGATACGAAAGCGCGCCGCCCTTGAGAAAGGCAGCGCGCGCAATGACTGGATCAGGAATCTGTGGAACCGACACCGTCCGCTGGCCGCACGCACGCAATGCATGCGGCGGCCCGGGACCGTTGCAGGATGCGCCGTGCGACGGCGCAGACACGCCGACTCAGACGCGCTTGAACACCAGCGTGCCGTTGGTGCCGCCAAAGCCGAAGCCGTTGGACATCACCGCCTCCACCTGTACTTCGCGCGCCACGTTCGGCACGTAATCCAGGTCGCAGCCCTCGCTGGGCTCTTCCAGGTTGATGGTCGGCGGAATGATGCCGGTATGCAGCGCCATCACCGAGAAGATTGCTTCCACACCGCCGGCCGCGCCGAGCAGATGCCCGGTCATCGACTTGGTCGAACTCACCATGGTTTTGTAGGCGTGATCGCCCAGCGCGCGCTTCATGGCCATGGTTTCGGCCAGATCGCCCAGCGGCGTGGAGGTGCCGTGCGCGTTGAGATAACCGATCTGCTCGGGGTTGAGCTTGGCATCGCGCATGGCCGCAGCCATGCTGCGCGCCGCGCCTTCGCCATCTTCGCTCGGGGCGGTCATGTGGAACGCATCGGAACTGGCGCCGAAGCCGACCAGCTCGGCATAGATGCGTGCGCCACGCGCCTTGGCGTGTTCGTACTCTTCCAGCACCAGCACGCCGGCGCCGTCGCCCAGTACGAAGCCATCACGCTGCTTGTCCCACGGCCGCGAGGCGCCGGTCGGGTCGTCGTTGCGGGTGGACATCGCCTTCATCGCACAGAAACCGCCCACCGAACTCGGCGACGAACCACGCTCGGCGCCGCCAGCCAGCATCACATCGGCATCGCCGTGCTGGATCATGCGCATCGCCGTGCCGATCGAATGGTTGGATGTGGCGCAGGCCGAGACGGCCGAGAACGTCGGGCCCTTCAGGCCTTTGATCAGGCTCACCTGGCCAGGCAGCATATTGATGATGGTGCTGGGCACATAGAACGGCGAAATCTTGCGCGCGCCGCCCTCGTGAAATTTGATGGTCTGCTCTTCGATACCGAGCAGCCCGCCGATGCCGGAGCCGAGAATGGCGCCCACGCGTTCGGCATTGCTGTCGTCGATCACCAGCCCGGAATCGTCCAGCGCCATGAACGAGGCGCCGACACCGTAGTGGATGAACGAGTCCATCTTCTTGACGTCCTTGGCGGACACAAAGAGCGTGGGGTCGAAATTCTTGATTTCACCAGCGATCTTGGTGGTGAACTGCGAGGCATCGATCTGCGTGATCGGGCCAATGCCTGAGCGGCCGTGGACGATTCCATCCCAGCTGGTGGCCAGATCATTGCCCAGTGGCGACACCATGCCCATGCCGGTAACGACAACACGACGACTCATTGCAGATCTCCTCACCACGGAACGGACGGTGCTTGCGGTTTGCGGGTGACATTTGAAAAACACAGGGCCGCATCAGCGGCCCCATGGAATGTCTGACGCGGCAGCGGCTTGATGCGCGCCGCCACGATCAGGAACAACGCATCAGCTCTTGACGTGAGACTTGACGTAGTCGATCGCCTGCTGCACCGAGGTGATCTTCTCGGCCTCTTCGTCCGGGATCTCGCACTCGAACTCTTCTTCCAGCGCCATCACCAGCTCGACGGTGTCCAGCGAGTCGGCACCCAGGTCATCGACGAACGATGCACTGGTGGTGACTTCCTCTTCCTTGACGCCGAGTTGTTCGACGACGATTTTCTTGACGCGTTCTTCGATGGTGCTCATTGGGGATATCGCTCCAGATGGAGTAGTGGTGGTACGAAAAAAACGCCATCGCCGCTGCGATGGCCGCGTTGGATAGTGTAGTGGAAGCGACCGGGCCTTGCATTGCATCACAACTCCCGGCCGATCAGCCACTTAGCGCCTCCCGGCGCCGCACGCTTACGGCATGTACATGCCACCGTTGACGTGCAGGGTCTCGCCGGTGATGTAGCGGGCAGTCGGGCCGGCCAGGAACGCCACCGCATTGGCGATGTCTTCCGGCTGGCCCAGATGACCTAGCGCGATCTGCTGCAGCAAGGCGGCCCTGGCCTCGTCCGGCAGCGCCTTGGTCATGTCGGTATCGATGAAACCGGGCGCCACCACATTCACGGTGACCCCGCGCGAGCCGATCTCCTTGGCCAGCGACTTGGAGAACGCAATGATGCCGGCCTTGGCCGCAGCATAGTTGGTCTGACCCGGGTTACCGGTCACGCCAACGACCGAAGCGATATTGATGATGCGGCCCTTGCGCGCCTTCATCATGCCGCGCATCACCGCCTTGGAGGTACGGAACACGCTGGTCAGGTTGGTGTCGATGATCGCCTGCCAGTCGTCGTCCTTCATCCGCATCAATAGGTTGTCGCGGGTGATGCCGGCATTGTTGACCAGGATCGAGATGGCGCCGAATTCCTTGCCGATCGCATCGATCAGGCCATCGACCGCAGCTGCGTCGGTGACGTTCAGCTCCCGGCCGTGCCCGCCGTGGGCGGCCAGACGCGCGCCGATCGCCGCAGCGCCGGAGGCCGAGGTGGCGGTCCCGATGACCGTGGCGCCCTGGGCGGCCAGGGTATCGGCAATGGCTGCACCGATGCCGCGGCTGGCGCCAGTGACGAGGGCGATTTCACCCTGCAGGGGCTTGCTCATGAATGCTGTTCCTCGAAGGGGGACGTCGCAACCGCGGCCGCGAACGTCGAGGGATGCCGGCACAACCGGCAGCGGCGTTGGATCAGTGGGACCACGCGTCGAGCGCGCCGGCGTAATCGGCAGGCGTGGCCAGCGGGCGCGCGTCCAGGCTCTTGTCGATGCGCTTGATCAGCCCGCTCAGCACCTTGCCCGGGCCGCATTCGGCGATCCGGGTGATGCCCTGGCTGGCGAGCGCCTGCACGCAACCGGTCCACTGCACCGGCAGGTAAAGCTGTTCAACGAGCGCCTGGCGGATGGCCGCGCTGCCGTCATGTACGCGCGCGTCCACGTTCTGCACCACCGGAATCTGCGGCGCGTGCCAGCTCAGCCCGGCCATCGCCTCGCCGAGCTGGTTGGCGGCATCGCGCATCAGCGGGGTGTGCGACGGCACGCTCACCGCCAGCTTGACCGCCTTGCGCACGCCGCGCTCGGCCAGCAGCGCCAGCGCGCGATCTACCGCTGCGGCATCGCCACCGATCACGATCTGGCCCGGCGAATTGAAATTGGCCGGCACCACTACCTGGCTGCCTGCGGCTTCGGCGCAGACCTCCAGCACCACGGCGTCTTCGGCGCCCAGCACTGCAGCCATCGCGCCAACGCCTGCCGGCGCAGCGGCCTGCATGAACTGGCCGCGCAGCCGCACCAGGTGCGCGCCGTCGTGCAGCGACAAGGCGCCGGCGGCGACCAGCGCGGTGTATTCGCCCAGGCTATGCCCGGCCAGCAGCGCCGGGCGCTGCCCGCGCTGGGCAGTCCACAGCCGCCACACCGCCACGCCTGCGGCCAGCAAGGCGGGCTGGGTGTATTCGGTGCGGTTGAGCATCTCTTCCGGGCCGCCCTGGGAGAGCGCCCACAGGTCGACGCCAGCGCCTTCGGAGGCTTCGGCGAACGTTTCGCGAATCTGCGGATGCAGCTCGGACAGTTCGGCCAGCATGCCCAGGGACTGCGAGCCCTGGCCGGGAAACACGAAGGCGAGAGTGGATTCGGTCACGCGTTGCTGCCTACAAAAATCGAGCCGGGATCATACGTGCGAAATCGCTCTGGCGTCTGTACTGCCGCGTATGCAGGAGCCACCAGAACGCGTCACGACGTCGCAAAACCGCACACCGGTCTCGATCGAAGACGCAACCGCAACGGCCGCGCAGATGCGCGGCAATCCGGAATCGATGTTGAACGCCTTGCCGGCGAACGCGGCGCGACCACCGCCTGCAAGGCCAATGAGGAAACTGAAGCGATCGGGCACCCCAGGTGTTGCCGCCTGCATCGTTTACCCGGGCAACGGGAATGCCGCCGCCTGTCCACGCAGCACCCCGTCCTCGTAGACGAGCTGCCAGACCACACCCTCGGCGATCCGGAAGCGGGACCCATCCTTCGCGATCCGCACGCCCGCGTAGTCCCTTACGACGCCATCGCGGGCGACCGCATCGAGCAAACGCTGACGTTCCGCTCGCTCCGGCAATTCTGCCGACAGACGCGAGGGCATCCCAACGAACTCGCTCCAGTCGTAGCCGAAAACGCGCTGCGCCGCCTGGTTCGCATAGACAAACCGCGGGTCCGGGGCGGTGTCGTGCGCAAGCAGCGCGAACGGCGCTTCGTGATACAGCCAATCGGGCTCGATCTGCCGATCTGCGACCAGCGGGCGGCCTGCGAACCGCTGGTAACTGCCGGCAAGCAAGGCAACGAAGATGGGGTCGTGAGCGGGATGCATGCCACGAATCTACCGGACGGGCGGCCTACTCGACGTACTGGCCCGCAGACCGGTCGCGTTGAGCGAATCAAGCGATACGCAGGGAGCTCAGATTGGCGGAGTTCAAGGACGCAACGCGGCCGCGAGAAGAACAGAGTTGCCGCCATCCCAACCAGCCAGGCGCATTGTCCGCCCTGCATGAACTCGCCCGGGCAGACGCCAGCGCCCGCCCAAACGCGGAGGCAAAGCCTCAGTAGCGCAGCAGCGCCGAGCCCCAGGTAAACCCGCCGCCGAACGCTTCCAGCAGCAGCAGCTGGCCACGCTGCACACGACCGGAGCGCACCGCTTCGTCCAGCGCCAGCGGCACCGAGGCCGAGGAGGTATTGCCGTGGCGATCCACAGTGACCACCACTTGCTCCATCGGCAGGTCCAGCCGCTTGGCGGTGGCCTCGATGATGCGCAGATTGGCCTGGTGCGGGATCAGCCAATCCAGATCGTGCTTGTCGTAGCCGTTGGCGGCCAGGGTCTCATCGACCACCGAGTCCAGCGCCTTGACCGCGTACTTGAAGACGTCATTGCCCTTCATCAGCAACGCGCCGCCACCGTTCTTGCCTTCGCCGAAGCCCACCGACACGCCCACCGGATCCCACAGCAGCTCTTTCTTGCTGCCATCGGCATGCAGGTGAGTGCTGAGAATGCCGGTCTCTTCGTCGGCTTTGAGGATCACCGCACCGGCACCATCGCCGAACAGCACGCAGGTGGTGCGATCGGTCCAGTCGACGATGCGGGTCAGGGTTTCCGCACCCACCACCAGCACGGTCTTGGCGTCGCCACTGCGCACGAACTTGTCGGCCACGCTGAGCGCGTAGACAAAGCCCGAACAGGCAGCGTTGACGTCCATCGCACCACAACCGACATTGCCCAGCCGCGCTTGCAACAAACAGGCCGTCGACGGAAAGATCAGGTCCGGGGTGGTCGTGCCGATGACGATCAGATCGATCTCGTCGGCAGTCACACCCGCCGCTTCCATCGCCTTCAGCGAAGCGAAGTACGCCAAGTCGCTGGTGGTCTGGTCGTCGGCAACGATGTGACGTTCACGGATACCAGTGCGCGAGAAGATCCATTCATCGCTGGTGTCGACGATCTTCGACATGTCGTCGTTGGTCAACACCTTTTCGGGCAAATAGCTACCCGTGCCCGCGATTCTGGAATAGATCCGCTTGCTCATACTGTTCCCTGTTGCAAGAGCCGCGGCGACCGGCGGCTCCGGAAGAAGCGAGAGTCACCCGGCCGCGTCGAACGCGGCGGGCGCCACGGATCAATCTTCTTGGACGGCCGACGACTTGGTCGCGATCACCTTCTTGCCGCGGTAGTAACCGTCAGCGGTGATGTGGTGGCGCAGATGGATCTCGCCGCTGGTCGGGTCGGTCGACAGCTGCTTGGCGGTCAGGGCATCGTGCGAACGACGCTGGCCGCGACGGGACGGGGTGACACGGGATTTCTGCACAGCCATGGGATTGCTCCAACTTTAGTTCGATAACTTGTCTGTTGAGTCGAACAGCACGCTCTACGCCCGCGTCGACCTGTCTTACCGCCCTTAACAGCGGCGGTTACTGTTTCTTCAACGCTGCCAGCGCCGCGAACGGACTGGCCTTGTCTTGCTCTTCCTGGGTCGGAACCCATTCGGCGTCGATCGCTTCGCTGCCCGGTGCCATCGGTACCACGGGCACTGACAGCACCAGCTCGTCTTCGACCATGTCGACGGCCCGCAGCATGCCATCTTCCGGCACCAGCAACGCTTCGTACTCGGCCGGCAATGCAGCTTCGTCGGCTTCGTCACGGATCAAACCAAGACGCTGTCTGATTTGCACCGGATACAGGAAACGTTGCAGGCTGCGCTGGCAGGCCAGCGGAAGCTCGACATCGATACTGAGTTCGACATAAGCGACCTTGAGCAGTTCGTCCTGGTCAAACTGAAGCGAATAGACACATTCGCCGTCGGTATCGACAAGACTTCCCTGCAGACGGGTCATCGCAGATAGCGGGATGCGGCCATCGAAGCGCCTGCGCGCTGCGACCATCCGCCAAGCATCCAGCATTTCGGGTACGTTCGCGGACATAAGCCGCAGAATGTTAAAGACCCGCAGCGGCCATGTCAATCAGCCCCATTCATGCGATTGCCGCGCCACCCGCAGAACGGCAGACTCCCCTGCCCGACCCGTGTAGTGCGCCATGATGCCACGCCTGATCCTTGCCTCCACATCTGCCTACCGGCGCGAGCTTCTGAGCCGCCTGCAGCTCGAATTCGACACTGCCCGACCCGAGGTCGATGAGCAGGCGCAGCCGGGCGAAACCCCGGGCGCATTGGCCAGTCGCCTGGCCGCCGAAAAAGCCACTGCAGTGGCAGCTCGCTGCCCCGAGGCCTGGGTGATCGGCTCGGACCAGGTCGCCGACCTGGGCGGCCAGGCCCTGGGCAAACCAGGCACGCGCGAGCAGGCGCGGACGCAACTGACGGCCATGTCCGGCCAGACCATGCGCTTCCATACCGCCGTCAGCCTGATCGGCCCGGAGCGCCAGCTGCACGCGCTGGACCTGACCGAGGTACAGCTACGCGCGCTGACGGCCACCGAGATCGAGCGCTACCTGGACGCCGAACCGGCCCTGGATTGCGCCGGCAGCTTCAAATGCGAAGGTCTGGGCATCAGCCTGTTCGACGCCATCCACTCGGACGACCCCACTGCTCTGGTGGGACTGCCGCTGATCACGCTGGCGCGCTTACTGCGGCAGGCGGGATTTCAACTGCCTTGAGGGGCCGGCAACGATGGCTGAGGTGGCAACAACCCACCCCCTTTGCATGCAGCCACAGCGCCAAAACGGATCCAGTCACGTGAGAACCAGTCGCGAAGGCGAATCTAAAACAAGGCGCCGCCCTTCACTTTGAGAGCCCGAAGGCAGGATGGAGCGACAGTTCATGCCGACCAATCACCCCATTGCGCGCGCGCCCAACAGGCGTCGCCACTCCGATCGGATTTTTATCGCATAGCAGCAGCAGACGTGACGCCGACGTCTCTGTCTTGAAATCAAATCGAATCGCTGATTGACCAGTTAAAAGATGACGGACAGGTGTCGCAGCAACATCGCTGATCACCACTGGATCGGTAGCGACCTGCATGCCGCCCGGATCACGTGTTTCCGGCCAAGCAAAGATGGACGTATTTTCTGCTTTCAGTATAGGCAGCGCATCGGCAACTCCCGCAAGAACGGTCTCTGCGTGGGCGGCATCAACATCAATCACTCCTGCCGCCGCTGCCAAGACCTCACGATGTCCGTTATCGACCTTGCGTACGTTTCATGGCCAAGGCTGGCTCAGGAGGTCTTTTACAAATCGCCACGATCGGCATAGAGCACCTTTGGCGACAGCGCAACCATCGCCAACACACCGATTGCGAAATAGAACCATTTGGCATCAACCAGCAGTACCTCCGGCAGCGTGCTCCAAGCCCTGCCTGCTCCACGGCACTTAGGGGAATCGCTTGGTAAATGCGTATACGACCGTTTTACTCGGCGTTCGAACGTTACAAGCCACCATCATTCTCGACAGTAAGCGACTGCTCCCACCAATCTTCCACGCTGCCGTCATGGCCGTGCAGGCGCAGTCCCAGCCAGTGCATGCCGGGTGGCAATGCGTTGGTGTCGAGCGTGGCGGTGAAGCCGACGTTCGGGTGCTGTGGGTCGGTGGAGATTTTCCAGTAAGGGCGCACATCGAGCGGCTTGCCGTAGGTCGCTTGCGCAAGCGGGCGACCATCGAGCAGCAGCTCGACATTCGATAGCCCGACGCCGTCCTTGAAGGCCCAGCCACGCACCTCAAACTTGCCGGACACCGAGACGTTCGGCAGCGGCGTGTCGATCCACGACATCGCCGGGGTGACGCACGGCCCGGGCTGGCGTTGTGCAGGCAGTGCGAACAGCAGGAAGCGCTGATAGCCGTGATCGGTGGACACCACGGTCGGCGGCGGCAGCGGACCGACCATGTCGCAGATGGCGTGATAACGCTTCAACAGCTCGCGGTAGCGCTGATCGCTGGGCGAGAGCACCAGCAGGCGCGGTCCGGTACGCGTGCCGTCACTGAGCAATCCCCACTGCAACAACTGCGCGCTGCGCCCGTGCTTGTCGTTCAACTCGGCAGGCAGCACGTCGATGTTGGCATCGTGCAGCTGGAAGCCGAGCTCGGCGCCCACCTTGAAATTTTCTGCCAGCACGCGCGTGCCCGGCGGCATCTGCGCCAGCTGCGCTTTGACCGCGCGCCCCAGAGCGTTCCAGCCTGCGAAGTTGCGCGGGTAGTATTTTTCGCCAGCAGCATGCGCGCGAATCGACGGTACCGACACCGCCAGGTAGTAGCCGTACGCGCCGAGCATGCCGAGCAGTGCGATCAGCCACGCTGCGCGGCGCAGTGGATGCGGCCAGCGCATCAGGATCACCGGCACCGCCACCAGCAGCGCCAGGTAGCCGGGCAGCGGCCAGTGGAAGCTGATCCTCTCGGCATCGCTGAAGAAGCCGAGCACGAAGATTGCCACGGTCGAAATGCCGCCAAGCAAACCGAAATAGCGCCATTGCGCACGCGAGCCGCCGCCGCTGCGGGTACCAGCCAGACCGACCTTGACCATCGCCCACGCCAGCAGCGGCGTCACCGCCACCGTCTGGATCAGCAGGAACCACAGCCCGCCGATCTGAAAACGCCATGGATGCCGGTCGACCAACTGGAAACGTAGCCCGGCTTCGTCATGGTCGGTATTCCAGAACAGCAGCGGCAACCAGCTCACCGCGCCCACGGTCAGCGCCATCCAGATGCGTGGATCGCGCATCACCGCGCGCCCTTGGGGGATGCACAGCAACGCGATGCAGCCGACCCCGATCACGCCAACGAAGCGATAGTGACTGAGCGCACCGATGACCAACCCGATGGCAAGCTCCAGCGCACTGGTGGCATCGACCTCGCGCAGCAAGCGAGCGCCAGCATCCATGCACAGCACCGCCGCCAATGCCATCGGCACATCTGGCACGGCCAGAATGCCCAGCGTGGCCGATAGCGGCATCAACAGGGTCAGGCTGCCGGCCTGCCAGCCCAGCGTGGAGCCGAACCAGCGCGTGGCGATATGCGCGACCAACCAGGGAATCAGCGCGGAAATGGCCAGAAACGGCAGCCGCAAGGCCAGCAGGTGATGCCCGCCCACCTCCACACCCAGCCGGGCCAGCCAGGCGGTCATGCCCGGCAGATCCGAATAGGCCGCGGCCAGATGTTGGCCTTCCTGCCAGTAAAACGCTTCGTCCACGAACAGCGGCAAGCGCGCGGCGATCAATAACTTGACGGCCGTGGCCAGTGTCCACAGGATCACGAAGGTGCGATGTGCGCGTTGGTCCCCTTGCATTGCCCTGTGCACTCTTCTCTCACCTACGGAATTGTGATGTCGACACCGCTGCGTTCCACGGAAATGCTAACCGATGCGCTGCGCCAATCGCTGCGGCGCGCACAAGACCAGGTCAATTCGCTGCTGTTGGGCAAGGCGCAGGAAGTGCGGCTGGCATTCGTGGCGCTGCTGTCCGGTGGACATTTATTGATCGAGGACCTGCCTGGCCTGGGCAAAACCACCCTCGCCCATGCGATGGCCTCCAGCTTGGGCCTAGGCTTTCAGCGCGTGCAGTTCACCTCCGACCTGCTGCCGGCCGATGTGCTGGGCGTGTCGGTGTACGACGCCGCCTCGCGGCAGTTCCAATTCCATCCCGGCCCGGTGTTCACCAACGTGCTGCTGGCCGACGAAATCAATCGCGCCCCGCCGCGCACGCAGAGCTCGTTGCTGGAAGCGATGGCCGAGCAGCAGGTGACGCTGGATGGCGTGACGCATGCGTTGCCGGAACCGTTCTTCGTGATCGCCACGCAGAACCCGGTCGATCTATCCGGCACCTTCCCATTACCGGATTCGCAGCTGGACCGCTTCCTGCTGCGGCTGAGCCTGGGCTACCCCAGCGCCGATGCCGAGCGTGCCCTGCTTTCCGGGGTAGATCGGCGTGAATTGATCGCCCAGGCCGCACCGCAACTCAGCGATACCGACGTGGTTGCGCTGCGCGCCGTGGTCAACCAGATCCATACCAGCGATGCGCTGATCGGCTATGTGCAGGCGCTGCTGCTGCGCAGCCGCCAGCACGCCGGGGTACGCGTCGGCCTGTCGCCGCGCGCAGGCATTGCGTTGTTGCGCGCCGCCAAGGCCTACGCACTGCTGCTCGGGCGCGAGCACGTGCTGCCGGAAGACGTGCAGGCGCTGTTCGTGGCCGTGGCCGGGCATCGGCTGGTGCCGGAAGCAGAATCGTCTTCCGGGCCGGCGCTGGCCAAGGCGCTGCTGCACAGCGTGCCGGTGGACTGACCCAGGTGCGTGCGCGCCTGCGCGGCATCGGCCGCCGGCTCAGCCTGCTGGCCCGTCCGCGGGGAGCGGAAGCGTTGCCGATCGTGCTGGATCGGCGGCGCATCTATGTGTTGCCGACCCGCTTCGGGTTGTTCGTCGCCGCCCTGCTGCTGGCGATGCTGCTGGGCGCACTGAACTACAACAACAATCCGGCGCTACTGCTCGCGCTGCTGCTCGCGACAGCCGGGATCGCCAGCAGCATCATGGCGCACCTGCAGTTGTCGGCGCTGCGTATCGAAGCGGTATCGGCCGAACCGGTGATCGCCGGCGAACCGCTGCGCATGCGAGTGTCGTTGGCGCGTCGCGATACCCGCACACGGCGCGGGCTGCGCCTGGATCATCTGGAGAGCAGCGGCTTCTGTTCGCTGATTGAGCACGACATGGTCGAGGTCGACCTGCTGCTGCCGACCGAACGCCGCGGCTGGCAGGACATCGAGCGCATCCGCCTGTCCAGCACCCAGCCGCTGGGCCTGGTACGCGCCTGGTCGTGGGTGTGGCCGGAGACGCCGTTGCTGGCCTACCCCAGGCCAGAAGAACAGGGCCCTGCACTGCCCGACGGTGCAGGTTCGCCCAACCAGACCCGCTTGCACGCGCAGGGCGAAGAACTGCATCAGTTACGCCCGTATCGCGCCGGCGATGCGCCGCGCACGATTTCCTGGAAGCATTCGGCGCGTCGCGACACCTTGCTGGTGCGCGAATACGAACAGCCACTGGGCATCGAAGTCACGCTTGATTGGCGCGCGCTGCACGCACTGCCGTACGAACGCCGCATCGCGCGGCTTGCCCGCTGGGTGAATCTTGCCGAACGCGACGGACGCCGCTATCGCCTGCTGCTGCCGGGCCAGCCGCCGCTAGGTCCCGCGCAAGGGCCGTCGCATCACCACCTGTGTCAGCGCGCCCTGGCCCTGCTTCCTCATGACTGAGCCCTCCCTCCCGATCAGCCAGGCAAGCCGCGCCTGGGTGCTGGCCACCAGTTGGCTGGCATTGACGCCACTGCTGTTGCAACTGCCCGGCCTGCTTGCCGCCACTGTCGCCGTGGCCGCGGTGCTGGTCGGCGTACTGAGCTGGCGCGGCACCTTGATGGCGCCGGTGCGGTTGTTGCTGGTGATCGCGATGCTGGCGGCGGTGTACTGGCAGATCGGCATGCGCTTCGGCCGCGACACCGGCTGTGCGGTGCTGGCATCGATGCTGGCGATCAAGGCTTCCGAACTGCGTACCCTGCGCGATGCGCGCAGCCTGCTCGGCTTTGCCTTGTTCGCCCCGTTTGCAGCATTCCTGCTCGACCAGGGGCCGGCAACGATGGGGCTGGCGTTGCTGGCGGTGGTCAGCGCCTTGCTCAGCATGCAGCGGCTGGCTGACGAAGAACATCGCACCGCCACGCCCGCCCTGCGCCTGCAATTGCGCGGTATCGGCAAGCTGGTCGCTATCGGTGTGCCATTGGCGCTGGCCACCTTCTGGTTGCTGCCGCGCCTAAGTGCACCGCTGTGGGGTGTTCCCGAACGCGCGCTGTCGCGCCCGGGCCTGTCGGACAACATGTCGCCGGGCGAGTGGATCGACCTGATGGCCGACGACAGCCCGGCCTTGCGCGTGCAGTTCACCGGCAAGGCACCACCGCCGCAACAGCGCTACTGGCGCGGGCCGGTGATGTGGGACTTCGACGGTCGCACCTGGCAGCGCGCGCGCTGGACCGGTCGCGCCCAACGCGCTTCGGTCACCGCAGGCCCGCAAACCTATCGTTATCGCCTGGATTACGAGCCTACCGATCGCCGCCAACTGGTGTCGCTGGATCTGCCCACCCAAGCGGTAGCCAACGCCGAGTTATCGCCCGACTACGAATTGTTCGCGCAACGCCCGTTGAGCGCACTGACCCGCTGGGACCTGCAATCAGCACCGCCGGCGCGCTTCGATACCGACCTACCCGATCAATTGCGCAAACGCGCGCTTGCCCTGCCGCCCGGCTTCAATCCGCGCACGCTCGCGCTGGCACGGCAATGGCGTAGCGAGGCCGGCAACAACGACGATGCGGTGGTGCAGCGCGCGCTGCAGTGGATCACCGGCGAATTCGCCTACACGCTGGACACGCCGCTGCTTGGCCGCAACAGCGTGGATGAATTCCTGTTCCAGCAGAAGGCTGGTTTCTGCGAACACTTCAGCTCCTCGTTCGTGGTGCTGATGCGCGCGGCCGGCATCCCGGCGCGCGTGGTCACCGGGTACGCCGGTGGCACCTACAACCGACTGGGCAACTACTGGGTGGTCCGGCGCATGGATGCACATGCCTGGGCCGAAGTCTGGCTGTCCGGGCGTGGCTGGGTCCGCGTGGACCCCACCGCCGCGGTGGCGCCGGAACGCATTTACGACACGCTCGAAGACCGCCTGCAAAGCGGCGGCGGCAACAACTTCGCCGACCTCGGCGCATGGGCCAGCATTGGCCAAGTCAGCGACTGGCTACGCCGCGGCTGGAACGAGCTGGTGTTGTCCTTCGATGCCGACCGCCAGCAACGGCTACTGCAACCCTTCGGCATCGATCGCCTGGACACCTCACAACTGGCCGCCATCTTCGGCGTGTTCGCGGCGAGCGCGCTGGCATGGATGGGCTGGCTGCTGGCACGCGGCGAACGTGAGCGCGACCCGTTGCTGCGAGCCTGGCACCGACTGAGCCGGCGCTATCGCAAGCTCGGCCTTGCCCGCGAGCCGCACGAACCGGCCGGCGCCTGGGCACAACGTGTCGCCCGTTCCCACCCGAATACGGCATTGTTGGCACTCAGCCAACGTTTCGCTGCCGCGCGATACGCTGGCGCTGATTCGGACAGCGCCACTCTCTTGAAAGACTTGCTGCAGCATCGCCCGCGAACCGGAGCTTCCTCATGAGTACCCGTTTTCTTGTTCCTCTTATCGCTGTGCTCGGGCTCGCAGCCTGCGCCACCGCGCCCAAGCCGCTGCAGGGCCAGTTCCCTACGGTCAGTCCCAGCGATTCCACCGCCAGCGCCCAGGTCGGCACGTCAGTGCGCTGGGGCGGCAAGATCATCAAGACCACGCCTGGCCAGGGCCAGACCTGCTTTGAACTGATCTCGCGCCCGCTCAATGCCAGCGGTCGCCCGGACCGTAATGCCGTCGATGCCAGCGACGGCCGCTTCCTGGCCTGTCGCTCGGGCTTCTACGATCCGGCCGTGTTCGAGCCTGGTCGCGAAGTGACCTTCATCGGCAAGATCGAAGGCTACGAAACCACCAAGATCGGCGAGTACGACTACAAGCTGCCCAAGGTCAATGCCGACGTGGTCTACCTGTGGCCGGTCGTGCGCGACGTGGAAGTCGTACCGGCTTACCCGTACGGCCCGTGGGGCGACCCGTGGGGTCCGCGTTGGGGCGGTGGTTGGGGCTGGGGCCGCGGCTGGTGGTAATACTGCGCCGCTGACCTTTAAGTGTTATTCGCAAAAACGCCGCTCGCAGGGAGCGGCGTTTTTGTATGTGCGCGACGATCGCAGCGCTACGCGGACTGCGCGCTACGCGTGATCGAACCACGCATCACGGCGTGCCGAAGCGGCCCAGTGGCGCACCCGCCAGCAAATGCAGATGGATATGGAAGACCGTCTGGCCGGCATGCTCGCGGCAATTCATCACGATGCGGTAGCCGTCCTGCGCCAGCCCCTGCGCGCGCGCGTATGCCGCTGCCGCAATGGCCAATTTACCGACCAGCAGCGCCTGCTCCGGTGGCACATCGTCCAGGGTCGCGATGGCGTGCTGCTTGGGAATGAAGAGCACATGCACCGGCGCCTGCGGTGCGATGTCTTCGAAGCCCAGCACCTCATCGTCTTCATAAACGATGGTGGCCGGGATTTCGCGACGAATGATCTTGCCGAAGATGGTGTCAGACATGGGAAGGGATTGGAGATGGGTCATTTGGGGTTGGCAAGAGCTTACCGCGCGCGCCAGTCTGCTTTAGCGAATCCACAACACCGACTCCCCAATCCCCGCCTTCAAGGCACCTCACTGCGGGTGCCGAAGGCGTGCGACAAGGTGCCGCGGTCGACGTATTCCAGCTCGCCGCCCAGCGGCATGCCCTGGGCAAGCCGGCTCGGCCGCACCGTGTGCTGGCGCGCCAGTTGCGCGAGGTAATGGGCAGTCGCCTCGCCTTCCACGGTAGCGTTGGTGGCGATGATCATTTCGGTCACTTCGCCAGCGGCCAGACGCTCGCCGAGCCGATCCAGCCCCAGTTCGCGCGGGCCGATGCCATCCAGCGGCGACAAGCGCCCTTGCAGAATGAAATACAACCCGCGGTAGCCGGTGGCGTGCTCGATCGCCAGGCGATCAGCCGGCGATTCGACCACGCACAGTTGCTGCCGGTCGCGACTGCTGCTGGCGCAGATGGTGCAGATTTCCGATTCGGTGAAATCGCGGCACTGCACGCAATGCCCCACCTTTTCCACCGCATTGGCCAACGTCGTCGCAAGACGCCGCCCACCCTCGCGCTCGCGCTCAAGCACGTGATACGCCATGCGCTGCGCCGACTTCTGGCCCACACCGGGCAATACCCGGAAGGCCTCGATCAGTTGTTCAAGCAGAGTGGACATTGGGTGGCAGGGAGTGGAGATTCGGGATTTGGGATTCGCAACGGCACAGGCTTTTGCACTTAGCCAACCCCAAATCCCCACTCCCGAATCTCGTCGCTCAGAACGGCAACTTCATGCCGGGCGGCAACTGCATTCCAGCTGTCGCCGAGCCCATGCGGTCCTTGGACTCGGCGTCGATCTTATTGGACGCGTCGTTGAAGGCAGCGGCGATCAGATCCTCGGCCATCTCCTGGTCGGAGAGGATGCTCGGGTCGATCCGCACCTTGCGGCATTCCTTGGCGCCGGTCAGCGTCACGCTGACCATGCCGCCGCCGGCGGTGCCGGTGACTTCCAGCTTGGCCAGTTCTTCCTGGGCGCGCTGCAGGTTTTCCTGCATCTTTTGCGCCTGCTGCATCAGTTGGGCAATGTTTCCACGCATGGGGCGTCACTCGTCGTAAGGGCGGATGGAATCGGGGACGATCCGCGCGCCTTGCTGCTGGATCAGCAGCTGCACCGTCGGGTCGTTCATGAAGGCGGTTTCGGCCGCGCTCTGGCGCTCGCCTTTCTGGCGGTTGGCGCGCTCATGCAGGGTCTCGACATCGGCGCTACCGGTTTCGATGACGATGCGCGGCGTGTTTCCCAACACCGGTGCCAGCGCTTGCGCGAGGTTGGCGATGGAGCGCTCGGAATTAAGATATTCAAAGCCTGGCGCCAGCGCCAGCCGCAGCACGCCATCGCGATGGCCGATAAACGCGGCGTTGGCGGCCAGCTGCCGCGACGGGCCGTTCAAGCCGCTGCGCGTGACCAGCTCCAGCCATTGCTCGGCATCGGCGATGCGGCCGTCCTCGAGCAGGGCCGATGCATCGGTTGCCGAACGTGATGCTGGCGATGCCGTTGCCGATGGCGTAGCCACCACGGGTTCTACAGGCGATGAGGGCTCGACAAGCGGTGTGGGCGAAAACGTTGCGACCGAAGCCGGAGCTTCCACCGCAGCGTCTGACGCAATCGCAACGGGGTGCGCGAGCTCGGCGGGTGCAGACGGCGGAGCCATCGCCGCTTCAGGCGCAAGTACGGCCATCGTGTCGGATGCAGGCGTGGCCTGCGTACGCACCGGCGCATCGTCCACTGCCCAGGGCGGTGCGTCCTGATTGCGCGCACTGGCTGCAGACGCACGATTGGCCGAAGAAGACTCTTGGGGGGGAAGCGCGACAACGGGAGCCGCGGCCGGAGTCGACTGGATCGCTGTGGCCGGCAAGGCCGCCTCCGCAACAGCAACAGGCATCATGTCTGTCAGCGCAGCAGGCGCGGCCACCACGGCGGACGCCGCCGTCACCGGCGCTGCCCCTGCCGGCGCAGCCTGACCGCCGCCGGCGGCAGAACGCGCGCCACCGCTTGCAGTGGCACCGCGCCCGTCATCCGAGCCGCCAGCCGGCACAGCCGCAGCGGGGCGGAAGGCCAGCATGCGCAGTACTGCCATTTCGAAACCGGCGCGCGGGCTGGGCGCCAGGTACAGATCGCGGCGCCCGTTGAGCGCCATCTGGTACCACAGCTGCACGACCTCCGGCCGCAACTGCGCCGCAAACGGGGTCGGGTCGATCCCGTCGCCAACGAAGGCCACCGACGGCACCAGCTGCTGCACCTGCACGCGATGCAACGCCTCGGCCAGTGCTTCCAGCACACCGCTCCAATCGGGTGAGAATTCGGCCAGCGCGGCGACCACCTGCAACAGGCGTGCGCCATCGCCATCGGCCAGCGATTGCAGCATCGCGCCGACTTGGGTGCGATCGACCGTGCCCAGCATGGTGCGCACCACATCCTCGCGCAGCGCGCCACCGGCGTAGGCGATCGCCTGATCCAGCAGCGACAGACCATCGCGCAACGAGCCGTCAGCGGCCTTGGACAACTGCACGATCGCTGACGGATCCGATTCGATCTGCTCGGCGGCCAGGATGCGGGTCATCTGGCCCTGGATCTGATCCTCATCCAGCCGCTTGAGGTTGAATTGCAGGCAGCGCGACAGCACTGTCACCGGCAATTTCTGCGGATCGGTGGTGGCCAGCAGGAACTTCACGTGCTCCGGCGGCTCCTCCAGCGTCTTTAGCAGCGCATTGAAGGCCGCCTTGGAGAGCATGTGCACTTCGTCGATCAGGTAGACCTTGAACTTGCCGCGCGAGGGCATGTACTGCGCGTTCTCGATCACCTCGCGCACATCGTCTACACCGGTGTTGGAGGCGGCGTCGATCTCTAGCAAGTCGATGTAACGGCCAGCGTCGATGTCCAGGCAGGCCGGGCACTGGCCGCACGGGTCTGCACTGGTGCCGGTCTCGCAATTAAGCGATTTGGCGAAAATGCGCGCAATGGTGGTCTTGCCAACGCCGCGGGTGCCGGTAAACAGGAACGCGTGATGCACGCGCCCACTGTCGAGCGCGTTACTGAGCGCGCGGACCACGTGTTCCTGGCCTACGAGTTCGGCAAAACGCTTCGGGCGCCACTTGCGGGCAAGAACGAGATAAGACATCGGGCAACCGGCTTTGTTTGAGCCGATATTGTGCCACGCCCGGTCTCAACGGCTGCGGCTGGAAGATTCAGCTTGTGGTACGGGCCGGCGACCGCTAGAATTTGCGGCCCTGTTCGACCACGGTCGTGCAGGCACGGAGAGGTGTCCGAGTGGTTGAAGGAGCACGCCTGGAAAGTGTGTAAGCGTCTAAACCGCGCTTCGGGGGTTCGAATCCCCCTCTCTCCGCCAGTTTCATGATTTGCGCACTGACACCAATGCCGCAAATCGCAGGGCCATGCCAATGGCCCACGTCTTATGGTGGCCCCGTCGGTCCCTCGCGACGCTAGATCGAAAATCCCGCCAGGGCCGGAAGGCAGCAACGGTATCGATTGATGCGGGCGCCGAGGTCAACCGGCGGGGACACCACCCTAACTTTCGACAGACGCCTGGCGGATTCGCCGGAACACTGGCTTGTGCGCGATTGATCGAGCAACACGCAGCAGTCATCTTTGCTGCGCTAGGCGCCCATGCCTAAAGCCGACCCGTCATTCGTATCCGCCGTGGCGACGGCGCATGCATTACCGCAGTGTTAGCGTCTCCCACGGCGCGATGCGGGCGCCGAGGTCATCCGGCGGCACACCACCCCAACCTCTTGGATTTCCCCTGCACCCATTGATTTGCAGGGGGGGGGCATTACTGTGGCTGCGACTCTGGATGCAACCAGCCCGCATCGCCTTCCAGGTAGTGCTCGTGCTTCCAGATCGGCACGCGTGCCTTGACCTCATCGATGATGTAGCGGCAGGCATCGAAGGCGGCGCCACGATGTGCCGCAGTGACGCCAACCCACACCGCCATGTCGCCGATGCGCAGTTCGCCCACGCGGTGCACGCAATGCGCGTGCACGATGGCGAACCGCTGCATTGCTTCGTCAAGAACGCGCTGCCCTTCGGCCTGTGCGAGCGCGGCGTAGGCTTCGTAGCGCAATCCGGCCACGCCGCGGCCTTCGTTGTGATTGCGCACCCAGCCTTCGAAACTGGCAAACGCTCCGGCATACGGGTGCTCGACGCCGGCACGCAACTGATCGACCGGCAATGGCACGTCGGAAAGCGCAAAGATCGCTGCAACCTGCTCGTTCACCGTCAACCTCCCGACACCGGCGGAATAAACACCACTTCGCTGCCATTGCGCACCGCATCCTCCCAACGCGCGAATGCGCCATCGACGGCCACACGCAACTGCGCAGGCGTCCAGCGTAGGCCATGCCGTGCATCGAGTTCTGCATACAGGCCGCGCAGATCCTGCGCGCCGGTCTGCACACGCTCATCGGCAATGCCTGCGGCCTCGCGCAAGCTGGCGAAATACAACACCGTCACCGTGGCCGTCACTGGGCCGCTCCGATATCGCGCTTGCCGCCGCGCTTGGACACCAGCTTGGTCGGGCCGATGCTCATGCTGTGTGATAACGCCTTGCACATGTCATAGACCGTCAGCGCGGCCACGCTGGCGCCGGTGAGCGCTTCCATTTCCACACCGGTGCGATGCACGCAGCGCACCGTGCAGCGAATATCCAGCACCTGCTCGCCCGCCCAGTCGATCTCGAAACGGCACGCATCGATCGGTAGCGGATGACAGAACGGAATCAATTCGTGCGTACGCTTGACCGCCATGGTGCCGGCGATTACCGCCGTCTCCACGATGCCGCCCTTGGCACTGCGCAAGCCGTTGGCATGCAGCTGTGCGGCCACGGCAGCCGGAAAGCGCACACGGCTTTGTGCAGTAGCGCTACGGGCGGTGACCGCCTTGTCCGAGACGTCCACCATGGTGGGAAGCCCGGCATCGTCGAGGTGGGTCAGGCGTGCGGAACGGGAGTTTGCAGGCATGGGAAGCGACGCGAAGACAAGCACTCAGGATGCGACATTCTCGGTGAACAGGGTGCCTTGATGAAACAGCAACTGCAGCCAGCAGCGTTGTTGCGCCACAAGGAGCTGCGCAAAGCCTGCCGCTCAACGCCCTGACGCCGGTCTATCGACCGATAGCGCAACTGCGCCAGATCCCGCGCCAGCTGCACGCATTCGAAGCCATCGGCTTGGTGGTCGGCAGCAGCGCCGGGTGCGCGCAAGGCCGAGATCACTTCGCTGCGCGTGTACCGATGGCCTGACGTACCGACCTCGACAAACGCCGGATCGAGCAGCGCTTCCAACATCTGCACATCGGCACGCTACTGCGGATCGAGCAGACGCAGTTCCAGCGTGCGCAGCTGCGCCAGCAGCGCGCCTTCGCTCATCCGCCGATCAAGAACATCTCGACCGGCTTGCCGCGCCGTGGCACCGAGGCGCGCACTTCGCTGTAGCGGTCGCCGCGCACGCTCCAGCGCTGCCGCAGATGCGTTGCCAGCGCAGGCTCGCCATTGGCCAGGGCCGGTTTGAGGTCATCGCCCTGGCTGGCGAACAGGCAGGTGTACAGATGCCCGTCGGCCGACACGCGTGCGCGCTGGCAATCGCCGCAGAACGGCACGCTGACCGAACTGACAAAGCCGACTTCGCCGGCGCCATCCGCAAACGCGTGGCGCTGCGCCACTTCACCCGTGTAATTGGCGTCCAGCGCCACCAACGGCCAGCGCGCGTGGATGCGTTCGTGCAGTTGCGCAGAGGTGACCACCGCATCGGGCGTCCAACCATTGCAGCTGCCCACATCCATGAATTCGATGAAGCGCAGCACGTGCCCAGTGCCGCGGAAGTGCTCTACCAGCGGTAGCACCTGATCTTCGTTGACGCCACGCTGCACCACGCAATTGATCTTCAATCGCTGAAAACCGGCCTGCTCGGCGGCGGCAATGCCGGCCAGCACCTGCGCAATCTCGCCGCGATCGCCACTCATGCGCCGGAACAACGCCGGCTCCAGCGCATCCATGCTGACGGTGATGCGGCGCAGCCCCGCCTGCCGCAGCGCAACGGCCTGGCGGGCAAGCAAGGTACCGTTGGTGGTCAGCGCCAGATCTCCGATGCCCTCGATCGCGGTCAGCCGCGCAATCAGGCTCGGCAGGTCGCGCCGCAGCAGCGGCTCGCCGCCGGTCAGGCGCACCTTGGTCACACCGACCGAGACGAACGCACGCACCAGCGTTTCCAGCTGATCGAAACTCAACCGCTGCTGTGAGTCGAAGCCGTAATCGTCCGGCACGCGATCGGCCGGCATGCAATAACCGCAGCGAAAATTGCAGGCTTCGATCACAGACAGGCGCAGATCGTGCAGCGGGCGGCCATGGCGGTCCTGCATCGGCGCGGTGACAAGATCCGGCAGCAGCAAGGCGCCCATCAGGGCACCGTCGCGGCGGTCGGATTCGCCAGCGCGAGGTATTGACCGGGCACGGCAACGCGGTGGCCACGTGCACGCAGCACATCGCCGTCGGCGTCGCTGGCGTAGTGGTACAGCAGCATGCGGCTCAACAGGTCCTGCGGGTATTCCCGCTCCAAATCGTCCACCCCAGTATGCGACGGGTTGCCGTGAACGCCGCAGTCATGCGCGATGAGCTCGCTGTCGTCGGCATAACGCTTCAGCATTTCCGGAATCGGCCGGGTATCGCCGGTCCAGACCAGCGCGCCCTTCAACCGCAGGCCGTAGGCCGTCTCCGGCCAGTGGTGGCGTACCGGGAACACTTCCAGCCGCACCCCGTCGTGCCAGAACGCATCGCCGACCGGCACCAGCTGAAACGCATCCCAGAAGTTGGCCCCGCCCTCGGCCAGCACATTGGGGTAATCGGCGATGCGCCGCTGCAGCAGCGGCACGACCGGCGCCGGCACGTACAGGCGCGTGCGTCCGCAGCGCTCGGAGAAATAGCTGTCGACGAACACCCGTTCCAGCCCACCGACATGATCCAGATGCACATGGGTGATGAAGATCGCCTGCGGCAGCTGGCCGTAATGGGCCTGATAGGCAGTCAGCCCCTCGCTGCCGCAATCGATGGTCAGCCATGGCGCGCCGGCGCGTTCGAGCGTGGCCATCGGCGAGCCAAGCGCCACCGCCGACGCATTGCCGACTCCCTGCACCCGCAAGGCCCAGTCCATCAGTAGCCCCGGCCCCAGGCCAGTTCGTAGGCGCGGTGCAGACGCTCATAGTCCTTGTCGACGTCCTCACGACTGCGGTTGCCGCGCAGCTTCAGCAGCGAGCGATGCAGGCGCTCGAGATTGCGCTCGCGCCAGCGTGTGGCCGGAATGCGCAGCACGCCGCGATCGAAATCGATCAGCCAGCCATGCCCGCCGGCATCGAACAGGATGTTGTGCGCGTTGAGATCGGCATGATCCAGGCCGGCGCGATGGAAGCGCGCGATCAATTGACCAGCGGCCTCCCACGGCGCACCGCGGCCGGCCACCTGGGCATGGTCGGCCAGCGCGCGCACGTCTTCCAAGCGCTCCATCAACAGCGCCGCACGATAGCCCATCCCTTCGCGTAGGTAGCAGGCGGCCAACGGACGCGGCACCGGCAACTTGCGTTTGATCAGTTCGCGCATCAGCCGGAACTCGGCAAAACTGCGCGTGCGCCCTGCCCCTTTCCACAGGTAGCGGTCGCGGCTCACACGTGCGGCCATGCCACCACGCAGGTACTGCCGCAACACGCTGTGGCCGAACGGCGCATCCACGAACCACGCGCCACCACGCCCGCCTTCGTCCACCGGCCGTGCCCTGTCGCCCCACGATTGCGGCGAAAACAGGCTGGCATCGGCTTGCCGCAGCCGTTCGCGGTCGAACAGAATGGCGCCATAACCGCGACCTTCGCGGTACGGCGCCAGCGCTTCGGTGGCATCGAAAGAAACCATCTATCGAGTCTAACAACACCATGGCTGTAACGCCCGCATCGCTGTGTTTGCTGCGCTTGTCCGCCCTGGGCGATGTCACGCATGTGGTGCCGCTGGTACGCACGTTGCAGGCAGGGTTTCCGGCAAGCGCGTTGCATTGGATCATCGACAAGGCCGGGCTGAAATTGCTTGAGGGGCTGCCCGGTGTGCACTTCCATGCCTACGACAAGCGCAGCGGCGTGGCCGGCATGCGCGCGCTACGCCGGTCGCTGGCACCGCTGGGCCAGTTCGATGCCTTGCTGCAAATGCAGGTAGCCTTTCGCGCCAATGTGCTGTCGGCCTTCGTGCCGGCGCGGCGACGCATCGGCTACGACCGCAGCCGCTCCAAGGACCTGCACGGCCTGTTCGTCAACGAGCGCATCGCCGATCGCCCCGGCATCCATGTGCTCGACGCCATCGGCAGCTTTGCCGAGCCGCTGGGCCTGCGCCAGACCCAGGTGCGCTGGGATCTGCCGGTCCCCGATGAGGCGCATGCCTGGGCACGCGCGCAATGGGACGACGATGGCCGCCCGGTGCTGATGATTTCGCCGTGCTCCAGCCACGCGCGTCGCAACTGGTATCCCGATCGCCACGCCGCGCTGGCCGATCACGCGGCTGCGCAGGGCTGGCCGATCACGCGGCTGCGCAGGGCTGGCGGATCGTGCTGTGCGGCGGCCGCAGCGACCTGGAGCGCAGCACTGCCGACGCCATCGTCGCGGCAGCACGCACGCCGGTACTGGATCTGGTTGGCAAAGACACCCTCAAGCAACTGCCTGCCCTGCTCGCGCGTGCGGACCTGGTGGTCACGCCGGATTCCGGGCCAATGCACATCGCCAACGCGATGGGCACCAAGGTGCTCGGGCTGCACGCGGCCAGCAATCCGCTGCGCAGTGGCCCATATTCGGACGTGCGCTATTGCGTGGACCGCTACGATGCAGCCGCGCGCACGTTCCTGCACAAGCCGGCCGACCAACTGAGCTGGGGAACCAAGATCGAATTCGACGACGTCATGTCGCTGATCACCGTGGACGATGCGATCGCCGCCTTCGAGCGTTATCGCACCGATCACTCGCGCTAGGGATTGAGCACAGACCGTCGGCGCATCGCAACGAAAGAATGCTGATCGCCGCAGTGCAGAAGTCGCCGATCCACTACGACATCACAACCACAGGCACCGCGCCAGTTGCGTAATGCCAGCTACCATTCTTCAGCGATCACGCCGACCAAGCGGCCAGCGCGATCGGTCGATCGGCGCGCTCAGGCCCCGGTAGGGCGATAGTCCTGATAGGACTTTTCTTCCACGTACGAAGAACCCAGCGCTAGGTTGATCGCTTTCTTGATGCGCGCACGCTCGTCGTTTTCGATATACACGCTGCGTGCCAGCTGCACGAAGGTATCGTCGAAGGTCTGCGCCTGTTCCTTGAGGCGGATGTCGTCCTCGATCACCCACAGCCGCTCATTGACGGCCTTCAGCTCGGCGCGCAGGCGCACGATGTCGTGGCCGGCGGCTGGATGCGCCATCCAGGTGGTTTCCAGCGCAGACAGCTCGTTGCGCACATTGGCCAACTTGGCCGCATCGCGCATGCGCTCGGATTTGATCTGCAGAATCGCGATCTTGTCGAGCAGCTCACCAAAGGACACAGGTACCAGGATCTCGGACATGACAGGTCTCCAACGGGGATCGGGCGGATTGTAGTCATCGCCGCGGCGGGCGACTGCCACAGATAAACAAAAGCCCCCTTGCGGGGGCTGATGCGAATCTGGCGGAGAGGGGGGGAGTCTAAGCCACATCACTCCCAAAACCCTTGCAGCGCAAGACTTAGCGCCCGAGGCACCCACGCAAGGTGTCCAAGGAAGTGCCCACGATATCACCGCCATCCAGACGCCACAACGCAAGATCCGCGCATTCAGCCTGTACAATTGCATCGCGCCAAGGTAGGCGCGCCCACAGGGGGATCAATGAAGAAAATTACAGGGCTCGCCTGCGTTCTTCTGGCAGGATGTGCGACAAGTGCCGCGCCGAATTTCTTTAACGGCAACTATTACATGGCTGGGGACGCGACCTGCAAGCAGGTCCGGGCCCTCTCGCCCACCCGAGTCATGTGCATCGACAAGAAGGGCAATGACACAGGCTACCGCGACGCATTGACTGCTGAACAATTGCAGATGTACCACATGCAAATGCAGTACCAGCAGGCTCAAGCGCAACTGTATAGCCAAGAACTCCAACGCTCCAATCAAGCCCTTCAGAACAGCACCCAGCAGTTGCTACAGCAGAGTCAGCAGTACACTGCGCCTCAAGTGACCCCCATAACTCCACCCGGCGGATATCAAACGCGCTGCCTTGTAAATGGGATTTACGTTAGTTGCAGGTCCAACTAAGACGAATTCGGAGAGCGTAATGGGCGACTTTGAGCGCACCTTCGGGGCGGGGGCAAATCTCGATTCTATTATCGATGGATTTAATCGAGATCACTTCCGTGAGCAGCGATCCTCGCGCAGCAGTTCAACGCCTAGAAAAAAAACGTTCAAGACGTTTCGGGAAGCCAGTGACTGGGCGAAAAATAATCCGGGACGTTCTTTTGGGCGCGTCCCTGGTACGGATGAATTTGAGCCCAAGGGATGATCAAATTTAGTTTGAGTCCGCCCCTGTTAGGCCGACGGCTGGCGTACTAGCCAGCCGTCAAACGGTTCGCCTTATGCTTGCTCTTCCTGTTCCTCTACCCAATCTAAGACCGCGCGCATCTCTCTCTGGTCGTAGTAGGAAGGCGCAGAACGTGGCTCAAACACTCCGTTAGCAATCGCGGCATCAAAATGATGGCGCGCGGCTTCATAGTTCGGTACATGCAAGCGCTTGATCAGTTCCAGAACCTCGCTCTCTTCCGAGAAGCGCTTATCTGCTAGGAACGACAGTAGCGTAATCAGACCATCGGGACCCACGAAACTGGAAAGCGGCAGGTCAGCAACGGTGTATCTCTTGGCGGCAAACCACTGGTCCTCATCGTGGTAGCACGCGCTTTTCCGATCCGCATTTGGGGATGCGTGTCGGTGGTGGACAAGGCGAAGATGGTGGGCACTTCGCTGAATGTCATCGGGTCCGTTTCGTCCGTTGAGCCACTCTACCCAGCCATCATCAACGCTGAGGATCGGATTGCCACACTGATCGCAAGTCCACGGTGCATCGACTTCCATATTTGCCCCCTGTTGGTCGTTGAGCCTCTATTTGTAGCGTGGCCGAAGACCGGCGGCAAGTGGCGTTTGTGGTGCCCGCGCAGATGCAGGCACCTGGACGGGCGAAGCCCCCACCAAAGCCGCTTCTGCCTTTAATTTCTTCGCCTTTTTATGCTTTCTTGCTTTGGTACGTGCGGCCTTGGTTACCGCCACGTTTCTTATCGGTCCGGACACACTCGCGCGAGGCCGCTGACCACCCCGGCCGCGCCGCTTTGTACCGTAGGACATGAGGGACGCGGTTGATCGGTGGCCCATAATTTTCGCAGCCGTCTCCGGCGTAGCCTTGCCTTCTGAAATATCTGCTTTCAGATCGCTGCCGACGGCATGGCGGAAGGTGTAACAACTCATGCCTTGCACCTGAAGCGCTCGGTTGAGACTTCTATAGTCGGCGTCTGTCGTCGCAAGCGTGTAGTGCCCGCCACGCTCGGCGCACAACAGAGTAAGTCCTTGAACAGCCTTGCCGCCCCCCGACAGAGGGAAGGCCAAGCGGCGCTTTTCGTGGCCCCGTAGTGCGTCCACCTTCGCTCCAATTATTTCTATGCCGATGCCGCTGGGCTCTCCATGCTTGTCCCTCAACAATTTCACACTAACCCCGGCCATCAACTCTGCCGGGCGGCATCCCGTCAGCGCCAACAGCGCCAGACGCTCGCTGTGCCGCTCTAGGAGCCTCGTTCCACGGTGCCTGCTGTCCAGCAGCGCACAAGCAGCGGTGTCGGCTGTCGGCGCACCGCTGAGGCGCTTGGACTTGTCCACCGGCTTGCGGCCCTCCGTTTCTATTTTGAGGGCCTTCGCCGCCCAGGCTTCTCGACCGGCCGCCAAGAATTGGGCATCAAGTGCAACCGCCAATTTCCATGCTTCTGCGGTGCATTGTTGGGCATGAGCCAAGTCGCCGGATTTGCGCGCCTGTTCGGACAGTGCGCGCCATGCCCGCACATCCTCGGCCATTGCCCAGCGGCACGCCGTGCGCAACTTGTTCCAATGCTGCGCACTGTTCGCCTTCTCCCATGCCGTCACTCCCTCGCGTACCAATCTCGTGTATACGCGCCGGTACTCGTCTGACGTTTCCGCCATTAGCGCGCGCTCCGGACACTCGGCCAGAACTTTCCGCGTGTACTTGTCGGCCTCCAATGTCCACGGCTTACCGGTGGCAATGGCCTGCCTGCGGTGCCACTGTTCATCGCGTTCCAATTTTTCTTTGTGCTTACTCGTCCACCCGTCACACAGGGGTGACGGGCGAACATCGTGCGCACGTTCGCCCGTTTCATAATCTGAAACGAGCGCGGGGGCTGTGCCCCCGTGTGGCCTTATGGGGTTACGCTCTCGCTTCACCCCGTCCACACTCCCCCCATTCTCGGACGGTATAACCGTCCGAAAATGGTTTGAAGCATGTAGGGCTGAGGGTGATTTCTGTTTCATATTTTAATTGAAACAGAAAAACGAAAGCGCGCAATGGGTGCAGGCCACCAAACTCCTGCGCGCTGGTGAAGCATCAAACGGCTCGCTAGCGCTGACTAAGCGCGAGCGTCGCCAGAGGTGCGGACGCTTGGTGCCGTGTGCAAAGGAAAGCGCAGCGATGGGGCGTGTGGGCGTTGCGACCGGAAGCGTGTCGGCGCGCGGGGTCAGATAAAAAAAGCCGCAGGGGCCGATAGATGTTGGGTGTGTGTTAGTGACTGTCCTGAACGTATGCACATGTCGCACCTCCGGTGTTGTAACGCCGTGTGTCAGTTTTTCTGAAAAATCACCCCAAGACCATTGCCCCGCAAGGATTTCGGCGTGTACACGCGCGTGTGACGATCTGAGACGAAAAAATGGCTGATAGCCGAGCGCCGCAACGGTTTCATCGTGTGCCCTTCAAACACGGGAAATCACCCATTGAAAAAGGGGCCGTTTCCGGCCCCTTCTTCATACGCATCAATCATCAAGAAATTGAGTTTAATACTTTATCGGCCATTGACTCTTCTATTTCAAGCCCCACGTGTGGGGCAAATTGAGCCGACAAGGTCAAACTAGCATCACTGCGAAATATGTCAATAGCGATTGATTGACAATTAAACAATAAACCCCGCTTGACAATCAAGCGAGGTTTATTATGTTGAATACATGGCCACACGGTTGACAGACCATGTGGCGAGTAAGGCAAAAAGAGACTTTGCGCTACCCAAGCAGTTGCTCCTACCCCTTCAAGGTAGCAACGAACGCAAAAAAATCAAGCCCCTTTCTCGCCCACTTCTCTGCTCAACCGATAGGCCATCGGATATTGAAGAAACGGGGCAAGTAACCACGCCGCAAATATTCGGGACTGTCGCGCAAGGCGGGGATTATTGAACACGGCGCACTGCATAACTAGGTACGAAGGGCTGGACGATTTCCCCCCGACGCACTGGCCCTGACCAGGTTCAAGGCGGAGTTTATTCCGCGTACAGGGCTGGCAACACCGATAAACCGTGTGTTGCTTGTGGGCTACGGCAGGGTGGGTTTGAAATCACATTCCGGGTGTTCACAGACAAGTTCGTTGCCCTTGGGGGAGTTTTCCCTGCGGGAAAACGAATAACATCTGTGAACACCCTCAAGCCAAAGCTAAAAGCAACATTGTGGATAAATCCACCCCTAAGTCTAACGACCTAATACTTTAGAAAAGCTAGGTTTTTCTAGTGGTAAAGCTTTACTGCGCCATGGAAAGCCAATAAATAAAATACAAGCCCGGAGGGGCGTAATGAAATGAAGCCGGTGCGCGCGCACTCAAATGGGATTGTCGGGCTGGTATGGAATTATAAAAACAGGCGGGGACAGAGCCCCGCACGCATCCGCGCTTTAGGCAGGAGCAAACAGAGGCGTCAGCGCCGCCACTTTTACCACACCCAAATTTGCCCAGTCCAGTGCTGGAAAACACTGCGCAGCCAAGACGGTCGGGGACACCTTCTTCCCATAGACCGCCGAATGATCGTCATCAAGGTCACGGCCTCCTTCGTGTCCGACGTAGGCGACACGAAACTCCTTGCCCACCAAGCCATCTTGCATCCGCTGAATGACTGTCTTGCGGAAACTGTGCAGTCCAATACGCCCATCGCCACGAGCGGAGATTTTCAGCGTATCGCTCAGCAGATGACTGAACGCCTTTTGAGGGCCATTGGCCGGGCCGTTCTTGGCGTCGAACGTCAGATTGGGAAACAACTTGCTCTCACCATCATCTTGCAACCTTTCGACCAACTTCCACAGCCCCAGCGCGAGCAAGTCCGGGTGGATTGGGATCGTCCTTTCACTGGCCTCCGTTTTGAGACTCTTATCCGCGCCTTCGGTCGTAATATGGATGCACTTGACCCCATCCACAACCTTGAAGTCGGCCAATTCCAATTGCGCGATTTCATTGGAACGAGCGCCCGTGTACAGCGCGATCATGGCAACCCAACGGGATGACTGTCGGCGCATAGCCTTCAGTGCTGGGAAAGCGAAAATCATTTTTAGTTGGGCGACTTCAAAAGGCTGCCAACCGGTCTTTTTGGACTGGAGTCGCTTTGCTTTCTTGCTGACCTTGATATGGCCTCGGGCAATGTTGTCACCCTTGGGGTAGTAGCCTGCCGCCATGGCCCAGTCAAAGAACAGCGACAGCCAACGCGTCTTTGTTTCAATATAACTATCCGTCAACGGCTTGCCGGTCCGCGCTGCGGGAGTTTGCTTCAGACTGATGACCCATTCCGCGCAATCAGTCTTGGACAGATCGCCCATTGCCACCCGCGCCGGTGAGCGCTTACGCGTGGAGTTCTTCCACGCTACAAAAGCTTTCACGGCCTCCAACTTCTGACCTGGAGTCTTACGGGCCCCACTGGTCAAGGTCTTGGACCATTTTTCGACAGCCATCTCCAATGCGATGCGAGTGGACGCGGACAGCGGCGCACCGCCAACACAGGCCACCCCTTGCGCGTTCAGCAACCGGACGGTTTCCAAAGCCGCAGCGTTGTCCTGCGCCGAACCGTCCGTTTTGACTGTGTAGCCGTGAGGACCGGCTACTACTTCAAAGTCAGCCTGCCCCTTCTGCGCGCTGCGGAGCAGTTCATCCACGCTCTTTGCCATATCCCCTCCTTGAAGGGCCACAGCATAGCGGGAGGCGAGCACAAGGGCTTGCAGATGCGCCACACGGGCATCACGCGTACCGAGCGAGCGCTTGACCACCTTGAGGCCCAATGGGCCTTGGAAGCGCTTAGGAACCTTCCAGCGGAAGTGATAGACCCCAGTGGGGGATAGAACAAGGTAGTTCGGCAATCGCATGAGAGTGTCCAAGCGAGTGCCCAAGAGCCTAAAAATGAAAACGCCCGCAAGTCATTGACTGGCGGGCGCTTCATCTAATCTGGCGGAGAGGGGGGGATTCGAACCCCCGAGGCGCTATAAACGCCTGCCTGATTTCGAGTCAGGTACATTCAACCGCTCTGCCACCTCTCCAGATGGTCCCCAGTGTCCTGGGGCCGTGCATCATACGGGCACACGGCCCCCGCCACAAGCGGCCCGGGCCGGCGTTGATAGGACGGCCCTCGCCCAGGCGTGAACCGGCACTGCGACGCCCGTGTCCGGTATGTTGCCGCTAACCGGCCGGGCCGCGATGATGGTGGCGCATCTCCTCCTTGGCGACCCGGCCCCATGCTCGAATTCGGACACCTCACCCACGTCGGCCTGCGCCGTGACCTCAACGAGGACACCTATTACGGCGACAGCGAGCTGGGATTGTGGCTGGTGGCCGACGGCATGGGCGGGCATGCCTGCGGCGAAGTGGCCAGCGCACTGGCGCGCGAAACCATCGTGCGGGAAATCCGCGCAGGCACCCCGCTGGCCCAGGCGGTGCGCATCGCCGACGAAGAGATCATCAAGACCTCGCGCCGCTGCAACGACACCTTGCCGATGGGCACCACGGTGGTCGCCGCACGCGTGCTGGGCCAGCGTTTCGAAGTGGCCTGGGTTGGCGACAGCCGCGCCTACCTGTGGCGCGATGGCCGGCTGGCCCAGCTGAGCCAGGACCACAGCTATGTGCAGGAACTCATCGCCCAAGGCACGCTCACCAGCGAGCAGGCGCGCGCGCATCCGCATCGCAACGTGGTGACCCAGGCACTGGGCGTGACCGACCCGGCGCATCTGAATGTCGCCACCATGCAAGGCGAACTCAAATCCGGCATGCAGCTCCTGCTGTGCAGCGACGGCCTGACCGAAGAAGTCGACGATGCCGCAATTGCGGCGACCTTGGCGCAGGCCGATTGCAGCGCGCAGGAATGCGTGGAATGCCTGGTCGCCGCGGCACTGGATGGCGGCGGCTCGGACAACATCACCGCGATCCTGGTGCGTAGTTACTGACGGTGCGACCGGCTGGACTGCGTGCACTGACGGGCGCACAGCGGATACGCGGGATCGCCAGGGACTGTTTCGGCACGTGCGACCGCCCGGCGTCTGCAGTCAAAAAGATCGCCATCGCTCACCACGCTTTGCCAACCAATCTGCCAACCGGCGAAGTCACACCTTGCGTGACCATTCGCAAGCAGCGGCGTGCTGAGGCGGCATACGCACACAGCCATCACTGCAGCTGAAAGCCCAGGTGCAAAACAGAGGCGGCCGTTCTTCTCCAACGGCGGCACATCTGCGCGAAATGCCCTGGATCGGCTGACGACATGTAGCGACCAACCGTCAGGTGGGCCTAGACGGTGCGCAAGACCTGCAGCGTACAAGTGGCACATGCAGCACCGAGCATCGGCCGTGCCGCCTGGCGGTCAGCGCAGCCGTTTCGTTAGCCGCTCTCACCCGGCAACGGCGAGTTCTTCGACCGGCGGATCCCACAACGCACGCCCGGCCTTCTTGCGTAGTTGCGCCAGGCGCGCCTCGTGCGCCTGCGATTCGGAGGCGGTCACCGCAACGCGCGGACGCGGCAACAGCAGCGCCGGGTCGAACGCGATCACGCCGCTCGCGGTGTCGGCCTGCTGGCCAGCGTCGGCGCTGGCAAACCCGATTTCCTCCTGACCGGAGGTCAGCGCGATATACACATCGGCCAGGATCTGGGCATCGAGCAAAGCGCCGTGCAACTGGCGATGCGAATTGTCCACGCCCAGACGCTTGCATAAAGCATCCAACGAATTGCGCTGCCCCGGATAACGCTCGCGCGCCATCATCAAGGTATCGACCACCGTGGCGCGCTCGACGATGCGGCCGTAGTTATCGCCCAGCAGCGCCAGTTCGTTGTCCAGAAAACCCAGATCGAACGCAGCGTTGTGGATGATCAGTTCCGCGCCCTCGATGTAGGCGAGAAACTCGTCCACCACCTCGCCGAACAGCGGTTTATCGGCAAGGAATTCCAGAGTCAGCCCAGTCACTTCCTGCGCGCCTGGCTCGAAGTCGCAATCGGGCTTCAGATAGCGATGGAAGTTATTGCCGCTCGGGCGCCGCTCCAGCAACTCCACCGCACCGATTTCGACGACGCGGTTGCCCTTGCGCCATTCCAGGCCGGTGGTTTCGGTATCGAGAATGATCTGACGCATGTGTCCTCTTACGATGTTGCACGGCCATCGCGCTGGGCGGTGGCCTGATTGCGGGCGAGCACGTCGACGCGCTCGTTGTCGGGGTCGCCATTGTGGCCTTTCACCCAGCGCCAATCGATGCTGTGGCGTTGCGTGGCCGCGTGCAGCCGCTCCCACAACTCGCGATTCTTTACAGGATCGCCGCCGGCGGTTTTCCAGTTGCGCCGCACCCAGCCTGGCAGCCACTCGGTGATGCCCTGGCGCACGTATTGCGAGTCGGTATGCAACACGATCTGGCACGGCTCGGTCAGCGTCTCCAGCGCCATGATCGCCGCTATCAACTCCATGCGGTTGTTGGTGGACACGGCCTCACCGCCGGCCAGTTCCTTTTCGCGCCCGTTGTAACGCAACAGGGCCGCCCAACCGCCCGGCCCGGGGTTGCCGAGGCAGGAGCCATCGGTATGCACTTCAATTGATTTCATCAGGTTCCAGAGTTGAACGTAAACAGGTCAGATCGTGGCCACCGGTTGCGGCCAACGGGCTGGCAGCGCAATCGGTGTCGGGCCGATCGCCGCGGCAGCGCGCTTTTCCACTTGCAGCAAATACACTGCACGCCAGGGTGCGCGGCCGGGGTCGGTGGACGCGCCGCCGGTGCGCCAGATCGGCCCAAGGTAGCGTTCCGCTTGCACGCGATGCAGACCGGCACGTTGCGCCAGCAGGCGCCAGCGATCCGGGCGCAACGCGACCGGTCCACGCCGCGCCCAGCGGAACCGGTAGGGGCTCATCGGATTGAGCGTGAACAACCACAGCCGGCCGCCTGGCATCAGCAGCCGCTCACATTCGGCCAGAAAGTCCGCTGCCCCGCCAACCACTGCATGCTGCACCACGATCGCCTGCAGGCTTTCGGTCGGCAACGGAAACGGCATCCCACAGCGCGCATCGCCGGCGAAGCGCCCGGCGCTGCGGTGCAGCCGCAGACCGCGCCCTTGCAGCGATTCGCGTGGGGGCAATTCGGTCGTCGGGGTCAGCCATAACCAGGGTTGCGACGGACGCGTCTGCAGCGCCTCCAGCGCCGATCGACGCTCCAGCTGAAGCAGGCTGCGCCCCGCACCGGTTTCAAACCAGGATGAGACGCCAGCTTGACGGGAGAATGGCGGGGCAGGCATGGTCCCAATTCTATGCGACTGATCGCCCTGCCCGCATTCGACGACAACTATATCTGGGCGCTAGTCGCTGCAGATGGCCGCGCCATCATCGTCGACCCCGGGCAGGCAGCGCCGGTTATAGCCGCCGCCAAGCGCGAAGGTTTGGTTCCCAGCGCCGTCCTGCTGACCCACCACCATGGCGACCACATCGACGGCGTGGCCGAACTCCAGCAGCATTGGCCGGGCTTGACGCTGTTCGGCCCGGCCGACGAGCGCATCCCGGCAACGGCGCACCCAGTGGGTCATGGCGAGCGCTTGAGTCTGCTTGATGTCGAGTTTCAGGTGTTCGAAGTCCCTGGCCACACCCGCAGTCACATCGCCTTCGTCACCGACGGTCACCTGTTCAGCGGTGATACCCTGTTCAGCCTAGGCTGTGGGCGGATGTTCGAAGGTACCGCTCCTCAGATGTTCGACTCGTTGCAGCGCCTGGCCTGCCTGCCTGGCGAAACGCTTGTGTGTTGCGGCCACGAATACACCTTGGCCAACGCAGCTTTCGCGCTGCACGTCGATCCCACCAACGCTGCCTTGCAGCGCCGTCAACAGGAAGCCCAGGCCATGCGTCATGCAGCCCGTCCTACCCTGCCGATTTCGCTCAAGAGTGAACTGGCCACCAATCCGTTCTTACGCACCAACCGCCCCGAGATTCGCGCCGCAGTGGCACCGCGCGCAACCGGCGCACTTTCCTCTGAAGTTGATGTTTTCGCCGAACTTCGGCGCTGGAAAGACGAATTTCGCGCATGAGGCGCCTGGTTTTGGCAGTGCTGGCCGCCTGTTCGGCCATTGCACCGGCAGCCGCTTCGCCCAACGACGCAAGCGCTACGACCGCGAGCAACGCCGCCGCGCAGACCAGCGCACCCGGCATACGCAACGGGCGTGAGATTTTTTCGTCGTTCCTCGAGGGCCGCGCCGACCCAGGCTGCGACAGCGCACATAGCGACAGCCGGTGGGAACAGCATTTTTCGCGTGCCCCGGCGCGCTTGGCCGACGATGGACAGGATGTCTTGCCGCTGTTCGGTTATGTGGTCGATGAGCTGCGCAAAGCCGACATGCCGACCGAATTTGCGCTGATTCCGTTCGTCGAAAGCGGCTACCGCCCCGGCGCACGCAACGGCAGCGGCCCTGCTGGCCTGTGGCAATTCATCGCCACCACGGCGCGCAATCACCAAGTGCCGGTTGGCGCGCAGTACGACGGACGCCTGTCGGCGGTGGACTCCACCACTGCGGCGGTGCGCTACCTCAAGACCCTCTACGGCATGTTTGGCGGCGACTGGCGCCTGGCGCTGATGGCCTATAACGCCGGCGAGTACCGCGTGCTGCAGGCAATGCGCGGCGCCGGGATGAACGCGCAGAACGCGCGCCCGTCCGAATTGCCGGGCATGTCCAAGGTCACCTACGAATACGTGGAAAAACTGCACGCGCTCGCCTGCGTGCTCGATCATGCGCAGCAGCAGGGCAACCTGCTGACCTCGCTGGATCGCCCCGTGCCCGTCCTTACCGAACATGCGCTGCCGGCGGGCACCAGCCTCAACGCCTGGGCCGGGCAGCGCGCAATCGAGCCGCAATTGCTCGCCCGCCTAAATCCCGCCCTTGCCGGCGCACGCGCCGCACCGCGTGGCGTGCATGTCCTGGCTCCGATCGCGCTGGCGCAACCCGGTTCTAGCAGCGCCGTGGTCGCATCCGCCGATATGGGACGCGACGTCATGAGTCACGATGCCGCGCCGACCGTCGTTGCCACGGCAGCCAGCAAAGCCTCGACCTCGCCAACCCGCACCCACACCGTGCGCAATGGCGAATCGGCCTGGGCAATCGCCCGCCGCTATGGCGTCACTGTGACGACCCTGCTCGCCAGCAATGGCCTGGACAAGAGCGCCATCCTGAAGCCGGGCATGGTGCTGTCGTTCGACGATTCGCCGTGAGTTGTATGGACTGAGTCGCAGCGCGCATTCGCGCGCTGCAGTGCGGTGCAAGCAGGCCACCGGCCGCGCGATCGCGACGATAGCGAACTCTGCGTACCAAACCCGATGTATCCAGACCGCTTCGTTTCCGGGTGATAGGTTCCAAGAGCTAGCGGCGTCGAGAGGGACACGGTTAGCCCTTGTCTCACGCCTGGCGCCCGTCACTCCAAAGAGCCGACTTGGTCACCTCAGGTGCGAGTGAAGCTTCGGCAAAAAATCAAAGTCTGCAAATTTCTCTGCGGTGCACGTCATGGTATTCACGACGCGCACTGCTGAATCAGCCATGCATCGCCGCCTGGCTGATCTAGCCGCTGCATATCACCCGCACGACACCTCAGGTGTATTTGCACCACCACTGCCACCCGTGCAGTTATCGCAGAGTCGATCGTCAGCAACCAGTCACTGCCAACGTCATGCGACCCAGCTGACAACCCGGCGATTGGCGATTGGCGATTGGCGATTGGCGAGCCTAAATCGCAACTGCCATCAGCCAGCGGAAGCACGCAAACGCCGACGGCAAATCGATACGCAGTGCGTGTCAGCTCAACATCCCTTGCGCATCCGCCGACCCGCCTTCTGCCACCAAAAACTCAAAGAAAAAGCCCGGTTACCCGGGCTTTTTTGTCATCCATCGATCACTCAGCCTTACAGCTGCGCTTCTTCGATCTGGATCTTGTAGCGCTTGCGCATTTCCTTGACGTAAGCCTGCGCAGCGTTGTTGCCGTCGATCTGGCTCAGCTGCTCACGCAGCATCGCCTGCTGTTCGGCCGGCATCTGCTTCAGATCGCCCGGAGTGGCCTTACTGATGACGAAGACAGCGAAGCGCCCGCCATCCAGCTCTACCTTGCCAACCGACGGCTTGCCTTCGGTCGGTCGCGGCGCGCTGAAAATCGCGCGGTTCGCGGCCGGGGTCGGGATCGGCGCCGTCCGCGGCAGCCCCGGGATCGGCTGCACCTGCAGTTTCTCGCTGGCGGCCAGCGCCTGCAGCGTCTCACCCTTCTGCACACGTGCCAGCAAGGCATCGGCCGCAGCCGCGGCGGCCTTCTCGGCACGGTCAGCACGGATCGCCGCCGTCACCTTGTCGCGCACCTTGTCCAAGGGCAACGCCTGTTCGGCGGTGTGATTGGTCACACGCAACACCACGCTATGGTTCGGCGCGATGGTGATCGGATCGCTCACCGTGCCGTCCTGCACCAGCGTTTCAGAAAACGCCGCGCGGAGCACGGCTGGATTGGCGGCAACACCGCTGGCATCAGTGCGCGAGAACGGCCCCAGCGTCTGCACCGGCAAGCCGACCTGCTTGGCCGCCGGCTCCAGCGCGGTGGGATTCTTGTAGACCTGGTCCACCAACTTGCCGCTGATATCAGCAAATGCCTTGTCGGCATCGGCCTTCAGCTGCTCGGCAGCCAGCTGGTCACGCACCTGCTCGAACGACTTGCCCTGGCCGCCCTTGACCTCACGCAGCTGGATCACGTGGTAGCCGAATTCGCTCTTGATCGGGCCCACCACCTCGCCAGCCTTCATCGAGAACAGTGCGTCCTCGAACGGTTTGACCATGGTCCCCTTCTCAACCCAACCCAGGTCGCCACCGGCATCCTTGGAGCCGGGATCCTGCGAATTTGCCTTGGCAAGCGCAGCGAAATCGGCGCCCGGCTGCTTGGCTTCGGCGGCGAGTTTGGCGGCCTTTGCTTCGGCAGCCTTCTGTGCTGCCGCATCACTGCCGGCACTGATCAAGATGTGCGATGCAAGGCGCTGGTCCGGCTCGACGAAGCGCGCCTTTTCTTCTTCATAGCGCTTGCGCAGCGTTGCGTCATCGGCGGCAGTCGCCGGCGGCATCGTGGCGGCGTTGAGCTCCACATATTCGATCGTGACGGTTTCCGGCTGACGGAAGTCCTGGGTGTGCCCGTCGTACCACTGTTTGATCTGCGCATCGCTCACCGGCGCGGTATCGACGGCCGGCGGCAGCAGCATTGCCAACTCCACATCGCGCGTTTCACCCATCAGCTTGAGCAGACGCTCGAACTCGGACTTGGTGGCAAAGCCGGATTCCGCCACGGCCTGCGGGATGACCGACTGCTGCAGGCTATCGCGCACCAGGGCGTCGAACTGTGCAGGCGTGCGCGGCGGCGTGCCTTGCGCGAGGGCGGCGCGGTACTGGTCGGGACTGAACTTGCCATCGACCTGGAACGCCTGAATGTTGGCGATGTAATCGCGCACGGTGGCATCACCGATGACGATTCCCGCATCTTCCGCGCCCAGTCGCACCACCTGTTCGTCGACCAGTTGGTCGAGTACCTGCAGCTTGTTTTCGCGGGATTCGAACGTGCGCGGATCGAATTTCTCGCCCTGGCGCTGGCGTTCCTGCATGCGCGCCTGCTCGAAACGCGCGCGGAAATCCTGCGTGCTGATTTCGTGGTGCTGCCATAGCAGCGAGACCGGCCACCATGATGGTGCCGATTTCCACCAATTCGGCGGCGCCTGCACCTTGGCCACGTTATTGGCGCCAATGCCGCCCAGGTAGCTGTTGTCGATGACGAACAGGAACGGAATCATCAGCAACCCCAGGATGGCGGTAGCGATCCAGCCTGACGTCTTGTCGCGAAGTTTCTGCAGCATTGGCAAATCACGGCCTGTGGGCGAGCCGCGCAGTGTAACGCGCTTGACGCCAAGCACCCAGCCCATTGCCCGTTAGCACAGTGCCGTGGCGCATCGATCGGCGCCAGGGGTTCACTTCGGTAACGAAAGGCGGACACGAAAGCGTCGAACGCATGACCCGACGCCGCATTGCCGATGCACGACTCAATCCGCACCATTGACGCAAACCCAAAAAAAAAGCCCCCGGCGCAAGGCCGAGGGCTTTCGTATAACTGGCGGAGCGGACGGGACTCGAACCCGCGACCTCCGGCGTGACAGGCCAGCATTCTAACCAGCTGAACTACCGCTCCGCTTTAAACTTGGACATCGTTCTCAACCCCATCCGCAGCGCGAATGTCGTAGAGAAAACGAAGCCCCCAATTGCTCAGGGGCTTCGGTGTAACTGGCGGAGCGGACGGGACTCGAACCCGCGACCTCCGGCGTGACAGGCCAGCATTCTAACCAGCTGAACTACCGCTCCGCGCTTGAAACGTTTGCCTGGTGCTTAATGGTGGGTGCTGAGGGTTTCGAACCCCCGACCCTCTCCGTGTAAGGGAGACGCTCTACCGCTGAGCTAAGCACCCTAGCGAGTCGATTAGTTTACTGCATCCTTCAGGGCTTTACCAGCCTTGAATGCAGGATTCTTCGAAGCCGCGATCTTGATGCTGTCGCCGGTCTTCGGATTGCGGCCGGTGCGCTCAGCGCGCTCGCGGACCTGGAAGGTACCGAAGCCAACGAGGGTGACGGCGTCGCCCTTCTTCAGTGCCTTGGTGATTTCGCTCACAACCGCGTCGACAGCACGGCCAGCTTCAGCCTTGGAGATGTCAGCGGCAGCGGCAACGCCATCGATCAATTCGGTTTTATTCATTCTTGAAACTCCCTTTGCGGCAGATGCCGCGGAATCGACAATCGGCGCTCTTGCCGTTAGCGAAGAACCCGACACAAGTGGTATCGCGTGACGCATCGCATTTGCCGCGCCCACGAGTCGTGCATTTATACCAGCGCCCCCAACTGCACGCAAGCCAAAACCCAATAACGACGCGGGTTTTGGCTTGTTTTGCGGGAGCCTAGACAGCCCCCGTTAGTGCTTGACGCGGGTGCCGGGTGTGCTACGCGACTTGCCGCGCACGGCGACGCGCGAGGCTGTCTTGCGGGCTTTTTCCTTACTGGCCTTCTTCGGCGTCAGCGGACGCTCCAGTGCCAGATCGAGCACCTCGTCAATCCACTTCACCGGCACGATCTTCAGATCGCGGGTGACGTTGGCTGGGATGTCGGCAAGATCCTTGCGGTTCTCGTCGGGAATCAACACGGTGCGGATACCGCCGCGCAGGGCCGCCAGCAACTTCTCCTTCAAGCCGCCAATCGCCGAGACGCGACCACGCAAGGTGATCTCGCCGGTCATCGCCACGTCCGCGCGGATCGGCACCCGGGTCAACACCGACACCAGCGAGGTCACCATCGCGATACCGGCGCTTGGGCCGTCCTTCGGTGTTGCGCCATCGGGCACGTGCACGTGCACGTCCTGCTTCTGCAGGAAATCCACATCGATGCCGAGCCGCTCGGCGCGCGAACGCACCACCGACAACGCTGCCGATGCCGATTCCTTCATGACGTTGCCGAGCTGACCGGTGAGGATCAGATTGCCCTTGCCCGGCACCAGCGTCGACTCGACCTGCAGCAGCTCGCCGCCGACCTCGGTCCATGCCAGACCCGTGACCAGGCCGATTTCGTTTTCTTCTTCGGCACGGCCGAAATCGAAGCGACGCACGCCCAGGTACTTGTCGAGATTCTTCGCGTTGACGGTGACCAGCGCCTTTGGCTTGCCCTTCTTGGCGACCACCTTCTTGGCCGCGGGCTGGGGACCTGCCAGCGCGATTTCCTTGACCACCTTGCGGCAGATCTTGGCGACTTCGCGTTCGAGATTACGCACACCCGATTCGCGCGTGTAATACCGCACGATGTCCTGGATGGCGTCGCTGCCGATCTCGATCTCTTCCGGCTTCAAGCCGTTGGCCTTGATTTGCTTGGGCACCAGGTAGCGCATCGCGATGTTGAGCTTCTCATCCTCGGTGTAGCCGGGGATGCGGATGACTTCCATGCGGTCCAGCAGCGGGCCTGGAATATTGAGCGAGTTGGAGGTGGCAACGAACATCACCTCCGACAGGTCCAGATCGACCTCCAGATAGTGGTCGTTGAAGGAGTTGTTCTGCTCCGGATCGAGCACCTCCAGCAACGCCGACGACGGGTCGCCACGGAAGTCCATCGACATCTTGTCGATCTCGTCCAGCAGGAACAGCGGGTTCTTGCTGCCGACCTTGTTGAGGTTCTGCACCAGGCGCCCGGGCATCGAGCCGACATAGGTCCGGCGATGGCCACGAATCTCGGCCTCGTCACGGATGCCGCCCAGGCTCATGCGCACGAACTTGCGGTTGGTCGCCTTGGCGATCGACTGCCCGAGCGAGGTCTTGCCCACGCCCGGCGGCCCGACCAGGCACAGGATCGGCCCCTTCATCTGCTTCACGCGCGACTGCACCGCCAGATACTCGAGGATGCGCTCCTTGACCTTGTCCAGACCGTAGTGATCGGCGTCCAGCGTGTCTTCGGCAACCTTCAGATCCTTGCGGACCTTGGTGCGCTTTTTCCACGGAACGCCCAGCAGCCAATCCAGATAGTTGCGCACCACCGCCGCTTCGGCGGACATCGGCGACATCTGCTTGAGTTTGTTGAGCTCGGCCTTGGCCTTGGTCTCGACCGGCTTGGGCATGCCCGCTTCGGCGATCTTGCGTGCGAGTTCTTCCAGCTCACCGGGCGCATCGTCCAGGTCGCCCAGCTCCTTCTGGATCGCTTTCATCTGCTCGTTGAGGTAGTACTCGCGCTGGCTCTTTTCCATCTGCGACTTCACACGGCCGCGGATGCGCTTTTCCAGCTGTTGCACGTCGATTTCGCCGTCGACCAGCCCGACCAGCAATTCCAGCCGCTCTCCGATGTCGGTAATTTCCAGCAGGCGCTGCTTGTCGGCCAGGCGCACCCCGATGTGCGCGGCGATGGTGTCGGCCAGGCGGCCAGGCTCGTCGATGCCGGCCAGGGTCTGCAGCAGTTCCGGCGGCAGCTTGCGGTTGGTCTTGACGTACTGTTCGAACAACGACATCAGCGAACGCGCGATGGCTTCCACTTCACGCGGCTCGCGGCCATCGCTGGCCTCAACTTCGGTGCCCTGCCCCTGCAAAGCGCCGTCCTGCTCGACAACCTTGTCGACGGTGACCCGCGACAGGCCTTCGACCAGCACCTTGATGGTGCCGTCGGGGAGCTTGAGCAGCTGCAGCACCTGCGCCAGGGTGCCGACGGTATACAGATCGCCGGCCGCCGGGTCATCGGTTTCGGCCGACTTCTGCGCCACCAGCAGGATGCGCTTGTCCGCCTCCATGGCTTTTTCCAGCGCACGCATCGACTTGTCGCGGCCCACGAACAGCGGAATCACCATGTGCGGAAACACCACCACGTCGCGCAGCGGCAACACTGGCAGATCGAGAACTTCTGGTTGGGACTGGGCCATGGGGCGCTCCGCAGGAATGGGGATTTTGGGGCAATAAAAATGCCGATGGCCCCGTTATGGGGCCATCGGCGAGGTGTTGCAAGTAGCACTCGGAAAGCCTTTAGCCGCGAGCGAGGCCAGGGCCTGGCGAGGCGGTGACGAGGCTCAGTCGCCGGACGCAGCCTTGGCCGGGGCCGGTTGCGCCTGGTAGATCAAATACGGCTCGGATTTGTGCTCGATCACCGACTCGTCCACGACCACCTTGCTGACATTTTCCTGCGAGGGCAACTCGTACATCGTGTCCAGCAGCACCGATTCGACGATGGTGCGCAGGCCACGCGCGCCGGTCTTGCGCTTGAGCGCCTTCTTGGCGATCGCAGACAGGGCGTCGGGGCGGAACTCCAGCTCCACGCCTTCCATATCGAACAGCTTCTTGAACTGCTTGGTGATGGCGTTCTTGGGCTCGGTCAGGATCTTGATCAGCGCCGGCTCGTCCAACTCCTCGAGCGTGGCGACCACCGGCAGGCGGCCCACGAACTCGGGAATCAGGCCGAACTTGATCAGATCTTCCGGCTCGACCTCGGCCAGGATCTTGCCCACTTCCTGCTTGCGCTCGCTGCTCTTGACCTTGGCACCGAAGCCAATGCCGCCAGCATCGTTGGAACGCGCCTGGATCACCTTGTCCAACCCGGCGAACGCACCGCCGCAGATGAACAGGATGTTCTTGGTGTCCACCTGCAGGAATTCCTGCTGCGGATGCTTGCGCCCGCCCTGCGGCGGCACCGAAGCGACCGTACCTTCGATCAGCTTCAACAGCGCTTGCTGCACGCCTTCGCCGGACACGTCGCGGGTGATCGACGGGTTCTCGCTCTTGCGCGAGATCTTGTCGATTTCATCGATATAGACGATGCCCTGCTGCGCCTTCTCGACGTCGTAATCGCACTTCTGCAGCAGCTTCTGGATGATGTTTTCCACGTCCTCGCCCACATAGCCGGCTTCGGTCAGCGTGGTGGCATCGGCGATCGTGAACGGCACATTGAGCAGGCGCGCCAGCGTTTCGGCCAGCAGCGTCTTGCCCGAACCGGTCGGACCGACCAGCAGAATGTTGGATTTCGCCAGCTCGACATCATCGTTCTTGCTGCGGCTCTCGATACGCTTGTAGTGGTTGTACACCGCCACCGCGAGCGTGCGCTTGGCGCGCAATTGCCCGATCACGTATTGATCCAGCACCTCAAGAATCTCGCGCGGCTTGGGCAGGCTGGAACGTGCCGACTGCGCCTTCTCTTCGAGCTCTTCACGGATGATGTCGTTGCACAGCTCAACGCACTCATCGCAGATGAATACGCTGGGACCGGCAATCAGCTTACGGACTTCATGCTGACTCTTACCGCAGAACGAGCAGTAGAGAATCTTGTTGCTGTCGCCGGAACGACCTTGGCGGTCTTCGCTCATGCTTCTGTTACCCAGTTACCCCACCCGATGCACGGGGGTTCGATTTCGAGAATAGCACAGGGTCGGGAGGACATTCGCCCCGCCCGACCCTGCCGGTTTTTCCTGCAATTTCAAAGATCTAGCGATCAAGACGGCTGAATCGACTCTTCCGGACGACGCTCGAGCACCTGATCCACCAAGCCATAAGCCTGGGCATCGACCGCGCTCTTGAAGTTGTCACGCTCGGTGTCGCGCGCGATGGTCTCCAGGGACTGGCCGGTGTGCTTGGCCAGGATCTCGTTCAAGCGCGAACGCAGGGTCAGGATCTCGCGGGCATGGATGTCGATATCGGTCGCCTGACCCTGGAAGCCGCCCAGCGGCTGATGGATCATCACGCGCGAATTCGGCAGCGCATAGCGCTTGCCGGCGGCCCCTGAGGCCAGCAGCAGCGCGCCCATCGAGGCGGCCTGGCCGACGCAGATCGTGCTGACGTCCGGCTTGATGTACTGCATGGTGTCGTAGATCGCCATGCCGGCGGTGACCACGCCACCGGGCGAGTTGATGTAGATGCTGATGTCCTTTTCCGGGTTATCCGCTTCCAGGAACAGCAACTGAGCCACGATCACGTTGGCCATATGGTCGTCGATCGGACCGACCAGGAAGATCAGACGCTCCTTCAGCAGACGCGAGTAGATGTCGTACGCACGTTCGCCACGGCTGGTCTGCTCGACCACCATGGGCACCAGGTTCAGGGCTTTGGTCACAATGCTCATCAGTCTTCCTGTTGTGGCAGCGGTTTGTGCCGCTGCCCGTGTTCGACATCCGCGCCCCTGACCGCAGGCGCGGTTCTTCTCTTACTGCCGAATCAGACGCGGATGGCGTCCTGGAACGACAGCGACTGCTCGGTGTGCTGGGCGCGCTCGGCGATCCAGTCGATCACCTGCTCTTCCATCACACGGCTCTGCAATCCATTCATCAGTTGGGGGTCGTTGCGGTACATCTCAATGACCTGTTCCGGCTCTTCGTAGGTCGAGGCGATCAGACGCAGCGTTTCGCTGACGCGTTTGGATTCCAGGCGCAGTTCGTTACGACGCGCCACTTCACCCACCAACAGCCCGACCAGCACGCGCTTGGCGGCCGCGTCCATGAACCCCTGGTGCGCGTCGGCCGGCACCTGACCCGGATCGCGGCCGCTGCGGCGGACCTGCTCAACCTGCTGGGCCAGCATCGAACGGGCTTCGTTCTCGACCAGACGCGGCGGCATTTCGACGTGCGCATAGGCGGCAATCAGCTGCTCGCCCACTTCGCGGCGCAGACGATTCATCAGCGCCCCCTTGAGCTCGCGCTCCAGGTTGGTGCGGATGTCGGCGCGGAATTGCTCGGCATCGCCACTCTTCACGCCAAAGCTCTTGATGAACTCCTTGTCCACTGCCGGCAGCACCGGCTCGGACACCTCGACCGCCTTGACGTGCACCTGCACGGTCTTGCCGGCCAGCTGCGGCACGCGCCACTCGGCCGGGAAATCGACGGTCAGGGTCTTGTCTTCGCCCTTGGTCAGGCCTTCCAGGCCCTTTTCGATCTGGTCAAACATGACGCCCGAGCCCAGCACGCTGCTGCCGGTTTCCACGCCTTCGGCGGGCAAACGCTCGTCGCCAGCCTGCGACCAGGTCTCCAGCGCCACCAGGTCACCGACCTGCGCACCGCGCTCGACCGGATTCCAGGTGCGGCGCTGCAGGCGCAGGTTTTCGATCATCTGATCGATATCGGCATCGGTCACTTCAGCGGTGGCACGCACCACCGACAGCTTGGTCACGTCGATGTCACCGAAATCCGGCACCACTTCGAAGGTGGCGACGAAGTCGAAATCGGTTTCGCCCTGGTCGATGCGCGGGTTGCCGGCCAACCGCAGCGAGTGCTCGCGCACTGCCGAATCGAAGGTTTCACGCAGCAGGCCTTCCATCGCCTCGGCACGCACCTGCTGACCAAAGCGCTGCTCGATGACCTTGGTCGGCACCTTGCCCGGGCGGAAACCCTTGATGCGCGTGGTCCGCGCAAGTTCGCGCAGGCGGCCACCGACATGCGTCTCCAGGCGCTCCTGCGGCAGGGTGAAGGTCAGGCGGCGTTCCAGATTGCCGGTGGATTCGATCGATGCTTGCATGTTGACTCCTGCCACCGACTGCACAAGCGTCGGCACGAGATGGAAGATGCGGGTTGACGGATGGCGAGAAAGCCGCCGAGCCTTGTAGTTTCGCCGATAACGGCGGCGGCTACCAGCGGCATGCGCGTCGCGGCGTCACGGACAGGACTCAGTGGTTTGCGGGAGATGCAGCGGCCGGAACCCACACGGCCGCACGACACTGGTGCGAAAGGGGGGACTCGAACCCCCACGCCTTACGGCGTCAGAACCTAAATCTGGTGCGTCTACCAATTCCGCCACTTTCGCAATGCCGCAGGTGCCCGGGTATTGTTGCAGGGATGCCCGCAAAGAAAAAGCGTTGCGAGGGGCTGTTGAGCGCGATGCGGCAGTGGAAGGCACGGCGGGGCTGCGTCATACGCAGATGTGAGACTCCACGCCGCCCCCACAGGCGTGAACAGCCTGAATCCAGACCAAGCTCGTCCGTTCTGCACCCACTCCGCAGCAGCAGGATTTGCGAAAATTCCGTTAATTTCAGCCTAGAGGCAGCCAGTCGCGATGAGAGACCGATACCGCCAGATCGTGGCACTGTCGCGCGATTGCATCAAAGAGATCGATCTGGACGGGCAAATCACCTCGGTCAACGTCAACGGGCTGGCCGAACTCGGCGCCACGTCTGCGGACCAACTGATCGCTCGGCCGTGGCGCGAGCTATGGCCGAGCGAAGCCGCCCACCTGGTGGATGCGGCCATGGCCGAGTCGGCAAAAGGCGCGATCCAGGAATTCGAAGCCAGCTGCGTGAACCTGGCCGGCGTGCGCCAGACCTGGCACGTCGTCACCAGCCCGTTGTTCGACGAGCAGGGCAAGGTCGAGGCGATCTTGGCGGTGAGCAAGAATGTCTCCGATCGCCGCGCGCTGGAAGCAGCCTTTCATACCCTGGACAGCACCCTGGCGGCAGAGCGCGCGTTTTCCACCAGCGCCCTGATGCTGGCGCGCGCCCGAGAAACCTCACTGTCGACCGAGCTGCACAGCTTGCGCGACCTGCGCGAGCGCATCGAAGGCGACCTAGACATTGCGCGCGCCGCGCAGAATGCAGCCGAGAAGATCTCCGAGCAGGCGCAGAAAGGCGAAGCGGTAGGACAACTGCTGGCCGGCGTGGTGCACGATTTGAACAACGTGCTGCAGGCGGCCACATCGGCGATCGATTTGGTGGTGCAGCGCGCGCAGATCGACGCACACGACGCCAAGCTGCTCAGCGTGGCCGACGCGGCGCTCCAACACGGCTCAGTGATGGCGCAGCGCCTGGTGGGTTTCTCGCGCCAATACCCCTACAGCCCCGAAGCGGTGGATCTTGCCGAACTGGCACGACAGCTCAGCCCGCTACTGGAACAGGTCGTCGGCGCAGAGCTGCGGTTGCAGCTGCGCACCGCCGCCGGCGGATGTTGCGCCATGGTCGACCGCCACACCGTGGAGCGCGCCATCCTGAATCTGGTGATCAATGCGCGCGACGCCTGCGCCAGCGGCGACAGCATCAGCGTGGAAACCGGCGACACCTTCGTCAGCGAAGACCAGGCGCAATTGACCAAACCGGCAGGGCATTACATGACCATTGCCGTCGCCGACACGGGGCACGGCATGGACAGCACGGTGCAGGCGCATCTGTTCGAGGCCTACTTCACCACCAAGCACGCTGAAAAGGGCGCCGGCCTGGGATTGGCGCAGGTCTATAGCGCGGTACGGCAGGCGGGCGGATTTGTGGACGTCACCTCGGCCCCAGGCCAGGGCGCGCGCTTTGTGCTGGCGTTTCCGCGCGTGCAGCGAGGCTAGGCGCTTGCACTAATAGCCTTGCGCGGGGTGGATGCGTGGCATGACTGCCCTGCATTGCTTGCAGATTGCGTAACGCACACTGCGGGACGGCCTCACAGCACACGCAATGACGTGGCGCCGAAGTGGCGCACGGCGATATTTCTGAAATCACTGACAATCTGACCAGAAATTGATCCGTGCCAATGGCGATGGGAATCGCCCGTCGAACCCGCATCCCGGTCTAGCTACGTATTCGAAAAAATGCGTGAGAAAGCGATCTGTGCGATGCCAAGGCCAGGCATCTGCGCTCCAGGCAATAGCGCCACGTTGCAACAACATCGCCATACAGAGCGCTGAGTGTCTCGTTTATGGCAAGCGCAACGCGCGCCTTTCTGTTTTTGCCCTGGAAAAAGAAAAGCACCTAGGCAGCTGCCTAAGTGCTTTTATTTGGTGGGCCGTCAAGGATTCGAACCTTGGACCTATTGATTAAGAGTCAACTGCTCTACCAACTGAGCTAACGGCCCTGAAACTGGTCGCACATTGTATGTGCATTTTTTCTTCGTTGCAACACCCGGTGACACATCGGGTCAAACATTCCTGCAATTGCCTGTCATCAGTGGGGTGGCTGAGGGGACTCGAACCCCCGACATCTGGAATCACAATCCAGTACTCTAACCAGCTGAGCTACAGCCACCACTGAAAACTTGCTTCCTACCGTACCGCCGATGGCGCGCCCGACAGGACTCGAACCTGTAACCGCCGGCTTAGAAGGCCGGTGCTCTATCCGGTTGAGCTACGGGCGCCCGGACCGAACTTCGCATTCCCACGCCGTCAGGAGCTCGGAATGGTCGGGGTAGAGGGATTCGAACCCCCGACATCCTGCTCCCAAAGCAGGCGCGCTACCAGACTGCGCTATACCCCGGCGGGACCTTTCAATCCCGAAGGCTCGAAAGGTCGGCTATTTTGGGAACGATTGGCCTCGCTGTCAATCACTCTGTGTAAATCGAACGATCAGCTATCCTCGCAACAACGCTCGTCAGTACGGTGAGCACTACATTTCATGGAGAACACGCATGCGTAGCGGTAACCCTGCCCTTCGGGAATCCACATTCCTCGATTCGGGCTCCGGCTCGGTCATCACCCGCGATGGTCAGGCGATGACCCTCAACGGCACGGTCAACAAGACCGGTGCGCTGTTGCTGATGGCCGTGGTCACGGCCGCCTTCGCCTGGTCGCAATCGATCGGTGCCGATGGCATGCCGCTGCCTGCCGCACGCATCTACATGATCGCTGGCGCGATCGGCGGCCTGGTGTTCGCGCTGGCCACCAGCTTCAAGCCGACCTGGGCACCGATCACGGCGCCGCTGTACGCGCTGATCGAAGGCTTTTTCCTCGGCTCGATCTCGGCGGTGTACGAAGCGCGCTTCAACGGCATCGTGTTTCAGGCGGTGCTGCTGACCTTCGGCACGATGTTCGCGCTGCTGTTTGCGTATCGCAGCGGCATGATCAAGGCCACCGAGAACTTCAAGCTGGGTGTCGTCGCAGCCACCGGCGGTATCGCGCTGGTGTATCTGGCGACCATCGTGCTGGGCTTTTTCGGCGTGCGCATCCCTTTCATCCACGACTCGGGCCTGATCGGAATTGGATTTAGCCTGTTCGTGGTGGTGGTGGCGGCGCTGAACCTGGTGCTGGACTTCGACTTCATCGAGAGCGGCGTCGAACACGGTGCACCCAAGCACATGGAGTGGTACGGCGCGTTCGGCCTGATGGTCACGCTGGTGTGGCTGTACATCGAGTTTTTGCGCTTGCTGTCGAAGCTGCAGTCGCGCAATTGAGCAGGGCGCTGGGAATCGGGATCGGGGAATCGCAAGAGCGGTTCGTTTCGAACATCCGGATTTCGAGCAAAAAGAAAGGGCGCCTGGGCGCCCTTTCTTTTTTTGCTGTCGGCGTGTCGCTCAGAGACGGCTGGCGATGGCCTTGGCGAAGCCCATGGTGTTGCCGGTGCCGCCCAGGTCGGGGGTCAGCGAGTCCTTGGCTTCCAGCGTGGCGACGATCGCTTCGCGCAGGCGCTCGGCGTTCTGGGGCTGACCGATGTGGTCCAGCATCTGCGCCGCGCCCAGCAGCAGCGCGCACGGGTTGGCCTTGCCCTGCCCTGCGATATCCGGCGCCGAGCCGTGCACGGCTTCGAAGATCGCCGCGTCCAGACCGATATTGGCACCCGGGGCCAGGCCCAGGCCGCCGACCAGACCGGCGCACAGGTCGGAGATGATGTCGCCGAACAGGTTGGTGGTCACGATGATGTCGAACTGCTCCGGACGCATCACCAACTGCATGCAGGTGTTGTCGACGATCATTTCCTGGAATTCGATTTCCGGGTACTGCGCGGCCACATCGCGCGCCACCTTCAGGAACAGGCCCGAGGTCGACTTGATGATGTTGGCCTTATGCACCGCAGTGACCTTCTTGCGGCCGGTGGCGCGTGCCAGGTCGAAGGCGTAGCGCACGATGCGCTCGGAGCCCTTGCGGGTGATCCGGGTGCCGGAGAACGCGGTCTCGCCATCCTCGGACACGGTCTGGCCTTCACTCAGGTACGCGCCTTCGGTATTTTCGCGCACCGTGATCAGGTCCACGCCATCGGCGAAACGCGACTTGGTGTTTGGGAACGACTTGGCCGGACGCACGTTGGCGTACAGGTCGAACTTGCGACGCATGGCGACGTTGATCGAGCTGAAACCCTCGCCAACCGGCGTGGTCAGCGGGCTTTTCAGCGCCACCTTGTTCTTGGTGATCGAGGCCAGGGTGGACTCGGGCAGCAGATCGCCGTGCTTTTCCAGCGCGACCAGGCCAGCGTCGGCGTATTCGTAGGTCAGGCCAGCTTGCAGCGCGTCGAGCACGAACAGCGTGGCATCCATGATCTCCGGGCCGATACCGTCGCCGCGGATGACCGTGATTGTCTGCGTCATAACGTTGGGTTTCCGAACTTGAAGGGGGAAGCGCCAGCCGGAAAGCCGGCGGATCGGCGCAATGAGGTTTCACCGGCAATTATGCCCGATGCCGGTGAAGGCGCCCAAACCGACCATCGTCTAAGAGCGGAAGGCGCCCAGACGCAACGCGCCACCTCGATGGGTGGCGCGCGCCTTGCTGGATTTTACCAATCGCCAATCCCCATTCCCGCGCCTCAGCGACAGACTCAGTCGTGCGCGTGCTGGGCTGGCGCCTGCGCGCCGCCTTCGAGCTGGTCGAGGAAATCCACCGCGCGACGCAAGTGCGGGATCACGATGGAGCCGCCGACCACCAGGCCGACCGAGAAGGTTTCGAAGAACTCTTCGCGACTGACGCCGGCTTCCTTGCACTGGGCGACGTGGTAGCTGATGCAGTCGTCGCAGCGCAGCACCATCGAGGCGACCAGGCCGAGCAGTTCCTTGGTCTTCACATCCAGCACGCCCGCCTGGTAGGTCTGGGTGTCCAGCGCGAAGAACCGGCGCACCACCTGGTTCGGCTCGGCCAGGATGCGCTGATTCATGCGCTGACGGAACTGCGTGAACTCGCGCAGGCGGTCGGTGCTGCCGTCGTCGGAATCACTCATGCCTGACCGCCCGCGCTGCCGGCCAGCAGCGGCTCGAGCTTGCCGGCCCGGTGCATGGCCATCATGTCGTCGTACCCGCCTACGTGAACGTCGCCGACGAAGATCTGCGGCACGCTGGTGCGCTTGGCCAGGGCAACCATCTTGTCGCGCTCGGCCGGGTCCAGGTCAATCCGCACTTCGTTCCAGGTCTTGCCCTTGCTCTTGAGGAAATTCTTGGCCGCCACGCAATACGGGCAAATGGCGGAGGAATACAGGGTGATCTGCGGGCCGGGGGCCGCGTCCTGATCAGTATGGTCTTGGCTCACGGGAAACTCCGTGGTTGGTGTGAAGTCCACCACATGGTACCGGGCGACTGGAATTTCCATGTCGTCACCGCAACACTGTGGGTTAATCGATGATTCACGCCGTCGCGCCGTGCTGCCCGCATGCTCCGCGCACTACCTGGGAGTTCCACTTGCGCCTGCTACCGCTCGCCACTGCCCTCACGCTGGCTGTTGCCATGGGTGTGGCACCTGCGCAGGAAAACCGCCTGCCCGACATCGGCTCGTCGGCCGGTGAGTTGTTGACCCCGGCACGTCAGGCCGAGTACGGCAAAATGATGCTGGCCGAGTTGCGCAACTACGACTACGTGCTGGACGACCCGCTGATCACCGACTGGCTGCAGACCATGGGCACCCGGCTGGGCGCAAACAGCGACCAGCCGCAGCAGCCATTTACGTTTTTCATGCTGCGCGACCGCCAGATCAATGCGTTCGCCACGCTGGGCGGCTATGTCGCGGTCAACGCCGGACTGGTATTGACCGCCGAGCGCGAGGACGAAGTGGCGGCGGTGCTGTCGCACGAAATCGCCCACGTCACCCAGCAGCACGTGCTGCGTGGGGTGGAACGGGCGCAGCGCGACCAGATCCCGATCCTGCTCGGCATGCTGGCGGCGGTGGTGGCGGCGCAGCAGGCCGGGGGCAACTCCAAGGGCGACGCCACCATGGCCACCATCACCAGTGCGATGGGGCTGATGCAGCAGCGGCAGATCGACTACACGCGCTCCAACGAATCCGAAGCCGACCGACTGGGCATCCGCACACTGGCGCGCAGCGGTTACGACGTGGATGCGATGGCCGGCTTCTTCGAGCGCATGTCGGTGGCGATGCGCGCCAATGAAGGCGGCTACAGCGCACCGGATTTCCTGCAGACCCACCCGGTCACCGTCACCCGTATCAGCGAAGCCAAAGCGCGCGCCGAGCAGATGAAGAAGAACACCGTGGTGCTGACCACCTCGGTACCGGGGGGGAGCCGCCAGGAGCGCGTGGACCCGGCCGACCCGTCGCTGTCGGAACCACTCAGCCGCAATGGCAACGCGCTGCTGCCCTACGCCCTCCGGCTGCCGGTGGACGCACTCAGCCGTGGTGCCGACCAGCGAGGCTTCGATTGGGCCAAGGAGCGCCTGCGCGTGCTCAGTGCGAGCACGCCCGATGCGGCCATTCGCGAATACGAAAACCTGCGCCGCAGCGCCAAGCAGGGCCTGACCGATGCGCAGCGTTACGGGCTGGCGCTGGCGCAACTGCGCAACAGCGGGAGCCGGCCGGGCGAGCCGGTCGCCGAGCTGAGCAGCCTGCTTGAGGCGCATCCGGATAATCTGTGGCTGGCGCTGGGCCTGAGCGAGGCGCAGGCGCGCGTGGGCCAGCGCGAGGCGGCCAATGCGCGCTTCGATGCGTTGCTCAAGCAATCGCCGAACAACCGCGCGGTGGCGCTGACCTATGCCAGCGCGCTTAACGAGCAGGCCAGCAAGGAGTCCGGCCAGCGCGCGCGCCAGGTGCTGGAACCGTTGTTGCACCGGAGCAGCGACGACCCGTTGCTGCAACAGAGCTACGCGCGTGCCTGCGAGCTCTCCGGCGACCAACTGCGCGCCAGCGAGGCGTATGCGGAAGCGGCGTTCCTGAATGGCCGCGCCGAACAGGCGCTGATCCAGCTGGAAGCGCTGAAAAAGAAAGATCTCGACTATGTGACACGGGCCCGTGTGGATGCGCGCATCACCGCCATCACTCCGACCGTGCTGGAGCTGCGCCGCCAGGGCATTCGCGATCCGGATTTATCCACGCGCTGAGCGCTGGTGGGCGTCGCCAGCTGTAGCCGACAGCAGCGTGTGGACTGGCCGCCTGCGGCCATGCAACTGCCGAGTCCGCTGCGCCAGGCCATCACCATCGCGCAGGCGACGCCAGCAATGTCACATTAGAGTCACAAAACCGTAGTCTACTGGCGATCACCACAGCCAGACGGTAAGCCCCGCGTGCAGAAACGCATTCTGATCGTCGATGACGAACCCGCGATCCGCGACATGGTGGCGTTCGCGCTGCGCAAAGGCGAGTTCGAGCCCATCCATGCCGGTGATGCCCGCGAGGCGCAGACCGCCATCGCCGACCGCGTGCCGGATCTGATCCTGCTGGACTGGATGTTGCCGGGTACCAGCGGGCTGGACCTGGCACGGCGCTGGCGCAAGGAGCAACTGACCCGCGAGATTCCGATCATCATGCTGACCGCGCGTGGCGAGGAAAACGACCGCGTCGGCGGCCTGGAGGCCGGCGTCGACGACTACGTGGTCAAGCCGTTCTCGGCCCGCGAGCTGCTGGCACGCATCCGCGCGGTGATGCGGCGCACCCGCGAAGACGACGAAGACGGCAGCGTGGCCGTGGGACGCCTGCGCATCGATGGCGCCGCGCACCGCGTGTTCGCCGGCGATGCACCGGTGCCGATCGGCCCGACCGAATATCGCTTGCTGCATTTCTTCATGACCCACCCGGAGCGCGTGTATACGCGCACCCAGCTGCTGGACCATGTCTGGGGCGGCAGCGTGTATGTGGAAGAGCGCACCATCGACGTGCATATCCGCCGCCTGCGCAAGACGCTAGAACCGTTCGGCCTGGAAAACATGGTGCAGACCGTGCGTGGCTCGGGCTATCGTTTTTCTTCGGCGACCTGACGTGCCGCAAAGCCAGCCGGCCGCAGTCTGGCCGGCCGGCTGCCTACCTGACGCTTCGTGGTAACGCCTTCCATGCCCCAACATATCCGTTCCGCCTGGCTCAAGACGCTCGGCACCCTCGCGCTGTTGTTGGGCGCTGCCGTCGTCGCCGGCGTGCTGATCGGGCATGTGTGGATGGCCCTGACGCTCACCGCCCTGGGCGTACTGGCCTGGCATTACTGGCGGCTGCGCCAGGTGCTGCGGCGGCTCACCGCACGCCAGCGTGCCGAGCCTGCCGCCGGCATCGGCGCCTGGAACGAACTGGACCGGCTGCTGTATCGCAGCCAGGCCGAAATGCGCGGGCGCAAGCGGCGCCTGATCGAGATGTTGCGCACCTACCGCGCCGCGGCGCAGGCGCTGCCGGATGCGGTAGTGGTGGTGGATCGCAACAGCCAGCGCGTGCAGTGGTTCAACAAGGCGGCGGGCGGTTTGCTCGGCCTGCACCATCCCGGCGACATGGGCGTATCGGTGGTGGAGCGACTGCAGCCGTTGCCGCTGGCGCATTGGCTGGCAGCCGGGCGCAATGCCGAACCGATGCTGGATGCCGCCTCGCCGGCGGACCCGGATCTACGCCTGAATCTGCGCCTGATTCCCTATTCCGACGACTACTGGCTGCTGGTGGCGCGCGATGTCAGCAAGCTGCTGCGGCTGGAGCAGGTGCGTCGCGATTTCGTGGCCAACGTCTCGCATGAATTGCGCACACCGCTGACGGTGGTGCATGGCTATCTGGACATGCTCGACCCGGAAGACTTCCCCGATTCGGGCCCGATGCTGGCGGAGATGCGCAAGCAATCGCAGCGCATGGCGCAGTTGGTCGAAGACCTGCTGACGTTGTCGCGACTGGAATCGCAGGAAGAACTCGGCGAAGAACACGTGGCGATGGCGCCGATGCTATCGACCCTGCGTCGCGAAGCCGAGGCGCACAGCCAGGGCCGCCACACCGTTGACGTCATCGACGAGGCTGGCGTGGACCTGCTCGGCTCCAACAAGGAACTGCACAGCGCGTTTTCCAATCTGGTCACCAACGCGGTGCGCTACACGCCGGGCGGCGGCACGGTGACGATCCGTTTCGTACGCGAAGGCGATGGCGCGGCGCTGGCCGTGCGCGACACCGGCTACGGCATTCCCGCCTCGCACCTGCCGCGTATCACCGAACGCTTCTATCGCGTGTCCAGCAGCCGCTCGCGCGAGAGCGGCGGCACCGGGCTCGGGCTGTCGATCGTCAAGCACATTCTGGGGCTGCATCAGGCGCGCCTGGACATCGAAAGTGAAGTGGGACGCGGCAGCGAATTTTCGTGTCATTTCGTGGCTGCACGTGTCGTGCAGCGCGAACCATCGGTGCCACTGTCACGCTCGGCGTGATATGTAGTCAGTGCGCGCCCGGCGCGGTGCGATGGTCGCGTCTCGTGCGCCGCATCGCCTTCGCTGCAGTTGCGCGGTAACCACGCACATAACCCGTCTTGATGATCGATTCCATGGGCCACGCCAAAGAACTGCACGACATCACACCCGGCGACGACATCGCCACCGATCCGTTGCGTGATCCGGCGCTGTACATCAACCGCGAGTTGTCGCAACTGGACTTCAACTTCCGGGTGCTGGCGCAGGCGCTCGACGAGCAGGTGCCGTTGCTGGAACGGCTGCGCTTCCTGTGCATCTCGTGCACCAATCTGGACGAGTTTTTCGAGATCCGTGCGGCCACCGTGCGGCACGCGCAAGAGTTCGGGCTGCCGCCGGCACCGGACGGGCTGAGCCCCACCGCCATCCTCAACGCCGTGCACGACCGCGCTGCCAAGCTGGTCGAGCAGCAATACCACGCGTGGAATGAAGTGCTGCGCCCGGCGATGGAGGACGCCGGCGTTGCCGTGCTCAGCCGCTCGGCATGGACTTCGCGCCAGAAACGCTGGCTGCGTGCCTACTTCCGCAACGAGATCATGCCGGTACTGTCGCCGCTGGGGCTGGACCCGGCGCATCCGTTCCCGAAGATCCTCAACAAGACCTTGAACATCGTGGTGGTGCTGGAAGGCCAGGACGCGTTCGGCCGTGCCGGGCATCTGGCCATCGTGCGCGCCCCGCGTTCGCTGCCGCGCATCATCCAGCTGCCGGCAAGCCTGTCGCCGGAGGGCGCGCAGAGTTTCGTATTCCTGTCCTCGGTGTTGTCCGAATTCGTCGACGAACTGTTCCCGGGCATGCAGGTCATGGGCTCGTATCAGTTCCGCGTCACCCGCAATTCCGAGTTGGTGGTGGACGAGGAAGAAGTCGAAAACCTGGCGCTGGCCTTGCGCGACGAGTTGGTCACGCGCGGCTACCGGCCGGCCGTGCGGCTGGAGATCGCGCACGATTGCCCGGCGCCGATCCTGCGCACCTTGCTGCAAAATTTCGGCCTGAATGAAAACGCGGTGTATCGCATCGTGGGGCCGGTCAACCTGAGCCGCGTTACGCAGGTCTACGATCTGGTGCAGCGCCCCGAACTCAAGTACCCCTCGTTCAATCCGCGCACCTTGCGCGACAGCGAGGGCATCTTCGAGATCGTCAAAAAGGGCGATGTATTGCTGCATCACCCCTTTGATGCGTTCACTGCAGTGCTGGATGTCATCCGCCAGGCCGCGGTCGACCCGAACGTGCTGGCGATCAAGCAGACGCTATACCGCACCGGCAAGGATTCGTTGATTGTCGATGCGCTGATTCTGGCCGCACGCAACGGCAAAGACGTCACCGTGGTGGTGGAGTTGCGTGCACGCTTCGACGAAGAAGCCAACCTGGGTCTGGCCGACAAGCTGCAGGAAGCCGGCGTGCAGGTGGTCTACGGCGTAGTCGGCTTCAAGACCCACGCCAAGATGCTGCTGATCGTGCGGCGCGAGGGGCGCAAGCTCAAACGCTACGTGCACCTGGGCACCGGCAATTACCACAGCGGCACCGCGCGCCTGTATACCGACATCAGCCTGATCACCGCCGATGCCGAGATCGGCAACGATGTGCACATGCTGTTTCAGCAGTTGTCCGGGCTTGCCCCGCGCATGAAGCTGGACCAGCTGCTGCAGTCGCCGTTTACGCTGCATGCCGGCGTGCTGAAGCGGATCGATCGCGAAACGCGGCTGGCCCGCAAGGGTCGCCCGGGCCGCATCATCGCCAAGATGAACGCCCTAAACGAACCGCAAGTGGTGCGTGCGTTGTACATGGCGTCGCAGGCCGGGGTGCAGATCGATCTGATCGTGCGCGGCGCCTGCACGCTGCGCCCCGGTGTGCCGGGCGTGTCGGACAACATCCGCGTGCGCTCGATCGTGGGGCGCTTTCTGGAACATAGCCGCGTGTACTGGTTCGGCAACGACGGCGCCGCCGAGTTGTATTGCGCCAGCGCCGATTGGCTGGAACGCAATCTGTTGCGGCGGGTGGAGACCTGCTTCCCGATCCTGGAACCGGATCTGGCCAAGCGCGTCTACCGCGAGGTACTGCAGAACTATCTGGACGACAACGTCAGTGCCTGGGAACTGGATGCCGAAGGCGTGTACCACAAGCGCACGCCTGCCCCGGGTGAGCCACCACATTCGGCGCAGGTGACTTTGCTCGATCGGATCTGAGCAACGCTGCAGCACGCAAGGTGGGAAGCCGTTCGCGCAGACGCGCGGCATACCCGCAACGGCGGCCTGCAGGTGGCACCCAGCGATTGCGAACACCAGCTGCGCCCTGACGCTGATGGGCCCACGCATGACATCTCACGGGGCCAACGGCCCATCGGCTACCATGCGGCCATGCCAATGCCCTCCCCCACGATTCCGCCCCTGCGCGATGGCGATTTTCTTGCCGCCATCGACCTAGGCTCCAACAGTTTCCACATGGTCATTGCGCGCTACCTGATGGGTCAGCTGCGCGTCGTCGATCGCCTGCGTGAGACCGTGCGCATGGCCGATGGCCTGGATGGCAAAGGTGGTCTCTCCAACGAGGCACGTCAGCGCGCGCTCGAATGCCTGGCGCGCTTCGGCCAGCGCATTCGCGACGTGCCCTCGCTGCGCGTGCGCGCCTTGGCCACCAACACGGTGCGTCAGCTGCGGTCGCCGCAAGCATTTCTGATGCCGGCCGAAACCGCGCTGGGGCATGCGATCGAGGTGGTCAGCGGGCGCGAGGAAGCGCGCCTGATCTATCTGGGCGTGACCCATGCGCAACCGCCCAAGCCCGATCAACGCCGGCTGGTGATCGACATCGGCGGTGGCTCGACCGAATTCATCATCGGCCAGGGCTTCCAGACGCTGGAACGCGAAAGCCTGCAGGCCGGTTGCATTGCCAGCACGCGGCGATTTTTCCCGGGCGGCAAGTTGTCGAAGAAAAAATGGAAGGATGCGCTGACCGAGATCGGTGCCGAATTTCAGCAGTTCGCCGGCCAGTACAAGGCGCTGGGCTGGCATGAGGCGATCGGTTCGTCCGGCACGCACAAAGCGATCGGCGAAATCTGCGCGGCGATGAAGCTGACCAAGGGTGCGATCACCGCGCAGGCGCTGCCGGCGCTGCGCGATGAGCTGCTCAAGGCCAAGCGCATCGAAGACATCCAGCTGCCCGGCCTGGCGGCCGAGCGGCGGCCGATCATCGCTGGCGGCATCCTGGTGCTGGAAGCTGCATTTCAGGCGCTGGGTCTGGAGAAACTGATGGTCAGCAAGGCGGCGATGCGCGAAGGCATCCTGTACGACATGCTCGGCCGCGGCGGCCAAAACGACCCGCGCGATAGCTCGGTGGCCTCGCTCGTGCAGCGCTACGGCATCGATGAGGTGCAGGCGCAGCGCGTGGAAGCCACGGCCTGCCGCCTGTTCGATCAGGTCTGCGAATCCTGGCAACTGGATGGCGACGATGCGCAGGTACTGCGGCGTGCCGCACGCCTGCATGAGTTGGGCCTGATCATCGCGCACAGCCAGTATCACGTGCATGGCAGCTATATCCTGGAACATTCGGATATCGCGGGTTTTTCGCGGCAGGAACAGCAGGTCCTGGCGGCGCTGGTACGCACGCACCGGCGCAACGTGCCCAAGACCGCCTTCGATGCGCTGCCGGACCGCCTGCTGCTGCCCACCCGACGCAAGGCCGCGCTGCTGCGGCTGGCCGTGTTGCTGCACCGTGCGCACGAAGCGGATCCGATCCCGACACTGGAACTCACCGCCGACGACACGCGGCTGTCGTTGATCCTGTCGCAAAGCTGGATCGACTCGCGCCCGCTGCTGCGCGCCGACCTGATCGGCGAAGTCGAAAGCATGGCCGGCCTGGGCATCGCGTTCAAACCGTTTGTGACCTGAGTTCTGCAGCCTCAGGCGGGATTTGGGATTTGGGATTTGGGATTCGGGATTAGAGTGGCTAACAAAACGTAGCGAGCAGTCGTCAGGCGGGTGTGGACGGCGCGGAGGAACCGGAGTGTACGAGTGGTACATGAGGATTCCGAGCACCGGCCGCGCCCGCCTGGCGGCTGCGCAGTAGTTTTGTTAGCTGCTCTTAGTCGGCTGCGGGGCTTTGATGTCTCTACCTGACGGGCGGCGGTTGCGCTAGACGCAGGCAGTGCGGCGCCTTTGCGAATCACGAATCCCGAACTCCTAATCCCGTCGCACTTGTCACCGCCGCGTCTTGTCGGCGCAACATCAATGCCATCGCCCTGCCGGAAGCTAGCGAAAACCGGAGAACGGGCATGCGCTACGCGATCGTTACCGAAACCTACCCCCCCGAGGTCAACGGTGTTGCATTGACCGTGCATGGTCTGGAAACCGGCCTGCGCGCGCGCGGACACCAGGTGGATGTGGTGCGTCCACGCCAGAGCGTCGATACCGCGGCGACCGATGCGCTGCTGGTACGCGGTGCATCGCTGCCACGCTACCCGGGATTGAAATTCGGCCTGCCGGCCACGCACCGTCTCGTACGTCATTGGCGCGGCACGCAGCCGGATGCGATCTATGTGGCCACGGAAGGCCCCCTGGGCTGGTCGGCGATGCGCGCAGCACGCCGGCTTGGCATTCCGGTCGCCACCGGCTTCCACACCCGCTTTGACGAATACCTACCCGACTATGGCGCCGCCTGGCTGCAGGGCACCGCGCTGCGCTGGATGCGGCGCTTCCACAACCAGGCCGATGCCACCTTGGTACCCACGCGTGAGCTGCAACAGTTGCTGCGCAATGACGGCTTCGAGCGCGTGCAATTGCTGGCGCGCGCGGTGGACAGCCAGCAATTCGATCCTGGCCGTCGCGATCTCGCATTGCGCGCCGAGTGGGGCATCGAAGGCGAAGGCTTTGCCGCCATCTACGTCGGGCGCATCGCCAACGAAAAGAATCTGCCGCTGGCCGTGCATGCCTTCCGCAGGTTGCAGCAGATTCGCCCGAAAGCGCGTTTCGTGTGGGTGGGCGATGGCCCGGCACGCGAGAAGATTGCGCACGAAAATCCCGACTTCATTTTCTGCGGCGTCCAACGTGGCGATGCATTGGCGCGTCACTTCGCCAGCGGTGATCTGTTCCTGTTCCCCAGCCGCAGCGAAACCTTCGGCAATGTGACGCTGGAAGCAATGGCCAGCGGTGTGGCGACAGTCGCTTTCGATTACGGCGCGGCGCGCGAATATCTGCGCAATGGCCATACCGGCGCAGCGGTGGACACCGACGAGGCCTTCATCCAGGCCGCCGTCGCACTCACCGAAGACGATGCAGTGCGCCAGCGCATGGGCACGGCAGCGGCACAGGCCATGAAAAAACTGCACCCAGACAATGTGGTCTCCGATTTCGAAGCCTTGTTGCTGGGCATCAGCGCTGCACGGGGGCGTTATGTCGTCAACGCGGCTTGAGGTCTTGCGCGGTCACGAAGCGCGCTGGTGCCGACGCGCCAATCACTGGTGCCGGCGTAACCCGGTCCGGCGCGCATTCGCCACCATCAGCCGCTTGGGCGACGGCGTGTTCTGGTACGTCTTGATGGGCTTGCTGGTAGTGCTCGACGGCATGGACGGCGTGCGCGCATCGGCGCACATGGCTGCCACCGGTGTGCTCGCATTGACGTTGTACAAGGCCCTCAAGCGCTGGACCCGCCGCCCGCGGCCCTACGCCGCCGACGTGCGTATCCGCGCATGGGTGGCTCCGCTGGACGAGTTCAGCTTTCCCTCCGGCCACACCTTGCATGCGGTGTCCTTCAGCATCGTGGCACTGGCGTACTACCCATGGCTTGCCCCCTTGCTGGTGCCGTTTTCGGCCGGCGTAGCGCTCTCGCGCGTGGTGCTGGGCCTGCATTACCCCAGCGATGTGCTCGCCGCCACGGTCATCGGCGTCCTGCTGGCCAGCCTGTCGTTGTGGGGGCTGCCGGTGATGTTTGGGTAAACACCGGCCGTTTGCGACAGCGTCACTACGTGACGTGCATGCAAACAAGCAACCAAGGCGGAACCGCCGGGCAGAAAGGTTTCTTTGCCTCACCCTTCCCCACCGGGAGAAGGTGCCCCGCAACGGCGGATGAGGGTACGGGCCAAGCCTCGTGCACTTGCCTTGGAAATTCTTTCGCGAACGCCGGAAAAGTCACGACGCAGCACATTGCGACGTCAGCGTGCGGCTTCGCCCCCCCTCCCCCGCCGCTCCACGCCTTGGCCCACCCCTGCGGCGCGTGCGCACCAATGCACGCGCGCCGGTGGCGCGCACCGTGCATTGCCGCCTCGCAGCGAAAGGTGGCGAGCCCTAAGCGCTGTGCTTTCAATCACTGATCGCCGATCACTAATGACGCTCGCTGATCGACACCCCCCGAACGTGCATTCCGGAATCACCAACCCGCAATTTCGAATCCTGACCGGAATCCCGCATCCCGAATTCCCGTGCTCGCCCCTGACCGCCCCGCGCTCCCGCCGTACAATGGCGCGATGACGACACTGTTCATTTCCGACCTGCATCTGGACCCGGCCCGGCCGGCGATCACCGCGCTGTTTCTGGATTTCCTGCGCACGCAGGTCCCCGGCAGCGATGCGCTCTACATCCTCGGGGATCTGTTCGAAGCCTGGATCGGCGATGACACCCCGTCCACCGCTGCCGATGAAGTGGCGGTGGCATTGCATGCGGTGGCCGATGCCGGCGTCCCGGTCTTCTTCATGCCGGGCAACCGCGATTTCCTGGTGGGCGATGCCTACTCGCAGCGCGCCGGCTTCCGCATTTTGCCCGACCCCACCGTGATCGACCTCTACGGCCATACGACGCTGCTGCTGCACGGCGACCTGCTGTGCACCGACGACACCGCGTATCAGGCCTTCCGTGCGCAAACGCGCGACCCCGTGTTTCAGGCGCAGTTTCTGGCGCAGCCGCTGGCCGCCCGGGTGGCCTTCGCGCAGCAGGCGCGTGCGGCAAGTCAGGCCCGCTACGCCGAACTCAAGCAAGGCGACCAGGCGCAGCTGGAAACCGTCACCGACGTGTCGCAGGCCGAGGTGGAAGCGACCTTCGTACGTTACGGGCTGGATCGCATGATCCACGGTCATACCCATCGCCCTGCAATCCATACCCTGCAAGCCGGTGGCAACACCTGCACGCGCATCGTGCTGGGCGACTGGTACGAGCAAGGCTCGGTCTTGCGCGTGGATGCCGATGGCGTATCGCTGGAGCAGCTGGCGTTGTAAGACAACTCATCCACACGCTGTGCCTGCACTGGCAAGACACAGCGATGCTGAATTAAATGCCCGCGCCGGATCTTCTCAAGCGCGCCTTATGCGACCGCCTCGCCGCTCCGTAGGAGCGTCATTGCTCTTGCTGAAATCTGCGCGCAAATCAGTCTGCATTGTCAATCAATGACTGCAACGCATCACTGCATGCTTCGCGCACGCTCGGAGTAGTCGACGAAATCCGCATTCACTACGTCGTACCACAGCAACGTGCCATCCGCCTGCACGCGGAAACGGTCGCGTACCGGGCTGGTCTGCGGGTCGCCAGGGCAACCGTCGCCGTGGCGTTCGCGCACCGCAAAATCGAACGCGTCCGGCGAAGGCGCATCGCCTTCCTCGGCCATGAGGCTGATGCAGTTGTCCGGGTACACATGGTCGCTCTGCAAGCGGGCTTCAAGCATCTTCAACGCACGGGTTTGCGCGTCGTCACTGGCAGGCGCTGCAGGCGCGGTAACGGCGGGCTTGGGCTGCGTGGCAACGGGGTCGGCCGGTTGCTGCTTGCACCCGGCAGCCGCCAGCGCGGCCAGGAGAACAAGCGCATAGCGCAGGGACGTGGACATGAGAGCTCCGCTCGACAGGACAGGACAGGGCCGGCAGTCACCGCCGGTGCGCCTAGTCTGCGCGATCCACGCGCGCGGGTGTAGTCAAAAAGCCCGGCAGGTGCGGTGCCGGGCCGGACTTGGATCAGTCCACAACACTCAACGGAAGCCGGCAATCGTGGCCTTGGTGTTGACCAGCACGCGTTGGTTGTCGGCGGTACTGGCATTGCCCATGGGCACGCCGTTGTAGCTGATGTTGGGGTTAGACCAATAGTTCAGACGCGGGCAGCCGCCGGAGCAATCGTAGGCCATGATGGTGCGCCAGCTGTTGCCGTAGCGGTAGCCGTGGCCATAGGCGTAGGGCGAGGTGCTTGGGTCGTTGGTGGCATCGTGGCGTGCGCTCTGCAGATGCCCGATTTCATGCGCAAAGCTGTAGTAGCCGGTGGCGCAATCCCAGTACACCGAAGCGAATGCGCTTGCAGCGGTTGAGCCGATTCCCGATGCCAGACCGCAGTAGCTGCTGTTGTCCAGCACGATCACGCCCACATCGGCGGTGTAGGTGTTGCGGCTGGTGTGGATGCTGTCCATGTAGCCATCGTTGGTCACGCGGAAGCGCTGCAAGTCGGTAGTGAAGTTGCCGGTCTCGGTATAGCTGGTGGTCTCGTAGCGCGCCAGCTGCAGGGTGATGCCGACGTTGCTGTTGATGTAGCCCTGGTTGGCTTCGGCCACCGCCAGCTGCACCAGCGATTGCATGTTGCCGCCGTAAGCGGTCACGGCCTTGTTGGTGGCAACCACCAGCACGCGAATGGTCGCCGGGCTGCCGGATGAGGCAGCAGCGGCAGTGACGCGTCCATCGCCGGGCATGTCGAACGTCGGCAGCAAGCTGTAGTCGGCCGGATGTTCCTGCGGCATGCGTTGCTCATCCACTTGCACCAGCACGTGACGCCCATCGGCGAGCGGACGCAGGCGATACAGCTTGCCGGCGTAGCGAATGGTGCCGGTGACGGTGTCGCCGCTGCGCACCAGGATGGCCGAGTTCAGCGGGTCGACGCCCGAGAGCGTGCGTGCCCGAGTGCCGGCACGCGGGCCGAGGTTGCCGTACCACACGCTATCGCCGCCTTCCAGCGCATCGACCTTGGCCTGAGTGGCGGTGATGGTCTGGCCATCCAGCTGCAGTTCCAGCAATTTTTCCGCGGCGGTCACCGCGCCGGCATCGAGCTGGACCACCTGCGCATTGGCAGTGGACGGCGCGCTCAACACGCGTTGCAGCGAAGGTTCGGCTGCCGCGGTGGCGGTGGCGCCGCGGCTCAGCGCAGGACCGGTTTGATACAGCGGTTTGCCAGCAGCGGCGGCCGAACCGGCCAAGCACATGGCGATCAGACCCACCGTGGTGCACATCGACTTCGACTTCATCGTCTTTCTCTCCTAAGACATGAAAGTTACGGATGCGAAACACCGGGCCCCTGCCCCCGGGACGCCATTAGGGCGCGTTGCAACGTACCTAATGCAAGTTGTTACAACAGAAAATTACAGTTCTGTGATGTTTGCCGATGACTGGATGCGATTCCGGCCGCATGCGCGGCGACGTAGCGCACAGTTTCGGTTGAAGGGGTGTCGGCAAGACGCGCGTCATGCTGCATCGCCGATGTTGCAGCGGTGGGAGGCAGACGAAGTACGCAGATAGACCGACAGACCGAACGTCGCTCGCCATCCAACGCGCGTCGATCAGGCGGGCATCGCCGTTGTTTGCTGGGCCCGTATCGAATGGACATGTCGGATGCCAGTTCTAGGGGCGCGGCCGGCAGCCACTTGTTTGTTGTTCCTGGCGTTTTGTCAGCCGCTCTAACGAGAAGGTTCTCGGTTGTCTTGGAAAGTGTCGGCGCGCTGCATGCGGCGCGTGCAAAGCGCTTGATCCGTGCTTTGGCTGCAGGACCCTTACCTGCCCACCATCGCGGGACGCGCGGTGAATCCGTCCATGCAGGCTCTTATGCAGCAGCCATGCCGCACCAGGTCCCGCGACGGTGGTCGGCCAAGGACCGGTCGTGATGGCCGGTATGCCTGGCTTTTGGAGCGAGCCATCGACCAAGTCCCTGGCGTGTGTCTCTCACCGCGTGCAGGACGTGGTGACCGCAAGGGCTGGCTTCGCTGCGTCGCTTCCGGTTGGTGAGGGCACGGCAGCCTCGACCAGCGCAACTTGCGAAGCGCGGATGGCACCGAGCGCGCCTACATCACTGTGCGACCCGTGCCCGACAGAGCATGCGTGTGTGCCCCTGCATGACAGCGGCATCGAATCACGCGCTTAGCCGGCCTGCTCCACCAGATCAGCGAGTTCGTCTTCGTCGAAACCGGCAAGCAGCCGCGCCTGCAGATTGAACGGGCCATGCAGATAACCGCCGGCATATTCGCGCAACAACGCCTTGAAGCGCGCCCTTGGTTCGATACCGGCCTGTGCGCAATACCAGCGGTACCAGCGCGAGCCGGCGGCCACGTGCGCCACTTCCTCGCGCAAGATGGTCTCCAGCACCTCGGCCGTGGCGGCATCGCCGAGCGCACGCAGTTTGACGATCATCGCCGGTGTGACATCCAGGCCGCGCGCTTCCAGCACCCGCGGCACCAAGGCCATGCGTGCCAGACCGTCATGCGCGGTTTTTTCGCACATTTCCCACAAGCCGTTGTGCGCGGCAAAGTCGCCGTAGTCGCGATCGTGTGCCTGCAGGCGTGCGCGCAGCAGCATGAAGTGACGCGATTCGTCGTCGGCCACCGCCACCCAATCGGCGTAGAACCCATCGGGCAGACCACGGAACCGATAGACCGCATCCCAGGCCAGATCGATCGCATTGAGTTCGATATGCGCAATCGCATGAATGAAGGCAGCGCGTCCTTCCGGCGTGCCCAGTCCACGCCGCGGCAGCTCGCGCGGATGCACCAGCACCGGCGTGGCGGGCCGGCCCGGCATGCGGATCGGCTCCGGCGCAGGCGCTGCCGGATCGATCGCAAGATGGCCTGCGCGAAAGGCTGCGGCGTAGTGTTGGGTCAACGCAACTTTCTGCAGCGGGTCGGCCTCGGCAAGGCACAGGCGCGCAGCGTCGAACAGATCGGCATTTTCGAACGAGCCGATGCTCATGCTGTCGACCACATCAAATGATGGCTCGCTGCGGAAACGCGGCGCACCCGCATGCGCTCACAGGCGTTTCGCCTAGAACAGCCTGCCGGCAGCGCCAGCCCGGCAAACGCGGCCAATCGGCCGCGTCGCCGCGGTAACTCAGGCGCGGCGACGCTTCTTGGCATCGTCCGAGCGCAGTTGCTGGATGCGTTCGAAATAGCCCGGCTCGATACCGGTGATGTATTCGCCGTTGAAGCACGAGGAATCGAACTGCTGGATGTCCGGGTTGCCCTCGCGCACGGCCACTTCCAGGTCTTCCAGATCCTGGTAGATCAGCCAGTCGCAGCCCAAAAATTCCTGGATTTCCAGCTCGCTGCGGCCATGCGCGATCAGTTCTTCGGCCGCCGGCATGTCGATGCCGTAGATATTGGGATAACGCACCGGCGGCGCGGCCGAGGCCAGATACACCTTGCGCGCACCGGCGTCGCGCGCCATCTGCACGATCTGCCGGCTGGTGGTGCCGCGCACGATCGAATCGTCGACCAGCAGCACCACGCGGTTGCGGAACTCCAGGTGGATCGGATTGAGCTTGCGCCGCACCGATTTCTGCCGCTCGCCCTGCCCCGGCATGATGAAGGTGCGGCCCACGTAACGGTTCTTGACGAAACCCTCGCGGTATTTCACGCCGAGCACATTGGACATTTCCAGCGCCACATCGCGCGAGGTATCCGGGATCGGGATGATGGTGTCGATATCGTGGTCCGGGCGCAGCCGCAGGATCTTCTCGCCCAGCTTCAGGCCCATGCGCATGCGCGCCTTGTGCACCGAAATATTGTCGATCATCGAATCGGGACGCGCGAAGTACACGTACTCGAAGATGCACGGCGCGTTGACGGTCGGCGCAGCGCAGACTTCCGAAAACAGCTCGCCGCGCGCGGTGATCACCATCGCCTCGCCGGGACGCACGTCGCGCACGCGCTGGTAGCCAAGGATGTCCAGCGCGGCCGATTCGGAGGAGACGATGTATTCGGTACCTTCGGCGTGTTCGCGCTTGCCCAGCACCAGCGGACGGATGCCGTGCGGGTCGCGGAAGGCCACCAGACCCAGGCCCAGCACCACGCTCACCACCGCATAGCCGCCCTTGCAACGACGGTGCACGCCGGCCACCGCGCGGATTGCCGCCTCGGGGGTGAGCATGCGCTGCGCGTCCAGTTCGTAGGCGAACACGTTCAGCAGCACTTCGCTGTCCGAATCGGTGTTGATGTTGCGGCGGTCGGCTTCGAACACCTGCTGGCGCAGGGCCTCGGTGTTGATCAGGTTGCCGTTGTGGGCCAGCGCGATGCCGTAGGGCGAATTGACGTAGAACGGCTGCGCCTCGTCCATGCCTTCCGAGCCTGCGGTCGGGTAGCGGCAATGCGCGATGCCGACGCGACCTTCCAGCACCGCCATCTTCTTTTCGTCGAAGACATCGCGTACCAGGCCATTGGCTTTTTGCACGCGCAAGCGCGTGCCGTCGGCGGTGGCGATGCCTGCGGCGTCCTGCCCACGATGCTGCAGGACGGTCAGGCCGTCATAAAGTTGCCCGGCGACGTTCTGGTTGCCGACAATACCGACGATGCCACACATGGTGCGCGTTCTCCGCTTCGGCTTGCGCCGTTACTGTGAAGGGGGCCGTGCCTGGCCGTGGGATTCGACCCGAGCCGGGTCGCTTTCTCCGCCGCGAACCTGCGCCGGATCGATGTTGGCCGGCATCGCCTGCGCCGGACTGCGTCCGTCGCTGGCGGCGTTGCCGGGTTTGCCGAGCGCCCGCGACACGGTGTCGCTCAGTCCAGACCCGGACAGCATTTTGCCCAGGTCCGTATTATCGCCTGTCGAAGGCAACTTCCCCAACTCCGTGGGCAGGTTGCCCAGTTCCATGGATGGCATGTCCATCGACGGCATGCGCCAGGCCGGAAGTTGCGCCCGCATCCAGCCTGCGCCTGGCTGCAGCATGGGCAGCAGCACCGACTGGCGCCATGCCGGCTCGCGCGGCAGCGGGGTGAAGCCCATCAGCAACACCAGCACGCTGGCCAGAAACCCCCCGCGCACCACGCCCAGGCCGAAGCCGAGCATGCGGTCGGTGCCGCCGAGCTTGATCGCATCCACGCCGGCGCGGATCACCATGCCGATCACCGCCACACTGATCAGCACGCCGACGAACACCATCGCGTAACCGCCGAACGATTCGGTGGCCGACGGATGCTTGCCATCGGCCAGCCAGCGCGCGGCCGCGCCGCCGAACATGAAGGTCGCCCAGCCGGCCAGCAACCAGGACAACGTGCCGACCACGATCGCGACGAAGCCGCGCAGCAGGCCCAACAAAGCCGACACCAGAATGATGACGCCCAGCACCATGTCGATCATCGGCAACCTCTCCGCGCGGCGCGTACGCCGCTAGTGCAATCTGGCTCGGTCTTCATTGCCCTCCCCTCCGTGGGTGCGAGGCGTTCGGAAATCCACTGACTGCGGGCCGCGCAGTGCAGGCAGTTAGCGGACCCATGACGGGGCGCCAGCACTGCAGTGTACGAGCGGCTGCCACATGCGCAGCGGCCGCGTTTGCTTGCGGCCGGCGCACAGGTTACGGATGTGGCCGCACCATGCCGGAAATACCGACCTTGGCTGCCACCTGCGCACGCAACTGTTCGGCATCGCCGCGATTGGCGACCGGGCCGACACGCACGCGGTTGAGCGCGCCCTTGTCGGTCCGTACCTGTTCGACGAAGGCGCTGAAGCCGGCAGCGCGCACGCGGTCGCGCAAGGCATCGGCATCTTCGGCGCGCGCGAACGCACCCAGCTGCACTGCAAAACCGACCGAACTGGCCGCGGGCGCTGCCGGCGCAGTAGCTGCCGGCTTGGCAGGCTCAGGCCTGGCAGCGACGTCGGGCTTGGCGACGGCAGGCGTCCGGGTTACAGGCTTGGCGACTTCGGGCTTGGCCGGCGCGGGCTTGGCCACTTCGGTCGGCTTGGGCGCGGCCACCGGCTTGGCGGGCTCTGGCGGCAGGCTTTCGGTCTTGGTCGGTGCGGTGGTGCTGGCGGCGGCGACGCTGCTGCCAGGTTTCGCGACGGTCGCCGGCGCTGGCGTGCTGGCGACCGGCGCCGGAGCGGCGGCGTTGGCATCCAACGTCACCACCTGGGCGTTGACGTCGCTGCGCACCTTCACTGCCTGCAGGCGCGCCGATTCGGCCTGGGCCTGGTCGGCATACGGTCCAATCCGCACGCGCCAGGCCGGGCGGCCGTTGATCTGGGTTTTTTCGCTGAAGCCGGGCAACTGCGCCTGCTTGAGCCGCGCGATCACCGCATCGGCGTCGGCGCTGGTGGCGTACGCACCGAAATTGACCGCGTAATTGCCAGCGGCCACTTCCGGCGCGGAAGGCGTGCTGGACGGGGCGGCAAGATCGGCCGCATCGGGGTTGTTCTGCACCGGCGACGGCGCACCGGCCATGCCCAGCGCGCCACCGGCCGGCGCATTGCCCGGGGTGACCAGCGGCAATTCGCGGGTTTCGAACTCGCCATTGGCGGGTGCTGCCGGTGCCTCGAGCGGCACATCGGCCACACCGCTCGACGGCGCGGGGCCCTTGACCAGCATCGGCAGGAAGATCACGGCAAGCGCCACCAGAACGATGGCGCCAATCAGTCGCTGTTTCAGAGCAGTGTCCACAGTAAAGAGCGCTACAGGCGTGGCGGGGTGCCGCAGTGATTATAAGGCCGGCGCCACCTCGCCGACCCTAGTGGGCTGAACGAAGTGCGTTCAGCGCGTCGGCAACGGTGTGAAACGAGCCAAACACCAGCACGCGGTCGCCGGTCCTGGCCATGTCCAGGACCGCGCGCACTGCGCTGGCAACGTCGCGATGGCACGGCGCTTGCGCGGCGGCACTGCCCTGCAGACGGGCCTGCAACGCCTGCGCAGATTGCCCGCGCGCGCCCTCCAGCCCCGCCAACACCCAGTGATCGATCTGCGCGGCGACTGCCTCCACCACGCCCAGCACATCCTTGTCGGCCAATGCGGCGTAGATCGCATAGCTGCTGCCGGCGTGCGCCTGCGTACCAAGCGCGGCGGCCAGCGCGCGCGCGGCCTGCGGGTTGTGGCCGACATCCAGCAAGACCTGCACGCCATCGACTTCAAGGCGCTGCAGTCGGCCGGCCACTTGCGCGTTGCCGATGCCCTGCGCCCAGGCTGCAGCGGGCACCTCCAACGGCAACGCCTGCAATGCGGCGATCGCGGCAGCGGCGTTGGCCAGCTGCACCGGCGCGTGCAGTGCCGGCATCGGCAATTCCAGTGTCACTGCCACATCGCGCCAGCGCCAGCGTGGCGCATCGGATTGCGGGCTCTCGGCGTGCGGTGTGTCGATTGGCTCGAAGAAATAATCGCTGCCGGCACGGATCGCATTGGCACCCAGCTGGTAGGCGCGCCGCAGCACGCTGGACGGCGGATCGATCTCGCCCAGCACCACCGGCTTCCAGGCGCGGATGATGCCGGCCTTCTCGGTGCCGATCGCCTCGCGGTCTTCGCCTAGCCAATCGGTATGGTCGATATCGACGGTTGTGATCACCGCCACATCCGAATCGACGATGTTCACCGCATCCAGGCGTCCGCCCAGGCCGATTTCCAGCACCGCCAACTCCAGCGTGGACCGCTGAAACAACCACAGCGCCGCCAGCGTGCCGAACTCGAAGTAGGTCAACGCAGTGTCGCCGCGTGCTGCCTCAACTGCGGCAAACGCGTCCACCAGCTGCGCGTCGCTAGCCTCGTTTCCATCGATGCGCACGCGCTCGTTGTAGCGCAGCAAGTGCGGCGAGGTGTAGGCCCCAACCTTCCAGCCTGCGGCACGGCCGATCGCCTCGATGAAGGCCACCGTCGAGCCCTTGCCATTGGTCCCACCCACGACGATGACGTGCGTTGCCGGCGCTTCGATCTGCAGCCGCACGGCGACCTCGCGCACACGCTCCAAGCCCATGGCAATGGCGCTGGGATGCTGCTGCTCGATGTAGGCGAGCCAGCCGGAGAGCGTAGTGGGGGTGGTCATGGGGTTACCTGATGTCGTGCGACCGACATTATCGCGTTTGTGACGCCAGTGTGGCCTACCAACGGTCGCAACACTGGGTGCATGGCCTGGGCAGATGGCGCTGGCGAGGCAACGCACCTTAGAGCGGCTAACAAAGCTACTGCACAGCAGTCAGGCGGACGCGGTCGGTGCTCGGAATCGGCATGGACCACACGTACGCTCCGGTTCTGAGCGCGCCGCCCACACCCACCTGACGACTGCTCGCTACGTTCTGTTAGCCGCTCTTAGTTTCCTGACGGGCAATGGTGCGCATGAGGCAAAGATGAAATCGCAAGTCATCACCTGAGCGACCACATCACGCCATCCAGGACGGCAGGTCACGACCCAATCACTGATGGGTGGCATTGAGATGAAGATTGCGCACTGTGGAGCCAGCAGCGGAGCGTTTCCCCTCGATCACTGCCTGTACATGTCCGCCACCCAAATCAGGAGCTTCACCAGCCAACATACAAAGCCGTTGCGGGGCCCCACGCGGCATGGGGTCCACGGTCACCGCATGCGGGCATAGCAAACTCCCAGACGCCGAGCGGATCACGACATCTTCTGAGTACACATCGCCAAAGACTTGTGTCCATACCCAGGGACCGAGTCTGACAATCAATGCCCATCCCAGCATCGCAATGACGATCCCCAGCAACGACCATCGGAACATGACGCTACCGACACCATGTCCTTCGATCTGACGTTGAAGCCGGCCAGTTGCATTGGCCCAGAGCAACAAGGAAAAAAACATCGCAGCTGCAACACATGCGACCACAACGGTCAGATCGATTAATGCATTCGTCGGCGGAAGAAACCTGAAATAGTGGACTAGCAGAAAAAACGCGAATGTCAGAAAGAGGCAGGCGAGCTGCAGACTTCCTGTGTACCGCGACATGTCCATGATGACTCGTCTGCGTCCTGGTAGACCTGCGCTGACGTCGCCAGACGCTACAACGCCCGATGCTTGGCCTCGCCAAAGAACGGTGTGTGGTGGGCGCAGTCGTTGAGGCGGACCACTTCGAGGTGCTCGACGTCATCGCCTTCGAACAGATTGAGTGTGGTCGGGGCCTGGCGGAAGCTCCACAACTTGGACAGCGGCAGCCCCAGGATCTTGCACAGGATCACGCGGTTGACCGCGTCGTGCGCGACCACCAGCAAGGTGTCGTCGGCGCCCAGTCCATCGGCGGCGCGCACCAGGCCGCGCCAGCTACGGTCCAGCACCTGGCGCAATGATTCGCCGCCAGGCATCAGCACGGTGTCGGGCTCTTCGCGCCAGGCGCGCAGACGCGCGGGATCCTTGTCGTTGATCTCGCTGGCCAGCAGGCCCTCCCATTCGCCGTGCGCGATTTCCTGCAGGTCGGCATCGGTCTGCAGCAGTGACTCGCGCGCCGCGCCCAGCGCGGCCTTGGCAGTGGCCTGCGCGCGCGACAACGGCGACGCCACTGCGCGATCGATCTGCAGCGTGTGCAGCCGTTCGCCCAATGCGCGCGCCTGGCCTTCGCCGACCGGCGACAGCGGAATATCGATCTGGCCCTGGTAACGGCCTTCGGCGTTCCACGGCGTCTCGCCGTGACGAGCAAGCAGGATGCGCATGCGCTGGGAGTTCCTTGGGGGAGGGACCGGCTCGCCGCAGCGAAACCGGACCGCATCATAACCCCTGCCGCCGCCCCGCCGGCCGGCCGCGTCAGCGCACGCCGAGTTCCTTCAAGAGCTGTGGTGCCGGGGCGACTTCGGTCATGATCCAGCGCAGATAACGACTATCCACGGCGATCATGCGGGTCATTGCCGGGTCGAAGACCCAGTTGCTGCTCACCGACTCCCAATTTCCGTCGAATGCCAGGCCGACCAGCTTGCCCTGCGCGTCCATCACCGGCGAACCGGAGTTGCCACCGGTGATGTCCAGGTCCGACAGGAAGTTGACCGGTACCGTGCCCAGGCGCTTGTCTTCCAGGCCGGCATAGCGCTTGGCCTTGACCGCATCCAGCAGGGCCTTGGGCGAATCGAACGGATCGACGCCGGTGTCCTTGGCGGCGACTCCCTCCAAGGTGGTGAACGGCGTGTAGGCCATGCCATCCTTGGGTGTGTAGCCCTTGACGTGACCGAAGGTGATGCGCAGCGAGGAGTTGGCGTCCGGATAGACGAACTCACCCTGGCTCTTCTTGTAGTCGGCCAGCGCCTGCAGATAGCGCGGGCGCGCCAGCAGTTCCTCGCCTTTGCGACGTTTTTCCTCGCGCTCGATCTGCAGCAGCGCCGGCATCAGCGCCACCGCATAGCGCAGCGCCGGATCGTCGCTGGCCTCGAACGCCGCGCGGTCGGCATGCAGCCACTTCAAGCGCTCTTCAGTGCTGCCCAGCGTGGTGCCGGCCAGTCGCGCCGCGGCGGCCTGCGCGTCGGCGCCGGCCAGCCACTGGTCCAGCGCCGGCAAGCGCTGCGCAGCGGGCAGCTTCAGGTACTGGTCGAACCAGTAGCGCTGTAACTGCCCATCCATCGAGGCGACGTAGCGACGCTCCATCTGCTTCTGCGCGCCCTCGATCTCCGGCAGGTCGCGCTCTTGGTAGCCTGGTTCGCGTTCGGCGTCAGGTTTGGCGCGTTCGATTGCCAGCCGGTACAGCGACAGCGCGCTGCCGAGCACGCCGGTACGGCGCATCTGGCGCAGGACCAAGTCGCGGTCGCGGGTGGCCTTGGCCTGCTCGTCCAGCGCCAGCAGTTGCGTATGTGCCTGCAGCGCGGCGCGGCCGTCGCGGCCCTGGCGCTTGAGCCAGGCCAGCACGGCGCGTTCCTCGGCCTGCTTCTGCGTGGCCGCGTCGATGCGCGTGAAACCCTGCAACTGGCCTTCGTAGTTCTTGGCTGCGTTGTTCCAGTTGGCCATGGTCGCGGCGTACTTCACCTGGATATCCGGGTCCTGCTTGCCGGCCTGCTCGACCAGTGCGATCAGGTCGCGGTACTGACGTCCAGCGATGGGATAGGCCCAGTTGGCGGTGTTGTCGAATTCGGCGGCCAACGCGTAGCGATTGGTGCGACCCGGGTAGCCGGCAACCATCACGAAGTCGCCGGCGCCCAGCGGCTGGTCGGCAAATTTGAGGAAGTGCTTGGGACGGTACGGCACATTGTCCTTGGCATAGGCGGCGGGCTTGCCGTCCTTGCCGACATAGGCACGGTAAAACGAGAAATCGCCCGTGTGGCGCGGCCACATCCAATTGTCGACGTCGCCGCCGAATTTGCCGATCCCCGATGGCGGCGCGTAGGCCAGGCGGACGTCGCGGATCTCCAGGGTGCGGAACAGCCGGTAGGTGTTGCCGCCGGAAAAGCTATACAGCTCGCAGCGGTAACCGGCCTCGGACTCGCAGGCCGCGACCTGTGCCTTGTCGAACGTTTCCAGCGCCTGGGTGCGCTTGAGCGCATCGTTACCGGCGCCGTCGATCGCCGCCTTCGCCTGCTCGGTGACGTCGGTGATGCGGTCGAGCACGTAGATGCGCGCGTTCGGCCCGGCGCTCAGTTCCGCGCCGGCGCTGGTGGCGCTGAACCCGTCGCGGATCAGATTCTTCTGCGCAGTGGAGTTGAGTTGGATCGCGCCGTAGGCGCAATGGTGATTGGTCACCACCAGCCCTTGCGGCGACACAAAGCTGGCGGTGCAGCCGCCAAGCGACACCACGGCGCCCATCGGATCGCCGGTCAGGTCGGCCAGTTGCTGCGGCGAAAGACGCAAGCCTGCTTGCTGGAGTGGGCCGGCAATCTCCGGCAATTGTTGTGGAACCCACATCCCCTCGCCGGCCTGTGCAGATGAAGTCACTGCCAGCGCGGCCAGCATGGAAACAGCAAGTAGGTTCGGACGCATCCACAGCCCCAGGGTTATTTTCGTTATAGTGTAACGCTGGCGTCTGCGAACTACCCCATGACTGATGGCAGGGTCTGCGTGTGCTGTCTCGACACGCAGACATGGTCGGCGCGCAGCACGCGCCAGCTGATCGGCCCGCAGCGTACCGGGGCTGAGCGTCGGCTTAGACGCGGCCGAACGCGGGGTCGCTACGACTGGACCTGCCGGTTTCCAGATGCCCGGCCAGCCGGCGACGGAAGGCGCTACCCGGTTGCTCGACCACAAGGTCGTACCAGTGATCGCTGGCGGCGAGCGCTAAGCGAATGGTCTCGCGCTGACCTGCGGCCAACTGCAACGTGCGTTCGGTTGGATCTGCGTAGTCCAGCGCACGTAGCTGCAAGGTGCATGCGTGCTGCCCCGCATTGCCGATCTCCAGCACCAATGCGTCGCCATCCTGCCGCGCATCTACCCACGGCGCTGCCGATGGCGTGGAGGTCGGTGAACTCTCGCCAGCGAATTCGCGCAGGAAGCCATTGGGCCCATGCACACGCAAAGCGTACGCACCGTGCTGTGTCGCCCCGACCGGCACATCGTCCAGCTGCGTGCCGGGCAGCACCGTGTAGTACCACGGGCCGCCGCTGGCAGCGCTGCTGTAGACGTTGAACGCTGCTGCAGCTGCGCCGCTATTGATGAACTGCAACTGCAGGCCTACGGCATCGTGCACGCGTGCGTGCACCTGCAAGGCATATGGCAGCGCCCGCGCAGGACGTTGTCCTGGCTCCTGTTTCGGCATCGTTGCGGCGGTGGGTGGCGCCGGCTGCGGTTTATCGCGTACGGCAGCTGTACGTGCGCGATAGTCCTCGACCGACGGCAACGCGCTCAATGCCGAATCGTCCGGCTTGCGGAAGTCGAACACGCTGGTGAGATCGCCACTCACCGCGCGACGCCACGGGCTGATGTTCGGCTCGGCCACGCCGAAGCGCCGCTCCAGCAGGCGCAGTACCGAAGTGTGATCGAATACCTGCGAGTTGACCCAGCCACCGCGCGTCCAAGGTGAAATCACCAGCATCGGCACGCGAACACCCAGACCGATCGGCAAGCCGTCGTAGACCTCGCCGCGCGTGTCGACATTGCTGCGGCCCATGCGTGCGTCCAGTGCCGGCAATGGCGCGGGCACATGATCGAAGAAGCCGTCGTTTTCGTCGTAATTGATGATCAACGCGGTCTTTGCCCACACCTCCGGATTGGAGGTGAGTGCATCGATCAAACGCGCCACCAGCGACTCGCCGTACGCAGGCGGTGCTTCCGGGTGTTCGCAATAGGCGGTGGGCGGAATGACCCACGACACCTGCGGCAGACGATTGGCCTGCACATCGGCGGCGATCGCGGCAACCAGATGCTCGGCCTGGGTGGTGGCGGCATTGTCCGCGGTGGAACCGGGCACGCATGCACGGGCACGCTGGTAACGCTCGTCGTCTGCGTGCAGATCGCGATAGTGCGAAAAATACGCCAGCGAGTTGCAGCCGAAATTGTCGTATTCCTGATACACGCGCCAGTCCACGCCGGCAGCCTGCAGACGCTGTGCGTACGTGGTCCATTCCAGCGCTGCATAGCCGAGCGCGTCGCGCGCCATGTCCGCGGTCCAGTTGCCATCGTCGGCATTGGTCACTGCCTGCGCACCGACGTTTCCCACGCTCGGGCCGCTGGTACCGGTGAACAGATACATGCGATTGGGGTTGGTCGGCCCGTGCAGGGAGCAGTAGTAGCCATCGCAGATGGTGAACGCGTCGGCAAGCGCGTGGTAGTAAGGGATGTCGTGACGCTGGAAATATCCCATCGTCAATTCGCCCTTGTACGGGACCCACGCATCGTATTCGGCCCAGCGGACCGGATCCTGCCCATGGCCGGCCTTCCAGGAGTGATCCAGGCTCTTGATCAGGGGCGCGCAGGTATTTTGCGAATCGAACGCAAACGGCAGCAGGCGCCGTCCATCGGCTGCGGGCTGGCTCCATACCGGATGACCATCGCGCAGTTGCAGCGCGCGCGGATCGCCGAAACCACGCACGCCACGCAGTGCACCAAAGTAATGATCGAACGAGCGGTTTTCCTGCATCAGGATCACCACATGTTCGAGATCGCGCAAGGTGCCGGTCCGCGAGTTGGCTGGCAGCGCAAGCGCGCGGCCGATCGACGATGGCAAGGCGCCAGCAGCGGTGAGCGCGGCCACGCGCTTGAGGAAATCGCGGCGCGAAGGGGAAGACGTCATGGCGGCAAAACCTGCAGAAAAGTACGCGTACGTCGACACGTATAGCGGGCGAGCGCGACAGTTTTGCGACAGCCACCGTCATCAATGTTTCATGAGCCGTTGACACCCTGCGTCGCGAAACGCCGGCGTTACGCCGTGCATCCGCCCTCAGCCGTGCCCGAACAGGACCGCCCCATGACTTCCGCTCGTCGCTTTCATGTCACTCCGCTGGCGCTTGCCCTGGCAACGCTGCTTCCCGTCATCGCGCAGGCCGCGTCGCCCGCCGACCCGGCCGACCCGGCTGCCGTTGCTCCGGCGGAGGCAGCGCTGCCGGCCGATGCCAATGCCAATGCCAATGCCAATGCCACGCAATTGGATGCGATCAACGTGGTGTCGCAAGGCAGCACGCGCCAGGTGCAGCGCATCAGCCGGCAGGACATCGAGCAGCTGACACCCGGCAGCAGCGCATTCAAGGCGGTGGAAAAACTACCGGGCGTGCAGTTCCAGTCCGCCGATCCGTTTGGCACGTACGAATGGTCCACACAGGTCACCTTGCATGGCTTCGATCAAAGTCGCCTGGGTTATACGCTCGACGGTATTCCACTCGGCAACATGAGCTACGGCGTGACCAATGGCTTGCACATCACGCGCGCCATCATTTCGGAAAACCTCGGGTCGGTGGAGATTGCGCAAGGCGCCGGCGCGCTTGGCACTGCGTCCAATACCAATCTGGGCGGCACGATGCAGTTCTACTCGGCCGATCCGCTGACCACGCCCGGCGCGCGGTTGGTGCAGACGGTGGGCAGCGACGCGACGCGCCGCACCTTCGTACGTGCCGACACCGGCGATCGCGATGGATTATCGGCATATCTGTCCTACGCCAATGCCAGCACCGACAAGTGGAAGGGCTATGGCGATCAAAAATCCGAGCAGGCCAATCTCAAGACGGTGTACCAATGGGGCGACGGCAACCGTCTGAGCCTGTTCGTGGATACCTCGCGGCGCAAGGAATACGACTACATGGATCTGTCGTTGACCAGCCAGCGCGCGCTCGGCTGGGATTACGATTACCTGCAGCCGGATTGGGCCACCGCCGTGCAGATGGCACGCGCTTATCAGAACACCGGCGCCACCAGCGGCGTGGCCAACGGCTACCCGCAATCGCTGGCTGGCCTGCCCAGCGACTACAGTTGGCTCGATGCCAGCTACTACGCCGGCGGCGGCCTGCGCCGCGACAATCTGGCCGGCTTGTCGGGCACCTTCGTGTTTGGCGGCGCCACGCTCGATGCCAGCGGCTATTACCACGGCAATCGTGGCGAAGGGCAATGGGTGACGCCGTATGTGCGTACCTCTGCAGACATTCCATTGTCGATGCGCACCACCGACTACGGTCTGGACCGCTTCGGCGGCACCAGCGCATTGAAATGGTCGTGGGGCAATCACGATCTGGAAGTGGGCGCATGGGCAGAAAACGCGCGCACCTCGCAGGGCCGCAATTACTTCGCGCTCGGCACCCAGGGATACACCTCCCTGTACAACGTGTACGAAGCGCAGACGCCGTTTCGCCGCGATTTCCTGCAGCGCTACACCACCCAGACCCGCATGCTGTACCTGCAGGACACCGTACGCCTGCTCGACGACCGCTTGACCCTGAACTACGGCGCAAAGGCGCTCAACACCACCACGCGCGCGCAATCGCTGGTGCCGACCACCGCACTGGCGCAAGGCCGTATCCGTGCCGAAGATAATTTCCTGCCGCAGGTAGGCGTGAACTACAAACTCGATGAGCGCCAGGACCTCTACGCGTCCTACAGCAAGAACATCGCCGCCTTCGGCTTCACCCCGTTCGCCACCTCGCAAGCCGCCTTCGACCGCAGCCGCGCCACGCTGGAGCCGGAGCAATCGCAGACCGTGCAGGTGGGCTATCGCGTGCAGGATGCGCAGTTCCAGCTGTCGGCTGATGCCTACTTCACCAAGTTCTCCAATCGCCTGCTGACCACCTCCCCGTGCACCGCGGTGCAGACCTGCGCCTCGATCCTCAGCAACGTCGGCGCAGTGCATAGCACCGGTGCGGATCTGGCACTGATGTGGCGCCCGACCGAAGGCTTGAGCTGGTTGAACTCGCTCTCGTGGAACCGCTCGCGTTACCAGGACGATTACCTCAACAACGGTGTGGTCGCGACGTCCGGCAAGGATGTGGTCGGCATCCCGGCGTTGATGTTCTCTTCCAGCGCCAGCTATCAGATCGGCAACCTGCGTTTGGATCTGGATGGCAAGTACGTGGACAAGCGCTACATTACCTTCCTCAACGACTCGCAGGTGCCGTCGTACTGGCTGTTCAATGCCGGCGCGCGTTACGACTTCGGCCGTGTCGGCGGTGTGGCGGATGTGGCCCTGGCGCTCAACGTCAGCAACCTCACCGACAAGCGCTACTTCGCCAGCACCGGCACCAACGGCTATGTCGCCTCCGATCCGGATGGCTATAACCAGACCATGGTGGTTGGCGCACCGCGGCAGTACTTCATGAGTCTGGATGTGAAGTTCTGAGCAACTCTGCACCGTCCAAGGCGCCCTCACCCGACGCTACGCGCCACCTTCTCCCGCGTGCGGGAGAAGGCAGGCCGACGGCGCCCCGGCGCCGTGAGCCGGTCTGCCGCGCCCTTTCCCGAGCCTTCACGTTCGCTCGGCTTGTTCGGCGTAGCCGCCTTCAGGCTTCATCGGTTTTCTGTCTGCCCTGCTGCTCCTTTCTGCTTTCCCTGCGTGGTGGCCTGCATGCTTGCTGGCCTGCCTGTTTCCCGAAGTCCCTACCCTTCCCCCGCTCCCTACCCTTCCCCCGCCTGCGGGGGGAGGTGCCCGAAGGGCGGATGGGGGCACCCAGCCCGCATCCGACGCATGCTGTCTGCCACCCAACCGAGCGCCACCGGCGTTTCGCACCCGGACTGCACGCACCCGCAGAGCACTGTTCTTGCACCCCCACATGGCACCAGCCTCACCCCGCATATAATCGAAGGCTTATCTTTCACTCAGCAGGCCCGCCAGATGGCGCAGACGATGAAGGCGCTGGTCAAGCGCGAAGCGAACAAAGGCATCTGGCTGGAACAGGTTCCCGTGCCCACGCCCGGCCCCAACGAGGTGCTGATCAAGCTGGAAAAGACCGCCATTTGCGGCACCGATCTGCACATCTACCTGTGGGACGAGTGGAGCCAGCGCACCATCAAACCCGGCCTGACCATCGGCCATGAGTTCGTCGGCCGCGTGGCCGAGCTCGGTTCGGCAGTGACCGGTTACCAGGTGGGCCAGCGCGTGTCGGCCGAAGGTCACATCGTGTGCGGCCACTGCCGCAACTGCCGCGGCGGCCGGCCGCACCTGTGCCCAAACACGGTGGGCATTGGCGTCAACGTCAATGGCGCCTTCGCCGAATACATGGTGATGCCGGCCAGCAACCTGTGGCCAATTCCCGACCAGATTCCCTCCGAGCTGGCCGCCTTCTTCGACCCCTACGGCAATGCCGCGCACTGCGCGCTGGAGTTCGACGTCATCGGCGAAGACGTGCTGATCACCGGTGCCGGCCCGATCGGGATCATTGCCGCGGGCATCTGCAAGCACATCGGCGCGCGCAACGTGGTGGTCACCGACGTCAACGACTTCCGCCTCAAGCTGGCCGCCGACATGGGCGCCACGCGCGTGGTCAACGTGTCCAAGACCTCGCTCAAGGACGTCATGGCCGACCTGCACATGGAAGGCTTCGATGTGGGCCTGGAAATGAGCGGCAACCCGCGCGCGTTCAACGACATGCTCGACTGCATGTACCACGGCGGCAAGATCGCCATGCTCGGCATCATGCCGCGCGGCGCCGGTTGCGACTGGGACAAGATCATCTTCAAGGGCCTCACCGTGCAAGGTATCTACGGCCGCAAGATGTACGAGACCTGGTACAAGATGACGCAACTGGTGCTGTCGGGTTTCCCGCTGCAGAAGGTGCTGACCCACCAATTGCCGATCGACGATTTCCAGAAAGGCTTCGACCTGATGGAAGAAGGCAAGGCCGGCAAGGTCGTGTTGAGCTGGAATTGACCGCACAAACCGCTTGAACGCAAAAGGCGCCCGAGGGCGCCTTTTGTGTGTTCGCTCAGTGCAGCCGTGTCACGGCCAGGTCACCGTGGCGGTGGCGACGGTCCGGCCTTCGGTATTGGGACGACCGAAACCGAATTCGGCAGGCTCGCTGGTGTCGTAGTAGCCGATGCTCAACGCAAGCGGGCCAACGCTCTTGCCGACGGTAATCGCGTAATCGTCGTAGTCGTGATCCACCTGCTTCAGCGCCGATGTGTAGCGGGTGTGCCCGACATGCGCACCGATGCTGAACTTGTGCGGCAACGGCCAGTTGGCATCCAGCGCATAGTAATAGCCGTCGGTCTTGGTGCCGTACAGATCGTTGGTGTATCCGACGGTGAGGCTGTAGGTCTTCAGAAACGTCGTCTTGGTGACCAGTTCGTTGTAGTTCGTCTCGCCCGCACCCGGATAGTTGTAGCGGGTGACCGCGACATCGAGGTCCCACTGCTTGCCCAGTTCGACACCATAGCCGACCGTTGCATCCACTTCCCAGTCCGGATCGCCTTCGCCGGGATCGACGTTGGATGTCCAGGCGGCCACGTAGAAGCCGGAAGGATGCTTGTAGGTCAGCCCGGCCTGGAATGCGGGATCCCCGTTGGTCTGGGACACACCGCGGAACACGTAGTCGCTGGTGACTGCAAAGGTGCCGGTGAACGGCGACACGGGGGCTTCCTCTTCCTGCGCCTGCGCCAACGGCGCGGCACTCAGCGAAAGCAAGAGACAACAAGCAAGCGTAGACATCTTCATGGGGGCATCTCCTAGAGCGATGGGTGATCGAATCGCGCGAATCGGCACTGACTTCACTTCATAGTTGGACTGCCATTGCAGCGCAACATAAAAGTATCGCTCGCTTGACACAGCGCACACCCTCGGCGCGTCAGAGGCCGATCGGAGTGCTACCGGCAACGTCATCGACTCCAGAAACCGCTTCTTGAGACGCAGTCTGCAAAGAATCGCCGCATTCCCCTACACCACGTCAGGCCAGACCGCAGTCCGCCAGGTCCCGGTATCGTCGCCGCTACCGCCATCTGCTGGTCGAGCCAAGCGCTTTCCCCATCCGCACGGCGGGCATCCTCGCCCATGCGCGGGGGAGCATCGCTGACGATCATACGGCAGGAAAGACCCCGTAATGCCGCGCCGCCAGCCGCAACTGCTGCCCCGGCTGGAAGCTGCCAGCCGATGCCGGCAGCTCCACTTCCACCTCGTTGCCGGCGGGCTCCAGCGTTGCGCGTAGGCGCAGGCGTGCCCCGCTGCGCTGCGACCACGCCACCGTCGCCGGCCAGCCAGCCTCATCGGGCACCAGATCTTCTGGCCGCACATAGACCTCTACCGGCCCCGCTGCCAACGCGGCATTGGCCAGCGGCAGTGCATGCCCCGCCACCTGGATCTGGCCTTGCGCCAGCACGCCAGGAATCCGGTTCACTGCCCCAACGAACGAATATACGAATGGCGAAGCCGGCTTGTCGTAGATCATTGCCGGGGTGTCGAGCTGCTCGATGCGGCCGCGGTTGAGGATGGCCACCCGGTCGGCCAATTCCAGCGCTTCTTCCTGATCATGGGTGACGAACACCGTGGTCAGGCCGGTGCGCTCGTGCAGCTCGCGCAGCCAGCGGCGCAGATCGCGGCGCACCTGCGCATCCAGTGCGCCGAACGGCTCGTCGAGCAACAACACGCGCGGCTCGATTGCCAGCGCACGCGCCAACGCCACGCGCTGCCGCTGGCCGCCGGATAGCTGAGTGGGATAACGCTGTTCCAGGCCCTGCAGCTGCACCAGCGCCAGCAGTTCTTCCACGCGTGCACGAATGCGCGCTTCGGCCCAACGCGCATTGCCGCGACGGACGCGCAGGCCAAACGCGATGTTCTCAAACACGTCCATATGCTTGAACAGTGCGTAATGCTGGAACACGAAGCCGACCCGGCGCGATTGCACGCTCATGCGGGTGGCATCCTCATCGCCAAACAGCACCTGCCCGCCATCGGCATGCTCCAGCCCAGCCATGATCCGCAGCAGCGTGGTCTTGCCCGAGCCGGAAGGCCCAAGCAACGCCAGCAACTCGCCCTGGCGCACATCCAGGGTGATGTCGTCCAGCGCGGTAAAGGTCTCGAACTGCTTGCGCAGGTGGTGAATGCGGATGCCCATGATCACCTCAGTGGCGGTGGTTGGCGGCCAGCGAATCGCCGTGCCGCCATTCCAGATACGTCTTCAGCGCCAACGTCAGCAGCGCGGTCAGTGCCAGCAGCGAGGCGCAGGCAAACGCTGCGCTGTAGGCATATTCGTTGTAGAGAATTTCCACATGCAGCGGCAGCGTATTGGTGCGTCCACGGATATGCCCGGACACCACCGAGACCGCACCGAACTCGCCCATCGCACGCGCCGCGCACAGCAACACGCCGTACAGCAGGCCCCAGCGGATATTGGGCAGCGTCACTCGCCAGAACATCTGCCACCCGTTCGCGCCCAGACTCAGTGCCGCCAGTTCTTCGTCGCTGCCCTGCTGCTCCATCAGCGGCATCAATTCGCGCGCGATGAAGGGGAACGTCACGAACGTGGTCGCCAGTACGATGCCCGGTAACGCAAACACGATCCGCGGCAGCTGAATCACACATTCGCCAAGCGCCGGCAGCTGCACATGCCAGCCTTCGTCGATCAACGGCCAGGCCCAGCCGCTGCGGCCGAAGATCAGCACGAAGATCAAGCCCGCCACCACCGGCGAGACCGAGAACGGCAGGTCGATCAGGCTGATCAGCAAGCGCTTGCCGGGGAATTGGTGCTTGCTGACCGCCCACGCCGCCGCCACGCCGAACACCAGGTTCAGCGGCAGCACGATGGCAGTGACGATCAGGGTCAGCTTGATCGCCGACAATGCATCCGGGTCGACGATCGCGCGCAGAAAGGTCTCCCACCCGCCACGCAAGGCCTCGGCGAACACCAGCACCAGCGGCAGCAGCAGAAACGCCAGCAAAAAGAGCAAAGCACCCAGGATCATCAGCCATTGCACCCAACGCGGCTCGTTGGTGGCCGAATCGGTGATGCGACGCGCCTGCTTGGTCATGGCATGGGTCGGCAACATGGAGGGCAGCGAAGAAACGGCATCGCTCATGCGGGCCTCCGTTGATAGCGCAGCAGGCGTGCCTGCAACGTATTGACCACTAGCAAAATCACGAATGACAGCAACAACATGGCCGCGGCAATGGCGGTGGCGCCAGCGTAGTCAAACTCTTCCAGCCGGATGGTGATCAGCAGCGGCGCGATCTCGGTCGAATTGGGCAGGTTGCCGGCGATGAAGATCACCGAGCCGTACTCACCCACGCCGCGCGCAAACGCCAATGCGAATCCGGTCAGGACCGCCGGCCATACTCCCGGCAGCACCACCCGCCACACCGTCTGCCAGCGCGAAGCGCCCAATGTGGCAGCAGCAGCCTCTATTTCACGATCGCTCTCGGCCAGCACCGGCTGCACCACGCGCACCACGAACGGCAGGCCGACGAACACTAAAGCCAGCACGATGCCCAGCTGCGTGTAGGCCACCTTGATACCGATCGCCTCCAGCCAGCGGCCGACCCAACCATTGCCGCCATACAGCGCGGTCAGCGCAATGCCGGCCACCGCCGTCGGCAATGCAAACGGCAGATCGATCACCGCATCGAAGAAACGCTTGCCTGGAAACTGATAGCGCACAAACACCCACGCCACCCAGGTACCCATCACCGCATTGAAGGCGCCAGCCGCGAGCGCGGTACCGAAGCTCACCTGCAGTGCCGACAGCACGCGCGGCTCGCTCCATACCCGCCATAGCCCCTCCCAACCCAGACCGCTGGTCTTGATGAAGATCCCCAACAACGGGATCAACACAATCAGGCCAAGCCAGGTCAGGGTGATTCCCAGACTCAAGCCCAGCCCCGGCATCACGCGTCGGCGCGATGACGGCGCTGGGTGGGGTGCAACCGACATCGACATCGTCTACTTGTTTGCCTGGATCTGGTCGAACACGCCGCCGTCGGCGAAGTGCTCCTGCTGCGCTTTGTCCCACGAGCCGAACGCTTCCTGGATGGTCACCAACTTGATGTCCGGAAAACGCGCTATGTCGGCCGGGTCGGCAAATTCGGGATGCCGCGGGCGATAGAAGTGCTTGGCTGCCAGCTTCTGTCCTTCCGGCGCGTACAGATAGCGCAGGTAGGCTTCGGCCACATCGCGCGTGCCGTGCTTGTCGACGTTCTTGTCGACCAGCGCCACCGACGGCTCGGCCAGGATCGACAGCTTGGGCACCACGATCTCGAACTTGTCCTTGCCCAGCTCCTCGCGCGCCAGCAGCGCCTCGTTTTCCCAGGCCAGCAGCACATCGCCGATCCCGCGCTGCACGAAGGTGGTGGTGGCGCCGCGCGCGCCGGTATCCAGCACTGGCACATTGCGGAACAACGCCTGCATGTAGCGCATGGTGCGCTCGCGGTCGCCCTTGAAAATATGGTCGGCGTACGCCCAGGCGGCCAGGTAGTTCCAGCGCGCACCACCGGAGGTCTTGGGATTCGGTGTCACCACCGCCACCCCCGAGCGCAGCAGGTCCGGCCAGTCGTGGATGTTCTTGGGGTTGCCCTTGCGGACCAGAAACACAATGGTCGAGGTATACGGCGCACTGTTGTCGGGCAGCCGCTTCTCCCAATCGGTATCGATCAGTTTGGCCTTCTGCGCGATGGCATCCACGTCGTAGGCCAGCGCCAGCGTCACCACATCGGCCTCGATGCCATCGATCACCGCGCGCGCCTGCTTGCCAGAGCCACCGTGCGAGGTTTCCACGGTGACGGTGTCCTGCGGGTGCTGCTGTTTCCAGTGCGCGGCAAAGGCGGTGTTGTAGTCGCGGTAGAACTCGCGGGTGGGGTCGTAGCTCACGTTGAGCAGCCCGATCTCGCGTGCGCCCGCCGGGCCGGCCAGGACCAGCAAGGCGCAAAGAAGGGAAGCAAGACGGAAACGGGGGTATGTCACGACGATCTCCTGGCCGGTTGAGCACAGCTGAACAGCAAGCATGCCATGCTGCGCAGCGGCACGCAGGCGGTGAAATGACATCAGCGCCGCCGCTTATGCCGATTTTGCATGACGTAGTGGTATGCCACCGTGATCGTTAACATGGCGCTTCTTTCTGCCACTGCAACCGCCATGACCACCGCTCCCGCCGCGCTGACCGCCCATTACGCCGCCGAACTGGACGCCATCCAGGCCCAGGGCCTGTTCAAGTCCGAGCGCATCATCACCGGCGCGCAGTCGGCGCAGATCACCCTGGCCGATGGCCGCCACGTCCTGAATTTTTGCGCTAACAATTATCTTGGCCTGGCCGACCACCCGGACATCATCCAGGCCGCCAAGGACGCGCTGGATAGCCACGGTTTCGGCATGGCCTCGGTCCGTTTCATCTGCGGCACCCAGGATCTGCACAAGCAGCTCGAACACACCATCGCCGAGTTCTTCGGGACTGAAGACACCATCCTCTACGCGGCCTGCTTCGATGCCAACGGCGGCCTGTTCGAACCGTTGCTCGGCGAACACGACGCGATTATTTCCGACGCACTCAACCATGCTTCCATCATCGATGGCGTGCGCCTGTGCAAGGCCAAGCGCTTCCGCTACGCCAACTGCGACATGGCCGACCTCGAAGCGCAGCTGCAGGCGGCAGACGCGGCCGGTTGCAAGACCAAGCTGATCACCAGCGACGGCGTGTTCTCGATGGACGGCTTCATCGCCCCGCTGGACGAAATCACCGCCCTGGCGCGCAAATACAACGCGCTGGTGCATATCGACGAATGCCACGCCACCGGCTTCCTTGGCGCCACCGGCCGCGGCTCGGCCGAGGTCAAGGGCGTGCTGGACCAGATCGACATCTTCACCGGTACGCTGGGCAAAGCCATGGGCGGCGCACTCGGCGGCTTCACCACCGCAAAGCGCGAAGTGATCGAGCTGCTGCGCCAGCGCTCGAGGCCCTACCTGTTCTCCAACTCGTTACCGCCGCACGTGGTGGCTGCCGGCATCAAGGCCTTCGAGATGCTGGATGCCGCCGGCGAGCTGCGTACGCAGCTGATCGAAAACACCCGCTATTTCCGCGAGCGCATGGCCGCCGCCGGTTTCGACGTCAAACCGGGCGTGCATCCGATCAGCCCGGTGATGCTGTACGACGCACCGCTGGCGCAAAAATTCGCCGAGCGCTTGCTGGAAGAAGGCATCTACGCCATCGGCTTCTTCTTCCCGGTGGTGCCCAAGGGGCAGGCGCGCATCCGCACCCAGATCAGCGCGGCACATACGCGCGAGCACCTGGATCAGGCGATCGAGGCGTTCATCAAGATCGGGCGCGAACTCAAGGTCATCGCCGCCTGACATGCGTACGGTCCTGCGCCAACGGCTGCTGCTGGCGGCGCAGACCGATGCGCAGGCGCAATTGCTCGACGGTCATTGGGACACGCGCTGCCTGCACTGCCGTCGGCATCTGCAGGTCCGCGCCGATGGCGAGCCGCTCGGCCACACCACGCTCGAACACGTGGTGCCGCAAGCCTGGTTCGGTCGTCGCACGGCGGCATCGCTCTGCGCGTTGGTGGGCGGCGATGCCAACGATGCGCGCAATCTCGCCCTGGCCTGTGCTGGCTGTAATCACGCCAAAGGCCGCCGTCACGATGCCAACGGCGCGGGCGATGCGCGCGCTTACGAAGTGGTGAGCGCCCTGCTCAGCGCGCGTCTGGCGCGCTGGCGGGCGCCGGCACCAGCGCTCTGACTTCCTCGGCGCTCAGCATTCGCCACGCGCCTTTGCCTAGCTCGCCCATCGCCAGCGGGCCGATCGCCACGCGCATCAGCCTTAGCACACCGATCTCCACTGCGGCCAACAACCGGCGGATCTGCCGATTACGGCCTTCGTCCAACACGATTTCCAGCCAGGCATTACGCTGGCCTTCGCGCAGCACGCTGACCTGCTTGGCGCGCAACAGCACGCTACCGCCCTCAGGATCGGGATCAACCACACCGGCCTGCAACTGCGCCAGCTGCGCGGCACTGGGCCGGCAATCGATCTGCACGTGATAGGTCTTGTCCGGTCCGGTCGTCGGGTCGGTCACCGTCGCCGCCCACTGCGGGTCGTTACTGAAAAGCAGCAGGCCTTCGCTGGCCTTGTCCAAGCGCCCGACCGGAGCGATCCAAGGCAGCCCAGCGCCATCGAAACAACGGTAGACCGTGTCCCTGCCCTGCTCATCGCGCACGGTGGTGACCATCCCGCGCGGCTTGTTGAGCATCAGATAGCAACGTGCCGGCCCTGCCAGGGGCTGCCCGTCGACGGTGATTGAGGATTGCTGATCGGCGCGGATCGGAAATTCGGGATCGCGCACCACGCGTGCCGAGACGCTCACCCGACCATCGGCGATCCAACGCGCTGCCTCGGTGCGCGAACACACCCCAAGCTTGGACAACACGCGCGCCAGCCCATGGCGTGGCGCAGCAATGACGGGTGCGGCAGCGGACGCACGCGTTGCGCCTGCCGCACCCGGACCACGCTGACGTTGCCGGGACGTTGCCGGCGGTAGCCGCCGGGGCATGCCGTCCCGACCGCGCGGCTTACTTGTTCTCGACCGGCTTGGCGTCGGCCGCAGGTGCGGCGGGCGCTGCCGGTGCCGCGCTGGCGGCCGGACGTGCCTTGACCACGCGCACACCGCGCGCCTTCATCCAGGCATCGAATTCTTCTGCCGTCATGCGCTTGCCGTTCTGGCTCATGTCGAAGCGCCACGGGGTGTTGTCGAACGCCGTCTTGGCCTTGTAGGCCGCCGGATCATTCGGGTTGACGGTGCCGCCGGGCGGCATGACCTTGGCCAGATCCTGGCAGCCCTCCACGCGCAGGCGCAGCAACACGCGATCCACCGACTGGTCGCTGGTATAGGGCTGTGCCAGCACACCGGTGGGCATGCCCAACTGCACGCTGCGGGTGTAGAACTCGGCAGCCGCCGGTGCGACAGCGGTAGCGGGCAACGGCAGCGGCTGGGACACCGTGCTGCCAGCGCAGTTCGGAGCGGCGTAGGCGGCGGGAATCAGAGCGAGACAGAGCAGTCCTGCCGTAGCGGTACGCAGCATCGGGTTCTTCCAAGTATGAGTGTGGTGTTGACGCGGCGAGTGTAGGCAGCGATGAACGCTGTTTCAACAGGAACCGTGCCGGGATGACAACACAGACAGGATCCGCGGCGCTTGAGCGCGCTTTTCCAGTGCCTGCATAGACAAAACCCGGCGCAAGGCCGGGTTTTGTCTGCAACAGAGCTAGCGGTCCAATTAGTTCTGGACGTTCAGCTCGGTACGACGGTTCTTCGCACGACCTTCCGGATTGTCGGAACCATCCGGGTTGGTGTTCGGAGCAATCGGGCGGCTCTCGCCGTAGCCGATCGGGCCGACCAGACGCGACGCATCGACGCCGTTCTTGGTCAGGTAGTCGTACACGGTGGTCGCACGACGCTCGGACAGCTTCTGGTTGTACGCGTCGGTACCCTTCGAGTCGGTGTGACCGGCAACCTCGACCTTCAGGTCGGGGTAACGCTTCAGGATCTCGGTCGCTTCGCTCAGGATCGAGATCGCGTCCGGACGCAGGGTCGACTTGTTGAAGTCGAAGTTCACGCCCTTCAGGTCGATCGAGACAGGAACCGGGCAACCGTCCGGACCGATGGTCTGGCCAGGCTGCGAGTTCGGGCACTTGTCGTCGCAGTTGTTGACGCCGTCACCGTCGTCATCCAGATCGGCGCAGCTCGGAGCAACCGGAGCCGGAGCCGGCGGCGGAGCGGTCGACGGAGCCGGTCCCAACGGGATCACGACGCCGACCGAAGCCAGCACGTCACCGAACCAGTCTTCGCGCGGAGCAGCAACGCTCTGGTCGTTGAAGTCAGCGCGGTAGGCCAACTCGGCACGCACGGCGACGCGCTTGTCGAAGGTGGTCTGCAGACCGACACCAGCCTTGGCGGCAAAGTTGCCGTCCTTCTGCTGGCCCGGCGAAACCGGGTTCGGGGTCGCGTCGAATTCTTCTTCCGAACGCTGATAGCCCAGACCGAACAGCAGGTAGGGGTTCCAGCCGCGGCCTTCCTGGATGAAGTGGCGACGCAGGTCGAACGAGATGCCGTACTGGCTCCAGTTCAGATCCTGGTTGGCATCGAAGTTGGGGTTCTGATAGTTCAGTTCACCGTCGATCGACCAGTTCGGGCTAACGAACTTGCCCAGACCCAGGGTCACGAACGGGGCATCATTGGTCAGACGATCGCTGTCCTGGAAGTTGAAGCCAGCGCTACCGGTCAGGTACCAACGGTCATCGAACTCCTGCGCGGAAGCAGCCTGGGCAACTGCCAGACCGCCGAGCAACGCGGCAGTGAGAATTTTCTTGTTCATTTATACAGCTCCTTCTTTGGGAGATAAAACCGATAGAGGCGTTGTGCTTGGTAAAGATGCTCGTCACATCCAGAGCCATCGGGGCGCAGATTAAGCCGGCCTCGGTGAAGATCGCGTTAACGGTCATATAACATGTGAAAGCAATCACCAGGTTCCGCAATCCCACGCAATACTACGTATACAGCTTTATGAAGGAAAGGACCGGGTACCCAATTCGGATAGTTCGCCTGCATGAACCGCAGCCCAATTAAGCTGACTGAAGACGCTTCCAAACCGACTGATTTTTAGCGTTCCAAGCGCGACAGGAGACCACATTGGTGAACGTCGAGCCCCGTCCGAGCTGAATTGTGGGGTTGATGGTTGCAGAGGACTTGCTCCACAACGCACCCTGAACTTCCCGCTCAGGAGCGTCCCGATGAAAGCCGTCGCCCTCACCCGCCATCTTCCGATCGATGACCCCGTGTCGTTACTTGATATGGAACTTCCGGCGCCTGCAGCGCCATCGGGGTATGACTTATTGGTGCGGGTGGAAGCGATCTCGGTGAATCCAGTCGATACAAAGGTGCGCGCGCCCAAGCTGCAGCCATTGCAGGCGCCGAAGATCCTGGGCTACGACGCAGCCGGGGTGATCGAGGCGGTCGGTCCGGAGGTCACGGCCTTTGCCGTCGGCGACGAGGTCTACTACGCCGGCGATATCGGGCGGCCGGGCAGTAACGCGCAGTACCAACTGGTGGATGCACGCATTGCCGGATGCAAGCCGACCTCGCTTAGCTTCGCGCAGGCAGCCGCGCTACCGCTGACCACCCTGACCGCGTGGGAGCTGCTGTTCCAGCGCATGCCATTTGCCTTCGACGGTGCCCGCAATCGCGGCAGGCATTTGTTGATCATCGGCGGCGCTGGCGGCGTGGGCTCCATCGCGATCCAGTTGGCGCGACATGCCGGCTTCACCGTGATTGCCACCGCCTCGCGCCCGGAGAGCATCGAGTGGGTACGCCAAATGGGCGCGCACCACGTGATCGATCATCACCAGCCGCTACAAGCGCAACTGCAGGCGTTGGGGATGGACACAGTGGATGCTGCGCTCAATCTGGCCGACACCGACCGCTACTGGCAGCAGCTGGGCGAGGTGCTCGCACCGCAGGGGCACGTGGGCTTGATCGTGGAGCCGCGCGGGCCGCTGATGATCGGCGACCCTTACAAAGCCAAGTGCATCGGCATCCATTGGGAACTGATGTTTACCCGCGCACGCTACGCGACCGACGATCTGGTCGAACAGCACCGCATCCTCAACCGGGCCGCCAGCCTGATCGATGCTGGCGAACTGCGCACCACGCAGACGGACACGCTGTCGCCGATCAATGCGCAGCATCTGCGCGAGGCGCATCGTCGTCTGGAAAGCGGCAACACGATTGGTAAATTGGTGCTGGCCGGTTGGTAATGCACCGGCCGGGCTGGGTTCGCTGACGCAATGCGTTGGGGTGCACACAGCGCCTGCGCATTGGGACGCGGTTCGTGCAGGCGGCAGCGAAGGCGTATTTCTGATCGAGCCCCGCCGCATCCAGCGGCAGCGCCGGATGCCTGAGGACTTGCCGCCAGCCGCGTTTGCCGGCATCGTGCGCACTCCGTACGCCAGCGTATCCACATCATGTCGCCCGCCACCGGCCCGTCCGCTTCACCCTTCCCGCATCTGTTCACCCCGCTCGATCTGGGCTTCACCCAACTACGCAACCGCGTTCTGATGGGCTCGATGCACACGGGCCTGGAAGACCGTGCGCGCGATTTCCCCAAGCTGGCGGCGTATTTCGCCGAGCGCGCTGCCGGCGGCGTGGGCCTGATCGTGACCGGTGGGTTTTCGCCAAACCTGGTGGGCTGGCTCAAACCGTTCGGCGGCAAGTTGTCGTGGCCGTGGGAAGTCCGCCCGCATCGCCAGGTCACCCGCGCGGTGCACGAACACGGGGCCAAGATCTGCCTGCAACTGCTGCATGCCGGGCGCTATGCCTACCACCCGCTGTCGGTGGCGCCATCCAAGCTCAAGGCACCGATCAACCCGTTCACTCCGCGCGCCTTGTCGGCCGGTGCGGTCGACCGTCAGATCGCCGCCTATGCGCGCGCCGCGCGGCTGGCGCGCGAGGCCGGCTACGACGGCGTTGAGGTGATGGGATCGGAAGGCTATCTGATCAACGAATTCACCGCCGCGCGCACCAATCGGCGCAGTGACGCCTGGGGTGGCGATGCCACCAAGCGCATGCGCTTTGCGGTGGAAATCGTGCGACGCATTCGTGAGGCCTGCGGGCCGGATTTCATCATCATCTACCGGCTATCGCTGGTGGATCTGGTCGAAGACGGCAACCAATGGCAGGAAATCCTGGCGCAGGCGCAAGCGATCGAAGCGGCTGGCGCGACCATCATCAATTCCGGCATCGGTTGGCACGAAGCGCGCATTCCCACCATTGCCACCTCGGTGCCGCGCGCCGCGTTTGCCGGCGTCACCGCCAAGCTCAAGCCGCATCTGCGCATTCCGGTGGTAGCGACCAACCGCATCAACATGCCGGAAGTGGCCGAGCGCATCCTGGCCGAGGGTGCCGCAGACATGGTGTCGCTGGCGCGGCCGCTGCTTGCCGATCCGCAGTGGACCAATAAGGCGCGCGCTGGGCAGTCGCACACCATCAATACCTGCATTGCCTGCAATCAGGCATGCCTGGATCACGTGTTCGACAACAAGCTGGCGACCTGCCTGGTCAACCCACGCGCTGCGCACGAAACCGAGCTCAATTACACGCCAACCACCGCGCCCAAGCGGATTGCCGTGGTCGGTGCCGGCCCGGCTGGCTTGGCCTGCGCGACGGTGGCAGCAGAACGCGGGCACCGGGTGACCTTGTTCGATGCAAGCGATGCGATCGGTGGGCAGTTCAATGTCGCCAAACGCATACCCGGCAAGGAGGAATTCAACGAGACCTTGCGTTATTTCGGCCATCGCATCGAGGCGACCGGTGTGCAATTGCGCTTGAACACCCGCGTGCAGTCAGCCGATCTGAAAGATTTCGACGAGATCGTGCTGGCGACCGGCATCGAGCCGCGCAAGGTGGAGTTCCCAGGCGCCGATCATCCGATGGTGGTGAGCTATCTGGATGTCGTGCTGGGCCGGCACGTGGCCGCAGACAAGGTGGCGATCATCGGTGCGGGCGGTATTGGCTTTGATGTCGGTGAATTTCTGGTGCACTCGGGTGAATCGCCGTCGCTGGACCCACAACGCTGGATGGCCGAATGGGGCGTGGATCCGAGCTTTGAAGCACGCGGCGCCTTGACCAAACCGCAGCCCGAGCGCCCTGCCCGTCAGGTCTGGCTGTTGCAGCGCAGCCCTGGCAAGCCCGGTGCGCGCCTGGGCAAGACCACCGGCTGGATCCACCGCGCTACGCTCAAAGCCAAGGGCGTCAAGATGCTCGGCGGCGTGGAATACCTGAGTGTGGACGATGCCGGGTTACGCATTCGCGTGGAAGGCAGCGAGCAATTGCTCGACGTCGGCACGGTGGTGATCTGTGCCGGGCAGGAGCCGCGTCGCGAGTTGCTTGCCGCGCTGCAAGCCAATGGCCAGCAGCCGCATTTGATCGGTGGCGCGGATGTGGCCGCCGAACTGGATGCCAAACGCGCGATCAACCAGGCGAGTCGGCTGGCAGCGACGTTGTAAGGTGTTCGCCAGGACGGCGCGACTACGACGCCGTCGCTGCGTTCGAGTTTCGACTGCACTGCCGACCTGCATGCGGCGTGACCAACGCCGGCATGCATCGCGGATGCGGTGGTCTGCCACGCCGGCCGCGGGCGTGCGCCTCGGCTATAGGCACTCGCATGTCATCGCCACCGCGCGCATTATCTACTGCGCTACCGCCTGCCGCATTGCGTGCCTACGCGGCAGCCCATTTCGGCAAGAGCCTGCTCTGGTACACCGGCCAATTGCTGCTGATTTTCGCGTTGACCGACTACAGTGGCCTGAGCGCCCGTTGCGGCCGGATCTTCGATGGCGGGCAGATGGATCGTCAACGCAATGATGGGGCTCATTACTGCACAGCGTTGGGGTGATGGCACGAGCTTGGCGTGGGTGGGAGGAACGCAACGGTAAGGCATTGCGTTGGCCGCAGTGGCGCTGTCGCTGGTGCTCATGACTCCGCTGCTTCCACCCGCCGCCCGCCCGGCCAGCGTGTTGCTGCGCAGCCTACCTGTCACGCAAAACACGCTGCTGGGGCTTGCACGCCGGCGTTGGCGCGGTGCACGTGGTGTCAGCGCAGTGCGCCTGATCGGAAACGGCTCGGCAGCGTTGCTGGTCGGCGCGGCAATCGGGCTGGTGTTGACGACCGGCTCTCACAATGCAGCGGCGACGGCATTGCTGATCGTCGCACTTGTGAGCAGCATCGCGCTGCTGTCGACGTGGTGATTACACCAGGCGCTGCAACCGCACGTTCACCATGTTGCGAAAGTAACGGCATCGATGCCTGCAGTGCGATGGCAGCGCAAACAATCACTGCCACTGCCACTGCCACTGGCGGCGGCACTGGCCCTGGCCTTACCGACCTTTACCAAGCTGACGCCGTCTGTGGCGCAGTTACAACATGGCGCTGCTGGATGGCGCAGCGCGGTACTGATAGTGCCCTCTGATTGATGCCTGCTGCATGCGTTGATGAGTCGCAATTGCCGCGACAGCACCAACTGTTGTCCCAAGATGCGATCACGCTGGGTGATCTGTCGTTTCGACTGAGATCTTCGCCAGATGCATGCGGGTTTCTGACGCCAGTCCATGTTGCGCTGACTGTTGCACTTGGCACCTCAGCGTTTCGTTGCGCTGGTGCATATGTGCCTTTCCGCATTTGCGCGCCTCTGCACGCTTATGCCAATAACGATGCGATCTCGGAAACACAGTGCACCTCACTCGAACGCACTATCGACACATCGAATGATCGACAGGTCTTTTTCAGCCTACCGCTCAACAACTTCGAACATCATCCAATGACGGCAACCACGTAGGGATGCCAAATCAGCTTTCCTTGCAACAGTTGGCACCGCCGTCTCCGATGCTGCCATCAGAAACATGCGCCAAGGGCGCGCATCTATCCGCATCAACGGATACTGCATAAATCAGCGGCCGTGCAGCGCACATGACACCTGCATCGCATGCGCTTCGCAATTCGCTGCTTCCGACGCTTTCAACGCTTCCGCAACGCGCGCGCATCTGTATGAAGCAGCGTAAGCAGTGGCAGTACGCAGCTTCACTCCAATCGCCACACCATCGCGTGATGAAGGCGTGCACACATCTCGCAATATTCTGAAATCCGTTTGCTCTGGCGCGTTCCAGCGACAATTCAAAGCAGCACGCAACGGCGTCGATACGCGCGAAACGGCGAAGAAGTCGTGCAACACAGGAGTCGCTGGGACGATGCGGCGCAGATCCTATGCTGCGATGCGCGGCGCAGTGTTGCGCATCGCCAGGCACTGCAAGCAATCGCAATCGTCAACCCCTCTCATTCAGCCAAGATTATGTGATCGACGCCTACCTTGCGCCAACTTTTTGACCTGCCGCATTTGGTGGGCACCTTCGGCAGACGTTCTTTCGCCGGAGACTTTGGCGACCAATGTCAGGCCGCCTCCCCATGACGCCAAGCCCTCTGCACTGGTGCATCCACATTGGATGCTCTGCAGACCGGCCCATACGGAGCAAGGAGTTCTATGAAACTGGTTTGGATACTCTGGCTGTCGCATGTATTGCCGCAGCCAGCCGCAGATTCGCTGTGTTTGAGTACGACCGTTTATCTGGAAGCGCGCGACCAGACCTTGCGTGGCCAACAGGCCGTCGCGGAAGTTGCGTTGCGTCGTCTGGATAGTGGTTTGTGGGGCGACTCGATGTGTCAGGTGGTTACTGCACGCAAGCAGTTTGCACCGACAATCGTGGCGCCGGGCACGCAGCTGAAGAACGACGATGCCTGGAACAAGGCGTTGGACGTGGCACTGGCGGCGCAGCGCAACTGGGCACTGCCGGTCGGCCAGCGCAAAGAGATCGTACCGGGTGCCAGCCACTTTGCCGCAAGCGCAATTGCGAGCCCCAGCTGGCGTAATGCCTATCAGGTGGCCACCATCGGCGACCATACGTTCTATCGCGTGCAAACACTGCGCCCGCGCAACGCGTCCTGAGCCCGCCGTGTCGCGGCGCATCTATAGACACATACCGCTGACACGCCCAACTGCTGAGATGCGCTGATCACGCGCTTGATACGCTCTCATGTATCGAAGCCGCAGCGGCATGGTTGGCGTGCTGAGCGCGCGTCGCGATCGTCAGCCCACACCGAACTGGTTGGAAAATTGCGTGCGATATCCGCATTTTGGTGAGCGCCAAGGCCAGAGATTGAGCAAGGTGCTGCCGCTTGTCTCTCCGGCGCCAGCACTGGCAATCGCCCTGCCGCCACTCCAGCTGTCGCAGCCGCCACGTCGACCGATCTCGCGCCGCCGCAGCCACGCCACCCGCCGTTGCGCTCCACACCGAGTCATTCGCCGGCTAAGCTAGCGCCTTCACTCCCGTGTGGATCGCCCATGAAGCTGTATACCAAGCCCGGCGCCTGTTCGCTGGCAGATCACATCGTGTTGCGTTGGTCTGGGTTGCCGTTCGACCTGAGTGTGGTCGATGCGGCGACGATGAAATCCCCTGAGTACCTACGCCTGAATCCAGCCGGTGCTGTGCCATTGCTGTTGGTCGACGATTGGGCGTTGACACAGAATGCTGCCATCCTCAATTACATCGCCGATATCGCACCACTGACCGGCCTCTCAGGCGATGGCACCGCGCGCAGCCGTGCCGAAATCAATCGCTGGATCGCCTTCGTCAATGCCGACGTGCACCCCGCGTTCAAGCCGATCTTCGGCAGCACCGCGTATCTGCAGGACCCTGCGCTGATTGCGCGCAGCCACGACGATGCACGCAGCAAATTGCGCACGCTGTACGCGCGTGTCGATGCGCATCTGCAAGGTCGCACCTGGCTTGCCAGCGACAGCCATACCGGTGCCGATGCGTACCTGTTCGTTACCTTGCTGTGGGCGCAGAAAGTCGCCGTGAATCTGGATGGCTTGGACGCGCTGCAGGCGTTCGTGCAACGCATGCTGGCCGACGCCGATGTGCAGGCCGCACTGAAGGCCGAGGGCCTGACCTGACAGCGCCGGCATCGCGACACGACACGCAAAAAAAACGCCGGGCAGTGCCCGGCGTTTTCATGACAGCAGCGAGCCAATGACTCAGCCCAGCAGGTGCGACACGCCGCTGCGCTCTTCTTCCAGCTCGGCCAGGGTCTTGTCGATGTGCTTCTGGCTGAAGTCGTCGATCGGCAGATCCTTGACCAGGGTGTACTGACCGTTCTCGGTGGTGACCGGGAAGCCGAAGATCACGCCTTCCGGAATGCCGTAGGAGCCGTCCGACGGCACACCCATGGTGACCCACTTGCCGTTGCTGCCCAGCACCCAATCACGCACGTGATCGATGGCCGCATTGGCAGCCGACGCTGCGGACGACAAGCCACGCGCTTCGATGATCGCCGCACCGCGCTTGCCCACGGTCGGGATGAAGGTGGACGCGTTCCATTCCTGGTCGTTGATCGCATCGCCTACCGAGGCGCCATCGGAGGTGGCGAAACGGTAGTCCGGGTACATGGTCGGGCTGTGGTTGCCCCACACCACCAGCTTCTCGATGCCGCCGACCGGCTTGCCGAGCTTGAGCGAGAGCTGGCTCAGCGCGCGGTTGTGGTCCAGACGCAGCATGGCGGTGAAGTTCTTCGGGTTCAGATCCGGCGCCGACTTCATCGCGATGTAGGCGTTGGTGTTGGCCGGGTTGCCGACCACCAGCACCTTGACGTCGCGCTTGGCGACCTTGTTCAGGGCAGCGCCCTGCGCGGTGAAGATCTTGGCGTTTTCCAGCAGCAGGTCCTTGCGCTCCATGCCTGGGCCGCGCGGACGCGCACCGACCAGCAGGGCGACGTCGATGTCCTTGAACGCCACTTCGGCGTCGTCGGTACCGACCATGCCGGCCAGCAGCGGGAACGCGCAATCTTCCAGCTCCATCATCACGCCCTTGAGCGCGGCCTGGGCCTTCTCATTGGACAGTTCCAGCAATTGCAGGATCACCGGCTGATCCTTGCCCAGCATTTCGCCGGAGGCGATGCGGAACAGCAGGGCGTAGCCGATCTGGCCGGCAGCGCCGGTCACAGCAACACGAACAGGTGCTTTCATGGGGTGTTTCCTCTGCTAAAAAGCGTTGGTGGGGGTCGCGCGCTGGCGTGGCGCAAGGCCTGGCGGCGCGCTGTGACAAGCAAACGGCCGCACATGGCGGCCGTTCGACGTGATGCGATCAGGCGGCGAGGATCTTGTTCCACTCCGCAACGCGGTCGGCCTTGGCGGCCAGCACAGCGTCGGTGTCGCCTTCGATGGTGAGCGTATTGATGGTGTCGCCCTGGGCCACGCTATCGACCACGTCCAGGCCCTGGGTGACCTTGCCGAACACGGTGTGCTTGCCGTCCAGCCACGGGGTGGCGGTGTGGGTGATGAAGAACTGGCTGCCGTTGGTGTTCGGGCCGGCGTTGGCCATGGACAGCACGCCGCGCTCGTGGCCGACGCCGTTGTTGGCCTCGTCTTCGAAACGGTAGCCCGGGCCGCCGCGGCCGGAACCTTCCGGGCAACCGCCCTGGATCATGAAGTCGGCGATGACGCGGTGGAAGCTCAGGCCGTTGTAGAAGCCGCGCTTGGCCAGATTGACGAAGTTGGCAACCGTCAGCGGGGCCTTCTCCGGGTACAGCTCGACAACGATCGGGCCGCGGGAGGTGTCAAAGGTGGCGATCAGGGACATGGAAATCCTTGCAGGTTCTGGAGTGATCAACAGCCCATTAGGATACACCCGGGCGTGCGACCGGCCGCGTGGTTACGACCATGGTCCAAAGCCTGCCCGGCCCGGCCATGGGCCTCGTCACGCTGACTGAATGGGCGATCTGAACGGACTTTTGCCAATCCGCAACGGTAGCGCAACGAAACCGCTATAATGTCGGGCTTACCTCATCTCAAGACTGGCGCCAGACAGGGGCCCTTTCCGCATGTCTATCGAAAAACTCCGCAATATCGCCATCGTCGCGCACGTCGACCATGGCAAGACCACCCTCGTCGACTGTCTGCTGAAGCAGTCCGGCACCCTGTCCGAACGCACCGTGTTGGCTGAGCGCGTGATGGACAGCAACGATCAGGAAAAGGAACGTGGCATCACGATCCTGGCCAAGAACACGGCCATCACCTGGAACGGCAACCGCATCAATATCGTCGACACCCCGGGACACGCCGACTTCGGCGGCGAAGTCGAGCGCGTGCTGTCGATGGTGGACTCGGTGCTGATCCTGGTCGACGCGATGGACGGCCCGATGCCGCAGACCCGGTTCGTGACCCAGAAGGCGTTCGCGATGGGCTTCAAGCCGATCGTGGTGGTCAACAAGATCGACCGTCCCGGCGCACGCCCGGACTGGGTGATCGACCAGGTGTTCGACCTGTTCGACAAGCTCGGCGCAACCGACGAACAGCTGGACTTCCCGATCGTCTACACCTCCGCGTTGAACGGCTACGCCAGCCTGGATTCGGACGTGCGCGACGGCGACATGACCCCGCTGTACGAAGCGATCATGCAGCACGTGTCGGCCCCGGACGTTGACCCGGACGGCCCGTTCCAGATGCGCATCAGCCAGCTGGACTACAACAACTTCGTCGGCGTGATCGGCATCGGCCGCATCCAGCGCGGCGTGCTGAAGAAGAACATGCCGGTCAGCGTGATCGACCGCGAAGGCAAGAAGCGTCAGGGCAAGGTGCTGCAGGTGCTGGGCTTCCTGGGCCTGGAGCGCATCGAGCAGGACACCGCCGAGGCCGGCGACATCGTGGCCATCTCCGGCGTGGCCGAGCTGACCATTTCCGACACCGTGTGCGCGCTCGATCATCCCGAAGCGCTGCCGGCGCTGACCGTGGACGAGCCGACCATCTCGATGACCTTCCAGGTCAACAACTCGCCGTTCGCCGGCAACAAGGACCTGTCCGGCGGCAAGTTCCTGACCAGCCGCCAGCTGCGCGACCGCCTGGACCGCGAGAAGGTGCACAACGTGGCACTGAAGGTCGAGGAAGGCTCCGACGCCGACAAGTTCCTGGTCTCCGGCCGTGGCGAACTGCACCTGTCGGTGCTGATCGAGAACATGCGTCGTGAAGGCTACGAGCTGGCCGTGTCGCGTCCGGAAGTGATCATCAAGGAAATCGACGGCAAGTTGATGGAGCCGATCGAACAGCTGGTGGTGGATATCGAAGAACAGCACCAGGGCGGCGTGATGGAAAAGCTGGGTACCCGCAAGGGCCAGCTGAAGAACATGGAGCCGGACGGCAAGGGCCGTGTGCGTCTGGATTACATGATCCCGGCGCGTGGCCTGATCGGCTTCCAGAACGAATTCCGCACCCTGACCCAGGGCTCGGGCCTGCTGTTCCACGTGTTCGACCATTACGGTCCGAAGGAACAGGGCGCGATCGCCAAGCGCCAGAACGGCGTGATGATTGCCAATGCACCGGGCGCCACGCCGGCCTATGCACTGGGGCCGCTGGAAGAGCGTGGCCGCCTGTTCGCCGCCGAAGGCGACAACGTGTACGAAGGTCAGCTGGTCGGTATCCACTCCAAGGACAACGACCTGACCGTCAACGCGATCAAGACCAAGCCGCTGACCAACATGCGCGCTTCGGGCAAGGACGATGCGATCAAGCTGACCCCGGCGATCAAGTACACGCTGGAACAGGCACTGGACTTCATCGAGGACGACGAGCTGGTGGAAGTCACCCCGAAGGAAATCCGCCTGCGCAAGAAGTTCCTGACCGAAAGCGACCGTAAGCGCGCTGGTCGTTCGGGCTAAGTTGTCAGGCCGACACGCGTGAGCACCAAACCCTATAGCCCGGATCCGCGCGCGCATCCGGGGCTGCATGTGATCGCCTTGCTTGAGGCGGTCAAGGGAACGCTTGCGCTGTTGGCGGCGACGGGCCTGGAACTTCTGGGCCCGCTCCCGCTGCAAAATGCGGTCATCACCCTGATCCGCCGCTTCAATCTGGACCCGGAGCACGGCGCACTGCCGTCGTTGCTCAAGACCATCAGCCCCGATGCCGTGCATCTGGCCGCTGCCGCCATGCTGGCCTACGGCCTGCTGCATGTGGTGGAAGCCTGGGGATTGTGGCGTGCCAAGGCCTGGGCCTCGGTACTGGGCTGCCTGTCGGCGGCCATCTATCTGCCTTTCGATATCTACGCCATCGTCCGCCATCCTGGCTGGACCGCCTGGGCCGTGCTGGCGATCAACCTGATCGTGGTCGGCGTGCTGGCACGCGATCTGGTGCGACGCCGCCAGCGCTGAGCCGCCCTGCCCGTTTGCGGGCACATCATCCGTTGTCACCCCGACGCAGCGCCGTTAGCCTGCGACCTCTCCCCGGGGAAGATCATTCATGCGATTCACCACGTTGTCTTTCGCGCTGCTTGCTGCACTGTGCGGTTGTGCGCATGCCGATGACCCGTCGCGCCCGGCGACCGGCACCCCAAAAGAGTCTGCCGCCCCCTCCATCGATCTGACCGAGGCCGACGTGGCCGGCCTGCAAGCCCGCATGAGCAGCAGTCAAAGCAGCAGCCTGCAGCTCACGCGCGCGTATCTGCAGCGCATTGCCAGCATCGATCGCGCCGGCCCCACGCTCAACGCGGTGATCGAACTCAATCCGCAGGCCGAAGCCGACGCGCGCGCCTTGGACGCCGAACGCAGCGCCGGGCGTGTCCGTGGGCCGCTACATGGCATCCCGGTGCTGCTCAAGGACAACATCGACGCGCTGCCGATGGTCAACAGCGCCGGCTCGCTGGCACTGGCCGAGTTCCACCCCAGCCGCGATGCCTTCCTGGTACAACGCCTGCGCACCGCCGGCGCGGTGATTCTAGGCAAGACCAACCTCAGCGAATGGGCCAATTTTCGCTCCACCCAGTCCAGTTCCGGCTGGAGCGGGCGCGGCGGGCTGACCCGCAATCCGTATGCACTGGATCGCAATCCCTGCGGCTCCAGCGCCGGCACTGGTGCGGCCATCGCGGCCAGCCTGGCCACTGTTGGCATCGGCACCGAAACCGATGGCAGCATCACCTGCCCTGCTTCGGTCAACGGACTGGTCGGACTCAAACCGACCGTGGGCCTTGTCAGTCGTGACGGCATCATCCCGATTTCCGCCAGCCAGGACACCGCCGGGCCGATGACACGCAGCGTCGCCGATGCGGCCGTGCTCCTGCAGGCCATCGCCGCGCCCGACCCGCAGGATCCGGCCACCGCCAAGGCGCCAGCGACCAGCGTCGATTATCTCGCCCACCTGAAGCCCGACTGTTTGCGTGGTGCGCGCCTGGGCCTGTTGCGCAATCCACTGCGCGAAGATCCTGCGATTGCCGCAGTATTGGATCGCGCCGTACAGACCTTGCGCACGGCCGGTGCCACGGTGATCGAGACCCGCCTGGCCACCGAGGGGCAGTGGGATGCCGCCGAGCAAACGGTGCTGTTGGTCGAATTCAAGGCCGGCTTGAACGCGTATCTGCAAACCCACGCTGCGCCCGTGACGAGCCTGGAACAGGTGATTGCCTTCAATCGCAAGCATGCGCAGCGCGAGATGCCGTATTTCGGGCAAGAGTTATTCGAACAGGCGCAGGCGGCGCCGGGTCTTGACGACGCGGGGTATGCGAGCGCGCGCGACACTGCCAGGCGGCTAGCCGGGCCAGAAGGCATCGACGCAGCATTGAAGGCAGATCGCCTGGATGCCTTGATCGTGCCCACGACGGGCGCGGCGTGGATCACCACGCTCGGCAAGGGCGACACCTTCCCGGGTGCTGGCTATGGCGCTGCGGCGGTGGCCGGCTACCCGAGCCTGAGCGTGCCGATGGGACAGACCCAGGGCTTGCCCTTGGGTCTGTTGTTCATGGGCACCGCCTGGAGCGAGCCGCGCCTGATCGAGCTGGCGTATGCGTACGAACAGCGCAGCCATGCGCGCTTTACGCCTGGCTATGCGCCGCGTGCGCCGGCTGCGCCAAGATCTGCCACGTCAGGGACTGCGCCTGTGGCACCGCCGGGTTCTATCACGCGTGATTGAGCGCCGCTACACCTAGCGCACAAGCGCAAGAACCGCCCCGGCGGGTATTTGCGCGTTACCTGCCGCACACCCTAGATGCCGGCAGGTAGCGCCATACGACCCGCTAAGAGGCCGCCAAGAACATTGCCAGCAGTCGTCAGGTGGGCATGGACGGCGCGCTCACAATCACAATCGCATGCACGAGTGGTACATGCCGATTTCGGACACCGGCCGCACTCGCTTGGCGGCTGTGCAGTCGGTTTCTGAGCTGCGCTAGATGGTGGTCGCGGGCTCGCCGTCCTCGGCGCCCGGCGAACGCACGCTCTCCTGTGCAATCGGCTCGGCGGCGCGCGATGGTGCTTTTTCCTGCGACGCGATTTCAGCGCGAATCCTCGGCAATGCATACGCATGCTCGCGGGTCAGGAAATCGATCATGCGTTCGCGCACCAGGCAGCGCAGGTCGAAGGCATCGCCCGAGTTGCGCGCGCTCACCAGCAGTCGGACCTGGATGGTGTTGTCGCTGGTGTCGGTAATCTGGGTCACACACACGCGGCCATCCCATAGCGGCTCGCTGTGACAGATGCGCTCCAGCTCCGCGCGTACCGCTGCAATCGGCGTGCGGTAATCCAGCCACAGAAACGCGGTGCCGAGCAGATCGGCGCTGCTGCGCGTCCAGTTCTGAAACGGGTTTTCGATCCACCAGGTCAGCGGCACCACCATGCGGCGCTCGTCCCAGATCCGCACCACCACGTACGAGCTGCCGATCTCTTCGATGCGGCCCCACTCGCCTTCCACGATCACGACATCGTCCAGGCGAATCGGCTGGGTCAATGCAATCTGCAGGCCGGCGATCAAGTTGCCGAATACCGGCTTGGCCGCGATACCGGCCACCAGCCCGATGATGCCCGCCGAGGCCAGCAAGGTCTTACCGATCTGGCGCACCTGCGGAAAGGTCAGCAGGACGACAGAAATACCGAGCAAGATCACCGTGCCCATCAGCACGCGGCTCAGTACCCGCGTCTGGGTCTGGATGCGACGCGCGGTGAGGTTGTCCGACACTTCGATCGGGTTGCTGCGCAAGATCGCCGCCTCGCCAGCAGCCACCGCGCGCACCAGCAACCAGGTGACGCAGCCGACGATGCCCAGGTGCAGCAGATGCTGCACCGCTGCCAGCGCCTTGCCGGCCAATGGAGTCGCTTCGGTGGCGATCCCCAGAAACAACAGCGGCAAAATGAAGGCCGCCGGCAGCGTGATCACGCGAATGATGCGCGCACGGCGATAGTCGCGGCCCTGCATGCGGCGGAACAGCCACAGCATCAGCGACCAGGTGACGACACCCGCCAGCAGCGCGGCGCCTAGCGGGATTGCGTATTCGCGGATGACGTTCCAATCGGCAGTCAAACCGTTCCTCCTGTGGGGGGAAAGAGGGATGGCTGCAAGAGCATGCCGCACGCGGCATGAGCATCACGTCATGCGCACGGTGCGGTCACGCGCCCAGCGGCTGCGAGCTCACCTGCTGTTGCTTGCGCACGATCGCCATCGCAATTTCCAGCGACTGCTCATAGTTCAAGCGCGGGTCCACGCTGGAGCGATAGGCCCGCTCCAGATCACGCTCGGTCAGCTCGCGCGCGCCGCCAGTGCACTCGGTGACATCTTCGCCGGTCAGTTCCAGATGCACGCCACCCAGCCGCGTACCGGCGGCCGCATGCAGGTCGAAGGAGACTTCCACTTCGTTGCGGATGTTGTCGAAACGACGCGTTTTATAGCCATTTCCGGTGCTTTCGGTATTCCCATGCATCGCATCGCACACCCACAGCACCCGTCGCCCATCGCGCTTTACGGCATCCAGCAGCGGCGGCAACTTCTCGGCGATCTGCGCTGCGCCCATGCGATGGATAAAGCTCAAGCGCCCGGGCTCGTCGTCGGGATTGAGCACATCGATCAGGCGCAGCAGTTGATCTGGCTGCACCGACGGCCCGACTTTGATCGCGATCGGGTTGCGCACGCCACGCAGGTATTCCACGTGCGCCCCATCCAGCGCCGCGGTGCGCATGCCGATCCATGGGTAGTGGGTGCTCAGATTGAACCAGCCCCACTGCCGCGGCACCTGCCGGGTCAGGCCTTCTTCGTACGGCAGCAGCAAGGCTTCGTGCGAGGTGTAGAAGTCGATGCGATTGAGGTTGTACACCTCCGCACCGGACAGGGTTTCCATGAAGCGGACGGCATCGCCGATCGAAGCGACCATCTTCTGGTAGTCCGCCGCCAGCGGTGAATAGCCCACCCAATCCAGATTCCAGTATTCGGGGTGATGCAGGTCTGCGAAGCCGCCGTCGATCAACGCACGCACGAAGTTCATCGTCATCGCCGACCGCGAATGCGCGGTGATCATGCGGCGTGGATCGGGCACGCGCGCCGCTTCGGTGAAGGCCGGCGCATTGATCACATCGCCGCGGTAGCTCGGCAACGTCACGCCATCGCGGGTCTCGGTATCGGCCGAACGCGGTTTGGCATATTGCCCGGCAAAACGGCCCACCCGCACCACCGGCAAGTGCAGCCCGTGCACCAGCACCAGGCTCATCTGCAGCAGTACCTTCAACCGATTGGAGATGGTACCCGACTCGCAATCGCTGAAATTTTCCGCGCAATCGCCGCCCTGCAGCAGGAAGCGCTTGCCTTCCTGCGCTTCCGCCAGCTGGCGCTTGAGCGCAAAGATTTCCCACGAGGTCACCAACGGCGGGAGCTGCCCCAACTCGCGCATGGCGGCCTGCAGCGCGATCTCATCCGGATACACCGGCAGCTGCAATGCAGGTTTGCCGCGCCAGCTGTCCGGCGCCCACGCTGCGGCGGCGGGATCGGAAACGGGAGTGGGGGCGGAAAGATTCATGAAAGGGCTCCTAGGCAGTCTGCGATGTTGGCAGAGCCGGAACGCTACGCAAAGCACCCGCATGCCAAGCGCACCGGATTGCCATCGCAGCGCCCGCAGTGGCACTGGCGCGCAAGCGCCTGCGACCTGAACACCAAGCAACATCCCCGATTCGAGCCATGACTTTCGACCTACGCTAGCGCTCGTCAATAAGTCCAATGTTACAAAATAACAACACCCCTCCCCTCACCCGCCTCGCGAAACTGCCATGACTCCTCGCCTTCTGTCTGCTGCCATTACCGTCGCCCTGCTGGCCGCACCCGTCGGTGCGGCGTTTGCCGCCGATGCCGACTCCGAGCGCACTACCGATCTGGATACGGTCAATGTGATCGCCAAGCTCGAGGCGGCGCGCAATGCCCTGTCACCGGATATCGGCAGCAGCCAATTCGCCATCACCGCTGAAGATATCGATCGCCTGCCGCTTGGCGCCGCGACTCCGCTCAACCAGGTCCTACTGCAGGCACCGGGCGTGGTGCAGGATTCCTACGGCAGCATCCACGTGCGCGGCGACCACGCCAACCTGCAGTACCGCATCAATGGCGTGATGATTCCCGAATCCATCTCCGGCTTCGGCCAGAGCCTGGAGCCGCGCATCATCAAGAACCTCAAACTGCTCGATGGTGCATTGCCGGCGCAGTTCGGCGATCGCACTGCCGCGGTGGTCGACATCACCACCAAGAGCGGTGCAGAACTCGGCAATGGCGGCAGCGTCGGCATCACCGCTGGCTCATTCGGCACCATCAACCCCAATGCCTCGCTTTGGGGCAGCAGCGGGCGTTGGAGCTGGTTCGTCAGCGGCGATTACGACCAGAACAAGAATGGCCTGGAAAACCCTGTCGACAGCCTCAATCCGATCCATGACAAAAGCCATCAGGGCAAGGGCTTCGCCGATCTGACCTACCTGGTCAACGAGAACACCCGTCTCAGCCTATTGGTCGGCTACGCCAACAACCGCTTCCAGATCCCCAACAACCCCGGGCAGACGCCAGCCTTCGATTACCTGGGCACCACCGATTTCGATTCGTCGCAGCTGGACGAAAACCAGCGCGAAAACACCCGTTTCGGCACGTTGGCCCTGCAAGGCACAGTCGGCGACACCAGCTATCAGATCTCCGCCGGCCAGCGTTACAGCAGCGTGGCCTTCTCACCCGACGTCGCCGGTGACCTGATCTTCAACGGCATCGCCTCGCAGGTGGACCGCAGCAACCGCGCCAATACCTTGCAGGCGGACTTCGCAACGCCGTGGGGCGGCTCGCATACCTTGCGCTATGGCGTGTACGGCAATTTCGAACATGCCATCGCCAGCAACAACTCTTACGTCTTCCCGGCGAACGATGACGGCAGCCAGAGCAGCAACGTGCCGCTGTTCATCCCCGACGGCAGCCGTTTCCATGCCAGCACCTACGCGCTCTACCTGCAGGACGAGTGGAAAATCGGCGACGACTGGACCGTCAACTACGGGCTGCGCGGCGACAAGTACAAGGCGTTCGGCAATACCGAAGGTCAGCTCAGTCCGCGCCTGGGTGTCATCTGGCGTGCCAGCGACAGCACCACCGTGCATGCCGGTTACGCGCGCTACTTCACCCCACCGGCCAGCGAGCTGATCTCCACCAGCGACATCGCGCTGTACGACGGCACCACCAATCAGCAGTCGGCCGGCAACGGCCAGACCACGCCACTGAGCGAGCGTAGCGACTACTACGATCTGGGCATCTCGCAAGCGGTCACCGACCATCTGACGCTAGGTCTGGACACCTATTACCGCAAGGCGGATCGGCTCCAGGATGAAGGCCAGTTCGGTGCGGCCTACGTCTATTCCACCTTCAATTACCGCTATGGCCGCATCCGTGGCGCCGAGTTCAGCGCCGACTACACCAATGGGCCGGTCACGGCCTATTTCAACGTCGCCTACAGCAAGGCCATGGGCAAGCGGGTCATCACCAGTCTGTATAACTTCGACCCGGATGCACTGGCTTATGTCTACGACAACTGGATCCACCTGGACCACGACCAGAAGCTGACGTCCTCCGGCGGCATCAACTACGCCTTCAGCGAAGGCAGCAAGGTCGGCCTCAACTATCTGTTCGGCAGCGGCTTGCGTACCGACACCGACACCGTGCCCAACGGCGCTTCACTCCCGTCGTACTTTCAGTTGAATGCCAGCGTCGGGCACGACTTTGACGTAAATACACATCCGCTGCATGTGCAACTGGCCGCGGTCAATGTCCTCAACCGCAGCTACCAACTGCGCGATGGCGGCGGCATCGGCGTGTTCGCGCCGCAGTGGGCGCCACGCCGCGGCGTCTATGTGAGCCTGCAGCAGGACTTCTGATTGCGGTACAAGGGGCAGCGGATGGTCCGGATGCAGTCCGGTTCATCCGCGCGCATGGCGACGATGACGACGCATGAAGAGGCGACAGGATCAGCGTGCGTGCTGGCTGCATGGCTGGTGCGCATCGTCTGAAGGGCGCGTTGTTACCAACTTGTCGCTCTTACCGATGCTGCGAGCCAAGTCGCGATCCACCAGAGCTGGCCAGCGGGAAAAACCAGGCGTTAGCCACGCCGTGGATCTCACTCCACTCGACACGCCGCAAACGCGTGCAAGCGACAGCAGGTGCCCAAGTGTTGGATGCAATGAAACACACGCATCGAGCGCGTCGAATGCGTGCGGCGTAGATCGGTTGCGTACCGATGATCCAAAGGGGATGACCGGCAGCAGATCAGGGCACCCCTTTCACCCGTCTATCAGCCGTCGAACAACGCACCATCGCCGCCCAGGCGACGCAGAGCCGCGGTTTGGCTACCGCGATGACACCCGCCCGCCTCCAGGGCTGCAACAGGCGTGGCAACGCGCGGCACCGCTCAGTGTCGCACCGAACTACGTCGTGCCTTGAAGCCCGCGTACAGCGCCCACAGCGCCAGCGCCACGAACCACACCATGCTCCACATCGGCATGCTCAGCCCCAGGAAGCGCCAATCGATATTGCCGCAGTCGCCGGTGCCGGTCAGCACGGTACGGAACACCTCGAACGGCCCCATCGTCTCGCTCAGAAAGCTCAACGGCGGCCCGCACGAGGACATCATGTCCTTGGGCCGGATCTGCACCCAGACGTGCCGCGCAGCGATGCCCATGCCCACGCCTGCTGCGATGAAGCTCAACACGCCATAGACCTTCCGCGCGCCCGCAGCTCGCGGCCCATGCAGCGCGCCGATCAGGAAAAACACCGCCAGCGCCGCAAATGCGATCCGCTGGAAGATGCACAGCGGGCAAGGCTCCAGACCCAGGTGCAACTGCACATAGATCGCGTAAGCCAGCAGTCCTGCGCACGCAAGAAAGCCCAGCAGACACTGCGCCCGGAAACTCCAACGAAAAGGATTCATCGTCACTGCTTGCCTAGGGTCGAGTTGTCGATTATCAGCCATCGCCACGGCCGTGACCACGCATGCGCGAGCGGGCGGTCGCAGAGCGCGAAGCCCCTGATGCCTGAAGCCGCGGCAACGCGTGGTAACTCGCACGCACTGCCCAAGCATCAGGTCATAGCGCCACAGGTTCGTGGGCTGCGATCCGCGCTGCGCGACCTACAAACTGCGACGCATCGACCAAGCCGCCGGCCGCTGCAATGGACGCCAACCTGGCCGCCTCGCCTCATCTTTCGCGCAGCATCCGTCGACCGGCCGGTGCAGCCGACAGCATTCAACGCCACCTCGTTCGACCAGCCAATAAAAAAGCCCGGCGTGCGCCGGGCTTTTTCAAGAACCTTCACAGAAGCGATCCGATTACTCGGCAACTTCTTCAGCAACGACCGGACGGTCGACCAGCTCGACATACGCCATCGGCGCATTGTCACCGGCACGGAAGCCGGCCTTCAGGATGCGCAGGTAGCCGCCGGGACGGGTCGCGTAACGCGGGCCCAGCTCGACGAACAGCTTGCCCACTGCTTCCTTGTCGCGCAGGCGAGCGAACGCCAGACGACGATTGGCAACGCCATCGACCTTGCCGATGGTGATCAGCGGCTCGGCGACGCGACGCAGTTCCTTGGCCTTCGGCAAGGTGGTCTTGATCAGCTCGTGCTTGAACAGCGAGGCGGCCATATTGCGGAACATGGCTTCGCGGTGCGCGCTGGTACGGTTGAACTTACGGCCGGATTTCTGGTGACGCATGAGTGTGATTTCCTAAGAATATTGAGACTGCTTGAGAGACGTTGTCGCCATCCTGGCGCTGTTGAATGGACTGCGGTTGGTCCGAGCCGGCCGTCCTTTGACCGGATGTCACCGCGGGCTTTGGCCCGTCGATGTGGAAAAAACAGACATGGGCGCCCGAAGACGCCCATGCCTTGACTCATTAACCAAGCATGCCGTGCTGGGCGACACCGGCCGGCGGCCAGTTCTCCAGCTTCATGCCCAGCGCAAGGCCGCGCTGTGCCAGCACTTCCTTGATTTCGGTGAGCGACTTCTTGCCGAGGTTCGGGGTCTTGAGCAGCTCCACTTCGGTCTTCTGGATCAGATCGCCGATGTAGTAGATGCTCTCGGCCTTGAGGCAGTTGGCCGAACGCACGGTCAGCTCGAGGTCGTCGATCGGGCGCAGCAGCACCGGATCCACGCCGCTGGCAGCCGGCTTGGCCGCACCGCGATCGCGGTGGGTGAAATCGCCGAACACCGACAGCTGATCGCTGAGGATGTCGGCGGCGGTGCGCACGGCTTCCTCGGCATCAATCGTGCCGTTGGTTTCGATATCGATCACCAGCTTGTCGAGGTCGGTGCGCTGTTCAACACGCGCAGCTTCCACGGCATAGGCAACGCGACGCACCGGCGAGAACGAGGCATCCAGCATCAGACGACCGATGGTGCGGGTCTCTTCGTCCGGACGACGACGCGCAGCAGCCGGCTGATAGCCGAAACCACGCTCGATCTTCAGGCGCATGTTCAATGCGGTGTCTTTGGTCAGGTGACAAATCACGTGGTCGCCGTTGATGATCTCAACGTTGTGATCGGTCCTGATGTCGGCCGCAGTGACCGTGCCCGGACCCTGCTTGGACAACGACAGCGTGGCGCTGTCGCCACTGTGCATACGAATTGCCACGTCTTTCAAGTTCAGCAGGACGTCAAGCACGTCTTCCTGCAAACCTTCGACCGTGGTGTACTCGTGGAGCACGCCGTCGATCTCGACCTCGGTGATCGCAAAACCGGGGATCGACGACAACAACACACGACGCAGGGCATTGCCCAGCGTGTGCCCGTAACCGCGCTCCAAGGGTTCGATCACGACCTTGGCACGGTTGTCGGTAAGACGTTCGATCTGCGGACCACGGGGGCGCAGAACCTGGTTGGCGGTAACCGTCATGTTGCGGGGTCTCCTGCGAACCTCCGGCAGTACCGGAGGTTCTCCAATGTGAATTACTTCGAATACAACTCGACGATCAGCGCTTCGTTGATATCCGAAGGCAGGTCAGCGCGATCCGGAACGGCCTTGAACACGCCGCTGAACTTCTTCGAATCGACTTCAACCCACGACGGCGTCATGTCGTGCTGCTCAGCCACGGTCAGGGCTTCCTGCACGCGGAGCTGCTTCTGTGCCTTTTCCGACAGCGTGATCGCATCGCCAGCCTTGATCTGGTACGAGGCCAGATTCACCGACTTGCCATTGACCAGCACGCCACGGTGCGACACCAGCTGGCGGGCGGCCGGACGGGTGACGGCAAAGCCCATGCGATAGCAGACGTTGTCCAGACGGGTTTCCAACAACTGCAGCAGGTTCTCGCCGGTGTTGCCCTTCTTGGTCGAGGCCTTCTTGTAGTAGTTGCGGAACTGACGTTCCAGCAGACCGTAGATACGCTTGACCTTCTGCTTTTCGCGCAGCTGGGTCGCGTAGTCGGAGAGCTTGCCCTTGCGAGCCGCGCCGTGCTGGCCGGGCTTCTGCTCAAGCTTGCACTTGGAGTCCAGCGCACGCGCCGGGCTCTTGAGAGAAAGGTCGGCGCCTTCGCGGCGCGCGAGCTTACAGGTAGGACCGATATAACGAGCCATTTCTTATCGCTCCCTTTAGACGCGACGCTTCTTCGGCGGACGGCACCCGTTGTGCGGGATTGGCGTCACGTCGATGATGTTGGTGATCTTGTAGCCCACGTTGTTCAACGAACGCACGGCCGACTCACGGCCCGGACCCGGACCCTTGATACGCACTTCCAACGACTTCACGCCGTAATCGAGCGCAGCGCGGCCGGCCTTTTCGGCGGCAACCTGAGCAGCGAACGGGGTCGACTTGCGCGAACCACGGAAACCGGCGCCGCCGGACGTAGCCCACGACAGCGCATTGCCCTGGCGATCGGTGATGGTGACGATGGTGTTGTTGAACGAAGCGTGGACATGAGCGACACCGTCAGTGATGACGCGCTTGATCTTCTTCTTCGTTTTCTTTTCTGCTGGCTTTGCCATGATCTATCCCTTACTTCCTGATCGCCTTGCGCGGACCCTTACGGGTGCGGGCGTTGGTACGGGTGCGCTGACCACGCAGCGGAAGACCACGGCGATGACGCAGACCGCGATAGCAGCCCAGGTCCATCAGTCGCTTGATCGCGATACCGATTTCGCGGCGCAGGTCGCCTTCGACGACATACTTGCCGACTTCGGCGCGCAGGCGCTCGATTTCGGGTTCGGACAGATCACGAATCTTCGTGGTCGAGGTAACGCCTGCGGATTCGCAGAGCTTCTTCGAACGGGTACGGCCGATGCCGTAGATGCTTTGCAACCCGACCCAGACGTGCTTCTGGGCTGGCAGGTTGACGCCTGCAATACGCGCCATGACGCGATTCTCCAACTGAGTGATGGCCCGACAGCGCCCAGGCGCCATCCGGCAGGATGGATCAAAAGTGAACTCGGAATTATAGCAAGGCCTCGGATTGCTGTGAAGCCCGTGGAACCAAAGGTTCCATGGACCCGGCGTGGGGAGTGTGCCCTCGCTCCGGCGCCGGACGGTGTTGATCCAGAAAACTGCTCCGAATCGCCTGTGCTACTCCCGCACAGGACCACCCCGTCACACCCGCGCGCGAGACGTCGCGCGAGCCGCCCTTCTGATCGGAAGATCGTGGCCCGGGAACCAGGCCGTCTTCACGTAATGAAGATCTAGTGTACCACTTAACCGCGCGCAAGACCGCCGCGCGAGCCGCCCTTGAGGTTGGCCTTCTTCAGCAAGCTCTCATACTGATGCGACATCAGGTGTGCCTGGATCTGCGCAATGAAGTCCATCACCACCACCACCGCGATCAACAGCGAGGTGCCGCCGAAGTGGAACGAGGTGCCGAGCTGCGTGCGCATGATTTCCGGCAACAGGCAAACGATCACCAGATACAGAGAACCGGCAGCGGTCAGACGCGTCAGCACGCCATCGACGTAATCTGCAGTGGCTTTGCCCGGACGAATACCCGGAATCAGCGCACCCGACTTCTTAAGGTTATCGGCGGTTTCCTGCGAGTTGAACACCAGCGCGGTGTAGAAAAACGCAAAACCGATGATCAGCGCCGCAAACACCAGCATGTGCACCGGCTCACCGGGCCCAAGCGCGTTGGCGATCTTCTGCAGCCACGAGCCGACACCACCCGACGCTGCCTGACCCGACCACATCGACAGCGTCGCCGGGAATGCCAGGATGCTGGAGGCGAAGATCGGCGGAATCACGCCGGCCATGTTGAGCTTCAGCGGCAGGAACGAGGTCTGGTTCATGTACGCATTGCGACCGCCCTGGCGGCGTGCGTAGTTGACCGTAATCCGACGCTGCCCTCGTTCGACAAACACGACGAACAGCGTGAATGCCAGGATCGTGATAACGATCAGCAGCAGCGAAATGAAGCTCAGGTTGCCTTCGCGGAACGCTTCGACGGTCTGGATGGCGGCCGACGGTAGGCCCGCCACGATGCCGGCAAAGATGATCAGCGATACGCCATTACCAATGCCGCGCTCGGTGACCTGCTCGCCCACCCACATCAGGAAGATGGTGCCGGCGGTCAGCGCAATTACCGCTGTAAGCACGAAACCCATGCCCGGGGCATACACCACCGGAGCGCCACCGGGCGCGGTCTGATTCTGTAGTGCCAGCGCAATACTGCCGCCCTGCACCACTGCCAGCAACACCGCACCGATACGCGAATATTGGGTGATCTTGCGTCGACCGGATTCGCCTTCCTTCTGCATCGCCTTGAGGGCGGGAAAGATGTGCGTGGCCAACTGGATCACGATCGATGCCGAGATGTAGGGCATCACATTCAACGCAAAAATACTGAAACGGTGCAGGGCGCCGCCCGAGAACATGTTGAACATGTCCACGATGCCGCCGCCCTGCGCCTGCATCAACGAAAGCATGGCATCGGGATTCACGCCAGGCACCGGCACGTAGCAGCCGATGCGATAAACGATCAATGCCCCGAGGACGAACAGCAACCGCTGGCGAAGTTCTGTGAACTTGCCGAGCCCGCCGCCGAGGTTACCAATGCCAGCCTGCGCCATCTGCCGATTACTCCTCTACGCTGCCGCCGGCAGCTTCGATTGCTGCCTTGGCACCTGCGGTAGCCGCAACGCCCTTCAGCACGAACTTCTTGCTCAGCTCGCCCTTCAGCACGATCTTCGCCTTCTTGGCGCGGCTCGGGACCAGATTGGCCGCGCGCAGCGCTGCAAAGTCGACATCACCGGCATCCAGCTTATCCAGCTGGTAGGACAACACTTCCGCGGTGTCGCGCGCCATCTTGGAGCGGAAACCGATCTTCGGCAGACGGCGCTGCATCGGGGTCTGGCCGCCTTCGAAGCCGGCCTTGATCTTGCCGCCGCCCTTACGAGCGAACGAACCCTTGTGACCGCGACCAGCGGTCTTGCCGAGGCCAGAACCGATACCACGACCGACGCGGGTGCGCTCGGTACGGGCACCGTCGGCCGGCTTGAGGTCATTAAGACGCAGAGTCATGGGATTACTCCTCAACCTTGACGAGGTAGTGAACCGTATTGATCAGACCACGCACCTGCGGGCTGTCTTTCAGTTCACGCACATCGTTGAGCTTATTCAGGCCCAACGCACGCACCGACAGACGGTGACGCGACTGGGTTCCACGCAGGCCACGCACCAGGCGCACCTTCACGGTCTTGTTGGTGTCCTTAGCCATGGTTGAGCTCCTCCACCTTCTTGCCGCGCTTGGCCGCAACACGCGCCGGCGACTGCACTTCCGACAGACCCTTCAGGGTTGCACGGACCAGGTTGATCGGGTTACGCGAACCAACTGCCTTGGCAAGCACGTTCTTGACGCCAACCGCTTCCAGCACAGCGCGCATGGCGCCGCCTGCGATGACGCCCGTACCTTCCGAAGCCGGCTGCATGTAAACGCGTGCTGCGCCATGGCCCGACTTGACGGCATGCCACAAGGTGCCGTTGTTCAGATCGACCGTGGCCAGGTTCTTACGCGCCTGCTCCATCGACTTCTGGATGGCGACCGGCACTTCGCGCGCCTTGCCATAACCGAAACCCACCTTGCCCAGACCATCACCGACCACGGTCAGCGCGGTGAAGGTGAACTGGCGACCACCCTTGACCGTCTTGCTGACGCGATTGACCGCGACCAGCTTTTCGATCATGCCATCGTCGACTTTCTCTTCGCGGTTACGGTCGCGATCACGACCCCGCGGTGCACGTTCTTCTGCCATCTCGATTCCTTGATTGATTGAGTATGTACGGCTCGAAGCCGCTTATGGTTGTGAAGTCAGGCTGTGTTCCCGGCACCGTTGCAAAAGAACGGGACGGTCCGGCATCTCCCTGCCGGCGGTATCGCGGATGTGGTCGATGACCACATCCGCAGCAGTGCTTAGAACTGCAGGCCGCCTTCGCGCGCTGCGTCGGCGAGCGCCTTGATGCGGCCGTGGTAGCGGTAGCCCGAGCGGTCGAATGCGACCTTCTCGATGCCCGCGGCATTGGCGCGCTCGGCGATCAGCTTGCCGACCTTGACGGCCGCATCGCTGTTCTTGCCGTTCTTCAGACCGTCCTTGACGTCGGCCTGCAGGGTGTTCGCAGCAGCGATCACCTTGGAGCCGTCGGCAGTGAAGACCTGTGCGTACAGATGCTGACCGGTGCGCAGCACCGACAGACGGGCGACGCCCAGCTCACGGATGTGCGAGCGGGTGGACTTGGCGCGGCGCAGACGGGCGATGTTCTTGTTGATGCTCATGATATTTATCCTACGGAAGCTGAAGGAAAACAGGCTTTTGCAGTGAGAAGTCCGGCCATGGATGGCCGGGCTCCTCGCAGAGGGACCTGCCTTACGCCTTCTTGGCTTCCTTGCGAATGATGACTTCACCGGCGTACTTCACACCCTTGCCCTTGTAGGGCTCCGGCGGACGGAAACCGCGAATCTTGGCGGCGACTTCGCCGACGCGCTGCTTGTCGGCGCCCTGAACCACGATTTCGGTCTGGGTCGGAGTCGACAGTGTGATGCCTTCCGGCGCCACGAACACCAGCGGGTGCGAGAAACCGAGCGCTAGGCTCAGGTCCTTGCCCTGCATGGCGGCACGGTAACCGACGCCGACCAGCTCGAGCTTGCGCTCGAAGCCTTCGGACACGCCCTTGACCATATTGGCCAGGATGGCGCGCACGGTGCCGGTGATGGCGATCTGCGACGGATCATTGGCCGACAAGGTGGCAACGCCGCCATCGATGGCAATTTCGACGCCAGTCGGCTTCGGCAGGGTCAACGTGCCCTTCGGGCCCTTGACGCTGACCAGCTCAGGCTGGACGTTGAGTTCAACACCCTTCGGAAGGGAGACAGGCTTCTTGGCTACACGGGACATGTTCGATTCCTTCCCTTAGGCCACGAAGCACAGGACTTCACCACCAACGCCGGCTTCGCGAGCCTGCGCATCGGTCATGATGCCCTTCGACGTGGAGATGATGGCGATACCCAGGCCGCCGAGGACCTTGGGCAGCTCGGTCTTGCCGCGGTACTGACGCAGACCCGAGCGCGAGAAACGCTTCAGGGTCTCGATGACCGGACGGCCTTCGAAATACTTCAGCACGATTTCCAGCTCCGACTTGTTATTTTCGGTCGCCGTAACGCGCAGGTCGGTGATGTAACCCTCGTCCTTCAGGACCTGGGCGATCGCAACCTTAATCTTGGACGACGGCAATTTCACCGTCTGCTTACCAACCGCGGCCGCATTCTTGATGCGAACCAGCAGGTCGGCGATGGGATCAGTCATGCTCATGTGAGTACCTTTGAGTGCACCGATATCCGCTTTCGCGAAAATCTTGTGTTTTCCTGGGGACGGGCCAGGACCCTTGACGCCACGCCAGGCCCGTACGGGCAAGACAGAAGCGGGAGTATACGACAAAAGAGCCCGACTTGCGTCGGACTCCCTTGTTGAACAGAACAATCCTGTTCAAATCCGGCCGCGGACGGCCGGGATGCTGTTACCAGCTTGCCTTACGCAGGCCCGGAACGTCACCGTTCATCGTGGCTTTGCGCAGCATGTTGCGACCCAGACCGAACTTGCGGTAGACACCGCGCGGACGGCCGGACAGCTCGCAACGGTTGCGGTGGCGGCTCGGCGACGAATCGCGCGGCAGCTTCTGCAACTTGGTCGACGCATCGATCTTCTCTTCGTAGGACGCATCCTGACTGGAGAGGATCTTCTTCAGCGCATCACGCTTACCGGCAAATTTCTTCGCCAGCTTTGCACGCTTGATGTCGCGGTGAATCATGGAGGTCTTTGCCATTTCGGATGTCCTCGACGGTCAGTTACGGAACGGGAACTTGAACGCTGCCAGCAGCGCCTTCGCTTCCGCATCCGTCTTGGCGGTGGTGGTGATGGCGATATCCATACCGCGAATCGCGTCGACGGCGTCGAAGTCGATTTCCGGGAAGATGATCTGTTCCTTCACACCCATGTTGAAATTGCCACGACCGTCGAAGGAGCGACCGGACACACCACGGAAGTCGCGCACGCGCGGCAACGAGATGTTGATCAGGCGATCCAGGAATTCGTACATCTTGGCGCGACGCAAGGTGGTCTTGCAGCCGATCGGCCAACCGTCACGAATCTTGAAGGATGCGACCGAAACGCGCGACTTGGTGACCACCGGCTTTTGACCGGAGATCTTGGACATGTCGGCGACCGCATTTTCCAGAATCTTCTTGTTGGTAGCGGCTTCGCCCACACCCATGTTGAGCGTGACCTTGACCAGCTTCGGCACTTCCATCGGATTGGTGTAGCCGAATTCCTTCATCAGGGCCGGCACCACGTTTTCCTTGTAAAACTTTTCGAGACGAGTGTTCATGATCTCATTCCTCAGGCGTCGAGCGCCTCACCGCTGGAGCGGAACACACGCAATTTGCGTCCATCCTCCAGCACCTTGAAGCCAACGCGCTCGCCCTTGCCCGTTGCCGGGTTGACGATATTGACGTTGGAGATATGGATCGACGCTTCACGCTCGACCACGCCGCCGGCAACGCCTGCCTGCGGGTTCGGCTTGGTGTGGCGCTTGATGACGTTGGCGTTGGAGACGATCACGCGATCGCCGTCCACACGCACCACTTCACCCTGCTTACCCTTGTCCTTGCCGGTGTTGATGACGACCTGGTCGCCCTTCTTGATACGGTTAGCCATGTGTATGTCCTCCGCTCACAGCACTTCGGGAGCGAGCGAGACGATCTTCATGAACTTCTCGGAACGCAGCTCGCGCGTCACCGGCCCGAAGATGCGGGTCCCGATCGGCTCCTGCTTATTGTTCAACAGCACAGCGGCATTGCCATCAAAGCGGATCAGCGAACCGTCGGGACGGCGCACACCCTTGCGGGTACGCACCACGACGGCGTCGTAGACTTCGCCTTTCTTGACCTTGCCACGCGGAATGGCGTCCTTGACGGTCACCTTGATGATGTCACCAATGTGGGCGTAACGGCGCTTGGAGCCGCCCAGCACCTTGATGCACATCACTTCCTTGGCACCCGAATTGTCGGCGACATCGAGGTAGCTCTGCATCTGGATCATGATTCAGATCTCCCTTATTCGGCCGAACGGGTGACGATTTCGACCACCCGCCAGTTCTTGGTCTTGGACATCGGAGCAATCTCGGTCACACGCACGACATCGCCTTCGTTGCAGGCATTGTCGGCGTCGTGTGCGTGGAGCTTGGACGAGCGCTTGATGTACTTACCGTACAGAGCATGCTTGACCTGGCGCTCCACCAACACGGTGACCGTCTTGTCCATCTTGTTGCTGACGACACGGCCTTCGACCGTGCGCAGCGTTTGCTTTTCGTTGTTGTCACTCATCGCGGCCGTCCTTACTTGGTGCTGCCGAGCAGGTACTTGACGCGAGCAATCTCGCGGCGCACCCGGCGGGTATCGTGGGTCTTCGGCAGCTGGCCGGTGACCTGCTGCATACGGAGCGAGAACTGCTCCTTACGCAGATCGGTCAGGTGGGCCTTCAGTTCGTCAGCCGACTTCTCGCGGAGTTGTTTGATATCCATCAGCGCACCGTCCGGGTCACGAAAGTGGTGGTCACCGACAATTTCGCGGCAGCAAGGCGGAACGCCTCACGTGCGATATCCTCGGGAATACCCTCGATTTCATAGATCATGCGGCCCGGCTGAATCTGCGCGACCCAGTACTCCACGTTGCCCTTACCGGAGCCCATGCGGACTTCGATCGGCTTCTTGGTGATCGGCTTGTCGGGGAACACACGAATCCACATCTTGCCGCCCTTCTTGACGTGGCGGCTGATCGTACGACGTGCTGCTTCAATCTGACGCGCGGTCAGCTGACCGTGCGCGGTTGCCTTGAGGCCGTACTCGCCGAAGCTGACGGCGTTTCCGCTCCATGCCAGGCCGTCATTGCGGCCCTTGTGCATCTTGCGATATTTGGTTCGCTTGGGTTGCAACATTGCCGTTACCTCGCTTCACGAGCCGGGCGCGAAGGACGGTCACCACGGTCGCCGCGATCGTTACGATCGTTGCGCGGGCTGTCGTCCTGCTTTTCCTGGCCAACCTGAGAGAAGTCGAAGACTTCGCCCTTATAGATCCAGACCTTGATACCGATGATGCCGTACGTCGTGGACGCTTCGGCAAAACCGTAATCAATGTCGGCACGTAGCGTGTGCAGCGGCACGCGGCCTTCGCGGTACCACTCCGAACGAGCAATTTCTGCACCGTTGAGGCGGCCAGCCACATTGACCTTGATGCCCAGGGCACCCAAGCGCATCGCGTTACCGACCGAGCGCTTCATTGCGCGGCGGAACATGATGCGACGCTCGAGCTGCTGCGCGATCGACTCGGCGACCAGCTGCGCATCCAGCTCCGGCTTGCGCACTTCGGTGACGTTGATGTGCGCCGGAACGCCCATCAGCTCGCTCACTTCCTTACGCAGCTTTTCGATGTCCTCGCCACGCTTGCCGATCACCACACCCGGACGGGCGGTGTGAATGGTCACGCGGGCGGTTTTGGCAGGGCGCTCGATCAAGATCTTGCTGACACCTGCCTGCGCGAGCTTCTTGCGCAGCATTTCACGCACTTTCAGGTCGGCTGCCAGATAGGCAGCGAAATCGCCCTTGTTTGCGTACCACTTGGAGTTCCAGTCTTTGGAGATACCAAGACGGATTCCAGTCGGATGAACTTTATGACCCATGGTCTTTTCCTTTCCGCTTACTTGGCGGCGCCGACAATCACAGTGATGTGACTGGTGCGCTTGAGGATGCGGGTACCGCGGCCTTTCGCCCGCGCCATGAAACGCTTCAGGGACGGACCTTCATCAACCATGATGGTCTTGACCTTCAGCTCGTCGACATCCGCGCCCTGATTGTTCTCGGCATTGGCAATCGCCGACTCCACAACCTTTTTGATCAGGTGTGCAGCCTTTTTGTCAGAGAACTTCAGCAGATTGACCGCACGCTCGGCGGACAAACCACGCACCTGGTCAGCGACCAGGCGGGCCTTCTGCGGGGAGATGCGCGCGGTGCGCAGGATTGCTTTCGCTTCCATCGTCATCTCTCCTTACCTGCTCGACTTCTTGTCGCCACCGTGACCCTTGAAGGTCCGGGTGACGGCAAATTCGCCGAGCTTGTGGCCGACCATATTCTCGTTGACGAGCACCGGAATGTGGTTCTTGCCGTTATGCACGGCGATGGTGATGCCTACCATTTCCGGCAGGATCATCGAACGGCGCGACCAGGTCTTGATCGGCTTCTTGCTACCCGCAGCGGACTCCACCTTCTTTGCAAGGTGGTGATCGACGAACGGGCCCTTCTTAAGTGAACGTGCCATGGTCGATTAGCCCCTACGATCGCGGACGATGAACTGCTGGGTGCGCTTGTTCTTGCGCGTCTTGTAACCCTTGGTCGGAACACCCCACGGGGTGACCGGATGCGGATTACCCTGACCAGCCTTGGCTTCACCACCACCGTGCGGGTGATCGACCGGGTTCATGGCCGCACCGCGAACGGTCGGGCGAACACCGCGCCAACGCTTGGCGCCGGCCTTGCCCAACTTCTCGAGGTTGTGCTCGTCGTTGCCGACTTCGCCGATGGTGGCGCGGCACTCGACCGGCACCTTGCGCATTTCGCCCGAGCGCAGACGCAGCGTGGCATAGATGCCTTCACGAGCGACCAGCTGGACGGCTGCACCGGCAGCACGTGCGATCTGAGCGCCCTTACCCGGCTTCAGCTCGATACCGTGAACCGTCGTACCGACCGGAATATTGCGCAGCGGCAGCGTGTTGCCGGTCTTGATCGGTGCGTTGGCACCGGCAATGACCTGGTCGCCAGCCTTCAGGCCCTTGGGGGCGATGATGTAGCGACGCTCGCCGTCGACGTAGCACAGCAGGGCGATATGAGCGGTACGGTTCGGATCGTATTCGATCCGCTCCACACGCGCCGGAATGCCTTCCTTGTTGCGCTTGAAGTCGATGATGCGGTAGTGCTGCTTATGACCGCCACCGACGTGACGCACGGTGATGCGGCCATGGTGGTTACGACCACCGGACTTGCTCTGCGAGTCGAGCAGCGCCGCATGCGGTGCGCCCTTGTGCAGATCGGGAGTGACCACGCGCACGGCGGAACGACGGCCGGGAGAGGTAGGTTTGAACTTCATCAATGGCATGGGATGGACCTCAGGCCTTGGCCGTTACGTCGATGGACTGACCATCAACCAGGCGGACGTACGCCTTGCGCCAATTGCCACGGCTGCCAGCACGGTTACGGAAGGACTTGCTCTTGCCCTTGACGTTGACCACGTTGACTGCCTTGACCTTGACGTCGAACAACTGCTCAACCGCGGCCTTTACATCGGCCTTGGTGGCTTCGTTCGAAACTTCGAAGACATACTGGTTGGAGATTTCCTGCAGGCGCGCGGTCTTTTCGGAGACTCGCGGAGCACGCAGCACGCTGAAGATTTTTTCGTTGCTGCTCATGCCAGCCACTCCTCGACCTTCTTGACCGCATCGGCGGTGATCACGACCGTATCGGCCCCGACCAGAGCGACCGGATCCAGACCCTGCACGTCACGCACCTGCACATACGGCAGATTGCGAGCGGACAGATACAGGTGCTCGGAAGCCTCCTCGGTGACGATCAGCGGGCGCTTGCCCACGTCCAGTCCCTTGAGCTTTTCGATCAGGCCCTTGGTCTTGGTCGCTTCGAGGTCGAACGCGTCCACGATCATCAGACGGCCCTGACGGTTCAGCTCGGAGAAGATCGCGCAGATGGCCGCACGGTACATCTTGCGGTTGACCTTCTGCTCGAAGCTGCGCGGCTTGGCCGCGAAGGTCACGCCGCCGCCGACGAAGATCGGAGCCGTCAGCGCGCCATGACGCGCACCGCCGCCCTTCTGCTTCTTCGACTTCTTGGTCGTGCCCGCAACTTCCGAACGCGTCTTCTGTGCCTTGGTACCGGCGCGGCCGGCGTTGCGATACGCGACGACGACCTGGTGAACCAGATCTTCGCTGAATTCGCGACCGAACACGGCATCGGAGACCGAGACCTTGTTGTTGCTACCCGTGATAACGAGTTCCATCGTCATCTCTCCTTATGCCTTGCTCGCCGGACGGACGATCACGTCGCCACCAGCTGCGCCAGGCACGGCGCCGCGGATAGCAATCAGACCACGCTCGACGTCGACCTTGACCACTTCCAGGTTCTGCGTGCTTTGCTGCACGGCGCCCATGTGGCCCGACATCTTCTTGCCCGGGAAAACGCGACCCGGGGTCTGGCGCTGACCCAACGAACCCGGCGCGCGATGCGACAGCGAGTTACCGTGAGTTGCATCGCCCATACGGAAGTTGTAGCGCTTGATGGTGCCCTGGAAACCCTTACCCTTGGTGACGCCCTGGACGTCGACCTTCTGGCCGACCTCGAAGATGTCCGCCTTGATTTCGCCGCCGACGGCGAAATCGCCGAGCTGGGCATCTTCAACGCGGAATTCCCACAAGCCACGCCCCGCTTCGACCTTCGCCTTGGCGAAGTGACCGGCGGCCGGCTTGTTGACCAGTGCGGCGCGACGCGCGCCAACGGTAATCTGCACTGCGCTGTAACCGTCGGTTTCAACGGTCTTGATCTGCGCGATGCGGTTCGGAGTTGCTTCGATCAGCGTGACCGGTACCGAGCGGCCGTCTTCAGTGAAGACGCGGCTCATACCAGCCTTGCGGCCCACGAAGCCCAACGAATATTTCTTCGTCATGGTCGTAGCCCTCAGGTCAGCTTGATCTGGACGTCGACGCCAGCCGCGAGTTCGAGCTTCATCAGCGCGTCCACGGTCTTGTCGTTCGGGTCGACGATATCGAGCACACGCTTGTGCGTGCGGGTTTCGTATTGGTCACGCGCATCCTTGTCGGCATGCGGGGATACGAGGATGGTGTAACGTTCGATCTTGGTCGGCAACGGGATCGGGCCACGCACTTGCGCGCCGGTCCGCTTTGCCGTTTCGACGATCTCGCTGGCCGAACGGTCGATCAAACGATGATCGAACGCCTTCAGCCGAATCCGGATCTTTTGCTGTTCCGACATGACGGAAGATTCCTTCATTAAAAGAGCGACGGGCAAGGCCTCTGGGATACCTGCCCCGATATTCCTGACGTTGGTGAAATCGCTGCGCATCCTGCAAGCGAGGGCATTTCCTCCGCCCAAAAACTGAGGCAGACCGGTAAACCGGCCTGCCCAGACGGAAAAGTATAGCGCGCAACAAGAGCACCGTCAACAACGCGTGAGTTGTTGAGTGCTCCATGCAACGCGACCTTCCCGGTCTGGCGAACACGAGCGGCGTCCTGCCGTTCTTTTCGCTGTATCTCAGCGCCCTACCCAGGGACACCGAGCCGCGCATTTTAGCGCTCCGCTGAGGCGCGTGCAAGCGCCCTCACCTATCTCAACTAAGCCCATGGCGCCCCCCGGCAGATGGACGGCACTCCCTGGCGCCCAACCTTCATCGCCTAGCCGATTGGATGGGTTTCCAGGCGAAAGCTGAACGTGAAATCGCTCGGCGAGGTGACATCGCCGCACCATCGAACCCCCTCAGACATCCAGCAGGCCGGCTGACGCCGCCGGAAATATCGCGGCAACGGCGAAAGGGTCGCGAAAGCTGGGCCTGCCAGAGTCAGCCGGGCCGACCTCCACCACGCTGATGAACGGCGATCACCACAGGACCGGATCGGCGCGGCACTCATGACGGAACGATGAGATCGGGGGAGTGCGACATGGAAAGTTCGCTTTTCCGCGCGGCAAGGTGCTCGATTCCCCCAGCCAGGCGTGGCTGGAGACAGTCAGACTTGCCACTTCTGAACGCCGTGCATGTCGGCACCAGAGGCGCGGGCTCTGACAACGCGCAAGCGCTGGGGAATGCCGCGATGAACGATCCCAATGTCGGCTACGTGGAAGGCCGTGCCGGCACTCATCCGATCGCGTCCCAGCGCGGACTGGCCCGCGGCCAGCCGAGAAACTGGCGATACGACGCACGCACATATCAGCGTCTTCAAGTAACGGACATCCCCTCTCCCAAGTTGGAGATGCTCCAACTCGGGAAACAATCCCCTCACGGAGATCTTCCATGAAGTTCCTCTGCCAGCCCCGCCTGTTCGTGATGCTATTTCTCACCATCGCCGTACAAGGTTCACTGCAGGCGATGCAGCCCGCGCCATCCAATGAAGCGGAGCAGGCGCTCGCTTATGTCTTGAAGAACGACAGCGTGCTCTCAAGGACTTTCGGCGCATGCCCGGATCTCACCTTCAAGCGCACCCAGGCGAAGGCGAGCAAGGCCTTCCTCATCGAAGGGACCTGCAACGTCAAGGACAACCCCGAGGAAGATGCGGACTGTCCCGCCTACCAGGTTCGCGCCACCGGGACGATCGACACGCCCACCCATTGGACAGTCCGCCAGCTGCAATTGACGCTGGCCTGCTCCGGAGAGGGAGCGGCAGCGGCAGCGGCAGCGCAACGCTAACGTTGAGCGAACGGTACGTCGCTTTGCCCTGAAGAGCGAACTCGCCGACGCCGCCCGCGACCCTGCAATGCAACACATCGACAGCCATCCCGTCTCGTCGTCCTGCGACCACCCACAACATCGACGCGGCAATGCTCTCCGACGGCCGCTACGCATCCATGCGTCTACTTGCACATCTATCGTCTCGCTGCCTGCGCATTACACAACGCAGCAACAGTGACACTGAGCGCGCGCTGCTTGTCGTCGCAGCGCACCACAGGATCGGTTCGAATATGTAGTCAGGAGCAGTGCGACCGAATAAACCAAAGCGAGGCCGTTTTTTCGCCGCATACCTTTAAAGCTACTACGAGGCGGGGAGCGCTCCCTGCCTCGTTCTTGCACGATCCCACCATCGGAAAGTCCTCATGTCCCAGTCCTCCCCTTTGTTGTTCGGCCTGTTGCTCGTCGGCCTGGTTGTCCCGCAGTCGCAGGCGGCCGGCAACGATGGCATGGCCTGCACGCGCGCGTTGCACCAGGCGTTTGCGACCTCCGCCAACGCAGCCACCCTGCCTATTGCATGCACGCGCATCGGCCCGGTCGCACTTGGAATGCGCAAGCAACAAGTCCTGGCCGCGCTAGGCCAGCCGGACGTCACCCGCACCGATGCGGCAGATCCGGACAGACTTAGCCTGCTGTATCTCTATCCACGCGACTTCAAAGCGCAGCTGGCGCAGCATCCGCGTCCAACCGGCGCGCTCGTCCACAGCGAGCTGGCCGTGGGATTCCGCAATGACCGTGTCAGCAACCTGATTGCCTTCGCCGATCCAAAGGCACCCCTGCCCTTCGACCTGCTCGGCCAGCCGGTCGGCACCCATATCGACCGCATCCTTCCAGCGATCGGCGGCAGCCCACAATGGAACGCCAGCCGCGATTACATCCAGTTCGCCGCGATTCCACTGGGCATCGATGTGGACCCGGATACCTCGGCCATCGTCGGGCTGAACATCGCAACGACCAAACAGGAGTTGGACAACTTCGGCTTGCCTGGCCTGGATCTGCTCAAGGACGCGAAAAGCGGACTGGTCAACGGAGTTCGCTGACCACGACCAGCGTCTGTACGCATGCGGCGCGGCATCCTTTGCAGCCGACTCCCCACCCGCAATCGCGTCGCTGACGCGACCTGCGCAGGCAGCGTTACGGGCGACCGGATGCAGAGACTGCAGGTGGCAGGCACCCTCTTCACCTGGTTAGCCCCGCCGCGGCACTTGCAGCGGCTTGCATCGATCGCGAGTCAGGAGTGTCTACACAACAGGCAATGACCGGCACCAACGGGGCGTTGCACGAATGTTGTTGGACGTCAGGGAAAATAAGACTTCCCGTTGCGGGGGCCCTGCCGAGTGCTCCTGTGCGCATCGGTGCACACGGCCATCAGGCTCGCGGCCCAGGTGTCTCTGCAATGCAGTGCTGCGCTGGTCCCAGTTCTTGGCCAACGCGCAGGCAAAGAAAAAGGCCGGCTTTCGCCGACCCTCTCTTTCGCGTGGCACGGCAGCCGAAGCTGCCGTGCTGCAGGCGTTGCTTACTTGATGATCTTGGCAACCACGCCGG
>NZ_PHKV01000004.1 GCF_002846205.1 Xanthomonas prunicola
GGCGTCGCAGGTCAGCAGACCCAGGCCGCTTTGGCTAAGGCGTTGGCCCAGGCGGCACCCAAGCAACCTGATCACACGGCCGCGCCTGCTGCGCCGGCACAGGCAGCAGCCAGTCCGTTGTTGTCTGATCCTCGCCATCCCGACAACGCGATGTACAACGGTGCAGTGAGCAAGCTCGAAGCGCTGGGGGAACGTGGCGGTTTTGCCAACCGCAAAGAGCTAGAGCAGGCAGCCGGCCAAATCGTGTTCGAGTCCAAGGTCAGCGGTCTCCAACGCATCGACCATGTGGTGCCCAACAAGAGCGGCGACGGCTTCTTCGCAGTGCAGGGCGAGATGACCGACCCGGCAATGCAGCGGGTTTTTGTGGATCGTAACCAAGCGCAGAATCAGCCGTTGGAAAACAGCAGCAGGCAAGCGGCTGAGGAAAGCCAGCGTCAGGCTACCCAGGTGCAAACCCAGGAAACTGCTTCGCGCTCGATGTCCATGTAAGTCGGGCGTGTTGGTCGCTGCGCTTCAGTAATCTGGTAATCGCCAAGGCGGTCAGGAAGTCCGCCTTGGCTCTATTTCCTGCGACCTGCGCTACGAGATCGCGATTTTTCATTGGGAGTTGTTGCAGCGGACCGCTACTTGGCTCGGTATGGTGATGCTGACGCTTTGGATTTTTATCCATGGCTACCGCATCGTGACTGGTCAATCGCGCGAGGCGGCGATGGGCCTGGTGGTGACGGCACTGCGGGCAGCATTGATTATCGGATTGGCCACGAGCATGGCCAAAGGCTCTCCGCAGTTGTACTGGACGCTGACCGACGGGATCAGCTCGGCGATCACCCGGACAGTGACGGGCAGCTCAAAGAGTCCCTACGAGGCGATCGACAAGAATCTGATGCTGATGCAAGTGGCGATGTCGGCGTTGGATCAGATCAAGACGGGCGGTGATGAAGAGAGCAAAGACGAAAAAGACCGGGCTCGGTGGTTCACCGGCCTCGGAATGGCCGGTCCAGGCGTTGTTGCCGGCTCGATGTTGCTACTCAACAAACTGGCAATGGCGCTGGTGGTAGGGTTCGGTCCTCTGTTCATCCTGTGCCTGCTGTTTCAGGCGACGAAGTCATTGTTCAGCAAATGGCTGCTATATGGATTGGGCACTGTGTTTTCGTTGTCGGTGTTGACCTTCACGGTGAGCTTGGCGACCAAGGTGGTCGGCGCAGTGGGCGCGGCCTTCGTCGCAAAGTGGGCAATGAACGGGTTTACGGGCGAAGGCATCAGCAGCATGGCGCTGCAGCAGGGAGGATTAGGACTGGTGTTAACGACGTTGATCATCACGGCACCACCAATGGCAGCAGCCTTCTTCCAGGGCACGCTGGGCCAGTTCACGGCGTACTCGGCGCTGGGCCAGCTGGATCGGGCAGGTCAGTCGCCGGCAGCTGGGCGGCCTTATGAGCCCGGGGCGCCAGCTAAAGAGTCTACAAGTGGTTCTACTCAAACAACTAGTGGTAACACTACTGTAATGCGTAATGATTCTTCGCCCTCTCAAGAGCCTAATAGCGGTAGTCGGGGTCTTGCGCAAAAATGATCAACAAATTCCTGAGTGTTCTATGACTCTTCCGCGATCAATTATTTTTTTGAGTTTTTTCTTCGCTGGTGCTTCACTGGCACAAACGGCCTGTCCAAATGGCGTGGCGCCTGGAAGTCCCCAGTGTGGACCTGATTCAGGTACTTCGAGGGGAGATATTCCAGCGCCTCCGCCCAGGCCAACGGGGGAATGGATTAAGACTTGGGGGGCAATTGCTCACTCCAGCTCAACTGGTGAAGCTGGAAGCACGGTAGGCAAGTTGTCTGAAAATGAGGCAAGAGATAAAGCCACTCGCCAATGTGCTGCAGGTGGTGCTACTGACTGCCAAGTGAAATTAGTGTATCGAAATCAATGTGCTGCTCTGGTTGCTTCGCAGGGCAAGAGTTTTTTTCAGGCTTCCGCTAGTAAGCAAAAATCTATTGAGTTAGCGACTAAAGTTTGCGAAGAGAGTAATTCTGGTGCCTGTAGCACGGTTTATTCTGAATGCTCTGAACCGATTTTCAGAAAATATTAATTTTCTTGATTGCTTTGAATCGTATTAAGGTGAGGTGCGGGGTAATGGAATTTTTGCGAAATGCATTTGTCTCTCTGATGTTCGCGTCTCTCCTTTCGCTGGCAGCATGCGATCAAGGCGCTAAGTCGCAAGGGTTAACCGATCAATCGCAAAATTCACAGAAAACAACCGATGAATCGGCGCCTCAGGAAGATGGCTCAAAAATAAAAGCTTTGGAGCTAGGGGCTGCCCCTAGGGCAAGCGCAACTCCAACGACGAATCCTGAATCGGTTGATATCCATAAGCTCGCAGATGGATTTAAAGAAGGTATGCCTTACGGCGATCTCCGAAAAAAAGTTATTGCCGGAAATTGGAGGCCGGTAGTAAGCGCTGAATGCAAGAAAAATGTTGTTGGCGACGATTTTGAAAGTATATGCTCGAAAGATCCAGGGCGGTGTGCAATCTGTGACGAGGTGCCAGAGCTGAATATTTGTAGTGGCGATGGGCATTGCATAACGGAGTTTTCGAGTGCTGACCATAAACAATTACTTAAGGTCTCCACGTATGGGGAAGTCCAGGACGCGTTAGTGGAGGGTAAAAAATCCAGACTCTTCGTTTCTTGGTGGGATGTGTCCGTCAAAGCTAACTGATTAATGCGTATTTAATCTCACAGGAGGTGCTAGATATGAGCAGTCCTTTGGCAGATCTAATCCAGCGTGGAGAGTCTGGGCGAAATAACTACAATGCTTACAATCGAGGTACATACATTGCCGCAGACGGGCAGGAGCATATTCGTGGGAGCACTGGTCCCATAGAATTTTCGTCTATGACTGTTGGCGATGTCATGGATGCGCAGGCCCTGCCGCGGGGTGATCAAGAACGGCTTTTCGCAGTCGGGCGCTACCAAGTCATACCTTCTACGATGAAGGATGCGGTGAATAAGTTGGGTATTGAGCGGTCTCAGGAATTTACCCCCGAACTCCAAGATCAAGTGTTTTCAGATTATCTGATCACTCACAAGAAGTCTGCAGTTCGCAACTACATTACTGATGCGCCTGGCTCTTCGTTGAATAGTGCGCAGAATGCGCTCGCACAAGAATGGGCCAGTATTGCTGATCCAGATACTGGGAAAAGCTATTACGACAAGCCAGGTGGTTCTAATCATGCGTCGATCACGAGCGCAGAGACAGAGCAAGCCTTGAATACGATGCGTCAGTCGTATCGTTCGGCAATCGAAAGTGGCGTAACGCCTGAGCAGGCATGGAAGCAAATCAATTCTCAGCCTTCCCAGCAGCTTGTACAAACCCAACAGCACAAACGCGATGCCGCACAGGACGGCAAATTGGAGCAAGGCGAGCGCGGCGAGCAAGTGAAGCAGTTGCAAGGCCAGCTTGCGCAACTCGGCGCCGTTGGTCGCGATGGCAAGCCGCTGCACGCGGATGGCGACTTCGGCGGCAACACAAAATATGCGGTCGAGCAATTCCAGCGCGAGCACGGGTTGCAGATAGACGGCGTCGCAGGTCAACAGACCCAGGCCGCTTTGGCCAAGGCGTTGACCCAGGCGACACCCAAGCAACCTGAGCACACGGCCGCGCCTGCTGCGCCGGCACAGGCAGCGTCCAGCCCCTTGTTGTCTGACCCTCGCCATCCCGATAACGCGATGTACAACGGTGCAGTGAGCAAGCTCGAAGCGCTGGGGGAACGTGGCGGTTTTGCCAACCGCAAAGAGCTAGAGCAGGCAGCCGGCCAAATCGTGTTCGAGTCCAAGGTCAGCGGTCTCCAACGCATCGACCATGTGGTGCCCAACAAGAGCGGCGACGGCTTCTTCGCAGTGCAGGGCGAGATGACCGACCCGGCGATGCAGCGGGTTTTTGTGGATCGCAGCCAAGCGCAGAATCAGCCGTTGGAAAACAGCAGCCGGCAAGCGGCCGAGGAAAGCCAGCGTCAGGCCACCCAGGTGCAGACCCAGGAAACTGCTTCGCGCTCGATGTCCATATAAGTCGGGCTTGTTGGTCGTTGCGCTTCGGCGATCTGGTAAATCGCCAAGGTGGTCAGGAATGCTCGCCTTGGCTCTACTTGCAACGAACTGCGCGATGAGATTGCGATCTTCCAGTGGGAGTTGTTACAACGCACCACGGCCTGGGTCGGGATGGTGGCCCTCACGCTGTTGACACTGTGGATTTTGGTCCAGGGCTATCGCATCGTCACCGGCCAGTCGCGCGAGGCGGCGATGGGTCTGGTGGTGACGGCGCTGCGTGCGGCGCTGATCATTGCTGTGGCGACGAGCATGGCGCAGGGCTCGTCGAGGCTTTACTGGACGCTGACTGATGGTGTTAGCTAGGCCATCACCAAGGTGGTGACGGGTGACTCTAAAAGTCCCTACGATGCGATCGACAAGAACCTGGGATTGATGCAGATCGCGATGATGAGCATCGATCAGATCCAGACAGCGGGTAACGAGCAGCGCAATGACGAGAAGACGCATGCGCGCTGGTTCACCGGGGTGGGGATGGCCGGTCCGGGCGTGGTGGGCGGCTCGCTGTTGCTGTTGAACAAGATCGGCATGGCGCTGTTTGTGGGGTTTGGTCCTTTGTTCATCATGTGCCTGCTGTTCCAGGCGACGACGTCGCTGTTCAGCAAGTGGCTGCCATACGGCGTAGGCATGGTGTTCTCGTTGGCGGTGCTGAGCTTTATGGTGAGTCTGGCGACGAAGGTGGTTGGCGCGGTAGCTGTGGGGTTCCTGGTGAAGTACGCCCTTCCCGGAGGCACCAGTGAAGGCATCAGCAGCATGGCGCTGCAGCAGGGAGGAGTGGGCTTGGTATTGACGACATTGATCCTGCCGCACCACCGATGGCAGCGGCGTTCTTCCAGGGCACGCTCGGCCAATTCGCGCCTGGCTCGTTGGTTCGTCGGATGCGGCGACTAACGCCAACCGTCAGGGGCCGAATGCGCAGATGCCGCCGCCGGCTAAAAATATCGAAAATCAACGTACTCAAGATCACACCGGAGCGCCAACTGTGATGCGTAATGAATCTACGTCCAATCAAGAGTTGAATGCGGGTAGCCGTGGTCTTGCTCAAAAATGAACAACAAGGCGGTCGTGATGCAGCTTCCTCAACTGGTTCTTTGCATCTCTTCGTTTTTTTTCCTCTGCCCTTCTCTGAATGCCCAAACTAGATGTCCTATTGGTACTCAGATGGGAAGCATGCAATGCATACCCGATACGCCGGATATGCAAGGCGAACAAGCACCTCCCTCTAAGCCGGCAGGTGAGTGGATTAAGACGTGGGGCGCGATTGCTCGTTCCAACTCTACTGGTGAGGCTGGGAGCGCCGTGGGTAAATTTTCTGAAAGTGAAGCGCAGCAATCAGCGACAGAGCAATGTGCTTTAGGTGGCGCTAAAGATTGTGAGGTTCGATTAAGCTATCAGAATCAATGTGCCGCCTTGGTCTCTTCAAATTCTAAAAGTTTTTATCACTCGTCTGCTTCAAAAAAAGCTGCCATAAAGTCTGCATGCAAAAGCTGTGAAGCAAGTGATACTGGATCGTGCAACGTTATCTATTCTGAGTGCTCTGAGCCAGTTTTTATAAAAAACTAATGATAATATAACTATTAAGAATGGTAAGAGGCGATATCTCGCTATTACGCTGAAGTGATCTTGATTTTTCTATTTACTTAATGCGCGAATGTTGGTGTAAACGGTATTTTTCATGTCGCCTAAGAATATATGGATGTTTTTTTTGACCTTGGGGTTCTTGATACTGGTCGCTTGCCGGCAGGACGCTACCTACGCAAAAGAGAATGAAGGCATCAAGGAAGAGCGCAGAGATATGCAAAAAGACAGCTCTAAATCATCGCCTCAGCAAAGAAAATCGGAAGGAGTGGCCCGAGTGACATCGCTTTATCAAGTTGTCTATCTACTTGTTGCCAACGATGGCGCATCTTGGTCAAGCTTCGATAGCACTCCAGGCGTGCAGTGGCGGGAACCCTCCCCGCAGCCCAATCCTGACAGTAATGATCTCGAAAAATCAAAATCCCGTAGCGGAACACTTGTTCTCGATGGTTTTGGTATGGTTGAGGTGCCTGACGGGAATCAAGGGGTGGATGCGGGAGTGAAGAAGGTTAATGAGGGTGAGTCAGGCCTCACACTCACCGGGGATGCGCAGAATGTGCACTCAATTGCGGTAAAGAAGTTTTATGTTAGTCCTGAGTATGCTGATGTGGTAAAGCGCCAGTTGCCCTCTGCAACGTCAATTCGGTTGATTGCGGGAGATTGCGCCGCAGACTTAGGAGAGGATGTCCCTGACACTCAGACGAAATTTTTCGAAGTGGTTCTCGATGGTCATCAACTATTCCTAGAAGCGTATGTTGACGACGGCGAGGGTTCGCGGGGCCCTGGCTATACCACTTTTCTGTTTGCCAAAGAAAAGCCCAAAAAGAGAATAGAAGAGTTGCAATGTAAGGCGCTTTAACCGCCGCATCTGTCGAATCCCCACAATTCAATGCCAACTAAAGAGAGGTTTGTGGTTGATGTTGGCGGCTGACTCGGCGGATATTGTTCCACCCAAGCTACCGTGCGGTATCTGTTGGCCTTAGTCAGTGAGTCATTGCTCGGTCTGCGCGCGCTTATCGCCCAGCATGCGGAGGATGGGTCGTTCCCCGATGCCGTGGACGATGATCTCCCGACGCCGCTACGTTAACCACGTGGCCTGAGCGCAAACCGTTGGGTCGTTGCACATGTGGCTGCTCATGAATACGTATGCACGGGCATGCTCTGGGTCTGTTACGCCGCTACGCTAACGCTCTTGGCTGGGTGCTCCTTCGTGTACCCGCAGTGGCCCGGGAGGGGCGTACATGTCGCAGACACCATGGTGGCGCGGGGCCGTCATCTATCAGATCTATCCGCGTAGTTTTCTCGATTCCAATGGCGATGGGGTGGGCGATCTGCCGGGCATTATCGCCAAGCTCGACTACATCGCAGGGTTGGGCGTGGATGCGATCTGGATCTCGCCGTTCTTCAAGTCGCCGATGGCCGATTTCGGCTATGACATCGCGGACTACCGTGCGGTGGATCCTCTGTTCGGGACGCTGGCCGATTTCGATCGGCTGCTTGACAAGGCGCATGGCCTTGGCTTGAAGGTGATGATCGACCAGGTGCTGAGCCACACGTCTATCGCACATGCGTGGTTCCAGGAGAGCCGGCAGGACAGGACCAATGCGAAGGCTGATTGGTATGTGTGGGCCGATCCGCGCGAGGACGGGACGCCGCCGAACAACTGGCTGTCGTTGTTCGGTGGAGTGGCCTGGCAGTGGGAGCCGCGGCGTGAGCAGTACTACCTGCATAACTTCCTGGTGGATCAGCCGGACCTGAATTTCCACAGCGCCGAGGTGCAGCAGGCGACATTGGACAATGTGCGCTTCTGGCTGGACCGTGGCGTGGACGGTTTCCGACTGGACGCGATCAACTTCTGTTTCCATGATGCGCAGCTTCGCGATAACCCGGCCAAGCCAGCGGACAAGCGAGTAGGGCGCGGTTTCAGTGCGGACAATCCATACGCGTATCAGTACCACTACTTCAACAACACCCAGCCGGAGAACCTTGCGTTCCTGGAGCGCTTGCGCGCGCTGCTGGATCGCTACCCGAACGCGGTGAGCCTGGGCGAGATCTCGTCGGAAGATTCGCTGGCGACTACCGCCGAGTACACCGCCCAGGGCCGCTTGCACATGGGTTACAGCTTCGAGTTGCTGGTGCAGGACTACAGCGCGGCCTATATCCGGGAGACGGTGAGCCGGCTCGAGGCCACCATGCTCGAGGGGTGGCCGTGTTGGGCGATTTCCAACCACGATGTGGTGCGTGCGGTCACGCGCTGGGGCGGCGCGCATGCATCGCCGGCGTTTGCGCGGATGGTGGTGGCGCTGCTGTGTTCGTTGCGTGGTTCGATCTGTCTGTATCAGGGCGAGGAACTTGGGCTGGGCGAGGCGGAGGTTGCATTTGAGGATCTGCAGGACCCGTACGGCATCACGTTCTGGCCAACCTTCAAGGGGCGCGATGGGTGCCGTACGCCGATCCCGTGGACCGATGCGCCATCTGCGGGATTCACCAGTGGCAAGCCGTGGTTGCCACTGGCGGAGCCGCATCGTGCTGCTGCGGTGAGCGTGCAGCAGGCTGATGCGCATTCCGTGCTGAGCGCAGTCCGTGCGTTTCTTACCTGGCGCAAGAAAATGCCGGCGCTGTGCGAGGGATCCATCGCTTTCTACGACACGGCCGAACCGGTGCTGATGTTCCGGCGCACGCATCTGGGTCAGGTCATGCTGTTGGCATTCAATCTGTCCGCCGATCCTGCCGACCTGGCCTTGCCTGCCGGCGAGTGGGAGCAGATCGATGTGCCCGGTGTCGAACGTGGGGCGATGAAGAGCGGACACCTACGGCTGACCGGGCACGCGGTTGTTGCTGCGGTAGGTCGTGGCTGAGTACGAGCAGCTGAAACCTCTCGGCGTACGCTTGAGAGGGTTTTGCAAGCGGGGCGGCATTCTTTGCGATGCCGCTCCGTTTTGTTGCACGCCGATCATCTTGGGCGCTAGATCGTTTGATAAGCGCTGGCGTGGCATTCCATCTCATTGTTGAGTGGCAGGCGTCATCAGGACCGGACAGGCTTTTGATGGGCCTCCCGATCCGTCAGCTGGCTTGCGGTGTTACGGCTGTCGGCGACTCGGTAAGGTCCTTCGTTGAAAACGCCTTGCTGTCTTTGTGAGCGTGGTGCCAAGCGCATGCGTGCGACGCGCGGCACGAAAGCCGGTGTTACACCGCGTGATTTTTGGTCTAGGGGGTGAGGGCAGATGTGTATGTGCCGCAAGTTAGCCCGCACGATTTCATGACGTTGATCTCGTTGCCAAGACTCAAAAAAAAGACTCGCCAGTTTGATGCCGGCGGGTCTTTTTTATGCAGGAGCCGAAATGGAAATGTCGTTCGGCGTGACGCGTTTGCCTGTCTGAACGTTGCCTACTTTATCGAGAGCAATGTCAATCTCATAGCGCTTCTGTGCGATCTGTGACGAAGTGACAGTCCCGTAGCCTCACCTCAAGCCCTCTCCCGGTGGGAGAGGGGCTTGTCTTGCTGCAGCGTGTGATCGCTGGGCCTTGCGGTGTGTCGTTCGCCTTCCAATGTGGCCGGCGAATCTGGGCGACGACACTCAGCCCAGATCTTGCTGGCGCTTCAGGCGCTTCGTCTCACGCACGTGGTGATGCCAGCTACTCAGAACTTGTAGTTCACACCCAGCACAAAAGTGCGGCCCCATTCGATGTATTCCAGCGGACGGTCCTTGGTTTCTGCGTAAGTGCGATACGGCGAGTTGCTGAGGTTGCTGGCCTGCAGCAGCAGGGTCAGGCCGGACAGGCTGCTGGCTTCGCCGAAGTTGTAGCTGATCTGTGCGTCGGTGATGTTTTCGCCGACCACGTAGCGCAGCGTGCGGTTGCCGTTGAAGTTGCCGATTTCGCCGATGAAGTCCGAGCGCCGACGCTGGCTGACGCGTGCTTCGAAGCCCTTGTGCTCGTAGTAGGCAGTCAGGTTGTAGACGCGCTTGGACAAACCGGGCAGGCTGATTTCACCGTCGCCCACGCTGGACGCGCTTTCCGGGTCACGGATCTTGACGTCGCTGTCGTTGAAGGTGGCACTGGCCTGGATGCCGAAGCCTTCCAACGGGGCGAAGATCAGATCCAGTGGCAGCGAGGCGGTGAGTTCGACGCCGCGCAGCGTGCCGCCCTTGCCGTTGAACGGGGCGCTGAAGGTGCCGGTGGTCAGCACTGGTGCAGAGCCCGGCGGCGGCACGTAGCCTGCTACCAGTGCGGAGAAGTCGTAGTTGTCGCGGCTCTGGGTGTAGATGTAGCTCTTGAGGTCCTTGTAGAAGAACGCTGCGGCCACATACGCACGGTCAGCAAAGTATTTCTCGTAGGAGATGTCCAGGGCATTGGCGCGCCACGGGTCGAGCATGGGGTTGCCGCCGCTGGCGCCGGGACGGCCGGTGGACGTGTCGACACCGAATTCCAGCGAGGCACGCAGTTGATCCACGCGTGGGCGTGCGACCTGCTTGGCCATGGCGAAGCGCAGCGTCTGCTCGTACGGGAACTGGAAGGCCAGGTTCAGGCTGGGCAGCCAGTCGCGGTAGGTCTTGCCATCGTCGATCGGGCGCACTTCACTACCGGCCGGCTGCGAGGCGTCCCAGTAATTGGCACGCGAGGATTGGTCGGCGCTCTGCAGCTGCACGCCGATATTGCCGCGCACGCCGACACTGCCCCATTCGGTATCGAGGTTGGCGCGCAGCCACGCGGTGGTGATTTTTTCTTCGACCGTCCAGGCCTTGGAGACCAGGAACGAGGCATCGTCGCTGGGGTTGAACAGCATGTAGCGCGACACTGCGGCCGGCACGTTCCAGGCAGGCAGGGAGCCGAGACCGGCGAAGCCGAGGTTGACCGGCGCGTATTGCAGGTCCGCAGCAACCGTGGCCTCGCCCTGCGCACCGAGGGTGATGTTGCCTTCCGGCTGGGTCTTCTGCTTTTCGCGATTGGCGTAGTTGACGCCCACATCCAGATCCGAGAACCAGCTCAGCGCTTCGGGCATCGGGAAGCTGGCCTGCAGGCGCGCGCCCTTGAGCACGTCTTCCACGCTGGGCACCTTGCCGTAGCCGGAGCCGTAGATGGTGTTGGTCAGGAACAGCTCATCGGGATTGGAATAATTCATCCCCGGCGCCAGCTGCGAGAAGCCGTTGCCGGCGACCGACACTCCTACCGTGTCCAGTTGCGGCATGGGCGCCCGCTGGAGGTTGTTCTCCAGGTTCAGTTCGTCGCGGGTGGCCTTCGAATAGTTCAGGTCGGCGATGATCTTGACCGCACCGGCGGTGATTTCGTTGTTCCAGCCGAACGCATCAATGGTGTCTTCGCGCTTGTTGTACATGCCGCGTACCAGCGGATAGACGCCGCTGGCTATGCCGCCCAGGAAAGTGTTGCGGTCGTTGACGCGCACGTCGGTGATGTTCAGGCCCGGCGTGTAGCCACCGTTGTAGTTGCTCAGGTTGAGCTCGAACTGGTTGGCGGTGTCGATCTGCTCGGCTTCGGTATGGAACGCATCGAGCGTGCTGGTCCAGGCATTGGACGGGCGATACTGCAGCGTGGCCATGACGCCGTCGCGCTTCTGGTTGCCGGTGCGGCGCAGTGCCTTGATGCCGTCGGAGAAATACACGCCGTCGGCGACGCCGGGGCGCTGGCGCTGTGCGTTGACCGGCTGCCAGGGTTCGTACAAACCCACCTGGTTCTCCTGGATCGGCATGTCGGTGTGGGCGTAGCCGATGGTCAGGCCGATGGTGCGGTCGGCGAACTGGTCGATGTAGCTGACGTTGAAGCGGTTGCCATACGGGTCGACATTGGCGGCCTTGCCCAGCGAATTGCGCTGATAGCGGCCACCGATGGCGATCACCCGCTCGTTGTAGCTCAGCGGGCGCGCGGTCTGCATGTCGACGGTGCCCGACAGGCCCTGGCCTACCAGGCCGGCGTCCGGGGTCTTGTAGACGGTGACGCCGCTGACCAGCTCGGACGGATACTGGTCGAACTCCACGCTGCGGTTATCGCCGGTGCTGACCACTTCGCGGCCATTGAGCAGGGTGGTGGAAAAGTCCGGCGACAGGCCGCGCACGCTGATGACCTGCGCGCGCCCGGCCACCCGCTGCGCGGCCAGGCCAGGCAGGCGCGCAAGCGATTCGGCGATGCTGACGTCGGGCAGGCGGCCGATGTCTTCGGCCGAAATGGCTTCCACGATGGAGGTGGAGTCACGCTTGACCGAAATGGCGCCTTCGATCGCGCGCCGCAGGCCGGTGACCTGGACCTTGTCCAACTCGGTGACCGCGCCGTTTGCTTGTTCGGATGCGGTGTGTTCGGTGCCGGTGGCTTGTGCAGGCGTTGCCGACTGCGCAGCAGCCAGCGTCGGTGCCATGGCAACGGCCAGGGCGATACTCAGCGCAGAGCGCTTGTGCTTCAACATTTTCCCCTCCCAGGTACATGTTGTTCTTTGTTTTTTGATCCGGCAGACGCCTGGATGTCATGCGTCGCACGCCCGGACGGACGTCACGACTGCAACGTATGGTAGACACCGCACCCGCATGCAAACGGCTGCTGCATACGTATTCAACCCGCGCAACGGCAATGAAATCGATTCCACACGGCATCTCCAGCGCACGAAGCTGGCGCTGCCGAGCGCCCATCGGTGCGATACGGATCGACGGCGATGGGACTTGCGGCCAGATGCAATCCATGGCGATGAATGCTCCGCATCGCTCAACGCTTGGCATCCATCGGTACGAAGCGGATGGCCTGCCCGCCACCGGGTGCCAGGCGTAACTCCATGGTGTCGGTGCTGCCGACCTGGCGTTCTTCGCGCACAAAGGCGAACGGGTTGCTCAGGTAATCGGCGCCGTCGCCATCGCGATAGATCTGCGCCGTGTAGCGCACGCCGGGTTCGAGAAAGCCCAGCGGCACCTGCAGCAGGCGGCCGTGTTCGTCGGTGATGCTGCCCAGGAACCACTCGCGGCTGTGCCGATCCTTACGCGCGATGGTCACGTAATCGCCCACTTCGCCATTCAATGCGCGGGTCTGGTCCCAGTCCACTGCCACGTCTTCGATGAAGCGGAAGGCGTCGCGGTGCTGTAGATAATGCTCGGGCAGATCGGCGGCCATCTGGATTGGGCTGTAGAGCGTGACGTACAGCGCTAGCTGGCGTGCCAAGGTGCTGGGAATTGGCTGCCCGTTGCGTCCTTTCAGGCTCACGATGCCGGGTGTGTAGTCCATCGGTCCGGCGAGCAGTCGCGTGAATACAAGGTTGACTTCGTGCTCGGGTGGATTGGGCGGCTGGCCCCAGGCGTTGTACTCCATGCCGCGCGCGCCTTCGCGCGAGATCCAGTTGGGATAGGTGCGGCGCAGGCCAGTGTCCTTGATCGGTTCGTGCGCATTGACCGCGAGGTGGCGCGCGGCGGCTTCCTGCACCACGCGCAGATGATGGCGCGCCATCCATTGACCATCGTGCCATTCGCGCAGCGGCGCGCCGCCCGCGGGGTTGCGACGCTCCACCTGGCCATCGTCGCAGACATAGCCGGTCTTGACCGAGTCCACGCCGAACCGGGCGTACAGGTCCATCGCCTCGGCAATCTGGTCTTCGTAATGGTCCACTGCGCACCCCGTTTCATGATGGCCGATCAGATGCACGCCTTTGGCGGCAGCGTATTTGCTCAGTGCAGGCAGGTCGAAATCGAGCGTTGGCCTTATGAAATCGAAACTGCCGCCGTTGCCAAACCATTCGCCGTTCCAGCCGGGATTCCATCCTTCGACCAGCACGCCGCGAAAACCGTGATCGGCGGCGAAGTCGATGTAGCGTTTGGTATTCGCGCTGGTTGCGGCGTGTTTCGGTCCGGTTGCCCAGGTCTGTTGGTTGAGGTGCATCGACCACCACACACCCACGTACTTGGACGGCTTGATCCAGCTCACGTCGCCCAGCACGTTGGGTTCGTTGAGGTTGAGGATGAGGTTGGATTCCACCAGGCCGGTGGCCTGATCGGCGATCTGCAGCGTGCGCCATGGCGTATCGAAGGGCAGGCTGCGGCGCACCTTCCAGCCTTCGGCGGCCGGCGACAGCTGCGCGCGCAGGCGCTGATCGTCGGTGCGGCGTAGCCACATGCCGGCGTAGTCGACCAGGGCGGCTTCGTGCAGCGCGATGTGCAGCCCACTGTCGGTGCGCAAGGTGAGCGGCGTATGCGCCAGCGCGACCTGATTCAACGGCGTGTGTCGATACAGATATTCGTAGTGGATCGGTTCGCCTGCGGGAATCCACCAGGCATCGGCAGGTTGCGCGATGGCGAACTCGGTCACTTCTTCGTCGATGATTGCCTCACGCAATCCTGCTTGCTGGGGGAAGTGATAGCGCAGGCCAAGCCCGTCGTCGTAGACGCGGAAGATGACGTCGAAGGTGCGCTGCGCACCGTCGCGCTCGCCCAGGCTGACGCGCAATTCGTTGTAGTGGTTGCGCACCAGTCGCGTTTCGCCCCAGGGCTGTTGCCAGGTGTCATCGTGACGTTGGCGTGCTTGTGCGAGTACCACCATGCCGCGGTCCAGCCGGCCGTCGCGCAGCGCGAAGCCCAGCCGCGAACGCTGCAGCACTGCTTCGCCCAGACGCTGCACGCGGTAGTAAGGCGTGCCGCCATCCACGTCCAGACTGACCTGTAGCACCTTGTCCGGCGACTCAACGCTGATGGTGGTGACTTCGGCATGCAGCTGCGGCGCAGCGGCGCCAAATAGCGCGAGAGCCAGCAGCTGGGCGATCCATGCGGCGCCCAGTGTCGAGCGCGCCCGACGTGACGACAGCGGCATATCCCCTCCCAAGGTGACCGTTGCGCAAGCAGTGACTATGCAGTGGCCCGCAGTGGATGCGCCGTGCCGCGCATTGCCTGAAGGCCATGAATACGTATGCAGTGCTGTGGAACAGCGGAGTGCGCGTCTACCATGGTGGACGGCACCTGGGAGGGGCCGCGACCGTGGCACGTCCGTGCCGCGCACCACAACGCGTGCAACGAGGGAGGAAGGCCGACGGCGCAAGCTGTCTCGCCGCTTCGATGCTGAAGATGATCTGCATGGCTGCAACGCTGGGCGTTGCGGCAAGCCCGCCGGTATTGGCCGATGAGCTGGAATTTCAGGGGCGCCGCGCCCACGCGCAGGCGCTGGACGATGGCAGCTTTGTGTTGCGTTGGCCGCAGGGTGAACGCCGCATCGCGGCACAACCGATGCGCACGCATACCGCCAGCCCGCTGTTCGATGCCTTGTTCGCGCTGGCGCAGCGGGACATGGCCGACGACCGCGTCGACGCCATCCGCGACCCTGCCTTCAACGACGGCAAGCCGGTGCCGTGCGCGTGTTTTGAGACCGGTGAGCGCTGGCCTTATGTGTGGACGCGCGATGTCAGCTTCGCCGCCGATCTGGCATTGGCGCAGCTGGAGCCGGAGCGCACGCGCAATGCATTGCGCTTCAAACTCTCAGCCGCACGCGATGGGCGCACGCCGGGGCTGTTCGTTGCGCAGGACACCGGCTCCGGTGGCAGCTGGCCGATCAGCAGCGACCGTGTGGTGTGGTTCCTGGCTGCACGCGGCCTGCTGGACGACAAGCCGTTTGCCGAAGAGGTGTGGCAGGCGCTGCAGGCGACGATCGCGCAGGATCGCGACGCCGTTTTCGATACACAGATCGGCCTCTACCGCGGCGAAACCTCGTTCCTTGACTGGCGCGAACAGACCTACCCGGAATGGACGCGCGAGGACGTGCGCTTCATTGCCGAGTCCTTCGCACTCTCTACCAACGTGCTGCATTATCAGGCGCTACGTCTGGCCGAAAAGTTGGCGCGACAGCATGGCGATGCGCGCGCCGCGCAGTACGCGCAGTGGGCCGAAGCGCTCGGCCAGACCATCGATACGCGGTTCTGGGATGCGCGCAACAGCCAGTATGCAAGCTATCTCGGCAACGCAGCGCATCCGGTGCGCTATGCCAAAGGGGATCTGCTCGGGCTGTCGCTGGGCGTGCTGGCCGATGTCTTTCCGCCGCAGCGGGCACGCGTTGCGCTGCGCAATTATCCGATGGTCGCCGGTGGCAGCCCGGTGGTGTGGCCGCAGGAGGCCGAGCAGCCGATCTACCACAACCGCGCGGTCTGGCCGTTCGTCAGCGCCTATGCGCTACGCGCCGCACGCAGGCTGGATGATGCGCCGCGCATCGCGCTGGAGCTGCAATCGCTGATGCGCGGTAGCGCGTTGGCGGGCTCCAACATGGAAAACTACGAAATGCAGCGCCTTGCGGTGCATGTGGAGGAGGGTGCACGTAGCGGCCCGGTGGTGAATTCGCCACGTCAGCTGTGGTCGGTGGCCGGCTATCTAGCTGCAGTGCTGGAAGGTGTATTCGGGCTGTCGGCAGATGGCCGCATGCAGCCGAAGCTGCCGCGGTCTTTGCTGCCTTTGTTGTTTGGTGAGCGCGAGCAAATCGTGCTGGAGCAGGGCGCACGTCGCTATGTGCTGCAGCGCCCGACAAGCGACGCTGGCGACCTTCTGGTAGCCAGACACGTCCAACAGCAGGGGCAAACCACGCTGGTGCAGCTGGTTGGGCAGAACGCCGAGCTGACGCCGCCACCGCAACCGGCGCAGGTCTTCGCACCACAGACGCCGCAGGGGCCGGTCGCGCAACAACGCGGCAAAACCTATCGCATCAGGATTCCGGCCGGTACTACGCTGTATCTGGACGGCCACGCACTCGACGCCAGTTCGCATTGGGATCTGCCCGATGATGGCCTGCTGCATGTGCTCAGCCTGACCCGGCGGCTCGGTGGTCTGGAGTCGCTGCATAGCCCGTCGTTGACGCTCGGCCCACTGCAGCGATTGCAGGGCGCCCAATGCTGGAGCTGGCGCCCAGCACGCGCAGGTCTGCATCGGGTATCGCTGCGTTATCGCAACGATAACGGCCCGATCAACACCGGCGTCACCGCCGCAGTGAAACGGCTGGTGCTGGAGTGCCCGGGGAAACCTGCGCAATCGCAGGTCATCGTGATGCCGCATAGCGTGGGCGAGCAGTTGTCCACGCAGGTCACGTTCGAGGCGTTGGCGGGGCAGGCATGCACGTTCCGGCTGGAGGATGGCTTCAACATGAGCGCGCTGGCGCACTTCGCGCAGTACAACGGCGGCCGTGGCGGGCGCGATGGCGTGGTCAATGCTGCGCAGGTCAACGCGCTGTTGGTCGGGCCCGCCACACATATGGAAGCCGCGCCATGACCACCAAGCCACGTTTGAGCTTCTGGCAGATCTGGAACATGTGCTTCGGCTTTCTGGGCATCCAGTTCGGCTTCGCACTGCAGAATGCCAATGCTAGCCGCATCTTCCAGACCCTGGGCGCGCAGGTTGACGACGTGCCCGGCTTGTGGATTGCTGCACCGCTGACTGGTTTGATCGTGCAACCCATCATCGGTTACCTGTCCGACCGCACCTGGACCCCGTGGGGCCGCAGGCGTCCGTATTTCATGGTGGGTGCTGTCTTCACCACGCTCGCCTTGCTGGTGATGCCGAACGCGCCAATGCTCTGGGTTGCTGCCGGCACGCTGTGGGTGCTGGATGCATCGATCAATATCTCGATGGAGCCCTTCCGCGCGTTGGTTGGCGACCAATTACCTCCGTCGCAGCGGCCGGCCGGCTATGCGATGCAAAGCTTCTTCATCGGCATCGGTGCGATCGTGGCGAGCGTTCTGCCCTGGCTGCTGACCCATTGGGGCGTTGCCAACACGGCAGCACCCGGCCAGTTGCCCGATAGCGTGCGCTATGCCTTTTATCTCGGCGCAGCGGTGTTGTTCCTGTCGATTAGCTGGACCGTGCTGCGGACGCGCGAGTACAGCCCCGAGCAGCTTGCACGCTTCGATGATGCGCATCCGCCGGTCGCGGTTGCGGCAAGCACCGGCGCGGCGCCGTCGTCTGCGGCGAGCGCGCTGTGGTGCGGCCTGGGCGTGCTGCTCGCCGCGGCGATCGCCTGGCAGCATGGCGATCGCATGCTGTATGTGCTGGCCGGTTTGTGTATCGCCTACGGGCTCTTGCTGGCATTGGCGCGCATGTTGCCTGCGCGCAGCATGCTGGTGGCGATCGTGCAGGACGTGCGCAGCATGCCGCTAACGATGCGCCGGCTGTCCTGGGTGCAGTTCTTCTCGTGGTTTGCGTTGTTTGCGATGTGGATCTACACCACTGCCGCGGTGACGCAAGTGCATTTTGGTGCGAGCGACACCGCGTCGGCGGCCTATAACGATGGGGCAAATTGGGTTGGCGTGTTGTTCGGCGCTTACAACGGATTCGCTGCCTTGGCCGCCATGGTGATTCCGCTGCTGGTGCGTGCAATCGGCCTGCGCTGGAGCCACCTGTGCAATCTGTGGCTGGGCGCAGTCGGTCTGCTGTCGATGCTGGTCATCCGCGACCCGCACTGGCTGCTGCTGTCCATGCTGGGCGTCGGCTTCGCCTGGGCCTCCATCCTGTCGCTGCCGTACGCCTTGCTATCCGACAGCGTGCCCGCCGCCAAGATGGGCGTGTACATGGGTATCTTCAATTTCTTTATCGTGATTCCGCAGTTGGTCGCCGCCAGCGCATTGGGCTTCGTGCTGCGCGTCTGGTTGGGCGGCCAGCCGATCTATGCGTTGGCCATCGGCGGGCTCAGCCTGTTGATCGCAGGCGTATGCGTGGTGCGGGTCCCCGTCGCCTCGGGAGGGCAGTGATGCGCAGTGCGATGTATGTGGCGTTGACGATGTACGCAGGCGCGGCAATGGCGACGCCCGCAGCCAAGGACTATTACGGCACTTTGGAGCCGTTTGCGGCCGAGGCGGTGTATTTCGTGGTGACCGACCGCTTCGTCAATGGCGACACCGGCAACGACCAGCGCGACCAGGGCGGGGCGCATCGCACGTTTGACGTTCCCACGCCGTGCGCCGATGGCAGCGATGACAACATCGGCTATCTCGGTGGCGACTTCAAAGGCATCGTCGAGCATGCCGATTACATCCGCGACATGGGCTTCGGCGCGGTATGGATTACCCCGATTGTCGACAACCCCGACGAAGCATTTACCGGCGGCAAACCGATTACCTGCGGTAGCACGCTCAGCGACCATGGCAAGACCGGCTATCACGGCTATTGGGGCGTCAACTTCTACAAGCTCGACGAGCATCTTCCCAGCCCAGGCCTGGATTTCGCTGGCTTCACCCGCGCGATGCACGCCAGCAAGTTGAAGGTGGTGCTGGATATCGTCGGCAACCATGGTTCGCCGGCTTACACCATGCCGCAGGCGCAGCCGGGTTTCGGCAAGATTTACGATGCGCAGGGTCGCCTGGTCGCCGACCATCAGAATCTTCCGCCTGCACAGCTGGATCCGCAGCACAACCGGTTGCATGCCTTTTACAACACCGGCGGCGGTCTGGCGGAGTTGTCCGATCTCAATGAAAACAATCCGGCGGTGCTGGATTATCTGTCTGGTGCCTACCTGCAGTGGATGGAGCAGGGCGCTGACGCATTCCGCATCGACACCATCGGCTGGATGCCGGATCGTTTCTGGCATGCCTTCGTTGCACGTATGCGTGAAAAACGCCCTGGGTTTTTCATGTTCGGCGAAGCCTTCGATTACGACGCCAACAAGATTGCCGGCCATACCTGGGCGCGCAACGCAGGTGTCAGCGTGTTGGATTTTCCGCTGAAACAGCAACTTGCTGCGGTGTTCGGTCATGAGCAGGCCGGCTTCGAAAAACTCGCAACGCCGTTGTTCCTGCGTCAGGGGCCGTACGCAAATCCCTATGAGTTGATGAGCTTCTACGACAACCACGACATGGCGCGCCTGGATGCCAGCGATAACGGGTTTATCGATGCCCACAACTGGCTGTTTACCGCCCGCGGTATTCCGGTGATCTATTACGGCTCGGAAATCGGCTTCATGCGTGGTCGTGCCGAACATGCCGGCAACCGGAATTACTTCGGCGTCGAGCGCATTCGCGATGCGCCGCAGAGTCCGATCTTCGCCCCGCTACGGCAGATCGCCCAGGTCCGTCGCGACACGCCGGCATTGCAGCGCGGTGTGCAGGTCGATGTGCAGTTGCGCGGCAATCAAGCCGCATTCCTGCGCGTCTATCAGCAGGCTGGCACGACACAAACAGCGTTGGTGCTGCTCAACAAGGCCGATACCGAGGCAACCATCGAAGTGAAGCGCTTCCTGCAGCCGGGCACCTGGCGTGATGCGATGAGCGGCGCGCAGCTGCCGGTACAGCGAGGTCTGGCCACGCAAGTGCCGGCGCATGGCGTGCGCGTGTTGCTGTCGGATGCACCCATCACCGACCCGGCCCTGCGCAAGCAGCTGGACCTTCAAATGGCCGAGCAAATCGCGCGCGATGCGCGCAATAAATAGGGGCTCAAAGCGTTCTTACGAGAATATCTAGCATGCGCTCGGATGCGATTCGTTGCGGTGTCCGAGCTGCGTGCTTTAACGAATCCCGAATCCCGAATCCTCAGCGCTCAGCAGTCTTGTTAGCTGCGCGCCCCCGAGCCGCATCGCCGGCGTCAACCGCAGACGACGGCGCCCAACCCAGCGGCGGCTGCAGCCCATCGCTGCGCGATGAATCGCGTAGCGCCAAACGCACAGGAATCGTGCGGCTCTGCGCCGCTTCGCCGCGAATCAAGGCAACCAGGCTTTCCACCAGCAACGTGCCGGCCTGCTTGGTGTCCTGCTGCACGGTCGACAACGCCGGCGCAACCGATGCCGCCAACGCAATATCGTCGAAGCCGCTGACCGCAACGTCCTGCGGCACGCGCAGACCGCGCTCACGCAGGGCACGCATCGCGCCGATCGCAATCAGATCGCTGGCCGCACAGACCGCGTCGAACGCTTTGCCGCTGTCGAGCAATGCTAGGCATGCGGCATGGCCGGACGATTCGGTGGTGATCGCATCGAACTGCAGCGCCGGGTCGGCTACCAAGCCGTGCTGCGCTAGTGCAGTGACATGGCCGCGATAGCGTTCTTCGAATTCGGGGTAGTGGTTGGACGCATGGCCCAGAAACGCGATGCGCCGGCAGCCCTGCGCCAGCAGATGCTGGGTGATGTCCAAGCCGCCCTGGTAATTATCGCTGCCGATCGAGATGCCGGGCTGGCCGGGCAGGGCCGCGCCCCAACGCACGAAGTGGGTGCCTTGCTCGACCAGCAACTGCAGCCGCTGGCGCGACTGCTGGTAATCGCCATAGCCCAGCAGGATGATGCCGTCGGCCTTGTTGCTGTCTTCGTAATCGGCTTGCCAATCCTTGGACAACTGCTGGAACGACACCAGCAGGTCGTAGCCCTGCAGCGCGCAGGCACGTGTGATCGACCCCAGCATCGAATGGAAGAACGGGTTGATCAACGAATCGTCGGCAGTGGGGTCTTCGAAGAAGAGCAGTGCCAGCGTGCCGGCATTGCGTAGCCGCAGCGACGAGGCGTTCTTGTCCACCTTGTAGTTCAGCTCGTGCGCGATGCGCAGGATCCGCTTGCGGGTTTCCTCGTTGACCATCGGGCTGCCGCGCAGGGCGCGCGACACGGTGGGCTGCGACACGCCGGCCAGGTAGGCGATATCCAGCGAGGTGGCTTTACCCTTGATGGTCATGGTCGGCAACGGCAGGACAAGTGGCCGGCATCATGCCACGCGCCCGCCGACGCCGTGCCGCCCTGCACAGTGGCCGGCTGATTGGTTTACCATTCACGCCCGAGACCCCTTGCGAGAAGGTGGCCCGCGCCCAGCGCCGGCCCAGCGTGCGACATGAGCACTACCACCGCCCACCGCTGATCCTTGCCTGCGCCAGTGCGCAGAGCGCCTTGATGGCGCTGTTTCGACTCACTTCCTGCATTCCTCTCCGAGCCTGTCCAGCAATGGACAGATCTCCCATGGCAGCGGACCGCTGCAGCCAGACCAGACCTCATTCTTGCCCATGATCAATATCACGCTTCCCGACGGCAGCCGCCGCGAATTCGAATCCCCCGTCTCGGTGATGCAGGTCGCCCAGTCGATCGGCGCCGGCCTGGCCAAGGCCACCATCGCCGGCCAGGTCGACGGCCAGCTGGTCGACGCCAGCGACGTCATCGACCATGACGCCAGCCTGCGCATCATCACCGCCAAGGACGCCGAAGGCGTGGAGATCATCCGCCACTCCTGCGCCCATCTGGTCGGGCATGCGGTCAAGCAGCTGTATCCTGAGGTCAAGATGGTGATCGGCCCGGTCATCGCCGAAGGCTTCTATTACGACATCTACAGCGAGCGCCCGTTCACGCCGGACGACATGGCCGCGATCGAGCAGCGCATGCAGGACCTGATCGCGCAGGACTACGACGTGATCAAGAAGGTCACCCCGCGCGCCGAGGTGATCGAGGTGTTCGCCCAGCGCGGCGAGGAGTACAAGCTGCGCCTGATCGAGGACATGTCCGACGACATCACCGCGATGGGCCTGTACTACCACCAGGAATACGTGGACATGTGCCGCGGCCCGCACGTACCCAACACGCGCTTCCTCAAGGCCTTCAAGCTGACCCGCATCTCTGGCGCCTACTGGCGCGGCGATGCCAAGAACGAGCAACTGCAGCGCATCTACGGCACCGCCTGGGCCGACAAGAAGCAGCTGGACGCCTACATCCTGCGCATGGAAGAAGCCGACAAGCGCGACCATCGCCGCATCGGCAAGGCGCAGGACCTGTTCCATCTGCAGGAAGAGGCGCCGGGCCTGGTGTTCTGGCATCCCAAGGGCTGGTCGCTGTGGCAGGTGGTCGAGCAGTACATGCGCAAGGTCTATCGCGACAGCGGCTATGGCGAAGTGCGCTGCCCGCAGATCCTGGACGTGTCGCTATGGCAGAAGTCCGGCCACTGGGACAACTACCAGGACGCGATGTTCTTCACCGAGTCGGAGAAGCGCACCTACGCGGTCAAACCGATGAATTGCCCGGGTCACGTGCAGGTGTTCAACCAGGGCCTGCATAGCTACCGCGACCTGCCGATCCGCTACGGCGAGTTCGGCGCCTGCCACCGCAACGAGCCCTCGGGCGCGCTGCACGGCATCCTGCGCGTGCGCGGCTTCACCCAGGACGACGGGCACGTGTTCTGCCTGGAATCGCAGATCGAATCCGAAGTCACCGCCTTCCATCAGCAGGCACTGGCGGTCTACACCGCGTTCGGCTTCGAGGACATCGAGATCAAGATCGCGCTGCGTCCGGAAAAGCGCCTGGGCGACGATGTCACCTGGGACAAGGCCGAAGCCGCGCTGCGCAGCGCGCTGGGCGTGTGCGGGGTGGAATGGCAGGAGCTGCCGGGCGAGGGCGCCTTCTACGGCCCCAAGATCGAATACCACCTCAAGGACGCCATCGGCCGCACCTGGCAGCTGGGCACCATGCAGGTCGATTTCATGATGCCAGGCCGCCTCGGCGCCGAGTACGTGGACGAGAACAGCCAGAAGAAGCACCCGGTCATGCTGCACCGGGCGATTGTGGGTTCGATGGAGCGTTTCATCGGCATTTTGATCGAACACCACGCCGGCGCCTTCCCGTCCTGGCTGGCCCCGGTGCAGGTCGTTGTCGCCAACATCACCGACGCTCAGGCTGAATATGTCGACTCGGTGCGGAAAACCCTTGCAAATCAAGGCTTCCGTGTCAGCGCCGATTTGCGTAACGAGAAGATCGGTTATAAGATTCGCGAGCATACGCTGCAACGCGTGCCATATCTGCTCGTGGTCGGTGACCGCGAGAAGGAAAATGGCGCAGTCGCCGTGCGGACGCGTTCGGGGGAGGACCTCGGGACCATGGCGGTCTCAGCCTTCATCGAACGCCTGCAGGCAGAGCAGGTAGCGTGAGCCAACCCCGGCCGGTCTGGATGATCCGGATGCGCCGGTTCGATTCCCCTGGGAGATTGCAATATCAGTACCCCTGACAACAAACAGAACCGCAAGAACCAAGAAATCCGTGTGCCGCGCGTCCGCGTGATCGGCAGTGACGGTGAGATGGTCGGCGTGTTGTCGCGCGACGAAGCGCTCGCCAAGGCCGAAGAAGAAGGCCTGGATCTGGTCGAAATCCAACCGCAGGCCGATCCACCGGTCTGCAAGATCATGGATTTCGGCAAGTTCAAGTTCGAGCAGCAGAAAAAGGCCAACGAGGCCAAGAAGAAGACCAAGCAGGTCGAGATCAAGGAACTCAAGTTCCGTCCGGTCACCGACGAGGGCGACTACCAGATCAAGCTGCGCAACATGCGCCGTTTCCTGGAAGAGGGCGACAAGGTCAAGGTCAACATCCGCTTCCGTGGCCGTGAAATGAGCCACCAGGAGCTCGGTCGCGAGATGGCGGCGCGGATCGAAGCCGATCTGGGCGAAGACATCGTCATCGAATCCCGTCCGCGCCTGGAAGGGCGTCAGATGGTCATGATGATTGCGCCCAAGAAGAAGATCTGAGGATCTTCTTCGTTGCTGCGACGGGCCCCGGCGGGGTCCGTTGTGGTTGCAAGATCAATTGGTTGCAAGAATTCCCGGCAACGGGCATACTGCGCGGCCCGGTTTTGCCGGGCGCCGTGCAAGCGGCATCAGGACCTGTCCGGATCGTGTTCGATCAAGGACTTACAAGCAGGCAAGGGCAAGGATGGAAAGTGTGGTCGCAAGACTGCCGCCCGTGTCAGTGACAAAACACCATCAAGGACATTGCAATGCCCAAGATCAAGACCAACCGGGCGGCGGCCAAGCGTTTCCGCAAGACCGCCTCCGGCAAGTACAAGTGCGGTCACGCGAACCGTAGCCACATCCTCACGAAGAAAGCGACCAAGCGGAAGCGCAACCTGCGGCAGACGAATCACGTCCGTGCCGAGGACGCAGGCCGTCTCGATCGTATGCTTCCCTACCTCTGAGGACTGACCCATGGCACGAGTAAAGCGTGGTGTGCAGGCGCGCCGCCGCCACAAGAAAATTCTGACCCTGGCGAAGGGCTACTACAACGCTCGCCGCAAGGTCTTCCGCGTTGCCAAGCAGGCGGTCATCAAGGCGCAGCAGTACGCCTACATTGGCCGTAAGCAGAAGAAGCGTAATTTCCGTTCGCTGTGGATCACCCGCATCAATGCGGCTGCCCGCATCAACGGCTTGAGCTACAGCCGTTTCATGAATGGCCTGCTCAAGGCTGGCATCACCCTGGACCGTAAGGTGCTGGCCGATATCGCCGTGCACGACGCCGCCGGCTTTGCCGCGCTGGCCGAGAAGGCAAAGGGCGCGCTGGCGGCATAGGTGCGAGTCCCTCGCAAGAGCCCGCACATCCATGTGCGGACTTTTGAAGGGGAGTTTCTCGAGGGAGCTTGCACATTCGTGTACAGGCCTCCGGCGAGGGCAAGCAGATATGCAGGGGAAGGGCGCGAGTCCTTCCCCTTTTGCGTTTTTGCGAAGCCGCCAAGTGGGCGATGACAGATCAATGCAGTGACAATGCGTTCCGGTGTATCCGGAAACACCGTTCGGCTAGCAGTTGAGGCGCAAGTGCAATGAGTGAGATTCAATCCCTGACCGAACGCGCGCTGGCCGATGTTGCCGCGGCGCAGACGCCGGACCAACTGGAAGCCTTGCGTGTCGCGTTGCTGGGCAAGAGTGGCAGCATTACCGCTCAGCTCAAGCAACTCGGCACCTTGCCCGCCGATCAACGCAAGGCCGCTGGCGAAGCGATCAATCTGTCGCGCGACGCGTTGACTGCGGCGTTGGCCGAACGCAAACACACCCTGGAAACCGCCGCACTGGATGCCCGTCTGGCCGGCGAACGCATCGACGTCACCTTGCCGGGCCGCCGCAGCGAGCGCGGTGGTCTGCACCCGGTGACGCGCACGCTCGAGCGTATCGTCGAGATTTTTGCGCGGCTGGGGTACGAGTTGTCCGATGGTCCGGAAATCGAGGACGACTGGCACAACTTCGAAGCGCTGAACTTCCCGCCGCACCATCCGGCGCGCGCGATGCACGACACGTTCTATTTCGGCGACGGACGTCTGTTGCGCACCCACACTTCAGGTGTGCAGGTGCGTTACATGGATGCGCATAAGCCGCCGCTGCGCATGATTGCGGCCGGCAAGGTGTATCGCTCCGATTCGGATCAGACCCACTCGCCGATGTTCCATCAGGTCGAGGGTCTGCTGGTGGACGAACATTCGACTTTCGCCGATCTCAAGGGCACCTTGTCCGAGTTCGTGCGTGCGTTCTTCGAGCGCGATTTCGAAATGCGCTTCCGCCCCAGCTATTTCCCGTTCGTGGAGCCGGGCGCGGAAGTGGATATCGCTTGGCAGCAGCCCGACGGCAGCACGCGCTGGCTGGAAGTGCTGGGCTGCGGCATGGTGCATCCGAACGTGCTGCGCAGTGTCGGCATCGACCCCGAGCGCTACATCGGCTTCGCCTTCGGTCTGGGCGTGGAGCGCTTTGCGATGCTGCGCTACGGCGTCAACGACCTGCGCGCCTTCTTCGAAAACGACGTCCGCTTCCTCAGGCAGTTCGCCTGACGGCGGGGAATCGGGAATCGCAAAAGCCACGCGCCTTGCGGATCCCGTCTCGAAGCCCCGGTGCCCCTGCTTTTGCGATTCTCTATTCCCGATTCCCGATTCCCGATTCCCGATTCCCGGCCCCTCATGAAATTCTCTGAAAATTGGCTGCGTAGCCACGTTCCGATCCAGGCCTCGCGCGACGAACTGGCTGCGACGCTGACGGCGATCGGCCTGGAAGTCGAAGACGTCACACCGCTGGGCGAGTCGCTCGGTCAGGTGGTCGTGGCGCGCATCGTCGAAGCTGTGCGACACCCGGAAGCCGATCGCCTGCAGGTCTGCAGCGTCGATGCAGGGCAGGGCGAGTTGCTGCAGATCGTGTGTGGCGCGCCGAATGCGCGCCCGGGTCTGGTGGCGCCGTTGGCGCTGGTCGGTGCGAAGATCGGCGATCTGACCATTACCGCTGCCAAGCTGCGCGGTGTGGCATCCAATGGCATGTTGTGTTCGGCCAAGGAACTGGGCCTGGATGGCGATGCGTCCGGGCTGTTCGAGTTGCCGGACGATGCGCCGGTGGGGCAAGCGCTTGCCGAGTATCTGGGACTGCCCGATGCCAGCATCGAGATCAAACTCACCCCAAATCGTGCTGACTGTTTCAGCGTGCGTGGCATCGCCTTCGACGTGGCCGCCGCCTGCGCCAGCGAAGTGGTGGCATTCGATGCCGGGGCCGTTGCATCGGTGTCCACACGCACGCTCGCGGTGGAATTGAATGCCGGCAAGGAAGCGCCTCGGTATTGCGGCCGTGTGATCGAAGGCATTGACCCGTCCGCGAAAACGCCGGTGTGGCTGGCCGAGCGGCTGCGCCGTAGCGGCGTGCGCCCGGTGTCGTTGCTGGTGGATATCACCCAGTACGTGATGCTGGAACTGGGCCAGCCGATGCATGCCTTCGATCTGGATACCTTGCAGGGATCGATCGGTGTGCGTCGTTCGCGCAGTGGCGAGCAGTTGGCGCTGCTGGACGGGCGGCAGGTCACGCTGGACGACAGCTTCCTGACCATTACCGATGCCGACCGCCCCGTGGCGCTGGCTGGCTTGATGGGCGGGCTGGACACACGCGTCACCGACACGACGCGCAATGTGTTCCTGGAGTCGGCGTATTTCGATCCGGCCGCCATCATGGGCCGTGGCCGCAAACTTGGCCTGCATACCGATGCCGGGCATCGCTTCGAGCGGGGCGTGGATCCGGCATTGCCGCCACAGGCGATCGAGGTCGCCACGCGTCTGGTGCTGGAACTGGCAGGCGGCACGCCGGGCCCGGTGGTGCACGCTCAATTGCCGGAGCATCTGCCGCAGCCGGTACGCATTGCGTTGCGTCGCGCACGCATCGCGCGCGTGCTCGGCATCCACATCGACGACACCGATGTGGTGCGGATTTTGAGCGCGCTCGGCATGCAGCTCGAGGCGGTGCCCGAAGGCTGGCACGTCGTCGCGCCAAGCCGTCGGTTCGATATCGCCATCGAAGAAGATCTCATTGAAGAGCTGGCGCGTATCCACGGTTACGACCGGGTGCCGACCACGCTGCCCGGCGGCGCCAGTCGCATCGCAATGCCGAGCGAAACCCAGCTGGACGAACTCAGCGTGCGACGCCAGCTGGTGGCGCGCGAACTGCAGGAAACCATCAACTACGCCTTCGTCGATGCCGGTTTGCTGGAGCGCTGGCAGCTCACCGATGGCCTGGTGCCGTTGGCCAACCCGCTGAGTGCGGAACTGGCGATCATGCGTCCACGCTTGTTGCCGGGCCTGGTGGCGACACTGGGTCGTAACGCTGCCCGTCAAGCCGGGCGGGTGCGCTTGTTCGAACTGGGCAAGGTGTTCGCTGCGGCCACCGATGCCGGCGCAGCGCCGCTGGAATCGCAGCACGTTGCCGCGGCGGTGTGCGGCGATGCGCTGGCGCTGCAGTGGGGCGAGGTCGCGCGCAAGGTGGATTTCCACGATTTGAAGGGCGACCTGATGGCGCTGGCTGCGGCCAGTGGCGCGCAGCTGGAGTTCCAGCCGTCGACGCAGCCGTTCGGACATCCGGGCCGGTCGGCCGATATCTATCGTGACGGTGCCCGCATCGGCTGGATCGGGCAGGTGCATCCGCGCCTGGCCAAGGCGCTGGACATCGATGTGGACGTGGTCGCGTTCGAACTGCAGCTGGCGTCGTTGGTGCAGCGGGCGCTGCCGCGTGCCGGTGAGCTGTCCCGCTTCCCCTCGGTGCGCCGCGATCTGGCCTTCCTGGTGCCGGAAGAGGTGAGCTGGGCGGCAGTGTCGGCGAGTGTGCGGACTACGGTCGGGCCGTTGTTGCGCGAGGTGCAGTTGTTCGACCGCTATGTCGGGCAAGGGGTCGAGCCAGGTTTCAAGAGTCTGGCTATGGGCTTGATTTTGCAGGATAACTCGCGCACTCTCACCGACCGGGACGTCGATGCGGTCGTGACCGATGTGGTGGCCGTGATCGAGCGCGAGCATCGCGCCCGGATCCGGAGTTGAGGCGGTAACCAGGGGATTGGCATGGCATTGACGAAAGCGGAGATGGCCGAACGTCTGTTCGACGAGGTCGGTCTGAACAAGCGTGAGGCAAAGGAATTTGTCGACGCGTTCTTCGATGTGCTGCGCGATGCGCTGGAGCAGGGCCGTCAGGTGAAGCTGTCCGGTTTCGGCAACTTCGATCTGCGGCGCAAGAACCAACGGCCCGGTCGCAATCCCAAGACCGGCGAAGAAATTCCGATCTCGGCACGGACCGTAGTGACGTTCCGCCCCGGACAGAAACTCAAGGAACGGGTGGAGGCTTATGCTGGATCCGGGCAGTAATCGCGAGCTACCGCCGATCCCGGCAAAGCGCTACTTCACCATCGGTGAGGTGAGCGAGCTATGCGACGTCAAGCCGCATGTGCTGCGCTACTGGGAAACCGAATTTCCCAGCCTGGAGCCGGTCAAGCGGCGCGGCAACCGGCGCTACTACCAGCGCCATGACGTGCTGATGGTGCGTCAGATCCGTGGACTGTTGTACGAGCAGGGCTACACCATCGGCGGTGCGCGCCTACGCCTGGAAGGCGAGGGTGCCAAGAGCGAGTCCGCGCTGAGCAATCAGATCATCAAGCAGGTGCGCATGGAGCTGGAAGAAGTCCTGCAACTGCTGCGCCGCTAGGAAAACGTTTCACAAAGCCGCTATAATCGCAGGCCGCCCTCGCGGCGGAGCGCAGCATCTTCGGGGTATAGCGCAGCCTGGTAGCGCACTAGTCTGGGGGACTAGTGGTCGTCGGTTCGAATCCGGCTACCCCGACCACCTATCAAGCCCATGACATTCTGTCATGGGCTTTTTGTTGCCGTGCAACATTGCATTTTTATGTCTACGCCTGCGGCGCAGCATAGGTAGATCGGCATATCGCACCGCAGCATGAACGCCAGGCGAGCGCTCGGTTTTTGCGGCCCAGTTCGCTATGGACTTGGGTCACGGAATGATGCTAAGTGTCCGGAAACGTTCCAAAACCTCAAGGCTACGCCCAACCGTGGATCACGGTTCGTTAACGCGATATCGACGAACTTGAATCAATAGGCCAACGCCGTCAAAAAAATGGCGTGTAGTGTCTTGCAGTGCAATCTTTCTGTGCCATAGTGCAGTGCAACACGCCTTATCTGTCGTGATCCCGATGTCTTGGGATGAACCCTCTGTCGTACGTTCGTGCTGGCGTGTTTGGCCGGTTGAATGCTGCGCGAGCTCCTGTCCCACCCAACCGAGGCAGCCAGCCACACGCATGAAGAAACTGATCGGACGATTTTGCCAAGCGCTGAGCCTGGCCTTGATCTGCTCGATAACACTGGGCGCTTGCAGCACCGGGAAAGACATGGCGACGTCGTTGCCGCTTCCCGATCCGCTCGCGATGTCTGCAGTGCAGCCCGAGTATCGACTCTCTCCAGGCGATCTGCTGCTGGTCAAGGTGTTCCAGATCGACGATCTGGAACGGCAGGTGCGTATCGATCAGAACGGCCACATTTCGTTGCCGCTCATCGGCGATGTCAACGCAGCCGGCATGGGCGTCGGCGAGCTGGAAAAGATGGTGGCCGACCGGTATCGCAACGGCTACCTGCAAAATCCTCAGGTGTCGGTGTTCGTGCAGGAATCCAACGGTCGCCGCGTCACTGTGACCGGTGCTGTTACCGAGCCCGGCATCTACCCGGTCATCGGGGCCAATCTGACGCTCCAGCAGGCCGTGGCGCAGGCCAAGGGCGTCAGCACCGTGGCCAGCCGCGGCAACGTCATCGTGTTCCGCATGGTCAATGGGCAAAAGATGATCGCGCGGTTCGACCTGACCGAGATCGAGAAGGGCACCAATCCGGATCCTGAGATTTACGGCGGCGATATCGTCGTGGTGTACCGCTCGGATGCGCGCGTATGGTTGCGCACCATGCTGGAACTGACTCCTCTTGTGATGGTGTGGCGCGCTTACCGATGAGTATGAATTCCGACAATCGTTCCTCTTCGTCTCACCGTCACGGGCATCTCGAACTCGCCGATGTGGGCTTGCTCGATTACTGGCGCGCCCTGGTGTCGCAGCGTTGGCTGATCATCGCGATCGCACTGGCCTCACTGTTGCTTGCGCTGGTCATCACGTTACTGATGCCGGAGAAGTACCGCGCGACCAGCACGCTGCAGATCGAGCGCGATTCGCTCAATGTAGTGAACGTCGATAACCTGATGCCGGTGGAATCACCGCAGGATCGCGATTTCTACCAAACGCAGTATCAGTTGCTGCAGAGCCGTTCGCTGGCGCGCGCGGTGATCCGCGAAGCCCAGCTGGACAAGGAGCCGGCGTTCAAGGAGCAGGTGGACGAGGCGCTGGAAAAGGCCGCAGCGAAGAATCCCGAGGCAGGCAAGTCGGTCGATTCGCGTCAGGCGATCGTCGAGCGCAGCCTCACCGATACGTTGCTGGCAGGTCTGGTCGTCGAGCCGATCCTCAATTCGCGCCTGGTCTACGTCAATTACGATTCGCCTGACCCGGTGCTGTCGGCTAAGATCTCCAACACGTACGCAAAGATGTTCATCATCAGTACGCAGGAGCGCCGCATGAAGGCGTCCTCCTTTGCGACCAAGTTCCTCGCTGAGCGATTGGAGCAGTTGCGCGCCAAGGTGGAGGACTCGGAAAAGTCGCTGGTTACGTACTCGACCGATGAGCAGATCGTTTCGGTGGGCGACGACAAACCTTCATTGCCCGCCCAGAACCTGACCGATCTCAACGCATTGCTGGCTTCCGCCCAGGATGCCCGGATCAAGGCCGAGGCTGCCTGGCGTCAAGCGGAAAGTGGCGATGGTATGTCGCTGCCGCAGGTGCTCAGCAGCCCGCTGATCCAGAGTCTGCGTACCCAGCAAGTGCAGCTGACCAGCGAATACCAGCAGAAGCTGTCGACCTTCAAGCCGGACTATCCTGAGATGCAGCGCCTGAAGGCGCAGATCGAAGAGTCGCGTCGGCAGATCAATGGCGAGGTCATCAATGTTCGCCAGTCGCTGAAGGCGGCCTACGACGCGTCGGTGCATCAGGAGCAGCTGCTCAACGAACGCATTGCCGGTTTGCGTAATAACGAGCTTGATCTGCAGGGCCGCAGCATTCGTTACAACATGCTCAAGCGCGACGTCGACACCAACCGTCAACTCTACGATGCGCTTCTTCAACGCTACAAGGAAATCGGTGTTGCCGGCAATGTCGGCGCCAACAACGTGACCATCGTCGATACCGCAGATGTGCCCACGTCGAAGACTTCGCCGAAACTAAAACTGAATCTCGCTCTGGGACTCATCTTTGGCGTATTCCTAGGCTTGGCTGTGGCTCTCGTTCGGTACTTCTTACGCGTCAATGGGCAGGAAACGCGGTTGAACTGACATGGTGATGTTGCAAAACGATGGTTAATTAAAGTGACAACTGATTCAGCGTGGAAAAGGAGGGATCCCGTATGTTTCGGGTTCCCTCGTTTGAAAGTTTGTCTCTGTTGAAACAAAGGGCTGTCGAGTGATCTGGGGTCGGTAGGTTTTGCCGCGGTGATCGCTTTGACGGAGATGATTGAAAGCTCGCGTGCGATTCGTATGTTCCCCCGCATGCGTCGTATCGAGTTTGGAGGACATCCCCATGCTTTTGGCAGACTTGAGTAGCGCGACTTACACAACTTCCTCGCCGCGATTGTTGTCCAAATATTCGGCTGCGGCCGACTTGGTTCTGCGCGTCTTCGACCTGACCATGGTTGTGGTGTCCGGTCTGGTCGCTTACCGCATCGTGTTCGGTTCCTGGGTGCCGGCAGCGCCGTATCGGCTGGCGATCGCCACCACGCTGCTGTATTCGGTGATCTGCTTTGCGCTGTTCCCGTTGTACCGCAGCTGGCGCGGCCGTGGCCTGTTGAGCGAACTGATGGTGCTGGGCGGCGCGTTCGGCGGTGTCTTCGCGCTGTTTGCGGTGCATGCGCTGATCGTGCAGGTGGGCGAGCAGGTGTCGCGCGGTTGGATCGGCCTGTGGTTCGTCGGCGGCTTGGCATCGCTGGTCGCTGCCCGCACGGTGCTGCGCGGGTTCCTGAACCATCTGCGTACTCAGGGTGTGGACGTCCAACGTGTGGTGGTGGTGGGTCTGCGTCACCCGGTGGTGAAGATCAACCACTATCTGAGCCGTAACCCGTGGGTCGGCATGAATCTGGTGGGTTATTTCCGCACTCCGTACGATATTGCCGTGACCGAACAGCGCCAGTCGCTGCCGTGCCTGGGCGAGCCGGATGCGTTGATCGACTACCTCAAGGAGAACCAGGTCGAGCAGGTGTGGATCTCGCTGCCGCTGGGTGAGCGCGACCACATTAAGCAGCTGCTGCAGCGCCTGGATCGTTACCCGATCAACGTCAAGCTGGTGCCGGACCTGTTCGATTTCGGTCTGCTGAATCAGTCTGGCGAGCAGATCGGCAATGTGCCGGTGATCAACCTGCGCCAGGGCGGTGTGGACCGCGACAATTACTTCGTGGTGGCCAAGGCGTTGCAGGACAAGATTCTGGCCGTCATCGCGCTGATGGGCCTGTGGCCGCTGATGGCCGCGATTGCAGTGGGCGTCAAATTGAGCTCGCCGGGCCCAGTGTTCTTCCGCCAGCGCCGTCATGGCCTGGGTGGCCGCGAGTTCTACATGTTCAAGTTCCGCTCGATGCGTGTGCATGACGACCATGGCACCACGATCCAGCAGGCGACCAAGAACGATGCCCGTATCACGCGTTTCGGTGCATTCCTGCGCCGCAGCAGCTTGGACGAGTTGCCGCAGATCTTCAACGTGCTGGGCGGCAGCATGTCGATTGTCGGCCCGCGTCCGCACGCCGCGCAGCACAACACGCACTACGAAAAGCTGATCAACCATTACATGCAGCGTCACTACGTCAAGCCGGGCATCACCGGTTGGGCGCAGGTGAACGGCTTCCGTGGCGAAACCCCGGAATTGCGCACAATGAAAAAGCGTATCCAGTACGACCTCGATTACATCCGTCGTTGGTCGCTGTGGCTGGACATCCGCATCATCGTGCTGACCGCGGTGCGCGTGCTCGGACAGAAGACCGCGTACTGATGATGGTGGGCAGCGTGCGACCTGGCGCGTTTGGCGCCGCGGGCGGCTGCATCGCAGCCGCCTCTTTCAAGCAGGCGGCTGCATGCTGATTCGAATGAGCGAGGAGACCCGCGTCCGCTGGCACAACCTGCTCATCGAGCTGACGTTGCTGGTGGGCGTGGGTTACAACCTGATACTGGCGTTCATCAACGCGAACGTGTTCACCGTGCGACCGGTGATTACCTACGCGGTCGAGTTCATGGTTTACGCGGCCTGCTTCCTGTTGGGGCTGGGCTCGATGAGCCGCAAACGCATTGCCCTGATCGTCAGTGGACTTGGCTTCATCGTCGCGCTGATGTTCGTGCGTTTCCTGGTGAACTGGCAGATCGACCCCAAGTTTTTCCGCGACGCGCTGGTGGTGTTCGCTTTCGTCGTGCTTGGCTCGGCCTACACGGGTTCGGTGCCCAAGCTCTTCATCCGCATGACCATCATCGTCTCGCTGGTTGCCGCCTTTGAGCTGGCGATGCCAGTGAAATACGGCGATCTGATCAATCCCAAGAGCTTCTTCGTCAATGCGCGCGGCATGAGCGCCGAAGGCTTCTGGAACGAAGACAGCAATCTGTTCGTCAGCGCGACGCGGCCGGGTGAGCGCAACTTCCTGCCGGGTTCCAATCTGCCGCGTGCCTCCTCGATGTTCATCGAGCCGGTGACGATGGGCAACTACATCTGCTTCTTTACCGCGATCTTGTTGGTGTTCTGGCGTTGGATGCGGCCGGCAGCGCTGATCCTGTCGGTGGGGTTGATCGGCTTCATGATCGTGGCTTCCGACGGACGATTGGCAGCGGGCACCTGTGTGCTGATGGTGTTGCTGTCGCCGCTATTGAAACGGCTGGATCAGCGACTGGCCTTCCTGGTGTTTCTGTTGGTGATCATGAGCGCGTGGTTGCTGGTCTGGGTCACGGGCATCACCGCGTACCAGGACACCACGATGGGGCGGGTGTTCTTCACCGTGTATTCGATGAATAACTTGTCGTTCGAGTCCTGGATGGGTCTGGATTTTGATCAGGCGTACCGTTACTTCGATAGCGGGATCTCGTATTTCATTGCGTCGCAGTCGATCGTCGGCGTGCTGGCGTTCCTGCTGTCGTATTCCTTCCTGTTGTTGATGCCCAGCAAGGAAGGGCAGCTGTTCAAGAACCTGGCGATCTTTGCGTTCGCATTGAGCCTGCTGGTGTCCAACGGCTACTTCTCGATCAAGACGTCGGCGTTGTGGTGGTTTGTCTGTGGTTGCATGTGGCACATGCTGCCGACCTGGTCTGCGTCCGGCACACCGGCTGTTTTGATCAAGGACGATCCAACGGTAGATGGCGCGCAGTTGCCATTGCCTGCGGGAGCGGCACGATGAGCGTGTCGGCAACGCCGGCATCGCTATCGGCTTTGCCGGCCGCCGGCGCGCAGGTTGCAAGCACTGGCCGCGCCCGCGATCCGCGCATCGATGCGACGAAGGCAATCGCGATCCTGCTGGTGATCTTCTGCCATGCCAAGGGCGTCCCGCATGGCATGACGTTATTTGCCTATAGTTTCCACGTGCCGCTGTTCTTCCTGGTGTCGGGTTGGTTGGCAGCAGGTTATGCCTCGCGCGATACCGGCTTGACGCAGACGATCAGCAAGCAGGCACGCAGCCTGCTGCTGCCGTATGTCACCTTTTATCTGTTGGGTTACGCGTACTGGCTGCTAACCCGCAATATCGGCGAAAAGGCTGCGCGCTGGGGAAGTCACCCCTGGTGGGAGCCGATCGTTGCGATGTTCACCGGTATTGGCCCGGACCTGTATGTACAGCCACCGCTGTGGTTTCTACCGGTCATGTTGGTGACCGTCGTGAGTTACATGGTATTGCGCCGCCTGATGTCGCCGATATTGATCGCCGGGCTGGCGTTAATCGTGGCGTGGTTCTGGATGAACTGGTTCCCGGCCCAGCACGTGCGGATTTTTTTCGGTTTGGACGTGCTACCGGTGTCGCTGTGTTTCTACGCATTGGGCGCTTTGCTGATCCACGTGTCGCCGCGCCTGCCGATATCCTTGGCTGGCAGCGCCCTGGCGACGGTCGTGTTGGCAGTGCCGGTGGCCTGGCTGGCCAAAGCCAACGGGCGAATCGACGTCAACATGCTCGAATTCGGACACAACCACGCGCTGTTCCTGGTGAGCGCGTTGCTTGGTGCGTTGATGGTGGTCTGCGCAGCGCGGCTGGTGCAGAGCTGGGCGTGGCTGCAATGGATCGGCCGCAATACCTTGCTGATTCTTTGCACGCATATGTTGGTGTTCTTTGTATTGTCCGGGGTTGCGGCATTGGCTGGTGGATTCGGCAGTGCGCGTCCAGGGCTTGGCTGGGCGGTCTTCGTCACGCTGTTTGCATTGGCCGCCTGCGTGCCGCTGCGTTGGATCTTGATGCGCTTTGCCCCATGGACGCTGGGTGCGCGCCGGGTGGCGGCATGAGCGACGTTTTGGCATGACAAGCGAACTATCTCCAGCGCACGTTACGCGTGCGCACAGCCCGGCAGACGCCAGGCCGGCGCGCGATTGGCAGATCGACGCTGCAAAGGCACTGGCCATCGCGCTGGTCGTACTGGGCCATGCCAGCGGAATGCCGCCAGCCTACAAGCTGTTCGCTTACAGCTTCCATGTGCCGCTGTTTTTCGTGTTGTCGGGCTGGGTTGGCGAACGGTTTGGGCAGCGCGCATTGACGGGTGCAACGGTTGCCAAGCTGGCGCGCACCTTGCTGGTTCCGTATCTCGCATTTTTTATGGTGGCCTATGCGCTGTGGTTGCTGACCGCTGCGATGGATGGGCACGCGGGCCATCCACAGGCGCGAGCGTTGTGGCATCCGCTCACGGGGTTGCTGTGGGCCAATGGTTCACGCCTGTATGTGCTTCCGGCGCTGTGGTTCCTTCCCGCGCTGTTTGTCACAACGCTCGCTTACCTTGCGTTGCGGGTGCGATGGAGTGCGGCGGCGATCGCGGCGGTCAGTTTGCCACTGGCGCTGGCATGGGCAGGCTGGTTCCCGTCGCTGCAGTTGCGCTTGCCGCTCGCGCTGGACGTGCTGCCTATCGCGTTGTTCTTCATTGCGATAGGCGGCTGGCTGTCGCGTTTTGCCGATGCGCTGCGATCGCTGGGCGCGCAGGTGTGGGCGCTGGCGTTGCTGCCGTTGGCCGCAGCGTGGTGGTGGCTGGCCGGGTGGAACGGGCAGGTGGACGTGAACAACCTGCAGTTCGGGCAGTCGGCTGCCGTGTTCCTGCTGGTCAGTCTGCTAGGAACGGCGATGACGTTTTGCGTCGCCCATTTCATTCGGGGCATGCGCTGGGTGCAGTGGATCGGTACCAATACGCTGCTGATTTTATGCACGCATACGTTGGTTTTCTTGGTGACCACCAGCGTGGTGGCGCGCACGGGCGTGATCGCACGCAGCGCAATCGGTACGCCGGCCTGGGCGTTGGGGCTAAGCGCTTTCGCGATCGCGATGAGCGTGCCGATGCGCGCGGTGCTGGTGCGTGTGGCGCCTTGGATGTTGGGATTGAAACGCAAATGACGAGTTTTCGGAATCATCAGCCGTCGCAGCAACTGGGTGCGCGTCGCTGGCAAAGGAGATTGGCGTAATGAAAGTGGTGCATGTCGTCCGCCAATTCCATCCTTCGATCGGAGGCATGGAAGAGGTCGTTCTCAATGTTGCCCGCCAACATCAAGCCAATAGTACCGATACGGTTGAGGTCGTGACGCTGGATCGTGTGTTCACCGATCCCAGTGCGCGGCTGTCGGCGCAGGACACGCATCAAGGACTGCCGATCCGGCGGATTGGCTATCGCGGATCGTCGCGCTATCCGCTGGCGCCGTCGATACTTGCTGCGATTCGTTCGGCCGATGTTGTCCATCTGCACGGCATCGATTTTTTTTACGACTATCTGGCGTTGACAAAGCCGCTGCACGGCAAGCCGATGGTGGTATCCACGCATGGTGGGTTTTTCCACACCGCCTACGCATCGCGCATGAAGCAGCTGTGGTTCCAAACGCTCACGCGCGCCTCTGCACTGGCCTACGCGCGTGTGATCGCCACCAGCGAGAACGATGGCGATCTGTTCGCCAAGGTGGTGGCGCCATCGCGCCTACGGGTGATCGAAAACGGTGTGGATGTGCAGAAATATGCGGGGCAGGGTGCGAGCACGCCCGGCCGGACGATGCTGTATTTCGGGCGTTGGTCGGTCAACAAGGGGTTGATCGAAACGCTGGAGTTGTTGCAAGCCGCGCTCAAGCACGACCCACAATGGCGGCTGATCATCGCCGGCCGCGAGTACGATCTGAACGAAGCCGATTTGCGCAAGGCCATTGCCGAGCGTGGGCTGCAGGACAAGGTGCAGCTGAGCATGTCGCCCTCGCAGGAGCAGTTGCGGGCGCTGATGCAGCAAGCGCAGTTCTTCGTCTGCCTGTCGCGGCATGAGGGCTTCGGTATCGCGGCGGTGGAAGCGATGAGTGCGGGTCTGATTCCGATCCTCAGCGATATTCCGCCGTTCGTGCGGCTTGCCAACGAATCGGGCCAGGGCGTGATCGTCAATCGCGACAAGATCGCGGCAGCAGCCGATCAGGTGCAGGCGCTCGCGCTGCAGGCCGACGGCGATTTCGTCACCCGTCGTGCCGCGTCCATGGCTTACGTCAGCCGCTACGACTGGAAGCACGTGGTCGGGCGCTACATCGACCAATACCACGATGCGTTGGGCATCCCGCGCGTGCAGGAGGCTGTGCGATGAGCGCGCTGGCTTCTCCGTCGATGACGCATGCGGCAACCCAGCCACAGGTCACGGTGCTGTTTTCCACCGAAAAACCCAATGCCAGCACCAACCCGTATCTGACCCAGCTCTACGACGCGTTGCCCGCCGCAGTACACCCGCGCTTTTTTTCGATGCGTGATGCATTGCTGTCGCACTACGACGTGTTGCATCTGCATTGGCCCGAATACCTGCTGCGCCATCCAACTGCTGCCGGCACCTTGGCCAAGCAGGTCTGTGCTGCCTTGTTGTTGCTCAAGCTGCAGCTGACCGGTACGCCGGTGGTGCGCACCCTGCACAATCTTGCGCCGCATGAAGACCGCGGTTGGCGCGAACGTAGCCTGCTGCGCTGGATCGACCGGCTGACACGTCGCTGGATCCGCATCAATGCGACCACGCCGCCGCGTCCACCATTCACCGATACGATTCTGCACGGGCACTATCGCGACTGGTTCGCGACGATGGAGCAGGGCAACACGGTGCCGGGGCGGTTGCTCCACTTCGGCCTGATTCGCCCGTACAAAGGCGTCGAAACGCTGCTGGACGCCATGCGCCAGGTCGACGATGCGCGCGTGACTCTGCGCATCGTCGGCAACCCGGCCACGCCGCAGATGCGCGCCTTGGTTGAAGGCGCCTGCACGCAGGATCCGCGCATCAGCGCGTTGCTGGCCTATGTCGAAGAGCCGGTGCTGGCGCGAGAAGTCAGTGAGGCCGAACTAGTGGTGTTGCCGTACCGGCAGATGCATAACTCCGGCACCTTGTTGCTGGCGTTGTCGCTGGCACGCCCGGTGCTGGCGCCGTGGAGCGAATCGAATGCAGCAATCGCCGAGGAAGTCGGCCCCGGTTGGGTGTTCCTGTATGACGGCGAGTTCGATGCGGCGCTGCTGACCGGCATGCTGGATAAGGTGCGTGCTGCACCACGCGGGCCGGTGCCGGATCTATCGCAGCGCGACTGGCCACGGATCGGGCAGTTGCATTACCGCACCTATCTGGAAGCGCTGGGCAAGGATGGAGACGCCGCGCTGTGACCGCAGAGACACCTCCGATGACATCTCCCACGCCACCGCCGCCGCCGCAACGCAGCCTGGGGTCGCGCGCTGCCGGCGGCGCAGCGGTGACCATGCTTGGCCAGTCGGCCAAGATGGTGGTGCAGTTCGGCGGCATCATTCTGTTGGCGCGATTGCTGACGCCTTACGACTACGGTCTGATGGCGATGGTCACCGCGATTGTGGGCGCTGCCGAGATCCTGCGCGATTTCGGCCTGTCGGCAGCGGCGGTGCAAGCCAAGCATGTCAGCCGCGAGCAACGCGATAACCTGTTCTGGATCAACAGCGGTATCGGTTTGCTGCTGTCGTTGGTGGTGTTCGCGTCGGCGCATCTGATTGCGAACTTCTACAAAGAGCCGGCCTTGGTGACGATTTCCCAGGCACTGGCGGTCACCTTCCTGATCAATGGCATGACCACGCAGTACCGCGCGCACCTGAGCCGTGGGCTGCGCTTCGGGCAGGTGGCGCTCAGTGACGTGGGGTCGCAGGTACTCGGCCTCGGCGCAGCGGTTGCTGCTGCGCTACTGGGCTGGGGCTACTGGGCGCTGGTGGTACAGCAGGTGGTGCAGGCCATCGTCAATTTTGTCATCGCCGCAAGTTGCGCACGCTGGTTGCCGGGTGGCTATCAGCGTTCGGCACCGATGCGCGATTTTATGAATTTCGGCTGGAACCTGATGGCTGCGCAGTTGCTGGGCTATGCCAGTCGCAACGTGGGGCAGGTGATCATCGGGTGGCGGACCGGGCCGGACGCGCTGGGCTTGTACAACCGCGCATTCCAGTTGTTGATGATGCCGTTGAACCAGATCAATGCGCCAGCCACCAGTGTGGCATTGCCGGTGTTGTCGCAGCTGCAGGACGACCGCGAACGCTTCAGCGCGTTCCTGCTGCGCGGACAGACCGTGATGGTGCATCTGATCTTTGCGCTGTTCGCGTTCGCTTGCGCACTGGCGATGCCGTTGATCGTGCTGGTGCTGGGCGAGCAGTGGCGCGAGGCCGTGCCGCTGTTCCAAGTGCTGACACTGGGCGGTATCTTCCAGACGGCGGCCTATGCGACGTACTGGGTGTTCCTTGCGCGGGGATTGATGCGCGCGCAGCTGGTGTATTCGCTGGTCAGCCGCATCCTGCTGATCGCCTGCATCTTCGTCGGCTCGCGGTGGGGCGCGATGGGCGTGGCGATCGGCTATTCGTTTGGTTTGTTGCTGACCTGGCCGCTGTCGCTGATATGGATCGGCAAGATTTCCGATGCGCCGGTCGGAGCTCTCTTCACCAATGCGATGCGCGCCATGGCCGCTTACGGCATTGCGGGCGGATGTGCGTATTACGCATCCATCACGGTTGGCGGTCCGCTCTGGGAGCAGCTGGCCGTTGGCGCACTGGCGATGCTTGCGGTTTGCCTGCTTGCGCTGGCGATCTGGCCTGCATTCCGTCGCGATGTGATTGCCATCGTCAACATCCGCAAGCTGCTGACGCAGGCCAAGGCGCGTTAATGAGTCGACATCGTCTTCGCCTGCAATCAGTCATGCTTTCTCTCACTCATTCATAGGACACGGCCCATGAGCGACACACCCGCCGCCGCTTCCGGCATCCGCCGGCCTTGCTATCTGGTCTTGTCCGCCCACGATTACCGCACACCGCGACGCGCCAATATCCATTTCATCACCGATCAACTGGCGCTGCGCGGAACCACGCGGTTCTTCTCGCTGCGTTACAGCCGGTTATCGCGCATGAAGGGTGATATGCGGTTGCCGCTCGACGAGACTGCAAACACAGTTGTCTCGCATAAGGGCGTCGATTGCTACCTGTGGCGGACGACGGTGCATCCGTTCAATACGCGCCGTCCGTGGCTGCGGTCGGTCGAGGATGCGATGTTCCGCTGGTACGCCGCGCACCCGCCGCGCCAGTTGCTCGACTGGATGCGCGAGTCGGATGTGATCGTGTTTGAAAGCGGCATTGCGGTCGCTTTCATCGAGCTGGCCAAGCGCGTCAATCCGGCAGCGAAGCTGGTCTATCGCGCGTCTGACGGGCTGAGCACGATCAATGTTGCGTCCTACATCGAACGCGAGTTCGACCGCGTCGCGCCCACGCTCGATGTGATTGCATTGGTATCGCCGGCAATGGCGGAAGAAATCGCCAGCCGCGACAACGTGTATCACGTGGGCCATGGGGTGGATCACAACCTGGATCAGCTTGGCGACCCGTCGCCGTACGGCGAGGGTATCCATGCGGTTGCGGTCGGTTCGATGTTGTTCGACCCGGAGTTCTTCGTGGTTGCCAGCAAGGCCTTTCCGCAGGTGACGTTTCACGTGATCGGCTCGGGCATGGGCCGGCATCCGGGCTATGGCGATAACGTGCTGGTCTATGGCGAGATGAAGCATGCCGAGACGATTGGCTACATCAAACACGCGCGTTTTGGGATTGCGCCGTACGCGTCCGAGCAGGTGCCGGTGTACTTGGCTGATAGTTCGATGAAGTTGTTGCAATACGACTTCTTCGGCTTGCCTGCAGTGTGTCCGAATGCCGTGGTCGGGCCGTATCAATCGCGTTTCGGCTACACTCCAGGCAACCCTGATTCTGTCATTGCGGCCATTGGCCGCGCCTTGGAAGCACCGCGCGTACGTTATCGCCAGTGCCTGAATTGGTCCGACACCACCGATCGCGTGCTCAATCCCAGTGCGTATCCGGAAACCCGTTTGTATCCACAGCAAAGCGCAGCGGTGCATGCCTCGTCGGAGGCTGCGCTCTCGCATTGATGCGGCGCACATCTTTTCTTTTTAGGAGATTCATACGTTATGGCCAACGCCTTGCTCCAGAAATGGATAGAACATGCAGAACGTCGTGCACTGTTCTGGTGGCAGCCCAAGAACGCTGGCGTGAATATGGGAGATCACCTATCCAAGGTGATCGTCTCCTGCGTGCTGTCCTTGCAGGACAAGACGCTGATCGAAAAGCAGGATCTGAGCAAGAAGCTGATCGCGATCGGCTCGGTGCTGCATTTCGCCAAAGACGGTGACACCGTCTGGGGCAGTGGCATCAATGGCAAGATTCCCGCCGAACGCAACACGTTCAGCACGCTCGACGTGCGCGCAGTGCGTGGGCCGAAGACGCGTACGTTTCTGCTCGATCGCGGCATCGCGGTGCCGGAAGTGTATGGCGACCCCGGGCTGCTGACGCCGATGTTCTTCCCGGCCGACGCGCTCGGCCCGATCAACAAGCGGCCCTTTGCCATCGTTCCGCACTTCAACGAGCCGATCGAAAAGTACAGTGCGTACAAGGACCACTTGGTGTTTCCCAACGTCAAGCCTGCGACCTTCATGAGCGCACTGCTTGGCGCCGAATTGGTGATCAGTAGCTCCTTGCATGGCCTGATCCTTGCCGAAGCCTATGGAATCCCCGCGGTGTATCTGGACTGGGGAAACGGCGAAGATCGCTTCAAGTACGACGACTACTACAACGGCACCGGACGCATGCAGTGGCATTCCGGTAATAGCGTGGAGGAGTGTCTGCAGTTGGGCGGCAACGGCGATTTCGATTTGGAAAAACTGCAGGCCGGTTTGTTGGCTGCATTCCCTTACGACCTTTGGTGATTCGATGATGCAGGGCCAGCGCGTGGATGTAGAAATAACGGGAATCGCCAGCGGGACCACGCCACCCGGTGTGGTGATTCCGCTAGGTGGCTTTCCGGTGTTGTCCACCACGCAGGAAGCTTTCGCGTTGGATCTGTTCCATGCGTTGGCAGCCCGTCAGCCGCGTCGTGTGTTCTTCGCCAATACCAATTTCATCGTGCAGTGCCAGGCGCTGCGCGTGCGCATGCGCGAGTCTGGCGTACGCATCGTCAACGATGGGATCGGCATGGATCTGGCCGCGCGGCTGATCCACGGCCGCCGTTTCGCCGGCAACCTCAATGGCACCGACCTGATTCCGTATCTGTGCCGTGAAAGCGCGCAGCCGCTCAAATTCTTTTTGCTGGGTGGTCGTCCCGGGGTCGGCAAGACCGCTGCAGCCACGCTGACCGGGACATTAGGGCAGCAGGTGGTCGGCATGTGCGATGGCTACGGCGAATTCGCGGCGGCAGGCGAGGGACTGGCAGAGCGCATCAATCGTTCCGGTGCCGATGTGTTGCTGGTGGCGTTCGGCAACCCGCTGCAAGAGCGCTGGATCCTGGATCACAGCCACGCGCTGAGCGTGCCGCTGGTCTTCGGTGTGGGTGCGTTGCTCGATTTCTTGTCGGGTACCGCCAAGCGTGCGCCCGGGTGGGTGCGGCGCCTGCATATGGAATGGATTTATCGGCTGCTCAACGAGCCACGCCGTTTGCTCAAGCGCTATAGCTGGGATCTGCTGGTGTTCTTCCGCACCTGCTTGCGCGCGGGCAAACAGCTGCCCTGATGCAGCAGTGGCGTGTCTGGCCTAGCATGCAGGTATGCATCCGACCGCTGCCGCCCTGATCCGCTCGCTGGACCTCGCCCCGCATCCGGAAGGCGGGCACTATCGCCGCGTGTATGCCTCCGCACGCCACATCACCGACCGCAGCCAGACGCGCCCCGCGTTGACCGCCATCCGCTTTCTGCTGAGTGCAGGCGAATGCAGCGCATGGCACCGTGTGGATGCCGAAGAGACGTGGCATTGGCAGCACGGCGATGCGCTGGAATTGCTGATCTACGACGCTTCCAGCGAGCAATTGCAGCGTGTGATCGTGGATGCCGCCGAGCGTGGCGAGCCGATGCATGTGGTGCCCGCGGGCTGCTGGCAAGCGGCACGCTCGCTCGGTGACTTCACCCTGGTGGGCTGCACGGTGTCGCCGGGCTTTGTGTGGGAAGGCTTCGCGCTGCTTGACGAGGGCTCGCCGCTGGCCGCGTACCTGGCAACGCTGCTTCCACGCTAGCCGTCGACGACGAGTCCGGTCGAACGCTTCCCTAACGCGTCCGCTGGCGGCTTCGCGTACTGTCCACCTCAAACAGGGGGCCACACGTAATGCAACGCAAGGCAGCGGGATGGGGCATGGGCTTGATGCTGGTGTCGCTGTTGGCGACCGCCGGCGAGACTGTGCCACCGAAGACTGTGCCACCGAAGACTGTGCCACCGCCGGTGGTGGATCTGGAGGCGATGGTCGTGCGCGGCGTGCAGCCCGGACCGGGCTTGTGGAAGGTCAGCAAGGGCGACCACGTGTTGTGGATACTGGGCACGCAGTCGCCGCTGCCCAAACGTCTGCAATGGCAATCGACCGAAGTGGAGACCATCATCGGCCAATCCCAACAGGTATTGATGGCGCCGACCATAGAGCTCGATGTCGGCCTGGGGTTCTTCGGCAGGCTGACGTTGTTGCCATCGGCGATGAAGGCAATGAAGAACGAGGATGGCCGCGAACTGCGCGAGGTGCTGCCGCCCGATCTGTATGCGCGCTGGAGCGTGGCCAAAGCCCGCTATCTCGGCAGCGACCGCGGCGTCGAGCGCAAGCGCCCGATGCTGGCCGCCGGTGAGCTGTATCAGGCGGCGCTGAAGCGCTCGGGCCTGGCCCGCTCGCCAGTGATCTGGTCGGTCGTGGAGCGTGCTGCCAAGCGCGCAGGCATCAAGCCGACGTCCACGGCGCTTGACTACAAGATCGCGGACCCGCGCCAGGCGCTCAAGGAATTCCGTGCTGGTGGCATGAACGACATCGAATGTTTCCGCCGCATTCTGGTGACGGTGGAACGCGATCTGCCCACGATAGTGGAGCGTGCCAATGCCTGGTCGGTGGGCGATCTCGAGGCCTTGCGTCAGCTTCCGCGCGAAGACCCGCAGGCCGCCTGTATGAGTGCGGTGGCTAGCTCCGGTGCCGCGAAGAAGCGTGGCATCGACGATCTGGAACGGCGCATGCGCGACCATTGGCTCACCATCGCCACCGCCGCCCTGCAACGTCATCGCAGCACCTTCGCGGTGCTGTCGATCAGCCGGCTGACCGCGCCGGATGGCTATCTGGCACGACTGCAGGCGCTGGGCTATGAGGTGGAAGCGCCTTGAGCCGGTTTCGGTAATTGCGTCTGGCGCGTCCTGCCGAGCGCGAGCACAGACGCAGGCACAGGTCGGTCGTTGCATCATGCGGCCGCTGCGCGTCGGGCACGCGTCGATGGCATGCACTCTGGGTGGGGCATTGGCATACAAGGCGCCGGGTTAGGTCTGCCGATGCCGCCACGGTATGCTGCGCGCCTTCTGTCTCGAGAGTTCCGCGTTGAACGCATTGCCGCTGCGCATTCTGGGCACCGGGTGCCATCTTCCGGCGACGGAAGTGACCTCGCACCAATTGGACGCGCGCTGGCAGTTGCCGGCGGGTACCACGTTCGTGCGTCTGGGCGTGGAAACGCGCCATTACGTGGGCGAGGGCGAGACCGCATCGTCGATGGGCGCAGCCGCGGCACAACAGGCCTTGGACAGCGCCGGTCTGGACGCCAGTCAGATCGATTGCCTGATCTCCGCCTGCAGCGTCATGGAGCAGCCGATCCCGTGCCAAGCGGTATTGATCCAACGCGCGCTCGGCCTCGGCGATTCCGGCATTCCCGCCTTCGATGTCAATGCCACCTGCCTGAGTTTTCTGGTGGCACTGGATATGGCGGCTAACGCATTGACGCTTGGCCGTTACCGACGCGTGCTGATCGTCTCCAGCGAGGTCGCATCGGCCGGACTGGATGCGGCGACGCCGGCCACGGCCGGCTTGTTCGGCGATGGCGCAGCTGCGGTGGTGGTCGGACACAGCGATGCAGAGCAAGGCTCGGCGCTGCTTTCCAGCCGCCTGGCAAGTTATGGCAGTGGCGCGGAGCTGTGCCGCATTCGCGGGGGCGGTACGCGGTATCCGCATGGCGAAGACAGTGCGCCCGATGCCTCGCGCGTGTTCTGCATGGACGGACGGCGGGCCTACCGTTTCGCCGCGCGGCATCTGCCGGCGTTCTGGGAACAGCTGCTGCACGAGGCCGGCACCACCACTGCAGCCTTGCGTTGCCTGGTCCCGCACCAGGCCTCCGGTGGCGGTCTGGATCATGTGGTGCAGACCTTGGAACTGCGCCCCGATCAGGTGGTGCGCATCCTGCAACGCACGGGTAATCAGGTCGCCGCTTCGTTGCCGCATGCGTTGCATCACGCACGTGTCGAACTCGGCCTGCAGCGCGGCGATCTGGTGGCGTTGCTCGGCACCGGCGCCGGGCTCGCCATCGGCGGCATGGTGTTGCGCTACTGATGCCGGTGCGCCTGTCGCTCGAGCTGCTGCGGGTCGGCCACTGTCGCCATTGCGAACGCATGGTGCGTGCCGATGGCCATTGGCATGCGGTGGAATTCCCGGCATTGAGCGTGTTGATCCGGCATCCGCAGCGTGGCGCGCTGCTCTACGACACCGGTTATGCCGCGCATTTTTTCCGCGCCACCGATCCCTGGCCGGAGCGTCTGTATCGCTGGACCACGCCAGTGCGCTTGCCCACCCACCAGACCCTGGGCGCACAGCTGACCAAGCGCGGCGTGGCGCTGGATGAAATTGCCTGGTGCCTGATCTCGCATTTCCATGCCGACCATGTCGGCGGTCTGCGCGATCTGCCGAACGCCCGCTTTATCTGCCTGCGCGCGGACTATCAGCAGTTGCGCAGCTGTTCGCGCGTAGGCGGATTGCGTCGCGCCTTGCTACCGCAGTTGCTACCCGACGACTTCGACCAACGGCTGCAGTTTGCCGACCAGGCACCGCAGCGTGTGTTGAGCGGAGCTTGGCAGACGCTCGGCCCGGCCTACGATCTGTTCGCAGACGGCAGCGTGCTCGCGGTGCCGTTACCCGGGCACGTACCCGGCCAAATGGGGCTGTTGGTACGCGATCAGCACGACCGCGAGGTGTTGTTGTGTGCGGACGCGGTATGGTCGTCGGCCACCTGGGCAACGCTGCAATGGCCGGCTTGGCCCACACGTCTGCTGATGCACGATTGGCACGCATTCCAGCGCACCGTGCATCACTTGCACACGTTGTCGCAGGCGCATCCGGAGCTGGCGATCCTGCCGTCGCACTGTCAACCCAGCCTTGACCGTTATCAACCGGAGTGGCGATGAGTCTGCGCATTCTCGTGACCGGCGCGTCCGGCTTTGTCGGTGGTTCGTTCCTGCGGCGCTTTCAGGAACTTCCGGGTGTCGAGATTCACGGCATCGGCCGCCGCGCCAGCGATATGCCCAACTACCACCGCATCGATCTGAGCCAACCGTTTTCACTCGATTGGCGACCGGATGTGGTGATTCATGCGGCTGCGCTGGCATCGCCGTGGGGCACGCGTGGGCAGTTCCAGCTGCACAACGTGCAAGCCACCGCCAATGTCATCGATTTTTGCAAACGCAACGGCTGCCCACGCCTGCTGTATGTGTCGTCCAGCTCGGTGTTCTATCGCGAAGCGCATCAGTACGATCTGGACGAAGACAGCCCGATCGGTCCGGCGTTCGTCAATACATACGCAGAAACCAAATATCTTGGCGAAACCCTGCTCGATGACTACCCCGGGGAAAAGAGCGTCTTGCGCCCGCGTGCCGTGTTCGGGCCCGGCGACACGGTGCTCTTCCCGCGCGTGATCGCCGCGGCACGCAAGGGCGTGTTGCCACGGTTCGTCGGCCAGACCCAGCCGGTGATCGGTGACCTGATCTATATCGATGCGCTGTGCGATTACCTGTACCGCGCGGCCACCGCGCCGCAGCTGCAGCCGGCCTACAACCTCACCAATGCGCAGCCGGTGGATCTGCAGCAGCTATTGCTGGATGTGTTGACGCGCCTGCAGCTGCCGTTGCCGCAGCGCGAAGTGCGGATCAGCACCGCGCTGCGCATGGCCAGCGTGGTGGAGGCGGTGTATCGCGTGCTGCATCTGCGTGGCGAACCGCCGATCACTCGCTTCGGCGTAGGCGTGTTCGCCTATTCCAAGACCTTCGACCCACGCCGCACGCTTGCCGATCTCGGCCCGCCCAGTGTCAGTCTGGACGAGGGCGTGGAGGCCTTCGTGCGCTGGCAGGCAGCGCAATGGACCTGATCGTTCCGACCCTGGCCGTGCTGTATCTGGCCGTGCTGTTGGTCAAAACGGTGGCCGTGCTGTGGGTCATGCGTGGCGAACGCATTAGACCAGCGCCCATTGCCGTTGCAACACCGGCAGACGTGGCGATTCTGCAGCCCATTCTTGGTGGCGACGCGCATCTGCAAGAGGTGCTCACTGCCAACGTGCAGGCATTGCCGCAGGCGCACTTCATCTGGTTGCTGGACGCAGACGATGGTCCGGGAAACGCCGCTGCCGATGCGGTGATCGCGCAGCATCCGCAGCTGCAGATCGCACGCGTGCAGGTGCCTCCGGCGCCTGCCGGCATCAATCCCAAGGCGTGGAAACTCGATTACGCATTGCCGCACATCAATGCGCCTGTCAGCCTGATTCTCGACGACGATGCGCATCTCAGCAGCCGCGCGCTATCGCAGCTGTTGTGTGATCTGACCCATGCCGATGTGGTCACCGCATTGCCGTATTACTGCGACAGCGCCACGGTGGCGGGTCGCTTGTTGGCACAGTTCGTCAATAACAATGCCGCGCTGACGTATCTGGGCTGGCTACCGTTCGCAGCGCCGTTGACCCTCAACGGCATGTGCTACGCCGTGCGTACCGAGCGACTTCGCAGCTGGGGCGGTTTTACTGCACTGCTGGAGCAGCTGACCGACGATCTGGCGTTCGCCACCCTGGTGCGCGAGCGGGGCGGGCGACTCTGGCAATCCACCGCGCCGGTGGCGATGCGCACCGCGATACCGGATTTGCCTGCGTATGTGCGCCAGATGCATCGCTGGATGCTGTTCGCATCGATCCTGCTGCGCCGTCAGCGCCTGGGCGTGCGCAGCGCCATCGGCGTGTTGCAGGGGCTGCCGCCGGTGCTCCTGCTGGCCATGCTGATTTGCGCTTGCATGCAGTACAGCTGGCCGGCCGCACTCTCGTTGTCGATCGTCTTGCTGGTACGCGCGCTGCTGCTGTGCGGTGTGCAATGGCGCGTGTCCGGCGCAATGCGCCACTGCGTGTTGCTTTCGATCGTTGCCGAATGTCTGCAGCCGCTGCATCTGCTGCACGCAGCGCTGGTGCGCACGATTCGCTGGCGCACGCGGCGTTATCGCGTGTTGTCCAACGGGTGCTTCCGTGCGGGGTGAGCCAGGCCCGCTGCAGATCGCCTTCCTCACCGGACAAAGCGATCCGTCACGTTGCGCTTTGAGTGCGGAGCAGGTGGCGTTTCTGCGGCAGCTGCAGGACAAAGGCCGGCAGCTGGTGGATTGCAATTATCCGTACCGCCGCAACAGCGCGCCGCATCGGCGCACGCCGCTGTGGCGGGCCAGCGTGGCCAATGCGCGGCAGTATCTTGCGGCCCGCAACGCCCGTGTCGCAGATACCGATCGCGCGCGTGTGCATGCGTTGCTCGAACAGGCGCCGATGACACTGCTTCTTGCCGGTAGTTGCGGGCTGCAGTTGTTGAGCGCCTTGCAGTTGCCGGATGCGCTGCGCGCACGCTTGGCCGTTTTTGCATACGGCCCGGTGTGTCATGCGCCCTCAGCGTTCGGCCAGCTGCGCGTCGTGCAAGGGCGTGGCGACTGGATCTCGCGCGCGCTGTTCGGTGGGCGGGTGGATCTGAAGCCTGCATGCGGGCACATGGCGTACCTGCGCCACGCCGAGGTGCTTGCCGATTGCCAGCGCTTTCTTACCCAACTCGAACGGGCGCGATGGGACACAACGCATGCGGATTGATCTGATCGCACCACCGTACAGCGGCCATCTGCATCCCATCCTGGCGATTGCGCAGCAGCTTGCGGCGCAGCATGACGTGCGCGTCATCAGCACGCCGGCCGCGCAGGCGCGCATTCGTGCGTGTGGGCTCACCGCTGACAGTGTGCTGGATGCGCAGGCCGATCACGTGCTGCTGTCCATCGCCAACCCGCCGCATGCCGTGGGCCATAACCCCTTGCGTCTGCGTCGGCAGCTACACAGCGCGCTCGGTCTGATGGCGCAGCTCGGGCAAGCGCTACAACAGCGCTGGCGCGCGCGGCGGCCCGATCTGGTGATCGTCGACTTCACCTTGCCCAGTGCAGGACTGGTCGCACAGACGATGGGTATCGCGTGGTGGACCAGCATGCCGTCGCCGTGCGTGATCGAAAACACTGACGGGCCACCGGTGTACTTCGGTGGATTGCTGCCTGCGACCACGCCGTTGCAGCGGATCTGGCATGCAGTGGCGCGCCGGCTCACGCGCGGCTTCAAACGGACCTTGCACTTCTGCTATCGGCGCCAGATGCGCGCCTGCGGGCTGCCGGCCATTTATCGCAGCGATCGCAGTGAGGCGGTGTATTCGCCGCACTGCATCCTGGCCTTGGGCGTGCCATCGTTCGAGCTAGCACAGTGTTGGCCTGCGCCAGTGCGCTTCGTCGGCCCACAACTCTGCACGCCGCCCTGCTCGGTGAGCGCGCCCAACTTCGTCGCCGGTCGCCGGCATGTGCTGGTGACGCTGGGCACGCATCTGCAATGGGTCAAGCAGCGCATGGATGGCGTGTTGCGTGCGCTGGCGCCGCAGTTCCCCGAGGTGATCTTTCATTTCAGCGATGGCGACACCGCAGCGCCGCTGCAGCCAGGACAGGGCAATTATCAGCGGCTACCGTACGTGGATTACGCGCAACACTTGCAGCGCTACGCACTGGTGATTCACCACGGTGGTGCAGGCATTCTGTATGCCTGCCTGGCCGCAGGATTGCCAGCGATTGTCTACCCGCTGGATTACGACCAGTTCGACCACGCTGCTCGCCTGCAGGTGGCAGGCGCTGCCTGGTGGTTGCGCGATCTGGACGGCTTGCCGGTGCTGTTGCGCGAGGCGCTCAGCGCTGATGAGGTGCCATTGGGCGTGCGCCACTTGCAGGCCGAGCTACAGACGATCCAGTCGCAGGCGCGCATCGTGCAGTTGGTGGATGCGGTTGCGCGGACTGGCGCAGTGCCGCCGACTTCGAGCGGCACCGCGTAACGCGGATATCTGTCAGGCGTTCTCAGCCAGCCGCCGCATTCAAGGGCGGCTGGCTGGTCATGAGCTGCGGCCAGCGCTTGAGCACGGCGGCGCGAATGCCGGCTTGGTCGATACCGGCCTCTGCAAGCAGGTCTTCGCGGCTGGCATGGTGCTGGAAGCTGTCCGGCAGGCCCAGATGCAGCATCGGCAAGGTAACGGCTTCGGCATTGAGCAGTTCCGACACGCCAGAACCAGCGCCACCGGCAACCACGTTGTCTTCGATGGTGACGAAGCCGGCGTGGGTCTTTGCCAGCTCCAGCAGCATCGCCTTGTCGAGCGGCTTGACGAAGCGCATGTTGACCACCGTCAGACCCAGTTCGCGGCCGACTGCTTCAGCCGCATCCACGGTCGCGCCGAAGCCGAGCAGGGCGATACGGGTGCCGCCGTGACGTAGCTGCGCCTTGCCGATCGGCAGGGTGGAGAGCGAGCTGTCCAATGCTGCGCCGGGGCCGGTGCCGCGTGGGTAGCGCACCGCCGCCGGGCCTTGGTACTGCACGCCGGTGCTCAGCATCTGACGGCATTCGGCCTCATCGGCCGGCGCCATCACCACCATATGCGGCACGCAGCGCAGGAAGCTCAGGTCCAGATTGCCGGCATGGGTCGCGCCATCCGGGCCGACCACGCCGCCGCGATCGATCGCAAACAGCACATCCAACTGCTGTACTGCCACGTCGTGCACCAGCTGGTCGTAGCCGCGCTGCAGGAAGGTGGAATAGATCGCCACCACTGGCTTGGCGCCCTGGGTCGCCATGCCTGCGGCCAGCGTCACCGCATGCTGCTCCGCAATCGCCACATCGAAATAGCGCTGCGGATATTCCTTGCTGAAACGCACCAGACCCGAGCCTTCGCGCATCGCTGGGGTGATCACCAGCAGCTTCGGATCGGCAGCGGCCATGTCGCAGACCCAGTCGCTAAACACATCGGTATAGGTCGGCTTCTTGGCGCCGGCCTTGGCGACTAGGCCCTTGCTCGGGTCGAACGGGCCGACCGCGTGATAACCGATCTGGTCGCCTTCGGCGAGCTCGTAGCCCTTGCCCTTGGTGGTGATGACATGCAGCAGCTGCGGGCCCTTGAGCGTTTGCAGGGTCTTCAGTGCACCGACCAGGCTGGGCAGGTCGTGGCCATCGATCGGGCCGGTGTAATGGAAGCCCATTTCCTCGAACAGCGTGGAGGGCACGAACATGCCTTTCCAGTGTTCTTCCCAGCGTCGCACGAAGCGCGCGGTGGGGTTGTTCTTCTTGTCGCCTAGGATCTTCTTGCCGCCTTCGCGGATGGCATTGAGCGTGCGGCTACCGCTGGCGCGGCCCAGCATCTTGGTCAGCCCGCCCACCGCTTCGGAGATCGACATGCGGTTGTCGTTGAGGATCACCAGCAGGTTCGGTTCCGGGTCCATGCCGCCGGCGTGGTTGAGCGCCTCGTAGACCATGCCGGCGGTCATCGCGCCGTCGCCGATGACTGCGACCACCTTGCGGTCGTCGCCATTGCGCTGCGCGGCGATGGCCATGCCGAGCGCGGCCGAGATCGAGGTCGACGAATGACCCACGCCGAAGGTGTCGTAGATGCTCTCTTCGCGCTTGGGAAACGGCGCCACGCCGTCCTTCTGCTTGACCGTGTGGATCTGGTCGCGCCGGCCGGTGAGGATCTTGTGGGGGTAGGTCTGATGCCCGACATCCCACACCAGCTGATCGACCGGGGTCTGGTACAGGTAGTGCAGGGCGACGGTGAGCTCGATCACGCCCAGGCCGGCCGCGAAGTGCCCGCCGCTCTTTCCCACCGATTCGATCAGATAGGAACGCAGTTCTTCGGCGATCGCGGCCAGCTCGGCTTCGTCGAAGCGGCGCAGGTCGTCGGGCGTCTGGATGCGGGACAGGCGCGGATAGCGGGTGGTGTCGATCATCATCGTGTCATTAATCTGAAGCCGTATTGTCCTCCCCATGCGAAGGCCGGGCAAGCAAACCGGTTCAGCTGTCGGCGGGAAGTGATGGGCACGCGCGCTGCCACGCCTGGGGCGCGGGGCGCTCACGAGCGCCTGCGGCAATCTGCCGCACCGGGCGATGTGCCGATTGCGGCGTGTTTGCCTGGCGCACGACTGGCCCGCGCGCGTCGGCTGGCGGAAATGCCGACGCATCAGGGAAGGCATGTGGTTGATCGCCCTTGGACGGATGTGGCGTCGTCTCGGACATGTGGCGCATGGTGACAGGACCGACGCTTTGCGAGTGGGGCAACGGCACGTACCGTCAAGGCTCCGCCACCCGCGGATGTCGTGGTGCTATTGGAAGATTGTGCGCGCCGCTGCCAGCCAGGACCCGCGACGCGTGGCTCGCCAGCCTACAGCGAGAGCTTGGAGCGTTTGGGCAGTTGCGCGCGCAAGAATGCCATCTGATCGGACAGGATGTTGCGGTTGGACAGGATCAGATGCTCGATCCAGCTCGGCCGGTACGGCACTGCCAGCAGCGGCATATGCGCTTGTTGCGGAGTACGGTTGGCCTTGCGCGAGTTGCATTGGAAGCAGGCGGTCACCACGTTTTCCCAACTGTCGCGTCCGCCCTTGGAAACCGGCATGACGTGATCGCGGGTTAGCTGCGGGCGACTGAAATGCTGGCCGCAGTACATGCACAACTGCGAATCGCGTGCGAACAGGGCGGTGTTGCTGAGGGTGGGGGTCGGGTCCAGCGCGCGCGAACGGGCATGGCCGCGTGCGGCGATGATGGGGTGCAATTCCAGCGTGCTGCGCTCGCCGGTCAGCCGCGAGATGCCGCCGTGGATTTGCATGCAGGGCTCGCCCAGCGTCCACGACACCGCATCGCGGGCGTACAGGCAGGCAGCGTCTTGCCAGTTGATCCAGTCCAGCACGCGGCCGTGCGCATCGAGCGACAGTAGGCGAAGCGTAGGGAGTTGGTGGATCGCAGCGACAGCGCTGCCCGCGTCCGGGGCAGCGCTGCCTCCGGGGACGATCACATCACGAACGTGCGTGTCTGTCTCCATCGGGAAAACAGCTTATACCCGATCGTTGACAGTTTGTGTATCGCAGCGAACACCTGGCGCTGAAGCGTGTGTGAGGGGCCAAGGCGCGGCTGAAAGCAGGCGCCCTCACATGGCCGGCATCGATTCGGCCCATCGCCCCGCATGACTCGCCTCGCCTGCTCTGCAGGAGCGCGCTTGCGCGCGATCAGGCGTTGCCGATGACGCCTGATCGCGCGCAAGCGCGCTCCTGCAAGGCCAAGGCTCGTCGCTCACAGAGAGCGGTCCAGGTGCGGCTCAGCCTTCGCCGAACAACTCCGCTTCCAGCGTCATCAGCGGTGCGGCGCCGCTGCGGATGGTGGCGGCATGGGTCAGCGTGCGCGGCAGGATGCGGGCGAAGTAGAAGCGCGCAGTCTCGCGCTTGGCACGCTTGAAGTCCTCGCCATGCGCCGATGCATCGGCCGCAGCCACGCTGCGTGCCCACCAATACGCCAGCACCACGTAGCCCGAATAAAACAGGTAGTCGTAGCTCGCAGCGCCGAGTTCGTCCGGATTGCGCGCGGCGCGATCGAGCACATCGCGGGTCAGCATCGCCCATTCGCTGCACTTGTCGCGCAGCGGCTTGATGAACTCAGCCAGCGCCGCATTGCCGTCCTGCGCATTGGCGAAGGTTTCCACATCGGCCAGGAACAGCTTCAGCCCGGCGGCCTGGCTGGCGGCAGTCTTGCGGCCGATCAGGTCCAGCGCCTGGATGCCGGTGGTGCCTTCGTAGATGGTGGTGATGCGCGCGTCGCGGGCCAGCTGCTCCATGCCGTATTCGCGGATGTAGCCGTGGCCGCCGAAGCACTGCAGCGCGTGGTAGGTGTTCTCGATCGACCATTCGGTCTGGCAAGCCTTGGAGATCGGGGTGAGAAAGCTCACCAGGGTCTCGGCATCGGCGCGTTCCTGTTCGCTGCCGCCGCGGTGCGACACGTCGACCAGACTGGCGGCGTGCAGCGCCAGCAGGCGGCTGCCTTCGGTCAGCGATTTGATGGTCAGCAGCATGCGGCGCACGTCCGGGTGCACGATGATCGGGTCGGCCGGCTTGTCGGGGAACTTGGCGCCGCTGAGCGCGCGCGATTGCAGGCGCTCGCGGGTGTAGCGCAGGGCGTTCTGATAGGCGCGCTCGGACAGTCCGATGCCTTGCAGGCCCACGCTCAGGCGCGCGGTGTTCATCATCGTAAACATGGCCTGCAGGCCCTTGTGCGGTTGGCCGACCAGATAGCCTTGTGCGCCTTCGAAGTTCATCACGCAGGTCACCGAGCCCTTGATGCCCATCTTGTGCTCGATGGAGCCGCAGTGCAGTGCGTTGCGCTCGCCCACGGTGCCGTCGCGGTCCACCTTGAACTTGGGGGTGACGAACAGCGAAATGCCCTTGGCACCGGCAGGCGCGTCGGGCAGCTTGGCCAGCACCAGGTGCACGATGTTGTCGGTGAGGTCGTGCTCGCCGGCGGTGATGAAGATCTTGGTGCCGGTGATGGCATAGCTGCCATCGGTGTTGGGTTCGGCGCGGGTCTTGAGCAGGCCCAAGTCGGTGCCGCAATGCGGCTCGGTCAGGCACATGGTGCCGGTCCAGCGGCCGTCGATCAGCGGCTTGAGGAACACGTCCTGCTGCCAGGTTTCGCCGTGCTGGCGCAGCGCTTCCATCGCACCATGCGACAGCAGCGGGAAGTTGCCCCAGGCCAGGTTGGCGGCATTGATCATTTCGCTCAGCGGCACGCCCAGCGTATGCGGCATGCCCTGGCCGCCGAATTGCGGTTCGGCAGTCAGGCCGTTCCAGCCGCCTTCCACGAACTGGTCGTAGGCAGCGCGGAAGCCGGGCGGGGTGGTCACCGCACGGGTGCTCTTGTCGAACGCGCAACCGATCTCGTCGCCTACGCTGTTAAGTGGCGCCAGCACCTGCGAGGTAAAGCGGCCAGCTTCTTCGAGCACGGCGTCGATGATGTCGGTGCTGGCATCGGCGTAGCCGAGCCTGGCGAACAAGGCGTGCGCGCCGAGCACGTCGTGCAGGGCGAAGCGGAAGTCGGTCAGTGGGGCGCTGTAGCTGCTCATGCGGGATCCTTGCAAAGAGGGTGCAGAAGGCGCGCGCGTTAGCGCAGCACGCCGTTGAGGCCGGGGGCCGGGCTGAGCGTGTTGCGCGATTGCACAGCGAACTCGCGTTGTTTCTTGTCCTGCGGAGTAGCCCATACCGTGCCCTTGAGCGTGTACGGAAACGAGCGGCCGCCGGCCAGAACATCGGCCACGGTGATGCGGCCCAGCGAGGTCGGTTGCAGGGTGACGGTGACCACGTCGGCGGTTTCCGGGCCGATCGACATGCCGACTGCCTGGTCGAGCTTGCCGGCCAGTTGGTCTTCCACGGAGATTTCCAGCGCCACGCGTTCGAACTGCATCGGAATGCTGCTGTAGTTCTGCAGCCGCAGGTCCACCGACCAGGAGCCATCGGCACGCACGGTCAGTTGCTGAATGCTGGCGGCCGGCTCGGACACCCGACGCACCGCGCCGCCGCAGGCGCTCAGCAGCAGCCCGCAGGCCAGCGACACAAGAAGAAGGCGATAGGCACGACGCATGTACTCGGGTCCTTGGCGGAATGAGGCGGTGCCAAGAATACTACGCAGTACGGTCGCTGCCTCTGAGCACGCGCGGCGTCGGTGGCGGCTTAGCGGGCTAGGTCGTGGGCAAGCCTCACAACAACGGCGCGGCCACGATCAGCGGTGATAGGTCGTAGCCCATTTCAGTCGCCTGCGCCTTAAGCCGTTCGAGCTGCGCGCGCTGCATCTGTGGCGAGCGCGACAGGATCCACAGGTATTTGCGATCCGGCTCGCCGACCATTGCCCATTGATACTCAGGGTCGAGCGCGATGACCCAATAGTCGGCCCACACCAGCGGTAACCAACCCAGCCATTCCGGCGCAAAGCGCACCTGTAACTGTCCCGGCTGGCCTTCGACCGGGCGCGCCACGCCGTCGGCCTGGGTCAGGCTGCCATCGGCGGTGCGGCAGCCATTGCGCACTCCGATCAAGCCATCGTCGCGCAAGGTGTAGCTGGCGGTAATGTCGCTGCGGCACTTCTTCTGGAACGACACCGGCAGGTGCGCAATCTCGTGCCACTGGCCGGCGTAGCGCGAGATATCCAGCTGCGGCACCGCACGCACCGGCTGTTGTGCAAACGCTGTCAGCGGCATTAGGGCGATGAAGGACAACAGCAGGCGGGGCAGGCGCATGACAGTCTCCGGTGGACGCATGCAGGCTAGGTCATGCACCCCGCCGCGCGGCGTGAACCGGTGCAAGAAACGCGGCGCCGACAGCGGGCAGCAACAAAGTTGGCCGCAACGCTTGCCCAAACTGCGCCTGCTCGCTATAGTGCGCGTCCTCGCAACGCAGGCATTGTGTTGCAGGTTAAGTGGCCGAGTAGCTCAGTTGGTAGAGCAGGGGATTGAAAATCCCCGTGTCGGCGGTTCGATTCCGTCCTCGGCCACCATTTCCAAGCCTTCGTTCGCAAGGCTTCCCGGGTATCACCGGATCCGTTGCTCCCTGTGACTCGCTCGATTGCACCCACGGTGTGTATTTGCCCGTGTTATGTGCGCGGTGGCAACGCTGGGCTAGTCGCGCGTGGACGCAGACTTGGGTGTCCGTTTGGCATGGCTAGGCATCTGCATAGTTCGGTGATGCGCGCGATGCAATCGATTTCCACGCCGTCTTCAAATGCGCGTGGCGATACTGTGCGCATGACGCACAAGACACTTCGACGCACCTTGATCCACGGCTACTGCGGTGAATTTCGCGTGGAGACCCTGGAAAGCCAGGCGCCTGGCGCGACGCAGTGGCTCTCGACCGCGTTTGTCTACCACCGCGACCGCGCCGCGCCCGTAGCCACGATCGAGGGCGCAGGGCAGGGGGAGTACCGTGGCGACGCGCGCGAGCAGGCGCTGCGCGTGGGCTCCTGTCTGGCTGAGTTTCTCGACCCCAAGGAATACCGCAGCTGCGCGCTGAAACGCAGTTGAGGACTCGCGAGCGTTTTGCGACTGAACTGCGTTTGTTGTGTGGCGGCGGAACACAACGACCGCGCGGGCGGAGGCAGCGTGCAATTGCTGTGGCGACGTGCGACGCGTTGCATGCGCCGCAGTGAGTGAAATGCCGCCTTCAATCTTGGGCATGGCCTATCGCAATCACTCGTTGTGCGGATGCGGTTCAGGCCTCTGCACAGAATCCGGTAGCAGTCATGATCAAAGTCGCCAGGCGCGGCCTTCCGTTCGCGCGCAGCAGTCAACGAGATGATGCTGCCCAGCGAGTGCCGGTCGCGCAGCACATGAACTGGCGCAGCCGCGCGCTTTGTATCTTCAGCACCCCGGCACCAGGAAACGGCGAAGGGCCTGCCCTAGATGCTGAAGGGCAGCGCATAGACGCTCTTCGTGGTCGCCAAGCATCTGGGCACCGTAGCAGGCGCCCAACAGGATGTTGGCGCACTCCTGCGCACGCGCTGCGGGCGTGCGTCGAAGAGGCCGTTCTGCCTCTTGCCGCTGCATGCCACGCGTCACCGCCGGCATGGCCCGCTATGCTGGCAGCCTCGATGCAGACAGGACATGGCAATGACGACACGGTGCGGTTGGTGTGCAGCAGCGATGGTCATCGCGACGGCAATGGCGATGCCAGCTGCCGCCGCCACGTTGCCCGCGGGTGCCGTCAAATTACTGCCTGCCGGGCAATCGGTGATGCGTGTCGCCAGCGCAGATCTCACCGGCGATGGCCGGCAGGATTATGTCGTCGCGTTACGCGCCTCCGCAGAAGATGCGCTGCGGGCCAATGGCCGAGCAGCGCCGCCGCGCACGTTGCTGGTGCTGGTTGCGGACGCGGACGGTCGTTTTGTCGAAGCCGCACGCAACACACGGGTGATCTTCAAGGCCGACGAAGGCGGGCAGTGCGATCCGTTTCTGGACAGCGACCAGGGCCTGTTCGCGAAGGGTGCGTATTTCACCGTGCAAAACGGAGTGGCGTGCGGCCAGCATTGGACCGACTACATCACCTTTCGCTACGACCGCAGCCGCCGCGCCTTCGTGTTCCACAAGCGCGTGATCGAGGCGTGGGAAATCAACACCCAGGACACGCCCGATGCTGATGCGCTGCGCCTGAGCGAGCACAAGGAAATTGCCGCCGACCCGCGTCGGCCGGTATTGCTGTCGGCCTACACGCCCGTGTCGTGATGACGCAGCTGCGCGATCAGCCGCCTGCCGGCCACCAGTTGTCCATGTTGCGCCGGTAGACGAACAGGCGCGGCGCCTTGGCCACCTGCACCGAGGCCTGGCGTTCGCCGGCGATCAATGAAAAGCCGATGTCGGCCAGCATGCGCGACAGCGCATTGGCATTACCGCGGCCGGGGTCGCTGACGACGATCTCGCAAGACGGCTTGGCCAGCTCTGGGATCAACTTGGCCAGCATGGTGGCGTGGCGGGTTTCGTAGAGCACGTCGCTGGCGATGATCATGTCGAACTGGCCCATGTTCGGCCCGCTGGCGTCCCAGTCGAGACGGCGATACGGCACCGATGCCAGCGCATTGAGCGCAGCGTTGTAGGCCAGAAAGACTTCCGCCAGCGGGTGATAGTCGCTGGCAACCACATCGGCGCCGCGTCTGCGCAACACCAGACTCGCCAGGCCCAGGCCGCAGCCGAGCTCGAGGATGCGCTTGCCTTCGATGGGGCGCGTGGCCATGGCCTCAGCCAGCAACTGGCCAGCGGGCCAGACCTGGCCGAACAAGCTCCATTGCGCCGATGAGATACCGGCATCGGCAGCGGTCTGATCGGGATCGGCGTACTGCTGCTTGTCAGCCAGCGCGCGGATGACGTAGGTCAGCTGCCCGAAGGTCAACTCGTGGATCTGGGTCTGATAGCCCGGCATGGCGACATCGCATGGTCGCCAGACAACGGCGCTGGCGTGAAAAGAACACGCGCCGGTACAGCCGGAACCGACCGTCAAGCGCAAGAGCTGCGTGGTGCCCGTGCATGCTACGGCAAAACGACCGATGCACCTGCCTGCCAATGCTGGCCCGCCGTGCCTTCATTACCCCGCTTTCAGCAAGCGACGGCTCACAACGACGCACTTGCATGCAAGCCGGTGCCTGTGACTATGGTCGCCGCATTCCACGGGCAAGGTGCGGCGATGAAGAACTGGATATTTCTGGCAATCGCGATCTGCGCAGAGGTCACCGCCACGGCGGCGCTCAAATCGAGCGAAGGCTTCACGCGCATGTGGCCATCGCTGCTCACTGTGCTGGGCTACGGCATTTCGTTCTATTTCCTGGCAATGACGCTGCGCGTGATCCCGGTCGGAATCGCCTACGCCATGTGGTCGGGCGCGGGCATCGTGTTGATTTCGCTGGTGGCCTGGGCCTTGCACGGACAACGGCTGGATGCGCCGGCGCTGCTGGGCATGGGGCTGATCGTGGCCGGTGCGGTGGTCATCAACGTGTTTTCGAAGGTGGCGCCGCATTAGCGCGTGCCGCGTACCGCGCGCCGGGTTGCAATGGGGGCCCGGCCGTAGGGAAAAAGGCTGATGGATGTGACGAATCGCATCACCTGGCCCAGCTAGACTGTGGCCACGGGAATGGCCCCGCGGAGCACATCACTTGAACGATCCCGGTAACGGAGAGCTACGGGCACCTCACATCAGCGAATCTCGCAGCCTGCCTGTGGAGAAGCATCGCTCGGATATCTTTTTTGCCGCGGTGGAGACCACGCGGATGCCGATGACGGTCACCGACCCGCACCTGCCCGACAATCCGATCGTGTTCGCCAACCGGGCGTTCCTGGAGATGACCGGGTATTCGGCCGAGGAGATCATCGGCAACAACTGCCGTTTCCTGCAGGGTCCGGAGACCGATCCGGCCAGCGTGCAGGACGTGCGCGAGTCCATCGAGCAACGCCGCGAATTTGCCACCGAGGTGCTGAATTACCGCAAGGATGGCTCGTCGTTCTGGAACGCGCTGTTCGTCTCGCCGGTGTTCGACGAGCAAGGCAACCTGGTCTACTTCTTCGGTTCGCAGCTGGACGTGAGCCGTCGCCGCGATGCCGAGGACGCCTTGCGCCAGGCGCAGAAGATGGAAGCGCTGGGGCAGTTGACCGGCGGCATCGCGCACGATTTCAACAATCTGCTGCAGGTAATGTCCGGGCATCTGGAAGTGATCCAGATGATGGTCTCCGGCGATGCCGCCAGGAATGCCGAACGCATCGCCTTCAGCGCCGAACATGCCGCAACCGCCGCGGCCAAGGCGGCCACCCTGACCCAGCAATTGCTGGCGTTTTCGCGCAAGCAGAAATTGCGGGGCCGGGTGGTCAATCTCAATGGCCTGGTGTCGGGCATGAACAACATGGCCGAGCGCACGCTGGGGGGCGGCATCAGCCTGCGGCAGTCGCTGGAAGAGGGGCTGTGGAACTGCCAGATCGACACCACCCAGGCCGAAGTGGCGCTGTTGAACGTGCTGATCAATGCGCGCGATGCGATGGCGCAGTGCGAGCGCAAGGAAGTGACCGTGCAGACCCAGAACGTGGAAATCACCAGCCATGATCTGGCCATGCACCACCAGTTGGCGCCGGGCCGCTACGTGAGCATTGCCGTCAGCGACACTGGCTCGGGCATGCCGCCGGAGGTGACCAGCCGCGTCATGGAGCCGTTCTTTACCACCAAGGACGAGGGCCAGGGCACGGGACTGGGTCTGTCGATGGTGTACGGCTTCGTCAAGCAGTCCGGCGGCACCGTGCGCATCTACAGCGAAGTGGGCGAAGGCACCACGGTGCGGCTGTATTTCCCCGCATCCAACGAGTTCGAGAACGACCTGCAGGCCGTCAAGAGCCGTGCCATCGACAAGGGCGGCAGCGAAACCATCCTGGTGGTGGAAGACAAACAGGACGTGGCGGTAGTGGCCAGGATGTTCCTGGAAAACGCCGGTTACCGCATCCTCTCCGCAGCCAGTGGGCGTGAGGCGATCGAGTTACTCGAGCAACATCCGGACGTGGATGCGCTGTTCACCGACCTGATCATGCCCGGCGGCATGAACGGCGTGGTGCTCGCGCGCGAAGCACGCCGCCTGCTGCCCAGGATCAAGGTGTTGCTCACGACCGGTTATGCCGACGCCAGCATCCAGCGCACCGACGTGGGCGGGGCGGAATTCGACGTGGTCAACAAGCCCTACACGCAAAAGGAATTGCTCAAGCGCATCCGCATGTTGCTGGACGGGCCGACCGGCGTAGGCTGAGGACGTCTTGCATCTTGCACCCTGCGATGCCGCTGTTGCAGGCGGCATCGCAGGGCGATTGGTGCTGGATTTCGAGACTTCTTTAGTCCGTCGGATCAGCGCATGGATCAGCGGTAGGCAGTGAAGAATCTTGATCGAAGCTCATAGCAATGGAGGCTGCTGCCCATCTGCCACGCTGGATCAACTATGCGGTGCGCAGCCCGTTGGTAAAGCCGCCGACGCCAGCGCGCGCCGCCGATACGTCGAACACGTCTCTCGATGGCCTGACCTTCGCAGGTAATCCGCGCGACAGGTCGCAGGTCCGTCGATCAGTTCATATGCGCAGAGGAGTATCCGGGGAGTGGGAAACCGTTTGTGCGAATCCCAACGCCTCAATCCCGAATCCTGGTTTTCAACCTACTCCTCACCAAGCGGTGCCACATACCCATCAGGTTTGTCGGCATTGCGCTCGAACAGGAACTTCTGCAGTTCGGCCTCGAGAAAGGCGCGATGTTTGGGGTCGCGCGGCGATAGCCGGTTTTCGTTGATCAGCATGGTCTGGTGCGCCAGCCATGCCTGCCACGCGCTCTTGCCGATCTGCGCGAAGATGCGCTGGCCGAGTTCGCCGGGATACGGCACGAAATCCAGGCCGTCGGTATCGCATTGCTGGTACTGGCAGAACACGGTGCGGGACATGCGAATTCCTTTGAGGCGTGCTTAGAGCGTGTCGAGCAACTTGCGGATCGGCGCCGGCAGGCCCAGCGCTCCGAGATCGGCGCGGGCGACCCAACGCAGATCGTCATTGTCGCGCACCGACGCACGCAGTGCGACCTTGCGTAGGCGCAACGGCTGCAGATGCAGGCGATAGTGGCTGAAGGTGTGCACGATCGGCGGCATCGCATCGGCGCGTTCGTAGCTGCCATCGATGGATCTGTCGAACCAGGCGCGCATGCCGCTGTCGGTGTCGGCCTGCGGCAGCGTCCACAGCGAGGCCCAGATGCCGGTGGGTGGGCGGCGCTGCAGCAGGATCTCGCCTTGGGCGTTTTCCAGCAGCAGGGCGGTCGCTTCGCGCTCGGGCAGGACCTTGCCCGGTTTGGGCGTCGGCAGCGCATCCACCAGGCCCTCGCGGCGGGCGACGCAGGCATCCTGCAGCGGGCACAGCACGCACGCCGGTTTGGCGCGGGTGCACAGGGTGGCGCCGAAATCCATCTGCGCCTGGGTGTAGTCGGCCAGGCGGCCGTCGGGCACATGCGCGACATGGGTTGTCGCCAGCTGCCACAGCTGCTTTTCGATGGCCGGCAGGCCGGGATAGCCGGCAATGCCATGTAAACGCGTCATGACGCGTTTGACGTTGCCATCCATGATGGGGAAACGGTCGTTCCACGCCTGGCTCAGGATCGCACCGGCGGTGCTGCGGCCGATGCCCGGCAGCGCGAGCAATGCATCGAAGTCGTGCGGCAATTCGCCACCATGCAGGGCGAGGCATTGTTTGGCAGCGGCATGCAGATTGCGTGCGCGGGCGTAGTAGCCCAGCCCGGCCCAATGCGCCATCACGGTGTCGTTGTCGGCCGCAGCCAGATCGGCCAACGCAGGGAAGCGCGCCACGAACTTGTTGAAGTACGGAATGACCACTGCAACCTGGGTCTGCTGCAGCATGATTTCCGACAGCCAGACGCGATACGGCGCGCGCGGATGCTGCCAGGGCAGGTCGTGACGGCCGTGGCCGTCGAACCAGTGCAGCAGCGGGGCGACAAAGGCGTCAGCGGATGAAGCGGCGAGATCTGCGGGCATGAGGTCTGCTGGCGATAAAGGAGGGCGGTGCCGGGCACAAGCGCGATGTTGCGGTGGCGAGCTCAGCGCAGTGGAAACGCCATGCCGACCAGGCACTGCTGACAGAAAAAGCCTTCGTCGCCAGTCCAATGCGGTGCCCGAGGTGCGTGGTACCAAGACACCGCCGCATCGCTGCACTGCGTTGCACGTAACGAGGCGGGCATGGGGCGCGCGAACTCCAGCACGCGGTTGGCATGCGACCAGCCGTGCGATACCTGCTGCACCGTGCAGCCGGCCTGCAGCGCGCTTGCGGACAGGGACTGCAGGTGCGGGCAGGCGTCAGCCACTCAGCTGCCCAAGGCTTCCGGCAGCAAGGCGTCGACGAAGGCGACCGGGTCGAACACGCGCAGATCTTCCGGGCGTTCGCCGATGCCGGCAAACCGGATCGGAATATTGAACTCGCGGGCCAGTGCGAACACCACGCCGCCCTTGGCGGTGCCATCGAGTTTGGTCACGACCAGGCCGGTGACGCCCACCGCAGCATGGAACTGGCGCAGCTGCGAAATGGCGTTCTGGCCGGTGGTGCCATCGATCACCATCAATACTTCATGCGGTGCGGCGGGGTCGATCTTGCCGAGCACGCGGCGGATCTTGCCCAGCTCGTTCATCAGCCCGGTCTGGGTGTGCAGGCGGCCGGCGGTGTCGGCGATCAACACGTCGGTGCCGCGTGCCTTGGCGGCCTGCAACGCGTCGAACGCCACCGAGGCGGCATCGGCGTTCTGCCCTTGCGCGATCACCGCCACGCCATTGCGATCGCCCCAGGCCTGCAACTGCGCCACGGCGGCGGCGCGGAAGGTGTCGCCGGCGGCCAGCATCAGGCTATTGCCCTCATCCTTGAAACGCTTGGCCAGCTTGCCGATGGTGGTGGTCTTGCCGACGCCGTTGACGCCGACGGTGAGGACCACGAACGGCTTGAGCGAACGGTCGATGACCAGCGGCTTGGAGACCGGCTGCAGCAGCGCGATGAGATCGCTGCGCAGGGCCTTGAACATCGCCTGTGCATCGACGAATTCGCGCGATTTCATGCGTTTGCGCAGGCCTTCGATCAACGCGGTGGTGGCGCCGATGCCGACGTCGGCGGTGATCAGCGCGGTTTCGATTTCATCCAGCAGGTCGTCGTCGAGCTTGGGGTTGCGCGAGAACAGGCCGCCGAAGCTGCGGGCGAAGGTGCTGTTGCGCAGCCGCTCGCGCCAGCCCGGTTTGCCGGCCGGTGCGGCAGGCAGCGCGTCGCGCTGGCCGACGATGCTGTCGCTGTCCTGGGTGGTCGGCAGTGGTGCGCTGACAATCGCCGGCGCGGTGACCGTCGGTGCGGCACTTGCCGGAGTTGCAGCAATTGGAGCTGCGGTAGCAGGTACAGCAGCGGCGGGTGCAGGCGTTGCGGACGGCGGAACGACGGCCACGGGCGTGGTGACCGGCGGTGCAACCACGGCAGGCGCCGCGTCAGGCGGCGTCGGTGTGGTCTGTGGCTGTCCCACCACCGGCGGCACCACCACAGTGACCTGCGCGCTTGGCGCGCTGGCGGCAATCGGGTCGGGTAGGGCCTGCAATGCGGTCGGCGCAGGCGCCGCCGGGGCTGCAGGTGTGCTCGGAACGGCAGCAATGCTCTGCGCTTGGCCTGTGCGTGCAGCGATCTCCTGCGCAAGCTGGTCGGCAGGCGTTGCGGCAGGTGGCGGCGCAGCGCCCGATGCAGGTGCTGCAGGGTCGGTACGCGCCGCAGCGGGAGTGGCTGGAGCGACAACCGGCGCTGCGGCTGTGTCTATGCCTGGTTCGGCATTGGGCATCGCCTCGACCGGCGATGCCGGGGGGGCGGCAGACGGCGCGGTAGGGAATGCGGCTGCCAGTTCTTCCAGGCTGTAGCGCGAGGTACGCGAGCTGTCGGGCGTGGTTGGCTTGTTGCGGCGAAAAAAGCTGGCCATTGGCAACGCGGTAGGGGAAACCGGAAATTCTATCATCCGGGCCTTCTGACGCCTTGACGCGCCCTTCAGCGCAGTACGTTGTGTGAGTGCATCGCATGGACCGCAGCGCCACTTGCGTAGCGACTCAGCTGCGGTCGCCAGCGCCAGGCGAATCCTGCCGAATTCGGCATTTTTTCCAGCGATGTGTCAATGCGGACTTCTGCGCCTATAACTGACCTTTCAGCGCACGGTAATCGCGTGGCGTCATGCCGACCGTGGCCTTGAACTGACGCGCAAAGGCGCTCTGGTCAGCAAAGCCGCAGCGCTGACCGATACTGGCGATGCTGTCGTCGCCGTACAACAGCCGCATCGCGGATTCGATGCGCAACTTGGTCAACAGTTGCTGCGGGGTGACCTGAAATACGCGGCGGAAGTGGCGTTCCAGCTGCGCCACCGATAGTCCGGCCAGGTCGGCAAGGCTTTGCACGCGCAGGTTGTCGCCGAAGTTGGCCTGCATGTGTTCCATCACCTGGCTCAAGCGTTCGTAAGCGGAGTGACGGCTGTCGGGCTGGCCCAAATCGCGCGAGATGCCGACCACGCCGATCACCTCATTGGCCTCGCATAGCGGGCGTTTGAAGGTCAGGCACCAGCCCGGCAGGCGATTGGGATACAGGTGCACTTCGAGCTGGTTATCGATGAGCTCGCCGCATAGCACGCGGCGGTCCTGCATCATGTAGCTTCCGCCCAGCGGCAAGGGGAACACTTCCAGCGGCGAACGGCCGATGATCTCGCTGCGCAGCTTGCGCCCCAGCCGGCGCACCAGGGTCAGGTTGCAGTGGGTGTAGCGGCCCTCACTGTCCTTGATGAAGAACACCACATCCGGCAGTGCGTCGAACAGCGTCTGCATTTCCAGGGCGGGCAGGTTGAGGTCCATCAGGGTCATGGTAGCGGTCACGATTAGACGGCTGCACGAATGTGCAACCCAGCGATGATCCTAGCGCAAACGCGCGGCTGTGATTCGGGTTGGCCATTGTGCAGATTTCCGCATTTCCAATTCGCATTGGACGCTAGTCGTCCGCAGGCTGGCAGTGGGAGCATGGGGCATGCACACCATCGACGTCATCGACTCCCATACAGCCGGCGAGCCTACCCGCGTGGTCCTTTCCGGCTTCCCCGACCTGGGCGATGGCGACCTGGCGCAATGCCGTGAGCGCTTCCGCAGCGGGTTCGACCATTGGCGCAGCGCCATCGCCTGCGAACCGCGTGGGTCGGACACCATGGTGGGCGCCCTCTTGCTGCCGCCGCGCGACCCGAGCGCCTGCACCGGGGTGATCTTCTTCAATAACGTGGGCTATCTGGGCATGTGCGGGCACGGCACCATCGGGGTGGTACGCACCCTGGCCGAGCTGGGGCGCATCACGCCGGGCCAGCACCGGATCGAGACGCCGGTGGGTACGGTCGGGGTGGCGCTGGCCGAGGACGGCACGGTGTCGGTGGACAATGTCGAGAGCTATCGCGTTGCCAGCGGCGTGGAGGTCGAGGTGCCGGGGCATGGCCAGGTGCGTGGCGACGTGGCCTGGGGCGGCAATTGGTTCTTCATTACCGAGCAAGCGCCGTGTGCGCTGGATCTTGCGCATCAGCGCGAGCTGACCGCCTATACCGAAGCCATCCGGCTGGCCCTGGAAGCGGCCGGTCTCACTGGCGAGGCCGGTGGCGAGATCGACCATATCGAAATCAACGGCAGCGCACCGGACGGCAGTGGCGTGGCCCGCAATTTCGTGCTGTGCCCGGGTTTGGCCTACGACCGCTCGCCGTGCGGCACCGGTACCAGCGCCAAGCTGGCGTGTCTGGCGGCCGACGGCAAGCTGGGCGAAGGCGAGCGCTGGGTGCAGCAAGGCATCCTGGGCAGCGCCTTCGAAGGCAGTTATCGCCTGAGCGGGCGCGGCATTGCCCCGCGCATCAGCGGGCAGGCGTACATCACGGCACGCTCGCAACTGGTGATCGACCCGTCCGACCCGTTCGCCTGGGGCATCGTGCCCTGATGGAAGCAGTGCGGCCCGCGCCGGTGGTTGCGTCGGCCATGCCGTCGGCCGATGCGGTGGCGGCTGCAATTGCAAAAACGTCTACGGCGCTGCCTGATTCGGCATCGGTGCCTGGCTTGGGTGCCGACGCCGAATCCGGCTTCGCAACGTCTGCCGCGTCCACGCGACGCAGTTACGACCTGATCGTGATCGGCGCCGGCATCGTGGGCGCAGCCTGCGCCGAAGCCGCGGCGGGCGAGGGCCTGCGCGTGGCAATCGTCGAGCCGGGGCCGATCGGCGGTGGCTCCACCGCAGCGGCGATGGGGCACTTGGTGGCGATGGACGACGACCCGGCCGAGCTCGCGTTGTCGGCGTATTCGCTGCGTCTGTGGGAGCGCTTCGCCACGCTGAGCGAAGCGGAATTCAGTCGCTGCGGCACGCTGTGGGTGGCCCGCGATGCGCGCGAACTGGCGGCGGTGCCGGCCAAGATCGCGCGCTTGGCAACCGCCGGCCTGCATGCCGAAGCGATCGATGCGGCGCAACTGTACGCGCTGGAACCACAGCTGGTACCAGGCCTGGCTGGTGGCATGCGCGTGCCCGATGAAGCGGTGGTGTACCCACCGCGGGTAGCGCGGCATTTGGTGAGCCTGGCCGGCAAGTCTGGCGCGCGGCTGTTTGCCGGCCGTCGCGTGGCGCAGCTGCAGGAGCATGCGGTGCGTCTGGACGATGGGCAGGTGCTCTCGGGGCCGGTGTTGGTTGCCAGCGGTGTGGCCTTGCCGCAGTTGCTGCCTGAGCTGGCCGTGCGCCCGCGCAAAGGGCACCTGGTGATCACCGACCGACATCCTGGATTGATCCGGCATCAGTTGCTGGAACTGGGCTATGCGGATTCGGCGCATGGTGCCGACGACACCAGCGTGGCCTTCAATGTGCAGCCACGGCCCACCGGGCAGATTCTGATCGGCTCGTCGCGCCAGTTCGGCGAGCACGATCGCACCTTGTCGATGCCGGTGCTGCAGCAGATGTTGCAACGCGCGTTCGCGTACCTGCCGGTGCTGCGCGAGTTGCAGGCGATTCGCGTATGGACCGGTTTGCGCCCCGCCACGCCAGACGGGCGCCCGTATTTAGGGGCGGTGCCCGGACGGCAGGATGTGTGGGTGGCTGCCGGTCACGAGGGGCTAGGGGTCACCACCGCGCTGGGGAGCGCGCGGGTGATCGTGGATGGCCTGCTCGGGCGCACCCCGGCCATCGACCCGGCGCCGTATGCACCGGCGCGTGCCATGCAAGGTGCGCCCGCATGAGCGCGACGGTGCGTCTGCACGTGGATGCGCAGTTGGTCGAAGTGCCGGCCGGTGCCAGCGTGGCGGCGGCCGTGGCGCTGACCACGCTGCAGTTTCGGCAATCGAGTAGTGGACAAGCGCGCGCGCCGTTATGCGGCATGGGCGTGTGCTTCGAATGCCGCGTGCGCATCGATGGTGTCGGTCAGCAACGCGCGTGCCTGGTGGACGCGCGCGAAGGCATGCAGGTGCGTACCGATGGTTGAGCGCGTGCTGCATTTCGATGTCCTGGTGATCGGCGCCGGCCCGGCCGGGCTGGCAGCGGCGCAGGCGGCGGCCAGCCAAGGTGTACGCGTGGGCATCGTGGACATGCAGCCGCGTGCCGGCGGTCAGGTATGGCGCAGCGACGTGCAACACGGTGCGCCAGCCGATGCGCGCGCGCTGTTGCAGCAGGTGGCGGGCAACGCAGCGATCACGGTGTTGATGCGCACGCAAATTCTGCTGGCGCAACCGGGCTGGCTACTGGCGGATGGTCCGGACGGCACGCTGCAACTGCATTACGCCGCGTTGGTGCTGGCCACCGGTGCGCGCGAATTGCTGCTGCCGTTTCCAGGATGGACCTTGCCTGGCGTCACCGGTGCCGGCGCGGCGCAGGCGCTTGCGAAGCAGGGGTGGCCGCTCAGCGGCAAGCGTGTGCTGGTGGCCGGCAGTGGCCCTTTGCTGTTGGCCAGTGCGGCGACATTGCAACGGCATGGCGCACGGGTGCTCGGCATCCACGAACAAACCTCGGCAGCGGCGTTGCGCAAGTTCGCGCTGCAATTGTGGCGCTGGCCTGGTAAGGCCGCGCAGGCCGCGGCGCTGCGCCTGCAGCTGCGTGCAGTGGCGTATCGCGCCGGCAGCGTTGTGGTTGCCGCGCATGGCGACACGCAGCTGCGCGAAGTCGAACTCGACGGTCCCACCGGCCGCATGCGGATTGCCTGCGATCAATTGGCGGTGGGCTATGGCCTGGTGCCCAACACCGAGCTTGCGCAATTGCTGGGTTGCCAGCTGCAGGCATACGGTGCGCACCAGCAGGTGCAGGTGGATGCGCTGCTACGCACCAGTGTCACCCAGATATTTGCCGCCGGCGAAGCCTGCGGCATCGGCGGTCGCGATTGCGCATTGATTGAAGGTGCGATGGCCGGGCATATGGCCGCCGACGCGCCTGACGCGGCGCTGCGCCTGCAGCCACGGCGCCATGCTGCGCGTGCGTTTGCCGATCTGCTGCAGCAGCAATTCGCGCTGGACCCGCGCATCCGCACGCTGGCGCAAGCGGACACGCTGATCTGCCGCTGCGAAGACGTGCCGCTGGGCGCGCTGGACAGCTTCAACGATGCACGCGATGCCAAGCTCGCGTCGCGCTGCGGCATGGGCGCCTGCCAGGGTCGCATCTGCGGCAGCGCGCTGGCCGAACTGGGGCGTTGCCCGCCCGATCTTTCCACCGACGCCGGCCGCCGGCCGCCGTTGTTCCCGGTCCGCCTCGCGGCGCTGGCCGACTCGTTCACTTCCGACTCGCAAGGGAATCATCCATGAGCATTGCTGCGTTCTGGCACGGCGTGTTGCCAGCCATCACCACCCCGTTCACCGCCTCCGGTGAGATCGATCACGACTTTCTCGGCAAGCACGCCAATCAGTTGGTGGATGCCGGCTGCACCGCGATCGTGCCGCTGGGCTCGTTGGGCGAAGCCGCCACCTTGAGCGTGGAAGACAAGCTGGCGATCCTGCGCACGCTGGTCACCGCCCTGAACGGCCGCGTGCCGGTGGTGCCGGGTATCGCCAGCCTCGCCACTGGCGAAGCAGTGGCGCTGGCCAAGGCGGCCAAGGAGATCGGCTGCGGTGGCTTGATGGTGCTGCCGCCGTACGTGTATTCCACCGACTGGCGCGAGATGGGCGCGCATGTGCGCGCAGTGATCGCCGCCACCGATCTGCCGGTGATCCTGTACAACAACCCGGTTGCGTACAAGACCGACTTCGGCCCGGCGCAGATCGCCGAGCTGGCTGGCGAATTCCCGAACCTGCAGGCAGTGAAGGAATCTTCCGGCGATGTGCGCCGCTTCGCCGCGCTGCAGGAATTGCTGGGTGATCGCCTGGCGCTGCTGGTCGGCATGGACGATGCCATCGTCGAGGGCCTGAGCATGGGCGCCAAGGGCTGGATCGCTGGCCTGGTCAATGCGTATCCGAAAGAGTCGGTGCGCCTGTTCGAACTGGCGCGCGATGGCGGTTACCCGGCGGCCAAGGAGCTTTACCACTGGTTCCTGCCGCTGCTGCGTCTGGATACCGTGCCCACCTTCGTGCAGCTGATCAAACTGGTGCAGGCAAAGGTCGGCATGGGCAGCGAGCAGGTGCGTGCACCGCGCCTGGTGGTGGCCGGTGCCGAGCGCGATGCCGCGTTGAAGGTGATCGACCATGCGATCGCCACTGCGCCCAAATTGTCTTGAGGACGCAATGACGCTGCCATCGCACGCCGTGCCTGCGGATGAGTGCAGGGTGCGGGTTGCGCGAATTCGCACCACGCGCCCGACCTGCGCGTGGTGCGATGCGTCGGCCGCTGCGGATGTGGCATCGCGTGCTGCATCCTCATCACCTTTTTGGTCGGCCGCTGGCGCACAGTACGCAGGCCCTGCATTCCTGTCACCGAAGGTGCCGCAATGAACGACACGAACCATTCCAGTCCCGCGACTACAGCGCAGATCCTGCTAGGTGGCCAATGGCAACCCAGCCGTGCCGCCACCGGCAGCTTCCGCGCGGCAAACCCGGCCACCGGCGAACCGATCGGGCCGCATTTTCCCATCAGTGGTGCGGACGATGTGGAAGCGGCAGTCGTTGCGGCGCAGGCAGTGGCAGCGGAACTCGCGGCCGCGCCGGTCGAGCGCATCGCTGCCTTTCTGGCGGGTTACGCCGACGCGTTGGATGCCGATGCCGACACGCTGGTTGCACTGGCGCATGCCGAGACGGCGTTGCCTGCGCCCACACGCTTGCGCGGCAACGAACTGCCGCGCACCAGCGGACAATTGCGTCAGGCTGCCCAGGCGGTGCGCAGCTACAGCTGGACCCAGCCCATCATCGACAGCGCGGCAGATTTGCGCTCGCACCTGGCACCGCTGGGCAAGCCGGTGCTGGTGTTCGGGCCAAACAATTTTCCGTTCGCGTTCAATGCGATTGCCGGCAGCGATTTCGCCTCGGCCATTGCGGCACGCAACCCGGTCATCGCCAAGGCACATCCGCTGCATCCGGCCACCAGCCAGCGCATGGCGCAGCTCGCGCATCGGGCGCTGGTCGCGGCCGGTCTTCCTGCGGCGGCCGTACAGCTGCTGTACCACTTCGACAATACGATCGGAGTGCGACTGGCTGGCGATGCACGACTGGGCGCGATTGGCTTTACCGGCAGCCGTGCCGGTGGGCTGGCGCTGAAGGCAGCCGCAGATGCCGCGGGCGTACCGTTCTATGCCGAGCTGTCCAGCGTCAACCCGGTGTTCCTGTTGCCCGGTGCGCTGGCCGAACGCGGCGACGCGCTCGCACAGGAATTCTTCGCATCCTGCACGCTGGGTAGCGGCCAGTTCTGCACCAATCCAGGCGTGGTGGTAGTGCCGCACGGTGCGGCTGGCGATGCATTCGTGGCAGCCACCAAGGCACAGTTCGAAGCCGCCATGCCAATGGTGTTGTTCTCCGCGTCCGGCGTACATGGTGTGCAACGTGGTGTGGCGGACCTGCGTGCTGCCGGTGCCAGCATGCTGGCCGGCGGTCACACCGGCGAGGATGGCTACCGCTATGCACCAACCTTGTTGAGCGTGGATGCGCAGGCCTTTATCGCCAACCCGCACGCGCTGCAGGCCGAAGCCTTCGGCCCGGTGAGCCTGCTGGTGCGCGCAGCCGATGTGGCGCAAATGGCAGAGGTGGCTGCCGCTTTCGAAGGCAACCTTACCGGTACCCTGTACCGCGCCGCCGACGGTAGCGACGATGCGGCCTGGCAGGCCATCGCCCCGGTGCTGCGCGCGCGGGTAGGGCGGTTGATCAATAGCAAGATGCCAACTGGCGTGGCAGTGAGCGCCGCGCAGAACCATGGCGGTCCGTTCCCGAGCACCGGGCATCCGGGGTTCACCGCCGTGGGCATGCCCGGTGCCATCCGCCGTTTTGCCGCCTTGCACAGTTACGACGCGGTGCCCGATGCGCTGTTGCCTGCCGAATTACGCCAGCGCAATCCGGGCGGTGTGCAGCGTCTGGTTGATGGGCAATGGAGCACCGCCGATCTTGGAGCGGGCGCATGAACAGCCAGATCGGCGGGCTGTCGCTGGAGCAGGCGCGCGCGCAGCTCGCGCCGTGGTCACGACGCGCCGCGCCGATCGCTGCGGACGAATACGAGCGCCGCATCGAGCGCGCACGTCGCTTGATGCGTACGCATGGCGTGGATGCCCTGTTGATCGGCGCCGGCACCTCGCTGCGCTACTTCACCGGCGTGCCGTGGGGGGCGAGCGAACGGCTGGTGGCGTTGCTGCTGATGCTGGACGGCGACCCGGTGTTGATCTGCCCCGCGTTCGAAGAAGGCTCGCTGGATGCGGTGCTGAAGATCCCAGTAGCCAAATACCTGTGGGAAGAACACGACGACCCGTATGCGCTGGTGGTTCAGGCCATGGACGAGCGCCATGCGCATGCCTTGGCGCTGGACCCGGGCATTGCATTCGCCGTACACACCGGCCTGCGTGCGCACCTGGGCAAGGCAATTCGCGATGCCGGCTCCATCATCGACGGCTGCCGCATGTGCAAGTCGCCGGCCGAGCTGGCCTTGATGCAGCAGGCCTGCGACATGACCTTGCTGGTGCAGCGGCTGGCCGCCGGCATCGCGCACGAGGGCATCGGCACCGATCAACTGGTGCGCTTCATCGATGAAGCGCATCGCGCGCTGGGTGCCGACAACGGGTCGACCTTCTGCATCGTGCAGTACGGCCATGCCACCGCGTTTCCGCACGGCATTCCCGGTGTGCAGCACCTGCGCGAAGGCGAACTGGTGCTGATCGATACCGGCTGCACCGTGCAGGGCTACCACTCCGACATCACCCGCACCTGGATCTATGGCGCCCCCAACGATGCGCAGCGGCGCATCTGGGACCTGGAACAGGCCGCGCAGGCGGCGGCATTTGCGGCAATTCGCCCCGGCGTGGCGTGCGAGGCGGTGGACCAGGCTGCACGCAAGGTATTGGAAGCCGCAGGGCTCGGTCCCGACTACCGGCTGCCCGGCCTGCCGCATCGCACTGGCCATGGGTGCGGCCTGGCGATCCACGAGGCGCCGTATCTGGTACGTGGCAACGCGCTGCCGCTGCAGCCGGGCATGTGTGCCAGCAACGAGCCGATGATCGTGGTGCCGGAGCAGTTCGGCGTGCGCCTGGAAGACCATTTTTATGTGGCCGACGGTGGCGCGCAGTGGTTCACACCGCCGTCGGTGGCGATCGATCAACCGTTTGCGTGAGCCTGCGCGGAGGCGTGATGTTGTAGGAGCGTGCTTGCACGCGGTGGGTTCTATCGATGACACCACGCGCGCGTAAGCGCGCTCCTACGGCCGTCCTTGCATCGAGCGCTTCCAGCGCACCGTTTCTTTGGAGTGAATGCATGAAGCACCTGCGTCCTGTCGCCATCGGTCTGCTTGCAGCCGCGTTGTTCACCGCCTGCAAGCCGGTGCCGCCCGCAGCGGGGCAGGCCGCCACACCTGCCTCCGCCTCAATCAGCGAGCAGGCTGCCAAGGCCTTCGATGCGTTGCTGGACAAGCAGTGGCAGTACCAACTGCAGCACAACCCGGAGTTCGCCAGCATCATCGGCGACAAGCGCTACAACGACCGCTGGAGCGATTATTCGCTGCAGGCCGTGCAAGCAGATCGCACCGCAACAGCCGATCTGCTCAAGCAGTTCGAAGCAGTGGATGCCAAGACGCTGGACGCGCAACGCCAGCTCAGCCTGCAGATGATGCTGGGCCAGTTGCGCGACAAGCTGGAAGGCATCGATCTGAAGACCTATGCGATGCCGCTGGAGCCGATCGGCGGCATCCAGCTGGGGCTGGCCGGTTACGGCGATGCGTTTCCGTTCGAGAACGCCAAGGATTATCAGGATTACATCAAGCGCCTGCAGACCATTCCGACGGTGATCGACCAGGTGATCGCGGTGTCGCGGCAGGGCGCCAAGGAGGGGTTGGTGCAGCCGCGTTATCTGCTGGAGCGCCTGCCCGAGCAGATCGACAAGATTGCCGCGCTGACCGGGGAGCAGAGCCCGTTCGCCTCGCCGTTGAAAAAGCTCGACGCTGCGGTACCGGCTGATCAACGCGACGCGTTGCGCAAACAACTGCTTGCAGCGATCGATCAGCAGGTGCGTCCGGCGTACGGCAAGCTGGCGGCGTTCGTGCGCGACGAATACGCCGCGCAAGGGCGCGCGCAGGAAGGCGTGTGGTCGCTACCCGATGGCGAGCGTCGTTATCGCTATGCCATCCATACCCAGACCACCACCGACATGGCGCCGGAACAAATCCACCAGATCGGTTTGAAAGAGGTCGAGCGCATCGAGGGCGAGATGACGGTGATTGCAAAGGCGCAGGGCTTTGCCGATCTGGCGAGCTTCCGCAAGTCAGTGGAGACCGACAAGCGCCACTTCGCCACCTCAGGCGAGCAGATTTTGCAGCAGTACCGCCAGTACATCGCGGCGATGGAGCCGGAGCTACCCAAGTTGTTCGGCCATCTGCCCAAGACGCCGCTGGAAGTGCAGGCGATGCCGGCGTTCCGGCGCACTGCGCCTGGCGCCGAATATTGGCAGAGCAATCCGGAAGGCACCAAACCGGCGATCGTGAAGGTCAACACCAGCGACTTCGCCAGCCGCACGCTGACCAATATCGAAACCACCGCCTATCACGAAGGCGTGCCGGGCCATCACCTGCAGATCTCGCTCGCGCAGACGCTGCCGTTGCCGCCGTTCCGCCAGCAGGCCGGCTATAACGCTTACATCGAAGGTTGGGCGCTGTATGCCGAGCGTCTCGGCAAAGAGATCGGTTTCTTCAAGGACCCGTACAACGATTACGGGCGTCTGTCCGGCGAATTACTGCGCGCAAACCGGTTGGTGCTCGATACCGGTGTGCACTACAAGCACTGGAACCGCCAGCAAATGGTGGATTTCTTCCACGCGCATCCGTCCGACGACGAGCCCAGCATCCAGTCCGAAACCGATCGCTACATCGTATGGCCCGGCCAGGCGCTGGGCTACAAGCTCGGCCAGCTGCAGATCCTGGCACTGCGCGCGGAAGCGGAAAAAGAACTCGGCGAGCGCTTCGATGTGCGCGCCTTCCACGATGCGGTGTTGGGTGGTGGCGCGATGCCGCTGGCGATGCTGCAGCAACGCGTGCGGCAATGGATCGCGCAGGCCAAGACGGCACCGGAGGCACAGCAATGAGTACCAGCAGCGCGTTACGCATAAGCGCATTGAGTTTCTTGCTTGCAGCCAGCCTGAGCGGTCTTGCCCTGCCTGCGCAGGCAGCCGACGCTGCTGGTGCGGCGACGCAGAACACCGCAGCGGCACGCTTCAAGGCCTTGTACACGCGCGAATGGCGCTGGCGGCAGGCCCAGGCCTCCGGCGCGGTGGATGAGGACAACCGGGCCACGCAGGAGCAGCAATCCGATCATCTGCCCAAGGTCGATGTCGCCACGCAGAACCTGCGCACGGCATATTGGCAACACGCGTTGAAGGAACTCGATGCCATCCCGCAGGCGCAGTTGTCGGCCGAAGATCGGGTGAGTTACCAGGTGTACCGACAACAGTTGCAGGTGCTGCTGGACCAGCAGCATTTTCGCGCCTGGGAAATGCCGTTCAACAGCGACTCGGCGTTCTGGAGCGATCTGGGGTTCAGCGCCGAAGCCAAGCTGCGCACGCGCGAGGATTACCAGCGTTATCTGAAGATGCTGGCCGACATCCCACGCTATTTCGCCGAGCACACCGACAATATGCGCGCTGGGTTGGCGCGCGGTTTCAGCCAGCCTCGGGTCACGATGACCGGGCGTGACCAATCCATCGCCGAGGTGGCGCAGGCCAAGGGCGCGGCCAATCCGTTCTACGCGCCGTTCAAGAAAATGCCGGCGACGCTGCCTGCCGATGTGCAGGCGCAACTGCGCCAGCAAGCGGTCCAGGCCATCGATACGCAGGTGGTGCCGGCGTACGCCACGTTGCTGGACTTCATCCGCAATGAGTATCAGCCGCGCGCGCGCACCACGCTCGCCGGCGAAGCCCTGCCGGGCGGGCAGGCGTACTACCGTGCGCAGATCCGCGAGTTCACCACGCTGGATTTAAGCCCCGATCAGATTCATCAGATCGGCTTGCAGGAAGTGGCCAAACTGCGCGCGCAGATGGACCAGACCATCGCTGCCAGTGGCTTCAAGCCGCCGGCCGGGCAGGCGGTGTTTCCGGCATTCCTGCATTTCCTGCGTACCGACCCGCAGTTTTACGCCAAGACCCCGGAAGAGTTGCTCAAGCAGGCGGCTTGGATCGCCAAGCGCGTGGACGCCAAGGTGGGCGATTACATCGGCCGGCTGCCGCGCCGGCGGTTTGCGATCGAACCGGTGCCACCGGAGTTGGCGCCGTTCTACACCGGTGGCCGCGGCGGGCCGGGCATCTATTTGGTCAACACCTACAACCTGCCGTCACGGCCGCTGTACAACCTGACCGCGCTGACCTTGCATGAGTCCTCGCCGGGCCACGCACTGCAGATGCCGCTGGCGGCAGAGGCGCAGGGCTTGCCGGAGTTCCGTCGTTACGGCTTCATCTCTGCCTACGGCGAGGGGTGGGCGCTGTATTCGGAGTATCTGGGCCAGGAAATGGGTATGTACGACACGCCCTATGACCGCTTCGGGTTTCTGACCTACCAGATGTGGCGTGCCTGCCGCCTGGTGATCGACACCGGCATCCACCACAAGGGCTGGACGCGCGAGCAGGCGCAGGCCTACCTGCGCGACAACACCGCCTTGAGCGAGCACGAAGTGACCACCGAAGTGGACCGCTATATCGCCTGGCCGGGGCAGGCGCTGTCGTATTACCTGGGCGAGTTGAAGATGCTGGAGCTCCGCCACAAGGCAGAAGCTGCACTCGGCGAGAAGTTCGACCTGCGCAACTTCCACGATGCGGTGCTGCAGACCGGTTCGGTGCCGTTGCCGGTGCTGGAAGCACGTATCGACCGCTTCATCGCCGATGGTGGCGTGTCGCCGTATCCAAAGGATGATGCTGCAGATACATCGGTAGAGGCGAAAGCGGCTTCCAGCGACTGACGCGTGCGCGCACGGCGTCGCGTTACTGCAGTAACTGCGCTTTCCACACTTCGGGGCGACGGATGACCACACACGCTACGACCACGCAAGGCAAGTTCCACAAGCGGCTTAGCCTGACCGACCTGACCTTTATCGGGCTGGGTTCGATCTTCGGCTCCGGGTGGTTGTTTTCGGCCAGCCACGTGTCCTCGATCGCAGGACCGGCCGGCATCGTGTCGTGGATTTTGGGGGGCATCGCGGTGCTGCTGCTCGGGCTGGTGTATTGCGAACTCGGCGCGGCGTTGCCGCGGGCGGGCGGGGTGGTGCGCTACCCGGAGTATTCGCATGGCGCCTTGCTCGGGTCGCTGACCGGCTTCATCACGCTGATCGCGTTTTCCAGTTTGATTGCGATCGAAGTGGAAGCCGCGCGGCAATACGCAGCAGCATGGTTGCCGTGGCTGAGTCAACCAGATAGTACGCATCCCAGCATCTGGGGCTGGCTGGCGCAGCTGGCATTGCTGGTGCTGTTTTTCCTGCTCAACTATTTCAGCGTCAAGACGTTTGCCCTGGCGAACAACATCGTCAGCATTTTCAAGTTTCTGGTGCCGGTTCTGGTGATCGTGCTGCTGATGAAGCAGTTCAATGCAGGCAATCTGAGCGTGCATGGGTTCGCACCCTCGGGCATGGCGGGCGTGGAAGCGGCGATCTCGGCCGGCGGCATCATCTTCGCGTACCTGGGGCTGACCCCGATCGTATCGGTGGCCAGCGAAGTGCGCGATCCACAGCGCAATATTCCGATTGCGCTGATCCTGTCCGTGGCGCTGTCCACGGTGATTTACGTGCTGCTGCAGCTGGCGTTTCTGGGCAGCATTCCGGCCGCGCAGCTCGCACAAGGCTGGGCGGGCATCGACAAGGCCTTCTCGCTGCCGTACCACGACATCGCGTTGGCGTTGGGCATGGCGTGGCTGGCGGCGCTGGTGATCTGCGATGCGATGGTGTCGCCCAGCGGTACCGGCAATATCTACATGAATGCCACGCCGCGTGTGGTGTACGGCTGGGCGCGCAGCGGCGGGTTCTTGCCGGTGCTGACGCGGGTAGATCCGGTGTCGGGCATCCCGCGTCCGGCATTGTGGTTGAGCCTGGGCTTGTCGATTTTCTGGACGCTGCCGTTTCCCTCGTGGGAAACCTTGATCGGCGTGGTGTCGGCGGCCTTGGTGCTGAGCTATGCCGTGGCGCCGGTCACGGTGGCGGCCTTGCGCCGTAGTGCGCCGGACTTGCCACGCCCGTTTTTCGTGCGTGGCTTGATGGTGTTGGGGCCGCTGTCATTTATGGTGGCGGCGCTGATTGTGTACTGGTCCACCTGGCCGACCTTGTCGTGGCTGCTTGGCTTGCAGGTGCTCGCGTTCGCGCTGTACGTACTGTATCGCTTGCCCTCGCGCGAGGGGCGCACGCGCTTGTTGCGGCAAGTGCGTGCATCGTTGTGGCTGATCGTGTTCTTCGTGCTGGTGATGCTGGTGTCGTGGGCCGGCACGTTCGGTGGACACGGCTGGATCGGGCATCCGTTCGATACGCTGAGCGTGGCAGTGATTGCGTTCTTCATCTATCACTGGGGTGCGCGCAGCGGTTTGCGTAGCGAGGAGCTGGCGTTGGAGGAGGACGATGGTGAGTGATGCGCGCCGCAGCGCAGTGGGTGTGTGTGGGTGGCGTGTGTTGGCCGCGTGCGTGATGGTGGTGTCGGGTGCGGTGCAGGCTGCGCCCAGCGTTGCCGACTATCAACGCTCGCTGGGTCTACGCGAGCAGTGGATCACGCTAACCGAGAGCGTCGCCTGGCCGGCGCAATGGCAGGACGACGGCAGGTTCTACTACCGCAAGACGGTGCCGGGCGGCTTCGCATTCGTCAGCGTCGATGTGGCCACGCGACAGAAGCAGCCGGCGTTCGATCAGGCGCGCGTGGCCCAGGGCTTGCGTGCGGCAACCGGAAAAGCCTATGCGCCGCTGCGGCTGCCGTTCGAGCGGTTTTCGTTCTCGAAAGAGGGCGAGCGCAGCGATGGCGCGATTGTCTTCGCACTCGAAGACGCGGCTTGGCGCTGCACGCTGATCACCTATCACTGCGCGCCCGATGCACGGCCGCAGTCACAAGCACGTCCACGCGGTTTCGGGGTGGTGCGCGACCCGCTAGTGCCGGCCGACACCACGCCGCGTCGTTCGCCAGATGCCACCTGGGAGGTGCTGGCCGATGGCTGGAACCTGATGCTGCGTCGTGTCGCCGATGGTCGGGTGACACGGCTCAGTAGCGACGGCCGTGCAGATGATTACTTCGACCTGGAAAGTGTTGCCTGGTCGCCGGATTCGCAGCAGTTGGCGGTATACCGCGTGCGTCCCGGACTGGCCCGCCGCGTCACTCGGGTGGAGGCCGCGCCTGCCGGTGGCGGGCAGCCGGTCGTGCACACCCAGCTCTATCCCAAGCCGGGCGATGCGGTGGATGTAGAGCGGCCGGTGCTGTTCGCGCTGGACGGCACACGGCGCGATGTGGACACGGCGTTGTTCGCCAACCCGTATTCGCTATCGCCGCTGCAATGGCGCAGCGATGGCCGCACTGTGGCGTTTGAATATGTGCAACGCGGCTTTCAACGCATGCGTGTGATCGCAGTGGATGTCCGCACCGCGCGCGCGCACGTGGCGGTCGGCGAAGACGCGCGCACCTTCGTGTATGCCGACCGCAGCTTTCGCCACGATGTCGATGGGCGCGGCGATCAGGTGCTGTGGATTTCCGAACGTGACGGCTGGCGGCACCTGTACCTGTTCGATGGGCGCAGCGGCAAGGTGCAACGCCAGCTCACCCGCGGGCCGTGGGTGGTGCGCGATGTGCTGCGCGTGGACGATACGCAGCGCCGCATCTGGTTCACTGCCAGCGGCATGGATGCCGGTAAAGACCCATACGACCGACAGCTCTACAACGTGGATTTTGACGGCCACCGGTTGACTCGCCTGACCCATGCCGATGCCGACCACGATGTCGCGATTGCCGACGACGGCCTGCACTACGTCGACGTTTACTCGCGTCCGGACCTGCCGCCGGTGATGGAGCTGCACGCCATCGATGGACAACTGCTGCACACCGTGGAGCGCGGCACTATCGACAGGCTGCAGGCCGCCGGCTGGCGCGCGCCGGAGACCTTCGTGGCCAAGGGGCGCGACGGCACCACCGACATCTGGGGCATGGTGGTACGACCGCGTGATTACGACCCGCGCAAACGCTACCCGGTGATCGAAAACATCTACGCCGGGCCGCATGATTCCTTCGTGCCCAAGACGTTCTGGCCGTTCGGTTATCACTCCGGCGGCGACAAGCAGATCGGCATGCAGGCGCAGGCCGATCTGGGCTTCATCGTGGTGATGATCGACGGCATGGGCACCGCCAATCGCTCCAAGGCGTTTCACGATGTGGCGTGGAAGAATCTTGGCGATTCCGGTTTTGACGATCGCATCGCCTGGCATCGTGCACTGGCGGCCAAAGATCCGTCCTATGACATCAGCCGCGTCGGCATCTACGGCGCGTCGGCGGGCGGCCAGAGCACGCTTGGGGCACTCGAACGTCATCCAGAGTTTTACAAGGTGGGCGTGGCCTTCGCTGGCTGCTACGACAACCGCATGGACAAGATCAGCTGGAACGAGCAGTGGATGGGCTGGCCGGTGGATGCGAGCTATGCGGACGCGTCCGGTGTGGTCAATGCGAGCAAGCTGCAGGGCGATCTGCTAATGATCGTCGGCGAGCAGGACAGCAATGTGGATCCAGCGTCCACCGCACAAGTCGTCGATGCCTTGATCAAAGCCGGCAAAGAGTTCGATCTGCTCAACGTGCCAGGTGGCGAGCATTCGGTAGGCCGCTCCAGTGGCCCGATCGATTACGTGCAACGCCGCCAGTACGACTTCTTCGTGCGCCATCTGCGCAACGAACCCACGCCGCACTGGAATTGGCTGCCATCGGAGGCGCAATGATGCGTTTTTCTCTTCGATTCAGGGCATCGCGGCGCAACCGGGGGGCTGGTCTGCTATGGTCGCTGGCGTTGCTTGCGGTCAGCATGCCGCTGCTCGCCACGGCAGAAGAACTGCCGCGCTTGGCCACCAAAGACGGTCGCCATGCGCTGTTCGTCGATGGTGCGCCATATACGATCCTGGCTGCGCAGCTGCACAACTCCAGCGCGTGGCCGGCGGTGTTGCCGCACGCGCTGGACGATGTGGTGGCGCTGCATGCCAATACGGTGGAAGCACCGGTGTATTGGGAGCAGTTCGAACCGGTGCAGGGTCGCTTCGATACCACCAATGTAGACGCGCTGATTGCCGGCGCCCGCAAACGCGGCCTGCGTGTGGCCTTGCTGTGGTTCGGCAGCTGGAAGAACGGCCAGATGCATTACGTGCCGGAATGGATCAAGCGTGACGAAGCGACGTACCCGCGCATGCGCGACGCCAACGGTGAGCCGGTGGATGTGTTGTCGCCCCATGTGGCCGCCAACATGCAGGCCGATGCGCGCGCGTTCACTGCATTGATGCAGCACCTGCGCAAGGTGGATGGCGACCGCCACACTGTAATTCTGGTGCAGGTAGAAAACGAGCCGGGTGCGATCGGTACTGTGCGCGATCACGGCCCGGCCGGTGAGGCGGCGTTCGCGCAACCGGTGCCTGTCGAAATCGCACGCGCGCTTGGCAAACCGCAGGGGAGCTGGCAGCAGGTGTTTGGCACCGACGCGGCCGAAGCCTTCAATGCGCACGCAACGGCGGCGTATATCGAACAGGTGGCTGCCGCCGGCAAGCGCGCCTATCCGCTGCCGCTCTACGTCAACACCTGGCTGCGCTACAAGGGCAAGAGCTACCCGGGGCTGGACTATCCGTCCGGCGGTGCGACGGTGAACATGTTCGCGCTGTGGCGCGCTGCCACGCCCTCGATCGACTTCATCGGCACCGATATCTACACCAACGATTACACCGAATACACCAAGGTCATCGGCCAGTACGCGCGCCCCGACAACCCTGCCTGGGTGTCGGAAACCGGCTTCGAAGCGGCCACCGCGCCGTATCTGTTCCACGTACTGGGGCAGGGCGGTGTCGGGTTTTCGGTGTTCGGCGTGGACGGCAACCAGGACAGCGAGGCCAACCGCGCCGCAATTGCAGCGCATGTGGCCAATTTCACGTTGCTCGCGCCCATGCAGCGGATCATTGCGCAGGCCGCCTTCGATGGCCGCTTGCAGGCGCTGGCCGAACAACCCGGCGTGGCGCAACGCACGCTGCGCTTCGGCGAGTGGGAAGCCAGGGTGTCGTTCGGCGCGCCCATGTGGGGCGATGCGCCGCCCATTCTGCCCGGCAACGACGACCACGCAGGCCGGCTGCTGGTGGCCCAACTGGGGCCGGAGGAGTTTCTGGTGACCGGTATGGCTGCACGCATTGAATTTTTCCGCGACGCGGCCGATACCCGTCATGGACAACTGTTGCGGGTGGAGCAGGGGCGGTATGTCGATGGGCGCTGGCAGGTAAAAAGGCAGCTCAACGGCGACCAGACCGACTACGGGCTCAACTTCGGGCGTGTGGATGCGGACGGTAACGTGCCTGTGGTGCTGCGGGTGCGGGTAGGGACTTACTGAGCCTTGCTGATCGTGTTGCCGACTTCCGCCTGTTATCTGCAATGGCTTGGGCCTTGTTCACATCCACTCACCGCCACACCGGAGCCACCATGAGCATCAGCAGCATCGCCAGTTCCGGAATGCAGGTCGCCGCCTTGCGTCAGCAGGTGGCAGCCAGCAATGTGGCCCGCCAGCCGGTGGACGGCAGCCCACGTCAGTCTGTCGCGGCCAGCACGCAGGCCAACGGCGGCGTGTCGGCCAGCGTGGTCGATGCCAGCGCCGATCCATCTGTGCCCGTCACCGATCTGGTCGAAGGTCTATCGGCACGCAACGATTTCCAGGCCAACGCCACTGCGCTACGGCGCTCCGACGAGATGTTGGGTCGCTTGTTGGATGTGTTGAGCTAAGACGTTCGGAGTGGACGACGGCCGTTGTCGATCGGTTGTACCCGTTGTGCGGCCATCGGTTTGATATCTGCACCAGGCGACGTCTGTCTGCTGCCTGGCTGCAAGGATCCGTCGAATTGATTGGTGCGCAGAGGTTGCAGAGCAAGCAGCGAATCGGTGTTCTCGCTCTCAATACAGATTGCCGCGACGGCTGTCTGCACGCACCCCTGCGTCGTTCTCAGTCCGGGCGCAGCGCATCGGTCAAGCGTGTGCCGTCGGGCACGCCCAACCCAGTGTTGGCATCCCAGCCGGTGGATGCGCGGAAACCGGCGTTGTCACCGGCGACGATGTCCCGGAACGCCTCAGGTTGGCCGTACAGGCGCGGTAACACGAAGTGGGGTTGCAGCGGTTTGCGCCGTAGATGCGCGCCAGCAAGGCCGCCCATAACGGTGCAGCGGCGCTGGTGCCGCCCATCACGGCAGGCTGCCCGTTGATCGACAGGTAGTAACCGGTCTGTGCATCGGCGTTGGCCGCCACATCGGGGACGCCGCGCATGCGCAGCTGGCGTGACTGGTGCTGTGCATCGGTGAGACGCAGATCCTTCTGCCAGGCCGGGCGTGCAAAGAACCTGCTTTCTCCGCCGCCGCCGTTCGTCCATGCCTGCTCGTTTGCGCTGTCCGCCGTCAGCTGTAGTCGAGTGCCGCCGCAGGCGAGCACGAACGGGCTGGATGCGGGAAAGCAGACGTTCAATCCTGGCTGCCCGTCGCTGGCGCCATCGTCGCCAGCGGCAATGCACACGGTGATGCCCATCAATGCGGCGGCCTGAAACGCACAGTCGTAGGCCTGGCGCGATTGCGGCGTCCATTGCGATTCGGTGAAGCCCCAGCTGATGGCGATGATTCCCGGGGAATGCTCGGTGTCGTGGATAGCGGCGTTGATCGCTTCCAGAAAGCCGTTGTCGGTGTTGGGCGCGAAATACACCACAAGTTTGGCGCCCGGAACGAGTGTCCCGGCGATCTGGATATCCATCTGCGCTTCGACATCGGCATTTGCATGGCCACAACTGACGGTGTTGGTGGCACCGGGCAACAGCACATCCACCAGCGTCGGCATGGGGACGCGCAGCTGCGCGAAATAGGCGGCCATCTGCTCGCGTGCATAGCCGCCACCCAGCACGACGATGCCGATGCACTGCCCGTGACCGTCGTGCTCGGGAAAACCATATAGTTGCGCCAGCTGCGGCGGCGTGTACTGCATGATCGGGCTACCCTCCGGCGCTGCCGGCGCGGGCTGCCGCGTCGCGGTTGCGTCAGGCGCGCTTGGCAGCGTCTGCGCCTGCGGGCGCGCGTCCAGCCCCAGCACGGCGGTGACGATGCCGGTTAATGCCTGCGGCATCGACACCGGGCCGGTGCGGCCGCGATAGCGCACTGTGCCGTGTACGTAGTCGCGCAGGCTGACCTGGAACGCGGCTTCGCACTGCTGCACGGTGCCTTCAAGAATGACGGTGCCGCTGTCTGCATGCGAACGTTCGACCGCTAGGCCATAACTGGCGGCAAAGTCGGCAACGGCCTGCAGATCTGCCGCGCTGGCGGCGAAGCGTTCGCTGAACTCCGCGCGCGTCAATGCAACCGGCAGCGTATTGGGCTGCAGTTGCAGCAGCATATCGGCAGCGGCATTCAACGCCGGCATGCGCACCGCGAGTAGGACACGCAGTCGTTCGTCCTGCGGCGGTTGTCCGGCCTCGATGGTCGAGAGTGCGGTGTGGCGCTCACTGCCAGCGAGGATCGTGTGCATGCGGGGAGATCTCCATCGAGATGGGTGAGCCGAGGTGGTTGGTGCAGATCGAACGGTGGCCGTCGCATGCTGCACGAACACTGCAGCACGTATCGCTGCCAGCCGCACGCCATTTTGCATTCAATGCCAAGCGCTGGTGATGGATGCGGCCGGTGCCACGTGCGATGGACTAAAATGCGAAGCGCTGACGCATTGAGTGGTGCGCCATTGGTCGGTGGCACGTCACGGCAGTGATGCAACAAGGCCAGCATCGCGCGCGTGCGCCTCAGATCCTGCGACAGCGCGCCGCGTGGTGTGGAGTGCTGGCGGTCTTGCGCATCCAGGGCTGCTGCGAGCACAACGGCAAGCCGTCCACGCGCCGTGGCGATGTGCAGATTTCCGCACGGGTGTCTGACCGCTGTCACAAGACGTGCCGCGTGAAGGCGTGCACGATGGGCAACGATCATTCGAGGGCGCACCGATGGACCGTAGAACCTTTCTGCGTCAGGGTATGGCGGCCAGTGCGGCTGTTGGTGCCGGTGCCGCACTGGTAATGCCGGCCACTGCCGCCGCTGCAACGGCGCTGCCCGCGCACGCACTTCCCCGCCTAGAGCCGCTGCCTTCGGCAGCGCATGTCGGCAGTACGCTGTGCAGCTTCACTCACCTGCAGCAGCACTGGACGGTCTACGAGCATCTGGACGACGCGCAGGGCCAGCTCACGTTGTGGAGCGACAGCGGCATGCTGCGGCTGGACAAGCGCACCGAGCCGGCCTATCCAGCCGAGGGCAAGCCATACTTCGGGCTGCCGCTGGCCCAGGTGGCGATGGCCGATGCCGACCTGCTTGCCGATCGCTTGCTGCGCGATGGCGACCCGGACGAGGCGCAGGTGCGTGACGTGGCGCCACCGCCAGCCTCGCTGCTCGATCCCAAGGACAATGGTGGCCGCTGGCCGTGGACCACTTTCGTCGGCACGCGCGAAAGCCTGGACACCATGCCGATCCTGCCCAACGGCCGCAGTCGCACTTCGCGGCCGGAACATGCCTTCACCGAACTTGGCGAGGAGGCGCTGATCAAACGGCGCGAAGAAGGCATGTTGGGTGGCTGGATGCCGGCGGTGCGCAAGGTGATGCGCCGCGAGGGCGAGGCCGATGCCTGGTACGACGTGCTGGTGTTTGCCGATGTGCGTGCCAGCGACCGCTTTGTTGTGCAGACCTGGCACCGCACGATGCAGGTCCGCGGCGGGCAGATCGTGGCAGTGCACTACACGCACAGCTATCCCGCATTCGGCGACGTGCGTACGGCGGCCACTGCCGAGCAGTTCTATGCGGCGTTGATCGATTTCGCTGCGTATTGGCAGCAGGCATTGGACGGCACGGTGCAGGCGCAATTGCCCGATGCGAGCTGGAATGACATGGCCCAGTTCGCGTTCGTGCGCGAGCTGGTAGTGCGCCCCGGTGGCGACTACCCGAAGTACGGCGCGGTGGAGCGCGACTACTACGGCAACGAATACGATGGTTTCCAGGACACGTTTACCAGCGCGTTTTACGCCAATCTGGAGTGGGGGCGTTTCGCACAAGCTGCGGCGGTGCTGGACAATTACTTCGATGCGTTCGTGCAGGACGATGGCTTGCCGAATATGCGCGGGCCGGAAGTGGGGCAATTCGGGCTGACCTTGTCGTTGCTGGCGCGTTATCTGCGTTACACCGGCGATGCGCCACGGCTGCGTCGCTTGCTGCCCAAGATCGCCGCCACCGCGCAGGTGTTATGCGTCTTGCACGACCAGGCATTGGCATTGCCGCGCACCGCACAGGGCCATGGCCTGCTGCACGGTTGGAACGAATCCGATGCCTGCCTATTTCCCGATCCATCGCTGTGGTGGAAGCCGTATTACGCCAATAGCGCGTTGGCCATCCGCGGCTGGGAAGACATCGCACAGGTGTGGAGCACGCTCGGTGGCGACACGGGCCAGGCGACCCTGTGGCAGCGCCGCGCGACGCAACTGCGTGCAAGACTGCAGGCCAGCCTGCGGGCCAATGTGCGTCGCGATCTCTCGCCGGCGTATGTGGGGCCGTTGCCCGGCACCAAACTGACCTTCCGCCAATCGCTGCTGCAGGAAAAGCCCAGCGAACAGCAATGGCCGCACCGTGCGTATGCCGAGCTGCTGCAGGCCGATGTGTTGCCGGACGATCTGGCCAACCTGGTGATCGATTGCGTGCGCGGCCATGGCGGCACCAGCATTGGCGTGGTTGCCAATATCGCGCCGCCGGAGCCGGGCAGCCGCGATCTGCTCGGTTTCATTTCCTATGGCTATGCGCAACAACTGCTACGGCTGGATCGCATCGAAGAATATCTGCTGTTCGTCTACGCGCACCGCTATCAGGTGCACACGCGCGGCAGCTGGACGGCCGGCGAGGTCAGCGGCATCACCGGTGGCATGCCGTTGTTTTGCATGCCCGCGCAGATGACCATCCCGCTGCTGCTGCGCTGGATGTTGGTCAGCGACGACAGCGCAGGTGAGCAGTTGTTTCTTGCCCGTGCGGTACCGCGCGCATGGCTGGGCAGCGGTGCGCCCGTGGGCATCACCGCTGCGCCAACGCGCTGGGGGACGGTCACGCTAACCTTGCGCAACGATGCTGCGGCGCGTTGCATCAGTGCCGATGTGCAGTTGCCGGAGCGCGCACCCAAACGCACCTGGCTCACCCTGCGTGTACCCGCAGGCACGCGCCTGCAACGCGTGCTGGTGGATGGCACGCCGGTGCGACCGCAAGGCCCGCATGCAGATCGCGTGGCCTTGCCCGGCGCTGCTGCATTGGTGAAGGTGCAGGCTTGGTACGTGTGAGCCCAGCGGTGCGATGATCACCCGGCGAGCTGCTGCGATGGAGCTGCAGCTATCGCGCGCCACAGCGCCGTGTGCGTGCACGCGCTGTGGTTGTTCACAAGAGACCAGGGCACATCGGATGGCTGTGTCGACGTGTCGGTGCTCAGGCAATGCAGGCATACCTGGAAACAGGCGCAAGCACGCGATTTTCCGCATGTGGTTCGACTAAATTCGTCAAGACGGCGCGGCGGTGTTGCCGCAAGATTTTTCTAACGCAACGCGTATATGCCAAGGCACGCGCTCTCAGGGGAGAGCAGTGTCGTTTCAGTTGCCGTCCTTGCATTCGTAGACACCTGCCGTTGAGACGGCAGGCCGCCGCTGCAGTCTCTGTCGTGATCGATCTCCCATCTGTGCGCTGTGCCAGCCCCGGTCGGCCGTGCATGCAGGTGGGCCATTGCCTGTGTCAGCACAAGGATTTCCGATGTCGCCCAGCCGCACTGCTGTTGCTTCTAAGCGCCTTGCCTTGCAGATCACCGTGCTCGCTAACGCGCTGATGTTCGCGCTAGCCGTCACCTCGTTGCCGGCCGCGGCGCAGCAGCCTAGCGATGGCGCAGACGATGCCACCCAGACGTTGGATCAAATCAATGTCACCGGCACCCATCTGCGCCGCGTCGATGCCGAAACCGCCAGCCCGGTGGTGGTGATCGACCGCCAGCGCATCGAAGACAGCGGGCAGAGCACACTGGGGCAACTGCTGCAGCGCTTGCCGATGATGGCCGGCTTCCAGGCCGGGCCGTCGCTCAATTCCGGCTTCAGTCACGGCCGTGCGCTGGTGTCGCTACGCAATCTTGGGCCCGAGCGTACGCTGGTGCTGGTCAACGGCCATCGCATGGCTGGACCTGCCAGTAGTGTGGCATCGGCACCGGGCGTGGACGTCAATGCAATCCCCGCGGCGATGGTGGAGCGGGTGGAAGTGCTCACCGACGGTGCGTCGTCGGTGTACGGCTCCGATGCGATCGGTGGCGTGGTCAATGTCATTCTCAAGGACAAATACGATGGCGTTGCCGCCACCGTGGACTACGCGCAGAGCACGCATGGCGATGCCAACCGGCGCACGCTCGGGCTGGAATGGGGCAAGACCTGGGACCGTGGTGGGCTGATCCTGGGGCTTGGTCGTAACTCGATGAACCCGGTGTTCAATCGCGACCGCGGTTATGCCGCCAAGGCGGTGGAATATCTTGATGGGCATGTCAGCGAGATCCGCGGCGCCAATACCCGGGCCTTCCTGACCGATGGGCGCGTGCTGACGCCGGTGAGCGGCGTGGCGCCTGGTCCGGTCGGCGAAGATGCTTTCCGCCCCTACAATCGCGCCACCGACAGCTACAACGTCTACGACACGCAGTACCTGATCACCCCAATCGTACGCACCAACGCTTCGCTGCACGGCAGTTTCGACGTGACCCCGGCGGTACAGGCCTATGTGGATGTCTTCTGGACGCGCAGCAAAACGGTCTCGCGCCTGGATGCCTACGGCCTGGAAATGCCGGACGCCGTGGACAACGACTACAACCCGTTCGGCGATCAACTGGACGCCTACTATGTGCGCTCCCCGCAGGCCAATACGCGCGTCTACACCTCCACCATGTTCCAGACCAACATCGTTGCCGGCCTGCGTGGGCGCGTCGCCGATAGCAGCTGGCAGTGGGATGCGGCGGCAGGCTATGCGAACTACAAGGATACCTTGGTACGTAACGGGTTCTCGGTGACATCCAAATTGAATAACGCGGTTGGCGCGTCGTTCCTGGACAGCGATGGAGTGGTCAAGTGCGGCGCGCCCGGTGCGGTGATTGCCGGCTGCACGCCGATCAACGTCTTCAATCCCAACGATCCGGCCACCATCGCCGCATTGCGAGGCACCCAGTTGGCGGTGGATCTGATCGACAAGAGCCAGATGCGCTTTGTCGATATCAGCGCCAATGGCGACCTGTTCAAACTGCCAGCCGGCGCGGTGCAGGCGGCAGTCGGCCTGGTCTATCGCACCAACAAGTTCGCCCAGGGCACCAGCAGCGCGGTGGCTGCCGCCGATGCCGATGGCAATTGCGACTACAACGATGGCTGCATCCTCAAACAGGGGCGCGACGAGTCGGTGAGAGAAGCCTATGCAGAACTGCTGGTGCCGCTGCTGAAGGACGCGCCCTTGGCCAACGTGTTGAACCTGAATCTCGGATCGCGCTATTCCAAGTACGACGCCTGGGGCAACACCACCAACAGCAAGGTCGCGATCGAATGGCGGCCAATTGCGAATCTATTGGTGCGCGCGACCGGCTCGCAGGTCTTCCGGGCGCCGGCCTTGGGCGATTTGTATGGCTCGCCCTACAACGCTGTGATCGACAATACCGGCGATTTTCAGGACCCGTGCACGGGCTTCACCGGTGCGCCAAACCCGGCCTGCGCGAATGTGCCCAACGATGGCAGCTTCACCAACACCGCGCAGTTCAACGTGGTGACTTCCGGCGCCAATAACGTGGGCTTCAAGCTCAAGCCCGAGCGTGGCCGTTCCTACAACGTTGGCTTGGTCTACGACCCGGATCAGGTACGTGGGTTATCGCTCAACGTGGACAGTTGGCGAGTCGTGCTGGACGACATGCTGAGCGGTGTCGGCTATCAGCAGGTCGTCAGCGATTGCTTTGATGGCAGTGAAGCTGCGTTCTGCCCGCTGATTCAACGCGACGCCGCGGGCCAGTTGACGCGCGTGTCGGTGCCGTTCGCGTACAACAGCGGCAAGGTCGATATTCGCGGCTACGACGCCGGCGTTCATTACACGCTGGCCGAGACCGCCTGGGGCGCGTTTGCGGCGGGGCTGGATGCCACGTTCTTTTCCAGCTATCGCTTTGCGGGCGATGCGCATAACTACGTTGGCGAAAATTCCAGTTGGGGCAACATGCCGCGCTGGCGCGCGGTCGCTAATCTGGCCTGGGACAAAGGCCCGTGGCATGCGAGTTGGAGCACCCGCTACCTGGGGCGCACCGTCAACGGTAGCCAGTACGAAAATTTCTGCGCCGACACCAATGCCGATGGCAGTTGCGCCTATTTCCGGATCGGCTCGGTGGTGTATCACGACGCCTCGTTGAGCCGGAAGATTGCATCGCTGCACAGCACGGTGGCGGTGGGTGTCGACAATCTGGGCGACCGTAAGCCGCCGCGCTTCTACAGCTACTCCAATGCGGCCAATACCGAAGCGAGCACGTACGACACGCTGGGGCGGTATTTCTGGGGCCGGCTACGAGTGGAGTTTTAGACGCGGCTAGCAAAACAGAGCGAGCAGTCGTCGGGCGGATGTGAGGGGGACGCGGAGATGTTCGCTTTGCATCGCTGCACTTCGTGTTGACGCAGGTGTTGCCAGCGCAAACAACTATGGTGAGGCGGGCTGCAGTACAACGGTTGCGATGCAGTGGGGAGTAGTGCAGCCGTCTATTGTCCGATGCGCGCCAGCCGCCGCATCGATCGCACTGTTTTGCACGCTAAAGGGATGGATGCATGAGGGATTTACGCTGGAAGTCGTTCCTGGCTCGGCACCGGCGCTGGTTGCGCGTGACCCGGCGCACCGGCGCTGCAGCGCTGTTGTGGACATGCATCATGCTTGGTTGGCCACTTGCAGCCGCACAGGAAGCGCCGATCGCTCAGCCCAACGCAATGATCGGCGAGCCGCTGTTTCGCGGCCTGGACCATCCGATGCCCGACAGCGCCGTGCCGTTTGCACCGGGCGGGCAGCTGGCGAGGATCTACGCTGCCGATGTTGCGCATGGGGCAGGGCAGGCGCCGGGCAATGATTTCTGGATCGACCGCATGCTGGTGCGCGAGGGGACCGGCGGCGGCTTCGAGGATCGGAACGACTGGCTGTTTACCCGTGGTCGCGCCGCATATCTGACGTATCACGAGCCTGATGCGCCGGGATTCGTGGGGCAGGTGGCGTATTGGCATGCCACCGACTACGACGCGATGTTCCGCATCTACGCCACGCTGGGCAAGCGACATGTCCAATGGAAGGAGCGTTCGCAGCAGCGGCGGCAGACACCGAGTTATTTCACAACGGTGTTCGAAGATGCCGGCGTGGGCGTGCGCATGCGGCTGGTCAAGTACATCACCGAGCAGAACGTGGCGGTGGCCAGCGTCGTGCTGTCCAGTCTGGATGGGGCGGCGCACACGGTATCGCTGCAAGCCGTGTCCCCGATTGCCCAGCACGCCGATGGCAATGAGCTGACCGGCGCATTCGACGCCTATAACCACATCACGACGGTCTTCCCGCGTCTTTCCGGCGATGGATTCCATGTCGAGGGGCAACGCCTGGTTCGCGAGATCGACATCCCCGCGAGCGGCGAAACCGTGGCAATCAAGCTGCAGCTCGGCATGCTCACCCGCGAGTTGCCCGAAGCGCGCGCCGAGTACACGCGCATTGCCGCGCAGACACCGCAGCAGGCCTACCAGCAGCACGTGGCCAGCTACAACCACTGGTGGGTGGACAACCTGCCGTACCTGGATACGCCCAACGAGAACATCAGCAAGAGCCTGTTCTATCGCTGGTGGGTGCTGCGCTTCAACTTTCTCGATGCCAACGTCCCCGGCAACGACTACCAGTTTCCGGTGGCCATCGAGGGCGTGCTTGGCTACGACAATGCCATCGTGTTGACCGCCGGGATGTTCCTGGACGATCTGAAATACCTGCGTAATCCGCTGTACGCCTATGGCACCTGGCTCAGCGCGGGCGAAACCGCCGGCGGCGGCAAGTACACCGACAACCCCGGCTCGCCGGAGAACTGGTCCAATTCCTACGCGCAATACATCACTGCCGCCGCATGGCGGTCGATGCAGATCCACGGCGGGCCGGTGGCGCTGGCGGGCAAGCTGGCACGCTATGGCAGTGGTGACGTGGACGGCGTGCTGGCCGCCTACGATCTCAATCACAACGGCTTGATCGAATACGACTGGGCGGCGATGACGGGTAACGATGCCGATGCGGTGTCGTTCGATTGGGCCGACCAGCATGGCCAGATCCGCATGGACCGCACCGAGAGTGCCTACGTCTACGCCAACGCGCAGGCGGCAGCGCAGGCCGCAACGCTCGCCGGCGATACCGCCACTGCGCAGCGCATGCAGGCCACTGCGCGCCGCATCCGCAAGGCCACGCTGGAGGTGTTGTGGCAGGATCACAGTGGCACCCCCGATTCGGTCGGCCTGTATGGCGACCTGCTCAAGCATCGCCAAGCCAGCGGCCCTCGGCTGGCGGTCGATTGGAAGGAAACCAACAACTACTATCCCTTCAGCGTCGGTTTGATGCCCAAGCAGGGCGATGCCGACTACGACCCCAAGTATGTGCGTGCATTGCGGCTGTTCGCCGATGCAGCGCAGTACCCGCTGTTTCCGTTCTACACCGCCAACCAGGTGGACATGCAGGCGCGCGGCAGCGGCTCGGATGTGGGCAGTAATAATTTTTCCACCATCAATGCGACCGTGGCATTCCGTTTGTTCGGCTCGGCACTGCGCGATTACCCCAGTCCGTATTTGAACGCGCAGAGCTATCGCAAATTGCTGTACTGGAACGCCTGGGCGCCCTATATCAATGGCGACAACCGCTATCCGGATCAGAACGAATTCTGGGCCAAGGGCAGTGCCAGCCGTGGCGGCAAGATCGGTTACCGCTCGTGGATCCACCACACCCAGCTGGGCGCGACCAACTTCACCATGATCGAGGATGCGATGGGCTTTCGCCCGCGCAGCGACGGTAAGATCGAGTTGTATCCGATCGATATCGGCTGGGATCATTTTGCCGCCGACAATCTACGCTATCGCGACCGCAATCTGAGCATCGTCTGGGATCGTGATGGCAGCCACTACGGCGGGCGCATCCCGAAGGGCTATAGCGTCTATCTGGATGGCCGCCTGGCATTCCGCGTGGATCGGCTGGCACACGTGATCTACGACCCGACCAGCGGACAGGTCAGCGCCGCGCCGGATGCGGTCAATGGCAATGGCGCCGCGCAAGTGCTCCAAGCCCATCCTGCAACAGTGGCCTCGATCACGCAGGTGTCGTTCGCTGCCGGCACGCGGATCGCGCAGATCCTGGCCAACGCTGGTGTGGATGTGGCACTGCCGCCCGCGCATAGCCGCAACCTGGCACAGGGTGCACGTGTCAGCGCCAGTTTTGCTGCAGCGGGGTTGCCGGCAACGGCGGCAGTAGATGGCAGTACTGCCAGTACGCCGTTCTGGGGGACCGCAGGCTCGCCGTCGGCCAGCGACTGGATCGCACTGGACCTGGGCGGCATGCGGACGTTGGATCAAGTGGTGCTGTACTTCTATCGCAGCTCGTCGCCGGGCGGTGATCAGAACGGCTTTCCGTCCGGAACGCAGCCTGGCTACGCAGCACCGTGGATCTACGCCGTGCAATATCAGGACATCAGCGGGGCGTGGAAGAACGTTCCCGGGCAGGTGCGCGATGCCACGATGGCAGAAGGCAATCGCAATCGGGTGCGCTTTCCGGCGATCCATACCGCAGCGCTGCGCGTGGTGGTGACCCATGCTGGCACGGCGCGCACCGGCATCAAGGAAATCCAGCTGTTCGACAGCGGCTTGCCGGCGCCGGCGTTTGCGGGCAATGCGCCGCCGCAGGTGCAGGCATGGCAGTTGGACACGCCGGGTGCCGATGGCGCGATGGTGGTGCAGGCGCGCGTCGGCGATGACGGCTTGCCCAATGGCACGCTGCAGGCCCGCTGGCGCGTGCAGCAGGCACCGGAAGGCGGCGATGCGGTGTTTGCCGATGCGGCTGCGCTGCAGACGTCGGTGCGTTTCACCCGTGCCGGGCAGTACACCTTGCGTCTGGTTGCCAACGATGGGGCACTGATGGGGCATGCCGATGTGCAGGTCAACGCACCGGCCTCTCGCCCACTGCAGAGCATTGCGTTGCAGGCCATGGCCAGCGTCAGTGCGCAACTCACCGGCATGCAGTACCGCGTGCAGGCCTTGAACGATGGTTTCATTCCACAGCCGGGCAGTTTTCCCAGTGGCAGCCTGCGCTGGGGCAGCTATGGGCTCGACCAGCCCGCAACGGTGTGGTTGCAATATCAGTGGCCGCGTCCGGTGCGTCTATCGTCCAGTGCGCTCTACCTGTGGAACGACCAGCCCAACGGCGGGGTGGCCGCGCCTGCCGGCTGGAAGTTGCAGATGCTGCAGGACGGACGTTGGCAGGACATCGTCAGCAAGAGCGGGTATCCGATTGCGGCGGCGGCCACCGGCGCGGCGAGCACCGCCAGCTTTGCGCCGGTGGTGACCACCGGGCTGCGCGTGGTGTTGACGACCCAGACCACGGCCGACGGGCACGCCGCCATTGGCGTGGACGAATGGCAGGCGCTATCTGAGTTGCCCAAACAGATGGAGACGATCGATCTACGCGCGGCCCCCGGGCAGATGCCGACGCTGCCGCAGGAGATCACCGCGTTCTTTGCCGATGGCAGCGTGCTGCCGGTGGCGGTGCAGTGGTCCGAGCTGGCCGCCAGCCGCCTGGGCCGCGAAGGTGCGGTGGAACTGCAAGGCCTGGTCGAAGGCGCGATTCCCGTCAAGGCCACCGTCTGGGTACGCGCAACCCCGCCCGGGCAGATCAACACCGTGCAGCCATTGCCGACGGTGACTGCGGTGGTCGGGCATGCACCGACGCTACCGGGCTTTGTCACGGTGCAATACAACGACGGCTCGCGTGAACGCGTGCCGGTGCAATGGCCCACCTTGCCAGCCGCGCGTTACGCACAGCCTGGGCAGATCCAGCTCACCGGCACCGCGCAAGGGCGTGCACCCACCCAGAAAGTGTCGGTGCCCCTGGTGTTGCAGATCAAGGAGGTGACACCATGATGCGAACGTTCTCACGCTTGCTGGTGCTGGCCTGCGGGGTGTTGCTGGCCAGCGCTCCGGCCTGTGCCATGCAGCCGCCGCAGGGAACGCAGCTGCACTCATCCGGTAATCCCATCCTCGCCGACGGCAGCGCATATTCCGCCGACCCTGCGCCACTGGTGGCCGACGGCAAGCTGTACATCATTGCCGGTCGCGATACCGCTGCTCCCAATCTCAATGCCTTCGTCATGCCTGGCTGGCAACTGTTCGTCAGCAGCGATCCGGGCAGCGGTGAGTGGACCCACTACCCCGATTTTCTTCGGCCCCAGCATGTCTTTGCCTGGGCAGACAAGCGGTATGCCTACGCGTCCCAGATCGTGCAGGGCCCGGATGGGCGCTATTACCTGTATGCGCCGGTGCAGCAGCGCGATTCGCCCAACGACGATCCTTTCGCGATCGGCGTGGCGGTGGCCGATAGTCCACTCGGCCCGTGGACCGATGCACATCCGCAAGGTCCGGTGGTCTCGCAGTCGGTGCCGGGGCGCAACGACATCCAGAACATCGACCCGACCGTGATGGTCGACGATGACGGACGGGTGTATCTGTACTGGGGCACCTTCGGCGCGTTGTACGGCGTGGAGCTGCAGCGCGACATGGTCACCTTCAAGGGGACGCCGGTCCTGGTGGACACGCTGGACGGCTATTTCGAAGCGCCCTGGCTGTTCAAGCGCAACGGCACCTACTACCTGGCGTACGCGGCCAACAACGCCGGTCGTCTTTCGCCATGCACGCCCACGCTGTATCACGCATGCATTGCCTATGCGAGCGCGCCAACCCCGCTGGGCCCGTGGACGTACCGCGGCATCGTGTTGCCGCCGGTGTCCTCCACCACCTCGCATCCGGGCATCGTTGAATTTCAACGGCAGTGGTATCTGGTGTACCACACTGCAGACGCGCAGGGCGGCGGACATTTCCGCCGCAGTGTGGCCATCGACCGGCTGGAATGGGACGACAGCACCCAACCGGCCAGCATCCGCACCGTCGTGCCGACGCGGCGCCCCATGCCGCCGGTGCCGCCCATGCGCAATCAAGCGCCATCGGCCTACGCAACCGCGTCCAATGGTCCGGATATCCCGGTGCAGTACTGGATCGCCGCGCTCAACGACGGCATCGTCAAAGCCAATCCATTGCCGCCGGAGATGTGGGCCAGCTGGACGGACAACAATCCACCGCAGCAATGGCTGCAATACAGCTGGGCGCAACCGATCACCGTGGATCGCACGCGCATCGTGTTCTGGGCCGATCACCCTGCGGGTGCCGACGTCGGCGTGGCGCCGCCAGCGCGCTGGCATCTGGAATACCGGCACGCTGGGCGATGGCAGCCGGTGCAGCCCAGCGATGGGTATGGCACGCGCACCGATCACGATGAAGCGGTGTCGTTCGCGCCGGTGACAACGCGCTGCGTGCGCGTGGTGATGGATGCCTCCGGCAACGCGGCCAGCTACGCTGCGCTGGCGGTACAGGAATGGGAAGTGCTGGCACCACAGCCACAACGCCTGCCAGCTGCCACTGCCGCCGACAGCAAGCGTTGCGATGCGCCGTGAAGCCGCTGACACAGCGCAGCGTGCGGCAGTGGCACGGATGCTGACGGTACGCAGGCAGCGGAGTGCACTGGCGGTGTATGACGATTCGGATTTCATAGACCGCACGCACGCACGTACGCACGTGCGTCGCGAACGCGCACCCGTTTTTTCAACCGCCCTGACGCACTCCACACCACATAGCCAGCAAAGGTTCGGATGCAGGTAGCCAGCGCACCGTGACTCCCTAGCGAGCTGCCGCAACGTACATCGCTTGTGTCTGTCGCAGCGATTGCAGTCACGGGCTCGGCCATCGTCCATCAATGCCAAGCTGTCGTTCCACTCATTCCATGAGGTCGCAGGTGCCGCACATCCCCGCCATGCGCTTGCGCACCATCGCAGCGTGGTGCGTGTCTCTCGCGCTCATGCCGATCCTGTCAGTGACTGCAGCGCCTGTGGCCGCGCCCACGCCTGCGCAATACACGCAGGCACTGGGCTTGTCCGATCATTACGCCTCGCTGGTGGACCGGCAGCCCGCGGCACCAGTGTGGGTGGATGCAGGACATTTTCTGTATCGGCGTGGGGTGGCGCGCAGTCACCAGGCGCCGGCCATCGAATACCGCCTGGTGGAGGCGGCCAGCGGCCGCAACACATTGGCCTTCGATCACGCGCGGTTGGCCGCAGCATTGACGCAGGCCGGTGCCAAGGCGGTCGACGCAGCGCGACTGCAACTTGAGGTGCCCACCCTGGAACAGCAGCGCCTGAGCTTCCAGTTGGCGAGGCTGGGCTGGCAATGCGATCTGCTGCGCTATCGCTGCACGCATGTGCCCGAACGCGACGTGCCGGCCGAATCGATGGACATGCGCCTGCCGCTCGAGCAGGGCGAACGCCAGGCCAAACTATCGCCGGATGGCCGTTGGCGGGCCTGGGTGGAGCAGGCCAATCTGGTCATCGCGCCGGTCGGCAGTCACGAGCACAGCGTGCTCAGCCACGATGGCAGCGCCGAGGATTACTACGCACTCGACAGCGTGGTGTGGTCGCCGGATTCGCAGCATCTGGCGGCGTATCGGGTCAAGGCGCCACCGCCGCGCAGGGTGTATTACATCGAATCGGCGCCAGCCGATCAGGTGCAGCCGAAGTTGCATCAGCAGGTCTACCCCAAGCCGGGCGATGTATTGCCGGTGATGCAACCGGTGTTGTTCGACGTCGCCACGCACGCTGCGCATCCGGTAGCGATGACCTTGCTGCCCAATGCCTTTACCTTGAGCCAGATGGTCTGGTGGAAGGACAGCCGCGGGCTCACCTTTGAATACAACGCACGCGGCCACCAGCTGTACCGGGTGATCGAAGTAGACGCACGCACGGCCGCCGCGCGCACGCTGATCGACGAAACATCACCCACCTTCATCGAATACTCCGAGCTCAGCGGCGAGCATGAAAACGGCGGCAAGCACGCACGCCAAGATCTGGACGATGGCGCGCAGATCGTGTGGGCGTCCGAGCGCGATGGCTGGGAGCAGCTCTATCTGTACGACGGTCGCAGCGGTAAGGTGATCCGTCAGATCACCCGTGGCGAGTGGGTGGTGCGCAAGCTCGATCGTATCGACGAAGCCGCAGGGCAGGTGTACTTCACTGCCTCCGGCATGCAGCCCGGCGAGGACCCGTACTACCGCCACGCCTATCGCATCGGCCTGGATGGCAGCGGGCTCACCGCACTGACGCCGCTGGCTGCCGATCATGAGGTGCGCTACTCGCCGGATGGAACATGGATGCTGGACCTGTATTCGCGTGTGGATCTGGGCCCGGTACTGGAGCTGCGGCGCAGCGCAGATGGCAGCCTGGCACGCACCGTGGAGCGCACCGACCTGAGCCGCTTGCTGGCGGCAGGGTGGCAAGCACCGCTGCCGTTCCATACCGCCGGGCGCGATGGCAAGACCGAGATCTGGGGCGTCATCTATCGCCCGCAGCAGCTCGATCCGCAGCAGCACTACCGGGTCATCGAAGACATCTATGCCGGTCCGCAGGGCGCGTTCGTCCCCAAGCGTTTTACCACCGTCACGCCATCACTCACCGGGCTGGGGTTCGCGGTGGCATCCATCGATGGCATGGGCACCAACAACCGCTCGCGCGCCTTCCACGATGTGGCCTGGCGCAATCTCAAGGACGCCGGGTTGCCCGATCGTATCGCCTGGCACAAGGCGGCCGCCGCGCACTACCCGTGGTATGACATCGACGGCGGTGTCGGTGTGTACGGCACCTCGGCAGGCGGGCAGAACGCCTTGGGGGCGCTGCTGTTTCATCCAGAGTTCTATGTGGCGGGTGTGGCCAATTCCGGTTGTCACGACAACCGCATGGACAAGATCTGGTGGAACGAACAGTGGATGGGCTGGCCGGTAGGCCCGTGGTACGCCGAATCGTCGAACGTAGAGAACGCCGCGCGGCTGCAGGGGCATCTGTTGCTGGTCACTGGCGACATGGACATGAATGTGGACCCGGCCAGCACCTTCCAGGTCGCCGACCGCTTGATCAAGGCCGGCAAGGATTTCGATCTGCTGGTCGTGCCCGGCGGCGACCACGGTGCCGGTGGCGATTACGGCAGGCGCCGTCTGCTGGATTTTTTCGCGCGCTGGATGCAGCAAACGCCAACGCCGGACTGGAATCGCACCGCAGCGGCGCCAGCCGCACCGGCGCCGTGATGTGCGCTGCGGGTCACGTGCTTTGACCTGATCGCCTGCGCGGCGCATCGAGGACGATGCCCCGATCCTTCCCGTCTTCATCTGCATCCCTAATCGCCACACAGCAGTGCGCACGCGTGCGGGCTCGAGCGCGGTCAAGCCATCGACGCATGATCGTTCAGTTGCGAAACATGCTGTTTTCCGCATGCGCTGTCGCCAAATGCGACAAGACGTAGCGTCTACGCACAGGCACATTGTGACCAACTGCTGAAACTGGAGCGCATGGGCGCATCCAGTGCGAAACGCACATCGTGCCTGACAACCGCGTTGCTGCGCGATCGTTCGCTCGCCTGTGTCGCAGGTTGTCTGTGTGTCTGCACCACGGCCGTTGCCAGCGGTCCCCTGGAGCATGCGTCTGCCATCTACGTCCACCTGCGCTGCTGTATGCCGGCACGGGCGTGCGTTGCCCATCGTTTGTCTGTCGTACCACCCAGGAGCCCTGCATGCCGATGTTGCCGTTGCCTTTCTCCCGCACCACTGGCGCAACCATGCGGCCGTTACCGAGCATGCTCACCACCGCGTTGTTGCTGGCGCTGTCGGCCGGTGCGATTGCGCCGGCGTCTGCGCAGCAGGCCACCGGCGGCGATGCAACGCAGACCCTGGACAGTGTGGTCGTCACCGGCTCGCGTTTGCGTCGCGTGGATACCGAAACCGCCAACCCGGTGGTCACGGTCAGCCAGGAACAGATCGCTGCCACCGGCAAAGCGACCGTTGGCGATCTGTTGCAGGAACTGCCATCGATCGCCGGCAACGCCACCAACCCCTATACCAACAACGGCGGCGGTACTGGCGCTTCGGCGATCTCGCTGCGTGGCCTGGGCGACAAACGCACGCTGGTGTTGGTCAATGGCATCCGCCTGGCCTACAACGACGTCAACGCCATTCCGTCCAGCATGATCGAGCGCATCGAAGTGCTCAGCGATGGCGCCTCGGCGGTGTACGGCTCCGATGCCATCGGTGGCGTGGTCAACTTCATCCTGCGCTCTCGCTTCGACGGCGTGCAGTTCAGCAGCGACTTCGGTACCAGCAGCGAGCGCGATGGCAACCGCCGCAACTTCGCCCTCACCGCTGGCAAGACCTGGGAGCGCGGCAGCCTGATCGGTGGGCTGTCGTATCACAACATCGACCCGGTCTCGGCCGGTGCGCGCGACTATTCGAAGGATGCGCTGGCACTGACCGATGGCGTGCCGGTGAAGCAGGGCTCGTCTGCCACCCCTACGGGTACGGTCAACTTCAACGATGGCTCGGATCAATCCAATCAGCTTCGGCAGGACAACGGCTGCGCGCGCGTCACGCTCAATGGCGGCGTCAACGGCCGTGCGGGCCCAGGTGATTTCCATTGTTACAACGCCAGCGCCGACTCCTACAACTACCAGCCGTTCAACCTGCTGCAGACGCCGCAAAAGCGCACCAATGCCTTCCTGCTGGGCACGTTTCGCTTCAGCGACAGCGTCGAGGGCTATGTCAACACCTGGTTCAGTAAAACCGAATCGGCTTCGATCATTGCGCCGATTCCGATCTTCTCCAATGGCGACAACATCCTGGTGTCGGCACAGAGCTACTACAACCCGTTCAGCGTCAATTTCGGCACCGATCGCACCACCGGCACCTCCTACAACGACCTCAATACGCGTGCCACGGTGCTGGGCAACCGCAGTTATCAATACAACACCTACAACTTTCAGATCAGCCCGGGCCTGCGCGGCCGTTTCGGCGACAGCTCCTGGCAATGGGATGCCACCTTCAACTACGGCAAGGTCAAGCAGAAGTCGATCAATAACGGCTTTCTCGACTATGCCGCGTTCAATCAGGCCATCGGCCCGTCGTTCCTGGACAGCGATGGCACGGTCAAGTGCGGCAGCGCGGGCGCGGCGATTGCAGGCTGCACGCCGCTGAACTTCTTCAACCTCAACGACAGCGCCAACCTGGCCACGTTGCAGGGCATGGTTGTCAATCCCATTGTCACCAGCGTGTACACGGTCAAGCAATTCGAGGCCAATGCCAACGGTACGCTGTTCGAACTGCCGGCCGGTTCGGCCAGCCTTGCAGCCGGTATTTCGTATCGCAAGGAACGTTCTACCACCACCTCGGACCCACGATGGACCGGCGATGAGAACGGCCTGTGCGGAGTGATCGAATTCTGCTCGTCCACCTTGAGCGGCAGTTTCGATGTCAAGGAAGCCTATGCCGAAGCGCTGTTCCCACTGCTCAAGGATCTGCCCGGCATCAATGCGCTGAACATCACCGTGGGCACGCGTTTTTCCGATTACAGCTCGGTGGGCAGCAAGACCAATAGCAAACTGTCGCTGGAATACCGTCCCATCGAAAACCTGCTGCTACGCGGTACCGTCTCGCAGGTGTTTCGCGCACCGAATATCAACGAGCTCTACACCGGTGTGACCGGCGATTCGGCAACCGTCAACGACCCGTGCAATGGCTACACCGGCGGCAACACGGTGGCCTGCGCCAACGTACCCACCGATGGCAGCTACCAACAATCGGACGGGCAGGTGTCGGGCAAGGCATCGGGTGCGGCAGTGGCGGGCTACCAGCTCAAGCCTGAGACCGGCAAGTCCTACGACGTCGGGTTCGTGTACGACCCGCAATGGATCGACGGGCTGTCGCTGAGTGCGGACTGGTGGCGCATCGATCTGGAAGACACCATCACCACGGTATCCGCGCAGACCGTGCTCAATCAGTGCTTCGCCAACTCGGCCAGTTCGTTCTGTGCGCTGATCCATCGCAATGGCAACGGCACCATCAATTACATCGCCGAGCCCACAGTCAACCTGGGCAAACTGTGGGCCAAGGGCATGGACTTCAACCTGACCTACCGCTTGCCCGCAATGGCCTGGGGGAATGTCACCGCCGGCCTCAACGGCACCTATCTCACCCGTTACGACGTATTGCCCGACACCACCGATCCCAGCTCGGTCACCATCCACAACGTGGGCCGTTACACCCAGGCCTACGGCAATTTTCCGCGCTGGCGCGCATTGGGCACGGTGAGCTGGGCGCTGGATGACTGGAGTGCGACCTGGCGCATCCGCTATGTAGGCCATACGGCCATCGGCAATTCGGATCCGGACCAGAGCCTGTCGGCCGATTCCAGCACGCCGACGGTGGTGCGCAACATCGGTGCGTACGTCTACAACAACCTGCAGCTCGGCTACAACGTGGAGCCGTGGCATACGCGCTTTGAAGTGGGCGTGGACAACATCGCCAACAAGCAGCCGCCGCTGTATTACTCCAACAACGTGGGCAATGCGAACACCGACGTGGCCACCTACGATCTGCTCGGTCGCTTCTATTGGGCGCGTGCAACGGTGAAATTTTGAGTGCGGCCATGTCGACGCCGCTGTCGCGGAACACGGCTGCTGCCCGAACCGGCCGGGCAGCAGCAGACCATGTCGTCCAGATGCCCTGCAGCGCGATTGTCGGCCTGTGCTGTAACGGCGCGCGCAGTCCGCAAGCAGCGGCAGGAGCTAAGCTGACCCCATGACAGAGCCATCCAGCACCGAGCGCATCACCGACCGCGCCTTGACCCTGTCGCGGCGGCGTTTTCTGGCCTGGAGCAGCCTGGCGGTGGCCGCGGGCTTGCTGCGCTTCCCCGCCGATGCCAGTGCCGCCCAGCCTGGCCGCATGCGCGCGGTGCCGCTCGCCCAGGTCCGCCTGACGCCCTCGTTGTTCCTGGATGCGCTGCACACCAATCGCCGCTACCTGATGCGGCTGCAGCCGGACCGGCTATTGCACAACTTCGTGCTGTACGCCGGCCTCGACCCCAAGGCGTCTGCCTATGGCGGCTGGGAAGCGGACACCATCGCCGGGCACACGCTGGGCCACTATCTCAGTGCGTTGGCATTGATGCATGCGCAAACCGGTGATGCGCAATGCGCCACGCGTGCCGCGTATCTGGTGAGCGAACTGGCGCGTTGCCAGGCGCATGCAGGCGATGGTTATGTGGCCGGCTTCACCCGCAAGAACGCGGCAGGCAAGATCGAAAGCGGGCGTGCGGTCTTCGATGAACTCAAGCGCGGCAAGATCGACCCGGCGCCGTTCTATCTCAACGGCAGTTGGGCGCCGCTGTATACATGGCACAAGCTGTTTGCCGGCCTGCTGGACGTGCATGCGCACTGCGACAATGCACAGGCGTTGCAGGTCGCGGTGGGGCTGGCCGGTTATCTGCAGGGCATCTTCGCGGCGCTGGACGATGCGCAGCTGCAGAAGGTGCTGTCCTGCGAATTCGGCGGCCTCAACGAATCGTTCGTCGAGTTGCATGTGCAAACCGGCGATGCGCAGTGGTTGGCGCTGGCGCAGCGCCTGCATCATCACGCCGTGGTCGACCCACTGGTCGCCCAACGCGACGAATTGGTGCACCAGCATTCCAACACCAATATCCCCAAACTGATCGGCCTGGCGCGCGAATACGAGGTCACCGGCGATGCAGCATCCGGCGCGGCAGCGCGCTTCTTCTGGCACACGGTCACCAACCATCACACCTATGTGATCGGTGGCAACGGCGACCGCGAGTACTTCCAGCAGCCAGACAGCATCTCGAAGTTCCTCACCGAGCAGACCTGCGAGCACTGCGCCAGCTACAACATGCTCAAGCTCACCCGGCATCTGTACCAATGGGGGCCGCAGGCTGCGTATTTCGACTATTACGAACGCACGCTGCTCAACCACGTGATGGCGCAGCAACATCCGCGCACCGGCATGTTCACCTACATGACACCGCTGTTGGCCGGCGAAGCACGCGGCTGGTCCACACCGTTCGACGATTTCTGGTGCTGCGTCGGCAGCGGCATGGAGGCGCACGCGCAGTTCGGCGACTCGATCTACTGGGAAGACGGGCAGGGCGTTTACGTCAATCTGTATGTGCCCTCCAGCGTGCGCGATGCAGCGGGTTTTGCGCTGAGCTTGCGCAGCGCGCTTCCCGAACAAGGTCAGGTGACGCTACGCATCGACGCCGCGCCTGCGGAAACGCGCACGCTCGCCTTGCGCGTGCCCGGCTGGGCCGGCGCGCACACGCTGCAGGTCAACGGGCAGCTGCAAACAACACAGCCGGTAGAGGGCTACCTGCGCATCGAACGGCTGTGGAAAGCTGGCGACACCGTGTCGCTGCAGCTGGAGATGCCGCTGCGCCTGGAACCCACACCCGACGATCCGGCATGGGTCGCGATCATGCGCGGCCCGCTGGTGTTGGCAGCCGACCTCGGCGACGCCGCAACGCCGTGGAGCAACAAGACCCCGGTGCTGATCGGTGGCGATGACGTCCTGCAACGCCTGCGGCCGCTGCCGGCCCACGGCCACTACGCCTATGCCGATGGCGCCCAGCAATGGCAGTTTTCCCCGTTCTACGCCCAGTTCGATCGCCGCAGCGCCGTCTACCTGGAGCACCGCGACGCCTCCGCCTGGCAACAACGCCAGGCCGAGCAGGCGGCAGCGGACGCGGCGCAACGCGCACTCGACGCGCGTGCACTGGATCGCATCGCCCTGGGCGAGGAAGCATCGGAAAAGGCGCACGCCCTCACCAGCGACAGCTCCTACGCACTGAGCTACCGCCGCCGCGCCGGCCGCGACGCCCGCACCGGCGGTTTCATCGCCTTTACGCTGCGTAACACGGCCCAGGCCCGCATCCTGCGCCTGCGTTACTGGGGCGACGAAACCCGCCGCCGCTTCCGCATCCTCGCCGACGGCGAACTCATCGCCAACGAACGCCTGGACGGCAATCGTGGGCTGGACTTCGTCGATGTGGATTACGCCTTGCCTGCAGTACTCGCCGGCCGTACCACCCTGCAGATCCGCATCGAGCCGGAGACCGGCTATTCGGCCGGCCCGGCGTTCGGGTGCTGGGTGTTGGAGTCGGCGTGAGTAGTGCGCCGACCCGAGCTTACGATCCACGATGAGAGCGAGCCATCCCATCGACAGCCGATCTGCGTGGTGCGGGATGTGGACGAGCCAATCGATACAACTACGCTGCGGCAGCTAGGGGTACTCCAATGGGAGCGCCACAAATCCAGGTACGGGTGGAACCAAGGCATCACGTGCCTAGCGACTGTTCCCGAGCCCGTTCTCTCTCCTGTCTGAGCACGCGCTTATTCTCGTCGGCAGTCATCGAGCCAAGCCCGGCGTCGTCTGCATGATGGACTGGAGCAGACATGCGGGCCTGTTTTTCCAGTGCGGGCAGATGCTTGGTGAGGTAGTAGCTGGGATAGTGCATGCTGACATCCTGCAGCGTGGCTGATCTGAGTTCCAGAAGTCGCTGTTCTTTGGCGCTTGCGGTCGACCCTTTGTATTCCTCGATGAAACGGTCTGCGACAATCAATTTATTCGGGTTTTCAGGTTCTGTAATGATGCGCTCGCCCAGGTGCTCCATGTTGGCGCCGTTGCTGCGGTATGTCACCACGACCGGCTTTGCATTGACGGTCGTGATGATAATCATCGTGCTGAAAAACTGTCGTCCCGAATAGTCGACCAGCGCAACAAGCTCCAACGTGCCATCGTCATCAAGATCGATGAATTGCGCTTCGCTGACGGTTGGTGGGACGATGTTGCCATCGGGATCGAACTTGGCGATCAATGCTTCGGTCAATTTCGGCAAGTCGCCGGTTCGATTGAGTTCAGCGGATCGCGGTGATTGCCAAGTTGCTGGTTCGCCGATATCCGAACTCCATGCCGGAGATGAGGCCGCCGAAGCGGCGAGCAGTGCAAATAGGAAGCGATGGTTCATCATTGCAGTTCTGCCTTGTTGCATTGCAGGAGTCAGGTCATTTCAATTGTTTTGTGACTGGCCACGTCGCGAGTGCAGGTGGCTGCCTGCTGCCCCACGGTGGCGGCTAATACGCGTTCAACTCTCCGATGATGACGTTCGACTCGGTAAGTGATCTGCGACGCAGGTGAGGCATCTTCCATCATCCAGCATAGACATAAAAAAAGACCGGCGCATGCGCCGGTCTTGGTGTATCGCAAATGCTTCGTAAGCCTTAAGCCGACAACTCCAACAACAACTTATTCAACCGCCGCACATACCCAGCCGGATCCTTGAGACTATCGCCCGCCGCCAATGCAGCCTGGTCGAACAACACCCGGCTCAAATCGCCGAACCGGTCCATGTCCTGTTCCGCATCGAGCTTTTCGATCAGCGGATGGGCCGGGTTGAATTCGAATACCGGCTTGCTTTCCGGCACCGCCTGGCCGCTGGCTTCCAGCAGTTGACGCATCTGCAAACCCAGGTCGCCTTGGCCGATCGCCAAAATCGCGGGGGAGTCGGTCAAACGGTGCGAGACGCGCACTTCGGCCACATCGTCGCCCAGCGCAGCCTTGATGCGCGAAGCCAGGCCTTCCTTGGATTTGGCGACTTCTTCCTGCGCCTTCTTGTCTTCTTCCGAATCCAGCTTGCCCAGGTCCAGGTCGCCGCGTGCCACATCCACGAACGACTTGCCGTCGAATTCGGTGAGGTAGCTCATCAGCCATTCGTCGATGCGGTCGGTGAGCAGCAGCACTTCGATGCCCTTCTTGCGGAACACCTCCAGATGCGGGCTGTCCTTGATCTGCGCGTAGCTTTCGCCGGTGAGGTAGTAGAGCTTGTCCTGGCCCTCGGCCAGACGACTCACGTAATCGGCCAGTCCCACGCTCTGCGCGCCGGTGGTGTCATGCGTGGAGGAGAAGCGCAGCAGGCCGGCGATCTTCTCGCGGTTGGCATAATCCTCGGCCGGACCTTCCTTCAATGCCTGGCCGAAGTTGCGCCAGAACGTGGCGTAGTCGTCCGGCTTGTCCTTGGCGAGTTTCTCCAGCATGTCCAGCGAGCGCTTGGTCAGCGCCGACTTCATCGAATCGACCACCGGGCCGGATTGCAGGATCTCGCGCGAGACGTTGAGCGACAGGTCCGACGAATCCACCACGCCCTTGATGAAACGCAGGTACAGCGGCAGGAACTGCTCGGCCTGGTCCATGATGAAGACGCGCTGCACGTACAGCTTCAGGCCCTTGGCCGAATCGCGGTGATACAGGTCGAACGGGGCGCGTCCGGGCACGAACAGCAGCGAGGTGTATTCCAGCTTGCCCTCGACCTTGTTATGGCTCCACGCCAGCGGGTTGCCCGCGTCGTGCGCGACGTGCTTGTAGAACTCCTGGTACTCCTCGTCCTTGATCTCGGACTTGGGGCGCGTCCACAGTGCGCTGGCGCGGTTGACCGATTCCCACTCCGGCTCGGCGGGCTTGTCGGCGTCTTCGCCGTAATGCTCCTTGCGCATTTCGATCGGCAGGCCGATGTGGTCGGAGTATTTCTTGAGGATGCCGCGCAGCGTCCAGCCATCGGCGAAGTTGTCTTCGCCTTCCTTCAGCTGCAGCACGATGCGCGTACCGCGCTCGGGCTTGTCGATGCTGGCGATTTCGAATTCGCCTTCGCCGCGCGATGACCAATGCACGCCTTCACTGGCCGGGAGGCCGGCGCGACGCGAGTACACATCGACCTGGTCGGCGACGATGAAGGCGCTGTAGAAGCCCACGCCGAACTGACCGATCAGGTTGGCGTCCTTCTTCTGGTCGCCGCTCAAATGCTTGAGGAAGTCGGCGGTGCCGGACTTGGCGATGGTGCCCAGATGCGAGACCGCATCCTCGCGGCTCATGCCGATGCCGTTGTCGTCGATGGTGACGGTGCGCGCGTCCTTGTCGTAGTCGACGCGGATGCGCAGCTCGCTGCCGCCTTCCAGCAGCTCGGGCTTGACCAAGGCTTCGAAGCGCAGCTTGTCGGCGGCGTCGGCAGCATTGGACACCAGCTCGCGCAGGAAGATTTCCTTGTTCGAGTACAACGAATGGATCATCAGCTGCAGCAGCTGCTTGACCTCGGTCTGGAAGCCCAGCGTCTGCTTGTCGGTTTCAACGGTCATTGGGGTCGTGCTCCGTGGTGGTCCAGGCCGCAACGCGGCCGATGGCCTGGGGAATGCGGCCGTCTGCCGATTTTTCAAGGCGGGCCCGAGCGAATATCTCGCGTGCCGCTGTCGGCGCGGGGCAGGGCGACGACGACAATGGCGGCGGTATCATGACCGGCCATTCGTCTTGCTTGAAGCCATGTTGCCAACTGCGCTACTGCGATGTTGCCCCCGCTTGCCATCAGGGGCCTGGCGATGAGCCGCCCGCAACGGCCGGCCCCGCGGGCCGCGGAAGGGCAGGTGCGCATCGTTGGCGGGCGCTGGCGCAATACGCGGCTGGCGGTGCCCACCTTGCCCGGCCTGCGCCCCAGCAGCGACCGCGTGCGCGAAACGGTGTTCAACTGGTTGATGCCGCGCCTGTCCGGCGCGCGCGTGCTGGATCTGTTCGCGGGCTCCGGCGCGCTGGGGCTGGAGGCGGTGTCGCGTGGGGCAGCGCATGCCACCCTGATCGAGCGCGACTCCGGCCTGGTGCAGCGGCTGCGCGAGCACGTGAGCCGTCTGGACGCCTCCACGCAGGTCGAGGTGCTGCAGGAAGACGCAATGCGCTGGCTGGAGCGTGCGCCCGCAGCGCTGGCCGACATCGTCTTTGTCGACCCGCCATTTGCTGCCGGCCTATGGCCCGCAGTGCTGGAGCGCCTGCCGGCGCATGTGGCCGCCGATGCCTGGCTGTATCTGGAAGCGCCCGCCGCTGCGCCGCTGCTGCCGGCCGGCTGGCATCTGCACCGCGAGGGTGCCACCCGTGAAGTGCGCTATGCGCTGTACCGCCGGGCCGCTGCTACACTGAAGAGCGATCCGACCACGGTAGTCTCCGTATGAGCGTTGCCAATAGCCGCACTGCGGTCTATCCCGGTACCTTCGACCCGATCACCAACGGTCATATCGACCTGGTGAACCGCGCCGCGCCGTTGTTCGAGCGCGTGGTGGTGGGCGTGGCGTACAGCCCTTCCAAGGGCCCGGCGCTGTCGCTGGAGCGCCGCGTGACACTGGCCCAGGAAGCGCTGGCGGCGCATACCAATGTGGAAGTGCGCGGCTTCGATACCTTGCTGGCGCACTTTGTGCGCGAGATGGGCGCCGGCGTGCTGCTGCGCGGACTGCGCGCGGTGTCCGACTTCGAATACGAATTCCAGATGGCCAGCATGAACCGCCATCTGATCCCGGAGGTGGAAACGCTGTTTCTCACACCGGCCGAGCAGTACAGCTTCATCTCGTCCTCGCTGGTGCGCGAAATCGCGCGGCTGGGCGGGGACGTCTCCGGCTTCGTGCCGGCATCGGTTGTCGAAGCCTTGCGGCAGGTGCGGCAATCCCGCGCGCAGGCCTGATCAGTTGCAGTCACATCACCACACGCATTTCAAAGGGAGGAATTTCATGAAACACACCATGCGCGCTCTGGCGCTCGCTTCGATCGCCGCTCTGGCGGTCACCGCCTGCAAGAAGGAAGCGCCGGCACCGACCGCTGCCGCCGCTCCGGCTGCGTTGACCGCACCGGCCAAGGACGACAACGCCGGTTGGAAGAAGTACCTGCAGGAAGTGGTCGGCCAGAATCTGGGCACCACCACCAACAGCCCGTTCCTGTACTACTTGCCGCCGGAGTCCGATGCCGAGTTTGCCGGCAGCTACGAGCGTCAGCTGGAAAGCGTCAAGACCGCGCTCGCCCGTGGCGTGCAGCCGGGCAACATGCTGGCCTTCGGTTCGTCGGCGTCCAGCAAGATGGCCGACCTGATCGATGCAGCGTTCAAGGACGTGGCCCCGGACTCGATGAAGGGTGTGCGCGTGCTGTTCATCGGCAACGCGGCCGACAACGCGCGCGTGCAGACCATCGTCCAGCCCAAGGGCGCGGAATACATCTTCGTTGAAGCCAAGTAATGCCGTACCAGGCCGGATGCGCGGGAGGGCGCATCCGGCCGCGGCGTGGAAACGCGCCATGCTGCTGAGTTCGCACTCCACCGGAGCCGGCCGTGTCAGGCCGGCATCCGACAGCGCCCACGGCGTTGTCCATCTGCCGCTGCACGCCATGTGCGCCAGGCCGCAGCGGTACATTGCGTTCCAGCGCTTGCGATTGCAGCGCGCTGTGCCGCGCCCCATCGTAGTGCCGATATGTCTCTGAAAATCAACGAGCTCTGCGTCAACTGCGACGTCTGCGAGCCGGCGTGCCCGAATCAGGCCATCTCGATGGGCGAAACCATCTACGTCATCGACCCGGCACGGTGCACCGAGTGCGTGGGCCATTTCGACGAAGCGCAATGCGTGGTGGTGTGCCCGGTCGAATGCATCGATCCGGATCCAGACATTCCGGAAACCCATGATCAATTGCTGGCCAAGCTGATGCAGTTGCAGCGCGATCATCCCGAACTGTACGAACAGGAGCCTCCCGCCCCGTGAGCATTTTGTCCCGACCTTTCTCCGCGCCTGGCCTGCTGTTGCTGGCCTTGGTGCTGGCGCCTGCCGCCTGGTGCGCCGATGCCGCCAGGCCGGCGGCTTCCACGACGGCACCGGTTGCCACGCATCCGCCCGGTGCGGCGATTGCCAGCGGCCATGCCCTGGCCACCGACGCCGGTCTGCAGATCCTGCGCGAAGGGGGCAATGCCTTCGATGCCGCGGTGGCAGTGTCGTCCACGCTGGCGGTGGTCGAGCCGATCAGCTCGGGGCTGGGTGGTGGTGGTTTCTTCCTGCTGCACGACGCCAAGACCGGCAAGGACGTAATGCTGGACGCGCGCGAAACCGCGCCCGAGTCGGCCACCGAAGCGCAATTTCTCGACAAGAAAGGCGAGTTGGACCGCGACCGCTCGATCAACGGCCCATGGTCGGCCGGCATCCCGGGCCTGCCCGCGGCACTGGTGGAACTGGCTGCCAAACACGGCCGGTTGCCGCTGAAGCAGTCGCTGGCGCCATCGATCCGTATCGCGACGGAGGGTTTCCCCGTCTACGCGCGCATGGCCAAGGGGTATGTCTCGCGGCGCGCGGTGATGGAGCGCTACCCCGGGACGCGCGAGGTGTATCTGCGTGGTGGCAAACCCATTGCCGAAGGCGAAATCTTCAGGCAGCCGGAGCTGGCGCATACGCTGCAGCTGCTCGGCGACAAGGGGTTCGACGGGTTCTACAAGGGCGAAACGGCCAAGAAGCTGCTGGCTGGCGTGAAGCAGGCCGGTGGCCAGTGGACCGCGGCCGAGCTGGCAGGGTATCGGGTCAAGGAGCGCACGCCGATTCAGTTCGATTACCGTGGCTGGACCATCACCACGGCGCCGCCGCCGTCGTCCGGTGGCATCGCGCTGGCGGCGATGCTGCAGATTCTGGAAGGCTGGGATTTGAACAAACTCGATGACGTGCATCGCACCCATCTGGTGGTGGAGTCGATGCGCCGCGCTTACCGCGACCGCACCTTCTTCCTGGGCGACCCCGACTTTGTGGACGTACCGCAGCGGGTGCTGACCAGCAAGGACTATGCGCAAGGCCTGCGTGCCACCATCAATCCGGACAAGGCCACGCCCAGCGATCTGCTGTCGGGCAACCCCACGCCGCTGGAAGACGACGAGACCACGCACTTTTCCATCATCGACGGCGAAGGCAACCGCGTCGGCGCCACGCAGACGGTGAACCTGCTGTATGGCTCGGGCCTGATTCCCAAGGGCACCGGTGTGCTGCTCAACAACGAGATGGACGACTTCGCGCTCAAGCCTGGCACCCCCAATGCGTTCGGCGTGATGGGCTACGCTGCCAACGCGCCGAAGCCGGGCAAGCGCATGCTCAGCTCGATGACGCCGACCTTCATGGAGTCGGCCGACAAGGCGATCGTGCTCGGCACCCCGGGCGGTAGCCGCATCATCACCATGGTGCTGCTCGGTATCCTGGGGTACGACGCCGGCCTGGATGCGCAAGCGGTCAGCGCATTGCCGCGCTATCACCACCAGTGGCTGCCGGACGTCATCGAGGCCGAGACCGACGCGTTTTCGGCGCAGACCGCCAAGGGCCTGCAAGCGATGGGGCATGCACTCAAACTGCCCGGCGACACCGCCGAAGGCGGCCGCGGCTCCAGCCATGTGTGGGGCAACCTGCAAACGGTGGAATGGGACAAGCGCAGTAACATGCTCAGCGGCGGCAGCGACCCGCGTAACCCGGTGGGCAAGGCGCAAGTGCAGTTGGGCACGCCTGCGCAGTAACGCAGGCAGATCTGCTGCGCGCGCCGCCGTAGGGCAGGGCGGATGGCAAACAGGAACCGTAACACGGGGTGGGCGAAAGCCCGCCCCGTGTTGTGTCAGGTAACCGGCCGCATTGCGATGGCGGCGCGAATGTCGCAAGCGTCGAGCGACCGCCGCCTGCATCAGTTGAGTTTGAAGTAGGTGGCGTTGCCCCCGTTGTAGCAGTTAGCACCATCCAGACCTTTGCTACCAGGAATGTTTGGTGTCGTCGGATAGACGTGGCAGGCGGTATACGCAGCGGCGTTGCCGGTGAACCGTAGCGTGAAGTGTTGCCGGTTGTCTGTCCTGCTTATATGGACACCGCCATTGGCCTCAATCGTTACCTCGCATGCCGGCTGCGCAGCCGCCTCGCACTGTTGCAACGTCGCCTTCAACGGACCGCTGATGTTGGCGTACATCCCGGAAATCCAGTTGTTCTGAACCTGGTTGGGGTTGGCATTCCATACCTTCGTGGCGAGCGCGGTCTGGCCCAGGCTGAGCAGCCCGATCGACAGCACGATGGCGAGACTTCTTCCTCCGCGTAGACGCCGTTGCGAAGGGCGCGGCTGGCATGCGCTGCGGTAGGAGAAAAAACAGGGAGCGGTCAACGGGATCGTCATGTGGTCATCCTTTGCATAGAGAATGGTTTGCTGTAGAGCCCGTTGGATGTGGTGAGCTTCCAGTTGGGCTTGCACTGCGGTGGTGCGCAGCATCACCGCAGTGCCAAAGTAAGTTGGTGTCGGCGCGAAGAATTGGCGTAAATCACGGCAATTGCGGCCGTTTCGATGCGATGTAGCTGCGCGTTGCCATGCTTGGGCGGCGTTTAGGCGGTGTCGGCCAATCCCTTCGGTGCAACTACCGAAGGACTGCGAAACAGCCGGCAGTACATTGAAGCGAAAGTATCGATATCACCGTTTGGCGAGCCGTTGTTGAATTCTGGAACTCGCTTGTGCACTTAGTGAATTCGAACCGGTCAGCAAGCCCAAGTGCTGACCAAGCGATTGGTAGCGTCGTTCAGCTGCAATCGCCTTCGCTGATCGGCCTTGTAGTAGCGGTGCGGTGCGGACACCATGAGATATGAAAAAATTGACCGCGTTATTGATTGCCGCTGCGCTAGTCGTCGCATCGGCTGTTTGTACTGCTGAGCCTGCAATCGCTGGCTCCGGGGGAGCCATCCACGTCAACCAACTCGGCTATCTACCGGGCTCGGAAAAACTTGTCGTGGTCGGGCTGCCACAAGGCGCAGCAATCCGCTCGAATCGCTTCACGGTCGAAGATGCGCAGGGCCGCAACGTGTTGCAGGGAACCTTGCAGCCGGCCGCGGTGTGGTCGCCGGCCGATCAGCAGGCACAGGTGGCGGATTTTTCCAGCCTGCGTCTGGCCGGCACCTATCGGGTGAAGGTCGACGGATTGCCGGCATCGGATGCGTTCGCAATCAACGCGCATGCGTATCAGCCGTTGGTCGATGCAGCGTTGAAAGCGTTCTATTTCAACCGTGCCAGCACCGCGCTGCCAGCGCGGTACGCCGGGCGCTATGCGCGTGCAGCCGGACACCCGGATACGCAGGTGCGCATCCATCCGTCTGCAGCGTCGGCGACGCGTCCGACCGATAGCGTGATCAGCGCGCCCAAAGGCTGGTACGACGCGGGCGACTACAACAAGTACATCGTCAATTCCGGCATCAGCACCTACACCTTGCTGGCGGCTTACGAGCAGTATTCGGCCTTTTTCAAGTCCAAGCCGCTGACCATCCCCGACGATGCGCCCGGCGTGCCCGGCATCCTGCAGGAGGCCTGGTGGAATCTGGATTGGATGCTCGCCATGCAGGATCCCGCCGATGGCGGCGTGTATCACAAGCTCACCAACACGCGGTTCGATGGGTTGGTGATGCCGGATCAGGCCAAGCAGCAACGCTATGTGGTGATGAAGACGACCGCCGCGACCTTGGACTTCGCAGCGGTGATGGCCGTGGCCAGTCGCGTGTATGCACCGTTCGACAAGCAGTATCCAGGGATGTCGGCGCGCATGTTGAAAGCCTCGCGCGCTGCCTGGGCGTGGGCGCAACAGCATCCGGATGTGATTTATCACCAGCCCAGCGACATGCTCACCGGGGGGTACGACGATGCACATCTGGATGACGAATTCGCTTGGGCGGCGGCCGAGTTGTATATCGCCACTCACGAGGACGGGCTTTACGACGCGATGATTGCGCGCAACGTGCCGGCCACGGTGCCGTCGTGGGGCAATGTCGGTGGCCTGGCCTGGATGTCGTTGGCCGAGCACCGCGACCGGCTCACGCCGCATGCCGATCGCGCGAAGATCGAAAGGGAGATCACCGACCTGGCGCAGCAGTTGGCAGACACTTGGCAATCGTCGTCGTGGCGTGTGGCCATGGCCGACAGCAATTTCGTGTGGGGCAGCAATGGCGGGGTGCTCAACCGCGCGATGATGCTGATAGAGGGCTACCGCCTGACGCAAAAACGCCAGTTCCTGGATGCCGCGCAATCGCAGCTGGACTACATCCTGGGCCGCAATCCGCTGGGGCTGTCCTTCGTTACCGGGATAGGGACGCGTACGCCGATACATATCCACCACCGCCCCTCCGAAGCCGACGGCATCGCAGCACCGGTGCCGGGTTGGCTGGTGGGTGGTCCGCAACCGGGGCATCAGGATGCCAAGGAGTGCAAGGTGCCGTACCCCTCGAAACTGCCGGCGCTCTCGTACCTGGACAACTTCTGCAGCTACTCCACCAACGAAGTGGCGATCAATTGGAATGCACCGCTGGTGTATGTGAGCGCGGCGATCGAGGCGTCGACGCACTGAGCTGAGCGAAGGCATATCGGAGACGGCGGGGTTCCTTCTCCCATGGGGAGAAGGCGATGCATAGCGCCGGATTGGGGCGCAGCGTCGGCAAGAGCAGTGGCGCGCCGGACCACCCTCGGCTCAAGTCCCGCTCCGCGCCCCGGCCGGCGCTCGCGGCGCGGTCGCTCCAAGGCACGCGCGCCGGTGGCGCGCACGCTGTGCCGTTTCGCCCCGGCGGGAAAGAGGCTTGGCTGCCGATCACCGCATCGTCCTTGTCCAGCGCGTCTTCGCGGCTGGACAGCTCACTCCACCCGCGTGCCAAAAATCCGATCGCCTGCATCGCCCAGGCCGGGCAGGATATAGCCCTTGTCGTTGAGATGGTCGTCGATGGCGGCGGTGTAGACCTCCACGTCCGGATGTGCCGCTTCCAATGCCTTCAGGCCTTCCGGTGCAGCGACCAGAAAGATACCCTTGATGCGCCGCGCGCCGGCGCGCTTGAGCATGTCGATGGTGGCAATCAGGGTGCCGCCCGTGGCCAGCATCGGGTCCAGGATGAGTGCGTCGCGTTCTTCCAGGCGGCCGGTGAGGCGCTCGAAGTAGGGCACCGGTTGCAAGGTCTCCTCATCGCGCTGCAGGCCGACCACGCTCACCCGTGCGGTGGGAATCAATGCCAGCACACCAGGCAGCATGCCCAGGCCGGCGCGCAGGATCGGCACCAGCGTGATCTTGGCACCGGCAATGCGCTGCACCGTCACCGGGCCGGCCCAGCCCGGCTGGGTGTGCGATTCGGTGTCCAGATTGGCGGTGGCCTCGTAGGCCAACAGCGTGCCCAGTTCGGTGACCAGCTCGCGGAAGCCCTTGGTGCTCAAGGCGGCATCGCGCAGCAGGCCGATCTTGTGCTGGACGAGGGGGTGGCGGACTTCGACGATTTTCATGGGCAGCGGCAGGCGGGAGAGGGGCACAGTGTGCCGCAGCCGCGCGGTGCGTCGCCACAGATTGAATGTGACGGCGCATACACATGTCATGTCAGTGAAACGTCGTAGACATAGTGTGCGCACCCATTCTTAACCGATTGGGGAAGCGACCGTGTTGAACAAGACTCCGCTCTGCCTGGCGATCACGCTGACGTTGGCGACGGCCACGTGGAGCCCGCTGGCGCACGCGGCTGAGGGTGCGGCGGCGGGCGTGGCTGCCAGCGCTGCGGCGATCGACCTGGAGCGGCTCGAAGTGCGCCCGCAGCTGGAGGCGCAGGAGCGCGCGGTCGATCTCAAACGCGCCTCCGATGCCATCCAGGATGCAGTCGCCTCCGATGCGATGGGACGTTACCCGGATAAGAATGTTGCAGAATCCTTACAGCGCCTGCCGGGCGTCAGCGTCACCCGCGACCAGGGCGAAGGTCGCTTTGTTGTCATCCGCGGGCTCGATTCGTCGCTCAACAGCGTCACCATCGACGGCATGAACATGGGGACGCCCGAAGACGGCACGCGTTCCACGCCGCTGGACGTGATTCCTTCCGATTCCACCGAGCGCTTGAAGGTAGTGAAGTCGCCGACCCCGGACATGCCGGGCGATTCCATTGGCGGCGCGATCCAGGTGGAATCCACCTCCGCCTTCGACCGCGATGGACGCACGTTGCGCGGCTCCATCGAAGGTAGCCACCAGTCGCTGTCTGGCAAGACCAGCCCGAAGGGTGCGTTCAACTACAGCGATATCTTCGGCGGCACCTTCGGTGTGGCGGTGGGCGTGAACTACCAGGACCGCGAGTTCGAATCCGACAACACCGAAGTGGCTTACGACATCTTTGACGGCGGCGCGGATGACGATCTGTTCGCCGGTGAAGTACAACGTCGTAAATATTTCATCGAACGCACCCGCATGGGCGCGAATCTCAATCTGGACTGGCGCCCGGATGCGGACAACCGCTATTACCTGCGCTCGCTGTACAGCCGTTTCGACGATGCCGAAACGCGCCAGCGCACCATCTTCGGCTTGAGCGACGGTGAGGTCAGCGCCAATGGCGACGGCACTTATAACGTCGCCGACCTGCCGGCCGACAGCATTTCCAAGCGCGTGCGCTACCGCACCAAAAAGGAAGACAACATGGCGGTGAGCTTTGGCGGTGAGAACCGCCTGAGCAGCGCCACCATCGATTACAAGGTGGGCTATACCAAGACCACCGAGCGCGTGAACGATGAAAAGGAAGCGCGTTTCAACTACGACGGCGACGATCTGTCGGCGACGGTGGATCAGCGCAGCGGCATTCCGCGATTGGGGTTCTCCGATAACGGCTGGCAGAGCAACGACGATTTCGTGTTCGATCGTTTCGTGATTGCGCCCAAGCAGGTGGACGACAGCGAGCGTAGCGCGCAGATCAACGTGCGCTTCGATGGCGAACATTCCAGCCTGAAGATGGGCGTGCTCGGCCGCTGGCGCGAGCGCGATGTCAACGTGGACGAAAGCGAACTGCGTCGTGGCCCGGCCATCGACCTGAGCGATTGGACCACCGCCGCGCCCGAACACCGTGGCGGCACCTTGGGCGAGAGCATCGGCTCGGACGGCATGCGCCGTTACTGGAACACCTCCGGCACTCTGTACAGCGCACGTCCGCAGGATGTCGGCGGCAATCTGCAGACCTCGCTGCAGGACGATTACAACGCCAGCGAAGATGTCTTCGCGACCTATGCGATGGGTACCTGGGACATCGGCGCGCTGCGCATGATTGCCGGCGTGCGTGTGGAAAATACCCAGTTCAATGCCACCGGCAACCAGGTGGATGTGGCGCCGAACGGCCGTACCGCCACGGTGACCCCGCGCGAGGCCTCCAGCAGTTACACCAATGTGCTGCCCGGCCTGCATCTGCGCTACGACAGTGGCAACGACTGGGTGCTGCGCTTTGCGGCCAACAAGACCTTGTCGCGCCCGTCGTTCGGCGATGTGTCGCCGCGCGTGAGCATCAACCGTGGCGATAACGAGGTGAGCATCGGCAACCCCGATCTCAATCCGTATCGCTCGCAGAATCTGGACCTGTCGTTCGAAAAATACATCGGCAGCAGCGGCCTGATCTCGCTGGGTGTGTTCCACAAGTCGATCGACGACTACATCGTGCAGACCCTGAGCACCAACGACGCGGAATTTCCGGGGTTTCAGGTCACGCGCTCGATCAATGGCGACACCGCCAAGGTGCGTGGTGCCGAATTCAACTGGCAGCAGACCCTGGACTTTCTGCCCGAAGGCTGGAATGGCTTTCTGGTCGGCGCCAGCGCCACTGCCCTGGACAGCGACTTCGCCCCGGGCCTGGCCAACCGCGCCGGCGACGACTTCATGCTGCCGCGTTCGTCCAAGCGCATCTACAGCGGCCACCTGGGTTACGAAAAATACGGGTTCAGTGCGCGCGTGGCGGCGGTGTATCGCAGCCAATACCTGGATACCATCGGTCAGAGCCGCGCCTACGATATCTACGTCGCCCCGCATACCCAGATGGACCTCAGCATGAGTTATCAGTTCAACAGTCACGTGAGCCTGTATCTGGAAGCGCAGAACCTGCTGGACGAACCGTTGGAGCTGTATCAGGGCATCCCCTCGCGTACCCTGCAAAACGAAGAGTACGGCCGCACGTATGCGCTCGGCCTGAAGGTGGCGCTGTGATCGTACCGCGCACCCTGGCGCAGATCACGCTGTTGTCCGCCGCCACGGTATTGGTCGGTTGCGCCAGCGCCCCGGCCGGCCGCGAAGCCGACGAAGCGCTACTGAAAGATCCGTTGCTGAAGGAGGCCAAGGTGGCGCACGAAGTGGTGCCGGAAGCCTTCATTACCGCGCTGACGCCATTGGACAATCTGGATTCGCCGGCCAGTTGGATGGCACCGGATGGTCGCCGTTGGGTGATCGCCACCGCCAAGGGCACGCATGCGCTGGTGGTCTTCGATGGCGACAGCGGCAAGCGGCTGCGTGTGGTCGGCGGCAAGGGCAAGGCCCTGGGCAAACTCGACCGCCCGAACGGCATCTCGGTGGTCGACGACCTGGTGTTCGTGGTGGAGCGTGATAACCGCCGCGTGCAGGTGTTTTCGTTGCCGGATCTCAAGCCATTGACGGCCTTCGGCCAGGATGAGTTGCGCGAACCTTACGGTGTGTGGGTGCGCAAGCATGATGGCGGCTATGAGGTGGTGGTCAGCGACAACTACATGTCGCCCACCAATAAGGATCTGCCGCCGCCATTGGCCGAACTTGGCCAGCGCTTCCGACGCTATCAAGTCAATGCGGCAGGGCAGGGCTGGCAGGCGCGCCTGAGCCAAAGTTTTGGCGATACGACAGAGGCGGGCGCAGTGCGGATTGCCGAATCGGTATTCGGCGATGAAGCCAATGCGCGGCTGATGATCGCCGAAGAAGACGTGGCCGTGGGCACGCAGTTGCGCGACTACGGCATGGACGGGCGCTATCGCGGCCGCGATGTCGGCACCGGGGTGTTCAAGGCGCAGGCCGAAGGCATCACCTTGTTTGCGTGCAACGATGGCAGCGGCTACTGGATTGCCACCGATCAGTTCAAGGACCGCAGCGTATTCCAGGTGTTCGATCGCAAGACGCTGGCGCATCTCGGCGCCTTCGCTGGCCGTGTCACGGCCAATACCGATGGCGTGTGGCTGGATCAACGCAGCGATGCGCGCTTCCCGGGTGGCGTGTTCTATGCGCTGCATGACGACCAGGCGGTGGCCGCGTTCGATTGGCGCGATATTGCGCGCACGTTGCGCTTGAAGGAGTGCACGCCATGAAGGCCAGGCGTGCGTCGGTCTACGCATTGCTGGGGTTGATCGCAACAGTAGGTGTTGCCGCGTCGGCGGCCGAACGTGCTGCCGAACCCAACACGCAGGTGCCGGTGGGTTCTACGCATTACCTTGCCGACGGCTTCCCGGACCGCATCGTCGCCACGCCGGCGCAGGACGCCGCCACCGGCTTTGCGGTGGCGTGGCGTACCGATGCCAGCGTCAATCGGCCCTGGCTGGAACTGGTGGTTGCCGGCGATTCCCCGGACGTAGGCACGCCGCGGCGCTTTCGTGCCAGCACCGCACCGCTCGTTAGCGAAAACGGCAACTCGCATCACCACCGCGCCGATGTCGGTGGGCTGCAGCCGGACACCTTGTACGCGTACCGCGTGCAAGGGCAGGGCACCTGGGGCGCGTGGAATCATTTCCGCACGGCTGCCACGGCCACCACGCCACTTACCCTGTTGTATTTCGGCGATACCCAGAACAAGAATCTCAGTCTGGTCTCGCGAGTGATTCGACAAGCCTGGCGCTCGGCACCGGATGCGCGGTTGGCGCTGTTTGCCGGTGACCTGGTGAGCGGCAAGGACGGCCAGGACGACAACGAATGGGCCGAGTGGTTCGAGTCCGGGCGCTGGCTGCTGGAAGGTACCGCGGTGGCGCCGGCACCGGGCAATCACGAGTATCACGAAGAAGGCGAAAACACGCCGCAAGCAACCCGTGTGCTCGGCAGTCATTGGCCGGTGACGTTTGCGTTGCCGCGCAATGGGCCGTCGGCCACCGTGCGCACCAGCTACTGGTTCGACTATCAAGGCGTGCGCATTGCCGTGCTCGACGGCACCTCGGCGCTGGATCTGGGCACCGGCCCGGCGCAGGCGCGGTGGCTGGATAAGATACTCACTGACAACCCGCATCCCTGGTCGATTGTGCTGATCCATCAGCCATTCTTCTCGCCGCGTGCCGATCGCGAAAACGAAAAATTGGTTGAACAGGTGCTTCCGGTGATTCGCCGCCACAAGGTGGATCTGGTGTTGCAGGGCCACGACCACACCTATGGCCGGCGTGGCGACGAGGCCGGGCAGGCGACGCCGGTCTTCGTGGTCTCGGTGGCAGGGCCCAAGCAGTACCGGCTTTCGGACATGACGCGCAAAACCATGCGTCCGGTGGGCGAAGACACCCAGCTTTACCAAGTGTTACGTCTGGACCATCAGCATCTGGTTTACGAATCGCGCACTGCCACCGGGCGGCTGTATGACGCGTTCGAATTGCAGCGCGATAGCGACGGCAGCAAACGCGTGATCGAACGCGAAGCGGGACGTATCGCGCCGCGCGATTGTCCGCGCAGTGCCACGCTCAAGGGACGTGCGGATCGCTGTTGGGAATGAGCCAGGCACAGGCAACCGCCTGCCTGGCAATGCCGTGCTGCTGGCGGATGCGCCAGCAGTGCGCGCGAGGCATCAACGATCTGCAGGCGCGCAGTTCTGTGTCCTGTGCTGGCATTAATCCTCAACGCGCGCGACAGACGCGTTGAATATGACAATACGGCAAGGAATTTAGTCGGGATTTCGGCTGCATTTACACGTTGTTTTAAAACTTCGCATCCACATAGATTTCTTCTATCAGCGTGCGTTTGCTGATCATGTAGTGCGATTTATGTCACGTCGGGAGTGCGACTACGTTTGGTGCAGCCAAGCCACCAACCGGGGAGCCGAATCGATGCGGCGCTGCGGTGGCGGCTCTGGTTCCCCCAGTCCCCCCGAGTCGCCCGCCATGATCCCCCACCTTATGCACCTGACCGCTCCCACCAAGCACTTGCTCTGGGAAGAGCGCAGGATTTGCGATCGCTTGCAGCGTTTATTGCCAGGATGGACCTGTTACGTCTGGGACGATGCCGATAACTCAGAACTGATGCGGCGTGCGTTCCCCGAGTTTGCCGAGCGCTACGAGCAGATCCGCTTCGGCGTCATGAAAGCCGACATCGCCCGCTGCGCGTACATGCATGCACATGGCGGCTTCTACTTCGACACCGACTACAAACTGCTGCGGCCACTGGATGGGCAGGTGCTGTCGCAGCATTGCGTGCTGCCTGTCGAGGAAGGCGCGCCGGGCCATGAAGACTTCAAGATCGGCAATGCCGTGTTTGGCTCCGAACCAGGCCATCCGTTCTGGCGCGCGTTCATCGAGCACATCTTTACAGCGCATGCGCCGGAAACGCTGCAAGACCACCGCGAGATTCCGATGATTTCCGGCCCGCGTGGCCTGACGCGTTTTTACAACGCCTACGGTGGCCAGTTCTCCGACATCCTGTTCCCGCCACGCGACGCCTTCCATCCGGATCGCACGTGGTTCGGGCTTGGCCACCGTGGCGGCAAGATCGCAGTGGGCTCGCACCTGTGCTGGGCATCGTGGCGCGGCAAGTCGCCGCGGCGTGCGCTGACCAATTACCTGCGCCGCAAGTTGAATGCTGTGCCGATTTGAGTGGCAGCGTGCGCGGTCATATGGCAATCGACCTTTGGCAGGTCGCCCAGGTCGAATCTGGGTGAGGTCATGCGCCTGCATGCTGCAGGCAATTTATGCAAGCGAAAGCTTGCATGTTCAACTGGCTTCGCATTGCGTATTGCAGTTAGTGCGCGAAGTGAGGACGGCAATGCCGGTGGCGCATTGGTGGATGACGCTGCGTATCTCAGTTGAACGCAACCGCCCCCTTGCGACGCCGTCGCTGGCGCCGGTCAAAATGCCAAGCTACACGGCATGTGGCTGTGTGGCAGATTCACCCTCTGCCCGGGCGGGACACCGACGGCGTATGCGCGCCGGTGTGCCATCTGGACCAGGTCAGGCCGCCTCGGCCTGCAGCTGGCGTGGGCCTTCCTTGAGCGCACGGGCGATCAAGCCGACCAGCAGATCGAGCTCGTCTTCGTCCATCGCAAAGTGCGGGGTGAAGCGCAGCGAATTTTCGCCGCCGTGGATCACGTTGACGCCGCGATGGCGCAACCATTCTTCGGTCGAACCGGCACCGTAGCATTTGAATTGCGGTGCCAGTTCGCAGGAGAACAACAGGCCGGTGCCTTGCACCTTGGTGATCAAGCCGCCGAGGTCGGCCTGTAGCGCTTGCAGTTTGGCAATCGCCTGCGCACCGCGGAGACGAATGTTGTCGCGCACTTGCGGCGTGAACAATGCCAGCGTGGCGCAGGCGACATCGAGCGCGCGCGGGTTGGTGGTCATGGTGTTGCCGTAGGTGCCTTTGCGATACACCTGCGCGGCGTGTTCGTTCACTGCCAACACCGACAGCGGGTACTGCGCGGCGTTGAGCGCTTTGGAATAGGTTTCCAGATCCGGCGGGTCGAGCTGCTCGAAGCCCGGGTAATCCACCACCGACAGCACACCATGCGCGCGCAGCCCGGCCTGGATGGAATCGACCAGCAGCAGGCTGCCGTGGGCACGGGTGAGCGCGCGTGCAGCGGCATAGAACTCGGCCGGCAACGCCCGCCCCGGGTCGCCTTCGCCCATCACCGGCTCCAGGAACACCGCTTCGATAAACCAGTGATTGCGCGCGGCTTCATCGAAGGCGCGTTGCAACGCGGCCACGTCATACGGCGCAATCGCGATGACGGAGTCCTCGTCGCGATAGCTGGCCAGGTACTTGGTGTAGGTCTTGCGGCTGGAATCCGAATACAGCCCCGGACGATCGGTACGGCCATGGAAGCTGCCTTTGACGACCAGTCGCTTGATGGTGGCGCCGGCATGCCGCGCGCCCGGGTCGGTGTGCAGCTTGGCATTCGTATCGACGATACGCGCGGCCAGGCCCACCGCTTCGGAGCCGGAGTTGAGACACATGAAGCGGACGAATGGGCAACCGCCGCGGCTGTGACCGATCTCGGCGCGCAGGGCGCGATCAAGCCGGCGCTGCGCCAGGCTGGGCGTCATCACGTTGGCCATCACCTGCGGGCGCGCCATGGCATCGAGCACCGCCGCCGGCGTGTGGCCGAAGCCGAGCATGCCGTAGCCGCCGGCGTCGTACAGCACGGCACCCTTGAGCGTGATCACCCACGGCCCGCGTGCGGCCAGCGCCACGTAGGGCGTCACTGCATCGTCGGCGTAGAAGTTGATGAAACCTTCCTGCACTGCGCTGATCTGGGCGTCTTCATCCAGATCCAGCAGGTCGGCGACGTCATCACGCACCAGCGCGTATTCAGCTGCCGCCGCTGCGATGGCATGTTGCAGATCGGGGTGATTTGCGGCCAGGCGCGCGATGGCCGCGTCGTCCAGGCCTTCGGTCAGGCGGCGGCCGGCATGGGCACGCAGCGGGGCGAGCGGGGCAAGGACGGACATGGCGCATCTCCTTCAATAGTGGCATTCGCTTTCTATTATCGGCAGAAGATCGGCGTTTGGCAGCGTGAATTTGGGCAGGAAGTGCGGTATTTTCGGCGATTCGCCGAAAAGAATGCGCAATAGTGAAGATCACACCCTCCGACGAACGCCTGTTATCGCTGTTGCGCGAGGACGCGCGGGCCTCCACTGCCCAGATCGCCCGCCGGCTCGGGCTCTCGCGCACCACGGTGCAAAGCCGCATCGAAAAGCTCGAAAGCGACGGCGTGATCAGTGGCTACACCGTGCGCACGCATGACGACTACGAGCAGGGCCGCATCCGCGCGCACATCCTGATCACCGTGCTGCCCAAGAAGATGCCTGCCGTGGTCAAGGCGCTACGCGATATCCCGGAAGTGCGCCTGCTGCATTCGGTCAGCGGCGCCTACGACCTGATCGCCCTGGGCGTGGTCGGCGGCGTCAATGAGATGGATGTGCTCACCGACGCGATCGGCGCCATCGACGGTGTGGAGCGGACGACGACGTCGATCATTTTGTCGACAAAGTTTGAGCGGTGAGGGACGGGGAATCGGGAGTAGGGAATCGGGAGCTAGCAAAGCCCTCTCCCCCCGGGCCGAGAAGGCACGGCTTGCGCGCCACTGGCGCGCGTGCCTTGGAGCGCCCGCGCCGCAAGCGCGGGCCGGGGGTTGGGGGTTGGGGTAAGGGTACGGGGCGAAGCCCATGTGGGCTCAAACTCCAATAGTGCTTCGCCCGTACCCTCATCCGGCGCTTCGCGCCACCTTCTCCCGATGGGAGAAGGATGTCCCCAGCATGTCCCGCTAAACTAGCGCCCCCAAACCGCTGTACCGCCACGCCTTGAAGAAGTCCGATTTCCATTACGAGCTGCCCGAAGAACTGATCGCCCAGGCGCCGCTGGCCGAGCGTGCGGCGAGCCGGCTGCTGGTGGTGCCGCCGTCACCGCAGGCGCTGGCCGACCGCCAGGTCCGCGATCTGCCCGAGCTGCTGCAGCCCGGCGATCTGCTGATCTTCAACGACACCCGGGTCATTCCGGCGCGCTTGTTCGGGCAGAAGGCCAGCGGTGGGCGGGTAGAGATCCTGATCGAGCGCCTGTTGGGTGAACGCGAGGCGCGGGTGCAGATCGGCGCCAGCAAGTCGCCCAAGGCCGGCAGCCTGATCGCGCTCGATGCCGGTGGCCAGGCCGAGGTGCTGGGCCGCGATGGCGAGTTCTATCTGCTACGTTTCGAGATCCCCACCCCGCTGGAACACTGGCTGCTGGCCGCTGGCCGCCTGCCACTGCCGCCGTATATCCGCCGTGAGCCGGGCGTCGAAGACCGCGAGCGCTATCAAACCGTGTTCGCACGCGAAGTCGGCGCGGTCGCCGCGCCCACCGCCGGCCTGCATTTCGACGAGGAACTGCTGGCGCGCCTGCGCGAGCGCGGTGTCGAGTTCGGTCACGTCACGCTGCATGTCGGTGCCGGGACGTTCCAGCCGGTGCGCGTGGACAAGCTCGACCAACACGTGATGCACAAAGAATGGCTCAATGTCGGTGCGGCGCTGGTGGAACAGGTGCGCCGCACGCGTGCCCGCGGCGGCCGCGTCATCGCGGTGGGCACCACGGTGGTGCGCTCGCTGGAAAGCGCCTGGCGCGCCACCGACGCCGCGCCTGACGGCGAACTGCTGCCGTTCGCCGGCGAAACCCAGATCTTCATCCTGCCCGGCTACCGCATCCGCAGCGTCGATGCGATGGTCACCAATTTCCATCTGCCCGAAAGCACCTTGATGATGATGGTCTCCGCCTTCGCCGGCCGCGAGCGCATTTTCGAGGCATATCACCACGCCATCGCGCAGCGCTATCGCTTCTTTTCGTACGGCGATGCGATGTTGCTGTGGGGCAGGGAATCGGAAATCGGGAATGGAGAATCGTAAGTCGGCATCCGCCGAACGATCAGCCGCCTGTCACCGCTCTTCCGATTCCCAAATCCCGATTCCCCATTCCCGGCCTTTCAATGTCCCGACTCCAGTTCCAGCTTCAAGCCACCGACGGGCATGCCCGGCGTGGGCGCCTGACCTTTCCGCGCGGCACGGTGGAAACCCCGGCGTTCATGCCGGTGGGCACCTATGGCTCGGTCAAGGGCATCCTGCCCGAGCAGATCCGCGCGCTGGGGGCGGAGATCATCCTGGGCAATACCTTCCATCTGTATCTGCGCCCGGGTCTGGATGTGATCGGCGATCACGGCGGGTTGCACGGGTTTGCGCGCTGGGACGGGCCGATCCTCACCGATTCCGGCGGTTTTCAGGTGTTTTCGCTCGCGCATCGCCGCAAGATCACCGAGCAGGGTGTGACGTTTTCCTCGCCCACCGATGGCGCACGTGTGTTCCTGGGCCCGGAAGAGAGCATGAAAATTCAAAAAGTGCTCGATTCGGACATCGTGATGATCTTCGATGAGTGCACGCCGTACCCGGCCACCGAGGACGTGGCGCGCCGATCGATGGAGCTGAGCCTGCGCTGGGCGCAGCGCTCGCGCGATGCGCACGATGGGCTGGGCAACGATGCGGCGCTGTTCGGCATCGTGCAGGGGGGGGTGCATCCGGACCTGCGCAGCCGCTCGCTGGACGGCCTGCAGGGCATCGGTTTCGATGGGTATGCGATCGGCGGGCTGGCGGTGGGCGAACCCGAGCACGAGCGCAACGCCATGCTCGAACACCTTCACCCGCGCCTGCCGTCCGAGCGCCCGCGCTACCTGATGGGCGTGGGCCGCCCGGAGGATCTGGTCGAAGGCGTGGCCCGCGGGGTGGACATGTTCGACTGCGTCATGCCCACCCGCAATGCGCGTAACGGCCACTATTTCACCTCCTTCGGCACCGTGCGTATCCGTAACGCCAAGTACGAGCGCGACCTGGACACCATCGAGCCGGGCTGCGGCTGCCACGCCTGCAGCAGTGGCTACACACGTTCCTATCTGCGCCACCTGGATCGCTGCAACGAGATGCTGGCGCCGATGCTGGGCACCCTGCACAACCTCTGGTACTACGAAAAACTGATGGCCGACCTGCGTGCGGCGATCGCGTCGGGAACCTTTGTGCAATTTCGGCGGTCCTTCTATGCGGCACGTGGCGCCACCACGCCGCCGTTGCCCGGGGAAGCAAGCTGAGACCGGCCGTCGGCGCCCTGGCGCGGACGGCGTGAAACCTGCGTGGCATAATTCCCGGCTGTTCCGCTCCGGCGGTACCTGAATAGCGAGCGGGCCGATGGGCGCGCTGGCACCAAACTAGGATGCACTGAATGAATTTGCTCGATTTCCTGATCCCCGTCGCCCAGGCGCAAGCCGCTGGCGCCGCGCCGGCACCCGGCCCGCTGGGTGGTCTGTCCACCTTTGCGCTGCCGATCATCCTGATTGCGGTCATGTACTTCCTGATGATCCGCCCGCAGATGAAGCGTCAGAAGGAGCACAAGTCGCTGCTGGACAAGCTGGCGCGTGGCGATGAAGTCATCACCTCCGGCGGCGTTGCCGGCGTGATCACCGACATCGGCGATAACTTCATCAGCGTGGAAGTGGCCGACAACGTGCGCATCCGCGTGCAGAAGAGCGCCGTGGGCCACGTGCTGCCGAAGGGCACGCTGAAGTCGGCCAGCTAACGCGTCTTAGCCGGCTGCGCCGCTCGGGCGGGCGCAGTCGGCACGTGGAGCCGGATGCTGTCACCAGCCGGTTCTGCTGTACCGCCCGTATCCATCTGAAGACCGCTGGCGACGCTGTATCGGCCGCCTGACGTCGTTCTCACTGCTAGGCGCGTCGCCGGGATGGTGTCGTGCAGGACTGTCGCAATGCTCGAATTTCCTCGCTGGAAGTACTTCCTGATCCTGCTGGTGCTGGCGGTCAGTGCGCTGTATGCGCTGCCCAACTTTTATCAGAAGGACCCGTCCGTGCAGATCACCGCCAGCCGCGGTGCTCAGCTCGACGACGCGTTGCGCAGTCGTATCGACGCCGACCTCAAGGCTGCCGGCATCACGCCCAAGGCAGTCACCAAGGAAGGCGACAGCCTGATGGTGCGGTTGCCCTCGCTGCAGGCGCAGACCCGCGCCAATGACGTGTTGCGTCAGCAGCTGGGCGAGAACTACACCGTGGCGCTGAACCTGGCCTCCACGGTGCCGGACTGGCTGGCCAAGCTGGGCGGCCGGCCGATGGTGCTGGGTCTGGACCTGGTGGGCGGTGTGCACTTCGCCATGCAGGTCGACCAGAAAGCCGCGCTGGAAAAGCGTCTGGACGGTTTTGCCGAAGACATCCGCACCACCTTGCGCGATGCCCGCATCGCCTATCGCTCGGTGGAGCGTCGCGCCGACAACACCATCCAGGTCAGCCTAGGCGAGGGCGCCAGTGCCGATGCCGCGCGCGTGGCGCTGGCCAAGGCGCAGCCGACACTGACCTACGACGTCAGCGGCCAGAACATCGCCGTCAAGGTGCCGGAGGCCGAGCTCAAGCAGATCGCCAGCGGTGCGATCGAGCAAAACCTCACCACCTTGCGTAACCGCGTCAATGCACTGGGCGTGTCCGAGCCGACCATCCAGCGCCAGGGCGAAGACCGCATCGTGGTCGAACTGCCGGGTTTGCAGGACACCGCCGAGGCCAAACGCCTGATCGGTGCGACCGCCTCGCTGGAATTCCGCGCCGTGGTCGACGGTAACGCCGAAGATGCCGTGCGCAGCGGCAATATCCCGCCGGAGGCCAAGGTCTATCGCCTGCGCGACAGCAATGCCCCGGTGCTGTTGAACAAGCGCGCGTTGGTGACCGGCGACCAGATGGTCGATGCGACGGTAGGTAACGACGAAAACGGAATGCCAGCTGTGAATGTGACGCTCAATAACGTTGCAGGGCAACGCATGTTCGACTACACCAGTGCCAACGTAGGCAAGTTGATGTCGGTGGTCTTCATCGAGCGAATCCCCACTGTGACCGTAGTTGACGGCAAGGAAATTCGAAGTGTGCGAGTTAAGGAAGAAGCACTTCCTTCGACGCGTATCGCGGGTGTATTTGGCAAGAATTTTCGTACTACCGGTTTGGAAAAGACCGAAGCCGAAAACCTGGCCAAGCTGTTGAAATCCGGCTCACTGGCCGCGCCGATGGACTTCGTCGAGGAATACGTGATCGGCCCGAGCCTGGGTGCGGAGAACGTGGAGCGCGGCGTCACTGCAGTGGTCTACTCGTTCCTGTTTACCCTGGTGTTCTTCACCATCTATTACCGCGTGTTCGGCGCGATCACCTCAGTGGCGCTGCTGTTCAACCTGCTGATCGTGGTGGCGGTGATGTCGCTGTTCGGTGCCACCATGACGTTGCCGGGCTTTGCTGGCCTGGCGCTATCGGTCGGTCTGTCGGTGGACGCCAACGTGCTGATCAACGAGCGTATCCGCGAAGAGTTGCGCCTGGGCGTACCGGCCAAATCGGCGATTGCGGCCGGTTACGAAAAGGCCGGCGGCACCATCCTCGACGCCAACCTCACCGGCCTGATCGTGGCGGTGGCCTTGTACGCGTTCGGTACCGGCCCGCTGAAGGGCTTCGCGCTGACCATGATGATCGGTATTTTCGCCTCGATGTTCACGGCGATCACGGTCTCGCGTGCGTTGGCGGTGTTGATCTACGGCAGCCGCAAGAAGCTGAAGTCTGTCGCTATTTAATGCGAGTCCCTCGCAAGAGCCCGTCTGTATGCGAGTCCCTCGCGAGAGCCCGCACATCCATGTGCGGACTGCTTAGGAAGATCTTTCAATGAAAATTTTTCCGCTTCATCTGATTCCGAACGACACCAAGATCGATTTCATGAGCTGGCGCAAGCCGGTGCTGATTTTGATGCTGGTGCTGGCAGTCGCCTCGGTCGGCATCATCGTCGGCAAGGGTTTCAACTACGCGCTGGAATTCACCGGCGGTACGCTGGTACAGACCTCGTTCCAGAAGACCGTGGACGTGGACCAGGTGCGCGAAAAGCTGTCCAAGGCCGGCTTCGAAAACGCCCAGGTGCAGAACGCCCGCGGCGGCAATGAAGTCATGATCCGCCTGCAGCCGCATGGCCAGAACAACAATCGCGACGATGCCGCTCGCACCGTTGCCGAAGATGTGCGCAAGGCGGTGACCAGCGATGAGAATCCGGCCACCGTGCAGCCAGGCGAATTCGTCGGCCCGCAGGTCGGCAAGGATCTGGCATTGAACGGCGTGTATGCCACGGTATTCATGCTGGTGGGCTTTTTGATCTACATCGCATTCCGCTTCGAGTGGAAGTTCGCGGTGGTCGCCAGCCTAACCGCGTTGTTCGATTTGCTGGTCACCGTGGCCTTTGTGTCGCTGACCGGCCGCGAGTTCGACCTGACCGTGCTGGCCGGCCTGCTGTCGGTGATGGGCTTTGCGATCAACGACATCATCGTGGTGTTCGACCGTGTGCGCGAAAACTTCCGCGCACTGCGCGTGGAGCCGCTGGAAGTGCTCAACCGTTCGATCAACCAGACGCTCTCGCGTACGGTGATCACCGCGGTGATGTTCTTCCTGTCGGCACTGGCGCTGTACATCTACGGCGGCGAGTCGATGGAAGGCCTGGCCGAGACGCACATGATTGGCGCGGTGATCGTGGTGATCTCCTCGGTGATCGTAGCCGTGCCGATGCTGAGCATCGGGCCGTTCGCGGTGACCAAGCAGGATCTGCTGCCCAAGGCCAAGGACGTGGAGGCGCTGGCGCGCCGTCCCTGATGGGTTGGCAAAAGGTGTGACGAAAAAACCGCGCATTGCGCGGTTTTTTTTCGTTTGTGGCGGTGGACGTCGTGACTGCATGGTTATGCGCTGTGACGCCACTACTCAATATTGTGAACGCCAGGGATTTCGTCGGACAAGTGATGCCGATCGATACGCGATAGTTCGCGGGACAGAAACACCAGCACCGCCTACGTCTGCGTCCTTGCTGGATAACACTCCAAGCATCTGCATGGCCGAGGCTGCTCTCCATCATGCTATCCCGTGATCGCGGCCAGGATTTTTCCCATTCACAGAGTGCTAGCGATCGAAGATACTCAGTGCAACACCGCATTTCGGCGGTCCAAGAGTAGTTAGGCCGCACAAAGGAGATCCGCAGATGCCCAAGCCCAAGTTCATGTACAACTGCGATTTGTGCGGCTCTTCGTTCCAGTTCGGGCCGCATATTTATGCTGGCAAGTTTATTCCTAGCTACCAGCTAGCCGTATGCCGCACGTGCTGGGAGAGCAACCATGACGGATGGGGTCCGATCGTAGAGGATCGATTTGCCGAGCACTTGCATAGCAAAGGGGTGCCTTTGCCAGAACGCAACAAAGACGGTTGGTACCCGCGCGAGTAAGGGCCTAACAATTCATTCAAGCCGTGCCGCTTCGCGGCACTGCTTAACTCAGGCGTTAGGTGGCTATGGGACACCATTACTTGCCCCAGCATTACCTGCTCGGATTCGCTGATGGAGTCAGGGTGTGGGGACATGACGTTCGGGCGCGCCGATCTTTCCGTACACAGGTCAAGTCGCTAGCTAATGAAACCGTCATGTACACCGAGGAGCTAGAAAAGCACCTAGCAAACGTTGTCGAAGGGCCAGCCCAAGACGTGATCGACCGAGCGCGTAAGCGGCTCAAGCTCAGAGACGAGGATCGTGAGGTACTTGCCGCCTACATCATCGCCATGTGGCAGCGCGTGCCTGCTGGGCGCAAGCGAGTGGCAGGGTACATACCGAGCCTAGCTGAGACGATCAAGATGCAGGTCGTGCAGCAATTGGACGCAATAGCCGCGTCTGAACCGGATCTCGCAGAGTCCGCAACTAGGCGCAAGGAAGAAGTAGGTCGGATCATCTCCGCATACAAGGAAGACCCGCCGGACTACTTCTGGCACCACACACTGAAAAGCGGAGCGACACCCAGAACTGTGCAAGGGCTCTTATCAATGAATTGGCACTTCCTAGTCAGCCCTGGCGAAAGCTTCATCACCTGTGACAATCCGACTTTTTTCTTCAGGTCAGTGGGCATCGCCGCGCACGAATCCGAACTGAGCTTTCCGCTTAGTTCGGAGGTTTGCTTTTGGGCAAACAGGGCTAATTCGGAAAGACCCCAATACTTTACGACTGACCGCTCCATTGTTCTGGAACTCAACCGCAGATCCGCGCACAACACGCAGCGCTTTATCTACACCCGTGAGGAGGCGCCTTGGGTACTCAGCTTTGCAGCAAAGAAACATCCGCTGCATCGGTTGTTGTGAGGTCGCCGCCTAACCACTCATTCAACGAGACGCCACTTCATGGCGCGACTTAATTCAATCATTAGGCGGCACAGGGGAGTTCAATGGACATTGACCTAATAGCAAAGATCGCCGCGCCGCTCTTGTCGCTCATTGTTGCGGTGCTCATCAAGCATTACTTGGAGGGCAAATCGCGCTTAGTGACATACATTGGTAACGTAGCAGCCTTTCCCAGCAACAACGCACCGCAGACGCACATGCATAGCGTCGTGCTTCAGAACGCTGGCAAAAAGTCGGCGGCTAATGTACGTGTCCCACACGGGGTACCTCTGGCCAGCGTAAGCGTTAAAGTCAATCCCCCAATGCACTACAACTTTGAATTCAGTCCATCCGGACTTTTCAGATTTTGATCCCGACCCTCGCGCCAAAAGAGCAGGTCACGATCTCTCCGTTGTGGCGGTTTCTGCTATCGCAGTGCGTATCGCTTTTCCTGAGATCAAGATTGACTTGGTTACGCTCGGTCTGATGATCGTAGCGGTGCTGCCGTGGCTGTCGGAACTGATCGAAAGTGCAAAATTCCCGGGCGGCTGGGAAGTCAAATTTAGAGACCTTCGAGAGGCTGGTGAAAAGGTAACGTCTTCCTCAGAGCCCCCTCCCACGGCTTCCCATCAGCCACCGCCCGTTACACAATCCCAGCCAAGCTACGTTTCGGTAGCAGATCAGGATCCAAATCTTGCGCTAGTCGGCCTACGCATCGAGATTGAGCAACGCATTCGGCAACTATCCAAGCGCCACGACCTGCCTATGAATTGGGGCTCGCTATCGAAGTTGATTCGCGAGCTAACACGTCGCGAGATAATTCCTTATGGCGTCGCTAGCGGCTTGGAAGACCTAGTCGCAGCCGGAAATCAGGCTGCGCACGGCGCAAGCGTCGATCCTCGGGTGGCTGATTGGGCAATTACCACCGGGCCGGAAATCTTGGCTGCGTTGGATGCGCTGCTGTAGGTCTAAGGAACCTCTGAACAACGTGCCACAAATGCGCAACCCTATTGGTTCGGAGTGAAGAGGCATCCATGCAATTGACGTTTCGATGACGTTGAAGGCCTGGCCATGCGCAACCAGACCCGGCGCGAGATCTTCCTTGCAGAGATGGAGCGCATCGTTACGTGGAAGCAACTGCTTTCCCCAAGCGAACCACACTATCCGGTGTCGGGACGGCCCGGTCGGCAGCCGTATACTCTGGCTATGGGTACAACCATGAGCGCGCCAGCATGGCGCTCGGCGGCGTCAGGCCAGCAATGAAACTGGCGATGGCCGCGTAGTTCTAGATTCGGCGAACGCTCAAAGCGTTGGGGGGCTTTTCCTACCCAGGTTCTACGAGAGCAGGCGCTGGCATCTCTCGATATTTGGGTGGTGGATCATTTGGTAATCGGTGGCAGGCGCCTACGAGCCGGGGGGGCAAGTGGAATGTGGCCTCTCCGTTGCCTCATTGCTTGGGTCGGCAAAGCGGTCGAGTTAAGCTCTTTCTGTCAGCTGAGACCACAGTACACGGAAGGGATGAAACGCATGCCATCAACGACACTAAATCAGCCGACGGCCGGGAGCTTTTACATGTTCGAAGCAGACATGGAGAGCAACAGACCGCCCTGTGGAGTGAGGTTCGAGAATGTTCGCAACCTGCTTTCCCCTCCGCGGTTGATCCTGCGGCCGGAGGAAGGAGGATTTCCGACGCTCCGCGACACACCTCAGCTGACCTACGACCCAAAGACAGGTCCAGTCCCGCGCGATCTAGAGCCGGGATTTAGTGGTTATTGGCTGGTTTCTGAGCGACTCCACGATGTCATGGTGTCGGTGGACCCCGACGCCTTTGCTTTTGCGGAGGTAGATTACCGCTTGGCCGACGGTGCTAGAGGTCCGCGCCACTTTTTGTGCGACGTTGTTCGCGAGCTTGATGCCTTGGACGAAGTTGCTTCGAAGCTACAAATTGAAGTAGACGACGACTACGTCAATGGCAAGTTCTACTCGGTGGGAGGAGGAGCCAGCTTGGCCTTTAGGCCGGAAGTCGTGGGTCAAGCACACGTATTCCTTACGCCGTTCAGCTCATTCGTGATTTGCGACCGAGCCTTCAAAGACGCGGTCCATGACGCGGGGATTCCTGATGATGCTGGTGAAAGCGGCATCTCTTTTATCGACGCATCAGACATCTAGCCGCACCTGGGCAAGACGTAAGGAGCAGCGAGCATGCCGCGCAGCAGCCCTATTTTTCAGGATCATCATGGGTTCGAGCAGCAAACCCTTCGTTACAGCCGCATCTTGCGGGTGCTGTCGAACTCAGATCGCTTCGACATTGATTCACCTGAAAATTGATTCTTCATGCCGCATGACGAAGGGCATGCCCAGGCTATGGGCATCTTAAACTTGTGCCGCAATTCCGATTGTCAGACCTGGGAGCGTCAGAGCAGCGGACAGGACACCACCGTTGCACCATCTGCCCAGAAATGAGACTGCGGCGCTAAACTTTGCCGCAATGATCCCGGCGACATAAATCAATAACGGATACAACCGATGGAAACGACGACAGCCAATCAGCCCAAGGCTGGTGAGTTCTTTATCCTCGAAGCGGGCACGATCAACGGACCGGTGAACGGCGTTGTCTTTGAGAACGTCAAGAATTTGTTGTCACCCCCGCGCCTGATTCTGAGACCTGAAGGCGGTGGTTTCTCTCCGTTGCGCGAAACGCCGCGTTTGGTCTATCACCCCAGCAAAGGCCCACCTCCTAAGGACTTGGAGCCTGGCTTCAGTGGATACTGGCTTGTATCCGAACGACTCTTTCAAGTCATGACCTCGGTCGATCCCACTGCGTTCGCTTTCGCAGAGGTGGACTATCGGTTGGCTGATGGTGCGAAAGGGCCACCCTACTTTCTCTGTGACGTGATCCAAGAGATTGACGCACTGGACGAAGAAGCGTCCAAGCTCTTCATTGACACAACCGAAGACTTCGTCAATGGCAAGTTTTACGATCTGACCGGCGGCGCCAGTGTAACGTTCGACCGCGTGCGTTTGGGTCCGGCGCATGTCTTCAAGACGCCTTACACCGGCCGGGTATTCTGCGATCAAGTCTTTAAGGATGCAGCCGCAGCGGCAGGTATCGAGACCGACACCGATGCTGATGGGCTTTGGTTTATCGATGCTTCGGACATCTAGCCGCGCAGCAATGGCTTCTAGGAAGGATCTGATCCATGCCACGCAACGGACCTATTTTCCAAGACCACCACGCCATTGAGCAACAAACGCTAGAGCGAAGCCAGCTACTTAAGGGGCTTTCGGACGCGGGATATTTTGATATTCATGCCCCCGAGAATCGCATTTTTCTGCCTGCAGATCCCGCGTTTGCTCAGACTTTGGGGACCACGCCGCATAGCGGTGGACCCATCTCTGATTACCAGAATGGGCTAATTGATCGCTTGGGGCGCCTTGAGCAAACCCCTGATGGCATCAAGGCCCTATCAGGTGACTTGGACGCACTTGGAAGAATTTCAGGTCGCGTAGAGACCCTCCGCGACACAGTGCGTGTGGGACTGATTAATGGCGATTTGCACACCAATGCGCCACTTGGCCTTCGCGCCGACGACATCCGTCCAGGCGTCCAGAATTTCTTTCGCGACGAAGTCGCCTACGGACAGGCCCATGTTGCGCAACTTCAGAGCCTGAAGGGTTACGTGCCAGGAGATCATGGTTGGGCTGTGGTCACCCACACCGAAGGCCGTGTGGTGGACACACTCCAACATATTCAGAGCGTCACCAATCCTCTGACCCGCGGTGGTGCGGTTGAACTTCAGCGGCATGGTCTGTCTCAGGCTATTTCAAACGCTTACCACGGCGGACGCTTGACCATATCGCCGGGGGGTGTTGCTGTTGTTGAGAACACCTTGGGCGAAGAGGCCGCAAGACCTCTGCGAATTCCTCGCGGTCAAAGCGGGGCTGCGTCCATGGAAGTGCTGCTGGGCAATGCGTCGGCCAGTACCTTGGTGCGTTCGGGTGGCTTGTTGGCGACAGGTGCAGACGCAGTGCTGACCGCGCGCCGTTCGGCCGAGCTGCTGGAACAAGGCAATGCCACGGCCGCGCAGTCTGAGGTTACCCATGCACTGGCCCGCAATGTCGGTGGCTGGGCCGGTGGTGCGTCCACGGCAGCAGCCTTGGGAGGAAGCGGCTTCGTGCCGGCTGCGTTGGTGGTTGGCGACGCGCTGTTGATGAGCAAGGCGTTCGACAAAGGCGCCGATTTGCTGGACAACCGCGCCATCTACCACCAGACCGACAAAGCTGGCGTGGAGTGGCAGTTCAACGGTCGCCACTGGCAGCGCGACGCGGCCATCGAGCTCGCTCCGGATGGCCGGCGCACGAGCGGCGAGCAGCCCGTAGTCGCCAGCTATGAGAAATCCCAGGAACTGGGCGCGCTGGCCAACGCCAAGGCAGTGGAGTTGGCGCTGGGCAAAGCTCCTGCACCGCAGGACCCGTTCAACCTCCCTGCACGGGCCAGCGACCAAGTTGGACTAGACAACCAGAACTGGCATCGCAATCCCGAGAGCCAGGCATGGGAACGCCAAGTCAAAAACGCTGTGTCCGGTGCCAACGACCGAGGCAGCTACGAACACCAAACCGCCTCCCCGGAACGCGCCCAACAGCTCAACCAAGAGGCCCTGGGCCGCATCGAAAGCAACATCGCCACGGGGCGCGAAGCCATCGCCGCCGCTTACCTGGAAAACCATGCCGCGCAGCGGGCCCAGGCTTACGGTGTCGAAGTGCCTGTGGCCGTCCAAATCGCCCAGGCCAAACCCGGCGCTGTGCTCGGTTCGGACGCTCAGCTTTACCAGCGCACCGAGTCAGGACAGTGGGCCGGCAAGAACGGCGTTGCCACTGGCAATCTGGCGGTAGAGCTGGAACTGACCGACCAACTGCGGCAGCCCTCAATCGAGCGCTCTCAGGAGGCCTTGGCAGCGATCCAGGCGCTTCCCGCGCCCACGGCTGTGCAGATGGAGCACAACGAACTGCTACACCGTTACCGGGCCGCAGGCGTCGATTTGAAAGTCAATCCAGACACTCAGCAGGCCGTGGAGTTGGCTTCGCAGCGGACCATGGAGGCCAACGGCATCACCGGGCCGACCATGCAGCAGCTACAACGCAATGCGTCGGGGCAATACGGGTATGACAGCCCCATCGCGCACCTCCAGCGCGGTAGCGATGGGGTGACTCGCGTGGTGGCCGTGACCAGCAGTGACGACATCCGGCAGGCGTTGAGTGAGGCGCAGGGCCATCGACAGGACTCGGCAACCTTTGCTCGGGCGCCCGGAGCGACGGGAGATGCAGACAGCTCGACCTCCGACTCTTCCAGTCCGCAGCAAGTGCTCGACCTCCAGGCGCAAATGCAAGCCTCTGTCGCGGCGCAGGCGCGACAAGAACGCGAACAGCAGGATCGTGTTGCGCAAGAGCAACACGCCGCGCAGGTGCGGGAGCACCTCCAGCAGGCACAGCCTGAGCGCGAAGATCATTCGCAGAGCGAACAAGCAGTCCAGGCGCACGCCGTGCTGGAAGGTCAACGCCAAGCTGCGCAGCAGCGTGAGCTAGAAGAGCGCCAATTACAGGAGCGGCAGGCACAAACCAGCCAACAACGCGAGCTGCAGGAGCGTGAGGAAAGGGATGTCCAGGAACGTCAGGCGCAGGAGCGCCAAGCCCAGGACAATCAGCAGCGGGAACAGCAGCAAGACCGCCAAGCTCAAGAAGCCAGGCAAGTTGAGGTCCAGGAACGTCCGGCTCAGCAAGCGCAGCAGCAAGACCCCAGCCAGCACGCCTCGCAACAATCCGATCCTAGGCCGCACGCTCCGAATGCGGCGCTGGTTCAACAAACGCCGCAGCCCGAGTTGCAGCAGGCAGACGCCCACCAGCAGTTCGAGACGAATAACCAACCGGTAGGCCAACGCGCGGCTGACACTACGCCCGACCCACGGACGCAGCCGCCTGGTCCAGGCGACGCGCAGCCGCATCAAGCAAGAGAAGCGGGGCGCGCGCTGGAAATGCAGGCAGTGGAAAGCCGCGATGCCTCGCGCCTGCCGATTCCTGCACCCGAGGGCCAGGAATCCGGCAACCAACCTTTGCAAAACGCGGAGGCCGATGCGGTGCCGCCAGCACTGCATCCCCAGGTGCAAACACAGCAAGCAGAGATGGAGCCAGCGTCGGTCCGTGAGCAAGACGTGGCACGTGAGCGGGAGGTGAAGCCGGTTCGCGTCATATCCGCAACAACGCCTGCGTCAGAAGAACCGATGATTGCATCGCAGTCCGCGCGGTATTCCACTTCTGAACGAGATGCGGGGGCAGATCAGCCCCGTCCTTCAGACGCGCCGCATTCCTATCAGGAAGCGGCTTTGCTGCCAGCAGCACACCTCGCCCAAGCACACGAGCAGTCCCTGGAAGCCAGTGCGGTGAGTCGTTCCTCCGTGGGGGCAGCAGACGCGGAAAGCCAACGCACTCAATCGACCCCAGCGCAGGACCGCAGTGCCGCAGACCCGGGTGGAGCACTTTTCCTAGAAGAGACCATGCGCTCGCTGCGTCAACTGCAACAGGAGATTGAGGCGGCGGATCGGGAAGACGAACGCTTCCACCAGGAATGGAGGGAGTATCGCGAGCGCGGAGAACCTTATCCGTTCGCTCAAAAGAGGGCGCTAGACCAGGAGGGTGGCAGCATTGATGCATTCAGCGCGAACCAACCAAGTGGCCGCTCGCCCAGTGAAGCGGCTGCGCAAGCCGAGGCCTTTTCGCCCCTAGGTCAGCGGTCCACCGGGCCGCGGGTAGAAGATGCGCCAAATGGCTCGTCGAAAGCTGAGCGCAAATCCATCACGGGTGATCCGGACGTGGACGAAGTGCTCTATGCGCTCGACAGCAAGAACGAGTTGGCGATCGAGCAAGCGCTGAACCGGGTGGCCAACAGCGCAGCGACGCAGGCGCTCATCAAAAGAGGCAACGAGTTCCTGGAGGCGCAGGCCCAGCAGGAGGCCCAGGAGCTCGCCACCACACGCCAGGCGCTGGGGATGGATGTCTCAGCGGAAATCAACACCAGCCGCGGGCCGGTGATGGTGATGACCTTGCCGGAGTTCGCCAAGGGGCCGATGCAGAGCGGTCCCCAAGGGGACGGCGGTGGGGGTGGAGACGGCGGTGGCGGCGGGGGAGGAGGCGGTGGTGGTGGAGGGGGTGGCGGTTAGTCAAAATCGCTTCCGTGACCAGCCGAGCTCAGGAGACCCCATGGACAGGCAAGACGCCGCCGCAATGGCGGAAATGATGGCGATTTTGAACGCGTCGAACGCCTCGCTGCAGGAAACGGTCAAAGTGCTGACGACGCTGGTGGCATCCATGCAGCAGCGCGAACAACGGCTGCGCGAGGTGGTCGCCGAGCAACTTCAGGTAGTCCAACACGCGGCCAGCAGCGCCGATGCCAAGGTCAATCGGGTGCTGGAGAATGCGTTGCCGCGGTTGACGCAGCTGACCAATCAAGCGTTGACGCAGACATTGGAGCCGGCCGCCAAGCGGTTCAACAAAGAGATGGCCACTGCGGATGAGACATTGCAGCAAGCCACTCGACGTTACGCGCAGGCCCAGCAGTCCTTGGAAACAAAGATCACTCGACGCATGGGCATTGCATCCGCCACGATGCTCGTGGCCGGCGTGTTGGGCCTGGGTGCGGTGGCCTACTCGGTTGGCATGATCACCGAAAAGCGAACCGAACTCGCACAGCTTCGAGCGTCCATCGACTACCTGGATCGCGTGTCCCGTGCCGACCTAGCTCCATGTGGCGAAGACCGGCTCTGCGCCACCTTTGAGAAGAATGGGCCGCGTTACGGCAACCAGCGGCAATACAGAGCGATCAATCTGCGAGCAACATCAGATTCGCAATGATGTGAAGTCGTCATTACAGCCACTGGCTTGCGCGCGACAGGAGCGGCCGGCAAAGCCTCATCGAGTATGGTCGCGCTCCTACGCGGCTCCTCGAACTCGTCGGCTACATCCGGCAGATGCCAATGCCAACCGAGTCGACGCAATGCGTTGCACTGCAGTCAAATGCAACGCACCCGCCACTCACTTCAGGCATTGATGCCCCGAAGCATGCGCGCAACGCGCGCAGCTTTTTGACGGGTCACAGATTCCAATCGATCCGCATGCCCGCAATCAATGCGTTCTTCAGATCGGTGGTGCGGGTCGGTTCGTTGAACTGGTCGGGGTTGATGACGTAGTGCAGGTTCGGGGCGATGCGCAGGCGCTTGGTGACCTGGATGCCGTAGCTGAGCTCCATCATGATCTGGTTGTCGGCGGGGGTGCCGGTGCCGCCCGCAGAGGCGCGGGCCAGGCGCAGGTTTTCGATCGCTTCGTCGCTGTATTTCTGCTGGGTGATCACGAAGGCGATGTTGTCCTGCGGGCGGCTGGCGAAGGTGCCTTTCTGCACCAGGCCGAGCTGGATGAAATGGTCTTCGATGGCTTGGCCGCCGGTGCTCTTGAGCATGGCGCCGAAGACGGTGAGGCCGCGCGTACCCGACGGGTCGGGGTTGGTGACCTGTTGTTCGAAGCGGGCGAACATGCCCGAGCGGCCCTGCTTGTTCTCGTAGCCCAGGCCGCTGAGCACGGCCGGGTTGCCGTTGCGGTCGCGCAGCGGGTCGGTGTAGTCGGAGTTGTCCTGCCAGCCGCCCAGTTCGTACATGGCGGCCATGCTGCCGTCGCCACCCTTGTTCTTGTAGCCGACGGCATAGGGCACCACCACGCCGGTGGTGTCGTTGGTGCTCCAGTTCAGGCCGTGCTGGCCGTCCTGCGCCTGGATGGGGTTGACCTCGTAGGCGCCGACATGGAGGTAGACCTTCGGTGTGACCCAGGCGGTGGCATGCGCGGCCCAGCTGGAGACCGGCCAGTAAGTGAAGTTGCTGGTGCGGAACACGAAGGTGGGGTTGCCGCAGGCCGAGTTGCCCTGGAAGTACTGGCACAAGTCCGAGCCGAGGAAGTGGATGTTGGCCACGCTGCGGCCGGCTTCCAGCTCCAGGCGGTCGTTGAAGAGTTTCTGCAGCAGGGTGAAGTTGGCCAGGCGCGTGCCCTGGCCGCCGTAGATTTCCTGCACCGAGGTGCTGTTGCCGATGCTGCTGTTGGCCAGGTTGGTGCCGTGGCGGTTGCTGACGTACAACTTCACCGTGGCGCCGTTCCAGCCGAACAGGCGATCCATGTCGACATCGGTGCCGACCATCAACTGGCCGGCGTAGGCGTCGCCGCTTTTGCGGCCGCCGTCGATCATCGAGGCCGCTTCGCCGGTGTAGCCCAGTTTGAGCTTGAAGGCGTCGGCGGCATCTTGCGCGTGGGCGAGCGGGGTCAGTGCCAAGGTCAGCGACAGGCACAGCAGACGGGGGCGGGCACGGCGGGGGGCGAGGGCGGTCATGGCAGGACTCCGGACAAAAAGGCGTGGCCTTGGTGGCGAACGCGACAGCAAGTGGATGGGCAAGCCGCTGGCGGCGCACCTGGGTGCGCAGCGCAGCGGTAGAAGCAGGTCAGGGGGACGCGCGGTAGAGCGCAGGCGCGTCGGGTGTGGCGGCAGGTCCGTGCCGCCGTTGCTGGATCAGGCGACGACGTCGGCAACCGGCTTCTTGAGCAGGCGCAGTGCGATCGCCGTGACCACCACGCCGACCACCAAGGCCAGCACGTAATTGAGCAGGTGGGTGACGGCGTTGGGGATCAGCAGCACGAAGATGCCGCCATGCGGCGCCTTCAATTCGGCACCGGCGGTCATCGAGATGGCGCCGGCCACGGCCGAGCCGATCACCAGCGCCGGGATGGTGCGCAGCGGGTCGCGCGCGGCATACGGGATGGCGCCTTCGGTGACGAAGGCCAGCCCGAGCACGCCGGCCGCGGTGGCCGAACCGCGTTCTTCGGCGGTGAAGCGGTTGCGGAACACCCAGGTCGCCAGTGCGATGCCGAGCGGCGGGGTCATGCCGGCCACCATGGCGGCGGCCATCGGGGTATAGACCTGGCTGGCGATCAGACCGGTGGAAAATGCATAGGCCGCCTTGTTGACCGGCCCGCCCATGTCGAAGGCCATCATGCCGCCGAGCAGCAGGCCCAGCAGCAATGCACTGCTGCCCTGCATGCCGCGCAGCCAGGCGGTGAGCCAGGCCAGCAGGTCGGCCACGGGCTGGCCGAATACGTACATCATCGCCAGCCCGACCAGCAGGGTGCCCAGCACCGGCAGGATCAGCACCGGCTTGAGGCCTTCCAGGTTGCGCGGCAGCTTGATGGTGCGGTTGAGCGCAGCCACGCCGTAGCCGGCGATGAAGCCGGCAATGATCCCGCCGAGGAAACCAGCATTGAGATTAGCCGCGACCAGGCCGCCGATCATGCCGGGCGCGATGCCGGGGCGGTCGGCGATGGAGTAGGCGATGTAACCGGCCAGGGCGGGCACCATCAGGGTGAAGCCGGCCTTCGCGCCGATCTGGAACAGCGACCAGGCCAATGTGCCTTGATGCGCATCGTCGCCGGCGTAGATGCCGCCCAGCGCAAATGCCAGCGCAATCAGCAGGCCGCCGGCAGTGACGAAGGGCAGCATGAAGGAGACGCCGGTCATCAGGTGCTTGTAGGCACCGGTGCGGCTATTGCCCTTGCTCGCGGTGGCGCTGGCGGCCGTGCCGGTGGCCGGCGTCGCGCCGCCCTGCACGCTGGCGTCGGCCAGCGCCTTGTTGATCAGCGCTGGGCCATCGTTGATCGCCGGCTTGGTGCCGCTCTTGAACACGCGCTTGCCGCCGAAGCGGGCCAGGTCCACTTCGCGGTCGGCGGCAATGATGACGACGTCTGCATTACGGATTTCATCGTCGGTGAGTGCGTCTTGCGCACCGACCGAGCCCTGAGTTTCCACCCGCATCTGGTAGCCGAGCTTCTTGGCGGCCTGCTGCAGGCCTTCGGCAGCCATGAAGGTGTGCGCGATGCCGGTAGGGCAGGAGGTGATGGCGACGATGCGCTTGCTGCTTGCACCTTCTCCGCCTGCGCCGGCCGATGCGGTTGCGGCAGCGGGTGCAGCAAGCTGGCTCAGCGCGGCGGCCGGGTCGTCCAGCACCGCACCCAGGCTCAGGCGCACGAGCTGCGCGTCGCCAAAGCGGGCGATGTCGGCATCGGCGTCGCCGACCACCAGGACCTGGGCCGCACCGCTGGCGAGGTCGCTCGGTAGCGCGCCAAGTACGCCTTGGTCGCTGCGGATTTCGATCGTCACGGTGCGCCCGGCGGCGGTGGCCGCGCGGCGCAGCGCTTCGGCCGCCAAGACGGCTTCGGTACTGCGTTCGCCAGCGGCGATGACCACGATGGAAGAGGACATGGCAAAACTCCTGCTGTGTTGCGGTCGCCGGTATCACCGACGGGGGAATTTTTTGAAGCGTTATGCGTGGCGGTGAAGCAAATGAGCTGTGCCGCTGCCTGCGACTGCCACACCCCGCGAATCGTTGGGTGCCGGCATCGGTCGCTGCGGATGGCGGCTCATGACAGCGCTTCGATCGCGACGTCGGTTGCGGCGCGGCGCACGCCTTCGGGCGTAATCCGACGCGCGTCGCCGCTTTCCAGCCGGCACATCGAAAACGCCGTGGCCAGCCGTGCGCATTGCTCCAGCGTGGTTGCATCGTCCAGCAGCGCAGCGGCCAAACCGGCCACCATCGCATCGCCTGCGCCCACGCTGCTACCGTGCGCCAGGCGCGGCGGGCGGGCGATCAAGCACTGGTCGCGCTGCACGAACAGGGCGCCGTCGGTGCCCATCGAAATGACCACCAATTGGACGCCGCGCGCGATCAGTTCGTGCGCAGCGGCGCTGAGGGCGGCGAGGTCGTTCAACGGACGACCGGTCCAGGCTTCGAGCTCGTAGCGATTCGGTTTGACCGCGTACGGCAGCGCCTCGCGTGCGGTATTCAGCGCCGTCACCAACGGCATGCCGCTGGTGTCCAGCAGCACGCGCGCACCGGTGCCACTGGCCTGGGCTTGCAACTGCGCCCAACTGTCGTCCGGCAGCCCGGTCGGCAGGCTGCCGGACAGCACCACCGGCAGGCCGGGGCGCAGCAGTGGGGCGAGGTGGTCGGCCACGCCTTGCAGATGCGGCTGGCCCAGACGCAGGCCGGGCAGGTTGATATCGGTGGTGTCGTTGCTACGTGCGTCGACCAGTTTGAGATTGGTGCGGGTTTCGCCGGCCACGCGCTGACAGTGATCGGTGATGCCGCGTTCGCGGAACAAGGCCTCGAACACGCCGGCATTGCCGACCCCGAGCACGCCCAGCGCGGCGACCTGGCTGCCCCAGTCGGCCAGGCAGGCGGCCACATTGATGCCTTTGCCGCCGGCATCGTTGCGCATGCTGTTGGCGCGATGCACGGCGCCCGGCTGCAGGTGTTCCAACTGGATGGTCTGGTCGATCGCCGGGTTCAGCGTGACGGTGATGGCCTGCAGGCTCATGCCGCGTCCTCGCGCTTGGCTTCCAATGCGCGCACCTGTTCGGCGGTTTCGCAGGCCAGCGCCTGTTCGGCCAGTTCCTGCAATTGGCTCAGCGCAGCGCCGCGCAGGCGAGCCTTGACCGCGGGGATGTCGTTCGGCGTCATCGACAGTTCCTGCACGCCCAGGCCGGCCAGCAGGCTGGCGCCGAAAGCGTCGCCGGCCAGACCGCCGCACACGCCGACCCAGCGGTCGTGCTTGCGCGCGCCTTCAATCGTGCTGCGGATCATGCGCAGCACCGCCGGATGCAGACTGTCGGCTTCGGCGGCCAGCTCCGGGTTCTGGCGGTCGATCGCCAGCACGTATTGGGTGAGGTCGTTGGTGCCGATCGAGAAGAAGTCGGCGTGGCGCGCCAGCACGTCGGCCTGCGCGGCGGCGGCCGGCACTTCGATCATGATGCCGATCGGCACTTCCGGTGCGTCGAGCTCGGCGCGGATGCGTGCGCAGATGGCGCGCAGCGCGATCAGCTCCGGCACCGACGTGATCATCGGGAACATGATCGACAGCCGCGCACCGTCCTTTGCTGCGCGATACAGCGCACGCAGTTGCGGCTCCAGCAGGTCGGGGCGACGCAGCAGCAGACGCGCGCCACGCACGCCCAGGAACGGGTTTTCTTCGTGCGGCAATTCCAGATGCGCCACTTGCTTGTCGCCGCCGATGTCCAGCGCACGCACGATCAGCGGGCGGCCATCCAGCGCCTGCGCCATCGCCAGGTAGGTGGCGTGTTGTTCGTCTTCGCTGGGGGTGCGGCCGCTTTCCAGGAACAGGAATTCGGTGCGCATCAGGCCGACGCCTTCTGCACCCTGGGTCAGTGCCATCGCGACCTGGTCGGGCAGATTGACGTTGGCGCCGATGTCGATGTGGTGGCCGTCGGTGGTTTCGGCCGGCAACGCGCGCTGCGCGGCTTCGCGCTCGCGGATGGCCTGCTGCTCGGCGATATGCGTGCGTGCGGCGTCCAGATCCAGTTCGGACGGGTTGATGTACAGGCGCCCGCTGCTGCCGTCGATGATGGCAGTGACGCCATCTTCGATCTCCAGCAACTGGCCGCCGGCCGCAACCAGCGCCGGCAGGCCGAGCGTGCGCGAGAGGATGGCGGTATGCGAGGTCGGCCCACCCTGCGCGGTGGCCAGGCCGAGTACGCGGGCGGTGTCCAGATTGGCGGTGTCCGACGGCGACAGGTCGCTGGCGAGCAGGATGCACGGCTGCTCGGGCAGGTCGGTGAGACCGGCGCCGGCCGCGGCCGGATCGAGCTGGGCCAGCACGCGGCGGCCGACATCGCGCAGGTCGGCAGCGCGACCGGCCAACACCGGGTTGCCCAACGCAGCCAGACCGGAGGCGATCTGTTCCACTGCCTGGTGCCACGACCACGCCACACCATGGCCTTCGACCATCAGCTGACAGGTGCGGGTGATCAGGTCGGTGTCGTTGAGCAGCTCGGCCTGGGCCTTGAAGATGGCCGCGTCCGAGGCGCCGAGACGGCGCTGGGTGTCGTCCTGGATCGCCGCCAGCTGCTGGCGGGTGCGCGTCAGCGCGTCGTGCAGCTGCGCGCCGCCATCGCCCAGACCGACCGGTTGATCGGCCACCTCGGTCTGCGCTGCACGCAGGCGGTGCACGATGCCGATCGCCACGCCCGGGCTGGCGCCGATGCCGACGATGGCCGGCTGCGCCTGCGGCGGGGTCCAGCCGGCCACCGGGGCGGCGCGACGTTGCGCGGCACGCTCGGCATCGGCCTTTTCCTGCGCGGTGAGGCTGTCCATTACCGCACGCAGGCGCTTGAGCAGGGCGGCGGCGTCGCTGCCTTCGGCCGAAACGGTGATGCTGTCGCCGGCACGCAGGCCGAGCTGTAGCAAACCGACCAAACTCTTCGCATCGGCGGCCTGGTCGCCGGCGCGCACCTGCGCACGGGCCGAAAAGCCGCGTGCGGTCTCGGCCCAGCGGGTGGCCGGGCGCGCGTGCAGGCCGCTGGGGTAGGCGATGGTCCACTCGAACGTTTCGGCCAGATCGGTGGCTGGCGCGGCGCTGGTGTCCGGCGCACGGTCGCCTGTGAGCGCGGCCACGATCACGCCAGGGTCGTCGGTGGTGAACAGCGCTTCCAGCTGCGCCGGGTCCTGGATCAACCGGGTCAGCCGGCGCAGCAAGGTGATGTGGGTATCGGACTGCGCGGCGATGCCCACCACCAGCCGGGTGATCTGGCCAGGATTCCATTCCACACCGTCGGGTAGCTGCAGTACCGCGATGCCGTCGCGGCGCACCAGGTGACGGTCTTCGCCGACGCCGTGCGGAATGGCAAGGCCGTGGCCCAGGAAGGTATTGGCCAGGCCTTCGCGGCGCCGCATGCTGGCGTCGTAGCCCGGCGAGACGCAGCCGGCCGCGACCAGCAACTGGGCAGCCTGCGCAATGGCGTCGTCCTTGTCGCGGGCAGACGCGCGCAGGCGCACAAGGTCGGGGGTGACGGGGGCGAGCGACGGAGAGGACAAGGCGGGCTCCGGATGAGGTCGGGCTGGGAAGTATAGTGGGAACGTTCCCACTGTTTACGTCAATGTGCACTGCACAAAACCGTTGTAGTGCTTTCGGGTTAGCATCAAAGTCGACACGGCGCCTGGGTCAAGGTGCGCAGATGGAGCGGGAACGGTCCCAGTGAGTATCAGCATCAATGACGTGGCCCGCGTGGCCGGAGTGTCCAAATCCACGGTCTCGCGTGCGCTAGGCACCGGCCCGGTCAGCGACGAGGTGCGTGCCAAGGTCGAAGCCGCGGTGCGCCAGACCGGCTATCGGCCCAACCTGATGGCGCGGCGATTGCGATCCCAGCAGTCCGGCATCCTGGGGGTGATCGTGGCCGACATCCGCAATCCGTACTTCACGGCGCTGATTCGTGCAGTGGAAGAGGTCGCTTACCGTGCCGGTATGCGCGTCACCCTGTGCAATACCGATGAAGATCCCGAGCGTGAGGCGCTCTACCTGGAGCTGATGCAGGAAGAACGCATCACCGGGCTGATCTTTGCGCCGACCCGCGTGACCGTGGGACGCATGCATGAGCTGGCCCTGGATTACCCCACCGTGCTGGTGGATCGCGCCGGCCCCGGCAGCCGCTATGACAGTGTGGTGCTCGACAACGGCGCGGCCATGGCTGAGCTGGTTGCGCACTTGCAAGCACAGGGGTATCGGCGCATCGGTGGACTGTTCGGCAGCACCAGCACCACGGCCGCCGAGCGCCGCGACGGTTACCTGGCCGCGATGCGTGCGCAGGGCCTGGAGCCGGATTACCACGAAGTGGCGCCCACTGCCGAGGCGGCGATTGCCGAATTGGGTGGATGGCTCGCCAACGACAACCGGCCCGAAGCCATCGTCACCAGTAACAGCCTGCTGCTGATGGGGGCATTGAAAGCCGCGCGCACCGCCGGCCTGCGCCTGCCGCAGGACCTGGCCCTGGCGGGCTTCGATAACGAGCGCTGGACCGACCTGGTCGAGCCGGGCATCACCGTGGTCGAGCAGCCGGTCGAAGACATGGGCCGTGCCGCAATGTCGCTGCTGCTGGAACGGCTAAGCAATCCGCAATTGCCGATCCGCCGCTTGGTCATGACCGGGCGCTGCGTGGTGCGTGGGTCCACCGGCGCGCGCATACCGGGCATCTGACTGCTCCGGGGGAGCGTTGGCTCCGTGGCACGTCACGCGTGTTCGTTCGTGTGATGCGGTCGAAGGCGTCAGGTCAACAGCTGTTACTTCGTCGAGCGCGTGGCGTCCTCGCCACTTGCCGGACACGCCGTGAATCCATCCGTGGCGGCTCGATGGCGGTATCCATGCCGCCGAGCAGCGTGCATGGACGTACTTGCAGCGTGTCCCGCGATGACGAGCGGGCAAGGGCGCTGCAGCCATGGCGCAGATCAGCCGTTTTAGGACGATTCACCGCAGTCCATTCGAGATTCGAGTCGTAACCACTCGCCCTTGCGTGACGCCGCATCGTGGCGTGGTTCGTAGCGGTGCATAAAAAAGCCCCGGCAATGCCGGGGCTTTGGGTTTGCAGCCAATGCCTGGCTTAGCGATCCGGGCGGTGGGGTCCACCTTCGTTCTGCACGGCCAGATATTCCTTGGACTGCTCGTCCAGCTTGTCGCCCAGCATGCGGCGCACCACCACGAAGAACAGCGGGATGAAGATCACGCCGAGCACGGTGGCGAACACCATGCCGCCGATCACGCCGGTACCGATGGAGTGACGCGAGTTGGCGCCGGCACCGGTGGAGATGGCCAGCGGCAACACGCCCAGGATGAACGCGAACGAGGTCATCAGAATCGGGCGGAAACGCAGATGCGCCGCTTCCAGGGTGGCTTCGCGCAGTGTCTTGCCTGCCGCACGCTGCTCCACTGCGAATTCCACGATCAGGATTGCGTTCTTCGCCGCCAGACCAATCACCGTGATCATGCCGATCTTGAAGTACAGATCGTTCGGCAACCCGCGCAGCATCGAGAAGGTGATCGCACCCAGCACGCCGATCGGCACCACCATCAGCACCGCCACCGGAATCGACCAGCTTTCATACAGCGCGGCCAGGCACAGGAAGACCACCACCACCGACAACGCCAGCAATAGCGTTGCGGCATTACCGGCGATGATTTCCTGGTACGACATGCCGCTCCAGTCGAAGCCGAAGCCCGGTGGCAGATCGTTGTTGACGATATCTTCCATCGCGCTCATCGCCTGGCCGGAACTGCCGCCCGGGGCCGGGTTGCCGACGATGTTCACGGCGGAATAGCCGTTGTAGCGGTTCAACGCCGGCGACGCGTAGGTCCACTCGGCCTTGACCACGTTGCTCAGCGGAATCATTGCCGGCTGGCCGTCGGCACCGGTGGCTGTGGTGCTGGGAGTGAAGAAGTTGCGTAGCGACTCCGGGCCCGCGCGGAACTGATCGTCAGCGCGCATGTTGACGCGCTTGATGCGCCCCTCGGCGAAGTAGTCGTTGACGTACACCGGCGCCAGCATCAGCTGGATCGAGCTGTAAATGTCGCTGACATTCAGGCCCATCGACTGCGCCTGCACGCGATCCACGTGCAGCTGCAGTTGCGGCGAGTTTTCCAGACCGTTCGGGCGCACGCCCACCAGGGCGTCCTGCTTTTCCGCCGCCTTGCCAAGCACGATGTTGCGTGCCTGGATCAACGCTTCCTGGCCGGCACCGGAACGGTCCTGCAGCCACATGTCGAAGCCGCCGAACTGGCCCAGGCCCTGCACGGTGGGCAGGTTGACCACGAAGATCTGCGCGCCCTTGATGCCGTAGAAGGCACCGTTGAGCTGCTGGATCAACTGCTCGGCCGTGACATCGCGTTCTTCCCACGGCTTGAGCCGGATGAAGCCCATACCGACGTTTTCGCCCGAGCCGAGGAAGCTGAAGCCTGCGATCTGCAACATGCCTTCCACGGCCGGCTGCTTCTCCAGCACCGCACGCATCTGCGCGAACGCCTCGTTGGTGCGGATCTTGGTCGCGCCCGGCGGCAGCTGCACGATGGCCACCGCAAAGCCCTGGTCTTCTTCTGGCAGGAAGCTGCCCGGCATGCGGGTGAACAGGAAGCCGCACAGCACCACCAGCACCACGAACACGATCATCCACGGCGGCGAGCGCTTGAGGGTGTGGCCGACCACGCCGACATAGCGATGCGCCAGCTTGTCGTAGTACTTGTCGAAGGTGCGATAGATCCAGTTCTTTTTGGTCGAGTGGGTCGACTTGAGGAACGCGCCGCACAGCGCCGGGGTGAAGCTCAGCGCCAGGAATGCCGAGAACCCCATCGACATGGCGATGGTCAATGCGAACTGCTTGTAGATCGCGCCCGAAGCGCCCGGTTGCAGCGAGGAGGGGATGAACACCGCCGCCAGCACCACGGTGATGGCCACCACCGCGCCGGTGATCTGGGTCATCGCCTTCTGGGTGGCCGCCTTTGGCTCCAGATGCTCTTCACTCATGATGCGTTCGACGTTCTCGATCACCACGATCGCGTCGTCGACCACGATGCCGATCGCCAGCACCATCGCAAACAGCGTCAGCTGGTTGATGGTGAAGCCGATCATGTACATGCCGAAGAACGTGCCCAGCAGCGCGACCGGAATCACCAGCGTGGGAATCACGGTGGCGCGGAAGTTCTGCAGGAACAGCAGCATCACCAGGAACACCAGCACGATGGCTTCCACCAGGGTGTGGATCACTTCCTCGATGGAGATGCGCACGAAGGTGGTCGATTCGTACGGCGCAAACCAGGTCACGCCCTGCGGGAAGGTCGGCTGCAGCTCGTCGAGCTTGGCGCCGACCGCCTCGGACACGTTCAATGCATTGGCGCCCGGCAACAGCTGGATACCGAAGGCACCGGTGGGCTTGCCGTTGTACTGGGTGTCGAAGCCGTAGTTGCTCGGCCCCACGGTGACCCGTGCGACATCCTTCAACCGCACGGTGGCGCCGTTGTTGTCGGTGCGCAGGATGATGTTTTCGAACTGCTCGGGCGAGCTGAAGCGGCCTTCCGCCGAGACCGTGGCGGTGAAGCTGATGCCTTCCGGGGTCGGGTCGGCGCCCACCGAACCGGCCGCGAACTGCACGTTCTGGTTGCGCACCGCGGTCAGCACCTGGGTCGCCGACAGGTTGTAGCCCTGCAGCTTCTCCGGGTTCAACCAGATGTTCATCGCGTACTCGGCGCCGAACTGGTTGGTGCTGCCCACGCCGGGCACGCGCGAGATCTGCTCCAGCACGCGCGAACCGACGATGTCGTTGAGCGCGTCGCGGTTGATCGACGGGTTGTCCGAGCGCAACGCGGCCACCATCAGGAAGCCGGCGTTGGCCTTGGCCACCACCACGCCCTGCTGGGTCACTTCCGACGGCAAACGCGGCGTGGCCAACGACACCTTGTTCTGCACCTGCACCTGCGCGATATCCGCGTCGGTGCCGGTTTCGAAGGTCAGCGTGATGGTCACGCGGCCGTTGGCGGCCGAGGACGAGTTGAAGTACAGCAGGTGGTCGATACCGGTGAGCTGCTGCTCGATGACCTGGGTCACCGCCTTCTCGGCGGTGTCGGCGCTGGCGCCGGGGAAGTTGGCGGTGACGGTGACCTGGGGTGGGGCGATCGTCGGGTACGACTCGATACCCAGATTCAGGATCGAGATCACGCCCGCAAGCGAGATCAAGATCGCCACCACCCACGCAAAGATCGGGTGTTCGATAAAAAACTTAGGCATGTCCGGGTTCCGTCACTGCTGCTTGGACTGGGAGTCGGCCGGCTGCGCCGCAGCGTCCGGCTTGGACTGTTCCTGCGCGGCCGGTGCCGCTGCATCGGCCTTGTCGGCTGCCGGTGCGGCCTGCGCGCCGCCACCCTGGGCGGCGGCGGGAGCCGCGCCCGGTGCACCCGGCTGGCCGCCTTGTGCCGGCTTGTTCGGATCCCACGGCACGCCCTTGGCCGGCTGCCCTTCCTTGGCCTTCTGCACACCATCGACGATGACTTGGTCGCCCGGGGTCATGCCGCCGGTGATGATCCACTGGCCCTTCTGCTGGCCGTCGACAGTGAGGTTCTTGCGCACCACCTTGCCGTCCTTGCCCAGCACCAGCGCATAGGCGCCGGTGGCATCACGCTGCACCGCCTGCTGCGGCAGCAGGTAGGCGTTGTTGCGCTGGCCCAGGCTGGCCTTGAAGGTCACGAACGCACCCGGCAGCAGCGATTGTTCGGGGTTGGGCAGGGTTGCGCGCAGCGATACCGCACCGGTGCTCGGGTCCACCGTCACCGCCGACACGTCCAGCGTGCCGGGGTGTTGGTACTGCGTGCCGTCGCCCAGTTCCACGTTGATGGTGGACTTGCCGTCGCCGCTGAGCTGGACGTTGCCGCTGCTCTGCGCCTGACGCAGGGCGGCCAGTTCCTCGCTGCTCATGGCGAAGTTCACGTACAGCGGGTCGATCTGGTCCACGGTGGTGAGCAGGGTGGCTTCACCCGCACCGACCAGTGCGCCTTCGGTCACCCGCTGGATACCGGCGCGGCCGGTGATCGGCGAGGTGACGCTGGCGAAGCCGAGCTGGATGCGCGCCGCTTCGACCGCACCGCGCGCCTGCTGCACGCTGGCGCCGGAAGAACGCTCGTTGGCTTCGGCGGTGTCGATGTCGGCGCGCGAGACGTACTGCTGCGGCGCCAGGCTGCGCGCACGCGTCGCGGCGATCTTGGCATTGGTATAGGTCGCCTCGGCGGCCGCCAGCTGACCCTGTGCCTGCAGCAACGTGGCCTTCAACTGGGACGGGTCGATCTGGAACAGCGGCTGGCCTTCCTTGACGTTGGCGCCTTCGGTGTACAGGCGCTTGAGCACGACGCCGTCCACGCGTGCGCGCACATCGGCCGAGCGGTACGCTGACAGGCGGCCGACCAGATCACGTTCCAGTGGCAGCGTCTGCGGCTTCATCTCCAGCACCGACACTTCCGGCGGCGGCGGTGCCTGCTGTTGTTCGGGCTTGCTGCAGGCAGCGAGCGCCACGGTAATGGCACAGGCCAGGCCGAAGGAGCGGAGCGGGGCAATCATCAGGAGGAACTCCGTTAGGGTCTTGAAGTGAAAAGAGAAGGCGGTGCCAGCGTTGGCGCGGCATGTGCCGGAGCAAACGCACGCAAGAAGGTGTCCACGGCGAACTGCGCCCACTGCTGCCTGGCGGGGAGGCCGGCGCGATGAGGAACCTGAAACCGTTGGCGGTCGAAATCCAGCCCGACGATCATGCTCAGTAACAATTCGGCCATGAAGTGCGGATCGTCATGCCGCAGTTGGCCCGCGTCGATCGCCTGCTCGAAGCGATGCGCCAGACGCTGCTGCATGCCGACCACGCTGTCGTGGAAGATCTGCTGCGACTGGTCGGGGAACCGGTGCGACTCGGCTTCGACCAGACGGCAGGTCTGTAGCACATCGGGGTTGTTCAAACGGTCAAGATGGGCCAGTGCAAAGGCCAGCAGATCGGCGTGGAGATCGCCGGAGACCGTGCCCAGCGGACCGGCCGCCAGATGCACGTGGTCTTGAAGCACATCGCGCAGCAGATTCTCCTTGCACCCGTAATAGCTATACAGGGTCTGCTTGGAGCAGCCGGCCCGCTCGGCCACCGCGTCCATGCTCAGCCGCATGCCGCGCTCGGCCAGCAGCGCATGCACAGCCGCATGGATGCGGCGGTCGCAGTCCGAACGCCGGGCAGCACGGTGGGGACGAGTGGTCATGGCGGTAGACTATACCGTCCAGTTTAGTTTTTAAACAGGCTTGACGGGCGCGGTTTCGTCTGCACAACGCCTGATGTGCCAAGCACTCGACCGGACTTTGCCGGGTGTGGCGATCCAACTTCAGCATGGCACTGTCCGGTTATAGAAATTACACACATGTAGTGCTTTTGCGCGCTGCAACGGGCCACGGCGGGCCGCATTTTTGCGCTATGCAGCAAGGCGTCGTCATCGCGCATCGGTACAATTCAGTTTTCCACCGAGCATTCCAGCTCTACTCATGACAGCCAAGAAAGCCGCTTCGAAATCGTCCACGACGTCGGTCAAACCGGTCGCCGAACGTGCCGTCCCCGTGCTTGCCACCGAACCGCAGGCGGTCAGCCTCGAGCCGGTGTTTGCCGCGTTGCGCAAGCGCTACCCGGCCGCGCGCCAGGCCGAAGTCCAGGCGTTCGCCGCCGACTTCTACCGGCGCATGGAGGAAGACGAATTCCCGAACCATCCGCCGGAGCAATGGGCGGCGCTGGCATCGGACATGCTGGAATTTGCACGTGCGCGCAAGGCCGGCACGGTCAATGTGCGGGTGTTCAACCCCACCTTGAAGAGCCACGGCTACGAGTCGCCGCATACCTTGCTGCAAATCGTCAACGACGACATGCCGTTCCTGGTGGATTCGGTGAGCATGACGCTGGCGGACCTGGGCATCGGCGTGCATGTGCTGGGCCACCCGGTGCTGCGCATTGCGCGTGACAAGGCCGGCAAGCTCACCGCAGTGGGCGAGGGCAAGAGCGAGTCGCTGATGGTGCTGGAGATCGACCGCCAGCCGTCGGAAGAAATGCCCAAGCTGGAAGCGGCGGTGCGCAAGGTACTGGCCGAGGTGCGCGCCATCGTGCAGGACTGGTCGGCGATGCGCGAGCGCATGGTCATGCTGGCCGACGATCTGGCGACGCGTCGTCTGCCGATCGACGACATCAACCGACATGAAGCGCAGGAATTCCTGCGTTGGGCCGCGGCCGACCACTTCACCTTCTTCGGCTACCGCGAGTACCGCGTCGAGAAGCAGGACGGCCAGGACGTGCTGGCGCCGCTGGAAGAGACCGGTCTGGGCCTGCTGCGCGGGCGCGACACCTCGCCGGCACGTCCGGTGACCACGCTGGCCGCGCACGGCCTGAATGCCTCGTCCAAGCGCAAGGACGCCCTGATCCTGACCAAGACCAATGCCCGTTCGCGCGTGCACCGCGTCGGTTACATGGATTACATCGGCATCCTGGAATTCGATGCCAAGGGTCGCATCGTCGGCGAGCAGCGCTTCCTGGGTCTGTTCACCTCCAGTGCCTATAACCGCCGGCCGTGGGAAATTCCGCTGGTGCGTCAGCGCCACGAATACGTGATGAGCAAGTCGGGGCTGACCCCGAGCAGCCATAGCGGCAAGGCCTTGCGCCACATCCTGGAAACGCTGCCGCGCGAGGAGCTGTTCCAGTCCAACGAGGAAGAGCTGTACCGCACCGCGATGGGTATCCTCGGGCTGCAGGAGCGCGTGCGTAGCCGCCTGTTCCTGCGTCGCGACAAGTACGGGCGTTTCATCTCGGCGCTGGTCTACATCCCGCGCGAACGTTTCAACACCGATGTGCGCCTGCGCATCGAAGCCTTGTTGAAGGACGCGCTGCACGGCGAATACATCGATTCCAGCGTGGTGCTGGGTGAATCGCCACTGGCCCAGCTGCATCTGATCGTGCGGCCCAAGAGCGGTGAGGCACTGGAATTCGACACCACCGAACTCGAATCGCGGCTGGCGCACTTGCTGCGCAACTGGCGCGATGCGCTGCGTGAGGCGCTGGTGGCGCGGCACGGCGAAGCCAATGGGCTGCGTATGGCAGCCAACTTCGGTCGCGCGCTGCCGGCCGGCTATATCGAAGATTCGTCGATCGAATCGGCAGTGTCGGACGTCGAACACCTGGCATCGCTGGATGGCCCGAACGATCTGCATCTGAGCCTGCAGGAAATCCGTCGCGACGATGGCGTGCGCCTGGATGCGGGCGAAGGCCTGCGCCTGAAGCTGTATCGCCAGCTCGACGACATTCCGCTGTCCGATGCGATGCCGATGATGGAAAACATGGGCCTGCGCGTGATCTCCGAGCGGCCGTATCGGCTGCAGGTGGGCGAGACGCCGGTCTATATCCAGGATTTCGAGGTCGAATCCACTGCCGGCAAGATCAATGCCGCGCATGCCGATGCCAGTTTCGGCGAAGCCTTCGAGCGCATCTGGAACGGCGATGCCGAAAACGACGGCTTCAATCGCCTGATCCTGGCGGCCGGCCTACATTGGCGCCAGGTCGCGCTGCTGCGCGGCTACTGCAAGTACTTGCTGCAGACCGCAGTGCCGTTCTCGCAGGCCTATGTCGAAGCCACGTTCACCCGTTACCCGTTGCTGGCGCGTTTGCTGGTGGAGTTGTTCGAAGCGCGCTTCGATCCGTCCACCGGCAGCGAAACCAAGGCACAGATCTTTGCTGGCCAGGAGCGCCTGCGCGAGGAACTGTCTGCACTGGCAGGCGGCGACGACGCTACGCTCAAGGCACTGGAATCCGTGCTGGAAGCGCGCGGCGGCGACCGCGATGCACAGCAGGAGGCCACCCGCGCCACCTTGCTGAAGTTGATGGACCGCGTCTCCAGCCTGGACGAAGACCGCATCCTGCGCAGCTTCATGGATGTGATCGATGCGACCTTGCGTACCAACTACTACCAGACCGACAAGAACGGCAAGCACCCACACTGCATCAGCTTCAAGCTGGATTCGTCGCGCGTGCCGGACCTGCCCAAGCCGCGTCCGTACCGCGAGATCTTCGTCTACAGCCCGCGGGTGGAAGGCGTGCACCTGCGCTTTGGCGCGGTGGCGCGCGGCGGCCTGCGCTGGTCGGACCGTCGCGAGGATTTCCGCACCGAGGTGCTGGGCCTGGTCAAGGCGCAGATGGTCAAAAACACCGTCATCGTGCCGGTCGGCGCCAAGGGCGGGTTCTACGTCAAGCGCTCGCCGGTGGGGGGCGACCGTGATGCGATCCAGGCAGAAGGCATCGCCTGCTACAAGCTGTTCATCCAGGGCCTGCTCGACATCACCGACAACATCGTCGGCGGCAAGATCGTGCAGCCGCCACAGGTGGTGCGTCATGACCAGGACGACCCGTATCTGGTGGTCGCGGCTGACAAGGGCACCGCGACGTTCTCCGACATCGCCAACGGGCTGGCGCTGGATCACGGCTTCTGGCTCGGCGATGCGTTCGCCTCCGGCGGCTCGGTGGGCTACGACCACAAGGGCATGGGCATCACCGCACGTGGCGCGTGGGAGTCGGTCAAGCGTCACTTCCGCGCCATGGGCCGCGATTGCCAGAGCCAGGACTTCAGCGTGGTCGGCATCGGCGACATGTCCGGCGACGTGTTCGGCAACGGCATGCTGCTCTCCAAGCACATCCGCCTGCTGGCCGCGTTCGATCACCGGCATATCTTCCTTGACCCGTCGCCGGATGCCGCTGCCTCGTTCGCCGAGCGCGAGCGCCTGTTCAAGCTGCCGCGTTCCAGCTGGGCCGATTACGACGCCAAGCTGATCAGCGCCGGCGGCGGCATCTATCCGCGCACGCTCAAGTCGATCGACATCAGTGCGCCGGTGCGCGAGGCGCTTGGGCTGGAATCCAACGTCAAGCAGCTCTCGCCGAACGAGCTGATGAACGCCATCCTCAAGGCGCCGGTGGACCTGTTCTGGAATGGCGGCATCGGCACCTACGTCAAGGCGTCCAGCGAGTCGCATGCGGATGTGGGCGACCGCGCCAACAACGGCCTGCGCGTCAACGGCGGCGAGCTGCGCTGCAAGGTGGTGGGCGAGGGCGGCAACCTGGGACTGACCCAGCTCGGCCGCATCGAAGCGGCGCAGACCGGCGTGTTGCTCAACACCGATTTCATCGACAACTCGGCCGGCGTGGACACCTCCGATCACGAGGTGAACATCAAGATCCTGCTCAACGACATGGTGCAGGCCAAGAAGCTCACCTACGACGCGCGCAACAAGCTGTTGGCGTCGATGACCGACGAAGTGGCCGACCTGGTGCTGTGGGACAACTACCGCCAGAACCAGGCCATCAGCTTGATGGAGCGCATGAGCGTCAAGCGCCTGGGTTCCAAGCAGCACTTCATCCGCACGCTGGAACTGCAGGGCCTGCTGGACCGCCAGATCGAATTCCTGCCCTCCGATGCCGAGCTGTCGGCACGCAAGGCGCGTGGGCAGGGGCTGACCCGGCCGGAGCTGTCGGTGCTGCTGTCTTACTCCAAGCTGGTGGCGTTCCAGCAGTTGCTGGAATCGGACATTCCCGAAGACCCGTATCTGTCCAAGGAACTGCAACGCTACTTCCCGCAGCCGCTGCAGAAGAAGTACGCCGATGCGATGGAGCGCCATCGCCTCAAGCGCGAGATCATCGCCACCGCGGTCACCAACACCACCATCAACCGCATGGGCGCCACCTTCCTGATGCGCATGCAGGAAGACACCGGCCGCAGCATCGGCGAGGTGGCCAAGGCCTACACCATCAGCCGCGAAACGCTGGATGCGCGCGCGCTGTGGACGCAGATCGATGCGCTGGACGGCAAGGTGCCCGAGTCGGTGCAGATCGATGCGCTGGAAGTGATCTGGCGCCTGCAACGCTCGTTCGTGCGTTGGTTGTTGTTGCGTCCGGGCCAGATGCCGGGCATCACCGCAGCGGTGGAGCGTTACCACGGCCCGTTCAACGACATCCGCGTGGCATCGGGCGTGTTGTCGGATGCGCAGCGCCCGCAGTACGAAGCCAGCGTGCAGGAATGGCAGGACAAGGGCCTGACGCCGGCACTCGCACAGCAGTTGTCCGAGCTGCGTTATCTGGAGCCGGCCTTCGACATCATCGAAACCGCGCGCACCCGCAAGCTCAAGCCGGTGGACGTGTCCAAGGTGCATTTCCGCCTGGGCGAAGCGCTGCGGCTGCCGTGGTTGTTCGAGCAGATCGACGCGCTGGAGGTCAACGGCCGCTGGCATGCGGTGGCACGTGGCGTGCTGCGCGACGAGCTGGCCGCGCATCAATGCGCCTTGGTCGGCCAGGTGTTGACGATGTCAGGCAGCACTGCCGAAGACAAGGTGGCCACCTGGCTGGCACGCGACGACTCCAGCCTGCGCTTCACCCTGGCCATGCTGGCCGATGTGGCCGAGCAGAAGACGCTCGATTACCCGACCGTGTCGGTGGCGGTGCAACGGTTGGGTCAGTTGGCGGCGCACGGGTTGTAAGCGCAGATCGAAGCGCGATGGCGGAGCTGAGAATCCGTCATCGCGCTTCTCTGTTTCACTGCAATTGCTTCCAGCGAATAGTCTGCCAGTGGGCAGCCCTTTTATCGTGTTTCAAGGGTTGCCAATTCACTATTAGAAAAGCGCCTTAGAGGGGGGCAAGTCACATATCGCCTGCACACACACTGAAAAGTATAAATACATATTATAAGATAATATAAAAAAAATGATTCATGTTCTGTTAACTCTTTCGAGCAATACTCGGCCTGCGGTAAAAAATTCATGGAGAATTTATGCAACGCATGTACGCATTCGCAGCCAAGTTGTTACTCGTCACTTCTATTGCCTTCCCACTAATAGGTTTTGGTCAGGAAAATCGTGCCAGAACATCGATAACCAGCGAAACAACTTATGCGGCAGGGTCGCATGAAGCAAAGCAGATTGCGCAGTGGCTATCAACAGCACCGGGGGCAGGGACGTCGTTTGATTCGAATGTTACGTTTTCCGGAAACATCACAGTACGCCTTTCAAGCACCGATAGCGGCGTAATTCGCCCACTTCAAGAGGCTCCACCTGTACCACTTCCGGCAGGTGGTTCTAATGGTCAAACATTCGGAGTGTCAAGTTGCGGAGGCGGTATTGCTAGGACATGGACATATACGTGGCAATCGGGTCCTCAAGGCAGCGGTGGCGGCTGGGTGCTTACCTCCTACACGTACAATCGAACAAGAAGTTGTGGCGTAGGTGGAGCTTGAGATCGGCGGTTGACTGGTGATGTTAAAAATAATCCACCGAAAGGTGGATTATTTTTTGGCTGAACCGGTGTAAACATTTTTTATTTTTTATTTTTTTAAATTTTATGTTGCAGTTCCGATTTGCTGTTGCCTTTGTCTCGGGTATCCGTCTTATTGTCTATTGATAGCCACCACCACCTTGCCCTTGGCACGGCCTTGCGCGAGATAGTCCAGGGCCTGCTTTGCCTGTTCGAACGGAAACACCCTGTCGATGACCGGGCGGATGCGTTCGGCTTCGAGCAGTTCGCCTATCTTGGCCAGTTGCGCGCCGTCCGGGCGGACGAACAGGAACGAATACGCCACATCGTGCTTCTTGGCCAGGCGCTTGATCTTGCGGCTCATCAGCCCGAACACGGCGGCTCATCAGCCCGAACACGAATGTCAGCAGACCGTTCAAGCGCCGGGCGCGGGCGAATGCCGCATCCAGCGGGCCGACAATCGAGACGATCTTGCCGCCAGCGCTGAGGATGCCGACAGATTTTTCCAGCGCATCGCCCCGGGTGGTGCCAAGCACCACGTCGTAGCCACGCAGCACGTTTTCGAATTCCTGCGTCTTGTAGTCGACCACGTCGTCGGCGCCCAGGCTGCGCACCAGCGGGACGTTGCCGGTGCTGGTGGTGGTTCCCACGTGTGCGCCAATCTGTTTTGCGAGCTGGATGGCAAAGGTGCCGACGCCGCCGGAGCCGGCAGGAATGAAGACCTTCTGACCGCGCTGCAGCCCGGCGCGCTCGGTCAGGGCCTGCCAGGAGGTGAGCCCGACCATGGGAATGGACGCGGCCTGGACGAAGTCCAGATTCGCCGGCTTCAGCGCGGCAGCGCTTTCAGGTACCACCGCGAATTCGGCCATCGAACCGGTGCCCTGATCGAACACGCTGGCGAACACGGCGTCGCCTTTCTTGAAGCGCGTGACGCGGCTGCCGACCTCGGTGACGATGCCGGCCAGATCGCTGCCCAGCGTGGCAGGCAGGTCGAATTTGAGCACCGGTTTGAAGGTTCCGGTCATGACCATGTTGTCGACCGGATTGACCGCCGCCGCATGCACTTCGACCAGCAATTGGTTGGGTTGCAAGGTGGGGCGGGGCAGCTCGGAAAAACCGACTCCGGGCGATTTGCCATAGCGCTGGAAGGTGAGTGCTTTCATGGGCGATCCGATGCGTGGTTGTGGTGTGTGAGGTGCAAGCCAGCGTGCAGGTCATGCAGGCGATGTGCAGTGGATGCTGCGTGTGCGTGGCCGGGCAGCGCGGAACAGCGGGTGTGCCGCTTGAGGTCAGCCCAGGCTCAACGCGACGGCCGCTACAGGAGCGTCGCGTTGGCATTGCACCGACTCAGGCCTTGGCGTGGTAGCGCTCGGCAGCACTGCCTTGACGGATGTCGGACAACAGGCCCTGGCGTGCACCATCCAGTGCGTCCCAACGCGCGGCCACGTGCAGCGGCGGAATCGTCACCAATTCGCGGCGGTCGAAACCGACCAGCGCAGCATCGACCAGTTCGCCAACGTCCATAGTGATGTCGATACCGGCGCGCTCCCAGATCTCGGTGCGCGTGCCGGCCGGCAGCACTGCCTGCACGTAGACGCCCTTGGCGCCGAGTTCCACATGCAAGCCTTGCGACAGGAACAGCACGAAGGCCTTGCTGGCGCCGTACACGCTCATGCCGAATTCGGGAGCCAGCCCGACGACCGAACCAAGATTGACGATGGCGCCGTTGCCGGCAGCGGCAAAGCGCGGCGCGACAGCGGCAGCAAGCCGGGTCAGCGCGGTGATGTTGAGCGCGATCAGACGCTCGATGCTCTCGGCATCCTGCTGCAGCATGCCGCCGGACTGCGCGATGCCGGCGTTGTTGATCAACACGCCGATCTGCGCATCGTCGCGCAGACGTGCTTCGACCTTGCCGACATCGGCAGCGTGGGTCAGGTCCGCCTGCAACACATCGACGGCGACGCCATGGGTGGTGTGCAGACTTGCGGCAAGGGCATCGAGGCGGGCCTTGTCGCGTGCGAACAGCACCAGATTGTGGCCGCGTTGGGCGAAGCGTTCGGCGTAGACGGCGCCGATGCCGGTGGAGGCGCCGGTAATGAGGACAGCGGGAGGTGTGGTCATGGAACGATCCTTGATGAGAGTGGTTGGTACATGGGCCAGGCAGCAAGGCCTTGGCCGGACAGGGTGGGTAATCGTCAGCGGGCTGGGCACCAGGCCGTCTCACGCGGGTCGCGGGTCGGTGGCGTCATCACGATGCGATCGCGTAGCGCGAGGTGCCCAGGGCGTATGGCTCGAACACCGAAAAGTCGCTTGTTGCTGTTTCTCTTCAGTCCGTGGTTGACAAAGATTACGATCGAAATCTAAGATGTCAACACTTTGATTACGATTGACATCAATGTAGGCTTCCGCCATCCCGAACCCAGCCCACGGAGTGTCCCAACCATGAAAGTGACCAAGGCGCAGGCCCAGGCCAACCGGGCGCACGTCGTGGAGACGGCCTCGCGGCTGTTTCGCGAACGTGGCTACGAAGGCATCGGCGTTGCCGACCTGATGGCCGCCGCCGGCTTCACCCACGGCGGCTTCTACAAACAATTCCGGTCCAAGGCCGACCTGATGGCCGAATCGGCTGCCTGCGGCCTGGCCAACATCGCAGCGCAGACCGAGCAGGTGGACAAGGCGGATTTCGTGAACTTCTACCTGTCACGCGGGCACCGCGACAGCACCGCGACCGGTTGCACGATGGCCGCCCTGGGCGCCGATGCAGCGCGTCAGCCGGATGAGGTGCGGCAGACGTTCGCGGACGGCATCGAAAACCTGCTGACAGCGCTGGACCGCAGTGGCGCAGCACCCGGCACGGTGGCGGCCGCCCACGAACGGGCGACGAATCTGGACATCATGGCGCACGCCATCGGCGCGATCGTGCTGTCGCGTGCCTGCCCGGACGATTCGCCGCTGGCCGATGAAATCATTGCGGTATGCCGCGATGCAGTGCTCGCGTCGCTGCAACCTTCCAACTAGCACAAGCGGCGCACGCAGCACGATGCATGCATCGATCGCTGCGCGCGCCCGGCAAGGCAACACCTGAAGCAATGCCGTGCGCATGCCTGCGCTGCGTAAGGTGCCCACACCTCTCGGCATTCGATGTGTCCTGTGTCGCGTGCCTGCAGCCGTCTGCTGCAGTGGGCCGCGCCGCATCGGTTGTTTACCTGCCCATGGTGTGGGTGTGTCGACAAGCACCACCGCAACACCGCCTGCAAGCCGGCAATCGATTGCCGGTATGCGTTGCCGCACCGCCATTTCGCCCTGGCAGCCGTTCGCGCGTTGAGCCGTTGCCGCTTCCTCATCCAACTCTTCAAGGATCTCGTATGAAACGCAAACCTCTGGTGGCGCTGGTGACCGGCGCCTCGTCCGGTATTGGTGAAGCCACTGCCGTTGCATTGGCCGCCGCCGGTTACACGGTGTACGGCACCAGCCGGCGTGGTGCGCAGACTGCGCCGCGTGCATTCAAACTGCTGGCGCTGGATGTGACCAACGATCAATCGGTGGATGCAGCCGTCAACGAACTGCTGCAACTGGAAGGGCGGATCGATTTACTGGTCAATAACGCCGGCTTCGGCGTTTCGCCCGCAGCAGCGGAAGAGAGCTCGATCGAACAGGCCAAGGCCATTCTCGACACCAACTTCCTGGGCGTGGTGCGCATGACCCGCGCGGTGCTGCCGCACATGCGCAAACAGGGCGGCGGCCGCATCATCAACATCGGCTCGATCATCGGCCTGGTACCCACCCCGTATGCGGCACTGTATGCGGCCAGCAAGCACGCGGTGGAAGGCTATTCCGAAGCCGTGGACCACGAGCTGCGCAGTTATGGCATCCGGGTCACGGTCATCGAACCTGCGTATACCAAGACCCTGTTCGAAGCGAACAATCTGGCTCCCGATGCACCGCTGGAAACCTACACGCAGGTGCGCACGCAAGTTGGCAAGGTGGTCGCGCAGGCCATGGCCAACGCAGACGAGCCAGCGGTAGTCGCGGACGTGGTGGTGAAGGCCGCGCGCGCTGCACACCCGAAGGTGCGCTACACCGCGGGCAAGATCGCCGGGCAACTGCAGGTCTTGCGGCGGTTCGTACCGGCCGGCGTATTCCAGGCGCTGATTCGCAAGAACCTGCAGCTGGATACAAAGGCGGCGGCCCGCGCCAGCTGAGCCTGGGGCCTTAGAGCGGCTTACACCACGACATCTCCCAGTCAGCGATGCCGTCGCGTCTGCGTCATGTTCGATGTCCGCTCATTTCCTGCCCGGCATGTTTGTCGAAACGCACATGCCACCAGGTGGCACTGAGCGAAATCAGGCTGACGATGCAGAATGCCAGCGAAAAATCGTCTTGTTGCGGCGTTGCGTGGCCGCCGGCCAGCATCGCCAGGTTGAGGATCATCGCGCCGGCGCAGACGCCGACCGAGAGCATCAATTGCTGCAGGGTGGTGTACAGGCTGCTGGCGCGGCTCATGCGCGCGGCAGGCACGTTTTCGTAGGCGATGGTGTTGTAGGCGGCGAATTGAAACGACATGAAGCCGCCACAGCACAGCAGTAGGCCGAACATCAATGCCGGCGGCCAATCGGGGCGGAACAACGCACACACCATGTAGCCCAGGCTGGCGAGTACGCCGTTGCCGATCAGGCTGTTGCGATACCCGAAACGACGCAGCAATTGTGGGGTGATGGTGCGCATCAACAGTGCGCCGAGCGCGGTGGCCAGGATCAACCGGCCGCTATGCGCAGCGCTCATGCCGAAGCTGATCTGAAACAGCAGCGGCAACAGAAACGGCTGCGCGCCCTGGGTGATGCGCATCAGTGCGCCGCCGATCACCGACAACCGGAACGAGTCGATGCGCAGCAGGCTCAGATCCAGCAGCGGAGCGGGATGGTGACGCGCGTGCCAGAGATATCCCAGCGCAGCGCTGCTGCCGATCGCCAGCAGCCAGCTGGCTTCACCAAGGCCGTTTTCCTGGCTGACCATCTCCAGGCCGAACAGCAGGCAGCCCAGCGCGGTGCCGCACAGCACGAAGCCGCGCAGATCAAACCGCGCCGGCGCCGATTCAGTGGGAATCTCCGGAATAAAACGCCGTACCAGCAGAAAGCCGGCGATGCCGATCGGCACGTTGATGTAGAAGATCCAGCGCCAATCCAGATACGAGACGAAAAAGCCGCCCAGTGGCGGGCCGAGCATCGGGCCGATGAAGGCTGGCACCAGTGTCCAGGCCATGGCCGACACCAGATGGCGGCGCTCAACCGTACGCAGCAGGATCAGCCGGCCGAGCGGTGCCATCATTGCGCCGCCCGCACCTTGCAGCACCCGCGCGGCGACCATGGTGGGCAGGCTGTCGGCCAGCGAACACAGGATCGAGCCGCCGACGAACACCCAGATGGAGGCGCCGAACACGCGGCGCAGGCCGAAGCGGTCGGCGATGGCGCCGCTGGCCGGGATCAACACTGCCAATGCGAGCAGATAGCCGGTCATGGCGATGCTCATGGCCGGCGCGGCCACGCCGAAGTCGCGCGCCAGGGTCGGCAGCGCGGTGGCGAGCACGGTGGCGTCCATCTGCTCCATGAAAATGGCGCAGGCCAGGATCAGCGAGATGATGCGGTAATCGGGATAACGCGGCGGCGTAGCGCCGGCCTCGGACGCGCTGGAGGACATCGGACTCTCGGTTGCGGGGCCGCACGCCCTGCGCCGCAGATGGCAACAGGGTCGGCCCGCGTCGCACGGTCTTGTGCGGCGCAACATTTTTGTATTGTCTGCCTGTGTAGCTTTGCGTTCAAGCCAATGGCAGCAACGCTGCGTGCGTTTGGTGGGGATGCGGCGCGCGGCGCGGGAGAGGGCTGGCCTGGGGAGGATGCGCAACCGCCAGTTGCCAAGGGGAGGTATTCGCGCCGCATGCCCTCATTCGCCCCTGCAAGGCACCTTCTTCCCAGGCAGGACAATGTCCCGGCAGGAGAAGGGCGCCAAGCTTGAGCCCCCTCTCACCTTGATGCGAAAAGGCATGCTCATGCGCCACTGGCGCGTGTGGCTTTGGGCGCCCGCGTCGCAAGCGCGAGCCGGTGCGCGCCGGTGGGGGCGGGTACGGCAGACGCCAGCCAACCTCATGTCGCGTGGGCTTGGTTCCTCACCTGCCTGTGTCGGCACATTGACCACCTGGATCTGCGCATGGACCCGCCCAGATCACGCTAAGGCGCAGGACTGTCCCAGGCGTCCTTGATCTGCAGAATCTGCGGCAATGCCGCGTGGAAATGCTGCACCAGGCGCGGTTCCAGTTGTTTGCCTGCCATGCTGTCGAGCTTGCGCATGGCGTCTTCCACTGTCCATGGCGCCTTATAGGCGCGCCGTCCGCACAGCGCGTCGAACACGTCGGCCACCGTCACGATGCGTGCCGATTCGGGAATGGCATCGCCTGACAATCCCTTGGGATAGCCGCTGCCGTCCCAGCATTCGTGATGATGCAGCGCGATTTCTGCTGCCAACTGGAATACCGGACCGCGGCCGTTGCGCAAGAGATCGTGGCCGACCTGCGGGTGCTGACGCACTACCGAACGTTCGTGCTCGTCCAGCGAATCGGGCTTTTGCAGGATGCTGCCAGGTACCGCGATCTTGCCGACGTCGTGCAACGGGGCGGCGTCCTGCAGAGTCTGCGCCTGCCGCGGCGACCAGCCCACCGCTTCGGCCAGGATCCGCGCATACGCCGCCATGCGCCAGATATGCGCGCCGGTGTCGGAGTCCTGGCCCTGGCCGGCGGTGCCGAGCAGATGGATCGCATCGCGGTACTGCTGGGCAAGACGCGCGTTTTCGGCCAGCTTCAACTGGGTGGCGATGCGTGCCTTGAGCAGCGCAGGCGAGTAGGGTTTGCTGACGTAATCGGCGGCGCCCGCGTCCAGCCCCAGACGTTCGTCGTGCTCGCTGTTGCGCGAGGTCACGAACAGGATCGGGATGGCGTTGCTGGATGGCTGCTGCTTGAGCGCGCGCGCTACCGCGTAGCCGTCCATGTCCGGCAATTCGACATCCAGCAGGATCAACTTGGGCGTGTGGCGCGTCACCGCATCCAGGGCTTCACTGCCGGATTTGGCGAAGACCAGTGCGAAGTCGTCGCGCAGCAACTGGCGCAGGGTGGCCAGATTGCTGGATTCGTCGTCGACACACAGCAGGGGACGGGACGGCATGCTGGATCCTTGCCAAGCGGCTCGGGGAGCGCGATCAGTGCAGGTGGGTCGTCTGCCAATCGCGCAACGTGGTTTCGGCGCGACGGAAGTCGAAATCTTCGACGGCGCGGTGCAACGCTTCCTGCAGTGTGCGCGGTAAATGTGGCGCGCAGATCAGCAATGCGTGGTCGATCTGGTCGGCATCGTCGCTGGCGAAGGCCGATGTCAGGATCTGCACGCTGTCTGCATCCAATGCAACGCCATCGTCGTCGGTAGCAATCTCGGTGTCGCCATGCTGCAAAAACGCCCGGATCGCCTCAGCGGTGCGCTGCATGACGTCCTTCAACGCGATCAGCGAGGCGGTAATGTCGTGTCCTTCCTCGATGCGCGTTTCCAGATCGCCGGCCGCACCAGCCAGCGCCGGCAGCGCGAGCGAGCCGGCCGCGCCACGCAACTTGTGCGCCATCGCACCGATGGCCGGCAATTCGTTGCGGCGCAGATGCTCGGCGGCCATTTCCGCCGGGTCCGGGTTGTCGCGCAGCAGCTTGATCAGATAGCGCGCATACGGCTCGCGTTCGCGCCACAGGCTGCGCGCGCGCGCCGCGTCCAGCAGTTCCGGCTCGCTATGTTCCCACTCGGTGCCGGCGTGCACCTCGGCCTCATGCGGAAGCGACGGGATTCGCTGCATGCCCGGCTGCAGAAAATGCCGAATGGCAGTGACCAATTCTTCGACATTGAACGGTTTGGCGATAAACCCATTCATGCCGGCTTCCAGCGCTTTTTCCTGCTGTGGACGGAATGCGCCGGCGGTCAGCGCAATCACCGGCAGGCTGGCCAGGGCCGGGATCTGGCGCAGCCGGCGGGTCGCCTCGTAGCCGTCCACCACCGGCATCTGCACATCCATCAGCACCAAGTGAAACAGGTTGGGCGCGCGCTTGAGCGTGCCGACGGCCTGTTCGCCATCGTGGGCGACGGTGACCATGGCGCCTTCGCCTTCGAGAATGCGCTGCGCCACTTCGCAATTGATTTCGCTGTCGTCGACCAGCAGCAGGTGCGCGCCTTCCAGACGACGCGCAACGAATGTGGGGGCAGCCGGGCGGGCGCCTGGGCGTTCGTCGACCAGTTGTTCGACCAACCGATGCAGGGCCGCGCCGGTCACCGGTTTGGTCATCACCGCATCCAGATCCTGTTGCTCGGGATGTTGTTCCAGCAGGCGACGCTCGTAGGCGGTCACCATGACGATCACCGGATGCGGGCCAGGCGTGGCGCGCGCACGGATCTCACGCGCGATGGCCACCCCGTCGACATCGGGCATGCGCCAGTCGAGCAGGAAAATATCGTAGGGCTCAACGGCCTCTTCGATCGCCTGTAGCGCGGCCTGTCCGCTGGCCACCGCGTCCACGCGCCAGCCAAGTTCGGAGGCAATACGCACCAGGTTGTTGAGCGCTGCATCGTGGTCGTCGGCGATCAGCACGCGCGGCATCGCTTCCGGCGGCAAGGCCGGCAATTCGCGCTGTGCCTGGGGTGGCGCGGATTTTTCCAGCGTCACCACAAAATAGAATTCGCTGCCGCGGCCGGGCACGCTTTCCACTTCCAGTTCGCCGCCCATCAATTCGACCAAGCGCCGGCTGATGGTCAGGCCCAGGCCGCTGCCGCCGTAACGCCGGCTGGTGGAGGTGTCGGCCTGCAGGAACGGCGAGAAGATCAGGCTCTGCTTTTCCTTAGAAATGCCGATGCCGGTATCGCGTACCGAAAACAGCAGCTTGAGTTTGTTGGGGTCGCCGCTGGGGAAGCGCCGCACCGACAGCACCACTTCCCCCTGTTCGGTGAACTTGATTGCATTGCCGACCAGGTTGACCAGCACCTGATTGATGCGCAGCGCATCGCCCTGCAGCCAACGACTGTCGCGCGGCAAGGGCTCGACGATCATTTCCACCGGCTTGGCGCTGAGCGAGGAGCGCATCAGGTCGGCGATGTTGTCGAACAGCTGGTTCAGATCGAACGGGGCATGTTCCAGATCGATGCGCCCGGCCTCGATCTTGGAGAAGTCCAGAATGTCGTTGATGATTTCCAGCAGCGTGCGTGCGGAGCGGTCGATCTTGGTGACCATTTCCTGCGCGGCGCCGGGCAGTTCGCTGCGCTGAAGCAGGTACAGCATGCCCAGGATGGCGTTCATGGGCGTGCGGATTTCGTGGCTCATATTGGCCAGAAAATCGGACTTGGACTGGTTGGCGCTCTTGGCCGCATCCATCGCCAGACGTAGCTGTTTTTCGCGCAGCTTTTGCTCGGTGAGATCCACCGCCACACCCAGGTAGCCGATCACCTGATCGTGGTCATCGCGCAGGGTGCTCAAGGTCAGCAGCACCGGCAGGCGACGCCCGTCATGGCTGACGTAGGTCCACTCGTTGGTATCGCTGCGACCCAGGCTGGTGAGTGCGGCGATCGCTTCCAGCGTATGCGCCACCGGCGTACCGGTCTGATCGGCGAGCATGTGCGCGCGCTCTTGCAGTTCTTCCTGCTCGATGAACTGGCTGGCCTTGCGCCGGCCGATCACTTCTGCAGCGCTGTAACCCAACAGTTTTTCCGCAGCCGGATTGAACAGCGTGACGAAGCCGCCGGAGTCGGTGGCGATGATGGCGTAACCGGCGTGCGCCAGGATCGCGCGTTGCAGCACCGAGAACTTAACCAGCTCGCTGGTGCGTTCGGCCACCTGATGTTCGAGCGAAGCGTTGAGATCGATGATGCGTTGATGCGAGCGCACGCGGTCGGAGATATCGCGGAAAAAATGCGAATGCCCACTGAGTGTGCCTTCACTTTCGATGATGGGCGCTTTGCTGGCCAGCACATGCACCTGATGTCCGTCGCGATGGCGCATGGTCTGTGCAGCCGATGCGTTGCCCGCCAGTGCAGCGTCGGCATGGTCGATCTCAGGCATCGCATAGGGCTGCGGCGCCAGCAGCATGGTCAGGTCTTGGTCGATCGCCTCTTGGGCCGTGTAACCGAACATCGCCTCGGCGGCAGGATTCCAGTGCGTGATGCGCCCATCCGGAGTTTCGGCAACGATGGCTTCGCTGGAATGGCTGACCAGCGCAGCCAACTCCATTTGCTTGCGCAGCACTTCTTCGCGGCGTAGCCCATTGCTGAAATACAACACCAGCAGGGCGGCAAACAGCACCGAACCGGCCATCACCAGCCCGCCGATCAACCAGGGCGAATTCTGGTTGAGCGAGGCGATGAAGCTGGAAGTGGGATGGGCGGTGATGACCCAGGTGCGGCCATAGATCGGCAACAACCGCACGACCGGCGGACGCAGCGCACTGTCGCTGGCCGGCGTGCCGCTGCGATAGAAATTGTGGGTGGGCTCGTTGCGGTCGGACAGATCCAGCGCAACGTCGTCGCGTTCGCCCAATGCGCTTTGCACCATTTGCTCGACGCTGAAGGGCGCATACACCCAGCCACTGGTGGCGACCATGCGCTGCTGCGGCGTCTGCAGCGGCATGCCTTCGCGATAGATCGCCAACAACACCAAAAAACCGCTTTCGCTAGGAATGCGGTAACCGGACAGCGAGATCGGCGAGGTCATGATCGGCTCCCCGCTGCGCGCGGCCTGCAGGGCGGCGGCACGCCGACGCGGCTCGGAGGCGATATCGATGCCGAGCGGCCGGTTGCCTGAGGATTCCGGCTCGAAATACAACACCATGTAGCGCTCGCCATCCCACGGCGCCAAGGGCCGGCGATGGATGTCCGGCGCACCGTCGGCACGCGCGGCCTGCAAAAACGCTTCTTCGTCGGCCGGGGCGACGCGATGGATATAGCCATAGCCCAGCACGCCGGGAAACTCGCGCGGATAATCCCGCGAGCGGCTGTACAAGGTGAAGCGTTCTCGACTGATGATGTCGCTGCCTGCGCCGATCACCGCACCGCGTGCGCCGCGCAAGCCATGCTCGAAGGTGGACATGCGTTCGCTGATGTTGCGTGCCAGCGTGCGCACCACGTACTGGAACCGTTGCTCGCGTTCGAGCTCGTTATGCCGTTGCAGCCACACGCCGGTGGCGATGGCGGCAATCAGGCCGGCGATCAGGATCAGCAGTGCACCAAAGAATGCGCGACGCCCATAGATCCTGCGCAAATCCCAGCGGCCCTTCGGCATGTTCGTTCCTTCGCCTTACCTGTTACGTGCCCAGAATGCTGGCCGACATACATCGACCTCGTGGTACCGCCTGACGATGCTATGGCGGTGCAGTCCCCTAAGCCTGCACCTCATCCGGGTGGGCGAGTGGTGTTTCCGATATCAGAACGAGAGCCAGATCGATAACGCGTGAAGGATGAGCCCGATCAATCCTCCGACTAACGTTCCATTGAAGCGAATGTATTGCAGATCGCGCCCCACACCCAATTCCAATTGTTCGACGAGGTGACGTTCGTCCCAACTTTTCATCGTCGAGGCGATATGGTCGGTCACCGATGTGCGCAGGCGCGTGGTGAGCTTATCGGCCGCCTGCAACATATGTTGATTGAGCGCTTCGCGCAGCGAGGGATCTTGCGACAACGCCTGGCCGAGCGATTGCATGGAACGCTCCATGTGCGCGGCCATCGACGACTGCTCACGCGCCAGGTCATTGCGCAATGCATCGCGAATTTCGCTCCAAAGACCTTGCACGTATTCCTGCAATGCCGGATGTTCGATCGCGCGCTGCTTTAGTTCTTCCACGCGGACGGCCATTTCCGGCTCGTCGCGCAGCCGCGTGATATAGCCCTGCAACCATGCCTCATAGTCGAGCCTGATTGGGTGCTCGGGCGTCTTGAGGATGTCTTGCAGTTCTTCAATCGCCGCGCGCGCCATGCGGTCGGCCAGGCTGTCGCCGATCTCTTCGATCGGCTTGACCCAGTTCACGGTGCCAACCAGCTTGGGCCATTCGCGCCGAGCGTAGCGCACGATCAATGCCGAGGCGCGCGTCTTGACCTGTTCCTGATCCAGCCATTCGCCCAGCCGCAGTAATACTTCATCTAGCAGTTTTTGATGGCGCCCGTCGGTGGTGAGCAGGGCCATGACATCGCCGATGGTGGCGGCGGCATTCCATTTGCGCAGGCGGTCGACCACGAAGCCTTGAATCGCGCGGCGCACCGCCGCTTCGTCGAGGAGTTCCAGCGCCTGCAGCATCCAGCTGCGTGCCATCTGCGCCAGCATGCGTGCCTGTTCGGGCTTTGCCAACCAATCGCCCAGGCGGCTGGCGGGATCGAACACGCGCAGTTTTTCCATCAAGGCATCGGGGGCGAGGAACTGGTCGCGCACGAACACTGCCAGGCCGTCGGCCAGCCGGTCCTTGCCGCGCGGCAGGATGGCGGTATGCGGAATCGGCAGGCCCATCGGGCGCCGGAACAGCGCGACCACCGCAAACCAGTCGGCCAAGGCGCCCACCGTGGCCGCTTCGCAGAAGGCCGACACCCACGCCCAGAGGCCGTGTTCGCCCATCAGGTGGCTGATGATGAAGCCAGCGAACATCGCCAGCAGCAAGGCCACCGCCAATAGCTTCATGCGCTGCAGCTGGGCACGCCGGGGATCGGTGGGGCGGGGAAGGCTAACGCTTGGTTCCATGCCCCCGAGTGTACCTAGTCGGATGCGGATGGCATGTGTCCACGGACGACGAGGTTGCTAACGTTGTCGTCGGAGCGCGATTGCGCGTGATGGCATGACCAAGACACGCCAAGCGCGGCCACGGCGGCTCCTGCAGGTGACGCGCGATGCGGATGGCAGTGCGGTCAGTGCTGCACTCAGCCGCGCAGGCGTTCCAGCTGCGCCTGCAATGCGGTCACCTTGAACTGCAGCGCAGCGTTTTCGTTTTCCAGTTCGGTGACGCGGCGCTGCAGGGCCTTGATGTCGCGGCGTTCGGCTTCGCCGCCTTCGGCCTCGTCGGCTTTGGGTTTGCGCTTGGCATCGCGCACGCGCTTGGCGGCTTGTTTGAGTTCGGCCTTGCCGGCCTGCGCGGCAGCGCGTTGTTCGTCTTCGGACAGTGTGGCCACGGCAGCGGCGGCGCTGATCGAAATCTCGCCGGCCTTGACCGCTTGCACCACTTCCGGCGCGGCCTGCTTATGGATCCGTTCGATCATCACCACCTGGTTGCTGCTCAGGCGCGCTTCGCGTGCCAGTTCGGCGCGGCTGACCGGGGTGGAGGTTTCCTCCCACGGCGGGCTGTCGCTGTCATCGGCGGTGTGTGCGCTGCTGTCGTCCAGGCCAGTGTCGGGTTGGTCGCCGACCACCACCGGCGCTTCGGCAGCGGCAACGGCGTCGGCGTCGCGCTGGGTGCGTTGGCGTGCGGCCAGGATCTCGCGCTTGCGCAACGCCAGTACGCCACGCTGGAAATCGGACACGCTGCGCCGGCCCAGGTGCTGCTCGATCATCCACAGGTGCACGTCCTGCATGGACTGGAAGCGCGGGTTCTGCACGGTCTGGAACGGCAAACCATGCTTCTGGCAGATGCCGTAACGGTTGTGGCCATCCACCAGCACATCGCCCCACAGCACCAAGGCATCGCGGCAGCCTTCGGCCAGCAGGCTGCGTTCCAGCGCCTCGTGCTCGTCGGGCGTCAGCGGGTCGATGTAGGCCTTGAGTTCTTCTTTGACAACGATGTTCATACGGCAACTGCTGGGGTACGGGGCGGGCATTGTAGTGAGCCTGTCCCCGCTTTGCGCGGCTTGACGTGGCGCCTGCGCACGTGACACGCGGGCGCCTGTCGGTCAGCGAAGGGTGCAGTATTTGCGTTTCGCCAGCTGTCCTTAGTTGACCTGACGCAGAATCATGCCCAGCGTCTCCACCATCTGTCCGATCTGCTCGGGCGTGACGATCAGCGGCGGTGACAGCGCGATGACATCGCCGGTGACGCGCACCAGCAGGCTGCCTTCATGGAAACAGCGCTCGAAGACCTCGTAACCGCGCGCGCCCGGAGCACCGTCGCGCGGTGCCAGTTCGATTGCGCCGATCAGGCCGATGTTGCGGATATCGATGACATGCGGCAGCCCGCGCAGGCCGTGCAATGCATCCTCCCACTGTGGGCCAAGCGTGATCGCGCGCGCGAACAGGTCTTCCTCGGCATAGGTGTCCAGCGTGGCAATCGCCGCTGCGCAGGCCAGCGGGTGGCCGGAATAGGTGTAGCCGTGAAAGAGCTCGATCGCGTTCTGCGGTCCGTGCATGAAGGCATCAAAGATCGCATCGGTCACCAGCACCGCGCCCATCGGCACGGTGCCACTGGTCAGGCCCTTGGCAGCGGTGATGATGTCCGGGGTGACGCCGAAGCGCTGTGCGGCGAATGCATCGCCGACGCGGCCGAAACCGGTGATCACCTCATCGAACACCAGCACGATGCCGTGGCGGTCGCAAATGGCGCGCAACCGCTGCAGATACCCTTCCGGCGGCAGGATGACGCCGGCCGAGCCGGACACCGGTTCGACGAAGACCGCGGCGATGGTGGAGGCGTCATGCAGGGTGATCAGCCGTTCCAGGTCGTCGGCCAGTTCCGCGCCATGTGCGGGCAGCCCGCGTGCATACGCGTTGCGCTGCAGATCCAGCGTGTGGCGCAGATGGTCGGTACCGGCCAGCAACGGGCCGAACCACTTGCGGTTGTTGGGCAGCCCACCGATCGACATGCCGCCGAAACCGACCCCGTGATACGCCTTCTCGCGGCCGATGAAGCGGGTGCGCTGGCCTTCGCCGCGCAGCCGGTGATAGGCCAGCACGATCTTCATCGCGCTATCCACCGCCTCCGAGCCGGAGTTGGTGAAGAAGACGTGGCCCAGGCCGGGTGGGGCGAGCGCAGCCAGCCGCTGCGCCAGCACGAACGGCAACGGCGAGCCCATCTGGAAGGTGGGGGCGAAATCCAGCGTGCCGGCCTGGTCGCGGATCGCTGCCACGATACGCTCGCGGCTGTGGCCGGCATTGCAGCACCATAGGCCGGCGGTGCCGTCCAGGATCTGACGGCCGTCGACATCGCGGTAATACATGCCCTGCGCCGAGGCTAGCAGGCGAGGGCGCGCCTTGAACTGGCGATTGGCGGTGAACGGCATCCAGAAGGCATCCAGCTGCGCTGGTGCCTGCAGCGCATCGGCCGCATCGCGGGGAAGGTGGTCGGGCATGGAAGGCTCCGTCGCTCGGGATCGCCCGACTGTACGCAGCTGGCGCGTCGGCCGTCACCCTGATACCGGCAGGCGCACAGCATTGGCGGGGCGCGTCATGCGTGCACCGATCGACACAACGCCGCTACCAGGCGCTGCCGGTGCCTGCGGTAGCGCTGTGCTTGCAGCCGGTGCGGGCGCGGTTTCGCGACACATTTGGCGAAGCGCAAACAGACTAGTCAATTAGTCGCAGCTTCGGCCGTTAACACGCAGGAACGCCTATGCGATATGGGTGGCGCCGGCGCGTTGCAACACTGCAGGGCGCTGGCAAGCATTGCAAACAGGCAGAGATCGCCGATGATGCGCCAGACGACCGCCAGTTGGGCCTGGCCGGTGTCGCTGCTCATATCGCAACGCGCTGTTTGATTGCAGCTATCAATCGTATTCGGAACGGTCGACAGGACGTCGCCATCGCCCACCAGGCGTTGGTGTGAGTCTTGTCAGCCGTGCTTATCGCAGTTCATCGTTGGTTTTTGGGGGAAATGAGAATGACGCAAGGGTCCACCGTGGCGACAGCCAGTGGCGTACACGCCGGTCTGCTGTCCAAGGAGCGCATCGTTGCGCGTCCGGGGTTCAATCGTTGGTTGGTACCGCCGGCAGCATTGGCGATCCACCTGTGCATCGGCATGGCCTACGGCTTCAGCGTGTTCTGGCTGCCGTTGTCCAAGGCACTGGGCATCACTGAGTCGATTGCGTGCCCGGCCGATATGGGCCTGTTCGCGCGCATGGTGGCCACCACCTGCGACTGGAAGATCAGCGAATTGCAGTGGATGTACACGCTGTTCTTCGTGTTGCTGGGCTGCTCGGCAGCGATCTGGGGCGGTTGGTTGGAACGTGCCGGCCCGCGCAAGGCCGGTGTGGTCTCGGCGCTGTGCTGGTGCGGCGGCCTGGTGATTTCTGCAGCCGGTATCCATTTCCATCAGATCTGGATGCTGTGGCTGGGCTCGGGCGTGATCGGCGGTATCGGTCTGGGTCTGGGCTACATCTCGCCGGTGTCGACCCTGATCAAATGGTTCCCGGACCGTCGCGGCATGGCGACCGGCATGGCGATCATGGGTTTCGGCGGCGGTGCGATGATCGGCAGCCCGTTGGCCGATGCGCTGATGCGCCATTTCGCCACCCCCACCTCGGTGGGCGTGATGGAAACCTTCCTGGTGATGGCGGCGCTGTACTTCGTCTTCATGATGGCCGGTGCGTTTGGTTACCGCGTGCCGCCCAGCGGCTGGACCCCGGCCGGCTGGACCGCACCGGTGGCCAGCAGCAATGCCATGATCACCGCCAACCACGTGCACGTGAAAAAAGTCTGGGGCATTCCCCAGTTCTGGTTGCTGTGGGGCGTGCTGTGCCTGAACGTCTCGGCCGGTATCGGCGTGATCGGCATGTCCTCGCCGATGCTGCAGGAAGTGTTCGGCGGCCGTCTGATCGGCGTGGATGTGGGCTTCGGTAGCCTGGACCCGACTCAGCTGGCCAGCATCGCGGCCATCGCGGCCGGCTTCACCGGTCTGCTCAGCCTGTTCAACATCGGTGGCCGGTTCTTCTGGGCCAGCATGTCCGACAAGCTCGGCCGCAAGAACACCTACACGCTGTTCTTCGTGCTGGGTATCTGCCTGTATGCAGCGGCCCCGTCGGCTGGCGGCATTGGCGGCATTGCGCTGTTCGCAGGCATCTTCTGCATCATCCTGTCGATGTACGGCGGCGGCTTCGCCACCATTCCGGCGTATCTGGCCGACTTGTTCGGCACCCAGATGGTCGGCGCCATCCACGGCCGTCTGCTGACTGCCTGGGCCACCGCCGGCATCCTCGGTCCGGTGGTGGTGGGTTACATGCGTGAATATCAGTTGGCCCACGGCAGCCCGCCGTCACAGGTCTACAACACCACCATGTACATCCTCGCTGGCATGCTTGTGCTCGGCCTGATCTGCAATCTGTTGGTACGCCCGGTGGCCGCGCGTCACTTCATGACGCCCGACGAACTGGCGCGCGAAAAGCAACTGGCGCACGAGAAGGTAGACCGCACCGGGCACGGCGTGATCCCGCCGGAGCAGTTGGCGCGTATCGGTCATGGCGGAAACCCGGCACTGGTCGCGTTTGCCTGGTTGGCGGTGGGCATCCCGATGCTGTTCGGTATTTGGGTCACGCTGCAAAAAGCCTTCGTGCTGTTCCATTGAGATGAGATGACCATCCCGTCTTCCCGTTCCGTGCGTCCCGGAAGTGTGGTGCGCACGGTCCGTCGCCATCGCGGCGGCCGCAGCGCCACGGTGCAGGACATGGTGGCGGCCGAAATGCCGGTCGCCTTCATCTACAACGGCGTGCCGTTCGCGGTGATGATGGCCACGCCGGAGGACCTGGAAGATTTCGCACTGGGGTTCTCGTTGAGCGAAGGCATCGTCGATCACGCGCAGGACCTGCGCGTGATCGCGGTGGAGACGTTTCTGGAAGGCGCTTCGCTACAGATCGAAATCCCCCCCGAACGAGCCGCGGCGTTGGATCAGCGGCGACGCAATCTGGACGGCCGCAGCGGCTGCGGGGTGTGCGGCAACGAATCCATCGAAGCGGTGCTGCGTGTGCCGCCGGTGCTGAACTCGTCCTTGCAGATCGACGTGGATGCCTTGGCGCATGCCTTGGACGCGCTGCACGCACGGCAGCCCATCGCTGCGCAAACCGGTGCCGTGCATGCGGCCGGTTGGGCCGACGCGCAGGGCGATGTGCAACTGGTCCGTGAAGACGTGGGCCGGCATAACGCGCTGGATAAATTGATCGGTGCATTGGCGCGTGCGCGCATCGATGCATCGCGCGGGTTTGCGGTGGTCACCAGCCGCGCCAGTTACGAAATGGCCATGAAAGCCGCGCAGGCCCGAATTCCGCTGCTCGCAGCGATTTCAGCACCTACCGCGCTGGCGATCAGCCTGGCCGATAGTGCGGGACTGACCCTGATCGGGTTTGCCCGCAATCACGATTGTGTTGTTTACAGCCATCCGCAACGCCTGGATCTGGGTGTTGCCGTGGGAGAACCCGCATGAGCAAGAAAACCATCAAGCAGTACGACAATCCCGCGGGCGGCTGGGGCGCATTGCGCTCGGTGGCCAAGCACCTGATGGAACAGGACATCGCAGTGCAGGGCGCCAAGACGCTGCTGCACGCCAACCAGCCGGACGGCTTCGACTGCCCCGGGTGTGCATGGCCCGATCGCGACCACACGTCCACGTTCGAATTCTGCGAAAACGGCGCCAAGGCCGTGGCGGCCGAGTCCACCGCGCGCCGCGCCGGGCCGGAACTGTTCGCCTCGCACAGCGTGAGCGTGTTGTCGCAGTACAGCGATTACTGGCTGGAAGGGCAGGGCCGCCTGACCCATCCGATGCGCTACGACGCCGCCACCGATCACTATGTGCCGGTGAGCTGGGACGATGCATTCACGCAGATCGCTGGGCATCTCAATGGTCTGGCAACGCCGGATGAGGCGATTTTCTACACCTCCGGACGCACCAGCAACGAGGCCGCATTTCTCTATCAGTTGTTCGTGCGCGAGTTCGGTACCAACAACTTCCCGGATTGCTCCAACATGTGCCACGAGCCCTCCGGCACCGCGCTGCGTTCGCAGATCGGCGTGGGCAAGGGCACGGTGTCGCTGCACGATTTCGAGCTCGCCGACGCCATCTTCATCTTCGGGCAGAACCCGGGCACCAATCACCCGCGCATGCTCGGTGAGCTGCGTCAGGCCTCCAAGCGCGGTGCGGCGATTGCGGCATTCAACCCGCTGCGCGAGCGCGGGCTGGAAAAGTTTGCCGACCCGCAAGACAAGCTGGAGATGCTGCACAACGGCTCCACGCGCATTGCCTCGGATTATTTTCAGCTCAAGATCGGCGGCGACCTGGCCGCAGTGAAGGGCATCATCAAGCATGTGCTGGAGCGCGATGCGCAGGCCCAGCGCGACGGCACGCCGCGTCTGCTGGATCTGGATTTCATCGCCGAGCACACCGCCAATTTCGAAGCCTTCGCTGCCGATGTGCATGCGGAAGGCTGGGACACGATTGTCGAAGAGTCCGGTCTGGACGAAGCGGCGCTGCGCAAGGCCGGCGAGATTTATCTCAATGCCGAGCGTGTGATTGCCTGCTGGGGCATGGGCATCACCCAGCACAAGCATTCGGTGGCGACCATCCACATGATCACCAATCTGCTGCTGCTGCGCGGCAACCTGGGCCGGCCCGGCGCGGGCGTGTGCCCGGTGCGCGGGCACAGCAACGTGCAGGGCGACCGCACGATGATGATCTATGAAAAGCCGCCGGCCGCATTCCTGGACAAGCTGCAGTCGGTGTTCGGTTTCGCGCCGCCACGCGCAGACGGTTTCGATACCGTCGGTGCGATCGAGGCGATGCTGGATGGGCGCGGCAAGGTGTTCTTCGCGATGGGCGGCAATTTTGCCGCTGCCACGCCGGATACCGATGCCACGCATCCCGCGCTGCGTAACTGCGAGCTCACCGTGCATGTCACCACCAAGCTCAATCGCAGCCATCTGGTGCATGGGCGTGATGCGTTGATCCTGCCCTGCCTGGGGCGCACCGAGATCGATATCCAGGATGCCGGCTCGCAAGGCGTGACGGTGGAAGATTCGATGAGCATGGTGCACCTGTCGGCCGGTATCAATCCGCCGGCTTCGCCGGAGCTGCTGTCCGAACCGGCGATCGTGGCGCGCATGGCGGAAGCCACGCTGGGCGCGCGCAGTGCGATCCGCTGGCGTTGGTTGGTGGGCGATTACGACCGCGTGCGCGATCTGATTGCGCAGGTCTTCCCGGATTTTGCCGGCTTCAATGAGCGCGTGCGTACGCCAGGTGGATTCCGTTTGTCGAACACCGCGCGTGATCGCCAGTGGGTGACGCCGGAACAACGTGCGGTATTCAAGCCGCATGCGGTGCCCACCGATAATCCGATCCATCGCGCGCGTCGCAGCCACACCGAGCAGATTGTGTTTACGCTTGCCACCACGCGTTCGCACGATCAATACAACACCACCATCTACGGCTTGGACGACCGCTATCGCGGCGTGTTCGGCGAGCGCCGTGTGCTGTTTATCAATGGCGCGGATATCGCGGCGTTGAACATGAAGGCAGGCGATTGGGTGGATCTGGAAAGCCTGTGCGAAGACGGCGTGCATCGCGAGGCGCGGCGTTTCCTGCTGGTTGACTACAACATTCCGCGTGGCTGCCTGGCTGCCTATTACCCGGAAACCAACGCGCTGGTGCCGTTGTCCAGCTTCGCTGACGAAGCGCGTACGCCGACCTCCAAGTCGATTCCGGTGATCGTGCTACCGCACCGTGCAGAGGCCGCCGATGCTGCACCGCGCGACATCGGAGCGGTGCTTGTCCGCTGATCCGCAGCTCACCGCGCAGCTGTTGCATGTGCTTGCCGACGCGCCCGATGGCGTGTCGCTGGCACGGCTATGCAAGCACCTTGGCGTGCGCATGAGCGTGTTGCTGCGCACGCTCGCCTGGTTGGGAACCGCAAACCTCGACGGTCAACCCGGCCCGGATTGGGTCCGCGTGGAAGACCGCGGCGAGCGGCAATTCGCGCTCCTCACCTCTGCTGGTTTGGCGGAGCAGGCGCAGCGTTTGACGGCGCAAGCGTCGCAGAGCGATTGAGCGAAATTCTTGCTGCTTTGATGAAGATCTTGCGGTAGTTGCCGCTGGGGTGCACCACCTCCAGTGCGGACGAAGGTCAAAAGGCTGAGCCAGAAGTTGCGTCGCTCTAGCGCGCGGTGTCCTCACTGCTCGCGGGATACGCCGTAAATCCGTCCCTGGGGCTCGTTGGCGGCATCCATGACGCCAACGAGCCCGCAAACGGTGAGGGCACCGCACCACGAGGTGACCGGCGCTCTATAAAAGCGGCTCGTGATGCGACGGCCGTGCGGCTTCGCACTTGGGGCCCTGCAGCCAAGCCGCGCAGAGGCCCGAACTGCAGGCGTCACAGTTGACGATCGCTGGCTCGGCTTTTTAGGCACCTATACGAACATAGTGGTATCAGAGCGAAAAGACATCGTCCCGTAGCACTGTCGGTCACGCATGTAACTTTTTGGAGGCTGGCTAGCCTGCGCAAAGCGGCGCTGCGATCTGCCAGAATCGGCCGTCTTGTTCCCGGATGCCGATCAACGATGACTGCCGCCGCGCCGCTCGCCACGCCCACCAACTCACCTGCGCGTGTGCTGTTCGCCAGCTTGATCGGCACCACCATCGAGTTCTTCGATTTCTATATCTATGCCACCGCGGCCGTGCTGGTGTTTCCGACGCTGTTCTTTCCTGCCGGCGATGGCAGTTCAGCGATGCTGCAGTCGTTGGCTACCTTCGCGGTGGCGTTTGTCGCGCGGCCGGTGGGCTCAGCGGTGTTCGGACACTTCGGCGACCGGGTCGGGCGCAAAGCCACGTTGGTGGCAGCGCTGCTGACAATGGGCCTGTCGACAGTGGCGATCGGACTGCTGCCCAGCTACGCGCAGATCGGTGTGTTTGCACCCGCATTGCTGGCGTTCTGCCGCTTTGGCCAGGGGCTGGGCCTGGGCGGCGAATGGGGTGGGGCGGTGCTGTTGGCCACCGAGAACGCGCCGCCTGGCAAGCGCGTCTGGTACGGCATGTTTCCGCAACTGGGTGCACCGCTGGGCTTTCTGTTGTCGACCGGCACCTTTCTGGGCCTGGGCGCAGTGCTGGACGATGCGCAGTTCATGCAGTGGGGCTGGCGCGTGCCGTTCCTGGCCAGCGCGTTGCTGGTACTGACAGGGTTGTGGGTGCGCTTGAGCATCACCGAGACGCCGGATTTCCAGAAGACGCTGGACCGCAAGACGCGCGTCAAGTTGCCGTTGGGCACCGTGGTCTCGCAGCATTGGCAGGCACTGATCGTCGGTACGCTGGGCGCGTTCGCCACCTTCGTGCTGTTCTATCTGATGACGGTGTTCGCACTCGGCTACGGCACCAAGACGCTGGGCTACGACAAGGAACAATTCCTGCTGTTGCAGATGGCCAGCATCGTGTTTTTTGCGCTGGGCATTCCGCTGTCGGCCAAGTTTGGCGACCGCCACGGTGCGCCGTTGGCGATGATGCTGGCCAGCATCGCGATCGTGGCCTTCGGCTTGGCATTTGCGCCGCTGTTTCAGGCCAGCCACCCGTTACAGGTGCTGGCATTCCTGTCGCTGGGATTTTTCTTCATGGGGCTGACCTATGGCCCCTGCGGCACGCTGCTGGCCGAGTTGTATCCCACCGAGGTGCGCTACACCGGCGCATCGCTGTCGTTCAATCTGGCCAGCATTCTTGGCGCGGCGCCGGCCCCCTATGTAGCGACGCAGCTGGCGGCCAGCTACGGTGTGCAATCGGTGGGGTATTACCTGGGCGGTGCTGCGGTGCTGAGCCTGATCGCGCTAGTGGTGGCGCGACGATGGCGGCGTTGACCGCAGGTAACTGTGGGCACTCTATCGTGTGGATCGCGTAGCAACGCGTTGGCGCGGGATCGAGCGGGGGCGACCGCGCATCATGGTCCTATGGCAGTGCCGTGATCATGTTCACGCAGCCTCGGTGTTGACGATCTATGACGTCTGAGATCGTCCTGCCAAACCGGCAGTGCCATCGGAACAGCTTGCCTAATGCGACGGGCACACTGTGAACCGCACGTGTGTCGCCAGTGCGTCGATCTGCGCCAAGGCGTGTGATGAAGCGCGTCGTCTGCGGCGGCCTGCTTGGGCCTGCAGATGACGGAAGGATCAGCCAGCCAGACGCACTTGATTACGGCCGCCGGCCTTGGCCAGATACAGGTGCTTGTCTGCTTCGTTCAACAGGTGATGCAACGACTGGTCGCTTTCGCTGGCGATGCACACGCCGATGCTGACCGTCATGCTCAGCGTTTCCTCGCCCACGCGCACGCGCAGCGCGCTGATGCGTTCACGCAGCGTCTCGAAATAGCTGGTTGCATTGGCCGCATCCAGGCCGGGCACCAGTAGGCAGAATTCTTCGCCGCCGAAGCGCGCCACCAGATCCTGCGGCCGTGCATGCCCGGAGACCGAAGCGGCCACCGCACGCAGCGCCTGGTCGCCAGCTTCGTGTCCCCAGGTGTCGTTGATGTGCTTGAAGTGGTCGATATCCACCATTGCCGCGGTCACCGTCTGGTCCTGCGACAACAGTGTCGGAATGACGCGCTGGCTTTGTTCCAGGAAGTAACGTCGGTTGGGCAAGCCGGTGAGGAAGTCGCGGGTGGCCAGATCCTGCAGCGTGCCGATCAGTTCCAGCTGGTCCACGTTCTGCGAAACGCGGCAGAAGAATTCTTCGCGCGAAAATGGCTTGCGCAGGAAATCGTTGGCGCCGTTCTTCAAGAAGCGCGGAATCAGCGACGAATCGCTGTTACCGGAAATGCCAATCACCGCCACCTTGTCGCGCGAGCGGATCGCACGCAGCCGGCGGGTGAATTCGACGCCATCCATCCCAGGCATTTCCTGGTCGACGATGGTCAGACGAATGTCGGGGTCGCGTTCGATCGCTTCCAACCCCGCAGCGCCGTCGGCCGCCAGCACCACGCGGTAGCCGTACATCGACAGCAAGGCGCCGGCATAGGTGCGGGCCGACAGCGAATCGTCCACCACCAGCGCGGCGATGCGGCGATTGCGCTCCAGGCGCTGCACCAGCCAGGCCAGGTATTCGATGCTGCCCGGTGCGTTTTTCAGCACGTAATCGATGATCTGCTGCTGCAGCACGCGCTGGCGCAGATCTTCATCGTACACGCCGCTGACCACCACGGTGGGCAGTTTGCGCGAAAGAAAGAATTCCACAACCTTGTCGCGGTCGCCGTCGACCAGCACCAGGCCGGTCAGGACCAGGAACCAGCCGTCCTCTTCGTCGAGTACGCGCGCAGCTTCGGCCAGGGTCGAGACGACCGTGACCTGCAGTTCCACGCGTTGCTCGATGGCTTCGCGCAGCATGCTGGTGAACGTGCGCGAGTTCTCCACCAACAGCACACGCTGCGGCAGGACTGCGCTTTCACTGTTGCGATGTAGGGTACCTGGGGACATCGGCTGGCCGTGTGGATCGAACCGTCAGATCAGCTAACGGCTCTGCTCGTCAAAACTTGAGCACCGCGTTCCAAAGCGCGCCGATCACCACAGCGCATCGCGCAGCCGATACCAGCTCATCGCGGCCACCAGCAGCGGAGTGCGCAGCCGCTGCCCGCCCGGGAACGGACGGTGCGGGATGCGTTCGAACACGTCCAGGCGCTGGCTCTGGCCGGCGATGGCCTCGGCGATGACATGGCCGGCCAGGCCGGTGGCAGCCACGCCATGCCCTGAGAAGCCCTGCGCGAAGTACAGGTTTGGCGCCAGCCGGCCCCAATGCGGTGCACGGTTGCGCGAGATGTCTACGTAGCCGCCCCACAGCGTTTCCAGCGGTACATCGTGCAGCTGCGGAAATACCGTGTGCATGCGCTGGGTCATCAGGCGCTGCAGGCCCGCGGGCGGGCGCGAGGAGTAGCTGGCACGCCCGCCGAACAGCAGGCGGTGGTCGGCACTGAGCCGGTAGTAATCCAGTGCCCAGTTGGTATCGGCCACCGCCATGTCGTTGGCGATCAGTGCGCGCGCGCGCGCTTGGCCCAGCGGCGGTGTCGCACCGACATAGGTACCGACCGGCATGATGCGGTGCTCCAGCGTCGGGGCGATGCCGTGCAGCAGGGCATTGCCGGCGATCACCCCGAAGTCGGCGGTGACGCTGCCGTGGGCGGTGTGCATGACCACGCGTGCGCCTGGCTGCTGCCTGGTGACCGCTGAGTCTTCATAGATGCGCACGCCGGCGGCCAGCGCGGCCCGTACCAGGCCCAGCGCATAGGCCAGCGGATGCAGATGGCCGCTGGCAGGGTCGAACATCGCGCCCAGATACAGCGGGCTGTCCAGCACCTGGCGGGTACGGGCGCGGTCCCACCATTCCAGCGGGTAGGCGTAGCGTTCGGCCATGCGCACGATGCCGTGCTGCAGCGCCTGCGCCTGACGTGGTTTCAGCGGAACATGCGCATGGCCGTCGCGCCAGTCGCAGGCGATGGCATGGCGGGCGATGCGCGCACGCAGCAGACGCATGCCGTCCCGGGAGAAATCGAACAGCAGGCGTGCATCGTCGTTGCCGACCAGCGCTTCCAGCGTCTCCTGCTCGCAACCGTAGCCAACGATGGCCTGGCCGCCATTGCGCCCGGACGCGCCCCAGCCCACGCGCCGGGCTTCCAGCACGATGACGGTGTAACCGGCCTCGGCCAGCGCCAGCGCGGCGGTCAGGCCGGTATAGCCGCCGCCGAGAATGCAGACATCGGCATGTACGGCGCCTTGCAGGCGTGGCTGCGGGGGCAGGGCCGGCGTGCTGCGCGCGTACCAGCTGTCCGGATAGCCGGTGCCCGGTGGCTCACTGTGCGGCAGGGGCGCGTGCGGGCGAGCCATCACACGGTGCGCAGGTACCGCGCGTAATCCAGGTCGGGCACCTGCGCCTGGTAGTCGAGCAACTCGCGTTGTTTTTGCTGGCCGAACACATGCTGGAATTGCGTGCCGAGCTGCTCGCCGATGAAGTCGCTGCCAAGAAACGCATCCACCGCGGCTTGCCAGGTGCGCGGGGTGAATACCGACTGCGCGTACGCATTGCCGCTGATGGGCGCAGTGGGTTCGGCCGGCTTGCGCAGGCCGTCCAGCATCGCGGCAAGCACGGCTGCAGCCGCCAGATACGGATTGGCATCGGCGCCGGCAATGCGGTGCTCGATACGGGTGTTGTGTGCATCGCTATGCGGGATGCGCAGTGCCACCGTGCGGTTGTTGAAGCCCCAGCTTGCATCCAGCGGCACGAAGGCATTGCTGACGAAGCGCCGATAGCTGTTGGCATGCGGGGCAAACAACAGCAGTGAGGCATCCGCATGCCGCTGCAGCCCGGCAATGGCGTGGCGCAGCGGGTCTGCAGGCGTATTGGCAGCGCTGGCCAGCACGTTGTGCCCGGCGTCATCGAGCAGGCTCACATGCAGATGCAACCCGCTGCCGGCCTGGCCGGGGAATGGCTTGGCCATGAAACTGGCAAGCGTGCCCTGCTGCTGCGCGATCGCCTTGATGGTGCGCTTGAGCAGGATCGCCTCATCGCAGGCGGCGACCGCGTCGGGGCGATGTTGCAGATTGATTTCGAACTGGCCGGGCGCGTACTCGGCGACGGCGGTGTCGGCCGGAATGCCTTGCTGCCTGCAGGCCGCGGTGACTGCGTCGGTGAAGCCGCGCTGGTCGTCCAGATCCTGTAGCGAATACACCTGGGTACTGTCGTTGCGTTCGCCGGTGAGCGGGTCGCGCGGGGTTTGCGGCCGCCCCTGCGCATCGGCCACCGCATCGAACAGATAGAACTCCAGCTCCATTGCGATCACCGGGGTCAGGCCGAGCGCGCCAAATCCCTGCAACACGCGCTGCAACACCGCACGCGGGGCGACCTCGAACAGCCCACCTTCGGGGGTATGCATCGCCATCAGCAGCTGCGCCATCGGCCGTGGCGCCCACGGCACCGGGCGCAGCGAACCTTCGATCGGCCGGCAGATGCGGTCGGCATCGCCAATGGCATAGCCAAGCCCGGTTTCTTCCACGGTGTTGCCGGTGATGTCGGTTGCAATGAGCGACATCGGCAGGCACACGCCATCGCGATAGACCTTGCTCAGTGCATCGGCGGTCACGCGCTTGCCGCGCAGCACGCCGTTAGTGTCGGGCAATAACAGATCGACTGCTTCGCAACCGGCGATGCGCGCCAAGGTGCCGGCATCGGCAGCGGGCAGGGACGCGATGGAGTTCTCGGAAGCCATGGGCACACCTGCGTAGTCGCCGCGCAGAGTAGCAAAGCGCACGTGAGCAATCGCAAGCGCAGCGGCGCGCTTGGCAATGCCGGCGATGGCGCGGTAAGTTCGACCGTGTCGACGTTCCACCCAACGCATTGGATTTTCGCGTATGGCTGTCGTTCCGCTGGTCGGCCTGCCGACTGATCGCATCCTGCAAGGGGCGCACCCGTTCCTGGCCGCCGGCGAGAAGTACATCCGCGCGGTGGCCGAGGCCGCCGGTGCGATGCCGGTGCTGTTGCCCAGCCTGCAGCCGGCATTGGAGGCAAGCACGTGGCTGGAGCGCTTGGACGGGCTGCTGCTGACCGGTGCGGTCAGCAATGTGGAGCCGCATCACTACTGCGATGAGCCCAGTTGGGAAGGCAACCCGCACGATCCGGCGCGCGATGCCACCACCCTTGGGCTGATCCCGCAGGCGCTGGCACGCGGATTGCCGGTGCTGGCGATCTGCCGCGGCTTGCAGGAGGTTAACGTGGCGCTGGGCGGGCGACTGCATCAGCGCGTGCATGACGTCCCCGGTCTGGCCGACCACCGCGAGGATCCCAGGGCACCCTTGGACACGCAATACGGCCCGGCGCACGCGGTGCACCTGCATGCCGGTGGCTGGTTGGCCGGCATGAACGGCAGCGCAGAGGTGTGGGTGAATTCGCTGCATGGGCAAGGCATTGCCCTGCTGGCCGAGGGGCTGTTGATCGAAGCCACCGCGCCGGATGGTTTGATCGAAGCCTTCCGTGGCCCTGGCCCGGGCTTTCTGCTGGCAGTGCAGTGGCATCCGGAATGGCGTGTCACACAGCATCCGTTCTACCGTGCCATCTTTCAGGCCTTCGGCGAGGCCTGTCGCCAATACGCCGCGCAACGCGGCAAGTGAGGTTGCATGTCCATCCGTACACGTTCGCGCAAAACGACGCCCAAGCAGCCGGAGAGTGCGCTGCGCCGCTGGCTCAAGGAGCGCAGCATTACCGAGGTGGAATGCCTGGTGCCGGATATCACCGGCAACGCACGCGGCAAGATCATTCCTGCCGACAAGTTCTCGCATGACTACGGTACGCGCCTGCCCGAAGGCATCTTCGCCACCACCGTTACCGGCGATTTTCCGGATGACTATTACGAACTGACCTCACCTTCGGATTCGGACATGCATCTGCGTCCGGATGCCAGCACCGTGCGCATGGTGCCGTGGGCGGCAGACCCCACGGCGCAGGTCATCCACGACTGCTATACCAAGGATGGCGAGCCGCACGAACTTGCCCCGCGCAATGTGCTGCGCCGCGTGCTGGATGCCTATGCACAGGTCAAGTTGCAACCGGTGGTGGCGCCGGAACTGGAATTCTTTCTGGTGCAGAAGAACACCGACCCCGACTTTCCGTTATTGCCGCCGGCAGGACGCTCGGGTCGCCCGGAAACTGCGCGGCAGTCGTATTCGATCGATGCGGTCAACGAGTTCGACCCGATCCTGGACCTGATGTACGACTACTGCGATGCGATGGAACTGGACGTGGATACCCTGATCCACGAATCCGGTGCCGCGCAGCTGGAAGTCAACTTCACCCATGCCGATCCGCTGTCGCGTGCGGACCAGGTCTTCCTGTTCAAACGCACCATGCGCGAGGCTGCGCTGCGACATGGCGTGTACGCCACATTCCTGGCCAAGCCGATGGAAACCGAGCCCGGCAGTGCGATGCATATTCACCAGAGCCTGCTGCATGCCGTCACCGGCAAGAACGTGTTCAGCGGCAAACGCGAGGGCGGCTTCAGCGATACCTTCGCGCATTATCTGGGCGGGTTGCAGAAATACATTCCGATGGCGATGGGGCTGCTGGCCCCGAACGTCAATTCATATCGTCGACTGATGTTCGGTGAGGTGTCGCCGAGCAATGTGCTGTGGGGTTTCGACAACCGTACGTGCGGGCTGCGGGTGCCGATCGATGCGCCGCAGAACATGCGGGTGGAAAGTCGCTTCGCCGGCTCCGATGCGAACCCGTATCTGGCGATGGCGGCAACGCTGGCCTGCGGATTGTTGGGAATTCGCGAAAAGCTCGAACCGACCGCGCCGATCAGCAGCAATGGCAAGCAGCAAGGCTACGATTTGCCGCGCTCGCTGGGCGAAGCGTTGGATGAGCTGGAAGGCTGCGAGGCCTTGCAGGAGATGTTGGGGCAGCGCTTTGTGCGGGCCTATATCTCGGTGAAGCGGAAGGAGTACGAGACCTTCTTTCGGGTGATCAGTTCGTGGGAGCGGGAGTTCTTGTTGTTGAATGTGTGAGGCGTTCTTGCGCCGCGCCGTGAGTGCAGTTGCCTTCTTCCGCAGGGAGAAGGTGCCAGAAGGGCGGATGTGGGTACGGCGTTGGCAAGGCTGGCTTCCCCACCAAGCCCACGTTTCGTGCACGCAGCAGACCGCGGATGTCACGCGTCATGCCATCCACGAGGCAGCAACACGGCCCGGGTATGCTTGTAACTCCTCACGCGCGGAGTAGGTCGTGGATCCATCTGTGCTCAGCGCGTTGCAGCAGCTCGACGCCGCCCATCACCTGCATCCGTTCAACGACAACGCGGCATTGGCGCAGAAGGGTACACGCATTCTGACCCGTGGTGAGGGTGTGTACGTGTGGGATGCCGATGGCAACCAGTTGCTCGATGCGTTCGCTGGCCTGTGGTGCGTCAATGTGGGCTATGGGCGCAAGGAACTGGCGCAGGCCGCGGCGCGGCAGATGGAGCAGCTGGCCTACTACAACAGCTTCTTTCAATGCACCACCGAACCCACCATACAGTTGGCCGCCAAGCTGGCGGAGTTGGCCCCCGGCGATCTGAATCACGCGTTCTTCGCCAATTCCGGGTCGGAGGCCAACGACACCATCGTGCGCTTGGTGCGGCATTTCTGGGCGGTGCAGGGGCAGCCGCAAAAACGCATCTTCATTGGCCGCCATGATGGCTATCACGGCACCACCATGGCCGGGGCCAGCCTGGGTGGCATGAAGGGGATGCATCAGCAGGGCGGGTTGCCGATTGCCGATATCCACCACATCGCACCGCCGTATCACTTCGGCGATGGCGGCGAGATGGATCCGGAGCACTACGGGCTGCTTGCGGCGCGTCGTCTGGAGGACAAGATTGTCGAACTCGGGCCGGGGAATGTGGCCGCGTTTATCGGTGAGCCGATCATGGGCGCGATCGGCGTGTATCTCCCGCCGCGCAGTTACTGGCCGGAAATCGAGCGGATCTGCCGGCACTACGACGTGCTGCTGGTCGCCGATGAAGTGATCTGCGGGTTCGGGCGTACCGGGGAGTGGTTCGGTGCGGACTATTTCGGTTTCCAGCCCGACGTGATGACGCTGGCCAAAGGCATCACCTCCGGCTACATCCCGCTGGCGGCAGCGATGTTCAATGACCGCGTAGCCGGTGTGCTCAAGACCCAAGGTGGCGAACTGGCCCACGGTGGCACGTACGCCGGGCATCCAGTGTGCGCAGCGGTGGCGTTGGAGAACCTGCGCCTGTTACAGGACGAAGGCATTGTCGAGACCGCGCGCACGCAGGTTGCGCCGTACCTAGCGCAGCGCTGGGCTGCGCTGGGCGAGCACCGGCTGGTCGGCGAGGCGCGCATTGCCGGGCTGGTCGGCGCACTGGAACTGGTGCCGGACAAGCAGCGCCGCGGCGTGTATTTCCCGGGGCGCGGGCGGATCGGGGCGATGTGCCGCGATTTCGCACTGCGGCGGGGTCTGATCCTGCGCGCGACCTACGATGCCATGCTGCTGTCGCCGCCGTTGATCATCACCCGCACGCAGGTCGATGAGCTCTTCGAGAAGGCCTGGTCTGCGCTGGACGACACGGCGCAGGCGCTGGGCAGATAGCGCGACGCGCACGCACCACCAGCACTGCTGGGGAATGCAAGAGAGCGGTGACGCCCGTACGCGAGCATCGGCGCCGCTCATCACCTGCCGCGCTCGCCAAGCGGCGATGTCCTGCTGTGCCAGCCCCGGCTGCGCTGGGCAAACCAGGCCGCGGTGCGTAGGCTGGGGCAAGGCCGGCTTCGCCACCGGCCGCCCACATCGCGCTGCCCCGGAGACCCACATGACGCTGCGACTGCTCGCCCTGACGCTGTCCATCACCCTGTTGTCCGGCTGTGGTGGCAGTGGCGCGCCCGGCAAGACCGATGCGCAGGCCAAGGTGCTCAACGTTTACAACTACTCCGATTACATTGCCGAAGACACCATTCCCACGTTCGAAAAGAGCACCGGCATCAAGGTGACCTATGACGTGTTTGACAGCGACGAGATGGTGGAAACCAAGTTGCTGGCCGGCGGCAGCGATTACGACGTGGTGGTGCCCACGCTGAACTTCTTCGGCCGGCAGATTCAGGCCGGTGTGTTCCTGCCATTGGACAAGAGCAAGATCCCGAATCTGGCCAATCTGGACCCGGATGTCATGCGCCGCATCGCCGCGCAGGACCCCAACAATGCGTATGGGGTGCCGTACATGATCGGCACCACCGGCATCGGCTACAACGTCGACAAGCTCAAGGCGATCTTCGGCAGCACCGATGTCGCCAACAGCTGGGATCTGGTGTTCAAGCCGGAGAATCTGTCCAAGCTCAAGGATTGCGGCGTGACCATTCTGGACACGCCCTCGGACATGATTCCGATCGCGTTGAATTATCTGGGGCTGGATCCGCACAGCACCGTGCCGGCCGAGATCGAAAAGGCTGCCGCGCTGATCAAGACCATTCGCCCGTATGTGCAGAACTTCCACTCCAGCCAGTACGTGACCTCGCTCGCCAACGGCAATACCTGCCTGGCGGTGGGCTGGTCGGGCGACATCATCCAGGCGCGCGACCGCGCAGTGGAAGCCGGCAACAACATCAAGGTGGCGTATGCCATTCCGAAGGAGGGTGCGCCGCAGTGGTTCGACATGCTGGCCATTCCCAAGGACGCCAAGCATCCGGACAACGCTTACGCCTTCATCAATTATCTGTTGAAGCCGGACGTGGCGGCGGCCAATACCAACTTCATCCATTACGCCAACCCCGTGCGCACTGCCACGCCGCTGGTGGATGCGGCAATCCGCAACGACCCCACCATCTATCCGCCGCCGGACGTGACCGCCAGGATGTTCACCTACGCCATCAATCCGCCTGAGGTGGACCGGCTGTATACGCGGTTGTGGACCGAGATCAAGACCGGTCGTTGAGTTGCCGTGTGCGGAAGCGCGAGATAGAGCGCTGCGTAGCGAGGCGCTCGTCCGGCATTCCCCTCTAACAGAGCAGGCATACGTCGCCGTGAAGTTCATCCCTGCGGCCGCTTTCATCAGGTGCCCATCAGTCCAGGCGCCACCTGACCGGCTCATCACGTAATCTGTACTGGGCGGTACAAATATTGTATGGTTGCGCCGCCGTTGCTGAAGCCGCCGATGAGGCCGCTGCATGGCGTGTCTCGCCCATCACACAGGACGCATCCTTTGAGCAATCACGACCATCAGTCCAACGACGGCCAGTCTTCGGCCACGGATGCGCAGGGCGCAGGCGCGCGCGACGAACAGGAGTCGCCCAAGCCCTCGCCGTTGAAGAACCCCAGGGTGAAGTGGACGCTGATTCTGGTCGGGCTGCTGGTGCTGATCTTGCTGGTGGTGTGGCTGGCCTATTACCTGATCAAGGGCCGCTACATGCAGGACACCAATAACGCCTATCTGCAGGCCGATTCGGTGGCCGTGGCGCCGCGTGTCAGCGGTTACGTGACCAAGGTGCTGGTGAGCGACAACCAGATCGTGGAGGCCGGCCAGCCGTTGCTGCAGATCGACGACCGTACCTATCAGGCCACCCTGCAGCAGGCCGAAGCCGCCATTGCTGCACGCCAGGCCGATATCGTCGCTGCCACCGCCAATGTCTCCGCGCAGGAATCGGCACTGTTGCAGGCGCGTACCCAGGTCACCGCAGCTGCTGCCAGCCTCAGGTTCGCCCAGGCGGAAGTGAAGCGCTTTGCGCCATTGGCCGCCTCCGGCGCCGACACCCATGAACATCAGGAAAGCCTGCAGCACGATCTGGCCCGCGCACGCGCCCAGTACGACGCCGCGCAGGCGCAGGCCAAGGCCGGCGAAAGCCAGATTCAGGCCAGCCGCGCGCAGCTGGAACAAGCGCAGGCCGGCGTGAAGCAGGCAACCGCCGATGCCGATCAGGCGCGTGTGGCTGTGGAAGACACCCGGTTGACCAGTCGCATCCACGGCCGGGTCGGCGACAAGACTGTGCAGGTGGGCCAGTTCCTTGGCGCTGGCACCCGCACCATGACCATCGTGCCGCAGGAATCGCTGTATCTGGTCGCCAATTTCAAGGAAACCCAGGTTGGACTGATGCGTCCCGGCCAGCCGGCCGAGATCGAGGTCGATGCGTTGTCCGGGGTGAAGCTGCACGGCAAGGTGGAAAGCCTGTCGCCGGGTACCGGCTCGCAGTTCGCCTTGCTGCCACCGGAAAACGCCACCGGCAACTTCACCAAGGTGGTGCAGCGCGTGCCGGTGCGCATCCGCGTGCTGGCCGGTGACGAGGCGCGCAAGGTGCTCGTGCCGGGCATGTCGGTGGAAGTCACCGTCGACACGCGCTCGGCCAAGGACGCCAAGCAGCGTGCCGAAGCAGAATCCGATCGCGTGCAGGAGCAGGAGCGCGCGCGATGAATGCAACGGCAGCCACCGGCCCGCGTGCCGGCGGCAGCGCACAACGCGAGAAGGCCGAGCCGGGCGCCTGGCTGGCCGTGCTGGCCGGCACCATCGGCTCGTTCATGGCGACGCTGGATATCTCCATCGTCAACGCCGCGCTGCCCACCATTCAGGGCGAAGTCGGCGCCAGCGGCACCGAAGGCACCTGGATTTCCACTGCCTACCTGGTGGCCGAGATCATCATGATCCCGCTGACCGGCTGGTTCGTGCGCACGCTGGGCCTGCGCAACTTCCTGCTGATCTGCGCGGTGATGTTCACCGCGTTTTCGGTGGTGTGCGGGCTGTCGACCTCGTTGAGCATGATGATCATCGGCCGGGTCGGGCAGGGCCTGGCCGGTGGTGCGCTGATCCCCACCGCGCTGACCATCGTTGCGACCCGGCTGCCGCCGAGTCAGCAAACCATGGGCACCGCCCTGTTCGGCATGACCGTGATCATGGGCCCGGTGATCGGCCCGCTGCTCGGTGGCTGGCTCACCGAAAACGTCAGCTGGCACTACGCGTTCTTCATCAACGTGCCGATCTGTGTCGGCCTGGTGGCGCTGCTGCTGCTCGGCCTCAAGCATGAGAAAGGCGATTGGGCAGGCCTGCTCAATGCCGACTGGCTGGGAATTTACGGGCTGACCGCTGGTTTGGGCGGGCTGACCGTGGTGCTGGAAGAAGGCCAGCGCGAGCGTTGGTTCGAGTCCAGCGAGATCAATACACTGAGCCTGATTGCGTTGAGCGGTTTCGTCGCCTTGGTGATCAGCCAGTTCCGGCGCCGGCCTCCGGTGATCCGCCTGTCGCTGCTGGTGCATCGCAGCTTCGGTGCGGTCTTCATCATGGTGATGGCGGTGGGCATGATCCTGTTCGGCGTCATGTACATGATTCCGCAGTTCCTGGCGGTGATCTCTGGCTACAACACCGAGCAGGCCGGATATGTGCTGCTGTTGTCCGGGCTGCCGACCGTGCTGCTGATGCCGATGATGCCCAAGCTGTTGGAAACGGTGGACGTGCGCATCCTGGTGATTGCGGGGCTGATCTGTTTTGCCGCTGCCTGCTTCGTCAATCTGACCTTGACCGCCGACACCGTGGGCACGCATTTTGTCGCCGGGCAGTTGCTGCAGGGCTGTGGCCTGGCGCTGGCGATGATGTCGCTCAATCAGGCGGCGATTTCGTCGGTGCCGCCGGAACTGGCGGGCGATGCCTCGGGCCTGTTCAACGCCGGCCGCAACCTGGGCGGCTCGGTCGGTCTGGCGCTGATCTCTACCTTTCAGGAGCGCCGCATGACGTTCCATACCGAAACCATCGGCAGCGCCGTCACTGCCAATTCGTCGCGTGCGCAGGATTTTCTGGCTGGGATCACTGCACAGATGCAGGCCAGCGCTGGCGGCGAGGCGGCTATTCGCTCGGTCGCACAGCTGGCCCGGCTGGTGCAACAGCAGGCTCTGGTGATGACCTATAGCGATCTGTTCTGGATCTTCGGCGTGATCGTGGTCTGCACGATTCCGCTGGCTTTTTTGCTCAAGCCGTTACCCAAGGGGGCGCACCTTGCAATGCACTGAGTCCATGCGCCTGATCCGCATGCCACTGGCTGTGGCGTTGAGCACGCTGATGCTCGGCGGCTGTATGCTCGGCCCCAACTACACCAAGCCGCCGGCCGTGGCCGATGCGGCGATACAGGCGCCGGCCCTGCTGCGTGCCAGTGGTGCGGACGTCGTGGCAGCTGCACCGTTGAACCACTGGTGGGAGGAGCTGCACGACCCGACCCTCACCCAGTTGGTCACCCAGGCATTAGCCGATAGCCCCAACCTGCGCGCCGCGCAGGCGCGGTTGCGCGCCAACCGCGCGCTGGCACAGCAACGCCGCGCGGAGCGCCTGCCCAAGCTCAATGCCAGCGCGCTGTATGCCTACGCCGAGCCCCCGCAGGCCATTGTCGATACGTTGGGTGGGCTGCAGCAGCAAGGCCAGGCCGGTCAGCCGCCGGCGACCGGCAACCAAGCGCTGGATCTGGACAAGGCCCAGATCTACAGCGCCGGTTTCGATGCGAGTTGGGAGCTGGATTTCTTCGGCCGCCGCCGCCGCGCCGCCGAAGGTGCGCTCGCACAGGCGCAGGCCTCCGAAGCCGAGCTGGCCGATGCGCAAGTGCAGCTGGCTGCCGAAGTAGGGCAGGTCTACCTCAACTACCGCGGTTTGCAGGCGCGCCTGGCGATTGCCGATGCCAACCTGGGCAAGATTCGCCAGACGTTGCAGTTGGTGCAGCAACGGCGTGGACAGGGCGCCGCGTCGGACCTGCAGGTCGAGCAGATCGCCACCCAGGTGCAGCAGCAGCAGGCGCAACGTCTTCCGCTTGAAATGCAATCGCAGGAAGCGCTGGACCAGCTGGCGTTGATGGTCGGGCGCGAGCCCGGCGCACTGGATGCGCAGCTGTCCACGCCGCAGCCGCTGCCGATGTTGCCCAGCGAGGTGCGCGTGGACGATGCCGGCGCGTTGATCCGCCGACGCCCGGACGTGCGCAAGGCCGAGCGCGAGCTGGCCGCGTCCAGTGCGCAGATCGGCGAGGCCTTGAACGGCTATTTCCCGCAGGTGAGTCTGCTGGGCGGGCTGAGTTGGGTCGCCGGTTCGCCGAGCGATTTCAATTCCGATGCGCTGACGACATTGGCTGTGCCGATGCTGCGCTGGTCGATCTTCGATTTCGGCAAGACCCGCGCGCAGGTGGAACAGGCACGCGCCGGCAATGCCGGTCGGGAAGCGGCGTATGAAGGTACGGTCTTGGCTGCGCTGCAGGATGCCAATTCGGCGTTGGCGCGCTTCGGTTCGGCACGCAAGCAATTGGTGGTCGCGCGCCAGGCCGAAGCCTCGGCGACGCGGTCGGCCGGGTTGATGCAGCAACGTCGCGATGCCGGCGCCACCTCATCCATCGATCTGCTGGATGTACAGCGCCAGCAGTTGTCGGCGCAGGACGCCGCCGCGCAGGCGCAGGTGCAATTGCTGGTCAACTACGTCGCCCTGCAGAAGAGTCTGGGTCTGGGTTGGAGTGGACAGGCGCAGCAGGCGCGCTGAGTGCCGCTGGCAAAGCGCCTGCGCAGCTGCCAGGCGCGCGTGGCCGGGGCGCGGCGGGTTCAAGCGCGCCGCCGCGGTCGAGCTTTGCCATGATGGTGGTCGGTCGCCGTTATGGCGGCCTGCATTGGGAAGAGTGAGAGGTTCGATGGTATCCCCCGAGACCGCGCCACAGCCGCACGTTGCCCCTGACGACAGCGGTTATCTGAGCATCAATGAGCTCCGCAAGGAGTTCGACGGATTCGTTGCGGTCGACGATGTCAGCCTGCAGATCCGCAAGGGCGAAATTTTCGCGCTGCTGGGCGGCTCGGGCAGTGGCAAATCCACACTGCTGCGCTGCCTTGCGGGGTTCGAGCGCCCGACTAAAGGGCGCATCGTCTTGGATGGTCAGCCCATCGAGGCGCTGCCGCCGTACGAACGCCCGATCAACATGATGTTCCAGTCGTATGCGCTGTTTCCGCATATGAGCGTGGAGCAGAACATCGCCTTCGGGTTGAAGCAGGAAGCCTTGCCGAAGACTGCGATCGCCACCCGTGTCGGCGAGATGCTCGAGTTGGTGCAGCTTGGCGCGCTGGCCAAACGCAAGCCGCATCAGCTTTCCGGCGGGCAGCAGCAACGCGTGGCCCTGGCGCGCTCGCTGGCCAAGCGCCCCAAGCTGTTGTTGCTGGACGAACCGATGGGCGCGCTGGATAAAAAACTGCGCTCGCAAATGCAGCTGGAGCTGGTCAACATCATCGAAACCTCGGGGGTCACCTGCGTCATGGTCACCCACGATCAGGAAGAGGCGATGACGATGGCCACCCGCATCGCGCTGATGGACCAGGGCTGGATTCAGCAGGTCGGCACGCCCGATGAAATCTACGAGCAACCGGCCAATCGCTTCGCGGCCGAGTTTATCGGTTCGGTCAATCTGATCGAGGCGGTCATCGCCGACGACGCGCCCGATTACGTCACCTTGAAGACGTCTGCATTCCACGCCTGCATCCGCATCGGTCACGGCATCACCGGCTTCGAAGGGCAGGCGGTAGCGTTCGCGCTGCGCCCGGAAAAGCTCGCCATCGGCAAGGACGAGCCAACGCAGGCATGCAACAAGGCGCAGGGCGTGATCGAAGACATCGCTTATTTCGGCAGCCATTCGGTGTATCACGTGCGCTTGCCGAGTGGGGTCAAGCTGATGGCCAACTTCGCAAATCGCCAACGCTGGGCCAGCGAAGCGCTGACCTGGGGCGACACCGTGTGGGTGGGCTGGGGCGAAGACGACGGCGTGGTGCTCACCGCATGATGCGGCGCCTGCTCCGCGCGGCAATGCCGGGCGCGCGCTGGTGCGTCATTGCCGCACCGTATCTGTGGCTGCTGGTGTTCTTTGCGATTCCGTTTTTGATCGTGCTGAAAATTTCTTTCGCCGAGCGCGCCACCGCCATGCCGCCGTATACGCCGCTGTTCGCGTATGCGGCCGATGGCGCAGTCAGCGTCAAGCTGCATCTGGGCAATTACCTGGCACTGCTGCGTGACAGCCAGTACGTGGCCGCTTACCTGAGTTCGCTCGAGATCGCGGCTATTTCTACCGCGATTGCGCTGTTGATCGGCTACCCAATGGCTTACGTGATCGCGCGGCTGCCATTGGCAACCCGCAACGTGGCAATGATGCTGGTGGTGCTGCCATCGTGGACCTCGTTCCTGATCCGCGTGTACGCGTGGATCGGCATACTCGATGGCAATGGCGTGTTCAATCAGGCACTGCTGGCGCTGGGCGTGATCAAGCAGCCGTTGCAGTTGCTGTACACGCCAATCGCCGCCTACATCGGCATCGTGTACTGCTATTTGCCGTTCATGGTGTTGCCGCTGTACGCCAACCTGGTCAAGCATGACAACCGCCTGCTCGAAGCGGCCTACGACCTGGGCGCGCGGCCGTGGCAGGCGTTTGTGCGTATCACCTTGCCGCTGTCGCGCAACGGCATCGTGGCCGGCTGCATGCTGGTGATGATCCCGGCGGTGGGCGAGTTCGTCATTCCGGAAATGCTGGGCGGGCCGAACACCTTGATGATCGGGCGCGTGCTGTGGGGCGAGTTCTTCAACAACCGCGACTGGCCGGTGGCAGCGGCCGTGGCGACGGTGATGTTGCTGCTGCTGTTGCTGCCGATCCTGATCTTCCACCGCTACCAGCAGCGTGAGCTGGAAGGGCGGCTGACATGATGCGCGCCTCTCGCGGTGGGCGCCTGCTCGGCGGCAGCGTACTCGCGCTGGGCTTCGGGTTCCTGTACCTGCCGATCCTGTTGCTGATGGTGTATTCGTTCAACGCCTCACGTCTGGCAACGGTGTGGGGCGGATTTTCGACCAGGTGGTACGGCGAATTGCTGAGCGACCGGCAATTGCTCGACGCAGCCTGGGTCAGCCTGGAAGTGGCGTTCTGGACGGCCTGCGCAGCGACAGTGCTGGGCATGATGGCCGCCATGGCGATGGTGCGCATGCGGCGTTTCCCCGGCAAAACCCTGTTCGGCGCATTGATTACCGCGCCATTGGTCATGCCCGAAGTCATCATCGGTTTGTCGATCCTGCTGTTGCTGGTGTCGATGGGCGGCGTACTCGGCATCGCGCCGCGCGGCGCCGTGGCGATCTGGGTGGCGCATGTCACCTTCACCGTATCGTTTGTGACCGTGGTGATCTCGTCGCGGCTGCAGGAGCTGGACCGCTCGCTGGAAGAAGCCGCGATGGATCTCGGTGCCACACCGGTGAAGGTATTTTTCCTGATCACCTTGCCGATCATCGCGCCGGCCTTGGCATCGGGCTGGCTGCTGGCATTTACGTTGTCGCTGGACGATGTCGTGATCGCCAGTTTCCTGGCCGGGCCAAGTTCCACCACCTTGCCGATCAAGGTGTTTTCCTCGGTGCGCCTGGGCATCAGCCCGAAGATCAACGCCCTCGCCACGGTGATGGTGCTGGCGGTGTCGATGGCCGCGGCGATCGGCTGGTGGTTGCTGGCGCGCAGCGAAAAACGCCGCTTGCGCGATGCGCAACTGGCGCAACAAGCCATTGCGTGAGCGCGCGCCAACGTTGACGTGGCCAAAGCACCACAGCAATCGGCGGCCAGAAAGACGCGGTGCCTAAGCGCCTACGTGCCGACGTGCGCGAATGCGGCAGGTCGATTCCGAACGCGTCCTGCACCTGCCGGCCGATGCGCGCAATAGTTCAATCGCCCGCGCTCACCTGGGTTGTGGCGTGTAACCGATGTTCCAGGGCTGCGGCTTGGTCAGGTAGCACTGAGAGTCGGCACTGATGTTGTAGCGATGCTGCTCGACTCTGGATTGTTCGTCTGCGCGGTTCCTGCCGTTGTGCTTGCCGTCGTCCCTGGACTTGCGCTTCTCTGGAAAGATCGTGACCGTGTTCGGCGACGAACGCGCGGTGATGAGTTGGCGGATCGCGGTGTCTGCGCAGGCGCGCAATGCCCCTTCCTCGCAGGGTTGCGCGGGATCGGGCATCAGGCTGGTGCAGTTCACGGTGACAAACCCGGCTGGACCGGGCCGCGGGCCACGCAAGAACTCCTGAAAGGTGGCACATCCAGCCAGGCATGCGCTGGTGCCAAGTACAACCAGAACAATGAGATGCCGGCGCATCGCGGTCATCTTCCATGAATGCATTTCCAATCACGCGATGCTAGGGCACTTTGCGCGGTTGAAACATGGGGCAGGGCAGTCCTGGTTGCGTTGTTCTGGAGCGGCATTTAGATGGCATGAAATTCGCGTTGCGCAATGAAGGTGCGGCATTGCGTCACGGCGCCGGCAAACACAGCGTTGCAGCGATTTCAGGCGGTTGTGACGCGGCTGCAACTTTCCGGCGACTAGCATGGCGGCCTTGTTATTGGAGAACCTCATGTCCTACGACACCGTCAACCCCGCTACCGGCCAGGTCGAGCACACCCAGCAGACGCTGGACGCCGCTGCCATCGAAGCGCGTCTGGCTGCATCCGCCAAGGCATTTCCGGCCTGGGCCGCGTTGCCGCTGGGCGAGCGTGGCGCATTGCTGCGCCGGGTCGGCGAAGAGCTGACCAAGCGACGTGAGGACCTGCAACGCATCATGACTGCCGAAATGGGTAAGCTGCGCCGCGAGGCGCTGGCTGAGGTCGACAAGTGCGCGCAGGCCTGCGCGTATTACGCCGACCATGCCGCCGAGTACCTGGCGCCGCGCGATATCCCTACCGAAGCGCAATCCAGCTATGTGCGTTATGAGCCGCTGGGCTGCGTCTTCGCGGTGATGCCGTGGAATTTTCCGTTGTGGCAGGCCTTCCGGTTTCTGGCACCAGGCCTGATGGCCGGCAACGTGTCGCTGCTCAAGCACGCCAGCAATGTGCCGCGCTGCGCCGATGCCATGAAGGAGGTGCTGGACGCCGCCGGGATTCCACCGGGCGTGTTCGATGTGCTGCATATCGATAACGACCAAGCTGCCGACGTGCTGCGCGACGACCGCATCGCCGCGGTGACGCTGACCGGCAGCGAACGTGCCGGCCGCTCGCTGGCCGCAAATGCGGGCGACCAACTGAAGAAGTGCGTGATGGAACTGGGTGGCAGCGATGCCTTCGTGGTGCTGGAAGACGCCGATCTGGACCACACCGTGCAAGCGGCCGTGCAGTCGCGCTTCGACAATAGCGGGCAGACCTGCATCGCCGCCAAGCGTTTCATTGTGGTGGACGCGATCGCCGACCAGTTCATTGAGCGCTTCGTCGCCGCGGCAGCCAAGCGTGTTCTCGGTGACCCGCAACAAGAGAGCACCACGCTGGCGCCGATGGCACGTGCCGACCTGCGCGACGAACTGCATAAGCAGGTGCAGGCCAGCGTGAAAAAGGGTGCCAAGCTCTTGCTGGGCGGCGAGCCCGTCGCCGGCTCGCATGCCGGCTATCCGGCAACGATTCTCGACAATGTCGCCCCTGGCATGCCGGCATACGACGAAGAATTCTTCGGCCCGGTCGCCTCGATTATTCGGGTTGCCGATGAAGTAGAAGCGGTGCGTGTCGCCAACGACACCACCTTCGGCCTGGGCGGCAGCGTGTGGACCGCCGACGCCAAGCGCGGCGAACGCGTCGCCCAGCAGTTGCAGTGCGGCGCGGCGTTCGTCAATTCTGTGGTCAAGAGCGATGTGCGGCTGCCGTTTGGCGGCATCAAGCGTTCAGGGTTCGGCCGCGAATTGGCAGAACACGGCATTCACGAATTTATGAATATCAAGACGATCTATGTGACTTGAGGACGGGTATTGGTGATTCGGGATTCGGGATTCGCAAAACCGGGATTCGCAACGGCCAGCGCGCTTCCTTGTCCCGTCGGGAGAACGTGCCCGAAGGGCGGATGAGGGGATGGGCGATACATGCGAGTTGGTGGTTGCTGAAACGAACGCCTGTGAGCGCAGTGTCTGGAACGGCGGCTTCAAAGCAAGCGCAAGAGCTTGTGCGCCTTTCGGCGCCAGTCACTTTTGTTTTGGCAAAAGTAACCATAACCCTATCGCCCGACGCGATCCGGTGCGATAACGCCGCACCGGTCCCCTGCGCTCATCGCCACACGCGGCACAGCGCCCAGACTCTCTACGCTCAGACAGGGCGCTTCTCCGGCCACGCGCGGCTCCGGTGCTCGGCTCGCTTCAGGGCGCGAGGACGCCAACAGCCAACCGCTGAAAGCGGCAAGGCAATACTTAGACGCTAGACGCTAGACGCTAGACGCTAGACGCTAGACGCGATGGCGCAAGGCATGAAACACAAGCTACAAACCAGCGGTCAACGATGCGGCGCTAACCACTTCCGCATCCCAACTCCCCAATCCCGGCCGCAACGCGGCTCTACAGCCATCGTGCACGCTTGAACAGGCGATACAGCACCACGCATGAGCCGACCACGCCGGCCACGAGTAGCGGATACGCATAGCGCTCGTCGAGCTCGGGCATGTGGGTGAAGTTCATCCCGTACCAGCTGGTGATGAGCGTAGGTGCGGCGAGCAGGGCGGCCCAGGCGCCGAGGCGTTTGACCGTTTCGCCTTGGGCCAGCGTCACCATCGACAGGTTCACGCTCAGTGCGGTGCCCAGCATCTCGCGCAAGGTGTCGATGGCGTCGTTGGTGCGCACGGCGTGATCGAGCACGTCGCGTAGATAGATGCCGACCTCGTCGTGGATCAGCGAGCCGGGATTGCGCTTGAGGTGCGACAGCACGTCCTGCAGGGGCGCCACCACCAGCCGCATCTTGTTGAGTTCGCGCTTGAGCTCATACAGGCGTACCACCGTCTCGCGCTTGTAGTTGTCGGCGAAGATGTCCTTTTCCAGGCCTTCCAGCGTGTCGCGGAATTCGTCCATGATCGGCAGGTAGTTGTCGACCACGAAATCGAGCACGCCGTACAGGCAGAACGAGGCGCCCATGCGCAGCATCGCCGGCTCGCGTTCGACCCGATGCCGCACGGGCGCATACGACAGCGACGCGCCGTGGCGCACGGTCAGCAGGAAGCGTGCACCCAAAAATGCATGCGTCTCGCCATAGCGGATGCGCTCGTTGACCAGCTGCGCCGTGTTGACCACCACGAACAGCGAATTACCGTAGCTCTCGGCCTTGGGGCGCTGGTGCGCCTTGAGCGCATCCTCGATCGCCAGGTCGTGTAGACCGAACTCGTCCTGCAGTTTGTGCAGCACCGATTCCTGCGGTTCGTAAAGGCCGACCCAGACAAAACCATCCGGGCGCTGCAGCACATCGCTGATCTGCTCCAGGCTGATGTCGTGGCGCTTGCCGTCGCCGTCGTAGTAGGCGCAGGTGATGACGCAGGACGGATTATCGGGGTGATGGCCGTGGCTGTTCATGGGCGCATCCTCAGGTCAGTACGTGCGGACGGGCAAGTCACGCGGCCGCAGGGCAATGGCGAGCGCGGTGTGGATCGGCAACAGCAGCATTACCCATTGCATGTTGTCCTGCGCTTGGAACGACAGCCAGTGAATCAATAGCGCCACCAGCGCACATGCCGCAACCACCCAGGACAGCACGTTGAACCAGCGGCCCGGCCGATGGCCCAACTGCCGCCGGATGCCGCCGAACCACAGCAGGACACACAGCGGGTTGACCAGCAACAGATTGCGGTTGGCCCATGCCGATTGATGCGCAGTGAATCCCCACAGATACACCAGCAGACCGCCGCCGATGGCGCAAAATAGCCAGAACGGCAGCGCCAGTCCGGCCAGCAGACGCTGCCTGCGGCCCAAGGCCAGCACGCCGCCTGCCACGATGAGCCCGGTCAACAGCCACGGCCACCAGTGGCGCTGTTGGTCGGCCGGTTCCGGCGCAATGCGATGCGGCAGCACTACCTGCGTGGATTGCACCAACGGGCGACCGACGCTGTTGTGCACCTGGGTCAGGCTGTCAGCCAGCCGCATCGGTACGAAGGCTTCTTCCCAGCGCGACAACGGGCGGTCGGCGTACGGCCCCAGGCCCAGGTCGAAGCCCAGCCACATCCATGGGGCGGGGGAGGCCAGGCGAATCGCTTCGCTGCGGAAGGTGTTGCCACGCGAACGTCCGGACAGTTGCGATTTGAGCGCGCCGCCCATCGCACGGTCCAGCGTGTCGCGGACCATGGTGGCGCAGTTGGCCATGAAGTAATCGTAGTGGTAACGCGCGTTTTCCGGTTGGCTACGCACTACCAGGCCGTCGGCCAGCGCACGCGCCTGGTCTGGTGGCAGATCCAGCCACTGAATGCTGACACCTCGGCCAGCATCGCGATATTGCGACAGGTCTTCTTCCAGCGGTAGCGCGACCAAGTAGTACATCATTTCGCCGCGCGCAAACCGCGGGACGAAATCGGCCTCGCTCGGGTCGAAGAAGCCGAAGTTGTACGAGGTGGCCTGTTGCGTGCGCGGGTCGACCACCACGATGGCATCGTGGCCGAAGCGTTCGAAAAATACCTCGCCCGGCTGCATGGTCAACACGCCGATCCGTGGCGCGGGCGTGGACGCAGTGGCGGCTTCCGGGGCGGATGCTTGCGCGAAGGCGGCCGGCGTCACCAACAGTGCCAGCAACGCGAGCAGCCAGCCTGCAGCCCAACGCCGGGCGCTGCAGCGAACGTGCGCTGCAGCAGTCATGCCATGCGACAGGTTCAAGCGTCGTCCTGGGGGTCGGGCGGCAGAATGGTGACGTGGAAGGCGTGCACGCGCCGCGCGTCGGCCTTGGCTACGCGGAACGCAAACCGCCCCAGCGTCAGCTCTTCGCCGGTTTCGGGCAGGTGCCCGATCGCATCGGTGACCAGCCCGCCGACAGTGTCGTACTCGTCGTCGGGGAACTCGGCCCCGAAGCGTTCGTTGAAGTCTTCGATCGGCGTCAATGCATCGACCACATAGCGTCCATCGGCCTGGATCGCGATGAGCGAATTCTCTTCTTCGGCATCGTCGTGCTCGTCGTCGATCTCGCCGACGATCTGCTCCAGCACGTCCTCGATGGTGACCAGGCCGGCGACACCGCCGTACTCGTCCACCACGATCGCCATGTGGTTGCGCGAGAGGCGAAATTCCTTGAGCAGGACGTTGAGCTTCTTGGACTCAGGGATCAGCACCGCCGGGCGCAACAGCTCGCGCACATTGCCAGGGCCGTTGTCGGCGACCACGCCGCGCAGCAGGTCCTTGGCCAGCAGGATGCCGAGCACTTCGTCCTTGTTCTCGCCGTGCACCGGGAAGCGCGAATGGCCGGATTCGACCACCTGCTTCATCAGGTCGATGAAACGCGCTTCCACTGGCAGCGAGACCATCTGCGAGCGCGAGATCATCACGTCGCCCACGGTGAGCTCGGACACGGAAATCGCGCCTTCCATCATGCGCAAGGTGTCTGCGGCGATGAGACCATCCTGTTCGGCGGTCCGCAGCAAGGCGACGAGTTCGTCGCGGGTATGGGGTTCGCCAGAGAAGGCAGCGCTGAGGCGCTCGAGCCAGCTACGGCGTTTTTCCGGTGTTTCTAGGGATTGGCTACTGTCGTCTTCGGACATCGTGACGGGGAAGGGCACCCGGCAAACCAGGCGTTAGCCGTCAGTCTAGCAGGAAGCCGGCAAGGCGCTGTGGATGCGCCGTTGCCTGGCCTGGCTCAGGGCAGATCCAGGCTGTAGCCGCAGCCGACCACGGTTTTGCCGGGGTGCGATTTGACGTTGGTCACGCTCAGCACCACCGATTCGATCATCGCCTCGCCAGTCTTGGGGTTGGTGGTGTCTTCGCTGACCAGCTCGCGCCCGTACATCACCTTCTCGGCATTATCCACGCCCAGTTCCAGGTCCAGTTGCTTGGCCAGCGGGCGTGGGTCGGGCAGGTCCAGGATCGCCATGACGCTGGCGCCGGAAAACGCGATGTGGTTGGTGCTGTGGCCGAACACGCTGATCGGCGTGTTGAGCGTGTACTCGGTCATGAACAGGTTGGACTGATCCAGCGGCGTCCAGCCCAGCGCGACTGCCTTGAGCGGGTCGGCCAGCACCGGTGCCAGCGCGCTGAAATCGCCGATACGCTGGCGGCACTCGATCAATGCCGGCAGGTCAGGGCGCACTGGCGCAGTTTGTGCCCATGCGCCGGTTGCGCTCAGCAACAGCAGGGCACCGGCAATGCAGCGACGCATCACTGGTCTCCCGCGTACGGGTCGTCGATGCCGAGGTCGGCCAGGATCTCGCGTTCGAGTTGCTCCATCGCATCGGCCTCCTTGTCGTCCTCGTGATCCCAGCCGAGCAAGTGCAAGGTGCCATGCACGGTCAGGTGTGCGTAGTGCGCGGTCAGCGATTTGCCTTGCTCGGCCGCTTCGCGCGCCACCACCGGTGCGCAGATCACCAGATCGCCCAGCAGCGGCATCTTGATGCCCTTGGGCAGACCTTCCGGCAGTTCGGCGGGGAAGCTCAGCACGTTGGTGGCGTAATCCTTGCCGCGGTAATGATGATTGAGCGAACACCCTTCCTTCTCGTCCACCACGCGGATTGCCAGATCGGCCTCGCGGATGCGTCCCTTCAGCGCAGCGGCCACCCACTTGCGAAAACTCACGGCGGACGGCAGGCCGGCGCGCGGTAGCGCGTAACTGACGGCGACGTCGAGGCGAACGGGGCCTTTGGTCATGGGAACACGTCTGATGTGGGCAGCTGGAAGGAGTCGACAGTATCGCGCGTGTGACGCTTCGCCGCGACAAGTGGCAATGAGGCCGAGGTGGGAATCATCGGACACATTCGGTCAGCGTCAGCAGTAATGGTCCGCCATCGGCGATGCGATACACGATGCTGCCGTGCGGACCATCCTGGCATTGTGGGTCGGTATGCTGGACCGTGATCGCAGGCGCGAAGCCGCTCGGCGCGCGCGTCAACACGGCGGCCTGCCCGCGTTCGAGCAGGGCCCCGACCAGATACATGCCGTCGCCAGACGCCTGCGCAGCGTCCACTGCGGCGCAGCCGAATCGGTCGTGGGTGTCGCCGGCTGCCGCCAATAGCGCCTGCGCCCGGTCGCCTGCGATCCAGGCTAGCCGCTGTCGTTCATTGCCTACGGGAGCGCTGGCGAAGCTGCGCCGGAACGCAGCGGCCCGCTGCAGTTCCGATTCGGGGAGAACGATGGTGCCTTCATCGACGGAGATCGACACGCATGGCAGGGTGACGGTCTGACTGAGGGCGACGCGCTGCGGCGTGTTCGCCCTGTCCGCCGGTGATTGGGCGAAACCGGCGGGGCTAAATGCAATGCCGAGCAGGGCGGCCAGCGTCACACGGACTAGACGCCGGCTCATGCCGCCGGACCGGTCTCTTTGTCGATACCGTCACGCTTTTCGTAGGCATTGACGATACGCGCCACCAGCGGATGCCGTACCACGTCGCGTGCTTCGAAGAACGTGAAGCTGACCCCGTCGACCTCGTGCAGCACCTCGATCGCATCGCGCAGGCCGGACTTGACGTGCTTGGGCAGATCGATCTGGGTGAGGTCGCCCGTCACCACCGCGGTGGAGCCGAAGCCCAAGCGGGTCAGGAACATCTTCATCTGTTCGATCGTGGTGTTCTGCGCCTCATCCAGGATCACGTATGCATCGTTGAGCGTGCGGCCGCGCATATAGGCCAGCGGCGCGATCTCGATGACGTTGCGCTCCAACAGCTTGACTACTTTTTCCACGCCCAGCATTTCATAGAGCGCATCGTAGAGCGGGCGTAGGTACGGATCGACTTTCTGGCTGAGATCGCCCGGCAAAAACCCCAGCTTCTCGCCGGCTTCCACTGCCGGGCGCACCAGGATCAAGCGCTGCACGCGCGACTCGTTGAGCGCTTCCACCGCGCACGCCACCGCCAGGAAGGTCTTGCCGGTACCGGCCGGACCGATGCCGAAATTGATGTCGTGCGTGGCGATCGCATGCAGGTATTTGGCCTGGTTGGCGCCACGGCCACGCACGGTGCCGCGCTTGACCTTGATGGCGACATCCTGGGCCTGGTATGCGCGCTCGGCGACATGCTCGAGGTTGGCATCGTTGAGCCGCAGATGGATCGCGTGGGAGTCGAAGGTGGTGGCAGCGGCCTCTTCGTACAACGCGGTCAACAGCGACTGCGTGGCGGTGATGGCGGGCTCCGGTCCGGTGACCCGGAAGATGTTGCCGCGGTTGGCGATCTCGACGCCAAGCTTGAGTTCGATCTGGCGCAGATGTGCATCGAACGGGCCGGCCAGATTGGCCAGACGTTCGGTGTCCTCGGGTTCCAGGGTGAAGTCGCGATGTGCTGTTGCGTTCATGATTGGATCGGACAGCGCACGCAGGTGCGCGTCGGTAGGGCGGGATCGAAAGGGTAGCGCGCGGCACGTGATCCCACCAACACGCCAAACGGCGCGGCACCTCGGCAATGCGGCTGTTCGCAGGTGCGTGCAGGTTTTCCACAAGCGCTGTGGAGTCACTCATCACTAACCTGTGGATAAAGGTTGTCGCGCCTACTGGCGCAAGGCCCGCTAGGGTGGTGGTGAAAAAACCATCAGTGCCGGCAGGGTTGTCCACACAGGATGTGGATCGAATTCGGCAAAGCCTGTGGGTAAGTGCGACGAGGCCTTGCCCTGCAAGGTGCTACGGATGCGTGGTGAAATTTTGACCATTGCGCGCGACACGCGTCGGAGCGTCGGCGCGCTGCTTGAAGGTGCGCCGCAGTGCGCGGCGCCCACGCGCGATCAGTGCGCGCTGTCGTCCAGTTGAATGCGACCACGCAGCGAATTGCTCATCGCCTCGGTGATCAATACATCCACAAACTGCCCAATCAAACGCGGGTTGCCCGGGAAATTTACCGGGCGCATGTTTTCGCTCTTGCCGGTCAATTCGTTCGGGTCGCGCCGCGAGGGGCCTTCCACCAGCACGCGTTGCACGCTGCCCACCATCGACTGCGAGATGCTCGCCGCATGCGCGCTGATGTGCGCCTGTAGACGCGCAAGACGCGCCTGCTTCACCGCTTCCGGCGTATCGTCCTGCAGGTCCGACGCCGGGGTGCCCGGGCGACGCGAATAGACGAACGAGAAGCTCTGGTCGAAGCCGACGTCTTCGATCAGTTTCATGGTCTTTTCGAAGTCGGCTTCGGTTTCGCCGGGGAAGCCGACGATGAAATCCGAACTGATCGAAATATCCGGCCGCACCGCACGCAGCTTGCGGATCTTGGATTTGAATTCCAGTGCGGTATAGCCACGCTTCATCGCCGACAGAATGCGGTCGCTGCCGGCCTGCACCGGCAGGTGCAGATAGTTGGCCAGTTGCGGCACATCGCGGTACGCATCCACCAGGGAATCGGAAAACTCCAACGGATGCGAGGTGGTGAAACGGATCCGGCCGATGCCTTCGATCTGCGCAATGGTGCGGATCAGCAGGCCCAGATCGGCGTACTGCGCGGCGTCGCCGGCATCGGCGCCGTACGCACCGCGATACGCGTTGACGTTCTGGCCAAGCAGGTTGATTTCGCGCACGCCTTGCGCTGCCAATTGCGCCACTTCCACCAGCACGTCTTCGAACGGCCGGCTGACTTCTTCGCCGCGGGTGTAGGGCACCACGCAGAACGAGCAGTATTTGGAGCAGCCTTCCATGATCGACACGAACGCTGACGGGCCATCGGCACGCGGCTCGGGCAGGCGGTCGAATTTCTCGATCTCCGGGAAGCTGATGTCGACCTGCGACTTGCCCGATTCGCGCCTTGCACGGATCAGCTCTGGCAACCGGTGCAGCGTCTGCGGGCCGAACACCAGATCCACATACGGCGCGCGCTTGACGATGGCCTCGCCTTCCTGCGAAGCCACGCAGCCGCCCACGCCGATAATCACCGGCTTGCCGCCGGCCTTCAGTGCCTTCCAGCGCCCCAACTGGCTGAACACCTTTTCCTGCGCCTTTTCGCGGATGGAGCAGGTGTTGACCAGCACCACGTCTGCTTCTTCCGGGTTGTCGGTCAGCTCCAGACCTTCGGAGGCGGCAAGCACGTCGGCCATCTTGGCCGAGTCGTACTCGTTCATCTGGCACCCGTGGGTCTTGATATACAGCTTGCCGCGCACCACGGCAGGCGCCGCCGGGCGGGCGACGGGCAACGGCAACAGGGCGGGTGCATCCACGGCGGTGGCCGTGGACAGGTCGGAAACGGATGTCCCGGGCATGGCGCTTATTCCAGGCGGGTAGAAGAGAGCCGCGCAGTTTACCCGCTTGCGCCGGCAGCGTCCGCCCCGGTGGGGGCATCGACCGCCTGGGCACGCGCCACTGCCGGGCGTGCAGCCATCCGGGCGATAGAGGCACGAGTGGGGGCGGGCGGGTCGATCAGGCCAAATTCCACCATCCACGCCAAGGCGCCGCCCCACAGCACATCGGCCGCGCTGCAGCGCCCGCCGAGCAAGTAATCACCCTTTGTCAGCTGCGCATAGACCACCTGCAACACGGTGTCGGCGCTTGCGTAGGGCGAGAGCGAGCACGGTGGCGCCTCACGTTTGAGGGCAAGGTCCATGATCGCCGGCTCGAAGGCCGAGCCATAGAATGCCAACCAGCGCAGGTAGGCGCCGCGGTCGGCGTCGCCTGGCGCGGGCGACAAACCGGCTTCTGGGTAGAGCTCTGCCAGATACTGATAGATGGCGCCCTGTTCGGTGACCACGCTGGTGCCATGCACAGCGCGCATCCCGCCTTGGCTGGGCGCTTTGGAGGCGGACGGCCACGCGCACTGCTGGCTGGGCCTTGGTGCGCCGAGCATGCCCGCATTGGCGGCCAACTTGTTGCTGCCGGACCTGCCGTTCGACGCGATTGCGCCGGCCCAAGCGCGTACCGCGCTGACCCAGGCGCTGAACGCGTTGCGCGGGCAACTAGACCGGCTGCCGTAGTAGGAACGGCGAACAACGCGTAGCGAACGGTCGCAGGTGGGCATGGGCGGCGGGCAGGGACCGGAGTGTCTGCGTGCTAGATGCCGATCCCGAGCACCGGCCGGCCGCGTCCGCCTGGCGGCTGCGCAGTCGTGCTGTTGGCTGCTCTCACGCTGGCCGACACTTGGCAAGCCCTGGGCAAGCTGGGACACTGCGCCACATGAAGGGGATGTCAAGAGTGCTGGGGCTGATGCTTGTCACGTTGTCGGCTGCGCCGGTCAGCGCCGGCACGCTGTACAAGTGCGTCAGCGGCGACGGTATCACCAGCTATCTGAGCAAGCGCCAGAGCGGCGCGACCTGCAGCGTTATCAGCAGCTACACGCCGGATCGGTCGGCCCGTCGCAGCCCTGCGTCCACCGCTTCGGCGGCGCGCCCGCCCACCAGCCCCGCGCCCAGCATGGCAAATATCGACAGCGGCGCGCCGGCCACTCTCATCAGCCAACCGGTCACCCAGCCGCCACGCCATGCTGCCGAGGTCGCTTCGGCGCTGGCGCCGCGTGCGTTGCCGGTATCGGCCACCTCGGTCGTGCCCCCGCCAGCGGCAGCGGTCAACCCGCGCCGGGTGATCAGTGGGCAGGTGTATTCGTATATGAAGGACGGTGTGCGCCACTACACCAGTGCCCGTCCGCGCCAGGTCGCCAGCATCGAAGGCCTGCGCACCATCCATTACAGCTTTATCGAAACCTGCTACGCCTGCGGTGCCAGGCCCGGCGTCAATTTCGGTGCGATCCGCCTCAATACCAGCGCGTATCAGCAGGAAATCGCTGCGGCGGCGCGCGAGTTCGGGGTGGAGGAATCGATCGTGCGTGCGATCATCCACGCCGAATCGGCCTACAACCCGCTTGCGCTCAGTCGCGCCGGTGCGCAAGGCCTGATGCAGTTGATGCCGGGGACGGCACGCCGCTTCGGCGTCAGCGACGCCTATGATGCAACGCAAAATATTCGCGGCGGTGTGCAGTATCTGTCCTGGCTGCTGAAGCGCTTCAATGGCGACCTCACCCTGGCTGCTGCCGGCTACAACGCAGGCGAGGGCGCAGTCGACCGTTATGGCGGTGTGCCGCCGTATAGCGAGACCCAGCGGTATGTGCAACGTGTGGGTGTATTGGCCGGCCGCTATCGTGGCCAGGTGACTGCAGCCAATTAAGGCGGCGAACAAAACGACTGTGCGGCCGTGCGCCAGGCGAGCGCAACGGGTGCTCGGGCGCCATGTCGCGCGCACCGCCGCTCCTACGCGCTGCAGGGCGAGTCGACGATTGCTGGCTACATTCCTTAGCCACTCTTGGTGATGCTCGGCAGAGCGCTGCGCAGACTGCGGTAGGGCGGATTGCTTTCTGTCTTGGCCATAGGCGTTGCAAGTGCCCACGGCGAATCGTGAGCGATCGTTTGCTGCGCTTGCATCATGCCCACGGATCAATCGCACGCGTGCATTGCCGTTGCAGGCGATGCACCGGCACTGCGTCACCGCCGAACCCACCTTCCGCGCGCTCTGCGCTCCACATGATCGGCGCTCCTCTGCATCGACCGTTGCATCGCATGGGTCCGACTGCGTACATTGCGTTGTCTGTGCATTAAGCGTTCCGCTACACTGCGGTCGATTCATCGCGGCTGGACCCCCCGCCAGCCGTTGGCAGCCTCACGCTACCTAATCAAGATCGGAGAGCCGGATGGCCAACGATGGGGTTAACGCACCTGCTGATATCGGGCGTCGTCGGTTTTTAACCGCGACAACGGCCGTGGTCGGTGCGGTCGGAGCAGGATTCGTCGCAGTTCCGTTCGTGAAGTCGTGGAATCCCAGTGCACGTGCCAAGTTGGCCGGCGCACCGGTAACCGCCGACATCAGCGCCTTGCAGGAAGGCCAGCGCATGGTCCTTGAATGGCGCGGTCAGCCAATCTGGATCGTGAAGCGCTCCAAAGCCATGCTTGACGCACTCCCGTCGCTGGACGACCGGCTCAAGGACCCCAAGTCCGAGAACAAGGATCAGCAGCCGGAGTACGTGCTGAAAAATCCGGAATACCGCTCGATCAAGTCCGACATCTCGGTGCTGGTCGGGCTATGTACGCATCTGGGTTGCTCGCCGGAGATGGTCGCCGAGATCCGCCCCGAGCCCTATGACCCGCAGTGGAAGGGCGGTTATTTCTGCCCTTGTCACAAGTCGCGGTTCGACATGTCCGGGCGCGTCTTCGACGGCGTGCCGGCACCGATCAATCTACTGGTGCCCCCACACCACTATGTAGACGACAACACCTTGGTGATCGGCGTCGATCCTGACAATGCCGGTACGTCGGCCAAAAGCACGGGGGCTGCCTGATGAGCAATGTTCTGGTCCGTACCGCCAACGGCGTCTTCGATTGGGTCAACGAGCGTGCGCCCGGGCTGATGCCCATGTACCGCAAGCACATCAGCGAGTACTACGCGCCGAAGAACTTCAACCTCTGGTACTACTTTGGCTCGCTGGCCATCGTGGTGCTGGTGAATCAGATCGTCACCGGCATCTTCCTGACGATGCACTACAAGACCAGCGCCGCCGATGCATTCGCTTCGATCGAATACATCATGCGCGACGTGGAGTGGGGCTGGCTGATCCGCTACATGCACAGTACCGGCGCGTCGCTGTTCTTCATTGTGGTGTACCTGCACATGTTCCGCGGGTTGATGTACGGCAGTTACCAGAAGCCGCGCGAGTTGGTGTGGATTCTCGGCATGCTGATCTACCTGGTGCTGATGGCCGAAGCCTTCATGGGCTACGTGCTGCCGTGGGGGCAGATGTCGTTCTGGGGCGCGAAGGTGATCATCTCGCTGTTCGGCGCCATTCCGGTGATCGGCAATGGGCTGACCGAATGGATCATGGGCGACTACCTGCCCGGCGATGCAACGCTCAACCGCTTCTTCGCGCTGCACGTGATCGCACTGCCACTGGTGCTGCTGCTGTTGATCGTGCTGCATATCGGCGCGTTGCACGAAGTGGGTTCGAATAATCCGGACGGTGTGGAGATCAAGAAGGGTCCCAAGGGCAATCGTTGGGATGCGCACAAGCCAGCCGATGGCATTCCGTTCCATCCGTATTACACGGTCAAGGATCTGGTCGGTGTCGGATTCCTGCTGCTGATCGCGGCCTTCATCATCTTCTTCGCGCCGGCGTTCGGTGGCCTGTTCCTGGAGCACGACAACTTCACCGAGGCCAACCGCCTGGTGACGCCGGAGCACATCAAGCCGGTGTGGTACTACACGCCGTATTACGCGATGTTGCGGGTGGTGCCTAACAAGCTCGGTGGCGTGCTGGTGATGTTCTCGGCCATCGCGATCCTGTTCATGGTGCCCTGGCTGGATCGCGCCAAAGTGCGGTCGGTGCGCTACCGCGGCTGGATTTCCAAGGTGGCCTTGGGTGTGCTGGTGGTGTGCTTCGTGTGGTTGGGCGTGATTGGTTCCGGTCCCGGTACCGACGCGCACGAAACCTATGTCGGGCGCGTACTGACCTTCCTCTACTTCGCCTTCTTCATCACCATGCCGGTGTGGACGCGGCTGGACAAAACCAAGCCGGTTCCGGAACGGGTGACCGTCCATGACTAACTCCACCGTGACGTCATGGAAATCGCGCGTGGTCGCCTTGCTCTGCGGCCTGTTGATTGCAGCCGGTGGCGCAATGGCGGCCGAGGGCGGGGCAGTGCAGCACGCAGGCAATGACCTGAGCGACCGCGCTTCGCTGCAACGCGGCGCGCAGTTGTTCATGAATTACTGCTCCGGCTGCCATTCGCTGAAATACCTGCGTTATTCGCGCATGGCCAGCGATTTGGGCTTGAGCGAAGAAGAGGTCATGACCAACCTCAACTTCACCGGTGCCAAAGTCGGCGAACACATCGAAGGCACCATGCCGCACGATGCGGCGACCAAGTGGTTTGGCAAGGCGCCGCCGGATCTGACGTTGATCGCGCGCGTGCGCGGCACCGACTGGGTCTATACCTACCTCAAGTCGTTCTATCTGGATCAGACCCGCCCGCTGGGCTGGAACAACAAGTTGTTCCCGAACGCATCCATGCCCAACCCGCTGTGGGAGTTGCAAGGCTTGCAGCAGGCGCAATTCGGCCAGCCCGACAAGGCCACTGGCGACAAGCCAGTAGAGGCGTTGAAGCTTGGGCAGCCGGGGCGCCAAACGCCGGTGGAGTTCGATCAGACCGTGCGCGACATCGCCAACTTCCTCGAGTACGCCGGCGAGCCGGCCGCACTGAAACGCCAGAGCATGGGCGTGTGGGTGGTGCTGTTCCTGGCGCTGCTCACCTTCCTGGCGTACCTGCTGAAGAAGGAATATTGGAAGGATGTGCATTGAGCGCTGCTTGAGCCGTCATTGGTTGCAATAGCGAACAAATGCAGTCCAGGGCAGGTATCTGCAGTGTGTCTTGCAACGTCACCGTATGCTGAGCCTCTTCCGAGCGGGAGAGCGCGTACCCCCTCTCGTCGGGAGAGGGGGTGTGGTGAGTGGCGGCAAGCCAGGAGTGCCTCGGTTGAGGCCACCAGTTTCGAGTCCCGTGACATTGTTGTAGCACCCACACGGCACCTATTTTCCGTGTAACAGCGCAATAACCGCCTTATCGGAACGTTAATAAGGCCTATCACTCTTGGCTTTTGCGTGACGTGATTGCACACTCGATAGACCGTGGTGACTGTCGGCGTTGGGCCGGCCGCGCCGATGCGGCCGGCGGATTCCGGTCGTCGGAGAGCCTTGAATGGCGACGAGTGTGCGTATGCGGAATACCTTGACTTTGTTTTCGTCCAACGACGACGTGTTGTGCCACCGGGTCCGTCTGGTCCTGGCGGCGAAAGGGGTGACCTACGACCTGGTGCCGGTCGACCCGCAAAATCCTCCCGAAGATCTGATCGATCTCAATCCCTATCATTCGGTGCCGACGCTGGTCGAACGCGACCTGGTGCTGTACGCCGCGTCGGTGGTCAGCGAATACCTGGACGAGCGCTATCCGCATCCGCCGCTGATGCCGGTCGACCCGCTCTCTCGCGCGCGGTTGCGCCTGGCGATGTTGCGCATCGAGCATGACTGGGTGCCGCAGGTACAGGCGATCCAGCTCGGCAACAAGACGCAGGCCGAGGCCGGCCGCAAGCGCCTGAAGGAACTGCTCACCGCATCGGTGCCGTTGTTCAAAGCCAGCAAGTTCTTCCTCAATCCGGAAATGAGTCTGGCCGATTGCGCAATGGCGCCGATCATCTGGCGACTGGACGCCCTGGAGATCAGCCTGCCCAAGGATGGCAAGGTGATCGAGGATTACGGCAACCGCATTTTCCGCAATCCCGGTTTCATCCGCAGCCTGACCGATCAGGAGAAGAAGCTGCGCGATCTGCCGGGCTGATGCGACGGCTGTATGCCAACAGACCGACGCCCCATCGCGCAGCCGCCGTTGCGGGTCGTGTGCGGGTAAAATGACGCTATGAGCGAAGATTTCCCCCGCATGACCAGCCATCGCCCGTACCTGTTGCGGGCCTTGGTTGAATGGATCAACGACAACGGCATGACGCCGCACGTTTTGGTGGATGCAAGCCTGCCCGGTGTGCAGGTCCCCGCCAGTGCCGTCAAGGACGGTCGCGTCGTGTTGAATATCGCCGAGCGCGCGGTGGTTGGCCTGCAGGTCGACAACGAGAGCGTGAGCTTTAGCGCGCGCTTTGGTGGTGTGAGCCACCCGGTGATGGTGCCGATGGCGGCCGTGCTGGCTGTGTACGCGCGCGAGACCGGGCAGGGCATGGCGTTGCCGGACGACATTCCCGGTACCAGCAGCGAGCCGCCGGATCCAGGCGCACCGCCGCCGAGCGTGCCGACGCCGGACGAGCCGCCCAGCGGGGGCAAGCGCCCGCACCTGCGCGTGGTCAAGTAGGCGTTGCCGACATGCACGACGAAGGCGTTCCGATGCAGGTGGAGCGCGTTCGTCATGTCGATTGCGGCGAGCCGGATGCGTCCGGCATGTACGATGACTATTACGAATACGACATCTATCGCTTCATCGATGCTGCGACGTCCCTTGTTGCGCGCAGCTACACCGACACACCTGCTGAAGTGCATTTTCTCACTATCGAAGTGGCCGGCAAGCCGCGACCGTTGCAACCTGCCGATCTTGCTCGTCCGCTATGCAAACGCGCACAGGCGTATCTGCGTCGGGAGGGCAAGCTGGAAATACGCTGGCTAAGTGGCAGGGGCAATGGCTATGAGCCGGTGCCCTTGGATTCCGCGCTGGAGCGGTGAGCTGGTTCGATGTGGAGTGCCTGCCAAGCGCATCGCGTCCGTCACCGCCTCCGACCGCATGCGGTCACGCTTCGCGCTGAGTGAGGCTGCGTGGCGGGGCCCGGCCGATCGGCGACCGGTGCGCGTTCGGTTCCAGCTGTCACGTGATCGCTGTCGGGCGCAGGCCTCAGGACGTGAGCGCGACACGCGTTGCCCGGCACTCCCCGTCATTCCAGTCGCTGCTGCTCCGGATGCAGCGCCCGCACGGTGGCCACCTGCGGCCCGGTGAACGCAATCAACTGATCGCCACGCAGCACCAGCTTGCCGCTGTGGCGATCGGCGCCATCGTAGGAATACTCGAAGCGGAACGTGCGCTCGAAGCCAAGCCATCCAGTGGGCAGTCTGCAGACGCGCAGATTGGTGGAGTGCACGCTCTGGTCCAGCCACTGCACATCGGCCGCACGGCAGGCATTGCGGCCGAGGATCTCGGCGCGTTCGGCTGCGGCACGCGAGGAGTTCCAGAACGCGAACAGCGCGGCGCCGGCAATCATGAAGAGGATGAGGCTGGGCATGCCGCCAATGTGCCACGGTGGCGTCTGCCCGACAATCGCATGGCTGTTTGTGGCCTCGATGCGCGTGCTGTGTGCATGCTTCAGTGTGAGGTTTTCAGTCTGCTGACAGGTGCGCCACCATCATCGCCAGCGTCGCTTCGAACTGGCCGTGACGCTCGGCATCGCGGAAGGGGCGAACCCGGCTGACGCAGACTTCGGCAGGCGAGCGCGCGCTTTCAGGGTCGGGATGCAGCAGCGCCAGCACTTCATCGGCGAATGCGTCCAGCGGCATGGAGTTCGGGTCCTGCGACTGACCGGGCGTCAGCTCTGTCTGGACCTGGGGCGGCACGATCTCGATCACTTCGACCTGTCCCTGCAGCAGCGGCCGCAGCGCGGCGGTGTAGGAATGCAGGGCCGCCTTGCTGGCGCTGTAGGTAGGTGCGGCCGGATAGGGCACGAAGGCCGTCCCGGAGGACACGTTGAGGATGGCCGCATCCGGTTGCGTGCGCAGATGCTCGATCAACGCGTCGGTCAACCGGATGGGGCCCAGGACGTTGGTGACGATCATGCGTTCGGCATCTGCCAGGTCGCGCTTGCGGCGCGGATCCTCGCCTGCATAGGCGCCTGCGTTGTTGACCAGCACATTGAGGTCGGGGAACGCGTCGAGCAGATCGCGCACGAAGGCCGCAACAGCATGGGGATCGGCGATGTCCAGCTCGCGCACGTGCATGCCGGCATGATCGGTTGCGGTGGCTTCCAGCGCGGCACGGCGCCGCCCCGCAACGATCACGCGGTTGCCCGCAGCGTGCCAGCGCTGTGCCAGCGCCCGCCCGATCCCGGAGCCGCCGCCCGTGACCAGAATGGTATTGCCGCTCGCCTTCATGATGCTTCCACCTTTCGGGTTGCCTGGGGAGTGATGCAGGGTAGGGAGTCCACCTGCGAGTGCCGTGAACGCCGGTGAATCCATTCACCAGCCTTGCAGATGGCGGCTTGCATCGGTGCCACAGCGGCGCCACCTCACAGATATCGTTGCTTCGTTGACCCCATCCGGCTGGTCGTCCAGGCTGGCCATTCGCGGCTGACATCGCCCATGCATCCTGTTCTGCAGCATTTCCATCCCGTGGTCGCTGCGTGGTTCGCGCAGACCTTCGCTGCGCCCACGCCGGCGCAGGTGGCTGCGTGGCCGGCGATCCAGGCCGGCCGGCATACGCTGGTGGCGGCACCCACCGGGTCGGGCAAGACGCTCACCGCGTTCCTTGCGGCGATCGATGCGCTGATCCGTGACGGGCTGGACAACGGCGGGGCGCTGCCCGACCAGACGCGCGTGGTGTATGTGTCACCGCTGAAGGCGCTGTCCAATGACATCCATCTCAATCTGGAGGCTCCGCTGCAGGGCATCCGGGCGGCCCTGGCCGCCGAAGGCCTGCCGGATGTGGCAGTGCGCACGGCGGTACGCACCGGCGACACGCCGCAACGCGAGCGGGCTCAGGCGCGGCGGGTGCCGCCGCACATCCTGGTGACCACGCCGGAGTCGTTGTACGTGCTGCTGGGCTCGGCATCCGGGCGCAGTGCGTTGCGGCATGTGCGCACGGTCATCGTCGATGAAATCCATGCGGTGGCGGCGGACAAGCGTGGCAGCCATCTGAGCCTGACGTTGGAGCGGCTGCAGCGGCTTGCCGACCAGCCGATCACGCGGGTCGGTTTGTCGGCGACCCAGAAACCCATCGAAACCGTCGCGCACTTTCTGGTTGGCGTTGACGAAGACGGCGTACCGCCGCCCTGCGAGATCGTCGATATCGGCTACACGCGTGAACGCGATCTGGCGTTGGCGTTACCGCCCACGCCGCTGAGCGTGGTGATGTCCAACGACCAATGGCTGCAGGTCTATGCCGACGTGGCCGCACTCGCGCAGCAGCATCGCACCACGCTGGTGTTCGTCAATACGCGGCGCATGGCCGAGCGTGCGGCGCGACACCTGGGAGATCTGCTCGGCAAGCAGCGCGTGGCGGCGCATCACGGCAGCCTGTCGCGCGAAACGCGTCTGCTGGCCGAGCAACGTCTCAAGGCTGGCGACCTCACCGTGCTGGTGGCCACCGCATCGCTGGAACTCGGCCTGGATATCGGCGATGTGGACCTGGTGTGCCAGCTCGGTTCGCCGCGTTCGATCGCCACCTTCCTGCAACGCGCCGGGCGTTCCGGGCACAAGGTTGGCGGCACGCCAAAGGCGCGTCTGTTTCCGCAGACCCGCGACGAACTGGTCGAATGCGCTGCGCTGCTGGATAGCATCCGCCGCGGCGAGCTGGATGCCTTGCGCATCCCGTTGGCACCGGTGGACGTGTTGGCGCAGCAAATCGTGGCCGAAGCCGCGTGCGAAGACTGGGACGAAGATGCGCTGTTTGCACTGATGCGGCGTGCGTGGCCGTTTGCCGGGTTGAGCCGCGCCACCTTCGATAGTGTGGTGCGCATGCTGTGCGATGGCTTCAGCACGCGGCTAGGTCCGCGCGCCGGGTATCTGCATCGCGATGCGGTGCATCGGCGCCTGCATGCACGCCGCGGTGCGCGCATGACCGCACTGACCTCCGGCGGCACCATTCCCGAAACCGGCGACTACAGCGTGGTGCTGGAACCGCAGGCCGAAAAGATCGGCACGGTGAACGAGGATTTTGCCGTCGAAAGTCTTACCGGCGATGTGTTCCAACTCGGCAACGCGAGCTACCGCATCCTGCGCGTTGAGGCCGGGCGCGTGCGTGTGGAAGATGCCAAGGGCGCACCGCCGAATATTCCCTTCTGGCTGGGCGAAGCACCGGGCCGTAGCGACGAACTGTCGGCGGCGGTGTCGCGCCTGCGTGGCGAACTTGCCGCGCGGCTGGACACCGCGCCACATCAGGCGGCCTGCAATTGGCTGCAGGAGGAGCTGGAGATGTCCGCCGAAGCGGCGCGGCAACTGGTGGACTATCTGGCCAACGCATGCGCCGCACTGGGCGCGATGCCTACCCAACAGTGTCTGGTGATGGAGCGTTTTTTCGATGCCAGCGGCGGTACCCAGTTGGTGATCCATTCGCCGTACGGCAGCCGTATCAATCGCGCATGGGGGCTGGCATTGCGCAAGCGCTTTTGCCGCACCTTCAATTTCGAATTGCAGGCTGCAGCCACCGAAGATGCGATCGTGCTGTCGCTGTCCACCAGTCATAGTTTTGCGCTGGAGGAAGTTGGCCGTTACCTGCATTCGTCATCGGCCGGGCATGTGTTGATCCAGGCATTGCTGGATGCGCCCTTGTTCGGCGTGCGTTGGCGCTGGAACGCGACCAATGCGATGGCGCTGCCGCGCTTCAGTGGCGGCAACAAGGTGGCGCCGCAGTTGCAGCGGATGAAGTCGGAGGATCTGCTGGCCACGGTGTTTCCGGATCAGGTCGCCTGCGCAGAGAATCTGGTCGGCGAACGCGAAGTGCCCGACCACCCGTTGGTGGCGCAGACGCTGGAAGACTGTCTGCATCACGCCATGGACAGCGAAGGCTGGTTGCAGGTGTTGCGCGGGCTGGAATCGGGTGCGGTCGCGCTGATTGCGCGCGATCTGGCCGCACCGTCTCCTCTGGCAGCCGAAGCCCTGAATGCGCGTCCCTACGCATTTCTCGACGATGCACCATTGGAAGAACGCCGGACCCAGGCCGTGCAAAGTCGACGTTATACGCCGCAGACCAGCGACGACCTGGGCCAGCTCGATCCGCAGGCCATCGCGGCAGTGCGCGAGGAAGCCTGGCCGCAGCCGCGCGATGCCGAAGAAATGCACGAGGCGTTGGTAGAGCTCGGTGTGCTGCCAGTCGAAGAAACCACCGACGCGCAGTGGCAGGCCTGGTTGTCCGCGCTGGCTGCGGCTGGTCGTGCCACCTGCATTGCCTTGCGCGGCAGTCCGACGCTGTGGATCAGCGCCGAGCGCATCGATTGGTTTCTACCGCTGTATCCAGAAGCGGCTGCGCAGCCGCCGTTGCAGGCGCCGGACGATTGCCGCGTTGTCGATTGGGAGCGCGACTGGGCGGTGCGCGAACTGCTGCGCGGGCACTTGTCCGCCGTGGGCCCGGCACACGTGTCGGCGTTGTCTCACGCGTTGCAGGTGCCGGAAGCAGAGATCGCGCTGGCGCTGGCGGCCTTGCAGCGCGAGGGTTACGTCATGACCGGACAGTTCGGTGCGCACGCACAGGCGGAAGAATGGTGCGAGCGTCACCTGCTGGCCCGCATCCATCGCTATACGCTGGGGCGATTGCGCCGCGAGATCGAGCCGGTGTCGCAGCGCGATTACGCGCGCTTCCTGTTCGAGTGGCAGCACGTGGACAGCAGCAGCCGCGTGGCCGGGCCGGGCGCACTGGCCAGTGTGGTCGGGCAGCTCGAAGGTTTTGAGGCGCCTGCGGTGCTGTGGGAGAGCGAGTTGTTGCCGGCGCGTATGCGCGACTATCAGCCGGCCTGGCTGGACGAGTTATGCACCGCTGGTCGCACGCTCTGGGCACGCTTGCGGCCGGGTGGTGGGCGGAGCGGTGCTGCACTACGCAGCACGCCGATCGTGCTGCTGCCACGGCGCGAAGCGCAGCGCTGGAGCGCACTGGCGCGCGATGCGGACGACGCACCGTTGGGTTCGCGTGCCGAACGTGTCATGCAGGTCCTGCAGCAGCAAGGTGCGTTGTTCTTCGACGAAATTGCCGACGCCGCGCACCTGATGAATACCGAGTTGGAAGATGCATTGAGCGAGCTGGTGATGCGCGGCCGTGCGCATTGCGACAGCTATGCCGGCCTGCGCGCGCTGCTGGTGCCGGCGTCCAAGCGCCCGTCGGCGCTGTCGCGGCACCGTCGCCGCGCAAGTGCGCTGGGTATTCGCGATGCGGGCCGCTGGGCACCGGTGCGTGCGTTGCCCGACTTGCCGCTTGCCGAAGCCGGCGAGCGCCATCAAGACACACTCGAACACGTCGCGCGCACGTTGCTGCGGCGCTATGGCGTGGTGTGCTGGCGGCTGCTCGAACGCGAGGCCGGGTGGTTGCCGCCGTGGCGCGAATTGCTGCGGATGTATCAACGGCTGGAAGCGCGTGGCGAAATTCGCGGCGGGCGTTTTATCGCTGGGCTGTCCGGCGAGCAGTTCGCGTTGCCCGCTGCGATCGTCGCGCTGCGCCGGGTGCGTGGTCAGCCGCTGGACGGGTGTTGGATCTGCGTCAGCGCCAGCGATCCGAGCAATCTGCTGGGCAGCGTGCTGCCGGGCGAGCGCATCGCACGGGTGCCGGGCAATCGGGTGCTGTTCCAGGATGGGCTCGCCATCGCGGCCTGGAGCGGCGAGCGATTTCAGCCGCTGCAGGAACTGAGCGCCGAGCAGGATGCACGGGCCTTGCAGATGCTGCAACGCGGACCCGGCGCCGCGCCGGGCACTGCGTTGGAACGCTGGCTGGCGCAAGCACCGGCCAGCGGCGACTGCGCGATGGCCAATACCTTCGGCGGCATCGCGTCTCAGGGTAGCGGGGACGACCGCTAGAGGCGCGTCCGTATCGCGGCATTTAGCGCAGCCAATGGCGAGAGAACCCCTACACGCAAGGCGGGCTGCCCACTCCTGCCAGCCGGTCGCATTCGATCAATCCGTGTTGTTGCGGCGCACGCCGCGTAAAACCTGAGTTAATCGGGACGATGGGTGTCACATTTTTCATCTTTGCGTTCGCTACGCGGCGCCATGGTTTGCGCACAAACCTGTCAGGGTTTTCCTACCCACCATGTCAGGTGTCACAAAAACGGATATGCAAAAACCTGAATAGCCGCTATACGCCGGTTTGCGTCTAAAGCGCATTTGTGCATCGCCGATAGACCTATGCGCACGGTTGAAGTGTAGCGGTGTCACCCGCCCACTCCTGCCTTACGGCAAACCTGCATCGGCCCAGCCTCATCGGACTTTTCCGAAACAAGCACACTTGAAGGTATCCCCGTGTTCAACAATCTCAAAGTCGCTACCAAGCTCTACACTGGCTTTAGCGCTGTTCTCGCTATTCTTCTGGTGTTGGCAGGGGTGTCCTATTTCAACGTCACCAAGCTTTCCCAAGCCAATTACTGGAACAACCATACCTATGACGTGCTGGCCGAGGCGGATGCGGCGCTCAGCAGTCTGATCAATATCGAGACCGGCGCACGCGGCTTCTCGCTGACCGGCGAGGATGCGTTCCTGGCCCCGTACCACACCGGAACGGCGGAATTCGACAAGCATCTGGCCAAGGCGCAGAAGCTGACCTCGGACAATCCCAAGCAGCAGGTTCGTCTGAACGCGGTCAAGGAAGCGCAGGCGCGGTGGCTGTCCGAAGCGGTCGAGCCGCAGATCGCGCTACGCCGCAAGATCAATGCCGGAACCGCATCGATGGAGACGATGGTTGCCACGGTGCGCGATTCCAAGGGCAAGGCGTTCATGGATCGCATGCGTGAGGAAATGTCGGAAGTGCGCCGCACCGAAAGCGAGCTGTTGGCCGCGCGCTCGGCCGAAGCCGATCAGCTGCAGTCGCGTACCAACTCCATGCTGATCCTGGGCAGCTTGCTGGCCGCGGCGTGTGCGGCGTTGATCGGCTACCTGATCGCGCGTTCGTTGATGCGCGAACTCGGCGGCGAGCCGAGCATGGTGGTCGATGTCGCCACGCGGATTTCGCAGGGCGATCTGACCATGCAGGTGCAGACCAGGCAGAACGACACTACCAGCGCAATGGCGGCAATGAAGCTGATGGTCAGCAAGCTGGTGGCGGTGGTGGGCGAGGTCAATTCCAGCGCCGAACTGCTGTCCGGTTCGTCGGAGGAAGTCAGCGCCACGGCGCAATCGCTGAGCCAGGCCGCAGCCGAACAGGCAGCTGGCGTCGAAGAGACCAGCGCCTCGCTGGAACAGATGACCGCCTCGATCGGACAGAACACCGAAAACGCCAAAGTCACCGACAGTCTGGCCACGCAGGCGGCCAAGGAAACCATCGAAGGCGGCGAAGCCGTGGTCGCCACCACCAAGGCGATGAAGCAGATCGCGCAGAAGATCGGCATCATCGACGACATCGCTTACCAGACCAACCTGCTCGCGCTCAATGCGGCCATCGAGGCGGCGCGTGCAGGCGAGCATGGCAAGGGCTTTGCGGTGGTCGCCGCCGAAGTGCGCAAGCTGGCCGAACGCAGCCAGATCGCTGCGCAGGAGATCGGCGAGGTCGCCAGCTCCAGCGTCGAGCTGGCCGACCGTGCCGGCCGGCTGCTGGACACCATCGTGCCAAGCATCAAGCGTACATCGGACCTGGTGCAGGAAATTTCCGCCGCATCGGAAGAGCAGTCGTCCGGCGTCAGCCAGATCAATGCGGCTGTGGTGCAGTTGAGCCAGACCACCCAGCAAAATGCCAGCGCCTCGGAGGAATTGGCTGCCACGGCCGAGGAAATGAGCTCGCAGGCCGAGCAGTTGCAGCAGAGCATGGCGTTCTTCCGGCTCGGCGGGCAGGAGCCGGTCGCCACCGCTCCCCGGCGCGGCAGGGCGGTTCCCACCCGGCCCAGCCGTTCCAGCAGCGGGCAGCCGCGCGAACGCAGTGCGCGCAGCTGGCGCGGCAACGCGGCGCCGGCCTATGCCATGGCCGAAGGCCCGGACGAAAGTCAATTCGCACGCTTCTGAGAGAGCATCAATGGACGCACAGACCCCCGACGTGATGCCTGGCGACGCCGACGCGGCGGCCCAGTACCTGACCTTCCAACTGGATGGCGAAACCTTCGCCACCAGCATTCTCGGAATTCGCGAAATCATTCAATACCGCACTCCTACGCCAGTGCCGTCGATGCCCGATTGCGTGCGCGGGGTGATCAATCTGCGTGGCGCAGTGGTGCCGGTGGTCGACTTGCAGTCTCGGCTTGGGCGCGCAGACAGCGCGATCGGCAAACGCAGCTGCATCGTGATTCTGGCCACCGAGCAGGCACAAGGCACGCAGGTGATCGGCGTGCTGGTGGATGCGGTCAACGCAGTGATCGAACTGGCCGATCAGGACATCGAAGCGGCACCCTCATTCGGCACCCATATCCGCCGCGATTTGCTGCGCGGCATGGGCAAGGTGGGCGAGCGCTTCGTGGTCTTGCTGGAGATGGAGCAGGTGCTGCAGGTGGACGAGATCGCCGGAAACGCCGACGCACTGGCGGCCTGAGCTGCAGCGGCGTAGCGGAACGGCCAGCCCTCAGTGCGCCGATCAATCCTGTAGGTGCCAACCGGCGAAGCGGTGTACGCGGTTGCGGCCATCGCGACGCGCCTGCTGCAGCGCGTGCCGGGCGCGTGCCAGCAAGGTATTGCTGTCGAGCGCAGCGTGCGCGGCAACATCCACCAGCCCGGCGCTAATGGTCAACGGGCCGGTGGGCCAGGCTGCGTCTTCCATGGTCCTGCGCACGCCTTCGGCAGCAGCGAGTGCTGCAGATGTAGAGAGAGTCGGCAGCGCCACGCAGAATTGGTCGCAGGCCAGGTGCGCCACGATTGCGGCGGGCGGCAGCTGTGCTTCGAGCACGGCAGCGACCTGCAGCAAGGTGGCATCTGCCGCTGCTGCACCGGCCTGCAATTTTTGTCGTTTGAAGCCGTCCAGTTCGATCAACATGAAGCCCAGCGTGGCGTCTGGCGCTGCGTTGGGCGCGTCTGCAAGCGCATGCAAGGCGTGATCCAGCCCGGCGCGATTCCATAGCCCGGTAAGCACATCGCGCAAGGCATCCAGTTCCACCAGTCGGGCGGCCTGTTGCAGTTCGATGGTGTTGACGACTTGCTTGGCCAGTGCCTGCAGCGCGTCGCGCTCGGCCACCGACAAGCGACGCGGGGAGTGATCCAGCACGCACAGAGTGCCCAGCGCGATACCGTCGGAGGTCAGCAACGGCGCGCCCGCATAAAAACGGATCTGCGGCTCGCCCGTGACCAGCGCATTACTGACGAAACGCGCGTCCAGATGGGTGTCGCCAACCTCCATCACCTGATCGGGTTCAAGAATGGCGTGCGCGCAAAAGGACAGCTCGCGCGGCGTCTCGGTCGCCTGCATGCCGATCCTGGATTTGAACCACTGCCGATGGGTATCGACCAGCGAAATCAGCGCCATCGGCGTGCGGCAGAGCGTTGCTGCAATCGAGGTGAACGCGTCGTAGCTCGGCTCAGGTGCGGTGTCCAGCAAGCGGTACGCATGCAGCGCCTCCACACGCTCATCTTCGTTGGCTGGCAAGCGGGCACCGAAGTTCGCGTTGACGCCGCCTGGGAGCAGCGTTGCGTGGATCAGATGCAACGTAGGTGCGTCGGGTATTTGCATGCAAAGCACCACCGGAACAAGGCGCCATCAAGGCGATGAAGGAATAAGGCGGCAAGACGCTGGCCGATGTGATCGCCGTGCCGCCATGGCACTGCTTCCCAGGGCATCGGTATACCGGCGAGCGCCTATCCGGATCTTGCCACAGGAGCAGGGGCGCGTAACGGCGCCCGATCCCGGTCCCGCAGACCTCGCGTTGTCAGGTGCGCGAGACGTCGTACGGTCTTGCGGGCGATGGTGCGTAGAGGTCGACCGTCTCAGCGCGACCCGGGCACGGCGCGATGCCAGGCTGTGGCTTGGGCTAACTCACTCTCCCTGACCAACCGTGCCCTTGGGGCGGCGGCTGTGCTCGTCGTGCACCTTCAGATCTTCCTGGCCCTGGCGCTGCTTGGCGGCATCGTCATGCTTGCGGTCCTGTTGGCTCTCAGTCATGCCGTGCGCATCGTCGGCGACAGGGTCGGGTTGCTGGTCTTTCGTGCTCATGATCTGGGTCCGCTAAGGGGGAAGCCGGACGTTAGCGCGCGCGATGTGATCCCCACGCCACGGCGACCGGCTGCCTTGCACAACGCGTCGCTGAGCAATGCCCTTCAAGACGCACAAGCCCCGGAAACATGACGTTTCCAGGGCGCGTTCGTTTGATTCGATGGTGGAGCGGAAGGGGATCGAACCCTCGACCTTCGCGATGCGAACGCGACGCTCTCCCAGCTGAGCTACCGCCCCACGTGTTTCGATTCTACCCACAAGCTGCGCGGTTCGCCAAGCGAAGGACGCAGCCGGCCGTGCACCGCGGCACGGTCGTGTGCGCCTTGGCCTTACTCGCGAACCAGCGGGAACTTGAGGTCCGGGTTCTTGGCCTTCCATTCCTTGTACGACACCGAACCTTCCCAGGCAGCGAAAGCCTTCGGGGTGCGGCCACGGCCGGACCAGGTTTCGCCGGTGTGCGGCAGTTCGTACTTGGGCTTCACTTCGCTGCGGCCGCTCTTGACCACTTCCTTGCGCGCGGCAGTGGTGCCCAGGTACGCGGCAATGTCGTTGCGCTGTTTGGTGTTGAAGTGACCGGCGAACTGTTCGAGCAGCGAGACGATGGTGGCATGCGCAGAGGATGCCTCGCTCGCGCGCTCAGTTTTCTCCTGCTCTTCCAGCTTCTGCAGTTCGTCCAGCAGCTTGGCTTTGGCTTGCGCGATGGAATCCAGTTTCGAAGTGGTATTGCTCACAGAGGTATGGCCTCGGAATAAAGGGTGGACACGCTGCCCGAAAGGGCGCGCGGCATTATGGCATGTGGCCCGGGGTCGGCCGTTATGGAACAGGGGCTTGCACACAGCGTGAACAGGCCTTTCACGACGCCTGTTCGAACGCTTTTGCATTGTCGCTACGGGCGTTGTCTAGCCGAAGGGCTCGGACTTGGCAGACCCGACCATGACGATACAGGAGCATGCAATGAGTGACGACACACGCAAGGTCGGCTTGCCGGACCGCGACTGCATTAACGCCAATGAAGCCTGCGAGCTGCAGTACTGGACCAAGCCCCTGGGTATCAGCATCGAGGAGCTGCGCGCGGTCGTGCAGAAGGTCGGCCCGGTCGCTGCCAGCGTGCGCCGGCACCCAGGCAAATAAGCGGAAAGGTCTGCCATGAGCCTGAGCGAGTACCGCCGCAAGCGCAGCTTCGCCAAGACCCGCGAGCCAGAACCGGGCAAGGCCTTGCCGCAAGGACAGCGCGCGATCTTCGTAGTGCAGTTGCACCACGCCAGCCGTCGCCACTACGACTTCCGCCTGCAGGTGGGCGATGCGCTCAAGAGCTGGGCTGTGCCGAAGGGGCCAAGCTACGACCCCAAGGTCAAGCGCATGGCGGTGGAGGTCGAAGATCACCCGGTCGACTACGCCAGCTTCGAGGGCGAGATTCCCAAGGGCGAGTATGGCGGCGGGCATGTGGCGCAGTTCGACCATGGCGTGTGGACTACCATGGGCGACCCGGAGGCGCAGCTGGCCAAGGGGCATTTGCGCTTCGAGTTGTTCGGCAACAAGCTCAAGGGCGGCTGGCATCTGGTGCGTTCCAGCAAACCGGCGCGGCAGCCGCAATGGTTGCTGTTCAAAGAGAACGATGCCTACGCCGGCACGGTGGAGGCGGACGATCTATTAGCCGATGTCGCCGCCGCGCCTGCCGACGATGTGCGCCGTGCAGGCACCGGCAAGACCAAGCGCAAGGCGCTGACAACCGTGCCGCCGCCGGCCCCGAAAAAGCGCGGTACCTGGGCAAGGCAGGCGCTGACGCTGACCAATGCACGGTGCGCCGAGAGGGAAGACGCCGCATTTGCGCCGCAGCTGGCCACGCTGGGACAGGCGCCACCAGAAGGCGCGCAGTGGCTGCATGAAATCAAATGGGACGGCTACCGCATCCTGGCGACGGTCACCGCTGGCAAGGTGCGGCTGTGGTCGCGCAATGCGCTGGAGTGGACCGACAAGACGCCAGAGATCGCCGATGCGATTCAGTTGCTGGGCCTGCGCAGCGCGCAGATCGATGGCGAATTGATAGCCGGACGCGGCACCAAAGAAGACTTCAATCTCTTGCAGGCCACCCTGTCTGGCGAACGCCAGATGCCGCTGGCGCTGGCAGTGTTCGATCTGCTGCACGTGGACGGAGTAGATATTCGCGAAGCGCCGCTGCGCGAGCGCAAGCACTTGTTGCAGCAGGTGCTTGAGGCGACGCCCAACGCGCGTCTGGCCTACAGCTCGCATGTGGAAGGCGATGGCACCGAGGCGTTCCGGGTGGCCGGCGAGCAGCGCTTTGAGGGCATCATTTCCAAACGCGCAGATCGCCCTTATCGCCAAGGACGCAGCGACGATTGGCGCAAGACCAAGCAGCTTGCCAGCCAGGAATATGCGGTGGTCGGCTACACCGCGCCCAAGGGCAGCCGCAGCGGCTTTGGCTCGCTGTTGTTGGCCACGCCGGACCCGGTGCATGGCTGGTTGTACGTAGGCCGCGTTGGGTCCGGATTCTCCGATGCGTTGATGCGCGAGATCACCCAGCAACTGGAGGGCGGTGGTGGCCGCAAGCCCACTGCGCATGTTCCCACTAGCGATACCGACTTGCGCGGGGCCACCTGGTTTGCGCCACGTTTCGTGGTGGAGGTGTTCTATCGCGGCATCGGTGGGCAGCACTTGTTGCGCCAGGCCTCGTTCAAGGCGCTGCGCCCGGATAAGCGCATTGCCGATCTTACCGACAGCGATGCGGTAGATGGCCCAGTTTCAATGTCTTCTGCCAAGCGTTTGCCAAAGCGTGTTGCGAAACATGCCGACACTGTGGCGACACAGGCACCGAAACGCGGGGCAACGCGTGCGGCAGCGACAACGCGCAAATCGGCACTTGCCTCAGCTGCATCGGACGCGCTACCGACGCTGTCCAGCCCGACCAAGCTGATCTACCCGGATATCCGCGCGACCAAACGCGACGTCTGGGACTACTACCAAGCGGTGATGGACCACCTGTTGCCGCAGATCGTGGGCCGGCCGCTGTCGGTCATCCGCTGCCCAAGTGGTGCGGAAAAACCGTGTTTTTTCCAGAAACACCACACTGCTGGCCTTGAGCGCGTGAGTTCTGTCAAGCTGACCGAAGAGACCGGCAGCAATGCGTATTATCTGGTCGTGGAGGATGCGTCCGGCTTGCTGGAACTGGTGCAATTCAATGCGCTGGAATTCCATCCCTGGGGCTCGCATGCCGACCACCCGGATGTCGCCGACCGCGTCGTATTCGATCTCGATCCGGGCCCGGATGTGCCGTTTGCCGAGGTCAAACGTGCGGCCAACGATATCCGTAAGTTGCTGGCGCAACTGGAACTGGAATCGTTCTTGCGCGTTTCCGGAGGCAAGGGTCTGCACGTGGTGGTGCCCTTGAACCCGGGCTGCGATTGGGAAGTCACCAAGCGCTTTGCCAAGGGCTTTGCCGATGCCTTGGCGCAGGCCGAGCCGCAGCGGTTCATCGCCGCTGCCACCAAGCGCCTGCGTAACAAGCGCATCTTCGTCGACTACCTGCGTAACGGCCGCGGCGCCACCGCAGTGGCCTCCTATTCACTGCGTGGCCGACCAGGTGCGCCGGTTGCGTTGCCGCTGGCGTGGTCGGAGTTGTCCAAGCTGCAGCGCGCCGATGCCTTCACTTTGCGCGATGTACCTGAGAAGCTGCGCCGCCGTCGCAAGGATCCATGGGCAGACATGGACCGCATCCGGCAGAACCTGACCCGCTGGGCGGAGCAGGACGCGGACTGAGGCGTGACGCCGCTGCTACGCAATCCAAGAAAAAAGCCCGCATCGCTGCGGGCTTACGTGTCAAACCGCTAGCAAGTTACGCTGCGGATTGTTCCAGCAGCGGCATCACCTGCGCTTCCAGCACCGCACGCCGCCACTGGCCTAGCGCCGCGGGCCAGCTGCGCTGTTCGATCAAGGTTTCCAGGTGCCTACGTGAGGCCAGCAGACCATCCGGCAGACCGAGTTCACGGCTGCGCTGCGCCACGGTGTCCTGCAGGCGCTTGAGCACGGCCTTGTTGCCGTCGGTGGCGGCTTGGGCCAGTGGCGCATGTTCTTCGTCGGGCAGGGGAGTATTGAGCGCGTCCCACACCGCATTGGCGAGCTTGCGCGGCGCCTTGGGAAATTTATCGAACTGGCGCAGCAACGCGTCCAGATCGGCGGGCGGGAACCGCGCCAGTTGGCTGGCCAGTTCGTTGTCCAGAATCCAGCTACGCGGGCGATCGCTTTGACGCGCCTGCAGGTCGCGCCAACGCAGCAGGCGCAGTAGCCGCCGTTGCGCCGCCGGCTCCAGGAATTGCGCGGTGCGCAGGCTCACATGCGGCCAGCGTTCGCCATCGTCGTGCTCCACCGTGGCGAGCAGGCGTTCGGCATCTTCGGCCAGCCAGTCCAGGCGGTCCTGCTCGGTGAGGCGGCGGGTGAGTTCGTCGTGGATCGCAAACAGATAGCGCACGTCGTCGGCGGCGTATTCCAGCTGCGACGGCGACAGCGGGCGACGCATCCAGTCCGATCGCGTCTCGCCCTTGGTCAGCAAGGTGCCAGTCACTTCCTGCACCAGTTTCTGGTAGCCCATGCCACCGCCAACACCGGCCAGCGCTGCAGCGATCTGGGTATCGAACAACGGCCGCGGCAACGCACCACACGCGCATTTGAACGTGACCAGGTCTTCGCTGGCGCTATGCATCACCTTGACGATGTCGGTGGCGGTCAACCACTCCTTGAGCGCCTCGTTCATACCAGGGATCAGCGGGTCGATCAACAGGATCTCCTCGCCGATGGCCATCTGCACCAGTGCCAGTTGCGGCCAGTAGGTGCGTTCGCGAATGAATTCGGTATCCAGGCCGATCCGCGACGGGCGCGCTGCCTGCAGGCGGTCGGTCAGCTCGGAGGGGTGGGTGATCCAATGGGGCACGTGATTTCCGTCGACAGCAAGGGTTTGCGCAGAACGCGCAGAATAGCCTAACGTCGCGATCGCCTGTCGTGCGGCAGAGCACTGGAAGGAGCAGGTGGTGGGTGAGTGCGGTGACCGGATGGCAGCGTGGGCAATGGTCGCGCTGAGAGCGACCAGCAAAACGACTGCGCAGGCACCAGGCGGGCGCGGCCGGTGCCCGGAATCGGCATGGACCATTCGGACACTCCGGTTCCTGCGCGCCGGCGCCCCCCGCCTGACGGCTGCTTGCTGCGTTTTGTTGGCCGCGCTTGGCGTGTGCGCCTGTTCGCGCACACCGACACCGGTGCCCGCGGTTGCGCCCCAACCGGCGCCTGCCGCCGCCGCGCCGAGCAAGCCGAATGTCTCCATCGGCGGCGAAGAATCCGCCGAGACCGTGGCGCACTGGCAGCCGCCCGCGGTGGCGTTAGGCGATGAGCCGTTGACGCAGGTGCGCAAGCGCGCCGACCAGGCATTGCAGGAAGACCGCCTGTATCGCGATGCCAGCGATGCGATCCCGCTGTATCTGGCGATTCAGCAGCGTGCCGGTGGCAAGGATGCAGCCAGCCGTCGCGGCCTGGAGCAGGCGCGCCGCCGGCTGCTTGAACGCGGCGCGGCATTGATCGAACAGACCGAGCGTCAGGACGATACGTTGGAGCAGGCACGCGAGGTGGCCTTCGTCGCGCTCGCCCTCGCGCCACAAGACCCCAAGGTGCGCGCCCTGCAACGCGAGGTGGAGACCGCGCAGCGCGTGCTGGCGTTCAATCGCGCTGGCGAGGAAGACCTGCGCGGTGGACGGCTGGGCGAAGACGGCAATGGCGCGCTGGTGAATTTTCGCGATGCCGCGCAACTGGACCCCGACAACCCGCGCACCCGACAGGGCCTGGCAGCCGTGGAAAGCGGCCTGCTGGAGCGCGCCGAACAGGCGGCACAGGCAAGCGACTTCATCGGTGCCCGTTACTGGCTGCAGATGGCAGGTCAGGTGCGCGAGCGCGCGCCCACCATCGCCGATGCGCGCGCGCGGGTGGAGCGCATGCGCCGCGCGCAAATCGCCGCGTTGCACGATGCCGGTTTGCACGATCTGACCTCGCCGCGTGGGCTCAAGGCGGCCGGCGAAAAACTTGCCGAAGTGCTGCGCATCGCCGACCCCGGCGACCCGGTGGCTGGCGATCTGCGTCGCCGCCTGGAGCTGGCCACGCACTACGGCAGCTTCCGTCCCGGACAGGTGTTCACGGACGGACTCAACGTCGGTGGGCGCGGCCCACAGATGATCGTGGTGCCGCATGGCGCGTTCCAGATGGGGGCCGGCGATGCCGAACCGGGTGCATCCGACAACGAGCGCCCGGCACATTACGTGCGCTTCGCGCGCGGCTTTGCGTTGTCGATCACCGAGGTCACGGTCGCCGAGTTCCGTCAGTTTGTCGAAGCCACCGGTGCGCGCCCGCGTGCCACCCGGCGCGGGCATTCGGTGGTGTACGACGAGCGCAGCGGCAATTTCATCCGCCGCAGCGGCGTGGATTGGCAGTCCGATTACAACGGCGCCCAGGCCGCGCCCAACAGCCCGGTCATGCACGTGAGCGTTCGCGACGCCGAAGCGTACGCATCCTGGCTTTCGGAACAGACCGGCCGCCATTACCACGTGCCCAGCGAGGCCGAGTTCGAATATGCCGTGCGTGCCGGCACCACCGGGCGCTACCCGTGGGGCAATGCGGGCTCGCCTCCGCCCGATGCCGGTAACTTTACAGGCGGCAACGACGTCTCGCGCAGCGGCAGGCACTGGAACAACGGGTTCGTCGGCTACGGGGACGGCTTCTGGGGCCCGGCGCCGGTCGGCAGCTTTCGCGCCAACGCCTGGGGGCTGCACGACATGGGCGGCAACCTGAGCGAATGGGTGGCCGACTGCTGGCACGCCAGCTACCGCCGTGCTCCCGCCGATGGCGCTGCCTGGTACAACCCGGGCTGCCGCCAGCGCATGATCCGCGGCGGCAGCTGGGCCAATTCGCCGCAACAGACGCGTGCGGCCTGGCGGCAGTCGCAGGATTCGGACACCACCAGTGCGCGTATTGGCTTCCGCGTGGCGCGTGGAATTTAACTGCTGCTGACATGGCGTGCGGCGCGGCGATCGTGCCCTGTGTGACCGCCGCACTCGGCTTCGTGTTGTAGCCGCTGGGAGACATTCTCGGACCGACGGTGCGCTCTGGCTATGGCTGTACGAGAGCGTGTTCGTGCCGACAGAGGCAGGCCTGGGCGCAGGCGAAACGAGCTAGGTCTCTTTACCGCACGACGAGCGAACACTGCCGCAGGCACGCTGCGCTGGCACAAGCAGTTTTTGGGGTGCTTGCGGACGGCGGTTCGCTTCTCGCTACCTCCACTCGACAGCGGTGCCGAACGATTGACCAAGATCGTTGAGTTTTTGGTGCGGTCGTTCCGGCCGTTCTATGAGCGTTGTAAAGCACAGCGGCAGACTGCGGGTTGCGAGCCAGGCCGTCACGCGCAATATACTTTGTTCAGCTGGCTTAACGGTGACGAACGGCGCGCACGTCAACGATGAAACCGGCCGTGTCTGCTGTGGTCAAATTGCAATCGCATGATGGGGACGCCGTGATGGGCATGGGGATCAAGATGTTTCGTTGGGTCATAGCGATTTTGCTGATTGGCGGCAGCGGCTACGCCGTGGCGCGGCATCTGCAGAACAGTAATACAGCCGGGCATTACGGCTCGGTCGAAGTGATTCGCCCGGAAGGCACGCCCAAGGCGATGGTGATATTGCTGCCCGATAGCGGCCATCCTCAGGACAGCCAGCGGCTGGCCGACACGCTGAGCAACGATGGCGCCCTGGTGGCGGTGGTCGACACCGCAAGATACCGCGAACGCGCGCGCGCGCACCAAGTCGCCTGCAGCTCGCTGGCCGACGATGCCGAGCGGCTGGGTAAGAAATTGTTGCGCGCCGAACATGTCGATGCGTTCTTGCCGCCGGTGCTGGTGGGGCAGGGCGACGGTGCCGTGCTGGCGCGCCAAGCAGTGGCCTCGGCCGCGCCCGACGTGCTGGGCGGGGCGGTGGTCGCCGATGCCGGTAGCAGGGATCCAGGGCTGGCATGCTCGCGCGATATGCCCAATGCCAGTCAGGGTTTCCTGGACGATCTGGCCGATGAGTCCAGCCCAATGCAGATCGCCGCAGCCACACGCGGCCACTTCCTGGCTGCGCAGTCGCAAGGCCTGGGTGATTTGCCGCTCGTAGAACTGCACGCGTCAGGCAGCGACCGGCTGGTGGTGATGCTCTCCGGCGATGGCGGCTGGCGCGAACTGGATAAAGGCATCGCCGCGCAGCTGCAGCAGCAGGGCGTGTCGGTGGTGGGCTGGAACAGCCTGCGCTACTTCTGGGGCAGTCGCACGCCGCAGCAAGTTGGCGCGGACCTGGATCGGGTGATCGCCAGCTATCGCGAGCGTTGGCATATCCAGCATGTCGCCCTGGTTGGCTATTCGTTCGGCGCCGATGTATTGCCGTTCGCCTATCCGGAACTCTCGCCGCAGCAACGTGCCTCGGTGCAGTTCGTCAGCCTGCTGGGCCTTGGCCATGAGGCAGACTTCAAGGTGCGCGTCGGTGGCTGGCTGGGCTGGCATAACGATGCCGAGCGCGATGTGGAGCCGGCTATCCGGTCCCTGGATGCGCACCGCCTGCAATGCATCTACGGCGACGAAGAAAAAGACACGCTGTGCCCGGAACTGCGCGCACGCGGCGTGCAGGTGCTGGCACGCCCGGGTGGGCACCACTTCGACCACGATCCGGTGGTGCTGGCCGGGCTGCTGATGCAAGGCTGGCAGCACGCAGCGCAAACACCGATCGCGCAAGCGCCCAGCCGCTCCTAACGCGGCTGTGAGCTAGCGAAGCGCCCTGCATAACGTTTTCTAGAGCGTTGATCGACAAGTAACGATCGTCACCGTGCACCTTCCACCATGCGAAGGTGCTCGAGTCCAAGCACGGCTAGCGGCCTTACTTCAACGAGATCCCGGATTCACCCGCCACCCGTCGCGTGTTCGACGGTGCTCTCTGGTACCGGGCCGACCTTCGCGGAACGACGTGAAGTGGGAACCTTCGAAGCGTTCATGCCGGCGCTGAGTGCCGGCATTGCTACAGGAGCCACGCTGTCGCGCGTGGCTTGCTGTCAACTCTCGCCAGACTCTACCCGCACTTCGATACTGCCATCGGCCAGCTGTGCGCGGAGGTGTTCGCCTGCTACCACCTCGGCGGCGCTGCGTACGACGCTGCCATCGGCAGGGCGGGTCACGATGGCGTAGCCGCGCGCAACCGTGGCCAGCGGGCTGACGGCTTCCAGCGAGCGCGCAATGCTGCGCAGCTGCAGCTGATCGTGCTGCAGGCGCCGTTGCATCGCCGCCTGGGGGTGCAACGCCCGCAGGCGTTGCTGCAAGCCGGCCAGATGACGTTGCGGGTTGTGTGATTGCACCTGCGCTTGCCCACGCTGCACACGTGCCTGCAAGCGCTCGAGCATTTGCGTCATGCGCGCACTCAGTTGGCGACCGGCCTCTTCCTGGCGGCGATGGAGCAGTTGCAGTCGTGCCTGCGGGCTATGTGCACGCAGGCGAAGCGCAAGTCGGTCTGCGCGTTGCATGGCATTGCCCAAGGCGGATTGCTGCAGCTGAGTCATGCGTGCCTGCGCGCGCCGCACGCGCGCGACCAGCTCGCGTTGATCGGGCACCAGCAATTCGGCCGCGACCGAGGGCGTGGGCGCACGCACGTCGGCCACGAAATCGCTGAGGCTGAAGTCGGTCTCGTGGCCGACCGCAGACACCACGGGTGTCTGCGCAGCGGCAATCGCGCGCGCCAGGCGCTCGTCGTTGAAGGCCCACAGATCTTCCAGCGAGCCGCCACCGCGGGTGATCAGGATGACGTCGTAGCGCCCGGACGCATCGGCGCGTCGCAGCAGTGAGGTAATCTGTGCGGCGGCGCTGTCGCCTTGCACCAGCGAGGGCAGTAGGTCCACTTCCAGTAGTGGAAAGCGCCTGGCCAGCACGCTGAGCACATCGCGCACCGCTGCGCCGCTGGGCGAGGTAATCACCGCAAGTCGCTGCACATGCGCAGGCAGTGCCTGCTTACGCTCGGCATCGAACAGGCCTTCGGCAGCCAGACGTGCGCGCAATTCGTCGAAGGCGCGACGTAAGGCGCCTTCGCCTGCTTCTTCCATATGGTCGAGCACCAGCTGGTAATCGCCGCGTGCTTCGTACAGGGTCAGGCGCCCGCGCGCGAGCACGCGCAGGCCTTCGCGCGGCTGGAATTTCAGCCAGGTGCTTTTGGGCTTGAACATCGCACAGCGGATCTGCGCACGCGCGTCCTTCAGCGTGAAATAGAGATGCCCCGACGAGGGCCGGGTGACGCTGCTCAGTTCGGCTTCCACCCAGACCAGCGGAAAGCTGCCTTCCAGCAGGTCGCGCGCCAGCGAATTGAGCTGGCTGGGGGTGAGGATCTGTTCGTTGCGGTCGGCCATCGCCGTATTATCCCGTAGCGACGAAGATCGTGGGTGATCGCTGGCGAACGCCTATGCGGCCGGTGACTCCCTCGGTGATTGTCGTGTCGCAGATGGCGTAGGCGCAACGCGCGTTAGTCAATGCCTGTCGGCTCACAGACCGTGTTGCGCCAGCGCCCAACCAACGTGTTCGCGCACCAGCGCCGCATCGTCGTGACGACGCGCTTCCAGTGCCGTGAACACCTCTGGCGTGCCGGGCGCATTGCCCAGGCCGACGGCGATATTGCGCAGCCAGCGTTCGTGTCCGCTACGGCGGATCGGACTGCCCTCGGTGCGACGCAGGAATTCGTCTTCGTCCCAGGCGAACAGCTGTGGCAGCGTGGCCACGTCCAGCGCATTGCGGGCGCGGAAATCGGCTTCGTCGGTGCGCTTGGCGAACTTGTTCCAGGGGCAGATCAGCTGGCAATCGTCGCAGCCGAAGATGCGGTTGCCGATCGGCTTGCGCATGTCTTCTGGAATTGCGCCGTCGTGTTCGATGGTGAGGTACGCGATGCAGCGGCGCGCATCCAGCCGGTACGGCGCGATGATGGCTTGGGTGGGGCAGATATCGATACAGCGCGTGCAGGTGCCGCAATGCGCTGTTGCGGGCGTGTCGATCGGCAGCGGCAGGTCGAGGTAGATCTCGCCCAGGAAAAACCACGAGCCGCCGTTGCGATCGATCAGGCAGGTATGTTTGCCGATCCAGCCCAGGCCGGCATTGCGCGCCAACGCGCGTTCGAGCACCGGCGCGGAATCGACGAACACGCGGAAACCGAATGCGCCGATTTCGCCCTGGATACGCTCGGCCAGCTTCTGCAGCCGGTTGCGCATCAGCTTGTGGTAATCACGCCCTAGTGCATAGCGCGCCACGTAGGCGCGTGTGCCGTCGTGCAAGGTGTTCCAGGCCTCGGTGTCGTCCTTGCGGCCGTAATCCATGCCCACCGACAACACGCGCAAGGTGCCAGGTACCAGCTCCTGCGGGCGCGAGCGCTTGTCGCCGTGCTGGGCCATCCAGTGCATGGTGCCGTACAGGCCTTCTTCCAGCCAGCTGCGCAGATGCACCTCGTCTGCGCCCAGCTCGATGCCGGTAATGCCGCAGCGTTGAAAGCCGGCTTCGCGCGCAAGCACGCGAATGCGCGCGGCGGCATCGGCAGGGGTGGGACGGGCAAGGACGGCAGACATGGCGACAAGTATAGAATTCCCGGCATGTACGCACCGCTCGATCTTTACGACACCACCGCCGCGCGCACGCTCGATGCGCAGGCCACCACGCTGCTTGGCGGCGACGGCTACATCCTGATGCAACGCGCCGGGCAGGCCGCCTGGCAGTGGTTGCTGGAACGCTGGCCGCAGGCGCGACGCCTCGTGGTGGTATGTGGTACCGGCAACAATGGCGGCGATGGCTATGTGCTGGCGCGTCTGGCGCACCGGGCGGGGCGCCAGGTGCGCGTGGTGCATCTGCCCGAGCACGGCCCCGAATCGGACCTGGCGCAGCGGGCCTGCACCGACTACCTGGCGGTCGGTGGCGCGATCGAATTGTTTCCGTACCCGCTGGCGCAGGCGGATGTGATCGTCGATGCGCTGTTCGGCATCGGCCTGAATCGCGCACCGGACGACGCGACCGCTGCGTTGATCGACGCCATCAACGCGGCCGGCGTGCCGGTGTTCGCGCTGGATGTGCCAAGTGGCATCGATGCAGATCACGGGGTGGCTTTCGGCGCCGCGGTAAACGCTGCGCTGACCTTGCAGTTCATCGTGCCGCATCTGGGGCTCTACACCGGTGACGCGCTGGAAAACGCCGGCGAGCGCGCAGTCGCGCCGCTGGAGGTGCCTGCGTCTGCATTCGATGGACTGACGCCTGCCGCGCACAGTTGGAATGGCGATGCACTGGCGGCGCAGTTGCGCCCACGTCGTCGCAACACGCACAAGGGCGAATCCGGGCGGGTGCTGTGCGTGGGCGGCAATCTCGGCAGCGGTGGCGCCATCATGCTGACTGCCGAAGCGGCGTTGCGCAGCGGCGTCGGCTTGGTGCAGGTCGCGACGCGTGCCGAGCATGTGACCCCACTGCTGGCCCGCTGCCCCGAAGCGATGGTGCGCGCCGTGCAGGCCGATGACGATATCGCCACCCTGGCCGAGGCGGCGGACGCAGTCGCGCTCGGACCCGGGCTAGGGCAGGACGCCTGGGCTCACGCGTTGTGGCGTTCGGCGCTGGGCGCCGACACGGCAGTGGTGATCGACGCCGATGGCTTGAATCTGCTGGCTGGCAACGCGGTGCCGGCACGTGGCCCGCGGATTCTGACCCCGCACCCGGGCGAAGCTGGTCGTTTGCTGGGACGTTCGACCGCGCAGATTCAGCGCGATCGTCCGGCCGCTGCGGCTGAATTGGCAAAGCGCTATCACGCGGTGGTGGTGCTGAAAGGCGCCGGCACCGTGGTCGCCGCGCCAGACGCGGTGCCGCGCATTATCGACGCAGGGAATCCGGGCATGGCGGTCGGCGGCATGGGGGATCTCTTGACCGGTGTCATTGCGTCATTGTTGGGGCAGGGCTGGTCGCCATTCGACGCCGCCAGCCTTGGCGCATTGCTGCATGCCTGCGCCGGCGATGCGGCTGCGCAGGCAGGCGAGCGCGGCTTACTGCCAACCGATCTGCTTCCAGAACTGCGCCGCCTCGCCAACGCTGGAGCCATTGCATGATCGACCTCAACGGACACCTGCACGACGCGCAGGCCACCGAAACCCTGGGCCAGGCCCTGGCCGCAGCGCGGCCCGTCACCGCGGTGGTGCAGTTGCATGGCGACCTGGGCGCCGGCAAATCCACCCTCGCACGCGCGCTGCTGCGCGCACTCGGCGTCACCGGGCCGATCCGCAGCCCGACCTACACCCTGGTCGAACGCTATCGGCTGAGTACCGGCGATGAAGCCTGGCATCTGGACCTGTATCGCATCGGCCACGCCGGAGAGCTGGATTTTCTCGGGCTCGACGAGGGCAGTGCGAGCCTGTGGCTGGTTGAATGGCCGGAGCGCGGCGCCGGTGTCCTGCCGCCGGTCGATCTAGACGTAGAACTGGTCGTTGCCGGCGAAGGGCGTAGCGTTCGGTTGCAGGGCCGTAGCGCGGTCGGGCACGGTTGGCTGGAGCGTCTGTCGCGGCAGCCCCAGTTGCAGCCCCTTTTTGCCGCCTCACGAGAAGAATGAACGCCAGGTTGTGGATTATTAAGGGAAATCACCTTGCAATTCACACGCTTGGATGATTGAATCCAGCGCCATGACACCGGGGATCCGCCAGTTCTGTGTTTCCGCCCTGACCGCCAGCCTCAGCCTGGCGGTTTTTGCTGCGTGGGCCGGCGAAATCAAGGGTGTTGGCGTGAGTACCGGCGCAACCGGAACTCGCGCAGAAATTCAACTCGTCGGCAGCGGTGGGTTCAAAACCTTGTCGCTGGCGAACCCGAATCGCTTGGTCGTCGATTTTCCAGATTCCTCCGGCGTGCGCGGCCTCAAACTACCGTCCGCTGCCGGGTTGGTGACGTCGGTGCGCACCGGTCAGCCGGTGCCGGGGACGTTCCGGGTGGTGTTCGAGCTGGCAACGCCGGTGACGCCGCTCAAGCCGCAGATGCAGACCATGGGGAGCGGGTCGACGTTGGTGATCGAGTGGCCGGGCGATCCGACCCCGCCAGTGACCTCCGCCGTTGCGGCGGCGCCAACGGTTGCCCCCGCGCCGCGTCCGCTTGACGCGCAGCGCGAGGCCGCGCGCGCAACCGCTGCGCTGGCCGCTTCTGCGCAGCGCGCCTCCTCGGTGCCGCCGCCCCAACCACAAACTCCGCCGCCTGCACCGTACGTGCCGGCATCGGCGATGCCGACTGTCACTCAGGCGTCGGTTCCGACAACCGTCGCCACTGGCGTACCGACGCTGCGGCCCGGCACCACCACTCATAACGCAGCGCCGACTGGCGTAGCAGGCAGCACGCCTAACCGTGCCAGCGTGCCCAGCGGCAACGCATCGGCTGGGGCAGTGGCCGCCGGCAGTAGCGCATCCGCAGCTGCCATCTTGAACGGCGGCAGCGCACCGACGGGAGCGATGTCAGGGAGTAGCCCAGCAGTCGCCCCCAACGGCGGGTCGAGTGTGGTGGCCGCCGCAAACGACGACGACCTTCCGCCGCGTCCGGTGCTGCCCAGCGAGGCATCGCGCGTCAAGATGGCGCCAGGCATGCGGCCGTTGATCGTCGCCATCGATCCCGGCCATGGTGGCCAGGATCCGGGTGCGATGGGTCCGACCGGCAAGCGCGAAAAAGACGTGACCCTGGCGGTCGGCCGCGAACTGGCACGCCAGATCAACGCCACGCCCGGGATGAAGGCGTACCTGACCCGCGACACCGACGTGTTCATTCCGTTGCCCATGCGCGCGCAAAAGGCGCGGGCTGCGAAGGCCGACATCTTCATTTCCATCCATGCCGACGCTGCAGAAAATCGCAGTGCGACCGGCTCGTCGGTGTACGTCCTGTCGACCAAGGGCGCCTCGTCGCAACGCGCGCGCTGGTTGGCCGATAAGGAAAACGCGGCCGATCTGGTGGGTGGCGTGCGGCTGCAACAAACCGAAAGCACGCTGGCCAATGTGCTGCTGGACCTGGCGCAGAGCGGCCACATGAAGGCCTCCGAGGATGCCGCCGGCCATGTGCTTGGTGGCCTCAAGCGTATCGGCAACAATCACAAACCGCAGCTGGAGCGCGCCAATTTCGCGGTGCTGCGCACCTCCGACATGCCGGCGATGCTGGTCGAAACCGCCTTCATCTCCAACCCGGACGAAGAACGCCGCCTGATCGACCCGGCCTACCAGCGCAAGATCGCTGCCGCCGTGCTGGATGGCATCGATACCTTCTTCACCCGTCAGCCGCCGCCGGGCACGTTGTTTGCCGCGCGCGCGCAGGCCGAGGCCGATGCCGTCGGCACCGTGGCCGGCGGCAGTCGCTGACCCGCTGGGCTATCATTCCGCACTGATTCCCTGAGTGACGGCGCCTGCGCGCCGCCGGATTGCCGTGCCGACGTTCGTCTTGCCTGCCACCCCCGACATCCATCCTGTTTTGCGCTGCCAGCGCTCAAGCGTGCGCTGATGGCGATCCGTCAGTTACCCGAGATCCTGATCAACCAGATCGCTGCCGGCGAAGTCGTCGAGCGTCCCGCCTCGGTGGTCAAGGAGTTGGTCGAAAACGCCCTCGATGCCGGGGCCACCCGCGTGGACATCGATCTGGAAGAGGGCGGCGTGCGGCTGATCCGCATCCGCGACAACGGCGGTGGCATTACGCCCGATGAGCTGCCGTTGGCGGTGTCGCGGCATGCCACCAGCAAGATCGCCTCGCTGGACGATCTGGAAACCGTCGCTACGCTCGGCTTCCGCGGCGAAGCCCTGCCGTCGATCGCCTCGGTCAGCCGCTTTACGCTGATCTCGCGCCGTCACGATGCCGAACACGGCTCGGCGCTGCAGATCGAAGGCGGGCGGCTTGGCGAGGTGACGCCGCACGCGCATGCGCCCGGTACAACGGTGGAAGTGCGCGAGTTGTTCTTCAACGTGCCGGCGCGGCGCAAGTTTCTGCGCGCCGAGCGTACCGAACTGGGACATATCGAAGAGTGGCTGCGTTCGTTGGCGTTGGCGCGCCCGGATGTGGAATTGCGTGTGGCGCACAACGGCAAGCCGTCGCGCCGCTACAAGCCGGGCGATCTGTATTCGGATGCGCGGCTGGGCGAAACCCTGGGCGAGGACTTCGCGCGTCAGGCCTTGCGCGTGGATCACAGCGGCGCCGGCCTGCGGCTGCATGGCTGGGTCGCGCAACCGCATTACTCGCGGGCCAGCACGGATCAGCAATATCTCTACGTCAACGGCCGCTCGGTGCGCGATCGCAGCGTGGCGCATGCGGTCAAGATGGCCTACGGCGATGTGTTGTTCCATGGCCGCCAGCCCGCGTACGTGCTGTTTCTCGAGCTGGACCCGGCGCGCGTGGACGTCAACGTGCACCCGGCCAAGCACGAGGTGCGTTTCCGCGAAGCGCGGCTGATTCACGACTTCGTCTATCGCACCTTGCAGGATGCCCTGGCACAGACGCGCGCCGGCGCCACGCCCAACAGCATCGGCAGCGATGGCGTCGGCTACGCGGGCGCCACGTCTGCAGGAATTGGCGGCATTGGCAGCGGAGGCGTTCCGAGCCATGGCAGCTCACCCGGTACCGGCGGTGGCGGCTACAGCTACGCCAGCTGGACGCCTGCGCAGACGCCGCTGGGCCTGCGCGTGGACGAGGCGCGCGCCGCCTACAGCGCGCTGTATGCGCCGCCGCCGAGCAGCGCCCAGCAATCGGCGGGGATGCCGGCCCTGGCCGGCACCGGATTGCCGGCGACTGCAGAAGACAGTGGGGTGCCGCCGCTCGGATATGCCATCGCGCAGTTGCACGGCATCTACATCCTGGCCGAAAACGCCGAGGGCTTGATCGTGGTGGACATGCACGCTGCGCACGAGCGCATCGGCTACGAGCGGCTTAAAACTGCGCACGACAGCATCGGCCTGCACGCGCAGCCGTTGCTGGTGCCGATGACGTTGGCAGTGGGCGAGCGCGAAGCCGACACCGCCGAGCGCGAAGCCGACACGCTTGCCACGCTCGGGTTCGAGATCACCCGCGCCGGTCCGCAGTCGCTGCACGTGCGCAGCATTCCCGCGTTGCTGGCCAATGCCGAACCGGAGGCGCTGCTGCGCGATGTGCTGGGCGATCTACGCGAGCATGGTCAAAGCCGTCGCATTGCCAGCGCACGCGACGAACTGCTCTCCACCATGGCGTGCCACGGCGCAGTACGCGCCAACCGCCGCCTCACCGTGCCGGAAATGAACGCGCTGCTGCGCGATATGGAAGCGACCGAGCGCTCGGGCCAATGCAACCATGGCCGACCGACCTGGGCGCGGTTTACGCTGAGCGATATCGATCGTTGGTTTCTCAGGGGGCGTTGATGGCAGTGCACAGGGGGAAGGGCTGGCTGCTCGGCATGCTGGTCGCAGCGGTATTGGTCGGTTGCGGGCGCGATGCGGCCCCTCCGGCGGCGCCGGTCGCACTCGACAAGACATTCCTGGCCGACACGGCCGCCTGGCGCCAAGCGCGTCTGAAAGAACTGCGCGCGCCCGATGGCTGGACCAGCCTAGTGGGTCTGCACTGGCTGTCGCTGAAGGCGCATTACATCGGCAGCAGCGCCGACAGCGGTATCAAACTCGCAGTGGGCCCGCCCAAGATGGGCATGGTGGCCACTGAGAACAATGCGGTCTGGTTCGTGCCCGAGCGCGGCGCCGCGCTGACCCTCGATGGCAAGCCGCTGACCAGCCGGATCCGCTTCCAGTCCGACCGCGATCCGCAGCCCACCCTGATCCATTTCGACGATGGCAAAGGGGTGTTGAGCCTGATCCATCGCGGTGACCGCTATGCGCTGCGCGTCAAGCATGCCGACGCGACGTCGCGCACGCACTTCGCTGGACTGGACTACTGGCCGTTGGATCCGTCCTGGCGTATCAGCGCGCGCTACGTGCCCAATCCTGTCGGCAAGACCATCCCGATCGTGGATATCGTCGGTATCAGCAGCGAGCAGCCGAATGCGGGTGCGATCGCGTTCGAGCGCGACGGCAAAACCTATCGATTGGAAACCATCGGCGAGCCAGGGCGGCCGATGTTTGTGGTATTCGCCGATCGCACCAGCGGCCACGGCAGCTATCCGGCCGGGCGTTTTCTGGATCTGGACGTGCCCGATGCCTCCGGGAAGGTTGTGGTCGACTTCAATCGTGCCTACAACCCGCCATGCGCATTTACCCCATTCGCCACCTGCCCGCTGCCGCCGCCGGAGAATCGCATAGATCTGGCGGTATCGGCGGGCGAGAAGGCCTACAAGGTGTCGCACTGACATGGGTGACGTTGATAGATGCGGGAAAGCACGATGACGGGGCAACGGACAACGGCGATGCGCCAACGTGTTGCCGCCTGGTGCGGCGTCGCGCTGCTCGGCCTGACCTTGTGGAGCGGGGCGCTTGCGCCGCTGTGGGCACGCGGCGTCAGCGATGCGCCGGCCGGCCCGCCGGTGCCGCTGCTGTGGAAGGTCGATGGCAAGGGCGGCACCTTGTATCTGTTGGGTTCGTTCCATGTGCTCAAGCCCAGCGACTACCCGCTAGCGCCGGATGTGATGCAGGCCTTCGCCAAGGCCGACCGTCTGCTATTCGAGTTGCCGCCTGACGATGCGCAGTCGCCGGAACTGGCCAGTCGCATGCTGCAGGCCGCGCGGCGCACCGACGGGCGCACGCTGCAGGACACGCTGGACGCAAAAACCTGGCAGTCACTGAGTGCCTACGCGCGCAGGTACGGCATGTCGCTGGAGAGCTTGCAGCCGCTCAAGCCCTGGTTCGTGGCACTGACGATCAGCCTGGCCGAGATGACCCGGCAAGGTATGGACCCGAACGCTGGGCTGGACCATTACCTGATGGAACAGGCGCAGGCGCGCGGCAAACCGGCCGATGGCCTGGAGCGCGCCGCCGAACAGATCGCGTTGCTCGATGGCATGTCGCCTACCGAGCAGCATCAGTTGCTGGAAGAGCCGCTGGACGAGGCAGATGCCACCGTCCAATTGCGCCAGCTGCATGCGGCCTGGCGCAATGGCGACGTGCATACGCTGTCCACGCAAATGGCAGAAGACATGCGCCGCCAGTACCCGGCGCTCTATCAGGACATCAATGTCGAGCGCAATGCGCGCTGGGTGCCGCGTCTGGAACAGCGGCTTGGCAAAGGCAGCGGTACCACGCTGGTGGTGGTCGGTGCGCTGCATTTGCTGGGGACCGACGGGGTAGTGGAGCGCCTGCGTGCACGCGGCTACCACGTGGAGCGGATCTGCTCGGCCTGCGCAAAGCAGGCAGGCCGCTGATTGACTGCGCCTGGGAGCGTGGAGGCTCCTGGCGCAGCTTTGACTCAGCCGCGATTGCGTGCCTTGCCGGTGGTGCCGTGATTGTTGCCCGGCGTGCCGTGCGTGCCGGTTCCCATCGGACCGCTGCCCAGGCCGCTTGCGCCGGGCGGGGTCGGTGGCGTGCCAGGGCCACCCGGGCGACCGAAGCCGGCGCCGAAATTGCGCTGGAACTCCTGCCACAACTCCAGGTTGCGCTCGGTCAGCTGGTTCATCATCGCCCAGGGGGTCTGCCCAAGCAGGTTGCCCATCTGCTGACGGAACTGCTGCTGCTGGTCCAGGAACACCTGCATGCTGCGCTCCAGGTAGTTGCCCATGAAGCCCTGCAGCGAGTCGCCGTAGAAGCGGATGATCTGGCTCAGCAGCTGGGTGGAGAGCATCGGCTCGCCGTCCTGTTCGCGGTCGGCAATGATTTGCAGCAGCACCGCACGGCTCAGGTCTTCGCCGCTCTTGGCGTCGCGTACTTCGAATTCTTCGCCATCGATGATCAATTGGCGCACATCTTCGATGGTGATGTAGCTGGAGATTTCCGTGTCGTAGAGACGGCGATTGGGATACTTCTTGATGATGCGAAGTCCGGCCATGGAACGTTCACCCACACTGATAGTGCGCGCAGGATGGCGCACCGCAGCAGCGCTTGCAACAGCCAAAACGCCTTATTTGCTTAAGCGGACACATTAGAAATGTTGCGCAGCATGGTTTTTGTTGTAAATCCATGCTGCACCGCAAAGTTGCAGCAAACGCTACCAGCCCATGTGATGGCCGCCATTGATGTCCAGATTGGAGCCGGTGATCCAAGCAGCCTCTTCCGCAACCAGAAACGCGACCGCATAGGCGATCTCTTCCGGGCGTCCCAGCCGGCCGGTCGGGATGTCGGCCACGATCTTGGCGCGAACCTCTTCCGGCACCGCCATCACCATGTCGGTGGCCACGTAACCGGGCGAGACCGTGTTGACAGTGACCCCGAATGCCGCATTTTCGCGCGCCAGCGAGATGGTGAAACCATGCATGCCTGCCTTGGCCGCCGCGTAGTTGGCCTGACCGTACTGGCCCTTGAGCCCGTTAATGGAGCTGATCTGAATCACCCGGCCCCAGCCACGCTTGCGCATGCCCTCGATGACCGGGCGGGTCACGTTGAAGACCGAATTGAGGTTGGTGTTGATGACCTCGTGCCACTGCTCGGCCGTCATGCGGTGAAAGGTGGTATCGCGGGTGATGCCGGCGTTGTTGACCAGCACCTCGATCGGCCCCAGCGCGGCTTCGACCTCTTCCACCAAGGCGCGCGCATGCTCGGACGAGGCCACATCGCCGCGAAACAAGGAGAAACCATAGCCTTGCGCCTGCATGCGCTGTTGCCAGGCGCGTGCCTTTTCTTCATCGCGGAAGTTGCTGGCGACCCGGTGACCCTGGTCGGCCAGGCGTTTGCAGATCGCAGTACCGATACCGCCGGTGCCGCCGGTGACCAATGCGACGCGAGATGTCATGACGACTCCAATCAACAAGTAAGGCTGAGGGCGATCCGGGAGCGTGCCGACGCGGCCGCGCCTGGACGCCGGTGCTGGGGCGCAATTCTAGTCACGCTGGCGCTCGGATGCGCAGATATCACGGTCCAGCTGGCGTTGCCGCGGGAGCGACTGTGGCGAAAAATGCTGCACTGCCTGCTGCAGCAGGGTCTCGACCGCTGCATGCCGCGGCAGCGCGTCCGGCCGCTGGCCCAGCGCGGCCCAGGCGGCGTGCAGGGGCGGTAGTGGGTCGGTATCGTCCAGTGCGGGTGCGTCGTGCGACTTGGACAGCTTGCGGCCATCACGATCCAGCATCAGCGGTAGGTGCAGATAGCGCGGCTGCGGCAGGCCCAGTGCGCGCTGCAGCACCAGCTGGCGCGGGGTGGAGTCGAGCAGGTCGGCGCCGCGCACGACATCGGTGACGCCCTGCGCTGCATCGTCTACCACCACCGCCAGTTGATAAGCCCAATAGCCATCGGCGCGGCGCAGCACCACATCGCCCACCTCGGCGTAGACGTCCTGCACTACCGGGCCTTGTAGCGCGTCGTGGAAGACGACCGGCGATTGCCGCGGCACCCGCAGGCGCACCGCACGGCGCTCGCCCAGCGGCGCGACGCAGGCGTGGTGGATGCCGCCCATGCCGGCCAGGTCGGCGCGGCTACAGCTGCACTCGAATGCCTGGCCGGTCTCCAGCAACTGGTCGATGGCGGCGGTGTAGACGGCGTCACGCTCGGACTGCCGGATCACGGGAAGATCCGAGTGCAGACCGAAGGCAGTCAGGGTGCGTAGTTGCCGTTCGCAGGCACCGGGTTCGGCGCGCGGCGGGTCGATGTCTTCGATGCGCACGCACCACCGTCCGCCGGCATGCCGGGCCAGTAGCCAGCTGCCGAATGCAGCCAGCAGGGAGCCGAAGTGCAGGGGGCCGGTGGGCGAGGGCGCGAAGCGGCCGAGATAGGAGGGCGATGGCATGGGCAACTGAATCGTCGGTCAGGTGCTTGCTTGATTTCAAGCCGCGACACCCGCAGATCCGCAACAGTTCACCCCGCATCAGTGGAGCCTCTGCGCCATGTTCAACCGCATTTTCCTGTTCCTGCTGACCAACTTCGCGGTGCTGATGCTCGCCGGCATCGTCATGTCGGTGCTGGGCGTCAATCCCGCGCAAATGAGTGGTCTGTTGGTGATGGCCGCCATCTTCGGTTTCGGCGGCTCCTTTATTTCCCTGCTGCTGTCCAAGTTCATGGCCAAGCGCAGCACCGGCGCGCAGGTCATCACCGAGCCGCGCACCCCGACCGAGCGCTGGTTACTGGAGACCGTGCGCCGCCAGGCCCAGGCTGCCGGCATCGGCATGCCGGAAGTGGCGATCTATGAGGGACCGGAAATCAATGCCTTCGCAACCGGCGCCAATCGCAACAATGCCTTGGTGGCGGTGTCGACCGGCCTGCTGCAGAACATGGACCAGGATGAAGCCGAGGCAGTGCTCGGCCACGAAATCGCCCACGTCGCCAATGGCGACATGGTGACCATGGCGCTGTTGCAGGGCGTGCTCAATACCTTCGTGATCGTGCTCGCACGCGTGGTCGGCGGCGTCATCGACAGCGCCCTGTCGGGCAACCGCGACAGCGGCCGCGGCTTTGCGTACTACATCATCGTGTTCGCGCTGGAGATGGTGCTTGGCATGTTCGCGACTATGATTGCGATGTGGTTTTCGCGTCGCCGCGAATTCCGCGCCGATGCCGGTGGTGCGCAACTGGCCGGCCGCAGCAAGATGATCGCTGCGCTGGAGCGGCTGTCGCTCAACCATGGCCAGAACACCTTGCCCTCCCAGGTGCAGGCATTCGGCATTTCCGGCGGGGTGGGTGACGGCCTGCGCCGTCTGTTCCTGAGCCATCCGCCGCTCACCGAGCGCATCGCTGCGCTGCGTGCCGCCAACGGCACTGCGATGTAAGTTGTCGTGTTGGTCGTCGCTCGTAGGCAACAAAAAACCCGCAGGATGCGGGTTTTTTGTTGCCGTGCGATGGTGTGGAGTGAGCGGAGCGGTGCCGGCTTTCAGCCGAACTCGTAGTTCATCAACGGCCCGGTCGGTGCCACGAAATCGCCCTGTACGTAGTCCACGCCGGCACTGAAGAAGCTGCTCATCGACTGCGCATCTGCGACGAATTCGGCCACCGTCAAAATGCCGGCAGGCTGCGCGCGCGAGGTGATCTCGCGGATCTTTTCCTGGCTTTCCCGGGCCGAGGCGATGTCGCCGGTGATGCCGCGATCCAGTTTGAGGAAGGCGGGCTGGAAATGCGCCAGCAACTGAAATGAATCCAGGCCCGAGCCGAACTGTTCCAGCCCGACCTTGCAGCCCATCGCCGACACCGCGCCCAGGAACTGTTGCGCATTGCGCAAATGTGTAAACACCTTCGACTCTGGCGTCTGCAGCCATAGCCGTTCACCGGGCACGCCGTAGACGGCCAATTGCTCACGGATGGTGTCGATCATCTGTGGGTCGGAGAACGAGTTCGGCCCGATGCGTACCAGCAGGTGCGTGATGTGTCCGGCACGTTGCCGCTCGCCCAGTTGCCGGATCGCGCGTGCCACCACCCAGCGGTCGATCTCGGTGATCAGATCGTGCTCTTCGGCAATCGCCATGAACGCATTCGGCGACATCATTTCGCCATTGCGTTCCAGGCGCAGGAAGGCCTGATACAACTCCAGCGGCTCGCCTTGCAGATTGAGCACAGGCTGGTAATGCAGCACGAAGCCGTCGCCGACCAGGGCCTCGCGCAACTGCTCGACCCAGCGTTCGATCCGTTCTTCTTCCGCCCGATCGGCTGCGGCCGGGTCGTAGATGCTGATCGCATTGCCACCGAGCTCGGCGGTGGTGTGCACCGCTTCGGTGCCACGCTTGAGCACCTGACCGATGCTGGCGATCTTTTCGCCGATCTGCACGCCGCCGATGCTGACGGTCACTGTGGCCGAGCGCGTGCCCACGCTGAAGACGTGCTGCGCGAACGCATCGCGCACGATTTCCGCCAGTGCGTGCGTGCGCGCGTAATTGCCGTCCATCAGCAGGGCGAAACTGTGTTCGCCGAAGCGCGCGGCTACCACGCTGTCGTCCAGCACGCTGGCCACGTGCGCGGCGAGCGCAGCGATCAGCGCATCGGCCGAGTCCAGGCCAAATTCCGGCAGGATGCGGGCGTAGTGGTCCGGCTCGATCAACAGGAAGCCAGACTGGCCTTCGCTGCGGCCGGCCTGCGCGACGGCCTGTTCCAGCGCCACCATGAAGGTAGGGCGATTGAGCAGGCCGGTGACCTGGTCGCGCTGACGTAAGTCTTCGACCTCACGTGCCAACTCCGGGTCGAATTCCTCGCGGCGCCGGAACACCACCTGGATGCACGGCTCGCCTTCGTAAGTGGCGGTGGCAAATTCCATGGTCGCCGGGAAGGTGTCGCCTTCCACGCGGCGCGCGTCGACCTTGTATTGCGCCGGCGGCGGCTCGCCTTTGGACATCGCCTTGAGCAACTGCTTGAAATCGTCGACGTATTGCGCGGCGATCATGTCCAGCAACGAGATGCCTTCGACATCGTCGAACGACTCGAAGCCGAACATTTCCAGATAGGCGTCATTGGCGCGGATGTGCATGCCTTCATGCACGTAGGCGATCGGGTCACGCGAGGACGCGATGAGTGCGTCGCAGCGGCGCTCGGTCTCACGCATCTGCGCTTCGATGCGACGCAGCCCGCGACGGGCCTGCAGGTCGTCCCACTCCGAGCGCACCAGCGTCAGCAGGTGTGCGGGGCGGTTGCGCAAGGCGATGGCACGCACGCCATGCGAAGCGGCCTCGACCAAGGCATTCTCTTCGATCCGCTCGGCCAGCAAGATGACCGGTATGTCCTTGCCGCTGCCGGCAATCTGCGTCTGCAGGGCGCTCATGGGGATTTGCTGCGCCTGACCCAGGATGGCCAGATCGATCTGGCCAGACAGCATACTGGCCAGTTCCTCCTGGTTTTGCGGCCGCGAAGGGCGCACCGCAATGCCGCCGTTACGCAGCGCGGTGACGATGGTCTCGGCACTCTCCACGCTGTCGTCGACGATCATGAGGCGGAGGGTGAGATCTTTGCCTTTTTGCATGCGCGGCTCCCTAGAGACGGGCTTTAATACACGAAGGGGTCTGGCGCGTCCACGTGTGTGGATCATGCCGCATCGGGTGTGAGACGTAGAGCAAGATTTATGGGTGGAAGACGCCTTTCGGGGAATGTCGACCGCGCTCGAATGCGTGCTGTTCAGACCGCGACAGCGTCTGCATATCGCCGCCCCAGTCATCAATGAGCGATCAGCCCCCCCTCGCCCTTACGCCACGCTCCCCGCCGCATGGCCGGACGCCCACGCCCACTGGAAGTTGTAACCCCCCAGCCAGCCGGTGACGTCCAGCACCTCACCGACAAAATACAGGCCTGCCATCAAGCGTGATTCCATGGTCGCACTGGAGACCTGATTGGTATCGACCCCGCCCAGGGTGACTTCAGCCGTCCGGTAGCCTTCGGTGCCGCTGGCGACCAGCGGAAAGCGACCCAGCAACTCGGCAGCGGCCTGCAACTGCGGCGGATCCAGCTGACGCACCGGCTTGTCCGGCAGCCAGACCTCGCACAGGCGTTGTGCAAATCGCTTCGGCAACACGTCGGCCAGCACGTTGCGCAGCTCGGTAGCGCCGCGTTGCTGCTTTTGTTCGCGCAGCCATGCCGCTGCATCGTGACCAGGCAGCAAATCCAGCCGCAGATCGTCGCCCGGCTGCCAATACGAGGAGATCTGCAGGATCGCCGGGCCGCTGACGCCGCGGTGGGTGAGTAGCATGGAGTTGCGGAAGCTGACCCCGTTGCACTGCGCTTGAACCGGTAACGCCAGCCCGGAGAGCTCCTGCAGACGTTCCTGATGCTTGCCGCTCAGCGTGAGTGGCACCAGCCCGGCGCGGGTGGGCAGTAGCGCATGGCCAAATTGCTTGGCCAAGCCGTAGCCAAAGCCGCTGGCGCCCATGCTGGGGATCGACAGCCCGCCAGTCGCCACGATCAACGAGTGCGCCTGCACGCGGCCCTGGCTGGTCTGTACGTCAAATCCATCGCTTCCGCGCTGCACCGACAGCACGTCGCACTGGGTACGGATCTGCACGCCGGCCGCATCGCATTCGTCCAGCAGCATGCGCACGATCTGCTTGGACGAGATGTCGCAAAACAACTGGCCCAGTTCCTTCTCGTGATAGGCGATGGCATGTCGTTCGACCATCTCCACGAAATCTGACGGGCTATAGCGCGCCAGCGCGGATTTGCAGAAATGCCGATTGGCCGAAATGAAGTTGCCGGGCGCGGTGCCGGTGTTGGTGAAATTGCAGCGCCCGCCGCCGGACATCAGGATCTTCTTGCCGACCTTGTTGGCGTGGTCGATCACCAGCACCTGACGGCCGCGTCGGCCGGCGGTGAAAGCGCTCATCAGCCCGGCAGCGCCTGCACCGATGACCAGCACGTCGTACCGCATGTTCATTCGGCCGGCGCTTGCCGCACCATCGGGGTCAGGGTGACGCTGCCGTGATCGGCCAGCATCTGCACTTCGCCGTCCTGAATGATCACGTCAAAGCGCATGCCGCGCTGGATCAGCGCGCCCAGCGCTTCGGTGGCCTGCGAGTCGAGTTCGATCACGCGCAGGTTGCGGTGCCGGCCCATGGCGTTGGCGTGTTTCTTCCACCAGGTTTCGGTGGCCTGGCCGCCATAGCCGATCACCACCGCCTCGCGCGAGCGGTTGCAGGCCTTGCGCACGCGACTTTCATCGGGCTGGCCGAGGTCGATCCACAGGTCCGGGTCGCCGGTGTAATCGCGCCGCCACAGGTCGGGCTCGTCGTCGTTGCTGAGACCGCGGCCGAACTCCAGCCGGTCGTCGGCGAACAGCGCGAACGCCAACAGCCGCACCATCAGGCGCTCGTCGGTTTCGGACGGGTGTTGGGCCAGGGTCAGCGAGTGGTTGGCGTAATAGCCGCGGTCCATGTCGCTGATCTGGAGTTCCGCCCTGCGGACGGTGGCGGTGAGGGCCATCAGGATGCCGATTGCAAAGGGCGCTCATGATACGCGCCCGATTCATCCCTCGTGCGTCATGCCGCCCGTGTCACAGCCGTGGGCGTGGTTGCGCGGCGAGCCAGCGATCCAGCTGTGCGGCAAAGGCTTGGCGATCGCGCGCATGCAGGGCCGACGGTCCGCCGGTGGCGATGCCTGCGCCGCGCAACTCCTCCATAAAGCTGCGGACCGACAGGCGCTCCTTGATGGTGCTGCTGGTAAAGGGTTCGCCACGCGGGCCAACCGCAGTGCCCCCGGCTTCCAGCACACGCGCCGCGAGCGGGATGTCCTGGGTGACGACCAGGTCGCCCGCAGCCACCCGTTCGGCGATCGCGTCGTCGGCTGCGTCGGGGCCGCCCGGCACCTGGATGGCGCGCACATGGGGCAGGGCGGGCGTGCTGAGATAGTGGTTGGCCACCAGGGTCACGGCGGTGCCGGTACGCGCCGCGGCGCGGAACAGGATGTCGCGGATCACCGCGGGGCAGGCATCGGCGTCGACCCAGATCTGCGAAGGTGTCGGTGTTGGAGGCGTATTCATCGGGTGATTGTGGATGGGGACGGGCCCGACAGACCGTCGGATTTGGCCTGACTGCAAAAGATTTGACGCAGGGTGTCGCTTTTTGTCGAAAACACGAGTACTGTGCACGCACTGTGTTTGCAAGGGTCACCGTGAATCGTGGCCTGGTGCAGCCGGATCGTTACAGATCTCGCTTCATCGTTCCGCTTTACCAACGCCTGCAACTCAGTCTCAGCTCCGGCTTTTCGGACGCTGCGATTTATCAATCAATAGTTTCAGGAGTTAGTAAAATGTCAGAACGTCAAGGCGGTACTGTGAAGTGGTTCAATGATGCCAAGGGCTTCGGCTTCATCACCCCGGAAAGCGGCCCGGACCTGTTCGTGCACTTCCGTGCCATCCAGGGCACCGGCTTCAAGTCGCTGCAGGAAGGCCAAAAGGTCACCTTCGTCGCCGTGCAGGGCCAGAAGGGCATGCAGGCTGACCAGGTGCAGGCGGTCTAATCCGTCTGCAACCGTAGGGTTGCCAAAACGCCGGTCGCGCAAGCGACCGGCGTTTTTTATTGCCTGCAAGAAGGGCGGCAGCAGCGGTCGGGCGTCCACCCGGCGCCACTTGCGCACAGCGACGACGTGCGGATCGGTAGGATGTACCTTTTCCACGTGCAGCCTTCTCATGATCACTGTTCACCATCTCAATAATTCCCGTTCCCAGCGCGTGCTGTGGCTGCTGGAGGAATTGGCGCTGCCGTATCAGATCGTGCGCCACGAGCGCGACCCCAAGACCATGCTGGCACCGCCGGCGCTGCGTGCGATCCATCCGCTCGGCAAGTCGCCGGTGCTGGTCGATGGCGATCTGGTCGTGGCCGAATCCGGTGCGATCCTGGAGTACCTGACCGAGCGCTACGACACCGAGTGTGCGCTGTCGCCGTCGCTCCGGCCGCTGGATTCACCCGAGCGCCTGCAATTCCGCTACTGGATGCATTACGCCGAAGGTTCGGCCATGCCGCCGTTGCTGATGACGTTGATCTTCGGTCGGATTCGCAGTGCGCCGATGCCGTTCTTCGCCAAGCCCATCGCGCGTGCCATCGTGGACAAGGCGATGTCCGGCTTCGTAGGCCCACAGCTTTCGCTGCATCTGGACTGGATGGAGCAATCGTTGCAGTCCAGCAACTGGTTCGCTGGCGAACGTTTTACCGCCGCCGATATCCAGATGAGCTTCCCGGTCCAGGCGGCCGCTGCACGCGGCGGCGGCCTTGAGAAATACCCGCGTCTGCACGGGTTTCTGGAGCGCATCCAAGCGCGCCCTGCCTATCAGGCTGCGCTGAAGAAGGGCGGCCCTTTCGAGTTGATGGGAAGCAAGCCGGCAACGTGATCGGCTCAGTGGGTTGAGTGTGAGTCGAGATGGGCGGGATGTATTTCCGCCTGCCGCCTGCTGGCGATGGATCCTGCAATCGGCAGCTCAATGACACAGAGCTGCCCATCGGTCGCTCGCTGCACGCAATCGCTCCATCCAGATCAGGGCAGAGTGCGCTTCAAGGCGCCCGACACTGGCGTACAAACTGCAGCGCGTCGCTGAGCACCTGCGAGTGCTCGGGAGATTTGCGCAGCGCCAGGAGGATGCCGAGATGGCCCATGCCCGGGTAGACCTTCAACTCGGCGCTGCCGCCTTCGCGTTTCAGCGCCTGCTGCAGCGAAATGCTGTTTTGTAGTTCGACCACGCGGTCGGCATCGCCATGCAGCAGCAGCATGGGCGGTTCGTCGCCGCCGACGTAGCGCACTGGCTGCGATTGCCGTTGCGCGGCTGGCGCGTCGCCAAAGATCTCGACGAGCTCCGGGTCGGTCATCGGCATGAAATCGTAAGGTCCGGCCAGGCCCACCACGCCGCACAGCTGGTGGGGTTTGAGGCCTTGCGCCTGCAGCCAGCGTGCATCGGTGCCGAGTAACGCGGCCATGTGCGCGCCTGCCGAATGGCCCATCACTGCCAGCCGCTTGGGGGCGCCGCCGTACTCGTGTGCGTGCCGGTAGCTCCATGCGATGGCGCCCGCGGCGTCGGACATGAAGCCGTGCAGTCCGACCTGCGGATACTTGCGATAGTCGGCCACCATCGTCACCACGCCCTGGCGCGCAAGCGCGCGGCCGACCCAGCGATAGTTGGCGCGCGAACCGCGTTTCCAGGTGCCGCCATAGAAGAACACCACCACCGGTGCGTCGACGGCGCCGCGCGGCTGGTAGACATCCAGCGCCAGGCCGTGTGCGGGATCGAACACTTGGTCGCGGTGCTCGACGATGCCCGTCCGGCTGGAGGCGGCATTGATGCCGCCAAAGAAGACGCTGCTGCAGGCCGTCATGGTCAACGAACCGAGCAGCAGAAGGGCGGGACGGAACCAGCGGGAGGCGCGCGAGGGCATGGGCAATATCGGCAGGAGGTCGAAAGGGTGGTTAGTACCGGGCGCGAACGCAAGAGCCAGTCCAGCACAGGCCGACACGGTAGCGCCCCGGCAACATGGTCGCCGTATCGCTGTCTCTGGCCTGCATCGGATCCGCAGCCGGCGGCTATTAGCTGCTATCGCACGTCGCAAGCATGTGCAGGACGAGTCCGCTCGGTGCAAGTCAGCCGGGTGAAGATACGGCGCGCAGGCAGCACCGGATGCGACCTGACCCATGCCAGGTTCACTGCCCGTGGCCTAGGCTTGCCGGCATGACACAACTGCACTTCGATAATCGACTGCGCCAGCAGCTGCCTGGCGATCCGGAAGAGGGGGCGCGCCGGCGCGAGGTGCGTGCGGCCTGGTCGGCGGTCATGCCGACACCAGTCGCCGCCCCGTACCTGGTGGCGCATTCTGCGGAGATGGCGCAGGCACTGGGCCTGGATGCGTCCGAGATAGCCAGTGCACAGTTCGCCCACGTGTTCGGCGGCAACGCGCTGTACCCAGGCATGCAGCCGTGGGCGGTCAATTACGGTGGTCACCAGTTCGGGCATTGGGCCGGGCAACTTGGCGACGGGCGGGCGATTTCGCTGGGCGAGGCGATCGGAGCCGACGGCGGGCGTTACGAATTGCAGCTCAAGGGTGCCGGCCCGACGCCGTATTCGCGCGGCGCCGATGGGCGCGCCGTGTTGCGCTCGTCGATCCGCGAATTTCTGTGCAGTGAGGCCATGCACCATCTGGGCGTGCCGACCACGCGCGCACTGAGTCTGGTCGGCACCGGCGACGCGGTGGTGCGCGATATGTTCTACGACGGTCACCCGCAACGCGAGCCGGGGGCGATCGTGTGCCGGGTGGCGCCGTCGTTCATTCGCTTCGGTAACTTCGAATTGCCGAGCGTGCGTGGCGACGTCGCGCTGTTGCGGCAATGGGTGGACTTCACCATCGCGCGCGATTTCCCGGAGCTGGTCGGTACCGGCGAGGCGCGCTACGCCGACTGGTTCGCTCAGGTGTGCGAGCGGACCGCGGTGATGGTGGCGCACTGGATGCGGGTCGGGTTCGTGCATGGGGTAATGAACACCGACAACATGTCGATCCTGGGGTTGACCATTGATTACGGCCCGTACGGCTGGGTCGACGACTACGACCCGGATTGGACGCCCAACACCACCGACGCGCAGGGCCGACGTTATCGCTTCGGAACCCAGCCGCAAGTGGCGTACTGGAACCTGGGCCGGCTTGCCCAAGCGATCGCGCCGTTGTTCGCTGACCAAACGCCACTGCAACAGGGGCTGGACCGCTTCCGAGATACCTATCTTTCCTGTGATCGGCGCGACACTGCGGCCAAGCTGGGGCTGGCCGAATGCCGCGATGAGGATCTAGCGCTGATTGATGCGCTGCGCGCACTGATGCGCGACTTTGAAATGGATATGACGCTGACCTTCCGCGGTCTGATCGACCTGTCGCCCGCGCATCCGGATCTCGCACAGCTGCGCGATACCTTCTACGACGAAGACAAGCGCCTGGCGGGTGCGCCGCAGTTGCAGGAATGGTTGCAGCGCTACGCCGCGCGCCTGCAGCAGGATGCGCTGTCGCCGGACGAGCGCCGCGCGCGCATGCGTCTGGCCAATCCGCGCTACGTGCTGCGCAATTATCTGGCACAGCAGGTGATCGATCAGGCCGAGCAGGGCGACCCGTCCGGGGTGCAGGAGTTGCTGGAGGTCATGCGCCGCCCATACGACGACCAGCCTGGGCGCGAGGCATTGGCTGCGCGGCGGCCGGAGTGGGCACGCGACCGCGCCGGCTGCTCGATGCTGTCGTGCAGTTCCTGACGCGCTCAGATGCAGGTATGCCGTAACGGCGGCGTCAAGGGCGTGCGCAGCCTAGAATAGGGCCGTCTCCACTGGCCACGACGCCACTACCACCATGACTGACTGCAGCCGCTGCGCCGGCACCAACGCTTCCGGACCCAACCATTGGTCGGAGCGTATCCGCGACATCGTCGATTTTCCCAAGCCGGGCATCGTCTTCAAGGACATTACGCCGCTGTTATCCGATGGACCGGACTTCGCCTCGGCGCTGGACGAACTGGTGCAACCGTGGCGGACCACCCCGCTGGACGCCGTGCTCGGTATTGAAGCGCGCGGTTTCATTCTGGGTGCGGCGCTGGCGCGCGAACTGCGCACCGGGTTCGTGCCGGTGCGCAAGCCCGGCAAACTGCCCGGGCGTACGCTGGTCCAGGAATACGCGCTGGAATACGGTACCGACCGCATCGAAATGCACGAGGATGCGTTGCCACGCGGCGCCCGCGTGTTGATCGTCGACGATGTGCTCGCCACCGGCGGTACGCTACGCGCGGCACTGGGTCTGGCGGCACAGCTGGAACTGGAAGTGGTCGGCGCGGCGGTGCTGGTCGAGCTGCTGGCGCTGCAGGGCCGCCAGAGATGGGCCAATGACGTGCCGTTGCTGGCCACGTTGAGCTATTGATCGTTGATCCAGGCGTGTTACCGATCGAGCAGCTCGCCGATCAGGCTTGCTGGCAAAAGGAATGCGCAAGTGTGCGCATCTGGATGGATCGTGCGGCAGGCGCTATAGCCGCCGCTCGATCGGTTGGCAGGCTCGCTGCCACGCGTTGATTACAGCTTGCTGACCCGAAACCTGCGTCCCTTGATCTTGCCTGCGTGCAGATGCGCCAGTGCCTTGGCGACCTGCGCGCGGGCGATGGCGACATAGGAGCGGGTGGGGTAGATCGCGATCTTGCCGATCGCCGCGCCCGAGAGTCCGGCTTCGCCGGTCAGTGCGCCGAGGATGTCGCCGGCGCGCAGCTTGTCGGTCTTGCCGCCGTCGATGCGCAGTGTGGTCATGGCCGCCTGCGGCAGCTGCGCCGGGCGGGCGGTGGCCAGCGGCGCACGCGACCACTTCAGCGGTTGGCCCTGTTCGGCCTCCAGTGCCTGCGCACGCGCCGCTTCGCGCGGTGCCACCAGGCTCAGCGCCAGGCCGTGCTTGCCGGCGCGCGCGGTGCGGCCGATGCGATGGCGGTAGGTTTCGGTATCGGTGGGCAGCTCGTAATTGACCACGGCCGACAGGTCTTCCACGTCCAGCCCGCGTGCGGCCACGTCGCTGGCCACCAGCACGTTGCAGCTGCGGTTGACGAAACGCACCAGCACTTCATCGCGGTCGCGTTGTTCCATGTCGCCATGCAATGCCAGCGCGGAGAAACCGAATTCCTGCAGCGAGCCGGCCACCTCGTCCACTTCCTTGCGGGTATTGCAGAACACCACGCTGGATTCGGGGTTGAAGCGTAGCAGCAGGCCGGCCACGGCCTTCTGCCGATAGGTCGGATCGACCTCGAAGAACTGCTGGTCGATTTCCGGCGCGCTGTCGGCGCCTTCGACGGTGATTTCGATCGGGTCCTTCAGGATCTCGCGCGCCAGCGTGCGGATGATGTCCGGGAAGGTGGCCGAGAACAGCAGGCTCTGGCGGTGCTTGTCGCAGCGGCTGGCGATCTCGCGGATGGGTTCTTCGAAACCCATGTCGAGCATGCGGTCGGCCTCGTCCAGTACCAGCGTGCGCACGCCGCCCAGATGCAGGGCGCGCTTGCGGGCCAGTTCCTGGATGCGGCCGGGCGTGCCGACCACCACCTGCGGGTCATGCGCTTCCAGCGAGGCCAGTTGCGGGCCGAGCGGCATGCCGCCGGTGAGCACCACCAGCTTCATGTTGGGGATGCCGGTGGCCAGCTTGCGCAGTTGCTTGCCGACCTGGTCGGCCAGTTCGCGCGTGGGGCATAGCACCAGTGCCTGCGCGCGGGTCAGCGCGGGATCGAGCTTCTGCAGCAGGCCCAACCCGAACGCGGCGGTCTTGCCGCTCCCGGTCGGCGCCTGGGCGATGACGTCCAGCCCCTGCAGGATCGGCGGCAGGCTCTGCGCCTGGATGGGAGTAAGGACGGTGTAGCCAAGGGCGTCGATGCCGGGGGCCAGGGCCGGCGACAGCGGCAGCGCGGAGAATTCGTTCATGGCGCATTTTAGCGGGAATCGGGAGTGGGGAATCGGAAATCGCAATAGCGAGGCGCTTTCCATTCCCGATTCACCATTCCCGATTCCCGTACAATTGGCGCATGCCTTTAATCACTCTGCAAAGCGTCGACTACAGCGTCGGCGGCCCCTTGTTGCTGGAAAAAACCGACCTCACGATCGAGCCGGGCGAGCGTATCGCCCTGATCGGTCGCAATGGCGCCGGCAAATCGACCTTGATGAAACTGATCGCCGGCGAGCTCAAACCCGACGATGGCGAAGTGCGCGTGCAACAGGGCGTGCGCATTGCGCGGCTGGAGCAGGAGGTGCCGCAGGGCACCGGCGGCAGCGTGTTCGACGTGGTGGCCGATGGCCTGGGCGAACTGGGCCACTGGCTGGCCGAATTCCACCAGCTTAGTCATGCCGAGGTGTTCGACGGCGATGCGTTCGGCAAGGTGCAGGCCAAGATCGATGCGGCCGACGGTTGGGCGCTGGATCAGCGCGTGACCGAGACGCTGACCAAGCTGGAACTGGATGGCGATGCGGAGTTCGCGCGACTGTCCGGCGGTATGAAGCGCCGCGTGCTGTTGGCGCGTTCGCTGGTGTCCTCGCCCGATGTGCTGCTGCTGGACGAACCGACCAACCATCTGGATATCGAAGCCATCGATTGGCTGGAAACCTTCCTGAAGGGCTGGAGCGGCAGCGTGCTGTTCGTGACCCACGACCGGCGCTTCCTGCGCGCGTTGGCCACCCGCATCGTCGAAATCGATCGTGGCCAGGTCACCAGCTGGCCTGGCGATTGGGCCAATTACGAGCGGCGTCGCGAAGAACGGCTCAATGCGCAGGCGCAGGAAAATGCGCGCTTCGACAAGTTGCTGGCACAGGAAGAAATCTGGATCCGGCAGGGCATCAAGGCGCGGCGGACCCGCGACGAAGGCCGGGTGCGGCGTCTGGAATCGATGCGCAACGAGCGCGTGCAGCGCCGCGATCTCACCGGCAACGTACGCATGGAAGTCTCGCAGGGCGAATCGTCCGGCAAGAAGGTGATCGAAGCAAAGGAAGTCGGCTTCGCCTTCGGTGCGCGCACGATGGTCAAGGACTTCTCGACCATCATCCAGCGTGGCGACCGCATCGGTCTGATCGGGCCCAACGGCAGCGGCAAGACCACCTTGCTCAAGTTGCTGCTGGGCGATCTGCAGGCGCAGGAAGGCGAAATCCGCATCGGCACCAATCTGCAGATTGCGTATTTCGATCAGTACCGCTCGACCCTGCGCGAGGACTGGAGCGCCATCGAAAACGTGGCCGAAGGCCGCGATTTCCTGGAGATCAACGGCAAGCGCAAGCATGTGCATGCGTATCTGCAGGACTTCCTGTTCACGCCCGAGCGCGCCCGCGCGCCGATCACCCGGCTGTCCGGTGGCGAGCGCAATCGCCTGTTGCTGGCGCGGCTGTTCGCGCAGCCGTCCAACCTGCTGGTGATGGACGAACCGACCAACGATCTGGACGTGGAGACGCTGGAGTTGCTGGAGGAGCTGCTGGGCGAGTACTCCGGCACCTTGCTGCTGGTCAGCCATGACCGCGACTTCCTCGACAACGTGGTGACCTCCACGCTGGTAATGGAAGGCGAGGGTTTGATTGGCGATTACATCGGCGGTTATAGCGATTCGTTGCGCCAGCGCCGCACGCCGGTGGGCAATGCGATGGCGGTGGCCAAGGCCTCGGCGACCGCAGTGGCGACCGCACCCGTGGCGGCTGCAGCGCCGGTGGACGCTGCGCCCAAGCGTAAGCTCAGCTACAAGGATGCACGCGAGCTGGAGCAGTTGCCGGCCTTGATCGAGACGCTGGAGCAGCAGGTCGCCGCGCTCACTGCGGCGATGAATGAGCCGGCTTTCTATCAGCGCGACAGTGCGGCGATGGCTGCCCACACAGCAGCGCTGGGCGATGCGCAGAAGCAACTGGATGCGGCGTACGCGCGCTGGAGCGAGTTGGATAGTTGAGGGTTGGCCGGGCACGCGTGATGCGTGCTGGTCTGGTGTTGTTCGCGGTGCGCAGGAAGACGCTTACAGGCCATGGCATGTGGACGCAGGCGGCTGCGCGTGCGCAGCGATCCGTTGTTCTTCAGAATCATCGCCGGTCTGAAACGCCGATGCACAGTGCCGATGAAGTAGCGCGAGCGCTGGTTGAGACGGTGCAGAAGGCGTGCCTGAACCGTCGCGCCGGCACGGTCATGCTGCGCCGGCGCCGTATCCATCCAACCGACTGACTGTTGCGCAGTTGTGCGGTCAGCCAGCCTTGGAGCGGCGAATAAACGTCGCGAGCAACTACCTCGCGGCTGCGCAGTCCTCTTATTAGCTGCTCTTAGTCGCAGGCGCTGGCTGGAGCAACAAACGCTGCAAAAGTCAGCCCGCGTGCTGCCCAGGTGTTAGCGACTTCGTCGAGGATATCCAGCAAGGTGTCGCGGTCGTTGGGTGCCGTGCTGGCTAGCGCCTGGGCGCCGTCGATGAGCAGTGCATAGCCCTGCGGCGAAGGCAGCCACGCCAGGTCGCGCAAGGCATCGCTGAGGGCGTCCCAATTGCGGCCGAAGCTGGCCGGGAAATCCAGTTGCGTGGCCAGGCGCATCAACAACATGCGTTTGTCGCTGCAGGTGACCAGATCCACGCGCAGGATGCGCAAGCCTGCATCGCGCGCCAGCGCCGCCATGGTGTCCAGATCGTCGGTGTCGGCCTGATACACGCCTGATTGCTGCGGATCAGACAGGTCCAGTGCGAAGTCGCCCGCGCTCATGGTGCCTGGTCCGGGGTCGGGCCATCGAAGGCCTTGAAGCTCTGGTAATGATCGTCGCTGTAGTACCACGCCTGCGGCGGGGTGCCGCCGGTGACGATGCGGCGTGCGCCGCGATCCGGGCTGCCGGGCGTATCCACGGTGTATTCGCGGTAATAGCCGCGCGGGCGCTCGGGCAGGCGATGCTCGCGGTTGCCGAACACGCTGCCATCTTGCGGATGCGGAAACGGCCCGCCGCGCTGGATCAGCACGATTGTGGCCATCGCCTCGGTAGGCAGAAAGGCGGGCAGACGCGGCACCTCGCGCGTCGGTGCAGTCACGGCAATTGGCGCGTTGAGTTGCGGCGCGAACTGCGGCTTGGGCGTCTGCATCGCGCGCATGCCCCACAAGCCGGCAACGAGCAGCACGATGGCGACGATCAGCAAAGCGGGCTTGCGCATGAAGACGTTCCGGGAGCGAAGAGTGTGCGGCAGAGCAAGTATGCCGTTGCCCGACTGTGTCCACTTTGAACGCGGCCGGGCGGCTGCGCGATTCACATCCAAGTAACCGGGGGCTGGTGCAAGGTGTGCAGCGAACAGCGCGCGGCTTGCGATGGGATGAAGTTTCCCTGCCAGCACCCTTGGTAAGCGCCGTCGCCGTCCTTACCATCTACCCCGCAACGCCCGGTCTTCGCCGGGCGGCAAGTCCAGGAGACACGCATGGCTTACACCCTTCCGCAGCTGCCCTACGCCTACGACGCGCTGGAACCGAATATCGATGCGCAGACGATGGAAATCCATCACACCAAGCATCATCAGACCTATATCAACAACGTCAACGCGGCGCTGGAAGGGACTGAGTATGCCGACCTGCCGATCGAAGAGCTGGTCTCCAAGTTGAAGAGCCTGCCGGAAAACCTGCAGGGCCCGGTGCGCAATAACGGTGGTGGCCACGCCAACCATTCGCTGTTCTGGACCGTGCTGTCACCCAACGGTGGCGGCGAGCCCAAGGGCGAGGTCGCCAAGGCGATCGACAAGGACATCGGTGGGTTCGAGAAGTTCAAGGAAGCCTTCACCAAGGCCGCCGTCAGCCGCTTCGGCTCGGGCTGGGCATGGCTGAGCGTGACCCCGGACAAGAAGCTGGTGGTGGAAAGCACCGCCAATCAGGACAGCCCGTTGTTCGAAGGCAATACCCCGATCCTTGGCCTGGACGTGTGGGAACACGCGTACTACCTGAAGTACCAGAACCGTCGCCCGGAATACATCGGCGCGTTTTACAACGCCGTCAACTGGGAAGAAGTCGAGCGCCGCTACCACGCTGCGATCGCCTGAGTTCTGAGCGAGTGCGGTAACGCCAGCAGGCCGGGAGCGATCCCGGCCTGCTGCTGTGAGGCGATCTGAGTCTGTGCACGGCGATGCGAGTGCGCATGATGTGACGTGCCGGCCGCGCCCGATGGCGTGCATACGCGCTACGAAGAGGGCCTACCCCTGATGTTTCAGCAACGCAACAGGCCGGGTTTGATCCCGGCCTGTTGTCTGTGTGGTCCTGCTGCAGCGACATGCGTCGCGCATTCCGCGCTCAGGCGCGACGCTCAGAACTTGGCGTCGAACTCGCGCGCATAGCCGGTGTTGACGATGACCTTCTGCAGCGCGTCGCTGATCTTGATGTTGCCCGCCACAATCTGCTGCGTCTCCGGTCCCATGTTGTCCATGCGCGGCGGGGTAGCGCCTTTGTAGTCGCAGACGCGGCCACCGGCTTCGCGCACCAGCAGCACGCCAGCGGCGATGTCCCAGGCTTTGACGCCGGCTTCGAAGTAGGCATCGGCGCGGCCGCAGGCCACATACGCCAAGTCCAGCGCCGCCGAGCCAGTGCGACGCACGTCTTCGGCCTGCACCAACAACGCGTCCACGCACTTGAGCTGTGCACTGGCGCGCGCACGTTCGCGCGGCGGGAAGCCGGTGTGGACCATCGCGCCTTCCAGATCCTTGCGCTCGGCAATGCGGATGCGGCGGTCGTTGAGCACCGCGCCGGCGCCGCGGCTGGCGGTGAACAGCTCATTGCGCAGCGGGTCGAAAATCACCGCATCGGTGGGTTCGCCGTTTTCCACCAGCGCGATGGAGACGCAGTAGTGCGGAAAGCCGCGCAGATAGTTGCTGGTGCCGTCGAGCGGATCGATCACCCAGGTGTAGCGGCCACTCTTGCCGCCCTGGACACCGCCTTCTTCGCCGAACACGGCGTACTCGGGATAGCCGCGCTTGAGTTCCTTGATGATGACCTTCTCGGCATCGGCATCGACTTCGCTGGCATAGTCCATGCGGCCCTTCTGCACCACGTTGAGCGCATCGAGCTTGTTGATACCGCGCAACAGCACATTGCCGGCGAGGCGGGCGGCTTTGACCATGACGGTGACGGCGGGTTTCTGCATGGTTAAAGCTCCCGTGAAGGCAGAATCGGATAATGGCGAAGTTAAAAGAGCGGTCCGGCGCGAAAGCCGGCCGCGCAGTTTACCATCTACGGCCGAGCAGCTCTCCAATCTCCGTTCATGTCCGTCAGCCAGCGCATCCGTTTTGTTCTTGTCGGTACCCAGCATCCAGGCAACATCGGCGCCGCCGCGCGTGCGATGAAGACCATGGCTGTCTCGCGCCTGGTGCTGGTAGCGCCGGAGCGCGCACTTGATGAAGACGCCTACCGGCGTTCGGCTGGTGCTGAGGACGTACTCGGCGAAGCACCAATCTTCGCGACGCTGGGCGAAGCGGTGGCCGACTGCACGCTGGTGATCGGCTGCACCGCCCGCGCGCGTCGGGTAGCGCTGGAAGAACTGCTGCCCGACGAGGGGGCGCAGCGCGCCCTGGCCAAGGCGAGCGAGCCGGCCGAGGTGGCCTTCGTGTTTGGCCGCGAGCGCACCGGTCTGACGAATGACGAGCTGCAGCTTTGCCATGCCGCAGTGCATATACCGTCGGACCCGCAGTTCAGTTCGCTCAATCTTGCCGCGGCCGTCCAGGTGCTGGCGTATGAGGTACGGCTGGCACAGCTGGCGGCAGGCGAGGCCGAGCCGGCTCCAGCAGCGGCCACCGGCTTGCGCGATGGCCCGGCCAGCCACGCGCAGTTGGAAGGCATGTTCGGTCAATTGGGCGACACGCTGGATGAGATCGACTTCCACAAGGGGCGTGCGCCTGAGTCGGCGATGCGCAAGTTGCGCCGCCTGTTGCTGCGCGCCGAAATGACCGAGCAGGAGGTGCGGCTGATCCGCGGCATCCTGTCCGATGCGCAGCGCATGGCCATGCTTGCCAAGCAGGCCCGAAACTGACGTCTGTCACATCTTCAAAGATTCGGCTAGGCTGTCCGCGGCTCTAGGGGAGTGTCCTTTTTGCGCGGTCTACGATGGTGTCTGATTGCCTGCTGGCTGATCGCCGGGGCAGGCTTGGCCGCGAAGGTTTCGGCAGCGCCTTCCTCGGTCCTGGTGCTTGGACGGATCAGCGATGATCCCGCCACCCATTACGAGCAGCTCAAGCCCCTGCTGGATTACGTGGTGCCGCGCATGCGTGAGGTGGGAATCCGTCGGGGCGAGATTCTGATGGCGCCTGACGCGCGCCAGATGTCCAGCTATCTGCGGCGCGGCCGGGTCGATTGGGTCAGCGAAACCACCGGTGCGGCGATGCTACTGGAGCAGCGTGGCAGCGCGCATCCCTTGTTGATGACCGAGCGTGGCGGTCTGCGCGACCTCCACACACTGTTCTTCGTGCGCCGCGACAGTCCGATCCAGTCGCTCGCGCAGTTGCGCGGCCACACCCTGGCCTTGCAGAACGCCTCGTCCACCAGCGGCTATCTGTTGCCGATGCTCGAACTGCTGCGCAACGGCATTGCGTGCGATGTGCTGCTGTCGGCGGACGACACCCCGGCGCGCGGATCGGCCGGCTATTTGATGGTCGGGTCCAAATTGAACGTTTCCGCGTTCGTGCACAAGCGCCTGATCGACGTGGGCGCGCTCAGCAACGTGGATTGGGACGACGAACGCCACATGCCACCGGTGTTCAAGCGCGATTTCCGCATCGTGCATCGCACAGCGCCGGTGCCGCGCGCGGTGGAAATGGTGCGCGCGGGGATGGACCCGGCGGTGGAGCAGCGTCTGCGTGTGGTGTTGCTGCAGGCCGCCTCCGATCCCAAGGCGGCGCCTGCATTGAAACGTTTCTTCGACACCACCGGGTTCCGTCCGCTGGATCCCACCAGCCGCCGACGTTTGCAGGAGTTGAGCGCCGGCGTGCAACGCGTCAGGGAACAGGCGGAATGACTCAGGTGCGCTTCGGCTTGCAGGCACGCTTTCTATTGGTCATGGCGCTGACGCTGTTACTGGTCGGCGCGATTCTGGCCTCGCTGTTGCAGCGACAAAGCGCCATGCAGCGCGAGGTGCGCGGGTTGAGTGCGCAGATCCTGCATGAGCTATTCGACCGTAGCCTGCGCACGCGCGGCGAAACACTGGCAACCGAGCTGGCCTCCGGGCTGGCCAACCCTTTGTATTACTCGGACCTGGGCGCGGTGGGCGCGCTGGTGCGCAATGCCTCGCGCCAGCAGGTGGTGAGCTATGTGCTGGTGTTCGACCGCCATGGCCGGCTGGTGCACGACGGCACGCCGACCTTGCAGCGTTACGGCCAATCCATGACCGATCCGCTCGCGGCCAAGGCGCTGGCGGCGCGGGAGATGGTGTTGCAGTACTCGCCGGAGGTGCTGGATGTCACGGTGCCGATCAAGATCGGCGACCAGCGCATCGGTGGCGTGCGGGTGGGCATGTCGCGCGAGCGGGTACGCAAGATCGAGTCCGGCGCCAATCTGACGTTGGTGCAAAACCTCAACGCCATCGGCAAACGCGATCTGGGTTGGCTGCTGGTGTTGCTGGCGGCGCTGGTCGGACTGGGAATATTGCTGGCCATTTATGTGCAGCGCACGTTGGTGGCGCCGGTGCGGCTGCTGGCGGCAGCGGCCAAGCAGATCGAACGTGGCGATTATGCAGTGCAGCTGCCGCCGCACCCGCGCAACGACGAGATCGGCGAGCTGATTTCCGCGTTCGGACGCATGAGCGAAAGCATTGCCCGTCACGACCGCGAAGTGCGGCACATGGCCTACACCGATGCGCTGACCGGGTTGACCAACCGGCTGGGCTTCCGCGAAGGCTTGGATCACCTGCTCAACACCGCGCGCAGCACCGGCAACAAGTTGGCCCTGCTGTTCGCCGATATCGATGACTTCAAACGCGTCAACGACACCCTTGGCCACGAAGCCGGCGACGAAGCCCTGCTGCAGTTCTCCGGCCGCATCAGCCGCGCGGTTGCCTCGCTGGGCGGCGACGATGCGATTCTGGCGCGTTTCGGCGGCGATGAGTTCGTGATCCTGTTGCAGAGCGGCGATGTCAGCCTGCTGGCCGCGCAGTTGGCCGAACGCTTGGTGCATGAGCTGAGCCGGCCGTTGAACGTGCAGGGCCGCGAAGTGTTCCTGGGCACCTCGATTGGCATCACGCTGTTCCCCGATGATGCCCGCGATGCCACCGCACTGCTGAAGAACGGCGACATCGCGATGTATCAAGCCAAGGTGGCCGGCAAGAATTGCCATCGTTTCTACAGCCGCGCCGCCGACCATGCCGTCGAACGCCGCGTGCATATGGAGCACGAGCTGCGCGGGGCCTGGGAACGCGACGAGCTGCGCCTGGTCTATCAGCCGATCTATCGCACCAGCGACCGCGTGCTGGTGGGCGTGGAAGTGCTGTTGCGCTGGCAGCACCCGGCACTCGGGACGATTGCGCCGTCCACCTTTATCGATATTGCCGAGCAGAGCGGCCTGATCGAAGTGATCGGCCCCAAGGTGCTGCGCGCGGCCTGCCTGGAGGCGGCGCAGTGGCCGTTGGTGGGCGAGGGCCTGTTTGTGTCGGTCAACGTCTCGCCGCGACAGCTGCGTAGCGGCGATTTGATCGACACCGTGGCCGAATGCCTGGCCGAGTCCGGGCTGCCAGCCGCGCGCCTCCATCTGGAACTCACCGAGACCGCGGTGATCGGTGATGAAATGATGGCCGCCAGCCTGCTCGATCAACTGCACCGCACCGGGGTGAAGGTGTGGCTGGACGACTTCGGTACCGGCTTCTCCGGCCTGAGCCATCTGCGCCAGGTGCCGGTGGACGGGGTCAAGATCGACAAAAGTTTCATCGCCGACCTGCAGCGCGATCCGGACGATCTGGCGCTGACCACCGCGATCATCAACATGGCCCATTCGCTGGGGATCACCGTGGTGGCCGAAGGCATCGAGCAGGAAGCGCAATTCAACCTGCTGCGCGAGCGCGGTTGCGATCTGGGTCAGGGCTATTGGTTCAGCCGGCCGTTGAGCCCGGCCGATATGGTCAAGCTGATCGCCGCGGGGTAAGTGCTGTGCGCGGGCGGTCACGTGCTGGCTGCAGAGGAATGCACCGCTGCGCGATGACGCATTTCCGGTAACGCCTTGGCGCGCGAAAGTGCGCTCCTACGGTTTGACGTTATTCGATCGCATGCGGGCGAGAGTCAATCGCGGTTGCGGTTACAGTGGCCGCTTGCCGGTATCGCCCGGAACTTCGCGCACCAATCGCGGCACCAAGTAACCCGAAAGGCGCGTGGCCAGCTCGGTATGCAGGGCACGTGCGCGGGCATCATCCACTTCGAAATGCGCAACGCCGGCCACCCGGTCGAGCTGATGCAGGTAATAGGGCAGTACGCCGGCTGCGAAGCTGCGCTCGCTCAATGCCGCCAGCGCGTCCACGCTGTCGTTGACCCCGCGCAACAACACGGCCTGGTTGAGCAATTGCGCGCCAGTGTCGCGCAACGCGTGCATGGCCGCGTCCACTGCGGAGTCGAATTCATTGGCGTGGTTGGCATGCAGCACGAACGCCACTGGCCACGGCAGGCTGCGCAGCCAGGCCAGCAGCGGCGCATCCACGCGCTCGGGCAGCACGATCGGCAGGCGGCTGTGGATGCGCAGCCGTTTGAGGTGCGGGATGGCCGCCAGGGCGTCGGTGAGTTCGGCCAGCTTGGGCGTTGCCAGCGAGAGCGGGTCGCCGCCGGAGAGCAGCACTTCGTCGATGTCGGGGTCGGCGGCGATCGCGGCTACCGCCTCACGCCAGCCATCGCGCGCAGCGGTCTCTTCGGCATACGGGAAGTGGCGGCGGAAGCAGTAGCGGCAATGCACTGCGCAGCTGCCGGTGGCGATCAGCAAGGCCCGGCCGCGGTACTTCTGGATCACCCCGGCGGCGGTCTTGGCGGCGGCATCGCCCACCGCGTCCAGGCCGAAGCCCGGCACCGGCTGCATTTCCGCGTCCAGTGGCAGCACCTGGCGCAGCAACGGGTCGTGGAGATCGCCATGGCGCATCCGCGCCGCGAACGCGCGCGGCACCCGCAGCGGGAACTGCGCAGCGGCGGCATCGCTGATCGCCGCCGCCTGCGCATCCAGGCCCAACAGCTCCAGGAGCACGCGCGGGTCGCGCACGGCGTCGCGCCACTGCTGTTGCCAGCGCGAGTGCTGCAGGGCAGGGGGCGGAGATGGCTGTAAGGCGAGGGGGGCTGCGGTTATCATGTGCGGTCACAAAACCAATGCCCGCCGGTTGCGGCGGGCGCCCCATTCTAATCCGACCTGCCACCGTGTGGCGGGTCGTGGTCTTATCGAGGAGCTGCACCATGGCCACTGTTGGCATGAACGACGTCAAGAACGGCATGAAGATCCTGGTCAACAACGAACCGGCGGTCATCACCGAGACCGAATACGTCAAGCCGGGCAAGGGCCAGGCCTTCACCCGCATGAAGTACCGCTTCATCAAGTCCGGGCGCGTGGTCGAAATGACCATGAAGGCGACCGACGACGTGGAAGTGGCCGACGTGGTCGATACCGACATGCGCTACCTCTACAGCGATGGCGAGTACTGGCACTTCATGGACCCGGAAACCTTCGAGCAGGTGCAGACCGACAAGGCCGGCATGGGCGGCGCCGACAAGTGGCTCAAGGGCGAGGAAGACTGCATCGTGACGCTGTGGAACGGCACGCCGATCTGGGTGCAGCCGCCGAACTTCGTCGAGCTGAAGATCACCGAGACCGACCCGGGCGTGCGTGGCGATACCTCCGGTGGTGGCGGCAAGCCGGCCACGCTGGAAACCGGCGCGGTGGTGCGCGTGCCGTTGTTCGTCAATCAGGACGAAATCATTAAGGTCGACACCCGTTCGGGCGAATACTCGGCGCGCGTCAAGTAATCCAGATGCGCCTGGGACGCCGGTCCGGCCGAGCAGTACGCAATGCAGGTGTCCTGATGGCGCTCGGAGCAGCTAACAACACGACCGCGCAGCTGCCAGGCGGGCGCGGCCGGTGCTCGGAATCGGCATATACCACGCGGGCACTGCGGTTCCGGTGCGCTGTCCGCTCCCACCTGACGACTGCTCGCTACGGGGTGTTGGCCGCTCTCAGTGGCACGCTTATGGCGTGCCCGGTGTTTGCGCACACCGCTGACAGTCACGCCTGTGACGCGCACAGCGTGGCGGCGGTTGCAGCGGGTGCGACTGCCGGCGGCGCCAAGGCGTTGCCGGTCGAGCGTGTCGTGGCACAGACCTGCACGCTGTGGCCGTACGACCCCTCGATACGGCTGGCCGCGGTTGCATTTGCTGACGATGCCACCACCGCCGCAGGCGAGCGCGACCTTGAATTGCGCGTCGCGATGCTCGATGCGGGCACTCGTCAGGTGGTGGCGTTGTACGCGCAGGACATGGGCGAGGACGCCGGTTTCGAACTTGCGGACGACAGCCTGCGCCTGGACACCGCGCGTTATGACCTGGCGAAGGGCGTACGCGCGGTTGGCGTTGTGGTGCACAGCGTTGCGCGCGGCGCCAGTTGCCCGGATTTCGACAGCAACGACGCACTGACCTTGCTGGTGCGCGAAGGGCGCCGGTTGCGCCCTGTGCTGCAGCGGGATTTGACTGTCTGGCAGCGGGTAAGGGGCGAGCCCTGCAACTGGGGCGCGACAGGCGTGGTGACCGAGCGCGGCACGCTCACCCTGTCGATGGATACGCCAATCCATGCTGGCTACGCCGACATCGCGCTGACTGCCAACTTGGCGACCTCTACCACCGTCAAGGATGCGGACGACAGCGAACGCACGCGCCGCCAACGTCAGGTGCTGCGCTACGACGGCACGCGGTATGTGCCTGTGTCACGCTCCGACGACTCCTGGCCGTTTGGTAACTAACTTTTTCAATGGATCCGCTCATGACCAATGCCCCGCCCGAACCCTGCGACCTGCTGATCGAGGCCGGCTATGTCGTGCCGATCGAGCCGCATGCGGTGGTGCTGGAAGACCACGCCGTTGCGGTCAGCAACGGGGCGATCGTCGCGATCCTTCCGACCGCCGAAGCACGCGCGCGTTTTGCGCCCAAGCAGACCGTATCCCGCCCGGAGGCTGCGTTGATGCCGGGCCTGGTCAATGCGCACACGCATAACCCAATGACGCTGCTGCGCGGCATTGCCGACGACTTGCCGCTGATGGTGTGGTTGCAGCAGCACATCTGGCCGGTGGAAGCGGCGGTGATCGGGCCAGAGTTCGTGGCCGACGGCACCACGCTGGCGATCGCAGAAATGCTGCGTGGCGGCACCACCTGCGTTAACGAAAACTACTTCTTCGCCGATGTGCAGGCGGCGGTGTACAAGCAGCATGGCTTCCGTGCGCTGGTGGGTGCGGTCATCATCGATTTCCCCACCGCGTGGGCATCGTCTGACGACGAATACTTCGCGCGCGCCGGCGAGTTGCATGACCAGTGGCGCGACGATCCGTTGATCAGCACCGCGTTCGCGCCGCATGCGCCTTACACCGTGAACGATGCCAACTTCGAACGCGTGCGCATGCTGGCCGATCAGCTCGACATCCCGGTGCATCTGCATACGCACGAAACCGCGCAGGAAGTCGCCGATTCGATCAAGCAATACGGTCAGCGCCCGCTGGCGCGACTGGATCGTCTGGGCTTGGTCAACGACCGTCTGATCGCGGTGCACATGACCCAGCTCACCGATGCGGAAATCCATCTGTGCGCCGAGCGCGGCGTCAGCGTGGTGCATTGCCCAGAGTCCAATCTCAAGCTTGCCTCTGGTTTCTGCCCTGCGTGCGCGCTGCAGCGTGCCGGCGTGAATCTGGCCATCGGCACCGACGGCTGCGCCAGCAACAACGACCTGGACATGTTCAGCGAGAACCGCACGGCCGCGATCCTGGCCAAGGCCGTGGCCAACGATGCGACCGCGCTGGATGCGGCCACCACCTTGCGCGCGGCCACCCTGGGCGGCGCGCGTGCCTTGGGCTTCGGCGACACCATCGGTTCGATCGAAATCGGCAAGCAGGCCGACCTGATCTGCGTGGATCTGGCCGCACTGGAAACCCAGCCGCTGCATCATGTGTTGTCGCAACTGATCTACTCGGCCGGCCGCCATCAGGTCACCGATGTGTGGATCGCCGGCAAGCCCAAACTGGTGCAGCGCGAGCTCATCGACATGGATCCCGCCGCCCTGGTCGCCAACGCGCGGCAGTGGCGCGAACGCATCCGCACCGTCCGCGCCTGAGCGCGCGTCACCGCATCACGGAGCCTCCGCATGAATTCGAATTCGCAACCCACGTCCGGCAATTTTCATCAGAGCGAGCTGGATAAATTCGCCGCGTTGGCCAACCGCTGGTGGGATGCCGACGGCCCGCAGAAGCCGCTGCACGCGCTCAATCCGGTACGGCTGGACTATGTATCGGCGCGGCTTGGGCTTGCCGGTGCGCGTGTGCTCGATGTCGGCTGCGGTGGCGGCCTGCTCAGCGAGTCGATGGCGCGTCTGGGCGCGCAGGTCACCGCAATTGACCTGGCACCGGAGCTGGTCAAGGTGGCGCGTCTGCACAGCCTGGAATCCGGCGTGCAGGTCGACTATCGCCTGCAATCGGTGGAAGACCTCGCTGCCGAACAGCCGGGCAGTTTCGATGCGGTGACCTGCATGGAAATGCTGGAGCACGTGCCGGACCCGACCGCGATCATCCGCGCCTGCGCCAGCCTGCTCAAGCCTGGCGGCACGCTGTTCCTGTCCACGCTCAATCGCACCCCGGCCGCATTCGCGTTGGCTGTGGTCGGCGCCGAATACATCGCGCGCCTGCTGCCCAAGGGCACGCATCACTACAAGGATTTCATAAAGCCGGCCGAGCTTGCCGCGTGGTTACGCAATGCCCAACTGCAGCTTGAAGACGTCAGCGGCATGCTCTACGAGCCATGGCGCAATCGCGCACGTCTGTCCTCGCGCACCGAGGTGAATTATTTGGCTTATGCGGTGAAACCGTGATGGGCGAGGATGCAAGATTTGGGGTATGGGATTCGCAACGGCACTTGGTAGGGGGCTCTATGGTCTCGGTGGCATGCCGGACGGTACGCAATTGACGACAGATGTTGCTGTTGGGAGTTTTCCGCAGGCGGTGTTGTTCGATCTGGACGGCACCTTGCTCGACAGTGCGCCGGATATGCTGGCGACGGTCAACGCGATGCTGGATGCGCGTGGCCGTGCGCCGATTGCGTTGGCCTCGTTGCGTCCAGTGGTCTCGAAAGGTGCGCGTGCGATGCTCGGCGTGGCCTTTGCCGAGCTCGATGCCGAAGCGTGCGTTGCACTGGTACCGGAATTCTTGCAGCGCTACGAAGGCGTGATCGGCACGCAGTCGCAGCTGTTTGACGGTGTCCAAGAGATGCTGGCGCGGCTGGAGAAAGCCGGCTGCGTCTGGGGCATCGTCACCAACAAGCCCGAATATCTGGCGCGCCTGATCCTGCCGCAGTTGGGCTGGGAGCAGCGCTGCGCGGTGTTGATCGGCGGCGACACGTTGTCAGAGCGCAAGCCGCATCCGTTGCCGCTGCTGGTGGCCGCCGAACGTATCGGCGTTGCGCCTGCGCAATGCGTGTATGTCGGCGACGATGAGCGCGACATTCTGGCTGCGCGCGCAGCGGCGATGCCTTCGGTCGCCGTGTTGTGGGGTTATCGCCTGGACGCGGACGACCCGTCGCGCTGGCAGGCCGACGTACTCGTCGACCAGCCGCAGGCGCTTTGGAATGCGGCAACGTGGCCGCAGATCTGATCTCTCTTCGTTTTTTTCTGGACCCGCCATGAGCCAATCCAGCGCCCTCGACAGTTTTCTCGACAAATGGGCAACCCGCTGGCCGGAATGGGCGGTTGCCGAACCGTTCGTTCCCGAACAACAACGCCGCCTCGCAGCCGCTTGGTTTGCATTGCTGCAGGAATGGGAAGACATCATGAATATCGCCGGCGACTCGTTGCCCGCCGATGCCAAGCTGGCATGGTGGCAACAGGAACTGCGCGACTGGTCGAATCAACGCTCGCGGCATCCGCTGGGGCGCGTGCTGGAGCCAGTGCTTGCGCCGTGGGCACAGCTGGCCGACGCCTTGCCGGCGATGCAGGCTGCACGTGTGCAGCCACAGTCGCTGCAGCATGCGCTGGAGGCACTGCGCACATTCGCCGAGGCCGTGGTTGCGGTGGAAGCAGTGCTCTTCGCACGGGCGCGGCCTGGCGATGCCACTGCGGTGGCGGTGCAATGGCTGGACGCACGCCAGCGCGTGGCCGGTGACAGCGCCGCGCCAGGCGGCGTCACCACTGTTGCCTGGCGCACGCAGCTGCTACGTGCGTGGCCGCGCAAGCCGGCATTGGCACGGCCGCATCGGGTGTGGTCGCGCCTGGCACGGTTGCGTCTGCAGCGCGAACTGGGCGGCAAGCCTGCCTACCCGCCGCCGGTGCAGCAGCTGTGGCATAGCTGGCGCGCAGCTAGCGGCGCGGACTGAGCGCAAGCCGCAACGTGCAAGCGCACTAGTGTGTCCTGCGGGCTGCTGGACAGACCCGTTGCATTGTTGGGTTTGGACCGATGGCTTGCTGCGACCGGCAGAGCGCAGCAAGCGTTGCATCGGCATGTGATTGCCTTAGCGCTCAGCACGCTGGATTCAAATCGGCGAATCCGGCAGCACCGAGTGATAGGCAATGAAGGCGTCATTGCATTGCAGTGGCGTGCCCGGGCCGGGTTTGCCCTGTAGCTGCACATCGTTGGGCACCGATTCGGTCAGCTGATCGTAAAAGCTCACCGGTCCGCCCTTGAAGGTGAAGTGCGTCGCGCCCGGGTTGCTCGCAGGCCCGCCGAAATGCGGCTGCGCGAAGCTCACCTTGCCGCCTTCCAGCATGACATTGTCCAGCGAGATGGTGATCGGCCGGGTAGTGCCGGCATCGCGATACCCATAGAAACTCAGTTCGCCGCCACCCAGGGTGGTCGAACCCAGCGAATGCACGTGACTGAGCGAAATGCCGTTGAACTGAGGGGGCGCGGCGCGGGTGGCCGGATTGGCGTAGTTGGCATCGAACACCAGTGGCCGCGCAACCCCGCGCATGCAGATGTTCTCGAAGCTGATGTCGTAGACCTGGCCGCCGCGGGAGGCGTCGGACTTGATGCGCAGGCCATTGGCCGAGTAGGGATCGCGCTGCGCATCGTTGGCGTTGAAGCCGTCGATGCTCAAGCCGCGCACGGCGATATGGCGCATGCCCGAATCGGTTTCGCTGCCCAGCGAAAAGCCATGGGTGTAGTAGAACTGATTGTAGGCGAACAGCATGTTTTCCGAGGCGATGCTGCGCTTGCTGTTGGCGTGCGCCTTGATCGCCACACCGTCATCGCCGGTGCCGATGTACGAGTACGCCAGCAGCACATTCTTCGACTGGCCCGGGTCGAAGCCATCGGTGTTCTTGGCAGTCTCAGGCGTGAAGCAGGTCGCGTGCGGATTGACGTCCGGGGTGCTGCCTGCCGGGCATCGGTAGCCGGGACGCGAATAGACCAGGCTGGGCGCCAGAATCTTGATGCCCCACGCGGTCAGGCCCACCACGTTGTCGCTGATGACATGGAAATTGGGCGAGTTCTCCAGGGTGATGTCGTACAAGGTGACGCCGGTGCTGTCGTCGATCTGCAGCAGGCGCGGCACGTGCTGGCTCAAGCCCTTGGTGACGTTGAGATAGGCAAGATCCCACCAGCTGGCCTTGCCGGCATTGGGCCCGGCAGTGAGCGTGCTGCCGCCACGGCCGTCGATCTTGCCGGCGCCGACAATGGCGCTGTTGGCCGTGTCGGAGAGATGGATCAGCGGACTACACGACTTGGCTTTGTCGCTGGTAGCGGTGCCGCAGGTGCCCAGGCCGTTGTCGTAGTCCTGCGGATTGCGCGAGCCGAACAAGGTGACGCCGCGGTCGATCCATAGCGTGACCCCGCTCTTGATGGTCAGCGGCCCACTGAGCACGCCGGATTCGCCGGCATCGCCGGGGACAAGACGCACTGCGCTGCCGGCAGGGCAATCGTCGATGGCCGCCTGCAGGCGCGCGGTATCGCGCTTGGAGTGGGCCGGATCCTGATCCAGCGTGTCCAACGAACCGGCCACTGGCATCAATGCGGCTTTTAGCGTGGCGCAGATCTGCGTCGGCAAGCTCGGCTGCTGGACCACGCCCCAACGAGTGGAGATGCTGTGCGCGGTGTCGGGCACATCCTGCCCGTGCGGCCGCGCTGCGCCGGCCTGCAGACTTGTGATGCCGAACACGGCGAGCGTCAGTGGTGCGANGCCGTGTCACCGTGACTGGTGCGCCGGGCTTGCAGTGCAGGTATCGATGTTGCGACGTCGATTGCGCAAGGGAGCGGCAAGCCTGGCGCCTCATGTGGTCGGCTGACGTCGGAGGGGCGAACTCGACGCCGCGTCCCCGAAGTCATCAATGCAGTGACCATTCCATTCAAGCGTTGCCATCGGGCAAGCGGATGCGCGGTAAACACCATCGCCTGTTGGCAGACCGCATCACGCGGATTTCCAACAGGCGATGAGTGCGGCGCCACACCGAAACGTTGCTGCCAGGGCGCTGCAAAAAAACGCAGCTGTCGTGGCGATTGGTCAGTCGGCGGCCCCGGCTCCGGTATTGCCGTACTCGTAAAAGCGGTTCGCCGAATTGGTGCAATTGCTGCTGCAATACGGTCGGCTGACCGTCGATGCATTCCATGGTGCGGTCTTGCGGATATGGCTGCCCAGGGTTGAATCACGCACCGTCACCTGGCCGTTGGGCGATGTGCCGTTGACGTAGGAGCTCAGGCTGCCGACGCCTTCGTCCCAGGCACGTCCAAGATAGGTGTTGTTGTCCGGAGAGCCGGAGACACCGGTAAAGCTGCTGTTGATCGCCAGAAAACCGTAACTGCTGCCGGGCCGCGTGCTGGGTGCGAAAATATAGCCGCCGCGGCTGCTGCCCAGGCGTGCGCCGGTGGAACGGATGGTGGCACCATCGAAAACGCCGACACCGGAGCCGAAGATGAAATCGACATCACCCTCGATGGTGCTGCTCTTGAAATAGGCACGGATCACATCGGACGCACTGGTCGCGCTGATCAACAAGGTGTCCTGGTTGCCGGTAACCAAGACATCTTGGAAGTTGGCCTTGTCGCCTCGCACTGCCAGCGCCACCGCGGATTGATTGTTGTCGGTGTAGGTGCCTTCCACATAGTTGTTGTCCACGCGTAAGTGGCGCGCCTCGAAATTCGCCGCGCGCACCGTGACCGTCGCGCTGTTGGAGGTGCCCACCGTGGTGGCCGACGCATTGCTCGCACACGGGTGGCTTGCGGTACCGGCGGGCTTGGGAGTGGGGTTGGCGTTGTTGAAGCGGATGATGGTGTCGCCGGTATTTGTACCCAGCCCGAACAGCGTCAGCGGTGGCGCATTGCTCGGCACGCAGACCAACTCGGTGTAGGTGCCCGCCTTGATGCTGATGTAGCGACGCGTCTTACCGCCTGCAGCGACGGCAGCATCGATGGCAGATTGCACGGTGCGGTAGCGCGTGGAGCCGTCGGCTGCCACCGCATAGTCGGCACTGAGCAGTGCGACACCGGCGGTGGGGTTCCAGTTGTCGGTCACCAATGCGTTGATCGGCCCGGCCTTGGCCAAGGCTTTGGCGACCGTGTAAGTGCTTGCTTCGCTGCTGGTGAGTTGCGGTCGCGTGGCAGTGCCGGTCAGTGCCGTTGCAGTGGCGCTAACAAGGCTCAACACTGCGGCAGCGAGACAGGTCGTACGGATGTGCGATGCAGACATGTGGTGGCGCTCTCTCTCTCAGAAGGGGACGCGTGCGCAACGCAATACGCGGCAGATGCCAGGCGATCCAGGAGCGACCAATCCGCCTTAGCGCGCTCGCCTGACAGGCAATCGCAACAGCGTTCGGCCGCTTCAGGTTGCCAAGCAATGCAGCGCAACTGCAACGAGGGCCGTTGCCATGCGCGGTGATCGTGCGTGCCGCATGAGCGGCCGGCTGATCCTACTGCGGTGTTCGTTTTTCGGCTGGTGAGGGATGCGTCAATGTGCTGGATCTGCGAGTTGGTCACGCTTTGCAACGCGATACTGTCGCAACCGGCTGCGCGCAGGAGCAAAAGATATTGCGGGTGCACAATTGCAGCGGCGTTCGGCAGCTATGCATGTCCTCACATGCCGTGGGCGCGTCGCCTCTCAGACTGACCTTTCCGCGTACGACGCGCATGTCAGGAATCGAGATGGCAGACAGCAAAGAGTTGCAGGAAAAATTCTGGAAGGCGCTCAAGTCCGATCGCACCGTGATGCTGGGCCTGGACGGTGTCGAAGACGGTCACGCGCGCCCGATGACTGCCCAGATCGAAGGCGATAGCGGTGGCCCGATCTGGTTCTTCACCTCCAAGGACAATGCCTTGATTTCGATGCTGGGGCAGGGCCGTCGCGTCATCGGCGCCTTCAGCAGCAAGGGCCATGATTTGTTTGCCAGTATCAGCGGCTCGCTGATAGAGGACACCGATCCGGCCGTGGTCGAGCGTTTGTGGAACCCGTACGTCGCGGCATGGTACGAAGGCGGCAAGGGCGATCCCAAGTTGGCGCTGTTGCGTCTGGACGCCGACCACGCACAGATCTGGCTCAACGGGTCCAGCCTGCTCGCCGGCATCAAGGTGTTGTTCGGCGTGGACCCGAAGAAGGATTATCAAGACGAGGTGGCGGACGTCCCGCTGCGTTGATGTCAACGCGCACATGCGGCCCACCTGGCCGCCTGTGCGCGATGATGTCCTTGCACGGTGGTCATCGGCGTGCACCGACAGCGCGTGTAGCGCTCGCATGGCGTTACAGCATGGAAGCGCTTGGTGGGGCGGTCCGCGCGATGTGCCAGTCGGCGCCCTGTTGCACGCGCCCACGCGGGGCTGATCTGCGCTTCACCGGCTCACAACAGCGGACGGCGCAATGATCGTCTTCCAAGGCACAGCGCGCCTGTGTCGCAGTGCTCAACCAGGAGACTGACATGCAGCAGATCGAAATCGGCCAGATGATATTTTTGCGCGACGGCGAGGTTGGCGTTGGCGCGGTGCGTGAGATTCGCCACGACGGTGCCGAGCTGGTGATCAATATCGAGAACGGTGGCGATTTCGTGCTGCCGGCATCGGCGGTACGCGATGTGCATTCCGGCAAGGTAGTGCTGGATGTCGATCGGTTACCCGAGAACGTGCGCAATGTACTGCGTCATGTGCATGACAGCGAGCTGCAGACCAGCACGTATGCCGCCAGCAATCCGCACGATGGCGCGCTGCTGTAAGAGTCATGTGCATCGATGATGCAGGTTGCCGTGCGCTTGATCACCGAGCTGCGGAATGGATGCGCAGTTGGCTGTCGACGCAATGCATGTTGCATCGCGATCCGATCGCTCAGGTCGGCGGCCATTCGGCAGGGTGACTTCCGGGCGGCGCCAGATGCTCGGCTAATGTTTACCGTCGGACTCCACCATCGCGGGATCCGGTATGAGATTCGTCAGTTTAGCCATCGCCGTGTCGTTGCTTGCCGCATTCGACGTGGGTGCATTTGATTCGCCAGCGACCACCGCATCGGGCGAGGAACGCGAGGTGCGAGAAGCCGATACACGATTCTGGGCCGCCTACAACGCCTGCGACATGGATGGCATTGGCGCGCTGGTCACCGCGGACATCGAGTTCTACCACGACAAGACCGGACTCACGACCTCACGTGCGGCCGTGGTCGATTCCTTGCGCAAGGGGCCTTGCGCCGATCCGGCATCGCGATTGCGACGCGAGCTCATCGATGAAAGCCTGGCGTTCCATCCGCTCAAGGACGGCTATGCGATCTTGTCGGGCCGCCACCGTTTCTACGTGCACCGGCGCGATCAGCCAGAACGCCTGGATGGGCAAGCCGATTTCACCACCGTGTGGAAACGCGACGGCGGGCGCTGGCGCATGCATCGCGTGCTCAGCTACGCGCATGCGCCGGTGGCGTATGTGCCTGCCTCTGTCACGGTCATGCTGCCGGCCGCGACCCTGGCGCGCTATGCCGGCAGCTACCATTCGGATCGCGCCGGCAACATTGCGGTGACCGTCGATGGAAACCATCTGAAACTGGTTGCCGGCAGTTTCGTGGCCACGCTCTATCCCGAATCGACGACGCGTTTCTTTGCGATCGAGCGCGATATCCGCTTCGATTTCGAGATGAACGATGGTGTGCATCCAACATCGCTGGCCGTTTACGAGAACGGAGTCGTCACTGAGCGGGCACTGCGCGAAAGGTGATCGCACGCAGGTTGTCATCGGCCTGTCCACATCCCCAGGCTCGCGGCAAGGCTTGTTATGCGTGACGCGGGGTAAGCACTCGGCTAACTGCCTTGCTCAAGACCGATTCCATATCCGTCGGCCAGAACGTCACGCATCCGGCAACAGGAACGTGCGTGGAGCGGCATCGGCAGGCCCGGCCGACGGCAGCGCCGGTTGTTCTGCTTCATCCTTGAGTTGCACACCGGACAACTTGCGGCGGAACGATTCGCGCAACACAAACGCAAGTTTATGCGTGGCATCGGCGTAACTCAGTCCTTCGGCGCGGATATTGGAGATGCAGTTGCGGGCGGCATCGGTCAAGCCGACGCGCGGCGTGTAGGTGAGATACAGGCCGAGACTATCGGGCGAACTCAGCCCCGGCCGCTCGCCGATCAAGACGATCACGGCGCGCGCGTCGAGCAGCTCGCCGACCTCGTCGCCAATGGCGACGCGTCCTTGTGCAACCAGCACGACCGGTGCCAACGACCAGCCTTGCTGCACTGCCAGGGCATCGATCTGTTCGAGCATGTTCGCCGCATGCCGATGTACCGCCAACGCAGAGAGCCCGTCAGCGACCACCACCGCGACATCATGCCCGCCGCCATGAACGGCGGTGAGTCCGCGCAGATGCGTGGCAGCGTCGTCGGCCAGGCGACGGCCCAGATCCGGGCGTTGCAGATAGGTGTGCCGGTCCGCCGCAGCGCTGTGCAACAGAATGCTGCGGCGCCCGCGTTGTTCCAGCGCGGCCTGCAGCGGCGCCGGGTCGAATGCCAGATGCACCGCATCGCGCGCCTGCGCGTGCGCCAGCTGAAAATCCAGATGGGCTGCGGTGGGCAGGCTGGTACCGACCCGTCCGAGGGCGATGCGCGCAGGGGTGAGCTGGCGCAGTTGCGCCCAGGCATCGTGCGGGGAGGCTGTCGGCTCGCTCATTGCGGCGTCCCGCTGGGGAAGTGCGACAGCGCGTGGCGAAATGCCGCTGGCACCTCGCTGCCCAGTGCAAACCGTCCGTCCTCGTGCAGTCGCAGGATGCCTTGCTGCTCCAGCCATTGCTCGAATTCGGGCGCCGCTCGCAGGCCAAGCGCCTGACGCGCATACAGCGCATCGTGGAATGAGGTCGTCTGGTAGTTCAGCATCACATCGTCCGAGCCGGGAATACCCATGATGAAATTGATGCCGGCGGTGCCGAGCAGGGTCAGCAAGACATCCATATCGTCCTGGTCGGCTTCGGCATGGTTGGTGTAGCAGATATCGCACCCCATCGGCACGCCAAGTAATTTGCCGCAGAAGTGATCCTCCAGCCCGGCACGGATGATCTGCTTGCCGTCGTAGAGATACTCCGGGCCGATGAAGCCGACCACGGTGTTCACCAGCAACGGTTTGAACTGTCGTGCTACTGCATAGGCGCGCACTTCGCAGGTTTGTTGATCAACGCCGTGATGCGCATTGGCCGACAGTGCGCTGCCCTGGCCGGTTTCGAAATACATCACGTTGTCGCCGACACCGCCACGTCGCAGCGACACGCCTGCCTCATAGCCTTCCTGCAGCAGCGCCAGGTTGATGCCGAAGCTGGCATTCGCCGCCTCCGTGCCTGCGATGGACTGGAACACCAGATCCACCGGTACGCCGCGGTTGATTGCCTCGATGGTGGTGGTGATGTGCGCCAGCACGCACGACTGCGTGGGGATCTGGTAGCCGGTGATCACCGCATCGAGCATGCGCAACAACGCAGTGGTGGCCGCCAGGCTATCGCTTGCCGGGTTGATGCCGATCACCGCATCGCCATTGCCGTACAACAGCCCGTCGAGCACGCTGGCGGCAATGCCGGTGGCGTCGTCGGTGGGATGATTGGGTTGCAGGCGGGTGGACAGCCGCCCGCGCAACCCCAAGGTATTGCGAAAGCGCGTGACCACGCGGATCTTCTGCGCTACCAGGATCAGGTCCTGCACGCGCATCAGCTTGGACACGGCGGCCACCATTTCCGGAGTCAGTCCGGGTGTCAGTGCGGCCAGCGCGGTTGCGTCGGCTTGCGCGCTCAGCAACCAATCGCGAAAGCCACCGACGGTGAGGTGCGCGACAGTGGCGAATGCGTGGGTGTCGTGCTGGTCGACGATCAGCCGGGTGACTTCATCGGTGTCATATGGCACCACCGCTTCATCGAGGAAATGGCGCAACGGCAGATCCGCCAGCGCCATCTGCGCCGCCACACGCTGTCGCTCCGAGTCGGCCGCAAGCCCGGCCAGTTGATCGCCCGAACGCGCCGGCGTTGCCTTGGCCAGCAGGGTCTTCAGATCGGCAAAGCGGAACTGCTCGCCGCCAACGGTGCATGCAAAGCCGCTCATCTGCTGTTGGCCGCAGTCGAGGCCTGGCTGCGCAGGCTCAGCACGCAGCACAGCGCGCCGAACAGCAGCAGGCCGACGAAGATCAACGCCACGATCGGGTTGAACCACACCATCGCCACCAGACAGACCAGCGCCAACAGCAGTGCGATGGCTGGTACCACTGGGTAACCCGGCGCGCGGAAGCTCCGCTCCAGACCGGGTTCGGCGCGGCGCAGCTTGAACAGGCTGAGCATGCTCATCACATACATCACGATCGCGCCGAACACCGACATGGTGATCATTGCCGCAGTCAACGACATGTCCTGGATCTTGACCACGCTGTCGCTGCAGATCGCGGCAATGCCGATGACGCCGCCGGCCAGGATCGCGCGATGCGGGGTGCGGAACCGCGACAGCTTGGCCAGTCCATGCGGCAGGAAGCCGGCACGCGCCAACGCAAAGAATTGACGTGAATAACCCAGGATGATGCCGTGGAAGCTGGCCACCAGGCCGAACAAGCCGATCCACACCAGCATGTGCAACCAGGTGGAACTGTTGCCGACCACCGCCTTCATCGCCTGCGGCAGTGGATCGTTGATGTTGGAGAGCTGGCGCCAGTCGCCGACGCCGCCGGCGAACACCATCACCCCAAGCGCCAAGATCACCAGCGTGAGAATGCCGGCGATGTAGGCGCGCGGAATCGTGCGCTTGGGATCTTTGGCTTCTTCGGCTGCCATCGCTGCGCCTTCGATCGCCAGAAAGAACCAGATCGCAAACGGAATCGCCGCAAAGATTCCCGAAATGGCCGCCGGTCCGAACACGTCGCTGCCGGCCCAGCCATTGGCAGCGAAGCGCGCCACGCTGAAACCCGGCGCCACCACACCCATGAAGACCAGCAGTTCGATCACTGCCAGCAACGTCACGATCAGCTCGAAGGTGGCCGCAATCGCCACGCCGACGATGTTCAAGCTCATGAAGACCAGGTACGCGCCGATCGCTGCGATGCGCGGATCCAGCGTGGGGTACTGGACATTCAGATAGGCCCCGATCGCCATCGCGATGGCCGGTGGCGCGAAGACGAATTCGATCAAGGTGGCCAGGCCCGCCAGCATCCCGCCATAGGTGCCGAACGCGCGCAGGCTGTAGGCGAACGGCCCGCCGGCATTGGGAATGGCGGTGGTCAGTTCGGTAAAGCTGAAGATGAAGCAGGTGTACATCACCGCAACCAACAACGTGGTCACCAGAAAGCCGAGCGTGCCGGCGGTGCCCCAGCCGTAACTCCAGCCGAAGTACTCACCGGAAATGACCAGCCCCACGGCGATGCCCCACAGTTGCCAGGTGCCCAGGGTCGGTTTGAGTTGCTCGTTACGCATGTCGCACATCTCCTGCAGTCGGGGGAGGGGAGATGAAGCACGCCCGCCGCGGAAGCGAAGGACCGACCGTCACCAGCCGAGCGGCCACATGCAGCGACGCTCGACGGTCGGTCCGGTTATACCCCAAAGCCCGTTGGCGAACACAAGCACAACGGGTAGGTCGCCGCTGACTGGGTTGTGCAGCGTTTCGGCGCAACGGCCGGCTGCGGGATCGGACCATCGAGCGTAAGCCCTTCTCCTACGCCAGAGGGGCGGGGTGAGGGGACGGCCGCTCGTCAGGCTCACCGCCGTCGAGCGCCCACGTGCACACAACCAAGCAACGCACCGATTACCGGCATGTGCCGACACGAGCGTCGCAAGCGCATCCGCACATCGTCGATGACGTTGGTGACACGCTAACGAACGCCTGCAGGCCGACAGCGACGGCATACCGGGTAAGTCGCGGGCTACGTGCGTTTTCGCTAGCCGATCACTTGGCTAGGCCTGCGTCTACCCAGCGGTCGTCACGCGCATTCACTTACCGCGCGCAAGCACCAACATCGGCTTGACCGGCTATCGCGCCGTGCAGCAAAGAAGCGCAGCAACATCTCTCGTCCGCGCCACTGCACATCAGAACGGCAATCCCCGAACGCGTTACTTCGTCCGCTCGAGCACCAACAACGGGTCGATTCGCACATCGAACCAATTCATTCCCCAATGCAGATGCGGCCCGGTCGCGCGGCCGGTGGCACCGACGGCCGCGATGACCTGGCCTTGCTCGACCCGATCACCCACCTTCACGTCGATGCGCGACAAGTGCAGAAAATTCGAGCTCACGCCAAAGCCGTGATCCAGCAGCACCGTGCCACCGGTCAGATATAGATCGGGTGCTGCGAACGTCACCACGCCGGCGGCCGGTGCTTTCACCGGCGTACCGGTGGGCACGGCAATATCCATGCCCGAGTGGCCAGCACCGGGCTGGCCGTTGTATACGCGTGCATTGCCGAAGCGGCCGCTGATGCGACCTTGCACCGGCCAGAGAAAGGGCTGAGCAAAATCCGTGCGCGCGTCATCGCGATCACGCGCCGCTGTGACCTGCGCCTGTTCGCGTTTGATGCGCGCAGCAATGTCGGCCGGTGGATTGACCGTCTTGGGCGGCACGCCATTGACGCGCTCCACCGGCCAGTCGCGCGGTGTCACTGCAATGCTGACGGTCTGTGTGCTGCCATCGGGCTGGATGATCCGTACCTGCAATGGCCCGGTGGCATCGCGGCCAATACCGAACACCACGCTGCCATAACCACTCACACGCAGGGTGCGGCCGGCGTACTGCACCTTGCTGCCCGCCGGCACCTTGCCGATCACCAGCGCACCTTGCGAGGCGCTTTGCGGAAACACGACATCAGCCGCGGGGGCTGTTTGCGCCTCAGCGTGGCCAGCAACCAGCGACACGGGTGCCAGGATCAACCAAGCACCCAACAGGGGGGCGCGCATCAGCGGTCGAAGGTCAGGCGCTGGCCGGCAGCGCTGCCCACCAACTGCTCGCCGTCCCATACCTGCTGGCCATTGACCCAGGTTGCGGCAATGCGCGAACGGAAGGTGGTGCCTTCAAACGGCGACCAGCCGCACTTGGACAACACCTGCTCGCGCTTCACTGTAAACGGCGTGTTGTCGATCATCACAAGATCGGCGAAGTACCCTTCGCGCAGGAAGCCGCGTTCTTCCACATCGAACAATTGCGCGGGTGCATGCGCGAACTTCTGCACGATGCGGGTGATCGGCAGCTTGCCTTCATGCACCAGCTCCAGCGCCGCGACCAGCGCGTACTGCACCAGCGGCAGGCCCGATGGCGCCTGCGCATACGGCTTCTGCTTTTCTTCCCAGGTGTGCGGGGCGTGGTCGGTGGCCAGCACGTCGATGACGTCTTCGGCCAGCGCATCGATCAGTGCCAGGCGATCTTCGGCGTTCTTGATCGCAGGATTGCACTTGATCAGATTGCCCAGCCGCGCGTAATCGCTGCGATCGAAGCGCAGGAAGTGGATACAGGTCTCGGCGGTGATGCGCTTGCGCAGCTTGCCGTCGGCATCCACCAGCGGGCCGGCTTCGAACAACGACAGCTCGTCGGCGGTGGAGATGTGCAGCACATGCAGGCGGGTGTTGTGCTTGCGCGCCAGCGACACCGCCAGTTGCGACGACTTCAGACAGGCTTCGCGTGAACGGATGTCCGGATGCATCTCCGGGGTCAGCGCATCGCCGTATTTTTCCTTGTACTGCGCCATCGTCGCATCGATGGTCGGGGTATCTTCGCAGTGGGTGATGATCGGCGTGGGCGCGTCGCGGAAGATGGCGTCCAGCGTTTCCGGGTTATCCACCAGCATGTTGCCGGTAGAGGCGCCCATGAACACCTTGATGCCCGGTGCGGTCTTGGGGTCCAGCGACTGGATGTGGGCCAGGTTGTCGTTGCTGGCGCCCATGTAGAAGCCATAGTTGGCCCAGGCGCGCCCGGCGGCCGCATCGTACTTGGCCTGCAGCGCAGCGGCGTCCAGGGTCGGCGGATTGGTGTTGGGCATGTCCATGAAGCTGGTCAGGCCACCAGCGACAGCGGCGCCGGATTCGGTCGCGATGTCGCCCTTGTGCGTCAGGCCCGGCTCGCGGAAGTGGACCTGGTCATCGATCATCCCTGGCAGCACCCAGCGTCCGGCGGCGTCCACAACGGTATCGCCAGGGGCAGGGGTGATCTTGCTGCCGATCTTGGCGATGCGGCCGCCCTCGATCAGGAGATCAGCGTCGAACTCCTTGCCTTCATTGACCAGGCGGGCATTGACGATGACGGTTCGGCTCATGGATGAGGTCCTTTGCAACTGCAGGAAGAAGAGGGGGCGGAGGCGGGCGCGTCCGGCACTGGATCGAACCCGCCCGGATGGAAGGGATGGCAGCGGCCGAGCCTGCGTGCGGCAAGCCAACTGCCGCGCAGGGGGCCGAAGCGGCCGATGGCGGTCATCGCGTACTCCGAGCAGCTGGGCGCAAAACGGCAGCGCGGCCCGAGCAAGGGGCTGATGAACAGCTTGTAGAAGCGCAGCAGCGCGATGAGCAGGCGTGAGATCACTTGCCAATGATATGCCACTTGCATTAATAGGTGGTTGCCGGGGGTCCGCGGGGTACGTTATAAAGGCCCGCTTTCCCGGGCCCCGGGGGAACCAAGGATGAGCGTTTCGTGGCTGCTAAAAAACCTGCAAAAAAGGCCGTAGAGGCCGCCAAGAAGTCCGCCAAACCCGTTGCGAAAAAGGCAGCGGCGCCTGCCACTGCGAAACCGGCCGCCAAGCCGGCGACCAAGCAGCCGGCTGCCAAAAAGGCACCTGCGAAGAAGGCCGCTGCCAAGCCGGCGCCGGCTTCCAAGACCGCCGCGTCCGCAGCCCCCAAGCCAGTGAAACCCCTCGCCAAGGGTGCTGCCAAGCCGGCGGCGAACAAGAAGGCAGCTCCGGCTGCCGCCAAACCGGCTGCCAAGCCGGTGGCGTCAAAGTCCGTACCGAAGCCGGCCACCAAGCCGGCTCCGGCCAAGTCAGTCCCGGTCAAGGCTGAAAAGCCCGCGCCCGCACCGGCCCCCAAGGCCGTCCCTGCGAAGCCGGCAAAGCCTGCGACCCCGCCACTCAAGAATCCCGTGCCCGTTTCGAAATCTTCCGCAAAAACGCCAACCAAAACCGAAGCCCCCGCCAAGCCCGCCGCGACCCGTCCGGTCGGCAAGGTGGCTGTGGCCGTGACTGCCAAGTCCTCCAGCCCGACGCCCAAGACCAAGTACAAGGTGGTCGAGTACAAGACCGACGAAGCGACCGGTCGCCCGATCCTGCCGCAGGGCTACAAGCCTGCTGCGGACGAGGAGTACATGAACAAGTTGCAGCAGGAATACTTCCGTCAGCGCCTGCAGAGCTGGCGTAACGAGATGGTGGAGGAATCCAAGCAGACCATCGAAAACCTGCGCGAAGAAGTGCGCGACATCGGCGACGAAGCCGAACGCGCCACGCGTGAGACCGAAAACTCGCTGGAACTGCGCGCCCGTGATCGCGCACGCAAGCTGATCTCCAAGATCGACAGCACGCTCAAGCGTCTGGAAGACGGCGACTACGGCTACTGCGTGGACACCGGCGAAGAGATCGGTCTGGACCGCCTGGAAGCGCGTCTGACCGCCGAGCGCACGATCGACGCCCAGGAGCGTTGGGAGCATCTGCAGAAGCAGCAGGGCGACTAATCGTACGTCTGGCTCACTGAAAGACCCCGCCATGCGCGGGGTTTTTTATGGTCGTTTGGCTGGGTGCATCGGCGTAGGGTCGGCCGCAACGGCGATACCGACGTGTGGCGGCCCAAAAGCGCTCGGGCGCAGGAGCCAGCCATGCAGCGAGCAGCAGTGTGATGGATGATGATGTGCGTGCTGGCTTGCGCAGTGGCGCACGCGGCACCGCCAGTACCACAGTAGATGCCGGAACCGAGCGCGCCGCAGGCGCTTCCCGGTGCGCTGGCGGACGTGCGACGCGCAGTACATCGATCCTGCCATGGCGCAGCGCGTTGCGGCGCAATGCTGTACGCGTCGACTACGCGGCTATCGCCGACCCTGCTGCATTGGTGAAACGGCTGACAGAGGACGTCCGCGCGCGGTCTAGCACGACGGTCATTTCTGGATGGAGTGCCATCCCGAGGGGCGCGACAACGTCGCTTTCGACCAGATCGAGCGGATGCCGGGCAATGTGGGTTATTCAATTCATGTGTAGTGGGATAGGCCGCGCGACGCGGTCGCGCGCATTTGCATGTGCCGCGACGGCGCCTGATCTTCTGTTACGTGAGTGCTGCCGGTCGCACGGGATCTTGTTGTTCCACCGACGCTAGCAGCGAGCAAGCGCAAACACTCACGCCGCCGCTCAGCTCATTGCAGATCGCGCAGATCCAGCTTGCGCAGGCGCGGCGCCTTCCATGCGGTGGTGGCCACCACGCCTAGAGTGACGCAGCCGCCGATCACCACGGCTGGCACCAGGCCGACCAGGCGCGCCATCACGCCGTCGTAGAACGCGCCCAGCTCGTTGGACGAGCCGATGAAGATGCCGTTGATCGAAGAGACGCGCCCACGCATGGCATCAGGTGTAGCCAGTTGCAGGATGGTCTGACGCACCACCACCGACACGCCGTCGCACATGCCGTACACCAGCAGGATCGCCGCCGACAGCCAGAAGTGGCGCGACAGCCCGAAGGCGATGGTGCATAGCCCGAAGCCAGCGACCGAGAGCAGCAGGACGCGCCCAGCGTTGCGCTGCAGCGGGTGCCGCGCCAGCCATATGCCGACCACGATCGAGCCCAGCGCCGGCGCGCCGCGCAGGATGCCCAGGCCTTCCGGGCCATAGTGCAGGATGTCGTGGATGAAGGCCGGCAGCATCGACACCGCGCCGCCGAGCAGCACCGAAAACATGTCCAGCGCCATCGCGCCCAGCATGATCTGGTTGGACAGCACGAACTGCGCTCCTTCGGCAATGCTGCGGAAGATCGGCGCACGGGGACCCTCGCTGACCGGCTCGCTGACGCGCAATAGCGCCAGTGCCAGGATCGCCAGCATCGCCACGCTGGCGGCCACGCCGTAGGCGAGCCCCTTGCCGCCCCAGCCCACCAGCACGCCGCCCAGCGCCGGGCCGATCACCATGCCGGCCTGGAAGGTGACGCTACCGATGCTGGCGCCACGCGCGAATGCTTCGCGCGGCAGCGCCCGCGCAAACAAGGCGTTGTAGACCGGCGACAGGAACGAGCGCGCCGCGCCGGTCAGGGAGATGGCGGCATAGATCGGCCATACGCCTTTCACCGGCAACCAGCCTTGCGTGATCGCCAGCAACAGCAACGCGGTGGCGGTCAGGCCCAGTACTGCGACCATGCCCAGCCGGCGGCGCGGCAGGTGATCGACCAGGTAGCCGGCAAACGGGGCGATGCAGAAGAACGGCAGGATTTCGGCCAGGCCGATCAGCCCGAGCGAAAGCGGATTGCCGGTGATTTCATAGATATGCCAGCCAACCGTCACGGCGACGATCTGGTACGACAGCATCGCCGCCACGCGGTACAGCAGCACCAGACCAAAGCCTGGATGGGCAAACAGCGTGCGCAGCGAATCGGCGGGCGAGGGTGTTGGCGTGCTCACTGCTGCGCGCGCGCGGTGTCGCGAATGAAGGCGAGCATTGCGGCCACCCCGTTGCTGCGGGTCGGCGACAGATGCTTGGCCAGGCCGATCCCGGCGATGTAGTCCGGCTCGGTCGCAAGGATCTCTTGCGCGCTACGCCCGGAATACACGCGTAATGCGAGATAGATCAGCCCGGAGACAATGGCCGAATCGCTGACGGCATGGAAGTCGAGTCGCTCGGCATTGCCTTCCGGCACGATCCAGACCATCGACTGACAGCCATGCAGGCGGTGTTCTTCGGTCTTCCAGTGTTCCGGGAAGGCGGGCAACTTGCGGCCGAGATCGATCAGGTACTGGTAGCGCTCGGACCAGTCGCCGAAGAAGGAAAACTCCTCGGCAATGGCGGCTTGCGCGTCGGCGGCAGTGGGTTCGAGCGGGAAGGGGGTGGTGGTCATCAAAAATCCAGAATCGGTTGGTGATAGCGCTGCCGGCGACACCGCAATGGTGCCCCTCTCCCTTCGGGGCGAGAAGGCGCGGTTTGCGCGCCACTGGCGCGCGTGCCGTTGGAGCGCCCGCGCCGCCCGCGCGGGCGGAGCGGCGGCGGGGGTAGGGGCGAGGCCTCGCTGGAGTTCGATGCGGGTGGCTTCGCTCATCTCTCAAAAAACGATACACGTGGCTTCGCCCGCACCCTCATCCGCCCCGTTGCGGCACCTTCTCCCGCGCGCGGGAAAAGGAATCTGACGGACGCAGGCAAGAGGTCAGCTGCGCTTCCAGCGCACGCCTTGCGGGGTGTCTTCGAGCACGATGCCTTCGTCTGCCAGTTGCTTGCGGATGGCATCGGCGCGGGCGAAATCCTTGGTTTTTTTCGCCGCGCTGCGTTCTTCCACCAACGCGGTGATGCGCGCATCGTCGCCAGCGTCGGTGCCGCGCGAGAACCATGCAGCCGGGTCCTGTTGCAGCAACCCCAATGCCATTCCCGCGCCCAGCAATTTTGTGCGCACCGCATGCAGCTCGGTCATACGTGCCGAAGGTTCGCCGGCATGAACCAACTCGTTGCGCAACGCGCGCGCTTCCGACGCGATGCTTGCCATGACGGACAAGGCGAGCGGTGTATTGAGGTCGTCATCCAGAGCGGCCTCCACCTCGGCAGGAATCGTCTTCGATCCCCCTGCATCGCTGCCGCCATCGGCTTCCAGCGCAGCCAGATCCCGCAACGTGCCATACAACCTGTCCAGCGTGTTCTTGGCCTGCTCGATCAAACCATCCGACCAATCCAGCGGTTGACGGTAATGGGCGCTCAGCAGCGCGTAGCGCAGCGCTTCGGGCGGATGCCTGGCGATCAGGTCGTGCACGGTTTCGATGTTGCCCAGCGACTTGCTCATCTTCGCACCGCTGAAATTGAGCATGCCGTTGTGCAGCCAGAACCGCGCGAAGGTGGCGCCGCCATGCGCGCATTCGCTCTGCGCAATCTCGTTTTCGTGATGCGGAAACTGCAGGTCCACGCCACCGGCATGGATGTCGATGGTGGGGCCGAGATGCGCCGCAGCCATCGCCGAGCATTCAATATGCCAACCCGGGCGGCCGCGGCCCCAGGGCGATTCCCAGCCGGGCATGTCGTGGCTGGAGGGCTTCCACAGCACGAAGTCGCCGGGATCGCGTTTGTACGGCGCCACGTCCACGCGCGCGCCGGCCAGCATTTCGTCCGGGTCGCGCCGCGAGAGCTTGCCGTAACCGTCGAAGCTGGACACCGAAAACAGCACGTGGCCTTCTGCGGCGTAGGCATGCCCATTGGCGATCAGCTGCTCGATCATCGCCACGATGTGCGGGATGTGTGCGGTGGCCTCCGGTTCGATGTCCGGCGGCACTACGCCGAGTGCCGCCATGTCCTGCCGGTAGATCGCGGCGAAACGGTCGGTGATCGTCGAGATCGGCACGCCTTGCGCCTGCGCGGCGGCGTTGATCTTGTCGTCCACGTCGGTGATGTTGCGCGCATAGCGCAGCGCACCGTAGCGACGACGCAGCAACGCGGCCAGCACATCGAACACCACCGGGCCACGGGCGTTGCCGATATGCGCGTAGTTGTAAACGGTGGGACCGCAGACATACAGGGTGGGGCTGGACGGATCGAGCGGCGCGAACGGTTCGAGCCGCCGTGTCAGGTTGTTGTGCAGGCGCAGGCTCATCGGCATCCGAAACAGGGCAATCGCGCGATTCTAGCTCGTTGCGGCGGGATGACGAATCGCCAGGCGACAATAGCGACCGGATGGGCTGCGTTCAGCCCAGGCTGACGCAAGCTCCATACACTTACGTACTGCTTGGCTGCGCCTCCCTGGTACTGATGCGACCTTCTCCATTCTTGATGCTGCTGTGTACGTTTGCCTGGCAGGTAAGTCCAGCGCATGCGGCAGAGACCGAGCCCAGGAACCGGGTGGTGGTGATCGAGAACGTGAAGCTGGATTACGCGCAGGTGCTCAACGTCGAGCCGGTCTACCAGACGCTGCGCGCCACCCGAATCGAAGAACAATGCGAAGCCGAGCAGGCGGCACAGGTCGCTCCGGCCGAAGACGAGGGCCGCATCAACCGCATGGTGGATTCGGTCAAGGAAATGTTCTCACGTCGGCCCGAACCGCCCGCGCCCGCCGCGGTGCCGCCGACCAGCACACGGCGCAACTGCAAGGTCGTGGAGGTGCCGCGCGAGTTCCGGCGCCCGATCGCCTTCGATGTGGACTACGTCTACAAGGGCACCAAGTACCGCTCGCGGCTGCCGGAAGATCCGGGCAACCGGCTGCGCATCCGGGTGTCGGTGACCCCGTACATTCCCGACGCCATCGTCGCACCGCCGCGCTGAGGCGCAGGGCGGTTGCGCCGTGCTCGCATGCATGCGAGGATTCGCGCCCTATGCAAGCAATCCCCTTTCAGCACGACACCAGCGCCGCCCGGATGGCCTCCGGCATTACCTCGCGTGCCCGCCGACCGGAATCCCACATTTTCGCTGGGTAACCGGGGCGTTTTGCTGTCCGTTCTGAAGACCCAGCCCACAGGCTGGGTTTTTTCGTTTTGGCGTCACAAAAGTTTCAACCGCAAGAAACGCGCATGTCGCGCACCCCGTCGCTCCTGGCGGACCACGCAGCAGAAGCACGCAGCAAAGGATCGATCGATGTCACTGAAGCACTTCTTGAACACCCAGGACTGGAGCCGCGCCGAACTGGACGCGCTGTTGACCCAGGCCGCGTTGTTCAAACGCAACAAGCTGGGAAGCGAGCTGAAGGGCAAGTCGATCGCGCTGGTGTTCTTCAACCCCTCCATGCGCACCCGCACCAGCTTCGAGCTGGGCGCGTTCCAGCTGGGTGGGCATGCGGTGGTGCTGCAGCCGGGCAAGGATGCGTGGCCGATCGAGTTCAACCTGGGCACGGTGATGGATGGCGACACCGAAGAGCACATCGCCGAAGTGGCGCGGGTGCTGGGGCGCTATGTCGACCTGATCGGCGTGCGCGCGTTCCCGAAGTTCGTCGACTGGTCCAAGGACCGCGAAGATCAGGTGCTGAAGAGCTTTGCCAGGTATTCGCCGGTGCCGGTGATCAATATGGAAACCATCACCCACCCGTGCCAGGAGCTGGCGCATGCGCTGGCGCTGCAGGAACACTTCGGCACGCCGGATCTGCGCGGCAAGAAGTACGTGCTGACCTGGACCTATCACCCCAAGCCGCTCAACACCGCAGTGGCCAATTCTGCGTTGACCATCGCCACCCGCATGGGCATGGACGTGACCCTGCTGTGCCCGACCCCGGATTACATTCTCGATCAGCGCTACATGGACTGGGCGGCGCAGAATGTGGCCGACAGCGGCGGCTCGCTGCAGGTGAGCCATGACATCGATAGCGCCTACGCCGGCGCCGATGTCGTCTATGCCAAGAGCTGGGGCGCGTTGCCGTTCTTCGGCAACTGGGAACCGGAAAAGCCGATCCGCGACCAGTACCAGCACTTCATCGTCGACGAACGCAAGATGGCGCTGACCAACAACGGCGTGTTCTCGCATTGCCTGCCGCTGCGTCGCAACGTCAAGGCGACCGATGCAGTGATGGATTCGCCCAACTGCATCGCCATCGACGAGGCCGAAAATCGCCTGCATGTGCAGAAGGCGATCATGGCAGCCCTCATAGGCCAGGGCCGTCAGGATTCGTGATTGGGGATTTGGGATTCGCCACGGCGAATCTGGCTCCCGCTCCTATTTCGTCAACTTCTCAAGAGACCCCCATGTCGCAGCTGACCGCTTCCACCACTCCCGAATCCCCACTCTCCAATCCCGGCAGCAGGAAGGACATCGTCCTGGCGTTTTCCGGTGGTCTCGATACCAGCTTCTGCATTCCGTATCTGCAGGAGCGCGGCTATGCGGTGCACACCGTGTTCGCCGACACCGGCGGTGTGGATGCCGAAGAGCGTGACTTCATCGAGAAGCGCGCCGCCGAGTTGGGCGCGGCCAGCCATGTCACCGTCGATGGTGGCCCGGCGATCTGGGAAGGCTTCGTCAAGCCGTTCGTGTGGGCGGGCGAGGGCTACCAGGGCCAGTATCCGCTGCTGGTGTCCGACCGTTATCTGATCGTCGATGCCGCGCTCAAGCGCGCCGAAGAGTTGGGCACGCGCATCATTGCGCACGGCTGCACCGGCATGGGTAACGACCAGGTGCGTTTCGACCTGGCGGTGAAGGCGCTGGGCGATTACCAGATCGTCGCGCCGATCCGCGAGATCCAGAAGGAACACACCCAGACCCGCGCCTACGAGCAGAAGTATCTGGAAGCGCGCGGCTTCGGCGTACGCGCCAAGCAACAGGCCTACACCATCAACGAAAACCTGCTCGGGCTGACCATGTCCGGCGGTGAGATCGATCGTTGGGAAGCGCCGGGCGAGGGTGCACGCGGCTGGTGCGCGCCGCGTAATGCGTGGCCGACCGAAGCGCTGACGGTCACGTTGAAGTTCGTCGAAGGCGAAGCCGTGGAGCTGGACGGCAAGCCGCTGCCAGGCGCCAAGATCCTGGCCAAGCTCAACACCTTATTTGCGCAATACGGCGTAGGCCGCGGCGTGTACACCGGCGACACCGTCATCGGCTTGAAGGGCCGTATCGTGTTCGAGGCGCCGGGACTGATTTCGCTGCTCACCGCGCACCGTGCGCTGGAAGATGCCGTGCTGACCAAGCAGCAGAACCGCTTCAAGCCGGACGTGGCGCGCAAGTGGGTGGAGCTGGTGTATGAAGGCTTCTATCACGACCCGCTCAAGACCGATATCGAGGCGTTCCTGAAGTCCTCGCAGGCCAAGGTCAACGGCGAAGTGACGCTGGAAACCCGCGGCGGCCGCGTCGATGCGGTGGCGGTGCGCTCGCCGCACCTGCTCAACACCAAGGGCGCGACCTACGCGCAATCGGCCGACTGGGGCGTGGAGGAAGCGGAAGGCTTCATCAAGCTGTTCGGCATGAGCTCGACGCTGTACGCGCAGGTCAACCGCTGAGGTGACCTCCGCAGGCAGGGGCCATGTTCCTTCTCCCGCGTGCGGGAGAAGGTGGCGCACGGCGCCGGATGAGGGCGACGAGCTGCATGCCCCCATCCGCCCTGTCGGGCACCTTCCCCCGCAGGCGGGGGAAGGGTCAGCTGGCGTTAGAACGACAAAACCACACGCTGCCTGACGCAATCAAAAAATCCACCCACACGCTGCCGACGCAATAAGACGCGATCAATGACCACACTGCTCGACAATACACTGACGCATCTACAGGCACTGGTCTCCTTCGACACCCGCAATCCGCCGCGGGCGATCGCCGCCGAAGGCGGCATCTTCGACTACCTGCGCGCACAGTTGCCCGGTTTCCAGGTCGAGGTAATCGACCACGGCGCCGGTGCAGTGAGCCTGTATGCCGTGCGCGGAACTCCCAGGTATCTGTTCAACGTGCATCTGGACACCGTGCCGGATTCGCCGCACTGGAGTGCCGACCCACACGTGATGCGGCGCACCGAGGACCGCGTGATTGGCTTGGGCGTCTGTGACATCAAGGGCGCGGCGGCGGCGCTGGTGGCAGCGGCCAATGCCGGCGATGGCGATGCCGCGTTCCTGTTTTCCTCCGACGAAGAGGCCAACGACCCGCGTTGCATCGCTGCGTTTCTGGCGCGTGGGTTGCCCTACGAGGCGGTGCTGGTCGCCGAGCCGACCATGAGCGAAGCGGTGCTGGCGCATCGCGGCATCAGTTCGGTGCTGATGCGCTTTGCCGGCCGTGCCGGGCACGCGTCGGGCAAGCAGGATCCTTCCGCAAGTGCCTTGCACCAGGCGATGCGCTGGGGTGGCAAGGCGCTGGATCATGTCGCGTCGCTGGCGCATGCACGCTTCGGCGGCTTGACCGGCTTGCGCTTCAACATCGGCCGCGTCGACGGTGGCATCAAGGCCAACATGATCGCGCCGGCGGCGGAGCTACGTTTTGGCTTTCGTCCGCTGCCGTCGATGGATGTGGATGGCTTGCTGGCCACCTTCGCCGGCTTTGCCGATCCTGCGGCAGCGCATTTCGAAGAAACCTTTCGCGGGCCGAGCCTGCCGTCCGGCGACATCGCGCGCGCGGAAGAACGTCGCCTGTCTGCACGCGATGTCGCCGATGCGTTGGACCTGCCGATCGGCAACGCGGTGGATTTCTGGACCGAAGCCTCGCTGTTTTCGGCCGGCGGCTACACCGCGCTGGTCTATGGCCCGGGCGATATCGCCCAGGCCCACACCGCCGATGAATTCGTCACGCTGGAACAGCTGCAGCGATATGCCGACTCGGTCCACCGCATCATCAACGGCGCGCACTGACGCCGATTCCTGCGCCTGGCGCATCCTTCATCCTCCTTCGATCACGGCAATGTCCCTCCCAGCACAGCCCCACAAACAGACCCGTCAAACCATCGTGCGCCTGCTCTCGAGCATGGCCAGCGCAAAGGAAATCAGCCAGTACCTCAAGCGTTTTTCGCAGGTGGATGCCAAGCGCTTTGCGGTGGTCAAGGTGGGCGGCGCGGTGCTGCGCGACGACCTGGACGCGCTGACCTCGTCGCTGTCGTTTCTGCAGGAAGTGGGCCTGACCCCGATCGTGCTGCATGGCGCCGGCCCGCAGCTGGATGCAGAGCTGTCCGCAGCCGGCATCGAAAAACAGACCGTCAACGGCCTGCGGGTGACTTCGCCGGAAGCATTGGCGATCGTGCGCAAGGTGTTCCAGGCCTCCAATCTCAAGCTGGTCGAAGCGCTGCAGCAGAACGGTGCGCGTGCGACATCGATCACTGGCGGCGTGTTCGAGGCCGAGTATCTAGGGCGCGACACCTACGGCCTGGTCGGTGAGGTCAAGGCGGTGAATCTGGCGCCGATCGAAGCCAGCCTGCAGGCCGGCTCGATCCCGGTGATCACCAGCCTGGGCGAAACGCCGAGTGGGCAGATCCTCAACATCAATGCGGATTTCGCCGCCAACGAATTGGTGCAGGAGCTGCAGCCGTACAAGATCATCTTCCTCACCGGGACCGGCGGCTTGCTGGATGCCGACGGCAAGCTGATCGATTCGATCAACCTGTCCACCGAATACGATCATCTGATGCAGCAGCCGTGGATCAATGGCGGCATGCGGGTCAAGATCGAACAGATCAAGGACCTGCTCGACAGGCTGCCGCTGGAATCGTCGGTGTCGATCACCCGGCCTGCAGACCTGGCCAAGGAACTGTTCACCCACAAGGGCTCGGGCACGCTGGTGCGGCGGGGCGAGCGGGTGCTGCGCGCGACCTCCTGGGACGCGCTGGATCTGCCTCGTCTGACGTCGCTGATCGAATCCAGCTTCGGCCGCACGCTGGTGCCGGATTACTTCGCCAACACCAAACTGCTGCGCGCGTATGTCAGCGAGAACTATCGCGCAGCAGTGATCCTCACCGACGAAGGCCAGTTCGGGGCAGGTAGGCTGACCTATCTGGACAAGTTCGCCGTGCTCGACGATGCGCAGGGCGAAGGTCTGGGTCGTGCGGTGTGGAATGTGATGCGCGAAGAAACCCCGCAATTGTTCTGGCGCTCGCGTCACAACAATCAGGTCAACATCTTCTACTACGCCGAATCCGACGGCTGTATCAAGCAGGAGAAGTGGAAGGTGTTCTGGTACGGGCTGGAGAATTTCGAACAGATCCAGCATTGCGTGGCGCATTGCGCGACGCGCCAGCCGACGCTGCTGGGCTGAGTACGATGGCGCCCATCGCATTGCCATCGCTTTGGCGCGAGCTGCCCACGCTACGCGGGCAACACGCAACATTGGAACCATTGCAGGCTGCGCATGCCGATGGTCTGCGTGCTGCGCTGGGCGATGGGGCCTTGTCGCGGCTGTGGTACACCGGCGTGCCGGCACCGGCGCAGGTGGACGACTACATGGGCGCAGCCTTGGCTGCGCAAGCCGACGGACGGGTGCTGCCTTACGTGGTACGCGATACGGCCGGTGAGATCGTCGGCTGCACACGCTACTACGGGCTGGATGCGACAGTGCCCAAGCTGTCGATCGGCTATACCTGGTACGCACCGCGCGTGCAGCGCAGCGGCGTCAATACCGACACCAAGCGGATGCTGCTGCAGCACGCTTTCGAAACGCTGGGCTGCCTGAGCGTGGTGTTCGAGACCAGCTGGTTCAACCACACCTCGCGCGCGGCGATCGCGCGGCTGGGCGCAAAACAGGACGGCGTGCTGCGCAACCATACCCGCCATCTCGACGGTACGCCGCGCGATACCGTGGTGTTCTCCATCATCGATACGGAATGGGCCGGGGTGAAACGCCACCTGCAGTTCCGCCTGGAAGCAAACGCATGAGTGCTCAAGCAACAACCATCGGCATCGTTGGCGCCCGCGGGCATACCGGCTCGGAATTGATCACATTGGTGGCGGCGCATCCGCACCTGCAATTGGTCTTCGTCTCGTCGCGCGAGCTGGCCGGGCAGGCCGTGGCCGACCACAACGAGGGCTATCGCGGCGATCTGCGGTTCGAAAGCCTGGACGCCGACGCGGTGGCCGCCAAGGCCGCCGACGTGGTGATCCTGGCATTGCCCAACGGCAAGGCCGAGCCCTTCGTCGCGGCGATCGATTCGACCAGGCCGCAGACGCTGCTGATCGATCTGTCGGCCGATTACCGCTTCGACCCGGCCTGGTATTACGGGCTGCCCGAGCTCACCCGTGGCAGGTATGCGGGGCAGCGCCGCATCAGCAACCCAGGCTGCTATGCCACCGCGATGCAGTTGGCAATCACCCCCTTGCTGGATCAGCTGGCCGGCCCGCCGCAATGCTTTGGCGTGTCCGGCTATTCCGGCGCGGGGACGACGCCGTCGGACAAGAACAATCCCGAGCTGCTCGCCGATAACCTGATGCCGTATGCGCTGACCAACCACATGCACGAGCGCGAAGTATCGGCGCAGCTTGGCGTGCCGGTGGAGTTCATGCCGCATGTCGCGCCGCATTTCCGTGGCATCACCATGACCGTCAACCTGTGGCTGCAGCAAGCGCTGACACGCGAGCAGGTCCAGGCGCGCTATGCGCAGCGCTATGCGGGCGAGCCGCTGGTCGAGCTTGTCGACGAGGCGCCGTGGGTGAGCCGCATTGCCGGCAAGCATGGCGTTCAGATTGGCGGCGTCACCCTGGCGCCGGGCAACAAGCGCGTGGTGGTGGTGGCAACGCTGGACAACCTGCTCAAGGGCGCGGCGACCCAGGCCATGCAGAACCTCAACCTGGCATTGGGCTGGGACGAATTGACCGCGATTGGTTGATGCGACTCCCTCGCAAGAGCCCACACATCCATGTGCGGGGATTTACTGACGATTTACTTCGAGACGCTTTCTGATGACCAATCTGTTGTGGCAAAAACCCGGTGTTGCGGTGGACGCCAAGATCCAGACCTTCCTGGCCGGCGACGATGTGATCCTGGATCGCGAGTTCTTCCTGCACGACATCGCGGCCAGCAAGGCGCATGCGCAGGGGCTGCAGCACATCGGCATCCTGTCGTTGCAGGAACTGGGCGGCCTGAGCGAACAACTCGATCTGCTGGCGGACGATTTCCGTAGCGGCGCGTTCGTGCTCGATGCCCAGTACGAAGATTGCCATTCGGCGATCGAGGCACGCCTGACCGAACGCCTGGGCGACGCCGGCCGCAAGATCCACACCGGACGCAGTCGCAACGATCAGATCCTGGTCGCAACGCGGCTATGGTTGAAGGACAAACTGCAGCGCGTGGCCGAGCTCAGCGGCGAGATCGCCAAGGTTGCGCTGGATCGCGCGCAGGCCGAAGCCGCCTTGCCGGTGCCGGGTTACACGCATATCCAGCGTGCGGTGGTGTCCTCGGCCGGCATGTGGTGGGCGGGCTGGGCGGAGGCGTTTATCGACAATGCCGTGCGGGCGACCGACACCTTGCACCTGGTGGACAGCAACCCGCTCGGCACCGCTGCCGGGTACGGCGTCAATCTGCCGCTGGACCGCGCGCATACCACCGCCGAACTCGGCTTTGCACGTCTGCAGGTCTCGCCGATCTACGCGCAGCTGTCGCGCGGCAAGTACGAGCTGGCCGCGCTCGAAGCACTGGGCAGCGCTACCCTGGACTTGCGGCGCATCGCCTGGGATCTGTCGCTGTTCACCAGCGGCGAGTTCGCCTTTGTCGCGTTGCCGGCGCAGTACACCACCGGCAGCTCCATCATGCCGAACAAGCGCAACCCCGACGTGATCGAACTGATGCGCGCCACCCATGCCAGCGTGGCGGCCGCGCGGACCGAGATCGAACAACTGCTGTCGCTGCCATCCGGTTACCACCGCGATCTGCAGAGCAGCAAGGGCGCCATCGTGCACGGTTTCGGCCGTGGCCTGGCCGCGCTGGAATTGTTGCCGGCGCTGCTCGCCAATCTGGAATGGCGCCCGGACAAGCTGCATGCGGCGATCGACTCGGGCATGTACGCCACCGACGTGGCAGTCGAAGCGGCCGTGGCAGGCGTCCCGTTCCGCGATGCCTACAAGGCTGCAGCGCAAGCATCGGAAACCGCGGGGCAGGGGCGCACGCCGGAAGGCAGCCTGGCCGCACGCGTCTCGCCCGGTGCCGCAGCCGATCTGCAACTGGATGTGTTGCGCGCGCGTTGGCAGGCGCTGTGCTGATGGCCATGATCAGCACCGATACCGCCGAGCATTACCCCTGGGGCGAAGCCAGCGACGGCTGGCACCTGTTGCGCGACCCCAACCTGAGCGTGCTCGAAGAGCACATGCCGCCCGGCGCTGCAGAGTTGCGTCATCGGCATAGTCGCGCGCGGCATTTTTTCTATGTGCTGGCCGGTGAAGTGATGCTGCAGCTGGATGGTGCACAGCATGTTCTGCGCGTGGGGCAGGGCCTGCACGTGCCGCCAGGCTCTACCCATCAGATGCACAATCTATCGGACGTGGAAGCGCGCTTTCTGGTGATTTCCGCACCGCATGGCCGCGAACGTACGCAAGCGGCCGCACACACGAAGGATGCAGGTTGATGAAAACGCGCTACCTGGTGTTGGCGATCCGCAATGCCGTGTTTCCCGCCGACGTGGTGGAGCCGCATCTGGCGTTTCTGGAGGAGCTGCGTGCCGCCGGGCAGCTGGAGTTGACCGGTGGCTTCAGCGATCGCTCCGGTGGGGCATATGTGCTGGTCAACGTCGACAGCCTGGAGGAGGCCAGGCGGATCGTCGCGCGCGACCCGCTGGCACTGCGCGATGCCTCCACGCTGACCGTCTACGAATGGAACACGTTCTGAGCACCTTGTCCCCATGAGCACGCTCGTCGGCACGTCGTCGTCCTTTACCGAGCAGCCGTTGCCGCCGTGGCGGCGCGCCGTGCTCAAGGTCGGCAGCAGCCTGCTTGCCGCTGATGGCGGTGGCCTGTCGCCACGTTTTGCGTTGGGGTTGGCGCAGTTTGTTTCTGCCAACCTGGCGGCGGGGCGTGAGCTGGTGATCGTGTCGTCGGGCGCAGTGGCGGCGGGCCGCGCCATCCTGCCGAAAGCGGTCGATGTCGGCGCACCGATCGCGGCACGCCAAGCATTGGCCGCGTTGGGTCAGGCGCAGTTGATCGCGCTGTGGCAGCGCTTTTTCGAGCGCCCGGTGGCACAAGTGCTGCTCACCCATGACGACCTGCGCAACCGTCGCCGCTATCTCAATGCGCGCGCAACATTGGGCGAATTGTTGCGGTTGGGTGCGTTGCCGGTGATCAACGAAAACGACACCGTCTCGGTGGACGAGTTGAAGCTGGGCGATAACGACAATCTGGCCGCAATCGTGGCCGCCCTGGTCGATGCCGATGCCTTGTTCATCGCCACCGATATCGACGGCTTGTACAGCGCCGACCCACGCAGCAACCCGTTGGCGCGGCCGCTCGACGATGTCCCCGAGCTCACGCCGCAGGTACTGGCAATGGCCGGCGGCAGCGGCAGCAGCGTCGGCACCGGCGGCATGCGCACCAAGCTGGAAGCCGCTGCAAAGGCCGGCGCGGCCGGTATCGAAACCTATCTGTTCAACGGCCGCAGCGGCGAAGTGGTACGTGGGCTGGCGCAGGATCGCCTGCGCGGTACGCGCATCCACGCCGCACGCACGCGCATCGCTGCACGCAAGTACTGGCTGCGCCACGCACCGGTGGAAGCGGGTGCCATCCTGGTCGATGCCGGCGCTGCAGCGGCGCTAAGCGACAAGGGTGCGTCGCTGTTGCCGGGAGGTGTGGCTGGCGCCGAAGGCGACTTCCGTCGCGGCGACATGGTGGAGATCCGTCTGCGCAATGACGAGGGCGAACGTTGTCTGGCGCGCGGCGTCAGCCAGTATTCGGCGCTGGATATCCGCCGGATCGCGCGCCGCCACTCGCGCGAAATCGAGAACGTGCTCGGTTACAGCTATGGCGAGAACGTGGTGCATCGTGACGATTTGGTGCTGTTGTAGCGGAGATTCGAGATTGGGGATGGGCAACAGCATGTGGACGTCCTTTCTCAAACGCTGTCTCTTCGTGCCAACGACTGATCCCTGGTGATGATAAAACGGTACTGCTCGCTTTTACCGATCCCCAATCCCGACTCCCCAATCCCGGCCTCCAAAAATGACCATCAAAACGCTCGCTCTGCAATGCCGTGATGCCGCCCAGGTGGTGTCGCAACTGTCTGCGCAGGACAAGCGCGCCTTGCTGGAGGCGATGGCCGCAGCGCTGCAAGCCGATGCCGCGGCAATCCTTGCCGCGAACGCGCGCGACCTGGAGGCGGCGCGTGCCAAGGGAACCAGCAGTGCCATGCTCGATCGGCTGGCGCTGGACGACAAGCGCCTGGCTGGCATTGCAGACGCATTGCGCGAGGTGGCCTTGTTGCCCGATCCAGTGGGTCAGATCACCCGCGAAGACGTGCGCCCCAACGGCATTCGCGTGCAGAAAGTGCGCGTGCCGCTGGGTGTGATCGCGATGATTTACGAGGCGCGCCCCAATGTGACTGCCGACGCCGCGGCGCTGTGCATCAAGGCCGGCAATGGCGTGATCCTGCGCGGTGGCTCTGAGGCAATCCATTCCAATACGGCCATCGCACGCACACTACAGCGCGCCTTGCGCGAGGCCAATGTACCGGACGCCGCGCTGACCCTGGTTGAGGATCTGCGCCGCGAGACCATGCTGGAACTGCTGCAGCTCAGCGATATCGTCGATCTGGCAATTCCCCGCGGTGGCGAAGGCTTGATCCGATTTGTTGCCGAGCACGCGCGCGTGCCGGTGATCAAGCATTACAAGGGAGTGTGCCATCTGTTTGTGGATGCGTCGGCCGACGTGGAGCTGGCTGTGCGTCTGTTGGTGGATGGCAAGGCCAGCCGTCCGTCGGCCTGCAATTCGCTCGAGACCTTGCTGGTGCATGCAGACATTGCCGAGCGCTTTCTCCCGCTTGCCGCGCCGGCCTTGCGCGAACGCAAGGTGGAATTGCGTGGCGATGCGGCAACGCGCGCCGTGCTGCCCGACATCGCGCCTGCCAGCGACGATGACTACGCCGCCGAATTTCTCGATCTGATCCTGGCCATCCGCGTGGTGCCGGATCTGGACACCGCGCTGGCGCATATCCGCCAGTACGGCTCGGACCACACCGAGGTGATCGCCACGCAGGATGGCCACAATGCGGAGCGGTTCGTGCAGTCGCTGCGCTCGGCGGTGGTGATGGTCAACGCCTCCTCGCGTTTCTCCGATGGCGGCGAGCTGGGGCTGGGCGCGGAGATCGGCATCTCTACCACGCGCCTGCATTCCTACGGCCCGATGGGCCTGGAAGCGCTGACCGTGGAGCGGTTTGTTGTGCGCGGTGAAGGTCAGGTGCGGCACTGATCGGTAACGGCACAACATGGCGCACATCGGTTCGACACCGTTGCGTCCATCCGCACCTTCGCCGGCATCAAAACAGCAGCCCCGCAACGCTTCGGCCTTCCACGAGCGTTGACGGGCCACAAAAGCGCTAGCCGAGCGATGCGCGGTCGCGTGTTGTCAGGCGCGTGCGGCTAAAACCAGAAACTGCCGCGCCGGCCTCCCGTGGGCCCAAACGCACATCGGGCCCGCGCATGGGGTCGCACGCAACCCCGCAGCCACTGCGCCTGGAACCTTCAGCAACCACGACCTTTGACACTCCCCCGGCAGCCTGCGACCTGCCTACAGTCGACGACTGCCCCTGCACTCCCGGAGTCGTCATGCACCGCCTTGCCACCTGCCTGCTCGCCACCGCCATTGCCGCCGCAACCGGCAGCGTCTGGGCGCAAACCTCGCCAATGACGCCGGACATCACCGGCAAGCCGTTCGTTGCTGCCGATGCCAGCAACGACTACATCAAGCGCGAGGTGATGATCCCGATGCGCGATGGGGTCAAGCTGCACACGGTGATCGTGCTGCCCAAGGGCGCGAAGAACGCGCCGATCGTGCTCACACGCACGCCTTACGATGCCAGTGGTCGCACCGAGCGGTTGGCCTCGCCGCATATGAAAGACTTGCTGTCTGCCGGCGACGACGTCTTCGTGGAAGGCGGCTACATCCGCGTCTTCCAGGACGTGCGCGGCAAGTACGGTTCCGAAGGCGATTACGTGATGACGCGGCCGCTGCGCGGGCCGCTCAATCCCAGCGAAGTCGATCATGCCACCGATGCCTGGGACACCATCGATTGGCTGGTAAAGAACGTCAAGGAATCCAATGGCAAGGTCGGCATGATCGGCTCGTCCTACGAAGGATTCACCGTGGTGATGGCGCTGACCAATCCGCATCCTGCGTTGAAGGTGGCAGTGCCGGAAAGCCCGATGGTCGACGGCTGGATGGGTGACGACTGGTTCAATTACGGCGCGTTCCGCCAGGTCAATTTCGACTACTTCACCGGCCAGCTCAGCAAGCGCGGCAAGGGCAGCGGCATCCCGCGTCAGGGGCAAGACGATTACAGCAATTTCCTGCAGGCCGGCTCGGCCGGCGACTTCGCCAAGGCTGCGGGTCTGGAGCAGTTGCCCTGGTGGCACAAGCTCACCGAACACGCCGCCTACGATGCGTTCTGGCAGGAGCAGGCGCTGGACAAGGTGATGGCGCGCACGCCGCTGAAGGTGCCCACGATGTGGTTGCAAGGCCTGTGGGATCAGGAAGATATGTGGGGCGCGATCCACAGTTACGCGGCGATGGAGCCGCGCGACAAGAGCAATACGCTCAACTACCTGGTGATGGGGCCCTGGCGGCACAGTCAGGTGAACTACGACGGCAGCGCCTTGGGTGCCTTGAGTTTCGAGGGCGATACCGCGCGCCAGTTCCGCCATGACGTGCTGCGCCCGTTCTTCGATCAGTATCTTGTCGATGGCGCGCCGAAGGCGAACACGCCGCCGGTCTTCATCTACAACACCGGCGAGAACCACTGGGACCGCCTGAAGGCGTGGCCGCGCAGTTGCGACAAGGGGTGCGCGTCGACCAGCAAGCCGCTGTATCTGCAGGCCGGCGGCAAGCTGTCGTTCCAGCAGCCGGCGGCCGGGCAGGCGGGGTTTGAAGAATACGTGTCGGACCCGGCCAAGCCGGTGCCGTTCGTGCCGCGTCCGGTGGATTTTGCCGACCGCGCGATGTGGACCACCTGGCTGGTGCACGACCAGCGCTTTGTCGATGGCCGTCCGGATGTGCTGACCTTTGTCACCGAGCCGCTGACCGAGCCATTGCAGATCGCCGGTGCCCCCGAAGTGCATCTGCAAGCCTCCACCAGCGGGAGCGACAGCGATTGGGTAGTGAAGTTGATCGACGTGTATCCGGACGAGATGGCGTCGAACCCGAAGATGGGCGGCTATGAGTTGCCGGTGTCGCTGGCGATCTTCCGCGGCCGCTACCGCGAGAGTTTCAGCACGCCCAAGCCAGTGGCATCCAATCAGCCGCTGGCGTTCCAGTTCGGCCTGCCGACCGCCAACCACACCTTCCAGCCGGGCCACCGGGTGATGGTGCAGGTACAGTCCAGCCTGTTCCCGCTATACGACCGCAACCCGCAGACCTACGTGCCCAATATCTTCTTCGCCAAGCCCGGCGATTATCAAAAAGCCACGCAGCGGGTCTATGTGTCCCCCGAGCAGTCCAGTTACATCAGTCTGCCGGTACGTTGACCGCGCGGGCGCCGCGTGCCGGCGGCGCCCACACGTCTTCCAGCAACTGCGGGCGGCAGACCACCCAGGCAGCGGCCAGCTGCACCAGCAGGCAGATGACGAGGAACACGAAGGGGGAGGTCCAGCCGCCGCTGTGGGCGTGCAGCCAGCCGAACAGGAATGGCCCCAGACAGCTCACCGCATAGCCCACGCCTTGCGAGAAACCGGACAGTGCCGCCGAACCGGCCGCCGTACGGCTGCGCTGGTTCACCAACACCAGTGCCAGCGGAAACGTACTCGGCCCCAGGCCGAGCAGGGTCACCCACAGGATCGGTGCGGCCAGCGGCGCCCACCACAGCCCGGCGAACGCCACCAGATGGCAGGCCGCGCACAAGAGCACGATCGGGAACGGGTTGCGCATGCGCACCGCCAGCGCCGGCATGGTCAGCGCGCCGACCATGCCCAATGCCGCGAACAACGCCACCATGGTGCCGCCGAATGTGGGCGATGCGCCGGCTTCGCGCAGCAGCGTCGGCAGCCAGGTGAACATCGAATAGGTCACCAGCGAGGTCATGCCGAAGGTAATCGCCATGCTCCACCCCAGCGCAGTACGTGCAACACGGCCTTCGGCTTCGGGCGTTGGCGTCACCGGTGCCGGACCGGTGGCGCGGATGCGGCGGTGGTTGGCGTGCACCAGCGCCCAGGCCGCCGATGCCAGCAGGGCCGGCAGCACCCACACCACCATCGAGCTGCGCCACCCCAGTGCATCGGCCACCGGCACTGCCAGCAGCGCCGGCAGTAGCGTGCCTACCTGCAGCACGGTGATGTACAGGGTGCTCACACGGCCCACGCGATCGCCGAAGTAGCGCTTCACCAGCGGTGGCAGCACCACGTTGCCCATGCCCATGCCGGCCAATGCCACCAGCGAGCCGACCAGCAGTCCAGCGGTGCCCGGCAGCAGCGGGCGCAGCACCAACCCAAGCGTGGCCAGCGCCATCGACAGCAGCGCAACGCGCAGCAAGCCGAAACGGCGCAGCAAGGCGGGTGTTGCCACGCCGGTGAGTGCGAACGCTGCGGTCGGCAACATGCCGAGCGCACCCATGGTGGGCGCGCCGAAGGCGTACTCGTGGGCAATGCGTTCCAGCAGCGGCGTCAACGACGTCACTGCGGTGCGCAAGTTGAATGCAGAGAGCAGAATCGCGGCCAGCACCAAGCCGCGGCCACGCAACTGGGCGGACGAAGAAGACGCGGTAGTGACAACAGACATGACGGACCATCCGCGCCGTACACGTGTGTGCACCGACGCCTAAAAACACAAAACCGGCGCTAGGCCGGCTTTGTGTTTTGAAACTGGTCGGGGAGACAGGATTCGAACCTGCGACCTCTACGTCCCGAACGTAGCGCTCTACCAGACTGAGCTACACCCCGAAGGAGCCGCGTATGTTACATAGGGAACGGGGAATCGGCAAGCATCTGATGAAATTATTTTACTGAGGCGGTTCGCCACGCTCGGGCTCGCGTGCTTCGAACCACATGCCGTTGAGCACGGCGGCCAATGCTGCCAGGCCGGTGCCCAGGATCCATGCGAAATACCACATTGATGTGTTCCTCGAATCGTCGAAAAAGTAATGGTGAAGCGATGCGGCAATGCAGGCGCATGCACTGCCGTCGCCGACGCTGCGCTCAGTAGGCGTTGGGATTGGCCGTGACTTCATCGTCGGTGACCTTGCCCTTGAGCACGCGATAGACCCAGCTGGTGTACGCCAGCACGATCGGCAGGAACACGGCGGTGGCCAGCAACATGATCCACAACGTGAGACGGCTGCTGGATGCATCCCATAGCGTCAGGCTCATACGTGGCGCAGTGGAGGAGGGCAGCAGGAACGGGAACAACGCAAAGCCCACGGTGAACACGATGCCGACGATGGCGCTGCCGGAGGCGATGAAGGCCAGCCCGCCGCGCCGCACGCGTAACAACAGCGCGCTCATCGCAAGCCCGACCAAGCCAACCAGCGGTGCCATCAGCGTGGCCGGCATGCTGCTGTAGTTATGCAACCAGCCGCCGGCAGCGGTGAGTGCAGCGGTTTTGCCAAGCGGATTGGTCGGCGCATCGGTCGCCAGCACCGAGGTCACTGCATAACCAGGCAGACCCAGCGCTACCCACGCGCCGCCTGCCGCAAACACTGCCAGCGCATACAGCGCGGCGATGCTGCCGAAACGCGCTGCGCGCGCGGCCACCGGACCTTCGGTCTTGAGCACCAGCATCGCCGCACCATGCGCGATCAACATCGCCACGCTGAGCCCGCCGGCGAGCAACGCGAATGGTGTCAGCAGCCCGAACAGGTTGCCGGTGTAGAACGTGCGCATGCTGTCGTCGAAATGGAACGGTACCCCCAGCAACACATTGCCGACCGCCACGCCCATGATGAGCGCCGGAATGAAACCACCGACGAACAGCGCCCAGTCCCAGTTGCTGCGCCAGCGCGGTCTCACCAGTTTGCCGCGGAATTTGAAACCGACCGGGCGCAGAATCAGCGCGAACAGAATCAGGACCATCGCCAGATAGAACCCGGAGAAACTCACGGCATACAACGGCGGGAACGCGGCAAAGATCGCGCCGCCGCCCAGGATCAACCACACCTGATTGCCTTCCCAGACCGGGCCGACGGTGTTGATCACCAGCCGGCGCTCGGCGTCGTTGTTGGCGACGAATGGCAGCAACGCGCCCACGCCCAAATCGAAGCCGCCCAGTACTGCGTATCCAGATAACAGTCCACCGAGCAGCAGCCACCAGATCACGCGCAAGGTTGTGTAATCGAGCAATACGAAATCCATGATGTCTCTCCTGACTTACGGTGCGCTGCTGGCCACGGCGCCCGGATTCAACGGCGCGTGAATCAACAGGGCGTGCTCTTGTGAAGTGGGCGGTTGGCTGGGCCGCGTCGGAGGAAACAACGCATCTGGGCCCGTGTTGATGGTCTTCAGCGACAACTTGATCGCAATCACCAGGAGCGTCGTGTACAGCGCGGTGAAGCCGACCAACGTCATCACGATCTCGTACAGATCCAGACCCGAAGCGGCGTAGAACGTGGGCAACACGCCTTCCACTGCCCACGGCTGGCGGCCGTATTCGGCCACGAACCAACCGCATTCGATCGCGATCCACGGCAGCGGCAGCGTCCACAAGGCCAACGTCAGGAACCAGCGTTTTTCCTGGAAGTTGTGTTTGCACGCAAACCAGAATGCGACGGCGAAGAACACGATGAGATAGATGCCGATGGCGGCCATGATGCGGAAGGTCCAGAACAGCGGCAGCACGCGCGGCACAGTGTCCATCGCGGCCTGGGCAATCTGCTCCGGCGTGGCATTGCCGATATCGTCGCGGTAGCGCTTCAGCAGCAGGCCGTGGCCCAGATCCTGCCAATGCGCATCGAAGACCTTGCGCGCTTCGGCATCGTTTTTGTCGGCGCGGATGCGTTGCAGTGCGCCGTAGGCGATCTGGCCGCCGCGGATGCGGTGTTCGGCACGGCCGACCAATTCGAGAATCCCCGGAATCGGCTCATCCAGCGAACGCGTGGCGATCAAGCCCATCAGGTACGGAATCTTGATGGCGTAATCGTTGTGATGGGTGGTCTGGTTGGGGATGCCAAATGCGGTGAAGTCGGCCGGTGCGGCTTCGGTTTCCCACATCGCTTCGATGGCCGCCAGTTTCATCTTCTGGTGTTCGCTGGCGGCATAACCGCTCTCGTCGCCCAGCACCACCACCGACAGCGAAGACAACAGACCGAACGCCGCAGCCACTGCAAACGAGCGCCGTGCCATTTCAATCTGCTTGCTGCGCAACAGGTAAAACGCACTGATCGACATCACAAACACTGCGCCGAGCACGTAGCCGGCGCTGACGGTGTGCACGAACTTGGCCTGCGCCACAGGGTTGAACAGCACCGCGACAAAATCCACCACTTCCATGCGCATGGTGTCCGGGTTGAACACGGCGCCGACCGGGTTCTGCATCCAGCCGTTGGCGATCAGGATCCACAGCGCCGAGAAATTGCTGCCCAACGCCACCAGCCAGGTGGTGATCAGGTGCTGCACCTTGCTCAGGCGATTCCAGCCCAGGAAGAACAGGCCCAGGAAGGTAGCTTCCAGAAAGAACGCCATCAGCCCTTCGATCGCCAACGGCGCACCGAAGATATCGCCCACGTAATGACTGTAGTACGCCCAGTTCATGCCGAACTCGAACTCCATCACGATGCCGGTGCCGACACCCATTGCGAAGTTGATGCCGAACAGCACGCCCCAGAACATGGTCATGCGTCGCCAGATCTGCTTGCCAGTCATGACATAGACGCTTTCCATGATGCCCAGCAGGAACGACAAGCCCATGGTGAGCGGTGGAAAAATGAAGTGGTACATCGCGGTGACTGCGAATTGCAGCCGCGACAGTTCGACAACTGTCGAGTCGATCATGGCGGGTGGGCCTGGTTGAGTGTCGGTAAGGAACGTGGCGATCATCTGCCGCTATCGCGCCGGACGCGTTGATCCAAATCAATGCGGCCGTGAACAGGTGCGTCACACTGTCCATCCCCGACCGCGAGGTGGCGACTTACAATCGTCTGCAATGCGCAGCCTCCAGAAGAGCGATGTGAGTCAGCCCAGCGTGCAAGCCAGCGAAACGCCCGCCCAGCGCCGTCAACGCGGCCAATGGCTGGATGCGCTTGCCGCACCGGCCACGCGTGCGCGGCGGCTTGCTGGCGTGGCGGTTGCGTTGTCGGGCGTGTTGTTGCTGGTGCAATCGGCTGCGATCGCCTGGCTGGTGCAGGCGGTGCTGGTGCAGCACCTGGCAGTGGCGCAATGGCGCCACGTGGGCGCGGGGTTGCTGGTTGCGCTGATCGGGCGGGCGCTGCTCAACGCCTGGGCGCAATCGCTAACCGGTGAAGTGGCCGATGTGGCCAAACGCGAACTGCGCGCGCGCGTTGCGCGACGCCTGGTGCAGCACGGACCGCTATGGTTGCGCCGACAACGCAGCGGCGAACTGGGCGAATTGAGCCTGGCGCATACCGACGCGCTGGAGGGGTATTTCGTCGGTTACCAACTCGCACGTACCGAAATGCTGCTGGTGCCGCCGCTGATCCTGATCGCGGTGTTTTCGGTCGACTGGGTGGTTGGGCTGGTATTGTTGCTCACTGCGCCGTTGATTCCATTTTTCATGATGCTGGTGGGGTGGGGCGCCGAGGCCGCAGGTCGCGAACAACTCGGCGAGCTGGCGCGCATGGGAGGGTATTTTGCTGATCGCCTCAAAGGCCTGGGATTGCTGCGCGTCTATGGCCGCGGCGAGGCCGAGTTGCAGGGCATTGCCAACGCTGCAGAGGGCGTGCGCGAGCGCTCGCTGCAAGTTCTGCGTATCGCGTTCCTGTCATCGACAGTGCTGGAGTTTTTTGCCTCGGTGAGCGTGGCGATCGTGGCGCTGTACTTCGGCCTGAGTTATCTCGGCATGCTCGAACTGCATGGCTTGCCATCGCTGGGTGCGGGCATGTTTTGCCTGCTGTTGGCACCGGAATTCTTCGCGCCGCTGCGGCGACTGGCCGCGTATTACCACGACCGCGCAAATGCCTTGGCGGCAGTGGCCGAAGCCGAGCGGTTGCTGCAAGGTTTCCAGTCGCCTGCCGCTGCGCACACGGCTGCGCCACCCGTGCGTGCGTTGGAGCCGGCGCAAGCGCATGCGCCCTTGTTGCAGGCGCGTGGACTGGCGCTGCGTCCTCCTGGAGCGCCGCATGTGGTGGTCGAACATTTTGCGTTGACGCTGGAGCCCGGTCAGCGTGTCGCCGTGATCGGCGCCAGCGGCAGCGGCAAGAGCACGTTGCTGGAAGGATTGGCCGGCTGGCTCGCACCCGAGGCTGGCAGTGTGGTGGTGCGTCCCGGTGCGCGCTTCGGCTATGCAACGCAGCGCCCCTATCTGTTTCACGGCAGCATTGCCGATAACTTGCGTCTGGCCGACCCGCAGGCCAGCGACGCGCGCCTGCACGCGGTGGCCGAGGCGGCTCAGGTGCTGCGCTTTGCCGGGCACCTGCCAGCTGGCCTGGACACGATGATCGGCGAGCGTGGCTTTGGTCTGTCCGGTGGCGAAGCACGTCGTGTCGCATTGGCGCGGTTGTTGTTGCGCGAGCCGGATGTGTTGTTGTTGGACGAGCCAACGGCCTTTCTCGACCCGGAGACCGAAGCCGAATTGCTGCGCACGCTGGGCGTGTTCGCACGCGGCCGCGCGGTCCTTCTGGCGACGCACAGTGCTGCGGTGATGCGTTGGGCCGACACGGTAATCGACCTGCGCGGCGCGACAGTGACGGCGCAATTGCCATGAGCCGCGCCCACTCCGATCGTCTGCGGGACGTGTTTCTCCGGCATGCCTGGCGTCTGCTGCTGTCCGCGCTACTGGTGCTGGTCACCATGCTTGCGGGCGTGGGCTTGCTTGGGGTGTCCGGCAGTTTCTTGACCGCAGCCGCGCTGGCAGGCGTCGCCGGCATGGGCACCGGGTTCAATTTTTTTTCGCCCTCTGCCGGTATTCGCGCCTTGACCTTCGCGCGCATCGCATCGCGCTACGGCGAGAAATTGATCGGGCACGATGCCACCTTGCGCATCGCCCGTGATCTGCGGGTGTGGTTCTTCCGCCGCGCCTTGCCGCTGGCGCCAGGGCGATTGTCTGCCACCCGCACCGGCGATCTGCTGGCGCGGCTGATGTCCGACATCGGCGAGGTCGATGGCCTTAGCGTCCGCGCACTGGCGCCGCTGGTCGCCTTGCTCGGCATTTGGCTAGCCGGTGTTGTCGCCGCTGCACTGATCTATCTGCCCGCTGCGGGGTTGCTGCTGGTGCTGGGCATTCTGATCGGCGGGCTGGTGCCGTGGCAGGTGGCACGCGGCGGCGCGCAACGCGAGCAATTGCGTGTGCAGCAACGTACTGCCTTGCGCACGCAGGCGTTCGAAGGCTTGGAAGGCGCGGCCGATCTTGCTGCAGTCGATGCGCAAGGCGCCTGGCTGCAACAGATCGACGCCGCGGCAGCAGCTGTGGTCGACGGTGATCGCATTCAGCGCAGACGGCTGATCAGCGGCAACCTGCTGCATGCGCTCTGCGGCACCGTGGGTCTGGCCGGCATGCTGTGGCTGGCACTCGGTGCTGCCGAGCGCGGCCTGATCGCTGCCGAGCTAGCTGCAGGTCTGGTGTTCTTGACCATGGCCCTGCTGGAAGTCTGGGCCGGTGCCGGGCTGGCGTTGCAGGCGCTGCAAAGCGCGCGTGTTGCCGCCAAGCGCTTGCAGGCCATCGTCGATCAGGCGCCATCGGTGAGCGATCCTGTGCACGCAATCGATGTGCCATGGGCTGGCACGTTGCAATTGCAGCAGGTGTCGTTTGCGTGGCCCGGTAGCGTGCGTCCGGTGCTGCAGTCGCTTGATCTCACAGTGGCGCCGGGCGAGCGCATCGCCATCAGCGGCGACAGTGGCAGCGGTAAAAGTACGTTGTCGGCGCTGCTGCTCCGGCTATGGGATCCGCAGGCCGGGCAGCTGAGCTACGCCGGCATCGACCTGCGCCACGTCGCGCAGGCGCAATGGCATCAGCGTATTGCCTGGCTGCCGCAGAACGCGCCGGTGTTTGCCGGCAGCGTGCGCGAGAACCTCATCATCGGCGACGCCGCTGCCGACGATGCCGCCCTGTGGCAGGTAATCGAACAGGTACGCCTGAGCGCATGGGCCAGCGCGCACAAGGGCCTTGACACCTGGGTCGGCGAAAACGGCGCCACGCTGTCTGCTGGCCAGGCGCGTCGCCTCGCACTCGCACGCGCACTGCTGCGCAATGCGCCGATCCTGCTGCTCGACGAGCCCACCGATGGCCTGGACGTGGAGACTGCACACGCGCTGCTGCTCGACCTTGCCGCGGTTCTCGGCGAACGCAGCCTGGTGATGATCACCCACGACGCGCTACCGCCCGGCGTGGTGCAACGGCATTACCGGATGCGTGAGGGAACGTTGGAGTTGTTGAATCGACATGCGTAACGAACCGCTGCGTTCGTCGGAAGCGGAGCCGGGACGTTCGCGTTGATTGCCTGGTGGGTGTTCTCGGCGCTCTTAGAGCGGCTACCAAAATGTAGCGAGCAGTCGTCAGGTGGGCGTGGACGGTGCGCTCACAACCGCAGTGTCCGAGTGGTACATGCCGATTCCGGGCATCGCCCGCGCCCGCCTGGCGGTGAGCGCGGTGGTTGTGTTAGCGGCTCTTAATCGAACAACGCCGGAAGCGATGCCATCATATCGGTCTCGGTCACCGCCAATACCAATGCGCTGACATTCAATGCGACTGTGATCCAGAATTTCATCTGAAACGCCGCTTTGCTGCATTTATGGCGGAAGATTTCCTGCGCCAGCAATGCACCCGGCCAGCCACCGATCAGAGCCAATACGTGCAAGCTGGATTCGGGTGTACGCCGTTGATTGCGCTGCGCGGCAGATTTGTCAATCGCATAGATCAGCAGCGTGACCAGGCTGGCTGCTGCGTACCAGAGCGGCACGACCACCGGCACCACGTGCATCAGCGTGGCGGCCGCCAATGCCAGCATCGACAACGTGGCCAGTGTCTTGCGTGGCAACCCACTGCGACGCTGCTCGGTCCTGGCGGCGGTGGTACGGTCTGCCCAACGCACTTGCGTGGCATTCAAGCGTTTTTGCGCATCGCGCTCGATCGCGTAGGTGATGATCTCGCCATCGCGTGGGCGGCGCGACTGTTGTGCAAACGCGCTGATATGCACGAACGCACGGTCGCCGCCACCGTTGGGCGTGACGAAGCCAAAACCCTTGTGATCGTTCCAGTCGCTGAGACGTCCTTGATAGCGCATTCGCAGTCTTCTGTTAGGTGGTGCGGGTTACCGATGCGTTCTTGAAGCGTGCAAATCGATTGCATCAGCGCGCAACACAGCGATCATTACCCGCTTGTTCCAGCGGAATTGGCCGATGGCAGTCGCGCAGAGTCACACCCGGCGAGCTCAACAGTCCTGCAGGAAATCGCGCACCGCGGGGCCGAACCGCGCAAAGTCGACCAGGAACGCATCGTGTCCTTGCGGCGAATCCAATCCGATGAACTGTGCGTCGGCGCCGCTGGCGCGCAGCCCGTCGGCGATCTGTTCTTGTTGCTGCACCGGGAACAGGATGTCGGTGTTGGCACCGATCGCCAGCGCACGCGCGATGCGGATTCGCGCCAGGCCGGCAAGCACGGCGTCGGCAGTCGAAACGCCGGTCTGTGGCTTGGCGGAAGCGGGCAGGGCGCCTGCACCGGGGCTGTCGGCACCGGTGTCCGTGGCCGGTTTGTCATCGACGTATTCGGCCAGATCGAACCAGTCCATTGAGCGGCTCAGATACAGATAGCAGTTGGGATCGAAGAAGCGCACAAAGCGGCGCGCGTGGCCTTCCAGATAGCTTTCCACCTGAAATTCCAGCCCGAACGGATCGTCTGCCGCTTGCTCGGAATCCAGCCGCACGCGGCCGAAACGGCCGTCCCATTCCAGCGCAGACCGATAAGTGATCACGCCAAGTTTGCGTGCCATGCGCATGCCCGATTCCGGGTAGCGCGTGTCGTCGTAGTGGCCGCCGTTCCAGTGCGGATCCAGCCGGATCGCCTCGCGCTGTAGCGAGCGGATGGCGATCGAAAACGGCAATGCCTGCGCGCTGCCGGAGATATTGATATGGCTGCGCGCGATGCCGGGATGACGCAGCAAGAGCGCCAGCGCGGTCATGCCCCCCATCGAGTTGCCGATCAGGCCGGCCAGTTGCTCGATGCCCAGCGCACGCACCACCTCGGCTGCGGCATCGGCAACGTCTTCGATCGACAGGTCCGGAAATGTGAGGCGATACAGCGCGCCGGTGGCCGGGTTCACCGAGGCCGGCCCGGTCGAGCCCTTGCAACTGCCCAGTGAATTGACGCAGACCACAAACCAGCGCGTGGTATCGATCGGCTTGCCCGGCCCGAGCATCGCTTCCCACCAACCCGGCTCGGGATTGGCCTGGTGTGCTGCCGCGTGCGCGTTTGGCGACAGGCCGGTGACGATCAGGATCGCGTTGCTGCGGTCTGCGGCGAGCGTGCCCCAGGTTTCGTATGCCACGCGTGCCTGATGCAGCACACCACCGCGTTTCATCGGAAACGGCGAAGGCAGTGCGTGGTACAGCGTGCCGGCAGGGATGAATTCGGTCATGTCGCAATTCTATCTGCCATGGCCTGCGCCGGGGGGGCGGGGGGAAGGGAGAGCCTGTTCGCGCCCTTGGGCCTGTGATGCCACCCGCCACATTTTCCGCGCCGTGCAGACCCGATTGGGGATGCTTGCTGCGTATGTTCGCCGCTCGTCGTCCACCGGCCACACGCGTCGCAACCAAACCTGGCGAGCAATCAGCGCCCGATCACCAGTTCCACCGGCGCGGCGGCAGGCAGCTCGACCATCACCGGCGCGCTCTCAATGTCATCGGCCTGGCGCATGGCATTGCCGCTACGCGACAGCCGTGCCAACACCTGCACGGTGTCCAGCGACGACAGCGTGCGCGTCGGCATCGGACTGTCGCCATCGTCCAGCGTGATGGTCAATGGCAGCTCGCTCAACGCGTGTTTTTCCACCGCGACCGGCATCGGCGTGTCGGTGGCGCGCGCAATCACGAAGACGCTGGTATCGCCAGGCAATCCGGCGCGCTTGGCGAATTCGGCATCCAGCGTCACGCGCACCTGGATCTGTTTGCCATTCACTGCCTCGGCGGCAGGCGCAGCCGGTGCCTGGAGCGGCGCAAGCTTGGCTTCCTGTCGCGCGAGGTTGATCTGCTCGAGCAGGCCGGGGCGGGTCTTGGCATCGACCACGCGCAGCAGCGGCTCCCAGGTAGCGCTGGCCTTGGCCGGCTCGCCGGCTTGGCGCTGCAACACCCCCAGGAACCAGCGTGCGCGTTGATGGTCCGGTTGTACCGCCAGCGCGTGTTCGAGCAGACGCATGGCTTGCGGATCGGGGCGGCCGCTGTCGTCGGCGAGCATGCGCGATTGCGCTGCGGCGACCAGCACGTCCGGCTCGTCCGGGCGTAGCGCCACTGCGCGTGCGAAGGCATCGCGCGCCTCGGCAAATTTCTGCTGGCTGGACAGTGAGCGCCCCAGCAACACCCAGCCTTCGGCCTGTTCGGGATTGCTCGCCAGCGCCGCGCGCAATTGCACGATGGCTTCATCCAGCGAGCGTGGCGCGGACGGACGATTGGCCGGCTGCTCGATCGCGCCTGGCGTCCCGACCAACCAATACAGTGCCGCACTCGCGGCCAGCAGCAATGCCGTCGCGCTTGCGGCAAGGCCGCGTGCTTCGCGCCACAGCGGGCGCAATACCAGGCCGAAGGCCAGCAGCGCAATCACGAGTGCCGCGATGACAAAGCCGGCCATCACCACTCCTGCTCATCGGCGGGCAAGGCAGGCGCAGCCACGCTGCGCTTGCGCACCACCAGCACCACCGCGCCCACACCCAGTAGCAACACCAGTAGCGGGCCAAACCACAGCAGCCAGGTGCGCGATTCCACGCGTGGGCGGTACAGCACGAACTCGCCGTAACGTGCGACCAGAAACTGGCGGATCTGCGCATCGCTGCGGCCTTCGTGCATCAGCGCCAGCACTTCGCGGCGCAGATCCTGCGCAATCTGCGCGTTGGAATCGGCCAGCGACTGGTTCTGGCACTGCACGCAGCGCAACTCGGCGGTAAGCGCGTGGAAACGCGCTTCTTCTTCGGCCGATGCATAGTGCAGCGGCGCCGGGTCGCCGACCGGCTGGGCGAAGGCCAGCCAGGGCAACAACAGCAGCAGGAGCAGCCAGGCGCGCGTCATTGTTTGGCGTGCAGGTCCGGTGCGGCGGTGGGCGAGCGTTCGATCTTGCTGAGCGCCGGAATCAATTGGGTGTCGATGATGGATTGGGTGAGCATGCCGCTGTATTTCCAGCGCACCACCCCACGCCCGTCGACCAGAAAGGTTTCCGGCGCAGCGGCGATGCCGAAATCGATCGCGGTGCGGCCATCCTGATCGGCGACCACCAGCAGATACGGGTTGCCGAGTTGTTCGAGCCAGCGCAGCGCATCGGCGCGCTCGTCCTTCCAGTTGTAGCCGATCACGCGCACGCGCTTGGTCAGCGCGAAGCGGCTCAGTACCGGGTGTTCTTCGCGGCAGGCCGGGCACCAGCTGCCCCACACGTTGATGATGTACGGCGCGCCGCGTAGCTCGCGCGCATGCACCACGATGTTGGGATCGTGCAGCAGCGGCAGCGCGAACTCCGGCGCCGGTTTGCCGATCAGTGCAGAGGGCAGGGCATCGCGATCGTCCTGACCGGAGCGCACCACCGCATAGACCAGCAGCGCTGCCAGGGCGAGCAGCAGCACGATGGCGCCCAAGAGGACTGCAGTGGGCAGGCGGGGTGAACGTGACTCAACCATCTTGGATCTCCGGAGAACGACGAAAACGCCGGTCGGCCGCGGTGACCAGACCGCCGAGCGCCATCAGCAGCGCTCCCAGCCAGATCCAGCGGACGAACGGTTTGAGGTGCACGCGCACCGCCCAGGCCTGATTGCCCAGCGGTTCGCCAAGGGCGACATACAGGTCGCCAAACGGACCGGGGCGGATCGCCGCTTCGGTCAAGGTCTGCCCGCCGCTGGCATAGCGGCGCTTTTCTGCATGCAGCAGGCCCACAGGTGCATCGTCCTTGAATACCTGCAGGTTGGCACGGTCGGAAACGTAATTAGGCCCGCGCAGCTCTTCCAGCCCGTCGAAGTGCAGCGCGTAGCGGCCGATCTGCACCTGTTGCCCGGGCGCCAACGCCACTTCGCGCTGCAGGCTCAATCCTTCCACCAGCAAGGCGCCGGACAGGAACACCGCCACGCCCAGATGCGCCAGCACCATGCCCAGCATTTCGGGAGTGAATTTGCGCCCCTTGGCCGCGCGCCGCGTCCACAGGAACCGCACGGTGCCCAGCAGCACCCAGGCTGCGCCGGCAACACCGAAGGCGGCTTTCAACTGCCCCTGCGGCGCGGTGAACCACGCCAGCACGCCTGCCGCCAGCGCCAGAGCCGCCCACGGCGCGAGCATCGCCAACGGCCGCGACGCCTGCTCGCGCTGCCAGCGGGTGAGCGGGCCGAATGGCAGCAGCGCCACCAGCGGCGCCATCAACACCACGAACAAGGTACCAAAGTAGGGCGGGCCGACCGACAGCTTGCCCAGCCCCAACGCATCGGCCAGCAGCGGATACAACGTGCCTAGCAACACCATGGCGCAGGCGCAGGTCAGTAGCAGGTTGTTCAACAGCAACAGCGTTTCGCGCGAGCTGCCGGCAAATGCGCGACGTGGATCATCCGCCAGCGACAGCCGCGGCGCGCGCAGCGCATACAGCACCAGCGAACCACCGACCACCAGTAGCAGGAACACCAGAATGAACAGTCCGCGCGATGGGTCGGCGGCAAACGAATGCACGCTGGTCAGCACGCCCGAGCGCACCAGGAAGGTACCCAGCAGCGACAACGCAAAGGCGGCGATCGCCAGCAGCAAGGTCCAACTGGCGAAGCTGCCGCGCTTTTCGGTCACCGCCTGCGAATGCAGCAATGCGGTGCCCACCAGCCACGGCATGAAACTGGCGTTTTCCACCGGGTCCCAGAACCACCAGCCGCCCCAGCCCAGCTCGTAATATGCCCACCAGCTGCCGAGCGCGATACCGACGGTGAGCATCGACCAGGCAACGTTGGTCCAAGGCCGCGTCCAGCGTAGCCAGCGCGCATCCATGCGGCCTTCCAGCAGCGCGGCGATGGCGAATGCGAACGGCACCGCAAAGCCGACGTAGCCGCAATACAGCATCGGCGGATGGACGATCAGCCCAGGGTCCTGCAGCAGCGGATTGAGGTCGCCACCTTCCAGCGGCACCGGAAACAGCCGCGCGAATGGGTTGGAGGTGAACAGCAAAAACGCCAGAAACCCACTACTTACCAGCGCCATGACGCCGAGGACGCGCGCGATCACATGCGCAGGCAGCTGCCGCGACCAGATCGCCACCGCGCCGGTCCACAACGCCAGCACCAGCGTCCATAGCAACAGCGAGCCTTCGTGCGCGCCCCACACCGCCGAATAGCGATACATCATCGGCAGCAGGCTGTTGGAATTTTCGGCGACGTAGCGCACCGAAAAATCCTGCACCAGAAAGGCGTGCGTCAACACTGCGAAGGCTGATGCGATTAACGCCAGTTGCACCAAGGCCGCCGGTCGCGCCACGGCCATCCAGCTGCTGCGCGCACGCTGCGCGCCGGCCAGCGGCACCACGGCCTGCACCAGCGCAACCAGCAGGGCCAGTACCAGCAGGAACGTCCCGAGTTCAGGAAGCATCGGGTCGGCGCGTTGGTGAGCATGCAGGGGTGCCACCATCGCAGGCGCACCGCAGCGGCTTCATCCCTGCAGCGTTTGCACGGACTTGCCCAGCGTTGTCAGCCGCGCACCCACCGCGCAAGCCACCCTCCTGCAGGAATGCCGATGCCCTGACCCATGCCATCAATGCAGCTCTCCAGCCTGATCCGCAGCTGCGGGCACATCGTGCTTGCGATGCGCGCTGCCCATCTTGTCGGCGACTTCCTTCGGCATATAGGTTTCGTCGTGCTTGGCCAGCACGTCTTCGGCGACGAAGACACCGTGCTGCATGCGGCCGGTGGCCACCACGGCCTGCCCTTCGCGAAACAGGTCCGGCAGGATGCGGTCGTAGCTGACGGGCAACTGGGCGTCGCCGTCGGTGACGCGGAAGTGCGCTTCCAATGCGCCTGACGCGCGTTTGAAGGAGCCTTTTTCCACCATGCCGCCAAGCCGGAAACGGGAATGCTCGCCGGCATCGCCGCGCAGCACTTCAGAGGGTGTGTAGAGATAGGCCACATTGCGCTGCAAGGCCATCACCACCAGCGTGGTTGCCAGCCCGCCGGCCAGCACCAACGCCAGCACCAGCCACAAGCGGCGGCGACGTTGCGGGTTCACCGGATCAGCTCCGCATCGCTGGGCATCGCGCGCTTGCGCTCGCGCAGGCGGCGCGCCTGGGCGGTCTTCAATGCGCGACGTACCTGCAAACGGCCGGCGATCAGGTCCCACAGCAGCACCAGCACGAACACCGCATAGGCGGCGATGACGTAGGCCAGGTAGTTCATACCGCACTCTCCGGCGCGTCGCGCACGATCCAGGCCTTGCCGGCTTCGCGACGCAGGTTATCGGCGCGCGCGCGCGTCAGCAGCGAGCCGGCAAACCAGAACTTGGTGCCGATCACCATCAACCACAGCGGCAGCAGCATGCTCGCATCAATCGTCGATGGGCCGAGCAAGCGAATGCTCTGGCCCTGATGCAGCGAATTCCACCACACCACCGAATAGCGGATCACCGGCAGCAGCGCCACCCCGACGATGGCCAGCAACGACGCCGCGCGTGCGGCCTGACGGCGGTCGTCGATGGCGTGATACAGACCGATCACGCCCAGATACAGAAACAGCAGAATCAATTCGGTGGTCAGCCGCGGATCCCAATCCCACCAGGCGCCCCACATCGGCTTGCCCCAGATGCTGCCAGTCAGCAGGGTGATCACGGTAAACGCCGCACCGATCGGTGCGCAGGCCATTGCCAGGATCTCGCAGACCTTGATGCGCCAGATCAGCGCGATGGCCGCGTACAGCGCCATCAGCCCGAACACGAACAGGCTCATCCACGCGCTCGGCACATGAATGTAGAGAATGCGGAAGCTGTCGCCCTGCTGGTAATCGGCCGGTACCGCAAACAAGGCTTGCCAGATGCCGACGCCCAGCAATAACGCGGCCAGCGCGTAGCACCACGGCGCCCAGCGCGCAGTAAGACGGTCGAAGATCGGGGGCGATGCGAGTTGGTGGAACCAGCGGACGACGACGTTCATGCGATGGCAGTAGCCTTTGGAATGGCATTGGCTCTCGAAACAGCAACAACGCGTTGTGCGGGGCGTGCTATCGACAATGCATCGACTGCAATGCTCAACTCAACGAAATGCGGATCGCGGCCGCTGCAGCCAGCGGTGCCAGGACCACGCCGATCACCAGTCCGGCGCCCAACAACAACAACGCACCCACCGCATCCTGCCCTTGTCCGCTAGCCGCCACGCTGCCAGCACCGAACACCAGCACCGGCACGTACAACGGCAACGCCAGCAACGCCACGAGAATACCAGAGCGCTTCATCGTCACCGTCAGTGCCGCAACCACGGCGCCGAGCAGGCTCAGAAGCGGTGTTCCCAGCGCCAACGATGCCAGCAGTACCGGCAGTTGGTCATGCGGCAGGTGCAGCAATTCGCCCAGTAGCGGCGTGACTGCAATCAGCGGCAACGCACTGGTTGCCCAATGCAGCAGCACGCGTACTGCGATCAACCAGGCCAACGGCACCGGCGCCAGCAGCCATTGCTCCATCGAGCCGTCTTCGACATCGCTGCGGAACAAGGCGTCCAGCGACAGCAGGCCAGCCAGCAACACCGATAGCCAGAGCACCGCGGGTGCGGCCTGCGCCAGCAGATCCGGGCGTCCGCCCAGGCCCAGCGCGAACAACACGACGATCAGCAACGCGAACAGCGCCGGCTGTAAGGCATCGCTGCGGCGGCGCCACAGCAGTTGCAGGTCGCGACCCAGCAACGCGCGGGCCGCTTGCCATAGCGACGGCTGCGGCGAATGGACGCTCATGCCGCAGCCTCCAGCGTGAGCATGCGGGTGCGCACCGGTGGCGCTGCATACGCGCCATGGGTAGTGACTAGCGCCGCACCGCCGCCGCGCAGATGCGCGGAGATCATCCGGTTAACCAGGGTGATACCGTCCAGGTCCAGATTGGCGTAGGGCTCATCCAGCAACCAGAGTGGCGCCGGCGATAGCCACAGCCGCGCCAGCGCCAGGCGCTTGCGTTGGCCGGCCGACAACTGCCGCACCAGCGCATCTTCGTAACCGGCCAGGCCGACAATCGCCAGTGCGCTGCCGGGCATCTGCTTGGAGCGGCGGCCATGCAGCCCGCATAGAAAATGCAGGTTCTCCAGCGTACTGAGGTCGGCTTTCAGGCCAGGCAGGTGGCCCAGGTAGGCCATGAAGCGGCTGCGGTCGCCACGCTTGGCGGTTTTGCCATCGATCTGGATCTGCCCGCGCTCCACATGCAAGAAGCCGGCCAGCACGCGCAGCAGCGTGGTCTTGCCGGCGCCATTGTCACCTTGCACCAGCAACGCTTCGCCGGCGTCGACGTGGAAATCCAGCGGGCCGAACACCGGCTCCTCGTTGCGGCTGAAGGCCAGGGCGTGCGCCGCCAGCAGCGGCGGTGCGGTGTGCAGCGGTTCGATCATCGGTGCAGCAGGCTCCCGTCAAAGGACGGCATGGGGAAGGGCCGGCGCAGGCACGCGCCGACCGGGCGCGCATTGTAGCGACGATGGTGGCACGCCGGGGACGTCTGCGGCAGCGTGGCAGGCGCTGCGATGGGTCGGGGAACGCTGTTTTGCAGCGTCCGGGCGCAACCACCTGGCGGCTTTGCGTACACTCGCGGTCCCCCCGTTTCTTGTCCGGACAGGCACCATGCCCCTCACGACCAAGCTGCCCAAGGTGGGCACCACCATCTTCACCGTCATGTCGCAGCTGGCGGCCGAGCACGGCGCGGTCAATCTGGGCCAGGGCTTTCCCGATTTTGCTGTGCCGCAGCGGCTGGTCGACGAACTGACCAACGCCATGGCGGCCGGCCACAACCAGTACCCGCCGATGACCGGCGTAGCGACGTTGCGTCAGGCCATCGCCGGCAAGGCGCAGCGGTGCTATGGCGCACAGGTCGACGCCGACACCGAGATCACTGTTACCAGCGGTGCCACCGAGGCGATCTTCAATGCCATCCACGCGGTGGTGCGCGCAGGCGAGGAGGTCATCGTGCTGGACCCGGCCTACGACTGCTACGAGCCGGCGATCGATCTGGCCGGTGCGCGTGCGGTGCACGTGGCGCTGGATCCGCAGACCTTTGCAGTCGACTGGGATGCGCTGCGCGCTGCGATCACGCCGAAGACGCGCCTGTTGATGATCAACTCGCCGCACAACCCGTCCGGCGCGATGCTGTCGGCCAATGACATGCAGACGCTGACCGAGCTGCTGCGCGGCACCGAGATCTTTCTGCTGTCGGATGAGGTCTACGAGCACATCGTGTTCGACGGCCGCCGGCACGAATCGGTGCTGCGCTGGCCGGAATTGCGCGAACGCGCGTTCGTGATTTCCAGCTTCGGCAAGACCTACCACTGCACCGGCTGGAAGATCGGCTACGCCATCGCGCCGCCGGCGCTCACGGCCGAATTCCGCAAGGTGCACCAGTACAACACCTTCACCAGCTTCGGCCCGGCCCAGCACGCCTTCGCCGCGATGATCCGCGACGAACCCGAACACGACCAGCAACTTGGCGCGTTCTACCAGGCCAAGCGCGACCGTTTCCGCGAACAGTTGCTGACCACCCGGTTGAAGCCATTGCCCGTGCCCGGCGGTTACTTCCAACTGGTGGATTACTCGGCCATCAGCGACCTGCCCGACACCGAGTTCGTGAAATGGCTGACGGTGGAGAAGGGCGTGGCCGCGATCCCGTTGTCGCCGTTCTACGAGAACGCGCCTGCTGGTCAGCGCCTGGCGCGGCTGTGCTTCGCCAAGAACGATGCGACGCTGGATGCGGCGATCGCGCGCTTGCAGCAGCTCTGACGCGCTGGGAATCGGGAATGGGGATTCGGGAATCGTAAGAGCGGTTGGTCGCTTTTCGATCTGAATCTGCACTTGGCCCGATGACATGACGCGCTCACCAAACCGCTTTCCGACACCCTATTCCCGATTCTCAATTCCCGAGCCTTCAATGCACGACCTGCGCATCTCCCTGATTCAAGGCGACACCCGTTGGCATGATCCGGCCGGTAACCGCGCTTACTACGGTGGGCTGCTGGAGCCGTTGGCCGGGCAGACCGATCTGGTGATCCTGCCGGAGACCTTTACCAGCGGGTTTTCCAACGACGCCATCGACAAGGCCGAGGACATGGACGGGCCGACCGTGGCCTGGGTGCGTGCGCAGGCGGCGCGGCTGGGTGCTGCCGTCACCGGTAGCGTGCAGGTGCGCACGCCCGAAGGCGTGTTCAATCGGTTGCTCTGGGCCACGCCCGACGGGGCACTGCAGTATTACGACAAGCGCCACCTGTTCCGCTTCGGCAACGAGCATCTGCGCTACGCGGCCGGGCGCGAGCGACTGACCGTGGAATGGAAGGGCTGGCGGATCAATCCGCAGGTCTGCTACGACCTGCGCTTTCCGGTGTTCTGCCGCAATCGCTTCGATGTGGAACGCCCCGGGCAGCTGGATTTCGATCTGCAACTATTCGTGGCCAACTGGCCGTCCGCCCGCGCCTATGCGTGGAAGACCCTGCTGCGCGCACGTGCGATCGAAAACCTGTGCTTCGTCGCGGCGGTCAACCGCATTGGCGTGGACGGCAATCAACTGCATTACGCCGGCGACAGCGCGGTGATCGATTTCCTTGGCCAGCCGCAGCTGGAAATCCGCGAGCGCGAGCAGGTGGTCACCACCACCATCAGCGCAACCGCACTGGCCGAACACCGTGCCCGCTTCCCGGCAATGCTGGATGCCGATCAGTTCCAGATGAGGGAGTAGTGTTTGGGGATTGGTGCAAGCCACTGCCAAGCGGACGCCGGCCCGCCGCCGTTGCCAATCCCAAATCGCGACTCCCCAATCCCGGCTACTGAGCCAGCTTGATCTCGTAAATCATCGGCCACCGCTTGCCTGTGACGAACAAGCGGTCGTGCTTGGCGTCGTAGGCGATGCCGTTGAGGACATCGTTGGTGGGGTCGGTCAATGTGTCGGGGTCTGGCACCAGTGCCTTGAGGTCGATCCAGGCAATGACCTTGCCATTGGCCGGGTCGATCCGTGCGATGCGTGTGGTCAGCCAGACGTTGGCCAGCAGCTCGCCCTTGACCCATTCCAGCTCGTTGAGGTTGTCCAGCGGCTTGCCGCGGGCGGTGACCTTGATGGTGCCGATCTGTTTCAAGCTCTGCGGATCCAGCCGGCGGATGCTGGCGGTGCCGTCGCTCATATAGAACTGGTGGTCGTCGCTGGTCAGCGCCCAGCCCTCGCCGGAATAGGTGAACTGCGTGCGCGGTGCCAGTGTGGCCAGGTCGTAGACGAAGCCGCGTTGATTGCGCCAGGTCAGCTGGATCAGGCGGTCCTTCCAGGCCACGATGCCTTCGCCATAGAACGGCGGCGGCGTGTTGGCCTGCTGCAGGACCTTGCCGGTGTCCAGGTCGACCTTGCGCACACTGGACTGGCCAAGCTCGCCGGTGCTCTCGTACAGATGCCCGTCGAGATAGAACAGGCCTTCGGTAAACGCGGTGGTGTCGTGCGGATAGGTCCTGACGACGGTGTAGCCCTGGGTGGGAATCGTCTCGCCGCAATGGGCGAGGGAGGGCAGCAGCAGGGCGCTGAAGAGCAGGCTGTAAACGGTGCGTGGCATGCTGCGATCATCCCACGTCGCGGCTGCAGGTGGCAGCGCTGGCGCCATGTCGAAGCCAGGTAAGACTTCGCTGAACAGACGCATGCGCCGCGCTGGGACCTTGTCGCGGCTGCCACATCGGCGCTGCTAGTCTCGCGCCACGTCCACCACTGGCACCGCACACATGATCAAGTCACTTTCGCTGTTCGCGCTGCTTGGCGCCGCCACGCTGGCCCCGCAGGCACAGGCCGCCGGCAACATCGATTGCCAGCTGTCGTTCAACTTGTCCGGCTGGTCGGTGTTCTACAAGACCGCCAGCGGCACCGGCACCATCAAGTGCGACAACGGTGCGGTCATCCCGGTCAAGATCTCCAGCAAGGGCGGCGGCCTGACGGTCGGTAAGTCCAAGATCGTCGGCGGTCGCGGGACCTTCTCCGGCGCCTACAGCCTCAACGATCTGTTCGGCACCTACGCCGCGGCCGAAGCGCATGCCGGCGTGGTCAAATCCAGCACCGCCCAGGTCGTCACCAAGGGCGATATCTCCCTGGCCCTTGCGGGCACGGGCGAAGGCGTGGATCTGGGCGTTGCGGTCGGCAATTTCGTGATCGAACGTCGCAAGTAAGCGTGTGATCCGGCAGCGGCGCTCCGTGATCGAGCGCTGCACGATGGCAAGCGGCGGTTGGCTGCAGACGTGTCCGAGGTCGGTGCGCATCGGCCTGTCGTAAGCCGCCATTGCCGATGCTTCCGCCGCCTCCTAGATCTGCAATCGGCACCACAAAAAACGGCCCTTCGCAGGGCCGTTTTTTTATGCACGAGTCGCAACTCAGCGACCGCGATTACCGCCACCGGGGGGGCGACGATTGCCGCCGCCCGGGCCACGCGGTGCGCCACCTGGGCCACCAGGACCGCGTGCACCGCCACCGGGACCGCCAGGGCCACGATTGGCAGATGCCGGGCCGCGATTCCCGCCCGGACCCGGACGGCCACCGCTTGGACGGCCAGCAGGACGTGCCGCACCGTACGGGCTGAAACCCGGGTTGGCGTGATCGGAGGGGAAACTCGGTGCGTTGCCCGGGTGACCGTAAGGGTGCTTGCGCTGCCCCTGGCCTTGACCCTGCGACTGACCTTGCCCGCCACCACCAGCACCGCCACGCCCCGGACCACCCGAGCGTGCGCCGCCCGGACCGCCAGCACCCGGACGCGCACCGCCCGGACCTTTCTTCGCATACGGGCGTGCCTGGCCGGTACCTGGGCCGCTCGGGCCGGCATTGCGGTGACCGCTCGGGCCGGTGCTCACGCCATCGGGCACATACCAGCTGCGGAACGCGGCTGGGTTGCCGTCTGGCAACGCGCCGCGGTCGCCCTTGGCCGGGCCGCGCTGCTTGAACGGGCGCTGCTGCGACTGCCGAGCCGCTGCTTCGCCGCTGACCGTCAGGCCACCCTTGAAGCCGCCGGGCTTGCCGCGACCGCCGCGGCCGCGATCTTCGCGCAGGTTGTCGAAACGACGCAGTTCGCGGCCTTCATCGGCGCCGGAGGTCTGGCCGTTGACGTAGGCATTGCTGCGGCCATCGCGCGAGACGTGCACGGTGGACTTGGCAGCGCGACGCTGGCCGATCACCGGCTGCAGCGTCAGTGCCGACGGCGCACCTTCTTCCAGCTTGAGTTCGGCGCGCAGGGCGTCGACCTTCTCCTGCGCCACTTCCACAGACTGCCCACGCAGCAGCTCGCGCGGCAGCGAAATCTTGCCGTAGCGGCTGCGCTTGAGGCGGCTGACCTGGCAACCCTGCGATTCCCACAGGCGGCGCACTTCGCGGTTGCGGCCTTCCTTGACCACCACGCGGAACCAGTCGTGCGAGTCGGTGCCGCCGATGCGTTCGATCTCGTCGAACTTGGCGCCGCCGTCTTCCAGCAGCACACCGCGCGACAGGCGCTCGATGACGGCGTCGGAGACCTTTTCTTCGCCTTCCGGGGCGCGCACGCGCACCACGTATTCGCGTTCGACCTCGTAGGAGGGGTGCATCATCGCGTTGGCCAGCTCACCGTCGGTGGTCAGCAGCAACAAACCGGTGGTGTTGATGTCCAGGCGGCCGATCGCGATCCAACGCGAGCCCTTCAATGCCGGCAGCGACTCGAACACGGTCGGGCGGCCTTCGGGATCTTCGCGCGTGGTCACTTCGCCTTCGGGCTTGTTGTAGATCAGCACGCGCGACGGTTCGGTCAGCGCGCTGGCCACGAAGCTACGGCCGTCCAGCTCGATCTTGTCGCCGCTGCGCACCGACATGCCGGTCTGCGCGACGGCGCCATTGACCTTGATCAGGCCATCGGCAATGCGCTGCTCCAGCGCGCGGCGCGAGCCCAGGCCGGCCTGGGCCAGCACCTTGTGCAGGCGCTCTTCCAGCTTCGGCGCTTCGGGCGCGCTGTCGCGCTTGAGGGAAAGCTTGTTCAACGACAGCTTGCGGGGGGTGTCACTCATGTGTCTGGCTCCGGCCGACGCGTTTTGGGTCGGCCTCTGGGTCGGAATCGGCTTCGTCAACAGCCACGGTCGTCGTCGCGACGGCGTTGTCTTCGTCTTCGTTCACTGCATCCGCGCGCGTTCCCGGCGCGGTGTCGGGGTCGCCCTCACGGGCGTCATCTGGGTGTCGCGTGTGCTGGTCGTGCGCCGAGCCATGCTCGGGGTGCTGCGGTGTCTGCGCACTCACTGAGTCGGTCGCCTCAGTGTCGATTGCATCATCGAGATCGGGGTCTTGCTGGTCCAACAGGGCATCGCTGGCGGTTTCCTGCGCGCGCCGGTCGGCAGCGTTATCGATGTCTGTTTCAGAATCGCGCTCGGCGTTAGCCTGCTGATCGCTCGCCGCTTCGGTGTTGCTGGCCGGAGTCGCCGAGGCATCGGCCTCGTCCGCTTCCGAACCATCTTGCGAGTCACTGGTGTCGCTGTCGCTCTCGTCGCCAGCGTTGGCTTGTGCATCCGCAGTACCTGCATCTGCATCGTCAGCCGCTGCATTCGAAGCGCCGCCTTCCGCGTCAGCCGCATCCATCGCTGCCGAGGCCGGCACCGCGCCATCCAGCTGCCCGTCGCGGTCCAGCGGCAGCTGCGGTTCCAGCTCGGCGATGTCCTTCAACTCAGACAATGGCGGCAGCTCATCCAATCGCTTGAGCCCGAAGTAATCCAGAAAACCCTTGGTGGTCCCGAACAGGGCCGGCTTGCCGGGTACGTCGCGGTGGCCCACCACGCGGATCCATTCACGTTCTTCCAGTGCCTGGATGATGTTGCTGCTGACCGCCACGCCGCGCACCTGTTCGATCTCGCCGCGGGTGATCGGCTGGCGGTAAGCGATCAGCGCCAGGGTTTCCAGCGTGGCGCGGGTGTACTTGGTGCGGCGCTCGGTCCACAGCCGGGCGACCCAGCCATGCACATCGGCCTTGACCTGGAAGCGGAAGCCCGAGGCCACCTCGACCAATTCCACGCCACGCTCGGCGCAGCCCTCGCGCAGCAGTTCCAATGCGCGCTCCACGCTGCCGGGCGGCGCCGGTTCTTCTTCCGGAAACAGACCCTGCAGCTGCACCAGCGTCAACGGCTGGCTGCTCGCCAACAGGGCAGCTTCGATAATGCGGGTGATCAGCGCTTGATCCATTCGGTGATCGGCTTCAGAGGGGTTCGTTGGCGGCATCGCTGTCGTCGAATTCGCTGGAGAATTGCAACGGCGCATTGGTATTGCCCAACGCCAGCGACTTCACGTAGATCGGCGCCAGCGGCGCTTCCTGCACGATGTCCAGCAACTGCTCCTTGGCCAATTCGAGCAGCGCCAGGAAGGTGACCAGCACGCCGAGCTTGCCTTCTTCGGCAGTGAACAGCGACTCGAAACGGTAGAACTTGCCATCGTCCAGACGGCTCAGCACATCGCCCATGCGCTGGCGCACACTCAGCGCCTCGCGCTTGATCGCATGGCCGGTGAACAGCTCGGCGCGCTTGAGCACGTCGTACAGCGCCATCAGCATTTCTTTCAGTTCCACCGGTGGCGGCAGCTTGACCGCTGCGCGCTCCGGCAGGTGCGCCTGCACCGGCGCGCTATCGCGGCCCATGCGGGGCAGGGTGTCCAGGTCTTCGGCGGCCTGCTTGAAGCGTTCGTATTCCTGCAACCGGCGGACCAGTTCGGCGCGCGGATCTTCTTCTTCGCCATCCTGGCTCGGCGGGCGCGGCAACAGCATGCGCGATTTGATCTCGGCCAGGATGGCAGCCATCACCAGATATTCGGCGGCCAGTTCGAAGCGCAGCTCCTGCATCACATTGATGTAGTCCACGTACTGCCGGGTGATCTCGGCGACGGGGATATCCAGAATGTCCAGGTTCTGACGGCGGATCAGGTACAGCAGCAAGTCGAGCGGACCTTCGAAGGCATCCAGGATGACTTCCAGCGCATCCGGCGGGATATACAGATCCTGTGGGATCTGCAGCACCGGTTGCCCATGCACCACCGCCAGCGGCATTTCCTGCTGCTGTGGCGGCGCGCTCGTGGCTGGCGGAGTCGCGACGTGCGCGAGTTCGGAATTCATCAGGTAGACATCGGGTCTTGCGGTCGCCGGCCGCGGTCTGAGCCGCGCCTGCAGGGCTTTGCCTTGAGTTATTGCGATCAATGTCGTGCCTGTGCCGGCACGATCCCACAAATCCACATACAACGTACGCCGCGTGGCATGCGGCGACGGAACAGCGAGGAGGTCGTCTACGCGGGCCGGTGGTGGGCAGCGAATCGGTCGTCGAGAAGAGCGTTGAGCCTGGGCCGACGGGCCGCTGCGTCCGGTTGCGTGTGCAGTGGTGCCAAGGGTAATGCGTGCGCGGGGGCGGTGTCCAGCGCCGACGCGGCTAGAATCGGCAGGTTGACCTTCAAGTCTGAGGCGAGGTGGCGTGTGTGGTACGTAATCGAAGGGTATGACCGGGCCGACGCATTGGCCGCACGGCAGCAGGCGCGGCCAGCGCATCTGGCGCGTTTGCAGGCGCTTGCGGCCGCGGGTCGGCTGCTGGTGGCGGGCCCTTGCCCGGCCATCGATGCCGAAGATCCGGGTCCGGCCGGTTTCAGCGGCAGCCTTGTGGTTGCCGAATTCGACGCGCTGGAAGATGCGCGCGCCTGGGCCGATGCTGATCCATATGTGGAAGCGGGTGTGTATACGCGCACCGAGGTCCGACCATTCCGCCGGGTACTGCCATGAACCGGGTCGAGCAGATCCGTGCGGCATTGCAGGCCGCGCTGGCACCGACCGAGTTGGACGTCGTGGACGACAGCGCTCGGCATGCCGGCCACGCCGGCGCGCGTGACGGGCGTGGACATTTCAATGTGCGCGTGGTCAGCGCCGCCTTCACCGGCAAGCCGCCATTGGCTCGGCACCGCGCGGTCTATGCCGCGGTGGGCGAGATGATGCAGACCGATATCCACGCCTTGTCGATCGAGGCCTTCGCGCCTGGCGAGGCAGGGTAGCTGACGCGGGGAATGGGCGCCTGCGCGCCGACGATCGCCTGTGATCGCCAAAATCGTCTTGTCGCGCATCGGGCTGGCGCTCTTTGCGGGTCAAACAGCGAGCCTGCGAGCGCGATGAGCGTGCTTGCGCGCTCCTATCGCCTCCCAACCTCGGTTGCTGCGACGAAACACATACCGATACCGGCGCCGAAAACATCTGCCAAGTCGGGCCTCTCGCATCTGCGGAAGGCGACTGTGTAGTTGGAAGACTCGCTATCGCTGTTGATCCATCCGGCAGCGCTCAAGCTGTGCGTGCGCCAAAGCGTGATCAGGATCTTGCTTCGTTTGTGGATCCATGGTCGCGGCTTTGTTGCGTCGCAGCACATTCTTTCACGCTCCCATCACCCGTAGCCACTTGATCTGTAAGCGTTTTCACGCATGTGAAGCTAGGGGTTTACGCCCCTGTATGAAAACGCTTACAGTCCGCGCCAGTTTCGGGAAGTCGGTCGCGGAGGGCGACACGCATGGCCAAGGGTGCGGTCACCATCAAAGATGTCGCTCGGGAAGCACAGGTCTCCGTCGCAACGGTGTCGCGCGCGCTCAACGGGCACGACAACGTCGCCGCGCCGGTGCGCCAGCAGGTGCTGGAAGTGGCCGAGCGGCTACGGTACAGCCCGCATGCGGCCGCGCGCAGCCTGAGCAGCCGGCGTTCCCAGACCCTTGGCGTCGTGCTGCCTGATCTGTACGGCGAGTTTTTTTCCGAATTGATTCGCGGCATCGATGGTGCGGCGCGTGGGGCCGGCCAGCACTTGCTGGTGTCCAGCTATCACGGCGACCCGGAAGCCCAGGGCAGGGCGCTGCGCTCGATGCGCGGGCGCGTCGATGGCTTGCTGGTGCTGTCGCCGTATGCGGAGCAGCCGGGATTTCTCACCGACAATCTGCCGCAGTCGCTGCCGACGGTTCTGATCAATGCACACCTGCCCGGTGCCGACTACCCGGTCCTAAGCATCGACGACCACGCCGGTGCCATGGCCATGACCGAGCATCTGCTGCGTGCCGGACATCGCCGCATCGCCTTTATCGGTGGCCCGGCGTTGAACTTCGATGCGCGCGAACGCCTGCGCGGCTTCCGCGATGCGCTCGCTGCGTTTGGCGTGCAGGCGCAGGGCGTGGAGTACCCGGGCGACTTCGACGAAGCATCCGGCCACCGCGCCGGTCTGGCGATGCTGGCTGACGGCGCACTGCCGGACGCGGTCTTCGCCGCCAACGACATGACCGCGCTGGGGTGCCTGTACGCGTTCGCCCAGGCCGCTGTATCGGTGCCCGGCGACGTGGCGCTGGCCGGGTTTGACGACATTCCACTGGCCCGGTTCGTCCACCCGGCGCTGACCACCATGCGGGTCAGCATCGCGCGGCTGGGCGAGCAGGCGATGGGCCGGCTGATGCGACTGGTCGAAACGCCTGACCACGACGATGGCATCCGTCAATTGCTCACGCCCGAGCTGGTGATCCGCGCTTCCTGCGGTGCTGGCGAACACGGTCACTAACCTTTTCCGGCCCTGTGATTTCAGGCTGCCGACCCTTTCGCGGACGTTCTGTCCGCTCCCGCTGTCCCCGCAGCGGCTGTTCCTGCATCACTGCACTACCACAACAACAATCTGTACCGATCCCTGGAGGGACGACCATGCGCCACCACCACCCCCATTCCGCCCGTCCGGCGCGCAAGCTGCTCAGCTGCGCGCTTGCCAGCTGCCTGCTGCTCGGCGCCGCACCGGCCTTCGCACAGAGCACCGCTGCGACCATCCGCGGCCAGGTCACCGTCGATGCCGCACCTGCCGCCCAGGCGCAGGTCACCGCCACCAATCTGGCCACCGGCCTGACCCGCACGGTGCAGGTCAGCAATGGCGGCTATTCGGTGGGCGGTCTGCCGCCGGGTTCCTACCGCATCGACGTCACCGCCAACGGACAGACCAGCTCGCAGAACGTCACCGTGCAGGTCGGCCAGACGGCGACCTTGAACCTGGGCGTCGGCGGCGAGCCGGCCACGGCCGCTGGTGGTAACGCCACCACGCTGGACGCGGTGCAGGTGAAGGCGCCGCCGGTGCTGGTCGAGACGCGCACCTCCGAGAACGCCACCTACATTTCCAATGTGCAGATCCAGAACCTGCCGCGCGCCACGCGCAACTTCCTGGAGTTGGCAGACACCGTACCGAACGTGCAGTTCACCCGCGAGGCCAACGGCACCACCAAGGTGCGCACCGGCGCCACCTCGGCCGAAGGCACCAACGTCTACATCGATGGCGTGAGCCAGAAGAATTACGTGTTGACCGGCGGCGTGAGCGGCCAGGACTCCAGCCGCGGCAACCCGTTCCCGCAGTCGGCGATCGGCGAATACAAGGTCATCACCTCCAACTACAAGGCCGAGTTCGACCAGGTCAGCGGCGCGGCCATCGTCGCCTCGTCCAAGTCCGGCACCAACGATTTCCACGGCAGCTTCTTCTGGGACACCAGCAACGACAGCTGGCGCGAAGAGAGCCCGCTGGAGAAGAAGGCCGGCGTGCGCGACGACTTCGAAGAAACCCAATACGGCGCCACCTTCAGCGGCCCGATCCTCAAGGACAAGGCGCACTTCTTCATCGCCTATGAAGCCAAGGAATACAACACCCCGAACGTGGTGATCCCCGGCTCGATCTATTCGGACCGCGTCGATCAACTGCCTGCGCAACTGCAGCCGCTGGTGGTCACCTCCAGCACGCCGTTCAAGGAAGACCTGTACTTCGGCAAGATCGACTGGACCATTGGCGACAACAACCTGTTCGAGCTGACCGGCAAGTACCGCAAGGAAGACGAGCTCAACGACGTCGGCCAGACCTCGACCTACGAGCACGGCAGCATCAATGGCCAGGAAGAAAAGCGCGCCAACCTGCGTTGGCAGTACAGCGGGGCCAGCTTCCTCAACGAAGCCAACCTGAGTTACGAAAGCGCGTTCTGGAACCAGGCGCCGATCAACAACGGCAATGGCTACATCCTCAGCTACGCACCGGTGCGCGGCAATGAGACCGACATCCTGGCGGCCGGTGCCGGCAGCAGCTTCCAGCGCAAGGGACAGAAGGGCTGGACCTTCCAGGACGACCTGACCTTGAACAGCCTGGAGTGGCACGGCGCGCACACCATCAAGATGGGCGTGAAGTTCAAGAGCATCGACCTGGATTCGACCCAGTTCAACCCGGCCAACCCGCAGTACTACTACAACATCCTCACCGACGTCGAAACGCCGTACCGCGTGCGCTTCGGTGCGCCGTTGGTGGAAGGTGGCGGCTCGGTGGTGTCCAAGAACAAGCAGTACGGCATCTACCTGCAGGACGACTGGGAGGTCAACGAGCACTGGACCTTGAACTTGGGCGTGCGCTACGACTACGAACAGACCCCGGCGTTCCTGGATTTCGTCACCCCCTCGGACGTCGCCAGCGCGCTGCAGAACTGGCCCAACCTGCGCAACGCCAACTACAACATCAACGACTTCATCAGCACCGGCAACAACCGCAAGGCGTTCAAGAATGCCTGGCAGCCGCGTCTGGGCGCCTCGTACGACTTGTTCGGCGATCAGGCGCACGTGATCTATGGTGGCGCCGGCCGTGCGTACGACCGCAACATCTTCGATTACCTGGCACTGGAGCAGCTCAACAACTCCTTCAATTCGTATAGCTACTACTTCACCAGCGCCAACAACGGTGCCTGCCTGGGCGATCCATGCACGGCCTGGAATCCTGCGTACAACAATCAGGAAGGCTTGAACACACTGACGGCCAACAGCACTGGTGGTGGCGGACGCGAGGTCTACCTGATCGACAACAACCTCAAGACCCCGTACTCCGACCAATTCAGCATCGGCATGCGCAACATGGTGCCGTTGTGGGGCCAGGACTGGTTCACCGATGTGACGCTGAGCCGCATTGAGAGCCATGACGGCTTTGCCTTCGTGCGCGGCAACCGCCTGCCGGACGGTTCGTTCTTCCAGCCGGGCACTACTTCCGGCGCGCCGACCGATGGCCCGAACGGCTATAGCGCCATCGTGCTTGGCACCAACGGTGTGGAGACCCGCAACAACCAGCTCGCGTTGCAGGTGGAAAAGCCCTTCGACGAAGAATCCGGCTGGGGGCTGACCGTGGCCTACACCTATTCCGATGCGAAGGAAAACCGCCAGTTCGGCGAGCACTATGCACTGGACCGCGAACGCATCCAGGACTACGGCTGGCGTGAGGCTGGCGGCATTCCGAAGAACCGCCTGGTGGTCACCGGGATCTATGAACTGCCGTATGAGATCAAACTGTCCGGCAAGCTGTCGCTGGCCAGCCAGACCGTGCGCTACGGCCAGAATTGCCTTGCCGGCAACGACCAGTGCGAGATTATCCAGTTCAAGCCGGATGGCACACTGGGCTACAAGGAATTCAGCATTGCCGCGAATAAAGAATGGGATACCGGCGGTGGTGTCAAATTCAATGTGCGTGCGGATATCCTCAACGTGTTCAACTGGGTTAATTACGCAACCTTCAACGGCGATACCGGAACATTGCAGGACTTGAACACGGCTTACGGCACACCGACCGGTGTGCTGGCGTCGCCGATGCGTACCTTCCGTCTGGCCTTTGGCCTGAACTGGTGAGGTGCTCGACCGCCCTGGCTGCAACGCCAGGGCGGTCGAACTCGGCGCCTGGATAGGGTAGGTTTGCGTGCGAGATGTAATCGATTACACAAGTGGGGGGCGGATGGACAGGGGCAACACGTCGCGATGGTTGACGATTCCACTCTTGCTGGGCGCGCTGGTTCTGGCGTCGTGCAAGCAAGCCGAGGAGCCCAAGGTGGCCGAAAAGAAGGCGCCGGTCAAAGTCATCCTGGTTGAGGCGCAACTGCCGCCCAAGCCGGTCAAGCCGCCGCTGCCGCCGCTGTTTTCGGACATCGAGCGCCGCACGTTCCAGTTTTTCTGGGACACCACCAACGAACTCAATGGACTGTCGCCGGATCGGTTTCCGTCGCGCCCGTTCGCCAGTATTGCGTCGGTCGGATTTGCGCTCACCGCCTATCCGATCGGCATCGAAAACGGGTGGGTCAGTCGCAATCAGGCGATCGACCGCACCCTGACAACATTGAAATTCTTCCGCGATGCGCCAATGGGGCCGCAGAAGACCGGTCGGGCCGGCTACAAAGGCTTCTACTACCATTTTCTGGACATGCAGCAGGGCAACCGCTACGACAGCTGGGTCGAGTTGTCCAGCGTGGACACCGCACTGCTGATGATGGGCGTGCTGTTCACCCAGTCGTATTACGACGGCGACGACCCGCGCGAAAAGGAGATTCGCCAGATCGCCGACACGCTGTACAAGCGCGTGGACTGGCGCTGGCTGCAACAGCGTGCGCCGCTGATCTCAATGGGCTGGTTTCCTGAAAGTGGCTTCATCAACCACGACTGGATGGGCTACAACGAGGCGATGATGCTGTACATCCTTGCGCTGGGCTCGCCCACCCATGGCGTCGACCCAGACGCATGGACCAGCTGGACCCGCACCTACAACAACGACTGGGGCGTGTACCAGGGCCAGGAATACCTCTCGTTCGGCCCGTTGTTCGGGCACCAATACAGCCATGTCTGGATCGATTTCCGCGATATCCAGGACCAGTACATGCGCGAACGCGGCATCGACTACTTCCTCAACAGCCGTCGCGCCACGCTGGCCCAGCGCGACTACGCCATCGACAACCCGATGAAGTGGAAGGACTACGGCGAAAACGTCTGGGGCCTCACCGCCAGCGATGGTCCGCAGAACACCAGCCAGGAATACCGGGGCGAGCAACGCCAGTTCCGCCATTACTCCTCGCGCGGCGCCGGCCTGCGCGAGAACTTCGACGACGGCACCATCGTGCCGTCGGCAGCCATCTCCTCGATCGTGTTCGCCCCGGAAGTGGTGATCCCGGCCACCGAGGAAATGCACAAGCGCTATGGCGACTTCCTGTATTCCAGCTATGGGTTCCTGGATTCGTTCAATCCCAGCTTCAACTACGACATCCCGCTCAAGACCGGGCGCATGGTGCCGGACCGTGGCTGGGTGGCCAGCGACTACATCGCCATCGACCAGGGCCCGATTCTGGCGATGATTGCCAACTACCAGAACGAATTCGTCTGGAACGTGATGAAGAAGAACCCCTACATCCGCGCCGGTCTGGAACGCGCCGGCTTCACCGGCGGCTGGCTCACCCCGGAAGGCGAGCCGCAGCCGGCGCCGCAGAAGGACGAGCAGAAGGCTGCTGCGCGGGCGCTGGGCATGGCCGAGTCGCGTGCCGCCGCCGCCCAGGCCCAGCAAGACCCCACGCAACGCCAAAAACCCGAGTAATCCGTGCGCCTTTTGAAACTGTTGATATTGGCCGCCGCCCTGTGCGCAGGCGTGGCGGGATGCGAACGCTCCGATCCGGGCAAGACCACCGTGCGCTTCTGGGCGATGGGCAAGGAGGCCGAAGTGGTCTCTGAGTTGGTGGCCGACTTCGAAAAGCAGAACCCCACCATCCATGTGGATGTGCAAAACATCCCGATGACCGCGGCGCACGAAAAACTGCTCACCGCCTTCGCTGCTGACGGACTGCCGGACGTGTGCCAGCTTGGTAACACCTGGTTGCCGGAATTCGCGTTGCTGGACACGCTGGAGCCGATGCAGCCGTACGTTGCACGCTCCAAGATCGTCGATCCGGCCGATTATTTCCCCGGCGTGTGGGACACCAATCTGGTCGATGGCACGCTGTACGGCGTGCCGTGGTACGTGGATACGCGCCTGCTGTTTTATCGCAAGGACTTGCTGCGCGAGGCCGGCTACAGCGAAATGCCCAAGACCTGGGCCGAGATGGAACAGGTGATGGCCGCGATCAAGCGCAAGGTCGGCCCCGACCGCTACGCCATCCTGATGCCGCTCAACGAGTTCGAGCAGCAGCTGTCGTTCGCGCTGCAACAGGACGACCGTCTGCTGCGCGACCACGACAACTACGGCAACTTCCGTGGCGCCGGGTTCCGCAAGGCGCTGGGCTTCTACGACAACATGTATCAACAGGGCTGGGCGCCGAAAGTGTCCGAGACCCAGGTTTCCAACGTCTGGTACGAATTCTTCAACGGCTATTACGCGTTCTATCTGTCCGGCCCGTGGAACGTGCGCGAATTCAAGCTGCGCCAGCCGCCGGGTATGGAAGGCAAATGGGGCACCGCGCCGTTGCCGGGTCCCAACGGCTTGGGCGCCGGCATAGCGGGCGGCTCCAGCCTGGTGATCTTCAAGTCCTCGCAACACAAGGACGCCAGCTGGAAGCTGATCGAATACCTGTCGCAGCCCACGGTGCAGGCGCGCTTCCACGCCATCATCGGCGACCTGCCGCCGCGGCGCAGTACCTGGAAGCTGCCATCGCTGGCCAACGACGAACTGGCGCATGCCTTCGGCGACCAGCTGGAACGGGTCAAGGCCACGCCCAAGGTGTTGGAGTGGGAGCGCATCGTGCAGGAAATGCGTCTGGTGACCGAGCGCGTGGTGCGTGGCGGTCAATCGCACGAAGCCGCCGTGCAGGAACTGGATAAACGCGTGGACGAAATTTTGGCCAAGCGCCGCTGGATCTTTGCGCAGGAGGGCGGGCATGTCGGCCCGGCCGGTGAGACGGCCACGCCGGCAGTTACGCCGGCTGCTGCAGAAACAGCTGCGCCCGCCGCTGCAGCGGATCAGGGAGCCGCGCGATGATGAAGCGTAATTCCGTCGCCGGCTGGGTGTTCGCCGCGCCGTCGATCATGGTGCTGGGCATGTTCTTCGGCGTGCCGGTATTCGCCGCGCTGGTGCTTAGCGTCACCGACTTCGACCTGTACGCACTGGCCGACAGCAGCCATCTGCGCTTCGTCGGCCTGGGCAATTACATCGACCTGCTGCAGACGCCGCTGTTCTGGAAGTCGTTGTGGAACACCACCTACTTCGTGCTGCTGGGTGTGCCGATGTCGATCGGCGTGTCGCTCGGTGCGGCCTTGCTGCTTAACGCCAAGGCATCGCGCTTCAAGGCGCTGTTTCGCACTGCCTTGTTCGCGCCGGTGGTGACCACCCTGGTGGCGGTGGCGGTGATCTGGCGCTACCTGTTCCATATCAAATATGGTCTGGTCAACTTCGGCCTGAGCCATCTGGGCATCGCCCCGATCGACTGGCTGGGCGACCCGCGCTGGGCGATGCCCACCATCATGCTGTTCGCAGTGTGGAAGAACTTCGGCTACAACATGGTGATCTTCCTGGCCGGGCTGCAGGCGATCCCGCAAGACTTGTATGAGGCCGCGCGTATCGACGGCGCTTCGCGCTGGAAGCAGTTCCTGCACATCACCTTGCCGATGCTTGGCCCGGTGCTGATGGTGGTCGGGGTGATCACCATTTCCGGCTACTTCCAGCTGTTTGCCGAACCCTACGTGATGACCCGCGGCGACCCGCTGCAAAGCACCGTCAGCGTGCTGTATTTCATGTTCGAGGAAGGCTTCAAGTGGTGGAACCTCGGCCGCGCGTCGGCAGTAGCGTTCCTGTTGTTCCTGATCATCCTGGCGGTGACCACCGTGATGCTGCGCTTCGGCCGCAAGAAGGACCTGATATGAGTCGTGATGTCGGCGAATCGCGCTGGAATGGCGTGCTGATCAATGGCGGCTTGCTGGTGTTGGCCTTGATCAGCCTGGCACCGCTGTTGTGGATGCTGTCGGTGTCGTTCATGCCCACCGGCGAGGCCAGCCGGTTTCCGCCGCCGATGTTGCCGTCGGCTTTCACCCTGGCCAACTACCACGAGCTGTTCGCGCGCACCGGCATGGCGCGCAATTTCGCCAACAGCCTGCTGGTGTCAGGGCTGATCACGCTCGGCTCGCTACTGATCAACACCATGGCCGGTTATGCGTTCGCCAAGCTGCAGTTCGTCGGCCGCGAGCGCATCTTCAAGATCCTGATGGCGGCGCTGGTGATCCCCGCGCAGGTGGCGATGCTGCCGCTGTTCCTGCTGATGAAGCAGCTGCATCTGGTCAATAACATCGGCGGGGTGGTGGTGCCGGCGCTGGCCACGGTGTTCGGTATTTTTCTGGTGCGCCAGTACGCGCGCAGCATTCCCGATGAGTTGATCGAAGCCGCCCGCATTGACGGCGCCAGTGAGATGCGCATCTTCTTCCAGATCGTGTTGCCGATGCTCAAGCCGGTGCTGGTCACCTTGACCATCTTCACCTTCATGGGCTCATGGAACGACTTCATGTGGCCGCTGATCGTGTTGACCGACCAGGAGCAATACACCTTGCCGGTGGCGCTGGCGGCGCTGTCGCGCGAGCACATCATGGACGTGGAATTGATGATGGCCGGCGCAGTGGTGACGGTGATTCCGGTGCTGCTATTGTTCCTGGCGCTGCAGCGTTACTACATCCAAGGTCTTCTGCTGGGGAGTGTGAAGGGGTGAGGCGAGTGTTCCTGCGACTGTTTGCCATGACCGCCATTGCCGCCGCGGGCGCGGCGCAGGCGCAGGAGCGCGTGCTCGACGGCTTCAACGACATGAGCGCCTGGCGCCTGGTGGTGTCCAACCAGGTCAGCGGCTCGCTGCGCCCGGTGGCCACGCCCTCCGGCGGGCATGCGCTGTGTCTGGATTACAACTTTAACGGCGTGTCCGGCTATGTCGGCATCCGCCGCGCGCTGCCGCTGGAGTATCCCGAGAACTACCGCATCGGGTTCTCGCTGCGCGGTGAATCGCCGTCCAACGATCTGCAGCTCAAGCTGATCGATGCCAGCGGCGACAACGTGTGGTGGGTCAACCGGCCGGGCTTCAATTTCCCGAAGAACTGGACTAGCTTCAACTACCGCAAGCGCAACATCGAAAAGGCCTGGGGACCCGGTGCGGACAAGCAGCTGCGCAGCAGCGCGGATGTCGAGTTCACCATCTACAACAAGGTCGGAGGCAAGGGCACGGTGTGCTTCGACCGCCTGACGCTTACCCCATTGCCGCCGGAAGACACCTCGCCGCTCAAGGCCGAGGCGATCACCGACACTGCGCCGGCGTTGGAGCAACGCCTGGCCGATGGCAAGCCCGACACCTTCTGGCTCAGCGGCGCGGTAAAGCAACAGACCGTCACGCTGGATCTGGGCAAGGTGCGCGAATTCGGTGGCGCGGTGGTGCAGTGGGTGCCCGGCCTGCAGGCCTCGCAGTACGTGGTGCGTGCATCGGCCGATGGCCGCAGCTGGCGCGATCTGCGTACCGTCACCGCCGGCGCTGGCGGCACCGATTGGCTGGCGCTTCCCGATACCGAAGCACGCTACCTGCGGTTCGATCTCAAGGACGGCCCGAATTGGCGCTACGGCATCAAGGAAGTGCAGTTGCAGCCGCTGGCATTCGCCGCAACGCCCAATGACTTCATCAAGTCGCTGGCCGCGCAGCTGCCGCGTGGCAGTTACCCGCGTGGCTTCTCCGGCGAGCAGCCGTACTGGACCATCCTGGGTCTGGATGGTGGCACCGAGCAGGGCCTGATCGGCGAAGACGGCGCGGTGGAAGTGGGCAAGGGCGGTTTCAGCATCGAGCCGTTCGTGGTCACCGGCGGCAAGGTACTGCACTGGTCCGACGTCAGCAGCGAGCAAAGCCTGCAGGACGATTACCTGCCGATCCCCAGCGTCGACTGGCATCACGACCTGATGAACCTGCGCGTCACCGCGTTCGTGCAGGGCACACCCGATCAGGCGCAACTGGTCGCGCGCTACCAGCTGCACAACACCGGCAAGCAGGCGCGTGATTTCACCCTGGCCCTGGCGGTGCGTCCGTTCCAGGTCAATCCGCCGGCGCAGTTCCTCAATACCCTGGGCGGCGTCAGCCGGATCGAACAACTGGCGGTGGACGGCAGCCAGGTCAGCGTCAACGGCAAGCGGCGTGTGTTCGCCGTGCAGCGGCCGGACGCAGGCTTCGCCAGCGCCTTCGACAGCGGCATGGACGTCAGCCATCTCACCGCCGCCACGCCGCCTACCGTCACCCAGGTCAAGGACGAAACCGGCCTGGCCTCGGGCGTGCTGCTGTATCGCTGGAAGCTGGAACCCGGCCAGAAACGCGAAGTGGCCTTGGTGATTCCGCAGACCGGCACCGCGCAACTGCCGGCCGGCTTCGATGCCGACCAGGCACAGCAGCAGGTGGCCCAGCAATGGCGCAGCAAGCTCGATCGCGTACGCATCAGCGTGCCGGCCGAAGGCAAGCCGGTGGTCGATACGCTGCGTACCGCGCTGGCGCACATGCTGATCTCGCGCATCGGGCCGCGCCTGCAGCCGGGCACACGTTCTTATTCGCGCAGCTGGATCCGCGACGGCGCAATGATTTCCGAAGGCCTGCTGCGGCTCGGCCGCGAAGACGTGGTGCGCGATTACGTGGACTGGTTCGCGCCGTATCAGTTTGCCGATGGCATGGTGCCCTGCTGCGTGGACGACCGCGGCAGCGATCCGGTACCGGAGAACGACAGCCATGGCGAGCTGATCTACAACATCGCCGAGTATTACCGCTACACCGGCGACAGGCCGTTCCTGGAGAAGATGTGGCGGCATGTCACCGGCGCCTACGACTACATGGAAAAGCTGCGCGCCAGCGAACGCACCGAAGACAACTTCATGCGCAACCCGGCCTTCTACGGAATGATGCCGGTGTCGATCAGCCACGAAGGTTATTCGGCCAAGCCGGTGCATTCGTACTGGGACAACTTCTGGGCGCTGCGCGGCTACAAGGACGCAGTGATGCTGGCCGGCGCGCTGGACAAGCCCGAGGACGTGGCGCGTTTCAGCACCGCACGCGATGAATTCAGTGGCGACCTGATCGCCTCGCTGGGTGCGGCAGTACGTGAGCACACGCTCGATTTCCTGCCCGGTTCGGCCGAGCTCGGCGATTTCGATGCGACCTCGACCACGATTGCCTTGACCCCGGGCGGCGAGCAGCAACGTCTGCCGCAGGACCTGCTGACCAACACCTTCGAACGCTATTGGAAGGAGTTCTCCGACCGCCGCGATGGCAAGCGCGAATGGAAGGACTACACCCCCTACGAGTGGCGCAACGTGGCCGCATTCGTGCGCCTGGGCTGGCGCGACCGCGCCTGGGACGCCACTGCGTTCTTCTTTAAGGACCGCGCGCCGCAACCCTGGAACCAGTGGGCCGAAGTGGTCTCACGCACGCCGCGTACGCCGTTTTTCGTCGGCGACCTTCCACACGCCTGGGTCGCCTCGGACTTCGTACGCTCGGTACTGGACATGTTCGCCTACGGTCGCGAATCCGATGCCAGCCTGGTCATCGCTGCCGGCACGCCAACGCGCTGGTTTGAAGGCAAGGGCATTGGCATTGCCGAACTGCGTACACCGTACGGGCGCCTCAACTACACCTTGCAACGCACCGACAAGCAATTGGTGCTGCAGTTGCAGCCCGGGCTGATCCTGCCGCCAGGTGGTGTGGTGTTGCCGTGGCCGTATCAAGGCACACCAGGCAAGGCCACGGTCAACGGCGAATCGGTTGAGTGGCAGAACGGCGAACTGCGCATCCAGCAACTGCCGGCCAACGTGCAAATCGATGTGCCCAGCGCAGTGCGGCGGGCCGAGCGCGCCAAACAATGAGTCAGCCGTGGCGACCGACCCGTGCGGTGACAGCACGGGGAGGTGCGGGATGGCTGGTCGCGTTGCTTGCACTGCTGCTGTGCTCCACCGGCTTACAGGCCGGGCAGGCCACTCAAGGCATGCAGTCTTCGCAAATTTTGCAGCGAGGCACCATCGATCCGGCCGTGCGAGCCGCGGAGTCACCGAGCGCAGCATCACGCGAGATGACCCTGGTCACGCTCAATCTGCACCACGACCGCGAAGACTGGCCGGGACGACGCGCTTACATCGCCAAAGAGCTCAAGCAACTGGCACCGGATGTGATTGCGCTGCAGGAAGTGATCGAACGCCGCGGCAGCGTGGAAAATCAGGCCGCCTGGCTGGCGCGCAAGCTCGGCTATGACTACACCTTCGCTTCGGTCGATCCGGTCGGCGCGGCCAAACGCTACGGCAATGCATTGTTGAGCCGCCGCAAGGTACTGGCCACGCACCAGCGACTGTTGCAGCCCTTGGACGATTACCGTGTCGCCGCGCATCTGCAGGTGGACGTCGATGGCCTGCCGGTCAACATCTACGTCACCCATCTCAACGAACGCACCGACGCCCGCGGCACTGCCACGCGCACGCGCCAGGTAGCCGATCTGCTCGACTTCATCGCCTCCAACAGCAAGCAGGCGCCGGTGGTGATCGCTGGGGATTTCAACACCGCCGCCGACACCCTCGATCTGGAAGCACTACGCAAAGGTTACGGCGACAGCTACGGCAGCGTGCATCGCAATAGCGATGCCACGGTCAGCACCTTGAACATGCATGTCTTCGACAAACCCGCTCGCATCGACCACGTGTTCTTTCAACAGAACCGCCTGTTGGCCCGCGAAGCCCGCATCCTGTTCGATAGGCCTTATGCGGACGGCCGTTGGGCATCGGATCACTATGGCGTGTGGGTGCGCCTGCAGCTTGCACCCGATCAGCTCGCAGCGCCGTAAACCGAGGCGAGTGGTTGCAGGACAGCCTTCGGCGGCTTACGCATCACGGTCTCCCGCAGACGTACCGCTCCTCGAGCCTCGCCCCAAAGAAGTAGCGGGGATAATCGATCTGCGTAGTCGAAAAGGATCGTGTAGGAGCGCCCCGGGGCGCGATGCTGCATTGCCTATAAAGCTTCTTCGCGCCCGAGCGCGCTCCTGCAAGAGATCCGCGCATCCGGCTGCGCGGATCGCCCGGCACTCACCCATGCAGACGGTTGAAAATCTGCACGCCGGCCAACCACACACCGGCCATGCTGCCGAAATTGGTCAGCAGAAACGTCAATACCACGCGCGAGACGCGATTGCGATACCAGCCGCGCAGCGTCTGCGCATCGTCGCGCAGCGACAGGAAATCGCCATAGGCCGGCTTGCGCATATGCACTTCGACCAGCGCTGCAAATGCACCGGTTGGCACGCTCAGCCGGAAGGGCTTGAACGGTGCCACCACTGCTGCGGTCAGGATACTCAACGGGTGGCTGCCGGCCAGCAAACAGCCCAGTGCAGCCATGCCGCCGGTGTACATCGCCCACTGCAATAGCAGGTCGGCGCCCATGCTCAGGCCACCACGCCAGAATCCGATGCCGATGCCGGTGATGATGACCGCCAGGATGCCCAGCGTGATCCACGGAATACGCTTGCGCTGCTGCACGTATTCCAGCGATTCGCGCATCGGGCCAGGCGCTGCGGTGTCTTGCTCCAGATGGCGCGCAAGACCGGCCAGATGCCCGGCGCCGACCACCGCCAAGATCTCGCGCTGATCTGCGCAGACTTCTTCGCGCAGACGCGTGGCCATGTACTGATCGCGCTCGGCAATCACCGTCTCGTACAGCTCCGGGCTTTCGCTGGCGAAATCGCCGAAGCTCGCTTCCAGCATGTCGCCTTGCTTGAGCTTTTCGATTTCCTCTTCGCCCACCTCATCGGCAGCGAACAGGCCGCCGAGCAGGCCGCCGGCAAGTTTCATCTTGCCGAAGAATCCCAACCGCCCGGATGCACGCTTGAAGGTCAGCCCGACTTCGCGATCGATCAGGTGCACCGGCAGCCCCTGCGCGCGCGCCAGGTTCACCGCTTCCTTCAATTCCGCGCCTGGCTCGATGCCCAGTTGCTTGGCCAGGCGGCGCTGGTAGGCGGCAAGCGCCAGATTCGCCGCGAACAAGGCCACGCGCCCCTTGCGGATCACCTGCACCAAATCCAGGCGGGCGAGGGCGTCCGGGTCGCTGATCGCCTGCAGGCGCTGCGCATCCAGTTCCACCGCCACCGCGTCGTAACGCCCGCTGCCGATCGCGCGTTGCACGGCGGCCACGCTGGCCAGCGAGACGTGGGCAGTCCCCAGCAAGGTGTAGCGCACGCCATCGCGTTCGACGATGCGGTGCGGCTGGCCGGACAGCGCATCGTCCAGAACGTGGGTGGTCTGCTCAGTCATGGGGATATTCATCAGAAGGAGGGGCGGTGTCGCCGGAGCCGATCGCGCGTTGCATCTGCACGCCGTCCAACCAGCGACCGTGTTTGCGGCCGATTCCGGTGAAGACTCCGACCGTGCGAAATCCAAAACGTTCATGCAAGTGTCGCGATGCCAGATTGCCGGCATCGCCAATCACCGCAATCATCTGCCGGAACCCACGCTGCTCGCAGACTGCGATCAGCTCGCCGAGCAAGGCTTTGCCGATGCCGCGGCCCTGCATCGCGGCGGCCAGATAGATCGAGTTCTCCACCGTCCAGCGATACCCAGCGCGTGCGCGAAATGCGCTGGCGTAGGCATAGCCCGCGACCACGCCATCGAGCTCGGCGACCAGATAGGGGTAGCCCGCAGCCACGATCGCACTGACCCGCGCGCGCATCTCATCGAGCGATGGTGCGCTGTATTCGTAGGTATTGACCCCGGCGATCTGCTCCGCATAGATCGCGGTGATCGCCGGGATGTCCGCGTCGCGGACTGCACGCAGCTCGACGGGCATGCGGTCAGTCGATGTAGCGCTTGAGCAGATCGCCGTACGCATCGATACGACGGTCGCGCAGGAATGGCCAGATGCGGCGCACGTGCTCGCTGCGTTGCAGGTCGACATCGCAGATCAATACGGTCGGGTCCTGCCCGGCTTCGGCAATGAACTCGCCCTGCGGTCCCAGCACATGGCTGTTGCCCCAGAACTGGATGCCCGATGCACCCAGCGGCGAAGGCTCATGGCCGACACGGTTGCACGACAGCACCGGCACGCCGTTGGCCACCGCATGCCCGCGATGGCTCAGGATCCAGGCATCGCGCTGACGCTCCTGCTCGGGTTGCTGGTCGTCCGGATCCCAGCCGATCGCGGTGGGATAGAGCAGCATTTCCGCACCGGCCAGCGCCATCAAACGCGCCGCTTCCGGGTACCACTGATCCCAGCATACCAGCACGCCCAGGCGGCCCACCGAGGTATCGATCGGCGTGAAGCCCAGATCGCCCGGCGTGAAATAGAACTTCTCGTAGAAGCCCGGGTCATCAGGAATGTGCATCTTGCGGTACTTGCCGAGCAGGCGGCCGTCCTTTTCGAACACCACCGCCGTGTTGTGATACAGCCCGGCTGCGCGACGTTCGAACAGCGAGGCGACCAGCACCACACCGTGCTGCTTGGCCAGTGCGCTCAGACGTTCGGTACTGGGGCCGGGAATCGGCTCGGCCAGATCGAATTCGTCCACCGACTCGTGCTGGCAGAAATACGCACCGTTGTGCAGTTCCTGCAGCAGCACCAGTCTGGCGCCCTGCGCGGCAGCCTCGGCCACACGCGATTCGATGACGGCCAGATTGGCCTCGGCGTCGCCGTGGTTGCGCTCCTGGATCAGCGCGACGGGAAGGAGATGACGGGTCATGGCAGCATCCAACTTGAGTGGCGCACTAAGGGTAGCGCGCCATGGCGTAACACCGGCCTGCCGGCCGGAACAGGAACCACACACGGCGTGTGCGGCTGCGACGCAGGCAAATTTTGAAGCTGCGCTTAGGCGGCGAGCAGGCCGGCCGGCAGTTGCATGGTCAGGCAATGCAGGCTGCCGTTCTGCCAGATCAGCGCACGACACGGCACCGGCACGATCGCGTGGTGCGGGAACGCCTGCGCCAGCACCGCCTGTGCAGTCGCATCGGCCGGGTCGCCGTAGGCCGGCATCAGCACCGCACCGTTGACGATCAGGAAATTGGCATACGACGCCGCCAGCCGACGGCCTTCGTCGAGAATGGGTTGTGCCCACGGCAACACGAACAGGCGATACGGCCGCCCGTGGGCGGTGCGCAGCGCTGCCAGCTCGTTGCCCATCGCCTGCAGTTCGGCATAGTGCGAATCGCTGGCCACATCGCAGCCCTGGTAGACGATCGCATCCGGGCCGGCAAAGCGCGCCAGGGTGTCGATATGTGCGTCGGTGTCGTCGCCTTCCAGATAGCCGTGATCCAGCCACAGCACGCGTTCCTGCGCCAGCCACGTGGCCAGATCGCTGCTGAGCGATTCGCGCGTGCGCTGCGGGTGACGCTCATGCAGGCACTTCCAGGTGGTCAGCAATGTGCCGGCGCCATCGGTCTCGATCGCACCGCCTTCCAGGGCGAAGTCGACGGTCTCTACCTGCGCTGGCACGAACACCTGCGCGGCATCCAGGGAGCTCACCAACTGATCGTCCAGGCTGGCTTCGAACTTGCCGCCCCAGCCGGTGAAACGGAAATCCATTAACCGGAAGCCGGTTTCCTGGCGCAGCGTGATCGGACCGGAATCGCGCAGCCAGGTGTCGTTGTATGCGGCGATCACAAAGCGCACGCGCGTCATCTCCACCCGCGCCGACCGCAGCCGCGCTTCAGCGTAGATCTGCAGGTCGTCATCGGCCACGCAGATGACCACCGGCTCGAAGCGGGAGATCGCCGTGACCAGCGCGATATAGGTCTCTTCCACATCGGCCAGGCGCTCGGCCCAATCGGTACCGGCATGTGGCCACGCAAGCAACACGGCGGATTGAGGTTCCCACTCGGCGGGAAAACGAAGACGGTCGGTCATGCCAGGCAAATACTCTTCTTGGTGTGCAGGCCATCGCCCGCACGTTCATCGATATCCCGCACGGAAATGCAGGCTCTTGCGATCCAGGCGTACATCGGCGCGCCTGGCCTTGTTACAGAATCGCAGCAACGCATGTCCGGTTGCTGACGGACGCAGCACACAGTGCGATGCGTCCGTGACGGCCGGAGCTGCGGCGAACAGGCGCCAGCACCTGCGGCCACGTGTCAGCGTGCTTTACCGAATCGGCGGCTTAGGGCCGATCTCGTTGGCGTCGGCCTTATTGGCGACCACGTCGATCACCTTGCTTTTTTCGAAATACACGGTGAAGGCCGGATACACCCAGCGATGGATGGTTGGCCACTGACGCTTCTGACCACCACGCGGGTCGAGCTTTTCCTGCGGCGCGCCGTAGCGGCCTTCGACCTGACTCATGCTTTCCCCGCGCAAGGGCAGGGCAGCAGCAGGCTTCTGCTGTGCACGGTCGACCAGCAGCGTATCGGCCGAAGCAACGGCACTGATCCCCATCAGCGCGATCAGCGGCAGGACAAATAAACGGTTGCGCATGTCATCTACTCCCCAGTGGACAAGAATTCAGATGGTGATTACAGCAAAAAACCACGATAGACGCTGCTGTGACACGGCTGGCCTGGCGGCACCACGATTGCCCGGCTCGCGCCCCGGTGTAGATGACGTCTCTGCCCTGGCTGGGCCGACGGGCGGCAGACGCATGTAGCAACAGCCCGTGTCAGGCAGCGGCCAAGAAAAAACCGCCCGGAGGCGGCTTTCTCGGGTCTTGCACGCGCCGCAAAGGCTTAGCGCTGACGCGCCTTGAAGCGCGGGTTCGATTTGCAGATCACGAAGACCTTACCGCGGCGGCGGACCACCTTGCAGTCGCGGTGACGGGTCTTCGCAGACTTCAGGGAGGACAGGACTTTCATGGCACACCTCGGCGTAAACGGTTGGATTCGATGGAAGAGTGCGCGCGATCGAGGCTGCACCCAGAGTTAAGCCGGCAATTCTAACCGGCTTTTCGTCGTGCTTTCAAGTGGTTGCAGCGCGATCGCTGTGAGCGGCGCTACACTACCGCCTGATGACCTTCCGGAAACCTGAATGACCGACCTGTCGCCCGTCCTCACCATCGATGGCCCCTCCGGTGCCGGCAAGGGCACGGTGAGCCGGATTGTGGCCGCCAGACTGGGCTGGCACTACCTCGATTCGGGGGCACTGTACCGCGCCGTCGGTGTTGCAGCGAGCTGGGCCGATCTGGATGTGTCCGACCCGGCGGCGCTGGTGCGCTGCACCTTCGACACCAAGGTGCAGTTCGACGACGCCGGTGAGGCAGGGCTACGGGTGCTGGTCAACGGCGCCGATGCCACCGGCGAGCTGCGCCTGGAAACCACTGGCGCGCTGGCCTCGGCCATTGCCGCCATTCCCGAGGTCCGCAGCGCCCTGAAAGAGCGCCAACGCGCATTCAGGCGGGCGCCCGGGCTGGTTGCCGACGGGCGCGACATGGGGACGGTGATCTTCCCGGATGCTGCCTACAAGGTCTTTCTGACCGCCAGTGCCGAAGAACGTGCGGGCCGTCGCCATAAACAGTTGATGGAAAAGGGTGTTTCGGTTATCTTTGACGACCTGCTGCGCGAGATCATGGCCCGTGATGCCCGTGATGCGCAGCGGGTGGTGGCGCCATTACGGCCGGCCGAAGACGCCGTGCTGATCGATACCAGCGGAATAGGGATCGAGGATGTCGTCCAGCGTGTGGTCGGGTTGCTCGCAGACCGTACGCCGTCGTAAGCGTTCCGCAAGCGGGCTTGTCCCGCCGACCGTAAGGCGTTCCAAAGCTCCGTCGCGCATCCTGCGTGGCGGTTCTATTACTTCTAAACCGACTCGCTGTCCGGAGTCGACCAACAGGCTGGGCGGTTCGTATCTGTCGCATCCCGACGATCGGCGCCCGTGTGTTCAACTGAGTAAATTCAAATGACAGAATCTTTTGCAGAACTGTTCGAAGCCAGTCAAGCCAATCTGGCGAAGCTGAAGCCGGGCTCGATCGTCACCGGTACCGTCGTGGAAGTGCGCGGCGACGTGGTGGTGATCAACGCTGGCCTGAAGTCCGAAGGCATCGTGCCGATCGAGCAGTTCCGTAACGACGCTGGCGAGATCGATGTGGGTGTGGGCGACCAGGTCAAGGTTGCGCTGGACTCGATCGAAAACGGCTTTGGCGAGACCGTGTTGTCGCGCGAGAAAGCCAAGCGCGCGATGGTGTGGGACGAGCTGGAAGAAGCGTTGGAAAAGAACGAAACCATCACCGGCCGCATCAGCGGCAAGGTCAAGGGTGGTTTCACCGTGGACATCAAGGATGTCCGCGCGTTCCTGCCTGGTTCGCTGGTGGATGTGCGCCCGGTGCGCGACCCGGCTTACCTGGAAGGCAAGGAACTCGAGTTCAAGCTGATCAAGCTGGACCGCAAGCGCAACAACGTGGTGGTCTCGCGTCGTGCAGTGGTCGAGAGCGAGCACTCGGAAGAGCGCGAGCAGCTGATGGACAAGCTGCAGGAAGGCGCGATCCTGAAGGGTGTCGTCAAGAACCTGACCGACTACGGCGCATTCGTGGACCTTGGCGGTATCGACGGCCTGCTGCACATCACCGACATGGCCTGGAAGCGCGTGCGCCATCCGTCCGAAGTCGTCAACGTCGGCGACGAGCTGGACGTGCGCGTGCTGAAGTTCGATCGCGAGCGTAACCGCGTCAGCCTCGGCCTGAAGCAGCTGGGCGAAGATCCGTGGGACAACATCGCACGTCGTTACCCGGCCAACAGCCGCGTGTTCGGCAAGGTCTCCAACGTCACCGATTACGGCGCATTCGTCGAGATCGAGCCGGGCGTCGAAGGTCTGGTGCACGTCTCGGAGATGGATTGGACCAACAAGAACGTCAACCCGTCCAAGGTTGTGCAGGTTGGTGACGAAGTCGAAGTGATGGTGCTGGATGTCGACGAGGAGCGTCGCCGCATCTCGCTGGGCATGAAGCAGGTTGCCGCCAATCCGTGGGAAACCTTCGCTGCCACCCACAAGAAGAACGACAAGGTGTCCGGTCAGATCAAGTCGATCACCGACTTCGGCATCTTCATCGGTCTGGACGGCGGCATCGACGGTCTGGTGCACCTGTCCGACATCAGCTGGAACACCACCGGCGAAGATGTCGTACGCAACTACAAGAAGGGCGACACGCTGGAAGCCGTCGTGCTGGCAGTGGACCCGGAACGTGAGCGCATCAGCCTGGGCGTCAAGCAGCTGGAGCAGGACCCGTTCGGTCAGTACATGGCGTCCAACCCGAAGGGTTCGAAGGTCGAAGGCGTGGTGCGTGAAGTGGATGCCAAGGGCGCCACGATCGACCTGGCCGATGGCATCGAAGGCTACGTCGCTGCACGCGATATCGCCAACGAGCGCGTCGACGATGCGACCCAGCACCTGAAGGTCGGCGACAAGATCGAAGCCAAGTTCGTGGGTATGGACCGTAAGGGCCGGACCCTGCAGCTGTCGATCAAGGCCAAGGACGATGCTGAAATGCGCGAAACGTTGGAGGACTACCAGTCCGCCTCCGCGTCGGGCGGCATGACTCAGCTGGGCGCGCTGTTGCGTGCACAGTTGAACAACAACAAGTCCGAGTAAGCGCGTAGCGCTCGCAAGAGCGTGATGGATCGGCCCGGGCTTGCCCGGGCCGATTCCGATGTGTCAGTCGAAAAAAGCAAGTCTTCCCATGACCAAGTCCGAATTGATTGAAATCCTGGCGCGACGCCAAGCGCATCTGAAGTCGGACGACGTGGATCTGGCAGTCAAGTCGCTGCTGGAAATGATGGGGCAGGCGCTCTCCGATGGTGATCGGATCGAAATTCGCGGGTTCGGCAGTTTTTCGCTGCATTACCGTCCGCCACGTCTGGGGCGTAATCCCAAGACCGGCGAATCGGTTGCATTGCCGGGCAAGCATGTTCCCCACTTCAAGCCGGGCAAGGAATTGCGTGAGCGCGTCAGCTCCGTGGTGCCTGTCGATATGTCCGATACGACGGACTGAAGTCCGTTCTGGCGCTGTGTGTATGTCGTCTCGGTTAAGCTAACCCGCTTTCCGACGGAGTCTCGTCATGAAGGTGCTTCGCTTGCTGGTGATGTTGGCCTTCCTGTTGGTCGGTCTGATCATCGGTGCTGTCAATTCCCAGGACATCACGCTCGATTTCCTGTTCTCCAGCGTGCATACCAGTTCCGGTGTCGCGATCATCGTCGCGCTGCTGGTCGGTGTGTTGATCGGTGCCGGCATGGTGCTGGTCAGTGTGGTCATTCCCCTCTATTCCAGACTGCGCCAGGCCAACAAGGCTGTCGCGGTCAGTCGCGCCGACGCCAGGACTGTCACGCCTGCCGCCGTCGATGCGCGCCCCATCGATGGACTGTAAGGACGTATGGACTTTCTGACCGAGTGGATCTGGTTCTTTCTGTTTGTGCCATTGGCTGCGCTGGGCGGCTGGATCGTCGGTCGTCGCGGTGGCCAACGCCATGGCGACACGCAGGTCAGTCGTCTTTCCAGTACCTATTTCCGCGGCTTGAACTATCTGCTCAACGAGCAGCCGGACAAGGCGATCGAGCTGTTCCTGCATATCGCCGAACTGGACAAGGAGACCTTCGAGACCCAAGTCGCGTTGGGGCATCTGTTCCGTCGCCGCGGTGAAGTGGACCGTGCGATCCGCTTGCACCAGGGCCTGGTGCAGCGTGGCGATTTGACTGATCAGCAGCGCGTCCAGGCGTTGCTGGCCCTCGGCGAGGACTATATGAAGTCCGGCCTGCTGGATCGTGCCGAAACGGTGTTCACCGAATTGGCGCAGCTGGACCAGCGTGCACCACAGGCACTGCGCCACCTGATCGGCATCTACCAGGCCGAGCGCGATTGGGAAAAGGCAATCGACAACGCCACCCGCTACGAAGAAGTGACCGGCGAGCCGATGGGCAAGCTGATCTCGCAATTCGAATGCGAACTGGCCGACCGCAATCGTGGCCTGGGCAAGACCGACGACGCACTGCAGGCGATTGCGCGTGCCTATCAGGCCGATGGCACCTCCGTGCGCGCCGGCATTCTGGAAGGGCGCATCGAAGCCGAGCGCGGTCACGACGAAGCGGCGGTGCGCGCATTCGAACGTGCGGCCCGGCATGATCCGGAATACCTGCCGGAGATCATTCCTGCGTTGATGGCTGCGTATCGGCGGGTCGGCGATATCGCGGGTGCGCGCAACTTCCTCTCGGAGATGACCGAGCACTATCGCGGCATTGCGCCGGTGCTGGCGCTGACCCAGTTGATGGAAGCCCAGGATGGCGTGGCGCCTGCGCTGGCCTACCTTGGCCGCCAGCTCAAGGATCGCCCGTCGGTGCGTGGCGAGTCGGCGTTGATCGACCTTACCCTTGCCGAGGGAAGCGACCCGGTCGGGACACTGCAGGACCTCAAGCACATCACCGACCAGCTGCTGGTGCGCAATCCGAGCTATCGGTGCACCCGCTGCGGCTTTGGGGCCAAGACGCATCACTGGCAATGCCCGAGCTGCAAGGAATGGGGTACGGTCAAACCGCTGTTGAACTACGCGGTGGTCTGATGGTGTGGCTGTGGTGCGTGCTGCACCTGCTGGTCGCGGCGCTGGGGACCTGGCTGTTGCGGCGTTATGCCTTACACCGCCGCTTGCTCGATCATCCCGGTGAACGGCGTAGCCACGTGGTGGCGACACCGCGTGGCGGCGGCATGGCGATTGTGGCGGCAATCTTGCTGGGGTGCGTCGCGGCAAGTGTGCTGTGGCCAGCGGCGTGCTTGACGCTAGGCTGGTTCGCAGCGGGATTGATTGCGGTGGCAGGTGTGGGCTGGTGGGATGACCATCGTCCGCTCTCGGCCAGGCTGCGGTTTGCGATCCACCTGGCCGCATCGGCCTCGTTGGGCGCCTTGGTTTGCCATTACACGGGCAATGGGTGGGATGGGGTGCTGACCGCCGCGGCGTCGGTGGTGTTGATCAACGTCTGGAATTTCATGGATGGCATCAACGGTCTGGCGAGCAGCCAGGCGGCGTTGGCCGCCTTCGGATTTTCGCTGGTGGCGCCGGCTGGGTGGTCGTGGGCCGGGCTGGCAGCTTCGGCATCGTGCCTGGGGTTTGTCCCGTTCAATTTCCCGCGCGCGCGCATCTTCATGGGCGATGGCGGCAGCGGTGCGCTCGGCTATATGTTGGCAGCGTTGCTGGCACTGAACGTGGCGAGTGGTCAGGTGAGTTGGTGGATCAGTTGGCTGCCGCTGACGGCCTTTCTTGTAGACGCCGGCTTCACACTGCTTGCTCGCATGCTCGCAGGGCAGCGCTGGTGGGAGCCGCATGCCCAGCACGTCTATCAGCGTCTGGCGCGTCGGCTTGCGACGCACGTTCCGGTAACCGGCGTTTATTTCGCTTTCAGCGTCGCTGCCGTCTGCTTGTACGTGTTAATCCGCCATGATGCATTTTGGCAGCAGGTGTATGGAGCTTTGGTTTGGGGCATCGGCGCCACTGCAATCTGGCATTTTCTGCGCGATGGACTGCGCAATTCCTGAGTAATGGATTTTTATGATTTCCTGGCGTGACCGTTTGACAAAGGCCCTGCCGCAGATAGCGGTCGTCGTACACGACCTGTTGATGGTGTGGGTGTGCTGGCAGCTATTGCACGCCGGCCGCTACTCCATGTTGCGCGATGCGCCGGATCTGCCGTTGTGGGACTGGCGCACCGGAGTGGTGCTGGTGGCACAGGGGTTGGTGTTCTGGAAAATGGGGTTGTACCGCGGACTGTGGCGCTTCGCCTCGGTGCCGGACCTATGGAACATCTTCAAGTCGAGTTTCCTCGGCCTGGTCGCGATCGTGCTGGCGCTGTCTTATGACCGCCTGGATGGCGTACCGCTGTCGGTGCTGGTGGTGTATCCGTTCGCATTGTCAGCCATGCTGGGCACGCCACGTCTGCTGTACCGCGCTTGGAAGGACTACCAGATCGCCCATTCCGGTGACGCCGGGCAGCGCGTGCTGATCCTCGGCGCAGGGCGCGCTGCCGAAGGTTTGGTGCGCGATCTGCGCCGTACCGGCGCGTTTGTGCCGATTGGTTATCTGGACGACGCCACCAACCTGCATGGCGCCAAGATCCAGGGTCTCAATGTCCTGGGCAATCTGGATCAAGCTGCGGCGATTGCCAAGGAGACCGCCGCCAAGTTGCTGGTCATCGCGATTCCATCGCTGGACGCCTCCGGCATGCAGCGCGTGGTGGCGATCTGCGAAAGCACCGGCCTGCCGTTCCGCATGGTGCCCAAGCTGATCAACGTGCTGGAAGGGCGCTCGTTGCCAGGCGAGTTGAAGGAGGTCGCAATCGAGGACCTGCTCAACCGCAAGCCGGTCACGCCCGACTGGCGCCTGATCCGCGACTGGCTGACCAACAAGACCGTGATGGTGACCGGCGCCGGTGGCTCGATCGGCTCGGAAGTCTGCCGCCAGTGCGCGCGCCACGGGGCGCGCCGGATCGTGCTGCTGGAGATCGACGAGCTGGCACTGCTGACCATCGATTCGGATCTGCGCAGGCTGTTCCCGGATATCGAAGTCGTGCGCGTGTTGGGCGATTGCGGCGACCCGGCGGTGGTGGCGCATGCGCTGAACACCGCGACCCCGGATGCGGTATTCCATGCGGCCGCTTACAAGCAGGTGCCCTTGCTGGAAGAGCAACTGCGCGAGGCGGTGCGCAACAACGTGCTGGCAACCGAGAACGTGGCGCGCGCCTGCCAGCGTGCACGCATCGAAACCTTTGTCTTCATTTCCACCGACAAGGCGGTGGAGCCGGTCAACGTGCTGGGCGCAAGCAAGCGCTATGCAGAAATGATCTGCCAGAGCCTTGACGCGCGCGATGCGCCGACGCGCTTCATCACCGTGCGCTTCGGGAATGTGCTGGATTCGGCCGGTAGCGTGGTGCCTCTGTTCCGCGAACAGATCCGTCAGGGCGGCCCAGTGACGGTGACGCATCCGGATGTGACGCGTTACTTCATGACCATTCCCGAAGCCTGCCAGCTGGTGATTCAGGCGGCGGCTTCTGCATCCCATGGTGCGATCTACACGCTGGACATGGGCGAGCCTGTGCCGATTCGCCTGCTGGCCGAGCAGATGATCCGTCTGGCCGGCAAGCAGCCGGGCAAGGACGTGGCAATTCTCTATACCGGCTTGCGTCCAGGCGAGAAGCTGCACGAGACGCTGTTCTATTCCGACGAAGACTATCGTCCCACTGCGCATCCCAAGATTCTCGAAGCCGGTGTGCGTGAGTTCTCGCATGAGCAAGTGCTGCAGCTGGTGACGCGCTTGCGCGAGGCCGTCAACCGCTATGACATCAAAGCGATGGAGACTGTGTTGGGCAGTTTGATGCCGGATTTCGCGGCTGCTCGACGGAAAGTCGACGCGCGATCTGATACGGTCGTCCCATTCCCCGCACGTGAGGTCAGAAGACTGTAATGAGCCAGCGTATTCGCAAGGCAGTATTTCCCGTCGCAGGTCTTGGAACCCGCTTTCTTCCGGCAACCAAGACAGTGCCGAAAGAAATGCTGCCAATCATCGACAAGCCATTGATTCAGTACGCCGTCGACGAAGCCATCCAGGCTGGTTGCGATACGCTGATCTTCGTGACCAACCGCTACAAGCACTCCATTGCCGATTACTTCGACAAGGCCTATGAGCTGGAGCAAAAGCTTGAGCGTGCAGGCAAGTTGGAACAGCTGGAGCTGGTGCGCCATGCATTGCCAGAGGGCGTTCGCGCCATTTTTGTGACGCAGGCAGAAGCGCTCGGCCTGGGCCATGCGGTGTTGTGTGCCAAGGCTGTGGTCGGTGACGAACCGTTCGCGGTGCTGCTGCCGGACGATCTGATGTGGAACCGCGGCGATGCTGCGCTGACCCAGATGGCCGACGTGGCAGAAGCCTCCGGTGGCAGCGTCATTGCCGTGGAAGATGTGCCGCATGAAAAGACGGCCAGCTACGGCATCGTCTCTACCGACGCATTCGATGGCCGTAAGGGCCGCATCAATGCGATCGTCGAGAAGCCCAAGCCGGAAGTGGCGCCGAGCAACCTGGCAGTGGTCGGTCGTTACGTGCTGAGTCCCAAGATCTTCGAATTTCTTGAGGCGACCGGTATAGGCGCGGGTGGCGAGATCCAGTTGACCGACGCGATTGCCGAGCTGCTGAAGAAAGAGCAGGTCGATGCATTCCGCTTCGAAGGCCGGCGCTTCGATTGCGGCGCGCATATCGGCCTGATCGAAGCCACGGTGCATTTCGCGCTTGAGCACGAAAAGCATGGCGGCCCAGCGAAGGAAATCCTGCGCAATGCATTGGCCCAGGCCGACGCGCGCGGCTGATTGCTGCCTGATCGCTGTTTGCACGAACGACGCCAGCTGGCGTCGTTCGTCGTTTAGGGGCTTGCCGCCCGATGCAGCTGCGCTGGCAGAGCTCGGTATCGCAAGGCCAAGTGCCGCGCAGATGCGCACCCAGGTGCAGGCCGATGTGGCGTGAGTGTCGCTAGAATCCGGGCATGAGCCAACCTGCCGAATCAAGTGAACTGATCAACGTGGTGGTCCTGTTGGGCGCTGCCGTCGTCGCGATCCCGTTGTTTCGCCGATTGGGCCTGGGCTCGGTGCTGGGTTATCTGGCGGCGGGGCTGGCGATTGGTCCGTTCGGGTTCGGTCTGTTCAACGAACCCCAGGCCATCCTGCACGTGGCCGAGTTGGGCGTGGTGATGTTCCTGTTCGTGATCGGGCTGGAAATGCGGCCCTCACACCTGTGGAGCCTGCGCAAGGAAATCTTCGGGCTGGGTACGCTGCAGATCGCGGTCTGCGCGCTGGTGTTGACAGGCATCGGCATCCTGCTGGGCTTTGCGCCACCGGTGGCCTTCGTGGCGGCGTCAGGTTTTGTGCTGACCTCCACCGCAGTGGTGATGCAGCTGTTGGCCGAGCGCGGTGACGTCGCCTTGCCGCCGGGGCAAAAGATCGTGGCGATTCTGCTGTTCGAAGATCTGTTGATCGTACCGTTGCTGGCGATCGTTGCCTGGATGGGGTCCAGCGGCGATCCGCAGGCCGCGTCGCAGCGCTGGCAGGGCATCGGCATCGGTCTGGCCTGCATCGTCGGCCTGCTGGTGGCCGGGCGTTGGCTGCTCAATCCATTGTTCCGCGTCCTTGCCGCGTCCAAGGCGCGCGAGGTGATGACGGCAGCAGCATTGTTGGTGGTGTTGGGCGCGGCACTGTTGATGCAGGTGGGCGGGCTATCGATGGCGATGGGCGCATTCCTGGCCGGCGTGCTGTTGTCCGAGTCCACGTTCCGGCATCAGATCGAAGCGGATATCGAGCCCTTTCGCGGCATCCTGCTAGGACTATTTTTTCTGGGTGTCGGCATGAGCCTGGATCTGCGCGTGGTCGCGGCCGATTGGCGCTTGATCGTGGCCGGCGTGCTGGCCTTGATGGTGGGCAAGGGCGCATGCATCTACGCGGTGGCGCGGCTGATGCGCAGCGACCATCGCCAGGCGCTGGATCGCGGTGTGCTGATGGCGCAGGGTGGCGAGTTCGCATTCGTGCTGTTTGCCGCCGCCTCGGCATCGGGCGTCATCGATGCGCAGGTCAATGCCAGCCTGACCGCCATCGTGGTGTTGTCGATGGCGTTGACGCCGTTGTTCGTGCTGCTACAGCGGCGGCTGACGCCGGCTGCGGCGATCTCGCTCGATGGCGTGGAAGAAGCCAGCGGGCAGACCGGCAGCGTGTTGATCATCGGCTTCGGGCGCTTCGGGCAGGTGGCCAGTCAATCGCTGCTGGCGCGCGATGTGGATGTGACCATCATCGACAACGACATCGAGATGATCCAGAGCGCCGAAGAGTTCGGCTTCAAGATCTACTACGGCGACGGCACCCGACTGGACGTGTTGCATGCCTCCGGCGCGCACAGCGCACGTGCGATTGCGGTGTGCGTCGACAACCAGGAGGCGGCCAATCGCATCGTCGAACTGGCAACGCGCGAGTTTCCGCATGCCAAGCTGCTGGTGCGCTCGTACGACCGCCAGCATTCGCTGCAGTTGGTCGCTGCGGGCGTGGATTACCAGATCCGCGAGACGTTCGAGTCGGCCGTGATCTTCGGCAGGGTCGCGCTGGAGGAGTTGGGGGTGGACGAGGACGAAGCCGGCATGATTTCCCGCGAGATCCGCCGGCGCGATGCCGAGCGTTTCGAATTGGAGATCGCTGCCGGCGACGCACGCGCCGGAGCCAGGCTGATGTACGGCAATATCACGCCAGCGACGCCGCGACCCACACCGTTCACGCGGCCGCGTCGCGGCAGCCGCACGCTCAATCCCGATGCGGTGCCGCAGGCCGAAGAGGCGGAGACAGCAAGTCGCGACTAAATGCAGTAAACAGCACGCCTGTGCAGTTGCCGGGCCAGGCGCGGTGCTCTGCAGCCGCATGTCTGCCTTGTACGCACCGGTTCGTGCGCGCCGGCATCAACACCTGACGACTGCCCGCCAGGTGTTGATGCCGGCGTTCACTCATGCCTGCCTCAGCCATGCTGGCGCTGGGCGGCGGCGAAGGCGTCCAGCTGCTCAGGCGTGGCGTCTTTTTGATGCTGTTGTTTCCACTCGGCAAATGGCATGCCGTAGACCGCTTCGCGCGCCTGTTCCTTACTCATGCTCTGGCCTTGCGCTTCGGCCGCTTCGCGGTACCAGTCGCCCAGGCAGTTGCGGCAGAAGCCGGCGAGGATCATCAGGTCGATGTTCTGCACATCGGTGCGGTCCTGGTTGAGGTGCTGCAACAGGCGGCGAAATGCCGCCGCTTCAATGGAAGTGGTGCTCGAATCGGTGCGTGAGGTGGTGTCGGTCATGACGGAATCGGGGACAATAGACGGCCTTCGACTCTACACCTGACGCCCCATGACCGCTTCCGCGCCCGCTGCCTCCGCTTCGGCCCGCCTTCTCGATGGTCGCCGCATCGCCGAGGAACTGCTCGACGGGCTGAAGCTGCGCGTGGATGCGCGGCTGGCCGCCGGCAAGGCGCGGCCTAGCCTGGCGGTGGTGCTGGTCGGTGGCGATCCGGCATCGTCGGTGTACGTGCGCAACAAGCGGCGCGCGGCGGAGAAGGTCGGCATCGAGGCCTTCGATTACGACTTGCCGCAGGGCACCAGCGAAGCCGAGCTGGCGGCGCTGATCGATGAGCTCAATGCTGCCCCCAAGATCCACGGCATCCTGATTCAGCTGCCGCTGCCGGGCATTCCCGATGCCAACCGGCTGATTCAGCGCATTGACCCGCGCAAGGACGTGGACGGGTTCCATCCGCAGAATGTCGGGCATCTGGCCTTGCGCGAATTCGGGCTGCGCCCGTGCACGCCGCGCGGCATCGTGACCTTGCTCGGTCACACCGACCAGCCGGTGCGTGGCCGCAATGCCACCATCGTGGGCGTGAGCAATCATGTCGGCCGGCCGATGGGGCTGGAGTTGCTGATTGCCGGTTGCACCGTCACCAGCTGCCACAAGTTCACTCCGCCCGATGTGCTGGAAGCCAGCGTGCGCAATGCCGACATTCTGGTGGTGGCGGTGGGCCGCCCGGGGCTGATTCCGGGCGAATGGGTCAAACCGGGCGCGGTGGTGATCGATGTCGGCATCAATCGGCTCGATGACGGCCGGCTGGTGGGCGACGTCGGCTTCGACGCAGCCGTGCAGCGCGCGGCCTGGATCACCCCGGTGCCAGGCGGGGTAGGGCCGATGACGGTCGCAACGCTGATGCAGAACACGCTGGAAGCAGCTGACGCCGCCAGCTGAGGCGCGGGCGTAACGCAGCATTGCGGCTGCGTGGTGTCTTCGTGAAGCCTTTCAGGGTAAAATGCCGCGCTTCCCCAAACTCGGGTCCGCCGATGCTACGCATCCAGGCTGAAGCTCTCACCTACGACGACGTTTCGCTCGTCCCCGCTCATTCGATCGTCCTGCCCAAGGACGTCAGCCTGGAAACCCGGCTGACGCGCGACCTGCGCCTGAAACTGCCGATTCTCTCGGCGGCAATGGACACAGTGACCGAACACCGCCTTGCGGTGGCCATGGCGCAGCTGGGCGGCATCGGCATCATCCACAAGAACCTGACCCCGCAGCAGCAGGCGGGCGAAGTGGCGCGGGTCAAGAAATTCGAATCCGGCGTGATTACCGAGCCGTTCACCGTCAGCCCGGACACGACCATCGGCGAAGTGCTGGCGCTGACCCGCGCGCGCAACATCTCCGGCGTGCCGGTGGTGGATGGCAGCGAACTGGTGGGCATCGTCACCAGCCGCGACATGCGCTTCGAAAAGAAGCTCGACGATCCGGTCCGCCACATCATGACCAAGAAAGACCGCCTGATCACCGTGCGCGAAGGCGCCAGCGATGAGGAAGTGCTCGAGCTGCTGCATCGCAACCGCATCGAAAAGGTCCTGGTGGTCAACGACAGCTTCGAGCTGCGCGGCCTGATCACGGTCAAGGATATCCAGAAGAAGACCGACAACCCGAATGCCGCCAAGGACAGCGCCAAGCGCTTGCTGGTGGGCGCGGCGGTGGGTGTGGGCGGCGATACCGAACAGCGCATCGAGCTGCTTGCCGCAGCCGGCGTGGATGTGGTGATTGTCGATACCGCGCATGGCCATTCGCAAGGCGTGATCGATCGCGTGGCGTGGGTCAAGAAGACTTACCCGCAGTTGCAGGTGATCGGCGGCAACATCGTCACCGGCGATGCGGCATTGGCGTTGATGGATGCCGGTGCCGATGCAGTCAAGGTTGGCGTGGGCCCGGGGTCGATCTGCACCACGCGAGTCGTCGCTGGTGTGGGCGTGCCGCAGATCACCGCGGTGGACATGGTGGCCGAAGCGCTGCAGGACCGCATTCCGTTGATTGCCGATGGCGGCATCCGCTATTCCGGCGATATCGGCAAGGCACTGGTGGCTGGTGCGTCGACGGTGATGGTCGGCGGCCTGTTGGCCGGTACCGAAGAAGCACCGGGCGAAGTCGAACTGTTCCAGGGCCGCAGCTACAAGAGCTACCGCGGCATGGGCAGCCTGGGTGCGATGGAGAAGGGGTCGAAGGATCGCTATTTCCAGGATTCCAGCGATGCCGACAAGCTGGTGCCGGAAGGCATCGAAGGGCGTGTGCCGTATCGCGGCTCGGTCGGCGGCATCATCCATCAGCTCATCGGTGGCCTGCGCGCGACCATGGGGTATGTGGGCTGCGCCACGATCGAAGAGATGCGTACCAAGCCGAAGTTCGTCACCATCACCGGCGCCGGCCAGCGCGAAAGCCACGTGCACGACGTGCAGATCACCAAAGAGCCGCCGAACTATCGCGCAGGGTAAGCCTGCGCGCGGGAGTGGGGAATCGCGAACCGGAATCGCAAGAGCCCGCCGCTTCCTCGCCCGATAGCGGCTGGCGCCGCGTTTGCTGTTGCGATTCCCCAATCCCGATTCTCGATTCCCGGCTCTCAATGACCAACATCCATACCGACAAGATCCTCATCCTCGATTTCGGCGCGCAGTACACCCAGCTGATTGCGCGGCGCATCCGCGAGATCGGGGTCTATTGCGAGATCTGGGCGTGGGATCATGATCCGTCGGAGATTGCCGGTTTCGGTGCCAAGGGCATCATCCTGTCCGGCGGCCCGGAGTCGACCACGTTGCCAGGCGCACCGGTGGCGCCGCAGGAAGTGTTCGAGAGCGGACTGCCGGTGTTTGGCATCTGCTACGGCATGCAGACGCTCGCAGCGCAGTTGGGTGGCGCCACCGAAGCCGCAGATCAGCGCGAATTCGGCCATGCCGAAGTGGACGTGGTGGCGGCCGATGCGTTGTTCGCCGGCCTCACCGATCACGCCGGCGCTTCGCGTCTGAATGTGTGGATGAGCCACGGCGATCACGTGTCGCAGGTGCCGCCAGGCTTCACCATTACCGCCACGACCGACCGCATTCCGGTGGCGGCGATGTCCAACGAAGACAAGCGTTGGTATGGCGTGCAGTTCCATCCCGAGGTCACTCACACGCTGCAGGGCCAGACCTTGCTGCGTCGCTTCGTGGTCGATGTCTGCGGCTGTCAGACGCTGTGGACGGCAGCCAACATCATCGACGACCAGATCGCGCGCGTGCGCGCGCAGGTGGGCGATGACGAAGTGATTCTCGGCCTGTCCGGCGGCGTCGATTCGTCGGTGGTTGCCGCGCTGTTGCACAAAGCGATCGGCGACAAGCTGACTTGCGTGTTCGTCGATACCGGCCTGCTGCGCTGGCAGGAAGGCGACCAGGTGATGGCGATGTTCGCCGAGCACATGGGCGTCAAGGTGATCCGCGTCAATGCGGCCGATCGTTACTTCGCCAAGCTCGAAGGCGTCAGCGACCCGGAAGCCAAGCGCAAGATCATCGGCAACCTGTTCGTGGATATCTTCGACGAGGAATCCAACAAGCTGGCCAATGCCAAGTGGCTGGCGCAGGGCACGATTTACCCGGACGTGATCGAGTCGGCCGGCAGCAAGACCGGCAAGGCGCACGTGATCAAGAGCCACCACAATGTGGGCGGCTTGCCGGAACACATGAAGCTGGGCCTGGTCGAACCGTTGCGCGAATTGTTCAAAGACGAGGTGCGTCGCCTCGGTGTGGAACTGGGCCTGCCACGTACGATGGTGTATCGCCACCCGTTCCCCGGCCCAGGCCTGGGCGTGCGCATCCTGGGCGAGGTGAAGCGCGAGTACGCCGAGCTGCTGGCCAAGGCCGATGCGATTTTCATCGACGAGTTGCGCAAGGCCGATCTGTACGATAAGACCAGCCAGGCATTTGCGGTGTTCCTGCCGGTCAAGTCGGTCGGCGTGGTCGGCGACGCGCGCGCTTACGAATGGGTGATCGCGCTGCGCGCGGTGGAAACCATCGACTTCATGACCGCGCATTGGGCGCACCTGCCGTACGACTTCCTCGGCACGGTGAGCAACCGCATCATCAACGAACTGCGCGGCGTCTCGCGGGTGGTCTACGACATTTCGGGCAAGCCGCCTGCGACGATCGAGTGGGAGTGATCCCAGGTCCGGCATAGACTGGCAGTAAGTGGCATGAAAATCCAAGCCCGCGTCATTGCGGGCTTTTGCATTTTACATCCCACATTATCTGGTCGATTTTCGCATTGAGTCTGGCAAAAAAATTAAGTGGGGCCTCCATGTCTGAGATAACCAGTCCATCCAGGCAGATTTTGCTTTTCTCAAATCGCTTTGCTGATGAAGGGAAGGGCTAGCAATTGATGCTGCAAAGCTTGGCCTTGAACAACAAGGAATGCCAAAATTGCCGAAACCCGGATGAGAAAAAGCTGCCCCTAAACCACCTTCGTTGGCCATGGCGGGCATTTTTGTGCCAGTTAAGTGTTGATATTTTTTGGATGAGGAGAGAAAACGCAGGTTTATCTGGTGGGATTACTGCCCGGCTATGGTCGTCTGCTGTGATCGGAGGGTTTTGCAGTGGTTTGAGCTGGCTGTTTTGAGGTTTTAGCGCATCTGCGGATTCGCCCTCGCCATCACGAGCGAGGGCGTCAGTTGGGCCAGAAGCTGCTTTACGCAGCAGTGGGCGCGCGATTGCTCTCTGAGGCCGCATCGCCGAAACACGTCTCCCATTGCAGGTCGCCGAGATAGCGACGCGCCATGCGGCCTTCGTCGTCCAGGGCGAACAGGTGCAGCCACCGATTGTCGAACAGGGCGCGGACCTGCGGGTGCCGTTCGAGGATCATGGCGATGGCTTCCGGTGGTGCCTCGATCAGCACGGAGAGTCGCAGCGGTTCGTGGGTCAGGCGTTCGCCGTCGTGCACTGACTGCCAGGGCAAGCCCGTGCGAAGGATCCCGCCGTTCCCCTCGACCACACCGATGCCGCCGGTGACGTTATGCAGCAGCTTGTTGCCGGCCCCGAAACTCTCGGGCGCAACGGTCGATCCGTAGTATTGCAGGCTGATCCAGCTGGCGACGACGACCGGTGCGGTCAGGATCAGCTCCAGCACACCGAAGCCTTCGTCGCACCGCCAGTCGTAATCGTGGAGGAAGGCCCGTCCCGCCAGGTCGCGGCCGGTGCTGCGTGAGCGCGGCGCAGCGATGAAGGCCTGGCATCCTGCAAGCGCCCATTCGGGGCGAATCTCGGCCCAGTCGCGGGCGCGATGTGCGATGTCCTGGCTGCGATGCGCGCGAGGCAGGCGTATGGCGCGCTCTCCGCGTGCCAGCGCACCGGCTGCGGTCAGCCACTGCGTCACCTGGGCAAGATCCTGGGCATGCGCGGGGGAGGGATGGTCGTTGGTGAAGAGCGTCACTGCGTCGGTCGTGGTGTCGTGCAGTGCGGCCAGGAACAGCGTGTCTGCGGGAATGACGATGCCGCGTTCGGCAAGACCGAGGCGCACTTCTTTGTCGTTGAGCAGCGAAGCCAGTAGCCGCGCGTTCACTTCGCCCGAATAGCCGCCGCAGGCGCCGCAATGCAGTGCGCTGGCATGTGGGTTGTTGACGACCGTGGCGCCATGGCCGGCAAGCACGACCAGCCGTGCGAAGTCGCTGGTGAACGACATCGCCTTGAGGATGCGCGAAGCCATGGTCAACCGCGTGTCCAGGTCCAGATCATGGGCCGGACGCGGCGCGGGATCGTTCGGTGCGTGGTGGCGGGCCAGCGCCAGCCCGTCGCGCAGCAGCTTGGCAATGTAGATCGGGCCGGTGGCTTCGACGAAGGCGAAAGACGAGATGGCCGCCAGCTTGAAGCGGCCCCAGGCGCGCTTGGCACGTGCCGCAATCCGCGCGGTGAGGTCTGCCGCGTTCGCAGCCGGCGTCGCGTCTGCTGCGAAGGTGACAACCCCCGGGTTCAGCAGTACGGGCAGTCGCGCTTCGACCACGTCCGAGGCGAAGCGCCGATGGCCGATGCCAAAGCCGAAGAATCCTGCGAAGCCGAGCGTCGTGATGCCGGAATCGAGGCTTTCCAATGCGCGGCGGAACACTTCCGAGCGCACGTCGATGCAGAAGGCCATTTGCAACTTCAAGCGACCCAGGGAGAGCTGGGCTGACGAGGGTGCGGCCAGCACGGCGTTGAGCTTTCGCTGCGCCGCACGCTCGGCCGCTTCCTGCAGAATGCTATCGACGACATCCTCTGACGATGCAGCGACCGGCTCGGCGTAAGCCGCGATCGCCGTGTGCCAGCCAGGCACCAGCGCGGAGCCGCCGTTGCCTAGCAGCGCGGCCTCCCAGAGCAGGCGAATGGCGAGCAGATCGGTAACGCATGCATCCGTTTGGCCGCTCAACTCCGCCTGCCAGAGCCGGTACCGGGCAAGTTGACCCCAGCCGCCCCACGTGCTCAGCAAGCGGTGGAAATAACCGTCCAGCGCGTCCTGCGAGAGTCCGAGGCGCGCGACGCAGTCGGCGATTGCGTCTTCGGCATTGGCGGGCGCATCCGCCACATAGCGTGCGAAACCTGCAATGCCGGCAATTTCCGGGGTCAGGTCGTGGGTCGCGATGATCCGCCAGGTGCTGTAAGCACCGCCGGATTGGCCGACCGCCCAGAGCGCCTGGCCCTGATCGAAGTAGCCGGCGGCCCAGTGGCCGGTGCGCTCGTCGACGATGCCGGGCCAGTCGATTGCAGCGGCGTCGCGAGCGAGCTCGGCGACCGTGGGGATCGCTTGCGGGGCAGGGCGCGCGGCCTCGACGGCGCGTTTGAGCGCGGACACGCTTGGCGGGCGCAGCGTGGCCGGCGCGCTCTGCAAGGCCGCCTGCAGATCTTCTTCGGTGATCTCGCCGGACTGTAGCCGCTCTGCATACCAGGGCCGCGGCATGGTGACGGCGATACCGGACGCACGCCGCAGTCGCGCCGCCGCCATTTCCAGCGGCTCGCTGACCTGGCCGAGGAAGGGGTTGACCGCAACGCTGGAGGCGAGCGGCCACAGCGGCGGGATGGCGCGTGCCGCACGCTGCGCGGCGGCGATGATCACATCGTGGGAGAGGGACGGAGACATGGTGGTGGTCGTCGTGGTCATCAGCATGGGTGCCTGGCAGTGAGGGGGTCAGGAGGTCTTGCGAACAGACCAGCCGCCGAGCAGGCGATCGATCGTGGCGTTGGCATACAGCCCATTGGAGAGGTGGACGCGGAGCCCGGCGGCAGCGGGGTGCGATGCCCAGAGTGGAAACAGCGCCTGCGCCACCGCCACTAGCCCGAAGCTCAGGACCGCGAGCGTCATCAGCGTCCACTCCAGCCGTCCCGGCGCCGGTGTCGCCGGCAGCACGCCGGCCGTCAGCCATTCGGCGGCGGTCTGCAGCGCGAAGTAGCCGATCGCCGCGGCGCTGGCGTAGATCGCCGTCTTGCGGGTGAGGGGGCGCGGCGCCGCATCGGCAAGGCCCTGGGCCAGCAGGTAGGCGACACCGAAGATCAGGATCGCGCCCAGTGCCAGCGCCTGTGGCGACTTGTGCTCGAAGCCGAAGGCGAACCCGAAGGCCGTGCCGATGCCGAGATAGATCGCCAGTGCGATCAAAAATGCGCGGCCGACCGCCGACCCATTCGGAACGGCGACCGGCCCGGGCCGGCGAATGGCTGCGACCTGCTCGACCGCTCCACCAGACGCCAGGAAGGCATGCGCCTTGTAGAGCGAGTGCGCGACGATGTGCAGCAGTGCCAGCGGGAACAGTGCAAGACCGCACTGGAGCATCATGAAGCCCATCTGCGCGACCGTTGACCAGGCAAGCGAGGTCTTGACCGCCGGTTGGGTCAACATCACCAGCGCGCCGAACAATGCGGTGAACCCGCCCAACATGGCCAGCACGGCGAGCACGCCGGGAGCGGCGAGCATCAGGTCGGCGAAGCGGATCAGCAGGAAGCCGCCGCCATTGACCACGCCGGCATGCAGCAACGCCGACACCGGCGTGGGGGCTTCCATCATTTCGGTGAGCCAGCCGTGGGTGGGGAACTGCGCCGATTTCAGCACTGCAGCGAGCGAGAGCAGGGCGGCCGCCGCGACCAGCGCCCATGCGTGCTGCCCGCTCCGGGCCAGCGCATTGATCGTGGCGATATCGGTCGTGCCCATGCTTTTCCAGAGCAGCACCGCTGCGCAGGTCAGGGCAATGCCGCCCGTGGTGGAGAACAGGCGCTTCTTGCGCGCTGCGCGCTGCGCTTCCACGCGCTCGGGATAGAACAGCAGCAGGCGATGCAGCGCGATGCTGGTGGCGACCCAAGCGATAACGACCTGGACCACGTTGCCTGCCTGCACCAGCAGCAGGACCGCTGCGAGCGCGATGCATAGCCAGCCGGTGAAGTAGCCCTGACGCGCTTCGCCGTCGAGGTAGGTGCGTGCGTACCGCACGACGATCCAGCCGACGAAGGCCACCAGCAGGAGCATGGTCACGCTGACCGCGTCGAGCCGTGCGGACAGGCCGATACCGCCCCATCCGATCAACCAACTGCTGCCGGTGCCTCGCAACAGCAGGAGTGCAAGTGACGCGATCGCGATCAGCAACGCGCCGAGCGCGGCGCCTTCGGCGATGAGGGGAACCCCGCTTGGGCGGCGGCCGCTGCGAACCAGGGCGACGACAGCGGCGGTCAGCAGCAGGAGTGGTGCGAACAGTGGGAGTAGATAGAGCGACAAGGCGATCCCCTCAGAACGAGCGTGGTGGCGAGCTTCGCCACGATAGCGATCGGTAGGGTCGAAAAAAAATTCATTGTTCTTGCAGATTCGTTCGTTATTATCGAACGATATGGCCGCCTTGAACTACAACCACTTGCGCTACTTCTGGGCAGTCGCGCACGACGGCAATCTCACCCGCACGGCCGAGCGCCTCAACCTCACCCAGTCGGCGTTGTCGGTGCAGATCCGCAAACTGGAAGAGCGCCTTGGGCATGCGCTGTTCGAACGCCGCGGTCGGAAACTCCATCTGACCGAGGCGGGGCAGATCGCGCTGGACCATGCCGATGCGATTTTCGCCACCGGCGATGAGCTGCTCGGCACGCTGCGGCAGACAGGTGCGGCGCGGCAGGCGCTGCGCGTCGGCTCGCTGGCCACGCTGTCGCGCAACTTCCAGATGGAGTTCCTGGGCCCACTGCTCGGCCGCACCGACATCGACCTCATTCTGCGTTCGGGCAGTGCAGGTGAACTGCTGCGCGCGCTGGAGGCGCTCAATCTCGACGTGGTGCTGCTGAATCGGGCCCCATCCAGTGACGCGCTGTCCCCATTCGTCACCCACCGGCTTGCGGAGTCTCCGGTCAGCCTGGTGGGGACGCCGGATCGGTTGGGCCATGCCGCCAGCTTCGCCGACCGGCTTCGCAACCACCCCATCATCTTGCCCACGGTCGATAGCAGCGTGCGCATCGGCTTCGACGCGTTGGCCGATCGCCTGGGCGTGCGGCCGCAGATCGTGGCGGAAGTGGAGGACATGGCGATGATGCGACTACTCGCTCGCGAGGACATCGGCCTGGCCGTTCTGCCGCCAATCGTGGTCAAAGACGAGATTGCCGCTGGCGCGCTGATGGAAGGCGATCAATTGCCGGACATCGTGGAGACCTTCCATGCCGTCACCATGTCGCGGCGCTTTCCGAATCCGTTGGTGCGGCTTCTGCTTCAGCCCGCAGCGTCGTCTGGAAACCTGTAGCTCCATCCCGATTCGCGATTGGGCATGGGCCTAAGGCTCAAGGGAATCGAACGGTGGTCGGTCCAACAGGCAGTCGATGAAAGCGCCCAGGAGGGCTGGCCGATGCTGCCTGTTCGGTAGTAGAGGAACAGCCCCGGCCGCGAAATCGACCAGTCCGCCAGGATCTGGACCAGCCGTCCCTGAGCCAATAACGCGCCGACGCCATCCCGCTCGAAGTGGTAGGCGATGCCGAGCCCATTCAACGCCGCAGCAATGCCGATATCGGCGTGATTGGTGACCACAGGGCCGTCCACCGCCACTTCCAGACGTTGCCCGCGCTTTTCGAACTCCCAGCGATAGTGCCTGCCGTCCATGTGCAGCCGCCAGTTGATGCAGGCGTGGTCATGCAGCTCGGCAGGCGACTTGGGCGTTCCTCGACGCGCGAGGTAGTCCGGGGACGCGACGGCGACCATGTCCAGATCCGGCGTCAGGCGGACCGCAAGCATGTCTTTCTCAAGCTGGCCGCCGACGCGGATGCCCGCATCAAAACGGCCAATGACGATGTCGGCCAGCGCGTCGTCGACCACGAGGTCCAGCACGACGTCGGGGTGTGCGTGATGGAAGCGCGCAAGCCGGGGCGCAATGATGGTTCGTGCTGCAATTCCCAGCGTGTTGATGCGCAGCGTTCCGCGCATCTGGCCTGTGGCTTCACCGGCTTCGGCGACGGCAGCCGCCATCTCGCGAAATAGCGGCGCGATGCGGTTGTAGAGCAGTTCGCCACTTGCCGACGGCGCGACGCTGCGCGTCGTGCGATTCAACAGGCGCGCGCCGATGCGGCCTTCCAACTGACGAATGGTCTGACTCAGTGCCGACGGCGACAGGCCCAGATGCTCTGCGGCCCGCGCAAAGCTCTGACGCTCCACCACGGCCAGAAGGCTTTCAGCTCAGCAAAATCTGACCCGCGCATTATGCACTCCTTTCTGCATAGCTCATCCGGATTCTAGAGTATTCAGTAAATTCACCCCGGTGCGCATGCTGAGGCCTCCACTGACTCGACGGAGCTAGCCACATGGACATCTCGACCCTTCCCGAGCCATTGCCGCGTACTTCGCGGCCGAGCACAACCCCGACGCCTTGGCACACTGCTTCACCGCGGACGCCGTCATGACCGACGACGGTCACCGCTATACGGGCATCGACGCGATCAAGGCTTTCATGGCCGAGGCATCGGCCAAGTACAACGCAACGAGCGTGCCGTTCGCCATTGAGCGCGAGGACGGCATCCACTGCGTGCGTGCCAAGGTCAGCGGCAATTTTCCCGGCAGCCCGGTCGTGTTGTCGCATCGCTTTCGCCTCGAACGCGGCCGATCGTATCGCTTGAGGTCACGGTATGAGCTTCGACCTGCATCTGACCGGCCTGCGGGCCGTGGTCACCGGTGGCACGCTGGGCCTGGGCGCTGCAGTGGTGAAACCCCTTGTGGACGCCGGGGCTCGGGTCGCGACCTCCGCGCGTAGGCCGTCCCGCCAAACCGCAGGAAGTCGCCGATGTGATCGCCTTCTTGGCCTCCCCGCGCGCGGCCTCGATCGCGGGGTCTGAATATCGGATCGACGGCGGGACGGTTCCGACGGTGTAGGCTTGAATCTGGGGTGTGTGTCTTGCGCATGCGCAAGACGGACACACGAGAAACCGCAGCTGTTTGCAACGCTACTCATGATCGCGGGAGCCACGTATGCGCTGGATGGATGTTTGCAGTCGTCGCCGGATGCTGACGGCGATCTTGCTCGGCGCAGTGATGCCCACTGCATGGGCGGGTTCGGACGACGCCAGCGGTAAGCGCGACTGGATCGTCAGTGGCGCCGAGTTGATGCAGGGAATCGAGGGCAAACAGGGCGGCGTGGCGAGTGGGAACCAGGCGCAACGTCAATTGGCGAGTACGCGCGCGATGGCCTACATCGAAGGTGTGGCCGATGCCAGCAGCGGTATGCGATGGTGCGGGGCAGGGCAGATGCTTCCGCACGAGCTGGTCGATCGGGTCTACAGCTATCAACGCGGTTTGCCCGCCGAGCGCCTGCAACAAAGCGCAGCCACGCTGGTGGTCGAAGCACTGGCGCAGGCGTTCCCGTGTGCCTCCACGCCTTGATGGGCAGCACCCATCCGAGGCGCCGCGTCAGTTGAGCAGGGCGGTGATGCCGACATTGATGGCAAAGCCGCCGCAAACCAGCCAGGCAAACAAGATGGACGCGAGCGCCAGCGGCTTGATGCCGGCCTTGCGGATGGCCGAGACGTGCGTCGTCAGGCCCAGTCCGGCCATGGCCATCGCGAGCAGGACGGTGTCGATGTCGATCATCTGCTGCACCAGCGCATGGGGCAGCAGCGACAGTGAGTTGAGTCCGGCGACCACACAGAATCCGAGCGCGAACCAGGGAATCACAATGCCGCCGCGCTGCGCGACGTGGCCTTGGTCAGGACCAGCATCGCTCTCTAACACCTCTGTGTGCTTGCCATCGGCGCGAGAAAGATAGGCCGACAGGGCAACAAGAAACGGCGCCAGTAGCATCACCCGCACCATCTTGGCGATCACTGCGGTAGTGGCCGCCTGCTCGCTGACGGCGCGACCAGCAGCGACCACCTGTGCCACTTCGTGAATGGTGGAGCCGGCGAACACGCCGTACGCCGTGGGCGACAGGTCGAACACGCGGTAGTGCGCGATCAGGTGATACAACACCGGATACAGAAACATCGCCAGCGTGCCGAACACCACCACCGTGGCCACCGCGACCATCACCTGTTCGGCGCGGCCGCGCACGACAGGTTCGGCAGCCATCACGGCGGCAGCACCGCAGATCGAACTGCCTGCGCCGATCAGCATCGCGGTGTTGCGGTCCAGGCCGAACACGCGCATGCCGAGGAAGCAGGCCAGGCCGAAGGTGCTGCACAGCACCGTTGCGTCGATCGCAACGCCGGTCCAGCCGACGTTGCCGATGTCCTGAAAGGTCAGGCGCAGGCCATACAGGATGATGCCCAGCCGCAGCAGGTTGGCTTTGGAGAACCGCACACCTGCGTCAGCGTTTGCGCCGAGGCGTGGATAGACAGTGTTGCCGACCAGCATGCCGAGCACGATGGCAAGTGTGAGCGCGCTGATGCCGTTGGAGTGCAGCCAGCCGGTCCTGCCCAACTGCATCGAGACACCGGCCAGTACGCCCGTCAATGCAAGACCGGGCGCCAACTGGCACAGACGGTGGGCTGTGTTGGCAGCCGGCGGCTGCGCGAGGTGGGTGTGGGCTATGGTCGTGTGCATGGTGGTTTGATCGCGTTTTGCGCAAGGCAGGGGCGCACTGTGGACCGTGGCGGACTATCCAACAAACGGATTATTCCGCTATAACCAATCCATAAAACAGGTAATGAGTTTTCGCATGCGTCTGACACTGCGGCAGTTGCTGATCTTCACGGCTGTGGCCGAAACCGGCAGCACCACGGCGGCGGGGGAGCGGGTGGCGCTATCGCAATCGGCGACCAGCGGCGCCCTCAACGAATTGGAAAGCCTGCTCGGCGCACAGCTGTTCGACCGCATCGGCAAGCGTTTACTGCTCAACGACAACGGCCGCGCATTGCTGCCGCAGGCCAGGGCCCTGCTTGACGGCGTGCAGGACATCGAACGCCAGTTCGGGCTCGGGAGCGCCGGTGTGGCCACGGCACCGTTGCCCACGCGTCTTCGCGTGGGTGCCAGCACCACCATCGGCAACTACGTGTTGCCGTCGCTGATCGCCGGCTATCGAACAGCGTGGCCGGGCGCCGCGGTGGACGTGGTCATCGGCAATACGCGCGAGGTGGCCGCCGGCGTGAGCCGGTTGGAGGTGGATATCGGCCTGATCGAAGGCCCGTGCCATGAGACGGACCTGCAGGTCGTGCCCTGGCGACAGGACGAGCTGGTGATTGTGGCGGCACCGACGCATGCAGTGGTACAGGGCGATACGCAGGCGCGCGTTCCGTTGAAAGCCTTGCGACAGGCACGCTGGCTGCTTCGCGAGCCGGGCTCGGGCACGCGTGAGGCGGTGGAGCATGTCTTGTTGCCGCACTTGCATCATCTCGATAGCGAGATGCAGCCCGGTAGCACCGAAGCGATCAAGCAGGCGGCGGCTGAAGGACTCGGGCTGGCGTGCTTGTCGCTGTGTGCGGTGCAGGACCTGGTGACACTAGGTCGGCTGGTGATTCTGCACACCACGTTGCCGCGGCTGACGCGGCGCTTCTACAGGATCCAGCACCGGCAAAAACGTCTGTCGGGCAACCTGCAGCGCTTTGTCGCGCATTGCGATCGGCTTGAAGTGGAGCCCTTCTGATGGCTGACGTGCTGAGCTTGCGCCGGACTGCATGACCTATTTCCACGCTCATATCCGCCTGTGGTTTGCAGACAAGCAATGCCTTGCCGACGCTGCGCCTGCTGGCGTTGCAACACGCGTCAAGCGCTACTGCCGCACCCGCAAAAAAGCCGCGCAGTGCGCGGCTTGATGCATGACCTGGACTGAAGAGTCTCTTCAGCGGACCTTGGCCAATGCCACGCGGGCGTCGGCCATGAACTTCTGCGCTTCCTGCGGTGTTGCCAGGTTGGTGCCGAGCTGGCTGAGCACCTGCTCGATGTCGCTGGAGGCGTCCCAGGCTTCATCGCACAGCATGCCGGCGATTGGGCCGAGATAATTCAGCGCGACCGTTTCCAGTGCATCGCGGACGCGATCGTCGGGTCCAGCGTTATTGCCGCTGGAAACCGGCGCCGCACTCGCGCTTGCAACGGGTGCCGCAGGTGCCGGGGGCGCTGCCACGACGGCACGCGCCGGAGCAGGGGCGCCGCCCAGTTCCTGCTCGAAGCCGCCCATCAACCACTGGCGCGAGTCGTCGCTCAGTAGCGATGGCTTGCCCAGGCCTGCACCGGGGTCGGCCTGGAAGCGGGCCTTCGCGGCGCCAACCATGGTGAGGCGTTGCACCGCCTCATCATTGCGCAGCATGCGGAATACCACCTCTTCGATCTGCCCGCTGTTGATGCGGACAATGCAGGAATGGTTTTCCTCGGTGACGATAAACAGAAAGCCGGACGCCTTCTTCAATGCCAGCGCTTTGAGCTCGCGCAGGATCTCGATCAGCGGACGGAATTCAGTGGACATGGCTTCTTCCTTGCAGCATCAGGTACGGAATGGGTGACAGCGACTCAGCGTTTGCTGAGGCGCTCCATGGCCAACCGGACGCTGTTGGACAAGCGGGAGATGGCGCGCGCCAGGGTTCCAATTTCATCCTTGAGGTTGACCTCGGCGATGGTGTGGTTCCACTTGCCCAGGCTCAGTTCTTCGGCCACGGTGGTCAAGCGCTGGATCGGGCGCAACACGCGGCTCCAGATCAACGCCCATTGCATGCCGAGCAGCACGGCGCCGAGCAGCAGGCCGATGCCGGCGATCCACAGCGACTGGCGCAAGATCACGCCATTGACGTCGCTCCTGGGATACGCCGAGACCAGGGTGAAGCCCCAGTCGGGGACTTGCTGCTTGGTGATGACCCAGTCGTCCGGGCTTTCCTTGACGATACGCTCGATGGTGGCGGTATCGGTGGTTGCGCCGGTGGTGGACTGGAAGCGCAGCTTGTTCTTGCTGTCGAATACGGCGACGAAGCCGGATTCAAGCACGCGGCGGCTGCCGATCACGCTTTCCAGCGCCTGGGTGTCGGCCTTGTAACCGACGTACCACGCGCCAATGACGCGCTTGTCGTTGCCGGCAAAGATCGGCTCGTAGCCGGTGACATACGGGTTGCCGAGAATGTCGACCACGCCGTAGAAACTTTCGCCGTTACGCAGCTTGGCAGCGGCCGGGCCGGTCGGATCGAGCACGGTGCCGATGGCGCGGCTGCCATCGTCCTTCTTGACGTTGGTGGAAATACGCACGAAGTCGTCGCCGGTATGCGAGAACAGCGTGGCGGTGCCTTCGTGGATGGCGGTGACCTCGTCGACCAAGGTGAACGCATTGGCCTGCGAGCGCTGGCCCAGCAGCAGGTCATTGGCGCTGCGATCGGCGACGCGTACTTCGCTGCCCAAGCTCGGTGCGCCCTGCGTGTTGGCTTCCTTGCGTAGCTGGCGCATGGAGGAATTGACGCGGTCGAGCATCATAGAGCGGGTGACTGCGAACAGGCTCTGCATAGACATCTGCCCGCGCTCGATGGAAGCCCCGACTTCGGACTTGACCCGGTTCGCTTCAGTAATGGCCAGAATGACCGACAGTGCCACCACCATGACCAGCACCAAGGCCAGCACCGGCAACAGCAGGCGCACCCGCAAAGAGTGACGAAGCATCGCAATTCCCCTGAACGCGTTTAAATGATTGAATCGAGTGCCGCCGCAGCGCGGTGCGGCGGTCGGACGTAGCCGTTATCGGCTGCCGAACCAGATGCTGAAGCGGCCCCCATGCCGCTTGGCGGTGCATACGATAGCGCAACCCGATCGGTTTGCGCGCGCGGGGCTATCGCGTGTGTAGCCTGGCGTTCAAGAATGGTCGAGCGCGTAGCAAAAGCTGCCGTGCGTCGGCGCAGGACCGACACGCCGCCGCTCAGGTCTCCAACGACAGGATCCCGCGCCGCAGTGCGACGGTCACTGCATGGGTGCGGTCGCGTACGCCGAGCTTGGCCAGGATGTTCTTCATATGCGCCTTGACCGTTTCTTCGGAGATACTCAAGGCGCTGCCGATCTGTTTGTTGGAACAGCCGGTGGCGACCAGGTTCAGCACCTCGGTCTCGCGCGCGGACAGGGCATCGTCGAGCACATGGGCGGCAATGTTTTCTGCCACCGAGGCCGGAACATGCCGGCGCTGGCCGCGGCGCACGTCGCGGATGGTGTCGACCAACTCGCGGCGCAGTGCGCTCTTGAGCAGGTAACCGCAGGCGCCGGCCTGCAGGGCGCGCACCGCGCGCACGTCACCTGTATACGTGGTCAACACGATGACCTTGGCAGCGGAATCGACACGGCGAATGCGCTGGATCGCTTCGACTCCGTCCACGCGCGGCATCTGCAGATCCATCAACACCACGTCCGGACGCAGACGGGTGTAGCAGGCCACCGCCTGATCGCCGTCTTCGGCTTCGCCGACCACCCGCATGTCGTGTTCGGCGGCGAGCATGGCGCTGAGCCCATCGCGCAGCAGCGGATGGTCGTCTACCACCAGCACCCCGGTTGGGCGGACCATTTCAGCCATTGGAGCTCTCCGTGGATCGTGCTGTGTGAAATGGCCACCAGCATCGTCTGGCGTGCACGTAAGCGGCATGGGCGGGCAGGGTGATCTGGATTTCGGTGCCGCTACCGGGGCGCGACCACAGCTGCATCTTGGCGCCGATGCGCTGCGCGCGTTCCTGCATGCCGGTCAGGCCCCAGTGCCCGGTGCGGGCGTGGCCGTGCAGCACATCCGGGTCCAGGCCGCGGCCATCGTCGCGGATGCGCAGCATGAAGTCACGTGAACCGTAACGCAGTTCCAGCGCGATGCCGGTGGCATCGGCGTGCCGGTCGGCATTGGCCAGCGCTTCGCGGCCGAGCTGGAACAGCTCGTCGGCCACCAGGGGGCGCAAGCGCATGGGCCGGCCGTCGACAGAGACCTGCAGTGCGGCGCTCGGCGGCGGCATGGTAGCGTTGCGCGCCCGTTGCAGGGCAGCGGCGAGGTCCTCGTGCAGGGATTGGCTGTCACGCAGCCCGTTGACGCGGTCGCGACCTTCGGCGAGTGCGTTTTCGGCCAGGTCGACGGCCTGTTCCAGCTCCAGCCGACGCGGGTCGTTCCAGGGCAGCGAACGGCTGGCGGCATGCAGCCGCAGGATCAGCCCCTGGGTGCCTTGCAGCAAGGTGTCGTGCAATTCGCGGGCGATGCGTTCGCGTTCGCGATAACGCTCTTCCAGGCGCGCGCGCAGCCTACCGGCCACGTGCCGGGTGCGCATCCGCCACGCGATGCCGAGCGCCAGCAGCAGGGCCAGCGCGCAGCACACCTTGAACTGCCAGGTCTGCACGAAGGCGGCCTCGATGACAAAATCCAGGGTGTCGCCGCGCTCGTTCCAGACCCCATCGTTGTTGGCCGCGGCAATCCGGAAGCGGTAACGGCCTGGCGCGAGGTTGGTATAGAAGGCCTCGTTGCGGTTGCCAGCGTCCTGCCACCGGGGATCCACGCCTTCCAGCCGGTAACGGAACCGCACCCGTTCCGGGCGGGTGAGGCTGATCGCGTCGTAGCCGATGCGCAGGCGGTCGGTCCCTTTGGGCAGGTGCAGGCCATCCTGACGCGGGTAGAGACGGTCGTTAGCGACCACGTCGGTGATGAACACCTCCGGCGCGGTCGGGTTGCGATAGGTGTGCTCGGGATCAAGCCAGGCCATGCCTTGGTTGGTGGCGAACCAGAGCAGACCATCGGCAGCGGCCACCGCGGTGGGTACCGGGGTGGCCTGTTGGGCGACGCCGGGCAGGCCATCCATGATGTCGTACAGGCGTAGGGCCCCGGTGCGCAGGCTGCGCAACAACGCCTGCCGGCCGATTTGCACCACGCCGCGATTGCCGTTCAACCAGAAAGTGTCGTGGCGGTCGCGCACGATGCCGGTGATGCCCTGCAGCAGCGGATTTGCCTGATCGGCCACTTGCTGGAAGCGGCCATCGTGACGGAGCACGGCAAGCCCGCTTTCGCCGGCCACCAGGGTGAGGGCGGCGCTGTGCCAGATCGCGGTGATCGGGCCGACCGCCAAGCCGTCGTTGCCGGTGTAGCGCTGCAGCTGCCCGCCACGCAGCACGCTGACCTCGCCCTTGACCGTGCCCATCCATAGTGCGGCATCGGGCGCGGTGACGAGGACGGAGCAGGGTTCGTCCAGCAGGTGGGTCATCGCCTGCCAGCGATTGCCATCCCAGCGCTGCGGGCCGCTGGCGTCGGGGCATACCCAGGGAGCGTTCTGCGCATCGACGGTGAACGCGCGGATCGAGCCGGTTAGCACGTCCTGCGGTAAGGGCAGGGATTGCGTGCGTCCTTCCTGCAGGCGTAGCAGGTGGTTGTCACCGAGTAGCCAACCGTTGGCGGTGGAGGGCACTTTCAACACGCTGGCAGGAGCGCCGCGTTGCAGGCGTTCGATGCCCGAACGCGTCAATGCCAGCTGGCGCTCATCGCGCAGGACCGCCAGCAACAGCGGTGCGTTCGGCGTGGCTGCGGCCGCGAAGATCGCCACCGCGGTGGTCTGGCCGGGTAGCAACGCCGAAAGCGGGAGCAGCGCGCGATGGCGGAAGCGGTTGAGCCCAAGGTTGGTGCCGGCCCACAGATTGCCTTCGTGATCTTCCAGCAGCGGGCCGGCGGTAGACGAGGTCAGACCCTGCACCGGACCATAGCGTTCCAGCACCGGCGCCGGCGACGTGGGTTGGGCGACACGGAACACCCCGCCTGCGCTGTAGTCGCTGCCCCACAGCGCGCCGTCGCGCATGAACCGGATGCGACCCGCAAACAGGCCGGGAAACTGCAGCTGGTCGCGTGCTGCGGCGGATAACACCGCGCCATGCGTGTCGGTCAGCGCGAACACGCCGCGGTGCGGATCGGCGACCCAGATCGTGCCGTCCGGATGCTCGGCCATGGTGGTGAAGTGCCCGACCTGCTGCCCAGTGGACTCGAAGCGTTGTCCGCCGGGCCGCAGCAACAGGATGCGGCTGCCATCGCTCACCCACAGGATGCCGCGGCGATCGCGCAGCAGCCATTGCGCGCTTGCTTCCGGGTAGCCCCAGTCGGCGCCCGCCCGCTGCCAGCGTTGCCCGTCGAACCAGCACAGCCCGCCATCGATTGCCGCCCACAGACGGCCGCTGCCATCGCGTTCGATGCGGAACACCATCCCGTCCGGCACATCCTTGCCAGGGACGAAATGGGTGAGGTGACCGTCGGCTAGGCGATCAATGCCGGCGTTGAAATAGCCGATCCACGCGCCATCGTCCGCGGTCAGCGACAGCGCCGTCATGTTGTGCGATGCGTAGGCTTCGCCCTCCGGTGCTGCCTGCCGGGTGAAGTGTTCGCCGTCGAACTTGAACAGCCCGAAGCCGGTCGCCAGCCACAACGCACCGCCGTCGGCTTGCTGGATGTCCCAGATATCGGCCGGTGCACCGCGCTCGATGCTCCAGGCGGTGTGGTGGAATTGCAGTAGCCCGTCGCGCGTCGTCGCGATCCCGGTCGCCCAGACCGGCGCGCAGAGCAGAAGTACCCAGCACAGCGTCACCACCGCAGCCGCGCACAAGCGCGACAAGAACGGCGAACGGATGAGGGGGGCATGCGGCATCGCATCATTGTCGGGCGGGATCGGGGCAAGCACCACCACCTCTTTCGAGGGAGGGACGTGCGTGGCGAAATCGGTTAGTGCCCACCGCAACGGCGTACGTGTGATGCAGCAGCGTGCTGCGCGAACTTGTAGGTCAGCACGCAACGCCTCGGCATGCTGCAAAACTCCGCTGCAACGGATCGCAGTGGCGTTCGCTTGGTGGTCGCGCTGTCTGCCTGGTGCGATGCGGATGTTCTGCGATGCGTTTGCGTTATTTCGATTCGACGACGTGCGTTGTATCGGTGGACGACGCAGCGCTGCGCCGAGCGCGCATCACATCCACGCTACCCCATGGCCGAACACGGACATCACTACCCCAAAAGGGGGAGCGATTCGCCTCACCATCAGGGGTAGGGCAGTGAGGATGTCGCTCGCACCATAGGGCCATTCCCCGCGGAGACGCAGCATGGCACCTCTGATTGTTGTCGGTGGCCCCGATATGCGTGCCGCAGCAAACGTGCAAACGCAGGCGCCGCGTGCGCGCGCTGTTGCCCGCGCAATGCAGTACATCGACACGCATTTGTATGAGCCTGTGAGCGTGGCGCATCTCGCGGAAGCTGCCTGCATGAGCCGTTTCCATTTCGCACGCGTGTTTCGTGATGCGATCGGTGCCAGCCCGATGGAATACCTGCGCCTTCGTCGGCTCGAACGTGCACAGGCGCTGCTGTGCGAAGGCCGCCACACCATCAGCCAGATCGCCACCGATCTGTGCTTCTTCGATCAAAGCCATTTCGTTCGCAGCTTTCGCAATGCGACTGGTTGTACCCCTGCGCGCTTCGCCGCGCAGATGGCGATGGATGCATGCGGCAACGCACACATGTCAACTGCGCAGCGGTGCGTTGGTCATTCTATTTCACTTTCCCTGGAGCAACACGCATGACCACCGCAACTGCCGTGCCCGGCACATCCTTGCTATCGCCCGGCGATCACACCCTGATTCTGATCGACCACCAATCGCAGATGGCGTTCGCCACGCACACCATCGACATCTCGGCGCTGCGCAACAACGTGGCGTTGATTGCCAAGGGCGCCAAAGGCTTCAAGGTGCCGGTGATCCTGACCACCGTTGCAGAGAAGTCGTTCTCCGGCCCGCTGTTTCCCGAACTGCCGGAGATCTTTGCCGGCGAACCGGTGTTCGACCGCACCAGCATGAATGCCTGGGAAGACCAGGGTGTGATCGATCGCGTCAACGCCATCGGCAAGCAGCGCCTGGTGATTGCCGGGCTGTGGACCAGCGTCTGCATCGTCGGCCCGACGCTGTCGGCGATCGAGCAGGGGTTCGAGGTCTACGTCATCACCGATGCCTGCGGCGATGTCAGCGACGAAGCGCACGAGCGCGCGGTGACGCGGATGGTGCAGGCCGGCGCCGCGCCCATCACCAGCGTGCAGTACCTGCTGGAACTGCAGCGCGACTGGGCACGCAGCGACACCTACGACCTCACCACCGGCATCGCGCGTGCGCATGCGGGCGGCTACGGCATCGGCATTCAGTACGCCAAGACCATGTTCGGCGCGCAGGAAGGCGGGCATTGAACGCATCGGCACCACGTGGCAACGCCGGCCTTGCAGCGGCAACGCTGATGCTGCGCATTGCCGGCGGCGGTTTCCTGTTGCCGCATGGCCTGGGCAAGTTGCTGGGATGGTTTGGTGGGCCGGGACTGGCTGGATTTGCCGCTGAATTACAGCAATTCGGCTTTCCGTCTGCGCAACCGTTGCCGTTGCTGCTGGCCTTGGTGCAGACGCTCTCGGGGCTGGCGGTGCTACTGGGTCTGTGGACGCGCGTCAGTGCTGCGCTGGCGGCGGTGTTCATCGCCACCACCGTCGTGGTGGCCGTGCCCAAGGGCTGGTTCTGGATGCACGGCGGAATGGAATACCCGCTGATGTGGCTGCTGGTGTTGCTGGGGCTGGTTGCCGCTGGCGGTGGCGCATGGTCGCTGGATGGGCTGCGCAGGCGTGGTGCGGCATGAGCGGCGTACCGAATGATCACGATGCCGGACGACGCCTGTGGATGCAGGGCGCCGCCGCCGGTCTTGCGTTGGGCGCCTTGCCCGGCGCTTCGTCTGCTGCAAGGAAGTCTCCGATGGCCGATCTTGTCGTTCGCAACGCACGCATCACCACCCTCGATCCACGTCAGCCCAGCGCCACCGCCATCGCAGTGGCCGATGGACGCATCGTGGCGGTGGGTGACGACGCGCAGATCATGGCGCTGGCAGCTGGCGCCCGCAGCATCGATGCGCAAGGCCGACGCCTGTTGCCCGGCCTCAATGACAGCCACACCCATCTGATTCGCGGCGGGCTCAACTACAACCTGGAGCTGCGCTGGGACGGCGTGCGCTCGCTGGCCGATGCGATGGCGATGTTGAAGGCGCAGGTGGACCGCACCCCAGCGCCGCAATGGGTGCGTGTGGTCGGCGGATTCACCGCGCATCAGTTCATCGAAAAGCGCTTGCCGACCCTGGACGAGATCAATGCCATCGCAGCGGATACACCGGTATTTTTGCTGCATCTGTACGACCGCGCCCTGCTCAACCGCGCGGCCTTGCGCGCCTGTGGCTACGACAAGGCCACCGCCGATCCGCCCGGCGGGCGCATCGAGCGCGACAAGCTGGGCAATCCCACCGGCTTGCTGCTGGCCAAGCCCAATGCCCTGATTCTCTACGCCAGCCTGGCCAAGGGCCCGCGACTGCCGTTGGAGTATCAGGCCAATTCCACCCGCCATTTCATGCGCGAACTCAACCGGCTGGGAATCACCTCGGTGATCGATGCCGGCGGCGGATTCCAGAATTATCCGGAGGACTACCAGGTCATCGAACAGTTGCACGCGGCCGACCAGTTGAGCGTGCGCATCGCCTACAACCTGTTCACCCAGAACAAGGGCAAGGAAGTCGACGACTTCCGCGGCTGGACCGAGATGCTGCCGGTGCGCAAGGGCGACGATCTGCTGCGGCACAATGGCGCCGGCGAAATGCTGGTGTTTTCGGCGGCGGATTTCGAGCAGTTCAGCGAGCCGCGCCCGGAGCTGCCGCCGGAACTGGAGCCCGAGCTGGAGCAGGTGGTGCGGTTGCTGGTCGAAAAGCGTTGGCCATTCCGTATCCATGCCACCTACGACGAAAGCATCGGACGCATTCTCGATGTGTACGAAAAGGTCAATGCCGACATTCCGTTCGATGGCCTGCATTGGTTCGTCGATCACGCCGAAACCATCACGCCACGCAATATCGATCGCATTCGCGCTTTGAACGGCGGTATCGCCGTGCAGCACCGCATGGCGTATCAGGGCGAAGCGTTTGTCGAGCGCTACGGCGTACAGGCTGCGCGGCACACGCCACCGGTGCGCCGCATGTTGGCCGCCGGCGTGCCGGTGGGCGCCGGCACCGATGCGACGCGCGTGGCCAGTTACAACCCATGGGTGGCGCTGTCGTGGCTGGTCACCGGACGCACGGTGGGCGGTCTGGCGTTGTACGGCGAAGAGAACCTGCTCGACCGTGAGCAGGCGTTGCGGCTGTGGACGCAGGGCAGCGCGTGGTTCTCCGGCGATGAGGGCCACAAGGGCACGCTGGCGGCGGGGCAACTGGCCGATTTCATCGTGTTGTCCGACGATTACTTCCGCGTCGACGATGCCGCCATCGCCGACATCACCAGCGTGCTGACCGTGTTGGGTGGGCGCGTCGTCCATGGCGATGGCGACTTCGCCGCACTGGCGCCCACCTTGCCGCCGGCGATGCCGGATTGGTCGCCGGTCAACCGGTTCGGCGGCTATCACGTGGGCGGTGCGGTCAGCGGGCTTGCCAGCACCACCCACACGCATGGCCATGGCTGTCGCGCGCACGGGCCGCATGGACATGCAGCGCAGCATGCTGCGCCCAGCGACGATCTGCGCGGCTTCTGGGGCGCATTGGGTTGCGCGTGTTTCGCGTTCTGAGATCGGCACCACAACGATGCGCCTGCCGGCGCATCCTGGCCCGTCACCTTGTTTGTTTCACCCCTCCACTGGAGCCTTGCCGCGATGACTTCTTCTGCCGCACCCGCCGATAGCGGTGCCTGGGCGCCGCTGCGCGAGCCGATCTTTCGTGCGTTATGGCTGGCCATCTTAGGCAGCAACATCGGCACCTGGATCAACGATGTCGCCGCGTCCTGGGTGATGGCCGAACAGACGGGCTCGCCGTTGATGGTGGCGGCGGTGCAGTCGGCCACCACTTTGCCGGTGGTGTTGTTCGCACTGGTGGCCGGCACGCTGGCCGACATCGTCGACCGCCGCCGCTACCTGATGCTCACCCAGGGCTGGATGTTGCTGGTAGCCGCAGCCTTGGCCTCGCTCTCGCATCTGCAGTTGCTCACCCCGTGGGTACTGGTGGCATTGACCTTTGCGATGGGCATGGGCGCGGCAATGGCGATGCCTGCGCAGGCGGCAATCGTGTCGGAGCTGGTGCCGCGGCCGATGCTGGCCTCGGCGGTGGCCCTCAATTCGATCGGCATGAACATCGCCCGCTCGATCGGCCCGGCGGTTGGCGGTTTGATCGTGGCGCAATTCGGGCCGCCGTGGGCATTTTTGCTCAATGGCGTGACCTTCGGCCTGATGCTGCTGGTGTTGTGGCGTTGGCGTCGCGATGCGCATGTCTCTGCATTGCCGCCGGAGAGCTTCGGCGCGGGCCTGCGTGCCGGTCTGCGCTACGCCGCACGCGCCGGGCGCTTGCAGGCGGTACTGATCAAGGCCGCCGGGTTCTTCCTGTTCGCCAGCGCGTTGACCGCTTTGCTGCCGCTGGTGGTCCGTCGCGACATGCAGTTGGGTGCCGGCAGTTATGGCGTGCTGTTGGGCTGCATCGGCATCGGTGCGATCAGTGGCGCGTTGCTGTTGCCACGCCTGCGTGCGCGCTACGACCGCGACCTGCTGGTGTTCGTGGCCACCATCGTGTGCGCAGCCTCGTTGCTGGGGCTGGCATTGTCGCGTCAGATCGGCGTGCTGTGCGTGGTGATGGTGGTCAACGGCCTGGCCTGGATCACCGTGCTGTCGTCCTTGCAGATCGCCGCGCAAACGGCGGTGCCTGCCTGGGTGCGCGCACGCGCCTTGTCGCTGTACATCGTGGTGTTTTCCGCGGGTATGGCGGCCGGCTCGCTGGTCTGGGGCGCGTTGGCGCAGCGCACCTCGATCGCGACCGCCCTGCAGATTGCCGCCGTTGGCGCGGTGATCGCGGCGCTGCTGGTCAAGCGCTCACGCATTGCCGGCACCGAACAGCTGGACCTCGCCCCCGGCGGGCATTGGCCCGTGCCGGCGCAATCGGATGCGGTCGAACACGATCGCGGCCCGGTGCTGGTGACGGTCGAATACCGCATCGCTGCCGACGCGCGCGTGACCTTCCTGCAACTGATGACGCAACTGGGCAACGCGCGGCGTCGTGATGGTGCGGTGGTCTGGGGTATCGCCGAAGACGCGGCAACACCCGGCGTGCAACTGGAATACTTCATCGTCGCCTCGTGGCTGGAACATCTGCGCCAGCACGAGCGCGTCACCGGCGACGACCGCCAGCTGCAGGAGCAGATCCGCACCCTGCATCAAGGCGAGCGCGCGCCGGTGGTCCGCCACTTCGTCGGTGGCGGCGATGTGGCGGTGCCGCCGCATGCGCATGCCGATATCTGAGAACTTCATCAGCGCGACGCTCCCGATCGGCCCGGCGCTGAAATGGATGTCGCTTTCTGCTGCCAGGTCGGCCGCGCCTGCCGCGCGTGAGGCCGGTTGCCGGCGCTGGCAATGACCTGCGCAGACGCAGTGCTGGAGCGCCTGCTGGCCAAACGGACGGGGCGCAACCAGCTTGCTGGCAGCGGCCAGATCGGCCGCACGGTCAGCCAGGGCAGCGCAAGTGTCCTTCACCGGTCGGCGTATCGCTTGCGCTGCCGATCGACATTGGCTGCGACGGCCTGACCTGCCATTGCTGACACCGCCATGGCTGAGCGTCGCGTTGCCGGTGGTCGTGCTGCGCGGCGGTTTCTTGCGGGCACTGGCTGCTGCGCTCACCGGTGGCTGGCCGGTCCATGCCTGAAGCTGGTCCGTTGCAAGGTGTTGCGGCCACGCTGCGAAGGTGTATCGTCGCCATTCCGCTTGCTGGTTCGGCATCTTTGCGCGCACGTCGTGGGTCCGCAAGCTCGCCTGCAGGAGGCGCATTGGGGCGCCACTGGCAACAGGCCTATCGACGCTGAGGCCGCCAGCCTGATCACAACGGATCTGCGCGCAGCAAAGCAACGCGCACCAAAACAAAAGGCCGGCTCTCACGAGCCGGCCTTTGTCTTACGCAGTGAAGCAAGAATCAGCGCTTGGCGAAGGCCAGCAGATCCTTGTTGAACTGATCGGCATGGGTAATGGTCAACCCGTGCGGCGCGCCAGCGTAGATCTTCAGTTCGGCGTTGCTGATGATCTTGGCCGACAACTTGCCCGATGCATCGATCGGCACGATCTGATCGTCGTCGCCGTGCACCACCAGCGCCGGCACGTCGATCTTCTTCAGGTCGGGCGTGTAATCGACCTCGGAGAATTCCCTAATGCAGTCGTACTGGCCCTTGTGTCCGCCCAACATGCCCTGCAGCCAGAACGCATCGCGCATGCCCTGGGTGACCTTGTTGCCGTCGCGGTTGGCGCCAAAGAACGGCGTGGTCAGGTCCTGATAGAACTGCGAACGGTCCTTGGCCACACCAGCGCGAATGCCGTCGAACACGCTCATCGGTAGTCCACCCGGATTGGTTGGGCTCTTCACCATCTGCGGCGGCACCGCACCCACCAGCACCACCTTGGCCACGCGCTTGCTGCCATGGCGGCCGATGTAATGCGCTACTTCGCCGCCGCCGGTGGAATGGCCGACCAGAATCGCGTCCTTCAAATCCAGCGCGTCGATGACCGCAGCCAGATCGTCTGCGTAGGTATCCATCTCGTTGCCGTCCCACGTCTGCGACGAACGGCCGTGGCTGCGGCGGTCATGCGCAATCACCCGGAAGCCGTGCTGACCCATGAACAGCATCTGCGCATCCCAGGCATCGGCGCTGAGCGGCCAGCCATGCGAAAACACGACCGGCTGGCCCTTGCCCCAGTCCTTGTAAAAAATGTTGGCGCCGTCGGGACGTTTGACGAAATTGGACATCGGGTGGACTCCATGAGTGGACGAGTGGGACGACGAGGTGGATTGCGCACGCGTGGCCGCGGCAGCACTGGCGAGCGTTGGCAGCGATAACGCTGCCACGGCTACCGTGCCAGAAATGAGAAAGCTGCGGCGTCCGGCATCGGCCGGATGCGCCTCGAACGGATCCATAAGAACTCCTGCAGGGCGAGGGCATGCAGCCCGGCGGTCGCATGCGCGCGTAAACGCGTCATGCCGGCATGCCCACGCAGCGCAAGCCATCGCGGGCAACGGACAGACCGGTGCATGCGCCAAGTACAGCGCGAGTGGCATGCACGCAGATTGCACACGCGTGCTCAGTGCACCGGCCAGCGCGTGGACTGTAATCGGGTGGAGCGATGCGCAGGCCGAACTGGAGACGTCAACGGACGCGGCCGCTTAACGCGCGTCGAGGTCACGTCACCAGTGATGTTGCGTCGTGAAGCGAGCAGTGCGCGAGGTCTTCTTTCAGCGTCCTCGCTGTACGACTCAGCGAATCGAACCCACGCGCAGCGATGACCGAAGAGATCGTCTTTCAGTGCAGCGCGGTGTCCCACAGCAGCTTCAGATTGAGGCACAGGATCACCGCCGCAATCACCCAGGCGATGCGCACCAGCCACACCGGCGCCACCAACGCACCCATCAATTGCCGGTCGGAGACGAAGCGCACCAGCGGAATCACCGCAAACGGCAATTGCATCGACAATACCACCTGGCTGAGCACCAACAACCGCGCGGTGCCGGCTTCGCCGTATAGCCAGGTCACGATCACCACCGGCACGATGGCAATGCCACGGGTGAGCAAGCGCCGCACCCATGGCGGCATGCGCAATTGCAGGAAGCCTTCCATCACGATCTGCCCGGCCAACGTGGCGGTCACGGTGGAATTGATGCCGGAAGCAAGCAGTGCCACCGCGAACAGGGTCGAGGCCAGGCCAACACCCAGCATCGGCGCCAACAACGCATGCGCCTGTTCGATCTCCTGCACGTCGGTGCGGCCCTGCGCATGGAAGACCGCTGCCGCCAGGATCAGGATCGATGCGTTGATAAACAGCGCGAGCATCAACGCCACGGTACTGTCGGTGACCGCCCAGCGCAGCGCCGATTTCCTGCCGACATCGGTCCGCGGATACGCGCGCGTCTGCACGATCGACGAATGCAGATACAGGTTATGCGGCATCACCGTTGCACCGATGATGCCGATCGCCAGGTACAGCGCCTGCGGGTCGGTAACCACCTGCGCACGCGGAATGAAACCGCCCAGTACTGCCGCAATCGGCGGCGCGGCCAATGCGATCTGGATGCCGAAGCACACGAAGATGATCAGCAGCAGCGCGATCACGAACGCCTCCAGCGCACGGAATCCGCGGTTCATCAGCAACAACACCAGCACCACATCCACCGCGGTGATGATCGCGCCCACGGTGAGCGGCATGCCGAACAGCAGCTTCAACGCAATCGCGGTGCCGATCACCTCGGCCAGATCGCAGGCGATGATTGCCAGTTCGCAAATGCCCCACAGCGCCAGATTGACGCCGCGTGGGTAGCGCGCGCGGCAGGCCTGCGCCAGATCCAGCCCGGTCGCGATGCCCAGCCGCGCCGACAGGCCTTGCAGCACGATCGCCATCAGGTTGGACAACAGGATCACCGACAGCAACAGGTAGCCGAACTGCGAGCCGCCGGCCAGATCGGTGGCCCAGTTGCCCGGATCCATGTAGCCCACCGACACCATGTAGCCTGGTCCCAGAAACGCCAGCAGGCGGAACCACCAATGGCCGCCCTTGGGCACGGAGACGCTGGCGTGGTGGTCGCCTAGGCCACCGGTGGCGGTGGCTGACGATAGCGCTGAGGCGGTGGTGTCGGCGGACATGCGGGGGAGGCCATGATGGGTCGATAAGGATGATATAGCAAGTGCTATGCTGTTGAGCATTGGCAAACTCAATCGTATTGATCGGCCGCGTGCTTCAAACTACGCATCCCGGCATCGACGCCGGCGACGATAGCGAGGACAAGGGTGGGCAAGAGCGAAAAGGTGGAAGCGGCCGCGCCGGTCCTGATCGATGCACAGGTGCACATGGAAAGCTTCCGTCAGGTGCGCGAAGCGCGCCGCGCCGAGCTGGTCGAAGACTATGTGGAGCTGATCTCCGATCTTCTGGTCGACGGCGGGGAAGCACGTCAGGTCGACATCGCTGCGCGCCTGGGCGTGGCGCAACCCACCGTGGCCAAGATGCTCAAGCGGTTGGTACGCGATGGTTGGGTTGTGCAGAGGCCCTACCGCGGCGTGTTTCTGACCCCGGCCGGCGAGGCATTGGCTGCCTCCAGCCGGCAGCGGCACCAGATCGTGGAGCGCTTCCTGCTTGCGCTTGGCATCGACGAAGCCACGGCGCGTCGCGACGCGGAGGGCATCGAGCACCATGTCAGCGAGGCGACGGTTGCTGCGTTCGCCGCGTTCTTGGAACGTCAGGGCGGCTCGCCCACGTGAGCCTGCCTGCCGGGTTGCCCACCGATGCGCCGATCGATACGCCACACACGGCGATCGACGTGCACTGGATGCAGCGCGCCCTCCACTTGGCCGCGCGTGCCGAGCGCGACTACGACGAGATCCCGGTTGGCGCGCTGGTCGTCGATGCCGAAGGCAACGTGCTGGGCGAAGGTTGGAACTTCAATATCGCCAGCCACGATCCTAGCGCGCATGCCGAAATCGTGGCGATGCGCGAGACCGGGCGCCGCCTGGCCAATCACCGCCTGATCGGCTGCACGCTCTACGTCACCCTCGAGCCGTGCGCGATGTGCGCCATGGCGATGATCCATGCGCGCATCGCGCGGGTGGTGTTCGCCGCCAGCGACCCCAAAACCGGTGCCTGCGGCAGTGTCTTCGACCTGTTGGCTGACCCGCGTCACAACCATCGCGTGCAGGTGGCGGGCGGTGTGCTGGCGGCAGAGGCAAGCCTGCGGCTGACCAATTATTTTCGCGCCAAGCGTGGCAAGCCGCCGCTCGTGCCCTGAGCGGCACGGCCGCGGTATGATGCGCGCCCTTTCAGTACCCCGGCCGGCAACGGCCTCCACAGGACGGTGATATGGCAGACAACGTTGCGGGCAACGACCGACTGATCTGGATCGATCTGGAAATGACCGGCCTGGATACCGATCGCGATTCGATCATCGAGATCGCCACCATCGTGACCGATGCGCAGTTGAACGTGCTCGCCGAAGGGCCGGAACTGGCCATCGCCCACCCGCTGGCCACCCTGGAAGCGATGGACGAGTGGAACCGCAACCAGCACCGTCGCTCCGGCCTGTGGCAACGCGTGCTCGACAGCCAGGTCACCCATGCACAGGCCGAAGCGCAGACAGTGGCGTTTCTGGGCGAGTGGATTCGCGCCGGCGCCTCGCCGATGTGCGGCAACTCGATCTGCCAGGACCGCCGCTTCCTGCATCGCCAGATGTCGCGCCTGGAGCGTTATTTCCACTACCGCAATCTCGACGTGTCCACCATCAAGGAGCTAGCGCGCCGCTGGGCGCCGACGGTGGCAAATGGTTTTGCCAAGAGCTCGGCCCATACCGCGCTGAGCGATGTGCGCGATTCGATTGATGAGCTGCGTCACTATCGTCAGTTCATGGGCGCACTTGGTGGCGATACCGATGTGGGTGTGGAAGGCTGAGAAACTGCCGGCGTGTTCCGCAGTGTGGGCGTGCAGTGGCTTGAGGCGTCCAGCACTCTGATGTGTCCAGCGCGCCATTGAAGCGCCTGTCAACGTCACTTGGTTGCATGGCTCGCAAACACGACTCCGAGCAATCCACACGAATAAAACAGGCCGCATCGTCCGATGCGGCCTGTTTGTTTTCTACTGCGGGATTGCCTGTCTCGCCGCATCAACGCGCCAACGAAGGTCCCTTGTTCAGATCGCCATCGTCGGTAATGCCTTTGAGCAACAGATCGGAGATCGGCTTGCCATCTGCATCGTGGTGATACACGTGCAGATCGCGCTGCGGGTAGGGGATGTTGAGCCCGTTCTCCAGCAGCTGGTTACGGATCTGTTCCAGCGTGGCGCTCTTGGCCGCACCGAAATTGCCGTTGGTCGCATACGCAAACAACATCAGATCCACCGTGCTTTCGCCCAGGTTGGTGACCTGCACGAACGGCGCCGGCGACTCCAGAATGTTCGGATTGTCCTTGGCGATCTGCAGCAGCAGGTGCTGGGCCTTCTTCAGGTCGTCGCCATATCCCACGCCAACGGTCACTTCCAGGCGACGGTTGGGCAGGGTGCTGTAGTTGACGATGGGCGCGGTGGTGATGGTGCTGTTGGGTAGGGTGATCATGCGTTCGTCGAAGCTGCGCAGCCGGGTCTGGAAAATCCGGATCTCGTCCACGATGCCTTCCTGGCCGGCGATCACCACGTGGTCGCCGTCGCGCATCGGCCGCAATACGATCAGCATCACGCCAGCGGCGATGTTGGACAGCGAATCCTTCAACGCCAGGCCGACGGCCAGACCGGCCGCACCCAGTACCGCGATCAGCGAGGTCGGCGGCACGCCGATCTTGCTCAGCGCGCTGACGAACACCAGCACCAGCAGCAACGCATACGACACGTTGCGCAGGAAGTTGGTCAACGTGATCTCGATGCGGGCGCGGGTCAGCGCACGGTGCAACCACTGGCTGAGTTGCTTGGCCAGCCACATGCCGACCACAAGAATCAGCAGCGCCAGCCCCCAGTTGAGCGCGTATTGCGCCCAGGGAATGTTGGCCCAGTTGAACGCGGGCTCCGCCGCCTTGGCTGCCGCCGGCTTCGCAGCGACTGCTCCCGCAGCCGCTGCCAACAAAGCACCCACCATTCCTGTTATCCCTCGCTCTTGAGCTTGGCCAGGCGCAGCCAGGTGTCGACCACGGTGTCGGGATTCAGCGACACCGATTCGATGCCTTCCTGCATCAACCACTCGGCCAGCTCCGGATGATCCGACGGCCCCTGGCCGCAGATGCCCACGTACTTGCCCTTGGCGCGCGCAGACTTGATCGCCATCGACAGCAGCTTCTTCACCGCCGGGTTCCGCTCGTCGAACAGGTGCGCCACGATGGACGAATCGCGGTCCAGACCCAGGGTCAGCTGGGTCAGGTCGTTGGAGCCGATCGAGAAGCCGTCGAAGATCTCCAGGAACTCGTCGGCCAGCAGCGCGTTGGACGGCAGCTCGCACATCATGATGATCTTCAGGCCGTTCTCGCCCTGCTTGAGCCCGTTCTGCTCCAGCACCTCGATCACCTTGCGGCCTTCTTCCAGCGTGCGCACGAACGGGATCATCACCCAGAGGTTGTCCAGGCCCATCTCGTTACGCACCTTCAACACCGCCTTGCACTCCAGCGCGAACGCCTTGGTGAAGGACGGATCGACGTAGCGGCTGGCGCCACGGAAGCCGATCATCGGGTTCTCTTCATGCGGCTCGTAACGCGAACCGCCGATCAGGTTGGCGTACTCGTTGGACTTGAAGTCCGACAGACGCACGATCACCGTGTTCGGCGCCACCGACGCAGTCAGCGTCGCGATGCCTTCGGCCAGACGGTTGACGTAGAAGCTGACCGGATCGCCGTAGCCGGCAATCTTGGCGTCGATCTTCTTGCGGACGTCGGCATCCTGCTTGTCGTATTCCAGCAGCGCGTTCGGGTGAATACCGATGTGCGCGGCGATGATCATTTCCAGGCGCGCCAGGCCGATACCGGCATTGGGCAGCTGGCCGAAGTCGAAGGCACGCTCCGGGTTGGCCACGTTCATCATGATCTTGAGCGGGGCAGGCGGCATGTTGCCCAGGTCGGTGGTGGTGCGCTCGAACGGCAGCAGGCCTTCGTAGATGAAGCCGGTGTCGCCTTCGGCGCAGCTCACGGTCACTTCCTGGCCGTCGCTGAGCACGTCGGTGGCGTTGCCCGAGCCCACCACGGCCGGCACGCCGAGTTCACGCGCGATGATGGCCGCGTGGCAGGTACGGCCGCCACGGTTGGTGACGATCGCCGACGCGCGCTTCATCACCGGCTCCCAATCGGGGTCGGTCATGTCCGCAATCAGCACATCACCTGCCTGCACGCGATTCATGTCGTCCAGCGAGCGCACCACGCGTGCCACGCCGCTACCGATCTTGGCGCCGACCGCGCGGCCTTCGACCAGGATCTTGGCGTCCTTGGCCTCCAGCGAGAAGCGCTCGATCTGGGTGGCGTGGCTGCGCGACTTCACCGTTTCCGGGCGCGCCTGCACGATGAACAGTTTGCCGCTCACGCCATCCTTGGCCCACTCGATATCCATCGGGCGGCCGTAATGCTTTTCGATCACCAGCGCCTGCTTGGAAAGCTCCTGCACGTCTTCGTCGCTGATCGAGAAGGTGCTGCGCAGTTCCACCGGCGTGTCTTCGGTGCGCACACGCTCGCCCGGCACATCCGAGTACACCATGCGAATGGCCTTGCTACCAAGCGAGCGACGCAGGATTGCCGGCTTGCCCGCAGTCAGCGTGGGCTTGTAGACGTAGAACTCGTCCGGGTTGACCGCGCCCTGCACGACCATTTCGCCCAGGCCGAAGCTGGAGGTGACAAACACCACGTCGCGAAAACCGGATTCGGTGTCCAGCGTGAACAACACGCCGGCAGCACCCACGCCCGAGCGCACCATCAGCTGCACGCCCGCCGACAGGAACACGTCTTCATGCTTGAAGCCATGGTGCACGCGATAGGCAATCGCGCGGTCGTTGTAGAGGCTGGCGAACACTTCCTTGACCTTGTGCACCACGTCGTCGGCGCCGGTCACATTGAGGAAGGTTTCCTGCTGGCCTGCGAACGAGGCGTCCGGCAAGTCTTCGGCGGTTGCCGAGGAGCGCACGGCAACCGCAACGTCGCCGCCGCCATTCTCGGCGCACAGTTGTTCGTAAGCGGCACGGATGTCGCGGTCCAGTTCCGGCTGCAGCGGTGCGTCGATCACCCAGCCGCGGATTTCCTTGCCGGCCAGCGTCAGCGCGTTCACGTCTTCGACATCCAGCGTTGCCAGCTTGTCGAAGATGCGCTTGGACAGATCGTTATGGGCGATGAAGTCCTTGAAAGCTTCCGCAGTGGTCGCATATCCACCCGGAACCGAAACGCCCAACCCGGCAAGGTTGCCGATCATCTCGCCAAGTGAGGAATTCTTACCGCCTACGCGGGCCAGGTCGGCCAGGCGTAGCTCATGCAACCACAGGATATTCTCGTTCAAGCGCGATGCTCCGTATGGCCATCGCCCGAGCGGGCTGGATGGCCGCGTCCGTAGGAAGAAGCCGCTATGATGCAGTGCACAGCGGAATATGCACAAGCATGAACCCGTAAGTTTTGAACACTAGTTCAAAGAGGTGGTCTTGATGTCAACAATTCGGCCGGTGTTTTACGTCTCCGATGGAACCGGTATCACCGCTGAAACGATTGGGCATAGCTTGCTCACGCAGTTCAGCGGGTTCAACTTCGTCACCGACCGCATGTCGTTCATCGATGATGCAGAAAAAGCGCGCGACGCCGCGATGCGTGTGCGCGCTGCGGGCGAGCGGTATCAGGTGCGTCCGGTCGTGGTCAATTCGTGCGTGGATCCACAATTGAGCATGATTCTGGCCGAAAGCGGTGCGCTGATGCTGGATGTGTTCGCGCCTTTCATCGAGCCGCTGGAGCGCGAGCTCAACGCACCGCGGCATTCGCGAGTGGGCCGCGCGCACGGCATGGTCGATTTCGAAACCTATCACCGCCGCATCAACGCGATGAACTTCGCGCTGAGTCACGACGATGGCATCGCATTGAATTACGACGAGGCCGATGTGATCCTGGTAGCGGTGTCGCGCGCGGGTAAAACGCCGACCTGCATCTACCTGGCCTTGCATTACGGCATTCGCGCCGCCAACTATCCGCTCACCGACGAAGATCTGGAAAACGAACAGCTCCCGCCGCGGTTGCGTAATTACCGTAGCAAGTTGTTCGGTCTGACGATCGATCCGGAGCGGCTGCAGCAGATTCGGCAGGAGCGGCGGGCCAATTCGCGCTACAGCGCGGCAGAGACCTGCCGGCGCGAAGTGGCGATCGCCGAGCGCATGTTCCAGATGGAGCGCATTCCCTCGCTCAGCACAACCAATACGTCGATCGAAGAAATCTCCAGCAAGGTGTTGTCTACGCTGGGACTTCAGCGCGAAATGTTTTGATCGGGGAGGGGGGATTGGACATTCGGGAGTGGTAGCCGTCTAGCGGGTCTTCGGCGGGCGTGCCCAGTGGCCGGGGGAACTGGCCTGGCAGTTCGTGCGGTGGCTTGGGAAACGAAGTGGGCGGGGCAGGGCTCCGCCAAGGTAGGCCTGCGATTGGGCCCTCGTCAATGCTGCCCGTGCGGCGGCGCAGCGTGTAGGATCGGCCCATGGCGCAAGCACTGAGCAAACTCGAACGCATTCCCAAACTGAGCCGCTTTGGCTGGCTGATGGGCTTGTACGCAGAAAACTTCCAGCATCTGACCCGGCTGTTCGCTCCGGCCGATCTGGCCCCCGGTTCCTATGTGTCGTCGATCGGCGACGGCCTGAACCTGCGGCTGGACGTGATCGAGTGTCACCGCTACACGGTGGAATTGCGTTTGACCTACGACCTGTGCGACCCGGTGACTGGCGAGCCGGACCCGTCGGCGTATGTGCGCCTGTATCGCGACGCGCGCCAGGCCGAGACCACACATTGCTATGTCGGTCGTCGCTGGCAGGACGTGATGGGCATGTTCCCGCCGCCGGCCGAGCTGATCAGCCACCGCATGCGGATGAATACGTTCCTGGGCAAGTGGCTGGAGTACCTGGCCGAGCGTGGTCACGGCGTTGCGACGCTGCGCCTGGATACCGATTACGTGGCACCGCCGCGGCCGAACCCGCAGGCCGCCGTCGGCTGAGCCAGCGTTGCCGCAGCGTACGCCGCGCCGCTTCGGTCATACCGCTTCAGTCATACTGATGCGCTTCATGTCAGATCGCGTGCCATGCCCTATACCCCGATTGTCGCCACGCTCGGCTACCTGTTGTCGCCGGACGGCACCCAGGTGCTGATGATTCACCGCAACGCCCGTCCCGGGGACCAGCATCTGGGCAAATACAACGGCCTGGGCGGCAAGATGGAGCCGGACGAAGACGTGCTGGCCTGCATGCGCCGCGAAATTCGTGAAGAAGCCGGCGTGGACTGCGGCCAGATGCAACTGCGCGGCACCATCAGCTGGCCGGGTTTCGGCAAACAGGGCGAAGACTGGCTGGGCTTCGTGTTCCTGATCCGCGGCTTCGAAGGGACGCCACACACGTCCAATCCGGAAGGGACGCTGGAATGGATCGCGATCGACCAGATGGACCAGGTGCCGATGTGGGAGGGCGATCGCAATTTCCTGCCGCTGGTGTTCGATGGCGACCCACGCCCGTTCCATGGCGTCATGCCGTATCGCGACGGGCGCATGCAGTCATGGACGTATTCGCGCATCTGATCGGTTCGCGGACCCCGCCGCTTGCACGGGACGCGGGATACGCGCTGCCGATGCCGCGCCAGCAGGGACGTTCGCCGAAGCCGACTGCCGCATGTGGACTGCATCGGCGAGCGATGTCGGTCAGCGACCTACCACTCGACACCAGATTGGCGGGCAGTGCCGGCGAGCAGTGCAGCACTCGACACCAGCCAGGCTCAACCGTTCCGTTTTGAACAGCGATCATCGGGGAGCATCTCGGCTCTCCACGGAACGGCGGACGTCACATCGTTCTCCACATCCCCTGTGGATGGACGCTGCGCAAGTCTGTGGACAGATGCGCACAGCCCTTGCGCCATCTGGCGCGCGCGACGGCTGATCAAAATTTCGCCAGCGTGGTTATTGCGCCGTCCAGCCGCCGTCGATGGCGATGGATTGCCCGGTGATGTTGCGCGCGACATGCGACATCAGAAACGCCACGGTGCCGGCCAGCTCGTCGTAATCGATGAAGGCACCCTTAGGCATCGGCTTGAGCATTACATCGCGGATCACCGCGTCCTCGGCGATGCCGCGGGTACGCGCCTGATCGGCGATCTGCCGCTCCACCAGCGGCGTGCGCACATAGCTGGGGCACAGCGTGTTGACGGTGATGTCGCAATCGGCGGTTTCCAGTGCGATGACCTTGGCCAGGCCGACCAGTCCATGCTTGGCGGCGACGTACGCGCTCTTGTACGGGCTGGCCACCAGCGAGTGGATGCTGCCGATATTGACGATGCGGCCATAGCCGGCAGCGCGCATGCCGGGTAGCACGGCCCGACTGAGACGTGCCGCGCCGGTGAGCATCACATCCACCAGCAGCGCCCACTGCTGCATCGGGAAGTCTTCCAGCGCGGCCACGTGCTGCAGGCCGGCATTGTTCACCAGCACTTGCGGGGCGCGGGATGCACTGGCCAGTGCCTGCGCGATGCTGGCTGCGTCGGTGACGTCCAGCGCCAGCGCTTCGGCCGAGCCGCCAGCCTGGCGCACCGCATCCGCCGTGCGCTCGGCGGCCGCCAGTTCCATGTCGCTGACGATCAGGTGATGGCCATCGGCCGCCAAATGGGTGGCGATACCGGCGCCAATGCCGCTGCCCGCGCCGGTGATCAGGATGCTGCGCATCGGGTGTCCTCACGAAGTGATGCGCAGCCGGGAGCGGTCGCGCGGATCGCCAGCCTAGCCGAGTGTGGGGAAACGGTCGCCTGCATGGCGCGCGCGCGTTACCCTTCGCGTCTTGCTTATCTCAGGCTCCGCATGAAACGCCATTTTTCGATGCTGCGCGATTTCCAACTCGCGGACTGGTTCACACTTGCCAACGCTTTCTGCGGCACCGGCGCGGTGTTTGCGGCAATGCGGTTCCTGCAAGAGGGGCATCGTGGCGATCTGTTGCTGGGGATGGCGCTGATTCCGCTGGCATTTGTGTTCGATGCGCTGGACGGGCACGTGGCGCGCTGGCGCAAGGCGTCGTCCACCTTGGGCCGCGAGCTGGATTCGCTGGCGGATGTGATTTCTTTTGGCGTGGCGCCGGCGGCTCTGGGGTATGCCTGCGGCATGCGCGGCGGCTGGGACTGGCTGGTGCTGAGCTATTTCGTCTGCTGCGGCGTGAGCCGGCTGGCGCGCTACAACGTGACGGCCGAAGCGATCGCCGGCGAGGCCGACAAGGTGCCGTATTTCGAAGGCACGCCCATTCCCACCAGCCTGCTGCTGGTGATCCTGCTCGCGGTCGCCGCCAGCAGTGGCCATCTCGGCGAGACTTTGTGGTGGGGCCAGTGGCAGCTGGGTCCGTGGCAGTTCCACCCGCTGGTGCTGCTGTTTGCGGTGTCCGGCTCGCTGATGATCAGCAAGACGCTGCGAATCCCCAAACCTTGAGCGGCACGCTGGTACGCACGCGGTAGGATGGCTCGGTGAACGGTCACGGGACGGAATGATGGCAAGCAGCGGTTCGGACAACGGCAACTTCGACGACAAGGCGCGCCAATACTGGGCTGCCTGGGGAGATGCCATGCGCCACGGCCAGGCCGGCGCCGCTGCGCAACAACCGCCGCCTGCGTCCGGTGGCGACGCCCCCCAGGATTGGCGCAAGGCGGTGGATTGGTGGTCGCAGTTGCTGCCCACCCAGGCCGCACCGCAGGCGCAGGAGGCGATCAATCGCTTCCGTACCCAGGCCGGTGATTGGTTCGGCACCATGCAACAAGTGGCCGCGCAGTTTGCCGGGCGCGACACGTCGGCCAATGAAGTGGCTGATGCCTGGCGCCAAGCCGTACAAGGGCAGGGCGAACAGCTGATGCAGTGGACGCTGGGCTCGCTGCGCGGCGGCAGCCCGGGCGGGTTCGACCCGTGGCTGCAGGAAGCGGCGCAGACACTGCAAAAATGGCGGGAGGAAAACGCGCCGTGGCTGGACATGCCGGCGTTTGGTTTGAACCGCAATCACCAGTCGCGCCTGCAGAAATTGGCCCGCGCGCAGCAGGATTTCCAGGCCCAATCGGAAGCCTACGGCGAGCAACTCAAGGCGGCGATCGAGCAGGCGTTTGCGCGTTTTGCGTCCAAACTGAGCGAGCACGAAAGTAGCGGCAGCCAGTTGACCAGCGCCCGCGCCTTGTTCGATCTGTGGATCGAAGCGGCCGAGGAATCCTATGCCGACATCGCCTTGTCGGATCACTTTCGCGAGGTGTACGGCGGCTTCGCCAATGCGCACATGCGCCTGCGCGCTGCGCTACAGGAAGAGATCGAGCAACTTAGCGAACGCATCGGCATGCCGACACGCTCCGAGATGGACGCCGCGCACCGCCGCATCGCCGAACTGGAACGCTTGGTCAGGAGGATGTTACGCGCCGCAGCGTCACCGCCGAGCAAGCCCACGGCGGCGCCCGAATCTGATCCGGTCGCGCCGGCCGCAGGCAAGCGAGCAGCGGCCGCCAAGCCGAGCGGTGCAGCCCTGCCGCCCACGGCAGCGCGGGCGGTGAAGCAGGGTGCATCGAGGAAGGCGTCCGTCAAAAAGTCTGCGGGCCCAACGACGGCGGCTAAAAAGACCTCGGCCAGCACTAAGCCGGCGAAAAAGACGCCGGCTAAAAAGGGCACTGGCGCGAAACCCTCGGCCAAGCCTGCGGCTGGCAAACCCACCGCACGCAAGCCACGTGGAGCGCAGGCATGAAAGGCCCGTTGGGATTCAGTGCCGAAGACCTGATGCAGGAAACCCTGTCGATGCAACGCAAGTTGCGCGAAGGGCTCAAGCTGCTGCCGGGCGTGGACGACGTGGATTACGGCGTCACCGAGCGCGAAGAAATCTGGCGCGACGGCAAGGTGGTGCTGTATCGCTTCATCGGCGAGCAGGCGCCGGTGGCCAAGACGCCGCTGCTAATCGTCTATGCGCTGGTGAATCGCCCGTACATGGTCGATCTGCAGGCGGATCGCTCGCTGGTGAAGGGGCTGCTGAGTCACGGCCAGGACGTCTACGTACTGGACTGGGGCTACCCGGATCGCTCCGAGCGTTACCTCACGCTGGAAGATTATTTGCTGCGCTACATCGATGGTGCAGTGGATCACTTGCGCGCGCAGTCCGGGCTGGAGGCGGTCGATGTGCTCGGCATCTGTCAGGGCGGCACGTTCTCGTTGTGCTACGCGGCGCTACAACGCGACAAGGTACGCAACCTGATCACGATGGTGACGCCGGTGGATTTCCACACCCCCGACAACATGCTGTCCAACTGGGCGCGCATGGTCGATGTGGATTTGTTCGTGGACACGATGGGTAACGTGCCGGCGGATCTGATGAACGCCAGTTACCTGATGCTCAAGCCGTTCCGGCTCAATCTGCAGAAATACGTGGGTTTGCTCGACATCCTCGACGACAAGCAGGCGCTGGAAGATTTTCTACGCATGGAAAAGTGGATCTTCGATTCGCCCGATCTGGCGGGCGAAGCCTTCCGCGAATTCGTCACGTTGTTCTACCAGCGCAATGGGCTGGTCACCGGACAAGTAAGGATCGGCGGGCAGGCGGTCGATCTGCAGGCGCTCGATATGCCGGTACTGAATATCTACGCCGAACACGACCACCTGGTGCCGCCGGATGCCTCGCGCGCACTGCGTGGGCTGGTCGGAAGCGACGATTACAGCGAACTCAGCTTCCGCGGTGGGCATATCGGGATCTACGTCTCCGGACGTGCCCAGCGCGAGGTGCCGGTGGCGATCCATCGCTGGTTGCAGGAACGCGGCGGCAATGCCTGACATCGCGGCCTGCCGCACGCGCGGGTGACGCTGCGCTGAGCAGGCTGTGCAGCCGTCACGATGTGCTCCCGTCGCGCTTTTTAGACTGTTGGCTACGTTTGCAGGAGTCTTGCCATGTCCACTACCACGCTGTCCCGCTCCCTGAATGACCGCATGATCGCCGGTGTCGTTGGCGGCATCGCGCATCGGTTTGGCTGGAGCTCCACGCTGCTGCGCGTATTGTTCGTGATCGTGTCGATTGCCTCGGCCGCATTTCCCGGCATCCTGGTCTATCTGATTCTGTGGCTGCTGATTCCCAACCAGGCCGACTGAATCCGGCAACGCGCGTGCGGCTTGCACTGCAGGCGCTGGGCGCGTTATGGACGCTGCCCAATACCTTGCTCGGGCTGGCGATCGGCGCTGCCGGGTGTTGCTTTGGCGCACACGCACTCTGGTCCGCACGGGAACATGCGGTGGTCTTCCATGCCTGGCCATGGGGGCCGGGCGGGGCGATGACGTTGGGCAACGTGATCCTGCTGAAGGGTGCGTCGCTCGACCTGCAGTGCAGTACCTACGCGCACGCTGCGGGCCGTTGCGAGCATCCTCCGGTGCGCCTGGGCGACCACGAGCGCGCGCATGTGTATCAATACATGCTGCTGGGACCGCTGTTTTTGCCGGTCTACCTGTTGTGCGGCGGCATCCATGTACGCAACCCGCTGGAGCGGGCCGCCGATAGGTACGCGATGCATGGCCACGGCTGGTGGCCTTGGTGGTTTCAACCCAAACGCGAGAAGCCGAACACGTCGGATAACGGGTGAGGCCTGCCCTCCAGTTGGGCGCGTAATAAGCCCGCGCCAATCGCGCTGTAGGTAATGCCGTTGCCGCCATACGCCATCGCGAACGACACGCGTGGCCCCAGTTCGGCGTGCGGCCCGAAGAACGGCAACCCGTCGGCAGTTTCGGCGAAGGTGCCAGCCCATGCGAACGCCGGGCGCAGGCGTATATCCGGCATGGTCTTGGCAATGTTCTTCAGCAACGTCTTGAGCTTGTTCTGCACCCGCGCATCGCGGCGCGTGGGGATGTCGATATTGTCGTCTTCGCCACCGGCGACCACGCGCCCATCCGGGGTGCTGCGGACGTACAAATATGGGCGCGCGGTCTCCCACATCATGGTGTGCTTGAGCGCACCCATCTCGTCATCGTGCAAGGGGTCGGTGACGAAGGCGTAGCTGCTGCGGTTACGCGCCACCGGCTGCGAGAGCCAGCGCTGGTTGGCATAGCCGGCCGCCAGGATCACGTTACGCGCACGCACGCTGACGCCCTCTGCTGTGCGCAGTTGGACATGCTGGTCGTGCGGGTCGATCGCGACAATGGTGGTGCGGTCGTAGATGCGCGCGCCGTACTGCTCGCACTCGCCAAACAGGCGATAGCAGAGGCGGTAAGGGTCCACGCTGGCGGCCAGGCGGCTCAGAATCGCGCCGTCCGAATGCACGCCGTAGTTGTGCCAGAGCGGCTCGCGTCCGATCCATTCCACCGGCAGTTTGTGCTCCATGCGGGTCTCCAGCTCGCTGCGCAGGTCTTTTACATCACGCGAGCGGCTGGCGTAGTACAGGCTGTCCTGGCGTGTGAAGTCGGTACCGCCCAAGGTATTGCACAGGCCCTGCAGATCGAGAATGGCTTGTGCGCACGCGCCATAGGCCAGCGCCGCTGCCTGCATACCGTGCTGTTTGGCCAGTTCGATCATCGGCGTATCGATTTCGTACTGCAGCAAGGCGGTGCTGGCCGAGGTGCTGCCCCAGCCGATGTCGCGCTGTTCGATCACGACCACTGCGTGTCCGTGGCGCAGCAATTCGTGCGCAAGCAGCGCGGCGGTGACGCCGCCACCGACGATGGCGATCTCGCATTGGGTGTCTTGCTCCAGGCGCGGGTAAGCGCGCATTAATCCATTGCGGATCGACCAGAACGGGTAGCCACTTTTGAGGTCCATGCGGTGGTGTATAGAGAGCGGGCGGATCGCGATTGACAGCCAAGTGGGGTGAAGCGGCCGTGAGGCGGGCCCCGTCTTGCCGCCGTCACCAAACCGCAAACAGCCGGCGTTAACGTGCGTGGAAAGCTCCTCACGGCGTGCTGGTTATCCTTGCGCCACAACGCAGCAACAGCAGCAAAAGGGTGTGGGTATGTCGATTGTCCTGTACGTCGGTGGCAGCAAAGATGGCGACAAGGGCGTGGTGCCTTACGGCTTCAGCAAGTCGCGTGCGATGACCGACGCTGGTCCTGAGGTGTATGTCGAGCGCATGGTGCCGCTGAAGGACGTAGGCAAGGTCCGTGTGATGGCGCTGGAATCGCTGCACGAAAGCATTCTGGTCGAACGCGCCGCTACCCACTACGCGCGTCACGTCAGCTGAGCGCGGCGGCATAGGGTTATGACGGCGCTGTCAACGGGTTTCCGTAGCGGGCCTGCACTGCGAAAATGCTTTTTTTCAGTGAAGCGGTTCACGCCGCGCCGTCATGCACGATAGCCAGCTTGCCCAGCAGATTGCTCGCACCATCGCCGACGAGATCGGTGCCCAACCCGCCCAGGCGCGCGCCGCCATTGCCCTGCTCGATGAGGGCGCGAGCGTTCCGTTCATTGCCCGCTATCGCAAGGAAGTCACCGGCGGCCTTGACGATACCCAGTTGCGCAACCTGGAAACGCGCCTGACCTACCTACGCGAGCTGGAAGAACGCCGCGCGGCGATCCTGTCCAGCATTGGGGAGCAGGGCAAGCTCAGCGACGAATTGCGCGACGAGATCATGGCGGCCGACAGCAAGTCGCGGCTGGAAGATCTGTACTTGCCCTACAAGCCCAAGCGGCGCACGCGTGCCCAGATTGCGCGCGAAGCCGGTCTGGAGCCGCTGGCCGACGGCTTGCTGGCCGACCCGAACCAGGCGCCGGAAGTCGCTGCTGCGTCGTACATCGACGCAGAGAAGGGCGTGGCCGATATCAAGGCAGCGCTGGAAGGCGCGCGCGCCATCCTGATGGAGCGCTGGGGCGAAGATGCCGCGCTGGTGGGTGAGCTGCGCAGCTGGTTGAACGACAACGGCGTGATCCGCGCGCGCGTGGCCGAGGGCAAGGAAGAGGCCGGTGCCAAATACCGCGACTACTTCGATCACGCCGAAACGCTGGCGAAGATTCCGTCGCACCGCTTATTGGCGCTGTTTCGCGCGCGACGCGAGGAAATCCTGTACCTGGATCTGGACCCGGGCAGCGATGCCGAGGCCGGACATCAATATGCCGAAGGGCGCGTGGCGCGCAATGCCGGCATTTCTAATGAAGGACGCCCGGCCGATCGCTGGTTGCTGGATGCCTGCCGGCTGACCTGGCGCGCCAAGCTGCACATGCACCTGCTGCTGGACCTGTTCAACCAGGCGCGCGAAAAGGCAGAAGCCGAAGCGATTGCGGTGTTCGGCGACAACCTCAAGGACCTGATGCTGGCGGCGCCCGCCGGCCCACGCGTCGTGCTGGGGCTGGATCCGGGCATCCGTACCGGTTGCAAGATCGCTGTGGTCGATGCCACCGGCAAGCTGGTGGCCACCGAAACGATTTATCCGCACGAGCCTAAGCGGCAGTGGGATCAGTCGCTGCAGACGATCAAAAAGTTGTGCATGCAGCACAACGTGGAGCTGATCGCGATCGGCAACGGGACAGCCAGCCGCGAGACCGACAAGCTGGCCGGCGAGGCGATTGCGCTGTGCGGCGCGGCCAAGCTGCAGAAGGTCGTGGTCAGCGAAGCGGGCGCATCGGTGTATTCGGCGTCCGAGTTCGCAGCCAAGGAGTTTCCGAATCTGGACGTATCGCTGCGTGGTGCCGTGTCGATCGCGCGTCGTCTGCAGGATCCGTTGGCAGAGCTGGTCAAAATCGAGCCGAAGGCAATTGGCGTGGGCCAATACCAGCACGATGTGGATCAATATCGTTTGGCCAAGGCGCTGGAAGCGCGCGTGGAAGACTGCGTCAACGCGGTCGGTGTGTACGTCAATACCGCCTCGGCGGCGCTGTTGTCGCGCGTGTCCGGCCTGTCCGGCACGGTGGCGGAGAATATCGTGCGCCATCGCGACGACAACGGCCCGTTCAAGCGCCGCAAGGACCTGCTGAAGGTGCCGCGCCTGGGCGACAAGACCTTCGAACAATGCGCGGGGTTCTTGCGCATTGCCGATGGTGAAGAGCCGCTGGACGTGTCGGCGGTGCATCCGGAGGCGTATCCGGTGGTCGAGCGCATTGTCAGCAGCACCGGCAAGCCGATCAAGGCATTGCTGGGCGATGGCAGTTTTTTGCGTGGCCTGAAGCCGGAGATGTTCACCGACGAACAATTCGGGGTGCCGACCGTGCGCGACATCCTCAAGGAGCTGGAAAAACCCGGCCGCGATCCGCGTCCCGAATTCAAGGCAGCGCAGTTCGCCGAAGGCATTGAGGACATCAAGCACCTCAAGCCAGGCATGGTGCTCGAAGGGGTGGTCAGCAACGTGGCCGCGTTCGGTGCATTCGTCGATATCGGCGTGCACCAGGATGGCTTGGTGCATATCTCGGCGTTGTCGGAGACCTTCGTCAAGGACCCGCGCGATGTGGTCAAGGCCGGCGACATCGTCAAGGTCAAGGTGCTGGAAGTCGATGTGGCACGCAAGCGCATCGCGCTGACCTGCCGTTTGTCCGATACGCCGCCACCGGCGGATGGCTCAGCGCAACCGCGCCAGGCGCGCGGCCCCGGTCCTGGGCAGGGCCGGCGCGACGGTGGTGGGCGCGGTCAGGCGCAAGCCAACAGTCAACCGCGGATCACCGCGCCGCCGGCCGACAATGCGCTGGCAGCTGCATTTGCACGTGCTAAGCGTCGTTAAGTCGTGCGTTTGATTGTTCGGTTGATCGGCGTGGCATGGATCTGACGTCGCAATGGTCTGGTCTGCGGTTGGGCTTGGATGTCTTAGCCGCAGATCATGACGCCATAGGTGGCGGGCACCTCTGGTTGGTTTCTTTGGTAACTGGCATGCCGCCAGAAGCTTCGAGTGATCTGCGACGTCGCTGCAGGGCGCTTGCCCGCCCACCCGTGGGGCACGCTGCAAGTACGTCCATGTAAGCGCTTACACAGCATCCATGCTACGTAAGGTCCCGCCACGGTAGGCGGACAAGGTCCAGTCAGGCCTGGTCGGTACGCAGCGTTTTCAACAAAGCGACCGCCAAGTTGCGCGACGCGGTGTCCTTATTCTTCAAGAAAGCAACTCGCCAGACTTTTCAGTGCCGTCGCCTGTGATTGCACCGGTGCAGCTCGGCTTGGTCAATTTTGACGATCAGTGACAAGGTGATTTGCGCAGTCTTATCCGCGTGCAGCGAGGGCAGCGCGCCCTCGACGAACTAAGCGTTCCACCCTCTCTGCACCGTAGCAAGAAAAAGCGCTCGGTGCGGGCAGGCTTCCTCAGTATGCCGATCAGTGACCAAGTCATCGACCAGGCACGCTCCAGCGCTATTGCACCGCATCCCGCACCACACGCGTCGGCAAGATCAAGCGCTCGATCAGATCGACCAGGCCGGGCGGTTCCACCGGTTTGCCCATGTGCGCACTGAAGCCGGCCACCACCGCGCGGTCGCGGTCTTCTTCGCGAACATAAGCGGTGAGTGCGATGGCCGGAATATGTCGTGGTAGATCGGCGCGGCCCGAACGCACCGTTCGGATCAAGTCGTAGCCATCGCGCAATGGCATTGCGATATCGCTCACCAAGACATCGAAGTGCGCATTCGCCAAACACTGCTCGGCCGTGTCCACCGAGCCTGCAGCCTGCACCTGCGCGCCGGCCAGCATCAGGAACTGCATCACTGCCTCGCGCGAATCCTGATCGTCGTCGACCAGCAACAGGCGCACGCCGGCCAGGCGGTGACGGCACTCGTCCGGCAACGCGCCAACGTGTGCGGTGTCTGCCGACGCAGGGCGGAGCTCGCTGACCCCGTGCTGGAACGGCAACACGATGGTGAACAGCGCACCCTGTCCTTCGCCTGCGCTGGACGCACCCAGGCTGCCGCCATGCAGATCCACCAACTGACGCGAGATCGACAAGCCCAGGCCCAGTCCGCCGACGCGGCGTGTCGTGCCGGCATCGGCCTGCCGAAAACGGTCGAACACATGTGGCAGGAATTCCGCTGCAATGCCGATGCCGGTGTCCTGTACGCACAGGCGCAGGCGCTCGTCTTCGACGTCCATCGCCACCCGTACCGTGCCGCCGGCCGGGGTGAACTTGAGCGCATTGCTGAGCAGGTTGGTGAGCACCTGCTGTAGCCGCCCGGCATCGCCAAAGAACCACAATTGGACATCGCAAGGCGCATCCAGCTCAAGCGCGATCTCGCGCGCCAGCGCGGTCGGCTGCATCAGTTCCAGCGTGCTGCGTACCAAGCCGGCGATGTCGAAATGCTCGGCCTGCAGGCGGATCTTGCCGGACAGGATCGCGCTCATGTCCAACAGATCGTCGATGATCTGCGTCTGCGCACGCGCACTGCGTTCGATAATCACCAGACCACGGCCAAGATTGGCCGGCTCCGTCATGTCCGATTGCATCAACCGCGACCAACCCAGAATCGCGTTGAGTGGTGTGCGCAACTCGTGGCTGAGCGTGGCCAGGAATTCGTCTTTGACGCGGCTGGCATGCTCGGCTTGGGCGCGTGCGGCGGTTTCTGCCTGCAACGACAACTTGAGCTTGGCATCCACGCGGGTGCGTTCGATCACGATGCCGGCCAAATGCGAGGCCGAGCGCGCCATTGCCTGTTCGCGTAACGAGGGCAGGTGAGGGCGGTCGTAATAAATGTTGAGCGTGCCCAGGACTTGCCCATTGCTGGCCAGGATCGGAGTGACGCAGCACGCCGCGATGCCCATCGTCGCCGAGATCGCATGGTGGCTGGCAAAGCTGGCATCGGCCTGGATGTCCGCACAGATCACCTGACGGCCCAGATGCGCCGAAAGCGCGCAGGGCGGGCCATCCGGCCCGATCGCCGATGGCTCGAAGTGTCCGCGGTATTCGATTGGGAAATGCGGTGCGGAGCCGAAGCTCAAGGTATGGCGGACCTCGTCGCGCACCATCACCGAGCAGTACAGCGGGATTTCGCCGCGTGCCTCAACGCTTAGCGCAATTGCATCCAGTACCACCGCCAGTGGTGCGCCGGTGGTGATCAAACTCAGGATCGCCCGGTCGGAGGCAGTGGTGTCTTCGATGTGCTTGCGTTCGGAAATGTCGGTGAGCGAGCCGATGTGCCCAAGAAAGCGCCCATCGCTGGCGAAGTGCGGCGATGCGGTGTCGATGCACCAACGGTATTGCCCATCGTGGCGACGCACGCGGTATTCGGCGAGGAATTCGCCGCGTTGATTGAGCGCCTGTTCGAAGGCATGCCGCACGCGTGCCGCATCATCGGCATGCATCACATCCCACCAGCCCTGATCCAGCGCCTGGTCTTCGCCCTGTCCGGTGAAGTTGTACCAGCGCGGATTCCAGTACACGCAATCGCCTTGCGCGTCGGACATCCAGATCATCGCCGGGACGGTTTCGCAGAGCGCACGGAAGCGCACTTCGCTTTCGCGCAATTGCTGTTCGAACGCGCGCCGGTCATGGATGTCGGTATAGGTGCCGATCCACTCGCTGATGCTGCCGTCGTCGCCGCGTACCGGCAGTGCACGCGCCAGATGCCAACGCGACAGCCCATCGTGACGCAGCAGTTCGCACTCCACCTCGAATGCGCGCTCGCCGCTCAATGCCAATGTCCAGGCCTGCGTGGACAGGCGTAGGCCGTCGGCAGTGTGTGCCCGGTGCCACGCGGCTTCTTCGTCGTTGGAAGGATCCAGGCCGGTGTACTCGTACCAGCGCTGGTTGAAGTAGTACGGGCGTCCGTCTGGATCGGCAATGAAGATGATCTGCGGCAGCGTGTTGGCGAGGCGACGCAGGCGCGCTTCGTTGGCCGCCAGTTGCTGCTGTGCCTTAGCCCGTTGCATCGACTCCCAGCAGCGTGCCGCCACCAAGCGCACCAGTTCGATCTCGGTCGACAGCCAGTGCCGCGGCGCGCGCTGATGCACACCGATCGCTGCCACCAGGCGACCGTGCTTGTGCAATGGAATGGCCAGCGAGGCACGCAAGCCGGAGCGGCGGTACTGCTCGGCCACATAGTCCGGCGCACCCGGTGCCATTGCATCGGTGGTGAACCAGGGACGATTTTCCAGCAACGCATCGCGCAGGCCCTGCGCCGCCTCCAGCGGAAAATCGCCTTGCAGGCTCGGCATGTCCTGTACATGGTCGCTGATCACATGCAGGGTGCTGCCATCGGCGGCGGCCAGGCCAAACGCGCAACGGTTCGCGTGCAAATGTTCGCCAAGCAAGCGCACGCTGGTGTCGATGATCTGTCGCGGATCGGACACGTGCTGTAGCGCGTCTTCCAGCATCAATAAAAAGCTGTCGCGACAGTCGCTGTGATGTTGTTCGCTGACGTCAGTGGTTGAAGTTGCAACGCCGACGTACAAGGCACCCAGCCGCTCGCCAGCTTGCAGTACCGGGCTGCATGACCAGGTCGCCAGATTCAGGGGTGTATTGGTCGCTTGCTCGCCCTCGCCACCGGATGCGTTAGTCAGCGCCGCAAGCGGCTGCCCGAATGCCGCCGGATGACTAGGCCCCAGCACTGCAATACAGGCATCGTTGTAGATGCAGCGGTCGTCGCGGCCCCATACCAGCAGCATCGGAACCTGCGCATGCAAGCAGATCGACAAGGCCGTGCGCAGCGCGGGGCTTTCGCGCAGCAGGGCGTCCGCGGCGTGCGCGGAAGCGGCTAACAATGCTGTAGTTTCGCTCGTCCCCGGCAGCAAGCCGGCCAACGGCGACACGGCGATATCCATCCAGCGACCCGCCCGTCATTCTTCGATGGCAGATTTTAGTGGCAACCGGGCCTGCAACGGCTTCGTCGAGGATCCGACGATTCAGTCAATAGGCTTGCTGCGTAGGCTATCAGACACGCCGCGTCTGGGCGGGTCGGGTGGTTAAGAGGAGGGGGCATACATGCCGGCCAAACCCGCACAGTGGCAGGCGAGCATCGCAGCAGGGGAAGCGGCTCAGCTCTTGGCGCCGCTCGACTCGCGCGCCCTGGACAACGCGCCGACCAGTTCGTCGGACAGGTAAGGCTTGGTCAGAATGACGCCACGCTCGAAACCGCTCGGAATGCTGCCGCTGGCAACGCCAGTTGCCAGCACGAACGGGATACCACGCTCGGACAACAGGCGTGCGACCGGTTCGCTGGTTTCACCATTCCCCAGGCGATAGTCCAACACTGCGATATCCGGCGCGTCCTCGCTGATCAGCTGCAAGGCGTCGCGCACTTCGCCCACAGGGCCCATGACGACCGCACCCGCCTGAACAAGCTGCAGATCGAGCAGCATGGCATTCATGTCATCGTTTTCGACCACGAGTACCCGAACTCCACGCAACACCGACATCGCTTGCTCCTTCACTAAGTCGGCCATTATATCGGGACTGCCCTTACCCAGTGCTGCATGCCCTGCTTGCGCCTGAACTCGTCAGGCGCAAACTGACACTGTTCGTTTCATCCACAAGTCGCTATACTGCGCGGCCACGCCGAAGTGGCGGAATCGGTAGACGCAGCGGACTCAAAATCCGCCGCCCTTAAAAGCGTGTGGGTTCGAGTCCCACCTTCGGCACCAGTGCATCGTTTCAGGATGTCCAGTAGCGTCCAGAAACTTCAACAAAACCCGCAACTTGGCGGGTTTTGTTGTGTCTGTTGGTCCAACTGCGTCCAGCGACATGCGTTGAAATCCGGCGGTAAGTGGCGGTAGCTTTGGCGGTAACAGCGGTGGTTACCGCTCGCCAAGGCCGAAAGTTACCGCCATGCCGCTGACAGATACCGCCATCCGCAAGACCAAGCCCGGAGTTGTCCCGTTCAAACTGCGTGATGGTGGCGGCCTGTACCTGCTTATGCGGCCGGATGGCGCCCGCTGGTGGCGCTGGGACTACCGGCGCCCGGTGACGGGCAAGCGCAACACCCTGAGCCTGGGCACTTACCCGGATACCGGCCTTGCCGATGCGCGGGAGAAGCGCGACGCCGCGCGCAAGCTGCTGGCTGCTGGGGTGGACCCCGGCGAGCAACGGAAGCAGGCCAAGCAGGAGCGGGCCGCCTTGGTGGATGCCGCTGGCGAGACGTTCGAGCTGGTGGCCCGGGAGTGGATGGCCCGCCAGACCGTCGCACGAGTCACGGCGGAGAAGAATCGCTGGCTGCTGGAAACCTTCCTGTTTCCCGAGATCGGTTCCCGCCCTGTCGGCGAGATCACGCCCCGCGAGCTGCTGGACGCCCTGCGCAAGATCGAAGCCACCGGCAAGCTGGAAACAGCCGCCCGCGCAAAGATCAAGGCAGGGCAGGTGTTCCGTTACGCCATGCTGGAAGGCAAGGCGGAGATCGATCCCACCGCCAGCCTGCGGGGCGCGCTCAAAGCTGCCAAGGCGCGCCACCATGCCGCTGTAACCGAGCCGGCCAAGATCGGCCAGCTATTGCGCGCCATTGACGGGTTCAGCGGGCAGCCGGTGACCCATGCGGCATTGAAGCTGGCCCCGCTGGTGTTCGTTCGCCCTGGCGAACTGCGCGCGGCCGAATGGGAGGAAATCGACCTGGACGCCGCCATGTGGCGCATCCGCCCTGAGCGCATGAAGATGAAGGCGTCGCACCTGGTGCCCCTTTCCAGTCAGGCGGTGGCGATCCTGCGCGATCTGCATGCCCTGACCGGCGGCGGCCAGCATGTGTTCCCCGGCCTGCGCCCCAATCGCCCCATGTCGGAAAACACCGTCAATGCCGCCCTTCGCGCACTGGGCTATTCCGGCGACGAGATGACCGGTCACGGCTTCCGCAGCATGGCCGCCACCCGGCTGAATGAGATGGGCTGGAACGCCGACGCCATCGAACGGCAGTTGGCGCACGCCGAAACAAACAAGGTCCGCGAGGCATACACGCATGCGGCGCAGTACCTGCCCGAGCGCGTGCGCATGATGCAGGCCTGGGCGGACTATCTGGACGGCCTGTGCGCTGGCGGTAACGTCGTGCCGCTACGGGCCAAGGCGGGCTGAGCTTTCATCGAACACCCGCACCTAGCCCGACGGGGCGAAAAGCCGGACACCCTGCCGGCCTGGTGTGGGGACTATTTCAGGGGCGCAAGGGTGCGCCATGCCGGAAATTTACGACCGAAAGAAACTGATCGACTACCTGTTGCGCCGCCAGTTCGGATCGCTCGCCCCGCCCCCGGTGCCCACGTTATCTGGCATGCGCCTGGATGCCATGCTTGATAAAGCAAGCTGGAAGCGCGATCTAGCGATGGCAGGCCGATCCAACGAAGCTACGCCGATGGAAAAGCAGCGCGCACGCTATGAGGCGATGAGTTTGGCAGAGCTTAATGCGCAGGTTGAAGCTGCGAAATCGAGCGACTTGGAAAAGGCCAAGCAGCTTGCCAAGGAAGCCAAGCTATCACGCGAAAAGCGCTGGCCTCACTGGGCAAAGAAAGACCTGTGGAGCGAGGCAGAGTTGGCGGCTCTGTGCTGCGGCTTTGTGCCCGATGAACGCGGTATGCCGAACGATCCCGGACGGGTCAATGGAAGCGACCAGCAAGCGATAGCGATACTGCGTGCAGAGGACGATATCCGCAGAGGCACTCTTTCCCAGAGGCTCGCATTCGTGCCAAGAGATGACGCGGACTCAGCGGCGCGGATGTATGGCACTGCTAGGCATTTCGTTCCCAGCGTTGCCGCAGAATGGGCAGCCCAGCAGTTCGACACATTTCCTGCTTCGCTGCTCGCGGCTGTGCGGGAGCGTGATCGCTCCAGCGCTGCCGATCTCGCTGCTATCGTGCCTGTGCCGGAGATCGCCCCCAAGGCAAACAAACCGCTTGATGAGCGCGAGCGCACGACGTTGCTATGCGTCATCGGTGCGCTTGCAAAGCATGCGAAATTGGATTTGTCGCAGCACATGAAGGCTGGCGACACGATAGCCGCCATTGTGCCGGAGTTGCAGCTGACCGGCCGAACCATTGGCGAGCATCTGAAAAAGGTCGGAGAAGCCATGGAAAAGCGAACAAAATGAAAGCAACTGCAATTGCACTGCTGAAGACTGCAATTGCAACTAGCAGGTAGGTTCAAAGCATAGTTTTCGAGTCCAACGCCGCCCATCCCGGAGCGGTGACGGACATAGATATGCAGCTTGCACCACTGCCCACAACGGGCTTCCTGCGACTTCCCCAAATCGTCGGCCGTGCTGCCGACACCAAGACCAACACTACGGCCATCCCAGCCCTGATCCCGGTCTCCCGGTCCACTTGGTGGGCCGGCGTGAGGTCCGGCCGCTATCCGCAGCCGGTCAAACTGGGCGAGCGCTGCACCGCCTGGCGGGTCGAGGACATTCGCGCGTTGATCGAGGCCACCGGCAAGGAGGTGGCTCCATGAGCCAGAACAACACGCATGCTCCGGCGGCTGAAAACGGGCCTGAGGCGAACATCGTTGATACTTCCGCATCTGCCCAGCGCGCGCGCCTGTTGGCCGCGTTGCGAAAGGGGCCAGTGACGACGCTGGACGCCCGGCGAGACTTGAACGTGTTCGTGCCCGGCGTCCGCGTATTCGAGTTGCGGCAGGAGGGGCACCCCATCGTGACTCGCCTGATTCGGTTGCTGGACGACCAAGGGCGGCCACATAGCCGCGTAGCGCAGTACGCGATGCAGGGGGAGGTGGCTGATGCGCTTCCCTGATAAACAACGCAGCCCGCACGAGGCGGGCCACGGCGCACACGCTGGCAGGCTGGGTGCGAGTCGAGACTACACGATGGAGGCGGCCTTGTATCTGGCGGCGGTGGCCATGGAAGCGGCGCAGGCCCAGCTTGAAGCATGGGCGCGCTTGACCGACGAGCCACACTGGGCCGTCGTGGATGCGGCCGATCTGTTGGATGCAGCACGCGCTGCGCTGGAGGGTTCCCGGTGAGCCGGCCTTGTTTCGACGGTGTTGGGAGCGTCCACCGCGCGCTTGGCGCCATACGGGGAGGCACGCGATGAGCGCCAGGAAACGGGAACGCTTCAAAGGCCGCAAGTCGGGCGGTGCATTTTTCCGGGTTAGTGTCGAAGTGCTGGAAAGTCCAGCGTTCTGCGGCCTCTCCATGAAGGCGCGTGCGCTTCTGCTGGATCTGGGCGCTCAATTCAATGGCTACAACAACGGAGATCAGAGCGCGGCGTGGTCTGTCATGCACAAGCGTGGCTGGAAGTCCAAGGACACGCTGCGCAAGGCGTTGTTGGAGCTGCTGGCCGCTGGATTGATTGAGCAGACCCGGCAAGGTGGCCTGCACTGGTGTTCACTTTTTGCTTTCACCTGGATGGGCATTGAGGAATGCGGCGGCAAGCTGGATGTAAAGCCCAACGTGGTCCCGTCAAACATGTGGCGAAAGTGCGTGCGACTGCTGCGCGTGGTGGCATGAAAACGCGATGCTCGCCCCGGTCATTGGGGCAGTGCGCCCCGGCTATCGGGTCAAGGAGCGCGCCAGTAGGTACGACTATCGGGGCAGTGTGGCCCGGTGGTCGGTCCTACAGGGCAGCTTTCACTCGCTTCGGTGCCCCGGCTATCGGGCACCTTCTAGATATCTACCAAGCGGTAGCTAGATCTATGGGCCACCACGGACCAATTACAGCGCGCCCCTTGCATGGAGGTGGGTGATGCACGACCGATACCTGAGCGGCGACAAGCTTCATCTGGCCAAACTGCAAAGGGAGCGGCGGGCCACAATGCGCCGCATCGACTACATGCCCGGCCGGAGGGCGCTGGCGGTGTTCGAGGCGCGGCAGGCGCAGGAGCGGCCCCGCAGCATTGAGGCAACCAATAGCGCGGTACTGGACGCCATCTTGATCGAGTGGGCCGAGCTGACCGGAGTAAAGTACAGCCAAGTAGGCCAGCCCAAAGCTACGGCCCCAACGCCGGAATTAACTGACCATTTCGCGCGGGCGCGTTTGACTTCGGCGCCACTGCCGGAATTAATGCTCCCATCGCGGGCGTGCGCGCATGCGTATGACTCCGGGCGAGCGGGAAACCAGAAGATCACCGCAAGGCCGTACCAGCGGGCCAACAAGTGCGGGGCAACTCGCCACCGCGACGGCCAGCCATGCCAGGCGAAGCCAGAGCCAGGCAAGCTCCGCTGCCGCTTCCATGGTGGGCGATCCACTGGCCCGAGAACCGATGAGGGCAAGGCGAAAGCACTTTCGAACTTGAAGCAGTACAAGGGCTAGCCGGGGAGGCGAAAGTCGCTAATATGGATTCGCGGAGCCTGTTGGCCTGCTCGGAATGGCGGATCATCGCGGATATGGGGGCGGCAATGTGGAAGGCGGTTTTTCTCATCATTGCTGGTTGGCTGCTGGCATCCGGCGTTGCCGAGGCTCAAACGGCAGTATTCAATTGCAAGAAGGAAGGCGAGCCAGTCACCTACAGTACAAAGCCCCTCCCACCCGGCTGGAGTTGCCGGGCGATCATTGTGAATGATCCAAGATGGATCGAAATTGCGGAAACCGCAGATGGAGATCCCGTCCAAGTCGACTCGAAGACGATATCCAGATCACCAGGCATCACGACTGCCTGGATTCAGCAGTGGGGTGTTCACCTCATCGCAAGAACTGGGCAAGGGACTCTGCAGCGAGTTGTGTCACGCATTGAGTTTGACTGCGCAAAGCGCACGGCAAAGCTGCTTATGAGCGTTGAGTACGCACTGGGCAACTCGAATGGCACGTCTTCTGCCCCATTACGCCCTGCTGCATTGCCTGTCGTCCCCGGAACCGTGCAAGAAATCGAACTGGACACGCTTTGCAGCAAGCGCTGAATAGCCCATCGCCCAGCAACGTCTGGTCGGCTAAAGAGGGTCAATCCCAACTTTCTTCCGGGAAGCGGGGGGCCATCTGCAGGCGGGAACGGCTGCCTGCAGATGGCCCAAGCGGCCACCTCGTGGCGGTAACTTTGGCGGTATCTTTCGGGCATCCTGCGCAGAATGGTTGATATCAATGGGTTTTCGTTGCCCACCTTCGCACCAAGTTGTTGCAGTACCGGCGAAAGCCCTTCTGGAGAAATCCGGTGGGGCTTTTTGCTGTGTGCCGTTTCGGCAGGATGCAGGCCTCGATTGGCCTCGATGCGATCGGCGACGCGGGTGACCTTCATTCGTCAGTTGGCAGTTGGCTGAGCACGGGCGGAGTGGGGGTCGTGGAGGTGCACGCGCTGTCGTCGCGAACCCTGTGGGCATGATGCGAACGCTTGTGTACCGAGTGTCCTCCATCGCCGCGCAACTGCATCGGATACACACTTGCCTCTGTGTGTGCACACGTGCAATGCAGTGCGCAGTCAATGGATGACGTTGCAGGCACGCAACCATCACGCGGCGTGCGTACCTTGGACGTCTCTTTTAAGCAGGTGGCCTCCATGGACTTCGATCCTTCGCAGCAGCTGCGCATCCTGCGCGACATCCATGACACCAAGCCAGTCGCCGACGAAGAGGGAAACTGGGCGGTACGCGCCGGCTATGCCACGCAAGCCGAAGATGGTGATATCGACCTGACGCACGAGGGCCGCAAGGCGCTGGATAGCGGGCAGGCCTGAGGTGCTCTGCACAGTGCACCGCGTGGCTGGGGTGCATATCGAACGGAGGCTTTCTTCATCGCGATAGCGTGCGGTGCGAGCCTGCGTCGCGCTAGAGCGCAGTGTGAGGTCCACAGACCAGGCCTACAATGCAGCGGCTTGCGAGTGCTTAGCGGGGTGTTGCATGCAAGTTGCACAACTGGCAAGCATTTGCACGCCTACTGGTCCCGTCCTGCAATTGCCGCAACGTTCGTCCGGGACGGAGGTCGAGGCAAAAACAAAAAAGCCCCGGCAGTGCCGGGGCTTTCAGATGATTGGCGTCCCCACGGGGATTCGAACCCCGGTGTCCACCGTGAAAGGGTGGTGTCCTAGGCCTCTAGACGATGGGGACGCGTATCAAAACCTCGTTGTCCATTCCAGACGGCCTAATGTCTGGAGTGGTGGAGCCAGGCGGGATCGAACCGCCGACCTCCTGCATGCCATGCAGGCGCTCTCCCAGCTGAGCTATGGCCCCGCGTTGCTGCGAGCCGGCAATCATAGCGAACTCATCGCCGTTTGCAAAGCAATGTTGCAACTTTTTTGCCGTACGCGGTGAGGCGCAGTGACACGGCTTCTGAAACGCCTGCGCCTGGTTGGGCGAGGTGGGCGCACGCCTTGCGCGTTCGAGCGCCGCAATGGATTACGCATGCACGCGATCGCTTGCGGCACTTGGCCGGCACGCCCTGCGCATTTGAGTTGCGACTCGCCGGGCGCGGGTGTCGTGGCAAGGGCGCGCGGCCCCTGATGCAGTGCGTCCTTGCTGGTGCGCGTTGCGTTCAACAGGTGCGGTGGCGAGATGCGACTTCGTCAGTGCGCCGCGCTTCACGACAAAAGTGTGCACCAATTGTCATGACTCTTTTTTGCTAGTACACCGGCGAACTTGACGATCTTTTTTGCGAATGCATCAGGGATATCGCTGTATTGGTCATGATGCGACGTGTCGAAATCATTAGGCTTTGCGCGGCCTAGGGCCTAGGGCCGAGAACGAGGCTTGAGTGATCTTGATGTGGTGCTGTTTCGCCACGCCCGCCCGCTGGCTGATGCGTACTACAGCTTGCGCGTGCGGGCTGGACTCAGCGCAAAGACAGTCGATGCGGTTGAGCGCGCACTGGCGAGCACGCTGTTCGGCGTCTTCGGCTCCTCCAACGATGCGTTGGTGGCGATGGGGTGCATCATCGCTGATGGCGGTTGCCACTGCAGGTCTGTGACGTTGCGGTACATCCGCGTTGGCAGGGGCGCGGTCTGGGCAAGGAAGTGATGCAGCAGCTGCTGAGCGACTGGATGCAGGCGAATGTGCCGCCTTCTGCGGAAGTCAGCGTGCTCGCCAGCAGGGCGACGCACCCGTTGTGCGCGCGATACGGTTTTGTCCCAACGTCCTCATCGGCATGCGCCGTCGCTTCTGATTCGCCGGATGGGCGAGGCAGGTACGCCATCGGGCACTGCGATAGGGCTGCATCATTCAAAAAAAAGCCCCGGCAGTGCCGGGGCTTTCAGATGATTGGCGTCCCCACGGGGATTCGAACCCCGGTGTCCACCGTGAAAGGGTGGTGTCCTAGGCCTCTAGACGATGGGGACGCGTATCAAAACCTCGTTGTCCATTCCAGACGGCCTAATGTCTGGAGTGGTGGAGCCAGGCGGGATCGAACCGCCGACCTCCTGCATGCCATGCAGGCGCTCTCCCAGCTGAGCTATGGCCCCACGAAACTGAGAACGAAATGATAGCGGCCTGTTAATGTTCGCGCAAGCGCTTTTTCATTCCGAATGAGACTGGCGCGGGGCGCATGGTGCGATCATTTGATGCCGTGCAGATCGCGCAATTGGGTCTGACGTGCGCCGAAATACGCCGCCAGGTCGGCGATGTCCTGATCGCTCAATGCGGTTGCCTGCGCGGTCATCAATGGATGCTGACGGTCGCCGCTGCGGTACGCCTGCAGCGCATGCGCCAGGTAGTCGCCGTATTGGCCGCCAAGTTTGGGATAGCTGGGATCGATCGGCGCATTGCCATCGGCGCCGTGGCAGTCCACGCAGCTTTGCCCGGTGGCCTTGCCCTTGGCATGCGCGAGTTTGTCGCCGGCGTCGGCGCGGCCGGTAGGCAGACCTGCCGACGAGCCGGAGCCATGCTCGCCGCTGGCGTGGCCGGGATCGCCGGCGGAGTGGTCGGTGGATTCGACCTGGGATTGGGAACAGGCCGCCATCATCAAGGCAACGACCAGGGCGATGGCTAGACGCGGAGCGTGCAGGGCGTTCGGCATGTGGGCGCTTACTTGAGGGTGGACAGGAAGGCGGAGATGTCGGCGATGTCCTGCTCGGAGAAGCTCTGCGCCTGTGCCTGCATGGTCGGATGTTTGCGCTTGCCTTGGCGATATTCGGTCAGCGCCTGGGTCAGATACTGGCTAGTCTGGCCCCCGATCTTGGGCACGCGATAACTGGGATACGCGTTCTTATAACCGGTCACGCCGTGGCAGCCCTGACAGGTGTAAGCGAGCAGGCGTCCATTGGACGGATTGCCGGTCGGCGCGGCGGGTGTCGCCGCCACGGCAGCGGGCGCCGGCGTGGCCGGAGCTGCAGGTGTGGCTGACGGTGTTGCTGATGCGCCCCCAAACGGCAGGAAGACGACCAGAGCGAGACAAGCGGCGAGCGGCTGCGGGCGCATGGTTTCGTATCCGGAAGACTGATTGAGCGTCCGCACGTGGGGGCGTGACGGAACCGGACCGAGTATGCCTGCGATTTGGCGCGGCGGAAACCGGGTGAATAGGCCAACTTGAACAGACCATGACCTTTGGCGCATTGGCGACATGTGCATTTGGGTGGTCTACTTGCCTACAACACCTGTTCACGCATCCACTAGGACACGACGATGTCGCCACTCTCCTTTTTGCCGGGCCGCAGCGGAACCTGCGCCGCTGCATTGTTGATCACCACGAGCCTGCTTCTGGGCGGTTGCAAGGCAGGAGCGGGCGAGGCCAAAGCCGCCGAGGAAAAGAAGGCAGTGGATGCGGTGCCGGTGGAAATCGCCAAGGCCGCGCGCCGTGCGGTGGCCGCCAGTTATACCGGCACCGCTGCGCTGGAGCCGCGCGCCGAAGCGCAAGTGGTGGCCAAGACCTCAGGCGTTGCGTTGTCGGTGATGGTGGAAGAAGGGCAGAAGGTATCTGCCGGCCAGGCGCTGGTGCGGCTGGATCCGGATCGGGCGCATCTAGCGGTGGCGCAAAGCGAAGCGCAACTGCGCAAACTGGAAAACAGCTATCGCCGCGCCACCCAGTTGGTGGGGCAGCAATTGGTCAGCGCCGCAGATGTGGACCAGCTCAAGTTCGATGTGGAAAACAGCCGTGCGCAGCATCGCTTGGCATCGCTGGAGTTGTCCTACACCACGGTGCAGGCGCCGATTTCCGGCGTGATCGCCTCGCGTTCGATCAAGACGGGCAACTTCGTGCAGATCAACACGCCGATCTTCCGCATCGTCGACGATTCGCAGCTGGAGGCCACGCTCAACGTCCCCGAGCGCGAACTGGCCACGCTTAAATCCGGCCAGCCGGTGACCTTGCTGGCCGATGCGCTGCCTGGCCAGCAATTCGTGGGCAAGGTGGACCGCATTGCGCCAGTGGTGGATTCGGGCAGCGGCACGTTTCGTGTGGTGTGCGCGTTCGGCCAGGGGGCCGAAGCGTTGCAGCCGGGCATGTTCGGGCGCATCCGCATCGACTACGACCAGCGCAAGGACGCGTTGGTGATCCCCCGCCTGGCGCTGTTGGACGATGGCGAACCGGCAGTCTTCGTGGTGCGCAATGGCAAGGCCAGCCGCGTGCCGGTGAAGCTGGGCTATGCCGAAGGGCCGTGGCTGGAAGTGCGCCAGGGCCTGAAGGAAGGCGACCAAGTCGTGACCGCCGGCAAGGTGGCGCTACGCGACGGCACTGCCGTGCAGGTGATCGGCCAGCCCGATCGCAAGCCGGTCGCGACCAAGGCCGCTGCGCCCGCGCACGATGAGACGCACGCATGAGCGACCACGGCAACCCGCACGGACCTGTGCATGATCCACATGCGCCACTGCCTGGCGGCGGTGGCGGGCTGGTGGTCTTCGCCACGCGGCGGCGGGTGACCATCGCCATGATCACCGTGACCATGCTGCTGTTCGGCCTGATCGCGCTGCGTAGCCTCAAGGTCAATCTGCTCCCGGATCTGAGCTATCCCACGCTCACCGTGCGCACCGAATACACCGGCGCGGCGCCGGCGGAAATCGAGACGCTGGTGACCGAGCCGGTGGAAGAAGCCGTCGGTGTGGTCAAGAACCTGCGCAAGCTCAAGTCGATTTCGCGCACAGGGCAGAGCGATGTGGTGCTGGAGTTCGCCTGGGGCACCAACATGGACCAGGCCAGCCTGGAAGTGCGCGACAAGATGGAAGCCTTGTCGCTGCCGCTGGAAACCAAGCCGCCGGTGCTGCTGCGCTTCAACCCCTCCACCGAACCGATCATGCGGCTGGCGCTGTCGCCCAAGCAGGCGCCGGCCTCCGACACCGATGCGATCCGTCAGCTCACCGGCCTGCGCCGCTATGCCGACGAAGACCTGAAAAAGAAGCTCGAACCGGTGGCCGGCGTAGCGGCGGTCAAGGTCGGCGGCGGCCTGGAAGACGAAATCCAGGTCGATATCGATCAGCAAAAACTCGCCCAGCTCAACCTGCCGATCGACAACGTGATCACCCGGCTCAAGGAGGAGAACGTCAACATCTCCGGCGGCCGGCTGGAAGAAGGTTCGCAGCGCTATCTGGTGCGCACGGTCAACCAGTTCGTGGATCTGGACGAGATCCGCAACATGCTGGTCACCACGCAAAGCAGCAGCGGCAGCGCGGCGCAGGCGGCGATGCAGCAGATGTATGCGATTGCCGCGTCCACCGGGTCGCAGGCAGCATTGGCGGCGGCGGCCGAAGTGCAGAGCACGTCGTCTTCGTCCAGCAGCAGCATCGCCGGCGGTATGCCGGTGCGGCTGAAGGATGTGGCGCAGGTGCGCCAGGGCTACAAGGAGCGCGAGGCGATCATTCGCCTGGGCGGCAAGGAAGCGGTGGAGCTGGCGATCTACAAGGAAGGCGATGCCAACACCGTGTCCACGGCGGCAGCGCTGCGCAAGCAGCTGGAGCAGTTGAAGGCGACCGTGCCCGGCGATGTGGAGATCACCACCATCGAGGACCAGTCGCACTTCATCGAACACGCGATCAGCGACGTCAAGAAGGATGCGGTGATCGGCGGCGTGCTGGCGATCCTGATCATCTTCCTGTTCCTGCGCGATGGCTGGAGCACCTTCGTGATCAGCCTGTCGTTGCCGGTGTCGATCATCACCACGTTCTTCTTCATGGGCCAGTTGGGCCTGAGCCTCAACGTGATGTCGCTGGGCGGGCTGGCACTGGCCACCGGGCTGGTGGTGGACGACTCGATCGTGGTGCTGGAAAGCATCGCCAAGGCGCGCGAGCGTGGCCTGAGCGTGCTGGATGCGGCAATCGCCGGCACCCGTGAAGTCAGCATGGCGGTGATGGCGTCCACGTTGACCACGATCGCGGTGTTCCTGCCGCTGGTGTTCGTCGAGGGCATCGCCGGGCAGCTGTTCCGCGACCAGGCGCTGACCGTGGCGATCGCGATCGCGATCTCGCTGGTGGTGTCGATGACGCTGATCCCGATGCTGAGTTCGCTCAAGGGCGCACCGCCGATGGCGTTCCCGGACGAGCCGAGCCACCCGCAGTGGCAGCCCGAGCAGCGCTGGCTCAAGCCGGTGGCGGCCGGCCGGCGCGGCGCGGGGGCGAGCGTGCGCTATGCGTTCTTCGGTGCGGCGTGGGCAGTGGTCAAACTATGGCGTGGCCTCGCGCGGGTGGTGTCGCCGGTGATGCGCAAGGCCAGTGACATTGCGATGGCGCCGTACGGCCGTGCCGAACGCGGCTATCTGGCGATGTTGCCGGCGGCGTTGCGTCGGCCCGGTCTGGTGCTGGGACTGGCGGCGGCCGCGTTTGTCGGCACCGTGTTGCTGGTGCCGATGCTGGGCGCGGACCTGATTCCGCAACTGGCGCAGGATCGCTTCGAAATGACCGTGAAGCTGCCGTCCGGCACGCCATTGGCGCAGACCGATGCGCTCGTCCGCGAACTGCAGCTGGCGCACGACAAGGACCCGGGGGTGGCGTCGTTGTATGGCGTCAGTGGCAGCGGCACGCGTCTGGATGCAAACCCCACCGAAAGCGGGGAGAACATCGGCAAGCTCACCGTGGTGATGGCTGGCGGCGGGAGCACGGAAGTGGAAGCGGCGGCGACGCAGCGGCTGCGTAGCAGCATGGTCGGGCACCCGGGTGCGCAGGTGGATTTCGCGCGGCCGGCCTTGTTCAGTTTCTCGACCCCGCTGGAAGTGGAACTGCGCGGGCAGGACCTGGGCGAGCTGGAGCGTGCAGGGCAAAAACTGGCCGCGATGCTGCGCGCCAACGGGCACTACGCCGACGTCAAGTCGACCGTGGAAGAAGGCTTCCCGGAGATCCAGATCCGTTTCGACCAGGAGCGCGCCGGTGCGCTGGGGCTGACCACGCGCCAGATCGCCGATGTCATCGTCAAGAAGGTGCGTGGCGATGTGGCCACGCGCTACAGCTTCCGCGATCGCAAGATCGATGTGCTGGTGCGTGCGCAGCACAGCGACCGTGCAAGCGTGGATGCGATCCGCCAGCTGATCGTCAATCCGGGCAGCAGCCGGCCGGTGCGTCTGGCCGCAGTGGCCGAGGTGCTGGCGACGACCGGCCCGAGCGAGATCCATCGCGCCGATCAGACCCGCGTGGCCATCGTGTCGGCCAGCCTGAAGGACATCGATCTGGGCGGTGCGGTGCGCGAAGTCGAAACGCTGGTGCGCAAGGACCCGTTGGCAGCAGGTGTCGGCATGCATATCGGCGGGCAGGGCGAGGAGCTGGCGCAATCGGTCAAATCGCTGCTGTTTGCGTTCGGTCTGGCGATCTTCCTGGTCTACCTGGTGATGGCATCGCAGTTCGAATCGCTGCTGCATCCGTTCGTCATCCTGTTCACCATTCCGCTGGCGATGGTCGGCGCGGTGCTGGCCTTGCTGATGACCGGCAAGCCGGTGTCGGTGGTGGTGTTCATCGGCCTGATCCTGCTGGTGGGCCTGGTGACCAAGAACGCGATCATCCTGATCGACAAGGTCAACCAGCTGCGCGAGGAAGGCGTGCCCAAGCGGCAGGCCCTGATCGAAGGCGCGCGTTCGCGCCTGCGGCCGATCATCATGACCACGCTGTGCACCCTGTTCGGCTTCCTGCCGCTGGCGGTGGCGATGGGCGAGGGCGCCGAGGTGCGCGCGCCGATGGCGATCACCGTGATCGGCGGGCTGCTGGTGTCCACGCTGCTGACCCTGCTGGTGATCCCGGTGGTGTACGACCTGCTGGACCGTCGCGCCGATGCCTATTACCTGGAGCGTGGCCGGCGCATGGTCGCGCAACGTGCGCAGGCGACCGGTAACTCCGACGGGCTGGAGGCGCTATGAGCGTTGCCGCCTTCAGCATCCGTCGGCCGGTCACCACCATCATGTGCTTCGTGTCGCTGGTGGTGGTGGGCTTGATCGCCGCCTTTCGCCTGCCGTTGGAGGCGTTGCCGGATATCTCGGCGCCGTTCCTGTTCGTGCAATTGCCGTATACCGGTTCCACGCCGGACGAAGTGGAACGCAACCTGGTGCGGCCGGCCGAAGAAGCCTTGGCCACGATGACCGGCATCAAGCGCATGCGCTCGACCGCCACCGCCGATGGCGCCAATATCTTCATCGAGTTCTCCGACTGGGACCGCGATATCGCCATTGCCGCATCGGATGCGCGCGAGCGGCTGGATGCCATCCGCGACGATTTTCCGGACGATCTGCAGCGCTTCCACATCTACAAATGGTCCAGCAGCGACGAACCGGTGCTGAAGGTGCGCCTGGCCAGCCAGACCGATCTGACCGGCGCGTACGACATGCTCGACCGCGAGTTCAAGCGGCGCATCGAACGCATTCCCGGCGTGGCGAAGGTCGAAATTTCCGGCGCCCCGCCCAACGAGGTGGAGATCGCCATCGCGCCGGATCGCCTCACCGCGCACGATCTCAGCCTCAACGACCTGAGCGAGCGGCTGGGCAAGCTCAATTTCTCGGTGTCCGCCGGGCAGATCGACGACAACGGGCAGCGCATCCGCGTGCAGCCGATCGGCGAGTTACGCGATCTGCAGGAGCTGCGTGAGCTCGTACTCAATGCCAAGGGCCTGCGTCTGGGCGATATTGCGCAGGTTCGCCTCAAGCCCACGCGCATGAACTACGGGCGCCGGCTGGACGGGCGCCCGGCGATCGGCCTGGATGTCTACAAGGAGCGCAGCGCCAATCTGGTGGAAGTGTCCAAGGCTGCGCTGAAAGAGGTCGAAGACATTCGCGCCGAGCCTGCGATGCGCGATGTGCAGATCAAGGTCATCGACAACCAGGGCAAGGCGGTGACCTCGTCGCTGGCGGAACTGGCCGAAGCCGGCGCGGTGGGCCTGCTGTTGTCGATCACCGTGCTGTTCTTCTTCCTGCGGCATTGGCCATCGACGTTGATGGTGACGCTGGCGATCCCGATCTGCTTTGCGATCACGCTGGGCTTCATGTACTTCGTCGGCGTCACGCTCAACATCCTGACCATGATGGGCCTGCTGCTGGCGGTCGGCATGCTGGTCGACAACGCGGTGGTGGTGGTGGAAAGCATCTACCAGGAACGCGAGCGCATGCCCGGTCAACCGCAGCTGGCGGCCTTGCTCGGCACGCGCAGCGTGGCGATCGCGCTCAGCGCCGGCACCTTGTGCCATTGCATCGTGTTTGTGCCGAACCTGTTCGGCGAGACCAACAACATCTCCATCTTCATGGCGCAGATCGCGATCACCATTTCGGTCTCGCTGCTGGCCTCGTGGCTGGTGGCGATCAGCCTGATTCCGATGTTGTCGGCGCGCATGAAGACGCCGCCGATGGTGAGCTCCGAGCGCGGCGTGATTGCGCGGCTGCAGCGCCGTTACGCCACGGTATTGGCATGGACGCTGGCCCATCGCGGCTGGAGCGTGGCCGGCATCGTGTTGGTCAGTGCGATCAGCCTGGTGCCGATGAAGTTGACCAAGGTCGACATGTTCGGCGGCGATGGCGGCAACGAGGCGTTCATCCAGTATCAGTGGAAAGGCTCGTACACGCATGAGCAGATGGGGGAGGAGGTGGGGCGGGTCGAGCATTACCTGCAGGCCAATCGCGACAACTACCACATCACCCAGATCTATTCGTGGTTCAGCGAAGCGGAAGGCGGCAGCACCACCGTGACTTTCGACGCGGGCAAGGTCAAGGAGCTGCCGCCGTTGCTGGAACAGATCCGCAAGGCCTTGCCGCGCTCGGCGCGTGCGGACTACAGCATCGGCAATCAGGGCGATGGCGGCAGCGGCAATCAAGGCGTACAGGTGCAGTTGGTCGGCGATTCGACCCAGGCCTTGCAGGCCCTGGCCGACGACGTGATGCCGCTGCTGGCGCAGCGCAAGGAATTGCGCGACGTGCATGTGGATACCGGCGATCGCACCAGCGAGCTGGCGATCCGGGTCGACCGCGAGCGTGCGGCGGCCTTCGGGTTCAGTGCGGAGCAGGTGGCCAGTTTCGTGGGTCTGGCATTGCGCGGTACGCCGTTGCGCGAATTCCGCCGCGGCGACAACGAGGTACCGGTGTGGGTGCGCTTTGCCGGCGCCGAACAGAGCAAGCCGGAAGATCTGGCCAGCTTCACGGTACGCACCAAGGATGGCCGCAGCGTGCCGTTGCTGAGCCTGGTGGACGTGCAGATTCGCCCGGCCGCCACCCAGATCGGGCGTACCAATCGCCAGACCACCTTGACCATCAAGGCCAACCTGGCCGAAAAAGTCACCGTGCCGGAAGCACGCGCGGCGATGGAAAAGCCGCTCAAGGCGATGAGTTTCCCGGCCGGCTACAGCTACACCTTCGACGGCGGCGATTACCAGAACGACGGCGAGGCAATGAACCAGATGGTGTTCAATCTGGTGATCGCGCTGGTGATGATCTACGTGGTGATGGCGGCGGTGTTCGAATCGCTGCTGTTCCCGGCAGCCATCATGAGCGGCGTGCTGTTTTCGATCTTCGGGGTGTTCTGGCTGTTCTGGATCACCGGTACCTCGTTCGGGATCATGTCCTTCATCGGCATCCTGGTGCTGATGGGCGTAGTGGTGAACAACGGCATCGTGATGATCGAGCACATCAACAATCTGCGTCGCCGCGGCATGGGCCGTACGCAGGCGCTGGTGGAAGGCTCACGCGAGCGCTTGCGCCCGATCATGATGACGATGGGCACCGCGATCCTGGCGATGGTGCCGATCTCGCTGACCAGCACCACAATGTTCAGCGACGGCCCGCCGTACTTCCCGATGGCGCGCGCCATCGCCGGCGGCCTGGCGTTTTCCACCGTCGTGAGCCTGCTGTTTCTGCCGACGATCTACGCCATCCTCGATGACATGAGCAACGGCGCAGCCGCGCTGGTACGACGTGCGCGCGGCCTGCCTGCTTGGTCACCTCCGGACGGTGCGCTTAGATCTTGAGCGCAGCCCCCGTCGGCGATGAGGATGGCGATGAACGCCGCTGACAGTGCCAAAGCCCCGCTACTTTCGTGAGAGGGGTTAGGGTACGTGTTCATTGGCGGATGCGATCAGGCACTTGCCTGCAAGTCGCTAATGCCTAAAAGAAGCCGACTCGCAAAGCGGGTCCAGCTCGAATGGATTGTTAGTTTTCATAAGCGATGAATCATGCCCACCACATATTCATGATCGCTATAGCCTGTTACCGGACTCCAGCCCGCTAGAAGCTGCCAGAAGAAGCCTAGCACTTGCTTTGTCCCGTCATAGTCAGACGACCAGTTCTTGGCGCGATAAAGTGTAGATGAAAGACGCTTCATGAAGGCATAAACCTCCGGGTCGCGGATGTCGACCGCCCCAATCGCGTATTGAAACTCGCTTAGCAGAACTTCTGTTTCTAGCACAAGCTGTCGAAGCATGAAATCGTTCATGCTGTTGGCCACTGCGTCCCACTTGTCCTGTCCTGGTGCATAGCCGGCTTTGAAGTGAGCGCGGAAGGAAGATTGCTTGCAAAGTTCTTCGGCTTCCTGCGGGGCATAAACGTGGTCTACAGAGCCGAGAAAGATGCAAATCGTCGATTCTTTAAAGGAGGCGTATGAAGCTAGAAGATGATTTTTGATCCGTCTTTTCCGCTCATACTCAGGCAATCGGACAAGCAGGCAGTAAGTGAATAGTGCGGCTACGACGCCTACTGAGAGATCGAACGCGATTTGATTACCTGTGGAGAACTGATCGAATACAACCTCTATTGAAGAACCCTGAAGCCAAGACACAATCGGGTCAGAGCTTGTCGCGAACATGACCCATACGCAAATTAACGCAAGAGCTGATAGCAAGAGATCCAGCTTGGCTTTTCTATAAGTTCGCGGCAGTATCATTGATGAAATCTAACTCTTGATTGATCGCTGGCTGCGCTCAGAATAATAGCGCGTCTAGAAACCGACTCATCGACTAAGTCAGACATCCTGTCTGATGCGCATGGCGTTAATACTAAGTGGGGCTCTTCGCCAATCACATTGACCCTAAACCTTGGCGATCTGACGCCCTGACTTCAGACAATCGTTGTCATCAGAAGACAAGGCTTGGCTTTACGTTCCGCAAATGAAGCAGTGCCCGAAAAGTGGTCCACGGGTAGCGGGGCAGGCCCTTACACGCACGACAAGGCGCGCGTGAGGGCCTCCATGGATGGGTTCACGGCGCGTCCTGCCTCGGCGCCCGCGGGCCGCTCCCGCGCATGAACAAAGGCGCCGGATGCAGCGCTGTGCCAATCAACCCGCACGCACCTGCCGCACGATCGCCGCCGCCTTGGCCGAGCTTTCCTTGACCTTGTCCCACTGGCCCTGGGCCAGCCAGTCCTTGGGCACCATCCACGAACCGCCGATGCACAGCACGTTGGGCTGCGACAGGAACTCCGCCGCGTTGGTCTCGCTGATGCCGCCGGTGGGACAGAGCTTGAGGTCGGACAGCGGGCCGGACAGGCCCTTGAGCATCTGCAGACCGCCCACGGCGGTGGCCGGGAACAGCTTGCAGACGCGGAAGCCCAGGCCCATCAGGGTCAACAGTTCGGTCGGGGTGGCCGCGCCGGGCACGGCCGGGATCGGCGCATCGGCCAGCAGGCGTGCCAGCGGTGCGGGCGTGCCCGGGGTGACCAAAAAGTCTGCACCGGCGTCCACCGACTGACGCAGCTGCAGTTCGCTCAACACGGTGCCGGCGCCGATCACGATGTTGGGCAGCTCGCGCTTGAGCATGGCCAGCGCTTCGAGCGCGATCGGGGTACGCAGGGTCAGTTCGATCGCGGGCAGGCCGCCTTCGAGCAGCGCATCGGCGACGCGGCGCGCCTGGTCCAGCGTGTCCACGGTGACCACCGGCAGGATGCCGGCGTCGCGCAGCAGCTGTTCGGCGGTGTTCTGGGTCTGGGCAATCGTCATTGCAACTCCGGGTGACGGCGACCGCCGGGGCGGCCGCAGAGAGGGAAGGGGATCAGGCGTCCTTGGACTCGTGCGGCGCAGCGGCTGCAGCAGCATCTGCGCCGAGTTCGTACTCGGCGTCGTAGCTCCACAGCGCACCGTCCGGATGGGTCGGCCCGCAGGAAATCGAGATGGCGCCCTGGTCGGCCGGGCCGACGACCTGGCGGTTGATCGCAAACAGGTTGCGGCCAAGGTCGTTGCCGGCCACCGCAGTGTTGGGGGCAACCTCGCGCGATGCCCATTCCTCGGCCGAGACCAGCACTTCCAGCGTGCCGGCTTCGCCGTCCAGGCGCACGATGTCGCCTTCGCGCACGCGCCCGATCGGGCCGCCGCGTGCGGCTTCCGGGGTCATGTGGATCGCTGCAGGGAACTTGCCCGAGGCACCCGACAAGCGTCCGTCGGTGACCAGCGCCACGCGGCGGCCCTGGTTCTGCAGCAGGCCGAGCAACGGGGCCATCGAATGCAGCTCGGGCATGCCGTTGGCGCGTGGACCCTGGTAGCGCAGCACCACCACGAAATCGTGCGGCAACACGCCGGCCGCATGCAGCTTGTTGAGTACCTGCGGGGTGTCGATCACCACCGCAGGCGCTTCGATCTTGCGGTGCTGCGGCTTGACCGCCGACAGCTTGATCAACGAACGGCCGAGGTTGCCGCGCAGCAAACGCAGGCCGCCTTGCGATTCGAATGCAGCGCTGACCGGACGTGCCACGCTGTCGTCGGCCGTGGTCGCGGTGCCGGGCACGTAGGTCACCTTGCCGTCCTGCAGGCGCGGCTCATTGACATAGGCCCGCATACCACCCTCGACAATGGTCGGCAGGTCGTCGTGCATGTAGCCGGCGTCCATCAACTCGCGGAACACGAACGCTGTGCCGCCTGCGGCCTGGAAGCGATTCACGTCCGCTTCGCCGTTCGGGTAGATGCGCGTCAACAACGGCACGGTCTGCGAGATCAGATCCATGTCGTCCCAGGTCAGCACGATGCCCGCCGCACGCGCCACTGCGATCCAGTGAATGGTGTGGTTGGTCGAGCCGCCGGTCGCCATCAGCGCGACCACGGCATTGACGATGGCGCGCTCGTCGATCAGGCGACCGAACGGGCGGAAGTCATCGCCCAGTGCGGAGATCGCCAAGGCCCGCGCGGTGCCCTCGCGGGTCAGCGCATCGCGCAGCGGCAATTCCGGGTTGACGAACGAGGCGCCGGGCAATTGCACGCCCATCGCTTCGAGCAGCACCTGGTTGGAATTGGCGGTGCCGTAGAAGGTGCAGGTGCCGGGCGAGTGATACGACGAAGATTCGGCTTCCAGCAGCTCGGCACGGGTGGCTTCGCCAGCGGCGTAGCGTTCGCGCACTTCGGCCTTCTGCTTGTTTGGAATGCCTGGGGTCATCGGACCGGCCGGCATGAAGATCGCCGGCAAGTGGCCAAACGCCAGCGCACCGATCAGCAGACCCGGCACGATCTTGTCGCATACGCCCAGATACACCACGCTGTCGAACATGTCATGGCTTAGGCCAATGGCTGCAGCTTGAGCGATGTTGTCGCGCGAGAACAGCGACAGCTCCATGCCGGCGCGGCCCTGCGTTACGCCGTCGCACATCGCCGGCACGCCGCCGGCCACCTGCGCAGTGGCACCGAGTGAGCGTGCAGTTTCGCGGATCAGCTGCGGGTAATGCTCGAACGGCTGATGCGCCGACAGCATGTCGTTGTAGGCGGTGATGATGCCCAGGTTCGGCGTGGCCGCACCGCGCAGGCGCGATTTATCGGTCGGCTCGGACGCAGCGAAACCATGCGCAAGATTGCCGCAACTCAACCGGCTACGGAACGGGCCCTCACGCAGGGCGGCATCGATACCGGCCAGATACGCCGCGCGCGAGGGAGCGCTGCGCTTGCGGATACGGTCGGTGACAGCTTGGATATTCGGATGCAGGCTCATTGGCTACCGGCTATGAGAAACGAGGGAAGGAGAAGGGCGTTTCTTGATTCCCGCACAAGAATGTGCGGGCTGTCGCAAGGGATTCGCGTTATCGGCTGTTGCGAGGAGTTCGTCTCAAACGACTCGCACTCAACTACACCAATGCACCCGCAACCGCGGACCCGGCTGCTGTAGTGCCACGCGGATGGGATATTCATTGATGTCATCGCCGGCCAACGCGGCCTGCAGCACGTCCAGCTTCTGCTTGCCGCGCAACAGCAGCAGGCGTGTCGGAATGCTGGCAAGTCCTGCGGGTGTCAGGGTGATGCGCAACGGCCATTGATTCGAACCCGGGCAGCCGGTGGCATCCAGCGACGCATACGGCTGCGGGCTGGCGAGCGCCTTGGGCAGGTCGGTGGCACCCGGGAACAACGAAGCGGTATGTCCGTCGCCGCCCATGCCCAGCACCGCCAGGCAGGCCGGTTCTGCATGCGTGGCCTGCAGATTCGCGGTGTGCACGCATTCGGGCAATTGCTTGCCTGGGCGAACCAGCGGAATGAAGGTGGCGGCCCGCGCGTGGGTCAGGAAGCTGTGATTCACCAGCCAGGCATTGCTGTCTTGATCCTGCGGCGACAACCAGCGCTCATCGACCAGACCCACTTCGACCCGCGACCAGTCCAATGGCCGGTGGGCCAGGGACTCGTACACCGGTGCCGGGGTGGTGCCACCGGACAGCAGCATGCGTGCCTGGCCGCGACGCGAGATTTCCTGTTCCAGCAGGTCGACCATTTCGCTGGCCACCGCCTCGGTCCACTCGGCCGGGTCGTCGTAGCGCACCAGAGTGATGCGCGGGTTGTCCTGCAAGTTCATCGCTGTTCCCCAGGGTGCTGACGTTGTGCATCCACTGCATACGCGGCGGCGCCGAGCAGGCCGGCATGCGGGTGCATGACCGCCAGCGATGGCACACGCGACATGATCGCGGAGAAGCGGCCCTTGTGTTCGAAGCGCTGGCGAAAGCCCGAATGCTGCAGCGAATCCAGCACCTTGGGTACCAGCCCGCCGGTGAGGAATACGCCGTCCCAGGCGCCCTGCATCAGGACCATATCGCCGGCGATCGCGCCGAAGATGGCGCAGAACAGATCGATCGTGCGCGACGAACGCGGGTCGCCCGCCGCCGCACGCGCGGTAATGTCCTTGGGTTGCAGCGGGCCCGGATCGACACCTGCGATTTCGCTCAACGCGCGATGGATGTTGACCAGGCCCGGGCCGCAGATCAGACGCTCATTGGACACCCGGCCGAACTGCTCGGAGAGGATTTCCAGGATGCGGATTTCTTCCGGCGTGCCGGGCGGGAAGCTGACATGGCCACCTTCGGTTTCCAACGGAAAACAGCGCCCGTTGCGGATGATCAGGCCACCGACGCCCAGGCCGGTGCCGGGGCCGATGACGCCGTAGTTGCGCGGCTGGTCGATCGGCGCCGGGCGCCAGCTGGCGCCGCCCACCTGCACCACGTCCTGCGGACGCAGCAGGCTGATCGCCATGGCCTGGGCGGCGAAATCGTTGATCAGGTGCAAGGTGCTGAAACCCAGCATGCTGGCGGTACGCGAACGCGAGATCACCCACGGGTGGTTGGTGATGCGCGCTTCGTCGCCATCCACGCGGCCGGCCACGGCGAACACGCCCTGGGTGGCCTGCACACCGATCTGGTCGAGGTAATAGCGCGCGGCTTCGCCAAGCGAACCGAAGTCCACCACGGCAAATTCGCGCGAGGTGTCATCCAGCAACGGCACCGACGCGTCGACATCGGCCAGCGCGAAGCGCGCATTGGTTCCGCCGATATCGGCAACCAGCACCGGCTTGGAAGGAGCGGTCATGCGGTGTGTCCCTGTGCGTCGGTGGCCGGGGGCAGGAAATGGGTGGCCGATTCGGGCCCCCAGCTGCCGGCCGGGTAGGGCTGCAGCGGCAGCGCGGCGTCTTTCCAGGCGTCGCTGACGCTGTCGATCCACGACCACGCCGCCTTGACCTCGTCATCGCGCACGAACAGCGCCGGATTGCCATTGAAGGCGTCCACGAACAGGCGCTCGTAGGCGATGCGGCGGTGCAGGCCGGTCGGCACCGACAGTTCCAACTCCAGCGGCTGCAGTTCGATCGCGCCCCATTCCGGCCCGGCCAGGCTGCTCATCAGGCCGAGTTCGATGTTCTCCTGCGGCTGCAACTGGAAGGTCAGCCGGTTGGGTACTGCGTTCTGGCGGTCCGGGCGCTCGAACAGCCAATGCGTCACCGGCTTGAGCGTCACCACGATGCGGGTGGAACGTTCGGCCAGGCGCTTGCCGGTGCACAGATGGAACGGCACCCCGGCCCAGCGCCAGTTGTCGATATGCGCGGTCACCGCGACGAAGGTTTCCACGTCGCTGCCTTCCGGCGGGTGATAGGCCTGCGCCGGCTGGCCGTTGATGCTGCCGGCGGTGTAGCGGCCACGCACGCTGTCATGGGCGGCATGCGCGGCGGTCATCGGACGCAGCGCACGCAGCACCTTGACCTTCTCGTCGCGGATGCGGTCGGCTTCCAGCGCGGCCGGCGGCTCCATCGCCACCAGGCACAGCAACTGCAGGATGTGACTCTGCACCATGTCGCGCAGCGCGCCGGAGCGCGCGTAGTAGGCATCGCGCCCGTCCACGCCTTCGCTCTCGGCGACCAGGATCTGCACCGACTCGATGTAGGTGCGGTTCCAGACCGCTTCCAGCAACGTATTGCCGAAGCGCAGCGCGATCAGGTTCTGCACCGCCGCCTTGCCCAGGTAATGGTCCAGGCGGAACACGCGGTCTTCGTCGATCAGCGCGCCGATCGACTGCAGGATCTCGCGGGCGCTGTCCGAGTCGTGGCCGATCGGCTTTTCCAGCATCAGCCGGTGCGGTGCAGCCAGCGCGCCGCCCAGTGCCAGGCCCTGGCACGTGCTGATGTAAAGCCCCGGCGGGATCGCCAGATAGCTCACGATCTGGCGGGACGCAAGCTCGCGGACCGCATCGGCCACCGACTCGGCATTGCGCAGGTCCACCGAGCGGTAGTCCACGCGCTGCAGCAGCGCCTGGATCTGTTCCGGCGTAGCGATCGGCAGCGCCTCGGTCAGGCGCGGCCGCAGCACCTCGCGGAACGCATCGGTGTCGTGCGGCGACAGCGCCAGCGCACGGATGCGGAAGTCCTCCGGCAGCAGGCCATCGATGTACAGACGCAGCAGGGAGGGGAACAGGTAGCGCTGGGCAAGATCGCCGGTGGCGCCAAACAGGATCAGGGTGTTGTGCATGGACCGCGTTTCAGATTCTGGGGACATCGTTATCAGCAGCTTGTCGGAAAGGCGCCGGACGGCCGGCGGTCGGTACGTCTGTTCCTGAGCGACACTTGCGTGCGCGCAGCAGGGGATGGACGCTGACGCCCAATCCCCGATTGTTGCAGCAACTGGCGATCAGCGGTTAGCGCCGTGGTGGAATATCTGCACCAGCGCGGTGGCATGCATGCCTGGCGCAGCGGGCTGCACCTTGGACAATGAGGTTGAACTGCGTGGCGGCATGGTCCCTCCGAAGATCGATGTTGCCATGTGAAAACGATTACATGTCAGAATAAACCAATGCATTCGTTTGCAGGAAACTTCCTTGCAGACGCATGCGGCGTCACCGCCATCGGGAGGGCCGAGGGCAGGGCGCACAACTTACGTTGAGGCCGAACGATGGCGAAAGTGCAGTTGGAAGGTGTCCGCAAGGTCTACGAAAACGGCCAGGTGGCAGTGCAGGGCGCGAGTTTCGAAGTCGCCGACGGCGAGTTGATGGTGCTGGTCGGGCCGTCCGGCTGCGGCAAGTCGACGTTGTTGCGCATGATCGCCGGTCTCGAAGACATCAGCGCCGGCACGCTCAAGATCGGCGAGCGCGTGGTCAACGACGTGGCCCCCAAGGACCGCGACATCGCCATGGTGTTCCAGAGCTATGCGCTCTACCCGCACATGACCGTGGCCGAGAACCTGGCGTTCGGACTCAAGCTGCGCGGCCATCCGAAGCAGGTCATCGCCGAGCGCGTCAACAATGCCGCCGAGCTGCTGGGCCTGACTCCGATGCTGGACAAGCTGCCCAAGGCGATGTCCGGCGGTCAGCGGCAACGTGTGGCGCTGGGGCGGGCGATGGTGCGCGAATCCTCGGTGTTCCTGCTCGACGAGCCGCTGTCCAATCTGGACGCCAAATTGCGCCACAGCGTGCGCACCGAGATTGCGCAGCTGCATCGCAAGCTCGGCACCACCATGATCTACGTCACCCACGACCAGGTCGAAGCGATGACGCTCGGCCAGCGCATCGTGGTGCTGAAGGACGGCGTGATCCAGCAGATCGACAGCCCGATGGCGCTGTACGACCGCCCGGCCAATTTGTTCGTGGCCGGTTTCCTCGGTAGCCCGGCAATGAATGTGTTGCAGGGGCGCCTGGACGCGCAGGACGGCCTGCACCTGGTCATGGCCGATGGCTGGCGGGTGCCGCTGGGCCCGGCGCGGGTCGATCCAGCCTGGTTCGGCCAGGACGTGATCGTGGGTGTGCGCCCGGAACATTTGCAGCCTTGCGACGATGCGTTGCTGGGCTTCGAGGCGCGGGTCGATGTGATCGAGCCGGTCGGCAACGAAATCTTCCTCAATCTCGACCGTGGCGGTCAGCCGCTGGTGATCCGCGTCCCGCCGCAAAGCCTGCCGGCGGTGGGGCAGTCGCTGCGTCTGGCGCTGCGCAGCGATGTCTTGCACTTCTTCGACCCGGCCACCGGCCGGCGGCTGGAAGCGGCTCAGAGCAGCTAACACACCACTGCGCAACCAGCAGAGGGGCGCGGCCGGTGCCCGGAATCGGCATGTACTACCCGTACGCTGCGGTTCTGAGCGCGCTGTCCACGCCCACCTGACGACTGCTCGCGACTTTCTTAGCTGCTCTTACCGCTCCAGCCCCAGCACGATCGCGCGCGGCCGTGCGCCGTGCGCGCCGGCCTGCAAGGTGGTGTCGGCGTCCAGCGCCAGCTCCAACGGCAACACCGCCAGCGCGAGGGTGCCAGCCACGCTCACCACCGTGCCGATCGCGGTGCCGTCCATTGCGATGGCATCGCCTGCCTCGACCACGCTATCGGTTTCCAGCAGCTGCAAGGCGCGCTTGGCTTTGCCCAGGAAATGCGTACGCGCCACGATCTCCTGGCCTGGATAGCAGCCTTTTTTGACGCTGTACGCCTGCAGACGGTCGAGTGCCAACTGCTGTGGCGTCCACTGTTCGCGCTGGCCCTCGACCAGGCGAGCGAGCCCCAGCTGCAGATCGGCATGCCGCCATTGCGCGTCCGCGCTCGGTGCGGCGATAGGCGCTGCCAATGCATCTTCGGCATGCAGCAGCAAGGTGCGCGGCAATGCGGCGCTGCCCAGATCCAGCTCGATACGCTGCGTTCTGATATCGGCCTGCGCGGCGCACGCGTGTTCCGGTGCTGCGAAGCCGCCGAAGGCAAGCAGCGCGGCGGTGCTGATTTTCAGCTTGCGGCGGAACACGAAACGGCCGAGTTGCGCGGCGATCTCGGCCGCGTTGCCGTCGGGCAATAGCATCAACAAGTGTGCGTCGTCCTCACGCAGGAGTGCGAAGATGGCGATCACGCGCCCCTTCGCCGTCAACCACGCATTCCACTGCCACTGCCCGATCGCCAGCGCCTGGACGTCATTGGCGAATTGGGCATGCGCAAACGCCACTGCATCCGCACCGACGAGTCGGACGTACTGCATATCGTGCAGGGAGCCAAAACCCTGTGGAATAAGATTCAGGTTGTCAGCCATGGATGGGGAGGACTAAAATCGCAACGTTGTGAGACCGCTATGATAGGCCATCCAACCCCCACCCCAGCGCAGGATTCCGAGACGCAGCCTTCCCCTCAGGAGACCATTCCCGAGAAGAAGCCACTGCCGAAGGAGATTGGTGGACGCGACGGCCCCGAGCCAACGCGCTACGGCGACTGGGAAAAAAATGGACGCTGCATCGATTTTTGAGCAGCTTCTAGCCACAGCGGCCTAGTGCCGCCCAGCCGAGAAAACGAGCCCAGCGAATGGCGATCCGCGAACGTCCCACTTCTCCACATCTGCAGGTATATCGCTGGCAGATCCAGATGGCGACCTCGATCCTGCATCGAGCCACCGGCGTCATCCTTTCCGGAGGCGCGCTGGTCATCGCCGTCTCGTTGCTGTTGCTGATGCTCGGCGAGGAGCACTGGAATTGCCTCACCCAGCAGATGGGCGCCTGGTACGGCCAGTTGTTCCTGTTCGCCTGGTCATGGGCCTTTACCTATCACCTGGCCAACGGCATCCGCCACATCGTCCAGGATTTCGGCCGCGGCTTCAGCATTCCCGCCTTCATCCGCAGCAGCTGGACATCGGTGATCGTCAGCCTGGTGCTGACTGCTGCTATCTGGGCCTATGTCCTGACCGGAGCGTCCGCATGAGCCGCTATCGCACCCCGTTGAAGAATGTCCGTGGTCTGGGCGCGGCCAAGACCGGTACCGAACACTTCGTGATGCAGCGGCTGACCGCCACAGCGCTGGTCGTGCTGGCGATCTGGTTCGTGGCGTTCGTGCTGAGCCTGCTCGGTTCCGACTACATGACTGCAGTCGCCGCGGTGTCCAAACCGTGGAATGCCGTGTTGCTGGTCGGTTTCCTGGTGGCGATGTTCTGGCATGCGCAGCTTGGCCTGCAGGTCGTGCTCGAGGACTACATTCACAATTCGTTGCTGGCGCTGGCGTTGCAGACGACGGTGAAGTTCGTCGCCGTGCTTGGCGCGATCGTCAGCATTTTCGCAGTGGCGCGCATCGCGCTGGGCGGTGCCTGAGTCATCGGGCACACAGAACAGGAATCCAGATTAGATGTCCGCTTACAAGATCACTGAACACAAGTACGACATGGTCGTGGTGGGTGCCGGCGGCGCCGGCCTGCGTGCCACGTTCGGCTTGGCCCAGAAAGGCCTGCAGACGGTCTGCCTGACCAAGGTCTTCCCGACCCGTTCGCACACCGTCGCAGCGCAGGGCGGTATTTCCGCCGCGCTCGGCAACATGGGCGAAGACGATTGGCGCTACCACTTCTACGACACCATCAAAGGCTCGGACTGGCTGGGCGACCAGGACGCGATCGAGTACATGTGCCGCGAAGCGATTCCGGCCATCATCGAGCTGGAACACTACGGCGTGCCGTTCTCGCGGACCGAGGAGGGCAAGATCTATCAGCGCCCGTTCGGTGGCATGACCACCAAATACGGCGAAGGCCCGTCGGCGCAGCGCACCTGCGCGGCAGCCGACCGTACCGGCCATGCGATGTTGCATACGCTGTATCAGCAGTCGCTGGCGCACAACGCGCGCTTCATGATCGAGTACTTCGCGCTGGACCTGATCTTCGACGAAGAAGGCGTCTGCCGTGGCGTGCTGGCGCTGGACATGGCCGAAGGCTCGCTGCATCTGTTCCGCGCCCACGGCGTGGTGCTGGCCACCGGCGGTTATGGCCGTGCCTACTTCAGCGCCACCTCCGCCCACACCTGTACCGGTGACGGCGGCGGTCTGGTGATGCGTGCCGGCCTGCCGGTGCAGGACATGGAATTCGTGCAATTCCATCCCACCGGTATCTATGGTGCGGGCTGCCTGATCACCGAGGGCGTGCGTGGCGAAGGCGGCATCCTGCGCAACAGCAACGGCGAGCGCTTCATGGAGCGCTATGCACCGCATTACAAGGATCTGGCCTCGCGCGACGTGGTGTCGCGTTCGATGACCGTGGAAATCCGCGAAGGCCGCGGCGTCGGCGAGCACAAGGATCACATCCTGCTCGACCTGACCCACCTCGGCCCGGAAGTCATCAACGAAAAGCTGCCCGGCATCGCCGAGAGCGCGCACATCTTTGCCGGTGTGGACGTGACCAAGCAGCCGATCCCGGTGCTGCCGACGGTGCACTACAACATGGGCGGCATTCCGACCAATTTCTACGGCGAAGTCGTGCGCAAGCAGGGCGACGACCCGGATGCGGTGGTGCCTGGTCTGTATGCGATCGGCGAAGCGGCCTGCGTGTCGGTGCACGGTGCCAACCGCCTGGGTTCCAACTCGCTGCTGGATCTGGTGGTGTTCGGCCGTGCGGTGGCAAACCGCTGCGCCGAGACGGTCAAGCCCAACCAGCCGCACAAGACCTTGCCGTCCGATGCCTGCGACAAGGCGCTGGGCCTGCTGGACAAGTTGCGCTATGCCAACGGCTCCACGCCGACCTCGGTGATCCGCGACAACATGCAGCGCACCATGCAGTCCGACGCTGCAGTGTTCCGCACCAGCAAGACGTTGAAGGAAGGCGTGGACAAGATGGCCGAGATCTTCGCCACCTTCGAAGACGTCAAGGTGTCCGACCGCTCGCTGGTCTGGAACTCGGATCTGATCGAGACCTACGAGTTGAACAACCTGCTGCTCAATGCAGTGGCGACGATCAATTCGGCCGAACAGCGCAAGGAAAGCCGCGGCGCGCATTCCCACGAGGACTTCCCGGACCGCGACGACGTCAACTGGCAGAAGCACACGCTGGTCACCGTCGACGACAAGGGCAAGTGCGAGTTCGAGTATCGTCCGGTGCACATGTACACGCTGAGCAAGGATGTGGACGTGGTCCCGCCGAAGCCGCGCGTTTACTGATCGATGCGCATGCAGCGACCTACTGTTGCCCTGTCATTGCACGTCGACGCGTCCGCGCGTAACGGCAATGCGGCGCTGCAGTGGTGTCGCGACATGACGCTGGAGCAGCACCGGCAGATAGCCGGCCGCTGCGCGACTGCTGCGGCAGTGGCATCCGTCATCTTTACCTTCATGCGCACGGTGCGGCTGTCGTTCGCACCGCGCATCGCCTGAGCCAACGAGAGCAGCTATGGCAGAGTTCACCCTCCCCAAGAATTCAAAGATCGGCAAGGGTAAGCATTACCCTGCGCAGGGCGCCAAGAACACGCGCACCTTCAAGGTCTACCGCTGGGATCCGGATGGCGACGCCAACCCGCGCACCGACAGCTATGAGATCGATCTCGACAAGTGCGGCCCGATGGTGCTGGACGCGCTGATCAAGATCAAGAACGAGATCGACCCGACGTTGGCGTTCCGTCGTTCGTGCCGCGAGGGCATCTGCGGCTCGTGCGCGATGAACATCGACGGCACCAATACGCTGGCCTGCACCAAGGCGATTGCCGCCTGCGGCAAGGCCGAAGTGCCGATCTACCCGCTGCCGCATATGGATGTGATCAAGGATCTGGTTCCGGATCTGACGCACTTCTATGCGCAGTACGCGTCGATCAAGCCGTGGATCCGCACCCAGACCCCGCCGCCGCCGGATCGCGAGCGCCTGCAGTCGCCGGAAGACCGCCGCAAGCTCGATGGGTTGTACGAGTGCATCCTGTGCGCCTGCTGCTCGACCAGCTGCCCGAGCTACTGGTGGAATGGCGAGCGTTACCTGGGCCCGGCAATCCTGCTGCAGGCGTATCGCTGGATTATCGACTCGCGCGATGAGGATACCGGTGCGCGTCTGGACGATCTGGAAGACCCGTTCAAGTTGTATCGCTGCCACACCATCATGAACTGCGCACGGACCTGCCCGAAGGGCCTGAATCCTGCGCTGGCGATTGCCGAGATCAAGAAATTGATGATGGCCCGTCGCGCCTGATCGCAAGGCACTGAGGTCTCGCGAGAGCGGGATGTGGTTCGCAGCGGCACCGGCCCCCTGGGTCAGGTGCCGCTGTCGTTTTCGCCCCCGCCACGCGGCGGGGTGGAGAGGTGAGATGGACGAACAAACGCTATTGAAAAAACTGCGCTGGCGTTGCCGGCGCGGCATGCGCGAACTCGATCAATTGTTCGGGCGCTATCTGGATCAACGTTGGACGCAGGCTCCCGAAGCCGAGCGCGCGGTTTTCCTACAGCTACTGGATTGCGAAGACGATAAGTTATGGCGCTGGTTCATGGGTTACGAGGCCTGCCCCGATGTCGCCAACGCCGCACTCATCGCCGATATCCGCGCCTTGCCGGCTTGAGTGGCGGCCTTCGCGCGGGCTGATTTGCGCACTGGGCGTGTTGATGGCGCTCGCAGTGTGGGCGGTGTGGCGCAGTGGTGTGCCGCCGTGGCTGGCCCTGGCGCTGTCAGCGTATGCGGTGCTTGCAGGCGGGCGGGCGTTACGGCTGCTGTTGCGTTCGCCAGTGCGGCAATTGCTGGTTCCGTGGACGGAAACGCCCGCCAGCATTGACGGCGTGCAGATGGAAGGGCTGCAGGTGCGCTGGCGCGGGCCGCTTGCAGTGGTGTCGTGGACGCGGGCAGATGGTCGCTGCGAACGCCTGCATTTCTGGCCGGATACCCTGCCTGCAGCGCAACGACGTGAACTGCGTCTGGCCGCGCAGGCACATGCGATTTCGTCCGGGCGGCCGCAAGTGGCACCATAGCGTCCCTTTCCCGGTTGAACCGCATGTTCAAACCTATCCCGGTTGCCATCGGCTTGCGCTACCTGCGTGCCAAGCGGCGCAATGGCTTCATCTCGTTTATCTCGATGGCATCGATCCTGGGCATCGCCCTGGGTGTGACCGTGCTGATCACCACGCTGGCAGTGATGAGCGGTTTTCAGAAGGAAATCCGCGACCGTTTGCTGCAGATGGCCGCACATGCCACCGTCAGCGCAGAAGGCGCGCCGATGCGCGATTGGCAGCATGCGGTCGAGGTCGCCATGGCCGATCCGCGCATCGCCGGTGCCGCACCGTATATCGAAACCGAATCGCTGCTGCAGGGCCCGCGCAAGCAGCCGGCCATCGTCCGTGGCATCGTTCCGGCCGAAGAGAACAAGGTGTCGGTGCTGGCCAAGAAGATGCAGCAGGGCTCGGTCGACAGCCTGACCCCGGGCTCCTACAACATCGTCATCGGCAAGGAGCTGGCGCTCTGGCTGGGCGTGGACGTGGGCGACAGCGTCGTCGTGTTGCTCAGCGATACCCAGGCCACGCCATTGGGCGCGATGCCGCGGCTCAAACGCTTCACCGTCAGCGGGATTTTCGAAGCCGGCTACAACGAGATCGATCGCGGCCTGGCCGTGGTCAACATGCAGGACCTGGCGCGCGTGCTGCGCATGGACGGCGTCACCGGCGTGCGGCTGCGCTTGCACGACATGGATCAGGCCTGGCCGGTGGCGCGCGATCTGGCGGTGAAGTTGCACGGCCCGTACCGGGTGAGCGATTGGACCCAGGAAAACGCCAATCTGTATCACTCGTTGAAGATGGAAAAGACCGTGATGGGCATCCTGCTGTCGCTGATCGTGGCGATGGGGGCGTTCAACCTGGTGTCGTCACAAGTGATGCTGGTGACCGACAAACAAGCCGATATCGCCATCTTGCGCACGCTCGGGTTGTCGCCGGGCGGCGTGATGCAGGTGTTCATGGTGCAGGGCTCGTTGATCGGCTTCATGGGGACCTTCATGGGCGTGATCGGTGGCATCGTGCTGACGCTCAACCTTGAACGCATCCTCGGCGTGATCGAAGCGATTTTCAGTGTCAAGTTGTTGCCCGAAGACGTGTACTACATCACCGGCCTGCCGACCGATATGCAGACCCAGGACGTGGTGGTGATCACCGTAGTGGCGTTGGTGATGAGTTTCCTGGCGACCCTGTACCCGGCGTGGCGCGCCTCGCGTACCCAGCCGGCGGAGGCGCTGCGTTATGAATGAGATCCGGGAAGCGGCTGTGCAAAAGCCAGAACAGGCAACTGCGGTGATCCGCGCCGAGGCGTTGGCCAAGACCTACGCCGAAGGCAAGATGCGCACGCCGGTATTCGATGGCCTGGATCTGTCGGTGGCCACCGGCGAAACCGTGGCGATCGTCGGCGCCTCCGGTGCCGGCAAGAGCACCTTGCTGCATCTGCTCGGCGGGTTGGATATTCCAACCTCCGGCGAGGTGTATGTGGCGGGCGAGCGCATGTCGGCACTGTCCGACGCGCAACGCGGCAAGCTACGCAATCAGTCGCTCGGCTTTGTGTACCAGTTCCACCACCTGTTGCCGGAATTCACCGCGCTGGAAAACGTGATGATGCCGGTGCTGCTGTCCGGTAAGGATGTGGCGGTGGCCAAAGGGCAGGCGCTGAAACTGCTGGAATCGGTTGGGCTCGGGCATCGCATCGAACACAAGCCGAGCGAACTGTCGGGCGGCGAGCGCCAGCGCTGTGCGGTGGCGCGTGCGCTGGTCAACAAGCCGGGCTGCGTGTTGGGCGATGAGCCCACCGGCAACCTCGACGACAAGACCGCGGGCACCGTGTTCGAGCTGATGCTGGAGCTCAATCGCGCCCAGCGCACCAGCCTGGTGTTGGTCACGCACGACCGTAGTCTGGCGCGGCGCCTGGATCGCGTACTGGAGCTGCATCAGGGCAAGCTGCGCGAATTGGCGCCGTCGGCGGTGTAAGTGCTGCTAACGCGGTTGGTCCGGTGATCGATCGCGTCGGCATGAGACGGTATGTATAGACATCGTTGCAGGCCAATGCGGCCTGCAACGATGTGAGCGCATCGGTCACGGAATGATGCGCAATGCCCGCAGACGGGTGAACAGTTCGAAGAACGAGGCGCGGCTGTCGTAGAAGTCCATAAAGCCCAGTTCGCGGCTCTTGGTCATGTCGTTGACGCACTCGATCTCACGACCCAGGTCGGCGTCGGTGTGCCACCACGATGCCAGTCGATTGACGTCCGCTTCCACCAGGCCGTGTTGCGCGGCCAACTCCGCCCACAGGGCAGGTGCGGTCTGGCTCATGCGTGGCTCCAGCGGTTCCGGGGTCGTGGGGCAGGGTGCAGCATCGAGTTCGAAGAACTTCGCAATTTCGCCCCACATCCAGCGCCAGCGGAATACATCGCCATTGACGGTATTGAACGCCTGATCGCGCGCAGCAGGGCTAAGCCCGGCCCAGGCCAGTTGGCGGCCGAGCAGGCCGGCGTCGGTCAGGTCGGTCAGGCTATTCCATTGTGCTTGCGAGCCTGGAAACACGAATGGTTGCCCGGTGTGCTTGCACAGCGATGCATACACTGCCAGCGTCACGCCCATATTCATTGCGTTGCTGCCGTTGGCCATGCCGATCATGGTGTGCGAGCGATGCACGCTCCAGCCGAAACCATGCTGCTGGGCATGTGCGAACAACAGGTCTTCCAGCGTGTAGTAGAAGTTTTCGCCCGGCTGGCGTGGCTCGCTTTCGCGGAACGGCGTCTCCGCCTTGCCGCTGCCGTAGTTTTCGAAAGCGCCCAGGTAATGCTTGGTGCCGGTAACCAGCGCCATGTGCTGCAGCGGCGCATCGCTGAGCGCATCGCACAGGTGCCGCATCATCGCGCCATTGGCTTGGACGTTCTCGCGTTCGGTGTCGCGACGCGTCCAGGTGCAGAAGAACACATGCGTGATCGGTAAGCCGCGCAGTGCGTTGCTGGTGCTTTCGGCGTCCAGCAGATCTGCCGCGATCGGAATGACGCCGTCGTGGGGGAGTGGTCGACGTGCAAGGCCGTACACGGTCCAGCCGTCGGCGAGCAGCACGTTGGCAAGGTTGTAACCGGAAATGCCGGTCACACCGACAATCAATGCAATGCCTTTACGCATGGGGGAGGCTCCTGGAAGACAACGGTGACCATAGCGCCTACACCATGAAATCGAAGCGAATGCGGGCCAAGAGAGTGCTGACATCGCTGAGCGGGCAATTTGCTGCGGGGCATGCACCTCCATGGACGCACTGTTCTATGCATCGCACCAGGTCATGGCGAGTGCTGCGATGCGGTTGGTGCGTGGTCGTAATCAGCGACCTTAGCGACAGTGGTCTTCCTACCCGTGCCTAGGCAGACCTCTGCTGTGCGTTGAACCCTTTGCGACCTAAGCTGAAGGCGTTGAGTGAGAGGGGCCAGGATGGCGACCGGCAGCATGGAGGTGTCAGCGCAAGAAGCGCCGCCGCAGATGGGATCGGCCGTTGCCATGGCTGCGGCATTATTGCTTGGCGTGGTGGCATGCGCCTGGTCGCCCGCACTGTTGCCGCAAATGTTGTATGCCAGCTGCGTTTGTGTGGCGCTGCTAAGCATCGGCATGACGATGTGGCGGCGTCCGTGCTGGAGAGCGCAGTTGGTGTTGCTGTCCGCAGTATTGCTCGGATTCGGGTTGATGGGATGGCAGGTGGTCGGTGCGCTGCAAGCGCAACTACTTCCGCAGGACGAAGCACGCGAGACGACCGTGCGCGGATGGATCGTTGGGCTGCCAATCGCCGAGCAGCGCCGTACCCGCTTTCAACTGCGCGTCGACGACGCTCAGGCGCAGCCTGCAGCGCTACGTGGAAAGCTCCTACAGCTGGCCTGGTACGACGATTTCGGCGCTGAGCGCATCGGCCCGCGCGCAGCGCTGCATGCCGGTGCGCGCTGGCAACTGCGACTCAAGCTGCGCGCGCCACGGGGTTTGCGCAATCCCGGTGGCTTCGATGCGGAGCGTCAGGCGCTGGCGCAGCGCATCGCCGCAACTGGCTATGTGCGCGTGCCTGCCGCCGCACACCAGGCTGCACCACCGCAAGGCGTGGATGCCTGGCGCGACAGGATGTCGCAACGCATCGCCGAGCGCGTCAGCGGCTCCTCTGCGCCGTACCTGCGTGCGCTCGCGCTGGGTGATACGCGTGGGCTCGACGATGCGGCATGGGCGACGTTGCGCGCGACCGGGCTCAGTCATCTGATCGCGATCTCGGGATTTCATGTCGGGCTGGTCGCGGCATTCTTCGCATTATTGGTCGCTGGAGTGTGGCGTTGGCAGCCGCGACTTGGCATCTTGATGCCGCGCCTCCACGCGGCATCAATCGCTGCGTTACTTGGTGCTGCCGCCTACGCGGTCGTGGCAGGCCTGGCGCTGCCGACGGTACGTACCGTGTTGATGATTGCGGTGGTGGCCCTGGTCAGAGTGCTGCGGCGACGCGCCTCGACCGCCCACATCCTCGCGCTCGCCTTGTTGACGGTGTTGCTGTGGGACCCGCTCAGCGTGCTGGTAGCTGGCTTCTGGCTCAGCTTCGCCGGAGTGGCCTGGCTGGTCTGGTGCCTGCCGTCTGACGATCGCGCCATCGTGCGCGGCTTCCTGTCTGCGCAGACCGTGGCCACCGTCGGCCTGCTGCCGTTGACGGTCAGCCTGTTCGGGCAGGCATCGCTGGTCGGGCCGTTCGCCAATCTGGTCGCCATTCCGTGGTGGACCTTCGTGGTGGTGCCGCTGTGTCTGGTGGGGACCGCACTGGAAGCGATCTACCCAGGGGCCGGCGTGTGGGCGTGGCAGCTCGCGGGTTGGTGCTTCGAGCTGACCTGGCCGGGGTTCGTCTGGCTCGGGCAAACACCGGTGGCGTTGTGGTGGGTGCCGGAGTCCGATGGAATTGCCCTGATCGCGGCCTTGCTCGGCGCGTTCTGGCTGTTGCTGCCGCGCGGGACGCCGAGTAAATCGTTGGCGGCGCTGCTGTGGTTGCCGTTGCTCTGGCCGGATCGCGAGCTGCCGGCCCAAGGCGAGGCGGAAGTGCAGGTACTGGATGTTGGGCAGGGCTTGTCGGTGCTGGTGCGCACGCACCGGCATGCGCTGCTGTTCGATACCGGGCCGGCGGTGCGCGATGGTTTCGATGCTGGCGAGCGCGTGGTGCTGCCGGCACTACGCGCGCTTGGAGTGCGCCGGCTGGACGCCATCGTGCTCAGCCATGCCGACGCCGATCATGCCGGTGGCTATGCCGCAGTGCGCACGGGGCTGCCGGTCGCATTCACCGCTGCACCACCGGATGCGCCGCTGGACGTCGACACCCGCTGCCGCGCCGGGCAGCAGTGGGAATGGGACGGTGTGCGCTTGCGCTTTCTGCATCCCACCGCTGGGTTTCCGTATCTGCGTAATCAATCCAGCTGCGTGCTGCGGGTCGAAACCCAGCATGCGAGCGCGCTGTTGCCGGGCGACATCGACGCAACCGTCGAACGCCGCCTGCTACGCGGAAACGTCTCGGACCTGCATGCGGATCTGGTGATCGTCCCGCACCATGGCAGCGCTGATGGCTCGAATGCCAGCTTCATCGCTGCGACCGGCGCACGCCTGGCGCTGGTGTCGTCTGGCCACGGCAACAGATTCGGGCATCCGCTCGCCGAGGTGGTGCAACGCTGGCAGGCGGGCGGGGCGGAAGTGCTGGATACCGCGCAGGCCGGCGCGCTCCGGGTCTGGCTGGGCGCCGATGGCCTGCGTTTGCGTGAGCGACGGCGCTGGCAGCCACGGCTATGGGATGCTGCGGAACGGCGGCGGTCGGCTGCTATCCTATCGGCCAGCGAATAGGCGGCCGCGTTGCCGGAGGAATCGAATCGTGTTGGAGCTGGTCAAGGCAGGCGGTTGGCCGATGGTGCCGTTGCTGTTGCTGGGGGTGGTTGCCCTGGCGATCGTGCTGGAGCGTCTGTGGAGCTTGCGCCGCAACGAGGTGACGCCGCCGGGTCTGGGCGAAGAGGTGCGTAACTGGGCCGCGCGCGGCAAGCTGGACCCCACCCATATCGAATCCCTGCGCCGCAATTCGCCGTTGGGCGCCTTGTTGGCCGCCGCGCTGGACGTGCTTGGCCGCCCGCGTGAGTTGATCCGCGAACGCATCGAAGACACCGGCCGGCATGTGGTGCACCGGATGGAGCGCTATCTGAACGCGTTGGGCACGATCGCATCCGCCGGGCCGTTGTTGGGCCTGCTGGGCACCGTGGTTGGCATGATCCAGATGTTTCTGGGCATCCTCGATCACGGCGTGGGCGATGTGAATCAACTGGCCGGCGGCATCGGCAAGGCGCTGGTGTGCACCGCCACCGGCATGATCATCGCCGTGCCGGCGTTGATGGCGCATCGCTTCTTCAAGGGACGCATTGCCGGTTACATCATCGAGATGGAACAGGAAGCCACCTTGTTGCTGGACACCATGGATGGCCGCGTGGTGCCAGCAGCCGTGGCACCGGCCGCAGCGGGCGCCAAGCCCGTCACGGCAAAGGGCTGACGGATGCGCATCGGCAGCGACCGAAGCCAGGACGAGCCGCATATCGATCTGGTGCCATTGATTGACGTCATCCTCGTCCTCATCATCTTTTTCGTGGTGACCACGACCTTCGACGCACGCTCCACGCTGCAATTGGAGCTGCCGACCGCCAGCGACCAACACACCAGCACGCCGCCGCGTTCGTTGAGCGTGCTGGTCAATGCCGACGGGCGTTATTTCATCAACGATCAGGAGGTGCTGCGCTCGGACGTGGATTCGCTCAAGCAGACCATCGCCCAGATCGCGGGCGATGATCGCGAGCAGACCGTGTTGATGCGCGCCGATGCACGCACGCCGTATCAGGCAGTGGTCACCGCGCAGGATGCGCTGGGCCAGCTCGGCTTCCGGCGTATTGCCATCGCCACCGCGCCCCCGGCCGGCGCGACGAGCACGACCGGCAAGACAAGTACCAACGGAACCCGCCAGTGACCAACTCCACCGACCGCCCGGCGCCAGTCTCATCCTGGCGCACGTACCGTCGCCTGCTGGCGTTCGCCAAGCCGTATCGGCTGCTGCTGGTCGCCGCGCTGATTGCGGCGTTGATCGAAGCGGCCGGCACCACCGGTTTTCTGGCGTTGATGAAGCCGATCACCGATGAGACCTTCATCTACAAGAATGCCGAAGTCAGTCGCTGGCTGCCGGTGCAGATCATCCTGCTGTTCGTGGTGCGCGGCGTCGCCGGCTACATCACCGATATGGCGATGGGCAAATCCGCGCGCAGCATCGCGCGCGATCTGCGCATCAAGGTGATGGCGAAATATCTGCGTTTGCCCGGCTCGCGCTTCGATTCCGAGCCGGTGCCGTCGATGCTGATCCGCCTGGGTTCGGATTCGGACCAGGTGGCGCAAGCCGCGGTGGACGCGGTGAAGGTGATGATCCAGCAATCGTTGCAGGTCATCGGCGCGCTGGCGCTGATGCTGTGGCATAGCTGGCAGGTGACATTGACCATTCTGGTGCTCGCTCCGGTGCTGGCCTGGGTGATGGACAAGGTGGCGCGGCGCTATCGGCGTATCAGCCACAGCATCCAGGAAAGCGGCGCACAGCTGCTGCAAGCCGCCGACCAGACCTTGTCCAGCCATCAGGAGGTCAAGATCTACGGCGCGCAGCAGACCGAGATGGAGCGCTATGGCGCATTGGCCGACCGCAATCTGCGCCTGGCGATGAAGGTCGAATCCACGCGAGGCATTTCCACTGCGACGGTGCAGATGATTGGCGCAATCGGCTTGTCGGCATTGCTGTTTGTGGCCGGTGCACAGGCACTGGCCGGGCGGTTGACGGCCGGCGATTTCGTCGTGCTGATGACTTCGATGCTGACGATCATTCCGGGCCTCAAGCAGCTCACCAACGTGCAGAACATGGTGCAGCGCGGTCTGGCGTCGGCGGAGCGTCTGTTCTCGGTGCTTGATAGCCCGGACGAGCCGGATCAAGGCGCCGTGCCGCTGACGCGTGCCAAGGGCTTGATCGAATTCCGCGATGTCACTGCGCGCTATCCGGGCCAGGTCAATCCGGCCTTGGCCGATGTCAGCTTTGTCGCGCAACCGGGCACGGTGACCGCGATCGTCGGGCGCTCGGGCAGCGGTAAATCCAGCCTGATCAAATTGATCCCTCGCTTCTATGAAGCCGAGGCCGGGCAGATCCTGCTCGACGGTCACCCGGTGCAGGCGTACGCGTTGTCGGATCTGCGTCGGCAAATTGCGCTGGTCGGCCAGCAGGTCATGCTGTTCGACGGTAGCATCGCCGATAACGTGGCGTTCGGCGAAATGCGTAATGCCGATGCCAGCCAGCTGGAGCGGGCGATCTTGGGCGCCAATGCGATGGAATTTGTCGCGCAACTGCCCGAAGGCCTGCAGTCGCATGTCGGCACCAAGGGGGGGCGCCTGTCCGGCGGCCAGCGCCAGCGCCTGGCAATTGCACGCGCAATGCTCAAGGATGCGCCGATCCTGATTCTGGACGAAGCCACCGCAGCGCTGGACAACGAATCCGAGCGCTTGGTGCAAGATGCTCTGCACAAGCTGATGCCCGACCGCACCACGCTGGTGATCGCGCATCGCCTGTCCACCATCGAGCATGCCGATCAGGTGCTGGTGATGGACCAGGGGCGGATCGTCGAGCGCGGGACGCATCACCAATTGCTGGCGCAGGGCGGTTTGTATTCGCACCTGCACGGCATGCAGTTCCGCGAACGTCAGGCATGAGCAAGCGCGGCACCCGCACGCCGGGCTACTGGTACGACAACACGCCGATTCCCTTGCCGGCGCGCATCCTGGCGCCAGTCTATGGCGCTGCGATCGCGTTACGACGGGCGCTGTATCGCCGCGGTTGGCGCAAGCGCCACGGCGTGCCGGTGCCGGTGATCGTGGTCGGCAACGTCACTGCCGGTGGCACCGGCAAGACGCCGCTGACGATTGCCTTGGTCTCGAAGCTACAGGAAGCCGGCTGGACGCCTGGCGTGGCCAGCCGTGGCTACGGTCGCGATGAGCCTGCTCATGCGCGGTGGGTCGAGGCAGACACGCCGGTGGCGCTCGGCGGCGATGAGCCGGTGCTGATCGCTTGGAAAACCGGTGCGCGCGTGCGTGTCGATAGCGACCGGCTCGCTGCTGCCCGCGCCCTGGTCGAGGCGGGCTGCGACATCGTGATCTGCGATGACGGGTTACAGCATTACCGTCTGGCGCGCGATGTCGAAATCGAAGTGGTCGATGGCCAGCGTCGCTACGGCAATGGACGCCTACTGCCTGCCGGGCCGCTGCGCGAACCGGTCACGCGCGCGTGCGATTGCGACTTCCGCGTGGTCAACCTTGGCCAGGCCAGTGCTACCGCAGCGGCGCAGGCGCCGGACGATGCCGGGTTCGGCGAATGGCAGATGCGCTTGAGCATCGACAGCGTGCAGCCGATGGACGGCAAGCGTGCGCAGCCCTTGAGCATGCTTGCCGGACAACGCGTGCATGCCGTTGCGGGTATCGCGCATCCGGAGCGCTTCTTCGCGATGCTGCGTGCGCGCGGCATCGGCGTGGTGCCGCATGCGTTTCCGGATCATCACGTCTACCGCGCCGCGGATTTCAGCTTCGGAAGCCGCCTGCCGGTGCTGATGACCGAAAAGGACGCGGTGAAATGCCGTCCGTTTGCGGACGAATGGTTGTATAGCGTGCCGCTCAAAGCGGAGCTGCCGGCCGCGTTCTGGGTGAGCCTGTTGGACCGGCTGAACAAATTGGCAAGCCGGCAGGGCGTGTGAGTGCGGAGCTGGCAATGGTGTCCTTGCGGGGTGCTGCCCGTCCACCATGTCGGGACACACCGCCAGGACGTCGATCTAGTTCTTACGTGACGGTGCGTGTGCAATGACCAGTCAGGAATCTCGTAGGCATCATGGTCGCGAATACTGCACGCATGGAGCAGCATCAACGTGCTGATGTAGCGCATCGCTGCTCTCACTGACTACCGCGACTTCGCTCAATCCCACAGAGACAGCATGCGATTGGGTTCTCTCGTTTCTCCACTTTTTACTGCATCCCAGAGCGCGCACGTATGACACCCACCGCACCTGCCGATTTCGTCGTCGCCATCCCCGCCCGTTACGCCTCCACGCGGCTGCCCGGCAAGCCGCTGCAACGGATCGGCGATCGCCCGATGATTCAGCGTGTAGCCGAGCGTGCGTTGCTGGCGGGGGCGCGCGAGGTGTGGGTGGCCACCGACGACGCGCGCATCGCAGCGGCGATCGAGCATCTGCCTGGGGTGCATGTGGCGATGACGGGCACTGCGCATCTTTCCGGCACCGACCGCCTTGCCGAATGCGCACGCATTGCCGGCTGGGACGACCAGACCTGCGTGGTCAATCTGCAAGGCGACGAACCGTTCGCACCGGCTGCCGGTCTCTGTGCGGTTGCCGATCTGCTGCAGCACTCCGGCGCTGAGATGGCCACGCTGGCCGCGTTGGTGGACAACGCGCACGACCTGTTCGATCCCAACGTGGTGAAACTGGTGCGTACGGCCGGTGGCGATGCGCTGTATTTCAGCCGCGCGCCGATTCCCTGGCACCGCGACAGCTTCGCCAGCCAGCGCGACGGCGTGCCTGCAGAAGGTCAGTGGCTGCGCCACATCGGCATCTACGCCTATCGCGCCGGCTTCCTGCAGCGCTTTGCGGCTATGCCGACCGGCATGCTGGAGCGCATCGAATCGCTGGAACAATTGCGCGTGATGGAAGCCGGCTATCGCATCGCCGTGGCAGTGACGCCCGAGCCGTTTCCGCCGGGCATCGACACCCCGGAAGATCTCGCCCGTGCACAGACGCGGGTGGCCTCGGCATGAGGGTGCTGATTGTCTGCCTGGGCAATATCTGCCGCTCGCCGATGGGCGAGGGCGCCTTGCGTGCGCAACTGGACCAGGCGCGGCTGTCGCGGCGCATCGAGGTCGATTCGGCAGGCACCGGCGACTGGCATGCCGGCGATCCGCCGGACCCGCGCGCGATCCGCTGCGCGCGCGGGCATGGCGTGGATATCTCGGGTCTTCGCGCACGTCAGGTGACGCGTTCGGATTTCGAGCATTTCGACTGGCTGTTATGCGCAGACGGCAGCAATCTGCGCGATCTGCAGCGGCTCGCCCCGGCGGCGCAGCGCGACAAGGTGGCCCTATGGCTGCCCTGGGCCGGCATCGACGAGCGCGATGACATTCCCGACCCGTATACCGGCAGCATGGATGACTTCGAGCAGGTATGGCAGCTGGTCGACGCTGCCGCGCGCCTGACCGTGGCCAGACTCACCCGCGGCTGATCGCGCTTGGGCATAATCACCCCATGAATGTCCAGCTCACCCAGGAACTGCCGGAGTTTCCCACCTGGCTCAATGCCAGGCCATCCACACTGCAGGAGCATCGCGGCCGTGCGCTGGTGCTGGCGTTCGTCAACGCCAGTTCGGTGTGGTGCGCCGAGCGCCTGGCCGAGCTCGCGCACTGGCAGGCCCGCAGTCCCGGCCGGCTGCAGGTGATCGTGGTGCAAGTGCCGCGTTTCGACAGCGAACGCCTGCCGCAACGCGCGCTTAAACAACTGCGCGGACATGGTGTGAGTGCGCCGATCCTGCTCGACAAGGACTGGGAAACCTGGCGCCGCTTCGGCATCGAATCTTGGCCAACGCTGGTGCTGCTGGATGCCTACGGCCGCGAGCGGCAGCGCCTGGTGGGCGTCACCGGCGATCTGGACAAGGCGCTGACTGCTCTGTGCGAAGGCCAGCAGCCGCCATCGGATGCCGACCTGCACGGCGTGGCCGAGCGCGATCCCGAGCCGCACCTGGCGTTGCGTTTTCCTACCGGCCTGGCTGCGACGGAAGACCGCTTGTATGTCGCCGATACCGGCCACCACCGGGTGCTCGAGTGCACGCACAGCGGACGCGTATTGCGCCAGTTTGGGCATGGCAATGCCGACCTTATCGACGGCGGCGTCGGCGAAGCGGCATTTCGACGTCCGCAGGGATTGGCGCTGGAGCGCGACCAGTTGTATGTGGCCGACACCGGCAATCACGCGCTGCGCCGCATCAACCTGCGCAGTGGGCAGGTGGATACCTTGTGCGGTACAGGCCGCTCCGGCGAGCCGGTCGAAGGCCCGCTGGCGTCAGCCGGAGCCTCTGCGCTGAACTATCCGCAAGGTCTGGCCATTGCCGACAATCAGGTATTGATCGCCATGGCCGGCGATAACCGCATCTGGAGTTATCACCTGGGCCGCGCTGCGTTGACTGCACGTGCAGGCACTGGTGCCCTGGAAACGCGCGACGGCAGTGGCCATCTTGCTGCCTTCGCACAGCCGGCCGGGTTGGCTTCGGTGCAGCAGGTCGCCTATGTCTGCGACGGACTGGGCTCGTCGATCCGCACCATGCAATTGCGCGGCGATCTGGTGCAGACCTTGGTCGGCGGGCAGGGCACCTGGCAGTTTGGAGATCAAGACGGCCCACGCAGCACGGCGCGTCTGCAATTCCCGCAGGCCATCGCACTGGCGGCCGATTCGCCGCTGCTGTGGATCGCCGACACCGGCAATGGCCGCCTGCGCTGCCTGCGTCTGGGGGGCGGTGAATTGACCACGGTCGAGTTGCCGCGCCGCTTGCACGGCCCGGCCGGTCTCGCGGTCGCTGCTGGGGCGGTGTGGATCGCAGAAACCGATGCACACGCCATCTTGCGGTACGACCTTGCGAGCGGCGCACTGAGTGATGTTTCGATAGACGAATGAACGCAAGGCCCCAAAGCGATTTCGATGGAAAAGCGTTTGCTGCGCAGCTGAGCACCGCGCCTGGCGTCTACCGCATGTATGCGGGCGACGACACCTTGCTCTACGTCGGCAAGGCGGGTGCGTTGCGTAAGCGCGTGGGCAGCTATTTCAACGGCACGCCGAAAAATGCCCGGTTGACCTCGATGTTGTCGCAGGTCGCGCGCATGGATGTCACCGTGACCCGCAGCGAAGCCGAAGCGCTGCTGCTGGAAAACCAGCTCATCAAGTCGCTGTCGCCGCGCTACAACGTTTCCTTGCGCGACGACAAGAGTTATCCGTATGTGTTGTTGACGCGCGAAGACTGGCCGCGCATCGCCTTGCACCGCGGCCCGCGTGCGGTGCAGGGGCGGTATTTCGGGCCCTACACTGGCGTGACTGGCGTGCGCGAGACGCTCAGCCTGATGCACAAGTTGTTCAAGCTGCGCAGCTGCGAAGACAGCGTGTTCCGTAACCGCTCGCGGCCGTGCCTGCAGTATCAGATCGGGCGTTGCAGCGGGCCGTGCGTCGACCTGGTGGCGGCGCCCGATTACGCAGAATCGGTGCGCCGCGCCACCATGTTTCTCGAAGGCAAGAGCGATCAGCTTGGTGAAGAGATTATGCAGTCGATGCAGCAGGCCAGCGAGGCGCTTGAATTTGAGCGCGCCGCGCGTTTGCGTGATCTGCTGTCATCGCTGCGCAGCATGCAGAACCGTCAGTACGTCGACGGCCGCGCAGCCGATCTGGATGTGTTGGCCTGCGCCACACAATCCAGTCAGGCCTGCGTGTTGCTGCTGAGTTTTCGCGATGGCCGCAATCTCGGCACGCGCTCGTTCTTTCCCAAGACCAATGGCGAAGACAGCGCAGACGAAATCCTCGGCGCGTTCGTCTCGCAGTACTACGCAGAGCACTCGCCACCGCGCGAGATCCTGCTCGACCGCGAAATCCCGGAGGCCGAGTTGATCGAAGCCGCGCTCAGTACGGCGGCCGAACACAAGGTGGCGCTGAAGTGGAACGTGCGCGGCGAGCGCGCCGGCTATCTGCTACTGGCCACGCGCAACGCGCAGCTGACCCTGGTCACCGAACTCACCAGCCAGAGCGCGCAGCACGCTCGCAGCGAAGCCTTACGCGAGATGCTCGGGCTGGCCGAGCCGGTCAAACGCGTGGAGTGCTTCGACATCAGCCACACCATGGGCGAGGCGACCGTCGCATCGTGCGTGGTGTTCGATGCCAGTGGCCCGGTGCGTGGCCAGTATCGGCGCTTCAATATTTCCGGCATCACCCCGGGCGACGATTACGCAGCCATGAGACAGGCGATCGAGCGCCGCTTCCGTCGCGCAGTGGAAGAGAATGGCGTGCTCCCCGACGTGTTGCTGATCGACGGCGGCGCCGGCCAGCTGGCGCAGGCACAGGCCGCGCTGGCCGACCTCGGGGTCGAGAACGTTTTGCTGGTTGGCGTGGCCAAGGGTGAGGAACGCAGGGCAGGGCACGAGGCGCTGATCATGGCCGACGGCCGCGAGCTGCGACCGGGTGCGGCGTCGCCCGCGCTGCAATTCATCCAGCAGGTGCGTGACGAAGCGCACCGCTTCGCGATCACCGGCCACCGTGGGCGCCGCCAGAAGGCCCGCATGACCAGCAAACTTGAGGATATCCCCGGCATCGGTCCGCGGCGTCGTGCGAGTCTGCTCAAGCATTTCGGCGGACTGGTCGGCCTCAAAGCCGCTGGCGAGGCCGAGATTGCGCGGGTGGAGGGGGTCAATGCCGCACTTGCCGCGCGAATCTACGCTAACCTGCACGGGCTGGCGCTTCCCGATGCGGCAGGCGAGGCAAGTCCGTAATGAAGTTGACCATCCCCACGTGGCTGACATTGCTGAGGATCCTGATGATCCCGGTGTTGGTCGTGGTGTTTTACCTGCCGTACACGTGGACGAATTTCGCGTCCGCCGGCGTGTTCGCACTCGCCGCCATCACCGATTGGCTGGATGGCTGGGTTGCGCGGCGCTATCACCAGTATTCTGCGTTCGGGGCGTTCCTCGACCCGGTCGCCGACAAGTTGATGGTCGCAGTGGCCCTGTTCCTGATCGTTCAAGGCCATCCTACGCCGTGGATGGCGTTCTGGGCTGCGGTCATCGTCGGGCGCGAGATTGCCGTCTCTGCACTGCGCGAGTGGATGGCCGAGATCGGCCAGCGTGCCAAGGTGCGCGTGGCGGCGATCGGCAAGATCAAGACCACCGCGCAGATGGTCGCTCTGCTTTGTCTGTTGTACTCGGTCACGCCGGGACAGATGCCCACGCATGAAATCTGGCTGGGCAACCTGATTTTCCGTGCCGGTTACTGGACGCTGGCCATTGCCGCATTGCTGACACTGTGGTCGGGTTTCCAGTATCTGCAGGCCGCCTGGCCAAGCCTGCGCGCCGATGAAAAAGCAGCGATCAGCAACAAGCCGAAAAAAATCGAAAGCAACAGTTGACAGCTATCCTGTTCGCTGTAGAATTTCGCCTCCCAAGCGGGAATAGCTCAGTTGGTAGAGCGCAACCTTGCCAAGGTTGAGGTCGCGAGTTCGAGTCTCGTTTCCCGCTCCAGAGGTAGACAAGGCCCCGTGTCAGGGGTCTCGTTGTTTTAAGGCAGGATGCCTTGGGTTTGATGTTTCGGCCTGGTGGTAGAGTGGTTATGCAGCGGACTGCAAATCCGCGTACGCCGGTTCAATTCCGGCCCAGGCCTCCATATCGCACGCGCTGTTTTCTGCAGTCGGGAACGACAGTAGGGCTAGCGCAACGAAGTGAAAAGCTGTACAATTTCGCTCCACGCGGGAATAGCTCAGTTGGTAGAGCGCAACCTTGCCAAGGTTGAGGTCGCGAGTTCGAGTCTCGTTTCCCGCTCCAAATTCAAGATGCCGTTCAATGCATCTTCAAAAAAGGACCTTCGGGTCCTTTTTTGTTTGCTGGTGGCAGGCGCTAGGACGGATGGTGTGGCTATTGCGCGCTTCGCGGATCAGCGAGCGCGTCATGCGTGTCGAGCAACTGTGCTGTGTGCATCAGGGAGGGAGACATCCGTGCAGACGCCTCCTGGCGGGATGACGATGCGGTCCAACGGCAGGCCGCCTGCAGTGTTTTGGTTTTGGGCTCATGCCGTCGTGCTCAGTCGCCGTCTTGATTGCGGGGCCGGGCCGTCGAGGTGTCGCTAGCCGGCGGTCCGCCTGCATGGCAGATCGCCCTGATGGCTGTGTGCAGTGGAGGCTAGCTGGAATCGCAATGGTGCGGTTGTAGCTATAACGCTAGCACTGCGTTCAATACCTCTTCGCACTTGGGTGCAGAAACGGGCGGTATCGCGCGATAGCCGTTGCGTAGGGCACGCCCCGATCTACAGCAACTGCATCAACGGTCGTTGATGCGTGCGCAAGAGCCAGCAAGTTTCGTCCACTGGCGCCGATGCACGTTTACGCGTGCCGTCAGCTCGGCACTGGGATCAGGTGCATGAGGAACGCACCTGTGTGGCTCTCTATGCCGCGACCTGCACACGATTTTTTGGCTGCCCTTCGAAACGATGGGTGCACTGTCTTTGCTGCGCCGTGCGGCTATGTGTGGCATCGCTGATGGCGCTAACAGTGGTCAAGCGTGACGCACGAAGAACATGCGACGGTCGTGGCGAATGGTGGGAGCTGAATGTGTGGGGCGCTAGACCCTGCGTCCAGTGAGCAATCTTGTTATCACATCGGCAATCGCTCGACCGAGATCTCCAGCCAATCGAGATAAGTTTTGCGCAAAACGGCCTCGCACGATGGCGCGGTCTGCGTCACACATGCGTGCTTATTATGATTGAGTTTTACCAGACATCATTAATAACAATACGTCGGCCATCCGTATCCATCGGAAGACAGATCTTCTTCTGATTGCCAGCTGAGCAGAAATGTGACGGACACACAACCATCTATGCTCAGATCTACGCGATGGCCATAAAAATCTGGATGCGAAGCAATCTGATTGATGGCACAAAGGATTTTCCTGGAAATCGATAAGAAATAAGAAGCACCGGTCGAGTGCGCTTGCGCGACGTTTTTTGTCATTGGCGTGCTATCAATGGCGCCGCTCGACACGTGCGATACCCGCCACTGAATCCTTTTGAAGATGCGATTACCATGATCGATACATTGATGGCATTGCCCGCGCCACTCGATAAAGTGAAGTTTTCGAATAAAAAATAAGGGAATGACCTCTCGACGGTGCCAGATCTCGTTCTGGGAGGGTAACTGTGCCTCAATCAAATGGGCAGGCTGGAATATAAAAAAGTAGCGCCCATCATCTCCCTATCACTTGGGAAACAGTATTCGGTCGCCGCATTCTTCATGCGAAGCGTCACGGGACGAACTGTACCCATCATCAAGGACTATGCAATGCAAACGACCGATCGGCCTGTCTTTCCGCTGAGCAGTCCTCAGAGAGAGATCTGGTTGGAACAACTGATGCTCGGGCAGTCGGTTTCTTCCAACATCGGTGGCTATATCGAGATCGATGGCGATATCGATGTCGGATGCTTGCAGCGTGCGGCACAAACATTAGTCGATCAATGCGAAGTCCTGCGGATGTGCATAACGGAAGACGTGGACGAGGAGGGAATCCCGCTGCAGTGCTTCGCTGAGACGATGCATCTGCCCGTGCCATTCGCCGATATTACGTCTGTGCAGGACCGTCAGGGATGGCTGGAGCAATGGATCCAGGAGCACATGGAGACGCCGTTTCAGTTCGACGGCACGCCGCTGATGCGCCTTTCGTTGTGCCGCTTCGATGCTGGCAAGTGGTATCTGATGGTGAGCCTGCACCACATCCTGATGGATGGCTGGTCCTTGTTCCTGACGATGGAAACTCTGGGCCGCCTCTACAGCGAAATGCGTGAGGGCCGTCCGGCGACAGTGGACGTCAGATCCTACCGTGACTTCATCGAGAGCGATCGTTCCTACCAGCACTCCGCGCAGTACGAGACCGATCGTCAATACTGGCTGGCAAAGTATTCCGTGCTTCCAGAGCCCCTGTTCTCCACTGCCCCGGGGGCGATGTCCACTGCGGAGGTGTCGGGTGTCAGCGTCAACTTTGTTCATGAATTTCCTGCCGATCTGCTGGATCGACTGACACAGCTAGCCACCGATCACGGCGTATCCCAGTTTCAGATCCTCCTTGTCCTTCTCTATGCCTACTTCTCTCGCACGCAACAGCGTGAAGAGTTGGTCGTCGGCGTGCCGATCCTCAATCGTGCCGGTCACCAGTTCAAGAATTCGATTGGACTGTGCGCACAGATAAATCCGGTGCGCATGCGCTTCGACCCTGCGATGCCTTTCATTGATGCGGTGCGACTAGTGTCGCGAGAATTGCGCAAGGACTACCGTCATCAGCGCTTTCCTGTCAGCGAGATGGGGCGTGCCTGTGGATTGTGGAAGAGTGGTGCGACGCGCTTTTTCGAGATGGTGTTTTCCTTCGAGCAAACCGGACACGTGTATCGCTTCGGAGTCGCGCGGGGAGTTTTTGTCAAGGCATCCAATAATCGCGAATACAATCCGTTGTCGTTGTACGTCAGGCGCAACGCCAATGACGATATTGCTTGGCTCCATGCGATCTACAACAAGGGCTATTTTGCTGCCGACCAGGTAGCACAAATGACGCAGCGTCTGGTCCAGCTCATGATGCAGGTGGTGGCGCACCCGAGCCGTCCTTTGAACCAGATCGAACTATGTACCGCCGATGAGCTGGCATGCCTGAATACCTGGAGTCGCGGCAGGAAAACGCAGATGCCGGTGGCGACACTGCCTGCGATGTTCGAGGCGCAGGTACAGCGGACACCGGATGCGGTAGCAGTGGCCTTTGGTGACTTGCGCCTGACCTATGCCCAGCTCAATGCAAGGTCGAATCAGCTTGCGCATCACTTGATTGCACTTGGGATTGGGCTGGACCAGCGCGTCGCCTTGTGCATGGAGCGCTGCCCCGAATTGGTGGTGGCGTTGCTTGCGGTCCTGAAGGCAGGCAGTGCCTATGTTCCGCTGGATCCGCGTTATCCGTCCGAGCGTCTGGCCTACATGCTGTCCGACAGCACACCGCGTGCGCTCATCGTCCATTCGGCAACTCGCGATCTGTTGGAGGACACAAACGCCATTCTGATCGATGTGGATACGCCTGAGTGGCTGCATCGGCCCACCGATACTCCGCTGGTCGCAGGGTTTTCGCCGTGCCATCTGGCGTATGTGATCTATACCTCCGGCTCCAGCGGTCGTCCGAAGGGGGTGATGGTTCCCCACGACGCCCTGAGCAACTACCTGCATTGGGCGATCGACCACTATCACCCCCGGCAAGGCGCAGTGGTGTCGTCGTCGCTTTCTTTCGATGCAACCGTCACCAGTCTCTACCTGCCTTTGCTATGTGGCGGTACCACCGAACTGCTTCCTGAGCGGGACGAGATCGAGGCCTTGTTGAAGCGAGTCTGCGCCGATCAGCCACTGTGCTTGGTCAAGATCACGCCGGCCCACCTGGATGTCTTGACGCAGCAGCTGGCTGCCTGTGGCGGTACTCCGTCGGTGTCGTTGTTTGTAGTCGGTGGCGAGGCCTTGCACGCATCGACGGTCAAGCGATTGCGTCAGCTTGCACCTCATGCGCGCGTGGTCAATGAGTATGGACCGACCGAAACGGTGGTCGGATGCGTGGCGTATGAAATCCCACTGGATTGGGACGCAGGCACATTGGCCACCATTCCGATCGGGCGGCCGATCGACAATATGCGTGTCTATCTGCTGGATGCGAATAGGCAGACGGTTCCTGCTGGTGTGGCCGGAGAACTGTGCATCGCTGGCAGCCAGGTCACGCGTGGCTATCTCAATCGTCCAGAGTTGACCGAGCAACGCTTCGTGGTCGATCCATTCGGCACTGGGCCAGAGCAACGAATGTATTGCAGCGGCGACCTGGCGCGCTGGATGCCCGACGGAACGCTCGAGTACCTCGGGCGTAACGATGACCAGATCAAATTGCGTGGTTTTCGGATCGAGCCTGCGGAGGTGAGCTCCAGGATCCTGGACAACCCGTTGGTGGCCGATGCGGCGGTGGTGATTCACACTGCGGCGTCGGGAGAAAAATGTCTTGTGGCGTACTACGTGAGCGACGCGCCCGAGGTGACTGCCGAGCGTCTGCGCGAGCAGCTGCAGCAGCGGCTTCCCGATTACATGGTGCCTGCGGTTTACATCCGCATGGACCTCTTGCCGATGACACCCAATGGCAAGTTGGATCGTCATGCCTTGCCTGCGCCCGATGCACAGGCGTATGCCCAGCAGGGGTATGTGTCGCCTGAGGGGCCGACCGAACAGTTGCTTGCCGTTCTATGGAGCGATGTCCTGAAGATCGAGCAAGTCGGTCGATACGATCACTTCTTCGAGCTTGGCGGGCACTCCCTTCTAATCGTCGCGTTGTTGGAGCGGATGCGACAGCATGGCCTTGAAGCCAATGTAAAGTCTCTGCTTGCTCGACCCACCGTGATGGGGATGGCGGCGGCGGTTGGCGCCAGTCGCGACGAGGAGATTCCCGAGCCGCGCATTCCAGAAGGGTGCGACCGCATCACGCCGGATCTGCTTCCGCTGGTGGAGCTGTCACAGCAAGCAATCGATACCATCGTCAGCACGGTGCCCGGTGGTGCGCGCAACGTGCAGGACATCTATCCGGCGGCACCACTGCAGGAAGGCATTGCCTACCATCATTTGACAGCGACTCAGGGCGATCCCTATCTGCAATATGCGCTGTTCGTTTTTTCGGATCGGGCTCGCCTGGATGCATTCGCAGCCGCGCTCCAGTGCGTGGTCGCACGTCACGACATTCTGCGTACTGCGTTGGTCTGGGAGCAGTTGGATGCGCCGCTTCAGGTGGTCTGGCGGCAGGCGACCGTGCCGATGATCGAGATTGCGGTGGGTCCTGCTGAGGAGGATGTCCTACAACTGCTGCGTGCCCACCTGGATCCGGCGCGCCAGCAACTCGATCTGCGGCAAGCTCCCTTGCTGCGTCTGTGCTATGCCTACGATGCCGTCGGCCAACGTTGGGTGGGCGGGCTACTGTTCCACCATTTGGTCGGAGACGCTGCGTCCCTGACAGGGTTGCTGGAAGAGATCGACAGCCATCTGCGCGGAGACGGCGCACGATTGCCGCCGCCGTTCCGGTATCGCACCTACACCATGCATGCCCGCCGCGATCAGCACGCAGAGGAGCACGCGCGCTTCTTCAAGGAAATGCTCGGCGATGTGTGCGAGCCGACCATTGCATTCGGGTTGCAGGATCAAGGTGTGGTTGACCAGCAAGTGCGCAGGGCAGTCATCCAGGTCGACGCCTCGATTGCGCAGCGGTTGCAAGTACAGGCGAGGCGATTGGGGGTTAGCGTTGCCACGTTGTGTCACGTCGCCTGGGCGCAGGTGCTTTCCGCAGCGTCGGGGCAGCAGGACGTGGTGTTCGGCACCGTCATGCTGGGGAGAACGCAGGGAAAGGAGATCGAACGTGCCATCGGAATGTTCATCAACACGTTGCCGATCCGGGTTCGCTTGGGTCGGGCCAGCGTGCGTGCCGTCATCAAGCAGACGCATGCCTGGCTGAGTGAGCTGTTGGCGCATGAACACGCTTCGCTGTCGCTGGCGCAGCGTTGTAGCGGCACGTCCACACAGCGCGTGTTGTTCAATGCCTTGTTCAACTATCGCCGGCTGAGTCGGGCCAATCTCAATGGCACCGTGCTGCAGGCGTGGCCGGGGATCGATGTTCTGGGGGGAGAAGAACGTAGCACCTATCCGGTGAGCCTCTCCATGGATGATCTTGGCGATGGTTTCCAACTGACGGCGCAGGCCTCGGCAGACGGCGTGCCCGCCAGAATGTGTGCCTACATGCAAACCGCATTGCAGCAGCTGGCCGACGCACTCGAGCATGAGCGGGAGACGCCGATCAAC
>NZ_PHKV01000005.1 GCF_002846205.1 Xanthomonas prunicola
GCATTGTTTGCTCAACCGCGCCTGGCCGAGTTGGCTCTGGCACTGGGCGATGCAGGCTCCACTGCACTACCGCCGATCCTGCCGGTGCCGCGCACCGAACCCATGCGGCTATCGTTCGCACAGCAACGCCTATGGTTCCTCAACCAGCTCGATCCGCGCACCGGTGCGACCTACATCATGCACGGCGGCGTGCAACTGAGCGGGGACTTGCACCTCCAGGCGCTGACCCGTGCACTGGATCGCATCGTGGCGCGTCACGAGACCTTGCGCACCCACTTCGCCAATGTCGACGATATTCCGCTGCAGATCATCGATGCGCCGCGCGAACTCGCCTTGCAACTGATCGACCTGAGCGGCGAGCCAGCGCCGCAAAGCGCTGCCCGCTTACACGCCCGTAACGAGGCCAACACCGGCTTCGACCTTGCAAGCGGTCCGTTGTTCAGAGGCCGTCTGTTGCGTCTGGCCGAACGTGAGCATGTGTTGCTGCTGAGCATGCATCACATCGTCTCCGACGGCTGGTCCATCGGCGTGCTGATCGAGGAGATCGGCGCACTGTATGCGGCTTTCGTGCGAGGCCAGCCCGATCCGCTGCCGCCACTGCCGATCCAGTACGCCGACTATGCCGCTTGGCAACATCGCTGGATCGACAGCCGACTGCAGCAGAGCCAACTGGATTTCTGGCGCGCGCAGCTGCGCGATGCGCCGGCCTTGTTGGAGCTGCCCACCGATCGGCCGCGTCCGCCGCTGCAGGATACCGCCGGCGACCGGGTGGAACTGCTCCTGGACGAGACGCTGAGCGTGCGTCTGCAGGCACTGGCCGTGCGGCACGGCACCAGCATCTTCGGTCTGTTGTTGTCCGGATGGGCTGCGCTGCTGTCCCGCTACAGTGGGCAGACCGATCTGGTCATCGGCACCGCGTCGGCAGGCCGCAATCGCAGCGAACTGGAACCGTTGATCGGCTTCTTCGTCAACACCCTGCCGTTGCGCATCGATCTGTCCGCGCGGCCGACGTTCCTGGAACTGCTGGACCAGGTCCAGGCCACACTGCTTGCCGCACAGGCGCACCAGGATCTGCCATTCGAACGCATCATCGAAGCGGTACGACCGATCCGCAGTCTGTCGCACACACCGTTGTGCCAGACGATGTTCTCCTCCGACACCACGCCGGCACGCGCCCTGGAGTTGCCGGACCTGCAACTGAGCGCTTACCCCAACGATCATTGCGTTGCACAGTTCGATCTGTCGCTGGACATGCAGATCGCACCCACGCGGATCCGCGGCGTGCTGCACTACGCCACCGCGCTGTTCGATCGCAGCACCATGCAGGCGTATCTGGACAACTACGCGCGTCTGCTGGGCGCGCTGGCCGACGCACCCATGCTGGCGGTGGACCGGCCTGCATTGCTGGATGCAGACGGATGGCGTTCGCTACACCAGTGGAACGACAGCGCACGCGCGGTGCCACCGCCGCCGACGATCCACACAGCGTTCCAGGCCCAGGCTCGCAGCACACCGGATGCCATCGCCGTCATCGATGGTGACCGCACCCTGCGCTATGCCGAACTGGACGCGTACGGCAACCGTATCGCGGCGCAGCTGATCGCCGCCGGAGTGCGCAGTGGCGAGTGTGTGGTGACGCTGCTGCCACGCAGTGCGGAACTGGTGGCCGCACAGCTGGGCATCCTCAAGGCAGGTGCGGCCTATGTGCCGCTGGATCCGCGACAGCCCGCCGCCAGGCACGCCCAGCTGGCCGAGGACTGCCAGGCCCGCTCGATCGTGCACGCGCCCGGCGACGCTCCGCCCTGGGCGACGGCGCCGTGTTTGCAGATCACGTTGACCGCAAAGCCGACCGATGCGTGCGTGGCCCCGCCATTGCCCACTGCCGCACCCGCCTATGTGATGTACACCTCAGGCTCGAGCGGCCGTCCGAAAGGCGTGCTGGTGCCGCACCAGGCCGTGCTCAATCTGGTGCGCGACCCGGACTACGCCCGCTGGCAGGCCGACGACCGCTTCGCCTTCGCGTCCAATCCCGCCTTCGACTCCAGCACCCTGGAAGTGTGGGCGCCATTGCTGAGCGGCGGCAGCCTGGTCGTGGTGCCGCAGGACGTCCTGCTCGATCCCAGTGTGCTGGCCGACTTCGCACGCACGCATGCGATCAGCGTGCTGATCCTGGTCGCTGGGGTACTGCGTGCCTACGCAAGCGAACTGGCACGCACGCTGCCGACGCTGCGCTACCTGATCACCGGTGGCGATATCGCCGATCCGCAGGCGCTCGCCACGCTGCTGCGCGGTCAACGACCGCACACGCTGTTGCAGACCTACGGCCCCACCGAAACCACGCAGTTCGTCACTGCTGTCGCAGTGAGCGAAACGCCCGACGATGGACAACGCATCCCGATCGGCACGCCGATTGGCAATCTGCGCGTGTACGTGCTCGATGCGCATCGCCAAGCGCTGCCGGTCGGCATGCAGGGCGAACTCCATATCGCTGGCCTCGGTCTGGCGCTTGGCTATGTGCGGCAAGCAGGATTGACCGCCGAGCATTTCGTGCCCGACCCCTTCAGTGGTGAGCCGGGAGCGCGCATGTACAGGACCGGCGATCTGGGCCGCTGGCGCGCCGACGGCCAGCTCGAATGCCTGGGCAGACGCGATGCGCAGAGCAAGATCCGCGGGTTCCGGCTGGAACCGCGCGAAATCGAGGCGGTGCTGCAAACGCATCCGCAGATCGACCAGGCGCTGGTGCGCGTGTGCGAGGACACCGCCGGACAACGTCGTCTTGTCGCTTATGTCATCGGTACGCAAATCGACGACAGCGCGGCGCACGACCCGAACGCATTGCGCCGCCACCTGGCCGATACGCTGCCCGACTACATGCTGCCGGATGCCTACGTCCCCATGCAGGCCTGGCCGCTCACCGCCAACGGCAAGCTGGATGTGCGGGCGCTACCCGCACCTGACGATGTGCAACGTGGCATCGCGGAGAGCGACCCTCCACACGGCGAGACCGAATGCGTGCTTGCCGAGATCTGGTGCGCATTGCTCGGCGTTAGCACGGTCAACCGGCACGACAATTTCTTCGACATCGGCGGGCATTCGTTGTTGGCCGTGCAACTTGCTACCCGCATCCAGACCCGGCTCGGACGCCGTTTGCCGCTGTCGCGGGTGTTCGCCGAGCCGACGCTGGCGCGCATGGCCGGCGCGCTGGCCGACAGTGCCGCTGCGCCCAGCGCCCCGATCGCCGCGTTGGTGGACCGGAGCAGCTATTACGAATGATCTGCTTCGGTCAACGTCCAGCGCAGATGCAGTCGCGCCACTGATCCACGGCACCCACTTGCCCAGCATGCTCCTGCATCAGGCAAGTGGATGTCACGTTGAGTCAAGCGTGAAGGTTCAGTAACGGAGAAAAAGACGGCCTGCGGTGCACGTTCGATGCGCCGCGCAGACGGTCTGCGCGTGCGGGTTCGGCGGCACCCCCTTGCCACTCCCATTGCAGGCGTCCCGAGTTTTTCAATGGATCGACCTCTGAAGACCTTACCGGCCTCGTTCGCACAACAGCGCCTGTGGTTTCTGGCAAGGCTCGACCCACGTGGCAGCACCGCCTATCACCTGGCGGGCGGACTGCGGCTGCACGGCAGCCTCGACGAAGCTGCATTGCGCGCCGCGCTGGACCGGATCGTGGAGCGCCACGAGGTGCTGCGCACCTGTCTGGTCGAGGTGCAAGGCCAGGTCAGGCAACGCATTCTCGAAGTGGCCGGATTCACCCTGCAGCGGACGGATCTGAGCGGCCACGCGCAGCCGGCCGCATGCGTCGACGCATATGCGCGCGACGAGGCCGACCGGCCGTTCGATCTCGCGCACGGCCCGCTGATCCGCGGGCACTTGCTGCGTCTGGACGACCAGCAGCACGTGCTGCTGGTGACGATGCACCATCTGGTGTCCGATGCCTGGTCGATGGGCGTGCTGCTCAAGGAGCTCGGCGCGCTGTATGCCGCGTTTCTGTGCGGACATCCCGATCCGTTGCCGCCGTTGCCGGTGCAATACGCCGATTATGCGATCTGGCAACACAAGCGACTCGGCAGCGATGCGGTGCAACGACACCTCGCCTACTGGACGACCCAGTTAGGCGGCGCGCCGACGCTGCTGCCGCTGCCGCTGGATCATCCGCGCCCGGCGCTGCAGGACTATGCCGGCGCCAGCGTCGAGTTCGTGCTGCCGGAACCGGTGACACAGGGATTGCTGGCGTTGGCCCGATCGCATCGCTGCTCGTTGTTCAGCGTGCTGCTGGCGGCGTGGGCGCTGCTGCTGTCGCGGCTCAGCGGCGAAGCGGATCTGGTCATCGGCACCGCCGTCGCCGGCCGCACGCGCAGCGAGGTCGAGCCCTTGATCGGCCTGTTCGTCAACACCGTGGCGCTGCGCTTGCAGGTCCCTGCGCAGGGTACGTTGAGCGACTGGCTGCAGCAGGTGCGCGATGTGGTGTTGCGCGCGCAGGACCATCAGGACCTGCCGTTCGAGCGGGTCGTGGAGCTGCTGCAGCCGCCGCGCGCGCTCGGCCACACCCCGATCTACCAGGTGATGTTCGGTCTGGATGCGATGCAGCAAGGCCAATCCCTGGCTTTGCCTGGGCTGGAGGTCGCACCGCTGCGCACCGGCCAGGACAGCGCCGAATTCGATCTCGCCTTGTCCATGCAGCAACACGGCGATGCGCTCGGCGGGCGTCTGGGTTATGCCACCGCGCTGTTCGACAGCGACAGCATGCAACGCCACGTCGCGCAGTTCCTGCAGTTGCTGCAGGCCATCGGCACGGACGCCAATCCGCACTTGGCGCAGGTGCCCTGGCTGCCGCAGCAGCAACGCGATCAACTGCTGCACGACTTCAACGCCACCGAAGCGCCGCTGCCGCCGGCCGCAACCCTGCCCCAAGCCTTGCTCGCCCAGGTCCAGCGCGCTCCCCAGGCAAGTGCGCTGATCGACGGCGACCTCAACCTCAGCTATGCGCAGGTATGGAACCGCGCCGCCTGTCTTGCCGAACACCTGCAACGGCAGGGGCTGCAACCCGGCCAGCCGGTGGCGTTGCTGTTGCCGCGCTCGGCCAGCCTGGTCATCGCGCAACTGGCCGTGCTCAGGTGCGGCGCCTGCTATGTGCCGATGGATCCGGACCAGCCCGCCGAACGTCTCGGCCAGTTGCTGCGCGACTGCCGTGCCCGGCTGGCCCTGGTGCATGCGCAGATGCCGCTGCTGGATATTCCGCAACTGCGCTGCCTGGATCCGGAGCGGCTGGCGCTCGATGCGCCCGCGACGCTGCAGCAGGTGGTCACCCATCCGCTCGCTCCGGCCTACGTGATGTACACCTCCGGCTCCACTGGCTTGCCCAAGGGGGTGACGGTGTCGCATGGCGCCGTGCTCAACCTGGTCGTGCAGGAGGGACCGGCTCGTCTGCAGGCCAGCGACCGCGTCGCTTTCGCCTCCAACCCGGCCTTCGACTCGGCCACGCTCGAGGTCTGGGGCAGCCTGCTCAACGGTGCCACGGTCGTTGTGGTTCCTTCGCCGGTCATGCGCGATCCGCAGGCGCTGGGCGCGTTGCTGGAACGCGAACGCCTGTCGGTGCTGATCCTGGTCGCTGGCGTGTTGCGGGCCTACGCGCCGCTGCTGGCCACGCAATTGGGCGCACTGCGTCTGCTGCTCACCGGCGGCGATGTCGCAGATCCGCATGCCCTGGCTCAGGTGTTCGACGCCGGCGGCCAGGCCACCGTGCTGCAGACCTATGGTCCGACCGAGAGCACCCAGTTCGTCACCGCGCTGGCATTGGACCACGCGCCCGATGCCAGCCAGCGGGTGCCGATCGGCCGGCCATTGCCGGGCAGCCGTGCCTACGTGCTCGATCGTCACGGCCATCCGCTTCCGATCGGCGTTGCCGGCGAACTGCATATCGCCGGTACGCAGTTGGCGCAGGGCTACCTGCACCGTCCCGACCTGACCGCCGAACGCTTCGTCCCCGATCCGTTTGCCGCCAGGCCCGGCGAGCGCATGTACAGGACCGGCGACCTGGCCCGCTGGCTGGCCGATGGCCGCCTGGATTTCCTCGGCCGCAACGACGCGCAGGTCAAGATCCGCGGCTTCCGCATCGAGCCGGGCGAGATCGAAGCGGCCTTGCGCGGCTGCGCTGGCGTGCGCGAGGCGGTGGTCATCGCGCGCGACGACACCGGCGACAAGCGCCTGGTCGCCTATCTCGTCGGCGACAGCTCGGTGCTGGAGCCGGCCGCACTGCGCCTCCAACTCGCCGCGCGTCTGCCCGAGCACATGCTGCCGGCCGCCTACGTGCAGCTCGATGCGCTGCCGCTGACGCCCAACGGCAAGCTCGATCGCGCCGCCCTGCCGGCGCCGGACGCTCAGGCGCTAGACCTGCAGACCTATGTCGCCCCGCAGGGCGACCTCGAACACGTCCTGGCCACGCTGTGGAGCGAGCTGCTCGGCGTCGAACAGGTCGGCCGCAACGACGACTTCTTCGCCCTCGGCGGCCACTCGCTGCTGGCGGTCCAATTGATCTCGCGCCTGCGCGAGCGGCTGGACGTGGAGCTGCCCCTGGCCGAGATCTTCGCCCATCCTCGGCTGGCGGCGCTGGCGACCGTGCTCGCCAACGCGACGCCGCAGACGCTGCCGCCGATCGTCCCAGTAGCGCGCACCGCCCCGCTGCCGCTGTCCTTCGCCCAGCAACGGCTGTGGTTCCTTGCCCAGCTCGATCCCCAGGCCGACCTGGCCTACCTGATGACCAATGGGCTGCGCCTGCACGGCGCGCTGGATCGCCAGGCCCTGCGTCAGGCGCTGGACCGCATCGTCGCCCGCCACGCTACCTTGCGCACCCGCATCGGCCTGCACCAGGGGGAACCGGTGCAGCTCATCGACGCCGACAGCGTCGGCTTCCCATGCTCGGAGCACGACCTCAGCACCTGTCCCGATCCAGAAGCGCAGGCACGGCTCCATGCCGAACAGGAGATCCAGACGCGCTTTGACATGGCGCGTCACACCCTGGCACGCGGTCAACTGCTGCGCCTGGGCGAGGACGACCATGTCCTGCTCGTCACCTTGCACCATCTGGTTTCCGATGGCTGGTCCATGGGACTGCTCGTACGCGAACTGAGCACCCTTTACACCGCCTTCGCCCAAGGCCAACCCGATCCCTTGCCGCCGCTGCAGCTGCAGTACGCCGACATCGCCGTGTGGCAACGCCGCTGGATCAGCGGCGAGGTCCTGCAACGCCAGCGCGAGTTCTGGCTCGAGAACCTACGCGACGCTCCGCCGCTGCTGGAACTGCCGACCGACCGGCCCCGTCCCCCGCTGCAGGACTACACCGGCGACACGCTCGACATCGCCGTGGATGCCGAGCTCACTGCCGCGCTGCGCGGCTTGAGCCAGCGCCACGGCACCACGCTGTTCATGACCCTGCTCGCCGGCTGGGCGGTGCTGTTGTCGCGGTTGTCCGGCCAGGACCAGGTGGTGATCGGCACCCCGATCGCTGGACGTGATCGCACCGAACTGGAGCCGGTGATCGGCCTGTTCGTCAATTCGCTGGCCTTGCAGATCGATCTGCGCCAGGCACCCGATACCGCCCGTTTGCTGAGCCAGGTGCGCGCGAACACGCTGGCGGCGCAGGCGCACCAGCACCTGCCCTTCGAACAGATCGTCGAGGCGCTCAAGCCAGTGCGCAGTACCGCGCATAGCCCGCTGTTCCAGGTCATGTTCGCCTGGCAGAACGCACCGGAAGGCCACCTGGCCCTGCCTGGCCTGACCCTGCGGCCAGTGGCGCTGCCGATGCAGACCGTGCAGTTCGACCTGGAAATCGCCATGACCGAGCACGACGATGTGCTGGTCGGCAGCATCGGTTACGCCACCGCGCTGTTCGAGCGCAGCAGCATCGAACGCCATGTCGCCCTGTTCATCGCCACGCTGCGGGCGATGGTTGCCGAGGCGCGCACACCGGTCGCGCGCCTGCCGTTGCTGAGCGCGGCCGAGTATGCGCAGCTGCGCCGCTTCAACGCCAATGATGGTCTCCTCGTCGATGCGATGCCCGTGCATCGCTGGGTGGAACGGCAGGCCGCACAGCGGCCCGACGCGCTCGCGGTGCAGGACGCGACAGGCCGCCTCGACTATGCCGGTCTGAACCGGCGCGCCAACCGCCTGGCCCACCATCTGATCGCGCTCGGCGTGGCACCAGACGTGCGCGTGGCCCTGTGCATGGAACGTGGCGTCGACGCCATCGTCGCGATCCTGGCCGTGCTCAAGGCCGGCGGCGCCTACGTGCCGCTGGACGCGGCCTATCCGCGCGAGCGTCTGCAGTCCATGCTCGCCGACAGCGCTCCGCGCGTGCTGATCGCCGACGCGGCGTGCCTGGCCCGCTTGCCCGACGCCATCGACGCGGTGCTGCTGCGCATTGATGCCGACGCCGAGGCGTGGTCCGCGGCACCGGCGGACAACCCGTTCGTGCCAGGGCTGCAGGACGATCACCTGGCCTATGTGATCTACACCTCCGGCTCCAGCGGCCGGCCCAAGGGCGTGATGGTCTCCCACCAGGGTCTGGCCACGCGCCTGCACGCCTTGATCGCCACCTATGGGCTGGGTCCGCAGGACCGCGTGCTGCAATTCGCCACGCTGGCCTTCGACGCCTCGATCGAGGAAATCTTCGGCGCCCTGTGCAGCGGCGCCAGCCTCGTGCTGCGCGACGACACCTGGCTCGACACCGAGCAGTTCTGGCCGAAGTGCGCGCAGGCCGGCATCAGCGTGGTCGATCTGCCGACCCGCTTCTGGGCGCAGCTGTGCGCGCAGTCGCTGCAGATCCCCGCCTGCGTGCGCCAGGTCATCGTCGGCGGCGAAGCGCTGACCCCGGCCATGCGCCAGATCTGGATCCAGGGTACGCGCACCGCGTTGCTCGACACTTACGGCCCGACCGAAGCCATTGTGGTCGCCACCGTCCAGGCCGTCGGCGCCGACACGCCTAGCGGCATCGGCCGTCCGCTCGCCGGCACCCAGGCGCATGTGCTGGATCGCTGCAGCCAGCCGCTGCCGATCGGCGCGCGCGGCGAACTGCATCTGGCCGGCGCGGCGCTGGCGCGCGGCTACCTGGGCCGCCCCGACCTGACCGCCGAACGCTTCGTCCCCGACCCGTTCGCCAGCACCCCCGGCCAGCGCATGTACAAGACCGGCGATCTGGCCTGCTGGCGCGTCGATGGCACCTTGGACTTCCTCGGCCGCACCGACCGCCAAGTCAAACTGCGCGGCTTCCGCATCGAACTGGGCGAGATCGAAGCGGCGTTGCTGGCCTGCGGAGGCATCGACGATGCGCTGGTGCTGGCGCGCGAAGACGACATGGGCGAACCGCGCCTGGTGGCCTACGTCGCGGCCGAACGGATCGACACCGAGGCAGTGCGCGACCACCTGCGTGCACGCCTGCCGGACTACATGCTGCCGGCGAACTACGTGCGCCTGGATGCCCTGCCGCTGACACCCAGCGGCAAGCTGGACCGCAGTGCATTGCCGATACCGCCGCGCTCCATCGCCGATGCGATCGGCGACGCACAGCACCCGCAGGGTGCGATCGAACAGGCATTGGCCGCGCTGTGGTGCGAACTGCTCGGCCTGCCGCAGTTGCGGCGCGACGACGACTTCTTCGCTCTCGGCGGGCACTCGTTGCTGGCCGTGCAACTGATCTCGCGGGTGCGCACCGCTCTGGGCGTGGAACTTCAGATCGGGGACGTGTTCAACCATCCGCAGCTGCATGCTCTGGCCCGCTGCGTGGCCAGCGCCGCGGCCAGCACCCTGCCGGCCATCGTTCCGACCGACCGCGACCAACCACTGCCGTTGTCCTTCGCCCAGCAGCGTCTGTGGTTCCTGGCACGGCTCGATGCCCAGGCCGCGCTGGCCTATCTGATGCCCAACGGCCTGCGTCTGCGTGGCCGCCTGGACCGCCACGCCCTGCGCCAGGCCTTGGACCGCATCGTCGTCCGCCACGAGACCTTGCGCACCCGCATCGTCCTGCACCAGGACGAACCAGTGCAGCTTATCGACGCCGACGGCGTCGGCTTCCCGTTGCGCGAACACGATCTCAGCGCTTGTCCCGATCCGGACGCACAGGCCCGATCGCTGGCCGACCAGGAAGCCGGCACGCCCTTCGATCTGGACAACGACTGCCTGGTCCGCGGCCGCTTGCTGCGCCTGGCCGACGACGACCATGTCCTGCTCATCACCCTGCATCATCTGATCTGCGATGGCTGGTCCATGGGCCTGCTGGTGCGCGAGCTGAGCACGCTCTACGCCGCCTTTGTGCAGGGCCAGCCCGAACCACTGCCGCCGTTGCCGCTGCAGTACGCCGACGTCGCCGGGTGGCAGCGCCGCTGGATCAGCGGCGAGATACTGCAGAGACAGCGCGACGTCTGGGTCGAACACCTGCACGACGCCCCGGCCCTGCTGGAGCTACCCACCGATCGGCCCCGCCCGCCGCGGCAGGACCATCGCGGCGATGCAGTGGGGTTCGCCTTCGATGCCGAGCTGAGCGCAGCGCTGAAGTCCCTGAGCCAGCGCCACGGCACCACCGTGTTCATGACCTTGCTCGCCGCCTGGGGCGTGTTGCTGGCACGCCTGTCCGGCCAGGATCGGGTGGTGATCGGCACCCCGGTCGCCAACCGCACCCGCAGCGAACTGGAGCCGCTGATCGGCCTGTTCGTCAACACCCAGGCGCTGTGCATCGATCTGCGTGCCGATCCTTCCGTCGCCGGGTTGCTCGCCCAGGTGCGCGCCACTGCATTGGCGGCCCAGCAGCATCAGGACCTGCCCTTCGAGCAGCTCATCGCCGCGCTCAACCCCGCGCGCAACCTGGCCCATCACCCGGTGTTCCAGGCCATGTTCACCTGGCAAAGCGCCGCCGCCAGCGAGAGCGACCTCGAGCTGCCCGGACTGCAGCTGCAGTCGGTACCGCAGTCCCTGGCCGTACTCAAGTTCGATCTGGACCTGACCCTGGAAGAACGCGATGCCTGCATCGTCGGCACGCTGGGCTATGCCACCGCGCTGTTCGATGCGACGACGATCCAACGCTGGTGGCGCTGCTTCGAGCAGTTGCTGCATGCGCTGACGCGCGACGACGCTATCCGCGTCTCGCAGTTGCCCTGGCTGGATGCGCCACAGCGGCAGCACCTGCTGGCCGACTTCGGCACTGGCGCGATCGCCGCCGTGCCCGAGCAGGCGCTGCACCAGATCTTTGAGGCGCAGGCACGCCGCACGCCGGACGCCATCGCGGTGGTGGCGGACCAACGCTGCCTGAGCTACGCCGCGCTCGATGCGCAGGCCAACCGGCTGGCGCAACGCTTGCTTGCCGTGGGCCTGCGCGTCGGTGCGCGCGTGGCCATCGCCCTGCCGCGCTCGATCGACCTGATCGTCGCGCAACTGGCCGTGCTCAAGTGCGGGGCGGCCTATGTGCCGCTGGACGAGACGCATCCCAGCGAACGCCTGCTCGCGCTGATCGCCGAGGCACAGGCGGCGGTGTTGATCCACGCCGCCGACAGCGCGCTGGCACCTGCGCAGGTGCCTTGTCTGACGATCGACGGCCTCGACGGCGACGACATGACAACGCCGCCGACGATCGGCGTGCCCGCCACCGCCGCGGCCTACGTGATGTACACCTCCGGTTCCACCGGCACGCCCAAGGGCGTGGTGGTGTCGCATGCCGCGGTGCGCAACCTCGTCCTGCAGGACGGCCAGGCGCGCCTGCAGGCCGACGACCGCGTCGCCTTCGCTTCCAACCCCGCCTTCGACTCGGCCACGCTGGAGGTCTGGGGCAGTCTGCTCAATGGCGCCACCGTGGTGGTGGTGCCTGCGCCAGTCATGCGCGATCCGCAGGCGCTGGGCGCGTTGCTGGAGCGCGAACGCCTGTCGGTGCTGATCCTGGTCGCTGGCGTGCTGCGTGCGTACGTGTCGCTGCTGGCCACGCAATTGGGCGCGCTGCGTCTGTTGCTCACCGGCGGCGATGTCGCCGATCCGCACGCCCTGGCCCAGGTGTTGGACGCAGGCGGTCCTGCCACCGTGCTGCAGACCTATGGCCCGACCGAGAGCACGCAGTTCGTCACCGCGCTAGCGTTGCAACATGCGCCCGATGCAAGCCGGCGGGTGCCGATCGGCCGGCCGCTGGCCAATACCCGGCTTTATGTGCTCGACCGACACGGCCAGCCGCTTCCGATCGGCGTTGCCGGCGAACTGCATATCGCCGGTGCGCAGTTGGCGCAAGGCTATCTGCACCGTCCCGAGCTGACCGCCGAACGCTTCGTCCCCGATCCGTTCGCCCAGCAGCCCGGCGAGCGCATGTACAGGACCGGCGACCTGGCCCGCTGGCTGGCCGATGGAAGCCTGGATTTCCTTGGCCGCAATGATGCGCAGGTCAAGATCCGCGGCTTCCGCATCGAACCGGGCGAGATCGAAGCGGCCTTGCGTGGCTGCGACGGCGTGCACGCGGCGGTGGTCGTCGCGCGCGAGGACACCGGCGACAAGCGCCTGGTCGCGTATGTGGTCGCCGATCAGGAGACCACGCCTGCGGACCCGGCAAGGCTGCGTCTCCAACTTGCCAAGCACCTTCCCGACCACATGCTGCCGGCGGCCTACGTGGCATTAGACGCGTTACCGCTGACCCCCAACGGCAAGCTCGATCGCGCCGCCTTGCCGGCGCCGGACGATCAGGCGCTAGACCTGCAGACCTATGTCGCTCCGCAGGGCGACCTCGAACAGGTGCTGGCCACGCTGTGGAGCGAGCTGCTCGGTGTCGAACAGGTCGGCCGCCACGACGACTTCTTCGCCCTCGGCGGCCACTCGCTGCTGGCGGTCAAACTGATCGAACGCCTGCGTCGGCTCGGCTGGCAGATCGACGTGCGGGCCTTGTTCGCCCAGCCCACGCTTGCTGGCCTGGCCGCCAATCTGCAGACCGCGTCCGCCCTCGTGGTGCCGCCCAACCGCATCGGCGCAGACTGCACCCGCATCACCCCGGATCTGCTGCCGCTGGTCGCACTGACCCAGCCGGAGATCGATGCGGTCGTCGCCAGCGTCGACGGCGGCGCGGCCAACGTGCAGGACATCTATCCGCTGGCGCCGTTGCAGGAAGGCCTGCTGTTCCACCACCTGGCCGACCCGCTCGCCGATCCCTATCTGCATTCGTCCGTGCTCGGCTTCCCGGCGCGCGAACAACTCGATGCCTTCCTCGACGCGCTCGACCAGGTCATCGCCCGCCACGACATCCTGCGCACCGGCGTTGTTTGGCAAGGTCTGAACGCGCCGCTGCAGGTGGTCTGGCGCCGGGCTGTTGTCCCGCGTCACCTGCAGCGCTTCGACGGAGCCGATCCGGCCGCTCAGTTGCAGGCATGGCTGCACGCCCCCGACGCAGCACTCTGTCTGCAACAGGCACCGTTGATCCACGCCCATCTGGCCCACGACCTCGAGGCCGGGCGCTGGCTGCTAGGCCTGCAACACCATCACCTGGTGATGGACCACACCACCCTGGAACTGCTGATCGAGGAGGTGCACGCTCATCTGGCCGGTCGGCAGCAACAGTTGCCGCCGCCATTGCCGTTCCGCGATTTCGTCGCCCATACCGAGGCCGGCGTCTCCGCGCAGGAACACCAGGCCTTCTTCACCGAAATGCTCGCCGGCATCGATGCGCCCACCGCCCCGTTCGGCGTACTCGCACCGGCCGAGGATCCGGCCTCGCTGCAGCAACTCCATCGACCGCTGCCCAGCGCACTCGCCCAGGCTGTGCGCGCCCAGGCGCGCCGTTGCGGCGTCAGCGCCGCCAGCCTGTTCCATCTGGCCTATGCCTTGGTGCTGGCCCGTAGCAGCGGCCACGACGAGGCGGTGTTCGCCACCCTGCTGTTCGGACGCATGCATGCCAGCGCCGGCGTGGACCGTGTGCTCGGTATGTTCCTCAACACCTTGCCGATCCGCCTGGGCGGCCGCGGCCACAGCGTGCTGCAGGCGCTGCGCCACACCCAGCTGTGCCTGGCCCAGCTGCTGCACCACGAACATGCACCGCTCGCGCTGGCCCAGCGCTGCAGCCCGTTGGACCCGTCGACACCGCTGCTCAACGCCTTGCTCAATTACCGCTATGCCGGCGGCAGCGCTGTGCTGAGCGGGCCACCAGACGCCAAGCGACTCGACCCGCTGGAGGGAGTGCAAGAGATCGCCGGTCAGGAGCGGACGCACTACCCATTGCTGGTATCGGTCGACGACGAACAGGCCAACGGTGGATTTTCATTGGACGTGCAGTGCGTGCAACAGATCGGTACCGAACGTATCGCGGCGATGCTGCTGCAGACCGTGCAGGCCCTGGTCCAGGCGCTGGAGCACGCACCGCAGACCGCACTGCACGCGCTGGATCTGCTGCCGGAGAATCAATGCGCGGAGCTGCGCCATTTCAACGCCACCGCCGTCGAGCTGGCCGGCTCCGGCTACCTGCACCGCCAGATCGAACAGCAGGCGCAACGCGCGCCGCGGGCCATCGCCCTGGTCGACGGTGAGGTCGAACTGAGCTACGCCGCGCTGGACGCGCGCGCCAACCAGCTCGCGCATCATCTGATCGCGCTTGGTGTGAAACCCGAAGACCGCGTGGCGGTGTGCCTGCCACGTAGTATCGATCTGGTGGTGGCGCTGCTGGCCGTACTCAAGGCCGGCGCCGCCTATCTGCCACTGGAGACAGATGTACCGCCCGCGCGCCTGGACGGCATGCTTGCCGATGCGCGGCCCAGCCTATTGCTCGCCCATCGCGCCACTGCCGCGCTGCTGGCGCGACGCGACGCGCTGCACACCCTGCTGTTGGATGCCGAACCCACGGCGTGGACGTCGGCTCCCGCGCACGCTCCCACCGTTGCGGCGTTGCACCCGCAGCATCCGGCCTACGTCCTCTACACCTCCGGCTCCACCGGCACGCCCAAGGGCGTGGTCAACACCCACGCCGGCATCGATAACCGCCTGCAGTGGATGCAGCAAGAGCTGCAGTTGCAACCCGAACAGCGGGTATTGCAGAAGACTCCGGTCGGCTTCGACGTCTCGGTCTGGGAGCTGTTCTGGCCTTTGCGCGTCGGCGCCTGTCTAGTGCTGGCCCGACCCGGCGGCCACAAGGACCCCGCCTATCTGATCGACCTGATCGGGCAGGCCGCCATCCACACCGTGCACTTCGTGCCCTCGATGCTGCGGGTGTTCCTGGAGGCCTTGCCCGAAGGCGCATGCACCAACCTGCAGCGCATCGTGTGCAGCGGCGAAGCCTTGTCTGCAGATCTGGCAGCAGACACACGCGCCCGTTTGCCGCAAGCACGCCTGTACAACCTGTACGGTCCGACCGAAGCGGCAGTGGATGTCAGCGTCTGGGAATGCACCGATGCCGACGCAAACAGCGTGCCGATCGGCCGCCCGATCGCCAATACCCGCCTGCATGTGCTCGATACACATCGACAGTTGACTCTGATCGGCGTGGCCGGCGAACTGCAGATCGCTGGCGTGCAGCTAGCGCGTGGCTATCTGGGTCGCCCGGACCTGACCGCCGAACGCTTCGTCCCCGATCCGTTCGCCGAGCAACCCGGCCAGCGCATGTACCGCACTGGCGATCTGGCGCGCTGGCGTGCCGATGGCGCGCTGGACTATCTCGGCCGCAACGATGCACAGATCAAGTTGCGCGGTGTACGCATCGAACTCGGCGAGATCGCCGCCGCGCTACGTGCCTGCGAGGGCGTGCGCGAAGCTGTGGTCATTGCCCGCGACGATACCGGCGAAAAGCGCTTGATCGCGTATCTGGTTGGCGATGCAGAGCACCCTGCAGCCGACGCACTGCGCACACAACTCGCCACATGCCTGCCCGACGTCATGCTGCCCAGCGGGTACATCTGGCTAGATGCCTTGCCGCTCACATCCAACGGCAAGCTCGATCGACGCGCCTTGCCGACGCCGGATATCACAGCGAGCGTGCGTGGCGCGTATCTGCCGCCGGCCAATGAAATCGAGCGCAGCCTGGCCAAGCTCTGGGCCAGCGTGCTCGGGCCGCAGCGCATCGGCCGCGACGATCACTTCTTCGAACTTGGCGGGCACTCGCTGTCGGCCCTGCGCCTGATGACCGCCGCCAATCGCCTCGGCCTGCCATTGACGCTGAACCTGCTGTACGCGCATCCCACCTTGCGCGCGCAGGCCGACTGCCTGCTCGGAGGCGCGCATCGCTGGGGCACCCGCGCCTTGGCTGCGCGCCGCCAGGGCACACGGCCGCCGTTGTTCGTGGTGCCGACCGGCATCGCCGATGTCGCCTATGCGTTCGAGTTGGCTGCCCATCTCGATGCGGATCTGCCGGTGTATGCCCTGCCCTGGCCCGATCCGCTACCGACCACGTTGGAAGCGCTGGCTGTGCACATGGTTGAGCTGATGCGGGCGGTGCAACCGCATGGTCCGTATCACCTGCTCGGCTATTCCTCCGGCGGCTTGCTCGCCTACGCCATCGCCCAGCACTTGGGCATGCACGACCAGCCCGTCGCCTTCCTGGGCTTGCTCGATTGCGATTGCCCCGACCGCGCACCGGATCCGCTGCCATTGGAGCAGGCCGCCAAACGGCGTCTGGTCGAGCGCGTCGAGACGATGCTGGACCACGGCCCGCATCGCGATGACGCCATCCAAGCCGCGTTCCGCACTCTGCTTGCGAAAGCCGAGCAGGCATCGCTGCAGGAACTGGCCGAACATGCCTTCGAGGATGCTGTCCTGAACGCGCTGGCCGCACTGGAACAGACCAGCATTGCCGAGGTCATCGCCGCCAGCCGGATGACCGCGACCTTCGAACGGATGTGGCCTAACTATTGGGTGCAGGCGCTGGCGCCGCACTGCCCACTCACCGTGTTCTATGCCTCCGAGCCGTTGCCCGAAGACACCCTGTTAGGGTGGACCCGCATCTTGCCGGCAAGCCAGCTGCGGGCGGTGGCCGTACCCGGCAATCATGTGTCGCTGATCGAAGCCGAGCATCTGCCGTGCCTTGGCCAACTGGTTTCGAAGGCCATGGCCTCCTGCAGTTCCGATGTCTCCCGACAGCGCGACGAACCGGCCTTCGCGCTGCAATCGGCGCATGCGCATGCCCCGGTCGTGGTCTGCGTCCCCGGTGCGGGCGATAGCGTGACCAGCTTCGTCGATCTGAGCAGCGCGCTCGGCGATGCCCGCAACGTCATCGGCATGCAGCCGCGCGGCACCGATGGCTGCCAGTTGCCGTACGGCTCGGTCGAACTGGCCGCGCAACGCTATCTCGATGCCTTGCCAGTCGTCACCGCCGGGACCTCGCAACTGCATCTGGTCGGCCATTCGTTCGGCGGCTGGGTCGTGTTTGAGATGGCGCTGCGTCTGCAGGCACTTGGCCGCCCACCCGCCAGCCTGACCCTGATCGATACCCGACCGCCGAACCAGGCCCGCGTCCCGCACGATTCAAGCCGCGACACCATCGTGGATTACTTCCTCGATGCCTTGCAGCTGCGTCTGCGCGCGCCCCTGGGCGTCGACCGGCAAGCCCTGCACGGACTCGGCCAGGATGCACTGCTGCAGGCGCTGCATCGGCTCATGGTCGAGCACGGCCTGATGCCGCAACGCTCACGGCCCGACGCGGTGCGCGGCAGCCTGGCCACCTTCGCGCATTGCTGCCGCACCGCCTACATCCCCGCCAAGCCCTATCCGGGCACCTTGCATCTGGTGCTGGTGGCCGCCACCCGCTTGCAACCCGAGCAACACGCGGCCGAGCACGTGCGACTGCGCCAGGCCTGGGCCGCGCATGCCGCCGATCTGCGTCCCTGGCATGGGCCCGGCAACCACATGACCGTGCTCTCCAAGCCGCACAGCCAGGCCCTGGCGCAATGGTGGATCGCCAACGTGCAAAACAGCACGCCTCTTCCTTCGACTGTCATTACGCCGGCTCCCCCGGGCACCACGGTGATTGCATGACCCCTTTCGATCCCGCCCCGGCGGCCATTGGCACGCCCATGCACTCGCTCAGTTCGGCGCAGCAAGGCATCTGGCTCGGGCAATTGCTCGCTCCCGAGCAGCCCGGCTACAGCATCGGTTGTGTGATGCAGTTCGACGGCACGCTGCACCGCGCTGCCTGGGAGCAGGCGGTCGCGGCGGTGATCGCCCGCCACGACGCCCTGCGTATGGTGCTGGTCGAAGGCTCCGCGTTGCCGAACCAACGCGTGCTGGAGCATCTGCCGTTCGTGCTGCCCTGGCACGACTACTCGGCCGATGCCGAGGGCGAGCAGCGCGTCCGCGAGCACATCGAGCAGGCGATGACACGCTCGTTCGCGCATTACGGCCAACCGCTGTGGGAGATGCAGTGGCTGCAAGCCTCTGCCACCCGTGGCTATTGCCTCTACCGTTGCCACCACATCATCGCCGACGGCGTTTCGATGGGTATGCTGGCGCGGCAGATCGTCGACGCCTACAACCAGCGCCTGCGCGGCCAGACCGAACAGACTCCATCCCCATCGTATCTGCGGGCGCTCGACGCCGACCAGGCCTATCTCGACTCCAGCCGTTATCAGCGCGATCTGGCGTTCTGGCGTGAGCGTCTGCAGGCGCGACCGCAGCCGCTGTTTCCCAGCGCTTCGGCCACCCTGGGCCATCAGCGCAGCGTGCAACTCAGCAATGAGCTGGACACCTCGCTCTTTCTCGAGCTGAGCGCGCTGGCCGAGCGTCTGGGCGGCTCGTTCACCAGCCTGATCGTCGCCTGTTTGAGCAACTGCCTGGCCCGCCTTGGCAATCGTCAGTCACCGATCGCGATGGGTCTGGCCGTCCACAATCGCCGTAACGCGCGCGAACGCGCGATGTTCGGCATGCTGTCTACGCAGTTGCCGCTCTACCTCGCCGCGTCCCCGCACGCGGACATCGCCAGCGCCATGCACGCCATCGCCGCGCAATTGCGTCAGGCCATGCGCCACGCCAGCTTCCCGTTGCACCATGCCCTGCGCGAGCTGGGCGAGGCCGGGCAGCAGGCGCCGCGGCCGTTCGACCTCAGCGTGTCGGTCGAGGATTTCAGTGCATTGGGCGACGCGCCCATCGCAGGCGGTGCCTGGCACATGCTGCCGCTGCACCACGGTTACGAGGACACCGCGCTCGGCGTATTCGTCCGCCGCTACAGCCCGCAGCATCCGATCGTGCTGGAGTTCAATGTCAACCCGGACCGGATGCCCGTGGCGCTGGCCGAGCTGGCGCTCAGCGCACTGCGGCAGATGCTGCTGGCGCTGCGCGACGATCCGCGCACACCCATGTGGTGCTTGCCACTGCTGTCGCCATCGCAGCGCCAGCAGGTGCTCTACGCCTTCAACGAGCGCCCCGGTCAACCTGCCGACGACCGCCAGGTGCAGCACGCGTTCGAACGCCAGGCCGCCGCCACTCCGGATGCCATCGCGCTGATACACGACGATGCGAGCCTCAGCTATGCCGCGCTGGAGGCCCAGGCCAATCAACTCGCGCATCACCTGTGCGCACTGGGCGTGGCTCCCGACGACCGCGTGGCCGTGTGCCTGCCGCGTGGCATCGCCATGGTCGTGGCGGTGCTGGCTGCGCTCAAGGCCGGGGCGGCCTATGTGCCGCTGGACGCGACGTATCCCTCCGAGCGCCTGGCCTACCTGCTGCACGACTGCGGGGCATCGGTGCTGCTGACCACGCCGGCCTGCGCCGACGCACTGAGCTTGCCCACGGATCTGACCGTGGTCTTCGCCGATGCAGTGCAGCCGGTATGGCAGGCCTTGCCGACCACCGCGCCGGCACGCGCCAGCTCGCCGCTGCAGGCCGCTTACGTCATCTACACCTCCGGCTCCACCGGCCGCCCCAAGGGCGTGCTGATGCCGCACGGTCCACTGCTCAATCTGCTCCAGTGGGAAGCCGAGCACTGCGCCGCCGCAGGCATGCAGTCGCTGCGCACCCTGCAGTTCTCCGCGCTTGGCTTCGACGCCAGCTTCCAGGAAATCTTCAGCACCCTTGGCACTGGCGGCAGCCTGGTGCTGATCGCCGATACGCAGCGCCGCGACGCGCACGCCCTGTACCGGCATGTCTGCGCCCAGCGCGTCGAACGCCTGTACATGCCCTACATCGCCCTGCAATCTCTGGCCGAAACGGTGCTGGCCGATCCGACGCTCGATGCGCTGGACTGCCCGCTGCGACAAGTGCTCACCGCCGGCGAACAGCTGCGCATCACCCCGGCCATCCGCGCGTTCTTCGCCGCGCGTCCGGGTTGCCGGCTGCACAACTATTACGGCCCCACCGAGACCCACGTCGCCTCTGCCCACCTGCTGCCGGCAGACACCGCGCTGTGGCCGCTGCTGCCGCCGATCGGCAGCGCGTTGCCGCGCACGCCGCTGTATGTGCTGGATGCGCAGCGCCAGCCGCTGCCGATCGGCGCCATCGGCGAGCTGTACATCGCCGGCGTGCAGGTCGCGCGTGGTTATCTGCAGCGGCCAGCGCTGACCGCCGAGCGCTTCGTCGCCGATCCGTTCGCCGAGCAACCCGGCCAACGCATGTATCGCACTGGCGATCTGGCGCGCTGGCGTGCCGATGGCGAGGTGGAGTTCCTTGGCCGCAACGACGACCAGGTCAAGCTGCGCGGCTACCGCATCGAGCCAGGCGAGATCGAGGCCGCCTTGCAGGCCTGCCCGGGGGTGCGCGAGGCGGCGGTGCTGCTGCGCGAGGATCGCCCCGGCGACAAGCGCCTGATCGCCTATGTCGTCGGGGATGGACTGCAGGTCGAAGCGGTGCGCGACCGGCTCGCCGCGCAGTTGCCCGAGTACATGGTGCCGAGCGCCTATGTCGTGCTGCCGGCCATCCCGACCACCACGCACGGCAAGCTGGATCGCGCGGCGCTACCGGCACCGGATGCCGCTGCCCTGCCGTTGCAGGCCTATATCGCGCCCGAGGGCGAACGCGAGCAGTTGCTCGCCGCGCTATGGACGGAGCTGCTGGGCGTCGAACGTGTTAGCCGCCACGACAGTTTCTTCGCCCTGGGCGGCCACTCGTTGCTCGGCGTGCAACTGATCGCGCGTATCCGCAGCGTACTGGGGTTGGAACTGCCGCTGGCGACGCTGTTCGCCCAGCCGCGCCTGGCCGATCTGGCGCAGGCGTTGGAGTCGGCAGCGCCTAGTGCCTTGCCAGCGATCATGTCGGCCGACCGCAACGGACCACTGCCGCTGTCCTTCGCACAGCAGCGGCTGTGGGTGCTGGCCCAGTTCGATGCGCGTGCCGACCTGGCCTATCTGATGCCCGGCACCGTCGCCTTGTGCGGGACGCTGGACGTGGCCGCACTGCAGTGGGCGCTGGACCGCATCGTCGCCCGCCACGAGGCCTTGCGTACCCGCTTCGTCGCCAGCGACGACGGTGCCGTGCAGGTCGTCGATCCCGCCGGGACCGGCATGGCGCTGGAGCGTATCGACCTGCGCCAGGACGCCGATCCGCACGCCGCCGCACAGCGCCATGCCGGGCAGGAGTCCGCCCTCGCCTTCGACCTGGAGCAAGGGCCGCCGCTGCGCGCGCGCCTGCTGCAACGCGCCGACGACGACCATCTGCTGCTGGTCACGCTGCACCATCTGGTCGCCGATGGCTGGTCGATCGGCGTGCTGCTCCACGAGCTGGGCGCGCTGTACAGCGCCCGCGTACACGGCCAACCCGATCCGCTGCCGCCTTTGCCGATCCAGTACGCCGACTACACCCTGTGGCAGCGCCGCTGGATCGACGCAGCGCAGCTGCAAGGCCAGCGTCAGTTCTGGCTCGATCACCTGCGCGATGCGCCGGCGCAGTTGACCTTGCCCACCGATCGCCCGCGTCCGCCCGAGCAGGACTATGCCGGCGCCGCCATCGCGGTGGCCATCGATGCTGCGCGCACCCAGGCACTGATCGCGCTGAGCCAGCGGCATGGCGCCACCCTCTTCATGACCCTGCTCGCCGCCTGGGGCGCGCTGCTGGCACGCCTGGCCGGCCAGGACCAGGTGGTCATCGGCACGCCCATCGCCCAGCGCACGCGGGCCGAGACCGCCGCGCTGATCGGGCTGTTCGTCAACACCCAGGCGCTGCAGATCGACCTGCGCACCAACCCGTCGGTCGCCGAGCTGCTGGCCCAGGTGCGCGCCACCGCGCTGGCCGCGCAGGCGCACCAGGACCTGCCCTTCGAACGGCTGATCGAAGCGCTCAACCCGGTGCGCAGCCTGGCGCATGCGCCGGTGTTCCAGGTGATGTTCACCTGGCAGAACACGCCGCACGTCGAGTTGGCGATGTCCGGTCTGCGCAGCGAGGTCCTGCCCGGGCCGGCCCGCGACGCCAAATACGACCTGGACCTGGAGTTGCAGCTGCAAGACGGCCGCATCGTCGGCAACCTGCGCTTTGCCACCGCCTTGTTCGATGCCGACACGATCCAGCAGCACTGGGACAGCTTCGGCGTCCTGCTCGATGGTCTGCTCGGCGACGATCAGGCGCGCGTGAACCGTTTGTCGCTGCTCGCGCCGGCGCAGCGGCAGCAACTACACGCCTTGCATGCCGGCGATGCGTCGGTCGATACGTGCGCGGCCGCGCCAGGCGACGTGGTGCAGTGGTTCGCGCAGCAGGCTGCGGCCACGCCACAGGCCATCGCGCTGGTCTGCGGCGATGCCACGCTGAGCTATCAGCAGCTGGAGCAGCGCGCCAACCAGTGGGCGCACCGGCTGCTCGCGCTGGGCGCGCGGCCGGAGCGCTGCGTGGCACTGTGCCTGCCACGCGGCATCGCGCAGATCGTCGCCGTGCTGGCGGTGCTCAAGGCCGGTGCCACCTACCTGCCGCTGGAACCCGGCCAACCTGCCGAACGGATCGCCGCAGTCCTGGCCGATGCCCGGCCCGTGCTGGTGCTGGTGGACGCGCATGCCGACATTGCGTGTGCAGCCGACCTGGCCATCCCGGTGCAGACCATCGTTGCGTTGGAGGCCGCCGCCGACAATGCGCCCGCGCACGTCCCGCCGCTGCCGCCACCGAACCCACAGCAGCTGGCCTATACGATCTACACCTCCGGCTCGACCGGCCAGCCCAAGGGCGTGATGGTCGCCCACCACGGCCTGCACGTGCGCCTGGCTGCACTGATCGATACCTATGGGCTGAGCCCGCAGGACCGCGTGCTGCAATTCGCCACGCTGACCTTCGATGCTTCGGTCGAAGAAGTCTTCGGTGCGCTGTGCAGCGGTGCCACCCTCGTGTTGCGCGACGACGACTGGCTCGATACCGAACGCTTCTGGTCGCGCTGCGCACAGGCCGGCGTCACCGTGGTCGATCTGCCGACCCGGTTCTGGGCGCAGCTGTGCGCGCAATCGCTACAGATCCCCGACTGCGTGCGCCAGGTCATCATCGGCGGCGAGGCGCTGACGCCGGCCATGCGCCAGACCTGGGTCCAGGGCACGCGCACGCCGTTGCTGGACACCTACGGCCCGACCGAAGCCATCGTGGTGGCCATCGTCCAGGCAGTCGCCACCGACATGCCGTCCGGTATCGGCCTTCCGCTCGCGGGCACCCAGGCGCACGTGCTGGATCGCCACGTCCAGCCGCTGCCGATCGGCGCGCGCGGCGAACTGCATCTGGCCGGCATGGCGTTGGCACGCGGCTATCTGGGCCGCCCGGATCTGACCGCCGAACGCTTCGTTCCCGACCCGTTCGCCGAACAGCCCGGCCAGCGCATGTACCGCACCGGCGACCTGGCTAGCCGCCGCGTCGATGGCAGCTTGTACTTCCTCGGCCGCAACGACCGCCAACTCAAACTGCGCGGTTTCCGTATCGAGCCGGGCGAGATCGAAGCGGCCTTGCGCGCTTGCGACGGCATCGACGATGCCTTGGTACTGGCGCGCGAGGCTCAGCACGACAACCCGCAGTTGGTCGCCTATCTGATCGGCCGGGACATCGCAGTGCCCGCCGTGCATGCGGCCCTGCGCGACCGCCTGCCTGACTACATGCAGCCGGCCGCCTATGCGGTGCTGGCGTGCTGGCCGCTCACCGCCAGCGGCAAGCTGGATCGCGCCGCCTTGCCGGATCCGCACGCGCACGCTGTCGACGTGCAGGCCCATGCCGCCCCCGAGGGCGAACCGGAAGCCATGCTTGCCGCGCTCTGGAGCGAATTGCTGGGCGTCGAGCGGGTCGGCCGCCACGACAGTTTCTTTGCCCTGGGCGGGCACTCGTTGCTGGCGGTACGCCTGGTCTCGCGCATCCGCAGCACGCTGGGCCTGGAACTGCCGCTGGCCGTGATGTTCGCCCAGCCGCGCCTGGCCGAGATGGCCCAGGCATTGGCCAGCGCCGCCGCCAGCACCCTGCCGGCCATCGTGGCGATGCCGCGTCCTACGGCACTGCCGCTGTCCTTCGCCCAGCAACGGCTGTGGTTCCTGGCGCGGTTCGACGCGCGTGCCGCGCAGGCCTATCTGATGTCCGGCGGGGTGGAGCTGTACGGCGAACTGGATCTGCCGGCGCTACAGCAGGCACTGGACCGCATCGTGGCTCGCCACGAAGCACTGCGCACCAGCTTCATCGATGGCGACGATGGCGCCACCCAACTGATCGCGCCTGCGGAGGTTGGTTTTGCGCTGGATTGCATCGACCTGCGTCAGGCGGCCGATCCGCATGGCGATGCACAGCGTCATGCCGAAGAAGAAACCCACACCCCCTTCGACCTGGCGCGCGGCCCGCTGATCCGCGGTCGTCTGCTGCAGCTGGCCGAGCATGAGCATCGTTTGTTGGTCACCGTGCACCATAGCGTGGCCGACGGCTGGTCGGTCGGCCTGCTGCTGCAGGAACTCGCTGCGCTGTATGCGGCCTTCGTGCAAGGCCAGCCCGATCCACTGCCACCGTTGCCGATCCAGTACGCCGATTACGCCCTGTGGCAGCGCCGCTGGCTCGACGGGCCGGTGCTGCAGCGCCAACTCGATTTCTGGCGCAGCCACCTGCACGCTGCGCCAGCGCTAATGGACCTGCCCACCGACCGGCCACGCCCGCCGCTGCAGGATTACAGCGGCGACATCGTCGACATCAAGCTCGACGCAGAGCTGACCGCCGCACTGCGTCGCCTGAGCCAACGCCACGGCACTACGGTATTCATGGCCATCCTCGCGGCCTGGGCAGCGCTGCTGGCGCGCCTGTCGGGACAGGAGCGCGTCGTGATCGGCGTGCCTGCGGCCAATCGCACCCGTGCCGAACTGGAACCGCTGATCGGATTTTTCGTCAATGCCCAGGCGCTGTGCATCGACCTGAGCGCCAATCCGCGCGTGGCGGAGTTGCTCGCGCAGGTGCGCGACAGCTTGCTGGCCGCGCAGCAGCATCAGGACGTTCCCTTCGAGCAAGTGATCGAGGCGCTCAACCCCGCCCGCAGCCTGGCCGCGCAGCCGGTGTTCCAGGTCATGCTGACCTGGCAGAACGCAGCCACCAGCGACCTGGCGCTGCCCCATCTGCGGCTGTGCCCGATCGAGAACCCGCAACGCGATGCCAAGTTCGACCTCGATCTGTCGCTGCGCGAGGTCGAAGATCGCATCGTCGGCAGTCTGTGCTATGCCACCGCACTGTTCGACCGCAGCAGCATCGAACGCCACGCGGCCCAATTCGTCCAGCTGCTCGCCGGCATGGTCGCCGGCGACAGCATGCGCATTGCGCAGCTGCCGCTGCTGCGCGCGCACGACCGCGTGCAGTTGCTGCAGCAGTCCACCGGCACTGCAATGGCGCTGCCTGGTGCCGACTGCGTCCATCGCCTGTTCGAAGCGCAAGCCCGCCGCACGCCGGAGGCCATCGCCCTGGTCGCCGGCGACACTCAACGCAGTTATGCCGCACTCGACGCGCAGGCCGATCGACTGGCCGCGCGGCTGATCGAACTTGGCGTCGGCCCCGAGCGGCGCGTGGCCGTGTATCTCCACCGTAACCCCGAACTGATCGTCGCCCTGCTGGCCGTGCTCAAGGCCGGCGGCACCTATGTGCCTGTCGACCCCGCCTACCCGATCGAACGCGTCGTCTATCTGCTGGAGGACTGCCGGCCGCGCGTGGTATTGACCACCACCGAACTGGAAGCACAGCTTCCATCCAGTCGCGCCTTGCGCAGCATGCGTGTGGTGCTGCTGGACCAAGCGCCGGACGATACGCTACCGGAGAGCTGTTCGCCGTCACCGACCACCCACTCGGAGCAGGCCGCTTACGTCATCTACACCTCTGGCTCCAGCGGACAGCCCAAGGGCGTGCTGGTCGAACACCGGCAACTGTGCAATCTGATCCACTGGCATATCGCGCGCTTCGATCTGCAGCCCGGCGAACGCTACACCTCGTTGGCAGGGCTGGGTTTCGACGCCGCCACCTGGGAAATCTGGCCCGCCCTGTGTGCCGGCGCCACCTTGCTGCTGGCACCGGCCGCCGCCAGTGCCGATCCCGGCGCGCTGCTCGACTGGTGGCGGCAGCAGCAGATGCATGGCAGCTTCCTGCCCACGCCGTTGGCCGACATCGTACTGCGTGAGCCGGACCTGCCGCCGACGCTGCGGGTACTGCTCACCGGCGGCGATCGGCTCGGCACACTCGCGCACTTGCCATCGGTGCAACTGTTCAACAACTACGGCCCCACCGAGACCACGGTGGTGGCGACCTCGGCGCAGGTCACCCGCGCCGGCGTGCTGCCCGGCATCGGTAAGCCGATCGCCAACACCCGTGCTTATGTGCTGGACGCGCAGGCGCAGTTGGCCGCGATCGACGTCGTCGGCGAATTGCATATCGCCGGCCATCAGCTCGCCCGAGGCTATCTTGGCCGGCCCGGCCTGACCGCCGAGCGCTTCGTGCCCGATCCGTTCGCCGAACAACCCGGCCAACGCATGTACCGCAGCGGCGATCTGGTGCGCTGGCGCGCCGATGGCAGCCTGGATTTCCTCGGCCGCAACGACGCGCAGATCAAGCTGCGCGGCGTGCGCATCGAGCTGGCGGAAATTGAAACGGCACTGCGCGCCTGCCCCGGCGTGCGCGAAGCAGCCGTGCTGTTGCGCCAGGACCGCGCAGACGAAGCGCGTCTGGTGGCCTACGTGGTCGGCGATGCGCAGGCCATTGCTGCCGAGACGCTGCACGGCACCTTGGTGGCGCGTCTGCCCGAGGCCATGTTGCCGGTCGCCTATGTCGCGCTGGACGCGCTGCCGCTCACCGCCAACGGCAAGCTCGATCGCCGCGCCTTGCCGGCACCGGAAGCCGATGCGCTCGCGGTCCAGGCCTATATGCCCCCCGAAGGCGAGGTGGAAACCTTGCTGGCCGCCCTGTGGAGCGAGCTGCTCGGCGTCGAACGCATTGGCCGCCACGACAGCTTCTTTGCCCTCGGCGGACATTCGCTGCTGGCGGTGCGGCTGTCCTCGCGTCTGCGCGCGCAACTCGGCGTGGATGTGGCGCTGGCCGACCTGTTCGCGCAACCGCAGCTGTCCGCACTGGCCGCACGCCTGGCCAGTGCGCACCCCAGTCCGCTGCCGCCGATCGTGCCGGTCCCACGCGACCAGCCGCTGCCGTTGTCCTTCGCACAGCAACGCCTGTGGTTCCTGAGCCAGCTCGACCCCGCTGCCGGTCTTGCCTACCTCATCGATGTGGGCCTGCGCCTGCACGGCACCTTGCGGCCGGATGCGCTGCAACGGGCGCTGGACCGCATCGTTGCGCGCCATGAGGCGCTGCGCACGCGCTTCAGCAGCGCCGACGGCATGCCGGTGCAAAACATTCTGCCCGACAGCGGTGTCCCGCTGGAGTATCACGATCTATCGCAGCAGCCCGATCCCGATGCCGCACTGCGCGAACACGCCCATCTGGAAGCATCGACGCCCTTCGATCTGGCAAACCACTCGCTGATCCGCGGCCGGCTGTTGCGCCTGGCCGAGCACGAACACGTCCTGTTGCTCACCCTGCACCATCTCGTCGCCGACGGTTGGTCCATGCGCATCCTGGTCGAAGAACTGGGCGCTCTGTACGCCGCGTTCGCCGAGGGACGTCCCGACCCGTTGGCTCCGCTCGCCCTGCACTACGCCGATGTCGCCGCCTGGCAACGGCAATGGATCGGCACCGACACCTTGCAGCGGCAACGCGCCTTTTGGCAGGCGCACCTGGATGGCGCGCCGACACAGCTGGCCTTGCCGACCGATCGACAACGGCCGGCCATCCATGACTACCGTGGGGCGTCGATCCCTGTCGTGATCGACGCGGACCTGACCGCTGCGCTGAAGACACTGAGCGGTCATCACCGCACCACCTTGTTCATGACCGTGCTGGCGGCGTGGGCCGTCGTGCTGGCGCGCCTGTCCAACCAGGATCAGGTGGTCATCGGCAGTCCGATCGCCAACCGCACCCGCAGCGAGCTGGAGCCGCTGATCGGCCTGTTCGTCAACACCCAGGCGCTGCGCATCGACCTGCGCGGCAACCCCTCGGTCGCCGAGTTGCTGGCGCAGGTACGCAGCACCGCCCTGGCAGCCCAGGACCATCAAGACCTGCCGTTCGAACACGTCATCGAAGCCCTTAACCCGCAGCGCAGCCTGGCGCATCACCCCGTGTTCCAGGCGATGCTCGCCTGGCAGGAGCAACTGGATGCATCGCCGGATCTGCCTGAGCTGCGTGTTCGCCCGCTCGATCTCGGCGACTCCAGCGCAAAATTCGATCTGCAACTGACGCTACAAACACAGGACGAGCGCATCGTCGGTCAGCTCACGTATGCCGCTGCATTGTTCGACCACAGCAGCATCGAACGCCACCTGGCCCAGTTCCTGACGCTGCTGCGCGGCATGCTCGCCGACGACAGCGCACGCGTCGACCGTTTGCCCCTGCTCAGCGCCGACGAACGCCAGCAATGGTTGCAGGCGACGAACCGTGGCCGGACCGTCTTTGCCGACGACACCTGCCTGCACAGCCTGTTCGAACACCAGGTGACACGCACGCCCCACGCCATCGCCCTGGTCGACGGCGACCGTCAGCTCAGCTACGCCGAGTTCGACGCCCGTGCCAACCAGCTCGCCCATCACCTGATCGCCCAAGGCATCGGTCCGGAAGATCGTGTGGCGTTGTACCTGGAGCGCGGCATCGACCTGGTCGTCGCGCTGCTGGCCGTGCTCAAAGCCGGCGCCGCTTACCTACCCATGGACCCGGCCTACCCTGCCGAGCGGCTGGCCTTCATGCTCGACGATGCGCAGCCGCGCCTGCTGCTCGCCCAGCATGCGTTGGCGGCCAACCTGTCCAATAAATCCTGCATCGCCACCGTGCTGCTGGACGCCGATGCCGAAAGCTGGGCACACCAGCCGACCCATTCGCCCCAGCGCACGGATCTGCTGCCGCAACATCCGGCCTACGTCATCTACACCTCCGGCTCCACCGGCACGCCCAAGGGCGTGGTCGTCGCCCATGCCCAGGTCGTGCGCCTGCTGCACGCCACCCACGCCTGCGTCACCCCCACCGCCGAGGATGTCTGGACCCTGTTCCACTCCTGCGCCTTCGATTTCTCGGTCTGGGAACTGTGGGGCGCCCTGGCCCACGGCGGACGCCTGGTCGTGGTCCCGCAGCACACCGCGCGCGACCCCGCCGCGTTCCATGCCCTGCTCTGCCAGCAACGCGTCAGCGTGCTCAATCAGACCCCCAGCGCCTTCCAGGCGCTGCTCGATGCGCAGCGACGCAGCGACTTGCAGCACAACCTGCGCCTGGTGATCTTCGGCGGCGAAGCGCTGCAACCGGCCATGCTGACGCCGTGGTTCGCCCAGCATGGCCAGCGCACCGCGCTGATCAACATGTACGGCATCACCGAGACCACGGTGCATGTGACCGCGCATGCGCTCTCCGAACACGATGTCGCCCGCGCCGATCGCAGCCTGATCGGCACGCCGCTGGCCGATCTGCGCGCCTATGTGCTGGCAAGCGACGGTCAATGCCTGCCGATCGGCGTGGCCGGCGAACTGCACGTGGCCGGCGCCGGTCTGGCGCGCGGCTATCTGGGCCGTCCGGGATTGACCGCCGAACGCTTTGTGCCCGACCCGTTCGCCGAGCAGCCCGGGGAGCGCATGTACAAGACCGGCGACCTGGCCCGTTGGCAGGCCGACGGCAGCTTGGAATATCTGGGCCGCAACGACGAGCAGGTCAAGCTGCGTGGCTTCCGTATCGAACTGGGTGAGATCGCCGCAGCCCTGCGCGGCTGCGACGGCGTGCGCCAGGCCGCGGTCGTCGTCCGCGCAGACAACACCGGCGACAAGCGCCTGGTCGCCTATCTGGTCGGCGACGACGAGGTCGTCCTCCATGCCGACGCGTTGCGTACCCAGCTCGGCGCACGCCTGCCCGACTACATGTTGCCGGCCGCTTATGTGCAGATCGATGCGCTGCCGCTCACCGCCAACGGCAAGCTCGATCGCCGCGCACTGCCGGCACCCGATGTCGACGCGCTCGCCGCGCAGGCCTACGTTGTACCGGAAGGCGAGCTGGAACGGCTGCTGGCTGCGATGTGGAGCGAGCTGCTCGGCGTCGAAAAAGTCGGCCGTCACGACAGCTTCTTCGCACTGGGCGGTCACTCGCTGCTCGGCGTGCAACTGATCTCGCGCATCCGCAACGCGCTAGGACTGGAACTGCCGCTGGCCGCGCTGTTCGCCCAACCGCGCCTGGCCGATCTGGCCCAGGCACTGGCACACGCCGCCACCAGCACGCTGCCGGCCATCGTGCCGGTCGACCGCGCCCAACCACTGCCGCTGTCCTTCGCCCAACACCGGTTGTGGTTCCTGGCCCAGCTCGACGCCCAAGCCAACCTGGGGTATTTGATGCCCAACGGGCTGCGTCTGCACGGCCCGCTGGATCGCCATGCCCTGCGCCAGGCGTTGGACCGCATCGTCGCCCGCCACGAAACCTTGCGCACCCGTATCGCCCTGCACAACGACGAACCAGTGCAGATCATCGACGCCGACAGCGTCGGCTTCCGGTTGTCCGAATACGATCTCAGCGCTCATCCCGATCCGGAAATACAGACCCAACGCCACGCCGAAGAAGAAACGCTGATCGGCTTCGATCCGGCCCACGACACCTTGGCACGCGGCCGCTTGCTGCATCTGGCCGACGACCACCATGTGCTCTTGATCACCCTGCATCACCTGATCGCCGATGGTTGGTCGATGGCGTTGCTGGTGCGCGAACTGAGCACCCTCTACGCCGCCTTCGCCCAAGGCATGCCCGATCCGCTGCCGCCGCTGCAACTGCAGTACGCCGATATCACCGCGTGGCAGCGCCGCTGGATCAGTGGCGAAGTGTTGCAACGCCAGCGCGACTTCTGGGTCGAGCACTTGTACGACGCCCCGGCACTGCTGGAACTGCCGACTGATCGCCCCCGTCCGGCACTGCCGGACCACTGCGGCGATACGCTGGAATTTGCTCTGGATGCGGAACTGAGCGCGGCGCTGAAAACCCTGAGCCAGCGCCACGGAACCACGGTGTTCATGAGCCTGCTCGCCGCCTGGGGCGTGCTGCTGGCGCGCCTGTCCGGCCAGGACCAGGTCGTCATCGGCACCCCAGTGGCCAACCGTCACCGCAGCGAATTCGAACCGCTGATCGGCCTGTTCGCCAACACCCTGGCGCTGCGCATCGACCTGCGCGCCAATCCGTCGGTCGCCGAATTGCTGGCCCAGGTCCGCGCCACTGCCATGGACGCGCAAGAGCACCAGGATCTGCCCTTCGAACAGGTCATCGAAGCGCTCAACCCGGCGCGCAGCCTGGCCCACCATCCGCTGTTCCAGGTGATGTTCGCCTGGCAGAACACGCCCGACACAGGCATCGCCCTGCCTGGACTGGAGCTGCACCCGGTGCGGCAGACGCTGGCGGTGCGCAAGTTCGATCTGGAACTGACGCTTGCAGAGCGGCACACGGGCGTCTTCGGCGCCATCGGCTATGCCACCGCATTGTTCGAACGTAGCACCGTGCAGCGCTTCCTCGCCTGCTTCCTCCAACTGCTTCGGGCCATGAGCACGCAAGACAGCGTCCGTGTGACCCAGTTGCCCTGGTTGCCCGCAGACCAACGCGACCAGTTGCTACATGTCTTCAATGCCAACGAGACCGTCCTGCCCCAGCTAGCGACCCTGACCCAAGCACTGCATGCACAGGTCCAGCGCGCCCCGCAGGCACCGGCACTGATCGACGGCGACCTGGTCGTGAGTTACGCCGAGCTGCAGGAGCGGGCCGCCATTCTGGCCCAACGACTGCTCGCCTCGGGCGTCACGCCGGGCGCCTGCGTGGCGCTGCTGCTGCCACGCTCGGCGCTGTTGATCGTGGCCGAACTGGCGGTGCTGATGTGCGGCGCCGCCTATGTCGCCCTGGATCAGACGCAGCCGCAAGCGCGCCTGCGCGCACTGCTGCACGACTGCGCAGCCGCCGCGCTGCTGTGCAGCGCCGACAACCCGCTCGACGCAGTGTCCATGCCACGTCTGGAGCTGGACTGGGCCGCGCTCGTTGGCGAGGCCGACGCACCGCTCGTCGACGCCACACCCAACAGCGTCGCCTATGTCGTCTACACCTCCGGCTCCAGCGGCACCCCCAAAGGCGTGGCCGTGTCGCATGCGGCCGTGCTGGCGTTTGCGCTCAACCCGCAGCATGCGCCGTTGCAGTCGCAGGACCGCGTCGCGTTCCTGGCCAATCCCGCGTTCGATGCCAGCACCTTCGAAGTGTGGGCCACGCTGCTGCATGGCGCGGCCATCGTCGTCGTCGACCAGCAGACGCTGCTCGACCCGATCTCACTGGCGCAGTACCTGACCGCCACCGAGGTCAGCATCCTGCATCTGACCGCCGGGCTGTTGCCCGGCTATTGGCCGGCCTTGCGCGGCCTGCTGCCGAGGCTGCGTTGCCTGCTCACCGGCGGCGACAGCGTCGATGCCGGCAGCGTCGCCGCCATCCTGGCCCACGCGCCACCGCAACGGCTGCTGCATTGCTATGGCCCGACCGAGACCACCACCTTCAGCGTGGTGCGCCCGGTCGCGACAGTGGCCGCGGACGCGGCGCGGATCCCGCTCGGCCGGCCGTTGCCGGGCAGCCGTGCCTACGTGCTCGACCGCCACGGCCAACCGACGCCGGTCGGCGTCGCCGGCGAACTGCACATCGCCGGTGCGCAGCTGGCGCAAGGCTACCTGCATCGCCCCGACCTGACCGCCGAACGCTTCGTGCCCGATCCGTTCGCCGAACAAGCCGGCGAGCGCATGTACAAGACCGGCGACCTGGCGCGCTGGCGCGATGACGGACTGCTGGAGTTCCTCGGTCGCAACGACGATCAGGTCAAGATCCGTGGCTTTCGCATCGAACCGGGCGAGATCGAAGCGGCCTTGCGGGCCTGCATTGGCGTGCAGGAAGCAGTGGTCGTCGCGCGCAGCGACACCGGCGAAAAACGCCTGGTCGCCTATCTCGTCGGCGACACGTCGGCCGTGGACCCGGCCGCACTGCGTACCCAACTCGCCGCGCGCCTGCCCGAACATATGCTGCCGGCCGCCTACGTGCAGCTCGATGCGCTGCCGCTGACGCCCAACGGCAAGCTCGATCGCGTCGCCCTGCCGGCGCCGGACGATCAGGCACTCCACCTACACACCTATGTCGCCCCGCAGGGCGATCTCGAACATGTCCTGGCCACGCTGTGGAGCGAGCTGCTCGGCGTCGAACAGGTCGGCCGCAACGACGACTTCTTCGCCCTCGGCGGCCACTCGCTGCTGGCGATCAAACTGATCGAACGCTTACGCCGGCTTGGCTGGCAGTTGGACGTACGCAGCCTGTTCAGCACACCGACTCTGGCGAGCCTGGCGGCAGGGTTGGCGGCGGCGTCAGAGGTGATCGCTCCCCCCAACCCGATTGGCCCCAACTGCACGCGCATCACCCCCGAGTTGCTGCCGCTGGTCGCGCTGACCCAGCCGGAGATCGATACGGTGGTGGCCAGCGTCGAAGGCGGCGCGGCCAACGTGCAGGACATCTATCCACTGGCGCCGTTGCAGGAAGGCCTGCTGTTCCACCACCTGGCCGATCCGCTCGCCGACCCCTATCTGCACTCGTTCCTGCTCAGCTTCCCGTGCCGCGACCAGCTCGATGCGTTCCTCGACGCGCTCGATCAGGTCATCGCCCGCCACGACATCCTGCGCACCGGCGTCGCCTGGCAGGGCCTGCCTGCACCGGTGCAGGTGGTCTGGCGCCAGGCCACGCTCGTGCGTCGCCTGCATACCTTCGACGGATCCGACCCTGCCGCTCGGTTGCAGGCGTGGATGCACGCACCGGCCGCCGCGCTCAGCCTGCAGCAAGCTCCGCTGATCCGCGCCCATCTGGCCCACGACCCGAACGCCGGACGCTGGCTGCTCGGCCTGCAACAGCATCATCTGGTGATGGACCACACCACCCTGGAACTGGTCATCGAGGAGGTGCGCGCCTACTTGGGCGGGCAGCAGCGGCATCTGCCGGTGCCACTGCCGTTCCGCGATTTCATCGCCCACGCGCGCAACGGAATGTCCGAGCAGGAACACCAGGCCTTCTTCACCGCGATGCTTGCCGACATCGATGCACCCACTGCCCCGTTCGGCGTGCTTGCACCGGTACACGACCCGGAGACCCTGCAGCAGATTCACCGGACGTTGCCCGCAGAGCTGGCCCAGGCGCTGCGCACCCAGGCACGCCGCTGGGGCGTCAATGTCGCCAGCCTGTTCCACCTGGCCTACGCGGTGCTGCTGGCCCGCAGCAGCGGGAGCGACGAGGCGGTGTTCGCCACCATGCTCTCCGGGCGCATGCATGCCAGCGCCGGCGTAGACCGTGTGCTGGGGATGTTTCTCAACACCTTGCCGATCCGCCTGGGCAGCGCACACGACACCGTCCTGGACGCCGTACGCCATACCCAGGTCTGCCTGGCCCGGCTGCTGCAGCACGAACATGCCCCGCTCGCGCTGGCACAGCGCTGCAGCAACCTGGACCCGGCGCTGCCGCTGCTGTCTGCCCTGCTCAATTACCGCTTTGCCGGCGGCAGCAAGGTGCTGGCTGCTGACGCTCTTCCGAAGCACGATCCCTTGCGCGAAGTGCAGGAAATCGGCGGCCAGGAGCGCACCCACTATCCGCTGGCAGTGTCGGTCAACGATCACATCGAGGAGGGCGGGTTCTCCTTGGACGTGCAGTGCGTGGCCCGGAGCGGCGTCGAGCGCATCGCAGAGATGATGCTGCAGATCGTGCACGCCCTGGTCCAGGCGCTGGAGCAGGCGCCGGACGCTCCGCTGCACGCACTGGAACTGCTGCCTGCTGACCAACGCACACAGCTGCTGCAACAGTTCGGCTGCAGCAGCGCGCCATGGCCGGACACGCCCTTGCTGCAGCCGCTGTTCGACGCGCAGTGCCGGCGCAGCCCCGACGCACCGGCCTTGTCCGATGCGCAGTTGCAGCTCACCTACGCCCAGCTCGATGCGCGCGCCAACCGCCTGGCCCACCGCCTGATCGCCGCCGGTGTGCGCCCGGATACCCGCGTGGCGCTGTACCTCCCGCGCGGCGCCGAGCGCCTGGTCGCCCTGCTGGCCGTGCTCAAGGCCGGCGGCGCCTATGTCCCGCTCGACCCGGATCATCCCACCGAGCGCCTGGCCTTCATGCTGGACGATGCGCGCGTACGCGTCGTGCTGACCGATGCCCAGCTGCAGCAGCGATTGCCCGCCAGCCGCGCCCTGCAGCGGATGACCGTCATGCTGCTCGATGCACCGCTGCCGGCAGTGGACCCCGCCCACGACCACGCGCCGCTCATCGACGGCCTGCACCCTGACCATCTGGCCTACGTCATCTACACCTCCGGCTCCACCGGACAGCCCAAGGGCGTCATGGTCAGCCATCGTGGCCTGGTCAACCTGGCCCTGGCCCAGATCGCCGCCTTCGCCGTCCAGCCAGACAGCCGCGTGCTGCAACTGGCCAGCATCGGCTTCGATGCCTGTGTCTCCGAACTGCTGATGGCCTGGCTGGCTGGCGCCTGCCTGCACGTCCCGCCCGCCGAGGCGCTGGCAGGACAGGCCCTGCTGGAAGTCATCAACGACCAGCGCATCACCCACCTGACCGTGACCCCGACGGTGCTGGCCTCGCTGCCCGAGCAGGCCCGTTGCCCCAGCGTGCAGACCCTGGTGTTGGCCGGCGAGGCCGCCGACACCGACCTAGCCCGCCGCTGGCAGGCGCAGACCCGGGTGATCAACGCCTACGGCCCTACCGAGGCCAGCGTCTGCGCCAGCCTGCATCTGGACGGTGTCCAGGACGGTGAGCGCCTGCCGATCGGCCGGCCGATGGCCAATGTCCGCCTGTACGTGCTCGATCGGCGCGGCCGACCCGCGCCGATCGGCGTGGCCGGCGAACTGCATATCGCCGGCCATGGCCTGGCGCGCGGCTATCTTGGCCGTGCGGACCTGACGGCCGAGCGCTTTGTCCCCGACCCGTTCGCCGAGCACCCAGGTGAGCGCCTGTACCGCACCGGCGACCTGGCCCGTTGGCATGCCGACGGCACGCTGGAGTTTCTCGGCCGCAACGACGAGCAGGTCAAGATCCGCGGCGTGCGCATCGAACTGGGCGAGATCCAGGCCGCCCTGCGCACTTGCCACGGCGTGCGCGAGGCGGCGGTCGTCGCCGGTGCCGACAACAACGGCGACAAACGTCTGCTCGCCTATCTGGTCGGCGACGTCGAGGGCGCGCTCGCCGCCGACACCATACGTACCGAGCTTGGCATCCGCCTGCCCGAGGTCATGCTGCCGGCCGCCTATGTGCAACTGGATGCACTGCCGCTGACCGCCAGCGGCAAACTCGATCGCCGTGCCCTGCCGGCACCCGATGCCGATGCGCTCGCCGCGCAGGCCTATGCGGCTCCCGAAGGCGAGCTGGAGATCCTGCTGGCCGCGCTGTGGAGCGAGCTGCTCGGCGTCGAACGGGTCGGCCGCCACGCCAACTTCTTCGCCCTGGGCGGGCATTCGCTGCTGGCGATCAAGCTGATCGAACGCCTGCGCCAGCAGGGCTGGGAGCTGCAGGTGCGTGCCCTGTTCGGCGCCACCACCCTGGCCGACCTGGCCGCCGCGCTGCGCCACAGCGCGGCGGTAGAGGTACCCCCCAACCGCATCGCCGCCGACTGCACCCGCATCACCCCCGAGTTGCTGCCGCTGGTCCAGCTGACCCAGGCCGAGATCGACACGGCCGTGGCCACCGTCGAAGGCGGCGCGGCCAATGTGCAGGACCTCTACCCGCTGGCCCCGCTGCAGGAGGGCCTGTTGTTCCATCACCTGGCCAGCCCTCAAGGCGATGCCTACCTCGGCACCAGCGTGCTGGCCTTCGACACCCGACCACGACTGGACGCCTTCGTCGCGGCCCTGGATGCGGTCATCGCCCGCCACGACATCCTGCGTACCGGTTTCGCCTGGCAAGGCTTGCGCGAGCCGATGCAGATCGTCTGGCGCCACGCCACCTTGCCACTGCACGAACACACCACCAGCGAGTCCGATGCCCTGGCTGCGCTAACGGCCCGCATGGATCCCACCCGCTGCCGGCTCGATGTCACCCAGGCACCGCTGCTGCGCGGACACATCTCCCAGGATACCGCCCAGGACCGCTGGCTGCTCGGCCTGCAGACCCATCACCTGATCATCGATCACACCACCCTGGAACTGCTGGTCGAGGAAATCCAGCTCCACCTCGACCAGCGCACTCACCAACTGCCCAAACCGCTACCGTTCCGCGACTTCGTGGCCCAGGCCCGCCTGGGCGTCTCGCCGGACGAGCACACCGCGTTCTTCACCGAGCGCCTGGCCGACGTCCAGGTACCGACGACGCCGTTCGGATTGGGCCAGGTACGCGGCAACGGCGCGGACATCGAACAGGTGCAAAAAACCTTGCCCGCCCCGCTGTGTGCCAGCGTGCGCCGGCAGGCGCGCCAGCTCGATGTCAGCCCCGCCAGCCTGTTCCATCTGGCCTATGCGCTGGTGCTGGCCCAGGCCAGCGGCCAGGACGACGTGGTGTTCGGAACCGCCCTGTTCGGGCGCATGCACGCCGGCGCCGGCGCCGACCGCGTGCTGGGCATGTTCCTCAACACCTTGCCCATCCGCCTGCAGCGCGACGGCCGCAGCGTGGTCGACGCCGTGCGCCACACCCAGCAGCAGCTGGCCCAGCTGATCCATCACGAACATGCGCCGCTCGCGCTGGCACAACGCTGCAGCGGCATCGCGGCACCCGCTCCGCTGTTCACCGCTTTACTCAACTACCGCCATGTTGGCAGCAGCAAGCTCTTTGCAGACGACACCACCACGCAGGATCCATGGCGCGGCATCCAGATGTTGCTCGCGCAGGAGCGGACCAACTATCCGTTGGGGCTGGCCGTAGACGACACCGACCAGGCGTTTGTGTTGACGATCAAAGTCCAGCAAGGATATGGCGCCGAGCGCATCGCGCAACAGGTGGAGCATGCCCTTCAGGTTTTGACAGAAGCGCTGACGCAGATGCCGACTACGCCGCTGCGTGCGTTAACCCTACTGCCGCAGCATGAGCGCGACGCCTTGTTGCACCATGCCATCGGCAGCCCTGCCGTCGTCCCACACGGTTGTCTGCACAGCTTGTTCGAGCAACAGGCGACACGTACCCCGGAAGCGATTGCGGTGGTTGGTGAGCAGGCGACGCTGACCTACGCAGAGCTCAATGCCCGCGCCAATGCCCTGGCGCATCGACTGATCGCACTTGGCATACAGCCGGACAGCCGCGTCGCCCTGTGCCTGGAACGCGGCGTCGGCGCGATCGTGGCGATGCTCGGCGTCCTCAAGTCGGGCAGCGCTTATGTCCCGCTGGATCCTGCACTGCCAGGGGCGCGGTTGCACGACATGCTGGAAGACTGCACCGCCCGCGCCATCGTCGTCGACAAAACACTGCCGCACTCGCTGCGCACGACGCTATCGCTGCCGACCATCGCTGTGGCCGACCTGGCGTTCAACCAGGATGCGATGCAAACGCTCAATCCCGATCTGGTCGGCCTGTGCCCGCAGAACCTGGCCTACGTGATGTACACCTCCGGCTCCACCGGCCGACCCAAGGCGGCCATGGTCACCCACCATGGACTGGTCCACTACGCCATGGCGCTGACCGAACGCTGCGCGCTACAGCCCGGCGATGCGTCGTTGGTATTCACCTCGCTGCACTTCGACCTGGCCCTCACCGGCGTCTATCCGCCGCTGCTGTGTGGCGCCACCGTGCAGGTGTGCGCCCATGACAGCGGTCCATCGGCGTGGCTGCAGGCGCTGCAGCAAGGCCGTGGCATCGCGCCACTGAAACTCACCCCCTCGCATCTTTCGCTGTTGCAGCAGGCGCTGGGCGATAGCGATATATCGCTGGAAGGCTGTGTGCGGGTTCTGGTGCTCGGCGGCGAAGCGCCGTCGTTGGATGCGGTGCGCTGGTGGCGGGCGCGGGCGCCGAGCACACGGATCTTCAACCATTACGGCCCGACCGAGACCACGGTGGGCTGCGTCATGCACGAGCTGCGCGCCGATGAAGACACCATTGCGCTTGGACAGCCCCTCGCTGGCGCACGCCTGTACGTCCTCGATGCGCACGCCCAGCTGTCTCCCTACGCGGCGCCTGGCGAATTGCACATCGCCGGTGCCGGACTGGCGCGGGGGTATCTCGGTCGGCCCGATCTGACCGCCGAGCGCTTCGTCCCCGATCCGTTCGCCGATCAACCCGGCCAGCGCATGTACCGCACCGGCGATCTCGCCCTCTGGCGTGCCGACGGCATCCTGGACTTCCTCGGTCGCAACGACGATCAGGTCAAGCTGCGCGGCTTCCGCATTGAACCCGCTGAGATTGCCGCCGCCCTGCGCGATTGCCCCGGCGTTCAAGACGCCACCGTGCTGCTGCGCGAGGACACGCCGGGCGAGCCGCGTCTGGTCGCGTATGTGGTCGGCGCAGCCGGGCATCTGGCAGCCGAAACGCTGCGCACGCTGCTGGCCGCGCACCTGCCGGAGTACATGCTGCCCACCGCTTACGTCACGCTCGATGCCCTGCCCCTGACCGCCAACGGCAAGCTCGATCGTCGTGCCCTGCCGGCGCCGGACGCCGACGCGCTCGCCGCACAGGCCTATGCGCCGCCCCACGGGGAGCTGGAAACCCTGCTCGCCGCGCTCTGGCGCGAACTGCTCGGCGTCGAACGCGTCGGTCGCCACGACGACTTCTTCGCCCTCGGCGGGCACTCCCTGCTCGCGGTGCGCCTGATCTCGCGCATCCGCAGCAGCCTCGGCCTGGAACTGCCCCTGACCGCGCTGTTCGCCCGGCCACGCCTGGCCGCACTGGCTGATGCCCTGCACAACGCCGCCGCCAGCACCTTGCCGGCCATCGTACCGGCCGACCGAAGCGCGCCGCTGCCGCTGTCCTTCGCCCAACACCGTCTGTGGTTCCTCGCCCAGCTCGACGCCCAGGCCGATCTGGCCTACCTGATGCCCAACGCCCTGCGCCTGCGCGGTCACCTCGATCGCGACGCCCTGCGCCAAGCCCTGAACCGCATCGTCGCCCGCCATGAGACCTTGCGCACCCGCATCGCCCTGCACCACGACGAGCCGGTGCAGATCATCGACGCCGACAGCGTCGGCTTCCCGCTTTCCGAACACGATCTGCGCGATGCCGCCGATCCTCTCGCCCTTGCCCAGCAACGCGCCGAGCAGGAGACCCGCACCCCCTTCAACCGGGCCCACGACACCCTGGTGCGCGGCCAGCTACTGCGACTGGCCGACGACGACCATGTCCTGCTCGTCACCTTGCACCACCTGATCTCCGATGGCTGGTCGATGGGACTGCTGGTGCGCGAACTGAGCACCCTCTACGCCGCCTTCGCCCATGGCCTGACCGATCCGCTGCCGCCGCTGGCGCTGCAGTACGCCGACATCGCCGTGTGGCAGCGCCGCTGGATCAGTGGCGAGGTGTTGCAACGCCAGCGCGACTTCTGGGTCGCCCATCTGCAGGGCGCGCCGGACCTGCTGGACCTGCCCACCGACCGGCCACGGCCGGCGCTGCAGGACGCCCGCGGCGACACGCTGGCCTTCGCGCTGGAAGCGCCGCTGACGGCGGCACTCAAAACCCTCAGCCAGCGGCACGGCACCACGCTGTTCATGACCCTGCTCACGGCCTGGGGCGTGCTCCTCGCGCGCCTGTCCGGCCAGGAGCGAGTGGTCATCGGCACCCCGGTGGCCAACCGTCATCGCAGCGAGGTCGAGCCGCTGATCGGCCTGTTCGTCAACACCCAGGCCCTGTGCGTCGACCTGCGCGCCGATCCCTCGGTCACCGAGCTGCTGGACCAGGTTCGCACCACCGCCCTGGCCGCACAGCACCACCAGGACTTGCCATTCGAGCAGGTCATCGAAGCGCTCAACCCACCGCGCAACCTGGCCCACGCGCCGGTGTTCCAGGTCATGTTCGCCTGGCAGAACACCCCCGAACGTACCATCGACCTACCTGGATTGGTCACCGAGGGCATCGCCGCGGCCTTGCCCACGATCAAGTTCGATCTGGATCTGTCCCTGCAAGAGGTCGATGGCCGCATCGCCGGCAGCCTGAGCTATGCCACTGCGCTGTTCGACCGCCGCACCATCGAGCGCCAGGTGGCCCAGTTCGTCCAGGTGCTCGCCGGCATGGCTGCCGACGCACAGGCACCCGTCGCGCAGCTGCCGCTGCTGCCTGCCGACGAACGCGCGCAGGTGCAGCGCTTCACCGTCACCGAGACCGCGCCGTGCGCAGCGGCCACGTGCATCCACCACCTGTTCGAAGACCAGGTGCGCCGCACGCCAGAGGCCATCGCCCTGCGCGAAGGCACGCGCACGCTGCGCTATGCCGAACTGGAGGCACGCGCCAACCGGCTGGCGCTTCGGCTCCGCAGCGCGGGTGTCGGCCTGGAGAGCCGGGTCGCCGTGTACCTGCCGCGCAGCATCGACCAGATCGTCGCGGTCCTCGCCACGCTCAAGGCCGGTGCCGCCTATCTGCCGCTGGATCCGGAGCTACCGCGCGAGCGGCTCGCGTTCCTGCTGGCCGACAGCCGTCCGCGTGCGGTGCTGACGCGCACCGACCTGGGCGCGCGCTTGCAGGCCGCGCACTGCATGCCCGACAGCCGCGTACTGCTCCTGGATCTGCAGGCCGATGCGGCCTCGGAGACCGAGGTGGCACTGCACGATGCCGCTGCACCGACAGTCCCCGGCCTGTGCCCGGACAACCTGGCCTACGTCATCTACACCTCCGGCTCCAGCGGCCAGCCCAAGGGCACCTTGCTCACCCACGCCAGTGCCACGCACTACCTGCAGTGGGCCGTGCAGACCTATCGGCCGCACCCCAGCGCGGTGGTGTCCTCCTCCTTGTCCTTCGACGCCACCCTGACCAGCCTGCTCGCCCCGCTGCTGTGCGGCGCCGAGGTCGAACTGCTGCCCGAACACGACACCCTCGATGCGCTGCGCCAGCGGCTGTGCGATCCCACCCCGCTCGGCCTGGTCAAGCTCACCCCGGCGCATCTGGAAGTGCTCGGTCAGCAGTTGGCCGACCATCGGCAACCGCTCAGCCCCGCGGTGATGGTGATCGGTGGCGAAGCCCTGTCCGCGGCCACGCTGGCGCGTTGGCAAACGCTGGCACCGCATACCCGCCTGATCAACGAATACGGCCCCACCGAGACCGTGGTCGGCTGCGTGGTGCATGAAGCCACTGACGAGGACGCCCACGCCGCGCATGGCCGCGTGCCGATCGGCCGGCCGATCGACCATCTGCGTCTCTACGTCCTCGATCCCCACGGCCAGCCGGCGCCGATCGGCGTGGCCGGACACCTGCATATCGCCGGCCCGCAGCTGGCCCGCGGGTATCTCGGGCGCCCGGACCTGACCGCCGAACGCTTCGTGCCCGATCCGTTCGCCGATCAGCCAGGTGCGCGCATGTACCGCAGCGGCGACCTGGCCTGCTGGCGCGCCGACGGCACACTCGATTATCTCGGGCGCAACGACGATCAGGTCAAGCTACGCGGCTTCCGCATCGAACTCGGAGAAATCGCCGCCGCGCTGCGTGCGTGTGCCGGCGTCGAGGACGCCGCCGTGCTGCTGCGCGAAGACAACCCGGGCGAGCCGCGCCTGGTCGCCTATCTGATCGGCGCTAGCGACGCGCACAGCGCCGACCGCCTGCGCAACCAGTTGGCCGATCGCCTGCCGGAGGCGATGCTGCCGACCGCCTATGTCTGGCTCGACAGCTTGCCGCTGACCGCAAACGGCAAACTCGACCGCAGCGCCCTGCCGGCGCCCGACGCCAGCGCACTCGCCGCACAGCGCTACGCCGCCCCCGAAGGCGCGCTGGAAACCCTGCTCGCCACGCTGTGGAGCGAGCTGCTCGGCACCGAACAGGTCGGCCGCCGCGACAGCTTCTTCGCCCTCGGCGGTCACTCGCTGCTGGCGGTGCGGCTGATCTCGCGTCTGCGCAGCACCCTGGGCATCGAGCTGCCATTGGCGACACTGTTCGCGCGGCCGTGCCTGGCCGATCTGGCGCGAGCGCTGCACGGCGCCGCCGCCAGCACCTTGCCTGCGATCGTGCCGGCCGACCGCACCCATCCACTGCCGCTGTCCTTCGCCCAGCAACGGCTGTGGTTCCTGGCCCAGCTCGACGCCCAGGCCGACCTGTCCTACCTGATGCCCAACGGCCTGCGTCTGCATGGCCCGCTGGATCGCCACGCCCTGCGCCAGGCATTGGACCGCGTCGTCGCCCGGCACGAGACCTTGCGCACCCGTATCGCCCTGTACAACGACGAACCGGTGCAGATCATCGACGCCGACAGCGTCGGCTTCCCGCTGTCCGAACACGATCTCGGTGGCTGTCCCGATCCGGAAGCACGGATTCAACGCCACGCCGAAGAAGAAGCGCTGACGGCCTTCGATCCGGCTCACGCCACCTTGGCACGCGGCCGCTTGCTGCGTCTGGCCGATGACGACCATCTGCTGTTGATCACCCTGCATCACCTGGTCTGCGATGGCTGGTCCATGACCGTGCTGGTGCGCGAACTGAGCACCCTCTATGCCGCCTTCGCCCAAGGCCAGCCCGATCCGCTGCCGCCGCTGCAACTGCAGTACGCCGATATCGCCGTGTGGCAGCGCCGCTGGATCGACGGCGAGGTGTTGCAACGCCAGCGCGACTTCTGGATCGAGCACTTGCATGACGCCCCGGCGCTGCTGGAACTGCCGACCGACCGACCGCGCCCGGCGCGGCAGGACGCAGGCGGCGACACGCTCCCATTCGCACTCGACGCCCAGCTCAGCGCTGCGCTGACAGCGCTGAGCCAGCGTCACGGCACGACCGTGTTCATGACCTTGCTGGCCGCCTGGGGCGTGCTGCTGGCGCGTCTGGCCGGCCAGGAGCAGGTGGTCATCGGCACCCCGGTCGCCAACCGCACCCGCAGCGAACTGGAGCCGTTGATCGGCCTGTTCGTCAACACCCAGGCGCTGCGCATCGACCTGCGCGGCAATCCCTCGTTCGCCGACCTGTTGGGCCAGGTGCGCGCCACCGCGCTGGCCGCACAGGCGCATCAGGACATCCCCTTCGAGCAGGTGATCGAAGCGCTCAACCCGGCGCGCAACCTCGCCCACCACCCGCTGTTCCAGGCCATGTTCGCCTGGCAGAACACCCCCAGCGTCGCGCTGGAGCTGCCCGATCTGCGCCTGCACAGCGTGCAACGCGCATCTGCCGTCAGCAAGTTCGATCTGGAGCTGACGCTGCAGGAAGACGGCGCGTGCATCGTCGGCAGCCTGCGCTATGCCACGGCCCTGTTCGATGCGGCCACCATCCAACGCTGGTGGCGCTGCTTCGAGCAGGTGCTGCAAGCGCTGACACGCTCGGAACACGCCCGCGTCCGGCAACTGTCCTGGCTGGATGCGCCGCAGCGGCAACACCTGTTGGCTGAAGTCGGCATGGGCGCGACCGCCGCTGTGCCCGCGCAACCAGTGCATCAGCTGTTCGAAGCGCAGGCGCAGCGCACGCCCGAGACCATCGCCGTGGTCGCCGACCAGCAGTGCGTGCGCTATGCCGCACTCGATGCCCGCGCCAACCAACTCGCCCACCATCTGGTGGCGCTGGGCGTGGTGCCGGAAAGCGTGGTGGCCGTATGCCTGCCACGCGGCATCGACCTGATCGTCGCTTTGCTTGCGATCCTCAAGGCCGGCGCGGCCTATCTGCCGCTGGACATCAACGCGCCGCCCGCGCGTCTGGACGGCATGCTTGCCGCCGCACGCACGCAGGTCCTGCTCGCGCACCGCCAGATCGCCATGCAGTTGGCACCACGCGAGGAGCTGCAGCGTGTGCTGCCGGACGCCGACGCGGCGTTGTGGGCAGCGGCTCCCACCCACGCTCCCGCCGTGGCGGCATTGCATCCGCAACACCCGGCCTACGTCATCTACACCTCCGGCTCCACTGGCCGACCCAAGGGGGTGGTGGTCTCCCATCACGCCCTGGTCAACTTTCTCGCCGCCCTGCATGCCCAACTGCCGCTGTCGCCCCAGGACCGCCTGCTGGCCGTGACCACCGTCTGCTTCGACATCGCCGCCCTGGAACTGTTCGCGCCGCTGATCCATGGCGCCTGCGTCGTCATCGCTGCGGCGCAGATCCAGGAGCCGACGCAGTGGATGCACCTGCTGGCCGAACAGCGCATTTCGGTGCTGCAAGCGACCCCGACGTTCTGGCAGATGCTGCTGAATGCCGGTTGGCAGAGCGCGCCGACCATGCGCCTGCTGTGCGGCGGCGAAGCCTTGCCGCAGGATCTGGCCCAGCGCCTGCAAGCGGGCGGCGGCCGGCTGTGGAATCTGTACGGCCCCACCGAGGCCACCATCTGGGCCAGCGCGCACCCCGTACTCGGCACCGAGCCTGGCAGCGTCGTCCCGCTGGGGCGGCCCTTGTCCAATACGCGCCTGCAGGTGCTCGACGCGCACCGGCAGTTGCTGCCGCTGGGCGTGGCCGGCGAACTGTGCATCGCCGGCCCGCAGCTGGCCCGCGGGTATCTCGGGCGCCCGGACCTGACCGCCGAGCGCTTCGTGCCCGATCCGTTCGCCGAACAGCCCGGTCAACGCATGTACCGCAGCGGCGATCTGGCGCGTTGGTGCGCCGACGGCAGCCTGCAGTACCTGGGCCGCCGCGACCAGCAGATCAAGCTGCGCGGCTTCCGCATCGAACCGGGCGAGATCGAATCGGTGCTGCGCGGATGCGACGGCGTGCGCGAGGCGGCGGTCGTGGTGCACGCGCACGGCGACGACAAGCGGCTGCTCGCCTATCTGGTCGGCGACGACGCGTTGCGCGCCGAGCATCTGCGTGTCGCGTTGGCCGCGCGTCTGCCCGACTACATGATCCCGGCCGCTTATGTGCAGCTGGATGCGCTGCCGCTGACCCCCAACGGCAAGCTGGATCGTGCTGCCTTGCCCGCGCCGGACGCCGAAGCGCTGGTCGCGACGGCCTACGCCGCCCCCGAAGGCGCGCTGGAAACCCTGCTCGCCACGCTGTGGAGCGAGCTGCTCGGCATCGAACAGGTCGGCCGCCACGACAACTTCTTCGCCCTCGGCGGACACTCGCTGCTGGCGGTGCGGCTGATCTCGCGGCTGCGCAGCGCGCTTGGACTGGAACTGCCGTTGGCGACACTGTTCGCGCAGCCGTGCCTGGCCGATCTGGCGCGATCGCTGCACGGCGCCGCCGCCAGCACCCTGCCGGCCATCGTGCCGGCCGACCGTAGCGCACCGCTGCCGCTGTCCTTCGCCCAGCAACGCCTGTGGTTCCTGGCTCAGCTCGATGCCCAGGCCGACCTGGCCTACCTCATGCCCAATGGCCTGCGTCTGCGCGGCCGGCTGGACCGCCACGCCCTGCGCCTGGCGCTGGACCGTATCGTCGCGCGCCACGAGAGCCTGCGCACCCGCATCGCCCTGCACCAGGACGACCCGGTCCAGATCATCGCCCCCGACACGATCGGCCTGCGCTTGCGCGAACACGATCTCAGCGGCCATCCAGAGCCCGAGATCGAGCTGCTGCGTCTGGCCGAACGGGAAACGCACACGCCCTTCGACCTGGCCCACGACACCCTGGCCCGCGGCTGCCTGCTGCGCCTGGGCGAGAACGATCATGTCCTGCTCGTCACCTTGCACCACCTGGTGGCCGACGGCTGGTCGATGGGCGTGCTGGTGCGCGAACTGGGCACGCTCTACGCCGCCTTCGCACAAGACCGGCCCGATCCGCTGCCGCCACTGCCGGTCCAGTACGCCGACTACAGCCTGTGGCAACGCCGCTGGCTCGAGGGGCCGCTGCTGCAACGCCAGCTCGACTTCTGGCGCGACCACCTGCAGGACGCGCCGGCGCTGCTGGAATTGCCCACCGACCGCCCGCGCCCGGCGCGACAGGACGCAGGCGGCGACACGCTCCCATTCGCACTCGACGCCCAGCTCAGCGCTGCGCTGACAGCGCTGAGCCAGCGCCACGGCACGACCGTGTTCATGACCTTGCTGGCCGCCTGGGGCGTGCTGCTGGCGCGTCTGGCCGGCCAGGAGCAGGTGGTCATCGGCACCCCGGTCGCCAACCGCACCCGCAGCGAACTGGAGCCGTTGATCGGCCTGTTCGTCAACACCCAGGCGCTGCGCATCGACCTGCGCGGCAATCCCTCGTTCGCCGACCTGTTGGGCCAGGTGCGCGCCACCGCGCTGGCCGCACAGGCGTACCAGGACATCCCCTTCGAGCAGGTGATCGAAGCGCTCAACCCGGCGCGCAACCTGGCTCACCACCCGTTGTTCCAGGTCATGTTCGCCTGGCAGAACACCCCCAGCGTCGCGCTGGAACTGCCCGATCTGCACCTGCACAGCGTGCAAGGTCCCTCTCCCATCAGCAAGTTCGATCTGGAACTGGCGCTGCACGAGCGCGACGGGGCCATCGTCGGCAGCCTCGGCTATGCCACCGCGCTGTTCGAGCGCAGCACCGTGCAGCGCTTCCTCGCCAGCTTCGTCCATCTGCTGCGGGCCATGCCCTCGCACGAGCGCGTGCCGGTGGCCCGGTTGCCGTTGCTGGATGCGCCGCAGCGCCAGCACCTGCTGGCCGTGTTCGGCACGGGCGCGACCGCCGCCATGCCGGCGCAGCCCGTGCACCGGCTGTTCGAGGCGCAAGCGCAGCGCACGCCCGAGGCCATCGCCGTGGTCGCCGACCAGCAGTGCGTCAGTTATGCCGCGCTCGACGCCCGCGCTAACCGGCTGGCGCAGCGCTTGCTCGCGCTGGGCCTGCGCGCAGGCGCGCAGGTGGCCATCGCGCTGCCGCGCTCGATCGAGTTGATCGTGGCGCAATTGGCCGTGCTCAAGTGCGCGGCGGCCTATGTGCCGCTGGACAGCACGCATCCGCGCGCGCGCCTGCTCGCGCTGATCGCCGATGCACAGGCCCAGGTCCTGATCCAGGAACGCGATGGCACGCTCGCTCCGGCAGGCGTGGCCTGCCTGAGCTTGACCGCTCTCGACGAGGCGAACACGGCCGCGCCACCGGCCATCGCCGTGCCGCCCGCGGCCACGGCCTACGTCATGTACACCTCCGGCTCCACCGGCACGCCCAAGGGCGTGGCGGTGTCGCATGGCGCCATCCTCAACCTTGTGCTGCAGGACGGGCCGGCGCGGTTGCACTCCCAGGACCGGGTCGCCTTCGCCTCCAATCCCGCCTTCGACTCGGCCACACTGGAGGTCTGGGGCAGTCTGCTCAACGGCGCCACCGTCGTCGTCGTGCCGGCGGCGGTGATGCGCGATCCGGCCGCATTGGGCGCCTTGCTGGAACAGCAACGCCTGTCGGTGCTGATCCTGGTCGCCGGTGTGCTGCGTGCCTATGCACCGTCGATGGCCTCGCCATTGAGCGCCCTGCGCCTGCTGTTGACCGGTGGCGATGTCGCAGATCCGCACGCGCTGGCACAGGTCCTCGATGCCGGCGGCCCGGTGCGCGTGCTGCAGACCTACGGCCCCACCGAGAGTACCCAGTTCGTCACCGCCTTGACCGTGGACCGCGTCCCCGATCCACGGCAGCGCCTGCCGATTGGCCGACCGCTGGCCAATACCCGGCTCTACGTGCTCGATCGGCAAGGCCTGCCGGTGCCGATCGGCGTGGCCGGCGAACTGCATCTCGCCGGCGCGCAGCTGGCCCTGGGCTATCTGCACCGGCCGGACCTGACCGCCGAGCGCTTCGTCCCGGATCCGTTCGCCGCGGAACCCGGCCAACGGATGTACCGCAGCGGCGACCTGGCACGTTGGCGGGCCGACGGCAGCCTGGCGTTCATCGGCCGCAACGATGCGCAGGTCAAGCTGCGCGGCTTCCGCATCGAGCCCGGCGAGATCGAGGCCGCCTTGCGTGCCTGCGGTGCGCGCCACGCGGTGGTCGTCGCCGATTGCGCCGAAGACAAACGGCTGATCGCCTATCTGATCGGCGACAGCGCGGCCGCAGACCCGGCAGCGTTGCGCGCCCAGCTCGCCACGCGCCTGCCGGAGCACATGATTCCCGCGGCCTTCGTCCAGTTGGACATGTTGCCGCTCACGCCCAACGGCAAGCTGGATCGTGTCGCCTTGCCCGCGCCGGACACAGAAGCGCTGGTCGCGAACGCCTACGCCGCGCCCGAAGGCGAACTGGAAACCCTGCTCGCCGCACTATGGCGCGAGCTGCTCGACGTCGACCAGGTCGGCCGCCACGACGACTTCTTCGCCCTCGGCGGCCACTCGCTGCTGGCGGTCCGCCTGGTCTCGCGGCTGCGCGAGCGCCTGGGACTGGAACTGGCCTTGACCGACGTCTTCGCCCACCCACGGATTTCCGCTCTTGCCAGCGTACTCGCCGGTGCCACGGCCCAGACCCTGCCACCGATCGTTCCGGTTCCGCGCGACCGTCCGCTCCCACTGTCTTTTGCCCAACAACGGTTGTGGTTCGTCGCACAGCTCGACCCGCAGGTTCACCTGGCCTATTTGATGCCACTGCGTATCCGCCTGCAGGGGCCGCTGCACGGCCCGGCCTTGCGGCGCGCACTCGATCGACTGGTCGCCCGGCATGAGCCACTGCGCACGCGCATCGGCGTGATCGACGGCAGCGCGGTGCAGCAGATCGCGACGGCCGACATCGGCTTCGCACTGACCGACATCGATCTATCGCGACATCCAACACAGGACGAGGCCATCCAGCGCCACGCCGAACACGAGAGCACGACCCCGTTCGATGACGCGGATCGCGCGCTCGTGCGCGGGCGCCTGCTGCGTCTGGCCGATGCCGATCACGTCCTGCTGCTCACCATGCATCACCTGGTGGCCGACGGCTGGTCGATGGGCGTGCTGGTGCACGAACTGGGCATGCTCTATGCCGCCTTCGTGCAAGGCCGGCCCGATCCGCTGCCGCCGCTGCCGATCCAGTACGCCGATGTCGCGGTGTGGCAACGCAGTTGCCTCGGCGAGGAGGCGCTGCAGGACCAGCGCCGGTTCTGGGTCGACCACCTGCACGCTGCGCCGCCCGTGCTGGAACTGCCGACCGATCGCCCGCGCGCCGCGCCGCAGGACTACCGCGGGGACAGTCTGCAGATCGCGTTGGATCCAGCCCTCACCGCTGCGCTGACAGACCTGGGCCAGCGACACGGCAGCACGCTGTTCATGACCCTGTTGGCTGCCTGGGGCGTGCTGCTGGGGCGCCTGAGCGGCCAGGACCAGGTCGTCATCGGCACGCCGGTCGCCAACCGCACGCGCAGCGAACTGGAGCCGTTGATCGGCCTGTTCGTCAACACCCAGGCGCTGTGCATCGACCTGCGCGGCACTCCCTCGTTCGCCGACCTGTTGGGCCAGGTGCGCGCCACCGCGCTGGCCGCACAGGCGCATCAGGACCTGCCGTTCGAACAGGTCATCGAAGCGCTCAACCCGGCGCGCGACCTGGCCCATCACCCGGTGTTCCAGGCCATGTTCGCCTGGCAGAACGCGCCGACGCCCACCCCGGCGTTGCCGGGTATGACGGTGCAGCCGATCGTCGTTCCCGAGGCCTCGATCAAGTTCGATCTGCACCTCACCCTGCAAGTGCACGACGACCGCATCGTCGGCGGCCTGAGCTACGCCACCGCGCTGTTCGAGCGCAGCACCATGGAGCGCCACCTGGCCCAGTTCCTGACGCTGTTGCAGGGCATGGTCGCCGACGACCGCGCATGCGTTGCGCACCTGCCGCTGCTGGCGGACGACGAACACGCGCAGTTGCGAGGCTTCAACGCCACCGCCACCGATCTCGACGGCACCGGCTACCTGCACCGCGCCATCGAAGCACAGGCGCAGCGCACGCCCGACGCCATCGCCGTGACCGACGACCACGGCACGCTCAGCTATGCCGACCTCGATGCCCGCGCCAATCGACTTGCCCATCACCTGATCGGGTTGGGCGTTGTCCCGGAAAGCAGTGTCGCCGTGTGCCTGCCACGCAGCATCGACCTGGTCATCGCCCTGCTGGCGATCCTCAAGGCCGGCGCCGCCTACCTGCCGCTGGACGTCGACGCACCGCCCGCGCGCCTGGACGGCATGCTCGCCGATGCCAAGCCCTGTGCATTGCTCGCCCATCGCCTCACGGCCGCCTTGCTGGCGCAACGCGACGACCTGCACACCGTGCTGTTGGATGCCGAACCCGCTGCGTGGATCTCGGCCCCCACGCACGCTCCGATCGTGACGGCGTTGCTCCCGCAGCATCCGGCCTACGTCCTCTACACCTCCGGCTCCACCGGCACGCCCAAGGGCGTGGTCAACACCCATGCCGGCATCGACAACCGCCTGCAGTGGATGCAGCAGCGCCTGCAGCTGCAACCCGCACAGCGCGTGTTGCAGAAAACCCCGGTCGGCTTCGACGTGTCGGTGTGGGAGCTATTCTGGCCGCTGCGCGTGGGCGCGCGTCTGGTGCTGGCGGAACCGGGTGGGCACAAGGATCCGGCTTATCTGATCGACCTGATCGAGCAGGCCGGCATCGATACCGTGCACTTCGTGCCCTCGATGCTACGGGTGTTGCTGAATGTCTTGCCGCAAGGCGCATGCGCCAGCCTACGGCGCATCGTCTGCAGCGGCGAAGCGCTAGCGGCGGACCTGGCGCAAGCAGCACGCGCCCGCCTGCCGCAGGCACGCCTGTACAACCTCTACGGCCCGACCGAAGCAGCGGTGGATGTCAGCGCCTGGGAATGCACCGATGCCGATGCCAGCGGCGTGCCGATCGGCCGACCGATCGCCAACACCCGCCTGCACGTGCTCGATGCGCATGGCCAGTTGGCCCCGATCGGCGTGGCCGGCGAACTGCAGATCGCCGGCGTGCAGCTGGCGCGCGGCTATCTGGGCCGCCCGGATCTGACCGCCGAACGCTTCGTCCCCGATCCGTTCGCCGAGCAACCCGGCCAGCGCATGTACCGCAGCGGCGATCTGACGCGCTGGCGCGCCGATGGCGCGTTGGACTATCTCGGCCGCAACGACGACCAGGTCAAGCTGCGCGGGGTACGCATCGAACTCGGCGAGATCGCAGCCGCACTACGTGCTTGCGCCGGCGTGCGGGATGCGGCCCTGATGCTGCGCCAGGACGACCCCGACGAACCGCGCCTGGTCGCCTACGTGGTCGGCGAGGCCGAGGTGCTCGCCGCCGAGACGCTGCGCACGCAACTGGCAGCGCGCCTGCCCGACGCCATGCTGCCCAGCGCCTACGTGCCGCTGGACGCGCTGCCGCTGAGCGCCAACGGCAAGCTCGACCGCCGCGCCCTGCCCGCACCGGACGCCGACGCGCTGGCGACGCAGCCCTACCTCGCCCCCGACGGCGAGCGCGAAACCCTGCTCGCCGCCCTGTGGAGCGACCTGCTCGGCGTCGAGCGGGTCGGTCGCCACGACGGCTTCTTCGCCCTCGGCGGGCATTCGCTGCTCGTCATCACCTTGATCGAGCGCTTGCGTCAGCACAACCTGACGCTGGACGTGCGCACCCTGTTCACCCACCCGCGGCTGCTGGACATGGCCGCCCGGCTGCAAACCGGACACGTGGACGTCCCGCCCAACCGGATCGCCGCCGACTGCACCCGGCTCTCTCCCGAACTGCTGCCGTTGCTGGAACTGACCCAAGCCGACATCGACGCCATCACCGTTGCGGTGGACGGCGGCGCCGCCAACGTCCAGGACATCTATCCGCTGGCGCCGCTGCAGGCCGGCATGCTGTTCCATCACCTGGCCAACGCCGGTGCGGACGCGTATCTGCAAACCAGCCTGATGGCGTTCGACACGCGCGATCGTCTGGACCGCTTCCTGGCCGCACTGAATTGGGTGATCGCGCGCCACGACATCCTGCGCACCGGCTTTGCCTGGAACGGCCTGCCGCAGCCGGTCCAGGTGGTCTGGCGGAATGCGCCGGTGCAGGTCCACACGCATGCGCTGGACGGCGCGAGCGACGTGGCGGCGGCACTGCAGGCCATCCTGTCGTCCAGGCACTACCGGATCGACCTGCAGCGGGCGCCGCTGCTGCAGGCGCATCTCGCCTACGATCCCGTGCAGGCATGCTGGCTGTTGAATCTCGCCCATCACCATCTGGTCATGGATCACACCACGCTGCAGATCGCGATGCAGGAAATCGACGCGTATCTGAGCGCCCGCACGCATGTCCTGCCAGCCCCCGTGCCGTTCCGCAACTTCGTCTTCGAGATAGGCAACGGCGTCGCGGAGGCCGAACACGCACGCTTCTTCGCGCAGACGCTCGGCGATGTGGAAAGGACCACCGCGCCCTTCGGCCTGACCGACATCCACGGCGATGGCGCGCGGCTGCGCACTGCGCAACAAGCGCTCCCGACCGCACTGGCAACGGCGATCCGTCGGCATGCGCGGCGGCTCGGCATCAGCCCTGCGGCAGTCTTCCACCTCGCCTACGCGCTGGTGCTGGCCATCGCCAGCGGCCAGGACGACGTGGTGTTCGGCACCGTTCTGTTCGGCCGTATGCGCGGTGGCGCAGGGGCCGACCGCGCCATGGGCATGTTCCTCAATACCTTGCCGCTGCGGCTGCGCCGCGACGCCACGCCGGTCGAACAGGCGCTGGCGCAGACCCATGCGCGCCTGGCCGCCCTGGTCGCACACGAGCATGCGCCACTGGCCCTGGCCCAGCGCTGCAGCGGGCTGGACGCGACGCATCCCCTGTTCTGCGCGCTGATGAACTACCGCTACAGCAGCGGCAGCGATGCCGTTCGGCACGCGGCCGACGCAGGGCCACACGCGCCGGCGTTCTGGGAGGGCGTGCAGGCGCTGGGCAAACGCGACGTCAACAACTATCCGCTGACCCTCTCGATCAACGATGGCGGCGAGCGGTTCACGCTGGACGTGAGCCTGGACCAGAGCGTGCCTGCCGAACGCCTGTGCGACCTGATGCAGCACACCCTGGCGCAGCTGATCCAGGCGCTGGAGCAGCATCCGCAGGCCCCGTTGCATACGCTGCCGATCCTGCCGGCGTCCCAACGCGACGCCGTGCTGCATGGGGCCGGCGCCGCGCCGGCCAGCACTGCGGCGCGCTGCGTGCATGTGGCGGTACAAGCCCAGGCGCAGCGCACGCCGCAGGCGCTGGCGCTGGTGCAAGGCCAGCAATCGTTGACATACGCGCAGCTGGACGCCCAGGCAGCGCGACTGGCCCGACAACTGCAGACCCTGGGCGTCGGGCCGGATACGCGGGTGGCGATCTACCTGACCCGCAGCAGCGCGATGGTGGTCGCCTGGCTGGCCACGCTGAAGGCCGGCGCCGCCTACGTGCCCCTGGATCCAGCCTATCCGCCCGAGCGCCTGGCCTGCATGCTCGACGACTGCCGGCCGCGGGCCGTGGTGACCTGCGCCGCGCTGGAAGAGCAGCTGCCGAGCTGCCGTGCGCTGCGCAGCGCACGGGTGCTCACGATCGACCCCTCGCAGCCGACCGACGCAGCCGAGCCGGCGACGACCGTTGCCAGCACCGTCGCGGACGCCGCACTGGCCTACGTGATCTATACCTCCGGCTCCAGCGGCCGTCCCAAAGGCGTGATGGTCGAACACCGGCAGCTGGACAATCTGGTCCGCTGGCATGGCGAACGCTTCGGCCTGCAAGCGGGCGTGCACTGCAGCGCCGTGGCCGGCCTGTCCTTCGATGCCGCCGCCTGGGAACTGTGGCCGGCGCTCTGCCATGGCGCCAGCGTGCACCTGGCACCGGCCGACGCGTCGGCGGACCCATCGGCCCTGCTCGCCTGGTGGCAGGCGCAGGCGCTCCAGATCGGCTTCCTGCCGACGCCGCTGGCCGAACTGGCGCTGCAACAGGCGCAGTGGCCCGCTGGCCTGCGCACCCTGTTGACCGGCGGCGATCGGCTCGGCCCGCTACGTCAGCCGTTGCCGTTCGACCTGATCAACAACTATGGCCCGACCGAAAGCGCGGTGGTCGCGACCTCGGGGCGAGTCGAAACCGGCGACACCCTGCCCGACATCGGCAGCCCCATCACCGGCGTGCGCGCCTATGTGCTGGATCGCTGGGGCCAGCCGGTTCCGCTCGGTGCGGTCGGCGAACTGCATGTGGCCGGCGCCAGCCTGGCCCGCGGCTACCTGGGCCGCCCAGGATTGACCGCCGAGCGCTTCGTGCCCGACCCGTTCGTGGCGCAGGCAGGGCAGCGGATGTACCGGACCGGCGATCTGGTCCGCTGGACCTCCACGCGCACACTGGACTTCGTCGGCCGCAACGACCAGCAGGTCAAGGTGCGCGGCGTGCGCATCGAACCGGGCGAAATCGAAGCGGTGCTGCGCAACGCACCGAACGTGCGCGAGGCGGCGGTGCTCGCCCATCCGGCGCCAGAAGGCGGCATCCGCCTGATCGCCTACGTGACCGGCCAGGCGCAGATCGAGGCGCTGCGTGCGCATGCGGTTGCGCAGCTTCCCGAGGCGATGCGCCCGGTGGCGTACGTGGCGATGGATGCGCTGCCGCTGACGCCCAACGGCAAGCTCGATCGCAACGCCTTGCCGGCGCCGGACGCGCACGCCTTCGGCGTGCGCCCCTACGCGCCCCCGCAGGGCCCGGTGGAGGAGCGCCTGGCCGCCCTGTGGAGCGACTTGCTCGGCATCGAGCGCATCGGACGTCACGACAACTTCTTCGACCTCGGCGGGCATTCGCTGCTCGCCATGCAACTCGCCTCGCGCGTGCGCACCCGCTTGCATGCCGAGATGCCGCTGGATCGCTTCTTCGCCAACCCACAGCTGCATGAACTCGCGCAACACGTGCTGGCCAGCCGCCTGGAACGGCGTGCGCAGGCAGATGCCGAGACGCTGCTCGCCCGCGCCAAAACTGGAGCCTGATCGACTATGTCATCGTCCCCCACACTGCCTGCCGATCTGTCCACGTTGAGCGTCGATGAAATCGAGCGCCTGTGGAATCTATTGGAGGACGCCGATGCGGCCGATGATGCGGCCGATACGGACAGCGACAGCATCCCGCGGCGCGACCCAGGCCAGCCGATCCCGCTGTCGTTCGCCCAGCAACGCCTGTGGTTGCTCGCACAACTGGATCCAGGCAGCGCGTCGGCCTACCTGATTCCGGCCGGGGTGCGCCTGCGCGGCGCGTTGCAAGTGACGGCATTGCAGCGGACGCTGGAACGGATCGTGGCCCGGCACGAGGCCTTGCGCACTCGCATCGTGACGGTGAACGGCGCTGCCGAACAGCGGATCGATCCGGCCGGCAGCGGCTTCGCACTGACGCACATCGATCTTTCCCAGCGCGGCCTTGAGGAGGCCCAGGCCGAGGCACACCGGCAAGCAATGCAGGAAGCCACCACCCCGTTCGACCTGGCGCAAGGTCCGCTGATCCGCGGCCGTCTGCTGTGTCTGGCCGCACACGATCATGTGCTGCTGTTGACCATGCACCACATCGTCTCCGATGGCTGGTCGATGGGCCTGCTGATCCGCGAGTTGGGCACGCTGTACACGGCCCTGGCGCAGGGACTGGACGATCCGTTGCCGGCATTGTCGCTGCAATACGCCGACATCGTGGCCTGGCAACGGCGCCAGGCCGATGGTCCCGCGCTGCAGCGGCAGCTCGATTTCTGGCGTGCGCATCTTCGCAATGCGCCGACGGTGCTTGACCTGCCCTGCGAATCCCCGCGCCCGGCGGTGCAGGATCATGCCGGCGACCGCGTGGAGATCGTGCTCGACGCCGATCTGAGCAGCGCACTCGCTGCGCTGAGCAAGCGCCATGGCGTGACGTTGTTCGTGACCATGATGGCGAGCTGGGGCGTCTTGCTGTCGCGGCAGTCCGGCCAAGACAGTGTGGTGATCGGCAGCCCGGTGGCCAATCGCCATCGTGCAGAGTTCGAGCCGGTGATCGGCTTTTTTGCCAATACCCAGGCGCTGCACGTCGATCTTTCCGGCAACCCCACCGTCGCCGCGTTGCTGGCCCAGGTGCGTACTCTCGCGGCAGCAGCGCAGGCACATCAGGACCTGCCCTTCGAGCAACTCGTCGAAGCGCTCAATCCGGTCCGCGACCTCTCCCGCCATCCGCTGTTCCAGGTGTTGTTGAGTTGGCAGGACGGTGCACCGGAGATGCTGGCGTTGCCTGGACTGGAGCTGGAACGTTTCAGCGCCGACCATCGCAGCGCGAAGTTCGACCTGGAACTGTCGTTACAGAACACCGGCACGCGCATCGTCGGCCAGCTCACCTTTGCCACCGCGCTATTCGAGCGCAGCACGATCGAACGCCACCTGGCCCAGTTCGTGACGTTGCTGCGCGGCATGGTCGCCGACGACCGCGCATGCGTTGCGCACCTGCCGCTGCTGGCGGACGACGAACACGCGCAGTTACGAGGCTTCAACGCCACCGCCACCGACCTGGGCGGCACGGGCTACCTGCACCGCGCCATCGAAGCGCAGGCGCAGCGCACGCCCGACGCCATCGCCGTGACCGACGACCACGGCACGCTCAGCTATGCCGACCTCGATGCCCGCGCCAATCGACTTGCCCATCACCTGATCGGGTTGGGCGTTGTCCCGGAAAGCAGTGTCGCCGTGTGCCTGCCACGCAGCATCGACCTGGTCATCGCCCTGCTGGCGATCCTCAAGGCCGGCGCCGCCTACCTGCCGCTGGACGCCGACGTACCGCCCGCGCGCCTGGACGGCATGCTCGCCGATGCGCGGCCCCGCGTGCTGCTGGCCCATCGCCACACCGCGGCGCTGTTGACGCCACGCGACGATCGGCACACCGTGTTGCTGGACGCCGACGCCGCGTTGTGGGCCTGCGCTTCCACACAAGCGCCCACGGTGGCACTGCTCCCGCAGCATCCGGCCTACGTCATCTACACCTCCGGCTCCACCGGCACGCCCAAAGGCGTGGTCAACACCCACGCCGCCATCGACAACCGCCTGCTGTGGATGCAGCAGGCGCTGCAGCTGCAACCGGAGCAGCGCGTGTTGCAGAAAACCCCGGTCGGCTTCGACGTGTCGGTGTGGGAGCTGTTCTGGCCGCTGCGCGTTGGCGCGCGTCTGGTGCTGGCGGAACCGGGAGGGCACAAGGATCCGGCCTATCTGATCGACCTGATCGAGCAGGCCGGCATCGATACCGTGCACTTCGTGCCGTCGATGCTACGGGTGTTCCTGGATGTCTTGCCGCAAGGCGCATGCGCCAGCCTACGGCGCATCGTCTGCAGCGGCGAAGCGCTAGCGGCGGACCTGGCGCAAGCAGCACGCGCCCGCCTGCCGCAGGCACGCCTGTACAACCTCTACGGCCCGACCGAAGCAGCGGTGGATGTCAGCGCCTGGGAATGCACCGATGCCGACGCCAACGGCGTGCCGATCGGCCGACCGATCGCCAATACGCAATTGCACGTGCTCGATACGCACGGCCAGTTGGCACCCATCGGCGTGGCCGGCGAACTGCAGATCGCCGGCGTGCAGCTGGCGCGCGGCTATCTCGGCCGTCCCGACCTGACCGCCGAACGCTTCGTCCCCGATCCGTTCGCCGAGCAACCCGGCGAACGCATGTACAAGACCGGCGATCTGGCGCGCTGGCAGGCCGATGGCAGCCTGGCCTATCTCGGCCGCAACGACGAGCAGGTCAAGATCCGCGGCTTCCGGATCGAGCTCGGTGAGATCGTCGCAGCCTTGCGCGGCTGTGACGGCGTGCGTCAGGCCGCCGTCATCGCCAGCGAGGACAGCACCGGCGACAAGCGCTTGATCGCGTACGTAGTCGGCGATGCGGATGTCGCGCTTGACCCTGACGCTTTACGCACCCGACTCGGCGCCCGCCTGCCCGACTACATGCTGCCGGCGGCTTATGTGCAGCTGCCCGCACTGCCGCTGACTGCCAACGGCAAGCTCGATCGCCGCGCCCTACCGGCGCCGGATGCCGATGCGCTCGCCACACAGGCCTACGTTGCACCGGAAGGCGAGCTGGAAATGATGCTGGCCGCAGTGTGGAGCGAGCTGCTCGGCGTCGAACGCGTCGGTCGCCACGACAGCTTCTTCGCCCTCGGCGGCCATTCGCTGTTGGCAATCACACTGATCGAGCGCCTGCGCCAACACGGCTGGCAGCTAGACGTACGCGCACTGTTCACCCACGCGACCCTGGCCGCCGTCGCCGAGACACTGAGACCGGAGAAAACTGCCGCGATTCCGCAGAACCGGATCGCGCCCGATTGCAGCCGCATCACGCCCGCGCTGTTGCCGCTGGTGCAGCTCACTCAAGTCGAAATCGATGCCATCGTCTGCACGGTCGACGGCGGCACGGCCAATATCCAGGACATCTATCCGCTGGCACCGTTGCAGGAAGGCCTGCTGTTCCATCACCTCGCCGACCCGGGAGCCGATCCGTACGTAAACACCACGCTGCTGGCCTTCGAAACGCAACAGCAGGCGGCAGCGTTCCTGAGCGCCTTCGACCAGGTGGTGCAGCGCCACGACATCCTGCGCACCAGCATCGTCTGGCAGGACCTGCCGGCACCGATGCAGGTGGTCTGGCGCCACGCCGCCCTCCAGGTCCACCGGTACACCCTGCAAGGGCAGGACGCGCAAGCAGAGTTGCTGACCAGAATGGGTCCCGACCACGCCCGCCTTGACCTCGCCAAGGCGCCACTGCTGCAGGCGCATCTGGGCGAAGATATGGCGCAGCAACGGTGGATTGTCGGTGTGTTGGCACACCACTTGGTGATGGACCACACCACGTTGGACCTGATCATTGCCGAGATCGGCGCGCACCTGTCCGGTCGCCAGCAGCAATTGCCAGCGCCGCTGCCGTTCCGTAATTTCGTCGCTCAGGCGCAGCGTGCCATCAGCACCGAACATGTGCCTTTCTTCAGCCGTATGCTGCGCGATGTCGACCATCCGACCACGCCGTTCGGCCTGCTTCGCAACGACATCAACAGCGCGCCTGCACAACAGCGGGTACCGGTTGCACGAGACATTGCCCACTCGCTGCGCGCGCATGCCCGCCGCCTCGGCGTGAATGCATCCAGCCTGTTCCACCTGGCCTATGCCGTGTTGCTCGCACGCATCAGCGCACGCAACGACGTGGTGTTCGGCACTGTCCTGTTCGGTCGCCTGAGTGGTAGTGACGGCGCCGACCGCGCACTGGGTATGTTCCTCAACACACTGCCTCTGCGCGTGCGCATCGACGCCACCAGCGTGACCGATGCTGTGCGCCGAATGCAGGAGCAGATGGCTGAACTACTGTGCCACGAACACGTCGCGCTGACAGACGTGCGCAACTGCAGCGCCATCCGCGCGCCGCTGCCGCTGTTCTCGGCACTCCTCAACTACCGATACGCCGGCCACACCCCAAGCGCAGCAGAGCACGTGGCACACGATGAGGCATGGCAAGGCGTGCGCGTGTTGCAAGCGCGCGAACGCACCACGTATCCCTTGTCGCTGTCAGTCAACGACGACGGCGATGGCTTCTCGCTCGATCTGCAGATCGATCCATGCCTGTGCGCGGAGCGCGTTGCCGGCTTTATGCTGCACGCGCTTCAGCAGCTGAACCTAGCGCTGAGTCGCGCACCGGATACACCGCTGTGCGCCCTGCAGATTCTTCCGGCAGGCGAACGCGCATGGCTGCTGCACGACGTCAATGCCACCCCTACCGCACCGCGCGCGGCAGGCGACACGCTGCTCACCCGCTTCCAGGCGCAGGTGCGTCAGTTTCCGACGGCACCGGCACTGATCGACGGCGACCTGGTCGTGAGTTACGCCGAGCTGCAGGAGCGGGCCGCCGTCCTGGCACAACGGCTGCTCGCCTCGGGGGTGACGCCGGGCGGCTGTGTAGCGCTGCTGCTGCCGCGCTCGGCGCTGTTGATCGTGGCCGAACTGGCGGTGCTGATGTGCGGCGCTGCCTATGTCGCCCTGGATCCGGCGCAGCCGCCAGCACGCTTGCACGCTCTGCTGGAGGACTGCGCCGCTGCCGCTCTGTTATGCGACGCCGACTGCCCGCTCGATGCCGTCGGCCTTCCACGTCTGCAAGTGGAATGGGCAGTGCTCACTGGCGAGGCAGTGGTACCGCACGTCCAGGTGACGTCCGCAAGCATCGCCTATGTCGTCTACACCTCCGGCTCCAGCGGCACCCCCAAAGGCGTGGCCGTGTCGCATGCGGCCGTGCTGGCGTTTGCGCTCAACCCGCAGCATGCGCCGTTGCAGTCGCAGGACCGCGTCGCGTTCCTGGCCAATCCCGCGTTCGATGCCAGCACCTTCGAAGTGTGGGCCACGCTGCTGCATGGCGCGGCCATCGTCGTCGTCGACCAACCGACCCTGCTTGACCCAAGCGCACTGGCCCAGCACCTCACCGTCAACCAGGTCAGCATCCTGCATCTGACCGCCGGGCTGTTGCCTGGCTACTGGCATGCCCTGCGCGACCTCCTGCCGAGGCTGCGTTGTCTGCTCACCGGCGGCGACAGCGTCGATGCCGGCACCGTCGCCGCCATCCTGGCCCACGCGCCACCGCAACGGCTGCTGCATTGCTATGGCCCGACCGAGGCGACCACGTTCAGCGTGGTTCACCCGGTCGCCCCACTTGCCGACGACGCAGCGCGGATTCCGCTCGGCCGTCCCTTGCCAGGCAGCCGTGTTTACGTGCTCGACCGTCATGGCCAACCGACGCCGATCGGCGTCGCCGGCGAACTGCATCTCGCCGGTGCGCAGTTGGCGCAAGGCTATCTGCATCGCCCCGACCTGACCGCCGAGCGCTTCGTGCCCGATCCGTTCGCCGAACAAGCCGGCGAGCGCATGTACAAGACCGGCGACCTGGCTTGTTGGCGCGACGATGGCACACTCGATTTCCTCGGCCGCAACGACGCGCAGGTCACGATCCGTGGCTTTCGCATCGAGCCGGGAGAGATCCAAGCGGCACTGCGCAGCTGCGCTGGCGTGCAGGAAGCCGTGGTCATCGCGCGCGACGACACTGGCGAGAAACGCCTGGTCGCCTATCTGGTCGGCGATGCTTCGATACTGGAGCCGGCAACGCTGCGCAGCCAACTCGCTACGCGCTTACCCGACCACATGCTGCCAGCGGCCTACGTGCAGCTCGATGCGCTGCCGCTGACGCCCAACGGCAAACTCGATCGCGCCGCCCTGCCGGTACCCGACGATCAGGCGCTCGATCTGCACGCCTATGTCGCCCCGCAAGGCGAATTGGAACAGGTGCTGGTGACGCTATGGAGCGAGCTGCTCGGCGTCGAGCAAGTCGGGCGCAACGATGATTTCTTCGCCCTCGGCGGCCACTCGCTGCTGGCGATCAAACTGATCGAACGTCTACGCCGGCTCGGCTGGCAAATCGATGTGCGGGCATTGTTCGCACAGCCCACGCCCGCGGGCCTGGCGGTCAATCTGCAAACCGCCTCCGCCATCGAGGTGCCACCCAATCGGATCGGGCCCGAGTGCACATGCATCACTCCGGACCTACTGCCGCTGGTCGCGCTGACGCAAGCGGAGATCGACGCGATCGTGGCCACCGTCGACGGTGGCGTGGTCAACGTGCAGGACATCTATCCGCTGGCGCCATTGCAGGAAGGCCTGCTCTTCCATCACCTGGCCGATCCGCTCGCCGACCCGTATCTGCATTCGTCCGTGCTCGGCTTCCCTGCCAAAGAGCAACTCGACCGCTTCCTCGACGCACTGGATCAGGTCATTGCCCGCCACGACATCCTGCGCACCGGCGTCGTCTGGCAAGGACTGTCTGCACCGGTGCAGGTGGTCTGGCGCCAGGCGGTCGTGCCACGTCGGATGCATTGCTTCGAGGGACCAGACCCTGCGACCGGGCTACTGGCCTGGCTGCACGCGCCCGAAGCAGCCCCGAGCCTGCAGCACGCACCGTTGATCCACGCCCATCTGGCCCACGACACCACCACCGGACGCTGGCTGCTCGGCCTGCAACAGCATCACCTGGTCATGGACCACACCACGCTGGAACTCGTGATCGAGGAAGTCCGCGCGCATCTGGACGGGCGACACCAGCAATTGCCGACGCCCTTGCCGTTCCGCAACTTCGTCGCTCATGCGCACGCCGGTGTGTCCGAGCAGGAGCACAAGGCGTTTTTCACCACGATGCTCGCCGATATCGATGCACCCACCGCGCCATTCGGCGTACTTGCACCGGTGCGCGACCCGGCCGCGCTGCACTTTCTGCGCCTGTCGGTGCCTGCAACACTGGCCACCGCCGTGCGCACTCAGGCGCGCCAACATGGCATCAGTGCCGCCACCCTGTTCCATCTGGCCTATGCCCTGCTGCTGGCCCGCACCAGCGGCACGACTGAAGCTGTATTCGCCACGCTGCTCTTTGGGCGCATGCATGCCAGCGCCGGCGTCGACCGCGTGCTGGGCATGTTCCTCAACACCTTGCCCATCCGCCTCGACGCGTCCCACGGCAGCGTGCTGGATGCGGTACGCCAGACGCAACTCTGCCTGGCCCAGCTGCTGCACCACGAACATGCCCCACTGGCATTGGCCCAGCGCTGCAGCACGCTGGATCCGTCCACCCCTTTGCTCAATGCCTTACTCAACTACCGCTACGTCGGCGGCAGCGCGGTCCTGGGCGTGGAGCCAGAGGGCGAAGACCTCGCCGCTCTGGACGGGGTACAGGAGATCGCCGGTCAGGAGCGCACGCACTACCCATTGCTGGTATCGGTCAACGACCAACAGCCCAGCGGTGGATTTTCACTGGACGTGCAATGCGTCCAAAAGATCGGTACCGAACGTATCGCGGCGATGCTCCTGCAGACCCTGCAGGTACTGATCCAGGCATTGGAGCACGCACCGCAGACCGCACTGCATGCCTTGGATCTGCTACCGGAGAACGAGCGTCAAGCGCTGCACCATTTCAATGACACGACCGCCGAGCTCGATGGCAGCGGCTATCTGCATCGTGCAATCCAAGCGCAGGCGCGGCGCACGCCGCAGGCTGTCGCGCTGGTGGAAGGTGAGGTCGAACTCAGCTACGCCGCGCTCGATGCCCGCGCCAACCAGCTTGCGCATCATCTGATCGCCCTTGGTGTGGTACCCGAAGACCGCGTAGCCGTGTGTCTGCCACGCAGTCTCGATCTGGTCGTCGCGCTGCTCGCCGTGCTGAAGGCCGGCGCGGCTTATCTACCGCTGGAAACAGATGTACCGCCCGCGCGCTTGGACGGCATGCTCGCCGATGCGCAGCCTGCTGTTCTGCTCGCCTATCGCGAGACTGCCGCGCGGCTTGAGCGACGCGAACAGCAAAACACGGTGCTTCTGGATACCGACCAGGCTGCGTGGAAGAAGGCGCCCACGCACGCCCCCGTCGTGCCGGCCTTGCACCCGCAGCATCCGGCCTACGTCCTCTACACCTCCGGCTCGACCGGCCAGCCCAAGGGCGTGGTCAACACCCATGCCGGTATCGACAACCGCCTGCAGTGGATGCAGCAGGCGCTGCAACTGCACTCCTCGCAGCGTGTGTTGCAGAAAACCCCGGTCGGCTTCGATGTGTCGGTCTGGGAACTGTTCTGGCCGTTGCGCGTCGGTGCCTGTCTGGTGCTGGCCGAACCCGGTGGCCACAAGGATCCTGCTTATCTGATCGCACTGATCGAGCAGACCGGTATCGACACCGTGCACTTCGTGCCCTCGATGTTGCGCGTGTTCCTGGACGCTTTGCCGCAAGGCGCATGCGCGAGTCTGCAACGCATCGTCTGCAGCGGCGAAGCCTTGCCAGCGGATTTGGCGGCTGACGCACTTGCTCGCTTGCCGCAAACGCGGTTGTACAACCTCTACGGCCCAACCGAAGCGGCGGTGGATGTCAGCGTCTGGGAATGCAGCGATGCGGATGTAACCAATGTGCCGATCGGCCGACCGATTGCCAACACCCGCCTGCACGTGCTCGATGCGCATCGCGCACTCGCACCGGTCGGTGTGACCGGCGAACTGCAGATCGCCGGCGTACAGCTCGCCCGCGGCTACCTGGGCAGGCCTGATCTGACCGCCGAGCGCTTCGTCCCCGATCCGTTCGCAGAACAGCCCGGCCAGCGCATGTATCGCACGGGCGATCTGGCGCGCTGGCGCGTCGATGGCGCGCTGGAGTATCTCGGCCGCAACGACGAGCAGATCAAGCTGCGCGGGGTACGCATCGAACTCGGCGAAATCGCTGCCGCGCTACGTGCCTGCAATGGTGTGCGCGAGGCTGTCGTCATTGCCCGCGAGAACGCAGGCGAAAAACGATTGATCGCCTATCTGGTCGGCGATGCAACGCCGCTGGACGGCACTGATGTGCCCACTGCCGACGCACTGCGCACGCAACTGGCCGCATGCCTGCCCGAGGTCATGCTCCCCAGCGCCTATGTGTGGCTCGATACCTTGCCGTTGACGACCAACGGCAAGCTCGATCGCCGCGCACTGCCGGCAGCGGATGCCGATGCGCTCGCAGCACAGGCCTACGTTGCACCGGAAGGCGAGATGGAAACACAAGTGGCCGCACTGTGGAGCGAATTGCTCGGCATCGAAGGAGTCGGCCGCCACGACAGTTTCTTCGCCCTGGGCGGACATTCGCTGCTGGCGATGCGGCTGATCTCGCGTCTGCGCGGCACGCTGGGCCGGGAACTGCCGCTGGCCACGCTGTTCGCCCAGCCACGCCTGGCCGACTTGGCCCATGTGCTGGAAGGCGCCGCTGCCATCGCCCTGCCGGCCATCGTGCCGGCCGATCGTCGCCAGCCGCTTCCTCTGTCCTTCGCCCAGAAGCGCCTGTGGTTCCTCGCCCAATTAGACACGCGCGCCAATCTGGCCTCGCATATCCCGATCGGCCTGCGCCTGCACGGCGCGCTCGCGGCCGATGTCTTGCAGCGGGCGCTGGATCGGATCGTGGCCCGGCATGAAGCGTTGCGCACGCGCTTCGTCGCGGTTGATGGCGGAGCGAGACAGGAGATTGCCCCGGCCGACAGCGGCTTTGCCTTGCGCCGTTTCGATCTCTCCCAGCATCCCGATGCCGACACCGAGATCCGGGCACATGCGCAACACGAAGCCAATGAGGTCTTCGATCTGAGCAATGGCCCGCTGGCGCGCGGACGCTTGTTGCGGCTCGGCAACGACACGCATGTGTTGTTCCTGACCCTGCATCACCTGGTCGCCGACGGCTGGTCCATCGGCGTGCTGGTGCGCGAGTTCGTTGCGCTGTACACCGCAATGATCGACGGCCAGCCCGATCCGCTGCCGCCGCTGCCACTGCAATACGCCGATGTGGCGGTCTGGCAGCAGCACACGCTCGGCGAACACGCCCTGCAACGCCAGCGTCGCTTCTGGCAGGATCATCTGGCCGGTGCCCCCGAGCTGCTGGAACTGCCCACCGACCGGCCGCGTCCGGCGCTGCAGGACTATCGCGGCGACGCGCTGACCTTCCAGGTAGATCAGCCCACCAGCATCGCGCTGAAGGCGCTGTCTGAGCGCCACGGCGCCACCTTGTACATGACCTTGTTAGCCGGTTGGGCGATCCTGCTGGCACGCTTGTCGGGTCAGCAGGAGGTTGTCATCGGTTCTCCTGTGGCCAACCGCAACCGCAGCGAACTCGAACCGCTGATCGGCCTGTTCCTCAACACCCAGGCATTGCGTATCGACCTGTCGGCCGATCCGTCGGTCGCCGCGCTGCTGGCGCAGGTGCGCGCGATTGCTTTGGCCGCACAGGACCATCAGGATCTACCGTTCGAACAGGTCATCGAAGCGCTCAACCCCAGCCGCAGCATGGCGCATGCACCGCTTTACCAAGTGGTCCTGGCGATGCAGAACACGCCGCAAGAGGACCTGACGCTGCCGGGGCTGCACATCACCACGCTGCCGACTGGACAGGTCTCCGCCCAGGTGGACCTGTGGTGGTCGATCAGCGAAACCGATGCGGGCTTGCACGGCTCGGTGATTTACGCCAGCACGTTGTTCGAGCGCGCCACCGTGCAACGCTGGATGCAGATGTGGATCACGGTGTTGCGGGCCATGACCGCACAACCGGCCTGCGCGGTGAGCGCGCTACCACTGCTACCCGAAGACCAACGCACACAGCTGCTGCAGCAGTTCAACCACAGCGCTGCGCCGTGGCCGGACGCACCGCTGTTGCAGCCACTGTTCGCTGCGCAGTGCCGGCGCACTCCCGACGCACCGGCGCTGTCCGATGCGCAGCTGCAGCTGTCCTACGCGCAGCTGGATGCACGCGCCAACCGCCTGGCCCACCGCCTGATCGCCGCTGGCGTGCGCCCGGACACGCGCGTGGCGCTGTATCTGTCGCGCGGCGCCGAGCGCCTGGTCGCTCTGTTGGCCGTATTCAAGGCCGGCGGCGCCTATGTCCCGCTCGACCCCGATCAGCCCACCGAGCGGGTCGCCTTCATGCTCGACGATGCCCGCGTGCGCGTCGTGCTCACCGACACGCAGCTGCAGCAGCAATTGCCCGCCAGTCGCGCCCTGCAGCAGACCCGCGTCCTGCTGCTCGATGTACCGACCTCGGCCGCGGACACGGCCCACGACCACGCGCCGGTCATCGATGGCTTGCATCCAGATCACCTGGCCTACGTCGTCTACACCTCCGGCTCCACCGGTCAGCCCAAGGGCGTCATGGTCAGCCATCGCGGCCTGGTCAATCTGGCCGTGGCCCAGATCGCCGCCTTCGGCGTGCAGCCGCACAGCCGCGTGCTGCAACTTGCCAGCATCGGCTTCGACGCCTGCGTGTCCGAGCTGCTGATGGCCTGGCTGGCCGGCGCCTGCCTGCACGTCCCGCGGGCCGAGGCGTTAGCCGGATCGGCCTTGCTCGAGGTATTGCAGCAACAGCGCATCACCCATCTGACCGTGACCCCGACCGTGCTGGCCTCGCTGCCCGAACAGGTCAGTTGCCCCAGCCTGCAGACCCTGGTGCTGGCCGGCGAGGCGGCCGACACCGACCTGGCCCGCCGCTGGCAAGCGCACACCCGCGTCATCAACGCCTATGGCCCCACCGAGGCCAGCGTCTGCGCCAGCCTGCATCTGGACGGTGTCCAGCACGGCGAGCGCCTGCCGATCGGCCGGCCGATGGCCAATGTCCGCCTGTACGTGCTCGATCCGCACGGCCGACCCGCGCCGATCGGCGTGGCCGGCGAACTGCATATCGCCGGCCATGGCCTGGCGCGTGGCTATCTGCGGCGTCCGGACCTGACCGCCGAACGCTTCGTCCCCGATCCGTTCGCCCAACAGCCCGGCCAACGCATGTATAAGACCGGCGACCTGGCGCGTTGGACTGCCGACGGCAACCTGGAGTTTCTCGGTCGCAACGACGACCAGATCAAGTTGCGTGGCGTGCGCATCGAACTGGCCGAAATCGAAAGCGCGCTGCGCAGTTGCGCTGGCGTACGCGATGCGGTTGTCATCGCTGCTGAAGATAGCGGCGGCGGCAAACGGCTGGTCGCCTATCTGGTCGGCAATGGCCTCGCACTTGATGCAGGCAACTTGCGCACCGAACTTGCTAGCCGCCTTCCCGAAGTCATGCTGCCAGCCGCCTATGTGCAGCTGGACGCACTCCCGCTAACGCCCAACGGCAAGCTCGATCGCCGTGCGCTGCCAGCACCGGATACCGATGCACTCGCCACGCACACCTACGTGGCGCCCGAGGGCGAACTGGAAGGACTGCTGGCCGCGCTATGGAGCGAGCTGCTCGGCGTCGAGCAGGTCAGCCGTCACGCCAGCTTCTTCGCCCTGGGCGGTCACTCGTTGCTGGCCATCAAGCTGATCGAGCGTCTGCGCCAGCATGGCTGGGCGCTGCAGGTGCGTGCGCTGTTCGGCGCCACCACCCTGGCCGACCTGGCCGCCGCGCTGCGTCCCAGCGGCGCGGTCGAGGTGCCCCCCAACCGCATCACCGTCGATTGCACCCGCATCACGCCCGCGCTCTTGCCGCTGGTGCAACTGACCCAGGACGAGATCGACGCAGCCGTGGCCACCGTCGATGGCGGTGCGGCCAACGTGCAGGACATCTACCCGCTGACCGCACTGCAGGAAGGCCTGTTGTTCCATCACCGTGCCAGCTCTCTGAGCGATGCCTACCTGAGCTTCAGTGTGCTGGCCTTCGACACCCGCGCGCAGCTGGACGCGTTCATTGCCGCGCTGGAAGCGGTCATTGCCCGCCACGACATCCTGCGCACCGGTTTCGCCTGGCAGGGCCTGAGCGCGCCCGTGCAGATCGTCTGGCGTCACGCCACCCTCCCGCGTCAGGAACACTGCATCGATGCCTCCGATGTGCTGGCAGCGTTGAAGCAGCGCATGGACCCACGCAGCGCTCGCATGGATATCACCCAGGCACCGCTGCTGCGTGGCCATCTTGTCGAGGATCGGCACCACGCACGCTGGTTGCTGGGCCTGCAGACCCACCACCTGATGATCGATCACACCACGCTGGAATTGTTGATCGAAGAAGTGCAAGCGCATCTGGATCAGCGCCAGCAGCAACTCCCCGAGCCGCTGCCATTTCGCAATCTGGTCGCGCAGGCACGCCTGGGCGTGAGCGAGGCAGAGCACCGTGCTTTCTTCACGCAACAGCTTGGCGATCTGGAGACACCCACCGCACCGTTTGATTTGTGGGAAGTGCGCGGCAGTGGCGCCGAGATCGAGGAGCACCAGCAGTTACTGCCACAGCCGTTATGCGCCGCATTGCGCTTGCAGGCGCGACGTCTCGACGTCAGCCCCGCCAGCGTGTTTCACCTGGCCTATGCGCTGATGCTGGCCCAGGCCAGCGGCCGCGACGATGTCGTGTTCGGTACCACGCTGTTCGGGCGCATGCATGCCGGCAGCGGTGCACACCGGGTGCTGGGCATGTTCATCAACACCCTGCCTATCCGACTGCGCCGCGATCATCGCGGCGTACACGACGCGGTGCGCGACACCCAGCAGCGGCTCGCCCAGTTGATCCATCACGAACATGCCCCGCTGGCCCTGGCACAGCGATGCAGCGGCATCGTCGCACCCGCACCGCTGTTCATTGCATTGCTCAACTACCGGCATGCCGGCGGCAGCGCAGTGCAAGCGCCGAGCGGAACATCGCAGGCCTGGCATGGCATACAGATGCTGGAGTCGCAGGATCGTACCAGTTACCCGCTGACGCTTTCGGTCGATGACATCCGTGCGAATGCGAGTTTTGCACTGCAAGTCCAGGTGGACCAGCGCATCGGTGCCGCGCGTGTCATTGCGCTGATGCTGCAAGCTGTACAGGCATTAGTGAAGGCGCTGGAAGACGCGCCGGAGACGGCCCTGCACGCGCTACACCTGCTGCCCGCCGATGAACGCGCTCAGCTGCAAGACTTCACCGTCACCGAAACGACTCCGCTCGCGCACGCACAATGCATCCATCATCTGTTCGAAGCGCAGGTCCGTCGCACACCCAACGCCATCGCGCTGTACGCCGATAACCGCGAACTCAGCTACGCGGCGCTCGATGCGCGCGCCAACCGGCTGGCGCATCGCTTATGTGCTCTAGGTGTGACACCGGAACACCGCGTCGCGCTGTACTTGCCGCGCGGTATCGAGCAGATCGTCGCGCTACTGGCGACGCTCAAGGCCGGCGCCGCCTATCTGCCGCTGGACCCGGAGCTGCCCGACGCACGCCTGGCCTTCCTGCTCGACGATAGCCGCCCGCGTGCGGTGCTGACGTGTGACGCCCTGCACGCGCGGCTGCAGTCTCTCGGCCGTGCCATGCAAGGCGCCAGCGTGCTGACATTGGATCAGGATGCAGATGTGGATCTGCACGATCCAGGCGCACCGACCATCCCCGGCCTGTGCCCGGACAACCTGGCCTACGTCATCTACACCTCCGGCTCCACCGGACAACCCAAAGGCACGCTGCTTACCCACGCAGGCGCCACGCATTACCTGCAGTGGGCGAGCGAGACCTATCGCCCATTCCCCAGCGCGGTGGTGTCGTCCTCGCTGGCCTTCGACGCCACGCTGACCAGCCTGCTGGCACCGTTGTTGTGTGGAGCCAGGGTCGAACTGCTGCCTGAGCACAACACGCTGGGCGCCTTGCGCCAGCGTCTATGCGATCCCACCCCGTTGGGCTTGGTCAAACTCACGCCAGCCCATCTGGAAGTGCTGGGCCAGCAATTCGCCGACCATGCCGAACCGCTCAGCCCGGCGGTGATGGTGATCGGGGGCGAAGCTTTATCTCCAGCCACACTCGCACGTTGGCAAGCACTCGCCCCCAACACCCGCTTGATCAACGAATACGGCCCGACCGAGACCGTGGTCGGCTGCGTGGTACACGACGCAACGCACGATGCCCCAGCCCCGAATGGTCGGGTGCCGATCGGCCGTCCGATCGACCATCTACGCATCCATGTGCTCGATCGCCACGGTCAGCTGACGCCGATCGGCGTCGCCGGGCACCTGCATATCGCCGGACCGCAACTGGCACGCGGCTACCTCGGTCGCCCCGATTTGACCGCCGAACGCTTCGTGCCCGATCCGTTTGCAGCACAGCCCGGTCAACGCATGTACCGCAGCGGCGACCTGGCCAGTTGGCATGCCGACGGCACACTCGACGTCCTCGGCCGCAACGACGACCAAGTCAAGCTGCGCGGCTTCCGCATCGAACTGGGCGAAATCGTCGCCGCGCTGCGTGCCTGCGCTGGCGTGCGGGACGCCGCCGTGCTGCTGCGCGAAGACACACCCGGCGAGCAACGCCTGGTGGCGTATCTGGTAGACGACGCCGGCAACCAGAGCGCTCCGTTGGCACTGCGCGAAGCCTTGGCTGCACGCCTGCCCGAGGTCATGCTGCCAAGCGCCTATGTGCGACTCGATGCTCTGCCGCTCACCGCCAACGGCAAGCTCGATCGCCGCGCACTGCCGGCACCGGGCGCGGACGCCCTCGCCGCACAGGCGTATCTGGCCCCGGAAGGCGAGCAGGAAATCCTACTGGCCACCCTGTGGAGCGAACTGCTCGAGATCGAGCGGATTGGCCGCAACGACAGCTTTTTCGCCCTCGGCGGCGATTCGCTACTGGCGATCGTGTTGATCGAACGCCTGCAGCAATCCGGTTGGCAGTTGGACATCGGCGCCCTGTTCAATACACCGGTGCTGGGCACGCTGGCAGACGCGCTACGTCCGGCGGCAATCGCGCCGGTGCCGGCCAACCGGATCGTGCGCGATTGCACGCGGATCACACCCGACCTGTTGCCGCTGGTCGCGCTGACCCAGACCGAGATCGACGCGGTGGTGGCGACCGTCGCCGGCGGCGCTGCCAACGTGCAGGACATCTATCCGCTGGCCTCGCTGCAGGAAGGCTTGCTGTTTCACCACCTGCAACATACCGACAGCGACCCCTATGTCATGCCCGGTCTGCACGCATTCGCCAGCCGTGCAGAGCTCGACCGCTTCCTGGCCGCATTGAACAGCGTGATCGCGCGTCACGACATCCTGCGTACCGCCTTTGTCTGGCATGGCGTGCGTGAAGCGGTGCAAGTGGTCTGGCGACAGGCGCCACTGCGACTGCATTCCCATGTTCTGGAGAGCGACGATGCACTGGAGCAACTGCAGCGCTGTCTGACATCCCCGCAGGCGCGGATCGATCCGCAACAGGCGCCGCTACTGCATGCGCACCTGATCCACGACGCGGTCAACCAGCGTTGGTTGCTCGGCATGCTCTACCACCACCTGGTGATGGACCACACCTCGATGGATCTGGCGATCGAGGAAGTTGGCGCGTTCCTGGCCGGCACCGCAGACGCCCTGCCGGCGCCACTGCCGTTCCGCGAATTCGTCGCTCGCGCCCGGCTGCGCGGCGCGGCGCAGACGCAGGAAGCGTTCTTCAGCAAACTGCTGGGCGACGTCACGCAGACCACCGCGCCCTACGGCATGCTGGATGTGCACGGCGATGGCAGCACGGTGCGCGAAGCGCACCTGCAGGTTCCCGATGCGCTGACCCAGGCGCTGCGCGCGCACGCGCGTGCGCTGAATGTGAGCATGGCCAGCCTGTTCCATCTCGCCTACGCACTGGTGGTGGCCACTACCAGCGGACGCGACGACGTGGTGTTCGGCACCACGCTGTTCGGTCGCATGCAGGGCGGCAGCGGCATCCACCGCGTGCTGGGCATGTTCCTCAATACCCTGCCGCTGCGCCTGCGCATCGACACCACCAGCGTGGCCGATGCGGTAAGCACGGTGCAGGGACTGTTGGCGATGCTCATGCAGCACGAGCACGCACCGTTGAGTCTGGCTCAGCGCTGCAGCGGCGTCGCTGCGCCGGCGCCGTTGTTCACCGCCCTGCTCAACTATCGCCACGTCGCCAGCAGCCAGGCGTCGGATACGCTGCCGGACTGGGCCGGCATGCAATCGCTGGGCGCCAGCGAGCGCACCAACTATCCGCTGTCCTTGTCGGTGAACGATGACGACCGCGGTTTCTGGTTGGATGTGCAGACCGGGCCCGCTGCCACACCCGAGTCGGTCGGTCAGCTCATGCTCGAAGCCCTGCGGCAAGTTTCGCAAGCGCTTGCCGATGCACCGCACACCGCCTTGCATGATCTGCATATCCTGCCGGAGCTCATGCGCACTGACATCGTCGTTGGCTTCAACCCGGCGCCCAGCGACGCCCCCGCAGTCGGCATCGCGCACTTGTTCGCTGCACAGGCGGCGCGCACGCCGCAGGCACCGGCGTTGATCGATGCCCACGGCAGCACCCTCACCTATGCTGAACTCGCCCAACGCGCCGAGCGCCTGGCCTGCCGTCTGCGTGCCTTGGGCATCGGGCCGGAAGCGCGGGTCGCGGTATGCATGCCGCGCGGCATCGATCTGGTGGCAACGCTGCTGGGCGTATTCCAGGCGGGCGCGGCCTACGTACCGCTGGACCCGGAGTATCCCGCGCAACGCCGTACCGACATCCTGCGCGACTGCCAGCCGCAGATTCTGGTAGCAACCTCGGCATGCGCATACGCGCTGCCGCCACAGGTCGACGTGCCGCTGCTGTGGTACGACGCCCCTGGCGACGCGGTGATTGCCGTACCGACCGAAATTGCCGCGCCGCATGCCGCGCAGTTGGCCTATCTGATCTACACCTCCGGTTCCAGCGGACGTCCCAAGGGAGTCATGGTCGAGCACGGCGCGTTGGCCGCCTACTGCGTCGCCGCCGCCGAGCTGTTTGGCCTGAGCGGCGAAGACGACGTCCTGCAGCAGAATTCGATCAACTTCGATCTGTCGTTGGAAGAACTGCTGCCTGCGCTGATCGCCGGCGCCTGCCTGCGGCTGGCGCCATTGCCGCTGGATGCCGTTGCCACACCAACGCCCGCCAGTGTGCTGCATCTGACCAGCGCGCATTGGCATGCGCTGGTGAGCGTATGGACGCAAGCGCCCGAACAAGCGCGCCAGCAGCTACAGCAGGTGCGCCTGATCAACATCACCGGCGACGTTCTGTCGCCCTACCAACTGCAGCAGTGGTATGGGCTCGGGCTGCAGGCGATCACGCTGATCAACACCTACGGCCCCACCGAAACCGCGATTTCCTGCACCGCAGCCCGTCTGTGCACCGAAGACGCCAACGCCACCCGCATCAGCATCGGCACCGCGCTGCGCCATGCGCGTCTGTACGTGCTCGACGCTCGTCTCCGCACGCTGCCAATCGGCGTGGCCGGAGAGCTGTATGTGGCAGGCGCACAGGTCGGTCGCGGCTACCACGCACGGCCGGCACTGAGCGCGCAATGTTTCCTGCCCGACCCGTTCGCGCTTGGCGCCGGGCAGCGCATGTATCGCACGGGCGACCTGGCGCGCTGGAACGCCGACGGCAGCCTGGAGTTCCTCGGCCGCAACGACCAGCAGCTCAAGCTGCGTGGATTCCGCGTCGAACTGGGCGAAATCGAGAACGTGCTGCTGGACTATCCCGGCGTGCGCGAAGCGGCGGTCTGCGCGCGCCAGGACGCGACTGCAACGACGCGTTTGCTGGCCTATGTCGTCGCCGACGCGATCGAACCGGACCGGCTGCATACGTGCCTGGCCCAGCGCCTGCCCGACTACATGCTGCCCAGCGCCTATGTGCGCCTGGACGCACTGCCACTCACGCCCAATCGCAAGCTGGATCGCAATGCGTTGCCGGTGCCCGACGCCGGAACGCAATTGGACACCCAAGCCCATGTGCCGCCGCACGGGCCGTTTGAGCAGACCCTGGCCATGGTGTGGGCCGAACTGCTCGATTGCGATCGCGTCGGCCGTCAGGACAGCTTCTTTGCGCTGGGCGGGCACTCGTTGCTTGCGGTACGCCTGGCATCACGGCTGCGCAGCCATTTCGGGGTCGATGTGGGCCTGGCCGACATCTTCGCCCATCCACGTCTGGCCGACTTCGCCGGCTGCGTCGCGGCCGCTGCAGCGAACACGTTGCCGCCGATCCTGCCGGTTCCAAGGGATAGGCCGCTGCCGTTGTCCTTTGCTCAACAGCGGTTATGGTTTCTGTCGCAGTTGGACCCGCACACCGACCTTGCCTATCTGGTCAGTACCGGCGTACATCTGGACGGTGCGCTGGACCTGCCGGCGCTGCGCAAGGCGCTGGACCGCATCGTCGCGCGCCATGAAACGCTGCGCACGCGCATCGTCGCCAGTGCGGGTCAACCGCAGCAAGAGGTGTTGCCGGCCGACACCGGGTTTGCTCTGCGCCACAGCGACCTGTCCGCGCTGGACGATCCGGCCTCGCGCGTACGGCAATTGTGTGCAGACGAACGGCAGACCACCTTCGCGCCGGGCACTGCGCTCGTGCGTGGTCATCTATTGCGTCTGGCGCCACAGCGGCACGTGCTGTTGATCACCCTGCATCACCTGGTGTGCGATGGCTGGTCGATGGGGGTGCTGATCGAAGAACTCGGCACGCTCTATAGCGCTTACGCCCGGCAAGAACACGATCCACTGCCGCCGTTGGCGCTGCAATACGCCGATGTCGCGGTATGGCAGCGCCGCTGGCTGGAGGGCGACGTTCTGCAACGTCAGCTCGACTATTGGCGCGAGCGCCTGCACGACGCGCCGCGGCTGCTGGCATTGCCGACCGACCACACGCGTCCGGCACGGCAGGACTTCCACGGCGACACCATCGCCTTCTCGCTGCCTGCGGCGGTGAGCGCCGGCCTGCACACGCTGAGCCTGCACCATGGCGTCACGCCGTTCATGACGTTGCTCGCCGCCTGGGCGCTACTGCTGCACCGCTACAGTGGCCAGGACGAGGTGGTGATCGGTAGCCCGCTTGCCGGCCGCGATCGCAGCGAGCTCGAACCCTTGATCGGCTTTTTCGTCAACACCGTGGCGCTGCGCATCGATCTGTCCGGGCGGCCCACCGTGGCGCAGTTGCTGGAACGCGTCTGCTGCGCCGTGCTGGGTGCGCAGGCGCACCAGGACCTGCCATTCGACCGCGTCATCGAAGCGGTCCAGCCCAGCCGCACGCTCGCGCACGCACCGCTGTGCCAGGTCCTGTTTTCGTCCGACACCACGCCCTCGGGCGAGCTGGAGATGCCCGGCCTGCAGCTGCAACCACTGCAAGGCGGAACAGCGGTCGCATTGGCCGATCTGGCCCTGGAAATGCGCGTCGGCCGCGACAGCATCGCCGGATCGCTGATCTACGCGACGGCGCTGTTCGAGCGCGCCACGCTGCAGCGGCATCTGGCCTATTACCAGGCGCTGCTGTGCGCCCTCGCCGATGCCAGCGAGGCACAGGTGGCCGACGACCTGCCGCTGCCTGCGCCTGCGCAGCAGCATCTGCCGCATGTGCCGGCCTGCGAAACGCTGCAGTCGATGCCGACCAGCGTGCATGCAGCCTTTGCGCACCAGCTGCAACGCACACCCACGGCACCGGCGGTTTGCGACGGGACGCTGCAGCTGACTTACGCCGATCTGGAGATGCGCTCGGATGCGCTAGCCCAGCAATTACGTGCTGCGGGCGTCGGCGTCGGCATGACCGTGGCCACAGCCCTGCCGCGCAGCGCCGCCCTGGTGATCGCGCAATTGGCCATTCTCAAACTGGGCGCGGCGTACTTGCCGCTTGACCCGCAACAGCCGGCGCTGCGATTGGCCCAGTTGGTAGAAGATTGCCATGCCGTCGCGTTGCTGTATCCGCCACAGACGGACCCAGTCTGGGCCGGCGCATTGCACTGTCTGCCCGTCGATGTGGATGCGCTCACCGCCACCGCAACGCGCTTTGCCGCGGCAACGGTACCTGGCAACGCGCCTGCTTACGTGATGTACACCTCCGGCTCCACCGGTGTGCCCAAGGGCGTGGCCATTCCCCATTGCGGCATCCTCAATCTCGTGCTCGCGCCGGACTACGCCGATTGGAACGCGCAGGATCGCTTCGCCTTCGCCTCGAACCCGGCGTTCGATTCCACCACGCTGGAAGTCTGGGCGCCGTTGCTGTGCGGCGCCTGCGTGGTGGTAGTGCCGCAGGCGGTGGTGCTCGATCCCGGCGCATTGGCGGGCTTTATCGGCACGCATGCAATCAGCGTCCTGATCCTGGTGGCCGGTGTATTGCGGGCATACGCACCGCAGCTGGCCGTCTCCCTGCCAACGCTGCGCTATCTGATCACTGGCGGCGATGTCGCCGACCCGCATGCGCTGGCACTGCTACTGGGCTCTGCCAATGCGCCGGAACAGGTGCTGCAAACCTACGGACCGACCGAGGCCACCCAGTTCGCCACCACGCTGGCCCTGCGACAGCCGCCACCGCCGGATCGGCGTATTCCGATCGGGCAGCCGATCCGCCACATGCAGGCGCATCTGGTCGACGCCCGCGGCACACCGGTGCCGATCGGTATTCCGGGCCAGTTGCATCTGGCCGGTGTCGGTCTGGCGCAGGGGTATGTCGGCCGGCCCGGCGCCACCGCCGAACGCTTCGTGCCGGATCCGTTCGCCATGGAGCCTGGAGCGCGCATGTATCGCACCGGCGACCTGGCCCGCTGGCGGGAAGACGGCAGCCTGGATTTCCTCGGGCGCGCCGATGCGCAAGTGAAGCTACGCGGTTTCCGTATCGAACCGGGCGAGATCGAGGCGGTGCTCGCCAGCCACCCGCAGGTAGCGCAGGCAGTCGTCCATGTGCAGTTCGATTCTGCTCATCAACCGCGCCTGCTGGCGTACATCGTCGCCGAGGATCCGGACGAAGACGCCGCTCTATGCCGGCGTCTGCGCGCCTGGCTGGCCGAGCGATTGCCTGACTACATGCAACCGACCGCATACATCCCGCTACAACGACTGCCGCTCACAGCGAACGGCAAACTTGATCGGGACGCGTTGCCCAGTGCCTCTGGCCAGGCAGGCAACGACACAGCGACGCAGGCGCCACAAGGCGCCTGCGAGCAGGCATTGGCGCGTCTGTGGTGCGATCTGCTCGGTGTGGAGCGGGTCGGCCGCCATGACGACTTCTTTGAAGTCGGCGGTCATTCACTCCTGGCGGTCCAACTCATCGCACGTATCGAGTCGCAGCTGCAGCGACGCATCGCCGTCTCGCAACTGTTCGCCCATTCCAACCTGGCCGCGCTGGCGGCCCTGCTGGAGGCGACCGAGGTGCATAGCGACGACATGATCACGGCCAGCGACCGCGAGGATTACCTCGCATGAACGGGCATGATCCGCAGAAGCGCTCGTCCGCCGACGGTCGCGGCACAGCGCAACGACGAGGTGTGCCGCGCACGCTCTGCCTACCGCGCACGCCCGCTGCATGGGAGAGGATGCAACAGGCATGCGTCGCCTCGAACCAGTGCAATACGGGTCCGAACAGTCAATTCACGCGAAATGCGGCGACGCAACGGTCGCCGCATGCAACCGGACAACGGCGCGCACGCTGGGCGCGCCGGTCTATTCGCTATCGGCCATGGTGGGCGCGCCGATCAATAGACACCGCGCCGATACTGCAATGGCGACGCGCCCATTTGCTGCTTGAACAGGCGGCTGAAATGCGGGCAGCTGCTGAACCCGAACGAATAGGCGATGCCCGTAATACTCAGATTACCGGGGCCTCGCAATTCCTGCGCACACTGTTCTATGCGGCGCCGCCACAGGTAGCCATTCAGGCTTTCCCCGTTCCCGCCTTTGAATGCGCGGTAAATCGTGCGTTTGCTCCACCCCAAGGCGCGCGAAATCGTGTCCGGGGACAACTTCGGATCGCGCAGATTGCGCTCGACGAACTGCAACACCATCTCACGCGACGGCCGGTTAGGTTCCAGCTGAGGCTTGGCTGCGGTAGTTTCCTTCAGAGCCAGCCCCAGCAGCTTGATCATGGCTTGCGCAAAGAACTGTCCACTTTCCGGGTTGCACAGGTCGGGCTCGTTGAACAAGCGTTCGACGAAGCTGCATGCCAGACGTTGCATCGGTGCCGGCCCACAGCGCCGGTGCGACACGACTCCCTCCATCATCCTGGTCGCCTGCCGAGGCTTCTCGAACCAGATGAAATGCTGTTCGACATTTGATGGATTGACGATGCTCAAATTCTGCTTGATGGACAGCGCTAGCATCTCGCCCGCCCTCAGCTCCAATGGCACGCCATCGTGTACCAACGTGCTGGTGCCCTTGCACTGCAGCGCAATCAGGACGTGGGGATCACGCCTGATGGCACCGCCGAGCTTCAACTCAAGCGCGTGTGCGCTAGCCGACACCTTGGATATATGTAAATCGCCCAAACGCAGTTGGCTGATAGCGCCTTGCAGGGCCGATTCGGAAGCGCTCAAGGAACACCTGTGCCGCCCGGGCGCCTCATCGATCTCTGCACCGACCGACCGCGCCATCCATTCAAGCCAACGGTGAACGCGCTCGCCAGGATGAATCTGCGAGGTTGAAAACGAATTGAATATATTCAGCGATGATGCAGGCTGCACGTCCGGTGCGCAATACGAAGGTTCCATCCGTGCTCGGCATGACGTATTCATCTCCATCCGGCTCTCAGGAATCAGGTTGTGGGCACGGAATGCTAGGCAGGCTTTGCTTCCATTCCATGACAGTATGAAAAACGAAAGTTCGGTAAATTTCATCAGGTAATAGCAGCTAAACCCGAGCGCCTATTTCAACTAAATTTTAATACCAACATTACTGAAATATCCATGTCTCAAGATAAATCTATCTTGCATTTTTATAAACGAAATTAACACTTATGCCCTTATTTAATTTGACCAATGTATTGAGACCCACACTGACGCCAGCCAAATGCATGGATGCGTGTCACAGAAAATTCTTATTGACGGATTATGTTTAAACCTTAAGTTCTGAGCGCAGCTTGTACTGAATTCCTCTCCACATCGGCGCGAATGCAGACGGATCTGTTTTGGAAACAGCACACATGCGTTTGCCGAGATGTATTTTCGTCAGCAATGCCGCGCATTACCCGATGGCATACGGAGCGTTCAATGACCGATAGCATCCAACAACCCGATAGCGCTCCGCGCTACCACAAGATCGACCACATTGCGCTGGCGGTAGATGACCTAGAAGCTGCAATCACGCTGTTCCGCGATCAACTCGGCTTTGTGTTGACGGGACGACGCCACATCACCGGCAAGACGACCGGCATGCACTCGGCCGAGATGCAGCATGGCGATCTCATCTTCGTGCTTTGCCAAGGCACCGAACCGCAATCGCAGGTATCGCGACTGATCGCCCATCACGGCGTGGGCGTCGCGCATATCGCCCTGCGCGTCGACGATGCCCACGCCACCGCCAAGCACCTGCGTGAACGTGGTCTGGCCTTCGACACCAACGTGATCGAAGGTCAGGGGCTGCGACAAATCTTTTCCAATCGCAGCAAGCTGACTGGCCTGAGCTTCGAATTCATCGAACGCAATGGCGAAGTCGGTTTCCAGGACGCATCGGTCAACGAGTTGTTCGAGCAACTGGAGCGCAGTGGCGCGTATTGAGGGACCACCTCGCATCCCAGGAGCCAGCCGATGGCAAGCACACAGACCGACCAAGCGATGGGTGACGACCGTCTGGACGTGATGACCTTCCTCAACGAGGTGTCTTCGCGCCACCCCAACGCCATCTCGTTCGTTTCAGGACGTCCGACCGACAGTTGCTTCGATCTGCAGGCATGGATGCGCGCCGTCCCGCGCTTGGCTACGCATCTGGCACAGCGTCACCGCATTAGCCAGGCAGGTGCGCTCGATCTGATCGCACAGTACGGAACAACCCAGGGCATCATTGAGGACCTGGTCGTGGCCCAACTTGCCGCGGACGAAGGCGTACCGGCCAGCATCGATCGCATGCTGATCACCGCAGGCTGCCAGGAAGCGTTGCACTTGTGCGTCACCGAACTATGCCGCCAGCCGAACGAGGTTGTGCTGGTCCGCAATCCGACCTATATCGGCATCACCGGCGTGGCGGACAGTCACGGCATTACCATCGCCGCATTCAATCGCGATGGTCGCGCCGACGCAGAGGCGCTGGCCGAGACGCTGGATGCGCTACACGCCGCTGGCCAGCGTGCGCGCCTGCTCTATCTGGTGCCGGATTTCGACAACCCCACTGGAACCGTGCTACCCCGCGATCAGCGCGAGGCGATCACGGCGGTGTGCGCCGCGCACGGCGTTTTGATCCTGGAAGACAATCCATATGGGCTGTTTGCCTTCGAAACAGAACGCGTTCCCACCATGCGCGCACTGGACAGCCATGGTTGCGTCATCTATCTGGGCACCTACTCCAAGACGCTGTGCCCAGGCCTGCGCGTTGGCTTTTTGGTGTTGCCACCGACGCTGTTCGGCAGCGCAGCAGCGGCACGCACCCTGCACCAGGCGCTGACACGGCGCAAGAGTTTCGGCACGCTTAACACCAGCCAGGTCACGCAAGCCGTCGTCGGCGGAGTGCTGCTCGAACACGGCTGCAGCTTGGCGCCATTAATCCAGGCGCCGCGCGCCCTTTACCAGCGCAATCGCGACCGCATGCTGGAATGCCTGGCCCACGAACTCGGTGCGCTAACGCCGCAGATCCATTGGAATGTTCCGGCAGGCGGCTTCTTCCTGATCGTCACGCTGCCGTTCGTGTTCGCCGCCGAAGAAGCGGCGTCTTGCGCGCGCGAGTGCGGCGTGTTGGTGATGCCGTTGTCCTTCTTTGCGATCGACGGCAGTTGCCGCCAGCAAGTGCGGCTTGCCTACAGCAACGTGGCAACTGAGAGAATCGCCGAAGGCATCGCGCGGTTCTCACGCTTCGTGCGCCACCGATTGCATGCGGCCGACAGCCTGCGCCAGCTGGACGCCTGCCCTTCGCTATAAATCACCGAATCCTGCGTCATCCGCTAACGCGCAGGATCCAACGCAGGCCCGGAGTCAGCAGACTCGCTATGGAGGTTGCGTTGACGACATGACGCTGCGGTACTTGCGCAGCTCGCGCCAGCTGGCAATGGCCAGCGTCATGCGATCAATCCACCACGACTGAACGATCGATCTCTGCAATATGGGTCCGTCCGCACAGTGCCATCGTCAATTCCAGTTCGCGCTGGATCAGCATTAAAACCCGTGCAACGCCCTGCTCGCCCAACGCACCGAGCCCATATAGCCATGCACGGCCGATATAGGTCCCGCATGCCCCAAGCGCCAGCGCCTTGAGCACGTCCTGGCCGCAGCGGATGCCACTATCCAGGTGTATCTCGGCGCGGCCCGCCGCGAGCTCGGCGATCGCCGGCAGGGCGCGGAGGCTGGACACCGCCCCATCCAGTTGCCGCCCGCCGTGATTGCTGACGACCAAGGCGTCGGCGCCGGCCTGCAACGCCTGCCGCGCGTCTTCCACATCGAGAACACCCTTCACTACCAACGTCCCATCCCAGCGGCTTCTGATCCATGCCAGATCATCCCACCCCAGGCTGGCATCGAACTGGTGGGCGGTCCACTCGGCAAGCGTCTGCAGATCGCCTCCAGCAGGCACGTAATCGACGAGATTGCCGAAGCAACGGCGGCGCGTCCGCAACAGTCCCAGTGCCCAGCGCGGATGGGTCAGAAAATCCAGCAGCACCTCAGGCCGCAACCGGGGAGGCACGCTCAGCCCATTGCGCAGATCGGCATGGCGCTGACCCAAGAACGGCACATCCATCGTCACCATCAAGGCGTCGCAACCGGCGACGGTCGCGCGTTCAATCAACGCTGCAACGACACCTCGGTCACGCAGTGGGTAGAGCTGGAACCAGCACGGTTTGCGCACACCGGCACACACCTGCTCCAACGAGCAGATGCTCATCGTCGACAAGACGAACGGCACGCCGAACGCCTCGGCTGCGCGCGCACCGAGAATTTCGCCATCGGCATGAATCAGGCCAGCCAACCCGGTCGGCGCCAGCGCGACCGGCATCGTCACCGCATGCCCAAGCATGCGCGTCGCTGTACTGCGCTGCGAAACATCGCACCCGACGCGCTGACGCAGCGAACAGGCATCGAAATCGCGACGATTCGCCTGCACGGTCGATTGCGACCAACTGCCGGCGGTCGCATAGTCATAGAACATGCGCGGCACCCGGCGACGCGCCAACGCTTGAACATCATCCAGGCAGGTCAGTGTCCGCATCGCACGATGCTAACGCGCGTGGATGACGGAAATACAGCATCCATGCCCAACCGTTGTCCGTGTACCGACCGACGCCACCGCAGACAACCGCGCGGCACAGCGAGTCAAGACACGGATCAAGCATCGTCTTAAAAAAGGTCGGTTATTCACCGCTCGGCACCTCACCCCGGCGCGGCGTAACGCACGGCGCAGCGCTACGCGTCCAGGGCCGCTCGGGATGCAACATGGCCACTGGTTGTCCGCGGCGGACGTTCTGCTGGGCACCACGGAAACATGCTGGACCCGCCGCGCAGTCCCGGGGCCGCATGCTGCTGTCACGAATTGGAATCGACATGATCGACCCGCGCCAACTGTTCCAGCACCATGAATCCAATGTGCGCAGCTATTGCCGCACGTTCGACGCGCTCTTCGTCCGTGGCGCGGGCAGTGAGCTGTTCGATGCACAGGGACGTCGCTACATCGACTTCCTCGCAGGCTGTGGCGCGCTCAATTATGGTCACAACGATCCAGACATGACCGAGGCACTGGTGGCGCATCTGCGCGAGGGCGGCCTGGCGATGTCGCTGGACCTACACTCGCAGGCCAAGCACGACTTTATCGACCACTTCGTTGCACACATCTTGCGTCCGCGCGGCTTGCCCCACCGGCTGCAATTCACCGGCCCGACCGGTGCCAATGCCATCGAGGCTGCGCTCAAGCTGGCACGCAAGCGCACGGGACGCCACAACATCATTGCCTTCAGCAATGCCTATCACGGCTTATCGATGGGAGCGCTGGCCGCGACGGGCAGCCGCCACCATCGCATGGACCTGCTGCATGGCGGCGTTACCCGGCTACCCTACGACGGCTACCTTGGCGGCGAAGTCGACAGTGCCGCCCTGCTAGACGCGCTGCTGGACGATCCTTCCAGCGGGATCGACCCGCCCGCTGCCATCGTGCTGGAGCTGGTTCAGGGCGAAGGCGGACTCAATGTCGCGTCCACACCCTGGTTGCATCGGGTATTCGCCGCCGCTCGCCGTCATGGTGCGCTGACGATCGTGGATGATATCCAGGCTGGTTGCGGACGCTGTGGAAACTTCTTCAGTTTTGACGAACAGGCGCTGGTCCCCGACCTGATCACCTTATCCAAATCTCTATCTGGCTTCGGCTTGCCGTTGTCCCTGCTGCTGGTCGCACCGGAGCACGATAGCTGGCTTCCTGGCGAGCACACCGGCACCTTTCGCGGCAACAACCACGCGATGCTCACCGCCACCGTGGCGTTGCGCAAATTCTGGGCAGACGATGCGCTCCGCACGCAGATCGACAGACGGGCTCAAATCCTTGCCCAGGCACTGACACGCATGGCTGCGCACGTACCGGAAGCGCGCATCAAAGGGCGCGGCATGTTCATCGGGCTCGACATGCGCACGCGCGAACGCGCCGCCGTCGCAAGCGCTCACGCATTCCGCAACGGGCTGGTCATCGAAACGGCAGGCGCACGCGGGGAGGTCCTGAAGGTCATGGCCCCATTGACCACACCGGATGCATTGCTGCACGAGGGCCTGGAGATCCTGTCAGATGCTGTTGTCTCGGCATGTGGCTGAGATGCGAAAGAAGCAGAACAAGTTCGTCACCACACCTGTGTCGCTTGTTCATCGTCCAACCCATCTGTTGCCCTGACCATCGTCAGCCGCCCGTGTAGTCTCGACCCCACTGTCATGGCATCGTCCGCGCAAGGGGAAATTGCAACCGGGGATTACATGGAAGTGAGCATGGGTAAAGCGGCGGGCGGCACGCCTTCCGCAGCAGGTTTCTGGCCGCGCTCGGCAGCGTTTATTGTTGATTGTCCGGTGCTGGCTGCGATCGGCGGACTGGCAGGCCTGGTGCTGGCAGAGGTATTCGTGCGACTTGGCGGCTACGCAAGGCTACTCGGATTCGTCATTGCACTGACCTACTTCGGCGTTACGAATCGTGTGATGTGCGGCGGCCAAACACTGGGCAGGCGCCTGCTCGGCGTGCGTGTGTTCGGCAAGACCGGCGCTCTACTGACGCTGTCGCAATCGCTGTTACGGTACTCGGTGCTGGGTATTGCGTTCTTCCTCAACGGCGTCCAAATCGACAGCTCCGCATCAATGTCGCCGATGGGTTACGTATTGTCGTTGCTGATTTTCGGCGGGACTCTCTCGATCATCTACCTGTATGTATTCAATCGCCAAGGTCGCCGTTCGCTGCACGATCTGGCGGTGGGAAGTTCAGTGGTCATGGCGCAGGTTCCGGTCGCCGCGGCCAGGCCCATGCCGGTGAGACACGTGCATCTGGTCGTGGTCTGTGTGCTGCTGATCGTCGCCGCGATACTCCCGACGTCGTGGCGCACTGCAAGCTTATGCCGGGGCTAGCGGCAAGGCTTCCAGTTGCTTGAGGAAGCTCGAAAAACCGCCGAGTGCACGCGCATGCCGGCGGGCACTGGTCAAGACAACCGCGCGTGGCGACCAGGCGATCGGGGCTTTGATTGCCTGCAATGCGCGGACAAGCGCAACGTCTTCGCTGCAGGTCAACGTGGAAAATCCGCCGCACTGTTGATACAAATCCGCGTGGACGCCGAGGTTGGCACCGTGGATGCGGCCGTGCCCTTCTCTGGTTGCCTGTGTCTGTTCGAACTTACTCCGTACTTCGTCGGAGTAGTCCAGCCAGTCCTCCACTTCCACCAGGCCACAAAACACGCCGGCGCCTGCGCTGCGTTGTTCGATTAACCAATCCGCCGGAACGCGGGAATCGGCATCGGTGACTGCCAGCCAGTCTGCGCCCAGCGCAATCGCTGTGGACGCGGCTGCGGCGCGGGCCATGCCGACACCGCCCGGCAGCGGCACATCAATCACACGCGCCCCCACTGCCCGTGCGAGCTCGGCAGTGGCGTCCGTACAGCGATCAACGGCGACGATGACTTCTACCGGTTCGTCCAAGTCGGGGTGTGAGGCAGCGCGGAAAACCGATCGGAGACATGCAGCCATGTACTCGGCTTCGTTATGCGCCGGAATGATGACGGCGATCATCGCAGTCCTTCTTGCTGTGCGACCGATAGCGGCTGTGCCGTCCATGCTTCAAGAAGAAAGTCGCTGTCTTCATAGCGATACCCCAGAGGAAGCGTCAGCAGGCGTGCACTATGCACATGCACCGAAACGCCGTCCTGTTGCGCCTGTTCGAACGGATGTTTCCAGTGACACGCCACCAGAAGTCCATCTGGCGTGAGTGCGTCCTGGATGCGTACGATCAGGTCTTCCAGTTCGGCTGCAGCGAGGTAGTAGCCGATCTCACTCAGCACGATCAGGTCGAAATGGCCCACAGGCCATTGCTGCGGATGACACGCTTGAAGAATCTCGACATGGCTGCGTTCGCCAACCCGCTGTTTGGCCTGCTCGATCGCGGCTGCGGACATGTCGGTTGCCAGCAGGTACTCACAGCGGGCAGCCAGGCCACATGTCGCCTCGCCATTGGAACAGCCCAGTTCCCATCCACGTGCGAACCTCTTCCTGGGCAAGCTTGCCAACAGGATGTCGCGCTTGCGCGTCTCGTACCAACGCGTTGCATAACCGAAGGGGTCAGGCTGCTGGTAGATGCTATCGAAGTAGTCGGCGTTGGCCTGGACATTCATGGCAAATAGACCTCAAAGTCGCGCCGAAATCTAGCCAGCGCCCAATCGGGAAGGATGGGATTGCGCAGCGCGGGAGTGACGTGACCGGTCTGCGTTTTGAACGCATAGATCGCGCGCATCTTTGCGGCATGGGAAGCGGGTGGAAGTGCAAGACGTGTTGCCGACGCCAGCACCTGACTGGCGTCTGGATCATCCCAGTGCCACGCCCAGACCGGAAATTGGATCAGCCGCGCTGCGCAGGATGCGATTGCGCGCGTCGCTGCATCTGCGCATGCTTCGTGATCGGGATGTCCATCGTGTGCGTAGGTCACCAACACCGCATCGCTTGGTTTGAGCAGATCGACAAGCCGAGCACCAAGTGCATTCACACCTGCGCGCACTTGACCATCTCCCATCTCCAGTCTGACGACGTGTTCTGGATCGACACCCAGACATGACAGCGCATGCCGCAGTTCTTCGCGGCGCGCTGCGGCAAGCCGCGTTGGCGGCCAGGCGTCTTCGTCCGGATAGGCCGCTTCGCCGTCCGTGACGGAGACGATCAGCACCTCTCGCCCCGATTCGATCGCCATCGCAAGCAGCCCGCCGCATCCCAGTACCTCGTCGTCAGGATGCGGGGACACCACCACGACCCGGCGCGCGGGACCAAGCAGCTGCTCAATCGTGGTGGTCGGCAGGGCATTCAACTGGCGCGAGGCGTTCCAACGCGCTTCGGAATTGCCCTGTCCTTCGATAGGCTCGCCTCTCAAAGCAGCCATGGAGCGACCTCGCGTGCGTGGAGCTGCTCACCCAGCCATTGCTCATCTTTTTCGCCATGCGATTGGCGGATGAAGGCAGCAAGGTCGGCACAGCGCTGCGCATGTTCGGCGTCGCAGCACAGGGAAACAGGGCCCAGTGCGAGTGCGGCACGCTCGATCACGTCGCGACAGATGCGATCCATCAGGCTGCGCAGCTGGATGACTGCGAACTGATGGCTTTCCGTCGGGGCGCTATCGATCCTATCGGCCAAGTTTTGCAGCAGTAGCCGTGCGGCTGACAGCTGCGCGTCGATGGCGCCCAGATGCGCTGCGCAAAATGGGCTGTGCATCACCCGGGGCGAGCAACGTACATGCTCGGCAATCGCTGTTGCGGCGCCGTACCAGCACGCAGCGATCCCCGCCCCTCCGTGCCAGAAGCCCGGCCGCCGCAGATAGAAGTCCGGCTCGCCAAGCAACACGGCAGGCGCGTTCTTGAACAGGCCGTTGCCGGTAGGAATGCCGACCATGCCAGGGCCATGCCACTGGCTTGCGTCGAGCTCGAACTGGCCTTGCGTCAGCGCGACCGCAGCAAGTGGATGCTGATCACCGTTTCTGATGGTCACCAGCGCATGCGTCACCACTTCAAGCTCTGCACTACACCAAGGTTTGACGCCAGACACGCTGCATGTCGTCGTGTCGTGCACTACCGTATCGCTTGGGCCACCGGCAGCCCATACCGCCCAAACTGTCCCTATTGGCGGTGCTGGAGTGCCGGCCTCGGAAAAAATGGACAAGGCATCGTAGTGCGCTTCCAGCACCTTGGCCACTGGCAAGCTCTCGGCGCCAAATCTGCTTAGTGCCTGCCAACGTGTACGCGTCTGCCCGGAACCTGGATGGGGAAGCACCGGATTAGTCCGCACATGATGTCGAACGCGTTGCGCAAGCATTCCATCTGTCGATCGTGGAAGCGTGCCCGGCAGGTGATCATGGGCGGTGGATGACTGAGACATTCGCCAACCTAGGCGTTGCATCGTCAATCCGGGGTGAGTCCGTGCACATGCACTGAACACATCAAGGTGACATTGCGTTCACTGCCGCGGCACCAACGCAGCCGCAAAGCGAACGCGGCCCATGCGTGAACTTGTTGTGGAATGTTTGCATGGCGCCGCGTCGAGCGCCGCTTACGTTCGCCCGCAGACACGGCAAGGCACGCTCGCGGCAGCACTTCACACGGCGTGATCTTGGCCCGTCATCGATGCCCCCTGCCCGCTTTCCAGTGTTGATGTCGTCGCGGCGGGGAGCGGCGGCTACCAGCGGCCTGGTGCGTGGCATGCCAAAGCCGCATTGAGCGCCGCCAACTGCAGACGCCGGCCGCCCGACAAAATTAGATCATGTATGATGTATTTATCGGGAGTGAGTTGCATGACTCGTCGCGTGCTTATTACAGGTACAAGCGTAGCCGGCACGACCACTGCGTTTTGGCTTGCCAGGTCGGGATGGGATGTGAGTGGGGTGGAGCGCGCACCGTCGTTCCGCAATGGCGGTCAGAACGTTGATGTGCGTGGCAATGCACGCGAGGTATTGCGTCGCATGGGCCTGGAAGCGGCGGCACTCGCGCGCAGCACTCGCGAGCGCGGGACAGACTGGGTTACCGACGACGACCGTGTGGTGGCGCGCTTCGAAGCGGCGGATTCCAGCAACGATAGTGGTCCAACGGCGGAACTCGAAATCCGCCGTGGCGACATCGCGCAAATTGTGTACGACGCGGCGTTAGAAAAGGGGGCAAATTTCCGCTTCGACGACACCATCGTCCGCGTAGAGCAGCACGATGGCGGCGTGCAGGTGACCTTTGCCAGTGGCCGTCAGGAAAGTTACACATGCGTCGTGGTGGCCGAAGGCGTTGGTTCGCACACCCGCGAACTGATCTTTCCGGGCGAAAACAGGCCGCGCTGGATGGACATGACCATCGCCTATTTCAGCATTCCGCAACGCGCCCACGATAGTGCCTACGCGCGGCAATACAACGCGCCGGGAGGACGAGGCGCAGTGGTGAAGCCGGCACGGGATGGGATGTTGGGCGTCCACCTTGGAATCCAGAAGCGGTCAGACAACGAAAATACCTGGAACGCAGCGCAACAGCGCGCCTTCATCCATGCGCAGTTTTCCGGGCTGGGCTGGGAATTTCCACGCGTTATCGAAGCGATGGAAGACGTCGACGATATCTACTTCGACGTGCTGCGTCAGGTGCGCATGCCGCGTTGGTCCAATGCGCGGGTGGTGCTGACCGGCGACGCAGCATGGTGTCCCACGGCGCTCTCTGGTATCGGCACCACGCTGGCGATGGTGGGTGGGTATGTGCTCGCCGGAGAGCTTGCCAAGGCGGATACGCCTTCGGCCGCATTTTCGCGCTACGAGCACATCATGCGACCGTTCGTCGAAGAGGGGCAGAACGTCCCCAAGCTGCTTCCACGCCTGCTGTGGCCGCACACGCGTCCCGGACTGGCGGTGCTGCGCGGTGCCATGCATATCGCTAGCAGACCGCTCTTCAAGAAATTCATGACGAATCGTTTCGCGCGGGACTCCAGATCGATTGTGCTGCCGCGCTATGAGTAACTCGCTAAGGTGACAGCGATGAAGTCACCTCCACCGCAGCAGGCACGCGAGCTAGGTGTTTGTGCGCGGTCGGTGATAGTGCTGGGATTAGACGCATATTCTGGTCGCGCGTAGAGACCCAGTGGCGCCGTTACCGAAACTGGTCGCGGCACTACCGCAGTGCGTCGTCCACATGCCCTGCCAGCGTGCTGATTAGACGCGAGCCTTGAAGCATCGGCTGCGTGTGTATCGTGCGGCTGTCACCCACAGCTGTCCGGATTGCCATTGACCTATCTCTCGCTCTTTGTCGTGTCGCTAATTGCTGCCACGCTGCTGCCTGCGCAGTCCGAGGCCGTGCTGATTGCATTGCTGCTGGACGGCGGATCTGTTGTTGGCCTGGTGGTGGTTGCGAGTTTTGGCAACGTGTTGGGGTCGTTGATCAATTGGTGGATCGGGCGCGAGGCTATACGGTTCCAGGGGCGCAGCTGGTTTCCCATCAAGCCGAATGCCTTGCTCAGTGCGCAGGTATGGTATCGAAAATATGGCAAGTGGTCGCTGCTAGTGAGCTGGATGCCGGTCGTCGGCGACCCGCTCACGCTTGCCGCCGGGGTCATGCGCGAGCCGCTGCGTGCCGTACTACCTCTGCTGGTGGTTGCCAAGACCGCACGCTATGCCGTCATTGCATGGGCGACGCTTGCGATTGCCTCGTGACTGCCAGCCCGAGCGGATGCCGCCTGGCCTGACGTACCGGATTCCACTGCCCACGAGGGCTTAACGCGACCCACCTATGCTGTCGGCGCTGCAGGGTAGCTGCAGCGCATGAGCGATACGACAAAGGAGAATGTATGAAGCAGCTACAGACGATGATACTGGCGGGTTGCCTGGTGGCGCTGAGCCCGATGGCCTACGCCGAGGTTGCCAACCTGACCAACAGCGCCGATGGCGCCAATCGCGATGCGGGCATTGCGGCAGTGAAGAAGAAATTGCAGGAAGCCTGCACATCGCGCAACGGCACGCCGGATCTTGGTTCGTTTGAAGTGGTGTTCGAAAAGACCAGCAAGAATCCGGATGTTCCCAAGCCGTACTACGTGGACGGAAAGCTCAAGTGCGATCTGCCGTAACAGGCGCGGTTCGATGTGAACCCAACGCGCTGGGCTGACCGACTGAGACGCGACTAGCAAGACGCCCCTGCATTGGGGGCGTCTTTTTTTACGATCTTAATATGCATCAAACGAGCACGGCCCGCTTCAAATGCCGGTACTGAACTGCGCCGCGCCAGGTCTCCGTGAACTGCTCGACATCAGCGGCCTTCGTCAGGAGCAGATTGCTCATGCATCGATGACCGTCCTGCCCGGGGCGTTGACGCGAGCGCTTAGTGACTCACACCTTACCAAGCTGCGACCGCGCCACGTCCAGTGTTGTCATGATCTGCATAACCTCCTCGAGCGGATGCAGCGGTGATTCTTTCAATCCCTGCCCGATATAGCCGGCAGCTGCCGTGGCTTGCCAGGAGAGCCCGCGATAGCCGTCGATGCCGGTGGTATCGGTCCAGAGTATCGGTACGGTGGCGTCATCATTGCCTGCCAGACGCAACGTGGTCGGGTTATGAAAGTCGCCAGCCAGATCGATGCGGCCCGTGCTACCGGTGACATAGGCGGTCGAGCTGCTACGGGCCACGATGGAACTGATGAGGGTGGACTGCGCGTGCCCGCCATGCGACAGCACCACGGTTGAATACGCATCGACACCGGTTTGGGTCAGTGCGCCAACGGCCGTGATTGCGCTGGGCGCGCCAAGAATCATCGAGGAAAACTGCATGGCGTAGACGCCCAGATCGAGCAGCGCGCCGCCGCCCAGTGCTGCGTTGCGTTGCCGATGCAGCGGGTCGCGTGGGCCCGACTGGCTTAGATCTGCAAACACGTGCCGGATATCGCCCAGCGCTCCATCGGACAGCAGCTTGCGCACTACAGAGGTGTGGGGCAGATAGCGGCTCCACATGGCTTCCATCAAGAAGAGTCCGCGCGCACGTGCTTCTTGCACCAGCACGCGGGCATCTTGCGCGCAGGTGGTGATGGGCTTCTCAATCAGGACATGCTTGCCCGCGCGCAGTGCCAGCAGGCCATGTTGCAGATGTTCGCTATGTGGCGTCGCAACGTAGACGATGTCGACGTCTGGGTTGCAAACAAGTGCCTCGTAGTTATCGTAGGCGTGCTCCATCGCCCAGGTATCGGCGAAGGCTTGGGCACGCGCGCGGTTGCGTGAGGCCACCGCAAATGGACGCTGCCGAGTGTTGCTACGCAATGCACCTACAAAGGCAGATGCGATCTTTCCCGGACCCAGTACGCCCCATCGCAACAAGGGTTCGCCTTGGCCTGGCAGGAACAGATCCGGCGTTGGGAATGTCGTTGGCAGCATGATGACGTGCTCTGCATCGGTGATGCCACGATGCTAGCAAAGCGCGGGTTACCTACACGACGAGGCATCGGGCGTGGTTCGCGTGAAAAGCGTCAGTGCCAGATTAAGCGCAGTACGCTTCAGCGCATGACAACGTGTCCGATCGGTATCGCCACCAATTGGAAGCAGCGCCGAAGCAGCCGGCTTCAGTTTCTATCCTGGCCCTTTCGGCACCAGGATAGAAACTGCATGGATGGGTCTGCTTACTGCGGCGTCGCGGCCGCAGTTTCCGGCGTAACGCGCCAGATGATGTTGGCCAAATCGTCGGCAACGATCAATGCACCGCGCGGGTCAACTGTGACCCCAACCGGGCGTCCACGGGTTTTGCCATCTTCGCCATGGAAGCCGGACACGAAGTCGATCAGGGCGCCTGCCGGGCGACCGTCGCGGAACGGCACGAACACCACCTTGTAGCCGACAGGTGGGTCGCGGTTCCAGCTGCCATGCTCACCGACGAACACGCCGTCGGCGAACTTGGCGCCCATTGCGCTGGACGAAAACGCAACGCCAAGTGCCGCGACATGCGAACCCAGCGCGTAATCCGGCACGATCGCCGAGGCCACCTTTTGCGGGTCCTGCGGCATCACGCGGGTATCCACGTTCTTGCCCCAATAGCTATACGGCCAGCCATAAAAGCCGCCTTCGCGCACCGAGGTCAAATAGTCGGGCACCAGGTTGGGGCCAATTTCATCACGTTCGTTGACAACTGCCCACAACGTCCCGCTGCCCGGCTGGATGGCCAACGCAGTGGGATTGCGGATGCCGGTGGCGTACGGCTTGTGCGCCCCGGTTGCGGCATCCACCTGCCAGATCTGTGCGCGATCGAGCTCGACGGCCATGCCGCGCTCGGTGATATTGCTGTTGGAGCCGATCGCCACATACAGGTAGCGACCGTCCGCACTGGCGGTGAGCGCCTTGGTCCAGTGGTGATTGATCGCCGATGGCAGATCGGTCACCTTGCTCGGTGCGCCGCTGGCCTTGGTCTGGCCCTCGCGATAGTCGAAGCGCAGCAGCGCGTCCTGATTGGCGACATAAAGCGCATTGCCAATCAGCGCAAGCCCATAGGGCGCATTGAGCTTATCGGCAAAAACCGTCTTCAGTTCATAGGTGCCATCGCCATCGGCATCGCGCAACAAGGTGAGGCGATTGCCGCTCTTGGCCCTGGACGTGCCCTTGGCCTTGATCGGGCCGGCGATGATGTCCTTGGGCTTGAGGTTTGGCGCAGAGCCGCCGCGGCCTTCGGCCACCAGGATGTCGCCATTCGGCAGCACCAGCGTCTGTCGCGGAATGCCGAGGTCGGTCGCGATGGCGGTGATGCGATACCCCGCGGGCACCGTCGGCTTGCGGTCGCCCCATGCAGTGGGCTCGGCAATCGTCATGTCGGGCAGTACCCCGCGATCCGGGGCCGGCAGTTCCGGCGTGGCGCCGTGCTGATCGAGCTCAGGCGCTTTGCCGCAGGCGGCCAGTGCAGCGGCAAGGACGGAGACTGCAAGCACATGTGTGTAGCGGCTCATCGTGCACCTCCGATGCGCAGACCCGACAGCCCCGCCCAGGTGGCGACCAATGCGAACAGCGTGGCGATTGCCGACAGCGTCAATGCCGCCGGCATGATGGCCCAGGCATCGCGCGCGTGATGCAGCGCATCGAAGAAGCCGACGATCCAGGTTGCCACCAAGGCGACCACATAGACGACGTTGCGGCTGCCGCGCACAAGCCCAACGATGGCGGCCACAAGCGCGATGGTGGTCACCACCATGGCCCCGACCAACAGCCAGGACGCGAAGTTGCTCCATTGGATCTGGTAGCTGCTCCAGTAGGCGTAGTCGCTCAAGAGCGCGCCAAGGAACAAGGGCCACACGCCGCCGAGCACGGCTGCATGGAACGGATGGATGGCCCAGCGACGGGGCGAAACGACGGCTGCATTCATGGTGGACTCGTTGAGGCAATGGCGAAACGTGCCCCGATGCTGCCAGCTGGCGTGTGATGAGCAGGACGATTTTGCGGGCACCGCCTCTGCTCAGGCGATGAATGCACTGTTGCACGCGCCGGGTCGTTGCGCGGTTGCGCCTGGTTATGCTTAGAGGCCACCCGGCACCGTCCTGGTGTCGCATCCATCAATGCTCGCTCGCGCAGTTCGACCAGACACCTCGCCGCTCATCCCGCCACACGACCACTGGACCGGCACACCGACCACAGGTCATGGAGTGCTCGGTGCAGCGAGAACGCGCTTTTAGGCTGGCCGCATCCACTCAGGGAGCAGGCAGATGAAGACGATCGGAGCAGTGATGCTGGCAGCGGTATTGAGCGCAGCCGGGGTAGCGCGTGCTGCACCACCTGTGGTGGCTGCGCCCGCCACCACAGAATTGGCACGCGAGACGGATGCATTTTTCAAGGGCAATCAACCCGGTGGCGTGGTGCTGGTCACGCGCGGCGACACGGTCTTGCTGCGCCGGGCGTACGGCATGGCCGATATCGAAAACGGGCTGGCGATGCAGCCGGATGCGGCACTACGGCTGGCGTCGATGAGCAAGCAGTTCACCGCGGTGGCCGTGTTGCAGTTGGTCCAGGCAGGCAAGCTGAGCCTGGACGCGACGGTGGTGTCGCTCGATCCGGCGCTGAGCGGCCCGCTGGCACAGGTGACCGTACGGCAGCTGCTCACCCACACCTCGGGCATCAAGAACGTCAGCAGCATTGCGGCCTCGCGCGCAGCACGGCGCGACGACACCGATGCGCCGAGCCTGATGAACTACTTCAAGGACCTGCCGCTGGAGTTCGCTGCGGGCACCCGGTTCGGTTACAGCAACTCCAACTACATCGTGCTGACCCATCTGATCGAACGCCTCTCCGGTCAGTCCTATGCTGCCTACCTGCAGCAGTCGCTGTTCCAGCCCCTGGGCATGCAGCACACGCGCTACGACAGCCACCTGGCCATCATCGCCAAGCGGGCCCACGGCTACCGCCGCAGCAAGGGCGAACTGCAGAACGCGGACTTCATCAGCATGACGCAGCCGCAAGGCGCCGGTGGCCTGATCAGTACCGTGGACGACCTGGCCATCTGGCACCGTGCATTACGCGACGGCGTGCCGGTGCCCGCATCGCTACTGGCGCAGGCGATGCGCAAGACCGTGCTTGCCGATGGCAGCGCCTCGCCTTACGGATTCGGCTGGATCATCGGCCAAACCAATGGCATCGCCGACGTCGAGCACGGTGGTTTCATCAATGGCTTCAACAGCTACGCGGTGCGCCTGCAGCAGCCGGACGTCTTCGTCACCGTGCTGACCAATGCGGAGTTTCTGGATCCGACCACGCTCAGCGTGCGCCTGGCGGCCATCGCCGCAGGCACACCCTATGCACCGGCGCTTGTGGCGCGTAACGACGCCCGGGCGTGGCTCGGCCGCTACCGCTTTGCCAAGGACGACGTACGGATACTGGCCAGCGTGGACGGCGCGTTGCAGCTGCAACGCGAAGGCGAGGATGCGCTTGTGGTCACGCCGCATGCCGACGGACGCGACTACCTGGGCGACACCCTGGACGCATTGAGCTTTGCCGTCGACAGCAGCGGACGCGCTGTCATGACGCTGCACGACCGTTTGCTGGGCGACAGCAGCGGCATCGGCGAAGTGGCAGCAGGCGCTGCGCGCTAAAGGCTCAGCAGCTCCCGGAACCGCACGCTCTGCCGACGTGAGATGTCCACTTCCAGCCCGCCACGCAGGGTGAGCATCAGTCCCCCATTGCTCCACGGCGCCACCTGCTCCACGAAATCCAGATTGACGATGTACTTACGGCTGGCGCGGAAAAATTTCTCCGGCGCCAGCTGTGTTTCGATCGCACCCAGTGGGCGATACAGCAGCGGCGAGTGGTTCTGGAAGTACACGCGGCTGTAGTTGCCCACTGCCTCGATCGCACGGATGTCGCGTGGCTTGACCAGAAAGCAGTGTTCGCCATCCTTGATGAAGATGGCGCTGTCCATCGAGCGCCGCACCGGCGCGGTGGGCAAAGCCTCGCCCACCTTGGCGATGGCCTGGGCAAGCCGCTGCGGCGCGATCGGTTTGAGCAGGTAATCCACGGTGTTGTAGCCGAAGGCCTTGAGTGCGTGGGCGTCGAATGCGGTGGTGAAGATGATGCGCGGCACCTGGCTCAGCCGCTCCAGCACATCGAACGCATTGCCGCCGGGCAGATCGATGTCCAGAAAGACCAGCGCCGGTGCGCTCGATTCGATCAGCTCCACCGCGGCATCCACATCACCGGCATGCCCCAGCACGCGTATCTGCGGGTAGCCCTTGAGCTGATGCTCCAGTTCGAAACGGGCCAGCTCCGAATCCTCCACGATCACCGCATCGATCACGCACCACCTCCGATCCAGACTTGGGCAACCACGCACCCGCCCTCTTCCTGCAGGCCCAGGCCGGCGCCTGCACCGAACGACAGTTGCAGACGTTGCCGCAGATTCGCAAGGCCGGTGCCGCTGCTGCCGGTGTGCTGCAAGCGGCCGCTGTTGCGCACATCGATCTGCAGACGCGCGCCCTGCAAGGCGATCTGCACATGCAGCTCGCCCCCGCTGCTGCTTGGCCCCAGACCATGTTTGATGGCGTTTTCCACCAGCAGCTGCACGCAAAAACGCGGGACCTGCCGCGGCAACGCACGCGGGTCCAGCTGTTCGGTGTAGCGCAGGCGTTTGCCCAGCTGCATGCCGACCAGGCCCAGATAATCGCGCACCACCGCCATTTCGTCGTCCACCGTGACCAGGGCTTCTTCGCCGCCGCTGAACTGGTAGCGCAGCGTGCTGGCAAAACGCGTGATCTGTTCGCGCGCCAGCTCCGGGTCCATCAGGATGAGCGCGCGAATGTTGTTGAGCGTGTTGAAGGTGAAGTGCGGGCTGATATGGCCGAGCAGCCGCTGCAACTGCGCCTCCTTGAGCGCCAGGCGCAGGTCGTTCTGATGGCGTGTGGCCTCGGCCAGGCGCGTCTGCCTGCTGATCGACAGATACAACAGACTCCAGGCGATATAGGCGGGAAACAGCAAGGGTGTACCGGAGATCATGGGCTGCGCGTCATGCAATGCCATCGTCGCCGGCGACAGATCGCGCAACAGCCACAGCACGCCGTGCACGGCAAGATCGACGCCGACCGCCATCGCCAGGCTGCCGACGAACAGCAGCCCCAGCCAGCGCAGCTCGCCATACCCATCGGCCTGCAGCCTTCGATACAGCCAGCGCAGCACGAGGCTACCCAGCAACCCGCTCATGCTCAGACCGATCACTGCAGCAAGCTGGAGCGCATCGGGCACCTGTTCTTCGCTCGGCCGCGCCAGGTAGGCGATGGCCAGGAACAGCGCCCATCCCAAGGTCTGCATCAGCCAGAACATGCGTCTTACCCCGCGCATGCGTGCCGCCTTCCTGCATCGATCAAACGCGTCCGCTCCGTTGGCGCTCAGGCAGGCCATCCCTGCTGCAGGCTGGCGCATAGCATAGGACGGCGAGGGATGCAGTGCATCACTCCTGCGGAAACGGTGTCTCTATCCGGAGTCGTCTTGCACTACGCAGAGCGCTACGCGCTGACGTGCTGGAGGCCGCTGGATGGTGCGTTGCCTGTCTGATCGTTGGTTGCCGTCCAGCCGCCTACAGATGGCGCCGGCGCATCAGACGATCTCATCGCCTCACCGCGTTACCGCCACGCGGCAATGAGCGCACCTCATAACTGCATGCGGTACACGCGACTGGAACGGCGAGGCGGATACGGCATGCTGGCGCCATCCCCTGTCCAGACGCATCGCGCTGCGTGCATGGCCCATCGCGCAGCCGCACAGGCTTGCGGCTTGCGCATCACGCAAGGAGACAACGCTTGGATTTCAGCGCAGCGCCCCCTAGATCTGGATCTGTGAGACCGACCACTGTGGTGCATCGGCCTCACGCGCGCACACGTGAGGCCTGGGTCCTCGGCGCGGTCGCTGTTTGTGTGGTTGCCCCCTCCCCCGCGGCAACACGTTCCCTGGAGTCCATCGGTATGCCCATCTCTGAAAGTCTGTCGGCCCGACAGCAAGCCATCGCACCGATTGCCGCGTTTGCGGCGACCGGCGATATCGACCGTTTGACCACTGCATTGGAGGCAGGCCTGGACACCGGACTGACCATCAACGAATGCAAGGAAGTGCTGGTACAGGTCTACGCGTACGCCGGTTTTCCGCGCAGTCTCAATGCGCTATCGGCGCTGATGCAGCTGGTTCAAGCACGGCAACAGCGCGGCCTTGCCGACGCGCAGGGCGAGTTGCCGGGCCCGGTGCCGACCGGCCCGGAACTGCTTGCGTTGGGCACCGCCAATCAGACGCAGCTTGTTGGAGCGGCGGTGTCTGGGCCGTTGTTCGAGTTCGCGCCGGCCATCGATGCTTACTTAAAGACGCACCTGTTCGGCGATATTTTTGCGCGCGACAACCTCGATTGGGTCAGCCGCGAGATGGCAACGGTGAGCATGCTCGCAGCGCTGGAGGGGGTGGATGTGCAATTGCAGTCGCATCTGAAGGTCAGCATGAACATCGGCGTGAGCAGCGCGCAGCTCAACGCGCTGGCGCAGGTGCTGGACAAACGGGTCGGTGCGGCAGCCGGCACCCGCGCCAAGGCCGCCTTGGCCAAGACGCAGTAAGAATGCTGACCAGCTGATGCAGCCACCGGGCGGGCGACTCGCCCGATGTGCTGCAGTGTGGCTGGGAGCGACGTGGTCACAGGTGCAACCGCTGCTGCGGCATGCGTGTTTGCCTGCTGAATCATTGGCCGACGCAAAAAAACCTGCTGACGCACTACCGGCCTGTCGACGTGAACGCCCAGGCCCGCGCGTGCAGGTAGTGCGGGCACGGAGCCGGTCCCACGCCGTGCCGTGCATGAAGACTGCCGGCCCTGGCTGAGCAGATCGCTCAAACCTTTACAGACTTCACTCACCGCCTTGCGCGATACGCCTGAAGCCGAGGTCACCGGCGTCCGCGCCAGGCGGGCTGAACCTCTGCAGGCTTCGAACGCTGGCGATGCGAAAAGCTTGTCCGCACCGCCCTCCCCCTCGAACTGGCCCAAGAAACCCACCAGGGTCGCAAGATCGGATAATTGAATAACGCCCAGATCATCATGGGCGCCCCCGAAGACGGTAACTTTTAAAAGATCCTCCAAAAATAAACTAAATTATTCAAATCATTCATTTTTGATCCAACCGATTGTGCAATTGACGCATTTTGACGTCGAATTTCGCACAATCGGACGAGGTCGCTCGACGTTGCGAAGGGGCGTTCTTATTGCAATGACATCGGAAGACAATTTTCGTTATAACAGCTTAAACCACCGTCGCATGCAAGTTATTCAAAATTCCGCTGCGTACAGCAGAGTCCGTTAGAGTGCCTAACTTCCGGTTGAATTCGCTACACGGTGTGAGGAATTTACCCACATCTTTGACATGATTCCCTGATTACTCGCGCTCTTCATCGCATTTAGGATTTTTGCCCTCCGCGAAATGTGACGGATTATTGTTGCGTTCGGTTTGACATTTTTTTGCGTCTTGATCTGCTAACCGCCTTTTTAATCCGATATCGCCATGGAGCGAATCGGCGTTGCCCATCGCACGATCTTTTTCTCTGAATAGCAACTGTCCATTCAGACTTTAGAGTTAATGGCTAGCGCCGTTAAACAAACCGCAAGCACACGGCGAGTGCATCAGCGTATTTGCCGAGTGCTCCGGCAGCACACGTCCGAGGGGACGGACTGCTGCAGTTTGAAGTGAATAACACGTGAAATTAAACGCCTTCGTTGGTGACCACCAGCGCTGGGACCTTCTGCGCCAAATTTCAGAATCGGCAGTAGCGGCGCGCCTACAACGGAATCGACCACGCTTATGAATCGCTCGCTACTTGCAACCACCATCGCCTCCTGTCTTGTCCTGACCGCCTGTGGCGGCGGTGGCGGTGGCGGCAACGTCCGCAGTGATCCCCCGCAGAGTACGGTGATTGCGCCGGCACCTGCGCCGACCACCCCGGGCACCACGTCCGATCCGCTGCCCAAGACCGCGCCGGTTCCGACACCTGCGCCTGCCCGCTATCAAGGCGTTGGCAGCAATCTGCTGGTGCCGACCAATGCGGATCTGGCCCAGCAGGCCGGTGCCAAAGGCATGGGCGTGAAGCTGGCAGTGCTGGACGACAACCTGGTGCCGAGCTACACGCCGATCAGCGGCAAGGTCGACAGCTTCAACGATTACACCGCCAGCCCGGGCACGCCCGAGTCGTCTGCCAATGCCTTGCGCGGACACGGCACGATTGTGTCTGCGCTGGTGCTGGGCTCCGCGCAGGACGGCTTTGCCGGTGGCGTTGCACCGGATGCAGACCTGTTCTATGCGCGCATCTGCGCAGAAAACTCCTGCGGCACGCAGCAGACCCGCCGCGCCGCGGTGGATCTGGCCGCCGCTGGCGTGCGCATCGCCAACCTCTCCATCGGTGCCTCCTATCCGGATGCCGCCGCCAGCGCCAACGCTGCACTGGCCTGGAAATATGCACTGACCCCGTTGGTGCAGGCCGACGCGTTGATCGTGGCCTCCACCGGTAACGAAGGCGCGGCGGAAGCCTCCTACCCGGCCGCAACGCCGGTGCAGGAGGCCAGCGTGCGCAACAACTGGCTGGCCGTTGGCGCAATCAATATCGACAGTGCCGGCAATGCTGCCGGCTTGACCAGCTATTCCAATCACTGCGGTGCCGCTGCGCAGTGGTGCCTGGTCGCGCCGGGCAGCTACACCGTTCCGGCCCTGGCCGGCACCGAATTGGGCGGTCAGATTGCCGGCACCTCGTTCTCCACCGCTGCGGTCAGCGGTGTCGCCGCACAGGTGCTGGGCGTGTATCCATGGATGAGCGCCTCCAACCTGCAACAAACCTTGCTGACCACCGCCACCGACCTGGGCGACCCGGGCGTTGACGCGCTGTACGGCTGGGGCCTGGTCAACGCCGCCAAGGCGATCAAGGGTCCGGGCCAGTTCGCAAGCAACTGGGCGGCCTACGTCACCTCTGGTTACGACAGCACTTTCAGCAACGACATCTCCGGTGTGGGCAGCCTGACCAAGAACGGCCCCGGCAAGCTCACCCTGAGTGGCACCAACACCTACACCGGCGGCACCACCATTCTCGATGGCGTGTTGTCGCTCACCGGCAGCCTGCGTTCGGATCTTTTAGTGGCTAACTCGGCCACCTTCGAAGCGCGCGGCGGTGTCATCAACGGCAACTACAGCCTGGTCAATTCGACCGGCACCACCGCCATCGAACTGGGCAAGGGTCTCACCGTCACTGGCCAGGCCAGCTTGAAGGGCACTCTGCTGTTGCTGCCGGAAGCGGCCGGCTACACCGTGGGCAGCACCGAAAAGATCGTCAAGGCCGGCGTCCGGCAAGGCACGTTCGACCGCGTGCAGTACGCCAATAATTTCTTCTGGAACGCGACGCTGTCCTACGATCCGACCACCGTCACCGCGACTCTGACCCGCAACGCTTCCGCCGCTAGCGCACAGGCGGCCGGTGCGCCGCAATCGGTGGTCAATGGTGCAAATCAGGTCGACTCCTTGGTCAAGGTGCTGGACACGCGGGTTGCTTCGGGCGACACCGACAATCTGGGTGGCCTGATCAGCGCCACCGGTTCGCTGATTGCAGCGTCCGATGCGCAGGTTGCCGCATCGCTGCCGACCCTGGCCGGCCAGGTGCACGGCATCGAGCGCACGCTGGGCTTCCAGTCCGCGCTCAACGATGCACGTGTGGCTGCCGACCGCCTGCCCTATCTGGCTGATACCACCACGCTGACCACCTGGATGCAGGGCAGCTATCTGGACGGCGATCTGAGCCGCAGCGGTTTTGATTCGGCCGATTACACCCAGCAGGCGACCACCTTCGGCGTGGATCTGCCGATGGGCAACGTCGGTACCATCGTCGGTGCGGCCCTGACCTCCGGTCAGGACCGTGCGCACATCGCAGCCTCGTCGAGCCGTCTGCGCTCGGATCGGTATGCGATGACCGCCTACCTGTACCAGCCGATTGGCCAGGCGTATCTGTCGGCGATCGGATCGTACGGCATGAGCAACGTCGAGACCGAACGCAATGTGCAGGCCGGCAGCATCGGCGAGCGCTTGCAGGACCGTCGCCACGACACCAACTGGTCGGCGCGTGCGGAAGTCGGCCTGATGCCGCATGCCGGGTTGTCGCCGTTCGTGGCCGCCGGCGTGGTGAGCCAGACCCAGGATGCCTTCAGCGAAGCGTCGGTGACCGGCCTGGGGTTGAGCGCGCATAGCGACACGATGCGCGCAGGTTATGGCGAGGTGGGCGTACGCGGTCATCTGGAACACGGCAAGTGGGGCTTCGATGGTCTGGTGGCATATCGCTCGCTGCTGGGCAATCCGAATTCCGACTTCTCCGCCTGGTTCACCGGCTTGCCGGAAGCGCGTTTCAATGTTGCCGGCGAGCCGGTGTCCAAGCAGTCGCTGCGCGCTTCGGCTGGCGTGCGTTACCAGCTCAACGATGCGTTCTCCATCTACGGTAACGTGGGCGCCGAACGCGGTCGTTCGGACGCCAACAGCATCAATGCGAACGTCGGTCTGCGCTGGCAGTTCTGATCGCAGCCGCTGCAGCCTACGCGGATGATGCTGTCATGCACGCTGTTGTGTGACAGATAAAAGAAAGGCCCCGGCATGTCCGGGGCCTTCTCGTTGATGGCCTCATGCGACTGCACAACTGTGGAACGCCTTGGCTGACACGGCGTCTTGCGTACCGGCTGCGCGCATACGATACGAAGGTATATCGATGCGATGTCCATGGACTACCGAAAACGCCTGAAAACCTCTGGTTTCAGGCGCTAACGGCTGGCACCATGCACGCCATCGACGTGGCTGCAGCACGCGTCGTCACTGCGCCGACCCCGATGGCAGGCGCGCAACTACATCCCTGTGGCGATGCGCCATGGGCACCAGGCGATGCCGTCGTACGCCGCTGCCGGCAGCGAGCGTGTCTGCATCGCCAATGCAAGCGCTGCCCGCTTTCGCGGGTTGCTGCCCGCGTGTGCAACGCCTTCCCCCTACCCCGCTCGAGTCACAGCATGTCGTCCCTCTTCCTGCGTTCTACGCTGGCAGCTGCCTGCGTCGGCAGCCTGCTTGCTGGCTGCGGTGCCACCCCGCCACCGGCGGCTCCCTCGCCGTTGCTCATCCACACCAACACGCAGGTGAGCGTGCCGGCGCACTCACCGTTGCGTTCCAGCCTGCGCATGCAGGCAGTGCGCAGTCAGCGCATCGCCCCGATGGTGGAGATGCCAGCGGTGATCGACGTGTTGCCCGAGCGGCTGGTGCGTGTCGTGCCGCCATTGGCCGGGCGCGTGGTCGCATTGCCCAAGACCCTGGGCGACACCGTGCGTGCAGGCGATGTGCTGTGCGTGCTCGATTCGGCCGAACTTGCCAGTGCCTATAGCGATGCCGGCAAGGCGCGCGCAACGCTGCAACAAGCACGTCTGGAACTTGCTCGCCAGCAGGCGCTGGCGGTAGACAGCATTGCAGCAGCACGCGATCTGCAAGCGGCACAGCAGGTCTTTGACAGCGCGCAGAACGATGCGCGTGCGGCCAGCGATCGTCTGGCCCAGCTGGGTGTGGCCGCACAAGCAACCTCGCATCGGCGCTTTGTATTGCGTGCGCCCATTGCCGGCCGCGTGGTGGACCTGAGCGCCGCGTTGGGCGGCTTTTGGAATGACACGTCAGCGCCACTGATGACGGTGGCCGATATCTCGCAGGTCTGGCTGACCGCCAGCGTGCCGGAACGCGAGATTGGCCAGGTCTTCGAAGGGCAGCCGGTCACTGCCAGCTTGGATGCCTACCCAGGCCAACGCTTTACTGGCCAGGTGCAACACCTGGACGATTTGCTCGATCCCGCCACCCGCACGTTGAAAGTCAGGGTGGCCTTGAATAACCGCGATGGCCTGCTCAAGCCAGGCATGTTTGCGCGCGCCCAGTTTCAAGCACGCCCACAGCAGGCGTTGATGGTTCCCGACAGCGCGCTGCTGCAGATGGGACTGTATACGCGGGTGTTTATCGAAACCGCACCGTTCGTCTATCGCTCGCGCATCGTGGCGACAGGCCGCGCTTTGGATGGGTACACCGAAGTCCTGTCAGGCTTAAAGGCAGGCGAACGTGTGGTGATCCAGGACGGAGCCTTGCTCAATGATTGAGTCGATCATCACCACCTGCTTTCAGCGTCGCGGCATCGTCTGGCTGGTCTTTTTACTCATTGCGTTATACGGCTCATGGAGCTGGACGCAGTTGCCGGTGGAAGCCTATCCAGATATCGCCGATGTCACCTCGCAGGTGGTCACGCAGATACCGGGCCTGGGTGCGGAGGAAGTAGAACAGCAGATCACTGTGCCGCTGGAACGTGCATTGATGGGCACGCCAGGCCTGCATGTCTTGCGCTCGCGCAGTCTATTCGCTCTCTCGTTGATTACATTGGTCTTCGATGACGGCACGGAAGGGTATTTCGCGCGTCAGCGCGTGCTGGAACGCATACAGGCGGTCACCCTGCCCTATGGCGCTATTCCCGGGCTGGACCCGTATACCTCACCCACCGGCGAGATTTATCGCTATACGCTTGAATCGAAGACACGCAGCCTGCGCGAGCTATCGGACCTGCAATTCTGGACAGTGATTCCGCACCTGCAGAAGGTCCAAGGCGTGGCCGATGTCACCAACTTCGGCGGCCTCACCACGCAGTTCTCGTTGGCGCTGGAGCCGGATCGCTTGACCCGCTACGGGGTGTCGTTGCAGCAGGTCAAGAGCGCCATCACCAGCAACAACGCCGATGGCGGCGGCAGCGTGATGGATCGCGGCGAACAGAGTTACGTGATCCGCGGCATCGGCCTGCTGCACTCGTTGCAGGACATCGGCAATGTGGTGGTGAGCAGCACCAATGGCGTGCCTGTCCTGGTCAAGGATCTGGGCGAGGTGCGCTACGACAATGTGGAGCGGCGCGGCATTCTGGGCAAGGACAGCAATCCGGACACGATCGAAGGCATCGCGTTGCTGCTCAAGGACAGCAATCCGTCGGTGGCGTTGCAAGGCATCCACAGCGCCGTGGAGGAGCTCAACAACAGCGTGTTGCCCAAGGACGTCAAGGTGGTGCCCTACCTGGATCGCACTGCGTTGATCGACGCCACGCTGCACACGGTGAGCGCCACGCTCACCGAAGGCATGCTGCTGGTGTGCGTGGTGCTATTGATCTTCCTGGGCAGCCCGCGCGCGGCGGCGATCGTGTCGCTGACCATCCCGCTGTCGTTGTTGATCGCCTTCATCTTCATGCACCACCTCAAGATTCCTGCCAATCTGCTGTCCTTGGGCGCGATCGATTTCGGCATCCTGGTCGATGGCGCGGTGGTGCTGGTAGAAAATGTCCTGCGCCTGCGCGAGGAAAACAGCGAGCGTGCGTTGACTGCGCGCGATGCGATCGACGCCACCTTGCATGTGGCGCGGCCGATCTTCTTCGGCATGGCAGTCATCGGCTGTGCGTATCTGCCGCTGCTCGCGTTCGAACGCATCGAATACAAGCTGTTTTCGCCGATGGCCTACGCAGTGGGCGCAGCCTTGATCGGTGCGCTGCTGGTGGCATTGATGTTGATTCCCGCCCTGGCGTGGCTGGCGTTCCGCAAGCCGCGCAAGATGATGCACAACCGCGTACTGGAGGCACTGGGACAGCGCTACCGCGCGTTGCTGGAGCGTAGCGTTGGCCGACGCGGTTGGTTGCTGGCCTGTGCGGCGCTGGCCTTGTGCGTGCTGGCTGTGTTGGGTGGCAGCATCGGCCGGGACTTCTTGCCCTACATCGATGAAGGCTCGCTATGGCTGCAGGTGCAGATGCCGCCGGGCATCACCCTGGACAAGGCAGCCACCATGGCCAACGCCTTGCGCAAGGCCACGCTGGAATTTCCCGAGGTGTCGTACGTGGTGACCCAGACCGGGCGCAATGACGATGGCACCGACTACTGGACCCCGTCGCATATCGAAGCGAGCGTCGGCTTGCGTGCGTACAAACAATGGCCATCGGGCATGGACAAGCAGAGACTGATCGCTGCGCTTGGCGCGCGTTATGCGCAGATGCCCGGCTATACGGTCAGCATGATGCAGCCGATGATCGACGGCGTGCAGGACAAGCTCTCCGGCGCGCACAGCGATCTGACCGTCAAGGTGTTCGGCGACGATCTGCAGCAGGTGCGTGGCGTTGCCGAACAGGTGGCCGCCGTCTTGCACAAGGTGCCTGGCGCTGCGGATATCGCCGTGGATGTAGAGCCGCCCCTGCCCAACCTGCAGGTGCGCTTCGACCGCGAGGCGGCGGCGCGCTACGGTATCAATGCGGCCGATGTGTCGGATCTGATTTCCACCGGCATCGGCGGCAGCCCGATCGGCCAGATGTATATCGGCGAGAAGAGTTACGACCTCACCGTGCGCTTTCCGCAACGGTATCGCAACGATCCTCGGGCCATCGGCGCGTTGCGTTTGCGCACCGCTACCGGTGCTGAGATACCGCTATCGGCGGTGGCAAGCATCACGACCACCAGCGGCCAGAGCGTGATCGTGCGCGAGATGGGACGGCGCAACATCATCGTGCGGCTCAACGTGCGCGGCCGCGATCTTTCCAGTTTTCTCAGCGATGCGCAGGCCACACTCGCGCGGCAAGTGCGGGTCGATCCGCAGCATATGCAGTTGGTGTGGGGTGGCCAGTTCGAAAACCTGCAGCGTGCTCAGGCACGCTTGCTGGTGGTGCTGCCGACCACCTTGTGCATCATGTTCGTGCTGCTGTTCGGCGCGTTCGGCAACCTGCGCCAGCCGACATTGGTGCTGGCCGCCGTGCCGCTTGCGATGATCGGCGGGCTGGCCGCACTGCACCTGCGCGGGATGACGCTCAATGTCTCCAGCGCGGTGGGCTTCATCGCCTTGTTCGGCGTGGCGGTATTGAACGCGGTGCTGATGCTGGCGCAGATCAACCGATTGCGGCAGGACGCCGGCATGTCTTTGCGCGAGGCGGTGGTGGCTGGCGCCGTTAGCCGCATGCGTCCGGTACTGATGACCGCCACGGTGGCAGCGCTGGGCCTGACACCGGCGATGCTCGCCACCGGCCTGGGCAGCGATGTGCAACGCCCGTTGGCCACGGTGGTGGTTGGTGGGTTGGTCACCGCTACGGTACTTACGCTGGTGTTGTTGCCATCGCTGTACTACCTGATGGAAGCCTTCGTCACAACGCGTCAGGGCCGCAAGGAGACAACCGCATGACACACCTTCGCAACGCATTGCTCGCGAGTGCAGTGGCGGTGTCGCTCGCCGCCTGCGCAGTGGGACCGGACTTTCAGCGCCCCGCTCCCCCTGCGACCCACCGCTACACCGCCGACGCGTTACCGGCAACGACCGCAGCCGCCGACGCGGCGCATGGCGGTGCGCAACAGTTCGAGCCGGGACAGGATGTGCCGGCCGCCTGGTGGCGCGCCTTCGGCTCTTCGCAACTGAATACTGTGGTGGAGCGTGCATTGCGTGCCAACCCGGATCTGCAGGCCGCCGACGCGGCGCTGCGGCAGGCGCAACAAACGCTTGCCGCGCAACGCGGTGCCTGGCTGCCGCAAGCGGATCTGCATGTGGATGCCAGCCGGCAACGCGACTCGGTAGTGCCCGCGCCAGATGCCGGCATCGACACGCCGTACGCGCTACGCACCGCACAGCTCACCGTGAGTTATACGCTGGACGTGTTTGGCGGCACGCGGCGGCAAGTGGAAGCGGCCGGCGCGCAGGCACAGGCGCAGCGCGATCAGCGCGATGCGGCGTATCTGAGCCTCACCGCCAATGTGGTCAACGCGGCCATTGGCGAAGCGGCCGTGCGCGCGCAACTCGATGCTGCGCGCGCGCAGGTCGCCGTCGCCGCACAGCTGTGCACGCTCACCGAACGCCAGCAGACCCTTGGCGCCATCGGGACCGCGCAGGTGCTGGCCCAACGCACTGCGCTGGCGCAGGCGCAGGCCGCAGTCCCGGCGCTGCAAAAACAGCTGGAACAACAACGCACCCTGCTCGCGATTCTAGGCGGGCAATTGCCTAGCGACGCGGTAGGTGAGGCATTTACGCTGGAGACGCTGCAGCTTCCGGCGCAACTGCCGTTATCGCTGCCCTCGCGGTTGGTCGACCGCCGTCCGGATATCCGCGCCGCCCAAGCGCAAGCACATGCTGCCAGCGCGCTGATCGGCGTGGCGGCCGCAGCGCGCTTGCCATCCATTACCTTAAGTGCGGCCAGCGGCGGTTCTGCGGCCAGTTTCGGGCACATGTTCGCGGCCGGTAATACGCAATGGTCCGTGGCAGGCAGCCTGCTGCAGCCGCTGTTCCATGGCGGTGCGCTTGCGCATCAGCAACGGGCGGCCGAAGCCGGCTACGCGCAGGCCATGGCGCAATACCGCAGCGTGGTGTTGAACGCGTTTGGCGAGGTTTCTAATGCGCTCACTGCGCTGCAGAGCGACGCACAGAGTCTGCGTGCCTCTGCCGATGCGCAGGTGCTGGCGGAGCGCACGCTGTCGGTCGTGCAGCGTCAGCGGGCGGTGGGCGCGGTGGGGATGGCCGATCTGTTGCAGGCACAGCAGGCCTACCAAAGCGCGCAGGCGGCCACGGTGCAGGCACAAGCCGCGCGCTACACCGACACCGTGGCGCTGTATCAGGCCCTGGGTGGCGGTCCGTGGTGGTCGCCACCGGCGCAGACGCCCGGGCCTGCGGCTCCATGAATCAAGCACTGTATCCAGCGCCGGTTGTGTAACGGCGGCGCCGCCAGCTGAGACAATCGCCGCCATGCGCATGACCTCTCTATTCCGCTCGCCGCCCACCCGTACCGATCTGCTCGGCATGGTCGGCCTGGTGGCCGGCATGGCGGCGATCTTCGTCGCCGACACCTTCACCGATTACGCGGTGGCTGCGGCCTTGTTCTACACGCTGGTGGTGCTGCTGTCGGTGCGCCTGCTCACGCGCGCGGGCGTCGTGGCCCTGGCGGCTACCTGCCTGGCACTGATCGTGCTCAGCTTCCATCTCACGCCGGCCGGCAGTTACCGCGTGGGGGTGATCAACTCCTGCATCAGCGCGGTGGTGGTTGCGGTCACCACTTACCTGGCGGTGCAGATGGAAGCGGCCAAAGCCAGTGCACATGCCGCGCAGGCACGGCTGTTGCGGCTGACCCGCAGCGGCAGCATGGGCGGGTTGGCCGCGTCGATCGCGCACGAAGTCAATCAACCGTTGGCCGCCATTGTGACCAGCGGCAACGCCTGCCAACGCTGGTTGGCGCAGCAGCCGCCGAACCTGGCCAAGGCCGATGCCGCACTGGAGCGCATGCTCGCCGACGCTGGCCGCGCCAGCGCAATCATTGCGCGCATGCGTGCGCTGGCGCGTGGCGAAGCGAGTCAACGCCAGCCGCTGGATTTGAACCGCACGGTGCTCGACATGATTGCGCTCACCCGGGGCGAAACCGAGCGCCATGGCATCGCGTTGTCGCTGGAACTGGACCCTGCCCTGCCTGCGGTGCTGGCCGATGGCGTGCAGATTCAGCAGGTCATCGGCAATCTGTTGCTCAACGCGGTGGAGGCACTGGCCACACTGCCGGATGAGGCGCGCAGCATCCACGTGCGCTCGCATATCGATGGTGCGTGGGCATGCCTGTGCATCGATGATACCGGCCCGGGTCTGTCCGAGGATGCACTGGCGCATGTCTTCGAAGCATTCTGGAGCACCAAGGACGATGGCATGGGCATTGGCTTGAGCATCAGCCGCACCATCATGGAAGCCAACGGCGGGCAGATCTGGGCGGAGCCGGCCGGCATGCGCGGTGCGCGCTTCGGCCTGCGTTTGCCCTTGGTCGCAGCGGAGCGCAGGCAATGAGCGAGATGGCTCCTGTGGTGTATCTCATCGACGACGACGCCTCGATGCGCGCCGCACTGGAAGATCTGTTCGCCTCGGTCGGGCTGCAGGTCTGCACGTTTGGTTCCACCGATGAATTCCTTGCGCATCGGCTGCAGGACGCGCCCGCCTGTCTGGTACTGGACATCCGTATGCCGGGCCAGAGCGGAATGGAGTTTCATCGACGCATGGTCGAATCCGGCTTCGCACTGCCAACGATCTTCATCACTGGCCATGGCGATATCGCGATGAGCGTGGAAGCGATGAAGAATGGCGCGATCGAATTCCTGACCAAACCGTTCCGTGATCAAGCCCTGCTGGATGCAATTCAGGACGGTATCCGCCGCGACTGCGTGCGCCGCCAGAGCGATGCGGTCGCGGCGGAGCTGCGTGCGCGTTGGGAGTCGCTGAGCAGCGGCGAGCAGGATGTGACGCGACTGGTGGTGCAAGGCCTGTTGAACAAACAGGTGGCCGCGCGCTTGCACCTCAGCGAGATCACCGTAAAAGTGCGGCGTGGGCAGGCCATGCGCAAGATGCAGGCCGGCTCGCTGGCCGAGCTGGTGCGTCTGGCGGAACGCATCGGGCTGTGATGCGCGTTGCGCTACCGGTATTGGTATGCGTGCTGGGTTGCGCGCATGCGCCATGGGTTGATGGCGCTCGCAGCTATGGTTTGAGCAGTTTGTAACTGCAAAGCTCCAATGACGCGACACGCAGGCAGCGCGCCAATGAATGCAGGCATGCCATGGGCTGATCTGATCGCAGCAATGCACACGAATGCTCAGGTGAACGCCTTACGACTCGCGCGACGCACATAGAAGAACACGCAAAGGAAACGCCCCGGCATGCCGGGGCGTTTCTCAGTTTCAGGCATGCGGCAAGCCAAGACTCAGAAACTCACCCCCCAGGTCACCTGGCCACCGTATGCCGTCTGCCCGTCACCGTTGAGTCCCTGCAGCGACAGTGCCAACCGGCTGCTCGGCGAGGTGACGAGGCTCACGCCGAACTCGCCAATGGCAGCGTTCTTGGCCAGGGTGACGCTTTGCACCGAGAACTCCGAGGCGGTGCCGACGAAGCCGGCCGAGCGTTGCACGGAACGGTCGCCGAAGGCATGCCGCCAGCCTGCTGACGCATACAACGCCGCCTTTTGGCCGAGGCCCCAGTGCCCACGCACACCCAGCGTGGCGGTGCTGAAGGTATCGCTGGCACTGTCCACCGACAGCGCGGCAATACCGCCGCGCTCGGTGAAACCGTCGGTCTTCAGACGGGTGTAATCGGCCGCAATGAACGGGCTGTAGATCGCATCCTTGGTGCGTAGATTCCAGGCCGCTTCCAGCGAGACTGTCACTGCGGTGGCATCGTAGCTGCTGCTCAGGCGTTCTTCGAACACGTCGGGCAACATCACCCGGCGCGTGCTGTCGACGCTGTAGCTGGCGTAATCCACCGCGCCCTGCAACGAGAACGCAGACCAGTCGGTACGTCCATACACGCCAGCATGGGTGCCATCCACATCGGCACGGTCGCCCCACTCGCGCGACCAGCTCTCGATGTCCTGGTTGCCCACTGCGATGCCCACCACGCTGCCTTCGCCGAAGCGACGTTCCGCACCGGCCATCACGCCGTTGTCCTCGCGGCGCACCGACACCGCATTGGCATCGCCATCGACACGGTTAGGCAGGCTGCGCCCGGTGATCCACACCAGGGTGTCGCCAACCATCGAGTTCTGGCTGTCGCCGCGCAGATGGTTGCCGATGCCGCTGTTGAGGAAGCGGCTATCCAGCAGCGCGGTAGCAGTGCTGGCATGGCTTTCGCCCGACAGCGAGGCAAACGCGGTGCGAACCGCTTCCGGGTCGTCGGGCAAACGCACCACGGCTTGATAGATCGGGCTGGTGTTCGGCAAGCCATCCACGGCCGCTGCAGTGGATTGCTGGTTCGGGGTGGTTACCGCGTCCACCATGCCCACCGTATTGCGCCCGAACGTTATCGACAACGCAGTGGCGGTGGTGCTCACATTCGGCTCGATAAACGCGTAATCGGAGACGACGTTGGTGAACTGTCCGGTGAGACCACCGCTGGCGCTGATCACCGGAATCTCCGTAAACAGCGGAATATCGGTCGCACGCACCAACTCCAGGGTGGTGCCGGTCGCCACGGTAGCTGCGCCGCCTACCGTCACCGGCGTCACCACACCGCCGTCGCCGGGCGTGACCTGCAACGTCGAGCCTGATGCAAACGTGGCATTGCCGCCGACGCTGAGGGTGCCACCGGTACCACCGATGGCGACCGTACCCGACGACACCAGGCTGCCGATACTGCCGCTGCCTGTGAGCGTGCCGCCCGGGCCCACCGTGACCGGCCCGCCCAGCGCAGCGCCGGGGTTGGCCAGGTTGCCGACACTCAAGGTGCCGGCATTGACCTCCGTCGGGCCGGTGAAGGTGCTGCTGTTGGCGGTGAGCAATAGCGTGCCGGTCCCCAGCTTGATGAAGCGACCGACCCCGAACAACCGGCCTGCATAGCGACCGGCATTGTTTTGCAGGAACGTCAGCGTGCTGTTGTTGGTGATGTCGCCCTGCAGGCTAGCGGTATTGCCGATCAACGTACCCGCATTGATGGTGGTACCGCCCAGATAGCTGTTGCCACCTTGCAGCGTCAGCGCACCAGCGCCCTCCTTGATCAAGGCACCGCTACCGGTCACGTTGCCGGCATAGGTCCCGTCGGTCGCCTGGTCGAACACCAGCACTGCGTTGTCGACAATGTTGCCCTGCAGGCTGTCGGTGGTGCCGATCAGGCTGCCACTGGCAATGGTGGTGCCGCCGCTGTAGGTGTTGGGCGCCACCAAGGTCAACGCGCCGGCACCCTGCTTGATCACGCTACCGGTACCGCTGACCACGCCGGCAAACGCACCATCGCTGGCCTGATCGAAGATCAACGTCGCATTGTCGACCACGTCGCCCTGCAGGCTGGTGGTGTTGCCGACCAGGCTGCCGGCGCTGATGACGGTGCCACCGGTATACGTATTGGCGCCAAGTAATTGCAGCACGCCGCTGCCAGTCTTTTCCAGCGAGCCACTCCCGCTGACTGCACCGGCATACACGCCGCCGGTGGTCTGGTTGAACACCAACGCCGCGTTGTTGGTGATATCGCCCTGCAAGCTGGCACTGTCGCCGATCAGGGTGCCGGCCACAATGCTGGTGCCCCCGGTGTAGCCATTGGCACCGTTGAGCAGCAGTGCGCCGGCGCCATCCTTGACCACGGTGCCGGTGCCGGTGATCGAGCCATTGAACACGCCATCAGCCACTTGGTTGAACGCCAACGTCGCGTTATCCACGATGGCGCCTTGCAGACTTGCGCTATCGCCCACCAACGTGCCCGCAGTCAGCGTGGTGCCACCGCTATAGGTGTTGCTGCCGTCCAGGGTCAGCGTGCCGGTGTTGATCTTGATCAACGCACCGTTACCGTCGATGTTGCCGGCAAGCGTGAGGTCGGCCGGGTTATCGACAGTGAGCGCCGCACCCAGCGTGACCGCGTTACCCAGTGCGGCGGCAACCGGATTGCTCAGCACCGAATCGCCGGTCACCGACAAGACGCCGCTACCCAGGGCGGTGTTGCTGCCCACTGCCAGATTGCCATCGCTGAGTACCGTCCCGCCGACATAGCTGTTGTTGCCGCTCAGCGTGAGCGTGGACGTGCCGTTCTTGATCAAGCCGCCGGCACCGCTGATCGCGCCGGTCAATGCCAGATCGTTGCTGCCGGGCAGCGTCAACGCACCATTGAGTACCACCGCATTGCCGACAGTCAGTGCTTGACTGGTGTCGAGTGCGGTGCCCGCTGCGGCGGTCAGCGTGCCCGTGCCCAATGCTTGCGCATTACCCAGCACCAGGCTGCCGCCGCCGAGCGCAGTCCCGCCGGTATAAGTGTTGGGACCACTCAACACCAGCGTGCCGGTATCGAGCTTCTGCACTGTGCCGGTGCCGCCGATGGCGACATCGATGGTGGCGGTTGCACCGGGGTCGACGCGGATGATGGTGTTCGCTGCGTTGGCGCTCAATGCGCCACCACCTGCATCACTGAGCACATAGCCATCGGTGATGAATTGCATGCCGACGATGCCTTGGGTGCCCTGCACGCCCACGTTGCCCGCGGTGCCGGCAAAGACCGCAAAGCTGTTCTGCCAGTCGCTATTGGTCAGCCCATCGATCGAGGTCCAGTTGGTGGTACCAGCAGTCCACACGCCGGTGCCGCCATCGGCGATGCCGTTGGCGACAGTCTGCGCGCCATCCCAGAACTGCACGTTGGTGCCGGATGCCAACAGCACCACATTGACCTGCTGCGCCAATGAGGTCTGCAGTGTGAGCTGGGCGGGGTCGACCGTGCCCGGCAACGTGCCGAAGCCCATGCCGTTGTTGGTCAACGCGCCGGTGTAATCGATCAAGCGGTACACGCCGGTACCGAAACCGCCGATGTCGGTGATGTTGAGCGTACCGTCCAACGTCAGGTCGCCGTTGACCGCCAGCACCCCTGTCTGGCTGGGTATTCCCAAGAACGCATCGAGCGTGGCATTGGGTGCAAAGCTCAGGCTGCCGGTGGTCAGCAGCGAGCCGCTAGTCACCACCAGACGGCCACCGTCGTTCACCGTCACCGCGGCATCGACCACACCGCTCCCGCTCAGCGTGCCGCCAGCACCTACCGTGAGGCCACCGGTGCTGCCCAGCGCGCCATCCACATCCAGCGTGCCTGCCGTGATCTGCGTGGTGCCGCCGATCGCGCTGGTACCAGTGACTTGCAGCGTGCCAGTGCCGACCTTTTCAAGATTGCCGGCATCGCTCAACGAACCTGCAAAGGTGCTGCTTGCGTTGTTGACGCCCAACTGCAGTGTGTTGCCACCCACGATCGCCACATTGCCCAAGCCGGTAACGCTATTCAATGCGGTATTGCTGCCGAGCGAGAGCCCTGCCCCTGCCGCGACATCCACGCTGGCGGTCGTCCCCAATGTGCCTGTGGCGGAGGTGGCCAGCACGCCGCTCTGCACCGACACCGGGCCACTGAACAGATTGCTGCCAGACAAGGTCAACGTGCCCAGGCCGGTCTTGGTCAGCGCACCCGCACCACTGAGCACGCCGGTCAACGCCAGATCGTCCGCACTGGCGATGGTCAGGTTCGCGCCCAGGTTGACGTTGTTGCCCAGAGCCAGCGCAATCGCATTGCTCAAGGTCGATGTGCCCAGCACCGACAGGCTGCCTGCGCCGAGTGCGGTGGTGCTGCCCACCGCCAGCGTGCCGGCGTTCAACAAGCTGCCGCCGACGTAACTGTTGCTGCCATCCAGCGTGAGCGTGGAGGTGCCGTTCTTGATCAGGCTGCCGGCACCGCTGATCGCACCGGTCAATGCCAGGTCGTTGCTGCCGGGCAAGGTCAACGCACCATCGAGCACCACCGCATTGCCCACCGCCAATGCTTGATTGGTGTCGAGTGTCGTGCCCGCTGCGGCGGTCAGCGTGCCTGTGCCCAACGCTTGCGCACTACCCAACACCAGGCTGCCGCCGCCAAGTGCGGTACCGCCGGTGTAGGTGTTGGGCCCACTCAGTACCAATGTGCCGGTGTCGAGCTTTTGCACCCCGCCGAGGCCGGTGATGGCGATATCGATGCTGGCGGTTGCACCTGGGTCCACGCGAATGGCGGTCAACGGACCCGTCACCGCCAGTGCGCCCGCGCCGGCATCGGTTAACCGATATCCATCGGTGACGAACTGCAGGCCCCCGATGTTCTGCGTGCCCTGCACGCCGACTGTGCCTGCAGCGCCGGAAAACACTGCGAAATCGCCTTGCCAGGTGCTGTTGGCGCTGCCGTCCTGGCCGGTCCAGTTAGTGCCCGCGCCCCAGGTACCGGAGCCGCCATCGACGGTGCCATTGGCCGTGGTCTGCACGCCGTCCCAGAACTGCACGATGCTGCCCGGTGCGGTCACTACCAGATTGAGTTGCTGGCTGATGGCGGTCTGCAAAGCGAGCTGGCTGATGTCTACGCTGCCGGGAAACAGGCCAATCAGCATGCCGTTATTGGTGAGCGCGCCGGTGTAGTCGATCAAGCGGTACACGCCGGTGCCGAAGCCACCGAGATCGGTGATATTGAGCGTGCCGTCCAGGGTGAGATTGCCATTGACCTCAAGCAGTCGCGTTGCGCTTGGCGCACCCAACGCCACATCGACAAACGCGCCCGGTGCCAGCGTCAACGCGCCCACACTCAGCGACGAACCGCTGGTCAGTGCGAGCCGGCCACCATCGCTGACGGTCACGGCAGCGCCCACGTTACCGGCGGTGCCGGTGCCGGTCAGCGTGCCGCCCGAGGCCACGTTCAATGCGCTGGTGCCGAGGCTGCCGACCACATCGAGCGTGCCCCCGCTGACCTGCGTGGTGCCGCCGATGGCGCTGGTGCCGAGCAAACGCACGGTGCCGGTACCCACCTTGTCCAGATTACCGCCACCGCCCAGGCTGCCGGCAAAATCGCCGCCACCCAGTTGCAGGGTGGCACCGGTATCGGTATCCACGCCGCCCGCACCGCTGAGCGCGTTGATCAAGCCACCGTTGGTCAGATTCAACAGCGCACCTGCCGCGACATCGACATTGCTTGCGTTGCCCAACGAGGCAGCGGTGCTTGCCACCACGGTGCCAGCCTGGATCGCCAACGGGCCGGTGTAACTATTGTTGCCGCTCAAGGTCAGCGTGCCGAGTCCGGTCTTGATCAGATCGCCGCTTCCGCTGATGGCGCCGCTGGCCAGCATGTCTGCGGCGTTCTCCACGGTGAGCGCAGCGTTCAGTGCAATATCGTTGCCCAGCGCCACGGCGACCGCATTGCTCAATACCGAATTGCCGAGCACCGACAGGCTGCCGGTGCCCAGTGCATTGTCGGCCCCCACCGCAATCGTGCCCGCGTTCAAGCTCGTGCCACCGCTGTAGCTGTTGCTCGCATTGAGCGACAACGTCGTGGTGCCGTTCTTGATCAGGCTGCCGGTGCCGCTGATGGTGCCATCCAAGGCCAGATCGTTGCTGCCGAGCAGCGTCAGTGGAGCGTTCAACAAGACGTCGTTGCCCACCGCCAACACGGCGGTGGTATCCAGTTCGGCCGCGCCGCCGACCACCAGGCCGCCCACGCCGAGCGCGTCATTGTTGCCAAGTACCAGCCGCCCTGCGTCCAGCGCAACGCTGCCGCTGAAGCTATTTGCGTTGCCCAGTGTCAACGTGGCATTGCCTTGTTTGTTGAGACCACCGATGCCGCTGATGACGCCATTGAGCGCGATATCCTGGTTTCCCGGCAATGTCAGCGTGCCATTCAACGCAACTGCGTTGCCCAGTGCCACGGCGGTGCTCGCATCCAATGTGGTACCGCCTGCGGCGGTCAGGGTGCCGACACCCAATGCGGTATCGCTGCCAACCAGCAACGACCCGCTCTGCAATTGCAGCCCGCCGCCCCAGGTGTTGTTGCCGTTGAGTGTGAGCGTTTGCGTGCCGGTCTTGATCAGGCTGCCGGCGCCATCGATCACGCCATCGAGCCTGAGGTTTTGTCCATCGACCGTCAGCGCACCATCCACGGTGACCGCGTTCTGCAAGGTCACTGCGGTGGCGGCATTGAGCAGCGTGCCGTTGGCGGCGGTGAGTGCGCCGCTGCCCAGCGCGGTATCGCTCCCCACCACCAGGGCGCCGTCGTTCAATAGCGTGCCGCCGGTGTAGACGTTGTTGCCGTTGAGTGTGAGCGCACCAGTGCCCTGCTTGACCAGGCTGCCGGTGCCGCTCACGGTGCCGGTCAGACCCAGGTCGTTGTTGCCGGTCAACGACAGCGCGCCATTGACCACCACATCGTTACCCACCGTGGTCGCGGTCGTGGCCTGCAGTTGTGTGCCGCCGGCTGCGGTCAACACGCCGCTGCCCAACGCAGCGCCGCTGCCGATCAACAAACTGCCCGCGTTGAGATCCACGCCGCCGTTGAAGGTGTTTGCACCAGTCAGGGTCAGCGCCGCAGCGCCGTTCTTGATCAAGCCACCGACGCCGCTGATGCCTCCATTGAGGGTCAGGTCCTGGCTGCCACCCAGTTGCAGATCCGCATCCAATACCACGTTGTTGGCGAGTACACGTGCAGCGGTGCTATCGAGCAGGCCGCCGCTCACGCTCAGGCTGCCTGCCCCGAGTGCGCTATCGCTGCCCAGAATCAGGCTGCCCGCAGTCAGGCGTGTGCCGCCCAGATAGGTGTTGTTGCCGGTCAGGGTCAGGCTGGCCGGGCCGAGTTTATCCAGGCTGCCGGCGCCGCTGATGGCACCGGTGAGCGTGAGCGCATTGCTGCCACCCACATTGAGCTGCCCTGCCAGTGCAATCGCATTGGCGAGCGTGCTCACCACGGCGGTGTCCAGCGTGGTGCCCGCCGCTGCGGCCAGTGTCCCGCTACCGAGCGCGGTATCGCTGCCCACCGTGAGCTTGCCGGTAGTGAGCGCGGTGCCGCCGCTATAGGTGTTGTTGCCGCTTAGCGTGAGATCGCCGCCGGATTTAACCAGGCTGCCGGCACCGCTGATGCTGCCGCCCAACGTCAACGCTTGCGCGCCGTTGAGCGTCAGTGCGCCGGCGCTCAGCGTCACTGCATTAGTTAGCGTGGCGGCGGCCGTATTCTGCAAGGTCGCAGCGCCAGTGACATTCAACGCACCGGTGCCCAGTGCGGTCCCGCTGGCCACCTGCAAGGTGCCGGCATTGAGGCTGGTGCCACCGGTATAGGTGTTCAAGCCGCCCAGCGTCAGCGTACCGGTGCCGAGTTTGTTCAATGTACCGGCGCCGCTGATGGTGCCGGTGAGATTCAACGCGTTGCCGCTACTGCCGACGCCCATCGTTCCGGTCAGCGCAATCGCGTTGCCCAGCGTGGTCGCAGCCGTCGCATCGAGTTCGCCACCGCTGGCGGTGAGCGTGCCGGTGCCCAATGCTGCATTCGAACCGACCACCAACCGCCCGGCGCTGAGCGTGGTGCCGCCGGTGTAGGCATTGGCATTGGTCAGCGTGAGATCGGCGGTGCCGCTCTTGATCAAGCTGCCGGCACCGTTGATGGCGCCGCTGAGCGTGAGTGCTTGTGTGCCGGTCAAGCTCAGCGGCGCAGCAAGGCTGATGCCATTGGCCACCGTCATCGGCGTAGTGGTGCTCAGGCTGGATGCGCCGGTGACATTCAATGCGCCCGTGCCCAGCGCGGAGGCGGTACCCAATTGCAGCGTACCCGATGCCAGGTTGGTGCCACCGGTGTAGGTATTGAGTCCGCCGAGCGTAAGCGTGCCCGCCCCGGTTTTGTTGACACCACCAACGCCAGCGAGCGTGCCACTCAAGGTCAGCGCGTTGCCGCTGGCGCCCAGGCCCAGCGTATTGGTCAGTGCGAAATTATTGGTCAGCGACAGTGGCGCAGTGTTATCCAGCAAACCACCTGCTGCAGTGACCGTGCCAGTGCCGAGCGCACCGGAGGTTTCCAGCAGTACGCTTCCCGCGCCCAAAGTGGTGCCACCGCTGTAGGTATTGCTGCCGCCCAGGGTCAGCGTGCCGGTGCCAACCTTGTTGAGGACTCCGGTGCCACTGATCGTGCCTCCAATCCGTAGGGCGTTTGTGCCGCCGATACCGACCGTGTTGCTCAGCGAAAATGCATTGGCCAGGTTCACCGAAGCACCAGCCAATACGCTGCCCCCGGATGCGGTGACGGTGCCGGTGCCCAACGCATTGTTGGTGCCGACCGTCAAGGCGCCATTGATCAAGTTGACGCCACCGGCAAACGTGCTGGCACCGGTCAGCGCCAGTCCGCCAGTGCCGGTTTTGGTCAACGCACCGGCGCCGGTCATCGGGCTGCCGACGGTCAAGGTATTGCTACCCTGCACGATCAGGCCGCCCGCGCCCAGCGCAATGCCATTGGTCGGTGCCAGCGTCAGGTCCGCAGCCGTGGCTTCGAGCGTGCCGCCGTTGGCGGTGATGGTGTTGCCCAACTGCGCGGGATTGGCGAACTGCAACACGCCGCCATTGAGCGCGCTGTTGCCGAAGTTGCTCGCGCCGCCCACCGACCAGGTGCCGCTATTGACGCGCAAATTACCGAAATTGATGTACTGCGCAGTACTCAACGTCCCTGTGCCGGTGCTGCCGCTGCCGGTACCACCTGCAGAATTTTGCAGGATCAGCGTGTTGTTGCCGCCCAGGCCGCCGTCCACGACGCCGGTCTGCGCAAAGCTCAGCAAGCCGCCGGGGCCGAGTAGTTCGAGTGCGAGTCCACCGGCGCTATTGACGCTGCCGCCGGTTACCGCGGTGAAGTTATTGATGCTGCCCGCACCCATCGAAACACTGCCGTTGATGGTGCCTGCGTTGACGAACGTATTGCCGGTGGCGGAACTCTGAAAGCCCACCCGCCCGTTGATAGTGCCGGTATTGACGGCGTTGACGGCTCCGCCGCCTGTTACCGCGATCACCGGGGTGTCCACACCCAGAATCGACAGCCCCGCCAGCGGGCGGCTATCGATTACGCCAGCATTGTTGAGCTGCACCGTGCCGTTGCTGGCCGACGTCAGCCCGAGCGCCATGCCGTCGAGATTGAGCAGATTGGCGCCGAGCAAGCCGCCAGTACCGTAGATCATGCCGCTGGCAAGATTGTTGACGGACACTGCAGTAGAGCTGGCGTTGCCCATGGTCACACCGGTGCTGAGCACCGAGAGCAACCCGAGCACGGAGGGGTCGATCGTGCCGGCGTTGGTGAGCGTGGAATTGGTGCCACTCAAGGCAATGGCGGTACCGCCCAACAGGCCGGCGGTCATTTGGCTGCCGGACGCAATATTCACGGTCAGGTTGTTTGCGCTGCTGGCAAAGCTGTTGCTGGTGACCGGAATACCCGAACACGTGACCGTCGCGCCCGCTGTCGGAATGGCTGGCGTGCACGCGCCCCAGGCCAGACCCGGTGCGGCGGCCCCCACCGCCAGGACGACCAGGGCCGGCAAAACACGCCGGGTAGAGCCGGGCTTGCGACGCCGACGCACCAATTCATGCGTCACCACCCAATTGCCGATGGCAGCATTCCAGACCAGCGCAAATGCACGATTCATTTAAATTCCCCTGATTGCCGAGCAGAAACCGACGCGCGCCCATGCACGCGCCTCCAAAGGCGGGATTGGAATAACGGCAGAGCTTGTTTAACGCAGCAACGCTATTCCAGCGAGCATCGATCCAGAGCCAGCGACGACCCTGAAACGAACACATTGATTAATACCACTTTCAAATTACCCCATTGAGGAATTAATAGTTTAATTGAAACACCTGAAACTGTGCCGAGCATCACTAACCTAAAATTCACACATGACACAAGCGAAATATGTCGACTGGTTTGCTTGTGCTCGCCAAGTCAATTCACTGACTCATCCGTCATCGCGCACAACAGTCGCGCCGCCTGATTTGCCAAAATAACCTTTATTCATCGAGAATTTGCAAGGAACTGGACTGGATGAGGCCGGATTATTCAAAGCAGGCTGATGCATGTCGAGTTGGCCCTCACCTCTATTCATAATCTTCTTTTTCAATAAACTTGCTGCACCGCAAAGTCCGCGTGAATTCACATTAACGGATGGGTCCGGTCATCCATGAGTTCGCCTCAACGATTAATACCACTACCCATTCGACATCAGACTCCGGAGTGAGGTATTTGTATGTCGCGGGCGCAACAGCAGCGTTTATGGTCGGGACTGCTATCCTGCTGAACATCTGAAATAACTCGAAGGCGATAAGTGTCACGCGCAGTTTGCGCAGAGGTCATCACCTATCGATGACCTCGGTTTGTTTCTAGTAGCAGTGCAGTGTGTGATCTTCAACACGGAACTGACGACATGACGCTTGCTCTGGACGACAAATCATACGATCGCCACTTCGACTGGTCGGGCGTACCAATCAACTTGGGCGGCATGGAGCCGCTTGAACAAATCGCGCGATTGCTCTGCCACGCATTGGTCGCCCCGGCGGCGGCGCTGGCGATCAGTGAAGGCGGCCGCCTCCGCGTACTTGCAGCGCGTGGCATCAACAGCAGTCATGTCGAGCAGGCGATTGCGCTGTGCCACCAGGTTCCGGCAGGGCCGAATGGCGTGGCCGAGTTGATCGAGCATGCGGCGCTTACGCAGATTCAACTCGGCGATGCCGCGTTCCCCGGTTTGCCCGCCCGCTTCATCGCCTGCGTGCCAGTGGGCGCGCCGCAGACCGGCGTTTCCGGCATGTTGTGTGTGATTGACACGCGCGAGCGTCGGCTGGCAAACCAGGAGCATCAGCAGCTGCTGATGTTCGCCAATGTGGCTGCCGCACAGCTGGAATTACAGTTCGGCGCTGGCCGACGCGAGCCGCATAGCGGCTTGCTCAATGCACGTCAGCTGCAATCGGATCTGGATGCCCTCGCCTTCGGCAGCCACTGCTTGCCCACCATTGCTGCCTTCATTGAGGTCTACGACACCCAGGCCGCCAACGAAGCGCGCCAGGTGCTGGGCATGCAGCCGCTGGAAGAGCTGATCCGCCACGCCAGCTACGTGTTGACGCGTGCCTTGCGCGGCAAGGCCACCGTGTACCACGTGGCCTCGATGCGCTTTGCGTTCTTCCTACTCAACTCTGCGCCGGATGAGATGGAAGACCTGCTACTGGATCTACGCGACATGCTGCACAAGCCAGTGGATGCTGCCGGCGTGCCGATGTCGCTGACCTTTCATGCCGGTGTGGTGCGCTTTGCTCCACAGCAGCCGGACACCAACGATGTAATGCGCAAGGGCCTGGTGGCATTGGGCGATGCCATCAACAACCATGCGATTATGTGCTGGTATAGCGCCTCGCACGACGATGCCATCCAGCGTTCCTACCGGCTGGCACTGGATGCCGAACAGGCCTTAGACGCCGGCGATTTTCGGTTGGTGTTCCAGCCGCGCATCGATCTTGCAAATCTCTCAGTGACCGGCTTCGAAGCCTTGTTGCGCTGGCATCACGCCAGTCTCGGCCCGATTGGCCCGGACGAGTTCATCCCGTTGTTCGAGAAAACGGCGCTGATGTGCACGGTCACCAATTGGGTGATCGAAACTGCGCTGGTACAACTGGCGCAATGGCGAGCGCTGGGGCTGGATTTTTCCATCTCCATCAACTTGTCGTCGCGCGACTTCGGCAACATCAACCTTGCTGCCGATGTGATCAACCGTTGCAAGGATCTGGCGATTCCTACCACTCGCATCGAGCTGGAAATCACCGAAGGCCGCTGGCTGCGCAGCAATGTCGAAGCGGTACCGCGGCTGCGCGCATTGCGCGATGCGGGCGTGAGCGTGGCCATCGACGATTTCGGCACCGGCTACAGCAATTTCGGCTATCTCACCGAGTTACCGATCAATGTGCTCAAGCTGGACCGGTCCTTGGTCACCGGCATCGCCAACAAAGCCGGCATGCAGATGCGTGCCGAAGCAGTGGTACGCCTGGCCAACGCCTTGGGCTATCGTACCGTGGCCGAGGGCATCGAACATGCCGACGAAATCGCCTTGCTGCGCAGCTGGGGATGCGATGAGGCGCAGGGGTATCTGCTCGCCAAACCGATGGAAGCGCACTTAGTGGCCGACTACGTCAGACAGACCGCGGCCTTGCAACGTCTGCCCTGAGGTTTGCGACGGCGCGGTATTGCTTGACAGGCAAGCACGCCGCTCCAGATTTATTAGGTCGCAAATGCAGTGCATCGCGATGCGATGCACACACTATCCGTACATGCGATGCAGCAGTGGCCAAATCGCTCAACTGAGATCGTGCAGGTCCTTGCCCAACGGCGCACTCAGTGCCCAGTCGGAGAAACGCACCTTCAGCCCGGCGCGTTCCGGCGTGCAACACATCGGTCCGACCAGATACTCGCTTGCCACCGGGAACGGACACAGACGCACCAGCGGCCAGTGACGGCCGTCCGCAGACACCTGCAAGCGCAACACACCATCGGCAACCGTGGCACGAACCCAGAAATCCTTGGGGTCGGCTTCGTACGGACCCGTGGCCCAATCCGACACCGGGTTGGTCAACACGCTACTGAGCATGGCCCGCCCGTCGCTGAGTTCGATCCCGGCCTTGACCCAGTGCTGCTCGTCCACGCGCACCATGATGCCGGCCTGGTCGTACAACGCTTCGTACTGCGCTCGCACACGCAGCTGCGCAGTAAAACCTGCGCCGGCCTTGATGCCGAGAAAATGCCCGCTGTCGCGGGTGAACCCGTAGTGCGTCTTGCGCCAGAAGTCGGTGGCCTTATCGGTCACCACATCCAGCGTGTCATCACCGAGATCGACTGTCTTCGGCCGGTTGAGCCAGGTGCCCGCCTGCCAACTGCTGTGCTGCGCCATCGTTTTCCCCGGTTTGGTCTGTTGTGCAAACGCACTGCCACTGAACGTCATCCCGACTACCCCACCCAGCACGCGCCTGCGTGTGCGATTGAATGCTTCATGTTGCATCGAATGCGCTCCTGCGACTGATGACTGCGGAGTTTACCTGGGGTCAGCGTAGGACCACATGCATGCAGCGCAAGGCCGCGGTTCAACGCAGAGCATTGCGGACATGCGTCACCCGCAACGGCGACATACCGCGGAAACGCGTGCCGAATCAGCAGGCAGCCAATGGCGGCGCACACCGCGTCCAGATGCCTGCTGCCCCAGCCTCACGCGCCCTACCCTCAGTCCTGCGCCAATGCGTAATCGATTCCCGCACAGATCGCCGCCACCTGTGCAGCGTTGCATTGTTCGGGCGTGGCGCGCGGGCTATCCGGATACACCTCGGTGGTTGTGCGATACCGCGCATCGGTGACACCGGCGCATAACCCCAGCCGCCGCACCGGATAGTTGATCACGCCGTGCCCGACCACCGGTGCACCGATGAGCTGCCCATTCGCATCGGCAGGCGCGATATGCGTCACCCCTGCCACCGCCGCGATCACCGCCTGCTGGAAGGCTGGCTGCGGGTCTTCGCTGTCGCCGACGAGATAAAAGCCATCCGGAATGCCGCCCGGCACAAACGTTGCACCATCGCGCGCCGCCAAGGCGGGGCGAAACTCGCTCTCATCGCTGTCGGTGGTTTCGTGCAGATCGATATGCACCAGCATCCGCCCCGTGGTTTCGGCAACCAGCCGCATCAGTGCAGCCGACTCTTCGGCAGGACTGTTGCCGCGGAAGGCACGATTCGGATCTACCGCGTGGGCATTCCACCGCTGGATGCGCTCATAGCCCCACGGGTTGATACACGGCGCCACCAACAGATTGCATCTGCCAGCGTATTCGGCAGCGCGCTGCTGCAGGAATTGCAGCGCACCTTGCACGCCACTGGTTTCGTAGCCGTGCACGCCGCCTGTGACCAACACGCACGGCAAGCTGTCATCCCACTCGGCGCTGCGCAGCGCGAGCAGCGGATAGCCACCTTGCGCATGGGCAATGGCTCCGTACTGCACGCGCTGGCAGCGCACGGCCAGTGCGGCGATCTGCTGCACGACATCATCCGCATAGCTGCGCTGCTTCAGTTGGCGTGCGCGCCACGCGGCGCGCTCCGGCTCACCCCACGGTAGCCCAGGCGTGCCGATCGGATAGGGTGCGTTGGTCGTCATTGCAGAACCCGGGTGCGAGGAAAGCGCCAAGGGTAAGCGCTCAGCGCGCAGAAACAAAAAGGCCCCGCACTGCGGGGCCTGTGCAACTTGTCGTGCCTGGCGGTGCCTACTGCCACAGCGTTTCGTCCAGATGCTGCTCGATGCGCGCCTTGAACTGGGAGAGTGGTCGATGCGCGCGGCCTAGTCCTTGAGCATCTGCCATGCCTGCTGCTCCATTGCATGCGCGTCGCGCAATCAGTCCATCAGGCTTTCTTGGGGTTCGGCCAAGGGCCCGGCCTGTTTGTTGCGATGTGTCCAGCCTGCAGCGACGCACATGTAAGGACGTGGCTGTTTCAAGTGAACGACGCGCGCGATGTCCACGTGGCATTGACACGCTGCGAAATCGCAGGCGGACAACGAAGGCGTAAGAGCGCCGTCTGTGTACGCACAGAAGATGCGCTGCGATCAAAGATCAGCCCGCCAAGCACCGGGCCGGACGTCCTCATTGCCTTACTGGACTTCGACAGCATCCACGCTCATTCGGAACTGTCGGATGCTGCACGCTGCGGTGCAAGGTAGCCAAGAAATCAAAGGGCTGCACATCCTGCCGGCGCTAGGGACGCGAGCGTGGCAAGAGTGAAATTTTTCCCTGCAATCGATGCCGGCCATTTACAAGGCTGCAGAAATTTCGCGCTTGCGCTTGATGCGTTGCACAGCAAGCCATTGTGGATGTTCGAGTGCACTCTGGGCAACGCTGGACGCTAGTTGACTGAAAAAAGTGCAATCGATTGCGCGCAACCGCGCAAGATAACCCTCTCGCGTAAGGCGAAAACAACACAGGCGCTAACCCCTGTGGGCATCGCGCCTGTGTCCAACGTCACGCAAGATTTGCTCCAGACCGGCACGCCCTAGGCACGCCGATAACTGGATTACGCGGATTCTTCCTGCGGCTTTGCCTGCTTTGAACGCCCGCCCTTGCTGCCGATCCGCGACATGTGATCGCGATCGCGGCTCACGGCCTGGCCACCCTTACGGCCAGCTTCACGTGCTTCGTCGCTAGTAAATTCGTGCGCATTGCCACTGGCGTGAGCGGCTTTACCGCCGCTGCTTGCAAGCACGCGACGCTTTTCCGGATCCAATGCGGCAAAGCCGCGCCGGCTACGGGTAGTGTTTTGTCCGTCTTCCACTGTGCCTCCTCTCAATGCTTCGGTTACGCCTGGGTAATTGGGTTACCGCAACATTCGTGCCAACCCTGAAAGGCAGATACCGCGGTGCATTCGGATGGATGCAGGAAAAAACGGCTGCGCTTGCTGCGCAAATCTTGCACACCTTCATCTCGCCGGACTCTCGGGACTACCTCTAGATGGGTAGCGCTAACACCCGGCGCTGTTGCGGATGGAGTGGCTATAGGTGGGATGCGCAACTGCAGAAGGGCAAGCTCTGACGCGTACGACCAACTGCCTCGCCCACGGATGCAGGCATTGTCTCAGGCTCGCCTGGTGAGGTTGCCACCATGCCTGGTGAAGGGATGGGCCATCACCTTGCAGGCCACTAGATCGTCCTGCCTCCGGCATCGCTTGGGTGCTGGGTGCCCAGCGCATCGCACTGTCCGGGAGAGTGATGCGCAGAATCGCCATGACAACTCGGACTGCGGCGCAGCGAATGCTTGCCGTCGTCTTTGGTTAGCGCAAGTGCTCACCGAATCCGCAACCGGCAACGTCCACACGCAGACTGCGCACGCATCGTGACACGCACTGAAGCCTTCAACGACCAGGAGGCGCTAGACACCCTGCAAGAATGCCTTTGCTCTGCGCGCACTGGTGTGAGTACCCATGGCAGACTCGGACTTCAGACCCGCCCCATCCCCCTGCCATGCCGGTTGACGCGTGTTGGTGAGGACCGGCTAGAAAGGCGTGGCGAATCGCCCCCGGATAGACGCATACAAAGTCCAATGCAACACCTAAGAGCAGCTAACAAAACTACTGCGCAGCCGCCAGGCTGGCGCGGCCGGTGCTCGGAATCGGCATGTACCACGCGTACACTCCGGTTCCTGCGCGCCGTCCGCGCCCACCTGACGGCTGCTCGCTACGTTTTGTTAGCCGCTCTAAGCCCCAATCGTCCCTCCCTGCCCCGCGCAAGGAAGTGATGTCCGCACTCAACCCACCCCCTGCGCCAACATCGCCCCATCACGGTCGTCGCACGCTGCAGCCGCTTCGGCCAAGGCGTTGCCTACCAGCAACAAGGTCGGCAACCCCGGCGACAGCGCGCTGGCCGTCATTCCCAATTCGCCCAAGGTGGTGAGGCGACGCCGCTGCTCCGGTCGCGTTGCGGCCTGCACGATGGCCGCGGGCGTACTGGCGGGCAAATGCGCCAGCAACGCAGAGGCCAGCGCCTCGGCACGCCGCAGGCCCATATAGATGCCCAGCGTGGTGCCGCTGGCCGCCAGCGCCCCCCAGTTCGGCTCGCCGTGATCATGCGTGTGCGCGGTGACGAAGGTGATGCCATGGCAATGGCTGCGATGGGTCAGCGACACTTCCAGCGCGGCCGCCGCCGCAAATGCCGCGCTCACGCCATTGATCACCTGCACCCCGATACCGGCGCGACGCAGGAAGCTGATTTCTTCGCCAGCGCGGCCAAACAGCAGCGCATCGCCGCCTTTGACCCGCACCACGCGCAGGCCCTGCAATGCGTAGCGACGCATCAACCGGCAGATGAATTCCTGCGGTGTCGAACGGCATCCACCGCGCTTGCCGACCCGGATCACGCGCGCCTGCGGTGCGAGTTCGACGATCTCAGGGTTAGCCAGGTCGTCGAGCAACAGTACCTGCGCCGACGCCAACGCCTTCACCGCCTTGATGGTGAGCAATTCCAGATCGCCGGGGCCGGCGGACAACACCACCACATCACGCGTGCAGGAAGGTGTGACTGACATGGGAGATCTCGCTCTGTGTGGAGGGGAATGCGCTCAGGGAAAACTTGCGATCAGGCAAGTCTTGGTTGCCGGCATAGCCGGGTGAGTTGCGGCACGCACGAGCCGCAGACGGTGCCGCAGCCCAGGCGTTGCTTGAGTTGCGCGACATCGGCACCGTCGTCGATGGCGGCGTGAATCGCGGCGGCCGAAACATTCATGCAGGTGCACACGATCGGATCGCTGGGCGCGCTGTGGGTGTGCGCAAAGACCGACAGCCGTGCACCAAGCCAAGGTTTGCCAGCGAGTGCAGCGGTAAGCAGCGATCGATTGGCCTCACTGGGCTGCGCGGCGGTGAGCAGCAGACCGTCGATATGGCTGTGCCCGTCTTGCATACGCCAGCCGACGCGGCGCATCAGGCCGCGACGTAGATCGCGGTATTCCAGCACGTCCGCACCGGCCGGCAATTGCAATGCCGCAACCAGACGGTCGATCCACGCGGCATCGGGCGCGATTTCGCAGGCAGCGTGTAGCACCGCCCACTGGCCGCTCGCATCTTTGTCGGCGCCGCTCGGCGGCTCGGCATGCAGGCGTAGCGAGGCGTAACCGCAGTCGCGCAGCAACGGTTGCAGTGCCTGCTGCAAAGACAGTGCATCGCCGCGTCGCGCTGCCAGCAGATGCCAGCCGAACACGGCTTTTTCAACCCGCACGGCAGCGTGTTTGAGCTCGGGCTGCTGCGAGCGTGCATCCACTGCCGGCGTGCTGACTTCGTTGACGCCACCGCTGGACAGGCTGTGCCCACTCCAATGCATCGACGCAAACACCGTGCCCGAGCGCAGTTCGTCCGACAGTTCCAGCGGTAGCACCAGAGCGCCGCGTTTGCTCGCGATTTGCACCAATTCGCCCGCCACAAGCCCACGCCGCTGCGCATCGCCTGGATGCATGCGCAGAGCCGGCTCAGGGCTGTGCGCGAATGCAGCCGCTACCCGCCCGGTACGCGACATGCCATGCCACTGATCGCGCAGACGGCCGGTGAGCAACCGCATCGGGAATTTTGCCGAAGTGGCTTCAGCCACCTTGCGATACGGCGTGACGTGGAAGTGCGCACGTCCGTTGGCGTGTGCGAATACGCCATCGGAGTAACGCCGCGCCTGCCCCTGCGTGCTGCCTGCCGGAAACGGCCATTGCTGCGCTCCGTGATCCAGCAACGGGTAATCCAGGCCACCGATATCCAGATCACGCCCAACCGTGAGGGCGCGATGCTCGTCGAAAATCTGCGCAGTGTTGTCGAATGCGAACAGGCCCTTCCCGCTCGCGGGCGCCAGGCGCGCCTCCAGACGACGTGCCACCTCGTTGGCAATCCACCAATCGGCACGTGCCTGTCCGGGCGCTTCCACTGCCTTGCGCACGCGGGTGATGCGGCGCTCGGAGTTGGTCACCGTGCCGTCCTTCTCGCCCCAGCTGGCCGCCGGCAGCAAGACGTCGGCATAGGGCACGGTGTCGGTGCCGGAGAAGGCGTCCTGCACGATCACCAGTTCGGCCTGATCCAGCGCGGCGCGAATACCCGCCACGTCCGGCATCGAGTGCACGGGGTTGGTGCAGACGATCCACACCGCCTTCAGGCTGCCGGCGCGCAGCCGCTCGAACAACTCCACCGCCGGCGCGCCGGGATTGGGCGAGATGCGCCCCGCCGGCACGCCCCACAGCCGTTCCAGCTCGGCACGATGGTCCGCATTGCCGATCTCGCGGTGCGCCGCCAGCATCGTCGCCATGCCGCCCACCTCCCTCCCGCCCATCGCATTGGGTTGGCCGGTCAGCGAAAACGGCCCTGCGCCCGGCTTGCCGATCTGTCCGGTCGCCAGATGCAGGTTGATCAACGCAAGATTCTTGTCGGTGCCGTGCGCCGACTGATTCAGGCCCATGCAATACAGCGATAGCGCCGCCGGGCTGCGCCCGAACCACTCGGCCGCCTGCACCAGGTCCTCGTGCGAAATCCCGCAGATCTCGGCGCTCATGCGCGGGGTGTACTCGCGCAACATCCGCTTGAGGGCATCGAACTCCTGCGTGCTTGCCGCAACGAAGCGCGCATCCACCAGACCTTCCCAGATCAGGTGATGCAGCATGCCGTTGAACAAGGCGACGTCGGTGCCGGGTTCGATCGCCAGGTGCAGGTCGGCCATGGCCGCGGTATCGGTGCGCCGTGGGTCGATCACGATCCAGCGAATGTCCGGGTTGCGTGCACGCGCGTCCTCCAGCCGGCGAAACAGCACCGGATGCGCGTACGCCATGTTGCTGCCGGCAAACAGCACGGTGTGCGCCAGCTCCAGATCTTCATAGCAGGTGGGCGGGCCATCGGCGCCGAGCGCCAGCTTGTAACCGGTGACCGCACTGGACATGCACAGGCGCGAATTGGTGTCGATGTTGTTGGTGCCGATCAGCCCCTTGGCCAGCTTGTTGAAGACGTAATAGTCCTCGGTGAGCAGCTGCCCGGACAGATAGAACGCCACCGCATCCGGGCCATGTTCCTGGATGATGGCGGCCAGCTTGCTGCTGACATGCTGTAGCGCCTGATCCCAGCTCACCGGCGCACGCGACGCCTGCCGATGCCGGCGCAACTCCGGCGCAAGAACGCGCCCCTGCGTGCTTGCCACGGTCTGCGGCAATGCCAGCCCCTTGCTGCACAGGCGCCCAAAATTGGCCGGGTGCAGCGGGTCGCCTTCGATGCCGACGATGCGTTCGCCATCGCGATCGTGCGTACTGTGAATCATCACGCCGCACCCCACGCCGCAATAGCAACAAGTCGAGCGCGTGATGCGATACATCGGCCCTGCCGTCTGTGGCTGCGCCGCACTGCCAGGGGACGGTGGCTGCAGGCCTTCGCTCATGTTGCCGGCTCGGTCACGGCATCGTCCTGCTCTACCGGCTGCAGGACGATCCACACTGCCTCGGCCTCCACCTTGATCGGATAGCGCGGCGCGCAGCCCACGTCCGGGGCGCAGGCCTGCCCGCTCTGCAAGCCGATCGCCCAGCCATGCAGGGGACAGGTCACGGTGTCGCCAGCCACGATGCCTTGGGACAACGGCCCACCCTTGTGCGGGCAACGGTCGCGCAGCGCAAACACCTGATCGCTGACAGTGCGGAAGATGGCGATCGCCGGCAGTCCATCGACCTCCAGCACGCGCGCGCCCAGCACCGGCAAGTCCTGCAGCGCGCACACGCGCACCCATGCGTGATGGTGCATGCTCATTCCTCCACCATCGCAGCTGGCGCAGCGATGCGCAGCGGTTGGTATTCCTGACGCCGCTCGCCGGCGATGCGCGCCTTCCATGGGTCGACCAGGCCTTCCAGCGAATACAGCAGGCGCTCGTACAGCGCACGTCGGTTGGCTGCGTCGTCCACCACCTGCGCGCGGATGTAATCCAGGCCCACGCGCGCGATGTAGTGCACGGTGCGGTCCAGGTAATACGCCTGCTCGCGATACAGCTGCAGGAATGCCCCGGTGTACTCACGCACTTCCTCGGCAGTGCTCACCTTGACCAGAAAGCGCGCCACCTCGGTCTTGATGCCGCCGTTGCCGCCCACATGCAGCTCCCAACCCGAGTCCACTGCGATGATGCCCACGTCCTTGATGCCGGATTCGGCGCAGTTGCGCGGGCACCCCGACACCGCCAGCTTCACCTTGTGCGGGCTCCACATATTGGCCAGCATGGTTTCCAGATCGATGCCCATCTGTGTGCTGTTCTGGGTGCCGAAGCGGCAGAACTCGCTGCCCACGCAGGTCTTCACCGTGCGGATCGACTTGCCGTAGGCATGGCCGGATGGCATGCCCAGATCGCGCCATACATCCACCAGATCCTCTTTCTTGACGCCCAGCAGATCGATGCGCTGGCCGCCGGTCACCTTGACCATCGGCACCGCGTATTTGTCGGCAACATCGGCAATGCGGCGCAGCTCGCCGGCATTGGTCACCCCGCCCTTCATCTGCGGAATCACCGAGAACGTGCCGTCCTTCTGGATGTTGGCGTGCGCACGCTCGTTGATGAAACGCGATTGCGGATCGTCGATGGCCTCATGCGGCCAGGTCGACAGCATGTAGTAGTTGATCGCCGGCCGGCAGGTGGCGCAGCCGTTGGGTGTGCGCCATTCCATGAACGCATAGGCCTGCGCATGCGTGAGCAGCTTGTGCTCGGCAATGGCGCGACGCACCTCGCCGTGACTCAGGTCCGTACATGCGCAAACCGCCTTGGTTTTCGGGGTTTCCTGAAAGTTGGAGCCCAGGCAGTTCATCAGGATCTGCTCGACCAGGCCAGTGCATGAACCGCAGGAACTGGCGGCCTTGGTGTGCTTTTTCACCTCGTCCACGGTGAACAGGCCTTGCTCGCTGATGGCTTTGACAATCGTGCCCTTGCACACGCCGTTGCAGCCGCAGACTTCGTCGCTGTCGGACATCGCGCTGGCGCGGTCCTGGCCGCCGGTGCCAGCATCGCCCAGTGCGCTTTCGCCGAAGATCAGCTGATCGCGTTGCGCCTGGATGGGCGTGCCGTCCTTGAGCAGCTTGAAGTACCAGGCACCGTCGCTGGTGTCGCCATACAGGCATGCACCCACCAGCACATCGTCGCGGATCACCAGCTTCTTGTAGACGCCGCCGGCCGGGTCTGACAACACGATTTCCTCGCAGCCATCGCCGCCCATGAAATCGCCAGCCGAAAACAGGTCGATGCCGGTGACCTTGAGCTTGGTCGATGCCACCGAGCCGCGATAGATACCGATGCCGAACTGCGCCAGATGGTTCGCACACACCTTGGCCTGCTCGAACAACGGCGCCACCAGGCCATAGGCAATGCCACGATGGTTTGCGCACTCGCCCACTGCGTACACGCGCGGGTCGAAACTCTGCAGGCTGTCGTTGACCACGATGCCGCGCGAGCAATGGATGCCGGCTTCTTCGGCCAGGCGCGTGTTCGGGCGAATGCCCGCTGCCATCACCACCAGATCGGCGGGGATCCCGCTGCCATCGGCAAACTTCACCCCGATCACCTCGCCCTGCGCATTGCCCAGCAGCGCGCTGGTGGCGGTGTTCAAACGGAACTCCAGCCCGCGTGCGCGCAATGCCTGTTGCAACAGATTGCCGGCCACCGGGTCGAGCTGGCGCTCCAGCAACCAACCGGCCAGATGCACCACGGTCACGTCCATGCCGCGTACTTTCAGACCGTTGGCCGCTTCAAGGCCAAGCAGACCGCCACCGATCACTACCGCGTGCTGCCTGGTACGCGCGGTGTCGATCATGGTGCGGGTGTCCTGGATATCGCGGTACCCGATCACGCCTTTCAATTCAGTGCCGGGAATCGGCAACACGAACGGCACCGAGCCGGTGGCGATCAGCAGCCGGTCGTACTCGGCTTCGGTGCCATCGGCGGCGATCACGCGGCGACGCACGCGATCGATGCGCGTGACTTGCTTGTTCAAGTGCAGATGGATCCCGTTGTCCCGGTACCACTGCAACGGGTTGAGCACGATATCGTCGAACTCCTGCTCGCCGGCCAGCACCGGCGAAAGCAGGATGCGGTTGTAATTGGGATGCGGCTCGGCGCCGAACACCGTGATGTGGTACATGCCCGGCATCAGCTTGAGCAATTCTTCCACGGTGCGGATGCCGGCCATGCCGTTGCCGATGACGACGAGTCTGGATTGCTTCATTGCCTGGATTCCTGTCGACATATCAGACGCGCGGCGCGCCGGCGGTGGACCATTCGCTGCGCCACTGGGTCTTGACCCCGGCCAGCAACGCCCAGCCCCCGAAAGCGAACGCCGCGAACAGCCACATGCCCAGTGCATAGCTGCCGGTGTGTTGCTTGAGCACACCCAGGCTCGCGGCCAGCGCAAATCCGCCGATGCCCCCGGCCATGCCGATCAACCCGGTCATGACGCCGATATCCCGGCCAAAGCGTTGCGGCACCAGCTGAAACACCGCCCCATTTCCAGCGCCCAGACACAGCAGCGTCAGCACGAACAACGCCAGCGTCAGCGTGGCGCCACCCGCACCGAACCCGGCGATGCCCACCAGCGTGGCAACCAGCAGATACACGGTGAGCAAGGCGCGGGTGCCGCCGACGCGATCGGCGATGACGCCGCCGAGCGGCCGCATCACCGAGCCGGCCAGCACGCAGGCGGCCGTGGCCCAGCCCGCAGTACGTGCATCGAAGCCGAACTGGTCGTGGAAGTAGCCCGGCAACGCGCTGGCAAAGCCGGAAAACCCGCCAAAGGTGATCGCATAGAAAAACATGAAGCGCCACGCATCGCGGTTACCCACGAGCACCCGGCCGTAGTCGGACCATTGCTTGCGTGCGACCGGGGTCGGCGCCTCCTTGGCGATCGACGCAAACACGATCAGCGTCAGCACCAACGGAATACACGCCAGCCCGAACACGTTTTGGTAGCCGAATGCGGCGGCCAGCATCGGCGCAAACAACGCAGCCAGCACCGTGCCGGAATTGCCTGCACCGGCAATGCCCATCGCGGTGCCCTGATGCTCGGGCGGATACCAGCGCGATGCCAGTGGCAATGCCACCGCAAACGAGGCACCGGCAATGCCGAGCGACACGCCCAGCATCAACACCTGCCCCATGCTGTTGACGCCCAGTTGCCAGGCACCGAACAGCGCCGCGATGACCGCAAGCTGGGCCAGCATGCCGGCACGCTTGGCACCAATGCGATCGGCAAACATGCCCAGTACCAGGCGCAGCACGGCGCCGCACAGGATCGGCACGGCCACCATCAAGGCGCGCTGCTGCGTGTCCAATCCCAGCGCTTGCGCAATCGGCACCTGCAGCGGACCGAGCAAGTACCACACCATGAAGCTCAGGTCGAAATACAGGAAGGATGCGAACAAGGTGGGCGTGTGCCCGGATCGCCAGAACGAGCGCTGCATAGAGACCTCTTCGAGTGCGATGGTCAAAAAAAAACGGCGCCCCTCCGGTAAACCGGAAGGACGCCGTTGTCCTGGGTGCACGCGGATCGCCGTTGAACCGCTGCACCGTGTACGTGTTGTTGCAGGCACGCCGTTGCGCCTGCACGTGATTCCTACGCAATCAGCGTGCCAACTGTTTCTCTGCAGCTATTCCAGAACTGCAAGTCTTTGATAAATAGTTTTTTTTCGGCCGACTTCCGGAGTGCTGCGGCGTTGTTTATGGAAGCCGATGTAGCTGGTCATTCCCGGCTTTCGTGCAGCGATGCACCAACAATGTGCGTCGGTCGAGGGCGCGATCAGCTACCACTCTTGAGAGAAGCGATCCATCTGTTGAAAGCTCTGTGCACCGATCAGCTCAGTTGGTCCTCGCAGCAAACGCGAAGCGCGGACGATGCCCTCGCTGCTCGCGGGACACGCCGTTGGCGCATCGCAGGGGGCTCGATGGCGGCATCCACGCCGCCATCGAGCCTACAAGGACGTCCTTGCAGCGCTTCCTGCGACGGTGAACGGGCAAGGGCCCTCCAACCATGTCGCAGATGCGCTGCGCTACGCGTGATTTATCGCAATCTCCAACCACCATGGCAGACTCCACCCAGTGCTCAATCGCCTTTCAGCGCATCGAACAACCGATTGCTGCGGTGATCGCTGTCCGGCACCGCAACACCCACCCGTGCGGCAGCGCGCCGATAGTTATCGAGCCGATGGATGTCACGCAGCCGCGCGATGTCATCGTCCTCGATGTCATGCCAACCCCAACGCTGGAACTGGCTTAAGAACCATTCCCCGTCCGAAAGCCACGGCATGTTCACTGTGCCGCCGCGATGGAACGCCAACCCTGTCGCATCGTCTGCAACGGCGTTGGCACCCGCATTGGCCTCAATCTCGACAGCAGCGTCCAGACACGCGGCCAGATGCGCGGCCGGCACACCGATATGCTCCGGCTCGGCCAACCATTGTGCGCACAGCGCACGGTTGGCCGGCGTGGCGTCCAGCCAACGGCAGGCCTCCAGCACGCAGGCGGTTAGTCGCTCGGTCAACTCAGGCTGCAGCGCAGCGAATTCGCGACGGCATGCCAGCACTTTTTCCGGATGGCCGGGCCATAACTCACCGCTGCGGATCACACGCTGCCCGCTGCCCTGCGCTTGGGCCACTGCCGCCCACGGCTCGCCGGAGCAATAGCCGTCGACCAAACCGCTGGCCAGTGCCTCGGGCATCTGCGGCGGCGGAATACTGAGCACATCCACATCGCGCATCGGATCTACCCCGCCCGCGGCCAGCCAGTAGTACAGCCATAGCGCATGTGTCCCGGTGGGAAAGGTCTGCGCGAACACCGCGCGGCGCCCCAAACCGGTCAATGCCTGGAGCAACGTGCGACCAGCCGCCAACGCTTGCGCAATTGCAGGCGCCAGCGTGATCGCCTGGCCGTTATGGTTGAGCGTCATCAACAACGCCATCGGGCACTGCGGCCCGGCGATACCCAGATCGATCGCGTAGACCAGGCTGGCCAGGGCATGCGCCGCCTCCACTTCGCCTGCCAGCAGACGGTCGCGCACGCCCGCCCACGATGCCTGCCGCTGCAAGTCCAACTGCAGACCATGCGCACTGTCCAGGCCCAGGCGCTGTGCAGCAACCAACGGCGCGCAGTCGATCAACGGCATGTAGGCCACGCGCAATACGGGAAGTTCGGCTTGGCTCATAGATTCATCCCAACAAGTCGGCCATGGCCACAATGCGGCGCGCCACTTCGGCCAGCTTGACGCCCTGCTTCATCGCCTGCTGGCGTAACGCCGCATAGGCATCGGCCTCGCTCAGACCGCGCTTTTCCATCAGTAGGCCCTTGGCGCGGTCGATCTGCTTACGGTCCTGCAACGCCTGCTGTACATCGTCCAGGCGCTTGCGCATGCTGCTTTCTTGCGCAAAACGGGCCAGCGCCACCTGCACGATCGGCGCCAGCCGTGCTGGCGCCAAGCCATCCACCACATACGCCGTCACGCCCGCACCGACCGCCGCATGGATCAACGCATCGTCGCCATCGCCGGAAAACATCACCACCGGCCGCGGTGCATGTGCATGCAGCATCGACAGCTGCTCCAAGGTATCGCGCGAAGGCGAATCCACATCGATCACGACCACATCGGGCTGCTGGCTCTGCACGGCATGCAGCAACGCACTGATCGACGCCACATCGTCGAGCACCGTGTAGCCAGCACGCGTCAGCGCCTGGCGCAGTTCGGCGATCGGCTTTTCGGTATCGTTGACCAGCAAAACACGCATTGGCGGCAGCGAGGCGTGGACGTGGCTTGATGGTGCCATGCAACATGCCGTTGGTGCGAGCCATCTTTTCGGAGTGTGTCTGATGCCGTTGTTCCCGTTGTTCGCCAATCTGCAGGGGCGCGCCGTCCTGGTCATCGGCGGCGGCGAAGTCGCCACGCGCAAAGTGCTGGCGCTGCTCAAGGCCGAGGCGCACATCCGCCTCTATGCACACGCGCTCTCGCCGGAGCTTGCCGTGCTGATGCAGACCGGCCGCTTCGAGCAACTGGGTGGCGAGTTCGACCCGGCATGGATCGACGATGTCTGGCTGGTGGTGGCTGCGACCGACGACACCGATTTGAACCAGCGCGTTGCGGCCGCCGCAGGTGCGCGACAACGGCTGGTCAATGTGGTGGACGATGCCGAACTGTCGACGTATCAGGTGCCGGCCATCGTGGACCGCGACCCGCTGGTCATCGCCATCTCCTCGGCAGGCGCCGCGCCGATGTTGGCACGGCGTCTGCGTGAACGGCTGGAACGCGAACTGGATGCGTCGGTCGGCCGCTTCGCCGGACTGTTTGCAAAGCACCGCGAGCGCATTCGCAGCCAGTTTCCGGACATGAATCGTCGTCGCCGTTGGTTCGACCGTGTCATCGACGGCGACGTGCCGTTGTTGCTGCAGGCTGGCAACGATGACGCGGCCGAGGCCGCGTTCAATGCAGCGCTCGATGATGCCGGCACCATCCCGGCGCGCGGCAGCGTACAGCTGGTCGGTACCGGCCCCGGCGATCCGGGCCTACTCACCTTGAAAGCCCTGCGCGCGATGAATCTGGCCGATGTGCTGCTGATCGACGAACACATTCCCGATGCCGTGCTTGAGCTTGCGCGCCGCGACGCCTCACGCCGCACGTTGCCGCCGGCAACTGACGCACAACAGCAACTGATCGTGGAACTGGCCAGCGCCGGCCTACATGTCGTCGCCCTGCGCAGCGGCGCCGGTTACGACAGCGCCGCTGCCGATGCGATCGACGCTGCCTTGCAGGCACGCGGTTTGGCCTGCGATCGCGTGCCTGGAATTACTGCCACCCATGCGCACGATTGACCCTGCGTCATGATCGGCGACGCGTTGGCGAGACTATTCGGCATACACCTAAGCAACTGCCTCGCCTGACGTTTGGGACGCTCGCACATCAAACGCTGCATCACTTCAACTACTGCAGCAACGCCACACTGCGCGCATCAAGATCCGTCTTTCGGAAACCGCTTGCGCGCACTGTCGCGCACATCGATATCGAAAGTGACGCGCAGTGCCATGGTTTCCGCGTGCCCGGCACCCGCATCGAACGTGAAGCTCAAGCCCTCGCGGCTGGGCAGTTGCCGCACATGCTCTTCGAGCGCGCCACGTGGTACCAATAATTGCCAATGATCGGTGGCGCAATTGCACGCTGCGTGACCGCCGGTGAGGCTTACGCTGTGCCGCACCAATCGCGCACCCTGCCCGCTCGGCAACCGGCTCGCATTGTCGACTGTGTGACCGGCCAGCAATTCGGCCAGCTCGGCTTCGTCGATACGGAATCGCACCTGCTGGCCTTCAATCTGGATTTTCATGGATCAGCTCACTCCACTGCTCGGGCGTGTTGCAATTGACGAATGCGGTACGTTCGCTGGCGGTGACAGCCACGCGATGGCATTGCAGTGAACGCTGCAAGGCGCGCAGCGAGCGTGACGATGCGTCGCCAGCCATCCGCGTGGCCAAGGCCTCACGCACAACGACATCGATGCGCAGGCACATCGGCAACATCTGATCCTCGAACGCCACGCAGCGGTGCTGCGACGGCGCCAGCAGCTTGCTCAGCAACGCAGCCGACAGCAGCGGCATATCCACCGGCACCACCACCAACTTGGTGGCATCGGCCACACGCGCGATCACGCTCGCAAGCCCACCGAGCGGGCCCAGATCAGGCTGGGCGTCGGCAATGCCGGCGTAGTCGGGTCGGTCGCCGCTGACCAATACGTGCTGCGCACCAGCCTCGCGCAACAGCGCCTGCATCTGATCCAACAACGGGCGCCCATGCCAAGGCAACAACGCCTTGTCCTGCCCCATCCGCGACGAACGGCCTCCCGCCAGCACCACACCCGTCCATGGCTGCATCGTCGTCATGCGACAGCCCAACGCTTGATGTCGGGCAGATGCGTCTTCATGGCGCAATCTCAGGCGCAGCCGGTTGCAGATGGCCCAAGCCAAAAACCTCTGCATGCGTGCTCGGTGCAGCGCCTTCTTCCTGCGGCTCCAGCACTGCCCAAACGCTAGCCTGCAGCAACGGCGCCACACGAAAGGATTCTTGCTGCGGCAGGATCTGCACCGACAGCTCCCCTGCCGTGCTGCACAGCAGCCGTGCGCGCAAATGCTGCCGCCAGATCGGCCGCGCCTGCATTGGCGTTTCCAAGGCCACGCGCAAGCCATGCTCGACCGGCATACCCGACAAACCACGCAGTGCTGGCTCCACGAAAAAGCGCAGCCCGGCTGCACTGGCCATCGGGTTGCCTGGCAAGCCGATAAACAGGGCACCATCACCGAAGCGTGCCAGCAATACCGGCTTGCCCGGCCGCACTGCCACCTTGTGAAACAGTAACGCGGCAGCGTGGCGTGCCAGCGCATCCGGGATGAAATCGTAACGACCACGCGAGACTGCGCCGGTGCTCAGAATGAGATCGGCACCGGCATTGCAGGCCCGCGCCAGCGCCGCATCGAACGCAGCATCGTCATCGCCCACCTGCCCGCGCCACACAACATCGGCACCAGCGGCACGTAGCTGACTCAGCAGATAACTGCTGGTGCCGTCGCGGATCTGGCCAGGCTGCAACGCTTGCGCGGGGTCGCCGATCAACTCGCGTCCCGTGGCGATCAAGGCGACGCGCGGCCGCCGCACCACCTGCAGGCGCGCGCAGCCCAAGCCTGCCAACAGCATCAGATGCGCACCGCGCAGTACGGTGCCGGCATCGATCACGCGATCGTGCAAGCACACGTCTTCGCCGCGACGACGGATGTGCTGCCCCGCACGCACCGGCTGACGCAGGCGGATGCGGCTGGGGCGCTCGCCGTCGCGTTCTAGAATCTGCACCTGTTCGATCGGCACCACCGTATCGGCACCGACCGGCAGCCCGGCACCGGTCATGATTTCCCAGGCCACACCTCTGGCGGCCGCACCGGCATCCTGCCCAGCTGCCACGGTGCCGCAGACCACGTGCTCGCTGTCTGCCAATGCGCCAGCACCGGCGGTTGCCAGCGCAAACCCATCCATCGCACTGTTATCGAAGGGCGGCAACTCGGCCGGACTCAACAAGGTGTCGGCGAGCACGCGGCCTTCCGCATCGGCGCTCGCGACCCACTCGCTGGTGAGCGGTGCGACGTGCGCGCGGACCAGCGCGAGTGCTTCGGCATAGCTGATCATGTGCAGGACAGTGCCGATCAATGGGTGACCTGGCTAGGATACCGGCCCCTGGCGCAGCAGGTACAGGCGCGGCCGTTGCGGCAGCACGGCGTTTGCATAGCCCAAGCCCGCCTCACACACTGCACACAATGCTTGAAGCTGCTCAAACAGGATGCAGACCGTGCGCGCGGCAAGGTCGCAGGCCGCACGTGAGAGCAACTGCAACGCCTGCAATGCGTCGACTCTGTGGGCTGGCTCGCCAGCATCATCCTGATCGCCGCCTCGATCCGGCAGATCCACAAAAAAGGCGCTCCTACGCCGCGCGTAGTATCTCGCGCTGGTTGTTCCTCGGCCAGATCAGCGCCTGTCCAGCGATCTCGTTGGCGATGCGGTATGTATCGTCAGCAACGTGCTGATCTTCATGACCGCCCTCACGGCTACGGAGTGCAACGACTCAAGAGCCGCAAGCTGGAACGCGCGGCTTAGATGTGTGGTGTGGATAACGCCTGCAGGCTGGTTGAGATTGTCAGTTGGTCTTTTTCGCTGGTTTCCGCGGCTTCGCCGATGCAGTTTCCGCTGTCTTGCCAATGATCTTCTTGACCGCTTCCTTTGCAGCAGCGGGAGGCATCTTCTTGGCGGCCGCCTTGCGCACAGGCGTCTTCGCTGCTGCCGGCGTCCGCGCCTTCTCAACGGGTGCGGCATCTACCGCTGCGCCACCTGGCGCATCGGGCACACGTACCCTGATCCAGGTCGGTGCGTGATCACTGGCCTTCTCCAGCCCACATACCCGCTTGTCGACGCTGGCACCTTGCAAGCCAGGCGCCAGCCTGCGATTGAGCAGCAGATGATCGATGCGCAAGCCACGATCGCGGGCAAAATGCTGGCGAAAGTAATCCCAGAACGTGTAGATCGGCGCATCGCCATGCACTGCCAGCAAGCTGTCGGTCCAGCCTTGCACTAACAGCGTTTGATACGCCTGGCGGCTTTGCGGCTGCAGCAAGGCATCCTTGCGCCATCCCTTGGGATCGTAGATATCCGAATCGGTGGGCACCACATTGAAGTCGCCGATCAGTGCAACCGGATGCGGCAAGTCCACCAACGTTTTTGCATGCCGGGTCGGGCGCTCGAATCACGCAAGCTTGTAATCGCACTTCGGCCCGGGCTGTGGGTTGCCAGTCGTAACGCACCAATTCGCCCAACTGCGCACCGGCCGGCACAGCGCCACTTTCATATCTTGATGCAGTGAAACGCGCAGTCCAGTGCGATGCGAGACCATCATCACAACGAGACTGGCTGGCCGCGCGCCAACAAGGTTCCACTACGCCCCAGGATCCGCAGGCCCCAATTGATTGGCAGCCAAAATCTCGTCGATCCGTTTGACGATCTGTGCAGCTTGCTCCTGCGACTCCGCCGCACCGATGATTTTTTCAGCACGGGCGTGGAACACATCCCAAAAGTCATCCGGGTGTTGACTACGCATGTCCGGCAGTGCGTCGGCCAGTTGTTTCAATTGCGCATCGATTTCAGGTGTCATAACGATCTCCTTTACTGCGCTTACGCTAACCTTGCGCCGGTGAGACTGGTGCCAAGGCTGTGCGCAGATTGCGTTACCCGCTCACATGCGAAAGCAAACACCCGGGGCGTAGGTACGCTAAGGCGAAGCCGCAGCATGATGCGTGAGACAGGCTTGCCGCGATGAAATGAACACGCGGGTCTCGAAGTGGGTCGCTGGCGATGACGCGCGCTTGGGCATGCTTCAGAGCAAGCAGTCCGGGCCTGAAGAGCCGCTTTCACATGTGGAACAAGGCCGGATTTACCCGTGTGGCTGGTAGTACAACGTCATCGCCGCTGCGACATCGCAGATCGTAGATCACCATGCACCGGCTACGCCATTGCTTAGATATCGCCGGCGGCTGCGCATCGCAGCGGCATCGTTTGCGCGACAATAGTCATATGAGCAGCCATGACATCTCCCCCGCCGATGCCCGTGCCCGCGCCTTGCAAGGCGCCTTGCTGATCGACATCCGGCAACTGCATGAGCGCGCCAGCGGTCAGGCAGAAGGCGCCTTAGCCATCGCACAGAACGCGGTGGAAACGGAGCCGGCAGCGCATTTGCCCGATCAGACCCGCGAAATCGTACTGATCTGCCAGAGTGGCAAACGCTCGGCGCACGCAGCCGCCATCTTGCGCACGCACGGCTATGCGCAGGTGGCGTCGGTCGCCGGTGGCACCAGTGCCTGGGCCAGCGACGGCCTGCCGTTGGTGCACCCCACGCTGCCGCCGGACGAACAGGATTTTCTTGAGCGCTATTCGCGCCATCTGCGTCTACCGCAGGTCGGCGTGGAAGGTCAGCAGCGCCTTGCGCGTGCGCACGTGCTGCTGGTCGGCGCAGGCGGGTTGGGCTCGCCAGCAGCGCTCTACCTTGCCGCAGCCGGTGTGGGACATCTGCGCATCGCCGACGACGATGTGGTGGACCGCAGCAATCTGCAACGCCAAATTCTGCACACCGAAGACAGCGTCGGCACTGCCAAAGTCGACTCCGCCGCGCAACGCATCGCTGCACTCAACCCGCGCGTGCACATCGACGCGGTGCAGACGCGCGTCAGCGCCGACAATGTGGAAACCTTGCTGCAGGACGTGGATGTGGTGGTGGATGGCGCAGACAATTTTCCTGCGCGCTATTTGCTCAATGATGCCTGCGTCAAACTCGGCAAACCACTGGTCTACGGCGCGGTGCAGCAGTTCGAAGGACAGGTCAGCGTGTTCGATGCCGGCCGCAGCCGCGGCCATGCGCCCTGCTACCGCTGCCTGTTTCCCGAACCGCCGCCACCGGAATTCGCACCCAGCTGTGCCGAGGCTGGCGTGCTCGGCGTGCTGCCCGGTGTCATCGGGTTATTGCAGGCCACCGAGGTGATCAAGTTGCTGCTCGACATCGGCGACAGCCTGACTGGCCGCCTGCTCAGCTTCGATGCGCTAGCGATGCGGTTTCGCGACATCCGCTTGCCGCCGGATCCGCACTGCCCGGTGTGTGCGCCTGGCGTGGTCTTTAGCGGCTATGCGGATTACGCGGCATTCTGCGGCAGTGCGGTTGGCTGAGAGCAGCTGACAGTGGCTGTGTGGTGTCAGCCTGCTGACTGATTGGCTTGCCACCGATGCAATGCAACGTGTGTTGCTGCTTTGCGCATTTCGGCGTGGGCGTCGATTGCTATCTTGCGCCGTACCCTCACTCCTCTGCCGACCGGAGAGGGGCTACAACGCGACGCGCACTCGCTTGTCCAGGTTTTCGCGTTTACACCACGACACAGACACCTCAAGCAACAGAAGAAACTCATCCGGCATGTGGGAGATTCTCGTCCCGCACCTCGCGACGTCATGACTCATTCGCCATCGCCCTCAACAATGCGCGGCAGGTAGCCGAGCACAATCGATCCATCAAACGCTCACAACGCGTAAGGAATCACCCGCACAACCTCGCCGGCGTCGAAACGCCGCGCCTGCTCTGGCAGCACGATCAAGGCATTGCTGTCGGCCGCGCCACGCAATAGATGCGACGCATCGCCGCGGTGCGGTAGCGCGGTCAGCCGCCCGTCTTCGCCGCACTCCAACCGTCCACGCAGGAATTCCAGGCGTTCGTGGCGCTTTTCCCAGGGGCTTGCCAACGCGGCATGCCAGACCGGGCGCGCTTCGCTGCGCCCCTGCAATTCATCCAGCAATGGCACGCCGTAGGCAATCAGCGTTGCCAGCACCGAGACCGGGTTGCCCGGCAGACCCAGCACCAGGCAACGGCCGATCTGCCCCAGCACCGCCGGCATGCCCGGGCGCATGCGCACGCGCCAGAAGTGGATGCGGCCCAGTTCGCCGATCAAACGGGGCAGATAATCCTTTTCGCCGGCAGAGACGCCGCCGCAGGTAATCACCACATCGAACGCAGCGGCCGCATCTTCCAGCATGGTGCGGATGCGCTGCGGGTCGTCCGGCAAGGTCGGCCAGGCGGTTGGCGCATAGCCCAGCGCACGCAGCTGCGCCATCAGCATGTCGCGGTTGCTGTTGTAGATCTGTCCCGGCCCAAGCGGCATGCCCGGCTCGATCAGTTCATCGCCGGTAGCCAGCACCGCAATGGTCGGGCGTGGCGCAACCGCAAGGCGTGATACACCTAGCGCAGCAGCCAGACCGATACGCGCCGGCGTCAGCACCTGCCCGGTCTGTATCACCAGATCGCCGGCACGCACGTCGCTACCGACCAGGCGTACGGCAGCGCCCGCTGAAGGCGCGGTTCGAAACCGTACGCTGCCGTCGCGCTCGTCGGCGTCCTCCTTTGGAATCACGGTGTCGGCACCATCCGGCAGCGGCGCACCTGTGGTAATGCGCAGGCATTGCCCGGCGCTCAGCGTGCCTGCGCAACGCTCGCCGGCAAACTGTTCGCCGACCAGTTGCAACGACGCATCGCCGTCAGCAACATCGGCGTGCCGTAGCGCAAAGCCATCCATCGCGCTGTTGGCAAATGGCGGCAGTGCCAGAGGTGCAATCAAATCGCCGGCACAGATCCGCCCATCGGCGCGCGAGATGGCGATGTTTTCATCCGGCGGACGGTTGCTGGCCGCGACAGCGCGCAGAATCTGCAGCGCCTGCGCGTAAGGAATGCGGGAAGGATAGTCAGTCATGGCGCGCAGGATACCAGTGCGCCGCCAACGCGAAGGATGCCGGCATCACTCGGCCGCCAAAGCAGGAGATGGGCTTTGAGAACGCACTGCGCTGCGAGTGAATTTCGATTGCGCATGAGCGCGCGGCCCCCGTGCCGGCAACTGCCTCGAGTGTCGGTCAAACACTCAGGAGGAAGCCCAGAACGCTCAGAACCCCGACTACAAGCAACCAATTAAAACGCGCAGCCCAACGGTCTAAGCCCCTGCCACACCACCTGAACATCACGCTCAGGCGGCCTGCGCGCAATTACTTCCCTTTGACGTGCCGCATCAGGCGCCGCTTGCGGGCGACCTGCCGATCGGAGAGCGGATTCTTCTTGCCCTCGTACGGGTTTGCGCCTTCGCGGAAGATGAAACGCACCGGCGTGCCGACCAGCTTGAAACGCTTGCGGAAGAAATTTTCCAAATAGCGCTTATAAGACTCCGGCAACACCTTCAGACGCGTGCCATGCACAATAAAGGTCGGCGGATTCGCCCCGCCCGGATGCACATAGCGCAGTTTGGAGACATGGCCGCGAATGCTCGGTGGCGGGTTGGTCTCATACGCGATTTCCAGCGCTTGGTTCACTTCGCTGGTGCTGAATTCGTGCGTCGCCGATGCGTGCGCACGGTGAATCGCCTGGAACAGCTCGCGCATGCCCGAACCATGCAATGCAGAAATCCGCACCGCCTCTGCCCAGCTGACGAAGCCCAGCTTGCGCGAGAGCAGATCTTCGGCCTGCGCCCGCTGATAGTCGCTTTGCCCATCCCACTTGTTGATCGCCACGACCAACGCGCGGCCGGCGTCCAAGATCGCGCCGAGAATCGTCGCATCCTGATCGGTCACGCCTTCGGTGGCGTCCAGCATCAAGACTGCGACCTGGCATTGCTCGATCGCCTGCAGCGTCTTGAACGCACTGAATTTCTCGACCGCCTCTTCCACCTTGCCGCGACGGCGCAAGCCGGCGGTATCGATCAGGCGGTACTGACGGCCATCGCGCTCCAGGTCCACCGCGATCGAATCACGCGTGGTGCCCGGGACTTCCGATGCGATCATGCGTTCTTCGCCCAGCAGGCGATTGACCAGCGTCGACTTGCCCACATTCGGACGGCCGACAAAGGCGATACGCACGCGTGCCGGGTCGTTGTCCAGCAATTCGCCGGATCCTTCTTCCGGCAGCCGTGCAGCCACCTCTTCGAGCAATTCATCAATGCCCTGCCGGTGCGCAGCAGACAGCGCCACCACGTCGGAGAAGCCGTAGCGCGCAAATTCCGAGCGCACGGTTTCTTCGTCGGTGCCATCGATCTTGTTGATCACCAACACGGTCGGCCGCGCCAGTTTGCGCAACCAGGCCAGGATTTCGTCATCGAGCGACGATGCGCCTTCGCGGCCATCGACCACGAATAGCACCAGATCGGCTTCGCCGGCGGCGGCACGTGCCTGGCGCGCAGTGGCGCCGGCAAGGCCTTCCTCGTCGCCGGCAATACCGCCGGTATCGACGACGATGAAGGGTTGCTGCTCGTCGAGACGGCAGACCCCGTAGTTACGGTCGCGGGTAACGCCGGGCTGGTCGTGGACCAACGCGTCGCGGGTGCGCGTCAGCGCATTGAAGATGGTGGACTTGCCGACATTGGGCCGTCCAACCAGGGCGACCAGGGGCAGCATCGCAAGGTCCTTATTGTGCCAACCGGAAGGCGGTGAGATCGCCGTCGGTGTTTTGTACCAGCAAGATGCCATCAACGACCTGCGGTTGCGCCAGCAGCGTGTCGCGTCCAGCGCGCGCGCGCGCGGCCAACGCACCGTCGCTGAGTTTCAGCCAGTGCAGGTAGCCCTTGTAATCGCCGACCACGGCGTAATCGCCCTGGATGGCCACACCGGTCAGCGAACGACGTGCCAAGGCAGCCTGCGACCACATCGCCGCACCGCTGCTCTTGTCCAGGCCCCACACAGAACCCGCGTTGTCCGATACAACCACGACGGCCGACGACACACCGACGCCGCCGGCGCCACCGTGATCGCGCGTCCACAGCGGGCGTCCGCTCGGGCCTTCCAGTGCGAGAGTTTCGTTCTTGAAGCTGGTTGCATACAGCGTGGTGCCATCCAACACAGGCGCGCCGTCGACGTCGGACATGCGCTCCAGCTCGGTACGACCTTCCGGCACGCCGATGGCCTGCTCCCACAATGGACGACCGTCCTGTAGCGCCAGCGCACTCAAGGTTCCGCTGTCGTTGCCCACGAACACCACGCCCGGGCCAGTGACGATCGGCGCGTTACCGCGCACCGACAAGGTCGGACCTTCTTCGGCATGGAACCAGCGACGCTCGCCGGTAGCCGCATCGAACGCGGTCACGCGACCGTCGTTGCTGCGCACCAGGACCAAATTCTGCGCGATGGCCGGCGCGGCGATTACTTCATTGGGCACCTTGGCACGCCACTTTTCAGTGCCGTCAGCCTGGTTCAACGCGATCACATCGCCGGACAGGCTACCGATGACCACCAAGCCTTCGCCGACACCGGGACCGCCGGACAGGCGCTGCTTGAACTTGCGGTCGTTACGTTCTTCTTTCTTGGGCTTGTATTCCCACACGCGCTTGCCGGTCTGCAGGTCCAGTGCCTGCACGCCACCGGTAATCGCCGCTGCATACACCTTGCCATCGGCCACGGCCGGGCGCTGACGTACGCCGATATGCCCTTCACCCTTGCCAACGCCGGTGGACCAGATCTTCTCGACCTTGACCGACGGCTCGAACTTCACCAGCTCGGCAGGTTCCTGCGCCTTCTTGGCAGCAGCGTCCTTCCCGGCAAACCAGCCCTTGACGGTGCTGCAGCCAGCCAGCGACAGACCCATCACGGCAATCAACGCAACGCGCTTATACATATCAACCTGCTTCATCAAATCTGCTCCGCCGGATCGGGCACTTTGCCACCCACATCCATCAGCTTGGTTTCCAGCAACCGGCGCTGCGGCGAAGCCACATCCACCGTGGTCAGGGCCTTGGTATACAACGCACGCGCTTCATCCGGCTTGCCCTGCGCCACCAACGCGTCGGCGCGGATCTCCAGGCTGGCGTGGTCCTGCGCATCGGCCAGCAGCTTGATCGCCTCGTCCGGCTTGCCGCTTTCGGTCAGCACGCGCGCCAAGCGCTGCTGCACGATCTGCTTGAGCTCGCCTTCGGCTGGGACGTCGCGCAACGTCTTGATTGCTTCAGCGTTCTTGCCGGCGTCGACTTGCGCCTTGGCCAGGCGTAGCGCTGCCAGTTCGGCGTAAATGCCACCCTTGCCGTCGTCCAGCGCCACGATGTCCTTGGCTGCCTTGTCCAGGTCTTTGGCCTGGATCGACTTGACCACCGCCTCGTAGCGGGTATTGGCCTCGACCAACTCGGTGTTGGTGTGCTTCTGCCACCACTGCCAACCCAGGATCAGAGCCAGTCCAACCAGGACGCCGCCCACCAGACCCGCGCCATTGTTTCTCAACCAGGAACGAACGCGTTCGCCTTGTTCGTGTTCGTCCAGCAGATCGTCGATCGCCATGCGTACTCTCGCTCCGTCATCCCGGAGGCGCGGAACATCAAAAGGAATAAATGAAAAACCGCAGTCCGCTTCACTCGGAAGCAGGTACCACGGAGCCGTCGGAGGATACCGCAAAACGGGCCACGTTAGCGCGCTGGAACGGTTTCACATCGACAATACTGCCGCCTTGCTGAACCTGTACCGCCGACGCATTGCCGAGCACGATGCGACCCACCTGACCCGGCGAATACGTGCGACGTTCGCCGGCACGTACGAGTGCTTTTTCGACCGCAGTGCCGTCCGGCGCCAGGATCTGCACCCAACTGTCGCCGCTGAAATTCAACGACAAACTGCCGCCCGGGGCAGCTGCCGCGGCAGGCACCTGGGCGTCGGCGGCGGCACGTGGCACCGGGGTCATCGATGCGATATATGGCGCGGGCTGCTCGCGCGGCACGGGAGCCGGCGGCGTTACAGGAGTCCCTGGCGCAGCCGACTTCGCAGCCTCCGGCATGCTGTCCAACGACACCGTGCTTGGCGCCTTGCCATCCAGATGCGAGCGCGTGGCATACCAGACCGGCACCGCGAACACGCCGGTAATGACCACGTACATGGCCTTACGCGCGGTACTTTCGAGAATGCGCCGCGCACGTGGCGTATGCGTGTGACTGATCAGCTTGACCGGTTCGATCGGCGCGATGGTCGCCTGCTGCATGAGCGGCTCCAGGTCGACCTGCAGCAAGCGCGCATAGCTGCGCAGTTGCCCGCGCACGAACACGGGCGCGCCCAGACGCTGCCAGTCCTCCTGCTCCAACGAACGCACCACATGCGACGGCATGCGCAGCTTGCCAGCCACCTCGTCCACGCTCAGACCTGCCGCCTCGCGCGCTTCGCGCAAATGCTGTCCGCAGCCCTTTTCCTGCTCGAAAAGGTTCGGGTTGGAATCACTGATCACAATGCATTGGCCCCGGGAGTAGCGGTCGCTGCGTCAGGGAATTCCTTGACCAACCGCTGTTGGTAACGGCCGGCAGCTACCTTGTCGCCTAGCCCTTGCTCAATCTGAATGGCGAGTTGTAACACGGAAGCAGTCGCCGGTGCAGCCGAAAGACGTCGTTCGATAAAAGCGCGGGCTTCGAAATAATTGCGACGCCCCGCTTCCAGGCGCGCCATTGATTCGAGCGCATATGGATTATCCGGATCTAGATCGAGCGCTTTGCGCAGATCACCCGCAGCGCGTTCGGACTGCCCCGCCTTGATCGCGCACCCGCCAGCATTTCCCAGTGCAGACGCGGGAGACGCGTACGTACGATCAGCCAATGCACGATCGAACCAGGTCAACGCCTCAGCTGGCGACCCATTGGCACACAACCAGGCGCCGTAGTTGTTCAGCACGTCGCCGCGCTGCGGCGCGAGTTCCGCAGCGCGCCGGTACGACGCACCAGCAGCTGCTGTCTCGCCCTTGGCACCCTGAATCAGCGCCAGCAAGCCAATGGCATCCACCGATTGCGCATCCTTTTTCAGGGCAGCACGCACCTGTTCTTCGGCACTGGCGTAATCGCCGGTCTGCAGACGATTACGGGCGAGGCCGAGTTTCTCCTGCACCGCCAGACGGCTCTTGGTCTCAGAGCTATCGCGGAATGAATACACCGGCGAGACCTCTTCCACGGTCTTGACCGACCCTGCCTTGGCATTACGCCCACCGCAGCCGACCGCACACAGCGCGATCGCCACCGCCGCCATTAACGCGAGTTCACGCTGCCGCATCTCGATCGCCCTGCCCTTCCAATGTGCGGCGGAACTCCGCCTGGCGACGGGTACGGTCCATGACCTGCCCCTTGAGCTGCCCGCATGCGGCGTCGATGTCGTCGCCACGGGTGCGGCGAACCATCGTCAGCACCTGCGCATCGAGCAGAATTTTCTGGAACGCGCGAATCTCCGTCTCGCCCGAACGCTCATAGCGCGTGCCCGGGAACGGATTGAACGGAATCAGATTGACCTTGCCGGCGTCCTTGGACTGCACCGCATTATCGAACTGACGCATCAGTCTCGCCAGCTGGCGCGCATGCTCCGGCTGGTCGTTGATGCCCTTCATCAAGGTGTATTCGAAGGTCACCGAGTCGCGTTTCTTGCTGCCGCGCAGATAACGCGCGCACGACTCCATCAACTCGGCGATCGGGTACTTCTTGTTCAACGGCACCAGGCTTTCGCGCAGCGCGTCGTTGGCCGCATGCAGCGACACTGCCAGCGAGACGTCGCTTTCGGTGGAGAGCCGGTCGATCATCGGCACCAGGCCGGAAGTCGACAACGTCACCCGCTTGCTGGCCAGCCCATAGCCGAGGTCGTCGCGCATCACGCTCATCGCGCGCACGACATTGTCGAAATTCATCAGCGGCTCGCCCATGCCCATCATCACCACGTTGGTGAGACGACGCTGCTGGTGCGGCACATTGCCCAAATGGCGCGCCGCCACCCACACCTGACCGATGATTTCGGCAGTGGTGAGGTTGCGGTTGAAGCCCTGGGTGGCGGTTGAGCAAAAGGTGCAGTTCAAGCCGCAGCCGACCTGGGAGGACACGCACAGCGTGCCGCGGCCCTTGTCGGGGATATACACGGTTTCGATGGCGTTCTTGCCGTCGGTGCCCATGGCCAGCAGCCATTTGTGGGTGCCGTCGGTCGAAGGCTTGTCGAACACGACATTCGGGACGAGGACCTCGGCGTGCTGGTGCAACTTCGCACGCAGTGCCTTGCCGAGGTCGGTCATCTGGTCGAAATCGGTGACGTAGCGGTGGTGAATCCACTTCATCACCTGATGGGCACGGTAACGCGCCTCGCCGAGCGTGTCGGCGAAGAAGCGCTCCAGACCCTCGCGATCGAGGTCGAGCAGGTTCTGCTTGCGCGGTTCCGAAGTGCGGACGGGAATGTCCTGCAACACGGAGGGGATCACGACCTCATTCACGATTCGACTCTCTCGGCCTCAGCGCGAGACCACTTCGGTAGCAGCAAAGAAATACGCGACTTCGTTGGCAGCGTTCTCGACCGAATCCGAGCCGTGAGCGGCATTGGCATCGATCGAGTCGGCGAAGTCGGCGCGGATGGTGCCCGGCGCAGCGTCCTTGGGATTGGTCGCGCCCAGCAGGTCGCGGTGTGCAGCAACGGCGTTCTCGCCTTCCAGCGCCTGGATCATCACCGGGCCGGAGATCATGAACTCGACCAGCGCGTTGAAGAACGGACGCTCACGGTGCACGGCGTAGAAGCCTTCGGCTTCGCGGCGCGACAGCTGCTTGTACTTGGCGGCCACGACTTTCAGGCCGGCCTTCTCGAAGCGGCTGTAGATTTCGCCGATGACGTTCTTGGCGACGGCGTCGGGCTTGATGATGGACAGGGTGCGCTCCAGCGCCATTGGGAATTCTCCGTTGGGCGGGCCACTGAAGGCCCGAGGTTATCATGAAAAAAACCCGCGTCAAAACGCGGGCTTAGGCTTCTTTGCGATGGTCAATTCTATCCCGTCGCAGATCCGTTTGCACACCGCCCCCTGAATCGTGCTGCATTGCGGCATGACCTGTCGGCAATTGAGCCCGTAGACTCAAACAATCGTTTGATTGAGCTTTATCCCTGCGCATGCCCAAGCCCGCCCACTTCTCCACGAAAGACCGCATTCTCGGTGCGGCCGAGGAGCTGTTCGCCCAGCACGGGTTCGCCGGCACCTCGCTGCGCCAACTCACCACCCAGGCCGACGTCAACATCGCGGCGGTCAATTACCACTTCGGCTCCAAGGAAAACCTGGTCAACGAGGTGTTTCGCCGGCGCATGGACGAGATGACCACGGCGCGGTTGCAGCAGCTGGAAGCGGCGAAGAAGTCGCAGCCCGGCGAGCTCACGGCTGTGCTCGCAGCTTTCGTCGAGCCGGCGCTGGCAATGGCGCAGGACCGCCAGAACGGCGGCGCCTTCGTACGCGTGATCGCACGCGCCTATGCCGAAAAGAACGACAACTTGCGCAAGTTCCTGTCCGACCACTACGGCCATGTCTTGCGCGAATTCGGCAAGGCCATCGCCGGCTGCGTACCGGGCCTGAGCAAGGAAGAGCTGTACTGGCGCCTGGACTTCCTCGCCGGTGCGCTGACCTATGCCATGGCCGATTTCGGTCTCATCAAGCGTCCGCCGGGCGTCAGCGAGGCCGACCACCGTGCGCGTGCCGCGCGCGAACTCATTCGTTTCGCCGAACCCGGTTTCCGTGCTCATTCCACACCGTAAACGTTCCACAAGAGGCTTATCGCTATGTCCAATCCGTTGCTAGTCCGTCGTGCCGCCGTGCTCGGTGCCGGCGTCATGGGCGCGCAGATCGCCGCGCACCTCACCAATGCCGGTGTCGATACCGTGCTGTTCGACCTGCCTGCCAAGGAAGGTCCCGCCGACGGCATCGTGCTCAAGGCGATTGCCAATCTCGGCAAGCTCAGCCCCGCCCCGCTCGCCAGCAAGGCGCTGGCCGAGGCGATCACACCGGCCAACTACGAGAGCGGCCTGGAACAGCTGCGCGACTGCGACCTGATCATCGAGGCGATCGCCGAGCGGATGGACTGGAAGCAGGACCTGTACAAGAAGATCGCGCCGTTCGTGTCCGAGCATGCGGTGCTGGCGTCCAACACGTCCGGCCTTGGCATCAACAAGCTCTCCGACGTACTGCCGGAGCAATTGCGCCATCGCTTCTGCGGCGTGCATTTCTTCAACCCCCCGCGCTACATGCACCTGGCCGAGCTGATCCCGGCCAAGGGCACCGACAAGGCCGTGCTCGAAGGTCTCGAAGCCTTCCTGGTGACCACGCTCGGCAAGGGCGTGGTGTACGCCAAGGACACGCCCAACTTCATCGGCAACCGCATCGGCGTGTTCTCGATCCTGTCCACCATCCATCACACTCAGGAATTCGCACTGGGTTTCGATGAAGTGGACGGCCTGACCGGCCCACTGGTCGGGCGCCCGAAGTCGGCGACCTACCGTACCTCCGACGTGGTGGGCCTGGACACCATGGCGCACGTGATCAAGACCATGGGCGACACCCTGCCGGACGACCCGTGGCACCAGTATTTCAAGTCGCCCAAGTGGCTGGATTCGCTGATCGGCAAGGGTGCGCTGGGCCAGAAGGTCGGCGCCGGCATCTTCCGCAAGGTCGGCAAGGACATCGTGGTGCTGGATCTGGAAAAGCAGGATTACCGCGCCGCCGATCGCACTGCCGCATCCGAGGTGGTGGAGATCCTCAAGATCAAGAACCCGGCGGAAAAGTTCGCCAAGCTACGCGAAAGCCAGCACCCGCAGGCGCAATTTTTGTGGTCCACGTTCCGCGACCTGTTCCACTACAGCGCCTACCATCTGGCCGATATCGCCGAGACCGCGCGCGATGTGGATCTGGCGATCCGCTGGGGCTACGGCTGGTCGCTCGGCCCGTTCGAGACCTGGCAGGCCGCCGGCTGGAAGCAGGTGGCGCAGTGGATTGCCGAAGACATCTCCAACGGCAAGAGCATGAGCAGTGCACCGTTGCCGAACTGGGTGTTCGACGGTCGCGACGGCGTGCACGGCGCCGAAGGCTCCTACAGCCCGGCGCGCGATGCCAAGCTGCCGCGTTCGGCGCTGCCGGTGTACAAGCGCCAGCGCTTCCCCGATCCGCTGCTGGGCGAGCAGTTCTCGCCGGGCGAGACGGTGTTCGAAAACGACGGCGTGCGCATGTGGCACGACGGCGATGACATCGCCGTGGTCAGCTTCAAGACCAAGATGAACACCGTGTCCGACCACGTGCTCAACGGTCTGCAGGAAGTCGTCGGCCGCGCCGAGAAGGACTTCGCCGGCCTGGTGATCTGGCAGCAGAAGGAGCCCTTCTCCGCCGGTGCCGATCTGGCCGGCGCACTGGGTCTGCTGCAGGCCGGCAAGGTGGACGCGTTCGAAGCGCTGGTCGCCAACTTCCAGGCCACCAGCCAGCGCATCAAATATGCGCAGGTGCCGGTGATTTCGGCCGTGCGCGGCCTGGCGCTGGGCGGCGGTTGCGAGTTCCAGATGCATAGCGCCAAGACCGTGGCCTCGCTGGAAAGCTATATCGGCCTGGTCGAAGCCGGCGTCGGTCTGCTGCCGGCCGGTGGCGGCCTGAAGGAGATCGCGGCGCGGGCCTCGGTGGCTGCAGGTCCGGGCGGCGATGTGTTCGCCGAACTGAAGAAGACCTTCGAAACCGTCGCGATGGCCAAGGTCTCCAACTCGGCAGTCAACGCCCAGGAGCTGGGTCTGCTGCGCACCACCGACAAGATCGTCTTCAACAGCTACGAGGCACTGCACATCGCAAAGGCCGAAGCGCGTGCGCTGGCCGAAGGGGGCTACCGCGCCCCGCTGCCGGCACGCCGCATCCAGGTCGCCGGCGACGTCGGCATCGCCACCTTCAAGATGCTGCTGGTCAACATGCTGGAGGGCCGCTTCATCAGCGAATACGACTACGAAATCGCCACCCGCATCGCCACGGTCGTTTGCGGCGGCGAAGTCGATCGCGGTGCGCTGGTGGACGAAGAATGGCTGCTCAAGCTGGAGCGCAAGCACTTCGTCGAACTGGCCCAGCAGGAAAAGACCCAGGCGCGGATCGGGCACATGCTCAAGACGGGTAAGCCACTCAGGAACTGAGATTCGGGAGTGTGGAATCGGGAATGGGTAAAAGCCCAACCGACTCCCCGCTTCTCCCATTTATTCTGCCGGGTAATGAAAATGGTGAACTCAGGCGAATCCGCAGTTGCGATTCCCGATTCCCCATTCTCGATTCCCGGCTATCGGAGATAGCCATGAGCAAGCAGATTCAAGAAGCCTACATCGTCGCCGCCACCCGTACGCCGGTCGGCAAGGCGCCGAAGGGCGTGTTCCGCAATACCCGTCCCGACGACATGCTGGCGCACGTGTTGCGTGCGGTGGTCGCGCAGGCGCCGGGCATCGACTTGTCGCGCATCGACGACGCCATCATCGGCTGCGCCATGCCCGAGGGCGAGCAAGGCATGAACGTGGCGCGCATCGGCGTGCTGCTGGCGGGCCTGCCCAATACCGTCGCCGGCCAGACCATCAACCGCTTCTGTTCGTCCGGCATCCAGGCCATCGCCATGGCCGCCGACCAGATCCGTCTGGGCAATGCCGATCTGATGCTGGCCGGCGGTACCGAATCGATGTCGATGGTGCCGATGATGGGCAACAAGGTCGCCATGTCGCCGAGCGTGTTCGCCGACGACCACGTGGCCATTGCCTATGGCATGGGCATCACCGCCGAGAAGGTCGCAGAAGAGTGGAAGGTGTCGCGCGAGGATCAGGATGCGTTTGCGCTGGCCTCGCATCAGAAGGCGATCGCGGCGATCGCGGCGGGCGAGTTCCGCGACGAGATCACCCCGTACGAGATCCTTTCGCATCAGCCCGACTTGCAAGGCAATGTCATCGCGCTACGCAAGCGGCTGGTCGATACCGACGAAGGCCCGCGCCCGGACAGCTCGCTCGAAGGCCTGGCCAAGCTGCGCCCGGTGTTCCGCAACGGCCAGTTCGGTGGCAGCGTCACCGCCGGCAACTCCTCGCAGATGAGCGATGGCGCCGGTGCGGTGCTGCTGGCCTCCGAGCAGGCGATCAAGGATTACGGACTGACCCCGCTGGCGCGTTTCGTCAGCTTTTCGGTCGCCGGCGTGCGCCCCGAAGTGATGGGCATCGGCCCGATCGCGGCCATTCCCAAGGCGCTCAAGCAGGCCGGCCTGACCAAGGACCAACTCGACTGGATCGAACTCAACGAAGCCTTCGCCGCGCAGGCCTTGGCGGTCATCCGCGATAGCGAACTGGACCCGTCCAAGGTCAACCCGCTGGGTGGCGCGATCGCCCTCGGCCATCCGCTGGGCGCGACCGGCGCGATCCGTGCCGCAACGCTGGTGCACGGCCTGCGTCGCCGCCAGCAGAAGTACGGCATGGTCACCATGTGCATCGGCACCGGCATGGGCGCGGCGGGCATCATCGAAGCGCTGTAAGCATGCGTTTGACGAGATCGGCCAGAGGGTGTCGATCTCGCGAACGCGATCAGCAGTGACCGAAGGCGTGCGCGAGCACGCCTTCTTTATGCCCAACTGCAACCCATCGTCGGCGGGAGGTGCGCTGCGAGCGGAATCGCTTGCACCAGTCCACATCTGCGGTGGGTGCGCCGCTTGCACCTTGCTGCGCTCTTTTTAGCGACCGCAGCGCTCGGCTGCATCATGGGAACTGCCGCGCCAGCAATGCCGCACAGTCCGAGATAACCGCCGCACGCAATGCGCAGCCCGGAAGCCTTCGCCGGCAACCTTCAGCACCTAAACAAAGGCGCAATGCCTAGCGCGCCACCAGCCACTGGCCTGTCCGCGCGCCCGCAAACACCAGCACCAGCCCGGCCACCAGCGTCACTGCCAGATACACGCCGATCATCGTGGACCGATCGGTGCGCGAAAACACCAGGCATTCCATCATCAGCGACGAGAACGTGGTCAGTCCGCCGATCACGCCGACGATCAACAAGGCCCGCAGCGGCCAGCTCGATGGCCCGCGCGCATCCAGCCAGACCAACAACACCCCCGCGACGAATGAACCGACCAGGTTGACCGTCAGCGTTCCCCACGGAAAACCGGTACCGAAGCGCTGGACCAACGATGCACCAATCGCGAAACGCAGACCGGAACCCAGCGCGCCGCCCGTCATCGCCAGCAGCAGCTGTTGCCACCACACCGGTGCGTTCATGCGTGTACCCCGCTATCGGGGTGAGTCTTCGAAGAAATAGCGTGCGACATCGGCGTCATCCATCCTGAGTCAAGAAGCGATGCCGGGGCACGGACCCGCCGCCCCGGCGGGGGTGGCAGGCATCATCAGCGCGCAGAGTGCGTGCGGTTCAAGGAGGAATGCCATCTCCTGTGCGGGCGATTATGCCGTGGGTTTGCCGGCCTTGTCAGCCCGTGCCTGCGCGCGTGCCTCGCGCAACCGATCCAGCTTTTCTTTCAGCTTGATCTCCATCCCGCGCGGCACCGGGTTGTAGTACACGCGCTCGCCCATCGCATCCGGGAAGCCGGTCTGATCCAGCGCGATGCCGCCCTCGGCATCATGGTCGTACTGATAGTCCTGGCCGTAACCCAGCGTCTTCATCAGCTTGGTCGGCGCATTGCGTAAATGCAGCGGCACCTCTTGCGTACCGCTGGCACGCACTTCGGCCTTGGCCTGATTGAAGGCCGCATAGCCGGCGTTGGATTTGGCGGTGCTGGCCAGGTACAGCACCAGCTGCGCGAAGGCCAGCTCGCCTTCCGGACTGCCGAGACGCTCGTAGATGTCCCAGGCCTCCAGCGCCATGCTCTGCGCGCGCGGATCGGCCAAGCCAATATCCTCGATCGCCATGCGGGTCAGCCGCCGCGCCAGATACGCCGGGTCGCAGCCACCATCGAGCATGCGCGTCAACCAGTAAAGCGCTGCATCCGGGTTGGAACTGCGTACGGATTTATGCAACGCCGAAATCTGGTCGTAGAACTGCTCGCCGTTCTTGTCGAAGCGGCGCGTGCGGTCGGCCAGCACCTGCAGCAGCGTTCGCGGTGTGATCTCACCGCCCTCGCCCGTCGCCAGTTCCGCAGCAATTTCCAATAGCGTCAGTGCCCGGCGTACATCGCCGTCGGCGGCGCTGGCGATTTCCAGCAGCGATGCTTCACTGACCTGGATCGTCTCCTGGCCCAAGCCGCGCTCGGCATCGTGCAAGGCCCGTTGCAAGGCTTCGACGATGTCCTGCGGCGACACGCCTTCCAGCACATGCACGCGGCAGCGCGACAGCAACGCAGAGTTCAACTCGAAGGATGGATTCTCGGTCGTCGCACCGACGAACAGGATGGTGCCGCGCTCGATGTGCGGCAAGAACGCATCCTGCTGCGCCTTGTTGAAGCGATGCACCTCGTCGACGAACAGCACGGTGCGGCGGCCGCTGGCGAACCGCTGCGCGGCCTCGGCCAGCACCTGGCGCACATCGGGCAATCCGGACAACACCGCAGAAATCGCCTTGAATTCGGCATCGGCATAGTGCGCCAGCAACAAGGCCAGCGTGGTCTTGCCGCAGCCCGGCGGGCCCCACAGGATCATCGAATGCACGCGCCCGGATTCGACCGCGCGCCGCAAGGCGCTATCGGCCGCAAGCAAGCGTTTCTGCCCGACCATCTCGTCGAGGGTACGTGGGCGCATCCGCTCTGCCAACGGCCCCATGGCGCTGCGATCAACATGCAGCAGATCGGGCGTGATCGAGTCGGGACGTTTGGCTTTGCTCACCCCTTCATTCTACCGCCTCTGTCGGCGGGACGTTCCACAATGCGGTGTTCGGCCATCGCTGGCAGAAATGCTGGCGTTCTCTTTCCAAGCGACCACTTCGCGCAGGTGCAATACCTAAAACGCGCAGCACAATAATGTTACTAAGTAACGAGTGACCGCATACAATCGCTTGCCGGCACCCCGCACCGGCCGCCAGCTGCGCCAGCGCGAGCGGCACGTTCAGCGTACGGATCCCACCATGCCTCGCATTCCGCTTCGTCCCTCTGTCATCGCCGCTTGCCTTCCAGGGATGGCCGAGACCATCTCGCATCCATCCAAACCTTCAGCGAAGCGGCAGACGCATAACAAATTGGCGACGCCCGACCCACGCGCGTTCGAGGCGGAACTGATCCAGGCACAGGAAGATCCGCTGGGTTGGTCAGAGACGCTGCGTGAGCAAGTCAGACAGGCAAGCGTCGTCGAGCCCGGATTGAAAGCCGCTCCCAAACGCAAACACGCTCTCCTGCGGCCCTGCAGGAAGGCCGCAGAGCGATTGGGCCTCAGCAGTGGTGCGCCAGAACCGCACGCGCGCCTGCTGCGCTATTCCTCGTTGCAGTGCGAGCGTGACAGACCAGCCGATCCATCGGATCGCAGCGCCAATGTCGCCCTTGCTCCGCACGCAGCCCCGCTGCTGTCGAATGCCACCCAGGATCTCAATGGAGCGCTGATAGCACGCCTTGAGCAATCCAACCACGACCTGGCCGCAGGGATCTCCCGGCGTCGCCAAGCCGAATTGAAGTACGCGCATGCACAAACGCTACACGCTGCACGCGAGCAGTTGGCGTTGAGAGCCCGGCGCGCCGCCAATCTCAGCGACAGCATCAATGTGCTGACGCGTGAACGCGCCGAACTGCTGCAGCAACTGCATGGATGCAATGTGCGAACTGATGCAGTGTCGGCGGCGATACACGATCTCGAGTCGAACATCGTCTCCGCGCGCGCTGCATTGAACGCGTTACCAGGCGTTCGGCAATCGCGCGCTGTCGTAGCGCGCGCGGCGCCATCCGCGGCCAACGCGCATCAGGGCGAGGATCCCTCACACCTGCAGCGCGTCTGCACTCGGCTCGAACACGCAGTGCAGGATGCGCGCGCGCGCGGCGATGCGCTGGCCAAAACGGTCTTTTTCGGCCGCGGCTCGGCACAGGCAGCACAGGCAGAGCAAGCACTTGCGGATACTAATGCGCAGATCGATCAATTACGGAGCGCGTATGCACAAGCGCGCGATGCGTTGCGGTCAGATCCAGCAAGCAGCTCTGCCAACAGGCCGGCATCTCGCACGCTTGCGTCGGAACTTGTTGCAGAGCAAGACCGAGAAATCGAGGCACTGCGCACACGACTTGGGTACGACGAGAAGATGCTGACCCTGCAAGGCACGCATGCCGAGCGCTGCCGGCGGAATACGCGGCGCCTACAGGCACGCCTAGCCCAGGTCGACGCAAAACTGGAGCAGGCGCGGCATTCGTCGCGGATCAACACCGAGGAGTTGTGGCAGCAGGAACAGACCGTCAGCGTGCTGGAAGCAGCGGACGGCGACATGCAGCGCGGAGTGGAACATGCAGCCGCGCAGCTGCCGGCAGATGAGGCCCGGCCCGTAGCTTCCGATATCGTCGCCGACACCATGCAGACACTGCTCGACGTGCTTCCCGGCTTTCGCGAGGAAACGCTCGACCCCGTGAGTCGACAGGTTCTGCGCGTCTGGGCTGATGGCCTGCATGCTCGCAGCGCTGCGTTCGGGACCGAGGCCCTGCAGCCGGTCGACGCGTTGCGCATCGCCCTGCAGGCCTTATCGATCGCCAGCGGGGGCGATGCCACGGCGGCGGCCAACGCACTGCAACGCCTGAGCGTCGTGCGGATGCGTGAGCTAATTCCGCCGCCGCAGGTCTCCATCGCTGCCGAGGCGGTCCCGCCGATGGAGACCGTCACCGCCTGCGTCGGCCTGCTGGCCAGCGTGCCGCGCGGCATGCAGGTGCTTTCGCACATGCTGCGCGAAGAACCCACGCCTGCCTCCCGGGAATGGTTGGAGGCGGCGCAGGTCCATCTGCGTGCCAGCCACCGGCTTGCACTGACGCCGGACGCAGAACAGGCTGAACGCACCTGGCTGGGCGATGCGCAAATGGGAGCGCGCCATGCCGTGCACGGCGCTTCGCCGCTGCAGGGCCTGCAGTCTGCAACCGATGCCCAGCGCGGCGCATTTCATGCGTTCCGCAACGGCTACGAAACCACCCGGACAGGTTCACCCTATGCACGCGTCAACGCATGCCTGCAGATGTTTGCGCAATGGGCGGTAGCAGGCAGCAGAAGGCGGGGAAATAGCGACCTCAACCCCTTCAACGCGCTCGCACTGGGAATGAAGGTCGGCGCCTCCGAAGCGCTTCCCACCGCTGTGCGGCGTGCCAACGATGCTTTTCGCGAGGCGGCCGGCCACTTGACCAGCTGGCTCGTCGCGCGCCGCCAGATCCAACTGGCGGGCGGGCGAATGCCGTCACAGGACGAGCTGGCGATGCAGGCACTGTCGGAATACGCGCACTGGCTACCACACGAGCAGAACGCGACCGACCTGACCTTCACTGCCAAGGTACTGGGCACGATCGAGCGGCGCGCCCAGGAGCTTCAGCGCTCGGTGGCTGCCTCCGCGAGCGAGAGCGACGATCTGCAGCCGGCGGCGTGCCATCCGGCGATCGCATCCGCCTGGGTCGCATTACGCGCGGGCCGCATGCGTCTGCCGGAAACGCTGCGCCTGATCCAACGCGGCCTGCTCGACCACGCCGGACAGCCGACCGACATGCCGATCGGTGCAGCGCCCTTGGATGAAGAACTGGCGTCGGTCGCACGCAACCACTTCCATCAGGCCGTTGGTCATGCCAGCCGCTTTCTGCATGAGGGCGACACGTCCCGCGTCAGGTCGCCCCGCGCGCTATTCGAATGCCTGCGCAACCTGATGGAACGGCTGGAATGGCGCGACAAGCTGCGTATTACCGAACAACGTGTGATCGGACTCAATACGACGCCGCTATCGGCCGCGCTTGCGATCATCCCCAGCGGCCTGGGACTGAAACTCTCCGCGGGCGGTCAGACCAGTTCCGATCGCTCGGTGGAGATTTACATGGGACGCACCGGGCTGTCGCTGCAGATCGGGCGGCAGAAGGCGCGGCAGTTCAACGCCAGTACGGGCATTAGCGCGGGCGTGCTGCTGCCGGGCACCGAACACGCACCGGTGGGTATCACGGGCGCAGCCGAGTGGCGCATGAAAAAGGAATCGGGCATCGAGCATGGCGTGCAGATCCGCGTACCACGGCGGGGCAAGGGCCAGGAGCTGGAGCAGCGCGCGCAATTCCTGGCCATGTTTGAACACCTGCTGCAGCTCGCCGAGCAATCCGGCGGCGATGCAGGCCAGCTGACCGAGCGCGACTTTCTGGGGGAGCTACTGGCGCATCACCCCAGCATCACCGTTGGCTTGATCGGCCATGCCGAGCGCAACGCTTCGGCCACCGAGTCCAGCATCAGCGTCGCTGCGGGCGTACGCGTGGGAAACATGGATGGCAAACCGCGTCGGGCCACCCTGGGGGCTTCGCTCGGCTTAAAAGCGCGCCGGGAAACCTCCCGTTCGCAGACGCCGATCGAAGGCTACATGACGATGGTACTGAAGGATTCGAGCGCGCAATCCAGGGTAGAGCTCGCAGGCCGCGCATCGGCCAGTGTCGTCGCTCAGCAGTGGACGCACCCGAGCATCGGCAATGCGCCGCCCACGCCAGTGGCGCGGCTGTCCATGGCCACGCTCGATCTCGGCTATAGCAGAGAACTGCATTCGGCCGGCAGCAATACGTTCTCCACCTTGTGGATGTTCAACAACGAAATCGACCCTGTGCGCACGGATCGTGGCTTCGAATTCTTCGACTTCGCCTCATTCGAACGCGAAGTGAAACGCAACTGGCAGTTATGGACGCACTATGGAATCTCCAAACTGCAAGGCAAGGTCGACGACCAGCGGGTCTACATGGTGGCCGAGCGCCAATTGCAGGACTTCGTCGACCGGGTCCGCCTCCATATGCAAGACAACAAGTTCGCCTCGATGATCGTCGACTGGGTGTTACAGGCAGAGGCTGCACCGCGTCTGGACGCATTGCGCGCGCAGGCCCAGCTATTACGGTTCGCCGGATGCGAAGCGCAAGCAGTGGAAGCAGATCGCGCCTTCGATGACCTGATCAGCCACCCAGGCATCTGGGAACCGACCATCCTGATCCTGCGCGAAAAGGGCAAGCGCCAGCGCGAGCGTGGCATCGACTTCTTCGTCAAACGCCAGACCAACCAAGCGGCGGAGGCGATGCGGACGGTCGGTCAATGGATCCCGTACGAGCCAGTCCCCTAGCACTGCAGGCGTGGCCCCCAAGGGGTGGGGTCTCCGCCAGGTCACGGTGACGGCTGCGCCCCTCGCAGGCACAACCGATCGTTGCACCTTGCCTTCATCCCGTGCGTCCGCAGACGCATCTACTGCGCGTCGCCCACCACATCCACGCCCTTGCCCGGGGTATAACGGAAGGTGTCGGCTGCGAATGCGGGGTTGCGCTTCCACCCGCTGAAGCTGATCGCGGTGCGCTGGCCGACTGCATCCACGACTTCCATCTTGGCCAGGCCGTCCTTGCCGAACCCCAGCGAGGCCATCTGGAAGCTGGCGTCGGTGTCGACCTTGGGCGTCAACGACAACCACTGCAGCCCATCGCGCGGCGCGGCTTCTTCGCTGACATCGTACTGCCTGTCCAGACGCGTCGGATCGATCAATGCCACCAGCGGGCTGTTCTGTTCTTCGCTGCCTTGTGCGCGCACGGTGACCTGCTCCAGATCGGGGTCGAACACCCAGACCTTCTTGCCATCGGCCACGATCAACTGCTTGTAGGGCTTGGCATATTCCCAACGGAACTGGCGCGGTGTTGCCAACGCAACCCGCCCGCTTGAATTTTCCTTGACCCGACCATTCGCGTCGGTCACGCGCTGGCTGAACTGTCCATCCAGCCCCTTCAAGCCACGCGTGAAGGTGTCCAGCTCCTGGCGCGCACCGGCAAAGGCGGTACTGGCGAACAGAGCAGTGGCAAGGACGGCATAACGGAGCTGGCGATGCATCGCGGTCTTCCAAAAGGACATGCGTCGATTCTGATGCTTCATAGATGAATGGGCGAGCGCTATTGCACGACGTGTTCAGATGGCGGCGCTTGCGCGGCGATCCGGCTCAGTGCGCGGTCTGCACCTTGGACAAATCGCCGTACACGATCTGCCCGCGAAAGCCGCGCCGCACCTGCTGGTACAACTCGCGAAACGCACGGTAATCCTGTGGCTGGCACAACGCCTGCGGGCCACGCACGGCCGCGCGCTGCAGGCGATGCACGGCGGTCACCGTCTGCCCATCGCGTGTCCAGTCGACCACGTATTCGCCAGCGGCATTGCGAAAGGTGCTGCTACGCGGGATCGCAATGATCGGCACCGTGCTGGGGAAAGTCACCACATAGGTCTCTTCGCGTACGCTGTCGTTGCAGTAGAACGGGGTCAGATTGTCTTCGGCCGAGGTGGTGGTGTAGATCGCGCGGATCGATTCGGCACCGGGCATGTCCGGCAAGGTCATACCGCCGACCACCGAAAAATCCACCGCATCCTTCGCCAGGAAGCTGTAGCGATAATTGAATGGCGCATCCAGATCCAGCGGGTCGCCCTGGATCAGCAGATCGCCGGTGCCGTCGAAACCGGACTGGGCAAGGATCGACTCTTCGATCCGGTTGCGATTCTGCGCATTGAGCTGCACGAACATCGCGCGCAAGCCCACTTCGCCGGTCTGCCCGCTGTCGAGCGTGGTCATGCCCTGCAGGCCGCCCTGGGGCGTGAAGCGGTAGCCGGTGCGCGCGACGTAGCGATTGACCTTGCGGTCGTTCGGCGGCGTCTGCGTGACCTTGCCGTCGCGCGTATGCACCACCGGCGCGCCGAGATCGCCGGCCGGCAACTGGCCGAAGCGCGCGTACGGGTTGGTCGAATCGACATACAGATCGAATGCAGGGATGTAGGTGATGGCGTGATTGAAGCGGCCCAGCACCGGAATTTCAGGCAGTGTCGGGCCGCCCTCGGCGCCGATCAGCACCGGCGTGCTGGCGATGCCCTTGGCTGCAAGCAGAGCTTCCAGGATCACGGTGTGGTCTTTGCAATCGCCATAGTGGTTAGCCAGGATGCTATCGGCGCCGTTGGGTTCCAGCCCGCCATTGCCCAGATACACCGCCACATAGCGAATATTCCGCGCGACCCAGGCGTACAGCGCAGCTGCCTGCGCACGCGGAGCGTCGATACCGCGGGTCACTTCATCGGCCAGCGCCTGGATCGCCGGCGTCACCGCGGCAGCGCGCCCGCCCTTGACGTGATACGCCAGGCCCATCTGCGACCAGCTATCGAAGGTGCTGGCCATCAAGGTGGGGCTGAACTCCCAGGTCGCCGCGCTCCAGTTCTGGTTTTTCATCGGCGCGGTACGCTGGTAGCGCCACTCCCAGCGCGCCTGGTCGCCACGCACTACCGGCTTGTTACTGCCCTGCAGCCCGCGTGTGGAAAGATGCATCGGCAGCGACTTCGGTGCCACTAGCGTGACGACCGCATCGTCGTACTGCGCGAACACGCTGAAGGTCTCCCACAAACTAAAATAGCCTGGGAAATACGGTGTGTTCTGCGCCCGCCGCACCCGGTAGACGATGCGCGCGCCCGGCGCCAGATTCGGGAATACCACGACCTTGACCTTGCGGTCGGCATACATCGCCGCCGAGGCGCTGGAATAGCTTTCCTGGGTGTAGATCTTGTCGGCCGCCACATCCTGGCGCAGCCCTTCGGCCGTGACGGTATACGCCTGCAGCACGTCCAGCGTTTCCATCTTCTCGCTGTAGCTCAGTCGGACCTGACTGAACTGCTCCACCGCCGACTTTGTCTTGAGCAGGATCTCGTACTCGTCGGTCTCCACGCTGCTGGCGTCGGCGCGCACTTCGTAATCAGCGCGATAGCGCACGAAGCTGTAGTTGGTGTCGGCCTGCGTGCGTGCCGCAGCAGTGGGCGCTGGCCGTTGCTGGGCCTGCGCCTGGGCGAGCAACGGTACGCAGAGAAACAGCACGAACAACAACAAGGGACGATCCAACATGGGTCTCGGTCGCGGCAGGCCGGAGCGGCCCTCGCTCACAGGGTAGCCGTTGTGCCCGGCAATGACAGGCACGGACTTCCAACAATGCCGCATTGCTGCACGCGGCGAGGTTCCTGAATCGAAAACGCACCAGTGGCAGCGTGCACCGATACCGCAGGCACTCACTTGGGCGGCGGCGGCGCCAGCACGGTGCGATCGCCGTTGTGCTCGGGCGGGCTGACCACTCCTGCCGCTTCCATCGCTTCGATCAGACGCGCGGCACGGTTGTAACCGATCTTCAAACGCCGCTGCACACCTGAAATCGAGGCACGCCGGGTCTCGGTGACGATGCGCAAGGCTTCGTCGTACAAGGGGTCGGATTCGTCGCCGCCACCGCCACTGCTTTCCGGCAAGCCGGTCGCACCCACCACGGTGCCATCGCCCATGGTCTGCACTTCGTCCAGCACGCCTTCGACGTAGGACACCGGCCCGCTGGCCTTGAGGTGTTCGACCACGCGGTGCACTTCTTCGTCGCTGACGAAGGCGCCATGCACGCGGTCCGGCAATGCGGTGCCCGGCGGCAGATACAGCATGTCGCCGTTACCCAGCAGCGCTTCGGCGCCGGACTGGTCCAGGATGGTGCGCGAGTCGATCTTGGAGCTGACCTGGAACGCCACGCGGGTCGGGATATTGGCCTTGATCAGGCCGGTAATCACGTCCACCGACGGCCGCTGCGTCGCCAGGATCAGATGGATACCGGCCGCACGCGCCTTCTGCGCCAGACGGGCGATCAGCTCTTCGACCTTCTTGCCGACGATCATCATCATGTCGGCGAATTCGTCGATGAAGATGACGATGAACGGCAGCGTTTCCAGCGGACGCGGCGCCTCGCCCAGTTCCGGGTTCGGCTTGAACAGCGGGTCCATCATCGGCTGACCGGCGTCGATGGCGTCCTTGACCTTCTTGTTGAAGCCGGCCAGGTTGCGCACGCCCACCGCGCTCATCAGCTTGTAGCGGCGCTCCATTTCGGCCACGCACCAGCGCAGGCCGTTGGCGGCTTCCTTCATGTCGGTGACCACCGGCGCGAGCAGATGCGGGATGCCCTGGTAGACGCTCAGTTCGAGCATCTTCGGGTCGATCATCAGCATCCGCAGTTCCTTGTGCGAGGCCTTGAACAGCAGGCTCAGCACCATCGCATTGACCGCCACCGACTTGCCCGAGCCGGTGGTACCGGCGACCAGCAAGTGCGGCATGCGCGCCAGGTCTGCCACAGTCGGCCGGCCGGCGATGTCCTTGCCCAGGGCCAGCGTCAGCGGGCTGGCCGACTTGTCGTACTCCTTGGAGCGCAGCAATTCGCTCAGGAAGATCATCTCGCGGCTGACATTGGGAATTTCCAGGCCAATCACCGACTTGCCCGGGATCACATCCACCACGCGCACCGACTTCACCGACAGCCCGCGCGCGATGTCCTTGTCCAGCGAGCTGATCTGGCTGACCTTGATGCCCGGCGCCGGCTCGATCTCGAAGCGGGTGATCACCGGACCCGGATAGGCCCCGACCACCTGCGCCTCGATGCGGAAGTCCTTGAGCTTGAACTCGATCTGCCGCGACAGCGTTTCCAGGGTTTCTTCCGAATAGCCCTTGGCCTGCGGCTTGGGGTCGTCCAACAACGCCAACGGCGGCAGGTCCGAGCCGTCGGTGCTGACGCCCTGGAACATCGGAATCTGGGTATCGCGCTTGGCGCGCTCGCTCTTCTCCACCACCACCGCAGGCGGTGGCTCGATCTTGACCGGCTCACGCTTGGCCTGCTTGACCGCGTCGACCTTGCGCACTTCTTCGCGCTCCTCGCGCATCACCCGGGTCTGCTGCCACTCGGTGGCCTGATGGGTCTTGCGCTGCATCAGCGGCCCCAGCGCCAGCACCCACTTGCCGATGCGCTCCATCACCGCAAACCACGACAAGCCGGTTGCCAGGGTGATCGACACCAGCAGCAGTACCAGGACGAACAGGTTGGCGCCCAAGGCACCGAAGCCGGAGCTGAGCGAGCCGGCGACCAACTTCCCCAGGATGCCGCCGGCCTCGGCCACTTCGCCCCGGAACAGGCGCAGGTGCAAAAAGCCGGTCGAGGAAATCAGGAACCCCACCATGCCGACCAGGCGCAGCGCCGGCCCCAGATCGCTCTGGCTCTGCTCCTCGCGCTCGCCGATCAGGGCGATCCACGCGACCGCCCCCAACAGTACCGGAAGCAGGAAGGCCACATAGCCGAACAGCTGCAGCAGCACGTCCGCGGCCAGCGCGCCGAAGCGGCCGCCCATGTTGTGGATGGGCGCAACCAGATTGCCGGTGCGCGACCAGCCCGGATCGGTCGCCGAATAGGTGAACAGGCTGGCCAGCAGATACAGCAGCAACGGCGCCACCGCGATCAAGGCCAGATCGCGCCAGAGCTTCTGCCGCCGCGGATTGTCCGCCACCGCCGTCTTGCGCGACGACGGTTTGCCCTCTGCGGGCTTGCTGCTGCGTTCGGGAACCTGCTTTGCCACCTGTAGCCAGACCTTAGAAAAATGCTGTTAGTGATTGATAATAAACGACTGAAGCCACGGTTTCAGCAGTTGCATGCGCACCGACCATCCAGTCGCGGGCGGCTCAACGAAAAACGCCGCACAAGGCGGCGTCGAGCACGTGGATGAGGCGGACCATGCCATCTGCGGTTCAAGCAGTTCCATCGCGCCGCCTTGATTCACCGGGTGGGGACCGCCACTCTATGCCGCCACAGGGACGCGAATTCACCCGCCTGCCCTGCCAATTCCTAGATCGCGAGTATACATGAGCGCCTCTTCTGCCAGTCCCGCCAAGCATTCCCGCCTGCTGATCCTGGGCTCCGGCCCGGCCGGCTGGACCGCCGCGGTCTACGCCGCCCGCGCCAATCTCAAGCCGGTTGTCATTACCGGATTGCAGCAAGGCGGCCAGCTGATGACCACCACCGAGGTGGACAACTGGCCGGGCGACCCCCACGGCCTGATGGGCCCGGACCTGATGAACCGCATGCAGGCGCATGCCGAACGCTTCGAGACCGAGGTCATCTTCGACCACATCCACACGGCAGACCTGTCACAGCGCCCCTTCCGGCTAATTGGCGACGGCGCCGAGTACACCTGCGATGCGCTGATCATCGCCACCGGCGCTACGGCAAAGTATCTGGGCATCCCCACCGAAGAAGCCTTCAAGGGTCGCGGCGTCTCTGCCTGCGCCACCTGCGACGGCTTCTTCTACAAGGACCAGGACGTGGTGGTGGTCGGTGGCGGCAACACCGCGGTCGAAGAGGCGCTATACCTGTCCAACATCGCCCGCAAGGTCTACCTGGTGCACCGCCGCGACACCCTGCGTGCGGAAAAGATCATGCAGGACAAGCTGTTCGCCAAGGTCGCCGCAGGCAAGATCGAAACCGTCTGGCACCACGCGATCGACGAGGTGCTGGGCAACGATGCCGGCGTTACCGGTGTGCGGGTCAAGTCCACCCTCGACGGCAGCACGCGCGACATCGATGCGCACGGCTTCTTCGTTGCGATCGGCCATCACCCCAATACGCAACTATTCGATGGCCAGCTGGCGATGAACAACGGCTACCTGGAGATCCGCTCCGGCCTGAATGGCGCGGCGACCGAAACCTCGGTCGCCGGCGTGTTCGCCGCCGGCGACGTGGCCGACCAGCATTACCGTCAGGCCATCACCTCGGCTGGCTTCGGCTGCATGGCCGCGCTGGATGCCGAGCGATTCCTCGACAAGAGCGCCTGAGATGGCGACTGATTGCCGGCCGCGCCACGCGGCCAGCATCGCCAGCGGGCCGAGCGCATGAGCGTGACTGCTCGCTGGTGCCGCCAGCTGGACGAACTTCCGGCTGGCGCCTGGGATGCGCTGCACGATGGCACGCACCCCTTCATCAGCTACGCATTTCTGCAAGGCCTCGAACGCCAGGGATGCCTGCGCCCGGATTGGGGCTGGAACCCGCTGCACCTGACCTTGTGGGAAGGCGACACCCTGGTCGCCGCCGCGCCGGGCTATCTGAAGAACAATTCGCACGGCGAGTTCGTGTTCGACCACGCCTGGGCGCATGCCTATGCGCGCTACGGGCAGGAGTACTTCCCGAAGTGGCTGTGCGGGGTGCCCTACTCGCCCGTCACCGGCCCGCGCCTGCTTGGCGCGCCCCAGTGGCGTGGCCAGCTGCTGGCCGCGATGCGTGAGTTGGTGGAGCGCAGCGGGCTGTCGTCGGCGCACGTGAATTTCTACCCTGCCGATGAAGACGCCGCCTTCGATGCCGACTGGCTGGAGCGCAACGACCTGCAATACCACTGGCACAACGTCAGCGACTGGAGCGACTTCGAGACGTTCCTGGCGGCGATGGATCACAAGCGACGCAAAAACATCCGCCAGGAGCGCGCCAAGGTGCAACGCGCCGGTGTGCAACTGCGCGTGGTGCATGGCGATGAAGCCAGCGACGCCGATCTGGACGCCATGTATGGTTTCTATCTCAAGACCTTCAACGAGTACGGCAACTCGCCGGCCCTGACGCCGGAGTTCCTGCGCCACCTTGCGCAGCATTTGCCGCGCCAGCTGGTGCTGTTTCTGGCCGAGCTCGACGGGCAACCGATCGCCGGGGCGCTGTGCCTGCGCGGGCAGGACACGCTCTACGGCCGCTATTGGGGCGGCGAAGCGCTACCCGGCCTGCATTTCGAAACCTGTTACTACCAGGGCATCGAATATTGCTTGCGCGAAGGACTCACCCGCTTCGAGCCCGGTGCACAAGGCGAGCACAAGATTGCGCGCGGCTTCCTGCCAACCCTGGTGCGTAGCCGGCACTGGATCGCCGACCCGGGCTTTCGCGAACCGCTGGCACAGTGGTGCGCAGACGAGCGCGATGCCGTGGCACGACACGCGCGCGACCTGTCAGCGCACAGCCCGTTTCGCGATTGATCCAACTCAGCAGGTATTGGCGGCGCTGATTGAATCCGCAACGCGTGCAGCGCCCCGTGTGTTGCGCGGCGCCTCACTGCGAACTGCACCCCGCGCAGCGTGGCTAGCTAGTCGCAGTCAGCAGTCGCCCACAGGGTGCGAACAGCGAGCAGGAGCCGGAGCGCATGCGTGATATGTGTTGAGGCAGGAATCGTCCGCCCCCGCCTAGCGGTCAGCCAGTCGTTTTATCAGCTGCTCTACACTGCCTGGATGACGCGCCACCTCCCCTTTCTGCTCGATCCCGATCCAGCGGCGCCGTTTCCGCCGGCCGCGCAGGCGTTGCGCGACCCGGACGGCCTGCTCGCCATCGGCGGCGATCTGTCGCCGCAACGGCTCCTCAACGCCTATGCGCATGGCATCTTTCCATGGTTCTCGGACGGCCAGCCGCTCCTGTGGTGGAGTCCCGACCCGCGCATGGTGTTTCGCACCGATGCGCTGCGTCTGTCGTCGCGCTTCAGGCGCCAGCTCCGCAGCAGCAGCTGGACCCTACGAGCCGACACCGGCTTCGAACAGGTGATCAACGCCTGCGCATCGGTGCCACGCGCAGGCCAGGACGGCACCTGGATCACCGCACCGATGCAGCAGGCTTACATCGCACTGCACCGGCTTGGCCATGCGCACTCGTTCGAAGTCTTCGACGGCGCGCGCCTGGTGGGTGGCATTTACGGCGTTGCGATCGGCCAGATGTTTTTCGGCGAAAGCATGTTCAGCGCCGAAAGCGGCGGCTCCAAGGTGGCGCTGGCCGCACTGGCTGCGTATCTGCAGGCAGAAGGCTGGCCGTTGCTCGACGCCCAGGTGGAGAACCCGCACCTGCTCAGCCTGGGCGCGCAGCGCCTACCGCGCGCGCAGTTTCTGCAACAGGTGGAACTGCAGATCGCTCAACACGCGACGCCCGGCACCTGGTCCAGGCGCTACGGAGAACGCCCTGCCAGCGCGCTCGGTGAAGGCCGCTTAACATAAAATTTGCACGGCAGGGAGATGGCGCGTAAAATGCCGTCCCTTACGGCCCTTCCGGGCCAGCCGTGATTGCACAGGATTACATGTCGAAAGACGACTCCATTGAATTCGAAGGCAGCGTCAGCGAGACGCTTCCCAACACCACGTTCCGGGTAAAGCTGGAGAACGGGCACGAGATCATCGCCCACATCTCCGGCCGTATGCGTAAGAACTACATCCGCATCCTGACCGGCGACCGGGTCAAAGTTGAGATGACTCCTTACGACCTGACCAAGGGTCGTATTACCTACCGCATGAAGTAAGCGGTTTTGGTATTGAGACGCAAGGCGGCCATTGGCCGCTTTTTGTCGTGCCCGCGATTTCAGCGTGCAATGCAGAATATCGGTTGACGCGCCCTGCTCCTTAGCGGTTCCTTCGCAAGAAAGCATCGGCAGCTCCCGCACCTACGCGCTGCACGGGCCATCGGCGCTAACGCCATGCGCGCCAGACGTGGTCGCCTCGCAGACGTTTTGACCCCACCTTGCAGGCGTAAAAAAGCCGCTCTTTCGAGCGGCTCTTCTTTACCTGCCAACGCGGCGTGTGGCGATCAATCCACCGTCGCAGGCAACAAGCGCTCTGGTTCCGGATGCGCTTCGACCACCAGCTCGCCATCCTTGACGTCGATGTTGACCCGGCCACCGTCCACCAACTTGCCAAACAGCAGTTCGTCGGCCAGCGGACGCTTGATCTTCTCCTGGATCACCCGCGACATCGGACGCGCGCCCATCAGCGGGTCGAAGCCGTGCTGGGCCAGCCAGTCGCGCGCGGTCGGCGTGGCCGACAACGACACGTGCTTTTCCTGCAACAGCATTTCCAGCTCGATGATGAACTTGTCCACCACCCGCAAGATATGGTCGAACGCCAGCGGCTGAAACTGCACGATCGCATCCAGACGGTTGCGAAACTCCGGCGTGAAGCCACGACGGATCGATTCCATCGCATCGGTGGAATGATCCTGCTTGGTGAAGCCGATCGACCGACGTGACGCCTGCGTGGCGCCGGCATTGGTCGTCATCACCAGAATCACGTTCTTGAAGTTGGCCTCGCGCCCGTTGGTGTCGGTGAGGATGCCGCGGTCCATGACCTGCAACAGGATGTTGAAGATGTCCGGATGCGCCTTCTCGACTTCGTCCAGCAGCAGCACGCAGTGCGGCGTCTTGACGATTTTCTCGGTCAGCAAGCCGCCCTGATCGAAACCGACATAGCCGGGAGGTGCACCGATGAGACGGCTGATCGAATGCGCTTCCATGTACTCGGACATGTCGAAGCGCACCAACTCGATGCCCAGCTGCAGCGCGAGCTGCTTGGTGACCTCGGTCTTGCCGACACCGGTGGGGCCTGCGAACAGGAAGTTGCCGATCGGCTTCTCCGGATTGGCCAGGCCGGAACGGGCCAGCTTGATCGAACCGGCCAGCGTTTCGATGGCCGGGTTCTGCCCGAAGATCACCATCTTGAGGTTGCGCTCCAGATGCTGCAGCACGTCCTTGTCGGTCGCGCTGACCTGCTTGGCCGGAATGCGCGCCATCTTGGCCACGATGGTCTCGATCTCTTCGATATCGATCAATTCCTTGCGCTTGCCTTCCGGCAGCAGCCGCTGACGTGCACCTGCCTCGTCGATCACGTCGATCGCCTTGTCCGGCAGCAAGCGGTCGCCAATATGCTTCACCGACAGATCAACGGCTGCCTGCAGTGCATCATCGGCGTAGGTCACACCGTGATGCGCCTCGTACTTGGGCTTGAGGCCCTGCAGGATCTCGAAGGTTTCGCCCACGGTCGGCTCAACGATGTCGATCTTCTGGAAGCGACGTGCCAACGCACGGTCCTTCTCGAAAATGCCGCGATATTCCTGGAACGTGGTGGAGCCAATGCAGCGCAGCTCGCCCGACGACAGGGCCGGCTTGATCAGGTTGGAGGCGTCCATGGTGCCGCCCGACGCGGAGCCGGCACCGATGATGGTGTGGATCTCGTCGATAAACAGCACCGCGTTGGGCACCTTCTTCAGCGCGGCCAGCACGCTCTTGAGGCGCTTTTCGAAATCGCCGCGGTACTTGGTGCCAGCCACCAGTGCACCCAGGTCCAGTGAGAAAATCACTGCATCGGCCAGCACTTCCGGCACGTCGTTGTCGACGATGCGCTTGGCCAGACCCTCGGCGATCGCGGTTTTGCCTACGCCGGCCTCACCCACGTACAGCGGGTTGTTCTTGCGCCGGCGGCACAGGACCTGGATGGTGCGCTCGATCTCGTCGGCGCGGCCGACCAGTGGGTCAATCTTGCCGTTGCGCGCCTGCTCGTTGAGGTTGGTGGCAAACTCGGCCAGCGCGTCACCCTTGGCTTCGCCCTCCCCGCCTTCGCTCTTGGACTCGCCATCGGGCGCGGACGGCTGCTCGCCGTCCTCCCCCAGCTTGGCGATGCCGTGCGAGAGATAATTGACGATATCCAGGCGGGTGATGTCCTGCTGATTCAGGAAATACACCGCATGGGAGTCCTTTTCGCCGAAGATCGCAACCAGCACGTTGGCGCCGGTCACTTCCTTCTTGCCCGAGGACTGAACGTGGTAAACGGCGCGTTGCAGCACGCGCTGGAAGCCCAGCGTGGGTTGCGTGTCGCGACCGTCGTCTTCGGCCAACCGCGAGACCGACGCTTCGATCGCCTGTTCCAGATCGTTGTGCAGTCGCACCTGATCAGCACCGCAGGCCTTGAGCACGGCCTGGGCGGAGGGGTTGTCCAGCAGCGAGAGCAGCAGGTGCTCGACGGTCATGAACTCATGACGCGCCTCGCGTGCTCGCTTGTAGCACTGGCCGATGGTTTGCTCTAGGTCTTTGCTGAACATTGGTAACTCCGAACGGCTGTTGCCAACAATATGCGGCTTTTGTTGGGATTTTCCACAACCCTATCGGATAGGCGTGTTCAGACAGCGTTAGCACGTGATCGCAGCCACACTGTTGCGCTGCTGGAATGATCCTGCCGGGGCCTCAGGCCTGTTCCATCGTGCACAGCAGCGGGTGCTGGTTCATGCGCGAGAACTCGTTGACCTGAGCGACTTTCGACTCGGCGACCTCGCGGCTGTAGACCCCGCACACGCCACGCCCGCGGGTGTGGACATGCAACATGATCTGGGTGGCCTGCTCCAAATTCAGGTTGAAAAACTGTTCCAGGACCGTCACCACGAAATCCATCGGGGTGTAGTCATCGTTCAGCAAAAGCACCTGGTAGCGCGGCGGCGGCGCCACTTCAGGCTTGCTGGCTTCGACCATCAGGCCGTGGTCGTGTTCGTGTGAGGTATTCCGAGGCATCGGGCCATTATACGGTTCAAGCTCGCGTGCATTGGACGATTTACGCCGCGCCCCGCACAATTTGTCTCCAACTTTCCGGCTGTCCCTCGATGATCGATTCCATGACCGCGCTGTTGCTGGCGCCGTCGTCCACTGCAGATGCCCCCTTGCCCGCAGCGCGCTACGGCGCAGGCGCGCAGGTGTGGCACTGCGATGCCGGCCCCGCTGCGGATCCTGCGGCAGGTAAGCGTTGCGACGCGCAGGAGCGGCTGCGATGAGTACCCAGGAGCAACGCTGGCATCCTGATGTGACAGTTGCCACGGTTGTGGTGCGCGGCGGGCGCTTCCTGCAGGTGGAAGAATCCATTGGTGGCCGTCTGCTATTGAACCAGCCCGCCGGGCACCTGGAGCCGAACGAAAGCCTGCTGGACGCCGCAGTGCGCGAAACGCTAGAGGAGACGGCCTGGGATGTACGCCTGACCCAGTTCATTGGTACCTACCAATGGGTCGCGCCTACCGGGCAGTGCTTTCTGCGCTTTGCCTTCGTTGCCGATGCCCTCACTCACCACCCCGACCGCAGCCTGGACACCGGCGTGGTGCGCGCGCTGTGGATGACACCGGATGAACTGCGCGCCTCGACCGAGCGCCTGCGCAGCCCGCTGGTGTGGGAGGTGGTTGCCGACTACCTGGCCGGGCAGCGCTATCCGCTATCGCTGGTGCGGCACGTCGCATGAGCACGCCGCGCATTGTGGTGGGTGTGTCCGGCGGCGTGGATTCGTCGGTGGCGGCATGGAAATTGGCCCAGCAAGGCGAGCCGATCGCCGGGCTGTTCATGCAGAACTGGGCCGACGACGGCAGCGGCGATTGCCGCGCCGAAGACGACCGCCGCGACGCGGTCGCAGTGTGCGGGGTGCTGGGCATCCCGTTCCATTTTCGCGATTTTTCCGGCGAATACTGGAACGGCGTGTTCGAGCATTTTCTGGCCGAATACGCGGCCGGGCGCACGCCTAACCCGGACGTGTTGTGCAACCGCGAAGTGAAGTTCAAGCACTTTCTGGATGCGGCACACGCGCTGGGCGCCGAGCGCATCGCCACCGGTCACTACGCGCAGGTGGCGCATCGCGGTGGGCGCTGGCGCCTGCTGCGCGGCGCCGACCGCGGCAAGGACCAGAGCTATTTCCTGCATCAGCTCGGGCAGACCCAGCTGGCGGCGACACTGTTCCCGATCGGCGATCTGGAAAAAAGCACGCTGCGCCGGATTGCCCAGGATGCCGGCTTGCCGACCCATGCCAAGAAGGATTCCACCGGCATCTGCTTCATCGGCGAGCGCGATTTCCGCGAGTTTCTGGGCCGCTACCTGCCCGCGCGCCCCGGCGAGATCCGCGACCCGCAGGGGCAGCGCATCGCCGAGCATCCGGGGGTGTTCTACTTCACCCTGGGTCAGCGCGAGGGACTGAACATTGGCGGCGTGCGCGGGCGGGCGGCGGCGCCGTGGTACGTGGTCGGCAAGGATGTGGCGAGCAATGTGCTGTACGTGGACCAGGAACGCGACAGCCCACTGCTGCAATCGCGCTGGCTGCAGTCCGAACAAGCGCACTGGGTGACCGATGCGCCGCCGGCGCGCCGCTTCAGCTGCACGGCGCAGACGCGCTACCGCCAGCCCGACGAGCCCTGCACGGTCGACGTGCAGGACGATGGCAGCGTGCAGGTGCACTTCGAACGGCCGCAACGGGCGGTGACGCCGGGACAGTCGCTGGTGCTCTACGACGGCGAGGAATGCCTGGGCGGTGCCGTCATCGCCGCCACCGACGCACCGCTGGAACGCCAGTTGGCGGGATCTTCTTTTTCCTCTGAGGTAGTGGCTTGATGAGTGTTTCCATGGATCACCGCGTGCTAGCGCTTGCCGGCGTCGCCCAGGCCCTGCAACAGGTGCGGCGGATCGCCGAGACCGGGCATTCGGAGGCCGCGACGGTGCGTACCGCCATGGATAGCGTGTTCCGGGTGGACGCCGCCTCGCCGGAGGCCGTGTACGGCTCGTCAGCGGCGCTGGCGCCCGGCCTGCGCCTGCTGCACAACTATTTCCGCAACCAGGGCCAGGACGAGGTGCTGCCGCGTCTGGCACTGGCGGTGCTGCAGCTGGAGCGCCGGTTCGTACGCGACACCACGACCGTTGCCACCGTCGCCAGCGGAATCGACGCGGCCGCGCGCCAGGCGCAGCAATTGGGCGACAGCAACCACCCCGATGTGTTGAGCTCGCTCGGCGGTCTGTACGCGCAGACCATCAGCCACTTGCGTCCTAAAGTCATGGTGCAAGGCAACCCGCACTATCTCGGCCAGGCCGGCGTGGTTGCGGAGATCCGCGCACTGTTGCTGGCAGCGGTGCGCTCGGCGGTGCTGTGGCGACAGATGGGCGGCAGCCTGTGGGATTTCCTGTTCGCCAAACGCGCAATGATCGAAGCGGTGGACCGCGCGCTGCGCTAAACAGCGCGAAAAACCGCTTGTAATGCAACGCTAGCGGCCGCTGGCGGACGCCAACAGCGGTTGAATGGGCAAGACGATCTGGCGATCGTCGCTAAAGACAACGGGGGCAGTGCCGATACAGCAACCGTGACTCTGCCGAGAACGCCCATGTATTCACGTCCACTCATCCGTCTAGCCGCTCCTTTGGCTCTGACCTTGCTGTTCCCCTTCGCTGTCGGATTCGACTGGCCCGCTTCGGTGCGCTGGGCAATCCTGGCGACCATGACCCTCAGTTGGCTGGGTTTCGCTGCCTGGGTGACGTATTCCCAGTTCCGGCCTAATCCGGACCAGGCACGCATCCTGCGCGAGCAGGATCAACTGCTCAACGAACTGCGTACGTTCGTCAGCAACGAAGTCGACGGTTCGCGCTCGGAAGTCGAGCGTGCCCGTGAACTGATCCGCCAGGCCGTCTCCGGTCTTGGTGGCAGCTTCGAAGCGATGAACCGCAAATCGCGTCAGCAGAGCCAGGCACTGGCCCGCATCGTCGACCGTGCCGGTGACGATGGCAGCGCCGGCGTCGACGTCGCCCGCTTCGCCCAGCACGCCAGCTCCCGCATGGAGCAGTTGGTGGAAGCGCTGGAACAGGTGAGCGGCCAAAGCACCAACACCGTCCATCACATCGATGAGATGGCGCAGCATCTGGATGGCATCTTCGCGCTGTTGGAAGACGTCAAGTCGATCGCCGACCAGACCAACCTGCTGGCCTTGAATGCCGCCATCGAAGCAGCACGTGCCGGTGAAGCCGGTCGCGGCTTCGCCGTGGTTGCCGACGAGGTGCGCAATCTGTCCGAGCGTTCCACCACCTTCAACGAGCAGATCCGTAAGCTGGCGCACAGCTCCAAGGAATCGATCGCCAAGGTGCGTGAAACGGTCTCGCAGCTGGCATCGCGTCACATGGACCGCTCCCGCGAGGCGCGCCATGAATCGGCCGCGATGCTGGAGAACGTCGCGCAGATCAACGCCTCGTTGGGCGATGGCATGCGCGAAATCTCCGAGTGCGCACGTTCGATCGATGGCAGCGTGGCCGAAGCGGTACGTGCCCTGCAGTTCGAGGACATCGCGACGCAGACGCTGAGCGGCATCCACACCCACCTGGATCGCCTCACCGCGATCAACCGCGAAGCGGTGGCGCTGCAGGAACTGCTGCATCGCAATGGCGGCGTGTACGACAGCGATCTGGTCGCCGCGCTGGCCAAGGTGTCCAACCGCCTGCGCGATATGCGTGTGGAGTGGGAACGCCCGCCGCACAAGCCGGTGGCACAGCAAGGCATGGGTGCCGGCACGGTCGAGTTGTTCTAAGACCGATGCCGCCACGCAGCTGCTGATTCCGACATTCCCCGGCCTTCCGGGGATTTGTCGTTCCGTAACGACCCGGTGTTCCGCTCATGACGCTTCTTGCTCCGACCATTGACGCTCCCACCGCCGCACTGCAGGCCGCTGCACTGGCAACCGCACATGCCGAGCGCATCGCGCAAAGCGATGCGGCCAAGCCAGCGCTACGGCGCGTTCGCATGCCGGCCGCGTTGGAACGGCTGGAAAACAGCGCCCGTGCAGAGCTGCAGGCACTGATCAACCCGCGCCGCACCTGCAGCGAGGAAGACCTGCTGTTCGCCACGGTGGCGTGGGATTTGGGTCTCGACGGCGCTGCAGTCGGTGTGTCCGACCAGTAAGGGGCTAGCGCGGCAAGCAGCGGGGCGTGCCTCGGCAGGCGCCCCGTTGTGTCGTTCCACTGCCCGATCTGAGAGTCTCCATCCCTCCGCCTCCCCTCAAGCCCGCCGCATGGCGCTTGCCGCAGGCGAGCCGGACACTCCACCCTGCCCCGCCCGCACGTGATCAGGGCCTACCGCTGAGCAGGCGTCGCGCCAGCGCTATAACGAGCTACCTCGACGTGTCTGATTGTTGGTGAGGATGGGATCTGAAACGATCGGTTTCGTCGACAGACTGCGCATCCCCCATCCCTATGAAGAACACCTGCTGGGCTGTGATGGCGGCTGCCACCTTCGCGTGCACGGCCAGTGCGGCGAACAAGAGCGTCTATATCGAATTTCTGTGGGATGCGCGTGCGCCGCATGCGATTGCCCGCCAGCAAACCATGCAGTTCCTGACCGATGGTCAGCACGATCACCAGGTTTGTGTGGCGACGGACTTCGCCGCTACCGATGTCGGCGGGCTGGTACTGACGGCATGCGACGCAGCCGGCAAAGAGGTCTCCCGCCACCAGTATCCCGACAATCGTGGCGTCAAACGGTGCTACAGCGCAGATCTCGGCCACGAGGGCAAGCCCGGGCTGTGGACGTTTCGCGCACGAACAAGCGATGGACGTACCGGCGAAGACACGATCCACGTCAATGCGAAACTCGCCGATTCCCCGCTCTCCAGGGATCCTGCAACACCATATGTGGTGGGCCGCCCGAACTACGACGCCAGCATTCCACCAGGCCAGTGGGTTGGGCGCCTGGTGTGGGAGATGACGGTCAATGCCCAAGGCAAGGTGACCGATGTGTCGGTGGTGACGGCAGAGGGCGTCGGCGCGCAAATTCGCGACCGCGCAATCGCCACCGGCGATCTATCCCTGTTCCTTCCCAGACAGCCGACGGGCGAGCAAACCGTTGGTCTGCAGACGCGAGCTGTCCTTCAAACCAGAATAAGCGCTGGCACATCAGCGTTTACGCATGCCACGTGCTTGCAGCAGCCGTGCGTGCAGCTGAGCCAGTGCGGCCCCTGCGGCACATCAGTTGGAAGGCAGCCCCATCGCATGCGTCAGCGCCTGCTCGATGGCAAGACCGGATGCCGGTGTACCTGCGCGCACGCCTGGTAGAACCTCAGTTGGCGATGACCAGGCGCGCACCTAGCCGCATACCGGCATCGGCCTCGCGCAGCCACTGCGCCATGTCGCGCGGCGACAGCGGGCGCGAGTAGAAATAGCCCTGGATTTCGTCGCAGCCCTGCTGGCGCAGCAGTGCATCTTCCTGCACGGTCTCCACGCCTTCGGCGACCACCTGCATGCCCAGGGCATGGCCCAGATGCACGATGGCCTGGGTGACTTCGGCCGTGTTGGCGTCGTCGAGCATGCCTTGCACGAAGCTACGGTCGATCTTCAAACGCTGCACCGGGAAGCGGTTGAGGTAATGCAGGTTCGAAAAGCCGGTACCGAAGTCGTCCACCGCCAGCAATACGCCGTTCTGTTCGAACAATTCGAAGCAGCGCCGCAGCGAATCGGAGTCGCGAATCAAGGCAGATTCGGTCAGCTCCAGCTCCAGGCGCGAAGGCGGCCAGCCGTTATCGCGGCAGATTTCCAGCACACGCTCGGCAAAACCACGCTCGCGCAATTGCACGGCCGACACATTCACCGCGACGCGGCTGAAATGCAGGCCGGCGCGATCCCAGACCACGGCTTGGCGGCAAGCCTCGCCGATCACCCATTCGCCCAATCGCACGATTTCGCCGCATTCTTCGGCGATCGGAATAAATTCCACCGGGCTGCACGGACCATGTCCGGGGCGATTCCAGCGCATCAGCGCTTCGATCGCCGGCGATGCATCGCCTACGGTGTTGACCAGCGGCTGATAGACCAGGGTGAATTCTTCGCGCTCGAGCGCGCCTTGCAGCGCGTGCTCCAGCTCCAGGCGGCGCTGCGCACGCAGCAACACGTCCTGGCTGTAGTAATGGAAGGTGTTGCGGCCGGATTCCTTGGCTGCATACATTGCCGCATCGGCGGCGCGCAGCAGGCTGTCGAAATCGGACAGCCCTTCGCCCTGCAGCGCGATGCCGATGCTGGCGCCGAGCTTGAGGGTGACGTGTTCCTTGCGCAGCGGCTCGCCGAGCGCAGCAATCAGCTTGCGCGCCACATGGCCGGCATCTTCCGGCTCGGACATATCGCGTAGCAGCACGATGAACTCATCGTCGCTGAAGCGGCCGAACAGATCGCTATTGCGCAGATGTTGATGCAGACGCGCCGAGGCGAGCTTGAGCAGGTTGTCGCCGGTGGCGTGGCCAAACGAATCGTTGATGCTTTTGAAACCATCCAGATCGATGAGCAGCATTGCCAGTACCTGGCCGCGCTCGTGCGCTTCGCGAATGGCATTCTCTGCCTGCTCGCGCAGCAGGAAGCGGTTCGGCAAGCCGGTCAGGCGGTCGTAATGGGCAAGCAGTTCGATCCGTTCGTTGGCTTCGCGCTCGCGGGTGACATCGCGGAACAAGGCCACAAACCGCGGCGGCAGGCCCTCACGACGGTCCAGCTCGATCAGCACCTGCACCCAGATGCGCTGGCCGGAGTTGCGATAGAAACACAGCTCCAGTTGCTCGGGCAGGCCGCCATCGGAAATACGCAGGAGCGCTGCTTCGAAGGCGTCGCGCGAATCCTGGGTGTACAGCGACAGCGCCTGCTCCAGGGTGATATTTTCCTTACGCAGGCCATGGATGCGGTAGCACTCTTCGGTCCACTGCATGCGTCGGGTGTCGACCTCGATCTCGCAGCCGCCGATCTTGCCCAACGCAGACACGCGATTGAGCAACTCGGTGCGCCAGCGGATCAGTGCGTCGGTCTGGCGTTGCTCGGTAACGTTCTGCAGTTGACCAAGGACGCGCACCATGCTGCCGTCGCCGTCGAACACCGGCTGCGCCCACACCCGCAGATGATGCGGGTTGGCACCGAGCAGTCCATTGATTTCCAGCTCGAAATGCACCGGCATGCCTTCGTGCTTGATCTTGCGCCAGGCGCTGCGCAGTTGCGCAACCGAGGGCCGACCGAGCAAACGCAGGATGTCGCGGATGCCTTGCAAACGCAGTTGGGTCATGCCGAGTTGTTGCAGGAAATCCTGCGACACCCACAGCGCGTCTTGATGCGAATCCCAGCTCCAGCTGCCCATGCTGGCAATGCGCTGGGCTTCTTCGAGCTGGGCCTGCTGCTCGCGCAGCTGTTGCTCGAGCAATTTGTGATGGTGCACGTCGGTGTGCGTGCCAACCATGCGCAGCGGGCGTCCGTCGGCGGTACGCGATACCACGCGGCCGCGGTCCAGGATCCAGCGCCACTGGCCGTCGTGCTGACGCAGCCGGAATTCGGCCACGTAAGTGTCGGTGCGCCCTTCCAGGTGCGCCTGCACCGCCGCGCTGACATGCGCATGGTCTTCCGGATGGATCAGCCCGGACAAGGCGGTGAGATTATTTGGCAGCGGCTGCTCGGAATAACCGAGCATGCGCGTCCAGCGCTCGGAGCGATACACCACATCGGCCGGAATATCCCAGTCCCACAAGCCGTGGTCGGCGCTGTCCAACCCCATTTCCCAGCGACTGGTGCCGTCGGCACCCTTCGGCTCGGGAATGCTCAAGGTGAACGCCATGACCTGGCCATGTTCGTCGCAGACCGCACGCAACCAGCCTTCCAGCCGACCGCCGCCGGTCCCCGGCAATACGCAGGGCGCCATGCCACCGCTGTCGACCAGTTGGGCACGGCTGCTTTCCAATACTTCGGCATACGCACCAAGGGTTGCCGGCAATCCGAGGGATTGCGCAACGCGGTTGGCCGCCAGAGGCTGGCCATGCGCATCCAACAACACCACCGCCGAGGTCAGCGGGTGCTGCAGCATGCTTGCAATGACGCCTGAGTCCACTCTGGAACACTCCGAAGAATCGGCTCCGGCTTTCGGAGTCGCAATGGATAACGGCCGTGCCGCCGATTAGTTGAGCCACCTGTTTCGCGCTGGACCGAACCGGCCCGAGTTACGGCTAAGATGGCCGTATCGTCAGCACCCAAGGTCGTCCGCGGATCCATGCAACAGCCCGTCGCCGCGCCCGCGTTTTCGTCCGCCCCCGTCTCCTGTCTCCGCCTCGCCGAACGCCTGCAGCAAGGCCTGTGGACCCTGACCGGCCTGTATCTGCTGATCGGCGTGGTCTGGCTGCTCCTGGGCAACCGGCTGCTCAACCTGGCCGGTACCGTCGTGCCGGAGCGCTGGTCGGACGCGAGCTTTCTGGTGCTGTCCAGCATCGTCATCCACCTGGTGCTGCGCCGCTTCGCCAGGTTGATCGTGGACGAGTACGCACAGCTGGCGCAGTCCGAAGCCTTGCTGCAGGCCAAGTTCCTGGCCCTGCCCAGCCCTGCCTTCATCTACGACCTGGCCACGATGCGCATCCTCGATGCCAATCCGGCGGCGCTGGAATTCTTCGGCTGGGAGCGCGACGAGTTCCTGCAGCAGACGCTGCAGGCGATCTGGCCCAACGCCGATGGCGAGCGGCTGGAAGAGGTTATTGCGCAAATCCGGGGCAAGGGAGATGCCACCTGTGTGTTGAACGAAGACCTGCTCACACGCAGCGGCCTGCGGCATGTCGAGGTACGCAGCAACCAGCTCCATCTGTCCAGCGGCCCTGCCCGCCTGGTGGTCACGGTGGACCGCAGCGAAGAGCGCCAGGCGCAGCATCTGCGCGACGAGGCGCTTGAACGCCTGGAAGAAGCGCAGAGCATCGCGCGGTTGGGCTCCTGGCAGCTGGATCGTGCCACCGGCCTCGGCCGTTATTCGTCGGCGGTCTATCGCATCCTGGGGCGCAGCGTGCCGATGCATCGCCGCGAACATCGGCTGGAGGAGCTGCTGACCGCGTCCGACACCGCTACCCAGACGCGCATCGAACGCATGATCGAAGACATGTGTACCGGTGGCGAGGTGCAGATCGACGTGCTGCTGCCGCTGACCGGTGGTGATTCGCAACCGCGCACCGTGCACCTGCGTGCGGAAAGCGTGACCAGCCCCAGCGGCACGCGCCATGTGCACGGGACCTTGCAGGACGTAAGCGAACGCGAGCAATCGCGTCGGCTGCTGCGCGAACGCGAGGAGCAGTTTCGCGAACTCGTGCGCGTGCTGCCTGACGGCGTGCTGATCCTCGCCGACGAGCATGTGATGTACGCCAATGCGGCCGGCTCCGCCCAGTTCGGCTTTCACGGCGAAACCATCCTGGGCGAGCCGCTGCAGACCCTGGTCGGCGACAACGACCTGCCGGTGGTGCGCGAATACCTGCGTGCAGGTAGCGATCGCAACGAGCCGGTCTCCAGCGCACGTGCAATGCGGCGTCGCGATGGCAGTACCTTCTACGCCGGCCTGTCAGCCGGCGACATCCGCTATGGCGGGCGCAACTGCAAGTTACTGGTCGTGCGCGACCTGAGCGAACCCGAGCGCATGCGCGATGCCCTGGCCGAGAGCAATGCCGAACTGCAGGCCATGGCCAAGCGGCTGTTCTCGCTGCAGGAAGACGAACGCCGCGCCATCTCGCGCGATCTGCATGACGAAATCGGGCAGGCGATCACCGCGATGAAGCTCTCCGCGCATGCGGCCCTGGATGAGCCGGACGCGGACGCGCGCCGCGAGGACCTGCTGGAAGTGGTGTCGCTGGCCGACAGCACGGTGACCAAGCTGCGCAATCTGTCGATGCTGTTGCGTCCACCACAACTCGATGCCTTGGGCCTGGAGGCCGCCTTACGCTGGCAGGCGTCGATGTTGTTCCGTGCCTCGCAGGTCCGGCTGGAGCTGGACATCCAGGCGCTCGGAGAACGACCGGGCAACGAGATCGAGCAAGCTTGCTTCCGGATCGCGCAGGAGAGCCTCACTAACGCGCTGCGGCACGCCTGCGCGGGCGAAGTACGCCTGCGTCTGTATCCGATCGACAGCGACAGTTTCCGGCTGGAAGTCAGCGATGATGGCGATGGCTTCGAACCGGAAGGCCCCCGCGGCCTGGGCCTGATCGTGATGCGTGAGCGTGCGCAGACCGTGGGCGGCACGCTCGCGATAGAATCAGCACCCGGAGCAGGTACGCGCGTGACGTTGCGCCTGCCCTATCACCCGGTCGGCGAGTCCGTCCACGACGATGGTGGACGTTGAGTCATGTGGAACCCTGTCATTCCGCCCGGACTGGAAGTCGTCAAGCCCACACGGCTTGGCGCGGGCAACCCCGACTTGCTGCACTTGGTGGATGCGGCCGCATCCGGCGGCCCGCCGCTGATGATTTTCCACGTCGACATCGATCACTTCGCCTCGATCAACGAGAACATGAGTGGCGAGGTCGGCGACCAGGCGCTGACGCTGGTAGCGCGCCGCCTTCAAGAGTTTCTCGGAACCCGCGGCAAACTGTGGCGTCATGGCAGCGATGAGATGATCGTGGTGGCTGTGCGTCGCGAAGACACGCCGCTGCCGGAAGACTTCGCCGAAGAAATCCGCCAGCAACTGGAACTGCCACTGTCGGTGCTGCCGTACACCTTGTTCATGACTGGCAAGGTCGGCATCAGCCTGTGCCCGGAGCATTCCACCTCGCTCTCCACGCTCCTGGATTATGCCGAAGAAGCCAGCTACCAGGCGGCGCGCGAAGGCGGCAACACGGTAAGGCTGTACACGCGCAACTCGGCCACCAACGCGCATAGCGAAAGCATCATTGCGCGGCAGATCGTCGATGCGATTCCGCACGGCGAATTGCGCCTGCGTTACCAACCGCTGGTGAGCGCGCGCGACGGCCGCATCGTCGGCATGGAAGCGCTGCTGCGCTGGCAGTCGCCGACCCTGGGCATGCTGGTGCCGGAGCGCTTCATGCGCACCGCCGAACGTCTGGGCGTGATCGTACAGATCGGCGAATGGGTCCTGCAGAACGCGGTGCGTCAGGCACGCCTATGGCGCGACCAGGGCTTCGATGACTTCAGCATTGCCGTGAACGTCTCTACGCTGCAGCTGCTGCGCCCGGGCTTCTTCAACGAAGTCATGGCGATGCTGCAGACCGCCGGCGTGCCGGCGCAGTTCGTCACGCTGGAGATCAATGAAAGCGCGTTGACCAACAACGTCAATTTCGTCCACGAGACGATGGCCAACCTACGCAACGAAGGCATTAGCCTGAGCCTGGACAACTTCGGCACCGGCGACTCCAGCCTGAGCGCACTGGTGCGCTACCCGGTGGACCGGCTGAAGATCGATCGCAGTTTCATCAAGAGCGCACCGGCCGGCAGCCGCGAGGCGGCGATTGCGCGCGCCATCATCGCCATGGGCCACCAGCTCGGCATGACGGTCATTGCCAATGGCGTGGAATCGCAGGCGCAGCTGGGCTTCCTGCGTCGCAACGATTGCGACATTTTCCAGGGCTATTTATTTGGCGAGCCGATGTCGGCGGAATCGGCCGGCATGGCGTTACGTCGACGCTATCTGCGCCCGGAATCGTTTGCCGAAAGCCGCCCCGACCGCACCTTGCTGCTACTGGACGACGAAGAGAACGTGCTGCGCTCGCTGGTGCGTCTGTTCCGTCGCGACGGCTACCGGATTCTGGCGGCCGGCAACGTACGCGATGCCTTCGATCTGCTCGCCACCAACGATGTGCAGGTGATCCTCTCGGACCAGCGCATGAGCGACATGAGCGGCACCGAGTTCCTGGGCCGGGTGAAGATGCTCTACCCCGACACCGTGCGCCTGGTGCTGTCCGGCTACACGGATCTGGCCACGGTGACCGAAGCGATCAACCGCGGCGCGATCTACCGCTTCCTGACCAAACCCTGGAACGACGACGAATTGCGCGAGCATATTCGCCAGGCATTTCGCACGCATGACGAGCTGCGTAACGGCCGGGAATAGGGAATCGGGAATGGAGAATTGGTAGAGCAGATATCTACCGCTTGATTCTCCGCGTGCCAAATCGTGCCTCAAAACCACAGCACCAGCGCAAGCCGCTCTCCCGATTCCCTACTCCCTATTCCCAGCGCGCAGCGCTACCGCGGCTGCCGCACCGGCAGCACGATCCGGAAACTGGCGCCCTGCCCCGGAGTGCTTTCGACGTCGATGCGGCCGTGGTGCTTGTTGATGATGCCGTAGGAAATCGACAGGCCCAGGCCGGTGCCGCTGCCCACCGGTTTGGTGGTGAAAAACGGGTCGAAGATGCGTTGCAGGAGATCCGGGGCGATGCCGGCGCCGCTGTCCTGAAACTGGATCCAGACGTTCTCTGCTTCATCGCGACCGGTGGTCACGACGATCGTGCCGCGCTCGACAATGGCCTGGCCGGCATTGAGCAGCATATTCATGTACACCTGGTTGAGCTCGGAGGGCAGGCACTCCACCAGCGGCAGCTCGGCGTAATTACGCTCCAGCGTGACCTTGTACTTGAGCTCGTTCCAGATGATGTTGATGGTGGATTCGAGACCGGCGTGCAGGTCGACCATCTTCCACGACTCGGACCGGTCCGAGTACGAGAAGTCCTTGAGGTCGCGCACGATGCGGGTCACCCGCTCGATGCCTTCGCGCGATTCGGCCATCAATTGCGGCAGATCGCGGCTGATGAAATCGATGTCGGCGCGGTTGCGGATCTCATCGATTTCCGGAATCAGCGCCTTCGGGTCCGGCGCCTGCAGTGCGCGCTCATAGGCTTCGATCAGGGTGAACAGGCTGCGCAGATATTCCTGCAAGCTGCCCAGATTGGAGTGCACGTAACCGATCGGATTGTTGATTTCGTGCGCTACGCCCGCAGCCAACTGGCCGATGGATGCCATCTTTTCCGATTGCAGCAGTTTGTCCTGCGCACCGTTCAAGCGCAGATAGGCCTGGCGTAATTCGGCGTGGCGCTGTTGCAGCTCGCGCTCGTAATCCTGCTGGCCTTCGATATTGTGGAACAGCGCCAGAAAATGCCCGACGCCGCACTCGTCGTTGAAATACAGGTGCGCAATGACCACGCGGTCGGCCACCGGCAGGCTGCCGGTCCAGCTCCCCTTGCTGCGCGCTTGATTGAGTGCGTCCGATGGCAATACCTGCGAAATCCGCTCGCCCAGATTGCGGTCGTCGCCGGGGTCTTCCTTGCACAGGCTTTGGCGCGCAATGGCATTGGCAAGAATCAGCTTTCCGTCTGCGCGGAACAGCAGCACGCCCTCCAGCATCTGGTCGCCGAAGGCGCGCAGGATGTCCGAGGACGGCAATAAGGCTTGATTGAGAAAAAACTTGGCGGTCACGGGAGCGGGCAGCGTAGAAGACAGCTCAATATACGCCGAACCATTGATGCGCCGTATCGCTGTCTTGCATTACCCGGCGTGTGTCGCAGACAGAACAAGGCATGCCGGCTGACTCAGGCGTGCTGCGTTATCTGCAACCCGGTGTGCTGCAAAACAACCTGCGACTCAGGCCACCGCCAACGAACGCCCGCCGCGCAGCACGCTCGATTGCCCCTTGGCATCGTAAGACGGCGCACTTTCGGTGCGGCCCAGGTGACGCAGCGCCCAGTTCACTTCGCGGCGTCGGCGTGCCAGCAGCGCGCCGTTGGCGCGGTTGGCTTCTGCCAGCTCACGCAGGCGCTCTTCTTCTCCGGCAGGCATCGCCGCTTCGAGCGCTTGCAGCGCCGACAGCTTGTCCTGCGTGTGTCGCATCAACCCATCGATGTCGTTCTCGAGTAATGCCTGGCGTTCGCCGGCCAGCGCATCGCTGAGACGTTGCAGGAACTCGTTCACGTTCATCCTTTCAGTCGGGGATCAACCCGCCAGTTGCTGATTCAGATCCATCATGCGGCTGGCGATGGCATCCGGGTTGATGGAATAGCTGCCGTTCTGCAATGCATCCTTCACCGCCTGGACGCGACCGGTGTCGATCGCCGAGGACTGCGAAAGCTCGCGCTGCAGGTTCTGCAGGTTGGTGGCTTCGCCGGTCAACTTGACGCTGTCGGTCGGCGGGGTGGCGGCTACTGGAGACGCGCGATCTTCGCCGGCCGAGGCGATCTTGCTGCTGGTGGCCGCGGTGCGAAGGGTGGCAGCGGTCGGTAGATTGCCTTCAATTTTCTGGGTCATGTCAGGAACTCCTCTACAGGTCGTAGGGGATAACGGCACCCAGAAAAAAAACTTTATAGAAATTTTTCACCTGGAGACCACAACGGTTCCGCTGGCTTCAACAATGCCCTGCACCACCCGGCGCGAGGACGAATTCTCTACCGAGACGCGCTCGTTCTCGCCGGCATCGGACAGCGCGCGACCGCTCATGCGCACTTCCAGCCCGCCATTGCGCGAGACCAGCGGGACGGTGTCGCCACGCCGGACCAGCCGCTGCGTCACCAGATCGTTGGCCGAGAGCAGCGAGCCGGCCGGCAGGACGCGACGGGCGGACTTACCCACTGCGGCCACCGGATCGGCCAGCACCGCACCGACGATGCGGGCAGCGTCACGCTTCTCGATACTGATATCGGCCAGCGAGATGGTTTCTCCAGCGCTGATGCCACGGCGCAGCACCAGCACATCCTGGTTGCGGCGCACCTTCAACGGCACGAACAGGCGCCAGCCGGCCGGCTGCGGGCAGGCCACCTCCACCGTATTGGTGCCGGTCGGCTGGGCCTGCAGCGCGATCGGACAGGCCGGCATGCGCAAGCCCGGATCGAGCGTGGCCTCGGCCTCGGCGTCCGGGCCAACGGTGGCCAGCGCCGCGGCGCGGATGGAATCGACAGACTGATAGCTCTGGGCCCAGGCCGGAGCGGCAGCCAACAAGATGACAAGCAGGAGCAGGCGCATGGGACCAGATCCGGAGGAAGACGGAACAGACACTGCAAGAGGCGTGCCTGTTTTTTTGAATCGGGAATCGGTCGGGGGCTGAGCCTTGGTCGGTCTTCGTTGCTGCCGTGCGATTTGCTTAGAGCGGCCAACAAAACGTAGCGAGCAGCCGTCAGGTGGGCGCGGACGGCGCGCAGGAACCGGAGTGTACGAGTGGTACATGCCGATTCCGAGCACCGGCCGCGCCCGCCTGGCGGGCTGCGCAGTAGTTTTGTTAGCTGCTCTTAGTGAACACCGTAAGTACGTCACAGCAAGGTCCTTCGCCTCGGGCTTGCTGCAAAAAGCCCTCCGCTTTTGCAATTCCCCATTCCCTATTCCCGACTCCCCATTCCCTATTCCCGACTCCCCATTCCCTATTCCCGACTCCCCATTCCCGACAGCACCGCACGCCAACCGTAAAACCACTCAAGTTTTCCAAGGGCGCTGTCGATATCTGCCCCATGACCCACGATCTGCTCAACCGCATCGACCAGCGCACCCGACTGGCTGGCCACAACCGACTGGCCCTGCTGCTGTTCCGGCTGGGCGGACGCCAGCTTTTTGGCGTGAACGTCTTCAAGGTGCAGGAAGTGCTGCGCCGGCCGGAACTGTTCCAGGTGCCCGGCCTGCCGACCGAGTTCGCCGGCGTTGCCGACGTGCGCGGACGGTCGGTGCCGGTACTGGATCTGGGCCTGGCCATCGGCCACCCGGAGCGCGATTCGCACTCCGAAAACGGCCCCGGCTATCTAGTAGTGGCCGAGTTCAACCGCTCGGTCCAGGGGTTCCTGGTCAGCGGCGTGGAGCGCATCGTCAATATCGCGGTGGAAGATATCCATCCGCCGCCGGAGCTTGGCGCCGAAGCCACTTATTTGACGGCGGTGACGCGGTTCCAGGGCGAGCTGATCCAGGTCATCGACGTGGAAAGCGTGCTGGCCGACATCGCAAAGGTCAGCAAGGACGTGCAGTTGGATCCGTCGCTGCAGTTGGTGGCCTACGACCGCCAATTCCAGGTACTGGTGGTGGACGATTCGCGCGTGGCGCGTCAGCAGATCCGCAGCGTGCTCGACCAGCTGGGCGTTTCGGCGACCCTGCTATCCGACGGCCGTCAGGCGCTGGACCACCTCCTGCAGGTGGCGGCATCGGGCGAAAACCCGGCCGACCGCTATGCCATGGTGATCTCCGATATCGAAATGCCGGCAATGGACGGCTATACGCTGACGACGGAAATCCGGCGCACGCCGGGCCTGCAAGGCCTGTACGTGCTGCTGCATACCTCCTTGTCGGGCGTGTTCAACAACGCCATGGTCGAGCAGGTGGGCGCCAACGCCTTCGTGGCCAAGTACAGCGCCCACGAACTGGCCGATTACGTGCTGGCTCGCCTGAAGGTGGTCGCCGAAGCGGCCTGAGCAGGTCGATCGGCCGCCGGATCGGCGCCGATCGCAGGAACAAGGCGCTGTACCGGGCTGCAAGCACATCGCGGCTTAGGGATTGGGTCGGTGCGCCGACGCGCTCTCGACGTGATATCTGCGACGCCCGACTGCGCCCCAGGGAATGCCGAACCTTCCGGCTTGCCACCCTTGATTGAATCGAACGTCGTGGCGGACACGGGTCCATCGCGTCTTCCGGATGGCCAGCTGCCGTTGGTCGACAGCGCCGATCACTCTCCGCGTTGCGCGGCCCGTACCACCTCGATTGGCACAAACATTGCTTCCTCCCTGGCAACACTTCGCGGGAGAGCACCGTGTCCAGTCCCTTCTCTTCGTTCCTCGGCGTCCATGGCGACGCGTTGGCGCTGCGCGAGCAGCGCATGAAGCTCATTGCCAGCAATCTGAGCAATGTGGACACGCCCGGTTACAAGGCCAAAGACCTGAACTTCGAGGCGGCGCTGAAGTCGGCGCAGGGCGAGCAGGACGGCGGCTTGATGCAAACCACCGACGCCAAGCACTACGCAGTGGGCGGTGGCGGCGGGCTCAACCCGTTCCAGATCACCCGCGAATCCGATCAGCCCAGCCTTGACGGCAATACCGTCGATCCTGACGCCGAACGCGCCGCCTACGGCCGCGCCGCGCTGGAATACCGCGCGTCGCTGAGCTTCCTCGAATCCAAGGTGCGCTCGATGCTCACCGCGATCACGGGCCAATAAATCATGAGCAACCTTCCCATTTTCGATGTGGCCGGCTCGGCGCTGCACGCGCAGTCGGTCCGCCTGAGCACCATCGCCTCCAACCTGGCCAATGCGGACTCGGTCGCGGGCTCGGCCGAGGCCACCTACAAGCCGATCGAACCGATCTTCCAGGCCCAGCAAAGCCGGCAGGACCCCAGCCTGACCTCGGTGAACGTCAAAGAGATCACCACCACCAATGCGCCGCCGATCCGCCGCTACGAGCCCGGCCACCCGCTGGCCGATGCCGATGGCTATGTGTTCTCGCCCGACGTGGACCCGGTTTCGCAGATGGTCAACATGATTTCCGCCTCGCGCAATTACCAGGCAGGCGTGGAAATGCTCAATACCGCCAAGGAACTGGCGCTCGCGACCCTGACCATGGGTCGCTGACCCTTCCTAGCTGCCCCATACCAACGGAATCCTCCAGATGAGCACGATCGCCAGCGATATCTACAAAAACTTGGGCCTGAGTACCAGCAGCAAAACCACCAAAAAAGAGGAGTCGCTCGGCCAGGCCGACTTCCTCAAATTGATGACCGAGCAGTTGCAGCATCAAGACCCGCTCAAGCCGATGGAAAACAGCGCGTTTCTTGGCCAGCTGGCGCAGTTCTCCACCGTGCAGGGGATCGGCGACCTCAATACCAAGTTCAGCAATTTATCAACGTCGATGAGCAGCGATCAGGTGCTCAAGGGCGCGGCGCTGGTTGGTCACAACGTGCTGGTGCCCTCGGCGCAGGTGGCGATCGATGCCACCGGCTCGGCAAAGGGCGTGGTCGCCGCGACCTCGGCCGGCACCGTCAATTTTGAAATCACCGACGCCAACGGGGCCTTCGTCAAACAGATCAGCGTGCCGTCCAGCGCCGCCGGTGAAGTGTCGTTCGCCTGGGATGGCACCGATGCCAACGGCAACCGCATGGCCGCCGGCAAATACGGCGTGACCGCCACCCAGACCGACACCGCCGGCTCCAAAAGCAAGTTGTCCACCTATGTCGATGCACCGGTGGACAGCGTCACGATCGGCTCGGACGGTCTGTATCTCAATCTGACCGGGCTAGGCACTTCCCCGCTCGCCAACGTGCTCCGCGTCAGCTGAGCCGGCAACCGACACTTAAAGGACCTCATCCATGGCTTTCAATACCTCGTTGTCCGGCATCAACGCAGCCAATGCCGATCTGAACGTTACGTCCAACAACATCGCCAACGTCAACACGACCGGGTTCAAGGAATCGCGCGCCGAGTTCGCCGACATGTTCCAGAGCACCAGCTACGGCCTGTCGCGCAATGCAGTGGGTTCGGGCGTGCGGGTCAGTAACGTGGCGCAGCAGTTCTCGCAGGGCAATATCGACCCGACCGGACGCAGCCTGGACTTGGCGGTCTCCGGCGAGGGCTTCTTCACCGTGACCTCCAACGGCGCCAAGATGTACACCCGCGCCGGCAACTTCCAGACCGATGCCAACGGCTACGTGGTCAATCCGCAGGGTGCGCGCCTGCAGGTGTTCGCTCCCAACCCGAGCGGCAATGGCTTCGACGTGGGCCGCCTGTCGGACCTGCAGTTGCTGACCACCGACAGCCCGCCCAAGTCGACCTCCACGGTCAACCTGGCCTTCACCCTGCCCGGCAATGCCACCGCGCCGACGGTGACCCCGTTCAGCCCGGCCGACGACAAGACCTACAGCCATTCCACCGGCGGCATCAACGTCTATGACTCGCTGGGCGTCAGCCACGTGCAGACCTCCTATTTCGTCAAGACCGCCAATCCGAACGAATGGCAGGTGCACAACTACGTGGACGGCGCCGCGGTCGGTGCGCCGACCACGCTGCAGTTCTCCAACACCGGCTCGCTGACCACCCCGGCCAACGGCATCATCACGATGGACCCGTTCACCCCGAGCACCGGCGCGGGCGTGCTGAACATGCAGCTCAATGTCAGCGGCTCGACCCAGTACGGCGAAGCCTTCGCGCTGCGCGACACCCGCCAGGACGGTTATGCCAGCGGCAAGCTCAACGAGATCAGCATCGACACCGGCGGCGTGGTGTTCGCGCGCTACTCCAACGGTGCCGACAAGCCGCTGGGCCAGGTCGCACTGAGCAGCTTCGTCAACCCGCAGGGCCTGCAGTCGCAGGGCAACAACATGTGGGCCGAAAGCTACACCTCCGGCGCCGCGCGCACCGGTGCGCCAGACACATCGGATCTGGGCCAGATCGAATCCGGCTCGCTGGAATCGTCCACGGTCGACCTGACCGAGCAGCTGGTGAACATGATCGTGGCCCAGCGCAACTTCCAGGCCAACTCGCAGATGATCTCGACCCAGGATCAGGTCACCCAGACGATCATCAATATTCGTTAACGGCTGGGAAGCGGGAGTGGGGAATCGGGAGTCGTAAGAGCTGGCATTGCGTGTATCGGATGCCGGCCTTGCCCCCTTCTTCCAGTCTCCAGCAATCCCGCCTTTACGATTCCCGATTCCCGATTCTCCATTTCCGATTCCCGGTGCCCCATGGACAAAGCCCTCTACGTTGCGATGACCGGTGCCCGCGCCTCCCTGCAGGCGCAGAGCACCGTGTCGCACAATCTCGCCAACGTCGATACGGTGGGGTTCAAGGCCGCACTGGCCAACACCGAGGCGTTCAAGATCCAGGGCAAGGGCTATCCGTCGCGGATCGATGCCTTGCACGTGGATCAGGGCTTCGATCGCAGCCAGGGCCATCAGAAGGTCACCGGCAACCCGCTGGATGTGTCGCTGCAGCAGGACCGCTGGCTGGCGGTGCAATCGCCCGACGGCAGCGAGGCCTACACCCGCAACGGCGAATTGGCGCTCACCGCCAATGGCCAGTTGGTCACCGCCAACGGGCATGCGGTGCTCGATGAAGGCGGCAACCCGATGACGATCCCGCCGCACCAGGCGATGGAGATCGGCAGCGATGGCAGTATTTCGATCATTCCGCAGGGCGAAGGCCCGCAGACCATGGCCATCGTCGGCAAGATGAAGGTGGTGGATGCGCCCGCCGACCGTTTGACGCGGCGCCCAGACGGACTGATGCGCAACACCAGTACCGACCCGGCGCAGGCATTTGCGGTCGCCACCGGCAAGACCATCAACAGCGGCATGCTGGAAGGCAGCAACGTGGATGCGGCTGGCGCGCTGGTGGAGATGATCCAGCTGCAGCGGCAGTTCGAAATGCAGGTCAAGATCATCAAGAACGGCGACGACAACGCGCAGTCGGCCAATTCGCTGCTGCGGGTCAGCGGCTAAGCGCCACTGGCGCCCACTGCCCGACCGCCGGTTGGCTTGCCGCGCTGCCGAGCACCTGGATGGCGGCCGCCCAATTTCGCTGCAGAGCGGCTGGTTTGTGACTTGGCTGCAGGGCCGCCCGCCCACCCTCGCGGGACACGCCGCAAGTACGTCCGTGTAGGCTCTTACGCGGCATCCATTCCGCGTAAGGTCCCGCGAGGGTGGGCGTGCAAGGACCTGTCGAGATGGTCGGTGTGCATGGTTTTCAATAAAACAGCCAGCCAACTGTCTGGTGCGGTGTCCTCGCCGATTGCGGGACCGTGTGGCGGCATGGAGGCCGCCACCGAGCCTACATGGACGTACTTGCGGCGTGTCCCGCGGGCGGTGAGGCCGCCGCGCGCTCGACCAACCAGCCTGTTGACGGCGTCGCAATGCCAGCCGGCAAATCCCAAGAACCCTTCCGCACGCAGCGCAAAGGGTTTACACGTGGTCAAACACATCGCTGACCGGCGACCGATCTACCGCGCCTGATCTGCCGCGCAGGTTTTCACCGCTTCCGCTTAGCCGCTGCCTACCCGCTGCCAGCCCTGCCCCGCGAAGGCCGCCGCACCCTGCTCGGCGTGATCCCGCGCACAGCCGGCAGAAATCCGACGCGACTTTGGCACGGCACGTGCATCTACCCAGCCGTGCCCGGAACACATCCCCGGGTCTAACGAGGAATCGGGTCATGAATCAGGCTTTGTGGGTCGCAAAAACCGGACTGGATGCGCAGCAGACGCGCATGTCGGTCATTTCCAACAACCTGGCCAATACCAATACCACCGGCTTCAAGCGCGACCGTGCCGCGTTCGAAGACCTGTTGTACCAACAGGTGCGTGCGCCCGGCGGCTCGACCTCCGCGCAGACGCAGCTGCCGACCGGCCTGCAACTGGGTACCGGCGTGCGCGTGGTGTCCACGTTCAAGGGCTTTGACCAGGGCAGCCAGCAGCAGACCGGCCGCGCGCTCGACGTGATGGTCAACGGTCGCGGCTTCTTCGAAGTGCAGATGCCCGACGGCACTTCTGCCTACACCCGCGACGGCACCTTCCAGATCAACGCCCAGGGCGAACTGGTCACCAACAGCGGCTACCCGCTGCAGCCGGGCATCCAGGTGCCGGAAGGCGCGCAGTCGCTGACCATCGGCAACGACGGCACCATCAGCGTCACCCTCGCCGGCCAGGCTGCCGCACAGGAAATCGGCGCGCTCACGCTCACCGACTTCATCAATCCCTCGGGCCTGCAGGCCAAGGGCGAAAACCTGTTCGTCGAAACCACCGCTTCCGGCCCCGCGCAGAACGGCACCCCTGGCCTCAACGGCCTGGGCAACACCGTGCAGGGCGCGCTGGAGGGCAGCAACGTCAATACGGTGGAAGAGCTGGTGAGCATGATCGAGACGCAACGCGCCTACGAAATGAACGCAAAGGCCATCTCCACCACCGATTCGATGCTCGGTTACTTGAACAACAACGTCTGATCGGTTCGCCGCTCGTCGCCCTCTCAGGAATCAACGCCATGTCACGCCTGCCTTCCCTCTCCTCCCTGTGCCTCGCCATTGCCTGCAGCGCGCTGCTGGGTGGCTGCGTGGCCGCCGGCGATGTACGCCCGTTCGCCGAACTGGCGCCGATCGTGCCGGTGGTTGCACCGGTGGCGCAGCCGACCGCCGGCGCGATCTACGCCGCCGGCCCCGGCTTGAACCTGTACGGCGACCGCCGTGCGCGCGATGTCGGCGATCTGCTGACGGTGAACCTGGTCGAAAGCACCACCGCCTCGTCCACCGCCAACACCAGCATCAGCAAGAAAGACGCCACCACCATGGGCGCGCCGACGTTGCTGGGCGCGCCGCTCACCGTCGGTGGCTTGAACGTGCTGGAAAACAGCACCAGCGGCGACCGCAGCTTTGCCGGCAAGGGCAACACCGCACAGAGCAACCGCATGCAGGGCAGCGTCACCGTCACCGTGATGCAGCGCCTGCCCAACGGCAATCTGGTCATCCAGGGGCAGAAGAACCTGCGCCTGACCCAGGGTGACGAACTGGTGCAGGTGCAAGGCATCGTGCGCGCCGCCGACATTGCGCCAGACAACACCGTGCCTTCCAGCAAGGTGGCCGACGCGCGCATCGCCTACGGCGGCCGTGGCGCGATCGCGCAGTCCAATGCAATGGGCTGGCTGAGCCGCTTCTTCAATTCCCGTCTGTCGCCTTACTGAGCCTGCGACCATGAATCTGTCTTCTCTGCCCTTCCGTCTACTGGCTGCCGCCGTTGCGCTGTGCGCGATCGCCGCGCCGGCCAGCGCCGAGCGCATCAAGGATCTTGCCCAGGTCGGCGGCGTGCGCGGCAACGCGCTGGTCGGTTACGGTCTGGTCGTTGGCCTCGACGGTAGCGGCGACCGCACCAGCCAGGCGCCCTTCACCGTGCAGAGCCTGAAGAACCTGCTCGGCGAACTGGGCGTCAATGTTCCGGCGAACGTCAACCCGCAGCTGAAAAACGTCGCGGCCGTGGCCATCCACGCCGAATTGCCGCCGTTCGCCAAGCCCGGCCAGCCGATCGACATCACCGTCTCCTCGATCGCCAACGCCGTGTCGCTGCGTGGCGGCTCGCTGCTGATGGCACCGCTGAAAGGCGCCGATGGCCAGGTGTACGCAATGGCCCAGGGCAACCTGGTGGTCGGCGGCTTCGGTGCACAAGGCAAGGACGGCTCGCGCGTCTCGGTCAATGTGCCCAGCGTCGGTCGCATTCCCAACGGCGCCACCGTCGAACGTGCATTGCCGGACGTGTTTGCCGGCACCGGCGAGATCACGCTCAACCTGCATCAGAACGACTTCACCACCGTCTCGCGCATGGTCGCGGCGATCGACAGCAGCTTCGGTGCCGGAACCGCACGTGCGGTGGACGGCGTGACCGTTGCGGTGCGCTCGCCGACCGACCCGGGCGCGCGGATCGGCCTGTTGTCGCGACTGGAAAACGTCGAACTCTCGCCCGGCGATGCACCGGCCAAGGTCGTGGTCAATGCACGTACCGGCACCGTGGTCATCGGCCAGCTGGTGCGGGTGATGCCAGCGGCGATTGCGCATGGCTCGCTCACGGTGACCATCAGCGAAAACACCAACGTCAGCCAGCCGGGCGCCTTCAGCGGTGGCCGCACCGCAGTGACCCAGCAATCGACGATCACCGCCACCTCCGAAGGCAGCCGCATGTTCAAGTTTGAAGGCGGTACCACGCTCGATCAGATCGTGCGCGCAGTCAACGAAGTGGGCGCCGCTCCCGGCGACCTGGTGGCCATCCTGGAAGCGCTCAAGCAAGCCGGTGCGCTCACCGCGGAGCTAGAGGTGATCTGACATGCGTATTGCAGCCTCGCCCATTGATCTCAACCCGAGCACCAAGGCCGATCCCGCAAAGATCGACAAGGTCTCACGTCAGCTCGAAGGTCAGTTCGCGCAGATGCTGGTCAAGAGCATGCGCGATGCGAGCTCCGGCGACCCGATGTTTCCGGGCGAAAACCAGATGTTCCGCGAAATGTACGACCAGCAGATGGCCAAGGCGTTGACCGAGGGCAAGGGGCTGGGGCTGTCGGCGATGATTTCCAAGCAGCTCAGTGGCGACACCGGCGGCCCGGCGCTGAACACCTCGTTGAATACCGCCGAAGCGGCCAAGGCCTACTCCCTCGTTGCCGGCAAGCGCGATGCGTCGTTGCCGCTGCCTGCGCGCGATGGTGCGGCCAGCGGCATCACCACCAGCAGCGTCGCGAAGGCGGCCCTGGGCGCAGGCAACCTGACCGGCATCGGCATGAGCCAGGTGCTGGATCTGATTGCCGGGCGCACCGGCGCTGGCGAAGCCGGCGGCGACGATGCCGCCGCACTGAGCTGGCCGTCGGCCAACGACCGCTGGGCCGATGTGGCCGCCAGCGACGCGGCTGATGCCAACGCCGCCGTCACTGCGAGCGCCGCCAGCAGCGCCGCTGCCAGCCTGGGTGAGCGCACCCCGGAAGGCTTCGTCGCCAAGATCTGGACACATGCGCAGAAAGCCGCGCGCGAACTGGGCGTGGACCCGCGCGCGCTGGTGGCACAGGCCGCACTGGAAACCGGTTGGGGCCGTCGCGGCATCGGCAATGGGGGCGATTCCAACAACCTGTTCGGCATCAAGGCCACCGGCTGGAGCGGCGACAAGGTCACCACCGGCACCCACGAATACGTCAACGGTGTCAAAACCACCGAAACCGCCGATTTCCGCGCCTATGGCTCGGCCGAGGAGAGCTTTGCCGACTACGTGCGGCTGCTGAAGAACAACAGCCGTTACCAGCCCGCACTGCAGGCCGGCACCGATATCAAGGGTTTTGCACGCGGCTTGCAACAGGCTGGGTACGCCACCGATCCGGGCTATGCGGCCAAGATCGCGGCGATCGCTCACGGCCCGACCATCGACCGTGCGGTGGCCGCCATTGGCAACGCGGCGGCCGATTTGTCCAACCGCTATGCCAGTACCGCCGAGCCGGCCGGGCTTGGCACCATCCGTCGCTGAGGTAAACGCCCATGTCCATCATGTCCACCGGGACCAGCGCGCTCATCGCCTTCCAACGGGCGTTGTCGACCGTTAGCCATAACGTCGCCAACATCAATACCGAAGGCTACAGCCGCCAACGTGTGGAATTCGCAACGCGCACGCCCACCGACATGGGCTACGCGTTCGTGGGCAACGGCGCCAAGATCACCGATGTGGGCCGGGTCGCCGACCAGCTGGCCATCTCGCGCCTGCTCGACAGCGGCGGCGAACTCTCGCGCCTACAGCAGCTGTCCTCATTGTCCAACCGCGTCGATGCGCTGTATTCCAACACCGCCACCAACGTGGCCGGGCTGTGGTCGAACTTCTTCGACTCCACCAGCGCGGTGTCGTCCAACGCCTCTTCCACTGCCGAACGGCAGAGCATGCTCGACAGCGGCAATTCGCTGGCGACGCGCTTCAAGCAACTCAACGGGCAGATGGATAGCCTGAGCAATGAGGTCAACAGCGGGTTGACCTCGTCGGTGGACGAAGTCAACCGCTTGACGCAGCAGATCGCCAAGCTCAACGGCACCATCGGCAATAGCGCGCAAAACGCAGCGCCGGACATGCTCGATCAGCGCGATGCTTTGGTGACCAAGCTGGTGGGCTACACCGGCGGTACCGCGGTGATCCAGGACGGCGGCTTCATGAATGTCTTCACCGCCGGCGGCCAAGCGCTGGTGGTCGCTACCACCGCTTCCAAACTGACCACCGTCGCCGACCCGTATCAGCCGACCAAGCTGCAGGTGGCGATGCAGACCCAGGGCCAGAACGTCAGCCTTAGCGCCAGTTCGCTGGGCGGGCAGATCGGCGGCCTGCTGGAATTTCGCAGCAGCGTGCTCGAGCCTACCCAGGCCGAACTCGGCCGCCTGGCCGTGGGCATGGCCAGCACGTTCAACGCCGGCCACAGCCAGGGTATGGATCTGTATGGCGCGATGGGCGGCAACTTCTTCAACATCGGCTCGCCGACCACCGCCGCCAACCCGAGCAACACCGGCAGCGCATCGCTGAGCGCCAGTTTCAGCAATATGAGCGCGGTGGACGGCCAGAACGTCACGCTGAGTTTCGATGGCACCAATTGGAAGGCCTCCAGCGCCAGTACTGGCTCTGCGGTGCCGATGACCGGCACCGGCACGGTGGCCGACCCGCTGGTGCTCAATGGCGTGAGCATGGTGGTGGGCGGCACGCCGGCCAACGGCGACAAGTTCCTGCTGCAGCCCACCGCTGGACTGGCCGGTACCTTGTCGGTGGCCATCACCGACCCATCGCGCATTGCCGCGGCCACCCCGGTCAAGGCCACCGCCACCCTCGCCAACCTGGGCAGCGGCAAGATCAGCGACGTCAAGGTCACCAATGCGCAGAACCCTGCGCTGCTGACCCCGTCGTCGGTCGAGTTCATCGACGCCAACCAGTACACCATCGATGGCGCCGGCCCGTTCGCCTACACCCCCGGCCAGACCATCAGCGCCAACGGCTGGAGCTTCGCGCTGGACGGCGCACCCAAGGCCGGCGATACCTTCGGCGTCGGCCCGATGGGCGCTGGCTCCAGCGACAACGGCAATGCCAAATTGCTGGCCAAGATCGACGACGCCAAGGCGCTCAGCGGCGGCACGGTCACGCTCAACGGCGCGCTCTCCGGCCTGACCACGTCGGTCGGTTCGGCCGCGCGCGCGGCCAGCTATTCGGCCGATGCGCAAAAGGTCATCAACGACCAGGCGCAGGCCAGCCGCGATTCGATTTCCGGCGTCAACCTCGATGAGGAAGCCGCCAACATGCTGAAACTGCAGCAGGCCTACCAGGCCGCCGCACAGATGATCTCCACCGCCGACACCATCTTCCAAGCCATCCTGGGTGCCGTACGCTGATGACCGACCGTATCTCCACCAGCATGATGTACAGCCAGTCGGTCGCCTCGATGGGCGCCAAGCAGACGCGGCTGAACCAGCTCGAATCGCAGCTGTCCAGCGGCCAGCGCCTGGTCACCGCCAAGGACGACCCGGTCGCCGCGGGCACTGCGGTCGGTCTGGATCGCGCCCTGGCCGCAATCACGCGCTTTGGCGAAAACGCCAACAACGTGCAGAACCGCCTCGGGCTGCAGGAAAATGCGCTGTCGCAGGCCGGCGACAAAATGGCGCGCGTCACCGAATTGGCGGTGCAGGCCAGCAATTCCTCGCTCAGTCCCGATGACCGCAAGGCGATCGCCTCGGAACTGACTGCACTGCGCGACAGCATGGTGAGCCTGGCCAACAGCACCGACGGCACCGGCCGCTATCTGTTCGGCGGTACTGCCGACGGCAGCGCGCCGTTCATCAAGAGCAATGGCGGCGTCGTCTACAACGGCGACCAGACCCAGAAGCAGGTCGAAGTGGCGCCGGACACCTTCGTCAGCGACACCCTGCCTGGCAGCGAAATCTTCATGCGCATCCGCACCGGCGACGGCACCGTGGACGCGCACGCCAACGCCGCCAACACCGGGACCGGCTTGCTGCTGGATTTCAGCCGCGATGCCAGCACCGGCAGCTGGAACGGTGGAAGTTACAGCGTGCAGTTCACCGCCGCCAATACCTATGAGGTGCGCGACAGCAGCAATGCGGTGGTCAGCACCGGCACCTATAAAGATGGAGAAGACATCAACGCGGCCGGCGTGCGTATGCGCATCAGCGGCACGCCGGCGGCGGGCGACAGTTTCCAGATCGGCGCCTCCGGCACCAAGGACGTGTTCTCCACCATCAACGACCTGGTCGGCGCGCTGAACTCGGACACGCTGACCCCGCCGCAGAAGGCGTCGATGATCAACACCGTGCAGTCGTCGATGCGCAACATCGCGCAGGCGTCTTCGAAGATGATCGATGCGCGCGCCTCCGGTGGCGCGCAGTTGTCGGCCATCGACAACGCCAACTCCTTGCTCGAATCCAACGAAGTCACGCTCAAGACCACCCTGTCGTCGATCCGCGATCTGGATTACGCCTCGGCGATTGGGCAATACCAACTCGAGAAGGCCTCGTTGCAGGCCGCTCAGACCATTTTTCAGCAGATGCAGTCGTCGTCGTTGTTCAACCTGATCCGCTGATTTGCCGCAGAAAACCTGCGTTTTCTTCGCTCCTGCGCGTGGGCATTTGCGCGGCGGACGGAGTTTATTTTTCGAAGAGTTATACCAGCGCTAAAGATTGGCGGGGTGCTGCCGAATAAACCAAACCCCTTGATACACAACGCTTACGTATTTCGTCCTGATGCAGAAAAACAGTAAAAAAATACTGGATTTCGCTAAAGGTTCCCGACGCAACGCCGTTATTCATCTCAGCAGCGGCAACGGCCAACTTGATGGCCCCCCTGCGGAGGCTCCAGGCAAGTCCCCCTTGCCGGAAAAATCGCTTAGGAGAAATCAAAATGGCACAGGTAATCAACACCAACGTAATGTCGCTGAACGCTCAGCGTAACCTCAACACCAACAGCTCCAGCTTGGCGCTGAGCATCCAGCAGCTTTCGTCGGGCAAGCGGATCACCAGCTTTGCCGTCGACGCAGCCGGCGGCGCAATCGCCGAGCGCTTCACCACCCAGATCCGCGGCCTGGACGTTGCCTCGCGCAACGCCAACGACGGCATCTCGCTGTCCCAGACTGCCGAAGGCGCGATGCAGGAAATCGGCAACAACCTGCAGCGTATCCGCGAGCTGTCGGTGCAGTCGGCAAATGCAACCAACTCGTCCACCGACCGCGAAGCGCTGAACTCCGAAGTCAAGCAGCTGACCAGTGAAATCGATCGCGTCGCCAATCAGACCAGCTTCAACGGCACCAAGCTGCTTGACGGCTCGTTCTCTGGCGCGCTGTTCCAGGTCGGCGCCGACGCCGGCCAGACCATCGGCATCAACAGCATCGCCGATGCCAACATCGATACGCTGGGCAAGGCCAACTTCGCCGCCGCCGTCTCGGCTGCCGGCGTGACCGGCACCGCCACCGCCTCGGGTTCGGTCAGCGGCATCAGCCTGTCGTTCAAGGACGCCAGCGGTTCGGCCAAGAGCATCACCATCGCCGACGTCAAGGTCGCTTCAGGCGACAGTGCTGCCGATGTGAACAAGAAGGTCGCGGCGGCCATCAATGACAAGCTGGACCAGACCGGCATGTACGCCTCGATCAAGAGCGATGGTTCGGTGCAGATCGAATCGCTGAAGGCTGGCCAGGACTTCACCTCGCTGTCGGCTGGTACCTCCAGCGCCGCCGGCATCACCGTCGGCGCCGGCATCACCACCGCTTCGGCCGCTTCCGGCTCCACCGCTTCGACCTTGGGCAGCCTGGATATCTCCACGTTCTCCGGCGCGCAGAAGGCCCTGGAAATCGTCGACAAGGCATTGACCACGGTCAACTCCTCGCGCGCCGACATGGGTGCGGTGCAGAACCGCTTCACCTCCACCATCGCCAACCTGAGCGCCACCTCGGAAAACCTGTCGGCCTCGCGTAGCCGCATCGCCGATACCGACTACGCCAAGACCACCGCCGAGCTGACCCGCACGCAGATCCTGCAGCAGGCCGGTACCGCGATGTTGGCCCAGGCCAAGTCGGTTCCGCAGAACGTGCTGAGCCTGCTGCAGTAACTTGCCACAGTCACCAGCAACGCTTTGCAGCAAGTCAAAAGCCCCTCTTCGGAGGGGCTTTTTTGTGGGCGCGGTTTTTTGACGCCAGTCGATCAGCGCGCTGGGCACGGAAGTTGCATCCACAAAAGGGTGAGCAAGACGCGTCGGCGCCGCTAAAGTCCTCCCGGATGCGGCCGATACCCGTCTCGTAATCCCATGCATCCGTTGTTCGGATGCCCAGACGAGGAATGCAACATGGCATCGTTGATCAGTACTTCTGCTTCAGGATTGGATATCCCCACCGTGGTGTCCACCCTGGTCTCCCGTCAGAGGGATCCGGAGCAGGCGCGCATCAACAAGGCCGGCACCGCCGCGACCACGCAGCTGTCGGCCATCAGCCAGATCAAGAGCAGCATGACCACGCTCAAGTCCGCGCTGGACAAGGTGGTCAGCAGTGCCGACACCAACGCCTACAAGGCCACGGTGCCGACCGATGCCGGCTTCACCGCCACCACCACCAGCTCGGCGGCGCCGGGCAACTATTCGGTGGAACTGGTCTCGCTGGCGACCTCGCAAAAACTGGCCTCCGGCGCGTTTACGGCCGATGCCACGGTGGGCAGCGGCACGCTGACGATCGGCTATGGCGATCAGAGCGTCACGGTGGACATCAGCGGCACCGACAAGCTCACCGACATCGCTGCGGCCATCAACAAGGCTGCTGGCGGCAAGGGAGTCACTGCCAGCGTGGTCACTGCCAACGATGGCCAGCACCTGGTCTTCAACGCGGTCGACCCCGGCACCAAGGGCGCCCTGACCATCAGTGCCAGCGATCCGAGCCTGAGCAGCCTGACCTACGGCCCAGGCGTCACCGGCGGGCTGAACCAGACCGTGGCTGCCGCCGACGCACTCGTGCGCGTGGACGGCTTCGAGCGCACCTCCAGCTCCAACACCATCAGCGACATCGTGCCCGGCGTGGTGCTCAACCTGACCAAGGCCGCCGAAGGCACAAAGTTCAACCTGGGCGTAGCGGCCGATACCAGTGGCCTCAAAGGTAACCTCACTGCGTTTGCTGCGGCCTACAACACCGCCAACACCTTGCTGGCCAAGAGCAGCGCCTACGACGCCACCACCAAGACCGCCGCAGCCCTGACCGGCGACTCGCTGGTGCGCAGCCTGCAGCAACAGTTGCGCGGCCAAGTCAGCGGCAACGTCAACGAGCTCAAGGCGCTGGGCCTGACCATCGACAAGGATGGCGTGATGAGCTTCGACAGCGCCAAGTTTGACACCGCCATCGCCTCCGACGGCGGTGCTGCCGCCGACGTGTTCGGCAAGGACGGCAAGTTCGGCTCCGGCCTGACCAAGTTGCTGGACAGCAACGTCAACGCCACCAGTGGCACCCTGACCCTGCGTTCGGACAGCTTGAACAAGACCATCAAGGGCTACGAGTCCGACCTGGACGACCTCGACGCGCGCATGACCAAGCTCTCCGATAGTTACACCGCGCAGTTCACCGCGATGGAAACCATGATCAGCAAGTTGCAAAGCAGCACCAGCTCGCTCAGCGGCCTGCTGACAAGCTGATTTCTGTGATGACAATCCTCAAGTCCTGTCAGGGTATTGCCGATACAAGAAGGGCCTATCGTGATTTCGGCCTTGCCTTCCGGCAGGAGCGTCGTCGCAGGAGCGTAGCGCTCCGGGACCAGCGAAGGTCAGCCCATTGAGGAGTCATCCATGTACGGTTCCAATCGTCAATATGCCGAGCAATACCGCAAGGTCGGCGTGGCCACCAGCGTGACCGAAGCCGACCCGCACAAGCTGGTCTCGCTGCTGTTTGCCGGTGCCTGCCAGCGCATCCGTCTGGCCCAGGCCTGCCTGGCGCAAGGCGATCAGGCACGCAAGGGCAAGGCGATTGGTGAGGCTTGCGCGATCGTCGGTCACTTGAACGGCTCGCTCGATCACGAAGCCGGTGGCGAGATCGCTGGCAACCTCTCGGCCCTGTATGACTACGTCATGCAGCGGCTGACTGCAGCCAACCTGCACAACGATGAGACCGCGTTGACCGAAGCGCTGGATTTGCTCAGCGAAATCGACTCGGCGTGGAACTCCATCCCCCTCGAACAACGCGGCCTTTCCGCCGTTTCGTGAGTCCTGCCATGCATAACGTGCAAAGCCTTCAAGCAGAAATCGCCGACCTCCGCCTGGCCATGGCGCAGGAGGAGTTCGAGGTGATGCCGCAGATGCTGGACGCCCACGACCTGCACCTGCGCGAATACGCGCAACAGGTCGATATCCAACAGGACCGCGACGCGCTGCAGACCTTGCTCACCATGCATCAGGACCTGATGCGGATGATGCGCGAGCGTCAGCGCAAGCTGCTGGAACTGATCCGCGCACAGCGTACGTCGTCGTCGGCCAGCCGCGCCTACGCACGGGTCGGTCGGATCTGATGAGCACGCTCGGCACACTCGCGCCATCCGCCGATGCCGAGCTGTTTGCCGACACGCTTAGTTGCGAGTTGCAGTTGCCGGCCGGCTTCCGCGCGGGGAGCGATGCTGGCACGCATAACGCTGCAGAAACCCTGTTGCGCAGCCTTGGCCAGGTCGAAGACTTGCGAAGCGAGGAAACCAGCGAAGACCGCGGCGAACTGCCATTGCTGGTGCAGCGCATGGACGCCAAACTCGATTTGATGCTGGCGCTGATCGGCCGCCTTGTGCGCCACGGCGACAGCGGCCTGAGCCAGGGCTTGGTGCATTGGTCCGTGCGCGGAATCCGCCTGAGTTGCGCAACCAGCCACGCACCAGGCACGACTGGCAGCGTTTGTTTGCAGCCATCGGACTGGCTTCCTGAACTTGTACAGCTCCCTGCCACCGTGCTGGCGAGCGCGAGCGATGGCCATGATTTCTGGCTGTGGCTGCGGTTTGCCCCGCTTGCGCCGGGACTGCAGGACGCCCTGGAACGCCACCTGTTCCGTCTGCATCGCCGTCAGATCGCAGACGCCCGCCGCCAGCGCTGATTGCCATGGTTGGCGCGGGGCGCCGGGTCAGCTAATGTGCTCTTTACTGAAAAAGAAGGTCTCTTCTGCGCCGTGCGAGTCATCATCGTCGACGATCACACCCTTGTCCGTGCCGGCCTGTCCAGGCTGCTGCAAACTTTCGCCGGCATCGATGTCGTTGGCGAGGCGAGCAACGCGCAACAAGCCCTGGACATGACGTCCCTGCACCGGCCCGACCTGGTGTTGATGGACCTGTCCCTGCCCGGCCGTAGCGGCCTGGATGCCATGACGGACGTGCTGCGCGCCGCGCCGCGCACGCATGTGGTGATGATGTCCATGCACGACGACCCGGTGCACGTGCGCGATGCGCTCGATCGCGGCGCGGTCGGCTTCGTGGTCAAGGATGCCGCACCGCTGGAATTGGAATTGGCCTTGCGCGCTGCTGCCGCTGGCCAAGTGTTCCTGAGCCCGCAGATCTCGTCCAAGATGATTGCGCCGATGCTAGGCCGGGAAAAACCGGTTGGTATCGCCGCCTTGTCGCCGCGCCAGCGCGAAATCCTGCGCGAAATCGGCCGCGGCCAGAGCAACAAGGAAATCGCCGCCGACCTCGGCATCAGCGTCAAGACGGTGGAAACCCACCGCGCACGCATGATGGAATCGCTCGGTTGCCGTCGCGCCAACGACCTGGTGCTGCTGGCGGCCAAACATCACAACGAGTTGGTCTGACGCGCAAAACCTCAGCGCGCGCTGTCGGGCTAGCGATGGTCAAAACAGTGACGGGATTCCGGCGGGCATGCTTGAGTCCGCCTGCAATGTCAGGAAGCTCCTGACACACTGTCGGGAAAATCATGAGCCACCTCACCTGACTCCCTGATTAGAAACCCGTCGCGTTGTCCTGCAAGATGCATTCCATCGCTGCTGCGTGCAGCGCCCTTCGGAAGCGCTTCCATGAAGACGACCATTTCCGCCCAGCTCGGGCAGCAACTGCACCTCACGCCGCAGTTGCTGCAGTCGATCCGTCTGTTGCAATTGGACGGCATGCAGTTGGAACTGGAAATCCGTCGCGCCCTGGAAACCAATCCGTTGCTGGAGTTGGAAGAGCTGGCCGATAACGGGGAGACGGCCACCACCAACGACGATGGCGCCAGCGATGTCGCCGCGTTCGACGAGCTGCCGGAAAGCACGATGTGGGACGTGCAGAGCAGCAGCTGGAACGATGGCGACGACGACCGCATGCAGCGCGTGGCCGCCGGCGAGTCCACCGACCCACATGTGCGCATCCTGCGCGAACTGGCGCTGGACCTGGACGAGGTGGCATTGGGGGCCGCTGCGTTCTGGCTGGAGCAGACCGACGACGCCGGGTATCTGACCGAAGCGCTGTCGACGTTGCAGCAGTTGGGCGCCACCCGCCTGGGTATGACCGTGCAGGCAGTGGAAGCGATCCGCCAGCGCCTGCTGCACGGTGATCCGGCCGGTCTGGCCGCCTGCGACCTGCGCGAGTGCCTGCAGGCCCAGTTGACCGCCCTGCCCGGTCGTGTGCCGGCACGCCACCTGGCGGCGCGTATCCTCAACGGCGACCTGGAGCTGCTGGCCGCGCATGATTACGCGGTGCTGGCGCGTGCGCACGATGCCGAGGTGGACGATGCGCGCGAAGCGGTGCGGCTGATCCTCTCGCTGCAACCGCGTCCGGGCGACGACCTGCTGCAGGAAAGCAACGCCAGCGTGATCCCGGATGTGCTCGCCTGGCATGCCGATGGCAGCTGGCGTGTTGCTCTCAATCCGGCCACCACCCATCGCGTCAGCATCAATCCGGTGCACGAACGTGCGCTGGCTGAAGCCGGCGAGGCAGCACAGCCGTTGCGTGACATGTTGCAGGAAGCGCGCTGGCTGACCCGCGGGCTGTCGATGCGCTACGAAACCCTGCTGCGCGCAACGCGCGCCATCGTCGAACGCCAGGCCGCCTTCCTGGCGCGCGGCGAAGAGGCAATGGCACCGCTGACGCTGAAGGAAATCGCCGACGAGATCGGCATGCACGAATCGACGATTTCGCGCATCACCACCGGCAAGTACATCCAGACCCCGCGCGGCACCTTGGAGCTCAAGCACTTCTTTGCCGTGCGGCTGGAAGGCGCCAGCGTCTCCGGCCAGGCCGTCAAGGCGATGGTGCGCCGCTTGATCGAAAGCGAGCCGGCCGGCCGGCCGTTGGCCGACGAGGCCATTGCCGGATTGTTGTCGCGGCAAGGCGTTAACATTGCGCGCCGCACCGTCGCCAAGTACCGCGAACAACTTGATATCGCCCCGGCACGCGAGCGCCGCCGCACTACTAAACCACTGCTTGCCCGGGCAGGATAAGGACTACTATGAGCAAACTCACCGTGCTGCTGGTCGACGACCACGAGGGCTTCATCAACGCTGCGATGCGTCATTTTCGCAAAGTGGAGTGGCTCGATATCGTGGGCAGTGCCGCCAATGGACTGGAAGCGATCGAGCGCTCTGAGTCGCTGCGCCCCAATGTCGTGCTGATGGACCTGGCCATGCCCGAGATGGGCGGGCTGCAGGCCACGCGTCTGATCAAGACGCAGGACGATCCGCCGTATATTGTCATCGCGAGCCACTTCGATGATGCCGAGCATCGTGAACATGCTCTTCGCGCGGGTGCTGACAATTTTGTCAGCAAGCTGTCCTATATCCAGGAAGTAATGCCAATCCTGGAGGGCCTGACGGAAGGAGCCAGGAATGAGTGAGTCCCGCATTCTGTTGATCGACAGTGACGCCGTGCGCGCAGAGCGCACCGTGTCGCTGCTCGAATTCATGGACTTCAATCCCCGCTGGGTCACCGACGGCGCCGACATCAATCCTGGCCGTCACCGCCACGATGAGTGGATGGCGGTGATGGTGGGCTCTGCGCAGGATGCTGCACAGGCCGACAAATTCTTCGACTGGCTGGCCGATGCCAAGCTGCCGCCACCCGTGCTGCTGATGGAAGGCAGCCCGACCGCGTTTGCGCAAGCGCACGGCCTGCACGAAGCCAATGTGTGGGCATTGGACACCCCCCTGCGTCACGCCCAGCTGGAAGCCTTGCTGCGCCGCGCAAGCCTCAAGCGGCTGGATGCCGAGCATCAGGCCGGTGTGCAGCAGGATTCGGGCCCGACCGGCAACAGCGAGGCGGTCACCCGCCTGCGCCGGCTGATCGACCAGGTGGCCGCGTTCGACACCACCGTGCTGGTGCTGGGCGAATCCGGCACCGGCAAGGAAGTCGTGGCGCGCGCCATCCACCAGCACTCGCCGCGGCGCGACGGGCCGTTCGTCGCAATCAATTGCGGCGCGATCCCGCCGGATCTGCTGGAAAGCGAATTGTTCGGCCATGAGAAAGGCGCCTTCACCGGCGCGCTGACAACGCGCAAGGGCCGTTTCGAAATGGCCGAAGGCGGCACGCTGCTGCTGGACGAAATCGGGGACATGAGTCTACCGATGCAGGTCAAGCTGCTACGCGTGCTGCAGGAGCGCAGCTTCGAGCGCGTCGGCGGCGGACAGACCATCCGCTGCAACGTGCGCGTGATCGCCGCCACCCACCGCAATCTGGAAACCCGCATCAGCGACGGCCAGTTCCGCGAGGACCTGTTCTATCGCCTCAACGTGTTCCCGATCGAAATGCCGGCACTGCGCGAGCGCGTGGACGATCTTGCCATGCTGGTGCAGACGATTGCGGGCCAGCTGGCGCGCACCGGTCGCGGTGAAGTGCGCTTTGCCGACGAGGCCCTGCAGGCGCTGCGCAGCTACGACTGGCCGGGCAATGTGCGCGAGCTGACCAACCTGGTGGAGCGCCTGGCGGTGCTGCACCCCGGTGGGCTGGTGCGGGTGCAGGATCTGCCGGCGCGTTATCGCGGCGATTTTGCCTCGGCCATTCCGGTCGAGCTGCCGCCCGAGCCAGAGTTGGTGGCCGCACCAGTCGAGGTCAGCGCCCTGCCGAGCAATGTGGTGACGCTGCAACCGAAGAGTGCCGATGCCGAACCGGCCGCGACGTCCAGCTTGCCGGACGACGGCATCGATTTGCGCGGGCATATGGCCAACATCGAGCTGGCGTTGATCAACGAGGCACTGGAACGCACGCAGGGCGTGGTGGCGCATGCCGCTCAGCTGCTGGGCCTGCGCCGCACCACACTGGTGGAAAAGCTGCGCAAGTACGGCATCGACCGCGAGCAGACCGAGCTGGCCAACTGAGCGGATATACGCGCAGCTTCCGCTCGCTGGCATAGCGCTTGCTTCAGCAGGATTACTCCGTTCGCAGCTGCCGGCTGCGACGGAATCCCGACCTTCATCAGCACCTGCCGAGGCATTGATGCCCATCCCCGTCACCAGTCCGCTGCTGCCGCCGCTGGAAGAATTCCTGCCCTATCTGGAGCGGATCTGGACCAGCCGCATCGTCAGCAACGGTGGCGAGATGCATCACGCGCTCGAACGCGCGCTGTGCGACTACCTGGGCGTGCCGCATCTGGCCTTGCTGACCAACGGCACCACCGCCTTGATCACTGCGCTGCAGGCGTTGCGTATCACTGGCGAGGTGATCACCACGCCCTACTCGTTCGTCGCCACCGCGCATTCGCTGCTGTGGAAAAGCATCACGCCGGTGTTCGTGGATATCGACCCGGTGACGCTCAATATGGACCCGTCAAAGATCGAGGCGGCCATCACTCCGCAGACCACCGCCATCATGCCGGTGCACTGCTACGGCACCGCCTGCGATACGACAGCCATCACACGCATCGCCGACATCTACAACCTCAAGGTGATCTACGACGCAGCGCATGCCTTCGGCGTGCGCGATGACGGCGGCTCGATCCTGCGCCATGGCGACCTGAGCGTGTTGAGCTTTCATGCGACCAAGGTCTTCAACACCTTCGAAGGCGGCGCGATTGTGTGTCCCGACGAAAAAACCTACCAGCGCATCGGGCATCTGAAGAACTTCGGCTTTGTCGATGAAACCACCGTGGTAGCGCCCGGCATCAACGGCAAAATGAATGAGATCAGCGCAGCATTCGGCCTGCTGCAGCTGCAGCACATCGACAACGCCATCGCCCAACGCAGCGCTATCGATGCGCAGTATCGGCAGCGACTGAGCGATGTAAGCGGCATCCGTTGTGTTGCGCGGCCCGCGCATTCCAGCCCCAATTACGCGTATTTTCCGATCCTGGTGCAGGACGACTATCCACTGTCGCGTGATGCCCTGTACCAATTGATGCGCGAGCACGGCATTCTGGTGCGGCGCTATTTCTATCCGTTGATCAGCGACTTCCCGATGTATCGCGCCCTGCCCTCCTCAGCGCCGGCATGGTTGCCGGTGGCGCGCTCGGTGGCCGCCCAAGTATTGTGCCTGCCGATCTTTCCCGGCTTGAGCAGCGAACAGGTCGATACCATTGCCGACCTGATCGCCGGCGCACAGGCAACATGATCGCACCACGCTGCACCTGCATTTCAGACTCCCATTTCTTCAACCGGCAACCAGGCGAGCGCGCATGACCCAGGCAACATTTATCGAGAACTTCCTCTCCGCCACCGACTTCCAGGAGCCGGTGGAGGTCACGCTGGACACCGTGCTGCTGGAATTGCCGGAGTGGGATTCGCTGGCTGCGCTGGGCGTGATCGTGATGTTCGACATGGAGTACGGCAAGACCATTACCGGCGAAGATCTCACCGCCGCAACCACCGTGGGCGATCTCTACAAATTGACCGAGGCGTAAACATGCCGACCTCCACGCTGCACAACGTCCGCTTTGCCGGCATGGCGACCTGCGTGCCGAAGCGGGTCGTGTCCAATCTCACCGACTGCCGGCCGCAGATCCGCTCCGAGCGTGAGCGCCTGGTGCGCAACATCGGCATCGAGACGCGCCGCATGGCCTCGGAGTGGCAATGCTTTTCGGACCTGGCCTTCGATGCGACCGAAGTGCTGCTCGAGAAGCTGCAGTGGAAGCGCGAGGAGATCGATGCACTGATCGTGGTGACCCAATCGCCGGATTACCCGATCCCGGCCACCGCCATCATCCTGCAGGACCGGCTGGGCCTGTCGCATGCCACGGTGGCCTTCGACGTCAACCTGGGCTGCTCGGCCTACCCGTTCGGCATCAACCTGCTCGGCTCGATGATCGCCGCCGGCGGCGTCAAGAAGGGGCTGCTGCTGGTCGGCGACCGCAGTGCCAATCTGGAAGACCCGATTTTTTCCGATTCCGGCACGGCCACCGCGCTGGAATTCAGCGCCGACGCGCCGCCGATGTATTTCGATCTCAACAGCGATGGCAGCGGCTACAGGGCGATCATTTTGCCAGTCGGTGGCCAACGCGAACCGGTTGCCATGCAGCACCTGATTCCGTTCCGCGAAGAACCCGATGGCCAGTGGCGGCGTGCAACTGACCTGATCCTGGACGGCGTGGCGGTATTGAGTTTTTCCACTCAGCGCATTCCGCCGGCGGTACAGAAGCTGCTCGACTACAGCGGTGTGTCCAAGGATGAGATCGATTACTTCGTATTCCACCAAGCCAACCGCATGATCAACGAGACCATCCGCAAGAAGCTCGGCCTACCTGTAGAAAAGGTACCTTCGACGCTACGCGACTTCGGCAACACCAGCGGCGCCTCGCTGCCGGTGACCATGACCGCGCGCATCAACAAAGAGCTGGAAGCCGGGCCCAAGCGTGTGCTGCTGTGCGGGTTCGGCATCGGCTTGTCGTGGGGCACCTGTCTGCTCGACATCGAAGGGGCCGTCTTCCCGGATCTGATCGAGTCGTGAGTATTGCCCCCGACCCTTTCTCGCTTGCCGGCAAACGCATCCTCGTCACCGGCGCCTCCTCGGGTATTGGACGCCAGATCGCCATTTCCTGCGCCGAGCTCGGTGCCCAGGTGGCAATCAGCGGACGCGACCGCATACGACTGGCCTCCACCTTGGATGCGTTGGCAGGCGAAGGACACGTGGCGATCGGGGCGGACCTTGATCGGCAGGATGACATCGATCGCCTGGTCGCCGATGTCGGCGTATTGGACGGGATGGCTCATGCGGCCGGCATCTCTCGGCTGGTTCCACTGCGTCTGGTCAATCGGGCGCATTTGGACGACATCTTCTCCAGCAATACATTCGCACCGATGCTGCTGACCCGGGGACTGCTGGCGAAGAAACGCATCGCCGCAAACGGCTCGCTGGTGTTCGTCGCTTCGGTCGCCTCGCACATCGGGCCGATGGCGAGCAGCGCATATGCGGCAAGCAAAAGCGCGCTGCTCGGCATGGTGAGATCGCTGGCGCAGGAAGTTGCCAAGAACGGCATCCGCGCTAACTGTATTGCCCCAGGTTACGTGCGCACGCCGCTGCTAGATGGCCTGCAAGGCAGCGGCGGCAATATGGAAGGGCTGTTCGAACTGACACCACTCGGCATGGGCGAGCCGGAGGACGTCGCCTACGCCGCTGCTTTCCTGCTTGCCGATGCGAGTCGCTGGATCACGCGCAACTATTTCGTCGTGGATGGCGGCCTCACCGTGCCGATGGACATCTACGCATGAACACACCGGCACACACTGCGTTTTCGCTCAACGGAAAGACGATCCTGGTGACGGGAGCGTCGTCGGGGCTGGGCCAGGAAATCGCGATCGCCTGCGCGCAGCGCGGCGCCCGTATTGTTCTCGCTGGCCGCGACAAAGAGCGTCTCGCGCAGACCCAGGCGCAGCTGCAGGGCACGGGCCACGTTGGCGTGCTCGGCGACCTAACCAGCGCCGCCGATCGAGAAGCACTGGCCGCTGCAGCGGGTGCGACGGTTCATGGTCTGGTGCACTGCGCTGGCATGCAGAAGCATTGCCCGATCCGACAGCTGACCGAGGCGGCGATGACCGAGATGTACACGGTCAATTTTCTCGCTCCGGTGATGCTGACGCAGCGCCTGCTGCAGGCAAATGCCATCGCCCCGCAGGGCTCGATCGTGTTCATGCTATCCACTGCCGCGCACCTCGGCACCCGAGGCGTAGGGCCGTATTCGGCGATGAAAGCGGGCCTCATCGGCATCATCAAATGCCTTGCGCTCGAACAGGCCAAGCGCAGGATTCGGGTCAACGGCATTTCTCCGTCCGCTGTCGCCACGCCGATGTGGGGCGAAGACCAACTCGAAGCGCAGAAGGCAAGACATCCTTTGGGCCTGGGCAAGCCGCAGGATGTGGCCAACGCCGCAATCTACCTGCTAGCCGATGCCAGCCGCTGGGTCACTGGGACCAGCCTAGTAATGGACGGCGGCTCGATCCTATGACCCACCCAGTTTTGATTGTTGGCGCCGGCGGATGGGGGCGCGAGGTCCTAGCGCAGATGCAGGGCGATCCCGCATGCGGAACGACGTGGCGTCCGGTGGGATTTCTCGACACGCGCCCGCAGATACTGGACGGTCTTGGCTGCGACCTGACCATCGTCGGCAGCCCGCTCGCGTATCAGCCGCAGGATGAAGAACGCTTCGTCTGCGCGATCGGCGATCCGCATGCGCGCCAGCGTTATGCGCAGCCATTGCTGGAACAAGGCGCGCAGTTCATCCCCATCCTCACCGGCGCGTTTCTGAGCCCGCGCGTGCACATCGGCCAGGGCTGCTTCCTATGCCACCGCGTACAGCTCAGCCCCAATGTGTGGCTGGACGACTTCGTCAACGTGCAGGCAAACACCATGCTCGGGCACGATGTCCATGTCGGCGACTATGCGCAGATCGGGGCGATGACCTTCGTCGGCGGCGGCGCGCGAATCGGTAAGCACGCGATCGTGCACCCACACGCCACCATTCTGCCCGGCATCCACATCGGCGACAGCGCAGTGGTCGGCGCCGGTTCGGTGGTGGTGAAGGACGTGCCGGCAGGAGCCAGCGTATTCGGCAACCCTGCCCGAGTCATTTACCAAAAGGATTCCTGAGGAAGCCCGCCGATGCGATCGCGAATGCACCCCAGCTACTACCTGTCGACGGACATCTTCGCCCGTGAACAGCGCAAGATCTTCCGAAAGGCGTGGCTGTTTGCCGGCCTGAAGACGCTGCTGCCCGACAACAACTGCTTCATCACCCGCAAGCTCGCCGGCATTCCGGTGCTGATCCAGAACTTCCAGGGCCGCCTGCGCGCGTTCGAGAACGTCTGCCTGCACCGCAGCGCGCTGTTACAAACCACTGCGGTGGGAAAACGCCCGCTAGTCTGCCCGTATCACGCATGGAAGTACGACGCCGACGGTCGGGTCGAGAACATCCCCGAATGCGATGCCGTTTATGGCTTCAGCGAAGACGAACGGCGCGGTATGAAGCTGCGCGAGTTCGCGCTGTGCGAGGTGGGCACCCTGCTGTTCGTCAACCTCGATCCCGACCCGATGCCAATCGACGAACAGTTTTCGACAGACTTCATCGCCTTGCTGGAAAGCAGTTCCAATGCCTATGACACCGAGGTCATGGTGACCACATGGCATGGCCGGTACAACTGGAAGCTGGCCTACGAGAATCTGCGGGACGCCAACCATCCGCGCTTCGTCCACCCCAAGACCCTGGCCAAGAGCGTCAGCTTCGTTCCTCAGGTCAACGAGGAACAAGCCAAGGAGTCCATGGAAGCGTTGCAAGACAGCTCGCCCGCTGCCTTGAGGCGCGAGATGCGCCGCTTTAGTTTCGGCGGCCCGGAAGCACCCATCCCCAACCTCAAGCACTTCGGCTGGCACGACAAAGTGGAACGCTGGGGCACGCAGGATGCCTACTTCAACTGGTTAGCCTTCCCGAACATGCATATCGCCAGTTCCAACGGCGGCTATTCCTTCACATTGGAACACCACATCCCCGTCGCACCGGACCGGACCGACCTGGAAATCTATTGGTTCAGCGCCCGCAAGAAACAGCCTTACGGCTCTTCCAGCCAAGTGCTACTGGCACAGATGCACGGCAGCAAGGTGGTGGTGGGCGAAGACGTGGACATCATGGAGCGGGTGCAGGCGGCATTGCACACGGATGCTCCGCTACCCACCCAGGGTGCCTACGAATCCATGAATCGGCTGGTCGAGCGCTGGTACGCGCTACTGATGGAGACCGAACATGAAATCTAGGTGGATCATCGGCCGCAGCGACTACCTCGACCTAGCCTTTCACGCCTGGAAGCAGGCGCGTCAGGACGAGATGGTCATCAGGATCGACGTGCCACAAGAAGCGGACTACGAATTCGATCTGGGCGTGCTGGATGGACTGAATCCGACCGACGGGGCCATGTTCGTGGCTTTCGACGAACGCTTCGGCAACTTCAAGCGCGTAGAACTGATGCAGGCAGCGATGGAACGAGGCTTCAAGCTGGAGCCCTTTATCCACTCCAGCGCAGCCATCGGCTCCGACACGGCCATTGGGCTCAACGCATTCGTGGGTGCCAATGCTGTCGTCGAGCACGGGTGCAGGATCGACTACAACACCGTCATCCATGCCGGCGCACACCTGGGACCAGCATGCCGCGTCAAATCGTCATGCTGGATAGAGAATGGTGTGCAAATCGGCGCGGGCGTCGAGATCGGCGGCAATAGCATCTTGCGGACCGGTGTCATCGTGCGCGGGGGCGTCAAGATAGGACGAAGCTGCGAACTTGGTTGGCAGCGTGTCTATAGCGAGGACGTACCTACCAAAACCTATTTCGACGCCCGCTACGACACCCCCATTCATACCTATGGAACATGACGTTCATGAATTCAAGAAATGAGCAGCTTCGCCAACGAATTCTACGTATTGCGGAGCAGGAGCGCCCTGCACTTGAGGATGTCATTGCGCGCCTACCCGCGATTGCCAACCGCCCTGTATTTCTCGTCGCTCCCGAGTCCCATGTAGGCATGGTGCACGGTCCCCGGGTCGTTGCCGACCTGCACCATGTTGTTGCCGCCATTGATGACCAAAGCGTCCATCTGGACCACATACACGGCGCGCGGCGCTGGAGCAGCCAGGAATTTCTTGCCAAGGCGGGGCAGTATGCCGATGCAATCGCTATCGATTTCTCTTGCAGCCCGCGCGGACGGGCGTTTGCAAATGACCTGTGCGCCAGCGCGGGCATCGAGCAACTGAGCGTTGCGCCTTCCGTGACCCCGCCGATCCCACGTTTCGAGCAGCGCCCCCTTTTTCTGATTCAACCGCGCTCGGGCCTTGGCAACATTTATGGCCCACAGATCGTCCAGCGCGCCAGCCATGTCATTGCCGCCATTGATGACGAGCCACGGGACCGCGATACCGTTCATGGGGTGCCGCGTTGGAGTTCGCGCCGGTTCATCGAGCAAGCGGCCCAGCATTCTCAAGCATTGGCCATCGATTTTTCTTACACCCCCGGAGAATCGGGTTTGGCACGCAAGCTCTGCGAGCAAGCAGGCATTGAAAGGGTAGATGCCTGCCTAGCCGTTGCGCACTGCGGGCTGCCCGCCGTATACGAGCCTGCCCAGGTATACCGTCAGCGGACGCTTCTGCGCCTGGACGAGTTTCTGCGTCTTGCGGATCGACTGGACGACGATTTAAGCGTTTTTACGCTCTACAGCAATCTGTTGTTCCGCCTGACCTACGATTCCAGCCTCCTGCTGGACTGCTGGGCGACGCCGATCAACGAGTACTTTTCAGAATACGCCGATAGCAGCACATTCCAGCTGGGCAAGCGTGAACACTTTTGCGATGGCGGTGCCTTCCAGGGCCCCATCGTCCAAAAATTTCTGGAAGCATCCCGCTATCGCTACGAAAGCATCACCGCCTTCGAACCCGACAACATCAACTTCCAGAAATTGGAGGGTATTGCGAGCGCCATTCCCCTTCCCCCGCACAATTTCAGGGCCATCAAAAAAGCCATCTCCAACGAACAGACGACGCTGCGCTTCGAGGAGACCGGCACCGTTTCCAGCCATGTATCGCCAAATGGCGGAATCTCCGTGGCGACTACACGCCTGGACGACGAATTGGAAAAGCTCACGCTACTGAAGTTGGACATCGAAGGATTTGAAGCCAAGGCGCTTGAAGGGGCATCTCAGCTCATCCGGACCCAGCGCCCCCGCATGGCTATTTGTGTCTACCACTACGCCCAGGATTTGCTGGATATCGTGGAACAACTGGACAAATTGGTGGAGGGCTATCACTTCCGTCTACGCCAGCACTCACCCGGCCACTACTACGACCTCGTTTTGTATGCATCGCCGGTCGCTGGTGCCGCACCGCCGCCCTGGGCGGAGTAAGCCCAGGAAACTTCACGACTTGGAGAGATAGAGCGATGAGTGAAGCCCGCAAAATTTTTCTTTCTACTTCCCGTCCAATCTTCCTGCAGACACGCGGCGCCAGGGACTGGTGAACACGGTCAAGGCCCGCCGGTGGATCGAACGCGATGACAAGCAGTTGAAGCAGGAGTTCGGCCTGGACCACGACGACGGGCGTGGTTGGCGGGGCTTCCACCATCACGCCACGCTCTGCATCGCGGCCTATGGGTTCCCGGTGGCCGGACGTTTGCGCGGGACGCATCAAAAAAACTTGTCCCGATGCGCACGACCTGCCTTACCCGAAAATGAGCGCATATGCGACGCACCCGTCAGGCGCCCAGCGCCATTTCGCCGACTCGATCGCTACATGGCGCTGGATGATCGCCATCGCAATCGGCGCAGAACTGCTCGACGAAAAACAACCGCATTTCCGAATTCGATGACACAGCAAGACGAGCAAAGCACACAAGGAAGCCCTGTCATGGCGTTAGCAATCGGCTCGATCGAGCGAGCCACCATCAAATATCCAGGACTGAATCCGCGCAACACTAAGTTGATCGGCTGGGGTGCGGGACAGTTTTTTCGCGACTTCTATCCAGCCATCGCTCAGCAGTTGAACTTGCAGTACACCATCTGCCCACGGCCGGAGAATCAGGGAACGACTGTCCATGGCTTGCCGGTCAGAGCACCTTCGGCGCTGGAGGACGAATCGGTCGATGATGTGCTGATCGTTATCTTCTCCAATCACGCAGCAGAGGTGATGAACCAGATCGCAAGGGCACATGGCAGTTTCCGCACGGTGCGTGCCGTCGAATACGACCAGGGCAGCATTGCACTGCTGCAGGAATTGCAGGATTTCTCGCGTTTGTTGCCCGAGCTGCAACTGTCGCGCCAACTGACAAAGGCGGATACCGGCATCTTCGTGCAGGGGCTCGCGTTCGACTTTACGCCCTTGGTGCTGGCCTGGAATCGCCTGCGTTTCCCTTGGGCGTACCAGTGCATGGTGACCTGGGACCACCAACCAAGTGCGCTGCTGGACCGCTGCAGGCCCTGGCTGGATAAGCTGATTTTGGTGCCTCAACCGGACAACCTGGGTCTGCATTACCGTAATGCGGTGCTGCGCTCCGCACGCCTGGGCGTTGAGCATCTGGCTGAGCAAGGTATCAAGTTTGCGGTGCGTTGCCGTAGCGACAACGTGCTGAACGGCTCAATCCATGACGCCATCAATACCTATTTTAGAGGCAAACGCAATCAGGGAAAAATCGCAATTTCTTTGGGAGGAGGGTTTCGAAACATCCCGTTTCTTTTCACCGAGAAAGCCATGCTTGGCAGAACGCAAGACATGCTGGCTTTGTGGTCGATGCCAGAGGATCCGCGATCGGCAAATTATGCAGACGACGAATTGTCTCCAATGAACGAACTTGCACCCAATCGGCATTTTCAACAGATAAGCCAATACGCCTTCGAATCGTCGTTGTGGAAGGACTACGCACGCCGGCTTGGCTTCCCGGCCGAGACACTGGTCGATAGCTATCGCTTTGCACAGTCCCGTCTGCTGGCACTGGAGCCGCATATGAGCTGGACATCCTTGAAGCTTGTGTCGTTGTTCAATGTGGCTCGCGACAACAGCTATGGTTTCTCGTTGGACTTGTGGAACCGGCTGTTCACCGACAGCGATGCGGTGCTGGAGGCTGCCGAGGCAGTCAGCCGGCTGGAGCTCAACTCCACCGATTTTTGGCAAGGCAGAGTCGGCTGAGCCGCCCTAGCGACTCAACGCCATCGGTTGCCAGGAGGCTTCTATGACTTACGCCATCATCATCCCCGCGCGACGCGACTCCTCGCGTCTGCCCGGAAAACCGCTGATCCAATTGGGCGGTGTGCCCATGATCGTGCGCACCTATCAGCAATGCGCCAAGGCCGCGCCGGCCGAGCAGATTCTGGTCGCCACCGACTGCGATGTGATTCAACGTACCTGCGAGCAGGCCGGCATCCGCACCTTGATGACCTCCAGCGACTGCCTGACCGGCACCGATCGTGTTGCGGAGGTCGCACAGCAACTCGATGTGGACACCTACATCAATGTGCAAGGCGATGACCCGTTATTCAATCCGCAAGACGTGCGCCTGCTGATCGACGCGGCGGTAGCGGCGCCCAATGATGTGATCAATGGTTACTGCCCTGTCGCCAACATCGACGAGTTCCGCAACCCGAGCGTGCCCAAGGTGGTCGTGCGTCCAGACGGGCGTCTGTTGTACATGTCGCGCGCGTCGATCCCGATCACCAAGCAAGGCGAGTTCCGGCGTGCCTGGCGGCAGGTGTGTGCGTACGCGTTTCCCAAGCGGGCATTGCAGGCATTCGCGTCGGTGACGTCCAAGACCGCGCTTGAAGATATCGAAGATATCGAGATCCTGCGGTTTCTGGAATTGGGGTTCGAGGTGCGGATGGTGCAAATGAGCAATCAATCGATCGCGGTGGATACGCCTGCAGATGTAGTGCGTGTTGAGGCAGCATTGCGTGCGAGGCAGTTCGCCGAGTCCACTGCACCATGACGCAGGACAACGCTCCCCCCATGCACTCGCCGATCTGCGGCACCTCCGATCTGAGAAATGAAGAACATGCCCAGGCGTATTCGCCACGCAAATTTTTCGACCAGTTGCTGGCCACGCAGATGCCAGTCATTCTGGACGTAGGAGCGCACCGTGGCGAGTCGATCCACTACTTCACTTCCATCTATCCGGATTGCCAACTGTATTCATTCGAGCCGGACCCGCTGAACTTCGCAGAATTGCAAAAGGTGGCTGCGCAATTTGGTAGCACCGCCGTCTGCGTGGCGCTGGGAGAAAAGGAAGAGGTCAGCCACTACTACCGGCAGGACATCTCGCACCTGGGTGGATTGCTGCCAATCGATCCGGCTTCAAACGACTCTCTGGGCTATGCGCGAAAGGCATCCAATGAGGCCATCGCAGTCAACAAGACCACGCTCGACTGCGCATGCGCTGGGCTGGGAATCACCCACGTGAATATCCTGAAGATCGATGTACAGGGATTCGAGCGCCATGTGCTGGAGGGCGCCGCGAAGATACTGCAAGACACCGACTGTGCGGTAATCGAGATCGGGCTGTACGACTTCTACGGCAAGACCAGCAGTTTCGTGGACGTGGTCAACCTGATGCAGGCATCCGGGTTTTCGCTGTGGGACATCGCGAAGGTCTCGAAGAACCCCAAGAGCCTGCGTACCGATTGGATCGAGGTGGTGTACCGCAAGGATCTTTCTCTACAGCCTTCGCCGGCACAGCTTTGATGGCAGTGCCTGGGTGATGGCTTGGTAGTCACCGGCATTTCAACGGCACGCTTGTTGCATCTTGGGCTAGGCTGAGTACTGCCCAGTTGCACCCCGCGGGTGCTCGATGGCATGTACTGCTTTCCCTCAACGCCTCGCCGTGGATGCACTTTGACTGTTCAGGACAATCGATCGCCGATGACCTCCACCGCACTCGTCAGCATCGTCATGCCGACCTACAAGCCGCGCTACTTCGCGCAGGCGCTGGACAGCGTGCTGGCACAGACCTATCCGGCGATGGAGCTGGTGATCTGCGACGACAACGCCGATGGCGCCATCGAGGCGGTGCTGGCGTCCAGGTTGGCGGATGCGCCCTTCCCCATTCGCTATCACCGCAACACGGCACGGCTTGGCGAGCTCGGCAGCACGATCAAGGGGATCGGCCTGGCGCAAGGCGAATACGTCAAGTTCCTGCACGACGACGATGTGCTGCAGCCGGACTGTGTTGAGCAACTGGTGGAGGCGATCGAGCGCAACCCGGGCACGGCGATGGCATCGTCGCGTCGGTTGCGCATCGACGACGATGGCGCGCCGTTGCCGGACATCCTGGCTACCTGCTTTCCGTTTGCCGACGACGTGCTGATGGACGGGCCGGAGCTGGTGTCGTTCCTGGCCGATCACACCATCAACTTCATCGGCGAGCCGAGTTGCGTGCTGGCACGCCGCGCCGACCTGCTGGCGCTGGGCAACGCGCTGATGACGTTGAACGGCAAGGCCATCCACTGGGTTGGCGACCTGGCGATCTACGTCAAGCTGCTGCGTCACGGCAACCTAGCCTTGCTGTCCAGTCCACTCACGCATTTCCGGGTGTCCAGCGCGCAGTTCAGTCAGGCCGGGCGCAATCAGCCCGGCATCGGCGACCAGGGGCACGAGGATCTGCGCCAGGGCATCCGCCAGCTGGGTTGGCGGCGCGAGACCGGGGACAACCGCCAGGTGCGGGTTGCCCCGCTCAGCCCGCACAAGGCGCGGGTGTTCAAGTCGGTGGATCTGGTCAACGCCTTGATGCAGAGTGCAGGAATGGCCGAGCGGGTGTCGCCGGCCACCTGGCTGGGCGTGCGTCATCCCAGCACCGTGCAGCGCGCGTTGATCGATGCCCGCTTGCAGGCGCATGCCGGCGGGCCGCGCATTGCCATATTGCTGATTGATCGTCACGGCGATGCCGCGGGGGTGGCAGCAACGCGGGACAGCCTGGACGCGGTGGCCTGCTATCAACAGCATCAAACCTGGGTCGTCAGCAGCTCACCGCAGCAGGTTGCGGCGGATGGCGAGCACGGCGTACAGATCGACGCGCATGGCTTGGCGGCAACGCTCAACCGGGTCATCGCCGCACAAGACGCGATCGATTGGGTGCTGCTGATCGATGCCGGCAGCCTGTTCACTGCCAGCGGCCTGCTGATGCTGGCCCTGGAAATGCTCGCGTTGCCCGACGACTGCCAGGCCATCTACGCCGACGAAGTGATGGCGCTGGACAACGGCCAGCTGGGGCTGGCGCTACGACCCGCGCTGTATCTGGACATGCTATTGAGCGCGCCGGCGACGCTCTCGCGGCACTGGATGTTCCGGCAGCGCACGCTGCTTGCCGATGGCGGCTTCCCCACCGGGCCCGGCGCGGCATTCGAACTGGATTACCAGCTCGGCCTGGTCGAGCGTTACGGGCTGGCCTGCATTCGACATATCGCCGAACCCTTACTGATTGCATCGACCACGCCGCAGCATGCCGACGACGACGAACGGCAGGCGATTGCGCGTCATCTCGCCGAACGCGGCTACGTGGACGCCATGGTGCATAGCACCGGGCCCGGCCTGCATGCGGTGGACTACCGTCATGCACAGCAGCCGCTGGTCAGCATCCTGGTGCTGGTCGATGGCCGTTTGCCGCAGGTGCAGCGCTGCCTGGAAAGCATCCTGGCCAACACGGCCTACCCGCATTACGAGGTGCTGCTGCTGGATCGCGACAGCGCCGCTGCGGACCTGCGCGCTTGGCTGGCCGGCATCGATGCGCTGGGCACGCAACAGATCCGCGTGTTGCGCTTTGCTGCCGAGCCTGCGCGCGAAGCGGTCTGCAACGCGGCCGCCGAACATGCACGTGGGGACGTGCTGTTGTGGCTGTCGGCCGGCGCTGCGGTGATGAAGGCCGATTGGCTGGAGCAACTGCTCAACCACGCACTCCGCCCGGAAGTGGGTACGGTGGCCGGCAAGCTGCTGCGCGGCGATGGCACCGTGCATCACGCCGGTCTGCTGCTGGGCCTGGGGGCACCGGCGGCGCGCGCCTTCGAAGGCAGTGCGTTCGACGAATCCGGCTATCTGCAGCGCCTGCAGCTGGATCAGAACTACAGCGCGCTCAGTGGCGAGTGTCTGATGCTGCCGCGCCAGTTGTTTATCGACGCAGGCGGTTTTGCGCTGGAGCCGGCACTGGCGCAGTGGAGCGATGTCGACCTGTGCCTGCGCCTGCACCAGGCCGGGTACCTGAATGTGTTTGCGGCGCGGGCGCAGCTGTTGATCGATCCAGCGGAGCGCACGCCCGCCACGGCGCTGGACGAAGAGGCGATGTACGCGCGTTGGCTGCCGGTGATGGCCAATGACCCCGCCTACAACCCGGGATTTTCGCTGGACCCGGGCGCCGGCTTCGCGCTGGCCGATCCGCGCGCCAGCTGGCGGCCGTTGCAGTCGTGGCGGCCGCTGCCGAGCGTGATCGCATTGCCGGCCGATATCGAGGGCTGCGGCCACTATCGGGTGATCCAGCCGTTGCGCGCCCTGCGCGAGGCCGGGATGGCCGAGGGCGTGCTGTTCAACGGCTATCTGGAGATCAGCGAGCTGGCGCGTCAGGATCCCGACGTGGTGATCCTGCAACGCCAGGTCGGCGAGCCACGGCTGGAAGCGATGCGGCGGATGAAAGCGTTGTCGCGCGCGTTCAAGGTCTACGAGCTGGACGATTACCTGCCCAATCTGCCGCTGAAGAATGCCCACCGCGAGCACATGCCCAAGGACATTCTCAAGACCATGCGGCGCGGGTTGGGACTGGTGGACCGCTTTGTAGTGTCCACGCCTGCGCTGGCCGAGGCGTTTGCCGGGCTGCACAGCGATATCCGCGTGGCCGAAAACCGCTTGCCGCCTCATTGGTGGGACCAGTTGCCGGCGCGAGGCGAGCGCCAGGGTGGCAAGCCACGGATTGGTTGGGCCGGCGGTGCCAGCCATACCGGCGATCTGGAACTGATCGCCGACGTGGTGCGCGAGTTGGCCGACGAAGTCGAGTGGGTGTTCATGGGGATGTACCCGTTCGCGCTGCGCCAGCACATCCATCACTTCCAGCCTGGCGTGCAGATCGACCACTACCCGGCCGCGCTGGCAGCGCTGGATCTGGATCTGGCGCTGGCGCCGGTGGAGCAGAACCTGTTCAACGAGTGCAAGAGCAATCTGCGGCTGTTGGAGTACGGCGCCTGTGGCTATCCGGTGATCGCCAGCGATGTCCGCTGCTACCAGGGCAACCTGCCGGTGACGCTGGTGAAAAACCGGTACCGCGACTGGATCGGCGCGATCCGTGCGCATCTGGCCGACCCGGCCGCCTCAGCGGCGAAAGGCGCAGCGTTGCGCGAGGCAGTGCACCGCGACTGGATGTTGAGCGGCAGCCATCTGGACACCTGGCGAGCCGCCTGGTTGCCGGACTGGCGCGGGGACACTGCTTCAGCCTTCTCCCGCTTGCGGTAGAACGGATGTGGGGCTGTGTGTGAATTGACGGTGTTGCCCTCATCCGGCGCTGCGCGCCACCTTCTCCCGCCTGCGGGAGAAGGGAAGCCTGGCTGCGCGTGATCTGTCGGTTGCACTGCAATTGGTCGCCTACCGGTTCCCTTCCCCCGCTTGCGGGGGAAGGTGCCCGAAGGGCGGATGGGGGCGATATCGCTGCAACGCCCCCGCCGACAGGTGCGACCGGAATGTCCCGTGCCGGAATCCTGGCGCGATTTCGGCACGCCGCTTGCATTGGTGTGGATGCCTCCCTGGCTGACCGCACCCATGAGCGACTCCGTTACCTCCATCCTCTCGCAGATCCGCAGCTACCAGACGCAGATGGGCCAAGGCCCGATGGGTGCGGTGGGCGATGCGGCGCGTGGCAACCAGATCCAGGGACTGGCCGGCGCGCAGGGAACACCGGCAACCCAGGCACCGAGCTTCAGCGAGACCTTGCGCGGCGCCATCGGCGGCGTCAACGAGGCCCAGCAGAAGGCCGGCGCGCTATCCAAAGCATTCGAAATGGGCGACCCCACTGCCGATCTGGCACGTGTCATGGTCGCCTCCCAGCAGTCCCAGGTGGCCTTCCGCGCCACCGTGGAAGTCCGCAACCGTCTCGTCCAGGCTTATCAGGACGTCATGAACATGCCGCTGTAAAGGTTGACGACACATGGCACTCGCGATCAGCAAAGAAAACATGAACCAGAACGCCGAAAAGGCGGGGCAATGGTTCGACCGTGTCCGCAGCCTGCAGATCACCCGCAAGCTGACCATGATGGCGATGATCTCCCTGGCGGTGGCGGCCGGCCTGGCCGTGTTCTTCTGGTCGCAAAAGCCCGGCTATCAGTCGCTGTACACCGGCCTGGATGAAAAGGGCAATGCCGAAGCGGCCGACCTGCTGCGTACCGCGCAGATTCCCTACAAGATCGACCAGGGCACCGGCGCCATTTCGGTGCCGCAGGACCGTCTGTACGACGCCCGCCTCAAGCTGGCCGGCTCCGGCCTCACCGGCAAGGAAACCGGTGGCGGCTTCGAACTGATGGAAAAGGACCCGGGCTTCGGCGTCAGCCAGTTCGTGGAAAACGCCCGTTACCAGCACGCGCTGGAAACCGAACTCTCGCGCACCATCGGCACCCTGCGCCCGGTGCGCGAAGCCCGTGTGCACCTGGCCATTCCCAAGCCCAGCGCCTTCACCCGCCAGCGTGATGTCGCCAGCGCCTCGGTGGTGCTGGAGCTGCGCGGCGGCCAGGGCCTGGAGCGCAATCAGGTCGATGCCATCGTCAATCTGGTGGCGTCCAGCATTCCGGACATGACCCCCGAACGCGTCACCGTGGTCGACCAGAGCGGCCGCATGCTCTCCATCGCCGACCCCAACAGCGACGCAGCCCAGCACGCCGCCCAGTTCGAACAGGTGCGCCGCCAGGAAAGCTCCTACAACCAGCGCATCCGCGAACTGCTGGAGCCGATGACCGGACCGGGCCGGGTCAATCCGGAAACCAGCGTGGACATGGATTTCTCGGTAGTCGAAGAAGCCCGCGAGCTCTACAACGGCGAGCCGGCCAAGCTGCGCAGCGAGCAGATCAACGACACCAGCACCACAGCCACCGGCCCGCAGGGTCCTCCGGGTGCCACCAGCAACAGCCCCGGCCAGCCGCCGGCGCCGGCCGCTGCAGGCGCACCGGGCACCCCGGCTGCCGCCAACGGCCAGGCCGCCGCAGCGGCCGCGCCGACCGAAAGTTCCAAGAGCGCCACCCGTAACTACGAATTGGACCGAACCTTGCAACACACCCGCCAGCCGGCCGGTCGCATCAAGCGCGTCTCGGTGGCGGTGCTGCTGGACAACGTCCCGCGCCCCGGCGCCAAGGGCAAGATGGTCGAACAGCCGCTCACCGCTGCCGAGCTCACCCGTATCGAAGGCCTGGTCAAGCAGGCAGTGGGCTTCGACGCGGCACGCGGCGACACGGTGTCGGTGATGAATGCCCCGTTCGTGCGCGAAGCGGTGGCGGGCGAGGAAGGCCCGAAGTGGTGGGAAGACCCGCGCGTGCAGAACGGTCTGCGCCTGCTGGTCGGTGCGGTGGTGGTGCTGGCGCTGCTGTTCGGTGTGGTGCGCCCCACCCTGCGTCAGCTCACCGGCGTGACCGCCATCAAGGAAAAGCAGCGCAAGGGCAGCAACGATGGCACTCCACAGAGTGCCGACGTGCGGATGGTCGATGACGAGGACTCGCTGCTGCCGCACATGGGTGAGGACACCGCCAGCATCGGGCAGGAGCGCAAGCCGGCGATCGCCCTGCCGGACGCGTACGAAGAACGCATGCGTGTTGCGCGCGAAGCAGTCAAAGCCGATTCAAAACGTGTTGCACAAGTCGTAAAGGGATGGGTCGCCAGTGAAGCCTGATACACCACCGATGACCGGCGTACAACGCGCTGCCGTGCTGTTGCTGTCGCTTGGGGAAAGCGACGCAGCCGAAGTGCTCAAGCACATGGACCCCAAGGAGGTGCAGAAGATCGGCATCGCCATGGCCACCATGACCGGCATCTCGCGCGATCAAGTCGAGAAGGTGATGGACGACTTCAACGGCGAACTGGCCGGCAAGACCTCGCTGGGCGTGGGCGCCGACGACTACATCCGCAACGTACTGATCCAGGCGCTGGGCGCCGACAAGGCCGGTGGCCTGATCGACCGCATCCTGCTGGGCCGCAATACCACCGGTCTGGACACCTTGAAGTGGATGGATCCGCGCGCGGTGGCCGACCTGGTGCGCAACGAACACCCGCAGATCATCGCCATCGTCATGGCGCATCTGGACAGCGACCAGGCTGCCGAGGCCCTGAAGCTGCTGCCTGAGCGCACCCGCGCCGACGTGCTGCTGCGCATCGCCACCCTGGACGGCATTCCGCCCAACGCCCTGAGCGAGCTCAACGACATCATGGAGCGTCAGTTTGCCGGCAACCAGAATCTGAAGTCGTCCAATGTGGGCGGCATCAAGGTGGCGGCCAACATCCTCAACTTCCTGGACACCGGCGCCGACCAAGGCGTGCTGGGCGAGATCGGCAAGATCGACGCCGACCTGGCCGGCAAGATCCAGGACCTGATGTTCGTGTTCGACAACCTGGTGGACCTGGACGACCGCGGCCTGCAGACATTGCTGCGCGAAGTCTCCGGCGAGCGCCTGGGCCTGGCCCTGCGCGGCGCCGACGTCAAGGTGCGCGAAAAGATCACCCGCAACATGTCCCAGCGCGCGGCCGAAATCCTGCTCGAAGACATGGAAGCGCGCGGCCCGGTGCGTCTGGCTGACGTGGAAGCGGCGCAGAAGGAAATCCTCACCATCGTCCGCCGCCTGGCTGACGAAGGCGCCATCAGCCTGGGCGGCGCCGGTGCAGAGGCCATGGTATGAACGACGTGGTCACCCGCTGGCTGGCCCCGGACCTGCACCTGGCCCCGGCTGCGCCAGACACCGAATTCGACGCACCTGCCGTGTATGAGCCGGTGCTGCGTCCGCCGACCCTGGAAGAGATCCAGGCGATCGAGGATGCCGCCCAGCAGGAAGGTTTCGCACGCGGGCATGCCGAAGGTTTTGCCCAGGGCCAGTCGGAAGTGCGCCGCCTGACCGCGCAGATCGACGGCATCCTGGACAACTTCACCCGCCCGTTGGCGCGGTTGGAAAATGAAGTGGTCGGTGCGCTCGGCGAGCTGGCCGTGCGCATCGCCGGCCAGTTGGTCGGGCGTGCCTATCAAGCCGACCCGCAGCTGCTGGCAGAGTTGGTCGGCGAGGCGGTCGATGCCGTCGGCGGTGCCGGCCGCGAGGTCGAAGTGCGGCTGCACCCGGACGACATCACCGCGCTGCTGCCGCATCTGGCACCCACCAGCACCACCCGCGTGGCCCCGGACATGAGCCTGAGCCGCGGCGACCTGCGTGTGCACGCCGAAAGCGTGCGCATCGACGGCACCCTGGATGCGCGCCTGCGGGCCGCGCTGGAGACAGTCATGCGCAAATCCGGAGCGGGCCTGTGAGCGCCCTGTTCGGTGCCACCCCGGCCGATTGGCTGGATGCGCGCAACCTGCGCCTGGCCACCCGGCTGGGCACGCTTGGCCTGGAGCCTGCCGCCGGACGCACCCTGATCCGCGAAGGCATCCTGCGCCGCGCCGTGGGCCTGACCCTGGAAGCGACAGGCTGCGAAGCGCCGATGGGCGCCACCTGCAAGGTCGAAGTCGATGGCGGCTGGGTCGATGCCGAAGTGGTCGGCTTTGCCGGCGAACGGACGTATCTGATGCCCAGCGCCGAACTGCACGGCTTGCTGCCGAATGCGCGCGTGGTGCCCTCGCGGCGCCGCGGCGGCGTGGAAGTGGGCGAAGGCCTGCTCGGCCGCGTCATCGACAGCGATGGCACCCCGCTGGACGGCAAGGGCCCGATCCGCGGCGAAGGCAGCGTCAGCATGGCCGGCATGTCGATCAACCCGCTGGCGCGCGAACCCATCACCACCTCACTGGACGTGGGCGTGCGCGCCATCAACGCCATGCTGCCGATCGGCCGCGGCCAGCGCGTGGGCCTGTTCGCCGGCTCCGGTGTCGGTAAGTCGACGCTGCTGGGCATGATGACCCGCTTTACGTCGGCCGACGTCATCGTGGTCGGGCTGATCGGCGAACGTGGCCGCGAAGTGCGCGATTTCGTCGAAACCACCCTGGGCGAGGAAGGCCTGCGCCGCGCCGTCGTGGTCGCCGCCCCCGCCGACCGTCCGCCGCTGGCGCGCCTGCACGGCGCCTACCGTGCCACCGCCATTGCCGAATGGTTCCGCGACCAAGGCTTGAACGTCTTGTTGCTGATGGATTCGCTGACCCGCTTCGCCCAGGCGCAGCGCGAGATCGGCCTGTCGGTCGGCGAGCCGCCGACCACCCGCGGCTACCCGCCGTCGGTGTTCGCCAAATTGCCGGCGCTGGTGGAACGGGCCGGCAACGGCGCCAAGGGCCGGGGCTCGATCACCGCCTTCTACACCGTGCTGACCGAAGGCGACGACCCGCAGGACCCGATTGCCGACGCCGCCCGCGCCATCCTGGACGGCCATATTCTGTTGTCGCGTCGGGTTGCCGACAGCGGCCTGTATCCGGCCATCGACCTGGAATCGTCGGTCAGCCGCGTGGTGCAGGACATCGCCGACGACACCTGGCGCCTGCGCATCCGCAAGCTCAAGCGGCTGCTGTCTGCCTACACCGCCAACCGCGATCTGATCGCCATCGGCGCCTACCAGCGCGGCAGCGACCCGGCCACTGACGAAGCCCTGGCGCGCTGGCCGGAAATCGTCGAATTCCTTGGGCAGGACGTGCACAAGGCGTCGGTCCTGAGCGATAGCCTGTCCGCATTGCAACAACTGGTCGAACCCGAGAACTAATTCATGATGCAGTCCAAACGGATCGACCCATTACTGCGCCGCGCGCAGGAACAGGAAGACAAGGTCGCTCGCGATCTGGCCGAACGCCAGCGCGTGTTGGAGACCCACCAGTCGCGCCTGGAAGAACTGCGCCGCTACGCCGAGGAATACGCCAACAGCCAGATGGCCGGCACCAGCGCAGTGGCCCTGACCAACCGCCGCGCATTTCTGGACCGCCTCGACAGCGCGGTGCTGCAACAGGCGCAGACCGTGCAAAGCAACATCGCCAAGGTCGAAGCCGAGCGCACCCGCCTGCTGCTGGCCAGCCGCGAAAAACAGGTGCTGGAGCAATTGGCCGCCAGTTACCGCGCCCAGGAAAACAAAGTGATCGAACGCCGCGACCAGCGTGAGATGGACGACCTCGGCGCGCGTCGTTCGCGTCTGGCCCGCAGCCAAGACACCCACGGAGAATCCGCATGACCCCCCTGTCCGCCTTCGCCGCCGGCCTCGGCGCGCTTGCCGGCACCGGCAAGAAATCCAGCTACAGCGACCCGTCGTCCGAACCGGACGCAGGCCAGGACCAGTTTGCGCGCATGCTCAATCCGGCCAACACGCCGAACCAGGCCCCGCCGCAGGCGCCCGAACGCGTGCCCGCCAAGCAGGCCGCACCCAAGTCCAATCAGTCCGACAACACTCGCAACGACGAGGACACCCACGACGACGCGGCCGGCGATGCCACCGCACGGCCGCGGGCGCAGGACGGCGATGCCAAGCCGGCCAAGTCCAGCACCGCCAAGGACGCGGCAGCTTCCGACAAGAGCACGGCCGGCGCTGCCAGCAAGACCGGCAAGAACACCAAGACCGCCACCGCGACGGCCAGCGAAGACGCACCAGCAGAGGCGGCAACTGCATCGGCGACCGATGCCGGCTGGCCGCCGGCGGGCCTGGGCGGATTCGGCATGGGCCTGCTCGCACAGGCATTGCCGGGTGGCGATGTACTGGCTGCCGCCGCCGCGGCGCTGACCGCCAGCATGGCCGGCGCAGCCAACGCCGCAGCGACGGCCACAGCACTGCCGACCGATGCAACCGCAGCCAACGCCACTGCGGGTGCTGGCACCACCCTTCCCGCGCTGGGGGCTCTGGTGCCGGCCGCCGCTGCAGGCGCCAAGCCCATGTCGACCACCGCCGTGAGCGGCGACGCACAGACTGCCGCGTTGATGAGCATGGCCACCAAGACGCTAGATCCGTCCGCCGACGATAGCGCCGCTGCGGCAGCGCCGGACGCCCCGGTGTTCGTGCTGCCGACCACCACCGCGCCGGCGCTCACCCGCCTGCAGGACGCTGCACCGATCTTCAGCGCCTCGCCCACCCCCACCCCGGATCTGGGCAGCGACTCCTTCGACGATGCCATCGGCGCACGCATGAGCTGGCTGGCCGACCAGAAGATCGGCCACGCCCACATCAAGGTGACCCCGAACGAGATGGGCCCGGTCGAGGTGCGTTTGCATCTGGACGGCGACAAGGTCAACGCCAGCTTCACTGCCGCCAATGCCGACACCCGTCAGGCGCTGGAACAGAGCCTGCCGCGGCTGCGCGAAATGCTCGGCCAGAACGGATTCCAGCTGGGCCAGGCCGATGTTGGTCAGCAACAGCAGAACCCGTCCGGCAATCGCAATGGTGGCAACGACAGCGGCAACGGTCTCACCCTGGACGACACCCCGCCCGTCGGAATTCCGTCGGTGGTGTTACGCCAGCGTGGATTGCTGGACGCCTACGCCTGAGGTAGCGCGCCGGGCAGGCCCAGGTGCCGCAAAAAATCGCGCCTTGGCCACTTGCTGATGACGCCCTTCCACCCTCGCAGCGCAAGGCTTGCGGGGGTTTTTCGGTTTGCACGCTGACTGCGCCAGGAAACCGGCGCGGTTTTGGCATGCCAATTGCAATGACAGGGTGAGCATTCCCCTGGAGCACACTGTGGCAGCGGCCGAAAAACCCAAGAAGACCGAAGACAAAGACGACAAGGGCGAGAAGAAGAAGGGCGGTAAGAAGCCCATCCTGCTGGTCGCCATCGGCGTGGTGGTGTTGGCCGCTGCTGGCGGCGGCGCCTGGTTCTTCCTGGGCCATAAGGCCGATGACAAAGGCGGCAAGCACGCGCCCAAGGTGGCCGAGGTGCCCAAGCCGGCGCAGTACTTTCCGATGGACCCGGCGATCGTGGTCAACCTGGCCGACCCCGGTGATGGCCCGCAGTACCTGCAGGTCGAAGTGCAGCTGGTCACCCGCGACCCGGAAGAGCTCAAGCTCATCACCGAGAACGCCCCGGCCATCCGTGCGCACCTGTTGATGCTGCTGTCGCAGACCAAGGCCACCGACGTGGCCGACCTGGCCGGCAAGCAGAAGCTGCAGAAGGCCGCCCTGGCCGAAGCGCAGAAGGTCATGACCAGCGAGACCGGCAAGAAGTGCGTCGAAGAATTGCTGTTCACCAGTTTCGTTACTCAGTAAGGCCTGTCCATGAGCGTCAGTGATCTGCTTTCCCAAGACGAGATCGATGCCCTGCTGCATGGCGTGGATTCGGGCGCGGTCAACACCGAGCCGGAGCCGCTGCCGGGCGAGGCCCGTCAATACGATCTGTCCAGCCAGGACCGCATCATCCGTGGGCGCATGCCGACGCTGGAGATGGTCAACGAGCGCTTCGCGCGACTGTGGCGCATCGGCCTGTTCAATCTGATCCGGCGCTCGGCCGACCTGTCGGTGCGCGGCATCGACCTGGTCAAGTTCAACGAGTACATGCACTCGCTGTATGTGCCGACCAACCTCAATCTGATCCGCTTCAAGCCGCTGCGTGGCACCGGCTTGATCGTGTTCGAACCCACGCTGGTGTTCACCGTGGTGGACAACTTCTTCGGCGGCGACGGCCGCTATCACACCCGCATCGAAGGCCGCGAATTCACCGCCACCGAGATGCGCGTGGTGCAGCTGATGCTCAAGCAGACCTTCGCCGACCTGAAGGAAGCCTGGGCGCCGGTGATGGACGTGGACTTCGAGTACATCAACTCGGAGATCAACCCGCACTTCGCCAACATCGTCACCCCGCGCGAGTACGTGGTGGTGTGCCGCTTCCATGTGGAGCTGGAAGGCGGTGGCGGCGAAATCCACATCACCCTGCCGTATTCGATGCTGGAGCCGATCCGCGAACTGCTCGATGCCGGCATCCAGAGCGACCGCAACGACCGCGACGACTCCTGGAACGTGATGCTGCGCGAGCAGCTGGACACCGCCGAGGTGACACTCTCCAGCGTGTTGGCCAGCAAGCGCATGAGCCTGCGCCAGCTCACCGGTTTGAAGGTCGGCGACATCCTGCCGATCGACCTGCCCGCCCAGGTGCCGCTGTGCGTGGAGGAGATCCCGCTATTCACCGGCGAATTCGGCGTTTCCAATGGCAACAACGCCGTCAAGATCACCGCCGTACGCCCGCCCGGCGTGCAAGCCCCACGCGCCGTTCCCTCCCAGGACTCCAGCAAATGATCAATTCCGACATCCTCGACGCCGCGCCTGCCACCTTCGACAGCCTGCAGGCCGAGCACGACCAGAATGCCACCGACCTCAACCTGGACGTCATCCTGGACGTGCCGGTGACGCTGTCGCTGGAAGTGGGCCGCGCGCGCATTCCGATCCGCAACCTGCTGCAGCTCAATCAGGGCTCGGTGGTGGAACTGGAACGCGGCGCCGGCGAACCGCTGGACGTGTACGTCAACGGCACCTTGATCGCGCATGGCGAAGTCGTCGTCATCAACGATCGCTTCGGTATTCGCCTGACCGATGTGGTCAGCCCCAGCGAACGGATCCGGAGGCTGCGGTGATCGGCCTGCTGACCACCGTCGCGCCGGTGGCGGCCAAGGCCACCCAGGTCGGTACGCAGGCGCCGTCCTCGCCCAGCCTGTTTGGCGCGGTCTTTGCATTGCTGTTGGTGCTCGCGCTGATCGTCGGTCTGGGCTGGTTGCTCAAGCGCATGCCCGGCAGCGGATTCCGCAGCACCGAGGGCTTGCGTGTGGTGACCAGCCTGGCAGTCGGTGCCAAGGAACGTGTGGTGGTGGTGGAGGTGAACGGCCAGCAGTTGTTGCTCGGCGTGACCGCCGGCGGCATCAGCACGCTGCATACCTTGCCCGAACCGCTGCCGACCACGCCGGCCCCCACCCTGCCCACTTTCAAGCAACTCCCCAATTTCGCCCAGCTGCTCGCACAGAAGCTGCGCAAGGATCCGTGACATGTTGAGCCGTTGGAATCGTTGGGGGCGCAGCGTGCGCCTGGTGCTGATCCTGCTGGTGATGAGTTGCCCGATGCTGGCCGCGGCCACGCCGGCTGCCCTGCCGGCGATGGCGCAAGCCGCTGCACCGGCTGCAACGCCCGCCGCGGTGCCGGCCGGTTCCAACCAGCTGCCGTCGCTGCCGAACGTGAGCGTGGGCCGCATCGGCGACCAGCCGGTGAGCCTGCCGCTGCAGACCTTGCTGCTGATGACGGCGATCACCCTGCTGCCGTCGATGCTGCTGGTGCTGACCGCTTTCACCCGCATCACCATCGTCCTGGGCCTGCTGCGCCAGGCACTGGGAACCGGCCAGACGCCGTCCAATCAGGTGCTGCTGGGCCTGTCGATGTTCCTGACCGCGCTGGTGATGATGCCGGTGTGGCAAAAGATGTGGGGCGCCGGCTTGCAGCCGTACCTCAATAACCAGATCGATTTTTCCACTGCCTGGACACTGACCACTCAGCCGCTGCGCGCCTTCATGCTCGCGCAAATCCGCGAAACCGATCTGATGACCTTTGCCGGCATGGCCGGCGACGGCAAGTACGCCGGCCCGGACGCGGTGCCGTTCCCGGTGCTGGTGGCCTCGTTCGTGACCAGCGAACTGAAGACCGCCTTCGAAATCGGCTTTCTGATCTTCATCCCGTTCGTGATCATCGATCTGGTGGTGGCGAGCGTGCTGATGTCGATGGGCATGATGATGCTCTCGCCGATGTTGATCTCGGCACCGTTCAAGATCCTGTTGTTCATCCTGGTGGATGGGTGGGTGCTGGTGGTGGGGACGCTGGCAGCGAGCTTCAACGCGTCGTAGCTGCAAGGGCTAGCTCTCGCGCTTTGCCATCGCTTCGCGCGATCGCGCCTAGCTCTGGCTTTCGCTTCCGGGGCCCACACCACCGCGGCAGGCCATTCGGGGTAAACCCGCAGGGGCGGCGCGCATGGATGCGCGACGTTTTTCAAAGGGACATGGACGTCCATTTGAAAAATTCCCACGTGGCCGCCGCTGCGGTATCGGGGATTGGGAAGCCAATGGCCAACGCAAAGACAAAGACTAAAGACAAAGACAAAGACAAAGACAAAGACAAAGACAAAGACAAAGACAAAGCATCACGCCCTCCGCCCAAAACTCAAGCCCAGCGACAGCGACAGCGACAGCGACACACTAACGGCAAGGCCAATCGCAAGGATGCAACCGGCCTCACCCACTGCCAAAGCGCCGGTCAAGCCCAAATCCCGAACCACCCATCCCCAATCCCCGCCCCTTTGGCACCGCACTTGCATCAGCACCTCCCATGAGCCCTGAAATCGCCCTGACCGAATTACGTGGTGGCCTGGTCACCGTCCTGTGGATCGCCGGGCCGATGCTGCTGGCCGTGCTGGTGGTTGGCGTGGTGATCGGTGTCGTGCAAGCCGCGACCCAATTGAACGAGCCGACCATCGCTTTCGTGGCCAAGGCGGTGGCGTTGACGGCCACGCTGTTTGCCACCGGCAGCATGCTGCTGGGGCATCTGGTGGAGTTCACCATCGCGCTGTTCCAGCGCATACCGCATCTGATCGGCTAGCGGGCCAGCGCGGATGGATTCTGCAACCCAAATGGTGATCGACGGCCAGCGCGCGTTCGCGATGGTCGGGGCGATCATGTGGACCATGCTGCGCACCGGTGCGTTGCTCACCGCAATGCCGTTGATCGGTACGCGGGCAGTGCCCGGGCGGGTGCGGGTGATGCTGGCCGGTACGTTGGCCATGGTACTGGCGCCGATCCTGCCGCCGGTGCCGGAGTGGGACGGTTTCACCGCGCAGGCCGTGCTGAGCATTGCGCGCGAGCTGGCGGTCGGGGCCAGCATGGGCTTCATGCTGAAGCTGATTTTCGAAGCCGGTGCATTGGCCGGCGAACTGGTGTCGCAGTCCACCGGCCTGTCGTTCGCGCAGATGTCCGACCCCATGCGCGGGGTGACCTCCGGCGTGATTGCGCAGTGGTTCTATATCGGTTTCGGGCTGCTGTTCTTCGCGGCCAACGGTCATCTGGCGGTGATTGCACTGCTGGTGGACAGCTACAAGGCCTTGCCGATCGGCACCGCATTGCCCGATGCCGGGGCATTCGCCGAAGTGGCGCCCACCCTGTTCCTGCAGATCCTGCGCGGCGGGCTGACTCTGGCCTTGCCGATGATGGTGGCGATGCTGGCGGTCAATCTGGCCTTTGGCGCGTTGGCCAAGGCAGCGCCGGCATTGAATCCGGTGCAGTTGGGCTTGCCGCTGACGGTGTTGCTGGGGCTGTTCCTGCTCTCAAGCTTCGCCAGCGAATTTGCCCCGCCCGTGCAGCGCATGTTCGATACCGCCTTCGATGCCGCCAGAGAATTGACCGCGTAGTCCGCCGTTCAAGTTTGTGATCGACAGGCCGTCAATCCCACTGACTTATTGATGCTCACACGCCTCAACCACCTACCCATCCAACGGGGACCGATGTTCAAGCTGCATATGCTGTTTGCCCTTTCTGCGCCGCAGCGCATCGCGTTCTGGGTCTGGCGCGGGCTGTTCGTGGTCGCATTCGCAACGGCGGGCATCGGAAGCACGCGCGCGCAGAGCTACAGCTTCCACGATTACGCGCAAAGCGATGGTCTGCAAGGCATGAGCATCACCGGCTTGGTCGAAGACCGCCGCGGTGTGGTCTGGGTGGCGACCGAGCTGGCCTTGCACCGTTTCGAGCGTGATCGTTTCATTCCGGTCGGCCAGGGTCAGGGGCTGGATGCGCGCTACACGCGCGCGCTGACGCTGGATCATGCCGGGCGCCTGTGGGTGGCCACCGCCAACGGCGTCTTCGTGCGCAACGGCGAGCAGTTCGTGCAGGTGCTGGATCACGGCAAACGCATCCGTGCCGACGCCGGCAATGTCATCGCGGCCTACCGCACCGGGGTTGCGGTGCTCAGCAACGGCGCGCTGCTGGCACTGACGCCAGCGGCCGACGGCCATTGGCAGGTCCAACCGCTGCCGGTGCGCACCGCCGACGGCAAACTGCGTGCGCCGGGCACGACGCTGTTGGCCGATGGGCAATTCCTTTGGGTACCGTGCGATGCCGGAGTCTGTCGCCTGGATGCGCGCGGCACTGTGGTCGAAGCGCTGTCCGAAGCCGATGGTGTGCCGGCGCGACGCTGGCGGGTGATCTTCCGCGAACGGGGCGGACGGTTGTGGTTGCGCGGCGGCGGCAAGATCGTCTCGCGCGAACCCGGCGCCACCCGTTTCAACGACCACCCGGCCAATCCGGAAAACAGTTTCAATACGCTGTCCGGCTCGACCACGATGGTGGAAGACTCGCGTGGACGCATGGTGACCCGGTCCGATCATGGCCTGGTGCGTTGGGAAGGCACGCACTGGACCGATATCGGCGCCGACCAGGGCCTCCAGCTGGAGGCCCTGGTCGGCCCGTTGCTGCTGCAAAGCAACGGCACGCTATGGCTCGGCACCCGCGGAATGGGCGTGCAGCGGATGCTGGGCTACGGCAGCATCGAGCACATGACCGAAGCGCAAGGCATGCCGCCAGCGCCGACCTGGACCATGCAGCGCCTACCCGACGGCATGCTCGCCGTCGGTGCCGACGGTGGCGCCAGCCTGTTGAAGCGGAATGCCACGCATGCGCAGCCATGGCTGCTGGAAGACGGTGCGGTGTTGTCGCAGGCACTGAACATCACCGTGGCGCCCGATGGTGCGGCCTGGGTGTCGTATTACTCCGGCGCCATTGCCCGGCGCGATCCGCTCACCGGGGTGACCCGCCGCGTGATGGATTTGCCCATGGCCGGCTACAAATTGCTGTTCGACAAGGTCGGGACGGTGTGGATCGCGACACCGCGCGGCCTGGTCCGCGGCCAGGCCGCCCCGCCCTATGCCCTGGCCCCCGAACCGGCAATGGAAGGCAAGTTCATCGGCGATATCGATTTCGATCGCCAGGGCCGGCTGTGGGCGGCCACCCGCGATGGCCTGTATCGCCGCCACGGCGATACCTGGGTGAAGATCGCCGTGCGGGGCAGCTTGCCCAGCCAGGACATGCTCCAGATCGACTTCGCACCCGACGGCGAAATCTGGTTGTCGCTGCGCGACACCGGCCTGTGGCACGGCCGCCTGCAAGGCGACGGCAGCCTGCTGTTGCAGGCGGTGGACGACCCGCTGATTTCCAGAATCATGCCCTTCATCCTGCGCCACGACCGCAAGGGGCGATTGTGGGTGGGCAGTAGCCAGGGGCTGGATCTGTACCAGAACGGTCGTTGGTCGCGGATCACCCGTGCTGAGGGGCTGCTATGGGACGACATGTCGTCCAACGCCTTTCTGGAAGACGACGACGGCAGCATCTGGATCGGCAGCAGCCGGGGGCTCAGCCATCTGCGCGACCCGCAACGGCTGTTCGCCGCGCAACCGCTGCGGGTCGAGATCGCCGAGGTACGGCGTGGTGCCCGGATCGTGCATGCCGACGCGTCGCTCGCCTGGTCGGAAACGCCGCTGGAGATCGAGTTGAGCACGCCCGGCGTGGAGGGCGGCACCGACCGCATCAGCTTCCGCTACCGGGTCAAGGCCCGCCAGGCGCGCTGGACCACGTCCTCGCTCAGCCACCTCACCTATCCGCTGCTGCCACCGGGTAACTACACGCTGGAGGTGCAGGCGCTGGATGCCTATCAGCGCAGTGCCAGCCCGATCGCGCGCTTTCAGTTCGTCATACGTCCACCATGGTGGCGCAGCATCGCTGCCATCGTCGGCTACCTGCTGTTGGCCGTCGTGGCAGTGATCGCTCTGCTGCGCTGGCGCACCGCCAAACTGCTGCGGCGCAAGCGTGAACTGGAGCAACTGGTGGCCGACCGCACTGCCGAGCTGGAACAGGACAAGCGCGATCTGGAAGCGGCGCGCACCGAACTCTCGCTCAAGGCCACCCACGACGAACTCACCGGCCTACTCAACCGCGCCGGCATCCTGGCCGCATTGCGCGAGATGCTGCTGCATGCCGCGCGCAGCGGGCGTCCGTTGGCGGTGGTGTTGATCGATCTGGACCACTTCAAACTGGTCAACGACCAACATGGCCATCTGGCCGGCGACGCCGTGCTGGCCGGGGTCGGCCGCCGCATGGATACGCTCATCCGCGGCGACGACCGCATCGGCCGTTATGGTGGCGAAGAATTGCTGGCGCTGCTGCCAGGGCTGAACCTGGATGCCACGCATCGGCTGGATGCCCTGCACCGCGGCATCTGCGGCGACTACCCCATCGATGGCGGCTGGCTGCACGTCACCTGCTCAATCGGCGTGGCCTGGTTCCAATCTGGCGAAACGCTCGAGCAATTGCTGGCGCGCGCCGATGCCGCGCTTTACAGGGCCAAGCGCAGCGGCCGCAATCGGATCGATTACGACCACGTGCCCCTGGATGGTCTTGGCCAGGTGTAATGGCAGGTCTTGACGATGGACCGGCAGCAACGCGCATAACGCAGCCACACGTTGCACCCCATCCCACGCGGACGCTTAAGACAGGTCAACACTGACAACGCATCGTAATGCCGCAAGACGCATACGCCTGCGCCTGCCAATCGCACGCTTTGGAAACGGCTGTGGGAACCGTGTATGGGCCACGTGTGCACACGCGCGCGACCAGCGCCGTCCAGCGAACCCAGCAAACAGCCGCGTTCGCCAGACCCTCACGCCGTCATGCTCGTTGAAGCATTAAAGAAATACGCGTTTGCAGCCGCTAGTTGTTCCAACGCGGCCTGCTATGGGGGGCTGCCAACGGCAAGCGTGAGACACCGCGCGAGGGGCGCGGACCGCATGCGCCGATGCGTGGGAGACTGCAACGTCCGTGGGGTTTCAGTACCGCCAATGGAGGTCGTCGCACCGGCGTGCACCGTTTGCCGTGGTGTTGCTGTTGGCGTTGCTGTCGTTGGCGGATCTGGCCGGCGCGCAGAGCATCAGCATCCGGCGGTACGCCCACGACCAAGGCCTGCTCGGCCTTGCAGGCACCTGCCTGATGCAGACCCGCGCCACCTTGCTGTGGGTGTGCACCGAGAGTGGGCTGTATCGCTATAACGGGCGCACGTTTCAACAGGTGCCGCTGGATGGTCTGCGCAACGAGCACATCAGCTCGATGACCGAATCCGCCGATGGGCGATTGTGGGTCACAGGCTTCCAGAGCGTGTTCGTCGGCGACGAACACGGGTTCCGCAAACTGGCGCCGGATGAAGCCCAGCACCTGCAGGACGAGATGCAGCTCGCCAGCCTGCCCTGGGGCACGGTGCTGGCCAGTGGCGGCAGTCTGGAAATTCTGCAGGCCCGCGCCAACGGCCACTGGCAGAGCCAACCGTTGCTGGATACCGCAACGCGCGTGCGCGTTCCCGAGCTATCCAAGGTGTTCAGTTTGTCGGTGGATGGAAACACGCTGTGGGTGGGTTGCGCACGCAAGCTGTGCGCCATCGATGCGCAGCACAAGGTGCAGGTATTCGGACCCGAACACGGTGTGCCGGACGACCGTTGGTCCAGCGTGTTGCGCGACCACGACGGTGGGGTGTGGGCCCGCGGTGCCGGCACCCTGCTCTATCGCGCGCGCGGCGCGGACACCTTCAGCGTTCGTCCGCTGCCGCTGCTGGATGGCAGTACGGTCGGGCGGCAGGCGCCACTGGTGATGGACCGCGAGGGACGCGTGCTGGTGCGTCGTAACGACGGCCTGGCGCGCTGGGAAAACGGCCACTGGCGCACTTTCGGTACCGACAATGGGCTACCACCCGGCAGCAGCGATGCGATCTTGGTAGACCGCGAAGGCGATGTCTGGATGACCGTCGACGGCGAAGGTCTGGTGCGCTGGGCCGGCTACGAATGGATCGAAAACTGGGACACCTCGCAAGGCATGCCGGCCGCGCCAACCTGGTCGATCGCCCGCGATGGGCAAGGCGCGCTGCTGGTCGGCAACGAACACGGCATCGGCCGCCAGGCCGATCGGGATGGGCGCTTCGTCCCGGCAGTGCAAAACGCCGGCATCCAGATCGTGGGCATGCAGCGCAGCCAAGACGGAAGTCTGTGGACACTCAGTTCGGCCGGTTTCCTGCACCGCACCTGGCCGGACGGGCACAGCGCGCAAATTGCCAAGCTGCCGCGCACTGGGCGTCGCCTGCTGATCGACCGCCAGGGCCGGCTGTGGATGCTCAGTGCCGGTGGCCTGTTCGTGATCGAGCACCCGCTCGACGGCGGCAGCATGCAGACCGTGGCCGACATGCCCGCCATTGCCTACACCGATGTCCAGCAAACTGCCGACGGAACGCTGTGGGTTTCCACCGCCAACGGCTTGTTCCGGCTGCAGGATGGGCAATGGTCCAAGGTCACCGTCAAGGTCAACGGCGGCGCGCCCGAGCCATGGATCAACAAGTTCCATATCAGCGACAGCGGTGAGGTGTGGCTGGCCTTCTATCGCCCCGGCCTGTGGCACGGCATGTTGCTGCGCGACGGTCTGGACCTGCAGGAAATCGGTGACGAAGCGCTGCGCGATGTCGGCGTGTACCTGCTGCGTGGCGACAGCGCCGGCCGGGTCTGGGTGGGCCATGCGCGCGGCGTGGAGGTCTACGACGGTGAGCGATGGGCGCACCTGTCGCAATCGCAGGGGTTGATCTGGGATGACGTCTCCGAGGCGGCGTTTGCCGAAGATCCGGATGGTTCAATATGGATCGGAACCGCACGCGGGGTGAGCCACCTGAGCGACCCGGCGCGCCTGTTCGACGAACGCCAGCCAAGCGTGCGCATCGACAGTGTCAGCCGCGGCGGCATGCCGGTGCAGCGCGGGCAACTGCTGGGCTGGAGCGATAGACCGCTCCATATCGAGTTGTCGACGATGGAGGTCTACGACGATCCCAGCCGCCTGACGGTGCGTTATCGCCTGCTTGGCCTGCACGACCAATGGATCCAGAGCGACAACCTGTCCATCGATCAGCCGCCACTGCCCTCTGGGCATTTCCGCCTGCAGGTACAGGTGCTTGATCGCTATCGTCGCACCGTATCGCCCATCGCGGACCTGCCCTTCGCGGTCGCGCCGCTATGGTGGCGCAGCCCGCCGGCGATCGCGTTGTATGTGTTGATCGGCAGCGGCCTGCTGATCGGCCTGTGGCGCTGGCGGCATCGCCACCTGGTGGCGCGCGAACGCATGCTGGCCGAATTGGTGGCCGAGCGCACCTACCAGTTGGAGCGCGAAAAACGCGAACTGGAAAGCGCGCGTGCGGCATTGGCCTTGAAGGCCAGCCACGACGCCTTGACCGGCCTGCTCAATCGCTCCGGCATCCTGGAAGCGATGGCCGACGAACTACAGGGCTGCGCGCACGGCGAGCATCCGCTGGCGGTGGTGTTGATCGACCTGGATCATTTCAAACAGGTCAACGACGAACACGGACACCTGGTCGGCGATGCCGTGCTGGCCAAGGTGGGCGCACGGCTGACGGCATGCCTGCGCGAATCGGACAAGGTGGGCCGCTACGGCGGTGAAGAATTGCTGCTGTTGCTGCCGGGCATGACCCAGCAGAGCCAGCACCGACTACGTGCCATCCACGAAGCGCTCAGCCTGGCCCCGTACGAAGTGGGTGCCGCACGCCCGCTGCAGGTGACCTGTTCGGTGGGCGTGTCCTGGTTCCGCATCGGCGACACCGCCGCTTCGTTGCTGGCGCGTGCCGACGAGGCGCTGTATCGCGCCAAGCGCTCCGGCCGTAATCGCATCGAACCAGAGGAACCGGAAAGTTCGGTGGCATAAGCTGCGCAAGCGACCATGCCCTGCCAGCTAGCGCAGCGCGCATGCAGTACCGATGCATGGCGCGCCGGCGGTTGAAGCGCGTGCTGTGATTGCGCAGGTCGCCCGGGCGGCCGCAGCAGGTTGGAGCGTGCAGTCTCTGGCGGCAACGCACGGTTGATGACATTCGTCGCTCCCCTGCGCTCAAGAAGTCGCGCAGGGGGTCGCTAGGTCTTGGGCAACGCGTCTTTCGACGTGGGAACTGGATAGGTGGTCGGGACCTACAACCTTGGCATGGTGATGCTGTCGCTGGTGGTGGCCGTGTTGGCCTCCTACACCGCGCTGCAGCTAGCCGCATGGATGACTGCCAGTCGTGGCGGCTTCGCAGCCGCGTGGCTGGCGGGCGGCGCCATTGCCATGGGTATCGGCATCTGGTCGATGCACTTCATCGGCATGCTGGCGTTCCGGCTGCCGATTCCGGTGGGCTACGACCTGGCGTTGACGGTCTACTCGATGCTCGTGGCGATTCTGACCTCGGCGCTAGCGCTCTGGCTGACCTCGCGCGCGGATTTGCCCTTGCCACGGCTGGGCCTGGGTGCGCTGCTGATGGGGCTGGGCATTGCGCTGATGCATTACATGGGCATGGGCGCGCTGTGCATGGTCAAGGCCATCAGCTATGACCCACTGCTGTTCGGGCTATCGATCGCCATTGCCATCGTCGCCTCTGCCGCTGCGTTATGGATCGCCTTCCGGCTGCGCCATGACGGGCAACGCTACAGCCTGCGCCTGATCGCCGCCGTGATCATGGGCGTGGCGATCGTGGGCATGCATTACACCGGCATGGCCGCCGCGCGGTTCGCGCCCGGCAGTTTGTGTGGAGGCGGCGCCGATACGCAGCTGCCATTGTCGTGGCTGGCGGCAGTGGTGCTGGTGACCTTGGTCTTGCTGATGCTGGCACTGGTGATCTCGTTGCTGTCGCGCCGTTTTCAGCAGCGCACCGACGTGCTGACGCAATCGCTGGCCAAGGCCAATGCCGACCTCGCACTGGCGGCGCTGCACGACCCACTGACCCGCCTGCCCAACCGCGTGCTGCTGCACGAGCATCTCCTGCAGAACATCGAGCGCGCCCAGCGCGAGGGGCAGCGCTTTGCGGTGATGCTGATCAACCTGGACGGCTTCAAGGTGATCAACGACGGCTACGGCCATCAGCTGGGCGACCGCCTGCTGGTGGTGGTGGCCGAGCGTTTGAACGCACACCGGCGCGCGCATGGCAGCCTGGCGCGGCTGGGCGCCGATGAGTTCGTGCTGATGGCCGACATCGCCGACCCGGAAGATGGCGCCGCACTCGCCGCGCACCTGGTGCAGGCCTTGGCGGTGCCGTTTCTGGTCTCCAACCACGAACTGCGTCTGAGCAGCAGCATTGGCATTGCGCTATACCCGGAAGATGCCGGCAGCGGTCCCCAGCTACTGGCGCATGCCGACGCGGCGATGCACCATGCCAAGCACGCCGGCCGCAACCGCTACAGCTTTTTCGAACGCTCGATGACGGCCACCACCCGCGAGCGCCTGCAGTTGCTGCAGGAATTGCCGCGTGCGCTGGAACTGGGCCAGTTCGTACTGCATTACCAGCCCAAATACTGCGCCGAGGACGGCCGCCCGATCGGCGCCGAAGCGCTGATCCGCTGGCAGCACCCCGAACGCGGCCTGGTGCCGCCGGACAGCTTCATTCCGCTGGCCGAACGCAGCGGCATGATCGGCCTGCTCGGCAGCTGGGTGCTGCGGCAAGCCTGCCGCCAGATGCGTGACTGGCGCGAAGCCGGGCACGGCGACTGGCGGGTGGCGGTCAACCTGTCGGCGCTCCAGCTGGCCTCGCCCAGCTTGCTGGACGAAGTGGCCACCACGCTCAGCGAGTTCACGCTGGCACCAGGCCAGCTCACCCTGGAAATCACCGAAACCATGGCCATGCGCGATGCCGACGCCTGCCTGCGCACCCTGGGTCAGCTCAACGCGCTGGGTGTGCGCATCGCCATCGACGACTTCGGCACCGGCTATTCCAACCTGCTTTACCTGCGCAAGCTGCCGGCGCATGAGCTCAAGATCGACCGCAGCTTCGTGCAGGCCATGGACAGCAGTGCCGAAGACATCGCCATCGTGGCCGCCGTGGTGGCGCTGGCCCACACCATGCGTCTGCAGGTGGTGGCCGAAGGGGTGGAAACCACCGCCCAGCGCAATACCCTGGAACGGCTGGGTTGCGACCAGCTGCAAGGCTATCTGCTAGGCCGCCCGATGGATGCCGAACGCTTTATCGCCACCGTGGTCGCCCAGCGCGACGGCCCGCAACGCCTGGCAAGCTGAGCCGCCCACTGCAGCCACAACGTCCCGCCAGCGGTTCAACCCGCAGCCACCGCTTGTCCGACTCCCCAATCCCGATTTCAGATTCCCGTCTCAACCATATGGAACGCCGCTTGCATCAGCTGGGGTAATCCCCCACCGGCACCTCCATGTCTGAGTCCGAAGACGGCGGCGAGCGTACAGAGCTTCCCACCGAAAAACGCCTGCGCGAGGCCCGTGAGCAGGGCAACATCCCGCAATCGCGCGAGCTCTCGACGGCCGCCGTGTTCGGTGCCGGCGTGTTCGCACTGATGGCGCTTGCCCGCGGCATCGGCGATCGCGCCACCGTCTGGATGAAGACCGCGCTCAGCCCGGACCCGACGATGCGCGAACACCCCATGGCGCTGTTCGGCCATTTCGGCGATCTGCTTCTGCAGTTGCTGTGGGTGATGCTGCCGCTGATCGGCATCTGCCTGGCCGCCGGCCTGGCCGGTCCGCTGCTGATGAGCGGCCTGCACTTTTCCAGTAAGGCGATCATGCCCGACCTCACCAAGCTCAACCCGGCCAACGGGATCAAGCGCATGTGGGGCAGCAATAGCCTGGCCGAGCTGGTCAAGTCGGTGCTGCGCCTGGTGTTCGTCGGTCTGGCTGCCAGTTTCTGCATCTCCAAGAGCCTGCCGGGTTTGCGCTCGCTGGTGAGCCAGCCGCTGGAACAGGCGGTCGGCAACGGGCTGGACTTCACCAAGAGCCTGCTGTTCTACACCGCCGGTGCGCTGGTGCTGCTGGCCGCCATCGACGCGCCGTACCAGAAATGGAACTGGATGCGGAAGCTGAAGATGACGCGCGAAGAGATCAAGCGCGAGATGAAGGAAAGCGAAGGCAGCCCCGAGGTGAAGGGCCGCATCCGCCAGATGCAGATGCAGATGTCGCAGCGCCAGATGATGGAAGCGGTGCCCAAGGCCGACGTGGTGCTGATGAACCCGACCCACTACGCGGTGGCGCTCAAGTACGAAGGCGGCAAGATGCGCGCCCCGATCGTGGTGGCCAAGGGCGTGGACGAAATGGCCTTCCGCATCCGCGAATCCGGCGAGCAGCACCGGGTGGCGATCGTCACCGCACCGCCTTTGGCACGCGCCTTGTATAGGGAAGCACAAATCGGCAAGGAAATTCCCGTGAGACTCTATTCGGTCGTGGCCCAGGTGCTCTCCTACGTCTACCAGCTGCGTGGCTGGAACGGCGGCCCGATGCCGGAATTGCCCTCGCTGGACGTGGATGAGTTCGGCAAGGGAGCCAGCGCATGAGCGCCCAGCCCGCCCCGATGAATGCCCGCCGCGTGATGGAGTTGCTGCGCAATGGCCTGGGCGCGCCGCTGGCGCTGATGGCCATGCTGGCCATGCTGATGGTGCCGCTGGCCGCGCCGGTGCTGGATGCGTTATTCACCTTCAACATCGCCATCTCGCTGATGGTGCTGCTGGCGGTGGTGTACGTGCAGCGCCCGCTGGAATTCACCATTTTCCCGATCGTGCTGCTGATGACCACGATGCTGCGGCTGGCGCTGAACGTCGCCTCCAGCCGCGTGATCCTGATCAACGGCCAGGACGGTCACGCCGCGGCCGGTAAGGTCATCGAGGCCTTCGGCCAGTTCGTGATCGGCGGCAACTACGCCGTGGGCATCGTGGTGTTCGCGATCCTGACCATCATCAACTTCGTGGTCATCACCAAGGGTGCCGGGCGCGTGTCGGAAGTGACCGCGCGCTTCATCCTGGACGCCATGCCCGGCAAGCAGATGGCCATCGACGCCGACCTCAACGCCGGTTTGCTGACGCGCGAGGAAGCCAAGGCCCGCCGCGAAGAGGTGCGCGAGGAAGCCGACTTCTACGGCGCGATGGACGGCGCCAACAAATTCATCCGCGGCGACGCCATCGCCGCGATCATGATCCTGTTCATCAACCTGGTCGGCGGCATGGCAGTGGGCATGCTCCAGCACGGCATGAGCTTCATGGATGCCGCGTCCACCTACACCCTGCTGTCGATCGGCGACGGTCTGGTGGCGCAGCTGCCGGCCCTGCTGGTGTCGTCCTCGGTCGCCTTGCTGGTGACCCGCGCCTCGCGGGCACAGGACATGCGCGGGGCCATGATCAGCCAGGTGTTCGGCCAGCACCGCGCGCTGGCGGTGGCTGCGGCCATCCTGGGCCTGGTCGGCCTGGTGCCGGGCATGCCCAACGTCGCGTTTTTGACGCTGGGTCTGATCCTGGGCGTGATCGCCTGGAAGATGTACAAACGCAGCCTGGTGGTTGCCCCGACCGGCGACCCCGCCACTGACCCGAAGGCCGCCGCGGCCGCCACTGCCGCACAGGCCAGCGCCGAACTGAGCTGGGACGAGCTGCGTCCGATCGACCCGCTGGGCCTGGAAGTGGGCTACCGGCTGATCCCGCTGGTGGACAAGACCCAGGGCGGCGAACTCATGGCGCGTATCAAGGGCGTGCGCCGCAAGCTCACCCAGGACATCGGCTTCCTGGTCCCGCCGGTGCACATCCGCGACAACCTGGAGTTGTCCGCCAACGCCTACCGCCTGCTGGTGCACGGCGTGCCGGTGGCCACCGCAGAAATCTATTCCGACCGCGAGCTGGCGCTGGACCCGGGCGGCGCGCTCGGCCAGCTCGACGGCATCCCCGGCAAGGACCCGGCATTTGGCCTGGACGCCACCTGGATCCAGCCGCATCAACGCGCCTATGCCGAATCGATGGGCTACACCGTGGTCGACCCGGCCACCGTGGTCGCCACCCATCTGTCGCACCTGATCCGCGAACACGCCCCGGAACTGCTCGGCCACGAGGAAGTGCAGCAGCTGCTGGCGACGCTGGCCAAGACTGCGCCGAAGATGGTCGAAGATCTCACCCCCAAGGCGCTGCCGCTGTCGGTCGTGGTGCGCGTGCTGCAGAACTTGCTGATCGAGAAGATCCCGGTGCGCCAGCTGCGCAAGATCGTCGAAGCACTGGTCGAACACGCCCCGCACAGCCAGGACCCGGCCACCCTCACTGCCGCCGTGCGTACCTCGCTGGGCCGCTTTATCGTGCAGGAAATCGCCGGCATGTCGGCCGAACTGCCGGTGTTCACCCTGGCCCCGCAGTTGGAGCGCGTGCTGCAGGAATCCACCCACGGCAATGGCGTGGCGCTGGAACCGGGCCTGGCCGAACGCCTGCACCAGAGCCTGGCCGAGTGCGTCGGCAAACAGGAAGCCCGCAACGAACCGGCGGTGGTGCTGGTCCCCGGACAGGTGCGCGCCGCACTCGCCCGATTGGTGCGCCACAGCGTGCCCAGCCTGTCGGTGCTGGCCTATAGCGAAGTACCGGAAGACAAGCGCTTGAAGCTGGTCGGTACGATTAGCTAAGCCGGCCAGGCACCGGCGCGTGCGCCCGCGGAACGCGAGCGCCCGTGCGCTCCTTCGACAGGCAAGACGTGTCGGCAGACCGCAAGACCGGTCTGGCATTCAGCGCCAGACCGGTCGCAGCATCCACCGCCGCGGGCCACGAAGCACTCAAGCTGCAGCAGGACCCAAGGTTCCCTGCCGCTCGTGAGCCCATTGCACGCGTGGCTTACATGAAACACCTCGCACTGACGTCTTGGAGGCGGCCCAGGTCGCGACCAGGTGCTGCTGCGCATCCAACACCGTCCGGACCAGATCGCAGCGTTCGCTGGCGCCAGCAGTTACGCGCAGTGCTGCAGGCCGGCCCCTCATCTGCGCGCCGGAAATCCGCCACTCGGCTGAACGTCCAATCGATTGCATGGCACCGGCCAGCCAGATGTCTTCGCGCGGGCCTACCGCTCGCCTCCCGGATCAATCGGAGCACTGCGACCATCGCGGCACCGATGCCTCGCCCATCCAGAAGAATCCAATCAATACAGCGACTTGGATGCGCAGGCAGCGCCCGAACCCAGCACTTCCCCGCCGCTTTCCAGCGTCAGCGCACCGCCAGAAACCCAGCACAACACGTTTTGGCACACCGCATGCATTAGCTCTGCCGACACCGCAGCAGCAGCACCGCTCCGGGGCGAACGCAGGACTTGGAACAACGACCGGGACAGGCAACTCATGACGCTGGCAACACACCCACATTCATCGCGCACCCGTCCGGCGTCCGGCGGGTCCCGTTCCTGGAGGCACTTCGCATGAAAATCAAACGCTTCGTTGCCCCGGACATGCGCACCGCATTCCGCATGGTGCGTGAAGAACACGGCCCGGACGCAGTGATCCTGTCCAACCGCCGTACCGCTGAAGGCATCGAGATCGTCGCTGCCAGCAACTACGACGAAGAACTCGTGCAGCGCGCTTTGGAAACCGCGCGCTCCGAGACCCCGGCCGCCGCCCACAGCGAGCAGGCACCCATCCAGCAGGCGCCTGCCCCGCAAGCTCCGGCCAGGTCCGCCGCACCGGTACACGCCCCGCTCAAGCCGGCTGCCGATGCCAATGTGAGCCAGCGCCAGCGCGTTGCCAGCGCCGCTGAAGACATGATCGCCGCCATGGCGCTGCGTCAGCCGGTCAACGTGCCGCGCCAGGCGCCGGTTGCCGCGCCGATACGCACCGCCAGCATCCCTTCGCCGGCCGCCCAGGCACTGGCCCACGCGGTTGCCGTCACCACTGCCCCGCGTCAGGAACACGCACTGTCGGCCGTGCCGGAACAGCTGTTCGCCGACTTCCTGACCACCGCCCCGGTGCAGCGCCCTGTCGTGCACGCCGCTCCGGCGCAGGCGCCGAGCCCGGTGATGGCGGCGGCGCTCGCCACGCATGCCGGCTACGGCCAGGACGAAGACGACCGCGACGACGAAGCCGACTTCGATCTGGACGACGCCCTGCCGCAGATCCTGCCGCCGGCCGCGTTGCCGCCGATCGTCGTCGCCCCCGCCGCGCTGGCCGCGGTTCCGGTTGCCGCCGCGCCGGCCCCGCAGAACGACGAAGAACTCAAGCAGCTACGTGGCGAGCTGGCGCTGATGCGGCAGATGATCGAGCGCGAAATGAACCGCCTCACCGACGAGCGCCTGCGTGGCTCCCCGGTGCGTGCGCAGGCGCTGGAGCTGATGGACGACTATGGCTTCGATGCCGGCCTGACCCGCGATGTCGCCATGCAGATCCCGGCCGATACCGAATTGCACCGTGGCCGCGGGCTGATGCTGGGACTGCTGTCCAAGCGCCTGCCGGTGGCCCCGATCGACCCGCTGGAACGCGGCGGCGTGATCGCCCTGGTCGGCCCGACCGGTGCCGGCAAGACCACCACCATCGCCAAGCTGGCACAGCGCTTCGCCGCCCAGCACGCCCCGCGCGACGTCGCCCTGGTCACCACCGACACCTTGCGCGTCGGTGGCCGCGAGCAGCTGCACAGCTACGGCCGCCAGCTCGGTATCGCCGTGCACGAGGCCGACAGCGCCGAAAGCTTGCTTGAGCTGCTGGAGCGCCTGCGCGACTACAAGCTGGTGCTGATCGATACCGCCGGCATGGGCCAGCGCGACCGCGCCCTGGCCGCCCAGCTGAACTGGCTACGCGCCGCCCAGCAGGTGACGTCGCTGCTGGTGCTGCCCGCCAACTCCCATTTTGCCGACCTCGACGAGGTCGTGCGCCGCTTCGCCCACGCCAAGCCCCAAGGCGTGGTGCTGACCAAACTCGACGAGACCGGCCGCTTCGGCAGCGCCTTGTCGGTGGTGGTCGACCACCAAATGCCCATCACCTGGGTGACTGACGGACAGCGGGTCCCCGATGACCTGCACCGCGCCAATGCCGCCAGTCTCGTTCTTCGCCTTGAAGATTTGCGGCGCGCTGCCGATAAGCCCTGTACTCCGGAGCACAACCATGCAGTCGCGTGAATACGCCAAGCTGACCAACGCCTTCCCCCTGTCGGCGACCCGTCCCGAGCCCTTGGGCCCGGTGCGCACCATTGCCGTGACCGGCGGCAAGGGTGGCGTGGGGAAAACCAACATCTCCGCCAACCTGGCGGTGGCGCTTGCCGACATGGGCAAACGCACCCTGCTGCTGGACGCCGACCTGGGCCTGGCCAACCTGGACGTGGTCCTGGGCCTGGCGCCCAAGTACACCCTGGCCGACCTGATCGCCGGCCGCTGCACGCTGGATGAAGTGATCATCGAAGGCCCCGGCGGCGTGCTGGTGGTGCCGGCCGCCTCCGGTCGCCGCCACATGGCCGAACTGGCTCCGGCCCAGCACATCGGCCTGGTCAACGTGTTCTCCGAACTGGAACGCGACCTGGACGTGATGGTCATCGACACCGCCGCCGGCATCACCGACAGCGTGTTGACCTTCTGCCAGGCGGCCCAGGACACCGTGGTGGTGGTCTGCGACGAACCGGCCTCGATCACCGACGCCTACGCCCTGATCAAGGTGCTCTCGCGCGAACGCGGCGTGGACCGCCTGCAGATCATCGCCAACATGGTGCGCGACCCCAACGAAGGTCGCCTGCTGTACGACAAGCTCTCGCGCGTGTGCGAAAAGTTCCTGGGCGACGTGTCGCTGAACTATCTCGGCCACGTGCCGCAGGACGACTGGCTACGCCTGTCGGTGCAGCGTCAGCAACCGGTCATCAAGGCCTACCCCGCCAGTCCGTCGGCGCAGGCCATTGCCGAAATCGCACGCCGTACCTCGCGCTGGCAGGCTCCCACCGTGCCGCGCGGCAACGTCGAGTTCTTTGTCGAACGCATCATCCAACGGGGAGTGGCCGCATGAGCACCGCTACCGCAACCACGGCCAGCGCGCAGTACCGCGCCGTGCAGCGCAACAACGCCAACGACGTGGTGACCCAGCACGCGGACCTGGTCCGCCGCATCGCCCACCATCTGGCCGCGCGCCTGCCGGCCAGCGTGGAGGTGGACGACCTGATCCAGGCCGGCATGATCGGCCTGATCGAAGCCTCGCGCAGTTACGACTCCGACCAGGGCGCCTCGTTCGAAACCTATGCCTCGATCCGCATCCGCGGCTCGATGATCGACGAAATTCGTCGCGGCGACTGGGTGCCGCGTTCGGTGCACCGCCGCGCCCGCGATGCCGCCGCCGCCGTGCGCAAGATCGAACAGAACACCGGCCGCGCCGCCGCCGCCACCGAAGTGGCCGCCGCAATGGAAATGCCGCTGCCCGATTACCTGCGTCTGATGGAAGATGCTGCACGTGGCCAGGTGCTCAGCCTGGAATCGCGCATCGAAGATCACGGCGAGCTGGACACCACCGCCAAGGGTGGCCCCAACCCGCAGCAGATGATGGAGCGTGGCGAATTCGGCCGCGAACTGGGCAAGGCCATCGGCCAATTGCCCGAGCGCGAGCAGCTGGTGCTGTCGCTGTACTATGAACAAGAATTGAATCTGAAAGAAATCGGCGCCGTGCTCGGTGTCAGCGAATCGCGCGTCTGCCAGATCCACGGCCAGGCAGTGGTGCGTTTGCGGGGCCGCCTCAAAGTCTTCGAACTGGCCGATGCCGGTGTCGAAATTGACGAATAATTTTTTCGCGTATTTTTTCGTGTTAGGAGCTTGATGTGAACAAGAACATGCGGATCCTGATCGTGGACGACTTCTCGACGATGCGACGTATCGTCAAGAATCTGTTGGGCGATCTCGGCTTCACCAATACCGCAGAGGCCGAAGACGGCAACAGCGCCCTGGCGGCGTTGCGTGCTGGCCCGTTCGACTTCGTGGTGACGGACTGGAACATGCCCGGCATGACCGGCATCGACCTGCTGCGCAACATCCGCGCCGACGCCAAGCTCAAGCACCTGCCGGTGATGATGGTGACCGCCGAAGCCAAGCGCGAGCAGATCATCGAAGCCGCGCAGTGCGGCGTGAACGGCTACATCATCAAGCCGTTCACCGCGCAGACGCTGGAAGAAAAGCTGGGCAAGGTGTTCGAACGTCTGGCGGCGACCGCCTGATGAACGCCACCGTGGAAACCGATGCCGAACGTGCCGCGTTGATCGAGCGCCTGCAAAACGCGCTCGATGCACTGGAAAGCGGTGACCAGGTCGCCTGGCGTCGCGAGGTGGATCACCTCGCCGCCCTGCGCACGCGCCCGATGATGCAGAGCCTGAGCCGGCTCGCCCGCGAACTCGGCCAGGCACTGGGCGAACTGCCCACCGTGCCCGAAGAAGCCGGCGAGCTGGACGATGCGTGTTCGCGACTGGACCATGTGGTGGAAATGACCGAAAAGGCCAGCCACCGCACGCTGGATCTGGTCGAAGAATGCCGCGAACTGGCCAACCAGTTGCGCGACGGCGGGCTGAATCAGGATCAGGGCGCGCTGATGGACAAGATGCGCCACAACCTGACCGAGCTATCGCTGGCGCAGAGCTACCAGGACCTGAGCGGCCAGATCATCCGTCGCGTGGCAGGTATCGTGCGGCGCGTGCATGAAGGCTTCGGTGCGCTCGGCCTGCCGCCGAAGAACATCGAACCGAAGAAAGACGACGGCGGTCTTGCCGGTCCTGCAGTCAAGGGCCTGGACCGTCATGCGGTGTCGCAAGACGACGCCGACGACCTGCTGTCAGGATTGGGGCTGTAACCATGAGTGCTGTTCCAGACGATATTGCTGCCGATTTCATCGTCGAGGCCCAGGAAATCCTGGATCGCCTCGGCGAACAGCTGGTGTCGCTGGAACAGGCGCCAGAAGAAGCAGACCAGCTCAACGCGGTGTTCCGCGGCTTCCACACGCTCAAGGGCGGCGCCGGCTTTCTGGCGATCAAGCCCATGGTGGAGCTGTGCCACGCCGCCGAAGAAACCCTCGGCATGGCACGCTCGGGCCAGGCGGTGCTGCAGGCGCATCACTTCGATGCCGCGCAGCAGTCGCTGGATTATCTGCAGGCGATGCTGGATGCGATGGGCTCGGGCGAGGCCGTGCCGCATGCGCCGGCCACGTTGATCGCGCAGTTCGATGCCAAGAGCGGCCCGCCGGCGGTCAAGGCCGCACCGCAGGCGGCGGCCGCCAAGCCGGTTGCTGCCGCACACGGCGACGATGCGCATGCCCCCGCCCCCAAGGCGGCCGGCAAGGCCGCAGCCAAGAGCGGCGCCGAAGCCGAACAGACCGTTCGCGTGGACACCAAGCGCCTGGACGCCATCGTCAACCTGATCGGCGAACTGGTGCTGTCGCGCAACCGTCTCAAGACACTGCGTACCCGGCTGCGCGACGAAGAACTCGACCGCGCGGTCAGCACGCTGGACATCGCCACCGCCCGCCTGCAGACCGCGGTCATGCGCACCCGCATGCAACCTGTCAGCAAGGTGTTCGCCCGCTTCCCAAAGGTGGCGCGCGATGTGGCGCGTACCTTGTCCAAGGAAGTGGAACTGGAACTGATCGGCGCCGAAACGGAACTGGACCGCAATCTGGTCGAAGCCCTGGCCGACCCGTTGGTGCACCTGGTGCGCAACGCCATCGACCACGGCATCGAATCGCCGGCCCTGCGCGAAGCCACCGGCAAGCCGCGCAGCGGCCATGTGCGCCTGTCCGCGCAGCAGGAGGGCGACTACGTCAGCATCGAGATCCAGGACGACGGCGCCGGCATCGACCCGGAACGCCTGCGCGAGATCGCCCGCAACAAGGGCCTGATCGACGCCGAAGCGGCCGCTCGCCTGAGCACCGACGAGTGCTTGCATCTCATTTTCATGCCGGGCTTCTCGACCAAGGTGGAAGTCACCGACATCTCCGGCCGCGGCGTCGGCATGGACGTGGTGCAATCGCGCATCCGCGAACTCAGCGGGCAGATCCAGATCCAGTCCGAACTGGGCCGCGGCAGCCGCTTCATGATCCGCGTGCCGTTGACCCTGGCGATTCTGCCAACCCTGCTGGTGCAGGCCGGCGAAGCGGTCTACGCATTGCCGCTGGCGCGCGTGGTGGAAGTGCTGCATGCACCGCAAACCTCGCTGGGCTGGTTCGACGGTCGCGCCGTGCTGGACCGCCGCTCGCACACCCTGCCCCTGATCGACCTGCGCCGCTGGCTGGGCGTACCGGCCGAACAACCGCCGCTGCTGACCGTGGTGTTGCTGCAGGCCGGCGAAACCCGCTTCGGCCTGGTGGTGGACCAGGTCCGCGGCCGCGAGGAAGTGGTGATCAAACCACTCCCTCGCGCCCTGCGCGGCCTACCCGGCTACGCCGGCGCTACCCTGATCGGCGACGGCCGCATGGCACTGATCCTGGATGTGGATGGATTGCGCTCCAGCGATCATTGATATTCGGGAATCGGGAATCGAGAATCGTCAAAACGATCCTTGTTGCCTGATCTAACGACAACGGCCGCGTATTGCGGCCGTTGTCGTTTCACTAGCAGTATTGCTGCCGATCTACGCCGCTACACACGGCGGTAAGTTGGTGTGCTGGTCTAATGCTTGTAGACACATCGATGGGGTGATCCTCCTCGACGAGCCCCGCACCGGGTAAAAACTCCAGACGTCGATAACGCCTTCAACCTGAAGGTAATGCAGATGATCCGAGAGCCGGACCGTGCGCCCATACCGCCGTGTGGCAAGAATGGGCGCGATAGTTTGGCGACGCCAATGATGCGTTGAAGTGAACCTGGAACTGTTATTTCCTACAACACCTTCCGGCTGCACTCCGCGCTCGGCTACCGATCACCCCCCCCGACTACTAGAAAGCCACTACCTGAAATCACCTATCGCGCAGTCCACCAAAACTTGACCACGACAGCTGGAGTGCAAGTCGTCATGACCTACATCACTGGCTATATCCGCAACCATTTGCCTGTAGGCACACACCGTCCCTAACCAGCTACTTTTCAAAGGGATGAGCCGCTCCACCGGCGAACAGAGTCAACTATTCGGCCGTCTTATGGTCATAAACGCATTTGCGCGCTTGTTCGTAAGCGGTGGTAGGAATGACCACATCGAATTGCTTAGTGGTTGGGATAAGCGTAGCGGGCTCCGAAGAGCGCAGCAGGAAGGCATCGCCGCCTCCCTCTCGACGGAACCAACCGACGTGCATCCCGGGAAGGCCGGTCCCCGCCTTACGGAAGGGAAAGCGCATAGCGCTAGCGTCTGCTGCTTCGCCCCAACGCAAGGCGCCCAATGGCAAGACGACACTGTCCGTCCCGGCCCGCAGCATGAGGGCATTCCCACTGATACTCACGCGTGCGCTCCTAGCTTGCCAGACCAAGAAACCGGCTATCGCTATATTGGCCAAGACAACGATCACTAGAGCCCCCTTCTTCAGCGGTGTCGGGGCCTTGCCAGCAAAGTAGAGAAACGCAACGAAAGCCAGAGCGAACACGAATGGGCCAAAAATACTTAAGTATGTTTTCCCATTGGCCAAGTGCAGCGGGATGTCACAGTTCATAGCTGACTTCCTATTTAAGCTGTAATGGTACGCATGCCGTATTGGTACACGGCATCCACTATTGTCTCGAATGACGATTCCTCGAAGCCAATCAATCCAACCTGCTGCATGGCGCGCAGAAAAGACGCCACCTCGTTGTGAATGACCAGCTTGGCATGCTCCGAGTACAACTCAGGCGCGCCAAGCATTGCAGCGGCACGCTGCGCCACGGTACAACTGTCGCAAATATCCGGGTCGAGCCTACTCATCTGCCCCGTGAATATTCCAGTTGACATTGACTGCGATGTTTGCGGCTGTCCCGGCGATGGCGTTGCTCCCGTCACTGACGTATGCGTAACGAACGTGACGTAATTGAATAGCACAGCCACCACTTGCACGCCCACCGCCGCCTCCACGGCAGCCACAACTGCAGCAATCGCGCCCGCAACGGCCTGCCCGGGCGCCACGCGGACCAACTGGGCAATATTGCCAATGGCAGCGAGATCCGCAGCGGTCGGCACTGAAGCTGACGCACCCACGAAACGCTTAACAGTCTCGGCATCAAGCGGCGCGTCGGGTGCTAAACCTAACGTTTCTTTGATTATGGCAAGGTTGCTGGACAGCACCTTGGACATTTGCTGGGTCAGGACGTCCGACTTGGGCTTTTCGAGCGCGCCGGCCACATGCAGGTAATTGAGCAGCGAAATATAATCTTTTTCGAGCGCTGCGCTCTGCACCAGCGGATCAGACAACGCAACAAGCAATGCTAGGGTTGGTGCCTCCATCGCGCTGTCGTAACCAAGGTTGGCCAAGAATTTATGCGGGTTGTTGTTGAAGGCTCTTCGCTGCGAAGGATCGGAGAACATTTCGACTACTGCGGCCGTCAACTTCGACCACCTGTCCCAACCTTCGGTCGGCATACCGCCACGGGACAGCGGAAGCAGCATCTTCGTGGCAGCGCTGTTAGCGGTGCCGCCGGTTAGGCTAGCAGGCTGACCAAATACACGCATAGCTTGATCAGCAGCCACGACACCACCAGAGGACGATGCGACTGCACCTGCTGCCAAGCTTGATTGAATGAACTTGCGTCGCTTCATCATTGCGCTCCCTGCTTTTCCACGATTTGATCGACCGCTGATGCCAAGGCATAGCGACTCATCACTTCCGGTACGAACTGCTCATAGGTGGCGGAGATCTTTTCGCGGATCTCCGGGTTCTTATGCAATACCGCACAGTCATGGCATATGTGCACCGACCCGGCTAGCAATTGATCAGCGCGCTCTATTCCCATGACCTTACGCACGATTTCCGCAGGCCCATCCATGCGCAGCCAGTACTTCATAAAGTCGTCATGTTGACGGAGGTAGATGTTGGACACACCTTCGGCCATCGTTCCCAACTTCATTTCGGGGATGTGCTCCAAGGTCAAGCCACAGCAGGCGGACACCTCTCCATAGGGTGTGATGGCGATATTGTTGTGGATTTGCTCGCAAGGCGTTGCGCGGCGTCCGGTATGCAGAACGTGCTCGCGCTCCTCCCCCTTGGCAATGAACGACATCCAGCTGTTCGATTGCAACAGTAGGCCCCTGTCACGGAGACTCTTTATAGTTGGATCGCGCGCAAGAGCAGACAACTTATCGCTTTCTGCTGTGTCCGCCTCAACCGTCAATAAGGTCAGCACGCCCGCATTGAAGGCTGCTTCCGCGGCATTGACAACCGATTCGTGCGGCACCCACTCTTGATGGTCCTTACCGGTACTAATGTTCAGTTCGCGTAGCCCAGCGCCGGCCAGTTTTCCGGCCATCCGTGTGGCAGAGGCCTTGGTCTTGCCCCAAGAACCATTGGAAACAATTCGCGTAACCAAATCGAGCGAGGTGGCTTCTGCAATCACGGCTACTAAGTCGTCCTTTAACAGCGTGGCTTCGCCCCCGGTGAATACCACCACGCGCAGTGATGGGAAGCTGTCCTTCACATCGTGAAGGGCTCGCATCATTTCGTCGCGACTGAGACGCCCTTTAACATTGGGGCTGGATTCGAAGCAGCACTGTGTGCAGGCTGCTGTACAACGGTACGTTGTGATGAAGGTAAGTGTCTTTGGTAGCAGCGTTGAGCACAAATCCATGTGATCTCCTTAAGTTTTGCTTCTTAAAAAGCGAGCTTAACCGTGGCTTGCCGACACTATCAGTGCAGACTCAAGCGGTCAAAGGGTTTTAAGGTTCGCGCCGGCTTCCTTCTGCAAGTTGCGGTAATACGTCGACTGACCTAATCCATATAATTTGGGCCGGCCCGAACCAGAAAATTCGGCGACACTCAGGCCCAAAGAGGCCCGTCGCCATGAAGAAGTCGAAGTTCACCGAAGCGCAGATCGCGTTCGCCCTGAAGCAGGCCGAGACCGCACCACGTTCGATGAGATCTACCGCAAGATGGGCATCAGCCAAGCCCACGTTCTATGCGTGGCGCAAGAAGTTCGGCGGGCTCGGCGTCGCCAAACTGCGCCGGCTAGGCCAGCTTGAGGAAGAGAACCGCAAGCTCAAGCAGCTCGAGGCCGATCTGAGCCTGGACAAGGTGATGTTGCAGGACGTGATGTCAGAAAAGCTTTGAGGCCCGCGCAGCGCAAGACGCACGTGGGCCATCTGATGACCGGCATCGCGTTGGGATTCGTGGAGCCTGCGCGGTCCTCAAGCAGAGTCGATCGACTTGGTATTACCAGCCTCGGGATAATGATGACGCGCCACTGATTCGAAGGATCGAAGAGATTGCAGCCGTCCGGGTCCGCTATGGTTTCTGGCGGATTTTCGTTTTGTCGCGCCTCCTCCCGACGCAGGCATTGCGCCGCTGGCGCAGTTCCATAAGGGCCACGGAAGCCGAGCGCCGTCGCCTGATAAGTGCACCTGACCCCATCACTGTCAGCCCCAGACAAATTGCACCAAGCCTCACACCATCCGGTGTTGAGGTGCGATCAATTGCTCTCGCTGCTGCTCCTGCTGCTGGGATTGCTGTTGGCGCTGCGTTTCGCCCAAGGCCTGCAATTGCGCTAAGGATTGCTCGACAGGCTGCGCAATCGCATCGCTCGTCTTCATATGCGCCATCTTGTGAGCGGGGTCGTTCAACGCGCCTTCCACCACAAAGACGTTCTCGCCTTGTCGCACGGATTTTGTGTTCTCGCTCAGTACGACATGATCGATTCGCGACAGCCCGTCTTCCTTTGCAAGATATGCACTGCTTGCCGCAAGGCGGGCGCTGTTGTCGTCGTACTCTCGACCGAGGCCTTGCTCGAGGCGACGAACGGCTTCTTCTGCTTCGCGATGGAGCGGGTCTTGGGATAGCGATGCCAGCTGATATCTCCCGCTTTCCGAGATTTGGACGGCACCTTGCTCCGTCTGCGATGCACCGCGCTCGTGCTGAACACGCGCCTGGCTGAGTTCGATGCCCAGGCTTCCTGACTGAAAGTTCTGCACCGTTACCGATTGCCCTCGTTCGTTACCAATCAATAGATCGGCGCCTTGGATACGGTAAGTAGTTTGACCATCTGCACTACGAAACACTCCCTCTGGATCATCAGCTTGCCGGGTGCCTCCAGTCAGTCGCTGGCCATCCCAAAACAGCTGCCCACTGCGGTCCGCATCCTGCACTACATCCCCATCGTCAACGACGTAGGTATCATTACCAGCCCCACCACGTAGCATGTCATGGCCCGGCCCACCTATCAGGACGTCGTTACCCTGCCCGCCAATCAGGGTGTCATTACCTCCGCCTCCTAGCAGCAGATCGTTATTGCTGACCTCTGCGCCGTTCCTCCGGCGGGTCGCATCGATTGTCGAAGCGTGATCGGCATCCACGGCAACGCGCGTAGAATCTCGCCCCGCATCTACGTGGATCGAGCCCGCGTTGAATGCCTCGTTGCTCAAGCGATCTGCAATTTCAGGATGCTGCTCACGCAAGTCAGAAAGCAGGCGCAAACGCGCTGGGTCCAACGACTGCGCAAGGGTTTGCACATTACCTCGCCCTTCCAGCAAGGCTGCATAGTCCCGATTCGCCTCCGCAATCAAGTTACGCTGACCAGGATTTCCGTCAATATCCACACCCCAGCGAGCTTCGTCACGATTGATGCGCTCGCGATGTTGCTGATACATCTGGTAAGTAGACAGCGCCTCGTCGCTTGTGACGTTGTTTGGATCGTTGTAAAGGCCAAAGAGTTCGGACTCCAGTACACGACGCTTGCGAAGACCCGCTTCCGCAGCAGCATTGCTTCCCCAGGCGTTGTAGCGCATCTCAAACCAAGCCTCGGAGCGATCTCCGGCCACTACAGCATCCCGAAATGCCTGCATGTTGGCGTTATACGAACCCGCGCCACGGTTGTAAACCAGAGACACAAGCGCCGCGCGCTCTTGTGACATTGGCATGTTCAACGCATTGATCGGCCGCTCGTACTCAGGCATGGATGCAGCTAGTAGCCGATCTCCTTCGGCAGCATTGAGCGTACGATCAAACTGCAGACCCAGCCTCGTGCGGTCCCCGGGGGCTGCAGCATCGATCGCTGCCAATTGACTGCGCTGTGCATCCGAGAGGTCGATGCCTGACTCAGCCCAGATTGCAGCATTGTTTGAACGATTGAATGTATAGCCATAGCCAATCGTGGCCCGACCATCGCCGACATCCTGGGGGCGAGCGTGCAAGCTTTCAGTGAGCTTGACCAGATCACCGGTGAGCGCGTTGTACTGCTCTTGGGTAAGCTCGCGATAGTTGATAGGCATCCCTGATCTCCTTATCCAAAACTACATTAAATTAGAGTAATCTCCGATCTGATTGCAGATCTCTGCAGGCGGATTACCCACCCTCACGACTCTCCGCTTTCCTTCTGCGGCCTTTTCCTTTGGCGCGACGATACGGTAAACAAGATACAACCCTTCTTTCGTCTCCCAGAGACCAAACGTGGACATCTCCGAGAAGCGATAGCTTTCTCCATCAGATCGGACTGCCTCAAAACTACATTCCGCATATGAGCCCCATCCACAACTAGCGGCCAAGCGCTTCAAACCGCCTCGACCGCCAAGATCAAAGCGATAAGAACGCCCACTATCATCTTCAGAGACCTGTGGATTGATTTGTAGGGCTTGCGTCGAACCTGAGCCTCCCCAACCACGGGACTGCTCACAAAGCGAGTCGCCGGATGGAGCGCTCATGTCCGCGCCCGCGGATACTACCGTACATCCTGTGATGAAGAAGAGCGCAAGCGCCACGCAGCCAACAGACTTTATTTTCATGAAAACTCCTTGCGTTCGAATAACATCATTGACCACCTCCTGGAGCATCGCTTTGTCCAGACTCAGGTTGGACTAGCGAATTTGAACCCACTCGACGCACTGATGAGTGGTGCGCGCCAAAGGCTCGTCAGCCTCGCCACGTGGGAAGAGCTCCACCCGCATCCCTGGGCGTTGAAAAACATCGCTCATCCATCGTCTATCCTCGACAAGATTGCGCTGTCGCGAAAAACCCATTTTCTCAAGGTGCGCCGCAAATGCCTCAAAGTCGATCTGGCAGATATCCGACATAGAGGGAGAGGCTTCTGGCGGGTTAGGCAGGAACAGGAACTCGAACCATGCACCCTTTACTTCGGTTTTGTTGACACCAAATCCGTAGTTCCAATCTCGGGTCAGCACTCCGCTGGCACCGAACCGGCCGGAACCATCATCGCGATGCTCTACCGACTGGCCCATTGCTCCAGACACATGGTCGGCAGTGAACGATTCAATGCTGGTACTTGTGCGAATCAGCTCCAGTACCCGCTCCAATGCTTCCTGCGCGGTACGTGGTCCACCTTTGGAAGGATCTGCAGGTACGTGATCGGCTGAGGAACTCATGGCAGATGTCTCCGTGACGGTTGCCGGTGCTGGGGTGGCCGCGGTGTGGGCGCATGCGCCCAGAGCGAGGGTGGCGAGCAAGGCGTAGAGGGGGCGCGCGATCATGAAGCGTCCGTTGTGCGCTGGTGTGGCTGCGACGCTAGTGGCATCGGGCACAGAGGTCAATCGCAAGGGTCTGGCAGCCGCAGCATCATCGCCGCACGCTGCGCGCCTTGGCCGGCACCTCCACCAGCGGCAACACCTCCATCAACAACTGCCCCGCACTGGCGGTGATGCGCAGCTTGGTGCCGATGGCAAAGCCCAGTTGTTCCAGCCATAGGCCGCTGAGGCGGACGTGGGGTACGTGCTGGTCGCCGGCGTGGTCGTGGGCGCCGGGGTAATGGGTGTAGCTGACGGTGCATTGGCGCGGGCGGCGGGCGCGGCGGGGTTCCGGTAGCGTGCCGGGGCCTTGCGGGTTCGCGTCCGGGTCGGGCGGCAGCATCGGTGGCAGCTTCGTGCGGTCGGGTTCCACAACGACCCACTGCACCCGTTTGGGCGGCGTAGGACGTGCACGTTTGCGGGTTGGCCGTGCACTGGCAGATGCGGTGGGTGGGCGACGGGGCGTCATGGCGCCTCCGGGTGGTCGTTGGTGGATGCGGCAACGCACTGCTGCAACGCCACGGTACTGCGTGCGAACTGGCCACGCGAGGTGCGCGGCAACACAACGAGCTGTCGAGTCAGCGAATGCGCGGGATCGTCGCTCGCCTGCTCAACAGCTGCGCGTGCGACGAGCCGGCGCAGCACCTCGCCCACATCCCACAGCAGGTGGTGAGCGGAAGCTGGCAACAGATCAACCGGCACAGATGCCGGCATGGATGGTGCGGTAGACATGGCAACGCCCTCCTGGAACAACCCAAGAACCGCCGCCAACGGCGACGGGATGTCGGGAGGTTCGAAACCGCACGTAGCCGGCGGGCATATTCCCCTTGCGGGTATTGTATTAGCCGCCCTCCCGACGCAGGCATTGCGTCGGCTTGTACCTGCAGGATGCAGGCACAAAAAACCCACCGGTTTGACGGAGGTGGGTACCGCTACGTGAGGAGTTTCGACGCTCCTTGGGACTAGATTGCAAGTACGCGGTCTGGCGTGTCAATACACGCTGGCAGGTCTCGCGCAGCTGTGTGCACCGCTGAAGCAGTTCCATACGGGCCACGCGAGCCGAGCGCCGTTGCCTGATAAGTGCACCTGACCCGATCACGCTACAGTTGAAGTGGACCTGGAACCGTTATTTCCAAGTGAGTAGCAACGCGATTCACCCTCCCCAAAAAAATGAGGAGGGCTTTGCCTCCTCATTTTTATGTTTCCGCTAAATTCTACTCAACAGGTCTCGGAGACGGACGCTGATATTTAGAGAATGTTTTGTAAAGCGAAGCTGCACGCTCATCGGCAGCAACGCTCTCAACGCTACTCAACCCTCGAAGAGCAATGTCAGCAGATGCTTTGCCGTCTCCCAACAGATACGCCAAACGCAGATATGCGGCACTATCGATCAGATTTTTATCCTTAGTCTCGCTGGCGTAGATATCCGACAATCCATAATACGAGTATAAGTTTCCAGCAGATGCCGCATTCCTTAAAATGCCAAGCCCCTCCTGGAAGTGGCCACTCGTTGCCGTCTTCTTTCCATAAATGACAGTTGCGGCCTTATTGCCTGCCTGCGATTCTGCCTTCAACTGATCCAACGTCAGTTGGTCCAATCGTGCAAGTTCGGCCTCAGTCGGATAGCCATTAGACAAAAGCCACTTTGCCTCGGCATCCGAGTTAGCAACCAAAGGGCCACCTGCCTTGCAAGCACTTCCGCCGCCCTGACACAAATACTGCTTGGCATCTTGCACGCCGCTAGGCTGTTGTAGCTTCGCCGTCTGCTGCGCTCCATCCACAGCTGCGCTGTGATCAGCTTTTGCAGGCGAAGAAGTCCCAGTCTGGGAAGCTGGTGAGTCGCTGTTTTCCGCTGGCTTGTCGGCTTTTCCACAGGCAGCAAGCGCGCCGGAAAGCAGCGCCATGGACAAGATCATTTTTGCTTTCATAGCTCTATCCATTATAGGCTGCACTGATTTTGTTGGAAATTGGTCCACCATCTTGAACAGGAAGCATCGGCTGAGGTGACTTTCCATTTAACGCCAATCGAGTTATCCAGACTCCCAGAACTGAGAGCTTCTCCTGGCACATATCTCTCGAGATTAACCGCATAGCGCTTAGACCAGTCAATGAAAAATTGAACAAAGTTCATTTGATCATCAGCTTCAATATCCAGCGCCTTCATAATCTCAAAACAGTAATATTCAGGAACGGTTAGTTGACCCACTATTCGATATTTATTTGACTCTTTTGTCTGTTCTTCGCACACCCATGCCAAGTCGTCACGAAAAATCTTAGTTGCTTCTTTAAACGACATGCCGGGATTAGCATAATTTGCCGTTTGCTTATTTAAAATAAAATCCATCCACCAAGCAGTGGCTCCATCTGGTGGGGCTGTGGTTCCGTTTGGTCCAAATGTTCTACCCTGCGAATAGCCAATCGCCATTAGCACCGTAGATTTGCCATGGATGCTCGCTCCGGGTAGTTTGTCTTGTGCATATGTCCCGCCTTCCGGCAGAGGTATTGGGTTAGGACACATTGCAGGTTTGGTTGCCCTAAGGTTTTCACAAACAACCTCGTGCTCATCCGGACCACCACCACCGCCCCCACCATTGTCACCGCCACCGTCACCCGGATCTGGATAGTAAGGTGGTGTCGGATTTTCAATCGGCGGCGGGATGTAAGGAGGCGGCACTTCGACAGGCGGCATCGTCGTGGTCCCTTCGGTATCGGAGGCTGATGCGAACGGCGATAAGACGCTTGCAACCCCGGCCAGCACCAATGTCAGATAAATGGTTCGCCTAATCGCAGCTTTGAGCTGCTTGGGCTTGCCGTCCTGCGACTCATTCAATTTCATAACTATCCTTATTAATAGAGCGATCAATTCCGATGATCAGGATTTCAAGCTCGGCTGAGTAAAATACCCCCTGTTCCTGTTCCAAAAGCGCCGGTAGACGCCCCATAATTTTTGCAGCAAGCGCCGGATTGCATGCATTTTTGCCAGCACAAAGCGTTTCTATGGATACATATCCGTATGAAAGAAGTGACCACAGCGCTCTCGGATCTAAACCAGCTGTTGCTAAGTCAGAAATTTTTTGCAATATTAATTTGATTTGATCCAACCACGCTTCTGAATTACTGAGATTTCGACTTGTTGCCGTCAAGGATGCTTGCATCCAGGTTTGACCTGTTCGCTGTTTGGCAAAGACCAGGCAGTGAGCAATGTATAGTGGATAAAAATTTCGATAGCGTCCCGCAATATTAATCAAGAGAGTGCGAGTCACCCGTCCATTGGTGTCACTGAGCGGATGGATACAGATCATCTGATACGCAATGGCTTCGAAAAATGCGCAGTTGACCGGCTGGGCGCTCTTGCCTTGTAGCAAATCTTCAAGGTTTTTCAAAAGAGAAGGCAGTTGATCTGCCTGCGGTAAAACCAGCCACGCTTCTGACGGTTTCTTACCGCCAACCCATGCATTATCTGTGCGACTTCTGACTTTGCTATTGCCGAAATTTTTGGCCAAATTTAATGACCAGTTCAAAACACCATGCGTATCTGGAAGTCCTGCTCTGAGGGACGCATTGATAGCTAATGCCGCTTGACTACTTGCCCTTAAATCAGGAATCGAGGTGAACTTCCAACTCCCTCTGCATACGTGAATTAGCCTGGAAGACAGGGCTGAAAGGTAACCGACGCATTGAGCATCTGACTCAAAGCGTTGGTAATCACCAACTTTTTCATGGGTTCGAAGTGGTGGCTCCAATAACGCTGGCGTATAGACCGAAAACGATGCATCGAGCCAAACAGAGGCGTCAGGCGCATCGCGTCGTCCTGGAAGTGGCGCAAAGGCCAAATCAAGCGGCGTTAACTCAAAATTTCCATCCATAAAATTTCGACGCACTAACCGAGCCCGGGCAACATGCCCTGACACCTATGTCAAAGCAAGGTAAAAATAATAGATAAAGCGATGTACGTCACAAAAATTATGAAAATTTGATGATTATCAGAAAACCCTTACAGCCACCTCGCACTTCACCGACAACCGTGATGCCGGTCAGCGCACCCGATTTGGCTGGGCACGAGACTTGATGTCAGCCAAACGTGCGTGCTGTTCTTTGGCTGAAATAACGGTTCCAGGTTCACTTCCACTGCAGCCCGGCCGTCGCCGAACGGTCGCGCCCATACCGCCATGCGGCAGGCATGGGCGCGATCCACTGGCGCCTAGAACTTGTAGGTCAGCCCGATGTACGCCAGCCGGCCGGCGTAGCCGCCGGTGTAGAAGCGGGCGCGGGTGTCCTCGCCCAGGTGCGAGCGGAACTCCTGCTTGGTCAGGTTCAGCACCGAGGCGGTGAGGCTGAGCGCCGGGGTGATGTTGTAGGCCGCGTTGACATCGATCTGGTAATACGGCTCTTCAAAGACGTTCAGCCCGTTGACCAGGCCTTGCACCAGCTCACCGCGGCGGTTGTACGAGGCGCGCAGCAGCAGACTGTCGGTCTCGTAGAACATGGTGAGGTTGGTCTGGTTTCTGGCGCTGCCCGGCATGGAGGTCTTGCCGGCTTCTGTGCCGTCCTCCAGCCGCACCGCCGCCTTGCTGGCATCGTTGTAGGTGTAGTTGAACTGCACACCGAGACCGAATGGCAGCGTGTGCTGCGCGTAGAGCTCCACACCCTGCGAGACTGCGTCCTGGCCGCCGGCCTGGGTGCTGTAGTTCTGCACGGTGACCGGCTGCCCGTCGACCATCATGTTGACGTCGCTGATCACGTCGACCGCAAAGTTCTCCACGTTCTTGCGGAACAGTCCCACACCTGCCACCGAGCCTGGCTGGAAATACCACTCCAGCCCCAGGTCGAACTGGTTGGCCTTGTACGGCTCCAGGTTCTTGTTGCTGCCCGAGCCGTACCAGCCCTGCTCGCTGGCACCGCCGGTCAGGCGCCGGTCGGCCACGTACTCGGGGCTGTAAAACTCCAGGCTGCCGGGCGCGGCGATGTCGTTGTAGCTTGGGCGCGCAATCACTTTCGCGGCTGCCGCGCGCAGCAGCAGGTTTTCGGTCAGGTCGTAGGCCAGGTTGAAACTCGGCAGCACGTCGGTGTAATTGCGGTCCAGCCCGCTGACCACGAACGACTCGGTGCGTTGCACGCTGTCGGCCAAACGCCAGTAGCCTTCGGTGCCGCAATAGGTGTCGGCCGGTGCGCCGCCGGGCGTGGCGGCGCCCTGCTGGCAGGCCAGCGGGTTGCCGTCGGCACCGTCGAAGAAATAGTCGTTGTAGGCGGTCACCTTGTCGGTGGACTCGGCACGCTGGCCGGTGCGCGCCACCCGCACGCCGACGTTGCCACGCAGCCGCTCGGTGTGGAAGTTGAGTTGCAGGTAGGTGGAATAGATTTCCTCGTCGACGTTGTAAACGAAGTTGTCTTCGCTGCGGGTCTGCATCGCGCCGTAGGTCTGGTTCAAGTAGCCGATGTAGCCCGGGAAGTTGATCGCCGGGAACGCGCTGGCATTGACGCCACCGGCCAGGTTGTCCTGCGCGAACAGCAGCCCCGGCGAGAACTGCGTGGCGATGGCATTGCAGCGCCCGTTCCAGTAGCGGTTGTCGTAGTCGCCCGGATCGGTGCCCGGGCACACCCAGTAGTTGTTGCCGGTATTGCGGTGGATGCCGCCGTCGCGACGCTTGAGGCCGAACTGCAGCGAGTCGACGACCTCGCCATCGAAATGCCAGGTGGTGTCGATCTGCGCGTACTGCTGCTGATTGGTATTGCGGGTCCAGGACGAGCCGGTCGAGCCCAGGTCGACCTGCAGGATGCCGTCGCGCAGGTTCTGCATCAGCTGCGGCGAGAATGTCATGGACGGCGTGCCGGTCAGGTCCCAGGCGCTGGCGAAGTTGCCGTTGCTCCAGCTGCCGTCGGCGTTCTGCAGGCGCGGCTTGATCGGCAGGGAGAATTGCAGCTCCGGCCCGCCCTTGGCCCAGGTGCGGCCGACCTTGAACGCCACGTCCACCTGCTCGCCACGCCATTCGCCGCCCAGGTCCACCGTCTGCGACTGCGATTTCTCGATGTTGTAGCTGCCGGTGATCTGCGGCGTCGGCACGGTGCAATCGTCCGAGCCCCAGCCGCCCGGCGGCAGGCCGGCCGCGGCGGCCTGCGCCTCGCTGCAATAATAGGTCTTGCCCGGACGCAGGCTGTAGGCGGCGCCAGTGACAATCGTGCCGCTGGGATCGAACTGCAGCCCGTCGAGCAGACGGCCGCCGCGCCAGTTGCCGTCGCCGTTATAGCGGGCAATGTTCCACTCGGGAATCTTGATGGTATTGGTCTGCGAGTCCTGCGACAGGTCGAAGCGGAAGTAGTTCGCGGTCAGCGTCAGGTCGTCGGTCGGCTTGAACTGCAAGGTCAGTTGCCCGCCCTTGCGCTCGCGCTCCTCGCGTTTGGCGTCCAGGCTGACCGCCGTCGGCATCATGAAACCGGTGGAGTAATTGCCGTCCTGGTTCCAGAAACCGGTACCGCCCCACCAGTTGGCGTTGAAGTCCGACGGATTTCCATTCACGTCGACCGCCGGGCCGACTTCGTCGCGGCCGTACCACTGCCAGCTCTCGGTACTGGCATTGAGCGTGCGAGCGGTGCGCTTCTGCTGCGTGTAGCCAACGAAGACACCGAAGCGGTTGTCCTTGTCGTGCCACGAGTACGAGCCAGAGAACTGGCCGTCGGTCTTCTTGCTGGTATCCGACCAAGTGCCCTCGGCCGAGACGAAGCCGGAATGTGGCTCCAGTTCCAGCGGGCGCCGCGTCTGCAGGATCACCGTGCCGCCGATGCCGCCTTCGTCGATGCGTGCTTCCGGGGTCTTGTACAGCTCCGCGCTGCCCAGCAGGTTCGACGGCAGCAGCGTGTAGTTGAACGAGCGCGTCGGGTCGCCGTTGGATTCAGCGGTGGCGATGTAGTTGCCGTTCAATTCGGTCAGCACCAGCTCCGAGGACAGGCCGCGCACACTGACGTTCTTGCCTTCGCCGCCGTCGCGGCTGATGACCACGCCGGGCACGCGCTGCAGCGCATCGGCCACGTTCTTGTCGGGGAACTTGCCCACGTCCTCGGCGGTGATCACATCGACCACGGCGTTGGCGTTGCGCTTCTGCTCCAGGCTTTTTTCGATCGCGTAGCGGTAGCCGGTCACCGTCACCGCATCCAGGTCCGTGGCCTGCAACTCGGCCTGGTCCGTGGGCGCCGGCGTGACGTCGGCCTGTTGGGCGACAGCGGTGGTAGAGGCGGCGCTCGCGAACAAGACGATGGCGATGCCGGCGGACAGCGTGCTGCGGTTGCGTGCGAATGGCATGCAGTTCATTTCGATCATGCTCTCCCAATAGTGATCGGCTTCGGCCGATTCCTGTCGATCCAACGATCGGACAAGAACGCCGCGCGAAGTGACGCAGAAATATCCGGCGCCGTTGCGGCGACCCGGCTTCCTCGTTTTCCCTCCCCCTTCTGCGCAGAGGCGATTAGATCGTTCTAATGCAGTGGAAAACTAAGTATCACAGCCCATGCGGCAGCGCATTCTGCCCCGCAACAGGCCCGCGGCGTTGCAAGGCATCCACGATGGCCGGCCGGGCTCGCCACGCTTGCACGCGGCACGGCACAGCATGGCCTGCCGCGTGCAAGCGCTGCAGTAGTTCGATCGCGGACAGCAACACGCCCTGGCCCGCATCCAGGCGCAAGTGGTTTAGCGAAGCGGCTGCACTCCCCGTCATTTGCAACCGGGCTCAGCCAGAGACAGGATCGACATGCGTGTTGACGCACGCCAGGGACATGGCCCACCGCACGCCACTTGGCTGCCATCGCCATCGCCATCGCCATCGCCACGGCGATTCTGATACGCGAGGATTCCTTATCGGTTGTGCTTGTCTGGGTGTTCGATCAATGGATCTGAGCAGATCCCTGGCAGAGCCTGTCAGCCGTTCTGCCACCGCTCAAATGACGCCGCCGCATCGCGCACCCGCTGGCTCACGAGCTTTCTTACTCACCGCGGATCCTCACTGCGGATCCAGATACATCGACACCTGCCCTGACCCACAAGACGATACGGCACCCCCCCTGGCGATCGGGTCGCACGGGTGCCCGACAACAGCGGCATCACGGCCATCGCCCTCAGCCAGCAACCGCAGCCTTCGCGTGGGACATGCCGACCCCGAGCAATCGATCCGCTTACCCCAGCCCGTTGCGTGAGGCAGCTGGCGCGTCAACGCACCTGCCGCTGCACGCATCAGTTCAATAGCATTTGCGCTGAGACAGTGAAAGCGCACGCGGCGGCGCAGCGGAACAATCGCCTCCGCGATCGATGGACGCTGCACACTCGAGTGCGGCATCGCGATTGTTGCGGATATCGGCCAGGGAACTGGCGATGGCCACATCCGGGATCACTCCCCGCCCTTCGAGCGAGACACCGGATGGATCTTTGAAGGAAGCGATCGGAATATGAATCTTGGCCCCTTGATCGAGCGAAAAGACCTGCGCAATCAACACCTGCCCGGCAGTGCGCTGACCAATCACGCGGGCACGGCGATAGTGTTGCAGGGTCGCCGACAGAACCTCGGCAGCGCTGGAGCTGGCTTCACTGACAAGGACCGTGAGCGGAACATCCGTGGCGGTCATTCCCGTTGGAACACGCAGCTCGCGGGACGATGCGCGACCGCGCTCTGTTCCAAGCAGCGTCCCTGCGGGGAGAAAGTTCCCGGCAATCTCGCCAAGGGCCGTTGCGGCGCCACCACGATTGAGCCGGAGATCGAGCACGATCGGCTGCCCGGGATGCGCGGCAACCTGCTGGGTCACCCAACGCGCATTCTTCGTATTGAAGTCGTTGAATTCCAGGACGATCGAACCCCGATGCGCATAGGCGACACGCTCATAGAGCTTGGCCATGAGTCGTTGCCCCATGGTGTGCTCGCTGGGATCTGTCCTGACCTGAACCACTTGCCCGGATGGCTGCCTGAGACGGTAGTCATAGGTCCCGAACGGCTGTCCTGATACCGGCCCCATGCCGACCAAGTGGTCGCCTGGCTCGACACCCGCCCTTTCCGCGCTGGAGTGATTCACCACCTCGATCACGTTGAGCCCATTTCCAGCCTCACCGCTGGTGGTCGTCAGCTTCAATGGCCGGTAATCGATCAGGCCAGGCAGTTCACCCGTTCCAGAAAGCGAGCCCAGCACGTTGGCAAACGTCATCCAATCGACGTTATTGACTCGAAGAACCCCATCGCGTCTTTCAAGATTCGTCGAGCGCGCCGCAGCAAGGGCGACCGGGATAACAAAATAGTGCGAGACACCAGCCAAAGATGTCGTGGATACGGCGATGTCCAGCGTCTTCTGAGAAGCGACTGGATTGGCGGCATTACACAACAAGACATGCCAGCCTACGCGCACACCTCGCACATAAAGAGGAGAATGGGGGTCGATGGATTCAACGACCGACATGCGTACCAACCCGGGCTCCGAGATCAGCATGCCCGCTCCCACGAATGCATCGGGCCATTGAAGCCCGACCAGATCTTCCTTCTTTGGAATGCCACGCGCGGCCTGCTCGGCCGTGAAGTACTGGAGATGCGACGCCTCCAATAAGCCCAACATTTCCCCTACCAGGTCGACCGTCTTTGCATGACTAAAATCGAAGAGCGGAATTCTCTTCCTGTAGGTCGCGTTGACAGCCGCCCAGTCGTAGCCATTGAAATGTCCGTCGTAATAAAGCTCATCGACCGCCGACCAGGCAGACACCAGAATATGCAGGTTAATTCGATAATTCACCCAAACAGCGAGTGCGGAGACCAACGCGGTGGAGCACAGTAACCCCAGAACAAACTGCCGATAGTTAAGCCCCAACCCACCCTCTCCCTGATGACGCGTTCGCACCGGACATGTGTACGACATCTCGCGCCCTGGTCCAGGGCGAGCGCTTGCCCCAACGCTACCGGCCCGATGCCGCGGCATTGGACACCGCTGCGAAGACAATCGTCACGGACCGAAGCTGTCGGCTCATCTCAGTGCAGGTGCCGGAGTAAGCAACTTCCGCGCAATTCTTCAGACTGGACCGGCCGCGTAACGGGCGTCGCAAGACGCATTCGACGTCAGTCCTGAGTTGCGCCCCAGTCGGTACCCGGGGTGCGATGGGCACACCGTCAGGACGTTTTGCAAACCGTCGCAGAAGCATGTCAATGGCTAGACCGTAACATCGCTCGCCGGCCCCACCTTTGATCTGGTCACTGACAACCACCGTCTGCGGTGCTGCCCGCGGGTGCCTTCACTGCATCGAGAGAGAGGCGAGTGCTGCGCAAGCCGTCCCTAGCCTCCTGCGCAGGAACTGGGTTCAAGCCAAGATGTCGCTGAGCATCTGAGCCGTCTTCAAGCCACGGAAATGAACTACCCAGGCGCCAGCGTGGCCGAGGATCGGCGGAGAGCGGCACAGGGATGTGCCGCGACGGCGAGTCAGACAGGACGCCTGCCGAGCCGAGGAGCCCATTCCCGGCCGCGCTGGCGCCGCTTACCACGCTGGCATCGTGCTTCGCCGTACTCTCCCCCCGGCTGCGTGCCCCTGTCCGCGCTAGCAGGGCGGGCGCACCAAGACATGCGCGCCGGCAGCGCGCCAGCCTTGCCTTGGTGCTCCGGCGGGAGGGGGGCGCCAGTGCCGCGTCGGTCGTGCTGGCGATTTCCACCCTCGTATCGCAAGGGCTGACCCGAGGCATCACTGAGTTCATCGAGACCTTTTCCGACCGAGGGACCGACTCCCGGCCGCGCGACCGCCCTCAACGAGGTCGACAATTCGAAGACCCATCACCCAGAACGACAACTTTCTGGCGCGCCAACCAGCCGCATCTATCAAGTCCGCCGCGCCTGGGCCGATACCGCATGCATGGACAGACTCAGCGTAATCGGACTGGTGCTGGCGATCGTGGCGATCGTGGGCGGCAGCGTGTTGAAAGGTGCCGGCATTTCGTCGCTGTGGTCGCCGGCTGCCTTCGTGATCGTCATCGTCGGCACGGTGGCCGCGATCCTGCTGCACACCTCACCGGCAGTTTTCCGACGCGCGTTCAAGATCCTGCGCTGGGTGATCCAGCCGCCGGCCAGCGATCGCCCGCAGCTGCTGGCGCGGATCGTCGAGTGGAGCAACATCGCCCGTCGCCAAGGCCTGCTGGGCCTGGAAGACCAATTGCCGCGCCAGGAGGATGCCTTCCTGCGCAAAGGCCTGCAGATGCTGATCGATGGCGTGGAGCCGGAAGCCATGCGCAACATGCTCGAGATCGAAGTGGACAACCAGGAGCGTCAGGATCTTGCCGCGGCCAAGGTGTTCGAGGGCATGGGCATCTATGCGCCCACGCTGGGCATCATCGGTGCGGTGCTGGGCCTGATGGCGGTGATGAAGAATCTGGCCGACCCGGCCATGCTCGGCCACGGCATCGCCGCGGCATTCACCGCCACTATTTACGGTATCGCCTCGGCCAACCTGCTGTTCCTGCCGGTCGCCGCCAAGCTCAAGAGCGTGATCCATTGCAGCACCAACGAGCGCGAAATGGCGATCGAAGGCCTGATCGCGATCGCCCAGGGCGAGAACCCGCGCAACATCGAATCAAAATTGGCAGGCTACTTGCATTAACCGCTTATGGCCCGTCGTCGCAAACACCACGAAGAACATGGCAACCACGAAGCGTGGGCGATTCCGTATGCCGATCTGATGACGCTGCTGCTGGCGTTCTTCGTCGTCATGTACGCCATCTCCTCGCTCAACGAGGGCAAATACAAGGTCATGGCGCAGGCGCTGACCAGTGCCTTCGGTGGCTCGTCCACTACCGCCAGCCCGGTACAGCTGGGCAAGACCCAGACCCTGGGCGCCGATTACGACCGCCCCTCGGTGATCAAGGCCGGCGCGCCGATGGCTGCCTCCAACGGCCCGACTGACCCTACCCTGCTGCCGTCGATGGCCGCGCAGATGCGCATGCCGGTGTCGCTGCGCAACCAGGCGCAACTGGCGCGCGCGCAGCGGCAGATGGATGCAGTGGAGCAACAGCTGAGCAAGACGCTGGCGCCGCTGATCGACAAGAAACTCATCACCATCCGCCGCAACGATCTGTGGATCGAGGTCGAGATCAACAGCGATATCCTGTTCGGCACCGGCTCGGCCGCGTTGGCCGGCAATGCCCGCACCACCTTGTCCACGCTCGCCTCGGTGCTGCGCGACGCACCCAATGGCGTGCGCGTGGAGGGCTATACCGATAACCAGCCGATCGCCACCGCGCAATTCCCTTCCAATTGGGAATTGTCCGCGGCGCGCGCGGCCAGCGTGGTGCACCTGTTCGCCGACGACGGCGTCGCCCCGCAACGATTGGCGATGGTGGGCTATGGAGAATTCCGCGCACGTGCCGATAACAGCACTGAGGCGGGACGGAATGCGAACCGGCGTGTGGTGTTGATCATCCTCGCTGACTCGGCTGGCTCACTCGCACCCGATCCGCCATCGCAGCTGCATGCGACCGCCGCCGGGGCGCCCAAGCTTCCCAAGTCTGACGGCGGCCAAACGGCCGGCACCACCGAAAGCGGCACAAGTTCCGTCCCCGCCGTAATTCAAGGAGTGCAGTGACATGCGTATCTGGGCAATCGCCAACCAAAAGGGCGGCGTCGGCAAGACCACCACGACGCTGGCATTGGGTCGCGGCCTGGCCGCGCTCGGCCACCGGGTGTTGTTGATCGACCTCGATCCGCACTCCTCGCTCACCCGCGCGTTCGGCGTGGCGGTCGACCCGCCGCCGCGCGGGGTGCTGGACCTGTTCGGCACCCCACCGAGCGATCTGGCCAGCCTGGCGCACGAAAGCAGCATCCCCGGCCTGTCGTATGTGTGCGCGCAAGCCGCACTGGCCACGCTGGAGCGCCGTAGCGCCAATCAACCCGGCCTTGGCCTGGCATTGCAGAACGCAATGACCCGCCACGCCGGTCAACACGATTACATCCTGCTCGACTGCCCGCCCACGCTCGGCCTGCTGATGATCAATGCGCTGGCCGCCTGCGACCGCGTGGTGGTGCCGACCCAGGCCGAGCCGCTGGCCTTGCATGGTCTTGCCAGCATGGTGCGCACCGCCGACATGGTGCAGCGCTCGCGTCGCCGCGAGCTGCCGATGTCGATCCTGCCGACCCTGTTCGACCGCCGCACCCGCGCAGGCAACGAAACGCTCAAGGAAATGCAGACCACCTACGGCCCGGTGGTGTGGGAAGACGCCGTTCCGATGGACACCCGTATCTGTAATGCCGCCGCACTCACCGTCCCCGCTGTCGGCGGCGACTATCAGGGCCGCGGCCTGTCCGCCTATCGCCGCGCGCTGGAATGGGTGCTGGCCGATGACGCGATGCGCATGGAGCAAGCCGCATGAGTAACCCCACCGCTAACGGTGAGCTGGACGATTATCTGGAGGGCCTGCTGCACGATGCAGGCGTCGAGATCCTCGCCCCGCCCGCTGCGGCCGCTATCGCCGCTGTCGAAACGCCGGCGCTTGCGCACGCAGATCTCGCGTTGGCCGAGCCGCAGGTGCAGGCTGCCGCGCTTCCCGAAGCTGCCGCGGTCTCACAAGCCGCCACCTCCAATGCAATTGCCGCGGTGCTGAGCGCCGATGCGATCGCTGCCGATTTCCTGGCGGAAATGGATGCCGATCCGGCCTTCGGCCCGCCCGTGGCCGCCGCGCCCAGCGCTGCCGACATCGCGGCCGATTTCCTTGCCGAAATGGATGCAGACCCGGCCTTCGGCCCGCCTGTCACAGCCGCTCCGAGCGCAGCCGATATCGCGGCCGATTTCCTCGCTGAAATGGATGCGGACCCGGCCTTCGGCCCGCCCGTGGTCGCCGCGCCGAGCGCGGCCGATATCGCGGCCGATTTCCTCGCCGAAATGGACGCGGACCCGGCCTTCGCCGCCGCGCCCACCGCGGTGGACCTGCTGACCGCCGATCTGCTGGCAGAAATGGATGCCGACCCAGCCTTCGGGCTAGACGCCGCACCGCTCGCCGTACCCACACCTGCCCCGATACCGAAACCCGCACCCCGTGCCGCACCTGCACCGATGCGCGCTGCACCGGTGCCCACTGGGTTGCAGGCATTGCTGGCGCCCGGCCAGGCCGACAAGATTCACGCCGAACGCCGCGCCAGCGAACGCAGCACGCGTTGGTTACGCCTGCGCTGCGGCGAACAGACCTATGCACTGGAATTGCTCAAGGTGCAGGAAGTGGTCTTGCCAGTACCGCTACTGCCGTTGCGCGGCACTGCCAGCGCGATGCTCGGCATCATGAACCTGCGTGGCCAGGTGGTCCCGGTGATCGATCTGGGCATTCACCTCGGCTCTTCGCCGGTTGACATGGATCTGCACACCCGCGTGGTGGTGCTGGAAGAAAACGGCGAAACCATGGGCCTGCGCGTGTCGGCCGTGGAAGACGTCACCAGTCTGACCGATCAGCAGATCGAACCGCCAGACAACGCACGCCTGTGCCGCATTTATAACAACCTGTTCCGCGGCGTTGCACGCCTGGGCCATCAGCCGATGATCCTGCTCGATGCCACCCACCTGCTGCATTGATACGCCTAGCTTGCTCGTACCTGCACGCATAACGATTCAGCGTTAAAGCTTTCCCGCACCCCGCCGTTAGTACGCATAGAACCAGCCGTTCGGAGCAACAATGAGCACAGTGACATTGGGCGAGGATCTCGGTATCGAGACCAGCGCCGACCTCAAGCAAAAGCTTGCCGGATTCCTCACCCAGGACGGCGACCTGGTGCTTGATGCCGGTGAAGTCCGGCGCATCCACACCGCAAGCGTGCAATTGCTCTGCGCCTTTGTGCAGAGCCGCCGCCAGGCCGGTCTGCACACCGAATTCGATGGCTGCAACGACACTTTTAGAGATGCGGCTCGTCTGCTCGGCGTTACCGACGCGCTCGGACTTCCCGCATCCAATGACAACCTGAAATCTGTGGAGAACGCCGCATGAGCGCACGTATCTTGGTGGTGGACGATTCGGCGTCGATGCGCCAGATGGTCTCCTTCGCCCTCACCTCTGCCGGCTTTGCCGTCGAAGAAGCCGAAGACGGCGCCGTTGCGCTGGGCCGCGCGAAGGGTCAGCGCTTCAATGCGGTGGTCACCGACGTGAACATGCCCAACATGGACGGCATCTCGCTGATTCGCGAGCTGCGCCAGCTACCGGACTACAAGTTCACCCCGATGCTCATGCTCACCACCGAGTCGGCGGCCGACAAGAAGTCCGAAGGCAAGGCGGCAGGTGCGACGGGTTGGCTGGTCAAGCCGTTCAATCCAGAGCAGCTGATCGCCACCGTCCAGAAAGTTCTCGGTTAAACCCTTCTCGCTTCACCTTCGGATTTCACGCCCATGAGCATGGACCTGCAACGCTTCCACGCCACCTTTTTCGAAGAGAGCCGTGAAGGGCTCGACGCGATGGAGGCCGGGCTGTTGTCTCTTGAAGAAGGCAACCGCGACCCGGAAATCATCAACTCGGTGTTCCGCGCCGCGCACTCGATCAAGGGCGGCGCTGCCACCTTCGGTTTCGATGCCGTCGCCGGGCTGACCCACGTGCTGGAGACGCTGCTGGACGAGTTGCGCTCCAACAAGCGCCAGCTCGAACCCAATGCGGTCGATGCCATGCTTGGCTCGGTCGACGTGCTGCGCGCCCTGTTGCGCGAAGCCGAACACGGCACCCCGGCCGACCCGGCTGCAGTCAAGGCCGTGCATACCCGTTTGAACGCCGTGCTCGCCGGCGAAGCGCCGGTGGCTGCGGTCGTCGCCAAACCGAAGGAAGCAGAACCGGAAGCCTGGCACATCGGTTTCACTCCGGCGCCGTCGCTGTTCATGAGCGGCAACGACCCGCTGCGCATCATCCGCGAGCTCGAGCACCTTGGCCCGCTGCAGATTGCCGCGCGTCTGGAGCGCATGCCGGGCTTTGAAAACATCGATCCGCTCGAAGCGTATCTGGCGTGGGATCTGGGCCTGATCGGCAAGATTCCGCGCAGCAAGATCGAAGACACCTTTGCCTGGGTGGTGGACGATTGCGAACTGGACATCCGCCCGATGGCGGTGCCCGGCCCGCCGCCGAGCCTGGCCGTGGACGCTGCACCGGTTGCAGCCAGCGCCGCCGCACCGACCGCCGCCGCCGAACCCGCTGCCGCCGCGGCAGCAACGCCGGCCAAGGCCGCCGCTGCAGAAGCAGAAAGCTCGATCCGCGTCAGCGTGGACAAGGTCGATGCCTTGATCAACCTAGTCGGCGAGCTGGTGATTACGCAGGCCATGCTCAAGCAGGTCTCCACCGGCCTGGACCCGGCGCATGCCGAACAGCTGTTCGCCGGTCTGGACCTGCTGGAACGCAATACCCGCGATCTGCAGGAAGCGGTCATCGGCGTGCGCATGCTGCCCGTCGATGCGGTGTTCCGCCGCTTCCCGCGCCTGGTGCGCGACCTTTCCAGCCGCCTCGGCAAGCACGTGCGTCTGCGCACGATTGGCGAGAGCACCGAGTTGGACAAGGGGCTGATCGAAAAGATTGCCGATCCGTTGGTGCACTTGGTGCGCAACTCGATCGACCATGGTCTGGAACTGCCCGATGCGCGCCGCGCCGCCGGCAAGGACGAGACCGGCACCATCACCCTGGCGGCCTCGCATCAGGGCGGCCACATCGTGATCGAAGTGAGCGACGACGGCCGTGGCCTCAATCGCGCCAAGATCCTGGAAAAAGCGGCCGAACGCGGCATCGCCGTGCCGGACAACCCGACCGACGCGCAGGTGTGGGACTTGATCTTCGCACCGGGCTTCTCCACTGCCGATGCAGTCACCGACCTGTCCGGTCGTGGCGTGGGCATGGACGTGGTCCGCCGCAATATCCAGGGCCTGGGTGGCGAAGTGCAGCTGGAAAGCAACGCCGGCAGCGGGACGCGCGTGCTGATCCGTCTGCCGCTGACCCTGGCCATCCTCGACGGCATGACCGTGTCGGTCGCCGGCGAAACGCTGATCCTGCCGCTGTCCTACGTGCTCGAAGCACTGCAGCCGGCTGCGGAAGACGTCCGCTCGATGGCCGGCGACGGCCGGGTCCTGCGGGTCCGCGGGGAGTATCTGCCGATCCTGTCGCTCACCAATTACTACGGCTTCGGCGGGCAACAGTCCTCCACCGAATCGCTGGTGGTGGTGGTCGAAGGAGACGGCCAGAAGATCGCGCTGGAAGTGGATGAATTGCTTGGCCAGCAGCAGGTGGTGGTCAAGAACATCGAGAACAATTACCGGCGGATTCCGGGCGTCTCCGGCGCCACCATCCTCGGCGATGGGCGGGTTTCGCTGATCGTGGACATCGGTGGCCTGGTGCGCTCGCTGAAGGTGCCGCAAGCCGCGTAATGCATTCGCCGCGGCCTGGATGCCGCGGCGCAAGGCTCCACCACACCATCGCTGCACGATGGGCGCTGGAGCGATCGCCGGCAGTCTGGGGACTGCCGGCATCAGTACCACCCGTTCGGCCCAGCACGACCGACGGTAGATCCGGGTCCTTCGTCCAGATCCTCGACTCTGACACGTCCCTGCCCCACCTGTTGGCGGGCGCCCACGCAGCCAGTCGCTCTCTGCAACACAACAAGACATCAAGAACCGGTTTCGTCATCTTGCTGTTGCCAGCGAGCTGGCCGTGGCGTCTTCCTGCACCGTGCCGATCACCTTGGGCCTGGGAGGGTTTGCGCTTGCGTGCATGCTCAGCGTGCGTGGGCTGTTGTCGACGCCAGGGCCACGCCCACTGCAGCGCCGCGCGCGCCGGTAGCCGCAGCCGCCGACGGCGATTCGAGCTGGCACGCGTTCTGACCGCGACGTCTGTGTAGCACAGCCGCCAAGCGGCCAACACGCCCAAGTCCCGGCAGCGATGTCGAAGCTTGTGTTTGCGCGTGCGCGGTTGATCCACACTCGCGCGCAAGCATCGCGGCATCCATGAGAGCAGGTCACGCATTGCAGTCAGCATGCGCGCGCGATGCATAGCCACACGTGCCTTGGCGTATTGGAACCATGAACGTAAGCATGCTGCACTGCAGCATGACACTTCAGAAATCTGCCTGGCGAACGCTACCGGTGTATCTCTTTTCCACCCTCCCCTAGAGAACACCATGACATTCCTGCACTCCCTGACCGTCGGGCGACGCCTGGCGTTGGCATTCGCGTTGCTGATCGTTTTGTTGGCCGGCTCCACCACCCTGGCGCTGTACGAATTCAAGACCGTCAAACAGCAGGTCTCGATCATCATCGAGATCAACAACCGCAAGGCTGCGCTGCTCAACCAAATGCGCGAGAGCAACATGCTCGGCGAGCGTTATCTTCGCGACTTTATGCTGGCAAGCCCGCAACAGCTGCCTGCCGTCGATGCGCAGCTCAAGGCCAATCGCGCACATTACGCGCAGCTGTGGGCGGCGTTGAAACAACTACCAACCAACAGCGACGGCATGCGCGCACGGCAGGCCATCGAAGACAGCCTCACAGCTGCACGCGCCACCAACGGCCGCCTGCTCGACCTGGTGCGCGCTGGCGACCTGGAGGGTGCAAAGCGGCTGCTCAGCGGCCAGGCGCAGCCCTTGCTGGAACGCCGTTCCAAGGCGATCGCCGCCGCGGTGGAATTGCAGAACCAGCAGAACGCCGCCGGTGCGGACACGATCCTGAGCAGCGTGGCGCTGGCCAATCGCGCCCTGATCGCCTTCGGTCTGTTGGCGGCCGGCCTGGCCGCTGCACTGGCGTGGCTGATTTCGCGCAGCCTGGTACGCCCGCTGAAACAGGCCACGCAGGTGGCCGAAGCGATCGCGCACGGCAAGCTGGATAACCCGATCGGCCCGCAGCCGGGCGACGAGCCCGGCCAGTTGCTGACCAGCATGCGCGGCATGCAGGATCAGCTCAAGGCGGTGGCCGCCGCGCAGCAGGACATGGCGCGCCGGCACGATGCCGGCCAGATCAGCTTCCGCATGGATCAGGCGGCGTTTCCCGGCGAATACGGCAGCATGGTGCGCGACACCAATGCGCTGGTCGCATCGCATATCGAAGTGAAGATGAAGCTGGCGCAGATCATGTCGCGCTACGCCATCGGCGACCTGAGTGAGGATATGGACCGCCTGCCCGGCGAGAAGGCCGTGCTGAGCGACACCATGGATGCGGTCAAGCGCAACCTCTCGGCGATGAACGGTCAGATCCAGTTGCTCGCGCAGGCCGCCGCGCATGGCGACTTCAGCGTGCGCGGCGATACGCAGCGGTTTCAGCATGACTTTCTGGCGATGGTGGAAAGCCTCAACCAGTTGATGGCCACCGCCGATGGCAACCTCGGTGCGTTGTCCGGGGTGCTGCAGGCCATTGCCGCCGGCGACCTGACCGAGCGCATGCACGGCCAGTTCCATGGCGTGTTTGCGCAGATGCGCGACAACGCCAATGCCACCACCGAGCAGTTGTCCGGCATCGTCGGGCGCATCCAGCTGGCCACCAGCGCGATCAACACCGCTGCCGGCGAAATCGCTGCCGGCAACAACGACCTGTCGCAGCGCACCGAGCAGCAGGCGGCCAACCTGGAAGAAACCGCCGCCTCGATGGAGGAACTCACCTCCACCGTCAAGCAGAATGCCGAAGGTGCACGCCAGGCCAACCAGCTCGCCATCGGCGCCGCCAGCGTGGCCTCGCAAGGTGGCGAGGTGGTCAGCAAGGTCGTCGCCACCATGGCCGATATCCAGGCATCGTCGAAGAAGATCGCCGACATCATCAGCGTCATCGACGGCATCGCCTTCCAGACCAACATCCTGGCCTTGAACGCGGCGGTGGAAGCGGCGCGTGCCGGCGATCAGGGCCGCGGCTTTGCGGTGGTGGCCAGCGAAGTGCGCACCCTGGCACAACGCTCGGCCGGCGCAGCGAAGGAGATCAAGGAATTGATCGACGACTCGGTGAGCAAGGTCGCCGAGGGCTCGCTGCTGGTGGACCAGGCCGGCACCACCATGACCGAGATCGTGGCCAGCGTGCAGCGCGTCACCGACATCATGGGCGAGATCTCCGCTGCCTCGCAGGAGCAGTCGGCCGGCATCGAGCAGGTCAACCTCACCGTGACGCAGATGGACCAGGCGACCCAGCAGAACGCCGCGCTGGTGGAAGAAGCCACCGCCGCCGCACGTGCGATGGAAGAACAGGCCGGCCAGCTGTCCGATGCAGTGTCGATCTTCAAGGTGCAGCAGATCGCCGCCATGTCGCCTTCGGACACCCGCCCTGCTCCGCTACGCCTGGCCACCGCCAAGCCGGCCACCGCTGCGAAACGCGTCACCGCGCCTGCTGTCGCGAAACTCAAGGCCAATGCCACCACAGCACCACGCCCAGTGGTTGTCGCAGCCGGCAACGGCAATGCGAACTGGCAGGAGTTCTAAGCGCACTGCAGCTGCATGGCCGCCGGATCAGGCGGCGAGTGCGTCCCAAGCCCCGGCAGCGATGTCGGGGCTGTTGTTTTGTGGAGATGACGCTGCGCAGAGGCGGTTGCCGGTTGCCGACCGCTTACGGTCGGGCTGGACGAGGCCGCGCGCGTCCTCTCATCCGGTGCTGCGAACCATCTGTTGCCGCAGGAAGGAAGGGAGTGTGGCCTTGCACAGTCGATGCAGTCGGGACCGCCGCTGGTCGAAAGGTGATCAAGCGCAGGGTTTTGCGGCCGATACAGGAACCACTGAGGGCCGCATTGCCCGTGCTAGATCAAAGGAAGTCCGCATGCACACCGCCAAGTCAAATCGCTCTGCCCGCACCATGCTGGGCTGTGTGTTCGCCGTCGGGTTGCTGGCTGCGTGCGTGTCGTTGCCGCCCTCCTTCGCCACCCCGGCAGCACCGGTTTCGGTCCTTCTGGATAATGTGCCGGTCACGGCATTGCAGTCGCTGGCGTTGGATCTGGCACAGCTGCACGATGATCAACGTGCACAGCTTGCCGCCAGCCACGACGCGGCGCGTATCGAGGCCTATGACGAGCGTCTGGGCAATCTGCGTCAGCGGATCGCCCGGCATGCTGGCTACTTCCAGGCCACCGCACCACAGGGCGAACAGGCACGCAAGTTCGCGCTGGTGCAGCAGCAACTGGGCAAGTATCTGGCGCAGCAACGCCGGGCCAATCGTGCCCTGCACGAAGGCGACCTGCAGTACGCACAAGCCTTGTCGCTGGGCGATAGCGGCGATACCCGCCATGTCTTGTGGACCGAACTGCAGAGCCTGCAGCAATCGGTCGCAAGCGTGAGCGTTGCGCAGCGCAACTGACCCGACGCAGGCAACGCAAACGTCGCCACGCAGCGACCGGGCAGTATCGCTGTCACGCGCTTCACTCCCCGCTGAGTCAACACGCCTTCTGCGGCTGAAGTAAATAACGAAACGACTGCCACGCCGGTGCCCGCCTGTCCGTGCCGGATACACCGTGCTCGATGCGCAGTGCTGCATGTGCATCGCCTTCATCAGATGCTGAGCGCCGTCACCATATCCGCCTGATGAATGCGTCAGGCGGATGTGAGCCACTTAAAGGTCGCGAGATCGCCATGCCGCCCATGTCACGCGCCATGGGCGAGTACGGCACAACATGTCTTCCATGCACCGCGTGGTGCGCTGGCATGCCCAGCCAGCTGCAACTGCACTGCGGACGCAACGCGCCGTGCCAGCGCGTTAACGCACGAAGTAAAAGCACGCGACTCCAGGCGTCAACACCGCCGCAAATCAGCCGCAGGCCTGTTGTGTCCGGCTCAACATTTTCGCAGCCGGGTCGCTATTCGACTTATACCGGGCCACATTCCTTTGCTGGATATCTGCCATGCCGCTGAAGACCACGGTTGCAAAAACGCTGGCCAACGTGCCGCTCAAGCGCAAGTTCTTCGCCCAGACCGCCTTGGTTGCGCTGGGCATCATTGCGCTGGCCGTGATCGCCGCACGCATGCAGTACGTGGATCTCACCGATGCCCGCCGCGATGGGCTCAAGAGCCAGATCGAGATGGCGATTGCAGTGGTCAATGGCTATGCCGAACGCGCCGAAAAGGGCGAGATCCACGTGGAGACGGCCAAGAAGAGCGCGCTGCACACGCTGTACACCATGCGCGCACGCGGCGGTGTGGATGACATCTACGTCACCGACCAGGCGCCGGTGATGCTGATGCACCCCACCCGCCCGGACTTGGTTGGCAAGCCGCTGAGCGACGTGCTGAGCCCGGACGGCAAGCGTGTCTTTCCGGCGTTCGCCACCGCAGCACAGGCCGGCGGCGATGTCGACTACACGTGGGCCAAACCCCGACAGAAAGACCCGGTGCAGAAAACCTCGTACGCGGCCCTGTACACGCCGTGGGGCTGGGTGATCGGCACCGGCGTGTCCCTGGACGACATCCAATCGCAGGCGCTGGTCTTCACCAGCGTCGTTGCGATCGCGGGCGGCGCGTTGGTGCTGCTCAACTTGCTGGTCGGCTGGATGATCGGCAACTCCATCCTGGAGCCGGTGTCGCGTGCCTTGGCGGCCATCAAAGGCGTGGCACGTGGCGACCTGAGCGTGCGCACCGCCGAACACGGCACCGATGAAATCGGCCAGATGCGCAAGGCCACCGACGAGATGGTGCACACCTTGGAGCGCTTCTCCGCGCAGACCAAGGTGATGGTGCAGATGCCGGCGACGATGTCACCCACCGCATGCCCAGCGATTTTCCCGGCGTCTTCGGCGAGCTGGCCAGCGGCATCAACACGATGATCTTCGAGTACCTGGATGCCATCGTCGATGCGATCGGCATCCTCAACGACTATGCGCAAGGCGACCTGCCGCGCAATGCGGCGCGCTTGCCCGGCACGCGCGCGGTGCTGCACGAAGCGATGGACGCGGCCAAGGCCAGCCTGCTGGCGAGCGACACCGAGAGCACCGGCATCCAGACCTCGTCCAAGAAGATCGCCGAGATCATCAGCGTCATCGATGGCATCGCCTTCCAGACCAACATCCTGGCGTTGAACGCCGCGGTGGAGGCCGCACGCGCCGGCGAGCAGGGCCGTGGCTTTGCCGTGGTGGCCTCGGAGTGCGCACGCTGGCGCAGCGGTCTGCCAGTGCAGCGGAAGAGATCAAGCACCTCATCGACGACTCGGTCGGCAAGGTCGATCAAGGCTCGACATTGGTGGATCAGGCCGGCAAGACCATGGCCGAGATCGTCTCTTCGGTGCAGCGCGTCACCGACATCATGAGCGAAATTTCTGCTGCCTCGCAGGAACAGTCGACCGGTATCGCGCAGGTCAACCTCACCGTCACCCAGCTGGACGAGAGCACCCAGCAGAACGCGGCGCTGGTGGAAGAAGCCATCGCAGCGGCCAATGCCATGCAGCAGCAGGCGCAACCACTGGATGAAGCGGTGTCGAGCTTCCGGGTCGTTGCTGCGACGTCCAACCAGTTCGGCCATGCCAGCAAACGCGCACCGGCGTGGGTCGCGCTGACCACGCACTGATCGCCCCTCTCCGCTTCGGCGGAGCTCCCCTTTTCCTTCCGCGGCCACACCAATGACTTCGCTTTCCAAACACTCACGTTTCAGTGGACGCCTGGCGTATCGCCTGATGTTCGGCACGGCGGTCATCGCGTCGCTGTGCTTCGGTTTGACCGCAGCCATCACCTATTGGCAAAGCAGCCGCGCGTTGAGCACCTCTGCGCAAGCCACGATGCAAAATGCCGCGCGCTACCAAGCAGAGCAGATCGGCAGCGAACTTGGCCAGGCGTTGACCACCGGTCAATCCTTGGCCACGACATTGCTGGTGCAACGCGCCAATGGCGGCATCAGCCGCGACAATGCCGCGGCCGTCGTGCATGACCAATTGCAGGATCACCCCGAGTGGGTGGGCATGGGCACGCTGTGGGAGCCGCAAGCGTTCGATGGCAAGGACAGCGCGTTCGCCAATACCAAGGGCCACGATGCCACCGGCCGTTTCATGACCTACTGGGGACGCAGCGACCAGACACTGGTACGCGAGCCACTCACCGATTACGAAACCCCCGGCCTGGGCGACTGGAATCTGAGACCGCGCGCCCTGCTGCGGCAGACCGTGGCCGAGCCTTACGACTACAAGATCGGCGGCAAGACCGTGCTGATGACCACCTTGTCCACGCCGATCCTGCAGGGCGGCAAGTATCTGGGCGCGATAACCGTGGACGTGGCACTGTCTGCGTTGCAGCAGCGCCTGGGCGCCCTGCGCCCGATGCAAGACGGGTATGTCGAACTGCTGTCGCCCGCGGGCGTGGTGCTGGCGTCGCATGACACCGCGCGCATCGGCAAGCAAGTCACCGATGCCCGCCACCGCACCCTGCTGGAGGCGATCAAGGCCGGCAAAGACGCGCTGAATTTCACCCCCGATGCCGATGGCGCAGTCAGCGCCTACGTCCCGCTGCAGATTGGCAAGGCGCAGGAACGCTTCGCCTTGGGTGTGGTGGTGCCCTATGCCACGATCATGCAGCAGGCGCATCGCTTACTTTGGACCATTCTTGCCGTCGGCCTGGGCTCGGCGCTGGTGCTCAGCGTGGCGCTGTTCGCGCTCCTGCGTCGCCAGGTGGTGCAGCCGCTGGAGGCCGCCGCGCACGTGGCCGATGCGATCGCCTCGGGCAAGCTCGACAACCAGATCACGGTGCAGCGCCAGGACGAAGTGGGCCGCCTGATGGGCGCCATGCAACGCATGCAGAACGACTTGCGCGAACGCATCGAGCGCGATGCGCAGGTCGCCAACGAAAACCTGCGTATCCGCACCGCGCTGGAACACTCGGAAATGGAAGTGTTGCTGGCCGACGAACAGCACAACGCCGTGTTCATCACCGAAGCGCTGCACACCTCATTCAAGCGGGGCGAGCCTGCCTTCCATGCCAAGGGCCAGACTGGCTTCAGTGCCGATGCGGTGGTCGGCAAGCCAATGGAGTATGTGTTCGGTAACGACAGTGAAGGCACGGCGCGTACGCAACGTCTGCGCCAGCTGCAGTCCACCACCATGGAGCGCTATCGCTTCGGGCCGGTGACGCTGGATCTGACCATGACCCCGCTGTATGCCCCCGATGGCCACCGTAGTGGCAGCATGCTGCTGTGGCGCAATATCAGCGCCGAAGTCAGCACGCAGCAGGAAGTGGCCGAGCTGGTGCAGTCCGCCTTGATGGGCGACTTCGGCCAGCGCCTGGCATTGGAAGACAAGCAGGGGTTCTATCTGGAATTCGGCCGCCAGCTCAACGGCTTGCTGGAAACCACTTCGCTGAGCCTGGAACGGATTTCCAGCCTGCTCAGCGCCCTGGCTGAGGGCGACCTCACTGTGCGCATGGACGGCGACTTCCAGGGCGTGTTCGCCCGCATGCGCGACGATGCCAACGCCACCGTGGCGCAGCTCACCGGGATTGTCTCCGGCATCCAGACCTCGGCCACGCAGATCAGCGCAGCCGCCAGCGAAATCGCTGCGGGCAACAACGATCTCTCCCAGCGCACCGAACAACAGGCAGCCAATCTGGAAGAAACCGCGGCCTCGATGGAGGAACTCACCTCCACCGTCAAACAAAATGCCGAGCACGCGCGCCAGGCAAACCAGCTGGCTATCGGCGCGGCCGACGTTGCATCGCATGGCGGTTCGGTAGTCGCACAGGTGGTGACCACCATGTCCGGCATCCAGACCTCGTCCACGAAGATTGCCGAGATCATCTCTGTCATCGACGGCATCGCGTTCCAGACCAATATCCTGGCGCTGAACGCGGCGGTGGAAGCGGCGCGTGCGGGTGAACAAGGCCGCGGATTCGCCGTGGTCGCATCGGAAGTGCGCATGCTGGCGCAGCGTTCGGCTGGTGCCGCAAAAGAGATCAAACACCTGATCGACGATTCGGTGAGCAAGGTGGCGCAAGGGTCGTCACTGGTGCATCAGGCCGGCACTACCATGCGTGAGATCGTGGCCAGCGTGCAGCGCGTGACCGACATCATGGGCGAGATTTCCGCCGCTTCGCAGGAACAATACAGCGGCATCGAGCAGGTCAACCTCACTGTGACGCAGATGGATGAAGCCACCCAGCAGAACGCCGCGCTGGTGGAAGAAGCCACTGCGGCTGCGCGTGCGCTGGAAGAACAGGCCGGTCAGCTGACCGAGGCGGTCGCCGTCTTCAAGCTCAGCCATGCGGTCAAACCCGTGTTGGCGGCATCGACGGCCAAACCAGCGGTGCGTGCAGTGGCCACCTCCAAGCACGTGCCTGCCAGCGGCAAGCGCGTGACGACAACGTTGCGCCGACCCGCAGGCAAGTCGCCTGGCACTACGGGCAACGACAGCCAGTGGCAGGATTTCTGATCGCCCTGTGCTGAGTGCTCTGCGTGATGTCCGGCATGTCTGCACTGCATGCACGCCGGACATCGCGCCACAAGCGAGCACAAGCGCACCTGCATGACGCGCAGGGTTATTCGCCCTCCATCGCTACATCCCCGCACGGCGCATGATTGGCATGCTGCGCACCGCCCTGCCCCATCCGCCCGTCTGACGCGCATCAAGATTCATGCAGTGTTGCCGTTAGTGTGGATGACCTCGACTGCCTGCGCCCCACCGCACCAGCCGGTCCAGCAATGCATGTGAGCTGTTGCAGCAATGCAGCCAGACCATGCATCCGGATATTTGATTCCGCAGATTGCCACGCAAGGGATGCCATGAAGTCATCAGTTATCGCCAGCTGTTTCGCGCTGTTGGGTGTGATCGGTCATGCCCGCGCTGAAGACCCGATCGCAACCGATCGGCCCGATTTCGTCGAATCCAGCCTCACTGTGGGCGACCGTCGCGTGCAGGTGGAAACCAGCGTTGCGTGGGAACGCGATGATGCAGTGGATGCGTATTCCACGCCGACGCTGCTGCGCTACGGCCTGGGCCAGACCTGGGAATTGCGGCTGGAAACCGATGGCTGGCAGCGCATCGACCTGCCCGGCGATACGCAGGTCAGCGGCATGTCCGACGTCTCGCTCGGCATCAAACATCACCTGGCCAGTTCCGACAATGGCAAGACCTCGCTGGCCTGGTTGCTGCATGTGGATCTACCCAGCGGCGCGCAAGCGGTACGCGGCCATGGTGCGCGACCCTCGTTCCGGCTGGTGGCCGAATGGGACCTCAGCGACAGCGTCTCTGCCGGCATGATGCCCGGCGTGATCTGGGACGACGACGGCCAGGGAAACCGCTACACCGCCGGCATTTTTGGCGCAGTGCTCGGCAAGGCCTGGAATGATCGCGTGCGCTCGTTCGTGGAAGTGGCGCTGCCGCAGATCGCCAAAAGCGACGATGGCGGTACCGTGGCGCTGCTCGATGTCGGCTCGGCCTGGCTGCTGAGCAACGACGTACAACTGGACGCGGTCTACAGCCGCGGGCTCAACGACCGCTCACCGGATCACGCGCTCGGCGTGGGTCTGTCTTTCCGCTTCTGACACGGGTTGCACCATGAAAATCATGCACATGTTGGGCGTCCTGGTGCTGGTGGCCGCACTGGCGCTGCTCGCCTTGGGCGGCGTCGGCTACAACGGCCAACGTGGTCTGCTCGATGCGATCGCCGTACAGGTCATCTCTTCCGACGCGCTGCGCAACCACATGCAGGCGGACATGATGCACGACGCGCTACGCGGCGATGTCACTGCCGCGTTGCTTGCTGCCTCCACGAAAGACGATAAAGCCGTTGCGGCCGCGCGCGCCGGATTGGGCGAACATGCCGGTGAATTCCGCGAGTCGCTGGCAGCCAACAGCAAACTGCCATTGGAACCTGCATTGCGCAAAGATCTGGATGCGGTGACGCCGGCACTACAGGCCTATATCGCATCCGCCGACCAAGTAGTGAAGGCAGCCGAAACGCATGCCGACAGCGCAGCGGCTTACGCTGATTTCAACGGCAAGTTCGGCCAACTTGAAACCCGCATGGGCGCCATCAGCGAGCGCATCCTGGCCTTGAACGAAGCCAGCCGCCGCCAGGCAGAGCAATACAGCCACCGCGTGATGTGGCAGCAAGGCGGCGCCGTGGTACTGGCATTCGTGGGCCTGGCGCTGGCCGCTGCCTGGATCCTGCGCTCGGTGTTCGGTCTGCTCGGCGGCGAGCCGCAGCTGGCCATGGCAGCCGCGCAGCACATCGCCGAAGGCCGCCTGGACCAACCGATTCCGGTCGCTGCAAAGCACAGCCGCAGCCTGATGGCCGCCTTGGCGCGCATGCAGCGCGACCTGCGCGAGCGCCTGGAACGCGAACGCAGCATCGCTGCCGAAAATCTGCGGATCCGCACCGCCCTGGATAACGCCTCCACCGGCATGTACATCGCCGACCCGGACCTCACCATCATCTACACCAATAGCGCGTTGCAGAATTTACTGCACACCTACGCGGACGATATCCATGCCTGCGCGCCTGCATTCAATCGCCAGGCCAATCTGGTCGGCCAACCGGTCTCGCTGCTGGAAGTCGGCAATGCACAGGACGCCGAGATCTATCAGCGCCTGGATCGCCAGGGCGCAGCCCAACGCGAGGTGCACTACCGCGCCACCTGCATCACCCAAAACGTCTCGGCCATTCGCGACGATGCCGGTGCGCACCTGGGGTTTGTCTGCGAATGGCGCGATCGTACCGCCGAGGCGCGGGTCGAAATCGACGTGGCCGACGTGGTCCGCAGCGCGGCTGCCGGCGATCTCTCCAAGCGCATCGATAGTGCGGGAAAACAAGGGTTTTTCCTGCAACTTGCACAGCAGCTCAATGCCCTGCTCGATGCCAACGCGGTCAGCATCGACGAAGTCTCGCGCCTGCTCAGCGCACTGGCCGACGGCGATTTGAGTGCGCGGATGCAGGGCGATTTCCATGGTGTCTTCGCCACGATGCGCGATGACGCCAACACCACCGCAGAGCAACTGGCACAGGTGATCGGGCGCATCCAGCAGGCTGCGGGCAGCATCCACACCGCTTCCAGCGAAATTGCCGCCGGTAACAACGACCTGTCGCAGCGCACCGAGCAACAGGCGGCCAATCTGGAAGAAACCGCCGCGTCGATGGAAGAACTTACCTCCACCGTCAAGCAGAATGCCGAAAGCGCCCGCCAGGCCAATCAGTTGGCAATCGGTGCGGCCGGTGTGGCATCGCAGGGCGGCGCGGTGGTGGCGCAAGTGGTCACCACCATGTCCGGCATCGAAGTCTCCTCGAAGAAGATCGCCGAGATCATTTCCGTCATCGACGGCATCGCCTTCCAGACCAATATTCTGGCCTTGAATGCGGCCGTGGAAGCGGCCCGCGCCGGCGAACAAGGCCGTGGTTTTGCGGTTGTCGCCTCGGAAGTGCGCACGCTGGCGCAGCGTTCGGCCGGTGCCGCGAAAGAGATCAAACATCTGATCGACGATTCGGTCAGCAAGGTCACCGAGGGCTCGCAGCTGGTGCATCAGGCCGGCACCACCATGGCCGATATCGTGGCCAGCGTGCAGCGCGTGACCGACATCATGGGCGAGATCGCGGCCGCTTCGCAGGAACAGTCGTCAGGGATCGAGCAGGTCAACCAGACCATCACCCAGATGGATGAAGCCACCCAGCAAAACGCCGCATTGGTGGAAGAAGCCACCGCCGCAGCGCGCACCATGGAAGACCAGGCCAGCCAGCTGGCGCAAGCGGTGTCGCGCTTTACCCTGGCCGATGCGCCGCGTTCGCTGGATACAACGCCTGCGGTTAAAAAGCCGACCACCGCTGCAGTTAATCGGGCAAGCAAGACCAGCACACGGGCGCCGGCTGCACGCAAGCCGGCAGCGAGCGCTCCGACGGTCACCGCCGGCAACGACAGCCAGTGGCAGGACTTCTGAGCAACACCCGTGCGGCACTGCGGCCCATTTCTGGCGCAATGGCACCGTCACATGGCCGCTATCGCGGTTGAAACAGCGGTTCGGCGGCCATCGGCGGGAATCATTTCTGATGACACTAATACTTCATAACTAAAGAATCAGGCGTACCGGCCGCTAGCTTGCTGGACAACGCCGCTAAGCAATGCTTCGGAGCAAATGATGAACAAGTTCAACGACTGGCCGATCCGCCGCAAACTGATGTTTGCCTTCTGCCTGAGTGCCGTGCTCACCGCATTACTGGGCGGCCTGGGTTTTTCGCGCATGAAGCAGATGCAGAGCGAAACCACCCTGATCAATCAGGACGTGGTGCCGGTGTTGAGCCGCCTGTCCGAACTGCGTGGCTTCGCTGGCGAATTCCGTGTGTATGAGGTGGGCCAGTTCGTCAATCTCGAGGACCCGGAACGCTATGCGTATTTCTTCAAGCGCATGGACGAAATCCAGGCCAAGTACGCCGAAACCCAAAAGCAGCTGGATGCCAAGATCGGTCCGACCTCGCCGTTGAAGGCCGAGTACGCCAAGCTGACCGATGCCAGCGCACGCTATTTCGCGGCCAACCAGCAACTGCGCAAGCTCTATGCAGAACCCGACCGCGCCGCCGCGATGGAGTTCTCACGCAAGCAATCGGGCGAGATCCGCAAGGAACTGTTCGCCTCGGTCGACAAGCTGTATGCACAGCAGTCCAAAGCGCTTGGCGACATGGTTGCTGCCAGCGCAGCCTCGTTCAAGCTGACCAGCGCCGTGCTGCTGATCGGCACCTTGCTGATGGCCGCCCTATCGGTCACGTTTGGTTGGTTGATCGCGCGCAGCATCACCTCCCCGCTCTCTAAGGCGCTAGGCGCCATCCAGGCGGTGTCGCGCGGCGATCTGAGCGTGCAGGTCGGCAAGACCAGCAAGGATGAAATCGGCCAGATGCTGGATGCCACCGCTGGCATGACCCAGATGCTGCGCCGCTTCACCGACGAAACCGCGCGCATGTCGCACCTGCATGCTGCCGAAGACATCACCCACCGCATGCCGGAAGATTTCCCCGGCGTGTATGGCACGCTGGCCGGCGGCATCAACACGATGATCTTCGAGCATCTGGATGCCATCACCGATGCGGTGCGCATTCTCAATCAGTACGCACAGGGCGACCTGACCCAGGACGCGCGCCGTCTGCCGGCCAGCCGCGCGATCCTGCACGAGGCGATGGACGCGGCCAAGGCCAGCCTGTTGTCGATCAACACCGAGATCAAGCAGCTGGCACAAGCTGCCGCCGCTGGCGATTTCAGCGCACGCGGCGACGCGACCCGCTTCAAGTACGACTTCGCGGTGATGGTGTCGGATCTGAATTCGATGATGGAAGTCAGCGACCGCAACCTGGGCAAGCTGTCGCAGCTGCTCGGCGCCGTGGCCGAAGGCGACCTCACCGCACGCATGGACGGGCAATTCCACGGCGTATTCGCACGTCTGCGCGACGACGCCAACGCCACCACCCAGCGTCTGACCGACATCGTGGGCCGCATCAAGCATTCCACCCTTGCGATCAACACGGCTGCGGGTGAAATTGCGGCCGGCAACAACGACCTGTCGCAACGCACCGAGCAGCAGGCCGCCAATCTGGAAGAAACCGCTGCCTCGATGGAAGAGCTCACTTCCACCGTCAAGCAGAACGCCGAACACGCCCGCCAGGCGAACCAGCTCGCGATCGGCGCAGCGGGTGTGGCCTCGCACGGCGGCAACGTGGTCGGCCAGGTGGTCACGACCATGTCCGGGATCGAGACCTCGTCCAAGAAGATTGCCGAGATCATCAGCGTCATCGACGGCATCGCGTTCCAGACCAATATCCTAGCCTTGAATGCAGCGGTGGAAGCCGCACGTGCCGGCGAACAGGGTCGCGGCTTTGCCGTGGTGGCCTCGGAAGTGCGTACGCTGGCGCAGCGGTCGGCCGGTGCAGCGAAAGAGATCAAGGGTTTGATCGACGACTCGGTGAGCAAGGTGGCCGAAGGCTCGGCGCTGGTGAATCAGGCCGGCAGCACCATGGCAGAGATCGTCTCCTCGGTGCAGCGCGTCACCGACATCATGAGCGAAATTTCTGCCGCCTCGCAGGAACAGTCGGCCGGCATCGAGCAGGTCAACCAGACCGTCACCCAGATGGACGAAGCCACCCAGCAGAACGCCGCATTGGTGGAAGAAGCCACTGCCGCTGCACGCTCGATGGAAGAGCAGGCGCAGCAACTCACCGAAGCGGTGGCACTGTTCCGCCTCTCGGCCGAACTGGAAGCGGTGACCCGTGCCACGCCGGTGGTGCGCCAGATTGCCGCCAAGCGTCCGGTTGCACTCAGCAAGCCTGCCGCCAAGCCGCAGGTTGCGCGCCCGGCCGGCCGCGCAGCAGTGGCATTGGCACCGTCCAACGAGTCCGATTGGGCCGAGTTCTGACGCAAGTCATCAAATTGCTACATCGACGCCCCGAAGGCTGCGCTACCCAGGTAGCGCGGCCTTTTTCTTGCCGCGCAGCAGCAGCAGCGTCTTTCAAAAGCTAAAACAGGCGCTCATGCGAGCCTTTGATTTTGTCAATCCTTGTCACATATGCCTATTTCTGACAAGAGGTATTCAGTAGATGCATTGACCGCCGCTAATTAAACCGGCGGCATCCTCTTTCACTCGTCGACGCCACATCTACCTCATATACCTCACCGCTCAGGCAGCAAGGAACTCAAAATGAACGCTTTTCTGCAGCGCTATAACGTCGGCCCGAGGCTGGCCGTAGCTTTCGCTGTTCTGATTGTTCTATCCGCAACCATCGCCTTCATTGGCTACCGCGGCCTCAGCTCCGCGCGCACATTGGTGGATGCTCTCGTCAGCCAGAACATGACGAAGATCCGCCTCTCCAATGACATGATCAACGCGAACTACGTCATTGCCGCGGAACTCCGCAACGTAGTGCTTCCGACTAGCGATGAGGAAAATCGCAAGTTCATAAAGAATGTGCAGGCGGCGCGTGCCGACTATACCAAGGCACGCGATGCGCTCTATGCCATGCCCACATCGCCTGCCGGAAAGCAAATCCGCGATGAGATGGACCGCCGCCGAGCGGTCGTAAGGGGGCTCAACGACAAGGTCATCGATTTGGTGACGACCGGTCATACCGATGAGGCCCTGCCCCTGCTGCTGAAGGAAGCGGCGCCCGCCATGCAGCAGTGGCAGGCTAAAATAGCCGAGAACATCACGTTACAAGACAAGTCGGCTGAGGAAGCTTCGGCGGCAGCGCTGCAATCGATGGACCAATCGCGCCATCTATTGATAGCGGGCACGGCGCTGGTGTTGCTCCTGAGCGGCACGCTTGGCCTGCTGATCACCCGCAGCCTCACTCAGCCATTGAGCCGCGCCACCCGCGCTGCTGAAGCCATTGCGCTGGGCAAGTTGGACAACGACGTCAGCACGCAGTCCAACGACGAAACCGGCCGGTTGTTGCACGCGATGGACGGCATGCAGGGCCAGCTGCGCAATCTGATTTCCGCACAGCTGGGCATGGCCAAGCGTCATGAAGAAGGCCAGATCAGCTTCCGCATGGATGCTGGTGCATTCCCCGGCGATTTCGGCCGCATGGCCAATGACACCAACGAGCTGGTGGCCGCGCACATCAAGGTCAAGATGCAGACCATCCACCTGATCGAGCGTTATGCCATCGGCGACCTGTCCGAAGACATGCCGCAACTGCCTGGCGAAAAAGCCGCCATCACCGCGGCGATGAACCAGGTCAAGCACAACCTTGGCACGATGAACACCCAGATCAAGCAACTGGCGCAGGCCGCGGCCAAGGGCGACTTCAGCGCCCGCGGCGATGCCGAGCGCTTCCAGTACGACTTCCGCGTGATGGTGGAAAGCCTCAACACCTTGATGGCCACCGCCGATGGCAATCTGCAGTCACTCTCGGGCCTGTTGCAGTCGATCGCTGCGGGCGATCTCACCGCCCGCATGAGCGGCGACTTCCACGGCGTGTTTGCGCAGATGCGCGACGATGCCAACGCCACCGCCACCCAGCTGGCCGAGATCGTCAGTGGCATCAAGGCCTCGGCCACGTCCATCAGGGGTGCAGCCAGCGAAATTGCCGCAGGCAATCAGGATCTGTCGCAACGTACCGAACAGCAGGCTGCCAATCTGGAAGAAACCGCAGCTTCCATGGAAGAGCTCACCTCCACCGTCAAGCAGAACGCCGAAAGCGCACGTCAGGCCAATCAGCTCGCCATCGGTGCGGCTGGCGTGGCCTCGCAGGGCGGCGCCATCGTCAGCAAGGTGGTCGACACCATGAGCGGAATCGAGGCCTCGTCCAAGAAGATCGCCGACATCATCAGCGTCATCGATGGCATCGCATTCCAGACCAATATCCTGGCCTTGAACGCGGCGGTGGAAGCCGCACGTGCCGGTGAACAAGGTCGCGGCTTTGCGGTGGTCGCCTCAGAGGTGCGCACACTCGCACAGCGCTCTTCGGGCGCCGCCAAGGAGATCAAGGACCTCATCGACGACTCGGTGCAGCGCGTGGCCGAAGGCTCGGTGCTGGTGCACAGCGCCGGCACCACCATGGGCGAGATCGTGGCCAGCGTGCAGCGCGTCACCGACATCATGGGCGAGATCTCCGCCGCCTCGCAGGAACAGTCGGCCGGCATCGAACAGGTCAACCAGACCGTGACCAACATGGACGAAACCACGCAGCAGAACGCGGCGCTCGTGGAAGAAGCCACGGCTGCTGCACGTGCGATGGAAGAGCAGGCCCAGCAACTCACCGAAGCGGTGGCACTGTTCCGCCTGTCGAACGACGTGCAAACGGCCACCCGCGCCGCGCCGGTGGTGCGCCAGATCGCTGCCAAGCGCCCGGTTGTGGCGAGCAAGTCTGCCGCCAAGCCGCATGTCGCACGTCCGCCGGCGCGCTCCACTGTCACCTCGGTGGCCTCCAACGAGTCCAATTGGGCCGAGTTCTAGCACTGGTCACGGCGAGTGCACAGACACACCGCGTTCGGTAGCGAACGCGGTTTTTTTATGTCTCTCTGTTTTGGCTCACGGTGCAACGTCACACGACGACAGGGCGCCGGTACTGGGGACGCGCCGACAGCATCTGTTCGTCCGCCAGGGGGCCTGTTTTGACGTCGAGTTCGGCCTTCGCTGAGCGGCCGCAGATGACGTCCACGCGCCGGTCGCTGCTGCAGTCGGCGCGGGCCGGGGTCACAACCCTAAATGGTGTCGAAATCGCGTGATTATTTCGTGACGACACCCTTCAGTCCTGGGTGACACCGCCGCTAGCTATGTCAGCGATGAGTATGCACGCGATCGAGAGAATACCTCACCGCACGATGCCTACCGCACGGCCGATCCGGGAGCGCCGAATGGATGGCTCTCACTACACATTTTGTTATCAGCTCAAGGTGCATTCGATGAAACAGCTAAGTCTTTCGACACAACTGGCACTGGGCTTCGGCGCAGTTGTTCTTGTGCTCTTGATCGTTGCGACAGTGGGGATACGCGGGCAGTCCGAGCTGTCGGACGCCGTCGCCATGAACGACCACACCTATCAGGTCATCGCCACCGGCCGCGCCATGTCCATCGCCACGGTCAATGTCGAGACCGGCGCACGCGGCTTTTTGCTGTCCGGGCAGGAAACCCATCTCGCCCCATACAACAACGGCAAGGTGCAGTTCGAAAAAGAATTCACCCACGCCAAGACCTTGACAGCCGACAACCCGGTGCAGCAGGAACGCCTGCAGCGCCTGCATGCGGCCTATGACCAATTCATGGGCTTTGAAGACAAGTTGATCGCGCTGCGTGGCAAAAGCAACGACGCCGAACTGTCTGCACTGCTCACCCAGTTCAGAGCCGGTCATGAACGTGCGGCGATGGGGCAGATTCGTCAGCTGCTGGTCGACTTCGAAGGGCAGGAAAACGAACTCCTGGTCAAGCGCAGCGCGACATTGCAGGCTGCAAAGACCAGTAGCCGTTGGTCGATGATCATCGGCAGCGGCATCGCCGTGCTGGCGGCGCTGGTCAGCGGTTGGTTGATCCGCCGTCGCCTGATCAATCGCCTGGGCACCGCTTCGCACGTGGCCGATTCGATTGCGGCCGGCAACGTGTCCATTAGCGTGGACAGCAGCGGCACCGACGAAACCGGCCGCCTGCTCGCAAGCATGAGCAAGATGCAGCAGCAGTTGCAGAAGGTGCTGCATGGCCAGCTGGAAATGAAGCGCCGGCACGATCAGGGCGAGTTGAACTTCCGTCTGGACGAGACAGCGTTTCCTGGCGACTTCGCAACCATCGTGCGCGGCAACAACGACCTGGCCGCCTCGCACGTTGCAGTGATGATGCGGTTGTCACAGATCATGGGCCAGTACGCTATCGGCGACCTACGCGAAGACATGGAAGCCCTACCCGGCGACAAGGCCGTGCTCAGCGATACCATGGCCAAGGTCAAGGACAACCTGTCCTCGGTCAATCGCGAAATCAAGCATCTCTCGCAATGCGCCGCCAATGGCGACTTCAGCGCCCGCGGCCATGCCGAAAACTTCCAGCACGACTTCCGCGTGATGGTGGAAAGCCTCAACATCTTGATGGCCACCGCCGATGGCAATCTGCAAGCGCTCTCGGGCCTGTTGCAGTCCATCGCTGCCGGCGACCTCACCGTCCGCATGAGCGGTGAATTCCACGGCGTGTTTGCGCAGATGCGTGACGATGCCAATTCCACCGCCACGCAGCTGGCCGAGATCGTCACCGGCATCAAGCAGTCGGCCGTGTCGATCAAGGGTGCTGCCAGCGAAATCGCCGCCGGCAATAACGACCTGTCGCAGCGTACCGAACAGCAGGCTGCCAGCCTGGAAGAAACCGCTGCCTCGATGGAAGAACTCACCTCCACCGTCAAGCAGAATGCCGAAAGCGCACGCCAGGCCAACCAGCTCGCCATCGGCGCCGCCAAGGTGGCCTCGCAGGGCGGCGAGATCGTCAGCAAGGTGGTCCAGACCATGAGCGGGATCGAGGCCTCGTCCAAGAAGATCGCCGACATCATCTCGGTCATCGACGGCATCGCGTTCCAGACCAACATCCTGGCCTTGAACGCGGCGGTGGAAGCCGCACGTGCCGGCGAACAGGGCCGCGGCTTTGCCGTGGTCGCCTCCGAAGTGCGCACCCTGGCGCAGCGCTCCTCGGGTGCCGCCAAGGAGATCAAGGACCTCATCGACGACTCGGTGCACCGCGTGACCGAAGGCTCGGTGCTGGTGCACAGCGCCGGCACCACCATGGGCGAGATCGTGGCCAGCGTGCAGCGCGTCACCGACATCATGGGCGAGATCTCCGCCGCCTCGCAGGAACAGTCGGCCGGCATCGAACAGGTCAACCAGACCGTCACCCAGATGGACGAAACCACCCAGCAGAACGCCGCGCTGGTGGAAGAAGCCACCGCCGCCGCACGCTCGCTGGAAGAACAGGCGGTTGGATTGACCGAGGCAGTGGCGGTCTTCAAGACCGAGCACGGCACCACCAGCAACGTTCGCACTGCCCACGTCGTCAAGGCGGCGCCGGCCGTGCGCGCCAAGCTGAGCACCGTCGGCGGCACCGCTGTAGCCAAGCCACGCGCGATCGCTGCATCCACGACCGCCGAGACCAGCTGGCAGGAGTTCTGACGGGCAGGATCGGCATCGGTGGGCCAAGGCCTACCGATGCCAACTGCGTCAGACGTCAGCTCCACGGACAACAGCGTTTTGGAACACCGCCGGGCCCGATCGAACGTCTGCAGGCTGCAGACGTTCGACCGGGCCCGCTTTGCATTGATCGACCCAACCGGCAACGCACCGCATGCCGGTCGCAGCCTGGCTGGCGTTGCCCCGCGCCAGAGAACTCGCCCGCCGGCCGATGCAGCCGGCGCTTGTCGGCTAGCTCGCCCCTTTCCGATCAATCACTTATCGACATGCACCTGGAGCGCCTGCAGCAAAGCAGCGCTTGGTGCCTCTACCGACATGCGCGCCAGGCGCCCTCCCTGCACACACCGCTGCATGGTCCCTGGTAGCACCACACGGCCTGGCCTGCATCGTCGAGAAGCGCGCGCCCAATCCGTGAACGATGCCAGCTATAACTAAACCTAAATGGCGAGCTCAAGTATAGGACGGGGTCGCCGCTACCTGCCCTGCAATCGGGACGGCGCCGACACGCTTTACCAGCGCCAGCGATAGACGTCGTGGGGCCGTCCCGAGATTGCAGCGGGTGCCGACCGTGATCGCGAGGTCGCCGCCGTTGCACCGGACCGTCTCCTTATCCCCCCTCCCGGCAGGTATGTTTCATGATCGGTTTTCTTCAACGCTATAACGTCGGCACCCGCCTTTCGGCCGCGTTCGGCTTCCTGATTCTGCTGTCCTGCGGCCTGGTGGTCGCTGGCCTGATGACCCTGACACAAGCGCGTGGGCACATGGACTCGATCGTCAAGCACAATATGGCGATCCTCGAATATGTCGGCGAGATGCGCAGCGCCAGTGCAGACATTGCGATCAATGTTCGCAATATCGTCCTGCCAACCACGCAGGAAGAAAACCTCGGTTTTGCCAAGGTGATCGAGGAACAGTGGCAGCACTACAACCAAAACCACGACAAGCTCTACGCACGCCCGCCGGCCAACGCCACCGGTGCGCAGATGCGCCGGCAGATCGATACTGCGCGCGAAAAAGCCCGTATCGCCAATCAGCAGGTGATGGACCTGGGCTTGAACTACAAGCCCGATGAGGCGCTCAAGGTGTTGATGCAGCAGGCGGCACCGGCGAACCGACAATGGCAGGCCGCACTCGATGCGTACGCTGCCCGCCAGCGCACCCGTGGTGCAGCTGCCTATGCGGACGCGAATACCGCGATGGATCATGGCCGGGCGTTGCTGATCGCCGGCGGCATTGCGGTGATTGTGGTCAGCGGCCTGCTGGCCTGGCTGATCACCCGCAGCCTGACCCAGCCCTTGCACCGCGCCACCCGTGCCGCCGAGGCCATCGCCGAGGGCCGCCTGGACAGCAACGTGCACACCACCGCAACCGACGAGCCCGGACGCTTGCTCAGCGCCATGGCCAAGATGCAGACGCAGTTGCAGCGTTTCTCCAGCGAAACCACGCGGATGATCGAGCTGCACGCCGACAAGGACATGACGCACCGCATGCCGCAAGACTTCCCCGGCGTCTACGGCGACCTGAGCAAGGGCATCAACACCATGATGTTCGAGCACCTGGACGCCATCGTCGATGCGATCGAAGTACTCAACGAATACGCCCGCGGCGATCTGCGCCGCGACGCACGGCGCCTGCCGGGTAGCCGCGCGGTGCTGCATCAATCGATGGATGCAGCCAAGGCCAGCCTGCTGGCGATCAATACCGAGATCAAGCGACTGGCCAGCGCGGCTGCGGCCGGCGACTTCAGCGCACGCGGCGACGCGCAGCGGTTCGAGCACGATTTCCTGCGCATGGTGCAGGACCTCAACGCAATGATGGAAGTCAGCGACACCAGCCTGAGCAAGTTGTCGGCGCTGTTGCAGTCGATCGCCGCCGGCGATCTCACTGCCCGCATGCACGGTCAGTTCCACGGCGTGTTCGCCAAGATGCGCGACGACGCCAATGCCACCACCGAACAGCTCACGCGCATCGTCGTGCGGATTCAGAGCGTGGCGAGCAACATCAGCGCAGCCACCGGCGAAATCGCCGCCGGCAATAACGACCTGTCGCAGCGTACCGAACAGCAGGCTGCCAGCCTGGAAGAAACCGCTGCCTCGATGGAAGAACTCACCTCCACCGTCAAGCAGAATGCCGAAAGCGCACGCCAGGCCAACCAGCTCGCCATCGGCGCCGCCAAGGTGGCCTCGCAGGGCGGCGAGATCGCCAGCAAGGTGGTCGACACCATGAGCGGGATCGAATCTTCGTCCAAGAAGATCGCCGACATCATCAGCGTCATCGATGGCATCGCTTTCCAGACCAACATCCTGGCGTTGAATGCCGCAGTGGAAGCAGCACGCGCCGGCGAACAGGGCCGCGGCTTTGCCGTGGTCGCCTCGGAAGTCCGCACCTTGGCACAGCGGTCGGCCGGTGCCGCCAAGGAGATCAAGGACCTGATCGACGACTCGGTGCAACGCGTGGCCGAAGGCTCGCTGCTGGTGCACAGCGCCGGCACCACCATGGCCGAAATCGTCTCAAGCGTGCAGCGCGTGACCGACATCATGGGCGAGATCTCCGCCGCCTCGCAGGAGCAGTCCTCGGGCATCGAACAGGTCAACCAGACGGTAACCCAGATGGACGAAACCACCCAGCAGAATGCGGCGTTGGTGGAAGAAGCCACGGCTGCCGCACGCGCACTGGAAGAACAGGCGGTCGGATTGACCGAGGCAGTGGCGGTCTTCAAGACCGATGGCAACGATGCCGCGCCTGTCTCGCGGGCGGCACCCGCACGCCCGGCAGTGACGCCCGCGTTCAAGGCGACCGTCGTTGCGGCCGGGCGCGCCCCGGCCTCCAAGCCGCGCGTTGTGGTCGCCGCGCCCAGCAACGACAGCAGTTGGCAGGAGTTCTGAACCGACCGACAGCAGTGACTGAACCGAACTGGCCGGCCGCAATGCCGACCAACTAAAGGCATATAAGGCCTCAGCCGATAGCCTGCTTATCTCCATGAGAAGTGACGATGACCACCTCACCCACGCCGTTGCCACAGACCGTTCCAGCTTCGCCACGCCGCTGGACCAGCCGTTGGGATGACCTGGCCATCGCCAGGAAACTCGGCATCATCGGCGTGCTCGCGTTGGCCGGGATGGTGATCCCGGTGCTGCTCTACAGCGGCAAGCTCAACGAAAGCGTCGCCATCAGCAGCAATGAATTGCGCAGCTACGCACCGCTTGGCCAAATGCTGGGCCTGATCACCGACCTGCATGCCGCCCATGTGGATAGCGGAAGCGCCGCCAGTGCGGCGGCACAGCGCGCCGAGCGCGATCTCACCCAACTGCTCGCCACTACTGCCACCTTGCCTGGCTTCGAACGCAGCCAGAAGGAATTACTGGCCCTGCAGCAGCGCCACGTTGCCGGTGCCGCCGCCGCGGGCTATGCCGCCGTCAGCGAACAGGCCTTCTCCGCGCTCGATGCATTGCGCGACGACAGCCAGCTGGTCTACACCCCGTATATCGAGAGCTACCACCTGGTGGTTTCCACGCTGATCTATAGCCCCGAGACCACCGAATCGCTGACGCGCCTGGACGCCGCCAGCGACCCCTCGCAGGCGGGCGACAGCCGTACCATGCTGCGCGAACAACTCGATCAGCTTGCCCGAAACCATGCGCGTTTCCGCCATGAGCTGGACAAGGCAATGGGCCTGCTGGAACAGCCCGACCCTGCCCTGGCCGATGCCGCCAAGATCGAAGCCACCCAGGCAAGCGCAGCACTGGCCGCACTCGGTACCGCCCTGGACGGCAGCGATGCAAAAGCGGACGCACAGTGGAATGCCGCACTTGATGCACTTGGCCAGACCATGCGGGACCTCAGCAAGGTCTCGTTGCAGGCGCTGCAGCGGCAATCCGAACGCCACCTGGTCGACGCACGCAACGCGATGTGGCAAGCGATCGCCGGCCTGTCGGTGCTGGCGCTGCTGATCGTCGCGCTGGGCTGGTACACCTTGTCGCGCCTGACCCGTAACGTGCGCCGCGCCGCTGCAGTCGCGGCCAATATCGCGCAGGGCCAGCTGGACGATCATGTCGTCGCAGCCGACCGCGACGAAACCGGGCAATTGCTCGCCACCATGCGCCGCATGCAGGAACAGCTGCAGCGCGTGCTGAGCGCGCAAAGCGACATGGCGCAACGCCACGACGCCGGCCAGATCAGCTTCCGCATGCAGGCAGACAGTTTCCCCGGTGCTTACGCCACCATGGTGCGCGACACCAATGCGCTGGTTGGCTCGCACATCGCGGTCAAGATGAAACTCGCGCAGACCATGTCGCGCTACGCCATCGGTGACCTGAGCCAGGACATGGACCGTCTGCCCGGCGAAAAAGCCGTGCTCACCGACACCATGGATACCGTCAAGGCCAACCTGTCGGCGATGAACAGCGAGATCAAGCTGCTCGCACAGGCCGCAGCCAATGGCGATTTCAGCGTGCGTGGCGATGCGCAGCGCTTCCAGTACGACTTCCGCGCGATGGTGGACAGCCTCAATCAGTTGATGGCCACTGCCGACGCGAACCTGCAGTCGCTCTCGACCGTGCTCCAGGCCATTGCCTCAGGCGATCTCACCACCCGCATGCACGGCGATTTCCACGGCGTGTTTGCGCGCATGCGCGACGACGCCAATGCCACCGTGATCCAGCTGGCCGATATTGTCGGGCGCATCCAGCACTCCACCGATGCCATCAACGACGCTGCCAGCGAAATCGCAACGGGTAATCAGGATTTGTCGCAGCGCACCGAACAGCAAGCGGCCAATCTGGAGGAAACCGCTGCCTCGATGGAAGAACTCACCTCCACCGTGCGCGACAACGCCGAGCATGCGCGCCGCGCAAACCAGTTGGTGGTGGGTGCGGCCACGGTCGCCTCGCAAGGCGGTGCGGTCGTCGGTGAGGTCGTCGGTACCATGGCCGGTATCCAGGCCGCGTCCAAGAAGATTGCCGACATCATCAGCGTCATCGACGGCATTGCCTTCCAGACCAATATCCTGGCCTTGAACGCCGCAGTGGAAGCCGCGCGTGCTGGCGAACAAGGCCGTGGCTTTGCAGTCGTGGCCAGTGAAGTGCGCACGCTGGCGCAGCGCTCGGCCGGTGCGGCGAAAGAGATCAAGCAACTGATCGACGATTCGGTCAGCCGGGTCGAACACGGCAACCAGCTGGTCGGCCAGGCCGGTCGTACCATGCAAGAGATCGTCGATTCGGTGCAGAACGTCACCACCATCATGCGCGAGATCAGCGAGGCCTCGCAGCAGCAGTCGCAAGGCATCGAACAGGTCGGCCAGACCATCGCGCAGATGGATCAGGCCACCCAGCAGAACGCCGCGCTGGTGGAAGAAGCCACTGCAGCCGCCCGTTCGATGGAAGAACAGGCGCAGCAATTGCGCGATGCGGTGTCCGTGTTCCAGCTGCAGCGCAGCGGCCTGGGTCGCGCTGCCTGAGGCGACACCTGGCAGCTTGGCTGCATCGGGGCGCTGCGCTCACGCATGCGTCCCACACCGGCACGTTGCCGGCTGCCTGCGTCGGTCAGGCAATGGCGCCACGACGGCACACCATGCGAGCGCGTTTCGCCGGCCGCGTCCGATAGACCGCCTCTGATAGACCTCCGCTGCACGATCGCAGTCGCCGGATGAGCACTGGGCTGCGGCATGGGTGCACCCAAACGCCCCGCCGCGCGCAGTCTCCACGCCAGCCACCCTCCTCCGCGTGCGTCAAGAAGAAGTGAAGGCACCAATACCCGACATCTCCGAGATGCCGGTTTGGCAGGCGTTTCCGGGCAGTTGTGCACGCCATCCTCACCTCAGTGACGCCTACCCATACGCTCCAGATCTGGCGAGTTCAGCCGCAATGCTCGCTGCCGTTACCAGATCCAAGCATGCATACCTGCCCTGCAATCGGTGATGTTGCGACCGTCACGTCGCAGATCTCGATGGATCGGTTCGACGCACGCCCGCACGAGCGCCAACAGCGTCTCCAGTACGCCGCCGCGCCCAGCGCATCGCCCCTTTCCTGCCCATCGCTCTCGAGATCCCAACCATGATCGCCCTTCTTCAACGCTACAACGTCGGCAAGCGCCTGACCTTTGCCTTCGGCACGCTGATCCTGCTGTCCTGCGCCCTGGTTGTCGCCGGCCTGTATACACTGGCGCAGGCGCGCCAAAGCCTGGATACGCTGACCAATCGCAACATGGTCATCGTCCAGCATCTGCAGGAAATGAACAACGCGGTGTCGGTCATCGCCGTGCAGCTGCGCAACATCGTGTTGCCGACGCCGGACGAAGAAAATCAACACTTCGTGTCGATCATCGAAGAGCAGCGCCGCATCTACAAGGATGCGCACGACAAGCTCTACACCTTCTCGGCAACGCCGGTGGCCCAGGCGATACGTGACAGGATCGATGCCAGCAACAAGGCCGCCCGCGCGCTCAACCAGCAGGTGATCGACCTGGACCTTGCCGGCAGGACCAACGAAGCGATGCCCTTGCTGTTGCAGCACGCCGCACCTGCCACGCAGGCCTGGCAGGACGCACTGCTGGAATATTCCGCGCTGCAACGCCAGCGCGCCCAGGAAGCCAATGCGCTCGCCACCACGGCGATGACCCGCGGCCGTGCCATGTTGATTGGTGGCGGCTTGGCGGTTGTGCTGATCAGCGGCGTGCTCGCATGGCTGATCACCCGTAGCCTGGTGGTTCCGCTGACACGCGCCACCCGCGCTGCCGAAGCCATTGCCCAGGGCAAGTTGGACAACGACGTCAGCGCGCAGTCCAACGACGAAACCGGCCGGCTGTTGCACGCGATGGACGGCATGCAGGGCCAGCTGCGCAATCTGATTTCCGCACAGCTGGGCATGGCCAAGCGTCATGAAGAAGGCCAGATCAGCTTCCGCATGGATGCTGGTGCATTCCCCGGCGATTTCGGCCGCATGGCCAATGACACCAACGAGCTGGTGGCCGCGCACATCAAGGTCAAGATGCAGACCATCCACCTGATCGAGCGTTATGCCATCGGCGACCTGTCCGAAGACATGCCGCAACTGCCTGGCGAAAAAGCCGCCATCACCGCGGCGATGAACCAGGTCAAGCACAACCTGGGTACGATGAACACCGAGATCAAGCAACTGGCGCAGGCCGCGGCCAATGGTGACTTCACCGCACGCGGCAATGCCGAGCAGTTCCAGTTCGATTTCCGCATCATGGTGGAAAGCCTCAACACCTTGATGGCCACCGCCGATGGCAATCTGCAGTCGCTCTCGGGCCTGTTGCAGTCGATCGCTGCAGGCGACCTCACCGCCCGCATGAGCGGTGAATATCAAGGCGTGTTTGCGCAGATGCGCGACGATGCCAATGCTACCGCCGAGCAACTGGCCAGCATCGTTGGCCGCATCCAGACTGCGGCCGATGCGATTGGTCTGGCTTCGGGCGAAATCGCCTCCGGTAACCAGGATCTGTCGCAGCGTACCGAACAGCAGGCCGCCAATCTGGAAGAAACCGCTGCCTCGATGGAAGAGCTCACCTCCACCGTCAAGCAGAACGCCGAACACGCCAGCCAGGCCAACCAGCTCGCCATTGGCGCCGCTGCGGTCGCCTCGCAAGGCGGCGATGTGGTGGCCAAGGTGGTCACCACCATGTCCGATATCCAGGGCTCGTCCAAGAAAATCGCCGAGATCATCAGCGTCATCGACGGCATCGCATTCCAGACCAATATCCTGGCTTTGAACGCCGCGGTGGAAGCAGCGCGTGCCGGCGAACAGGGCCGTGGTTTTGCGGTGGTCGCTTCTGAGGTACGCACGCTGGCACAGCGTTCGGCCGGTGCCGCCAAGGAGATCAAGCACCTGATCGACGACTCGGTCGAGAAGGTCGCGCAAGGCGCAACCCTGGTCGATCAGGCCGGCTCCACCATGGCCGAGATCGTCGCCAGCGTGCAGCGCGTCACCAACATCATGGGCGAGATCTCGTCGGCCTCGCAGGAACAGTATGCCGGTATCGAGCAGGTCAACCAGACCGTCACCCAGATGGACGAAACCACTCAGCAGAACGCTGCCTTGGTGGAAGAAGCCACTGCCGCCGCACGCGCGATGGAAGAACAGGCGCAGCAGCTGACCGAAGCGGTAGCGGTCTTCAAGGTGGCTGCGCATGCGCCGGTGGCACGTCAGTTGTCGGCCATTGCCAGCGCACCGGCCAATGCCCGCTTCGCACCGCGCCAGACAGCACGCGTCACCCCGGTGGCCACAGCGCCACGTCGCAGCGCCACCAGCAATGCCACATCCGCCGCAGATTTGGCCGATTGGCAGGAGTTCTGATCGCATAGCAGTTCTGATCGCGAAGGCAGCAGCGCCACGACAGTCCGTTACACACGGCTGTCGTGGCACTGCCGAACGCTGCGTCAGATGTGCTGCCAAGTGAGGCGGAGTGTTCAACATGTGAATCAGAGGGCAGCCTCATGATTCCTGCAACCTCGAAAAATTTCCTGAAAACACAAGTTTCAACGCCAAAAAAGCATAATTTTTCATAGTTCCAGAGCGAGGCGGCGCTTACCAACACACGCCCGTCACGTGCCTGAGAACGCGCTTTACGAACTTGCCTAACACGCTCAGTTGACTGCAGACCGCGCCGTTACTTCGTGGGCGTGATGACAAACAGATGCGAGCGCAGCGCGCCTTGCCGGCCTGTCGACGCAACCGCCTCCTACCCTCTTGAGTCGAGCGATCCTATGACCTCTCTTTTACTGCGTTTCAATGTCGGGCCGCGTCTGGCTGCCGCCTTCACCGTGCTGATCCTGCTCTCCGGGTTTATCGCCTTTATCGGTTATCGCGGACTGACCTCCGCACGTGTGCTGGTGGATGCACTCGTGCACCAGAACATGACCAAGATCCGCCTCTCCAACGACATGATGAATGCCAATTACGTCATCGCCGCGGAGCTGCGCAATGTCGTGTTGCCGACCAGCAACGAAGACAATCTGAAATTCATCGCATCCATCAAGCAGGCACGCGCCGACTACAGCAAAGCGCGCGATGCGCTGTATGCCATCCCATCCTCGCCGCAGGGCATTGGCATCCGTGAGGAGATCGATCGCATCGCGCCGCAAGTGCGCGACTTGAACAACAAGGTCATCGACCTGGTGATGTCCGGCCACAGCGACCAGGCGTTGCCGTTGATGCTTTCCCAAGCAGCGCCCGCGCTGCAGAAGTGGCAGGACAAGATCGCCGAGAACATCGCATTGCAGGACAAGCTTGCCGCCGAAGCGGCCGACGTGGCGCTGCAGTCGATGGACGATTCGCGCAAGTTGCTGGTGGGCGGTTCGCTGATGGTGGTGCTGCTGAGCGGCACCCTGGGCTTGCTGATCACCCGCAGCCTCACTCGACCGCTGAGCCGCGCGACCCAGGCCGCCGAGGCGATTGCCGAAGGCAGGCTCGATAACGCCGTGCACAGCGATGCCAGCGACGAAACCGGCCGCCTCCTGCATGCCATGGACAAGATGCAGTCGCAGGTGCGCAACCTGATTACCGCCCAGCTGGACATGGCCAAGCGCCACGATGCCGGCCAGGTGAGCTTCCGCATGGATGTCGGCGCATTTCCCGGCGATTACGGCCGCATGGCAGGCGATACCAACGCGCTGGTCGACAGCCACATCCAGGTCACAGCACGCCTGGCGCAGATCATGGGCCGCTACGCGATCGGCGACCTCAGCGACGACATGGACACCCTGCCCGGCGAACAAGCCAAACTCACCGAGACCATGGCGCAGGTCAAACGCAACCTGGCGGCGATGAATCAGCAGATCAAGCAACTGGCGCAGGCCGCTGCTGCTGGCGACTTCAGTGCACGTGGCGATGCAGCGCAGTTCCAGTACGACTTCCGCATCATGGTCGACAGCCTCAATCAGCTGATGGCCACGGCCGACGGCAGCCTGCAAGCGTTGTCGGGCATGTTGCAGGCGATTGCCGCAGGGGATCTGACCGCGCGCATGGACGGCGAGTTCCAGGGCGTGTTCGCGCAGATGCGCGACGACGCCAATGCCACCGTCACGCAATTGGCCGGCATTGTCGGGCACATCCAGACCTCGGCGGTGTCGATCAATTCGGCCGCCAGCGAAATCGCTGCTGGCAATAACGACCTGTCGCAACGCACCGAGCAGCAGGCCGCCAACCTTGAAGAAACCGCTGCTTCGATGGAAGAGCTCACCTCCACCGTCAAGCAGAATGCGGAAGGCGCACGCCAGGCCAATCAACTCGCGATCGGTGCGGCCAGCGTGGCCTCGCAAGGTGGCGAAGTGGTCGGCAAGGTCGTCGACACCATGGCCGGCATCCAGGCGTCATCGAAGAAGATTGCCGACATCATCTCCGTCATCGACGGCATCGCGTTCCAGACCAATATTCTCGCGTTGAACGCCGCGGTGGAAGCGGCGCGTGCCGGTGACCAAGGTCGCGGCTTTGCCGTGGTGGCCAGTGAAGTACGCACGCTGGCGCAGCGTTCGTCCGCTGCCGCCAAGGAGATCAAGGACCTGATCGGTGATTCGGTGCAACGCGTGACAGACGGCTCGCAGCTGGTGGATGAGGCCGGCCGCACCATGGCCGAGATCGTGTCTTCGGTGCAGCGCGTCACCGACATCATGGGCGAGATTTCCGCTGCCTCGCAGGAACAATCGGCCGGCATCGAACAGGTCAACCTCACCGTCACGCAGATGGATGAAGCCACCCAGCAGAACGCTGCGCTGGTGGAAGAAGCCACCGCCGCTGCACGCGCGATGGAAGAACAGGCGCAGCAACTCACCGAAGCCGTTGCGGTGTTCAAGGTGGATGCAAAAGCACCGGTGGCCCGCAAGTTGTCGGCGATCGCTGGTGCGGTGAGCAACCAGCGGCCGGCAGCACGCCCGGCTGCACGCGCCGCACTCGCAACCGCGACATCGCGCCGCGTGACGGCCAGCGCATCTACGTCGACCGTTGCCGCGGGCGATTGGCAGGAGTTTTAAGCAGCAGCCCTACACGTTATTGGTCGCCGGCAGTCGTCGGCGACCGGCACAGAATCGGCGACTGCTTGCAATCGCATACACCGCCGTGGCCATCCTCACCTGATAGGCGCAGCTGTCGATCCGCGTTTCATGCAACACCGTTGTCAGCAACACAGAACGATTCGAGAGCTTTGATCCGCGCTCCGCAGATCTTATGGGCCGCTTCCCTTGCGAGGGGAAGCGGCCCTTTTTTTGTGTTGTCGTTCCCTAGAGCGTGTTATGTACTTTGATATGAGTGCGAGCGTGCTTTGGCGCATCGAGACAAGGCGTGCGCTGCGGCCCAGGCTGGCCGCCTGGGCAAGGCGCGCAACGCGGTATCGGCGCGCCACAGGGCGCTTCCCGGAGGGTTGACCGTCAGCGGCACGGTGCGGGCGCTGCGCCGCTGACGGACAACGCATCTCATCTCAAAGTGCATAACACGCTCTAAGAGTCACTGACAGACGCGGCAAGCAATCCGCAGGCGAGACGATGCGCAGGAACCGATGTGCATGCGTGCGAGTCCGAGCAACGGCAGAGACCGCCTGGCGGCTATTTAGAGCAGCTAACAAAACGACTGCGCAGCCGCCAGGCGGGCGGCTGCTCGCTACGTTTTGTTAGCTGCTCTTAGCAGTGGTGTTGGCTGCCTAAAATCCCGGCGCAGGAGAGCGGCAAGACATGCATCCGCCAGCCGCATGTCGCACGCCGCGGCACACACAGCAGCTGTAATTTCACTCAAAATTTACAAATAGCAAAATTCTGCGGAGGTTATGAAACCGCTTTCAGCGTTCAAATGCTGGATGGAACGCCCAAATTTGTGCTGCTTTCAACAGAAACAATCAATTTTTTGAACAACCAGCCGCTAAGGACCTCACGCATTCGTAACGCCCTCCCCCGGGCAAGGTCGATTCCTCATGCATTCCTTCAACCGGCTTTCGGTCGGTACGCGGCTCTCCGCACTGCTCACGCTGGTCATCGCCATTTCGCTGGGTCTGTTGGCCCTGACCATCTACCGCCAGTCCGCTGGCGATATCGAATCGCAGGTCAAGGCCGAGCTGCGTTCCAGTACTCGACTGATGCAGCAGTCGGTGGCGATGTACGACGTCACCCTCAGCGAAGGCACCCAGCGCCTGGGCAGCGTGTTCGACGACATGCTCCCCGCCGGCGCGCGCGAACTCGATAGCAGCAGTACCGTCACCATCGGCGAACAGCACACCCCATCGCTGCGCGTCGGCAAGCAGGCGCTGAATCTCAATTTCGACGCAGTGGACCGCTTTGCCAAGGCAACCGGCGGCGTCGCCACGATCTTCGCCCGCACCGGCGATGACTTCGTGCGCATCACCACTTCGCTGCGCAACAAGCAGAACGAACGCGTCATCGGCACTCTGCTCGATCGCAAGGGCAAGGCTTACGCCGCACTGTCGCAAGGCAAGGCGTTCACCGGCCAGGCACAGCTGTTCGGCGAGCAGTACATGACCCATTACCAGCCGCTGCGCAACGCCGCTGGCGAGGTCATCGGTGCGCTGTTCGTCGGGCGCAACTACACCCAGGGTCTGGCCGCGCTCAAGGCCCAGGTCAGCACCACCAAGCTGGGCCAGGACGGCTATTTCGTCATCGTCGATATGGCGCCAGGCGAGCGCCAGGGCCAGGTCATCGCGGCCCCGCCGGGCACCCCGGCCACGTTGGCGGCGCTGGTGCCGGCCGAACAGCAGGCGCTGTTGCAGGCAGCGCTGGACGGCAAGCAGCCCAGCGCCAACGTGCAGCTGCGCGATGCCAAGGGCGCAAGCCAGGCGTTCGAAGTCACCGCACAGCGCTACGCGCCGTGGCAGTGGGCGGTGATCGGTGCGCAGCCGCGCAGTGCCATCGACGGCCCGCTGGATGCACTCATGGGCAGCATGCTGCTGTTCTCGCTGGTGGTGTTGGCGCTGTGCATCGCGGTGGTGTTCATCGCCGCGCGCAAGATGGTCACCCGTCCGCTGCTGGCAGTGGAACGCGTGCTCGGCGACGTGGCTGCCGGCCGCCTGGACAACCCCATCGACATCGACCGGCACGACGAACTCGGCCGCCTGCTGCTCAACGCGCGCACCATGCGCGACGACCTGCGCGCACGCCTGGAACGCGACCACCTGATCGCCAGCGAAGCACTGCGCGTGCGCACCGCATTGGACGACGTCAGCACCAATGTGATGATCGCCGACGCCGACCGCCGCATCATTTACGTCAATCGTCCGCTGCAGCGCATGCTGTCGGAAATGCAGGACGTTGTGCGGCACGACCTGCCCAACTTCGATGCCACTGCATTGAGCGATACCCGCATCGACCAGTTCCATCGCAATCCCGAGCAGGCACGCCTGCTGGATCAGCTCAAGAGCACGCACACTGCACAGATTGAAATCGGCGGCCGCATCGTGCAGGAAGTGGTCAGCCCGGTCGTGGCTGCCACCGGTGAGCGCATGGGCTATGTGGTCGAATGGAGCGACCGTACCCAGGAAGTGCAGGTGGAACAGGAGGTCGCGCACGTGGTGGAGGCCGCCGCCGCCGGCGATCTCAGCGAGCGCATCGACCTCCGGGGCAAGCATGGCTTCCTGCTGCTGCTGGCTCAGCAGCTCAACACGCTGCTGGACAACAATGCCGATGGTCTGTCGCGCGTCTCTGCCCTGCTCTCGTCGCTGTCGCAAGGCGATCTGACTGCACGCATGGACGGCGAACTGCAAGGCGTCTTCGCCACCATCCGCGACGATGCCAATGCCACCGCCGATCAATTGGCCGGCATCGTGCGCCGTATCAAGGACTCCTCGCTGACGATCAATTCGGCCGCCACTGAAATCGCCACCGGCAATGGCGACCTGTCGCGTCGCACCGAACAACAGGCGGCCGCGCTGGAAGAAACCGCTGCTTCGATGGAAGAGCTCACCGCCACCGTCAAGCAGAACGCCGACAACGCCGACCAGGCCAATCGCTTGGTACTCGATGCCGCCGGTGTAGCCGTAAAGGGCGGCGATGTGGTGAACCGCGTGGTGACCACCATGGCCGATATCGACGCCTCTTCGAAGAAGATCGCCGAGATCATCAGCGTCATCGACGGCATTGCGTTCCAGACCAATATCCTGGCCTTGAACGCAGCAGTGGAAGCGGCACGTGCCGGCGAACAGGGCCGCGGCTTTGCCGTGGTTGCCTCGGAAGTGCGCACGTTGGCACAGCGCTCGGCCGGCGCCGCCAAGGAGATCAAACACCTGATCGAAGACTCGGTGACCCGTATCGGCAACGGCGCTGCACTGGCGTCCGAAGCCGGCAGCACCATGCAGCAAGTGGTGACCTCGGTGCAGCGCGTCACCAACATCATGGGCGAGATCACCAGCGCATCGCGCGAACAGGCTGCGGGTATCACCCAGGTCAACCAGACCGTCACCCAGATGGACGAAACCACCCAGCAAAACGCCGCGCTGGTGGAAGAAGCCACCGCCGCAGCCCGTTCGATGGAAGACCAGGCCGCACAGTTGGTCGATGCGGTGGCGGTGTTCCGCCTGGAGCCGCAGGACCGCCTGAACACCCTGCTGGCCAACGCACGCCACGCCTACAGCTGAGACGGCAAACAGGACTGCCTGCAGCAACCCCACAAGCATCGAGGGCGCGATGCCCTCGCCGCTTGTGGGTCACGCCGTGAACCCGTCCCTGTGGGCATCCATGCCGCCAGACACCGCTCCCGACCACTGCTGGTTGCTTGCCGAAACACTGCGCATCGACCAACTCGAGTGGTCATTTCACGCATAGCGTTGAGCGACCTCGACACAACCGTTTCGTCAGCCACTCTTAAAGATCTGGCTTTGCCGCCGATATCAAGGCGACGCCGGGACAACCCGCCAGGCGCCTTCCCGCTGCTACTGTGCTTGTGCCCATGTCCCAAGGCGATACCTCAGAGCTGGACAACGACGCCGATCACCTCGCCGAAGGTGACGAGCGCTATCTGCTGCGCAACAAGCGGCAGATCCGTGGATTGCTGCGCCAGTTGCTCGACCAACGCGCCATCGTGACCATGCATGTGGCCGGCCGCGACTTGGCCGTGCCCACCGCCGTGCTGGACGTGGACGAAGACGACGACTGCGTGATCCTGGACGGCAGCCATAACGAGGCCTCCAACCGCGCCATCGAAGGCGCCAAATACCTGCTGTGCTATGCCCAACTGGAACGGGTCAACATCCGCTTCCGGCTGGAAAAGGCAGAGCGCATCGAGCGCGATATCCACGTCGCTTTCCGCGCCGACCTGCCCGACGCCATGTACCACATGCAACGGCGTGAATCGTACCGGCTGGAAACGCCGATCACCGACTCCCCCGTCTGCACCATCCGCCAGGAAGCCGCACAAGGCGAAGCACTTCAGCTGCAGTTGCGCGTCATCGACATCAGCAGCGGCGGCCTGGCGGTGTCGCTCACCGACGGCATGCCATTGCTTGAGCCGCAACGCACGTATCGCAACTGCATTCTGCAACTGCCCGACACGGCCCCCATCACGCTGCCGCTCACCGTGTGCAGCCAGTACAAGCAGACGCTACCCAACGGCAGCGAAGGCTTCCGGATCGGCATGCAGTTCAGCGAATTGCCGCGCGGCGCCGACGAAACCATCCAGCGCTACATTTTCCGCGTCGACCGCCAGCGCAACGCGCGCAAGAGCGGCGTGTTCTGAACCCTCCCTCACCACGCGAGGCCGGCACCTAAAGTTGCTGCCCACCCCGCCGATGTTGCTAGGGCATCCCTCATCCGTCTCTGCTGCCGCAGTCCTGCCGCAACCTGACACTTAGCCGCAACGCCCGGAGTTTCCATGAACGACAAAAGCACTGCCACCGGCACCGGTGGTGAATTCCTCAGCTTCGCTTTGGGCGAAGAACACTACGGCGTGGACATCCTGAAAGTGCAGGAAATCCGCGGCTACGATTCGGTCACCCGTCTGCCCGACGCGCCCGACTACATCAAGGGTGTGATCAACCTGCGCGGCACCATCGTGCCGGTGATCGACCTGCGCCTGAAGCTGCGCCTGAAAGAAGCGCGCTACGACGCCTTCACCGTGATGATCGTGCTCAACGTCGAAGACCGCGTCGTCGGCATCGTCGTGGACAGCGTGTCCGACGTGATTCCGCTCAACGACGACCAGATCCGTCCCACGCCCGAGTTCGGCGCTGCGGTCGATACCCGTTTCATCTCGGGGATCGGCACCCAGGACGATCGCATGTTGATCCTGCTGGATATCGAAACCCTGCTGGACAGCACCGAGCTGGGCCAGCAGCTGGTCGAAGAAGCCGCCTGATTCAAGCGGCTGGTTTGCCTCGCCTGCGGTCGTCGGCAGAGGTGTGGGGGTGTGCGGGAGCCGTCATGTACCACGTGTACATGGCGCCGCCCGGCATCCACTGCACCACTCCGACGGCCGCAATGCGTTAAGCGAACGCATCTAAGACTATTGCGTGTCGGGAGTCTCCCCACACACGACGCACCACGCTATTGAAGTGCAATGAACATCACATTTTTTGGATTCAAGTTGAACGGCGGCTAGCCGATAGCTGAATGGAAGCCCGCATCCACTCAACGGGTCACCGTTCGACTTTTGATTTCTGGAGAATCCCAATGAAGTTCCTGCTCTCGCTCCTCCCCGTCGCTGCTCTCGTGATCGTTGCTCCCTCGCTGTCGGCCCAGTCGCAGGAAATGATTCCGCCGGAAATGGCGACGCGCTTCGTTGGCAAGGACGGCATGGTGTGCGGCAAGGTCGAAAAGGCCAAGTACGCGCAGAGCTCGGAAGGCGAACCCACCTTCCTGTACATGGGCGGCATGTTCCCGCGCCACACCTTCTCGGCCCGTATCGACGGCGCCAACCGCGGCAAGTTCAGCTTTGCCCCGGAAACCCTGGAAGGCAAGGACGTCTGCGTCCTCGGCAAGATCCAGCGCGACAGCTCGCGCGCCGAAATCGAAGTCAGCTCCCCGGCCAGCCTGAAGCTCGCCACCATCAAGTAATCGCATCGCACATCGCCACGCCCATGCGTGGCGATGTGCTGTCTGGATTATGCGGACTGACTTTTACGGGGGATCGTGTCAATGCAATGGATCAATAATCTGAAATTGATGCCGCGGCTGATGCTGGCGTTCGGCATCGTGCTGCTGATCATGCTGGTACAGGGAATCATCGCGTACTCGGGGCTGGCATCGCTCAACAACGTGACCCGCGACCTGGCCGGCAACACCATGTCCAGCGTGCGCGAAGCCGGCGATCTGCGCGGCATGCTGGGCGAATACCGGAATGCGTCTTATCAAAACCTGGTGCGCGCCAGCGATGCGGTCAAGCAGGAAGCCAAGGTTCGCACCAAGAAGCTCAATGGCGAGATCGAGGCCACCATCAAGGGCTACCCGCGCCTGATCGAGAGCCCGCAACAGAAGAAGCTGTTCGACGTGTTCGTGGCCGACTGGAAGAAGGCCTCGGCTTCCTACGCCAGCGTCAATGAAATGATCGAACTCAATCTGCCCGACGACGCCATCGACACCTTCGTCGGCGAAACCCGCACCCTGCACAACAAGGCCAAGGATTCGCTGGCTGCGTTGATCGCCGAAGACAACATGCTGGCGCAGGCAGCCAAGACCAAGGCCGAAAAGGTCCACGCCACCTCCGTCTCGCTGACCGTGATGGTGCTGCTGATCGGCATTGCCGGCGGCCTGGGCCTGGCGTTCCTGTTCGCCCGTTCCATCGTCAAGAGCATGCTCGGCGCGGTCACCACCGCCACCGAGATCGCCGGCGGCAAGCTGGACGGCCAGATCAACGTGCAGGGACAGGACGAAGTGGGCGAGTTGATGCGCTCGATGCAGCGCATGCAGCGCGACCTGAAGGAGCGTATCGAACGCGATCAGAGGATTGCCGACGAAAACCTGCGTATCCGTACCGCGCTGGACAAGTCCTCGACCGGCACCTTCATCACCGATCCCGAGCGCGTGATGATCTACGCCAACGACGCCTTCAAGAAGATCGTGGCGCAGTACGAAAGCAGCATCCGCCTGGCATCGCCCGAGTTCGATGCGAGCAAGGTCATCGGTCAGCACATCAGCTATCTGGGTCTGTCAGATGCGACCGTGCGCAAGGCCATTGCCGCATTGGAACGCGATGGCGTCACCAGCTTCGAAGAGCGCTTCGGCGAAGTGGTGCTGGCACAGACGGTCACCGCCATCAAGAACGAACAGGGCGAGACCAGCGGCGAAGTCTGCGAATGGCGCGACCGCACCATCGAGGTCCAGGTGGAAGACGAAGTCGCCCGTATCGTGCGTGCCGCTGCCAGCGGCGACATGAGCGGCCGCGTGGAAACCGACGGCAAGCAGGGTTTCTTCCTGCAGTTGGCGCAGCAGCTCAACGGCTTGCTGGATGCCAATGCCGGCAGCCTGGAGCAGATCTCGGCCCTGTTGTCCGCGCTGTCGCGCGGCGACCTGACCGTGCGCATGCATGGCGAGTTCAGCGGCGTGTTCGCGCAGATGCGTGACGATGCCAATGCCACCGCCGAGCAGCTGGCCGACATCGTTGGGCGCATCAAGCTGTCGTCCAGTGCGATCAACTCGGCCGCTGGCGAAATCGCCTCGGGCAACAGTGACCTGTCGCACCGTACCGAGCAGCAGGCCGCCAACCTGGAAGAAACCGCAGCTTCCATGGAAGAGCTCACCTCCACCGTCAAGCAGAACGCCGAAAGCGCCCGTCAGGCCAACCAGCTTGCCATCGGTGCCACCGGCGTGGCCTCGCAAGGCGGTGAAGTGGTGTCGCAGGTGGTCACCACCATGTCCGGCATCGAAGCCTCGTCCAAGAAGATCGCCGACATCATCAGCGTCATCGATGGCATCGCCTTCCAGACCAATATCTTGGCGTTGAATGCAGCGGTGGAAGCGGCACGTGCCGGCGAACAGGGCCGCGGTTTTGCGGTGGTCGCCTCCGAAGTGCGTACGCTGGCACAGCGTTCGGCCGGTGCGGCGAAGGAGATCAAGGGCTTGATCGACGATTCCGTGCACAAGGTTGCCGAAGGCTCGGCACTGGTCCGCAAGGCTGGCGCCACCATGGCCGACATCGTGGCCAGCGTGCAGCGCGTCACCGACATCATGGGCGAGATTTCTGCTGCTTCGCAGGAGCAATCGTCCGGTATCGAGCAGGTCAACCAGACCATCACCCAGATGGACGAAACCACCCAGCAGAATGCTGCGCTGGTGGAAGAAGCCACCGCCGCCGCCCGCTCGATGGAAGAGCAGGCCGGTCACCTGGCCGAAGCGGTGTCGGTGTTCAAGCTGGACGAATCGGCTGCGCAGGTAACCCAGACCGCACGCGTGCGGCAGATCGCCTCGCGCCCGGTTGCAGTGAAAGGCGCCGCCAAGCCGGTAGCGCGGGCAGCGGCAACCGCGGTGCGGCCTGCCAAATCACAGGCTGCGCTGGCCGACGGTAACTGGCAAGAGTTCTGATTCACCGCTGTCACCCCAACGCCCCGGCACAGCCGGGGCGTTGTGCATCTGGGCACGGCATCTGCGTTGATCACCACGCGCACGCTGCTGCGGACAACCTGATGAGCCGCCATGGCTCTGAGCGGCCAGCGAATGCACCGCCATACCCCATCGCACGGCCTACCGAACCCAACCGCGTGCAATCCATGCATTGGCGCTTCAGTTGCGTGACTACGTGGCCGATATCTAGTGATAGCTCACGACGCGTATGGATATGACGACTACGACCCCCGCTTCAGACACACGCGAATTTGACTTCGGCGACCGCGACTTCAAGCGCGTCTGCGACTTGATCTACCAGCGTGTCGGTATCGCGTTGGCGCCAGCCAAGCGCGACATGGTGTATGGCCGTCTCTCGCGTCGTTTGCGCGTGCTCGGTCTGCGCTCGTTCCGTGATTATCTCGATCAGCTCGAAGCCGGCAACGATGAGGAAGAATGGCAGGCATTCACCAACGCGCTGACCACCAACCTGACCTCGTTCTTCCGCGAGCCGCACCACTTCGACAAGCTGCGCGAAGAACTGCAAAAGCGCGCCTCGCAGGCGCCGTTGAAGATCTGGTCGTGCGCGGCCTCGACCGGTGAGGAGCCCTACTCCATCGCCATCACCGCCTGCGAAGCCTTCGGCACGCTGACCCCGCCGGTGAGCATCGTCGCCACCGACGTCGATACCCAGGTATTGGAAACCGCGTCGCGTGGCGTCTATGCCATCGACCGCGTCGCCTCGCTGGATGCTTCGATCAAGCGCAAATACTTTCAGCGCGGCAGCGGCCCCAACGAAGGCAAGTGCCGGGTCATTCCCGCACTGCGCCAACTCATCGAATACCGCCAGTTGAATCTGCTGGCACCGCGTTACGACGTCGGCGGCCCGTATGCCGCGCTGTTCTGCCGCAACGTGATGATCTATTTCGACAAGCCCACTCAACGCGGCATCCTGTCGCGCCTGGTCAGCCACATGGGCGACGACGGCCTGCTCTATACCGGGCATTCGGAGAATTACCTGCACGCGGCCGATCTGATCCAGCCGTGCGGGCGCACGCTGTATCGGCGCGCACCGCGCGCAGGAGCCTCTACATGAGTACGGCCGTGCAAGTCGACGACGTCATGCGCTACCGCGATTCGCGCTTCCAGACCATCGCCGCCAAACTGCTGCCCACGCAGTATCTGGTGGTGGACGACGACACCGCGTTGACAACCACCCTGGGATCTTGCGTTGCAGCCTGCCTGCGCGATCCGGTGCTCAAGATCGGCGGCATGAACCACTTCTTGTTGCCAGAAGGCCAGATCGGCGATGGCGCACCCGCGCGTTACGGCAGTTACGCGATGGAGTTGCTGATCAACGACATGCTCAAGCGCGGCGCGCACCGCAAACGCATCGAAGCCAAGGTTTTCGGTGGCGCCAACGTGCTCAAGGGCTTTACCAGCAACCCGGTCGGCACCCGCAACGCCGAGTTCGTCCGCCAGTACCTGCAGGCAGAACACATTCCCATCATTGCTGAAGATCTGTGCGGCATCCATCCGCGCAAGGTGTGGTTCTTCGCAACGACCGGCCGCGTCGTCGTGCAGCGTCTGCCGCATGCACACGAAGCCGAAGTCGCCGCCACCGAATCGGCCGTGCGCGCCCGTCTATCCAAAGCACCGGTCACCGGTGGAGTGGAGTTGTTCGAATGACGCTGGAAACTCCTGTGCGTGTACTGATCGTCGACGATTCGGCGGTCGTGCGTCAGATGCTCACCGAACTCCTCTCGCGCGATGCCGGCATCGAAGTGGTCGGCTCCGCCGCCGACCCGTTGCTGGCGCGCGAAAAGATCAAGCGCCTCAATCCGGACGTCATCACGCTGGATGTGGAAATGCCGCGCATGGACGGATTGGTGTTCCTGGAAAACCTGATGCGCCTGCGCCCTACTCCGGTGGTGATGATTTCATCGCTGACCGAGCGCGGCGCCGACACCACCTTGCAGGCTTTGTCGCTGGGCGCAGTGGACTTCGTGTCCAAGCCCAAGATCGACGTCGCACGCGGGCTGGAAGGTTATGCAGAAGAAATCGTCAGCAAGGTCAAGATGGCCGCCAAAGCCAAGGTCAGCGCACTGCACCGCCCCAGCACACCAAAGGTCACGCTCGACATGCAGTCGGCGCCGGTGCCCGGTAGCGCGCTGCGCTTTCGCACCACCGACCGCCTGATCGCCATCGGTGCGTCCGCCGGCGGCACCGAAGCGCTGCGCGTGGTGCTCGAACACATGCCCGCCGATGCGCCCGCAGTGGTGATGACCCAGCACCTGCCGGCCAGCTTCAGCACTGCATTTGCAGAGCGCCTCAACCGCCATTCCGCCATGTCGGTGCGCGAAGCCACTGATGGCGAAGCGATCCTTCCCGGTCACGCGTATCTGCCGCCGGGCGGCCAGCATCTGCGCATCATCCGCGACGGTGCGCGTTGGCGCTGCCGTATCGACGATGGTCCGCCGGTCAATCGCCACAAGCCGGCGGTGGATGTGCTGTTCCGTTCTGTCGCCGCAAATGCCGGCCCCAATGCGGTCGGCGCCATCCTCACCGGCATGGGCGACGACGGCGCACGCGGGCTGCTGGAAATGCTGCAGGCCGGCGCGCCGACGCTCGTGCAGGACGAAGCCAGCAGCGTGGTCTGGGGCATGCCCGGCGCGGCGTACAAACTCGGCGCGGCGCAGGAAGTGGTGCCGCTGGAGCGCGTGGCCGAGCGCTTGCTCGCATTGTCGGCGCAGGCACGCTGATCCGGCATGGCCGCGCATCCCTCGCACCCGACCGACCCGTCCCTTCCGCTGACACAGGAAAGCGCGACAGGCGCTGCTACGGACGCGGAGGTCTATCGCACGCCGGGGACGGCTGAGCCGGTGCATGCGAACGCGCCAAGCCACGATCTGGTCAGGCCCGGCCCGGTCACCGCCGGCATGGCCAAGGCCGGCGAACAGCCCGAGCAGCGCCGTTCGCGCCTGCTGGCCGAAGCGCTGGATGGCAGTAGCAGCGCTATTCTCATCTGCGATCTGCAATCGCGCCTGCTGTATGCCAACGATGGCTTCCAGCGCATGTTCGGCTACACCGAAGCCGAGCTTGTCGGTCAGCGTCCATCGGATGTGTTGACCCGCGCGCAGAGCGACCAGGGCGAAGTCGCGCGCGTGCGCGAGCGCGCCGATGCCTTGCAGCAGACCCGTGCCGACTTGCTGGTCTATCGCAAGGACGGCTCGCCGTTGTGGGTCTCGCTCAACTTCAACCCGATCTACGACGCCGACCACACCCCCTCGCATTACGTGGCGGTGCTGACCGACATCACCGACACCAAGATGCACGAGGTGCTACAGCACCGCGTGCTGGAAGCCCTGGTGCAGGAACGCCCGTTGATCGAGGTGATGACGCTGATTTGCACCGAGGTCGAACGCATCGCCCCGGAAGTGTTGGCGGCCGTCATGAGCGCCGACAACCAGGGCCGCCTGCATTCGCTGGCTGCGCCCAGCCTGCCGCCCGAATACGCCGAAGCGGTCAACGGCTTGAAAATCGCCCCGGGCGCAGGCGCCTGCGGCACCGCGGCCTGGCGCGGTCGCGCGGTGATGGTGGAAGACATCGCCACCGACCCGTCGTTCGAACCGTATCGCGATACGATGTTGCGGTGGGGCCTGCACGCCTGCTGGAGTACGCCGATCCGCTCCAACAGTGCGCGCGTGCTCGGCACCTTCGCGCTGTATTACCGCAAGCCGCACCGTGCCGATGCCTGGCATGTGCGGCTGACCGATTTGTGCCAGCAACTGTGCACGCTGGCGCTGGAGCGCGAGCAGATCCGCCAGCGCGTGCATCAACTGGCGTTCTACGACACGCTCACCGGCTTGCCGAATCGCATCATGTTCAACGCGCGCGCCGAGCAGGCGCTGACGCAGGCCGAATACGCCGGCGAACCAGCAGCGTTGATGTTCATCAACATCGATCGTTTCAAGCTCATCAACGATAGCCAGGGCCATGCCGCGGGTGATGGCCTGTTGCGCGATATCGCCCTGCGCATCAACGACCAACTCACCGCTACGGCGATGCTGGCGCGCCTGTCAGGCGACGAATTCGCACTTGCGCTGCCGCAATGCAGTGCAGAGCAGGCCAGTGCCGCCGCAGAGCGCTTGTTGGTCAGTATCGCCAGCCCGCTGCCGGTCGGCCATATGACCGTGCATTCGTCGGCCAGTATCGGCGTAGCGATGTTTCCCGAGGACGGCCGCGAGATCAATATCCTGTTGCGCCACGCCGATCTGGCGATGAATCGCGCCAAGAAGGAAGGCGGTGGGCGTTTCCGCTTCTTCAGTTCCGACATGAACCGCATGGCGCAGGAACGCGTTGCGCTGGAAGCGGAGCTGCGCCAGGCCATCGGCCGCGACCAACTGCAGTTGCACTACCAGCCGCAGATGCATAGCGCCGCACCGCACGCGCTGTATGGCGTGGAAGCGCTGCTGCGCTGGAATCATCCGCAGCTGGGCGCGATTTCGCCCGCACGCTTTCTGCCTGTCGCCGAAGAGCAAGGCATGATGCCGCAGCTCAACGCCTGGGTCCTGCGGCGGGCCTGTGAGCAGGTGGCAGACTGGCGTCTGCGCGGCGTGCCGGTCACGCGCGTTTCGGTCAATCTGTCGGCCAGCAGCTTCGAAAGCCCGCGCATGCTTCCCGATCTGCTTCGATTGATCGCCGACACCGGCGTACAAACCTCCGACCTGACCCTGGAATTGACCGAAAGCGTGATGCTGTCCGGCCAGCCGGGCGTGCTGGAAAACCTGCACGCCATCCGCGAAGCCGGCATCTCGCTGTCGCTGGACGATTTCGGCACCGGCTATTCCAGCCTGAGCCATCTGCATCGCCTGCCGATCGACGAACTCAAACTGGACATGAGCTTCGTCCGCGATATCGAACACAGCGAGGACGCCCGCGCGCTCACCACCTCGGTGCTACGCATCGGCGAGCACCTGCGCAAGCACGTGGTCGCCGAAGGCGTGGAAAACGAAGCACAACGCCTGTTTCTCGCCGACCTGGGCTGCGAAGTCCTACAAGGCTATCTGTTCTCGCGGCCGCTACCGGCCGCAGCGCTGGAAGCGTGGCTGGGCACACAGCCTTAGAGCGGCTAACAAAACGTAGCCAGCCGTCAGGTGGGCGCGGATGGCGCGCAGGAACCGGAGTGTCCGCGTGGTACATGCCGATTCCGAGCACCGGCCACGCCCGCCTGGGGGCTGCGCAGTAGTTTTGTTAGCCGCTCTTAACGCAACTGATGAAAAGCGGGGTGTTGGCGATGAGGCAGGGTGCGGTTGCCACCGAGTCCGGCATTTCCTGCTCGTACCAGGCATTGATTGGGAGTGCACGCCAACACTGCTGCCTATCGATCGCGACCTGTTGCCGGTCACGTCGAGAACAAGCTCAGTTTTCCTAAGACATGCGCGCCATGCGTGCGTCGACTGCGGCCTGGCTACGCTGCGGCTTCGCTGCAGAGCGTCATGTCAAACAACCAGCCAACGATCTGCTGCGGTGCTTTCGCCGCTTGCAGGACCGTTGGCGGCAGGGATGCCGCCATCGGGCCCCCGTGGGCGGGTTCACCGCGTGTCCCGCGCGCGGTGAGGACACCGCGCACGCGACCAACCAAGCATCACTGCAGCGTGCGCTTCAACCATCCCAACAACTGCGCATTGACGAACGCCGGATTTTCCAGCGACGCGATATGCCCTGCATCGGGCACCAGTTCGTAGTCGCAACCGATGACCTCGGCCATCATCCACAACTCCTCCGGCGGGCGCGGAACGTCGTATTCGCCACCCAACAGGAACGTGTTGGCAGGGTTGAGCGCAGCCAGCGTTTCGAGTCGATCGTCGCGCCCGAAGATCAGCCGCCCTAGCGGCACGATCGAAGCGCGCAACTGCTCGGGCGACATCGCCGCCAGACGCTGCGCGAACGCCGCCGGCAACGCAGACTGCAGATCGATGTCGGGGCGGAAAAAGAGCGGCACGATCGCCTCGACCAATGCCGGGGTCACCTGCCCCGCCGCATCGATCGCATCGAGCAATGCGAAGTAGCGCGCTTGCGTCGCCTGCGATTCGGCACCCATAAAGGTGTCCATCAACACCAGGCTACGCACGCGCTCCGGCGCGCGCATCGCCAACTCCGCGCCCCACATGCCACCCACCGACAGACCCACCACTGCACATTGCGGAAGCTCCAGTGCATCCATCAGCGTCAGCATCTGATCGGCCAGATCCCCCACGGTCTGCGTACCCGCCGGCAATGCGTCCGATTGCCCATGCCCCCACAACTCGGGAACGATGACCTGGTAATGCTGCGACAGCGCCTGGATCTGCGGCTCCCACATCGCAGCGTCCCAGAGATAACTGTGACCAAGCAAAACCGGAAAACCTTGGCCGTGTTGCGTGTAGTGCAACGTCTGACCGGAAATTGTGCAAATGGGCATGGGCATCAACGGACAGTGGTAGAGCGGCCGGACTCTAGACCCGTGGACCTCAGATTTTTGTTGCAATGCCACAATCCAGTCAGCTGGTAGTTGCTTTAACGCCCGGCTTCGTGACGACAACACGAAGCGATTGTCCGAAAAGCGAAATGCCCGGCGTGCCGGGCATTTCGGACTCACACAGACCAGCGGCTGAAATCAGGCCGCGACGGTATCGGCCACGTCCTGGTATTCCTGGATCTGATCGAAGTTCATGTAGCGGTAGATCTGCTCGCCACTGGTCTTGATCACACCCACGTCGGCCATGTACTCGTCCTTGGTCGGGATCCGGCCCAGACGCGAGCAGATCGCCGCCAGCTCCGCCGAGCCCAGGTACACATTGGTATTGCGACCCAGGCGGTTGGGGAAGTTGCGCGTGGAGGTGGAGAACACCGTGGCGCCCTCGCGTGCCTGCGCCTGATTGCCCATGCATAGCGAGCAGCCGGGCATTTCCATGCGCGCACCGGCCGCGCCGAAGGTGCCGTAATGGCCTTCCTTGGTCAGCTCGGAGGCGTCCATCTTGGTCGGCGGCGCCACCCACAGGCGGGTCGGGATATCGCGCTTGCCTTCCAGCAGCTTGGCGGCGGCACGGAAGTGCCCGATGTTGGTCATGCACGAACCGATGAACACTTCGTCGATCGCCGCACCGGCGACCTCGGATAGCGTCTTGACGTCGTCCGGGTCGTTCGGGCAAGCCACGATCGGCTCGTGGATGTCGGCCAGGTCGATCTCGATGACGGCGGCGTACTCGGCGTCGGCATCGGGCTGCAGCAGTTGCGGATCGGCCAGCCACTCTTCCATCTTCTTGATGCGGCGGCCCAGCGTGCGCGCATCGGCATAGCCTTCGGCGATCATCCAGCGCAGCAGGGTGATGTTGCTGGTCAGGTATTCGATGATCGGTGCCTTGTCCAGGTGCACGGTGCAACCGGCCGCCGAACGTTCGGCCGAGGCGTCGGACAGTTCGAACGCCTGCTCCACCTTCAGGTTCGGCAAGCCTTCGATTTCCAGGATGCGGCCGGAGAAGATGTTCTTCTTGCCCTGCTTGGCCACGGTCAACAGACCATCCTTGATCGCGTACAGCGGAATCGCGTTGACCAGGTCGCGCAGGGTCACGCCCGGCTGCATCTCACCCTTGAAGCGCACCAGCACGCTCTCGGGCATGTCCAGCGGCATCACACCGGTGGCGGCGGCGAAGGCCACCAGGCCGGAGCCGGCCGGGAACGAGATGCCGATCGGGAAACGGGTATGCGAGTCGCCGCCGGTGCCGACGGTGTCGGGCAGCAGCATGCGATTGAGCCAGCTGTGGATCACGCCATCGCCCGGACGCAGCGACACGCCGCCACGGGTGGAGATGAATTCCGGCAGGGTGTGGTGGGTCTTGACGTCCACCGGCTTCGGGTAGGCGGCGGTGTGGCAGAACGACTGCATCACCAGGTCGGCCGAGAAGCCCAGGCAGGCCAGGTCCTTGAGCTCGTCGCGGGTCATCGGGCCGGTGGTGTCCTGCGAGCCCACCGAGGTCATCTTCGGCTCGCAATACGTGCCCGGGCGCATGCCCTGGCCTTCCGGCAAGCCGCAGGCGCGGCCGACCATCTTCTGCGCCAGCGAGAAGCCCTTGCCGGTGTCCGGCGGGTCCATCGGCAGGCGGAACAGGTCCGAGGCCGGCAGGCCCAGGAACTCGCGCGCCTTGGCGGTCAGGCCGCGGCCGACGATCAACGGAATGCGGCCACCGGCGCGCACCTCGTCGAACAGCACGTCCGACTTCATCGCGAACTCGGCGATCACCTGCCCGTTCTTCAGCGCCTTGCCGTCGTACGGACGCAACTCGACCACATCGCCGTGCTCCATCTGCGATACGTCCAGCTCGATCGGCAAGGCGCCTGCGTCTTCCATGGTGTTGTAGAAGATCGGGGCGATCTTGCTGCCCAGGCACACGCCGCCGAAGCGCTTGTTGGGAATGAACGGAATGTCTTCGCCGGTCCACCACAGCACCGAGTTGGTCGCCGACTTGCGCGAGGAACCGGTACCGACCACGTCGCCCACATAGGCGACCAGGTGGCCCTTGTCCTTGAGATCGGCAATGGCCTGGATCGGGCCGCGCTTGCCGTCTTCTTCCGGCTCGAACGCCGCGCCGTCGCGCTTGTTCTTCAGCATCGCCAGCGCGTGCAGCGGGATATCCGGGCGGGTGGTGGCATCCGGAGCCGGCGACAGGTCGTCGGTATTGGTCTCACCCGGCACCTTGAACACGCTGACGGTCATGCTCTGCGGCACTTCCGGCTTGCTGGTGAACCACTCGGCATCGGCCCAGCTCTGCAGCACGGCCTTGGCGTGCGCATTGCCGGCTTCGGCCTTTTCCTGCACGTCGTGGAAGGCATCGAACACCAGCAAGGTGTGCTTGAGCGCTTCGGCGGCGGTGGCGCCCAGCTCGGCGTTGTCGAGCAGGTCGATCAGCGGCTGGATGTTGTAGCCACCCAGCATGGTGCCGAGCAGCTCGGTTGCACGCGTGGGGCTGATCAGTGCGGTGTTCTCGGTGCCGAAGGCCACCGCAGCCAGGTACGAAGCCTTGACCTTGGCGGCGTCATCGACGCCGGCCGGCACGCGCTGGCTGAGCAGCTCGACCAGGAATTCTTCTTCGCCCGCCGGCGGAGCCTTCAACAGCTCAATGACCTCGGCGGTCTGCTGCGCGGTCAGCGGCAGCGGCGGGATACCGAGCGCGGCGCGCTCTGCAACGTGGTGGCGATAGGCTTCCAACATGCGGGTTCTCCAAAAAGGACAGCAGTGAATGTGTAAAAGGTCAGGCGTGGATCGGAAGACGTGGATCAGGCAACGGGCTTGGGGACGGTGATCTTCAAGCCCTTGAAGTAGTCGCGGAAGAAGCCCTCGTCGCGGGTGATCAACCCATCGCACTGAAGCATCGCGTGGGCGCCGATCAGAAAATCCGCCACCACCCGCTCGCGCTTGCCGCCGCGTGCGCGGAAGCGCTTGTTCATATGGCCGGCGCGCACCGCCGCCGCTTCCTGGGTGGCTTCGTAACGCACCCCGATCGAGGCCAGGGTTTCCATCAGGTCGACCTGGGTGTCGAGCATGGCCAGCACTTCGGCCACCACCGCATCGCAGACCACCACTTCGTCGCGGGCCAGCGCATCGCCGATGCAGATCTCCGACACCTCGCCATACACCGGGTCGCCGATGAGGATGTCCAGCAACACCGAGGAATCCAGGGCGATCATGGGTCGAACGGATCCCCGGGCGCGCGGCCGCGAATGGCGCGCATGGCCTCGTCGGTGCTGGTCAGGCCATCGACCAGCTTGAACTTGCCGCGCACCTTGCGCAGCGCCTCGCTGACATCTTTGCGCAAGATGATGCGGCCACCATCGAGTTCGATCTTGAGGGTGGTGCCCTTGGTCAGGCCCAGGGCATCGCGCACGGCCTTGGGCAGCGTGATCTGTCCGCGTTCGGCAACGGTGGCTTCCATGAGCATGCTCCAGAAAGTATGTACGCATGATACGTACTTGCGCGATCGTACTCAAGCCGGCAGATCGACCTTGACACACCGTGCGTACACACTGAATCGCTCAGAATGGACCCCTACCTAAAGCCTTCGACGCCATAGGAGTGATACATGAGCGATTCCTTTTCCACCCGCACCTCATTTGAGGTCCACGGCAAGCGCTACGACTATTACAGCCTGCCCAAACTGGGCGAGCGCTTCGATATCGGCCACCTGCCCTACTCGATGAAGATCCTGCTGGAGAATCTGCTCCGGCACGAAGACGGCGGCTTGACCGTCGGCAAGGACCATATCGAAGCGGTCGCCAAGTGGGACCCCGCAGCCGAACCCGATATCGAAATCGCCTTCATGCCCGCGCGCGTGGTGTTGCAGGATTTCACCGGCGTGCCGTGCGTGGTCGACCTGGCGGCGATGCGCGATGCGGTGGTCAAGCTGGGCGGCAAGGCCGACCAGATCAACCCGCAGATCCCCTCCGAACTGGTCATCGACCACTCGGTGCAGGTGGACGTGTTCGGCAAGCCCGACGCGCTCGACCTCAATGGCAAGATCGAATTCCAGCGTAACCAGGAACGCTACGGCTTCCTGCGCTGGGGCCAGAAGGCGTTCGAAAACTTCAAGGTGGTGCCGCCCAATACCGGCATCGTCCACCAGGTCAATCTGGAAAACCTCGCCCGCGTGGTGATGAGCGCGGACAAGGACGGTAGCCTGGTCGCCTACCCGGACACCGTGTTCGGCACCGACAGCCACACCACCATGATCAATGGCATCGGCGTGCTGGGCTGGGGCGTGGGCGGCATCGAAGCCGAAGCCGCGATGCTGGGCCAGCCCTCCTCGATGCTGATTCCGCAGGTGGTGGGCTTCAAGCTCAGCGGCAAACTGCCCGAAGGCGCCACCGCCACCGATCTGGTGCTCACCGTCACCCAGATGCTGCGCAAGGCCGGCGTGGTCGGCAAATTTGTTGAGTTCTTCGGCGAGGGCCTGCAGCACCTGCCGCTGGCCGACCGCGCCACCATCGGCAACATGGCCCCCGAATACGGCGCCACCTGCGGTATCTTCCCGGTCGACCAAGAGTCGCTGACCTACCTGCGCCTGTCCGGCCGCAGCGAGGAGCAGATTGCGCTGGTGGAAGCCTATGCAAAGGCGCAGGGCCTGTGGCACGACGCCAACACTCCGCCGGCGCAGTACAGCGCCACGCTGGAGCTGGACATGGGCGAGGTCAAGCCGTCGCTGGCTGGCCCCAAGCGCCCGCAGGACCGCGTGCTGCTGAAAGACATGCAGTCCAATTACCGCGAGAGCCTCAAGCCGTTCGCCGAGGCGCGCAGCAAGAAGCTCACCGATCTCAAGCAGGAAGATCGCCTGAAGAACGAAGGCGGTGGCGGCACCGCGGTCGGCGCCAAGGCGGCCCAGGCCGAAGGTGCGGCCGACAGCGGCGCCGGTTGGCAGCTGCGTGATGGCTCGGTGGTGATTGCCGCCATCACCTCCTGCACCAACACCTCCAACCCGGCGGTGATGCTCGGCGCCGGCCTGCTGGCACGCAACGCGGCGGCCAAGGGCTTGAAGGCGCAGCCGTGGGTCAAGACCTCGCTCGGGCCGGGCTCGCGCGTGGTCACCGATTACCTGAGCAAGGCCGGCGTGCTTGCCGACCTGGAAACGCTCGGCTTCTACGTGGTCGGCTACGGCTGCACCACCTGCATCGGCAATTCCGGCCCACTGCCGGAGGACGTGTCCGTCGCGATTGCCAAGGACGACCTGGTCGTCGCATCGGTGTTGTCGGGCAACCGCAACTTCGAAGGCCGCGTGCATCCCGAAGTCAAGATGAATTATCTGGCGTCGCCGCCGCTGGTGGTGGCCTATGCGATCGCCGGCACCACCGACATCGACCTCACCACCGAGCCGCTGGGCACCGATCGCGATGGTCAGCCGGTGTACCTGCGCGACATCTGGCCGAGCAACAAGGAAATCGGCGACACCATCGCCGCCACTGTCGGCCCGGAAATGTTCAAACAGAACTACGCCGACGTGTTCAAGGGCGACAGCCGCTGGAACACCATCGCCTCCCCCGATGGCGCGCTGTACGAGTGGGATGCAGCCTCCACCTACATCAAGAACCCGCCCTACTTCGACGGCATGACCATGCAGGTCGGCAACGTGGACGACGTGCACGGCGCGCGCATCATGGGTTTGTTCGGCGACTCGATCACCACCGACCACATCTCCCCGGCAGGCAACATCAAGAAGGATTCGCCAGCAGGCCGCTTCCTGCAGGAACGCGGCGTGCAGCCGGCCGACTTCAACAGCTACGGCAGCCGCCGCGGCAACGACGATGTGATGGTGCGCGGCACCTTCGCCAACATCCGCATCAAGAACCTGATGTTCGGCGGCGAAGAAGGCGGCAACACGCTGTACTACCCCGCCGACGGCGGCCAGCCGGAAAAGCTGGCGATCTACGATGCGGCCATGAAGTACAAGGCCGACGGCGTACCGCTGGTGGTGCTGGCCGGCAAGGAATACGGCACCGGCTCCTCGCGTGACTGGGCCGCCAAGGGCACCAACCTGCTCGGGGTCAAGGCGGTCATCGCCGAGAGCTTCGAACGCATTCACCGCTCCAACCTGGTCGGCATGGGCGTGCTGCCGCTGCAGTTCCTGGAAAACGAGAACGCACAGACCCTGGGACTGGATGGCTCGGAAGTGCTGGACATCACCGGCCTGCAGGATGGCGCCAGCCGCCGTGCCACCGTCGATGCCAGGAAGTCCGACGGCAGCGTCAAGCAGTTCCAGGTCAAGGTGCTGCTGCTGACACCCAAGGAAGTGGAGTACTTCAAGCACGGCGGGCTGTTGCAGTACGTGCTGCGCCAACTGGCCGCCCGCAAGGCAGCCTGACCACGGCGTTTGGGCCCTGGGGCCCAGAGATGTCACGCAACTCCCGCCGCTCGGCGGGAGTTGCGTTTCCGGCATCACACGACGTGGCGAGCAAACTTTGGTGAATCGCTGCCAGGTGGTTGGGAATCGCGTGCATCGCACTTCAACAACGCATGCCCACTGCCACACCAGCACCAGACCTCGGCATCCCCTCAGGGCGGGGCGCTGCGCACCTGGTCGATGCTCCTGCATCCCAGGCGTGTGTGTTGGGTCGAGTATCGGCCACGCCATGTGACCATGGGCGGCACTTACAATCGAGGCGTTGCAGCCGAGCAACGCCTTCACCGCCCTGCCAGCGCCCATTGCGCGTGATAGAGCCGCCAGCCGCTGCCTTGCAATCGCCAACCGGTGGTGACCTGGTAGGTCTGCGCCTGATCGGGCACCCAGCGGCCATTGCTGCCAGTCAACAGCGCCGTGAAGCGCACCGTGGCAGTGTCGCCGCGCAGCGCTACGTCGACCGGCCCCATGGTCACGCCGATCTGTTGGCTGCCCAGCATCTGCACCTGCATCCAGCGCCGTCACCCGGCTGCGTCCAGCCCGTTTTCACCGACAAAGTCCTCGGCTACCGGCGCCATCGCATCGTCGATCTCGCGTGCCTCGATGGCCTGATGCATCTGCTCCAGCGTTGCGCGCAGCCGTTGTTCCGGCGCGGCACGCGTGCACCCGAGCAACACCAGCAAGCAAAACCCCACCCACGTCACACGCGAGCGCACTTGAATGCTGCTCTGCATCACGCTTCGCCTTTTCCATCCATGACGGTATGCTGCCAGCTGTTGTAACGCCGTGGAACACACTGCGGCGCGTCAAGAACACCCTGGAGGGGGGCAGATGAATCAGGCACGTCCTTGGTTGCAAAGTTATCCGGCCGGCGTTGCCGCCGACATCGATCTTGAGCAGTTCCGCACGGTGGCCGAGGTCTTCGCCACGTCGGTAAAACGCTTTGCCGACCGGCCTGCGTATCACAGCTTCGGCAAGACCATCACCTACCGCGAAGCGGATCAACTGGTCGAGCAATTCGCCGCCTACCTGCTTGGCGAACTGCAGTTGAAGAAGGGCGACCGCGTCGCCTTGATGATGCCCAACTGCCTGCAATATCCAATCGCGACCTTCGGCGTACTGCGTGCCGGCCTGACCGTGGTCAACGTCAATCCGCTCTATACCCCGCGCGAACTCAAGCATCAGTTGATCGACTCCGGCGCCAGCGTGCTGGTGGTCATCGATAACTTCGGCACCACCGTGCAGCAGGTCATTGCCGACACGCCAGTCAAGCAAGTCATCACCACCGGCCTGGGCGACATGCTCGGCTTCCCGAAGGCGGCGGCGGTCAACTTCGTGGTCAAGTACGTCAAGAAATTGGTGCCGGATTACCGCATCAACGGCGCGATCCGCTTCCGCGACGCGCTGGCGCTGGGCCGCAAGCATCGCGTGCCGACGCTGCAGATCGAGCCCGACGACATCGCCTTCTTGCAGTACACCGGCGGCACCACCGGCGTGGCCAAGGGCGCGATGCTGACCCACCGCAACCTGGTCGCCAACATGCAGCAGGCGCACCAGTGGCTTGCCGGCACCGGCAAGCTGGAAGAAGGCAACGAGGTGGTGATCACCGCGCTGCCGCTGTACCACATCTTCGCGTTGACCGCGAACGGCCTGGTCTTCATGAAAATCGGCGGCTGCAATCATCTGATCAGCAACCCGCGCGACATGCCCGGCTTCGTCAAGGAACTGAAGAAGACCCGCTTCACCGCGTTCACCGGCGTCAACACGCTGTTCAATGGCCTGCTCAACACGCCTGGCTTCGATCAGGTGGATTTCTCCTCGCTCAAGATGACTCTGGGCGGCGGCATGGCCGTGCAACGCTCGGTCGCCGAGCGCTGGAAGAAGGTCACCGGCCTGACCTTGGTCGAAGCCTACGGCCTGACCGAAACCTCGCCGGCCGCGTGCATCAACCCGATGGACCTGAAGGACTACAACGGCTCGATCGGCCTGCCGATTCCGTCCACCGATGCCTGCATCAAGGACGACGCCGGCGCAGAACTGCCGCTCGGCGAAATTGGCGAGCTGTGCATCAGGGGCCCGCAGGTGATGAAGGGCTATTGGAAGAAGCCCGAAGAAACCACCAAGGTCATGGATGCCGAAGGCTGGCTGCATACCGGCGACATCGCGCGGATGGACGCACAGGGCTTCGTCTACATCGTCGATCGCAAGAAGGACATGATTCTGGTGTCCGGCTTCAACGTGTACCCCAACGAGATCGAGGACGTGATCGCCGAAATGCCCGGCGTGCTGGAAGTGGCAGCCGTCGGTATGCCGGATGAGAAATCCGGTGAGATCGTCAAGGCAGTCATCGTGAAGAAGGATCCGGCCCTGACCGCTGATGATGTGAAGGCGCATTGCCGCGCCAACCTCACCGGCTACAAGCAGCCGCGCGTGATCGAATTCCGCAAAGAGTTGCCCAAGACCAACGTCGGCAAGATCCTGCGCCGCGAATTGCGGGACGCGCCGAAAACGTAATACCGGCTATACCGCAGATCCAATCGTTCAGTATTCAGCGACGCCCGCAATGCCACAAGGCCTTGCGGGCGTTCGCTTTTACACGCATAGAATCCAGGGTCGGCGCACGCTCACGCGTTCAACCTCATCTCCGTCCGAAAGGCGGCCGGCCGGACGGTCATCACGGAGAACCACCATGTCTGCAGTTCAACCCTTCATTCGCACCAACATTGGCTCGAGCCTCCGCATCATTGAAGAACCGCAGCGTGACGTGTACTGGATCCATATGCATGCCGACCTCGCCGCCAACCCGGGGCGCGCCTGCTTTTCGACGCGCCTGGTCGACGACATTACCGGCTATCAGACCAACTTGGGGCAGCGCCTGACCAACGCCGGCGTGCTGGCACCGCACGTGGTACTGGCGTCCGACAGTGACGTGTTCAACCTGGGCGGCGATCTGGCCTTGTTCTGCCAGCTCATTCGCGAAGGCGACCGTGCTCGACTGCTTGATTACGCCCAACGCTGTGTACGCGGCGTGCATGCATTCCATGTCGGCCTCGGCGCGCGTGCGCACAGCATCGCCCTGGTGCAGGGCAATGCGCTCGGCGGTGGGTTCGAAGCGGCGTTGAGCTGCCACACCATCATCGCCGAGGAAGGCGTGATGATGGGCTTGCCCGAAGTGTTGTTCGACCTGTTCCCGGGGATGGGCGCCTACTCTTTCATGTGCCAGCGCGTCAGTGCGCAACTGGCGCAAAAGATCATGCTCGAAGGCAATCTGTACTCCGCCGAGGAGTTGCTTGGCATGGGATTGATCGATCGCGTGGTGCCGCGCGGCCAGGGCGTCGCCGCAGTCGAACAGGTGATCCGCGAAAGCAAGCGCACACCACATGCCTGGGCGGCGATGCAGCAGGTGCGCGAAATGACCACGGCGGTACCGCTAGAGGAGATGATGCGCATCACCGAAATCTGGGTCGATACGGCGATGCAGTTAGGCGAGAAGTCGTTGCGTACCATGGACCGCCTGGTCCGTGCGCAATCGCGTCGCTCCGGGCTCGACGCCAGCTGATGTGCGGCGGGCTATTCACTACTCCGGGGGGAGCGCTCGTCGTCCTTGACGCCTTGCAGGCGCGCGTCGAGTGCATCCCTTCCGGCCTGCAGCTGCTCGCGTAACGCCGACAGCCGTTGTCGCCAGTCGGCCTGCAGTTGCCAGTCGGCCATGCGCATCAGCTCGCCGCCACTGCTGGCCAGCTGGGCCAGGCCCAGATTGCTGGCAACGCCACGCAATGCGTGGGCGCTCTCGCGTAGCTGCTCCCAATCCGAGCGGGTGCCATCGCGTTCGATCGCACCGACACAATTGTGTGCATCATCCAGACATTGCCGAATGAACTGACGTTCGAATCCTTCACCCATGCCCAACGCGGCAAGTTCGTCCAACACGCTGGCGTCGAGCACGCCCTCGAAACTGGTCGGTGCCTGCGCAACGGGGGCGGGCGTGGCCAGTGGACGGGTGCTGACCGCCAGCTCGGCCACCGTGTCGAGCAACTTGGCCGCCACCACGGGCTTGGCCAGAAACGCACGCGCACCGGCCTGCTCGCACGCGCGTATCGCCTCCGGTGTGACATCGGCGCTAAGCACCACCACCGGGGCATAGCGCATGCCGCTGGCCTGCATCACTCGCAGCTGCTTGAGCATGTCCAGTCCACTCATGCCTGGCATGTGTAGATCCACGATGACCGCATCGAAGTCCTCGTCGGCCATCGCGTCCAGTACCTGCTCGGCACCGTTGACGCACATCACCCTGTGCCCGGCCTTCTCCAGCAATCGCTGCAACACCATGCGATTGGCCTCATGGTCGTCCGCCACCAGCATGCGCATGCTGCGCACGCGCGCGCGATGACGCAGAAACGGGTTGGAGAAGGCAATGACGTTGGAGGCTTCCAGCTCGTCGGGAGTCTCCAGCAGGGCCCCCACCGGCTTACGCGTCGGGGCGGCCTTCTCCAGTACGCCGATCTGCAGCTGCAGCTCGAACCAGAACACGCTGCCGCCGGAAGGATTGGGTAGAAAGCCAATCACGCCGCCCATCGCCTCGACCAGCCCCTTGGCGATCGTGGTGCCCAGGCCGGTGCCTTCATAGCGGCGCGACAAACCCACGTCCGCCTGCTCGAACGCCTCGAACAAGCGCGGACGCATGTCCATCGGCACGCCGATGCCGCTGTCCTCGACATCGAAACGTAGCCGCACCGTCTCATTGCCATTGCCCGAGACGCGCGCGACCCGCAGCAGCACATGGCCGTGCTCGGTGAATTTGACCGCATTGCCCAGCAAGTTGAGCAATACCTGGCGCAGATGGCCGGTGTCGCCCTTGAGCAGGTCCGGCACGTCGACGGCAACGTCGGTGCCGTAATCCAGTCCGCGCGCCTTGGCCTGGGGCTGCAGGATCATGTTGACCGAGTCGATCAGATCGCGCAGCGAGAAATCGCGGCGATCGATACGGATCTTGCCCGCCTCGATCGCGGAAATATCGAGCACTTCCTCCACCAGCGACAGCAGGCTGCGCGCCGAGGCCTGGATGGTATTCAGGCATTCCTTCTGCTCTGCATCCAGACGCGTGGTGGCCAGCACTTCGGTCATGCCCGACAACCCGTTCAACGGCGTGCGGAACTCGTGACTCATATTGGCCAGGAATCGGCTTTTGGCCTGGTTGGCATGCCGCGCCTCGCGGACCGCGCGCGTCATCGCACGCAACAACGAGTCGAAGTACAGCGGCACCGCGATCAACCCCAGCAGCAAGCCCCAACTCAGATAGGGATTGGCCTTCCAGTAAGGCGAGATCAGGATGGCACTGAGAAAACTCAGGCTGGCCATCGCCGTGGCGGCACGGAGATAGTTACTGCCGTAGCGCAAGCCATTGCCGATGGTCACCCACATGCACACCGCGTACAACGGCGACGCCGGTTCGCCCTGAATTGCCATGATGGCGCCGGTGCAGGTGTAATCGAGCAGCATGCCGATCAGACGCCGCGTGTGTGACACCTGCGGCCGTAGCAGGATCGCCACCATGAGCGCCAGCGACACCACCAGCTCGCCGACCAGGATCAACCAGGTGGCCATCAAGGTGTCGCCGTGGGTGTGCTGATAGCGCCAGCCCAGGTACGAAATAAACAGCGTGGTGATGATGATACGGATCAGGTTTTGCGCGTGTTCCGTATCCGCCCGCCCTGACAGACGTTGTTTCAACCATGGCAGTGGAGACTTCATAGACGCCTCAGACGCGCGCTCGCGTCAATGGGTTGGGATCCTTCCGTGGCTGCAACGCAGCGTCGATACCTGCAGCGAACGCAGGCCAAATGATGCCCGGTCTCGCTCGTGCAGCGTACGCAACAACGTCACAGGAATGCAGGTTAACGCACCCGGCAGTGCAATCGCTGCGCCATGGTGACCTTGCCACGCCAACATTGCACCCAAGCTGAGCGTGGCAGGGGTCAAGACCGTGTGTAGGGCCTCACCGCCGCGGCGCGGCGCGCTGCCGATCGTTCTCCAGAGCAGCGCGACGGACGCCTGACCATGCTTGCCGTAAGGTCGCCCGATGGGGCGATCGCCCAGCTGGCCAGGCGCCACCCTCACCTCACACCCCGGGTCGCGCCGATGCGGTGGAGAACTCGCCACAGATCTGGTCCAGCTGCGCACGGCCGCGCAATAGCGCATCCACGCAGCGCGGGTCGAACAGACGGCCGCGCTGGGCATACAGGTAGGCCAGCGCAGCATCCATGGTCCAGGCTTCCTTGTACGGGCGCGGCGACAGCAGCGCATCGAACACGTCAGCCACTGCCACGATGCGCGCTTCCAGCGGAATCGCCTCGCCGACCAGGCCATCCGGATAACCGGTGCCGTCATACCGTTCGTGATGACGCAGCGCGATCAAGGCGCCGACCTGGATGAAACGGTTCTGGCTGCCGCTGAGCAATTCGTAGCCGATGCGCGGATGACGTTTCATCACGCTCATTTCGTCGTCGGTGAGCTTGCCCGGCTTGAGCAGCACCGAATCGGGAATGGCGATCTTGCCCATGTCGTGCAGCGGTGCGGCCATCTCGATGATGCGCACTTCTTCTTCCGACAGGCCCAGCTGTTCGGCGATCAGGCCGGCCACGTGCGACATGCGCTCCAGGAACGCACTGGTGCCAGAATCGCGGTATTCGATCGCACGCGCCAGCCGCGACAGCGTCTCGCGTTCGCGCTCTTCGACCTCGTTCATGCTGGCCAGCAGGCGTTGTTCCAGCGAGAGCGCACGTTGTTTGACGCTCTCGCTCTGCTGACGCAGCTGCAGCAGGTTGGAGCAGCGTGCGCGCAGCTCGCGCGGTCGGATGGGCTTGACCAGGAAGTCGATCACGCCGGCTTCAAGCGCCGCCTGGCGGATCGGCTCGTCGCCGACGATGGTGATCAGGATGATCGGGATATCGCGGTGGCTGGGCAGACGGCGCAGGCGCCGCGCGAACTCCAGGCCATCCATCCCGGGCATACGGTAGTCGAGCAGCAACAGATCCACGCGCCCGGCCTCGCACCAGGCCAAGGCGTCGAGCGGATCGCCGAAGTCGTAGACCTTGAGCTCCGGCGCGATGTCCTCGATGACATGACGCAACATCGTCCGCGCGGACATCTGGTCATCGACAATGACGATGTTCAATCCCAGATCCGCCTTTTCCGCCCAGCTTCCCCATGTATCCGTCGACATCATGCCGCCCGGACTCCCTAAAACATCCTGCATAGCCGTTGCTCCTCTATCTCGAGAACGGAAAAGCGATGACGCCGGCTCCTGCGCCGGCTCCCCCCGAACAATACCGTGTTCGAGGCTCCGCCCTAGCATATGCAGTATCTGTGCCGTCGGCACACCGACAGCGCAAAAAAGTCAGGCTTCCGGACGCATATACGGGAACAGCAGGACATCGCGGATCGAGGTGCTGCCGGTCAGCAGCATCACCAGACGATCGATCCCGATGCCCAGGCCGCCGGTCGGCGCCATCCCGTACTCCAACGCACGGATGTAATCGGCGTCGTAGTGCATCGCTTCGTCGTCGCCGCCGTCCTTGGCCTGCACCTGCGCCTGGAAGCGCGCGGCCTGGTCTTCGGGGTCGTTGAGCTCGGAGAAGCCATTGGCCAGCTCCTTGCCGTTGATGAACAACTCGAAGCGGTCGGTGTAGCCCGGCTCGGTGTCACTGGACCGCGCCAGCGGCGACACTTCGACCGGGTGGTCGGTGATGAAGGTCGGCTGCACCAGCGTGTGTTCCGCGGTGGCCTCGAAGATTTCCAGCAACAACTTGCCCCAGCCATAGGACGGCTTGGTGCGGATCTTCAACCGCTCGCAATGGCGCGCCAGCGCCTCGCGATCGGTGCAATCGGCCGCGCTGATCTCCGGATTGTGGTGACGAACGGCCTCATCCATGCGCCAGCGCCGGAAAGCCGGCGCCAGATCGATGGCGGCCCCGTCCCAGCTCACCTGCGTGGTGCCCAGCACCGACTGCGCGGTGTCGCGGATCACCTGCTCGGTCAGGTCCATGATCTCGTGGTACGTGGCATAGGCCTCGTAGAGCTCGAGCATGGTGAATTCGGGGTTGTGCCGGGTCGACACGCCCTCGTTACGGAAATTACGGTTGATCTCGTAGACGCGCTCCAGTCCCCCGACCACCAGCCGCTTGAGGTACAGCTCCGGGGCCACGCGCAGGTACAGGTCCAGATCCAGCGCGTTGTGGTGGGTGGTGAACGGCTTGGCGGTGGCGCCGCCGGGGATGTAATGCATCATCGGCGTTTCCACTTCCAGGAAGCGGCGCGCATCCAGCCAGGCGCGCATGGCGCGAATGATCTTGGAGCGCTTGATGAAGACTTCGCGCGCTTCCGGAGTGACGATCAGATCGACGTAACGTTGGCGGTAGCGCTGCTCCACGTCCGACAGGCCGTGCCACTTGTCCGGCAGCGGGCGCAGCGACTTGGTCAGCAGGCGCAGCGCGCTCGCCTTGACCGAGAGCTCGCCGGTCTTGGTGCGGGTCAGCCCGCCCTCCACCGCCACGATGTCGCCGACATCCCAGCCCTTGAAGGCGGTGTAGGCATCGCCCAGCACATTGCCCTGCAGGAATAGCTGCACACGCCCGGATTCGTCCTGGATCTGCGCGAAGCTGGCCTTGCCCATCACCCGCTTGGCCATCAGGCGGCCGGCCATCTTGACGGTGCGTCCGCTGGCTTCCAGCGCTTCGGGTGTCCAGGTGTCGGCATCGGCGAATTCGGCCTGCAGGTCGCCAGCGAAGTGTTCGCGCACGAAGTCGTTCGGGTAGGCAATGCCCTGGCCGCGCAATGCGCCCAGTTTCGCGCGACGCTCGGCGATGAGGCTGTTCTCGTCGGCGGGGGTCTGCGGCGCGGGGGTCTGCTCGGTCATGGCGGGAATCGATCTGCTGTGGGTCGGGCGGATGCCCGTTGGGGAATGAGGAACCGGCGACGCCGGCGCTCTTTTTACAATGACGGTGTGCCGAAGGTACGCGTTAACCGTGTCACCGGGAGCCGCAGCGCATTACCACCGCTGCGTCACAGGCACTGCAGCGCTGCGCCAGGCGGCCGTCGCGACAGCCGCCTGGCGCGGCGGTCAGGCATCCAGGCGTTTGGAGCCTGCCGCCAGACCGGCCTTGAGGCTGGCCTCGACGAATTCGTCCAGGTCGCCGTCCAGCACTTTCTGCGTGTCGCTGCGTTCGATGCCGGTGCGCAGATCCTTGATGCGACTCTGGTCGAGCACGTAGTTGCGGATCTGGCTGCCCCAGCCGATGTCGGACTTGGTGGCCTCCAGCGCGTCGCGCTCGACGTTGCGCTTCTGCACTTCCAGCTCGTACAACTTGGCCGCCAGCATCTTCATCGCGTTGTCGCGGTTCTGGTGCTGGCTGCGGCCGGTCTGGCAGGCGACCACGGTGTTGGTCGGAATGTGCGTGATACGCACTGCCGATTCGGTCTTGTTGACGTGCTGACCACCGGCGCCGGAGGAGCGATACACGTCGGTGCGCAGGTCGGCCGGGTTGATGTCGATCTCGATGTTGTCGTCCACTTCCGGCGAGACGAACACCGAGGTGAAGCTGGTGTGCCGGCGGTTATCCGAGTCGAACGGCGATTTGCGCACCAGCCGGTGCACGCCGATCTCGGTCTTCAACCAGCCGTAGGCGTACTCGCCTTCGATGCGCACGGTGGCCGACTTGATGCCCGCCACTTCGCCACCGGAGACTTCCATCAGCTCGGTTTTCCAGCCGCGCGACTCGGCCCAGCGCAGGTACATGCGCAGCAGGATTTCGGCCCAATCCTGCGCCTCGGTGCCGCCGGCACCGGCCTGGATGTCGACGAACGCGTTGGCACCGTCCATCTGGCCGGAGAACATGCGCTGGAATTCCAGCTTCTCGACATGCGCCTGGTATTTGTCCAGATCGGCGATCACCGCCACCGCAGTGTCTTCGTCCTGTTCGCTTTCGGCCAGCTCCAGCAGGTCGCCCGCATCGGCCAGACCCGACAGCACATCGGCAATGCCGATCACGGTCTTTTCCAGCAGCGAACGCTCGCGGCCCAGGGCCTGCGCGCGCTCGGCGTCGTTCCACACATCGGGGCTCTCGAGCTCCCGGCTGACTTCCTCTAGACGCTCTTTCTTGGCGTCGTAGTCAAAGATACCCCCTGAGCGAGAGCACGCGATCGCTGAGATCGGTGATGCGCTGGCGGATCGGATTGGTTTCGATCATGACGGACTTCCGGCAAACAAGCTGGCTAGTTTAGCAAGCGGGCGGCGGCGGCGAAACGCAACGAAACTGTGGCCGCGCACGCTGCAGCACCTACTAGTGCTCAGGCGCCTGGCTGCCGTGCTCGACCGCAGGCGCCGCAAGCGCTCCACCATCGCGCACCGCTGTCGCCGCAACCGCGACCGACCGTGCAAAGCGGCTAGGACGCATTCGGGACCAGACGGGCGGGGCCGTCGCAGCGGGCTTACGCCATCAATGCGTCGGTCTTGGGCACCGCAGCGCCCTGCCCCGCATGCGCACGCAAGCCGGACAGGTGGCTGCGACTGCATGGCAGCACGGTGGCATCGCGCAGATGCACGCGGGCATCGCCTGAATCGCTTGGTTCAATCGCTTGCACCTGGCCCAGATTGACCAGATAGCTGCGATGGATGCGCACGAACACGGCCGGGTCCAGTTTGGCCTCGATCGCCGCCATCGTGCTGCGCAGCGGGTAATCGTGACCGCGCACATGCAGGTTGACGTAATTGCCAGAGGCTTGGATCCACTCGATATCGGCGGTGGCCACCAGGAAATCGCGCCCCAACTTGCGCACCAGAAATCGCTCCGGGCGATCCAGCGGCTCTACTGGCGGACCGTCGTCAGGTGCGACGAGCAGATGCGCCTCGCCCTGACGGCGCCGTGCGTACCAGGCCAGTGTGTGCTGTACCGCCACCAGCAGCGCAAAGGTGCGCAGATCCTTGGACAGCTCGTAGACCCACTGCAGCCAGCCACCGAAATCGTAGTGCGCGCCGGCCAGTGCGTAGACCAGCATGCGCAGCACGACCATGCCGGCGACATGCAGCAGCCACCAGGCCAGTGCAGCGGTCACATACGCGGGCAAGCGTCGCACCCAGGCATCGGCATGCAGCGGCCAGCGTGCGCAGAGCCACACCACTGCCGGCAACAGCATGAGCGCGGCCGTGGCGCTACTCAGTTCCCAGCTCAGCACCTGCCACACCTCGATGGGTTGACCATCGCGGCGCGCGGCAAGCCAGGCAGTCCAGACATTGCCCAGCGCACTCAGGTAGAACACCAACGACCAGATCACCACGGCCCAGCGTGTGGCAGCGCGGCCGGCTCTGTCGTGGATGATTGGCGGGCGCGGCCCTCTCGATTGCATTGCACACGTCCGCGGTTGGCAGGTGCCGATCATAGAGGCCTGCGCTACATCGCGAAACCGCCATCCCTGCCGCCCCTATTCGTCCCTGGGTGAGCACGACTGGTCACTGCGGGCCGGGTTTTCCACCCCTGCTGCTCCCAATGGAGCGGGCCGCTGGGCAGGATGCATCCACTCCGCCACCAGCCGCCAACCATGACCGAGCGCCGCCACGATATCGATGCCTTGCGCGTCTTCGCTTTCGCCCTGCTGATCCTCTACCACGTGGGCATGGCCTATGTGGCCGACTGGGATTTCCACCTCAAGAGCGTGCACACGGCCGAATGGTTGCAGTGGCCGATGATCGTGCTCAATCGCTGGCGGATGCCGTTGTTGTTCATGATCTCCGGCATCGCGATCGGCTTGTCGCAGCCGCAGGCCACGCCGTGGCGCTTCGCATTGCGTCGCTGCGGGCGATTGCTGCCGCCGTTGCTGTTCGGCATGTTCGTGGTGGTGGCAGTGCAGGCCTACTGCCAGGGCGTCAGCAACGGCAAGGTCGCCACCGGCTTCGGCAGCTTCCTGCTGCGCTACTGGCAGGTGCGTCCGTGGCCGGCCGGCAGTTTCGATGGCTGGGAACATGGCATCACCTGGAATCACCTGTGGTATCTGGCGTACCTGCTGCCCTACACCGTGGCCTTGATGGCGCTGGTGTCGCTGACAAAGCTGCTGCGGCTGCCGGCATTCCCGCCGCTTCCCTCTTCGATGGTGGTGCCGGCCTTGCTGGTGCTGCCGATCCTGTGGGAGGCGTTCTGCGTGATGTGGATGATGCCGCGCCATCCACCGACCCATGCGTTGGTCGGCGACTGGTTCGTGCATGCCGAATCGTTCCCGCTTTTTCTATTGGGCTATCTGCTGGCACGCAACGCGCGCTTCTGGCAGCTGGCCGTGCAATTGCGCTGGCTCACCTTGGTCAGCGCAGTGCTGGCCATCACGACCGAGTTGGGCATCCGCTATCTGGGCATGCACGTGCAGCCCGCGCAGGTGCCGCAGGTGCTGGCCGCCCTGCCGTGGGAAACACTGGAACACGGCGCACGCGCCGCTTACACCTGGCTGGCGCTATTGACCCTGCTGGGCTGGGCGAAGCAGCATTTGAACCGCCCGTTCCGCTGGCTGCCGTATTGCACCGAAGCGGTGTTTCCCTGGTACATCCTGCATCAGAGCCTGATCATCGTGGCGCTGTATTGGCTGATGCCGTTGCAGTTGAACGCCTGGCTGGAACCAGCGCTGGTGATCGCCGCCACCGTGATCGGCTGTCTGGCGCTGCATGAGTACGTGATCCGGCGGGTGCGCTGGCTGCGGCCGTTGTTCGGCTTGCGTGGGCGCACGCACGCTGTGCCGCGCCAGGCCGGCGGTGCAGCGGTTGCGTCGTAACAACCAGTAAACGCACATTTGCTTTCCAACGCACGTTTACTGGACGACACCTCGGCGGCAACGCAAGATGCGTGCCGTATCTATGCTTTCGGAACCAACATGCGCCTTACCTGGCTCGCTACCGCCGTCTTACTCGCCCCTCTCGCCGCCTTGGCCGATCCGGTGACCGGCATCAGCTTCGATCACGACGACTGGACCATCGCCTGCGACAACACCCGCACTTGCCGCGCCGCTGGATATCAGCCCGATGAAGGCGAGCACTTGCCGGTGTCGGTGCTACTGACCCGCAAGGCCGGCGCCGGGCAGGCAGTGACGGCGGAGTTGATGCTTGGCCAGTACGACGAGATCAAGATGCCGGCGTCGTTGACGCTGCGGATCGATCAACGCGATCTGGGCAAGCTGGCGCTGGATCGCAGCAAGGGCACTGCGCCCTTGAGTGACGCACAGGTTGCCGCCCTGCTGACTGCCCTACGCGGCAGCAGCGCGATTGTGGCGGTAGGTAACGATGGCCGCCGCTGGCAGCTGTCCGACCGCGGTGCCTCGGCGGTACTGCTGAAGATGGACGAATTCCAGGGCCGGCTGGGCACACGCGGCGCGTTGGTGCGCAAGGGCGATCGCGACGAGAGCAAGGTGTTGCCGGCAGTGCCGGTGCCGCAGGTACGTATGGTCAAACTCCCCACAGCGCAGGCCGGCGACGCACGCATTGGCACAGTGCCCGCGCTGTTTCAGGCCTTGCGCGCCAGCTTGCCGGCCGATGAGGAATGCAAAGGACTGCAAGCGGGCGATGCGCAGGAGCCGCTGACCGTCACCCGGCTCAGCAATGACAAGCTGCTGGTCTCCACCGATTGCTGGATGGGCGCGTACAACGTCGGCACCGGGTTTTGGGTCGTCAATGCACGTGCACCGTTCGCGCCAATTCTGGTGACCACGCAGGCCAGCGACATCGATGGTTCCACCCTGCTGTCGTCGCAAAAAGGCCGCGGTTTGGGCGATTGCTATAGCCAGGCCAGTTGGACCTGGGACGGCCGCCGTTTTGTGCCGACCTCCAAATCCACCTCCGGCCTGTGCCGGTTGGTGGCTGCCGGCGGCGCGTGGGAGCTGCCGACCTTGGTCACCGAGGTCAAGCCGTCGCCTTGATCGAAGCCAAGGCAGTGCGCGCCTGCGCTGCCTTGCGAAATGACCAGTCGAGTTGGTCGGTGTGTAGAGCGTTCAATCAGGTCGCCAGGGAACTGTCTGGCGTGGTGTCCTCACCGATAGTGGAACCGTTGGCGGCATGGATGCCGCCAACCAGCACTCATGGACGGGTTCACGGCGTGTCCCGCGACGGTGAGCGGGCAAGGTCCGGTCGAGATGGTGGGCTTGTCAGGGCAAGCGATACCCTTTGCGCTGTCTGAATAACAACGTCTGAGGAGCGAGCGCGCCAACACCGCAGATCAGCTGGTGACTGCCGCCGGCTCGCAATGCTCGACGATCAACTGCACCGCCGTGCCGCCGCGATAGTCGTCGGCGACCAGCCGATACGCCAACCGCACCAAGCGCGTGGGTTCGCTGCCGCGCCAGCCATTGAAGTGAATGGCATTGAGCGGCTCCGTGCGGCCAGCGCAACGCAGTGTCAATTTAAGGTGGCGTTCCTTGAGCACGCGGTACTGCAGCACTTCGAACTGACCATCGAACAGCGGCTCGGGAAAGCCCTGCCCCCACGGCCCTGCCACACGCAGCGCTTCGGCATGCACGTGATCGAGTTCGTGCGCGGCCAGTTCGCCGTCGCTGTGCAATTCGGCATGCAGCAGCGAAGCGTCCACCATCGCCGTCACCTGCGACTGGAAGGCCTGCTCGAACGCGGCCAGCGCGGCGTGATCGATGCTCAACCCGGCTGCCATCGCATGGCCACCGAACTTCTGGATCAGCCCGGGATGCCGCGCATCCACTGCCGCCAGCACGTCGCGGATATGCAGGCCAGGAATCGAACGCACCGAGCCACGCAACTGGCTGCTGCCCGGCTCGGCCGGTGCCAGCGCGACCACCGGACGATGCAGGCGGTCTTTGAGTTTGGACGCCACCAGACCGATGACGCCTGGGTGCCATTCGGCATCGAACAGGCATGCGGCAATCGGCAATGCGCCGTCCGCGTCCAGCACGACTTTGGTAACGGCTTGCTCGGCATCGTCGGTCATCAACTGCTGCACCGCGCGGCGCTCGGCGTTGATCTCTTCCAGCGTGCCTGCGATCTCGCGTGCGCGGTTCCAATCCTCGCTGAGCAGCAGTTCGATGCCCAGCGCCATGTCCTCGAGCCGACCGGCCGCATTGAGACGCGGCCCGAGCGCAAATCCAATATCGCTGGCGCTCAGTCGCGCCACATCGCGGCCGCTGGCATCGATCAAGGCGCGCAAACCGATGCAGCCCTTCCCCTCGCGCAGGCGCCGCAGGCCGGCCGACACCAGCGCACGATTATTGGTGTCCAGCGGCACCAGATCGGCGACGGTGCCGACCGCGACCAGATCCAGCAGCACCGACAGATCCGGCTCGGCGCGCTCGGCAAAGGCACCGCGTGCGCGTAACACTTTCCGCAGCGCCAACAACACGTAAAAAATCACACCGACCCCGGCCAGGGTCTTGCTGGGGAACGTGTCTTCGGCCAGGTTCGGGTCGACGATCGCATCGGCGGGCGGTAACACCTCGCCAGGTAAATGGTGGTCGGTGACCAGTACTGTCCAGCCGCGCGCCTTGGCTGCGGCGACACCGGCATGGCAGGCAATGCCGTGATCGACGGTGACCAGCACATCCGGCTGCAGCGCCGCCAGCTCGTCGACCAGGGCAGGCGACAGGCCATAGCCATGCACCATGCGATTGGGCACGGCGTGATGGATATCCAGCGCACCGAGCATGCGTAGGCCGCGCACACCCACCGCGCATGCGGTTGCGCCATCGCAATCGAAATCGCCCACCACCAGAATGCGCCGCTGCTGTGCAATCGCGTCGGCCAGCAGCTCGGCAGCGACGCCGCTGTTGTGCAGCAGCTCCGGAGACAACAACTGGCCCAGTCGCGGCTGTGCGCCTTGTGCGTCGGTGACACCGCGCGCGGCATAGATGCGGCGCAGCAGCGGCAACATGGTCTCGGGCCAACTACCGGCCTGCCCGGAGGGGCGCCGGACGATCCGCGGACTCGAGGTCATTGCGCCAGCTGTACCCGCGGCTTGCGCCAGAAACGCCAACGCTGCGCATGCGTGAGCGATACGCTTTCGCCGTCCTGAAAATCCAAGACCAACCGATCCAATTCGCCCCGCGCCATCGCCGCCAGCAGCGGCGCCACCGCATCGTCGCTGAACTGCTGCAGGGAACGCAGATGGCGCAGATCCACCAGCGCGTCCACGCGTTGTTCGCCCTGCGCATCGGCGCCTGCCGCCAGCGCCAACGCACGCAGCAGCGACTCGCGGCTGCGCACCTGACGATGCGGCGAAGTCACCGCATGCGGCAGCACGCCGCCACCCCAGAACCACAAGGAATTGATCGCCGGCTTGCCGCTGGCCACGCGACCTTCGTTCCAGGGATGCTGATGCAACAGCACCTGCGCTTCGGTCAGCAAGGCGCGCCAGCGGCGGCCGCTGTCGCCGGCCGGCAGATGCTCGAACAGGTCGTCGCCGATCGCGACATCCGGCGGCGCAAAGTCCGGCAATTTCGCATCCGGCGACAAGCGCAGATACCAACGCGATGGCGTGGGCGCATCCAGCAGAAATCCCGCATCACCGAACATCGGCTTGAGGATCGGCAGCAGCACCGCCAGATCCTCGGCGGTGGGGCCAAGCGCCTCGCCGTAGCCCATCAACCGCGCGCCCTGCATGTCCGGCACCACATAGGCCGGATCGGCACGCACCCAGGTGGCCCCGGCGGCATCGCCGGCATCCAACTGGCGGGTCAACGCGGCCACCGGCCAATGCGACGGCGTCAGGCTGAAATGGCGCTGCAATTGCGCCACCTCACCCGCATCGGCGGTGTGCTGCTCGGCGCGCGCAAGCGCACGCGCCACCACGGTGTCGCACAGGGTTCCGGGCAGACGGCGTTTTTCCGGCAGCAACAGCGTGGCGGTGGTCATCGCGCGGTAATGCCGGTCAGTCCAGGTAGGCGACGCTGACGACTTCGTACTCGCGCTGACCGGCCGGCGCATCGATGGTGACCGAATCGCCTTCCAGCTTGCCGATCAGCGCACGCGCCAGCGGCGAAGAGATCGCGATCAGGCCCATCTTGATGTCCGCTTCCAGATCGCCAACGATCTGGTAGCGCTTCTCTTCGTCGGTCTCGGTATCTGCCAACGTCACCGTGGCACCGAACACGATCTTGTTGCCGGCCGACAACTTGGTGATGTCGATGATCTCGGCGTGCGAGAGCTCGCCTTCCAGCTGCTTGATACGGCCTTCGATGAAGCTCTGCTGCTCGCGCGCGGCGTGATACTCGGCGTTCTCCTTCAGGTCGCCATGCGCACGCGCTTCGGCGATCGCATTGATCACCTCCGGGCGCTTGACCGACTTCAGCTGTTCCAGTTCTTCGCGCAGGCGCAGCGCGCCCTTCGATGTCATGGGTGCTCTCATGCTTCCAGCTCCTTGTGCAGTTCCTGCAGCGACCACACAGGGCCGGTGCCGCGGAATTCCAGCGAATGCACCAGCGCCTTGGCGCCAGCGACAGTAGTCGAATAGGTCACGCGATGCTGCAGCGCTTCGCGGCGGATCGAGAACGAGTCCGAAATGGCAGCGCGACCTTCAGTGGTGTTGACGATGTAGACGATCTCGCCGTTCTTGATCGAATCGACGATGTGCGGACGGCCTTCGGCCACCTTGTTGACGATCTCGCAGCTCAGCCCGTTCTGCTGCAGCCAGGCACCGGTGCCGCGCGTGGCCACCAGCGTGAAGCCGCGTTCCACCAGCGCCTGCGCCACCGGCAGCACGCGCTGCTTGTCCGGGTCACGCACCGATACGAATGCCTTGCCCAGCGGCGGCGCCTTGATGCCGCCGGCTTCCTGCGCGCGCGCGAACGCGGCGCTGAAGCTGCGGCCCACACCCATCACTTCACCGGTGGAGCGCATCTCCGGCCCGAGGATCGGGTCCACGCCCTGGAACTTGGCGAATGGGAAGATTGCTTCCTTCACTGAGTAGTAGTCCGGCACGATTTCCTTGGTGGCACCCTGCTCGGCCAGCGTCTTGCCGGCCATGCACCGTGCGGCAATCTTGGCCAGCGGCAGACCGATCGCCTTGGACACGAACGGCACCGTGCGCGAGGCACGCGGGTTCACTTCCAGCAGATACACGATGTCGTCACCAGCCTCGTTGACCTGCACCGCAAACTGAGTGTTCATCAGGCCGACCACGTTCAAACCTTCGGCCAGCATCACCACCTGGCGACGCAGCTCGGCCTGGGTCTGCGGCGAGAGCGAATACGGCGGCAGCGAGCACGACGAATCGCCCGAATGCACACCGGCTTCTTCGATGTGTTCCATCACCCCGCCGATCAGCACGTTGCCGTCCTTGTCGGCAATGATGTCCACGTCCACTTCCACCGCGTTGTCGAGGAAGCGGTCCAGCAGCACCGGCGAATCGTTGGAGACCTTCACCGCATCGCGCACGTAGCGCGCCAGATCGGATTCGCCGTACACGATTTCCATCGCGCGTCCGCCCAGCACATAGCTCGGACGCACCACCAGCGGGTAGCCGATTTCGCGCGCCAGCACCAAGGCTTCTTCGGCATTGCGGGCAATGCGATTGGGCGGCTGCTTCAGGCCCAGCTTGTCGACCAGCTGCTGGAAACGTTCGCGGTCTTCGGCCAGGTCGATCGAATCCGGCGAGGTGCCGATCACCGGCACACCGTTGGCTTCCAGCGCACGCGCCAGCTTCAGCGGGGTCTGGCCGCCGTACTGCACGATCACGCCCTTGGGTTTTTCCAGCTCGACGATTTCCAGCACGTCTTCCAGCGTCAGCGGCTCGAAATACAGACGGTCGGAGGTGTCGTAATCGGTGGAGACGGTTTCCGGGTTGCAGTTGACCATGATGGTTTCGAAACCATCATCGCGCAGCGCCAGCGCCGCGTGCACGCAGCAGTAATCGAATTCGATGCCCTGACCGATGCGGTTGGGGCCACCGCCAAGAATCATGATCTTGTCGCGATCGGTCGGCAGCGCTTCGCATTCGTCCTCGTAGGTCGAATACATGTAGGCGGTGCTGGTGGCGAATTCGGCAGCGCACGAATCCACGCGCTTGTAGACCGGGCGCACCTTCAGCGCACGGCGCAACGTGCGCACCGATTCTTCGTTGCTGCCGATCAGCTCGGCCAGACGCGCATCCGAGAAACCAGCGCGCTTGAGCATGCGCAGGCGCGGTGCATCCAGCGCGGCCATGCCGTCATCGGCCAGTTGCTGTTCGTGGCTGATGATTTCTTCGATCTGGTCCAGGAACCAGGGATCGATGAAGGACAGCGCGTACACATCGGCCACCGTCATGCCGGCGCGGAAGGCGTCGGCCACATAGAACAACCGCTCCGGGCCCGGTGCCTTGAGCTCGCGCTTGAGCGCGGCGATGTCGTCTTCGCTGCTCAGGTCCAGACCGGTGGGGTCCAGGCCGATCTTGCCGGTTTCCAGGCCGCGCAGCGCTTTCTGCAGCGATTCCTGGAAGGTGCGGCCCATTGCCATCACCTCGCCCACCGACTTCATCTGCGTGGTCAGACGCGCATCGGCCTGCGGGAATTTCTCGAACGCAAAGCGCGGAATCTTGGTGACCACATAGTCGATCGACGGCTCGAACGAGGCCGGGGTCAGACCGCCGGTGATTTCGTTCTTCAATTCGTCCAGCGTGTAGCCCACCGCCAACTTGGCGGCGACCTTGGCGATCGGGAAGCCAGTGGCCTTGGACGCCAGCGCCGAGGAACGCGACACGCGCGGATTCATTTCGATGACGACGACGCGGCCAGTGGTCGGGCTGATGCCGAACTGCACGTTCGAGCCGCCCGTGTCCACACCGATCTTGCGCAGCACCGCGATCGAGGCATCGCGCAGGCGCTGATATTCCTTGTCGGTGAGCGTCTGCGCCGGCGCCACGGTGATCGAGTCGCCGGTGTGCACGCCCATCGGGTCGAGGTTTTCGATCGCGCACACGATGATGCAGTTGTCGGCGGTGTCGCGCACCACTTCCATCTCGAATTCTTTCCAGCCCAGCACCGATTCTTCCACCAGTACTTCGGTGGTCGGCGACAGTTCCAGGCCGCGGCCGACAATGTCGATCAGCTCTTCGCGGTTGTAGGCGATGCCGCCACCGCTACCGCCCAGGGTGAAGCTGGGGCGGATGATGGTCGGGTAGCCGACGCGGGTCTGGATCTCCAGCGCTTCTTCCAGCGTGTGGGCAACCGCGGCCTTCGGGCAATCCAGGCCGATCTCGCCCATCGCCACGCGGAACAGCTCGCGGTCTTCGGCCATGCGGATGGCTTCGCGCTTGGCACCGATCAGCTCGACGTTGTGCTTCTCCAGCACGCCGTGGTCGGCCAGATCCAGCGCGCAGTTCAGCGCGGTCTGTCCGCCCATGGTCGGCAGCAAGGCATCGGGCTTTTCCTTGGCGATGATCTTTTCGACCGTCTGCCAGTTGATCGGCTCGATATACACCGCATCGGCCATGTCCGGGTCGGTCATGATCGTGGCCGGATTGCTGTTGACCAGCACCACGCGGTAGCCCTCGTCGCGCAGCGCTTTGCATGCCTGCGCGCCCGAGTAGTCGAACTCGCAGGCCTGGCCGATGACGATCGGGCCGGCGCCGATGATCAGAATGGTTTTTAGGTCGGTGCGCTTTGGCATTTCTTTACTCGATTAGGAACATGCGGCGAGCCGCAAGTGCGGAAGAGTGGCCGCGGCGATCGCATCGCGACGCGGCGTGATAGTGCATCGACTCAGCGGAGTCGAAAGCCGGTTCATCCGGCAGATCCATAGCCGAGGCCGTGCAGGGTGTGCTGAAGCCATTGATACAGTCCGAAGGACGCGGCAAGGCTACCCAGGATCAGCAGCCAGCCGATCGCGGAGGTCTTGCCCCAGCGACGCGCCTTGTCCGGGTCGGTGTTCTGCATGCGATGGTGAAAGGATTCCCCGCCAGCCACATAGCCGACACCGAAAACGAAGCACATCGGCACCATCAAGGCCAGCTTCATGCCGCCGTGCAGCGTGATCGACTCGGCACCGGCGCGTGCCTGCTCCAGCGGCATCCAGACGCCCCAGTAAGTCAGGGCAACCCCCACCAGCACGATCAGCACACCCATCAAACGAGCGCTCATGCGCGCTTGGCATCCTTGGCCATCAACTCCACGAACCGATCGAACAACGGCCCCACATCGCGCGGGCCTGGCGAGGCTTCCGGGTGGCCCTGGAACGAAAACGCCGGTGCGTCGGTCAGCGCGATGCCCTGATTGGTGCCATCGAACAGCGAACGGTGGGTCACCCGCACATTGGACGGCAAGGTGCGTTCATCCACTGCAAACCCGTGGTTCTGCGAGGTGATCATCACCCGGCCGCCGTCCAGATCCTGCACCGGGTGGTTGGCACCGTGATGGCCAGTGGCCATCTTCAGCGTCTTGGCACCGGCGGCCAGCGCCAGCAACTGATGGCCCAGGCAGATACCGAAGGTCGGCACCTTCTGCGCGATCAGTTCCTTGATCGCACCGATCGCGTAATCGCAAGGCTCCGGGTCGCCCGGGCCATTGGACAGAAACACGCCGTCCGGCTGCATCGCCAACACCTCGGCCACCGGGGTCTGCGCCGGCACCACGGTGACGTCGCAACCACGGTCGGCCAGCATGCGCAGGATGTTGAGCTTGACGCCGTAATCGTAAGCGACAACCTTGTGCTTCAGCTCGGCGCGCACGAAGGTGTCGGAATTGAGATCCAACGAGCCTTCCTGCCAGCTGTAAGTGCTCTCGGTCGAGACCACCTTGGCCAGATCCATGCCTTTCAGGCCGGGAAACTTGCGTGCAGCTTCCAGCGCTTTTTCGACGTCGATCTCGCCGGCCATCAGCGCACCGTTCTGGGCGCCCTTCTGCCGCAGCAGGCGGGTCAACTTGCGGGTGTCGATGCCGGAGATGGCCACCACACCGCGGGCCTGCAGCCACTCCGGCAAGGCCACCTGGCTACGCCAGTTGCTGGGGCGGCGCGGCACGTCGCGCACGATCAGGCCGGCGGCCCAGATCTTGCGGGCCTCGTCGTCCTGGTCGGTAAAGCCCGTGTTGCCGATATGCGGATAGGTCAGCGTGACCATCTGGCGGGCGTAGGAGGGATCGGTCAGGACTTCCTGGTAACCGGTCATGGCGGTGTTGAACACCACTTCGCCGACGGAAAGCCCGTTGGCGCCTACGGATTCGCCCTCGAACACGGTGCCGTCTTCGAGGACAAGGATTGCGGGTTGGGTCACGTGGGGTCTCGCTCTGGCTGCCTGGGACTCCGATGCGCTTCCGGCCAAATTCCGGTTGCAACAAAGCGCGGACGCGGTGCTGAGGACCGGTCCGACGCTGGTTCGGGCAAGCGAGAATTGTAAAGGCAACTGCCCCGGCATGCCAGCCTGAAGAGCGTTCGATGCAGCACCGGTATCAACGCTGGGGCATGAATAGGCCGCCACGTGCAGCTACCGCGCATGCGCGGTGGCGCGCCGGCTTACAGCACCAGATCGCGCACCCGGTAGCTGCCGGCCGGCTTGCCGATCAGTCGCTTGGCGGCATGCAACGCACCGCGCGCGAAGATGTCGCGGTTGGTCGCGCGATGCACCAGTTCGACCCGCTCGCCCAACCCCGTGAACTGCACGGTGTGTTCGCCGACGATGTCGCCAGCGCGCAGGCTGACATAGCGCGGCTGCGCGCCGCTACCGGTGGCCGCCTCGCCCAACGTCAGTGCGGTCCCGGATGGCGCATCCTGCTTGTGCACGTGATGCGCTTCGATGATGTCGCAATCCCACCCCGGCAAGGTGCCGGCGGCACGCTCCACCAACTCGGTCAGCACCGCAACGCCCAGGCTGAAGTTGGAGGCCCACACCAACGGGATGTGTTGGGCGGCATCGCGCAGTGCTCCACGCTGCGCCTCGTCCAGCCCGGTGGTGCCAGACACCAGCGGCTTACCGCGCTGCGCGCACAGCGCCAGGATCGGCGCGAAGCCCTGCGGCAAACTGAAGTCGATGGCCACATCGAACGCAGGCGCGCCGCCGAGTTCGCTGGCGGCGAAAAACGGCACGCCGTCAACCACGCGTTGCGATGGCGAGCGGCCCACCACGGCGCCAACCACCTGCAAGGTCTCGTCTTCGGCAGCCAATCGCAGCAACGCCTTGCCCATCCGCCCAGAGGCGCCGTGGATCAGAACTTTCACAGCTGAGGTTGTCATGGTGGCAGGCTGGCTTGGAGAGATGGGTGGTACACGATAGCCGGGATTGGGGTGTTGCGATTGGGGATTCGTCGTTGCAGTGGTGCGCTGCGCGCGATGTGCAGTTGCAGGGGTATGTTGTTAGTGGGTTTGGCAACGGGCAATAACATGTAGCGAGCGGCTCCGGGACCGATGCTGACGGAGCGGCGAAGCGCAGACGTATGCGTGACACATGCCGACGTCGAAGCGATGGTGCGCACGTTCGGCGACGCAATAGCCTGGTGCCAGTTGCTTCTGGAACGCCCGTGAAACGACGCGAACAGCCATTAGCCGGTGCGATCACCGAACAGGACCGCCGCACGGGACTGGCACAGCAGGATTTCCACCACGCCCCCGCGCGTGGTGGTCACGCCACAGGCTGGCATCCGCTCTTAATCGTGGATGCCATCCAGCCGCTTGCTCCAGCTCTCCACTTCGCTGCGCTGCAGGCGGCGTTCGAACAGCGCGCGCCACGACGGAACCAACGGCAGCTGCAGCACTGCAGTGACGGCGGAAACATCGACCTGGCGTGCATATAGCACCTGTTGCAGGCGCGACAGCGGCCACCGTGGATGCGGGCGCGCTTTCAGGGTCAGCAGGTCGCCGGCCGCAACGCTACCCGGCTGCCGCACGCGGTAGTACCAACCGGTGCGGCCGGTTTCCTGCACGCGCCGCGCCAACTCGCGCACACCGAACCGGTCCGACAACTTCCAGCACGGTTGCCGCAACTGCGACACCTCCACCACCGCGGTGCCCAACGCGAAGCGATCGCCGAGACAGACGTCGGCTTCGGTCAGGCCGACACTGCTGAGGTTTTCGCCGAAGGCACCGGCGGCCTCCAGCAGGACGTGCGGGCCAAGTTCATCGCGCCAGGCGGCGTAGTGATCGCGCGGGTAATGATGGATGGCCTTGTCCGGCCCACCATGCACGCGCCGGTCGCCTTGCTCGTCGCCTTCCAGGCCTTCGACACCCACCCTCACCGCACCCTGCAGCGCGCGCTTATCGATCGCACTGCGGCTACCGGGACGGGTGAAGTCGCGTGCGCTGCCGATCGCAACGCTGTCGATCACGATGGCGATCGGCACGCACTGCTCCGCCGTGGCCGCTGTCACGCGCCCTGCCCTGGCAACTCGTCCAGCGCCTCGCGCAGCAGCTCGCCCAGCACCTGGATGCCGGCATCGATCTTCTCGCCGGGCACAGTGACAAACGACAGGCGCAGCGTATTGGTCTGCGGCAAGGTGGCGAAGAACGGCGCGCCCGGCACGAACGCAACATTGCGCGCGATGGCGCGCGCCAGCAACGCGGTGCCATCCAGCCCAGGTGGCAGCGTCACCCACAAAAACATGCCGCCCTCCGGGCGATTCCATTGCACCTGCGCCGGGAAATGCCGATCCAGGGCCTCCAGCATCAGGTCGCATTGGCGCGCATACAGCGCACGGATCTGCGGGATATGGGTCTCAAGAAAATCGTCCTGCAGCGTCTGGTACACCACGCGCTGCGTGAATGACGGGGTGTGCAGATCGGCTGCCTGCTTGGCCTGGATCAGCTTGCCCAACACCGCTTCGGGCGCCACCACATAGCCCAGCCGCAAACCGGGTGCGAGCACCTTGGAAAAGGACCCCATGTAGATGACGCCTTCTGGGTTCATCGACAACAGACTCGGCAACGGCTGCCCGCTGTAGTACAGCTCGCCGTACGGGTCGTCTTCGACGATCGGCACGCCAGCCTCGGCCGCGCGCGCGACCAGCGTCTGGCGACGCGCCAACGGCAAGCGCCGGCCTGTGGGGTTCTGAAAATTCGGCAGGCAATACAGAAACCGCGCATCGGCCAGCAGCGCCGGATCCAGCGCATCCACCACCACGCCGTCCTCATCCGAGGGCATGCCGACGAATGCCGGCTGGAACAGCGAAAACGCCTGCAATGCACCCAGATAGCTCGGCGTTTCCACCAGCACCTTGCTGCCTTCGTCGATGAAGACCTTGCCGAGCAGGTCCAGGCCCTGTTGTGAACCAGTGGTAATCAGCACCTGGCTGGGCCGGATGCTGGCGCCATCGCGACTCAGCCGCGCGGCCACCCACTCGCGCAGCGGCGCATAGCCTTCGGTCGGGCCGTATTGCAGCGCCGCCTGCGGCGCATCGCGCAGCACCTGATCGCTGGCAGCGCGCATGCGCTCCACCGGGAAAGTGGCTGGCGAAGGTAACCCGCCGGCGAAGGAAATCACCTCCGGCCGCTCGGTCACCTTGAGGATTTCGCGAATCGCCGAACTGGTCAGCGCCTGCGCACGTCGGGAGATCTGGAAGGAGGTTGTCATGGCGCAAGCATAGCGAACGCCAGTGGCTGCGGTGCTGTGCAGTGCAGCGACGGACGTTCCGCCGCTTGCCTGGCTCACCGCCGGTATGGAGCGGCGAACACAACGTAGCGCGCGGCTGTCAGGCTGGCGTGGACAGCGGACAGGAACCGGACCGACCGACTGACCCATGCCGCACCGAGCACCGGCCGTGCCCACACCGACCTGCGCAGCGGATGTGTTCGCTGCGCCTACTGATATGCCGGGCCAACCCAGGCGGTGCCTTCGCTACGGGCGATCAGCGTCTTCCAGCGCTTACGGATCACCTTGTCGCGCGTGCGGAAGGTCATGCGCAAGCCGGGCAGGCCGAGCGTGGCGCGCGTTTCAACCATGGCCGATTGTTCGTCCGCGGCAATGTCGATCTTGGTGATCGACTGCTTGTAGTCGATCAGCTCTTCCGGGTTGGCCACGTGGCTCATCTGCCGCAGCACTTGCGCCCATTCGCCATTGGACTTGCAATATTTCTCGCGGTTGGCGGTCTGCCGCTTCTGATGCGTATCCATGCGGTACAGCACCACCATTTCAAAGTCCGGTGCAGTCATCGCGCAGAGCGCCTCGCCATCCTGACTCAACATCGCCTTGTCGTGCGCGGCATAGAAATCGCGCACCTGCTTCTCGTCGAGCGCATTGCCACCGTACTGATAAACACCGGCAACGGCCGCCAGAGCCGCCAACAACACCAGCAAACGCATCACCGCCCCCTGTTCCGCCGCGTCCTGCGGCCGCGCAAGTGTAGCCGACGCTGCGGATATCAGTGACGACGCGGCGGTGTCGGGCCGCAGCTGTCGCAGCCGCCGCAGGCCGATGCGTTTTGTGTGGCGGGAGGTGCAACGCGGCGCCCAAGCGCCTGCATCCATGCAGGTCGCCCGCGGCGCAACAGACCAAGCGCAAGCGAACCGCGCAGGCGGCGCAGCACAGTGGGGAACTGTTTCTTCATCACCACCCACAGGCTGACCAGCACGGCGATGGCGATCACCAGGTATTGCAACGTGAGCGAAAGCGTCATCTCAACCGGCTCCCAGCAGCACAGCCAGCTGGTAAGTCACCAGCGAGGCCAGATAGGCCAGCGCGAACAGGTACACCGCGCTGATGGTCATCTGCTTCCACGAGTTGGTTTCGCGCTTGATCGTGGCCAACGTGGAGATGCACATCGGTGCGTAGATGTACCAGACCAGCAGCGACAGCGCGGTGGCCAGCGACCATCCATCGCTGATCAGCGGCGACAATGCCTGCGCTGCCGCATCGTCGTCGGCAGCAGACAGTGCGTACACGGTGGCCAGCGAAGCCACCGCTACTTCGCGCGCGGCCAGGCCGGGAATCAGCGCAATACAGATCTGCCAGTTGAAGCCCAGCGGTGCGAAGAACACCGCCATTGCATGGCCGATACGGCCTGCGAAGCTGTAGTCGATCGCCGGCAAGGTGGCATTGGCCGGCGCCGCCGGGAACGAGAGCAGGAACCACAGCAGAATGGTCAGCGCAAGAATGATGCCGCCCACGCGCTTGAGGAAGATCCATGCGCGCTCCCATAGCCCCAGCGCCAGATCGCGCACCTGCGGCACACGATAGGACGGCAGCTCCAGCATCAGCGGATGCTCGCTTTTGTCGCGCCGCCACTTCTTCATCGTCCACGACACCAGCAGCGCACTGAGGATAGCCGCGGCATACAGTCCGAACAGCACCAACCCCTGCTGATTGAAGATGCCCCACACCGTCTTCTGCGGAATAAAGGCGCCAATGAGCAATGCATACACCGGCAGCCGCGCCGAACAGGTCATCAACGGCGCGACCATGATGGTCGCAAGCCGGTCGCGCGGGTCCTGGATGCTGCGCGTGGACATGATGCCCGGCACCGCACAGGCAAAGCTCGACAACAGCGGAATGAACGAGCGCCCAGACAGACCGGCCGCGGACATCATGCGATCGAGCAGGAAGGCGGCACGCGGCAGGTAGCCGGATTCTTCCAATGCCAGGATGAAAGCGAACAGGATCAGGATCTGCGGCAGGAACACGATCACCCCGCCAAGGCCAGCGATCACGCCATCCTTGAGCAGGCTGTTGAGCGGACCTTCCGGCAAGGTGGCGCCCACCCACTGGCCCAGCGCGGCGGTGCCGCCGTCGATCAGGTCCATCACCGGCGCGGCCCAGGCATACACCGCCTGGAAGATCAGGAACATCACCACCGCCAGCGTGACCAGGCCCCAGATCGGATGCAGCAACCAGCGGTCCAGCGTATCGTCCACGCGCGAGGTGCGGGTCGGCATGGTCACGGCTGCGCTGAGGATCTGCCGCACCAGCGCGTGGTAGTTGCCGTCGGCCGGTGGGCTGGCGATGGGCGCCGCCAGACGTGCCGCCTGCGTATCGAGTCGTTCGACCAGGACCTTGGCACCGCCGCGACGCACCGCGACCGTTTCAACCACCGGCACGCCGAGCGCCTGCTCCAGCGCCGGCAGATCGATGACGATGCCGCGGCGCTGCGCGGCGTCCATCATGTTCAACGCCACGATCATCGGCCGGCCGAGTTCGCGCAGCTCCAGCGCAAAGCGCAGATGCAGGCGCAGATTGGTCGCGTCCATCACGTAGACCAGTACGTCCGGTGCCGGCTCGCCGGGATAAAAACCGCGGCACAGGTCGCGGGTGATCGCCTCGTCCAGGCTCGCCGGTTGCAGGCTGTAGGCGCCGGGCAGATCCAGTACCGCGAAGTCGCGCCCGGACGGCGCACGGAAGTGTCCTTCCTTACGCTCGACGGTGACGCCGGTGTAATTGGCCACCTTCTGCCGGCTGCCGGTCAGCTGGTTGAACAGCGCAGTCTTGCCGCTATTGGGGTTACCCACCAATGCCAGACGCAAGGGAACCACTGCCGCGCTCATGCCGACACTCCGGCTTCGCGCACCTGCACGCGCGCGGCCTCGCTGCGCCGCAGGGCAAACCGCGTGTAGCCGACCTGCACCAATAGCGGTTCGCGACCGACTGGCCCGGTGGCCAGCACCGTGACTTCTTCGCCTGCGACAAACCCCAACTCCCGCAAGCGCCGGGCGATCGTGTCGTTGGGGAGACGATCCTCCACGGAGTCCACGATGGCGGCGCGATGCAAAGGCATGTCGGACAGCGTCACAAAGACGGCCTGATTGTTAGGAATGGTTCTCAATTCTAGCATCGACGCACCGCGTCATGGCTCCGGCGACCCGGCCCGCTATCATGGTTCGCATCCCATTCATGGACTTCTACGCAATGCAGGACACTGGCTTGATCGTGGAGGACCAGGGAGCGGTCCGCACCTTGCGATTGCACCGCCCCGCGGTGCACAACGCGTTCGACGCGACGCTGATCGCAGCGCTTACCGACGCGTTACGCCAGGCTGGCCAGGCAGCCCAGATCCGCGTGGTCGTGCTGACCGGCGCCGGCGCTGCCTTTTCGGCCGGCGCAGACCTGAACTGGATGCGCGGCATGGCGACCGCCAGCGAAGCCGAGAACGCCGCCGACGCACTGGCGCTGGCGCAGCTGATGCGCACCCTGGATGAACTGCCCAAGCCGACCATCGCGCGCGTCAACGGCGCAGCGTTCGGTGGCGGTGTCGGCTTGGTGGCGTGTTGCGATATCGCCATCGGCTGTACCGAGGCGCGCTTCGGGCTGACCGAGAGCAAGCTCGGCCTGCTGCCGGCGGTCATTTCACCCTATGTGGTTGCAGCAATCGGCGCGCGCCAGGCGCGGCGCTGGTTCGCCACCGCCGAGATCTTCGATGCCGGCACCGCACAGTTGCTGGGGCTGCTGCATCAATTGGTCGCCGCCGATCAGCTGGATGTCGCCGTGGAGCGACAGGTTCGCCTGTTGATGACCGCGGCGCCGCTGGCCACCAGCAGTGCCAAGGTACTGGTGCGCTCGGTGCTGCCACCTGCCGACCGCGATGCCATCGATGCCGCCAACGCGGCGTTGATCGCCCGCTTGCGCGTCTCACCCGAGGGCCAGGAAGGCCTGGGTGCGTTTCTCGACAAGCGCACCGCCGCCTGGGTGCCGGAGAGCATGGCGTGAGCGACTTCGTCCGCATCGTCGAAGTCGGCCCGCGCGATGGCCTGCAAAACGAAGCACAACCGATCGCCACGGCCGACAAGATCGCCTTGATCGATCAACTCTCGGCCACCGGGCTACACACCATCGAAGCGACCAGCTTCGTCAGCCCGCGTTGGGTGCCGCAGCTGGCCGACGCTGCCGAGGTCTTCGCCGGCATCACGCAGGTGCCCCGCATTGCCTACCCGGTGCTGGTGCCGAACCTGCAGGGCTACGCGCGCGCGCGCGCCGCCGGCGCGCAGGAAGTGGCGGTGTTCACCGCAGCGTCGGAGGCGTTCAATCGCACCAATACCAATGCCGGCATCGATGAATCGATCGAACGGTTTCGGCCGATCCTGCAGCAAGCCGCGCGCGATGGCGTGCGCGTGCGCGGTTACGTGTCCACCGTGCTGGGCTGTCCGTATCAAGGCGACGTCCCGGTGGCCGACGTGGTCGATGTCGCGCAACGTCTGCACGCGCTCGGCTGCTATGAAATCTCGCTCGGCGACACCATTGGCGTGGGCACCCCGCTCAAGGCGCGCCAGATGCTGGCCGCGGTGGCGCAAGCCGTACCGATGCAGGCGTTGGCAGTGCATTTCCACGATACCTACGGGCAGGCGCTGGCCAATATCACGGCCTGTCTGGAGCAAGGCGTGCGCGTGGTGGATGCGGCGGTGTCCGGCGCGGGCGGCTGCCCGTATGCCAAGGGCGCCAGCGGCAATGTGGCCAGCGAAGACGTGGTGTATCTGCTGCAGGGGCTGGGCATGCCCACCGGCATCGATCTGCCCGCCCTCGCCCGCACCGGCCGCTGGCTCGCGCAACTGCTTGGCCGCGACACCGGCAGCAAGGTCGGCAAGGCGCTGGCTGCTACTGGCTGAGGTGTCACTTTTCCCAGCAATCCCGCACCGCCCACCTCCGCGGTCGCGCAGGGGCTTGGGCTAGAATTGCCGACCGCTTCGCCGATCGTTCGCTCGCCGGTGTCCATCGGCCTTCAACGCTTTTCAAGGAACTAACGCATGCAGCCATCTTCTGTCCTTGCCATCGTCACCGGCGGCGTATCCGGCCTCGGCCTGGCTGTTGCACAGCGTCTGGTTGCCGACGGCGGCAAGGTCGCGCTGTTCGACGTCAACGCCGACAAGGCCGACGCAGCGCTGGCACTCCTCGGTGCCGGCAACGCGCATTACGTCGCCACCGATGTCACCGACGAAGCGCAGGTGGCCGCCAATGTCGCGCAGGCCGCGCAGGCGTTGGGCGGGCTCAACCTGGTCGTGAATTGTGCCGGCATCCTGGGCGCCGGCCGCGTGCTGGGCAAGGAAGCGCCGATGCCGTTGGCCACCTTCCGCAACACCGTGCTGGTGAATCTGGTCGGCAGCTTCAATGTGGCCAAGGCTGCGGCCGATGTGATGCAACACAACGCCGCCGGCGGCGACGGCGAGCGCGGCGTGATCGTCAACACCGCCTCGGTGGCCGCGTTCGAAGGCCAGATCGGCCAAGCAGCGTACGCGGCCAGCAAGGGTGGCGTGGTCGGCATGACCTTGCCGATGGCACGCGAGCTGGCGCGCTTCGGCATCCGCGTGATGACGATCGCACCGGGCGTGTTCTGGACTCCGATGGTCGACGGCATGCCCGAGACAGTGCAGCAATCGCTTGCCGCCTCCATCCCGTTCCCCTCACGCCTCGGCCAGCCGGACGAGTACGCCGACACCGTCGCCTTCATCCTGCGCAACCGCTACCTCAACGGCGAAACCATTCGCCTGGACGGTGGCGTGCGGCTGGCACCCAAGTAGCCGGAAATGGGAAATCGAGCATGGGGAATCGTCACGGCGCCCTATTCTCAGCACCCCGTATCCGGCTTTTCCGATTCCCGATTCCCGATTCCCGATTCCCCATTCCCCATTCCCCATTCCCAACTCCCGATTCCCATGAAAGCCAACGACATCAAGAAAGGCAACGTCGTCGAATACAACGGCGGCATTTACCAGATCCGCGACATCGAGCGCAGCTCGCCGCAGGGCCGCGGCGGCAATGTGCGCTTCCGTTTCATCATGTACAGCGTGCCGGGCGGGGTGAAAACCGACGCCAGCTTCGATGCCGACGACAACCTGCCCGAAGTCGAACTGCTGCGCCGGCTGTCGACGTTCTCGTACAAGGACGGCGAAGCGTTCGTGTTCATGGACGACGAAGACTTCACCCCGTACACGCTGGATGCCGATGTGATCGGCACTGATGCCGGCTACATCACCGATGGCCTGACCGGCATCTATGTGCAAGTGATCGACGACCAGCCGGTGGCCGTGCAACTGCCGCAGACGGTGACGCTGGAAGTGGTGGAAACCCCGCCGGAATTGAAGGGCGGCACTGCCACCAAGCGGCCCAAGCCGGCCAAGCTCAACACCGGCATGGAAATCATGGTGCCCGAGTACATCACCAACGGCGAACGCGTGCTGGTCAACACCACCACGGGCGAATTTGCCGGTCGCGCCGACTGATGCGTCGGTTCGCCGTTGTCATGACCTTGGGTGTGCTGGTGGCTTGCAGCGCGCAACAGGCACCGACGCAGGCCGCAACGCCTGCGCCGGTGGCCTGTACCGATCCCAAGGTGGAAGACGAATGGCTGCAGCATCCGGCAGGCCTGTGCGGCATGCCGGAGGATGTGCGCAAGCTGGTGGACGATTACGACACCTGCGAGCACTTCGCCGGCGAAGAACCCTACGACGCCGACCGCCGGCATGAAATCGAAGTGGCCGTGGCGCAGTTCTGCACACCGGCACCGGCGCGCCTGGCCAAGTTGATGCAGCAGTACCGCAACGACGCGCATGTCAGCGAATGGCTGCGTCAGTATGCGAAGCAAGCGGATCTGCAACCAGCCGGCTGAGGTGTCGTCTGGTATGTCAGCTGCACGCTGATGCGGTGGGTGCTCCTGCGAGGCGCAGAGCAATCAGAACTTACAGCTGCAGACTGCAGCACTTCCTTTTCTCGCCATGAGACCGTGGCCTGCCTCACCCGAAATGAGGCCTGGGCAATGCAAAGAATGCTGGCCGCCCCTGCCCTCACCACACCCCCTCTCCCAACGGGAGAGGGGCCGGCAAGGTTGCTATTGCGCCTATGGAGGGATGCGCATATCCGCTTGCGTTTTGTCGGCGGCCGCATCACCGCCCGCAAGCACACGCAATCGCGCGCGCAAACGCTCCACATTCGCCTCGCCCTGCTCCAATCCAACGCGCACATCGGCCGGCAATTGCTGGCGTCCCAGTTGCTGTAGCTGTTTCCAGCCACCGACCAGCACCTCGCTTTCCTGCGCCACACGTGCGCTCAGCTGTTGCCGCTCGCTTGCCTGCGGCAAGCCGTAACCCTTACTACCCAACAGTAGCGCCGGGTGGCTGAGCTGCGCTTCGCGCGCGAACAGCGATTGCAGCTGCCCCTGCACCGTTTCGCGCGCCACCACGCCGGGTTGCAGCAGGCGTTTGAGCGCATCGCGCGCCAGCAATTCCTGGCGGCGCACTGCCGCCTGTTCCAGCAACAATGCCGCCGCAGTTTCGCGCAGCCCACCACGATCGAACCATTGCGCCCGTGCATCAGGCGCAGCATCCAGCCACTGCGCAACTGTTGTTTGCGGCACCGCGATGCCTCGCCGAAGCACATCGAACATGGCCTGGTAATGCGCGGCCGCCGATTCGAAGTAATAGCCCTGGCGGATCGCCTGAGCAGGATCGTCCAATACCTGCATGTCGGCAATGCCGGCGCGCTGCAAGCGTTGCCGCACGCCGCGCGGCGTGATTGACGCCAAATTGGCCGCAGCCAGACGTGGCACCCCATCGTGTAACAACTTGAAGGTTTCCACCGCGCAGTTGTTGCCGATGAAATAATAGCGCCCGTCGTAACTCCAATGCACCTGCGCGGCACGCGTCAGCAGCGCGGCGATCTCATCGGGCGTCAGGGTCAGCGGCACAGACGACAAGGCACGCAATTCCACCTTGGTGTATTCGTCCACCACCTGATTCAACGGCAGCACGAACAGCCGCGATGGATACGAACCGGTGAGTCCACGCCAGCTGGAAATCTGTACATCACCCACGAATGCGCGGAACGACAGCACGCGGTGATACTGCAAATCCAGCCGGCATGCGGGGCCCGGTGCACGGCCGGGGGCGCAGATCACCAGGCGCAGCATGCTATGGCCCCAGCGGCTCATCGGCTGCTCGTTGCCCTCGGCGAGCAGATAGTCCACCGCGTACACGCGTGCCGGATCCAGCGTCAGCAACGACATCGCACCGGCGTCGTTGTCGGCCTGCAGATACGGCAGCGCGGTCTCGCATGGCACAGCGCCCTGCGGCGTACCGATGCGCTGCGCAAACCAGGCTGCCAGTGCAGGGCGCCGGCACGCGTAGTCTGCGTCCAGCACGTAATGCTCAAGATTGACCGCGACGAACTCGGCCGGGCTGCGGCGCTCGTAATCGTCCGGGCTGCGGTCGCTGAACTGATTTGCGCTGCGCCCCACCCGCCACGGCCGCACCTGCCAGCCGGCAAGATCGCGCAGACGCGGATCACGCGACAACGCGCTATCTGCGCCGCGATCGAGCACATGGGCCAGTTCGTGTATGAGCGCAGCCATCGCCGCGCGCGTGGCCGCTGCGGTGCGATCGGAACGTGCGTCGTCGGACTGCGCACTCCACGCCTGTAGCAGCGCGCGATCAAGCAGGACACGATTGCCGATTGCACGCCCATGTACCTGCGCTGGTAGATCGGTGCGCCATTGCAACTGGATCGGTGCGGTTAGCCGCTGCGTCCAGCCCTGCGGCAGTCGCTGCGCGACCTGCTGCACCAGTGCGTTACTTGCTTGGATCTCCGCCGGAGGCAAGTCCGACGGAACAATCTCGGCCAACAATTCGGCCTGCGCCTGCGGTGCGATCAAGGTGGCCAGCAGCAGCCAACCGCACCGCCGGCGTAGGCTCACTGGGCCAGGATGGACTGCGCCAGTTCCAGGTCGCTGGACAGCCGCGCCGCATCGCTACGGCTACGCAACTGCACCAACGCCGCTTCCAGACGCGCGCCGCGGATGATGCCACCGCTGGCGACAAAACCAGCCGCATCTTCGCGAGCGTCGGCCACCACCTTGTCGTCGCCGGAACTGCTGCCGGAAGAATTGGACGAACCGGCCGACGACGCGCCTGCCGAGGTACCGGCCAGACTGGATGCGAATGCTGCAAGCGGCAGCAGCGTCAAAGCGCAAAACACGAGGGAGCGCATCATGGGCTGATCTATTCCGTGTGAAGGTCGTGGAAGACTAACCGGCGGGCGTGGCGGCAGGCACGTCGCCCATCTCGAACAGCTTGCCGGGATTCAGCAAAAGATGCGGATCGAGCACATGCTTGATGCCACGCATCAAGGCGATTTCTTCGGCAGAGCGCGTACTCCACAGGTAGGCCTTCTTGACCAGACCGATGCCGTGTTCGGCGGAAATACTGCCATCGAAACGCTGCAGGGCCTGCGCCAGCAACTTGGTCACCTGATCGCAGGCCGCAACGAAATCTGCCTGGCTGGTGCCATCGGGTTTGAGCACGTTGATGTGCAGATTGCCGTCGCCGATATGCCCGAACCACACCACATCGAAGTGCGGATACGCCTCGCTGAGCAAGGCCTGGGTTTCGGCCAGGAATGCGGGCATCGCCGAGATGCGCACCGACACATCGTTCTTGTACGGCGTATAACGCGCCAACGCTTCCGTGATGCCTTCGCGCAGGCGCCACAGCTGGGCGGCCTGGGCATCGCTCTGGCTGATCACGCCATCGCTGACCCAGCCCTGCTCCATGCAGGTCTCGAAAGCCGCCATCGCGGCCGCCTCTTGCGCCTCGTCGCCTGCGGCGAATTCGGTCACCACGTAATACGGGTGAACCTCGGCGAACGGCGCCTGCGCGCCGTGCGCAAGCACATGCTCCAACGCGCGATCGGTGAAGAATTCGAAGGCTTCCAGGCGCAGCTGCGCGCGAAACGCAGCGAACACCTGCATCAACACGTCAAACGAAGGCAGCGCCAGCAGCATCACGTTGCTGGGCGGCGGCGGGTCGGTCAGCCGCAGCGTGGCTTCGACCACGATGCCAAGCGTGCCTTCGGAGCCGATCATCAGATGGCGGAAGTCGTAGCCACTGGAATTCTTCACCAGCGCGTTGTTGAGTTCGAGCAACTCCCCGCCACCGGTGACCACCTTTAACCCAGCCACCCATTCGCGCGTATTGCCGTAACGGATTACCCGAATACCGCCCGCATTGGTGGCGATATTGCCGCCGATCGAGCACGAGCCGCGCGCCGCAAAATCCACCGGATACACCAGCCCATGCTCGCGTGCGGCGTTGTGCACCGCTTCCAGTGGCATGCCGGCCTGCACGGTGAGCATGCGATCCACCGTGTTGAAATCCAGCGGCTTGTTCAAACGCTCCAGGCTCAGCACCAGTTCGCCGTTGGCCGCCACTGCGCCGCCAGATAACCCCGTGCGCCCGCCCGACGGCACCACCGCCACGCCTTGCGCGTTTGCCCAACGCATGACTGCCTGCACTTCTTCCACCGAGCCGGGCAAGGCGATTGCGAGCGGATTCGGCGTCCAGCGCCGTGTCCAGTCGCGGCCGTAATGTTCCAGGTCGGCCGGGTCGGTCTTCAAACGCAACGCAGGCACGGCGTGTTGCAACGAAAGAATGCGGGGATCGGTCATGGCACACGGCGCTGCGGCAGGAACCGCACAGCGTGCCAGCGCCAGCCTGCCCCGTCTAGCCGGTGCAATCATGGCCAACGCAACGTTGGATTCAGCTGAAACCGTTGCGCTGCAACGGCTTCGCCGGTGCGAACACAGCGTCGCGACCACCCCATCACGCACCCCATCTGGCATAGTTGCCGACCCGATTGCTGCGTTGCGCTCCCCCCATGTCACCGAAGAGAACTTCGTTTCCCAAGCAGGACATCCGCGTGCTGTTGCTGGAAGGCATCAGTTCGACCGCCGTGGATGTGTTCCGCGCCGCCGGCTATTCGCAGATCGAACTGCATGCCAAATCGCTGCCGGAAGACGAGTTGATCGCCCGCATCGCCGACGCGCATATCGTGGGCATCCGCTCGCGCACCCAGCTGAGCGCCGAGGTGCTGGCGCACGCCAAGCGCCTGATCGCGGTCGGCTGCTTCTGCATCGGCACCAATCAGGTGGATCTGGATGCGGCCGAACTGGCCGGCATCCCAGTGTTCAACGCGCCCTACTCCAACACCCGCAGCGTGGCCGAACTGGTCATCGCCGAAGCGATCCTGTTGCTGCGTGGCATCCCGCAGAAGAATGCGCAATGCCATCGCGGCGGATGGTCCAAATCGGCCACCGGCAGCCATGAAACGCGCGGCAAGGTGCTGGGCATCGTCGGCTACGGCCATATCGGCACCCAGGTGGGCGTGCTGGCCGAATCGTTGGGCATGCAGGTGATCTTCCACGACATCGAAACCAAGCTGTCGCTCGGCAACGCGCGCGCCGCAATCGATCTGGACGACCTGCTGGCACGCTCGGACGTGGTGACCCTGCATGTGCCGGAGACTGCGTCCACCAAGGACATGATCGGCGCGGCTGAAATCGCCCGCATGAAGCCCGGCGCGCATCTGATCAACGCCTCGCGCGGCACCGTCATCGATATCGACGCGCTGGATGCGGCGCTCACCTCCGGCCAGATCGGCGGTGCGGCGGTGGACGTGTTCCCGGTCGAGCCCAAGGGCAATGGCGATGTCTTCGAATCGCCGCTGACCGCACACGACAACGTGATCCTGACCCCGCACGTGGGCGGCAGCACGCTGGAAGCGCAGGACAATATCGGCATCGAAGTGGCCGCCAAGCTGGTGCGCTACAGCGACAACGGCAGCACCCTGTCGGCGGTGAATTTCCCCGAGGTCACCCTGCCCGAGCACCCCGACAGCCTGCGGCTGCTGCACATCCACCGCAACGTGCCGGGCGTGCTGTCCAAGATCAACGAGCTGTTCTCGCGCCACAACGTCAACATCGACGGCCAGTTCCTGCGTACCGACGCCAAGGTCGGCTACGTGGTGATCGACGTCAGCGCCAGCGAAGCGCAGGCCACCGCGCTGAAGGAAGGCCTGGCCCTGATCGAAGGGACCTTGCGGACGCGGATCTTGTATTGATTGGTGCATGAGCGGCCCTCATCCGGCGCTTTGCGCCACCTTCTCCCGCACGCGGGAGAAGGCAGTGCAGGTCGCCGTTCTCCGGTTTGCTCCGTTCTCCGGTTTGCTCCCTTCTCCGGTTGCTCCCTTCTCCCGCTTGCGGGAGAAGGTGCCCGCAGGGCGGATGAGGGCGCGCACCTCAGCACCCATCACACGCCTCGGGCCATCCACTTCTCGGCCATGCGCCGCATCGACGGATCCAGCTCCGGCTCGGCCAGCAGCTCGGCGATCAGGCGCCAGGCCAACGCGAGCGACTCTTCGCTGACCTTGAAGGTCTCATCCGCACCCGCGACCACCACATAGCGCGCGTCGTAATGCCAGTGCCCGGCCACCTCGCCGCGCGCGGGGATCCAGTGGCGGTCCAGATCGAACAACGCGGCGTCTGCCAACCACAAACCGGCCAGACCGGACTCTTCTTCGGCTTCGCGCAAGGCCACCTGCGCCAGATCTCGCTCGCCGTCGGCGTGACCGCCCAGCTGCAACCAGCGCTGCAGCTTGCGGTGATGGGTCAGCAGCGTGCGGCTGCCGTCGGCGCTGACCACCCAGGCCGAGCCGGTGAAATGACCTTCGACACGCTCGCGCACGAACGGATCGGTGGCATCGTCCAGCAGCTGCACGAACTGGTCGACCACGTCGGCCTCGTCCGGAAAGCGGGCGCGGTAGGCAGCCAGGTGCTGCCGCAGGCTTGTATCCACCATCTGTCGTTCTCGGTTGCGCAGGTATCAGCGACCATTATCGCCATTCATGCTGCGTACGCGCTTGTCGTGAGCGTGTAGCTTTGGCAAGGTAGGCCGCTTGCCTGTCCCGCCGGGATGCGTCACACCACCTTCGTCCGGGCGTCTGCGCCTAGCTTTGCCACTTAGGGATGTACCGAATGCTGAAGTCTCTGTTGAGGGTCAAACCGATCGAGCCCGCTGGCCATGTCGATGCGGGCGAACCGGTCGAAGGCAGCCTGCAAGGCGAAGCCACGCTGCAGCGGACCCTCACAGCCAAGCACCTGATCATGCTCGGCATCGGCGCGGTGATCGGCGCCGGCATCTTCGTGCTGACCGGCCAGGCTGCGGCCAATCACGCCGGCCCTGCGGTGATGCTGTCGTTCGTGTTTGCCGGCATCGCCTGCGCCTTTGCCGGCCTGTGCTACGCCGAATTCGCCGCAATGATGCCGGTCTCTGGCAGCGCCTATTCGTATTCATACGCCACGCTCGGCGAAGGCATCGCCTGGTTCATCGGCTGGTGCCTGGTGCTGGAGTACCTGTTTGCCGGCGCCAGCGTCGCGGTCGGTTGGTCCGCCTACCTCATCAGCTTCCTGACCGGCACGCTCGGATTGCCGTTCCCGGCAGAACTGGCGGGCGCGCCATTGGCCTGGGACGGCCACGGCTTTGTCAGCTCCGGCAATCTCGTCAACCTGCCGGCCGTCTTGATCGTCGGCGCGGTGAGCATGCTGTGCTACGTGGGCGTCACCCAATCGGCATTCGCCAACGCGATCGTGGTGGCGATCAAGGTCGTGGTGATCTGCCTGTTCGTCGGCTTCGGCATCGCCTACATCGACCCGGCAAACTGGCACCCCTTCATTCCGGAGAACACCGGGCCGGGGCAGTTTGGCTGGGACGGCGTGTTCCGCGCGGCCTCCATCGTGTTCTTCTCCTATATCGGTTTCGACGCGGTCTCCACTTCCGCCGGCGAGACCAAGGACCCGCAGAAGAACATGCCGATCGGGATCCTGGTGTCGTTGGCGATCTGTACCGTCATCTACATCATCGTCTGCGCGGTGTTGACCGGTTTGCTCCCGTATACCCAGCTCGGCACCGCCAAGCCAGTGGCCACCGCGCTGGAAGCCCACCCGCAATTGAGCTGGCTCAAGACTGCGGTGGAGATCGGCGCAATCGCCGGCCTGTCCTCGGTGGTGCTGGTGATGCTGATGGCGCAGCCGCGCATCTTCTACACCATGGCCAAGGATGGGTTGATGCCCAAACTGTTCGGCAAGGTGCACCCGAAATTCCGCACGCCTTACGTCGGCACGCTCTTCGTCGGCGTGGTCGCCGCGTTGCTGGCGGGGGTGATCCCGTTGAATGTGCTGGGCGAACTCGTCTCGATGGGCACCCTGCTCGCCTTCGCCACCGTGTGCGCCGGCGTGATGGTGCTGCGTTTCACCAAGCCCGATCTGCCGCGTCCTTTCCGGGTGCCGCTGGCGATGGTGATCTGCCCGCTTGGCGCGCTGGCCTGTCTGTTCCTGTTCTTTCAGGCCTTCCAGGAACATTGGAAGGTGTTCGTGGGCTGGACAGTGATTGGCCTGTTTATCTACTTTGGCTACGGCATCCACCATAGCCGCCTGGCCAAGCGGGCCTGACTTTCCCTCGAGACCGGCGCGCAGCGCCGGTCTTCTCGTTCAATGATCGCGCGTAGCGCCAAGCCGGAACCGCTTCATGTTCAAACAACTTTGGGCCACCAAACACCCGCACGCCAGCCATGAGGCGGCCGACGGGCTGGGCCTGCAACGCGCGCTCGGCCCCTGGGGGCTGACCGCCCTGGGCATCGGCGCAGTGATCGGCGGCGGCATCTTCGTCATTACCGGCCAGGCAGCGGCCGATCATGCCGGCCCGGCGATCATGCTCTCGTTCGTGCTCGCAGCAGTGTGCTGCGCGTTCTGCGCCATGGCCTATGCCGAATTCGCCGCGATGGTGCCGGTCTCCGGCAGCGCCTACACCTACACCTACGCCACCTTCGGCGAGCTGGCTGCGTGGTTCATCGGCTGGATGCTGGTGTTGGAATACGGCGTGTCGGCCTCGGCAGTGGCGGTCAGCTGGACCGGTTATTTCCTGAGCTTGCTCGAACACTTCGGCATTCACTTGCCGGCCGCGTTCGTCAGCGCGCCGCTTGACGGCAAGCTGCAACCCACCGGGGCGATCGCCAACCTGCCTGCAGCCGGCATCGTGCTGCTGTTGACCTGGCTGTGCTATGTCGGCATCCGCAAGTCGTCGGCAATGAACATGGCCATGGTGATCCTCAAGACCGGCCTGATCTTGCTGGTGATCGCGGTGGGCTGGAAATACGTGGACACCGCTAACTGGCACCCGTTCATTCCGGCCAACGAAGGCCCAGGCAAGTACGGCATGGAAGGCGTGCTGCGCGGCGCGGCGATGGTGTTTTTCGCCTATATCGGCTTCGAAGCAGTGTCGGTGGCGGCGCAGGAATCGCACCGCCCGCAACGCGATCTGCCGATCGGCATGATCCTCTCGCTGGTGATCTGCACCGTGCTCTACATCGCCATGGCGGCGGTGATGACCGGGCTGGTGCCGTATACCTTGCTCGGCACCGACGAACCGGTGGTGACCGCGGTCGCGGCGCATCCGCAGTTGGCCTGGTTGCGTGTGATTGTCGAAGTGGGCGCGTTGATCGGGCTGTCGTCGGTGGTGCTGGTGATGATCATCGGGCAGCCGCGCATCTTCATGATCATCGCGCGCGACGGGCTGTTGCCGTCGATCTTCACCCGCATCCATCCCAAGTACCGTACCCCGCATATCAATACCGTCATCACGGGTGTGGGCATCGCGCTGCTGGCAGCGGTGTTTCCGCTGGATGTGCTGGGCGAGCTGACGTCGATGGGTACGCTGATCGCCTTCGCGGCGGTCTGCGCCGGCGTGTTGATCCTGCGTCGCACCCATCCGGAACTGCCGCGTCCGTTTCGCATGCCAGCCGCCTGGTTGATTTGCAGTGCTGGCGTGTTGAGCTGTCTTGCGCTGCTGTCGGCGATGACGCTGCACAACTGGATGCTGATGGGCCTGTGGACGCTGGTCGGGTTGGTCATCTACTTCGGCTACGGCTATCGCCACAGCCGTCTGCACGACGGACGCTGAGCCTGCGCATGGTCCGCGGTCTGGCGCGGCAGGAACACACCTGCTGCGCTGCACCTGCCCGGACACCGGGGGCGCAGTAGAATAGGTCCATGAATGCGACTACTGCCCCCCTGCCCTATAGCGCTGCACGTCTGCACGAGCTGGCGCATGTGCTGATCGCCAATATCCGCGAGCTGGCGCATGCCGGCTGGACACCCGCGACCAGCAGCAATTTTTCCCATCGCCTGGACGAACAGCACGCCGCCATCACCGTCTCCGGCCGCGACAAGGGCCGCCTGGTCGAAGAAGACATCATGGTGGTGGACTTCGATGGCCAGGCCGTTGGCCGCCCGTTGCGCCCGTCCGCCGAGACCCTGCTGCACACCCAGCTGTATCGCCGGTTCCCGGAGATCGGCTGCGTGTTGCACACGCATTCGCCGGTGCAGACGATCGCGTCCCGCCTGTATGCAGGCAGCGGCGTGATCCGCCTGGAAGGCTACGAACTGCTCAAGGCCTTCGAAGGCAATACCACCCACGACACCGCGGTGGACGTGCCGGTGTTCGCCAACACCCAGGACATGCAGGTGCTGGCCGCGCAGGTCGACGCCTTGCTGGACAAACAGAGCATGTGGGGGTATCTCATCGAAGGACACGGCCTGTATGCCTGGGGCCGCAACATGGCCGAGGCACGCCGCCATCTGGAAGCGTTCGAATTCCTGCTGCATTGCGAGCTCGAACTGCTGAAACTGCGCGGCACGCGCTGAGTACCGTCCGCCCCCCATTCGTGAGCCAGACCGCCATGAGCCGACTGCGTATCTTTGCCGACACCAACCCGACCACCCCGGAATTCGACAGCCGCGACGGCGAGGCGATCGCCGCCGAGCTGGTCAAGATCGGCGTGACCTTCGAGCGCTGGAAAGCCAGCCAGCCGGTCGAACCCGGCGCCACGCCCGAGCAGGTGATGGCTGCCTACCGCGCCGACATCGACCGCATCAGCGCAGAGCGCGGCTTCAAGACCGTGGACGTGGTCAGCATCGCGCCGGACAACCCCAAGCGCGAAGAAATGCGCGCCAAGTTTCTGGACGAGCACTTCCACAAGGAAGACGAAGTGCGGTTCTTCGTCGCCGGCTCGGGCCTGTTCACGCTGCACGTGGATGCCAAGGTCTATGAAATCGAATGCGTCAAGGACGATCTGATCGCGGTACCTGACAGCACCCTGCACTGGTTCGACATGGGGCCGGAGCCGCACTTCGTGGCGATCCGCTTCTTCACCGAGCCGGACGGCTGGGTCGGCCACTTCACCGGCACCGAAATCGCCAAACAATTCCCCCGCTACGCCCCCGAGAAACCTCACAAGGCCAGCTGACGATGACACGACCGCAAGCGATCCTCACCGATATCGAAGGTACGACCAGCAGCATTTCGTTCGTCAAGGACGTGTTGTTCCCGTATGCGCGCCGCGCCATGCCCGCTTACGTACGCGAGCACGGCAATCATCCACAGGTGCGCCACTGGCTCAACCAGGTAGCCGATGAAATCGGCGAGGATGTGCCGGACGAGCTGCTGATCACCACGCTGCAGACCTGGATCGACGAGGACCGCAAGCACACCGCGCTCAAGGCCTTGCAGGGCTTGATCTGGGGTGATGGCTACAAGACTGCCGACTTCACCGCGCACATGTATGCCGATGCAGCGATCCAGCTGCAGGCCTGGCACGCGGCGGGCATTCCGCTGTACGTGTATTCGTCAGGCTCGGTGCCGGCGCAGAAGTTGTTTTTCGCGCATAGCGATGCCGGCGATTTGAGCGGGCTGGTGACCGACTGGTTCGATACCGAAGTTGGATCCAAGCGGGAAGCGGCCAGCTACCGCCGTATTGCCGAGCGCATCGGTGTACCGGCGTCGGAGATCCTGTTCCTGTCGGACGTGATCGAAGAGCTCGATGCGGCCAAACGCACGGGGATGCGCACCGCGCTGCTGGACCGCCGTGAGGACTACCCCACGCCGCGCTCGGCCGATGATGTCGGCAGCCACCAGCGCGTGGAGAGTTTTAGCCAGCTGGTCTTTTAAGCACGCTCAGCGCACCGACCGCGCTCACCGTTGGGTGGGCGTGGCCGATATTTAGCACGATGTGAGCCGCCGGCACGTTCCAGCTCTGAACGCGCCGCATGCATCTACCTGACGGGATGATGGTCTGCGGTGCGATCAATGTGCTCGGACGCCCCCCGCTTCCCCTTGGACCTCGGCAGTTTCCATGTCGCTGCATTTCCCGTTCGGACCAAATGCCTTGTTGCGGCGCTGCTCACTGCTGATCGTCGTCGTTGCGCTGATGGCCGGCTGCCATCCAGAGGCCGGTGCTGCATTGCCGGCTCAGGCCGCAGCTGGCCAGAACGAGGTGGATCCGGTTGATCAGGCCGCGCTTGCGAACGCATTGAAAGCACTGCAGCCGCAGCGCCCTGGCGTCACCGATCTATACGTCGTCGGCTTTGCTGGCGATGCCGGCGACGATGTGTTCCGCAACGAGACGCTGTACCTCAAGCAGCTGTTCGAACAACGCTTCGACGCGCGCGGGCGCGTGGTCACCCTGGTCAACAACCCGGACAATCTGGGCGAGCATCCGTACGCACCATTGGCCACCTACGACAATCTGTACGACACGCTAGCTGCGATCGGCAAGCGTATGGATCGCAAGGAAGATGCGCTGCTGTTGTTCGTCACCACGCACGGTACGGAAGACCACAGCCTGTATGTACAGGTGGACGACAAGGAAGAGGATTTCATCAGCCCGCAGGATCTGCGTCAGGCGCTGGACGATGCCGGCATCGACAATCGCATCATCGTGCTGTCGGCCTGCTACTCGGGCGGCTTCATTCCCGCGCTGCGCTCGCCGCAGACGCTGATCCTCACTGCCGCGCGTGCCGACCGGCCCTCGTTTGGCTGCGGCAACACGTCCAACGCCACCTATTTCGGGCAGGCGTGGTTGATCGATGCAATGAACCAGAGCGACGACCCGCTGGCCGCATTCGACATCGCCAAAGGCGCGATCACCGCACGCGAGAAACAGGAAGGGGAGTTGCCGTCATTGCCGCAGCAGTCTCTGGGCAAGCGCGTCGCCCCGGTGCTGGCACGTTGGCGTGCCGGTGTGCATCTCGGGCCGGCGGTTGTGTATCCATATCCGCCTGTGGATGCTGATACTGACCCGCAGGTCGATTCAACCCGTCAGTCCGGCGATGCGGCGGTAGATGATGCGAAGCGCCCAAAGGCAGTGGAAGCAGAGAGCTCGCCGTCCAAGCCGCCGCGTGCGCCTGCCGCATCTACTCGATAGCCCCAGTGAATTTATGAGACTAATTCTCATTTCGCCAACACTAGTACGGGATCGCTAGACTCGCCCGGCCAGCCAGCAACTCGCCAGCCAGCACCGATCTTCGCCAGCGCGCCAACGCCTGCCAGCCCGGATCCCAAAACGCCTCCCTCGTGGAGGCGTTTGTGTTTGTGGCGATCAGGATCACGCGGCAAAGCCGACGTAACGCTTCAGCGCTGCGATGCCGCAGCAACGCATCCGACCGAGCTGGATCGCGCGAGGACGCAGGCCACTACCGCTGCACCAGGAGCGGCTGACAAACCTTCGCGTGCACGCATCAGGCGGAAGTCGGCGTCGCTCGGCAACCGCGGTGGACAAGTGACATGCCGCAACGAGTACCGGCCACGCCTGCCTGACGGCCGATACAGTCGATTTTGCCAGCGGACTCAAGGCGCAGCGGTTTGCAGGCGATACACGGTACTGGCGCTGTATTGCCCGGTCGGCAGGGTCGCGCGCACCTGGACGGTGTGCTCGCCCACCGACAGAGTGGTCGGCAATGCGCCGCGCCATAGATGCGTCGACGGCGTGGCCTCCGGCGAGCGGTCGTAACCACGCAGCGCGTCGGCCGCATCGTCGCGCACGTTCTCTGCCAGCACGCGCGGATCGGCACGCTCTACCCGCTTCATCGGCTGCCAGACACCGTTGTCGATGCGCATCTCAACGACGGTATCGTCCTGGCCCATGAACACATTGGCGTAGATGCCCCACGCCGCATACGCACCCTTGCGCAGCACCTTGGGCGCATGCAGCAGCAACTGCGCATCATTGGCCGCGCGCGCGGCGTGATAGGCCAACGTGTAGTCGCCGCTAGGGGCAACCTGCAGCACTGCATAGCCATTGGGAGTGCCATCGCTCATGGTCGCGTCGGGAATCCCGTCGGCATCCTTGGCGCCCGACCAGAATGCACCGCAGGCCGCGCCCACGTTGTATTCGTGCAGCGGGCGCGCACCCTGCCAGCCTTCGTCTGCACCATGCTCCACCTGGCGCTGCGTGTGGCTATGGCCACTGAGCACCAACACATGCGGAAACGCTTTCAGCAATGCGAACAGGCGACGGCGATCGGCATGCCGGAAGGTCTCCTGCCCAGGCGCCGCATCGAACAGATGGATATGCATGCCGAGCACCACTAGCCGGTCGCGTGGCAGCTGCGCCAGATACTTCTGCAGGAACGCGAATTGATCTTCGCGCAGGCCACCGATATAGGCTTGTTTGCCGCCGGGCGTGTAGATCACATCATCCAGAAACACGAAGCTGGCGTTGGCTTCTTCCACCGCATAGGTGTCCGGGCCGTAGACCGCGTGCCAGCTGTCGAGCGACTGCGCATCGTCGTGCGCGTCGAGATTGAGATCGTGATTGCCCGGCACATGGAACCACGGCACGCCCAGCTGCGTCGTGACCTTGTTCAAGGCCGGATACAGGCTCAGATCGTCACTGACGATATCGCCCAGCGTAGTGCCCAGCCGCGCCGTGGTCTTGCCGATGATCGGTGCCACGATATCGCGCTGGTAGTAGCCGACGTCGGCAAGGCTGGCGGTCTGGCTGTCGGCAAACACCAGCATCTGAAAGCCATCGGCTGCGGCGCGCGCACGCGGGGTCAGCGCGAAATCCCAGTTGTGTGTATGACGGCCTGTCGCTGCAATGGCGGGGTATTTGTGGTTGGCAGAACCGTTAGGTGCGTAGTGGCGCCAAAACGCCGGCAAGCCGTCGGCGGCGGGCACGAAGCGGCGGTCGCCCGGCTTGATCACGAACACCGTCTGCCCATCGCGCACCGGCAAGCGGTAGCGGCCCTGCGCATCGGTACGCACGATCTGCTCGCCATTGGAAACAGCCACATCGGCAACGCCCGGCTCATCGGCGCTGCGGCCGGCGCGCCCGTCGCGTTCTTCATAGACGATGCCATCGACCGTGGTGTCGCGCGCGTATGCGCTTCCCGCGAGCAAGCCCAGTGCAATCAAAACGAAGCGAGGTTGCATGCGTTTTCCCGCGCAAGAATCAGCGGAAATTGTACCCTTGGCAGCCAGGCGCACGCTGCCGTCGGCAGGCGGAAAATGCGCGGCTATCGCAGCGACTGACCATCACAGCAACGGCCCTACCCGCAAAGGCGCCATCAGTGACGTTTCATTGCAGCCAGGGCCACTCCTACAAGGACGCATGTCTGGCAGAGACGCACGCCTGCCAGATCAGCTCACTTGTGCCGCGATTCCAGCAACGCCACCGCATCGCCAAGACCCAACCCACGTGCGCGCAGCAGCACGATCAGGTGATACAGCAGATCGGCCGATTCGCCGAGCAATTCCGCATCGCCCTGCACCACGCCGGCCAGCGCGGTTTCCACGCCCTCCTCGCCCACCTTCTGCGCAATGCGGCGGATGCCTTGCTCAAACAATTTGGTGGTGTAGCTACCATGCGGGCGTTCGCGCTCACGCTCGGCCACCAACGCATCCAGGCTGCCCAAGAACTGCCCAGGCGCACTGGGGAAACAGCTGGTGCGGCCCAAATGACAGGTGGGGCCATGGGGGCGTGCCTGCACCAGCAGCGTATCGGCATCGCAGTCGGTCTCGATCGACACCAGGCGCAACACATTCCCCGAACTCTCGCCCTTGGTCCACAGGCGCTGCTTGCTGCGGCTGAAGAAGGTGACGTCACCGCGCTGTTGGGTGACGGCCAACGCTTCGGCATTCATGTAGCCCAGCATCAGCACGCGCAGGTTGTCGGCGTCCTGCACGATCACCGGCAACAGGCCGTCGCCCTTGCTCCAATCCAGCGCTGCGAGTCCGTCGCCCGCTACCACTTCGTTACTGCCCATCGCGTACCTCGATCTGTTGCGCGCGCAAGAATTGCTTGAGTTCCGGGATCGGAATCGCACCGCTGTGAAATACGCTGGCCGCCAGTGCGCCGTCCACATCGGCCTGATCGAACACATCGGCAAAGTGCTGCATGTCGCCCGCACCACCGGAGGCGATCAACGGCACGCGGCATAACGCGCGCACCTGCCGCAACTGGGCGATATCGTAACCGTGGCGCACGCCATCGTTGTCCATGCAATTGAGCACGATTTCGCCCGCACCCAGCCGCTGCGCTTCAGCCACCCAATCCAGCGTGCGCATCGGCAGCGCCTGGGTCTTGCTGGGGTCGCCGGTGTAGCGGCGCACGCGCCACTGCCCATCGTCTTCACGAATCGAATCAATGCCGACCACCACGCACTGCACCCCGAACGCGTCGGCCAGTTCGGAGATCAGCTGTGGGCGGCCGAGTGCAGGCGAGTTGATCGAAATCTTGTCGGCGCCGGCGTATAGCACCGCACGCGCCGTTTCCACATCGCCAATACCACCGGCCACACAGAACGGAATATCGATCAACCGCGCCACGCGCTCGACCCAGGTGTAGTCGACCGAGCGCCCCTCCGGACTGGCGCCGATGTCGTAGAACACCAGCTCGTCGGCGCCCTGCGCGCGGTAGCGCAATGCCAGTTCGACGATGTCGCCCATGTCGATGTGGTCGCGGAACTTGACGCCCTTGACCACGCGCCCATCGCGCACGTCCAGGCACGGAATGATGCGACGGCTCAGCATGCCAGTGCCTCGTTGAGATTCAGATGCCCTTCGAGCAAGGCTTTGCCGAGCACGATGCCGGCGCAGCCTGCAGCCTTGGCGGCGACGACATCAGCCAGATTGCGCGCGCCGCCGGAGACCTGTACCTGCAGCTGCGGCGTCAGCGAACGCAAGTGCGCGTACAGCGCCATGTTGGGTCCGGACAACATGCCGTCGCGGGCAATGTCGGTGCACAGCAGATGCTGCAGCCCGGCTTGCGCGTAACGCACGGCCAACTGATCCAATGTGGCGTCTGCGGTTTCGGTCCAGCCGTGCACCGGCAACTGCCAGATGCCATTGGCGTCCTGGCGCGTGTCTAGCGCAATGGTCAGGCGATCGGCCCCGAATTCCTGCAGCCACGCGATCACCATCTCGCTATCGCGTACCGCCAACGAGCCGATCACCACGCGTGCGGCGCCTGCATCCAGGATACGCGCTACATCGTCGCGCGAACGCACGCCACCACCGGTCTGCACCTGCAAGCCGGTGCTGCGCGCGATCTCGCCAAGCGTGGTGGCCAGTGTGTAGCCGCCCGCCTTTGCTGCATCCAGATCGACCAGATGCATCCACTGCGCACCGGCCTGCGCAAATGCCTGCGCACGCGGCAGTACATCGTCGCCATACTGCGTCTCGCGCGCGTAATCGCCTTGCAGCAAGCGCACCACGCGGCCGTTACGGATATCCAGCGCCGGGTAGACCGTGAAACTCATGGGAAGCTCATCTCAAGAAAATTGCGCAGGATGCGTGCACCGGTGTCGGCGGAGCGCTCTGGGTGGCACTGCGCGCCGCAGCGCAGGCCGTTCTGCACGATGGCAGTAAACAGGCCGCCGTGATCGCACGCAGCCACGGTGTCGGCCGTTACCGGCGCCGCGTAACCATGCACGAAATACGCACTGGCGCGCTCCGGCAAGCCGGCTAGCAACGCGGATTCGCGCATCGGCACCAGCTGATTCCAGCCCATATGCGGCACACGAATACCAAGCGCAGGCGTCATGTGGCGGACAATGCCCGGCAGCAGACCCAGGCACTCGACATCGCCTTCTTCGGAATGTTCGAACAACAGCTGCATGCCCAGGCAGATACCGATCAACGGCACCTGCAGCTCGCGCAGCGGTTCGACCAAGCCCTGCGCGCGCAACCGCGACATCGCTTCTGGCGCAGCGCCAACACCAGGCAGTATCACCCGCTGCGCGCCCTGCAAGCCGGCCGCATCGCGCACCACGCGTGCCTCAACGCCCAGTCGCTCCAATGCATAGCGCACCGAGCCCAGATTGGCGCCACCGGCATCGATCAGCGCAACATCGGTCATAGCGCGCCCTTGGTGGTGGGCAATGCGGTGCCCTCACGGCGAATCGCCTGACGCAGTGCACGCGCCAACGCCTTGAAGCAGGCTTCCACCTTGTGGTGATCGTTCTCGCCGCGCACAGTCAGATGCAGGTTCAAGCCGGATGCATCGCAGATGGAGCGGAAGAAATGTGGCACCAGTTCGGTGGGCATATCGCCGACGCGTTCGCGCTTGAACTCGCCGTCGAAGACGAAATACGGCCGGCCACTGAAATCCAGCGCGGCGCTGGCGATGGTTTCGTCCATCGGCAATGTAAAACCATGCTGCGCCGTGTCGCCAGCGACGCGCCATGGGCTGGTTTCCGGATCGAACCCGTACCGGCCGATACCGCGCTTGTCGCCCAACGCCTCGCGCAACGCCTGACCCAGCGCAAGGCCGGTGTCTTCGATCGTGTGGTGCTCATCGATATGCAAGTCGCCTTCGGCGCGGATGTCCAGCGCAAAGCCGCCATGCTTGCCGATCTGTTCCAGCATGTGGTCGAAGAACGGCAGGCCGGTGGCAGTCTTCGGCTCGGCGACGCGATCCAGATCCAGTTCGATGCGGATCTTGGTTTCCTTGGTGTTGCGCTGAACCACCGCGCGGCGCGGCGCATCGGCCAGCTCGTGCGCGATGCCGGGCCAGTCCCACTCGCCGCCGAACTCGTCGGTGCGCAGCTGAAACCCGCGGATATTGAGGTTCTGCGCGAACTGGATATCGGTCATGCGGTCGCCCACCATGGCCGAGCGCGCCCAGTCGATGGTGCGGTCCTGCAGATACGGCACCATCAGACCGACGCCTGGCTTGCGCGTGGGCGCATTGTCTGCCGGCCAGCTGCAATCGATCAGCACTTCGCGGAATGCGATGCCCTGGCTGGCGAAGATCTGCAGCATCAGGTTGTTCGGGCCGTCAAAGGAGGCACGCGGATAGCTCTCGCTGCCCAACCCATCCTGATTGCTGACGATGACGAACTGGTAGCCGGCATCGCGCAGCTTGAGCATCGCCGGAATGACGTTATCGACCAAGCGCAGTTTTTCGTACGTGTCGATCTGGTAATCCGCCGGCTCAGTAATCAGCGTGCCGTCGCGGTCGACAAAAAGAATCGGGGTCATGCGGCGGCCTCCTGCGTGCGTTGCAGCGCGTTCAACACGCGCTCGTTCTGTTCGTGCGTCCCCAGGGTGATGCGCAGTGCATCGGACAAGCGCGGGACTGCGCGTTGATCGCGCACCACCACACCGGCCTCCAGCAGCGCCTGGAATGCGGCTTCGGCATCGTCGAAACGCACCAACAGGAAGTTGCCTTGCGAGGGATAGACCTGACGCACACCGGCCAGCTGCACAAGCGCCTTGTGCACGCGCTCGCGCTCGCTACGCACCTCAGCGATACGGCGGTGGGTGACCTCCAGCGCTGGCGCAGACAAGGCCTGTTCGGCCATCGCCGCGCACGGCGTCGGCACCGGATACGGTGCCTGGCAGCGACGCAGCAAGGCGATCAACTCGGCGTTGGCGATCAAGGTGCCGATGCGCGCGGCCGCCAATGCATGCGCCTTGGAGAGCGTGCGCAGCACCGCGAGATTGTCGTAACGCGCGAGCAAACCGACGGCCGAGGGCACATCGGAAAATTCGCCATACGCTTCGTCCACCACCACCAGCGCCCTGCCCTGCAATGCCTGCAAGGTGTGTTCGATCTGGTCCAATGCGATCGCCGAACCGGCAGGATTGGAGGGCGAGCAAAGGAACACCAACTTGGCATTCGAGGTCAGCGCCGCCGCCACAATTGCCGGGATATCCGCGTGAAACCCATCTGGCCCATCGACCAGCGGCACTTCCACCAACGGCGCGTTCTGCAGCCGTGCGCACACGGCATACATGCCGAATACCGGCGGCGTGACCACTACCGCATCGCGCTCGGGCACGCACAGGCCGCGCACCAGCAAGTCGATCGCCTCGTCGCTGCCGCGGCCGATCAACAGCTGCTCCGGCGCGCAGCCGTACAGCGCCGCAAGCGCGCTGCGCAGACCCTTGGGTTGTGGGTCGGGATAGCGCCGTGTGCTCGCGCCGGGGTCGGCCGGATTGCCCCACGCCGACTCGTTGGCGTTCAGCCACACATCGCCCTGCAATGTGCTGGTACGCGCCGACGAATACCCCGCGAATGCCCGCAGATCTTCGCGCACCAGATCCAGGACCGATGACGCGCTCATGCCGCCACTCCCATCCGCAGTGCCACTGCATTGGCGTGCGCATCCAATCCTTCTGCGCGCGCGAGTATCAACGCGCACTCGCCGATGCCGTCGATGCCGGCCTTGCTGGCCGCCTGCACGCTAACCATGTTCTGAAAGCTGGCCACGCTGACGCCGCTGTATGCACGCGCCGCACCGCTGGTCGGCAGCACGTGATTGGTGCCGCTGCAGTAATCGCCCAGCGCTTCAGGCGTGTAATCGCCAAGAAACACCGAGCCTGCTGCTTCGACCTGTGCCAGCCACGCGCGCGGTTCGCGCAGCGCAAGAATCAGATGCTCCGGCGCGTAACGGTTGCTGATCGAAAATGCCTCATCCAGCGTCTGCACCTTGATCAAGCGCGATTGCGCCAGCGCTTGCCGAGCGATGTCGGCACGCGAGAGTTGCGCCAGTTGCACCTCCAGCTGCGCCTGCACCGCATCGATCAACACGTCGCTGTCGGACAGCAGCAGCACCTGCGAATCCGGGCCGTGTTCGGCCTGCGACAACAAGTCTGCAGCGACGAACGCCGCTTGCGCACCAGCATCGGCGATCACCAACACCTCGGAAGGGCCGGCCGGCATGTCGATCGCCGCCGCACCGGATTGCGCCACCTGCTGCTTGGCTTCGGTGACATAACTGTTGCCCGGGCCGAACAACTTGTCGCAGCTGGGCACCGACTCGGTGCCATACGCCATTGCCGCAATCGCCTGCGCACCGCCGAGCTTGAACACGCGGCGCACGCCGGTCAGCTGCGCGGCGACCAGCACCGCCGGATCCACGCTGCCGTCCTTGCGTGGCGGCGTGCACAACACCACCTCGCGGCATCCGGCAAGACGCGCCGGCACACCGAGCATCAATGCAGTCGACGGCAGCGGCGCACTGCCGGCGGGCACGTATAAACCCACACGGCCAATCGGCCGCACGATCTTTTCGCACACCACGCCCGGCGCGGTCTCCACCGCATACCCCTCGCTCATACCGGCGCGGTGGAAGGTGTCGATGCGTGCCACCGCATCCTGCATGGCCTGGCGCAATTCCGGCGCCACAGCCGCTTCAGCGGCGGCGAGTTCGGCCTCGCTGACTGCGAAGCGCTCCAGCGACACGCCATCGAAGCGCGCGGTGATCTCGCGCAACGCCGCATCGCCGCGCGTGCGTACGTCGGCAATCAATGCGGCGACCGCATCGCGCGTTTGCGTGGCCACGGTCTGCACCGGGCGGGTCAACGTGGCGGTCCGTGCGGTGCTGTCGAGTTGGGACCAATCGAGAATGTTCATGCCAGCGAGCGCTCCACCGTCAACACCATCAAGCCTTGCGCACCTGCGCGTTCGAGTTCTTCCAAGCGTTGCCAGGTCACCGCGCCATGGCACATGGTCTGCAACCGCAGCGCGCCGTTGCCATCGTCGGGCAGCTGCACCAGCGGCTCTGCATCGGGCAGCAGACGACGCAGCGCATCCACGTTGCCGTGTTCAGCGCGGAACATCAGCAGCTTGCTGTCGCGCAGCTTGAGCACGCCGTCCATGCGCCGCAGCAGCATCGCCAGCAGCGCGGCGCGTGCGTCGGCCGGCTCGCGCACCGCACCGGCCAGCACCGCTTCGCTCTCCATCACCAGCTCGACCGGCTTGAGCTGGTTGGCGGCCAGGGTGGCGCCGCTGGACACCAGATCGCAGATCAGATCGGCGGTGCCCAGGCGCGGGGCGATCTCCACCGAGCCGGACAGCTCCACCACCGCCGCGTCGATGCCCTGCCGCTCCAGCCAGTCGGCCAGGATCGCCGGATAGCTGGTGGCGATGCGCTTGCCGGCCAGTTGCGCCACGCCCTGCCAGTCCCACTCTTCCGGCACCGCGAGCATCAACCGGCACTGGCCGAAACCGACCCCGCGCACCGCGTGGTACGCGGCCGGCAAGCCCGCGCGGCGACGCGCCGATGCCTGCTCGTCCAGCTCGTTCTGCCCCACGATGCCCAGGTCGCAGACGCCATCGGCGATCAGGCCCGGGATGTCGTCGTCGCGCACCAGCAGCAGGTCCACCGGCAGCGATTCGCCATAGCAGAACAATTTGTCGCGGCTCTGCCGCCAGCTCAGCCCGCAGGCGGCCAGCAGGCTGCGCGCCGGCTCGGCCAGGCGGCCGTTTTTCTGGATGGCAATACGCAACCGGTCACGTGCCGGCGCTGCCGTGGAAGCACTCATCTTGTTCTCTCAGTGGGATTCGACAGGGCGCGCGGCTTGCTCGCGCAGGGCCGCGGCATAGCCGCCGGCGCCGTGGTCCAGGGTGCGCGCAACGCGCCCGATGGTGGTCACGCTGACCTGGGTCAGCTCATGGATTTCGCGGTACGGCACGCCCTTGATCAGCAACGGCACCACCCGCCAGCGGTCGGCCATGGCTTCCAGCTCGGCAGGCGTGCACAGGTCGCGCAGAAAGGCCTCCACCGCGGCAGGTTCTTTGAGGCACGCCAGGGCATCGGCCAGCATCTTGAGGGAGGCGGTGACATCAGTGGTTTCGCGGGGGGCGGGTCGTTGTTTCATTGCGTTAATGTAATAGCGTGTTAGTACATTAACGCAAACGACCTGGATTGTCACCGGCTGGATGCGGTGTCTGAGTGCTTATCGGGGCTGAGGCGGCGGAACGCCCCTCATCCGGCGCTGCGCGCCACCTTCTCCCGTCAACGGGAGAAGGACATGACTGCTCGAGTTTGGACTCTCAACTGACTTCCCACTCAGCGTCTAATGGCGCAGCTCGTCCAAGCCAGCCCTCCCCCCTTCTCCCGCCCGGCGGGAGAAGGTGCCCGCCAGGGCGGATGAGGGGCGGCAACGCCGCTCACATCACCTTGGCCTGCTCCAGCTCTACCAGCAAGGTGCTCGCCAACTCCTCGCGCGCCACATCACTGACTTCCCACTCAGCGGCTAATGGGCGCAGCTCGTCCAAGCCAGCCCTCCCCCTTCTCCCGCCCGGCGGGAGAAGGGGCCCGCCAGGGCGGATGAGGGGCGGCAACGCCGCTCACATCACCTTGGCCTGCTCCAGCTCTACCAGCAAGGTGCTCGCCAACTCCTCGCGCGCCACATCGAACTGCTGCTCACGCACGAGATCCTTGACCGCCACCACGCCGCGCGCCAGCTCGTCGTCGCCGGCCAGCACCACGAAGCGGATGCCCGCGCGGGCGGCGTACTGGAACTGCTTGCCGATCTTCTTCGGCTCCATCTGCACTTCGGTGTTGATGCCGCCGATACGCAGGCGGCGCGCGATATCCAGCGCGTCGTCAAGGCGGGTTTCATCCATCAGCGCCACCATGGCCTGCACGCTGCTTTCGGCGATGCCCTGGATCAGGCCGGCCTCGCGCAGCTGCCAGAACAGGCGGGTCAGGCCGATCGAGATGCCCACGCCCGGCAGCCTGGACTTGGTGTAGTGGCTGGCCAGGCTCTCGTAGCGGCCGCCCGAGCAGATCGAGCCGATCTGCGGGTGATCGGTCAGCGTGGTTTCGTAGACGGTGCCGGTGTAGTAATCCAGCCCGCGCGCGATCGAGAAGTTCAGGCAGTACGCCGTCTCCGGCACGCCCAATGCCCTGACCAGTTCCAGCACCTCGCGCAATTCGGCAATGCCCTCGCCCAGCGTCGCGCTCGCGCCTGCCGAGGCTTCCAGCGCCTGCAACTGTGCCAGCGCATCGGCATGCCCGTTGGAGCGCACCGCCACGAAGTCCAGGATCTTGCCGACCTGCTCGGCGGCGATACCGAAGCCCTCGCCCACCAGCGTGTCGCGCACGTAATCGGCACCACGCTTGTCGATCTTGTCGACCTCGCGCAACACGGCCAGCTGCAACTCGCCTTCGGCCACGCCCAGACTTTCGAAAAAGCCGCGCAGCAGTTTGCGGTTGTTCAACTGCACCTTGAAATCGCCGATACCCAACTCGGCGAACACCGCATGAATCACCGCCAGCACTTCGGCGTCGTAACGGATGCTCAGCGCATCCTTGCCGATCACATCGATATCGCACTGGTAGAACTCGCGGAAACGTCCGCGCTGCGCGCGCTCGCCGCGATACACGCGCTGCATCTGATAACGACGGAACGGAAAGCTGAGATCGTGTTCGTGCTCGGCCACATAGCGGGCTAGCGGCACGGTGAGATCAAAGCGCAGCGCCAGCTCCGGCAGGCCACTGCTCTCGGCACCCTCGTCGGCCGCCGCAGCGGCATTGGCCAGCGCGCCGGTGGACTGCACGAAGTACACCTGGCGCTCGGTCTCGCCGCCGGACTTGGTAAGCAGCACGTCGGACAGCTCGAACACCGGGGTCTCGACCGGCAGGAACCCGAACCGCTCGTAATTGCGGCGGATGACGTCCAGCATGCGCTGGAACGCGATCTGCTCGCGCGGCAGCAATTCCATGATGCCGGGCGGCGTACGGGGCTTGATCACGAGCGAAACTCCTGCAGGACAATGTGGCGAACGCACAATTCTACCGGCTGCCAGGCGCGCTGACCGCATGGCGTATCATTCAATGCGTCCCAGCAGTGCGTGGCCCATGTACCGGCAGCTTTCCGACCCCAGCGTGACCTGCCCGGCGCCCGGCTCGGCATCCGCCAGCGACACGTCCAGCTCCGATTGCGCGCTCTGCGCGGTGCGCGGCCGGGCCATCTGCGCGGCACTGTCGGCGCAGGAAATGGATGCGCTGGATCAGGTGACCCACACTGCGACCTACACGCCTGGCAGCACCCTGGTGCGTTCGGGCGAGACCCGGCACAACGTCTATACGGTGACCTCCGGCGCGTTGCGCATGGTGCGCACACTGGCCGACGGGCGCCGCCAGATCACCGGCTTCGTCCTGCCCGGCGACTACGTCGGACTCACCGAAACCGCGCAACACCGCCACGATATCGAAGCCATCGTCGACAGCCGCGTGTGTCGCACGCCGATGGCGCAGATGCGCCATCTCCGCGAGCGCTATCCGCAGCTGGAACGCAAGCTGCTGCAGCGCGCCAGCATGGAACTGGCCGCGGCGCAGGACACCGGTCTGCTGCTGGCACGCCTGCAACCCAGCGAACGGCTGGCGCATTTCCTGCTGCGACTGGCTGCCCGCTCCACCCAGCCCGGCGCCGGCGGCGACACTGTGGCGCTGCCGATGAGCCGCAGCGACATCGCCGACCATCTGGGGCTGACCGTGGAAACGGTGAGCCGCACCTTCACCAAACTCCGGCAACAGCAGCTGATCGCGCTGCCGCAACTGCACCTGGTACAGATCCTGGATGACGCGGCGTTGCGCAGCCTGGCCGGCGATACGGTGTGAGGTTGGCGGGTGATTGGTCGGGTGGGTTGATGCGTCGGTGCATTGCCCAAGCAGTCGGTACGGAATCAACCAGGCACTATCACGCATGACTACGCACCCATCGGTGTCGGTGTCGCTCGGCACCGCTCACGAAAACAGCTCACACAACCTGGCGGGCAGTCGTCAGCTGGGCAGAGATGGCGCGAAGAACTGCAGTGGACCAGTGGCACACTCCGCACTGAACACCAGCCACGCCCGCCTGACGACGACGTCGTTTTGGTAGCCGCTCCAAAGGTATGCATGCAGTCTGCTTGCCGGTATTCGCGCAGCGACTTCCGATCACGTCGAAGGCAACGCTGTGCCGCAGGCTGATCGCACTCCTACGCCAGGCACCTTGCCCGCAATCACTCAGCGCCCAGCCACCGCACGCGCAACCGCCCCACCGCAGCCGCTGCTCAGCAGCCGCGATTGCCGCAGCCAGGCACGATCCGGGTAATAGGCGAACACAAACGCACCGTCGCGCAGTGTGTCGATCAACTGCTTGGCCACCGCCGGCCGGACGGCTGGGCAGCCCAGACTACGGCCAAGCCGGCCCTGAGTGCGGATGATGGCTTCGCTCACATAGGGCGCGCCGTGGATGACGATGGCGCGGTCGCGTGCGTGATCGTTGAAGCCCGGCTCGAGGCCCTTGAGCCGTAATGAGTAGCCGTTTTGGCCGGTGTAGGACTCCTGCGCGGTGAATGCGCCCAGGCTGGACTGGAAGCTGCCATCGTTATTGGAAAACTTCGCCGCCAGGTTCTCGCCGGTATTGCGCCCGTGCGCGACCCATTCCCGAAACAACAGACGCTGCTTGTCGAGATCGAATACCCATAGGCGGCGCTCGGTGGAAGGGCGGCTGTAGTCGATGACGCTAAGCACCCGCTCGGCACCCACCTGCTGGCGCTGGCGCGCGCACTGCAACGCTTCGGTGGCCAGCGCCAGGACCTGGCGATCGAGCGACGGCGCCTGACGCGCCAGGGCATCGACCAGACCCACACGCGGCGCACCCAGCGGCGAGGCCGCAGACCCGGACGAGGCATCGGCCGCACTGGCCGCACCAGCCGCTGCCCATCCGCATAACGCGGCGGCGGCGATCATTCGATAAGACATGCAACAACCCACAGCAGACGCGGCGCCACAGCGGGGCCGCACCTACCTAGAAATAGCCCCATGCGGGCCACTTTCCAACCCCGAGTGCCTGAACGCGTTGGGTCAGGCCGCATCCGCAAGCAGACGCTGCCGAAAGGCTGCGTAGTCCGGCGCCAGTGCTTCGGCATGTGCCGGACGCTGCAGCAGCGCTGCCAGCGCCGGCGGAACCTCCACCGTCCGGCCGATCAACGGCTCCACCACGGCTTCGAATTTGGCCGGATGCGCCGTCGCCGCCACCGCCCAATCGCCGGTGCCGCCCTCCGCGCCTTCGGCGCGCAGTTGCTCGAGCACATGTACCGCAGTGGCGGTATGCGGGCAATGCACCTCGCCGTAACGCGCGAAGCGCTGCTGCACGGTGTGGCGAATTGCCGCATCGTCCACCGACAACGCTCGGAATTCCTCACGCAAGGCGGCATCGTCGCCGTTGTAGAGCCAACGCAAGCGCTCGAAATTGCTCGGCGCCCCCACGTCCATCGCATTGGCCAGCGTGGCCACGCTGGGCTGCGGCGCGTACGCGTCGCCAGCGAAATAGTCTGGCAAGACATGGTTGGCGTTGGATGCCAGCGCGATGCGGCCCAGCGGTACCCCGAGCGCGCGCGCGATGATCGCCGCCAGCCCGTTGCCCAGGTTGCCGGTCGGCACCACCAGATTGAGCACGTCGCCCGAGGCCGCATGGTGCTGCAGCGCAGCATGCGCGTAATAACTCATCTGTGGCAGCAGCCGGCCCAGGCTGATGCTATTGGCCGAGCTGAGCGGCACCTGCGTCTGCAACGCGGCATCGTTCAAAGCCTGCTTGACCATCGCCTGGCAGTCGTCGAACGAGCCGGCCACACGCAACGCCTGGATGTTGTCGCCGAAACACCCCAACTGATGCGCCTGCCGCGGCGACACGCGGCCGTCCGGATACAGCACCACCACGCGCAAACCGGGCTGGCGATGAAATGCGGCGGCCACGGCTGCACCGGTGTCGCCGGAGGTGGCGACCAGGATGGTGAGTGGGCGGTCTTCGGCACGACGCAACCGGGTCAGGCAGGCGGCCAGAAAGCGCGCGCCGAAATCCTTGAACGCGGCGGTGGGCCCATGAAACAGCTCCAGCGCGTAATCGCCGGGCGTGCCCAACGCCACCAACGGCGCCGGGAAGTCGAAGGCTTCAGCACAGATCGCCGGCAGCTCGGCCGCCAGCGCATCGCCCTCGAAGAACGGCTGCAACAGCGCGGTGGCGGTGGCGGCCAGGCCGGCGCCCGCAACCAGCGTACGTGCGGGCGGCAGGGTCTGCGGCACGTACAGGCCGCCGTCGGGCGCCAGCCCGGCGGCAATGGCTTGGCTCAGGCTTGCGGCGGGCGCAGCGCCACGGGTGGAAATAAACATCAGCATGACTCCAGATAAAGCGAAGGCTGGGCGTTGCCCACGACAAGGTGTGCGGCGTGCGGTGTGGCCGGGTCTGGCGACGCGGCGGCGGTCCGGCGAATGGTTGCCCACGGTCGATGGCGCGGCGCTATGCTGCGCGCACCTTTCCGTGGAGTCGGCAGATGATCAAGGTCAGCGTGATGTACCCCTACCGCGACGGTGCCCGTTTCGACCACACCTACTACCGCGACACGCACATGCCGCTGGTGAGCGCGCGCATGGGCGCGGCCTGTTTGAAGTACACCGTGGACAAAGGCATCAGCGGCGGCGATGCCGGTAGCCCCCCGGCCTTTATCGGCATGTGCCATATCTTTTGCGAGTCGGTCGAGACCTTCAACGCCAGCTTCGGCCCGCACGCAGCGGAAATTCTGGGCGACATCGCCAACTACACCGACCTGACCCCGGTGATGCAGATCAGCGAGGTCGTGGTCGACTGAATGGCGTGTGGCGCGCTGCAGGCCAGACCTGCTGCTCGCTGCCTGCGCCGTATTGCCATTGCGTGCGTGCTGATTCATCCGAGCAACCGCGCCGCAGGACTTGCGATGGGCGACACCCATGCCTGGCTATCGAATCCTGCTGCAGCAAACCCTGCTTGCACTGCCGGTGCCGCAGCGTCTGCCGCGGCACGCGATTCGAACCAGGCAAACACGCTGGGCCCGGCGCCGGAAATGCTGGCACCGAGGGCGTCGTGGTCCAGCGCTGCCTGTTTGGCCTCGGCGAAGCCAGCGATCAATGGTGCGCGACGCGGTTCGACCAGCACATCGCGCAGGCCTGCACGTACCAGGCCTGCATCGTCGGCGTGGCAACCTGCCAACACCAACGCAAGATTGGTGCTCTGCGCGACGAATTCGCGCAACTGATAATTGCCAGCCAGAGCCTCACGCGCGCGTCGCGTTTCCAGCACTGCATCCGGATGCACCAGCAGGCTATGCCACGCTGCCGGCACTGCGATTGGCACCAGACGCTCCAGCGTGCACAGCACCAGGCCGCCCAAGAACAGTGGCCCCAGGTTGTCGCCATGTCGGCTGCCACTGGCTACCGCTTCGCCATCGAGCGCGTGTTGGTAGAGCTGGTGGTGGTCCAGCGGCGACGCCAGCAGCGCATTGGCTGCAACCAATGCCGCCACGCACGACGCAGCAGACCCACCCATGCCCGAGCTAAGCGCAATGCCTTTGTCGATCTCGATTTCAAAACCGTAAGGCAGCTGCAAGGCAGCACGCAGCGACATCAACGCCGCGCCTGCGGTATTGCGTTCGGCAGCCAGTGGCAGCGCGACGGTCGTACCGCGAATCGCAGCGATGCGTACCAGCGGCTCTTCGATGCGACGCACGATGACGGTGTCGCCGACGCCATCAATCGGGTAGCCGAGCAGATCGAATCCCACCGCGACATTCGCAACCGATGCCGGCGCGAAGGCGCGCGCTTCGTGCAGGCCGTGTTTGCCGAGAGAAGCGCGATCGCTGCCGCACGCCTGAGCCGCAGTTGCTTGGCTCACGCCGGCCGGGCTGACGACAGCCTGCGTCACAGCCGCGCGCCCTCGCCTGCCGCCACGCGCAGCAGATCGGCGAAGACGCCTGCCGCGGTCACTTCCGGCCCCGCGCCCGGGCCCTGCACCACCAACGGGTTCTCGCAGTAGCGACGCGTGGTGAACTGCACCACGTTGTCGGTCAAACGCAGATTGGCGAATGCATGATCGGCCGGCAGCTCGACCAGGCCCACGCTGGGCGCGCGGTCCGGCGGCAGCTGCGCCACGTAACGCAGCACGTTGCCGCGCGCATGCGCTTCGGCAAGACGCTGCGCGAACGCCGCATCCACCTCCGGCAGGCGCGCCATGAAATCGTCCACGCTGGCTTGGCGCAATGCTTCAGGCACCAGGCTTTCGACCTGCACGTCTTCCAGGCTGATGGCGCGCCCGGCTTCGCGCGCCAGGATCACCAGCTTGCGCGCCACATCCACACCCGACAGATCATCGCGCGGGTCCGGCTCGGTATAGCCCATGCCACGCGCCTGCGTCACCAGCTCGGCGAACGGCACGCTGCCGTCGTATTTGTTGAACAGCCAGGCCAGCGTGCCGGAGAAGATGCCTTCGATCGAGGTGACCGTATCGCCGGTATCGACCAGATCGCGCAGCGTGGTGATGACCGGCAAGCCAGCGCCCACGGTGGCTTCGTAACGGAAGCGCGCACCGCTGGCGTCGGCTGCTGCGCGGATGGCCTCATAACGGGCCAGCGGGCCGGAACCCGCCTGTTTGTTCGGCGTCACCACATGGATGCCGGCCGCCAGCCAGCTCGCATAGCGCTCGGCGACCTCGGCACTGCCGCTGCAGTCGATGATCACCGCATGCGGCAGATGCGCCGACAGCAGATGCTCGGTGAAGCGCTCCAGATCCGTGGCTTCCGTTGCGGCGGCGAACGCCTGCCGCCAATCGCCGACCAGGCCGCGCTCATCCAGCAACATGCGCCCGCGTGACACCACCGCCCGCAGCCGCAGATCCAGATTGGCCTTGCCCAGCAACTGCGGTTGCGCGATGCGCAACTGATCCAGCAAGGCCGCGCCCACGTTCCCCGGGCCGATCACGCCCACCGAGAACGTCTGCGGCGAGAGCCAGAAGCCGGCGTGCGCCGCGCGCAAGGCCTTGGTCGCATGCGCTGCATCAATCGCCACCGAGATGTTGCGTTCGGAAGAACCCTGCGCAATCGCCAGGATATTGACCTGCGCACGCCCCAGGGACTCGAACAGCCGCGCTGCCACACCCGGCTGGCCGGCCATGCCATCGCCGACCGCCGCCAACACGCTGATGCCGGTGGTCAGCTGCACGCGCTGCACCTGGCCAACCGTGAGCTCATGCGCAAACGCCTGCAGCAAGGCGTTGCGTGCGCGCTCGGACTCGTGCTGTTTGACCACGCAGCAGATCGAATGCTCCGACGAGCCCTGCGAGATCATCACCACCGATACCTGCGCCGTGCGCAACGCCGCAAACACACGCTCGGCGGTGCCGGGCACGCCGATCAATCCGGTGCCTTCCAGGTTCAGCACGGCCAGGCCGGGGCTCAGCGTCAGCCCCTTGATCGGCCCGCTCACTGCACTGCTGGCGGTGATACGCGTGCCCGGGTGCTCGGGCTGGAAGGTGTTGCGGATGATGATCGGCAAGCCGCGCTCGATCGCCGGCGACATCGTCTGCGGATGCACCACCTTGGCACCGAAGTACGCCAGCTCGCAGGCCTCGTCGTAGCTCAAGGTTTCCAGCTGCACCGCCTCGGGCACCACACGCGGGTCGGCCGACAGCACGCCGTCGACATCGGTCCAGATGTGCAGCTCATCGGCATCGAACAAGGCCGCGAAGATCGCGCCGGAATAATCGCTGCCGTTGCGCCCCAGCGTGGTGATGCGGTCGGCACGGTCGCGCGCCACGAAACCGGTGACCACCACACGCGTCTGCGGATGCGCCTGGCGCCAGGTTGCAAGGCGCTGCGCGCTGGCGTCCCAGTCCACATCCACACCGAGTTCGCCGCGATTGACCACCAGCACATCGCGCGCATCCAACACCGCGCAGTCTTCGCCGATGGCGCGGAAGTGATCGCCAAGCAGTTGCGCCGAATACACCTCGCCCAGGCCCTGCACACGGTCGAGCACCTCGCGCGGCAGCTCGCCGATCACCGCCAAAGCACCCAGGATCTGCGCCAGATGCTCGAAGCGTGCGTCCAGCCATTCCACCGTTGGCCCCGAATGTTCGCCGAGCAAGGCCACGGCCGCACCGCGATGGCGCGCGCGCGTTTCATGCCAGCGCTCGCGCCACTCTGGCCGATCCTGTGCGGCCAGTTCGGCCAGCTCGATCAAGGCATCGGTGACACCTTTCATCGCCGAGACCACGGTGACCTGCACCGTCTCGTCGCGTGCCAGCAGCAGCTGCGCCACATGCCGATAACGCTCTGCATCGGCCACCGAAGTGCCGCCGAATTTGTGCACGACCGTGCGTGCGGAAGAGGCGGCAACAGCGGCGGGTTTGGGCGAAACGGCGAGCGATGACATCGACAGACCTCGTTGGGAGGCCCCGTCCGCATCAGATGAGGGAGGAAAGCCCCCGCATCCTGATCCGGGTGCGGGGCCGTTGTTTTCGGAAGTTACGCGAAGACGACGGGCCGCACCGGGCGAATGGTGACGGTGGTAATGGTGGTGATAATGCCGGCCACGCCCGCACCCGGCCGCAGGTGCGGCTGGCAGAGAAGCGAAACACTGGCGGAGGCGTTATCCATGCATGCAAAAGACATCACAGGGCCGAGGCCTGTCAAGCATTGCGTGAATGGGCAGGCGCACGCGCTCGGGGCGCGGAACAGAAAACCTTGCTGCTCAGGGATTTAAGCATCGCGCGCGCAAGCAATTGATTGCTATGGAAACTTTTGGAGCGACTTTGGAGAGTCGTCCTGCGCAGGTTTCGAACCTCGATTGGTAGTGTCATGCGCTCAGATGACGCGATACAACTGACTAGATCGCTTGCGGGCGAGGCGTCGCTTCGCTGCCGGCATCAGTTCGCATCAAGCAACAGACTTCGCACCAAGCAACAGATCGTCGCTACTGCCGCGCCGGTGAGTACGGGCCACCAAGATCAGCAGCGGAGATCAGCCGAGTACCTGGGGATTGAGTTGCCAGACCGAAAAGTTGAGCGCCGCCGCGAAGCTCACCCACGCCAGATACGGCACCAAGAGCCACGCCGCCAGCGCCTGCCGCTTCGCGAATACGGCAATCGTTCCAGCCAGCACCAGCCACAGCGCCACGATGTCCGCGAATGCCCATGCCCCCAACTGCCACGCGAAGAACAGCCAGCTCCACACACCATTGAGCATCAGCTGCAGCACGAACAGGCCCAGCGCCGGACGCGTCCCCGTCCAGCCGCCGCGACGCCACACCAACCAGACCGACACCGCCATCATCCCGTACAACACAGTCCACACCGGTCCGAACAACCACCCCGGCGGCGCCCACGCCGGCCGCTGCAGCAGCGCATAAAAGCTGGCCGCCTGGATCGATGCCATTGCGCCCAGCCCAGCGACGGCATAGCAAAGCACCAACCAACCCAGAAGGCCGAACCATTGCGACTTTTTTGAACGTCCTTGGGTCATGACTGCTTTGGCCTGTGATCCGCGTTCGTCAGCGTGGCAGAGCTTCTGTGCAAGCCGTGACTACGCACTTAAGCGAGTCCGCGCTCAGCTAACACCGTACGGATTCGTGCCGTCATGTCCAATCTCCTCGGGATAGGGAATTGGACTCCAGACATATGCGTTACTCAAAATCGGGGGATGTCGTCACTTGGCCAGATGCTTAGCTAACCTAGCCAGCGCAGGCACTTCGCCCCCCTTTTTGCGGGCGTCATGCCTGCTCATCGGCCACGCGAACCGAACACCGTCGACTGACAAGTTAACCTGACCCCGTTATTCCGGGACATCACCGGTGCGACCGACATGGCGACGATGCCGCCCGAGGTGGCCAGCGTGGCACCGATTTGCGTGCCGGTGCTGCTGGTGGTGCCTGTCGCAACGCGGATGCTGCCGGCGCTGCCAGCGGCCCGGCCGGCCACGGCCTGGCTGCCGACCGTTGCTGCGGTCTGGCGGATACGGCCGCTCAGGCCGCCCTGTGCGCCGATGCCGTTGAGTGCGCTGCCGCTGATGCTGCGGCTTGCTGTAGGTCATGCTGGCGGTCAGGGCCGCCGCTTAATTACCTCCGTCCCTGATGCTCTCTGCCGCTGGTGCCTGTCGCAACGCGGATGCAGTCGGCGCTGGAGTTGCTCGGACAATCGCGGCCTGGCTGCAGACATTTGCTGCGGTCTGTCGGGTGCGGCCGCTCAAGCCGCCCTATGCGCCCACGCCGTTGAGCGCGCTGCCGCTAATGCTGCGCCTTGCTGCAGGTCATGCAGGCGGTCGGGGCCGCCGCTTAATTACCTCTGTCCCTGATGCTCCGATGCTCATCGTCCTGATGCTCCAAACTAAGCCGCGTTCCCACAGGCAAATTTCGAATTTGACGAGCTATACCACCCAAAATTGAGGCGTGCTTCACCCTTTCACATATGTACATATTATCGACACAAAATTTCCCGCCCAGAGCCTCCTCTACTTTCAATGCATAATTCTCATAGTTATTTATCCTACCTAATCTCGACACAGCGCCTTCATACACGTCACTCCTAATTGTTGATACTGAATCACATTTAATGGCTTCAAAAAATTCATCGAGATTAACTTCCAAAGAAGACTTATCTCCAGAATCCAAACTAAAAATATATACTTTATTTAAATCATCAAGCGTGTAGACAACCCCAAATATGTCATAAGCAATTGCTTCCGTCCAATCAAAATTCAAACCACTAAAAGAAGACCAAGCCGAAGTCCAAATTTTATCTTCCGTGCAGAAATTTCTTAACAATCCATTGAAGCAAAAGCCGACACCCCTTCCGGGCATACGATCAAAATATTCATCTATTTTGCGATTATTCAACGATCATCCTCCAGCTTAACATCGTTGTATTTTGTTCCAATAGGATCATTTTTAACTTGCCTGCCAATTTTTGAACCTGCGGAAGTATTCCTACCGGCTTCCAACCAATTACCATTGGCTTTAACGCAGTTAGCACCACCGACACATAGCTCAACAGTGTGATCCGCATGATAACCCGGTCCGGGCGGAGGGCCAACTTCATCTGTCAAAGCTTTTCTGAAATTTCCTTTTCTCACATCCGCAGGGTTTGTTCTTACAAGGGTACCAGCATCGGCTTGCGCTTTGTAACTGTCTAGAAATTCAGCTTTCTCCTTAGGAATAATGAGCGTCCTTTTTAGATCAGAAGCCCCCTCTTCCAAGACGTTTTCGGCACTCTTTACCGCAGCTGAAAATCCATCGCTACCTTTAATAATGCCGATCGCACCGGCTTTGGTACCCATTACACCAAGCGACGACAGCAATGTATCAACAAGCATCGAGCTAGTCGCATGGCTCGCAGGCTGCACCGCTTGCTGATCACGATCGGTCGCAGCACCAAATGCATTGGCGCCGATCAACGGCGTCAACGGATTGACCAGATACTGCTCTTTCTTTTCCTGCAAATACCCCGCCATCGGCGTTGCCGCCCACAGTGTACTGCCCAACGTCTTCACCGGGCCACCTGCCGCCGCCATCAAGACCAGCGCGGCAGTCTCTGCATTGTCCTCGCCCAGCCAGTTCTTGAACTGCTCTACCTTCTTCCCACCTGCGATGGCGAGATTGGAAACAACCGTTGCCCCCTTCAGTCTGAAATTTTCATCTTGCGATTGCTGCGAGCCCGCGATTCCCTGTGAATTGTCAGCTCCCTCACTG
>NZ_PHKV01000006.1 GCF_002846205.1 Xanthomonas prunicola
ACGCTGACGATGGGCTGTCAGTCTTGCGATGCAGGCGTCCTTCTCCCGTGTGCGGGAGAAGGTGCCCCGAAGGGGCGTGACGAGGGTTGCGGGCCACCGGCCCTCACCCCCGACCCCTCTCCCGTAGGCGGGAGAGGGGGGCACAACTCAGGCGGCGCGGCGCAGCGATTCCGTCAGCGACTCGATGCTGGCGGCCTTGGGTTTGACCAGCCAGAACTTGCCGATGTAGTCGCGGAACTCGTCCAGGATCTGCTGCGCCCAGATGCTGCCGGTCAGCTCGCGGTGGCGGCTGATCAGGGTGTGCAGGTGCTGGCGATGGTTCTCGAAGCCTTCGGCAGAGACGCGGTGGATGTCGATCAGTTCGTGGTTGTAGCGGTCCACGAAGTCGCGTTCGATATCCAGCACGTAGGCCAGCCCGCCGGTGAAGCCGGCGCCGAAGTTCAGGCCCACCTTGCCCAGCACCAGCACCACACCGTCGGTCATGTATTCGCAGCAGTGGTCGCCTGCGCCTTCCACCACCGCCAGCGCACCGGAGTTGCGCACCGCAAAGCGCTCGCCGGCGCGGCCGGCCGCGAACAGCTCGCCGCCGGTGGCGCCATACAGGCAGGTGTTGCCGACGATCGGCGTGCTGCGCGCCTCGAAGCGCGCACCGCGCGGCGGACGCACCACCAGCCGGCCGCCGGCCATGCCCTTGCCGACGTAGTCGTTGGCTTCGCCTTCCAGCTCCAGCTGCAGGCCACCGGCGTTGAACGCGCCGAAGCTCTGCCCGGCGGTGCCGCGGAAGCGCAGGTTCAACGGCGCATCGCTCATGCCGTGGTTGCCGTGCACGCGCGCGATGGCGCCGGACAGGCGCGCGCCGATCGAGCGGTCGGTGTTGTGGATCAGGAAGCGATGGTCGCCGCCAGTCTTGTTGGCGATCGCATCGGCGAGCAAGCCGTCCATCTGCGTGGCCAGGCTGTCCGGCGATTCGTACAGGCGCTGGGCGGCGCAGTGGCTGCCGTCGTATCGGGCATGCGTGAGCAGGCGCGAGAGATCGACCTTGACGCCTGGGCGCGGGGAGACTTCCAACTGTTCCAGCAGGTCGGTGCGGCCGACGATCTCGTCCAGCGAGCGCACGCCCAGGTAGGACAGCCACTGCCGCACTTCCTCGGCCAGCAGGCGGAAGAAATGCTCCACCCGCTCCGGCAGGCCGGTGAAGTAGTTCGCGCGCAGGCGCTCGTCCTGGGTGGCCACGCCGGTGGCGCAGTTGTTGAGGTGGCAGATGCGCAAATACTTGCAGCCCAGCACGATCATCGGCGCGGTGCCGAAGCCGAAGCTGTCGGCGCCAAGCAACGCGGCCTTGACCACGTCCAGGCCGGTTTTCAGGCCACCGTCGGTCTGCAGGATGGTGCGCTCGCGCAGGTCGTTGGCCACCAGCGCCTGGTGCGACTCGGCCACGCCCAGTTCCCACGGCACGCCGGCATAGCGGATCGAGCTGACCGGGCTGGCGCCGGTGCCGCCGTCGTGGCCGGACACGGTGATCAGGTCGGCGCCGGCCTTGACCACACCGGCGGCAATCGTGCCGACGCCGGCGTGGGCCACCAGCTTCACCGACACCAGCGCGGTCGGGTTGACCTGCTTGAGGTCGTAGATCAGCTGGGCCAGGTCTTCGATCGAATAGATGTCGTGGTGCGGCGGCGGGCTGATCAGGCCGATGCCCGGCTTGGCGTAACGCAGGCGGGCGATCAGTTCGTTGACCTTGTGGCCGGGCAACTGGCCGCCTTCGCCGGGCTTGGCGCCCTGGGCGACCTTGATCTGCAGCACTTCGGCGTTGACCAGGTATTCCGGGGTCACACCGAAGCGGCCGGAAGCCACCTGCTTGATCTTGGAGCGCTTCTCGGTGCCGTAGCGGGCCGGATCTTCGCCGCCTTCACCGGAGTTACTGCGCCCGCCCAGGCGGTTCATCGCAATGGCCAGCGCTTCGTGCGCTTCGGGCGACAACGCGCCCAGGCTGATCGCGGCGGTGTCGAAGCGACGCAACACATCTTCGGCCGGGGCGACCTCGTCCAACGGGGTCGGGGTGTCGGCGCGCTTGAGCCGGACCAGATCGCGCAGCGTGGAGGCCGGGCGCGAATGTACCGCGTCGACGTACTTCTGCCAGTCGCCGGCATCGCCAGTGCGGGTGGCGCGCTGCAGCGTCATGACCACGTCGGGGTTGTACATGTGGTACTCGCCGCCGTGCACGTACTTGAGCAGCCCGCCCACTTCCGGCTTGAGCTGGTCGTTCCAGGCGCGCGCGGTGAGCTCGCGTGCTTCGGTATCCAGCCGCGACAGGCTCACGCCGCCGATGCGCGCGGGCGTGTCGGCAAAGCACAGCTCCACCACGTCCGGGTCCAGCCCGACGATTTCGAACAACTGCGCGCCGCGGTAGCTGGCGATGGTGCAGATGCCCATCTTGGAGATGATCTTGGACAGGCCTTTATAGATGCCCTTGCGGTAGCGGCGGCCGATCTGCGACTGCTCGCCGCCCTTGCTCAGCTGCAGGATGCCGCGCCGGCCCAGGTCGAACAGGGTCTGGTAGGCCAGATACGGGTACACCGCGGTCGCACCGAAGCCGAGCAGGCAGGCCATGTGGTGCGCGTCGCGCGCGGTGCCGGTTTCGATGATCAGGTTGACGTCGCAGCGCAGGCCCACCTTGCACAGGTGGTGATGCACCGCGCCGGTGGCCAGCAGCGCATGCGCCATCGGCCGGTCCGGGACCGGGTAACGGTCGGACAACAGCAGCATGACCGCGCCCGCGCGGGCGGCGGCTTCCACTTCCTGGCAAATCCGTTCCAGCCCGGCCTTGAGGCCTTCTTCCAGGCTGTAGGACAGGTCGATCAGCCGGTTGCGCTCGACGTACTGCTCCATCTTCAGCAGCTGGCGCAGCTTGCGCTGGCTGAGCACCGGCGAGTTGAGGATGACGTGGTTCACCGTCTCCGCACCGGCGTGGAAGATGTTGGTCTCCTTGCCGAGCTGGGTGGTGAGCGACATCGCGATGCCTTCGCGCAGCGGGTCGATCGGCGGGTTGGTGACCTGCGCGAAGGCCTGGCGGAAGTAGTCGTACAACGGCCGGGTCTGGCGGCTGAGTACCGCCATCGGGGTGTCGTCGCCCATCGAGCCGGTGGCTTCCTGCTCGGTCTCGGCCAGCGGGCGCAGGATCTGCTCCACTTCCTCGGTGCTGAGCTGGAATAGCTTGTGGTAGCTGCGCAGGGTCTGCTCGCTGAAGGGTTCTTCCACCAGCGAGGGGTCGATCAGTTCGGTCTGCAGATAGGTCACGCCCTGCTGCAGCCATTGCTTGTACGGCGCGCGCGCACGGTTGATGCGGTCGATGGCGTCCGAGTCCAGCAGATCGCCGCGCTTGAGATCGATCGCCATCATCTCGCCCGGGCCCAGCTTGCCCTTGCGGGTGATGCGCTCGGCGGGCAGCTCCCACACGCCCGCCTCGGAGGCCACCAGGAAATGGCGGTCGGAGGTCAGCATCCAGCGCGCCGGGCGCAGGCCGTTGCGGTCGAGCATGCAGGCGGCATAGCGGCCGTCGCAGGCGACGATGCCGGCCGGGCCATCCCACGGCTCGGTGTTGAGGCCGTAGAACTCGTAGAACGCGGCCAGGTCGGCGTCCTTGAACTCCAGCGACTGGGTCGCCGGCGGCACCAGGATGCGCAGCGCCTGCAGCAGGTCCATGCCACCGGCGATCAGCAGCTCCAGCATGTTGTCCAGGCTCTGCGAATCTGAGCCGTGCATGGAGATCACCGGGTCGAATTCGGCGATGTCGAAGCGCGGGGTCTGCCACACCTTGCTGCGCGCCTGCGCCCAGCGGCGGTTGCCTTCGATGGTGTTGATCTCGCCGTTGTGGGCGAGCAGGCGGAACGGATGCGCCAGCGGCCAGCGCGGCAGCGTGTTGGTGGAAAAGCGCTGGTGAAAGACGATCGCGCTGGAAGACAGGTCGCTGCGCTGCAGGTCCGGGTAGAACGTGCTCAGCTTGTCCGGCAGCACCATGCCCTTGTAGCTGATGCCGTTGGGCGAGAGCGTGGTGACGTAGAAGTTTTCCACCTCGCGCAGCGCCTGCTCGGCGCGGCGGCGCGCCAGGAATAGCGCCAGGGTGAAGCCGTCTTCGCTCTGCTCGGCGCCGGCATCGACGAAGACCTGTTCGATGCGCGGCAAGGTGTCGCGTGCCAGCTGGCCGCAGACACTGTCGTCGGTGGGAACCACGCGCCAGCCGCGGAACTGCACGCCGGCGTTGTGCAACTGGGTTTCCAGTTCGGCACGACAGCGCGCAGCATCGGCGGCGTCCAGCGGCAGGAACACCACGCCGGCCGCGTAACGCGCGCCGAGCGTAATGCCTGCATCGCGTGCCAGCCCGCGCAGGAATGCATCGGGTTTGCGGATCAGCAACCCGCAGCCATCGCCGGTGAGGCCGTCGGCGGCGACACCGCCGCGATGGGTCATGCGCGAGAGCGCCGCAATCGCCGTGTCCACCAGCGAGCGGGAAGGTTGGTCGTCCAACTGCGCAACCATGCCAAAACCACAGGCGTCGCGTTCGTCGCGCGCGCTGTTGTAGAGACCGTCGTCGTTGAGCCCTTGGCGAGTGCGGGGGGCCATGTCTGCCTCTTTGCGATCTTGGGAGAGCGGCGGCGACGTTGCACCGCTCGATCCGTGGAGCGTTCGAAGAGGTCACCGGATGATCGACTAGACCACAGTTGATGCGGTGCCGCAATACACCGTTACAGGTGCAACAAGAGCCGCTGCAATCCCTTGTACCAGCAGGCTTGGCGCCGGTCTTGCGACAGGCGCCAATGCCGTATCAGCCACAGCGCACCGAGGTGATCACGTTCTTGGCGTCCACTTCCAGATTGAGCCGTTCGCCATTGAATTCCATGGTGGTCATCTGGCCGGGTTTGAGCACGCGCACCGACTTGGCGGCGGCATCGCTGCGTGCCTGTTCGCTCACCGCATCGGTCAATGGCTGGCCCACCAGCGATTGCACCTGGGTGGCATCGCAGGTACCGATTGGCGGCGCTTCCGGCGCTGCATCCGGCGCGGGCGCAGCGGCTTGTTCGGCCGCGTGCTGGGCCTTGGCGGTGACGGCTTCCTGCTCATCGGGTTGCGGTTTGTTGCAGGCCGTCAATGCAGTCAGCACAACCAGGGTGCAAGTCAGACGGGCAATAGGCAGAACAGCGCGCATCGATCACTCCAGCAAAAGGGGATGCCCAAGCATAAGCACAAAGTCACGCGACGGGCATGGCTTGCGCACATGGCGTTGTCGCTGCGTTGACGCAGCCTAGTCTTGCCGCGCTCAACAATCGCGGCCAGTCATTGGACCTCTGCGCAATGAAAGCCAAACGTGTTCTTCGCAATGCCGCAGCCACTGCCAGCAGTGTCGGAAAGCTTGCTGCGGTGGCCACCGGCGCCGCTGTCGCCACGGCCGCGGTGGCAAGTGCGGCCGCCGTGGCGCAGGCCAAGGCCACCGCGCGCGCGGCAGGGCTCACTTACGTCAACGATCAACAGCCCGGTATTAGCCGCCGCAAGGCCGGCAAGAGTTTCAGCTACCGCGATGCCGATGGACAACGCGTGGGCGATGCCGACACCTTGCAACGCATCCGTTCGCTGGCGATTCCGCCGGCGTATACCGAGGTGTGGATCTGTGCCAAGCCCAATGGGCATCTGCAGGCCACCGGACGCGACGCACGGCGGCGCAAGCAATACCGCTATCACCCCGATTGGGCGCAGGTGCGTGGCGAGGGCAAGTTCGAACGCGTGATCGCCTTCGGTACCGCGTTGCCCAAACTGCGGCGTCGGTTGCGTCGCGACCTGGTGCTGCCAGGATTTCCGCGCGAGAAGGTGTTGGCGATTGTGGTGGCATTGCTGGCCGACACCTTGGTGCGCGTGGGAAATGCCGAATATGCGCGCAGTAATCGCTCGTATGGGCTGACCACGCTACGCAACCGGCACATGGAATTTCTGAAAGGCGGCCGCGCGCGGCTCAAATTCCGCGGCAAAAGCGGCCAGGACCACGACATCGAAGTGGACGATAAGCAGCTGGTCAAACTGATCCGGCAGTGCCAGCAATTGCCCGGGCAATCCTTGTTCCAGTACCGCGACGACGATGGTCAGTTGCAGCCGGTGGATTCGGGCCAGGTCAACGATTATCTGCGCGAGGCCATGGGCGAGGACTTCACTGCCAAGGATTTCCGCACATGGGGCGGCACCTTGGCTGCATTGCAGCGGCTAGCGCGCTTGCCGTTACCCGAACGCAGCAGCGAACGCGCGCTGACGCAGGTGCAGAACGATGTCATCCGCGAAGTGGCCGACGCCTTGGGCAACACGCCCTCGGTGTGCCGCAAAGCCTACATCGACCCGTGCGTCTTCGAAGGCTGGCGTGCGGGCCAGCTCCAGGCGATGGCCACCGGTGTGCGTGGCGAGCGCCAATGGGAAGCAGCCACGCTGAAGTTCTTGACCGCATCGCGTAGCAAGCTCAAGGCACAGGCAACGCCTGCGTCGAAGCGGAAGTCGGCGTAGAAGCGGAAGTCAGCGTAAGTGTGGCCGCCAGGACGACCGCGCTTGCTCCCAGGTGAGCGCGGCCGCTGCTTGGTGCGGCATGGCTGCGCACGCCGGGCTGCCGTCCACACCCAGCTACGACGCCGCGAGACGTCTTGTCAGCCACTCCAAATCGCAGACCCGGGAACCGGAAAGCCGCAGTGCTTTACCGAATCCCGAATGCCCAATCCCGAATCTCCACCCATCACCCGCAATAAATCGCGGTGATGCTGTTGTGCGGGCCGGTTTCGATGGTGAGCCGATCGCCGCCGCTTTCGCTGGCGCCCTGTGCCGGGTCGGCCAGGCCGCTGGCGGTCGTGCCGCCGGTGGCGCGCTCGCCGCGGCGCACGATGACCTGCTGGCTGTCGCTGTCGACGCGTGCACGCTCCACCGTCTGCGCCGCTGCGGCCAGACCCACGGTGCCGCGGACCTTGTCGATATGGCACTGGCCGGAGATCGCGCCGTCGATGGGTTGCACCTGCGCCACCTGGTTGGAGGCACAGGCCGAGAGCAACAGGACGGCAGCGAGCGGGGCGAGGGTGCGGATCATCGGAGAGCTCCAGCGGAAGAATGGCGCAAGCGTGAAGAATCCGTTGTTGGCATGGCATGAAGGCTGTCCGCTTGGGCGCGCCACCTGCGACGTCGGGCGGTCCGGTGCTGGATGGGTGGTCGGGCGCCCAGCATCTGGATCACCGAGCCGACGCTCCCAGGCCACGCTCCTGCCCGTGCGACCTGCAGCGCAGGCGCTGCGGCAGCGGCCGCTGTTCCGGTCGCGCCAACGCAGGAGACGTCATGCGGGATGGATTGCTTCAATGTTTGGACGACTGCACTACAAATCTTCCGGCTAGTCGACCACTGGGTGCCTCTCTACTTCCTGGACCTGTTCACCGTGAAACCGTCCGCAGGAGCGGCACCGATGGGCATGCATCCGCATCCGGGCATCGCCACGCTGATCTACCTGATGGAAGGCGACGTCGGCGACGAAGACAGCACCGGCAAGCAGGACACACTGCCCACCGGCGGGGTGGAATGGATGCGTCCCGGCAATGGCGTCTGGCACGCCGGCGTGCCGGTGGGCCAGGCGTCGGCCAAGGGCTGCCAGCTGTGGGTCGCACTGCTGGCGGCCGAGGAAAACGCCCCGGCGCAGAGCCTGTAGCTGTCGCCGAGGATGTGCCGGTGGCCGGCCAGGTGCGTGTGCTGCTGGGTCGCTACGGCGCGCTGGAAAGCAAGATCCCGGCACCGGCCGACATGACCTACCTGAGCGTGCAGTTGCGCGACGGCGAGACCTGGCGCTATGTGCCGCCGGCCGGCGACAGCGTGGCCTGGATCGCGGTGCATGGCGGCCAGTGGGAAGCGGATTCCTGCGTGCGCGTCAGCCCATGACGGTGCAGCAACTGCCGCAAGCGACGTTGCACGCGTTGCAGGTCCGCCTCGGCCGCCTCGTCGACAATGCGGTTGGCCAAGGCATCGAACTGCGGCCAGAACTGGCTGGGGTCGCGTACCCGTTGCGGCCATACCGACAACATTCTGCCCAGGTCGGACAGCTGATGGTTGGTGCGTGTGCGCATGCTCATGTCGCGTCTCCCGGCCAGTCCAGGGCAACAGCGTGGACCGCGCCGTCATCGATCAGGGTGAAGGCAAGCTCGGCCTGAGCCACGCCGTCGATCTCCAGCCGTGCCTCGCTCCCCGGGCGCTGGGTGACGTCGATGACGTAGGTGCTGGCGCCGAAGCGATAACGCAGCTGATACCCAGGCCAGTCGGCCGGGATGCACGGCACGATGTGCATACGGCTGCCATGCCGTTGCAGACCGAGCAGCGATTCGGTCAGCAGCCGGTACATCCAGCCGGCCGCGCCGGTGTACCAACTCCAGCCGCCGCGGCCGGCGTGCGGCGCCACCGCATAGACATCGGCCGCCAGCACATAGGGCTCGGCCTTGTAACGTTGCGCTGCGTCGGCATCCAGGGCGTGGTGGATCGGGTTGATCATTCCGGTCAGTTGCCAGGCGCGCGCGCTGTCGCCGAGGTGGGCGAAGGCCATCGCCGCCCACACCGCCGCATGCGTGTACTGGCCGCCGTTCTCGCGCACGCCGGGCACGTAGCCACGGATATAGCCCGGGTCGTGGCCGGTGCGATCGAACGGCGGCATCAGCAGCTTGACGATGCCCGCATCGGCATCGACCAGGTGCTGGTGCATGGCTTCCATCGCCTGCGCGCTGCGCGCCGGGTCCACCGCCCCGGACAGCACCGACCAGCTCTGCGACAGCGAATCGATGCGGCATTCGTCGGAACGGTGCGAGCCCAGCGCGGTGCCGTCGTCGAACCAGGCGCGCCGGTACCACTGCCCATCCCAGGCGTGCTGTTCCAGTGCCACCCGCAAGGCCTGCGCATGCGTGCGGCAGCTCGCAGCGAAGGTCGTATCGTCGCGCTGCATGGCCACGGCCGAAAAGCGCAGCAGGTTGTCGTAGAGGAAGAAGCCCAGCCAGACGCTTTCGCCCTTGCCGTCCTTGCCGACCCGGTTCATGCCGTCGTTCCAGTCGCCGCTGCCGATCAGCGGCAGGCCGCGCTCGCCCAGCCGTGCCATGCCGCGCTGCAGGGCGAGCACGCCATGTGCGTACAGCGACTGCACGTTGCCGGTGAGGTGCGGCAGGTCGTAATACGATTCCTCGTCGGGCTTGAGCGCGCGCCCGTCGATGAAGCCGACAAGCTCGTCGAGCACGCCGGTGTCGGCGGTGGTGTCCAGATAGCGGCACATCGCCTGCGGCAACCACAGGAAGTCGTCCGAGCACTGCGTGCGCACGCCACGGTCTTGCGGCGGGTGCCACCAATGCTGCACATCGCCCTGCACGAATTGATGCGCGGCACTACGCAACAGATGGGCGCGGCTGAGCGCAGGTTGCGCGTGCACCATCGCCATGCTGTCTTGCAACTGATCGCGGAAGCCGAACGCGCCACCGGACTGGTAGTAGCCGCTGCGTGCCAGGAAGCGGCAGGCGATGGTCTGGTAGAGCAGCCAGCCATTGGCGAGCAGATCCACGGCAGGGTCGGGCGTACGCACCTGCACGCTGCCCAGCACCTGTTCCCAGTGCCTGCGCACGGCCAGCAATGCGGCCTGCGCGGTGGCCACGCCGCGGCTGCTGCGCGCCAGCTCCAGCGCCGCGTCGTGGCTGCTGGCCGCACCCAGCCGGAACACCGTTTCAAAGCTCTGCTCGGCCGCCAGCGTCACCGGGACCTGGATCGCCGCGCAGGGGTCCAGGCCGGGCCCCACACGCCCGGACAACCGCTGCCGGGCGAGCGCGGCCGGTGCGGCCAGGCTGCCATTGCGGCCGATGAATTCGCTGCGGTCGGCGGTGATGCTGCGGCTGGGCGAATCGGCATCGAAGAACGCCACGCGCCCGTCGAACTCGGTGTTGTACGGGTTGCGCGCGGTCAGCACGCTGCTGCCCAGGTCGACCTCGCTGACCACATGCAGCTGCGAGCGTGCGCGGATGTCGCCGAGCACCCATTCCACATAGCCGGTCACGCTGAGACGGCGTGGACGCCCGGACAGGTTCTTCAGCCGCAGGTGGCTGAACTTGATCGGCCGTTGCGCATCGACGAAGACCCACAACTCGCTGCCGATGCCGTGTTCGGTATGGCTGTAGACGCTGTAGCCGAAGCCGTGGCGCACCGTGTAGCGACCGCCGCCGCGGCACGGCAGCGCCATTGGCGACCACACTTGCCCGGTGTCTTCGTCGCGCAGATAGAACGCTTCGCCGGAGCTATCGCCGACCGGGTCGTTATGCCACGGCGTCAGCCGGAACTCGTGCGCGTTCTCGGCCCAGCTGTAGCCGGCGCTGCTGTCGCTGACCACGCTGCCGAACTGCGTATTGGCCAGCACGTTGCACCACGGCGCCGGCGTGGGCATGCCCTCGTCCAGGGTGATGCGGTACTCGCGGCCGTCGGCGGCGAACGCGCCCAGGCCGTTGTCGAACAGCAGCGCTTCGTCGGAGGCGGCCTGCAGGGTGCGGTCCAGATAGGCGGCGTGGGTGCTGGCCGACGCGTCGGCGCTGTCCAGCTGCTGCACCGGCTCCAGCAGCGGCGGATGCGCGCGTGCGCTGGGGTGGCGCTGCAGTTGCGCGTCCAGCGTGCCGTTGGCATCGCTGAGGATCGCGCGCGCCACGGTCTGCAGCAGCACGCGGTCTTCCTGCGAAATGTGTTCGATGGCGCGCACGAAGATGCCGCCGGGGCGGTCGAGCACATTGGCTTCGGGGTCGGCGGCGATCAGGCCCAGGATGGCGTCCTGCAACTGTTGGCGATAGCCGGCCTGGCTTTCGTTCCAGATCACCAGATCCGCACGCAGGCCTTTCAGGCGCCAGTACGCGTGCGCCTGCACCAGCTGGCGCGCCAGGTCGAGATTGTCCGGGTCGGTGATGCGCAACAGCACGATCGGCAGATCGCCGGAGATGGCATGACTCCACAGCGCCGACTGGCCACGATGGTTGTGCAGCAGCACCTCGTTATCGGCGCGCAATTGCGGGTCGACGAACAGCACGCGCGCGGCTAGCCGCTCGTAGAGCATCGCGTCTTCCAGCGAGGCGTCGATCTGCCGGCGCGTGACCTGACTCTGGGTCAGCGCCAGATCGAACACCCGATCGGCCAGACGGCGGTCGCGGTACTTGTCGATCAACGCGGTGCAGGCCTCGCGTTGCGTCCCGACGCCGTAGACCATGTCCACCTGCGCCTGCTGATCGGGCGCCAGCGAAATACGGCAGCGGATCGCCACGATCGGGTCCAGCACCGAGCCGGCCGCGCCGGACAGGCTGGCGTGCGCGTGCAAGGCCAGCGGATTGCGGGTGCTGCGCCCGCGCCCGACGAAGGCGGCGCGATCGGTCTCGTACGAAATCGTCGCCACGTCGGCATCGTGCACGGCCACCAGATGCAGCATCCACGGTTGCGCCTCGTCATGCCCGCGCGGGCGCCGTGTGCAGAGCAGCGCCTGTTTGTCGGCCAGGATCTCGGTCTGCACGAACAGGTTGCTGAAGGCCGGGTGCGCTTCGTCGGCCTGCGCCGGCGCCAGCACCACTTCGGCGTAGGTGGTGATCTCGATGACCCGCGTCTGCCGCGAACGGTTGCGGATGCGCAGCCGGCGCAGTTCCACGTCGTCCTCGGCGGAGATGGCGATTTCCAGATGGCTGTCGTAGCGCTGGTGGCTGCCCTTGAACTCGGCTTTGGCGTCGGAAAAGATCGCTTCGTAGCGCTCCACCGGCACGCAGGTGGGTTGATGCGCGGCCGACCACACCGCGCCGCTGTCCACATCGCGCAGATAGCAGAAGGTGCCCCAGTGGTCGCGGGTACCGTCTTCGCGCCAGCGGGTGACCGCCATGTCGCGCGCGCGGCTGTAGCCGCCACCGGCCGAGGTCAGCATGCCGTGGTAACGCCCGTTGGAGAGCAGTTGCAACGCCGGCTGCGGCAGATTCGGGTCGCGATGGATGCGCAGGGCCATGCCCGCCTCGGTGGGAACCGGGCGCTCTGCGGCCTGGGCCAATCCCTTGACGTAGACGCCGGCACGCGGCGCGCGCTCCTGCAACAGCAGCAGCGTGGCCTGGAATTGCGGATCGGCGACAAAGCGCTGTTGCATCGGCGCATCGCGCAACACGTGATCCAGTGCCAGCAGCGCCATGCCCTGATGGTGCGACATGAACGAACGGACCACGGCGTGCTGTTCGCCACGCGGCACCCGCGACGGGGTGTAGTCGATCGCCTCGTACAGACCGAAGCGGCCGCCGAATCCCAGTGCCTGCAATTGCTGCAGATTGCGGCACGCCGCCTCCGGATCGACCATCAAGGCCATCGCGCTGGCATACGGGGCGATCACCAGATCCTGGCCCAGGCCGCGCTTGAGCCCGAGCCCGGGCACACCGAACGCGCGGTATTGATAATTGCGCCGCGTATCGACCGTGTTGTAGCCCGATTCGGACACGCCCCACGGCACATCGCGCGCGGCGCCGTAGCGGATCTGCGCCTGCACCGCGCCGCGCATCGAGCGGTTCAGCAGCGTCTGCGGATAGCTGGGCATCACCAGGTCGGGCATCAGGTACTCGAACATCGAGCCGCTCCACGACAGCAGCGTCGGCTCGGTGCCGGTATCGGTCAGCGTGCGCCCGAGCGCGAACCAGCTCTCCTGCGGCAGCTTGCCCTGGGCAATGGCCACGAAGATCCCCAGGCGCGCCTCGGAGGCCAGCAGGTCGTAATGGCCGCTGTCCAGGCGACGGTCGTCGACGTTGTAGCCGATCGACAGCAACTGCGGGGCGCGGTTGTAGAGGAAGTCGTAATCCATCTGCGCCAGCTGCCCGGCGCGATGCGCAAGCCGGTGCAGTTCCTGCACGCGGTTGGCGGCCCAGCTCTGCACGCTCGGTGCGTGGCCGGCGGCCGCCAGCTGCCGCAGCGTGGCGCCCATGGCGCCCGTCGTCTCCGCCGCGTGCGGAGCGGTGTCGGCCAGCGCCGGTGCGCAGTGGCCCAACTCGGCCAAGGCGGCCTTGCAACTGCTGACCAGCCGCTGCGGCCACGGTTCCTCGTCATCGCCGCTGACCGGCATCAGCGCCAGAATCCGTTGGCTTTGCGCCAACAGCAGGCGCAGCGCCGTGTCGGCCTGGGGCAGGCTTGGCGCGGGCTGGCGGCAAAGGCCCTGTACGCCCTGCGACATCGTCTCCAGCGCATCCAGCGCATCGGCGGTGGCATGGCGTGTCCTGGCTTGCGCTGCCAGCACACCCAAGGTGTCGGCCAGCCCGTCGAACACCGCCATCGAGACCGCCGGCGCATCCTCCAGCGCCAGCAGCGCCTGCCGCAGCGTCAGCAGATGTCCGGCCAGATTGCCGCTGTCCACGGTGGAGACATAGCGCGGCAGCAGCGGCGCCAGCGTTTCGGTGTCGTACCAGTTGTAGAAATGGCCGCGGTGGCGCGGCAGCGATTCCAGCGTGGTCAGCGTATCGGCCACGCGGGTCATGACGCCGGCCACCGTCAGGTAGCCCAGATCGTAGGCGGCCAGGTTGGCCAGCAGGCCCAGCCCGATGTTGGTCGGCGAGGTGCGGTTGGCCACCACCGTGACCGGATACTCCTGCACGTTGTCCGGCGGCAGCCAATGATGCTGCGCGGTGCAATGCGTTTCGAAGAACGCCCAGGTGCGCCGCGACAATCCGCCAAGGAAAGCGCGCTGCTCCTGCGACAATTGCGCGACCGGGGCGGCGGGCTGCCCGCCCAGCCAGGCCATCAGCCAGGGCGCGCCCATCCACGCCACGCCAAGCGGCAATGCCGCCCACAAGGCCGATGGCGACCACCACGCCACCGCCGCGACCGTCAGCGCTGCACCGCAGGCGGCGCCGGCCATCAGGCGATGCTCGGCATTGCCGCTACGCGCGCTGCGTTCCACTTCGCTGGACGGCGCCCACTGCAACAGATGGCGATGGGTGATCGCCATGCGCACCAGCGTGCGGGCGATGGCGGCCAGCTGCAGTCCCGCCTCGAACGGCAGGCAGGCCAGCACCACGCCGGTGCGCAGCAGGTGCTGACGCAGTGCCATGCCCACCTGGCGTGCGTGATGGTGCAGCCCCAGGCCTTCGGGCGGATGCGCCAGCGCATACAGCGCCGAACACAGCCCCGGCAGCAGCCACAGCACCAGCAGCCACAGCGTCCAGCGCAAAGGGGTGGGCGAACCCAGCCAGCCGATCAACAACAGACCCAATGCGGCCGGCGCCACCAGGCTGCGGCGCAGGTTGTCCAGCAGCTTGCCGCGCGACAACCACGACAACCGGTTGCGCGCGCGCTTGCCGCCGCGATCGGGCACCCACGGCAGCAGCCACGGCAACAGCTGCCAGTCGCCGCGCACCCAGCGCGCGCGGCGCTTGGCATCGGTGGCATAGCGTTGCGGATGGCGCTCGTACAGGCGCACGTCGCTGAGCAACCCGGCGCGCACATAGCAGCCTTCCAGCAAGTCGTGGCTGAGCACGCGGTTGTCGGGGAAGCGGCCGGCCAGCACCTGTTCGAAGGTCGCCACCGCATAGATGCCCTTGCCGATGAACGAGCCTTCGCCGAACAGGTCCTGATACACGTCCGATACCACACGCGTGTACGGATCGATGCCCGGTTCGATCCCGAACATGCGCGCAAAGCGCGATTCGCCGCCATCGCTCATGCCGGTGCCCAGGCCGGGCTGCAGGATGCCGTAGCCGGCTTCCACGATCTGACCGGAGGCATCCATGCGCGGCATGTTCAACGGATGCGACATCGCCCCGACCAGGGCACGTGCCGCATCTCTGGGCAAATGGGTGTCGCTGTCCAGCGTGATCACATAGCGCACGCCCACCAGGACGGCCACATCGCCCTGCACCTGCAGGAAGTCGCTGGCTGCCTGCAGCGGCGCATCCTCGGCGCACAGCAGGCGGTTGAGCGCTTCGAGCTTGCCGCGCTTGCGCTCGGCGCCCATCCAGCAGCCTTCGCCCGCGTTCCATTGGCGGGCGCGGTGCAGCAGGAAGAACCGATCGCCGTGCGCGTCGGCATAGGCCGCGTTGAGCCGGTCGATGTGCTGCGCCGCATGCGCCACCAGTGCCATGTCCGCTGGCAGCAGCGCCTGCGCCGCATCGAGAAAATCGGTGAGCAGGGCGAAATACAGCTGCGCATCGCGGTTGGCCAGGTAATGCACCTCCAGCGCGCCGACCAGCTCGTCGATGGCGTCGGTACCGGCCAGCATGCTCGGCATCACCACCAGCGTGCGGCAATCGGGCGCAATCCCCATGCGCAGGTCCATGCGTGGCAACGGACGTGGGCGCACCCACAGCGTCGCCACCCAGTTGACCAGGGCGATCCCCAACTCGCTGGCCGCCAGCAGCGCGATGCCGGCGGTGATCCACCACAGCGCCGGCGGCAATGCACTGGCCCACTGCAGCAAGACGCCGGTCCACAGCGCCGTAATCGTCGCGATCGGCAACAGATATGCCGGCAGCGCAACCCGGCGCACGCGCGGGCGCGGTGACGTCGGCACTGCGGGCGTGTCCGCATCGCGCAACGCGGCACGCAACAGCGGCAATCCCGCATCCACCAGGTAGTAGCCCACGTGCGCGGCCACCTGTTCAGCCGAGTGCGGGTGCGTGCTCAATCGCAGCACGGTGTCGGCCACGGCCGGTTCGTCGCGCTCCATGCGGTGGGCCAGGTCTTCGACCACATGCCGGTACGCGTCGCGGGTCTGGAAATCCATGCGCGCGTAGACCGCCGCCGGATCCTTGCGCAGGGTCTGCTCGACCACGCTCATGGTTTCGACGAACTCGCGCCAATCCATTTCGTCCAGAAAGCGCAGGCTGCCGATGCTGTTGCCGATCGAGACCTGGTCGGCCGCCTGGCGCTGGCTTTCGGCATGCACCATTCCTTCGACGCTGTGGCCCTCGCTGGCCAGCCACTGTTCCACCCAGGCGCTGGCCATCGACAACACCGGGCCGCGGCCCTGGATGCCGCGCGTCAGTTCGGCGACGAACGCACCGGTGGCCGGTGGCTGCGAGCGTGCCATGTCGGCCACGACAACAACCACATCCTTGGGCTGCGCGGCGGCCGTGGCGTTGAGCACTGCGGCCCAATGCGCAGCCAGAGCCGTGTCGCGCCCGTCGTGCATGATGCCGTCGGCAACGCGGCGCAGGTTGTCGATCAAGGCCAGCCGCAACACGATCGGAACGGCCCACAGTTCGCCGAGCTTGAGCGGTGCCACCTGTTGATAGGCCGCGATGAAACGGCTCAGCGTGATCGCATCCACGCGGCCATCGCCATGCGCCACGACCTGCAAACCCAACTCGTAGACACGCGGCAGACCGATGGAGCTCGGCGTGCGCAGGCGTGGCAACTGGCGGCTGTAACCCGGCGGAAGATGCTGGCGCGCAAGGCGTATCTGCTCTTGCACCAGATAATCGTTATCCAGCAGCCATTCGCCGGCAGGGTGCAGCCGCACGCCGGCGGCGGCCATCTCGTTCAGGCGCGATGCCGCACTTTCGAGCGCGCGTTGGTTGGACTTGAGTCCCGACAACAGCAGCTCGCGTGCCGGGCCGGTGTAGAGCGTATGCGTCGTTGCCAGCGCGCGCGCCAGCAGTTCCATCTGCTCATCGCCGAGCAATGCAGCGCCCGGCACGGCAGGATCCCGAGCCGGGTGCGGCTGCGGCGATGGTGCTGGTTGGGTAATCGATTGCCACCAGAGAGAGAACGCAGACGCTTTCCGCTTTGGCGGCATGGAGACATTGCCTGTGCAGCATCAGTGCTGCTAGAACCACGATCATGCGCGCTCGCGCTACCGCGCATGTGAAGGCAGCATGCCAAGGTGCTGCAGGCGATGCATGCGTAACGCGCGATGCAATGGCATATCGTCTGTCGATGGCTGCGCATGCGACGCTTGGCAGCGTGCGAATGCGCACGTCCAGCAGGCGATCAAGCCGACGCGACAGTCCTGCGGGCGTGTGCATGCATGCAACGCAATGCACGGCACCCACACAGCAGCGCAGGTGTAGGCGCCGCCAGCGTGATTCGCTTGATGCGTCGTGCCTTCTGCAATCTGTATGCGCACACGTCGCCGATGCGGGATGATGAAGGGTTGTCTGTGTCACCGCGCGGACGTGCGGCATCGTCCTTTCTGCGGTCACGAGGCGTCATCCATGCTCCACACGACAGACCGGTGGTGCTGTGCCTGCTGCTGATCAGCCTGAGCCGGCATGGCAATGCCGCGTCATCGCCGTCGCAATCGTCCATGACAGTGGTCGGGCTGGAGCAGCCGGCGCAGATTCGCGTCGATCATTGGGGCGTGGCGCACAGCGACGCGCGCACCGATGGCGACGCGTTCTTCGTGCAAGGCTTCAATGTCGCGCGCGCTCGCCTGTTCCAGCTGGATCTGCTGCGCCGTAACAGGCTTGGCCTCTGGCCGACGCGTCCGGGCCGGCCTACCTCGCCCAGGATCGCGCCTCGCGGCCGAGAAGCCGCTGCAGAAGGCAGCAACAACTGGGTGATCGCCCCGCATGAATCGGCCACCGGTCATGCGGGGCTGGCGGACGATCCGCACCGCGCCGATACCGTGCCCAGCCTGCGCTATTTCGGGCATCTGACCAGCCCCGGGGGGGACATCATCGGTGCCGGCGAGCCCATCGCGCCGGCGATCGCAATCGGCCACAACCGCCCCAGCGCCTTCGGCCTGACCATCTTCAACAGCGACCAGGAAGATCGCTTGGTCTACCGTGTGAATCCAGCCGACCACGCGTCCTAGTGGTATCAAGGCCACTGGGAGCCGATGTGGACGCAGCGCGACTCCATTGCCGTGCGCGATGGCAGGCCGGTTGAGGTGGAGCTGCAATTCACCCGGCATGGGCGAGTGATCCATGTCGATGCGGACAAGCACATCGCCTAGGCCATTGCCTTGGTCTGGAGTCAGCCCGGCACGGCGCCGTATCTGGGGGCGTTGCGGTATCTGCGCAGCGCATCGTTCGAGCAGTTTCGGCAGGCCCGACGCCGCGGCGCTGGTGGACGCGGCGGAGCATCCGGGCGCTGCGTTCGGATCCGAGCCTGTCGCAGGCCGCGATGCGGTGGCGGGGAAGATGGCTGCGGTCGCCGCAGTCTTCGGCAGCGGGTAGACTGAGGCGGTCGCCAAAGGGAGCATGGAATGGGCCGATGCCAGTCGTCATATCCAGCTATCGATAGACGGCCAAGGGCGCAGCGCGCACCGGACAGCCGCGTCGTCGGCTGCCAACAGCCCTGATCGCCGCGCCGTGCACGTTATCCTGGCCACCGAGTCGATTCGACACCCGCTTACCGGCGTTGGACGTTATACGCAGGAACTGGCGATGCATCTGGCGGCACTGCCGCAGATCGAGTCGTTGCACTACCTGCATGGGCGACGCCTCCTGCAACAGCGACCGAGTCCCGGGCCGGCATCGACCGTGACATCGTGGATGCGCGATCGTTTCTCGCGGATCGAAGTGGCGACGGATGCCTATCGACGCCTCGGCAATCTGGCCAAGGCGCGTGCCCTTCGCGGGCAGGAACCGGCGTTGTTTCATGGCTGCAATTATTATTTGCCTGCGTATGACGGTCCTAGCGTTGCGACCTTCCACGATATTTCAATCTATCGCTGGCCCCAATGCCACCGCGCCGACCGGGTGCGCTACATGCGCAAGGAGTTGGCGCTGGCGGTGCAACGCGCGCAATTGATCCTGACGGTCTCGGAGTTTTCGCGGCAGGAGATTGCTGCGCACTTTGCGCTGCCGCTGGAGCGTATTCGCGCGATCCCGCTAGCGGCGGATGCGGCGTTTCGACCGCATACCCCGGCCGAAGTAGCTGCACCGCTGCAGGCGTTGGGCCTGGAAACCCATGCGTATTGTCTGTGCGTGAGTACCATCGAACCGCGTAAGAACATCGATGTTCTGTTGACCGCATATGCGGCCTTGCCCGCCGCAGTGCGTGCGCGCTACCCGTTGGTGATCGCCGGCCACAGCGGCTGGTCCAGCGAGGCATTGCATGCGCGCATGCGTCGTGCAGAACAGGCCGGTTGGCTGCGCTATCTTGGCTACGTTCCACAGGACTGCTTGCCTGCGTTAATGGCTGGTGCCCGCTTGTTCGTGTTTCCCTCGTTTTACGAGGGATTCGGCTTGCCGGTGCTGGAGGCCATGGCGAGCGGTACGCCGGTGATTTGCGCATCGGCGTCGGCATTACCGGAAGTGGCCGCCGATGTCGCCATGCTGTTCGATCCTGCCGACGTCAGTGCGTTGACGCTGGCGCTGGCAAGAGGCATCGACGATGCGGCCTGGCGTGAGGCCGCGCGTCAGACGGGCTTGCAGCGCGCAGCGCAGTTCAGTTGGCAGCGTTGCGCCGTAGCGACGGCTGGCGCGTACCGCGACGTGTTGGCCGCTTGAGCCTGACGTCCTCGCCGCTACGGGTGTTGCAGGTCTACAAGACCAGCCTGCCGGAGACCATGGGCGGTACCGAACAAGTGGTGCGCACGCTTGCCACGCAGTCGCATCAGCACGCTGTGGCGAGCGAGGTGGTGACCCTCTGCGCCGATGGGCGTCTGGCAGGCATCAGCATGCAGGGCCCCTACACGCTGCATCGCTTTCGACGCGACTTCGAATTGGCGTCGATGCCGGTGTCGCTGCGCTTGCTGCACCAGTTCGCCGGCTTGGCCCGTCGCTTCGATCTGATCCATTACCACTTTCCGTGGCCGTTCATGGATGTACTGCATCTGGCGGGTGCAGTGCGAACGCCTTCGGTGCTGACGTATCACGCCGACATCGTGCGACAACGACGGTTACTGCGCTTGTATCAGCCGCTGCAACGGCGCTTTCTCGATCGCGTCGACCATATTGTCGCGACATCGCCCAATTACCGTGCCACCAGTCCGGTCCTGGCCAACTTTCAAACCAAGTTAAGCGTGATACCGATCGGACTGGACCCCTCCAGTCACTACACGCCGGATACCGAACGCGCGCAGGCCTGGCGCACACGACTAGGCCCGCGATTTTTTCTGTTCGTCGGCGTCCTGCGCTATTACAAGGGTCTGCAGTATCTGCTGCAGGCCGTCCGCGAGACGCAGATCCCGGTGGCCATCGTTGGCGATGGACCGGAAGGGCCGCGCTTGCGCCAGCAGGCGCGGCAGCTCGGCCTGACCCACGTCCACTTTTTGGGCGTGCTGGACGATGCCGACAAGCATGCCTTGCTGTCGCTGTGCGATGGGCTGGTGTTTCCATCGCATCTGCGATCGGAGGCGTTCGGCATCACCTTGCTGGAGGCGGCGATGCATGCCAAACCCATGATCTCCTGTGAAATCGGCACCGGGACCAGCTTTGTGAACGTGGCCGGACAGACCGGCCTGGTGGTGGCACCGGCAGATCCGGTGGCCTTACGCGATGCAATGCGTTATCTATGGAATCATCCGCAGGATGCCAACGCATTGGGGCAGGAGGCGTTGAGCCGTTATCGGCAGTACTTCACCGGCGCGGCGATGGTGCGTTCCTACGCCACGCTCTATCGCCAGGTGCACGGCGCCGCTGGCGGAGCTGCCATTCTTGGAGAAAAGCAGGGATGAAGGGAGAGGAATGCTGATCAATCCATGCGTAGGCTCGCCGGTCCACTGCCGGGTTGGGGTTAGCGGATGAGTTCGCTCGATCCACTGCTGCCGCGTGTCGCCATTGCGACCAGGCGATCCAGTCACTTGCTTGGATCGGTGGCCAGCATGGTGAAGGTCGCCGATCTGGGCGTCGTGGTCGGCAGCGGGTTGTTTGCCTATGCCATGCGTGTCGGCCAACCGGCATTGCCGGAGGCGCCCCGCTATACATACGCGTTGCTCGCTGCCGCGGCACTCACGCTGCTGGTATTCGGGCGCCTCTCGCTTTACCGCCAAGGACCGCATGTGGCACCAACGATGGTGGCCGGGCGCGTGCTGACGGGGTGGGCAATCGTGCTGAGCATGTTGATGTCGATCGGCTTTTTGAGCGCGACCGGTGCGGGTTTCTCCCGCCTGTGGTTTCTCTATTGGGCTGGATGCGGTGGTGCGGGTCTGCTGTGCGTGCGGTCTGCGATGAAGGGCGCACTTGCCTGGTTGCATGGTCACGATATTGGGCGCCGACGCATCGCCCTGCTCGGTCCACCCGACTGCAGCGACATGTTGGTGAAGAGGATCCAGCGGCAACCGTGCCCGGCGATCGAGTTGCTGCAGGTACCAATGGACCTAGCGCTTGGCAGCACTGCCGGATTGTCATCCTGGCTGGAAGACCGGCATGTCGGCGAAGTGTGGGTGACATGGCCGATACGCGAGGAGGCGCGACTTCGCCACAGCATCGCGCAACTGGATGCATGCTGCGTCGAGGCCTGCTGGATTCCTGATCTGTTCGCCTTTCGCCCTGGTCAATCCTGCCTGGAAGAGATGAGCGGCCCGCCGATGGTGGCGTTGTCGGTCCGACCGCTGACGGGCCTGTCGCGTGCGCTGAAGGAGGCGACCGACCGTGTGCTGGCGTCCATCATCGTGGTGGCGAGTGCACCGCTCATGCTGGCCCTGGCCGCGGGTGTGAAGCTCTCCGGTCCCGGACCGGTGCTGTTTCGGCAGACGCGGCAGGGTTGGGACGGGCGTCCGTTCGAATTGTGGAAGTTCCGCAGCATGCAGGTGCACGATGCGGCAACCGCTGCGTCGCAGACCAGCCGGGGCGATCAACGGGTCACGCGCTTCGGCGCGTTCCTGCGGCGCACCAGCCTCGACGAATTGCCGCAGTTCCTCAATGTCCTGCAAGGGCACATGGCCATCGTCGGGCCGCGGCCGCATGCGCTGGCGCACAACGCGCACTACCAGGAATTGGTGCCGAACTATCTGCAACGCCAGCGGGTCAAGCCGGGCATCACCGGCTGGGCGCAGGTCAATGGCCTGCGCGGTGAGACCGACACGGTGGAAAAGATGCACCGCCGCGTTCAACACGATCTCGCTTACATCCAGCATTGGTCGCTTTGGCTTGACCTGAGCATCATCGCGCAGACCTGCGTGATCGTGCTGTTCGACCGCGACGCCTATTGAACCCGGATCGGGAGTCCCATGCACATCACCTATGTTCTCGGCACCCGCCCGGAAATCATCAAGCTGGCATCGCTGATCGCTGCAAGCCTACGCGATGGGCTGCATTTTTCGATCGTCCATACCAACCAGCATTACGACGAGGCGATGGACCGCGTGTTCTTCGACGAGTTGGGTTTGCCGCCGGCCGATTACAATCTTGGCGTGGGTTCGGCACCGCACGGCGTGCAGATCGGACGTATGTTGTGCGGCATCGAGCCAGTACTTGCGACGCTGCAGCCGGATGTGGTGGTGGTGCAGGGCGACACCAATAGCGCCTTGGCTGGCGCCATGGCTGCCAACAAGCTGGAGATCGCCGTGGCCCATGTCGAAGCGGGCCTGCGCAGCCGCGACCGCAGCATGCCCGAAGAAGTCAATCGCGTTCTGATCGACCACTTGTCCGACTACCTGTTCTGTCCCACCGCACTGCAGGCGCAGATCCTGCGCGATGAAGGCCTGACCGGCGCACGCATCCGCATCACCGGCAATACCGTCGCCGACGCGACCCTGGCGCATGCCCAGACCGCGCTGCGCCGCTCGACCATCCTGCAACGCCTGGGGCTGCGCGAAGGCGGCTATCACCTGCTCACCTGCCATCGCCGCTCCAACACCGAAGATCCCGCACATTTTGCCGCCCTGATGCAGGCAGTCACCTCGATCTCCGAGGACCAGGGGTTGCCGCTGGTGTTTCCGATGCACCCGCGCCTGGATGCGCTGGGGAGCACGGCGGCCGCGCGGCATCGCGTGCTGCGGGCGATCGGTCCGGTGGGTTACTTGGACATGCTGGCGCTCCAGCAAGGCGCGGCATTGATCATGACCGACAGCGGCGGGATCCAGGAGGAAGCCTGCATCCTGCAGCGCAAATGTCTGGTGCTGCGCACCAATACCGAGCGACCGGAAACCCTGCAGATCGGCGGGGCGGAACTGCCCCATGGCCTGGACCAGGACGCGCTGCGCACTGCGGCTGATCGCTTGCTGGCGCGTCCGGTGGCGTGGCGCAATCCATTTGGCGATGGCCATGCGTTCCGCTGCATCCTCGATACGCTGTTGGCCAGGGACGAACACGCCAGCGCGCCGCGTCCCCGCCTGCAGCAGGCGTAGGCAGGCCGCGGCGATGGGTCTCAGTGCGCAGGCCGATGACACCAACACCGCCTCGCTCAGTGCGCGGTTGCGTGCGCGTCGCTTACGCGTGTTCCCGGAGATGGTGCGGGCCTGCCATCGGCGCCAGGGCCACTGCCGGGTGATCGACGTCGGCGGCACGTTCGCCTATTGGACGCAGGTGCCGGATGCCTTCTTGGCGCAACACGCCTGCGAGGTGACCGTGGTCAATCTCGAGGACGCCCCGCTGCCGGCAGCGCGCACGCATCTGCGTGCGCAACGGGGCGACGGTTGCGCACTGGAGGACGCCGACAACGCCTTCGACATCGCCCACTCCAATTGGGCGATCGAGCATGTGGGCGATGCCGCGCGGATGCGTGCATCCGCCGACTAGATCCGGCCGGTGGTACCGCAGTATTCCGTCCAAACGCCCAATTACTGGTTCCCGATCGAACCGCATTATCTGGCACCCGGCATCCAGTTCCTGCCGCGCGCCTGGCAGGCAGAACTGGTGTACCGGCTTCCGCTGGGGCGCATCGATCGACCGCAGGCGCGCGCAGGCACGATGCTTCGTGGACGAGATCCGCTTGCTGCGCAGGCGCGAGATGGCACGACTGTTTCCCGAGGCGACGCCGATCGCGCAGCGCCGGTACGGCCTCAACAAGTCCTGGATCGCGGTGCGTCGCTGAGCGTGCCATGGTGGGCATACAGCAGCGCCACTGCCAAGGCTGCATGCAGGGAAAAGGGATAGAACAGCGGATAGAAGTCGAACACGTTCAAGCCCAGCAGGAACAGCAACCAGATCAGCGCCCAGCCGCGCTCGGCAGGGTTGCGCAGCAACGGCGCCCAGAGCGCCCACAGCAGGCAAAGGCACGCCAACAGCCCGCACAGCCCGGTTTCCGACAACACCGCCAGCAGGCCGTTGTGTGCGTGCAGTTCGCCGCGATCGAAGCGACCACCGGTGTAATCGGGAACCAGAAACTGGAAGACACCGGCGCCGAGCCCGAACCAGGGATGCGTACGCCATGCATCGAGAGCGCCTGACCACAGGTAGGTGCGCCCCAATGAGAATGCGGTCAGCGTGCTTTCGTGTACCGCGCTGGTCATCTCCGCGTAGCGCTGCCAAAGCACGAAGCCGGCAACGGCCAGCAGGCCGAGCAAGGCGGCCAAGACCGCGCGGCGGCCAGGCCGTGCGCCAGTGCGGCGCGACCAGGCCCACCAGAGGATCAATGCGGCCACCGGCAGCAACGGGTTACGCACTTCACTCAGCGCCAGCGCTGCGATCGTCGCCAGCACTGCTGCGGCTAGCTGCCCGCGTCCAACCTCGTGACGCTGATACAACTGGATCGTGAGCAACGCAACGATGACGGCAGTCGCCGCCAGCAACGCCGGATGGTCGTACATGCCCGACACCCGCGGCAGATATTTGAAGCTGTCCTGCGCATGGAAGGCCAGCGAGACCTTCAGTGCCGGCGACCACTGCAGTCGGACCGCCATGCCCAACAGCAGATTGACCCACACCGCGATCAACGCCGCCAGCGTCGCCGCGCGCGGCCAGTGCGGCCACGCCACCGCCAGATTCAACAAGGCCCATAGCCACAGCAAGGCAGTGGCATAACGCACGGCGTACTTGAACGCCAAGGCCGCATGGTCAGACGCCAACACCGACGCTGCCAGCGCAGCCATGCAGAGCAGAATCGACAGCAACGGCCAGCGCAGGCATGCCGGCACACCGTGCCGCCATAACGCCCATGCGCTCAAGCCGAGCGCAACGCCACGGATTGCCATCGATCCCAGCGACAGACCGACCCCGAAGTAGCGGCCGGTCAACACCACTTGCTGCAGACAGAACAGCAGATAGAGGCCCAGGCACACAGCCACCAGCCCCGTCTGCGCAGGCCGGCGCGCAGACGCGCCCGCGCTCATGTGGGCCAGGTCGTCAGCGCCTGCGCGCGGTAGCGTCGGCTGAGGCGGGCGCGCAGCAACAGCACCAGGTACGCAGCATTGGTGCGCAGATAGCGCCAGGCCAGCCGGCGCGGTTCCAGCGCAAGCCGAAACAGCCACTCCATGCCACAGCGCTGCATCAGCCGCGGCGCGCGCGGCAACATGCCCGACAGCACATCGAACGAACCGCCCACGCCCATCGCTACCGGCATGCCAAGCGTCTGCCAATGTTTCTCCAGCAGCAGTTCCTTCTTCGGCGAACTGATGCCGATGAACAGATAGCGTGCACCCGACTGGCGAATGGCCGCGATCACCGCATCCTCCTCGGCGTCGCTGAAATAGCCATCGCGCATGCCGGCAATGTGCAGCCCGGGCCAGTCCGTGCGCAGGCGTTCGGCCGCGGCCGCGACCACTGCCGGACGCGCCCCGAGCAGATAGACACCGGCACCGCTGCGGGCCGCCTGGCCGCACATGTCCTGCATCAGGTCGATACCGGCCCTGCGCGGCGGCACGTCCACCCCGAACCAACGCAGGCCCAGGCTGATGCCGGCACCGTCGATGTGTACCACTTCGGCCTGTTCGAGCGCCTGGCGCAGCGGTAGCTGGGCGCGCGCATCGATCAGCTTGGCGACGTTCAGGCCCTCCACGCGAATCGGCGCGCCGCCCTCGACGGCATGCCGCGCACGCAAGAGAATCTGCTCCGGGGGGAGGAGGTCCAACGGACATCCGAAAAAGGACAAGCGAGCCGGCGATGTGGTCAAGGTGCGGGTTCCTGTGCGACCTGCGCATCGTACAGGGCCAGCACCTGCGCTCGCAGGCCCTCCCAGGTGAAGTCCGCCTGGACGCGTGCGATGCACTCCGGTCCGATCCGCTGCTGTCGTTGCACGTCGATCCATGCCGCCAACGCAGCGCTGTCGCCGAGCCGGTGCAAGGCGGCCTGTAGGCCGACCTGGGCCAGGATCGAGCGATTGCCGGGAATGTCGCTGGCAACCACCGGACACCCATGCAGCAGCATTTCGATCAGCACGGTCGGCATGCCCTCCACCGCCGATGGCAGCACGAAGACATCGGCCTGTGCCGCCATCGCCGCAACCTCGGCATCGCTGACGAAGCCATGGAAGTGCACGCGTGCAGCAACTCCCAATGCCACGGCGCAGGCTTCCAGGCGTGCCCGATCCGGCCCACGTCCGACCACGTGCAGCACGGCCGCGTCCATGTTCGGTTGAGTGAGCGCTGCGATCGCATCCTGCAGCCGCTTGACCGCGTCGAGGCGACCGACCGAGAGCAGCGCCGGAGCACCGCGTAACGGTTGCCGTAACACCGCTGGCAGGCATTGCTCGGCGGCGAGCACGGCATTGGGCAGCAGCAGGGCGCGCCGGGGCTGCAGCCGACGCTGTGAGAGGTAGTCCAGCCAATACGCGGACAGCAGCACGGTGGGTTGCGCGCTTTGCAGCAGCGGCTTCTCGACCACATGGTCCCAGCACCACTTGCGCGCGCGCTTGCTCACTGCAAGATCGTCGTCGTAATAACAATGCGGGGTGTAGATCAGACGCTTGCCGCGCAGCCGGGCCAGCGCACCGGCGACCGCGGCGATCGGCGTGCGTGCACCGTGCACGTGCACCACATCGGCCCAGCCGACGTGGTGCCAGAGCTGCCATGCCGTTGCGCGGACCACGGCATACCCGTGTGGCGAGATGCCGTCATCGGCCAACGGTGCCACGATCCGCAGCGTATGGCCTGCATCGGCAAGGGTCACCGCCAGTCCATGGATGTGCCGCGCCACGCCGCCACCGCCGCTGTGGGGCGCGAAATCCTTGTAGACGTGCAGGATGCGCATCGCTCAGCCTGCGACCATGCCGGCGCCGGGTGCGGCGTGGTCTGTGCGGGTGTGCCCGACCAGTCGCCGGGATGGCAACGGCGATTGGCAATGGCGCAACGCGCCACCGAGCAGCAACCAGAATCCCCCGGCGCCGGACACGGTCATCGCGTTGTCGGAGGAGATCAGGGTCGTCGCCATGCCGCATAACAGCCAGAACATCGCCAATGCCAGGTGATCGTCGCGTTGGCGATAGGCACGCCACAACGCGTGCAGGCTCCAGCCGATAAAGGCCAAGAACAGTAAGGCTGCCGGCAACCCCATCTGATACGCGATGGTAAAGATGGCGCCTTCGCCACCGCCCAGGTCGGTCAGCGCCTGACGCGCGGCCACCGCCCCCTGTCGGCCCAGCCCGCCGCCCCATAGGACGACCTGGTGCAGATCGGCCAGATTGCGCTGCAGCGCGCGCCAGTGGCCGATGGTGGAGCCGTCGCGGAAGTTCACGGACGTCACCACGATGCCGTAGGAGGCGGCTGCCAGCATCAACGCAATCCCCCCCACCAGCAGCAGCCGCGCCCAAGGCGATCGCACCAGACCGCGTGAGCTGACCAGGTAGCCCAGCACCCCGACAATGCCGGCCAGCATGGCGCCACGTGTGCCCGACATCCACACGCCCACGAGCAACCCAAGGCACGTCAGCATGGCGCGCCATGGCCAGCGCCGCTGCCACAGGCCTAGTGCAGTCAGTGCCGCCGTGATCAGGAACTGGCCCTGCGCCAGGGGCGCTGCCACCAGTCCACCGGCTCGGCGCGTGTAATTTTCGCCGCCGTAGAAATTCCATGGCAGCCCGGTGGTTGGGTCGGTGTCCTTGGGAAGCACGCCTTTCACCTCGGCCAGGTAGTCCGGCAACCGAACGGTCTGCACCCAGAAATCGGTATGCGCCAGGTCCCACGCACCGAACAGGGCGCTGACGATGCCCAACCAGACCAGCGAGTGCGCGCCCTGTCTGAAATCGTTCGAATGCGGCATGCACCAATACCCTGCAAGCACCAGCAGCATCGGCAGCAGCAACGTGCCGAGCGAGCCAACGACGATGCCGGCCGGCAACCCATGGGCATACCCGACCGGCGCATATGCGAGCCCGATCATCCCGAACGCCAGGATCATCGCCAGCAACGCACGCGGCATGCGCACCGTCACCAGCGCAATGCCGGCCAGCACGATGAGCATGCCATCGCGCATCGGCCGTAACAGGGCCGCCGCCGGCAGCGCCCCGCCGTGGTAAAGCCATGCCACCAGCAGATCGCCCAGGTGGATCGCCAGCAGCACCGCCAGCAGCAGGTAGGCGCGCTTCACAGCGTCGCTTCCAGACGTTGTGGCCATCGCGCATCGGCCGCGAAGGTCTGCTGCAGCCAGTGCCGTTGCTGCGCGGCGAACTGCGCGCGCGCATCCGCATCGCTGCGCAGCGCCTGGACCAGCGCAGACAGCGCGTTGGCATCGGCGACCTGGTGTGCGGGCCGGCCGACGGCCAACGCATCGTGGGACGCGGATGCGGGCCAGGCCATGCCGATCACGTAGTGACCGCGGCAGGCGGCTTGCAGCAGCGCTGTCGAACAGAATCCCACGACCAGTGCCGGACGCAGGTTCGCTTCCAGGATCGCGTGCGGGGGAGGCTGGCAGCGCTGTTGCAGCGCCGGCTCTGCATACGGATGGGTGCCGCGCACTTCCTCCGGATGCAGCAGGAGGCGGACCGCCACACCGTCTGCTTCCAGCGCCAGCAGCGCGTGCGCCAAGGTCAACAGGTGCGCGGCGAGGGTGGGCCCATAGATCGGTGTGTGGCTCTGCGACATCAGGTACAGCGTGGTCGGTACCGTCGTGGTATCCAGGTCGGTCAACGCGATCGCCGGCCCGTAGCCGATGGCCGCCGGTGCGACGCCGTGCCTGCGGTAGACCTGCGCACTGCTGGGTCCCCACAGCAGGTGGTGCCGGGCCCGAACCGGGAAGAACTCGTCGGTTGGCAGGCCATGCTGGACGCACACGCTCCGCCAGCCGTCGCCGGCAGCCTGCAGTGCCGCCGCCGCATACATGTCGAAGTCGTTGTGCAACAGCAGTGTGGCGCCAGGGGGCGCGGCGCGCAGCGTCCGTTGCCACGCGCCGTGCCACAGGCGCTGGCGCAATACGCAGGCGCGCACGATCCAGAGCGGGGCGACCGCCGGCCCGGACGGCGTGCGGCGCAATGCCAGGGCACGCAACGCCGCCTGCCAGCTGGCCCAGGCCGGCCGTGCGGGCAGCTGTCCCTCGACGCTGCCGCGCAGGCGCGGATGGATCAGCACCGTGCATGCCGCACCCTGCCGCTGCAAATCGGCCAGGTACGGTGCGAGTGCGCCCCAACCGTTGCTGCCGGGCAGGGTTGCCAGCGCCGTCCACGCCGACAGCACGGGCGGGCGTGGCGGCAGCCGCAGGCACAGCCATGCATCGCGCAGAACAGCCAGTGCGGCACGCAGCCCTGCGCCTCGTCGGCGGGTCAGGAAGTAGATCTCATGGCGTACCGCGGCCGCCTCCGCGCCGAACTGGGCGTGCACGGCCTGCTGGAAGTCAGCGAAGTCCATCGTGCGCCTGGTCCTTGCGCAGCTGGCGGTAGCCACGCCAGCGCTGCAGTTCACCGAACAGGCCTCGACCGAGAACCCGGATCAGGCCGTGCTTGAGACGCCGCTGCAGTCGGTCCCGCTGACTCCACCGGACCGTGTCCAGCCGTGCATCGACTGCGTCGACCTCGTGCGCGTCGGCCAGCTCCAGCGGTGTCGCGATGCGCGGTTGTGCAGGTTGTCGCAGGTGCAGCCAGATGTTTCCAGCCAACACACCGCGATCGGAATACGGACCGCAGGAGACGACCTCCAGGCCTGCCGCGTTGACCAGCCGCCGCAGCAACGGCGCCGAAAAATAGCTCAGATGGGCCGGGTGGACATAGTTGCGCGAGCGCCATCCACTCATCAGGTCCGGGACCTCGATCCACGCCTGTCCCTCGGGAACGAGGATGCGCGCCAGCGACGACAGGAACGCGCGCGGGTCGATCAGGTGCTCAAGCACATGGAAGGCGACCACGGCCTCGAACTCCCCGTCGGCCAGCGTCTCCAGCGCAGGCAGGAAGGTCACCGCCGCGCCATCCAGCAGGACGTGGCGATGCGTCACATCCGGCTCGCAAGCCGACAGGCGCAGGTCGGGTCGCACGGCGGCAGCGGCGCCAAGAAAGGCACCGAAACCCGAGCCCACTTCCAGCACCCTGGCCGCCGGTGCAAGCGCGGGCGCGATCCGCCGGAGCCGGTTGTGCGCGATCCACCGGTCGCCGCGCCAGGCAAAGAAGCGCCGTTGGCTACCCCACGGGATTTCGGCGGGAAACAGCTGCCGATAATCGTGGGCATAGAAGTGCTGCAGCGCCGCTTCGGTGAGGTCAGGCGCCAGATACACCGCTGCGCACGCACCGCAGCGGCGCAGCGCCTGACCCGTCCCGACATAGACTTCCGCCCAGACCGTGCGTTGCGCCTGCGTGCTGCCGCAACAGCGGCAATGCCCATGGTCGGGCGTCCACAACTCCAGCGATGGCGGCGGCGCGCTACCCATAGACGCTCCGATACCACAGCGCGACCGAGACCGCGAACCATAGCGTGCTGTGCGAGCGTCCGCTGGCAAGCTCCTGGCGAAGCCGTGCGACATCCAGCAGTGCGTTCACGCCCGCCGGCAACGTCGCCAATGCCTGCTGCAAGGGCATGCGGTCGACCAGAAACTGTTCGGCATGTCCAAAGCCGGTGCTCTTGCGCTGTGCGGTCACGCGTGCCGGCAGGTGGTCAGCGAACGCGTGTCGCAACATCGCCTTGCCATGGTAGTCGCCCATCCGCTGCAGTGCCGGCGTCGACAACGCGCGTTCGACCACGCGATAGTCCAGGAACGGCGCGCGCACCTCCACGCCGGCGGACATGCTGTTGCGGTCGGTCATGCGCAACACCATCGGCAGATTGGTCGATAGCACGTCGCGACGCAGGCGCGCCTCGACACCGGCGCGGCGATCGACCTGCAACAGCTGCAGCCGGGCCGCCTGGTCGTGCCACAGCGCCGAGGACATGCAGGCCACGCTCGGCCGCTGCCGGCGCAGCAGTGCGCCCAGCGCGCCGGCCGGAAGATCCCATGCAAGACGATTGAGCAGCAGACGCGGGTCCACCGCACCGGTGGAGAGCAGCCGGATGGCGGTCGGCAGCCGTGCCTGGTGCAGCGCGCTGCGCGCGCTCAGCGCCAGATACAGGCGCACGTACCCACCGAACAGCTCATCGGCGCCTTCGCCATTGAGCACCACCTTGTAACCGGCGGCGCGGATGGCGCGATACATGCGGAAACTTGCCAGTATCGACGGCGTACAGAACGGCTCCTCCTGCGCCGCCACCAGTGCCAGCAACTCTTCCTCGTCCGGAATCGCGCGGACGCGATGCAGGAAGTGACGCTCGCTCTGCCCCAGCGTTTGCATCAAGCTTGCCGCGGCGTCGGTTTCGTCGAAGCCGGCCTGTTCGGTGTCGTGGTAGCCATAGGTGAAGGCGCCGGCGAAACAGGTGCGTGGCAGCGCACCCGCCTGCACGCTCAGGGTGGTCAGGATGGAACTGTCCAATCCGCCCGACAGCAGCGAGACGGTGGGCGCATCCGAGCGCAGGCGCAGGCGGGTGGAATCTTCGAGCAACTCCCTGGTGGCCTGCGCATCCAGCGGCGCCACCGCACCGGGCAGCGGCCACTGGTGGTACAGCGTGCGTCGACTATGGCCGTCTGGCGACACCCGGTACAGCCAGCCGGGAGGAACCGCGCGGATGCCAGCGTAGAAGGTCTCGCTGGTGTGGTCGGATATCCCGGTGACCAGGAAATCGAACACCGCCGCGGGATTGGGGGGCGGGTAGCCTCCCAGGCTGGCGGCGATGGCACGGATCTCGCTGGCCAGCACCAACTGCCGCCCGTCGTGGTGCAGGTACAACGGTTTGACGCCCAGCCGGTCGCGGCAATAGATCAGATCGCCGCTCGCCTGCTCCAGCAGCACCAGCGCCCACATGCCATTGCAACGCGGGAACAGGTCCTCGCCCCACGCGCGCCAGCCGCGCAGGATGACCTCGGTGTCGCTGTCGGTGCGGAACTGGTGACCCAGCGCTTCCAGTTCGCGGCGCAGCTCAAGAAAGTTGTAGATCTCGCCATTGAACACCAGCACGTTGCCGGTCTCGGCGCAGCGCATCGGCTGGGTGGCGGCGCTGGTCAAGTCCAGGATCGCCAAGCGCCGGTGGCCCAGCGCGGTAGGTACCGGCTGCTCCAGGCACAGCAGACCCTGCGCGTCCGGGCCGCGACGTGACAAGGCGTCCAGCGCGCGCTCGGCCAGCGCCTGCAACGGCGTGCCCGCAACGAAGCTGCGCAGCGCGACTATGCCGCACATGGTGGCCTCCGAGTCCGGAGGCAGCACATCGCCATCAAGGTGCAATCAGGCATCACGCGCGTGCTGGCAACGTGGTGTGCAGCAGGCTGCGGCGCTGCCATACCGTCCACGCCACCGGCACCAGCAGCAGCGCCGCCAGTGTCATCGTGACCGGGCCGCCACCGAGCGAGACCGCGAGTACCGCCGACAGCAGCGCCGCGTAGCCGCCGGCGTTCAAGCGCAGCCCGCACAGGTGCAGGCTCGCTGCCGCCATGGCGAGCACGCACAGGAAGCGCAGCCATAGCAGCCACTGCGGCGCATGCGCCGCCGCTGCCGCGACCTGCAGGAGCGCGCTGCAGAACGCGCCGCCCAACAACAATGGAACCAGCGTCGCTTCGCGATGGCGTCCGATCAACAGGGCCGCCAGCACGCTGCTGAGCAGTGTGGTCGCGCCTGCGGCCAGTACCGGGGTGACCCACGGCAGCCACGCGCGCTGCTCGGCACTGCCCCAGGCGGCTGCCGCCAGCAGCAGCGCCAACGCGCCCACCGCGGCTGCGCCCAGCACCAACGAGACCAGCGCGCCGGCCCAGTGCTCCCCGGTCGGGCCGCGCGCGTCGGCCACCAACAGGCGATTGAACTGGCTGAACACACCGCTTGCTCCATTGAGCAGGTAGTTCAGGAACACATACACCGGCAGGAATGTTGGCGCGACCGACGCCAGCAAGAGCGGCGTCAACCGATCGTGCAACGTGCCGGTGATGCTCAGCAACGACAGCTGCAGCGCGGGGCGCAGCATGCGCCGGCCGCCACCGCGACGCGGACACAGCAACTGCAGCGGTGCACCGAACACCGCGATGTTGACCAGCGCCTGCAGGAGATATCCCAGGCTGACCGCCAGCCCGGCGCCGAGCGCGCCGTCCCACCCCGGCAGCCGTTGCACCACCAGCCAGGTCAGAATGGTCGCCGGCATCGCCACCTGCTGCACGATGAATCCCGCCAGCATCCGCCCGCGTGCGAGCAGCGGTGCCGAATAGCCCACCAAGCCGAACACCGTGGCCGGGAGCACCGCCAGCAGATAGCGCAACCCTTCGCCCTGGCCGCCACTGGGCCACCAGGCACCGGCGATCCACAGCAGATCCAGCACCACCGTGGCGAGCAAGCGGTGCCAGAGCGCCTGGCGCCAACGCGCGTTCCAGCCAGGTGCGGCAGGGTCCTCGCGCAGGAACAGCGAGGCATAGCCCAGATCTGCCAGGAACAGCACAGTGACCAGGCCAAGATGCGCCAGCCCCACCTCGCCATAGCCCTGCAGGCCGAACCGACGTAGCAATAACCCCTGGAACAGCAGCGCGCAGCCCTGGCTGAGCGCATACAGCACTGCGCCGGCAACGAACCCTGCGCGCATGCGTTGCGCGACGATCATGGCTGCGCGGCGGATGCAGGCGTCGGTACATGGCACAGAAAGGCACGCGAGGCGGCGCCATAGGCGAACCAGGGCTCAAATGCGATACCGAAATGGTCGGCGCATTGCTGCAGCGCCCGACGTTCGCCCTGTTGGTTGTCGGCGCGAAACAGATCGTAGTCGTCGCATAGCAGGACACTGCCCTGCACCAGACGCGGTGCGATCAAGGTCAGTGCGTCGTTTGCCGAGCTGTAGAGATCGCAATCCACGTGCACGATCGCTGCGTGTGTGTGGCCGATGGCTGCGGCAGAGTCGGCGAACAAGCCTTGCACCAGCTGCAGATCCGGCGCCTTCAGACCGACGGCAGCACAGCGTGCCTGGGCCTGGGCGCGGGAGGCGAGGAAGCTGCCGCCCGCCAAACTGTCTTCGCCTTCCAGATTGTCCGGCATCCCGGCAAACGTATCGAAACCGTAGAACCGTGGACGCTGCGTCAGAAACGCCGACACGGTTCCCTGCCGACGGTAGGGCAATCGCGCACTGCGCTCGAGATGGCGTCGGTGATGGCGGTAGCACAGCCACGCGTGAGCGAGACTGTTGCCGCGATAGACGCCGAACTCGTAGTAGTCGCCCGTCAGCTGCGTGGCGTGTGTGTAAGCCCATGCCCGAAATAGCGCGCCGAGCGCATCGTTACGGTGCAGGTTCGCTCCCACGCGCAATCGACGGTAGGCGAGCTTGAGGCGTTCAATGGTCGTCACAGACAAGCCGGACACCTTCGCAAGAACGGGGAATACCGCAGTCGGAGTATCCGGGCTGGGGAGGCGCTAACGCAATCGCAGGCCGCACTCCCCATGGAGACACTCGGTCGCGTTTGGCCATCGGCAGAGCGAATGTGCTGCAGCGCGGATCCGGCAGTGAATGCCTTGTCGCTGTCGCGCAGGTTCTACGCATCGATCAGACCGATCTCAAGATGGGTGCGTGGTGCCGCTGTCGCGATCGTTCGTCCTGCGATGGCACGGCGCCGATGATGGCGCACGACAATGCGGCCTGTGTGCACGGCAGGCGTTGCGATCAGCGTGGCAGCGGGTGAGGTGATTGCATCGCGCAGGCTCACACGTGGTGCCCGGCAGTGGGCGCATCGGTGTGCGTCAACACGCGCTGCAGTGCCTCGCGCAGGCTCCAGCGCGCCCGCCAGCCCAGCACGCGCGCCGCCTTGCGCGGATCGCCCAACTGATGGAGACGGTCGATGCGCCGTTGACGTTGCGGGTCGACTTCCAGGCGCGGCGAGCGCCCGAGCACTGCACCGATGTGCTCCACCAGTTCGGCAACCGAATGCTCCACGCCCGAGCACAGATTGAAGACATCGAAAGCCGGGTCAGGCCGCGCGTCGTCGAGCAGCGCGATGAGCCCTGCCGCCGCGTCGTCGGCGTGGAGATAGTCCCGGCGCGGTTGCAGGTTGCCCAACCGCAACGTTGGCGTCGCTGCTGGATCGGTCGCCAGTTGCGCCAACACGTCCGGGATCAAGTGCGCATTGGGATCGTCATGGGCGATGGTGTTGAACAGACGCGCTGCGCGCCCGCGCCGGCCGGACTCTGCCGTGCACCACAGCCGCAACTGGGCCTCGTTGCAAAGTTTGGACAGCGCGTAGTTGTCGCGTGCTTCGGTCGCGCTGGCGTGCTCGTCCAGTGCGCTATCACCCCACGCGTAGACCGCGCCGCTGGAGGCGATAACCACCTGCTGCAGCGCCGCGTCGCTGGCGGCGTGCAACACGCTCTCGGTACCGACGACGTTGACCTGCAGGCAGCGCATGCGCTGCGTCTCGCAGGTGGGAATGTGGTGGAGGGCGGCCAGATGGATCAGCGCATCGGCGCCGAACGCGCGCAATGCGGCAGCGAGCGTTGCGCGATCGCCCACGTCGGCGACGATTGCTGCATGCAGGCCTTGTGGCAGGGACATACCGCTGGACAGATCGTCCAGTCCCGCGACGGCGTCGCCACGCTCCAGCAACGCGCTCGCCACGCGTCTGCCGATCATTCCGGCCGCGCCGGTAACCAGTACCCGCTTCATTCAGGCCCCAGCGGGCGCGTGTCGGTCGGACCGAGCAACAGAAGACGCATGCGCGGCGGCAACCAGGCGAACAGCGGGTCGGCATGTGCCGACCAGGACGCGCGCCGGTCGCCATGGCGACGTGCGATCACATACAGCGCCAATCCCAGCGACGAGACCAGCAACACCCCGAGGAAGACCGCCAGCGTCACCAGTAGCGGCTGGCGCGAGGGCACCGGCGCCGGTGACAACGCGGGGATGGCCCGGTAGCGCACCTGTTGTGCGCGCCAGCGCTGTTGCGACAGCGCCAGGTCGATTTCGCTGGCGACCTGCGACTGCGCCGAGCCGGAGGGATTGCCGGGCCCGAACACGGCGCGTCGGCAGCTCTGCACCCAATCTGCCAGCGCCAGGCCCAAGTGCAATGCTGGCGCGCGCTGGTCTACCCTTGCCAGGAAGCGCTGTTTGCCGTCCAACTGCTCCAGTTCGCGCTCTACCTGACGCAAGGTGGCCCGCGTCCCGGCGATGGTCGACTGCAAGGCGACGATCTGCGCCAGCGGTGAGAGGTAGCGTCCGCCACCATCGCCGACCGACACCACGGTGTTCACCTCGTTGCGCCGCAGTTCCGGATAGCGCTCCAGCAACTGCTGCATGTCCGCGGCCTGCCGCTCGTTCTGTTCGATCGCGAAGCGTTGCTGGATCTGGTTGATCTGCAACTGCGGGCGTTGTTCCAGCGCCTGTTGGCGCAGGCTGTCCAGATAGTCACGCACCCCGGCCCACAGCACGACCTGGCGGACATGCTGCGCGATGGTCTCCAGCTGCTGGTTCGCAGCCGCATCGTCGCGTGCGTACAACGACACTTCCAGTCCCAACGCGCCGACACTTTTGGCATCGATGTTGACCTGTTGGCGGATGTCGTCACGTTCGACCGCGCTGCGGTAGGTCACGTACGTGTCCCAATACTTCCGGCGTACGAAGGCGCGTTGCAGGCGCTCGCGCTGCTCGGACGACAGGTCGGTCATGCTGGCGAGCGAGGCCGCCACCAGTTGGCGGTCGGACAGCATGGGCTGCAGCTTGCGCCACTGCTCCAGGGTCATCTGCGGCGTTTCCAGCAGCGCGGTGAGCGCATACAGGGGCCGCATAGCGACAAGGACGCCGGCCAGCATCCCAAGCAGCAATGCCAGCGGAATCAGCAGGCGCCCGAACTGTTGGTAGAAGCGCAGCACTTCCAGCAATAGATCGCCCAGGGAGACCTCGTCACGGCGTTCAGGGATCTCGTCTATACCCGGCATCAGATCTTCGCTGCGGTTCAAAGGGGCATGGGAGCGCCACGCCGTACCGACAGCACTGTGCCACAGCGATTGCAGCGGCGGCAACGCGGCTATGCGTGCGTGCGACCGGGTCCTGCAATGCGCAACCCGCACCACAATGTGGCGGTCAGTACAGCCTCGGTGGCGATCACTGCGATCGCTGCACCGTGCACACCGTACTGGCGGGTGAGGAGCAGATTCAGCGCGATGTTGACCACCGCCGCCACACCGGCGCCGAGCACGTACCAACGCTGCTGGTCGCAGGCGATGGCGGCCTGGGTCAGCACGTAATTCGGCAGCACGAACACGAACGCGGCAAACAACCAGCCGAGCACTTGCCCCGCCACCACGCGATAGGACGCTCCGTACAACAGCTCCATCAGCCAGCTGCCAAGCCAGGCGCCGCTCGCCGCCAGCGCCAGACCCGCCGCACCGGCCAGCCACAGCGCGCGATCCTCCAGTCGGCGCGCCCGCCCGCCCTGCGCGCGTGCCAGGCGCAGCTGGCGGAACAGCAGCAAGGCGACCGGCATCGCCAGCAACAGCACCCCATCGAACACGCGATACGCGGCGGCATACTGGCCAACCTCCGCCGCAGGCACCGTGTGCTGCAGGATCACCACGTCGCTACGACGGTACAGGCCGGTCGCGGTATCGATCCAGAAAAAACCGGCGGCCGCACGATAGGCCAGCGGCTGTGGCCGCCAGTGCGGCCGATCCTGCAGGCCGCGCCCCAGCCAGACGTAGGCCAGCAGCAGGCCGCATGCCCAGGCGGCGAAGACCACGCCGGGGTCGTGACCGAGCAGCAGGACCGCGGCCACCACCAGCACCGCGCTGAGCGCTCGTGCACCCGCCAGCCAGCTGGCGTCGCGTTGCCATTGGCCCGCTGCCTTCAGTTGCGCAGACACCAGCTGGGTCAGCGTGACCGCACCGAAGCAGAGCACCGCCCAGACCAGCGCCGGATCGCCGCCGGCGCGCGTCGCTGCCAGGGTTACGGCGGCCAGCAGCAGCGTGGACCACAGCAGATGCCCGCGTGCCAGGCCAGGCAGCGCGCGCGCCACCGGCGCCGGAACGCCGGCCGCAACCCCCTCGCGCAGTACCAGGGTGCGCATGCCGGCATCCTGCAGCAGCGCCAGCAAGGTCGCCAGATTGAGCAGGTAGGCGTAGCGGCCGAAGCCGGCCGGGCCCATGCCACGCGCCAGCCACACCGACAGCGCCAGCGAGACCGCGGCGGTGAACAGGATCGACCCCCATTGCGCCGACAGGCCGCGCGCCAGGCCACGCCACCCAGGCGGCAGGGGCGGCTTCACCGGGCGCCGATCCAGACCGGTGCCACGGCCTGCCACGGGCCCTGCGCCACCAGCCGCCCCTGGTCCAGCACCAGCACGCTGTCGGCCTGTTCCAGCAAGGCCAGCCGATGGCCGATGAGCAGGACAGTCAGGTCGCCATGCAGGCCCTGGATGGCGCGGCGGATGCGTGTCTCGTTGTCGTGGTCCAGCGCGCTGGTCGCCTCGTCCAGGATCAGCAACGCCGGACGTTGCAGCAGCGCACGCGCCAGTGCCAGCCGCTGGCGCTCGCCGCCGGACAAGGGCATGCCGCCCTCGCCGACCGGCGTGTCCAAACCCTGCGGCAGGGCATGGACGAACTGGGCCGCTGCCTGCTCCAGCGCAGCATGCAGCGCCTGTTCGCTTGCACCCGGACAAGCGATCAACAGGTTATTGCGCACGCTGTCGTTGAGCAGGAACGCATCCTGCGAGACATACGCCACCGAGCGGCGCCAGGCCCGCCGCGCGGTGGCGTCCAGCACGAGGCCATCGATCTCCAGCGTGCCCTGGTCTGGACTCAGCAAGCCACTCAGGACATCGGCCAGCGTGCTCTTGCCGGCACCGGAGGCACCGACCACCGCGGTGGTGGTTCGCGCCGGCAGGCGCAGCGACAGATTCTGCAGCGCGGGCGTGTCGCGTCCGGCGTACTGGACCTGGACCGTCGCCAGCGCGATCGAGGTCGTCAGCTGGATCGGCGGCGTGGCGTCAGCCAGGGGCGGTTCGGCCCAGGTCCGGCTCTCCTGCAGCCGGCGTTCGATCTCGGCGAATGCCGCCATCGCATGCAGACAATATTGGCGCTGTTGCTGGATGTTGCTCAACAGTGGCAGCAGGCGGGCGAAAATCGCGACCAGCACCAGGAGTTCGGCCATGGCCATGTGCAGCACTTGCAGGCCCAGGTAGACGTAGCACGCCAGCAGGACCGCCCCGGCACTCTGCAGCAAGGCCTTGGAACTGCTCAGGCCGTGTGCGAACCGCAGCTGCTGCTCGTGCATCGTCCGGGCCGTTCGCCCGAAGGCCGTCAGGTAGCGCGCTTCGGCACCCAGGATCTTGGCCAGGCGCAACCCGGACAGACGGTCGTGCAGGCCCGCGTGCAAGCGTTGGTTGGCCTGCGTCAGTTGCCGGCCCAGCGCGACCGTCCCATGTCGCCGCCGGCCTATCGACAACAACAGCACCGATCCGCTCAGCAGCGCGATCAGTGCCAGCTGCCAGGACAACGCGATCGCAGCCAGCAGGTAAAGCAGGGCGGTCGTGCCCGCGGCGAGCAGCGACAGGCCATGTCCCAGACCCACTTCGGCGCGGCTGACGTCGCTGAGCATGAGGCTGGCGTGGTCGGCGGTGCGCTGGCCCACCAACCAGCGCCACTGCGCGCCGAGTAGCGCCGCGAAGCTGGCCATGCGCAGCCGCTCGCCCACATCCTGTTGCAGCTGTGCTGCCGCCCGCTCGCGGCCGAGCTGGATCGCATTGCGCGCCAGCACGACCGTACAGAACAGCAGCAGCAAGGGAATCGGCGAGGTGGTCGGCAGTCCGAGTGCGATGGGGAGACGTACCAACTGACCTGCCACCCTGCCCGTGGCGGCGGCCTCGCCGCCTTGCAGGGTGGCCAGCAAGGGCACCAGCAGCAGCATGCCGATGCCTTCCGTCGCACCGGCCAGCACCATCAGGGCGAACAGCCCGAGCCGTTGGCGCCGCGGCGCCCAACCCAACAGGCGCGCCATGCAGCGCCACACGGTCATCGGGCCCGCCATGCGCGCGGCACGAAGCAGCCGACACGGGTGAAGCGCTCGGCCGTGCGGCCTCCGGTCACGCGCGTGCTGCCGGCGAGTACCCAGGCATGGGCCTGCAGCTGCCCGTCATCGTCGCTGCGCGTCACCCCCAGGCACAGCAGATGGGCGACCCGGAACAGGCCAAGCAGATAATGCGCGGCCAGCGCCTGCGCCAGACAATTGGAATCCCAGGGCGTATGGCGTGCCGCCAGGCGCACGGTCCGGCCGATCTGCAGGGCGCGACGCTGTGCACGCGTGTCCAGGCGTGGCAGGGCCGGCGGCACGGCCACCTGATCGCCGACCCAGTGCGCTAGCCGACGAAAGCCGAGCCAGCGCACCGCTGCACGCGCCAGCCCCAACAGTATCCAGGCCGGCGCCAGCAGCAGCCGTTCGAATCGGGGTAGCCGGCCGAAGGCCGCCAGCATGCGGCGGCAGCGAACGACCGTTGCGGGCATGCTCACTGCCAGCCGTCCGCTCGCGCTGCGGGGAGCCGACGCAGCGCGGCGGGCGCGGTTGCCATGAAGGTGCGCGTGCACGCGATCGGATGCTGCGGTGTCTGCTTTCGCCACTGCAGGGCCGGCGATGAAGAGAGCATGGCAGAGGGCACGTGTGGGGGAAGGCGATCAACCGGCGCAAGCCTGCCCGGCTCGGAACTGGCGCGCGTGTGTAGGTCCCGCCGCCGCACGCTAGCCTAGCAAACGCCAAAGCGGCAGGCGTGGCGTGCAAGCGCCCGGCCCGATCGCCGCGCAGGGTCGACAAGGTGGCCGTGTGCTCCCTGATCGGTCATGTGCCGCGCTTATACGCCACCGCGCTCGTGCCACGCGAGAAACCTCCCCGTCTGCAGGCCGTACAGCAGGATATGCAGATAGGCTTCGCGTCTGGGCTCGGCGGCCTGCGCGTCGCGCGGCCAGGTATCCATCAGGCCCTGCAGCCGCGGCAGGTCGAGCACGCGGCGTGCCAGGGGAGAATCGTGCAGCGCGTGGAGTTGCTGCTGCAGGCTGGCGCGCTGCGCGCTGAGATGCGCGAACCAGTCGCCATGCTGCACGCCGACCTGGCGATTGGCGAAAATCTCCGCAGGTGCGCCGCGCGCGGTGAGCAGGCGGCGTGGCAGCGAGCGGCTGACGCCATCGCGCAGGAACTGATCCAGCGGCAGGCTGCCGAAGAACTCGATCACCCGCCGGTCGGCGAGTGGCATGCGCAGATCCACGCCGGACAGTGCGCGAAGCACCCCATAGGTCTCCATCGCCGCAGCGTCGCTCAAGAACCACTCGCGCCGCACCGCCAGGGAAGGATGGTTCGCGCCGAGACAAAGCCGGTAGCGCCGCATATCCAGAGTGCGGCGCAGATCCAGGTCTTGCGCCCACTGAGGATTCAACGCGGCGTTGCGCCTCCAGACGTCGACCGGCAGACGATGCCAGCGGCGCACGACCGCCATCGGCGCGAACGGGCGCAGCACATGGCGCTGCAGCGCCTTGCGAACGCTCAACCCTTCCGTGGCCGCCAGCGCCCGCGCTTGCACAAGCAACGTGCGCCACTGGCGTTGGCGCAGCAACTCCGGCAGCCGGGACAAGCCGTCGTAGCTGAAAAACGCGTTACCCAACTCTCCGCCGATCAGGACCCGACTGCCGCGCTCCTCCATGAAACGATAGAGCGGAAAGAACCACGCCATGTTCAGAGGGGAGCGCGTCGGCTGTCCGCCTTCCTGCAACCAACGCTCGGCGTCATGTTCGCCCCAGTCTTGGCCATCGTCGCCGATCGTGTGCCAGTCGATGCCCGGATGGCCTTCCGCCAGCAGGCGGGCACGCGGCGATTCGTCGTAGTAGTGGCGTGCGCTCGCCGCTGCGGTCGCCGTCTGCGGAGTACGCGTGAGCGCAAGCAACGGCGCTGCGGTGTGTTGTCGTGCGGCCGAGAGTGCCACCGACGTACTATCGAGGCCGCCGGTCAGGCACATGGCGACGGAACCAGGTGCGCGCAGGCAATCGGCGACGGCCAGGTCCAACACGGCGGCGGCAGCCGCTTCGACCTCCTCATCGTTGCGCAGCTGCAGCGTACCGGCCTGCGGCGGCGCCCACCATCGCTGCAGGTGCGCCCGTTCCGGCGTGATGCTGAGGGCATGCGCCATCGGGACTCGGTCGATGGATCGATAGATGGTGCGGGTCGCCCGCGTTCGATCCATCAACAGGCGATCGGCCAGCGCCTGCTCGTCAAGATCGGTGGGAATCTCCGGCAACGCCAACAGCGCCCGCAAGCGGGTGGCAAACGCGATCAGGTTCGAACCACGATGCACGAACAACGAGCGGATGCCCACGGGATCGCGGGCCAGCAACAGCCGGCGCTGATCGGGCCGATACAGGGCCAGCGCGTAGGACCCGTACACGCGCGGCAACGCCTCGACATCCCAGCGCTGCAGGGCCTCCAGCAACAAGGCGCCATCGGGCATGGAGGTGCTGCTGGGCTCCCCTAGCGCCGCCACCAGTTCGCGACGCGCAGCCAACACCACATCTGCGGCAAGGACCGCCCCGGACCCTCCCACCCATGGCATCGCTTCGAAGGCGTCCTCCGGTGTGAAGCCATGCTGGCGATGGACAATGGCGATGTCGCCGCCATGCCAGACACGCCCCGGCCCGATGCCGCGCGCCTCCAGCGCGCGATCGAGGTGCAGCAGATCCGCGGGGGAGACCGGAGCGCCGTCGAGACGCCAGAGACCCGCAAAATCGCTCACCTCGATCGCCTAAACCGGCTTAGGAGCCAGTGCCGGTCCCCGTGCCGTCGTTGCCGGAGAAAGTCTGGTTTGCGGTCTCATCGATGGCAAGAAACGACACCGTCGGTGTCGTCCATACCTTGCGCCCGTGCTGCGAGGAGACTTCGGACGGCACTGCCTGATCGTTCTCGTACATTGCGCACTCCCATTTTGCTAGTCTGTTTCGGCTCGCAAAAAACAAGCCGTTCGCGGTCACTGCACATCCCGTCAATGGCGTCAGTCCGACGCCCCTGACAGCGCACCGCATCGTGTTGCGCATGCGCCCGATCTGTTTGGCTTGCAGCCGCTGCCCGACGACGCTTTCGATTTCAGCACAACCCACACTGCATGCTGGCTGCTTACTCCATGGTCGCACGACCGATGCCGTTGCCGACACCATCGAATGGGCCGATCGGCCTGCCGCAGGCCGCCACGCGCAGTCTCCTGCTTGATGCGCATCATATCAAGGGATGATCCTGTCCCTCAGCCGTTGGCGCAGGTTGTTGGCCGTCCCGCGGGTCAGGCGGCTGTACCGCGCACTGCGCACCCGGGAGGGCCGGCTCTATGCCTGGTTGCACGTGACCTCGGTCGCGCCCGTGTTCCAGGATTACGGCACCACCGCCATGCATCGCTATCCCACCCTATTCGCCTTTGTCCAGGCCACACTGGGAGCGGCTGGAAACGTGCGGCTATTGTCGTTCGGCTGTGCCAGCGGCGAGGAAGTGCTCACGCTACGCAGCTACTTTCCGAACGCCACCATCACCGGGCTGGACATCCATCCCGGCCATATCTCGGCGTGCAACCTCCGGCTTCGGACGCAGCCGGACTCAAGTATTCAATTCCGCTTGGCGGGAAATACGGCCAGTGAGGCCGACGCCTCCTACGATGCGATCTTCTGCCTGGCTGTACTGAGACGGGGCGATCTGGCCTTCCATACCGGCCAACGCTGCGACCATTTGATTCGCTTCGAGGACGTGCAGGCGCAGTTGCTCGACTTCGCCCGCTGCCTGCGCCCTGGCGGCTTGCTGGTGCTGCGCCACGCCAACTTCCGCCTTCGTGATACGGCAGCCGCGCGCTGGTTCGACCCGGTCCTTCGCATTCCGACACCGGCGCAAGCGGATACCCCACTCTTCGGTCCGGACAATCTGCGCCTGCCCGTTCAGTCAGATGACGAAGTGGTGTTCCGGCGTCGCGAGCACCCACGCGACTGAGTCGCCGATGGCAGCCGATCCGGCGGTCATCCGCCTTCCAAGACGCATGTTTCCCGGTTAATGTTCCAGGCCCTCCCACGGATGGTTCGCCATGCCTATCGATCCGAATGCCCTGATCGCACAGGCTCCCGGTTGCCTGGCCGCGGAAATGGGCGAAGAACTGGTCGTCATGAACACCGAACGCGGGCTGTATTTCTCGCTTGACGCGGTGGGCAAGGACATCTGGACGCATCTCGCATCGCCCTGCACGTTCGTCGTGCTGTGCGATCGGCTGTGCGCCGACTACGCGACGACACGATCCAGGATCGAGACCGACGTCGCATCGCTGCTGGAAACGCTGCGCAGTGCCGGCACCATCGAGATCCGCGCCTGAACCGCATTCGCGAAAATCCGGCGGCGCGGGTCTTGCCGGAACCCCAGCACCACTACCTGCTGTGCGGCTGGCATGTGCGCAGCACCCTGGCCCTTCCGGAGTTGCCGCCCTGGCCGGCATCGGCTGCCGGGCGTCACGATGCGGATGTGGTGATCGAGGACGCGTCGCTCCCCAGCCGGCTCGATTCGGCCGACCCCACCGATACCTGGCTGAGCATCGGAACCGACGGCTCCGTGTTGCTGCAGATCCCAGACCTGGTCCGCATCCTCGTGCGCGGCGGACGCTCGATCCAGGTGCAGCGATTGCGCCAGGACGATGAGAGCTGGCGGCTGTTCCTGCTTGGCTCGGCGCTCGGCTACCTGTGCCTGCAACGCGGCCTGTTTCCGCTGCATGCGGCTTGCCTGCGGATCGGCAGCCGCACCGTGGCCATTGCCGGGCACAGTGGCGCCGGCAAGTCCACGCTGTCGGCCGCCCTCCTCAAGCGCGGCCACGGCTTGCTCAGTGACGATCTGGCCGTGATCCGCACCGAAGGCCGCATCGAGGTGCTACCGGCCTTTCCACGCCTGAAACTCTGGCGCGATACGCTCGATTCCCTGCAAATGCCCCACACCGGGCTTCCGCAGATACGTCCCGGGATGGACAAGTTCGACCTGCGCCCGCAATCCGGATTCGACCCGACCCCCGCGCCGCTGGATGCGATAGTGATCCTGAAGGAGGCACCGGAACTGAGGATGCAGCGGCATTCTCCCGGTGCCGCGCTGCCCCTGCTGCACAGTTACCTGACGCGGCCACAGGCCGCCCGGCGGCTCGGCCTGTGGCCGACGACCTTTGCCCAAGCCGCGGTCATCGCCCGCCAGGTGCCGGTCTGGCACCTGCTGCGCCCACTGCGTTTCGATGCGCTGGACGCCGGCATCGAATTGATCGAAGCCCACCTGGCGACATGAGCCGGCGCGGCATCATCTGGCTGGCGTCCTATCCGAAATCCGGCAATACCTGGATGCGCTGCCTGATCTCCAGCCTGCAGACCGGTGCCGCCGTGGTGGATCTGGATACGCTTGGCCGGAGCCTGCCGTATGCGGCCTCGCGCAGTTGGCTCGAGCAATGCGTCGACGTGGACAGCAGCGACCTCGTACCGGCCGAACTTCGTCTTCTGCGCAGCAGCGCCTATCGACAATGCGCAGCCCAGTCGCTGGAGCTGCTCAAAGTGCACGATCGCTACGACGCGACGCTGTTTCCAGCAGACGCGACGCTGGCAACGGTCTACATCGTGCGCGACCCACGGGATATCGCGCCTTCCTGGGCCGACCAGACGAACATGGACGTCGACGCCGCCATCCGCCAGATGTGCGACGCCGGCCTGACCGTGAGCCGTGGCGGCCCCTCGTTCCGCACCCAGACGCCGCAATGGTATGGGTCCTGGTCAGGGCACGTCGCCTCGTGGCTGCAGCGCGCTCCAGGGCCACGCCTGCTGCTGCGCTACGAAGATCTTCTGGCGCAGCCCATGCAGGAGACGACACGTCTTGCGGAATTTCTGGGTCTGCCCGCCGACCCATCGCATGTGGCACGCGCGGTCGCCGCCTGCCGCTTCGAGACACTACGCAGCGTAGAGGAACGTCACGGATTCGCCGAGCGTAGCCCTGAGCAGGCACGATTCTTTCGCCAAGGCCGCGCTGGCGCATGGCGGTCCGCGCTCACCACACAGCAGGTAGAGCGCCTGGTCGCCGACCACGGCGTGGTCATGGACTGGCTTGGCTATCGCTGAGGGCAGGACGCCAGGCCATATGCAAGGAGACACCGCCATCGGCAAATTTCTGGAAGCCGAGTCGATGGTAGAGGCCGACCGCAGGATTGCCTTTTTTCACCTCAAGCAGCACACGCCGCCGGTCGGTACGCGCCTGGTCCAGCACCGCGCCGATCAGGATCGTCCCGATTCCCTGGCTGCGGTAATCGGATGACAGCAGGATGTCCAGCACGCGGACATCGCCTTCATCCGTCGCCGCCAGATAGAGACGGCCAACCACGCTTTCCTGGTGTGCCAGCACCAGAAACAAGGCCTCTGGATGCAGCAGGGCGTAATGGCGGCGCTGTGCCTCGAACTGTTGATCGAGCAACGCGACCTTTGCCGTATCGTCCCACGGCAGCAGCGCGAACTCGGCCCAGCGCTCTTCCCGGAGCAAGGCCCGTAGCGCCGACATGTCCGCCGCGCACTCGGGGCGGACCGCCATGCCCAGCGCCGACAAGGGCGCCGGGCAGGCGAAGTGCAGCGACATCACGGCCTGGGCGGATAGATGCCATCCGTGGCGCAGATGCAGTAGCGCACCGTGGTGAACGGTTGACGGTTTTCGTGTGCCTGCACCGATGTCGAGGTGGCGGGGAAAGGCGTCAGCGTAGTGGGTGACATCTGGCCGACAGGCGTTCCCACGGCCGGCGCATACGCAAGATACGTCTGTCTCGGCGTGAGGGTCAGATTCAACAAGCGCGTCACGTAAGCGGCCGCGCTCGGTGTATTGACGAAGGCCGTCAGGGCGGTGGCCGGCCTGACGAATTGCGTGGAGATGGTGTGCGTGTGTGCCGGCAATTGCGACGAAGAAGTCAACGCAACGGTGTCGGCGCCCTGCAACTGGCCCATGGTGGTGTTGGTCAACCCCGGCCCCTGACCCTGGCCGGTGACTGCGCGACCGCGCAGATCCGGCAGGCCGAACGTATTCTGCTTGTCGCCCCCGTAGGCAAAGCCGATCACCCCGAACAGCGCCTGATACTGCTGGATGCTGACCGTCTGCCCCATGCATTCGAGCCAGCCATCGGGCGCGAAGTTGTAAGGGAACGCCCGCACTTCGCCGATAAAGCTATTGGACATGTCGAACTCCTTTGCGATGGCCGGTCACGGCCGCTGCGGGTAGAACCCGTTCAGGCAGATCAGATAGTTGAGCGTCTGCGTGGCCATGTGGTTGTCGTGGGGCTGATTGGCGCCGCTCACGCTCATCGCGGTCGGTGCCAATGGGAAGACAGAATCGGTGGTCCCCGCGGGCGGGATGAAATACGCCACTTCCGAGTTCTGGGGTGCGGCAAGCAGATTGCCCACGGGGGTCAGCGCAGACGCCGGTGCGGTCACTGCCTGCAGGGTGTGATTGTGCGCGGGCATTTCCGCCGTTTGCAGCGACACCGTCTCGGTACCGAACGTCTGACCCAATACACGCGCCGTCAGTTGCGGCGCTGGCGCGCGTGCCACGCCCTGCCCTTGCGAGACCGCGACACGGCCGCGCAGATCCGGCAGATTGAAGGTGACCCTGCCGTCGCCGCCGTAGGTGGTGCCGATGAGCGAATACAGCGCCATGTAGGTGTTGAGCTGCAGCTGGCGTCCGTCGCAGAACGCCCAGCCCTCGGGTTCGTAATTGCCGGCGAAAAGAATGATCTGACCGGTATAGGCATCCATGGTGTGGTTCCTTTGTGGCCCGCGTCAGGGGCGCTGCGGGTAGATGCCGACCGTGCAGATGCAGAAATTCAGCACCAGCGATGGCTGCATGTTGTTGTGGGCGGCACCGCCACCTTGCTGGCTCACGGAGTCAGCCGCCAGACCGACCAACGTGCCGGTTGGCGCGTACAGATTGTGCGGTGTCGGTGTCTGCGCGAGGAGTTCGTTCCCGTCCACTGCGCCAGTGGTGGCCGCCGTATTGGCCGCGTTGACCAGGTGGGTATGCGGCGGAATCTGCGCCGCGGTCAGCGCCACGCTCTCCAGGCCGCCATAGGTGCCGACCGTGTAGACCACCGTCGGCGTGGTGAGCGGATTGACGCCCTGGCCCACCGGCACGCGACCGCGCAGGTCCGGCAGATTGAACGTGGTCTTGCCGTCGCCGCCGTACTGGTTGCCGAGCAGCGAAGCCAGCGCGACGTTGCTGTTGATCGGCAACGAGCGGCCATCGCATGGCAACCATCCGGCGGGTGCCCAGTCGATCGGAAACAGGCGAATTTCACCAACAAATGCATCGGTCTCATTCATGGAACAGCTCCTCAACTATCGGCAAGATCAAGCGCATGTGTCAGAGACCTGGAGTGACTCAAGCCATCGCGGCAACCTCGCGCAAAACCCCTCCGCTACGCGCGTGAGCAAGCCGCGACACAGCAAATGCTGTGCTATTAATAGCGTGGGGTATGCGCAGCGCATCGGCGCTGGGCCGGCATGACAAACACGGCCGTCAGGCGGCTCAGAACGATGTGCATCGATTACGACTTCGCTCAGTTTTCCCCGCAATCCGCAGACGCGGATATGGCCCCTGGCGGCGAACGTAACATAGGCCACGGACGCGCTAAGGTGCGCGCGTTCACCACTTGCGATTCTCGTGCGACTGCGCGCTGACGTGCAGTGCACCGTAACGGTGGAGAACGCTTGTGCGGCGTGGTCGTCTGCGTTCGGCTACATCCTGTCGCTTTGGCGGCAACACGATGCTGCCGCTGCAAAATTGCAGGGGGTGGTATCGCCCCCCGATGCGTTTGCTTTCGAACGTTCGCTGGCACAGCATCGCATGGCATTGGCGTTGCCTGCTGCCGACACCCTGGCGGCCAGCGTTCCTGTCGCAGTGCGCGAAGTACTGCGGCGTCGGCAGCAACGCATGCTGCTGCAGTCCTTGCAGCAAACGGCCGCCATCCGCGAGATGGTGGCGGCGCTGCAGCAGGCGGGTATCCGCTGCTGCCTGCTCAAGGGATTGGGGTATGCGGCGCAGTTCGGCCAACTGCATCGCCGCGAAGCGTGCGATATCGATGTGCTGATCGAGCCACACGCCAGCCAACATGCGCTGTCCGCACTGAGCGCGTTGGGCTATGTGTTGCAAGCGGACGCCGCACTCGATCCAACGGAATATTGCCGCTACAACCATGCCCTGCCGCTGCGTCACCCTGAAACCGGCGTGGTGCTGGAACTGCATCTGCGGCTGGCCAATCACGAGCGCCAGTTTCCGCTCAGCCAACAGGTCTGGCGCGATCATCTCAGCACGGTCGTGTTGGGCGGCACGCAGGTGCCCACACTGTCGCCATCGGCGGCGGTGGTCTATGCCGCGTTCCATGGCACCAAACACCACTGGCATCGAGCTTTCTGGTTGGTGGACATGGCGCAGGCGCTGGGCAGCACGCAGCTGGACTGGGCAGAGGTGCTCGGGTTGGCACGCCAGCTTGGCGTGGAGAGACAGCTGGCACTGAGTGCGCTGTTGGCCGAAGCGAGTCTGGGAATCGCGTTGCCGGCGGCGCTACAACGGCAGACCACATTGCTGCGCAAGGCCCGACCGGCCGCCGCTGCGTTGCTGCCGTGCATGGATGCGCTCGGATCCGACCGCGGTGCGGATCTGGCGGTACGGCTGGGACTCTTCGCCTACATCAGGCACCTGCTGTCGCTGCAATCGACATGGCGTGGTCGCTTGCACGTCGTGCCGGCATTGCTTGTGCCCACCGACATGGATCGCCAGGCCATCGCGTTGCCCGGCGCATTGCATTGGGCCTACGTCGGTGTGCGCGTGGTCCGGTTGGTCAAACAGCATTTGCTCAAACGCCGGCACCTGCAGGGGTAGCGCGCCAGCTGGAACGACGGTTGTTCGGCTGGATGGACATCAAGCGCATGCAATCGCTCGGAAGCTGTTCGGAGTCTGCGCTGGACGCACATCCCCTAACCAGATCGATGTCGCCCACCCCTGCCATCCGACCTATTGACTACAGCTGTCGTCAGGCCTACGGTAGCGACAACTGTAGTCAGGGAGAGCGACATGCGTGGCAAGACCATCGGGGACCAGGAACTGGCCCTGTTGCAATACATCGAAGAACAGCGGCATGCCAGCGTGGGCGAAGTGGCTGCCGCGTTCGGTGAGCCACGTGGGCTCGCCCGCTCTACGGTGCTGACCATGATGGAGCGGCTGCGGGCCAAGGGCTTCCTGCGCCGCAAGCAGGTGGACGGCATGTACCGCTACAGCGCCACCGCCGGCCAGGACGATGTGGTGCGAGGCGCAGTGGGACAGTTTGTCGAGAAGACCCTTCAGGGCTCGGTGTCGCCGTTCGTGGCGTGGATGTCGCAGCGGGCCGAAGTCAGCGATACCGAACTGGCCGAACTCGAAGCATTGGTTGCCAAGCTGCAATCGCAGCGCAAGGAGGATTGAGTCATGTCGCCCCTGATCGAAGCGGTGTTATGGAAGCTTGGCGCCACCAGCGTGCAGACCGCGGTGCTGGTGTTGGTGGTATGGGCGCTGTGCCGCGGCGTGCGTCGCCTGCCGGCGGCCACGCAAACCTGGCTGTGGTGGTTGGTGGGTGTGCAGGCGGTGGTTGGCCTGGTGTGGAGCAGCCCGGTGCAGCTGCCGGTGCTACCGGCGCATAGCGTGGCCACTGCGCTGGGCTCGGCCGACAACCTGGCGCCGATGGCAAACGCCGCTGCCGCGGCGGCATCCACGGCCACGCACGCGCAGGCGATGCAGGTCGGCTCTTGGCCCACCTTTGCCGCGGCATTGCTGGCGCTGTGGGCGGCGGGCGTGCTGGTGCTGGCCGCCGGCACGGCGCGCGCCTACTTGCGCAGCCGTGCATTGGTGCGTGCGGCCGAGCCCTGCCATGACCAGGCCTTGGTGCAGGCATTGCAGATGGCCTCCGAAGCGCATGGCTTATCGCGCCCGCCGGCCCTGCGGCTGTCGGCGCAGATCGACTCGCCACAGTTGATCGGCCCCTGGCAACCGGTGTTGCTGTTGCCTGCCGCACGCCTGCCGCACATGGCCGATGACGATCTGGACATGGCGCTGACCCACGAGTTGATCCATCTACGCCGCGGCGATCTGTGGTGGGGTCTGCTGCCGGCCTTGGCGCAGCACCTGTTCTTCTTTCACCCGCTGGTGCATCTGGCCGCGCGCGAATATGCGATCGCCCGCGAAGCCGCCTGCGATGCCGCCGTGGTCGCAGGGCACCGCCATTGCCGCCATGAGTACGGCCGCTTGTTGCTGCAACTGGGTGTGGCGCCGCGTCCACGCGGTGGCGTGGCGAGTGCGTCGCCCTCGTTTGTGAGTTTGAAGCGCAGGTTGTCGATGTTGCAGGACACTCGCGCGTTTCCACGGCTGGCTGCGGCGATGATTTTGGCCACAGTAGCGGTCTGCGGTGTGCTGCCGCTGCGTCTGGTGGCCATGCCGGCACCGGTGACGTCTGCCGGCAGACAGCCGGGCGTGGTGACTGCCCCGGTCGCGCCACGCGCTGCACGCGCACAGGTCGGCAACGCTGCAGCTGCGGCAGCGCCGATGGGTGCGTTGCCTGCACCGGCGCTGCCGGCTGCGCCGGCAACAGCGGCGGCCCCTGCCACGCACGGCGTCATCGCCGATGTGTTGGGCGCCGAGCCGCTGCATGACGAGGATGCGAACCCGACGGACAGCGGCTGGAATCTGGACCTGGACCGCATCCGCGGCGATGCCACCCGTGACGCGCAAGCCGCCGTGCACGATGCGCTCGCTGCCAACAACCACGACCTTGAACTGCAGCAGGACCGGATGCAGGAAGCACAGGAAGCATTGCAGCAAGCACGCGAACAACTCGCCTCCCTGGGCCCGGAACTGGCGCAGGCCAAACAGGAGGCGCAACAGCAAGCACGCGAAGCCCAGCAACAGATTCGCGCAGTGGCGCAGCAGCATCGTCAGGCGCAATACGCGTATGCCGCTGCCGTGCGCCAAGCGGACGAGCTGTCGCGGCAGCAGGCCGAGATGGCCAACCAGGCCGCACGTCAGGGCCGTGCCGAGGCCGAACGCGGGCAACGGGAAGCGGCACAGGCGCAACGCGAGGCAGCGCAGGCGCACGCAGAGGCCGAAAAAGCGCAGGTAGAGGCAGACCAAGCGCAAGCAGAAGCAGAACGGGCGAAGAACAGCTAGGAGCCATTGACGAAACGACTGCGCTCACCGCCAGGTGGGTGCGGTCGGTACGCGGAGCCGGCATCGACGACGCGCTGGGTCGGGGACGACCCTCTTCTTGGCGTGCTAATTACGCCAGCTGTTGGTCACGGCTGACAGCTGCTCGCCCCCTCGTGCTGGCTGCTGCAGCGACTGAACCCAGGCCGTCAAGCGCCGCCGGTTCGCTGCAGACCGCACGTCACGGCAGCAATCGTCTCTGGTAGCCACGTAGCGGCAACGCGTGGCGTGCAGCGTCACACGACTTTCGGCCGTGCACGGCCGGCAGACGCGCGGTCGCTGTGAGCACTTCCTGAGGCCACGCATCTGTCGACGCAATGCGCTGGCATCGCATCAGTAAAGGCGACACCGGCATCACCACGGGCCGCCACGGCCCGGCATTTTCCGAATATCGACGCCTGCAGCGTCGGCAACACCGTGGCCGCGTGCTCGCTGTTTCCATCCGCCGATGCGCACTGCTCAGGCGGCACTCACCTCGCTGTGCCTTTCGTGGAGATCTCACATGATCCAGACCACTGTTCCATTGCTGTGCCTGCGTTCGGCGTTGCTGCTGGCCTTGGCCGCAGCAGCCGGCCCCACCGTGATCGCAACCGCCGCTGCGGCACCGGCGGCTGCCGTCGTACGAATGTCACCTGCTGCGCCTGCGCTGGTTGTACCTGCGATTTCGTCAATGACCCAGGTCGCACCCATCGCCCATGTCCTGCCCGTCGAGGACATTGCAACGGCTGCACCAGCAGCACCAGCACGTGATGTGACCGCTCTACGCACCGTGCAGGTTGTTTCTGCACTGCGCGCACCTGCGCACTCACCGATAGCGCCGGTCGCGCCGATAGCTGCTCTGGCAACTACCGCAGCAGGCTCAGCAGCGCCCGCGTCCAACGCAGCGCGTGCATTGCCTGCTGCGCCCGCCATTTCTCCAACAACGTCGATCGCACCTGCCGCACCCGCTGCTGCAGCGCCGGCACGGCCGCGCGCAAGCATGAAAAGATCCTGCGGCCATGCCACTGCAAGCACGCAGGGCGAAGGCGACGCCTACGTGCTGGTGCACGGCGATCGCGACGTGATGCACGGCACGCCCGACGATCTGCAGACGGCGCGACGCTACGCAGGCGATGGAAGACGCGTGTTGTGGTTTCGTGCCGATGGGAAGCAGTACCTGGTGCGCGATCCAACCTTGCTGCATCAGCTGGCTGCGGCGCATCTGCGCAGCCAGCAATTGGCCGCCGCTCAGGCCAGATTGGCCGCACGTCAGCAGGCCTTGAGCGAACGTCACGCCGCACTTGCCGCGCAGTTGTCTGCGCACGCCGAACCGCGCCTGCTGCAGGCATCGACACGCGCAGCGTCGGCTACTGCCTCCACACCAGCGCAGCAGCGTGCAACGCCCGACCCGCTGCAGGCGTTGGCGCAGCAGCAACAGGCATTGGCGCGGCAACAGACCGCATTGGCAAGCAAGCAGGCCGGTGCATCCCGGCTGGCCACGCAGCAGGCAGTGAAGGTGTTGCGCGAAGCACTGAGAAGCGGGCGTGCCAACCGCATTGCCGGTTAGCGCATTGCGTCGGGCATTTGACCGCGCATGCGCGCATGGCGGTGCGCTCGCCGATACTGTGCGCAGACACAGGCGGCGAGCAGGCGATGACGTACCGGGTGGTGGTGTTGGGCGGCTTCGGCCACTTCGGTGCGCGCATCGTGCGCTCGCTCGCGGCAACGACGCAGATCCATGTGCTGGCAGCGGGCCGACATCCGGGCGATGTGGCGACCACGTGGCCGGGAGTCGCCCCCGGGAGCATCTCCACCTGCCGCCTGGATATCGATGCAAGCGACTTCGCCGCGCGACTGGCGGCCACCGGCGCCGATGCGGTGGTGCACACCGCCGGGCCGTTCCAGGGACAGGATTATGCGGTGGCGCACTGTTGTCTGCAGGCCGGCATGCACTACATCGATCTGGCCGACGGCCGTGCGTTTGTTCGCGATTTTCCCGCTGCGATGGACGCTGCCGCACAGCAGGCGCAGCGGGTAGCGATCAGCGGTGCCAGCACCTTGCCGGCACTGTCCAGTGCGGTGATCGATGCGCTGTTGCCGCGCTTTTCGGCATTGCAGGAGATCGGCATTGTCATCGCCCCCGCACAGGGTACGCCGTTGGGCCTGGCCACCGTGCGTGCGGTGCTCTCGTACTGCGGCATACCTTTCAACTGGTGGCAGGCTGGCCGTTGGCAACAGGTGGTGGGTTGGACACAGCCCACGGGTGTGCACTTCGCGCAGCTCACCCCACGGTTGGCCTCGCCCTGCGACGTGCCCGATCACGACCTGTTGCCGCAGCGCTATCCCGGCGTGCAGACCGTGCAGTTTCGTGCCGCGCTGGAAGTGCCGTTCCTGCAGCGCTGCCTGGCTGTCATCGCCTGGCTGCGCCAACGTGGTGTGTCGTTGCCGATGCAGCGCCTGGCCGGTGTGTTCGTCAAAGCAGGGCGCTGGTTCGATCGCTTTGGGACCGACTTGGGCGGTATGCGCGTGGAGTTGCGCGGCGCCCGCCCTACCGCGGACGGGGCAAGCCAAGCGCTAGTGCTGCACTGGGACCTCACTGCAGCGATGCTGCATGGCCCGGAGATTCCCTGTTTCGCGGCCGTCTTGTTGATCCGCAAACTTGCCGCTGGCCAACCGGTGCCGATCGGTGCGCACGCCTGCATGGGGCTGCTCACGCTGGCAGAGTTCGAGCGTGAATTTGCTGCGTGGCAGATGAGCACCGAGGTGGCGGAAGTAGATGATGTGGGCGCTTGGTGCAAGCCGTAGGCCCGGCTTTATGCGCTCAGCATGTTGCTTCCACCGACAGGGTTAAAAAGGGTGAGATATGCATTGCCTCGATGTGCAGAACCAGCGGTGACGCTGTCAGCTCGATGCAATTGCGTACTTCCCCCAAGCCCTCTCCTAGGGGAGGGGGCTTAAACGGGCGCGTGTCTAGGTCACACAACCCGTAGCCGGCTGCACGCAATCTCACACCTCATACAGCGTGCGAAACGCGTACATGTCGTTGAACGTACAAAAATGGAAATGCGGCACCGTGATCGGCCCTGCCGCTGCCAACTGTGTGAGCCAGGTGCGCACTGACGTGCGATACGCAGCTTGCTCTGCACCATCGAGGGTGGCGCATAGGTAGGCCAGCGAGATATGAAACTGGAAGTTGGTGTAGTCGGGGCGATGCAAGCGTGTCAGTTGCATCAGCGCCTGGCGCGCGGCTTCCAGGCGCTGGGCGGTTTGCGTGTCGGCGGGCCGTAACGGAATCAGCAGATTGTCATTACTGCCGGTCTTTGCCGCGCTCGGGTTGACTAAAAAGCGGCAAGCACCCAGTGGTGGCGCAGCGCGCTCCTTCAATCGCGCCAGATAGTCAGCGTTGATGTCCGCCAATGCACGGTCGCGCGTCAGATCGCTCGGCCAGGGCCCACCCGCACGGTCGATCTCATTGACTCCGCCCAGCAAGGTCACGTGGTAGCTGCTCGGTGGCAACAGGGCGAATTTGTTGGCAAAGCGCTGTTCGGGGAACTCGCGGTAGATATTCAGCACGCGGTCGAAGCTGTCGTAGCCATCGCCCTGTTGTTCCAAATGACCCACGAAGGTATTGCCGGCAAACGGCATCGGTCGTCGCGAGCGCAGAAACTTGAGGCCCACATCCGGGGGCGGCGGCGTCATGGCCAGTGTGGGGATACCGGTGGCCAGCAGCGAGGTGCCGGCGGCAGCCATCAGGTGACGGCGGCTGATGCGTGTGTCCAGAAACGACGACATGGGAAAATCCTCAGAGTTTGACGTTGACGCCGAGCATCACGGTGGGTGCCATTTTCAGGCCGATTGCACGTATTCCTGGTGGCGGCCGATGCGGTATTCGTGGCCCTGGCCGGCCAGGTTGAGCACATCCAGGCTCACCGCCACTGCGGGCGAGCCGTCCCAGGCCAGTTTCAGATCGAGACGGTGCAGCGGTTGCTGGTAGCGGTTGCGATAAAACTCCTGCTGGTTGCTGTAGTTGGAGTAGCGGTCGTCCCACAGCTCGCCGGTACGGCTCCAGGCCAGGGTGCTGCCCTGCTGGTGGGTAAGGTTGGCGGTAGCGGGTCGGGTCGTCGGCCAGTGCCGGGCCCAGGGCCGTGAATGCCGGCAGGGTGCCGTTCCAATCGAAGCCGTAGGCCAGCCGGTTCTGCTGGAAGCGGTCACAGGTCTGCGGGTTGTCCACCGTGGCGCGCGAGGTGCTTGCCCGCAGCGCGCCGCGGCACTGGCCAGGCAGCTCGGCCAGCAATTGGCCGTTGATGCCGGACAGCCCGCGTTTCCAGTGCAGTTGCCCAACTCGACGAGCGGGTTGAGATTGTCCAGCGTGCCGCTTTGCGGGCCGCTGCGGGTCAGGCGCGCGCTGTTCTGCACCTGGGCGGCCTGGGTATTGCGGTCGGAGGATTCGCGCTGGTTGAACCTGTAGCCGGATACATGGCCGCTGAGCGGACCATCCGGCTGCCAATCCACGCGTGCGGTCACGCCGCTCCGTTCGTTGCTGGCGAACACAAAGCCGTCGATCAGCATGCTGTTGTCGTTGCCGTTGAGGCCGCGCACCGTCACATAGCGTGGTTCGCCCTGGTACTCGACCGTGCTCACGCCGGTGACCCGGCGCAGCGCATCGCCCACATCGAAGTCCGGCAATTGCCCGATGCTGTCGGCGGCGACCGGATCCACGATGGTGGGCGCCGCCTGCCTGGTGGCGATGGCACGCGTGTTCTGCGACTGGAACGAGTTGCGCATCTGCACCGCATCCAGGGTCGGTGCGTCGGCCTCGACCGGCGACTCGGCAGCGATGGCGTACGAAGGGAGCCAGCCGACAGAGGCCAGCCCCAGCGCAAGCGGATGATGTGGGCAAGACAGGGCAGCGCAATGGGGGTGGGAAGGGGAATGCAACAGGCGCATGGCACGATACCAACGTCGGTGGCCCGAACGTAGGGCCGCAGGCGGATTAAATTAAGCTGCTTAATTAAAACGATTATGACAACGCCGGACGTTTCTCCCTGCATGCCCCCTTTGTTCGCAAACGCAGCCATTCGTTCGCATTACCGCCGTCGTAGCGATGGGCAGGCCGCCGGTCCCAGCGAGCGCCTGCTGCTGGATTTGATCCGCAGTGCCGGGCAGTTCGAGCGTGCGGATCTGCCACGCGCCAGCGGGCTCAGCGTGCCCGGCATCAAGGGCATCGTCGACCCGCTGGTGGCGCACGGCTTGCTACAGCTGCGGCCCTCGTTGCGGCGTGGTCGCGGCCAACCGAGCGCGCAAGTGAGTCTGGTGCCGGGTTATGCATACAGCGTGGGGGTGTCGTTGATGGTCGATGGGTTTGCGGTGGTGCTGATCGACTTCGCCGGCCAGGTCCGTGGCATGCGCCAGCTCACGGCCTTCCCGTTGACGCTGGCGGTGGTGCGTGCACAACTGCCGGCCTTGGTGGAGGCTCTGCTAGGGGCGGCCGGCGTGGATCGGCAGCATGTGTTCGGCGTCGGCCTGAGCATGACCGGCCCGCGCATCGGCGATGGCACCCGGGTCAATCCGCCGTTGTCGCTTGCAGCGGAATGGATGCAGGTGGAGCTGGATCGGTTTGTCGCCGATTGCCTGCAGCTACCGGTGTGGATGGACAACGACGCCCATTGCGCCGCCCTGGCCGAGGCCGTGTACGGCATTGGCCGCCAATCGCCGGACCTGGTCTATCTGTCGATCTCCGACGGCTTTGCTGCCGGCGTGATTGCTGCCGGCAACGTGCGCCGCGGCGCGCACGGCAATGTGGGCGAACTGGGGCGCATCTCGGCCATCACCGGCATGGCGCGGCCAACGCTGGAAAGCCTGCGCCAGGCGCTGGCGGCTGATGGCCACGCGCTGCCGGACCTGCATACCATGCTGCAGCACTACGATGCGGGGTGGCCGCAGATCGACGCGTGGCTGGATGCAGTGGAGCCGACCGTGACGCTTGCGGTGGCGGCGATCATTGCGTTGATCGATCCGCGCGTGATCGTCTTCGGGGCGCGCCTGCCAACCGATCTTGCGCAACGGCTGATCGCCCGCATCGCCTTTGAACCTGCGCCTCGGCGTGGCGTTGCATTGCCGTATCCGACGCTGCAGGTCGGGCAGGTGACGGCTCATGCCACCGTGCTGGGCGCGGCCATGCTGCCGTTCAAGGAAACGCTGTTCTAGCGTGCGTCATGCGCGGCGATGTGCGCGCCAAGTGCTGTGCAACGCATCCAGACAAAGCATGCGCTGGACACCCGCACAACGCAGGCATCGTTTCGCATCCCGGCGGTACTTTTCGCCAAATTTGCGAATTGTCATATGCCACGCGGTTTACTGGCCGCCCGCCGCGTTTTCGAGGTCATCATGCGTATCGGTCCTCTGCAACCTTCTGTCGCGCACACTGCTGTGCCGGCACTACCGACGCACACCAGTGCGAACAGCCCGACGCAGGTGCCGCACATGCCGGGCGACACCCCGCCACTGCGAGAAAGGCCGCGTCGCCGCGTCGGCAGTGCACCTCCGCTCGTGCCGCTGAACGACAGCGCGATGACAGGCAAGCCGGCCTTGGTGGCGCTCGACAGCGAATTCTCCGAGCAGCGTCTGGCCGAAGTGCAGGCGCGTCAGATCACCGTGCAGACACTGCAAGGCAAGCTTGCCACGCATCTTGCGCAGGCCGGCACGGCGCTCAAATCCGACAGCATTGCGGCACGCTTCGCCGCCGGGACACTGGAGCCGGTGTATCTGGATACCGCCGCATTCACTGCCATGTCGCGCGGGCTGCCCGCACGCGCACGTGCGGCCGCAGGCCCCGTGCTGATCGATGCGCAACAAGGGCGCATCATCTTCAACCTGCAACGCGCGTTTGCGCCTGGCGACACCTTCAGCGACGCGGCGCTTGCCGCACTCGGCAAGCAGCTGGATCTTGCCGGCCACGGGCTCGCGACGCCGAACTGGCTGCAGCCTGCCGCACGTACGCCGACGCGGCGTAAACCCTTGGCGGTTCCGCAGTATCGGGGCCACCAGATCCCCGCCCAGGAAGGTGGCGCCGGGTTCTACAAGCCAGACGATCATCGTCTGCTTGAAGGCAAGACCAAGGAAATGCAGGAGCACCTCAAGACCATCGTGCACGCGAACTATCTGAGTGCCGACAGCACCAAGGCGATCGGCAAAGACGTCATGGTGCACCGTGGGTTGTACGACTTTCACCATGGCATTCCGGAAAATTCGCTTTCTGCGATCGATAACGCGTATGCGAAGGGCTACCGTACCGTGGAGCTGGATGTCGAGGTGAGCGCCGACGGCGTACCGATGCTGCTCCACGACTTCACGGTGGGGCGAACGCTGGATCAGCCCGATAATCGCCTGGTCGCCGACATGCCGTACGCCGAACTACGCGATCAACCCATCGTGATTCGTAATCCCGTGGACGGTAATTTCGTCAAGACCGATCAACGTCTGGCCAGCATCGATCAGGTGCTGCGCCATGTGAGCGGGACCAAACCTGGCATGTCGGTCGTGCTGGACTGCAAGGAGAACACGCCCGAAGACGTCGCCTTGATGCTGTTGAGTCAACCGCAGGTTCTTCCGTTCACGGCAATCAAGGTGTATTCGAGCGCCTACAAGGGCGGATTCGATCAACTGTTTGCCAATCTCTGCAAGCGTCTGCAGATCAACCCGCTGCATTCCAGCGACGAACCGCGGCGGCGCAAGCTCAGAAACGATCTCAGCAAGGTCAAGGTTGTGCCGATCCTGGACCAGTCCCACATCGAGAACCCGCAGATGCGCGCTGCCTTCCCCGGCGGCGACAGCGTCAGCGGCTTGGCCGATACCGCGACCGGCTGGATGCAAAGCTGGAACGGCATGCATCCGGTGATCGCAGAGGCCATGGTTGCTCACCCGGACAGCAACGCCGGCAAGGCCATGCAGGAAGCCCGCGCACGTCTGCGGCAGCCGGGCTCCGGCTACGAGGAGGCCGCGTTCAGTGCTGCCTACCGTTTCGAAGACTTTTCGGTGGCGAAGTCTGATGGAGGGCGGCAATACTTCACGTGGGGGATGTTCGGCGAGATCAATCCGGTGACCGAAGACGGATTCGAGCCGAAACGCGGCACCGCCGGGACATTTCGGGACCAGGGCGAGAGCGTGCTCACCGATGAGCCGAACGAAGAAGTGCTGGCATTGCGCGAAGACCGCACGTTGCCACGCGGACACACCGGCGTGGAGTTGAATGCTCCGCCCGGAACGACCATCGACACAAAGCGCGATGCGGCGATTGCAAACTTGCGTCGCCAGGAGTTCGCCGCGAGGAAGCGGACGCTGGACAAGCAGAGCGTCGATGCAGTGCGCGAGGGTGCGCGCCTGGATCGCGGTGCCGCTGCGCAGCTGACGCCGGAAGCACGCGCGGCCATCGACACGCGTGCGGAATCGCTCGGCATGCTCACCGAGCGCTATCGCGGTGCGCCCGTGAGTCATTACCTCAACGAGCATGACAAGGATGCCAAGCCGGAGGAATGATGGCGGCGCAATGATGCGTTGCTGGCACGTGCGGTCCCGTCGCTGGCTTCGCCCGGGCGGCAGACCGGATACAAAAGGCAGCCGTGGCGGCGGAGAAGGGTGCGTCACCGACAGCTGCAAGTGCGACGCTTTCTCTTGGGCGCCCGTCCAGCAACAACCGCGACATCCGCGCCGACGCGCATTGCAATGCCGATGCGCGGGAGCCGGTGGTCCAGTGGGTTGCCATCGCTTGGCAGTCCCGGCGTTGCGGTGTGCTTGGTCGTGCGCAACGACTGTGGCGTTCGTCGCGCCGCCCACTGCCCGCCTGCACCTTTGCGTCCTGTCGCGCTACGGCGCTTCTAGCAGTGGAATCACCTCCCGCTCCTGCGCGTCCGCCGCCACCAGCCGTTGCATCAGCAGCGACAAGGTCACCACGTCCTGGTGATTGTGCTCGGCCACGCGGCGCAGGTTGCGCGCGCTGCCGCCGCGCAGGTAACTCAACCAGGCGGCCGGGGCCTCGGAGCCGGGCAGGTCGTCTTCGCGCACCACGCGCAGCAGCTGCCGCTCGATGGTGGACAGCTTGCAGTTCTCCCAGGTGCCGCGATAGCGGCGGCGGGTGGGGAACAGCAGATCCACATGGTCCAGCGCGGAAATCGGGTCGCCGCGTCGGGCCAGGCGGTAGCGCGTCTTCAGCAGCGGCGCGTCGTAGCAGCGGCCGTTGTAGCTGGACAGGACGGTGCGCGGTGTCAGCCAGGTGCGGAACAGATCGAGCATCGCGCTTTCGGCCGCCATCGTCGACATCATCAATTGACGCACGCGCAGGCCGCTGCCTTGCACGGCATCGACACACCAATCGGCCACGCCGATCATGAAGGCGCGGGTACCGGTACCGCCGGCCAGGCCCGTGGTTTCGGTGTCGAAGAACAGCAGGTCCAGCGGGTCGACCGCATCCTCGCGCTTGGCGAAGGCCAGCGAGAGCGCCTGGGAGGGAATCGCTTGCGGAAGGAACGCTTCGATCAGATGCAGGCCGGGTGCGATCTCTTTGCCAGGGAGATGACGGTCGGTGGATGGCGCACGGACCGGCGTATGCGCCAACACCGCGCGCTCGCGCAGGCCGATCATCCTGCGCAGGCCGGCGATGTCGGTACCTCGCGGCGATGCCGGGTTGGACGTTGGCACAGCAGGTGTCGCGCGCACAGCCACCGCGCGCGCTGGCGCATCGGCCGCCGCACCTGCCGGCTTGTGGCGCACATCGTGGTCCACCCAGGCAAACGCCGAGCTATCGCGCGCAGGCGCTGCGGCAACCGGCGCCTGCAAGGCGCGGCGCGTCATGGCCGGTGTGGTGTGCGGGGTACGCAGCGCACTGACAGCATCTGCGCTGCCGGGCTGCGCGCTTCGCGCAACAGCCTCGCGCGGCAACGTGTGCGACGCAGACCCAGCGGGACCCGGTGCAGACTGGCGTTGCGCACGCGTCGGCATCATCGCATCGTCCTTGCGTGTCGTGGGCGTCAGCCCGCCCACCTGACGGCGTAGCAGGCGCAAACGTTCTGCGCTCACTCCAGGGTCGCTGCCAGGCACCGGTGCTGTCGGCGCACGTGCCGGTTGCGCCGTTGCAGGCATGTCACCTGTGGCACGCCGGTGCGCATCGCCTGCCGCATCAACTACACCGCCCGGACCAACTGCATCACCAGCGGTTTGCCTGACCACTGCCGCGTGCAGCTGGTGCGCATCGGCCTGTGCATTTACTGCAGCTAACCCATTCGCATCATCCACTGCACCGTCATGCGCACCCGTTGCCGGCGCACGCACATCCGCATGCCCGGCCTGCCGACGCAGTAACCGCAGCCGGTCCGCACTTACACTCATGCAAGCACGTCCAGCGCCAGGTCGTCGTCCACCTGCGTGGCATGCCGCAACGGCGCATCCGCATCGAACAATAGCGCCAGCACGGTCAACGCCAGCGACTTGGGCGACTCGCCCTTGCCTTCCTCATGCGCGGCCAGTACGGGGCCGACGCAGGCCGGGCAGCCAGCCATGCAGTCGCACCGCCGCACCAGCTCGTCCGCGCGCTGCAGCAGCTCGGCCTGCCGCAGCCACAGCGGCTCGCTCAAGCCCACGCCGCCGGGGAAGTTGTCGTACAGATACACCGTGGGCACGAAGGCCTGCTGCAGTTCCACCGCGTCGTGCTCGCCTTCTTCCACGCCGCGCAGTTGCCCACGCCCGGTCTGGTCGGCCACCGCAAACCAGGCGCCGTCGCCATTGCCTACCGCCTTCTGCAGGTCGCGCGCATCGGCCATCACCGCCACCGTGGCCACCACGTGCAGCGCGTAGGCGGCGCCTAAAAATCCATCCAGCGCATCCTGCTTGGACGCGAACGCCTTGCCCAGGGTGGCCTGCGGCAGCTGCCACCACACCGCGGTGGTGTGCAGCTCCTGGTCGGGCAGATTGACCGGGCCGTAGCCGATGTTTTCATGCGTGTAGTAGCGGATCTTCTTGTAGCCGGACACGCGCCGCACCACATGCACTTCGCCATGATGCGAGTCGCCACGGCCGGCCACGCCGCCATCGAAGCGGTCCAGCACCTTCAACTTGGTGTAGTCGATGCTGTCGGTGTAGTAGTCCACATGCGTGCGCGTCACGTAGGCCTTGCGGCCTTCCCAATCCAGCCGCTCCACCTGGTACGGCGTGCTCTGCACCATGTGGATGGCGCCCTCGTACAAGGTGAGCGCAGCGGCCGAGTAATCCACTTCGGCGATGATCTGCTGCTTGCCGTCGCTCTTGTCCACCACCACGAAGTTGCCATCGGCCACCGAGCGCAGGCTCACCGCATTGGCCGGGTAGCTGTCGGCGATCCATTCCCAGCGGTCGCCTTCCTGATGGATCACTTCGCCTTCGGCCAGCGCTTCCAGAAACACCAGCGGGTCGATCGGCCCGAACGGCTCGTCGGCGATGAACGGCAATTCGAACGCGGCGCAGCGGATGTGATCGAACAAAATCAGCGGTTGGTCCGGCGCGGTGCGCGCATGTTCGGGCGAGGCATCGGCGAAGAAGTCCGGGTGCCGCACCACGTATTGGTCCAAGGGTTGCGAGCTGGCCACCAGCACGCCCAGCGCCGGTTGCTGGCGACGCCCGGCGCGGCCGAAGCGTTGCCAAGTAGCGGCCACGCTACCTGGGTAGCCGTTGAGGATCACCACGTCCAGCGCGCCGATATCCACACCCAGTTCCAGCGCCGAGGTGGAAATGATGCCGTCGATCGTGCCCGCACGCATCGCACGCTCTACCTCACGCCGCTCGGTAGGAAGGTAGCCGCCGCGGTACGCGCGAATGCGTGGCGGCTTGCGCGGGTCGTGGTCGAAGATATCCTTCAGATACTTGGTCAGCACTTCCACCATCAGGCGCGTCTGCGCGAACACCAGCGTCTTCAAGCCGCTCTTGATCGCGATGCGCGCAATGCGGTTGCTTTGCGAACGCGCCGACGCACGCAGGCCCAGATCGGCATTGACCACCGGCGGGTTCCACAACAGCACGTGCTTGTCGCCGGTGGGTGCGCCGGATTCGGTGATCGCATGCACCTGTTCTTCGATCAAGGCCTGCGCGTGCGCGTGCGGATTGCCGATGGTGGCCGAGCACAGAATGAACTGCGGAGTGGCGCCATAGAACGCGCAGATGCGCTTGAGCCGGCGCAGCACATTGGTGACGTGGCTGCCGAACACACCGCGGTAGGTATGGATCTCGTCGATCACCACATAACGCAGGTTCTCGAAGAACTGCGCCCACTTGGTGTGATGCGGCAGGATCGCCTGGTGCAGCATGTCCGGGTTGCTCACCACGATATCGCCATGCAGGCGGATCGCCTGCCGCGCATCGCCGGGCGTGTCGCCGTCGAAGGTGAAGGCTTTCACGCCCAGCTCGCCGGCGCGGTTCAACTCCAGCAACTCGGCCACCTGATCCTGCGCCAGCGCCTTGGTCGGAAACAGGTACAGCGCCTTGGCGCCGCTGGTCATCGCCGCACTTACCACCGGCAGCGTGTAGCACAGCGATTTGCCCGACGCGGTGGGCGTCACGATCGCCACATGCTCGCCGCGCTGGGTGGCCGCCCAGGCATCGGCCTGATGGCTGTAGAGCTGGCTGATGCCGCGCGCCTGCAGCGCATCGGCCAGTGCGCTGGGCACATCCTCGGGAATCGGTGCGTAGCGGCCCTCGCGCCCGGGAATGGTGAAGCTGCCGGTGATGCGGTCGTGGTAGCGCCGTTCCAGGCGCTCGGTGAGCAGCGCGCCATCGCGGCTGGGCCGACCGTCGGTGGTGGCTAGCGCGCGTTCGGCGGTTTCGGTGCGGGGAGCGAGGACAAACGGAGGCATACGGCAAGGCTCCCAAAGAGGGAGATCAAACGAAAAGGATGTCTCAGGGTATGAGACCGGCGCCGCCGCGCCCAGCCTGCCTCACTGAGCGGATTCAGCAAGCCAGGTATCCTGTGGCCCCCACAGCGTCACGGCTGCCCTGCACGCTGTGGGATCCCCCACATCGAAGAACCGCCGTGCCCGTGTCCGCCAACGTCACTGCTCCGCATTACAAGTCTGTCTCCGCTCGCCGCGCCGATATTGCGGTGCATGCCGCCGGTCTGTTCCTGGCCATCGTTGGCGGCGCCTGGATGGTGTGGCGCGCGCACGCCAGCCAGACCATGCTGCTGGCCACCTGCATCTATGCGCTGGGGCTGCTGGTGATGTTCGCCTGTTCGGCGGCTTACAACTTCGCTCCGCCGCAGCGCCAACCGATGCTGCGCAAGTTCGACCACGCCGGCATTTTCGTCATGATCGCCGGCTCGTACACGCCGTTTTTCCTGGTTGCGCTCGATGGCACCTGGCGGTGGGTGATGATCCTCAGCGTCTGGTGCGTGGCCTTGTTCGGCGTGTTCGCCAAGTTGTGCCTACCTGGCATCGCCAAGGGCTTCTGGGTGGCGATCTACTTACTGCTGGGCTGGGCGGGCATCGTGGTGATCAACCAGATGGTCGCCGGGCTGGACAGCGCGGTGCTCTGGCTCATCGCCGCCGGCGGCGCGTTCTACACCGTGGGCGTGGCGTTCTATGTACGCAAATCGCTCATCTACAACCGCGCCATCTGGCACGCCCATGTCCTGGGCGGCGCGCTATCGCATTGGTGTGCCATCTGGCTGTGCCTGCGGCCGTTGGGCGAGGGGTGAGGGCGCAGCTTGGCGTCCTCGGGCCGGCCGCTTTCCTCGCCCTGAGTGATACTTTAATGTCACTCCATGCGCACCGAACGTGTCACCACGCTCAAGCGTCAGGCGACCGAACTTCTTGCAGCTGCAGAGCGCGACAAGGAGCCAATCCTGATCACACAGCACGGTTTACCCAGTGTCTATCTGGTGGATGTTGCCAGCGATGAGCGCATGCAGCAGCGCATGGCGCTCCTCGAAGGAATCGCCCGTGGAGAAATGGCAGTAGCGGAAGGCCGTACGCTGAGCCATGAACAGGCACAGCACCGCATGGCGCGATGGCTGAAATAATCTGGTCGGTGCCGGTATTGGCTGATGTGGACGCGATTGCCGACTACATCGCAATTGACAACGCGCCCGCCGCAGCGGCACCGGTGAAACGGGTGTTCGCGCACGTTGAGCAATTGATTGAACATCCGGACAGCGGAAGCCGGCCACAGGAACTCAAGCGCTCGCGCTATCGCCAGATTGTCGAACCACCTTGCCGCGTGTTCTACCGCGTGGATGGGCAGCGCATCGTGGTGGTGCACGGAATGCGGTGGGAGCGCGCGCTTCGCAAGAACCGTCTTTGACGCTAAGAGCGGCAACAAAACCATTGCACAGCCGCCAGGCGGGCGCGGCCGGTGCTCGGTGCGGCATGCACCACGCCGACACTCCGATTGTGAGTGCGCCGTCCCCATCCAGTTGACGACTGTTCGCCACGTCGTGTTATCCGCTCTCTAGCCGGCAGGCACTCCAAGTACCTGCCGCGTTCCATCATTGCACCACGCGCGGTGCCAACAGGTCGTCCAATCCCACGCGCTGCAGCATCTCTGAGCGCAGGCGGTCGAGCACGGCAAAGCCCACGTCGGCGCCATCGCCGGTCGGGTCGATATGCACCCGGAACGGCCGCTTGCCGAATGGTGTGTCCACCACCTGCACGATCGCCTGCGCCACCTCGGCCACGTCGGCGTCTTCGGGCACCAGGCGCGCAAACGCCTGCTGCACCTGGTCGCCAAACCCCGCATACGGGCCGGCCTCGTATGCAGCGGCGCGCGGGGCATCGTCCGGCGTGCCGGCATGCGCAAAGTGGTTGGTGCCCTTGGTGAAGGCGCCGGGCACGATGATCGAAGTTTCGACACCCCAGCGCGCCAACTCGCGTGCGTACTGCACCGCCAGTGCATCCATCGCCGCCTTGGCTGCGAAGTAGGGCGCCAGATAGGGCGGTGTGCCACCTGCCGAGCTGCTGCTGGACACCCACACCAGCAGGCCCTGCTGCTGCGCGCGCAACTGCGGCAACGCCGCGCGGTTGACCCGCTGCGTGCCCAGCACGTTGATGTCGTAGACCTGCGCCAGCTGCTCGGCGGTGAACGCTTCGGCCGGGCCGAACACCATGTGCCCGGCGTTGTGCACCACCACGTCCAGCCCACCGGCCTTCGCCACGATGGATGCCACCGCCGCGTCGGCCGAGGCCTGCGATTGCACGTCCAGCTCGACGGCGTGCAAGGCCAGTTGCCGCTTGCTTGCCAAGGCAGCCATCTCCTGCGCCACACCGGCATTGCGGCCGGCGGCATCGCGCATGGAGGCGTAGACGGTGTGGCCGGCGGCCGCCAGCGCTTCGGCGGTCAATCGGCCGAAGCCGCTGGACGCGCCAGTGACCAAGATGCGTTTGCTCATGTCATTGCTCCTCCAGGGGGAAAACCAGCAGCGTGCGCAACGCTGCGCGCCACAGCGGGTCAGACCATGCCGCCGTTGGCGCGCAGCACTTGGCCATTGATCCAGCCGCCATCGGGGCCGACCAGGAACGCCACCGCCGCCGCGATGTCTTCCGGGCAGCCAAGACGTTCCAGCGGGTTGGCCTTGGACAAGCGTTCGATCAGCTCCGGCGACTTGCCGTCCAGGAACAGCGCCGTGCCGGTCGGGCCAGGGGCTACCGCGTTGACAGTGATGGCACGTCCGCGCAGTTCTTTGGACAGGATCGCCGTCAGCGTTTCCACCGCCGCCTTGGTGGCCGCATACACACCATAGGTTTCCAGCTTCAAGCCGACCACGCTTGTGGACAGGTTGACGATGCGACCCCCATCGCGCAGCCGTCGTGCGGCCTGGCGCAGCGTGTTGAAGGTGCCTTTCAGATTGATGGCGATGTGCTTGTCGAACAAGGCATCGTCGCTGTCGGCCAACGTGGCCAGCTGCATGATGCCGGCGTTGTTGACCAGCACATCCACGCCGCCGAAAGCGGTCTCTGCTGCTGCATACAATCGCTCGACGGCGGCTGGGTCGCTGACATCGGCTTGCACGCTGATCGCGCGGCCACCGGCCGCCTCGATGGTGCGTACCAACTGATCGGCCTCATCCGCATGGCCGGCGTAATTGAGTACGACGGCAAAGCCATCGCCGGCCAATCGCTGCGCGATGGCAGCGCCAATACCGCGCGAAGCTCCGGTCACCAATGCAACTTTGTGCTGCTGAGTCATGCAGGTTCTTCCGTTATGCCGCGGGCTGCGGCGTTGCGGAAACTATCCAATGCAATGACACGGCGATAATCACACTAAACTGCACAGCACTGTTTCCAACGCCCGAACAGTGGGCAAGGAGTGCCATGGATCGGTTCGCTGCCATGCAGTTGTTCGTACGGATCGTGGAGCGGCGCAGCTTCACTGCCGCTGCCAACGATATGGAAATTCCGCGCTCAACCGCCACCAAGGTCATCGCCGAGATGGAAGCGCGTCTGGGTGTGCGCCTGTTACAGCGCACCACGCGCGTGGTACGGCCCACGCTCGATGGCGAGCTCTTCCATCAACGCTGCATGCGCATCCTCGATGACGTGGACGATGCCGAAGGCAGCTTCCGCGGTGTGGTGCCCAAGGGGCTGCTGCGGGTGGAAGTGCAGGGCACGCTGGCGCGGCACTTTTTGCTGCCGGGGTTGCCGGCGTTCTTTGCGCAGTACCCACAGATTCAACTGGTGATGAGCGAGAGCGACCGCTGGGTGGATCTGGTGGAAGAAGGCATCGACTGCGTGCTGCGCTATGGCCCGCTGCGCGACAGCGAACTGGTCGCGCGCCGTGTGGCCATGCTCGAACGCCTCACCTGCGCCACGCCGGAGTATTTGCAGCGCTTCGGCATGCCAGTGCAGCTGGATGCCCTGCACGAACACCGCATGGTGGGTTTACGGTCGATCACCACCGGCGTGGTCACACCACTGGAATTTCAGACCGCGCAAGGACTGCGCACATTCACACCGCCCAGCCTGCTCAGCGTCACCGGCACCGAGAGCTATCTGGCCGGGATCCGGCTCGGCCTGGGCATCGCGCAGGTGCCGCGCTTCCACGTGGCGCAGGACCTGCAGCAAGGCACGCTGGTGGAAATCCTGCGCGACACCCCACCGCCGTCCAACCCGGTGTCGTTGCTGTATTCCCGTGCCCGCCAACTGTCGCCACGGCTGCGCGTGTTTCTGGACTGGGCCGCTGGCGAATTTGCCAAGCACGCAGGCGTTGCCCAGCCAACGGGGTAATCCCGCCTTCGTACGTTGCGTTGCGCAACCATGGCGACGGCGAACTACCACATGAACTTCATTTCGCAGCCGACGTAATGGCTGTCGTGACCGCCGGCCGCGCGCACGCTTTCGCCGGGCTGGTACTGCACCACTTCCAACGCGGTCTGCAGATGCGTGGTGAGCTTCCAGTCGCCACGCAGCTGTAGGTAACGGCCGGTCCAGCGCGTGCCGGTGCCCGCCGTTCCGGCCAGCGGAATGTCCGGTTGCATGTACACCGCATCGGCGGTGCGCTGGCGCCACAACAACCCTACGGCCGCGGTGACGCTGAGCATTGCGGTCGGTTGCACGGTGAGCACCGGTTTGACCAGCAGCAGGTTGGCGTAGCCGGTGTAGCCGGCCAGGTTGATGTACGCCCCGTTCGGAAACAGCGGGTTGAAGGTCTCCACGCGACCGTCGCCGGGGTGACGGTCGCCGGATGCGGTATCCACCTGCAGGCCCAGGCGGGGCGTCAATGCGCTGGTCTGCCAGGTATAGCCGGTCTTGATGCCCATGGCCCAGGCACGCGCACGGCTGCTGCCGACGCGTCCACGCTGCCCCATGGCCTCCACGTCCCAATCCATCTGCCGCTGCGCACCGGCAAAGCGCGCATCCAGGATGTGGCGACGTTCATCGCCGGATGCATCCAGAAAACCGGCAGCATCCTGCCGGTAACGCGCGTAATACAGCGATAGCTCGTTGGTGCCCAATACATGGCGCTCGATGCGCACGGTGTCGAAACGAAGATGGCGGTTGGACACATCGTCGAAGTTGCGCGCGTTGGCGTACTGCACCGGCTGACTGACGAAGGCGATCACGCGCCACGGGCCGGTTTCGTAGTCGACCCACGCCGCATCGAACGCCTGACGCACGTTGGGCCCATCGCGCAGCGAGACAAAGCGCTGCAGGTCGAACGCAAATTCCTGCCGGCCCACGCGCCACTTCAATACCCCGTTGCTTACTGGCGCGGTGTAGGCGACGAACGCCATGCGCAGATCGACGCGATTGGCATCGGCCGGCCCCTGCTGGCGTTTGTCGAACGCACGCGCGTCTTCCAGTTGGGTGAACAGTTGCCAGTGCTCGCCAACGCGCAGATCAACATGCGCCTGCAGGCGCTGCAGCAGATACCTGTCGCGCTCACGGCCAATCCCCAGCGCAGGCGCATGATTGCTTTCAAAGCGCTCGCGCAGGTTGATGCCGAACGATGCGTACGCTGCGTCGCCGAGCGCCACAAACTTGAAGCGATCCAACGGCTGTGTGCGCAGCGCAGGATCGACCAGGGGCGACCAGTCTTCCTGCCAGCGATTGGATGCCATCTTCGGGCGCACTGCTGCAGCCTCGCCAGCCGGCGCCGGCGGTTGCGCGCATGCTGCGGTGTGCGCGGACAACAGCGCGATCAGCGGCAACGCCAGGCGTGCTGTCATATCGATCAGAGCGGGGTATCGGCATGCAGCTCGGCGATATAGCCGCCGGGGAACGCCACCATCGCCGAGCGGCGGTGCGCACCGGCCACCACAGGCACCAGCACGTTCGCCCCCGAGGCAGTCGCCTGCGCAAGCGTCGTTTCCAGATCCTGCACCGCGTAGCCGGTGAGCTCGCGGCCGTAGGGGTAAGGCAGGTGGCCATCGGTCACCAGCACGTGCACATCGCCGAAGCCGGAGCGGATGAGGATGCTGCGATAGGTATCGCCCGGCCGGCCGATCAGCGCAGCGTCGGCCTTGCGATCATCGTCCACCACCGTGCCGTGCGAGAACGCCAGCCAGGCAGTGGTAAAGGCATCGGCACGGTCGCGCGACACGTACACGCGATTTTCCGGAATGGTGGCCAGCGGCGCGTAATGCGGTGGGGTGTCGTGCCAATACAGCTGCATTTTCACGCCGCCCGGCCAGGCAATCACTGCATCGCGGCCGATCGGATCCTTGAACGGTTCCACCAGCACCTCTGCTCCGGCAGCGCGCGCTGCCTTGATGGCCTGGTCCATGTCGGTCACCAGATAGCCGGTGCGTTCCAACCCAAACGGGTAGGGGATCGGTGTCCGGAAGCCGAACAACGACACCGTGCCGGCTTTGGTCTGCACCAGCTGCGAGCTGGTGCTGCTCGGCGTCGGCGTCACGGTGGCAATCACCCGACGGGTGCTTTGCCCTTCGAAGGTGGCCGCAAAGCTGCGCGCGAACGCGCCGACATCGCCGGGTGCGACGTACACATGGGTGGTGTCGTATTGCGGCCCGACCGACACAGGCGGCGGCGCCTGCACGCATGCCGGCAGCAACAGGGCAGCAGGCAGGATCAGCGAGAGCATCAGGCGCATGGAACGTTCCTTGGAGAGTGGAGTGCGTAGTGGCGCAGCCGCGCGCATGCGGCGATGTCGCGACAACGTGCTGGTGCTGCTGTGGCAGTCGGTCACACCGATGCGCTTCAGCGTTGGGAATGGAGGCCTGGGCCGCGCTGGCGCGTCAGCGTGCGCGTCGCACCGCTGATCGCATTCGCAACATCGGCACGCACGCAGAGCGATCAGCCGTCGTGCCGCGCATCCTGCGTTGGCGCAGTGCCGTTTTTTGCCCGCGGCGGTGGGCGCTGTGCCTTGGGCAGATGGCCAAACATATGCGGCCTGACCTGCTGCTGGATCCACGACGTTTCCGCCTGGCTGCGTGTCAGCAGCTGACGTGCCAGCGGCGGCAGCTGTTCGCCGACCAGGATGCCGAGAAGGCCGACCAACGCAATGATCGGCGGCGCCGGTGAGCGCACGTTGAGCAAGCTGTAGATCATGCCGACCAGCAGGCCGGCGGCGAGCGAGAGCAAATAGGGCTTCATGGCGGGCTCCTGGCGTCCCTGCACGACACGCCAGCGGCGGCGCGATGCAGGCGTGCGCCACGCAGCAGAAGCGGCGCAGACAGCCGGGCACGGCCGCATGGCCGGGAAGGGACACAACCGGCCGGTGCGATGCGTTGCATGGAGTAGTCGGACCATGTCATCGACGTGATCTCTCAAAAGACGGGGAGCACCGGGCCATGGCGTGGTGCGATGGCTGCGGTGTCTTCCATGCTGGACGCGTTGTCGCCAATCCAGAACACCGGGACGGGTCACCCGCCGATGACCCGAACGGGGGAGCCGGGCAGGCGTGCTGGCGATGCGTCAGCTGCAGCCGCCATCGCACCACAGCGCCATGACCTGGCGCAGCACGGGTGCAACCTGCCATCGCCGGCCACAGCCGCGCTGCCCTGCCGAGGCATGGGCATGTTCCCTTGCAACGCCCCGCCGACTTGCTCGCAGGCGCTACAACGTCCCCGCAACGCAGGCAGCGCCCGGGCTCATAGCTTGCGCTTGAACACTGCCTCGAACGCGGCATCCGGTTCGATACGGTCAGAAATCACGATCACCGAATGCAGTGTGCCCTTGGCCTGCACGCTGTATTCGAACCCGGCCTGCTTACCGTTGCGGCTGAAAACCTCGATCTCGCTGTATTCGCCGAGGTCGCCTTCATAGCTTTCGCGCGTGAAGCCATTGTTCTTCGCAAATGTGCCGGCCGCCGAGCGTGTGCCTTCCCACACGGCATCTTCGTAGGTCACCGGCTGCAGCAGGCTCACCAACTGCGTCGCGCACGGGGTAGTGCTGGTCACGCCATAGCCATCCACCTCGCCCATCAACGGGATCTTGCTGACGTTGCGCTTGGGTGTGGCGGTCACGGTGCAGCCTAGCTGTTGCAGATCGGCCAACGTGAAGTGCTCGGCCTCCGGGCGCGGTGCGCTGGGGGTGTTGCGGTTGCAGCCGGGCAACATGCTCAGCAGTACGAGCGGCAAAAGGGTACGTAAAACATCCATCGACACTGACGACGTCCTTGCAAACGGTGAAATGGTTCGCCAGCAGCGCATGCACGACGTGCGCTGGCAAAAAGCGGCCGTGGAGTATCCACTGCTTTGCTGCGTGCGACCAGACGCGCCATGGCCGATGGATGTGCAAGGGCGATGCAAATTGCGCGTGCTCAACGCCCATCCCGCAATCACGCATCTGGTTATCGGCACGATGTGCCGCATCGACCTGGCCCCACCCGAGCAGGCGCTGCCCTGCTGCGCTCTACACGTTTCGATCCTGGCACGGCGCGCGCGGGCGGCCGTGTGGAGTGCACACGCAGCGTGTCGCGGTGCGGCCGTCGTGTCATCTCCGTCCTCACCACAGCGGCACGCCCACGCCTTGCATCGGCAAGCCCGGTTCCTCAGGTGCGCGCCGTTGCACCCACATATCGCCCATCATCCGGTCCAGCCCGCGGTCCAACCCGGTCACCAAGCCGGCGCCCGGAGTAAACGTGAGTTCGCCGAAATACACCTTGCCGTGCTGGATATACCAATCCACCCGCACGTAATCGAAGTCGCTGGCCATGACCTTGCTCAGTTCCAGCGCTTGCTCCAACAGTTCCGGCGCACACGGTGGTGCGCGCCCGTCGTCGCGGATGCGGTGGAACGGCGTGTGCAGGTTGTCGACAAAGAACGTCATCGACAGCTGCGGCGTGTCGAAGCGGCCGTAAATCACTTGCAACACGTATTTGAACGTGCCATCGGTCTGGCGGAACATGTGGAACTTGTAGTCCACCGGCACCTGCTGCGCATCGCCGATGTACTGCTCCACCAGAATGCGCGGCGGAATATCGCGGTAATGGATCTCACGCACCATGTCGGAGAAGTCGGTGCGCAGCCAGTCCTTGCAACGCGCCACGATGCGCTGCCGTTGTGCCGCATCCGGCTCATCGCGCACCACCTCCACCATGCTCGCACCGTGGTTGGCCTTGATCACCGTCTGTGCCCAGTGCGGCAGGCCCAGCAGATCGTCGGGGTTGGTGCTGTCCAGCAGCAGCGGGATCAGATGCGCAGTGCCGATCCGCGCCGCCACATACGGCCGCACCGCCACCTTGTCCGCCAGGCGCTGATACAGCGGGTAATCGCCGTACACGCATTTGCGGTACAGCACTTTTTCGTTGAAGCAGGTGGGGTGGTACAGATTGGGCAGCCGCCCGAACGTGTTCAGGAAATACAGCCGGTCCTGATGCCGCCAGGGCAGGGTGCGCACCAGGTAACGCGCACCCTTGCGCAACACGCGTTTGAGGGTAGGCCGGCGTGGTTGAGGGGCGGGCGCCTGCGGCAGGCGCACCGGCCGGATGTCGCCAAACGGTGCAGCCAGGCGGGGGAACAATGCGGCCCACCCCCGGCCCACCGCCGAACTCTGTGCTCCGATCAGTTGCGTCTGCAACCCCATCCCTTGATCGACCATGACAGTTCCCCCTTCCGGCAATAATGTGATTTAGATCACAAAAATATGTGACTCAACGCACGGTATACCTGTTGAAGGAGACGAAGATGGAAAAACGTCTCAATCGGCCTGATTGCGCAAGGGATGGGCGGGTTGCGCCTAAAAACACGCCGTCAGCCGGGCAACCGGCCGCGACCGTTGTGCGTCGCAAAAGCGATTCGGACGGGCGGCGCCGTGCCCGGTGTTGGCGGGGCGGCAGTGGTCGCCACCGCCAAGGTTGAGGTCGCCTACAACGGCCGGGCCGGTGCGCGCGGTCAGCCGCGAACTGTGCGGCGTACGCTAGACCCTCAGCTACGGGCCACGGGGAGTCTTTCGACCATGACGATCACCATCACCGCCTTCGAGCGCTCGCCCGATGGCGGCAGGGGCCTGGCCCGCGACACCCGCGTGCGCTGGGCATTGGAAGAAGCGGGCCAGCCCTACCAGGTGCGCCTGCTGCCGTTCGCCGCGCTCAAGGAACCGGCGCACCTAGCCATCCACCCGTTCGGCCAGATCCCCACCTTCGAGCAGGAGGGGTTGGCCTTGTTCGAAACCGGCGCCATCGTGCTGCACATCGCCCAGCGCCATCCCGGCTTGCTGCCGCACGACGACAACGCCCGTGCGCGTGCCATCGCCTGGATGTTCGCCGCCCTCAACACCGTCGAGCCGCCGATGCTGGAACTGGGCAACGCCCTGCTGCTGGAAGCGGACAAACCCTGGATGGCAGAGCGCTTGCCGCTGCTGCAAAAACGCATCAACCGCCGCCTGCAGCATCTGAGCGCCCATCTTGGCGACAGCCCCTGGCTGGGGCGACTTCAGCGCCGGCGACCTGCTGATGATCTCCGTGCTGATCCGCATCAAGCTCACCGGCCTGCTGGATGCCTTCCCCAACCTGCAGGCCTACGTCGCCCGTGGCGAAAGCCGGCCGGCCTATCAACGCGCGTTTGCCGCGCAATGGGCGATCAACGGCGACGGTGGTCCACCGGCCTGATCGCCTGCCGCGTGGCGGCATCGGTCTTGACCACCTCGTCGCCGCACGCCAAGGTGCGCACGCCTCGCAACGCGCAACGGCGGCGATGACGGGCCTCTGCCCTGGTCACCGCACCCACAGGGAGAGTGAAATGAAACCGACCGCCATCCTGTTCGCGGCCATCGTTGCAACGGCCTTGGCCGGCTGCGCACGCGCACAGCACCACCCCCACGCCGATGCCGATGCCGCAGCAACAGCCAGTGCGCCCGGCCGCAACGCACCCGCGGCCCACCGCACCGCCGCATCAGGCAAGCCCACGCCAGCCTCGGTTGCCCGTTCCGTTGCAACCGGCGCGGACACAGCGCACTACCGATGCCAGCGTGGCGCATACGCCTGCCCGATCAGCAGCCCGTTGGTGGCCAATTCGCAAGCAGAAGCGCAGTGGCTGCTCGCCCATGGCTACCCCTCGCACGCCGAACGCGCGCGACTGGACCGCATGGACCTGGCCCAGCTAAAGGCCGAATCGCAAGCGGGCAACAGCGTGGCAACGGTGCTCCATGGCACCAGAACGGCAGTGAGCGGTCGCTTCCATCCGGGCCTGGCGATCCTGAGCAAGGCCGCAGCCGCCGGAAACCTGTACGCCTACTACGGCCTCTCGGAGGTCTACGCCAGCGACACCGCGCACAAGAATCTGGTGGATAGCGCGGCGTACCTGCGGCTGGCTTACCTGCTGGGCGACGGCAAGGCCGCCGCGGCCATCGCCGCGAAGGGGCTGAGCAGCATCGAAAACGTCGTCGCCGACGAGCGCGCCGCAGCGCTGTACCAGACCTTCGCCAAGAACCGGCAGCCGTCGCCAAGGCCATTCGAATAACCCGCTGCGGTGGCAGATACATCGGCGATTGTCCGCGTGGCTGCAGGATCGCAGCACGCCGCTCTGCAGCGTTCGCTACACGCTCTCAGCAAACACCCGTTCACCCACCGCGCGCGCGGTGGCCAGATGCGATTGCGGGAATGCAGGGTCCGGCACTGTCAGCAACTCCGTGGTGCGCACCGGCGCGCCGCAGAAGTCGAAGATGCCGTGGTTGATCTGCGTCTTCATCGCACCGAAATAGCCATGCCGCGCATAGGTGCGCTCGTCCGCACCGCCGATCGCCACCACGTGCACACCAAGACGCCCCAGCTTCTTGGTGATCTTGCCGTTGGCGTCTTCATCGAACGCCCAGCCCAGCGTAAACACCCGGTCGATCCAGCCCTTGAGCAGCGCCGGGAACGACCACCAATAGATCGGGAACACCAGCACCAGCGCATCGGCCCGGTCCAGCCGCGCGTGTTCGGCCGCCACATCGGGCGGCGCCCCGGCCTGACCCGAAAACAGCGCCACATCGGCCAGCGTAAAGCGCGGGTCGAAGCCTTCCTGCGCAAGGTCCGCCACCTCGACTGTATGCGCCCCGCCAGAGGCCAACAGCGCCTGCCCGATCTGCGCCGCCACTGCGTGCGTATGCGAGCGCTGCTCGGGATGGGCGACAACGATAAGGGCATGCATACGCTGGCTGGCTCCAAAGAATGTAGAAATTGAGACTGCAATCAGTGCAGAAGAGGATCGCTCGCGCTGGCAACAACGCACGTGACAGCGCGCCCACCGCACTGCCGTAGCGCGCGTCACGCTGCAGCGGAGCAGTGCGCTTCCTCGCAGTGCCCTTCCTCAGCGCCAAGGTGATGCTGGCGCTCATCGTGCACCAGCGCATCGTCGCCCAGATCCGGCAGCGCGTTGATGGACTCCGACGGAGCGGGGCGCCCCTGGTTGCGCGCCTCGTGACGCAGCATCATGTTCTCGATGCCTTTGCAGTACCACCATGCCCGAATGCGGGTGCGTGCGGTATTGCTCGCAGCTAAAGGGCGTGGTGTGCGCGCCATCGAGTTATATGGTTGCCGCGTTGGCGGAATGTCCTTTGGCAGAGCGCATGCTTTGTGCATCCGCCGGCTGCACACACGCGGCGATGCACAGCGGTAACTTTGCCAGCACGATGCATCGCGCAATGGCGGTGATCCTGTCCATGGTGCTCCTCCTATATGCATTGATCCTAGCCCACGTGCAGCATCCGCGTGGTCGATCAGGCCGCTTGGCGATCGCTGCACGCAAAGCAAGCATCCGCGGCCAGAGCCGGCCGAGGGCGTGCATCTTCCTGACCGGTATCCATGCGCACGTCCGCATCAGCAACATGCGATGCTGCCTGTGCAACGAGTCCTGCGGCTAGCCTGCGAACGGCGCTGCGCTGTTGAGGCACACGTGCCGCATGCCGGGCCACCTCCTTGGTGGCGAGCGTAAATCCGAAAACTCCACGACCACCCACCCCGCATCGGGGTACTTCATAGGGGAGAGCGCAATGCGTGAGTTGAAACTGACGATGTCCGTATCGCTGGACGGGTTTGTCGCCGGCCCGGCGGGAGAGGTCGATTGGATCTTCAGCGGCGACCAGGCTGCCATCGCCTGGAAGGTAGAGAATGCCTGGAACGCCAGCCTGCACATCATGGGCAGCCGCGTGTTTCAGGGCATGGCCCGCTTCTGGCCCACGGCCACCTCACCGTTCGCACCACCCATGAACCAGATTCCCAAGGCGGTGTTCTCCGCGCAGGGCCCAGCCGTGTTGCAGGCCGCCGTCACCGCACTGGCCGCCGCACGCGCGCAGCTTGCACAGACAGCAGGCACGCAGCTGCACGCCGGCGCCGACAGCTGGGTTCAGGCCACCGTTGCCAGCGGTGCGTTGGCCGACGACATCGCCCACCTCAAAGCCCAGGACGGCAAGCCCATCATCGCTCACGGCGGCGCGGCCTTTGCGCGCAGTCTCATCGCCCACAACCTGGTCGACGAATACGTACTCGGCATCTACCCCATCGTGCTGGGCAAGGGCCTGCCCATCTTCAGCGACCTGCCCGCACCACGGCCGCTTACCCTGGTTGACAGCAAGACGTTCCCGAGTGGATGTATGGCGCAGACGTATCGGGTGGTGTGAGAGGGGCAACGGAACCCATTTGCTCTAACCCCATGCACTCCATCGCGGCCGACGCCACCACTCACCGCGTCGCCTCTCCCGCACGCCTTTCACGCGCGCCTTTCACGCGCGCGCCGCTGCGCTGCTTCCAGCGCCGCCACGAATCCGGCATCGGTGCATGGGCTTGCCGTGTAGGTGCCGATGTCTTCTGCAATGGGGAAGCCTTCGCCCAGGCTGCTGGCGTTGGTGCCGCTCGCATGGTGCGTGATGCGCTGCGTAGCACTTGGCGTGAGGCGGCGAAACTGCCGCCGCGGGTGATGAAGTCGTCGCCTTCTGTCTCGCAGCCGTCGCGCCAGGCGCTGCCATCGGTGGGTGCACCCTGGTAGTCCGGGTGCTGGCAGTCGGCCGCCCATTCGGCAACGTTGCCCATCATGTCGTGCAGCCCCGAATGCGTTAGCGGGGTACATGCCGACCATAGTGGTGTAGTCGGCGCCGTTGTCGCAGTCGGTGACCAGCATGTCCAGTGCATCGTCGCGCTGTGCAGCGGTTTTGAAGCGGCGGTCTTGCATGTTTGCGAAGGTGCGCAGCGCATCGGGCGTATCGCCCGACGCGTATGTGATGGTGGTGCCGGTCCGTGCGGCGTATTTCCATTCGGCTTCGCTCGGTAGGCGGAAGCGGCGGCTGGTGCGTTGCGCGAGCCACTGCACATGGGCAAGTGGCATCGTTTCAGGTCGCGCACAGCGCAGGGTGATCGTCCGTGGCTGCGTGCGTCGGCGCGTCCCACGCGATAGTGGTGAGCGTGATGCTCTCCTGGTGGTCGAATGTCCAGCAGCGGTCCTGCATCTTGTCGCCAGCTGCAACAACGAACTGGCGGAGCTGCGCCCCCGTGGTCTCATCGCGCGCCATGCGGAGGGCCTGCACGTGCACGCGGTGCGGCGGGCCTTCTGCAGGGGGTGGCTGCCATCGCCGATGCGTGGCTCGGTGCTGCCCATCAGGAACTCGCCTGCGGGCATCGTGCCCATCGGTGGGGTACGTGCACTTGTTCAAGGCGATGCAGGGCTGTTGCAGCGAGCCACGTCATCGCCTCGCTCAGTCGTGCGATACCGCTTGGCGATACCTGAAGCGCAGTGGCGCCACAGGGGCATAAGGCGCGGGCGGCTGACGCTGGGCGCTCTGTATGCCAACGAGGCCAACGGAAAACCACAGGTGGAGTACCGCCAGCAGCATAGGGTCAGGCAACAGCAGCTATCGTGGAGACGCAAGCCACGTACCTAATCTGACGTAGCCAGAAGAAAAACGGAAAACCACAGGTGGAGTACCGCCAGCAGCATAGGGTCAGGCAACAGCAGCTATCGCGGAGACGCAAGCCACGTACCTAATCTGACGTAGCCAGAAGAAAATGGACCGTGCATCGGGCGTGCATGCAACTTCGGTACGCATGCCAATGCGACAACCTCTGCACGCTTTACGACTGATCCATCTCCCACAAATGCCAACGCCCCGAACACGTCGGGGCGTTGGCAATCACGGCTGTTTGCGCTCCATCACCGCGTGTGATGTACGCGATGCAGGAAAATACAGCGTTTACAGCCAGGCAGGTATCCGCCTGACGGTGGCGCAATCGACTTACTTGGTCGATTTGACAGCGTCGCGCACGTTGTCGGCGACTTCACCGGCCTTGCGCTGCACCTTGCCGACATTCTTTTCGGCTACGCCTTCCAATTCCGTGCTCTTGTCGCCAGTGACGCGGCCGACGGCTTCCTTGACCGATCCCTTGACCTGCTTGGCAGCACCTTCGATCCGGTTCTTATCCATGGGATGTCTCTCGTAGTTTGGGGAACCCGGCCAGTTTGTGCGTGCCGGTGTGAGCATGATGTGCGCTTGTGTCCGGAGGCCCCAGTTGCGAATGCACTAAATGCGTTAGTGCATTCGCGCCAGCTGCATGCAATTATTTCTTGCGCGTGGACGATTTTGCGCTGCGACCGGCAACGCCGCGTTCGCGCGCCCACACGATGGCTTCGCCACGGCTGTGGACGTCGATCTTGGAATACAGCGCGGCCACGTGATTGCGCACCGTATTGGGCGATACGCCCAGTTCCTGAGCGATTTCCTTGTCGGCCAGGCCTTCGGCAATGAGCCCGAGCACGTCGCGTTCGCGGCCGGTGAGCTCGGCGATGCCGCAACCACCGATTTGATCGGGACGGTTGGCGCGGCGCACATTGGCAAGCTTTTCCAGTAGCGTCTGGCTAAACCAGGAGGCATCCTGCATCACTGCTTCGATGGCAGTGACTAGCTCCATCTCGGTGCGCTTGCGGTCGGTGATATCCATCAGCGATAGCAAATAACATTGCACGCCGTGGATGCTCACGGTCTCGGCGGAAATCAGGCAATCCAGCTGTTCGCCATCCTTGCGCGCAATGGCGTATTCCACATTGAGCATGCTGCCGCTTTCCTGCAACGCGCGATAGAACTGCTGGTATGCGTGGCGGCTGGGAAACAGGCCGATTTCATCGATGGGCTTGCCGACGATGTCTTCGGTGGCGTACTGGGTGATCTGCGACACCGCGTCGTTTATTTCCACGATCTGCAAGGTTTCGGCATTGCACATCAGCGTGGGCACCGGGGTGATACGAAACGCCTTGGCGAAGCGTTCTTCGCTCTGGCGCAGCGCCACTTCGGCGCGGCGGCGCGGTTCCAGGTCCATGAAGGTGAACAGCATGCAGGCTTCTTCGCCGATTTCGATCGGCTGGCCTGCCACCACCACCAGTTTGGTAGTGCCGTCGGGCAGGCTGAGTTCGGCCTGCATCTGCGGAATGGTGGCCCCTTCATTGAGGCGCTCCAGCGCCAGTTCACGGCGGTCGGCCATTTCCAGGACATCGACCTCGAACACGCTCTTGCCCACCACTGCTTCGCGCGTATAGCCGGTCATTTCCAGAAAGCCCTGGTTCGCCTTGATATAGCGCTTGTCGTCGAGCCGGCAGATGCAGGCCGGCGCGGGGTTGGCGTTGAAGGTGCGTTCGAAGCGCTGCTCGGCGCTGGCCCAATCGCTGGCATCGGCCACGATCAGCACCAGGCAATCGGGTTCGCCTTGGGCATCGGTCAGCACCAGGCTGCGCACGCGGTGCACCCATTGCTCATCGGTGTCGGCGCGAAACACTTCGACAACAACGTCATTGAAGACTTCGCCTGCAATGACGCGGTCGATGGGGTAGGTGCCGGCGTTCAAGCGATGGTTGTTGCGATAGCGCAGCTGGAAGCGAGCGCGGTAGTCGCTGACGGTGGCGCCCAGCTCGGAGAGTTCGCTGGCGCCATGCATGGCCAGCGCAGCCTCGTTGGCCCAGGTAATGGTCTGATCCGGCTCGATCAGAATCACGCCTTCGCTCAAGCCGGTGATGATCTGCTGCAACTGGCGGCGATTGGTGGAACTGGGCGGGCTGCTGGGAGGTGTGGCTTCACTGCCTGACGACATGGGTGACCCTCGGGCAAACAACGGCGGTAGAGACCAACAGTGGGCGCTCACGGTAGCGGCTGCCTGACGCGAATGCACTAGCTGCACTGGTGCATCCGGCTCAGGCGTCACGCCGGCGCCGCTTCCACACTGGCCGCACTTTCACTGCAATGAGGCCATTCCATGGCACAGCTTGTCCGTCCTTCCTACGCCCCCAAGATGTCGTGGGGCGCCGTACTCGCCGGCTGCACCATTGCGCTGGTGACCTATCTGACGCTGAGCGTGTTGGGCACCGCGATCGGCGCGGCCACCATCGATCCGTTGCGCGAAGCCAACCCGGTCAGCGGCCTGGGCGCCGGCGCTGGCATCTGGCTGGCATTGAGCACCTTGGTTTCGATTGCGGCGGGCGCGTTCGTCGCCGGCCGTCTGGCCACGGTGCGTGGCGGCATGCACGGCTTGCTCAGCTGGGCGGTGACGTCGTTGATCGCCACCTGGCTGGTTGCCGCCTTGGCCAGCAGCGCCGTGGGCGCAGTGTCGGGCGTGGTCGGCAAGGGCTTGTCGTTGACGGGCCAGGGCATTGCCGCCGCCGCACCGGCGCTAGGCAATGGCGTGCAGGAAGAACTGAAGCAGCAAGGCATCGCGCTGGATTGGGGTGACCTGCGTGGTCAGTTGGACACCGTGCTGCGCCAGACCGGCAAGGCCGAGCTCAATCCCGAGCGTCTGAAGAACCAGGCCGAATCCGTAAGCAACGACGGCAAGGCCACCGCCACCGGCGTGGCGCAGACCCCGCAGGCTGCGTCTGATGCGTTGGCCGCTTGGTTCGACCGCGTACGTGCCCAGGCCAAGCCGGCCATCGATGCCGCCGACCGCGATGCGTTGGTCAACCTGATCGTCGCGCGCACCGGCAAGTCGCGCGCGCAGGCCGAGCAGATTGCCGACAACTACGCGCAGAGCTACCAGAAGGCCGTGGCGCAGTACGAATCGCTCAAGCGCACGGCCGAGCAGAAGGCCCGCCAGGCCGGTGATGTGGCCGCCCGCGGCGTGTCGCGCGCGGCCTGGACCACTCTGGTGCTGCTGATCCTGGGTGCCGGCATCGCGTTTGGTGCGGGCCGTTTCGGCCGCCGCAGCGACCCGATCGTCGAGGTGTAAGCGCTTGCGTGGAAGGCACACGGTGGGGAACCGTGGCCTGCAGCTGGGCACCGTGCGCAAGCCGGCGCTGTCGACAGGGCGCAGGACCTGCGCAAGGTGCAGGGGCAACCCTTCCGGCGACGGATGCCGCGACTCGCTCGGCACCGGGCCATCCAGGGATGGCCCGGTGTTTTTCTATGTGTGGCGGTGGGGCTGGCGTGGGCACCGGCAGGCCTGGTCGGCTGCAGCCACACCGCCACCGGACTGCAGGCAATGACACTGCACGGGCACGGCACATCGCGTGCAGGAGCGCATGCCACAATGCGCCACTTCCAACCAGGCACGGCCGCCATCACGTGAGCACAGCGCACCCCGCCATCGAGCCAAACGGTCTGGAGTTCCTGTCAGGCGGCGGCGTCATGGGCGCGGCGATCCGCGCGCACGATTGGGCGGCCACGCCGCTGGGCGACCCGCAGACCTGGCCGCAATCGCTGCGCTCGGCGTTATCGATGGTGCTCAACGCCAAGTTGCTGGGTGCGGTGCTGTGGGGGCCGGACCTGCGCATGCTCTACAACGATGTGTACCTGCGCTCGTTGGGCGACCGCCATCCGCGCGCATTGGGGCAACCGGTGGCCGAGGTCTGGGGCGAAACCTATGCGCCCATCGCCGAGGACTTTGCGCAGGTGATGCGCACCGGCGTCGGCTACGGCCAGGGCGTCGTGTCGTTGCCGATGGTGCGCAACGGCGTGCGCGAGACCACCTACTGGAATGCCACCGCCTCGCCCATCCGTGGAGAGGACGGCAGCATCGTGGGGCTGTTGAACATCGCCATCGAAACGACTGCACAGGTGGCGGCCGAACGCGATCGCGAGATCCAAAACGCGATGCTGAGCAACGAGAACACGCATCTGGTGCATGAAGTGGTGAGCCGTACCAGCGAACGCGATCGCGCGCTGGAAGCGGAGACCGTCGCGCGCCGCAATGCCGAGCGCGTGCAGCTGGCGCTGGCCGCCGGCGCGATCATCGGCACCTGGATCTGGGACCTGCCAAACGATGCGTTTTCGGTGGACGAGGCCTTTGCCGAGACCTTCGGCTTCGACCCGTCCATCAGCCGCACCGGCCTGCCGTTGGAGCAGGTCATCGCCACGGTGCACCCGGACGATCGCGATGGCCTGCGCGCAGCGATCGGCACGGCGATTGCGCGTGGCGGTGCGTATGCGCACCAGTACCGGGTCAGACGCCGCGACGGCAATTACTACTGGCTGGAAGCCAACGGTCGTGTGGAACATGCGCCCGACGGCACGCCGCTGCGGTTTCCCGGCGTGCTGCTGGATATCGACGCACGCCACGCCCTGTCCGAAGAACGCGACCGTGCGTTGGCCGCGCTGCGCGACCTGAGCCAGACGCTGGAGCAGCGCGTCACCGCGCGGACGCGCGAGTTGATGGCGGCCGAAGAGGCGCTGCGCCAATCGCAGAAGATGGAAGCGGTGGGTCAGCTCACCGGCGGGCTGGCGCACGACTTCAATAATCTGCTGGCCGGTATTTCCGGCGCGCTGGAAGTGATGACGTTGCGCCTGGAGCAGCAGCGCTTTGCGGAGCTGCCGCGCTATCTGGGGATTGCGCAGAGCGCCACCACGCGCGCAGCGGCGTTGACGCACCGCTTGCTGGCGTTTGCGCGGCGGCAGACCTTGTTGCCCAAGCCGACCAACGTCAGCCAGTTGATCGCCGGTATCCTGGAGCTGGTGCAGCGTACGGTGGGCCCGGGCATCCAGGTGGACTACACCCCCAATGCCGCGCTGTGGCCCGCACTGGTGGATGCCTCGCAGCTGGAAAACGCCTTGCTCAACCTGTGCATCAACGCGCGCGATGCCATGCCCGATGGCGGGCGGCTACACATCGAGACCGGCAACCACTGGATCGACCACGACCTGGAACGGCAACTGGGCATGCGCCAGGGCCCGTACCTGTGGCTATGCGTCGGCGATACCGGCACCGGCATGCCACCGGACGTGGTGGCGCGCGCGTTCGACCCGTTCTTCACCACCAAGCCGCTGGGCGAAGGCACCGGGCTGGGGCTGTCGATGATCTATGGCTTTGCCAAGCAATCCGGCGGGCAGGTGCGGATCCAGTCGGAAGTGGGCAAGGGCACTAGTGTGTGCCTGTATCTGCCGCGCCATCTGGGCGATGCAACGCAGCCCGATGCCCATGCCGATCCGCTGCAACTCACGCCCACCGATGCCGGCGAGACGGTGTTGATCGTCGACGACGAACCGGCCATCCGTCTGCTGTTGGGCGAGGTATTGCAGGAATTGGGCTATACCGTCATCGAAGCCGGCGACAGTGTGGCCGGCCTGGGCCTGCTGCAATCGGATGCGCGCATCGATCTGCTGATCAGCGACGTGGGCCTGCCCGGCGGCATGAACGGCCGTCAGATGGCTGACGCCGGCCGCACCCACCGCCCCGGGCTCAAGGTGCTTTTCATCACCGGCTTTGCCGAGAACGCCTTGCTGGACCACCGCCATCTGGAAGCGGGTATGGCGGTGCTGACCAAGCCGTTCAGCGTGAGCGTGCTGACCGCGCGGGTGAAGGAGTTGATCTCCGCCGGCATGAGTGCGCCGGCAGGAATCGCCCGCGCGCAGACACCCGTTTAGCCTTGCACGGTATGGTGACTAACCACTTTCCCGTCTTTGTATGTGAGGTCGTATGCCTGGGTGTCTCCTGCGTATGGAGACATGCCAAGGTGGTACACATCGGTGGGTGTGCTCCCAGCGTCTTCGGAATCATCGGGCGGACCCAATAGCGTGAGCACATCTTCCTTGCGCATGCCGACATAGATGACAGCCTTTGCGGATGCCATCATCTGGATGCGAATATTTTTTCGAGATCGACGCCTCGTTGTGATTTTCAAGAGCTCGTATCCAATTGCCGATTGGCCTGCATGGCACAGGCTGTCAATGCAGTGAGAACAAAAGGAAAGCAGAGCGTGTGCCGCTCACGCATCTGGATCGCATCTTTACCCGCATGGGACAACCTCTAGTCAAGTTTCGTGGCTGAAGGTGTTCTGGATCCAGAAAAAAATCTTGTTCTTGTCTCCCAAGATCGTGTGCAGTAAATCCATGAAACATGACTGGTCGCGGCGACAGATGCATTCGTTGAGGTCCTCGAGATCGGTCAAGGATGCGTCGCGGTCGCCGTCGAAATGCATTACTCCACGCTCGCAGCCACCAGCCGTTGCCACAGTGCGGCGTTGGCCTCGCTGTCCGGCTCCAGGGTGGCCAGGATGCTGAGCGCGTGGTCTTCATGCTCGGCGCCGTGGCGGGCGAGCATGGCCAGGGCGGCGGCGAGGCGGCCGTAGCGCAGGGCCAGGCCGAGTGAGGTCGCGAGCAGGGTGGTGTCGTGTTCCGGGCGCTGTTCGTCCAGCGCGGTGCTGAGTTGCGCAGACAGGTCCCAGGCAGTGGCAATGGTCTTGGCCACTGCAGCGGTATGGCGTTCGACCAGGGCGGCGGCGACCTCCAGGTTGTAGGGCACGCCGGGGCGCTCGGCGTAGGTGTCGCGCAATACGCGCAGGATCACGATCGCGCCCAGACCCTGCAGCAAGCCGGCGAGTTGACCGGACAAGGTGTCGCCGCCGCGTTGGCGTAGATAGGCGGCTGCGGCGGTGGCGGTACGCAGTGCGTAATCCCACACGGCAGCGGGCAGGCGTGAGTAGAGGCCGCCATCCAGGCTCAACACCGGCTGCATCACGGCCGCGGCGACGATCTGGCGCACGCCTTCGGTGCCGATATGCACGACCGCACGCTCCAGGCTTTCCAGCGGGCCGCCTTGCGGGCGATACAGCGCGCTGTTGGCGATGCGCAGCAGGTTGGCCGCCAGCGCCGGGTCCTGCGCGATGATTGTGGCGATGCCACGACCGGAAGCGTCCGGGTCGTTCACCGCACGCATCAGCTGCGGCAACAGGTGCGGGCGGCGCGGCAGCAATTGCGGGCGCAGGTCGACATGTTCGAGCGCGGCGCCGACAGCGGCCAGCACCTCCGCCTGCGCAGGGTCGGTCGGCAGCGTGCCCTCGGCTAGCGAGGGCGTGGCCATCACCGCCGCATACATGCGCCGCAACAGCGGGCGCATCGGCGGTGGTTCTATCTGCAGTGGCTGTGCGGTGGGCCGCTGCGCTGGTTGCGGCGGCGGCGCGGCTGGCAGTGGTTCCGGTGCGATCGGCGAGGGCGACGCGTGTGCGGTGGGCGCGCTGACGGCAAGCGGCGGCGCGCTGTCATCGGCCTTGGCGTCACGGCGGCGCGCCAGCAACCACCAGACGCCGCCAGCGAGCACAACGGCACCTAGCAGTCCGGCGGCGAGCAACAACAAGGTCGCGAGCATCATGGAAGAAATCGTCTGAGCAGTGCTGCGACTATCCGCGAAGCCGGTCGCGGCGGCAATGTGCGCCGATGCCCGCGCGCTGCCGATGTGCTGGCGGATGCACCGGTTCGAACGTGCAGCAAGGCACCTCGCGCGTTGTCGTCCGCTGCAATGCATCGCACACGAATGCGGCCAACCGATACCTCGCCGAGCGAACGCTGCTTGGGCAGAGCGTTGATGCAGGCAGGCAATCGCCTGCCATGGTGTGCAGAGGTTCGTTCATCGCTAGCATGTACACACGTCCTCTGCCCAAGCGAGTGCCTATGTCCACCGTCACGCTCCACCGCGTTGTACGTGCCAGCCCCGAGCGGATCTATCGCGCTTTCCTCGAAGCCGATGCGGTGGTCAAGTGGCTGCCGCCGAACGGGTTCACCTGCACTGTCGAGCATTTGCAGGCACATGTCGGCGGCACCTTCCGCATGGCCTTCACCAATTTCGCCAATGGCGAGCGGCACGCGTTCGGTGGCACCTACCGCACGCTGCAACCCAATGCGTTGCTGCGCTACGACGATGCGTTCGACGACCCGTCGCTGCCCGGCACCATGGTGACCACGGTGCAGTTGCACGCGCTGCCGTGCGGTACCGATCTGCACGTGGTGCAGGAAGGCATACCCGAGCAGATTCCGCTGCATGCTTGCTACCTGGGCTGGCAAGATTCGTTGATGCTGCTGGCGCATCTGGTGGAAGCGCATCCGGAGAATTGACCGGGCGCCGCGCACCGCGTGCTTGGTGCAGTGCAGCGATGAGCGGCATGTCTTCAGACTGACCTCTGCGCTGCACGTCGCGCTAACGCGGTGGGCGCCACTATGCGTCACCAGCTGTGCAGCCCTAGAGCATCTAGGCAGCTTAAAGGGTGCAGGCATCCGCAGTTGGACCACATTCGCTTACCGACAGACACCGCGCGCTGCGCGGTGTCTGCGTTTGTGTCCGAGGTCAATACGGCACGCCTCACCCATGTTGCTGTAGAGCGAAGCCTGCAAGTCACCCTGTGGCGGTCGATCTGCGCTACAGCGTGCCCTGCTTCCATAGCCGCACGATTTCGGCTGGCGCATGTTCTTCGGGGATGCGCAGCGGCTCGCTGGCGCCATCCCAGACGATGCTGAAATAGCGACGGTCGCCACCGCCGGCCTGCGGGGCCGGCAGCGCATGCACCATGCACTGATCCAGCACGCTACGTAGGTGCAGCCGCTGCGTCTCGTCCAGCGCATCCATCACCAGCTGGCGCTCGCGGCGCATGGCCGGAAAGGCCGCCACGCCGCCCTCGCGTGCGAGTCGCAAGGTCACGCCCGGCTCTATCGGTGGCCGTTGTGGGCTCATGCGAGCACACCCATGTCGCGCCAGGCTTGCTGCACGGCGGCGGTTTCGCTGCTGGGGGCGCCGTCGTCGGCGCTGGCCACGTTGACGGTCAGCGCGGCGAAGGTGGCGAAGTCCGCACCGGCGGCCAGCTTGCCGCCGGTGAGCGCGCGATACCAGATGCGCCCGGTCTTCTCCCACGCAGCACCGCCGCTCGCGACGGCGGCACGATAGAGCGCGTGGTTAGGAATGCCGGCATTGTGGTGCATGCCGCCATCGTCCTCTTGCGTGTCGACATAACCGGCCATGGTGGCCGGCCGTGGATCGTTGCCCAGCGCCGGGTCATCGTACGCGCTGCCAGATGCCTGCATCGAGCGCAGGCCCACGCCGATGATCCAGTCGGCCTGGTCGGCGCTCTGGCGCAGCGTGTACTGCTTGATCAGTACGCCGAACGCATCCGAAACCGACTCATTCAAGGCGCCGGACTGGCCTTGATAGATCAGGTTGGCGCGGCGCTCGGTGACCCCGTGGCCGAGCGCGTGCCCGACGACCTCGATGGCGATGGTGAAGCGGTTGAACACCTCGCCGTCGCCGAATACCATCTGCTCGCCATTCCAGAACGCGTTGTCATAGCCGCGCTCGTAATGCGCCGGGCCGATCAGCGGCACTCCCTTGAAGTCGATCGAATCGCGTCCATAAACGGTCTGGAAGAAATCGCCGGTGGCGCCCAGGGAGTCGTAGGCTTCAGTCACGGCCACGTCTTGCGTAGCCGCGGCGCCTTCGTCGCGTACCAGAGTGCCGGGCAGGGTGGCGCCGTGCTGGGTATCGGAAATGCGTCGTTGCACCATCCCGGCAGCCTGTTTTGCCTCGGCTTCTGCAGCCTGCGCATCGGCGCGTGCCAGCAGCCCGAGTGCGCGCTGCTGCCGCAGCTGCGCCATGAGTTGCCGCGACAGCACCGCGCACTGACGCGCATGCGCGGGCGCCGCCTGCGCCACGTGTTCGAGCAGAGACGGCGGCAGAATCCCGGCGCGGCCCGGGCTGGCGAACGCGGACATGAGCGACCTCCACAATGGCTGCGCTCGCGACTATGCGGGCGCGGGCTTTAGGAATTCGTTAGCCGGCGCCGGTGACCGCGTGCAGTGTGGATCGCGCAGGGTGCTGCGTTCATTCCAGCTGCGACAGCGCCTGCGGGATGGGTGTCTGGCCGTCGATGAAGCCCAGCGTTTTGCCGATACTGGCCGGCGTTGCCAGTACGGCAGCGATCACCTGTGCCACGTTGCCGCGCGAGACGCCACCGTCAGTGTCGCTGCCCGGGTCGAGCGTGATGCCGCCCGACGGCGAATCCGAGGTGAGCCGGCCGGGACCCAGCACGGTCCAGTCCAGCGTGGTGCTGCGCAGGTGCGCATCGGCGGCACCCTTGGCCTGCGCATAGGCGAAGAACGCATCGTCCGGCCCGACGCCGTGTTCCAGCCCGGCACCGAGATACGAGACCATCACGTAGCGACGCACGCGCGCCTGCTCGGCCGCATGCATCGAGCGGATGGCCGCATCGCGATCCACCGCATAGGTGCGTGCCGCATCGCCGCCGCCCGCGCCGGCCGACCACACCACCGCAGCGTGCCCGGCCAGTTGTGCGGCAATGCCATCGTTCTGCGCGTGTTCGATGTCGAACACCACCGGCGTGGCGCCATCGGCAATCACGTCGTCTTCGTGTGCAGGGTTGCGGAACAGCGCAGTGACCTGATGCCCGCCACGCACCAGCAGCGGCGTGAGCAGGCGCGCCACCTTGCCGTGGCCGCCGATGACAAGAATTCGAGACATGCCCTTCTCCAACAGCAGCGCGCCAGCATGGCGCGGAAAGGCGATCATGCTGGCCAATGCGGTGCTAAGGCGGCGTTATTGCAGACCATCACTGACATAACGCCAATGCGCAGGCATCCGCCGCTGCGCGCCACGGCGATTGCTCCATGCATGGCGATCCTCAAACGACTGGGCATGTGGCGATCGAACATGCCTGCCAGCATTCCCCGTAGCCGCCACATCTAGGACACTGGTGTACCAGAGTCTGCGAGAGTCGCTGATGCCGATGTCTTCCGAGTTACGCCCGCGCGTTGGTTGTGGCGCCTTCATCCAGCGGGCCGATGGTCACTTGCTGCTGGTGCGGCGCGGGCGTGCGCCCGAGCAAGGCCATTGGGGCCTGCCAGGCGGCAAGGTGGATTGGATGGAAACCGTGGAGGCCACCGTGGTGCGCGAGGTGCTCGAAGAGACCGGTCTGCAGGTGCACCCGCAGCGCGTGCTGTGCGTGGTCAGCCACTTCGAACCGGACATGGACCCGCCGCAACACTGGGTGGCGCCGGTGTACCTGGCCAGCATCCAGGGTTCCGAACACGCGGTGCTGTGCGAGCCGCAGGTGCTGCTGGAACTCGGCTGGTTCGGACTCGATGCCTTACCCACCCCATTGACCCGCTCGGCCGTGCAGGCGGTGCGGCAGGTGCAGGCCGAGCGCGCTGCCACGCGCGAATGACCGCGTGGCAGCGGCGCTGAGGCGATCGCGCCGCGGGCGTGCCCCGCCTCGTCCGCGCCACGTGGATTTTGTCGCCGCGCTCGGCTATTTTCTGCGCTGCCGGGGCGAGGGGACAGCACGCCCGGTGGATCGAATCGCACGGCCGGGATGCCGAACGCCTGCGTGGTGCCCGGCCACTCATCAGGGGAAACGAATGGAATCGCTCTATCCGCAAGGCCCGGCCGTGGTGCCGGAACAGCTCACTGCGCCCAGCAGCAACTACCGCCGCAACGCCTGGCTGGCCATGCTCGGGCTGGGCGGCTTCATCGCGGTGTATCTGGGCTTGCTGGTGTGGTTCGGCTGGACCGCCTACCGGTTGGTGGCCGGCCTGCTGCAGGGCTCCGGTGGCGAGCAGGCGTTCTGGTTGTGGGTGGTGGCGGCAGGCGCTGCGTTTCTGACGGTGTTCATGGCCAAGGCGCTGGTGTTCAACAAGCGCGCCGAACGCGACAGCCGCGCGCTGGAACTCACGCCCGCCGAGCAGCCGGCGTTGTTCGCCTTCTTGCACCAGCTGGCCGACGATGCCGGTGCACCACGCCCGCACAAGGTCTATCTGTCGGCGCAGGTCAACGCCGGGGTGTTCTACGACCTGTCGCTGATCAATCTATTGCTGCCCTCGCGCAAGAATCTGGATATCGGGCTGGGCCTGGTCAATGTGCTCAACCTGGGCGAGTTGAAGGCGGTGCTCGCGCACGAATTCGGCCATTTCGCCCAGCGCACCATGGCGGTCGGCCGTTGGGTGTATATCGCCCAGCAGATCGCCGCGCATATCGTGGGCAAGCGCGATGCACTGGATCGCGTGCTGGCGACGCTGTCGCGCATCGATTTGCGCGTGGCGTGGATCGGCTGGGGGCTGTCGTTGATCGTGTGGTCGATCCGCTCGCTGGTCGAAATTACCTTCCGTGGCGTGGTACTGGCGCAGCGGGCACTCTCGCGCGAGATGGAATACCAGGCCGACCTGGTGGCCGCATCGCTCACCGGCAGCGATGCGCTGGTGCACGCATTGCACAAGCTGGAAGCGGCCGACGACGGCTTCCAGCGCGCGCTGCGCTTTGCCGCGCGCGAGTTCGCCCAGGACCGCCCGGTCAAGGATCTGTTCGCCATCCAGTCGCGCATCATCGAACACATGCGCGTGGTGCTGAACGACCCGGGGCACGGTGTGGTACCGGCGGTACCGACCGAGGCGGCGCCGACGCACCGGCTGTTTCATACCGAAATCGCGCAGCCCTCGCAGATGTGGGCCACGCATCCACCCAGCGCCGCGCGCGAGGAGAATCTCAAACGCCGCTACATCGCCTGCGCCATCGATGCGCGCCCGGCGATGGAACTGCTGCACGGCGCCCAGGCGCTGCGTGAGCGTGTGTCGCTGGGCATGTTCAACGGCCAGGCGCCCACCTGTGTGGACACCGCTGTTTCGCTGGAGCAGTTGGAACGCGAATTCGCCGCCTTGTCGTTGTCGCGGCGCTACCAAGGGTTGTACCTGGGGCGCTCCTGCACGCGTACCGCGCGCACTCTGGCCGAGCTGTATGCCGCGCCGCTGCCATCGGGCGACCTGCTGCAGGCGTTGGACAGCCTGTATCTGCCCGACGATGGCCAGGCGATCGAACAGCTGCGCGAGCGCGAGCGCCAACGCGCCACCTTGCAAGGCTTGATGGATGGCGGGCTGCGTGCGGCCGGCGGTGTGGTGACCTGGAAGGGCACCACGCTGTCGCGTACGCAGCTGCCGGCGGTGATCGCCGAACTGGACGACGAACTGCGGGTGCTGCGTGCGCGCGTCAGCGGCCACGATCAACGTTGCCGCAGCGTACACCTGGCGGCCGCCAACACCATCGGCGGCGACTGGCCGGCGCTGCTGCGCGGCTATCTGGCAGTGCTGCATTACACCGATCACACCATTGCCGATCTGGAAGACGCCAACCTGCTATACCTGCAGACCTTTCACAGCGTCATTGCCGATGGCCGTGTCTCGGCCAAGGAACTGCGCAAGCTGGTGGCGGCCTGCAACCAGGTGCAACGCGCGCTGCGTCATGTGTATGCGCAAGCCGGGCGGGTGCAGTTGAATGCACCGTTGGCGCAGGCCCTGGGCAAGCCGCAGTGGTCGCAGTGCCTGCCGGAATTTGGCTTGGTCGAGGCCGACGAAAACAACATCAACGCCTGGATGAAGGCGGCCGGCAGCTGGGTGCAGGTCACCCTGGACGCCCTGGGCACGCTGCGCGATGCCAGTCTGGAAGAGTTGCTGCGCGCAGAGAACGCCGTAGCCGAGCGCCTGCGGCATGACGAGGCCTCGCCGACCGACGACACGCCCCCGGCAGCGCCGGGCGACTACCCGATCCGCCTGCCGGGCGAAGTGCGGCAACGCGATCTGCGGCAGAACCTGTGGCAGCGCTTTCTGGCCGCCGACGGCGTGTTTCCGTCGGTTGCGCGGGTGGCGGTGGCCGCATCCATTGTTGCTGGCGTGTTGTGGGCCGGTGGCACCGTGGGAATGGCCGAAGTAGTCGCCTACAACGGCTTGCAGCAGACCGTGACGGTGGCCATCGATGGACAGTCCGCCACCATCCCGGCCAATGACCGCCATGTGTTTCGCTTGTCGGAACGCGCATCGCATCACGTCGAAACCCGCGCCGCCAACGGCGCGACGATCGAACGCTTCGATGCGCCCAGTGGCGGCCACGGCGGCCAGTTCGCTTACAACGTCGCCGGTGCCGCGCTGCTGCTGAACTGGCGGGCCAGCTACGGCTCGGCCAGCGAAGACACCACTCGCAGTTTGAGCACCACGCGCTGGGAACGCACCCAGGCGCAGGACATCTTCAGCGCGCCGCCGGAGACGGTCAGCGGCAAGGGCAGCCAGTACCGCGACGTGCTGACGGCCGTGTCCGGGCGTGCGCCACACGAACTGCTGGGCGAGCTGGGCCCGGAGCGCGATCTGGCGCTGATCACCGCGCATGCGCAGTGGGACGATGCGGGCTCGGCGTACCTGCAGCAGTGGATGGAGCAATTGCGCAGCACCGCGCCACAGGCCGTGCCTGGCATTGTGACCGAGCGCCTGCAGCGCAACCCGCAAGACGTGGTGGCGCTGCGCATGCAGCAGGACATCGCCACACCCGAGCAACGTGCGCAAGTGTGCAAGCAGCACACCGCCGCTGCCCAGGCGCATCCGGATGCTTCTGCGTTGCAGTACGCGGCGATCCGCTGCAGCAGCGATACCCCCGAGCGCGACCAGGCGTTTCTTGCCGCACAGGCGCGCTGGCCCAACGACCCCTGGCTGCAACGCGCAGCAGCAGCCGTGCAGGTCGGCCAGTTGCATCTGCCGCAAGCCCAGGCGCTGTACGAACAAGCAGCGCGTGCGCCGGCATTGGCTGACGAAGTGTTGCCGATGCTGGCGCGTTTGCAGCGCTACCGCGGCCTGGCGACGGACCTGCCGGGCATGGCGCAGCAGTCGCCATCACTGGCGTCGATCGTGGCACTGGAAGGCGGCGAACGCACGCAGGGCACGCCGTACCACAGCTATTACGCGCTGGCCCACGGCCAGCTGGACACGGCAGTGTCAGAGGCGGCCGCCAATGCCAACGTGCACGCACGCATCGTCCGGCTCGCCGCTGCATCCAAGGGTGCCAGCGCCGCGTTGCGGCAGCAGGCGCGTGCACTTCCCGACAGTGCCGGGCTCGACCCGATCATCGCACCGAGTACCTGGGCACTGGCCGCACGCGAAGGCTGGCCGGTGGATGCGTTGCGCGCGGCGACCCTGCAAGGCACCGGCGAAGACGGCGCACACATCGCGCGGTTCTTCGACGCGGTGCAGGCCGGCAGCAGCCAGCAGCAGGCCGAAGCGGCGCTGGGCGGCGTCAGCCTGGTCGGCCGCGGCTTGGCCTATACGATGGCGGCCGTGCTGCTGGGCGAGCGCTGCCCGGATGCGTGGCGGCGTGGCGCACAGCAGTTGCTGTTTGCCAGCGAGCGGCCCTATCTGGGCTGATCCACTGCATCGTGCCTGGTGATGCCACGCGCCTGGCTCGAACGCGGCCGAACGCAGGCTATCCTCCTCGGCCCAAAGCGCCTGGGAGGGCACTGCATGACACGGCATTGGCGAAAGGGATCGCTCGCGCTGCCGGAAAGCCAGCAGGCGCTCCGCGTGATCGTACGCTTTTTCAGCATGCACCTGGAGCTGCCGCCGCAGTTCCAAGCGCAGCACTAACGCGATGCTGACACCGACTAGGCGCAAAACTTACATCTTCTCTCCTAGGTTGGGACCGACCGGCGCTGTACTTGCAGCGTCATCATTCACCAGGAGAATCGCATGAGTCTGCAAATTCCTCAGGGGGCCTTGGTCGTGGTGGCCGATGGCGGCGAAGCCCGTTGGTTCACCAACACCGGCAACGAATCCAAGGTGGTACTGCGCCAGCATGCGCGCACCGATGTGCAGAACGTCGATGACGACGGCCCGGCCGGCAAGGCACCGCGGGACCTCACCGAGGCGGACCTGGACGAAATGACGTTCGCCAAGCAGCTCTCGCACGCCTTGAACGATGGCGCGCTGAAACACGAATACACGCATCTGGTGCTGGTGGCGGATCCGACCACGCTGGGCCGCGTGCGCCCATTGCTGCACAAGCAAACCCAGCAGCGTCTGGTGGGTGACCTTGCCAAGGATCTGACCAACCTGCCGCTGGAAGATATCCAGCGCGCCCTGTCGTAACACAGCGGAGCAGCGAGACGATGGGGTTCGTGCGCGAGTACGCCACCCAGGCACCGGAACGCAGTGCGGTGGAGGCACAGACCGGACTGCAAGTGCTGGAGTTTGGTACCGACTGGTGCGGCCACTGCATTGCCGCCCAGCCGCTGCTGCAAAAGCTGCTGGGTGTGTACGAAGCGATCGACTACCGCAAGATCGAAGATGGAAAAGGGCGGTCGCTGGGCCGCTCTTTTCGCGTCAAGTTGTGGCCCACGATCATCCTGCTGCGCGATGGCGAAGAGTTGGCGCGTGCGGTGAGGCCGCAGACGCGTGAGGATCTGCAAGACATGTTGTCGGTGCTGGATGCCGGTTGATTGCCTGCAGCAGTGCACTGCTGCGCCGCGCACTTGGGACCAGTAAAAGCGCTTAAACACATGGCGCGCAGTCGCCTGGCGCATGCAGCAGTGATTTTCAGTCGCTACAAAACGCGCGTACCCACCGCGTTAATGCAGATGCACTCGCCGCCATGATGCAGGGCCTGCGTGACGACGTGGCGGCGTACGTGCACGCACAAGACAGGGTGATCGCGTCTATGCACATCGCGCACTCGTGCATACGAATCCGCCAGACCCAAGGCCTTTTCCCGTACTGCACGCAGTCGCGCCTGCAACGATCTGCGCGCTGTAGTAACATGGCGCACTGATCAAGCCCCTGGGCATTGCCCATCCCTTGGTCGTCTGTCCCGCAGCGTCGCTGAATCCACGCGGCCGTCCGGGAATGCCTCCGGTGTCATCCAGTGCAATGCGCTGCCGTGCTTGCGTGATGTGCCGTGTCCTGTGCGTTGCCAGGGCGAGCGGGCAGCGATGGCCTGCGTCCGACGAGCAATCCGAGGCGCGACTTACGGAGACCACAGATGCACGATGCCCGCGCGATGCGTTCGCACTTTGGCTGGTTCAAACGCCGCCGCCAGCTGCAACTGGATGATGTCACCGTGGTGGACCGCGGCATGCTGCGCAAGGCCGTCGGCGCTGCGGCGCTGGGCAATGCGATGGAGTGGTTCGACTTCGGCGTGTATGGTTATCTGGCGGTGACGCTGGGCCAGGTGTTCTTCCCGGCCAGTAATCCGACCGCGCAGTTGATCGCCACCTTTGCCACCTTCACCGTGGCCTTTCTGGTGCGGCCGATTGGCGGCATGGTGTTCGGCCCACTCGGTGACCGTTACGGACGCCAGAAAGTGCTGGCGGCCACGATGATCCTGATGGCGCTGGGCACCTTCAGCATCGGCCTGATTCCTGCCTACGAGCGCATTGGCCTGTGGGCGCCTGCACTGCTGTTGCTGGCGCGTTTGCTGCAAGGGTTTTCCACCGGCGGCGAATACGGTGGCGCGGCCACCTTCATTGCCGAATACGCCACCGATCGCAATCGCGGCCTGATGGGCAGTTGGCTGGAATTTGGCACGCTTGGTGGCTACATCGCCGGTGCTGCCACCGTCACCGTGTTGCACATGAGCGTGACCCCGGCGCAGATGCTCGATTGGGGCTGGCGCGTGCCGTTCCTGATCGCCGGCCCGCTCGGTCTGCTCGGTCTGTACATGCGCATGAAGCTGGAAGAAACCCCGGCATTTCGCGCGTACACCGAACAATCCGAGCAGCGCGAACGACAGAGCGCCGCGCAAGGCGTGATGACGTTGCTGCGCCTGCATTGGCCGCAACTGCTCAAGTGCGTGGGCCTGGTGCTGGTGTTCAACGTCACCGACTACATGCTGCTGACCTACATGCCCAGCTATCTCAGCGTCACCATGGGCTACGCCGAGAGCAAGGGCCTGTTGCTGATCATCCTGGTGATGCTGGTGATGATGCCGCTCAACATCGTCGGCGGCATGTTCAGCGACAAACTGGGGCGGCGGCCGATGATCATCGGCGCCTGCATCGCACTGTTTGCATTGGCGATCCCATGCCTGTTGCTGATCGGCAGCGGTCACGACGGATTGATTTTCGCCGGGCTGATGCTGCTTGGTCTGGCGCTGGTGTGCTTCACCAGTTCGATGCCGTCCACGTTGCCGGCGCTGTTCTACACGCCGGTGCGCTACAGCGCGTTGTCGATCGGCTTCAACGTCTCGGTCTCGTTGTTCGGCGGCACCACGCCACTGGTCACCGCTTGGCTGGTCGAGCGCACCGGCGACCCGCTGGTACCGGCGTACTACCTGATGGGTGCAGCGGCAATCGGCTTGCTGACCATGCTGTTCGTGCGCGAAACCGCGGGATTACCGCTACGCGGCTCGCCGCCTGCGGTCGCCAGCGACGCCGAAGCGCGCGCACTGTTGCAGGCCGACAGCCCGGTGACGGTGGATGCGCAGTTGCCGGTCAACACAGCATCATCGATGGGCCAGCCGCGCACGGCGTGAGCGATCGGCGTTTTCCGCACGACATGCGTCTGCTGCGTCAGGCGCATGTCGTGTTACCGCAGCAGCGGGTTGCCTGGTGCGCGATACGCGGTGCGAGCGATGGCCTTGCGCATCGCCGCCATGTAGGCGGGGCGACGGCCAGAATCGTCGAGGAGGGCGGCTAGAGGGCCAACACACCCTTGCGAGCGGCTGCGTGGCAGTCTGCGGAGTCGCTTTGGGAGCTGTTCTTGTTGGTCATGATGCGATGGGCGGAAAGCTCGCTGTGTTTCAGGTCTACCTGCTGTTGCCCGTCATCGACGCAGCGCGTTGAACGCTGCCAACGCGCGCTTCTGAATCATTTGGCGCGCTGTGCGGGTGTTGCTCTAGCGATTCGGGCATGCGCATATCGGCCGACGGCGCGCCCTCGCCGGTTTCCACATAGCGTTTGAGGCTGCTGCCCAGGAAGAAACGCCAGCCGCGCGCGCAGGCCTCTCTGCACGGCGAATCGCGGTAGCCGGACTGCACGAAATCAATCTGTGTGCCCTGGCTGGTGGAGCGTAGCTCGAAGCGCATCACGGTGCCTTTCCAGGCGTCGGTATCGAGCATGTTGGAATCGTGGCAGCGCCAGCACACCAGCTGATGATTGGCCCCGGCATCAATGCTGAGCTCCACTCGCCAGCCCTGCCGGCTCCACTCCAGGCGCACCAGATCGTCGGCCAGGCTCACTTCGCGAGTCCACCAATGCGCAAGCTGGTGGGGCTCGGACAACGCAGCAGAGACCACTTCGGGTGCGGCGGCAATGACGATGCTATGGCGGATCTCGCAATTCATCTGGTGAGCAATCGCTGCTTGGACGCCGATGATCCCGGATTTTAACAGCCAATTGCGTTGCAGGCCCAGCATGGTTCGGTTCGCTTGTGCGGCGCTCACATCGCGCTGGGTAACATCGGCCAGGTCCCAACCATGATGAGCAGGCATGACAACGCTTCCGATACCGGTGATGGACGCTGCCGCGCAGCGCGATCTGGCCACGGCCCACGCATTGCTGGAAAACCCCGGCGTGGCGGCGCAACTGGCCAACGCGCTGGGTGCGCCGATCGAGAGCCTGATGACCAAGCGGCTCCCCAAGATAGTGACCCGCAGCATCGATGGCCTGACCCGCCGTGCGCTGCAGGTGGCGATGAAATCGGCGTTGCTGAGCCTGCGCGGCAAGACCGCTGCGCAGCAGCCGGCGTCCACCACGCGGCACACGCTGGCAGTGGCCGTTGCTGGTGGTGCAGGGGGCTTTTTCGGCCTGCCGGGGCTGATGGTGGAGCTGCCGATGACCACCACGGTGATGCTGCGCTCCATCGCCGATATCGCCCGTGCCGAAGGCGAATCGCTCCACGACCCAGAAACCGCGCTGGCTTGCCTGGAAGTATTGGCGCATGGCGGTCGCAGTGCCAGTGACGATGGCGCCGAATCGGGCTATTTCGCAGTACGTGCGGCGATGGCGCAGCAACTGAGCGCCGCGGCCAGTTACGTGGCCGCGCACGGCTTCGCCAGCAAGGGCGCACCGGTGCTGGTTTCGCTGGTGTCGCGGGTTGCGGCGAAGTTTTCGGTGAATGTGGGCGAAAAACTTGCCGTACAGGCAGTGCCGCTGGTCGGCGCGGTCAGTGGCGCCACGCTCAACACCGTTTTCATGCGCCACTTCCAGGCGATGGCGCGCGGACATTTCATCGTGCGCCGCCTGGAGCGCCGCTTTGGCGAAGACGCGGTACGGCGTGCGTATGAGGCATTGCCGCCGCCGCGGTGATGCGGAGCACGTCATGCGGCTCTAAAGTGCCTGCGTTGTCATCGTGCAACACGTCCTGCAGGTAAGGCCACCGCGGGTGACACGCGGTGCAGGATCACCACTGCGAGGTCGCGTGTTCTCATGCCACCTAGGCAGTGATCGCTGCAGAATTCCGCTACGCGATAATCGTCTTCACCCAGACAGATGCTGATCATGACCAAGCCCTTTTCGCCCGCCTCTGCGCGTAACCGCGACCCGATTCTGGACGTGCTGCGTGCGCACTTTGCCGATCGGCAGCATGTGCTGGAAATCGGCGCGGGCACCGGGCAGCACGCAGTGCATTTCGCTGCAGCAATGCCATGGTTGCAGTGGCAGGCCAGCGATCACGCCGATCATCTGCACGGCGTGCAGCAATGGCTGGATGAGGCTGCACTGCCGAATACGCCACCGCCTATTCCATTGCAAGCCGTGTTGACGCCCGCGCCCTGGCTTGCACCGCCGCCCCGCCTGCCCGCGCTGCGTGATGGCCACAGTGGCTTCGACGCGATCTACAGCGCCAACACCTTGCACATCATGGGCTGGCCACAGGTGCAGGCCTTGTTCGCCGGCTTGCCAACGGTGATGGCGACGGATGCAGTGTTGGCGGTCTACGGGCCATTCAACCGCAACGGGCAGTTCATCAGTGACAGCAATCGTGACTTCGACGCGATGTTGCGCGAGCGCGACCCCGCATCGGGTATTCGCGATGCCGAGGCAGTGGATGCGTTGGCAGCATCGGTGGGCTTGCAGTTGATCGACGATGTGGCATTGCCGGCGAACAATCATTGCCGGGTGTGGCGGCGGTCGTAGAAACGTTTGCCTCATGGCCCGATGAGCACATGCAGCTACAAGCAGCGTGTGTGGCGATCACGACATTAAACGCGGGCGCTTCAGACTCCCGGCTACCCGGCAGGACGATGCGATTGGCGATACCAAGCAGGTGTACAGGCGCTCGTTTCTGTTAGGGATGCCCGATCGATAGGAGCATGATCATTGGAATACCTGTCAGAAACCAGGCAATCGGAATCCACAGACGCCTGCGCGCATTCAACCAGAGCGGTTTGACGTGCTCGGGAATCGATGAGGCAGGTTGGGCGATCCATGCAAGTTCGGCGAACCCGTTATAAGCACCGGGTCCAAGCCCGGGGAACTGCGTTAGCTGCTCCCATCGCTTGCGATCTGTTGCTTCCAGCTCGCGACGGGCCCGAGCACTTCCAATCAAGCAGGGGATGCCGAGCACCAACAGGCTCCCGAAGCCATAAGCGGCTGCCAGTGCGTCGCTTGGGCCTACGATGGTAACGCGCAGGAGGACAAGCAGGCTTGCGTATGTAAGCCACGGGATGACACACCAACGCATCTTCATCCGATCTCCAGAGTGCTTCGATGATGAGATGGCGCGGTGTAGGCACTGCCGTCCATGCGCGACGGCCGTGATAGGAAGGTCTGCCGCGTTGTCAGAGACAATAGCGGCCGCAAGTCGTGTTGCGCTGTCAGCGCGCGGATGCCTGGTTTTCCCGCCGCCGCTCGAACCACCACAGCGCTGCGGCCACGCCGAGCCAAATGAGCAGCCACGGCCAACGCGCGCCCGGTTGTGTCGCAGGCATGGCGATGGGTGCGGCGGCAGTGCCGCTCGCCAGCGCAATGGTCGCTGCGCGCAGTTGCTGCGCGTACATGGCGGGTGCGTCGTTGGGCGCGCGGATGTAGAGCCAGCGTTGCGTGGTGCCGCTGTGCAGACGATGCCAGCCGGGGGTTGCTGGCCAGTAGCCGGCGCAGGGCGGCGCGTTGCCGTTGCGTTCCAGCAGCAGGGGCTGGCGGGCCTGGTTGGGGTCGGAGACAACGGCATCGACGCTCAGGTCGCACAGGGTCATGCGTTGCTGCGACCAGCCTTGCTGCACCGGGGCCGGTAGCGCGGCGCCCGGGCGGGCGACGGCGCCGGACAAGTGCGCCCAGAGCGCCGCATGCAGATCGCTGCGGCCGGCCAGCACCAGCGCGAAGCTGTCTTCGACCAGGCCGATGCCGATGCGCCCGCGGCCTTGTGCGCGCCACCACCCCAGGGCGCTGCCATCGTCGGCGCGCGCGGCGATCAGGGCGTCGCTGGCCTGTGGTTGCAGATCGCGACGTTGCAGCGGCGCAATTGCTGGGGCATCGCCCGGGCTGGTGGCCGGATCGCTGGGTTGAGCCAGCGACGACAGCCGCTGCGGTGCGGGCAACGGGCTGCTGGTGCTGCCGCCGCTGACGGAAAGGCCGAGTGCGGCCAGGGCCGCGCGGGTGCCGGCATCCAGTGGCCCGTCGCTGCGCACCAGGACGCCTAAACCGCGTTGGATTGCCGCGCGCACGGTGTGACGCTGCGCATTGCCCAGCGCGACCAGGCGGCGGGGGTCGATGATCAGCAGGTCGAGCCGGTCCAGGCTGGCCGCATCCAGCGCGGCGCCCTCGCCGAACTGCACCCCGGGGCCGACCGCGATCTGACTGCGCACTTCCAGCCCGGCATCGCTGGCCCAGCGGCGCAGATATTTCAGTTCCGGCTGCGGTGCGCCGGCCAGGAGCAGCACGCGCGTAGGCGGCATGGCGGCAATCAGTACCGGCACCTCCACGCGGCCACGTTCGGCGCCAGTGGCATCGCGCACACGCACAGCGAACAGCACCTGGCCCGGCGCCCGGGCGACGCCACGCAGGCGCACGCGGCCGGCGCGATCGGCCCCTGCGCTGTCCACCACCTGGCCGGCCGGGTCGAGCAGTTCCACGCGTGCGTTGGCAAGGCCCTGCAGCTGCGCATCCACGGCAATGGTGTCACCCGGGGCCACCGGCGGCGGTGTCGACACCGCGACCAAGCCTGGCGGCGCAGGGTTAAGCGCCAGCTGTGGCGGCATTGGCAGCCCCTCGCGGTCGCGCGCGGGCAGGCCGCTGCCGTGCACGACCAGCGCGGTGGTGCCGGGCGCGCGTCGTAGCGCGGTGGCCAGGTCCGGCACCCGCGTTACGCCGGGTAACGTGGGTGCCTCGGGCAAGGCGACCCAGCGTGCTAGGTCGCGCGTGGGGACCTGCCCGGCTGCGGTGCCGGCGGTGGCGACATGCAGTTCCCCACCGCTGCCGGCGCGCGGCGGTGGCAGCAGCACGGGATACAGCAGTGCGGCGAGCAGTGCTTGGGCGGCGAGCAGCAGCCAGAGCCGGATGCGCGGCTGCGGTTGCCGGGCGTGCGTCCGCAGCAGGCGCACGCAGCCGATGACGGCGACCAGCAGCAATGCAGCGCCGACCAGCCAAGGCAAGGAGTGCGTCATGGTTGCGGCTCCCGGCGCAATGCATCCAGAGAGCGACCGTCGTACAGCCTTGGCGATGCGGTCTGCGCGCACGCCAGCGGACCGCTTGCTGTCACGGCGACAAACAACCTCGCTCGGATCGAGCGGTGCATCGGGAGACAGCGGATCAGGTGTGCACTCACGGCTGCATCTCCTGCTGCAGCGCGTCCAGATAACGCTGGCCGCGGGCATCGGCTGCGGCGCGGCGATGCGGTGCTGCCGGTGGGGCGAGCAGGGTGCGCCAGACCTGGGCGCGTAGCTGGGCGCGGCAGCTGGCGCACTCGGGTTCGGCGCGCAGGGTTTCCACGGCGGCGGCCAGGCTCAGCGGGTCGTGCAGGCGATCCTGCCGGATTTGCAGCCACTGCGCGTAGCGGGCCAGGGTGGCGTCGGGCACCGGGGTGGCTTCGCCCAGTGCGTCCCATAGCTGCAATGCGGAGGGGTCTGGATCCGGTCGGGTGTCCAGCCCGGCGGCGCGGTCGCCCAGGCCGGCGCGGTCGCCGCTGAGACGACGGCTGGGGTCGATCGGCGGAAGTTGCGTGCCCACGCGCGCCAGATAGATGCGCTCGGCCTGCTGCACCTGCTTGATGAAGCCCAGCGCCTTGTTGGCATACGGCAGCGCGCGCTCGGGGTGGCCCTGGCGCAGCTCGCCCTCCGATTGCCACATCTGGTCCAGCGCAGCGCGCAGCAGCAAGCGGGTCTGCGGATCGAGCAGGGTGGCAGCCTCGGCGTGGTCGTGGGTATGGCCGAATTCGGCCAGCACGTTCTCCGCCTGGCCGAAGCTGCTGCGCTCAGGCCGTCCGTTGCTGCCGCCATGGTCATGATCGTGATCGTCCAGTGCGGCGGCGCCGGGCTCGGTGGCGTGGGCGTGGTGATCGTGACTGTCGTGGTCATGCCCGGCGTGGGTGTCCGACGCAGCGGCGGGCGCGCTTTGCGCATCTGCGGTGGACATGTCGGCGGTCGGTAGATCGTCGGCCGGCGCGTCGCTGGTGGGCGGCGCGTCGGCAGTCGGCGGACCTTGCGGCGCGCCTTCGCTTTCTTCGCCCAGGAACTGGCCGTAGCGCAGTCGCAGCAGGCGCTGGTCCACGCCGATGGCATCGGAGCGCTTGAGAAAGGTGGCCGCATCCAGGCGCGGTTTTTCCTTCAGCAGCGCCTCGGCATCAATGATGATCTGGCGCTGGCTGCGAAAGTAAGCCGGCAAGGTCCGCTTGACGCTGGCTTCCAGCCCGGCGGCCATGGTCTGTTCGGGCGGCGGCCAGCGCAGGATCACGCTGGCGCTGCGGCCTTCCTGCGGACCGGGCTGGCGGGTGTCGTGCACGATGAGTTGGGCGATCAGGTCATCGCCGGCGGCCATGCCCAAGGCTTGCGGCGGCAGCGTGGTGGCGAAGCTGCGTTGCCGGGCCGGGCCGCTGCCAGTGAGCGTGCGGCGCTGGGTGGTGAAGGTGATGTTTTCGCCGCTGCCCTGGGCCAGGGTCAGGCGCAGCTCGGCGCTGGCGGCGACGGCGTAGTCGTCGCTGGCTTCGAAGCGCAGGGTCCAGGGGCCGTTGGCCGGCGTCCACGACACCAGGCTCTGCTCGGGCGCGAGCACGCGCACCTGCGGCGGGCGGTCGGGCAGCACGTCCAGCCGATGCAACTGGCGGTCGGCCGGTGCGCCATCGATGAGGATGCGGTACAGGCTGGCGCGCTCGGCGACCCAGTGGCCTTGCCACGCAGCGCTGCCGCCTTGCCGGGCCAGCGCGACGGTTCGACCGTCGGTCAGCCGCAGGGCCACGCTGCGCGGCGCCGGGCTGACCTGCAGTTGCCAGTCCAGCCGGGTGCCGGCGGGCACGCGCGCATCCAGACCGGGCAGCCGCGCGGCGGGAAGGCCGGTGTAGGCCGGCGGGCTGCTGCGCAGCTGCGCCTGCCGCAGCGTGGGGGCGCCGCCGCTGGCACGCGCTGCGGCAACGCGGTCGGCCGGCGGCGCGCGTTGGGCGGCCGGTTGTGGCCACAGCAGCAGTGCGCCACAGGCGAGCACGCCGAGCACGCTCCAGGGCCAGGCCCGCTGCCACGGCCAGGCCGGCCGCAGGTCGCGTGGGATGCTGCGCAGGCGCTGCTCCAGCCGCTGCCGTTGCAGGGTCTGCAGCGGACCGAGCTGGGTGACGGGGGTGAACAGCACATCGCTGCTGTCTTCCAGATCGGGATCGCGGTCCAGCCGGCGGATCAGCCAGGTCTGATCGAGCCGCCGCGCGGCCAGCAGCGCCACGCCGCCCAGTGCCAGCAGACCCACAAGCAGCAGCGCCACGACGGCTGCCTGCGCACCGGTGCGCCATGCCAGCGCCGCCGGCACCGCTGCCAGCGGCAGCCCGAACACCAGCACGCCTGCGGCCTGTCGCCGCCGTGCCGCCCACCACGCCTGCTGCAGTGTCGGCGTGCTCATGCGGGGGTGGCCCGGCGCGGCGCGGTGGCCAGCCAGCGTTCGAGCGCGAACAGCAGCAGCACCAGGCCGACCAGCCACGGTGCCAGTGGCCACGCTGCGGTGGTCAGGCGGCTTGCGGCACCGCGCTGTGGCTGCTGGGTCTGTGCCAACGCGCGCTGGGGTGTGGGCAGCGGCTGCAGGGCGTCGTGCAGGCGGGTGGGGAAATCGGCTTCCAGCAGCGCGGGCAGTTGCTGCGGCTGTAGCGCTGCGGACCACCGCAGCAGGCGTCCGTGGCCGAGTGCTGCGGCATCGAGCAATGGGTCGCCAGATGCGGCCTGTTGTACAGGCTGCAGCGCGGCGGCGAGGTTGGGCGGGATGGTGGTCTGCGCATCCAGCAGCACCTGCCCGCCCGCTGCGACCCAGGCCATCACCGACTCCGGCGGGGCGCTGCGCGACAGCCATACCACCACCGTGCCGGGCCTCCAGCGCGCCGGCTGGGCATCGGCCGGCGTGCCGACCGGCAGGCCGCCCGGCAGCGCCCAGGCAGCATGCACGGCGCGCAGATAGCGCAGGGCCGGCGCGGCGCTGTCGTCGGCAATCGCCTGCAGTCGGAGCGGCGCGGCAGTGGCGGGCGCGGTCACCGGCGATTGGCCGGGCAGTACCTGCCAGCGCACCTGGCGCGACAACTGCAGGCGCTGCGCATCCAGCGGGCCCCACTGGGCCGGCACGATCACGCTGAGCGCGGCGCCCGGCGGCAGGCTGGCATCGAGTTCGCGCAACAGGCTGGATACCGGCTGCGTCGTGTCTGCGGGCGTGGCGGGTCCTTTCGGCGCATCGGCGTTGGCATCCGCATCCACCGGCGGAAAACCCGGCGCCAGCCACACCCACTGCGCGTCTGCGGCGTGGCCGAGCTGACGCGCGGCGACCACATCGACCCCCGGGCTAAGCGCAATGCGCGGGCGTGCATCTTCATGCGCGCGCACGGCCGGCTCGGCCAATAGCAGCGCCACGGCGGCGAGCAGCAATAAGCGCACCAACAGCAGCGGCCATTCGTCCAAACGCAGCCGATGGCGCGGGCGCGGCATCGCACGCAACCAGCGCAACGCGGCGAAGTCGGTGGGCCGGTGTTCGCTACGCCGGGCCAGATGGATCAGCAGCGGCAGCAGCAACGCGGCCAACGCGGCCAGGCCCGCAGGGAAGAGCAACAGCAGGTTCATTGCCAGACCCGCTTGGCGGCGTGGTCGCAGGCCAATGGCGAGCTCATCGCTGCGCACCTTGTCCGAACAATCGGCGCAATGCCGCGTCGGGTGCTGCGTCCAGATAATGCAGTGCATGCGCGATGCCGGCGGCTTGCCAGCGCGCCTGCCGCGCGCGCTGTGCAGCGCCGAAGCGTTGCAGATAATCGGCACGCATCGCCGTGCCATCGCCCAATACTTCTTCGCCGGTTTCCGGGTCGCGAAAACGGTGCCCGCCGCTGAAACTGAAATCGCGTTCGTCGCAGGTCAGCACCTGCAGTTGCATGACTTCGCGGCGGGCGGCTGCAAGTTTTTCCAGCGCAGCATTCAGTTCGTCGTCGAAGCCATCGCCGATCGACAGCACCAGCGCATGCGCGGCGATGCGTTCCCACAACGGGCGCACGGCATCCATGCCCGGCCAGCGCCCGCCGGCGCGCACTGCGTGCAGCGCCAGCCATAGCCGGTCGCGTTGCCTAGCCCCACCGCCGGCCGGCACTGCTACCAGCCCGCCGCCATGTACTGCGAACAGACCGACCTGATCGCCCTGCTGTAGCGCGATTTCTGCAGCGCAAGCGGCCAAGGTCGCCATCGCCTGCAGGCGCGTGTTGTCAGGGCGCGCGTGATCGGCCTGGCCAGCCGAGGCAGTGGCATCGAGCACCAACCACAGCGTAAGCGGGCTTTCGCGCTCGGCTTCGCGCACGAAGAAGCGATCTGAGCGCGCATAGATTTTCCAGTCGATCTGGCGCAGCGCATCGCCTGGTTCGTATGCGCGGTATTGCGCGAATTCCAGCCCGGCGCCTCGGCTGCGGCTGGCGTGTTGCCCGATGCCGTGCGCACCCTGCGCGTGACGCGCACGCAGTTGCAGACCACGCAGGCGGCTGCGCACGTCGCTGGGAATCAAGGCCGGCACGTCCACATGCACGCCGCGCTGCGCCTCAGGCCGGGAATGGCACGGCGCGCAGCAGTGCGGCGACCACATCGTCGGCCGTGCGTTGTTCGGCTTCGGCAGCGAACGAGAGCAACAGGCGGTGGCGCATCACCGGCGCCGCAAGCGCAACCACGTCTTCGCGGGTTGCTGCAAAGCGGCCGTGCAGCAATGCGCGTGCCTTGCACGCCAGTACCAGCGACTGACCGGCGCGCGGGCCGGCGCCCCATTTGATCCACTGCCTGACTTCATCGCTGGCCTGCGGGCCGGGCCGGCTGGCGCGTACCAGACGGTTGATCCAGGTCAGCAACTCCGCGCCCACATGCACCTGGCGCACGTACTGCTGCAGTGCCTGCACGCTGGCCGCGTCCATCACCTTGGGCACCTGCGCGCTCGCGCTGCCGGTGGTCTGGGTGAGGATGTCGCGCTCTTCCTGCTCGCTGGGGTAGTCCACCCGCACATGCAGCAGGAAGCGATCCAGCTGCGCCTCCGGCAACGGGTAGGTGCCGGCCTGTTCGATCGGGTTTTGCGTGGCCAGCACGAAGAACGGCGCCGGCAGCGCATAGGTGGTGCCGGCATAACTGACCGTGCGTTCGCTCATGGCTTCCAGCAGCGCGGCCTGGGTCTTGGGCGGAGTGCGATTGAGTTCGTCGGCCAGCAGCAGATTGGTGAAAATCGGCCCTCGCTGAAAGCGGAAATGCCGATGCCCGGTGCCATGGTCTTCTTCCAGCAACTCGGTGCCCAGGATGTCGCTGGGCATCAAGTCGGGGGTGAATTGCACGCGGCGAAATTGCAGCTCCAGCGCCCGCCCCAGCGAGCGCACCAGCAGCGTCTTGCCTAACCCGGGCGCGCCTTCCAGCAGGCAGTGTCCACCGGCGAGCAAGCCGATCAACAACTGCTCCACCACCGCAGCCTGGCCCACCACCGCCTGGGCCAGCGCCGCACGCAGCGCGCCGAGTTGGGACAGCTGCGTGCTGAGCGTCTCGTCGTTGGGGGAAGTCATGGGGCAAGTCTCGTTATAGGGTTGCTGGTGTAGGAGCGCGCTTGCGCGCGAGGCTTCACCGGTCAATCGTCACCGCGCGCGAGCGCGCTGCTACATGGCGATCGACATGTGGCGATCAATTGGTCAATGCGTACATCACGATGTTGACGCCGAACTTGGTGTTGTCTTCGGCCAGAAAGCGTTTGTTGCGCCAGTCGTAATCCCATTCGCAGCCGTAATCCTTGTTGCTGTAGAGCACTCCCAGGCGTCCATCGATGCTGATGCCCTTGAGATAGTCATGCACCAGATCGTCGCCCCAGCCATTGAGCTCGAAGCTGGTCGCCGGCGGGCCGTCCGGGAACTTGAAGAATGCGCTGTAGAGCCGATGGCTTTTGGGGAGCTTCTGCAGCGCAGTCTTGCCGAAGATCGAGGTCATCTGCGCTTGGAACGATGTAGCGAACAATCCATCGATATCGTGATTGCAATCGTCCACGAACACGAAGCCGCCATTGCGCACATAGCGCTCGAAATTGCGCCGTTCGGCCGGGTTGAACTCCACCAGCTTGTGCCCGGACAGATAACAGAACGGTGCCTGCAACATGCGCGGGTCGGCAAGATCGATCACATGCTCCTGCGGGTCCACACGTAGCTGGGTGTAGTCGATCAACGAGGTGATCAGGTTGGACGGCATGCGCGCGTCCACATCCCAATCACCGGAGTCGTAGCGCAGCCGGGTAAACCAGAAATCGTAATTGCCCGCCGCCCGCGCGCGCTGCGGCAACGCCAACGCAGCAACGCTACCGAGCAGCAATCCAAGGAAATGGCGGCGCGTCGCGGGCGCCGCCAGGGCGTGTAGACCGCGAACGGGATGTGCAGGAAAACCATCGGGCCGCGAAGAGCTTGCTCCGCTCTCCCATTCCCGATTCCCCACTCCCGATTCCCGGCTCTCAGTCACACCGCATCCGACAACGAGGTAAACGTAAAGTCGCGCAGCCGCATCGGTGGAATCATCATCACGAAGTTGGATTCATCACCGGCCACGCGCACCGGCTTGCCCAGCTCATCGATGTTGTTGAGCATGATGACCGGCGATTCGTTGAAGCGGAAGTTCTTCACCGGATATTTGATCTGGCCGTTCTCGATGTAGAAGGTGCCGTCGCGGGTCAGCCCGGTCAGCAGCACGGTCTGCGGGTCGACCATGCGGATGTACCAGGTACGCGTGACCAGGATGCCTTTCTCGGTGCCACGCACCAGTTCGGCGATGTTCTTGTCGCCACCGGCCATCAGCAGGTTGCCCGGCTCGCCCACCGCGCGCTTGCCGTTCTTCTGCGCCCAGTAGCGCGAATACTGCAGGTTGGCGATTTTGCCGTTCTCCACGATGGACATCTTTTCGCGCGGCAGGCCTTCTTCGTCCCACGGCATCACCGCGGCACGCGGGTCCCACGGGTCTGCGCTGATGTTCACGCGCGGGTCGTAGACCTGCTCACCGAGCTTGTTGCCGCCGCCCTTCTTGGACAGGAAGCTGCGGCCTTCGTCGGCGCGCCGTGCGTCGAAGAAATTCATCATGAAGGAGATCAGCCCCGCCGCGGCGGCCGGCTCCAGGATCACGGTGTACTTGCCCGGCTCCAGCGCCTTGGCTTCGGCCGAATCGCTGGCCTTGCGCATGGCGATGCGGATGTCCTGCTCGGCCTTGAAGTCGGCGGCATCTTTCAGATTGCGGCCCACCCAGCCCGAGCCACGGCCGTCTTCGGTGCGCACGGTGCAGGTGTAGTCGAAGCGCGCGCCGCGCTGATAGCCGAAGTTGCCTTTGCTGTTGGCGAATGCGGTAAAGCTCTGGCCATCTTCCAGGAAGCCGGCGGCGATCAGGCCCTTGCCCTTGCATGGGGCGATCGAATCGGCCGCCACCTGCGCGCGGAATGCCGGATCGATGGCGGCGGTGGATTCGCTGAAGGTGGGGCTGGCGGTGTAGGTCTGCTTGTCGACAGCCGGCATGAACTCAGGATTTTCCGGCGCCAGCTTTGCCAGATCTTCGGCGCGGCGCACCACGCGTTCCAGCGAGGCGTCGTCGAACTCGTTGATGGTGGCGATGCCCACGCGCTTGCCGAACGCCACCTGCACCTGCAGATCGGTGTTGTCGACGATGCCGCTGGTGGACACGTTGTTGAGCGCAAAACGGATATTGCCGTCGATCGACCCGGTGAGCGTGGCGGTGCACTCGTCGGCTTTGGACAGCTTGATGACCTTGTCCAGAATGGCCTTGGCCTGCGCTTCGGTAAGGATGCTCATGTGGGTTTCTCCTGTCAGCCGAGCGAGCGGGCGGTGCTGATGACGTTGATGCCATCGAAGCGGGCGGTGGACGAACCGTGCGAGACCGCCGAGACCTGGCTCGGCTGGCCCTTGCCGTCGAAGAACGAGCCGCCCAGGCGGTAATCGCGCTGGTCGGCCACCGCGCTGCAGGCGTTCCAGAATTCCGGCGTGCGGATCTGGTAGGCCACGTCTTCCAGCATGCGGGTGATGGCACCGTTCTTGATCTCGTAGAACAACTGGCCACCGAACTGTGCGTTGTAACGCTGCTGGTCGATGGAGAACGAGCCGTCGCCGATGATATAGATGCCGTTTTCCACGTTCTTGATCAAATCGCTCACGCTCAGCGGCGTCTTGCCGGCAGCCAGCGATACATTGGCCATGCGTTGGAACTGCACGCTCGACCACGAGTCGGCATAGCAACAGCCATCGGAGGCGGTCTTGCCCAGGATATGCGCCTGATCGCGGATGGCCTGGTAGTCCACCAGCTTGCCGTCGCGGATCAGATCCCACTGCTTGGTCTTGACGCCTTCATCGTCGTAGCCCACCGCGCCGAGGCTGCCGGGTTGGGTCTTGTCGGCGAGGATATGCACCTTGTCGCTGCCGTACTGGAAACCGGCCTTGAGCTTGTCGAGCGTGGCGAAACTGGTGCCGGCGTAGTTGGCTTCGTAGCCGAGCACGCGGTCCAGCTCCAATGGGTGACCGATCGACTCGTGGATGGTGAGCCAGGTGTGCGAGGGATCCAGCACCAGGTCGTACTTGCCCGGCTTCACCGACGGCGCCTTGAGCTTTTCCTGCGCCTGTTTGGCGGCGGCGATCGCATCTTCCTTCATGTCGTACGACAGGCCGTAATTGACCACGCCGTTGGGCGAGACGAACTTGCCCGAGGCGGCGCCATCGAGATATTCGTAGCCCAGGCCCATCGGCGCAGAGAGTCCGTCGCGGGTGCGGAACTTGCCGCTGGCCTTGTCGATCGCAGTGACGCTCATCGGCGCCCAGATGCGGTGCACGTCCTGGTCGATGTAGGAGCCGTCGGTGCTGGCGAAATACTTCTGCTCGTTGACCACGAACAGCATCGAGTTGACGAAGTTGGCGCCGGCGGCCGTGGCGGCGGCGTTGACGCCCAGCAGCAGATCCACCTTGTCCTTGATCGGCACTTCCATCGCGTTTTTCTTGATCGGCGTCTTCCAGCTCACTTCGCCCACGCCCGGCGTCGGCGCCAGTTGCACCGGCGTGCCTTGCACCTTGGCATTGGCCTTGGCGATCGCCGCCGCTTGCGCGGCTGCCTTGGCCACGCCTTGTTCGGTGAGATCGTTGGTGGCGGCAAAGCCCCAGGCGCCACCCACGATCACGCGGATGCCGGCACCGATGGACTCGGTGTTGACCACGTTTTGCACCTTGTCTTCTCGGGTGATGACGAACTGGCGCAGATAGCGGCCGATGCGCACATCGCAATAGCTTGCGCCCGCCTGGCGCGCAGCGTTCAAACCTGCATCGGCCAGACGCTTCTTGCGGCCCACATCGAAAGGCGTCAACAACTGCTCGGCGGCAATGGCCTTGCCGAAGTAGGCAGGCACGATGAGCCCACCCATGGTCAGCCCGGTGAGGGCCAGGAAATCACGTCGCTGCACGGGCAACTCCCCAATAGTCCCGCGCGGCGCGCAGGTGGTGTGGTGACACGCACGTGGTGCGCGCGGCATTCCCGATTCTTGCCGGGCGATGAATGCTGCGTCAAATGACTTTTGGCAGGGGTACCTGTGCAAACGTTGGCCCGTCTGAAGCCAGTGGCGCTACGGGCGTGCACTGATGTGTGGCGAGCGCGGCTGGCGCTGTGCGATGACTGTTGCCGCGCGTTGGATACGCAGACGGATTCCTTTCCCAACACGAGCCGAGCAACAAAGAGCGTCACCAGGCCACCGACGCACGTTCCGTTGCGGTGAGGGCACCGCACACTCGACGTGGAGACAGCGATTCCACTGCACAGGGGACATCCCAGCGCCCGACGTGATTGATCAGCGCAAACGGATGAATCGCAGCGCCGTTGATCTACCGACCATTACCCCAGCGAACGCGCAGTATTGATCACGTTGATGCCATCGAAGCGCGCGGTGGAGGAGCCATGTGACACCGCCGAGACTTGGCTGGGTTGGCCCTTGCCATCGAAGAACGAGCCACCCAGGCGGAAATCGCGTTGATCGCATACCGCGCTGCAGGCATTCCAGAATTCCGGCGTGCGGATCTGGTACGCGCCGTCCTCCACCAAGCGCGTGACCTGGCCATTTTCGATCTCGTAGAACAACTGCCCGCCGAATTGCGCGTTGTAACGTTGCTGATCGATCGAGTACGACCCGCGCCCGTGGATGTACAAGCCGCGCTCCACGTTCTTGATCATGTCGGCAACGCCAAGCGTTTGCTTGCCGGGGGTTAACGACACATTGGGCATGCGCTGGAACTGCACGCTGGACCACGAATCGGCATAACTGCAGCCGTCGGAGGCGGTCTTGCCGAGCAGGTGCGCCTGATCGCGCGTGCATTGGTAATCAACCAGGATGCCGTCCTTCACCAGCTCCCACTGTTTGCTCTTGACGCCTTCATCGTCGTACCCCACCGCACCCAGGCTGCCGGGCTGGGTCTTGTCGGCGATGAAAGTCACCGCATCGCTGCCCCAGCGGTAACCGGCATCGCGCTTGTCCAGTGTTGCGAAACTGGTGCCGGCATAGTTGGCCTCGTAACCGAGGACACGATCGAGCTCCAGCGGATGCCCCACCGATTCGTGGATGGTCAGGAACAGATTGCTCGGGTCGATCACCAGATCGTATTTGCCCGCTTTCACCGAGGGTGCGGTGAGTTTTGCGCGCGCTTGCTTGGCGGCGGCGATCGCATCTTCGCGCGCATTGTAGCTACGTCCGTAACCGATGAGCCCGCCCGGCAGCTGATGCTTCTGGCTGGCATTGCCATCCAGATATTCGTAGCCCATGCCCATCGGCGAGGACAGCCCGTCACGGGTGCGGAACTTGCCGCTGGCCTTGTCCACCGCGGTGACGGTGAACGGCAGCCACAGCCGATGCACGTCCTGATCGATATAGGAGCCATCGCTGCTGGCGAAATACTTCTGCTCGTTGATGGCAAACAGACGTGAGGCCACGAACGTAGCGCCGGCATTGAGCGCAGCGGCGTTGACGTCCATCAGCAGCGCCACCTTGTCCTGCAGCGGCACCTCCATCGCGTTCTTCTTGATCGGCGTCTTCCAACTCACATGCCCGGCCGGCGTCACCGGTGCCAGCTGCACTGGCGTTCCGCCCCGTCGTGCATTGGCCTTGGCGATCGCCACCGCCTGACGCGTGGCAGCGGCCACGCCATCGCTGGTGAGTGTGTTGGTGGCCGCAAAGCCCCAGGCGCCATCGGCCAGCACGCGCACACCCACGCCGCTGGATTCGGCCTTGACCACGTTCTCCACCTGCGCCTCGCGGGTGATCACGAACTGACGCAGATAGCGCCCCACACGCACATCGCAATAGCTGGCACCGGCCGCCTTGGCAGTGGCCAGTGCGCTATCGGCCAGGCGCCGGTTGCGCACTGCATCCGCCGGTGTGAGCAATTGTTCGGCCGCGATCAGGCGTGTGTGCGGCAACAGCAAGCCGGCAGCACCGATGCCCGACAAGGTGAGGAAGGTACGACGGTCCACGGCGGTTCTCCGTTGAAGGCGAGCGACACGACCCCCGCCGTGCCAGCCCCCGAGACTGGCCGGTGTGGGTGTTGGCGGTCAAGGGAGCAGCGCCGGCGGGCCGGTGTCCGCGTCCAGATCGCATGGCGTGCGGCGATGCGATGCCGGACACGGGGCGACCGTGGAGCCTCGCGCCGCCGTGCGGGCAGCGGCAGCGTCCGCATCGATCCAGATACCTATGTCCCATTTGAACACTTCTGCGTTGCGGCACATCGAAACGTCAACCGTCGTAGCAGAACCGAGCACGACCACTGGCGAGCGCAAACCGGCTGCCGCAGGCTGCGCGACTCGCGGTTTGCGCCACGTCGGGTCAAGGGCGGCACGCAGCCACTTTCATGCAGTACACCAGGGACATCCGATGAACCTTTCTCTTCGCACCATCGTGGCGATCGCCGTTGCCGCCTGCGTGCCGCCGTGCACGGCCGTGGCCGCCGACTGGTACGTCGCGCCCACCGGCAACGACGGCAATCCCGGCACCCGCGCCGCCCCCTTTGCCAGCTTGATGGCTGCGCAGGCCGCCGCGTCCAGTGGCGATACCGTCTACCTGCGCGGCGGCACCTATCGCCTGACCAGCGCCAATATCAGCGTGGTGCGGCAGCCCTACGCCGTGGTCAACGAGATCACCAAGCCCGGCATCGCCTACGTCAACGTCGCCAACGAGCGACCGGTATTCGACTTCTCCGCGGTGACGCCCACCGGCCTGCGCGTGGCCGCATTCCGGGTGGCCAGCAACAACTGCGTCTTTCGCGGATTCGAGGTGGTGGGTGTGCGGATCACCATTGCAGACCGCCTGACCCAGTCCGAAGCATTCCGCGTTGACCGCGGCAACGACAACCTGTTCGAGAATCTGGCGATCCACGACGGCCAGGCGATCGGCTGGTACCTGGTTTCCGGCAGCAACAACCGGGTTCACAACGTCGATGCCTATAACAACCGCGGACTCAATGCCTTCTCCGATGGAAATATCGACGGTTTCGGCGTGCACCCGACGCTTGCGGGAAGCACCGGAAACCTCATCGAAGGCAGCCGCGCATGGTTCAACAGCGACGATGGCTTCGACCTGATCAATGCCGCCGCTGCGGTCACCCTGCAACGCAACTGGTCGTTCTACAACGGCTACGACAGCGCATTCACCCCGCTGGGCAATGGCGCAGGCTTCAAGGCCGGCGGCTACGGCCGCAACGGAAGCGATTATCCCAAGCCGGTGCCGCGCCATAGCGTGCGGTTCAATCTGGCAGTGGGCAATCGATCCAACGGCCTCTACGCCAATCACCACATCGGTGGGCAGGAGTGGATCAGCAACACATCGATCAAGAACGGCCGCGCCAACTACGACATGCAGTCCACCTTGAGCGACAACCTCACCGACGTGCCGGGATACGGCCACGATCTGGCCAACAACCTGGGATTCGGGACGCGCATCGAAATGATCAACCTGGGGTCTGCGAGCGAGAACGATATCGGCCGCAATTCGTTCAATCTTCCCCTTGTGGTCAGTGCGGGCGATTTCGTCAGCCTGGACGAGCGCCAGCTCATGCGTCCGCGCCAGGCCAACGGCGACCTACCTATCATCACCTTCGCCATCCTGGCACCGGGCAGCGCGTTGATCGACGCCGGCGCCGACACCGGTGAGGCCTTCAACGGGCGTGCACCGGATCTGGGTGCATTCGAGGCGCGTTGATCCGGACGACGGCGCTGACCGCCAGCCGCCTGGCCGGCGGTCAGCGCCATGGTGCCCGGCGGCAGGGTTTGGTCGTTCTGTCGCTTAAAGCGTGGGAGCGGTCGTGCCGGTCATCGCACGTGGCCGCACGCGCAGCGGCTGGCAGGACGTATGCGCTGAGTGCATCAGTGTGCTGCCGTGCGTCGCAATCGCCGGTCCAGCAGATAGCCGAGCGCCCCGCCCACCGCAATGGGCAGCAGTGCATAGATCGGGATGAAGATCAGCGCCAGCGCCGACTGCGCGTCGGCACGCAGATCCAGCGTGGCGTGCGCCCAGGCCAGCGCACCGAAGCCAAGCGCGCAGGGAATAAGTAGCGAGACAGGGCGCCGGTATAGAAAACTGATGCCGAGTAGCGCGCCCCATGCAATCGCATTGAACGCCGCGAAGAACAGCCAGCCGCCGATAGCCGTGCCGGTGTATTGCGCAAGCCATTCCACCCCGCGCGGCAGGCGCGCCGCATAGGGCAGCAACACGCCAACCAGCACGAGAATGAAACGGGAATTACGCATGGTCATTCGCACGCCATCCCTGCTTGTAGGAACGCGGTTGCTGGCTCTCATCATCGCATCCGCGTGGTGAGGCAAGTCACTTCTTGAACTCGGTCGGGCGTTCCAGCTGGTAGATCGACTCTCCCAGATCGTCCAGCTGCTTGGCGATGATCGCCTGGGCATCGTAGACGCCGCGATTGTAAAAGTACGCTCCGACCTCCTCGGCAAAGAAATCGAGCAGGAACTCTGCATCGAAGCGTCCGATCTGCTGCTTCAGTTCTTCGCTGAAGTAAAGCTGGACCTTGCGGATGATCGCCGCCCGCTCGCCTTCGGTGAATGTGATGTCGGTCATGGAGGCTCGGCTCAACTACGGTTTCGGGACGATTTGCGTCGAGACACGGGCAGCTTGGGGCGACCCGTGCCTGTTGAACCCAATCGCTTGCCTGGCCGGTATCGAGATTGAGGCTTAGGTGGCAACCGGCCAACGGGAAGGCCGGCCTGCCCGAATGTAGGCAAGGTATATCGAGACGGCGAGAACCTTCAAGCCCGCCTTCGCCACCTGTGCCATGGCTGGCAATAGCGCCTTGCGCTGAACCGGCCCCGTCATGCCGGCCGCGTCGCAATGCAGGTCGTACTCGAAATCAACACACCAGCTCTCCAATGAGGGTGCGGTCGCCGTCATCAAGCCTGTCATGCACATCTTGCCTAGTGCACATCAGCTCACCTACATGGGCGATATGGATTCCACGCATGTAGATAACTCTCTGCATAGTGCGCTCGTCCATCAACTTGACTGAGGTCGTGGCACAGTGACGATCGGGATACTTATAGCCTGGTTCGATATCACTGCGCCACGCTGGAAATCTCGATCAAATCCTCTTTTCTGAAATGTTCCTGGCCGGGTTGAACGAGCACCAATTGCGGCCAGGTAAATGCCGTTGTCTTGCTGACGAAAACAGGGGGTTTTCCTTTCGGGCTGTATTCAATCACGAAACCGGCCAGTTCAAGTCCCAGCGATGGCATGATGACACTGTTGTGATGCCAAAAGACGGCATCTGCCGCTCGCCCGAGCGTCGAGTAGACAAGCTTCGGATCGTCGTCGAAGACAGAAACGTCCTGGAACCGGATGTCGATCGTGTCGGACTGTCCAATCGAAAGATAGGTCAATCGTCCCCGTCGAAACGAACACGACGGCGCGTCGCGATGACGGAACTGGTTGATTGCCAGGCTACCGTCGGGCAGCAATTCTTCTGTCGTTTCCTCAACGGGTCCCATGACACTTTCGAACGCGGCAACTTGCGCTTGCGTCATGCCGAATTCAAGCGGTCCCAGGCCCCTATTCGGCGTGATATTCCAGATTTCCCTCACGGGGGTCTCCTAGGCTTTTTCACTTCGTCGAGCGGAGAACGCAGCGCACCTCAGGCCAGCGGTCGAACTGCGAGGTCTCCCAAAACATCGAGTCGCGCCATGGTACGGCGCGACTCGATGTCGCTTACTTGCTCTGCCGTTGCGCGCGCTTGAAATACGCCGTGCGCATTACCGGGTTGCCGTCCTTGAAGTAGGCTTCGATCTCGGTCATCACCAGGCCGTCGGCGCTGACCGTATAGGTGCGGGTGGATGCCGGCACACCTTGGTACATCAACTGCATCACCAGTACGCCGGGCTCGGGCATTTTGGCTGCGGCGCGATCGACCAGGTAGGTGCCCGAGGCCTTGCCCGGTGTGCCGTCCAGCAAGAGCGTGGATTGTGCCTGCAGCGTCTTGTTGTCGTGGTCGACGATCTCGGCCCTGGTGGACCATTTGTTGCCGGGAACCTGTTTGAAATCCAGGACAACGCGTTTGGGTCGTGCTGCCGGTGGCATCGGCAGGCTGCTGGTGTCCAGCAGCCAGGTTCCGACCAGTGGCGATGGCGCAGTTGATGCAGAGAAGGCAGGCGTGGCCTGCAACATGACGGCAGCCACCAGTGCAACGCATGCGGTCTTCATGAGAACTCCCTTGTCGATATGTGATCCCTGCGGGCAGTCGGCTGACTGGTGCAAGGCGGTGCGATTGGAAATCGACGTCGCATAGATCAGCCCACTCCGGCTCCGGTCCGAGGGCGATACTCACTGCAGACCCGTGTGGAGTCAAATGACGACCTATGAGGGAAATATCGAGTCGTCAGTTGGCTCCCCGCCGCCTAATAGGCAACGCAATCAGCGAGCGCCATATACCAAGACACCCGCACTAGGCGGGTGTCTTGGTGGAGTCGAGCTTACGCGCCGCCTGAGCTGCAACCGCAGTCTCACGCCTTATCCGCATCCAGGTGATACCGCGTCGCCTCGTTCACTTCGTTCTTCGAACCCAGGAACACCGGTACGCGCTGATGCAGCTGCGTGGGTTGGATGTCCAGAATGCGTTCGCGCCCGGTGGTCGCCGCGCCGCCGGCTTGCTCGACCAGCATGCTCATCGGGTTGGCTTCGTACATCAGGCGCAGCTTGCCCGGCTTGGAAGGGTCCTTCTTGTCCCAGGGGTAGATAAAGATGCCGCCGCGGGTGAGGATGCGGTGTACGTCGGCGACCATGCTGGCGATCCAGCGCATGTTGAAGTCCTTGCCGCGCGCGCCGTCCTTGCCGGCCAGCAGGTCGCCCACGTAGGACTGCATCGCAGGTTCCCAGTGGCGCTGGTTGGACATGTTGATGGCGTATTCGGCGGTGTCCTCGGGCACGCGCATGTTGGCCTGGGTCAGCAGGAAACTGCCTTCCTCGCGCTCCAGGGTGAAGGCGTGGGTGCCGTGGCCCAGCGTGAGCACCAGCATCGTGCTGGGGCCGTAGATGCAGTAGCCGGCGGCCACCTGTTGCGTGCCCGGCTGCAGGAAGTGCTCGTCGCCGGGCTTCTCGGTGCCCTTGGGTGCGCGCAGCACCGAGAAGATGGTGCCCACCGACACGTTGACGTCGATGTTGGAGCTGCCATCGAGCGGGTCGAACAGCAGCAGGAAGTCGCCGCTGGGGTATTGGTCGGGCACCGGCTGGCTGTGGTCCATTTCTTCGGACGCGCACGCGGCCAGGTGACCGCCCCAGGCATTGGCTTCGAGCAGGATGTCGTTGCTGAGCACATCGAGCTTTTTTTGCGCCTCACCCTGCACGTTGCCGGTGCCGGCATCGCCGAGCACGCCGCCCAGGGCGCCCTTGCTCACGGCAATGGAAATGCGCTTGCACGCGCGCGAGACGATGGTGATCAGCTGGCGCAATTCCGCATCGATACGGCCGGCGTGTTGCTCTTCGATCAGGAAGCGGGTCAGCGAGGGACGCGACATGGGGGCGGGCAGCCTGTGTAGGAAGTGGGCCGCCATTGTCGCCATTGCGACGTTAGATTTCGATCACTTGCTGCGCGTTTTGCAGCGTGATTGATCGAACATGCGCGAATGGGGGGCAGCGATGATTGCGCTGCGCTTGCCCCCATCCGCCCTTCGGGCACCTTTCACGCAGGCGGGGGAAGGGAGCGATGCCGGTGCGTGGGTGGTAGTGGGTTGGAGATGGTTGTATTGCGCTTGCCCCCATCCGCCCTTCGGGCACCTTCCCCCGCAGGCGGGGAAAGGGAGCAATGCCGGTGCGTGGGTGATGGTGAGTTGGTGATGGTTGGGCTGCGCTTGCCCCCATCCGCCCTTCGGGCACCTTCCCCCGCGGGCGGGGGAAGGGAGCGATGCCGGTGCGTGAGTGGTGGTGGGTTGGCGAGGATTGGGGACGGAGCGGCATCTGCGGGTACAAAAAAACCGGGAGGCTGGCGCGCTCCCGGTTTGCTGGCATTGGCCGGTGTGGCCGATCGCGATGCGGTCGCTTACATCCGGCTGACGGTCGCCACGGCCTGTGCCACGTAGTCCAGGTTGCGCTGGCTCAGTGCGGCCACGCAGATGCGGCCGGTGCCCACGGCGTAGATGGCGAACTCCTCGCGCAGGCGGTCCACCTGCGTTCTGGTCAGGCCCGAGTAAGAGAACATGCCGGCCTGGCGCTGGATGAAGGCGAATTCCGGCGAGCCCAGCGTGGCCAGTTTTTCGACCAGGCCTGCACGCAGCGAATGGATGCGCTCACGCATTTCGGTCAGTTCCTGCTCCCACAGATCGCGCAATTCCGGGCTGGTCAGCACGCCGGCCACCAGCGCGGCGCCGTGCGTGGACGGGCTGGAATAGATGGTGCGGATGATGCGCTTGACCTGCGACTGCACCGCCTTGGCTTCGGCCGCAGTGGCCGAGACCACCGACAGCGCACCCACGCGCTCGCCGTACAGCGAGAACGACTTGGAATACGAGCTGGCCACCACGTAGCTGTCGATGCCTTCGGCGGCCAGCAGACGCACCGCGTAGGCATCGGCTTCGATGCCCTTGTCGAAGCCCTGGTAGGCGATGTCGACGAACGGGAACAGGTTGCGCTCTTTCAACAGGCCGGCGACCTGCTTCCACTGGTCCTTGGTCAGGTCCGCGCCGGTGGGGTTATGGCAGCAGGCGTGCAGCAGCACCACCGTGCCCGGTTCGAGCTTGGCCAGGTCGGCGAGCATGCCGTCGAAGTTCAGGCCATGGGTTGCCGCATCGAAATAGGTGTAATCCACCACCTCGAAGCCGGCCGCGCCGAACACCGCGCGATGGTTTTCCCAGCTCGGGTTGCTGATGGCGATGGTGGAGGTGGGCAGCAGCTTCTTGAGCAGGTCCGCGCCCACGCGCAGCGCGCCGCTGCCGCCGACGGTCTGCGAGGTCGCCACGCGCCCGGAGGCCACCAGCGCCGACTCGGCGCCGAACAGCAGCTCCTGGGTGGCCTTGTCGTACGCGGCCAGGCCGTCGATGGGCAGATAGCCGCGCGGTTTGGCGTCCTGCGCGAGCTGCTGCTCGATCTTGTGCACGGCGCGCAACAGCGGGATGCGCCCGTTTTCGTCGTAATAGATGCCCACGCCCAGATTGACCTTGTTGGGGCGGCTATCGGCGTTGTAGGCCTCGGTCAGGCCCAGGATGGGGTCGCCTGGAACCTGTTCCACGTTTGCAAAGAAGGACACGGCATGACTCGCTGAAGGACGAAAGAGTGAGGGACTTCCGGGGAATGGCCGCTGCGGGGCCAAACCACTTCATCGTAGCAGCCCATGGCCGGCGTAGCATGCTTCGTTCCGTACGCAACAATGCGCGCGCAGTACGGATGAGGGACACTACGCCCATGCCCAGACTCACCCTGTTGGCCGCCGCGTGCGGCCTGTTCGCTACGAGCGTCACGCCGCTCGTCCTGGCCGCCGATCCGGCGCCACCCGCCTCCACACCGATCCAGCGCTTGCCCACCGTGCAGGTGGACGCCGCGCGCGTGCGCGGGGTGGACGACTTCGACCTGCCGGCCTCCTTCACTGTCACTGTGGTGGCGGCCGACGACGACAACCGCCGCGGCGCGCAGGTCTCCGAGTTGCTGGACGGCATCCCCGGCCTGGTGGCGCGCGATCGCCAGAACTACGCGCAGGACACCCAGCTGTCGATCCGCGGCTTCGGTGCGCGCTCCACCTTCGGCGTGCGCGGCGTGCGCCTGCTGGTCGACGGCATCCCGGCCAGCATGCCGGACGGCCAGGGCCAACTGTCGCACTTCAACGTGCTGGGCGCCGAGCGGGTGGAAGTGCTGCGCGGGCCGTTTTCGGCGCTGTACGGCAATTCCTCCGGCGGCGTGCTGCAGCTGTGGAGCGCCGACGGCAAGCCGGGCGATCCGTGGCGGCTGCGCGCCACCTATGGCAGCAATGCCACCGTCAATGTGGGCGCGCAATTGCTCGGCCAGCAAGGCGCGGTGCACTACAACCTGGCCGCCAATCATTTCGAAACCGACGGCTTCCGCGCCCATAGCCGCGCCAAGCGCGAGTCGGTCAATGCCAAGCTCGGGTTCGATCTGGCCGAGGGCCGCCGGCTGGACCTGGTGCTCAATTATCTGGACGCACCAGACGCGCAGGACCCGCTCGGCCTGACCCGCGCCCAGTTCAATGCCGACCCGGCGCAGGCAACGTCGGTGGCCACCCAGTTCAACACCCGCAAATCGGTGCGCCAGTCGCAGGCCGGCGCCATCTTCACCCAGCAGTTCGACAGCCAGACGCTGCGGCTGATGGCCTACGGCGGGCAGCGCAGCGTGGAGCAGTTCCTGGCGGTGCCGGTGGCGGTGCAGCGCAACCCGCTGCATTCGGGCGGGGTCATCGATCTGGACAGCAATTACGAGGGCGCCGATGCGCGCTGGGCCTGGCAAGGCGAGGCGCTGGGCCGGCCGCTGCAGCTGACCGTCGGCACAAATGTCGATCGCCAGCGTCAGCACCGGACCGGTTATGAAAACTTTGTCGGCGACACACTGGGCGTCAAGGGCGTAGTGCGCCGCAATCAGCGCGACCAGGTCGAGAACGTGGACCAGTTCGCGCAGCTGTGGTGGCAGTGGAGCGATCGCTGGTCGGCGCTCCTGGGCGTGCGCCATAGCGAAGTGCGTTTCGAGTCGGACGACCACTACATCGTGGGCCGCAATCCCGACGACAGCGGCCGGCGCGATTATTCGGCGACCACGCCGGTGGCCGGCATCGTGTTCCGCGCCGACGAGGATCTGCGGTTTTACGCCTCGGTCGGACGCGGCTTCGAAACGCCCACCTTCAACGAACTGGGCTACCGCAACGATGGCGGCGCCGGCCTGGCGCTGGACCTGGGCGCGGCGACCAGCCGCAACTACGAAATTGGCAGCAAGTGGCGCGCGCAAAGCGGCGCGGCGGTGGAATTTGCGTTGTTCCGCGCCGACACCGACGACGAACTGGCCGTGGCCAGCAACACCAATGGCCGCAGCACCTATCGCAACATCGGCGCCACCCGCCGTCAGGGCGCGGAGCTGAGCTGGAATCAACCGGTGGGCACCACCCAGCAGCTGCAGCTGGCCTACACCTTCGTCGACGCCACCGTGCGCGATGGCTACCTCACCTGCGCCAGCAGCGGCTGCGCCACGCCCACCGCACCGGTAGCCAGCGGTGCGCGCCTGCCCGGCGTGCCGCGTCAGCAGCTGTTTGCGCGTTGGCAATGGCAGCCGGCGCAGTGGCAATTCGCCGCCGAATCGGTGGCCTCCGGTGCCACCGTGGTCAACGACCTGGCCACCGAGCGCGCGCCCGGCTACGCGTTGGTCAATCTGGAAGCCTCCCGGCGCTGGACCACCACGTTCGGTGCATTGCGCACCTTTGCACGCATCGACAATGTGCTGGACCGGCAATACGTCGGCTCGGTCATCGTCAACGATGGCAACGGGCGCTACTACGAGCCGGGCCCGGACCGCACGTATACGGTAGGTCTGCAGTGGGATTTTGGTGGTTGAGCGTGTGGCGGCGTGACGCGTGGGATAACGCGCCTGCCGCTTCGTCGCCTCTGTCTCGACGCTCATCATGCAAGCGCTTTTCGCGGTTCAAACGGCGAGCGCGATTTGCGTACATCCTGGATGTGCCTTTGGGCGCGATGAAGCGCCGTAGATCACGCGCGTGTCTTCATCAGGCGGCGATAGCCGCATGCAATGCCTCTCCATCTTTGCTACGCATGGGAACTAGCGACGGCACTAAACGAGAAGGCCTAAGGCAATGCTGCGACGCCCCGCGTTTCATTAGATCAATGACGCGCTGCAGCGTTTTTCCGCGGCATTCGCATTGCAAATCCCACTGTGGCGATGACGCAACGCAACAGCATCAACCATAACGTTGCGCTAGCAGATGGGCGGGTATACACGTTCGCATCGGATCACTCTTTCCCGGAGACCATGATGAACGCGCAACCCGCCACCAAGCCGCTCACTACCGACCCACAATCGATTTTCAAACCGCGCTACGACAACTTCATTGGTGGCACCTGGGTGGCGCCGAAGGGGGGGCAGTATTTCGACAACACCACGCCGATCAACGGCAAGGTCTTGACCTCGATCGCGCGCTCCACTGCACCAGATATCGAAGCGGCGCTGGATGCCGCACACGCCGCAAAAGAAGCCTGGGGCAAGACCTCCACAACTGAGCGTTCCAACGTACTGCTCAAGATCGCCGATCGCATTGAACAGAATCTTGAATTGCTCGCGTACGCGGAGACCTGGGACAACGGCAAGCCGGTGCGCGAAACGCTCAATGCCGACGTGCCGTTATGCGTGGACCACTTCCGTTATTTCGCCGGTGCGATACGCGCGCAGGAAGGCGGCATTTCCGAGATCGATAGCGACACCATTGCCTATCACTTCCACGAACCGTTAGGTGTGGTCGGACAGATCATTCCGTGGAATTTCCCGTTGCTGATGGCATGCTGGAAACTCGCCCCGGCCCTGGCGGCCGGCAACTGCGTGGTGATGAAGCCGGCCGAGCAGACGCCGGCGTCGATCCTGGTGCTGATGGACGTCATCGGCGACCTGCTGCCGCCCGGCGTGCTCAATGTGGTCAACGGTTTTGGGCTTGAGGCCGGCAAGCCGCTGGCCAGCAACCCACGCATCGCCAAGATCGCCTTCACCGGCGAAACCACCACCGGCCGGCTGATCATGCAATATGCCAGCCAGAACCTGATTCCGGTGACGCTGGAGCTGGGCGGCAAGTCGCCCAACATCTTCTTCGCCGATGTCATGGCCGAAGACGACGATTTTCTCGACAAGGCCGTGGAAGGCTTTGTGCTGTTCGCCTTCAATCAGGGCGAGGTATGCACCTGCCCCTCGCGCGCGCTGATCCAGGAATCGATCTACGACCGGTTCATGGAAAAGGCGCTCAAGCGCGTAGCGGCGATCAAGCAGGGAAACCCGCTCGACCCCAACACCATGGTCGGTGCGCAAGCCTCCAGTGAGCAGCTGGAAAAAATCCTCTCCTACATCGACATCGGCAAGCAGGAAGGCGCTGAAGTATTGATCGGCGGCGAGCGCAACACGCTCGATGGCGAACTGGCCGAAGGCTTCTACGTCAAGCCGACCATCTTCAAGGGCCACAACAAGATGCGCGTGTTCCAGGAAGAGATCTTCGGCCCGGTGGTGTCGGTCACCACCTTCAAGGACGAAGCCGAGGCGCTGGCCATTGCCAACGACACGCTCTATGGATTGGGTGCCGGCGTGTGGAGCCGCGATGCGTCGCGGTTGTACCGGATGGGCCGCGCGATCCAGGCCGGTCGGGTGTGGACCAACTGCTATCACGCCTATCCCGCGCACGCTGCCTTCGGCGGCTACAAGCAGTCGGGCATCGGCCGCGAGAATCACAAGATGATGCTCGACCATTACCAACAGACCAAGAACCTGCTGGTGAGCTATTCACCGAAGGCGCTAGGGTTTTTCTGATGCGTAGCCCTGCTATTGCTCGACTGCAATGCGTGATGGATCGGGCACAGGAACGCCGGGCCGCTGCACCGGCTGTTCATGAACCGCGCACGCGCGAATTGACCTCGATCAAGGCACGGCGTCCTCAAGGCGCCTAGGGTGGGCTGCACTATCAGTGCGGAGTGCAGCATGGACACGACAATGAAAGCGGCGGTGGTGCGTCAGTTCGGCGCACCACTGGTGATCGAGGAAGTGCAGATACCGCGGCCGCATGCTGGCGATCTGTTGGTCAAGATCGAAGCCTGCGGGGTCTGCCACACCGACCTGCATGCCGCGCAAGGCGACTGGCCGGTCAAGCCCAACCCACCCTTCATCCCCGGCCATGAAGGGGTGGGCCACGTGGTGGCGGTCGGTGCGGGCGTGCGTCACGTCAAGGAAGGCGACCGGGTCGGCATTCCCTGGCTGTACTCAGCCTGTGGGCATTGCGAGCACTGCCTGGGTGGCTGGGAGACCCTGTGCGAGGCGCAGCAGAACAGCGGCTATTCGGTCAATGGCGGCTTCGCGCAGTACGCGCTGGCCAACGCGGACTATGTCGGCCACCTGCCCAAGGGCATCGGCTTCGTCGAGGTCGCGCCGATCCTGTGCGCAGGCGTCACCGTCTACAAGGGCCTGAAGGTCACCGATACCAAGCCGGGTCAGTGGGTGGTGATTTCCGGCATCGGCGGGCTCGGCCACATGGCAGTGCAATATGCCAAGGCGATGGGAATGAACGTGGCCGCAGTGGATGTGGACGACGCCAAGCTGGCGCTGGCCAGGCGCCTGGGCGCAACGGTGACGCTCAATGCGCGCACCACCGATCCGGTGACGTACCTCAAGAAGGAAATCGGTGGCGCACACGGCGCGTTGGTCACCGCGGTATCGCCCAAGGCCTTCGAGCAGGCGATCGGCATGGTGCGCCGTGGCGGCACGGTATCGCTCAACGGCCTGCCACCGGGCGATTTTCCGCTGGATATCTTCGGCATGGTGCTCAATGGCGTGACCGTGCGTGGCTCGATCGTCGGTACCCGCCTGGATCTGCAGGAATCGCTGGCCTTTGCCGAGCAGGGCAAGGTTGCCGCAACGGTGGCCACCGATACGCTGGACAACATCAACGATGTCTTTGCCCGGATGCGCGCCGGCACGATCGAGGGGCGTATCGTGCTCGACATGGCGGCCTGAGCGGACACAGGAGGCGGACGATGCACGGCACGATCACCCAGAACAGTTTGCCATTGCAGGTCATGGCAACACCTGCGGCACTGCAGTTGATCGACACCTTGCGCGCACGCCACGGTGATCTGCTGTTCCATCAATCCGGTGGTTGCTGCGATGGCTCGTCGCCCATGTGCTTTGCGGTCGGCGACTTCATCGTCGGCGACCGCGACGTGCTGCTGGGCGAGATTGGCGGCGCGCCGTTCTATATCAGCGCGCCGCAATTCGAATACTGGAAGCACACCCAGCTGATCATCGATGTGGTGCCAGGGCGCGGTGGCATGTTCTCGCTCGAAAATGGCGAGGGCGTACGCTTTTTGGTGCGGTCGCGGCTGTTTGAGGATGCGGAATTTGCGCAGTTGCAGCAGGCCGGCCGGGCGTAATCGACGCAGTTTGAGATCAGCAGCAGCTGCGGCGCGACTTGATGCCAGTGGGTTTGGCACGCTTCGCGCCAGATGGATATCAAGAACTCCTACTCAGTCATCGGTCGCAGTGGATGGTGCAGTCCCCGGCTTCTTGGCCGGCGTCTCGTCATCGGCGGGAATCAAGCGCCCCGGTGCATCGCCGGCACCACGGTCTTCGTAGTGTTCGGCATCGCGCTTGCCGTGCTGTTCGCCCGGCTGGGTGGGCTGTTCGCGTAAGGGGTCGCGGGACATGGCGCCGCTCCTGGTGTCTGGATGGGCCGTCAGTTCATCGCGTGCGGGGTGAAGAGCACGCAAATCGCAAAATGCATGCGAATTTCTCACGTATGGATCACGGCAGCGGCGCTACTGATGTGGGCCTTCAAGGCTAACCGTGGAGCAGACCATGCGCCCCCAGGACCGCCGTCCCGACCGTCGCCTGTTCAGCCCGCAAGCGGACCCTGCAGCTGCCAAGCGGATCCATCGCAAGTGGTCGCCGCTGGATGCAGTGGGCGTGGCGCAGGACTTTCAGTGCTATAGCCTGGCCGATTACCAGCGGCGCCGACGACGGGGCGGGCCGAGCTGGCGCGATCTCTCCCCGGCGTATGCATTCGCCCGCCTGACCCACGCCGCAGACTGGCCGCGCGGTCACGATGCGCACTGCGAGCAGGCGCTGGCCGCGCAATGGGAAAGCATGCGCGGTGATTCGCGTCTGGACTGGCCGCACGCGCGCACGATTGTCGAGGACGCGTGGCTGGCGCTGGACCATATCCCCGAAGCGGCCATCCATGGAGCGGCACACTGATGGCACGACCGATCTGGACCGGAACCCTCTCCTTCGGCTTGCTCAACGTGCCGGTGGCGTTGATGTCGGGCGAGCGCAAGGTGGATCTGCATTTCCGCATGCTCGATTCGCGCGACAAGAAGCCGATCCGCTTCGAGCGCGTCAATGCCGACACCGGCGACGAGGTGCCGTGGAAGGAGATCGTCAAGGCGTTCGAGTACGACAAGGGCAGCTACGTCATCGTCGAAGAGCAGGACATCCGCTCCGCTTCGCCGGAAAGCCATGAAACGGTAGAAGTGGAAACCTTCGTCGATGCGGCCGACATCGACCCGCGCTACTTCGAAAAGCCCTACATCCTGGTACCGGGCAAGAAGGCCGAAAAAGGCTATGTGCTGCTACGCGAAACCTTGCGCGATACCGGCAAGGTAGGCATTGCCAAAGTGGTGATCCGCACCCGCGAATATCTGGCGGCGGTGATGCCGCAGGGCGATGCCTTGATCCTGCTGCTGCTGCGTTACCAGCAGGAAGTGGTGGACCCCCAGGACTACAAGCTCCCGGCTGGCGCAGTGGGCGACTATCGCATCACGCCCAAGGAACAGGAGATGGCCAAGCAGCTGATCGAGTCGATGTCCGGCACCTGGCAACCGGAGGATTACCACGACGAATTCCGCGGCAAGCTAGAGAAGATCCTGCGCAAGCGCATCCAGGACAAGGGCGGCACGACCACGGTGGACATGGAGCCGCCCCAGCACGAAGACGCCACCACCAACGTGGTGGATTTCATGTCGTTGCTGCAGAAGAGCCTGCAGGCCAATACGCGTACGCCAGCCAAGAAAGCCAGTACGGCCGAAAAGGCAACCGCAGCGACGAAAAAAACCACAGTTAAAAAAGCCGCCAAGAAAGCCGTCAGGAAGACCGCAAGCAAGGCCACCAAGAAGACCGCCACCAAGACGGCTGTGCCGAGGCGCAAGGCTGGGTAGGCGGGCTGTTAGCCGCGTTAAGGCGATACCGCGCCGGCCTGCTCGCGCGTCACCCGGCTCAATGCATCGGCGCTGATTTCGGCGATCGAGTGCGTGCCGGTCAGTGTCATCGCGACGCGCATTTCCTTTTCGATCAAGGCCAGCAGGTTTTCCACGCCAGCCTGCCCGCCGGCCGCCAACGCATAGACGAAGGCGCGCCCCAGCAGCACCGCATCGGCACCCAGCGCGAGCATGCGCACCACATCCAGCCCGCTGCGGATGCCAGAGTCGGCCAGGATCTTGAGCTGGCCCTTCACCGCATCGGCAATCGCCGGCAAGGCGCGCGCGCTGGACAGCACGCCGTCGAGCTGACGGCCGCCGTGGTTGGAGACCACGATGCCGTCGGCGCCGAATCGCACCGCATCGCGCGCGTCCTCCGGGTCCAGGATGCCCTTGATCACCATCGGCCCGGTCCAGAACTCGCGGATCCATTCCAGGTCTTTCCAGGCAATGGACGGATCGAAGTTGGCGCCCAGCCAGCCGATGTAATCCTGCAAGCCGGTGGGGCTGCCACGGTAAGCAGAAATATTGCCCAGATCATGCGGTTTGCCGAGCAGGCCCACATCCCACGCCCAGCGCGGATGCGTCACCGCCTGCAGCATGCGCCGCAGCGAGGCGTTGGGCCCGCTCATGCCCGAGTGCGCATCGCGGTAGCGCGCGCCCGGCGTGGGCATGTCCACGGTGAACACCAGCGTGGTCACCCCGGCCGCCTTGGCGCGCTCCAGCGCGTTGCGCATGAAGCCGCGGTCCTTGAGCACGTACAGCTGGAACCACATCGGCCGCGCGATCGCCGGCGCCACTTCTTCGATCGGGCACACCGACACCGTGGACAACGTAAACGGGATCCCGCGTGCGGCCGCCGCACGCGCCGCCTGCACTTCGCCGCGGCGTGCATACATGCCGGTCAGGCCGACCGGCGCCAACGCCACCGGCATCGCCAGGGTTTCGCCGAACAGTTCGGTGCTCAGGCGCAGGTCCGACATATTGCGCAGCACCCGCTGGCGCAGCGCGACATCGGCCAGATCCGAGACATTGCGCCGCAAGGTGTGCTCGGCATACGCGCCGCCATCGATGTAATGGAACAGGAATGGCGGCAGGCGTGCTTCGGCAGCGGCGCGGTAGTCGGAAGCGGCGGAAATGATCATCGAAGACGGGACGGCAGCGGCGGGGTGAGCCGCCGAGTGTAAGGCGATCGGTGGGGCGGGTGGTGCGCCAGGCGCAGGCTGGCAGTGGGCAGATCGCCGTCATCGGTGAGCGTGCTTGCCACTTCATCGCCACCGAGTGGCTGGCTTCACCACACCAGCGGCAGCAAGCGCCGGCTCTGCGCCGCATACGCCGGGTACGCAGTGGGGAACGCGCGCCGCAATGCGGCCTCTTCGATACGGATGCGATGCAGGAAGACCCAGGTCACCGGCACCACGATCGCCGCCACCGACAACCCATTGCCCATGCCCAGCGCCAGCCCGTAAAAGGCCAGCAGCGCACCGGTGTACGACGGGTGCCGCAGCCAGCGATACGGGCCGCTGCGCACCAGCTGGTGGTCGTGCTGGATGGTCACATCCACCGTGAACCAGCGCGCCAGCACCTGGATGGCCCACACACGCAGCGCCAGCCCGGTGCCGATCAAGGCGCAGCCGGCCCACTGCAGTGACGCACCCCAGCCCTGCGGCCAATGCGCCAGGCCGCTATAGGCCAGCACCACCGCAACGGCGACCGCCGCAGACAGGACGCGCCAAAGATGCTGCAGGGTGCCCTGATCGTGCGCGCCACCATCGTTGGCGCGGCGGCGACGGCTGAGCAGCAGTTCATAGCCACCCCAAACCAGATTGAGCGCAAGAAACAGACTGGAAGCAGACATGGCGTGACTCCGTGGCGATGGGGTGGGTTGGTGATGCCAGTGTGCGCACGTGCCGCATGCATGGCAGGAGCCGCAGGTCATCGATCCCACCTGCCAGAAGTCACCTTCTGCCCGCGCACCATTGCCGAGTGGCCGCGCGGCCGTCAGCATCGCCGCATGAACTCCTCCTTCTGCCATCTATTGCACCCCCTGCGTCTGGCCGGTGCGTTCACCATTGCCGCTGTGGCGTTGTCGTTTATGCCCGATGCGTCGGCGCACGGTGCCTGGCGTTGGGGCGTGTTGGCCGGCTTCACCGCCTTGTTCGTGGTGCATACCGTATTGCCGCAAACGCACGCGTTGCGCACTGTGGCAACACTGCTGCAAGCGATCCTGGCATTACTGCTGGTCTGGATGGAGCCGCGTACCGGCACCGCGCCGGTGTTGCTGGTGATGCTGGTGGCACAGGCGGGGATGACCTGGCCGCCGTTGCGCGTGCTGCTGTTGGCGCTGGTGTTGAACGCGGGCATGTACGCGGTCTTGGTGCAGGCCGGGTTCGAGCGGGCCCTGTTGATCGTCAGCATCTATGCTGGCTTTCAGGCCTTTGCCGCTCTCACCGCGCATTACGCGCGCAATGCCGAGCGTGCGCGCGACACCTTGGCCTACGTCAACGCCGATCTGCTGGCCACCCGTGCGCTGCTGGCCGACAGTGCGCGCGATGCCGAGCGCTTGCGGCTGGCGCGCGAGTTGCACGATGTGGCCGGGCACAAGCTCACCGCCATGCGCATCAACCTACGCCTGCTCAGCGCCGACCCGGCCCTGGCACAGCGCGACGAGGTGGCAGTGGTGGAGCAGCTGTCGGCCGAACTGCTGTCGGACATCCGCAACGTGGTGCAGTCGTTGCGCGACGATCAGGGCCTGGACCTGCAGACCGCCTTGCGCGCGCTGGCTGCCCCGTTCCCGCGCCCGACACTGCGCCTGCAGATCGATGCCGACGTGCGGGTCACCGACGCCTGCGTGGCCGAGCTGCTGCTGCGGCTGGTGCAGGAGGCGCTGACCAACGCTGTGCGGCATGCCGATGCCGAGGAAGTGGCCGTGCACCTGCATTGCGAAGGCGCGCAGTTGCACGTGGACATCTGCGACGATGGCCGCCGCGCCGAGCGCATCCGCGAAGGCAACGGCATCACCGGCATGCGCGAACGCCTGGCCGCATTGCACGGCCAGCTGGACCTCGGCCGCACACCCACTGGCGGCATGCACCTGATGGCGAGACTACCGGCATGACTTCACGTCGTATTGCCCTGGCTGACGACCAGATCCTGGTGCGCGCCGGTTTGCGTGCGTTGCTGCAGCAGCAAGGCGTGGAGGTGGTGTGCGAGGCCGACGACGGCCAGGGCCTGCTGGATGCCCTCGTCACCAACACGGTGGACGTGGTGCTCAGCGACATCCGCATGCCCGGCCTGGACGGCATCCAGGCGCTGGAGCACCTACGCGCCCGCGGCGACCGCACCCCCGTGCTGCTACTCACCACCTTCGACGACAGCGACCTGCTGCTGCGTGCCACCGAGGCCGGCGCGCAAGGCTTCCTGCTCAAGGACGCCGCCCCGGAAGACCTGCGCGAGGCGATCGAGCGGGTCGCCGCAGGCGACACCCTGCTGCAGCCGGTCAGTACCGACCCGGTGCGCGCCCGCTATCAGTTCCGCGACCAGCAGGCTCCGCGCGAGACCTTCAACGAACGCGAGGTGGCGATCCTGCGCCTGCTGGCCGGCGGCTATTCCAACAAGGAGATCGCCCGCACCCTGTTCCTGGCCGAAGGCACGGTGAAGAACTACGTCTCCACCATTCTGGAGAAGCTCGGCACCCGCGACCGCACGCGGGCGGTGCTGAAGGCGATCACGCTGCGGGTGATTTGAGGGCGGAGTGGGATCGGGATTGGGGATTGGTCAGAGCGGGGAGTTGGGGATCGGGAGTCGAAAAAGCCCCTCTCCCCCCGGGAGAGGGGGTGGGATGGGGTACGGGGCGACGCCATCCGTGGTTCGAACCGAGAACCATCGTTCGCTCACTGCGCCTGCGCTATGCGGTTGTTTCAGAAAGGATTTCAAGCGTCCGTCAGGTTCTGCCAGCAACCGTAAGGTTGCCGTCAGGTCAGGCGCGCGGGCGCGCACGAAGGTGATCCGGCGGCCAGCAAGGCCGCTCGGGGACGCGCCGCGCTCCGGTCTGCTGCGGAGTCCGTCATGCGCCTGGCCCGGTCGTGGTTCGTGTTGATCGTCGTGCTGTCCACCAGCGCCTGGGGCGCGCCGACCCAGGCCGAATTGCCGATCAGCTGGCCCCGCGCAGCGTTGCCGACCGAAGCGGTCGCCGAACGCGACATGCGGGTCGTCGTGGGATGCGCGTCGGCAGCGCAGGGGGCTGATGCCCATGCCTGCGATCGGCTGGCCATGCGCTTGGATGGGGACGGTTGCCGGCCAGGTCAGGCGAGTCGGCCACGCAAGGTCGGCCAATCCGGTGACCTTGACCGCACGGGTACCGGCATGGACGGCAGGTGGTCGGCCCGCGGCCAGATCAAGCCGGCTTTCAGCAACGGAACCGAGGGCGACGAGCGGCAGCGCAGATCGGCCGACCTCTAGCCGCGCTCACGTGGTGGCCTGGGACGCGGCACTGCCGCAGCCACCAAGGAGGAGCCACGCTGCCGGTGCGGCGCCCCATCGATGCCACGTGGAGACAGCCGCACGCCGCGATCCTGTTGGATCGGTCGACGAGCGCCGGACGCGCAGCGACACGGTCGATGCGAAAGGACGTATAAACATGCGAGGCTGCATGGATCGTCCACGTTGGTGCGCAGCGCTGAGGGAAATGACGGGATGAGCCTGTATCGGGTTGGCTGCGCCGTCCTGATGGCTGCGTGCTCGCTCCTGGCCGCCACCGGCTGTGCAAAGCAGCCCACGTTATCGTCGCGCTTGATCGTGACCGTCGACGCGCCGATGCTGGAAAAAGGCGGCGCGGTCATCGTGTTGGCGCGTCCGATCGCCGATCCCCAGTGGCGCCTGCTTGAGAGCGCCACGTCAACCAACGCCGGGTACGAGAAAGAATTTCACGTCACCGTCGCCTCGCCTGCATCGATCATCGAGTTGCATTACCCTGCGACGGGAACCTATAGCGTCAAACTTCAGCCTGCAAAACGCGCCAACACACAGCCTTTCCAATCGCGTCGGGTCCTGGTCGGCCAGGCTGAGGTGACAGATCCGCAGACAAAGCACCAAGTGCATTGGCCTTCGCTGAGTGTTGTCCATGTCAGCGGCAACACCTACCCGGAAGGATGGGCGCGCATTCTGGCGTCCACATTCGATGTACCTTTCAGAAGTGATGCGCCGGACAACTATGTGATCTCCAGTTTTCCTGCCGGCCGCGTGATTGCCCTGACGCCCCAGGCCATCGCTACCTACGTCCGGGACACCAACTGAGTGCCTGCATGAAGGCGCATCGCGCGTGCAGGAGGGCCGGTGCAGCGGGGCTCTCACCCTTCGTCACAAGCGCCAGCGCCTGGCCTGTTGCCGTTTGCGACTGCGCCATCCGTCGATCGCGCGGCGGCTCCCGTCCGGCGGCAAACCATCGGACGGGAGTGTGCCTGCCTGTCAGCGACGGCCAAATTCCTGCGGTGAAATTTCTGGATCATTGCCGACCTGGGGGTCGCAGCTGAAATGGATGCCGGTGTGTGTGTCCTTCACCACTACGCTGAAAAAGATCAAGGTCCGATCTTGATTGGCATTGACCACCTGCACACCACGACCGTCGGGGTCGATATGTTGCGGGCCGATCTGCCCCGTCGAATCCGAATTCAGCAGGCTGATGATCTTGAAGTGGTGAGGTACGGACTCGCAGAACGCATAGCGCAGGATCACGTTCTGTTCGCCTTTGCAACAGATGAGCAGGTCCGGGGAGAAACTGTAGAAGTAGGCGCCCCTTCCGGTATTGCCGCCGAACGCCACGTGCGCAACCGTCAGTTCGATAGGGATGATCTTGGAGTCCGTCATGATTTCGATGATTCCTTGAAGAGCGGGGCATAGAGGGAGACGAATCCCGGATGGCGGTAGCCCGCTTGGTACAGCCATCCGAGCTGTTGCGTAACGGCAGAGCGCTGACCCAGATGGATCTGTGCGCGAATCCATGGGTCGAGCAAGGTCTTGTCGCGACTAGTGCCGATATCGGTGCCGACCACTGCCACCGCGCGCTGCCAGGCGGCGCGTGCCCCAACGTGATCGCCGCTGGCGTCCAATTGTTCGCCATACCAAACCAGGGCGTGCGCCAGCGCCGAGACGCCGAGCAGATCGGCGGGCCTGGCCTGATGCAAGCCATCCAGTCGCGTCACGATCGCCGCCAGGCTGGACGTCTGGTTGCCGCCATGCAGCCCCTGCACGCGATTCAACCGCAGCGCGATGATGGCATCCAGCCATTGCCACTCCGGCAGCGGCTGTAGTTGCAGCAAGCCTGCCAGCGTTTGCCGCGCCTGTGCGAGTTGTCGTGTGGCCGCGTCGGCGTGCCCGTCCAGCGCGGCGACCCAACCGGCCTGCGCGTAGGCATGCGCCAGATCACGTTGCCACGTCCGGTTGTCCGGCTGCTGTGCAACTAGCGGTTTGAGTATCTGCACGCTGGCTTGCGCGTCGGCCTGCGCCTGCGCAAGGTGGCCGCGCGCCAGCGCCAGATTGGAAGTGCGTAGCAACGAGGTGGCCATGCGCCGTCGCCACGCATCGGCATCCGGATCGTTCTTTACCAAGACGCGCAGCACCGCGATCTGCTCGCGGTAGCCTTGTTCCGCTGGCGCCAGCAAGCCCTGATTTTCCTGCGCCAGGCTTAGCCAGGACAGGCTATCGACAAGTTCGTACCGCACTGCCGCGTTAGCTGGCGTGCGCGCCAAGACGTGGCGCTTGAGCGCGATGGAACGTGCAAAGAACGTGATCGCCGCAGTTGCGTGACCTTCGCTTTTGGCCAATGTGCCCAGATTGTTGAGCGCATACGACAACTCCAGCTGCCAACGCGGATCCTGCGGAGCTGCGCGTACCAGGTGCTCGCAAGCCGCCAGATACTGCGACCAGTACTTGCGCGCTAACGGCAGCTGTTTGGCTTGATACGCAAGATAGCCGAGCCAATAGGCGGCTTGGCCGGTTTCGGCGTGCGCATCCAATGCGTCAGGCGCTTGCATGCGCGCCTGTTCGGCGGTGGCGGCGGCACGCGTGAACGCGGCATGCGCCTCTTTCACCTTGCCCTGGTTCGCCAACACTTCGCCGGTGGTCCGCAGGGCGCGAGCGTGGTTGATCAGATCGCCGGTATGCATGCTGGTGCTAGGCAAATCTTCCAGATAGCGCAGCGACCGGCTGCCCACGCTGTCGAGCAATTTCAGATTGCCCACGGTCCGCAACTGCTCGGCCAGATCGCCCAGCATGTAGCCCACCAGCTGTTGTGCCTGATCGCGCCGTTGTTCGGCCACTTGTTGCGCCTGGCGTGCCTGCCAGCCGAGCAGGAGCGACGCACTGGCCAGCAGCACCAGCAATGCGGCGGCGGCGGCGTACAGGCCGCGGCGGCGGCGTTGCGAGCGTTCACAGGCGTGCAGGAAGGCATGGTCCAGTGCGTCCAGATCCTGCGGCATGCGTCGCGCCGCTTCGCGTGCTTCGCTCAGTGGGCGGCCGCTGTTGAGCAGATGATCGGTGCGCCGGCCTTCGGCGGCCCAGCGCTGTGCGGCCAGTTGCAGCCGCTTGCGCGCCTGCAGCAGGCGGCGGTTTTCATGGATCCAGTCGGCCGCGCGCGGCCACTGCCGCAACAAGGCTTCGTGCGCGACTGCAAAGCCCGGCTCGCCGGCCACCAGCTCGCTGACGAACAGGCGCGCATGCACAAACGCATCCACCAGCACACGCGCTGCGGCGGTTGCCGGCAATGCCGACCACAGCGCACGCCGTGCGGTCACGGCATCGCTGTCGGGGTGGATCACGCTCAGCAGCGCCAGCACCTCGCCCAGCGCGGCCTGCGCATCGCCAGGCAATGCGCGGAACGTGTGCTCGGCATGATGCGCCAATGCGCCTTCCAGCCCACCCAAGGCGTGATACGCCGCAAACGTCAGCAAGCCGTCGTCGCTGCGTTGCGCATGCAGGGCATGCAGAAGATGTTGCAGCAACGGCAGCGCATCGGGCTGGCGTGCGGTGGCGTCGCGCAAGACATCGTCCAGGCGGCCGGCGCCGTTGTGGTCTTCTTCGAAGCGCAGCCCAGCCATCGCCGCTGGTACGCGGATGATCTGGCCGATCTCGCCATCGCGTGGCGCCAGCAGATCCACATGTCCATCGCCGCGTTTGAGCTCGACGATGTCCGGCAAGGCATCGATCAGGCGTGGATAAAAATCGCTACGGGTGAGCATCAGCACGGCCACGTGCGCGCTTGTGCACAGCGCCTGCAACGCCGCGGCCAGCGCAGCGCGATCGGCGGCAGTGATGCCGGGTGTGGCGACCATCGCTTCGGCATGGTCGATGACCAGCAGCAGATGGCGCTGGGTGTGCGCGTTGTCGCGCGCCGGGGCGCGTTGGCGCACCGCCTCGTCGATGGCCGCATGCAGCGAGGCAGGCTGCTGCAACCACTCGGGCAGGCGTGCCATCTGCGCCGGCGAAAACACTGCACGTTCGCCCGGTGCCCAGTCGCCCAGTGCGCGCGCGAGCGTGTCCAGCACGTCGCCGCCGCGGCATTGCGCCAGGTTGCAGTACGCCACTGCGATGGCTTCCAGACCATCCAGGCCGCCGGGCTGGCACAGCAACGGCACCACGCCGGCGCGCAGCAACGAGGTCTTGCCGCAGCCGCTGGCACCGCTCACCAGCACCATCCCGCGCTGGCTGTGCAACTGCGCGCGCAACGCGCCCAGCACCTGCGCAATCGCGTGGCTGCGGCCGAAGAACACGTCCGCATGTGCCGGGTCGAATGCCTGCAGCCCCATGTACGGATTGCCATGCCCCCACGTCTGCGCGCCGATCACCGCCCCGCGGTAATCGTCCGGAAACACCACTTTGGGCAGCAGCCGATAGCCGCGCTTGCGGATGGTTTCAATAAAGCGCGGCTGGCGGCTGTCGTCGCCCAGCTTGCGGCGCAGCTGGGCGATGGTCTTATGTACCGGGTTGTCGCCGTAGAAGCTGCCGTGCCACACCTCGATCAACAACTGCTCGGCACTGACGACCTCGCCGGCACGCTCGGCCAACGCGATCAGCACTTCCATCATGCGCGGTTCCAGCGTGATGGTCTGGCCGTCGTCGATCAGCGTGAGCCGCTCCGGCTCGACCAGGAATGGCCCAAGGCGGAACCGCGGAACGGAGCCCAGCTGCGTGACGCGCTCGCTTCGAAGAGACATCGCTGAGATACCGTTCGCACAACTGGAAGGGGCCTCGACGAACGCCAACAGGCGCGAGCAGGCACGGCACGGCAGGGCGGAAAAGTAGCACAGCTCGCTGCCGCGTAAGTCGATTGTGGTCGCTGTTCGTTGCTGCGCGCGGAGGCAGGCGCTGGTCCCGTGCAGCGCCTGCGGTGGCCTTCACGCGCTTCCATACAGCGGCGTGTGTTACGCATCAGGCTGTTTCGCGCGCGCCACACGCACTAAGATGCCGCCAGCATCTTGCTGACCAGGAGTCCACGTTGATCATCCATCCCAAAGTGCGCGGCTTCATCTGCACCACCACGCATCCGCTTGGCTGCGAGCGCAATGTGCTCGAGCAGATCGCCGCAACGCGCGCACGCGGCGTGCGCAACGACGGCCCGAAGAAGGTGCTGGTGATCGGTGCGTCCAGCGGCTACGGCCTGGCCTCGCGCATCACTGCCGCCTTCGGGTTCGGTGCGGACACGCTGGGCGTGTTCTTCGAAAAGCCCGGCACCGCGACCAAGGCCGGCACCGCCGGTTGGTACAACTCGGCCGCCTTCGACAAGCACGCCAAGGCGGCGGGCCTGTACAGCAAGTCGATCAATGGCGATGCGTTTTCCGATGCCGCGCGCGAAAAGGTGATCGAACTGATCAAGACCGAAATGGGTGGCCAGGTCGACCTGGTGGTGTATTCGCTGGCCTCGCCGGTGCGCAAGCTGCCGGGCAGTGGCGAAGTGAAGCGCTCTGCGCTCAAGCCGATCGGTGAGACCTACACCGCTACTGCCATCGACACCAACAAGGACACCATCATCCAGGCCTCGATCGAGCCGGCCAGCGCGCAGGAGATCGAAGACACCATCACCGTGATGGGCGGGCAGGATTGGGAACTGTGGATCGACGCGCTGGAAGGTGCCGGGGTGCTCGCCGACGGCGCGCGCAGTGTGGCCTTCAGCTATATCGGGACCGAAATTACCTGGCCGATCTACTGGCATGGCGCACTCGGCAAGGCCAAGGTCGATCTGGACCACACCGCGCAGCGCCTGAACGCGCGCCTAGCCAAGCACGGTGGCGGCGCCAATGTGGCGGTGCTCAAGTCGGTGGTCACCCAGGCCAGCGCAGCCATTCCGGTGATGCCGCTGTACATCTCCATGGTCTACAAGATCATGAAAGAGAAGGGCCTGCACGAAGGCACCATCGAACAGTTGGATCGCCTGTACCGCGAGCGCCTGTACCGCGAAGACGGCCAGCCGGCCGAGGTCGACGACCAAAACCGTCTGCGCCTGGACGACTGGGAATTGCGCGACGACGTGCAGGATGCCTGCAAGGCACTGTGGCCGCAGGTCACCACCGAGAACCTGTTCGAGCTCACCGACTACGCCGGCTACAAGCACGAGTTCCTCAAGCTGTTCGGCTTCGAGCGCACCGATGTGGATTACGACGCCGATGTGGAGACGGATGTCACTTTCGATTGCATCGAGTTGGGCTGAGGAATCGGGAATCGGGAATCGCAAGAGCGGTGGGTTGCTGCATCGGTGATCTTCGGCGGACCTGAACGTTTTGCCGCGAGGACAACCGGCACGCGATGCTGGTTGCCCTTGCTGTCACGAATCCCGACTCCCTAAGCTCAAATCTCTGCCCTCAATGGACAAACTTATCGCCCATCTGGTCCTGGCCTTTCTGGTCAGTGGCGTCTGTGCCGTGCTGTTGCGGTTTATCCGGCTCCACGGCGCGCTTAAAGCACTGATCAATCTGCTGATCACCACGGCTGTGGTTTGCGCCGTGGTGATGCAGGACGGCTCGGCACCGCCGTGGCAGAACGCGCTATTGATTGCGGCGTTTTTCAGCGTTCCCGCATCGGTTTGCGTGGTGCTGGTGAGTACCGCGATGGCGTGGGGCATCAACAAACGCCGCGCACGCAGGCCGGCTTGAACCCCATAAGCGCTGTGAATAACACCTAGCAAAAGCATTTGCCTACCGCCCGCAGGCCACGCCTGCACGCACGCAACAGCGTGTCAGTACGAAGCGCACCGTGCTCTCTGACCAACAACGCTAGAAAAAGCGCTGAAAGCCAGCGCTCTTCCGATTCCCGATTCCCCAATCCCGATTCCTGGCGCGTCAGCGCCGCACATCGAACCGCGCATCGCCGACGCACGCCTGCACATCGGCCACCGACAGCGGATTGAAATCGCCCGGAATCGAATGCTTCAAACAGCCGGCGGCCAGGCCGAAGCGCACGGTGTCCTCCAGCGACCAACCTTCGATCAGGCCATGCAGCACGCCGGCCGCAAACGCATCGCCGCCACCAATGCGGTCGATGATGGGGGTGAGTTCTTCGCTGGGTGCACGCGCCACCGCGCCCTCGCGCGGCACCAGCATCGCGCCCAGGCTGTGGTGGTCCACGTGATGCGCCACGCGTTGCGTGCACGCCATCAACTGCAGCTGGGGGAATGCGGCAAAGGCTTGCTGCGCAGCCGCTTCCACGCGCGCTTCCAGCGTGTCCTGCGCAAACTCGCCGCCCAGCACCACGCCGATGTCGCGGTAATCGGCAAACACCACGTCCGCACAGGCAAACAGCTGGTGCAGGATGCCGCGCGCATCACCCTGCCAGCGTTGCCACAGCTTGGGCCGGTAATTGCCGTCGAACGACACCTTGACCCCGGCCGCGCGTGCGGCACGTGCCGCCGCCAACGTGGCCTGCGCCACCTCCGAACCCAACGCCGGGCTCACCCCGGACAAGTGCAGCCACTGCGCGCCCTCAAGCAGGCGCGGCCAGTCGTAGGCGTCGGCCGGTGCCAGCGCAAACGCCGAATCGGCGCGGTCGTAGATCACTTCGCTGGGGCGATGGATCGCACCGGTGGTCAAAAAATACAGGCCCATGCGGCCATCCACGCGCCGCACATGACGGGTCTCCACGTCATGCCGGCGCAGTTCGCCCAGCACCGCCGCACCCAGCGGGTTGTCCGCCACCGTGCTGACCATGGCCACGGCATGGCCGAAATGCGCCAGCGACACGCCGACGTTGGCTTCTGCACCACCACAGTGCACATCCAGCCGAGGCTGCTGCAGCAGCAGCGCATGACCAGGCGCCCCCAGGCGCAGCAATAACTCACCAAAACACAGGATACGGGCACGGCTCATGTGGCAATTACCTCGGCTGGGTGATGCGTGACGAGGTGGGGGCGCCGCCACGCATTGAGATGACCATCGGTGTCATTGTAGCCGGCGTGAAATACCGGCTGCCACGGGCATGATGAGACGTGAAGTGACGGCTTGCATCGCTTTCTCGGAAATTTGGTGGCGTTTTCTGCTGCGCTGCAAGATGTTACGTGGCGATTCAGCTGGTAACGTCGTTTTGACCAGCGGTGTCATTGCCGCTCACACCCCGCTATTTCACATTGTTCATGGACCCTTGGGAGGGGAGGACATGCAATTTCGGACCACCAGCCGGAAGACACCGGTTACCTTGCTTGCACTGTCGATCGGCCTGGCGCTGAGCGGCCACGCGGCTGCACAAGAGGCTGCCCCATCGCCAGCCGAGCCCGCCGTGGACCTGGACACTGTCACGGTGACCGGTTACCGCGCCAGCGTTGAGAAGGCCCTGGACATCAAGCGCGGCGAAGCCGGCGTGGTCGATGCCATTGTCGCCGAGGACATCGGCAAGTTCCCCGACCTCAATCTGGCCGAGTCGCTGCAGCGCATCCCCGGCGTGGTGATCACCCGCGATGCCGGCGAAGGCCGCGCCATTACGGTGCGTGGTCTGGGCCCAGAGTTCACCCGCGTGCGTATCAACGGCATGGAAGCGCTCACCACCGTGGGCGCCGGCGACCAGAGCGGCGGCACCAACCGCGGCCGTGGCTTCGACTTCAACGTGTTCGCCTCGGACCTGTTCTCGCAGCTGATCGCGCGCAAGACGGCCTCGGCCGATGTGGAAGAGGGCTCGCTGGGTGCCACGGTCGACCTGCGCACTGCGCGCCCGTTCGACTACAACGGCTTCACCTTCGCCGCCAGCAGCCAGGCGGCCTATAACGCCATGGCCGAAAAGGCCAATCCGCGTGTGGCCGCGTTGATCGCCAATACCTGGGCCGACAACACCTTTGGCGCCTTGCTGTCGGTGGCCTACACCGAGCGTCAGGTTCTGGAAGAAGGCTCCAACACCGGCCGTTGGGCCAATGGTCCGAGCAACGGTAACTTCAGTGCGGCATCGCCCTACGCGGCCGCGCGCTCGGCCGACGTGTACCACCCGCGATTCCCGCGCTATGTGCAACTGGAACACGACCAACAACGCCTTGGCGTGACCGGGTCGTTGCAGTGGAAGCCCACGGACCGCACCACCGTCTCGCTGGATGCGTTGTACTCCAAGATCGACGCCACGCGCGATGAGCACTATATCGAGGCGATCTCCTTCAGCCGCGGTCGCGACAGCGGCACGCCACGTCGTGCCGATCGCGACGGCAAGCCCGCCACCATCGTGCGCAACGGCGAAATCCGCAACAACGCGCTGGTGTACGGCGAATTCGACAACGTCGATATCCGCTCGGAAAACCGCCACGACGAGTGGAACACCGAATTCAAGCAGATCAGCCTGGATCTGGAGCACCGCTTCAGCGATGTCTTCTCCGTGTCTGGTCGTGTCGGGACCTCGCGCTCGGCGCACGAGAACCCGGTGCAGACCACCATCATCATGGATAAGTACGACGTCGACGGGTACAGCTACGACTACCGCGGCAACAGCCGCGCGCCGGTGCTGAACTACGGCATCGACCCGACCAACCCTGCCGGTTGGGAACTGGCCGAAATCCGTCTGCGCCCGCAGACCGTCGACAACGATTTCGATACGGCGCAGATTGACTTCAACTGGAACATCAGCCCTGGCTTCCGCCTCAAGGGGGGTGTGCTGGCCAAGAACTACACCTTCAGCACGGTTGAACTGCGTCGCGCCAGCGAAGTGTCGGTGCCGACCTTTGCCAATGGCAGCCGCATCGTGCCGACGGACCTGACCGAGCAAGCCGGTCTCAAGGGCATCAATGGCAGCCCGTCCAACTGGGTCGTCCCCAATCTGGATGCGGTGGCCGACCAGCTTGGCATCTACAGCAACAGCGGCACCTTCGCCGTGGCGCCGCGTGCCAACAACACCCGCAGTGTCGAAGAAAAGGACCGCGGCGTCTGGCTGATGGGCGAGTTCTCCACCGACCTGGGTTCCATCCCGCTGTCGGGTAACTTCGGCGTGCGCTATGTGCGCACCGAGCAGGAGTCCTCCGGCTATGCGTTGATCAACAACGCACCGGCACTGACCACGGTGGGCCGCAAGTACAACAACACGCTGCCCTCGTTCAATCTGGTGGCCGAGCTCGCGCCCGACCTGTTGCTGCGTTTGGGCGCGGCCAAGGTGATGTCGCGTCCCGGCCTGGGCAGCCTGACGCCCGGTGTGACCGTGGCGGTGGCCGGTGGTGCACGCACCGTGTCCGGCGGCAACCCGGATCTGGATCCGATCGAAGCCACCAATGTCGATCTTGGCCTGGAGTGGTACTTCAACGAAGGCGCGATGCTGGGTGTCGGTGTGTTCTACAAGGACATCGAAAGCTTCATCCAGACCGCACGCGAAGTGCGCCCGTATTCCAGCAGTGGCCTGCCGGCCTCGTTGCTGGATGGCACCGGCGCCAGCATCAACGACGACTTCACCTTCAGCATTCCATTGAATACACCCGGTGGCGAGTTGAAGGGCGTGGAGGCGAACTATGTCCAGCCGTTTACGTTCCTGCCGGGCAAGTGGGCCAACCTGGGCGTGCAATTGAATTACACCTGGGTCGATTCGCAGATCCAGTACCTGTCCAGCACCGGCACGCCGGTGATGAAAAACGACCTGACCGGGCTGTCGCGCTCGTCGTGGAATGCAACCTTGTTCTACGAAGGCGAGACCTTCGCCGGCCGCGTCTCGGCCACCAATCGCGACGACTACCTGACCCAGGCCCCCGGCACGGAATCGGGATTCAACGTGGACGGCGTGCACGGCATGACCGGCACCACCATGATCGACGCCTCGCTGCGCTACAAGATCAGCAAGCAACTGGAGCTGAGCCTGGAGGGCATCAACCTCACCAACGAAGCGTCCGACGAATGGGTGTGGTCGCCGCAGACCGGTGAGTTGCCGCTGCAGTACACCGAAACCGGCCGCCAGTTTTTGCTGGGCCTGCGCTACAAGTTCTAAGCGGTGTCTGCCCGCGACGCCTACCGCGTCGCGGGCGTGATCCCAACCGTCCAACGCATCGGCACGGTGCGTTGCCGGCCGCATGGCGCTGCACGCAATGCCGTGACGTGCATTGCAGCCGGCCCGCACCGCGCACCGCCCTGATCACCAGCATGCAGACGTTGGCGATCACTGCGCGATGCAGGCGCAGGCCGGCACCGCGTAGTCTATGCAGACCATCGCTTCCGCCGGGCAAGACAGGTGGCAAGCCCCTGCCGGCGTGGGGCTGCCAACGCCATGCAATATCGAATATTCGCCGCGCGGTGACCCCGTGCGGCGATGCGTTTTGAGGAGTAGGCAGTGAGCGTGTTGAAGGGTTGGATGGGTGTGCTGTTGTTGATGGCGCTGCCCGTAAGTGCGGCCGCTGCCGATTCACCGGAGTTGTTGTTCCGGGTCTCGGCCGACCGCAGCCTGGAGGCCGATGTCGCCCGTGGTGACGGTGTGCCCAACTTCCGCGACAAGATCACCCTGGTGCCCACCGGCAAACGCGGCAACGCCATCGAATGGGCCGATGACGGCGTGTTGTCGTGGAATGCGCCCGGTAATCTCTATACCCAACGCGGCACGCTGAGCTTCTTCTGGCGTTCGCGCTACCCGGTGGGCGAAGCGCCATTCGTGATCTTCCGCGTCGGCTATGCCGACCACACCAGTTGGGACATGGCCTGGCTGCGCATCGACTGGAACGGCCACGGCTTCGATGCCTTCGTCACCGACGCCAATCTCGCGCGCACCCGCGTCTCCTTCAAGCTCGACAAGGCTCCGTCCGCCAACGACTGGACCCATATCGCGTTTGCCTGGGACGAAACCCGTGGCGTGCGCCTGTATGTCGATGGCAAGGAAGCCGCACGCGTGGACTGCGGTGCGCCCTGTACCAACGGCGGCGCGCTCGACTTCGACGCCGCACTCGACCAGTTCGGCCTGGCCGGCCGCGTGATGTCGCCGCACCAGGTGCAGAGCCGCTACAACTTTTTGCGCGGCAGCGACTTCGACGAGATCCGCATCTACGACCGCATGCTCGACGCCAGCGGCGCCGCCGCGCTCGCACGCCTGCAGGAGCCCGCCAGCGCCGAGCCGGCCACATCTGCATCGCAACACGCCGCCTTCCTGCACCGCTTTGGTTGGGACAACGGCCACGCACCGCCACTGCTGGATGCACCGGTCACCCGCATCCGCAAGGTGGAGTTCGCCGACGCGCGCGACCTCAAGCAATGGATGTGGAAGGCCACCGACGGCATTGCCGAAACCACCTGGCCCGGCGTCTACAACCGCTCGCGTCTGCCGGGGCGCGACGACTACTTCCAGCTGCCGGACTGGAACACCTATGTCGAAGGCGGCAAGGCGCTGGACCTCACCCTGCCGGACGAGCCGGTCAACCGCATCGAACTGCGCGGCGCCGCCTACGGCCAGGCCACTTATGCCGCGCCCAACGCACAGGCGCAGCCACTGTTCGCACGCAGCCAGGGCGTCGTACGCAGCGTGGACCAGTTCCCCGAGCGCCGCGGCGGCACGCTGCGCTTTGCCAACACCGCGCAGGAAACCCCCATCCAGGAAATCTGGGCCTACAACGTGCAGCCGGGCGAGGTGCCCAAGGGCAGCGCGCAACTCAGCTACACCGTGCGCAGCGACATCCAGCCCGACTACGACAACCTCGCACCGCTGCGCGATGTCATCGCCGGCCGCTACCCGCCAGGCGAGCGCCAGACCGTCATCGCGCTGCCCACCAAGGCACCGGCGCGCAAGCGCCCCAGCGACAAGGCGGCGGCAAGCGCGCAGCAACCCATCGTGCACATCCTGGTGCCCTCCAGCCTGGGCAACCCGCCGCCGGACCAGGCGCTGATGCGCAGCTGGTCCTACGGCTGGGAGAACATGCACGACGGCCTGGACGGCATCGCCATCACCCTGCCGGCACTCAACCTGCCGGCCACCCACAACGGCAGCATCCCGCTCAATATCCGCATCAAGGACCCCATCTGGCCCGCACGCGACATGATTGATGTCTCGGTCGCGGTCGCCCCCGGCCAGGCCCGCACGCTGTGGCTGGACCTGCGCGACCGCATCTTGAGCAACGACAGCCTGATGCTCAGCATCGCCGCCGCCGCACCCGGCTTTGATGCCAACGCACTCGACGGCACCCAGCTGCAGCTGGTGTTCAAGCCGCGCGCCGAGGCCATCACCGAGCACGTCGCCGACCGCTTCAACCAGGTCAAGGACAACTGGGGCTTTCTGGTGGAAGAACACACCACCTCCAAGCGCCAGCTGCTCTACAAGCGCCTGGACGCGGACATCACCGACCTGCTGCGCGTCGACCCGGACCACGCCCTCGGCCGCCAGTACTGGAACGACATCAGCTACGCCAACCAGGGCGCGTTGCCTGTCGAACTGCCCACCGTACCCAAGGGCGTGCCCGCCTGGGCGTTCTGGCAGCTGCAGGACCTCAGCGCCACCCGCCGCTATATCCGCTGGTGGATCGAGCAGCGCCAGGTGGCCTACGGCGATTTCGGCGGCGGCATCTCCGACGATTCGGACCTGGTGCAGCAATGGCCCGGCGTCGCGCTGATGGGCGTGGACCCGGACATGCTCAATGCCTCCATGCTGGCGCTGTCCGATGCCAACTACCGCAACGGCATGTTCACCAACGGCCTGTCCACCATCGAAACCGACGAGCTGCATTCCTACGAGGAGGGCATCAACCTCAACAGCGCCCTGCTATATCTCAACTGGGGCGACCCGCGCACCGTCGAGCGCCTGATGCAGACGGTCAAGGCCTTCGACACCATCATCCAGCTCAACCCGCAAGGCCACCTGCTGTTTGCCAGCAATTGGTTCGGCGGCCGCAAGGTCTACCGCGAGCCCAACTGGCAATGGCAAAAACCGTACTCCTTCCCCATCGTGCACCCGGCCATCCTGCTGGGCGGCTATAACGCCGACCCCAACAGCCGCCGCATCGTTACAGGGTTAGCAGACGGCTATCTCGCCTACGCCTACACCAACGCCAAGGGCAACTGGGCGCTGCCCAACGAGATCAACTGGCAAACCGGCAAAACCCGCGGCGGCGAACTGTTCGAAGGCAGCGGCGGCGCCGACACCTTGCACACCTTCTGGGCCGCCTACCGCTTCACCGGCGAGCAGCGCTACCTCAAGCCCATCGACTACCGCGTCGCCAACAGCGGCCCCAACGGCCTCTCCCTGCTCAACGAAAACTTCCTCGATGTCATGGGCAAGCGCAGCGACTGGAGCGGCAAGCTCATCGATGCCGCAGACAAGGACGACGGCAGCGCCCCGGACTTCCCGCACCATGTGGCCTGGGAGCAGACCGGCAACCTCGAGTATCTCGCCGCCATTTACCGCAGCGAGGCAAGAGAGAAACTGCAGAATTTCTACATGAACACCGAAGGCCACTGGTGGAGCGACCGCGTCGAATCCCCCACCGTCAACCTGCAGCGCGCACGCCTTGGCGGCGTGGCCCTCAAACGCAACCAGACCTACCCCGGCCACACCGTGAGCTGGCGCTTCGCCGATCCAGAGGCCGCCACCCAGGTTGCCATCGCCATCCCCGCACCCCAGCAAGACCGCTTCACCGTCATCGCCTACAACACGTCCAACAAGGCCCAGCGTGCCAGCATGACCGGCTGGAACGTCGCCCCGGGCCAATGGCGCATCACCCAGGGCGTGAGCAAGGCCAATGACGGCAAGCTCGACAGCAACGCCAAGACGCAAGAGGTCGCTTTCGAAAAAAGCGCGGCCATCGACATCGACTTCCCCGCAGGCCGCACCACCGTCCTGCAGCTCGAACGCATCGCCGCCGCCACCCCGGTCGAACTGCGCCCAGACCTGGGTATTGGTCATGGCGATGTGCGCGTAACTGCCGATGCCATCGAAGTGACTGTGCATAGCCTCGGTCACGCCGATGCACCGGCCGGGTTTGTGGTGCTGGAGGATGGGCGTGGCAAGGAGCTGGCAAGAGCCGCGTTCCCGGCACTCGCGGCACCACGCAATCTGCAGCCGATCACCACGCAGGTACGCCTGCCGCTAACCAACGCCGCAAGCGCAAAAGCCGCGCAACTACGCGTCATCACCGATGGCAACACCGCAGAGATTACCGACCTCAACAATAAACTTCCGCTGCCAACCCCAACCACCGCGCTAACGACAAAAAACAGCCCATAACCAAACGCACCACTCCCTTCTCCCGCACGCGGGAGAAGGTGCCCGAAGGGCGGATGAGGGCAAAGCCGATAAAGCCAACGATCACTCGCGCAACCGCATTGACGCAACCCAAAAACTCGGCGAGGATCAGGTCACGCAGTATGTAACGCAGCCGCAAAGCCACACATTTCTTCAGGGGGAAGAAACAATGTTGAGCAGGGCATGGAGCATCGTGGCAGTTAGTGTGGCCGCACTGGGATTTTTCACCGCATCCGCGCAAGCGCGCGTCAGAGCCGCCGGCACGCACCACACCACCAGTCACGGCGGTCACTACAGCGCAGGCCACGGCACCTCGCACAAGGGTGGCAGCTACCGCAGTACCAGTACCAACAACCATTATCGGCGTCACAAGTCCTAGCAGGCCTCAAGCGAACGCCATTCGGACGTCCGGCGTAATGCCAGAACTAGGACGCAAAGAATGCGCTATCAAAAACTCCTGAAGCTGCTGGCTGGCCTCGCTGGTGACATGCTTGCTGCGGCAGGCGCATTGCTGATGGCGCTGTTTGCAGCAGGCCAGATACGTGCAGTTCCTATTGGCTACCATCTTGCTAGATTGAGGGCGCATTAAATGATTTACTTGATTGGATCGGCCTCAACGTCGTGCAAGCCGCCGTGCGTTTCAGTAGTGTCTGGTTTCCAGGTAGGCTGATGAATGACATCTGGTTAGGACGTTTAGATTAATTCAGTGCGAAAACTAGCAAGAGAGCAAGGGCTAGAGGATTAATTACCTGCTTCCCTATTCGCTGTGTCGCTTAAGTGCTAATGCTTGCACGAAATTTTGAAGGCATACAGAAACACCTTCTGGAGAATCAAAGGATTTTTTCATGGCTCCTCATGTAAATGCAATGATTGCGTCAGTGGATCTAATATGCCCTCCCATCGCTAATAGTAGCGTCTCGCAAATATCAAAGAATAAAAATGTAGTAAAAATCCTTAGGTTGAGCGACTTCTACATGATCGGTGGGCGGGCAAAAGCTATTTTTTCTGATGTACATGCGGATGATGAGGGCAGAGTCCACTTTGAAATACAAGTTCAAGGCGGTGCAAGCGATAAAGGATTTATTGATACTGGTTTGCTTCCCCCAGTCGCGAATATTAATGAAGAAGTAGAGGTCACGATAGGGGTCTCAGATATTTCGATCATTTTCTGCAAAAAAGAAAAGTCCGGAACTAGAACCGTCGTTGCAAGCTTCCATCCGGAGGATTTACTTTGGCGTCGGGGCCGCGCAGAAGAATTCATTGGCGGGTTAGAAAAATATCTTGAATTAGCCAGTTATGACCTTTTATATGTAGGAAAGGCAACCGGAACGGATAGCTTCGATAGGTTATTAAAAAAAGGACACGACGCAAGGCAGAAGATTGTTTCCGACGAGCCCCAGCGTTATCCAGGCGCGCACGTCAGTGATGAAATTTACCTTTTCTTATTTAAGGTAGAGCCCCTAATAATAAAAAGTTGGCGGCCCGAAGACGTGATTGAGGACAAGGATGTAATGATGTCCTATAGCAATTCGCGGCTGGTGTCTGACGCTGAGAAAGCTTTTGTCAGCCTCCTTAAGCCGAAGTACAACAATGAGCTCTATAGAAATTATCCAAAGGGGAAAGACGGGATTTACAATGAAGGCTATACCGGTTATTCGTATTCATTATCTGATGGCTTGGTATTTCGGACTAATTTTGGTTCAATGAAGGGAGCCCGCGAGCGCGGAACCACAATGTCAAATGACGCTGACTTTATTTCAATAAAAGGAGAGTCGGTGAAATTGCATATCGCAGGCGTTGATTATGAATTGGACGCATCATGCGCAGAGGATGGCACTCCGGTATCCGGCCCGCTCGACGCATAGATCCTGAATTCGTAATGGCAACGTCTCCTATATAAGTAAGTTTTTGGCGATGTTTCATGAGCTATCATGAAATGGCTGGATATTAACTGAATTTGCTAATAAAAAACTTATTTGTGTATCCTTATAAAAATTATTTTTCTTGGGGGATTAATGGGTTTTTTTACCGAAGATGAGCTCGCCTCACTAGCCATCGTTAAGATGAACTTCCAAGTTGTAGGCGATGAAGATTTTACTTCACGAGATCGTATGCCTGAGGTTGAGCACGCTGAATTCTTTCTTGCGAGAATTTTGGCTGTTGATATAGCTCCAGTTTTCACGTTCGAAGATGAAAGTACGACAAAGGCAACGCTTGAAGAGATGGCTTCACGATCCAAGCAATTTGCAACAGGCGCAACAGCGCTAGCGAAAGATTTTCATCGTCTTCATCGAGGCGGACAAACAGGCAAGGGCGCCTTTTTCTGCTTTGAGCTAGCCAGTGGGCGTGCTTCAACAAAGCTTTACGCAATGCTCAAGTATGACTACAGCGAGGTCTTGGCGCCTTCGGTGAGGCGGGCTGGTTCTCAAGATACGAGACAGCTGCGCCGTATTGTGGAGGCATTCGTTAAAGACAAGCGAGCGCTTCAAAAGTCAGCAATTTTCAGAGTCGTTAATGATCAGGCGGAAGTTTTAGTTGCTGCTAAAGATCGCGCTGCGAGATCACCTAACATAACAGGATTTTATTCCAATTTTCTTGGTGTCAAGCGTGAGCGTGATGATGTAGAGCTAAACAAAGCCGTATCCGATGCTGTTCTGGATCTTCTGAAGGCAGCTCCGGATAACACTTGGCCAGAAGGACGGGCAGTTGCGAGATCGACGGTTGTGGAAATACTTAGGCGCTCGGTTGAAATCAACGATGATACGATTATCAATGCAGTGTTCGTTGCTGCAGGGCGGCCTGACGATGAAGAGATTGCTGAAGATCTGAAGAACCTAACCATGGGGGTGCTGCGTAAGAAGAAGATTGCCGGCCTCGAATTTCCGCCTAATTTAGAGGTATTGAAAGCAGCAGCAAAGCGTAAGATTCGTACTAAAGAAAAGATTAGCATCGAGTATCCGGAATCGTTGCAGGACGTACGTGTTACGACTGTCCGCAGGAGCGATGGTTCCGCAACCATAACTATCATTACTGATAAAATTGAGAGTGAAGAAGTTGTCCCCGAGACCATTAGCGCACTTCGTCGATCAACTGACGGTTAGGCCAGGAATTAGCTTGTCAGAAAGTACCGAAGCGTCCGTTACGATTAATGGAGCAAGCGCTGCCGATGCGGTAACGCTTGCTGCTTTGCTTACATCGCTGAATTGGGACGTAAAAGTTGTAGATGATGCGGAATACGATGTGCCATTACATGCACTTCATGCCGGTTTAGAGCCGTATGCGATCACCTTTCAGAAGCCTTTATTTAATGATGGTATAGGCTTCGTAACTACGAAGGCATTCCACGATTGGCTTTTGATAAACCCAAAGGCTGAAGGCGTAGTGCGTGTCGCTAGTTCAACCGTATGTTTTTGTACGATGGGTTTTGTCGTATGTTCTTGGGATGAAGTAGGCTCAAGTAAAGTGAGAGAGGGAGTCAAGTCACCTAGAGATTTAGTAAGGTCAATTGGTACTGTTAATCCACTGCCACAAGATATACGTCCTTTTCTGTTAACCGACAGCAAAAATTTGCCCTGGGGAGACTTGGCTTTTGATGCTTGGATGTTGGCGGCTTGTCGAGCTACGTCTTACTCGGTGGCAGCAGAGGTCGAAGTTTCTAAAGTTACTTTTACTGGCCCGCCAAGACTAGATCTAGATCTAAATGAAGGTCGATTTCTAGATGATCTTGGAAGCGTTGGTTTTCTTGCTCTACAGGCTGCAGCGCTTTGGATCTACGAGCTTGATCGAGAGTCAGAAGTCCGGCATAGAATTTTTACGCACGAATTTGCTAGGATAGCTGAACGAGGACGTGGCCTAGGCAAAGCACTAGCAGAATCATGTGCTCTTGCTTTAGATGGAGCAAAAATTACATACCAATATGGACTTCACGAGCAAAGCAAAGACGCCATAAAGGGTCTTGGGGAGCTCCGTAAATCGGTTGTAGAGGATACTGCTAAAACGACCGAGGCCGCTCGCCAGCTTGCATTAAGCGCAGCTGGAGCTCTATTTTATAGTTTAGGCCTCATAGCTGGAAAAATAACAACATCTATTTCACCATTGCTTCTCGATGCAATGGGAATTCTCGGAATCCTATATTTGGGTTCAATTATCGGAATAAATTTTCGATTTTTATCGCAGCAAAGGGTGCTCAGAGATACCTGGCGTAGAAAGCTATATCGATATCTAACCGAGTCTGAATATAATGATTTAGTTGGTGTTCCGGTAAGGTCTGCAGAGTTATCTTTATGCGTCGCGCTTTTTGCTTCATCATTTCTTGGGCTGGTGATGTTTATTTGCGTAATTCTTAACAATCATTATAACTTTTTTTTCAAACAATGAGGCCGGATGGGCTGCCACTGATTTAATAGAAATATTGGTTGGGAAGCACACATCATCATCTCAAACTCGGCTCGCAAGTTGTTAGCCCGGAAAAATGTTCAGGCGCTGCCGATCGTAGAACAGTTCGATATATCTAATACCTTCCAGAGCGCGTGGTCGAGTATCGACGAAGCACTTGGAGTGAGTAATCTCTAGCGAAAAAGAGGATCGGGAAACGGCGTCAGTTTCAATTCTTGATACCGGCCTGCCAAATAAAGGCTCAGAAGCATCTTCCGCGCGTCGAATCGAGATGGCGGCACTCTAAGGTCATTATTAGCGCTCTGTCACACCAAACAGTTGACATCCCAACAAACCCGCAGCAATCTCTACCACAAGGAGCGTAGAAACTCCTCAGAGAGCGGTACCCACCTCCGTCAAACCGGTGGGTTTTTTGTGCCTGCAGCATCCTGCGGGCACAACCGACGCGATGCCTGCGTCGGGAGGGCGGCTAATACAACACCCTTCGGGGAAATACGCCCGCCGGCTCTCTGCGGTTTCTAACCTCCCGACATCCCGTCGCCACCCGGCGGCGGGGCCTGTTCGTCAAGGAGGGCTTTGCCATGCGTCGACCCACGTCCAGTCCCAAGCCAGCGCGCAAGTGCGCCACGGTGCCACCGCCCACCGAGATCGGCTGGCACTCGCTCGACCCAACGATTACGCCGCGGCGCTACCTCGAGCGCACTCCCATCCCCGAGCCCCGCCCCGATCCCAACAAGCCGCGCCGCCCAGGCCACCCGCGTGCCCCGCAACACTGCACCGTCGGCTACGGCTACTACCCCGACAGCCACCAACGCATCCCCACCCTGCGCCTACGCGGCCGCTGGCTGGAACAACTCGGCTTCACCATCGGCAGCAAACTCCACATCCGCCTGCGCAACGGCGAGCTGGTCGTCACCGTGGCACCTACGGACTAACCAGGTGCGCAGCGCACGCACAGCACGCACCCGCATGCCCCGCGCCGAGCGCAACGCGCCAATCGCCACACCGTGCGCGCTCCCCGCTCACCGCGCAGAGGAGGACACAGATGGAGCACCCCGCCGTCGTCTTGCATCTCACGCTGGACCAACGCGACCAGCTCGACCGCCTGCTACGCACCCTCATCGCTCATGGCGACGTCATCGCCATGAGCAAACCGGAGTGCCTGGAGGCGCAGACCCTGCCAACGTTGGGACAAGCCGTCTTCGATGCAGCCTATGCCGTACGCGAGATGCTTGAGCAGCGGGTGGAGCAGACGCACCAAGCTGGTGGTGAGCGTAGCTAGGGAAGATTGAAAGGGGGCAGGAGCTGGTCTGAGCCCGGTTTTCCGGCTACATCCCAGACCACTAGCCCATCTGTGGGCCGCCGGCAGTCTGCGTGGCTGCTTCGCGCTGCTGCGTTTCCTGCCGGGTTTGTTCTGCCACCCGCGCGTCGATCTGCTGGCTGCGGGCCAGCCCTTCTTCGATGCTTTGCTGTGGCTGGTTGAGATCTATCATCGCCCGGAAGCCGGGGGTCGTTCCCATTACGAAGATTTTCTCTTCATGCAGAACCACGTCACGCACCTGCTGCAGTTGGTGAATGCCGCTTTCTCGTGCGGCGACCATCGCTGACATCACCTGACCGTCGGTGACATTGGCAGGAAGATCCGATCGCATGCGATCAAACAATTGCTGCGATTCGCGCGACAGCGCAGAAGCCTGACCACGTCCTGGCTCGCCCTCGACCTCAGTCAGCAACTTCTGCAGTGGGCCTTGGTTCTTCGGAAGCGGGTTTTCGTGTGACGAGTTGAGCTTGCTGTCGGGAAATGGTTTGGGAATGCTCTTAAGCGCATCGATATTAGGAAGAACTTTGATCGTACCGTCAAAGCTGGGATCTGGCTTTTCGAGCTTCGGCCGCAGACCCGCATCCCGAAGTCCGCCCCAGACGTAGTCGATGCAACTGTTGGAGAACCCGTTGTAATAGAGGCCGAATCGACTATCGTCGCCACGCACACCAGCCTCACCGTACTCCTTCAGCTTCTCGTGCTGTTCCTTAGTAATCTCGAGCGTGTACGAATAGCTCGGATTCTGGTAAGTCTTGTACTCATCTCTGACGACGTGCCCGGCGCCTATAACGCCCGTTTTGATCGGCGAGAATCCGTATCCGTTCTTGTGCTCGCCGTCAGAGATCATGAAGTACGCATGGCCTGCGGAGGAAGAGTGGCCATGGCCCTTTTCATCGCGCACGGGCGTACCGGGTGCAGCGAGATAGACGGTAACGGTGTAGGGGCCGGGCTCTTTCCTGCCAGGTTGGGCCTGAGCACTGCTATGGGATTGACTGTCCATGTTTTATTTCACGTTGTAGTTGGCGACAAGAAGCTCAAAGCTGAGGTGAGCGATCTGCGGGTTGTCCTGAAGATTGGTAACCTTCAACCGGTATTTCCCGGGAGTCAGGTCCTTGGACTCGGCACTGGCAACCTCATATTCCATATAGGCCATCGACATGTCGTATTTGCCGGCCTTCAACAGACTGTTGGAATCCGCGCCAACAGCGCTTCTGTAGGGGAAGACGTCACTCTTTGCCTTTTGGTAGCGCGTGCCTTGCCACACTGCCGGCAAATCACGATTCAGCTCGTGAAGCACCACGGGCGTCTCTTTGCCACCATTCTGCTTCCAAAGCTGGACCCTCAAGGGAAGCTTCGCTTCCTCAAGGAAGTCCGCATCCCCTGGCTTCAGATCGGGGCGTTTACGTGGCCCACCAGAACGGAATCCGATCAGAAACGTGCTGGGTCCCGGATCGCCTGTCTCCTGCAGAGGCAGTTCGAAGCGCGCTTCGACCGTCGCGCCGGAGTGGACTAGATCAATCGGCTTGACGACCGGAAAGCCGTCGCCATAAGCCGGAGGTACCTTTCCCCCGCATCCACCAATCAACATTGGGAGTATGACCATCCATGGCTTCAGTAAATTTCGCATCTCTTCCTCGTGTTGGTAAAGCATGTCGTCGATAGCACCGACGACATCCAGAATTAGCCCGTTTATACACTGTAATAGGCGGCGGGTTCTGAATTGGCTTCACACAAGCGGGGACTTCGGCGCTTGCCCGCGAACGACGCTGCCATTGGCCAGATGAGCACTGCTGTTGCAGTTGGGATGGTGCCTGACCAGGACATCGAAGTTCTCCATAACCTCGTTGTGATAGCCCTTCTCCGCATCTCCACTCAAGTTGAATGACGCGATAAGGGACCTGCTGTGTCGCATCCTGAGGCCATGTGCCTACTCCTTGTTAGTCCCTAAGGTTGATCGCACGAGACAGGTACCAACAGCCCTGGCTCCGTCTGAACACGTAGGTATCTACTTCGTACTCCATGCCGAAGTCCACACTGCGGCCATCACCGGCCATCGTTTGGATAGAGACCGGGTATCCAACTTTACTTCGACGCTCCGGCTTCATCTCTCCCGGAACGACTCGATCAAAGACCTTTGCATCCTTGAAGTAACGATAGGGGAAGAGCTCCAGGCGGGAGAGGCCTGTTCGCTTGGAGAGATGCGTAGCGGGTGACGCGTCAGTTTCTTTTTCGACCGTGTGAGTCGGCACCTCATACTCCCGAAGAACGGGGTCAGATTCACTTAGCCATCAGCTCTCGTTTTTTGTCGATCAATAGCTGCTAGCCGTTTGATGATGAAAGGTGCGGGTACGTCATCGCCTCAAAGCGACGGAACGGGGCCCCGCTGTTGTTGCTCCTGCGAGCGCTGCTGTTCCACTGCCAGCTCTTGTGTGCGCTCCTGCGCTAGTCGCTGGTTCACAGATTCCAGTTGGGTATAGCTCTCTTGAACAGGCCGAGCCGCAGCGTCGGCCGTCGGCATATGGGCGCGCAACATGGCTGGATCCTTTGGATCGCCTTGCACTACAAACAGGGTCTGCGCAGTGGGCGAGTCTTTGGTCCTTTCGCTGAGTAGCACGTGGTCCACCCGGGTTAGTCCGTTTTCTTTTGCTAACGTCAGTAGACTCGCTGTCATCCGTTCACTGGTAGCGTCGAACGTGCGGCCGTTGGCTGCATCTAACTGCTCAATTTTGCTTCGGATCTGCTGATGCATGTCATGGTCCGGGTGCCCCGCTTCTGCAGGGGTCAATGCGCGGCTCGGTTCATTCGGTGCCGCAAGGTTAGGGGCGCTGATGCCACGTGCGCCGGTGTCTTTGAGCTGGACCATGCCATAGCCGTCTTTACCTAGGTCCAAGACGTTGAACGTCTTGTCACGCCCTAGGTCCAGTCCGTTGCGCTCCAGCTGTCTTGGATCAAGGCCCAAGGATTTGAGATCGATGCGAACTTCCGGCGGCTGGCGGTCATGCGCAAGATGCGCGTAATTTTGTGCAATATGGCTGATCGGATTCACGCCATAGTAGTTCCGGTAGTCGGAATCGCCATGTGGGCCCAGCGTGCCACTGCTGTCGTAAAAACATTGCTCAACCGACTTGGTCAGCGCATCGTTGCGGGTAAAGGGGTGCTTGGTGAGTGCATCGTAGGTCAGCCCAGCTGCGAACTGCGGTGTGCCATCCGGTTGCCTCACGACACACCGGTTGCTTGACCGGTCGAGCAATTCCCGCTCAGCCATGCTGTCAGGCATCTGCGGGTTCAGATGTTTGATTCGATCATGCAGGGCACGCATTCCCGAGATTTCCGACAGTGCTTCGTCTGCGCGAGTCGAATCCAGGTAAACACGGGTAGGGCCAGTCAGGTCGACCTGATGCTCCCGATTGTCGTAGGCTTCCTGCATCCGGTTACTCATACTCTTGCCGAACTCGGCAAGGGCGTCGGCACGATGCTGGGCCAATACGCCGTGCATCGTTTCATGGCCCATGACCTCGGTCAGATAGTCGATGCGCTCTGATCCTGTGAAATCTTTGAACGCTGCTTCACTGATATTGAGTGTGCCCGCCTTGCCGTCCTTACCATCCTGGAAGTGGCCGCCGTTGTTCTGTCCATGCGAAACAGCAATCGCGCCAATTCGACCTTTCTCAATGGCATCACCTAGCAGGTTCGACAGATAAGGTGATTCGGCGATCGTCTGGCGAATGCTGTCCTCTGCACCAGCCGGAAGTGCAGGGTCTTTGGCCATCTGGGCAAGTAGAGGCTCGATACGTGGGTCAACCCGGGTCATGGCTTGCCTCCATCGATCTTGACGCTATAAGCGCACTCTTGTGGCCTGCCTTGTTCGTTGGTTCGATAGAGAAGCAAGGAGACCGAAAAAATCTGACTTCCGCCGTTGATCGCGCGCCAATGCTGGCGTAGCCATCCACCCTGAAACGGCCGCTGCCCGCCGCGCGTGTATCCCATCCCTTCGAGCGCTTTGGAGAGTGCTTCTGCTTGCCAGATGCAGGTCGACGTAGGCACGCGCGTGGGGTTGCTATGGTCAGGTAGAGTCACTGCAACCTCTATCCGCGAGAATCCATCTTTCGTTGGGCGATGCGTCGCATAGAGCTCATAGCCATCGGCCAGAGAAACTTCCTTTATTTCACGCCACGGGTATGCCGGATCAGACGGTGGTCCAAGTTTGATGCCAAGTGCTGACTCCATCTGGGGATAGTCCAGATCCGCTGGCACTGTCAGTCCATCAATGAAGCGCAGCAGCCGGCGCTGCAATTCTTGCAGAGTGGTGTTCGCAGAGACGAGGACGGCGCCGTTGTCGGTACCTCTGCTCTTCTCTTGAGGGGGCGGTGTCGCTGTCGCAGCAGATGACGTACCTGCATCCCGCTTTGCTTCATGGGGTGTGCGAGCACATGCACTTGGCAGCGCTAGTGAAAGCAGCAGCAAGGGAAACAGGTTTCGGAAGCTAACTTTTATCATTGGGATCCTGCGACTCACGCGGCATCGCGCTGCTGGTCAATTGTCACCCGTGCCGTCTGTGTCATGCACTACCGCGCCCGAATCTGAGTGGCGCGATAGTGATGGATAGCGAGGGAACGTAAAGCTATTTGCGGGATGGTGGGGATGCGCTTGGAGTAGCAATCTCTATAGGTTCAATCCAACTCTGACCCTGCTGCTCAAACGTTGACGCAAGGATCTTCCATCAACGCTTTCCAGATTGCCAGCATCAGCCAGTTGACATGTCACGCAGCGCGTAGCAGTCTTTTGGTCACGGAGCGTAGAAACTCCTAAGACAGCGGTACCCACCTCCGAAATCCCGGTGGGTTTTTTGTGCCTGCAGCTTCCTGCTGGCGCAGCCGACGCGTTGCCTGCGTCGGGAGGGCGGCTAATACAACACCCTTCGGGGAAATACGCCCGCCGTCTGTCTTCGGTTTCTAACCTCCCGACATCCCGTCGCCACCCGGCGGCGGGGCCTGTTCGTCAAGGAGGGCTTTGCCATGCGTCGATCCCCATCCAGTCCCAAGCCAGCGCGCAAGCGTGTCACCGTGCCGCCGCCCACTGAGATCGGCTGGCACTCGCTCGACCCCTCGATCCCGCCGCGGCCCTACCTCGAGCGCACCCCCATCCCCGAGCCCCGCCCCGATCCCAACAAGCCGCGTCGCCCAGGCCACCCGCGTGCCCCGCAACACTGCACCGTCGGCTACGGCTACTACCCCGACAGCCACCAACGCATCCCCACGCTGCGCCTGCGCGGCCGCTGGCTGGAACAACTCGGCTTCGCCATCGGCAGCAAACTCCACATTCGCCTGCGCAACGGCGAGCTGGTCGTCACC
>NZ_PHKV01000007.1 GCF_002846205.1 Xanthomonas prunicola
CATAGCCGGCTTTTTCGTTTCGTCAACACCTCAATTCCGAGGAGTTTTCGAACCCTTTCGCTCTGGTTCCGCGTTTGCGGAGTCCGTTGCGTCGGGGGAGGCGAACTATATGCCCGCGAAAGAATTTTGGGAAGCCTTTTGTGAAAAAAATTTCACGGAGTTGCCAAATGCTTGCGTTGGCACTCACTTGGTCTCGTAGGACATGCATGCAGACCGATCCGGCTGCTGCTGCACTCTATATAGAGCGTCACAACAGCGAGCCGGCGTTGCGGCTATGCAGCACCAGCCGAAGACTCAACCAGTGATCAACACCACACGGGCGAAATTGCGTTTGCCGACCTGGATGACTGCCTCGAATCCTGGAGCGAACACGCGGCCGGCGTCCTCGATCACCTCTCCGTCGATCTTGACTGCGCGCTCCTTGAGCTTGCGATTGGCCTCCGAATTGCTCGGCGTGAGTCCGGTCGCCGTCAGCAGACTGGCAATCCGCAGTCCTTCCGCCGGGACCACGACCTCCTGCAGCGGCAACAGACTGGTGTCGCCCTGCCCCGTCACCACGGCGTGCCAGCCGGCGATGGCCTGTTCGGCGGTGGCCGCATCGTGGAAACGCGTCGTCAGTTCGCGGGCCAGGCGTAATTTGACATCGCGCGGATGCAGCTCACCGGAGGCGACCTGCGCTTTCAGGCGAGCCGCTTCGGCCAAGCCGATGTCGAAGGACAACAGATCGATCCAGCGCCAGGTCAGCTCGTCGCCGATCTTCATGGTCTTGGTGACGATGTCGATGGCAGGCTCGTTGATGCCGATGTAGTTGCCTAGCGACTTGGACATCTTGGCAACGCCGTCCAGACCTTCCAGCAACGGCATGGTCAGCACGACCTGCGGTGCCTGGCCGTAATGCTCCTGCAGGCCACGGCCCATCAGCAGGTTGAACTTCTGATCGGTGCCGCCCAGCTCGACGTCGGCCTTCAAGGCCACCGAGTCGTAGCCCTGCACCAATGGATAGAGGAATTCATGGATGGCGATCGGCTGCTGGCCGGCAAAGCGCTTGGCGAAATCGTCGCGTTCGAGCATGCGCGCCACGGTGTGCTGGGCGGACAGCTTGATCATGTCGGCAGCGTTCATCTGGCCGAACCACTCGGAGTTGAAACGCACCTCGGTGCGCTCGCGATCCAGGATCTTGAAGACCTGCTCTTCGTAGGTGCGGGCATTGGCCAGCACATCGTCGCGACTGAGCGGCTTGCGGGTGGCGTTCTTGCCGCTGGGGTCGCCGATCATGCCGGTGAAGTCGCCGATCAGGAAGATGACCTGGTGACCCAGCTCCTGAAACTGCCGCATCTTGTTGAGCAACACGGTGTGGCCCAGATGCAGGTCCGGCGCCGTGGGGTCGAAGCCGGCCTTTACCCGCAGCGGCACGCCCGACTTCAGGCGGGCCTCGAGCTGCTCGAGCTTGAGAATCTCGTCGGCGCCACGGCCGATGAGAGCGAGGGATTCTTCAATAGTGGCCAACCACGGACTCCAGCGGCATTTGCCGTCAACAACGTGAATGATGTTAAACGCGGGTTAATTCCGCGCCAAGTGAAAATAATGAACAGGCTCAATGGTTTGACGCGCTGTTACAGGCTGTCTATGGTACCGGCGATTGGGCTCGCACTTCGAGCCAGCGAGGAAATCCAACGATGCAGAACTCAGAGCAGGGCCGTGCACGCAAGCGGCGCTTCCAAGAACGCCTCCACGTCCTCCACGACACTGCCCTGCATCGCAAGCTCAAAGCGCATCTACCGGCGGCATTCAATGACCGTTGGACGCGCCGTCACTGGATCCACGCCAGCCTGTTCGCGACCATCGGCGCAATGGTGGCGACGATCGTGCCAGGCTTTTCCAACGCCATCGATACCCCCCTCTCCAGCCATTCCACGCTGGCGTTGCCGCTGCCGCCACTGGTGCCCAGCCGCAAGCAGTTGGCGCCGAGCACGGAGTGGGAAATCCTGCAGGTCAAGCCGGGGCAGACGCTGAGCACGTTGTTCGGGGAGCTGGGGATCCCGACCGCGGTGATGTATCAGGTGCTGGCGCATCCTGGCACCAAGGAGGCGTTGACCAAGCTGCGTCCGGGGACCGAGATTGCGTTCGACATGCCGACGCCCGGTGAGTTGCGGGCCCTGCGCTTCGATCGCGACGACAGTCATCGGGTGGAATTGCGCCTGCTGGGCGACAGCGTGCGCGAGAAGGTGACCGAGCGCGCGACGACCACGCGGACCGTGGTGGCCAGCGGTGAAATCAGCAGTTCGCTATACGCATCGGCCGGTAAGTCGGGACTGTCGCCGGCCGCGGTGGCAATCATGACCGACGAGATCTTCAAGTACGACATCGACTTCGACAAGGATCTGCAGCCGGGCGACCGCTTCAGCGTGGTGATGGACGAAACCTGGCGCGAAGGTGAGCGGATCAGCACCGGCGACATCCTGGCTGCGACGTTCACCACCGGCGGGAAAACCTATACCGGCTTCCGCTTCGAGCGCGCCGGCAAGCCGGCCGAGTATTACGACATCACCGGCAGGCCGTTGAAGAAGAGTTTCATCCGCATGCCGGTGGCCTATAGCCGGATCAGCTCCACGTTCGGTGCGCGCATGCATCCGGTGCTGGGCACCATGCGCATGCACAAGGGCGTGGACTACGCGGCCGCCTCGGGTACGCCGATCATGGCGGCCGGCGATGCGCGGGTGGTGTTTGTCGGCACCCAGCGCGGTTACGGCAACGTGGTGATCCTGGATCACGGCAAGAACTACAGCACGCTCTACGGGCACATGTCGCGCTTCGGCAAGATCAAGGCCGGACAGCACATCAACCAGGGCACGGTGATCGGCTATGTCGGCATGACCGGCATGGCAACCGGTCCGCATCTGCATTACGAATTCCGCGTGGCCGGGCAGCAGCGCAACCCGATGTCGGTGACGATGCCGCCACCGGAGCCATTGCAGGGCGCCGAACTGGCGGCCTTCCGGGCACAGACGGCGCCAGCCATGGCCCGCATCGAAGGTATGGAGAAGCTGATCTACGCCGATGCGGGCAAGCCTGCCAAGAGCAAGCCGCGCGGATGAGGGCTTGCGGCTGGATAACTGCGCTAGCCTTTGAAGCGGTTGGACAGCGCAGGTCCGCAGAAGCCGACATCGCATGCGGTGATGCCGTGCAGGATTTTGCTGCACCCCACTCTGCGCAGTGACGTCCGCGACTTCACACACCCGGCGTTCGGCCTGCCCTGTCGCCGCGTATGCCGTGGACACGATCCTCAGAAATGTCTGCGGCTTGCGGGCAAGCTCGAAGCCTCCCTGCTCGTCGGCAGCGCACGTAGCGAAGTTACCGGTGCAGCGATGATTTCCCGCTGCACATCTGCTGCGAGAGGCAAGACCAGTTGACGGACCTGGCCCAGCTGCACAAGCTGGCCGACCGTGCATATCTGGCTTCGGCATGCCTGCCCTGGAACACCTTGATTCCCTTCTTTATCTGGGCCTGATGTCAGGCACCAGCGCCGACGGTATCGATGCCGCACTAGTGCGCTTTGCCGACGACACGCACCGCCGCTGCGAATTGGTGGCCGGGACGACGATGGCGTGGGAGCCGCAGTTGCGCGAGACCTTGGTGGCACTCGGCCAGGGCGCCGAGACCGTGGCCATCGATGCGCTGGGCCGATTGGATGCACAGGTGGGGTTGGCATTCGCGGCGGCGGCCAATCAGTTGATCCGCGACAGTGGCGTGGAGCGCCGACAGATTCGCGCGATCGGCTCGCATGGGCAGACCATCCGCCACCGGCCCAAGGCCGACCCGGCGTTCACCTGGCAGATCGGCGATGCCAGCCGAATTGCCGAGCACACCGGCATCACCACGGTGGCCGATTTCCGCCGTCGCGACGTGGCGGCCGGCGGCCAGGGTGCGCCGCTGATGCCTGCCTTCCATCTGGCCATGCTGGGCGCAGGCGACGAAGACCGCGCCGTGCTCAATCTGGGCGGAATCGGCAACCTGACCTTGATTCCACGCAATGGCGCGGTGCGGGGATTCGATACCGGCCCGGCCAATGCGCTGCTGGATAGCTGGTGCCAACGCCATCACGGTACGCGGTTCGATGCCGAGGGTGCGTTTGCCGCCACCGGGCGCGTCGATGCGGCGGTACTGCAGGCGCTGTTGGCGGACCCATGGTTTGCGTTGCCACCGCCCAAGAGCACCGGGCGCGAGCAATTCCATCTGGACTGGGCCCTTCAGGCAATGGGCAGCGCGAGGTTGGATGCAGCCGATGTGCAGGCGACCTTGCTCGAACTCACCGCAGCCAGCGTGGCCGATGCGCTGCTGCGGCTGCAGCCAACCACGCGCCGCGTGCTGGTGTGCGGCGGCGGCGTGCGCAACCCGGTGCTATTGGCGCGACTAGCGGCGCGACTGCCGGGTGTGGTGGTGGAATCCAGCGCGCGACACGGGCTGGACCCGGATTATCTGGAGGCAATGGGCTTTGCATGGCTGGCAGCCGAGCTGCTGGCCGGACGCGCAGCCAATCTGCCATCGGTGACCGGAGCAGCCGGGTCCCGGCTGTTGGGAGCGATCTATCCGGCGTGAGCCGGTTAGTCCCTTTTGGCCTGGACGGAGCTGCTGCAGCGCTACGGGTTATTTCCCGCCGGCAGCGCCTTGAGCGCGGCAATCGCTTCGGCCAGCGCATCGACCTCCGGGTGATGCAGGCCGCCGGTCACTTCGTATTCGCTGGCGAACAGGCCTTGTTCGAGCAGATGCATGACGGTCTGGTGCTGGGTCCAGCCACGTGCGACGGAAATGCGGCGGATACGGTCCACCACCAGCGGATCGATGTCACGCAATACCAGATCGGTCATGCCCTGCCTCGTGCAATGCGCTGCCCCGCTGGCATCATCGGCAACCTTTGCGGACGTTTCAATCCGGCCGCCGGTCGTGCGCCAACAGCCGCGGCCACAACCAGGCCAGCAGCATTAAGGTGGGAATGACGGTCAGGGCGCTGAGGATGAAGAAGGTGCTGTAGGAGGTCGCATTAATCACGGACCCGGAGACGGCGCCAGCGAACTTGCCCGGCACATTGGCCAGCGAGACCAGCAACGCATACTGGGTGGCCGTGAAGTTGCGGTCGGTCAGCGAGGACATGAAGGCCACCAGCACCGAGGCGGCAAACCCCTGGAACAGGTTGTCGGCGCTGAGCGCCGCATAGAACGCCCAAAGCTTGCCGGGGTTGTGCGCCATCAGCAGGAACGCCAGGTTGGACAAAGCCACCCCCAACGCGGCCACCAGCAGCATGCGGCGGAATCCGAATGCGGCGACTGCGGCACCGCCAGCGAAAGCACCGACGATGCCCATCCAGACGCCGAACAGTTTGGAGACCGTGGCGATATCGGCTTTGGTGAAGCCCGAATCCAGATAGAACGGCCCCGCCATGACGCCGATCACCTGGTCGGGAAACCTGTACAGGCCCACGAACAGCAGCAGCGCGATGCCCAGCGCCAGCCCATTGCTGGAGAAAAAACTGGAAATCGGTTGCCAGAAGGCACCTACGACATCAATGCGACGCACCACGGTCGCCTCGGGACGGTCGGGCTCGCGGCATAGCAAGGTGGTGACGATCGGCACCAGCATCAGTGCGGCCATGCCCACGTACGCCCATGTCCAACCAAGGTATTCGGCCATGTACAGCGCGCCCGCGCCGCCCAGGATCAGCCCGATGCGGTAGCCCAACGTGTAGGTCGCCGCCAACGCAGCCTGCGCGGCATCCGGGGCGACTTCAATGCGGTAGGCATCCACGACCGAGTCCTGGGTGGCACCCCAGAACGAAGCGAACAGCACCCAGCCGACCAGGCCGGCCACACTCAGATCCGGGCGTGAAAATGCCAGCGCGAACAGACCGATGGTGACGCCGATCTGCGCCACCAGCAGCCACGAGCGACGGCGACCCAGAAACGCCGTAAGCGGGAACGCATAACGGTCGATCAGCGGCGCCCACAGGAACTTGAGCAGATAGAAGAAGCTGGCCAGGCTGATGAAGCCGATGTCTTGCAGGTCCAGCCCTGCGTCGCGCAATCGGACGGACAAGGTCTGCGAGGCGATCAGCAGGAACGGTAACCCGCTGCCGAAGCCGAGCAGCGCCATGGTCGCCGCCGATGGCGTGGCGAAGGCGCGCTGGATGCCGCGCCAGCCTTTATAGGTGGGTGCGGGCTTGGTCATGCGTCAAACCGGTGAGAGCGAACGCCAGTGGCTGAGGCGGACAAGGCAGACGGCACCACTGCATGCAGCGCGCCGTCGACCACAACCATCGCCGCCGACGTCATGTCTTCGACGGTGTGTGCGGCACGGCGGCGACGCACGGCCCCGAAGAGGAACGCCTTGCTCGCCATTGACAGGCCGCGTGATGGCGACCGAGGGCCACCGCGCACGCTGTAGTGCCCGAGGCGGAGCCGGGTGACGATGCTGCCAGGAAGGCTCTCGCCCTGTTCATTAAAACCTTGGCGCGCTGTTGCGCAGACCACAGCCTTCGCCTGCCTCACTGCGCGTAATCCACGATGTACGGCGCGTGGTCGGAGAAGCGTTCTTCGCGGTAGATCGAGCAGGCCTTCAAGGTGTCGCGCAGGCCGGGGGTGACCAGTTGGTAGTCGATGCGCCAACCGACATTGTTGGTGCGCGCGGCGCCGCGGTTGCTCCACCAGGTGTAGTCCTGGCCTTGCGGATGCAGCACGCGGTAGCTATCGACCCAGCCGCGGCCTTCGGCGGGGTTAGCGTCATCTGGCGCATCGGCGCACAGGCCGTTGAGCCAGTCGCGCTCGGATGGCAGGCAGCCGGAGTTCTTCTGGTTGGATTTCCAGTTCTTGATGTCCAATGCGGTGCGCACGATGTTCCAGTCGCCGCACAGCACGTACTGGCGGCCACTGGCCAGCCACTCGTCCAGGATCGGCCGTAGCCATTCCATGACCTGGAACTTGTAGCCCTGGCGCAACTCGCCCGAAGAACCGGAGGGGATATAGAAAGACACCACGCTGAGGTTGCCGAAGCGCGCTTCGATATAGCGGCCTTCTTCGTCGAACTCGGGCCAGCCCAGCGCGGTCCGCACCTCATCGGGCTCGTGCCTGCTGTAGATCGCCACACCGCTGTAGCCCTTCTTGGTGCTGGCGTCGCGGAACCAGGCCTTGTAGCCGGTGGGCAGGAAGTCCGGTCCGGCCAGTTGGTGCTCCTGGGCCTTGGTCTCCTGCACGCACAGCACATCGGCGTCCTGAGCGGCGAACCAGGCGAAGAAACCCTTGCTGGCGGCCGAGCGCAAGCCGTTGGCGTTAAAACTGATGATGCGCATAGGCCGGGAATGGGGAGTCAGGAATGGGGAATCGTAAAGCCTACCCCAGCGCAGCGGCGAAGGCTGCCAAGGCGCGATGCGTTTACCATTCCCGATTCTCCATTCCCCATTCCCGTCAATGACCGACCACCGCACCCGTTTCCTGCAGCTGGCCCTGGGCGCCGATGCCTTGCGCTTTGGCGAGTTCACGCTCAAGTCCGGGCGGCTCAGTCCGTACTTCTTCAATGCCGGGCGCTTCGATTCCGGCGCCAAGACCGCGCAGCTGGCGCAGTGCTATGCCGATGCGATCGATGCGGCCGGGGTGGACTTCGACCTGCTGTTCGGCCCGGCCTACAAGGGCATCCCCTTGGCGACCGCGCTGGCGTGCGCCTACGCCGGGCGCGGGCGCGACCTGCCGCTGGCGTTCAACCGCAAGGAAGCCAAGGACCATGGCGAAGGCGGCACCCTGATCGGCGCGCCGCTGGCCGGGCGCAAGGTGTTGATCGTCGATGACGTGATCACCGCCGGCACCGCGATCCGCGAGGCGCTGGGCATCATCCGTGGCGCCGGAGGCATCCCGTCCGGGATCGTGGTGGCGCTGGACCGGCAGGAAATCGCCTCCGAGCAGGACCGCCGCTCGGCCGCGCAAGCGGTAGCGGCCGAGGCCGGCATTTCGGTGATTGCGGTGGCCAACCTGGGCGACCTGCTTGCTTTTGCGGCAGGAAACGCCGACCTTGTGGACTTCCGGGAACCGCTGTTGGCCTATCGTGGCCGCTACGGAACCGACACCACAGGCTGATGGCAGGCGACAGGGGGCTGCGATGATGCCGATACACACACGCTTGGCGTTATCCGCCGCCGTTGCGGCGGCTGTCGCTGCAACATTCGCCGTGGCCGCACCGGCCAGTGCACAAGACAAGACGGCGGCCAAGAAGCTGTATTGCTGGAACCAGAACGGCGCCCGTGTGTGCAGCGATACGCTGCCGCCGGAGGCGGTGAACCAGGCGCGCGACGAATTCAACGTCAAGAGCGGCATGCGCAGCGCCGAGGTGCAGCGCGCGATGAGCAGCGACGAGCGCGCTGCCGCCGCGGCCAGCGAGCAGCAACGCCAGGCCGATCTTGCCGCCGAGCAGATGCGCCAGCGCACCGACCAGGCCATGTTGATGTCGTATCAGAGCGAGGACGACCTGCGCCGGGTCTTTAACGAGCGCATCGCCATCGTCGACAACAACATCCACACTGCGCGCTTCAACGTGACCAGCCTGCGTGAAGGGCTTGCCAGCATGTTGCGCGCCGCCGGCGACCGTGAGCTGGCCGGCCAGGCCGTGGCCGACAAGCTGGCAGCCGACATCCAGCAACGCCATCGCGATTTGATGGCGCAGTTGCGTCTGCAGATCAGCTTCGAGCAGCAACGGGTGGCGCTGGATGGCGAAATCGCCGACATCCTGCAGCGCTACCGGGCCATGAAGGAGCCACCCGGCGGCGCCTCGCCCACCGGCTGAACCGCACGGGCGGCATTCCCGCTCGCCCGATGCGCCGCTGCGGGCGGCATTTCCCGATCCGACGCCCTGCCCGCATAATGGCCGGTCTTACTCTTCGCCCACGAGGCTCTCCCGCATGGCCCGGATCATCGCCATTGCCAACCAGAAAGGCGGCGTCGGCAAGACCACGACCGCAGTCAATCTGGCGGCCGGCCTGGCGCGCGCGCCCAAGCGTGTGTTGCTGGTGGATCTGGACTCGCAGGGCAACGCCACCATGGGCAGCGGCATCGACAAGCGCGATGTGGCCGCCTCCACCTGCGACTTGCTGCTGGGCGAAAACACCGCCGCCGAGATCCGGGTGACCGCACCGGAAGGCTTCGACCTGCTGCCGGGCAACATCGATCTGACCGCTGCCGAGATCCAGTTGATGGACCAGGGCGAGCGCGAGCAGCGGCTCAAGCGCGCACTGACGCCGATCCGCGACGAATACGACTTCATCCTGATCGACTGCCCGCCGGCGTTGTCGCTGCTCACGCTCAATGCATTGACCGCGGCCGATTCGATCATCGTGCCGATGCAGTGCGAGTACTACGCGCTGGAAGGGCTGACCGCGCTGCTGGAAACCATCGAAGCGCTGCGCGCCAATCTCAATCCGGGGCTGGAAATCGAAGGCGTGCTGCGCACCATGTTCGATATCCGCAACAACCTGGCCAATGCGGTGTCGGCGGAGCTGACCGAGCATTTCGGCGACAAGGTGTTCCGCACCATCGTGCCGCGCAATGTGCGCCTGGCCGAGGCGCCCAGCCATGGCCAGAGCATCGTTGGTTACGACCGCACCTCGCGTGGCGGGGTGGCTTACCTTGGGCTGGCCGGCGAGATCGTGCGCCGCCAGAACGACCGCAACAAGGCCGTCCGGCCGGTGGAGACCGTCTGATGAACAAGCCGATGCCCGCAAAGAAGCGTGGCCTGGGCCGTGGCCTGGAAGCGCTGTTGGGACCCAAGGGCGCGGCCGCCGCCGCAGCGCCAAGCGCCGCCAGCGAAGACGCGTTGCAGCCGGGCGACAGCTTGCGCCAGTTGCCGGTGACCCAGTTGCAGCCGGGCAAGTACCAGCCGCGTCGGGAGATGGACGAGGTCAAGCTGGCCGAGCTGGCGGAGTCGATCAAGGCGCAGGGCGTGATCCAGCCGATCGTGGCGCGCGCGTTGGCGCCCGGGCAGTTCGAGATCGTGGCCGGCGAACGCCGCTGGCGCGCCTCGCAGCTGGCCGGGCTGACCGAGGTGCCGGTGGTGGTGCGCGAGCTGGACGATCGCACCGTCATCGCAATGGCGCTGATCGAAAACATCCAGCGCGAAGACCTCAATCCGCTGGAAGAAGCGCAGGCGCTACAGCGGCTGATCGACGAATTTTCGCTGACCCACGCCGAAGCCGCCGGCGCAGTGGGGCGTTCGCGTGCGTCGGTCTCCAACCTGCTGCGGTTGCTGGAATTGCCGGTGGCGATCCGCGTGCTGCTGGAAACCCGCCGCCTGGAAATGGGCCATGCGCGTGCGCTGCTCACGCTGGCGCCGGAATTGGCCAGCAAGCTGGCGCAGGAAGCGGCCGACCAGGGCTGGTCGGTGCGCGAAGTCGAACACCGTGCGCAGCAGTTCGCCGCCGGCAAGGTGCCCGGCTCGCTGCGCAAGGGCAAACCGGCGCCGGTAGCCCCACAGGCCGATATCGCCTCGCTGGAAACCGAACTGTCCGAGTCGCTGGGCACCAAGGTGGTGTTCAATCACGGCCGCGGCGGCAAGGGCAAGCTGGTGATCCATTACACCGATCTGGACACGCTGGACGGCGTGCTCGAACGCCTACGTCTGCAGCGCAGCTGATCGCTGTTGCGCATCCAACTGGATCCTCGCCGGCCATGAATCCCGCCAAGGTGGACCGCCAGCATCTGCTGCAGCTGACCGACCTGCCCAACGTCGGGCCGGCCTGCGAAAAGGATCTACGTCTGATCGGCATCCGCGTGCCTGCGCAGCTACGCGGTCGCGATGCCTACGACATGCATGCACAGCTGTGCCTGCGCACCGGCGTACTGCACGACCCGTGCGTGATCGATGTGTTCCTGTCGATCGTGCGCTTCATGGAAGGCGAGGCGGCGCAGCCGTGGTGGAATTTCAGCGCCGAACGCAAGGCCAAGCTCGCCAGCGAAGCACCGCTCGCCCTGCGGTGAACGAAGACGCATGACGCGCTGTAGCCTTTATTCTGAGCACCGCATGAGCGGCGACCACCGCCAATCGCATCTGGCGCGCTGCGCACCGCAGGCGCATCAACGGCATCAAAACGCCGACGCCGCAGGCGGCCCTGTCTGCGGCGCGCCGCACCTGCAGATCCGTTGGGCCGGCCTTTTGTTTGCGTATTTCCCAGGACCACAGCCATGACCATTCTCGTCACCGGCGCTGCCGGTTTCATCGGTGCTTACACGTGCCGCGCGCTGGCGGCACGCGGCGAGGCGGTGGTTGGGTTGGACAACTACAACAGCTACTACGATCCGCAGCTCAAGCACGACCGCGTGGCGGCGCTGTGCCCCGGCATCGATATCCGCACGCTGGACCTCACCGATCGCGATGGCCTGGCCGCATTGTTCGATGAGATCCAGCCCACCCGCGTGGTGCATCTGGCTGCGCAGGCAGGTGTGCGGTATTCGCTGGAAAACCCGTCTGCCTATGTCGACAGCAACCTGGTTGGCTTCGTCAACATGCTCGAACTGTGCCGACACCGGGGCGTGCAGCACCTGGTATATGCGTCCAGCAGCTCGGTGTACGGCGATTCGGCCACGCCGCCGTTTTCCGAAGACCAGCGTGTGGATCAGCCGCGCTCGTTGTACGCGGCGACCAAGGCGGCCAATGAGCTGATGGGGTACACCTACGCGCAGCTGTACGGTCTGCGCGCGACCGGGCTGCGCTTCTTTACCGTGTACGGGCCGTGGGGCCGCCCGGACATGGCACCGTTGATCTTCAGCCGCGCGGTGCTGGCGGGGCGGCCGATCGAGGTGTTCAACCACGGCAAGATGCAGCGCGATTTCACCTTCGTCGACGACATCGTGTCCGGCGTGCTGGGCGCGCTGGACACGCCCAGCAGCGAGCCGGTGCCGCACCGGGTGTTCAACCTGGGCAACCACACGCCGGTGGAGCTGGAATATTTCATCGACGTGATCGCGCAGGCCGCCGACCGCCCAGCCGAGAAGGTCTACCGGCCGATGCAGCCGGGCGACATGATCCGCACCATGGCCGACACACAGCGCGCGCAGGCGGCGTTCGGGTTCGACCCGGCTACCCCGGTCGAGCGTGGATTGCCGCAGGTAGTGGCCTGGTGCCGGCAGTATTTCGGCGAGCGCGCCTAGCGCTTGTTGGGGGTTGCTGGGACAGGCAGGTCTGCGATTGAGGGCGCGCAGCGGGAGTTTTGCGGCTGCCGTGCGCTGCCGGCTCAAAGGCGTGGCGTCGCATGGACCTCACGGCCATTGCCGCCCGGACAGCCCCTGTGCGCGAGGCGACAATGCAGCGTGCGGTGCAAGATTCCTGCGCTACTGCGCTGAAGAGATCTGGCATGCCTCCTGGTCCGTATGCGGGTCGCCGCCTTCCTGTGCCCGCCGTGCGTGCTACAGGCCGCTTTCCCGCCCCTGCAGTGCGCATAACGCGTGCATGCTTCATGCCTGACTCAGAGAGTCAGGGCACAATGCGCGATCTTTTTCGTTCAGCCTTCATCCGGCCACCCCGCATCTATGAGCCAACCTCAGCTGTCCGTCGTCGTCCCGGTGTTCAACGAGCGCGATAACGTCGCCATGCTGGTGGGCGAAATCGTCAGCGCCTTGCGCGGCGTGGTGGGCTTCGAAATCGTCTATGTCGACGACCATTCGCGCGACGACACGCTCGCAGTGCTGCAGGGTCTGAAGAGCACCACGCCGGAACTGCGCGTGCTGCATCACATGACCCAGAGCGGCCAGAGCACGGCGGTGCGCAGCGGGGTGAAGGCCGCACGCGCCAGCTGGATCGCCACGCTCGATGGCGACGGCCAGAACGACCCGGCCGATATCCCCAAGCTGCTGATCGCGCGCAGCCAGGCCGAGGCGCAGGTGAAGCTGTTCGCCGGCTGGCGGGTCAATCGCCAGGATTCCGGCTCCAAGCGCTGGGCCAGCAAGTGGGCCAACGCGATCCGCTCGCGCATGCTGCGCGACAACACGCCCGATACCGGCTGCGGCATCAAACTGTTCGAGCGCGAGGCGTTTTTGGACCTTCCCTATTTCGACCACATGCACCGCTACCTGCCGGCACTGATGCAGCGCGCCGGCTGGCGCACGGTAAGCGTGCCGGTCAATCACCGCCATCGCACCGCTGGCGTCTCCAAGTACAACAATCTCAATCGCGCGTTGGTGGGCATCCGCGACCTGCGCGGTGTGGCGTGGCTGATCACCCGCAGCAAGCGCACCGTGGTGCAGGAACGCTGATGGACCCGTCCTTTCTCGATCAACAACTGACCTGGCTGTACTGGACCGGCATCCATGTCACCGGTTGGAAGCTGATTGGCTATGTCGGCGCGCTGATGTTCGGCGGCCGCTGGCTGGTGCAGTTCGTCGCTTCCAAGCGCGCCGGCAAGCCGGTGATTCCACGCCTGTTCTGGTACATGAGCGTGGTCGGCAGCCTGATGACGCTGAGCTATTTCGTGTTTTCGGCCAAGCAGGATTCGGTCGGTGTGCTGCAGAACCTGTTCCCGGCGTTTACCGCGTTTTACAGCCTGTATCTGGATGTGAAGCATCGCGGATGGAAGCGGGACCGCGCGGGCCACTGAGGCCGGGATTGGGGATTGGGGACTTCAATCTTTGATCCGTAGCGTCTGGTTAGGACGTTTGTTTGGTGATCGATCGGTGTTGATGGGTGCCTTGGCGTGTTGAGGCAATCCGGGTGCGTGTGTCGATGCGTGGCGCATCGCTAAGCACTTCTCTGGCGATTGATCGTCGTTGACGATTGCCTTGGCGCGTGAATGCGATCCGGGTGCATATGCCATGCATCGCATCTCCGCGACTCGGGTTTTTTGCGTTGTGATCAATCGTGGTTGACGAGCGCCTGAGCACGTTGACGTGATCCGCAGGCGTCGGCAGACGCGCTACGTAGCACCCAGATGCTTGACGATAGCGCTGAGGATTCATGCCTGTTTCCGGACACGCCGCTGCGCGCCTAGCCGACGCGATGATGGGGTGCCCGCCGATGTTGGCCCTGTCGTGTTGCGGCCAGGCTGTGGTCATGTCCAGCGCGTCCTTTCATCGCCCGATGTCGATGCCAACGCGTGAGACAGCGTATTGGCATCTGCGGCTGCCCACGCATCAGAACGTGCCGTTGTTCGCGGACTGGCGCTGCGCCCGCGCAGCAGCTGCCAGCTTGGCGCTGCCACGGCAGTGGCCAAGTGCGCAATTGCTCTGCTGGGTGCTGCTGCCGGACGCATGGTGTGGGTTGCTGCAGGCACCGAGCAAGGCGGTGTTGCTGCAATTGGCCGCGACCGCGCGGCTGATGGCGGCCGATGCAGTCAATCGCGCACGCGGACGTGGCGGAACAGTGTGGCAGCCGCAGATGCAGATTTCGGCGCTACCGCTGCAGGGCGATCATCGACAATTCGCCCGCACATTGGTCGCACTCCCGCTGCGTGCGGGGCTAGCCGAGCAGATCGGCGGGTATCCGTACTGGGACGCAGTGTGGTTGTTGCCTGAAGATCACACTGCCGCACCAATCCACGCGCCACACGCCCCTGCAGAGCTCAGCGGCATCGATGGAACACGGTGAGGACACTTTATGCCGGGCCGGTATCGGTTGACAGGCAAGTGCGCCCCGCGCCGGTCCAGCTGCGCTGCCTCTCACCAGGCAGCGCAGCTGGCGGGCCCCTCATCTGGCAATCAGAACGCCAAGGGGTGCGCAGGCAATAACGCCTGCAGTTCTTCGCGGAACAGCGTGCGAATCCGCTGCAATGCGGCCTCGCTATCGGCTTCGAAACGAAGCACCAGGATCGGCGTGGTGTTGGACGCGCGTACCAGGCCCCAGCCGTCGATGAAATCCGCCCTCAGGCCATCAATGGTCGACAGCCGTGCCGATTCGAACGGCGATTCTTCGCCGGTCTGCGCACGCTCGACAAAACGCGCAACCAGCGCATGCGCATCGCCCTCCACCGGCACCTTGATCTCCGGCGTGGAGACACTTTCGGGCAAGGCGTCCAACACCTCGGACGGGGTCTCCTCGCGCTGGGCGAGAATTTCCAGCAAGCGTGCGGCCGCGTAGATACCGTCATCGAAGCCGTACCAGCGTTCCTTGAAGAAGAAGTGCCCGCTCATCTCGCCGGCCAGTTCGGCGTCGGTCTCGCGCATTTTGGACTTGATCAGCGAATGTCCGGTCTTCCACATCAACGGGCTGCCGCCATTGCGCAACACGTAGTCGGACAGCTTGCCAGTGCACTTCACGTCATAGATGACCAACGCGCCGGGATTGCGCTGCAGCACATCGGCGGCAAACAGCATCAGCAGGCGGTCGGGGAACACCACCGTGCCTTCCTTGGTCACCACGCCCAGGCGATCGGCGTCGCCATCGAAAGCTACGCCGATATCTGCATCGAAGCGTTGCACCATCCTCACCAGATCGTCGAGGTTGTGCGGTTCGCTCGGGTCGGGGTGATGGTTGGGAAAAGTGCCGTCGATATCGCAATACAACGGCACCACTTCGGCGCCGATCGCTTCCAGCAGGCGCGGCGCGATCTCGCCGGCCACGCCGTTGCCGGCGTCCACCACCACCTTGATCGGTCGATCAAGCTGCACGTCGTCGGCAATGCGCTGGATGTAAGCATCGCTGAGGTCGCGCTGCTCCAGCTCGCCGGGCGTGCCGGCGATATGCAGGCGGCCTTCGTTGATGCGCTGGTGCAATTCGGCAATGGCGTCGCCGGACAACGTCTCGCCACCAACCACGATCTTGAAGCCGTTGTAGTCCGGCGGATTGTGGCTGCCAGTCACCGCCACGCAGCTGCCGGCGCGCAGCTCGTAGGCGCCGAAGTACACCACCGGTGTCGGCGCCAAGCCGATGTCGGTGACATTGCAGCCAGCGCGGCGAAGGCCTTCGATCAGGCCATTCGTCAACTCCGGCCCGGACAGCCGGCCGTCGCGGCCGACCACCACATCGCGCAGGCCCTGCGCCTGCATCACACTGCCGATGGCCTGGCCGATCAAGGCGGCAACGCCGGGGTTGAGGTCTTTGCCGACCACGCCGCGGATGTCGTAGGCGCGGAACATCTCGGTGGCGATCTGCACCGCCGGCACCAACACCGGCGGCGCTGCGGGCGAGGTGTCGGCGTCCAGCGCGCGCGCTTCACTGGCAATACTGGCGTCGTGCTGCAGGCTCTGACTGAAGGTGGGTTCGTCGGCGCTGGATAGGCTGGCAACCCGGCGTCGTGGCAAGGCCACCTGCCCCCGGCTGGCCAGCACCAGCAGCACCGCAATGAGTAGCAGCAACGCCGCGACAATGGCGCAACCGACGGCACCCAGTCCCAATGGGCCGCTACCGCCTTGCGGCACCGCTGCGGCCACGCGCAGGCCGCTGGTACCGAGCGGTTTGGCCAGCGTTTCGGCCGCATCGGACAAACCGGCATCCCCCTGCTGGGCCACGTTGTAGCTGCCCTGACGCAGTGCCAGATAGGCGCTGCCGGGCACCGCAATCGCGTCCATCGGGCCGGTCAGGCGCAATAGCGGCAAGCGTGCATACGCCACCGCCGGCTGCCCGCCCAGGCGCACTGCGGCAGCCACGCCCAAACGAACCTGTTTGGCGTCGCGCACCACGCGGACCTGCGCATGGTCGGCCACCTGCGCCGATTCGAGCAGGCTCAGACGCGCGTAACCGAAATCCTTCGGGTTGGCATAGGCCGCGGCAAGGTCTCCAGGCAACAGCTGCACATCCTCGGTGCCCTTGAAGCGCTCGCGGATCGCTGAGGCGGCCGCCAGCGCGTCGCCGCCGGCCAGCGCAGCGACGACCGGCGGCTGCTTGAGCACGGCGTCGAGCTGACTGGCCTGCGTGGCCATCGCCTGGCCGACGTCCTGCACTGCGCGGTCGCGCGCCTGCTCCAGGTCCTGCGCCACCGCGTCTTGGCGCCACTGCGCATAACTGTTCCAGCCGAACCACGCGGCCAGCAGCAGCAATACGCCCCCCAACACCGGACCACTCGTACGCACGCTCGACATCGACTGCCTGCGCTCGTTCGCCTTGCTCATGTGATTTCCCCCGTCAGCGCACGCCGGTGTGGCCGAATCCACCCGCTCCCCGCGCGCTGTCCACGAAAGTATCCACCACTTGCAAGCCCACGCGCACGATCGGCAGGATCACCAGCTGCGCGATGCGGTCGCCCGGCTCGATGGTGAAGGCCTCTCGACCGCGATTCCAGGTGCTGATCAGCAGCGGCCCCTGGTAATCCGCATCGATGAGGCCGGTACCGTTGCCGAGCACGATGCCGTGGCGATGACCCAGCCCCGAGCGCGGCAGGATCACCGCGCACAGCTGCGGATCGGATAGATGGATCGCGATACCGCTGGGGATCAGGGCCGCATCGCCCGGCTGCAGCGTCATCGGCGCTTCCAGCGCGGCACGCAGATCCATGCCTGCGCTGGATTCGGTGGCATAGGCCGGCAGCGGCCACAGATCGCCGAAGCGCGGGTCGAGCAACTTCACCTGCAAGGACTGGGTCGGGGTGCTCATGCCTGCAATCTCTCCGCAATCAGGGCCAGCAGTTGGTCGGCCAATTCGGTCTTGCTGCTACTGGGAAACGCGCGTTCACCGCCCTGCCAATAGGCAGTGGCCGCGTTGTTGTCACTTTCGAAGCCGCCGCCTTCGATCCCCACCTGGTTGGCGATGATCAGATCCAGCCGCTTGGCCGCCAGCTTGCTACGCGCGTAATGCTCCACGTCGTGCGTTTCGGCAGCAAAACCGACCACCAGTTTCAATGCGCCGGTCTGCGCGGCAACCTCGGACAGAATGTCCGGGGTGCGCACCAGTTCCAACGTCAGCGTTTCGCCTGTCTTCTTGATCTTCTGCGACACCACCCGCTTGGGGGTGTAGTCGGCCACGGCAGCGGCGCCGATGTAGATGTCGGCCGGGAATGCACCCAGCACCGCCTCACGCATCTGCGCGGCCGAGCGCACATCAATGCGCTGCACGCCGGGTGGCGTGGTCTGGTGTACCGGCCCGCTGATCAGCGCCACATCGGCGCCCTGCCTGGCAGCTGCGGCGGCCAGGGCGTAGCCCATCTTGCCGCTGCTGCGGTTGCCGACGTAGCGCACCGGGTCCAGGTCTTCGAAGGTGGGGCCGGCGCTGATCACGATGCGCAGGCCCTCCAGCTGCGCGCTGCTGGGCACGAACACCGGCGCAGCGGTGCTTTTGGCAGCGGCCGGTGCAGCGTTTGCGACAGCACCGCCGCCAACCAGCGCGGCAATGATCGCCGCCGGCTCGGCCAGCCGCCCGGGGCCGGATTCGCCTTCGGCCAGCGGGCCGTCGTCCGGGCCCACCACCGTCACTCCGCGCGTGCGCAAGGTGGCGATGTTGGCCTGGGTGGCCGGATGCAGCCACATACGGTGGTTCATCGCTGGGGCTACGATCAGCGGCGCGGTCGTGGCCAGGCACAGCGTGGTGACCAGATCGTCGGCCAGGCCGTGCGCCAGACGCGCCAGCAGGTCGGCGGTGGCCGGGGCGACGATCACCCGATCGGCCCAGCGCGCCAGTTCGATATGGCCCATCGCCTGCTCGGCGGCGCTGTCCCACAGCGTGGTACGGGTGGGTTGCCCGGACAGTGCCTGGAAGCTGAGCGGGGTGACGAATTGCTGCGCGCCGCTGGTCATGGCGACCTGCACCTGCGCACCGGCGTCGCGCAGGCGACGGACCAGTTCGAGCGATTTGTAAGCGGCAATGCCTCCGCCAACGCACAGCAGCAAACGCTGTCCGTCCAGGGGGCGGGCCTGAGTGGAGCCGATCACGTCGGAGTCGTCCTACGGTTACAAGGACAACTAGATTAGCCGATGCCCCCGTCCGGCCTGATAGGCGTGAGCGATGAGCACCGGCAATCTCGCCATATGCACATACACGACTGGCCCACGAATGAACGCCCGCGCGAGAAACTTCTGGCGCGTGGGGCCACTGCCTTGTCCGATGCCGAGCTGCTGGCGATCTTCGTCGGCTCCGGCCTGCGCGGCCAGGACGCAGTACAAACCGCGCGCGACCTGTTGCACCAGCACGGCCCACTGCGCCTGCTGCTGGACCGCCCGGCCAAGACGCTGGCCCGCCTGCCGGGGCTGGGCCCGGCCTCGGCTTGCAAGCTCGCCGCGGCGCTGGAATTGGCCCACCGCCACCTGATGAGCGCGCTGGAGCGCGGCGAGGCGCTCAGCGACCCGCCCAGCGTCGGCCGCTACTTCTCGCAGCGGCTGCGCGCGCGGGCCTACGAAGTGTTCGCGGCGCTGTTCCTGGACAACCGCCACCGCGCCATCGCGTTCGAGGAACTGTTCACCGGCACCATCGACGGCGCCGACATCCACCCGCGCGAAGTGGTGCGACGGGCGCTACTGCACAACGCAGCGGCGGTGATCGTCGGACACAACCATCCGTCCGGCAATCCGGAGCCGTCCGAGGCCGACCGCGCAGTCACCAAACGGCTGCTGGAGAGCCTGGAGCTGGTCGACATCCGTCTGCTGGACCATTTCGTCATCGGCGATGGCCGGCCGGTGTCGTTAGCCGAGCGCGGCTGGCTGGAATGAGCAGTGGTGCGCCGACCTGAACCATCTGCCGGACCGTGTGCCGCGCGGTCGGGTAAAATCGCTGGTTTGGTTCCAAGCAGATCCCACGTGAAAGCCCTACTCCGCGCACTGATCGGCCAAGGCATCGAAGCCTTGCGCGCCAACGGCACCCTGCCCGCCGACACCCTGCCGCCGGATTTTGTGGTCGAGCGACCCAAGACACGCGAGCACGGCGACTTCGCCACCAACGCCGCAATGCTGCTGGCCAAACCCGCGCGCAGCAATCCGCGCGCCCTGGCGCAGGCGCTGGTGGCCGCATTGCCGGCCAGTGAGGACGTGGCCAAGGTGGAGATCGCCGGGCCCGGCTTCATCAATTTCCATCTGGCGCCCACCGCGTATCAGCGCGAGGTGGCCCACGTGATCAAGCAGGGCAACGACTACGGTCGCGGTCTGGCCGGCAACGGCCGCTCGGTCGGCGTGGAATACGTCTCGGCCAATCCCACCGGCCCGCTGCATGTCGGCCACGGCCGCGCTGCGGCGATCGGCGACAGCCTGGCGCGCGTGCTCGATGCCAACGGCTGGAACGTCAAGCGCGAGTTCTATTACAACGATGCCGGCGTGCAGATCGAGAACCTGGCGCTGTCGGTGCAGGCACGCGCGCAGGGGCTCACCCCCGACAGCGAGGGCTGGCCGGAGAACGGCTACCGCGGCGACTACATCGCCGATGTGGCCGCGGCCTATCTGGCCGGCGATACCGTCGACCTGGAAGGCCACCTGGTCTCGGGCACCAAGGACCCGGCCGATCTCGAATCGATCCGCCGCTTTGCGGTGGCGTATCTGCGCAACGAGCAGAACCACGACCTGGCCGCGTTCCGCGTCGACTTCGATATCTATTTCCTGGAAAGCTCGCTGTACAAGGACGGCAAGGTCGAAGAAGCGGTGCAGAAGCTGATCGCGTCCGGCCACACCTACGAGGAAGGCGGTGCGTTGTGGCTGAAGTCCACCGACTTCGGCGACGACAAGGACCGTGTCATGCGCAAGTCCGACGGCACCTATACCTACTTCGTGCCGGACGTGGCCTATCACCTGACCAAGTGGCAGCGCGGCTACGAGCGCGCCATCACCGAACTGGGCGCCGACCACCACGGCTCGCTGACGCGCGTGCGTGCCGGCCTGCAGGCGATGGAGCTGGGTATCCCGCAGGGCTGGCCGGAATACGTGCTGCACCAGATGGTCACGGTGATGCGCGGCGGCGAGGAAGTGAAACTGTCCAAGCGTGCCGGCAGCTACGTCACCCTGCGCGACCTCATCGAAGAAACCAGCGCCGATGCGGTGCGCTGGTTCCTGATCGCGCGCAAGCCCGATTCGCAGCTCACTTTCGATATCGACCTGGCGCGCGCGCAGAGCAACGACAACCCGGTGTTCTACGTGCAGTACGCGCATGCACGGGTGTGCAGCGTGCTGCGCCAGGCGCAGGAAAAAGGCTTCAAGTACGAGCAGGCCAACGGTCTTGCCCAGCTCGCTCGGCTGGACGACGAGCACTCGCTCAACGTGATGCTGGAGCTGTCGCGCTATACGGAAGTGGTGGAAATCGCCGGCCAAACGCTGGAGCCGTACCAGATCGCCCAATACCTGCGTGAATTGGCGCACGCATTCCACACGTGGTATCACAACAGCAAAGTCCTGGTGGACGATGCCGCCGAGCGCGATGCCAAGCTCACGCTGGCGGTCGCCACCCAACAGGTGCTGGCCAATGGCCTGGAACTGCTCGGCGTCAGCGCTCCGGAAAAGATGTAATCGGGCGGTAGCTGTCGGACGCCATCGCAGGCAGCTGGCGCGGCGCATGGCACCGCGGTCAACGCCGGCCTGCAACCTCGGGCGCCGATGGCGCTCACCGGGCAATGAGCGCCGCAGCGTTCATTGCCTCAGCAAGTCGGGCCAGCTGGCCCGCAACGACATGATTCGGAGAAGTGGTAGATGGCAGCACGACGCGGTAAGAGTCAGGCCCGACGCAACACCAGCAATGGCACCCCCGGTTGGGTGTGGCTGGTGGCTGGCGCCGCGATTGCGGCAGTGATCTTCCTGGCCGCACCCAACCTGTTCAAAAAGGACGGCGACGGCTTCCTGCGCGTGGGCCCGCGTGCCAACCCGGATGCGCAGCCCGAGCCGGTGGCCGATGCCGACGTGGACACGCCGGCCGAATTGCCCAAGCCCAGCGTGCAGCCGCCCAAGCCGCAGGCCAAGCCCGGCGATGCGCAGACCCAGTACGACTTCTACACCTTGCTGCCCGGCAAGGAAGTGCAGATGTCCGATGCCGAACTGGCTGCCAGCGCGCGCGCCGAAGAAGCCGCGCGGGCGCGGGCGGCGCTGGAAGGCAAGCCGGTTGCGCCTGCACCCGGCGCCAGCGTTGCGGCCGCTACACCGGCCGCCAGCGTACCGATGCCGTTGAAGGAAACCACCGCCAGCGCACCCAAGCCGCTGCCTGAAACCGCGCCTGCACGTCCGGCCGCCACCCCGGCCCCGGCCAGTACCGCCGCGCTCACAGCGCCGGCCGCCGCTGCACCCAAGCCCACCGCAACCGCCGCCGCTGCGGCAGCGACGACGGCTGCCCCGGCGGTTGCCGACAACACCCGCTACATCCTTCAGGCTGGCTCGTTCGGCGCCTCGGGCGATGCCGAATCGACCAAGGCCAAGCTGGCGATGATGGGGTTGGCCGCACGCGTGGAATCGGCCGACATCAGCGGCAAGACGGTCTACCGCGTGCGCATGGGCCCCTACGGCAGCGCCAGCGAACTGGCTGAAGCCAAGCAAAAACTCACCGGCAGTGGCCTGTCCGCCATCGCGATCAAGGCGCAGTAAACGCGCGTGATACGGCGCATCGCTGGTGTGTTGCTGAGTGTGCTGGCGTGGGCCGGCCCGGCGCATGCCACCGATCAGCTTCCCGACATTATCCAGATCGACGACCAGCAGGCGACGCTGCTGGCCGAGCCGTTGTCGGGGCCGCTGGACGACCCAGCCACCTGGAAGCGCTTCGTGGCGCACGCCGGCAGCGCGCTGGGCAACTGCAGCGCCAACTGGCGCGGTTATCGCGCCGACTGGCGGCTGGACGGGCAACAGTTGTTGCTCGATCGCGTGGTCCTGGGTGCCTGCAACAATGCGCCGCCCACCCTGCCACTGGATGTGCTGTTCCCCGGCCAACCAGCGCCAGTGCCCGCTGTCTGGGTGGATGGCGAATTGATCGTCGAGCTGCCCGCCACGGCGACGACTGCGGCGCACGCATCGATCACATATGTGTTGCTGCGGCTGCGCCGTGGCCAAGTCGTCTCGCGCGAGACCTTGACCGAAGAGAAACTGCGTGCGCGGCGCAACGCAACGGTCAGCCCGCGACCTGTTCCCTGAATCTGGTTCTACGAATTCCCCTGTCCCCTGGAGTCCCCCATGTCCAAGACCGTCCTGATCACTGGTGCCACCTCCGGTTTCGGCAGCGCCGCCGTGCGCCGCTTCGCCGCAGCTGGCTGGAAGGTCATCGCCACCGGTCGGCGCGCCGAGCGCCTGCAGGCGCTGGCCGCTGAACTGCCGGCCGGGCAGGTGCATACCGCCGCGTTCGACATGCGCGATGCGCACGCCTTGTCGGCCGCGATCGACGCACTGCCGGTCGCATTCGCCGACATCGACGTGCTGGTCAACAACGCCGGCCTGGCGCTGGGCACCGCGCCCGCGCAGCAGGCGGACCTGGCGCAGTGGCAGCAGATGATCGACACCAATGTCACCGCGCTGGTCATGCTCACCCATCGCCTGCTGCCGGCATTGATCGCGCGCCGCGGTGCCATCATCAACATTGCCTCGGTCGCGGCGACCTACCCGTACACCGGCGGCAACGTCTACGGCGGCACCAAGGCCTTCGTGCAACAGTTTTCGCTGGGCCTGCGCGCGGACCTGCATGGCACCGGCGTGCGCGTGACTTCGATCGAACCCGGCATGGCCGAGACCGAATTTACGTTGGTGCGCACCGGCGGCAACCAGGCCGCCTCGGACACGCTGTACCGCGGCGCCACCCCGATGACGGCAGACGATATCGCCGAACAGATCTTCTACGTCGCCAGCCTACCGGCGCACTTGAACATCAACCGTTTGGAAATCATGCCGGTCACGCAGTCGTTCGCCGGGTTTCAGGTGGCACGCGACGCGCAGTGAAACATCGCGCCTGAGAAGCAGCTGGAAGTTGCAAGCGCGCAGCGTGCTAGAGACGTGGTGCACTGCGCTGCGTAAGCCCTCCGTTGCATCCAACGGAGCATCGAAAAGCCGCGCAGTGCGCGGCTTTTCGTTTCAACTCCCGCCCGTGCGTTGGATGAACTGCAGATCGCTCACGCCAGCTCGGCATCGCTGCGCACAGCTGCACGTCGCCGTAGCAGAACGCCACGCAACTGCAGGAACGGGCGTTCCACCGCGTAATGCAGCAATGCGCCTGCCACCAGCGCCACCGCGCCATACACCGCAAATGCCAGCACGCCTTTGCCATCCAGCGAGGCGCCAAACCAGCCCTGGGTCACATGGAACATCGCCTTGTGCGTCAGATATACGCTATAGGAAACAGCGGCCAACCAGGCGGCGCCCGGCACGCGTAGACGGCCAAGTGCGCTGTCGGTCGCGGTGCCTGCCACGACCAACAACGCCAGTCCCAGCGAAAGGACCGGCCAGCCCACTGCGTTGCCGAGCAGACCGGTGCGTTCGCGAAACAACCACATGGCCAGCACCAGTACGGCCACGCCGGCCAGCGCCCACGTGTTGCCGCGCTGCTGCAACCGCTGCCATGCCTGCGGGCGAAAGACGTTCAACATTGCCAGGACGACTCCGGCCAGCAAGCCGTCCAGTCGGTTCCAGGTGGGGTAATAGATATCTTCGACAAACCAGTTGCGCTGCTGGCCGCCGACGATCTGATCCAGCGCCGTGTTGTGCAGCCACACGCTCGTGCGCAATGCGATACCGGCGAGCACCACCGCCACGCACGCCGCGACCACGCGCCCGGCCGATGGACGCCGCAACAACAACGTCGCCAGCAACGGAAACACCAGATAAAAATGCTCTTCCACACATAGCGACCACGCGTGCGAGAACGCGGCCTGCTGGCCGTAATCGACGAACAGATTCAGGGTGAAGGTGACGAACATCCACCATGGCGCCAGCCCCGGCGACTCGCGGAAACCGGGCCACACCATGTAGATCGCCAACACCACCAAAAACGCCGGCAGGATGCGGAACGCGCGGCGCAGGTAGAAATCGGTGAAGTCCAGCGGCTTGCCGCGCGACAGCGGGGTCAGCACTTGGGTGCCGATCAGGAAGCCGCTCAGCACGAAGAACAGGTCCACCCCCATCCAGCCGTAGCGCGACAGCCACTCCCAGTCCGGCCCCAGCCCGCCGACCACAAACGAATGGAACAGCATCACCCAGACGATGGCGATGCCACGCAACAGGTCCAGAGCGGGATAGCGCATACGGGCGAGATCAACCGAGGGAGCCCGATTGTGCCGCATGCCGGCAGCGCGCAGTGCGTCGCTGCCAACGACGCACTGCCGCACCACGCTGCAGTGCGCGTATCAAACGCTGCGTTGGATGCGCAGCGTCGCCACGCTTATGCGATGGCGTGCTGCGCGGTCCGTGCCGTCGCTGCGGGCGTCACTGCCGTCGGTCGAAGCAGTTGCCAGGCTTCCAGCTGATCGACCGCATTGCGCACGCCGTCTTCCTCGCGAATCCGTTGACCGAGTGCGTGCGCGGCCGCACGCATGGCCGGCGTACTCGCCTGCTGGATCGCAGCGGCCAGGGTTTGCGGCTGCAATCCGGCACGCGCGAGCGCTGGCGGCGCAACGCCGCGCTGGGCCAGGCAATACGCCCAGAACGGCTGGTCGTAACCAAAGGGCAGCACCACCGAGGGAATCCCCGCCGCCAACGCGGCACCGCTGGTGCCGGCGCCGCCGTGATGCACTGCCACCGACACGCGCGGGAACAGCCAATCGTGCGGTGCCTGTTCCAGATGGAAGAAGCGCTCGGCGTCATCAGCGGCAGCGGCGTCCCCGGCCCCCAGACCGCCCCAGCCGCTGGCCAGCAACGCGCGCTGCCCGGTCAGTCGCACTGCTGCCTTGACCGTGGCAGTGAGCTGCGCGACGGCGCTGCTGGTCATGCTGCCGAAGCCGATATACAGCGGCGGCGGCCCGGCTTGCAAAAACGCCTGCAGCGCGGCCGGCGGTTGCCACTGCGACGGTGGCAGCTGCCAGAAGCCGCACACCTGTGCGCCTTCCGGCCAGTCTGGCGGGCGCGGGCACACATGCGCGCTATAGCCGTAGATCACGCGTAGCGCGCTGCGATCCGGACCGACCCACGGATACCCCGGCAGCCCCAATGCCGGACGCACGATGTCGTTGAAGGCCGGCCGCATCAGCTGCCAGCCGACAAAGCGCATCAGGCGATGCAGTGCCACGCTGACCCTTCCAGGCAGACGCAGGTTGGGCGTCAGCATCAACGGCAGGTGGCGCGACTCGGTGAGCGGCTGCAACTGCGCAAACGCCACCGGCACGCCATACGCCTCGCCCAGACTATGTACGAGGAAACTGGCACTGCCCACGCCCAGGATCAAGCCGGCATCGACACACGCCGCGCGGCCCTGCGCGGGCCAATCGCGCGCCCACTCCAGCAACTTCTTGCGCAAGATGCCAGAAGCACCGCGCATCTCGGCAACGTCCGGATGGTCTTTCAACAGCTGCTGGAGATCGCCGCTGAGCGGGAAGAATGCCAGGCCGTTGGCACGGATCAACGTCTCGAAGTTCGCACTGGTCAGCACCCGCACCGGGTAACCGCGCTGCTGCAGGCCAAGGGCCAGCGCAATGATCGGGCGCACGTCCCCATGCGTGCCAAGGGTGGCGATCACCACCGGGCGCTGGCCTGCCGAATCGGCGCTGGACTCAGGCATATTCGGTCACTCCGTCGCTGGCGACCGCACTACGGCCGGCATGCTCTACAGCCCGCGCAGTCCGCGCAGCCTCTGCGGTGGCAGAGTGCAGCAATGTGCTGAGCGCAGCCGAATGCGTCGACGAGAGCATCGAATGGTGGTCACTGTCTAGAACATGCAGTTGCAAGTTGCGCACGTACGGGTGCCACGCCTGGGGACGGTAATCCACCCACAGTGCATCGTCGCCGCCGGAGCTCATGCGCACGCTCGCTTCGACAAACACCACATCCTGGTCCAGCTGCTTGGGCCGATGACGCCGCGCCAGGTGCAGATGATGCTGGGTGAGCCCGCCCAGATCGTCCAGCAAGGTGGGACGTTGCTCGAGCAACTGGCGCACTGCAGGCAACTCGGTCAGCCCGTAGTGATCGCACAACACGCTGGCAAGCTCGGCGACCGTGGTCGGCATCGGTTGGTTCGGCGCCAGGGTCAGCCCCAATGCGTGTACCGAGGCGCGCACATTGTCAGCCTCCGGCAGCAAGGCGGCCCGTTCCAGATGCGGATAGCTGTCCAGCATTGCCAGCAACTGGACCTCTTCGCCGAGTGCATGCAACTCGGCAGTGATGGCATGCGCAATCAGACCGCCCAACGACCAGCCAATCAGCCGATACGGTCCATGCGGCTGCACCGTGCGCATACGCGCCAAGTAATCGCGGGCGATCGCCTCGATACTTTCCGGGCGATGCTCCGGGTCGCTCAAGGCCGGCGATTGCAAGGCATACACCGGCCAGTGCGGATCCAGCTGGCCGAGCAAGGTGAGATACGACCAGCCCAGGCCGATGACCGGGTGGATGCAGAACAGCGGCGTGGTGCCGGCCGTGCCTGCACGCAGCGGCAGCAGCACGCTCAGCGGGTCATTGGGCGTGTGTGCGCTGCGCTTGATCACCTCGGCCAGGCCGGCGATCGTCGGCGCATGGAACAACGTGCCTAGTGGCAGTTCCACACCAAACATCTGTGGGAAACGCGCGGCCATTTCCGCCGCACGCAGCGAATCGCCACCGAGCTCGAAGAAGTTGTCGTCAACGCCCACCACTTCGATGCCCAGCACCTCCTGCAGCATCGTTGCCAACTGGCGTTCAAGCGCATCGCGCGGCGCCAGGTGCGCGCGTTGCGGCAATGCGCCGGGCGCCGGCAATGCACGCCGATCCAGCTTACCGTTGGGGGTCAACGGCAACGCTTCCAGCGGCACCCACAGGGTAGGAATCATCGATGCTGGCAGGCGCTGCTGCAGATGCGCGCGCAGCAGCTCGACCGATGGCGTGTTGCCATGCTTGCCCACCACATAGGCCAGCAGTTGCACAGCATGATCGCCATCGCTGTGGCCCACCACGACCGCCTGCGCCACCTGCGAATGCAGCAGCAAGGCGCTTTCGATTTCGGCAGGCTCCACCCGATGTCCGCGGATCTTCAGCTGCGCATCGGCACGCCCGATGAATTCCAGCAGGCCGTCGGGACGATGACGCACGCGGTCGCCAGTGCGGTACATGCTGCTGCCATCGTCTGCGAACGGGTCGCGCATGAAACGCTCGCTGGTCAGCTGGCGCTTGCCGCGATAGCCCTTGGCCACGCCCGCGCCGCCGATATACAACTCGCCGATTGCGCCGGTCGGCAGCGGTTGCCGCTGCGCATCGAGCACATAGACGCGCGTATTGAGCAGCGGCCTGCCGATCGGCGGTGCGGCGGCATCGGTCAGCTGCAACGGCATGATGGTCGACCAGATCGTGGTTTCGGTCGGCCCATACAACTGGGTCAGGCGGCCCACCCGGCTCAGCAATTGCGTGGCCAGTTCCGGCACCAATGCCTCGCCACCGATCAAGGCGTGGATGCGATCCAGCACCAGATCCTCATTGGCCAGCAGGATGCGCCACAGCGATGGCGTGGCCTGCACCACGCTGATCTGTTCGTCCGCGATCAGGCGCGACAGGCTGCGCGGATCGTGGCTGATGCCGGCCGGTGCGATGACCACACGTGCGCCCACCAGCAACGGCAGGTACAACTCCAGCCCGGCGATATCGAAGGTAATGGTGGTGACTGCCAGCACCCGATCGCGTGGACGCAATGCCAGCTCGTGCTCCATCGCATGCAGGAAATTGAACAGGTTGCGATGGCTGATTTCCACGCCCTTGGGCGCGCCGGTGGAGCCGGAGGTGTACAGCACGTAGGCGGTGCCGTCGGGCGTGGCGAGCGGTGCGATCGCCTCCGGCAACACGGCCGGGCGCGGATCCAGCCAGACCATGCCGCCGAGCAGATAACGCTCGCACAGTGCCGGTTCGCAGACCAGGCCGATGGCACCGGAATCGTTGAGCATCTGACGATTGCGCGCGGCTGGGCTCTCCGGATCCAGCGGCAGATACGCTGCACCACTCCACATCACTGCCAGCAACGCCACCAGCAATTGTTCGCTGCGCGGCAACGCCACCGCGACCACATCGCCAGGTCCTACGCCATCGGCCACCCACTGCGCGGCGATGCGCGAGGCAAGCTCGCACAGCGTGGCGTAATCAAGCGTGCGGTTGTCGTATTGCGCCACCACCGCCGCAGGCATCAACTCGGCGCGTTGCAGCATGCCGTGCAACAACGTGGCCGGTTCCGGCAACGGCGCTGCGGTGTTGTTCCAGGCGTGCAGCAAACGCCGGCGTTCGCTATCGCCGAGTACATCGACCTGGCCAAGCGCGCATTCCGGATCGGCCAGCACTGCATCGGCCAGATGGGTCAGACGGCGGCAGTGTTCGGCCAGCTCCTCGCTGTCGTACAAGGCCGGGTTGGCATCCAGATCGAAACGCAGGGCAGAGCCATCGCCGCGTTCGTAGCAGAAGATGGTCAGGTCGTCGGCCGGGCCATTGGAAAGGTTGTGCGGCACCGCGTACGCCTCGCCGAAGCGCAAGGTGTAGTCGAAGGCCTCGATGTTCACCGCCAGGCGCGCAAACTTCTGCTCCATCCCGAACATGCCCAGATCGCGGCGCACGTCCTCGAAGCGATATTGCTGATGGCGCAGGGCATGCCGGACCACCGACGACACCTGCGCGAACAAGGTATGGATCGGCTGCTGCGGGTCCATTTTCAGCCGCAGCGAAATCACGTTGGCCACCAGGCCGGCGGTCTGCCGATAGCGCGCATTGATGCGGCCGGTCACCGGCATCGCCAGCACCAGATCCTCGGCGCCTGTGCAGCGGTAGTAGTAGGCCGCAATCAGCGAAATCAGCATCTGCGGCAGGCTGGCGCCGTATTGCTTGCCCAGCGCGCGCAGACGCACCACCTGTTTCGGCGAGAACTGCCCGGTACCACGCAACAACCCGGTGGACAGATGATTACCCGGCCGCGCCAGCGTCGCCGGCGGCGGCAGATCGGCCAGCTGCTGCATCCAGTACTCTCGGTCGCGCTGGAACCGATCGGAGTCGCGATAGTGCTGTTCCATTTCGAGCAGCGACAGTGCACTGCCGTACTGCGCAGGCTCGGGCTCGACGTCAGCCACATAGGCGTTATAGAGCACAGCCATGCGCTGCATCATGATCGACGCGCAATAGCCGTCCATCACCAGATGGCTCACGCATTGCACCCATATATGATGATCTTCGCCAAGACGGAACACTGCGCACTGCCATAGCGGCCCGTTCTGTAGATCTTCCGGCTTGCGGATTTCTTCGTCGATCCAATGTTCGGCGGCGTTACGCGGAGCAGGGTCCGAGCTGACGTCGAAGTACGGAATCGTGCCGTTGTAAGCGGGCAGGACCACCTGCGAAGGCACGCCTTCATGCTCGACGATACAGAGTCTCAGCGTATCGAACTCGTGCGTCAGCTGCATGCTGGCGCGGATCAGCACCTGCGGGTTCAGTGGGCCGAACATTTCCAATACTTCGGCCAACATCAAGGTGTTGTCGGTGTGCAACTTGTTGGCCACCCAAAGGCCACGTTGCGCTTTGGTCAGGGGAAAAACGGGAGAGGCGTCAGCGTGCATGGCGTGCATCCTTCTGGTGTGGCGCGCAGTCCGTCGACACCTCTCAACCGTCATGCGGTCAATGGACGCCGAATCAGCACCTGGCTTAAGAAAACGAGGGGGTAAGAAACACCGCCGACTACCGGCAATGACCGGCAATACGCGATGGAAACGCACGATGAAGACGCACAGCACAGCGACTCGCACAATCGAACAACGATGTGCAGGTAACTAATTGGAGCACTTGTATCCCGACAAGTTAAACGAACACTAACAATTCGCGCGGGACCGAAACCGTGCAAAAATCACGAAAATCGCGTGATAGCTAAATATTTTTTACCGAAGTGTGATTTGAACTGGTGTTCTGGATGCATACATCCGCTCCAATTCGGCGCCGCATCTGGCGCAGGTCGGCTCCACGCCGTGCACGCGGCCTGGTCGGCGATAAGCACTGATTTCCAGGCAAATACACGTACGCAACGGTATATCCGACGCCACGTTGAATAAGACCATTTCCCAATAAACGTTGCTGGAATTGCGTTATTGGGAAATCACTTTATGAGAGAAATGCGCTTTCAACGTGTCAGCGCTTATCAGCGAGCACGATCACGCAATCGTCGTCTGCGTGTCATCGACGTGCAACACAACACGTGACCGAACGTGAGGCAGACCGATCGCAAGGCGAAGGTCGGGTGGGTTTCTTCGATGCAACGACGTCCATCGGCAGAAGCGAGCCAGACCGCAGTCGACCGAAAGACACGACGGCGGGACCACGCAGTGACGACTGAGCGGCCCACATCCGCCAGGCAGGCGATACAGCTGCCCTACGTTCCAGCGGCATTCGCGGCAGTGACACGTGACAGCTGTGCCACGCACTGCACCACCGTCGCTGCGGCACAGGCCGCAGCGCATGCGAGATCAGCCCAACGGTTCGTCGGATAGATAGGTGTAGCCGGTCAAGCCGGCCTCCAGCGCAGCGCTGAGTTCCTGCGCGCGCTCGGGCGACAGGTGCGCGGCAGCGATGCGCTCGGCATAGGTGGCACGCAGCGTGGCCAGTTGGTAGCCCACGTAATCCAGCATCACGTCGGTGGTATCGCCGCGACGCTGCTGCACGATGCGATAGCCATCGCCATCCACCGCCACTTCCACCGCATCGGTATCACCGAACAGGTTATGGATATCACCGAGGATTTCCTGGTAGGCACCCACCAGGAAGAAGCCGATGCGATAGCTCTCACCGGCGTTCAAGCTGTGCAGCGGCAACGAGCTGTCCAGGCTTTCGTTCTCGACATAGGTCTTGACCATGCCGTCGGAATCGCAGGTCATGTCGGCGATGATGCCGCGCCGCTGCGGCGCTTCGTTCAAGCGTTCGATCGGCACGATCGGGAACACCTGATCGATCGCCCACACGTCCGGGATCGACTCGAACACGCTGAAGTTGACAAAGTACTTGTCCACCAGCCGCTCGTTGAGCTCGTCCAGCACCGGGCGATGGCTCTTCTCGTCGAAGCTCAGCCGCGCACGCACGCCGTGGGCAATGGCATAGAACAAATCGTCGATGCGTGCACGGTGGGTCAGGTCGATCTGGCCCAGTGCATAGGCGCTCAAGCCTTCGGCATGGAAGTGCTGCGCTTCCTGGAACAGTTCCACTGCCGGGCGCACGTCGAGCTCGTCATGGATCTCGCGCAGGTGGCGGATCGCCGCCGGTTCGTCGGCGTGCGCGTCCGGCACGCGGCCTTCGGGCGCCTGCTCCACTTCCGAGACGTTGGCGATCAGCACCGCGTGGTGCGCGGTCATCGCGCGCCCGCATTCGGTGACGATGCGCGGCGGCGGCAGGCCGTGTTCTTCGCAGGCGCTGGCCAGCGGCTGCACGATGTTGCTGGCGTACGAATGCAGGCCGTAGTTGATCGAGCAATAGCTGCGTGAGCGCGTGCCTTCGTAATCGATGCCCAGGCCGCCACCGACATCCACGTGGCTGATCTTCGCGCCCAGGCGCGAGAGCTCCACGAAATAGCGCGTGGCCTCGCGCATGCCGTTGGCGATGTCGCGCACGTTGGAGATCTGCGAGCCCATATGGAAATGCAGCAGATTCAGGCTGTCGGCGTACTCGGTGTCACGCAGCGTTTTCCACAGGTCCAGCACCTGGCGCGGCGAGAGACCGAACTTGGCCTTGTCGCCGCCGCTGTTCTGCCACTTGCCCGCGCCGAGCGAGGCCAGGCGCATGCGCACGCCCAGGCCCGGCCTGACGTCCAGCGCGCGCGCCTCTTCCAACACCAAGGTCAGCTCGGAAGGCTTTTCGATGACGATGAAGGTCTGCAGGCCCAACTTGCGGCCGATCAGTGCCAGGCGGATGTATTCGCGGTCCTTGTAGCCGTTGCAGACGATCAGCCCGCCCGGACGCGACAGCGCCAGCACCGCCATCAGCTCCGGCTTGCTGCCCGCTTCCAGGCCGAAACCGTCGCCATGATGGCTGGCCAGGGTGCCGGCCACGCCGCGGTGCTGGTTCACCTTGATCGGATACACGGCCGTGTAGCCGCCGGCGTAATCCCATTCGGACTGCGCCTGCGCGAACGCTGCCTGCAGCTTGCCCAGGCGCTGGCCCAGGATGTCCGGGAAGCGCACCAGTAGCGGCAGCTTGGCGCCGGCCGCGCGCGCGGCATCCACCACCTCGGGCAGCGACACCGCCGGGCCATCGGCAGTCGGGGTGACCACCACGTGTCCGGCAGCGTTCACATCGAAATACCCATCGGCCCAATGCGGGATCGAGTAGGTCTTGCGGGCTTGGTCGAGGGACCAATCGCTCATTTCGTTGTCTCGGCTGGGGCAAAAAGGGCGTGAAGTGTAACGCCTGGCACGCGCAGGGTCCGTTACAATCCGCGCCGACTTCACACCCTGCTCCTGACCGGATCGGGGTCGAGCAAGGGTCAGCCGCTGCGCAGTGTGCGCTGCACGAGGCGACGCCCGACCCTCATCCGGCGCCACGCGCCACCTTCTCCCGCCGGGAGCAGGAACAGCCCGCTTCTTCTAGATTAGGACGTCCGCATGAGCACCAACGACAACTGGTACATCGAACACTTCCAGCCGACCGGTTCGGCCATCGGCTTTCGCATCAGCGGCAAGCTGGACGAGGTGCAGTCTCCATTCCAGAAGATCGAGATCTACCAGACCACCGACTGGGGCAAGCTGATGCTCATCGATGGCGCGGTGATGCTGACCAGCCGCGACAATTTCTTCTACCACGAGATGATCAGCCACCCGGCGCTGTTCACCCACGCCGCGCCCAAGCGCGTGGTGATCATCGGCGGCGGCGACTGCGGCACCCTGCGCGAGGTGCTCAAGCACCCGGGCGTGGAAAGCGCCACCCAGTGCGATATCGACGAGCAGGTCACCCGCATGTCGGAGACGTATTTCCCCGAGCTGTGCGATTCCAACCACGATGCGCGCGCCGAGCTGCTGTTCGACGACGGCGTGGCCTACATGGCCAATTGCCCGGCCGGCAGCGTGGATATCGTGATCGTCGATTCCACCGACCCGGTGGGCCCGGCCGAAGGCCTGTTCAACAAGGCCTTCTACGAGAGCTGCTTCAAGGCGCTGAAGGACGACGGCATCCTGGTGCAGCAGTCCGAATCGCCGCTGGCGCTGCTGGCGCTGATCAACGAAATGCGCACCGAAATGGGCAAGGCCGGCTTCCAGTCGTTCAAGACCCTGCCGTTCCCGCAGCCGTGCTACCCCACCGGCTGGTGGAGCGTGACCATGGCCAGCAAGCAGGCCAACGCCGACTTCGCCTTCCGCCAGGCCGATGCCCAGTCCAAGGGCTTTGAGACGCTCTACTACACCGCCCACCTGCACACCGGCGTGCTGGTGGCGCCGCCGTTCGTGGCCAAGGCGCTGGGCGAGTAAGCGCGACAAGCCAACCGCCGCCGGCCGGACCGGGCGGTGCTCGCACTCGCAGCGCAGGCATGGTCGCGGGTGATTCGTGGCACCGGCCGTGCCCGCCTGGCAGTGCGTAACAGGTGTTTGGCAGCTGCTTTTTGCGTGACACCGCCTGCGTGCCTACAGTGCGCGGGCCGATGCGCTAGCGCACCGTTTCGGCCTGTCCTGATCGCGCAACGGCGGTCGCGTGTGAGGTCAGAGGGCGGCCAGCGGCCCTCCGGAGCGGCAATCAATCGACAACGCAGCCGTACGATGGACGCGTCAGTGATTCGCGACCGTTGCTGCGTCACCGATGGCGATCTATCGCGCGGCGCGTTCAAAGCCGACCAACGCGCGCTGTGCCAAGTGGCCTATAACCGCCCCAGCACTTCGGTTTTCTTGGCGTCGAATTCGTCCTGCGTGATCAGCCCCGCATCCAGCAATTGCTTGAGCTTGCTCAGCACCTGTATCGGATCGTCGGTGGCAGGGGCAGGCGTGGGCTGAGATGGCACCGCCGTGCCGGGCGCACCCGGTGCATGCACCACCACGCCGCCGGCGGCCGCACGCAGCTTGTCGATCTCCAGCTGCTGGCGTTTTTCGTAGGCGGATTCTTCCACCTGCTGCGCATAGGCATACACGCGCCGCGCCTGTTTCTTGGGGAGGCTGTCGATGGATGCGTAGGCGCCTTGCGTGGTGCGGCACATGATGGTGGCCCCGAGCATCTGTTCGCTCATGTGCACATCGAGCACCTCGCGCCAGGGGAAATCGCGGAACGTCATGCCGAACAATTTCGGGTAGACCACGATGAACCTGCGGTTGGTCAGCACCACCGCGTCCGGCGACAGGTTCATCACCATCTTCTTCTGCACGGCGATGTACTCGACCTGCTCGTCGCGGGTCAGCAGCTCGGTGACCTTGGGCAGGATCTTGCCCACTGCCGCCGGATCCTGCTCGTCTGTCAAAAACTGCGCCAATGCGTCCATCTGCCCTCGCCTACGGCTGAATCATTGCGTTGAGCGCGACACTACAACACCCCGCATGGATGGCTGCGCAATGCCGATACCTGTCTGCGGCGCAGCTTCAAACGGGGTTGCTGTCTGCTGCATCGCGGCTGCCATGCGGCCTGCTGCAGCAGGGCGAGCGCTGCCGCCCGCCCGTCGTTGCCGTTGACCCACATCAGAAGCGGATTTCGGCTCCGAAGCTCAGCACTTCCGCACGGTGGATCGTGAGGTCTTCGTAGTCGTCGTAATACGCGTCAGCGTAGACGTAATTCGTGTAAAGCGCGCTCAAGCTGACGTGCTTGCCGATATCCACACCGAGACCGGCGCCCACGTACGCGCCATAAACGCGTTCGTTGTAGTCCTCACCCTTCGCCGTGCCGCCCCAGTAGCCCAGCCGCACGAGCGCAAATACCGGGACATCGCCAAAGTTGAAGCGTGCCGTTCCACCGATGCTGCCAAAGTCCACGTTTGGAATGACAACGAAGCCGTCCGCGTCCCTGGAACCATCCACTTTCCCGGTTGCGGCTTCGATGCCGATCAATGTGACTGGACCTGCGCGCCAGCGGTAGCCGACGTTGAAGCCCTGCATATCCTGCTTGCCGTTTTCAAACACCTTGGCTTTGCCACTCTGCACACCAAGGAACATGCCGCTCTTGAGGCGTTGCTCTTCTTCGCGCGGCGGCGGCGGTACGTAGGCAGGCGCGGCAGGGACTGCCTGCGCCGACGTCTGCTCGGTCACCGTGCCGAATCCGCCAGGCTCGCCGAGCTGGCTGGCGCCACTTCCACCGACAACGGCCGGTGCTCCGCCGATGCCCGCTTGCGCGGGGCGCGCCGACTGCGCAGCCGGCGCGGTGATGCCCTGCGTGCCGGTCTGCTGCTGCTTTTGCTGTTGACGGTAACTGTCCCAGCCGCGCGACAACGATTGCGCCGAGGCCTGAGCCGCGACGCCGAACGCCGTGCAAGCCAACAGCAGTGTTGCGGTCCTTTTCATCGCATCCCCCTCAATGAGTCGTACTCCATCGTTCCCGCATCCTTGCGCACGCAGGGGTCACCTGACGGCGTCTGGAAGTGGCGCAGTTGCTGTCGAAATTCGGGGGCTTTCCCGGCATCACCGGATGTCGTACGACATCGATCCAGGCGCCGCCCAAAGAGCGTGCCCGTGCTAACGCGTGATGCAGCCCCCTTGACCGCAGCCGGCACAGTGTCTGGAGTCTCAGTAGCTGTCAAGAAGTGATGTGACCATTGCCGCGCAGCCACCGGCCCGAGGTGCCTAAGCGCTGACTAGGAGCCAGGCATCGCTGGCGATAGGACAACGCTACTTACCGCTGGCGTTGCCCGCATCAGTCGCCGGCGCGCAGCCATAAAGCGGAAAAAAATTCCGCCAAGCGCCTGATCAACAAAGCCGTTCCACCTCCAGAACATTACATTTATTAAATAAATGTAATTTCAGTACTCGCAAGTTCTAAAATTATCCAGGCCGATCCCCCCTCGATTATCGTGAACCTGTGCAACGCGTGACATCTCCGCGCCGCCAGGGTCCGGAGAACTGCCATGCATTACCAGCCGCTGGATGTGTCCAGCCTGCACCTCGTCACTCCCGTTCTGCTCAAGCAAGGCACCCGGCTGCTCGAGCCCGACGTCTACCGCACCCACATGGATGGGCAGCTGGCGGTGGTCAAGGACTACGGCCGCTATCGCCGCACGCTGTTGGCGCCCATCGCGCGGTTGATGGTGCGCCACGAGGCCAGGATGCTGCGGCAGCTGCAGGGCTGGCGGCATGCACCGGCCTTGCTCGGCACGCTAGGCGGCCTGGCGTTGGGCATGGAATGCATTCCCGGCGACACGCTCAGCACCAGCACCGTCGTGGGCCAGGACGTCTTCCAGCAATTGCAGCAGGCGCTGCGCCGGTTGCATGCGCTCGGCATCACCCATAACGATCTGCATGGCACCAATGTGGTGGTCAGTGCGGGCGTGCCGGTCCTGATCGATTTCACCTCCGCGTGGCGATTCCCGCGCTGGCTGCAGCGCGGTAGGCTGGCACGTCAGCTGCAACGGAGCGACGTGGCCAACTTTCACAAAATGCGCCAGCGCCTTGCCGGCATCGCGCCGACTGCCGACGAATCCGCACGCAGTGCCGAACCGCGCTGGGTACATGCGATTCGCAGCGGCTGGAAGCGGCTGTATCGGCGCTTGAAAAGTATTGTGTGATCAGCGCTGCTGACGAAAAGCAGCTGAACACATTGCGTCATGCCACCTGCTGCGCTGCAGATGGCAATGGCGCTGCCGTGTTTGCATGCACAGCTACGCCAATGGTCGCCCAGGCGCGCAGCTGTGTCTGCGTACTACCCCATCACTTTGCTGCTGCCGGATCGGCGACTGCCGGCTCGCGATAGGCGATCAAGCGCGGCGCCTGCGCGATGAAGCGGTCGAGCACGCCGTCGGCGATCTTGACCGGGCCACCAAAGCGGGTCGCGCCGGGAATCGACGGAACCGCAGCAGAGACCGCGGCGCGTGCAGCCGCCTCGGCGAACAATGCGGGCGCTTCGGTGTCGCCGCGATTTGCCGCATCCAGCCCGGCTGCCGTCTTCTGCAACGCGCCGCCCCAGCCTTCCATCGCGATCAGCCAGGGGCGCGATTGCTCGGCAAAGCCCTGGTCAGCCACGCCCTCGCGAATGATCTGCGGCGCCGCAGCCATCTCGTCGGCAGTGCGCGCCAATTCGGCAATCGCCTGCGTGCGCGCTGCAGCATCGCCGAGTGCGATCGCTTCGCGCACATGATCGAGCACGGCCTTCAAACGTGGCGCCTGTTCCTGCCACGGCTGGCTACCGAAGGTGGGCGCCAAGTGCTGGGTATCGAAGAAGGTCAGCAATGCCGCGGTGACTCGCGCATCGCCGCCGGCCAGATCACGCGCTGCCGCATGCCAGGTGCGTTGCGCGTCGTAGTCGTTGTCGTTCCAGGCGAACGCGGTCAGTCCCATCACTGCAACGCGGCTGGGAACTTCCTGGTTCATCGGGTTGGACACGATGCCGGACAGCTCGGCCGACAGGCCGGCCTCGCGCCGCGCATACGGCGCCATCAGCAAGCGCCCGGCAGAGGTTTCGAAATCATTGACCGGGTAGTTGTCCCACAGCAGCGTCTTGCGGCCGAATGCCTTGGTGGCAGCACGCGCGTCGGGGATGGAAATGGCCGGCGGCACCACGTCGGTACCGGTCCACTGCACCACGATCTTCGGGTCCAGGTGCTTGCGCAGCGCTTCCTTGTACGGGCTCTCTTTGGCGTCGTAATACTCGGTCGGCACCATGATCAATTCCGACCTAGCGTCGTGGCGGGCGACCAGATCGGCCTGCACCAGATTGAGCAGATGCGACTGCGCGATGCCCGCCGCCTGCGCGCCGGACTCACCGAAGGTGGTCTTGTCGCGCTCGCAATTCCACTTGGTGTATTCGATGTCGTCCAACGCCACATAGAAGCTGCGCACGCCCAACGCGCGGAATGCATCGAACTTGCGCAGCAGCGCCTTTGCATCGGCCGGATCGGAGAAGCAAACCGTGGGGCCGGGCGAAATCGCGTAGACGAAATCGACATGATTGCGCTTGGCGGTGGCGGCCAATTTGCCCAGCGCCTGCAACGTCGCTTTCGGGTACGGATCGCGCCAGCGATCGCGCGCGTAGGGGTCGTCCTTCGGGCTATAGATGAAAGTGTTGGCCTTGGTGCGGGCGAGGAAATCGATGTGCTTGCTGCGGTCGCTCATCGACCACGGGGCGCCATAGAAGCCTTCGATCGTGCCGCGGATCGGCATGGCCGGGTAATCCTGGATCGTCAGCGCCGGGATCGCTGGTCGCTCGACCAGCTGACGCAGCGTCTGCGCCGCATGGAACAGGCCATCACCGTCGTGGCCGGCCAGCGTGATCAGGCTACCGCGGTCCAGCGCAACGCTAGCCAGCGTATAGCCCTCCTTGTGGGTGTCCTGCGTCGCCTTGCTACGCGTCAATGCATCGCGCACCACTGCCGCATCGCCGGTGCCGAGCACGACGTGCGGGCGGTCCAGCGTGGCAGGCAAGCGCGTAGCGGTCGCAATCTTGGTGACACCGGCGCTGCCGAGAATGCTGCGCACCAGCGCGACGGTGGCCTTGTCCGCGCCAGGTGCGACCACCAGCACCACTGAACGGCCCAAGGTGACCGTCGCGCCGTCTAGGGTGATCGATACCGGCGTCGGATAGATCGCTGGCTGGGTGACCGGTTCGGTCGCCACCTGCGCCAATGCCGGTGCAGCCATGCCCAGCGCCACCACTACCGAAAACAGGCGCACGCCCGGCTTGCTGTTGCGTCGCTTCATGTCGAACTCCGGTATTGGAATGGTATTACGCATTAGAGTAGGCAAGTCGCGGGGCGGCGACAAGCGCGGCCGGGATTGCCAACCGGCCAGCACTCAAGAGTGCCGTATCATCACTTCAGCCTGCCTCTCCATGGCAATCCACGGACGCTCGGCTGCGATACTCGGCGGTATTGAAATGGTATGAAATGCGGACGGCAACTGTGGTGCCTGACTGCGGCGGCTTGGCCCGTCCGCACCCAACCGTGCATCAGCGTCAGTGATGCGCTGCGCAGCCAACGCAGTCAGCGCGCGCGGCGCGCGGACGCAAGGCCTGAGCGGCCCGAGATCCCTGCGATCGGTGCAATGCCTGCAATACGCCTGATCCAGCGCCGCCAGTGGCATTACTGCCTCAGCAATACGCGGCCTCGGAAGCGCAGTTGCGCGGGCAGAGGGGGTAAAACCCCTCATCACCTGCAGCGCGCACCTCGCCCCTGGCACGCAGCGACCTCAACGTCGCGACCTTACAGTGCGTCGCTATCCAGTTCGCCGGTGCGGATGCGCACCACCGTGCCCAGGTCGTATACGAACACCTTGCCGTCTCCGATCTTGCCGGTGCCGGCCGCCGCGACGATCGCCTCGACCACGCTTTCGGCCTGGTCGTCGGTCACTGCCACCTCGATCTTCACCTTGGGCAGGAAATCGACCACGTATTCGGCGCCGCGATACAGCTCGGTGTGGCCCTTCTGACGTCCGAAGCCCTTGACCTCGGTCACCGTGATGCCCGCCACCCCACAGCCGGCGAGCGCTTCGCGCACATCGTCGAGCTTGAACGGTTTGACGATGGCCATGATCATTTTCATCGGTGCAGTACCAAGGGCATGACGGGGCGCGCAGCATACCGTGGACGGGGGCAACACTCATCCAACCGCGCACTGCCGTCACCGCAGACGACAGCCGAATGGGACTATTCTTACCGCCTGCCGACTGCCTTGCCGATGTCCCGCGTGTCCCGGCCTGCACTAGGCTTCCTACGGACCTGCGGAGAACACCATGATCGATTTCAATCAGCTCGACGACCTCGCACGCCGCCTCAGCGACCTAGTGCCGCCGGGCCTGCGCCAATCGCGCGAAGAACTGCAGAGCACTTTCAAGGGCGCGCTGCAGGCCGGGCTGGGCAAGCTGGACCTGGTCACCCGCGAAGAATTCGACGTGCAGCGCGCGGTGCTGTTGCGTACCCGCGAAAAACTCGACGCGCTGGAGCAGACCGTCGCCGCACTGGAGGCGCGCGCGCCCGGCACGCCGCCCGCTGCGCCGCCCACCACCCCCTGAGTTAGGCCACCCACCATGAGTCTGGCGCTGGTGCATAGCCGTGCCCGCGTGGGGGTGCATGCGCCTGAGGTTCGGGTGGAAGTGCATCTGTCCGGCGGTCTTCCCTCTACCCAGATCGTGGGCCTGCCCGAAGCGGCAGTGCGCGAATCACGCGAGCGCGTACGTGCTGCCCTACTGTGCGCACAGTTCGAATTTCCCGCCCGGCGCATCACCATCAATCTGGCGCCGGCCGATTTACCGAAAGAAGGCGGCCGGTTCGATTTACCGATCGCACTCGGCATCCTGGCTGCCAGCGGGCAGATCGACCGCCAGGCTCTGGCCGATTACGAATTCCTCGGCGAGCTTGCGCTCACCGGCGAGCTGCGCGGCGTCGATGGCGTGCTGCCCGCGGCGCTGGCGGCCGCGCAAGCAGGGCGACGGCTGATCGTGCCGCTGGCCAACGGCGCCGAAGCCGCAATTGCCGGGCACGTCGAAGCCTTCACCGCGCGCACGCTGCTCGACGTCTGCGCCACGCTCAACGGCAGCCAGAAAGCGCCTGCCGCCGAGTTGGCGGTGCAGGCGCTCGGCGCCCGCGCCCTGCCCGACATGGCCGATGTGCGCGGGCAACCGCACGCCCGCCGCGCGCTGGAGATCGCCGCTGCCGGTGGGCATCATCTCCTTCTGGTCGGCAGCCCAGGCTGCGGCAAGACCTTGCTGGCCTCGCGCTTGCCAGGCCTATTGCCCGAAGCCAGCGAAGCCGAAGCACTGGAAACTGCGGCCATTACGTCCATCAGCGGCCGCGGGCTGGATCTGGCCCGCTGGCGGCAGCGGCCATATCGGGCTCCGCACCACACTGCCAGTGCAGTCGCGCTGGTGGGCGGTGGCGCGCATCCGCGCCCCGGCGAGATTTCGCTGGCGCACAACGGCGTCTTGTTCTTGGACGAATTGCCCGAGTGGCAACGACAAACCCTGGAAGTGCTGCGCGAGCCCCTGGAGTCGGGTCTGGTCACGATCTCACGCGCGGCGCGCAGCGTGGATTTCCCGGCACGCTTCCAACTGGTCGCAGCCATGAACCCGTGCCCGTGCGGCTGGGCGGGCGATGGCAGCGGGCGCTGCCGCTGCAGCAGCGACAGCATCCGCCGCTACCGCAGCCGCATCTCCGGCCCGTTGCTGGACCGCATCGATCTGCATGTCGAAGTGCCACGCCTACCGCCGCAGGCGCTGCGCAGCGGCAACCTTGGCGAGGACAGCGCCAGCGTGCGTGGCCGCGTGGTCGCCGCACGGCAGCGCCAGCTTGCGCGCGGAGCGCTGCCCAATGCGCAACTGGATCAGCCCGACACCGACCGGCATTGCCGTCTGCAACACGACGATCAAGTGCTGCTTGAGCGCGCCATCGAACACCTGCAGCTGTCCGCACGCTCGATGCATCGCATCCTGCGCGTGGCACGCACCATCGCCGATCTCGACAACAGCGCGGACATCGCCACGCGCCATCTGACCGAAGCGATCGGCTATCGCAAACTGGATCGCGCACTGAGTGCGGCCAGCGCGGCATAGCGTGTTCGGCATGGCACTTTGAGGCGCGTCATTCGCAAGCAATGCGCGCACTTGCCGGCCAGGCACTGCGAAGCGTCCATATTGTTAGGAAGCTACGTATATGTGGGGGCGCTATGATTTGCCGCCGCGATGGTCATCGCGTGCCAATGGATCAGCGGCGCGGACTTGGGCAGCAATGGCCACATTGTGCCAAACGCCAGTGCGCACAGCATCGATGTCCTCGCACACACCGCCGCTCCCGGCACGGCCGCATGCCTGACATCCCAACGTGTATTTCATGGCGATGCACGTACAACAGGCGCCACTCCATCGTGCAGAGGCCTGTATGAGCCACCACCCCGAACTCGCCACTGTCCCCTCGCTGGATCTGAATCGCTATCTGGGCACGTGGTACGAAATCGCCCGCCTGCCGATCCGCTTCGAGGATGCGGACTGCACCGATGTATCGGCGCACTACACTCTGGAAGACGACGGCAATGTGCGTGTGCAAAATCGCTGCCTCACTGCAGAAGGCGAGCTGGAAGAAGCGATCGGCCAGGCACACGCGATCGACGACACGCACAGCCGGCTGGAGGTGACCTTCTTGCCAGAGGGCCTGCGCTGGATCCCCTTCACCAAGGGCGATTACTGGGTGATGCGCATCGACGCCGCTTACACCGCTGCACTGGTCGGCAGCCCCGATCGAAAGTACCTGTGGCTGCTGGCACGGTTGCCGCAGCTGGACGAAAACATTGCGCAGGCCTATCTGGCGCACGCACGCGAACAAGGCTTCGACCTGGCACCGCTAATCCACACACCGCACACTGGGCGACTGACCGAGCAACCGCTTCCGTAACCCGGGAGCCGTCCTCGGGACTCGGGACTCGGGACCGAGAGTCTCGACCTGCACATCCCGTATGCATCGGTCCACAGGCATGATCGCCATGCATGCTGCAGGCGATCACGCGCAGGGCACGCCGTAGGTCGACCAGCGTGCCGCTAGCACGTCGCCTGCGGTCAGCCGTTGAGCGTGCCCAGATCCTTGGCGGCCGCCTGGGCGCCTTCCAGGCTGTCGAAGGCCACGCCGGTATCGCCGACCACGTACTTGGTCAGTTCCCCGTCGCGGGTGGTTTCCTGCATCTTGAAAATCGGCACTGCATCGGTGCCGCCGACGCGTTCTTTCTGCGTTGTCATGGGTGATTCCTCCAGTGAAAGCGCCTTGCATGGGACCGGATTGTCCCGCCGCTCCCGTCCGGGAGCGCAGACGATCCGACCCTAACGCGGCATCGGGTGGAGGCGCGTGAATCCGCAGGCGACCCCGACTGCAATGATGCGGCGCAAGGCAATTGACAAAAATCACAGCGGGTTCGCTCCACAAACGCGCGCAACGCACGCGTGTGTCGTACATTCGCGACGTGCAGCCTCATCAGTCAATGCCGTGCGTCACCAATCGCTGCGTGCGACGCGTTCGCACGCACGGCGAGCCTGCGCTGGCCGTTGGCTACCGCACGCATTGCTCGCAGCGCCTCGGAGGCCGTGCGTGAACCGGCCGCACCGTCGATGCGGGTGGTGAGGTGAAACGCCAACGCATCATCAGTGTGACCGTGCTGCTGGTGTTGCTCTGCGCAACGCTCCCGGTCGGCTTGTCCTACTACTTGGCCTGGCGGCTGGCGTTGACGCGCGAAGAGGGCAGGCTGAGCCAGCTGGCCGCGCTGGCGATCCGCCGCACCGAAGCCGCCTTCGACGAGGCACATGGCGCACTGCTGAACATGGCCGCCTCGCGGCTGCCGCCATGCTCGCCAGCGCATCTGGCGCAGATGCGCGCATTGGTGCTGACCGGCCATTACATCGTCGAGCTGGGGCGCTTCCAGCAAGGTCGTCTTAGCTGTACCTCATGGGGGCAACTGCGCGACAGCATTCCGCAGTCCACCGCCGATTTTGTGGTCAAGCGCGGTATCGCAGTGACCACGCGGCTACTGCCGTTGGCCAATCCGCAGCGTCCGCTGATGGCACTGCAACTGGGCGACTACAACGTCCTGATCAACCCCGACACGTTGGCCGACATCAATATTCCGCCCGGCCTGCAACTGGCGATCGGCACACCGGACGGGCAGCTTCTCAGCAGTACCGGCACCGCCGCCGAACGATTGTTGATCGAGCCAGCCGACGAACGTGCACCGGACGACCGCGTGCTGTCGCAGGTACTGTTCGGACGCGACCGCCGTGGCGACTGGACGGCGGTGGTCACCGAACCGGTGGCCTACCTGCGCGGTCCGCTGGCGGCGGCACGGTTGCAACTGGTGCCGGTGGGCATCGCGGTGGCGCTGCTGCTGGTCGGTGCGGTGCTGTGGGTGTCGCGGCGGCGGCTGTCGCCACTGGCGCGGCTGGAAATCGCGGTGCAGCGTGGCGAGTTCATCGTTCACTACCAACCGATCATTGCGCTCGACAGCGGGGCCTGCGTCGGCGCCGAAGCGTTGGTGCGCTGGCAGCAACCCGACGGCGTGCTGGTGCCGCCGGATGCCTTCATTCCGCTGGCCGAAGAAAGCGGTCTGATCCTGCCGATCACCGACCTGGTGGTCGCCGAAGTCATCCGCGAACTCGGCCCCACTCTGGCCGCCGACCCGGCGCTGCACGTGGCCATCAATGTCTCGGCCGAAGACATCAAGAGCGGCCGCGTGCAGAGCGTGCTAGAGCATGCGTTGCGTGGCACCGGCATAGACAGCGGCCAGCTGTGGGTGGAGGCGACCGAACGCAGCCTGATGGACATCGACGCGGCGCGCACCACCATCACCCGTCTGCGTGGCGCCGGGCACACGGTGTCGATCGACGACTTCGGCACCGGCTATTCGAGCCTGCAGTATCTGCAAGGTCTGCCGCTGGATGCGTTGAAGATTGATAAGTCGTTCGTGGACACCATCGGCACCCACTCGGCCACCAGCGCAGTGACCGCGCACATCATCGAGATGGCCAAAACGCTGCAGCTACGAACCATCGCCGAAGGCGTCGAGCGGCAAGAGCAGCTCGATTATCTGCGCGCCCATGGCGTGGATCTGGCGCAAGGCTGGCTGTTCTCGCGCGCGTTGCCGGCCACTGGTTTCATCGCCTATCACGCACAGGCACGCAGTACGGCGCATTGACCGTAGCAACAAAAAAGGCCGCCAATGGCGGCCTTTCGATGTCGATCACGCGTTGGACATCCGATTACGCGCTCTGCAATGCACCGCTGCTGTGGCGCACCGGCTTGGGCCGGCTCGGGAAGGCATGGCGCACGATCCGCCACATCACCTGACCGAACTGCCGCGGCAGCGAGCCGGTGTTGTAATGCTGACCGTAGCGCGCACAGACCTGTTTCACTTCGACCGCGATCTGCGCATAGCGATTGGCCGGCAGGTCCGGGTAGAAGTGATGCTCGATCTGGTGGCTCAGGTTACCCGACAGCACGTTCATCAGCTTGCCGCCAGTAAGGTTCGACGAACCGCGCAGCTGGCGCAGATACCAGTGACCGCGCGATTCGTTGCGGATGGAGTCTTTCGGGAACACTTCGGCATCGGCGGTGAAGTGGCCGCAGAAGATGATCACGAAGGTCCAGATGCTGCGCAGCACGTTGGCAGCAAGATTGCCCAGCAGCACGGTCAGGAAGAACGGGCCGGCCAGCAGCGGAAACACGATGTAGTCCTTGAGCATCTGGCGCCCCATCTTGCGGCCGACCGGCAGGAACGAGGCGCGCAATTCGGCCGCCTTCATCTTGCCGGCGAACCAGCGGCCCAGACGCAGGTCCTGGATCGCCACGCCCCATTCGAACAGCAGCGCAAATACCACCGCGATGAAGGGCTGCAGCAGGTAGAACGGGCGCCAGCGCTGTTCGGGGAAGATGCGCAGCAGGCCATAGCCGATGTCATCGTCCATGCCGCGCACATTGGTGTAGGTGTGGTGCTTGAAATTGTGCGTCTTGCGCCAGTTGTCGCCGGTGGCAACGATGTCCCACTCGTAGGTATTGCCGTTGAGCTGCGGGTCGCCCATCCAGTCGTACTGGCCGTGCATGACGTTATGGCCCAGCTCCATGTTCTCCAGGATCTTGGACAGGGTCAGCAACACCACACCGGCAATCCACGCCGGAATCAGCACACTGTGCACGAACGCACCCAGGAACAGCAGCGCACGACCGGCCACGCCGGTCCAGCGCACGGCAGCCACGATACGACGGATGTAGCGCGCATCGGCGGCGCCGACCTGGCGCTGCACGCGGGCGCGGATGGCATCGAGCTCGTCGCCGAAGGACTGCAGTTCGGCAGCGGACAGGGCGCGGTTATGGACTCGGCTCATGAAGATTCCTTACAGATCCAGGATCAGGTCAGTGCTCGGGGCACTGATGCACAGGCGGACCTGTGCGGTGGGTTCGTTGCTGCGCTCACCGGTGAGCAGGTGGCGCGTGGTACCGGACTGGCGCGCGCAGGCGCAGGTGTTGCAGATGCCCATGCGGCAACCGTGTTTGGGCCGCAGGCCTTGCGCTTCCAGCCCCTCCAGCAGCGACTGACCGCGCGGCAAGGTGAGCGTACGGCCGCTGCGTGACAGCTGGACCTGTACCTGCCCTGCTTCGCTTTCGTCCAGTGCCGGCACGCTGAAGGCTTCGGCCTGAAATGCGGCCACGCGTCCTTGCAGACGTTCGCGCGCGGCTTGCACAAAACCGCCCGGGCCGCAGACCATCACATGGCGCTGGTCCAGCACGGCAATCTGATCCAGCGGATAAGTGTCGATGCGTGCGGCCGGCGTCTCGCCTTCGCGGGTGGTCAGCAACTGCACGCGCAGGCGCGGATGCGCAGCGGCCAGCGCGGCGAATTCGTCGACAAAACAGGCTTCGTCGCGCTGGCGCACCCAGTACAGCAGGTCCACGTCCATCGGCATGCCAGCGTGTGCCGCGGCCTGCAGCAACGCGCGCATCGGCGTGATGCCCGAACCGGCCGCCAGCAACAGTAACGGTGTCGGCGTCGTCGGCAACAGCATGTCGCCGAAGGCAGGGTCCAGCGACACCACCGTGCCCAATGCCGCATCGTGCGCCAGATAACGGCTCACCTGCCCGCCCTCGATCGCCTTGACGGTGATCGCCAGGCGGCCATCGGCCAGCACGGTCGGGCTGTAGCTGCGCAGCAGGCGGCGACCGTCGATCTCCACGCCCAGGCTCACATGCTGACCGGCCTGCAAGCCACGCCAATGGCCGTTGGGCTGCAACACCAGGGTCACCGCGTCGCGGCTGGCTGGGGTGCGTTCGACCAGGCGTGCCATCGGCTGTTCCAGCGTCCACAACGGGTTGATCCGGGTTGCCCAGAAATCGAACAGGTGCGGCGACACCAGCCGGCGCGCCAGACGCGCCGGCAGCGGGGACTTGGACTTGGGAGGAGATGCCAGGTTCATGGGCTGCACTATACGCATGCATGCACAGCCGTGTATACACTTGTATATTGCCAGAGGGGCTATGATTCAGGCCCACGCCCGGCTGCACCCTCATGACCTCCATCGCCCTGCCTTCCCACGACGCGCCGCCGTCCCGCAAGCCGGCGATTTCACGCGAGGATCTCATTGCTGCGGCGCTGTCGTTGATCGGACCCCACCGCAGCCTGTCCACGCTGAGCCTGCGCGAAGTGGCACGCGAGGCCGGCATTGCGCCGAACAGCTTCTACCGCCAGTTCCGCGACATGGATGAGCTCGCCGTGGCCTTGATCGATCTGGCCGGCCGCTCGCTGCGCACCATCATCGGGCAGGCCCGCCAGCGCGCCACCTCCACCGACCGCAGCGTCATCCGCGTCTCGGTCGAGGCCTTCATGGAACAGCTGCGCGCCGACGACAAGCTGCTGCACGTGCTGCTGCGCGAAGGCGCGGTGGGCTCGGACGCCTTCAAGCAGGCGGTGGAGCGCGAGCTGACCTATTTCGAAGACGAACTGCGCGTGGACCTGATCCGCCTGGCCGCCGCCGACAACGCCAAGCTGCACGCGCCCGCTCTGGTGTCCAAGGCGATTACCCGTCTGGTGTTTGCGATGGGGGCGGTGGCGATGGATTCTCCGCCGGAGAAAGATCCCGAATTGATCGAGCAGATCTCACAGATGCTGCGCATGATCCTCACTGGCGCGCGCACCCTGGGCACACACGGCGGCTGATTGTTCGCGTCGATGGTGGCGCTCACGTGAGTCATCGGGCTCGTGTGCGCACGGGCGGAGCTGACCCGGCACACAGTGCATTGCCAGACAGCCACTCGCTGCCCTCGACATGCTTTATCTCCACTGCCTGAAACCAGCGCATCGCCGGGCAATGCCTCTTCTATCCGTCCCCGCAGCGCATCGCAACCGATACACACACTGCATTCTCTTTCGACTGCCCGAAAGATAATCCGAAAATAATTGCATAAAGTGCTTGCGCAATCAAAAAGACGCAGGTAATGTTCGCGCCCTCGGCAGGCACGCCTGCACTTTCGCAGAATCAAACGCATGCACCTGCTCAATTCCGCCACATTCAATCGACTGCCCAGCGCACACCGCGCGGCATCGTTTGTGCGCACGAAGAAAGCAGCCGTGCGCATCACCCGCTTCGACTGATGTCCTGACAAGGAGATCGGTCACCCGATCTCCGAGGCAAGCGAACGCCCTCGGATGCTGCATCCGGGGGCGTTTTCGTTGTGCGTTCGCATCGCCTTTTGTGGATGATCTTCCGGGCACCCGGGCATGGATTGCCCGACAACATGGATGTTGCACACGACCAGGCGCGAGAGCGCTGTGCCCAGGTGTCGGGCACGGGTGGCGCGTGGTCATGCACATACAAAAATGACCATTTGAATAAGAGCGACCAATAAACTAATGCGCAGCCGTCAGGCCGGCGCGGCCGGTGCTCGAATCGGTATGTACTACTCGTACACTGCGGTTCCTGCGTGCCGTCCACGCCTGCCTGACAACTGCTCGCTACGTTGTATTCGCCGCTCTAACGGTAATCAGAAACACTGCGGAAGATATTCAGCGGCCTGGAGTTTATTCCAGCTGGTGCGCGCGGCTGTGCCGTGGCGTATACCGAACTCTTTCTCAGGGTTTCTCGTTACGGGTATCGGCTCCTGGAGGAGCAGCGGCGAAAGCCGAAGGCCTGGTTCGATTCCGGAATACTCACCACTGGATAGCTCAGTTGGGTAGAGCAACAGATTTGTAATCTGTCTGTCGCGGGTTCGAATCCCGCTCCATGCATGACCTTCTCGGTCATTCCTCGGGACGCAAGTCCCTTTACGGAAACGCCCATGCCGCAGGCAGACAGGCAAGCCATCGCCTGACTGTCTGCAGCAGCGGCGCCCCTGCCGGGCCCTTGCCCTGGACGCGCGTGCTGCGCCGTTCGCTACCGCTGCGCAAGACATCGCACCGCGGCAGTCACGCACTTGCAGGCGCCAACAGCGCATTGCGCCCCGCACGGCCGCCGTCACCGGCGTTTCCACCTTTCAACGCCGCGTTGCATCGGCACACGTTTCGCCAGCAGTCCGATCCGGGCGGCGGGACGGCTGCATTCCCGGATCGGACCACCAGAGCCAAACCTAAGGAGAAATGCCATGTTCTGGACCAAGAGGGTCGTGATCGGTGACGGCGAGCGCGGCCTGGTGTATCGCAACCGTCGCTTCGAGTGCGTGCTTGTTCCCGGTGTGTATCGCCTGTTCGATCCATTGGGTCGCACTGAAGTCAGCGTTCACGCCATCACGCAAGGCGCCTATGAAGGCCCCGACGCGGAGATGCTGATCGACACGCTCGGCAGTACCCTGCCGCAGCATTTCGTGCTGGCCGATATCGGTACCGGACAGGTCGGCTTGCTGATCCGCAACGGCAAGCTCGCCGACGTCTTGCCACCGGGCGCGCGCATGCTGTACTGGCGTGGCCCTGCGGCGATCGAGGTGCAAAGCCTGCCACTGGGCGATGGGCTGCAGGTGCCCACCGATGTGCAGCGCAGGCTGCGTCAGCTCGGCACCCTGTCGCGGGTGGCGGTCTGCATGGACGTGCCCGCCGAGTCGCAAGGGCTGGTGTTCGTCGACGGCAAGCTGGTCGCACCGTTCGGACCGGGGGCGTATGCGTTCTGGAATTTCCAGAAGAACATCGCCACCGAAGTGATCGATCTGCGTGTGCAGTCGGTCGAGGTATCCGGGCAGGAGCTGTTGACGCGCGACAAGGTGTCGTTGCGGGTCAACCTGGCCGCCAGCATGCGCGTCACCGATGCCGTGGCAATGCGTACACGCGTGGCCAAGGCCGGCGATTATCTCTACCGCGAGTTGCAGTACGGCTTGCGGCGTGCGGTCTCGGCCAAGACGCTGGACGAGTTGTTGGGCGACAAGGCCTCGCTGGATGCGGATATCTTCGGATATGTGCGTGGCAGCGTGAGCGGCTTCGGCATCGAGGTGCTGGGCGTCGGCGTCAAGGACGTGATCCTGCCGGGCGAGATGCGCGAGATCCTCAATGCAGTGGTGCAGGCGGAAAAGCAGGCGCAAGCCAACGTCATCCGCCGGCGCGAAGAGGCCAACGCCACCCGTTCGTTGCTCAACACCGCCAAGCTGATCGAAGACAGCCCGGTGCTGATGCGTTTGAAGGAGCTGGAGGCGCTGGAAAAGGTCACCGAAAAGATCGACAAGCTCACCGTGTTCGGCGGCCTGGATGGCGTGCTGAAGCAGTTGGTGACGATCAGGCAATAAAGGCTGCGCGTGGCGGAAGGATCTGCCACGCCCTGCCGCAAGGGAATGACAACAATGGGTACTTCACAACACTTTGAATTTCTGCATGCACAAGGCAGCACCACCCCGATCAAGGGCTGGGTGCGCGGCGTGCCACTGGAAGAGCAGGCGCATGCGCAGCTGCGCAATATCGCAGCGGTGCCGTTTGTCGGTCCGTGGGTCGCGGTGATGCCCGACGTGCATCTGGGTAAGGGCGCGACCGTGGGCTCGGTGATTCCGACCCGTGGCGCCATCATCCCGGCGGCGGTGGGCGTGGACATCGGCTGCGGCATGGCCGCGGTGCGCACCACGCTGCGTGCCAACGACCTGCCCGATAATCTGGCGCAGTTGCGCTCCAGCATCGAGCGGAGCGTGCCGGTGGGCAACGGTCGTGGCGGCGAGCACCGCAAGTTGCCGGACAGCATCGAAACCCGCATCGCGCAGTCGGGGTTGGTGCAACGTCTGGACGCGATCAAGCAGCAACACAAGCGCATCCGCACCGACAAGCTGGAATGCCAGATCGGCACGCTGGGCGGCGGCAATCACTTCATCGAGATCTGTCTTGACGAAACCGATGCGGTATGGGTGATGCTGCATAGCGGTTCGCGTGGTACCGGCAACCTGATCGGCACATACTTCATCGAGCGCGCGCGTGAGCAATTGGCGCATCGTGTGTTGGGCTTTCATCTGCCCGACAAGGATCTGGCCTTCTTCATGCAGGGCGAGCCCTTGTTCGACGAGTACGTCCAAGCGGTGTCGTGGGCGCAGGATTACGCCCGCGAAAATCGCGAGGCGATGATGGCGCGTGTGCTGGCCGAGATGCGTCATCGCTTGCCGAAGTTCCAGCTGGAAAAGCTCGCAGTCAATTGCCACCACAACTACGTGCAGAAGGAGACGCACGCTGGCGAGGAACTGTTGATGACCCGTAAGGGCGCGGTGAGCGCACGGACCGGCGAGTTGGGGATCATTCCTGGCAGCATGGGCACACGCAGCTACATCGTGCGCGGGCTGGGCAACGCCGACAGTTTCCACAGCTGCAGCCACGGCGCAGGGCGTGTGATGAGCAGAACTGCTGCACGTGCGCAGATCACGCTGGCACAGCACCGCGAGGCCACCGCGCATGTGGAATGCCGTAAGGATGCGGCAGTGATCGACGAGTCGCCTGCGGCGTACAAGTCGATCGATGCGGTCATGGCCGCGCAGCAGGATCTGGTTGAGGTGCTGCACACCTTGCGCCAGGTGGTGTGCATCAAGGGGTAGAAAAAGGGCCGCACTAGCGGCCCTTTTTTCTTGCACACGCCTCGCGTACAGGAGTCAGCAACCTCATCCGCAATGCGATGCACAGTTCAGTCATGTCGCGATGACACTCACATCAAAGCACGCACGTTTCACTCTTTCGACGCCATCGTTGCGCCTCGTTCGCGACCTGATCTACAGGGCGCATCCATCAACAATCCGGAGGCGGTATGAGCAATCTCAATGAGCAGGAACGCAAAGAAGAAGCAAAGGATTTGAACCGCGACCCGATCTCCGGTGCACCCGGGGCGCATCCGGTTGGCGTGAGCGTTGGTGGCATCGCCGGTGGTGCAGCAGCAGGCGCGCTCGCAGGCACGGTATTCGGCCCGCTTGGTACCTTGATCGGTGCGGCAGCCGGTGTGGTCGCAGGCGCTGCAGCCGGTAAGGGCGTGGCTGAACGTCTCGACCCGACGGTAGAGACCGAATACTGGCGCCAGGAACATCGCAATCGTCCTTACTACAAGGAAGGCACCGATTACGATCGCGACTATGCAACCGTCTATGGATTCGGTTTGCAGGCTCGCGAAACCCGCCCCACCAGCACCTGGGAAGAAACCGAAGCCACACTGGCTGGCGAATGGCCGCGTAACCGCGGTCAATCGCGCCTGGAATGGGACCGAGCCCGTCTTGCCGCACGCGATGCGTGGGACCGTGCAGACCGCACCCACACGGTCTACCGCGACAGCGACACGCATTACGCAGGCCGCTTCGACAGCGCCAGCTACCGCGATACCGACTATTCCTATGACGACTATCGCCCGGCCTATCGCTATGGCGTGCAGGCGCGCCAGCAGCACGCCGGCCGCCAGTGGGATGACCACCTGGATCGCGATCTGGGCGAAGGCTGGGACCGCTTCAAGGCCAATTCGCGCCTGAGCTGGGAAAAGGCCAGGCATGCAGTGCGTGAGGCATTCGACTCTGCGCATCACGATGCAACGGCGCGTCGCAATCCGACCGACCCGCGTGTTTAATCGCTCGTAGCGGCTTGGCAGAACGCGCCGCCGTCGCGCGATACGTTGCATCAGAACGGGCCCGCTTGGGCCTGTTCTGCGCTGTGGTGTGGAGCGATGCACGCTGAAGCGTCCGTTCGCCTGCACCCGGAGCGCTTCTGCACAGGCATGCATTTGAGGCTAATCAACCCAACAAGCCTTCGATGCGCGCCTGGGCTCCATCACGCACAGAGGCGACGCATGCGTGGCCACACTCCCTCCATGCGCCACGATGCAACTAATCCGAGGTCTTCTCCACCGCGCGAATGTCGCCACGAAATACCGGGGCGGCCTGCTCCATTTGGGTCGCAGCAGCGCCTTGCTGATCCTTGAGCAATTGCTTGCGCGTCGCCACCACCTCCCTGGCCAGTGCGATGCGACGCCCGACGACCATTTCGGTCAGCCAGTCGATCAACGCACGCGTGTACCGTTGCTGATGTTCCTTGATGCGCAGCGCATGGTCGGCGCCAGCAATCACGCGCGATGTGAGCGAACGCGCCTGCACGAACGCGGCCGCATAGTTGTGCAACACCGGCTGCGGCACGATCACATCGTGCTCGGCTTCCACCAACAACACATCGCCCTTGTAGTCGGCACAAGCGGCCAAGGCGATGTTGTCTTCCGGACGCAGGCGCTGCTGACGATAGGCCATCAGATCCGGGTCGGCATTGAGGCTGACCTTGGGCTGGTCCCAATGCGCATCCTTGTAGAGTGCGGGCGAACGCAACGCCAGCCATTCCACCGGGCGCTCGCGCGTGAGCAATGCCGACAGATAACCGCCGTAACTCAGGCCGACCACCGCGATCGACTGCGCATCCACATACGGCAAGCTCGCTAACTGATCGTAAGCGGCCTTGATGTCGTCCAGGTTCTGCGCGCGCGTCACGGTCTGGCGCATCGATGCGTAGCCTTCATGGCCGCGCAGGTCGAAGGTCATGCAGATGCAGCCCAGGCCAGCAGCCTCGCGTGCGCGCACCAAACTGTGGTGTTGACTGCCACCCCAGCCGTGCACGAACAGGACGGCAGGCATGCCCGAGGGCGTCAGCAAGGTGCCACTCAGTGCATCCTCGCCGACAGGAATATCGATACTGGAAAGTTTGGCTTCCATTACGTCGCAGAGACCCTCCTGTATTTGTAACACGGCCCCGGCCCGGGTTGCGTTGCGCGGTAGTAGATCTGCGCATCGGCCGGCGGCTCGCCCTCATAGATTTCATGAGTGGACGCAGTGACCCATTGCAATGCAGGATCTTGCTGAAACGCGGCAATTGCAGCGAGTTCGGCCGGTGTGGCGCCGCCAATCCGCCAGGATTGTTCAAGCACGCCACACACCTGCACGTTGCCAGCATCTTTGCCGCTAACCACATCATAGTTGCGGCGGGAGATCTGCAACTCAGGATAGGCAGCGGCGATGAATCGATCGTATCTGCACGCCTGTTCGACCACCCGCTGCTCAAGCGGCGGCAATGCGGTGGCCATCAATGCCTCCAGCGATCCGCGGTACACGCGCAGCGCCGAGCCGCCGTAGACAGCGGTGCCATCCACGCTGGGCACGCTGCATTGGGTGCCGTAGTACGCGATCTGGATGCCGGCGACGCATAGCTCGCCCACGCTATGCGTCAGCGGCTGCAGGATGTTGCGCTCCAGCACCGCGCCATGCGTGTCTAGATAGGTGTCGGGCAGGCTGTCCAACACCTGCATGAGCTGCAATGGGTCGGCAATGCGCCACTGTTCGTTACCGCCCACGCCGGTCGGCAACTTCAAGCGCACACCTCCACCGCCAGACAGCGCCGCGAACGCATGTATCGCATTCTGGCGAGAAAAAATGGTATAGCCCGGCAATGTGGCGGAAATCAATGAGGTGGCCAGCGCCTGATCCCAGCCTTCGATGCGTGCTGCATCGTTGCTGATCAACGGGTGACCAATCACCTTGGTGGCCAGAAACGCATACGGCACGATCCCGCCGAGCAAATCGCCAGCGCCATGAATACCGAGTCCGCGTGCTTGCGCAAGGGTAAGCGTGTCGTCGGGGACGTGAAAGCTGCCGGCTTCGATGCGACCATCAACGGCAACGCCGGCATCGCGCACACCCAGCAAGCGGGCGATCTCGCTGCACACCCACGCATGTGTCGCACGCTCATGACCATGCTTGGGCACACGGCGCGTGGCGTGCCCAAGCACTTGTCGAAAGTGCGTCTGTGCCATGACCTCTCCCTGCGGCATGGCCGCGTCGTTGCTGGCCTCGGTCACCGCTGAGGAACGGGTCTAAAAATGCGTTGGCGTGAGCGTCTTATTTCAGTGCCAGATACAGGCCCAGCACGATGAGGAACACCACGATCAAACTGATGGCGATGCGCCCACCACGCAGCTCCAACAAGGCGTGCCACCACACGCGCGCTTCAGGTGTGCCAACGGCATGCTGTGGCTTACGGTCACTGGTCTCGCTGTCCTGCATCCTGAGTGCTCTCGCTCCATTACGTCATCGTCCACCATAATGATCAGACGTTACACAAGTGTGGAGCGGTTCAGAATCTTCCGTGAAATGCGGCATTTCGCACGCAAATTTGCCTGATTCGATGGCAATGTATGCTTTGTTCTGCAGGGTATAGCGCGCTGCGGTCGCAATAGCGGAGCGATACGAAGCCGCTGCCTTTCGTTCGTTGAAGCAGCTGCGGACGTGTCATATCGTGCGCGCTGACGACATGCACGTGTCTGCATGCATCGCGTGTAGAACACCGAAGCAGTCTGACCAATTAAGTGTGCGTCGCCCTGTAGCGCTGCTATGGTCGGGTTCGATGATCATTCGTTGACATACCTGCAGTTACTCTGCAGGTCAAGTTTGTTTACCCCGGAACACGTCAAGTCATGAGCAGAGATCCATCCGTCATCGATGTACAGGCCGAAATCGCGCATTGGCAGGCGCGGCATGCTCAGGGCAACCTTGGCGCAGGCAAGTTCAGCGAGTTGTCCCCGGTGGTGAAGATGGCCTGCGATATCTACCTGCAGGCACCGCGTTCGAGCGATCAGGAACGTCTGCGCCTGTTCCGGGACCGCTTGGAGCACCACTTCATTTCATCCAGCACACAGTCCAACTACGAACAGTTGGCAACCGATTGCTGGCAGCGTTTGGGCACACGCAATCGTTGAGCTCGCAGTCTCGAGCAGTACGAGTAGGACCTGTTTTTCATCGGAGATCATCATGAAAACCCCGTATCAAGTGCAGCAGGAGCTGGAACGATTGGAGCGGCTGGTTCCGCACATCGTCAGCGACCAGGGCGACCGCGCGGAGGAAATCCTTGGCTTCCACATCGCCAGTCTGCTGGGGAGCGCACCGGCCAGCGAACACATGTTGATTCGCGAGCGTACCGCCCGCATGGCGCGCACCTGCCGCAGTGCACAGGAGGCAGTGCGTGCACCCAAGGTACCTGTCAGACCCGTGGGCATTGCGCCCGTTGCCCAGCCGCAATTGGCCTGACCGACACCTCTCCGGAGCCGCACAGCGGCTCCTTTGCATTCCACCCTCGACAATTGCCGATTCTTTCCAGGACCTCCATGAAATCCACGCTCATCACTGCTTCGCTGTTGGCCATGCTCTCCCTGACTGCGTGCGATCGCCCTGGTGGCGATGCATCGCGCACGGCCCCAGCGGTGTCGCCCGAACCGACGGCTGCGCCTGTCAGCGGCAGCGGTGCGACCGAATTGGCCAAGGGTGATGGCGCGGTGTTGGGCGTGCTGGCGGCCATCGACGAGAATGAGATTGCGCTCGCCAAGCAGGCCATCGAACAGGATCTGGGAGGGGCCACTGGCGATTTCGCGCAGCAGATGCTGCACGACCACGAAGCGAACCTTGAAAAGACCAAGTCGCTTGGCGCAGCCGAGAGCCCGCGTGCCGAAGCCATGCGCGCCAAGGGCAAGGCTGCTGTGGAAGCGCTGTCCAAAACACTGACCTTGCCCGACGGCAAGGACGCGTACCGCAACGCGTTCATGCGCACGATGGTCATCGACCATGGTGACACGATCAAGATCATCGATTCGGAACTGCTGCCCGCTGCCGAAAGCGCACCGGTCAAGCAGCACCTGGAAGAGACCCGACGCGTGGTCTCGGCGCATTTCGAACGCGCCCACGCGGTGTCCTCGTCCAAATAAGCAACTGTCCGGACTGCACCCTGCAAACGCGCCGGCCCGTCCGGCGCGTTTGCGTTTAGCGCCCAGTACATGCCGCTGCCTGCGAGGCGCTTCGGCCACGCAGTGAGATGACGGCGCAGCGCACAGCGGGATGTCCGCGCCAGCTTCACCTCGCTTGGCGTGATCCTGGCCTATGGTGCCGCATCGATTCGGCCCGGGAGCCATCCATGCATCTGCTCATCACCGGCGGCACCGGCTTCATCGGCCAAGCCTTGTGCCCGGCATTGCTGCAGGCCGGCCATCAGGTCAGCGTCCTGACTCGCGACGTGCGACGCGCCAGGCGCACCCTGCCCGGCGTCACTGCGGTGGAGACGCTGGACAGGATGCAGGCCGATGCAGTCATCAACCTGGCCGGCGAGCCGCTGGCTGCAGGCCGTTGGACCGATGCCCGCAAGCAGCGCTTCCGCGAATCGCGCCTGGGCATCACCCGCCAATTGCATGCCTGGATTGCGCAGCAGCCGGCCGCGCAACGCCCCTCTGTGCTGATTTCCGGCTCGGCCGTGGGCTATTACGGCGCGCGGGGCGACACGGCACTGACCGAAGCCGAGCCCGCCGGCGATGACTTCTCTGCCGTGCTGTGCCGCGATTGGGAAGCCGAAGCAACTACCATCGCCGCCCTCGGCCCGCGCGTGAGCTGGGTGCGCACCGGTATCGTGCTGGATCGCGATGGCGGCGCGCTGGCCCGCATGCTGCCGGCATTCCGTTTCGGCGGCGGCGGGCCGTTCGGCGATGGCCGGCACTGGATGAGCTGGATCCACCGCGCCGATATGGTCGCGCTCTTGCGATGGCTGCTGCAGCACGGCCAGCCCGGCGCCTACAACGCTACTGCGCCCAACCCGGTCACCAATGCAGAATTTGCGCGCACGCTGGCCCATGTGTTGCACCGCCCCGCCCTGCTGGCATTGCCGGCAGGGCTGCTGCGGCTGGGCTTCGGCGAGATGGCCAACCTGCTGCTGATCAGCCAGCGCGTACTGCCGCAACGCGCGCTCGATGCCGGCTTCCGCTTCCAGTACGTCCAGCTGGACGCGGCGCTGCGCGCCATTCTGCAGCGCTGATCGGCGACCAAGACGCGGCCAACCGAAAGGGCTCCTCCTGGACGCAAGCAACACAGTGACGCAGCAGAGAGGCGTCACCAAGGGCAGGTAGAACGACACGGGAAAGGCTAAGCAGGCTGCAACGAACGACTCCCTAAGACAGCGACAAGAAGGGCCAACGACTCGGCCACAAAAAAAGCCGACGCTGTTGCACAGTGCCGGCTTTTCAACAGGACATCTGGTGCGTGCGCTGCACGCAGCGCACGCCGCAGCGTGACGACCTCAGCGCGTCACGCGCTTTACGGCTTTTTTGCCCACTGCCTTGCGGGCAGCGGTGGTCTTGGCCACAGCACGCGTTGCCGGGGTCTTGGTGACCTTGGCCGCTTTCTTCAACGCGGTTTTTGTCACCGCCTTCTTGAGCGGAGCCTTCTTCACTGCGGCCTGTTTGGTCGCGGTCTGCTTGGCGACCGGCGCTTTCTTGGCCGCGGGCTTGGCCGGCGTCTTGGCAACCGACTTCTTCGCTGCCGCCGACTTGGCCGCGGCCTTCTTCGCTGCCGTACGCGCGTTCACCGTTGCAACAGCGGTCTTGCGCGCTGTGCTCTTGGCGGCAGTCTTGGCACTCAGTGCAGCCGCTTCGGCCTTGGCGTTGGCCTTGGCAGTTTCCAGCTTGCGCTTGGTCTTGGCCTTGGTGTCGGTGATCTTCTTCTTGGCGGCGGCGCTGGTGCTGCTCAACTTCTGCTTGGCCGCATCCTTGGTGGACACCAGCTTCTGCTTCGCGGCGTCTTTGGTGGCGACCAGCTTGTCCTTGGCAGCATCCTTGGTCGCCGTCAGCGAACGCGTGGTCTTGGCCACGCTGCGCTTCACTGCGGTGGCCGCGGCGCCGGCCTTCTTGGCCACGTTCTTTTCGACCTTGACCACCGCCTTGCGCGCTTTGGCTACACGCGTCTTGACCTCTTCCACTGCCGTGCCTGCAGCTTCCTGCACGCTGGCGACCGCCTCGCTGGTGGTACTGGCGATGGTCTCGGTCAACTCGGTGGCGGTGCTCTTTACGCTATCGACGGCGTCGGACAGGGTTGCCGTTACACCATTGCCGTTGCTCATAGTCCCTCCTTAAGGGCGTCAGTGCGGGAAACCGGGCGATGCGCGACCGCACGCAACATGCTGAACAGGCATCGGATGAAGCGGACGCTACGCCGGGCCTGACGGGCTGTCAACGCAATCGGGGCAAGGGATGCGCGGCACTTTCACCAGCAGTTAAATTGTACCCAGGCACTCTCGTTCAGCTTGATTTACGCAGTCAGACGCCCTATTCCTCTTCCACCGCGTAACCCGGAATCCGTTCCATGCGACCGCTGCCCACTTTGCTGACTCTTTCGCTGGCCGCTGCCTTCGGCGGATTTGCCGCCACTGGCATCAACGCTTGGCTCGACAACCGTGCCGACGCCACACCGCCGAGCAATGCCGCCTTTACACTGCCCACCGCCGCCGCGTTGCCGGCCGCAGTCGCCGGCCAACCGGTGCCGTCGCTGGCGCCGATGCTGCAGCAGGCGATGCCGGCAGTGGTGAGCGTCAACACCAAACAAGTGGTGCGCGTGCGCAACCCGTTCTTCAACGACCCGATCCTGCGCCGGCTGTTTCCACAGGTACCACAGGACCGCATCAACGAATCGCTGGGGTCGGGCGTGATCATCGATGCGCAAAAAGGCTACGTGCTGACCAATCACCACGTCATCGAAAACGCCGACGACGTGCAGGTGACGCTGGGCGACGGGCGCACGGTCAAGGCAGACTTCATCGGCTCCGATGCCGATACCGATATCGCGTTGATCCGCATCAAGGCCGATAACCTCACCGACATCAAACTGGCCGACAGCAACGCGCTGCGCGTGGGCGATTTTGTAGTGGCGATCGGCAACCCGTTCGGCTTTACCCAGACCGTCACCTCCGGAATCGTCTCGGCAGTGGGGCGCAGCGGCATTCGCGGGCTGGGCTATCAGAACTTCATCCAGACCGATGCCTCGATCAACCCCGGTAACTCGGGCGGTGCGCTGGTCAATCTGCAGGGCCAACTGGTGGGCATCAACACCGCCAGCTTCAACCCGCAAGGCAGCATGGCCGGCAATATCGGTCTGGGCCTGGCAATTCCGTCCAACCTGGCGCGCAACGTGGTCGAACAACTGGTGACCAAGGGCGTGGTGGTGCGTGGCACGCTCGGCTTGGAAACCCAGAACCTCACCCAACAGATGCTGCAGGGGCTGGGCGTGGATTCGTTGCGTGGCGCCTTGGTGACGCGCGTGTTGCCTGGTTCCGCAGCGGCAGCCGCAGGTGTGCAACCGGGTGATGTGGTGGTGGCGGCCAACGACCAGCGCGTCGACAGTGCCGAGGCCCTGCACAACTATGAAGGCCTGCAAGCCGTTGGCAGCGCGGTGACATTGGACATCCGTCGCGATGGCAAACCGCTCAAGCTCAAGGCCACGCTAAAAGAGCAGGACCGCGCCGTTACCGGCGACATGCTCGACCCACGCTTGACCGGCGCGACCTTCGTGGACCTGCCCGAATCGCTGCGTCAGTCCGGCATCACCGGGGTGATGGTGAGCGAGGTCAAACGCGGCGGTCGCGCCGCAGCCAATGGGTTGGTGACCGGCGATGTCATCGTGGCCAGTAGCGTGGGCGAGTTTGCCGATCTTGCCAGCTGGCGCGCCAATTTCCAGCGCAAACCGCAGCAGCTGGTCGTGCGCATCCTGCGTGGCAACGCGCAGTACGACGCGCTGATGCGTTGACGTGATGTGTACCGCGAAGTGCTTCCACTAACGCCTCCTACACCCCCCCGATGCTATTGCTAGCGCTCGACCGCACGTGAGTGGCGGCTGTGTCATCAATGACCCAAGGAGATATCGCATGAGCCCCACCAATACCGAACAGCTGAAAGAAAATCTGAGCGAAGCCGGCACCCACCTGAAGTCGGCAGCCAGCGCCGCCGGCGAAGCCGTCAAGGGCGCCACCAGCGCTGCAGGCGATGAGCTCAAGCTCGGTCGCGCCAACGTCAAGGCCGAGCTGTCCGACACCGCGCTGGCCGGCATGGCCGCTGCCGAGTTCGGCGGTGCCGCTGCCAAGGAACAGATGGATGTGCTGGTTGCCAAGGGCAACGATCTGCTGGAAAGCGCCACCGACCTGATCCGCGAGCGTCCGCTGGCCGCCTTCGGCGTGGCCTTCGCTGCTGGCTGGGTGATCGCCAAGCTGGCACGCAGCAACGACAACTAAGCCGTGAGCGATCAGGCCTCTACAGCTGCCGGAACCGACGCGCCCGACGCGCGTGCGGAAACGCCAGGACTGGACGAAAGCGTACGTGCGGTCGGCGCTGCCGGCCGCGCAACGCTGGGCTCGGCCAAGGACACCAGCCGCGCGTTGCGCCGGTTGGTGTCGGCCGATCTGCAACTGGCACGCAGTGCGTTCGGGCGTGGCCTGGCCTGGGCGTGCGTTGCTGTGGTGTTTGGTGCATCGTCGTGGCTGTTGCTGGCCGGTGCGATCATTGCCCTGCTGCAACGTGCCGGGCTGTCGTGGTTCCAGGCGATGTTCTTCACCGCGCTGGCAAGTTTGCTGGTGACCGGCATCGCTGCATGGCGGGTGTTCTTTTACTTCGACCACACCGGCCTCAACGCAACGCGCCGTCAGCTCATCAAGTTGGGAATTTTCGATGATCCCAACGACGATGAAGATGCCGCGACGTCTGCCAGTGGAGCACGCACATGAAGTTTGGAGACTTACGTCAGCGCGTTGAACGTGCAGAGTTTCTAGTGGAAGGGCGCGCGCAAGAGACGCGTCTGCATTGGAGTGAATTGCGCCAGACCTGGCGTGCCGGCTGGTCTCCGCTGCGGATCGTGATGGTGGGCGTCGGGCTGGGGTTTGTCACCGGTCGCAGCGAGCCGCAGGCCGCTTTGGGCAGCATCGCCGGCAAGCTCGGCGGGATTCCCAAGATTTTGCAGATGATCAGCACGATCTCTGCGCTGTTCACTGCGCACCGCGCCCAGGAAGCCTCCGAGCAGGCCGAACGTGCCGCGGACAATGCCGAAGAAGTCGCGGCTGATCCGGCGGTGACGGTGGTGCAGGTCCCGGTCGATCGCGCGGCCTGATTTCGTGTTGTTTTTCGACGGCGGCTGACGATTTGTCGTGCCGCCGTGGTTAATGGCAGCGGGTTTGACCTGTCTCTGCCACCCACCGAACCAACGCAGCCGATAGCGCACGCAACCGAGACATGCGCGTGTTCAGCTCCTACGCTGCACGCAGCGCTCATGCAGACCGCTTGGCATTCGTCGAAGAGAATCGGTGTTCGAGCCGACCGGCTGATCGTGTTTGCGGCATCACCAACCGCTAGATGCCTGATGGGCGTGTGGTGCTAATCCCTCTGAACTTCGAAATGGGTCGAGCGCCATCACTGGCCGCTCGATTTTCTTGATGCTCGTCCGCCTAACGGCTACTCGCGCGCAGCAGGCGTGCTGGCAGCGTCGAAGCAGTGCTTGCGATGGAATCCGGCGTCGCCGGCAACGCCACGTCGAGTACCAACTGGGCCTGTGAAAACTGCACCACTGCGCGCGCGGCCGAGTCCGCCAGGTCATTACCCGCTCCCTGACACGGCGCGCACAGATTCTGTGCGCGCTGTTGACGCATTGGGCCGATAATGGCGCACCGCTGGCAGCACGCCAGTCTGCTGCCAGGGCGCGCATGTCTCTTTCCGTCGACTCATCGGATGCCGCCGTAGCGGCAGATTCGCTTCCGCCCGCACCGGCGCCTCGCCCGCGCGCCCCTGCTTCGATGGTGGTGCTGGCCACACTTGCCGTTGGCTACACGCTGTGGGCGGCGCAGACGATCATTCTGCCGATCATGCTGGCCGCGTTCTTCGCGTTGATCGGCAACCCCATCCTGCGCGGTCTGCGCAAGCTGTATATCCCGCGGTTTCTCGGTGCCTTACTCATCCTGTGCCTCGGCCTGGCCGGTACCGTGACCCTGGCCGCGCAGTTGGCAGGCCCTGCCACCGAGTGGGTGCAGCAGGCGCCGCAGCAGATGCGCCAGATCGCCCGCGATGTGCGCGATCTCACCAAGCCGATGATGCAGGCCAACCAGGCGGCGGAAAATTTTGCACGCGCGGCCGGTGGCGAAGGCCAGCGCGGCGTGCAGATCGTACGCACGCAGATGGACGACCCCTACAAGGCATTGATCCGCACGCCCAAGCTCGCCGCATCGGTGCTGGCAGTGGTGCTGCTGACCTTCTTCTTCATGGTGTATGGCGAAAGCCTGCAGCGGCATGCGATCGCCTTGCTACCGAACCGCCAGCAGCAACGGTTCACCACCGAAATCATGCTGGACATCGAACGCGAGGTTTCGCGCTACGTGCTCACGATCAGCGTGATCAATACGCTGGTCGGGTTGGTCTTTGCCGGCATTTTGTATGCGCTGAAGATTCCGCTGCCAGAAGCGATCTTGTGGGGCACGGTGGTAGCCCTGCTGAATTTCGCGCCGTATGTGGGTCCGTTGATCGGCGTGATGCTGATGCTGCTGATGGGCTTTGTGGAATTCCGCACCACCTTGTCTTCGCTGCTACCGGCCATCCTGTACCTCGCGCTGCACAGCATCGAAGGCCAGGTGGTCACACCGATCGTGCTGGGCCGCCGCATGGCGATTTCGCCATTGATGCTGATCCTGGCGCTCATGCTGTTCGGCTGGTTGTGGGGCATGGTCGGGCTGTTGCTGGCGGTGCCGCTGCTGGTCTGCATCAAGATGGTGCTGAGCCGGGTGGAAGGCATGCAGCGCTGGGCGCGTTTGCTTGAGTAGTCGGGAGTCGGGAGTCGGGATTGGGGATGCGCAAAAGCGGCCTGCAGAGGCGCTGCGTTGCCCATTCTCCATTCCCGCCCCCCATTCCCGGCATTACAATCGAGCGATGAGCTTCCACATCCGCGCCATCACTCTCGACCTCGACGATACGTTGTGGCCCTTTGCGCCAATCGGGGCGCGGATCGATCAGGTGCTGTACGACTGGATGCGCGAGCACAGTCCAGTCACCGCCGAGCGCTTTCCGGTGGAGGCGATGCGCGAGCTGCGTGAGCGCAGCTTTGCCGACAACCCGCACCTGCATCACGACCTCAGCGCACTGCGTCGGTTGACGCTGGAAATGGCATTGCGCGAGAGCGGCGGCGATCTGGCGTTGCTGGAGGCGGCCTACGAGGTGTTCTATGCCGCACGCAATCAGGTGGAATGCTATCCGGATGCGCTCGACGCGCTGGCACGTATCGCCGCGCACGTACCGGTGGCTGCGCTCAGTAACGGCAATGCCGATCTGCAGCGCATCGGGTTGATGCACCACTTTGCGTTTCAGCTGGGCTCGCGCGAACACGGCAGCGCAAAACCCGACCCGAGTATCTTCCTGGCCGCCTGCGCCCGGCTTGAGGTGCCTCCCGCGCAAGTGCTGCATGTGGGCGACCACGTGCGCATGGACGTGCTGGGCGCACTGGATGCGGGCCTACGCGCTTGCTGGATCAACCGCGAAGGCGCGGTGTGGTCACACCCCACCCAGCAACCGGATCTGGAATTCGACAGCATGACCGGGCTGGCCGACTGGCTGGACGCGCAGCAGCCGCATCCCGGCCCCGCGCACGCCGGCATCCCCCTTCCCGCCTGAGCCCAACTGCTCGGCGCACGGCGCCGCATTCGAGGATTTCCATGTCGCACCTCACCGGTTTCATCGATTCCAACGCGGCGGCCTTGCCGCTGTATGTGCTCGACCGCGAAAGCTTTACGCGCTGGTGCGCGGAGCAGCCCACCCGTGTGCTGTCGTGGGCGCAGGCGCAGCGCTTCGACGCCGCGCCGGGCAGCGTGCTGCTGTTGCCGGGTGACAACGGGCTGGCCGGGGCGATCCTCGGCATCGGCGACCGTGCCGATGCCTACGCTTACGCGCATGCGCCGATGGCGTTGCCGCCGGCCAGCCGCTGGACGCTGGCCAACCCGTTGAGCGATGCCGAGCAGGCGTTGCTGCATCTGGGCTGGGGATTGGGCGCGTATCGCTTCGCGCGGTATCGCAAGGTGCCGCGTGCGCCGGCCGAACTGGCGGCCACGCCATCGACACAGACGCGCGCCTTGATCGAGGCCTGTCTGCAGGTGCGCGACTGGGTCAATACGCCGACCGAAGACATGGGTCCGCAGCACCTGGAAGACGCCGCGCGCACGCTGGGGCAGGCGCATGGCGCGCAGGTCGATGCGATCGTCGGCGAGGCATTGCTGGCGCAGAACTTCCCCACCATCCATGCCGTGGGGCGTGCTTCGCATCGCGCCCCGCGCTTGATTCAACTGCACTGGGGCGACACCGCGCATCCGCATCTGGTGCTGGTCGGCAAGGGCGTGTGCTTCGACACCGGCGGGCTGGATCTGAAGCCGGCCGACGGCATGCGCAACATGAAAAAGGACATGGGCGGTGCGGCGCATGCCTTGGCGCTGGCCGGGCTGGTGATGGCGCAGCAGTTGCCGGTACGGCTGACGCTACTGATTGCTGCGGTGGAAAATGCGGTGGGCCCGGATGCCTTCCGCCCCGGCGAAGTGATCACGACCCGCGCCGGCGTGACGGTGGAAGTGGACAACACCGATGCCGAAGGCCGCCTGGTGCTGTGCGATGCGCTGAGCTACGCCACCGAACAGCGCCCGGACCTGATCCTGGATTTCGCCACGCTCACCGGCGCCGCACGCATCGCGCTGGGCCCCGACCTGCCCGCGCTATTCGCCAACGACGATGCGCTGGCGCAGGCCTGGATCAGCGCCGGCGAACAGACCCGCGACCCGGTCTGGCGCATGCCGCTATGGCGCCCCTATTTACGCTATCTCAACAGCCATGTCGCCGATATGGCCAACGCCGGCTCGCGCATGGCCGGTGCGGTCACCGCTGCGCTGTATCTGGAGCGCTTCGTGGCCCCGGGCCAGCCCTGGGCGCATCTGGACGTCTACGCCTGGAACGACAACGACCGCCCCGGCCGCCCGGCTGGCGGCGAGGCGCTGGCGCTGCGCTCGGCCTTTGCGATGCTGCAGCAGCGCTACGGCGGCTGAGCGCGGATGGCGCTGCAACCAGGCGTTCGTTCTGCCGTTACGCTTAGGGTTGAGTGGCACTCTCTGGGCTGCCTCGCGATCCAGACATCGCGTTCAAACGCCTTCAGGCGTTGCCCAACCTGATCACGGTCTCGCCACGGCGAGCCGCTTCAATCAAGGCGACAGACACGCATGTACCGACTCGGGCATCTGGAAGACGGGCAATGGCGCGCTCATTCGCATCCGGCGGTCTTTGAATCCACAGACCGCATCGTGGCAGGTGTTCCCGGCGGGGATCCTGCAATTTTCGAGCGCCTGATCGCGTGCATGGAGCCGCCGTATTACTTACTGTATCTCCTGCACACGTCGCGTGGCGAGGCAGAACCAGGCCGCTACCAAAGTCCTGTGCTGGAACGCTCCGACGTCAAAACGTTCCTGTCACGGTTTGGCGCATTTCTTTCAGCAGACGCGCGCTATGACCTGTGGGCGCATTCGCCTTCCAGCAAAGCGACGGTGATATGGGACCGCCACAACCAGTTATTCGCCTATGGCCCACTCGCACAGTTTTCGGCCAGATTGCAGGCGATGGGTTTCACCCGGGGGAAGACCGTAGTTCCAACGCCGCACGAACATCATTATCGGCCTGAGTTTGATCAATTGGCCAAGGAACTGCTGACAGTATTCGATTGGTCGTTTTCACCGCTTCGCTCGGAAGATGTGCAATGAACGAGTGTCGGGTTGGTGAAACACGGTCTGGCCTACAGCATCACTTGGCTAAGTAAGGCATCGAATCTTGATGAGTGAGCTACCCATCACGACGGCTGATGTGGGCGGACGCGGACGCGGGCGCGTCTTCGCCATGGCGCCTGATGACCCCGATGGCGCTGCCACGATCGCCCGAAAAATCAAACATCCCGGGTATCGGTGCCAGGCGCTGTCGCGTGCCGCCAAATTCTCTTCTGGCGCCAAACGCTCTTCCCTTCTCAAGGCAGCGATCGAGGCTGCTTACGAACAAAGCGAACCGAATCCCATCGTGACGGTTGCCTCCTGGCCGGTCGCCGTAATGGCCGAAGCATCTCCGGCGCAGGCGGCAGATGTGATTCGTCAGCTACTTGGCGTCGCCGAAACCGAGCGACACAATCTTCGTCGCGCACATGCTTTGCAAGCGCTTGCGCGCTGCGTTTGTCATCTTCCCGAGCTTCTTGGATTGATCGTCCCGGCGCTAGCTGCGGCCATCCTTGGCGGAGCCGGGCCGCGCATGGATCGCGTCATCCGTGACACCTGCGAACTGGTGAGAATCACCAACCCTGAACTGCTTTACAGCTTGGCTCTCCATCACAAGTCGAACCAACAGCAAAAGAAACTTTTAGCTTCTATCTGAAACAATACAGGCCTCTATGTTGATGCTTATTGGCGTATGTCGATTGCGTTCCGTGAACGCCTGCAGCAGGGATATCCACGTCGCACTTGAAGCGCTCCGCAGAATGTTCCATCACACGCCCAAGGCGGCCTCTTCCGGATGATACAGCACGGGCGTGCTCGGCTGCGGCAATGCACGCAGGGCCGTGCGACAGTGAGCACGCCGCCCACAGTACCCACCACCGGAGCCAGCCATGACGTTGCCACCTCCCTCGCCCAAGCGCGCGCGTAGCCCTGTGCTGCCGTTGCTGGGCATCGCCGCGATTGCCGGTGGCATCGCCATCGCGTTTGCCTGGACCGCCGGCTGGATCGGCGGCGACCGGCTCACTGCCGCGCGCATGACCGATACCATCGAATCCAGCGGGCCGCCGCATCCGGGCTTTCGCCGCGCGCATACCAAGGGGTTGTGCGTGAGTGGGCAATTCCAGTCCAGCGGCAAGGCCACCTGGCTGTCGTCGGCGCGCATCTTCAGCCAGCCCAGCACGCCGGTGCTGGGGCGCATGTCGATCGGCGGCGGCGACCCGCACGGAGCCGATGGGCAGGCGCGCGTGCGCAGCATGGCGCTGCTGTTGCGCAGCGACGACGGGCAGGAATGGCGTACGGCAATGAACAGTTTTCCGTTCTTCGTGGTCGCCACGCCGGCCGGCTTTCAGGCCCTGAACGTGGCCTCCAAGCCGGACCCGGCCACGGGTAAACCGGACCCGGAAAAACTGGCGGCGTTCGGCAAGCAGTATCCGGAGGCAGCCAAGTTCCAGCAGTGGGCCAAGACTGCGCCGTGGTCGGACAGCTGGGCCAATACGCAGTACAACGGCGTCAACGCGTTTCGCGCAATTGCCGCCGATGGGCGCGAACGCTACATCCGCTGGTCGATGCGCCCGCATACACCATTCAAGGAATTGAGTGCCGAGCAGCGCAAGCAGGCCGATGGCGATTTTCTCGCCACCGATCTGGATGCGCGGCTCGCACAGGGGCCGTTGCGTTGGGACATGGTGCTGACCGTCGCCGAGCCCGGCGATGCGGTGGACGACCCATCGCAACCATGGCCAGAAAGCCGCAAGCAGATCGTGGCAGGTACGCTCTCGATCGAGCATGCGCAGCCACAAGCCACCGGCCCGTGCCGCGATCTCAACTACGACCCATTGATCTTGCCCAAGGGTCTTGCCGCATCGAATGACCCGATTCTGGCGGCACGCTCGTCGGTGTATTCGCAGTCGTTCAATCGCCGCGAGCGCGAGATCGCCAACGGTCAGGGCAACGCCGCCACCGGCCAGGGAGCACGCCAATGAGCAGCCGTACCCACTTCAACCTGCCTGCGCGCGTGCTGCATTGGCTGATGGCCGCGATGATCCTGACCATGCTGTTCGTCGGCGTGGGCATGGTGGCCTCGGTGACACAACGGCCGTGGTTGATCGACCTGCATCGCCCGTTGGGCATCGCGATCCTGATCCTGGCGGTGCTGCGCCTGATCAACCGCCTGCGCAATCGGCCACCGGCATTGCCTGCGGATTTGCCTGCCTGGCAGAAGGCCGCCGCGATCGCCTCGCACTGGCTGCTGTATGCGTTGATGCTGGGCATGCCGTTGATCGGCTGGGCGATGTTGTCGGCCGGCGGCTACCCGATCGTGTTGTGGCCGGGCGCAAACCTGCCGGCGATCGCACCGCACGACCCGGCGCTGTACGCGTGGCTACGCACGGCGCATGGCTGGTTAGCGTATCTGTTGTTCGCCACCGTGCTGGGGCATCTGAGCGCGGCGCTGTTCCATGCCTGGGTGCGCCGCGACGGCGTGTTTTCCAGCATGGCGCGTGGGGAGCGGTCTGCACGTTGATGGTTTGGATGGGTGTTGGCAGACGCCTTGCGCGGAGTGATTTGACTGCGTGGACGTACCTCCCCCAACCCCTCTCCCGACGGGAGAGGGGCTAGCGCTTAGCGTTGGCGTTTTGTTTTGTCCGTTGGCGCAGATGCGTCGATGCCCTTGCCGGTGGCTGCCCAGTAGATGCCGCCGTACAGATGATCCAGATAGCGCGGATCGTTGTAGGCCTCGGCCAGATGGCCAAGGGCAGTGGCGAAGACGCGGCCGCCTTCGAAATGGTGGTACCACGCCACCGGGTGGTGTTTGCCCATGCCCTTGGCGACCTGGCCCGGCCAGATCAGCGTGGGGTCGTAGCTGGTTTCATCCACGGTCAGTAGCGTGACCAGATCGTCGCTGTAGGGCGGGTCGTATTCGTACCACTCGTCGCTCCACACCCAGCGCTTGGGCAGGCCCGCGGTGGCGGGGAAATTGGCGTCCACCACATCCACCATCGCGGTTTGCATGTACGGATGCGTGCGGAACGAACGGCCGATCAGATGGTCGTACCATTCCCACTCGCCGCGCTTGATCGCAAACGCCTTGTGCACCGCGACTACGCCGCCTCCATTGCGCACGTATTTCTGGAAGTTTGCCCGCTGGGCCGGATCCAGATCGGTGGCCGGGGTATTGAGCAGCACGATGGCCGCGTATTGCGACAGATCGCCATCGAACGCCTTGGCATTCCAGGCCCACACCATCTCGACATCATGCTTGCGTGCCATCGCTTCGAATTGCGGCTTGGCGACGGGGATATAGTCGTGGTGATACTGGTTGGGAATGGCCGCCACCAAGATCTTGAATTGCTCGGCAGATGCGTTGAAGGCGCACACCCACAGCAGGCCCGACAGCCACAGAGACTTCATGCATCACTCGCCGTGTTTTCCAATGCTGCGCAGTGTACCTGCGTGCAAATCGCATGCCTTCGCACGCGTGTGTGGAATAGCTGCGGATCGGTGAGCGAAGCGGCTGACGCCACCTCTTTGATGACGGTTAGGCGGTGTGATTCCTTCGATCGAGCGCCGCTCAAGCGCATGCTGTCTCACACACGGCAGACTCCAGCTACACGCGCACGCAACGCATCGACTGGCTGCGCTACAACCAGCCCTTCTGGCGCGCCAGTCGATAGGCTTCGATGCGATTGCCCACACCGAGTTTGCCGATGCATTCGGACAAGTAATTGCGCACCGTGCCGTGCGACAGCTGCAACTGCTGGGCAATCTCGCTGGCAGAGCGACCCTCGCCGGCCAGCCGCAGCACGGTCCGTTCGCGTTCGCTCAAGGGGTCCGCTTCCACCCAGGCATCGATGGCCAGCTGCGGGTCGATCACCCGCCCGCCGCGGTGCACCTGACGCAACGCCTCGACCAATTGTTCGGCCGGCGCGTCCTTGAGCAGATATCCGGCCACACCGGCATCCAGTGCACGACGCAAAAATCCCGGGCGCGCGAACGTGGTGACGATCATGACGCGCACCGGTAGCGCCTGACGCTGAATCCGCTGCGCCAATTCCAGCCCGGTCAGGCCAGGCATTTCGATATCGGTGACCAATACGTCCGGCTGCAGGCGCTGCAGTTCACGCCATGCGCTTTCGCCATCGCCGGCGCTGCCAACCACGGCGATGTCGTCCTCTAGCCCGAGCAAGGCGACCAGCGCGCCGCGCAGCAAGGCTTGGTCTTCCGCCAACAACACCCGGATCATCGGTCGCGCTCGTCTGCATGCAACGGTTGCGCACCATAACAGCGCTGGTGCACCTCGTGCACAAGCAGCGACGCGTTTTAGTGCGACTGCGGCATCGCTGGCGACGGCGGTGGCGCCGAAACAGCGGCCGGACGCGGCAACGGCAAGCTGGCGCGTAGCCGCATGCCGCGCGGCAAGGCCTGCACATCCAGCGCGCCACCCAGGCTATGCAAGCGTGCGCGCATGCCATCCAGGCCGTTACCCGGCACGATCACGCCGCCGCGTCCGTCGTCGGCGATCTCCAGCACCGCCTGCTCGCCGTGCGCGCGTAACTGCACGCGCACCCGTCTCGCCTGGGCGTGGCGCTGCACATTCGTGGCTGCCTCGCGTACCACCAGCGCGAGCGCGGTTTCGTGCTCGGGCGGCAAGGCCAGCGTCTCCAGGTGTTGCTCCAGCACAATACCGTCCAGGTCCAGCAGCACACGTGCCGATGCCAATTCGGCGACCAAGCCGGCCGCGCGAATACCGGTCACTGCGCGTCGCACTTGCGCCAATGCATCGCGCGAAATCTGTGCCACCGCGTCGATCTCGTTGCGTGCCGCCTGCGGGTCGCGCTCGATCAGGCGTGCGGCAAGATCGGATTTAAGCGCCACCAGCGACAAGGTATGGCCGAGCAGGTCATGCAGGTCGCGGCCGATGCGCTCACGTTCGGCGGTGGCTGCCAGCCGACGCACTTCGTCCTGCGACAGGCGCAGCAAGGTGTCCTTGCGCTCGTTGATGCTGTACACCGCGCCCACGGCTGCCATGCCCAGCACCGTCACCGGCATCCACACCAGCGCCTGCAAGCTCAACCCAAGCCAGCGCGCCCAGCTCAGGTACAACGCGTTCATCAGCAGCAACATCGCGAAGTGCCGCCACAACGCATGTCGCGTGGAGGGACGCAAGGTCAGGCAAGCGAATACGAAATAGCTGAGTCCCGCCGAATACACCGGCAACAGGGCAGCACTCAGCACGCCCATCGCCCAGGCGTAGCGATACAAGGTGCCGCGCGGCGCCAGCAACATGCGTGCGTATAGCAGCAGAAACAGCGGATAAGACGCCAGCGTGCACAACAGCCAGGTCTTGTCGTAGCCACGCGCGGTGAACGCCGGCACCACGAACACCCAGGCCGACCAAAACAGGTGCACGCTATCCATCCACGGCGATTGGCCCTGCGCCATCCGCGCGGCAACCTGCGAACTGGCGGCGGGGCGAAGCCATGCGGGAAACCGAAGGCGCATCAGCGAAGGTCCGTGTGGGTGAGCGGATTCTGCCACTGCCGGGCCCGCCTGCGCGCAGGCCCCTGCAAGACGGTGCGGGCGAGCGGCCTCATGCACGCGTGCCGCCGGTGATTGCAGGGCTGCGATTGCATGCCGACGCAGCTACTCGTCCGCGCAGGCGCAAGCAATACACATGCAGGTACAAAGAACGCATGCCGATATCGCCTTGCCGAGGAGCCGCCAGCATTGCCGCCCGCACCGATGGGGCACAGTCGCCATTGTCATGGTCTGCAGGTGACAGCTGTCACTGGTGCGCATGGTTCGGTCGCCGCATGCTGCGCAGCATCTGGCCATGGCCTCAGCGCACTGACCGTTCGTCGCCGCACCACCGTTGGTGACTTCCGGCAGCTTGCCGCGCCGCCCGCAGACCGTCACATTCCGCACAGCCTTCCGTCCCGGTCATCGATGAACACTTCCGCCGATCTGCTCAAGCAACTCCGTATCGACCGGCAGCGCCCTGCCGCGCCACCGCCCGCACGCCGTGGCGCCTGGATTGCTGCCGGGGTCGTTATCGTCATCGTGCTGGCTGCCGCCGCGTGGTGGTTGACGCGTCGCCCGGTGGTCAAGGTGCGGACCGCGCCGGTGGTGGCGATCAGCGCCGGGAGTAGCAGCGCCTCGGTGCTGGATGCCTCCGGGTACGTGGTGGCGCGACGCATGGCCACAGTGTCGGCACAGGTCACCGGCAAGGTGCGTGAGGTGATGATCGAAGAAGGCATGCGCGTCGAACAAGGCCAGGTGATGGCCACACTCGACCCGCTGGATGCCGACGCACAGCGCACCCTATCAGCCTCGCAGTTGTCGGCCGCACGTAGCCAGGTCGACAACATGCAGGCGCAACTGGCCGTGGCCAATGCCGATGCCACGCGCCTGCAATCGTTGGTCGGCGCGCAGTTGGTCTCGCGCTCGCAATACGAACAAGCCATTGCGCAGCGCGATGCCTTGCGCGCGCAGTTGCAGAATGCGCAGCGCAACGTGCAGGTCGCGTCGGATCAATTGGCCATCGCCGGCATCCGCTCGGACTTCAATGTGGTGCGCGCACCGTTTGCCGGCGTGGTGACGGCCAAGGCGGCGCAGCCGGGCGAAATCGTCTCGCCATTGTCGGCCGGCGGCGGCTTCACCCGCACCGGTATCGGTACCATCGTGGACATGGAATCGCTGGAAATCGAAGTGGAAGTGGGCGAGTCCTATATCGGTCGCGTGCAACCCAAGATGCCGGTGGAAGCAGTGCTCAATGCATACCCGGAATGGAAGATTCCCGGCGAGGTCATCGCGATCATCCCCACTGCCGACCGCGGCAAGGCCACGGTGAAAGTACGCGTAGCGCTCAAGGTCAAGGACGCGCGCATCGTGCCGGAAATGGGCGTGCGGGTGAGCTTTCTGGAGCAGGCCAAACCGCAGGAAGCGACCAAGCCGCAAGGCGTCCGCGTACCGACCGCCGCACTGGTGGAACGCGACACGCGCACCGTCGCGTTCGTGGTCGGCGAGCACAACACCGTCAGCGCGCATGCCGTCACCACCGGCATGGTGATGGGCCAGGACAAGCAGGTGCTGTCGGGCCTGACCGCAGGCGACACCGTGGTGCTGAATCCGCCGCAAGAATTGAAAGAAGGCGACAAGGTCGCCGAAGCCGGGCCAGACGCTGCCGAATAACGAAGAACCAAAGACGGACCGGGTAGCCCTACTGCTCGGAGAGCACGGCAGACACGTCGATGGGAAAAGACAGATGTGCCGGCGCCGGCGTCGCATGCGGCAGGCGCTTTGAAAGTCCGTAACGCGGTATCGACTGTGTCAACCCATGCGCAGTCGCGATGCTCTTCAACATGCTCCGCCGTTGTCGCAGTGCACGCATTTCAGACATCGGCAGCGTATGCAGTGGTGCGCGTTGCCGCTGCAATGGTCGATGACGTGTCGCCACACGCAGGCGTCTGCGCACATCAGCTCGTCATGTCACCGCAGCACCGCATCAGACAGTCGCAGTCACTTTGCCGCATCGCAGTCACCTCTTCCCAATGCATCGCCAGGAGTCGCCATGTCCGCTCTCGTCAGTTTGCGCAACATCACCAAGACCTACCAACGCGGCCCCGAGCAGGTGCAGGTGCTGCACGGCATCGATCTGGAAATCGCCAGCGGCGATTTCGTGGCGTTGATGGGTCCCTCCGGATCGGGCAAGACCACCTTACTCAACCTGATCGGCGGGCTGGACAGCCCCAGCGGTGGCGAGATCGAGATCGAAGGCGAGCGCATCGATCGCATGAGCGGCGGCCAGCTGGCGACCTGGCGCAGCCACCACGTCGGCTTCGTGTTCCAGTTCTACAACCTGATGCCGATGCTCACCGCGCAAAAAAACGTGGAGCTGCCGTTGCTGCTCACCTCGCTCAATGCCGCGCAGCGCAAGCGCAACGCGGAGATCGCGCTCACCCTGGTCGGCCTGCAGGAACGCCGCAGCCACAAGCCCAGCGAGTTGTCCGGCGGCCAGCAGCAACGCGTGGCGATTGCGCGCGCGATTGTCTCCGACCCGACCTTCCTGATCTGCGACGAGCCCACCGGCGATCTGGACCGCCACAACGCCGAAGAAATCCTGCGCCTGCTGCAGGAGCTCAATCGCGAACATGGCAAGACCATCGTGATGGTCACCCATGACCCCAAGGCCGCCGAATACGCCACCCACACCATCCATCTGGACAAGGGCGAGCTGGCCGATGCGCCGCTTGCACTGTAAGGGAGCGCTGCCATGAAGTATCTGTCGTTGGTGTGGGCCCAGTTGTTCCGCAGCAAGACCCGCACCTTGCTGACCTTGCTCTCGGTGGTGGCGGCGTTCTTATTGTTCGGCATGCTCGATTCGGTGCGTGTGGCTTTTACCTCCGGCGGCAGCGTCAGCGGCGTGGACCGGCTGGTGGTGGCATCGCGTTTGTCGATCACCCAGTCGTTGCCGATCAATCTGGAAAACCAGATCCGCAGCGTGCCAGGCGTGCGTGATGTGACCTCGGCAATGTGGTTCGGCGGCATCTATCGCGACCCGAAGAATTTCTTCCCGAATTTTTCGGTGGCGCCGAATTTCTTCGACGTCTACAGCGAGTATCAGTTGCCCAAGGATCAACTCAAGGCCTTCCAGACCACGCGCACCGGGGCAGTGGTCGGCGAAAGCCTGGCCAGACAAAATGGCTGGAAGATCGGCGACACCATCCCGCTGCAGGCCACCATCTTTCCCCGCGGTGGCAGCAACGACTGGCCGCTGAAACTGGTCGGCATTTTCCGCATGAAAGACCGCACGGTGGCCGCGAATCAGGAACGCCAGTTGATGATGAACTGGAAATACTTCGACGAATCCAACGACTACATCAAGAGCCGGGTCAGCTGGTACACGGTGACGCTGCGTAATGCCGACCAGGCATCGCGCGTGGCGCAGGCGATCGACGCGTTGTCGGCCAACTCCGACCATGAAACCAAGTCGCAGACCGAGTCGGCGTTTCAGCAGGCCTTCGTCAAACAGTTCGCCGATATCGGTTTGATCGTCACCTCGATCATGGCCGCGGTGTTTTTCACCTTGTTGCTGCTGACCGGCAACACCATGGCGCAGGCCGTGCGCGAGCGCATCCCGGAGCTGGCCACGCTGAAGACGCTGGGCTTTCAGGACCGTACCGTGCTGAGTCTGGTGATGGTGGAATCGATGCTGCTGATCGGCCTGGGTGGTCTGATCGGCATGGGGCTGGCAGCGCTGGTGATCCCGGCGGTCGCAGCGCGCAGCGGTGGCCTGATGCCAACCCAGACCGTGCCGCTGCAGACCTGGCTGGTCGCCTTCGGGTTGATGGCCGGCATCGGCATCGTGGTGGGTGTGCTGCCGGCGTTACGCGCGCAGCGCTTGAAGATCGTCGATGCCCTCGCCGGCCGCTGACAGGAGCATGCACATGCAACGCAAATGGAAAGATCGTGGGGTCAACCTGTTGTCGACCGTGCTGCTCGCGCTCGGATTGGCTGCCTGGATCGCACTGCCGTGGATGGTATTGCTGCCGATGGGCGGATTGCTGGCGGTGTGGCTGCTGGTCACGCGCAGCGGGCGGCTCTCGCTGGCTGCCGCGCGCATCGGCATCGCCACGCTGCCGCAACGCTGGGGGTCCAGCTCGGTGATCGTGGTCGGCATTGCCGGCGTGGTCGGCGTGCTGGTGGCGATGCTGGCGATGGGCCAGGGCTTTCAGGCCACGCTCAACAGCACCGGCGACGACACCACCGCGATTGTCCTGCGCGGCGGTTCGCAGGCGGAGACCAACTCGGTGATCACCCGCGATCTGGTGCCGCTGATCAGCAGCCTGCCCGGCATCGCCGCCGATGCCAATGGCCGCCCGATGCTGTCGCCGGAATTGTCGCAGGTGGTCAATATCGCCTCGCGCTCCGATGGCACCGACGTCAACGCGCAACTGCGTGGCGTGGGCGAACAGGCCTGGGCCGTGCATGACAAGGTCAAGATCGTGCAGGGCCGCCGCTTCAGCACCGGCCTGCGCGAAATGGTGGTGGGCAAGGGCGCGTTGAACCAGTTCCGCGGATTGGAGTTGGGCAAGACACTCACGCTCGGCAGCCAGCAGTGGACCGTGGTGGGCGTGTTTGCCTCCGGCGATGCGCACGATTCGGAGATGTGGACCGACGCGCAGACACTGGCCACGACGTACAACCGCAGTGCCTATCAGTCGATCAGCGCGCGCACCACCGGCAAGGCAGGCTTCAGCGCGTTCAAGACCGCCATGGCCGCCGACCCGCGACTCAAACTGGATGTGGAAACCACCCGCGCCTACTACGGCAAGCAAGGCGGCGGCTTGAACAAGTTGATCAGCATCCTGGGCACGGTGATCGGTGCGATCATGGCGGTGGGCGCGGTGTTCGGCGCACTCAACACCATGTATGCGGCGGTGGCCACGCGTGCGCGCGAGATCGCGACCATGCGTGCGATCGGCTTTCGCGGCACGCCGGTGATCATGGCGCTGATGCTGGAAACCATGCTGCTGGCACTGCTGGGCGGGCTGCTGGGCGGGGCCATCGCCTGGGCGGTGTTCAACGGCTACACCGTCTCCACACTGGGCAACAACTTCAGCCAGGTGGTCTTCCAGTTCAAGGTGTCACCGGAGCTGTTGTGGAGCGGGCTGAAATGGGCGCTGGGCATTGGCCTGGTGGGCGGGCTGTTTCCGGCGCTGCGTGCAGCGCGTTTGCCGATCACCACGGCCTTGCGCGAGGTCTAGGCGGACGTTCGCCCGCCCGGGATTTGGGATTCGGGCGGTGGGAGTGGTGACAGCCAAAGCAGCGCGTCCAGGCACTGCGGCTGAACGTATTGCAGGCTGTCATCGTTTTGTCACTGCGGTGCGGTAGATGCGCCGGCCCGGCAGGCCGTAGCCTGCGCGGCCGTTGCATCCATCGATCTTCGCCATGACGCGCCTGATTCTGCTGGCCTGCGCCTGCCTGTGGCTGGCCGGCTGTTCCTCTTCTTCGACCTCGCTCAGCGAGCGCCTGGTTGCGCCCGGTGGCACCTCGCCGCTGCTGGACGAAGAACGCATCGCCGCCACCATCGCCACGGTGCCCAACCGCAGCGGGCATGTGGTGACGCGCGATGGCGTGCCGATCTTCTGGCGTGCGATCGATCCCGGCCAGTACGCCATGCATTACCGCTACAGGGGTCAGCGCAACGACCCGGCGCATGCGCTGGATGTGGATTTCAGCTTCAAGATCCCTGCCACCGCGCCGCCGACGCCGCGCGGCACAGTGGTGCTGCTGCACGGCTGGATGATGGATGGCGATTCGCTGCTGCCCTGGTCGCTGCAGCTCGCGCAGGCCGGCTACCGCGTGGTCACTATCGACCTGCGCAACCACGGGCATTCCGGCGGCGGGCCGTCCGGCTACGGCACACGCGAATCCGACGACGTCATCGACGTGCTCGATGCGCTGCAACCGCGCGGCGAAATCCGCGGGCCGCTGTATCTATTCGGCATTTCCTACGGCGCGGCCACCGCGCTGTTTACCGCCGACAAACTCGGCCCGCGCGTGACCGGCGTAGTGGCGATGGAATCCTTCGCCAATGCCGGGCGCGGTATTCGCGACATGGTGCCGCATCTGCTCTCCAGCCAGCCGCACGGGTGGCGCGGGCGGGCGGTGGCGGCGTATGCGCGCTGGCGCTACGCCGACCAGAATATCGACGCGGTGATTGCAGCGGCCGATAGCCAGCTCAAGCTGGACCTGGACCGTGTCGATGTCGCACACGCCCTGGCCGACACGCGCAGCTGCGTGCTACTGCTGCATGGCGATGCCGATCAGCACATTCCAGTCGCCCATGGCCGCGCACTCGCCCTGGCCAGCGCGCGTGCGCATTACGTCGAACTGGCTGGCGAAAACCATCTGAGCCTGCCGCTACGGCTGGATCTGCTCGGCGGGCCGATCGATCAATGGCTGGCACAGGTGCAACAAGACCCCAGCCATTGCCCCGCGCCGCAGACGCTGCCCGCTTCCACGCTGGCCGTGGCCAGCCCCTTGGCGATGCCGCAGAGTTGAGCGCGGCAGTCGCAGCATGCTCACGCGCAGCACACGCGCTGATGAAGACCACAGGCACTACATGCAGCGCTGCGCCGACTCAGCGCGTCACGACCGGCTGACGCGAACGCATCACGCTGTCGCCGACGAACAACAGCAAGCCGACCCAGATCGCGGCAAAGCCGATCGCGCGCCCCTGGTCGAACGGCTCGTGGAAGAACCACACGCCCAACAGCAACTGCAGGCTCGGCGCGATGTATTGCAGGATGCCCACCAACGACAGCGGAATGCGCCGCACGCCGTAAGCGAAGCCGATCAACGGCAGCGCCGTCACCACACCACCGAAGATCAGCATCGCATCGGTGCGCAGGTTCCAGCCGCTCAGGAATGCGCCGCCATGACCCTGCTCGCCCCAGGCCGCCAGCAGCAACGCCGGCACGAACAGATACACGCTTTCAACGCCCAGCCCGGCCACCGGATCCACAGCCACCAATTTGCGTAGCAGCCCGTAAATACCGAACGACACCGCCAACCCCAACGCAATCCACGGCGGCGCACCGGCATCGATGGTCAGCCACAGCACACCTGCTGCCGCGCACGTCACCGCCACCCACTGGATGCGACGCAGGCGCTCTTTTAACACCAGCACGCCCAGCAAGACGCTCAGCAATGGATTGATGAAGTAACCCAGGCTGGCCTCGATCACATGCCCGGCGTTGATCGACCAGATGTACAGGCCCCAGTTGAACGCGATCGCCACGCTGCTGCCGGCCAGCATCCGCAATGCGCGCGGCTGCGCGGCAATGCTGCGCCACCAGCGCAGGCCCGAGGTGGCCAGCAGCCACGCCACCACCAGCACCGTGCTCCACACGATGCGGTGGGCAATGATCTGCAGCGACGGCACCGCCTTGAGCAGATGCCAATACACCGGCACCAGCCCCCACAGGACGAAGGTGGACGCGGTGATCAACAGCCCGCGCCGCGCCTCCTGCGGCGAGATCGTGCTCATCGCCGCGCCTTGGCGAAGGTCACTACCAACACACCCGCCAGGATCACCGCCATCGCACCGATGTCCTGCGCGCTGAAGCGCTCGTGGCCCAGCCAGGCGCCCAGGCTCACCGCAATCACCGGATTGACGTAGGCATAGCTGCCGGCCAGGGCCGGGCGCACGTGATGCAGCAACCACACGTAGGCGGTGAACGCCACGATCGAGCCGAACACGCATAGGTACGCCACTGCCAACGCTCCTTGCGAGCTCGGCCATGCCTGCGGGCGCTCGCCGATCAGCAAGCCGGTACTGACCAGCAGCACGCCACCGCACAGCATCTGTCCGGCGGCGGTCATGAAGGGCGAAGGCAGATCGCGGCCGCGCGACCACACCGAGCCGAACGCCCAGCCAATCGGTGCGATCAGCAGCAACACCAACCCACCCGGCGTTGCGGTCAGGCTGCTGCCAGCGTTGAGCCATATCACGCCCAGAAAGCCGATCACGATGCCCAGCCATTCACCGCCGCTGGCATGCTGCCCGCGCAGGGCGCCGAACAAGGCCATCCACAGCGGCACCGAAGCCACTGCGGTAGCGGCCAGCCCGGACGACACACTCCGCTCAGCCAACACCACCATGCCGTTGCCCAGCAGCAGCAACGCCGCGCCCATCAGCGCCACGTTCTTCCACTGCCCGCGCGTAGGCGCAGCCACACCACGCCAGCGCAGCACACTGTAGAGCACGCTACCGGCGACGATGAAACGTGCGCCGGAGACCATCGTCAGCGGCTGCGCGCCACCTTCCAGCGCAAAGCGGATCGCCAGATAGGTCGAGCCCCACACCACGTAGACCAGCAACAAGGCGAGAACGACTAACCCGCTGCGCGCAGGCGCGGCAGCATCGTGAGAGGAAGACATCGGAACAGTGCCAGGCAGTGCAGGGTAAACTTCAATTCTAGAGCACATGCGAAAGCCCACGCCGCACGCAGGTCGCGGTATCGTGCAATTCACATCGCACCCGAGCGTACATATGCAGCGCCATCTCCTCTGGCTGGCCCTGGCCACATTGACCGCAGTTTCCACCACGGCCATGGCACGCGCGCCCGAGCCGTGGGAACTCAGCGGACGCAAGCTGATCGAAGCCGGACTGGACGGATCACTCGCGCCAGAAATCACGGCGCCGGAGCAGGCCGAACTCAAGGTCATGCTGTCGGCCAACCGCGCCGGCGCTTATCTGCTCGGCGTCGCCAGCACCAGCTATCGCGCCCAGTGGTGCATGCCGGCAGGCAAAACAGGCATACCGGATCTGCAGGCGATCATTGCCGATATCGATGCGCTGCCCGACGCGCGCCAGGACGAAGCCGCACCTGGCTTGATCGTCCAAGCGCTGGCAAAGCGCTATCCGTGCGGCAGCGGCGGGCGCGCTGGAAGCAAGCGTGCCACGGGCGACAAGCAGGCCAACGCCGGCGAGCCGTAGAGCGCGTGGATGCAAAGCCATTCAATGCGCGGCATTGACCGTCAGGCCAGGCAAACGCGTTGGATCAGCTACCCAAAGATGGCGAGCAGTCGTCGATGTGCATGGCCGGCACAGGAACCGCAGCATACGCGTGGTCCACGCCACACCCAGCACCGCCCGCGCCCGCCTGACGGTGGACGCAGTCACGTTGTCAGTCGCTCTTCGTCCACGTGGTGGAGGCCGCGCGGCCCTCCACCACTGCGCCCTTACTTGCGCGCCGCATCGCTCTTGGCACGGATCGCCTTGAACTCCGAGCCGTCCTGCCAGCTCGGCCACTGCCGGCCATTAGCCAGCGCTACGCCCACATCGTAGACCAGGGTGGTGTCGGCGGCATGGCCGCTAGCATCCCATTGCGGGGTCCAGCGGTCGCAGGGCTGGTGGTAGCAGTCGGCGAAATATTTGTCGCGCAGTGCCTTGCCTGCGCTGACGCCGCCGTTGAGCATGTCTAAGCCAGGGCCGGCGGTAATCGCCGGTACGCCCATGCGCGCGAACGCAAAATGGTCGGCGCGGTAGAAGAAGCCAGCTTCCAGATTCGGGTCCGGCGAATAGCTGCGTCCACGCGCCTTGGCAGCGGTTTCCAGATCGCCTTCCAGCGACACTCGACCACGTCCCCATGAAGCAATGTCGCGGGTCGGACCATCGGGGCTGAACATTTCCATATTGAGCACGGCCACGGTCCTGTCCAACGGCGCCAGTGGATGCGCAGCGTAGTAATTGGCGCCAAGCAGACCCTTTTCTTCTGCGGTCAGCGCGATGAAATACAGCGTGCGCTGCGGCTTGGGACCGGCCGCAAACACGCGCGCGAGCTCCAGCACGCTGGCCACCCCGGTGGCGTTGTCTACCGCACCCCGCCGGATCGTGTCGCCACTGGCATCGGCCTTGCCGATACCGAACGCATCCCAGTGCGCGGAGAAGATCACCGTCTCATCCGGATGCTGGCTGCCGGTGAGTTTGGCCACGACGTTGTGCGTGACCACACGCTCGCGCTTGAGCTTGAAATCCACCGACAACCTCGCATCGCCCAATGCCACCGGCGCGAAATCGCGCTGCTGCGCACGTGCCTTCGCTTGTTCGAAATCCAGGCCCGCCTGCTTGAACAACGACACCGCCAGCGCACGCTGCATCCAGCCACGCACCGGAACATGCTGCGCCTTGGCATCGGTATCGCTGCGTTCGATATCGAACAACGGCGACATGCCCGAGCTCTGCACCGTGGCCCAGCCATACGCCGCCGGCGCAGTCTCGTGCACGATCAACACACCGGCCGCACCGCGTCGCGCGGCCTCCTCGTACTTGTAGGTCCAACGCCCGTAATACGTCACGGCCTTGCCATCGAATGCGCCCGGCTGCGGCGATTCGAAATCGGCGTCGTTGATCAGCACCACGGCAATCTTGCCGCGCAGGTCCACACCTTTGTAATCGTCCCATTGCCGCTCGGGCGCGCTGATGCCGTAACCGACGAACACCAGCGGCGCATTCTTCAGCGCGACCGCCTTCTGCGGGCGCAGGCTCTGCAAGGTCACATCGCTGCCATTGACCAGCGCCTGGGTCTTGCCGCCGACGCGCAGGCTCGCGCGCACCGGGCCATCCACCTGCGCGCGCACCAGCGGCACCGCCTGCGTCCAACCGCCCTGCTCGCCACCTGGCTCCAGGCCGGCGACCTTGAACTGCTCCACCAGGTAATCAACCGTGCGCTGCTCACCGGCACTGGCCGGCGCGCGCCCTTCGAATTCATCCGACGCCAGCAGGCGCACATGCCGCGACAACGCCTCGGCATCGATGCCACCGCCAGGCAGATCGTTGGCAGCCTGCGCCACACCTCCGACAAACAGGCAGGCGGACAACAGCAGGATACGCATCGGATTCACGGTGAGGCCTTGCAACAGGTAGATGACACATAGTTTACAAGCGCGCAGCCAACGCAGGAGCGCCATGACGCGGAATGCATTCGATCGCAGGAACTGCGTGCATGGCCAAGAGGGGCTAACAACACGACGGCGTAGCCGCCAGGCGGACGCGGACGGTACCCGGAATCGGCATGTACCACGCGTACGCTGCGGGTCTCAGCGCGCCGTCCACACCCGCCTGACGACTGCTCGCTACTTTTAGTGAGCCAACTCCAAGAGCGAATAACCTCCGGTTTGGCTGCAAGGCCTTTGCCCGACATCGCCGGACCGTCGAGGTGCCGGGTGTGCATGGTTGCAATCGGGTCATCACCGCCATTGTTGTTGTATCTGCGTGAGCTATGCGCGTTCCAATGGAAGCCGAGCAACCGTAGAGCGTTGAAGAAGGTCACCGTCTGGTGCGGTGTCCTCGCCGCTTGCGGGACCATTGGCGGCATGGATGCTGCATCGAGCCCCAAAGGATGAGTTCACGGCCTGTCCTACGAGCGGCAGTGACACTGCGTGCCCGACTGACCTGCCTTTATCGACGCGATCATGTGCTACACCATTGCACAGGCGTCATTCGCCGCTCCAATCGGGCTAATGCGTGCGCGCTGCACGATCCAGCCAACAGCCCAGCCCTTGCGCGTTGAGCTCGATGTCCGTTGCCAGCAGTTGCTCCACCGCCGCATCGTCCAACCGGCATCCATGTTGGCGTGCGCGTTCCAGATACAACTCGGTCAATGCCGTCACCATGCAGCGATGCCGGTCCCGACGTTGCGCGCAGCCCAGTGCAATCTCGGTCATCGCCTGAATCTGCTCGCCCAGCGCCTGTGCCAACGGTGCCGGCGATGTGACACGGCCGTAATGGGTGAGATACATCGCCTCCGGTGCGGTGTCCATCAGGCGTGCGATCGACTGCTGCATCGCCTCGGGCTCGAATTGCACCGGCGAGGACGTCGGCAGGATGAAGGCACCCTGCGCACTGTCCAACTGGCGATACGACAGGCCGAAGGTGTCGCCGGTGAACCAGCTGCGGCTACGCGTATCCCATACGCACAGATGATGGCGTGCATGCCCGGGCGTATCGATCGTGCGCAGCGCGCGCTCGCCCAGCATCACCGTGTGACCATCGGCCGCCTCAACCACACGTTCGGCCGGCACCGGCTCGATGACGCCGTAGCTGCGCGCCATTTCCGCCTCGCCATACACCGCGGTGGCACCGGCAATCAGCCGCGTAGGGTCGATCAGATGCGGCGCACCGCGCGGATGCACCAGTACCTGCGCATTGGGCAGGTGTTGCAACAAGGCCCCGGCACCGCCGGCATGATCCAGATGCACATGGGTCAGGATCAACCAATCTATCTGTGCAGGCGCCAACCCCGCCGCCTGCACTGCGGTCAGCATCTGCGGCACCGACAGCGAGGTACCGCAATCGATCAAGGCACCGCGTTGCGCTTCGACGATCAAATACGCTGCATCGAATTGCACGCCACCAAAGCCGGTATCGATGGTGTGGATGTTGCACTCGGCTGTCGCTGTCATTCGCACCCCGCGGCGGCTCTAGAGACTGCAGTGTAGGCCCAAGCCTTGCCTCGCTGTCATGCATGTCGCCACAGGCACGCCACAACGCAGCGATCCATGGCGAACAGCTACGCCCGCAGCGTCGCGTCGATCATGCGTCGCGCAACGCGTGCATCGCGGCAAGAATCACGTCCGCATCCACTTGCGCATGCACGCCCGGCAGTTGCAAATCACTCGCCTGCGCAGCCTGCTTCAACCGTGCGATCAATTGCCCGGCATCGCGTGGCGAGGCGAAGCCATCGCTCTGCAACAACAACGTCCCCGCACCGTCATTCAACTTGAAATAGAACTGGCCATCGCTTTCACGATATTGCTTGAACACCGGCAGCGCGATCTTTTCGCCAACCTCGCTTACCGCTGCGCCGGCCTGACTGGACAGATCGCGCAGGCCGACCGCATCGCGCAGCTCGGCCAGCAGCGGGGTGGCATAGCGCGCGCGCAAACGTGTGCCGCCGGCGCGCAGAATCGCTTCGATCTTGGCCGGCTCTGCCATCAGCGCTTCGTAGCGCGTGCGCAGCGGCGCGATGTCCTGATCGATCCGTTCGAACAACTGCTGCTTGGCATCGCCCCAGCTAATGCCGTCGGCAAATGCCTGCGCAAATGCCGCAGACTCCTGCGGCGTGGCGAATGCCTGATACAGCTGAAACAACGCCGATCCCTGCGTGTCCTTCGCCTCGCCCGGCGCACGCGAATCGGTGAGGATGGAAAACACTAGTTTGCGCAACTCCTCGCGTGGTGCAAACAGCGCAATCGTATTGCTGTAGCTCTTGCTCATCTTGCGGCCGTCCAGGCCCGGCAAGGTAGAGACCTGCTCATCGATGACGACCTCGGGCAAGGTAAAAAACTCGCGCCCATACACATGATTGAAGCGCTGGGCAAAATCGCGCGCCATTTCGATGTGCTGAATCTGATCACGCCCCACCGGCACCTTGTGCGCGTTGAAGATCAAGATGTCGGCGGCCATCAGCACCGGGTACATGAACAAGCCTGCGGTGACCCCGGCATCTTCGTCCTCACCGTCGGCGCGGTTCTTGTCCACCGCGGCCTTGTAGGCATGCGCGCGATTGAGGATGCCCTTGCCGGCCACGCAGGTCAGCAGCCACATCAGCTCGGTGGTCTCGGGCACGTCGGACTGCCGATAGAACCACACCTTCTCCGGATCCAGCCCGCAGGCCAGCCAGGTGGCGGCAATTTCCAGCGTCGAACGCTGCGTGCGTGCCGGATCCTGCGCTTTGATCAGACTGTGCAAGTCAGCCAGGAAATAGAAGCTCTCGGTATCGGCGCCCGCGCTGGCCTGGATGGCGGGGCGGATCGCACCGACGTAATTGCCCAGATGCGGGGTGCCGGAAGTGGTGATGCCGGTAAGGACACGAGTGGTCATCTGCGTAATGCCAGGGAATCAGCCCCCAAGTTTAGCGGTTCCGCACCCCTGCCATCGCTGCCGCCTGATCGAAGGCAGGCTTTCGACGCACAAACGCAGAACGGGCCGCACTCGGCGGCCCGTCGTCTGTAACCTGCGCCGCATCGGGCAGCAGGGTGGCGCACTATCAGGTCTCGTCGCGCAACGATTTTTCGAACGCGCGTACTTCGGTCTGGGCGCGGTCGCGATCCCAGCCATAACGTTCCTGCAGCTTGCCTTGCAGATATTCCGCATTGCCTTCGGCAACCTTGAAATCGTCGTCGGTGAGGTCGCCCCACTTCGCCTGGGCCTTGCCCTTCAACTGGGTCCACTTGCCGGAAATGATGTCAGTGTTCATGCGATGACTCCGCTGATGCGGCCTTAATTGACCGTGGCGCCAGATTGCCAATGGCGATGTTTGCGATGGATCAACAGGTGTCAAACGATCGATCACGGCACTGAACGGTTGCCGACTCGCAACCAGGATGCAACGCGTGGACCGTGTCAAGCAAAGGATGCTGACGCCACTTTTACGGTGCAATAGCGCACAAAAAAACGGACCTTGCGGCCCGTTTTTTGTTTGCATGCGGCGGCAGATTACTTACGCGCTGCGTCTTCCACCTTCTCGCCAGCACCCTTCACGTCCTTGCCAGCACCTGCGACGGTGTTGCAGCCCGACAGCATACCGACCGACAACATCGACAGCACCAGCAGCACAATTGCACGCTTCATAACACACTCCTCATGGATAAAGCGGCGCGTTGCCGCAGATCGAACGATTCAACAAGCCACGCAGTGGTGACGGATCAGCACTTACCGTCGCTGCATTTTTCGGCCGTTTTCTCGACCTTCCCACCTGCGCCCTGCATGTCCTTGCCAGCGCCAGCCACGGTGTTGCAGCCCGTCATCACGCCGGCCGAAAACAGGCCCAATACCATCAGTGTCAGCAGTCGCTTCATCGCTCGTCCTCGTTGTGTAACGGTGCCAGCGCACCTCGCTTGGCGCCAAATCTGACTGCGCGGCCGTGGATTTGATGTGAACGCGGTGCGCCGCGTTCAGCGCTGGATCAATCCCGCATCAGCGTCGACTTGCCAAACAGGCTTTCGACCAGATCCACCGCCAGTTCAGCGGTCGCGTTGCGGTTGTCCAGCACCGGGTTGAGCTCGACGATATCCAACGACCCCATGCGCCCGGTGTCGGCGATCATCTCCATCACCAGCTGCGCCTCGCGGTAGTTGGGGCCGCCGGGCACAGTGGTGCCCACGCCCGGTGCGATGCTGGGGTCGAGGAAATCCACATCGAAGCTCACGTGCAGGTGCGTGTCGGCAGTCATGTCCTGCAGCGCGGCTTCCATGGTGCGCTTCATGCCGGCTTCGTCGATGTAGCGCATGTCGTACACATCGATGCGGTGCTGCTTGATCAGCCGCTTCTCCTCCGGGTCCACCGAGCGGATACCGATTTGCCGCACCTGCTCGGGAAACAACGCCGGCGCACTGCCACCGAGATGGGTCAGCGCCTGCGGGCCCAGCCCGCACAAGCAGGCAACGGGCATGCCGTGCACATTGCCAGACGGCGTCACCTCGCTGGTGTTGAAGTCCGAATGCGCATCCAGCCACAACACCCGCAACGGCCGGCCCTGCTCGCGGCAGTACTTGGCAACCGCAGTGATCGAGCCGATGCCTAGGCAATGATCGCCACCGAGCATGATCGGCATGCGTCCGGCACGCAGTTCGGCGTAGCTGGCATCCATCAGCGCCTGGTTCCAGGCCACCACTTCGTCCAGATGCCGGTAGCCGGCTTGCGGTGCCTGCCAGGGATTGCGCGGGCCATCCAAATTGCCCAGGTCGCGTACCTCCACGCCGCGGCCGACCAGCGCCTCGTGCAGGCCGGCGATGCGTAGCGCCTCCGGTCCCATGCGCGCGCCACGGTGGCCGGCGCCGATGTCGGTGGGAACGCCAATCAAGGAAACCGGCACGTACTGCGTTGCCATGCATTGCTCCAGCATCGATAAAGCCAAGCAGTCTAGTGGCCCGCCCGCACGGTGACGCGCGGCAGCGCAGCACGGCATCTGCCATGCCATGAACAGTGCGACGAAGCGCGAGGTTTAGATCTGCCTCTTCGGGCCGCTACCGTGACGTGCCATGCCACTTTGTGGCGCGCCGGACGTTGCCGATCCTGCCTGTCTGACCGCCCAGTGAAGCAACACGGGCCGGAGTGACAGCCTGCTCGGATCCGGGTGGTGTGGTGCGCGCCGGCCAGCGCAGCACGCCACGCATGCACGCGCTCAAGCCATCAAGCAACAGGGGGATTTCATGCCGAATAACGCCGTCAACCAGGTCGTCAAGGCTGCCGTGGGCGACGTCCCGCGGGCGTCGCATTTCTACGATCTGCAGCGTATCGGGCACGAGTTCGCGCAGACCATCGAGCGTGAGCCGGGCATCCGTCTGTTGATGCTTTCCACCGCCGATGGGCGCGCCATTACCGAGCAATCCAGCCTGGATGTGGACGGGCGCCGGCTTGCCGCAATGGCCAATTCGTTCCTGACCCTGGGCGAGACCCTGGCGCGCGAATCCAGCCTGAAAGAGGCAGATTACGCCACCATCAGCACGCGTGCCGGGCAGCTGGTGTTGATCCGCATCCGCGCCGACAAACCGCTGACCCTCACTGCCGTGGGCGGTAGCGACATCAATGCTGCTGCGTTGCTGTTCAATGCGCGCGATTGCGCCGGCCGCCTCGCCACCGTGTTGACGCCGCCGCAAGGCTGAGCGCTTGGTACCGTTTGTGCATGCCGCAAGACACTCATTACTCACCGCTTGTAAGGACGAACCATGTCAAAACTCAATCTGGAACACCTGCATTCGCTGGCCGGCTTCGTCGGTGCGGCGCTGGTCGATAGCGACAGCGGCATGGCACTGGGCATGACCGGCGGTGCCGAGCTCAACCTGGAACTTGCAGCGGCCGGCAATACCGACGTGCTGCGTGCGAAGCGCCGCATCGCCGAACAGCTCGGTTTGAACGACACCATCGAAGACATCCTGATCACGCTGGCGCGCCAGTACCACCTGCTGCGCCCGCTCGAAAGCAACGGCGCGCTATTCCTGTATGTGGTGCTGGACCGCACAAAGGCCAATCTGGCCATGGCCCGTCATGAGCTCAAGGCGTTCGAGAAGACCCTCGATTTCGGTTGATGCCAACCATGCGGCGCAAGCGCGTTGCCTGCTCCAGCCTGCCGGTGCGTACCGGTAGGCATCTCGCTCTTCCAATGCGCCACCACGGCGCCGGCTCATGACTACACCCATCAACGCCATGCGGGTCGCTACGGCCGGCCTGGACCTGCTGCACACCACACGCCTGAAACTGGCGTGCTCGCTGCTGCTTGTCGAACGCATCGACGTGCAGTTGGGCGAATGGCCGCAGCATGTCGCCGATGTCGTGGTGCTGAGCCTGGACAGCGCCGATGGCCTGGCCGCCTGGCAGGCGCTGCAGGGGCAACCGGTGCGTATGCTGGTGGTGTCGCGCACGCCGGTTGCAGGCGCATGGATCAAGCACGGCGCCACCGTACGCGAGCTCAACGAACAGGTGCGCATGCTGTTGTCCTCGCCACACGCCACCCCGGTAGCGGAACCAGCGCTTTTGCTGCGGCATTGCCGCGGCGAATTCGGCACCGGCGTGGTGACCCTGCAGCATGCGCAGTTGCAGATCCGTGTGGACCCGCGCAATGGCTGCGTGCACTTGCCGGCTGGCGTGGCGCTTGGCGAGGTGATCGCCGCGCTCGACCGTTCGGGCTGGCACGCCGTGCCGGACCTTGCTGCCACTGCGTTACCGCAACGCCTTTCATTCGAAGCGCTGTTCTTTGCCCTGCCCGGGCATCTGCGCCCGGCACTGCCGGCCGTGGAACCCAGCCATGCGCTGCAACTGCGCCAGTGGCCGGAGTTGAGCGCAGAGACCAGTTCGCCAGCCCAATTGCTCGCCATCGCCCACCTGCATGCGCGCCCGTGGCGCCCGCAGGCGTTGGCCAGCGCTTGCAAGCTGCCGCTGCAAACGGTGGAATGCCTGTTCGCCGCTGCACTCGCCAGCGGCCTTGCCCAGACTGCGGAGATTCCCGTGCCTGCAACGCAGCGTCGTCCGGACAGCGGCAACACGCGGTTCTTTTCCTGGGTCGCGCGTCGGTTCGGCCTTTCCCTCTTCCAGACGCAGTCATGAGTCTTCCAGCCAACAAGCTGGTGTTCGTCGGCGGTATGGGCGCCGGCAAGACCACCGCAGTGCGCGCCATCTCCGATGTGGAGCCGGTCAGCACCGAAATGCCACTGAGCCAGGATGCGTACGGCGACAAGACCTACACCACCGTCGCGCTGGACTACAGCTCGATCGAGCTGGAGGACGGTGAGCTGCTGCACGTGTACGGCGTGCCCGGTCAGAAATACCTGGATTTCATGTGGCCGCTGGTGTGCGACGGCGCCTTGGGCGTCATCGTGCTGACCAACGCGCGCGACCCGCAGATGCTCAGTGCCACGCTGGCGTTATTGCGTGAGTTTACGCAGATCGCACCCCAAGCCAGCCTGGCGGTGGGCATCACCATGACCGATGAAGTCGAAGATTTCCTGATGCCGCCATTTCGCGATGCCTTGGTGGCCGAAGGCTTCCGCATCCCGGTCATGCGGGTGGATGCGCGCTCGGCCACCCAGATCACCTTCCTGGTGAAGTCGCTGCTGTCCTATCGCTACACCTCGGCGACCAGCTGATCATCAGCGCGCCTGGCGCGTGCATGTGCGGCAGAGAGAGATGGTGAGGAAGACAAGGAATCCGGTCACGACGTGCCTGAGAGGGCGTCACGCGGGGGATGCCGCCTCTAGGGTGGCGGCGACGCGTCCGTCTTCCTTGAAGCCAGAAACACGACTCAGTCGTAATACGAATGTGCCGTGTGTCTGACTTATTCAGTATGGAGCGCGGTCAGAAACCAGGACATCGGGACGTTCCCGACATCGCGCAGGACATACCGGCGATAAGTCATCGGCATATGCCGCGTCACCTGCCAGACCTTGCGTAGCTGTGTTCGCTGCATGCTGGCCCATCACGTTGCGACAGCGTTCGCGGTGTGTGCCTGCGTCTGCAGCTGGCTCGGTCGCTGCGTCTTCGCCATCGCGCGGGTCCGCCGCAGCCGCATGCTCACCATCGCGCCGCTGCCGGCTAGGGGTCCATCGCCACGATCAGATAAAGTAGCGCGATGACAATTGAACTGAACCCCGGCGGCTTGCTGATCGCCATCGAAGGCATCGACGGCGCCGGCAAGACCACCCTCGCGCGCCGCCTGGCCACCACGCTGGAAGCCGCTGGTGCACGCGTCGTGCTGAGCAAGGAGCCGACCAACGGCCCCTGGGGCACCAAACTGCGCCAGTCCGCCGCCACCGGCCGCCTGAGTGCGGACGAAGAAGCCGAGCTGCTGATCCGCGACCGCCACGAACACGTGGACACCCTGATCGCGCCCGCGCTGGGACGCGGCGACATCGTGATCCTGGACCGCTACTTCCCCTCGATGGTCGCCTACCAGGGTGCCGCAGGCCTGCCGCTGGACGATCTGTTGGAGCGCAACGCCTTCGCGCCGCGCCCGGACGTGCTGCTGCTGCTCGACCTGCCCCCGCCCACCGGCCTGGCCCGCATTCGTGCCCGCGGCGATGCGCCCAACCACTTCGAAACCCAGGACAACCTGGAACGCTGCCGCACGATTTTTGCCGGGTTGGAATTGCCAGGCAAACATGTGGTGGATGCCAGCGCCGACGCCGACAGCGTGTTGCGCCAAGCCCACGCCATCATCGTGGCCGCACTAGCCGACCGACTGAGCGGCAATGCAGCGCAGGCAGATAACGGCAAGGCCGCGCTGGAACTGCTATCGGCCGGCCGCCCTGCCTGATTGCTGCACGTCTGTCGCGCGACAGGACGTCGCGCCATGGGTGCGGCGCCTGCAGGCAACTTGGCCGCAAGCGTTCACCGCGCGCAGTCCAAGACCCTCACCTTCCGGGCAAGGAAGGCAACGCTGGCACGCCACAGGTGCGCATGCATTGGGGTGCCGGCGTCGCAAACGCGAATGGCATCCGAGATTAGGGCGCGGGTAAGGCAAGCCACCATGCTCGACGGTCGTGCTTCTTCACCGGACGCTGCGCGCACGAACGTCAGTTGGAAGCGATGGCGCTCGCCACAGGCCACCGTGGGTGGCGACCGGTCGAACGAGAACTCCACACGCAGCACAGCGTGCTTTCGAGCAACAGCACAGCCAATCACGATTGCCGCGGACGCGTGGATCGAAGATGGTGCCGGCACCCGGATTCGAACTGGGGACCTACCGCTTACAAGGCGGTTGCTCTACCAACTGAGCTATGCCGGCGAAGCCAGGCGCATCGCGCGCCGGTGCGCATTCTAGCGCAGCGCGGCGCAATCTAGCGAACGCTCGCGCGCGGCACCGGCAGCACGTTGCAACACGCTGGTGGCCGCGCTGCTGCGCAGATCGATCCACCAGCGCGATTGACCGCTGCCGCTGGGCACCAACTGCGCCGGGAACCCTGCGCCGACCAGGCTGGCCTGGCGCCGCTCAGCGCGCTCGCGGCTCTGGTACTGGCCTAGCGCCACGGTGTTGTCCTCGCCCTGTGCGATCACGTAGTAGTCGCCCATACCAGCCGCGGCAATGCGCTTGACCAGGGCCTGCGCGGCTGCGCGATCGCCCACGTTGGGCAACATCACCCGAAACGTGCTGACGCCAGCGTCCTTGTCCTCGCGCAGAGTGGCGCGACTGGCCTGCCCACGCACGCGCGCCAGCGCCGCATCGGCATCGGCGCGTGCCGCGAATGGCCCCAGGCTGGCGCAACGCTCCGCTGCAGGCACAGGCGGTGGCGACGCGGTCGGCGATGGTTTTGCAGCGGCGACGCGGTCGGCCGGCGTTGCAGCAGTTTTTGTGGTCGCCGCCGTCTCGGCTGCGGCACGCGGCGTTTCCGCTACGGCCGCGGTGGCCGATGTCGTCGATGCAGGCGTGGACGCCGCTGTACTGGCAACTGCCGCCGGGGTGGGCGTGGGTACCGATGCGGAGACAGGTGTCGATGCTGGTGTGGCCGATGCGGTCGACTCACTCTCCGCTGCCGACGCCGATCCCGTAGTCGCCGCTGCACCCGGCAGCGCAGCCCCGCCAACAGCCGTCGGGGTTGGCAGCAACTCCAGCCGCGCGACACCCGTCGGTTGCGCCGGCGCCGGCGGTGGTGCCGGCGGCGGCTGCACGGCCCACCACAATGCCACCCCGGCATTGAGGACGATCAAAACGACGATGAGGGCGCGGACATACATGCGCCGATTCTACGGGGACGCCGCCGCGGTCGCCCACGTCGCCAGGCCGTCCAGCACCAAGGCGGCGCGGAACGTGGCGCCGGGCAACAGCGGTAGCAGCGGCGGCGCGCCGCCGCCATGCACCAACAGCCGCACCGGCACGCCCAGGTTGCGTTGCGCGTGCTGCAAGCTGCGCTCAATCAGCGCCACCGCCGCGCCATCGCAGCCGGAGGTCAGCGCATCGTCGGTGTCGATGGCCAGCTCGACATAGTCACCGCCGCTGGCCGGCAGTTGCACAGCGCGCGCATGCAGCGCTTCGCGCATGGTGGTCGGCGAGGCGGCGATGCGGCCGCCGTGATGCAGGCCATCGGCGCCGAGCACGTCGATCGTCAATGCGGTGCCCACGCCGGCCACCAGCACCGGCGCGTCGCCCCGCGCACCCAGCAACGCCAGAAAACGGTCCACACCGAAACGGCTGGGGTCGGCATAAGCAATACGGATGCCGGCGCATTCGGCGGCGGTCCGCGCGATGCGCACCTGCGCAAAGCGCTCCTGCAGGCAAGCGATCATGCGCTGGGTCAGTGCCGGTGCGGCCACGCTGGCGACGTGCGCGATACGCCCGGACGGCAGCGCCGCTACTGCGGCCGCATCCATGGCTTCGGCGCCGTGCGCCCATGCCTGCACCTCGCCGGCACGGTTGCCGTGCAACGGCGCGTACTTGAACCGCGAATTTCCCAGGTCGAACAACCACTCGCTCATGCAGGTCTCACGCTCACTTCTCCGGAGTGGAACAGGCGCACCGTGTCGCCCAGTTGCACCCGCAGCGCGCCGTCGGCCGCCAGGCCGAGCGCGACGCCACGATGGCCGGTGCCGGCCTCTTCGACCTGCACCGCACGCCCGCTCAAGACATCCAGGTCTGCATAGCGCCCCAGGAACGGCGCCAGCCCCTGCGCCTCGAACAGGTCCAGTGCCGGCAGCAAAGCGGACAGCACCGCCGCGGTGACGCGGTCGCGCGACACCGGGCTGCCAGCCAGGGTATCCAGGTCGATCCACGGCTGCTCGATGCTGGCCGCTGCTGCCGCCGGCATGTGCACGTTCAAGCCCAGCCCGATCACCGCACGCGCGTTGCCGGCCATCTCGCCGCCACCTTCGATCAACAGGCCGCCCAGCTTGCGCTCGCGTGCCAGCAGATCGTTCGGCCATTTCAGACCGACATCGGCGAACCCGCAACCACGCAAGGCTTCGGCCACTGCCACCCCAACAGCCAGGCTAAGGCCGGCCAACTGGCCCAGCCCGCCACTGAAACGGCGCGACGCCGACAAATAAATGTGCGCGCCCAGCGGCGAGGTCCACTGGCGTCCGCGCCGGCCGCGGCCGCCGGTCTGGCGCTCGGCCAGCAGCACTGCCACGCCGTGTGCGGGCGCCGGCTGCGACAGCAAGGTGGTGTTTGTGGATTCCAGCGTCCAGGCCACATCCAGCGCCGCCAGGCCGGCCGCTGCATCGGGTGCCATGCCGGCGCGAATGCGCGCCGCGTCCAGCAGATCCAATGGCGTGGCCAGACGATAACCGTCGCCGGCCCGTCCTTCGATGTCGACACCGGCCGCGCGCAGATTCTGGATGCGCTTCCACACCGCCGCACGGGTCAAGCCGGCATCGCGTGCCAGCGCATCGCCGGACAGCCGGCCACCGGCGAGTTTGGCCAGCAACGCACGATCATCCACGGCTGCGGCGCACCATAAGACGTGAGCGGACGACGGCGCGGGCTGCGGCATAGCGAGAGAAGGCCTGCGTTGCGCACCCAGCGGTTCGCCAGGGCAACGCGCGTGCCGCAGTAGCGGCTTGCCACAGGAGGCATGCCGCTGGGTCGGTGGCCGGCGGCACACAGGGGGCATGCGGTGGCTGGCCATCACGCGCGTCGGAGCAATGCCTCGCGGCGCCCGCGCCGCAACGCTGGCCGCCGGCGCCTCTCATCTCAAAGTGCATCACGCGCCCGAAGTCCCCGAATCCATCGGCCAAAGTATGCGCCAAGCCCTCCCGGGCGCCCAGCGCGGCTTGCGTGAGGGAGTGAAAAGCGCGTTATGATCGGCGACTCACGCCGCTTGCCCTGGATGTGGACGATGCGCCGAATCACGGTTTGCCTGTTCATGCTGTTGGCTCCGCTTGCCGCCCTGGCATCGGACCAGCTGGTCGACGGCGATCATGACAGCTGCGTCAGCACCAACTCGGCCGCCCGCGGCAGAACGCCGGCTCCCGAGGCAGCACCGGCACGCACCAGCCCGCACAAAGCCACGCCGTCCACCGGCGGCGGCGGTGGCAGCGATGGGGATTCATTATTCCCGCGCATGCGCACCATGCCGCGTTGGCACAGTTTCCTGCCGGGCATGTTCCGCTGATCAAATGGTTGACGCGCTGGCTGCGCCGGCCGCCTCGCGAACTAGCTGATGCGCTGTGGCAGCCGCTGTGCAGCAGGTGCACGTGGGTCGCAGCGCTCGATCCGCCCCGACAGCAACGTCTGCGCGCATTGACCGCGCAATTCCTGCATCAAAAAACGATTTCGCCTGTCGATGGGCTGCAGCTGCAAGCGCACGATCGGCTCGTGCTGGCCGCGACCTGCTGCCTACCTCTGCTGGAAATCGGCGCCGCCGGTTGGCGCGGCTGGTCGCAATTGATCGTGTATCCGGATGCGTTTCGCGTGCAGCACACGCACATGGATGCGGCCGGAGTGATGCACGCATGGGACGACACCCTGATCGGCGAAGCCTGGGAGCAAGGTCCGCTGATCATCAGTTGGGCTGATGTGCAAGCCGATCTGGACGACCCGCGGGCGGGCTTCAACGTGATCGTGCACGAGATGGCGCACAAGCTCGATGCCCTGGATGGCGCGCTCGACGGCACACCGCCGTTACCACGCGATGCGCAGCGCACCTGGGCACGGGATTTCCAGTGCGCCTACGAACTTTTTTGCCAACGCGTCGATGCCGGCGAAGACACCGAGATCGACCCATATGCCGCCGAAGCACCCGAAGAATTCTTCGCTGTGGTCAGCGAATATCACGTCTGCGCACCGCAGGTGCTTGCGCGAGTGATGCCGCAGGTCGCTGCGCACTTGGAACGCTTTTACGGGCCCTCGCCGTTTACCGCTTCAGTGCAGCGTTGAGGGTGCTGCGTCACCAGACAGCGTCGTTGTCGCCGTTCGCAAACATCACCCGCAGCCGTCACTTGAACAACCGCACAGGCATTGAAGCAAACCCGCCGTCATATCCTGCACATGTTCTTGCGTGCGCCTGGCAGCTCTCCAACCTCAGACCAATCCAAGATCGCGTGGTTTGCCGCCGGGAAAAACCCGCTCCAGTTGCGCTGGCGACAGGCCCCACATGCGACTCAGCAGCCCGCCGAACAGGCTGCGGTAATTGTTGAGCACGGGGTAATCGCGGTTCTGCAGCAGCTGCGTCTGTTCGACCGCTACTTGTTCGCCAGCGATACGGCCGCCGTGCACGCCTCCGCCCAGCACCCAGTACGTGGTGCCGTGGCCGTGATCGGTGCCCTTGCTGCCGTTCTCGCGGAAGGTGCGGCCGAATTCGGAGATCACCACCACCACGGTGTCGTTCCACGCCGGCCCCAGCGCATCGGCATATGCGGCCAGCCCTTGACCGAGATTGCGCAGGTTGTTGGCCAGGCCACCTTCCACACTGCCCTGATTGGCATGCGTGTCCCAGCCACCGACATCGACAAATCCCAGGCGATAGCGCTCCCGCATCAAGGTTGCCATGCGCCGGGTTTCATCGGCAAAGGTGCGCGCACTGGCGGCGCCACGGCCGGCCTGCTCCATCTCTTCGCGCAGCTGCGCGGTGACCTGCTGGCGCAGCGCCAAGCCGTCGCGCGCAGCGGCGGCCAGCGGCGTGCTGTCGTACATCTGCGACAGGATCTGCGCCTGCCGCGCATCCAGCCCACCCTTGCCGATGCCCCGCAACGACACATTGGGTAAATCGCCGCCACCTTGAAACGTCAGCGGCAACGAATCGGTGAACGCGATCGCTGGCACCCCACTGAGCACGCCCGACAGGCGCGCCATGAACCCGGAGCGATAATCGCGGTGCTTGCCGGCTTGGCCGGATTCGATATCGTCCTGGGTTTCGAAATGACTACGCGACAGATCGTCGGTGCCGGCGAACGGCACGAAGGCCACCTGCTGGCGTTCCCACAGTGGCAGCAGCGCATCGCGCATCACCGGGTTGAGGCCCCACTGCGCATTCAGCGCTACAGCACTGTTTGGATTGGCCGGATCCGGCCGCGCAATCGCCAGGCTCGGCCGCGACTGGTAGTAAAAATCGCTGCCGTACGGCACCAGCAGATTATTGCTGTCGTAGCCGCCACGCAGAAACACCACCAGCATGCGCGCGCTATCGCGTGGCGCAGCGAACAGACGACCGGCCCACGGCATGCTTGCAGCGGCTGCAGAGGCAAGCAGAAATTGACGTCGTTGCATGGTGTACTCCCGCGGCGATGACCGCTTGGTATTCGTTAGATCGTTGTATCGGGTGTTTTGACTCTACGAGCGTTGAATCGCTGGCGTTGAATCATTGGCGTTGCATCGGCAGATCTGAATCGGTGCCATCGCGTCAGCGATAGTTGAAATCAGGCGACGACAGCAAAAATCCGTTCCATTCGGCAGGCGAGCGCGCCTGGTCGAGCGCCTGCTGCGTGGTGCCGGACAGCGAGGGCACCAGCCAGCGGTACGAGGGGCGCGTATCGATTTGCGTCACTGCCGGAATCGGCGTGTCGTTATCACCATCCAGACGAAACAGTTGCTTGGGTCCGCCACCGATCGAACGCGCGACTTCAAAGCGCCGCGCCAATTGTCCGGAACTGGTCCAGGCCTGCGACTGCAGCGACCAGCCATCGGGGGTGATGCGTCCAAACAACGGTTCACCCAGTTGCTGCACCCAACTGGCCATCGGCGCGGCATTGATCACCGGTTGATCCTCATATGCCACCCGCATCGCCGACACCACGAACCGGTTCGGGTCCTTGAACTTGCGCGGTTGCGCCTGCGCAAACTCCGGCGACGCGAGCATGGCCTGCATCACCTTGGCGATATCGCCATCGCTGCGCTGGAAGGTGTTGGCCATGCGCGTCACCAACGCAGCGGGGGGCGTGTCGCTGACGAAATACTCCGCCAGGCGTTGCGAAATGAAATGCGCGCAGGCCGGCTGCCGCACCAACAGCTGCACGGCGCGCTCGATCTCATCCAGACCACCTCCGGCGATGCGCTGGCCAAGCAGCATTTTGTCGCCGGGTTGATGTCGCGCTGGATTGAATTCGAACAAGCCGTTGCGCACGACCTGCGCCTGTCCTGGTGCTGCGGTCGGCAACGGCGGTGCGCCGTTGGCCTTGATCGGCACCAGGCCTGCGCCGGTGAGGATCAGCGCCAGCTGCTGCACATCCTGCTGGCTGTAGCCGCCATGCACACCCAGCGTGTGCAGTTCCATCAACTCGCGTGCGTAGTTCTCGTTGACCTTGCCCTTGGCGTTCTTGGCGTTGTCCAGGTATTCCAGCATCGCCGGGCTTTGCAGCGTGGCCATCACCAAATCGGCAAATTTGCCGGTGGCATTCGGGCGAATCGCATTTTCCATGTAGTCGGCGGCCATCCACTTCACCCGCGCCTTGTCGGCATACACGCTGAAATGATTGAGCCAGAACCACACCAGTTGCTCGCGCAGCTGATCCGGCGCGTACACCGCGCGCAGCAATTGCGCCTGGCGCGCCTGCACCAACATCTGCCCGCCGCGCGCCTGCCAGTCCTTCTTTAAGGCAACCTTCTCATCGCCATCGGGCATGGCCTGCAAGCGGACCTTGTCGGCCTCGTATTGGGTTAGCAAATCCACCAGCGGGGTATGCAGCCCATCGAAGCGCTGCAGCTGCGCGCGCACCGGCGCGGGCAACGCCGCGTCATCGCTGGGCTGCAATAGCAGGGCACCGAAACGCTTGGGGCCTAGCCGTGTCAGTTGCGTGGCGCTGTTGGCATCCACGCCGTAAGTGGCGCGTTGCAGCCAACGCGTCTGCGATGGTGTGAGAGGAGCGTCGGCAGCCGTGCAGTTAAGCGCGCACACGCTACCGATCAACAGCGACAGCGCGCGCCATCCACGCCATTGCCGCGCGCGTGCCACACGCGTTTCCATGCGCCCTGCCTGGCTAACTTGCTCGAACATGCGGCCCTCCATCGCAACGGCTTACCGGCTCAGTATGGGTACGCCAACGCATGAGGGGTTAAACGGTTGTCGGAAGGTCTGCCGGCATTGACCACGTGTTCATCGGGCCATTTGCGACGGTCACAAGCCCGGCGGCAGGGTCACATCGAAGCGGGCGCCGCCCAGTTCCTGCGAGCGCACCACCTGCAGCTCGCCGCGGTAGGCCTTGATCAGATCCTGCACGATCGACATGCCGATGCCGTGCCCTTGCACGCGCTCATCCCCACGTACACCGCGTTGCAGGATCTTGGCCACGTCTTCCGGCGCGATGCCGGGACCATCGTCTTCCACCGACAGGATCAGTCCGGCGCGACGGCTACCGGTCGTGGGGCCTGGTTGTGCGGTCAGCAGCACCCGGCTGCGCGCCCACTTGAAGCCGTTTTCCAGCAGATTGCCGAGCAGTTCCTGCAAATCGCCCGGCTCGCCGTGAAAGCGCGCTTCGGGCGAAATATCGAATTCGCACAACACGCCCTTGACCGAATACACCTTCTCCAGACCACGCACAATTTCTTCGGCGGTCGGCTCGATCGGCAAAGGCGCGGCGAATAACTTGTGTCCGCTGGAAGCCGCGCGGGCCAGCTGGTAAGACACCAGATCGTTCATACGGCGCAGTTGCACATCCATTTCTTCGTGCAGGTCGCGCTCGGATGCGCCGCTATCCAATTGGGTGCGCAATACGGCGATGGGTGTCTTGAGGCTATGCGCCAGATCGGCCAGCGTGTTGCGCTGGCGCTCCAGGTTATCGCGCTCGCTCTCGATGAAGGCATTGATGCTGTCGGTCAGCGGCTCCAGCTCGCGCGGATGCTGCTCGCTCATGCGCTGGATCTCGCCGCGCTGCACCTTGGTCAACTCGTTGATGACCCGCCGCAGCGGACGCAGGCTCCATTGCAGAATAAAGGCCTGCAACACCAGCAACACCACACCGGCGCTACCGAGGTAGAACCACACCGCACCACGGAACACGCGCAGCTGCGCGCCCATCGAGCGCGCGTCTTCCATCACATAGATGGTGTACGGAATCTCGCCGCCGTGTTCGCGTTCGACATAACTCACGCCCAGGCCGTAGCGATACAGCTGCCCAAGGCTGCCATCGATCTGGGTCATTTCCAGCGGGCCGATGAACTCTTCCTGGCGCGGCTCCAGCATGCGGCCGTGCGGAATATTCGGGCCTTCGGCAGACATCGAGGTCCAGCTTTCGTCCGGACGCACGACTTCGACATAGAGCCCGCCGCCAGGCACATCGAAGCGAGGGTCGGGCGGTTGCCCGCCGATGTACAGCGACCCATCGCGCACGAAATCGATATTGGCCGCGTACGCCGAGGCATAGTTCTTCAGCCGCTCGCGCAGATTCTTTTCGGCGGTGTCGGCAAACGCCACATCCAGTGCGTAACCGGCCAGCGCCAGGAAGGCCACCAGACTGAGGCTGGCGGCCAGCAGCTGGCGGGCCTGCAATGAGCGCGGCCGCCAGCGTCTATACCACTTGGAGCGGCCCTGCACTTGGTCTTCCTGCTCGCTGACGCGCGGACTCAGCCTTCGGTACGCGGAATGGCGAACCGGTAACCGCGGCCACGAACGGTTTCGATCGGCTTGAGCTCACCATCCGGATCGAGCTTCTTGCGCAGGCGACCGATGAACACTTCCAGGACATTCGAATCGCGGTCGAAATCCTGCTGATAGATGTGCTCGGTGAGGTCGGCCTTGGAGACCAATTCACCGGCATGCATCATCAGGTACTCAAGCACCTTGTACTCATAGCTGGTCAGGTCGACGTTGGCGCCATTGACGCTCACCGTCTGTGCTGCCAGGTCCAGGGCGACCGGACCGCATTCCAGCGTGGGCTTGCTCCAGCCAGCCGCACGGCGCAGCAGTGCGTTGACGCGCGCCAGCAACTCTTCGACGTGGAACGGCTTGACCAGATAGTCGTCGGCACCCTGCTTGAGGCCTTCCACCTTGTCCTGCCAGCTCGAACGCGCGGTCAGGATCAGCACCGGGAATTTTTTGCCTTCATCGCGCAGGGCCTTGATCAGCTCCATGCCCGACATTTTGGGCAAGCCAAGATCAATGATGCCGACATCGAACGGAACTTCACGGCCCATGTAGAGGCCTTCTTCACCGTCCTGTGCAGCGTCAACCGCAAAACCTTCGCGCTTCAGACGCGCCGCAAGGGTTTCGCGCAGCGGAGCTTCGTCTTCGACCAAAAGGATACGCATGCACTCTCCCTAGTTACGTTGTCGGCCAATGGCCGGGGAATTTATAAGACTGAACGTAGGACTATCTACGTTCAGTGGTTATCGTCGCGTGGTGGCGCGTCCGGCGGCGGCAAGTTACGCGGCGGCGCGGCCTGCGTCTGCTCAGGCTCATACACGGTGTGTACGCGCCCGTCTTTCATGTACTTGACCCGGTTGAGATTTCCGCCATCGAACGGCACGCGCTCGGCACCGAGGATCTGTCCACCGGTGGACCGTTGTACGTGTCGGATGGTGTCCGACAGCGTGCGGCTATTGCCACGTGCCGAGGGCGGCAACGCCTCGCGCCCGCTCTGCACCATCGGGTAGCCCTGGCCCCAGGCCGACGGCGCGGCCATGGCAACCCAAAGGGCAACCAGAGCGATTTGGCGAGCGCGGCAGAGCAATCGGGTCACAAACGAATCCTAGCGGGTTGTTCAGGAACATTCAAAATTCGTGAAATCGACCACGCGTTGCTAATGGTCGAGCGTCGGAATCGAGCCAAATTCTTGATTTTTCGGGGTGAATCCGATCTGAACTTTTTAGCTTCGAGTTAACGACGTTCAGTGAAATGAATATTGTTGATGCTCAGAGCGACGATGGGCCCGGGTTGTGACGGACGCGCCCCCTGCGAAGAACCCATTAAAACCGGCGATATCCCAGCAGCCCGTTCAGGAATGCAAGCGGTGGGCCAAAACTAGGCGACCACCCGCCAGGACCGCGTATCGGTCCGCTGCAGAGCCTGCTCGACCAACTCCCAACCAGCGCCTGGACGGTGTGCGCCTTCGCTCAACACCTGCCGGAATGCGCGCCCGCCGGGCTGCCCATGGAACAGGCCCAGCACGTGCCGCGTCATGTGCTTCAGGGCCAGACCTTGCGCCAGCTGCGATTCCACATATGGCCGAAACGCGCGCAGCAAGGACTCGCGCGGTTGCTCGGGCTGCTGGTTCAAGGCGGCATTCAGACAATGCAGGACGTACGGGTCATGGTAGGCAGCACGGCCAAGCATGACGCCGTCAGCGTGCTGCAGATGCGCCACTGCGGGGTCCACGGCCGTAATGCCACCGTTGAGCACCACTGGCAGGCCGGGCCGCTCCTGCTTGAGCCGGTAGGCCCAGTCGTAACGCAGCGGCGGCACTTCGCGGTTTTCCTTCGGCGACAGGCCCTTGAGCCAGGCATTGCGGGCATGCACCACCACCATCGCTGCGCCGGCCGCGACCACATGGTCGACAAAGCGGGCGAACACTGCGTAATCGTCATCGTCGTCCACGCCGAGGCGGCATTTGACCGTGATCGGCAAATGGGTGGCCGCGCACATGGCCGCGACGCATTCGGCCACCAGTGCGGGCTCGCGCATCAAGCAGGCGCCGAACCGGCCGGCCTGCACGCGGTCTGACGGGCACCCGCAATTGAGATTGATCTCATCAAAGCCCCACTCCTGCGCGATTGCCGCCGCCTGCGCGAGTAAGGCCGGATCACTGCCGCCCAGCTGCAGCGCCAGCGGATGTTCGACGGCATCGAAGCCAATCAAGCGCGCGCGATCGCCGTGGATCACCGCATTGGCGTGCACCATTTCGGTATAGAGGCGTGCAGACGGGGCCAACAGGCGATGGAAGACCCGGCAATGGCGGTCGGTCCAGTCCATCATCGGGGCGACGGACAGGCGCAAGGAGGCGGCGTAGCGATCGGCGGAAGCGGTCATCGACTAAAGCGGCCGCAATGAGCAGCCATTAGAATGCGAAGCAGGATCAATAGCTTACACGGGCGCCGATGAATCTACGGCGGTGCGGCATGGCAGGCTGGGGCCGGTGCCTTTCGGAGCTGGCTGCGGGATCGTCTGGTGGCTACGCGAGGTGCCAGTCATTCAGGAGGGAAGATGAGCTACGACTTGGACTTCTGGAAATACAAACCGGGGATTTCGCTCGACCATCCGTTCGTCTATGAAAGATTGACTGAAGGCGAGCATGTGGAAGGGCTTGAAGAACTCCCAATAGAAATGATGCTGTCCCGTCTCGAAGAACTGTTCTCAGATGGCTGGGCCCAGTCAGATGTACTGCATTACGAGAGCGATGATCGCGGTGTCTTCCAGATCTTCACTACGGCGCAGTTCTTCCGGGTTGACTGCTATGGAATGAGTGGTGAAGACATGAATCGTTTTATTGACCTAGGGAAAGAGTTCGGTTGCCCTCTTTACGACCCCCAAGTGGAGACTCGCTACGATGGAAACGGCTAGCACTTCGTTCAAGCCAACGCTGCTTCAAGACGCGGCTTAATTCACGCCATCCACCTGCATCAGCTGGTCAACTTCGAGCATGACGCGCGATTGTCGATGGCGCTGATGACGCGCTTCAGCGGCCAGCATTGCGGCTGCGTTCCATTGTCGGGAGGGGCGAACAACATCGCGTTGACGCTGTTTTCGTTTCCATCGCTCGCCACGTGCGAGCGGTAACGGGAGGCATCGCTGATGCGCGTTGCCTGTCTGCGTTCGCCTCTGCGGCGAACGCCTTGCATCGTCAGTGACGAGTGGAGCTTTCCACGCCCAGGACTGCAGTAACCGCTGCGCCTGGACGACCCCGTCACTTACGGGTTACGGACACCAACGCGCTCTTCGGCGCTCAGCGGCTTGCCGAGGGCGTGGTACGAAGCGACCAGCGTGATCAGGGCGGTGCCCATGACCGTGTAGAAGCTCCACGACTTGGCCAGCACGTGCACCTGGCCGAACACCAGTGCGACGACGGCAGTGGCGGTGCACAGCACCATGGCCAGCAGAGACATCAGGAAAGGGATGGAAGGATCGAGCTTCATGGTCCGGGGGTTCCAAGGTGCGATGCGATAGCTGCAGCATCGGCGTTCCCGTCGCTTTCTTGAACTGTTTTCTGCGCTTTTCTTCAGGCAATCTTGAGCAAGTCAGCAAATGCTCAGCTTTCTGTCAACGCCTTGGCGCGCAAGGATTTGCGTGTCGGAAAACTCCTGACGCGCTGGCGGAAAAATCACCACCTGCGCCAGAGTTCCAACGCGGTCGCGGCGGAAAACCGACAGAACTGCGCAGGGCGGTTTGGCGCTGCCAAAGCGCGGCTCCGACATGCTGCGATGGATGCGGCCATCCCGACCGATACCGCCGGAGTGGCAGATGGGCCAGACCGAGGTGAGCCAGAGCGTAGAGCAGGCGTGCAACGCCAGGTGCGGCGTCTTCGCCCAGCACCGGCGCGGGTCGCGACAAGAACATCTGAGGGACTGCCTCCCTGTCGCACAGCAGGCATTGGCTACGCACGGGTGTTCCGCTCACTCCAATCGGATACGAGCGGAACAACGTGCATTGCAATTACGGCCAATGCTGCGCGCTGGAAACGCGCAAACCTACCCGGCACGCTCAGCGCGCCGGGTAGGTGGCGAATTCGCCGCGTTGCAGTTTGGTCACGTCGTTGCCCTGCCCGTCCTTGAGGCTGAGGTCAGCGCCCTTGGCGGCGAGGTCCTTGAGCACATCGGTGCGCTGGAACAGCGCCGCATACATCGCAGCGGTCTGGCCGGCGTTGTTGCGCTGGTCCGGCGCGCAGTCGGCCTGCATGAGGCGCTTGGCGATGCCCAGCTCGCCCTTGAAGATGGCGCCCATCAGCGCGGTGTTGCCACGCTTGTCCTGCGCACAGGGGTCGGCACCGGCGCTGAGTAATTGCTCCACTGCCGGGCGCTGGCCGTGGTACGCGGCAAGGATCAACGCGGTATAGCCCTTCTCGTCGCGGGTATTGAGGTCGTAATGCGAGCGAATGAACTCGGCCAGCATGTCCTGGCGACCTTCGCGTGCGGCATCGAAGAAGTACTCACGTAGCTGCAGCTTGATCTGCTCTGGGGTTGCCGTGGATGAAGTGGGCGCTGCGGGCGCGGCAGACGGCGAGGCAGCGATGGCTGGCGCGCACAGGGCGCTCAGCATGACCAACAGCAGGGTGCGCATATCGCTCTCCCAAGACGGGGACGGCACCGCGGCATGGCCGCGATGCCGTCGGATGGATCACTCCTGCAGGCTGGAGGCCAGCTGCTTGACGCGCGCCAGGTCACCCTTTGCCACGCGGGTCACGCCAGTGCCGTACTCGGGGTCGGCCTTGTACAGGAACGACAGCATCAGGTGCTTGCTTTCGGTGTCGGTGGTGGCCAGCGACTCGCCAAAACTCTGCACCAGATCGGCACGATCCTTCTTGCTGTAGGAGCGGTACAACTCACCGGCCTGCTTGAAGTTCTGCTCGCGGGTGATCTTGGCCTGCTGGGTGGTGCCCGACAGCGGCAACGCGCTGTAACGCGCAGCGGTGTCCTGCGGCCGCGGCTCCAGCCGGCTCGGCTCGTAGTTCACGCCGCTGGTGGTGTGGCCGTTATTGCCTTCGCCATCCTGGTTGCCGTTATTGACGGCCACGCGCGGGCGGTTGACCGGCAGGCTCAGCCCGTTGGCACCGATGCGATACAGCTGGGTGTCGGCATAGGAGAAGATACGGCCCTGCAACAGACGGTCTTCAGACGGTTCGATACCCGGCACCAGGTTGGCCGGCGCCATCGCCACCTGTTCGGTTTCCTGGAAGAAGTTGTCGACGTTCTTGTTCAACACCATCTGGCCGACCTTCTGCTCCGGCACGTCGGGCCAGATCTTGGTGGCATCGAGCGGATCGAAATCGAACTTGGCCAGGTCTTCGGGCTTGAGCACCTGCACGTACAGGTCCCACTTCGGGAAATCGCCCTTCTTGATCGCACCGACCAGATCGTTGGTCAGGTGGCTGTAGTCCTTGGACTGGACCGCGGCAACCTGCTTGGGATCGAGATTCTTGGTGCCCTGCAGCGTCTTCCAATGGAACTTGACGTAGTGCACTTCACCCTGGGCATTGACCAGCTTGTAGGCGTGCACGCCGTTGCCATCCATGAAGCGATAGCCGGCGGGCGTGCCTTCGTTGGAATACAGCAACGTCAACGTACGGGTGGCTTCAGGCACATGCGAGAAGAAATCGAAGCGACGCGAATCGTCGTCCAGGTTGGTGCGCGGGTCCGGCTTGAAGGCGTGGACCATGTCGGGGAACTTGATCGCATCGCGGATGAAGAAGGTCGGGAAGTTGTTGCCGACCAGATCCCAGTTGCCTTCGCTGGTGTAGAACTTGGTAGCGAAACCATGCGGGTCGCGCAGCGTTTCCGGCGAATGATTGCCATGCACCACCGAGGAGAAACGCACGAACACCGGAGTCTTCTCGCCGGCGCTGAACACCTTGGCCTTGGTCAGGCTGGACAGATCGGCAGTGGCGGTGAATTCGCCTTTGACGCCGGTACCGCGCGCATGCACCACGCGCTCGGGAATGCGCTCGCGATCGAAGCGCTGCAGCTTCTGGATCAGCTGCACGTCCTGCAGCAGTGTCGGGCCGGCGGCGCCGGCCGTCTGCGAATTCTGGTTGTCACCGACCTTGGCGCCATTGTCGCGGGTCAGAACGGATTGGGCGAAGGCCGGCGGGGCGATCAACGTGGGGGCTAGCAGGGCTAGCACCATGAGGTGTCCAGGGCGCATGGCGTCAGCTCGTTTGAGGAGGCTGAATCATGGCCAGCAGGCCGAAGCGTGAGAAGTCGTTAGTTACGATCACTGCGATAGGCGAACATGATGATGACTCCAGAGCGTGATATGCATCGCGTTACAAGGCGGTAGCACGTTGAAGATCATGTCGCTTGCGCCACGCATGCGGTGACCAGGCCTGATTCACAGCGGCGCACTCTCTGCGTTGACGACTGCAACATACTGCAGTGCACACGATTGGCAAACTTTCAGACGGCATTGACATGCAGTGAAGCATGCACAGGAGACCGGATTCATCGCCCAGTGCAAGCAGGACAGCAAGATCCCAGAACGCATGTGATCCACGCATGCACGCGCGACCCGTGCGTTGATTGGCAGCCATCGCATCGCACTTGGCGATCTGCGCAAGATTCAAAGACCGCCAGAACCGCCCTGCTCGTCAGGCAAACCGACATCTGCCCGTCTCTGCGCCAGCCGCGCCGGATCCTCCAGCTCGAACAGGCTGCCGTCCGCCTTGCGCTGGGTGCCATAGCGCTGCGGCTTGCCCGACATGATCAGGTTGCGATCCACGAACAATGCCATGTCCGCGGTGCTGTAAGACCCGCGCGCCGCCGCAATCTCGATGTTCTTCAGGAAGCCATCGCGAAACGTGCGGTCAGTGGAGTGCTGCGCGACCAGGAAACCGGCATGCGCCCCGTCTTCGCCGACCGACGCGACATCGGGGAAGCCGAATTTGTCGATCAATGCAGACAGCGCAGCCTGGTTTTCCCGTTGCGACGCAACCAGACGCATGGCCATTTCTTTTGCTGCACCTTGATTGGCCTGCAGCTGTTGCGCCGTGAAAGCACCACGAATCTGCTCACGGATCTTCTGATCGGCATCGGCCAGTGCCAGCAACTGTTCACGGTAGGTAGCATTCATAGAGTGGCGGTCCGGCTGCAGATTCTGCCCTGTTTCGGCAACAGCATGCCCTATCGTCGCCAGCTGCCACAGCAACACTCCTAGCATCACCACTTTCATGAGCACTCAACTCCCGATTCTGGAAAACTCTCGACCCCCGTCCCACTCTGAACAGCTACGGGCTTTTCTTCCAAGCGTGGAAATTCCTGGCACCTACTGGTTTTCCCGTAAACCAGGAACGAACAAAACTTGCCCGCGATGTCCATCCCAGGCGACTTGTCATCCAGATAGAGGAATTGTCCACCCGGGTTGAGCTCCAGGAATACCGGCTCACCCCCAGCGATGGGGACGACAAAATCTGCACAGAAGAAGTCGATCCCCAGTGCTGATCGAAGCACATCCAGCTTTGCCTGCAAGCCGGGATACAAAGATACCCACTGGTAGTGCATGGTCGTCTTATGCCTGATGGCACGATAGTCGATCTCGCCCAACAAGGAATGACGCATCTGCATGCAGAAGTACTCCCCCCCCATGCAGACCACCCGCAGGTCCGCTTGATGACTAATAACCTGCTGATAGGTCGTCGGACACGCGCGCAGATCCCCATCCGCCAGCTGCTCTTTCGAAGCAATGCGTGTCGCATAGGAGACGCTGTAGTTTTCACCATCCGCCCATGCCCCGACATTGAACGGCTTGACGACAACACCATCGGCATGTTTCTGACGAAATGCATGAACATCGTCTGGACGCTGGCTGATCAAGGTCTCAGGCACCAACAAACCACTGACAACTGCGGCTGCGAGCTGCAGCGGCTTCTGATCGGCGGCGAGTGCGACTAGCGGCGCATTGACCCAGCGCTTTACGCCATGCCCAGCTGCAAGCAAGGCTACAGCCCCCAGATCGAACAGCAATCCTTCTGTCCTGATGAATTTCATGTCCTGATCGTGGACATGCGCAGGTGCGGATTTACTGAACAACAAACGGCGACTCCAAGCCGCATCGTAGACAATCGGAACGCCATCTCGAACAACACTCACGCCTTGCGGCCCATACAGCAAAGACCCGTCAAGGCCACACGGCCATTGCCCGGTGTCCAACAGGCTTACGGCGTGTCCCGACGCAGCGATCATCGCAGCAATCGTGGACGCGTGTGTATCGCTGCGCGGCGCGACGATCAACACATTCCTGGTATTTTCGTCCATAGACGCGACACATTCCAAAGCACGACAGGAGCATGGCGACATCTGCATGTCGCCATGCCGGGGGACGCTTAGCTGACGATAATGATCGTTTCGGTGTCGATGGCCTCGACAATGATGATGACTAACGTATCGCCAGCACCACCGCAGGACACAGCACTGACTTCTTCCTGAGTCATCTCACGTGCGAAGCGCTGAGCGACGGGACGCGAGTTTTCCATGAGTTCAAAGTTTTCCATTACTTACTCCTTGGCTGCTTCAGGGTAGTTCGCCGGCGAGATTGCCGACGTGCTTCTCGACACCATCACTGGCATCAAGTTTCTCGGCGCCATGAAGGGCAGCCTGCTTATCTCGCGAATCGGCGACAAGCGATATCCTGCGGTCGGCAGAGGCAATCGTTTCCTGCCGGTGCGCGATGATGATCCGGGTCATTTTCATTGCCTTGATATGCGCGTTGACCACTTGATCTCTGGTGGAATCCAGATGACTGGTCGCCTCGTCCAGCACGAGGATCTTCGGCTGCCGGTACAAAGCGCGCGCAAGGATGACGCGCTGACGTTGACCACCGGACAGGATCGAACCCATATCACCGACAAGGGATTCGTAGCCCATTGGCATCCTGGCAATATCGTCATGGATCGTAGCCAGCTGCGCGGCACTGGCGATCCGCTCGATACTCGAATCCGGATCGAAGAATGCGATGTTGTCGGCCAACGATCCGGCAAATAGCTGATCATCCTGCATGACTGCCGACACCATCGCCCTGTAGTTCTCCAGCCCAAATTTGCGGATATCGACGCCGCCGACCTCGATGGTGCCCTCAGTCGGCTCGATCAGACCCAGCAGCAACTTGGCGAATGTGGACTTGCCACAGCCGCTGGGGCCCACAATGGCAACCGACTCACCCGCTTCGATGCGCAGATTGAGATTGCGTATGACCCATGGATCGTCGTCTGAATAACGGAAACTCAGCCCCTTGACGAGAATTTCAGGAACGGGCTCCGGGCCGCTATAACTGGAAATTTCATCCAGCTCCGGGGCAGTCGCGGCGATATCCGCGATCCGCTCGGCATGCAGACGCAGCATCTTGAGTTCGATGAACTTATCGACCAAGCCCGCAGCCCTGCTGGTGAAAAGATCCGCGTACGCCAGGAAGGCAACAAGCATGCCTGCCGACAAGGTTCCATTCAATGCCAAGTAACCGCCGATGGCGATGAGAAACACTCTCTGCGCCCCGAACAGCCCCTGATTGAGCGCATTGAATGCAAGGCCAAAACGTTGCGTCTGCATTTCCAGACGCACACTCTGTGCTGTGGCACTGAACAATCTGCCCTGGCGAAGCCCCTGCTTGTTGGCAAGCTTGATCGCCTGTATACCCCGTACCGACTCCATCAGCTCGCTTTGCTGACGTGCCGCATATGCCAACTGATCACGACTTATCACGAATTGCAGTCGATAGAAGGCCAGACGCAAGCCGAGATATAGGGTGAAAGCTGCCAGGACCAGGCCTGTGAGTGGCAGGCTGTAGGCCATCAGGATGACCACAGCCAGGCACCCCGTTAGCCCATTGAGCATCGCTTCCACAAAGCTGCCGGTCAATGTCGTCTGGATGGATTTCAAGGAAGAAAAGCGCGACAACACATCGCCCATGTGCCGCTTCTCGAAGTACTCGAGTGGAAGCCGCATCAGATGACCAAACAGGTTGGTGATCCATTGGGTATTCAATGATGCGCCGAGCCAACTGACGATCCAGCTCCGCGCGACTGTCAGCATGGTCTGGAAAACGATGGTAAGCAAGAAAGCAATGGTCAGGATCTTAAGCAGTTGCATATCGGCTGAAACCAGCACGTGGTCGATAACCCACTGCATCTGGAAAGGCAAAAGCAGCGCAAGCACTTCGATCGCCAACGCCAAGCCGAATATCTGCAGCAATCCCCGCCTCAGGCCAAAAATTCGCCCTGTCAGGGATCGCAAGGACACCTTCGGCGCCTCGACGGAAGGTCGAAAGTCTGTGCCGGGCTGCAGTTCCAGCAAGACGCCCGTGAAATGTTTGCCGACCTCGGACATCGGTAGCCGCAATGTCCCTCGTGCAGGGTCGTGTAGCAGCGCAACGCCTCGCGCGATGCGTTCAAGAACAACGAAGTGCGACATGTCCCAATGCAGGATGCATGGTTGTTTCAGATCTTGCAGATAGTCCGGCTCGGCTCGCATTGCCCTAACATCCAGACCCATGGCACGACCAATTTGCACCAACCTCTCAAGGCGAACGCCTCTCTGCGAGATATTGAATCGCCGCCGGACCTGAGCGAGATCGATTCTGTCACCGTGATATCCAGCGACCATGACCAGACAGGCAAGACCACATTCGGCCGCTTCCGTCTGCATCACCGGGACGATCTGCGCGCGGTTCGACAATAGCCGATGGACCGATGCGGTGTCGATCATGCGTGTTTCCCGGCCGGATCATCCAACAAACGCCCCGTCATTTCGTAAACGGGTTCAAACATCCATTCGATCAGCTTGCGCTTCTCCAGAAGTATGTCGGCATCCAACACCATGCCCGGACGCAGCAGTTCGTTTCTTCCGTTGGCGACAATATGCTGTGCTTCCAGTTCGACGATGACACGATAGCGGGCCTCCTCAATCTGTTGCCCCAGCAGCGACGACAACTCTTTCGAAGTGACCGCGCTACGCGAGACCTCAACCACACGGCCTGCGTGGCGGCCGAACTTCTGATACGGAAACGCCTGGTAGCGAAGAAGGACGCGATCGCCACGCGTCACGAATCCAACGGCCTTGGAAGGCACCCAGAGCTCGGCGCGCAAGGTAATATTCTTGGGCAATAGGGTGACCAGCGGCTGTTGCGCGCTGACAGGTTGTCCGGCGTGGACAAACAGGTTTCCAATGATTCCGTCGGCGGGAGCGCGCAAGACGATGGAACGGCGCGCCTCGCTCTCCGAAAGGGATTGAGCGACGTCGGCGATCTGCCTGGCAATTTCGTTGCGCTTTGCCTCCAACGTCGCAGGATTTTGTTCCAGCTGAGATTGCAGTTGGGAATGCTCCACGCGCAGGTCCAGCGCATGCTTTTGCAGCTCCTTGAGTTGACTTTGGTTCTGGATTGCAATGTCCTGCTGCTGCAGTAATTGAACCTTGGTCAATATTCCCTTTTCTGCGGCGCTCACCCATTGCTCGTAGAGTCGAAGCGCACTGTCTGCACGCTGGCGCTGCAACCGGATTTGTTCGGCGGTATTGTCCACCTGCGCCTGCAGCAAGGCGATCCTTCGGCGCAGATCGCGCTGCTGGGCGGCGTACAGCTGATCCTGCGCCTGCATATCTGCGTTCAGACGACTACGCTTTATCTCAAGTTGCGAGATGACCGATGCCTGGGTGTCCCCGAGCGAAGTACTGTCTTGCTCTCCCGAAATTTCCAGCACGGGATCACCAGCCCGTACCGCGGCTCCCTCGACCACGAACGCTTTGGACACCATGCCCGCGCTGAGCGGCGTCAATGTCAACAGGCCACGGTCCGGTACCAATGCGCCATTAACGGCTTCGTGCCGGGTGAAACTTCCAAAGCACAGCAATGAGAACACCGTGACCACGAGAAACAGTGCGGTGGCAAAGCAAGGCCAACCGAACCTTGGCGCCTCAAGGCGCACCGGCGCGAGCCAGGCTTCTCGGCGTGCGCGCAACACTTCTTCCCTGAAGAAACTGCCCGGCATATGCACTCCCTGCTTCGCTAAGAGACGCGCCTACTCCCTTCAGGCCCAGTTAATCCAGAGAAATGAGCGCTGTCAAGCGCACTGCATCGCATAACCATATGCCGCGCCCAGGAATCTCTCTAAAGCAAAAAGAAATGGCTGCCCTGGACTAGCCGATCACCCGCTTGAACGGTGGCAACGCGTCGATGATGCGTTTGCCGTAGCGACGTGTCAGCAGGCGCGAGTCGAGAATGATCACGCGGCCATGGTCGTTGGAGCTGCGGATCAAGCGGCCGGCGAACTGCGTGAGCGTGCGCAGCGCATGCGGAATGGCGATCAGGTTGAAGGCGTTATGACCGCGGCTTTCCAGCCATTCGCTCAAGGTGGAGGTCTGCGGATCGGTCGGCACGGCGAACGGCACCTGGGTAATGACCACCGTGGTGCAGGCCTCGCCGGGTAGATCCAGGCCTTCGCCGAAGGAATTGAGCCCGAACAACACAGAGCCTTCGCCAACGGCGATGCGGCGCAGGTGTTCGGTGATCAGTTGCGACTTGTTGCCCTCGCCCTGCACCAGCACGCGGTTGCGTTGCGCCAGCGGCATCAGGTCGGCGACCTTTTCCATCTTCCAGCGCGAGGTGAACAGCACGATGCTGCCCTTGGCGGTCCAATCCAGTTCGCGCACCAGATATTTAGCCACTTCTTTCGGATGGCCTTCGCGGTCGTCGGGCGTGACCGGGAAATTGGGCACGATCAATTCGGCCTGATTGGGCAGGTCGAACGGCGAGGCCAGCGATGCCATTTCGGCGTGATCGGGCAGCCCGTTATCGATGGCGAAGGATTGGAAATCGCCGCCGCCAGTGAGCGTGGCCGAGGTCATCACCACCGAATCCACCTCGTTCCAGATCATCGTGCGCAGCACTTGCGCGGCCGAGACCGGCGAGCAGTGGCAGATCAGGTCGCCGTCGCGCGAGAGAGTGATCCAGCGCGCCATCGGCGGCTGGCCTTCCTTGTCTTCGCGCCGCCAGCCGCTCCACAGATTGTGCTGCTGCTCGGCCATTTCCAGGGCCAGGCCCAGGTTGCGTTGCAGACGCTCGCGTGCGGCATCGTCCTGCTTGCCCTTGGCTACCGCGCCATGGGCGGCATGCACCCAGTTGAACAGCGCGCGGGTTTGTTCGCCGAGTTCTTCGATGGCCGGGCCCCACTGCGGCGGCAACTTGCCGTTGGCCGCACGCCACAACGGATCGCGTTCGCCGGGCTCGGGCTTCCAGACGCGCTCGACCTCGGCATGGAAGGCCTTGAGCAGTTTGGACACCCGCGCCGCCACTTCGATGGCTTCGTTGGGCAGCAGGTTGCCGATCTTGTCCTTGTCCACCGCGCGGTACGCAGCGGCGATGAGAATCTGCATGCGGCCAGTGCGCTTGGCCATCTCGTCCAGCGGCAGATTGGCCGCCCCCTGGTCGATCGCCACGCCGGCGATGTGATGGCCCTCGTCGAGCACCAGCAGCATGTCCGACGGCGGGGCGATCAGCGGCTGGCCGTTTTCGGCATCACCCAGCGACAGCGAGGACAGCAGCAAGGCATGGTTGGTCACCACGATCTGCGCTTCGCGCACGTCGGTGCGTGCCTTGAGCACCGGGCATTGCGCGGCATAACTGCAGCGGCGTCCCGCACAGCCGGAGGCCGGCGTGGTAATGCGCATGCGCAGCGGCACCGAAACCTGCTCTGGCGCATCGTCCAGGTCGCCGTTCCAGGTGCGCGCGGCGTAGGCCTTGGCCAGCCGCTTGGCCAGATCCGCATCGACGGGGCTGAGGGGGCGGTCGTACAGCGCCTGCTCGTCTTCGAACATGGCGTTCTGGCTGGTGTCGCCTTCCAGTTCGGCGGCATTGCGCGTGCACAGATAGCGGGTGCGGCCCTTGGCCAGGGCCACGGTCGCTTCCAGCCCGGTGGCCTTGAGGAAGGCCGGGATGTCGCGCTCCACCAGTTGCGACTGCAGCGCCACGGTACCGGTGCTGATCACCAGCTTCTTCTTGGTGGCCAGTGCGATCGGCACGCCGGCAGTGAGATAGCCCAGACTCTTGCCCACGCCGGTGGGCGCCTCGGCAATGCCGATGCCGCCGGAGGTGGCCAGCGCACGCGAGACCAGGCCGATCATCTGGCTCTGCGCGCGGCGCGTGGCGAAGCCAGGCGTATTGGCCTGCAGCTTGGCGTAGGCGTCGCGGATGCCGGCCTTGATCGGGTCGGTCAGCACACGCTGGGTGGGAACGGGCGCGGACGGCGCAGCCGGTGGGGCAAGGTCACTCATCGCGCTATTTTCGCATGGACCGGCGCAGCGCCTGCGACCGGCGTGGTGCGCGGCTGAACGCGTTTGCTTGTGCGGGGCGATCGTGCGGCCAACCTGATGCCGAGAACGCACGTTGCACGGCCTGCCGCAGGGTTCGGCTGTTCAATCACCGCCTGCAAGCACCGGCTGCCTGCTTGAATCCGGAAGGTCGCGCGATGGATGCCGACCGAGGACCTCGCTGCCTGCAATGAGCAGGCAGCGTGTCTTCGCTTCGTCAGCTGCGCAGCGCGCGCGAAGGCCACGCATAGCGCGCCCACACCATGCCAATGGCCGCCATCGCGATACCCATCAACAACATGCCGGCGCCCACACCGTTCGGCCCGAAGCGTTCGTACAGCAGGCCGCCGCGATTGACCGCGGCCAGCGCCTGCGGATGCAGCAGCGTCCATACGCCCTGCCCGGCACAGACCAGCCCAACGATGACCAGCGCGATGGCTTTGAGCGGAATCATGGGCGCGTACCAGCGGTGGGTGCCAAGCGTTGCAAGCTGGCCGCCAGCGTCCACACCAGCACGCCGATGCCGACGGCCTGGACGGCCATCAGCACGAAGTGGGCGATGCTGACCACCATGCTGATCTGACGCACATTGCCTTGCTGCAGCAACAGCATCGGAATCGCCTGGAACGCGACCTCGGCGAACAGGCAGCCCAGCAGCAACCAGAGCGCGGCCAGCCCGGCACGCCGCAGCGGGCTATGCGGCGCGCGCCACAGCAGGACCAGCCCAAGCAGCAGCGCAATCAGCATCGGCACGCGCGACAGCAGGCTGGTGACCAGGGTCAGCAGGATAGCGGTGGCATCGGCGCTGCCCACGTCAGTCGGCACTGACCAGCACGGCCTCGCGCGCGCGCAGCGCGGCGTAGACCGGATCGGTGTCCGGGCGCACGCCGTGCCATAGCGCGAAGCTTTCGGCGGCCTGCTCTACCAGCATGCCCAGGCCGTCGATGGCGTACCGGCATTGCGCCGAACGCGCCCACGCCAGAAACGCAATGGCGGTGGCGCCATAGTTCAGATCGACCGCGGCAGTGAGGCTGTTGACCAGCCCCAGCGGCAGCGCGAACGCACCGGCGTCGCGGTCGCGCCCGGCGGCGGTGGCGTTGACGATCAGCTCGAAGTCGCCAAGGTCGCGCAGGTCTTCGATATAACGCGACACCACCCGACCGGGTTCGCCGAGCGCATCGCACAACGCATCGGCGCGCTCGGGCGAGCGGTTCACCACCACCATTTCGGTAATGCCGGCTTCCAGCAGCGCCGGCGCGACGCCGCGTGCAGCGCCGCCGGCGCCCAGCAGCAGGACGCGGCGACCGCGCAGATCCAGGCCATGGCGATCGGTGAGATCACGCACCAGGCCGATACCGTCGGTGTTGTCACCCTGCCACTGGCCGTCGTGACGCACCAGTGTGTTCGCCGCTCCGGCCAGCCGCGCGCGATCGCTGAGGCTGCTGGCCAGCGCACACGCCGCTTCCTTCAGTGGCAGGGTGACGTTCGCGCCCTTGCCGCCTTCGTGGGCGAAGCGTTGCAGCGCGGCACTGAAGTCCTCCGGCGGCGCATCGATGGCGGTGTAGTCCAGCGCAATGCCGGTCTGCTTCCCGAAGTCGGCGTGGATGGCCGGCGACAGCGAATGGGCGACGGGGTGACCGAACACGGCATAACGGGATACGGGCATGAAACGCTCTCTGGTTGACTAGACTGTGCGCGACTTTAGAGTGGCTAACAACATGTAGCGAGCGGTCGTCAGGTGGGCATCGACCGCGCGCAGGAACCGGAGTGTACGAGTGGTACATGCCGATTCCGAGCACTGGCCGCGCCCGCCTGGCGGTTGCGCAGTCATTTTGTTAACCGCTCTTGCAGGAACACCACATGCACTATCGATGGACGCTGCTCACGCTGGCGGCAAGTTTACTCTGCGTCCCGTCTGCTTCGGGGCTTGCTGAATTCGGCATCGAGGGCATGGGCGTGGTCTCCACGCCAGCGAATGAGTCACGCGCCACGCTCAGCCCGGACGGGCAGCGCATCGTCTGGGCCAGCGACCGCGCCGGTGGCGCCGGCGGCTGGGATCTGTGGCAGGCGCAGCTGCGCGGCGGGCGCTGGCAGGACGCGCAACCGCTGCCGATCAATACCGGGCAGGACGAGACCACGCCACTGTTCAGTGCCGACGGCCGCTGGCTGCTGTTCGCCTCCACCCGACCCGGCGGCGCGGGCGGCAGCGACCTGTACCGGGCACCGCTGGATGCGAAAGGCGCCGTGGGCCCGGTGCAATCGCTGGGCGCGGCGATCAACAGCGCCGGCAACGAACGCGCGCCGACGCTGTCGCTGGACGGGACGCGCCTGCTGTTCGCCAGCGACGGACACGGCGGCGGCGGCGGCATGGACCTGTTCGTGGCGCACTGGGATGGGAAGGCGTTTAGTGCGCCGGTGGCCTTGGTCGACATCAACAGCGCAGCCGACGAACTGGACGCCGCCTGGCTCGGCGACGGACGCGCGCTGGTGTGGGCCCGCGGAAAGACCGACGGCCCCAGCCAGTTGCTGTTGTCCGTCTGCAAAGACGGGCATTTTGCACCGGGCCAGCCGCTGCCGCTGTCGTTCAACGGGCCGCAGGAGCGCACCTTCGGCGCGGTCGTGGATGCGGCAAAGCCCGGCGAATTGCTGGTGACCGGCAGTGCCCGAGCACCGCGCGCAGGGCAGCTGGACATCTACCGGATGAAGGCACCGGCAGCCGAGGGCGATACGAGTTGCCGTTGAGGTGGATGGGTGCGTTGGATCAGATCGAGACGGGGTGATCTGGGCAGTCGCCGCAGAGCTGCTGATCGCTTCCAATGCGGCGGCTAGCGAACCGTGCGACGCGAAGTCCTCATTCTTCAAGACACATCTGGCGGGGTGCCCTCGCCGATTGCGGAGCCGTTGGCGGCATGGATGCCGCCAACGAGCGCATGGACGGATTCACGGCGTGTCCCGCGAGCGGTGAGGACACCGCGCGCTCGACCGACCAGGCTTTTGATTGAATAAAACAAGATGCGATAACAAACTGTTTTGCAGGGCTTTTGATTGAATAAAACAAGATGCGATAACAAACTGTTTTGCAGGCGCCGTGCGAGCAGCGAGCAGGCAATGCTCAGCATCGGCACGTATCCGTCGTGCATGGCTGTCTGCGGTTGTGCAATCCCCGCGCCCGCCTCACGCGCACGCACCAGGTTCTGCGAACCGATGTCAGGCCGGAATGCCGCGCCCCTCACCGCAATCAGTACACATCGCGCCGATAACGGCCCGCCGCGGTCAATGATTCCAACCGCGTGTCACCGAGAAGTTCTCGCACCGTTGCGTCGACTTCGCGCGCCATGCTGTCCAGACTGCCGCAGACATAAATGACCGCGCCACGGTCGATCCAGTGCCGCAGCGTGTCGCCGGCTCCGCGTAGGTGATGCTGCACGTAGCGCTTGTGCGGTTGATCGCGCGAGAACACCCACTCCAGTTGCTGCAGGTGCCCACTCGCCTGCCAGGCTTGCAACTCGTCGGCGAACAGGCGGTCGTGTGCAGCATGCCGCTCACCGAACAACAACCAGTGCCCATGCACGCCGGCCAGCTCGGCTTCGCGTAACAGCGCGCGCAGGCCGGCAATGCCGGTGCCATTGCCGATCAAGACCATCGGCATTGTGTCGACCCGATGAAATCCGGGATTGGTGCGCAACCGTGCGCGCACCGGCGTGCCGACCGGCGCATGGCAGATCAGCCAACCCGAACCCAGACCGGGGCTGCCATCGGCACGCGCGGTCAGCCGCACCACGACCCTCGCGGTTCCATCGGCCGGCACGCTGGCGAGCGAATAATCGCGCGTGGGCAGCCAGGCGCAGGCATCCAGCCAGGTTTGCGGATCCGGAGCATGGGCGAGCGGCGTTGCAGGCGGCTCCGGCAGCACGCGCTCGGCGGCGGCCTGCTGCAGCGGCAGTAACTGCGCGTCCACGTGCACCAGCGCGTCCGGCGACAGACCCCATGCAGCCAGACAGACGCGCACCTGCTCTTGGGCATGCGCGGGCTGCACTTCGAGGATGTCGCCGGCTTGCCACCGTGCTTGGGCCGGTGGCTGCAGATCGATGCGCCAGATCGGCGCTCCTTCGCTGCCCGGATTCAGATGCGTGCGCGAGGACAGCGTCCATTCGGTCACCGTGGGCCGTGCCAGGGGCGCGGCGATCACCGGTGCACCGGCGATCTGGCCCAGCTGCGCATGCCATTGCGCCAGCGCCTGCGGATCGCTGTTGTCCATTTCCACTGCAGGAAACAGCGCGCGCGCGCCCTGCGCATCCAGCCATTGGTCGACACGCCGCGAGAACCCGCAGAACTGCGCATATTGGCGGTCGCCCAGCGCCAGCACCGCATAGGTCAGTTGCGGCAATTCCAGGCGTTGCCGCAGCAGTCCGCGCTCGAAACCGCGTGCCGCATCCGGTGGCTCGCCATCGCCAAACGTACTGATCACCAAGAGCGCATGCCGGGTGCGTTGCAGCTCCTGCGCATCCAGCTGCGCCAGCGAGCGCACCTGCACCGGCAAGCCGGCCGTCTGCAAGTGCCCGGCGGCCTGCCACGCCAGGCGTTCGGCAAACCCGCTCTGGCTGGCGAACGCAATCAACCATGGCGCTGCTTGCGACGCCGGCGCGGCGCCCTGCAACACCACACGCGCGGCGCGTAGTTCGCGTTTTTTGCGGCGCCGATCCAGATACAGCATCCAACCGGTGACGAAGAACACCGACATGCCAAGGCTGGCCAGCATCACCACGATGCGCCCGGGCAGCCCGAAAAAACTGCCCGAATGCAGCGGGAACATGCTCACCGCTACTTGTTGCCCGCGCGGCAGCAGCGCGTAGTCCTGGCGCTGCTGCAGTGCCCCGCTGTCCGGCGCGATATCAAGACTGTTGTAGGCGCGATCGTGAGCGGGGTTGTCAGGCAAGAACCGCACATTCAGAGGCTGCCCGGCGCGCGTGGGAATGCGCAGATCCAAGGCGGCGCTGCGGGTGGCCGCAATGCCATCGAGCGTGCGCTGCACGCGTGCGAAATCGACGGTGGCCGGGCGGTTGTCGCCTTTGTCGCCGCGTATCGCAGGCGCGGCGCCGAGCAAGGCCACCATGCCATCGCGATACCAGGTGTAGGACCAGGTCAGCCCGGTCAGGGCGACCAGCAGATACACCAGCAGGCACCAAGTGCCGAACACCGCATGCAGGCTCCACAAAAAACTGCGCCCCTGCCGTCGCCATTCCACCACCCACCAGGTCCGCGGGCTCCACCACCGCCGCGGCCAGCGCAGATACAGCCCCGATGCGCAGAAGAACAGCAGGATCAAGGCGCACGCACCGGTAACCGCCTGACCGCGCGTGCCGGCCGTCAGATTGCGGTGCAGGTCTTCGATGAAGGCAAACGCAGCGCTCAGCCGCGGCGGCGCGAGCCGCTCCCCCGTGTAGGGATCGAAATACACCCGGCCACCGCCCTTGCCGGATAGGCGGGCGGCAGATGGACGCGCGCCAGTGGGGTCGATCAACAGGCGCGTGACCGTGTGTTTCTGTGCCGCATCGGTCGCCGTCAGATCGAGCCGTTGCAGCAGCACGTCCACCGGCAAGGGGCGCTCGCCCGCAGCATGCCGCTGCGCCAGCTGCGCGATGGCCGGATTGGCCATGCGCACGATCTCGTTCTCGAAGGACATCGACGCGCCGGTCAGCCCCATCACTGACAGCACCAGCCCGGCAGTGATGCCGAGCAGCCAATGCAGCTGGAACAGAAGCGTCTTGATCAAGACCTGGACACGAAACAGGACGGCCGACCATTGTAGATGAGAATGAGTCTCGCATCCGACCGGCACGCTGATGGCGTTCTGCCGCAGCTTGGCGTGCAGCCCTCGCAAACGGCCCGCCTTGCTCCCTGCGCCCTGCAGCGCGCCGTCATCTGCCGCACATGTCGCGGTCATCGTTTGGACATCGCACGTTGCCACCTTCCTCACTCCTTTCGGCAAGCGAGCTCTGCAATGTCCTTCTTCTTGCGCGGTTGTGTGGCCCTGGCAGTGGTGTGCACGACCTCCGTGGCGGTCGCCGCCACCAGTTGTCCCACGCTTTACGCCAACGGCACTCCGCCTGCCGTGAGCAGCGCCACCACCCGCACGACCGAGGTGTGCCACACCGAATACGTATTGCTGGCCTCGGGCGCGACCAAGGACCCGGTGTACTCGGCCGAGCACCTCACCGACCAGCAGGTTGCCGGCGCCGAGGCGATCGGCCGGGTCGGTTCCTTCCACGACGAAACCGGTATCCCGGCCGCCGATCGCTCGAAAAGCTCCGACTACACCAACACCGGCTACGACCGCGGGCACATGACGCCGGCCGGCGATGCATCGACCGAAAGCTCGGAAAAAGAGACCTTTTCCATGGCCAATGTCGTCCCGCAGAACCATAAGCTCAACACCGGGCAATGGGCGCACATCGAAGAACAGGTGCGTCAGCTGGCCAAGCAGCACGGCGAGTTGTACGTGGTGACCGGCCCGACGTTCGACAGTGGCACCGCAGCGACCATCGGCACCGACAAGGTCGCCGTACCGGCGTATGTGTGGAAGGCCATCTACGAGCCGGGCGTGGGCGCGGGCGCGTATCTGTGCGTCAACGACAACAGCATCAACTGCGATGTGGTGTCGATCAATGACCTGGTCATGATGACCGACGTGGACCCGTTTCCGTCGCTCAGCGCGAGCGTGAAGTCGCAGGCGATCGCGTTGGTGCTGCCGTAACGTCCACGTTTGCGTGGCATGCGGCTGCATGTGCGTCACGCTTGCGGACGGCGCACGCGAACGGCAATCGGGATCGGTCATCGCAGCGGCTGGGTGCCATGCAGGCGCATGTGCCCAGCCGCTGTCAGTTGGTGCCGGCGCCCGCCTCCGGCGCGGCGCAGTGCGCGGCCAATCCAGCCGCCAGGGCCGCGAACACCGCACTGCAGGCCGCACTGGCGCGCAGGTCTTGATGCATCGTGACCCAAACGTCCAGGGCAATGCCGACCTGCTGCGGCAACACCGGCAGCAGGCGTGGCATCCGCCGTGCCAGCGCCGCCTGGCAGAAGCCGATGCCGCATCCGGCACGGATCAACGCCAGCTGCGCCAGATCGCTGTCGGCACGTAGCGCAAAGGCCGCAGGCTCCCAAAACGGGAAACCGGTGCGCGCGCCGCGCAGGAACGGAGTGTCCGTGTCGAAGCCCACTAGCGCGTGTTGCGCCAGCTCGTCCGGGCGCTGCGGCACGCCATGCCGGTCTACATAGTCCGGATGGGCGTATAGCCCGATGGCGATCTCACCGACGCGACGCGCCACCAGCAGGTCCTGCTGCGGCCGGATCATGCGCACCGCCACGTCGGCTTGGCGATGCAGCAGATCCTGCACCCGATTGCTCAACACCAGTTCCATGCGCAGTTGCGGATGCGCGTGACGCAATGCAGCCAGGATCGGCGGCAGGATTTCCGCGCCCACCACTTCGCTGGCGGAGATCCTGACCGTGCCCTGCACCGCGTCGCCATGCCGGCCAGCTGCGCGCTGCAACGCAGCGGCAATGTCGGCCATGGCGCGCGCATGACCGCGCAACGCCTGTGCGGCATCGGTTGGCAGCAGTCCGGTGTGCGAACGCACGAACAGCGGCACTGCCAGCAGTTCCTCCAGCGCCGCGACATGCCGCCCGACAGTGGGCTGTGTCAGACCCAGCGCGCGTGCAGCCGCAGACAGCGAGCCCTCTTCCAGCACCGCGAGGAAGGACCGGTAAAGCTCCCAACTGATCGTATCGGCCATACACAAATGTATAGCTGCATGCAGATCTTCGGCAATTTATTCGCAGCAACAGTCTTTCCACACTGGCCGCATCTCGACAGCGGAGCAGGCCCATGACACAGACAGCAATCGCCCTCGTTCTCGGCGCCAGTGGCGGTATCGGCGGCGAACTGGCGCGGCAACTGCGCGATGCAGGCTGGCAGGTACGTGCGCTGCAACGCGGGTTGGCGGCCGCTGCGGAACACCGCGACGGCATCGACTGGCGTCGCGGCGACGCCATGCAGCGACAGGATGTCCTGCAGGCAGCACGCGGTTGCACGGTGATCGTGCACGCGGTCAATCCACCCGGCTACCGGCGCTGGTCCGAGCTGGTGCTGCCGATGCTCGACAACAGCATCGCAGCGGCCCGCGCCGAAGGCGCCAACATCGTGTTGCCCGGCACCGTCTACAACTACGGCCCCGACGCCTATCCGTCACCGGACGAGGAGGCGCCGCAGACACCGACCAGCCGCAAAGGCGCGATCCGGGTCGAGATGGAGCGCCGCCTGCAGGCCGCCACCGCGCACGGCATGCGGGCGCTGATCGTGCGCGCCGGCGACTACTTCGGCCCACGCGCGCTCAGTAGCTGGTTCGCCCAGGGACTGGTCACCCCGGGACACCCAGTCACCAAGGTGACCCTGCCTGGCGCGCCAGGCGTTGGCCATCAATGGGCCTACCTGCCTGACGTTGCGCAGTGCATGCTGCGGCTGCTGCAGCGCCGCGACACGCTACCTGCGTTTGCCCGCCTGCACATGGCCGGGCACTGGGATGCCGACGGCACGCAGATGGCAGCCGCGATCGGCCGGGTGGTGGTGCGCCATGGCGGCGCGCAGCCGACACTGCGTCGCTTTCCATGGTGGGCAATCCCGCTGGCCAGTCCGTTTGTGCCGCTGGCACGCGAACTGCGCGAGATCCGGCCGCTGTGGCGCCACCCGCTGCGCCTGCGCAACACGCGCCTGCGCGAGGTGCTGGGGGAGGAACCGCACACGCCCCTGGACGCGGCCGTTGAGGCAACGCTCAGCGCATTGGGCTGCCTGCCGACAGCGTTGCTGGCATCGGCGCACTGATGCAGATGCGCCTGCGGCGCCATGGCCGCAGGCGCTCGCGCTCAGCGCGTTTCGCGCAACCAGCGCGCCACTTGCGGGGCGAAATAGGTCAGCACGCCATCGGCACCGGCACGCTTGAAGGCCATCAACGCCTCGAGCACGCACGTGCGCTCATCCAGCCATCCATTGGCTGCCGCCGCCTTGAGCATCGCGTACTCGCCGCTGACCTGATACGCGAAGGTCGGCACGCGGAATTGGTCCTTCACCCGGCGCACCACATCCAGATACGGCATGCCCGGCTTGACCATCACCATGTCCGCGCCTTCTTCCAGATCCAGGGCGATCTCGCGCAAGGCTTCGTCGCCGTTGGCCGGGTCCATCTGGTAGGTGGTCTTGTCGGCCTTGCCCAGATTGCCGGCGCTGCCCACCGCATCGCGGAACGGGCCGTAGAACGCCGATGCGTACTTGGCCGAGTACGCCATGATGCGCACGTTGAGATGATCGTCGGCATCGAGCGCGCGGCGGATCGCGCCGATGCGGCCGTCCATCATGTCCGAGGGCGAAATGATGTCCACGCCCGCCTGTGCATGCGACAACGATTGCTTGACCAGGGCCGCGACGGTGATCTCGTTGAGCACATAGCCCTTGGCGTCGATGATGCCGTCCTGGCCGTGGGTGGTGTACGGGTCCAGCGCCACGTCGGTCATGACGCCCAGTTCGGGAAAGCGTGATTTCAACGCACGTACCGCCCGCTGCGCCAGGCCGTCCGGGTTCCAGGCTTCGGCCGCATCCAGGCTCTTGCCGGCCGGGTCGATCACCGGGAATAGATCGATCACCGGGATGCCCAGTTCCAGCGCGTTTTCCGCCTCGCGCAGCAACTCGTCCAGCGACAGGCGTTCTACGCCCGGCATCGACGCAATCGGCGCACGGCCGGGCAACTCGTGCACGAATACTGGCCAGATCAGGTCATCGGTGGTCAACGTGTTTTCGCGCATCAACCGACGCGAAAACGCATCGTGGCGCATGCGGCGGGGGCGATAGTGCGGGTGGGCCATGACAAGGCTCCTTGTGACAGCCCACAAGTTTACGCCCGCCACCTTGCTGCGGACGCCGCTGCGACGCACTGTCGCAGCGCTGCAACCGCTAGATCACGCCGCCGCCCAGGCTCAGGCGGATCACCCCGACCACGATCACCAGGGCGTTGAGCAGCAGGCCGGTCTTGGCGCGGCCACGATGGCCGGCCGAGGTAAACAACAGCGCGATCGCCGCGATCAGCGCACCCACTGCCGCGAACGGAATCAGGAACCAGTTGCCCCAGCCCAGCAGCGGAATGAAGGCCAGCACCATCCACAGCAGCGCCACGATCCCCCACAACAGACTGATCAATCCCACGTGCCACCTCGCATTGAACAAAGCACGAGCTTACCGGCGCCGCCGTCCGCACGGCGTGGGCGGGTGGTCATCATGACCAATGGCGGCTTGGCGGCAGCCTCACATGGGCGTGGCTAGTCTGCGACAGCGCCCGCTGCGATTCAGAGTGCTGACAGGACGATTGTGTAGCCGTCACGCAGTGGCACGGCGGCTCGTCGCGTCGTGTTAGCCACTCTTCAGTCCGGGCGCCGGATCATCGCCGTCATCACCATCTTTCAGGGGGCCACATCATGAACAGGCATTTCGTCGTCGGCGCTGCATTGGCCCTGCTGCTGGCCGGCTGCGCCAGCAGTTCCAAGGTAATGCTCGGCCAGGCACGCGCCCCGATCGACCCCGCCCAGGTGCAGGTCTATTCGCATGCCCCGGTCGGCTCGGTGGAGATCGCCCAGCTCGAATCCACCAGCGCCGCCGGCTTCGGCACCCAGGGCCAGACCGATGCAGCCGTGCAGCGCCTCAAGCGCGAAGCCGCCAAGCTGGGCGCCAACGGCGTGGTCATCGTCGGCGTCGGCTCGGAGCGCTCCGGCGGCGGCCTGTCGGTCGGCGGCGGCAGCTACGGCGGCCGCGTCGGCGGCGGCCTGGGGATCGGCATCCCGACTACCCAGAAGCGCGCGGCGGGTATGGCGATCTGGGTGCCGGCGGGGGTGCAAGACTAGGACCGCTCGCTGATTGCTCCTCTCCTGCTGACAGCAGTCGCTACGTACCTGCGGCCAGTCAGTTAGCTAATATGGCTGCCTTCGAAAGCGTTATCGACCTTTGATTGCCGACCCGCATGCGTCCGGACGTTCATGGCTTGGACGCATGCCCACAAGGTGAAACCCGAGATAGGATGCGTTATCTTGCCCGAGCAGATGAGTTTGCAGATAGCGCCTGCGCATCTCACAAATAGGAATTGGGTGCTCTTAGTGAATGATCAAATCGCCAATCATTGATGAATTGCATCTATTGACCTCCCTGGACATAAGGACTAGCGATGAAGAACTTGATATGGATATTGGTATTGTTTTTTGCCGGCCAGGCCGAGATTCAGGCGCAAAGCGTTTATGAAAAGCTTGTGTGCCGCGATAATGACCCATTCGTATTCTGTACACAGGGATGCAAAGGTGCCGACAAGAATTGGATAGCGATAGATCCAATCAGTGGGACAACAGCACCGATGCTAGGCTACTGTGTTCAACCCAGTCTCTCCGTCTGCTGCAAAGGCCCGTATTGCGGACCATGGACCCAGACTGGAATCGATGCGTATTACCAGTACAAAAGGATCTGCCCCAAAGCGATGAAGCGAGGTAGTTGGAATGGCAAGAGGCCGCCTGAAAACGTTCCTCATGACCATTGAGTGCAGATGCACTGGATAGTCGTCGTGAAGCGGCACATGCGCATCAGACGATGTATGGCTGCCTGCGCTCTCCAGCCTCAAAGAACCGGACCGGCTAGTTTCGGCAGGCGCCAATCACTTCTGCCGTTTGAAACGCATTGCACCCGTTCGATGTAGCTGCAGTCTGAAGACATCGAAGTCGATCCATCGGCGCGTCATTCGGGACCGCGCCGCAGATCCAGCCTCGCACAGCTGTCAGAGTCAATCAATTTGACTGGCTGTGATTACCTAGCTGCGCCGGGATGAACTGGGTTTCCACCGCCTTGGCCAGCTGATCCGGTGGTAGCAGGCCCTGGTCGAGCAGGAAGTTGTTGAAGGCCAGGCGGTCGAACTTCTTGCCGAGGGCCAGTTCGGTGCGCATGCGCAGTTCGAGGATGCGGGTGTAGCCGTAGAAGTAGCTGCCGGCCTGACCGGGGGCGCGGACGGTGTAGCGGTCCAGTTCCTGGCGGGTCATCGCCGGCGACAGGCCGACGTCGTCTTCCAGCACCTGGCGTGCGCGTTCGCGGTCGATCAGGCCTAGGTTGAGCATGGGGTCGAGCATGGCGCGGGCAGCGCGCAGCAGGCGGAACTGCAGGGCGATCAGCTGGCCGTCGAGCGGTTCGTACGGCACCATTTCGGCTTCGGCATACAGCGCCCAGCCTTCGACGTTGACCGAGTTGAACGCGAACATGCTGCGCGCCAGCGACACGCCGCGTTCGACCATGGCGGTGAACTGTAGCTCGTGGCCGGGGCGACCTTCATGCGCGCTGAGCGTCCAGGCGGCCGAGCCGAAGTTGAAGTCGTCGTACTGCTCCTTCTTGCCGCCCTCGGCGGACGGGTTGCCCAACGGCAGCACGAACTGGCCCTGCTGGCCGGTATTGCCGATCAGCGGTGCGGGCAGGAAGTGCGGTGCCGGTTGCGCAGCGCTTTCGGCGGCACTGCCCAGGCGCATCTGCATCGGGCGGTTGGGCACATCGACGATGCGCTGCTGGCGGATGATCGGGTCGATCTGGTCGATCACGCCGCGGTAGTGGGTTTCCAGCTGGTCGTCGGCGATCTTGTTGCCCTTGAGCGCACGGATCACCTGCACGTAATCGCTGCCCTGCACGCCCTTGGCCTTGGCCACCAGCGGTGCCAGCTGGCGCATGGCCGAGCGGGTTTCCATGAATTCCAGCTGCGCGCGCTGGATCAGCTGCTGCGGCGCGATGTCGATCCCGACCTGCTTGAGCTGGAAGGCGTACAGCGGCTCGGGCAGGCGGGTGTCCTTGCGCGCCTTGGGCAGCACAGTGCTGCGGGTCCAGGCGGCGTAGTCCTTCAGTTGCGTGGACATCGCCTTGAGCGCTTCGTCGGCGCCGGCGATCTTGTACTTGGCGAACAGCTCGCCGATGCCTGCGACGTAGGTGTCCACGTTGGCCAGCGCCTGCTCCACTTCGCGCTGGGTGGGCTGCAGTAACGCGGTGTTGCCCAGCTTTTCCTCGTAGCGCTGACGCGCCAGCGTGGTGGTGGGCGTGCTGCCCGGCACCAGGCCGACGTAACGCTTGAGGCGGTCCAGCGCCTTGGCGCGGCGCTCGGGCACGGTCTGGTCGGAGAGCAGACCGTTGAGGCCACTGAAGACGACCTCAGGCGCGTCGCTCCAGGGCAACAGATAGCGCTCGTTGAGTTCGCTGCCTTCGATGTTCTGCTCGGCGGCGCCGATCATGATCTGCAGGTCCTGGCGCACGTTGGCGTCGCGCTCGGTGGTCAGCTTGGCCTGCAACGTGGCGCGTGCCTTGCGCATGGCATCGCGGTAGCGCGCGGCGTTGTCCAGGCCCAGGTCGACGACCTGATCGTCATAGCCGGGCACACCGAAGAAGCTGGCGTATTCGGGCTGGAACGGCGCCTGCGCGTTGAGCAGGATCTGCGCATACCCGTTGCTGGTCTGCACCCAGGCCGGGCTGGCGGGTTGTGTCGGCGCGGTCTTGCCGGTCTGTGCCTGCAACGGCAACGAGGAACCGAGCGCCAGCGCAACGGCGAGAACGAGTGGCTTCATGAGGCAGATCCGCGAAGTGAGTAGCGCGACCCTACCCATCTGCAACGGCCGCGGCAATCTGCCTTAGGTCATGGCAGGCAGGGCTGCGGTGGCGATGCGATGGCAGGCAACACATCGATCGGGTCGCCATCGATGCCGGCGAAGGTCAGTGTCTGGTAGGTCCAACGGCCATGCCGGCGTGTGGCATCCACCTGCACGCTGCCCTCGCCGCGCGGGCCCTGCAGCCCAACGCTGAAATGCGCCTCGCCGGTGGGACCGGAGTAACGGACGCTGCCGTTGGGCAGGAAGGCTTCGGTGATCGGTGTGCCAAGCAGTCGCACGACCCGCGCATCGGTCCTGGCGATCTGCAATGCGTCGCGATACACATCGCTGGATTTCACCGCTGCGGAAATCACGCAGATCAACGCGCCGATCACCAAGGCCAACAGCACGAACAGCACCACGCCGATGCCGGGGACGACCCACCTCCAATGCCGGCTCCAAAAATCATGCGCGCGCTGGGGCTGCGGTGATGCTGGAGGAATCGGTGGCGGCAGGGACATGGCACTCCTTGTGCGAACACTGGTAAGGGCGGGCGATCGGTGCAACGCATCGGTGTGTGTTTAGTCGTGCACCGGCATCAAACAGCGCTGCAAAAACGTTTCGGCAGTCTTGTAACGATGCAGTGCGGTTGCACCCGACAACCCATGCTTCGCGCCGGGATACGTCATCAATTCAAACGGGGTGCCGCGTTGCTGCAGCGCGCTCATCAGCGCAGTGGAGTTGGTGAACAGCACATTGTCGTCGGCCATGCCGTGGATCAGTAGCAGCTTGGCGCGCAGTCCATCCAGATGCGTGGCGATGCGTGCGTCGCGATAGCCTGCGGCGTTGTTAGCCGGCAGGTCCATGTAGCGCTCGGTGTAATGCGTGTCGTACAGGCCCCAATCGGTGACCGGTGCGCCGGCCACGCCGCAGGCATAGGTCTCGCTGTGCTTGGCCAGCAACATCAAGGTCATGTAACCGCCATTGGACCAGCCCTGCACGCCAATCCGCTTGGCATCGACCCAGGGGTGTTGTTTGAGCCAGGCCACACCTTGCAGCTGGTCGTCCACTTCCACCGTGCCCTGCTTGCCGTACAGCGCGCCCCCGAAGTCGCGCCCGCGCCGTGGGGTGCCGCGGTTATCCAGCGAAAACACCACGTACCCGCGCTGGGCCAAGTACTGGTCGAACAAGGCATCGCCGCGGCTGGGCCAGGCATCGAGCACGGTCTGCGCCGCCGGGCCGCCATACACATAGACGATGACCGGGTAGCGCTTGGCCGGGTCGAAATTGTCCGGCTTGGTCAGGCGGTAATGCAGCGGTGTCTTGCCGTCGACAGCGCTGAGCGTGCCGAATTCGATCGGGCGCTGCGCGTCGCGGTACCTGGCGTACGGATGCTGTGGGTCGCTCAGGTCGTTCTTCAGCAGCGTGGCGATCTTTTCGCCATTGGCGCGAAACAACTCGATCTGCGGCGGCGTGGTGGTGTTGGACCAGGTGTCGACGTACACGCTGGCGTTGTTCGCAAAGCTGGCCGCGTGCGTGCCGTTGACGCTGGAACGCTTTTCGATTGTGCCGCCGGCCAGCGGCACGGCATAGAGATGGGTTTGCGTGGGCGCGTCTTTGCTTGCGGCGAAATACACCGTGCCGGCCTGTTCGTCGACGGCGAGCAGGCCATCGACGACCCAGTTGCCGGCGGTGAGCGGCGTCAGCGTGTGGCCGTCTTCGGACGCAAGATACAGGTGCTCGTAACCACTGCGTTCGGAGTTCCAGACAAAGCGGCCGTCCTTGAGAAATCGCAGGTCGTTGCTGAGCGGAACCCAGGTTGGCGAGGTTTCGGTGATGAGCGTGCGCTGCGCGCCGCTGACCAGGGTGGTTTCGATCAGCTCAAGGGTTTTCTGGTCGCGCGACTGGCGCTGGAAGGTCAAGCGCTGCGCATCGCGCCAATCCACACGCGCCAGATAGATGTCCGGGTTCTTGCCCAGGTCGATCCAGCGCGGAGTCGCCTTGGCGCGCGGTGCGATCACGCCCAGTTGCACCGCTACATTCGGCTGGCCGGCCTGCGGATAGCGCTGGCTGATCACCTCGGTTTGGTCGGCATACACTTCCGGACGCTTCTGCACGGGCACCTGCGCTTCGTCGATGCGCGCGAAGGCAATGGCCGAATCGTCCGGCGCCCACCAATAGCCGGTGTGGCGAGCCATTTCTTCGTCGGCGACGAATTCGGCCACGCCATTGCCGATGGTCTCGCTGCCATCGTGGGTCAGCTGCAACGCGTTGCCGTTGGCCAGATCGATTACCCACATGTTGCGCTCGCGCACGAAACTGACGAAGCCGCCCTTGGGCGAAAGTTTGGCGTCGGTGGCGAAGCCTTCGCCATGGGTGAGCTTGCGCACTGCTGCTGCGCCGGTCTTGCATAAATCGTACAGATACAACTCGCCACCGAGCGGGAACAACAGCGCGTGCGCATCCGGTGCCCATTGGTAATCGACGATGCCGGTGAGCGCGGCGATGCGTTGGCGTTCGCGACGGGCTTTTTCGACATCGCTCAGGACCTCGGTGCCGGGCAGCACGACCTTGGAATCGACCAGCAGGCGCGTCTGGCCACTGGCGATGTCGTATTCCCACAGATCCAGCTGATTGCGATCGCCGTCCTTGCCGCGCAGGAAGGTCACGCGCGAGCCATCCGGCGCCACCTTGGGTTTCATCAGCGTGGGGCCGGCAAGCGGCAACGGGCCGGTGATGGCCTCCAGCGTGAGTTTTTCGGCGTGGGCCATGGGAGCGGTACTGAGCATGAGGGCAAGAGCGGCGAGCAAGCCGCGCATTGAAGATCCTGGCGGAAGTGCTGGCACAGGATGCAGGGATGGTGAAAGTTTGAGAAGCGCGGCGATGCGGGCGTTGGTCGCTCGGGCGTGCGTGTACGCAGGGATGGTGCCGGGGTTGTGCATGCAGCGCGGGATGTCTGTGAGCGCTCGATAACAATCGAGCGTCAGCGCGCGTGGCGTACGACACCGTACCCCAACCCCACTCCCCACTCCACGCCCAAGCCCGCGTTTGCGAGCCGGGCGCGCCAGTGGCGCGCATGCCATGCCTTTTCGTCCCGAGGGAGAGGGTTTCAAGCGCCATGTCGCACTGCGATGCGCGCTCTGCCGGTGCGGCTGCGCCTTCAGCGCTTACCGAACAGGTGTTTGCGCTCTTCATCGCTGAGCGGCTTGCCGGCGTTTGGGTTGACCTGCTCCTTGAGGGCATAGGCACGTTGCGTGGCCGGACGCGCGGCGATGGCGTCGTGCCAGCGCTGCAGATGCGGGAAGGCGCCATAGTCCGGCTTGAGGTCGCCATACACGTCGATCCACGGATAGCTGGCCATGTCGGCGATGCCGTAATCGTTGCCGGCCAGGAAGGCATGGTCGGCCAGGCGCTTGTCGAGCACGCCATGCAGGCGGCGCACCTCCGTGTTGTAGCGCTCGATCGCGTAGGGAATCTTTTCCGGTGCATAGACGTTGAAGTGGCCCATCTGGCCGCTCATCGGGCCCAGCCCGCCCATCTGCCAGAACAGCCATTCCAGCGCGGCGATGCGACCGCGCGCATCGCGTGGCAGAAAGCGGCCGGTCTTCTCGGCCAGATACAGCAGGATCGCGCCGGATTCGAACACGCTCTGCGGCCCGCCACCGTCGACCGGTGCATGGTCAACGATGGCTGGCATCTTGTTGTTAGGCGAAATCTGCAGGAACGCCGGTGCGAATTGTTCGCCCTTGCCGATGTTGACCGGCTTGACCGTGTACTTCAGCCCGGCCTCTTCCAGGAACAAGGTGACTTTGTGGCCATTCGGCGTGGGCCAGTAGTACAGATCGATCATCGTGCGCTCCAGTCAAAGGTAGGGTCGTGGCGGCAGACACAACGTCAGGCGGCTGTCTGGCGTGCAGGCATCTGGCCGGCACGCACCTGACGAATCCGCTTGCCAGTTGCGCACTCAAGACTCGCGCTCGCTGTGTCACTGTCATCGCATAGCGCGATACGTTGCCATCCAGGCACGATGGTAAGGCCAAGCGTTCGCGCGCGGATGCGTCGCAAACCCTGCCCAGTGGAACGATGTGTGACGCGATTAGGTCGCGGTCGATGCTGCACTGCAAATTGACTTTGTTAAGGCCGCACTAACAAATGCTCGATTGTTCGTTCGACCTTTGCCTGTCCCGCCTTGGGCCGGCCTTATCTTTTTGTTTGGGGAAGCAACTACCGTGAGAGAGACTCGCACCCTGCCGCGCACGCGGCGCCTGACGTCTGCCCTGCTGTTTGCATTGTCGACGCCGCTGGCCGCGCAGACCGCGCCGGCGCCGCAGTCCGCATCCACCGTTCCGGGTTCCAGTCAGGCCGACCCCGCCACCCTCGATACCGTCCAGGTCAGTGGTATCCGCGGCAGCCTTACCTCGTCGATGAACGTCAAACGCGATGCGCAAGGCATCGTCGATGGCATCGTGGCCGAAGACATCGGCAAGTTCCCCGATACCAATCTGGCTGAGTCGTTGCAGCGTATCAGCGGTGTGTCGATCGACCGCTCGCTGGGCGAAGGCTCGCGCGTCACCGTGCGCGGTGTCGGCCCGGACTTCAACCTGGTGCTGTTGAACGGCCGGCAGATGCCGGGTGCCAGCATCGAGGAATCCAACGCCTCCAACTCGCGTGCGTTCGACTTCGCCAACCTGGCGTCCGAGTCGATCTCCGGCATCGAGGTGTTCAAGACCAGCCGTGCCAGCACGCCCACCGGCGGTATCGGCGCGACCATCAACATCAAGACCGCCCGTCCGCTGGATAATCCGGGCATGCATGCCAATGTCGGCCTGAAGGGTGTGCACGATGCGTCCAACGAGAACCTGCCGGGCCGCTTGCAGGGCGATTCGCTGACGCCGGAAATTTCCGGCATTTTCAGCAACACCTCGGCCGACGGACGCTTTGGCGTGTCGCTGAGCGGCAGCTACCAGGAACGCGACTTTGGCTACAGCCAGGTTGGCGTGCCCAATGGCTGGCGCGCATTCCGTGGCGATTCGACCGCCTACGGCACCATTCCGCAGCCGGGTGCGCCGGGCTCGGAGAACATCGTCAACCGCCCTGGTCCGAACGATATCTATTCGGTACCGCAGAACCTCAATTACCGCGTGGTGGGCGTCGAACGCCAACGCACCAACGGTCAGCTGGTGCTGCAGTACAAGCCGCTGGACAACATCACCACCACGCTGGATTACACCTACTCGGAAAACAAGATCCAGCAGCAGCGCAACGAGATGTCGGTGTGGTTCAACTACGGACCGTCCGCCAGCTCCTGGACCAAGGGACCGGTCGCAGGTCCGATTACCTATTCGGAAATCGTCGATCCCCCCACCAGCGATCTGGCCACCGCCGGCTCCAAGGCGGCCACGCGTAACCAGAACAAATCGCTCGGCTTCAATGTGGATTGGGCGGTGAACGATCAGTTCAAACTCAACTTCGACATCCATCGCTCCACCGCCGAAGCGGGCGCGGACAGCCCGTATGGGTCGAGCAACTCGCTGGGCGTGTCCGGCTTCTACCGCGGCACCTCGGTGGTGGATTTCAGCAAGGATTTCCCGGTGCTGCAGCAGCAACTGGGCTTCGGGTTGAACGGTCTGGACCCCTCGCGCACGCTGGTCACCGGCTCGGCATTCCGCAACAGCTACATGAAGTCGGAAATCGATCAGGCGCAGGTCAACGGCGACTTCACTTTCGAAAACTATTCGCAGTTGAAGTTCGGCATCGGCAGCACCGAGGTCAAGAACCGCTCGGCGTTCTCCAACGTGCAGCGCGACACCTGGGGCGGCAACGGCACCGCGGCCGATTATCCGGACGATCTGTGGATTCCCAGTTCGTTTGCGCAGTACTTCGATGCGATCGACGGCAGCGGCAATCCGCAGCAGTTCAACCAGCTGTACCTGTTCGACTTCGAGCGCGTGCGCCAGGCCGCTGCGCAAGCCGCTGGCAATGACGCGCTGTATCGCATCTCGCCGGTGTTCACCACCGACCGCCGTGTGACCGAAAAGTCCAAGAACGCCTACCTGCAGTGGAACAACAGCTGGGACGATCTGCGCGTGCCGATCAGCCTGGCCGCCGGCGTGCGTTACGAAGAAACCAAGGTCCAGGCGCAGGCGCTGGTACCGGTGGCAGTGGGCATCGACTGGGTCGCCAACAACGAGTTGCCGATCCGCCTGGCCGACTCGGCGTTCGCCGGCGGCAGCGGCAAATACGAATACTGGCTGCCCAGCCTGGACCTGAGCTTCAAGCTCACCGAAGACTTGGTGCTGCGCGGCAGCTACGGCGAAACCATCGGCCGTCCCGGCTGGGGCGACATCCAGGGCGGGCAGACGCTCAACCAGATCGCGCGCCTGGAAGGCGGCACCGGCCAGGAAGGCAACCCCGGCCTGAAGCCGCTGCTATCGCACAACATCGATTTCTCGCTGGAGTGGTACTACAGCGATGCCAGCTACGCCTCGGTGGGCTTCTTCCGCAAGAACATCGACAACTACATCGGCGTCACTACGCGTAACGACACCTCGCTGGGCTTGAACACCCCGATCGGCGGTGCGTACTGGAACGAAGCGCTGGGCAATGGCTGCGCCTCGGCCGACCTGACCTGTATTCGCAACTACATCTTCCGCAACCGCGGCGGTTCGCCGGGCGTGGTACGCGGCGCTGACGATGCCAACGGCAACGCCACCGGCGTGATCAGCGGGCAGCCGGGCGATCCGGTAGCCAACTTCGCCATCACCGCGCCGGCCAATCAGCGCTCGGCATCGTTGGATGGTTGGGAATTCAACCTGCAGCACATGTTCGGCGCCAGCGGTTTCGGCGTGTCGGCCAACTACACCAAGGTCGATTCCGGGCTGACCTACAACAACTACGTGATCGGCGAGCAGTTCGCGCTGGAAGGCCTGAGCGACTCGGCCAACCTGGTCGGCTTCTACGACAAGGACAAGTGGCAGGTACGTGCGGCCTATAACTGGCGCGACGAATTCCTGGCCGCGCGTTTCGACGGCAGCGGTCAGCCCAATCCGGTCTACACCGAAGCCTACGGCCAGCTGGACCTGAGCATCGGTTACCAGTGGACCGAGAACCTGTCGCTGAGCCTGGAGGCGATCAACCTCACCAACGAAATCCAGCGTCAGCATGGCCGGCAGAAGAACGAGATTATCTATGCCACCCAGACCGGTCCGCGCTACATGCTGGGCCTGCGTTACAAGTTCTGGTGATCCACGCTCTGGCGATGCAGCAATGACGGCATCGCTGCAGTCCCCCGCATCCATTCCCCGGCAGCCTGTCTGCCGGGGAATGGACACGGCCGTTGCGCCCGGCCCGATGACGTGAATGCGTCCAGGGCTTGCCGTGCAGTGGCGATTCGTTGAAGCATGGGCCACGCGCCCGGCGTGCAGTGCCACTCCCCCATGACCAATGCTGTGTTGTTGAACAATCTCGATCACCGCGCTCTGCGCGTGATCACCGCGCACGGCGCCGCCTACGGCGATGATGTGATATCGGCTGCGACCTTTCCGCAGGAATTCCGCCAGTTGCAGGCGCAATATCCCATCGTGTTTCATTGCAGCGGTGAGCGCAGTTTTCAGCCGCTGGCATTGCTGGGATTACGCCTGGGAGAAAACCTGTTCCTGGATGGCACGCGTTGGGATGCGCCCTATATCCCGCTGTCGATTCAGCGCCAACCGTTCCTGATCGGCGAACAACCCGATGGGCCGATGGTGCATGTGGATCTGGACAGCCCGCGCATCAGCAGCGTTGAGGGTGAGCTGCTGTTTCGCGAACACGGCGGCACCACCGACTTTCTCGACCACATCAGCCAGGTGCTGCGCACGCTGCATGACGGGCTTGCCGCCAGCGATGCGTTTGTCGACCGTGTACTGCGTTACGACCTGCTCGAACCCTTCGTGTTCGAAGCCACCTTGAACAACGGCCTGGAATGCCGTCTGGCCGGGCTCTACGTCGTGCATGAAGAGCGCCTGCGCAGACTCGATGACGCCGCGCTGCTCGAGCTGCACCGGCATGGCGATCTGGAACCGCTGTACATGGCAGTAGCCTCGATTGCGCAATTTCGCCATCTGCTCGAACGCATGAATCGTCGTCATGCTGGCTGAGCCACGCCCCATCGAAGAACGCCACGGCCTGGACCCGCACCAGCTGGACCCAGCCATCCTTCGCTCCACCACGCCACTGGTGCTGCGTGGGCTGGTGCGCGACTGGCCGCTGGCCCGCGCCGGCGCAAGTTCCGCCCAGGCCGCTGCCGCCTATCTGCGTGGCTTCGACCGCGGCGAGGCGGTGGTAGCGCAGGTTGGGCCACCGGACATCGGCGGGCGTTTCTTCTACAACGCGGACATGAGCGGCTTCAACTTCCGCCCCGAGCGCGTGCCACTGGCGGTGGTGCTGGACACCTTGTTGCGCGACCTCGATACCGCGCAGCCACCGGCAATCTATGTGGGCTCCACCACGCTGGACACCTACCTGCCCGGGCTGCGCGCGCACAACCCGATCGCGCTGCCGCAACGCGAGCCGCTGGCCAGCATCTGGATCGGCAACCGCACCCGCATCGCCGCACATCAGGACCTGCCCGACAACCTGGCCTGCGTGGTCGCCGGGCGGCGGCGTTTTACGCTGTTTCCACCCGAGCAGTTGGCCAACCTCTACATCGGCCCGTTGGATCTGACCCCGGCCGGGCAACCGGTCAGCCTGGTGGATATCGCCGCACCGGATCTGCAGCGCTTTCCGCGCTATGCGCAAGCGCTGGACCATGCGCTGGTCGCCGAGCTGGCGCCGGGCGATGCATTGTTCATTCCCAGCATGTGGTGGCATCACGTCCAGGCACTGGAGAGCTTCAACGTGCTGGTGAATTTCTGGTGGCGGCAGAGCCCGGCCTACATGGATTCGCCGATGAACGCGCTGATGCTGGCGCTGCTGACCATCCGCGACTTGCCGGCCGAACAACGCGCCACCTGGCAAGAGGTGTTTCGTCACTATGTCTTCGAGGCAGACGCCACCACCGCCGCGCATCTGCCCGATGCCGCGCGCGGCGTGCTGGCCCCGATGGACGACGCCAGCGCGCGCAGCCTGCGCGCACGGCTGCTGCAACGCTTGAATCGCTGAGGACTCCGCCATGCCCGACACCATGCCTTCCGACCCGCAACAGCGCCCGGTGCGCCGCGTCGTCATCGCCGGTGGCGGCACGGCCGGCTGGATGGCCGCTGCGGCGCTGTCGAAGCTGCTGGGCCGGCACCTGCAGATCACCCTGGTGGAGTCGGACGAGATCGGCACGGTGGGCGTGGGCGAAGCCACCATTCCCAGCCTGGTCACCTTCCACCGGCTGCTGGAGATCGACGAGGCCGCCTTCATGGTCGCCACGCAGGCCACCATCAAGCTCGGTATCGCCTTCGAACACTGGCGCGATGTGGACCGGCATTACATCCATTCCTTCGGTCATGCCGGCACCGATCACTGGAGCGCCGGGTTCCAACATTTCTGGTTGAAGGGGCGCCAGCGCGGCGTCGCGCGCGACTTCGGCGACTATTGCCTGGAACTGCGTGCCGCGCAGGAAGGCCGCTTTGCGCACCTGCCCAATGGCGGCATGAATTACGCCTATCACCTGGACGCTGGGCTGTACGCGCGCTTCTTGCGCCGCTTCAGCGAAGGCTTCGGCGTCACGCGCATCGAAGGCCGCATCGGCCAGGTGGAGACCGATGCCGAAAGCGGCTTTCTCACCGCACTGACGCTGCAGGACGGCACGCGGGTGGAAGGCGACCTGTTCCTGGATTGCACCGGCTTTGCCGGGCTGCTGATCGGCAAGACGCTGGGCGTGGGCAGGGACGATTGGTCGCACTGGTTATTCGCCGACAGTGCGTTGGCGGTGCAGACCGAATCGGTGGGCCCACCGGTGACCTACACCCGCTCGCGCGCCGATCAGGCCGGCTGGATGTGGCGCATTCCGCTGCAGCACCGGGTGGGCAACGGCATCGTGTATTCCAGCCGCTACATGGACCAGGACAGCGCGCGTGCGGTGCTGGAACGCAACCTCACCGGGCGCGCGCTCACCGAGCCGCGGCCGCTGCGTTTCACCCCCAACCAGCGCCACCGCGTGTGGGAAAAGAACTGCGTGGCGCTGGGCCTGGCAAGCGGGTTCCTGGAGCCGCTGGAATCGACCAACATCCATCTGATCCAGCGCGGCATCATCCGTCTGCTGCAGACCTTTCCGCAGGTCATCAACGCTGTCGACAGCGCCGAGTACAACCGCCAGGCAGCGCAGGAGATCACGCACATCCGCGATTTCGTGATCCTGCATTACCACGCCACCGATCGCCGCGACACGCCGTTCTGGCGGGACTGTGCGGCGATGGACATCCCCGATTCGCTGCGCCACCGGGTGGAGCTGTTCCGCCAGAGCGGGCGCGTGTTCCATCAGGCCAACGAGCTGTTTGCCGAGAACTCGTGGGTGCAGGTGATGCTGGGCCAGGGCGTCGTGCCGCACCAGCATCATCCGGTGGCCGACCTGATGGGCGATGCGGAGCTGAGCCGCTTTTTGGAGACCATCCGCACCCGGGTGGAGGGGGCACTGGTGCGGTTGCCCGCGCACGCGGACTTCCTGCACCGCTACTGCCCTGCTCCGCCGCCGCCCGAACCGGCCGCACGCGTACCGGCCCCGACGGTCATGGCGACCCCGGCGGAATAAATTTCGGCAGTCTGCTGCGCAACCCTTGGCTTAGACCGCCCCAGCAATGCTAGATTGCGGCATTGCCGTCCATTGCGGGAACAATGGCCGGCGCTCGCCGCAACAACGTTATCTTTCGCACTCGGGGTAAGGGGGACGCATGTTGGATCTGACACAGGGCCGTATGGCACGCCGGATCGCGCCGGTCATTTTGCTGGTTGGCCTGGCCGCCTGCTCCAAGCAGGAAGACAAGGCCGCCACCACCGCGCCTGCGACCGGCGACACGCCGGCGGCATCGGCACCCACGCCTGCGACGGCGGTCTCGCCGCAGGTGCAGTCGATGGCCGCCGACCAGTTGCGCACATCGGCCACCAAGGCGCTGCAGGACAACCGCATGTACGCCCCGGCCGGCGACAACGCGGTGGAGTACTACCTGGCCCTGCGCGAGAAGCAGCCGCAGGACGCCACCGTCAACAGCGCGCTGACCGATCTGCTGCCTTACACGCTGATCGCCGCCGAACAAAGCATCAGCCGTGAAGAGTTCCCCGAGGCGCAGCGTTTGATTGCGCTGATCGAAAAGGTCGATCCCAAGGCACCGGCATTGCCGCGCCTGAAGAGCGGCCTGGAAACCGGCATGAAGACCGCCGCCAACCGCTCCGAGCAGGATGCCGAGCAGGCCAAGAAGCAGGTCGAGGACAAGGCCAAGCAAGCCGCCGAGCAGAAACGTCTGGCCGAGCAGCAGACCCGCGAAGCGGCCGCTGCCCAGCAGATTGCCGCGCAGCAGGAAGCGGCTCGCCGGCAGACCGCCGAGGCCGAGCGCCAGGCCGCTGCCCGTCGTCAGGCCGAAACCCCGGCACCGGCGCCAGCGCGTCCGGCTCCAGCGGCTGCCGCCGCCGCGGCACCGGCCGCGCAGTCGCTGCGCCCGATCAGCACCCCGGCGCCGCGCTACCCAGCCGAAGCACTGCGTGCCGGCACCTCCGGCGAAGTGCTGGTGGAGCTCACGGTCGGCACCGACGGCTCGGTCACCGCCTCGCGCGTGCTGCGCGCCAACCCGCCGCGCGTGTTCGATCGCGAAGCGCTCAACGCGGTCAAGCGCTGGCGCTTCGAACCGGTCGCCGCACCGGTGACCACGCGGCGCACGCTGTCGTTCAATCCGGGCGGTTGATGCCTGGATCGTTGATGGCATAGAAACGCAACAGCCCGCAGCGATGCGGGCTGTTGCGTTGTGGGGGTGGTGTGCAGCGATTGGTGCACCCGTGTGTTTAGACGGTGTCGCAAGGACTTGCAACAGACCGCTAGTTGCGCAACACCATCAACCCGAAATCGCCAGACGCTCCTGGTGATACCGGCGCACTGCGGCATACCACAGCAATGCCGCCACACCGAAGCCGGCCAGCAGATACACCGCCCAGGTCTGCACGTTGATGGTCTCGTGGCGGATCACCTTCAACAGCATCTGGTTTTGCGCCAGAAACGGCACCGCAAAATGCCACAGCTGCGTCTTCAGCGGATACGCCATCAATGCGTAGCCCGGCAGCATCGGCAGCAGCAGCAACCAGGTCATATGCGCCTGCGCTTCCTTCATGCTCTTGGCGGCGGCGGCCAGATAGGTCAGCAGCGAGGTGCCGACGAACAGCATCGGCACCAGGATGAAGAGCATCTGCAGCATCGGCACGAAACCGACATTGAGCTGACGACCGAGGTTGGACGTGGACAGCTGCGCACTCAGCTTGAACGCCAGCAAGGTGAGCAACAACGACACCATGCCGATCACGCAGGCCGCAGCGATCTTGCCGCTGACAATGGCGCTGCGTGGTGCGGGCGTGGCCAGCAACGGTTCCAGCGATTGGCGTTCGCGCTCGCCGGCAGTGGCATCCAGAATCAACGACGCGCCCCCCAGAAACGAGGTGATGACCAGCAACACCGGCAGCAGCATCGCCATCATCTGGCCGCGTTTGGCTTCGGCAGTGGCCAGGTCCTGCGCAGCGATCTCCAATGGTCTGGAAACCTGGGCATCGATCCCGCGCGCCAGCAAACGCAAGGCGCCGACCTGCTGGCTGTAGCCGGTGAGCGCGGCCTGCAAGCGCATGCTCGGCACATCGGCCTCGCGGCGCGTGCTGTCCTTGATGATCTCCACCAGCGCCGGCCGGCCTTCGCGCCAATCCTCGGCGTAGCTGTCGCTGATACGCAGTGCCACATCCACATCCTGGTTGCGAATCGCCGCCGTCAGATCGGCTGGCGCATCCACTGCGTTGAGCCCTTGCGCGGCCAGAAAACGCACCAGATTCGGCGCGTTGCTGCGACCGAGGGTGGGAATGTCGAGCGGCTTGTCGATCTGCGTCCGCACGCGGCTTTCGCTCAGGGCGCCCATGCCCAGAATCAGGATCGGGTACAGCAACGGCGATAACAGTAACGCCAATGCCAAGGTGCGCCGGTCGCGCGAGATGTCGCGCAATTCCTTGCGCAGCACCGTCCACAGCGTGGACAACAACGATGTCGTGCTCATGCGTGCAATCCCTCGTCCGAGCCGATCGCCTTGACGAAGGCGTCTTCCAGATTGTGTTCACCGGTGGCCGCGCGCAGTTCGTCGGCGCTGCCGCAGGCCACTACCGTGCCCTTGGCGATGATGACGATGCGATCGCACAGCGCTGCCACCTCCTGCATGATGTGGCTGGAAAAAATCACGCAGCGCCCCTCTGCGCGCAGCTGCTGCAAGAAGCCACGCATGGCGCGGGTCGTCATCACATCCAGGCCGTTGGTGGGCTCGTCCAGAATCACGTTGCGCGGGTCGTGCACCAATGCCCGCGCAATCGCGGTCTTGGTGCGCTGGCCCTGGCTGAAGCCTTCGGTCTGGCGATCCAGAATGTCGTCCATGTCCAACGCCGTCGACAGCAGACCTGTGCGCTGCGCGATCTGCGCGCGCGACATGCCATGCAACTCACCGAAATAGGCGATGTTCTCGCGTGCGGTCAAACGCTTGTAGACGCCGCGTGCGTCCGGCAACACGCCGAGTGCGCGTCGCACTGTCACCGGGTCGCGGGCGACATCCACGCCATCAATGGTGACACTGCCCTGGTCAGGCGACATCAGCGTGTAGAGCATGCGCAAGGTGGTGGTCTTGCCGGCACCGTTCGGGCCGAGCAGGCCGGTGATCTGGCCATCGGCAGCGCTGAAACTGACGCCGTCGACGGCTTTCACCAGCCCGGCCTTGGTCTTGAACGACTTGTGCAGAGTATCGACGACGATCATGCGAGCGCCTCCGTGGCGTGGTCGATGCGGCTCATGGTTCCCATCCGTTGAACGAGGTGAAAGCGGGCACGGTGTTGAGGCTGGCAACGCAGGTGGTATCCAGCGTCTTGGCATCGGCGGTCTGCATAAACTGGCTCAATACCTTGGGCATGCAGCCCAGCCGGAACACCCCATGCCCCTGCCCGGGCGCGATCACATGACGGCCGTTGGGCAGGCCCTGCAGCACCCGCTCGGCGTAGCGTGGCGGTGTCACCGGGTCGAGCTGGCCGGAAAGCAGCAACACCGGCAGCGTCGAGCGGAACGGCGCGCTCGCAGCGGCCGGTGCCGGCCTGGAGGGCCACACCTTGCACGGTGCGAAGAACATCTCGGCCACCTCGTTGCCCAGCAACGTGGTGTCCTTCTGTTCGGGTGCGTGATAACGCCCGGCATCTTCGCTGCACAGCACCGACCATTGCATCAGACGATTCATCCGATCGGACATGGCCGATGCGCTCATCTGCGCCAATGCCATCAACGAGGCATACCGGCCTGCGGCCGCTTCATCGAGGACCAGTGGCAACAGCGATGCGGTTTCCGGCGCATACGAAAAACCGAATGCCAGACCCGCCACGGTGTCGGCAGTGACCTGCTCGTGGCGCAAGGCACCAGTGCGCGGATCGCGATAATCCACCGCCACCGGTGCCTGCCGCAGCCGCTCGACCACCTGGCGCAACTGCGTGGCGGTATCGACCGGAAAACGCTTGGCGCATGCAGGCTGCTGACGGCATTGCGCAGACTGCAGCGCGATCGCATCTTCGAAGGTGCGTGCGAACTCGCCGCCGATCACCAGGTCGTTCGGCGCCACACCATCGATCACCACGGTGCGCGTGTGTTGCGGATAACGCGCGGCATAGTGCTGCGCCACACGCGTGCCGTACGAGGCACCGATCAGATTCAGCGTCTGCACGCCCAGTGCGGCGCGTGCCGCATCCAGATCGCCAATGGCTTCGCGGGTGGTGTAGTACCGCGGGTCGGCATCGTCATGCAGGCCAGCGGCGCATCGGCCCGCATACGCGGTCAATTGCTCGGCGGTGGCCTCGCTGCCGTTCTCCAGTGCCAGCGGCTTGCCGGCCGCGTCGCGACACTCCAGCGGATGCGAGCCACCGGTGCCGCGCTGATCGACCAGAAAAATGTCGCGCTGCTTGCGTACTTCGTGCAGGCCCATGTCCACGATTGCCGCCACTTCGGTGGCCGATTGCCCCGGCCCACCGGCAATGAAGAACACCGGGTCGGGCGCGCTGCCGCCGCCGGCTCCGCTTTCCAGCCAGGCAATCTTCAACGCGATGCTGCGCCCGCTCGGTGCGGCCGGATTTTCCGGCACGCGCAGGCTCGCGCACTGCGCTTCGATGTTTCCAGCGGCACCACCAGCGCTCAGCGTGCACGGCGTGAAAAGCAGCCTGCCGTAACGATTGCCCGCTGCGCTGACGGGTGGGTTGTTTGCAGCAGGCTGCTGCGCAGTCGTACCCGGCGTTGTCGCGGTGGATTTTCCTGCAACGTCATTTTCTGTGGCGGGCGCTGCGGCGCGCTGGCATCCGGCAGCCAGCATCGCGATCAGCACTGCCGCCACCATTGTGGATTGCTTGACCATCGTCATCCTCTCTCCTGGTATTGCCTGTTCCCTGACGTTGCATACGGCCACACGTGACCGCGGCAACTAGAGCGTGTTATGTACTTTGAGGTGAGTGCGAGGCGTCCTGTGGCGCGTCGAGACAAGGCGTGCAACGCGGTATCGGCGCGCCACAGGGCGCTTCCCGGAGGGTTGGCCGCCGGCGGCACGGATCTCATCTCAAAGTGCATAACACGCTCTACTGCCCGTCTTCGTAAAGAAAAACGTGCTCGATCGATTCCCCAAACAAACGTGCGATCCGAAACGCCAACGGCAGGCTCGGATCGTATTTACCGGTTTCCAGCGCATTGATCGTCTGCCGCGACACACCCAGCCGTTCGCCCAGCTCGCCTTGCGACCATCCATTGGCCTCGCGCAATTCGCGCACGCGGCTCTTCATTCAAAACGACGCGCGTGGATGCTTTTGGTGATGCCGTAGATGGCGCACAACAACGGAAACACCCACAGCATCGCCACGCTCGCTGGAACGTCGATCAGCTCGGCGGCCTGCAGAAATCCGGCGGTCATATATCCGCCGCTGATCAAGCCGGCGGCAATGGCGATGGCTTCCAGCTCGATACGCCGTTGCATCTCGTCCGAATCGCGCACGTAACGCGCCACCGCACGAATCACCAGTACCACCAGCACCGCCGGCAGCAAGGCGATCAGCACCCGCGCCCAGTTCGGGCCGACATGCCCAAGCAGATAGCGCCAGAACAGCATCACCACCACGTACAACAGCATCGGGATGCCAAATTCGCGGTGATACCGCTGCGCCAACGCTGGGCGGGTGCTGTCGCGCAGATTGCCGCGCGCCAGCCACATCGGCACCGATAGCAGCATGCACGACCCACCGATGCCGGCGCTGAGCCCGGCAAGGTAGTTGCTTAACGGCAGCACGTGCCACAGACCGAGCAGCCCAATGCCGAGGAAGACCAGCCCCAGGCCGAACACCAGCAGCGCCTTGCGCTTGCAACTGGTCATCGCACGGCCTCGGCGACGCCATGACGCGCGCTGTGGGCACGTCCGGCAACCGTGTCAACAGCGCATCGCGTTGCACGGTGATGCCTGCATTCCATTTGCCTGTGCTGCCGCCGCATCCCAGTCGCCTGTCAAGTACGCTTGACAGGCAAGATGCGCCCACTGGCGCTTGCTGTCAAGCACCCTTTACAGATTCAACAGGCCGCATTGGCGTCATCGGCGTTGCTGGCGAATGTTGCTGTGGGAATAACCCAAAGCGCCAGTCCGGCAAGCATAAGCGCTAGCACGGGCTACATATGACGCTAGTAGCACGATGTGTGTACTCCGAAAGAAGTAAGGGCATCTATAGGCGGACCCGTGGCCCCGCCTGTCGCATTTCGAGGCGTGGAGTCTCCGCCGCCCAGCGCTATCCCACCGACGCTACAAGCCTGATGACCGGGGAGCGACATCACGTTCGGCACCGTCTAGGCCGATGCCCATGCTGTTAGGCCCACCAGAAAGCTACTTGCCAAACTATCGCGGAAACTTCAAATTCGCCAGTGAGGAACTTTCGGTGAGCTCCAGACGGGACAGGGGAAGGGAATAAGGATGTTCAGGATTTTGCGCAACAAGAAGCCCGAAAAGGGACCACTGTTGAATCCGCTTACGCCCCACTTCATTGAGGCAGAGCATGGACTGTATGTCGAGAAGCTCAATGCTGCCTTAGCGAACCCCGATATTCAGAACATTGCCTTATCAGGCAGCTATGGCGTCGGAAAGAGCAGCATCCTGAAGCGTGTAGCAGAGATTCATAAGAAAGCAGTATTAGAGTTGTCACTATCCACATTGGCTCCTATTGAACAGCCTGAGGGAGAGGACGGCCTGCCGAAACAGGCTACGACTCCAACAAACACCATTCAGCAAGAGATTGTTAAGCAACTACTCTACAGAGAGACGCCAGGCAGGACACCTGGGTCTCGGTTTAAGCGCATCGAGAGATTTCACTGGCTGAGGGAAGCCCTTCTCGCGCTGTTAGTAGGAACAGTCCTAACCACTGCGTTCATCTTGACCGGATGGACCACCAAGATTGTCGTTGCGTTACCTGGCTTGCATCTATCCACACTGTGGTCCCATGTAGCCGTTCTGTGCGTAGGAACGCTCGCTTCCTTACTGCTCAGACACACGTTCTATGGAAGACTGAACATTAAGGAGTTTAAGGCAGGCGCTGCAACGGTAACGCTTGACTCAAAATCAGTTTCCTATTTTGATCAGTACTTAGACGAGATTGTCTACTTCTTTGAGGTTTCTAAGAAGAAGATTGTTGTTTTCGAAGACATTGACAGATTCAACGATTCTCATATCTTCGAGACGCTTAGGTCACTCAACACGCTCCTTAATGGGTCTCCGCAGATCAAAGGGAGGATATGCTTTATCTATGCAATCAAAGACAGCATTTTCGATCGCATGTCAATCGCACAGGATAAACGTATATTCAACCACGACCTGCAGGCTGGCGATGATCCAGCCCAGGTCGAGATCGTACGGGCGAACAGAACAAAGTTCTTTGACCTTGTCATCCCCGTCGTGCCATTCATCACCCATCAGAGCGCAAGGAACCTAACGGCTCAGCTCCTCCAAGGCCTGACCCACACCATAGATCTTGATCTCGTTGATCTTGCAAGTCGATATGTGCCTGACATGAGGCTTCTTAAGAATGTTCGAAATGAATTCCTAATTTTTCGAGAGAAGATCCTGACGCCTGGCGTTGTAGGTTTGAAACTGAGCGAGACTGAGTTGTTTGCCATGATGCTCTATAAGAACACGCATCTCTCAGATTTTGAGGCGATTCGAATAGGAAAGAGCAGGCTAGACGAGCTGTACCTGAAGAGTCGGCGGACTATTACTGCCAACATGCTGCGGCTCGAAGACGAAGTGCTTCAGCTACGCCGTAGCGCAAGGCTCGATCTGGCCGTCGCCAATCGCAGCGCTGAACTTGGCAAGCAACTGCGCGCTCATTTGATGCTAGCAGTTAAGGCATTCGGTAAAGACTATAATCGCGCTGCATTCGAACTGAACGGTGAAAACTTCACTCACGATAATCTTCTGACGAAAAGATTCTGGAAGACATTTATAGAGGCTGACGGAGCTCCCGCGCTCATAGTTGATCTTCCTCGCAATTACCAAGAGCCGCTCACAAGGCTGACTTTTTCTAGATCGGATCTCCAGGATGTTCTAGGCACTTTCGATCCAGTTGCCTGGAGAAATGTGGATCGCAATGAGAATCTCAAGTCTCAGGAAGAGCTACGGGATCTAATGCGATTTGTGAAGAGTGCAGACATCCACCATCTCATGGCACGTGACGATCTGACAGTCGACGGCGAGGTTGGTGGCGGGGGACTTGATCAGGCGGCCAAGGGCATTTTTCGGGAGGGCCTTGCCTATCAGCTGCTTAAATCCGGTTACATCAACCGCAATTTCACCCTCTATACCGCAACCTTTCACGGCGACCGAGTCAGCTCAGCAGCAACAAACTACATCATCCACCACGTAGATAGAGATAAGAGAGATGAAGACTTCGCTCTCGCCGGTGATGACGTGGAGGCAATCCTTCGCGAGCGCCGCTCCTTGTTTGGGGAACCTGCTCTATACAACATCGATATCCTGAATCACCTTTTAGCATCGAAGGCGCATGACCACGTTACGGGAATGGTGATCAGCTCCCTTGCCAAGCTGGGAATGGAGCAGAAATCTTTTATCGAAAACTATCTAAGGCGAGGAGCCAAACGTAGTGATTTGGTTGAGCGCATTACACCCATCGCGCCAAGTTTTCTCGCCTACCTAGCCTCTGAAGCGGAGCTTGAGTTATCGGATCGCCTCATATTATTCAACTCTGCATTGTCGAAGCTTTCCTCCGAAGTTAAGTACTTGACGGGCGGAGAGCTCTCGGCGTTTTTATCTGAAAATTATGGGAAGCTCAAGCTTTTCTCGTCAGATGAGACCACGGACGAGCAGCTTGAATTGGCCGCGAGCCTTTTTGAACTGCTGGGCATCGAATTGAGTTCGCTTCGGTCACTTGGTGCCGAAGCACGGAAGATCTTCATCAACAGGCATCTTTACCAGGTCACGACAGAGAACCTCCAGATTGCAGTTGGTGATCAAGGCAGCTTAGCGCTTGACCTAATTGAGCAGTTCAACGAATCAGTCTACTCACACGCAATCAACCATTTGTCAGCGTACCTCTCTAGCGTGGAGGGGATCTCTCCTTCAGTAGCGGAAGGCCAACACTTCGCCCGTGTACTGGCGGGCTCTGCCTCCTCCGATCGCACTTTGTTGGAGCAGTTAATCCGGATGGCGGCTGAGGACTGTGTTCTTGATGACATATCTGACGTTCCATCCGGCATGTGGGCACTGTTGGCTACTGAGTGCCGGTTCAAGGCCAGCCTGCACAACGTACATCTTTATTTGCAAGAATACGGAGCGGTGGACGGTAGCCTTGCGGAAGTCTTACGCGAGAGCGGTGCCGTCACCGATGTGGGAGAGCAGGGCGATGCAGAGGAGGACAAGAAGACGGTAGCGTTTGCTGTCCTGCAAGCTAAAGACCTTCTATCCGCAACCGCGCGTGCCAGGCTTTGCGCTTCCTTGCGCTTGAAATACTACCTTGATCCCACGGCGATTGAGTCTGAAGAGGGCGGCCTTTTCGGAGAGCTGGTACAACGTAATGTCATTAACGACAATATTCAGTCGTATCTCCGTGTTAACGGAAAGAGCTGGAGTACGAAGGAAAACCTCATCACTTCTTCTAGGAAGTTCGCTGAGTTCATGACGCCGGATGCCATAGGCCATGACCTAGAAGCGCTTCTGAGGAGCAAGTCCGTGTCGAGCACTATCAAGGATGCAATTGTTGCGAACGCGTTGGCGTATGCGGACGCTAGCGACACTGGAGGTCTTAAGCAACTTGGCAGCTATGCCGCAGAGCGAGGTCTGAGACTTGAGTATGGATTAATCGAGCGCCTCGCCGAGGCAGGGGCGGACTCCAACACCACAGTGGCATTGCTTGGAGCCGTGCTAAGTGAGCTCACTGAGCCCCAAGTCTCTTCAATTCTCATGGTGCTAGGCGGTGATTACGCAGCTCTCACCAAGGCGGGCAAGGATCGCCCTAAAGTGCCGAATACCCCACCTATGGTTCTATTACTTGATTTCCTAACTACTAATGGTGCAGTCAATACATATGTTGAGGAGAAGAACTACCTGAGGGTTAATAAGAAGCACAAATGACATTGCATCAAATGCTAGGTCATTGTGAGTCCTCATCGTCAGCAGCTCATGTGCAATGAGCTGCTTGTGCCCCAAAATCACATGCCGCGCAAGCTCTGTCTCCGTGCAGTGATTGATACTCCGTCAGAGTACGCGCGCGCAGTAGTCTAGGAAGAACTTTGACAGGTCAAGCTTGTGGCCGCTGACTTCCTTGAGCCCGGTCGTGCCATGCGGCTTGTAAATTGCTGCACGCCGTTGCCTACGTAACATGGCGTACGCATGCCGCGCCGAGCGCAAACTACGCCCGCTCGGCGATGCGCGCAGTCGTTGCGTTGCCCGCTCTATTTCAGATAGGTCTTGAGGATGGCCGTGATGTCATCCACTGCCAGCTCGCGCTCGCCCAGTGCGTCCGGTGCGGCAACATGGTGCCTCAGATGCTCGCTGAGCAGCTCGACCATCAAGCCCTGCGCCGCGCCGCGAAACGCGGCCACCTGTGTCAGCAACGCGGTGCACTCCACGTCCTGCGCCAGGGCCTTTTCCAGCCCTTCCACTTGCCCGCGAATCCTGCGCACGCGGGCGATCAGTTTGGACTTGTCCTGATTCAGATGTGCCATTCTCGTATACCCCCCAGGGGTATTTAGGATACCCTACCGGGGTACCTTAGCCAGAGTCACCGCCGATGTCGACCACGCACGCCGCGCCGCATTGCAGGCACTCGCACACCTTTGCCAGCGCCAATCCGCTCGCCGAGCGCAGCACCCGCAAGGCGGTCATCCTGACCGTGCTCATGATGGTGGTGGAGATCGTGGGCGGTTGGACGCTCAACTCCATGGCCCTGCTCGCCGACGGCTGGCATATGAGCTCGCACGCGTTGGCGCTAGGGCTGGCGTTGTTCGCCTACCGCTTTGCGCGGCAGCATGCCGGGGATGTGCGCTTCAGCTTCGGCACCTGGAAAGTCGAGGTGCTGGGCGGCTACACCAGCGCGATCCTGTTGCTGGGCGTGGCCGGGCTGATGGCCTTCCAGTCGGCGGAACGCTTGTTCACGCCCAAGCCCATCCAGTATCAGGAAGCCACCGTCATCGCGGTGGTCGGCCTGCTGGTGAACCTGATGTGCGCATGGTGGCTGCGCGATTCGCATGGGCATGGCCATGTGCACGGGCATCACCATGGCCACACGCATGACAGCCACGGCCCTGTGCACCCACACGAAAGTCATGGTCATCATGATGCGCACAGCGATCTCAATCTGCGCGCGGCGTATCTGCACGTGGTGGCCGATGCCGCGACCTCGGTGCTCGCCATCGTGGCGCTGGTTGCCGGCATGCACTGGGGCGTGACCTGGTTGGACCCGATCATGGGCCTCGTCGGCGCGGTGTTGGTGACGGTCTGGGCCTGGGGGCTGCTGCGCCGCACCGGCAGCGTGCTGCTGGATGCGGAGATGGACGCACCGGTGGTGGCAGAGGTGAAGCAGGTCATCGCCGAGCTTCCACATGCGATCGAGATCGCCGACCTGCATGTGTGGCGCGTCGGCAGCGAACGTTATGCCTGCGTCGTCAGCCTGGTCACTGCAGCCGACATCGATGCGGAGCTGGTGCGCCGCGCACTGCAGATTCACGAAGAACTGGTGCATGTCACGGTCGAACTGCAGCGCCCTGCGCTACGAAACATTGCGGCCTGATACCGCCGCACCTCCGCGCCGCGCTGCAGGCCACAGCACACATGCAGGTACAGGCGGCTTAAATGCGCCGCCTGCAGGCCGCCCTCAGACCTTGGGCGTGGAGCTGACGTATTTCTCGCGTCGGATCTGCGCACTCGGCAGCCCGGCTGCTTTCAGCGCTTCCAGGCAGGTGTCCACCATGTCCGGGTTGCCGCACAGGTAGGCGATATCGTGCGCGGCATCGGGCGCGAACTCGGCCAGGTGCTGCTGCACGTAGCCGTGCCGTACATCGGCATGCAGCTGCTCGGGTAATTCGCGCGAGAAGCACGGCACGTAGCGGAACTGCGGATGCGCATCGGCAAACGCGCGGAAATCGTCGCCGTACAGCAGCTCGGCCGGGTTGCGTGCGCCTTGCAGCAACACCACCTGCACACCGCGGGCGGCCATCGCCTCGGCCAGCAATGGCAGCATCGCGCGATACGGTGTCACCCCGGTGCCCGTAGCGATCAGCACATAGCGCTGGTTGTGGTCGCCCGGCTGCAGGCAGAAGCGGCCGTAGGGCCCGCTTGCCTGCAACTGGTCGCCAATCTCCAGGCCTTCGAACAAGGCCGTGGCCGAGCCGCCGGGCACGAAACTCACCGCGATCTCCACCGCCTCGCCCGGTCCCAGCGCGTGGTCGTGGATGGTCGCCAGCGAATAGCTGCGCTTGGTCGGCGTGCCATCGGCGTTGTCGAAATGGATCTGAATGAACTGGCCGGGCTGGAAATCCAGCGGCTGCCCGTCGTCACGGACGAACTGGCAGTGGGCCACGGTGGGCGCAATCATGCGCCGGTCGACAAGCTTGAGGGGGAATTGAACAGGCACGAACGTATTTGGGACAGTCTGTGATCGGGGCAAACCCCAACGGGCTTCTATAATAACGGGCTGCAACTCGCTGCGCCGTCACCCTGGCGCGAAGGACCCGGTTTGAATTCCCCATCTCCCAGTGCGCCCGCCCTGCGCGTGTGCGATCTGCGCAAGACCTACGACAACGGCACCCAGGCGCTCAAGGGCGTCTCGCTGGACGTGGTGCCAGGCGATTTCTTCGCCCTGCTCGGTCCTAACGGGGCCGGCAAATCCACCCTGATCGGCATCATCAGCTCGCTGGTGAACCTGTCCGGCGGGCAGGTGGAAGTGTTCGGTACCGACCTGGTCCGTCACCGCAGCGAGGCGATGCGCCTGATCGGCCTGGTGCCGCAGGAAATCAACTTCAACCTGTTCGAAAAGCCCTTCGACATCCTGGTCAATTACGCCGGTTTCTACGGCATGCCGCGCAGCCAGGCGCAAGCGCTGGCCGAAGTGGAACTGCGCCGCGCGCACCTGTGGGAAAAGGCGCAGGTGATGAGCCGCACGCTCTCTGGCGGCATGAAGCGCCGCCTGATGATCGCCCGCGCCATGATGACCCAGCCGCGCCTGCTGATCCTGGACGAGCCCACTGCCGGTGTGGATATCGAAATCCGCCGCGACATGTGGCGCGTGCTCAAGGACATCAACGCCGCCGGCACCACGATTATTTTGACCACGCATTACCTGGAAGAAGCCGAACACCTGTGCCGCAACCTGGCCATCATCAACCACGGCCAGATCGTCACCCAGGGGCCGATGCGCGAGCTGCTGGCCAAACTCGACGTGGAAGGCTTCCTGTTCGATATCGACGGTGAGTTGCCCGCGCAGTTGCCGGTGATCGAGGGCACCACGCTCACCGCCATCGACGGCCACACGCTGGATCTGGACATGCCGCGCGCGATGGACCTCAACCGCGTGTTCGCCACGCTGGGCGATGCCGGTATCCGGGTGCGCTCGATGCGTACCAAGAGCAACCGGCTGGAAGAATTGTTCGTTCGTCTGACCGGGCCCGGCGAGAGTGTCGCCCCCCCGGCTCCTGCCGCAGCGGCGCCCGTGCGCCCGGCAGGCCACCCATGAGTCCTTCGGAGCCGTCGATGTCTGCCACGCCTGCAACACCCCGCCAACGCAACTGGATTGCGCTGGGCACCATCGTGCGCCGCGAAGTGCAGCGCATCCTGCGCATCTGGGGCCAGACCCTGGTGCCGCCGGCCATCACCATGACGCTGTACTTTTTGATCTTCGGCGGGCTGATCGGCTCGCGCGTGGGCGACATGGGCGGCTACAGCTACATGCAATTCATCGTGCCGGGCCTGGTGATGATGAGCGTGATCCAGAACAGCTACGGCAACATCTCTTCCAGCTTCTTCGGCGCCAAGTTCGGCCGGCATGTGGAAGAACTGCTGGTCAGCCCGATGCCCAACTGGGTGATCCTGTGGGGCTACGTTTCCGGTGCGGTGCTGCGCGGAGTGATGGTGGGCGCGTTGGTGCTGATCATCGCGATGTTCTTCACCCCGGTGCGCATCCCGCATCCGATCGTGACGCTGACCACGGTGCTGCTGGGCGCGACCATCTTCTCGCTGGCCGGCTTCGTCAACGCGGTGTACGCCAAGAAGTTCGACGACGTGGCGATCGTGCCGACCTTCATCCTGACCCCGCTGACCTACCTGGGCGGCGTGTTCTATTCGGTGAAATTGCTTCCCGGCTGGGCCGAAGCCGCTACGCACGCCAACCCGATCTTCTACATGGTCAATGCGTTCCGCTACGGCCTGCTCGGTAGTTCCGATGTGCCGATCTGGGTCGCCTACGCGCTGATGCTGGGCTTTGTCGCCGTACTCAGCGCACTGGCGTTGTGGCTGCTGCGGCGCGGTGTCGGGCTGCGTAGCTGACGCCGGGCGCGAATTTCATTGGGAACGCCGGTGGCTGGCGGACGCGCTGACCCCCATCCGCCCTTCGGGCACCTTCCCCCGCAGGCGGGAGAAGGGCAAGACCAGATTGACTGAGGACAGATCACTTCATGCGCATGCTCATTCTCGGCGCCGGTGGCACCGGCGGTTACTTCGGCGGGCGCCTGGCGCAGGCCGGCGTGGACGTCACCTTCCTGGTGCGCGACGCGCGTGCGGCGCAGCTGCAAGCCGATGGCTTGCGCATCCGCAGCCCGCTCGGCGATGCGGATCTGCCGGTGGCGCATGTCACCGCGCAAGGCCTGCCGGCGCTGGTGGCGCGGCGGCCGTTCGATCTGGTGATCCTCAGCTGCAAGGCCTACGACCTGGACAGCGCGATGGAAGCGATTGCGCCGGCGGTCGGCGAGCACACCACGGTGTTGCCGATCCTCAATGGACTGCGCCATTACGCGGCGCTGGACGAGCGCTTCGGTGCAGCGCGGGTACTGGGCGGGCTGTGCTTCATCAGCGCGACCAAGGGCGAGCATGGGGAGATCCTGCATCTGGGCAAGCCGGCGGCGATCACCTTCGGCGAGCGCGATGGCAGCGCAGACGCGGCACGCGTGCAGGCATTTGCCGCCGCCTGCACGCAGGCGGGCATCGACCATGTGGCCACTACGCAGATCGCGCAGGAGCAGTGGATCAAGTACAGCTTCCTCACCGCGCTGGCGGCGGCCACCTGCCTGATGCGTGCGCCGGTCGGGGCGATCGTGGCCACCGACGATGGGCGTGCATTGATCAACGGCCTGTACAACGAATGCCTGTGGGCCGCCGATGCGGCCGGGCAGCCGATTCCGGAAGCCGCACGCGCCAAGGCATTGCAGACGCTGCTGCAGGTGGATTCGCCGTTGAAGGCCTCGATGCTGCGCGATCTGGAAGCCGGCCAGGACGTGGAAGCGGCGCAGATCGTCGGCGACATGCTCAGGCGTGTGCGCGAGACCGGCCGCAATGCACCCCTGCTGATGGCCGCACACGTGCATCTGCAGGCATATCAGGTGCTGCGCCAGACCTGACGCGGCCAGAGGGACGGCACTGGTTGGCGGCGTGACGCGACGGCGCCCCTCATCCGCCCTTCGGGCACCTTCCCCCGCATGCGGGGGAAGGGAACGGGTAGTTCCATTGCATCAGTGCATCGACTGCATGCATCGCGCGATGCATGGCCGCAGCGCCCTCACGACACAAAGCACACAGAACCAATTCCTTCTCCCGCACGCGGGAGAAGGTGGCGCGCAGCGCCGGATGAGGGTGGATACGGGCTGGGAATGCCGCATCGCGCGATGCATGGCCGCAACGCCATCCGGACACAAGGCACACAGGACCAATTCCTTCTCCCGCACGCGGGAGAAGGTGGCGCGCAGCGCCGGATGAGGGTGGATACGGGCTGGGAATGCCGCATCGCGCGATGCATGGCCGCAACGCCATCAGGACACAAGGCACACAGAACCAATCACTTCTCCCGCACGCGGGAGAAGGTGGCGCG
>NZ_PHKV01000008.1 GCF_002846205.1 Xanthomonas prunicola
CGTGGGCACCTACAAGGTGACGGTGCAGGCCGGCGACATGCTGCGCGGCCTGGCGCAGCGCCTCTACGGCAACAGCAACCTGTGGTACGTGCTGGCAATCCGCTCGATGCCAGCGAGGTAGTAGCCCGATTGCGCCACTCCACATCAGCCGAAAGCGAGCTGAACAATAGAGCCAGCCTTTCGAAATGTGACATCAGCCTCGGAAAAATCTTTCATTGACATGTTTCGCATCGCTTGACACACCTCCCGGGGGAGGTCGTAAAGTTCACACGGTCATCACAGGGGGATGCGGCGAGCTCGCTTCGGGGGATAGTGACTATCAGGATCGATAGCCACGCACGAGCGCTGCAACGACGGGTCCAAAACGTACCAAGGTTTCACCCATCGTTCTCTAGGCCGCCTGGCCTGGCATGGTGGTTTGCGTCTCATGGATGTGGCGATGTCGTCTGTCGATAAACTTCACGCCTATTGGGCACAAGATCCGGCCAATCCGGAGCTTGCCTGCCAGCTGATCGATGCCCTGATCGAAACCGGTCAGTCCGCGCGCGCAGAGGCCGTAATCGCTGCGTTGCCGACCGAGACGGTGCTGCTCGCGGGCGTGCAGTTCCGTGCTGCGCGGCTGGATCTGCTGGCTGGCCGCTATGCGGACGCCGAAGCACGCCTGCAGCCGCTGGCCGAACGCCATGCCGCCCCTGCTCTGGACCATGACATCGCCTTTGCGCAGCTGTGTCAGCAGAATCTGGACGGCGCTGCCGCCACGTTGGAAAAGGCGCGCGCACGCCATGGCGACAGCGCGGAGTTCGCTGTGCTGTCCGCACGTATCGCCCTGATGCATACCGATTACGCCGCCGCCGACGAGGCACTGGCGGCGGCATTGGCGTTTACGCCCGAGCATCCAACCGCATTGGGGTTGAGTGCGCTGTGCGCGCTGGATGCAGGCGATACAACACGTGCCGTAGAGCAGGCACATCGTTGCCTTGCGCTGTTTCCGGATCAGCACGAAGCGCTGCTGACCGCCGGTGCGCTGGCGCTATACGCGCAAGACGGCGCAGCGGCCGGAATGCATTTCGAGCGGGCGCTGGAGCGCTTTCCGATGTCTGGGCGGGCGCTATCTGGATTGGGTCAAGCGCTCATGCTGCAGGGCGCATTGGCGCCGGCCAAGGTGTTGCTGACGCAGGCAGCGCAGGCCATGCCGGACCACATCGGCACCTGGCATGCATTGGGTTGGCTGCATCTGCTCGATGGCGAGCGGTTGGCCGCCGATGCCTGCTACCGGCGCGCTTACGCGCTGGATCGCAACTTCGCCGAATCGCACGGTGGCCTGGCAGTGGTGGCCTTGCTGGATGGGCAGCGCGAAGAAGGCGAGGCGCATCTGCGGCGTGCACTGAAGCTCGATCCCAACAGCATCAGTGGTCGCTACGCACAGTCGCTGTCGCTTGCCGACCATGGCGAGCAGGCGCAATCGGAAGCTGTCTTTGCAGCCTTGATGCGCGAGGGCGCTCTCGCGGGTGCGCATGCGCTTGGCACGCACACGCCGGCGGAGATGGCGCGACGCCTGCGTGCGCGGCTGTCGTCCAACACCGCAGCAGCGCATTGAAGGCCCGCTTGTGGACGCCGACACCGCCATGCATCTGCTGGCAGAGACCTTGCTCGCCTCGGCCAAGATCTCGGCACCGATCCTGCTGATCACCTTGGTGGTCGGGCTGGTGATCTCGGTGCTGCAGGTCGTCACCCAGATCCAGGAAATGACGCTGACCTTCATCCCCAAGCTGATCGCAGTGGGCGCGGTGATCATGGTGCTGGGAAGCTGGATGCTGCTGACCGCCGTGGAGCTGGCCAAGCGCATGTTCGACTTTGCGGCCGGGCTCTGACGATGGAGGCACTGACCGGTCTGGCTCTGTTGTTTGGTTACGCATCGCTGCGCTACCTGCCGGTGATGGTGCTGCCCGGGCTGTCGCCGCTGGGATGGGCGCCGATGTTGGTGCGCATCACCACGATGCTGGCGTTCGCATGGTTGACGCTGCTGTCGCTGCCCGATGGCTACGCCTCTCCGACGATCGGGCAACCGATGGCGCTGCTGGTGGCCGCGCTTGGTGAGCTGATGATCGGCGGAATCTTCGGTCTGGCCTTCATGCTTCCCAATGCCGCGTTGCACACCAGCGGCTGGCTGTTGGACATGCAGGCAGGTCTGGGCGCTGGCGCCCTGCTCAACCCGGCAAGCGCCGACACGCAGGAATCGCTGCTGGGCCACGGGCTGATGCTGGCGGCCACCGTGCTGTTCTTCTCGCTGGATCTGCACGTGCTGCTGTTCAAGGGTCTGGTTGCGAGCACCACAGTGCTGCCGCTCGGACGCATGAGCCGGCCGATCGATGCGGAGGCGTTCTTCGCATTGCTTGGAGGCAGCTTTGTCGGCGCGCTGATGGTGGTGATGCCGGTGGTCCTGGGACTGTTCTTCGTCGATGTCGCGGTGGGCTATGCGTCGCGTTCGATGCCGCAGGCCAACGTGTACTTTCTGGCGCTGCCACTCAAGGTTGCCGTTGCGCTGGGGTTGCTGGCATTGACGTTGGCCTATGCGCCAGGCCTGATCGGCCGGTTGTTCGGCACTGCGTTGGATCAGGCACCGCAGATGCTGGGAGCGCCCTGATGGCCGACGCCGACCAGGACAAGACCGAGCAGCCGACCCAATCCCGGTTGGAAGAAGCGCGCCGCAAAGGTGAAGTCGCCAAGAGCCCGGACCTGACCGCCGTCCTGATGCTGGGGGTTTTTGTGGTGGTCACGATGTTGACCGGGCGCGACATTGCGGTGGCGCTTGCCGACGCCACGCGCAACACCATGCAACTGGCAGGAGTGCAACCACGCATCGGCGCGGATCTGGTGGCCTGGTTGATCGACACCTACAGCGGCCTGCTGCAGGCGATGACCCCACTGATCCTGGCGTTGCTGGTAGTCGCGGTGGTGGCCAATCTCTGCCAGACAGGGCCGATCTTCAGCACGCATGCGCTTGCACCAAGCCTGCAACGCTTGCATCCCATGAACGCGATCAAACGGCTGCTGTCGATGCGCGGTCTTTGGGAGCTGGGCAAGTTGATCCTCAAGCTGTCCTTGCTGGGCCTACTTGCCTATGGCGCGGTCGGCCGCGCAGCGGATTTCGTCGGCAAGATCGCGCTGTCGCCACCGGCACTGCTGATCGAGCAACTACGTTCGGGCTTCTGGACGACGTCGGTCTATGTCTTGCTGGTGCTGCTGGTGGTTGCGGTGGCGGACCTGGCATTCATGCGCAAGGACCATGGCAAGAAGATGCGCATGAGCCGGCGCGAAGTGCGCGACGATGCCAAGCGGCGCGATGGCGACCCGGAAGTGAAATCCAAGCAGCGCCGTCAGATCCGTGAGTTGCTCAAGACGGTGCGCTCGCTGCCGCGCGTGGCCGATGCCGATGTCATCCTGACCAATCCCACCCACTATGCCGTGGCCGTGCAGTACCGCCCGCGCAGCATGCGTGCGCCGATCGTGCTGAGCAAGGGACGCGGTTTGTTGGCCGCTCGCGTGCGGCGTGCCGCGCAGCGTGCCGGCGTGCCGGTGATCCGTATGCCGGCGTTGGCGCGTTCGCTGTATCGCGACTGCGCGATCGACGCACCGGTGCCGGAAGATCTGTTCGACGCCTTGGCACCGGTCTATCGCACGCTCTACGCCAGTCGACGTGCCGGGGGCGCCGCATGAAAGGGATTCTTGCGGCCTTCCTGCAGGACAAGCGCGACCTGGCCTTGGTAGGGCTGGTCGTCGGCATCTTGATGGTGCTGTTCGTACCGGTGCCATCGGCGCTGCTGGATCTGCTGCTGATCATCAATATCAGCCTGGCGCTGCTGATACTGCTGGTGACGTTCTTCACCGAATCGCCGCTGAACTTTTCGACCTTTCCGACCCTGTTGCTGATCGCGACGATGTTCCGGCTGGCGTTGAACGTGTCGGCAACCCGCCTGATCCTGGATGGTGCCGATGCAGGCCGGGTGATTGGTGCGATCGGTACGTTCGTGATCCGCGGCAATTACGTGGTCGGTATCGTGGTGTTCCTGATTCTGGTGGTGGTGCAGTACGTGGTAGTCACCACCGGCGCGCAACGTGTGGCTGAAGTAGCCGCGCGTTTCACGCTGGACAGCATGCCCGGCAAGCAGATGAGTATCGATGCCGACATGAACATGGGGCTGATCGACGAGCACGAGGCACGCCGGCGGCGCAAGCAGATCGAGAAGGAAGCCAATTTCTACGGTGCGATGGACGGTGCCACCAAGTTCGTCAAGGGCGATGCGATCGCCGGCATCGTCATCGTGTTGATCAACATCATCGGCGGTCTGGCGATCGGCATCGCGCAGATGGGGATGCCGTGGACCGAGGCGGTGCAACGTTTTACGTTGCTGACCGTCGGCGACGGCATCGTGACCCAGATTCCGTCGTTGGTGATCGCAGTGGCGACCGGCATCATCATTACCCGCGCTGCGGCGGACGCGCGCCTGGGTGCGGAGATTCCGCGCCAGATTCTATCCAATCCACGTGCGCTTGCGGTGGTTGCCGCCGCGCTGTTGCTGATGCTGACGTTGCCCGGCTTTCCCAAGCTGCCGGTGATCGCCGCGTTGATTGGGGTCGCGGTCTTGATCCGCTACAGCCTGATCAAACGCGATCCCAACGATGACGTGGGTGTGGAAGAGGCATCGCAAGGTCCGACTGCGCAGGAAGAACTGCAGCAGGCCATGCGGGTGGAACCTATCGAAATACGCATGGGTGCCGCATTGCATGAGCTGCTGCTGGGTCCGGCTGGCGACTTCGCGCTACGCATCGTGAACCTGCGCAAGCAGGTCGCCGGCGAGCTTGGATTCGTGATCCCGAAGGTGCAAAGCAGCCTGCGTGCGGAATTGGAGCGCAACCAGTACGAACTGCTGGTGGAGGGTAACCGCGTCGGCCAGGGAGAGATTCATCCGGATCGCTTGCTGGCGATCAATCCAGGCGGCTCGCGCGTCAAGTTGGAAGGGTTGGAAACACGCGATCCCGCATACGGCCTGCCTGCGCAGTGGATCAAACCGGAGGCGCGTCAGGCGGCTCGTGCGGGCGGCTACACGCTGGTCGAGCCCGACACGGTGCTGGTTACGCATCTCAACGAGTTGGTCAAGCGGCATGGCCCGGACCTGCTCAGTCGCAGCGAGACCGAACGCCTGCTGTCGCGCCTGGACGAGCATCGCGCGCCGCTGGTGGCCGAGTTGGTTCCCAATGTGCTGACGTATTCCGATGTGCAGAAGACGCTGCAGCTGTTGTTGCGCGAGCAGGTGAGCATCCGCAATCTGGAAGCCATCGTCGAAGTACTGCTCGATGCCGGGCGCAATCAGAAGCAGCCCGACGAGCTGGCCGAGCGGGTACGTGAGCGCCTGGGCGCGACCATTTGCCAGCGCTTCCAGGATGCACGCGGCGAGCTGCATGTGTTGACGCTGGAGCCGGGAATCGAACGGACGTTGATGGGCCAGCAGCGCAGCGGCGAGGGCCGCAGCGCGTTATTCACCGACATGGCGCAACTGGATGGTTTCATTCGCCAACTCGCCAAACAGGCAGAAGCGATGATGGGGCAGAACCGCCTGCCGGTGCTGTTGTGTCCTTCGCCGCTGCGCAGGCCGCTGCGTGCCTTGATTCAACGCTCACTGCCGCATGTTGCCGTGCTGGCGCTCAATGAGGTCCCTTCCACTGCCCCGGTCCGCTCGTTCGCGGCAGTGGGCACACCCTTGCAGGTTGCAGCATGAGCGACACCATCCAGGCAATCAGCCGAAGTTTGAATGCGGATATCGACGCCTTGACCGCGGTCAGCCAGAACGTGGCCAACCTCAACACGCCCGGTTACCAGAGCGTACGCGCCCGTGGTGATTTTTCCGCAGCCAGCGGGACGACGGCGATGAGCGTGCAGCGCGGCGATGGCGCCTTGCGTGAAACCGGGCGCGGGCTGGATCTTGCGCTGCGCGGCAATGGCTTCTTCGTGACGCAGCAGGACGGCCAGCAGCGGTTGCTGCGCATGGGAAGTTTCGTGCGGGGCGCCGATGGCAGCCTGCAGACCCGCGAAGGAGCCGCTGTACTGACCGATGCCGGCATGCTGACCCTGCCGCAGTCCGACATCCGTGTCGACGAACAGGGCGGCATCTGGGATGGCGATGCACTGCTGGCGCATCTGCGCATCGTCGATGTGGCCGAGCCGGGCCGCCTGATTCCCAGCGACGGCGGCTACCGCTATGACGGCGTGACCGCACCATGGAACGGCACCGTGCAACAGGGCAGCGTCGAACAGTCCAACGTCGATGCGGCGGCCGAAACACTGCAGCTCATCGAACTCTCGCGCCACGCCGAATCGGTACAGCGCGTGATTTCCCTCTACGACCGAGCGATGGATACGGGCATCAACCGTATTGGCGACAACTGACAGGACGGCTTTCATGATCGACGCCCTTTACATCTCATCCACCGGCCTGCGCGGTCAGCAGCAGCAGATCGACGTGATCTCCAACAACGTCGCCAACATGCAGACGCCGGGCTTCAAGCGCGGACGCGTCAACTTCGCCGAGATCGCCAATGCGCCGCTGCCCGGCCAGGGTATCGGCCAGGCCAGCAACGTGCATGGCGGTGGCATTCGTGTGAGCTCCACCTCGGTGGAGTTCGGTGCCGGCGCACTGCAGCCCACGCGCAATCCGTTGGATCTGGCCATCGATGGCGATGGTTTCTTCGAGATCGAGAATGCCAATGGCGAGCGGTTCTACACACGCTCGGGTCGCTTTCATGTCGATGCCGAAGGCTACCTGGCCATCTCCAACGGCATGCGTCTGTCGGCAGGAATCCAGATGCCACAGGGTGCTGCGGATGTGCTGATCTCTTCGGCTGGCGAAGTGAGCGCCAAGCTGGATGGCAGCGCAGAGCGTTCGGTGCTGGGTAGCATCGATCTGGTCAGCTTCGTGTCCACCGAGGGTCTGGAGTCGCGCGGAGAGAACGTGTTTCAGGCGGCGGCCCGTTCCGGCGACGCCATTCCGTTGGCCGCAGGCAGCAATGGGGCCGGGAAGGTGCAGCAGGGCTATCTGGAAGCGGCCAACGTGGACATGATCGATGAGATGACCGGGCTGGTGCTGGCGCAACGGGCGTATCAGCTCAACGCGCGGGTGCTGCAAGCCTCCGACCAGATCCTCGAAACCATCAACAACCTGCGCCGCTGATGACCAGGATGCTTGCCTTGTGGTTGTTGATGGCCTGTGCCAGCGCGCAGGCCAGCAACATCTCGCCCGATCGACTGATCGCGACGGCGCGCGCCTCGCTGGAGGCGTTGTCCAGTACGTTGCCGGGCGAGGTGATTCTGACCGCGTCCGCGCTGCCGGCCTCGCAATTGGACACGGAAACGGTTGCCACAAAGACGACGCTGCAGGCCGGACCGATCGACGGAACCTGGCCCCGCAAGCGTGTGGGCGTACCCGTCCAGATTCTGCTCGATGGCGTGCCGACACAGACCAGGATGGTCTGGTTCACCGTGCAATGGTGGCTGGAGCGGCCGACCTATGCACGTGCATTTGCCAATGGCACGCCGGGTGAGCAGGTGGTTGTCGTGACTAAGCGCATGGACGTGGCCGGTGTGCTTGCCGTCGACGCGCTGGCGGCGCCAGGCAAGGCGCCAGCGGCGGCCCGCTTGAAGCACGCGGTGCGGGCAGGCGATCTGGTGCAGACGCACGATTTCGCTGCCGCCCCTGCGATCGCGCGACGTGATCCGGTGACCCTGCGCATTCGCCGTGGTGCGGTCGAACTGCGGTTGCCGGCGATCGCGGCGGCCGATGGACAGCCCGGTGAGGCGATTGCCGTCCTGCCGCAGGGCGCACGCACGCCGGTGCAGGCACGTGTGGTCGCCAGTGGAGAGGTGTCCATTGAACACTAGAGACACGCTGATGCTCGCTGCGCTGCTGTCGGCGACGGCGAGCCAATGCGCCTTCGCGCAGGAAAGCCTCATCAATCCGAACACGTATCGCGGCATCGCTGCCGACCGACGCGCTTACCGCGTGGGCGATGTGTTGACGGTGAACGTACTGGAAGCGGCCAGGGCGCGCTCCGGTGCGGCCACCGATGCCGGTTCCGATGTTCGCCTGAGTGGCACCGCAGGCAACAATGCCTATCGCGGCAGCTTCGACGCCGGCCTGTCCGGTGCCACCAAGGGCAGCGCGGAAACGTCGCGGGTGGGTGAGTTGCGCACGCAATTGTCCGTACAGGTCAAGGATGTGCTGAGTGATGGATCGCTGGTGGTCGAAGGCGAGCAGTCGCTGTTGATCAACAAGGAAGATCAGCGCATCACGCTGAGCGGCATCGTGCGGCCGGACGACATCCTTGCCGATAACACCGTGTGGTCGCATCGGCTCGCCAATGCGCGTGTGGAATTCAACGGCAAGGGTGTGGTTGCCGAGTCGCAACGTCAAAGCGTGGCCTACCGGCTGCTCAAGTGGCTGAGGGTGCTATGAACCTGCGTTTGCTGGTGCTCCTGCTTACGCTTTCGGCTGCATCTGCGCATGCCGCCCCGGTCTCCGATGTCAGAATCAAGGACATCGCGCGCATCGCCGGTGTGCGCGAGAATCCGCTGACCGGCTACGGGCTGGTGTTCGGTCTTTCCGGGACCGGCGACTCGGCGCGCAACCGCGCGACCGTGCAATCGGTCGGCAATACGCTGCGCAACTTCGGTGTCAGCGTCGAACTGGGCGACCTGTCCAGTCGCAATGTCGCAGCCGTGCTGGTCACGGCCAAACTGGCGGCGTTCGCCGAGCCTGGCCAGCCGCTCGATGTGCAGGTCGCCTCCGCGGGCGATGCTCGCAGCCTCACCGGCGGGACCTTGATGCTGGCGCCACTGAGCGGGCCCGATGGCAAGGTCTACGCCATCGCACAGGGGGCGATTTCGGTCGGCGGTTATCAGTTCGAGGCGATCACCGCATCGGTGCAGAAAAATCATCCCACGGTCGGTTGGATTCCTTCCGGCGCCACCGTCGAGCGTGCAGCCGCGCTGGATGTCGCCGGTGAGCCGGGGACCTTGAGCATCCTGCTCGACGAAGCGGACTTCACCACCGCCAATCGCATCGCGCAGGCAGTGAGTGCCAGCCTGCCGGGCGTCACCGCAGAGGCCGAGCATGCCGGCAAGGTCGTCGTTCACTACCGAGACAATCCTAGCCGGGTGGCGCGCATCTCGCAGATCGAAAATGTACGGGTGGCGCGTGAGCGGCCGGCACGCGTGATCATCAACGAACGCACCGGCACGGTCGTGGCCGGAAGCAATATCCGCCTGGGGCAGGTAAGCATTTCCCATGGCGACCTGCGCGTGGAGATTTCCACGCGCTACAGCGTGTCGCAACCGGATGGGCTGTTGGTGCGTCCAGGCGCCGGGGTGCGCAGCGTGCTGGTCCCGGAGAGCACCATCAGCACCGAAGAGCCGATCGCACCGCTGGTGTCGGTCGCAGAAGGCGCCACTGTGGCCGACCTGATTTCCGCGTTGCGTACCGCCAAGCTGACCACCCGCGATGTCATCGCGGTCCTGCAATCCGTCAAATCCGCAGGCGCCCTGGATGGCGACCTGATCATTCAGTAGGTCACCCATGTCACAAGATCTCACCGTCGACGCCGTGCGCATGGCCCTGAGCCTCAACAAGCTCAAGGCCGAAGTCACCAGCTGGAATATCGCCAATGCATCGAGTCCCGACGCGCCGGTGTTCGTGATCGACCACAGTCGTACCGATCGTGTTCTCAATGCCGCTGCCGGCGCCAGCCCTGACGATGTTGCCGCACTGCTGGGCAACCCGGATTCGCCCACGCTGGCGATCGTGGACCAACGTTACGACCGCGCGCGCGCCAGCCTGGACGACCTGGTCGCCGAGTCGGTGTCGGCCGGCCTCAACTACCAGGCATTGACCGAATCGCTGAGCCGGCATTTCGGTCTGATGCGCCTGGCGGTGACCGGACGGAGCGGCGCATGAGCATCGACGCGATTCTGGACGCAAGCCGGGCAGGCATGCAGAACGAGCGGCTACGCATGGACCTGGCCGGGCGGCATATTGCGGTCGCCAATCAGCCGATCGATCCCCGCCAGCTGGCTGTCTCGGCCACCACTTCGTTCGCCGAGACGGTGGGCCTGGGCGATGGCATGGACGTGGCGCGCAGTCTTGGAACGCGCACGGTCCTGGATCCGAAGAACCCGATGGCCGACGCGCACGGGCAGGTGCACTACCCGGCAGTGGACATGGTGAGCGAGATGACCAGCCTGATGACAGCCAGTCGTGGCTACGAGGCGAATGTGCGCTCGTTCAACGTGCTGCGCAGCATGGTGTTGCGTGCTTTTGAGATTGGAGCCAAGTGATGGCGATCGAAGCAATTGGAGCGATTGCGCCTGCGCAGGTGGAAGCACTCGGCGCACCGGCTGCCGCCACCGAAGGCGTGAACTTTGCAGATGTGGTCGCGCGTGGCATCTCCGGTGCAGACAGCGCCATCCAGACGGCGGATCAGCAGATGCGTGCAATGGCCGCAGGCCAAGAAGTGGCGCCGCACGATCTGATGATCTCACTGGAAGAGGCGCGCATGCACCTGACGTTGCTGGCCGAGGTCCGTAACAAGCTGGTCGAGGGGTATCAGGAACTCTCGCGGATGCAACTGTAAGGACACTGACGTGCTTTCCTCTCTCAAAACGACATACTCGGCATTGACGCCTGCCCGCAGGGTTGGACTGCTGGCTGGCGTTGGCATCTTGCTGCTGCTGACGGCAGCCACGATCTGGTGGGTGCTGGCGCCGCGCCAGGCGCTGCTCTTCGGTGAATTGAAGCAAGCCGATGCTGCCGAGGTTTCTGCAGCGCTGGACGAATGGAAGATTCCCCACAGCTATACCGCAGACGGCAGCGGCATCCTGGTGGAACAGGCGCAGGTGCATCCATTGCGGATGCGCCTGGTATCTGCCGGTGTTCCGAAGGGGGGGCATGTCGGATTCGAGCTGTTCGATACCAATGAGTTCGGTGTCACCGAGTTCGCCCAGCGCATCAATTACCAACGTGCGCTACAGGGCGAAATCGAGCGCACCATCGCCACGATTCCCGGTGTCGAAGCGGTGCGCGTACACCTGTCGATTCGCCGCCCCGGGGTGTTTCTGGCCGAAGACAGCCAGTCAAAGGCCTCGGTGGCCGTGTCACTTGTGCCCGGTGCCGCGCTGACCGCAAAGCAGGTCAGCGGAATTCGCGATCTGGTTGCCTCGGCCGTGGACGGATTGGCGCCGGAGGCCGTGGTGGTGGTTGGGCCGACCGGCATGCAACTGGCGGCGGGCGCCAACGAGGCCGCCGGCGCAGGACAGGGCGATCTGGCACGCCAGCTGGGAGCCGATTACGAACGTGATATCCGCAAGATTCTCGCGGCGCAGCCGTCCACCGCGGGCGCATCGATTTCGGTCAATGTCGCACTGAACTTCGACAAGGTACGCACCACCAGCGAGCGCACGCTGGTGGCGCCAGGCCAGGATCACGGCACGCTGGTGCGTCGCAGCTCCAGCTCGGATCGCGCGACCGACGCCGGCAGCGGTGCGGTCTTGAACGAGCAGGTCGAGTACGCACACGGCACCGAGAAGCAGGAGATCACCCGTGCTACCGGACGCGTGGAGCGGATCAGCGTTGCGATTGCATTGCGCCAACCGTTGACCGAGGTGGAACAACAGCATCTGCAGCGTCTGGTGATGGCGGCAATCGGTGGCGATGCCGCGCGCGGCGATGTCGTCGAGATTGGCGTGGGAGCGGCTGCGTTACCCAGCCGGCAGACGGTGCAGCCGGCCGTGGCTGCACGCACTCCCGATCGCCCGGTTGCTGGTGGTGGCATCGTGTCGACCCGGCCAGCAAGCCTGTTGATCTGGTTACTGGTCGCCCTAGCGCTTGGCCTGATCGCCGGTCTATCGATAGGCAGGGCAGTGACGCGTGCGCGCAACAAGCGCCTGAGCCGGGAGCAGAGCGAACAGGCAGCGCAACAGATTCGAACTTGGCTGCTGGGGCCTGCGCATGAGCGAGGCTGAGTGCATGCGCAAGTCTGCGCTGCTTGCCAGCGTCATGCGCTCCGGCGAGCGTCGGCGGTTGCTGGCATCGTTGCCGGCGGCCATGGCGGCACAGTTGCGTGAGCAGATCGCAGTCGTCCGTCGTCACGGCTGGGACGATCTAGCGCTGGTGGAGCCGGCGCTGCAGCTGTCGAGGTCGTCGATCGCGCACGCCGACACCGAGCTGGGTCTGGCGCAGATCGTGCAGCTGTCTGGCACATTGGGTGCGGCCACCTTGAGTCGCGTGGTCATGGCAACGACATCGGCGGACCCTTCTTTCATCCTTGCCGCGCTAGCGCCTGCGACGGCCAGGGACGTCCGCGCCGAGCTTGCGACGGCCCGGCCATTGCCGCCAGCGCTGGCGGCTGCCGTGCGCAGCGCGGCACACGCCCAAGCTGCAGCTGCACATCCATCCATGCGGGCATTGCCATGAAGCGTCTTGCCGTCACGTCGGACTGCCGTCCCTGGTATGCGCCTGCAGAGCCTGCATCGGACGACAGGGCGCCCGCCGTCGCGCAAGAGCGCTTGGTGCTGGAAGACGCACGTGCAAAGGGATATCAGGAGGGTCTGGCACGCGCGCACGAGGAGGCCGCAACGCTGGCGCAACGCGAGTTGGAAAAGGTGACGGCCTCCTTGCAGGCCCAGGCCCACGCCGCGCACGAGGCGACCGAGCGCGTACGCGTGCAGATGCAAACCCTGATTGCCGGATTGGCACAGGTCATCGAGCAGCAGGCGCAACGCAGTCGCGAGGTTGCCGTGGAGGTGGCGTTTCACGCCGTCACCCACGTTGTCGGGGCCGCGTACGCAAAGGGAGCGCTGCTGACGGAGTTGTGCCATCGGGCAGTGCGGGATGCCGGTCATGAAGCGGTGGCGCTGCATGTAGCGGAGCAGGACCTCTCGCTCTGCGCCAATCTGGCCGCCTTGCCGGTTCACTGCGATCTGGCACTGCGGCCCGGCCAATGCATCCTGGAAACGCGCGCGGGCAGAACCGAGTTCGGGCTGGATGTGCGCCTGTCGGCGCTACAGGCCGCCTTGCTGGACGGCTTGTCCACCTATACCCCAGTGGCGGATTGATGAGCCTGAGCCAGCATCTGACCACAGCCATCCAGACAGCGCGCTACGAGCGTCGCTACGGGCGTGTCTGTGCGTTCAATGGGCTGGTGATCGAAGCCGACGGGCCTGACGCGCGCGTCGGGGATCTCTGTGAAGTGGTTATGGCGGCAGACGACCGGCGCGTGGATGCGCAGGTGGTGGGACTTCGGGACGGCAGGTTGCTGCTCATGCCCTACGGAGAGATCGCCGGTCTCGCGCCAGGGGCAAGAGTGGAGACCACGACACGGTCACTGGACGTACCGGTGGGCCATGCCTTGCTCGGGCGCGTCGTCGATGCATTCAGTCGCCCGCTCGACACGCTGGGGACGTGCGTTCTCGATCAACGCTACCCGCTGCATGCAGCGCCGCCCAATCCACTGGAGCGGCGTGACATCACCGAGGTTCTCGAAACCGGCGTCCATGCGGTGGATGGCTTACTGACCCTGGGCAAGGGACAGCGCGTTGGCATTTTTGCAGGCAGCGGTGTGGGCAAGAGCACCTTGCTGGGAATGTTCGTGAGGCATGTGAAAGCCGACGTGATCGTGCTTGCACTGATCGGCGAGCGTGGTCGCGAGGTTGGCGATTTTGTTCGCCATACGCTCGGGTCGGAGGCGATGAAGCGCTGCGTGGTGATGGCTGCCACTGCCGATCAGCCGGCATTGGTACGCACCCATGCAGTGCACGCAGCGCACGCAGTTGCGGAGTTCTTCAGGGATCAGGGTAAATCGGTGATGTTGGTGGTGGATTCGATGACCCGGTTCGCCATGGCGCAGCGCGAGATCGGTCTGGCCAGCGGCGAGCCCCCAACCTTCCGTGGCTATACGCCGTCGGTGTTTGCATGGTTGCCACGGATTGCCGAGCGCTGCGGGAACTTCCAGTGTGGCGCAATCACTGCGATCTATAGCGTGCTGGTGGAAGGCGACGATCTCAACGAGCCGATCACCGATCATATGCGCGCCATTCTGGACGGGCACATCGTGCTGGATCGCAGGCTGGCGTCCAAAGGGCAGTATCCGGCCATCAATGTACTTGCCAGCGTCAGTCGCCTGCTTACCCAACTTGCCACGCGCGGCGATGTGGACGTGGCGGCGCGCGTGCGGCGCGTGCTGGCCATTCTTGAGGACTCGCGTGATCTGGTGGAACTGGGCGCGTATCAATCCGGAGCGAATCCCGCGCTGGACCAGGCATTGGAGGCCTGGCCGCAGGTGGAGGCGGTTCTCAAGCAGGCCGGGCTCCCCTCAATGACGCGGCTGCAAACCCTGCAGACCTTGCAGCGCGCGCTACCGCTGGAGGATGCGCATGTCTGACGATGACGCACGTCGACAACTGCAACGACTTGCCGTGCTGGCGCGTGTGCGCGATCTGCAGACGCGCAAGGCGTCGCTGGCGCTGCAGGGCACGCTGCGGGAAAGCCGCAGAGCGCATGCGCTAGAGCGAGCCAGCCAACAGCGCGTCCACGCGGTCGCTGACTGGAAGCTGCGAGCAGCCAGTGGCCTGCTGCAGCTGGACACCTATCAGGTCGCGCTGCAGGTCGAGGCTGCCGTGCACGCAGAACATATCCAGGCCTCGCTCGAAGCGGATGCCTGCGACGCCAGTGTGGAAACCGCGCGAGCCGCTCATCGTGGTGCCTCGGCACAGGAGCGTGCTGTCGACGAACGCTATCGGCGCCTGTGCGAGCAGACCCTGCATGAGCGGGAACGTGCCGAATCCGACACCTGTGCCGAACTCTGGCTTGCAAGGAGGGCGTGCAATGGCCATTGAATCTGCAACGCCCTCGCCTGCTGCGGTTCCGCCACGGCCCCACGACGAGCCGCGCGAGCAGGGGCCATCGAATGACGCCGCGGCGTTCGAACGCTGGCTTTCATCCGAGCGCGAAGCAGGCGGTGCGTCTACTGCAAGTTCCGATCAGATGGTGCATGCGGGAACCGTGTCGACCACGCGTGTGTCAAACACCGTCGACCAGAGCCTGGCACTGGATTCGATCGTGTTCGAGTGGATGTCAACGGCGACGTATCTGATGTCGTATGTAGATCATCGCAGTCGTGGTCAGGATGCGGTGGTGCCGCGCGTTGCTGCACTCGATTTCAACGCGCAGCCGTCGGTACTGGCCGGGTCGGGCCTGCATGCACTGACCCTGCAACAGTCCACTCATCCGGCGTCACTTGCGTCGGGATCGCAGACAGCCGGCGCAGGCTTGCCGGTTACCTCGACCGCGCATACCGCAGCAGATGCAAACTCGTCGTCACGAGCGTCCTCGGCGAGCAGTATCGGTGCGTTGGCAGAGTGGATGACGCGCGCGATGAGACAGATCTCCGATGCGCAGGGGCGCTCCACCTGGTGGATACGCGACTACCGACTTTCCGCCACTCAGATTCCTGCCTTGCTCGATGCGCTCTTGCACTCCGGGCAAGGCCAGCCTGACCGGATCATGCTCAATGGTGCGCTCGTTTGGCAGCGCTCTTCCAATACTCAAGGAGTCAACAATGGCGATTGATTCGATCGGTGCGATCGTGAACAACGGAAGTGCAAGTGCGCAATCGAACAACACCATCGACCAGGATGGCTTCATCAAGCTATTCCTATCGCAGCTACAGTTTCAGGATCCATTGGAACCGGTGGATAACCGCGAGTTCCTGGCGCAGCTTGCGCAGTTCAGCAATCTGGAGCAATCGCGCCAGCTCAGCCTCAACTCCGAAGGGGCGCTGAGCATGAATGCCACCAGCCAGGGCCTCAGTCTGCTGAGCCGCAGGATCGAGGTCACCCAGGCAAGTGGCAACACCGCAACGGGTGTGGTCAAGGCAATCGAGTTCAGTGCCTCCGGTCCGCTATTGACGGTCGAAACCAGTGCCGGTGTTCTCACGGGCATCCGCCTTCCGCAGATCACACTGGTTCAGCAGTAAGGAGGCGATGCATGTTTCAGGCACTCTACAACTCGCTCTCCGGGCTTTTCAGCTTTTCCAAGAGCCTGGATACGGTGAGTAACAACGTTGCAAACATGAACACCCCCGGCTTTCGGGGAAGCGACGCGTTCTTCGAAAATCTGGCTGGCGAACATGGCACACGGATCGTGGGCTCCGGCTTGCGCACCACTGCAGGGGATCTGCGGCAGACCGGCAACGCGACGGACGTCGCGGTCGACGGTGCCGGCTATTTCGTCCTGCGCGACTCCAGTGGCGGGCTGCATTACACGCGCGCTGGCCAGTTCATCATCGATGACCGTGGCGTCCTGGTGGACAGCGTCAGTCGCTATGACGTGATGTCGATCAGCAGCGATGCGCAACTATCGCAGCTGAACCTGGACGGTCTGCGCACACTGGATGCAAAACCCACGACCAGTGTGCGATTGAGCGGCAACCTGTCGCCCACCTCCACCGGCAGTTCGGCGGCCGATATCAAAGTCTATGACGCGGCGGGCTCGGTCCACACCCTCAAGGTCACCACCAGCGCGCCGGTGGCATCGGCTGGATCCGGTCGTACCTACCGTGTCACCGTGACCGATGAATCTGGCGCACAGGTCGGTAGCGGCGATTTGCGTTTCAGTACCAGCGGGATGCTGGAAACGGGTTCGGGCAATCTCGAGGTCACCCTCTCGGTGGGTTCCAGCACCCAGAAGGTCGCACTCGGCTTCGGTACCCCAGGCACGTTTACCGGAACCACCAGCCTGTCCGGTCTGACCGACAGCCTGACCGCTACGGTGGAAGACGGTAGCCCGGTGCTAGGCATCAATGCGCTGGCGTTCGACAGCAAGGGCGTCCTGCAGGTCACCTACAGCTCGACGGAGAAACGGCAGGGCGGGCAACTGGCGTTGGCGGCGTTCCAGAGCGAGAGCACCCTGGAACTGTCCAGCGGACGCATGCTGTCGGACGTTGACAGCCAGCGCAGCGAGCTTGGGCGTGCCGGATCTAGCGTATTTGGAAGCATCCAGGGGGGCAGCCTGGAGATGTCCAACATCGATCTCACCCAGGAATTTGCAGACATGCTGATCATCCAACGCGGGTATCAGGCCAGCTCGCGTGTGATGACGGTCAGCAACGAAATGATCGAACAGCTCTACAACAGCACACGGGGCGGCTGACCGATGAGACGCCTTGGTTGGATACGACCTGCCAGCGCACAGGCGCTATGCGGCATGTTGCAGATGCGCTTCGGTGCATGGCTCGGAGAGTGGTCGGCTTCGGATGGGCAGGTCGATGCTGGTACTCGGGCTGAAGTCGCCGTGACCGAAGATGTTCCGGATGTCGTGCAGCACCAGATCGTGACGACACGCGCTGGCGGCCTGTTCGGGCTTCGTCTGTGCAAGGGAACGGCCTCAGCGCTCGGTGCGGTGTTGATGCATCTTCCCGGCGCTAACGACGTAACGTTGTGCGGATATGTCGGTGAGCAGGCGTTGCGTGCGCTGGTGGCTGCGCTGGCCGACACGATCCCTGCCGGGGCTTCCACGCCGACCCATCCCGTCGATCCACTCCGATTCCTGTCGAGACACGGCGCGCTGCGTGCCCGCGTGCAATGGGGCGACTTCCAGATGGAATTGATGGCCGATGCGGCGTGGTGCGCAGCGCAGGACGAGAGTGTCGAGCCAGTGCAGCGGCCTGTGCTGACGACACGTAGTGAGGCATTGCGCAGTCAATCCGTGGCGCTACATGCTCAATTGATCCTGGGCGAAGTAGAACTTGGCGAGTTCTCCACGTTGCGCGTGGGAGAGCTCCTGGTCGTCGAAACCGATGCCCATGCCCCAGTCCTGCTCATGAGCGGAACCCAAGTGTTGGCTGCTGCACGGCTGGTGGCCGCGGACGGCCAGCGTGCGCTTGAAGTGCATTGATCAACCAATCAGATTGAGGAAATGAAGATGAAAATGGAAACGACCACCGTGACGCGCGACCTTTCGATCTTCGCTCACGTCAAGGCGAAGCTGGTGGCGCATGTCGGACAGGTTGAGATGAGCGTTGACCAGATCATGGCACTCAAGCAGAGCGACGTCGTTCCGCTTGAAGAGTCCTGCGAAGCGCTGGTCACCCTCATGCTCAACGGCAAAGCGGTCGCCAGAGGGGAGCTGATGGCGGTCGGCGACAAGTTGGGCGTGCGCATCCAGGAACTGCTCTGAGCACGAACATGCCGTCTGCCATTCCCTACCGCAGCGATACGGTACTGAGCGCAGCATCGCTCAGTCCTGTTCTCATCTGGACGACCGTCTTGCTAGCGGTATTGATCGCCGTCTTGTTATGGCTCAAGAAGAAAGGCGTGATCGCGCGTTGGCAAGGTGGGGCGCAGGGAGCCGTTGCGGCTGGGGCCATCGTAAAGCGCTCGGAGTACCGGGTAAGCCGCCACACGGTCGTGCATTTGCTGGAAATCGAGGGCGAAAGGATCGTGGTTGCCGAATCCAGGGGCCAGATCAGTCTGCAACGCCTGGGTCCGACAGCAGGAGCCTCCACGTGACGCGCCTGCACGCCGGTCGCCGTTTATTGGCTGGACTTGCCGCAGTGGGCTTGTTGGTCGTCGCTACCACTGCTTGCGCAGATCCGCTGGGCGAGGTGATGAACGCTGCAGGCAAGCAGGAATTTTCGTCCACGTTGCGTGTCTTCGTGCTGATGACGATGCTCTCGTTCATCCCGGTCATCGTGATCGGGATGACATGCTTCACCCGCATCATCGTTGTGCTGGCCCTGCTGCGACATGCGCTGGGCATCCCACAGACGCCGCCCAATAGCGTGCTGATCACCTTGGCGATGCTCCTCACCCTGTTTTCGATGGGGCCTGTGCTGGACAAGGTTCAGCGCGACGCGTTCTCTCCCTATCTGGCGAACCAGATCACTGCGACAGAGGCGGTATCGCGGGCAACGCCTGCGCTACGCGACTTCATGGTCCGCCAGACGCGCGAGTCCGATCTGTTGGCGGTTACTGAAATGGCACGCGCAGCGCCGCCCAGGACGGTAGAGGACATCCGCTTCACCCATCTGGCGGCCGCTTTCATCTTGAGCGAACTGAAGACCGCGTTTCAGATGGGGTTCGTGATCTTCCTTCCGTTTCTGATGATCGACCTGGTGGTCTCGGCGGTGCTGATGGCGCTGGGCATCATCATGCTGCCCCCGGCAACCGTCAGCCTGCCGCTCAAGCTCTTGCTGTTTATTTTGATCGACGGATGGGTGCTCGTGTCCAGGACGCTGCTGGGCAGCATCTGGTCCTGAGCTGCGATGGACAGGGAGGCACTTGTCGCCGAGCTTTGGAGACGCTTCAAGGCCGACCACGATCTGCAGGCCAGGGATTTTCTGGTGACGGAGTATTCGCCCTGGGCCAGGTTGGTTGCCGCGGATGTGTATCGGCGTATTGGTCGCCGCGACCTGGATTGGGCCGATCACCTGCAGAACGCGCATGTCGGGATGCTGGAGGCGATGACCCGGTACGACCCGTCACGTGCGATTCCATTCACTTTGTACGCAAAACGCCGTGTACGGGGCGCTGTATTCAATGGCGTCCGCCAACAAAAGCGTTCCAGTCGGGCCGAAGACTCCATCGATGTCGTTGCCGACGACACCGGCGGACTGGAAGGTTTCATCGGTTCGATTCTGGAGATCGCCACCCAGCATCTGGTCGAGCATGCCACCGATGCGTGGCCTGGGCGGGATCTCGCAGAGGAACAGGCGCGCGGTATTCTTGCGCAGGCAATGTTGCAGCTGGCGCCACGGACGCGGGAGATCTTCATGTCCCACTATTACCTGCACAAACCGTTCGTTCAGATCGCAGGTGAGCTAGGCGTGACCAAGGGCAGGGTCTCCCAGTTGCATTCGCAAGGGCTCGGGATCCTGCGCGCGCAACTGAATGACGGATGTTTCCAGAAAGGCGACTTTCTGTAGCATCCGCCCCGAGCGCGTCCTGGGTGGCTTGCATTGCGCGTTTGGGTTGGGGCATCGATCCTGGCCGTCTACCAGGGGCTGTCCGACCGGCACGTATGCGAAAGAGTTTGTCCATGGCGTGCACTCCGGAACCGCTCACCTGCAGTCATTAGACACTGGACATACATCCACGCTGCCAAGCTATCCACTCAACGTTGGCGTGGAGCAGCATCGTGGCGAAGAAGAGAACGTTGGCGCGGTTTCTGGCCGAGACGCTGCAGAGCGCGGGCGTGGAGCGGATCTGGGGGGTGACCGGCGACAGCCTCAATGGCTTGACCGACGCGCTGCGCGAAATGCAGACCATCGCGTGGATGCACGTGCGTCACGAAGAAGTTGCCGCGTTCGCCGCAGGCGCGGAGGCGGCAGTGACCGGCCAGTTGGCGGTGTGCGCCGGCAGTTGCGGGCCGGGCAACCTGCATTTGATCAACGGCTTGTTCGACTGCCATCGCAGCCGGCAGCCGGTGTTGGCGATCGCCGCGCACATCCCCTCGTCCGAGATCGGGCTGAAGTATTTTCAGGAAACCCACCCGCAGGAGCTGTTTCGCGAATGCAGTCACTTCGTGGAATTGGTGACCAACCCGGCGCAGTTGCCGGAAGTGCTGCATCGTGCGATGCGCTCGGCGATCCTGCAGCAAGGTGTGGCCGTGGTGGTGATTCCCGGCGATATCGCGTTGCTGGATGTGGACAGGCATGTCTCCAGTGAATGGCCGGCACTGCGTCAGCCGCGTGTGCTGCCTGCCGACGAGGATGTACGGCAATTGGCCGTGCTATTGCAGCAAAGCAAAGCGGTGACCCTGTTGTGCGGCAGTGGCTGCGCCGGCGCGCATGATGCGGTGGTGGCCTTGGCCGATACCTTGGGGGCACCGGTGGTGCATGCGCTGCGCGGCAAGGAATACGTGGAGTGGGAAAACCCGTTCGATGTCGGCATGACCGGCCTGATCGGTTTCAGTTCCGGCTACCACGCGATGCTCAACTGCGACACCTTGATCATGCTGGGCACCGATTTTCCGTATCGGCAGTTCTATCCGAAGGACGCGACCATCGTGCAGGTGGATCGCGACCCGAGCGCACTTGGGCGGCGCACACCACTGCAATTGGGCATCGCAGCCGATGTGGGCGAAACCATCGCGGCATTGCTGCCGCATTTGCAGCGCCGCGAAGAACGCGGCTTCCTGGAAAAATCGCTTACGCACTACCGCAAGGCGCGCGAAGGACTGGACGATCTGGCGGTGCCGGCAGATCCGGGCGAGCCATTGCACCCGCAGTTCGTGACCCGGCTGATCAGCCAGATTGCCGATCAGGATGCGGTGTTTACCTGCGATGTCGGCACGCCCACGGTGTGGGCGGCGCGCTACTTGCGCATGAATGGCAAGCGCCGCTTGCTGGGGTCGTTCAATCACGGCTCGATGGCCAATGCGATGCCGCAGGCGCTGGGCGCGCAAGCGGCATTCCCGGGACGGCAAGTCATTTCGCTGTCGGGCGATGGTGGCTTTGCGATGCTGATGGGCGATTTCATTTCGCTGGCGCAGTTGAATCTGCCGGTGAAGGTGGTGGTGTTCAACAACGCATCGTTGGGTTTTGTGGCGATGGAAATGAAGGCGGCCGGGTACCTGGATACCGGCACCGAGCTGCGCAATCCGGACTTTGCGGCGATGAGCAACGCGATGGGCATCCTGGGGATTCGCGTGGATGAGTCATCGCAACTGGAACGCGCATTGCGGCAGGCCTTCGCGCATTCGGGTCCGGCGTTGGTGGATGTGAGGATCGCCACGCAGGAGCTGGCGGTGCCGCCGGCGATCAAGCTCGAACAGGCCAAGGGCATGGGCCTGTATCTGCTCAAGGCGGTGATGAGCGGGCGTGGCGATGAAGTGATCGAGTTGGTGAAGACCAACCTGCGTTAATTCAGTTGCACTCGCGCACACTGGCTGACCTCTTCAGGCCGCTTCGCCCATGCCCCGTTCGCTGCTCCGGCAACTGTTGCTGATCTGGATGGTGATCGTGGCCGCCTGTCTGGGCGTGGCCACGGTGTTGTACGGCTTGTACCGGCAGACCGAGGGAGTGCGGCTGGAGGAGGCGCGGCAGCAATTGAGCGGTCAATGCGCGCGCATCGTGCAGCGCTATGTCGGGGCCAGCGAGGCGGCACGTAGCGGCGACGATGGCGTGGGCCTTGCGGCGGTGGTGGTGCACCTGGTGCTGGCCGATGCTTCAGGTGTCGAAGGTGGCGTCTGGGACCTGCACAGAGGCTTTGTTGCCTATGCGTACCCGACCTACGACGGCAGCGATCACAAGACCGATATTCCCGCCGCGGAGTGGGCCAATATCGTCAGGACGGCGCAGCAGAGCGTGAGCGAGAAGAAGGCGGCGCAGTACCGTCGCGACGGTCGTCGCGAGGTGCTGCTGATCAGCGCCTGCCCGCTGTCATCGAACAGCGCGGCATGGACGATGACCCGGGTGCCGGCCAGCAAGGCCGATGCCTGGCGGCCGCTGGTCGTCGGCATGCTGTTGATCTTTGCCATGGTGGCGATGTCGGCGATTGCGCTAGGCGTGTTGGTGCGGCGCTGGAGCCAGCGCCTGCAGCGCATCCAGCAGGCGCTGGCCGCCGACACCCAGACGCCGCATATCCCGCCGACCGGCACGCCGGAGCTGGACCGGTTGGGCGCAGCGGTCAATGACTATGCGCAACGCAACGCGCAGGCACTGGCGCAGACCCGCCGCCTGGCCGACGAGTTGTCGCGACACGAACGGCTCGCTGCACTCGGACGCATGACGGCCACGGTGGCGCATGAAATCCGCAACCCGATCGCCACGATGCGGTTGGCGCTGGAGAACGAAATCGCACGCCGCGATGCGACGCCGGACGATGCCGCGCATGGCGAGTTGATGCTTGGGCAGATCCGTCGCCTGGACGGCGTGGTCGAGAGCCTGCTCGGCATGGTGCAGCCGATCCGCCTGCAGCTGGAGACGGTAGTGGTGCAGGACTGGCTGACGGCCCTGCTGGAGCCGAGCCTGGCGCCGCCGGGCACGCCGCCGCCCCGCTTGCTGCTGCCGGCTGTGCCGCTGCGCTGGACCCTGGATCCGCAGCAACTGGGGCGTGCGGTGCACAACCTGGTGCGCAATGCCATGCAGCATGCCGATCCAGGCAGCGAGGTCACGCTGCAGGCGGCAGACGTGGAGGGCATGTTGCAGCTGCAGGTCTCCAACCGTGGCGCGGCAATCGCTGAACCGATCGCTGCGCACTTGTTCGAACCGTTCGTCAGTGGCCGCACGGATGGCAATGGTCTTGGGCTGGCGCTGGTGCGCGAGATCGCGCGCGCGCACGGCGGGCAGGCACGCTACACACATGCCGACGGGCTGACGCATTTCATCCTGGAGTTGCCATGGCGTGCATCCTGATCATCGACGACGACGCGGCGTTTCGCACGACCTTGCAGGCCACCTTGCGCTCGCTCGGGCACACGGTGGTGGCGGCCGACAACGGGCCGGACGGACTGGCGCGGCTGAGCGAAGGCGGGATCGACATGGCGTTCGTGGATTTCCGCATGCCGGGCATGGATGGCATCGCGGTGCTGCGCGCACGCCTGGACGACGCGCAGGCGCGGCAGGTGCCGCTGGTGATGCTGACCGCCCATGTGTCCAGCGGCAACACCATCGAAGCGATGACGTTGGGTGCCTTCGATCATCTGGTCAAGCCTGTGGGACGCGCCGACATCGTCGAGGTGGTGGAGCGCGCGCTGCTCAGCCGTGCCGATGCACAGGCAGCAGCGACGGAAACGCAACAAGCCCCGCACGAGGACGACGATGCGTTGGTCGGCCACAGCCCGGCGATGCGCACGGTGCACAAGCGCATCGGGCTGGCGGCGGCGTCTGATCTGCCGGTGCTGATCACCGGTGAAACCGGCACCGGCAAGGAATTGGCCGCACGCGCCTTGCACCGCGCCAGTCAGCGCGCCGAGGCGCCGTTCGTTGCGGTCAACTGCGCGGCCATTCCACTGGAGTTGATGGAAAGCGAATTGTTCGGCCATCGCAAGGGTGCGTTTTCCGGCGCCAGCAGCGACCGTCTTGGGCTGATTCGCGAAGCCGATGGCGGCACCTTGTTTCTCGACGAAATCGGCGACATGCCGCTGCCGATGCAAGCCAAGCTGCTGCGCTTCCTGCAGGAAGGCGAGGTGACGCCGTTGGGCGGCAGCGGCCCGCAGAAAGTGGATGTGCGGGTGCTGGCCGCCACCCATCGTGACCTGGCGGCCTGCGTGGCCGACGGGCGCTTTCGCAGCGATCTGCGTTACCGCCTCAATGTGGTGCCGATCGAATTGCCGCCATTACGAGAACGCGGCCAGGACATCCTGCTGCTGGCGCAGCACTTTCTGAGCGCCAATGCAGCGCGCGCGCAGAGCCTGTCGCCGGCTGCACAGGAGCGCCTGCTTGCGCACCGCTGGCCTGGCAACGTGCGCGAGCTGCGCAACGTCATGCAGCGCAGCCAGGTCATGGTGCGCGGTACCAGCATCGATGCGGCGGATCTGGACGACGCGCTGGCCGAGGCCGGCGAGGCGCCGCCAGATGGTGTGTCGGCGCCGACCGGGACACTGCCCGAAGCGGTGGCGCGGCTGGAAAAACAGATGATCCAGTCGGCCCTGGAACACAGCCAGGGCAACCGCGCCGAGGCCGCGCGCCGGCTGGGGATCCACCGGCAACTGCTCTATCGCAAGCTGGAGGACTATGGCCTGTGACGATCGCGCGCATCGACCGCCGACCGGGTTGCAGCTGTCCCCGAAGCGGACAGGGTGCATGAAATGCAGACGTCTTCATCTCGACATTGGCCAATGAAATCCTTATTAAAACAAGCACTTGGTGATTGGCACGATTACTGCTTCGTCTCTGGTACGCGGCCCCTTCCCGCCGCGCTGGAGACATTCCCATGATGCGTCAGACCGTTCTTGCAATTGCCCTGGCCTGCACCGTCGGCGCCGCCGCTGCACAGGTTGCCGCCCCGCCGCCGCCGCCGGCTCCCAATGGCCCGATCGGCGGCCCGCCGGCTCCGCCCACCCCCGTTGCGGCCACGCCGGTGAGCGTGAGCGGTACCGTGGAGCGCTTCATGCTCAACCCCAATGGCGACGTCGACGGCCTGTGGCTGCGCGATGGCACCCAGGTCGGGTTTCCGCCGCATTTGTCCACCGAAGTGAAGGCTGCGGTACGTGCCGGCGACAGTGTCGTCGTGCAGGGCTTCCGCCTGGGCAATCTGCCGGTACTGCAGGTCAGTTCGATCCGCTCCGGCCGTAGCGGCCGCGAGGTGGTCGATCGCCCGCCCACCTTCGGCGCGCCGCCACCGCCGCCGCCGACCCCGGGTCAGCTGACCCCGCTGCAGGCCGATGGCAAGATCCAGCGCCTGGTGTATGGGCCTGCCGGTGAGGTCAATGGTGCCCTGGTCAGCGATGGCACGGTGGTGCGGATGCCGCCGCATCTGGCGCTGCAGTTCGCCGATCTGTTGCGCGTCGGCGCGCCGCTGAGCGCCAGCGGTTTCGGCGTGGCCACCCCGGACGGCCGTGCGATCGAGGCCACCCAACTGGGCCGCGACCGCTCTTCGCTGCGTGCATTGTTTACCGCACCGCGTCCGGACGGCCCGCTGCCGCCGCCCCCGCCGGGCGCTGCGGTCCCGCCGGCCGGTCGTTGAGTCGCACCGCACGTTTCTGGTTTGTTGGTTTCCTCCGCTGGCCACGCCCCCGCGTGGCCAGCGGCTTGATCGGCAGTGCCGGTCTTTTTTCGGAGTAACACCATGCATTGGGTCGACCCTGATTTCCTCCCCGCCACCCGCGGCACCCTGGCGCGTTTCCTGCTCAATCCCAAGGCCGATATCGATGGCCTGCTCCTCACCGATGGCACCGAAGTGCACACGCCGCCGCATCTGTCGGAGGCACTGCTGAAGGCACTCAAGCCTGGCAGCGCGCTCACCGTGCGTGGTCTCAAGCCGCGTGACGTGGACATGCTGGTGGCGTTGGCGATCGATCCTGAAGGTGGCAAGCGCATCCTGGATGAAGGCCCGCATGGGCCGCATGCCAAGCCCAAACCCAAGCCGCCCGGCAAACCGCCCAAGCCGGAAGTCACCCAGCACAGCGGCACCATCACCCGGCTGCTGCACGGTCCGCACGGGCAGGTGCATGGCGTGCTGCTCGACGACGCGGTCACGGTGCGGTTTCCGCCGCACGCCGGTGGCGACTTCGCCAAACAGCTGGTGGTTGGCAAACCACTGGTGGCCGAAGGCGATACCAAGGCCACGCCGCATGGTGTGCTGATCCATGCCCATGCCTTGGGCGGCAAGGCGGCGACGCTGAAGCAGATCGAGCATCCGCCGCACGGGCCCGGGCACAAACCCAAACCCAAACCCAAACCCAAACACTAGGAGCCGGACATGCGGCCAACGCGCGCGGTTGAGATGCTCGCCCTCTGGTCTGCCACGCGCGCCGGCAGGCGCGCTGGCGTTACAACCGACAGTGGAGCATTGCCATGCCGATGACCAAGGCCAGGCCACGCGGTACGCGCGCGCTGGAAGCACTGCACTTCAGCGTGGCCGATGTGCAGGACGGGCTGGGACCGTTCCTCAGCGTGTTCCTGCAATCCAAGGGCTGGTCGGTAGCGGCGATCGGCACGGTGATGAGCGTGGGCGGCATTGCCGGCATGCTCGCCACCACGCCGGCCGGCGCGCTGGTCGATGCCACCCGGCGCAAACGTGCCGTGGTGGTGATCGGCTGCCTGGCGATCCTGCTTGCCACCGCGTTGATCTGGCTGCAACCCACCTCTTCCGGCGTGGTCGCCGCGCAGATCGCCTCGGCGTTGGCGGCGGCCGGCATTGGCCCGGCATTGACCGGGATTACCTTGGGGTTGGTGCACGCGCACGGCTTCGACCATCAACTGGCGCGCAATCAGGTGGCCAACCATGCCGGCAATGTGCTCGCCGCGGTGCTGGCCGGCTGGTTGGGATGGCGCTACGGATTCGCTGCGGTGTTTCTGCTCACCGCGTTCTTCGGCGTCCTGGCGCTGGTGGCGGTGCTGGCGATTCCGGCTGCGGCCATCGACCACCGCGCAGCACGCGGCCTGGCAAGCAACAACGATGGCGATGCGCTCAGTGGCTGGCGCGTGTTGCTGACCTGCCGCCCGTTGGCGCTGCTGGCGGTCACGTTGGGGCTGTTTCATCTGGGTAATGCAGCGATGCTGCCGCTGTACGGCATGGCAATCGTGGCGGCGCATGCCGGCGACCCAAGTGCGTTGACCGCCACGACCATCGTGGTGGCACAGGCCACGATGGTCGTGGTCGCGCTGCTGGCGATGCGCTGGATCCGCGTGCACGGGCATTGGTGGGTCTTGCTGATGGCCTTTATGGCCCTGCCATTGCGTGCGCTGGTGGCGGCCTCGGTGATCCATGGCTGGGGCGTATTTCCGGTGCAGATCCTCGATGGGCTCGGCGCAGGCCTGCAAAGCGTGGTGGTGCCGGCACTGGTCGCGCGGTTGTTGCAAGGCACTGGGCGCGTGAATGTCGGCCAGGGCGCAGTGATGACGGTGCAGGGTATCGGCGCGGCGCTGAGCCCGGCGTTCGGTGGCTGGCTGGCGCATGCCTTCGGTTACCGCACTGCGTTTCTGGCGTTGGGGGCGATTGCGTTGCTGGCGGTGGCCTTGTGGTCCGGCTGTCGCGGCATGTTGCAGACGGCGACCGCTGTGCAGATGGCGGCGTAATCGCCACGCAGTGCGCGCACGTGCGTGCGACGCGATTGATGGCTGTTGCGGCTGGCGCTCGATCCACCGTAATGCACTGGCGAGGATGCCAAAGTGCGATATGTGCAAGCTCGAGAGATGCCAAACAAGGCGCGCATCGAGCGTGCAGATAAGGCGGCACGCATGATCGCTTCAACGACCGCTGGCCGATGCGGTGTCTCTCGCCGTCGATCAAGCGCGGACACAATAGATCGACAGTGATCGTCGGACGTCTACGTGCCTCACTCAAGATCGCAACCGAAGCGTGGCAGTGCGGTTCCAATAGTGCGTGCGCCGCGGTGTCTCATTGCGTGCAAGCGTGCTTACTGGCCGCCAGCAAAATTCCATTGCCGCCAGGCTTCGAACACCATGACTGCCACGGTGTTGGACAGATTGAGGCTGCGGTTGTCCGGGCGCATCGGCAGACGGAGCCGGTGTTGCGGCGGAATCGACTCCAGCACCTCGGTCGGCAGGCCGCGGGTTTCCGGACCGAACAAAAATGCATCGCCATCGGCGAACTGCGGTGTGTCGTAGCGCACCGTACTGCGGGTGCTCAGTGCAAACACGCGCTGGGGCGCGATTGCGGCCAGGGCGCTGGGCAGGTCGGCATGCACCTTGAGCGGTGCGTATTCGTGGTAGTCCAGGCCGGCGCGCTTGAGCTGCTTGTCGCTGAGGTCGAAGCCGAGCGGCTCGATCAGGTGCAGGCGCGCGCCGGTGTTGGCGCACAAGCGAATCACATTGCCCGTGTTGGGCGGAATTTCGGGCTGAAACAGGATGACATCGAGGACGGGTGCTGGCATGCGCGCAAGTGTAGCTGCGTGCGTGCTTAAAGGCCGATGGCGGCGTTGACCAGCGCTTCCAGCTCGGCCGGCGAGGGCTGCAGCTTCGGTGCCGGCAGGTTGACGATGACCTGGCCCATCAGCGCACCAATGGCGCCAGCTGCCTGGCTGGAGGCGGTCTGCGCGCTGGCGGCGGCGCTGCGCACGACCAGGTCGGCGCGCTGTTCGGCCGAAGGACGCACCTGCACCGCAGCCAGAGTGACGATACGCGGGCCGGCCTGGTCGGCAGCCAGCGCAGCCAGCTGTTCGACCGAAGGACGCACCTGCACGGCGGCCAGGGTGTGGATGTCGCTGTTGCGCTCCAGCGTCTGCTGGGCGATCTGGTCGGCGGCCGGGCGCACCTGCACGGTCTCCAGCGTGGTCAGGCTGGCGGCCTGGGCAAGACCGGTGAGGGTGGCGCCGGCGAACAGGGTGGCGGAGAGGGCGATGCGCAGGGTCTGGGTTTTCATGGCGAGGTCTCTTGGTGTAGTTAGTCAGTGGTGTGGTAGTAATGTAGTACACCGTTTCGGTAGGAACAAGAACTTTCGTCGTTCTTTTTATTTTGTTCAGCTGAAAGTCAGTTTATGGAGCTGTGGATGGTTGCGAGAGATATCAGAGCAAACGGTGTGCCAATCAAGGATCCTTGTTTTTAAAGGGTTTTCAGGTTCGTAGCAGTGTCCGCGTCCGGACACCCGGACGCGCTGCAGGACGGCGGACATCGCAGCCAGACGGGCGTCCGCACGCAAGGCAAGGCAGTTCAGTGCGCTGAATGGGTGGATTGCGGCGACCACCACGCGCCGAATCGTTGGCAGGCAACTGCGGCACAATCCGGCTCTCCCCACAGGTGTGATGACTTATGCGCGTACTGATGCTGTCTGTTCTGGTTGCCACCACCACCGCGGCTTGCACCTGGGTGCCGATCGAACAAAGCGGCAAAAGCGTGCAGGTGCTGCCCGCAGGCCCCGTGCCAGCGGGATGTCAGCAGCAGGGCGAAGTGGTGGTGACGGTCAAGAGCAAGGTCGGTTTCTACAACCGCAACCCGCTGCGTGTGCAGGAAGAGCTGGAAACACTGGCGCGCAACGAGGCGCCTGGTGCCAATGCCAATGCGGTGCAGGCACAAGGTCAGCCAGCCGATGGCAGCCAGCGTTTCAACGCCTTCCGCTGCCCGCCGCGCTGAACCGTTGGGCTGGGGCGCTGGCGATTCAAATGTAAAGATGCGGTAAAACCAGCCAGCGGCTAGACTAGCGCCCCCTCGCCTGACGCCATGGCGCTACTTCGATGCTCTTCCAGAATGTCTCCATTGCGGGACTGGCGCATGTTGATGCGCCGCACACGCTGACTTCCAAGGAAATCAACGAACGCCTGCAACCGACCTACGACCGCCTCGGGATCAAGACCGACGTGTTGGGCGACGTTGCCGGTATCCATGCACGGCGCTTGTGGGACCAGGATGTCCAGGCCTCGGACGCCGCCACCCAGGCTGCGCGCAAGGCGCTGATCGACGCCGGCATCGGCATCGAGAAGATCGGCCTGCTGGTCAACACCTCGGTGAGCCGCGACTACCTGGAGCCGTCCACCGCCTCCATCGTGTCCGGCAACCTGGGGGTGAGCGACCACTGCGTCACCTTCGACGTGGCCAACGCCTGCCTGGCCTTCATCAACGGCATGGACATCGCCGCGCGCATGCTTGAGCGCGGCGAGATCGACTACGCGCTGGTCGTGGATGGCGAAACCGCCAACCTGGTTTACGAAAAGACCCTTGAGCGTATGACCTCGCCGGACGTCACCGAGGAAGAGTTCCGCAACGAACTCGCCGCGCTGACGCTGGGTTGCGGTGCAGCAGCCATGGTGATGGCGCGCACCGAGCTGGTCCCCGACGCCCCGCGCTACAAGGGCGGCGTGACCCGCTCGGCCACCGAGTGGAACAAGCTGTGCCGCGGCAACCTGGACCGCATGGTCACCGACACCCGGCTGCTGCTGATCGAAGGCATCAAGTTGGCGCAGAAGACCTTCCTGGCTGCACGCCAGGTGCTGGGCTGGGCGGTGGACGAACTGGACCAGTTCGTGATCCACCAGGTCAGCCGACCGCACACCGCCGCATTCGTGAAGTCGTTTGGCATCGATCCGGCCAAGGTCATGACCATCTTCGGCGAACACGGCAACATCGGCCCGGCTTCGGTGCCGATCGTGTTGAGCAAGCTCAAGGAACTCGGCCGCCTGAAGAAGGGCGACCGGATTGCGCTGCTGGGCATCGGTTCGGGCTTGAACTGCTCGATGGCGGAAGTGGTTTGGTGAGTGTTGCTGGCTTAGGCGCGGCATAAGCGTTGGTTGATGCCGCACTGAGTCGCCGCTTAGGAAAGAAAGTGGTAGAAAAGTTTCCTTATTGGCCCGACCGTCGGTTGTAAGGAAAACGATGCCACATCGCACGACGGGTCATTACGTCTCCGGGGCCTTGGCCGCAAGCCGCTATCAGGCCTTCATCCCGGATCCGTTACCGCCACAGCCCGCCTTGGATTTCACCGCGGCCGAGCTGGTGGCGCGCAAAGAGCGCGCCGACCAGGCGCTGGGACGGCTGGACGGCATCACACTGATGCTGCCCGATCCGGAACTGTTTCTGTATCAGTACGTGCGCAAGGAAGCATTGCTATCGTCCCAGATCGAAGGGACGCAGTCGTCGCTGTCGGACCTGTTGTTGTTCGAAATGGACGCCGCGCCCGGTGTGCCCATCGACGATGTCGAAGAAGTCTCCAACTACGTTGCCGCGCTCAATCATGGACTTCGGCGCTTGCGCGAGGACGACTTTCCGCTATCGCTGAGGCTGTTGCGCGAAGTGCATGCCTTGCTCCTGCAGGGCGGGCGCGGAGCTGGCAAACAGCCGGGAGAATTTCGCCGAAATCAGGTCTGGATCGGTGGCGCGTCGCCCGCACTGGCACAGTTCGTCCCGCCACCACCGGATGCATTGCCTGCAGCGCTGGCTGCGCTCGAACAGTTTCTGCACGCCTTGCCCGGGCAGATGCCGCCGTTGGTGAAGGCAGCGCTTGCGCATGTGCAATTTGAGACCGTCCATCCCTTCAGCGATGGCAACGGGCGCCTGGGGCGCCTGCTGATCACCTTGATCCTGTGCAGCGAAGGCGTATTGCGCGCACCTAGCCTGTATCTGAGCCTGTACTTCAAACGTCGCCGTGCCGAGTATTACGACCGCCTCAATGCAGTCAGGACACGTGGCGATTGGGAAGGGTGGCTGGGCTTCTTTCTGGATGGCGTCGCGGAAACAGCGCAACAGGCTGTCGATACGGCGCAGCGGCTGCTCGCGCTGTTGGCACGTGATCGCGCACGGATCACGGCGCTGGGTCAGCGTGCCGGCAACGTCGGGTTGGTGTTCGAGCACTTTGCACGCCGTGTCGTCTTGTCCGTGCCGCAGGTTGCGCCGCAGCTGTCGCTGAGCGCGCCGACCATCCGCGCGGCAATACGCACCCTTGAGCAACTGGACATCGTCAACGAACTCACCGGACAGCAGCGGCATCGCATCTTTGCGTACCAGGCCTACCTCAACATCCTCAGCGAAGGCGCGCAGCCGCTATGACTGATGTAACGTGCGCGCTCTGTTGCGCCGCCGCCGATGGGGTCCGCGTGTCACTGTCGTGGCCGAGCGTACCGGTCGCACGTCAACATATTCATGAGAGAGATCCCGCTGCATTTGCAGATGCTGCGACAGGGCGCATTGCCTTGGATTCAACACAGTCGAGAAATCAATGAACTACCCAGGCTATCCCTTCACCCCACGGCGCCTCGATGTGCGGCCCGGCGTTGCGATGTCGTATCTGGACGAAGGTCCGCGCGATGGCGAGGTGGTCGTGATGCTGCACGGCAATCCGTCGTGGAGCTATTTGTGGCGGCATCTGGTCAGCGGTCTTTCCGATCGCTACCGCTGCATCGTGCCGGACCATATCGGCATGGGCCTGTCCGACAAGCCGGACGATGCGCCCGATGCGCAGCCGCGCTACGACTACACCCTGCAGTCGCGCGTCGACGATCTGGAGACCTTGTTGCGGCATCTGGGCATCACCGGCCCGGTCACGCTGGCGGTGCACGACTGGGGCGGCATGATCGGGTTCGGCTGGGCGTTGTCGCATCATGCGCAGGTCAAACGGTTGGTGATCACCAATACCGCCGCATTCCCGTTGCCGCCGGAAAAGCCGATGCCGTGGCAGATCGCGATGGGCCGCCATTGGCGACCGGGCGAGTGGTTCATCCGCTCGTTCAATGCGTTTTCGTCCGGTGCTTCATGGTTTGGCGTGTCGCGCCGCATGCCGTCGGCCGTGCGCCGCGCCTATGTCGCGCCCTACGACAACTGGCGCAATCGCATCTCCACGATCCGTTTCATGCAGGACATTCCGCTGTCGCCGGCCGACAGGGGGTGGTCGTTGCTGGAGCGCTCCGCACAGGCCTTGCCGTCGTTTGCCGACCGCCCTGCGTTCATCGCCTGGGGCCTGCGCGATATCTGTTTCGACAAGCACTTTCTGGCCGGTTTTCGCCGCGCATTGCCGAACGCAGAAGTGACTGCATTCGAGGATGCCAATCACTACGTGCTGGAAGACAAGCACGAGGTGCTGGTGCCGGCGATTCGCGCGTTCGTGGACGCGCATCCTATTGAGGGCTGATTTGCATGGGCGACTTGCTAACCGGTCTATCAGAGCAGCGTCCGCTGACGATAGTCATTGCCTCTCAAGCTTCTTAGCAGGAGCGCTCAGTGGCGCCTTTCTTCAGCATCGCGCTAGCGCCAAGCGTGCGTCGGATACATTTAGGCTAACTCTGCTTGAGGCCTTCTCAGGCATGTATCCGACACCGTCGAACTGGCCTTCTAACGTCGACACAAGATTACGGTCCGTCTATCCGAAGCTGGAGCAAGCCGTGGAGGCTTTTAGGCCTCATATTTCCTGGTGGAGGAAGCGATCCTTCAACCATGCATGGTTCCTCTACAGGCTGGGTGAGGAGGGGCGTGAGATCGATGTCCAGGTCTATCATCAGTACATGGAGTTCATTGAGGTGGGTCAGCCCTTCATTGATCCCCAAAAAGTTTTTAAGACGAATGTCCATCGACTGCTCACATTTGCGGCAAAAGCCTGAAACTACAGGTTGAACTGCCGGTGTCTTATATCTCCGGCGGTGGATTTTTTTCGCTCTCACGCACGTCCGACCAGTCAGCCTCGGTCAGCGCATGCAGACCATGCGCCAGGCGCGACTTGTCGCATTGCGCACTGCGCTGCCCGAATTCCAGCGACGCCGGCACGGCGGCGCAGGAGGACGGGCGGCGGTCGTGGATGCTGCAGCGGCTGTAGCGGCCGATGTCGGCATCCAGCGCAATGCAGCGTGGCTGCGATTGCGAGGTGCCGCGCATCACGCGCTCGTGCGTACGCAAGGAGTCGGTCAGTTCGATCGGTACCCTGCCGCCCAATGCGGGATCGGCTTCGCTCCAGTGGAAACTGACGCGGAAATAGGCGCAGCAAGCGCCGCAGGTAAGGCAGGGGTGTGCCATGGATGCCGGGCCTGGCGCGGCGAAATCGCGTGGGGAGCGCGGCATTCTGACCGAACCGTGCCGCGATACAAGAGGCAGGAGGCCGCCGCCGCTAAGCGATTCATGCGTCGGCATCGCGGGGGCGCGTGCCCCGACGACGGCGCGCATCCGTCGCAAGTCCAGCTGGGCCCTGCGCACAAGCGGCCGGCACCGTGAGTGCATGGGTGATAATACGGCGATGACTACTCTCTGCAATATTGCGGCCACCTTGCCGCAGCTGGCGCGCGAGCGCCCCGATCAGATCGCCATCCGCTGCCCCGGCCGCCGCGCCGCCAATGGGTTTGCCGCCTACGACGTGACCTTGAGCTATGCCGAACTGGATGCACGCAGCGATGCGATCGCCGCCGGCCTGGCGCTGCACGGCATCGGCCGTGGCGCGCGCGCGGTGGTGATGGTGCGGCCGTCGCCGGAATTTTTCCTGTTGATGTTTGCGTTGTTCAAGGCCGGTGCGGTGCCGGTGCTGGTCGATCCGGGCATCGACAAGCGCGCGCTCAAACAGTGTCTGGACGAGGCGCAGCCGCAGGCGTTCATCGGCATACCGCTTGCGCAACTGGCGCGCCGCTTGCTGCGCTGGGCGCGCTCTGCCAGGCAGATCGTCACCGTCGGCGGACGCTACGGCTGGGGCGGGGTGACGCTGGCGCGCGTGGAGCGCGATGGTGCCGGCGCCGGCAGCCAACTGGCCGATACCGCGCCCGACGATGTCGCGGCGATCCTGTTCACCAGCGGCTCCACCGGGGTGCCCAAGGGCGTGGTCTACCGGCATCGGCATTTTGTCGGGCAGATCGAATTGCTGCGCAATGCGTTCAACATGCAGCCCGGTGGCGTGGACCTGCCCACGTTTCCACCGTTTGCCTTGTTCGATCCCGCTCTTGGGCTGACCTCGGTGATTCCGGACATGGACCCGACGCGCCCGGGCAGCGCCGACCCGCGCAAGCTGCACGATGCGATCGCGCGCTTCGAAGTGACGCAGTTGTTCGGTTCGCCGGCATTGATGCGCGTGCTGGCCGACTACGGGCAGCCGCTGCCCAACGTGCGCCTGGCGACGTCGGCAGGCGCACCGGTGCCGCCGGATGTGGTGGCCACCATCCGCGGGCTGCTGCCGGCCGATGCGCAATTCTGGACTCCGTACGGCGCCACCGAATGTCTGCCGGTGGCCGCGATCGAAGGCCGCACCCTGGACGCAACGCGCGCTGCCACCGAAGCCGGTGCCGGCACCTGTGTGGGGCAGGTGGTCGCACCCAATGAGGTGCGCATCATCGCCATCGACGATGCGGCCATTGCCGATTGGAGCGACGTACGCGTGCTGGCGACGGGCGAGGTCGGCGAGATCACCGTCGCCGGACCCACCACCACCGACACCTATTTCAACCGCGATGCCGCCACGCGGATCGCCAAGATCCGCGAGCGCAGCGACGATGGCAGCGAGCGCATCGTGCACCGCATGGGCGATGTGGGCTATTTCGATGCGGAAGGACGCTTGTGGTTCTGCGGGCGCAAGACCCATCGCGTGGAAACGGCCACCGGCCCGCTGTACACCGAGCAGGTGGAACCGGTGTTCAACGTGCATCCCCAGGTGCGGCGTACGGCGCTGGTCGGTGTCGGCGCAGCCGGACAGCAGCAGCCGGTGCTGTGCGTGGAATTGCAGCCGGGGGTGGCGGCGTCGGCGTTTGCGGACGTGCAAACCGCCTTGCGTGCGCTGGGCGCTGCGCATGCGCATACCGCCGGTATCACGCGCTTCCTGCGGCATCCGAGTTTTCCGGTCGACATCCGCCACAACGCCAAGATCGGCCGCGAGAAACTGGCGGTCTGGGCAGCGCAGCAGCGTGCATAAGCACATGCAGCGGTGCGCGCATCTCCGTGGTTCTTCCGTGTTTCCTCTTGTGATCGGTGTAAAGCGATGAAGATTCTGGTGACCGGCGGTGGTGGATTTCTTGGCCAGGCGTTGTGCCGCGGCTTGCGTGCGCGTGGGCACGAGGTGGTGAGTTTTCAGCGCGGCGATTACCCGGTGCTGCAGAGCCTGGGTGTGGGCCAGATCCGTGGCGACCTGGCCGACCCGCAGGCGGTGCGACATGCGTTCGACGGGATCGATGCGGTGTTTCACAACGCCGCCAAGGCCGGCGCCTGGGGCAGCTACGACAGCTATCACCAGGCCAATGTGGTGGGCACGCAGAACGTGCTCGACGCATGCCGCGCCAATGGCGTGCCGCGGTTGATCTACACCTCCACACCCAGCGTCACCCATCGCGCCACCAACCCTGTGGAGGGCCTGGGCGCCGACGAGGTGCCGTATGGCGAAGACCTGCGCGCCGCGTATGCGGCGACCAAGGCGATCGCCGAGCGTGCGGTCCTGGCGGCCAACGATGCGCAGCTGGCCACCGTCGCATTGCGTCCGCGGCTGATCTGGGGGCCGGGCGACAATCATCTGTTGCCGCGGCTGTCCGCGCGCGCGCGCGCCGGTCGCCTGCGCATGGTCGGCGATGGCAGCAACCTGGTGGACAGCACGTACATCGACAACGCCGCGCAGGCGCATTTCGATGCGTTCGAACACCTTGCAGTGGGGGCTGCCTGCGCAGGCAAGGCGTACTTCATTTCCAATGGCGAACCGCTGCCGATGCGCGAGCTGCTCAATCGCTTGCTGGCTGCCGTCGATGCGCCGGCAGTCACGCGCTCGTTGTCGTTCAAGACCGCATATCGCATCGGTGCAGTGTGCGAAACGCTATGGCCACTGTTGCGTCTGCCAGGCGAAGTGCCGTTGACGCGGTTTCTGGTAGAACAGTTGTGCACGCCACATTGGTACAGCATGGAACCAGCGCGTCGCGACTTCGGCTATGTGCCGCGCATCAGCATCGAAGAAGGCCTGAAACGGCTGCGATCCTCATCTTCCAACGACATCGCCATCACCCGATAAAGACCGCCGGCTCTTCAGGATACGTCTGCGCCGATTCGGCACGACAACTTCTGGAACCCTTGCCATGCTGCATTACGCCATCATCTTTTTCGTCATCGCTATCATCGCCGCTGTGCTGGGCTTCAGCGGTATCGCCGGTGCGGCGACCAACATCGCCTGGATCCTGTTCGTGGTGTTCCTGATCCTGGCAGTGATCTCGATGTTCCGTCGCGGCAAGGTATAACGCTTAGCTGCGATACGTCACGGCAGCGGCGCTGCCGGTTGGCGCTCACAAGGCCCGCTTCTGCAAGGAAGCGGGCCTTGTGCGTGATGACGGGAAATAAGCACTTTTTCACGGATTACAGCGGTTCTTTTCCAGATGCTGCACCTGCTTGCCATTGGCCAGCATGGCATCGCAATCGGCGCAGAACCCAGCTGCCGATGCCGCGCCAGCGACGCGGGATTGACCTCGCATACCAGCGACGGCTGTCCTGCAGCATGGACCTGATGGATGAGTTCATCATACCGCTGCGTGGCATGGCCGCGCCGAGTTGTGTGTGCGGCAATGACGATGCGATCGACATACACGAACCGCGCGAAGCGCTCGCCATCCAGGCGACGTTCGTATTGGCATACGGCGCGTCTTGATCCAGCGCGAGCAGTAGGCCGACAGCCGGTGCGGCAGTGCATGCGAGCCACGCGATCTGCAGCGAGATCGTCAGGCCGTCTGTGTGGCGCAAGGACCGTTCGGTGGCATGCGTCGTGTTGAGTGCAAGCAATCCGGCGCGGTCGTGCGGTTGTACGGCGCGCAGCTGCATCGGGGTGATCAGTGCGGGTCGACTGCGCTACGCAGTAATTGGTCGTCGGCATGCCGTTCCAGCGCCAGCTCGATCAACCGCGTGATCAGGCCGCGATAGTCCAGTCCGCTTGCCTGCCACAATTTCGGATACATGCTGATGCGCGTGAAGCCCGGCAGCGTGTTGACCTCGTTGAGCACGATGCGCCCATCGGCGCACAGAAAGACATCCACGCGCGCCATGCCTGCGCAGTCCAGCGCCTGATAGGCCTGCACCGCGATGTGCTGGATGCGCTGCTGGGTCTGCGCATCGATGTCAGCCGGAATCACGATCTCGGCTCCGTGGTCGCTGATGTATTTGGTCTGGTACGAATAGAACGCGTCGTGCACCACCACCTCGCCGCAGACGCTTGCTCGCGGCGCGGCATTGCCGAGCACGGCGCATTCGATTTCGCGCCCGGCAATGGCCGCTTCCACCAATACCTTATGGTCATAAGCCAACGCCAATGCGAGTGCGGCAGCGAATTCGTCGGCCGTGCGTACCTGGCTGACCCCGACGGAAGATCCCTGGTTGGCCGGTTTGACGAACATCGGCAAGCCCAACTGCGCGATCAACGCATCCACATCGGCCTGTGCGGCGTTGTGGCGGTTGACGCAGACGAACGGTGCCACCGCCAGCCCGGCATCGCGCAACACGCGCTTGGCCATGTCCTTGTCCATCGCGACCGCCGAGCCGAGCACACCGGAGCCCACGAAGGGCAGGTTGGCCATGCGCAGCAGCCCCTGCAGCGAGCCGTCTTCCCCCAGTGTTCCGTGCACGATGGGAAACACGACATCGATGTGCGCCAGCGCCTGCTCCGGCTGGATGGGACGCAATTGCTGCTGTTGCGCGCCCGGTAGCAGTGCCACCCCGCGACCACTGCGATGCAGCGCAATGCGCGCCGGGTCGTCGGCATGGAGCAGGAAGCTGTCGGGGTCGTTGACATGCCAGTGGCCTTGCTTGTCGATCCCGATCAGCACCGGCTCGAAGCGTTGCGGATCCAGCGCATCCAGGATAGTGCGCGCCGATTGCAACGAGACCTCGTGCTCGGCCGATTTGCCGCCGAAGATGAGGCCGACCCGAATCTTGCGCATTGCCCGCTCCTGCCGCCGCGAATGGAAGCCGCCAGGATGCCTGAGGCGTGCGCACTGAAGGAAGTCCTGCAGCGCCAGGCAGTGCTGCCACACCGCCGTCAAGCAGCTGCGACATGCAGGGACGGTAGAATGCAGGCATGCCCGGATCACTCTTCACTTCCCTCAAGCCGCTCGCCGGCCAGGCCCTGCAGGCAGCGCTCAACCGTGCGCTGGCGCTGGACCCGGATACCCGCGACGCCCTGCTGCCGCTGGAAGGCCAGCGCATCGCGCTGACCCTGGAGGCGCCCGCGCTGGCCCTGCAGATCCGTGTGCACGAGCGCCGATTGCTGGTCGGCCCGGTCGATCAGGCACAGGAACCTGACCTGGCGGTGCGCAGCAGCCTGGCCGGTTTGCTCGGGCAACTGCCGCTGCTGGCCAACGCACGTCGCACCGGCGCGCCGGCCGGCCGGCTCAAGGTCTCCGGCGATGCCGAGTTGGCGCGCCAGCTACAACAACTGGCCGGCCGCTTCGACCCGGATTGGCAGTTGCCGTTCGTGGCGGTGTTCGGCGAGATCCTGGGCGTGCAGATCGCTGGCGCGGTGCGCGCATCGCTGCAGCAGGCACGTCGCAGCGCAGTGGATCTGGCGCACAGCGCGGCCGAATTCGTCACTGAAGAATCGCGCGATGTGGTGCCACGCGCCGAGCTCGAAGCCTTCCACGACGACGTGGACGAACTGCGCGACGATGTCGAGCGGTTGGCCGTGCGCGTAAGCCGCCTGCGCGCGCGCGGAGACGCGGCATGAAGGCGATCCTGCGGGCAAGCCGCATCGGCCGGGTAATCCTGCGCTACCGCCTGGATGCCTTGCTGGAAGGCACCCCGGCAGAGCGCTGGCTGCGCCTGGCCAAACCATTCGTGCCGCGTGCCAGTGCCGAAATCGCCGCGCAATCGCGCGGTGCGCGGCTGCGCCTGGCGCTGCAGGAGCTGGGGCCGATCTTCGTCAAGTTCGGGCAGATTCTTTCCACCCGGCGCGATCTGATTCCGGCCGACGTGGCCGAAGAACTCACCTTGTTGCAGGACCGGGTCAAGCCATTCGATGGGCAAGCCGCGCGCCTGATCGTGGAAGGCGCACTCGGCCTGCCGGTCAGCGTGGCGTTTGCCAGCTTCGACACGGTGCCGCTGGCGTCGGCGTCGATCGCGCAGGTGCATGCGGCCACGTTGCCGCCAGATGCCAACGGCGTGCGCCGCGAAGTGGTGGTCAAGGTATTGCGCCCGGATATCGAGCGCCAGATCGATGCCGATATCGCCTTGCTGCATTCGCTGGCCACCTTGGTCGAACGCACCCATCCGCGCGCCGATAAGATCCGTCCACGTGAAGTGGTGGCCGAGATCGAAGGCACCTTGGCCGCTGAACTCGACCTGCAGCGCGAAGGTGCCAATGCCAGCGTGTTGCGCCGGTTCTGGGAAGGCTCTGACGATCTGTACGTGCCCGAGGTGATCTGGTCGCACACCGCCGAGCGTGCGCTCACGCTGGAACGCGTGTACGGCATTCCATCCGACGACATCGCCAAGCTTGATGCGGCCGGTATCGATCGCAAGGCGCTCGCAGCCAAGGGCGTGCGGGTGTTCTACACGCAGGTGTTCCGCGACAACTTCTTCCACGCCGATGCACACGCCGGCAACATCTGGGTCGATTCGGACCCGGAACGTCGGCTCAATCCGCGTTTCATCGCGCTGGATTTCGGCATCATGGGCCAGCTCTCACAGGAAGATCAGTACTACCTGGCCGAGAACTTCATGGCGATCTTCCACAAGGACTACCGCCGCATGGCCGAGTTGCACGTGGAGGCGGGCTGGATGCCAAGCAACGTGCGCATCGACGAGCTGGAAGCGGCCGCGCGCTCGGTGTGCGAGCCGTATTTCACCCGGCCGCTGTCGGAAATTTCGCTGGCGCAGGTGCTGATCAAATTGTTCCGGGTGGCGCAGCGCTATGAATTGACCCTGCAGCCACAGCTGATCCTGCTGCAGAAAACGCTGCTCAATATCGAAGGCGTCGGCCGGCAACTCGACCCCAAGCTGGATATCTGGGCAGTGGCACGGCCTGTGCTCGAACGCATCCTGCGCGAGCGTTACAGCCCGCGCCGCGTGCTGCGCGAACTGAGCAAGCGTCTGCCGGAAATCATGACCCACGCGCCGGACATGCCGCGGCTGGTGCACAGCTGGCTGAAGCAGCAGGTGGAAGGCCGTCATCAGGTGGACATCCGTTCAACCGAGCTGCGCGCACTGGATCTGAGCCTACGCAAGCTGCAGACCCGCGTGGTCACCGCCATCACCGGTAGCGGGTTATTGGTGGTCGCGGCGGTACTTTACGGCCTGCATCCGGATGGCTGGTACCTGGGCACGGTGCCGGTGTGGAGCTGGATCAGCGGCGGCGCCGGATCGGCAGCGCTGCTGGTCGCCTGGCTGCGGCGTTAGGGCACGGCCATGCCCGACGACGCAACCGCCGCACTGGATGTACCGCCGCGCACGCACAGTTCCAGCTATCCGCCGGTGTTCGCCGCGCAGATGGGCGGCCGCCAGAAGCGTGCGCTGGGTGACGTGTTCGGACTCCGCAACTTCGGTGTCAACCTGACCACGTTGGCGCCAGGTGCACGCTCGGCGCTGCGCCATGGGCATTCGCTGCAGGACGAATTCGTCTACATCGTCAGCGGTGCGCCGACCCTGATCACCAACGCGGGCGAGCAGTTGCTGCAGCCGGGCATGTGCATCGGATTCCGCGCCGGTGACGGCGATGCGCATTGTCTGATCAATCGTAGCCAGGCGGCGGTGACATATCTGGAAGTGGGCGACCGCAGCGCCGGCGATTGCGTCACCTATCCGGACGACGATCTGATGCTGGTCAGTACTGAAGACGGGCAGTGGTCGTACCGGCACAAGGACGGCACGCCGTACTGAGCGCGCTTGCGGTGAGCGATCCGCGGGCTCGGCCACCGCTGTTGGTCAGTTCAACCGGCTGGCCGGCGCAGCGACGCGGTGGCAGACGCTGGCGGCGATGCGGATAATCCGCCGGTGAGCATATCCCCCAAGCATCTGCAGATTCTCTACCAGGACGATGTCCTGGCGGTCGTCGACAAACCCGCGGGCCTGATGGTCCACGACAGCAAGCTGGCGCGCGGGGAGGACGACTTCCTGGCCGACCGCCTGCGTGAGCAGCTGGGCAAGCCGATCTTTCTGGTGCACCGGCTTGACCGTGCTACCAGCGGCTGCCTGCTGCTGGCCTTCGATCGCGACAGTGCGAGTGCGCTCGGCAAGGCCCTGATGGCGGGCGAGGTGGAGAAACATTATCTGACCGTCTGCCGCGGCTGGCCGGCCGAGGAACGCTTCATCGTCGACCATGACTTGGATGGCGGGCCGGGCAAGCCAATCAAGAAATCGGCGGTGACGCATTTTCAGCGTTTGGCCACCGGCGAGCTGGAGATTCCCTCCACCGGTTTTACGACTTCGCGTTACGCACTGCTGCGTTGCCAGCCGCAGACTGGCCGCTTCCGGCAGATTCGCCGACACATGAAGCACCTGTCGCACCACATGATCGGCGACACCAGCCACGGCGACGGCCGCCACAACCGTAGCTTCCGCATGCTGGGCATCCATCGCATGTTGCTGCACGCCGAACGCCTGGAATTTCCGCATCCGGCCGATGGCAGGCGCATCAGCGTCACCGCGCCGCTGGATGTGGAATTTTCCAAGGCGTGTGCGTTGTTCGAGTGGGAGATGGCGGGGTTGGGCGTCATGCAGACGGCGTGATGTGGCGTGCCTGGTTCACAGATCCAGACACTCACTCGGCCTGCAAGATATCTGCGCGAGCGTCCCCTCACCCTAACCGCTCTCCCGCAGGCGGGCGAGGGGCTCAAGCGCGACGCTCAATGTCCGCCTTCCGCGTTGCTGCCTTCCCTGCTCGTCTTCCCCTTCCGCGTTGCTGCCTTCCCCCGCCTGCGGGGGAAGGTGCCCGAAGGGCGGATGGGGGCAGGCTCGCCGCTGCGCGCTCAAGACAGCAGCGCTTCCGGCGGGAGAAGCGCCAAGAGAGATCGAGACGACTACTCGGCCTGCAAGACATCTGCGCAGGCGTCCCCTCACCCCAACCCCTCTCCCGCAGGCGGGAGAGGGGCTCAAACGCGCGAGGGGCTCAAGCGCCACGCTCAATGCTCGCCTTCCACGCGTTGCCGCTTTCCCTGTCCGCCTTCCGGGTTGCTTCCTTCCCTGCTCGTCTTCCCTTGCGCGTCGCTGCCTTCCCTCGCCTGCGGGGAAGGTGCCCGAAGGGCGGATGGGGGCCTGCTTGCAACAGGCGCTTTCCCGGTGGGGAGAAGGACGCACCGTGTTCTTCCGTCACCAGAAAGGTAAAGCGCCGCCGTCACCAACAACGCCATCCAACCCCGCACCCGCACCCGTCGCAGCGATCACGCGGTTCGCACTCTCCAAGCTCGATTCTCCAATCCCCGCCCCTCAGGGCTTCTGCCCCGCAGCAGGCTCATTGACGATCTTCTCCAGGTCCTTCTGCAGGTCGGCAAACAGCGGCAGCATCTTCTGCTGGATCGCACCCATCAGGTTCTGAGTCAGGGCCGGGGTCTTGTCGAGCAGGCTTTGGCCGGCCGAGCTCTCGTAGAACTCGGCCATGGCCAGCACGTCCTCGCGCGAGAACGAGCGCTTGTAGATGTCCACATACATCGGCCGCAACTCCGACCACGACAGCGCCTTGCGCACGGTCTGGCGGGTGCGTTCCTGGATGCGCTGCAACTGCGCCTGTTGCTCGGCGTCGAGCTGGCGTTGTGCGGTGAGTTGGGCGAATTGCTGCTGCTGCATCGCTTCGATCTGCGGCAGCATCGTGTCCAGCATGGTCTGCGCGCGCGAGGCGGCCAGCAGACGGTTGATGTCGGCATCGCTGGGCGCCTGCGCCAGTGCGGCCGGGGCGGCCGCAACCAGCAGGGCCGCCAGCAGCAGCCGGCGAGCGAGGCCGCGCGTGGCCGCGAGCGAAGAAGAAGGTGTCATCGGAGCATCCTGCAAACGGGGGACCGGCCGCAGCATACGGGAAGCCGGCGTTCGCGCGCGCGTCCACGCCGCTGCCGATACAATCGCCGGACAATGGCCAGCGACCCGATCCAGATCACCCCCAGCCTGACGATTCCGCCCAGCGAACTCGTCGAACGCTTCGTGCGTGCCAGCGGCGCCGGTGGGCAGAACGTCAACAAGGTCTCCACCGCGGTGGAGCTGCGTTTCGACGTGGCCGGCTCGCCGTCACTGCCCGAACCCTTGCGGGCGCGGCTGCTGTCGCGACGCGACCGCCGCATGACCGCCGACGGCGTGCTGGTGATCGATGCGCAGCGCTTCCGTACCCAGGACCGCAACCGCGACGATGCGCGCGAGCGGCTGGTCGAAATCATCAGTGCGTGCCTATCGGTGCCCAAGCGCCGGGTCGCCACCAAACCGAGTCATGGGGCCAAGCTGCGGCGGCTGGATGCCAAGCGTGAGCGCAGCCATATCAAGCGTGGACGCTCTGCGTCCCACTGGGAGTAAGCGTGAGTCACACCGACCCGTCGTTGCCACCGGTAACACAGGCCAACATCCTGCTGCAGCCATCCCCTCCCAGAATGCCGCGCGCACACGGCCGCTTCATCCGCTGGCTGGGCCGCACTGCCTTGCGCATGACCGGTTGGCGCCTGCTCGGGCGGCTGCCCGACGAGCCCAAGCTGGTGATGATCGTGGCCCCGCATTCGTCCAACTGGGACGGCTTTGTGGGCTTTGCGGCCAAGTTCGCGCTGGGCTTCGACGTGCGGGTGCTCGGCAAATCGCAGTTGTTCTGGTGGCCGCTCGGCCCACTGCTGCGCAAGCTCGGCGCCATTCCACTGGACCGCAGCTCGCCGCAGGGCACCATCGGCCAGGCGGTGCGGCTGATCCGCAACTCCGAGCAGATGTGGTACGTGATCACGCCCGAAGGCACGCGCAAGCGCGTGGAGAACTGGAAGGCCGGTTTCTGGAAGATCGCCTCCGATGCCAAGGTGCCGATCCTGCCGGTGTATTTCGACTACCCCAGCAAGACCGTGGGCATCGGTGAGCCGTTCTGGACCGGTAACGACATGGCCGCCGATATCGCCGCCATTCGCACCTGGTACCGGCCGTGGCGCGGCAAGCATCGCGATACGTTATGAGGCCGGTGGTGCGCGGTTGAAGGATCGCTGGCGGTGATGGGTGAATCCGATGCGTCTGCCGTCGAACATGTACTCAATCGAGAAGCTCAATGATCGCTAGGACCGCACGCGCGTTGTGTCTGTCGTTCTCTCTGCTGCTCATCGCCGGACCGGCGCTCGCAGCCACGCCAATGCTGGTCATCCACGGCGGTGCAGGCGTTGAGAAATCCAGCCTTTCCAAGGACGAACAAGCCCAGGCGCGCGAGGCGATGCAGCGCGCGCTGCGTGCCGGGCATGCGGTGCTGCAACGTGGCGGCAGTGCGGTGGATGCGGTGGCCGCCACCATCACCGTGCTGGAGGACGCGCCGCAGTTCAACGCCGGCCGCGGTGCAGTGTTCACCCATGACGGCAAGAACGAACTGGACGCGGCCATCATGGACGGTGCCAGCGGCAAGGCCGGTGCGATCGCCGGTGTGCACACGGTCAAGAACCCGATCCAGCTGGCGCGCAGCGTCATGGACCGCTCCAAGCATGTGATGCTGGTCGGCGACGGCGCCGAGCAGTTCGCGCGCGAGCAGGGCGTCACGCTGGTCGATCCGTGGTACTTCCGTACCGACAAGCGTTGGCAACAGCTGCAGAAAGCGCTCAAGGCCGAAGCCGGTGACCGCCAGGCGCAGGCCGAGCTGGATCTGGAAACCGCCAAGCATTTCGGCACCGTCGGCGCGCTGGCGCTGGACCGCGACGGTCATCTGGCCGCCGGCACCTCCACCGGCGGCATGACCAACAAGCGCTATGGCCGCGTCGGCGATGCGCCGATCATCGGCGCCGGTACCTACGCCAATGCGCAGTGCGCGGTGTCCGGCACCGGCTGGGGCGAGTTCTACATCCGCGCGGTGGCCGCCTACGACATCTGTGCGCGCATGAAATACGCCGGACAATCGCTGCAACAGGCCGCCGAGACGGTGATCGATCAGCAGATCCCCACGTCCGGCGGCGATGGCGGCGCCATCGCTCTGGATGCGCAAGGCAACATCGCCTTTCCGTTCAATACCCAGGGCATGTACCGCGGCTGGATCGGCGCCGACGGTATTGCGCATGTGGCCATCTTCAAGGACGAGACGCTCTGACGGGGCGATCGGGTGTGGCGTGTGGTCCGAGTCGCCCTCATCCGCCCTTTGGGCACCTTCTCCCCTGCAGGGGAGAAGGCAAGCTCACGACTCCTCACTCCCGCAAGCAGGCATCTCCTTCTCCCGAGGGCGGGAGAAGGTGCCCAAAGGGCGGATGAGGGCGCACCAGCGGCAACCAAGTCTTCCAGTCGCCAACACCGCCCCACCGACCAATCCAACGGCACATGCCAGCGGTCGAGAAACCCGCTAGCGTGACCGGCTGCCGTAACAACCACTCAGGAATCACACGCCATGTCGCGTACCGTCGTTCTGGCCGCCGCCATCACCCTGGCATTGGCCGCATGTTCTGGAAAAGAGCCATCCGGTAAGGAGTCCACCACCGTGCCCGAAAAGACCACCACGCCGGCCGCGGACGCAGCGCCGAACCCCTTGCTGACCGCCAGCACGCTGCCGTTCCAGGCGCCGCCGTTCGACAAGATCAAGGATGCCGATTACCTGCCGGCGTTCGAAGAAGGCATGCGCCTGCATCTGGCGGAGATCCGCAAGATTGCCGATAACCCCGAAGCGCCCACCTTCGACAACACCATCGAAGCGATGGAGCGTGGTGGCGAAACGCTCACGCGCGTCTCGCGCATCTTCTTCGGGCTGGTGCAAGCCGATACCAGCGACGCACGCCAGAAGATCCAGGAAGAGATCGCGCCCAAGCTGGCCGCGCATCAGGACGAGATCAATCTCGACCCGAAACTCTTCGCCCGGGTCAAAACCATCTACGACCAGCGCGACACGTTGAACCTTGACCCGGAGCAGAAGCGTCTGGTCGAGCGCGATTACCAGGAACTGGTGCGCGCCGGTGCGCAGTTGTCCGATGCCGACAAGGACAGCCTGCGCAAGCTCAACGTGGAAGAAACCACGCTCTCCACGCAGTTCCATACCCGCCTGGTCGCCGCCTCGGCCGCCGGTGCGGTGGTGGTGGACGACAAGGCCAAGCTCGATGGCTTGAGCGAGGGCGACATCGCCGCCGCAGCCGATGCCGCCAAGGCACGCAAGCTCGACGGCAAATATCTGCTCAGCTTGCAGAACACTACGCAGCAGCCGGTGCTGGCGTCGCTGAAGGACCGTCAGCTGCGTGCCGATGTGCTCAAGGCGTCGGAAACCCGCGCCGAGAAGGGCGATGCCAATGACACCCGCCAGACCATCCAGCGTCTGGCGCAGCTGCGCGCGCAGAAAGCCAAATTGCTCGGCTTCGACAACTACGCCGCCTACAGCCTGGGCGACCAGATGGCCAAGACGCCGGACGCCGCGCTCAAGCTGCTGACCGACACCGTGCCCGCTGCCACCGCGAAGGCACGCCGCGAAGCAGCCGAAATTCAGAAGGTCATCGACGCGCAGAACGGCGGCTTCAAACTCGCCGCCTCCGATTGGGATATGTACGCCGAGCAAGTGCGCAAAGCCAAGTACGACCTGGACGAATCGCAGATCAAGCCGTACTTCGAACTGGACAACGTGCTCAAGAACGGCGTGTTCTACGCCGCCACCGAGCTGTACGGCATCACGTTCAAGGAACGCACCGACATCCCGACCTACCACGCCGACATGAAGGTGTACGAAGTCTTCGATGCCGACGGCACCTCGATGGCGCTGTTCTACACCGACTACTTCAAGCGCGACAGCAAGTCCGGCGGCGCCTGGATGGACGTATTCGTCGAGCAGGACGGCCTCACCGGCGCCAAACCGGTGGTCTACAACGTTTGCAACTTCACCAAGCCCGCTGCCGGCCAGCCGGCGCTGCTGAGTTTCGACGACGTCACCACGCTGTTCCATGAGTTCGGCCATGCGCTGCACGGCATGTTCTCCAAGGTGAAATATCCCTCCATCTCCGGCACCAGCACCTCGCGAGATTTTGTGGAATTCCCCTCGCAGTTCAACGAGCACTGGGCGTCGGATCCGAAGGTCTTCGCCCATTACGCCAAGCACTACCAGACCGGCGCCGCGATGCCGGCCGAGCTGGTGGAAAAGATCAAGAAGGCCAAGACCTTCAACAGCGGCTACGCCACCACCGAATATCTGTCGGCAGCGCTGCTGGATCTGGCCTGGCACACCCAGCCGGCGGATGCGCCGTTGCAGGATGTGAGCAAGTTCGAAGCCGATGCGCTCAAGCGGTTCAAGGTGGACCTGGCCGAAGTGCCACCGCGTTACCGCAGCAGCTATTTCGATCACATCTGGGGCGGCGGCTATTCGGCCGGTTATTACGCCTATTTCTGGTCGGAAGTGCTCGACGACGATGCATTCGAATGGTTCAAGGAGAACGGCGGCCTGACCCGCAAGAACGGCGACACCTTCCGTGCCAAGATCCTCTCGCGCGGCAACACGGTCGACCTTGCCACGCTGTACCGCGATTTCCGCGGCAAGGATCCCAGCGTCAAGGCGCTGCTGGAGAATCGCGGTTTGACCGAGTGAGACACCTGCGTGCACGACGCACGCAGATGCAGGCGATGATCGAAACGGGATGGCCTTGCGGCCATCCCTTTTTTGTTGCGTCGCTTTTGATGCATCGCCGCGGTCGGCGCCGCATCATGCCGGTTGCGGCGCCGGATCTTCCCCGATTTGCACGATCACTTCGTGCGACTGCGATGTGGACGCTCCTCCCGGACGCAGCTGCTCCACCGCCTGCGACAGGGTCAGCGACGGCGCGGCCTGCGCTGCGGAGGACGTGGCACCGGGCGGTTGGGCGAGCGCCTTGGCCCGATCCAATAACTGTTCCACGTCGTTGCCCTGCAGTAGCGCGTTGATCGCTCGGCTCGCCTTGGCCGCCCGACGCTGGGACAGCGCTTCCTGGGCTCCCCCCATCACGCCACGTAAGACTTGCTGCTTCAACCCGATGTCGGTGTCGCCCTCGCGGCGATTGTTCTTCACGGAGATGGCGGTGTGCTGATTCAGAGCGCCGACCGCAGCCATGGTTCCGGACAGGGCAGAGATCGCCAGGGTCTGTGCGGTCGGCACGTTCCGTGTTCCACCCTGCGCTGCAGAGCTGGCCTTGCCGATCACCGAGGATGCCGCGCTGCCCAGCACAACGAGATGGAACATCTGGCCAAGGCGCTGGGCGGTCTGTGCGGAGAACTCGCGCGAGGTGTACTTCTTTGCGATATCGCTGATCAGTTGATCCGACACCACCGACTTCTCGGCGCTGAGCAGTACCGCTGCAGCGACACCGTTTTGATCCAGTTCGTCCAACTTGCCTTCGCGCAAGGCTTGCAGATCCTGGCTCAGTAGTTTCAGCGCCTTCGCCGGGCCGGCGCCGTGGCCCGATTCCAGATCCAGGTCGTCGGCATCTGCCGCCCCCTGCGGCGAGGGCGATGCCTGCACCTCCGCTTTGAGCACTTTTTCCATCGACGCCAGTCCGTTGATGACGCGTTTCACCAGAGCCTGCGTGGGCGACTGAATCAGTTTGCGCAGTTTGTTCTGATCGATCTCCTGTGCCGTAACCGGCTCGCCACGTGCAAGTTTCGATTTACCTGCCTCGGTCAATACATCGGCGTACAGCAGATTGAGCTTGTTGTTGTAATCCTGTTTTGCCTGTTCGTCGAAGCCGGCGGCCACATGCTGCGCGGCTGTCATCAACAGTGCACCGACGGTCTGCGCGGTCGGCGACATTGCCCGCATTGCGCCGGTCTTGCTGAGCAGGCCCAGCATGCCCGACAGTGGCGAACGCAGGATGCGCGGGACTGCCTGCCAGCGATTGCCCTTCCATTGCCGGTCGTGCGCGCCCTGGGTCATGACAAAGTCGTGCTGGGCCTGATGCAGGCGCGTTTCGGCTTGCAGCAATTGGTGGGCAGCGTCGGTGAGCTCGGCAGTTGGCGTTGCGGAGGGACTCTGATCTGCTGCGTTCTTGAGGTTGCGGAACCTGTCGCAGCACTCGCCGAATGCTGCGATGTGGCTTTCCAGTGCCTTCGCAAGATCCGGTAGCCAATGCTTGTCGTTGATCTGCTTCTTGTCCGGCACGATGACGTGACCGCCATGCTCGCGGATGGACTCGCACAGACTGACCACCGCCGATTGCTGGGCCGCATTCATCGGTGCGGCGATGGCCGCTGTTGCAAAGCCGAACCCTGCGCCTGCCCATGGCTGACGGGTTGCGTAGTTGATCCACGGCGAAGCGATGTACTGCATCGCATTGTTTAGAAAACTACCGCTGGGATTGGCCATGCCGGACCACAACGCGGCGCGTCGCAAGTGGGAAACATCCACTTCGCTCAATCCCTGCGCCTTGTACCAATCCATCGCATCCGTTTCGCGGATGCGGCTCAACAAATCTGCGTGTGTCGCTGCGCGTTCCTGCACGCCGCTGGTGTCCGGCAGTTTCATCGGCCTAACCTTGTTGATCAATTCGGCGGCCAGTTGCGGCTCGACGGCACGGCTGTTGTCGGCAGCCAGTTGCTCTTTGAGTCGCACCAGCGACCCTCCGGCAGGATGCAACGGTACGACAGGCTGCGAAATCTCCAGACCAACCGGGTCCAGGTGGCTAGCCGTATGAGATGCGTGCGCAGTGGCGTCTGCGGTCTCCTTGCCGCGCTTGCTCGGGCGGCGGGATAGCATGGTCAATGCGCCATCGGGCTGGGCATCCGAGAGTCTGGGCGAGGTATCCGGGGACGCTTCTTCGATCTCATGGATGTTTGTACTTGAGGCTGAGACAATGCGACTGAGCGGATTGGCGGATGCAGCAGGTTTCATCAGATTTCTCCTAGCGCTTGGTGCAGTGGCGGCATCGGTCGATGGCCGGTGCCGATGAATGCGATCACCACGCAGCCAGGTGCTGGGTACATTGTCGATGGGCGGCGAGGTGGCCGTGTCTCGAAAAGCGCTTCGAGTTCAGGCATGCGAAGCAGCCGTCGCCGAGATAAAAATCCAAACTGCGGACCGCATTGAGCGAGGATTGAATCACTGTCCAGGCAGCATCCTTGCCAGGCAGCAGAACCGATGTCGCCGCACCCGAATCGCCGTGCGGGTACCGGTACCCGAGGTCTGGCCCGTCGTCGGCAGATGTCGAGGGCTGGGTGAGGCCGCTGCGCAGCGACGGGTGTCGCGCGCATCCGCGTGAGCGGTGCGTCGCCAGAACGCGATGGCAACGCGCCGGCATGCCTCCGGCCAGTTACCGCGACGTCACCAACCCATCCGCCGCCGCCGCATCCTGCCGCCACCAACGCACGCGATTGGCCGGCGCCTGCAGATCCACCCGATCACCCATGCAGGGCGTCGCCAGCGCAATACCAGCGCTATCGGCCAGCGCCACGATGCGCTCCAGCGGCTCGGACCAGACATGCATGGCCAGATCGAAGGTGCCGTTGTGGATCGGCAGCAAGGTGCGCCCGCCGACATCGATAAACGCCTGCAGGCTCTGCTCCGGCTGCATGTGCACGTCCGGCCACATCTGGTCGTAGGCACCGTTTTCGATCAGCGCCACATCGAATGGCCCCAGACGCTGGCCGATCGTCTTGAAGTGCGGGCCATAGCCGCCGTCGCCACTGAAGAACACCCGCAGGTCGGCGTCCTGGATCGCCCACGAGCACCACAGTGTGCGGTCGCGGTCGAACAGGCCGCGGCCGGAAAAATGCCGCGACGGCGTGGCGGTGAGGGTGAGGCCACCCACCTCCACCGATTGCCACCAGTCCAGCTGCCGCACCTTGGCCGGGTCCACGCCCCAGCGCACCAGCAGGTCGCCCACGCCCAGCGGCGCGACGAACACCCCGACGCGATCGGCCAGGGCGGCAATGGTGGCGCGGTCAAGGTGGTCGTAGTGGTTGTGCGACAGCAGCACGCCGGCCAGCGGCGGCAGCTCGTCCAGCGCGATCGGCGGCGCGTGGAAGCGCTTGGGCCCGGCAAACGCGAACGGCGAGGCGCGCTTGGAGAATACCGGATCGGTCAGCCACAGGCCGCCACGCAGTTTCATCAGCACCGTGGAATGACCGAGCCGGAACAGGCTGTGGTCGGGCGCCTCGCGCAGCTGCGCCGCGCTCAGCGGCAGCACCGGCAGCGCCTGCGAGGGCACCGTGTCTGTGGGTTTGTTGAACAGCACCTCCCACAACAGACGCAAGCCACCCAACACGCCGGGCTGGCTCAGGCGGGTGGGCAATGCGTTGCGGAAGCGGCCATTGCGGAACTGCGGCGAGGCGGCATGCGAGGCGGTGCGTGGCAGATGACGGGACTGGGTGGGCACGACGCTATCCATCGGTGGGGGCGGGCGAACCGGCGATGCCGGTACTGTAATTACACTACACAGTGTAGTTTTATCTTGGGAAATGTAAACCGGGCGGTGTAACATTGCGCCATGTCCAGCTCATTCGACGCGGCGCCGGCGCAGCAACGGCTCACCGACCGCAAGCGCCACGCCATTGTCGAGGCGGCCATTGCCGAGTTCCGGCAGCACGGTTTCGACGCCACCAGCATGGACCGCGTGGCCGCCACGGCGGGCGTGTCCAAGCGCACCGTCTACAACCATTTCCCCAGCAAGGACGCATTGTTCGGCGAGATCCTGCGCGGGCTGTGGCAACGCAGTGCCGAAGCGGTGAGTCTGGCGTATCGCCCCGACCAATCATTGCGCACGCAGTTGACGCAATTGCTGCAGCAAAAGCTGCGGTTGCTCGACGATGCCGCCTTCATCGACCTGTCGCGCGTGGCGATCGCCGAAGGCATCCACTCGCCGGAACGCGCCCGCGCGCTGCTGGCGCAACTGGGTAGCAAGGAAGAAGGCACCACCACCTGGCTGCGCGCTGCACTGGCCGATGGTCGCCTGGTCGAGGTCGATCCGGAATTCGCCTCGCAGCAGCTCCAGGCGCTGGTGAAGGGGTTTGCGTTCTGGCCGCAGTTGGCGATGGGCCAGCCGCCACTGTCGCCCGCCCAGCAGGCGCAGGTGGCCGAATCGGCGGTGGAGATGTTTCTGCGGCTCTACGGGCGCGAGTAAGCATCCTGGCAGCATGGTTTTTGCTCGCAGGCCGCAGTGCCGGTCGCGCAGTGCGGCCATTGCGCACGGTCCATGCGCACCTGACTCACTCGCTCGGTGTGTCGGCCGCTCAGCGGCGTCTGTGCGCACGTGTGGCCGGGCGCATGGGGTCATCTGAGCTGACGCTTGCGAGCCAGACATGCCGATGCAGTCGTACACCTGGCGCGGCACCGCACGCACCGCATATCACCGGCGACATGTACGCGCGACGGACTGCTGCACGCATCCGGCGCAGCCGACGGCGTGGGCGTGCATCTTGGCGCGGCAGGTAAATCGAGCAGAGCCACTCACGCGCCGTCAGCGTCCTGCGCCCATACCGCCAGCGCATAGCCATGCGGATCGGTGAAGTGGAACCGTCGCCCGCCGGGAAATGCGAACACCGGGCGCGTGATGGTGCCGCCGGCCGCGTCGATGCGCGCCTGCGTGGCCGCCAGATCGTCGGAGGCCAGCACCACCAGCGCGCCACCCGGCTGCGGTGTGCCGTGGAAGAACCCGCCAGTGAGCCTGCCGTCGCGGAACTCGCAATAGTCGGGGCCGTACTGCTGAAAAGTCCAACCGAACGCCGCGCCGTAAAACGCCTTGGCGACCTCGATCGAGGTGACTGCAAATTCCAGGTAGTCGATACGGTGATGCTGCTGGCTGTGGGGCATGGCGATTCCGCGTGTCGGGTGGCTGCACAGCATCGGCTGTCAGGCAGTCACTGACTTGGCGAAAACGGCCATCAACGTGCGTGTTGCTGCACCAACTCGCGCGGACTCAACCCGGCAAGCTGGCGCGCATCGCGGACCAGGTGCGGTGCATCGCCGTAGCCTGCTTCCAGCGCGGCAGCGGTGAGGGTGGGGGAATGACCAGCCAGGCGCAGGAAGCGCTGCAGGCGCAGGATGCGTTCCAGGGTCTTGGGGCCGTAGCCGAAGGCCACGTGACAACGCCGCCGCAGCTGGCGCGCGCTGATGCCCAGCGCTGTGCACAACGCCGGTACACGCAGCGTTGCATGGTCTGCCAGCTGCGCGAAGGTCCAGGCCATCTGCCGATCCACCGGCGTGGCGTGCTGCCGACACAGGCCGTGCAAGATGGGCAACGCATCGCCACTGTCGTGCAGCCGCTGTTGCCAGTGGCTTCCACGGGCGCCCCACAGCTCTTCCAGCGCCACGCGCTGGTCGGCAAGCTGATGCAGCGGGACGCCGAGCATGCCGGCCGCTGCACCGGCGCTCAGGCGCACGCCCGTCAGCACGTTGCCCGGGGCCACGCAGGCCATGTTCGCGGCATGGTCGGGGCCGGCGACGAACAGCGAGGAGCCATCCCAGATCAGATCGACGCAGCCATCCGGCAACACCCGCACCGGTGCGCTCGCCGCACCCTGCCGATACCGCCAACTGCAGCGCAGCTGTGTGTGCAGGTCGGGCGGCGGCGGCAGTTGTGCGTAACCGGATTCGAGGTCTGGGGACATGGCAGCGGTCTGTGGCAAAACGCGTCAACGCAGCCGCATGGCCGCGTCTGCCGATGTGCCCACACGGCGGCCCTGGCGCTCGGACAGGCCCGATGGCGTGGTGAGATCGTTCCAGGCAGTGGTAGGCATGGACTCATCATCCTGGTGGATTGCAGCCTGGCGCAACCGGCAATAGCGTCAGCTGCCGGCGCGCGCAGCCGGATGCTTTTGCGGCCGGGTGCCAGCACGCGCAGTACCCGTCAGCGCCCCGGGCGACCGGTGTCCAGTGCTGCGCCGGTGGCCGTGTCCCGGCGTCCATGGAACCAGGCCACCATCGGCGAGGCCATCACCGTAGTCACCAGCGTCATGCCGAACAACAGGGTGAACAGATCCGGCCCGATCACGCCGCTGTCCAGGCCGATCTTGATCACCACCAGTTCCATCAGGCCGCGTGCGTTCATCAGCGAGCCCACGGTCAGGCTGTCGCGCCAAGCGTGGCCGCTCAGGCGTGCACCCAGCGTGCAGCCAAGCAACTTGCCGCTCACCGCCACACCGATCACCAGTACGAATCCGCTCAGGCCGGCACCGGTGAACACACCAGCGCTCGTGGCCTGACCGGCAACCGCAAACAGCACCGGCATCAGCAAAGTGACCGCTAACGGCTCGATGCGCCCAGCCAGATGCTCCAATAGGCGATCCTCGCGCGGCAGGCAGATGCCGAACAGGAATGCACCAAAGATCGCATGCAGCCCGATCCACTCCGCCAGCGCGGCACACGCCAGCAGGCCGATCAGTACCCACACCAATGCCGTCGGCGAATACCGGCCGTCGGGCGCGCATGGTCGCAGCAGGCGCGCATACGCAGGCTTGAGCAAACCGAACGCGCCGGCGATCAAGAGCAACGCACCGATGGCAGTGAACGCCACGCCGCCATGCGCGTTGTTACCGGTCAAGGTCAGCACGATCGCAAGGAAGATCCATACCGTCGCGTCGTCGATCACGGCAGCGCCCAGTGCCAGGCGGCCGGCCGGCGTACGCGTCATGTTGCGGTCCTTGAGGATGCGCGCCAGCACCGGAAAGGCGGTGACTGACATCGCCGCGGCAATGAACAAGGCGAACGGCCAGAAGCCAACTCCTTGCGGTGCGAAGCGCGGGAACAACCATGACGCGGCTGCCAACCCAAGCAACAGCGGCAATACGATGCCGGACAGACCTACCAGCAATGACGCGCGCACCTGCGCCTTGGTGCCTTCGGGCGCGCGCAATTCCACGCCGACCACGAACATGAAAAGCACCGCGCCCATCGTGGCCAGGCCGGACAGCGGTGGCAGGCTTTTCGCGGCGAACAAGACGGCGTGCAGCTCCGGCAGCCATGCACCGAATGCGATCGGACCAAGCAACAGCCCAGCCGCCATTTCGCCGATGACCTGCGGCTGACCAATGCGTTGCAGCACTGCGCCGCAGAGGCGCGCTGCGCCCAGGATCACCGCCAGCTGCACCAGCAATAACGTCGTCGGATTCATTGCGTCAGCATTCCATTGGTTGAGTCGGCTCGGCCTCGCGCATCATGTAGGTGATCGGCTCGTTCTCCTGGTCCGACAGCACAGTGGCGCATCACACGCAGCAACGTAGTTTATGCGCGTCGCTGCACTGTAAGAATGTTGGTGCGCAACGCGTGCATGCGCTACGACCTGAACTCACGCTCATCTGGCCCGATGCAGGCAATGGCAATTTGTCGCGTTCGCTCGCATTGCTGCATGGCACATACGCCGAGCGCAGTGTCCCGGCGCTTGGCTTCGGCGCCTTGCGCATGATGGATGACACCACGCGTGGTAGGGATTTCAGTCGATGGCAACCTCGCTGTATCGCACGACTCAACGCTCCGAATCGCCGCTCTCGTCATAGCCGCGCGGGGTGAACAGATCCGGTTGGATCAGCTCGATAAATGCACGCGCCTGTGGCGACAGATATTTGCCCTTGCGCACTACCACACCATAACTACGGGTCGGGAAAAAATCCTTCAGCGAGCGCGTGGCGAGCTTGTCGCGGTCGGCCTCGGTGACGCAAATGGCGGTGACGATGGAAATGCCCATGCCCATCGCCACGTACTGCTTGATCACCTCCCAGCCGCCCACTTCCAGCGCCACCGTGTACGGCACGCGCGCCTGTTGAAAGATCAGATCGACCAGGCGGTAGGTCACCTGGCGGCGCGGCGGCAGGATCAATGGATACGGCGACAGATCCTGCAGCGAGACCTCTGCCTTGCTGGCCAGCGGATGGTCGGGTGGGGTGATCAGCAATTGCTCGAAACGGTAGACCGGCGCGTAGTTGAGGTCGGCGGGCACGTCCAGCATCGAGCCGATTGCCAGATCCACCGCATCTTCGCGCAGCAGGTCGGTGCCATCGGCGCTGATGGCGTTGTGCAGGGTCAGGCGCACGTCCGGATGGCGCGCGCGGAAGTTCGCCACGATGCGCGGCAGCAGGTACAGGATGGTGGAGCTATTGGCGGCGATATTGAGCTCGCCGGCATCCAGTCCGCGCACTTTTTCGCGAAAGCTCGCTTCCAGCCCATCCAGGCTTTCCACCAACGGCTGCGCCATGTCGTACAGCAACTGGCCCTCGCGGCTGGGCGCCATGCGTCGCCCGGAGCGTTCGAACAACGGCACGCCCAGGTCACGCTCCAGTGCCTGCAGCTGCAATGTCACCGCCGGCTGGCTGACATATAGCGCCTCAGCCGCACGTGAGACAGACCCTAGACGCACTGTCTGGCAGAAGGCACGCAGCGGTTTGAGACGATCAGATTTATAGGAAAATCGAGGGGTTGGCGCCATAACAGTGCGCTTCGCAGCTCTAATATAAACCAGGCTTATTTACAGCATTGATAAAACTGCTTTGTCAAATAGTTGTGTCGGGCGCACGGTGCAAGTCCGGATGTACAAGGACCTCCACATGGCTGCCACCGCGTTTGCTCCCCGTCCCACCGACCACGCCACACCCGGAATTTCGTTGACGACCCAGGTTGCCGGCCAGGCAGAAGTGCTGCCGGCCGCGGCTTTGGCCTTGCTGGTCTCGCTGCACCGGGCGATCGAGCCCGGCCGCCAGCAGCGTCTGGCTCAGCGGCGCGAGCGCCAAGCCGCCTTCGATGCCGGCCAGTTGCCGGACTTCCGCAGCGATACCCAGGCCATCCGTGCCGGCGATTGGCGCGTGGCCGCACTGCCGGCGGCGCTGCAGGACCGCCGTGTCGAAATCACCGGCCCCACCGACCCGAAGATGGTCATCAACGCGCTGAACTCCGGCGCCAAGGTGTTCATGGCCGACTTCGAAGACTCCACCGCGCCGACCTGGCGCAACCTGCTGGCCGGCCAGCGCACCTTGGCTGCCGCGGTGCGCGGCGATCTCAGCTTCGATGCGCCCAACGGCAAGCACTACGCCCTGCGCCCGGAAGCGGAACGTGCGGTGTTGATCGTGCGCCCGCGTGGATGGCACCTGGATGAAAAGCATGTGCTGATCGACGGCCAGCCACTGGCCGGCGGTCTGTTCGACGCGGCGCTATTCGCCTTCCACAATGGCCGCGCGCTGCTGGCCAAGGACCGCGGCCCGTACCTGTACCTGCCCAAGTTGCAGAGCATGGAAGAAGCCGCGCTGTGGGAGACCGCACTGGCGCATATCGAAGCGATGCTGGGCCTGCCGCATGGGCAGATCAAGGTGACCGTGCTGATCGAAACGCTGCCGGCGGTGTTCGAAATGGACGAGATTCTGCACGCGCTGCGCGAGCGCATCGTCGGGCTCAATTGCGGGCGCTGGGACTACATCTTTTCGTATCTGAAGACCTTTCGCGCGCACCGCGACCGTGTGCTGCCCGAACGCGGCCAGGTCACCATGCCCCAGCCATTCCTGAAGGCGTATTCGGAGCTGTTGATCAAGACCTGCCATCGCCGCGGCGCGCATGCGATGGGTGGCATGGCCGCGCAGATCCCGATCAACCACGACGAGGCTGCCAACGAACAGGCCATGGCCCGCGTGCGCGCCGACAAGCTGCGCGAAGTCAGCGCCGGCCACGATGGCACCTGGGTGGCGCACCCGGCGCTGATTCCGGTGGCGATGCAAGTGTTCGACGAACACATGCCCACCGCGCATCAGCAGCATGTGCTGCGCAACGACGTACAGGTGACGCGCGACATGCTGATCGCGCCTTCACCGGGCAACGTCACCCGCGCCGGCTTCGAGGGCAATGTCGAAGTCTGCGTGCGTTATCTGGCCGCCTGGCTGGACGGCAATGGCTGCGTGCCGATCCACCACCTGATGGAAGACGCCGCCACCGCCGAAATCAGCCGCGCACAGTTGTGGCAGTGGCTGCATCACGGTCAGCATCTGGACGATGGCACCGCCATCGATCAGCACCTGTTGCAGGCCACGTTACGCGCGCTGCCGGCGCGATTGGGAACCGCCACTGCATTGCCCGGCGCTGCACGGATCGATGAGGCGATCGCCTTGCTGGAAGAGTTGAGCCGCGCCGACGAACTGGCGGATTTTCTCACCGTGCCGGCCTACCGCCTGATCGATTGATCACCGCGTTGCAGGGACACCTCGCACGGTGTCCCTGCACTGCTCACCTCAACGCAGCACACCTCCCGTTGCGCGCAGACGCAACGACGGCTTCGCCATGCCGCATGCCGTGTCATGCACGGCCTTCCTTCCTCGTTCCATCCGTGGTTCCTCTTCAGGAGAACGCAAGATGAGCACTACACTGCAAAGCGCCGAACAACTGCAGCAGGATTGGGCCAACAACCCGCGCTGGAATGGCATCGCCCGCAATTACAGCGCCGCCGATGTAGTGCGCCTGCGTGGCACCGTGCATGTCGAGCATTCGTTGGCGCGCTTGGGTGCTGAAAAGTTATGGACCTCGTTGCACGCCACGCCGTTCGTCAATGCGCTGGGCGCGCTGACCGGCAACCAGGCGATGCAGCAGGTCAAGGCCGGTTTGAAGGCAATTTACTTGAGCGGTTGGCAGGTTGCCGCCGATGCCAATCTGGCCGGGCAGATGTATCCGGACCAATCGCTGTACCCAGCCGATTCGGTGCCGGCGGTGGTCAAGCGCATCAACAACACCTTGCTGCGCGCCGACCAGTTGCATCACGCCGAAGGCAACGATGACATCGATTTCCTGCAGCCCATCGTGGCCGATGCCGAAGCCGGTTTCGGCGGCGTGCTCAACGCCTTTGAATTGATGAAGGCGATGATCGAAGCCGGTGCGGCCGGTGTGCATTTCGAAGATCAACTGGCGTCGGTCAAGAAGTGCGGCCACATGGGCGGCAAGGTGCTGGTGCCCACGCGTGAGGCGATCGAAAAATTGAATGCGGCGCGTCTGGCCGCCGATGTGCTGGGCGTGCCGACGGTGCTGATCGCACGCACCGACGCCGAGGCGGCCGACCTGATCACTAGCGATGTGGATACCAACGATCAACCGTTCACCACTGGCCAGCGCACCGTCGAAGGCTTCTTCAAGACCCGCAATGGCCTGGACCAGGCGATCAGTCGCGGCTTGGCGTACGCACCGTATGCAGATCTGATCTGGTGCGAGACCGGCAAGCCAGACCTGGACTTCGCGCGTGCATTCGCGCAGGCCATCCATGCCAAGTTTCCCGGCAAACTGCTGGCCTACAACTGCTCGCCCAGCTTCAACTGGAAGAAGAATCTGGACGACGCCACCATCGCCAAATTCCAGACCGAGCTGGCGAGCTACGGCTACAAGTTCCAGTTCATCACCCTGGCCGGTTTCCACGCCTTGAACTACGGCATGTTCCATCTGGCGCACGGCTATGCGCGTCGGCAGATGAGTGCCTTCGTCGAATTGCAGCAGGCCGAATTCGACGCGGCGCAAATGGGATTCACCGCAGTCAAGCATCAGCGTGAAGTGGGCACCGGATACTTCGATGCAGTGACGCAGGCGATCCAGCAAGGGCAATCGTCCACCACCGCGTTGCGTGGCTCGACCGAGGAGGAGCAGTTCCACAGCGACAAGGCAGCCTGATCGCTGGTCCAAGGCAACGTCGGCAGATGTACCTTTGGCTGCAGTGACGCAGCTGCTGCACGCCTGAGTGACACTGCTGTCTCTGCAGGTGCCGATCACCACGCCAGAGGCAGCAGTGCGACCTGCGGCACCCTGGCAGGGAGAGGGCTCGGGAAACCAAGCCCTTTTTTTGCGTGAAAGACCCGTCAATTCATCTCTTTCCTCATGAGAAAGAGTGTGACCTGGTACTGAACAAAAGGGTCCTGTAGGATTTGTCTATGGGCTAAGGTTGCAGGCCGGCCTAGGGGAACACCGCATGACTTGCCACAACACCGCAGGCGCAGTCGAGCCAACGGGGACCGTTGCCAAAACGCTCTCCGACGGGCTGCATGCGTCGATGACTGCCGAGGAGCTGGCGTTTTTCGCCCGTTTCGGCCGTTCGCGCGAGGTGGCCGCGGGCCAGTCGCTGTTCGAGCGCGGTGAAGTGGGCACGCAGATGTACATCGTTGTCAGCGGACAGATCGATCTGGATTTCGGGGAGGATCTGATGCTCAAGCATCTGAGTCCCGGCGAATTCTTCGGCGAGCTCGGCCTGCTGATCGGCGACCACGCACGCAGCGCCGGCGCCAGTGCCTCGACCGATAGCCGCCTGATCGAGCTGGCACACGACGATTTCCAGCGCTTGGTGGACCACGATCCCTCGATGGTGGCGCACTTCCTGCGCCGCTCCATCGTGCGGGTGGTCAACAACGAACAACTGTTGATCCGTCAGCTGCGTCGCCGCAACCACGACCTGGAAGCGGCGCTGGACAACCTTTATGTCACCTCCCACCAGCTCAACCACACCGAAGAACTGAGCCGTACCGACGAGCTCACCGGTTTGCACAATCGACGTGGGCTGGCGTTGCACCTGCAGGAATGCCGGCGCGCCGGCCAGGTGCCGGGCGTTGGCCTGATCCTGATCGACTGCGACCGCTTCAAGCGCATCAACGACGAGTTCGGCCATCTGGCGGGCGACCGCGTGCTGCAGAACGTGGCGCATGCCTTGCGTTCGGTGATCGCCGAAGGCGACCTCGCCTGCCGTCTCGGCGGCGACGAATTTTGCGTGCTCGTCGCACAGGGCAACAGCGAGCTGGTGCACCACATCGGCGAATGCATCGTGCGGGCAGTGGAAGCGCGGCTGTGCAACGGCCAGGGCGAACAAGGCTGCTCGGTCAGCGTGGGCTCGTGCATGATCGATGCCGACGCGGCCTGGAACGACTGGTACACGCTGGCCGACAGCGCCTTGTACGAAGCCAAGCGGCAGGGCGGCAACGTGCTGTGCATGCAGGAGACGCTGGCTCTGGATCAGCCGCCTGCCTCCGGTCAGCGCTGAGCGATGAGTACCCGCACCCACGCACGCAAGGACGCGTCGTCGGAGGCGATCCAGGCGCCGCGTCTGCGGACCTTGCTGTTGACCGATCTCTGCGATTCGACTGCACTGGTCGAACGGATTGGCGATAACGCCGCAGCGGCACTATTCCGCGAGCACGACCGGCTGGTGGTCAAGCTGCAGCAGCACTGGCGCGGCCGCCTGATCGATCGTTCCGACGGGCTGTTGTTGTTGTTCGATCGCCCCATCGACGGCCTGGGCTTCGCGCTGGATTACGCGCGGGGGCTCAAGACGATGGGCGATGCCCACGCGCTGACGCTCTGCGCGCGGCAAGGTCTGCATGTCGGTGAAGTGCTGACGTGGCGCAACAGCGAGGAGGCGGTCAGCATCGGCGCCAAACCGCTGGAAGTTGAAGGGCTGGCCAAGCCCACTGCCGCCCGCCTGATGTCGATGGCCCGGCCCGGGCAGATCCTGATCTCGGCGGTAGCCGAATCGTTGACTCACCGTGCCGCACGCGAACTCGGCAGCCGCGCCGACCGGCTGTTGTGGAAATCGCACGGGCGTTGGCGCTTCAAGGGCATGCCCACCGCGATGGAGATCTACGAAGTCGGCGAAGTTGGTTTGACCCCACTGCGCATGCCGAAAAACTCGGCAAAAGCCTGGCGCGACGTGCCGCTGTGGCGCAGGCCGGCAGCATTGGTGGCGGAGGTGGGGGTGATGCTGGCGGTGGGCATCGCCGTGTGGTTTTTCATTCGGCCGCAGCCTGCGATTGCGTTTGCCGAGCGTGATTGGGTGGTGGTTGGCGATGTGCGCAATCTCACTGGCAATACAGTACTTGATGGCACGCTGGAACAGGCGCTACGCATCAGCCTTGAGCAGTCGCGGTACGTTAACGTACTGAGCGACATGAAGGTGCGCGACACCGTGGCGCGCATGAAGCGCGATCCCAACACGATTGTTCTCGATCGCAGCGTGGCGTCTGAGGTAGCGTTGCGTGATGGCGCCCGCGCAGTTGTTCTGCCGACGGTGGCTGAAGTCGGTGGGAAATTGCGTTTCAGCGTGGAGCTAGTGGATCCGCGCACGCAGACAACCGTGTATTCGGAGTTTGTACAAGGCGACGGCTTGCCGTCTGCTCTGTCTTCGGTCGATCAAGTCACCCGTAAGCTGCGGCAGGGGCTGGGCGAGATGGTTGCGTCGATCGACAAGAGTTCGGTGCCATTACCGGCGGTCACAACCTCGAGCCTGGACGCGTTGCGTGCGTATGCTCTCGGCGTGGAAGCCACTGCAAAAGGTCGTTGGCGCGAGGGCTTGGAGTTGTTCGATCGCGCGGTTGGGATCGACCCGACGTTTGCATTGGCTTACCTGGGTGCTGCGCGTATCAAGGTTGCGGTGTCCGACCGCAACGGCGCGCTTCCGTACCTGGACAACGCGGTTCGGTTCCGCCAGCGTTTGCCGGCGCGTGATCAGCTCTATCTAGATGCCTGGATTGCCGAATTGCGGGCGGTGAACACCGCATTGCCACTGTGGAGAACCTTGGCGTCGCTGTATCCGGATAATTTTGCCGGCGCTGCCAACACATCGTGGCATTTGTTTGTAGCCAACCGCTTTGCAGAGGCTCTGCCATACGCGCAGGCGGCCGACGTTGTACAGGATCCGCTGCGTTCCATTGCGTCCGATCGGATCGGGCGCATCCTGCTGGCACAGGGGAAGGTTGAGGCCGCGTTGCAGCGCTTCGAAAACTCGGGCGATGGCGATCGGGCAGGTCCGCTGCGCCGCAAAGCAGATGCCTTGGCGGTGTTGGGTCGTTATGTCGATGCGCGGCGGGCCCTCGACCAGATCGTGGAGAACGGCTACGCCAATGATGACGTGGTGCCGCTGATCGACCGCACCAGTATCGCTCTGGATCAGGCCAATTGGGCGGATGCGAATGCTGCGATGGCACAGGCTCTGGAACGCAGCAAGCACACCGATAACTTCAGCTATCGTCAGTTCTTGGTGATTGGGGCGACCACTGCCGCCATCACGGGTGAAACGGCACCTGTGGGCAAGATGGTGAGCTCGGCGTTTGATGAGCTGGTGGCTGCAATAAAGACCGAGGGCCCGGCCGAGCCAAACTTGCAGGATGACGCTGCGCTGGTGTTGGCTTTGGTCAGCCAGGCTCAGCGGAATGGCGACGATCACTTCACTGCACGCGCGCTTTCGGCGATAAAGCCTGCGCTCGCACACGAAACACCTGTGCTTGCAGAATTGCGCGCGATCGTCGAAGCCCAGCATCTAGCGCTGTCAGGGGATCGCACAGCAGCGATTGCCCGTCTGCCTACCAGCCCGGACGATCTGTTGCAGACGCGCGTCACCTTGTACACGTTGTTGCACGACAGCGGACGGCATGCGGAGGCACTGCAACAAGCACGCTGGCTTTCTCTGCAGCGCGGGCGCGCCTACATCGAGGCAAATGCCTCGCAGACGCTACAGCCGCTCAATGTGGCGCATACGCGGTTAGCCCAGCTATGGACTGCCGAGTCGCTGTATGCACTGGGGCATACCCAGGAGGCCCGCGAGCAGGCGCAGGCGTTCGTGCGCGCCTGGCCTGCATCGCGTCTGCCTGCTTACTTGCGCAGCAGGGTGGAGCGAATACTTTCCGATTCGAAAGCGAAGATCACGGTGTGATTGGTCTTTTCGGTCAGATAGCTCTGTAACTCGGCACGTGCCAGCGCGATGTCTTCTTTGGACGCGAGCTGATTGGTGGTCATGCAGTAATAGGGCTCTCCGGCACTGGGCACTGTTTTGTCGGCACTCGCACCGGTTACCCCGATCTGAGCGAGCGCCTGCACTGGGTTGCATTGGAAGCAATCGCGAAAATCGTCGTCGTTGGACAGCAGCTCCAACAACCTGTCGGCGGTGGATGCATCGAACGGAAGGTGTGCATTGTCGGCTGAGTCAGTCATCGTCTTGTCCGCAGAGTGAGGGGGTTGATGCATGGTGTGATGGGATAACTGAGACAATATCGACCATGCGCATGTGTCCTTGAGATGTCTATGCAGATTCGCCGCTGTGCCACGTTGTTCTTCGAGCTTCGCGACGATGCGACGTTCGATCTTGCTCAATTGCTTGCCGGTGGTGATGGCCTGCGCCGCCGCACCCGTTGGCTCGCGCTCGCGCCCCACCTTGATGCCGAAGTGGAAGTCGCTGCGCATGAGCGTGACTGGCTAAGTCAACTCAGTCCTACGCGCTGGCAGCCTGTCGATTCATTGCAACCGCCGCCGCCCTGGATGGGGCGGTTGCTCGATCAAGGGCTTGCGATCAGCGATCAACCCGAGCACGCAACCCACCGGGAGCACGACGAGCAGGTCCAGCAACAGCGCTGGTGGCCGTTAGCCGCGCTCTGGCATCGTTTTGCACGCTGGAAAGGCGAGGACAGCGTAGCGACAATGGAAGAGCAAGGCCTGACAACTGCCGAGGGGATGGTGGATCGCCTAGGCGCACCGCCCGCTGAAGTCGTGGAGCGTGGCGTAGGAGGTGTTGCTGCACGAATCACGCTGCCGCATGCGATACCTGGCACTTTCGATGAGCTGTTGTCACGCCGGGTGACCTGCCGCAACTTCGATACGCAGCGCGCGCTGTCAGTTGAGTTGTTGAGCCACATGCTCCAACGTAGCGTCATGGCGAGTGCGCGCGTTGCGGTGGGCCACGACACCGCGTTTTTGAAAAAGCCGGTGCCTTCGGGAGGAAGCCTGCATCCCACTGAGACCTATCTGCTGCTTCAGCGCGTCGAGGGCATGCCGAGCGGGATCTATCACTACCGTCCGATCGACCACGCTCTGCAGCCGCTGGACCTGCCGCCTGAGCCGCTGTCGGATCTCGCGCGTCGGGCGCTCTCTGGACAGCACTGGTTTGCCGAAGCACCGGTGCTGCTGATTCTGGTGCCGCGCTTTTTGCGCAGTTTCTGGAAGTATCGAAACCACGCCAAGGCCTATCGCGCGATGATTCTCGACGTTGGCCATATCGCGCAGACGCTCTATCTGAGCGCCACCGACCTGGGGCTGGGAGCGTTCGTGACCTCGGCCATCAACGAGGTGGACATCGAGCAGGCACTGGGCCTGGATGGCCTGCAGGACGGTCCACTGGCCATCTGCGGATTCGGTTGGCGGGCCGAAGAGATGGCCAACACCGAGCTGGATCCCAATGGGGCGGTATGGCAATCCGGTCGCGATCGGGATCGATTCAACGATCTGGAGCAGCACTGACAGATCTCGCGGCGCAGTATCAACGCAGGGCGGCCGTCTTCGAGTTTGTGGCTACCGCACTGACAGCAGTAAAAGCAGCGACGCAAGCGAGTTGCGTTGGCACTGGCTCGGTGGAAACGGCTTCGGTAGATGAGCCGGCGATAGCGCCGCCTGGTCCGGACGTACGCATCGTAAGCGGCATTACTCGCCGCAGCGGCGAGTAATGCCCTGCATGCGTCGCCTACCTTCGAATCGCCTGCGTATGGGTCTTCAAGGCATCGCTCAGGCCGTTGATCTTGTCGGCGCCTTCCGGGACGGTGATGCTGGAGCCTTCCAGATCCGTGCCGATCGGTTGCACGCGGCCACCCAGGCACTGGCTCAGGAAGCTTTCGGTTACTGCGTTGAAGGCCTTGCTGTTTTCCGGGCGGCGGAAGCCGTGGCCTTCGTCGGGGAACAGTACGTAGGTGACCGGAATGTTCTTGGCCTTCATCGCGTTGACGATCTGGTCGCTCTCAGCCTGTTTGACGCGTGGGTCGTTGGCGCCCTGGCCGATCAAGAGCGGCTTGCTGATCTTGTCGACATGGGTGAGCGGGGAGCGTTCGGTCAGCCACTGCTTGCCGGCGGCGGTGGCGGGGTCGCCCATGCGCCGGGTCAGCTGCTTGTAGAAGCTGGCCCAATACGGCGGTACGGTGCCGAGCAAGGTATTGAGATTGGCCGGCCCCACGATGTCCACGCCACATTTGAAAGCGTCCGGGGTAAAGGTCATGCCGACCAGCGTCGCATAGCCGCCGTAGCTGCCACCCATGATGGCGACGTCGTCGGGTTTGGTGACGCCTTGCTTGACCGCCCATTGCACCGCGTCGAGCAGGTCGTCGTGCATCTTGCCGGCCCATTCGCCGTTGCCTGCGTTGGTGAAGGCTTTGCCGAAGCCGGTGGAGCCACGGAAGTTCACCGACAGCACTGCGTAGCCGCGGTTGGCCAGCCATTGCTCGTACGGGCCATAGCCGTAGCTGTCGCGTGCCCACGGGCCGCCATGCACGAACAACACCAACGGCACCGGCTTGTCGGCCTTGCCGTCGTGGTTGGTGTCGGCTTCGGCGGGCAGGGTGAGGTAGCTGACCAGTTTGAGGCCATCGCGTGCGGTCAGTTCCTGCGGCCACATCGGCACCAGCGGTTTGCCATCCAGTGCGGGCCGTGCGGAAAACAGCTTGGTCAACTTGCCACCATCGGCGCGGTCGTAACGGTAGTACGTCAGCGGTGTTTCGGCCGCCGAATAACCGACGATCCAGATGCGGTCGTCGAGCGTGCGTGCGGCAACGCTGGCGTCTCCGCTGCCGAGCGATTTCAGTTTTTGCAGATCTGCGGCAATGCCGTCATCCAGCGGCTTCCATTCTTCGCGCAGGTAGTCGGTGGACACTGCCTGCACCACGCCGGTCTTGGGATCGTTCAAGGTGGCGCCGACATCGGCGCGTGGGTTTTCGAACAGCAGCGTGCGTGCATTGCTGGCGGTGTCGATGGCATACAGCGCTGCGGTATCGCGGTTGCGCGAATCCTGCATGTACAGCGTCCTGCCATCCTCGGTCAGGCCGTCGGGGGTGGTGTTGGTGACATCCTCGAACGGAATGCGGTCCACGCGCTTCCAGCGTTTGCCATCTGGCACAAGTAACTCTCTGCCGGCATCGTCTGTCGCGCGCGTGGCGTAGCGCAGCTGGTAGTCGCCATCGAACAGGTACGCATCCAGGCTGTCGGTGTTCTTCTGCACCAACGTACGCGTGCCGGAGGCCAAGTCCACGCGATACACATCGTGCCACTTGGCATCGCGATCGTTCATACCGACCATGATCGATTCGGGATGCTGCGCGCTGACCCGATATACCTCGGCATTGGTCTTGTTGAACGGGGTGAGATCCTTGCTCCCGCCATCAGCCAGATTGACTGAAAATAGATGGAAATCTTCATCGCCACCGTTGTCGCGCAGATACAGCAGGGTATTCGCTTGATGGGTCCAGAAGTAATTGCGGATACCGCGTGCGGTGTCCTTGGTGATCGCGCGGGCTTGATCTGGCGCATCCATCGGCGCGACCCAGACATTGAGTACGCCCTCCAGCGGTGCCACCCAACTGAGGTACTTGCCGTCCGGGCTGATGCTGACATTGGCTCGCTCGGGGTTGCCGAACAATGCATCGCGGGTGATCAGTTGGGCAGGCGCAGCGGGTGCCGCCGCCGCCGGGGTGGGCGTTGCAGCTTTTTCGGATGCGGGCGCGGGTTTGTCGCTGCAGGCAGACAGCGCGAGCAGCATGCTGGAAACGAGAAGCAGGCGTTGCATGAGGCCTCCGGTGGCACTGCGGCCACGTCGGCCGATGTGCCACGCTAGCGGCAGCCCGCGTACAGACGAACGTGCCGTTGGTCACGCAGCCATGCGTCGTTACGCAGATGCGGACACGAATTCCACCAGCGCTGCACCGTCGGCCACCAGATCGCCTTCGGCCACCAGATATGCCTGGACGGTGCCGTCGCTGGGCGCGTGCAGTGTGTGCTCCATCTTCATGGCTTCCAGCACCACCAGCGCCTGCCCGCGGGTGACCGGCTGGCCCACGGTTGCGGCCAAGGAGACGATGCGGCCGGGCATCGGTGCGGTCAGCCCGCCCGCGTCCTGGGTGGGTTGATCGGCTTCCACCAGCGCATCGTGGTAATGGAAGGTTGCCCGCTGCGTGGCACCGATCAGGGTCAGTGTATTGCCATCACGCAATGCCTGCGCACGCCATTGCCGGCCGTCCATCTCCACCCGCAAGCCAGTGTCGTGCGAGTGGTGGCGCAAGGTGTGCGTTTCGTTTGCGAAGATGACTTGCCAGCCATCGGCATCGCGACGCACATCGAGTTGGCGGCGCTCACCATTTGCTTCCAGAATCACGCGCTGCGCTGCACGCGCACCGATGCGCCAACCATCGTTCTGCTGCCACGGCGAGTGCGGATCGGCCGGATCAACGGCCGCAGCCGGCAACGCATCGGCGATCAAGACCGCCGCCAGACACCACCATGCGCTGTCGGGGCTGTGCGCCTGCGGAAACAGCACGGCATGCTCGCGCTCGATCAGCGCGGTGTCCAGATTCGCCGATGCGAACGACTCGGTCGCAATCAGGCGCGATAGGAATGCACTGTTGGTGGTGACACCCACCGCATGGAACTGCGCTAATGCCGCGCGCATGCGTGCCAATGCAGCGGGGCGATCGGTATCCCAGACGATCAGCTTGGCGATCATCGGGTCGTAGTAAGGGCTGATGGTGTCGCCTTGCTCCACGCCCGCATCGATGCGCACATGCGCGCTGGCGACAGGCAACTGCAGCTGGCGCAGCGTACCGGTGGACGGCAGAAAGCCGCGTTCGGCATCTTCGGCATACAGGCGTGCCTCCAGCGCATGCCCGTGAATGTGCAGCTCGTGCTGCCGACGCGGCAGCCGCGCGCCAGCGGCGACGCGCAATTGCCATTCCACCAGATCGGTGCCGGTGATCAACTCGGTCACCGGATGCTCCACCTGTAGCCGGGTGTTCATTTCCATGAAATAGAAATCGCCGTCCGGGCCAGCGATGAATTCCACGGTGCCGGCACCGACGTAGCCCACGGCCTGCGCCGCGTCCACGGCCGCCTTGCCCATCGCCGCGCGCCGCGCCTGACTCATGCCGGGCGCAGGTGCTTCTTCCAGCACTTTCTGATGGCGGCGCTGCACCGAGCAGTCGCGTTCGAACAGGTACACCACCTCGCCGTGCGTATCGCCGAACACCTGGATTTCGATATGCCGCGGCCGCTCAACATATTTCTCCACCAATACGTGCGCATTGCCGAATGCCGACTGCGCTTCACGCTGACAGCTAGCCAAGGCATCTTCGAAGGCCGCGCTGGCATCCACCCGGCGCATGCCCTTGCCGCCACCACCTGCGCTGGCCTTGATCAACACCGGGTAGCCGATTGCGTCGGCTTGCGCGCGCAAGAAAGCCGGCGCCTGCTCCTCGCCGTGGTAGCCCGGCGTCAGCGGCACGCCGGCACGTTGCATCAGGGCCTTGGCCGCGCTCTTGTCGCCCATTGCGCGAATCGCCGCTGCGGGCGGGCCGATGAAGACGATGCCAGCGTGTGCACAGGCTTCGGCAAACGCTGCGTTTTCCGAAAGAAACCCATAACCCGGATGGATCGCCTGCGCACCCGTTGCGCGTGCCGCTTCCAGAATCGCTTCGCCACGCAGGTAGCTTTGCTGCGCCGGCGACGCACCGATATGGACCGCCTCGTCGGCCAAACGCACATGCCGTGCAGCGCGGTCTGCATCCGAGTACACCGCCACCGTCGCAATGCCGAGGCTGCGGCAGGTTGCGATCACCCGGCAGGCGATCTCACCGCGATTGGCGATCAGGATCTTGTCGAAGGGCGCTTGCGTTGCTGCGGCGATAGGGTCGCGCTGGGTCATCGGATCAGTCTCTGCACGTCGCCGTAGCGGCGGGTCGTCCCACGAAGAAAAACGGCTTGTCTGTTTCACACGTACATCCAGCGGAAGCAGGTCTGTTGCTACACCGCGCTGTGTTGCCCGCAAGCCAGTTGCGCAAACGCCCACGATTGCCGGCACACATACGACGGAACCTCATTGCCGGCCTGTACACCAGCACCACCGCAGCGCGCAGCCCTGAAGCTGCAACGCATGCAACCAAGTTACATGCGAAACACGCCGAACCGCGTTGGTTCGATCGGTGCATTCAAGGCCGCCGACAAGCCCAGGCCAAGCACGCGGCGCGTATCTGCAGGGTCGATGATGCCGTCGTCCCATAGCCGTGCGCTGGCGTAATACGGATGACCTTGCTGCTCGAACTGGGCGCGGATCGGCGCCTTGAACGCATCCTCGTCTTCGCCCGACCACGCGCCGCCCTTGGCTTCGATGCCGTCGCGACGCACCGTGGCCAACACACTGGCCGCTTGTTCGCCGCCCATCACGCCGATGCGCGCGTTTGGCCACATCCACAGAAAATTCGGCGAATAGGCGCGGCCGCACATGCCGTAGTTGCCGGCACCGAACGAGCCGCCGATCACCACGGTGAACTTGGGCACCTTGGCGCAGGCCACCGCCATCACTAGCTTGGCACCGTCCTTGGCGATGCCGCCGTGTTCGTATTTGCGCCCCACCATGAAGCCGGTGATGTTCTGCAGGAAGATCAGCGGAATACCGCGCTGCGTGCATAGCTCGATGAAGTGCGCGCCCTTGAGCGCGGACTCCGAGAACAGGATGCCGTTGTTGGCAATGATGCCGACCGGGTAGCCATGCAGATGTGCAAACCCGGTGACCAGCGTGCTGCCATAGCGCGGTTTGAACTCGTCCAGACGCGAGTCGTCGACGATGCGCGCGATCACTTCGCGCACATCGAAGGGCTTGCGGGTATCGGCCGGAATGACGCCATACAAGTCTTCGGCTGCATAGCGCGGCGGTGATGGTGGCTGCAGTGACAGTGTTGCCGCTGGCTTACGCCAGTTGAGCTGCGCAACGATGGCGCGCACGCGCGCCAGCGCTTGCAGGTCGTTGTCGGCAAAGTGGTCGGCCACACCTGAGATGCGCGTATGCACCTCGGCGCCGCCCAGGTCTTCGGCACTGACTGCTTCGCCAGTGGCTGCCTTGACCAGCGGCGGGCCGCCCAGAAAGATGGTGCCCTGCTCACGCACGATCACCGTTTCATCGCTCATCGCCGGCACATACGCACCGCCAGCAGTACACGACCCCATCACGCACGCGATCTGCGGGATGCCATTGGCCGAGAGGTTGGCCTGGTTGTAGAAGATGCGCCCGAAGTGGTCGCGATCTGGAAACACCTCATCCTGCAATGGCAGGAACGCGCCACCGGAATCGACCAGATAGATGCACGGCAATCGGTTTTGCTGCGCAATTTCCTGCGCCCGCAGATGCTTCTTCACCGTCATCGGGTAATAGGTGCCGCCCTTGACGGTGGCATCATTGGCGACGATCACACATTCCACGCCGGACACGCGGCCGATGCCGGCCACTACACCCGCGCATGGCACCTGATCGTCGTACATGCCATGCGCGGCCAACGGCGCGATTTCCAGTAGCGCGCTGCCCGGATCCAGCAACGCATCGATGCGCTCGCGCACCAGCAACTTGCCGCGCGCAGTGTGCTTGGCGCGTGCCGCCTCGCTGCCGCCACGCGCAGTCTGCGCAAGTGTGTGGCGCAGGTCGTCGATCACCGTACGCATCGCGGCGGCGTTGTGTTGAAAACTCTCGCTGCTGACCTGCAGCTGGCTATCGATCACACTCATGGTGACTCCGTCAGGCGGTGCGTTCGAACAACTCGCGGCCGATCAGCATGCGGCGGATTTCCGAGGTGCCCGCGCCAATTTCGTACAGCTTGGCATCGCGCCACAAACGGCCGGTGGGGTAGTCGTTGATGTAACCGTTGCCGCCGAGCACCTGGATCGCCTGGCCGGTGAGCCAGGTCGCTTTTTCGGCGGCATACAGGATGGCGCCGGCGGCGTCCTGACGGGTGGTGCGCCCGGCATCGCAGGCGCGCGCCACCGCATACACATACGCGCGGCAGGCATTGAGTCCCACGTACATGTCCGCCAGCTTGGCCTGCATCAACTGGAAACTGCCGATCGGCTCGCCAAACTGCTTACGCTCGTGCACGTACGGCAGCACGACATCCATCGCCGCGGCCATCAGCCCGAGCGGGCCGCCCGCCAGCACCACGCGCTCAAAATCCAGCCCGGACATCAGCACGCGCACGCCGCCATTGAGCGTACCCAGCACGTTCTCGGCAGGCACTTCGCAATCGGTGAAGACCAGCTCGCACGTGTTGGAGCCGCGCATGCCCAGCTTGTCCAGCTTCTGTGCGGTGGAAAAGCCTGGCATGCCCTTTTCCACGATGAACGCAGTGATACCGCGCGCGCCAGCGTCCGGGTCGGTCTTGGCGTACACCACCAACACGTCGGCATCCGGGCCGTTGGTGATCCACATCTTGCTGCCGTTGAGCACGAAGCGGTCACCGCGCGCATCGGCGCGTAGTTTCATCGATACCACGTCCGAGCCGGAGCCGGCCTCGCTCATGGCCAGCGCGCCCACATGCTCGCCGCTGCACAGCTGGGGCAAGTAGCGCTGCTTCTGTTCGGGGGTAGCGTTCTTGCGCAGCTGATTGAGGCACAGGTTGGAATGCGCGCCGTACGACAGTCCGATCGCACCGCCGGCGCGCGAGATCTCTTCCATCGCCACCACATGCGCCAGGTAGCCCATGCCGCTGCCGCCGTATGCTTCTTCCACCGTCAGGCCGAGCAGGCCCTGCTCGCCGAACAGGCGCCATAGGTGCGCGGGGAACACGTTATCGTGATCGGCTGCCGCGGCCAGCGGGGCGATATGGTGGCTGGCGAAGGCGGCCACGCTTTCGCGCAGCAGATCGATCTCTTCGCCAAGCTCGAAGTTCAAGGACGGCACATGCATGCAACAACTCCACAGGGATCGGGATGTGCCGGGTGGGAGCGGGCGGGCCGCGCGGCGGATGTGGCCAGACTAGCGGTCCGCAACAAAAAAGTGAACTAAAATTCAACTATTGAATCCAGAATCACACCATGGCTTATCGACGCTCCGCCCTGATGGAAGAACGCCTGGCCGGCAACCGCGAACGCATCCTGCACGCGGCCCGCGTCTTGATTGCCGAAGGCGGCTACCGCAATGCACCGGTAACCGCGGTGGCAGCTGCGGCGGGCGTCTCAACCGGGCAGATTTATCGGCATTTCCCGTCAAAAGCTGACCTTTTCGTGGAAGTTCTCGACGAAGCCGTACAGCGGGAGATGACCATCCTGCGCGCGATCATCGCCACCCAGGCCAGCGCTGCCGAGCGCTTGCGCAGCGCGATCGCCACCTTCGTCCGGCGCGCCTTGGCCGGCCCGGCGCTGGCATACGCCTTTATTGCCGAGCCGGTGGAGAGCGAGGTGGACGCCGAGCGCATCCGTGGCCGGCGCCTGTTCGGCGAGGTCTTTCGCCAGCTGCTTGCCGAGGGCGTGGCGGCTGGGGAATTCCCGCAGCAGTCGCTGGATGCCGCCGCAGCCTGCATCGTCGGCGCGTTTACCGAAGCCTTGGTCGGGCCGATCGCCCCGAGTCGTGGCGATCCGCAACAAGGCGAGCAGCTGGTCGAAGCGATCTGTGGCTTCTGCCTGCGCGCGGTGGGCGCAGCGCCAACGATCCGCTGACAGCGCGCTGACTGGGTACCTCCATGTGCCACTTAGTTGCGTCTAACTGTGCATATACTGTGCACTCATCTTGCCGGAGTCGCGCGATGGTCGCCGTCCTCAACCCCCTGGCCCTGACCGAACGCTTGCGCGTGCCGGACCGGACCATCCTGTCGCCGTCGGCCATGGCCGGCCTGCTAGATCTGTCGCAACAAGAGCTGGCCGAGTTGGCAGGCGTGCACCGCAACAGCCTACGCGTGCATCCGGAAAGCCCGCGCGTGCAGGACCTGCTGCGCAATCTGTCGCGCCTGCTGGTGGCGATGGCGCAGGTGCAGCCGGACGAGCGCCAGGTGGTGTTCCACCTTAAGAACACGCCCATCCCCGCGTTCGAATTCGCCACCTTGCTGGAAGTGGTCAAGCAGGGGCGCACCGATGATGCGCTGACCTATCTGCGCACGGTCGCCGCGGGGGCGGCCGGTTGAAGCTGAGCGCCCCGGCGCACTGCACGCTCTATCGCGCCTTCACTCCGCGCTGGGCCGCCGAACCGCTGAGCGGCGCAGGTGCGGCGCGCTCGGGCGGCCGCTTCAATCGCTTCGGCCAGCCGGCGTTGTATTTGTCGCTGCAACTGGAAACCGCTGCCGCCGAATATGCACAGGCCGCCCCGTTCCTGCCGCCATTGACGCTGGTCAGTTATGCCGCCGATCTGCCGGCGCTTGCTGATCTGCGTCTGCTCGACGCCAGCTGGGATGCGTTGTGGGCCGACTGGGCTGACGACTGGCGCAAGGCGCTGGTCAACAAGATCGAACCAGTGAGCTGGGTGCTCGGTGACCTGCTGCGCGAAGCAGAGATCCCCGGCGTGATCTTCCCGAGCATGGCGCGGCCCGAAGGCGTCAACGTGGTGCTGTTTCTGGACATGCTCCAGCCCGAGCGCGTGCTGCAGGTGCTCGACGATGGCCGTCTGCCGCGCGATGGCCGTAGTTGGGGCGATCCGCCGACGGTGGTGTAATTGGGGGCGCGCCGACGGGTACGCACCACGTGCAGAGCGCATCACTCGACATCGGTATCGTGAACGTCACGGCACGTGCTTGCGGCGAAAACTCACTGCGCAGCGAAGAGGATCTCAACCCTAGCGCTGCATCAGACGCGTGTCGCCATCCAGAAACGCCACTGACGGAAACCGGCGCATGCGTTCATTGATGATCAAGGTCATCGCATCTCGCGTTAGCTCGGCGATCCCGTCCGCCAGTGATGCGTGCTCTTCATCCTGGTCATTGCCGCTGGATAAGCATGCCAACGCATGCAGTACATCGCCGACGTGCCACCACCCAGTTTCAACCCACCAACACCTGCACCACACCTGCTAGCACCGGCGCGGCCACCGCGGCCGGCACGATCGCGCCACGCCGATACGGCAACAGCCACAGCGACAGCACCGCTGCAGCCGCGGTCAACGTGCCCAGCCACAGCACCGGGCCGATGCCCCAGCCCTGCGCATGCACCGCCAAGCCGAACGTCAGCAATAGCAAGAACCAACCCAGCACACGCAGTTGCCGTGAGCGTGCAGCGCCCAACAGGCGGCCGCGCAACTCCTGCTGATGCTTGTCCATCGCCAGGCACAGCGCAGCAAAGCCGGAAAAATTCAGTGCCAGCAATAGCAGCACGCTCATGCGCTTTCCTGGATCGGCGCGGTGTGCTGCACAGGCGTTGCGGCAGCGGCACGGACGCGCCGCGCCGACGCAGGCTGCGGTGCCTTCCAGCGCTGCAGGCGAAAGCCGGCAATGCCCAGGCAGAGACCAAGAAACAGGCAGACTAGATCGACGCCCGCCAGCGCCCATTGCCCGGCCGGCAGCGTCACGCCTAGATGCTTATCGGTGGTGATCGCATTGAGCACCGGCACCAGTGCGAACAACGCTGCGCCCAGATACAACTGCCAACTCCACATCGTACGCCGCGGCCACACGAATGCGGCCAGCAGCGCCGTGGCCCACGCAGCGAAAAACAGATTGGCCTCCATCGCTGCGCGGGCTTCCAGGTTCACCGGCAACACGCGGTTGGCCCAGAAGAAACTGGCGAAGGCGATCGGCAAACCGGCCACCGTGCCGATGTTGAGTGCGTCCACCAGGCGCAGGCCGAAGCCGATGCGTCCGGCTTTCAGATGCTTGGGGCGTTCTTTCACAGCCCACATCACCACACCGCTGGCCACCATCAGGCAGCCAAGCAGGCCAGAGCCGAAGAACAATGCGCGTAGCCATGCACCGGCGAAGTGGGCCAGATGCAGTCCTACCATCACACCGCGCGTCTGGCTGGCACCGCCCGGCGGGCCGCTGCGTTGCAGGCGCTCGCCATTCACTGCATCGAACAGGATGGACGGCGCATCGGTGGAGAGGTGTTCGGCCAACTGACTTACGCCCACGGCGGCATGCGCATCATTGGGAAAGGACACCGCCACGCTGCCTACATCGCCGCCGCGCCAGTCGCTGCGCGCACGTGCCACGAACTGTTCCAGCGGCAGCATGTGCGCCGGTACCCCGGCCGCCTTACGCGTATCGGCCACACGATTGGCCGCCTCGTCGTAGAAGCGCATTTCATCGCCTGCATAGCGCGCCTTGATGCCCCACGGCAGGTACATAAACATCAAGGTCACGATGCCGGTGTAAGTAATCATCGCGTGGTACGGCAACGCGGTCACTGCGCTGACGTTGTGGAAGTCCAGCCATGACCGCAACCCCTTGCCCGGGCGGAAGGTAAAGAAGTCCTTGAAGATTTTCTTGTGCGTGATCACCCCGCTGATGATCGCTATCAGCATGAACATCGCGCAAAAACCCACGATATAGCGCGCCCACACCACCGGCACATAATGCAGATCGAAATGCAGCCGGTAGAAGAATTCGCCGCCCAGCGTGTCGCGAGCGGCGATGTCCTTGCCGGTGGCCGGGTCGATGATGGCGTTGCCATACATCTGTCGGCGGCTGGCCGGTTTGCCGTCGGCTGGCGCAGGGTTTTGCCAGTACATGCTCACCACCGGAGTGCGCGTGTCCGGCAAGGTAATGTTCCAGCTCACTGCATCGGCTGCGTGTGTTTGCAGATACTGCTCGGCGCTGCGCAGCGCAATGGCGGTGCTCACCGTGGTGGTGGGCAGTTCCGGGCGCATCCAGCGGCTGATTTCGTCGCGGTAATAACTGGCGGTGCCGCCCATGAAGATCAGCAGCAAGACCCAGCCGACCAGCAGCCCGGTCCAGGTGTGCAGCCACGCCATCGACTGGCGAAATCCCTGTTTCATGCCACGCTCCGTTGCAGCCACGCGGCCAGCGCAAACATCAGCGCCGCTGGCACCGCAATGCCGGCCCACGCACGCCACACGCTGGCGGTGGCGAACGCCCAAAGCGGCGCACACGCGCACACCACGATGCCGATCAGCATGCTGGTCAACACCGCTTCACTGCGCGGCATCGGCAATACCAGCGCCAACAACAGATTGGTTGCGCTGGCGAGCGCGTAGCCGCCGAAGATTGCTGCGAGCGTGCGCGCAAGCACTCCGAGCCAGGGGCGCTTGAACCAGGGCTGCGGCAAGGACGATGCGCTGGACATCAAGCGACCTGCGCGCGCGCGCGCGTTGAAGCAGGCGACCTGCCGCAGCGCGCAGTTGCCAGACCGGCATCGTCAGCAAACGCAATCGGCCCGCACGCGTGACGCCCGAAGCGCAACCGACGTGTCGCTCCTGCCGCGAGTTGGCACCGGCCACGCCCGGTCGACGATTGCGCGGGAGCAGTGTCGACCACGCTTACTCGGCCAGGAACGTCAGCGTGCTGATGTGATGCACCATCGACACCTGCTTGCCAGCGATCTCGCGCTTCACCGGTTCCTTGTTGGCAGCGACGAGAATGTGGCGGCCGGCACGCAGCTTGGGCAGGGTTACCTGGCCGTTGGCATCGGAGGTCAGCGTCTTCTGCCACTTCTGCGGATCGATCACTGTCACTTCCACCTTGGGCAGCGGCTTGTTGCGATAAAGCACGGTCAGCGTGTTGCTGTTGGCTGCGGTGGGGACCAGTTCGAAATCGAGCTTTGCTGCCGGGGTGGTACGGCCGGCGCGTGCGTAGTAGCTCACCGTCTCGAAACCGCCGGCTTCCCCCTTCCAAGGTTCAAACACGCTGTCGTCGCTCAACCAGGCATCGCCGCTGCCAGCCAAGGGCGCGGTCAGGAACTCGGTGCCGCGCTGCAGTGGACCGGCATTGCCGGCAGTGCCGAACACCTTTGGCTTGACCACGCGCTTGATCTCGTCTTCGCCGTGGTCCAGCGCTTCCTGCGCTGGCTCGCCGAAGAAGATGCGCACCGGACCACTGCTGTCGCGTTCGATCCAGATTTCGTGGGCCTGGGCAGACAAACTGATGCTGGCCAAAGCCAAGCATGACAGTAGGAAGGATTTCATCGCGGCGACTCCTCAAAGGCTGGACCGGTGAGGCGAGCACCGCGCCACCGTGTTGTTGGGAATGATACGCAATTCCCACAACGGAGACCAATGGGCCGCATGCGGCGCTGCGGCAATTCTCCAACCGACGCGATCATGTGTGCGGACGGAAGCATCGGCGCACCGGGGGCGTAGCGCACATCGCTGCGAAAACTGTCATGCAGGCTGGTCAGACTGGCCTGAACTGTGCTCTATACTCCGGCGCTAGCAGAGGTCTTCGACCAACAGCCAGGGGTGAGCGCGTGCGGAATTACGACCTCGAGTTCCTGAAAAAATTCTCGATGGTGATCGGTTTACTAGTGGTGATCACCCTGGGCCTAATCGCCCTGGCAGCATATTTGCAACGCGCTATCCCCGACGAAGTCTCGCCCACTGCCGCCAAACGCGTCCTGCAACGCATCGCGCCTGCGGGTGCGGTCTATGCCGGCGCCACTGGCGCGTCCGCTCAGGCTGCAGCACAGGCCGCAGCGCTGGCCAAGGCCGCCTCGCAGTCCGCTTACGGCGGCACGACCGATGGCAAGACCATCTTCAACAATCTGTGCACCGCCTGCCACACCACGGGCGTGGGCAAGGCGCCGACGCTGGACCATTCGCATTGGGATGCGCGTATCGCACAGGGCAAGGACACCTTGTACAAGCACGCCATCGAGGGCTACGCGGGCCCGGATGGCGGCATCATGCCCCCCAAGGGCGGCAACCCGGGGCTGACCGAAGAGCAGGTGCGTGCCACCGTCGATTGGATGCTGGGGAACCTGAAGTAAGGTCCTGGCGAGTGGTTGGGGGCTGTGGCTGCGGTGTGACGACTGACGCGGCTCGTCGTGCGCCTAGTCCGTTGTCATCGAATGCGCCGCGTGCAGATCGTGGCGCGGGCACGAACAGCGCGGCACCAACGCAATGCACTAGCCGTATCTGGTGTTTATAGCAGGCGCGCCTGGCGGTCATTGACCATGGTTTGTTAGCCTGCCTCCGCGCTTTCCGTTATCACGCGCCGCCCTCTCGGGCGGCGTTTGCGTTTGATCCACCTCTTTGGAGTCGTTCGATGTCGCATCGCCCGCTGGTTGTGCTCGGTTTCGTTTGTCTGTTGGCTCCGTTGCTCTGCAGCGCTGCCGACGGTGCAGCGCAACGGCTCTCGATTGCCGATGTGCAAGGGGAGGACAGCCGCAGCCCGTACGATGGCCGCATGGTCGAGGTGGAAGGCATCATCACCGCCGACACGCGCGTGGGGTTGGCCGGCCTGTTCGTGCAGCAACCCGGTTTCGAACCGCGGCGCTCGCATGGTCTATTCGTCACCGGTGCGGGAAATGCCGAGCTGGCGGTCGGCGACCGCGTGCGCATCGTCGGCACCGTGCGCGAGGTCTCGGCAGGCGGCGAGGCGAGCCTGACCACGGTGGACGCCAGCAGCATCGAGCGGCTCGCCAGTGGACAACCGGTCCCGCTGCGTATGCTCAGCGGCCCGCCGGCCAATTGGGAAGCGCTCGAAGGCGAACACGTGCGCATCGCCGCGCTCACGCTCAATGGCAGCGACCGCCTCGACACGTACGGCGAATTGGTCGCCGCGTTCGGTGGGCGCCTGTGGCAGCCAAGCGAAGTGGCCGTAGCCGGCACGCCGGCATTCGCGCAGGTGGAGGCCGACAACGCACGCCGTCGCGTGCTGCTGGACGATGCGCGCAACGGTCGCAGCCCCAAGACAGTGTCGTATCTGCCGGCCGATCCGGTGCTGCGCAGCGGCAGCCTGCTCAAATCGGTGGATGGCATCGTCGATCAACGCTACGACGGCAACTACCGGATCCAGGTGCTGAGCCCGCTGACCTTGCCGGCGATGCCGACCGCCGTTGCGCCGCAGGTGGGTGGCGATCTGCGCATCGCTTCGTTCAACCTGGAGAATTTCTTCAACGGCAATGGCCGCGGCGGTGGCTTCCCGACCAAGCGCGGTGCACGCACGCACGAACAGTTCCAGGCGCAGCTGGCCAAGCTGGTCGCCACCATCGTGCCGCTGGGCGCCGATGTGGCCGCACTGATGGAACTGGAAAACGACGGCAATGGTGCCGATGCGGCCGTTGCGCAGTTGGTGGCCGCGCTCAACGCTGCCGGCAAGGACAAGGATTGGCAGTTCATCGATACCGGCAGCGGCCCGGGCGCCGATGCGATCCGGGTCGGCATCGTGTATCGCAGTTCGCAGGTCACCCCGGTCGGCAAGTCGGCCACGCTGACCGGCGGGCCGTTCGACAATCACAGCCGCGTGCCGCTGGCGCAGGCGTTCCGTAGCACGCGCGGGGCCACCTTCGTGGTGGTCGCCAATCACTTCAAGTCCAAGGGCTGCGGTAACGCCAGCGGTGCCGATGCCGATCAGCAGGACGGCCAGGCCTGCTGGAACGCCACCCGTACCGAATCGGCCAAGCGGTTACACCAATGGCTGCAGACCGACCCCACCGGCGCGCAGACCAAGCTCGCCGTGCTGCTGGGCGACTTCAATGCCTATGCGATGGAAACGCCGATGCGCAGCCTGCGCGCCAGTGGCTGGCAAGACGCGTTTGCAGTGGCCGGGGTGAAGCAGCCTTACAGCTTCGTTTACGACGGCATGAGTGGGCGGCTGGATCACGCGCTGCTCAGCCCGGCGATGGCCAAGCAACTCCGTGGCGCGGTCGAATGGCATGTCAATGCCGATGTCATGGACGCCGCTGGCTATGCCAAGCGCAACCTGCCCGGGCCGTGGCGCAGCTCCGATCACGACCCAGTGTTGCTGGGCTTTTCGTTGTAGCACCCATCGGTCATCACCTGCATGCGCGTGTTCACAACCTGCCCGTGCAAGCGGCTCCGGCAAACGTCGCTGTAGCGGTCATTGATCGTGCCGTTCGCGCGCGCACCCTCGATGTCGGCGACGCAGGCGCAGATTGAGCAGATGCGTGCTGGCCAGCAGCAGGCTGCCGGTGACCGTGATCGGTGTTTCCAGCGCGTCGCCGGCCAGACCGCTCGCCCCGAGCGCCAACCCGGTTAGCCCGCAAAGCGCCAGTACCCAGACCGGCGCCGGCAGCGCCTGCCGGCGGTGCGTGCTCCACAGCGCGTAGCTGCTTAGGGGCACCGCTGCCATCGCGAACACCACATGGACCCATTCGGCCCGGCTCCAGGCACCCAGCAGCGGCAGCGTGGCCGCCAGCAGCGGCAGGGCAAGGCAATGCAACAGGCATAACCCGGACAAGGCGATGGCCGAGCTATCCAGCAAGGAGGCGGTGGCGCGCATGTGGGATGTCCCGTCGAGCAAATGTTATATAGTAACACTTCATTTCAGCCAGGCTTTCAGGATGTCCCTGTCTCCCAAGCGCGATTCGCGTCTCCCCGTCACCGTGTTGTCCGGCTTTCTGGGCGCGGGCAAGACCACCTTGCTCAACCGCATCCTGCATAACCGCGACGGCCTGCGTGTGGCGGTGATCGTCAACGACATGAGCGAGGTCAACATCGATGCGCAGCTGGTGCGCGAGGGCGGCGCGGCCTTGCGGCGCACCGAAGAGACACTGGTGGAATTCAGTAACGGCTGCATCTGCTGCACGCTGCGCGACGATCTGCTGCAGGAAGTGCGCCGGCTGGCAGAGCAGGGTCGCTACGACTATCTGCTGATCGAATCGACCGGCATCGCCGAGCCGATGCCGGTGGCCGCTACCTTCGCGGTGCGCGACGCCGACGGTTTCAGCCTGTCGGACATCGCCCGGCTCGACACCATGGTGACGGTGGTGGACGGCAGCCGTTTTCTGGAGGACTTCGGCTCGGCCGCAACATTGGCCGAACTCGGCCAGCAAGCCGGCCCAGACGATACACGCGGGCTGGTGCAGTTGCTGGGCGAACAGGTGGAATTCGCCGATGTGCTGGTCATCAGCAAATGCGATCGTATCGATGCGCAGCAGTTACAGCGCCTGCGCGCAGTGCTGCGTGCGCTCAACCGCGAAGCGGCGATTGTGGATGCCGCGCATGGCGAAGTGCCGCTGCAGCAGCTGCTCGACACCGGGCGCTTCGATTTCACCCGTGCGCAGCTGGCGCCGGGCTGGATGCAGGAACTGCGCGGCCAGCACACCCCGGAAACCGAGGAATACGGCATCAGCAGCTTCGTCTACCGTGCGCGTCGGCCATTTCATCCGCAGCGCTTCGCGCGCATGGTGCATAGCGGTCTGCCGCAGGTGATTCGCAGCAAGGGGTTCTTCTGGCTGGCCAGTCGCATGGATTGGGTGGGCGAACTATCCAGTGTGGGCGGCGCCACCCAGACCAACGCAGCCGGTTTCTGGTTTGCTGCGCGCCACCGTGTCGATGCGCAGGCGGTCGGCCAGCCGCTGCAGACCAGCATCACGCCGCTGCCCTACACCGACATCGGCTGGCAACGGCAACAGACGCAGTGCTGGACCGCGCCACTGCCGCAACCGCACGAGGTGGGCGATGCCAACGAATACGCCGCGATGCAGCGGCTATGGCATCCGCTGTGGGGCGACCGTCGCCAGGAGCTGGCGGTGATCGGCGTGGAAATGGACGCTCAGCGCACGCGCGCTGCGCTGGATGCCTGCCTGCTCAGCGACCAGGAACTGCGTCAGGGGCCGGCGCAATGGCAGCTGCTGGACGACCCGTTCCCGCATTGGGAGCGTTGACGGCAGCGCTGGCCGATGGCTGCGGCTTGCCTCGCAATTCGCCGCTATCGTCAGCGTCATGTAACTGGCGACAAGGCGATGTGCGGTCGATGGCATGCCGTGTCGTTGTGGGCAGCAAGGCCTGCGTGGGCGGTGCCGGCCCGCGCATGGTTTGCGCGTAACGACTGCATACTCACTCCTCAGTAATAGCCGTTGTCGATCGCCTCCTGATGGGCATCACGTTCGTCCTGCTCGGACAGCGCAAGCTCTTGCGCCGTCGTGGGGATGCTGTCCATCAAGCGTGGCGCACCCATCCGTTGCAGCTGGTCGTCGGTGCGTTTGACGATCTCTTCCAGTGCCAGCAAATTGGTGTAGCCCTGCATCATGCGTTGCAGGCGCCGGATCTTGTCGGGCGGCGCATCGCTCTCCTTCAGAGACACCAGACGCCGCTGCGCGCGTGCGTAATACGATGCCATCTTGGTCATGTCGAGCTTTTCGCGGCGTACCTCAAGCAGCGCATGTCGGTTGGACTGCATCACATTCCGTTGGACCATGGCTAGCGGGCTGCTGGTGGTTTTCGGCGCAGCGATCTTCTCCAATGGCGCCAGCGCCGCCAACATCCCATCGAGCTGACGATCGCGCACGGCGTTGCGCTCGGCGATCAGGGCCGCACGCGTCTGGAACACCGCCCTCTCCTCCGGGCTAGGCGCGCGGTCCTCTTGATAGAGCCGCCGGCTGATGTGCTCGCACTGCTCGCTCAGCGCGGCCAATTCCAGATTCATGTTGCGCACTGGGCGTAGCCGCCTGGGTGGCGAGGGTTGAGCCGGTGTCGCCGCGCTTGGGGCTGCAGACGGCGCCGGCCGCGATGGCAACGTCGGCTGCGACGGCGGTCTCATCTGATCGCGCCTGGCTGGGTGTGGAGCCTGCCGCTGCCACTGTTCCTCGGTACCGCCCTGACGTCGCTGGGGCCGCTCTGCAGTGCGTGCTGTCGGCAGCGGTTGTGGCACTGCAGTCTGCATCGGCACTCGATTGCGCGGGGCGGGCATTGCAGCGGGTGCTTCCCATCGCGCATCAACGCTGGCCTTGGTAACCGGCGGGCGTGGGTGGGTGTCGCGCCTGTCAGCGTGCGGTGCGGGTGTGGACAGCGGTGGCTGGCTCTGCGCTGTTTTTGTGGCTGGTGCTCCCATGCACATTGACGGCAACTGTTTGCGTAGCGTCGCCAGCGACTTGCGTGCCGATGCCAGCATGCCTTGCCGCGATTTGGACGCGCCCTGCGCGGCGCCGGTCTTGGGCGCGTGAGACAGTGGGTGCGGCGACGCAGCACCCGAAGCGCTCGCTGTCGCATCGGTGGATGTCGGGTTGAGCGGCTCCGGGGCGACCCGATGAGCGCTGCGAAAAAGCGAATTCAGGCGCATCACAAACTCCCGCGGGAATGCACGCTCATCCTAGCGACCGCCAAACGGTGCTGAAGGCAGGTGGCGAACCGGCGTCGCATAAGCCGAACGCGCGAGCGTCAAGCCAGACGCATCCCCCATGCGATCGCAGCGATCGCGGGGGCCGCCAGTGCCAGCCCCAACCAGCCGCGCAGGCCCAGGCGTTCGGCAAATCCCAACTTGCCGACCAGCGCCCCCAACACGACCACGCCCAGATTCATGCTGGCAAAAACGGTTGCCGGGCTGTGCGGCAACAGCTGGTGCGCACGCACGTAGCAGAGGATGTTGCCGAAATTGAGCGCACCCAACAGCACGCCGGCAAGCATGCTGCGGGTGCTCAGGCGGGCGCCTCGTGCCCAACGCACGCTCTGCACGCCAAGCATCAGCAAGAAGGCCAGCGCAAAACACAACGTCAACGATGTCAGCGAAGGCGTCCCGGCCTGCGCAATGTGCTTGAGCAGCAGGTCGATGAGCGCGAAGCCCATCCACACACCAATCAGCCAGGGCAGGCCGGTTGTGCTTGGCGGCGGATCGGTCGCGACGTGGTGACGGGGGCGTCGCACGATGCACACGATTGCCAACATGCCTAGCGCAAGCCCTGCCAGTTTCCAGCCATTGACCGGTTCGCCGAAAACGGTGAAGGCTGCAGCCAACGAGAGCACCAACGACAAGCGTTGCGCAACATCGGTACGTACGATGCCGGCCACCGCGACCGACCGCGCCAGCACCAGGAAGATGGAGGGCAGCGCCACAGCCAACAGCAGCAACGCCAACCAGGGAGTGGTAGTGGAGCGCAGCGTGTCCAGCGCAGGATGCAGGATCAGCCAGGCCAGGAGTGCAGCGGTGGCATAGTTCCAGGTGATGGCCTGAAACACGTCGATCTGGCGGCGTGGCGCAAGCTTCAACAGCACCGACACCAGGACACTGCAGATAACGGCAAACAGCAGGAAATGCATGGGCAACGCAACGAAGTGTGCAGGCAGGGCGATGAACGCGGCCGGCGGGGCGGCTATTATGCAGGCATGTCCAATCCCTCATTTCCCACCGAATCGGCTGCGTTGACGCTTCAGGGGCCGGTCGGCCCGCTGGATGTCGCGGTCGATCTGCCCGAGCCGGATGTTGCCGCACACGCGGTCACCGCCATCTTCTGCCATCCGCTCTCCACCGAGGGCGGCAGCATGCACAACAAGGTCGTCACCATGGCCGCGCGCGCGCTGCGCGAGCTGGGCATCACCGTGGTGCGCTTCAATTTCCGCAGCGTCGGCAATTCGGCGGGCGCGTTCGATCATGGCGACGGCGAGCAGGACGATCTGCGTGCGGTCGCTGGCTGGGTGCGGACGCAGCGCCCGGGCGACACGCTGTGGTTGGGCGGTTTCAGCTTCGGCGCCTACGTGTCGCTGCGTGCTGCCGGATCACTCGAACCGCAGGTGCTGATCTCGATCGCACCGCCGGCCGGGCGCTGGGATTTCAGTGATATCCAGCCGCCGGCGCAGTGGTTGGTGATCCAGGGCGATGCCGACGAGATCGTCGACCCGCAAGCGGTCTACGACTGGCTGGAAACCCTGGAGCAGCAACCCGAGCTGGTGCGCATGCCCGACACCAGCCATTTCTTCCACCGCAAATTGATCGACCTGCGCGGTGCGATCCAGCATGGTGTCCGGCGCTGGTTGCCGGCCGCCGTCTGACCGCGGCACGGCCCCTGCGCATCGCCCGGCGATGCGCTGTTGAGCGGGCCAGGCAGCAGCCGGTCCGCGGAGAATGTAATGAGTGAGATGACCCCGTCGCAGCGCTACGCCGCCGGCGTACAACGCGGCGACTGGCGTGCCGACCCCGCGCAGCTGGCGGCCCTGGCGGAACTGGACCGTATCCACGAAGCGCTGGTGGACGGCGAACAGGACGGTTGGCTGGATCGGTTGTCGGCGTTCTGGAAAAAACCTGAACCGGTACGTGGCCTGTACTTCTGGGGCGGTGTCGGGCGCGGCAAGACCTTTCTGGTCGATCTGTTCTACGACGGCCTGCCGATCAAGCAGAAATACCGCACGCATTTCCACCGCTTCATGCGCGGCGTGCACGAGCAGCTGCGCGAACACGCCGGGCAGAGCGATCCGCTGGCCAGAATCGCGCAGCAGTGGCGCGAGACTCTGCGCGTGCTGGTGCTGGACGAATTCTTCGTCACCGACATCGGCGATGCGATGTTGCTGGCACGCCTGCTCGAACGCCTGTTCGCCGAAGGCGTGACGCTGGTCACCACGTCCAACACCGCGCCGGAAAATCTCTACGCCAACGGATTGCAGCGCGACAGCTTCATGCCGGCGATCGGGTTGCTGCAGAAGTTCTGCGTGGAACTTTACGCAGAAGGCACCGAGGATTACCGCATGCGCGCGCTGACGCGCTCGCCGGTGTACCGCGCGCCGTTGGATGCGAAGGCCGATGCCTGGCTTGCACAGCGGTGGGGCGAGCTGAGCGGTAATGCGGAGGCGCGCGCGGGCAATATCGAAATCGAATCGCGCAAGATTCCGGTGCGCGCGCGTGGCAAGAGCATCGCCTGGTTCGATTTTGTCGCGCTGTGCGAAGGCCCGCGCGGACCCGGCGACTACATCGAGATCGCACGCGAGTTCACCACGGTGTTGGTGGGCGGCATTCCGCACTTCGACCGCATGAACGAAGACGCCGCGCGCCGCTTCGTCAACCTGATCGACGAGCTGTACGACCGCCACGTCAATCTGGTCTGCACTGCGCAAGACGCGCCTCCGGCCTTGTACAGCGGCCAGCGCCTGGCCGGCGCCTTCGAACGCACTGCCTCGCGCCTGATCGAAATGCAGAGCGCGCACTACCTGGCAACGGCGCATCGCGCGTAAGCGGATGATCGGGTAGGCGAGGACCTGTGCGATTGCCACTGCCGTGCATGGGCGGTGGTGGCACTGCGCTGCCGACAGGGCGATCGCTCAGCGCGTCGGCTGACGACGTCATTCGGTGTTGTCGCTAGTACGTCTTTCAATCACCTCGTGGAGCGAATGAGGCGCCGCGGGCGCTTCCGTGCGCGTCCGGCGAACGCGATGCGTGCCGTACAGGCGTGTGACGGGCGGCTGCGGCATCGCTATACCAGCGCTCATCCTGCAGTGCGCTACTGCGAGGTTCGCAGCTGCCAGCCCGAAGTCCGGCAGCAATGGCCGACTGGCCTTAGCGAGGCAAAGGGAGATCGCGCAAATAAATCGCTTGCAATTATATAGTGCGCAATGTAGATTGCAGTCATGGACACCGCCACAATCACCAACGCCCGCACCGATGCGCTGCTGCAGCTCGACAACCAGCTGTGCTTTGCGCTGTATTCGGCCAATCTGGCGATGCACAAGCTCTACCGCGGCTTGTTGAAGGCACTGGACCTGACCTATCCGCAGTACCTGGTGATGCTGGTGCTGTGGGAGACCGACGAACGCAGCGTGTCGGAGATCGGTGAGCGCCTGTATCTGGATTCGGCCACGTTGACACCGTTGCTCAAGCGCCTGCAGGCGGCCGGCTTGGTCACTCGCACACGTGCGGTCAACGACGAGCGTCAGGTCATCATCGCGCTGACCGAAACCGGCCGCGCGTTGCGCAGCAGGGCAGGCGCGGTGCCGGAACAGGTGTTTTGTGCGTCTGCCTGTTCATTGGACGAACTGCTTCAACTCAAGCAGGAATTGGAGAAGTTACGCTCCAGCCTCGGCGCCGGGTGAATGCCCCAACGCGCGTCCCTGTTTTGCAACACGTTGTACACGATTCAATCGTCAACTATGAAACCCCTCATGCGCTCACAGCGCTCACCCTGGAGAACCACCATGGCCTCACCTGAAAAAGTCCTCTACACCGCCCATGCCACTGCCACCGGCGGCCGCGAAGGCCGTGCCGTGTCCTCGGACAAGGCGTTGGACGCCAAGCTGTCCACCCCGCGCGAACTGGGCGGCGCCGGCGGCGATGGCACCAACCCGGAACAGCTGTTCGCAGCCGGTTACGCTGCCTGCTTCATCGGCGCGATGAAGGCCGTTGCCGCACAGGACAAGATCAAGCTGCCGGGCGAAGTGAGCATCGACAGCAGCGTTGGCATCGGCCAGATTCCTGGCGGCTTCGGCATCGTCGTAGAGCTGCGTATCGCCGTGCCGGGCATGGACCAGGCCGAACTGCAGACACTGGTCGACAAGGCCCATCAGGTCTGCCCGTACTCCAATGCGACCCGCGGCAATATCGACGTCACCCTGACCCTGGCGTAATGCAGCTCAGGCCGTGATGCGCATTGCGCATCACGGGATCAACAATGGCCCGGCGCACGCGTCGGGCCGCTGTTCGTTGTGGTTTGAGAAGGTTCCCGATTCCCGCACGCGCCCTGCAGCGATGCCGCGGGAGCGGGCACATCGGCGTCCCCTGCTATTCAATACACCGCCCATCGCGCATGCACCCTGTTGCGCGGCGCTAGCGTCAACCACGCCGTGCGCGTTGCAATACACGCTGTTTAGCGCGTCATCGTCGCCACGATGCGATTGGAGGTCGGTGCATCCTCCGATGGCGTCCGCGGATGCGCGTTGACTTCCAGCATCTGCAGGCGCTCGCCGTTGAAGCGGTACTCCAACGCTTGCTGCACTGCATAGAGCGCTTGTGCCTGCACACACAAGGTGCGCGCCTGGGCTTCCAGCACATCGCTGCGGCCCTGCATCTGCCGCTGCATCTGCGCGTCCAGGTCCGCACCGCGACGTTCCATTTGCGCGGTGCGTCCGGTCATCACCGTCCACAGCACGCTGCGGGTGAGGCGACCGGCTAGCGCCTGGGCGGCATGTTCGACGTTGGCTTGGAAGCGTTCGTCGAAGACTGTTTGCTCCCAGCGCCCGCGGCCGAGGCTGTCCTCCACCTGCGCGTGTGCGGCCATGCGCAGCCGCTCGACCTTGCGCTGCTGGCGCGTGCTGCCGGACAGCACGTGGACCACGCCATTCAGCGCGTCGAAGGTGATGTCGACCACCGATTGGGCGATGGACGTCGCCGCCGGCATCAAGGTGCGCGTGCGTTGCTCCAGCTCGCGCAAACGTTGCGCATCGGCCGTGCTGACGGGCTGCGGCTGGTGGTCCACGTTGAGCTCGCCACCATGAAAGAAGACGTCGCGCGGCACGCCCTGCTTGCGGTGCAGCCAGATACCGCCGCTATCGGCGAGCACGTCGTAGGACGTACTGACATCGCATTGCTGTGCGGACAGCTGCGGGGTGGCGGTCTCGGCCTGCGCAGCGCAGGCCACCAGCAGGCACAGCGGGACAAGAAACATGGTGCCGCGCATGGGGATGGCCTTGAGATCCGGATCTGCAGCATTACGCGGGGCGGACGCTGCCGTCATGGGAAGAAAGTCAGGGTGCCGTCAGGGCGCACGGGAGCCGGTGGTTGCGAAGCGTGAACCGGGTCGGGCATCGGCACACTGACGGCGTTCAAACGACTAGCTCACTTGATTCTCACGGCGTATGGTGTGAATTATGTTGCACAGCAGCATCGGAGCTTCGCAATGCTCGACCCACGCATCGAAAAGGTAGACCTGGCGCTTACCGAGATTGCCCAGGACCCATCGGAAAAGGTGGCGTTGTGGCAATGGGCGTGCCGCGAGATGCTGCATGAGACGCTGATCGGCATGCATCAGCTCTCGCACTTGGCCGGCATCGCCCGGCAGGTGGCGAACGACTGGCGCGAGCCGGTGGACGTCATCGCACCGGCAAAGCCCTACTTGGCTGCAGCTGCACTGGCCGACCGGCGCCTGCCGCAGGTGCTCGATGGCTTGGGCAGCACACATGACGACAACGACCGCGCCACCCTGTGGCGGCTGCGTTACGCCAGCCTGATCGCCTCGACCCTGCAAGGCATGCAGGCGCTGGCCGAAAAGCACCGTATCGACCGCCAGGCGATGGCGATCGGGCAGTTGAACTAAGCAGCGATCGCATCGGGCCGTTTGCAGGCGCGCGTGTCTTGCAGCGCGCGGTCGTCGAACGACGTGTTGTGATCGTGCGGGGCGTGCGATGCCTGCCTACAACGCGTATAGGCAACAACGCCGGGCGCTGCCTGAGCCGGTTTGTGGTGTTTCCATCTCGCTGACGCCAGTAGCACGCATGACCGACCGCATCCTCCTCAGTGCCCACCCACCAGTGAACGTCGCGCATTGCCCGAGGCTTGATCAGCGAGGTCAACGCTAACCGGTCAATGAGCGCTTGATCAGTGGCTCAATGCCGAACAGCCGCATCTTCCAGATGCCGCCAAGCATGCCGCACGATCCAGCGCGCCTGATCCCAGGGCACCGACAGCATCGGCAGACAGTGGTAGTAGCTGTCCTGCAGCACGCGATACAGCTGTGCTTCGGTTGCGCGTGGGTAGGCCAGGTAGATGTCGTAGCCGAGGGTAAGCAGCCGGGCGTAGTCGGCAAAGGCGTAACCACCCAGATGCCCTTCGGCATGGACGTCGCGCCAATAGGCGATCTCCGCGTCGAGATTGACGCTGCGGCGGGTCAAGACGGATGCGCTGTGCATGGGTAGGACTCCGGAATCGAGACTACCCCCCTGTACGGGCACCGTAGCAGCGGCTGGCGCACGCAACCAGCGCGCGACGACGAGCGGTCGTCGCGGCGGTTGCCGCCATGCACCGAGCGACGCCGGCGCATGGCAAAAACAAGAACTCAATCCCAGTCGGGCGCGATCGCCTGCGGATTGGCCAGGCGGTGCCCGCGGTCGAGTGCGGCGATCTCGCGCATGTCCTGCTCGGTTAGCTGTAGCGTCTGCGCCTTGAGGTTGCTTTCCAGATTCTCGCGCTTGGTCGAGGACGGAATCACCGAGTAACCCTGCTGCAGTGCCCAGGCCAGGGTGACCTGTGCCGGGGTGGCGGCGTGACGTGCTGCGATCGCCTGGATCACCGGATCCTTGAGTACTTCGCCGACCGCCAACGTCATGTACGACGTGACATGGATGCCTTGCTCGCGCAGGAAATCGGTGACGGCACGATTCTGCAGATAGGGATGCACTTCGATCTGGTTGGTGGCGATGGCGTCGGCTCCCAGGATCTCGATCGCCTGCTTGGTCAGGGCGATGGTGAAGTTGGACACGCCGATCGCGCGGGTCAGACCCTGCTGTCTGGCCTGCGCCAGGGCTTCCAGATACTCGCGCATCGGCACCTGGTCCTTCGGCGAAGGCCAATGGATCAGGGTGAGATCCACGTACTCGGTGCCGAGCTTGCGCAGGCTTTCCTGCAGACTGGGCAGCAAGGCGCCGTCGCCGAACTTGTCGACCCAGATCTTGGTGGTCAGATACAGCTGATCGCGCGCAATGCCGGAGGCTGCGATTGCTTCACCGACCTGCGCTTCGTTGTCGTAAATCTGCGCGGTATCGACCGCGCGATAGCCCAGTTCCAGTGCGCTACGCACCGAATCGATGACAACCTGGTCTTTGAGGCGAAAGGTGCCGAGGCCGAATGCGGGGACAGTCATTGTGTTCCTTTGGAAATGGGAAGTCGAAAATGGGGAATCGCAAGAGCGAAGGTGTGCGCAGCGCAGTCAATGTGGTTAGTCGAGGGCGACGACGGCTTTTCCGAAGTTTTTGCCGCGCAAGACGTCGATCAGGCCTTGCGCGGCGCTGTCCAGGCCGTGCAGTACGTGTTCGCGGTACTGAATCTTGTCCTCGCGCAGCCACTGGCCCATTTCGCGCAGGAACGCGGGCATCAGACGGATGAAATCCTGCTGGATGAAGCCACGCACCGTGAGACGCTTGCGCAGCACGTGCCCCATAAACTCGGGCAGGCGATCTGGACCGGGCAGTACCTGCCCCCGGCTGTTGTAGGTGGCGATCACGCCGCACACCGGGATGCGTGCGAAGTCGTTGAGCTGCGGCAACACCGCATCGAACACCTTGCCGCCGACGTTTTCGAAGTAGATGTCGATGCCGTCCGGTGTCGCTACGCGCAGCTGCTCTGCAAAGTCGTCGGCGCGGTGATCCAGCGCCACATCCACGCGCAACGTGTCGCGCAGGTAACGCACTTTTTCTTCGCCACCGGCAATGGCCACCACGCGCAGGCCTTGCAGGCGTGCCAGCTGCGCTACCGTGGCGCCAACCGGGCCGCTGGCCGCAGCCACCACCAGCGTTTCGCCCGATTGGGGTTTGCCGATTTCATGCAGGCCCGCATAGGCGGTAAAGCCGGGCATGCCATACACGCCGAGCGCGGTGCTCAGCGGCAGGCCATCGTCCGCTGGCAGCTTGCGTAACGGTGTTTTCGGGGTCAGCAGGCTATGCGTCTGCCAGCCACCGGGGAGCACCAGCAGATCACCGGGGTGATAGTCGGCGTGATTGGATTGGATGACTTCGCCAACGGTGCCGCCTTCCATCACTGCGTCGATGGCCACCGGCGCGGCGTAGGAGGGGCCGTCGTCCATGCGTCCGCGCATGTATGGGTCCAGCGACAGGAAGCGATTGCGTACCAGGATCTGATCGTGGCCGGTCGGCGCGACGGCCACGTCCTCGATGCGGAAGTTGCTGGCGCTGGGTTCACCGTGCGGGCGCGATGCCAGCACGATGCGGCGATTGGTCATGGATGTCATGGGAAATTCCTCGCAAAGAGTCCGCGCAAGCGCGGTCGGGTGCGCACAATGCGCGCGAGCGTGTTGTAAGAGGTGCACCAGGATGCATGCACGGCAGGCAACGCGACATGCCGAGCTCGTGCATCACGCTGTTGCCGATGGCTCCGGCGCACTGGCGGTGTCGAGCTGTGCAATCTGATCGGCACTCAACGACAGGCGTGCGGCTGCCAGCACATCGTGCAGTTGGGTCACGCTGGTGGCGCTGACGATCGGCGCGGTGAGACTGGGGCGTGCGATCAGCCAGGCCAGGGCGATTTGCGCGGGTGTGGCGTTGTGCGTGACGGCTAGATCGTCCAGCGCCTGCAGGATGCGCAGGCCACGCGGATTCACGTATTGCTTGACCACCGACGCACCACGCGCACTGCTCTTGCCGGCATCGTCGGCGCTGCGGTACTTGCCGGTGAGAAAGCCGCTGGCCAGCGAGTAGTAACTGATCACGCCAAGCTCGTGCTCACGCACGAGCGGTTCAAGTTCTGCTTCGTAACCGGCGCGATCGTACAGGTTGTATTCCGGCTGCAGGCTTTCGTAGCGTGGCAGTGTGTACTGCTCGGAAATATCCAGCGCATCGCGCAGGCGCGCGGCGCTGTAGTTGGATGCGCCGATCGCACGGACCTTGCCTTGTTCGATCAATCGGCCGAACGCAGCCAGCGTGGCTTCGAGCGGAATCGATTCGTCGTCTTCGTGCGCCTGGTACAGATCGATCACATCGGTCTGCAGGCGCGTCAACGAATCTTCCACCGCCGCGGCGATGTTGTCTGGCGACAGACCGGGATGCTCGCTCCACTTGGCCACCTTGGTGGCGATCAGCACCTTGTCGCGCTTGCCGCTGCGTGCAAGCCAACGCCCGATGATGGTTTCCGATTCGCCACCGCGGTTTCCGGGCACCCAGCCAGAATACGCATCGGCCGTATCGATCAGATTGAAGCCGGCGTCCACGAACGCGTCGAGCAGTGCGAACGAGGTCGCCTCATCGGCGCTCCAGCCGAACACATTGCCACCGAAGACAATCGGTTGAACCTGCAGGCCGGAGCGGCCGAGTGCGCGGGGTTGGGACATCATGGATGCTCCTGTTTCGAACTGCGCACAGGATAGTCACGCGTACCGATGTTGCGTGTGACATCTGTGTGGATTCAGCGTTCCGCCGATCGTCCTCAGCAGCTCACAGGATCTGAACATGTCGGCGACAGAGGACGCCGTAACGTGTCCTGTGCCGCCCAACGACGGGCACATGGCATGCCCCGGAGCACATGCTAGGCTCGCGCTACTTTTCCCGGAGGAGGGCGCTGCGATGATCCGCAACAAGCTGGCCTGTGCATGTGTGATGAGTGTGGTGGTGGTGATGAGCCTCCCTGTGGCGATGGCGGTGAAGCCTGCCGATAGCGCGACGTTGCCGGCGCCCGATACCGCGTTGCAGGCGGCCATCAACGGCAACTGGCGCGACCGCGTTTACGTGCAGCGCGACCAGTACCGCCACCCCGGCCAGACGCTGGCGTTCTTCGGCATCAAGCCGACCCAGACCGTCATCGAGATCACTCCGGGCGGGGGCTGGTATTCGGAAATCCTGGCGCCTTACCTGCGCGAGAAGGGAAAATATGTTGCGGCAGTGGTCGACCCCGCGGCGGCGCCGGAAGGCCGTAGCCGCGATTACGCACAGAGCGCGCGCGATGACCTGGAGAAGAAGTTCCAGGCCAAGCCGGAGGTGTATGGCAAGCCGTCATTCGTATCGTATGTGCCCAAGTCGCCGTCCTTCGGCGTGGACAACTCCGCCGACCTGGTGCTGACCTTCCGCAACGTGCACAACTGGCGCATGGCCGGCAATGCCGAGGCGATGTTTGCCGGCTTCTATAAAGTGCTCAAGCCCGGCGGCGTGCTCGGCGTGGTCGAACATCGCGCCAAGGCCGATGTGCCGGCCGACGACAAGAGCGGTTATGTCGGCCAGGCGCAGGTGATCGCGATGGCCGAGGCAGCCGGTTTCACGCTGGTCGGCAAGAGCGAGGTCAACGCCAACCCGCGCGACACCAAGGATTACCCGGGCGGTGTGTGGACGCTGCCGCCGAGCAACAGCCATGACAAGGCCGACGATGCAAAGTACAAGGCGATCGGCGAAAGCGACCGCATGACCTTGAAGTTCGTCAAGCGCTGAAGGCGTCGACTGCATGCCGGCGCGTTGCGCGTGTCGGCATGCAGATGTCAGAACTACGTGGGGCTGGGCAGCGCGTCGCGCAACAGGATTGCCATGTTGGTGTTGTTGAACAAACCCTACGGCGTGCTGTCGCAATTCAGCGACCGCTCGCAGCCGCCCAAGCGCACGCTGGCCGAATTCGGCTTGCCGCCCGATGTGTACGCGGCTGGCCGTCTGGATCACGATAGCGAGGGCTTGTTGTTGCTGACCGACGACGGCGCATTGGCGCATCGGCTCACCGACCCACGCCACAAGCAGTCCAAGACCTACTGGGTGCAGGTGGAAGGAGAGCCGCAAGCCGAGCAACTGCAGGCCTTGCGCGACGGAGTGGTGCTCAACGATGGCCCGACCCGGCCGGCACAGGTGCGCAGCCTCGATCCGGCACCGCCGCTGTGGCCGCGCGATCCACCGGTCCGCGTGCGCAAGACCGTGCCCGATGCCTGGCTGGAACTGCAGATCACCGAAGGCCGCAACCGTCAGGTGCGACGTATGACCGCAGCGGTGGGCTTGCCGACCTTGCGCCTGGTGCGCGTTGCGATCGGCGAGTGGCGGCTGGACTCGCTTGCGCCTGGACAGTGGCGCGTTGAAGAAACCACGCGCCCACGGCCGAGCCGGAGTCGGCGCTGAGTCGTTGCTTATATCGGTTGTATGACGAGCGCGGGACTGCAGTACGGTGTTTAGCGGCCAGCAGCAACGATCGCTGCGTTGTCAGGTGGGAGACCGGTGCGCGTGACCGGGACGTTATGTGGCTAACCCATGCGTCGTTTGAACCAGCCACGGCTGACGGTTGCTGGATACACCTCATGGCCGCCGCATCGCATGATGTGGACGCCACGCAGCGCGCGCAGCTGTGTCGTAGACATCAATGCACTGCGCTGCAGCGATGGCAGAAACGACAACGCCACGGCGCATGGCCGTGGCGTTGAGGGTTTGCTTCGCGCCTGGGCTTATTCGATGCCGTCGCTTGGGGTCACCGCACCTCGACGCTGGTAGGCAGCGCGACGTGCGTTGGCATTGCTGGCGTGTTCGCGATCCAGGCGATGCACGTTGCCGCCGAGCACCTGCTGATCGCGCTGACGCTTGCGGTACACCGCGTAGCCGATCAGGCCCAGGCCTGCGACCGCTGCGGCGACCGTCACGGCGGGGTTGCGCTTGACCAGCTTGCTGGCGGCCTTGCCACCGTTACGCACTGCGCCAATTGCGACGCCGGTCTTGAGCCATTCGCTAGCGCTTGGGCCGAAATGACGCAGGCTGCTGCCAGCGTTGCGTGCCTGATCGCCGGCGTTGGACGCGGCATGACGCAACTGGTCGCCTGCAGTGCCGGCCAGCTCCAGGGCACGCTCCAGGGCGCGTTCAGTGATCACAGTCAGCTTGCTCATCGGAGGCGTTTCCTTTCTGAGTACGTGGTCTGCAGTCTGTGCGCTGATGCGTATAGGCGGCGTTAGCGGGGTTGGGTCACGTTTGGCTTACGGTTAGGAAGGAGGCTGCGCGCTGGTGTGGGCGGCGCTGAGAATTGCGAGGCAATGGCGTGACAGGCTTGAGCGATGTCGTCCCTTGATTCTCCGCCCACGGGACATTTCAGGTGCCGCGTGGTCTTGCTCGGTGGGTTGCTGTAGCCGTCCAGGGGGCGTTGGGCCACGCCGCAGTGGATGTCGTGCACCGGCCTCTCTCACCGCCGCCGCGGGTCGATGCGTATCAGTCGATGCGTTTCAGGTGCCGCGCGGTTTTGCTCGGTGGGTTGCTGCAGCCGTCCAGGGGTCGTCGGGCCACGGATGCCTCGGATATCGCCCCTTCATCTCTTTTTTGACGTCCGGATACGTGTTCGCCCAGAAGCTCTTCAGGTCTTGTGTTACCTGCAACGGGCGGCCGCCTGGGGAAAGCAGGTGCAGGGTCAACGGGATGCGGCCGTCGGCGATGCGCGGCGTTTCGGCCAGGCCGAACAATTCCTGCAGTTTGACTGCCAGCACGGGCGGCAGCGGTTGCCCGGTGTGGTCGAGGGCATAGCTGATCTGCCGCTCCATGCCGGAAGGCACGCTGATCCGGGTGGGTGCGTGGCGGTCGATGGCCTGGCGGCGCTCCCACGGCAGTGCGGCCTTCAACGCTTCGCCCAGGCTGGCTTCGTCCAGTGCGTCCAGGCGGGTCTTGCCGGCAAAGGCCGGGCGCAGCCAGGTGTCCAGCGTCTCCAGCAGCGCGGTGTCGGAGAGATCGGGCAAGCCGAGTTCGGGCATCCACGCGCGCAGCGACTGCACGCGTGCGCGCCACTGCTGCAGGGTGTCAGTCCACGGCAGCGCGTCCAGGCCGAGTTGCCGCACCGCGTCGGTGAGCGCGGCGGCTGCGTGTGCCGGGTCGACGCGGCCGGCCGGGCGGCTGTCGAGCACGATGCGGTCGAAGCTGGATTGGCGACGGGCGACCAACGCGCGCTTGTCTGCGTCCCACTGCACCACGTCCTGCTGCACGAAGCGCTCGGGCAGGCTGTGGCGCAGGTAGGCGTCGTCTACCGGGGCGGCGCGCAGCAGCAGGGCGTCTTTGGCTTCGTAGCGCAGTTCGCTGGCGACCAGCCACGGTTCGCCACGGAGATCGCTGTGGTCGAACAGGCGCGCGCTGCGGCCATTGGCGAGCAGGTAGCGCAGCGGATCGGCCGGGTGGCGTGCGGCGATGCGATCGGGGAAGGCGTGCGACAGCAGATCGCCGAGCGCGTGCGCTTCCACACTGGAGGGCGGGGCGCTGTCGCAGCGTAGCCGGCGTCGCCATTGTTTGGCGGCGCTGTCGATTGCGGCCAGGCCACTGCGATTGGCATCGGCCGCGCTGCGGCCCTGGCGGAATGCCGCCAGCGCACGCCAACGCGCAGCCAGCCCGTCGCCACCCTGACGCAGCGGGTCGCGTGCTTCCAGCAGTGCGGCCAGGTCGCAGGCCAGCGCCACACGCGACGCGTCGCCGGCCTGCGCCAACATGGCGGCCAGACGCGGATGCGTGCCCAGCGCGAGCATGCGCCGGCCGAGCGCGGTGATGCCGCCGCTTGCAGTGAGCGCGCCCAGCCGCTGTAGCAACTCGTGCGCGGCGGCCAGCGCACCGCTCGGTGGTGCATCGACAAAGCGCAGCGCGCTGCTACCCCAGGCAGCCAATTCCAGTGCCAGGCCGGCCAATTCCACTTGAGTGATTTCAGCGCGGCGCTGTGGTTCCAGTCGTTGCGATTGCGGCCACAGCCGGTAGGCCCAGCCGCTGGCCACGCGGCCGGCGCGGCCGGCGCGCTGGTCTGCCGAGGCCTGCGCAATGGTGGTCACGTCCAGCCGCGAAAAGCCGCTGTTGGGGTCGTAATGCGGCTCGCGCGCGAGCCCGCTATCGATCACCACCCGCACGCCGGGCAAGGTGACCGAAGATTCGGCCACGTTGGTGGCCAGCACCACGCGGCGGCGGCCTTGCGGGTCGGGCTGCAGTACCTGGCTTTGCGCCTCCACCGATAGCTCGCCGTGCAAGGGCAGCACCTGGATGGCCGGGTCCAGGACAGCGAGCAAGGCGGCTTGCACGCGCGCGATCTCGCGCTGGCCGGGCAGGAACACCAGCACGTCGCCGGGATGTGTGGACAACGCGTGCTCCACTGCGCGTCGCGTCTGCGGCTCCAGCGCTTCGTCGCGGCGCGCGGGGAAATGCGCGATCTCCACCGGGAAACTGCGCCCGGCACTGCTCAGCCGCGGTGCCTCCAGAAAGTCGGCCAGGCGCTCGCCATCCAACGTGGCCGACATCGCCACGATGCGCAGGTCGTCGCGGACTTGCGCCTGCACATCCAGCGCCAGCGCCAGCCCCAGGTCGCCGGCCAGATGGCGTTCGTGGAATTCGTCGAACAGCAACACGCCAACGCTTTCCAGCATCGGGTCGTCCTGGATCAGCCGCGTCAGGATGCCTTCGGTGACCACTTCAATGCGGGTGCGCGCGGAGGTCTTGTTCTCGAAGCGGATGCGGTACCCCACCGTCTGGCCGACCGGCTCGCCAAGTTGGCGCGCCATGAACTGCGCCGCGCTGCGGGCCGCCACGCGGCGCGGCTCCAGCATCACGATCCTGCGGCCGGCCAGCCACGGTGCGTCCAGCAGCGCCAACGGCACCTGGGTGGTCTTGCCGGCGCCGGGCGGTGCTTCCAGCACCAGCCGCGGATGCGCGGCGAGACTGTCGAAAATCTGCGGCAATAACGGGGAGATCGGAAAAGCAGGGTCGGTCATGCGCGGGAAGGATACGTTTCTGCTGCATAGAGTGCGACAGAGACCTGTGCGCGACTGCCGGCAGCCCGCTGCTTTCCGGCTCACCATAATACAGCGCACGAAACGCTCCACGCTGCAGCGAAACATCGGGTGCGAGATACGTAATCGCAGCGCTAAATCGGAAATCCCGTATCCCACTTCGATCAAGGTCTTTCCACAATCAGCAGGCCACTCCGCCAATCCAGAGACGCTATGAACGACTACGGTTCTTATCGCTACCTGCCTGCCGATGGTTGGTACGCTACCTATCCCCAAGTGACCGATACCGACCAGGTGCGCGTCTTCCAACGTGTGGCGCTATGGCGGGTTGCCCCGCACGGTACCATCGTGGGTCTGATCTCCTCGCCCGACGGCGACCAGGAGGACATCGAGTCGCAGCTTCTCAGTGCCCCGCGCGGACAAGGCGTCCACTACATTCACATGGATGATATGACCGAACAAGAACGCGAGCAGATCCGCCACAGACGTTTCAGCTGATCGCACCTGCTGCGTTTTGGGCGCCGTCACGCGTAATCTGACGACTACGGTACGGATGGCGCATGGTCATTCGTACCGTGGTGGCGATTTAGATCGTGCGTGCTGTTCTCAATAATGCTCTTGCGCCGACAAAGGGCAAGCGCCAGCGGCCAAGCCCGTGCGCTGAAGATCATCCCGCTTCGCGCATCCGGGAGGTCAGGCCTTTGAGAAAGGCGCGCAGCAGCTGGTCGCCGCAGGGGCGGAAATTCTTGTGGCCTGGCTGGCGGAACAGCGCGGAGAGTTCCGGCTTGGACAGCGGGAAACCGGCGCTGGCGAAGATGGCATGCATGTCGACGTCCTTCAGTTCGAAGGCCACGCGCAGCTTCTTCAGGACCAGGTTGTTGCCGACGCGGGTTTCCAGCGGGCGGACCGGTTGGCTCTCGTCGCGGCCACGGAAGCGCAGCACCAGGCCATCGAGGAAGCGCGCCAGCATCGCATCGGTGCAGGGCTCGAAACCAGGCTCGTCTTCCTTCTTCAGCCAGGCCTGTACCTGCGGCTTGTCGAGCGCGAACTCGGGGTCGGCCAGGTGGGTGATGTCCACCACCTTGTCGTCGCTGAGGTCGAGCATGTAGCGGATGCTGCGCAGTACATCGTTGTGGATCATGACCGTTCCGGTGCCCCGGCCTGTCGCCGGAAAGCGGCCATTCTACGGGGCTTGGGTGAAACCGGTCTGACACTGTGCGCAGCGGGTCACTGGCGCCGGCCGTGCAGTGGAAGCGCAGACCGTCGGGTGGAGGACCGAACTGCCTGCGCTGCGGCGATACACCGCGCTCAGCTGCCGCGATAGGTGGAGTACCCGTAGGGAGAGAGCAGCAGCGGCACGTGGTAGTGGTCGTCGTCGGCGATACCGAAGGCGATCGGCACCTGTTCCAGGAACGGCGGATCGGCCAGCGCCATGCCGATGACCTGCCAGTAGCGCGCGACGTCGAATTCCAGCCGGTAGCGACCGGGCTGCAGCGTGAGGGCGGCCAGGTCAGGGCAGCGGCCGTCCTGGTTGGTGAGGCCTTCGAAGTGCAGCGCGTCGCCGGCGAACAGGCGCAGCGGCACGCCAGCTGCGGGGCGGCCGCTGGCGGTATCCAGCACGTGCGTGGACAGGGTGCTCATGCCACCGCCTGGGTCGGTTGTGGCCATTGGCCGACGAATTCGGGTTGGTCGTAGGCCAGATAGGTCTCGACGATGGCCTGGCGGTCGTCCAGGAACAGCTGATCGGCCACCGCGCGGGCAAGCCGCGGCAGTGCAATCTTCAGCCCGGACAATGCCGCGGCCGAGGGGCCGTGGTTGATCAGCGCCGAATAGTTGAACGCGAACAAGCCATGCAGCAGCGCGGCATCGTCGGGCGTGCGCGGCAGCAATTCAAAGCCCGGCCCGAGATACGGATGCGCGTCCAGCACCGGGTTGGCCTGCCCCGGCGGCGGCCGATAGCGGTCGCCCCAGCAGGCGATGCGCCCGGACAGCGCGGCCAGCTCGGGGCGTAGCTGTGGATCGGTGACCAGGCCGGTGGCCACCGCCAGAAAATCGAAACGGTAGTCGCCCTGCGGTGTGCGGACAACGATTTCTCCATCGCGTTCGGCGACGTCCAGCCACGGCGCGCCCAGATGCAGCGCAAAGCCGGCATGCGCGCAGGCGCGCTGGAAGGTGTCGTTGGTGGGCGGTTGGTTGTGCGCGAAGAAGCTGGCCATCATCCGGTACTTGTCCGCGTCCGGCAGGGTCAGAAAACGCGGAATGATGCCGGCCTGTTCCATGTGCCGAAATGGATTGATACGCGGCAATTCGCTACGGCGCACGAACACTTCGGCACTGGCAACGCCTTGTTCCAGCGCAAAGCACGCATTGTCGAAGGCCGAAGCACCGCCGCCCAGAATGCCCACGCGCTTGCCGGCCAATGCGGCGAAATCGATGTGGCAGGAGGTATGTGCGTAGCGCGCCGCGGGCAGGGCACGGCAGATCCAGTCGGGCACCACCCACTGGCCGCCACCCTGGATGCCGGTGGCCAGGATCAGCTTGCGGGTCAGCAGCGGCGCGCCCATCGTCAGATGCAAACGATGGATGCCGGGCGCGATGTCGGGTTCGACGCGCGCCAGCTGCGTGGCGTTGCGTACCGGCAGCCGCAGCGCCGCGCGGTACCAGCGCAGATAGTCCATCCAGCTGCCGCGCGGAATCTTGTCCAGTGCGTCCCAGGCCGAACCGCCGTGCTGCGCCTCCCACCATGCGCGGAAGGTGAGCGAGGGCACGCCCAGGTCGATCGAGGTGATCTGCTTTGGCGTGCGCAGCGTCTGCATGCGTGCATACGTCACCCACGGGCCTTCCTGCCCGGCGGGGTTTTCGTCGATGACCAGCAGGTTGTGCACGCGCTCGCGTTGCAGCGCGAACGCCGCGCCCAGGCCGCTCTGGCCGGCGCCGACGATCACCACGTCGTACACGTGGCCTGCCGGATGCACGCGCGGTTGCACCCAGGCATCGCCGCCATGGGCCAGGCATTGCAGGTCGTGGGCGAGCGCGCGTTCGAGTTGGGCCAGGCTCATGACAGTGCCTCCAGGCGCAGGTGGACGATCTTGCCGATCTCGGCGAGGGCGGTGGCGATCTCGGCGTCACGCGAGGCATCCAGGCGCTGCTCCAGCGCGGCCAGGATGCCGGCCTTGTCGTGCAGCCTTACGCAGATCACGAACGGGAAACCGAAACGCTGGCGATAGGCCTGGTTGAGTGCATGGAAGCGTTTGAATTCGTCTTCGCTCAACCGGTCAAGACCTGCCGATGCCTGCTCGGCAGCCGATGCGGCAGTGAGCGTGCGGTCGATCGCCGCCTTGCCGGCCAGCTCCGGATGCGCACGAATCAATGCGACCTGATCGTCCGGCGATGCGTCATGCACCACCTGCATCAAACCGCGATACACATCCTGGAACGGGCGACGACGCGCGGCGCGCTCCACCACCCATGGCGAATGCTCGAACAACTCGCGATACCGCGCGACGAAGGCGGCATCGTCCAGCACCGGATCGTCGGTCACGCTCATGCGTGCGTGCCTTGCAGCGAGACGTGCGCGGCCACCACTTTCCAGCCGTCGGCAAAGCGCACCCAGCTCTGGCTCTGGCGGCCGCGCGCGCTGCTGCCTTCGCGCTCGAATTCGGCATGCGTGGTCGCATGGTCGCGGCCGTAGCTGTGCACTTCCACGTGCACGAGCTGGCGTTGTGGCGAGCCGCCGCGGCCGATGCGGAATGCGCGGATGGCATCGATGCCGTACAGCACCTCGCCCACGCCGTAACGCACGGTGCTGGGCGCAGCGTGGAACAGCGCATCCATTGCCGCGATGTCATCGCGCATCAATGCGCGCTCGTAGGCATCAAAGGCCTCAGTCACCTGGGCAATCACCTCGGGCAGATCGATGTCGGCAGTGGCGATGCTCATGCCGGATGCACCTGCAGCCAGTGGCGCGCGATATCGATGCGCCGCGCAATCCAGGCATCGCCGCTGTCCAGCACATGGTCCACAAAGCGCGCCAGCGCCGCCGCGCGTGCCGGCTTGCCGACGATGCGCCCGTGCAGGCCGATCGAGAGCATGCGTCCGCCTTCGCTGCGCAGCTGCTCGAAGCTGTCGCGCAGATAGCGAAAGAACGGCTCGCCATCGGCAAACCCGTTATAGGCGACGAACTTCATGTCGTTGGCATCCAGCGTGTAAGGCACGATCAACTGCGCGCGGCCGTGGCGGCTGTCGTAGTACGGCACATCGTCGGCATAGCTGTCGGCGTCGTAGACAAAGCCGCCTTCTTCGGCAATCAGACGTGCAGTGTTGGGGCTGGTGCGGCCCTGATACCAGCCCAGCGGGCGGCTGCCGGTGACCTGGGTATGCACCGCGATGGCCTGCGCGATATGCGCGCGTTCGATGGCCTCGTCGATGTGTTGGTAGTCGATCCAGCGCAGCCCGTGGCTGGCGATTTCCCAGTCGGCGGCCTGCATCGCGGCCACTGCTTCTGGATTGGCGGCCAGCGCGTTCGCAACGCCGAACACGGTCACCGGCACCGCGCGTGCGGCGAACAGCCGATGCAGCCGCCAGAAGCCGGCGCGGCTGCCGTACTCGTACAGGCTTTCCATCGCCATGGCGCGTGCGCCGCGCTGCGCTTGCGCGCCGACCATTTCGGAGAGAAACGCCTCCGAGCCGGCATCGCCGTTGAGCACGCAGTTTTCCGCGCCTTCTTCGTAGTTGATGACGAACTGCACCGCGATGCGCGCGCCACCCGGCCACTGCGCCGCTGGCGGTGTTGCGCCATAGCCGACCAGGTCGCGCGCGCTGTTCATGCCTGCGGTTCCGCGTGCCAGGCGGCCAGTGCCGCTTCCACTGCCAGGCCCTGCGTGCAGGCATAGCCTTCGGCGCGCAGCACCGCTTCCAGCGCGGCCAGTGTGATCAGCACCTTGTGCTTCATCGCGTTGTAGCCCATCGCGCCAATGCGCCAGATCTTGCCCTGCAACGGCCCGAATGCCGTGCCGATTTCGATCTCGAAGTCTTCGCGCATGCGGCGGCGCACCGCATCGCTGTCGATGCCGGGCGGAATCACCACACCGGTGACATTGGTCATGCGATGCGCATCGTCGCCGAACACCTCCAGCCCCAACGCACGGATGCCGGCACTGACCGCGCGCCCGGCCGCGGCATGGCGCGCGAAGCGTGCATCCAAGCCTTCCTGCAGGGCAACGCGTGCGCATTCGCGTGCGCCGTACAGCATGGTGGTGGCTTCGGTGTGGTGGTTGAGGCGCTTGTCCGACCAGTAATCCATGATCATCGCCAGGTCGAAATAATTCGAGGCGATGCGCGGCCCGCGGCCGTTGACGATGTCCTCGCGCACGATGCCGCGTTCGACATGGCGGCGCGCGAAGATCGCCTCGGCTGCCGTGTTGGACACGGTGATCGGTGCCGAACCGGATGGCCCGCCCAGGCATTTCTGCAGGCCGCCGGTGACCACGTCCACGTCCCAGCGGTCGCTGGCGATCTCCATGCCGCCGATGGTGGCGGTGGCGTCCACATAACTCAGCGCGCCGGCCGCGCGGCACAGCGCGCCGACGCCATCGAGCGGCTGCGCCATGGTGGTGGAGGTGTCGCCGTGCACGGTGGCCACCAGCTTGGGCGCTACGCGCTCGATCGCCTCGGCAATGGCTGCCAGCGGTACCACCTGCCCCCATGGCGCATCCACGCTGTGCACCTCGGCGCCGAGCCGGCCCAGGATTTCGGTGAGCAATAACCCGAAGCGGCCGAAGTTGAGCACCAGCACGCGGTCGCCCGATTGCACCAGCGACACCAGCGCCGCTTCGATGCCGGCACGCGCGGTGCCGTCGACCAGGAACGTCCAGCGATTGTCGGTGCCGAACAACGGCCGGTAGAGCGCCATCACCTCGTTCATGTAGGTGGTCATTTCCGGGTCGAACTGGCCCAGCAGATCGGCCGCCATCGCGCGCAGCACGCGCGGATGCGCATTGACCGGGCCCGGCCCCATCAACAGGCGCTGTGGAGGATCGAGTTCGGCGAAGGTGTGCAGGTGACGCAGATCAGGTGACAAGGGGGTCTCCCAGATGTTCGATGAAGTGGCGCATGACCGCCAGGGCGAGCTCGGCATCGGCCGGGTCGACGTGTTCGTCCGGATGATGGCTGATGCCGCCGGCGCAGCGCACGAACAGCATCGCGGTTGGGCAGAGCGCGGCCATCGTCATCGCATCGTGACCGGCGCCGGAGACCAGCCGCCGGGGGGCGATGCCTTGCGCGGCGACGGCGTGTTCGAGCCGGGTCATCAGCGCCGCTGCGCACGGGCTGGCGGCGAGCGTCTGCAGCGGGTCGATGGCGATGGCGATGCCACGCGCCGCACCGATGCGCGCCAGTGCGTGTTCGATGGCACGCACGGCGGCGTCCCGGGTGGCGTCATCGCCGGCGCGCACATCCAGCGTGCAGTCCACGCGGCCCGGCACCACGTTGGTGGCACCGGGTGCGAGCTGCAGCTTGCCGACGGTGGCGACCAGATCGTCGCTGCCATCGCGCGCGATACGCTCGATCGCCAGCAACGCTTCGGCCGCTGCACTCAGGGCATCGCGACGCAGCGCCATCGTGGTGGTGCCCGCATGTCCGGCGCGGCCGTCGAAGCGCAGCGCAAACCGGCGTTGCGCGGCGATCGCGGTGACGATGCCCACCGGCAGGCCTTCGGCCTCGAGCACCGGGCCTTGTTCGATATGGGTCTCCAGATACGCCAGCACGCTGCCCGGCGCGCGCGCGGCGCGCTGGATCTGCGCGATGTCCAGATCCCAGTCTGCCAGTGCGCTGGCGACGTCGATGCCGGCGGCGTCGCTCACCGCCAACGTGGTCAAGTCGAGCGTGCCGGCCACCGCGCGGCTGCAGAACATGGAGGCGGGAAAGCGCGAACCCTCTTCGTCGCCGAAGGCGATGACGTCGATGGCGAATGGCATGCGTCGCGCTTGCGCCTGCAGTGCGGCCACGCATTCGATACCGAGCAGGATGCCGAGCGGGCCGTCGTAGCGGCCGGCATCGCGCACGCTGTCCAGATGGCTGCCGATCAGCAGCGTCTGCGCATCTGGTTGTGTTCCGGCGTACCGGCCGACCAAGGTGCCGAGGGGATCGATACGCACCTGCATACCGGCCGCCTTCATCCAGGTGCCGACCTGTTCCACGGTGGCGCGGTGGGCAGGACCAAGCCAGCCGCGGAATAGCCCGGTGTCGCTATCGCTGTAAGGTGCAATGCCCAGCGCGTCGCACCTTGCCACCGCACGCGCACCGCCAGGAGCGGTGAGGTCGGCGTTCGCTTGGCGGGAGGGAAGTGCAGCGGGCATCGACAGGACCAACGGGGCTCGCGGAGCTTCAGCAATCCGGGAGCAGGCGGGAGAGGGGACGCTTCGACTATAGGGAGGCAGTCCTGTCGCCATCAAAGAGTTTTTTCGCGGGCTGGCGCTGCAAAAAATGCAACGCGTCGATGGATGGGCTGGCCATGCATCGCATGGTGATGGTCCAAGGTGGGCCGATGCCATCCACCCGTACCCGCTTGACCACGACCGCCGGCGCTGCAGAACGATCGGCAGATCGAATTTGCGCACACACCAGCCGCCGCTGCCGACGCCATGAGGCAAGCGCGAGCAGTCTTCCTCCCCGCGCACGCGGGACTAGCGCAAGGGATCTTCCAACGACCGAACAGGGCGCCTTGCACACTGTAGATTGCAAATGACATCACTGATTTCTTTCCCGTAGGCTCAGGGCATCGGCATCACGCGGTGCATTTCTCCCCGCAATGCGGAAGTAGCGACAAGGATGCGTGCACGCGCAGATTGGAGGGCAATCCGGTGTGCTAGCTTTTCGCGATCACCGCCGAGAGACGCCGATGATCGCCTCGCACCGATGGACCGCGTTGTTTGTGCTCGTCAGCCTGATACCGGTGCCTGCGTTTGCGGGGACGCCGGAGGGCGGTTACCGGCAGCCACCGGAGCCGCTGCTGAGTGTGATGCGTGCGCCGCTGAATCCATCGCCGCGGCCGGATCCTACCGGCAAGACCTTGTTGCTGGTGCAGCGCACCCAGTATCCGCCGATCGCGCGGGTGGCCGAGCCCTATCTCAAGCTCGCTGGCGTGCGCGTGGAGCCGCGCACGCATGGCCGCCACGATATGTCCAACGGCTATGGCATTCGTTCGTGCCTGGAGGGCTTCAGCCTGGTGGACATCGCCAGCGGCAAGCAGACGGCTGTGAGCTTGCCGGCTGGCGCCTGCCCGGCATCGCCGGTGTGGTCGCCGGACGGGCGCCGCTTCGCCTTCAACAACACCGCCGCCGACCGCGTCGAGCTCTGGGTGGGCGAGGTCGCCACCGGCACCGTGCGCAAGATCGAGGGTGTGCAACTCAACCCGGTGCTGGGCGGCGAGATCCAGTGGCTGGGTGGCAGCGACACCCTGCTGCTGAAGACGGTGCCGCAGGATCTGGGCCCCGCACCGCGCAAGGCCGCGGTGCCACCGGGCCCGGAGGTCAAGGAAACCATTCAGGGCAAAGGCGAAAGCAGCACCTACGAGGCGCGCGACACGCTCTCCAGCCCGGAAGACGAGGCGTTGTTTACCTACTACGCCACCTCCCAGCTGCTCACGGTGGATGCGGCCACCGGTCGTCAGCGCAAGCTCGGTACGCCTGCGGTCTACAGCAATGTGGAGGGCGCACCCGATGGCCGCCACGTGCTGGTGGAGCGGTTGAAGCAGCCGTATTCCTACGTCACGACCTACGCACGTTTCGCTCACGATGTGGCGGTGCTGGATCTGACCACTGGCAACGAGCGTGTGCTGGCCGATCTGCCGGTCGCGGACCGGGTGCCGGTGCAGGGCGTACCGACCGGCCCGCGCGCCTACTCCTGGCGCGCCAACCAACCAGCCACGCTGGTCTGGGCCGAGGCGCTGGACGGTGGCGATTGGAAAACCAATGTGCCCGCGCGCGACAAGTTGATGTCGCTGGCTGCACCGTTCACCGCCAAACCGCGCGAGCTTGCGCGCGTGCAGCAGCGGTATGCAGGCCTGTCGTGGTTTGCCGAAGGCGGGCAAGCCTTGCTGGACGAGTACGACGAGAACCGCCATTGGCGGCGGACCACGCTCGTGGATGCCGAGCGCCCCGGCGCTGGCGAGCGGGTGTTGTTCGACCTGTCCACCGACGATCTGTATGCCGATCCCGGATTGCCAGAGATGCGTGTGCTCGCCAACGGCCAAGCCGTGCTGCGCGAGGCGCAAGGTGCGCTGTTCCTGAGCGGGCAAGGCGCCTCGCCCGCGGGTGACCGGCCATTCCTGGATCGCTACACGCTTGCCACCGGCAAGACCCAGCGGCTGTTCCGCAGCGACGCGACTGTAGACGAGGTGTTCTTCGGATTTGCAGGAGACGAGACGTCGCACCTGCTGACCTGGCACCAGTCGCTGACGGACCCGCCCAATGTCTATCTGCGGACGTTGGGCGAACCGTTGCCAGCGCCGGCAACGGGCGAAGCAGCCTTTGCGTCCACTGCCACGCCGGTGACGCATTTCGCGGATCCGACCCCGCTGGTGCGGCAGATCAAGAAGCGGCTGGTGAGCTACAAGCGCAAGGACGGCGTGGACTTGTCGTTCACCCTGTACACACCGCCAGGCTACACCGAAGGCACGCGCGTGCCGGCCATCCTGTACGCCTATCCGCTCGATTATGCCGATCCCTCCAAGGCTGGTCAGGTCAGCGGCGCCAGCGAGCGCGATTTCACCCGGCTCAATTACTACCAGCTGCTGCTGTTGGCCGGTTACGCCATCATCGACGATGCCGCTTTCCCGATCGTGGGCGATCCCAAGACCGCTTACGACACCTACCTACAGCAACTCGTGGACGACGCCACCGCTGCGGTGGACAAGGCCGTCGAGTTGGGCGTGGTCGACCGTCAGCGCATCGGCGTCACCGGCCATAGCCACGGCGCGTTGATGACGGCCAATCTATTGGCGCATACAGATCTGTTTCGCGCAGGCGCTGCCACCAGCGGCAGCTACAACAAGACCTTGACGCCATTCGGATTCCAGAACGAGCGTCGTTCGTTCTGGACGGCGCCGGACGTCTATGCGCAAGCGTCGGCGTTCTTTCACGCCGATAAAATCAACGAACCGTTGTTGATCGTGCATGGCATGGACGATGCCAACCCGGGTACCGAAACCACCCAGGCACCGCGCCTGTTCCAGGCCATTCGTGGCAACGGTGGCACCGCACGCCTGGTGCTGCTGCCGTTCGAGCCGCACTGGTACAGCGCACGCGAATCCAACGAGGACCTGGTGGCCGAAATGCTGGAGTGGTTCGACCGTTACGTCAAAAACGCGCCGCCGCGCGCGACGGGCAGCACGCCAAAGATGTGAGATGACGCGCACCGCACACCAAGGCGGAACTCGCCAGGCGTAGAGCAACTAACAAAACTACTGCGCAGCCGCCAGGCGGGCGCGGCCGGTGCTCGGAATCGGCATGTACCACGCGTACACTGCGGTTCCTCCGCGCCGCCCACGACCACCTGACGACTGCTCGCTACGTTTTGTTGGCTGCTCTTAGTCTGCCGACAGCGATCCCAGGGTAAAGCCGGAAACAGCATTCACCTTGCCACGCCACAGCACGCCACGGTTGCTGGGCAGTGGCTGGCCGCCGGGTGAGAAGCAACGCGATTCGATCAGGTGGATGAACTGTGGCGGCGTGCTGCTCTGCTGCGCATCGTCTTCGGAGTCGTAGATGCTGGCGTGGCTGGCGAACGCGCGACGGATCTCCTCTTTTTCATCGGCACCGCCGGGGTAGGCAGCAGAGAATTCCTCCGCAAACGCCTCGAAATACCGCTTGCCGCTGACCATCTGGCCGGAAATCACGATGCCTTCGACAAACAGCGTGACGCCGAACTGCACGCCCGAGGTGTTGGCAATGCCGACCAGCTTTTGCAGATACCAATCCACGCTCTGGCCATCGAACGCCAGCTTGACGTCTTCCAGCGACGGCTGATTTTGATCTTGGTCTGTCATGTAGCTCTCCTTGAGTGGATTCAACGACGCGTTAGAAGTAACGCAAATGTGGATGGCTCGCCATTGGCGTGCTTAAGCATGGCACACGGATCGCCGAAGATGCCGCGGTTGGGTTCGCTACGGACTCTCCGGCACGGCCGTCTTGCGACACATCGACGATTTCCTCCCAATGCGCGCGCCATGGTGCGAGTGGCAGGAGCCGCCGCAGTCGCGAAACGACCGCCGTGGTCACCACGCCGCCACCGCCCCATCCGAGCGCGGGTCACTCGCGCCGCTGATCACGCCATCGGCCTCGCGCACCAACGCGCCGGCATGCCCCATCACCGAGGCATAGGCGGGCAATAGTTCCACTGCATGTCCGGCATCGCGCAGTGCCTGCACCACGGCCGGGTCGAAGCGGTCTTCCAGCTTCAACGAGGTGCTGTCTTCGCCCCAGGTACGGCCGAGCAGCCAACGTGGTGCGGTGATCGCTTGTTGCAGCGGCATGCCGAAGCGAGCGTAGCGGGAGAACACGGCGGCTTGAGTTTGCGGTTGGCCTTCGCCGCCCATGGTGCCGTAGGCCATGACGCGGCCGTCGTCGAAGGTGGCCAATGCCGGGTTGAGGGTGTGGAAGGGTTTGCGCCCGGGGGCGAGCGCGTTCCAGCCGTCGGTCGCGAGACGGAAGCTGCAACCGCGGTTTTGCCAGGTGATGCCGGTGCGCGGCAGGACCAGACCGGAGCCGAATTCGAAATAGGTGGACTGGATGCAGCTGACCGCGCGGCCGTGCGCATCGATGGCGCCGAACCAGACGGTGTCGCCGGCCTGCGAAGGCTGTGGCCACGGCAAGGCAATCGTCATGTCGATGCGTGCGGCGAGCGCGTCGAGTGCGGCGCTGTCGTCGAGCAAGGCCTGCGCGTCGAGCGTCATCCATGCAGGGTCGCCGATGTGGGCGTCGCGGATCAGAAACGCTTGCTTGGTGGCTTCGACCAGCCCGTGCAGATGCGCGTAGCTGTCTGCTTCTTCCACCCTCAACCGATCGAACAGCGCAAGGATCAACAGCGATGCCAGCCCCTGGGTGGGCGGTGCGTGGTTGTAGAGACGCGCGCCATGGATGGCGACCGATAACGGCACGCTGGCTTCGGCGTGATGGGCTGCGAGGTCGTCAGCGCTGAGCGGGCTGCCGAGTGCTTGCAGATCTGCTGCGATGTCGTGGGCCAGCGCGCCGCGATAGAAACTCTCTAGCCCTTCATCGGCGAGCCGCTGCAAGGTGTGCGCGAGCTGTGGTTGCTGCAGCAGCGCGCCCTCGCGCAGCGGGGTGCCGTGCGGCTCGAAAATCTCGGCATAGGCGCCTGGTTGTGGGCACAGTTCTGCGCGCTTGCTGGCGGCAATCTGCGCGCCACCCAGCGTGACCGGCGTGCCCGCGTCGGCGTGATGGATCGCATCGCTCAACACGCGTTGCAGCGGCAACGTGCCATTTGCGTGTTGCAGCGCCAGCGCCCAGCCAGAGACGGTGCCGGCCACGGTATTGGCAGCGCCGGGGCCGCGCCACGGGATGCTGGTGTGGCCGCGATAGAAGTCCAGTGTTGCGGCGCGTGCGGCGCGGCCACAGGCATCGATGGCGTGCACACGGCCATCGGGTTCGTGCATGAGCCAGAAGCCATCGCCGCCGATGCCGGTCATGTGGGGGTAGACCACGGCCAGACAGGCGGCGGTGGCGACGGCCGCTTCGATGGCATTGCCACCATCGCGCAGTACATCGCGCCCGGCCTGTGCAGCGAGATGGTGTGGAGCGACCACCATGCCGCGTCGCGCGCGCAGCGTCTGCAGCATCAGCGTGGCTCCGGCGGTGGGCTGAAGGCGAGCAGGCCATCGCGCTCGAGTTGCGCGGCGAGCGCAAACAGGCGGTCTTCGCGGCCGGGCGCTGCAATCAGTTGCACGCCCAGCGGCAGGCGTCCGGGACGCGGCAACGGTGCGGCAAGCACCGGGCAGGCGGCCAGTCCCAACGGTTGGGTAAAAATGCCGAGATTGGCGCGCGCCGACACCGGCAGGCCGCCGATCTGGATGGTGTCCTGGTCCAGGCGTGGTGCGACGCATGGGGTAGCCGGTGCAATGAGCACATCGACCTCGTCCCACAGCGCGTGCATGGCGTCGGCAAACCAATGCGCGAAGCGGTGCGCATCAGCCACCGCGCTGGCGGGCAGCTGCAAGCCGGCGAGCAGGCGGTCGCGGGTGGCCGGGTCGAATTGCGCGCCGTGCGTGCCGAGTGCGCTGCGGTGCCGATGTCCGCCCTCGGCAGCGGTGAGGACGAAGGCAGCTGCGCGCGCGCGCTCCGCTTCCGGCAGGTCGATCGTGGTCGTGCTGTTGCAGGCCGTGAGCAGTGCCTCCAGCCCGGCCTCGAGATCCGGATCGAGATTGCGTTGAAACCAGCCGCCCAGCCTTGCAATGCGCAGGTTGCCCGTCGTGCGCGAAAGCAGCACATGCCCGCACATCACCTCATAGACGCGGCGCAAATCGGCCACCGACGTGGCAAAGGGGCCCACCACATCCAGCGCATCGACAAACGGAAAGACGCCATCCAACGGCACTGCGCCATGCGTCGGGCGCAGGCCGTAGACACCGCACAGCGCAGCCGGCACGCGAATGGAGCCGTTGGTGTCCGAGCCGAGCGCGAACGGCACCCATCCGGCCGCTACCGCTGCCGCCGAGCCGCCCGATGAGCCACCGGCCAGGTGCTGATGGTCGTGCGGATTGACGGTTGCGCCGTAATGCGCGTTGACAGTGGCAAAGCCGTACGCGAATTCGTCCATGTTGGCGGTGCCGACCAATACCGCGCCTGCATCGCTGAGCCGCTGTACGACTGCCGCATCGCGGGTGGCAGGCGGGTCGTGCGCGCGCACCGCAGCACCGGCGGTGGTGACCTGCCCGGCGACATCGAACAGATCCTTGACCACGAATGGCACGCCGGCCAACGCGCCACCATCGCTGCCACCGGCAAGCGCGGCCTGCACGCGTGCGGCATCGGCTGCGGCACGCGCAGGCAGCAGGCGGGTGATGGCGCACAGGCGGTCGTTGGCCTGGTTGATGCGCGTCAGCGCTTGCGTGGCCAGCCGTGCGGCCAACGTGGGCTGGCTGCGCGTGGTGCTGACGATGGATGCGATCTGACCGCGTGCGCCGCCGCCATCACGTGCTGCTGCGGGTGGTGCCCTGAAGGCAGCCAGCAGCTGCGTGTGTCCGCGCAGCACCTCGGTATTGCGATCGACGCCGGCCTGCCACTGCGCTGGGAGTTGCATGGGTCACCTCTTGGAGAGCGGGGAGTCGGGATTCGATAGTGGTGATTCGTGGCTGCTCGGCATACAGGTTCTGCAAAGAACTGGCGGCTGATACGTTGGGAGCTGACGCAACGCTGATGGGATGCACGCGTGACACGTTGAAACATGCGCTTGCATTGCAAAGACAGCGCGTGCGCAGCTTCTATCATTCGATCTAAACACCAAGAGCGGCTACCAGATGTAGCGAGCAGTCGCCAGGTGGGCGTGGAAGGCACGCTCAGAACCGCAGTGTACGAGTGGTACATGCCGATTCCGAGCACCGGCCGCGCCTGCCTGGCGGTGAGCGTAGTCGTTTTTTTAGCTGCTCTTAGCAGTGGCATGAAGCGTCGTTCGGTCTCACGCTCCGATCGAGCCCCCTCCCGCCGGGGCGGGAAGGCCCGGCTTGCGCGCCACCGACGCGCGTGCCTTGGAGCGCACGCGCTGCTAGCACGGGCTGGGGTTAGCAACGCGGGGGTTGGGAGAGGGTGCCACGGGAGGTGGAGATGTGTCAGCTGTTCGCTCCGGCGTAGGTTGCACCTACTCAACAGGCGCAGCGGGGCCACCGGCTATCGCACCCTCATCCGCCCTTCGGGCCCCTTCTCCCGGCGGGAGAAGGGGCAATGGCAATCCCACCGCCGACGGCTGAGGCGCAGTGAGGCGATCGATCAACAGCTGCTCGAATGCCTGTACATCCACCGCATGCACCACTGTCTGCACCTGCTCGCCCAGCCCGGGCTGATACCCCGGCGCCCACGACAAAATATCGCCATACCCGGCATCGAAGGCGGTGTTGGTATCGACATACAGCGTTTCGGTTTGCGTCGCCACGTCCGGGCGCAGCCAGACGGCGGTGGCCAGTTCGTCCCACATCGGAAAGCCTGGCTCGCGGCGGCGCAGCGCGTGGCCAATCGTGGTGTCCGCAGCACTCATGCGCGCCAGCAAGCCGGGAGTGAGTTCGGTGGCGGTTGATGGGTCGACCGGCACCATGGTGATCTGGCGCCACGGAGCGCGCATGACGATGCTGGCCGCTTCCGGGTCCCAGCGGATATTGAATTCGCGGCGCGGCGAGTTGACGAATTCGCGCGCGAATTGCTGCGCGCTGATGCTGTTGCGCTGCTGCCGCGGATTGAGGCTACCGCCCATATAGACCAGTTCACGTGCCAACGTGGCGAAGGCTGGGTCCAGCGATTGCGCCAGTGCCAGATTGGTCAACGGGCCGGTGGCAATGATGCTCACCTCGCCCGGGTATTGGCGCACCATGCGCAGCATGAATAACGCGGCCGGCTCGTCGCAGGCGCGCACCACACTGGGATTGCCCAAGGCCAGCTCGGGCACTACATCGTGGGCGTGATAGCGCGGCGCGCTTTGCACGGTGTCGCCGTCCACCCAGTGCTTGGTCCATGCGCCTTTCCAGACCAGTTTGCCGTACAGCGCTTCCCAGCGTTCGGTGGCCAGCTCGCTGTTGAGCAGTGGATGCACCGGGCCGGGCAGGACCGGAATCTGTGGATGGCCAGCCAGTTCCAGCAGGCGGCAGGTGTGCGCCAGCACTTCATCGCGCCAGATGTTGCCGCTGACGGCACTGATACCCAGCACGTCGACGTCAGGCGATTGCAACAGCAGCAGCTGCGCGGGCGTGAAGCCGTCGATGTCGTCTTCGAGGATGACGCGGCGTTTGGGATGCGGGGAGGAAGAATCGGTCATGGCTGTCTGGTGATCGGGAGGATGCAGCGTGGCGATGGTGAAACCTGGTGCGGTTGTGAATTATGTCGAAGCGCTTCGGCGTGCGGGCTGGCGTTGGCGGTTGCGTAGCATCAGGCGCCAGCGCGCTCCTGCGGGGTGTGCATTTGCCTTAGCGGCGCTGCGCAAGCAATGTACGCTCGTACTGCGCCAGGTCCGCTTCCAGCTGCCATTGCAGGCGTGCCTTTTCGCTGGTCTTGCGAAAGTCGCGGCAGCTTGCGTCATCAGTCTCGCGCTGCATTGCCGTGGCGCAGGCCGGTGCAGGGTTGCCTTCGTCAGTCCATAGGCTGGTACCCGGCAGGAAGCTATAGCTCAGACCATTGCGGGCAAGTCGTTTGAGTGTGATGTAGTCGATGCCGTGTTCCTGCATCGCGCGCTGGTACTCTTGGGTCATGTCCGCGCGCGAGACGCCGGCATCGTCGGTGGACACCACCACCGGCACGCCGGCATGCAGATACATCGCCAGCGGATGCGCGGCGCCTTTGACGCCCAGGATCACATCGTTGCTGGTGAGATTGATCTCCACCGCAATCTGCTCGCGCCGCATGCGCTGCAGCAAAGCCTCTGCGTCATCTTCGTAAGGCAGATCCACGCCATGGCCGATGCGGCGCGCACCCGCATCCACCGCCTGCCGAATATGCGAACGCAGCTGCGCTGGCGGCACCAGCCCCAACGCCAACTCGCCGGCATGCAGCGATAGCGGCACACCGGGGTAGCGCGTTGCGAAGAAGCGGAACATGGCCATATGCCGCGCGTAATCGGCAAGTGCTACCGGGTTATCTTCCGGCGCGACGATATTCAGCGCGACCGCGCGGCTGCCGCCGGCAGCGATCAACGCATGCGCCAGCGCCATCTGCCCGAACACCATCGGCTGCGGCAGCACACGCAACACGTACGGAACATAGCGGTAGTCGACCTTGCAGCCGGGCCGTGCATCGGTCTGGTCGCAACGCAGCACACGGCGTACCTGAGCATCGACGTCGGCGAGGTCGCGTTGCGCGGCCTGCACCAGTGGCGGCAAGTCTGCCTGCAGTGCACGCAGATTGGCTGCATCGTCCTCGCCCTTCCACGGCAAGGCTTGCATGCGCTTGGCGGCCTGATCCATCTGCGGTGGGTTGGCAATGATTTCTACGTACGGCACGCGGTCGCGTGCAGCCTGCTCCAGCACGGCGGCGACGGTGTCGGCAACGCGGGTGCGGACAACCGCATCGAACTTGCCGAAGGTGCTGAAGAACTGATCGTGACCGGTGGGTTGCGCAGGGCTCGGCAGGAATTTGCGCATCGACAGCGAATCCACCACCCGTCCATACAGCGCGGCGTTGCGTGCTGCCAGTCCGCTGGCCGGTTCCTGGCCGGTACCACACGGTGGCGCGCGTAGGCTCAGATCGTTCAGTTGCACGCAGGCGCCATCGTCGCTGGCCCACTGCAAATACTCCTCGGCATACACCGAGCCGGAGAGGTGATTATGCAGATCGCCACCTTTCGGCATCGCCTGTAGCCAGGTGCGCAATTGCGCCGGTTGCTCGGCAGCGTCAAGGAACAATTGCGCGACCTGGTGTTCGCGTTGTTGCGCAGGCGCTAGTGCTGGCCGTGCACACGCGACGATGGGCAAGAACGTGCACACGCTCAGGAGCAGGTAGCGATGAAGAATGGGCATGCAGGACACTCGGTAATAGATGCGGTGGCGTGCGAGCGCCAGTGAAGGTGTAGCTTGCCTGGCAGCGTGACGCGCGGCCACCCACGTGTGCGCATGCATGCAAGCAGGCGCGGCGCATGCGCCAGTCATTCCAGCGCATAGCGCAGCACGAACAACCCCGCGATCGCCCAGGTGGCCGGATGCACGCCGCGCCAGCGCCCACTGCCGAGTTTGAGCGCGGCATAGGTAACGAAGCCGAACGCCAGCCCCGTGGCAATGGAATAGGTGAGCGGCATGGCGAGCATGCAGATGGCGGCCGGCAACGCGTCGCCCACATCGTCCCATTGGATCTGCGTGCATTCGCGCAGCATTACCGAGGCCAGGTAGATCAGAGCCGGCGCGGTGGCATAGGCAGGCACCATCGCGGCCAGCGGCGAGAACAGCAGGGCAAGCAAAAACAGGCCGGCAACCACCAATGCGGTGAGGCCGGTGCGCCCGCCCACCTGCACGCCGGCGGCACTTTCCACATAGGCGGTGGTGCTGGAAGTGCCAAGCAGCGCGCCGGCCAGGATGGCGGTGCTGTCGGCAAGCAGGGCACGGTCGAACTGGCGGCGTTGCGCAGGTGTGTGCAGCAGGCCGGCGCGTTGTGCCACACCCATCAGCGTGCCGGTGGCGTCGAACATTTCCACCAGCACAAACACCAGCACCACGTGTAGCACCGCAGCGAGCGTGCCGCTGCCGCCATGGCCGTGCAAGGCGCCGACGATGTCCAGTTGCAACAAGGTGGGCGCCAAGCTCGGCGGCAGCGACAGTACGCGCGTGTACTGAACCAACCCCAGCGCCAGTGCCGCCACGGTCACCGCTAGAATGCCGAGCAGCATGGCGCCACGCACACGGCGCAGTTCCAGTACGCCGATCAGCAGCAATCCGGCCAGCGCAAGCAGCGGTTCGGGCCGATGCAGATCGCCCAGCGTGAGCAACGTCTGCGGGTGCGCCACCACCAGCCCGGCTTTCTGCAGCCCGATCAGGGCCAGAAACAGGCCGATGCCCACCGCAATGGCGCTGCGCAAGGTGGGCGGGATGCCATCCACCAACCAACGCCGTGCGCCGGTGACGGTGAGCAGCAAAAAGACGCAGCCGGAAACGAACACCAGCCCCAGCGTCTGCTGCCAGCTATAGCCCAATGTGCCGACCACGCTGAAGGCGAAGAACGCGTTCAGGCCCATGCCCGGCGCCATGCCGATGGGGTAGTTGGCCAGCATGCCCATCAACAGCGAGCCGAGTGCGGCGGCAAGGCAGGTGGCCACGAACACCGCGCCGCGATCCATGCCCGTGGTGGCCAGGATGTCCGGATTGACGAAGACGATGTACGCCATCGTCAGGAAGGTGGTGGCACCTGCCAGCACTTCGGTGCGCACAGAGCTGCCGTTGGCGATGAGCGCAAAATCGGGCCAGCGCATCAGCGTGTGCTCGGGGCGGGGAGCCGGTTGACGACAGCACAAACGAACATCGGCAGACATCTCATCGATATGGAGCGGCGCGCGTTGGCAGCACTCACACGGGGGACCCATCTTGCCCTGTCGCGCTGCGCTTGCCACGGACATCGGCCACGGATTGCGGTGCAAGTGCAGCTCGTGGAACGTAGCGTGGACGTGACAAGCGGCGATAGCGGGCATTGTCGCGCTGTACGTGCCTTTGCTGACGTGCGTATTGCAGTGCGGATGCAGTGACGGACGGTGCGGCACGTTGCACGTCATGGTTATACGCAAGCGCAGCATTGGGCAGCGCGACATGACTGAACGGGTGCAGTCGCACCGCGCAGACAGCGATCAAAGATCCAGCACCAACCGTGGCGAGCGGCTGCGTGAACAGCACACGGTGATCTGCCGGTTGGTGGCACGTTCGGCGTCGCTAAGCACGCTGTCGCGATGATCTGGCATCCCAGCCAGCACGCCGGTCAGACAGGCGCCGCACATGCCTTGTTCGCATGACAGCGGCACCTCGATACCAGCATCGAGCAGGGCGCTGGCGATGCTGCAATCGGCCGGCACCTGCACCACACGGCCGCTGGCGGCCAGTTCCACTTCGAACGCGCTGTCGGCATCGTGGGCCAGGCTAGGCGCGGCGGCAGCGAAGTGTTCGCGATGCAGTTGCGCTGCCGTCCAGCCATGCGCCTTCGCCAGCACGGTGAAATGGTCCATGAAGGCGGTTGGCCCGCACAGATACAGCTGATCGCGCGCACGCGCCTGACCCAGTTCCTCCGGGACATGCACACGCGGGCTCTGCCCTCCGTCGCTCAGATGCATATGCACCTGCCCTTGTGTGAAGCCTTGTTGCAAGCGCTGCGAAAACGCCACATCGGCATGGCGGCGTGCGTAGTAATGCAGCACGAAGGGCTCGCCGCGCGCTTCCAGTGCTTCGGCCATCGACAGCAGCGGGGTGATGCCGATGCCGGCAGCCAGCAGCACGTGGCGCTCGCCCGGATGCAGCGGGAACAGATTGCGTGGTGTTGAAATACGCAGTCGATCGCCTGGTGCGAGCTGTTCGCACAGATGCCGCGAGCCGCCGCGCGAGGCGTCGGCGAGCTTGACGCACAGCAAATAGTGGTCGCGCACATGCGGCGCGCTGGCGATCGAATACTGGCGAATCAATCCATCGGGCAGGTGCAGATCCACATGCGCGCCGGCCTCGAACGCGGGCAACTCGCTGTCGATCGGCTCCAGCCGGATCGCACGCTGACGGTGGCCTTGCTCGGCCACGGCGGCAACACGTACTTCATGCAGGCTCATGGCGCGCTCCTTGGCGGTCAGCGCAGGAAGAAATCGCTATAGCCCTGGCTGCGCAGGCCACGGCGGTAAGCGATCGAACTGCGGTCGGCCGGGATATGTACTTCCAGCAGCGGGTCCAGCGGCAGATATTCCGGCCGTTGCGCCTCCACCATGGCGCGGTCCTCTTCGAACACGCGCAGGTTGAAGGCATGCACGTCCTCTACCGGCAGATGGGTGTCGAAATTGCGCGCGATCGGCACCAGCAGGCGCGTCTTGTGTTTGGAGACCGGGCTGGCCGCGTTCATGATCACCAGCCGCTTGCGCGGCACCGGGAAGTGGATGGTGAGGGTGGCGGTGAACGGCAGATGCACCTCGAAATGGCGCAGCCACTGGAAATCCGGATCCACGTCCGGCAACGGCATGTCCACCGAATAATTGGCCACCGTGCTCAGGTAATCGGCGTTGAAGCCGGTCGGCGTTTCGGTGGTGGTATAGGCCGGCACTTCGCGCTTGTCCGGCTGGGCGAAGGTGGCGGTATGCACGAAGGCGAAATGCGCCACGTCGATGAACCCCTCCAGCTGGCGCGCGGCGCTGCCGCCGATGTCGAACGCCGGGCAGACGATCTGCTGGAAGCCGTCCTCGTCCCAGCCCGGCATCGGTGGGATCTGCACTTCGGCCTCGCTCACGTTCGCCGGCTTGGCCAGGCAGACCCAGATCAAGCCGTAGCGCTCGGCCACCGCATAGGTGTGCAGGCGCATCTTGGCCGGGATGTTCTGATTTGGACTGGCCGGGATGTGATTGCAGCGCCCGCCCGCGCCGAAGCGCAGCCCGTGGTAGGCGCAGACCACGCCGCCACCATCGGCCGTGCCCATGCTCAGCGGCACGCCGCGGTGCGGGCAGACATCGCGCGCGGCCACCAATTCGTCGCCCAGCCGGTACAGCACCAGCGGCTCGTCCAGCAGGGTGGCCTTGAACGGCGCTTGCCCGACCTCGCTGCTCAGCGCCACCGCGTGCCAGTGCTGGGCCAGGCGCTGCCAGTCGGCGGCGTCGAAGGTGCAGTGCAGCGGCAGGGCGGGGACGGCGACATCCATGGGGCGGTCTCTGGCGTGAGGCGGGAGCGGTGCCGGATTGACTCTAGGAAGCCGGGGGTGTGTGATCAAACATCGTTTTTCCGCCAAGCCATTGCAAAAAATGCAACGCCAACCGAGTCCCGTCCCATGCTGACCTTCTCCCGCTTCACCCGTTACTTCATCGAAGTGGCCCGCTGCGGCAGCATCCGCAAGGCCTCCGACGTGTTGCACGTGTCGGCTTCGGCGATCGACCGGCAGATCCTCAAGGCCGAGGAAGAGCTGGGCGCGCAGCTGTTCGAGCGCCTGCCCGGCCGGCTGCGGCTCACCGCGGCCGGCGAGCTGCTGCTGGTGGATGTGCGCGGCTGGGAGAAGGCCTACGCCCGCACGCTGGAGCGCTTCGACGAGCTCAAGGGGCTGCGTCGCGGGCACGTGGAGATCGCCATGATCGACGCGCTCAGCGAGGGCGTGGTGCCGGAGGCGGTGGCCGCATTGGTGCAGGAGTACCCCGGCATCACCTTCAACCTGTCCACCGCGCGCAATCAGCGGGTGATGGAAATGGTGACCTCGGCCGATGTGGATATCGGCCTGCTGCTGGACCCGGTGAGCAGCGTGGACCTGGAGGTGCGCGCGTTTGCGGATATCCCGCTGGGGATTGCCATGCCGGTGGGCCACCCGTTGAGCACGCGCACCGAACTGCAGCTGAGCGAGACCTTGGAGCACCGATTGCTTCTGCCGGCCGCGCCGTTGATCGTGGGCGAGCACGCCAAGGTGTTGTACCAGCGCCAGCATATCGACGTGAAGCGGCTCACCCATTGCAACGATGTACGCACCTTGCGCGGACTGGTGCGCGCCGGCGCCGGCGTGGGGCTGATGTCGTGGCTGGACGCCGCGCCCGACGTGGCCGACGGGCGACTGGCGTTCGTGCCGTTCCGCCAGCACCTGACCAAACCGATGACGCTGGCCTTGTGCGTGGCCCCGCAGCGTCAGCTCTCGCGTTCGGCGCAACTGGCGATCCAGGCGCTGGCAGCGAAGATCGATGCGATGGCGATACCGGTGGTGGGTTGAGCGTGCTGCGCAAGCGGCCCTCACCCCCGCCCCTCTCCCGCAGGCGGGAGAGGGGGAAGCCAGTGCGTTCGTGCAGGCCGATAGCATGCAGGTGCCGCTGATCGCATCCAGATCCCGCCGCGGAGATCCCTTCTCCCGCCTGCGGGAGGAGGTGCTCGCGGGGCGGGGAAACGGCAGTGCGTTCGTGCAGGCCGATAGCATGCAGGTGCTGCCGACTGCATGCAGATCCCGTCCTGCAGATCCCGGCGTGGATATCCAGATCCAGTGGTGCATATCCCTTCTCCCGCTTGCGGGAGAAGGTGCCCGCAGGGCGGATGAGGGAAACGCCCACCCAGTACAATCGCATCTGCTCTTTCAGGCGACACCCGCACCATGCAGTTGATCGATATCGGCGCCAACCTCACCCATGATTCCTTCGATCGTGACCGCGAGGCCGTGCTGCAACGCGCACGCGAGGCGGGTGTGGCACAGCTGGTGATCACCGGTGCCAGCCGTGAACATTCGCCACTGGCCTTGCAGTTAGCGCAGCAACACCCCGGATTCCTGTACGCCACCGCCGGCGTGCATCCGCACCACGCCGTGGAATTCACCGCCGAATGCGAAGCCGAAATGCGCACGCTGCAGGCACATCCGCAGGTGGTGGCGGTGGGCGAATGCGGGCTGGATTACTTCCGCGATTTCGCGCCACGCCCGGCACAGCACAAGGCCTTCGAACGCCAGCTGCAGTTGGCTGCCGACAACGGCAAACCGCTGTTCCTGCACCAGCGCGACGCGCATGAAGATTTCCTCGCCATCATGCGCAGCTTCGAAGGTCGCCTGGGTGCGGCGGTGGTGCACTGCTTCACTGGGACACGCGAAGAACTGTTCGCCTACCTGGACCGCGATTACTACATCGGCATCACCGGCTGGCTGTGCGACGAACGCCGCGGCGCGCATCTGCGCGAGCTGGTGCGCAATATCCCCGCCAACCGCTTGATGATCGAAACCGACGCACCCTACCTGTTGCCGCGCACACTCAAGCCGATGCCCAAGGACCGCCGCAACGAGCCGATGTTCCTGTCGCATATCGTCGAAGAACTGGCGCGCGATCGTGGCGAAGACGTCGCCGTGACCGCTGCCAACAGCACGGCAGCGGCGCGTGCCTTCTTCCGCTTGCCGGAGCCTGCCAGCGCTGAGCGCAGCTAACACCGCCCAGTGAGCCGGCAGCAGGTGGGTGCCGGTGGCGCGCAGGAACCGCGGTGAACGAGCGGCACCTGCCGAGCCGAGCATCGGCCACCAGCGTTTGTCATCTGCGGCCAGCCACGCTCAGATCAGCGTTGCCAACGCCCATAAATGCCGCACCAACGGTGTGGTCTCCAAGGCACCCGGCGCGACGGCCAGGGCCAGGCGCGCCAGCGGCATATGGCCTTCGATATCCAGATAGCGCACGCCGGGCCGCTGCAGTTGTGCGGTGGAGGCGGGCACCACCGAGACGCCCAGTTCGGCCGCCACGAGATTGATGATCGACGACATCTGCGGCGCTTCCTGGGTGATGCGCAGGGTCACGCCGGATTGCCGGCAGGCGGCCAGGATTTCGTCGTACAGGCTTGAGCCGAAGCTGCGCGGAAACAGGATGAAAGGCTCGCCGGCTAGCGCCGCCAATGGTGCGCTGTTGCGCGTGGCCAGGGGGTGCGCGGCAGGGACGGCGATCTTCATCGGCTCGTCGGCAAAGCGCAGCAGCTGCAAATCCGGTGGCGTGCTCAGCCCGTAGCGCACGAACGCCGCATCCAGCCGGCCTTCGGCTAACCCCACCAGCAGGCTGGCGGTATTGGTCTCGTCCAGCAGCAGCTCTACTTGCGGCCACTTGCGGCGGAAATCGCGAATCAACCGCGGCACCACCGGGCTGAAGGCGGCCGAGGCGGTGAAGCCCAGGCGCAACCGCCCGGACTCGCCACGCGCCACCCGGCGTGCGGTTTCGGCGGCGCGCTCCACATCGGCGAGCACGCGGCGCACTTCGCCCAGAAACGCCTCGCCGGCCGGAGTCAGTTCGGCACCGCTATGGGTGCGCCGAAACAACGGCGTGCCCAGCTCCCGTTCCAGTGTCTGGATCTGCTGGCTCAGCGGCGGCTGGCCGATGCCCACCCGCGCGGCGGCACGGGTGAAGTTGCCTTCTTCGGCAACCGCCAGGAAGTAGCGCAAGTGACGCAGCTCCATCCATCTTTTCCAGATATGGCAACTGCCACCATCATATATTGGACAGGGGGTGGTGGCGGGCGAATACTCGCCTTCCCACGTCTCAAGTGCGCTGCTGTGTCTTCCTCTGATCGCCGCCCGAGTCCGCTGCCCGACCCATCCGTGACCTTCGACGCTAGCGCCGCCGCACCGGCAGCGTTGCGCATTCGCCTGGCGCTGTTTCTGGCCGGCTTTGCCACCTTCTCGCTGCTGTACAGCGTGCAGCCGGTGCTGCCGGAATTCGCGCGTGCCTTCCAAGTGGACGCAGCGACCGCCTCGCTGCCGTTGTCGCTGGCCACTGGCGCACTGGCCCTGGCCATCTTCTGTGCCGGCGCAGTGTCGGAAAACCTCGGCCGGCGCGGGCTGATGTTCGTGTCGATCGCCATCGCGGCGGTGCTCAACCTGATCGCTGCGTTCCTGCCGCACTGGGGTGCGCTGGTGCTGGTGCGCACCTTGTCCGGCATCGCGCTGGGCGGAGTACCGGCGGTGGCGATGGTGTACCTGGGCGAAGAATTGCCGGCCAACAAGATGGGCGCGGCCACCGGCTTGTACGTGGCCGGTAATGCCTTTGGCGGCATGAGCGGACGCATCGTGATGAGCGTGCTGACCGACCACACCGATTGGCGCACCGCATTGGCGGTGTTGAGCGTGTTCGATCTGCTGTGCGCACTGGCGTTCTTCTGGTTGCTGCCGCCGTCGCGCAACTTCGTGCGTCGGCACGGCATCAATCTGCGTTTTCATCTGCGCGCCTGGGCCGGGCATCTGCGCGATCGCAATCTGCCGTTTCTGTTCGCGCTGCCGTTCCTGTTGATGGGCGTGTTCGTGTGCCTGTACAACTACGCCGGCTTTCGCCTGGGTGGGCCGGAATTCGGTTTGAGCCAGAGCCAGATCGGCATGATCTTCAGCGCCTATGTGTTTGGCATCGTCAGTTCGTCGGTGGCCGGTGCCGCCTCTGACCGGTTCGGGCGCGGGCCGGTGGTCACGACCGGCATCGTGCTATGCGTGCTCGGCGTGGCGCTGACCTTGGCGCACGTGCTGGCGTTGGTGGTGACCGGCATCGTGCTGCTGACGATCGGGTTTTTCATCGCGCATTCGGCCGCCAGTGCGTGGGTGAGCCGGCTCGGTGGCGCGCATCGCAGTCACGCCGCATCGCTGTATCTGCTGGCGTATTACGCCGGCTCCAGCGTGATCGGCGCGCTCGGCGGCTGGTTCTGGCAGCACGGTGGCTGGGGTGCGCTGGTCGGTATGTGCCTGACCTTGCTGGCGCTCGCTTTCGCGGCCGCCTACGTGTTGCGCCAGCGCGCCGACGACACGCGGCCTTACGGCCGGTTTGCGCCGCATCCTGCGCGTGGCGAATGACATGACTGCAGCAGGCGCAGGACCACATCGTCGCTGCCGGTGTCACCATCGAGCAGGGTCCGATCCAGCGTACCGGCGCAACCGGCGCGTTGTTGTCGGTCTCCTCCGCGATCCGGACGGCAACCTGATCGAGGTCAGCAACTTGCTGTAGTGGCCGATTGCTGTGCCATGGGTGCGCTGTGCGACGTGGTAGGTGGCGCGATGCAAGGCACCTTGAAGCGATGGCTGTCGCTCACCCTTCCGATCTAGCGTGCCCGCTTGCTGCGTGCCGTCTGCGCTGCAGAAGGTGGCGCGGCGATCGCATCGGCCGCACCCTGTGCCAGGGTCTCCAGCAGGCGCCCACGCCGCCGTTCCAGATCGGCCAGCTGGCGTTCGATCTGCTGCAGACGCGCGCGATGCACGTATGCGGTTTCCGGGCACATCTGCGCGCCTTCCACCAACCGCATGCAATCGGGGAAGCCGAGGATGTCGTCCAGACTGAAGCCGGTGGCGATCAGGCGCTGAATCTGCCGCACCTGTGCAACGCACGCTGCAGGGAAGACCCGATAGCCGTTGGCGCTGCTTGAGGACGTCAGCAATCCATGGGCATCGTAGTGACGAATCGAGCGCACGCTGGCGCCAGTCTGCAGTGCCAGTGCGCCAATGCTCAGCGAGGGTTCGGGAGGCGTTGCCATGCGCCAAGCATACGTTGCACGCACTGCTTGACCCTCACATTGGTGTCAGGCTGGAGGATGGCCGCTCCGATTGTCTGGAGTTCACTCCGATGCCTGTTCGCTTCCCGGTCATTGGCATGCGGCCGATGCGCTACGTTCTGGCTTGCCTGTTGCTGCTTTCTTCAACGTTGGCCGCGGCCGTCACCCCTGCTTCGCGCAGTTATACGGTGACTGCGCCCGATGGCGTCACCCTGGCAGTGCAAGAGCACGGCGCCGCCGAGGGCCCGCCGATCGTGTTCGTGCATGGCCTGCTCGGCAGCCGCATCAATTGGGATGCGCAGCTGGCCGATGCGCGTTTGCAGCGCTATCGGCTGATTACCTACGATTTGCGGGGGCATGGCTTGTCCGGAAAGCCGGTCGCGGCATCTACGTATCAGGAGGGCATGCGTTGGGCCGACGACCTTGCTGCCGTGTTGAAGGGGGCAAGCGCGCGCGACGCGGTCGTGGTGGGGTGGTCCCTGGGCGGCGCAGTGATCAGCAACTACCTGAGCCACTACGGCGATACCGGGCTTGCCGGAGTGGTGTACGTCGACGGTGTGATCGAACTGCGCGCGGAACAGTTGGGTGCGCATCCAGCGATCTATCGTGATCTGGTCTCGCCGGATCTGCGCACGCATCTGCAGGCGGTGCAGGAGTTCCTGCGGCTGTGCTTCGCCACTCAACCGCCCGCACCGGTATTCGAGACGTTGCTGGCCAACGCATCGCTGGCCTCGTGGGACATGCAGCGTGCCATGCAAGGCATGTCGATCGACCTTGTCGGCCTGCAACACACGCGCCTGCCGGTGTTGCTGATGTACGGCGCGCGCGATGCGCTGGTGGCGACCGAGCCGACGTTGATGCGTGCCAGACAGGTGCAACCACGGGCGCAGACCGTGCTGTATCCGGACGCCGGGCACGCTCCGTTCCTGGAAGACAGCGTGCGTTTCAATCAGGATCTGCTGCGCTTTGTCGAACAGATACGCGCGGCGCATTGAGCGCCGGTGCCCACAGCGTGGCGGACCGCGCGAACGCATCGGAACCGGCTGCGCGGCCATGGCGCGATGCTGTACCGTCTCCGGGCCTGCATCCAGGGCGGCGCGTTGCGCGTCTTCGGTGTGCATCTTCACTGATCGACGACGGCGTGATATGCACAGCTATGCGCGCGAGCAAGCGCGCCGGTCTGGCTGCCGACACTGCGCCACAGCGGGGCAGGCACGTGGCGCTGGTGCAACGTGCTTCTATGGCTTCCGGAATTACCACATGACTGCTGTCCTTGCCCACGACGACCACACGCTGCAGGACTTCATCGAGCGCCATCAGCGCCTGTTCGTGCTGACCGGTGCCGGCTGCAGCACCGATTCGGGCATCCCCGATTACCGGGATCTGCAAGGCGGCTGGAAGCGTCCACAGCCGGTGACGTTCCAGGCGTTCATGGGCGAGCTGTCCACGCGGCAGCGCTATTGGGCGCGCAGCCTGGTCGGTTGGCCGCGCTTCGGCTTGGCGCAACCCAATGCCACCCATCACGCGCTCGCTGCGCTGGAGGGGCGTGGCCAGTTAGAAGTGCTGCTCACCCAGAACGTGGACCGCCTGCATCAGGCCGCCGGTAGCCAGGCGGTGATCGATCTGCATGGTCGGCTCGATGTGGTGCGCTGCATGGGCTGCGAGCGCCGCATGCCACGTACCGACTTTCAGCTGCTGCTTGAACAGGCCAATCCCGGTTGGGCAGAGCTGGAGGCCGCGCAGGCGCCCGATGGCGATGCCGATCTGGACGATGTGGCCTTCGAGCATTTCGTGGTGCCGCCATGCCCGGCGTGTGGTGGCGTGCTCAAGCCGGATGTGGTGTTCTTCGGCGAGAACGTGCCGCGCGAGCGGGTGGAGCGTGCATTCGCGCACCTGCAGGCGGCCGACGCGGTGCTGGTGGTGGGTTCGTCGCTGATGGTGTATTCGGGCTTTCGATTCGTGCAGGCCGCTGCACGCGATGGTTTGCCGATTGCCGCACTTAACTTTGGACGCACGCGCGCCGACGAACTGCTGACGTTGAAGGTGGAGCAGTCCTGCGCGCAGGCGCTGGCGTTCCTGCACGGGCCGCCGGACCTGCCGCGTGCACGCAGCGTCAATGACGCCAGTGCGCGTTCTGCATGACGCAGTGATCCATCGCAGCGGTTGTGCCGGCGCGCGCGGCGCAGTGCAATAAGCCTCCCCGTGTCAGTTGTGGATGCCGCCTTGAGCCAGTTGTTCTCCCCCATCGCCTTCGGCCCGCTTGCGCTCGCCAACCGGATTGTCATTGCGCCCATGTGCCAGTACTCGGCGCAGGACGGACGCGCCAGCGATTGGCACCGCATCCACCTGGGCACGTTGTCGCAATCCGGTGCCGGCCTGCTGATTCTCGAAGCGGCCGCAGTGGTGCCGGAAGGGCGCATCAGCTACGCCGATCTGGGCCTGTATGACGACGCCACCGAGCAGGCCCTGGGTGAGGTGTTGCAATCGGTACGGGCCTGGTCGCCGATGCCGATCGGCATCCAGCTGGCACATGCCGGCCGCAAGGCCTCGACCGATCTGCCGTGGAAAGGTGGCGAGGCCATCGCACCCGATCACGCGCACGGCTGGCAGACCGTGTCTGCATCGGCGGTGCCATTCCGCGCAGAGCAGCCGGTGCCGCAAGCACTGGATCACGCCGGGATCGATGCCGTGGTTGACGCCTTCGTCGCATCGGCAAAACGCGCCGAGCGACTGGGCCTGGAGTTGATCGAACTGCATGCCGCGCATGGCTATCTGATGCATCAGTTCCTGTCGCCACTGAGCAACCAGCGCAGCGATGCGTATGGCGGGTCGCTGGAAAATCGCATGCGGCTGACGCTGCGCATCTTCGACGCGGTGCGTGCGGCCGTGTCGGAAAAAATCGCCCTTGGCGTGCGCATCTCGGCCACCGACTGGGTCGAAGGCGGTTGGGATGTGCAGCAGAGCATCGCCTTGTCGAAGGCGCTAGATGCACGCGGTGCGCAGTACATCCACGTTTCCAGCGGAGGGCTCGATCCGCGGCAGCAGATTCCGCTGCAGGCGGGCTATCAAATTCCGTTCGCGCAGGAGATTCGCGCGCAGGTGAGCACGCCGGTGATTGGCGTGGGCTTGATCACCGAGCCGGCGCAGGCCGAAGCGATTCTGCAAGAAGGCCAGGCCGATGCGATCGCGCTGGCGCGTGGCATCCTGTACGACCCGCGCTGGCCGTGGCATGCCGCCGCAGCACTGGGCGCGTCGGTGACTCCGGCCCCACAATATCTGCGCTGCGAACCGCGCGATGCGCGTGGCGTGTTCGCCAATTGATCCACACCCCTGACGTCATACCGAACAAGGACAACGCATGCCGATAGGATTTCTGGGCTTGGGCACGATGGGCCTGCCGATGGCGCACAACCTGCTGCGTGGCGGATTCGAACTGAGCGTATGGAACCGTTCGCCCGAACGCGCCCAGCCGCTACGCGACGCTGGCGCCACGGTGGTGGAGCAACCGCTCGACGCTGCGCACGGCCCGTTGCTGTTTTCGATGCTGGCCGACGACAGTGCAGTGCGCCAGACCTTGCTGGAGCGCGGCGTGCTGGACGCGCTGCCGGCGGGCAGCGTGCACGTCAACATGGCCACCATTTCGGTCGCGCTGGCGCATGAATTGACCGCGCTGCATGCCGAGCGCGGTGTGGCCTATGTGGCCGCGCCGGTGCTTGGGCGCGTGGATGTGGCCGAAGCCGGCAAGCTCAATATTCTGGCGGGCGGCGATGAAGCCGCAGTGGCGCGGGTGCAGCCGATGTTCGATGTGCTGGGGCAAACGACCTGGCACATCGGTCGCGCACCGGAGCAGGCCAATGCAGTGAAGCTGGCCGCCAACTTCTGCCTGGCCAGCGCCATCGGGGCGATGGCAGAAGCCAGCGCGCTGGCACGCGGCCATGGCGTGGATGCCACGCAGTTTCTGGGCATGCTCACCAGCACCTTGTTCGCCGCGCCCGCCTACCAGGGCTATGGCCGCCTGATCATGCAGCGCGCGTACCTGCCCGCCGGCTTCACTGCCACGCTGGGTCGCAAGGATGTGGACCTGGCCATCCAGGCTGGTGCCGACAAGCAGGTGCCGATGCCGTTGGGCGAAGTGCTGCGCGCCGGCCTGGACGAGGCCATCGCGCATGGCGACGGCAACGCAGACTGGGCGGTACTGGCAGAAGTCTCGGCACGGCGGGCGGGGCAGGTTGCCTGATCGCCCTGCCGCAACGCGGATGTAGAGCGGCTATCAGAACGTAGCGCGCAGTCGTCAAGTGGGCGTGGACGGCGCGCTCAGAGCCGCAGGGTACGAGGAGTACATGCCGATTCCGAGCACAGGCCACGCCGCCTGGCGGTTGCGCCGTCGTTTTGTTGGCTGCTCTTCGCCCTGCGCAAGGCACTTCGCTTCAACGCACGACAGGCCATGGCTTGCTCACCTAAACATGCAGCAGACCTTCTAAAATGGCGGCCCGTGACAGCCGCCGCTCCAGGGAGGATGCGATGCGACACCTGCATATCACGCTCGGTTCGACCGAGCGCATACCGCGCGCACTGGCGTGCGCCGGTGACACACGATGACCGACGCTCCGGCCATCGCCCAAGGCCCGGTAGGCCCGGACCATCCCGAGCACCCGGACCACTCTCTGTTCGCACAGATCCGCGAAGCGGTGAGCGTGCTCGATGCCGAGTTGGGCAAGCCTGTCGATGACGCGAGCGAGCGCATGGTGGCGCGTCTGCTGCCGCTGGCCAAGCAGCATGGCTTCGATCAGGTGGACTACGTGGTGCTCAGTCGCCACCTGGGCGAAGTCGGCGAGAATGTGTTCCTGGTGCGTGGCGAGCTGTCCGATCCGGCGCATCTGCGTGCGCACATCACCACGCAGGAAGCCATGGAGACATCGGTGGACGCGTCGCTTGCGCAGCTGGAGGAGATCAACCGGCGGCTGATGCTGCGTTTGCCGCCGCGCTGAGGGGCGTGCACCGGGTCGTGCATGCGCTCGCGCTGCGCGATCGATCACAGCATCACGCATCAGCACAGTGCAGGTCGTGCAGCAAGCAAGTAACGCAATAACGACACCCCGGCCAAAACCTGCCGCGCCGCACACAGGAGTTTCGCGCCTGTTCGCACTGCAAAGGTTACCGACGCAAGCACTGCGTCGGTGATGTCACGTATTGGCTATCATTGCGTCAATGCGCTCCGACTACATTCTCACGCTGTCCTGCCCCGACCGCACCGGTATCGTCTATCGCGTGACCGGGCTGCTGTTCGATCTGGCCTGCAACATCCTCGACGCGCAGCAATTCGGCGACGAGGAAAGCGGGCGGTTCTTTTTGCGCGTGCATTTCGAAAAAACGCCGTCAACCGATATCGCCAGCCTGGAACAGCAGTTTTCGGTGTTGGCGGGCGCGTTCCAGATGCAATGGCAGTTGCACGACGCGCGTCGCCGCGCGCGGTTGCTGGTGCTGGTGAGCAAGCAGGGCCACTGTCTCAACGACCTGCTGTTCCGCACCCATAGCCGGCAACTGCCTGTGGAGATCGTCGCAGTGGTCTCCAACCACGCCGATTTCGCACCGCTGGCCGCGTCCTACGGCGTCGACTTCCATCATCTGCCGGTGAGCGCAGACACGCGCGCCGAACAGGAAGCGCAGCTGCTCGCCCTGGTCGACGACCTGCACATCGATCTGGTGGTGCTGGCGCGCTACATGCAGATTCTCTCGCCAGGCCTGTGTCGCGCGCTGGCTGGGCGCGCGATCAATATCCATCACAGCTTCCTGCCCAGCTTCAAGGGTGCGCAGCCTTACCACCAGGCGCACGCGCGTGGGGTCAAGATCATCGGCGCCACCGCGCACTATGTCACCGAAGATCTGGACGAAGGTCCGATCATCGAACAGGACGTCGCCCGCGTGGATCACGCCATGACTCCGCGCGACCTGGTGCGCCTGGGCAGCGACACCGAATCGTTGGTGCTCGCACGCGCGGTGCGTCGCCATGTCGAACATCGCATCCTGCTCAATGGGCACCGCACTGTGGTGTTTCGCTGAGGCGTGGATGCTGTGCGGATGACGCTGGCTGCGCATCCGCCTGGATCCGGTTAGATCTCTGCGCATTTGCACGCCGGGAAGCGTCCGTAGCGTCGCTGCGTGCTATGGTCCGCCGGTCCTTTCGAACTCATCGATGAGTGCGATGTGGTATGACAACGCTAAAGCGCAACCTGCTAAGAGCAGCCTCATGCCTGCACGTTGTTGTGGCAGGTTGGTGTTTTCTTGCGGCATGGTATGCACCGGACGGCTGCCTGGATCAGGGTGGCAGCTTCGACGATGTGGCATGGAAATGCAGCGCTACAGATGACCATCCTTATATGGACATCCACGCCGATCAGTTTGTGTCTTTCTGGCAATTGCTAGCCAGCGTTGTGGCGGCGCTTCTATTGCTCGTCCGTCCAGCTTCGGTGCTGCAACGATGCCGTCCAGCGTCGTCTGGATGCGTCACAAGCTCTGCATGCCTGATCGATACACCTTGAGGGTCGCATGACACGGATTTTCAACTGGATACTGATTGTCACCCTAGTCGGAACCGGTACAGCGGTGTTTGCACAAGCGCCTCCTTTCGAGCATGCCGTCAACGCGTTTGGCGGTTTGCTGACCGGTACTGATCACGGGAATGGATAGGCCGTCTCCAATTCACCGAAGCTACTGGAGAAACTCGGTCGCTTCTTGAAGAAAACGTGCTTGGTATTATCGAGAACGCGCACGGCATCTTCGTGTTCAGCGGCTTGCTCCACTTGGGTCTGAATGAGGGGGCGCTCTATGCGGTCGGGCGGAATGAGCGCGGTGTTGTCACCGCACGGCAGGTCAGTCGCCTTCCCGGAGCGCCTAGTCAAATACACCTGCGATCGGATGACAGGACAAGTTTCCTAGTATTTACCGGAAAATTTGATGCGCAGCAGCAGGAGATTTACGAGTGCTATTTCCTTGCCGGCGATGCGGTCAGTCGTGGATCTGGATGCTGACGGTTTCAAGCTAGTACGCATAAGGTGTCACCTTATGTACGCACGAAAGACATTGCGGCGTCTGGCCGTCTGCCTGGCGTTGGCAGGCAGCGCATATTCAGCGGTGGCGGCAGTCAAGCCCATGGTTCCCCAGACTGAAAGCGAATGCACTGCCAAAGGTGGGGCATGGACAACTCTTGGCTTGCCGGCTCCCGACAAGCCGAAGGTCTGCGATCTGAAGGCGGCCGATTCAGGCCGCAGATGTACCGACTCCATCCAGTGCGAGGGTGAATGCCTCGCTCCACCATCCGCACGGGTCGGCGCGCGTGCGCACGGGCGGTGCTCGACGTATCTGTCCAACTTTGGCAATGTGCGCCGCGTCAGCGACGGCATCGTCGAGACCCTGCATGTCGAATGAGCTTGCAGCGACCTGCTCAGGCCCACTGCGCTGGGTAGGAGCCTGTACAGCAAGGCAATCGTCTTGCCGCAGAGAGCGTCGATCGGCCTGAAAGACAGTCCCGCTTAGTGCAGGGATGGATTCAATCAGCTAGCGTCAGCCCAGATCGCATCGGCTGCACCTTACCTCGCCGCGTTGGCATTCATCACCGCATTGCGGTTGGCGTCCAGATACTGCGCGGGGTCGCGCATGCCGGTGGTGTGGCATTGGCCGGTGGTATGGCCGAGATTGACGCCGCCCGGCAGCTGCGCGTTGACCTGCTCCACAACGCCGTCTTCGGGGTCGTTCAAGACAAGGTCCGAGGCAGCGTTGCAGTAGTCGTTGGTGTACCACTTCTTGCTCTTGGCGAACGAGGTGGTGTAGTAGTTGACCTTGGCGCGTGCGTCGGCCGGAATGCCGGCCAGCCAGGCCTTGGCGCCGTCGTAGGTCATGTCGGTGTTGGTACCGCAGCCCACACCGAACCATGAACCTGCCGTGGCCAGGACGCCGGCCATATTGGTGCCCTGATACGGCGTGCCCACCGATTGCATGACCCGCCCGCCGGTCGCGTTATCCAGCCCGCTCCAGTAGTAGGTGTACAGGTGCAGCGCAACCATACCGCCCTGGCTATGCGCCACCGTGGAGAACGACGACCACTGGCTGGCGAACTGCGCCAGTCGCTGCGCGAACTGGTCGTTGCTGCGATTTTGTTTGGGATCCAAAAATGTCGATGCATTAGTGAATTGCGCCTGTGGCCATACACCGGTGGAGCAATAGCCGTGCACCAGCACCAACTGCGAGCCGGCGGCCTGTGGCTGCGCCGTCGCCATCGTGGAGGCCAACGCCGTCGGGCGCGGGCCCTTGCGCATGCTTTCGTCGATCGCAGTGCTGGCACGCGCGAGACTGGCGCGTCGCAACGCAGGCACCTGCAACGGCAGCGTGGCGGCCTGCACCAGCGGAATGTAATGGTCCGGGTCTTCGATGCGCAGGCTACGCAGCGTAAACGGCGCACGCGCACCGGCGCGCGCAATCCAGCGTTCGTCCAGGCTCAATGGCAGCTGGCCTTGTTGGGGTGTCAGCATGCCGCCGATCCACGCCACCGGTATGTCCTTGCCCTTGGCATCGGTGCCCCACACCTGGGCGAACACCCGATAGTGCGACGGTGCGTTGCCGCGTGCGGCCACCGGCAGTGCAATCCTCAGCCGTGTGCCTTCGGCAGCGCGTGCGTCAAGCGCATTGCCGAGTAAACGCAAGGAGGTATCCAGCACCGGCACCACATGCTCGCTGGTACGCACGAAAGGTTGCCCAGCCTGGTCATGCCCACGTACGATCACCTGCGCAATCCAGGTGCCTTCGCTGGTCGGCTGGAACGTGCCGCCGTACACACCATCGCCAGCGGCGCCGTCGTCATGCTTGCCGTCATCGGCCATCGGCAGGTTGCGGATGCTGCCTTGTGGATCAATCACGCGCAGGCTTGCTTCGTCGATCTTCCCGGCCTGCGCAGCCAACAGCGTGGCGCCGCGTGCGTCGTTGCCACTCAACAGCGCATTGAGCGTGAGCGACTGGCCAACCTGTCGCTGGCGATTGCGCAGGTACGAAGCGAGCTGCGTACGCCCATCGCCTTCCATCAGCACATAGCCGCGCTGCGCGACCGACGAGGCCGACTGCAGCGTCAGCGACCAGTTGCCATTTTGTGCGGACTCCACGGCGTAGCGCATGCCCTTGGTGCCGCTCTCGGCGATGCCCAGCAGCGTGCGTTGCGCTTGGAGCGGCGTTGCCACGGCGGCGGTGCGTGCGCCAGCAACTGCAGGTGCAGTTACTGTCGCATCCCAAGCCTGATCGCCAGACAACACCATAAAGCGCAGGTGGCCATTTTCCACCGGCAAACTGCCCTGCCAACGCGCGGATTGACCGGCAGGCGCAAGTTCAACTGGCAGTAGCGCACTCTTGGAAAAGATCGCCGACTCGGCTGGATCTGGCGCACGCATCTGCTCGAACTCTTCCGGTGGGCCAGCCAATTGCTTGGGCTGCAACTCGGCCGCAGCGAGTGGCGCAGACAGCAGCGAGAGGGAGCACAACAGCGACAATAGCGACGGCTTCGGCATGGCGAGATCTCTCGGTGAGCGTTGCAGAAACAATGCCCTCGCGCAGGGCTACGACATCGGATGCAGCGCTCCCTTGCCGTGATTGCCAACCATCATGCCGCGCTCCTGTGACAAGTCTGCTGGGCGCTGCACTCCCTCACGTGCGGTAAGCGCTCGGTAGAAACACACAGCCTATGAGCAGGATCGCGCACGAGACGTGCTTCCAGAGAAGACAGGGGCGGCGAACGATGCCGCCCTCACGTTTCCACTCTCTTTGCGAATGCCGCCGCAGTGGACAGCATGCCTTGGCCAACGCTGCATGCAGCGCACTCAGCGTCTCTCATCCTTGCAGGCCTTGCCATTGCCTGATAACCCGAGCATTCGCGGTGTGACAGTCTCAAGCCACTGTTGATTGGCAGACGGCACGACTGTGCCTCAGGCCCGATCCGCTCGGACGGCGCTGGTGCGATCTTGCGGCGCGTTGCGTGAACGATAGTGCGCGACCCACTCCACAGACTGGGCGATGCCGCCGAACGGAAACAGGTGCAGGTGGATATCTCCATGCGCTTGCGTCAGGCGGCTGGCGAGGCGATCGACAAAGCGATCCGGCCCTGCGTTGCCGAATAACTTACCAATCGAGATGCCATAGTTTGATAGCACCGACGCGCAGGCGCCGACACCGCAGCGTGCCGCATAGCGTGCGAGTACGGCGACACTGGCAGGGCCAGGCACGCCCACACGCACCGGATGTGTCATGCCACGCGCGCGCAGCGCTTCCACCCACGTCACCACGCTGTCGGCGTCGAACCCGAACTGCGTCACGATCAGGGGCGCCATGCCGCGCTGCTGGATGCTGCGACACTTACGTTCCAGGACGTCCCATTGTTCTGCCGTGCGCATGTTCGGATGCCCCTGCGGGTGACCTGCTACGCCGATGGTGCGGATGCCCGAACGTTCAAACACGCCGGTATCGATCAGCGACAAGCTGTCGGGAAAAGGTCCCTTCTGGATGGATGGATCACCGGCGATCACGAGGCAGCATCTCACCCCGGCTTCATCGACTGCGCGCGCGACCAATGCCTGCAATTGCGCAAGCGACGTCATGCGGCGCGCGGAAAGATGCGGTATGGGTTCGAAGCCGAGGCCGCGCACCATCCGTGCGGCAGCCAGTCGCTCAGCGTCGTGTTGGCCTGGCAGGTAGGGAATGAAAATGGCCGAGCCAGGCAGGATGCGCGGCGCCGCCTTGGTCAGCGCGCCGATGTCGTTGACGCTGACCTCCAGCGAATAGGCATCGGCGACTGTGTCGGCAATTGTAGTGGCCAGGCTTGGTGTGTCTGTGGAAATCACGGGTCTTGCGGTCGTGTCATGATGATTGGGTGGATTCGGCGTGGCGCGGTGTTCTGATCGCGCGGGAAGGGATCCTGAAATCCAGCTGTGGTCTCAGCTCACCGGCAACAGACTCAGTCTTCCTGCGCGTCATCGCCATAGAACTTCACGCCGAGTTGAATGCGCTTGCGACCGCTGTCCACACGATGGCGATTGGTGTCGCGCAGGGAGTAGACGCAGCCGCAGTATTCCTGCTGATAAAAATGTTCGCGCTTGCTGATCTCGATCATGCGCGAGGCGCCACCACCCTTGCGCCAGTTGTACTCCCAATACATCAGGCCGGGGTACTTGGCTGCAGCGCGAATGCCGCAGTCGTTGATCTGCTGCATGTTTTTCCAGCGTGAGATACCCAGCGAACTGGTGATCACCGGAAAGCCATGTTCGTGGGCATACAGCGCGGTACGTTCAAAGCGCATGTCGAAGCACATGGTGCAACGCACGCCGCGCTCTGGCTCGTTTTCCATGCCGCGTGCCCGCTCGAACCAGGTGTCCCGATCGTAATCGGCATCGATGAAGGGCACGCCAAACTGTTCGGCAAAGCGGATGTTCTCATCCTTGCGCAACTCGTATTCTTTACGCGGATGAATGTTGGGGTTGTAGAAAAAGATGGTGTAGTCGATGCCCGAAGCCAGCATCGCCTCCATGACTTCGCCAGAGCACGGCGCGCAGCAGGAATGCAGCAACACCTTGGTGTGGCCGGCAGGCAGTGGAAGTGGCGTGCGCTCGGTCGTGGCGTCCATCAGTTGTGTCCTCGCGTGTAGGCAGTGGCATTGGCCGGCGCGCGCGCCAGTTCGATAAAGGCGCGCAGGTAGTCGATCGCGATATCCGCCTCGCGTGCGCCTAGATAGATCTGTTTGGGAATGCCGCGCGCGCCCAGGCGGACCGGTACCACGTCCATCCTGGCCGCATATTCCTCGACCAACCAGCGCGGCATCGCCGCCACGCCGCGGCCACTGGCCACCATCTGCATCATGATGTCGGTGGTTTCGATCGCCTTGTGGCGCCGGGGCGTGACACCGGCCGGCAACAGGAACTGGCTGTAGATATCCAGGCGCTCAAGATCCACCGGATAGCTGATCAGCACCTCGCGTGTCAGCTGCTGCGGCTTGACGTAAGCCGCCGACGCCAGCGCATGGCCCTTGGCCACGACCAGCACCTGCTCGTAGTCGAACACCGGCTCGAATGTGAGCCCTGGCTTGAACAGCGGGTCGGGCGTGACCAGCAGATCGATTTCGTAGCCGAACAGCGCGCCAATGCCACCGAACTGGAATTTCTGCTTCACGTCCACATCCACGTCCGGCCACGTGGCCAGATACGGCGCCACCAGCTTGAGCAGCCACTGATAGCAGGGATGGCATTCCATGCCGATACGCAACGCGCCGCGTTCGCCCTGCGCAAACTGGCCCAGACGCTCTTCCGCCAGATCCAATTGCGGCAGCACCCGGTTCGCCACCGCCAGCAGGTATTGCCCCGCCTGGGTCAGGCGCAGGCTGCGTCCCTCGCGCAGCCAGATGTCCGTGCCCAACTGCTGCTCCAGCTTTTTCATGCTGTGGCTCAGCGCCGACTGGGTCAGATTCAGCACGCCGGCGGCAGCGGTCAGCGAGCCTTGCTGCTCGACCTGTTGGACGATGGTGAGGTGGATGCGCTCAAGCATTCAGATGATCCGGATTCATGGATTGTTGAAATAACACCATTTTACTTCATCGGATGCGAGCCCTAGCATCAAGGCTCGTTGCTCAGTGGCTGCCGTGACGACGAACTCGTACCCAGAGACGACCGATCGATCGAGTTTAGACGTACTGGCGCACTGCACGACTTCCCCACTGCACAGGTTGACCCCCATGACTGTCAAAGCGCCACACCCACTCCGCGTTGTTGCGGTCTCCGGCGGGATGCAGCGGCCTTCCAAGGCTGTCGCCTTGGCAGAGCACCTGCTGGAGTTGATCGCCGCGCAGCTGCCGTGCGAGCGCCATCTGGTCGAAATTGGGGCGTTGGCACCGCAGTTCGCTGGCGCGCCCTGGCGCTCCCACCTGCCCGACACAGTGGAGCAGGCGCTTGCACTGGTGGAGCAGGCTGACGTGCTGGTGGTCGCAACACCGGTCTACCGCGGTTCCTTCACCGGGCTGTTCAAGCATTTCTTCGATTTCATCGATCAGGATGCCTTGATCGACACGCCCGTGCTGCTCGCCGCAACCGGTGGCAGCGACCGCCATGCGTTGATGATCGATCACCAGCTCCGGCCGCTTTTCAGCTTTTTCCAGGCACGTACCTTGCCGCTGGGCGTCTACGCCACCGACCGGGACTTCTTGGACTACCGGGTGCACAACGAAGCGCTGGTCGAGCGGGCCAGGCTGGCAGTCCAGCGGGCATTGCCGCTGATCGAACTGACGCGGCATGCACGTTCCATCACCGCACAGGACGTGGCTGCGGCCTGAGGGCCCAGTTCGCGGTAGCCACGCCGCCGGATCAGTCGGCAAGCGCGCACTGATCCAAATCCCGGCTTGCACGCCGCCGGCACTACCCGCTGCGCAGCGATATGCGCGCGTTCCCATCTTAGACACCAGGCATCAGCTCGCCATGACTCACGACTTGAACTTCACCATCAAGAGCCTGCGCTTCGATGAGGACTACCGTCCCTCGGCCACGACGCGCAACACGACAAATTTCGCCAACCTGGCCAGAGGCCAGCGGCGTCAGGAAAACTTGCGTAATACGTTGGCGATGATCAATAACCGCTTCAACGATCTGGCGCATTGGGATAACGCCAAGCGCGACCGTTATGCGGTGGAGTTGGACATCATCTCGGTTGAAATGAATATCGGCGCGCGCGCGCCAGACGATGCCTTTCCGTTGATCGAGATATTGAAGCCCACCATCGTCGATCAACACACAGGTGCGCGTCTGGAGGGCATTGCAGGCAATAATTTTTCTTCTTACGTGCGCGATTACGATTTTAGCGTGCTGCTGCCAGCGCACAACCAAGACGCGTCCGGCTTCAATATCCCGGAAGATTTTGGCGACCTGCATGGCAAGCTGTTCAAGCACTTCGTGCACTCGGCCGCCTACACCGCGCGCTTCCAGAAATTGCCGGTCATCTGCATCAGCGTCTCCACCAGCAGAACGTATCACCGCACCGGCAACCGGCATCCCATTCTGGGCATCGAATACCAGCAGGACGCGTTTTCGCTGACCGATCAGTATTTCGAAAAGATGGGCCTGCAAGTGCGTTATTTCATGCCCCCCAACAGCGTTGCGCCCTTGGCATTTTATTTTTTCGGCGATCTGCTCGGCGACTACACCAACCTGGAGCTGATCGGCACCATCGCCACGATGGAGACGTTCCAGAAGATTTACCGGCCAGAAATCTACAACGCCAACGCTGCAGCAGGGGCGATCTATCAGCCGAGCCTGAAGCATCAGGATTATTCGTCCACCCAGATCGTCTACGACCGCGAAGAGCGCAGCCAGCTCGCCGTGACGCAGGGCAAATTCACCGAAGAGCATTTCATCCGGCCTTACGGCAACCTTCTTGAGCAGTGGGCGTCCAGCCACGCTTCCTAATCAACCAGAACGCAAGACATCCCTCATCATGACAAAGCTGCTCCCCACCTCAACTGCCGGTAGCCTGCCCAAGCCGTCCTGGCTTGCGCAGCCCGAGACGCTGTGGTCGCCCTGGAAATTGCAGGACCAGGAACTGATCGAAGGCAAGCAGGACGCGCTGCGTTTGTCGCTGCAGGAACAGCAGCACGCCGGCATCGATATCGTCAGCGATGGCGAACAGACCCGCCAACATTTCGTCACCACCTTCATCGAACACCTCAGTGGCGTGGATTTCGAAAAGCGCGAGACGGTCAGGATTCGTGACCGTTACGACGCCAGCGTACCGACTGTCGTTGGTGCGGTGAGCCGCCCGAGATCCGTCTTCGTGGACGATGCCAAATTTCTGCGTCAGCAAACCTGCCAGCCGATCAAGTGGGCGCTGCCGGGTCCCATGACAATGATCGACACGCTCTACGATGCGCACTACAAAAGCCGCGAAAAGCTGGCATGGGAATTCGCCAAGATCCTGAATCAGGAAGCCAGGGAGCTCGAAGCCGCTGGCGTTGACATCATCCAGTTCGACGAACCCGCCTTCAATGTTTTCTTCGATGAGGTCAACGACTGGGGTGTGGCGACCCTTGAGCGCGCGGTGGAAGGGCTCACGTGCGAGACCGCCGTCCACATTTGCTATGGCTACGGTATCAAGGCCAATACCGATTGGAAGCAGACGCTGGGATCGGAGTGGCGCCAATACGAAGAGTCGTTTCCCAAGCTGCAGACGTCCTCGCTCGACATCATCTCGCTGGAATGCCACAACTCGCACGTGCCGATCGATTTGATCGAGCTCGTACGTGGCAAGAAGGTGATGGTCGGCGCCATCGACGTGGCAAGCGCCACGATCGAAACGCCGCAGGAAGTGGCCGAGACACTGCGCAAAGCGCTACGCTTCGTCGATGCCGACAAGCTTTACCCGTCAACCAACTGCGGCATGGCGCCGCTCGCCCGACACGTCGCACGCGGCAAGCTGAGTGCACTCAGTGCAGGTGCGCAGATCGTGCGTGGAGAGCTGTCGGCCTAGAGCCGCTGATACAGCCACTGCGCGAAGCGTCGGGCGGGGCGGGTGCGTCGAATCGGTGGTGCCGTTCGTGCACTTGGTCAGATGATCGTCAGTGGCTGTGGGCAGGCGCCGCGCGGAGCGTTTTCGCGCGGTCGCCATACAGGACGGACCACTGATACAGGACGGACCACTGAAGGCCAGCGCATTCCGCCGCACCGTGCATGACACGCGCAAAGACCTTAGCCGATGTGTTGCCGGCTCCGGCGTGCGTGCAACGCGGTCAGTAACGGCACCAGCAGCGAGGTGACGATCACTGCGCTTGCCACCAGCGCAGTCGCAGCCGGCGCGGCTGGTGCAAACTGCGGCGCCATGCCAGCGATCAACGCCGGTGTGGCCACGGCGGCACCGGCCGTGCTGGAAGCGGCCACCCCGGCCGTACCATCGCCGCCGCCGAGCCAGCGGTCGGCCAGCAGCAAGGGCAGCCCGGTGATCACGATGACCGCCACGCCCAGCAGTACCCCGCTCGCGCCCGTGTGGACGATGGTCGACAGATCCAGCGTGTTACCGAGTGCGAAGCCGAAGAAAGGCACCAGCGTCTGGGTCGCCTGCGCGAAGAACTGCCGCAATTCCGCATCGAGATTGCCGAGTGCAAAGCCGAGCAACAGCGGCAGCACCGCACCGACGAACAGCTGTGGTTCGAACGTGGCCAAGCCACTGGCGCCCAGGATCAGCATGGAGATCAGCGGGCCCGATTCCAGGGACATCAGCACCACTGCACCGGCATCTTCGCTGCTGCCGTACTGCTGCATCAACGCTGCGTAGAGCCCGCCGTTGGTCATGTCCATCGCCGCGACCAGTGCCAGGACCGACAGCCCGGTCAATGGGCCGCTCGGCACACCGGCGATAGGTAATAGCGGTGCGCACAGCATCGCGGCGAGCCAGGCCACCGCGATCTTGGTCAGCACCAGGCTGCCAGAACGGCGCAGCACGCGACCGGAGGCGCGCAGCTGGATGGTTGCCCCCATGCAGAAGAACCACACCGCCAGGATCGGGACGGTGCCGCTGATCAAGCCGTTGCTGAAAGAACCCAATGTGCTGCCGGCCTGTGGCCAGAGCGTGTGGCAAAGCGCCCCGAGTAACAGGGGGACCAGCATCATCCCACCAGGAAGCCGCTCCACCGTGGCCTTGATACGCATGCGCGATCCAGTGAGCGCGTAACGCCGCGCGGGGCTGGCAGCATGGCGCAGGCACGAGCGCGGATACAGATCCCCGCGCGAACGCATGCGGCCGCATGCGAAAACGCCGGTGATGGCCGCCGCCGCCATCACCGGCACGTCCCGGCGTTGCTCAGTAATTGACCTGCAACTGCAACCGCAGCAAATCGCCTTCCACCACCGGATACGGCGCCGTGCCAACGTCGGTGCGCTTCATCTTCGAATAGGCGAACACCAGTTCCAGCGCGTCCATCGGCTGCCATTCGACACCGGCTTCCACTTCGTCCAGACGCATGCGCGGGGCATTGGTGTCGAACTTGGAACCGCCACGGTAGGTCTGCCATTTCAGGTACGGCAACAAGGTGCCGTAGGTGAAGTCGTGCTTGAACATGGCCTGCACATAGCCACCGCTCAGCGAACGCGTGCGAATGCGGCGCTGGGCCACATCCAGCTCCGGGCCACGGCCCACCGTCCACTCGGCCTGCAGACCGAACGGCTGCGGGTAGTAGATGATGTGCGCGGCGACGCGCTGGTCGGTATAGCCATTAGGCTCGGTAATGGCCGGTGTGAAGCTGCGGCCATCGATATTCACTGCTGCGGCAGTCGGCACGAAGCGGCCGGCGTAGGCGTCCGCACCCACTTCCAGATACTGGCCGTTGGCGAACTTGAACGGGTAGGTGACGTGCACCACCGCGTGCATGCTGTCGTTACGCTCGGCACGGTTGGCACCCTGGCCGTTGTACACACCGGCACCGATCACGCCGTAGTCGCCAGACCCCTTCAAGCCCGACTTGACCAGATCCTGGAAACGGCCCTTGGCCACGGTGGGGCTGTAATAGAACACCGCACCGATATCGCGTTCGTCGCGCAGGCCGGAGTTGAGTGCATCGGCGCGATCCAGCGAGAGGCGGTTCTGGCTGGACTGCAGGTTCTCCCAGCCGTACGGCATTTTCGACTGACCCACACGCACGCGGTATTGGCGCTTCTTGTCGAAGTAGATGTCGGCGTAGGCATCGCGCAGCTGCGCGAAGTTGGAAGTGGTCGAACCGGTCGGCGTGCTCGCGAAGTCCGGCTGGAAATACAGCGACACGTGTTCGTTGAGATCGCCGCTCAGCACCAGGCGTGCACGCCGGATGCCCAGGCTCTGGTCGTTGCCGATAAAGCGGTCGCCCGGCGCACGCAGGTCTTGCGCATCACCGCCAATGCCCTGGTTGTAGCGGATCTGGGTGTAGCCGCGCAGGCTGAGTTTGTCGTACCACTTCTTGCCAGCGTCGCCGGACTTGGCCGGCGTTGGGGCTGCGACCGGGGCCGCAGTCGGCGCGGCCTGGGCGACGGCGGTATTGACGGGTGCCGTGGCGCCCGACGCGGGCGGTAGCGGCTGTGCAGGCGCGGCCGGCATTGCCGACGCCGGCAGCTTGCCGTTTTCGTCCACCTGCACGAAAGTGCCCAGCTTATCGCGACCCGGGGCCGGCTCGGCGAAGATCTGCTTGGTCTTGCGGTCGACGTACAGCTCCAGCTCGGCGGCCAGCGTGCTGCCGCTGGCGGTCGCGCTGAGGGCGCACAGGACGGTGGCGAGATTGCGTTTTTTCATTGGTCCGGCTCGTGCAAGGAAAACGGGTCGGCGGCTACGTCGATCCGGCGCTGCACGGGGCGGCTGCACGGCGTGGGAGCGCCTGCCAGGGCGCCGGTCGTCCTGACGTAGCGGCAATGGAGCATTTATATTTAGATTTGATGTCAGTTTGGTGACATCGTGAGGCGTCGCTGCTGCCGCCCTTGTGTCACCGTCGTGTCGGGGCGATGGCAGTTATACGACCAACGTGAGGCGAGCCCGGCAGCACGCCGCGTGGCTTAGGTGGCCGCGTAGAACTGCATGTGGGAATGCGTGGTCGTGGCGTAACGCACATCGCGCACAGGCCATCCATCCCTTCGACGTCGCGCATCGCCGATGGCTGCGCGGTATTACCTGCTGGACGCGCCAGCGTGCATGGGCGTGGTGGTGTGCGCCTGCGCCGCCAGCGTGCATCGGCAAGCACGTGCAATTGGCAGCGACATCGGCACGGTCACATCACATTGCCATGGGCAGCGCCGGGAGTGCGCCGCGCAGTGTCCAGGCCGTCCAAGCATCCAGCGCTATCAGCAACGCAGTGCTGCGCCGGCGCGATCGCAGCATCAATTGCCGATCAAGCGTGATACATGCGGTTGTTGATCGGCTGCTGGCGCAATGCCACTGCCGATCGCCTTGAGTAACGTCGCTGGTCCAGCGCGCTGATGATGATCCCGACACATGCAGACGCCCCGGCCGACCGGCCATCGCCGTCGGTCGCATGGGGTGAAGCACCACGAAGGTCGCCGTGACCGCAAACGGTCACGGCGAACCTCCTCAACGACGAGCGAAGCACTGCGCCGAATAGCTCGGCAGCGCAGTGAGCGCCGCCGCGACTCAGCGCGCCGCGAGCGCTGCAGCCACTGCATCACGCAGTGGTGTAGTGGCACGACCAATCAGCCGGCTCAGCGTCTGGCTGTCATCGAACAGGTCGCCGCCGCGCGAGGCCGCCGAGCACTGCGCCAGCACCTGGGCGAAGCCAGCGGGCAGGCCGATCTGCACCAGCGCCGCCGCGTAATCGGCTTCCGGCAGATCGTGATAGGCCACGGGCTTGCCCGACTGCTGCGCCACCTCGGCGGCGTACTCGGCCATGGTGAACGGGGTATCACCAGCCAGCTCGTACACCTGCCCGGCCTGTGGGGCATCGGAGGCCAGCACTGCCGCAGCGGCTGCGGCATAGTCGGCGCGCGTGGCGGCACTGATCTTGCCCTCGCCCGCACTGCCGATCACTGCGCCGTGGGTGACCTCTGCGGCAATCGAGCCGGTGTAATTCTCGGTGTACCAGCCGTTGCGTAGCAGCACGTGCGGCACGCCGCTCTCGCGCAGCAGTGCCTCGGTGGCCACATGCTCGGCGGCCAGCGACAGCATGCTGGTGTCGGCATGCAGGATGCTCGTGTACGCCAGCAGTTCCACCCCGGCGCGCTTGGCCGCTTCGATCACGTTGCGGTGCTGCGGCACACGCTGGCCCACCGCATTGGACGACACCAGCAACACCCGGCCCACGCCGGCGAAGGCCGTTTCCAGGCTCTGCGGGTCCGCGTAGTCGGCCTGACGCACGGCGATGTCGCGTTTTGCGAACTCACCAAGTGACGCGGTGTCCCGAGCCGTTGCTACGATGCGGCTGGCAGGCACATGTCCGAGCAGCGCCTCGACAACCAGCGCACCCAACTGCCCGCTGGCGCCGGTGACAAGGATCAAAGGGGATGCAGATGTCATGGTGCGCTCCGTCGGGTTCGTTTAAGAGATTTGGTCTACTATCTAGACCTATTTGTCCGTCAGCATAGTGTCAGCGCCGCTCGGGCCTCCGCAAGGAGGCAGTTTTGTTCCCCCTGGTTACCGTGAGATACCCCTGTGAATGCGATTGCCCTGTTCCCGCCGCCGCCGTCCCTGGAAGGCCCCTTCGATGCCACCAAGTGCCCCGTGCGCGATGTGCTCGACCAAATCGGCGACAAGTGGACCCTATTGATCCTGCTGACGCTGATCCCCGGACCGTCCCGTTTCAGCGCCATCCAGCGTGCCGTGCCGGACATCTCCAAGCGCATGCTCACCCAGACCCTGCGCAACCTCGAGCGCAACGGCATGATCACCCGCAAGGTCTACGCCACCAAACCGCCGAGCGTGGAATACGCGCTGTCCAAGCTGGGCATCGCACTGCTCGGCCCGGTCTCGCAGCTGCTCAACTGGGCGGGCGAACACCACGCCGACATCCGCGCCGCCCGCGAGCGCTTCGATCGCGCGCAGCAGACGGTGGTCGCGCTGGATCGTGACGAAGCGATGGCGTAGGCGTAGCAGGCGCCCATGCGATGTAAGTGGATGCGTTGCCGTGATCGAGCGCGCTTGGGGGGCGCATCGGCTGACGGCACTGACTGCAGAAATGCGCTTACGGCATCTTTGCTTGCGTGTCTCTCTTGTGCGGTCTAACGCCTGAAGTAAGCCGAGCCGCGAGGCGGCTTCGGCTTGAATGAATTGTTAGACATCACGGCGCAAGGCTAGTCTGTCGGAATGGCGTACTGGGCTTGCCTGACACAAGACTCCGCTTCGCTCCTGCTCTTGAACTGATCCACGGTGAGTACGCCCCAGCCGTGGCCCGTCATTCCCACCCAGATGATTGGGACTTCATCAGCGCGGGTGTCCAGATTTAGCACGCCACTTTTCCCGCCAGGGTTGTGCTCGATGTAGACGCTATGAGGGCCAGGTTCTACAACGACATGTGCGAAGTTGTTTGGCTTCAAGGTTCCGATCGGCTTATTGTCAACGATTGCAGTTGTGCGGTTGCCTGCTCCGACAAAGGCGGCTTTCTCGCGACATACGTACAGGCTAACTCTCCCGGGAACAGGCTGCAGTTCACGCAACGTAGCTTCGGCGCTCTTGTCTCCGTATGTCACCGTCGCGCATCCGGACATGGTGGTGACGACTAGCCCAGCTGCTACAGCATGTCGGATCTTCATCTTAAATCCCCCTGAGGCTTGACGAGGCCTAACGTCTGAATTCAGCCGCCGCCGAAGGCGGTCAGCTGGAATGATAGGTTAGGTGGAATTGACAACGCTCACTTGAATTGACGGTCGTAGGCGGCCACATGCTCGGGGAACAACTGACCGTACAGAGGGTACGGAATGCCCAGCACATTGACCTCAGCATACGGCTCCTCAACTTCGCCAGAGTAGTCGAGGATGCCCACACCCTGGCAAGGTATTGAAACCCCAATCTCAGTTCGGACTGAGAGGTGCAAGTTGGACTGATCGGCATGATTGGATGCGCACTTCGGTTGAATGGAGGCGTAGGCCTCCAACGGCTCGAAGACTCCGAATGCGACACCCATTGGCGCGTCGCCCAACTCCAGTGCCGAATGGCCAACCAGAACGGATCCCGCGAAGACAGCGAATCTGGCCATGTGCCACCTAACGTCTGAATTAAGCCGAGCCGCGAAGTGGTTTCGGCTTGAATGAATTGTTAGGGGCAGCACGGCTACGCTCGGACCACTCCCTCCAGTAAGCCTCTGATGCCGCGTCAAGCTCTGACAGCGCGACCGGAGGGCCGTTGTCCAAGGATAGGGCACAACTTTTGTAACGGACCGACAGCGTGCCCATGACACAGCAAATCTCAAGCGGATCACCTGCCTTAGCGCTGAGAATCTCTGGCTCTAACGCCGCAATTGCCGCCAAGTCCGAAAGCACGGGCTCATCGTATGGGTGGAACGTGAAGTGCGTGCAGCCCGAAAGGAGCACGACGAAACCGGTGCCCTCGCCGGGAAAACGGTTGCGAAGGTAGCCGATAGACACGAGCAAAGAGACGTCACCAGGCACGGAGCCATCTACGCGCTCAATGCTTCCGTCGTGGAGAAGGTTCCATAGCGACGAATCCACAACTGCCCGCTAACGCTGGAATTAAGCCAAGTTGCGAAGCAACTTCGGCTTGAATGAATTGTTAGGAGGCTGATCCATTAATGGACGCCGCTGGGCGGTCCAATGAGGGAGTCAATTCCCTCATCCCGAATAGTGCGCAACGCCTCGTCGAGTGCGGCCTGGTCCGTTGCGAATAGGTCATCCCAGACGGTGGAGTTGTTGAACTCATGAACAGCCTCAAGGGTCCAGCCGGTGTCGGGCCCGCGATAGATCTCTAGGCGAACAGTGCGGCCATCGGTCGTGACGGAGCGGCATAGGGGCGATGTAACAAGCTGATAGTTGTCCATGAAGAGTCTCAGTTGCGATTGTCTCTGCTCATCCGCCTGGCGCTTGAATGAAGCCGAGTTGCGAAGCAACTTCGGCTTGAATGAGTTGTTAGGCAGTGAGTGGCCGCGAAGGTTGGATGGTGCAACCATGCTCCCCAGCACTGCCGCCTGGACCGAGTGTGCCACAGCTTGCGGGATGGAGCTTGCCCCAGCGATGCAATGGTGCGGGATGCCACTGAAACTCAATGCAATGAGCGCAGCGTGGCAATGATCGACAAGAGAGAAGCACCGAACTCACCGCAATCAGCAATGGTGATGACCACTGCCCGGAGCCAACCGTCTGCATGCCAGCCAACCGCCCGAGGCCGGACCCATCGATTGATTTGCTCCACCACTGCCTAACACCTGAGTTAAGCAGCGCCGCGCCGCGAAGCGGCGTCGGCTTGGACGAATTGTTAGGCCGCGACACCGATGACTCCGAGCCCAGACAGCGTGACCATGCCGCCGAGCAATAAGGCCAACGCTGCATAGAAAAAAGCCATGCCGCGCCCTTTGGGACTAGACCAGTGCTCGCAAACCCAGATTAGACCGCGAAAAAAGAACGTCTTGTCGCTGTAGAAGTAGCTGGCGAGGAACATTGTGCCCCAAGCCATAAGATAAAGCCCAAGAAAGACGGCACTAGGGCCGGGCCGGATGGGGCCAGTTTGGAATCCGGACATCAGGGTAGCTAAAAGAAGAGCGGCCAAAATCAGGATCAGGCCGAGACCGAGCGCTACGCCAGGTTCATTCTCACTATCTGTCGGCATCACTATCGCCCCCATACCGGTCTAACGCCTGAATTAAGCCGGCCCGCAGCAGGGCGGCGACTGAGTGAAAATATAGCCGAAGGCGCGTACTTAGGCGCCGCCCTGATGTGGGCTCGGCTTGAATGAATTGTTAGGCGGCCACCTATTTACCCCAACGCCAACTTGGCGGCTCACCTTTAATCCAGCACACAACTACAAGGAGCAAGACGATGCTCCACGTATATATCTGGAAAACTGCCGGATGAGCAACTGGCGGGAAGATAAAAACACCGGCCACTAACAAGGCAGCCGCAATGCCATAAACGAGCCAGCCCTGCCAGACGGTCGGCAAGCCCCAACCCCATCCGTAGGTCTTGGCAGGAAACCAGTAGTCCTTTTTGTCCACCATGAAAATTTCCTGTGCCGCCTAACGCCTGAATTAAGCCGCGCCGCGAAGCGGTTTCGGCTTGAATGAATTGTTAGGCCCCAGCTTAGCCGCCTGCACTGAGGTTGACGGTGTAGAACTCGTAGAACGGGGATTCGGGTGGGGCTGGATATTTGCGCCCCATCATCTGTTTGGAGAAGCAGTCCAAGGCCGGGGACTGCGGATTAGGAAGGTAGTCCGTTACAACGCCATTGCTGCTGATAGCAGCTACAGCTTGGAAGCTGGTAATACCAGCGGCCTTAGCCTGCGGACTACAAGCTGCAACAACGTCTGGCCAGAAGCTATTGTGGGCAGGAAGCATCCGTTGCTCCCACGCTACGCCACGAAAAGTCGACGTCAGCCGATGCGCATCGGCGGCAAACTGTTGCCAACGATCCTGCGTCAGTGCTTGCCGGCTAGAGCAAGCAGCAATGAAGAGTGTTGCGATCGCTACAAGCTTGCGCATAGTTTCCTCTCGGGCCTAACGCCGGAATTAAGCCGCGCCGCGAAGCGGCGTCGGCTTGAATGAATTGTTAGGCCGATGGCCTGTGAGAAACAAACTGCAAAGGCTCTCTCTGCAAGGACCATTCTGGCAGATAGACACGTCCGAATGGCGGGGACAGCAGCATGACGCCAGACTCCTCAACGCCGATTGCCTGCATTTCCGATGGCGTAACGACGATCAGGTCAATGGTGCCGGGTGTCTGGCCGTTCTCCAACAGCACGGAGTCTCCGATCTTCATGGCCGTTCCGTCTGAGTAGGTAAACATGTGTCTTACCGCCGCGGCCTAACGCTTGAATTAAGCCGAGTTGCGAAGCACCTTCGGCTTGAATGAGTTGTTAGGCAGTGAGTGGCCGCGAAGGTTGGATGGTGCAACCATGCTCCCAGCACTGCCGCCTGGACCGAGTGTGCCACAACTTAGGGGATGGAGCTTGCCCAGCGATGCAGCGGCGCATGATGCCACCGAAGTCAAATGCAACGAGCGCAGCGCGGCAACAACGTACGAGGGCGAAGCACTGAACTTGCCGCAACCAGTAGCAGTGATGACTGCTGTCCGGAGCCAACCGCATGCACCCCTGCGAACTCACCGAAGCGGCAACCACCAACGCATTTGCTCCACAACGGTCTAACGCCAGAGTTAAGGCGCGTGCGGTACGCACGTCGCCTTGAACCAATTGTTAGGCCGCCGGCCTGAGGAAGGCGCCACGCCGTCGTGCCGCGCGCAGCAACAGCACAACCACGACTGTGGCTGACACGATCACCAGCAGCGAACTTTCCGGACCGAACATTCCGCCGGTCAGCCAGTCGGGCCCGGCATAGCGGCTTTCGAGCGGCGCTACGGCACGCCAGTCCTCGATGCCGGAAAGCGGCACGCCACTGAGAAAGATGGTGAAGTTCCATGCTGCGTGATTGGCGGCCACCACCCACAGGTTGCGCGTCAGGACGAACACCCCGCCCCATAGCAGGCCCAGCACTGTCACCGAAATCAGCATGGCTACGATATCGCCGGGTCCACCTTGCGCCACGTTCTCCAAGTGCGGCAGGGCGAACAGCACCGCTTGCACCGCCAATGCCGCCACTGGTCCCCAAGCCCGCTCCAGCAGACGAAACAGCAGGCACCGGTGGACCAGCTCTTCTAGGGTGGCCGCAATTACAATGAAGGCCGCCACGCCCAGCAGAGCCGGCGAGGCGCCGCGAAACAGCACCAATTCGTAGGCGCCGAACGCGAACAGCATGGCGATCGGCAACGCTACCAAAGCGGCGCCGCCTACACCGCCAAGTATCAGGGGAACCGGCTGCAGCTGCAGCTCGGTCGCTTTGCGCCTTTCATGCCAGTGCACATAGGCCCAGTAGCCCACGATGGCCACAAGGATGATGCCGGCACGTCTGAACACGCTGAGCCATGCGGGTCCAGGCTGGAACACCGTATCGATCAGTGGTAGCAGGCCTTGCCGAAAGACCAGTACCGAACCCATGATCGCCACTCCGCCCAGCAGGAGCGAGCCAAGCATCCGGAAGGTGACGCGTATGCGCTGGCGCGCGATGCCTTCCGATTCTGCAGGAAGGGTGCGGCTTGGGTCGAAACGATCAGAAGACATGGCACCTTTGCTGGATAGAGATGAGTCAGGGGGGGCAGAGAATCTGCAGCCGGGTCGTGATCTTTCATGTCGGCCTAACGCTTGAATTAAGCCGAGCCGCGAGGCGGCTTCGGCTTGAATGAATTGTTAGGCAGCGAGCTCAGTGAAGAATGTGAGCCTGTTGCCGTCTGGATCTGTTACTAGGATCTCGCGGGTTTTCCATGCGGTGTTATGCGGCGCGCCAGATTGCAAAAGTCCTGCCGCTTGGAACGCCTGATGGCAGTCGTCTACATCGGGAACAGCAAAGTAGACGGCACCACCTACCTGACAGTCATCCGCGTGCTCTGTCAGAAAGATCGTTTGGTCTCCGCGAGTAAGCTGCGCAAAGACCGGAAAATCCGGCTCGTGCCGATACTCCCAATCGACCGTGAATCCAAGCCCCTGAACGTAGAACGGAAAACTGGCGGAAGCACTGGTTACCCGAAGGACGGGGGTCACTGTCTGAGTCACGATGATCTCTCCTTGCTGCCTAACACCTGAATTAAGACGCGCCGCGAAGCGGCGTCGGCTTGAATGAGTTGTTAGGTACAACACTAATCCTGCCAACGCTCGGAAAAACTTCCATTCCAGGGAAGGAACAGGTATCCGCCCGAGACATCCTGTAGAGCACCCTGTATCTCCATGAGTGTATTAACTTCATCGAGTGCCTCGTCTAGGTCGTTAATCGCAACCTCGAAACACTCATTACAATCGCGCATTGCTTCTTCATACGGTGTGCCTGCTGCGATATCTCGGGCTTTAGATGAAACATGAGACCCTTGTGCTATACGCACCCGGTACGTTGGACTCCCGAGTCGGCTAACTTCAAGGTAGTCATCTTTCCTTACAACAGTCAGTCCATATCCAGCGAGAGAATCAGTTGCGCCCTCAAGGCTGGCGCTACCGGCGCGAAAGAAAATGAGGAAAGTGCTTGGCATAGTATGCTTTCCTGGCCTAACGCCTGACTTAAGCCGGCCCGCGAAGCGGGTTCGGCTTGAATGAATTGTTAGGCGGCATGCGCGATGTAGTGAAGGATGTATCCCGAATACACCAGCGAACCAGCCGCCACCTCTACTTTGAAACAATCATTTAGCGTAGCCTCACTGACGAAACCGTACTCCGGCAGCCTTTGGCCGGCAAAGCTTGCCAGCCGCCAAGCGTCAAAGCCGTCTGTCTCTCCGTGCTCACCGAAGTCGAAGTCTACCGCCCCACTAGGCAGTTTGACCGAGCAGCCGTACCCATGTTTGAAGTACTGAACCTCACCTTTGAGCGTGCCGCGTTGAGGAATGCCGTTGGCTGTCCAGTCTATATTAGAGGCAGGCAGCTCTATGCCAGAGTCACGCATGAGGTCAACGGCCTCGCGGACGGCACTTTGATAGTCGGAAATTAGACGAGCGAGATTGCGGTTCATGCAGCCTAACGCCTGAATTAAGCCGACCCGCGAAGCGGGTTCGGCTTGAATGAATTGTTAGGCGAATGACCAGGGACTTCAAAGCTCATCATCTGGATATCTCTGCTCAGGCATCTCGAATCGGTCGAATGTAAAGGTGTTTCCGGTTCTTGACCCGTACAAGTTGCGCTGATCCTCATCTGCAAAATTGGCGTCGTCGCAGCCATAGTACGCTGAATAATGAACGGTGAAGTCAATGCTGATTGAATCACTTGTCAGATCGACCTTGTCTATATCAATCTCGTCTATCTGTACGCGATTGTCACTTGTTTGTCCGACATCCAAATCAAGTGCATTGTGATACTCGTCGATGTTGCCAAGAAAGTGGCTTCTAATCCCTTCGTCGCCGAGGTCATCTGGGAGCTTTATCACTATGGGCTGCATGGGCGGTTCCTCATTCGCCGTAACGTGAGAAATAAGCAGTGCCGCGAAGCGGCATAGGCTTGATGAATTGTTAGTTTTTAAGTTATGCGCAAAGGCACGCATGTGAATCGCGAGAAGTCAACCTCAAGTTCACTTGTAAATGGCTCTTCGTATGCCTTTGCGTCGAAACCTTGAAACTCGACGCCAGCAGCCTTCAAGGCACCGAAAACTCGACACGTCGCTGAGATGAAGACAGGAATAACATTCACGTAAATCTGTTTAATTGGGTATCGCTCCGACTCTGCGTAAGCCCTTATGTCCGAAAAGTATAAATCAACATTAATTTGATTAAGCAACCTCTTTCGTTTGGCTTGACCCATCTTTTTTTCGAGATAGGGTGATGCCATGGCATCATCTATCCGATGGTAAAAATCCTCGAGCTTATAAAAGTAGCGCATCTTAGACGGAGACCCTAAGGTTGGATAGTCAACCAGAAGGAACTCTGCCCCAAGATAGTTCTTGAACCTTTCATCCAAGGCCATCTCTTGATTCCAGCCCTTGAACAGCAAGTGGTCGCGATGATGAATCGCATTGCGAACAAGAATAAGGACTGCCGTGTCTGCGTGCGAAAAATAATCGAGATATTCTTTAGATACGTCATACAGGCTATGAAATGCTTCAAATTTAGATTCGAGTGCGCGATCTAGGTTGTCAACTGCTTCTTCTTTGTCGACTCGCACAAGTCTCTGAAATTCACGATGAGTCTCGGTATAGATCCGCATCGAATTCGCGAGTTTTCTGATCGCCTGCTGCAGGATCTCCACAAATTTTCCCTTAAATGCTAACGCCTAAATTAAGCCGAGCCGCGATGCGGGCTCGGGTTGAATGAATTGTTAGATGCCAGCCACTGATAGATGGCCAGTGCAGTCTCATAGTTAATGGTATGAGCCCCATGAGGAACGGCGGTTACAAAGCTGCCGATCTCCGTTGGGCTGAATGAAAAATTAGCTGGCAGTTTGTGTCTACGTTTTGCGGCACCGTCTGCAGAATTACATTGATCGCAGATCACAGTGCGATCGAATCGTGCGTATGAGCCTGGTTGGTGAATGCCGTGATCGTGATGCGTGTGCAAAGCGGCTACCCACCCCATGAACGGACTCGGTTTTTTTGGGAAGCGCTTTGTCCAACGCATGATCTGATACTTGCTGCGCCTACAACTAGGGCAATGCCAGCTATCGCCGACTTGCTTCCACAGGATGTGGTAGTGCAACCCATCATGGTTTTGAAAATCCTCAAGGCTTGGGATGAGAATCGTCATGGCACCTAACGCCTGAGTTAAGCCTCCCCGCAGCGGGGCGGCGACTGCATGCTAGCGTAGCGTATAGCACCCTGGCACCGCCACGATGCGGGGTCGGCTTGAACGAATTGTTAGGCCTGTGCCTGCGAGTTGACCGCCAGCTCGCATCCGGCTAAGTTATCAGCTGGTGCTGAACACACCTTCTCGAAGCGGCAACCGCGCCCGAAAGCCATGCGGTTTTTTTGTGTCCATTGTTTTTATGGCCGGGCGGCGCGCAGCTATACAACACCCGAAAGGGGAAATCTGCGGGCCGTCTTCGAGCGGTGTTCAAGCGCCCGGCCGCCTCTCTGAACAGGAGGCGAAAATTGGACAATCTCGAAGGATGCCATCATGGCTAAGCAACACCGCACAGCGCCGAAGCCGCGCTTTTTGACAATTGGCTATCAGTATTACGAAAGTCAGCACAAAGACATAGAGCGTCGCACCCAGCCACGACAAGTTCCGTTTTTACGGTTGAGCGGCGATTGGTTGCAAGCGGCAGGTTTTAGGGTAGGCCAGAAAGCACGAGTTCAAGTGACTAAACATGGCATCACGATCGTTGCCGAAGAGTAATGCGAACGATGCTGTGAGTGGACAAACATCCGCTCACGGCATTCTGCTTTTTACGGGCCTAACGCTTGAATTAAGCCGCGCCGCGGAGCGGCGTCGGCTTGAATGAGTTGTTAGCCCTCAGTGCCGCAGATTGAGTTGGCCCTGCTGAGCTCATCGGGCGCGAGATGGGTCTTGAATTCTGAAACTGCGTCTCTGAGCTTGCGAAAAGACGATTGACTTGCGTCCAGACGTGTCTCGAACTCAGCCAGTGTGGCCTCATCAGCGTCTCGTAGCTTATGAAGGGTGCTCACAAGTTTATCCTGATACGCCCAGGGTTTCCTAGACATCTC
>NZ_PHKV01000009.1 GCF_002846205.1 Xanthomonas prunicola
TGAGTGTCTACGGAACCCTGGGCGTATCAGGACTTGGAGAAGAACTTCGCTCCGCAGCCGATTGAGCTGCTGACGCCTGAGGCATCTGGAGAGGACGCACTTCCACCGCAGGCCGAGGGTGAGGCAGGGCATTGGGAGTTGAAGTTTCGGCCACCGAAGCCAAGTCTATGATGGCTCAGATATTTCTGACCGTTGACCGCGCAGTAGACTGATGGTGCGCCTAGGCATTTGGCAGAAAGCTAGGATTGTTGCAGGATGTTTCCGCCAAATGATCGGAACAATGCCGCCCGCCATTGGCACCCGGCGCCGAGACTGAGGCTTCAACGCCAGCGACAAGGGAGCCCCGCATGCGGGGCTCTTTGCTTATACAGGTCTTAACCCTTGTCTTTTCTACTGAGGCTTGGCTAACGCTAAGTTCCGGTGCAATTTAGAGCAATCGTGAGCTATTTGGCCTTCTCGATGGAAAAGCTGTAATCCGTCGATGATCCGAAATAGTGGCAGCAATAAAAATTGGCATCATACTAATAACAGCTGAAACCGTCGCTTGATATGAGAAAGGATGAGATCTAGCAGTCGACTACTATTTATCTGTGTTGCATCACTTTACACGGTCTGACTTTGTGATAATGTATCTTAAAAGATAGAAGGTGCGTGAATGGATAACGAGAATAAATTTGAGCCAAACGCTGAGCAGAAAGTATGGCTCGATAATGAGGTGGCCGAAAGGGTCAGGGCGATCAAGGATGGCTCGACGGAGCTGCTATCCGCAGAGCAAGTCTTGAGTAAAGTTCTGGGTGGGAGTAATGCAAAATTAAAAAGTCGAATAAAAAAATCTTGATATAGTTATACTTCCTGGATTGGGGGTGTGTTGATGCCAGGCTATACCGTTAGTTTTGACCCTTTGTTTGCAGCGGATGTGAGTAGTTGGAGTTCTGAATTTAATGGGGATTCAAAGGAGGAAAGAGTTTTAAAGCTGATGAGCTTCTGTAGTAATATCGGTAATAATCCAAATTTGCTTAAGTATTACGGTGAGGCAAGGCCTTATAAAATTTGTGTTGTTGTTTATAAGCCAGAAGGTGGCGATGGTATATGCGCTGCGGCCTGTGTTGATCATGATGCGAATTCGATAATTTTTATTTCTTTGCGACGGACTAAGGAAGAGGCGGGAAACTTGGCTCGCACTCATTCTTAAAAGCCTAACCTCTTAATGTCTGGGAAAAATTAGCGTGTATCGCATTAGATTGCCACTAGTAATTCCTTATCCTCTGGTGGATAATCGCCCTGCGCGGGACTGCTGTATACAGCATGGATTTAGTACGGGTGCTGGTCTTGCTACTGGCAAGCTACGTAAAAATATAATTATTGAAAATCCTGTGGATCATATTCGTGAAGCAATAAGTGGTCTGCATGGCGGAAACCTTTTGCCTTCGTTGATTAAAAACAAGCTGAATCTTCTGTCATCTTATAAAGAAGCTTTAAGTTTTACGCCGCCTTTATACAGGATTCCTTCCATATGGAAATACCGTAAAGAACATCCGAGATATAACGCTGCTGGAGTTCATGGTGAGATCTCTGAATTTGGTAGAAAAATGACGCCTGGTCAAATTGTCTTCCATGGCGGCTTGCCGCCACCTGTGGGGCCAGTATTTTATCTGGATAGAGTTTTATCCACAACGTTATGTGCAGAGGTTGCTAAATCTCATGCTTATCGTGACGGGTACAACTCAATATTAAGCATATGGGTAATTACCATTGCTCAAGATTCGATAACAAAGGCGCTTTTCCTCAGTAATCAAAGTAGACAAACCCACGGGCATGAAACTGAGGTGATTATTCAGGCTGGGGCGCGCGTTTCTATTTTGAGTGTCTATAATCAGCGTGCATTTAAAATTTATGAATTGCTGCTCCATTAATGGCTGGGGCGTGGGTTGGTTTGAGGGCGTGGCTGCTTTATTGCGAAAGCAACTGCTGTGCTGAAACAAGAAAGAAGCTTGGTTCGAGTGTTCAGGTGCCCGCATTTATCCAGGGAGGGGTGAGCTCGAGAGCACACAGATGGTTTTTTAACGGCGCAAGGGCTGGCATACGAGCGCAAACCGGCAAGTCTAATTCCAGGTAAACGGCCATTGAAGCAATAATTCGCAGCCGTTTTAAGTCAGGCACTTATGCTTTCACTGGGTGATTCGGATCAGAATCAGCTCGGGAGCGGATCAAACGTGATCTGCTATTGCCTCTCGATGATGTATAGCTTGGTGAGCTGCATATCCTTTCCTTGAAAGAAAGACGCTATGCCTTAGGTTAGCTCAATGAGCTCGCCGAATTTGCTGGAAATTATCAGGGCGACTATCTATACTTGTTAGAACACTCAACAGGACGCGGCCCGACTGTTCTTTTGTCGTTAGATCAATGAGTTAGAGTGCTGAACGTTTAGTCCCACTCTCTCCGCCATAGGTCGTTGCAACTTGCTGAGGCACCGGGACTTTCTCCCAAGGCCCGCCTCTGGCCCCATTTCCTGTCCTACACTCAAGGCAATGGTCCCCCTGATGATCCATTTGTCATCGGGCTGATCGCTCGGCAACCCGGTCGACCGGGCAGCGCAGGTGGTTACGCGACTGGCGCTTGCATCGCTGCTGCCGCTTTCAGGACGATCTGGCGCAGGCAGCGCTCACGTAGGTACGGGGAATCACACGCGCTTAAAAGCAGATGCGCCCGATCCGCTTGCGGGCATAGGTGGCGTGTCCATCACTTGCTATGGGCGCTGGCAGTGATACTGCTGTATTGCCACTCCGTTTAGCTACTGCCGCGATGCATGACCGCTTCCCCTTAATCAACACCGAGGCGCCTGCGCAGCAGGCCACTGGCTATGCGGCCCAGATGCTCTGGACGATCGGTCATTCCACCAGGACCTGGGAGGCGTTCATTGCGCTACTGCGCGCGCACGGGATTGAGGCACTGGTGGATGTGCGGCGCTTTCCGGGCTCGCGTCGCTCCCCCTGGTTTGCCAGCGACACGATGGCACAGGCATTGGACGCGGCGTCGGTGCGCTATTTATGGCTGCCCGAGCTGGGTGGACGTCGCAGGGCGCGGTCGGGATCGCCAAATGGCGGATGGCGCAACGAGGCGTTTCAGGGCTATGCCGACTACATGACCAATGCCGACTTCGCCGCCGGAATGGAGCAGGTGACGGCCATGGCGCGAGAGCGGCGTACGGCCCTGATGTGTGCCGAGGCGCTATGGTGGCAGTGCCATCGCCGCCTGATTGCGGATCTGTTGCTGCACCGCGGGTGGCAAGTGCTGCACATCCTTGGCGAGACCGCGGCGCGCAGCATCAGTTAAATGCCGATGCGCCCCCGGCTGGGCGCGATCTGATCTACCCGCCGCGACAGGTTGGTCTGTTTTCTGCCGAGTAGGCGCCTGTGTTAGATCGAAGCCGAGACGATGGCCGCGACCATTGCTTGCGCGTCGAACGTTATCGTGCGGACTTACAGCACCGGTGTGTTGACCTTGAAGACTTCCACTGCACGGGTGAGTTGCGTGGAGTGCTGTTCCAACGCACTTGCGGCGTTGGTTGCGGCTTCCACCAGGCGGACATTGTGTTGAGTCGTTTCGTCCATCTGCGCGATGGTGTGGTTGACCTGTTCGATGCCGCCTGCTTGTTCCTGCGAGGCGGCGGAGATGTGGCCCATGATGTCGGTGACGTGCTGGACGCTGGTCACGACCTCGCCCATGGTGGTGCCGGCCTGGTGGACGAGTGTGGAGCCGTCGGCGACGCGTTGTACGGAGTCGTCGATGAGCCGTTTGATTTCTTTTGCTGCATCCGAGGAGCGGTGTGAGAGGGTGCGCACTTCCGATGCGACCACGGCGAAGCCGCGGCCTTGTTCGCCGGCGCGTGCGGCCTCGACCGCAGCATTCAACGCGAGAATATTTGTCTGGAAGGCGATGCCGTCAATGACGGAAATGATGTCGGCGATGCGCCTGGACGAGGCTTCAATGCCGGACATCTGTTCGATCACCTGGCCGACGACGTCGCGTCCCTCTGTGGCGATGGTGGCGGCGCCGCGTGCGAGCTGGTTGGCGCGGGTTGCGTGTTCGGCATTCTGCTTGACGGTGGAGGTGAGCTCTTCCATCGAGGCGGCCGTCTCTTCCAGGTTGGCGGCTTGTTGTTCGCTACGGCGCGCCAGTTCCTGATTGCCGCTGGCAATGTCTTCTGCAGCGAAGCTGATGCTGTTGGAGGTTGTCTGGATGCGGGTGACGATGTCGGTGAGACGGTGCACGGTGCTGTTGGCATCGTCGCGCATGGAGGCGAACACGCCGTGGAAGTTGCCGGACATGCGCACGGTCAGGTCGCCGTCGGCGATCGAGCGCAGCAGGTCGGAGAACCTGGCCAGGTTGGTGTCGGAGGTGGCCATCATGGTGTTGAGGTTTTCCACCATCAGGCGGAAGTCGTGCTCGAACTTTTCCGGCTGGCCGCGTAGCGCGAAGTTACCTGCGCATGCGGCCTGTGTGAGTTCCTGGATCTGCGCGTTGATGGCCTGCAGGTTGCGTTTGACCTGCTGCATGGTCGCGGTAATGGCAGCTTTTTCGCCGGGATACTGTTCGATGTCCTGAGTGAGATCGCCAACCGCGTAACTGCCCATGACCTGGGTCATGCGCAGCTGGGTCTGCACGTGGGCGTGCACCAGCGCGTTGGTATCTCGCACCATGGTGCCGTACTCGCCGGGAAAACGCTGTGCGTCGGTGCGGTAGCTGATCTCGCCGGCATCGTGGCGTACGGCCATGCTGCGTTGCGCGGAGATCACTTCCTGCAGGCGCCGCTGCATCTGCTGCATCGCGCGCAGCAATTGTCCGGATTCGTCGTTACTGGTGGGTGCGTCCTGGCTGCGCAGGTCGCCGTCGTTGATGCGCTCTGCCAGGCGCAGCGACTGGCGCAGCGGCAACACCACGCTGCGCGTGAGCAGGAAGGCGATGGCGGCGCCCAGCAGCAGGGCAACGATGGTGGAGGCGACCATCAGTGTCGCGAAGCCACCGGCGGTGGCGACGGCTTGCTTGGCGGCAGCGCGGTTCTTGGTTTCCTGCAGGTCGATGAAGGCATTGATGCTGGCCAGCCAGGCGATGAAGGCCGGGCGTGCCTCCTGCAGCAGGTGCTGCTCTGCATGCGGCTTATCACCGGCATCGCGGAAGCCTCGCACCTGGGTGATCAGCGGCAGGGTGCGCTGCTCGATGGCCTTGATCTGCTGGAGGATGTCTTTCTCCTTGGCATCGGTCGAACTGGCGAGCATGTCGTCGAGCGGTTGCGCGGAGCGCGCGTAATCGGCAGCGAGCTTGTCGATCAATTGTTCGGCAGCGTGGCGGTCGGTGAGGTCGTCCATCAGCACGACGTCGCGCAGGGCGATGGCGCGGTCGTGGACGCTGCCGCGGAAGTTGATCGCGTAGCGCTGCTTGACGCTGTTGACTTCGTTGATGGCGGTGAGCTGCTGGTCGATGCTGCGAACGCGTTGGATGCCGACCACGGTCAGGATCACCATCAACACGATGATCGCGAGGAAACCAAGGGCCAGGCGCTGTCCAATGCGCAAATTTGGGAAGAAATGCATAGGGGTTCGATCGGGATCCGACTAACGGAAGAGCGGGGGAGGCCCAGCAACTGCAGGGGGACGAATGCAGACGCGACACCGCAGGCACCAGCACAACTGCCGCTGCGTCGGTGGTGTCTCGACGTGTTCGTTAGCGACCTCTTCCCTTGGAACTGAAGCCATTGCGCGTGATGGTTCAGGTGCTGGTGGGACTGGCTAACGCGCCGCGAGGTAAGCCATGGCGCTGGCGTCCGTGGCTTACCTCGCGTGGCTCACCAGGACCTGTCGCAGCGCTTACCGATAGCGCGAGAGATCCGGTGCCTTGATCGAGGGCGTCATCCACTTGGTTGCGATGGTCTGCACGCTTGGCTGGCTTGCGAGTTTGAGTGCCCCATGCAACAGGTGGATGCCGAGGCGGCTGTGCGGGTTCATCAGGCGCGGGCCCATCCTTGGCACGCCTTGGGCCTGCTCGACCATCGGGCGCATCGCGTCATCGTAGGCGGCGAAGGCCGCGTCCAGCGTGTCGGCGCGGGCGATTTCGTTGGCTAGCACATAGCCGCCGGTCACCGCCAGGGTAGCGCCGATCCCGGCCAGTGGCGTGGCGCACCACGCGGCATCGCCGGTGAGCACGGTGCGTCCGCTGTGCCAGCGCTGCATGCGTACCTGGCGCAAGGCATCGAAGTAAAAGTCGTTGGTGACGTGCATGCCCTCCAGCACGCGCGCCGCCTGCCAGCCGGCGTCGGCAAAGCGCTCGCGCAGGTAGGTCTTTTGGACATCGACGCTCCAATCCTGTTCGCCTTCGGCCGGTTTTTGCAGCGAGAGCATGGCGCGCGTGGTGCCGTGCCGGTCTGGCCGCAGCGAGATGCTGCGCCCGCCGGTGGTGTGGTACCAGCGCCACAGCCGGTCGTCGTCGGCAATGCGCGGGATGGTGAAATAGGCGATGGTCAGGTCCATCCAGCGCGGATCGTTTTCGCCAGGAAAAACTTTTTCGCGTGTCGATGCGCCCACGCCTTCAGCGACGATCACCGCATCGAAGCGCTCACTGCATCCGCTCTCGAAGCTGATGGTGGCGGCATCGGCGCCGGCAGCGTCTTCGATGTTGGCGATGCGGTCGCCGAAGCGATAGGTGACTTGGTTGCGTGCGGCGTCGTAGAGCAGGCGAGCCAGATCGCCGCGCAGAATCTCTAGCTCGGCAGTAGGGCCATCACCATCGATGTCCTCGGTGTTGAAGGTGGCCACGGCCTTGCCGTGCGCGTCGATCCAGGCGGTGCCTTCTTCGCCGGTTCCCTGGGCAAGCGCTGCCTGCTCCAGGCCCATACGCTGCAGGATCTCGCGGCCGACGCCACGGATATCGATATTTTGGCCGCCATCGCGAAACTGTACGGCGCGCTCCACCACGGTGACATCGAAGCCGCGATGGGCGAGCGCCCACGCGGCGGTGTTGCCGGCAATGCTGGCGCCGGTGATCAGGATGCGACGCGGCATTGTTGTCACCCGTGAGATGAAATATCACGGGTGATGTTACACGTCCTGACTGCAGCGCTCCATGTTGGCGATCAGCCGATGCATGAACGCGACTGTCTGCTGTATTTCGTCTTCAGAAAAGCCCTCCAACGCCACCGCATTCATGCCCAGCAAGGCACGGCTGCCGACGTCGGCGATCGCGCGCCCGCGCGCGGTGAGCGCCACCAGCGCGGCGCGGCGATCCTGTGGGGTGGGTGTGCGCTTGATGAGCTTCAGGCCTTCCAGCTTGTCGAGCAGCGCCACCATGGCCGGCTGCTTCACGGCCGAGGCGATGACGAGGTCGCGCTGCAACATCGGGCCTTTCCAGGACAGCAGCATGATCGGGCCAATCAGGGCCAGCGAAACGCCGTGCGGCCGCAGTTCGGCGTCGACCAGGCGGTTGAAGACCCGCGCTGCATGGTTGGCCAGGTAACCTGGCGCGACCGCAGCTTGCGGATGGATGAGTTCATTTTGATCCAGCATCTGTACGACCGTGGTTGCCCTGGAGCCCTCCAGCGATTTTACGTGTCCTGCAGCGCGCATGGCGGTAGGTCCCCCTTGGCTGAGCGCCACTGCCTTGCGGCATGGCCGCTCGGCGGGCTCGAATGCGTGCAGGCCGACGACTGCATTGGCCTTTGCGCGCGCGACACAGTGGCCCAAACGCGGCAGTGGAAGCTGCCTGGTTCAGTCACTGCGCCGTGGTGACTGGACGCCAACTGTCATAGGCCAGATGATGGGCGACCGCTTGCACACTCCGCTTCGCCGGGAACAGATGCGTAAGCTGGCTACCTGGTCTTCAATGGTTAGACGCGATGTACGGATGGGTGATGGATAAGCTCACAGCAGGCGACACCGCGGTCGTGCACGGCGCGTGCTGGAGCGGTTGCCTGTGCTTCGGCGCAGTGCAGGCACACACCCTATGAATGCGGGGTTTCCGCATGGTGACAGCGTCATGGCGCAGGCGGTGCGCGACCACGACTGGGCGGTGAGTCCACTGGGACCCACCACGCAATGGTCGTCGCCGCTGCGCAATGCGGTCGACCTGATGCTGGGTTCGCCCGAGAGCATGTATGTGGTGTGGGGCGATGCGTTGACCTTTTTCTACAACGATGCCTATGCGCCGATCCTGGGGCCGCGCCAGGCGCAGGCGCTTGGCGCGCCACTGCGTGAATTGTGGGCCGATGCGTGGGACGCCGTGCGCGAGCCGATCGAGGCAGCGTTCGCAGGCCAGGCCTCGCGCTTCGAGGAACTGCCGATCGGCATGAATCGCTACGGCGTGCCGGAGCAGACCTGGTGGACGTTCTCGTTCTCGCCCATCTATCTGGACGATGGCCAGGTGGGCGGCGCGTTCTGCGTGACCAACGAAGTCACTGCACGCAAGCTGGCGCAGGCGCGGTTGGCCGACGAACACGAGCGCTTGATCCGCCTGTTCGAGCAGGCGCCGATGTTCATGGCGTTCCTGAGCGGGCCGCAGCATCGGGTGGAGTTCGCCAACCCGTGCTACTCGCGTCTGATCGGCCATCGCGATGTGATCGGGCGGCCACTGGCCGACGCGCTGCCCGATGCAGTGGAGCAGGGGCATCTGCATCGCCTGGATGAGGTCTATCGGTCTGGGCGTGCGTTTTCGGCCAATGCGCTGCCGTACAACGTGCAAGCAGTGCCGGGCGGGCCCAGCGAGCGGCGCTTGCTGGATCTGGTCTATCAGCCGATCGCCGGCGCCGATGGCACCATCTCCGGCATCTTTGTGCAGGGCCTGGACATCACCGATCGCATCAGCCTGGAACGCGCGGTGCGCGAGGCCGAGGTGCGTAACCGGCAGATCCTGGACAGCGTGATGGATTACGCCATTATCGCCACCGACATGCAGGGGCGGGTGACGTCCTGGAATGAAGGCGCGCGGCGCACTCTGGGTTGGAGCGAGGCCGAGATGCTCGGTCAATCGCTTGAGCGCACGTTCACTCCGGAAGACGTCGAGCGACGCCAGATCCTGATCGAAGCAGCGGCGGCGCTGGAATGCGGCAGCGGCATGGATGAGCGCTGGCACGTGCGCAAATCCGGCGAGCGGTTCTGGGCCAATGGCTCGTTGATGGTGTTGCGCGAAGAAACGGGCGAGGCCATCGGTTTCGTCAAGGTGTTGCGCGACCGCACCGCCGAGCGGTTGGCGAGCGAAGCCCTGCGCAAGAGCGAGCGGCGTCTGGATGCGTTGGTGCGCGCATCCTCGCAATCGATTTTTTCCGCCAGCGCAGATTGGCGCCAGCTGCGCCAACTGGTGGGCGACGGCGTGTTGAGCGAAGCGGTCTCGACCACGCCCGAATGGCAGGCGATGGTGCACCCGGACGACCGCGAGCGGTTGGCGCAAGCGCTGACGCAGGCGACTGCCAATCGGTCTGGCGTGGATGTGGAATACCGCGTGCTCGGCGCAGATGGACGCGTGGGCTGGACCTTGATGCGCGCCATTCCGCTGCTGGATGAGCGCGAGCAGATCGCCGAGTGGTTCGGTACCTCTGCCGATATCACCGACAAGCGCGTCGCCGAAGAACAGTTGCGTCAGCTCACCGAAACGCTGGAAGAGCGCGTGCGCGAGCGTAGCGCAGCGTTGTTGCTGGCCGAAGAAAAACTGCGTCAGAGCCAGAAGATGGAAGCGGTGGGCCAGCTGACCGGCGGGCTTGCGCACGATTTCAATAATCTGCTTACCGCCATCAGCGTTGGCCTGGAACTGCTGCAGACGCGCATCGAACAGGGCAAGTACGACCGGTTGGAACGCTATGTGGAGATGGCGCAATCCAGCGCGGCGCGCGCCACTGCATTGACTCAGCGGTTGCTGGCATTTTCGCGCCGGCAAACGTTGGCTCCCACCGCACTGGATGTGGAAGCGCTGGTGCGCGGCATGCACGACATCATCGCCCGTACGCTGGGACCGTCGATTGCGTTGCAGCTACGCCCGGCTGCCGAAGCGTGGAAGGTGTTGGTGGACGCGCCGCAGTTGGAAAATGCGCTGCTCAATCTATGTATCAACGCGCGCGATGCCATGCCCGATGGCGGCGAGCTCACCATCAGCCTGCACAACCTTGCGCTGGACGCGGCTGCCGCTCAGCAGCTGGATTTGCCGGCTGGCGATTACGTGTGCCTCAGCGTACAAGACACCGGTACCGGCATGACCGCTGAGGTGATGGCCAAGGTGTTCGAACCGTTTTTCACCACCAAACCCATCGGCCAGGGCACCGGGTTGGGCTTGTCGATGATTTATGGATTCACCCGCCAATCCGGCGGACATGTGCGCATCGATTCGGAAGTAGGCGTAGGCACCACCATGGCCTTGTACCTACCGCGTTTCACCGGCGCGCTGGCGCAGGACGACGTGGCGCCTGCCAACCGGCCGCTGCAGCGTAACGCTTCACAGAGTTGCACTGTCTTGCTGGTGGAAGACGACACCGCGATCCGCGTCTTGATCTCCGAGGTGCTCACCGAAGCCGGTTACCGCGTGATCGACACTGCCGAAGGCAGCGCGGCGGTGGAGCGTTTGCGCTCGCATGAGCATATCGATGTGCTGGTGACCGACGTCGGCCTGACCGGCGGCCTCAACGGGCGCCAGGTTGCCGATGCCGGGCGGCAATCGCGGCCGGCACTTCCGGTGTTGTTTGTCACCGGCTATGCCGCCAGCGCTGCGGTGGGCGCGGGGCAACTGGACGATGGGATGGAAGTGTTGACCAAACCGTTCCAGGCGGTCGAGCTGGAGCGGCGGGTGGCGCAGTTGCTGGAGCGGCGCGCGCCATAGGCGTTGCGCGCAGTGCTAGCTGCGAGCAACGACACGCAGCCCGATCGCGTGAGGCAGACGTGCCACCTGGAAACTGGCGCTACAGATACCGGCTTGCATGCACGGTTGCGTCTGCTTACAGCGCCTTTCGGACGATGCCGAGCAGATCGCGCAACGAAAATGGCTTGGTCAAAAGACGCATGCCGGTACCCAGGAAGTCGACGCGTTTGGCGATTTCGCCTGCGTAACCGGTCATGAACACAATGGGCAGTGCGGGGCAAATGAGGCGTGCCTTGTCGGCAAGGTCGCGCCCGTTCATGCCAGGCAGGCAGATATCTGACAGCAGTAGATCGAATGGACAGGCTCTGCTGAGTTGCGACAGCGCTTGTTCGGCATCGGCGGACGCCACGACGTGGTAGCCCTCCTCGCCGAGAATGTCTGCAGCCATTTCGCGGATTGCGTCGTCGTCTTCGACCAGCAGGATGCGTGCGTTGGGTGATGCGTAAGTCACTGCGGTCCTCGATCACTCGCAATATCGTTGCGATGTGCTTCTGCAGCCACGTTAGGCGCTGTTGCGTGAGGGAGATGTGCGATGGCGAAGTCGCCGTTGTGCAACCCGTTTGGCGTTTGTCTAGTGGCTGCCATCAAATGCGGGCGGGTCTATCGGACCGGTCTTGTAATCACGGTCGCAGATGCGATTGCAGCGTAGCGTCAAGCGGAGCAAGCTGATCAATTCAGTCGCGCGCACTGACTTATGAGGCCCGCATGATAGATTCAGGTCTATGAAGAACGTGAAGCCGATGAGCGCAAACCGCATCACCACTGGCAGCACTGGGCTCGACACCATCTTGCGTGGTGGCCTGCCGCCCAACCGTTTGTACCTGCTCGAAGGCCAACCTGGCTCCGGCAAGACAACCGTCGCACTGCAGTTCCTGCTGGATGGCGCTGCCAAGGGCGAGAGCTGCTTGTATGTGACCTTGTCGGAAACGATTGACGAGCTCACCGAGGTGGCTGCCTCGCACAACTGGTCGCTGGAGGCGCTGAGCATCTTCGAGCTTGCATCGGCCGAGGCATTTCTTGGCGATGGGCGGCAGCAATCCATTCTGCATCCGTGGGAAATGGAGCTGGACGGCACCATCAAGCTCATCCAGGCCGAAGTGGACCGGGTCAAGCCGACGCGGGTGGTGTTCGATTCGCTATCCGAGTTGCGCCTGCTGGCGCAGGATTCGCTGCGCTACCGGCGCCAGGTGCTGGCGCTCAAGCAGTATTTCGCGCCGCGCAACATCACGGTGTTTTTGGTGGACGATCTCACCGGCGAAAACGGCGAGCGCGATGCGCACCTGCACAGCTTGTGCCACGGGGTGATATCGCTGGAGCGCATGACACTGGATTTCGGCGCGGCGCGCCGGCGCATGCAGGTGCAGAAATTGCGTGGGGTGGATTTCATCGCCGGTTACCACGATCTGACCATTGTTACCGGTGGCATGCGTATTTATCCACGTTTGATCGCCGCCCATCACCATGCCCCGTTCGTCGGCGACCCGGTGCCGAGCGGTGTGGAACGCATCGATGCCTTGTTGCACGGCGGCCCCTTGCGTGGCACCAGCACGCTGCTCACCGGGCCGGCCGGCTCGGGCAAGACCAATCTGGCGTTGCAGTTTGTGGTTGCGGCGTGCGAGCGTGGCGAGCATTGCTGCGTGCTGGAGTTCGACGAGCGCACCGGCACCTTGTTGAAGCGTGCCGAAGGGCTGGGCATGGATCTGCGCAAATATCTGGATGCGGGATTGCTGGAACTCCACCAGATAGACCCAGCCGATATCACGCCTGGCGAGTTCGCCTGGGCGGTGCGTGCCAGCGTGGAAGAGCGCGACTGCCGCATCCTGGTGATCGACAGCCTCAACGGTTATCTGGCGTCGATGCCGCAAGAAAAACAGTTGATGCTGCAGATGCATGAGTTGTTGTCGTATCTCAACCAGAGCGGCGTGACCACGTTTCTGATCAACCCGCAGCAGGGGCTGGTCGGCAGCATGGCGACCAGCAGCACCCTCAATGTCTCCTACATGGCCGACACGGTCATCCTGCTGCGCTTTTTCGAGGCCAAGGGACGTATTCGCAAGGCGTTGTCGGTGATCAAGAATCGCAGCGGCGCACACGAAGACGCGATTCGCGAATTGCGCATCGGGAGCGGCGGTCTGCAGATAAGCGAGCCGCTGGAGAAATTCCACGGCGTGCTGACCGGTACGCCGCAGTTCGTTGGAGACGACGAACCGTTGTTGGATCGTTCCCTTGACTATCTGTGACCCGGACGGCTCCATCGTCCACATCATCGCGCCATTCGGCCGCGATGCGGAGAGCATTGCCAGCATCGTCGGCGAGCGTGGGCTGACGCGCCGGGTCTATGCCACGCTGGACGCCCTCGCGGGCGATCTGCACGATACCTCCGGTGTGGTGGTGCTGACCGAAGAAGCGATCGGCGGCGATTTGCACGCGCTGTCGCAGATCCTGCAGGGGCAGAAAGCCTGGTCGGATATTCCGTTCGTCCTGTTGCGCGCCCCCCGTGGTGCGCATGGCGGGCGCCATGCGGCCTTGCCGGCCGAGATGACCAATGTCATCGAGCTGGAGCGGCCGCTGAGCTCGGCCTCGTTGCTGAGCGCCATCTCCACCGCGTTGCGATCGCGGCAAAAGCAGTTCGTCATCCGCGACCAGATTGCGCAGCTTGCCGAAGGCCGCGCCGCATTGGCACAGAGCGAGGCCGAACTGCGCCTGGTGACCGATGCGTTGCCGGTGCTGATCGCCTTCGTCGATAAGAACTTGGTGTACCGCTTCGCCAATCGTTCTTACGAAGACTGGATCGGCGTGCCGCCTGCCGAGGTGATCGGGCGGCCGCTGGTGGATGTGGTGGGGCCTGCGGTAGTCAAAGAACGCCGCGCCTGGATCGAGGCTGCACTGGCCGGGCAGCCCTTGACCATCGAAACCAGCTGGCCGCATGCCGATGGGCGGCGCCGCGAGGCGGAGATCCGTTACATGCCGCGTTTCGATGCGGATGGCCAGGTGGACGGCTTCCATGTGTTCGCCGCCGATGTGACCACGCGCGCGCTGGCGCTGGAGTCGATCCAGCAACAGGCCAACGTGCTGGAAGCCAAGGTGGTCGAGCGCACCGCCGAGCTGCAGCGGCAGATGCTGGCGCGCGAATCCAGCGAAGCGGCGCTGCGCCAGGCGCAAAAGATGGAAGCGGTGGGTCAGCTGACCGGCGGCATCGCGCACGATTTCAACAACATGCTGACCGGTATTTTGTCTGCGCTGGATCTGGCGCGGCTGCGCATCGATCAAGGCCGCACCGAAGGGCTGGGCCGCTTTCTGGATGTGGCCTCGGCGTCGGCCTTGCGCGCAGCCGCGCTCACCCAGCGCCTGCTGGCGTTTTCGCGCCGGCAATCGTTGCAGGCGCGGCATCTGCAATTGAACGAGCTGGTGGTGTCGTTGCAGGAGTTGCTGGCGCGTACGCTGGGCGAGTCGGTGCGCCTGGAGACCGATCTGCAAGCGGATCTACCGCAGGCGTATGTCGATGAAAATCAGCTGGAAAGCGCACTGCTCAATCTGGCCATCAACGCGCGCGATGCCATGCCCGACGGCGGTCAGCTGCGTATCGCCACGCGGTATCTGCAGGTGGAAGATCAATCGCTGGAACTCGGCCGTGGCGTCACCCTGGCGCCGGGCAACTATGTGGTGGTGTCGGTCGCCGATACCGGAACCGGCATGCCGGCGGATGTGCTGGAGCGCGTGTTCGAGCCGTTCTACACCACCAAGCCGATCGGCCAGGGCACTGGCCTGGGCATGTCGATGATCTATGGCTTCATGCAGCAGTCCAACGGCCAGGTGTGGGTGGAATCGCAGCAAGGCGCGGGCACCACGGTCAGCCTGTATCTGCCCGCCGGGATTGCCGGGCAAATCGCGTTGCCGCCCACGCAGAGCGATGCGGTGCTGGCCGGGCAGGGCCAGCAGGTGCTGGTGGTGGAAGACGACGAACAGGTGCGTTTGCTGGTCACCGAACTGCTCAGCGAGCTGGGCTATCAGGCTGACGTGGTGGCCGATGCGGACGCGGCACTGCCGATTCTGGCCTCGCCGCGTCGGATCGACCTGCTGGTCACCGATGTCGGCTTGCCGGGCCTCAACGGGCGCCAGTTGGCCGAGATCGCGCGGCAGTCGCGGCGCGATCTGCCGGTGATCTTCATGACCGGCTACGCGGAAACGGCACGCGACCGTGGCGAGTTTCTCGGCGAAGGCATGAGCATGATCGCCAAGCCATTTACCCTGGGCGAGTTCAGCGGAAAGCTGCACGAAGTGCTGGGGCCGTCGGCCTGAGAGCGAGTAGCGCAACCTCGCGCGTTGTCAGCTGGGCGTGGACGAGGCATGGGAACCTGCGACTTGCCCGATGCATGCGCTGTTTAATCGCATAGCGTGGCAGCCATCGCCCATTAGGCCCAGCCACGCGGGAGCCGCGTCCCTCAGCTCAGCGCGCTCCACGCTCGGACTGTCGCGCACTGGCCATCGATTCGGCCGCCGCGATCTTGTCCGCGACTGCGTTCTGCATTGGCGAGCCGGTCTCCAGCAAGCCATGCAGATGGCGCCAATGGGCGGTGGCGGCGGCAAAGTCCTGCTGCTGAAAATCGCTGATGCCCAGTAGCCACAAGCCACGCTGGTTGTCCGGCTCACGTGCGATCACTTGCTGCAGCCGTGTGCGCGACGCGTCGTCGATGGCGAAGTCGCTGTGCGTGGCCATATCTGCGGCTACCCAGCCGACAATGGCGGCGCTGATGTCGGGTGCGATCTTGAGCGCCTGCGCATACGCCTCACGCGCGTCGGCGGGGCGATTGTTCTGCTCGTCCGTTTTGGCTTGCTGCATCCAGCGTTCCAGCGCCTGTTCCTGCATGTCCGAAGCGGTGCTTGCGGCTTGCGGCAGTGTGGCAACTGCAGAAGGCGTCACCGACGCCACGTGCGGTGGCTGCGCTGCATACACATGCGTGGCCATCGCCTCCGGCGCACCCACCAGCCGATATAAACCGGCCGTGGCCAAGGGCAGACCGAGCACCAGCAAAATCGGCAAGCTGTAGCGCGCGTTGCCAGTACCGGTGGGGCGGCGCAGCAGTGGCACCAACAACAGCAGCAACGCCAGTCCCACCAGCGCCGCGCTTGCACAATAAAAACCCATCATCACCACTCGTCCTCAGTCTTCGGCGCCACGGGTGTCCCGGCGCGCGCACGTTTGCGCACGGTGTGAATCACCACACCCGCACCGGCAGCCAACATCAGCGCCGGCCCGAACCACAGCAGCCAGGTGCCGCGCTTGACCGGTGGGTCGTACAGCACGAAATCCGAATAGCGCTCGACCATGTACTGCTTGATCTGCGCATCGCTCTTGCCGGCCTGCAGTTGCGCGAACACCTGATGACGCAGATCGCGCGCAAGGCTGGCGTTGGAGTCGGCCAAGTTTTCGTTCTGGCACACCAGGCAGCGCAACTGCGCAGTCAAACGCTGATAGCGCGCTTCGTCATTGCGGTTCTTGAACGGTAGCGGGTCCACCGCCTGTGCCGCCAGCGAGGGCGCCAGCAGCACGCCAAGCAGCAACACCAGCAACAGGCGCACACGCCGGCCCTGCGTGCGCCAATGCCAGCGCCAATGCGACAGCAGTGTGCGAGGCGCCGACGCCATTACGACGTGCCCTTCGGCAGCGCGGCGATGGCCGGCAGCAACTCGTCGTTGATGGCATCCGGGGTCAGTACGCCGATGTGCTTGTAGCGGATCACGCCTTGCGCATCGATCAGGAAGGTCTCCGGTGCGCCGTAGACGCCGAAGTCGATGGCGGTCTGGCCGGCTTCATCGGCGACCACCACCGCATACGGGTTGCCGAGTCGTGCGAGCCAGGCGGTGGCATCGGCGGGCACATCCTTGTAGTTGTAGCCGATCAGCGGCACGCCCAGCCGGCTGGCCTGCGCCATCAACACCGGGTGCTCGTGCATGCATTCGGCGCACCAGCTGCCGAACACATTGAGTACGTACGGCTTGCCCAGCAATTGATCACGGCTCACGCGTTGTTCGGGCCGATCAAGCCGTGGCAACGAGAACGCCGGTGCCGGTTTTCCGATCAACGGCGAGGGCACATCGCGCGGGTTGTGCTGCATCGTCCACAGGATGCCGAAGCCGAACAGCGTTGCCAGCAACAGGAAGCCCAACAAGGGCAGTAGACGATTCACGGAAGCGACTCCTGTGCGATGGCCACAGCCGGATGCGCCACAGATGCGGCCGATGTATTGAAGGTCGCCGGCGCACGAAAGCGGCGTGCGCAGGCGCTGACGAAGCCGCCCAGCATCATCAGCAGGCCGCCGGCCCAGATCCAGCGAATGAAAGGTTTGTAGTACAGCCGCAGCGTCCAGTCGTATTCGATGTGCTGGTCGTCCAAGGGCTCGCCGAGTGCCACATACAGATCGCGCGTGACGCCGGGATCGATCGCCGATTCGGTCTGGATCCGCTCGCTGCTGTACAGGCGTTTTTGCGGATGCAGTTGCGCCACGACCTGGCCATCGCGGCTGACCTGCACGCTGCCTTGTTCGGCCTTCCAGTTGGGCCCATCCACCAGTTGCACGCCATCGAAACGGAAGCTGTAGCCAGCGATCTGCGCGCTCTGGCCGGGCGACAACCGCACATCGCGTTCCACCGACAGGCTGTCGGACACCAGCACACCGGCAACGAACACCGCCACGCCCGCATGCGCGATCAGCATGCCGGCCATTTCAGCAGGGAAGCGCCGCCCGCGCGGCATGTCGCGCCAACGTTTGTGGACGTACAGCGCGGTGCCGGCGGCCACCCATGCGGCGACGCCCATGCCGGCGATCGCCTTGGCCTGACCATCGGCAAACACACTGCCGATCAGCGCGCAGGCGATCGCGGCGATACCGGCGCGGGTGCCGAGTGCCTTCAACGGTGCGGCCTCGGCCTTGCCCCAGCGCAGGTAAGGACCGAACGGCAGCAACAGCACCACCGGCAACATCAACAACGGAAACAGCAAGCCGAAGTAGGGCGGGCCGACCGACACCTTGCCCAGGCCGAACGCATCCGTGATCAGCGGGAATAACGTGCCCAGCAACACCATTGCCGCGGCCACGGTGAGCAGCAGATTGCCGATGAGAATGCCGGTTTCGCGCGAGGCTGCGGCGAATGGTTTGCCGCTGGCAATCTTGGGCGCGCGTAGTGCATACAACAGCAGCGAGCCGCCGACCACCGCCACCAGAAAAATGAGGATGTACAAACCGCGACGGGGATCGGCAGCGAAGGCATGCACCGAGGTCAGCACACCCGAGCGCACCAGGAAAGTGCCCAGCAGCGACAGCGAGAACGCCAGGATCGACAGCAGGATGGTCCACGCGCGCAGGCTGCCGCGTTTTTCGGTCACTGCCTGGGTGTGGATCAACGCAGTACCGACCAGCCACGGCATGAAACTGGCGTTTTCCACCGGGTCCCAGAACCACCAGCCGCCCCAGCCCAGTTCCGCATACGCCCACCAGCTGCCGGCGACGATGCCGGCGGTGAGGCAAGCCCAGGCCACATTGGTCCACGGCCGCGCCCAGCGCACCCAGGCCTGTTCCAGCTCGCCGCCGAGCAATGCCGCCACCGCAAACGCGAACGCCACCGAGAACCCGACATAGCCGGTGTACAGCACCGGTGGGTGGAAGGTCATGCCCGGATCCTGCAGCACCGGATTGAGTTCGTTGCCATCCAGCGGAATCGGCGACAGCCGTCCGAACGGATTGGAGGTCAGCAGGATGAAAGCCAGAAAGCCCACCGAGATCAGCCCCAGTACCGCCAGCACGCGCGCGGCAAAATATTGCGGAAGATGCCGGCTGAAAGCAGCCAGCAACACCGTCCAGGTGGCGAGGATCGCAATCCACAGCAGCAACGAGCCTTCGTGCGCGCCCCACACCGCGGCCAAGCGGTAGTACCAGGGCAGGGCGATGTTGGCGTTGGCGGCGACGTAGCCCACCGAGAAATCCAGCGATAACAGCGACCAGGCGAGCAGGCCGAACGCCATCCACACGAACACCGCCTGGCCAACCGCCGCAGGCCGCGCAATGCACATCAATGCGGTGTTGCCGCGCCACGCACCGACCAACGGCAACACGCCCTGGGCAAGCGATAGCAGGAGCGCCAGGATCAATGCGATCTGGCCAAGTTCAGGCGTCATGGGCGAATCGCAAGGTGGAACGGAAAGAAAGCATCGACGTGCGTGGCACCCACCGGCAGCGCATCAACGCGGCGCGGTCAGCGGTGCGGCGGTGGCGGGAATCGGCTTGCCAAGATGGCCTTCGGCCATCGCATCCTTCAACTCTTTCGGCATATAGGTTTCGTCGTGCTTTGCCAGCACCTCGTTGGCGACAAAGCGCCCGCCCTGCATGCGTCCGTTGGCGATGACCGATTGGTTGTCGCGAAACAGGTCCGGAAGAATGCCGGTGTACTCCACCTGGGTCGCAGCGTGTTTGTCGATGACGGTGAAGCTGACTTTCAGCGAATCGCTGGCGCGCCGGATCGAGCCGGCCTTGACCATGCCGCCGAGGCGGAACTGCTGATAGCCGGTGGCTTCGCCTGCGCGGACCTGGCTGGGAGTGAACAGGTAGCTCATGTTCCGCTGCAACGCGAACACGATGAGCGTGACGGCCAGCGCGGCGGCGGCGAGTACGCCGATCACCACCCACAGACGTTGTTTGCGCGTGGCATTCATGGCGCGTCCCGCTCCAGCACAGCGGCGGGTTGATCGCGTGCACGCCGCGGTGCCTGCCGCTGCAGCTGGCCGCGCAGTTCGCGCGGCAGGCGGCGACGCCGTAGCCACGGCGCTGCCAGATCGGCCAGCAACACCAGCATAAACACGGCGTAGGCGGTCCACACGTACTGGCCGTAGCCGCCCATTGCCCAAAAGGTGCTCATGCGGTGCGCTCCGTCAACACGATCCGGCGGACCCAGTCCTTGCCGCTTTCAAGCGCCAGCAGTTCCACACGCACGCGGCCGAACAGGCTGGCGACGTAATAGCACTTGGTTGCCAGCATCATGGTCAGCAGCGGCCACAGCATGTCTGCGCCCATTTTGGAGGGGCCGAGCAGGCGGACAGTTGAGCCCTGGTGCAGCGTGTTCCACCACACCACCGAGTAATGCACGATGGGCAGATTCACCAGGCCGACCAGTGCCAGCAGCCCGGCTGCACGCATCGCCTGACGACGGTCTTCCACGGCGTAATACAGACCAAGCACGCCCAGATACAAAAACAGCAGCAGCAACTCGGAGGTGAGCCGCGCATCCCAGGTCCACCAGGTGCCCCACATCGGCTTGCCCCACAGGGAGCCGGTGCACAGGGTGATGAAGGTGAATGCCGCGCCGATCGGCGCCGAAGCCATGGTGACCACTTCGGCCAGCTTGATACGCCACACCAGCGCAATGAACGCCGAAACGCCCATCGCCGCGTAGATGAAAAGACTCATCCACGCACTTGGCACGTGGATGAAGATGATGCGGTAGGCATCGTGTTGCTGATAGTCCGGCGGCGCCAGCACCAGGCCGCCGTACGCGGCCACTGCGCCGAGCAGCAAGGCCAGCCCCAGCGCCCACGGACGCACGCTGCCGGCGATGCGATAAAACGTGGGCGGCGAGCTGAGTTTATGCAGCCATAAGGGAATCCACTTGGCCATGCCGGTGCCGTCAGTTGGAATGTTTGGCGTGAGACGCCAACGCCTGCACTGCGGCGCCGGCGTTGACCTGCAACTGCCCGTCGGAGACCTTGCTGGTGCGCTGCATGAGCTCACGCAAGGCCGCTGCATCCATCGACGGTTGCAGCGACAACAACAGCGCGGCCATGCCGCTGACATGCGCGGTGGCCATCGACGAACCGGAGGTAAAATCGTAACGGCCGTTCGGCTGCGTGGTCAGGATGTCCTTGCCGGGCGCGCTGAGCACGCCGGGCATGGCCGGCGTTGCGCTGCTGCTGCGCACCACCAGGACGCCGGGTACGTCATTGGGAAACCCGTCCAGACGCCCGTTCGGTGGCATGGCCGCCACCACGATGCGGCCCTGTTGCACCAGCTGCTGCAGCATCTTGCTCAGCAGCGGATCGGCCGGGCCGCCCAGGCTCAGATTGATCACGCGCGCGGAGCTGTTGTTGATTGCCGCCAGCGCCTTGGCCAGGGTGAAAGTGTTGCAACGTGCGGTGGCGCCGACCGTGGGCGCGTACCAGCACGCCTTGTAGACGCTCAACATGGCCTTGGGGGCCATACCGACGATGCCTTGGTGATTGTTGCTGCCGGCAGCGATGATGCCCGCCACTTCGGTGCCGTGCGAATCGGTGCTGGTCATGACCGGTTTGTCATCGACCAGATCGTGCACGTCGCGGATGCGCGCTTTTAGATCCGGGTGGTTGGTGTCCACGCCGGTATCGACCACTGCGATCAGCACGCCGCGCCCCTGCGTGACGGTCTGCGCGCTGGCGGCATCGGTGTCGATGAAGCCGCGTTGCATGTCCACGTACGGGTCGTTGTAGCTGGACAGCGGGGTGGTCTTTTCCGACGCGTCGGCGGAGAACACCGAGAAATCCTGCACCGGCTGCACCAGCTCCACGCCTTCGTCGTCGGCCAGTGCACTGACCAGGTCATCGCGCGACACGCCGGGCGGTGGTTGCAGCACAGCGCAATACAGACCCAGCGAGGTGATCGGCCAGGCCGAGACTTCGCGCAATTTGTAGCGTTGCTTGATGCTGTCCATGCGCGCGGCAGCCTTCTGGCCGGCGCCGTAATAGCTGGACGCGTAGCCGATCAGGCTGGAGCCGGCGCGGGCTGGCGGTGCCGCGAGCGGGTTGGCCACCGCCAGCAGGATGTCGCGGCTGCTGTCGGGCATCTGCGCATCGGCAGGTGCCTTGGCGGGGCCGGCAACATCCGTCGCCGGCTCCTGTTGGACTGCGGCAGCATGCGCGCTGGTGTGCGCGCCCAGGCCAACGAGTGCGGCGATCAGGCCGATGGCGAACAGGCGATTCATGGGGCCGAGACGATCTCCGCCAGACGGATGCCCGGAGTGGCGCGGAGTTGCTGCACGGTCTGCTGCGGTTGCGGTTGCGCCAGCGGCTGCGGTGCAGCAGGCACCACGGTGTAAGCGCCCATGTCGTTGGGACCGCCGACCACCTGCAGCTGCTGTGCATGCAGCAGCTGGTCCCAGTCGGCCACGGTCATCTTCGCGTCCGGCACTACACGGATGGCGCCTTGCGGCATCGGCAACGCCGTGGCGCTGCTGAGCGTGCGGTAGTCGTGCGACGGGGCGGGCGAGGCCAGCTTGACACCCATCACGCCCAGGCCGATGGCCTGCACCAGCGCCGCGGCGGCCAGGGCGCGCACCGTCCAGCTGCCGGACCGGCGCGCTGTCGGCACACGCTTAGGTTCGGTGTGCTGCTCGGGTGCATCCAGGCGGCCGAGTAGGCGCTGCAGCCCGGCGTTCGGGTCCAGCTTCACTGCAGACGGCAGCGCCAAAGCCTGGCGCAGGCGGTTCTGCTGGGCGAATTCGGCGCTACACGAGGCGCACTTGGCCACGTGCGCAATCAGCCAGGTGTTTTCTTCCTCGGTGGCACTGTCCAGCAGCACCGCCGGCATCAATTCCCAGGCGTGCGAGCATTCCTTGCCAGGCGCGATGAAAAACGTCTTCATTGCATGATCTCCGTGTAAGGGGCGCCGCCGGCCAGGCCGGGGAGCACATTGCGTAATTTGACCCGGGCATGGAACAACCGGGCTTTGATGGTGCCAACAGGGCACTGCATGATGTCGGCCACTTCTTCGAGTTTGTGGCCGACGCCGTAGACCAGCTCGATCACCAGGCGCTGGTCCGGCGACAACCGTTCCATGCCCTTGTCCAACCAGTCGCGCAGTTCGCGCTCGTCGTTGTCGTCGGCGCTGGGGGCATGGTCTTCCACCACGGCGGTGTCGTCGATGGCCTCGCCGTCATGCTGGCGCAGGCACTTGAGCCCGCAGCGGTAGGCGATGCCCATGATCCAGGTGGACACCTGCGAATCGCCGCGGAAGTCGCCGGCCTTCTGCCAGGCGATCCAGAAACAATCGTTGATGGCTTCTTCGATGATGTCCGGGCGTCGGGTCAACCGCGACAGGAACCGGCACAGCCGGCCGTGGTAGCTGTGGTACATGCTGGCCAGCGCGCCGCGATCGCCCGCGGCCATGCGGCGCAACAGCATGCGGTCGGTGGCATCGCCCAAGGTATCGGTGTCATTCATCAAGGCAGGCATCGCTGGTAACCCACGTCAGTGCGCGCAGGCAGGCAAAAGGTTGCGTATGGATCAGAAGGTTCTGGAGACCGTGCCCAGCCACGGCATTTCGCCGGGGCCACCTTGCATGCGTGGGGTATTGCCGCTGGTCAGGATGCGCTCGGCTTTCAGCGTCCATCCGGCGCGGCTCCACTTCAGGCCCAGTTGACCGTATTGATAGCGGCCGGAGTGGGGCGCACCGTAGGCCATGGCCGGAAAACGCGACGAGCCGGCGCCGAGCGACAGGCTGAAATCGTTGCTCAGCGGGACGTTGGCGGTGACGTCGAAGGCCACATTCCACGGCGATTGGTCGGCGCGCGGGAAGTTGAAAGTGGACAGCGAAAACGTCAGTACGTCGCGGTAGGACCAGGCCAGGCTGGCTTCCTGGCGGTTGAAGGTGCGGGTGGAGCGGTCGGTCGGATAGGCGTAGTAGAGCAGGCTGGCCTGCATCTGCCAGCGGTCGCCCAGCATCCAGGCGCGCCCGACCTGGGCGGCGACTGCCACCGGGTCGCTCCAGGCGGGCGACTGCAACGCCACCGACGTAGAGACCGACCAGCCGGGGGAGGGCAGCCAGTAACCGGCCGCCTGCACGGTGACCTTGTTGGGCGCGATGGAGATGCCGCGGTCGATCAGGCTGGAGGTCACCGCCACCGCACCGCCGAGGTCATTGGCCAGGGCGCTGCCGCAGCAGCCAGATACCAGCGTGAGCAGCAGCCATTGGAGCAGTCGGGGTTGCCTGCGCGGCGCATGCAGGCATCCGGGCTGCGCAGCGGGCGCGGCTGGCATCGCCTTGAAGCATTCGTCGTACGCGGTAGAGCCCATCAGTGCGCCCACGCAGAAGCGCCACGGGCGCAGTGGCGTCGCGGTCGCAGGGGGAGCGGCTTGGAGGTGGAAACGGTCGGCAATGGCGTGAGAGGTGGGCGTGAAACGGGGACGCGATGGTGACCTATGACGGTGGGCGAGACCGCCGCGGCTGCGGCGATTCCGTCCGTCTACGCGAAGGCATAGTGTCAGAAAACGCACATCCGTCCTGTCGGCCTGTGCAGGATGTTTCCAGATCGGGACTGGACAGGCGGCCGGCGGACAGGCCGCCGCAGCTGGAAAAGCGCGCCCGCCACAGCCACGGCGGCAGCGAAGGTTGCCTGCAGGCGACATGCCCGGAATGCCGAAGACCGCAACCGCAGGCAGGCAGTGTGCGTTGCGGTTTGTGCACCCTCCGTCCCCCCGGCGGATGCCAAGGCGCCACGCGCGCTGATCGACCCTACTTCAAGGTGTTGAGGTAGGCGATCAACGCATCAAGCTCCTTCGGATCGTCCAGGCCGTCGTACTTCATCTTGGTGCCCGGCAGGGCTTTGGTCGAGGATTGCGACAGATAGGACTTGAGCTGGGCCGGGGTCCAGGTCCACTTGCTGTTCTTGAGCGCGTCGGAGTAACCGCTGAAGTCCGCAACGGTGCCAGCAGGACGGCCGGCCACGCCGAACAGGGACGGGCCTTTCTTGTTCTTGCCCTGTTTGGCGCTATGGCATTCGCCGCATTCGGTAAGGAAGGTGCCGGCGCCATCGGCAGCGTGTGCCGAGGGCACGGGCAGTGCGCCTGCTAGCAACAGGCCGGCCAGCGGGGCGTACAACAGGCAGAGCGTGCGGGGTGCGTTCATGTAGATCCGTACAGGTGCGGGGGAATTAGAAGGCCAGGTTGACCGACAGGGTGAAGCTGTCGAGGTCGCGCGGATTGGTGATCGGCGGGCCGCGGAACACATTGGAGGTGCTGCCGTTGAACTTGTCGAAACGGAACCAGCCAGCCGACACGCGCAGGTTGGCGATGGAGGTGTAGGTGCCTTCCTTGCCGAACGGGCTCCAGTACAGCAGGATCAAATTGCTGGTGGTGTCGGGGATGCCTACCGGCGAATAGCGCGCCGCATCGAACGAGCCGGTGTTGATCATGTGCGCGGCCAGCACGCCGTAGGTCTGTTTGAAGGCGTAGTTCATGCTGATGGTCTGATCGCGCACGCTGCCGCGGTCGAGCGCCGGCATGGTGGGATCGGTCGACATCAGCGGGCTGCCGTATTTGCGGCGCTCGTAGATGTTGACGTAGGCCAGCGACAGCACGTGTTCGCGGGTGCCGAGGAACTGGTAGGTCAGGTCGTAGCCGAGGTCGGTGAGGTCGTCGCTGGGCCCGACACGCAGGGGCTGGCGGCGCGTATTGAGCGCGGTCAGGCCCACCGAGAAGAACTGGCGCTTCATGTCCTTCATATAGGCAACACGCGCATAGCGGGTGTCGCTGAGCTTGCCCGGGTCGCCGTTGACCGGCCAGCCGAGACGATCCTGCGCCGACGGCGACAGTGCTCCGTAGCTACCCACTTCACCGTACCAATTGCGGTCGTACAGACCGTAGACGCTGGCGCCGATGACGCGGTTGGACAGCGCCGAGGAACTGAGCATGGTGGACGCGCCACCATTGGAGGCCGGGGTCAGCGTGGAGGCGTTCGGCAACACGTGCACCGGGTCGGAAATGCCCGGGTTGTTGTTGACGCTGACGCCGATCATGGTGTCCTTGCCGGCCATCTGGAACGGCTTGCTGACCAAGCGCAGATCGACATCGTCCAGGCGCGTATCGAAGGTGGCGTTGCCGCTGTTGTTGGAGCGGATCTTGGAATAGCCGCCGATGTTGTCGCTGAGGCGGCCGCCCAGGTACAGGTCCGCTTCGCGCAGTCGTGAGGTGCTGTCGCCGCGGTTAGGGTTGTTGCGCGACCAGGTGAGCTGGCCGGACACCGGAATCTTGGTGCCGTCGCCATCGGTATCGGTAAAACCGCCGAGTTTGAAGCGCATGCCGTAGGGCGTGAGCGACGGGCCGTAGGAGCCGACGTGGCAATCCGCGCAGGACGAGCCGGTCTGGCGCGCGAATGAAGGAATCGCCTGCGCCTGCGTACTGGCCAGCAGCAGCAACGGGCCGGACACGCACAACAAGGACGTCAGGGAGGCGGTACGCGTGGCAGTGCGACGCGGAGCGGGCTGGGAAGTGGGCATGGAAAGTCCTTGTTCGACGGTGCGGGATGTAGCGATGCGGGAACGGGCGAGGAAGCCAATGACAGAAGGCGGGTTGCGGCGGTTCATGCGCGCTTGCCCGGCAACACGCGGCGCAGCAGGCCGTCGCGCAACACCAGGTGATGCCAGAGCGCGGCGCCGATATGCAGCAGCACCAGCGCCAGCAACGCCCAGGCGGCATTCAAATGCCATGTGCCCAGGGTGTCGCCGAGGTCGCCATCGGGTGCGACCAACGCGGGCAAGGGGATGCCGAAGAAATACACCTGCTTGCCGTAGGCGCTGCTCAGCGACCAGCCCAGCAACGGCAGCGCGAGCATGAGTCCGTACATCGCCACATGCGTGGCACCAGCGGCCAGGCGCATCGGCAGCGAAGCGGGCGGGCCGGGCGGCAGCGTGCGCAGACGCAGGCGCAACCCGATACGTAACGCGAACAGCACCAGGACCAGCAGGCCAAAGTGACGATGGCCTTCCAGGAGCCACTGACGCAATGCGCGGCCATCCAGTTGGGCACGCAGCAGGATCAGCGTGGCCGCCATGATCAGGCACAGCACGGTGAGCCAGTGCAGCACGCGCATCGCTTTAGGCAACGGCAGCACGCGCGTGGCTACGGGCGTCTGTTCTGCCCGTGGCGATGTGCCTGCGCCGGAGGCGGAAGGGCTGACGGGCGCCTGTGGGGATGAACTCATCTGATCTGTCTTCCAGTGGTGGTCGTTGGTTCCGGTGGCGTGCTGTGCTGCCAGGCCTGGCTCCCCACGCCGGCCGAACGGCGGCCAGGTGAACGTGCACCGATGGGTGCGGCGATGTCGGAAAAAGGTTGCATCGCCTCTGCACATCGCGCGCACGCGCTGCATACCGCGTTGGTACAACGCGTTCGATTGCGCTTGCGCGTACCTCGCTTCGCAGGGGTCGCGACCGCGCAACCTTTCGCGCGACCCGGCGCACTCAGGCATGTCGCACTACGTGCAGTCAGCGGTTACGCCTCTCCGATCATGGTCATCGAACGCATCCAGTTGCACACCCATGGTGACGATCGCGGCTTGCTCATTTCGTTGGAGCAGCAGCGCAATGTCCCGTTCGAGATTCGCCGCGTGTATTACCTGTTCGGTACGCGCCATGGCGTGCATCGCGGCCAGCACGCGCACCGCCAGCTCAATCAATTTGCAGTGGCCTTGCACGGCTCGGTGACGATCCTGCTCGACGAAGGCAACGGCCATGGTCCCAGCGAAGTGGTGCTGGACGACCCCTCGCAAGGCCTGCTGCTCGGCCGCATGGTGTGGCGCGATCTGTACCGCTTCAGTGCCGACTGCGTGTTGATGGTGCTCGCCGACCAGTTCTACGACCCGGGCGATTACATCCTGGATTACGACCAATTCGTGAGCGAAGTGCGCAATGGTACGCATGCCCACGCCTGCAGGCTGGAAGCATGAGCGCACCTAAACACTTGGTGATCATCGGTGCTGGCGAATTCGCACAGATCGCCTGCGAATACTTCCAGCATGACAGCGACTACACCGTGGTGGCCTTCAGCGTGGAGCGCGCCTTTTTGTTGCAGCCCACGTTGGCCGAGCTGCCAGTGGTGGCTTACGAAGAATTGGAGCAACGCTACCCGCCGCAGCACTACGACGTATTCGTTGCGATTCCGGCCACCCAACTCAACCGTCTGCGCACGCGCTTTTTCCGGGACGTGGTCCAACGTGGCTATCGCTGCGCCAGTTATCTGAGTTCGCGCGCGTTCGTCTGGCATAACGCGCAGATCGGTGCCAACTGTTTCATCTTCGAGGGTAACGTCGTCCAGCCGTTCACCCGCATCGGCGACAACTGCGTGGTGTGGAGCGGCAACCATATCGGTCACCGCACGGTGGTCCAGAATCATGTGTTCATCGCCTCGCATGCGGTGATTTCCGGCTATTGCGAGATCGGCCAAGGCAGCTTTATCGGCGTCAACGCCACGCTCAGCGACAAGGTGCGCATTGCTGAAGACAACATCATCGGTGCCGGCGCGCTGGTGACCCGCAATACCGAAGCCGCACGCGTCTACGTGGGCGCGCCGGCGCGTGCGGTGGCGGGCAGATCCAGCTTCGACGTGGAACTTTGAAGCGTGTTTGCATGGAACAAGCGAGGGTTGGTGTTCGATGTCGCACGTGATGGCGTAGGCGGCTGGATGCACCATGCTGCACTGACGCCCACCCCGCACCGTCTCTGTGCGCAGGTACTGCGGGTGTACGCCGGCTTCCGTGATGCCCAAGGCGTGAGCCGGATTGGCTATGTGGATGTGCGCGCCGATGCACCGACGCAGATCGTTGGCGTCAGCAAGCAGCCGGTGCTCGACATCGGCCGCGATGGATGCTTCGACGATAACGGTATGATCCTGGGCGATGTGGTGGCCGGGCCGGACGGGCTGTACCTGTTCTATGTCGGTTTCCAGCGCGTGGCCAAGGCCAAGTTTCTCGCCTTTACCGGTCTGGCAGTGTCCAGCGATGGTGGCGAGCGCTTTCAGCGTCGGCAGCAAACGCCCTTGCTGGATCGCGCACCTGGACGCAGCACGATTGCTGCGGTGCATTCGGCGCGCTACGAGCAGGGTCGCTGGCGGTTGTGGTACGCGGTGGGCGACGACTGGGAAACGATCGGTGGCCAGCCGTATCCGCGGTACCACATCCGTTACGCAGAGACCGATGACCTGCGTTGCATTCCCACCGATGATGCGGTGTGCCTGCGTCCCCACGGCGATGAATACCGCATCGGGCGTCCACGCGTGTACCGGCTTGGCGGGCGCTATCTGATGTATTTCACCCGTGGCGATATCCATGGAGGCTACTTTCCCGGCATCGCTTTCAGCGAAGATGGCATGCACTGGGAGCGCGACGATAGCCAGCTGGGGCTTGCGCTGTCCGATGACGGCTGGGATGCGCAGACGCTGTGCTACCCGGCCTTGATTCAACACGGGGAGCGCGTGTTGATGTTCTACAACGGCAATGCGATGGGGCAGGCCGGCTTCGGCCTGGCCGATGCGGCGTTGCCCGTGGAGTCACAGGGCTGCCATGTTTTCGGTTAGGTCGTACGCGCCAGGCGATGCGCCTGCGTGGGACGCGCTGGTGGCCTCCTCGCGCAATGGCACTCTGCTGCATCGGCGCGGCTACATGGACTATCACGCCGCGCGTTTTATGGATGCCTCCTTGCTCGTCGAACGTGGGGACGAGGTGGTCGCGGTGTTCCCGGCGAATCTCCAGGGCGATTCCGTCAGCAGCCATGCCGGGCTGACCTATGCCGGGCTGGTGTCGTCGATGGCACTGCGTGCCGGCGGGACCTTGCAGGTGTTCGAACACATTGCCGCGCACTACCGTGCGCTTGGCGTGCGCGAGATTGTCTATAAGCCGGTGCCCCATATCTTTCATGCGTATCCGGCTGAAGAGGAGTTGTACGCGCTGCATCGGGTTGGCGCGCAGCTCTATCGACGCGATCTGTCGTCGGCGATTGCACTGCGCGAGCCGCCTGCCTTCAGTGGCGAGCGGCGGCGTTCCATCGCCAAGGCACGCAAGGCCGGCGTGCGAATCCAGCGGGGGAACCAACTCGATGGGTTTCATGCCCTGCTGACCCAAGTGTTGCAGCGGCATGGCGTAGCGCCGACGCATCGGCTGGATGAGCTGCAACTGTTGCAAGGCCGGTTTGAGCAGCAGATTGTGTTGCATGAGGCGCGCGCTGACGGGCAGTTGGTGGCAGGGGCGTTGGTGTTCGATTTCGGTCGCAGTGTGCATACCCAGTATCTGGCGGTGTCCGAGCAGGGCCGCCAGTTGGATGCGCTGAGTCTGCTGCTGGCCGACTTGATCACCGATGTGTATGCGCAGCGCGACTACTTCAGCTTTGGCATCTCGACCGAGCAGGGCGGACAGGTGCTCAACCCAGGTCTGGTGGAACAAAAGGAACGCTTCGGTGCGCGCGCCGTGGTGCAGGATTTCTATCGATGGACGTTGTAATGGATGTGCCTTTCCTGGATTTGCGCGCAGTCAATGCGCGCTATGCGGATGAACTCAAAGCCGCTGCGACGCGCGTGATCGATTCCGGCTGGTATGTGCTCGGCAAGGAGCTGGCCGCGTTCGAAGAGGAATTCGCCAGTTATTGCGGCACCAACCATGCAGTGGGCGTGGGTAATGGGCTGGACGCGTTGGCGTTGATCCTGCGCGGCTACCGCGAGTTGGGCGTTCTGCGCGAAGGCGACGAGATCATCGTACCCGCCAACACCTTCATCGCGACGTTTCTGGCGATCAGCCAGAACCATCTGGTGCTGGTGCCGGTGGAGCCGGACCCGATCACCTTCAACCTCGACCCCGCCAGGGTGGAGAAGGCCATCGGGCCGCGCACGCGCGCCATCATGGCGGTGCACCTGTATGGGCAGCTGGCCGATATGCAGGCCATGCAAACACTGGCCCACCGCTACGGCCTGCTGCTGATCGAAGATGCCGCGCAAGCGCACGGTGCAAGCGCACAGGGGCGACGCGCCGGTGCTTTCGGCGATGCAGCGGCGTTCAGTTTTTTCCCGACCAAGAACCTTGGCGCGCTGGGCGATGGTGGCGCAGTGACGACCTCGGACGCGCGCCTGGCCGAGCGGATTCGCGCGCTGCGCAACTACGGCTCGGAAGTGAAGTATCACCATCTCTGCCAGGGCGTGAATTCGCGTTTGGATGAAATGCAGGCTGCATTTCTGCGTGTCAAGTTGGGCTATCTCGAAGAAGAGATCGCGCTGCGGCGCGCGGTGGCGAAGCGGTATCTGCAAGGTATCGACAACCCGTTGATCGTGCTGCCCACGCTGGTGGCCGAGCAGCAGCACGTCTGGCATCTGTTCGTGGTGCGCAGCCCGCAGCGCGACGCCTTGCAGGCGCATCTGCTGCGGCAGGGCATCCAGACGCAGATTCACTATCCCGTGCCGCCGCACCGGCAGCCCGCATACGCCACGTTGGGCGAAGCCTGTCTGCCACTGAGCGAGCGCTTGCATCAGGAGATACTGAGCCTGCCGATGGGGCCGGCGCTGGATGATGCAGCGGTTGCGCAGGTGATCGCCGCCTGCCAGTCGTTTGGCTGCGGCACATGAATGTCGTGCGCAGCAGCGCCTACACCGGCGTTGCAACGCTGGCAAAGCTGCTGGCGGCATTGGTCGTGGTCAAGCTGGTCGCCGTCTATGCCGGGCCGCAGGGTGTGGGCCGGCTTGGCCAGTTCCTCAACCTGATGTCGGTGCTGGCGGTACTGGCCGGTGGCGGCATCAGTGCCGGCATCGTCAAGTATGTGGCGCAGTACCGCGACGACGCGCCGGCACTGGCGCGCTTGCTGAGTGCGGCGCTCTGGTATGCGTTCTGCGCAGCCTGCGTGATGGCACTGCTGGCGATGATGTTCAGTGGAGCCATTGCCGAGCGGCTGCTGGGCGATGCGAGCTACCGCCCGCTGATCTGTGTGTTGGCGATCGCGCAGCTGGGAATCGCACTGCTCAATTACATGCTGGCGCTGATCAACGGCTTCATGGATGTGCGGCGGCTCGCCTTCGTACAAGTGTCAGGCGCCGTGCTGAGCGTTGCACTTGTAGCGTGGCTCTCCAGCCGGGCGCAGTTACATGGGGCGTTGCTGGCGCTTGTCCTGGGCCAAGTGCTGTGGCTGCTTGCGGCGGTCCCGGCGCTGCGGCGTAGTCCCTATTTTCAGCCTGCGATGTGGCGGATGCGCTTCGATGCGCAAATGACCCGTCAGCTGGCTGCATTTTCGGTGATGACGCTCACCTCTACGCTGGTGCCGCAGTTGGTGACCATCCTGGTGCGCGATCATCTGGCGCTGCAATTCGGCTGGGAGCAAGTCGGTTACTGGCAGGCGGTGAGCCGGGTCTCGGATGCCTATCTGCTGTTCTTCACCACCGCCATCAATGTGTACTACTTGCCCAAGTTGGCCTCGCTGCGCGGTTCTGCCGCCTTGGGGCAGGAGTTGCGTGGCGCATACCGCTACGTCATGCCGGCGGTGATCGTGATGGCACTCGGCGTTTACGTGTGCCGTGACTGGGTGACCTGGCTGCTGTTCGATACGCAATTTGCTGCTGCAGCGCCGCTGTACGGCCCGCAGTTGCTGGGCGACGTGATCAAGATCGCCGCCTTCGTGCTGTCGTACGTGATGCTGGCCAAGGCGATGACCCGGCTGTTCGTGATCTCCGAATGTGCTTTTGCAGCCAGCTATCTGGCACTGGTGTACGTGTTTACGGCGCAGTTCGGGCTGATCGGTGCGATGTACGCCTTCGCCGCCAATTACGTGCTGTATCTGGTGTTCAACATCGTGGTGGTGCGGCGCTATCTGGAGCGGACGGCATGATCGATCAGACGCCCGCATCGGCACGTGCACGCTGGCCGTTGGTGTCGGTGCTGATTCCGGCGTTCAACCATGAGCGTTTCGTGCGGCGCTGCCTGGACAGCGTCTTGGAGGACCCGTATCCATGCAAGGAGATCGTCATCATCGACGACGGCTCCAGCGATGCCACCGGCGAAAAGATCAGCCAGTGGATCAGCGACCATGGGCATCGGATACCGGTGCAGTTCGTGCAACGCGAGAATCGTGGGGTGGCCGCCACGCTTAACGAACTGGCGGTGCGTGCGCGGGGAGAGTACCTGCGGCTTGGCGCAAGCGACGATTACCTGCTGCCGGGCGGGCTGGACGCTCAGGTGCGTTACCTATGCGCGCATCCGCAAAAATGCGCCGTGATCGGCGATGCCTGTGTGGTCGACCAGCACGGACAACTGCTGCATGGCAGCGCCATGCGCGATCTCCACGGGGTGGATACAGACTTATATCGCTCCGAGTCCGGCATCCGGCGTGCGGTAATACGGCAATGGGCGGTCAGCGGCGCGGTTGCGCTGTTGCGGCACAGTGCGTTCGATGCGCGCACCGGCTGGGACGAATCGCTGCGCATTGAAGACTGGGATTTCTTCTTGCGACTGGCCGCACGCAACGCGCTGGGTTTTGTCGATCTGCCGGTGTGTGCGTACCGCCTGCATGGCGCCAACCTCAGCAAGACCGTGAATGTGCCGGCACGCATCGCCAACCTGCGCGAGTCGCGGCAGGTGGCGCTGCGTTGCGCGCCATTGTTCGGCGAACCTGACCGCACGCTGCTGCGTGCGCAGGCGCAGTACATCGCAGCCAAGGTGGCGTTTCTGCGGCGCCGGCCGCATCAGGTGGTCATGTCTCTATTGGCCTATGCCTGGTTGTCGTTACCTGCAAGATGGCGGACCAAGCGTGCCGCACGTGCGGCGAAGCTTGCATGAGTACGCTGCTGCGCCGTCCGGCGACTTATCTGGCATTGCCGATGCTGCTCAGCTGTGCCTTGACGTGGCTGACCTACGCGCTACCCGACGGCTACCTGGAAGGCATCGTGCTGCTGGCGCTTGCAGCAGCGGCTACCTTCGGGCTCGATGTGGTGTTGCGTACACAGTTGCCGTCGGTCGAGCGCTTTCGCACCTACCGTTACGCCGGTACCCGCGACGCGTTTCTGGCGATGGCACTGGCCGCGACGGTGACGCTGTTCTGCATCGCCGACGTGGTGCTGTTTCCGATTCCGTTGTTCAGCGATCCATCGTCGTATGCCACCTTGAGCCCACTGCGTGCGCACGTGCGGCACATCTCCAATATGTGCTGGATCCTGCCACCGATCGCACTGCTGTGTGTGCGCCATCGCGGGCTGCGCGCGGCGATGGTGACGTTGGGCTTTGTGTTCCCGATTGTGGTGATCGACCGCAACCGCATCTTCGCCGGCCTGTTCTCGTTCGTGCTGGTGCTGTTGTTGCGCCGCGACCCGGCGCGCCGCCTGCCGTGGAAGACCATCGGTCTGCTGGTGTCTGCGGGTGGCGGGGTGTTTTCCGTCCTTGGTGCGTTGCGGTCCGGTTCCCTGGCGACGGTGGCATTGCCATTCAGTGCGTTCTATCGCGCCATGCCGCAGGGCGTGCAATGGCTACTGCTCTACATCAGTGCCGGGCCGTACAACTTCGGCGCGATATTGGCCAAGGGCTACCTCAACGCCAGTTTCCTGGTGAATCAACTGGTGCCGTTCAGCGGCTCGATTGCAACCGCTGGCACCAGCATTCCGCTGGATGCGCCCAATATCAATGTGGGCACCGAGTTCTTTCCTTTTTTGATGGCGTGGGGTGCTCCGGGCGCATTGCTGGCGTTGCTGGCCTTGTATGCCGGGCTGGTATGGAGCGTGCGTCGGCTCAACGCCTCGCTGTCGATCTTCCATGTGCTGATCTTCCTGCGCATCGCCTATGCCTGCCTGATGTCGCCCTTCGCACCACAGGCGTTCACCTGGACCAACTTCGGTTTCATCGCGCTGTGCCTGGTGCTGCATGCCTGCACGCTGCTGTTGCCGAGCCGCCTGTCTGTTCATCCGGTTGCCGCGTAAGCGCGCAGCACGCCATTCATCGCCCCGTTGCCGAGCCGCATCCCATGAATCAACACGACGAAATCTATCTGATCGACCTGTGGCGCATCCTGCGCCGCGAATGGCGCTGGGCAGCGGCAGCGCTGGTCGTGGTGCTGGGCCTGACCTTCGCCTTTACCCGCCTGGCCAAACCGCAATGGGAAGCCAACGCGTGGATCCAGGTCGGCGAGATTGGCCCAACACCTGCTGGCCGTGACCCCAAGGTCGAACCGTTCCAGCGCGTGATCGATCGGATGAAAACGCGGCAGTTCCAGGATGCGGTGTTGCGCCAGGCGAAGGTGCCGCTCACTAGCCGCGCTGCGCAGCTCTATCGCGGCAGCCTGAAGCCGGACCCGGACCCCTACGCCAACCTGATCGGTGTGACCGTCCGGGCCGAGTCGCCCCAGCAGGCGCGTATGCTGGCCATGGCCACCGTGAGGCAACTGCAGACATTGCATGGCGACACCAATGCGGCTGCGCTCGCGCTCGCGCGCACCCGGCTGCAAGGCTTGAGCGACGATCTGCGCGCGGCAACCACTAACCGCGAGCAGCTGCAGAAGCAGTTGCAAGTCGCGCAGGGCAGTTCCACTGCCACTCCTGCGCAAGTACTCGCCGGTGTGTTGTTGACCGATAGCAACACCACCATCCGCGCTTTGAAGACTGAACGCGATGACCTGGTCGCACGTCTAACCGCGCGCTACACCTACCAGACCTCGCTGGCGTGGCCGTTATACGTCCCCGACCGCCAGGCGTATCCGAATGCGATCACCGCCTGGGCAGCCGGCCTGCTGGCCGGGGCAGGGCTGGGCGTGCTGGTTGCGGTGCTGCGCAATGCGGTACGTCGCCGTGCACACGCTGGCGCTTAATCGTTGCAGTTGAGCGTCGGCACAATGGCGATGGGTTGAAATTCGCGCTTCACGCAAGTGCAAAGTGCTATGCGCGCGGCAGGTAGACCACACCTCGCATGACGGCGCGTCGAGCCAGCCCACTCGTGTGGAGCGTGATCGCCTGAGCCGGCTTGACCATCAGCCACCACGCTGCAACCAAACCGGCAGCACCTGGCACTCACGGGTCTATCAAGCGATGCCACGTTGGCGGCGTTGCGTCCGGAGAGTGTCGTGAGAACAGCGGGACTGGTGTGGGAGGCTGCGTATGTCGTCAATCAATGAGCATGCGGCGCGGGGCGGCACGGTTGCGCCGGAGCAGCTGCTGGAGACGCAACGTGCGTTCGACAGCGTGGCTCCCGACTACGATGGCCCCCGCGGCAACAACGCGCTGATCCAGCGCATGCGCACCACGCTGTGGGACACGGTGGCTGCGGAGCTGCCGGTGGGTTCGCGGCTGATCGATCTGGGCTGCGGTACCGGCCTGGATGCCGGCGAATTCGCACGTCGCGGGTATTCCGTGCTGGCCACCGACTGGTCACCGGCAATGGTCGAGCGCACCCGCCACCGCGCGGTAACGCAAGGTTTGGAAGAACGCCTCAGCGCTGCACATGTCGGCATCCAGCAACTCGATCGGCTGGAAGGCAGCTTCGATGGCATGTACTCCAATTTCGGCCCGCTCAATTGTACGCCGGATCTGCCAGCCGTCGCCGCCGAATGCGCACGTCTGCTGCGCGCCGATGGCTGCCTGGTGTTTTCGGTGATCGGGCGGATCTGCCCATGGGAAATCGGGCATTACGCCTTGCGCGGGCGCTTCAAGCGCGCCGCGGTGCGTGCAGCCAAGGGGGCAATTGCGGTGGGCATGAACGGCCACACCATCTGGACCTGGTACCACCTGCCGCGCGAGTTCTACCGCGCATTCGAAACGCATTTCGTGCTGGAGAGTTACCGCGCCTTGAGCCTGTTCCTGCCGCCGCCATACCTGGTCGATTTCTGCGAGCGCAACCCGCGCCTGTCCGCGCGCCTTGGGCGATGTGACGATCGGCTGGGCGGGTTGCCGCTGCTGCGCGACATGGGCGATCACTTTCTGATCGTGATGCGCAAGCGCTGAGTGGAGATGCCGATGGCCATGGCTGATGTCTGCCTGCAAGGCGCGCGCGCGATGACACCAGCGGGTCCGTCGCGCACCGCAGTGACAATCAACGCGGGTCGCTTCGGCGGCACGCTCGGCACCGGCACCTTGCGCCTGGATCTGCAAGGGCACGTGCTGGCACCGGGCCTGATCAATGCGCACGAGCATCTGCAGGTCAACGGCGTGCCGGCGCTGCCGCAGACCGCGCCGTTCGCCAATAGCTATGCATGGATCGAGGCATTTCAGGCGCATTTTCAGCACCCAGATGTCGCCGCCGCATTGCGCGTGCCCAAGGCGGTGCGGCTGCGCCATGGTGGCTTGAAGAACCTGTTGGCGGGTGTCACCTGCGTGGCCCAGCACGACCCATGGCACGCCACGCTGGACGAAGCGAATTTCCCGGTGAGCGTGCTGCGTGAATTCGGCTGGAGCTACGCGTTGGGTTGGACCGGCTACGGTCCGCCAGTCCAGGGCAGCTTCGCCGCAACTCCAGCCGCGTCTCCCTGGATGATCCATCTGGCCGAAGGCACCGACGCGGTGGCGCGTGCCGAGCTCGACGAACTCGACCGGCTCGGCTGCCTGGCCGCCAACACGGTGTTGATCCACGGTGTGGGCATGGGTGAGCAGGATATCGAGCGAGTGATCGCGCGTGGCGCCGCCGTGGTGTGGTGTCCGTCCAGCAATAAAGCGCTGCTCGGTCGCACGCTGGATCCGTGGCGCTTGTGCACGGCGGGCCGGCTGGCGCTGGGCAGCGATTCGCGCATCAGCGGCGCACGCGACCTGCTGGAAGAACTGCGCATCGCCAGCGAGACCGGATTGGCGCCGGATCTTCTGTTTGGCATGGTCACCAGTGATTCCGCACGCATCCTGCGCATGGCAAACCGTGGGCGTATCGCGCCCGGTGCCGCTGCAGATTTGCTGATCGTGCGCGACCGTGGTGGCGAGCCGGCCAGCAGCATCATCGGGTGCGACCGCAGCGACTTGCGTGCGGTGATCCGCGATGGCAAACCTCGCATTGCCGATCCAGATGTTGCGCCGTGGTTCGACGCGGCAGGTATCCAGACGGTGCCGGTGCTGCTGGATGGGCGGCCCAAATTACTCGACGCCACACTGGCCGACCCGGCGGTGCTAGCGCTCGAGCCTGGCCTGCAGCGCGTGTCGCTGGAGCAACCGGCGCAGGCCGCCGCGCAGGTGGCGCGTGCGCTGGCTGCCAACGGAGCGCTTTCGTGAGTGTAATGCCGGTGCTCGAACCCGCCGCCGCGTACGCACTGTGGGCGCAGGCGTATCCGCCGCACGCGCACAACCCGGTGATGTTGGCTGAAGAACGCGCCATGCTCGCACTGATGCCGGCCAACCTGCACGGCCAGCACGTACTGGACGCTGGCTGCGGCAGCGGCCGCTACATGCTGCACGCATTGCGCCGCGGCGCGCGGCACGTGACCGGTGTCGATCTGTCGCCGCAGATGCTGCAACGTGCCGGCGCCGAGCTGGCACAGGCGTGGCCGGTCGGACGGATTGGCTTGCAACAAGGCAGTGTGGATCAATTGCCGATGCCCGATGCGGTGGCCGATCTGAGCGTGTGCGGCCTGGTCGTGGGGCATCTGCAACGGCTGTGGCCGGCGTTGGAAGAACTGCATCGCGTCACCCGCGTTGGTGGCATCGTGCTATGCAGCGACGTGCATCCGATCGGCCACGCGCTGGGTTGGCGCCGCGATTTCAAGGCGAACGGGCAGCATTACGCGGTGCGGCATACCCAGCATCTCTACAGCCACTGGCATTCGGCGTGCACCGCACTCGGCTTTGCAATCGAAGCCGTTGCCGAGCCGATGCTGGACCCTGCGGATATTCCGACCGGCGCGCGTTTCGACCAGGCGGCCTTGCAGGTGCCGGTAGCGCTGGTGCTGCGGCTGCGACGCGTCGCGTGAGCAAGAAGTTGCACGCGGCAGTGGCTGCCTGTGAGGTAAGGGCCGCCCATCAGTGGCACGCGACGAGCGCAGCGCACGGCGTCATCGTCACGTTGGTCGACGTGCAAGCGCTATCGATTCCATGAGCCTGCACGTCGCACAGCTGAACCTGGTTCCCACGCCCGATGGCCTAAGCGCGGAGCAGGTGTTCGCACACTGGCCATCGCTGGCCGACATCGCCGAGGCTGTTGCCAGCGCGGGTGTGCGCGTGTCGGTGATCCAGGCATCTGCCTCGAACATCCAGCTATGCCGCCAGGGTGTCCACTACCGCTTTGCCGATCTGCAACAGCGTGGCAGCGCACGCCGTGCGCGCACGCTTGCCGCTTTGGTGCGCGAGATCGATGCAGATGTACTGCATGTGCACGGTCTGGAGTTCGCCGGCGATGCGCGGCGTCTGGCGCGCCTGCTGCCGCAGCTGCCGATCCTGCTGCAGGATCACGCCAACCGACCACCGCGCTGGTGGAGTCGAAGCCTGTGGCGCGCACGTTATGCCGCCGCGAACGGCATCGCGTTCACCTCGCTGGAGCTGGCGCAGCCGTTCACGCGTGCGCGCTTGTTCCGCCGCAGCGCGCAGCTGTTTGCGATCTCCGAATCGAGCAGCCGCTTTACCCCAGGCGATCGATTGCAGGCACGCGAGCAGACACGCTTGCACGGTGACCCGTGTGTGCTATGGATCGGTCATTTAAGCCCGGCCAAGGACCCGCTCTGCATGCTCGACGCGGTCGCCATGGTGGCGCGCATGGTGCCTGGGTTGCGATTGTGGTGCGTCTTCGACAAGGCTCCGCTGTTGGAGCAGGTGCAGCAGCGCTTGCGCGACGACCCGCAGTTGGCGAGATGCGTGCAGTTGCTGGGCAAGGTCGAGCATGCACGCGTGCAAGAGCTGTTGCGCGCGGCCGACCTGTTCGTCTCTGCCAGCCATACGGAAAGCTGCGGTTATGCCGCGCTGGAAGCCTACGCCTGCGGCTGCCTGCCGCTGCTCACCGCAATCCCCTCGTTCCGTGCGCTTAGCGATGACGGCGCAGTGGGCGAGTTGTGGCCGGTTGGCGATGCATCGGCATTGTCGGAACTGTTGTTACGCGTGTCCCGGCAGCGTCCCTCACGCGCTCAGGTGCGCGCACATTTCGATGCGCGCCTGTCATTTGCTGCAGTTGGCCAGCGCTGGGTACAGGCATACACGCAATTACTCACGACCACGCCAGAGCACACCACATGAAACTGGCACTGGTGGTCCCAGGTGGTGTGGATCGCAGCGGGGAAGTCCGCGTGATCCCGGTGTTCCTGAGCTTGATCGATTGGCTGGCACGCAGCCATGAGGTGCACGTGTTCGTGCTGCATCAAGAGCCGCAGCCGGGCACCTGGAGCCTGCGCGGCGCGACCGTGCATAACATTGGCGCGCGCCGCACAAGGCTGCGCGCGATCGCGGCCATTGGCGACGAACACCGGCGCGCGCCGTTCGATGTGATCCAGGCCATTTTTTCAGGCTATTGCAGTTTGATCGCGGTGACCGCTGCCAAGTTATTGCGCCGTCCCAGCGTGGTGCATATCGCTGGCGGCGAGCTGGTCGCCTTGCATCACATCGGCTACGGCGGCCGCCGCAAATGGCGTGGGCGTCTGCGCGAGGCGGTGATCCTGCGGCTTGCCGATCAGGTGACGGCTGCCAGCACGCCCATCATCGATGCGTTGCAGGCGCTGGGCATCGCTGCGCAGCGTGTGCCGCTGGGCGTGGATCTGCGCGCCTGGCCACCTGCGGCGCCGCGCGCCCGTACGAGAGCAACCGCACGCCTGCTGCATGTGGCAAGCCTCAACCCGGTCAAGGATCAGACCACCTTGTTGCGGGCGATGGCCGCACTCACGCGCGCCGGCGTCGCCTTCACCCTGGACATGGTGGGCGTCGACACATTGGACGGCGCCATGCAAGGCCTGGTGCAGCAACTCGGCTTGCAGCAACAGGTGCGTTTTCTCGGTTTCAAGACCCAACGCGAGCTGCGCCCGATCATGCTGTCGGCCGACCTGCTGGTGCTGTCCTCTCTGCACGAAGCCGGACCGTTAGTGCTGCTGGAAGCCGCCGTTGCCGGTGTACCAACCGTGGGTACTGCCGTGGGACACCTGGTCGAATGGGCGCCGATCTCGGCACTGGCAGTGCCGCCCGGCGACTGGGCCGGCATGGCGGAGGCCATTCGCCAGGTGCTCGGCGACGACGAACTGCGCTTGCGTCTGGCCTGGGCGGCACAGTGCCGCGCCGTCCGCGAAGATGCTGCATTGACGACGCGGTTGTTCGAGCAGCTGTATCGCCAGTTGTGTGGGCAGCGACCACTGCGTTGAGTGCACAGATGCGCGCGGCAACGCAGGGCGCTGTCTTTGGCGATCTTGTGCGCTCGTGTCTTGAGTGAGGCGCGTGCTGGACACAAAACTTTGTCGTGCAGCCTCACGCCGGCTGCAGATACCCATCCAGCGCGGCACGCACCACGTACAACATGTCGGTGCGGGGCACCGGCCGAGTCAGGCGTGTCATCAAGCGACGCACCTGGGTCTGCCGCACCCACGGCTGATCCTGCAGCCATAACTGCGTCTGCAGCATGTCCGCGCGTTCCTTGCGGCTTTCTGCCGAAGGCACCACACGGTTGCGCAGATACTGCCGCGCCTCGCCAAGCGAGCGCGACCATTCAATCCCAGGCAACGCCGACAGCCACAGATTGGAGCACGATGCGGCGGTGAGCGTTTGTCGTGCCGCGCGCAGCCGTAGCAGTGCAGGACAGACCCCACGCAGGCGTGCCATCACCGCAGCCGGTACCACTGCGCGGTAATAGCGCTGCAGCAACAGCAATGGCGGCAGCGCCCACCACGGCGGCATGGAGCTGTCTTCCCACAATGCTTCCCAATCGCGAGGGCCCATGCGCGTTGCCAGCAGGGCAAGATCATGCAAATGCATCAGGCGAAGATTGCGATGGCAGATGCCGCCTGCCGCGTGTAGCAGCAAGTGACACATCAATGCACCGATGGACGGGTAGGGGTTCAAACCCGGTTGCGGGTGCTCCGGCCGGATCCGCGCAGTGATCTCCACGCGGCTCACCGGCAAACGTTCCTGGATGCGCGTATGCAACTCGATATTGATCGGCGCATCGCGGTGTTCGCCCAACCCGGCCACGGCCTCTCCCTGCACCGGCTTGAAGACCTGGTGCTTCCACTGTTCGAAAGAGGCGACATAGCCGAGTTCGCAAAACAACGCGGCCGTTGCAGGCGCATCTTCCGGTTCCACCAGCAGGTCGATATCGGCCATTGGGCGATCGCCGGGCAGATACACGCCCAGCCGATGCAAGGCGGTGCCTTTCAGGCCCACCAGCGCAATGCCGGCACTGCGCGCAGCGGCGTCGACGCGGGTCAACAGCAGCGCGATACGCCGATGGCGGTCTTCGACATGGCCACGCTGTTCGCTCAGGAAGGCGTTCCATTCGGCGCTCTGCCACAACGAGCGGCGCTGCAGCAGTGGCGACACGCCATGTGCTGCCGCTGCTGCAGCCGCCAACTGCCATTGCAGCCGGTCCCACTGCGGCAAGGCGTCGCTCGGCTGGGCCAGCTCCTGAGCCAGTCGCTCGGTCGCCGTGTGCAGGCGGTGCTTGATGGTGCGAAGGGATGGTTGCATGCGCGTGGTCCGGTCAGGCGAAACGAAGGAGGAAACAGAGTGAGAGCGGGCCAGGGTTAGCCCACCAGCACGGTGGCCAACTGCCGTGGCTGACGCGCAGCACTGTGGGTCAGCGGTGCGGTGCGGTGCTGGCCTTCGCAGGCGATCAAGGCCGACCAGCGCGCTTCCAGCTGCTCCGATGCCTGTGCAAACGCATCATCCGTCATCGTGGCGCGCACCTGTTGCAGGTCAACCTGCGTGTGCAGCAGATCGCGCACGCTGCGATAAAACTCCGAGTCATACGCGCCACGGAACATCATCGCCAGGTCGTCGCTGTCCTGCCAATGGGTCTTGCTGCCGAGCTGATTTTTCACTTCTTCGTAGAATTTTGTGCCGGGCAGGGGATACGACACACTGACCCCGATGATGTCCGGGTTGGCCTGCGTCACCAGTGCGCGCGTGGCCAGAATGTCGTCGAGCTCTTCGCCCAGATAGCCAAGCTGGATAAAGAAGCCTACGCGGATCCCCTGCGCACCCAGGCGCTCACGCGCGGCGATCACTTCGCCAACGCGCGTGCCCTTGGTCATCTTGTCGAGAATGCGTTGGCTGCCGCTTTCGGCACCGATCCAGGCTTCTGCGCAACCGGCGCGCGCCAGCGCTGCGGCCATGCGCTCGCTGGCAAGGTCGGCCCGGGTCTGGATGGTGAAGGGGATCACACCATCGGCATTGCTCAACTGCTGCGCAAAGGTCTCCACCCAATCGATGTGGAAGCCGAAGATGTCATCGGCCATCCAGATGTGGTCGGGCGCAAAGCTCCGTTTGAGGTGAATCATTTCTGCGGCCACCTCTTCGGCGCCGCGTCGCTTGTAGTGATTGCCCCAGATCGGCTTGGCGCACCAGTTGCAACGGAACGGGCAGCCACGCGAAGCCGCCATGTTCAAGCTGAAATAGCCATGCCGCTGGCGCCAGAAACGCTGGTAGCGCGGCATGTCGACCAGGTCCCATGCCGGAAGGCCACTCAGGCGTGCGTCCGGCGGTTGCGCGCCGGGATGCACGTGCGCACCTGCAGGTGGGCTGGTGGCAATCTGCGCTACGCCTGTCAGCCATTGGTCGATGGCGATGTCCGGCTGTGCTTCGACGCGCTCAAGCAGGGTGATCAGCGGGGCGATGCCTTCGCCGATCAACACGGCGTGCGCGCCTGCAGCCAGGAATGCATCCGGGTTATCGGACGCATCCGAGCCTGCCACTAGCACGCGGCAGCCGGCGGCGCGGGCTTGCCCGATCATGCTGCAGGCAGCCTCGCGCATCCGGCTCAGGCACATCTTGGTGAGGAAGTTGAAGTTGTCTTCGTAGAACACCACCAGATCCGGCTGCGCCGCATGCAGTGCAGGGGTGTAGTCCTCTACATCGTCGGCCAGCATCGCATCGAACAGACTCAACGCATGCCCGCGCTCGCGCAGCAGCGCAGCGATCTGCAACGTCGCCAGTGGGGGGTAGGGCTTGCCGCGCTCCCATTGCTTGGGGTCGTAACGCAGAAAATACGAATGACTGACCTGAATCTTTAGCATCTGCACAAGGCTCTCGTTCTGTCGCCAGGTGGGCGCAGCGGCGGCGTGCGCAGACACCGGCATTCGGCTCGGCAGTAGGTGCGCATGCAGGCGCCTTTGGTTGCGTAGCGTTGTGTGCAGGCATGGCCTTGGGCGATGCAACCTTCCTGTAGAAAATCAGCACACACCGGCTGATTTCCGAGCATTGGATAAACGCATGCCGCAGTCGGCTGCATGGGCGCAACACACGCCGCTGAGTGATGTCACCACCGCTAGTGCAACAGGGGCTGCAGTGGCGGCAGATCCGTTCGGCGAACATCGTCCGCGGCGCTTAACCGTGCGTCGGCAGATTCTCGGCGCGCTGTTCCATTTCCAAAGCGATAGCCAAGCGCTGCTGGCACTGGTCGATGCCGCCTATGCCGGCTTGCCCGCGCATCGCTTGCCGGGCGCGCCAGAATTTCATGTCACGTTGGACCTGCTGCCGCGTGCGCCGGGCAGCATCGGTGTAGAACCGGCGGCGGTACGCACGCACGCCAGTGGTGGCCTGTTGTGCGGCGTCATGGATGCCTGCAATTACCTGATGCTGTCGGTGCCACAGCGCCGCGCAATGCTGGTGGTATCGGAGGACATGCTCGCCCACGCGTATCACGTGCGTTATGAGTTGATCGAATTTGCCGTGTTCCTGCTGGCCGCGCGTGGCATCGGGCTGGTGCCGTTACATGGCGCCTGCGTCGGTCGACGCGGCCGTAGCGTGTTGCTGCTCGGTGCCAGTGGTACGGGAAAGTCGACATTGGCCTTGCATAGCCTGTTGCATGGCCTGGAGTTCATCGCCGAAGACGGCGTGTTCGTGGCGCCGGAGAGCTTGCTCACCACCGGCGTCGCCAATTTCCTGCATTTGCGTGCCGAAGCGCTAGCGCTGGTCGATGCGCAGACGTGCGCATGGATCAGCGCATCGCCGGTAATCCGGCGCCGCAGCGGCGTGGAGAAATTCGAGGTTGATATCCGCCATGGTCATGGGCATCTCGCGCCCAAGCCCATGCAGTTGCATGCGGTGGTCATGGTGTCCAGGGCACCGGCCAGCGTCTCGGCGCAGCGCCTGGTCGCGGTACCGGCCGAGCAAGTCGCTGCCTGCCTGAGCCACGATCAACCCTATGCTGCCGGTCAGCCCGGCTGGCAGCAGTTTGTCGAACAGGTGCAGCGCATCGGCATTTTTACACTGTACCGTGGCACGCATCCGCAGGCGTCGGTGGATGCGCTGCTGCAGCTGTTGCAATGAGCAGTGGCCCGCAAGCGTGCCGCGGCGCGAATGACCCACAGGCCGTCGTAGCGCATCGAGGACTGCATGTTGCGCGCGGCTGAGCTGCAGGCAATGACTGCGCAGCAACGCATGCGCACCATGCTGCACCACTTCGCGAACACCCTGGTGCCGGCAGACATGCCGGCAATTGCATTGTACGTCGCGTTATCACTGGCCGCCGCGCTGGCAGGCAGCATCGTGGCCGTATGCCTGCTGCCGTTGGTGCAGCCCGGCCACAGCGTGCAACTGGTTGGCTATCGCCTGGCATTGCCGGGTGGATTGACGATGCAGGCGGGCTTGTTCGTGGCGGTGAGCCTGCTGTTTGCCGCATTGCGCTGGCAGAGCGCTCGGCTGGCCGCGCGCTTGACCAGCCGCTATGCCATCGGCCTGCGCACACGCGTGCATGCGGCATTAATCGACGCGCCATTGACCGCTTTGTCCGGTGCCAGCTCGGCAGAAATCGCCAATGTGCTCACCTACAACATCGAGATCGCAACGCAAGGCTCCAGCGCCGTACTGCAGCTCTTGGTCGCGGCGATCACTGCCCTGGTGAGCGTGTGCATCGCGGTAATGATCGCACCTGCGCTGTTGATCGCCACACCGTTGCTGGCGGTGCTGGCTTGGTTGGGCTTGCGTATCTCCAGCAGCGATGAACAGGCGCGCATCAGCCGTATCTATGTGGCGGACATGACCCGGTTATTCTGGCTGAGCGAAGATTTTCCGCGTCGTTTGCGCCACGTGCGTTCGTTTCAGCGTGAAGACCTCGAAACCAGTCATTACGAGCGCATTTCGGCGCGATTGGGATATGGCTATGCGCAACAGCAAGAGCTGGTTGCCGGCAGCCGACTGCTGCTCGAGCTCACTGCGGTGATCGCCATCGCCGGCATTCTGGTGGTGGCCAATCGATGGCAGGGGGCCGATCGCGCTGCGCTGATCACCGTCAGTCTGTTGCTTGGCCGTTTGCTGCCGTACCTGGTCACCACGCGGCAGAGCGTGCAGCAGTTGCGTTCGGCATGGCCGGCGCTGCAGTTGTGGCGCCGCTATGTGGACCTGGGCGCTGCGCGTGCACATGCACCGGAAGAAACGGCCGAACCGCTGGCGGCCGCGCTGCATATCGAACACATCGGGCTGGCGCCACCGCTGCCCCAGCTCGCGCTCGAATCGATGGTGTTGGTGCCAGGTCAGATGACGCTGGTGGTGGGCATCTCCGGCGTGGGCAAGAGTAGCCTGATGGATGTGCTTTCCGGCCAGACGCCCCCGGCGCAATTCGTGGCGCACACGGGCGGGCGCCGGCTGACGTTTTCCACGTATCGACATCTTGTGCGACATAGCGCGTATATCGGCCAGGGCGTACGGCCGTGGCAGCGCACGGTACGCGAGTGCCTGCAGTGGGCGCTGCCCGGTGTTTCCGATGCACGCATGTGGGAGGTGCTGGGCGATGTCGGCCTGGGTGCGCGGCTGCAGCTCGATGCGCAAGGCCTGGATGCGCCGATTCATGCACAGGACGGGCGACTGTCTGGCGGCGAATCCCAGCGCCTGCTGCTGGCGCAGGTCCTACTGCGGCGGCCGACCCTGGCGGTGCTGGACGAAGCAACTAGCGCACTGGACGCCGATGCCGAACATCAGGTGTTAAGCACCTTGCGCGCGCGTCTGCCAGACACCGTGCTGGTGGTTGTTTCGCATCGCACCAGCTTGGCCGCAGTGGCCGATCGCACCGTGACATTGGGTGGTGCGCCTGTTGGACAGGTGCATATCAGCTCCCCGGAAATTGCCACACCGTAGGACATGCGCTAGGCGCGTCACACGCTGGCAGGTCGCTTGCTCCGCCAGTGGCTGACAAAACATGGTGCTTACTCGTGAGGTCTGCGTCTTTGGTGTGCGGGGCCCGTGTGGGTAAGCTGCGCTGCGCATCGGCCGCAGACGCCAGGGCGATCGCGCAGCGGTTCATTCGCCGCAATCAACCCGCAATCTCTTCCAGCGCACGATTGCGCGTGCGCGGCCCGAACACTGCAATCACGCTCGCCACGATCGACATGCTGAGCGCGATGAAGGCCAGGACGCCATGGCTGCCGACCTGCGCCAGCAGCCAACCGATCAGCACGCTGCTCACTGCCGTGGACAAGCGGCTGAACGAATAGCAGAAGCCCACCGCACGCGCACGCAGACCGGTGGGGAACAGCTCGGCCTGATAGCCGTGATAGGCAAAGCTCATCCAGGCATTGCAGAACGCGACCATGGCCCCGCACATCACCATGCCGGCTGCCTGATGCTGTAACGCGAACAGCCCACCGAACAGCACCGCGCCCAACGCCGATGCGGTGATCTGCCATTTGTTTTCCCAGCGCTGCGCAAACCGCAGCAACACCAACGGCGCTAGCGGGTAGGCCAGCGAGATCGCAAACGAATACGCCAGGGTTTTGGTCACCCCGGGCCCAGTGCCCTGCGCCGAGATCAGCGCCGGCAGCCAGTTACCGAAACCGAAAAAGCCGATTGCCTGAAACACATGGAAGACCACCAACATGCCGATGCGCCCGCGATACGGCGCGCGCCATAGCAGCGATGTCGGCATGACGCCGGCAGGCGAGGGCACGACCGACTGCGGCTCGGGTAATGGCGCACCCACATCGCGCGTGCAGCGCGCCTCCAGCTCGGTCACCACTGCATCGGCTTCCGCATGTCGGCCGTGCGCGGCCAGCCAGCGCGCCGATTCAGGTAAGCGACTGCGCAGCCACCAGATCGCCAGCGCAAACACGCCGCTGAGCAACACCACCCAGCGCCAGCCGCTCACACCCAATGGCGCATACGGCACCAACATCCACGCGGTCAGCGCGACCGTGGGCACCGCCAGAAATTGCACGAAAAATGCGAATGCGAACGCCGCACTGCGCATGTGCCGCGGCACCAATTCGGACAGATAGGTGTCGATGGTCACCAGCTCGATCCCCAACCCGATGCCGACCACAAAGCGCAGCACGATCACACCGGTGGCGGTGCTCTGCAGGCCCATCGCCACGGTTGCGGCGGTGTACCAGATCAGGGCGAAGGTGAACACCGGCCGACGCCCGAATCGGTCGGCGAACGGGCTCAAGAGTGCGGCACCCACAAACAGCCCAAGGAAGGTGGCGGCCGCAAATGCGGCTTGATCGGACATGCCGAACGCTCCGTCCGCGCCGCTGGCAAAAATGCCGTCACGCATCAGCCCGGGGCTGATGTAGGCGGTCTGGAACAGGTCGTACAACTCGAAAAACCCGCCCAGCGCCAGCAATCCCACCAACCGCCATAGCGTCGCGCTGGCCGGCAATCGATCGATCCGCGCCGCGATCTGCGCCGAAAGCGAGGGCTGTGCAAGGGCAGGCGAGGCAGTCGGAGACATGGGCGAACAACCGCAGGCAGGGTGCCTTCATCATAGCCAGCGTCTGGATCCGGTCGCGGCCAAGCTTCGTCGCGCAGTCAATGCGTTCGTCTGCGGGCGAGAGGGCGCCTGGCATTCAGCAGGGAGCAGGCGGCGAGGGGGCAGCAATTCGCACTGTGCACCAGCAACATCAGCAGCAGCCAGCAGGCGATCAAGCAGAAGGCAGAAGGCGAGCAGTCTGCACTCACCACCAGCGTGCCCAGCTAGAGCTCCTCGCCCCTCGGGGCGCAGAGGCACGGCTTGCGCGCCATTGGCGCGCTTGCCTTGGAACGCCCGTGTTGCAGGCCCGGCCCGGAGCGCGCAGCGGGGGCAAGGGTCCGGTGCAAATCGTTCAGCAGGCCGCGCAGCACTCCGCTCCGATCGCAGCCGGCGCGAGGCACGCATGCGCAGACACTTGTGACGAAATGAGGCGCTCGCGGAAACGGAGCGACCGCGACCGCGCCGTCACCGAAGCACTCCCCCAGACCGCAGACACAACGTGCTCCGCCAGCAGCACGCTCAACACCGCAGCGACTCTTGTCAGAGCCCACGCCCCATCCGTTGTCCGACTGCTGGAATGCTGTAATCCCCCTCAGCACCCGCCAGGCCGCTGGCAAAACCGCCGGGCCAGCCCCATCTGTTGCTCATAACTCTCTCCGGAGTCATCCGATGACCCGCATTTCCGTGCTCGATCTGGCGCCAGTTTGCGAAGGCAGCGATACCACCCAGGCCTTCGCCAATATGCTCGATCTGGCCCAGCATGCCGAGGGTTGGGGCTATCAACGCTACTGGCTGGCAGAGCACCACAACATGCCGGGCATCGCCAGCGCTGCTACTGCCGTGTTGATTGGCCATGTCGCTGGCGGCACCAAGACCATCCGTGTCGGTGCCGGCGGCATCATGTTGCCCAACCACGCACCGCTACAGGTGGCCGAACAATTCGGCACGCTCGCCTCGCTGTATCCGCAACGCATCGACCTGGGCCTGGGCCGCGCGCCCGGCACCGACCAGCCCACCGCACGCGCCCTGCGGCGCTATTTCGACAGCGCCGATCACTTCCCGCAGGACGTGGCCGAATTGCTGCGCTATTTCGCGCCGGCAGTACCGGGGCAACTGGTCCAAGCCGTTCCCGGCGCCGGGCTGGAGGTGCCGGTGTGGCTGCTGGGGTCGAGCCTGTTCAGTGCACGCCTGGCGGCAGCGATGGGCTTGTCGTTTGCGTTCGCCTCTCACTTTGCACCCGACGCGATGGACGAAGCGGTGGCGATCTATCGCCGCGAATTCCGCCCATCCGCACAGCTCGCCAAGCCGCACGTCATGCTGGCCTTGAATGTGGTGGCGGCCGACACCCAAGCGCAGGCACGGCGTCTGTTCACGACCCAGCAGCAGAGCTTCGTCAATCTGCGTCGGGGCAAGCCGGGCAAGATCCCCGCGCCCATCGACGACATCGACAGCTTCTGGCAGCCACATGAGCGCGTGGGCGTAGAGCGTGCACTGGCCTGCACGGTACTCGGCGATGCCGAGCAGATCACACAAGGCGTGGCCGATTTCATCGAGCGCCACACGCCGGACGAACTGTTGTTCACTGCCAACATCTACGACCACGCCGCGCGCTTGCGCTCCTTCGAAATTGCCGCTGCAGCATGCCGCGAGCTGGATGTGACTTTGGCGTGATTCACGTCGCTTTGCGCGGCGATCCGCTGTGATGCGTGCACATTCATTGGGAAGACCAGCATGCAATTTCAGGAACGCAGCGAGAGCATCAAGCAGTTGGCCGAATTGATCCGCGGCGTGGACATCGCGATGTTCACGACCGTGTCGGCCGACGGCAAACTGGTGAGCCGCCCGCTGGGCACGCAGGAAGTCGAGTTCGACGGCGACCTGTGGTTCGCCACCGCCGCCGACAGCCCGAAAGTAGCGGAAATTGCCGCCGATCCGCGCGTCAACGTGGCCTATGCCTCGGCCTCGAAAAACACCTATGTCTCGGTGGCCGGCACTGCGCGTGTGGTCCATGACCGTGCCAAGATCGAAGAACTGTGGTCGCCGGCGATGAAGGTGTTTTTCCCGGGTGGCAAGGACGACCCGAACCTGCGTTTGATCCACGTGCGCGCCGAATCGGCCGAATACTGGGATGGCCCCAGCGGGTTGCTCGGCAAGGCACTGTATTTCGTGATGACAGCGGTGACCGACGATACCGGCAGCCTGTCGGACAACCGCGTGGTCGATCTGAAGTAACGCCGTTAGAAACGCGCCGGACGCGTTGCGCTCAGCGCCAGGCGTCCGGCCACCAATCGCGGATCAGGTCCACCAGCTGGTCGGAGGTGACCCCGAAGACGGCCACCGAGATCAGCGCAGCTGCCCAGCCCACCAGCATCAGTGCGCCGTCGCGCTCGAGCAGGGCCAGCGCAAATAGCAGCAGGATCAAGCCGAAAAGATAGTTGGTGAACGGGATCGGCAGCGTCAGCAAAATGCCCACCAGCACCAGCAGCAAGCCGGTAAATACTTGCGCCGGCATCCGGTCCAGCATGCCGTGCAGGCGCGGTTTGAGCAGGCGATCCAGGCGTTGCAGCGTTGGCCCCAATCTGGAGACGAAACGCTGGCTGGTGCGACGGCGCGGCCCACGTTCGCCGATGAAGCGCGGCACCCACGGCTTGCGTAGGCAGCACATCATTTGCAGGCCGATCAGGATCGTCAGCGGCCCGCTGATGCCACCGGCAACCCCGGGAATCGGGATGAACGAGGGCAGGATCGCCAGAAACAGGAACACGCCGAAGGCGCTTTGCTGCAGATCGGCCAAGATCTCGCGGACACGTAACACCTGGTCCGGATCGCCTTCGCTGAAGGCCGCCAACAAGCTGCGGATGCCTTCGTTGCGGTAACGCATCTGCTCGCTGGTGTCGTCGCGCGGTGCGCTGCCGTCACCCGACGATGTCATCGCTGTCCTCGTCGCCTAGCCGGCGCAACAGCAGCTTATCCACGCGTGCACCATCCAGGTCCACGATCTCGATGCGCCAGCCGGCCCAATCGAAGAATTCGCCGGCCTGCGGAATGCGTCCGAAGTAATAAATGCACAGGCCCGCAAGCGTGTGGTAGTCGCCTTCGTCGGCGTCCGGCAAGTCGGCGCCGAGCACTTCGCGGAGTTCTTCCACCGGCAGCGAGCCGTCGATCAGCAGCGAGCCGTCGGCACGCGTGATCACCAGCGCGTCTTCGTCGGTGTTTTCCACCGCCTGCAGACGGCCGACCACCGCGCCCATCAGGTCGCTGATGGTCACCAATCCGCGGATTTCGCCGTATTCGTCCACTACCAGCGCCATCGACTGCTGTTCTTCGCGGAAGATCTCCAGCAGCTTCATCGCATGCGTGGATTCGGACACGAACAAGGTATCGCGCAGTGCCTGGAACAGATTCTCCCCGTGCCCGCCCATGCGCGTAACCAGCGATTTGACTTCCAGCACGCCGGCAATGTCCTGGTCGCTGCCGCGGTAGACCGGGTAACGCGAAAATTCGTGCTCGCGCATCACCTGCAGATTGCGTTCCGGCTCGGCGTTGGTATCCAGCCAGGCGATGCGGTTGCGCGGGGTCATCAGGCTGTCGGCGGTGCGGTCGCCCAGCCGCATCACCCGGTTCATCATGTCGCGCTCGTGCGTATCGATCACCCCGGCTTCGTGGCTTTCGGCCACCAGCATGCGGATCTCTTCTTCGGTGACCGATGCCGACTCGTTCTTGCCCATGCCCAACATGCGCAGGACCAGCCGGGTGGAGCGCGCCAGCACCCACACCCCGGGCGCGGCAATCTTGGCCAGCCAGGCCATCGGCACCGCAACGAAGCCGGCGATGTCTTCGGAATTGCGCAGCGCCAGCCGCTTGGGCACCAGCTCGCCGAAGATCAGCGTCAGGAAGGTGATCAGCGCCACCGCCAGGGTGCTGCCGATGACAACCGAGTAAGGACGCGGCTTGCCGACCAGTTCGAACGAGGCGGCCAAGGCCGGGAACACATCCTGCAGCCAGCTGGCGATGGCCTCACCGATCGCTTCGCCGCCGAACACGCCGGTCAGGATGCCGATCAGGGTGATGCCGATCTGGACCGTGGACAGGAAGTTTTCCGGACTTTCCGCCAAGGCCAGCGCCCGCGCTGCGCGCTTGCTGGAGCCGGCCATCTGCTTGAGGCGGCTCTTGCGCGAGGTCATCAACGACATCTCCGACATGGCGAAGAAGCCGTTCAACACAATCAGGGCGATGACGATCAGAAACTCAACCACGGGCGTCTTCCCCGTTCAGTGAAGGGGAGGGCGGGGGAGCACTGGGTCTGCCGGCGGGCGCATGGGCCGGGCGGCAACACGGGGGGATAGGGTCGTCTTCCATAGGGTGCACCCGAAGGCGCGGGGGCATGTTACCAAACCCCAGGGTGGTTCGAGTTGGGAAATGCCGATGTGAAGGCCGGTTCCCGGCCCGAGATACCCAGGAAGGTCATGGAACGGTCATAATTCGCGCCTGGCGCCGTCTCTCCCTCGACGGCAGGAAGTTGTCCCCCCATGTTCTCGTTGCAGACCATCTTCGGTTCCGGCAAGCAGTTCTATGCGCTTCTGAACGAAGCGGCGCAGGCCGCCTACGACAGCACCAAGGCGTTGCACGCCATGATGCGCGAGTCCGACCGCCAACCCGCGCTGGACGCCTTCAAGCTGGCCCGCCTGCGCGAACGCGCTGCCTCCGACAAGATCGGCCAGGCGCTGGTGGACAGCTTCATGACCCCAATCGAGCGCGAAGACATCGAAGCGCTGGGCTCTGCGCTGTACAAGATCCCCAAGCAAGTCGAAAAATTCGCCGACCGCTATTCGCTGGCGACCAAGCACCTGGAACACATCGACTTCGCTCCGCGCGCAGCGATGCTGGAGCAGGCCGCCGGGGTGGTGGTGGAGATGGTGACCGACCTACCGCACATGAACATCGACCGCATGACCGCGCTCAACGACAAGCTGCGCACGCTCGAAAACGAAGCCGACCGGCTGATGCTGGAGCTGTACCGCGACATCTATTCCGGCCGCCTGGACACGCTGCAGATGTTCCTGCTCAAGGAGTTCTTCGAGATCCTGGAAAAAGCCATCGACCGTTGCCGCGAGGCAGGGGTGGTGGTCTACCAGATCGTGCTGAAGAACAGCTGAGGTCGCCGCGTGCTTACCTTAGTTCTGGTGGTGATCCTGGCTGCGTTGGTGTTCGAATTCATCAACGGCTTCCACGACACCGCCAATTCCATCGCCACCGTGGTCGCCACCAAGGTGCTTTCGCCCGGTTGGGCGGTGATGCTGGCGGCCGGCATGAACCTCATCGGCGCGCTGACCGGCACTGCCGTGGCGCTGACGATCGCCTCGGGCCTGCTCAACACCAACGTGGTGGAAGTCACCCCGCAGGTGATTCTGTGCGCGCTGCTGGGCGGCATCATCTGGAACCTGATCACCTGGTGGAAAGGCCTGCCGTCGTCGTCGTCACACGCCCTGATCGGTGGGCTGTGCGGCGCCGGCCTGGCCGCCGCGCACAACAACTGGGACGCGCTGATCTGGTCGGAAAGCGTCGGCAGCTGGGCCAAGAACAAGGGCCTGTTGTGGAAGGTGTTCGTGCCGATGATCACCTCCCCGATCGCCGGCTTTTTGCTCGGTATCGTGGTGATGGTGCTGCTGTGGGCGATCATCGCCGGCATGGCCAAGCTCGGCGGCCGGATCGGGCGGCTGGCGCGGCCGCGCTGGGTCAATGCGTTCTTCGGCAAGGCGCAGATCGCCTCGGCCGCCTACATGGGCTACGCGCACGGTCACAACGACGCGCAGAAGACCATGGGCATCATTGCGATGACCTTGATCGGCGCGCAGTCGGCCGGTGCGTTGGACGATCTGCCGAGCTGGCTGTCGTTCCTGCATCCGGGCACCGGCCTGACCGCTGGCGCCGGCATCCCCATGTGGATCGTGCTGACCTGCGCAGTGGTGATGGCCGCTGGTACCGCCTCGGGCGGTTGGAAGATCATCAAGACGCTCGGCCACAAGATGGTCAAGCTGCATCCCATCCATGGCTTTGCCGCAGAAACCAGCTCGGCGACGGTGCTCACCGTGGCGGCGCATTTCGGCATGCCGGTGTCCACGACGCACAGCATTTCCACCGCGATCATGGGCGTGGGTTTTGCCAAGAACCCGCGTTCGCTGCGCTTGGGCGTGATCGAGCGCATCGTCTGGGCCTGGATTCTGACCATCCCGGCGGCTGGCGGCGTGGCGTACCTGATCCTGATGCTGTTCGAACTGTTCGGCTGGACCTGAGCCGTGTCGCGGTGCGGTCACGCACCGTGGGCACGCTACGATGCCGTTACCGCGTAGACCCGCTCCTGGTGGGTCTGACCGCACGTTATGAGTGAGACCCTTCCGCGATGATGCTGGCCCTGGTGTGCGTGTTGTTCGGGTTCGCCTGGTTGATCGATTGCCGCGGATTGCGGCGCTTTTCCCGCGTGTTGGGTCTCGCCAGCGTGTTGCTGGTGTTGGCGGTCGGCTGCGGCCCGTTGCCTTCGTGGATGCTGCAACACCTGCAGCACACCGGGGTCAACGATTTCAACGCCTGGGGCGCGCGCAACGTCATCGTGTTGCTGGGTGCCGGCACCGTGCGCCCGGAAGGCCGTGACGCGGTAGCCGAAGCCAATCTGTTTGCCTACGGCCGCATCGTCGAGTCGGCGCGGCTGTATCAGCAATGCCGGCACAGTGGTGGCGACTGCAAGATCGAGATCAGTGGCGGCGACGCGCGCGGCCTGGGTCTGTCCGAAGCGGTGGTGTATCGGCGCGTGTTGGTTGGCGTGGGTATTCCGGGGGCGGACTTGATCATGGAGCCTTCGAGCATGAACACGTGGCAGAACGCGCAATTCAGCCAGCCCCTGCTGCGCGCATATCGGCCTGATCGCATCGTGCTGGTGTCATCGGCCACGCATCTGCGCCGCGCCGAATTGTATTTCCGCCATTTCGGCATCGATGCCACGCCGGTGCGCGCGGATTGGCTGACCGCTAGCTGGTCTATCCTGCCGCAGAGCTACAACTTCACCCTGGCCGATGTCGCCCTGCACGAATACCTGGGCATTGCGCGCTATCAGCTCTACCAATGGATGGGCTGGAACGTCAAAGCAACCGCGCCTGGCGCAGTGTGAGCGCAACGGTATTCCGCTAATCCATCGCCGGACGTTGATACGCCCGGCGATGGATGCACTCAGCGTGTTTCGTACATCGCCTTGACGTCGGTGCGGAACGCGCTCTGGCTGTCTGCACGGTTGTAGAACATGTGGCCGCCCGGATATTCGCGCACTTGCACGCGTTTCGGGTCGCTGCCCATTGCCGGCATCTGATCCACCGTCAAGACCGACCCCATGAACGGGCAGGAGAGGTCGTTCCAGCCGTGCGCGATCAACACGCGCAACTTCGGGTCGATCGCCACCGACTGACGCAACTGGGTCACCGCACCCTTGCGCAGTTCGTCGTTCCAGTCCCAGAGCTTGTTGACGTCGTAGTTGAGCGCGCGATATTGCGCATCGATCTTCCAGCCGACCACACGGGTGACGAAGTCCACCATCGCGGTGGTGGTGGGTGCAATGATGCTGTCCAGCAGCGGGTCGTTGGCGCGTTGTTCGGCATCGTTGGGGAACGGGTCGAAGGCGGTCACGTTGGAATCGTAACGGCTGCCCAACTCGCCCTTGTCGCGAAACACCTCGCGCAGATAGGCCTGGGTTTCCAGGCGCCCGCCGGAGCGCCGCACGTACGCCGGGTCCAGCCCGGTCATCCGGGTGACCTGCTGCAGCATCGCTTCGGTGGCCTGCGGGTCGGTGCGGCCCTTCATCAGCGCCACTGTGTAGTCGCCGCGGGTGTAGTCGATCACCTGGCGCATTGCGCTGTCGCTGAGCTGGCCCTGGCGCTCCAGGTGTGCGGCAGCGATCGATGGCAAGGTCAGCATCCATGCCAGGGGCGACACATCGCTGTTGTCGTCCAGGGTCGGATTGAGGTACGGCGACACCAGCACCACGCCGTTCATCGCCACGCCCAGTTGGGTCTGCAGGTAATGGGTGATGCGTGGGCCGCGGAAGCCGCCATAGCTTTCGCCGACCAGATACTTGCGCGCCTGCAGGCGGCGGTTCTTGAGCAGCCAGTCGTAGATCACCCGCGAGAGATATTCCACATCCGCCTGCGGGTTGTAGAACTGCTTCTTGGCCTCGTCGTCGCCGATCAGCGCACGGCTGAAGCCGGTGCCTACCGGGTCGATGAACACCAGGTCGGTGAAGTCCAGCCACGTACCCGGGTTGTCGCGCAGCGTGGCAGGTGCTGACGCGCTGTCGCCTTCGGCGCCGAAACCGACGATCTTCGGCCCGATCGCGCCCATGTTGAGATACACCGATGCGGCGCCCGGTCCACCGTTCAACGCAAAGGTGACCGGGCGGTCCTTGCCGTCGACGGTGTAGGCGGTGAATACCACTTCGCCCGTGGTCTTGCCCTGTGCATCGCGCACCGGCAACGTGCCGACCGTGGCGGTGTAGCTCAGGCTACGGCCGGCCACGCGCGTGCTCTGACGCACGCTGGCATCGGCGGGCAGAGGCGCCTGTTTGGCGGCGGCAGCCTCGGGTTTGGCATCGCTTTTATCGGCTTTATCTGGCGCATCGGCCAGCGCCGTCCCGCTGAGTAACACACACGCCAGCAGACAGGCACGAAGAATGGAGGGCATGGGCAACGACTTCGGGGCAGGGAAGCGCCCGATGCTAGCCCGCTGCAGAGCCCGGTGAATGTGCAAGAAGGCACGGGTGTCGCGCGGACCGCAGCCTTCAGTCTCTACAAAGAAATTCAGAATGAGCGGTCTGAAAGTACGCCGCTTCGGAAAAATGTGCAGCATCCCCTTCTCGCATCGGGAAAAGGGGCCCGGCAGGGGCGGATGAGGGTGCGCCTCAGGGAGATATCATCGCCGCCAATGGCGAACGTGTCCCCACGCGCCAGCTGAGTGAATCGATGGCGTCATGTTCACTACCCCAACCCCTCTTCCGACGGGAGAGGGGTTCTCGCTTTGGAGGCGTCTAACTTTGGAGGCGTCTAACACTCCAGTGTTCAGACTTCCAGCGACGCCAGATCGCCCTTGGTTTCCAGCCACTGCTTGCGGTCGCTTGCGCGCTTCTTGGCCAGCAGCATGTCCATCAACGAACGCGTCTGCTCACCATCGTCGATGGTCAGCTGCACCAGCCGGCGCGTGTCCGGATGGATGGTGGATTCGCGCAACTGCTGCGGGTTCATCTCGCCCAGGCCCTTGAAGCGGGTGACACTGATCTGGCCCTTCATCTTCTCGCGCGCGATCTTGTCCAGCAGCGTGGTCTTTTCTTCTTCGTCCAGCGCATAGAACACCTGCTTGCCCACGTCCACGCGGAACAGCGGCGGCATCGCCACGAACACGTGGCCGGCGGCCACCAGCGCGGGGAAGTGCTGCAGGAACAGCGCCGTCAACAGCGTGGCGATATGCAGGCCATCGGAGTCGGCGTCGGCCAGGATCACCACCTTGCCGTAGCGCAGCCCGGTGATGTCGTCCTTGCCTGGGTCGCAGCCGATCGCAATGGCCAAGTTGTGCACTTCCTCGGAGGCCAGCACGCTGCCCGATGCCACTTCCCAGGTGTTGAGGATCTTGCCACGCAGCGGCAGGATCGCCTGGAAATCCTTGTCGCGCGCCTGCTTGGCCGAGCCGCCGGCCGAGTCGCCTTCCACCAGGAACAGCTCGGTGCGCGACAGATCCTGGCTGATGCAATCGGCCAGCTTGCCGGGCAGGGCCGGGCCCTGGGTGACCTTCTTGCGGACGATCTGCTTTTCGGTCTTCAACCGTGCGCTGGCGCGATCGATGGCGATCTGCGCGATCTTCTCGCCGATCTCCACGTTCTGGTTGAGATACAGGCTGAAGGCATCGTGCGCAGCACCTTCGATGAAGCCGGCTGCCTGACGCGAGGACAGGCGCTCCTTGGTCTGCCCGGAGAACTGCGGGTCGGTCATCTTCAGGCTGAGCACGAAGGTGACCCGATCCCACACATCTTCCGGCGCCAGTTTGACCCCACGCGGCAGCAGATTGCGGAAATCGCAGAACTCGCGCAGCGCATCGGTCAGGCCAGAGCGCAGACCGTTGACGTGGGTGCCGTGCTGGGCGGTCGGGATCAGGTTGACATAGCTTTCCTGCACCAGCTCGCCTTCCGGCACCCAGGCCGCGGCCCAGTCGACGATTTCGGTGTCTTTTTTCAGAGTGCCGACGAACAGCTCGGCCGGCAGCATCTCGTGCTCGGCCATCTCGCCTTTCAGGTAATCGCGCAGGCCGTTTTCGAAATACCAGCTGTCCTGCTCGCCGGTCGCTTCGTCGTGCAGCTTCACGGTCAGGCCGGGGCACAGCACCGCCTTGGCGCGCAGCAGATGCCGCAGTGCGCGCACGTTGAATTTCGGCGTATCGAAATACTTGGGGTCTGCCCAGAACCGCAGCCGCGTGCCGGTGTTCTTCTTGCCCACGGTGCCGACCACTTCCAATTTGGAAGCGGCATTGCCGTCGCGGAACTCCATGCGGTGCTCGCTGCCTTCGCGCTTGATGAACAGCTCGACCTTGGTCGACAGCGCATTGACCACGCTCACGCCCACGCCGTGCAGGCCGCCGGAGAAGGTGTAGTTGCGGTTGTTGAACTTGCCGCCGGCATGCAGCCGGGTCAGGATCAGCTCCACACCTGGAATCTTCTCTTCCGGGTGCATGTCCACCGGCATGCCGCGGCCGTCGTCGGACACCTCGCAGCTGCCGTCCTTGTACAAGGTAACTTCGACCTGCTTGGCGTGGCCGGCCAGCGCCTCGTCAACCGAGTTATCGATCACTTCCTGCGCCAGATGGTTCGGGCGCGCAGTGTCGGTGTACATGCCAGGACGGCGTTTGACCGGGTCCAGGCCCGACAGCACTTCAATATCGGCGGCGTTATAACGGGTGTTCATGCATCTCGTTGGCACGTGAAACGACGCGCAAGTGTGGGGGCTGGGACGATTTTTTGCACGCGACAGGCGTTCAGTGCAGGGCTGGGTGCCACTGGATACCCTGGCGTTGGTTTCGGAACCAAACGTCCCCACCTGAGGATGTCACCGAAGCTAAAGAGGACGCCATGAAGTTCAAGCACATCCTGATGCTCACCCTCGGTGCGGCCGCAGTCGCAGCGCTTCCCGCCATGGCTCAGGCCGCTCCGCAGCAGACCGGGCAGGGCGCCACCGCGCAGAAGGCCGACGACGCGAAGGCCAAGAGCGAAGCCGAGCGCAAGGCCGAACGCCGCGCCGCCGCTGCCGCGCAGAAGCCCAAGGGCGACGTGTCGCCGCGGGAGGAAGAGGAAGAAAAGAAGCCGGCGCGCTGATTCTTCTGCGCATCGCTCAAGTGACACGCAGACGCCCCGGCTCCGGCCGGGGCGTCTGCATTTGCGGCCCACGCAGCATGCACTTTTTCAGCGTGGAATGACCTCGCCACCACGCAACCCTTGGGCATTTGCCCGTCACCCGCTAAACTATGGCTTTCCGGGAGGCTTCAAGCCCCATGACCCCCCTGATTTTTGTTACCGGCGGCGTAGTGTCCTCGCTAGGCAAGGGCATTGCCGCCGCTTCGCTTGCCTCCATTCTGGAAGCGCGTGGCCTGAAGGTCACGATGATGAAGCTGGACCCGTACATCAATGTGGATCCGGGCACGATGAGCCCGTTCCAGCATGGCGAGGTCTACGTCACCGACGACGGTGCCGAAACCGACCTGGATCTGGGCCACTACGAGCGCTACGTGCGCACGCGCCTGTCGCGCAAGAACTCGGTGACCACCGGCCGCATCTACGAGAACGTGATCCGCAAGGAGCGTCGCGGCGATTATCTGGGCGCCACCGTGCAGGTGATCCCGCATATCACCGATGAAATCCGCCGTTGCATCGACGAGGCCACGGCCGGCTTCGATGTCGCGTTGATCGAGATCGGCGGCACCGTCGGCGACATCGAATCGCTGCCGTTCCTGGAGGCGATCCGCCAGGTGCGCACCGAGCGCGGCGCGGAAAAAGCGATGTTCATGCATCTCACGCTGGTGCCGTACATCGCGGCGGCCGGTGAGTTGAAGACCAAGCCGACCCAGCACTCGGTCAAGGAACTGCGCTCGATCGGCATCCAGCCGGACGTGCTGCTGTGCCGGTCCGAGCAGGCGGTGCCGGATTCGGAGCGCCGCAAGATTGCGCTGTTCACCAATGTCTCCGAGCGCGCGGTCATCAGCTGCCCGGATATCGACGTGCTGTACGGCATGCCGCTGGAATTGCTGCGCCAGGGATTGGACGAGTTGGTCATCGAGCAGTTCAAGCTACGCGACAAGGTGGCTGCGGCGGATCTGTCCGAATGGGCTGCCGTAGTGGATGCGGTCAAGCATCCGCTGGACGAGGTCACCATTGCCGTGGTCGGCAAGTACGTCGATCACCAGGACGCCTACAAGTCGGTGGCCGAAGCGCTGCGTCACGGTGGCCTGCGTCAGCGCACCAAGGTCAACCTGAAGTGGCTGGAAGCGCAGGATCTGGAAGGCAGCGACATGGCTGCGTTGCAGGACATCGACGGCATCCTGGTGCCGGGCGGATTTGGCGACCGCGGTTTCGAAGGCAAGGTGCTCACCTCCAAGTATGCGCGTGAGCACAAGGTGCCGTATTTCGGTATCTGCTACGGCATGCAGGCGGCGGTGGTGGACTATGCCCGCCATGTGGCCGATCTGGATGCGGCCAACAGCACCGAGAACGACCGCCAGTCGCCGCACCCGGTGATCGGCCTGATCACCGAATGGCGCACCGCCACCGGCGAAGTGGAAAAGCGCGACGAAAAATCCGACCTGGGCGGCACCATGCGCCTGGGCCTGCAGGAGCAGCGCCTGAAGCCGGGCACGCTGGCGCGCGAGGTGTACGGCAAGGACGTGGTGGCTGAGCGGCATCGTCACCGTTACGAATTCAACAACCGCTATCGCACGCAGCTGGAAGACGCCGGTCTGGTGATTTCCGGCAAGTCGATGGACGACACCTTGGTGGAAGTGGTGGAGCTGCCGCGCGAAACGCACCCGTGGTTCCTGGCCTGCCAGGCGCATCCGGAATTCCTGTCCACCCCGCGCGACGGCCACCCGTTGTTCATCGGCTTCGTGCGCGCTGCGCGCGAGAAGAAGGCGGGCGGAAAACTGCTGAAGGAAGCGCGTGCGTGAGCTGTTTCCCTCTCCCCTCGGGAGAAGGTGCCCCGTAGGGGACGGATGAGGTGCGCCGCAACACACTGGAAGATGGCAGCTGTGATGAACGCGCCGCCACGCGCCAGCCAGGGCAAGCCATGGGGCTTCACAAGCGCCCCGCAACCTTACCTTCACCCCCAACCCCTCTCCCGATGGGAGAGGGGCTTTAATCCATAGGTGACCTGATGAAACTGTGTGACTTTGAAGTTGGTCTGGATCAGCCGTTGTTCCTGATCGCCGGCCCGTGCGTGATCGAGTCGATGCAGCTGCAGCTCGACGTCGCCGGCAAGCTCAAGGAAATCACCGGCAAGCTCGGTGTCAACTTCATCTTCAAGTCGAGTTTCGACAAGGCCAACCGCACCTCTGGCACCAGCTTCCGTGGCCCGGGCCTGGAAGAGGGGCTGAAGGTGCTGGATGCGGTGAAGCAGCAGATCGGCGTGCCGGTGCTCACCGACGTGCACGAATACACCCCGATGAACGAGGTCGCCGCCGTCGTTGACGTGCTGCAGACCCCGGCCTTCCTGGTGCGGCAGACCGACTTCATCAGGAACGTCTGCGCCGCCGGCAAGCCGGTCAACATCAAGAAGGGGCAGTTCCTGGCGCCGTGGGACATGAAGCCGGTGGTCGAAAAAGCCAAGTCGACCGGCAACGAGCAGATCATGGTCTGCGAACGTGGCGCCTCGTTCGGCTACAACAATCTGGTCAGCGACATGCGTTCGCTCAGCGTCATGCGCGACACTGGCTGCCCGGTGGTGTTCGATGCCACCCATTCGGTGCAGTTGCCGGGCGGGCAGGGCAGCAGCTCCGGCGGCCAGCGCGAGTTCGTGCCGGTGCTGGCGCGCGCGGCGGTGGCCGTGGGCATCTCCGGCCTGTTCGCCGAGACGCATCCGGCCCCGTCCAAGGCGCTGTCCGATGGTCCCAATGCCTGGCCGCTGGACCGCATGGAGGAGTTGCTCGAAACGCTGATGGAACTGGATGCGGTGACCAAGAAGCACGGGTTCGCGCGCTTCGCATGAGGTCCGAGCCATCGGCGTTGGCGGCATCGCATCGCCAACGCCGGCACTGGCGCCACTGGCCATGGGGCTGGATGGCGTTGGGCCTGTCGCTGACGGCCTGGGCCTGCCTGGCCGTCCTGGCCCTGCTGTTCACCGCCAGCATCGGCATGCCGGGCGACGGCAACCAGGCGATGCAGGCCACGCGCATGCCGATGCTCGTGACGCTACTGACAGGCGCATTGCTGACGCTGGGCGGTCTTGTCGCCAGTCCGGTCGCGTTCTCGCTGCGCCGCCAGTCGGGCGCCGCAGCCATCGCTCTGACGTTACTGCTGCTGTTGCTGCTGTTATTCGGTTTGTCGCTACTGGCCTTGAGAGCCGCGTCGCCTGATCGCGCCGTCCCTGCCTTCATCCGGCTCCAGGCGATTTGGCAATGGACCGGTGTGCAGCGATAATCCGGCAGCTTGTTTCCGGTGTACTTCCCCCTTACTGGTAACCGATCGACCTATGACCACTATCGCCAAGATCCTCGCCCGCGAAATCCTCGATTCCCGCGGCAATCCCACGCTGGAGGCCGAAGTCACGCTGGCAGACGGCTCATTCGGCCGCGCCGCTGTCCCCTCGGGCGCCTCGACCGGCACCAAGGAAGCGGTGGAGCTGCGCGACGGCGACAAGACCCGTTACATGGGCAAGGGCGTGCGCCATGCGGTGGACAACGTCAACGGCACCATCGCCGAGACGCTCAAGGATTTCGATGCGGCCGACCAGCAGGGTCTTGACCGTCGCCTGATCGACCTGGATGGCACCGAGAACAAGGGCCGCCTGGGCGCCAACGCGTTGCTGGGTGTGTCGCTGGCCGCCGCGCATGCGGTTGCCGCCTCGCGCAAGCAGCCGCTGTGGCAGTACCTGTCGACCATCACCGAAGCCGATGTGCAATTGCCGGTGCCGATGATGAACATCATCAACGGCGGCGCGCATGCCGACAACAACGTCGACTTCCAGGAGTTCATGGTGTTGCCGGTCGGTTGCAGCTCTTTCTCCGAAGCACTGCGCGCCGGCACCGAAATCTTCCATTCGCTCAAGTCGGTACTCAAGGGGCATGGCCTGAGCACGGCGGTGGGCGACGAAGGCGGCTTTGCGCCGGACTTCCGCAGCAACGTCGAAGCGTTGGACACCATCCTCGAGGCGATCGGCAAGGCGGGTTACACCGCTGGTGAAGACGTGCTGCTCGGCCTGGACGTGGCCTCCAGCGAGTTCTACGACAACGGCAAGTACAATCTGGTGGGCGAGAACAAGCGCCTGACCAGCGAGCAGTTCGTCGACTTCCTGGCAGACTGGGTCGCGCAGTACCCGATCATCAGCATCGAAGACGGCCTGGCCGAAGACGATTGGGCCGGCTGGAAGCTGCTCACCGACCGCGTCGGCAAGAAGGTGCAGCTGGTGGGCGACGATCTGTTCGTCACCAACCCGAAGATCTTCAAGCAGGGCATCGACTCGGGCACCGCCAATGCGATCCTGATCAAGGTCAACCAGATCGGCACGCTGACCGAGACGTTGGAAGCGATCGCCATGGCGCATGCGGCCAATTACGCGTCCATCGTCTCGCACCGTTCCGGCGAAACCGAAGACACCACCATCGCCGACATCGCCGTAGCCACCACCGCCACCCAGATCAAGACCGGCTCGCTGTGCCGCAGCGATCGTGTGGCCAAGTACAACCAGTTGCTGCGCATCGAGCAGGCGTTGGGTTCCGGCGCGCGTTACGCCGGCCGCGACGCGTTCGTTTCGATCAAGCGATAAGCCGTGCGCAACTGGCGCTGGCTACTGCTGGTGCTGGCGGTGCTGCTGGCTTGGCTGCAGTACCGCTTCTGGTTCGGGCCTGGGAATTCCGGTGAAGTCATGATGCTGGAAGCCCAGGTCGCGCATCAGACACAGGACAACGAAGGTCTGCGCCAACGCAACCAGGCGTTGGCAGCAGAGGTGAAGGATTTGAAGGATGGCGAGGCGGCAATCGAGGAACGCGCACGCAGCGAGTTGGGCATGATCAAACCGGGCGAGACGTTTTATCGCGTGGTCGAAGATGCGCCGTTGCCGGCACCGGCATCGCCTGAAACAGCGGCGCCCGCACAGCAAACGCCTACCTCCACCGATCCGGTGGATCATCCATGACCGGTTCGATCTGGGCGATCGTGCCGGCCGCAGGGCGCGGCACGCGTTTTGGCGGGCCGCTGCCCAAACAATATCTCCAGGCCGGCGGTCAGCCATTGATGGCGTATACGCTGGCGGCGCTGGCTGCGCATCCGGCGCTGGCCGGCATCATGGTGGCGATCGCCCCTGACGATGCCGATTGGCCGGGCTGGACTGCCGTGCAGTCCAAACCCGTGCTCACCTGCCTGGGTGGCGCAACGCGCGCATCCTCGGTGCTGGCTGGTGTGCTGGCCTTGCCCGAAAGCGTGCGCGCCGACGATTTCGTGCTGGTGCACGATGCCGCGCGGCCGAATCTGGCCCTGGCCGATCTGGATCGTCTGCTGGAAATCGGCCGCGGCGACCCGGTCGGCGCAATCCTGGCCGCCCCGGTACGCGACACGCTCAAGCGTGCCGGCGACGATGGCGGCATCGACGGTACCGAACCACGCGAACGCTTGTGGCGCGCACTCACGCCGCAGCTGTTTCGTCGCCATCAACTGATCCGTGGACTCACCGAAGCCTCGGCCGCCGGTGTGGACGTCACCGATGAGGCGATGGCGATGGAGCGGATGGGGCTGCGACCATTGCTGGTGGAAGGCACTGAAGACAATTTCAAGGTGACGACGCCTGCGGATCTGGCGCGCTTCGAATTCGAATTGGCGCGCCGCGGCATTGCAGTCGATGCCGATGCGCTTGAGGTGCAGGCCGCCGATGCGCAGAGCAGCGCGCGCGAGATTACAGCGCAGCTCGCCACGGCCAGCCGCGTCGGCGACGCAACTTAACAACACAGGGTTTCCATGTCCTTCAATTTCCGAATCGGCCAAGGCTACGACGTGCATGCGTTCGGCCCTGGCGACCACGTGATGCTTGGCGGCGTCCGCGTTGCGCACAGTCACGGTGTACTCGCGCATAGCGATGGCGACGTGGTGTTGCACGCACTGTGCGATGCGATGCTGGGTGCGTTGGCGCTGGGCGACATCGGCCGGCATTTTCCGCCATCCGACGAACGCTGGAAGGACGCCGACAGCGCGCAGTTTCTGCAGCATTGCGATAGCTTGCTGCGCGAGCGCGGCTGGCGAGTCGGCAATGCCGACATCACCGTGATCTGCGAGCGCCCCAAGGTCGGTCCGCATGCGGTGGCCATGCGCGAGCGTATCGCCGGCCTGTTGGCGATCGAACTCGATGCGGTCAGCGTCAAGGCCACCACCAGCGAACAATTGGGCTTCACCGGCCGCGGCGAAGGTATCGCTGCACAGGCCGCAGTCCTGCTGGGCAGAATCGCTGCATAAGCGGCAGCAACACACGCAGCGCTGCGCGCCGGGACCGGCGCCGATGCAGCGAGATGTCATCACCACGCCGAGAGATTCGGCGCACAGCGCGCCACCTCCGGCGCGAAGGCGAGCCACACCATGAGCGAGACCTCTCTGCTGCCACGTGCGCATGGCGCTGCCGTGCTCAGCGCGGCGATGCGCAGCACGCCGGACGACTTTCAGGTCGACGAACTCCCGGCATTCGAGCCATCCGGCGAAGGCGAGCATCTGCTGCTCACCGTGCGCAAGCGTGGTCAGAACACGGCTTACATCGCCAAAAAGCTCGCGCACTGGGCCGGCATCGCCGAAATGGGTGTCAGCTATGCAGGTTTGAAAGATCGCCATGCCGTGACCACTCAGCGCTTCAGCGTACATCTGCCAAAGCGCATCGCCCCGGATATCACTGCGCTGGACGATACCGAGATGCAGGTGGTCGACAGCACCTGGCACAACCGCAAGCTGCAACGCGGTGCGCTGCACGGGAACCGTTTTGTGTTGACGCTGCGCCAGGTACAAGGCGGACGCGACGCGATCGAGCACCGGTTGCAGGCGATCGCTGCACGCGGCATCCCCAACTGGTTTGGCGAACAACGCTTCGGTCGCGATGGCGGAAACGTGGCGGCTGCGTTGGCGATGTTTGGTCATGTGCAAGCTGCCGACGGAACCTTGCTGCCGGCGCCGACATCCAAGCGGCGGCTGCGCCAAGATCAGCGCTCGATGCTGCTGTCGGCGGCGCGCTCGGCCCTATTCAATCGCGTGCTCAGTACGCGCGTCGCCCAGGGCAGCTGGGATAGCGCGCTGGAGGGTGAGGCGTGGATGCTGGACGGCTCGCGTAGCGTCTTCGGCTCGGAGCCGTGGAACGAGGTGCTTGCCGAGCGACTGGCGCGTTTCGATATCCATCCCAGTGGCCCGTTGTGGGGCGCTGGCGAGTTGCGCTCGACCGACCAGGCGGCAGCAGTGGAGCAGGGCGCCTTGTCCGATCCGCAATCCAAAGCGCTGCGCCAGGGGCTGGACGCAGCGGGACTGAAGCAGGAGCGCCGCGCACTGCGATTACGTCCGCAGGGGCTGGATTACCAATGGCTGGAGCCGCAGACCATGCAGCTCGCCTTCGCGCTGCCGCCCGGCTGCTACGCCACCGCAGTGTTGTGGGAGTTGGGTGAAGTCACCGACGCAGGCCGTTTCAACGCCAGCGTGCGTTCTGAAGAATGACTGCATGCGGCTGCCGGTCGGTCGCATCGCACAGCGTCGATGGCGATCTACTGCCGTTGCTTGCCTAGGAGCGGCCTTGGCCGCGACGGGCGCCATCGTGATGCGGAGAGCGGCGGCACTGACCAGGATTCTGTGGTGCAAGGTTGCCAGACACCCAACACCTCGCGGAGTGGCTACCGGCATGCGACAGACCTTCCCGTCAACGCATCGACGCATCGACGCATGCGATTGCACTTCAACGCCGCGTGTCATGTGCTCGCCGCAATCCGCCTATCGCCGCGCCAGCAACACCAGCAGCGCCCCGGTGCCGCCCTGCGTCGGCGGCGCCGAATGAAACGCCAGCACATCGTTGCGTTGACGCAGCAGCCGGTCCATCAGGTTCTTCAGCACCGGCGCACCGTTGTCCGACTGCAGGCCCTTGCCGTGGATGATGCGCACACAGCCATAGTCGTGCGCATGCGCCTCCAACAGGAACTGGCGCAACAACGATTCGGCCTGTGCCGCAGTGGCACCGTGTAGATCCAGTTCGTCCTGCACCGAAAATTGCCCGCGCTTGAGCCGCTGAAACAATCGGGTGGGAAGATTCTCGCGTCGATAACTGGCAGTATCGCCCGCTTCCAGCGGCGCGCTGTCGCGTAACAGCCGTGCAAATTCGGTGTGCGCTTGTGCATCGTCGCGCTCGGCCATGCGCGCGCGCGGTTTGGGGCGCGGCTTGGCATTGGCCGGTGGGGCGACTTCACGAATCGGCTTGACTGCGCCAATCGCCGCGCGGAACAGCGCGCCGTCGTCTTCGTCTTCAGGATGCGACATCCGCATAGCGTACCCGGTCCAAGCGCAGACGCACGCGAAGATCAAGCGCGAAGGCGCCGGACGCATCCGGTATCATGGCCCGGTTTTCCGAGGAGTCTCATGCGCGTACTGGTTAGCAACGACGACGGTGTCGACGCCCCCGGCATCCAGATATTGGCCGAGGCGCTGCGCCATGCCGGTCATGAAGTAATGGTGGTCGCGCCCGACCGCGACCGTTCAGGGGCCAGCAATTCGCTGACGCTGGATGTGCCGATCCGCACCCGCCGCATCGACGCACAGACCTGCGCAGTGGCCGGCACACCGACCGACTGCGTGCATCTGGCACTCACCGGCATGCTCGATTACGACCCCGACATCGTGGTCTCCGGCATCAATAACTCGGCCAATCTGGGCGACGACGTGATCTATTCGGGCACCGTGTCCGCCGCGATGGAAGGCCGCTTTCTCGGCTTGCCGGCGGTGGCGGTGTCGTTGGTCACGCACAATCACCAAGCGCATCACTACGAAACCGCTGCGCGCGCTGCGGTGGAAATCGTGGCGCGGCTCAAGGCCGATCCCCTGCCGGCCGACACCATCCTCAACGTCAACGTGCCGGATCTGGCGTGGTCGGATGTGCTCGGTTTCGAAGTCACCCGGCTCGGCAACCGGCATCGCTCCGAGCCCTGCGTGCCGCAGCAGGACCCGCGCGGCCGCACCGTGTACTGGATCGGCCCAGCCGGGCCGGAGCAGGATGCCGGCGCCGGCACCGATTTCCACGCCGTGCGCACCGGGCATATCTCGATCACCCCGATCCACGTCGATCTCACCCGTTACCAGGCACTGGACACCGTGGCTGGTTGGGTCAGCGGGTTGACCGCAGCGCTGGACGGCCCGGCATGACGCCGAGGCTGCGCCTGCAACCGGAATCGGTCGGGATCGGCATGACCTCGCAGCGCGTGCGCGACCGCCTGGTCGAACGGCTGCGCGAGGCCGGCATCCAGGACGAGGCCACCCTCAACGCGATGCGGACCGTGCCGCGGCATTTGTTCATCGATGAAGCGCTCGCCTCGCGTGCCTACGAAGACACCGCACTCCCGATCGGCCACGGCCAGACCATTTCCCAGCCATGGGTGGTGGCGCGCATGACCGAAGCAGTGCTGCAGGTGGCGCCGACCAAGGTGCTGGAAGTGGGCACCGGCTCGGGCTATCAGGGCGCCATCCTGGCTGCGCTGGGGCTGGAGGTGTACACCGTCGAGCGTATCGGCGACCTGCTGCGGCAGGCGCGCAAGCGCTTCCGCCACCTGGGCATGAACGTGCGCAGCAAGCACGACGACGGCCGTATCGGCTGGCCCGAGCACGGCCCTTACGACGCGATCGTGGTGACCGCGGCGGCACCGGCGTTGGTCGATGCGCTGGTCGATCAACTGGCCGTCGGCGGGCGCTTGGTCGCGCCGGTCGGGGGCGCTTCCTCGCAGTCGTTGGTGCAACTCACCCGCGGTGCCGATGGCGCGATCGAACAACAGGTTCTGGCGCCGGTCACGTTCGTCCCGCTGTTGTCGGGCATGCTGGATTGAATAAATGAGAGTTTCTCGATGAAGATTTTCGGGCCGTTGTACGACGTGGCCATCCGTTGGTCGCGCCATCGCCGCGCACCCGCGCTGCTGACCGGCCTCAGCTTCGTGGAGGGCTTCATCTTCCCGGTGCCGCCGGAAGTGATGCTGGCACCGATGTCGCTGGCCGAGCCCAAGCGCTCGTTGTGGTTCGCCACCTTGAGCCTGCTAGGCTCGATCTGCGGCGCACTGGTCGGTTATCTGCTCGGCCATTTCGCGTTTGCGGCGTTGCAGCCATTGATCGAGTGGCTGGGCTGGGGCGCAAAGATCCAGCATCAGATCGAAACCCTGCGCACGCTGGTGGCCGATTCGCCGTGGAAGGCGTTCTGGGCACTGGTCCTGGTGGGGTTCACTCCGATCCCGCTGAAGATCTTCACCTGGGCCTCGGGCGTGGTTGGGGTGCCGATCCTGCCGTTCATTGCCAGCATGTTGGTAGGACGCGGCAAGCGCGTGTATCTGGTTGCCGGTGCGATCCGCCTGGGCGGTGCGCGTGCCGAAGCGGCGCTGCATCGCTGGATCGAGCCGCTGGGCTGGGTTGCGATGGCGGTGTTGGCAGTAGGTGCAGGGTGGCTGGTGTGGAAGACAACGAACGGATGAGCAAGACGCAGATGAATTCGGTACGCAAGACAGCAGTCATGCTCGCAGTGGCCATCGGGCTCACCGCCTGCAGCAGCGCCACGGTGGTGCGTTCGCCTGGCGCCAGCGGTGGCGCGTCGTCGCGTCCAAGCACGGCGCCCCGTCCGTCGGTGCCGCGCCCGGGGGCCACGGTGACCGTCCAGCGCGGCGATACCCTCTACGCGATCTCGCGCCGCACTAATATTACTGCGCCGGACCTGGCGGCCTGGAACGGCCTGTCGTCGCCAAACACCATCTATCCCGGCCAGACCCTCAAGTTGTATCCGCCCGGTGCCAGCAAGCCCGGCAGCAGTGCGCCGGTGGCCGGTACCGTGCCTCCGCCGCGTCCGACTGCGCCAATCGCCGCACCGGTCAGTAGTGGGTTTTCCTGGCGTTGGCCGGCCGATGGCGTGGTCGTCGGCACCTTCGTCACTGGCGAAACCACCAAGCAGGGCGTGGACATCGCCGGTGCCAGCGGCCAGGCCGTGCGTGCCGCCGCCGATGGCGTGGTGGTGTATTCCGGCGCCGGCCTGGTCGGCTATGGCGAACTGATCATCATCAAGCACAACGATCAGTGGCTATCCGCGTACGGGCACAACCGCAAGCGTCTGCTCAACGAAGGCCAGAGCGTCAAGGCCGGGCAGCAAATCGCCGAGATGGGTCGCAGCGGTGCTTCCCGCGACATGCTGCACTTTGAGATCCGCTACAACGGCAAGCCGGTTGACCCGCTGCTGTATTTGCCGAAGAAGTGAATCGGGAATTGGGAGTAGGGAATCGGGAATAGGAACAGCCCTGCGCTTCGGCAATCTGGGAGCGGGGGCAGTGAGGGCAAGCGTTCACTGATCCTGTCTGCGCAAGTTCTGCTTGACAGCGAAAGCGTGCTTCGGCCTGCTTTCCCGATTCCCGATTCCCGATTCCCGATTCCCGATTCCCGATTCCCGATTCCCGATTCCCGATTCCCGATTCCCGATTCCCGATTCAGCCCGGCAGCACCATCGCCAGCGCAACACGGCGGCCTTCGCTGGCCAGCACGTTATAGGTACGCGCGGCAGCGGCATTGGTCATCGCTTCCAGGCCAATCCCACGGGTCAGGCACGCGGCAAGCACTTGTGCGTTCGGAAAGCGCTGGCGCTCGCCGGTGCCCAGCAGGATGACCGCTGGCGCCAGCGCCAGCACCGCGTCCATGTGGCTTGCCTGCAGATGGTCCAGACCCTGCACCGGCCAGCGTTCCACCAGTTCATCCGGCATCAGGATGAAGCTCTGCTGCAGGATCTGGTCGTTGACCTTGGCATGGCGGCCGTCGGCCGCGCGCAGCGCGTAAGCGTAATCGGGGTGTTCCTGACTTAGAGGCATGACGAACTCGTTGGCTCAGCCGCGCGGCAGCACGATCTGGCGCTTTTCCTTGCTGGGGCGGTACAGGATGGCGACGTGGCCGATGCGTTGCACCAGCGCACTGCCGGTCTGCTCGATCAGCTCGGCAATCAGCGCATCACGGGTCTCGCGATCCTCCGAGGCCACCTTCACCTTGATCAGTTCGTGGCGCTCGAGCACTTCCTCGAGTTCGGCCAGAAATGCCGGCGTGACCCCTTTGCCGCCGGTCTGCAGCAAGGCTTTGAGATCGTGGGCCTGGCCGCGCAGGAAACGGTTCTGGGCGGAGGTGAGAACAATGGACATGCAGGATCGAAGGGAAGCAAAGGGTGTTCAGGGTATCATGGCGACCCGTTCGGACCCCCGTTGCCAATGCCTTCCCGCAGTAAAAGCAGCCAACGTTGGCTCAAGGAACACTTCGCCGACCCTTACGTGAAGAAGGCCCAGGCCGAGGGCATGCGCTCACGCGCGGCCTACAAGCTGGAAGAGTTGCTGCAACGCGACCGCCTGCTCAAGCCAGGCATGGTGGTGGTCGATCTGGGGGCGGCACCGGGCGGCTGGTCGCAGCAGGTGCGCAAGTCCATGGGCGACAGCGGCCGGGTCCTGGCGCTGGACATTCTGGACATGCCGGCCCTGGCGGGGGTGGAGTTCCTTCACGGCGACTTCAGGGAGCAGGCCGTCCTATCGCAATTCGAAGCGATGCTGGGCGATGTGCCGGTGGACCTTGTTCTGTCCGATATGGCCCCCAACAAGAGTGGCATGGATGCGGTCGATCAACCGCGGATGATGCACCTGGCAGAACTGGCGATGGAATTTGCCGACACCCACCTCAAACCGGGCGGGGCGTTCCTGATCAAGCTGTTCCAGGGTGTTGGGTCCGACGACTACATTCGTGAGCTTCGCCGCCGCTATGAGAAGGTGACGATTCGCAAGCCGGCGGCCTCGCGCAAGCGTTCCCCGGAAGTTTATGCGCTCGGTCAGGGCAAGCGTGTCCAGATCAAGTAAGCTGCCAATGACCACCGTGTTTCAAGAATTGAAGAGTAGAGGGCACCGGAGCCAATGAGGATGAACGACTTGACCAAGAATCTGCTGCTGTGGGTGGTCGTCGCGGTTGTGCTGATGGTCGTCTTCCAGAGCTTCTCGCCGCGGATGGCGGGTGGCGTCGGCGCCGACTCGATCACCTATACCCAGTTTCTGAAAGAAGTGGACTCCGGGCGCGTCAAATCGGTGGATTACACCGATGAGACCAACCTCGCGGTCAACGCGATCCGCTTCAAGCGCACCGACGGCAGCGAAGCCACCGTCTACGGCCCGCGCGACGACAAGCTGGTCGACGTGCTGTACAGCAAGAACATCGAAATGACCCGCCAGAAGCCGTCCACCGGGCCGGGCTTCTGGTCGCTGGTGCTCAACTTCCTGCCGGTCATCCTCATCATTGGGTTCTGGCTGTTCATCATGCGCCAGATGCAGGGCGGTGGCGGCGGTGCCAAGGGGGCGATGAGCTTCGGCAAGTCGCGCGCCAAGCTGCAGGGCGAGGACCAGGTCAAGATCACCTTCGCCGACGTCGCCGGTTGCGACGAGGCCAAGGAAGAAGTGAGCGAGCTGGTCGACTTCCTGCGCGACCCGACCAAGTTCACCAAGCTGGGCGGCAAGATCCCGCGCGGCGTGCTGATGGTCGGCCCGCCGGGTACCGGCAAGACCCTGCTCGCCAAGGCGATCGCCGGCGAGGCCAAGGTGCCGTTCTTCAGCATCTCCGGTTCTGACTTCGTCGAGATGTTCGTCGGCGTCGGTGCCAGCCGCGTGCGCGACATGTTCGAGCAGGCCAAGAAGCATGCGCCGTGCATCATCTTCATCGACGAGATCGATGCGGTGGGCCGTCATCGCGGCGCCGGCCTCGGCGGTGGGCATGACGAGCGCGAGCAGACCCTGAATCAGTTGCTGGTCGAGATGGACGGCTTCGAAGGCGGCGAAGGCGTGATCGTGATCGCGGCCACCAACCGTCCCGACGTGCTGGATCCGGCGCTGCTGCGTCCGGGCCGTTTCGACCGCCAGGTCGTGGTCGGGCTGCCGGACGTCAAGGGGCGCGAACAGATCCTGCGTGTGCACATGCGCAAGCTGCCGCTGGCCGATGACGTCGTGCCGATGGTCATCGCCCGCGGTACTCCGGGTTTCTCGGGCGCCGATCTGGCTAACCTGTGTAACGAAGCGGCGTTGTTTGCCGCGCGTGGCAGCGAGAAGGAAGTCCGTATGGACCACTTCGACCGTGCCCGCGACAAGATCCTGATGGGTGCCGAGCGTCGCTCGATGGCCATGAGCGAAGACGAGAAGACGCTGACCGCGTACCACGAGGCAGGACACGCCATCGTTGGCCGCCTGGTGCCGGAGCACGATCCGGTCTACAAGGTCACGATCATTCCGCGCGGCCGCGCACTCGGCGTGACGATGTATCTGCCGGAAGGCGACCGCTACTCGATGAATCGCGTGGCGATCGAATCGCAGCTGTGCTCGCTGTATGGCGGCCGCGTTGCCGAGGAGTTGATCTTCGGCGGCGACAAGGTCACCACCGGTGCGTCCAACGACATCGAGCGGGCCACCAAGATGGCGCGCAACATGGTCACCAAGTGGGGCTTGTCCGACGAGCTCGGCCCGGTGGCCTACGGCGAGGAGGAGGACGAGGTGTTCCTGGGCCGTTCGGTGACCCAGCACAAGAATGTCTCCGACGAGACCGCGCGCAAGATCGACGAGGTGGTGCGTTCGATCCTGGACAAGGCCTACAGCAAGACCAAGACCATCCTCACCGAGAACTTGGACAAGCTGCATGCGATGTCGCAGTTGCTGCTGCAGTACGAAACCATCGACGTGCCGCAGATCGACGCCATCATGGAAGGTCGCGATCCGCCGCCGCCGGCCGGTTGGGGCAAGTCCGACAAGGACGGTGGCAACAACAACGACAAGGGTAGCCCGCGTCCGTTGCCGCCGATCGCAGGACCGGCTGAGCAGATCTAAGCCGACGATTGACGATTGCAGATGATCCAGCGGGGCCAGGAAGCGATTCCTGGCCCCGTTGCGTTGCGCAGCATTGACACCGTGATCGATCTGCCGGTGGCGAGCGTGGTGTGTGTTGCCGTCGGATGCAATCGGTGACGCGTTTCCTGTCGAGTCGCCGGACGCCGTTGGTGCAGCAGTCCGGTGTCGGGTGTGGCATCGAAGTCTCAACGCACCGGATGCGACACGTGGCGGGCTGCGCGACAATGAGCGGTGTCGTGGCAATGGGAAGCATCCGCTAGCGCCGGTCGTCCCGGGTTTGCGCAGGCGTCGTGGTCGATCGCGATGTTCTGCGTGCAACCCAATCGGTTGGCAATCGCTTGCGTGGGCACCAACCCGCCCGGTCACGCACTCTTTCATCCGCTTCAGGAGAAACAACCGATGTTCGATACCGCGCTCAAGCTGGATTGCGCCGGTCGCAGCTTGCGACTGGATGCGCCGCAGGTGATGGGAATCGTCAACGTCACGCCGGACTCGTTCTCCGATGGCGGCCAGCACGCGACCTGCGAAGCGGCGATCGCGCACGCGCTGGGGCTGGTGGAGCAGGGCGCTGCGGTGCTCGACATCGGCGGCGAATCCACCCGTCCCGGTGCCACGTCAGTTTCGCTGGAAGACGAATTGCAGCGTGTCATTCCGGTGATCCAGGCACTGATGCAGCAGACCGACGTGCCGATCAGCGTGGACACCTTCAAGCCTGAGGTGATGCGCGCAGCGGTCGCGGCCGGTGCCGGCATGATCAACGATGTCTACGCGTTGCGTTCGCCCGGCGCGCTGGACGCAGCATCCGAACTGGGCGTGCCAGTGGTGCTGATGCACGCATGCAGCGCGCCGCACGCCATGCAAGACGCGCCGCATTACGACGATGTCGTCGGTGAAGTGCACCGGTTTCTCGCCGAGCGCATCTTTGCCGCCGAAATGGCCGGCATCGACAAACGCCGGCTGGTTCTGGATCCGGGCTTTGGATTCGACAAGACCACCACGCACAACCTCACTCTGCTTGCGCAGCTGCAGCGCCTGCAGGAATTCGGCTTGCCGGTACTGGCGGGGCTGTCGCGCAAGCGCAGCATCGGCGAGCTGACCGGGCGCGAGGTCGCCGCCGAACGGGTGCATGGCTCGGTGGCTGCGCATTTGATTGCCGCCCAACATGGCGCGCTGCTGTTGCGCGTGCACGATGTGGCGGCAACCGTGGATGCGTTGAAGGTGTGGAATGCGATGGCGGCGATTCCCGTCCCGCGTGTCAGCGCACCGGCCGCACCGACGATCCGCTGGCCGGACGAGGACTGATGCCCGCCGACCAACGTCCGCTGGCGATCGCCCTGATGGGTCCTACCGCAAGCGGCAAGACTGCGCTGGCGCTGGAGGTTGCAGAGCGCTGGAACGGAGAAATCGTCAGCGTCGATTCGGCGCTGGTGTATCGCGGTCTGGAGATCGGCGCAGCCAAACCGGACGCGGCGATGCGCGCGGCGGTGCCACATCATCTGCTCGACTTGCGCGATCCCTGGCAGGTGTATTCGGCAGCCGAGTTCGCCAACGATGCGCGTCAGGCGATTGCGCAGATCGTGGCGCGCGGCAAGTTGCCGATCCTCGCCGGCGGCACCGGGCTGTATTTTCGTGCGCTACTGGAAGGCTTGTCGCACTTACCCGAGGCCGACCAAGCCGTGCGCGCATCCATTGCGGCCGAAGCCGAGCAGCTCGGTTGGGCGGGCTTGCACGCGCAGCTGGCAGTCGTGGACCCGGTTGCAGCCGCGCGCATTCATGCGACCGACCCGCAACGGATCCAGCGGGCACTGGAGGTGTACCGCATCAGCGGGCGGCCGATCAGTTACTGGCAGGCGCTACCGCCAGGGCCGCGCCTGCCGGTGCGTGTGTTGAAGGTGGTACTGGCACCACACGCGCGCGCGGTGCTGCATGGACGCATCGAACGGCGCCTGGACGCGATGCTTGCACAGGGCTTTCTTGCAGAGGTACAGCAGTTGCGGGCGCTGCCGCAGATGCAGGCGGTGGCAGCGCCACTGGATCTGCCGGCGGTACGCGCGGTCGGCTACCGGCAAGCCTGGGAGTATCTGGACGGGGCTGGCAGCCTGGCCGGGTTCCGCGACAAGGCGATCCAGGCGACCCGGCAACTGGCCAAACGGCAGCTCACCTGGCTGCGTGGTGAGCTCGACGCGCGCTGGTTCGACCCGGAGCGTGACCGTCATCAATTGGAGCGCGCACTTGTCGGCTTCCTCGGTGATCGTTCCGCTGTGCGGCAGGCTTCAGGCGTGTAACATCCCATTTCCGGGACCGGCTGGGGATGGCAGGTGTCGACCGGGACAATAAGAACAATAATGAAGAGGATTTTTCGATGGCTAAGGGGCAATCTTTACAGGACCCATTCCTCAATGCGCTGCGGCGCGAGCGGGTTCCGGTGTCGGTGTATCTGGTCAACGGCATCAAGCTGCAGGGCACGATCGAGTCGTTCGACCAATTCGTGGTCCTGCTGCGCAATACCGTGAGTCAGATGGTGTACAAGCACGCCATTTCCACGGTAGTGCCGGCGCGCAATGTGCGCGTGGGACCGGGTGGTGGGTATGTGCAATCCAATGAAGGCAATCAGGCGGAAGATGACGACGTCGAGTAGTAACGGAGTAGTGCGTGTTTGATCGGTCCCGCAAGGGTGAACACGCGTTGTTGATACAGACCCACTCCGGTGGGCCTGCCGAAGACGATGTGATGGAGGAGTTCGCCGACCTTGCAAAGTCGGCGGGCGCCACGGTGGCCGCCACGCTCACCGCACGCATCGATAAACCCAGCCCGTCGACCTTGATCGGCAGCGGCAAGCTGGAAGAGGTCAAGGCGGCTGCCGAGGCCACCGGTGCAGATCTGGTGTTGGTCAATCACACCTTGTCGCCCGGCCAGGAGCGCAACCTGGAGAAGTATCTGGAGCGGCGCGTCATCGACCGCACCGGGTTGATTCTGGATATCTTCGCGCAACGCGCGCGCAGCCACGAAGGCAAGCTGCAGGTGGAGCTGGCCCAGTTGCGTCACATGGCCACGCGGCTGGTCCGCGGCTGGACCCACTTGGAGCGCCAGCGCGGCGGCTCCATCGGCCTGCGCGGCCCCGGCGAAACCCAGCTGGAAACCGACCGTCGCCTGCTGCAAAAGCGCGTCGAGCAGTTGCAGCAGCGGCTGGAGAAAGTCGAGGTGCAGCGCACCCAGATGCGTCGTGCACGGATGCGCAGCGAATTGCCGCGGATTGCCTTGGTCGGTTACACCAACGCCGGCAAATCGACGTTGTTCAATGCGTTGACCGGCGCGGAGGCCTACGTGGCCGATCAGCTGTTCGCCACGCTGGATCCCACCGTGCGGCGCATCGCGTTGCCGGGTGGTAGCGCGATTCTTGCCGACACGGTCGGCTTCGTACGCGATCTTCCGCACGAACTGGTCGCCGCGTTCCGTTCGACCTTGTCCGAAGCGCGCGATGCCGATCTGTTGCTGCATATCGTCGATGCGGCCGACCCGCTGCGCGAAGAGCGCATCCTGCAGGTCGATGAAGTGTTGCAGGCCGTCGGCGCCGGCGATCTGCCGCAGCTGCTGGTGTTCAACAAGATCGACAAGATCGACGGTGCCGAAGTGCGCCACGATGCGCAAGACGGCATTCCAGACCCGGCGCGCCGCGAGCGTGTGTGGGTGTCGGCGCGCGATGGGCGCGGACTGGAAGAATTGCAGCATGCGCTCGGTCAACGACTGGACCTGCGTCATCTGACCGGCCAGTTGCGGCTGCCGCCGTCGGCCGGCCGCCTGCGTTCCCGACTGCATCAGCTGGAAGTGGTGCGCAACGAGCAATCCGACGAGGACGGCTGGTTGCTCGAGGTCGATCTGCCGATGGTCGAAGCCGAGCGGTTGGCCGCCGGCGAGGACGGTGCGCCACTGCGCGCGATGCTGCCGGATCGCCGCGAAGACTGGGAAGCCTGATGCAAACAGCACAGTCGGCATGGCGCGACTGTGCTGCTGCTCCAACACAACAGCGAGGCAGGCGTGCGGTGTCGCTGTACGGCAGCGGTGACGTGTATCCAAACCTGCGCGATGGCATGAGGGCTGCGGTAGATCGCAGTCGTGAGCTGACGCCTTGCACCACATCTCTCCTCGGTAACGCGGTGCCCTAGTTGCGGTGTTCAGGTGATCTGGAAGGTGCTGCAGGTTGACGGTGTGCGGCTGGCAAATTGCTGCACATCCAAGGCCGATCCAGACCCGAGGCACCGCAGGTCGGCTACACATCGCCACTGAACCTCGGCCACCTCACGTCCAGCCGGAATCGGCGCCGACCGCAGACAGGGGCGGCGAATTGGGCTAAAACGTCGGCTGCTCCCTTGTCGTCGTGCCCATGTCCTTGTCCGCCGATTCCGAACTGCAGCAGCTGGCCGAAGCCCTCGGGCAGCAATTGCTTGCCGCGCGCGAGCGCCTGGTTACCGCCGAGAGCTGCACCGGTGGCTGGATCGCCAAGGCGGTGACCGATGTCGCCGGTTCCTCGCACTGGTTCGACTGCGGCATGGCCGCCTACAGCTACGAGGCGAAACAGGCATTGCTCGGCGTCCGCCCGCAGACCCTGGAAGTGCATGGAGCGGTCAGCCGCGAAACCGTGATCGAAATGGTCTCTGGCGCGCTGGTCAATTCCGGCGCAAGCATCGCGGTGGCGGTGACCGGCATTGCCGGACCCGGCGGCGGCAGCGACGATAAGCCGGTCGGCACAGTCTGGATCGGTTGGAAACGGCGTGGCGGTTATGCCACGGCGCAACTCGTTCACTTCAACGGCGACCGCGATGCAGTACGGCGTCAGACCGTGGCTGCAGCACTGCGTGGGTTGAGCGCGTTGCTTTAGCTGCCCGCAGGTCTGCCGGATGGCGTTCGGTGACAGGTGCCTCGTCCACGATGTGCAGCATGATGGCGCGCGGCAGCGCAATCGAAATGCTGTAGCAGTGCGTCGTGCCCAAAAAACTATTGGCAGATCGTCATCGACACGTCGCTGTAAAGACGGTTTGCCGAACGCGTTTCCGGGGCCGCCGCGCAGGGATGGTTTGACCTTGTGACTGCGGGATTGAGGCGCATGCACCTGACGCGAGCACACTGCATCTTCCGCATGCGCTCTGCAGCGCGTTGCAACCTGCGCTGAGCTTCGAGCGGCCGAGGGCGCGACAGCGGCGGGCAGATCGGCTACAAACAAGGTCTCGTCACCGCCTAGTGTGCCAATGCGTTCGCTCCTTGCGTCTGTCTCATCCTCCCCAGCGCTGCAGGCCGCTGTGCAGTGCGGTGTCACGCGGCGTCTGAGCGCCGCATGCGCGCGGGCGGTGCACTGATGTGGGAAGCACTTGGCACGGTGCGTGATCTTGGGCGGCTGCAGGAAATCGCCTCGGTTCTGATTCGCTACGGCTTCGGCGATGTGGTGCGTCGGATCGGCATGGCCGATGTGCTCGAGCGCGCTGGCAGGTTGCTGCATTGGAGCAACGCCGAGGGCCGCTTGCGCATGTCCGCGGCATTGCGCGTGCGGCGTGCACTGGAAGAGCTCGGGCCCACCTTCGTCAAACTCGGGCAAGTGCTGGCCACGCGCGTGGATCTGCTGCCGCCGGAGTGGATCGAAGAATTGAGCGAGCTGCAGAACGCCGTGCCGGCGCTGCCGTTCGAGCAGATTCGCCCACAACTGGTTGCCGCGCTGGGCATGGAGTCGGAGAGCGTGTTCGCGCGTCTGGACGAACAGCCATTGGCGGCCGCATCGCTGGCACAGACGCATCGCGCGTGGTTGGTCGATGGCACACCGGTGGTGTTGAAGATCCGCCGTCCCGGTATCGGCGACACCATCGATGCCGACCTACGCTTGCTGGCGCGGCTTGCCGAAATCATCGAGACCCGCGCGCCGGATCTCAAGCGCTATCGTCCCGCCGAGGTGGTGCAACAATTTACCGTCTCGCTGCGACGCGAGCTGGATTTCGCTGCCGAGGGGCGCAATGCCGAACGCATCGCCGCCAACTTCGCCCACGACGCGCAAGTGGTGGTGCCTGCCGTGTACTGGGAGTGGACCTGCGAGTCGCTCAACGTGCAGGACTTCATCGATGGCATTCCCGGGCGCGATCTGCTTGCCGTCGATGCGGCCGGTCTGGACCGCAGGGTGCTCGCACGCGCCGGCGCCGGCATCGTGCTGAAGATGGTGCTGCAGGACGGCTGCTTCCACGCTGATCCGCATCCCGGCAATATTTTCTATCTGCGCGATGGCCGCATTGCCGTCATTGATTTCGGTATGGTGGGGCGCGTCTCCGAGCACCGTCGATTTCAGGTCGCGCAATTGCTGCACGGCATGGTCAGCCACGACGCCGAAGCGGTAATCGATGTGCTGCTGGAATGGGCCGGCACCAGTCTGGAAATCGACGAGCCACGTCTGCAGCAGGACATCGGCGCGTTCGTCGACGAGTATCGCGGCGTGCCGCTGAAAGAGCTGCGTATCGGCGCAATGCTGGGCGACGTGACCTCGATCCTGCGCGACCACGGGCTGACGCTGCCGTCGGATCTGGCACTGATGATCAAGGCCTTTCTCACCCTGGAAGGCATGGGGCGCCAGCTCGATCCGGATTTCGACATGGCCAGCGAGGCGCGCCCGTATCTGGAGCGCGTGGTGCAGCAGCGTTATGCACCGCGCGCCATCGTGCGGCGTGGCCGGCGTACCGTCACTGGCGCAATCGATCTGATCGGCGATCTGCCGCGCGACCTCAAGCGCCTGCTGCAGGCCGCACGCCGCGGCAAGCTGCAGCTGCAGATCGAAACACGCGCACTGCGCGAGTTCGGCGAGCAGGTCGACCGCGCAGCCAACCGGCTCACGATGGGCATTGTCACTGCCGCGCTGGTGATCGGCTCCTCGATCGTCATGAACAGCGTCGGCGGCAGTGCCAGCCGCTGGTTGCTCGCGCTGGGGGTGGGTGGCTTCATCGGCGCTGCGCTGTGCGGCATCTGGATCCTGTTCTCGATCTGGCGCAGCCGGCGCTAGCGCATCGCGCGCGCGGCACCCGTGACGGCGTTGCGGTCGAGGTGTTGCGAAGCGCTTGCGCAAGCGCCCGTTAGTAGTAATACTACTAACCATGGACCTGACCGATACCCAGCAAGCTATCCTGGCCTTGATCGCCGAGCGCATCGACACCGATGGCGTCCCGCCGTCGCAGACCGAAATCGCGCGCGCGTTCGGCTTCAAGGGCGTGCGCGCCGCGCAGTATCACCTGGAGGCACTGGAGCAAGCCGGTGCGATCCGTCGCGTCCCAGGCCAGGCGCGCGGGATCCGGCTGGCCGGACAGGGTGCACAGACGCGCGTAGCGGCGGTGAGCGAGCCCGTCCGGGACGATGTGCTGCGTCTGCCGGTGCTGGGTCGCGTGGCGGCGGGTCTGCCGATCGGTGCCGATATCGGATCGGACGACTTCGTAGTGCTGGATCGCGTGTTCTTCTCGCCCTCGCCAGACTACCTGCTCAAGGTGCAAGGCGACTCGATGCGCGACGAAGGCATCTTCAATGGCGATCTGATCGGTGTGCACCGCACCCGCGACGCACGCTCGGGGCAGATCGTGGTGGCGCGGATCGATGAGGAAATCACCGTCAAGCTGCTGAAGATTGGCAAGGACCGGATCCGACTGCTGCCGCGCAACCCGGACTACGCGCCCATCGAAGTGCTGCCGGATCAGGATTTCGCGATTGAAGGCCTGTATTGCGGGCTGTTGAGGCCTAACCGCTGAGGGCTGTGCCGATGGTCGTGCTGGCTTTTTCCCGAGCCGGCATCGCAGGATTCCCCGCTGCCACGGGACATGTCGTCTCCCTAATCTGAGTGTGTCGCCTGCAGTCTCAGCTTGTGCGATACACCGCCGCTACATTAGTCCCATACCGAAATCACTGACGAGGATCACCCAGATGGACGAGAACAAGAAGCGCGCCCTTTCCGCCGCACTGAGCCAGATCGAAAAGCAATTCGGCAAAGGCTCGGTCATGCGCATGGGCGACCGTGTCATCGAAGCGGTCGAAGTCATTCCGACCGGCTCGCTGATGCTGGATATCGCTCTGGGGATTGGCGGCCTGCCCAAGGGTCGCGTAGTCGAAATCTACGGGCCGGAATCCTCGGGCAAGACCACCCTGACACTGCAGGCGATTGCCCAGTGTCAGAAGCTGGGCGGCACCGCAGCCTTCATCGACGCCGAGCACGCGCTGGACCCGATCTATGCGGCCAAGCTGGGTGTCAACGTCGACGATCTGCTGCTGTCGCAGCCGGATACCGGCGAGCAGGCATTGGAAATTGCCGACATGCTGGTGCGTTCGAGCTCGGTGGACATCGTGGTGATTGACTCGGTTGCCGCGCTGACCCCGAAAGCAGAAATCGAAGGCGAAATGGGTGACCAGCTGCCGGGCCTGCAGGCTCGCCTGATGAGCCAGGCGCTGCGCAAGCTCACCGGCAACATCAAGCGCTCCAACACGCTGGTGGTCTTCATCAATCAGCTGCGTATGAAGATCGGCGTCATGATGCCGGGCCAGAGCCCGGAAGTGACCACCGGCGGCAATGCGCTGAAGTTCTACGCTTCGGTACGTCTGGACATTCGTCGTATCGGCGCAATCAAGAAGGGCGACGAGATCATCGGCAACCAGACCAAGATCAAGGTGGTCAAGAACAAGTTGGCGCCTCCGTTCAAGCAGGTCGTGACCGAAATCCTGTACGGCGAAGGCATCAGCCGCGAAGGCGAACTGATCGACATGGGCGTGGAAGCCAAGCTGGTCGACAAAGCCGGTGCCTGGTATAGCTACGGCGATGAGCGCATCGGGCAGGGCAAGGACAACGCGCGCACCTACCTGCGCGATAACCCGCAGGTTGCCGTCCGGCTGGAAGCCGAGCTGCGCGAGAAGTTCCAGCCTTCCGAAGCGCCGCGTGAAGCCGGCGATGACGAAGAGAAGGAATAAGTCGCAGCTGCACACCATCGCCGGTTGTCGGATTAGGTGATGGTGTTGCTGTCAGTAAGCGATGGATGGACCGTCGCGTGCCCGTGGTACGCGACGACCCTAGCACCGCCCGCGCTCGCCCGGTGGAGGCACAACAGGTCCAAGTGCGGTTGAAGTTTTTCTATCGCGAGGACGGCGGAGTCAGTGCCGTCGCTTCTCGCGGTAGATCTATCGAAGGCCAGGAGGGCAGGCGCCATGGACGGCGCATTTGATGCAATGCGATTTTAGTGCTTCAGGACACCTGACGATGGACGAGCAAGAGCCCGCACCAAAGCGGGGGCGCCGGTTCAAGGAGCAGACGCCGGTCCAGCGCGCACTCGGTCTATTGGTGCGGCGCGAACATTCGCGCAAGGAATTGAACCGCAAACTATTGGCCCGCGGGATCGAGCCAGATGCGGCGCAAGCTGCTGTTGATCGTCTCACCGGTGAGGGTTGGCAAGACGACACCCGTTTCGCTGCTGCCGTGGTGCGCAATCGCGCCGGCTCCGGCTACGGTCCGCTGCATATTCGTGCCGAACTCGGAACCCATGGTCTGGATAGCGAGGCCATCAGTGCCGCCATGGCGACGTTTGAAGGCGATTGGACCGAAAACGCGCGGGACCTGATCCGCCGTCGTTTCGGCGAGCAAGGCCCAGTGGACCTTCCACAGCGGCGCAAGGCCGCCGATTTGCTGGCCCGGCGTGGTTTCGACGGCAACAGCATTCGCATCGCGACCCGCTTCGACCTTGAGGACTGAGGGCGTCAGGCCTGCTACCCTTCGTGGTTTAAGGTTGTTCCGCTCATCTGCGCCCACATCTCATTGGGTGACCGGGACTGCCGCCCGCCCAATGCCAGCACATGAACGCACCTGCCAAATTCAGCACTTCCCAGATCCGTAGTGACTTCCTCGCGTTCTTCGAGGGGAAGGGCCACACCATCGTGCCATCCGCGCCGCTGGTGCCAGGTAACGACCCCACCTTGCTGTTTACCAACTCCGGCATGGTCCAGTTCAAGGACGTCTTCCTTGGCGCGGAGAAACGCAGTTACGTGCGTGCCGCAGACGTGCAGCGCTGCCTGCGTGCCGGTGGCAAGCACAACGATCTGGATTCGGTGGGCTACACCGCACGCCACCACACCTTCTTCGAAATGCTCGGCAACTGGTCGTTCGGCGATTACTTCAAGAAGGACGCCATCGCCTGGGCATGGGAGCTGCTGACCCAGGTCTGGAAGCTGCCGGCCGACCGCCTGCTGGTCACCGTCTACCACACCGACGAAGAAGCCTTTGCGTTGTGGCGCGACATGATCGGCATCCCGGAAAGTCGCATCGTGCGCATCGGCGACAACAAGGGTGCGCCGTACGCCTCGGACAATTTCTGGCAGATGGCCGACACCGGCCCCTGCGGCCCGTGTACCGAAATTTTCTTCGATCACGGCGATCACATCGCCGGTGGTCCGCCTGGCTCGCCGGATGAAGATGGCGACCGCTTCATCGAGATCTGGAACCTGGTCTTCATGCAGTTCGATCGCCAGCCCGACGGCACCCTGGTGCCGCTGCCGGCGCCGTGCGTGGATACCGGTATGGGGTTGGAGCGTCTTGCGGCGATCCTGCAGCACGTCCACACCAATTACGAAATCGATCTGTTCCAGGCCCTGATCGGCAAAGCCAGCGCGCTGACCGGCATCACCGACCTGGAAAACAAGTCGCTGCGGGTGATCGCCGATCACATCCGCGCCTGTTCGTTCCTCATCGTCGATGGCGTGCTGCCCTCCAACGAAGGGCGCGGCTATGTGCTGCGCCGGATCATCCGGCGTGCGCTGCGGCATGGCTGGATGCTGGGCGTGCGCCAGCCGTTTTTCAGCAAGATGGTGCCGACCCTGGTCGAACTGATGGGCGAGGCCTATCCCGAACTGGTGGTCGCACGCGAGACCGTCGCGCGCGCCTTGTTGGCCGAAGAAGAGCGCTTTGCCGAGACGCTGGACGCCGGCATGAAGATCTTCGACGAGGTCGCATCGCGCTCGCAGGAGATCATTCCCGGTGCCGATGCGTTCCGGTTGTACGACACCTACGGTTTCCCAGTCGATCTGACCGCCGACATCGCACGCGAGCGTGGCATGCGCGTGGACATGGAGGGCTTCGAGTTCGCCATGGAGCGTCAGCGCGAGACCGCGCGTGCGGCGGGCAAGTTCGGCGGCGGCGTGGCATTGCCGGCCGATCTGGTCGCCAGTATGTCGCCAACCGTGTTCCTCGGTTACGAAGCGTACGATGCCGATGCGCTCAAGGTCGTGGCACTGCTCAAACAGGGGCGCCCGGTCGAACGTGCGGAAGCTGGCGACGAGGTCATCGTGTTCACCGACCGCACCCCGTTCTATGCTGAGTCGGGTGGTCAGGTTGGCGACAGCGGCCAGCTGAGCGGCCCGGGTGTGTCGATCGAAGTCGCCGACACGCAGAAGTTCGCCGGTCAGTTTCATGGCCATGTGGGCCGCATCAGCGAAGGCGCGCTCGCGCTTGGCGATGTGCTTGCCGGTGGGATCGATACGCAACGTCGCGGCAAGACCATCCTCAACCATTCGGCGACCCATCTGCTGCACGCCGCGTTGCGCGAAGTGTTGGGAACGCATGTGCAGCAGAAGGGTTCGCTGGTCGCGCCGGATCGTCTGCGCTTCGACTTCTCGCACTTCCAGCCGATCACCGCCGATGAGCTCGCTGTGATCGAGCGCAAGGTCAATGCCGAAGTCCGCACCAACCATGGCGTGGAAGTGCACAACATGGCGATGCAGGAGGCGCTGGATTTTGGCGCGATGGCGCTGTTCGGCGAGAAATACGGTGAAAACGTTCGCGTGCTCAAGATGGGCGGCTATTCCACGGAGTTGTGTGGTGGCACCCATGTCACCCGCACCGGCGACATCGGCTTGTTCAAGATCACCTCCGAAGGCGGTGTGTCCTCGGGCGTGCGCCGTATCGAAGCGGTGACCGGGCAGGGCGCGCTGGACTATGTGGCCGACGAGGAGCGTCGCTTGCTTGAGGCCGCCACTCTGCTCGGCGGCAATGCGACCGAGGTGGTGGACAAGGTGCGCGCATTGACCGAGCGTCAGAAGCGGCTGGAACGCGAGCTGGAATCGCTTAAGGCCAAGTTGGCGTCAGGCGCAACGGCCGATTTGGGCGCTGGTGCGATCGACGTGGCCGGGGTCAAGGTGGTGGCGGTGCGTCTGGAAGGCTTCGATGCCAAGGCGCTGCGCGATGCGATGGATCGCCTGAAGCAACAGCTCGGTGACTCGGTGATCGTGCTGGCTGGCGCTTCAGGCGGCAAAGTTGCGCTTGTCGCCGGCGTGAACGGTAGCCCAACTGGCAAGGTGAAGGCAGGGGAACTCCTCGGTCATATCGCCAGTCAGATCGGCGGCAAGGGCGGTGGCCGTCCGGATCTCGCCCAGGGTGGTGGCGAGGACGGGCCCGCCCTTGCGACCGCACTCGACGGTGTGCCCCTCTGGGTCAAGCAACACTTGGGCTGAACACTTGTCCTGCTATGCCTTGCTGGCTAGCAGGATGTCCCGCTACCATTTCTGGTCTATTCCCTTTACGTAGGGCGCGTCTCACTCAGGAGGCCGTCGATGCCGGTGGGAAATCCATCGGTTCCAGGAGATTTGCAAAATGTTGATCCTCACTCGCCGGGTAGGCGAAACCTTGATGATCGGCGACTCGGTCACCGTGACCGTTCTCGGCGTCAAGGGCAATCAGGTGCGTATCGGTATCACCGCACCCAAGGATGTCGCTGTGCATCGCGAAGAAATCTATCAGCGCATCCAGCGTGGGGATGAGCCGGTCGCTTCCGGCGCACATCACGGGGACGATTCTTCGAATTGATCGTTGTAAAGGGTTTACGTTAGCCCCTCTTACCCGGTATTCTTCGCGGCCTGCCACGGACATCGCGGCAGGCAGCAAAAACTGGAGCGATGCCCGAGCGGCTGAAGGGGCTCCCCTGCTAAGGGAGTATAGGGTCAAAAGCTCTATCGAGGGTTCGAATCCCTCTCGCTCCGCCAGTGTTCTGAACGCCCGCAAATCATTGATTTGCGGGCGTTTTTATTTTTGTTGCTGCGGCCCTTGGCTCAACGAAGTCGGCTGATATCGGCGTTTGGCCGCTGCAACCATAAGCATTGCTTGAGCGCCCGCGGGATCCGTTGATGCGGGCTGGCAGTGGCTCGCCGTCGCAGATGCGTTCCTAAAAGCGCTCAGTGTCAGCCGGCGGTGTGTGCAGCTAGGGCTGCGCGCTGTCCATGCGTGGTCCATGTCGACAGTGCCTGAGGAGAGGTCGTCTTTCGAGCTTGGCGACATCGCCGGCACGCCACGAGTTTTAGCGCATCGAACGAGCGCATATCGCAAGAATGAGACCTGGCTTGCGGCGTGGGTATTTGGCTTGCTCGCTTCGTCGGAACGAACGAGCGCTAATCGTTTACGCGCATCTGCATTGCAATTGCGAGCTGCGTTTTTGCGTTGCAAGCGGTCTTGACTGATTGCGTCCTGCAAGTCCGTCGGGTTCCGGCGCACGCATGCAATGTGCCATGACATCCGCATGCGCGTGGCACGCGCATGCAGGCATGCACGCAACCCAGGACGACGCTCCACCAACTCGCGTGAGCGCAAGCGTGCCGTATGACGCATCGAGCGAAACGGATCGGCGGAAGAGATAGCGCGTCGGATCCATGGTGTCTTGGGTGCTGCTGGCTTTTCCTGTCCTGCGCATACGCGGGGGCACATGGCTGCGCTGTCGTTTCACGGGGTCGGTCGTCGACAAAGAGGCTCAGAGCGGGTGTCGGTAGCTCCTCGCATCACGGTGCGTCGCCGCTCCATGACGCCATCTGAACCGCCTTGGAGATGGCGCACACGGTCGGGGTCAAGTAACCGGCGCATGGGTCGCTAAATAGCTGAACTAAAGCTCGGATTTCGACGTGATGCGCCTATCGCACCTGCTTGGACGCGTGTTCTCCTTCGGCGGCCGTGGGCTGCAACACAAGGCCACGGCGGTGGACCGTGTGATGGCGGTGATCGAGTTCGATCTGGACGGCCGCATTCTGGATGCGAACCCGAATTTCCTGGGGTTGATGGGGTATCGATTGGACGAGGTTGTTGGCCAGCATCACCGCATGTTCGTGACTCCCGCCGATCGCGACAGCGAAAGCTATCGGCAGTTCTGGGAGACGCTGCGTCGCGGCGACTTCAATGCCGGGCGCTTCTGCCGCTTGGACAAGCAGGGGCGCGAGGTGTGGATCAACGCATCGTACAACCCGTTGCTGGATCGATCCGGTAAGGCGTATCGCGTGGTGAAGTACGCCACCGACATCACTGCGCAGGTGCGCCAGACCGCTGATTTCGAAGGGCGTATCGACGCCATCGACAAGGTGATGGCAGTCATCGAATTCTCGCTGGACGGCACGGTACTCGCGGCCAACCAGAATTTCTTGCAAGTGATGGGCTATCGGCTCGAGGAGATTCGCGGCAAGCACCACGGCATGTTCGTGGATACGACGACGCGTCAGTCGGCCGCATATCGCGCGTTCTGGGATTCGCTTGGGCGCGGTGCCTTCGATGCGGGCCGCTACCGGCGCATCGGCAAGGACGGCAGAGAGGTGTGGATCCAGGCGTCCTACAACCCGGTGCTGGACGAGCACGGGCGCCCGTACAAGGTGGTCAAGTACGCCACCGACGTGACCTGTCAGGTGATCGATTCGGCCGATGCGGACGGGCGCATCCGGGCGATCGACAAGGTGATGGGCGTGATCGAGTTCGACCTGAAAGGGAACGTGCTCGGTGCGAACGAAAACTTCCTGAAAATCATGGGGTATCCGGCTGCCGAGGCGATCGGGCAGCACCACAGCGTGTTCGTCGATGCGGCCTATCGCGCGTCCGAGGAGTACCGGCAGTTCTGGGCCAAGCTGGCAAGCGGCCAGTTCGATGCGGGACGTTATCGCCGACTGCGCAAGGATGGCAGTGCGGTGTGGATCCAGGCCTCCTACAACCCGATCCTGGATGTCTCCGGACGACCGTACAAAGTGGTCAAATACGCAACCGACGTCACCGACCAGGTGCGTTCGGCCGAGCGTATGCGCGATTTGATGCTGCAGACCATGAGCATTGCGCAGAACGTGCAGCGCGAGGCGCACCATATTTCGGTGAGCAACCAGGAACTGGTCAGCCGTGTGTCCATGCAGTCTGCTGCGGTGGCGCAGACCTCGAGCACGATCGATCAACTGGCCGCAACCGTGCGCACCAATTCCGAGAATGCAGGTTCCGCGCGGCGCATGGCCGAAGACTCGGCCGCGGTGGCGCGGCGAGGCGCGGATGTTATTGCCGACGTGGTGAAGACCACCGCCGGCATCCGTTCGGCGACCGACCGCATCGGCCAGATCATCGAGGTGATCGACGGCATCGCGTTCCAGACCAATATCCTGGCCCTGAACGCTGCGGTGGAGGCGGCGCGCGCCGGTGAGCAGGGGCGTGGCTTCGCCGTCGTGGCCACCGAAGTGCGCAGTCTTGCGCAGCGTTGCAGCGTCTCGGCCAAGGAGATTCGCTCCTTGATCGACAATGCAACCGATCAGGTCGGCGATGGCTCACGCCTGGCCGAGCAAGCTGGCGTGGTGATGCAGGACATGGTGACCTCGGTGCTGCGCGTGACTGCCACCGTGGAGCAGATCGCCGCTGCCAGCCACGACCAGGACCAGGATATTTCCACCGCCAATGTCGCATTGCAGTCGATCGGTGTGCAGGCGCGCGACCAGGCGCGGATGGTCGACGACCTGGCGCGCTCGGCGCGCGTGCTGGAAGGCGATGCGGATGCGCTGTTCGCGTTGGTCAATGGTGACGCCAATGGCGCGTCGGATCGCGCTGTCGCGCAGGTCGATGCGCAGGCTGCGCGGCACGCTCCAGCGCAGGTGGCGTGACTGGATTGCACGAACATCGTGCGTGGTGCAGTAACGTCCGGTTGATCGCGTGGTTGCCTGCGGGTGAAAGCTGCTCTGACCTGCCTGGCGTGCAGGGAGATGCAGTCGCTTATCAGTGCCGCTCGGGATGACACGCAGGGCGGCAAGGCGATGCTAATCGCTACCGCATGCAGCAGGTCGTCAGTTGTCAGCCGAAAGCCGAAAGCCATCAGCGACAACTCGCCGCGACGTCGCCGCTGCCCAGTCCTCTGAAAAGTTCGCACACAGACAAAGCCCGCGTGAGCGGGCTTTGTCTGTGTCTGCGCTAGCTAGCGCATTGCGCACCAGTGCTGCGCTGTACGCCATCCATCCAGCTTTTGGCGATTACTTCGGCAGGTCGAATACCAGCACTTCGGCATCGCGTGCATCGGCCAGGACGATGTCCGGCTCGCCAATGACCTGCACCGCGTCGCCGGCTGACAGCGTCTGGCCGTTGACGCTCAGGCTGCCGCGGGCCACCTGCACATAGCCGATGCGGCCTTCGGCCAGCGGCTGCTGCAGGCGCACCTCGCCATCGAGGATCGAGGCGTACAGGCGAGCATCCTGGTGCAGGCGCAGCGAGCCATTCTCACCACCCGGCGAGGCGATCAGGCGCAACTGGTTACGCTTGCTGTCGGCATCGAAGTGTTTTTCTTCGTAGCTCGGCTCGATGCCGGCGCGCTCGGGCATCACCCAGATCTGCAGGAAGTGCACCGGCTCGCTGGACGAATGATTGAACTCGCTATGGGTCACGCCGCTGCCGGCGCTCATGCGCTGCACATCGCCGTAATGCAGCACCGAGCCGGTGCCCATGCTGTCCTTGTGCTCCAGCGCGCCGCCCAGAACGTAGGAAATGATCTCCATGTCGCGGTGGGCGTGGGTGCCGAAGCCTTCGCCCGGGGTCACCTTGTCTTCGTTGATCACCCGCAGCGGGCCGATGCCCATATGGCGCGGGTCGTGGTAGCTGGCGAAGGAGAAGGTATGGCGCGAGGACAGCCAGCCATGCTCGGCGCGGCCACGGGTTTCGCTCTTGCGGACATTCAACATGCTGCTTCTCCCTAAAAGATTCGAATTGGCGCTTGGGGTTGAATCGGTGTCCCAGCGGCTTGATGCGTAGTCTCCACCTCTGCGTTCGCAAGAAAAAGCGAGTAGATTCGGACGCTACCATCGAAAATTTCGAACAATGAAGATCAGCCTGGAAGCGCTACAGATTCTCGATGCCATCGACCGCCGTGGCTCGTTCGCTGGCGCCGCGAAGCTGCTGTTCAAGGTGCCGTCTACGATTTCCTACACGGTCGCCAAGCTTGAGGAGGATCTGGGCGTGCAGCTGTTCGAGCGGGTCGGGCCGAAGGCCACGCCCACGCAGGCGGGCCGCGAACTGCTGCGCGAAGGGCGCCATCTGCTGCGTGCCGCACAAGAGCTGGAGGTGCGCGTGCGGCGCGTGGCCTCGGGCTGGGAGTCGGACTTTGCGATCGGGCTGGATGCGGTGCTGCCTGCGGCCTTGCTGCAGCCGCAGATCCTGGACTTCTACACCGTGGCCGACAGCACCCGGCTGCGCGTACTCAGCGAGTCGTTGTCAGGCAGTTGGGAGGCGCTGCTCGACAGGCGCGTGGACCTGATCGTGGCGGCTGGCGAGGGACCCAGTGGCGGTGGATACGTGGCCGAGCCCATCGGTACCCTGCGCTTCGTGTTTGCGGTGGCATCCACGCATCCACTGGCGACGGCGGGCCTGCTGGGCGTCGCCGAACTGGCCGACCACCGTGCGATCGCCGTGGCGGACTCGGCGCGGCGCTTGCTGCCGCGCACGGTTGGGCTGCTGTCCGGCCGCGATGTCCTGACTGTGCCCGATATGCGCACCAAGCTGCTGCTGCAACTGACCGGCGCCGGCTACGGCTTCCTGCCCGAGCCATACGCACGCGGGGCGCTGCAGGACGGCCGCTTGCGCGAGGTGCAGGTGGAAACGCACAAGCCCGACGAAACCTTCTACCTGGCGTGGCGGCCAGGCGAGGAGGGTGAGGCATTGGGCTGGTGGCGACGTGCCTTGCGCAGCGAAGGCCTGTTCGACAGCTGGTTGCACGCCTTGGCCGCAACGTATCGTTCCGTCGCTGCCGGGCAGTCGCCGCTGTGACCGAAGGCGGATAATGGCCGCTCGCCGTCGCGCAGGGTCGTCGCATGCAAGGCTTGATCGAACAGTACGGATTGGCGCTGGTGTTCGCCAATGTGCTGGCGTTGTCGCTCGGGCTGCCGGTGCCGGCGTTGCCGACCCTGGTGCTGGTCGGTGCCAGCTACGCGTTGCAGGGCGGTAGCGATACCTGGCTGGCCGGGCTTGCGGCGCTGGCAGTGTCTGTATCGGCGAGTTTGTTGGGTGATCTGGCGTGGTATCTGGCTGGTCGCCGCTTCGGCAATCGCACCTTGCAGTCGCTGTGTCGACTGTCGCTGTCGCGCGATAGCTGCATGAAGCAGACCGAGCGCTTTTTTTCGCGCTGGGGCGTGCGAGTGCTGGCAGTCGCCAAGTTCGTCCCGGGTTTGTCGATGGTGTCGGTGCCGATGGCCGGCGCGATGCGGGTGCGCCCTGCAGCGTTCCTGCGTTACGACGCCTTCGGTGCATCACTGTGGGCGCTGGTCGGCTTGAGTGTGGGGGCCGTGTTCGCGCATCAAGTGCGGGACGTGCTCGCCTTTCTGTCCGAACTTGGCTCGGGCGCTGCCGTGGTCTTGGCGGCGTTGCTGGCCGGCTATGTCGGTTGGCGCTGGTGGCGGCGGCACAGCCTGTTGCGATCGCTGGAGCATGCGCGCATCGCGGTGGACGAGCTGGTGCCGTTGCTGGATGGCGAGCAGAGCCTGCGCCCGACCGTGCTGGATATCCGTGCGCCTGGCCATCGCGATCTGCAGCCCTACACGATTCCTGGCGCCGTATTCGCCGACGAGCGCCAGCTGGCGCAGATTCTTGCCAGCGTGCCACGCGATCGCAGCGTGGTGATCTACTGCGCGTGTCCGGACGAAGTGTCTGCAGCGTGGTTGGCCGCGCGGATGCGCGAGCGCGGATATCGCGATGTGCGGCCACTGCTGGGCGGCCTGGATGCATGGCGCGATGCAGGGCATCCTGTGACATCGCTGGTGCCGGTGGTCGTGGCTGCTGACGCCAGCGTTGCCGCCACGGCCTGATTGCACGTGTGCGGTGCCAGCGGTGGCGTCGGCGAGCGTTGCGCTGAGCGATCGTCATCGCCCGATGGAGCGACACTGGGATGCAGCGCGATGCGCGCCATCATCTGCATCCGCAAAAACGACAGGCAAAAAAAAGACCAGCGAGCTGGCCATTTTCTTCAAGATTGGTGCGCCCGGAGAGATTCGAACTCCCGACCGCCTGGTTCGTAGCCAGGTACTCTATCCAACTGAGCTACGGGCGCATATCTTGTTTAACTTGCAGATCTTACGCAGTGCGATCGGATCTTTTTAACTGAAAAAACAGCGGTTGAATGCTGTCTTTTTATTGTTCTGAAGATGGTGCGCCCGGAGAGATTCGAACTCCCGACCGCCTGGTTCGTAGCCAGGTACTCTATCCAACTGAGCTACGGGCGCCTCGTCAGGAGCGGAATTATGCGGATGAGCGACGGGCCCGTCAATCCCTTTGTGAAATTCGATCGTCATTGATGGCATCGTCAGGCGCACTGCGCAGCGCAGCGACCACGGCCGCAGGAGTTTTCATCCAGGCGAAATGATCGCTACGCGTCCCCAGTTGCCTATCGTCCAACGTCACCTGCTGCGCGCGTGCCTGCGGCATTTTCTCGAGCAATGCACGCAGCGCACCTGCCGGACCCAATTTGTCGCGTGCAAGCGTCACCGCGCGGATCGGCACGCGCAGTTGGCCCAGTGCCCGTTCCAGATCCCATGGCGCGCCCGCCGCGCGATAGCGATTGCTGCGGCCGACCTGCGCCCAATCGGCAATCAGGCTGCGTGCTTCGGTGCCGCCGAAGCCGAGCTTGCGCCCGTGCAGCACGCCTTGCAGGCGCGCCAGCCACGGCAACAACCGCAATGCCACGGGCAGGCCGTAGCGCATCGGCGGGGGAAACGTGCGCCAGTACGGCGAGCCGCTGGCTACGAGCCAGAGCTGGGCGAATTGCGCCGGATGCAGTGCGGCATGGCAACACGCGAGCTGACCGCCAAGGCTGTATCCGCCGATGACGCGAGGTCGCTGCCGGTCGTGCAGATCGAGCAAGGCTTGGCTGGCCGGGAGATCGTCGGCAAGCAGCGTGCGATAGCCCCAGTCGTGCTCACGCGACGGGCGCAGCGTGCTGCTGCCATTACCTCGCCATTCGTGCAGATATACCGCCACGCCGGTGGACGCGAGTGCCTGTGCGAAGGGTTGGTAATGCCGCGCTGCCACGCCCAACGCGGGTAGCCACAGCAGGCTGACAGCTGGTTGCGGTGGCGCGCAGCGGAGCACTTGCCAGCGATGTCCATCTGCAACGCTGGCGAGCAAGGTATCGGTCTGCACGCTCATGCGCTGGTCGCGGCGCCGAAGTGGTCGAGCACCAGCACATCGCTATGGCCGGGGCATTGGCCCAGACGGATGGCGCGTGCAACGTAATCGATCGCCGCTTCGCAGGCATTGAGCAACGACAGGCCCTGACACAACTGCGCGGCAATCGCCGCCGACAGGCTGCAGCCGGTGCCATGCGCATCCACCTGCAGGCGAGGATGCATGAACACATCCTGGGTCACGCCATCATCGAAGCGATCGAGTACACGTGCGCCTTCAGGCAGATGACCGCCCTTGAGCAGCACCGCGTTCGCGCCCAGATCGAGCAGGGCAGCGGTGGCGCGTTCGGCGGCATCGGCGCTGTCGATGCGGCGGCCGATCAATAATTCGGCTTCGGGCGTATTGGGCGTGATCAGCGTCGCCAGCGGTAGCAGACGCGTGCGCAGCGCCTCCAGTGCCGCATCTTCGAGCAGGCGTGCGCCACTGGTGGACACCATCACCGGATCGAGGACGACGAATGGTGGGCGATGCCGTTCGAGCAGATCGGCCACGCACTGGATGACGTCGGCATTGGCCAGCATCCCGAGTTTGACCGCCTGGATCTGGAAATCGGCGAAGCAGGCATCCACCTGTGCCTGCAGAAAGTGCAGGGGGGGGATGTGCACGGCGGTGACGGCGCGGGTGTGTTGTGCGGTCAATGCGGTGATCGCCGACAACCCGTGCACCCGGTGTGCGGCGAAGGTCTTGAGGTCGGCCTGGATACCGGCGCCACCGCCGGAGTCCGAGCCGGCGATGGTCAATGCAGACAGCGTGCTGGGCGTGGTCATGTGCCGATTCTGCACTGCTACCTGCAGGATGTGCGCATCATGCTGCGCGCCAGTGACGCCATTGCACATAGGCGATATAGCCGGCACCGGCCAATCCTGTGAGGATGGCCGGCAGGTAGAGCGCGTCGTACTGCCAGCGCTGGAACAGCACAGTGCCGAGGATGCTGCCGCCAAGAAAGCCGCCGATGATCAGCCCGCTCAGTGTGAGTCGGCGCACTTGCAGCGGGCGACCGCGCAACAGGTGCCCCAGGCCGATCCCCAGATCGGTGAACATGCCGCTCAAATGCGTGGTGCGGACCGCTGCGCCACTGAGGGTGGTCGCCATCGCATTCTGCAGGCCGCAGGCGCCAGCGGCGAACAGTGCGCCGCCGACATGATGCAGCTTGAACAGCGGAATCGCGGCCAGCAACAGCAGTGCCTCGATCAGCAGCGCCGCACCGTAGCGCTGTCCAAGCCGCAAGGCATCGTCCTGGATGATCAGGCCGCTGAGCGTGGCGCCTGCGCAGAACGCGATCAGGATTCCCCAGAGAAAGCCGATCTCCGGCGCGCTGTCTTGCACTAGTGCCACGCCGAGCAGGCTGGTCGTGCCGGTGAGGTGGCTGACCACCTGGTGCTCCGAGCCCAGGTAGCCGACCACGTTGACCATGCCCGCCACGCTCGACAATGCCACCGCGCCAATCCAGACCCAGCGCGGCAGCAGCAGGCCCATCGTGGGTCAGGGGTTGCCGTTGACGGCAATCTGCGAGAACGCACCGGTCTGCGGGTCGTACAGCGCGCCCCAGAACATGCCGCCACCGCCGCAGACCTGGATCGCCTCGGTGGCCGGTTTCACTTCCGGCGTATTCGGCAGCCTGAAGGCATTGATGTAGATCAACTGCTGGCCCTGGATCACCACACCCACGTATTGGCGGTCGAACTCGCGGGGCTCGGCAATGGTGGGCGTCAACGCGTCCTGCCACGCTTCGAGTTGTTCGACCTGCTGATGGCTCGGTGCCCAATAGCCGCTGATCTGGCCTGGATGCTTGGCCGGGCTGTCGCGCGAACAGGTTTGCAGCACCTGCTCGGCGACGCCTTGCCGGGTGATGATCCACGACTGCCCGTTCTTGAGGTTGGTGGGCACGCTGGCTGGCCCCCGTGTGGTGGCGCAGCCAGCCAGTGCGATCACGGCAAGCGCCACCGCGCCGCGACGGGCGCGCATCACAACACCTCTGAGGCGAAGTCGGCCAGACGCGAACGCTCGCCGCGACGCAGCGTGATGTGCGCGCTATGCGGCCACGCCTTGAAGCGATCCACCGCGTAGGTCAGGCCCGAGGTGGTTTCGGTGAGGTAGGGCGTGTCGATCTGCTCGACGTTGCCCAGGCACACGATCTTGGTGCCGGGACCGGCGCGGGTGATCAGCGTTTTCATCTGCTTGGGGGTGAGATTTTGCGCCTCGTCCAGAATCAGATACCGCGACAGGAAGGTGCGGCCGCGCATGAAGTTCATCGAGCGGATCTTGATGCGGCTGGCGAGCAGGTCGTTGGTGGCCGCACGGCCCCACGAGCCGCCTTCCTGGTTGTGCGTGAGCACTTCCAGGTTGTCGGTCAGCGCGCCCATCCATGGGGTCATCTTTTCTTCTTCGGTACCGGGCAGGAAGCCGATGTCTTCGCCCACGCTGACGGTGGCGCGGGTCATGATGATTTCGCGGTAGCGCTGCTGGTCCATCGTCTGCGCCAGGCCGGCGGCCAGTGCGAGCAAGGTCTTGCCGGTGCCGGCGGTGCCGAGCAGGGTGACGAAGTCGATTTCCGGGTCCATCAGGGCGTTGAGCGCGAAATTCTGCTCGCGGTTACGTGCGGCAATGCCCCACACCGCGTGCTGCGTGTTGCGGAAGTCGTCGACCAGACACAGCGTGGCCTTGCCGCCGCCGACCTTGGCCACGCGCAGCTCGACCTCATCTTCGCCGGGCAGGTACAGGTACTGATTCGGGTACCAATCTTCATCGTCGGCCAGCACGATTTCGTAATGGGTGCGGCCGCGCTCGTTCCAGCTGCGCAGGTCCTCGTTGTGCTTTTCCCAGAAGTCTTCCGGCAGCTCGATGGCGCCGGTGAACAGCAGGCTGAAATCGTCCAGCGCGCGGTCGTTCTGGTAGTCCTCGGCGACCAGGCCGCTGATGTAGGCCTTGATGCGCAGGTTGATGTCCTTGGACACCAGGATGACCGGCACGTCCGGATTTTCTTCGCGCAGCGCCAGCACCGAGGCCAGGATCTTGTTGTCCGGCAGCATCGCGCCGAAGGTGCGGCCCGGATCGATCGGGTGGATCTGGAAATACAGCCGGCCGATCGCCGCCTGGCCCTTGAGCTGGATGCCCTGCGGATGGCTGAGCAGGATGCCGGCCTGGATCTGCTCGGCGTTGGTGTTTTCCAGCAATTCGTCCAGGAAACGGCTGACCTGGCGTGCATTGCGACTGACTTCGGAGGTGCCTTTCTTGGCGTTGTCGAGCTCCTCGATCACCTGCATCGGCAGGAACACATCGTGTTCCTCGAACTTGAACAGCGCGGTGGGATCGTGCATCAGCACGTTGGTGTCCAGCACGTAGATGCGCTTGCCTCGGGTCATTGGGTCTTCCAAGTGATGGAGCAGGGGCGAGCCATCACGCCTGCAACTGCAGGGTGATGGAGGACACGGGAACTCAGGGGCGTCACTGTTTGGCGTGCGCCTTGACTGCGGCCAGCACGGCCTCGGCATGGCCGGCGACCTTGACCTTGCGCCAGGCCTGCACGACATGCCCTTCGGGCGAGAGCAGGAAGGTGCTGCGCTCGATGCCGAGCACCTGCTTGCCGTACATGTTCTTTTCCTTGATCACGTCGAAGGCGCGGCATAGCGCTTCATCACCATCGCTGATCAACGGGAAGGTGAAGCCTTGCTTGGCGCAGAAGTTGTCGTGCGATTTCACCGAATCGCGCGAGACGCCCAGCACGGCTGCACCCGCTTTTTTGAATTGCGGCAGCAATGCGTTGAAGTCCAGGCCTTCGGTGGTGCAGCCGGGCGTGCTGTCCTTCGGGTAGAAGTACAACACCACCCACTTGCCGGCATAGCTGCGCAGCGTGGTCTGGGTGCCGCCGGACAGCGCTAGCGGCAGGTCGAATGTTGCAGCGGGTAGTTCCAGTACAGCGTCGGTCATCGTTGCTCAGCCCAAAGTGGAGGGGCGTACGGCGCGGTCATGCCGGGCCGACGTCCATCCCATCATAAGCAGCCACATGGAAACGTTTGGCAAGTGCGTCGAATTGCGCATTGCGCTGATTCAGCGACTCGATGGTGTGATGCTCTTTCTTGTCCACATGCAGGAAGTACGACGCTTCATCGTCGCCATCGTCTTCGTCGCGTTCGCCGAGAAAGATGTCGATGACGCGGTAGCCGTCCTGGGTGAGTTGCTCGGCGAGTTTCTGCAGCGGTTCCTGCGCAGGGTCGGCGAAGAAATATTCCCAGCGCAAGGGGCCGTCGAGATTCCAGTCGGTCTCGGAGCGGATGTGGTCGAACATCTGTTTCAGCGCGGAGATCGCGATGGCCATTGATGGGTGCCTTAGAACTTCATCGGGTCCATGATCGCGTCGAGATTGAGGTGATCACAGAATTCCAGGAAATCATCGCGCAAGGCGGCGATGTGCATGTTGGCCGGCACCCCGATGGTCACCTGCGCAGAGAACATCTCCGCGCCGGTCTGCATGGCGCGGTAGCGCGTGCTCTGCAGGTTTTCGATGGTGATGCCCTGGCGGTCGAAGAAATCGGCCAGCTGGAACAGGATGCCCGGCTTGTCGGCGGCGATGACCTCGACGATGTAGGGCAGCAGGTTGGATTGGGTCTGTTTGGGGCCGGTGCGGTACCACACCAGCTTGAGGCCTTCCTCGCGTTCGAGCCGGGTCAGCATGGCTTCGAGCTTGGCGACCGAATCCCAGGAGCCGGTCGCCAGCGCGGTGACCGAGACATCGCGCCCCACCGTGGCCAGGCGAGCGTCCACGAGATTGCAGCCGCTATCGGCGATGCGGCGGGTGACGGGCAACAGGGGGGACTCCGGATGCGTCGTATAGGCGTTGATCAGGAGGTGATTTTCGGTCGGCGAAGGCCGGGGTGTAGAGTCAGTCAAAGGGGCTTCCGGCATTGCATCAGGCTGAATGGCCGCCCGGGCAGGCGCCCTGGCGGTGACCAGCATACTTGCCCGTGGTTTCGCGCCGCAAGTAACATGCAGGTGGTTTCAACCCGCGCCCGTGCGGGCCTTTTCCTGTCACGTAAGAGCAGCAGAATCTTGTCCCTTTCCGGCATCATCACCGCGCTGGCGACCCCCTTCGGGCCAGACGGCGCACTCGACCTGGATGCCTGGCGGCGGCTGCTGGAGCAGCAGTTGCACGGTGGCGTTCAGGGAATCGTGGTCGCCGGCTCCACCGGCGAAGCCGCCGCCCTGAGCGATGACGAATACGACACGCTGTTGCGTGCTGCGGTGGCACAGGTAGCCGGCCGCGTGCCGGTGCTGGCCGGCACCGGCTTGTCCGGCACTGCAAAGACCATTGCGCAGACCCGTCGCGCCGCGGCGCTGGGCGCGCAGTACGCGCTGGTAGTGACGCCGCCGTATGTGCGTCCGACCCAAGCCGGATTAAAGGCGCACTTTCTGGCGGTCGCCGATAACGGTGGCCTGCCGGTGGTGCTGTACAACGTGCCGGGCCGTACCGGCTGCGACCTGTTGCCGGAGACGGTCGCCGAGCTGGCGGGTCATCCGAATATTGTCGGCATCAAGGAAGCGCGTAGCGAGCCCGAGCGCGTGGCCGCACTGGTGGCGCTGCGCAGCGATCGCTTTGTGGTGCTGAGTGGCGACGATGGCAGCGCTGCGCAATCGATGCTGTCCGGCGCTGCCGGGCTGATTTCGGTGGCCTCCAATGCCTTGCCGGCGGCGTATCGGCGCCTGTGCGATCTGGCCCGCGATGGCCAGCGTGACGCTGCCACTGCGTGGGACGCACGTCTGAGCGAATACCACAGCTTCTGCGGGATCGAATCCAATCCCATCCCGGTCAAGGCGCTGCTGCAGCGCGCCGGGATCGGCCATGGCCTGCGCTTGCCGCTGTTACCCCTTTCTGCGGCGCACCAGCCTGCCGCCGACCGCCTTGCCGCCGACGCCATTGCGTTGGAAGCGCTTTCCAGCCGCGAAATGCTCGCGGCCTGACCCAGGAGATCTATCGATGCGTCATTCCGTTTCCCCCGTCCGCGTGCTGTCGCTCGCGTTGCTGGCGACCGCCACTGTCGCTGCCACGAGCGGTTGCAGCTGGTTTCACAAGGGCGCGCGCGGCGACTATGCGCTGGCCCCGGAAGCCCGTCCGCTGGAAGTACCGCCGGATCTGAATCTGCCCGACACCTCCGGTGCAATGAAGGTGCCGACGCTGGCGTCGACCACGCAGCGGCAGGCCAACACGCCGCCATCGGCGAGCGCCAACAGCGGGTTCACCGTGCCAGGCGAGCGCGATGAGGTGTTCGGCAAAGTCGGCACGGCACTGGCCGACATCCCCGGCCTGACCATCGCCAGCAAGGCGCAGATGCTCGGTTCCTATGACGTGAGCTACGAGGGTTCCAGCTTCCTGGTGCGTGTGGTCAAGGTCGAGGCGGGCAGCTATGTCTCGGCAGTGGATCCGCGTGGCATGCCGGCGACGGCGGCAGCGCCGGTGGCCGTGATCACCGCGCTCAAGGGCAAGCTGGGCGGCTGAGGCCGGTTCACTTTGCTGGATAGCAAAACGGGCGCTTGGGGCGCCCGTTTCGCGTTCGTACGGCACTGCTTGCAATTGCGCTGCAGGACGCGCGCGGCGGTGTAAACGCGCCGGGTCTGGGTGTGCAGCTCAGTTCAGCGCTGCAGCAATGGCAACTTGTTCGGCTTGCCATCCCATTCGGCGGCATCGGGCAGCGGTTCTTGGCGCACGGTCAGCACTGGCCAGGCCTTGGCGAGTTCAGCGTTGAGTGCTACGAAGCCTTCCTGGCCTGCCGGTACGTCGTCTTCCGGGTAGATCGCGTTGGCCGGGCATTCCGGTTCGCACAGGGTGCAGTCGATGCACTCGTCCGGGTCGATGACCAGAAAGTTCGGGCCGACGTGGAAGCAATCCACCGGGCAGACCTCGACGCAGTCGGTGTATTTGCACTTGATGCAGTTTTCAGTGACAACAAAAGGCATGGCGGAATCCGGCGTTTAGCCTTCCAATTCTAAAGCAGTCGCGTGATGGGTGTGGGGTTGTCGATGTTTTTGCTGCTGGCTTGTCAGGCCAGCCCGCGCTGCCTGGCCAATGCGAACAGCCCCGTCGCAGCCAGATCTTCCGGATGCAGCTGGCGTTCGACGCCCACGTGCTGCAGCGCCAATGCGTAGCGTTGCGCAAGACCAGGGCTGCCGACCAGGTGCACGGTAGCGTGGTCGCCGCGGTGCTCGCGCAGTTCGTGGCCGATGAGCAGGCCCGAGAGGTAAGACGGCAGCGCTGCGGAAGACAGCCGTTCGAACAGGCCGAGCGTGCGGGCGCCGAACAGGTGGTGACTCAGTCCACCGGGCTCGCTGCTGCGGTCGACACCTTGCAGGAATGCTGCACTGTCCAGCTCGGCGCGAGTGTCATCCATCAGCTTGCCCAGGATGCTGTGTTGACGCAGCACGGCGTACAGCTCGCCGGTCATGACGGTGGCGAAACCGGTCAGTTGACCGTTGTCGATCCGCGCCCATTTGCTGTGCGTGCCAGGCAGGCAGGCGACATGCGCGCCATCGCCGAGTGCGCTCATCAGGCCGACCAACTGGGTTTCTTCGCCGCGCATCACATCCGGCACGCCGGCCTGTTCGTCGGTGCTGATGCCGGGCACGAACCACAGCGTGCGACCGGGCAGCAGGTCGTCATGGCGGCGCATCGCCTGGGCGAGCGCGTCAATGTCTGCGGGGCAGGGCAGATAGGCTTGTTCACTCCAGCCATTGCGGCTACCGATCATGCCCGAGAGCAACAGCGGGCCGTCCCAGCCGTCGACCAAGCCAGCCAGCACTTCGGCGAAGCGTCCCTGGCAGGCCAGGATGCCGTCGCTGCCGCGGCGCTGCGCAAGCACCTTGCCGTCGGCATCGAGCAGATAGCCGCGCAGACTGCTGGTGCCCCAGTCGATGGCGATCACGCGCTGGCCACCAGGCTCTCTGGCAGGCCTGCGATGGCGACGTCGCAGACAAACAGGCTGCCGGCTTGGGGCATGCCCGCGAGTTCTTCGGCGCTATGGTCCAGGCGTGACGAGATCACATGCAGGCGATCCAGAGCCACGCCACCGAAGGCGCTGCAGGTGGGGTGCTTGACCGGCAGTTGCACGATGCGCTCCATGCTGCCATCGGGGCTATAGCGCACCACGCGCCACGCGCGCCATTGCGCATTCCACAGATGACCTTCGGCATCGATGATCGAACCGTCCGGTTCGGCATCGTCGCGGTCCAGCGTGGCGAACACGCGCGTGTTGCTGGTCTGCGCGGTTTGCGCGTCGTAATCGCAACACAGGATGTGCGGGCGCACCGAATCGCAGTAATAGAGCGTACGGCCGTCGAGGCTGAAGCAGATCGAGTTGGGGATGGACACGCCCGGTAGCGGCAATGCACGCAAGCCGTGTTTTAGCGAGAACTGATACATCGCCCCGCGCGCGGCCTTGGTGTCGTGCTCATCCATGGTGCCGAACACGAAGTTGCCGTTGCGATCTGCGCGGCCATCGTTGCTGCGGGTGAGCGGGTTGTCCGCTTCCACATCGGCCAGCTTTTCGAATGGCAGCACGTCTTCCTTGACGTTGTCCGGATTGACGATGCCGATCGCCTTGGCCAGTGCGATCAGGATGCGACCATCGTCCATCAGACCGATGCAGCCGGGGCGGTCGGGCAGTGTCCAGTAGTGTGTGTGTGCAGTGGCCGGATGATGCCGCCACAGGCGTTTTTCGCTGATGTCGACCCAATACAGCGCCTGGCGCTGTGCGCACCACAGCACGCCCTCGCCATGTGTGCAGCGGCTGTCGACCGCCAGCACGGCGGTGTGTTCGGGCGTGTTCACCATTCGGCGATGCTGCCATCGCTATGACGCCACACCGGGTTGCGCCAGTCGGGCGGGTTTTCGTTTGCGCGCTTGAGCATCTCTTCGTCGATCTCCACACCGAGTCCGGGTTTGGGCAGGGCGGCAATGCTGCCATCCACGCAGTGAAAATCGTCTTTGTTGATGACGTAATCGAGCAGGTCGGCGCCTTCGTTGTAATGAATGCCGATGCTCTGTTCCTGCAGCACGGCATTGTGCGAGACGAAGTCCACGTGCAGGCATGCAGCCAGCGCAATCGGGCCGAGCGGGCAGTGCGGGGCGAAGCCGACATCGTAGGCTTCGGCCATCGCGGCGATCTTGACGCATTCGGTGATGCCGCCGGCATGCGACAGGTCCGGCTGCACCATGCCGATACCGCCGGCGCACAGCACGTTCTTGAATTCGAAGCGCGAGAACATGCGCTCGCCGGCCGCCAGCGGGATCGAGGTGCTGGCGGCCAGGCGCGGGTAATACTCGGCCTGTTCGGCCAGCACCGGTTCTTCGACGAACAGCGGCTTGAACGGCTCGAGTTCGCGCAGCAGTGCCTTGGCCATCGGCGCGCCGACGCGGCCATGGAAGTCGATGCCGAAGTCGATGGTGTTGCCGAAGGCTTCGCGGATTTCAGCGACCTTGACCACCGCAGCGTCGACGGCGCGCGCGCTGTCGATCAGCTTCATTTCTTCGGTGCCGTTGAACTTGAAGGTGTCAAAGCCCAGCGCGCGGTAGTCGGTGATCTGCTGGATGATGGCGCCCGGGCGATCGCCGCCAACCCAGCGATAGGTCTTCATGCGGTCGCGCACCAGCCCGCCCAGCAACTGGTACACCGGCACGCCCAGTGCCTTGCCCTTGATGTCCCACAACGCCTGGTCGATACCGGCGATGGCGCTCATCAGGATGGCGCCGCCACGGTAGAAACCGGCGCGGTACATGGTCTGCCACAGGTCGTTGATGCGCGCCGGATCCTTGCCGACGACATAACCGGCCAGTTCGTGCACGGCGGCCTCCACCGAACGCGCGCGGCCTTCGATGACCGGCTCGCCCCAGCCGGTGATGCCCTCGTCGGTCTCGACCTTGAGGAACAACCAGCGCGGCGCAGCGTGGTAGGTAGTGAGGTGGGTGATCTTCATCCTTGCAGTTCCTGGTAGGCCTGCACGAAGGCGCGTGCATGCGTCTGGGTTGTTTCGAGCGATTGCGCCGGTTTGTACAGTTCGCCACCGATACCGGCGCCGGCGGCGCCCTGGGCGAGGAAGCCGGCCAGGGTCTGCGGGCTGACGCCACCGACCACGTAGACCGGGATGTGGGCGGGCAGCACCGAGCGCAGGGCGCGCACATGCGCCGCGCCATAGGTGGCGGCCGGGAACAGCTTGAGAATCGTCGCGCCAGCGTCGATGGCGTCGAACGCCTCGCTGGCGGTGGCGAAACCGGCCACGACGGTCAAGCCGCGCGACACTGCATGACGGATCAGCGACGGGCGCGTGTTGGGGGTGACGATGAAGCGCGCACCGATCTCGCCCAGGGTATCGACGTCTTCGTTGCGCAGCACGGTGCCGGCACCGATCCAGGCGCGTTCGCCGAAGGTCTGCTGGGCCAGCGCGATGCTCTCGGCCCAGCGCGGTGAGTTGAGCGGGATTTCGATCGCATCGAAACCAGCCTCGATCAGCGCGCCGACATGGTCGAGTGTCTCTTCCGGCGTGATGCCGCGCAGGATGGCGATCAGGGGCAGGGCGAACGGGCTGGCGGTGGTATCTGACGTCATGCGGTTACTCGCGGTAGAGCGGAAAGCGGCGGTTGGCGACCGGGTGGGCAGCAACCGACGGGGAGGGCGCAATTGCGTGGCGGTCACACGCCTGACGCGCAGGTCGAGATGAGCACGGTAGGCGGCAAAGGTCATGGAGTCCGGCCCTCGGGTGTGCCGCATGAATCCGCGTGCGCTGTCTCACGGCCTGCATCTGGCGGGCAAGATGCCGTCATCGTCGTCCACCTCCGCATATTGGCGTGCGTGTTGCCGCCCGAGGACGGGCAGGTCACGTCTGTTCTCACCGCGCCCGGGAGGTAGGAACTCCTGCTGCGGCGTTCGATAGCCTCGCGCGGGGAGATATGTGCTGCAAATGAAATTTTCGGCATATTCTATTCCTCCGACGAATACACGGCCGCAACCGCACGCTATGGCAAATTCCAGTACTCCCTGGTTCAACGCCGCCCGGCTCAAGACCCGCCAGCTCTTGCTACTGCTGCATTTGCACGAACAGCGCTCGGTGTTGCGCGCGGCTGAGGCCGCTAGCATGACGCAACCGGCGGCGTCCAAGCTGCTGGCGGAAATGGAAGACATGCTGGGCGTGAAATTATTCGAGCGGCACGCCCGCGGCGTGGAGCCGACCTGGTATGGCCACGTGTTGATTCGGCGCGCGCGCGCAGCGATGTCGGAGATCGGCCGGGCGCAGGAAGAAATCGCCGCTTTGCGCGCCGGGCGCATGGGCCAGGCCTCGATCGGCACGGTGGTCAATCCGGGCACCAACCTGGTTCCGCAAGCGATCGCCGAGGTCAAGCGCGAGTTCCCGGACATCCTGGTGCGGGTGGAAATGGACTACAGCCGCCCGCTGGTGGCCAAGTTGTTGGATGGGCAGTTGGACATCGTGATCGGCCGCATCCTGGGGCCGGAAGGGGTGGGCGAACTGGAGTTCGAACCACTCGCCGACGAGCCGCATTCGGTGATTGCGCGCGCCGGCCACCCACTGGCCAGCCGCGCCGGCCTGCAGCATGCCGATCTGGTGCGGTATGGCTGGATCTTGCCGCCAGCCGACAGCGTGCTGCGTGCGCGGCTGGATTCGATGTTCATGGAGCATGGCGTGCAGACGCCGACCAATGCCATCGAAACCTCCTCGCTGCCGGTGACCTCGACCTTGCTGCGCGGCACCGACATGCTGACCGCCTTGCCGGTGGAATCGGTGGCGCCGCTGATCCAGGCCAAATTGCTCACCGTGCTGCCGATCGAACTGGGTGTGCGGATGGAGTCGTTCGGCATCATCCGTCGGCGCGATTACATCCTGCCGCCGGGTGCCGAGCGCATTTTGCAGGCGTTGCGTACCACTGCCCGACGTTTGTATCCCGCTCTGCGCGGCCCAGAATCCCCTGTCTGACCAAGCTCTTCCATTGCTATTCCTCCTTGGAATAGCAGCTTGTGAATTTTTCATTGGCTGGCGGTGCGCTGCACGCCTATATCTCTGAGCGAGATCGCACGCTGAAGCGCACGTAACGTCGGGCACGCGATCGGCGGCCAAGCCGCTTGCCATAGGGAAATCACGGGCGACATCGCCCGTTTTTTGCGTGATCACGCGGCGCGTCTGTGCCGCGACAACCCGTTTCAATCGTCTTGCGTCCTGGGAGGGATTCAGATGTACCAGTGTTCTAGCCATGCCTCGGCAGGTACGGGCGTGCTCGCCCGTCGTTTGCCTTCGTTGCGTTATTCCGCCATGGCCGTCAGCATCGGGCTCTTGCTCGCTGCGCCGGTCTATGCGCAGCAGACGCAGTCGTCCCAGAATGCCTCCTCGCGCAGTGCGGGCAACGCCACCGACCTGGATGCGGTCGAAGTGCGCGGCGTGCGCGCCAGCCTGATCAAGTCGCAGTCGATCAAGCACGATGCCGAACAGATCGTCGATTCGGTCAGCGCCGAGGATATCGGCGCGTTGCCGGACCGCAGCGTCACCGAAACCCTGCAACGGGTGAGCGGCGTGACCATCGATCACTTCATGGCGCGTAACGATCCGGACCATTTTTCTGCCGAAGGCAGCGGCGTGATGATTCGCGGCATGACCCAGGTGCGCGGCGAACTCAATGGCCGCGACAGCTTCAGCGCCGCCAGTGGCCGTGGTCTGAGTTTCGAGGATGTCCCTGCCGAACTGATGGCGGGCGTGGACGTCTACAAGAATCCGTCGGCCGAGATCATCGAAGGCGGTCTTGGCGGCACGGTCAACCTGCGCACGCGTATGCCGTTCGACCAGCCGGGGCGAGTGATCGGCGTTACCGCCGACGAGAACTACGGCGATTTCAGCAAGACCTACAAGCCGTCGGGCTCGTTTCTATTCAGCGATCGCTGGAATACCGGCCTCGGCGAGATGGGCGTGATGGTGGACGTGGCGCATTCGGAACTGGCCACCCGCAGCGATGGCATCCAGGTCGAGCCGTTCGTGCGTCGCACCGATGCGGCGCTGCTGGAGGGCACCAACTTCGACAAGGTCTATGTGCCCGGTGGCGTCAACTGGCGCCAGCTCGATTTCGAGCGCAAGCGCAACGGCGTGGCGGGCGCGTTCCAGTGGCGTCCCAGCGACGACACCGAGATCTATGTGCAATACATGCGCTCCAGCTACGACATGAACTGGCAGGAGCGCGCAGCGTTTTTCAACGACGACACCAACGCGATTGCGCCGGCGCCCGGTACCCAGTTTAGCTACGATGCCGACGGCCGCTTCGTCAGCGGCGCGCCGACGTCCAGTTCCTGGCGTGGCAACGTCACCGGCAACGATGGCGTGCGCTTCTATACCAACAACCGCTACTCGCAGCAGAGCACGACCACCTCGGACTTGTCTGGCGGCTTCACCCATAAGCTCACCAGCAACCTCACCGTGCGCGGCGATATGCAGTTGGTGCGCTCGGAGAGTGATTCGCTGGACTTCACCCTGTTCGATTCGATCTATCTGCCGGGCCTGAATGTCGATCTGAGCGGCAAATATCCGTCGGTGGCGATTGCCGACAGCACCTACATCACCAACCCCTCCAACTATTTCTGGAGTGCGGCGATGGACCATCTGGCGAAGAATCGCGGCCGCGAGCTGGCCACGCGCTTCGACCTGGAATACGCGTTCGACGACAGTTCCTGGCTGCGCACGTTCCGTGCCGGCATCCGCGCCACCGACCGCACCCAGATCAACAAGAACTCCGGCTACAACTGGGGCGTGATCAGCGATAACTGGGCGCAGATTCCCGGTACCGCCAATGGGACCGGCCTGGCCGATCTGGCCACCTACATGACCAGCTCCTCGCAGCTGTATTCGTATTCCAATCTGTTCCGCGGCAAGATCGATGTGCCCAACAGCCTGTACTTTCCGAGCACTGCTGCGGTCAAGGATTACGCCGGCACCTCGAAGATGATCGAGCAGATCGTGGCGCTGCGCGGATCGGGCTGGGCGCCGGACAAGTATCAGTTGCAGGACATCAATCGCCAGTTCGAACGCACTCAAGCCGCCTATGCGGTGTTGTACTTCGGCAATGACGACGCGCTGGGCGTGCCGGTAGACGGCAACATCGGCGTGCGCATCGTGCAGACCAGGACCGAGGCCAATGGCTACGGCCAGTTCCCCGACCTGTCGGGAAGCGCGGGTTCGGAAGAGCTGCGGGAGCAGTACACCGGGCAGTATTTCGCCAACAATGCCAAGGGCAGTTATACCAACGTGCTGCCGAGCTTCAACATGCGCTTCAAATTCTCCGATGCACTGCAGTGGCGCATCGCCGCGTCCAAGGCGATGGCACGTCCGGACTACACCCAGTTGCAGCCTTACCTGCTGCTGGCGGCAAACACCGAGTCCAATGGCACAGTCTCCAGGTGGACCGGTACGGCCGGTAATCCGAATCTGCAGCCGATGAAGGCCAACCAGTACGACACCGCGCTCGAGTGGTACTTCGACACCAGCGACATGATGTACCTGACGCTGTTCTACAAGAGCGTCAAGGATTACTTCTCCAATCAGACGGTCACCGAAAACTACGGTGGGCAGGACTGGCTGGTGACGCGTCCGTACAACATGGACAAGGGGCGTATCCGCGGTTTCGAATACGGCTATACGCAGTTCTTTGATTCTTGGCCAGGTTGGTTGAGCGGCTTCGGCGTCAATGCCAACTTCACCTTCGTCGACAGCAGCGGCGGCGTAAACACGGCCACCGACCCGTACACGCAGACCACCGTCACGGGTGTGAGCCTGCCGCTGGAGGGTCTGTCGCGGCGCAGTTACAACCTTGCCGGCATCTACGAGAAGGGACCGCTCTCTCTGCGCCTGGCCTACAACTGGCGTTCGCGTTACCTGCTGACCGCCAGCGACGTCTCGACCAAGTTGCCGACCTGGTCGGACGATTACGGCCAACTCGATGCCTCGGCATTCTATCGGTTCACTCCGCATGTGCAGCTCGGCGTGCAGGCCAACAATCTGACCAACACAGTGACCAAGGTGTTGATGGGGCCGACGTCCTATACCGGAGGCGAGGTGGACAACCATCTGTACACACGCAGCTGGCTCGTCAACGACCGGCGCTACTCGTTGGTGCTGCGCATGAACTGGTAAGTGTGCGCAATCACGCAGTCAACGTGCGCGGGCTCCCAGAGTTGAGCCCGCCACGCCTAACCCGGCGCTCTGGCCTTGCGATGCCAGAGTTACCGGGTTTTCTAGTGTTGTTATAGGTTTAGCGAATACCTTTCCAGGAATATTTCATTGGTCTGGCATGACGGCCGCGCCCTATGCTCCGGCCGTTGCTACCAGGTAAGCCCACTCGGGATTACATCGCATCCACGCAGCCCCGGCCCTTGTCGGAGGCGGATGCCAAGCCAGCACCAACGACGGGGAGTGCGTTCACGCACAGGCCCGCTAAAAACTAGAAGTACATGCGTCCTGGGAGGGAGCACCATGTCAGTGCAACATCGCCACATTCCGGCAGGCCGGATTGTGGGCCAGCGTTCGATCCGTGATTTCCGCCGCTCCGTGATGGCCATCAGTGTGGCCACGCTGCTGAGCGCGCAGGCCCATGCGCAGGATGCGACCACCACTGCTACGCCGGCATCGGATTCGACGACACAACAGCTGGACGCCGTGCAGGTCACCGGTACCCGCAGCAGCGTCACCAAAGCACAGCTGGTCAAGCAGAATGCCGAGCAGATTGTCGATTCCATCGTTGCCGAAGACATCGGCAAACTGCCCGACAACAACGTGGCCGAGGCGCTGCAGCGCATCTCCGGCATCCAGATTTCGCGCAACTATGGCGAAGGCAGCTCGATCGCGATCCGCGGCCTGACCCAGGTGCGCACCGAACTCAATGGCCGCGACATCTTTACCGCCAACGACGGCCGTGGCCTGAGCTTCGAAGACGTCTCTGCCGAATTGCTCGGCGGCGTCAACGTCTACAAGAATCCGTCGGCCGACATGATCGAAGGTGGCCTGGGCGGCACCGTCGACCTGCGCACGCGTCTGCCGTTCGATTACGACGGCCGCAAGATCGCCGGCAGCGTGCAGTACAACGATTACGACCTCGCCGACGACGGCAAGCCGGCGTTCTCGGGCTTGTTCAGCGATCGCTGGCAGACCGGCATCGGCGAGATCGGCATCCTGGTCAACTACTCGCAGCAAAAGAGCCCGTTCCGCCAGGACACCATCTCGATCGAGCCGTGGTACACGCAGACCGATCTGCCGGGCTATGAAGGCCAGGGCGTGTCGGTGCCGCACGGCGCCGGCATCAACACCACCGTCGGCGAGCGCGAGCGCAAGACCGGTGCGTTTGCGATGCAGTGGCGGCCGAACGATGCAGTTGAGGTGTATACGCAGGTGCTGCGTTCGGACTACGACTTCAGCTGGCACGATTACTCGTTCTTCGCGCTCACCGGTGCCAACCCGATGCAGGGCTTGCCCGGCATCCAGGTCAACAACCGCAACGAGTTCGTCAACGGCTCGTTCCAGAATGTGCCGACCGAATCCAACACCAGCCTGACCGAGCGGCATTCGGTGACCACCGATTACGCGCTGGGCGCCAAGTGGACGGTCAACGAAAAGCTGACCCTGAGTACCGACTTCCAGTACGTGGATGCCACCACCACCGGCACGCGCTACATCCTGTCCACCGGTCAGACCACCAGCCCGCAGTTCAATGTCGATTTCCGTGGCGATCTGCCACGCCTGTCGGTGACCGATGCCAGCGGCGCGGAAGGCTATCTGGCCGACGTCAACAACTACAGCGGTTGGCGTTATCACCTGGACAATAAGGACGACAACACGGGCACCGAATTCGCCTGGCGTGCCGATATGGATCTGGCCTTCGATAGCGACTTCGTGCGCAGCTTCAAGGCCGGTGTGCGTTACACCGACCGTGATGCCGAAACCAAGGGCAACATCTACCGCTTCATGTGCATCAACAACTGCGCGGGCGCACCGTTTTCGCAGTACCCCAGCGTCGGCGTGGTGACCAATCCGATCACCGACTTCTTCCGCGGTGAAGGTCATGCCTTCGGGCCGACCCTGACGGCATCGGATGCCGCAGTGGCGAACTATCGGCAGACCTTGGCGGCCTTCGGTGCCAGCCCGCTGGACTTTGCGCCCAACAACATCAATACGCAGAACGAGAAGACCTACGCGGCATACGGCGTGCTGCGCTTCGGCGTGGATGGCAACATTCCGTTCGATGGCAACATCGGCGTGCGCGTGGTACGGACCGAAGTGGGCTCGCAGGGCGTGCGCACCGGCACCGATGCCGAAGGTGGCGGCCTGATTCCGGTGGATGCGCAGCAGACCTACACCGACGTGCTGCCCAGCTTGAACCTGCGTTGGATGCTGAGCGATCAGTTGCAGTGGCGTTTTGCCGCCTCGCGCGGTATTTCGCGCCCGACCTTCGACAAGCTCAACCCGAACCTGAGCCTGAGCACCGGTAGCTCGAACGGCGCCTCGACCTTTACCGGCACCGCCGGTAACCCGGGCCTGGAAGCGGTCAAGGCCGACCAGTTCGATACCGCGCTGGAGTGGTACTTCGGCCAGGGGTCGATGATGTACGGCACCCTGTTCTACAAGAAGGTGGAAGGCTTCATCGCCAACGCCGTCTTCAACGAGGTGTACGACGGCCAGGTGTGGCAGATCACCCGTCCGGTCAACGGCGATGCCGGCAAGATCCGCGGTGCGGAACTGGGCTACACGCAGTTCTTCGACTTCCTGCCAGCCTGGCTGAGCGGCTTCGGTCTGCAGACCAACTACACCTATGTCGACAGCGAGGCGCCGAGCCCCACTGCCACCGACACCAATGGCCAGTCGTTGACGGTGCCGCTGGAAGGGCTGTCCAAGAACAGCTACAACGCGATCCTCAGCTACGAAACCTCGCGCTTCCAGGGCCGTGTGGCCTACAACTGGCGTAGCGACTGGCTGGTGACCACCGCAGGCAACGGCACCGGCAATCTGCCGGTCTACAACAAGGGCTTCGGCCAGCTGGATGCCTCGCTGCGTTTCAACATCAATGCTGTGTGGTCGATTTCGCTGGATGGCGTAAACCTGCTCGATACCCGTCGCGAAAGCTATCTGGGGACCGAGTCGCGCTACCGCGATTTCGTGATCAACGATCGTCGGTATGGCCTGACGTTGCGGGCCAGCCTGTAGAACGCGCCGTAGGAAGTGCGTCGCCGGTGCGGCGAGCTGTGCAGGCAGCTCGTTGGACCGGCGTTTTTCCTATCGATAACCAGGTCATCGATCGCGAGGGGAGCCGGAGGAATGATCGTTGTGATCGATCCGCCTACTAAGCGCCACCTTTCTGCACAGGCGTGGCTGACTGCTGTGTGCCTGATGCTTGTGTTGTTCTTCATGACGTCCGACGTATCTGCGGCCAAGCCCGGCACGCTGGAGCCGTATCAGTGGCGCAGTGTTGCCATTGGCGGTGGCGGTTTTGTCACCGGAGTACTGTTTCATCCCGCCGAACGCGATCTTGCCTATGCACGCACCGATGTCGGTGGTGCGTATCGCTGGGATGCGCAGGCGCAGCAGTGGGTGGCGCTGACAGACTGGTTGGGCGCCGACGACTGGAATCTGATGGGGATCGACGCCTTCGCGGTCGATCCTGCCGATCCGAACGCGCTGTATCTGGCCGCGGGCACCTACATGCACGAACGCGCCGGCAATGCAGCGGTACTGCGATCGTTCGATCGCGGCAAAAGCTTTGAGCGCGCCGAGCTGCCGTTCAAGCTCGGTGGCAACCAATTAGGCCGTGCCAATGGCGAACGGCTGGCCGTGGACCCGCACGATGGCCGTGTGCTCTTGCTCGGCTCACGTGATGCAGGCCTGTGGCGCAGCGACGATCGCGGCGCGCACTGGGCGCGGGTGGAGACATTTCCTGCCGATGCCTTTGCAGGCGCCACGGCGCGCAACCATGTCGGGCGCGAACAGGCGGTGGGGATCGCCTTTGTCGTGTTCGATGCCGCCAGCGGTCGCGCTGGCAGTCCGACGCCGCGTCTCTATGTTGGCATTTCCACCGCGCATAACAGCCTGTATGTCTCCGAAGATGCCGGCCGCACCTGGTCGGCGGTGGCGGGTCAACCGAGCGGATTGCGTCCTAACCACATGGTCGGCGGCAGCGATGGGCAGTGGTATCTGAGCTATGGCGATCAGCCTGGCCCGGATTTGATGGCCGGTGGCGCGCTATGGAACTACGACGCGGCGGAGCGCCGTTGGCGTGAGATCAGCCCACTCCCGCAACCGGCCAGTGGCGATGGTTTCGGCTGGGGCGCCGTTGCGGTGGATCCGCAACATCCGCAGGTGCTGTTGGCCAGCACCTTCCGCCGCCGCACCCCGCGCGATGAATTGTTCCGCAGCAACGATGGCGGGCGCCGCTGGACGCCGTTGCTGGCAAACGCGCAGTTCGATCACAGCGCCGCGCCGTGGACCGCGCACGCAACGCCGCACTGGATGGGCGCGCTGGCGATCGACCCATTCGACAGCAACCACGCCCTGTTCGTCACCGGTTACGGCATCTGGGCCTCGCGGAATCTGCAGGATTTCGCTGCACGCCAGCAGCCGTTGCAGTGGTGGTTCCAGGACCGTGGGCTGGAAGAAACCGTGCCACTGGATCTGCTCAGCCCGATGGCCGGTGCACATCTGCTCAGTGCGCTCGGCGATATCGATGGCTTTCGGCACGACGCGCTGGACACCGCACAACTGCAGTACCTCGGCCCGCGCCTGACCAATGGCGAGAGCATCGATGCTGCGGGCCAGGCGCCACAGTGGGTGGTGCGCAGCGGCACCGTGCGCGATCGCCGCAATAACGAGATCCGCGCGCTGGTATCGCAGGATGGCGGCGCGCACTGGAGCGCCTTCGCCAGCGAACCGCCGAGCGGGCAGGGAGCAGGCACCATTGCCATTGCCGCCGATGCATCGCAAGTGGTGTGGGCGCCGGAGCAAGGCGGTGTGTGGCGCACCGCCGATTTCGGCAAGCACTGGCAGCGCGTGCAGGGCTTGCCCGACACCGCGGTTGTGGTGGCCGACCGCGTGGATGCGCAGCGTTGGTATGCGGGCGATCGCGTCAGCGGCCGCCTGTATGAGAGCACCGATGGCGCGGCCAGTTTCCGCGATACCGGTCAGCAGATCGGCAGCCCGGCACGCGACGAACGTGCGCGCCCGCAACTGCGGCCCGATCCATGGCGTGCGGGCGTTGTATATCTGGCGAGTCCCACGCTGGGGGTGATGCGTTGGCAGAACGGCAAATTGCACACGCTTTCCAGGCCGGACGAAGCGCGTTCGTTGGGCATCGGCAAGGCGTTGCGTGCTGAGGCGCCACCGACCCTGTATCTGGCCGGGCGCGTGTCGGGCGTGGATGGCATTTTCCGCTCCGATGACGAGGGCGCCCATTGGTTGCGCATCAATGACGATGCACATCGCTTTGGCAAACCATATCGCGTGACCGGCGACCCACGTCTTCCTGGCCGTGTGTATTTCGCCACCGGTGGCCGTGGCATCTTCTATGGGGATCCACGATGAGCGAGGCGTCGCTGCGCACATCATCGCGCTGTCTTACCGTGTACGGCGCTGTTGGCCGTCATATCGCCGTGTGCGGCCTGGCTGCGCCGACTTTGGAGATCACTGCATGACCGCTTCTCTCGTTCGTCGTGGCTGCCTGCTGGGCTTGGTGCTGGTCAGCCCAACCGCCTGGGCATTGCCAACGCTGCCGCTGGTGTTTGCCGATGGCACCGTGCTGCAGCGCGATCAACCGATGCCGATATGGGGCTGGTCTACGCCCAATGCCGCGATCACAGTCAGCTTCGACGGCAAGCGCGCCACCGCCAAGGCCGATGCAACCGGGCAATGGAAGGTCAAACTGCCGGCGCACAAGGCCGGTGGTCCGTATGTGCTGCGAGTGCAGGGCGACGGCGGCGACGTGCAGGTGCGCGAGGTGCTGGTCGGCGATGTGTGGCTGGCCAGCGGGCAATCGAACATGGAATGGCCGTTAGCCCAGGCCAGCGACGGCCCGCAGGCGGTGGCTGCGGCCAACGATCCGCAGCTGCGGCAGTTCAAGGTGCCTAAATCGTGGTCGCTGCAGCCGGAGGCGCGCCTGACCGGTGGCGAGTGGAAGGCTGCCACGCCTGGCAACGCCGGCGAATTCACTGCCGTCGGCTATTTCTTCGCCAAGGAACTGCGCGCCAGCACCGGCGTACCGATCGGTATCATCAACAGTACCTGGGGCGGCAGCGCGATCGAGGCGTGGATGGATGCCGCCTCGTTGGGCCTGAATGCCGATCAGAACCAGGGCGCGATCGAGGCGATCAAGCAACGCGACGCTGCTGCGCAAGCCGCCACCGGCAAGCGCATCGCACGCTGGCCCAAGGTGGATGGCGACATGCCGCAGTGGCGCGACTCCGACTTCGACGACAGCGATTGGGACAGCATCCCGGTCACCAAGCAATGGGAATCCAGTGGCTACGACGGCATGGACGGCATCGCCTGGTATCGCACCACGATGACGCTCAGTGCTGCCGAGGCCAAGGCCGGCATCACCTTGGGCGTGGGGCAGGTCGACGATTCGGACATCACCTATGTCAACGGCCAGCAGGTGGGCAGCACCGAGAAGCAATGGAATCTGCCGCGCGTCTACACCGTGCCTGCCTCTGCCTTGCATGCCGGCGTCAACCACATCGCCGTGCGCGTGGACGACCTCAGTGGCGGTGGCGGCATGCACGGACCGGACGAGCAGCGCTTCGTGCAGACCAGCGATGGCGCCAGGCGCGCGCTGAACGGCTGGAAGTTTCGCCCTGCAGCAGTGCGCGTGTCGCTGACCGACAACAAGAATCAGCTGCCTACGCTGTTGTACAACCAGATGATCCATCCGTTGCAGCCGTTCCCGGTCAAAGGCGTGATCTGGTACCAGGGCGAACAAAATGCCACCGAGACTGGCGCGGTGAAATACCGTGAGCAATTCGCGGCGATGATCCAGCAATGGCGTGCCGAGCGCGGCGATAAAACGCTGCCGTTCCTGTGGGTGCAGCTGGCTAACTTCAAGGCCGGTGGCGACAAGGGCGAGCTGAGCCCGTGGGCGCTGTTGCGCGAGTCGCAGTCCAAGACGCTGGTGCTGCCGGCAACCGGGCAGGCGGTGATCATCGATATCGGCAACCCCACCGACATCCATCCCACCAACAAGCGCGATGTTGGTCATCGTCTGGCGCTGGCGGCGCGGCATGTGGCCTATGGCGAGACGCTGGTGTTCAGCGCGCCGGTCTTCGAGCGGGCGAGTTTTGACGGAGGTAAAGCAGTGCTGACCTTCGATTTGCAGGGCAGTGCCCTGCAAGTGCGCGGCGGTGGGGCAGTGCAGGGCTTTCGCATTGCTGGCGCCGATCGACACTTTCACCCGGCCACCGCGCAGATCGAAGGCGACCGCGTGATCGTGCGCAGCGACGCAGTGGCCGCACCGGTGGCCGTGCGCTACGGCTGGAGCGAGAACCCGGACGACGCCAATCTGATCAATCGCGACGCCCTTCCTGTTTCCCCCTTCCGCACCGATACCTGGTGACACGGAGTCCTATGTCCATGCATTCCCCCGTTGCAGGTGCCATCTCCCACTCCAACGCACGGCGTTGCCTGCGTCCGCTGCTGCTGTCCGCGCTGACGCTGGCCTTGGCCGCGTGCCAATCTGGTGACAAGGGCGATGCCGGCAAACCTGCCGCAACCACAGCGGTGGCAAACCCGGCAACTGCACAGGCGCCAGCCGCACAGACGCCGATGCCGCAGTTCGTCAGCAAGGATGGCAAGCATGCGTTGATGGTCGACGGTGCGCCGTTCCTGATCCTGGGTGCGCAGGTCAACAACTCCAGCAACTATCCCGGCATCCTGGACAAGGTATGGCCCGCCATGCAGGTGCTGGGCCCCAACACCGTGCAAGTACCGATCGCCTGGGAACAGGTGGAGCCGGAAGAAGGCAAGTTCGATTTCTCCTTCGTCGATACGCTGCTGGGCCAGGCGCGCGAACACAAGATGCGCCTGGTGCTGTTGTGGTTTGCAACCTGGAAGAACAACGGCCCGCAGTACGCGCCGCATTGGGTCAAGACCGATAACCAGCGCTTCCCGCGCGTGGTGACGCGCGAAGGCAAGTCGATCGGTTCGCTGTCGCCACATGCGCAGGCCACACTGGATGCCGACCGCAAGGCGTTCGTCGCCTTCATGCAGCACCTGAAGAAGGTCGACCCGCAACACACCGTGATCATGATCCAGCCGGAGAACGAGCCGGGCACCTACGGCAGCGTGCGCGACTTCTCGCCGATGGCGCAGAAGCTGTTCGACGGTGCAGTGCCGGACGAGCTGATCAAACGTTTGAACAAACAGCCGGGTACCTGGGCGCAGGTGTTCGGCGCCGATGCCGATGAAATCTTCCATGCGTGGTCGATCGGCCGTTACATCGACCAGGTCGTCGCAGCCGGCAAGGCCGAGTATCCGTTGCCGATGTACGTCAATGCCGCGCTGCGTGGCCCGTTCAATCCGGGCCAGCCCGGCCAGTACGCCAGCGGTGGCCCCACCGACAACGTGCTCGATGTCTGGAAGGCGGCCGGTCCGCATATCGACCTGCTGGCACCGGACATCTACATGCCGGATTACCGCATGTACACCACGGTGTTGCAGCGTTACGCGCGCCCGGACAACGCGCTGTTCGTTGCCGAAACCGGCAATCGCCCAGAATACGCGCGCTACCTGTATCCCACGCTAGGGCATAACGGCATCGGCTGGTCGGCCTTCGGTATGGATTACACGCACTATTCCAACTATCCGCTCGGTGCCAAGCATGTGGACGAAGAGACGCTCGCGCCGTTCGCGCTTGGTTTCCAGGCGGTCAGCATGGGCATGCGGCCGTTCGCCAAGGCGGCGTCCGAAGGCAAGCTGCACGGCGCGGCCGAAGAGCCCGGCCAGGCCGTACAGGAGCTCAAGCTCAATGACCGTTGGAGCGCCACCATCACCTACGGCGTGCCGCAGTTCTGGTTCAAGGGCGATCCGCCGGGCAACCCCGAACCGATCGGCGCCGCGTTGATCGCCGAGCTCGGCCCGGACGAATTCCTGGTCACCGGTTACCACGTGCGCGTGACCCTGCACCCGGCCAGTGAAGCCACTGCCAACCTGATCTACGACCGGGTCGAGGAAGGCGTCTACGAAGGTAATGATTGGAAGTTCCAGCGCAACTGGAATGGCGACCAGACCGATTACGGCGTCAATTTTTCCAACGTGCCGCAGCTGCTCAGGATCACACTGGCGACCTACAAATAGGCGCGCCAGGATAATGAAGCCAGGCCGTATCGAGGACGTCGCCTCACCTCACCCATGCGCTGCCGCCCCCGCGGCAACGTTCCGCAATTCCAAGGGAGTGACCATGCAAACCACCATCCGTTCCGCCGGCACCGTGCCTGCCAACCGACGTACGCCGCTCGCCCAGTGCCTGGCGTTGTCGCTGGCCCTGCTGGCCAATGCCGCGCATGCGCAGGAAGTGCGCAAGGCCGCCGATGGCGTTACTGTGGTGCCGAGCGCCAAGGGCGCCGCACCGGTGCGCCTGCAAGTGGTCGATAGCGGCATCATCCGCGTCAGCGCCGATCCGGACGGCGACTTCGCCCGTAGCCCCAGCCTGATGCGCGTGCCGGTGCAGGGCGATAGCGCATTCCAGATTGCCGAGCAGGGCGACAGCGTGCAGCTGAAGACCGGCAAGGTCACCGCCACGGTGTCCACCGTCGACGGCCATGTCAGTTTCGCCGATGCCAGCGGTAAGCCGGTGTTGTCGGAAGTCGCCGGCGGGCGCAGCTTTGTGCCGCTGAAAGTGGAGGGCAAGCAGTACCTGAGCGTGCGGCAGCGCTTCCAGTCGCCCGATGACGAAGCGTTGTACGGCTTCGGCCAGCACCAGCAGGGCTGGATGAACCAGAGGGGCCGTAACGTCGAGCTGCAGCAGAACAACATCGACATGGCGGTGCCGTATCTGGTGTCCAGTCGCCACTACGGCCTGTTGTGGGACAACAACTCCATTACCCGCCTGGGCGACCCGCGCGGCCTGCAGCCGCTGCCGAAAACACTGAAGTTGTACGACGCCAAGGGCAAGGCCGGCGCGCTGACCGCACGCTATGCGATCAATGGCAAGCAGATCCTTGAGCGCCGCGAGAGCGAGGTGAACTACCAGTACCTCAGCGACCTGCCCAAGTATCCGAAGCAGGCGATCACCAAGGACAAGAACAGCCGCATGCAGGTCACCTGGGAGGGCGAAATCGAAGCGCTCACCGGTGGCGAACACACCTTCTCGCTGTATTCGAGCGAATACGCCAAGTTGTATGTGGACGGCAAGCTGGTCGTCGACCGTTGGCGCCAGAACTGGAATCCGTGGAATCACGAATTCAAGCTCGATCTGGAGCCGGGCACGCGCCACACCGTCAAGCTTGCGTGGGACCTGATCGACCCGAGCTACATCGCGCTGCTGCATCGCGATCCGCTGCCGGCCGCCGAAGCCAAGGACCTATCTCTGTGGTCCGAAGCCGGGCAGATGATCGACTATTACTTCGTCTCTGCCGATTCCTACGACCAGGCCGTCGCCGGCTACCGCGCGCTCACCGGCAAGTCGGTGATGCTGCCCAAGTGGGCGTATGGGTTCTGGCAGAGCCGCGAGCGTTACAAGAGCCAGGACGAATTGGTCGGCGCGGTGGCCGAATACCGCAAGCGCAAATTGTCGCTGGACAACATCGTGCTCGACTGGTCGTACTGGCCGGAAAACGCCTGGGGCTCGCATGATTTCGATCCCAAGCACTTCCCGGATCCCGATGGCATGGTCAAGGCCGTGCACGACATGCATGCGCAGATCATGATTTCGATCTGGCCCAAGTTCTATCCCACCACTGCCAACTACAAGGAACTGGACGCTGCCGGTTTCATGTTCAAGCGCAACGTGGAAGTGGGCGAGCTGGACTGGATCGGCAAGGGCTACAAGAACTCGTTCTACGACCCTTACTCGGAAAAGGCGCAAGCCATGTACTGGCGCCAGATCAACGAAAAGCTCAACAGCAAGGGCTTCGATGCCTGGTGGATGGACGCCGACGAGCCGGACGTGCATTCCAACCTGGACATCGCCGAGCGCAAGGCACGCACCACGCCGAACGCGCTGGGTTCGTCGACCGAATACTTCAATTCCTACCCGTTGCCGCACACGCATGGCGTGTACGTGGGCGACCGCGCGGCCGACGACAAGCGCGTGTTCATCCTCTCGCGCAAGGGCTATGCCGGCACCCAGCGCAATGCAGTGGCGGTATGGAGCGGCGACATCGTCTCGCGTTGGGACGACATGCGCGACCAGATCTCTGGTGGCGTGAACATGGCGCTGTCGGGCTTGCCCAACTGGACCTTCGACATCGGCGGCTTTGCGGTGGAGAAGCGCTATGAAGACCAGGATCCGGCGCACCTGCCGGAATGGCGCGAGCTCAATACACGCTGGTTCCAGTTCGGCGCGTTCGTGCCGATCTTCCGCTCGCACGGCCAGTTCCCGTACCGCGAAATCTGGAACATCGCCCCGGAAGGCACGCCGTTCTACGACAGCATGGTGTACTACAACCGCCTGCGCTACGCGTTGCTGCCGTACATCTATAGCCTGGCCGGCGATACCTACCAGCGCGATGGCGTGATCATGCGCGGCATGATGATGGACTTCCCGAACGACCCCAAGGTGCGCGACATCAACGACCAGTACCTGTTCGGCCCGGCGTTCCTGGTCGCGCCGGTGACCCGCTTCGGCGCCACCTCGCGGCAGGTGTATCTGCCAGCTGGCAGCAGCTGGCTGGATTTCGCTACCGGCAAGCGTTACGCGGGCGGGCAGAGCATCATTGCTGCCGCACCGATCGAACGCATGCCACTGTTCGTGCGTGCCGGTTCCATCGTGCCGAGCGGCCCGGTGCAGGAATACGTGGACCAGAAGCCAGACGCACCGCTCACCGTGGTGGTCTACACCGGAGCCGACGGTCAGTTCTCGCTGTATGAGGACGACGGCAAGGGCTACGGCTACGAAAACGGCGAGTTCAGCCGCATCCCGCTGGTCTGGAACCAGGCCAAGGGCGAGCTGCGCATCGGCAAGCGCGAAGGCAGCTGGACCGGCATGCAGGCCAAACGCACCATCAATGTGCGCTTCGTCGACGGCCCGCGCGACGATGCCGGTGCGCTCGAGCCCAAGAGCGATACCAGCATCCAGTACGACGGTAAACCGGTCAGCGTGTTGCAGCGCAAGATTGCGTCCGGCAAAGCGCCTCGTCGATGATCGTAGGCTGTCTTCAGTCGACGAGTAAGCAGATGCCGGAACGCCGCAAGGCAGGCGCGGGCGGTTCCGGTCAGGCAGCACGGCGGTGGCCGTGCTGACCCGGCGCGAGCTGTGCAAGGCAACCGGGGCCGCCATCGCGGTCCTGGGCGCCGTGCCGGCAACTGCACAGGCCGCGCAACCTTCGAAGAAGGCCGTGCTGCCGCCAGTCGCGGCGGCCGATGCCCTGCAGCTGTGGTATCGCGAGCCGGCCAAAGAATGGGTGGAAGCCCTGCCGGTCGGCAACGGGCGATTGGGCGCGATGGTGTGGGGCGGTATCGCCCATGAGCGCCTGCAGCTCAACGAAGACACGCTATATGCCGGCGGCCCCTACGATTCCACCAGCCCGGATGCATTGGCAGCTCTACCGCAGGTGCGTGCGCTGATCTTCGCCGGGCGCTATGCAGAAGCCGAAAAACTGGCCGACGCCAAGCTGCTCTCGCGCCCGCTCAAGCAAATGCCGTATCAACCGTTGGGCGATCTGTTGCTGGATTTCGATCGCGCCGATGGCATCAGCGACTATCGCCGTCAGCTCGATCTGGACACTGCAGTGGCAACCACCACGTTCCGCTCCGGCGGCGCGGTGCATCGGCGCGAGGTGTTCGTCTGCGCGCAAGCGCAATGCATCGTGGTCCGGCTGTCGTGCGACCACCCCGGCGGTATTTCGTTGCGTGTAGGCATCGACAGCCCGCAAAGCGGCGAGGTCACCGTGGAGCAGTGCGGTTTGCTGTTCAGTGGTCGAAACGGCAGTTTTGCCGGCATCGAGGGCAAGCTGCGGTTCGCGTTGCGGGTGCTACCGCAGGTCAGCGGTGGCAAGCTCAGCCAGGTGCGCGACCGGTTGCGTATCGACGCTGCCGATGAAGTGGTCTTGCTGCTCGGCGCAGCGACCAGTTACCAACGCTTCGATTCGGTCGATGGCGACCCGCTCGCACTGACCGCAGCACACCTGCGCAAGGCCGCCACGCTGGATTTTCCGGCGCTGTTGCGTGCGCATCTGGCCGATCACCAGCGCCTGTTCCGGCGTGTGGCGATCGATCTCGGCAGCAGCGATGCCGCGCTGTTGCCCACCGACGTGCGCGTGCAACGGTTCGCCGAAGGTAACGACCCGGCACTGGCCGCGCTTTATCACCAATATGGACGTTACCTATTGCTCTGCAGTTCGCGGCCCGGCACCCAGCCAGCCAATCTGCAGGGCATCTGGAACGACCTGATGCAACCGCCGTGGGAAAGCAAGTACACCATCAACATCAATACCGAGATGAACTACTGGCCCAGCGAGGCCAACGCATTGCACGAGTGCGTTGAACCGCTGGAAGCCATGCTGTTCGACCTGGCCAGGACGGGCGCACATACCGCAAAGGCGATCTACGACGCGCCCGGTTGGGTGGTACACAACAATACCGATCTGTGGCGGCAGGCCGGCCCGATCGACGGCGCCAAGTGGAGTCTGTGGCCGATGGGCGGCGTGTGGCTGCTGCAGCAGCTGTGGGACCGCTGGGATTACGGCCGCGACCGCGCCTATCTCAGCAAGATCTACCCGTTGTTCAAGGGCGCCGCAGAATTCTTCGTTGCCACGTTGATGCGCGATCCGCAGACCGGCGCGATGGTGACCAATCCGTCGATGTCGCCGGAAAATCGGCACCCATTCGGTGCGGCGGTATGCGCCGGGCCCACCATGGATGCGCAGCTGCTGCGCGACCTGTTCGCCCAATGCATCGCCATGAGCAAGTTGCTTGGCGTCGATGCGGAGCTGGCGCAGCGACTGGCCTCCCTACGCGAACAATTGCCGCCCAACCGCATCGGCAAGGCAGGGCAGTTACAGGAATGGCAGCAGGACTGGGACATGCAAGCGCCGGAGATCCATCACCGCCACGTTTCGCATCTGTACGCATTGCATCCGTCCAGCCAGATCAATCTGCGCGACACGCCCGAACTGGCTGCGGCCGCACGGCGCTCGCTGGAAATCCGTGGCGACAACGCCACCGGCTGGGGCCTGGGCTGGCGTTTGAACCTGTGGGCCCGCCTGGCCGATGGCGAGCATGCGTATCGCATCCTGCAATTGCTGCTGGCGCCTGACCGCACCTATCCAAACCTGTTCGACGCACATCCGCCATTTCAGATCGACGGCAACTTCGGCGGCACCGCCGGCATTACCGAAATGTTGCTGCAAAGTTGGGGCGGCAGCGTGTTCTTGCTGCCGGCCTTGCCCAAGGCGTGGCCACGTGGCAGCGTGCGCGGCTTGCGCGTGCGCGGCGGCGCCAGCATGGACCTGGAATGGGATGGCGGTCGCTTGCAGCAGGCACGCCTGCACAGCGATCGTGGCGGGCGCTATCAACTGTCCTACGCTGGGCAGACCCTGGACCTGGAACTGGGCGCAGGCCGCACCCAGCAGCTGGGACTCAATCACAACCGATTGGTGATGCAATGAGCTTGTACGTAGGACTGGATGTGGGCACGCAGAGCGTCAAGCTGGTGGCCTACGATCCGCAGGATCGCGCCGTGGTCGCCACCATCGCCGCGCCGATGGAACTGATCAGCCGCGACGACGGCACCCGCGAGCAACAGGCGCAGTGGTGGATCGACGGCATCGTGCATTGCTTCGCGCAGCTCGACGGCCAGTTGCGCGCACGTGTGCGCGGCATTTCCGTGTCGGGCCAGCAACACGGCTTTGTGCCGGTGGCTGCCGATGGCAGCGTCACCGCGCCGGTCAAGTTGTGGTGCGATACCAGCACTGCGCTGGAATGCGACGAAATCATGGACGCCGTCGGTGGCGCGGCTGGCAGTGTTGCTGCTGCAGGCAACCCGATCATGGCCGGCTACACCGCCTCCAAACTGCCGTGGACGCGCAAGCATCGCCCCGAGGCGTATGCAGCGATGACCACGGTGATGCTGCCGCACGACTACATCAACTTCTGGCTCACTGGCGAGCGCTTTGCCGAAGTCGGCGATGCGTCCGGTACCGGCTGGCTGGACGTGCGTACGCGGCAGTGGTCCGAGCGCATGTTGAGTGCGGTCGACGCGCAGCGCGACCTGCGTGATGCATTGCCGCCGCTGGTGGAAACCGGCGCGGTCTACGCAGTGTCCGATGCCGCTGCCCAGGCATTGAATCTGCCGGCCGGCGTGCGCGTCACCACCGGCGGCGGCGACAACATGATGGCCGCCATCGGCACCGGAAACGTGGTGCCTGGACGCCTGACCATGAGCCTGGGGACTTCGGGCACCTTGTTCGCCTACGCCGATCACCCTGTGGTGGACGACGACGCACGCTGGGCCGCGTTCTGCTCCTCCAGCGGCGGCTGGCTGCCGCTGATCTGCACCATGAACTGCACTGTCGCCACCGAGGCGGTGATGCGCATGTTCTCGATCACCCGCGAGCAGACCGAAGCCTTGATCGCCAGCACCGCACCGGGCGCCGACGGACTGGTGTTGCTGCCATTCTTCAACGGCGAGCGCACTCCCGATTTGCCGGCCGCGCGCGGCTGCTTGTTCGGGATGGATCTGCACAACACCACCGCCGCGCATTTCTATCGTGCCGCGATGGAAGGGGCCACCTACAGCCTGCGCAACGGCTTCGATGCCTTTGTCGCTGCCGGCCTGCAGTTCGACACCATCCTGCTCACCGGCGGCGGCAGCAAGAGCGCGCAGTGGCGGCAGATGGTGGCCGATATCTTCAACCTGCAGGTGGTGGTGCCGACCCAGCCCGAAGGCGCTGCCTTCGGTGCCGCGCTGCAGGCGCTGTGGGCCTGCGAGCGCGCCGATGGTGGCGATGCCGCGTTGGCGGATGTGGTGCTGGAGCATTTGCAGGCGGACGACGCGCTTGCCGCACAGCCCGACCCGCAGCGCGTGGCCCAGTATCAGCAGCACTACCAGACCTTCCTCAAGCACCTGCATGTCGTCAGCCCGCTCTACGCCGGCTGATCGACACGTTTTTCTACAACTCCCCCAGCAGTAAGGACGTCACACATCATGAGCAACACCGTCTACATCGGCGCGAA
>NZ_PHKV01000010.1 GCF_002846205.1 Xanthomonas prunicola
GTTCATCTGCCCCAGCACGTCGGTCTTGCCATCGAAGCGGCCGGCCGCGACGTACTGGCCGTTGGCGAACGCGTACTGCTCGGTGCGCAGGCGCTCGGCATCATCCTGCTCGAACACACCGTTCTTGAACGTGCCCTCGGTGCGGCGCAGGATGTTGCCCTCCGCATCCATCGTGAAATACCGCAGCCGGTCATCGACCTTACCACCCGGCGTGTTCTCGCGCACCGACAGCAGCTTGCCCCAGGCATCGTAGGTGCTGGTGCTGTTGCTGGTTTTGAAGTCCTTGTGCGTGCTGGTGCCGATGACCTGCTGGGTGAGGTAGGTCTCCGCACCCTGGTAGGTGTAGCGGTAGGTGTGGGTGTAGCCCTAAAGAATCGAGCTATTTCTCACTGCAGCGACCAACATTTCAAACGCCCCTCTGCTTCTATTCTTGAAATCAAAGAATCCGAAATGTCAGTTTTCGCACCATCGCCTTGCGGAATTGAAGGTTCGACCATCAATTCAAAGTCATTTGTTTTTTCCTCCCTGAGATCATTCTCTGGAGCGGGAACTCCAAGCAATGCATAGCGGAGACCATCACGCTCAACCACATATGCAGGAAATTCACAATACCGTCCCATGGTGTCTTCGACAAAAATTAAACCACCAAGGACACTACCTAATATTTCCGCTGTCGCGGGCAAATCACCTACCGGCTCTATGCCAACATGTGCAAACTTTTTCATAGAAAAACTCATCATGGCTGGGGCTTAAGAAAGAAAATTTGCGCATCAGGTTTGGCCTGAAGACGCATAATCTCTTGCTGAGTGTATATGCGGAACGTAAACGGTTCTTCGCGAAGGCCTTTAAATGCGGGATTCTGGCGAAGGGAATTATCAATCGAATTCTGAACGCCTGCAACCCCATCAATCTCGGCCCCACTGCGAAAACGCACTCTACTCCCGAATTGGGAAGCCAGCTTGTCGCTCACAATAAAAGCATCAACGTCAAAGTCGCCAGGATTGAATGGCTTTCCGCCCTTGTGCTCACCTTTGAATCCGCGAGCCAAGCTTCCACGGAAGCCAACCAAAGCGTCCGCGTCCAACTTCGAAATAGTCTGGAGATGAGAATCGACTATCTCACCCAGACTACCGACGATACCTTCTCGTGTGACTGCACTTTCCACAACCCTACCAAACCTAACCCCAACACTGCCAGCCTGCGATCGCCCAAGCCCGCTGGCACCAATGTCATCAATCATCACGCCATAGTTGCCGTATCGGTTCATGGCCTTGCCGACCAGCAAGCCGCCGGCAAACTCTCCACCCAAATTCGCGAGAGGACGGTAATCGTTGTCCACAATCGCTGCACCGGCCCCGTTGCCAATCGCGGTGCCCAGACCCACGGTTGCGGCGTACAGCGGATTGTGATCCAGCGCGAACTGGTCCCACGTCTGGCCTGAGCGTTCGTAGTCACGCGACATGCCGCTGTTCATCTCAGGCAGCCAATAGTCACCCTCTTCTCTAAAGAGGTTTGTGGTCACTGCTGCTGCAGCCAGTACCATGTCGCCCACCCGCAGCGGCGTATCGGCAACTTCGCGCCCAACCCCTACAAATGCATTGCCGACGCCCTCAACGAAGGAACCTGCAACTTCCCACCCGCTGATGCTGTTGGGCTCGACCGGAATGGTCTCCCGATTGACCGGCATCGGCGCCACCGGCTGTGCAGTCGCAGGCGCCATGCGTGCGGCGTTGATCGCACCGATATCCAGCGCGTTGCTGCGTTGGAATGCTCCTACGTCAATGGCATTGCTACGGCGACGGTCGGCACGGATGTTCTCCACCGTCTGTGCACCGACCGCAGGCATCAACGCTTGGTCACGGAGTTGCTGATCGCTTGCGCGGATCTCGTTACTGTAGGTAGTGCTGCGTGTGGCCCGCACTTCAACAGTATCCAGCGTTAAATCACCATTACGGTCTCTGACATATCTACCAGGTGCTCCTCCTCCGCTGTTAGATGCGGTTGCGGTGTCAGCATCGAACAAGCCAGTGCTAGGTGTCTGTGTCAGCGAGTTGACCAGCACATTGCTGAAAGCGTCGACTGCCAGATCGGTGTACCTGCCAGCGGCGGCTGCCGTCGGCCTTGCGAGCGTTGTCGGCCCACACCGAGACCACCCGCCCGGCCGCATCCACCTGCTTGAAGGTCAGGGTGCCATCGGCATCGGAGCCGAACGTTTGCCGGCCCCAGGCGTCGTACACGATGGATTCACCGCAGGGGTCTCGGGGCAGCGCCCTGGCCCAAACAAAAAACGCCCGCGCAAGGCGGGCGCTTCTATGACGATGCTTCCCCTGGCGTTACTTCGCCGCAAACAACTGGTAGAACTCCTTGTTCTCCCAGTCATCGTTGAACGCAGCGATGATTTTTTCTAGAGGCCTGCCATTGGCCTTAGGGTTTTCCATTGCGTGAAGCTCAGCTTCCGCCCACCGCCGTACTTCTGGCCATCGCAATTTGTGCATAAGAACCGCGACAGGCTCATCACTCAGCTTTCCACTGGAAAACAATGAGGTGATCAAAGCCACTATTTGTGGGCGCTTGTGCTCTGCATGGCTGATGATTTCCAAGCACCGCACATAGCTAGGCTCCGCTTTTTCAAACGAATATTCCGTATCCAGCACCTTCTCAGCCTTGAGAAGCTCACCTTCAAGCACATCCAGATTTGTCACGACGATTCCTCGCTGATAAGCGTTCATCACCAATTCCGATACTTAAATTTGCCCGCCGCATCCAAGCCGATGCTATTGAAAGCATTCTCTGCTGTTGGCTGCAGGGTCGGACCAAAAGGCCGATAGTGGCCTGAAGAGTTATCGATCCACTTAATGTTGCCGTTGTACAACTGAACTTCGCCGGCCGCTTGAACGTCAGCACCGCCGGTCAGACTAGTGTGCCCGCTCCTGCCCACGACCAGCGAACCGTCCTCTATGACCACGTAGTTGAAGTTACCACTGACTCCAGAGAGTCGATCCTTCGGTACAAACTTGGGGTCTCCAATGGGATCGTTCGGAAACTTGTTGCTAAACAGCACAACATCCTGCTCAGCAGCAGTTACAGCCGGATTGATGCCTGTCGTGTTTGGAACACCCAGATCCTCCCACGAATTAATCCGCGAAGACAAGCCGCCCACGGTCCCTCTCGCCTCAGTCAGCGCACCCAACCGCGAGACCGGTGCCGCCATTCCGACCAGCATGCTGCCGCCGGCCAGGAGCCGCTGCTCATCGGACATGTTCATCCAGCCGTTTGCAGCGCCTCGTATCGTCTCGCCAGGGTGTGTGACCGCATGCGCAGCGCCAAGAATCGCTTGCTTGCGCATCTGCGTGTTGGTCGCGAGACGTACGCCACTCGTGACACCTTCGGTCAGCGCTCCTGCAAGACTCACTACCGCATACGTGCCAGCACCAACTGCGGCCATTGCCGCATTCGGCGCATTGAGGGTGTAGTCCTTGATATCGGCAATCTTGTCCTGCATACCTTCATTGAGCGACCACGGCACCGCATCGATCGCATTGGCAGGGTCAGTGATGGAGAGCACTGACGATTCTTTGCCGTAGATCCATTCCTGCAATTCGTGATTGGCAGACACCCAATCTGCGTACGGTGCATTGACCGATGGCAACAGCACAGGCATGGATATCCCTTGTACTGCCAACCCACGGTTGTATTCCAAGGTATCGAGGATCAGCTGATTGCCGGTGACGTCATCGATGTCGGCATTTGCCGGAACGTAATAGCCAACCGGCCGGCCCTCTGCATCCACTGACTTGGTTGGCAGAAGGCCGCTGCGCTCCCGGACCATACGTTGCATCGCCTCGATTTCCACCAGACCGGCACCAGCGCCTGCTGGGCTGCTTGCAGCCCCATTGCCGTAAAGCCAATCGGCCCGATAATCTGGATCATAGAACGTTGCGCCACTACCACTATCAACGCCACTTGATGCGGTTAGCGCAGAACTGCTGCTTTGCTGCACTCGCGCAGCCTGATCACGCTGCATCAACGAGCCCATCAGCGCATTGCCGAACGCATCAATGGAGACATCGCGATAGTCCACTGCTCCACCAATCAGTCCCTGCCGCACATGCGCGCTGACAACACCGCCCGTAATTCCGGAAACGATGGCCTGCCCGTACTTCATCGTGTCCACACCAATGGACCGCGCAATCGTCGGCGCCAGTTGCTGCGTGATACCCGCAGTCACCGCGCTAGCTGCCACGCTGCGCCAACTGAAGCTCGCCTCGTTACCGACCAATCGATTCGCAAGGTAGTTACTGACATTGCCGACTGCTGCCGTGCTCATCGCACCGACGACGGGGCCCACACTCGCGGACACGGCGGTGCTGAAGCCGGCAGTTGCCGCGCTCGCGATGGAACTTGCCGCCACATTGCGCCAACTGAAACTCGTCTGGCCCATCGCGCTGCCAACGCCCTGACTGGCGATTGATCCTGCTGCACCCGCAACAGCGTAGGTAGCAGCTGAGGCAGCAACTGCACCTGCAGTACTGGATGCCGCGCTGAACGCCGCAGCGAAGTAGCCGCTCGTCGCTCCTGCAGTGAAGTACGTCACCACCACGGCCACAACCACCATGATGATCATCCCCAACGTGCCGCACCCCGCTTCCGGCGGCTTGGGGATGTATGGCAGCGATGGCGTGGTCGAGCCGATCGCCTCGCTGGCATTGAACGGCTTGAACGTACTCGCGTCGTTGGTATTGGCCTTGACGTCCGGCACGTTCAACGTCGCACCGGCCACCAGGCCGCTGTCGTCGTCGATGGCGTTGGCTTCGGCCAGCACGTACCACAGGTTGCTGTTGCCGTAGAGACGTTGCGCCAGCCCGCGCAGCGTGTCGCCGGCCTGCACGGTCACCTTGTAGGTGCCCACATCGGTGCTGGCGTAGGCGCTCATCTGCCCCAGCACGTCGGTCTTGCCGTCGAAGCGGCCGGCCGCCACGTATTGCCCGTTGGCGAACGCATATTGCTCGGTGCGCAGGCGCGCGGCATCGTCCTGGGTGAACTTGCCGCCCTCGAACGTGCCCTCGGTGCGACGCAGGATGTTGCCCTCCGCATCCATCGTGAAATACCGCAGCCGGTCATCGACCTTGCCGCCGGGCGTGTTCTCGCGCACCGACAGCAGCTTGCCCCAGGCATCGTAGGTGCTGGTGCTGTTGCTGGTCTTGAAGGTGGCGTTGGTGCTGGTGCCCACCACCTGCTTGGTCAGGTAGGTCTCCGCGCCCTGGTAGGTGTAGCGGTAGGTGTGGGTGTAGCCCTCCGGCGTGGTCATGCCACTGCCTTGCTCGTTGCGTACCAGCGAGTAGCGATACCCGCGCAGGCGCCCGGCCGCGTCGTAGCCGGTGGCCGCGGTGCCGTCCTGGTAATTGACCACGCTGAGCAGCTGCAGCCCTTCCAGGCCGTCGTCGGGCATCGGCAGCGGGTTGCCTTCCTCGTCCACCGGCTGATACACCCCGCCCATCGGGATGCCGTAGGCGGTCTGGCTGATCAGCCGGCCATCGGCATCGTAGCTGCTGACATCGATGCGCTTGGCAGAGCCGTCATCGGCGTATTGACGCCGCTCCAGCAAGCGCCCGGAGGCATCGTAGCGGCTGGTCTCCAGCAGGCGGGTGACGTTGTCCGGCAGGGTCTGCATGATGCGCACCACCCGGCCCTGGTCGTCGTAGAACACCTGCTGGCGCTTGAGCACCCCGTTGTCGAAGGACTGGCGCAAGGTGACCTTGCCGTCCCTGTCGTAGCTTTGCAGCGAGCTGGTGTCGTCGTTGGTGATGACGATCTGGCCGTTCTGCAACACGCCATTGCTGACCGTGGCGCGGTTTTCCTTGTCGTAGTCGAACCAGTACGCCTTGTCGACCGGCAACTCGTCGATCCCGCTCCGCACCGGCGTATACGTCCACTGGAACTCGTCCACCCACAGCGGGTCGCCGCCGGCGCGCTTATTGGCGCTGGCAGCGATGGACATGAAGGCTGCCCCTGGCGGCGCCGTGGCGGTGACCGAGGACTTGTGCCAGGCACCGCCGGAGCCGCTGTCCACCACGTTGCCGCCGGACCACGATAGATCTTCGCCGCCGGGCAGCATGTTGCCGTCGATGTCGAACCAGACGATCAGCACCCGCGCCGACGCATCGCCGGCGCTGGAGGCGCCCTGCTGCACCATCACGCTGGCGCTGACTTCCTGCCCGGGGACCACCGCAACGCGCTCGCGATTGAGGATGCTCTGGGGGCCTTTGTTGGAGCCGTTGAACTGGGCGCTGTAGCTGCCGGTATAGGCATCGCCGCCAGCGCCTTCCTGACCGATCGTCCAGCCTTCGTCCAGATGCCAGTTGCTGCTGCCTTGCTCCATCCCGGCATTGAGCGGAGCCGGGTTGGGAACGGGACCGATGGTCCATTGGAAGTCGTCCATCCACAGCGAGTTGGAACTGACGCGCTTGTTGGCGTTGCCGGCGATGGCCATGTAGGCCGCGCCGGGGGGCACGGTCGTGGTCAGCTCGGACTTGCCCCAGTTACCCTTCGAACCGCTGTCGACCACATTGCCGCTGGTCCAGGAACGGCCTTCGCCGCCGGTGAGCATATTGCCCGCGGCGTCGTACCAGATGATCAGCACGCACGCAGACGCCTTGCCGGCGCTGGAAGCACCTTGCTGCACCATTGCACTGGCGGTGACGGTCTGCCCTGGGACGACGGCGACCCGCTTGTTGTTGGTGATGCTCTGCGGCCCCTTGTTGGAGCCCTTGAACTCGGCGCCCCAGGTGCCAGTGTTCGCCGCACCACCTGCGCCGCGCTGACTGATCACCCAGCCTTCGCCCGACGTCCAGCCTCGGTTGCCCTCCTCGAAGCTCGCATTGGACGGCTGCTCGCCCGCGGGGTTGAACGCACTGCCCATCTCGACCAGGCGGCGATTACCGACCGCATCATAGGAATAGCGCACGTCCAGCAGACGGCGCTGCGCCACCAGGTCGTCCTGGATCACCCGCTCGATGCGGTTGTGGGCGTCGTAGCTGGTGCGCGTGGCGACCCGCAAAAACTGGTTGTTGGCGTCGTAACTGGCGGTTTCTTCCAGCGTGCGGTTGCCGTTAGCGTCATACTCGTAATAGGTAATGTTGGTCCGTCGCCCGCCACCATCAGAATCGAACGAGCTGCTCGGCTCTTCGATACGCGCGACCAAACCGTCGGCGTTGTAGAAATAATTCCGCTGACTTTCGACATAGCTTGGCGCTGGCGGCGTTGGGTCGCCGGGATCGCTCGGCTCACCTGGCTCGTGTTCCATCTGAGTCGAGCTTTCTAGTGCTCTGAGCAAGCCGCCCGGTCGCTCGCTGATGGAGACAGAGAGCAGCTGGCCCGAGCTCCAATCATACGTGTAGTCATAATCCAGACCACTCAGGTCGTTGTGGTCGATGACGCGGTTGAAGGCGTCGTAGGTCCAGGTCTTTTCGTCGAAGAAGACCTGCTGGCCATCGCGATCGATCTTCCAGTCGCGACCTTCCACCGCAGTGGCGTGGCGCGCGCCCGCCAAGGCATTGCGCTCCAGGATCTTGTTGCCGCGCAAATCATAGGCGTACTCCATCACCACGCCGGTGGCGCTCTCGGAGCGGATCATCCGGCCCTGGCTGTCGTAGCACGCCTTGGTCACCTTGCCGTTGCTGTCGATGCTGACCAGGCGATTGCCATCCTGGTCCAGCACGTAGCTCTCCACCTGCTGCCAGCTACGCTGCCCGTCGGCCTTGTTGCCGTTGTCGGCCCATACCGAGACGACCCGACCGGCAGCATCCACCTGCTTGAAGGTCAAGGTGCCGTCCGCATCAGACGATAGTGTCTGACGGCCCAGTGCGTCGTAGCGGTACCGCTTGATGCCGCCGGTGGCGTCCTCCTCGCTCAGCAGTCGGCCACGGATGTCGTACTGGTAACGACGGCCATTGCCGTTGGCATCTCGCGTGCCCACCAGCTGCCCCATCGCATCGTAGAACCAGCGCATCACCGGACGCTCATACGTCGTCACGCCGCTAGCGGAGACCACCTTGACTTCCGGCGCCGTCTGCGAGATCAGCTGGTTGGTGTCGTTGTAGGCAAAGTCGGTCCTGTTGCCCTTGGCATCGATGACCCAGGTCTGGTTGCCCCAGCGGTCGTACCCATGGCGCGTCACCACATCTTGCGAGATACCGGCAGTCCACGGACCCAACTGCGTGCGTGTGATGACGCGACCAAGAAGATCCAGGTCAAGCGACGTCTCTACATATCGGCCAGCCTGCGACATCCAGTCGGAATTGCCAACATAATGCGATTCGGAAATCTGTCGGTTACCCGCATCGTATCTAAAATTACGTCGCACACCATCGGCGTTGGAAAAGGTGACATTGCCGCGCTCGTCGTAATCGTACTCGATCGAATAATCGACTTCGGATCCGCCGAGGAAGTCTTTGACCGTGATCTCGCCGAAGGCGTTATAGATCACCCGTTCGCTGGCCTCCACCACCTCGCCCAGGCTTTGGCCCCCCGCAAAGCTCTCACGGATTGACTGCTTGCTGAGCTGCTGCCCCTGGTTGTCGTAACTGTAGCGCGTGCTGAGCCACGCCCACTCACCTAGCTCGGCTGCCGCCTGCCAGGTGTAGTTGAACCTGCCGCTTTCCGACTGCGAAAACGTTGCATAGCTGACCCTGCGACGCTCTTCCAGAACGCGGTCGGCGGCATCGAACGTCCGCGTCAACTCGTTGCCGAGTACATCGCGCTGCCAGATATTGCGCCCCTGCCAGTCGTAGCGAAACGTCTGGGTGACCCAACCGGCGCCATCGGCGCCGCTGGATTGTTCCACCAGATTGCCGAATGCGTCGTAACGCATGGTCGTGGTCGGAAGGACGTCTTGATACAGCTTGGCGTCATCGATCCCGGAGACGTCACCGCTCGCTAACAACCCGGACGCTGCGGCACTGACAGCGCCGCGCACAGCTTCTCGCGTCAGCACCATGCGCCCTAGCGCGTCGTAGGCCATATTGACGATCTGATCTTTGATGCGCGACTGGGTGAGGCGACCTTCAGCGTCATAGCTGTAGGTATTGGTCAGCGGGCCGACACTCGCGACCCCGAACCTGTCCTGCGCACGGCGCGTTACCGTTTCTGATGTTTTGCGCCCCAAGGCGTCATAAATGTAGGTGGTGCTGCGATCCCTGTCGGACGGATCGACAGCAGGAATTTTTTCGGCCTCGTCCTCGGGGACCGGGTTGGCATATTCGGTCTGTTTGGAAAGTTGACCGGTGGCGGTGTATTCGTAGGTGGTGACATATCCCTCCGGATCCGTCCGCCGGATCTCGCGGCCATTCGCGTCATACGCGTGGTACGTCAGTGCGTACTTGCCATAGCCGAGATCGGTGTAGTTTCCCCAGTAGTTCCGATCGAGCAGAACCGCTTCTTTCGTCAGATTCCCAAACGCATCGTAGTAGAACGTCGTGCGCGAGGTAGCGCTCCAATCCAGGTCTTGCTCCACCGGCTCTTGGCCCCAGTACGTTGCCTGCACCTGGTCAGATGCTCTTGCCAACGCTGGCACAATCAGATTCATCGTGCCGACGCTGGATTTGCGGCCAGCACGATCATAGAACGTGTAAACCGTTCGATCGCTGGATGAGCCAATCCATTGCAGGTAGCGATCGATCGTTTCCGGATTCTCAGCAGGGCTGTCGGTGGACATGTCCGCCTTGTACGCGTACCGCGTCAATCGCGACTGTTCACCAAAGGCGTTGTACCCATAACCGGTGACATAGCCTTCCGCATCCACATCATAGGTCAGTCGTCCCTCGGGATTGTAGGCCTTGTAACTGTACTTGCCACGCACATCCTTCTGCATGACCGCATTGCCGAACGCGTCATAGGTGACTTCGACGGTTGCGCGCTCGCCGGATGCGACCAGCTGACCTGTGGCATCCAGACGACCGGCATCGGGAAAGATGGTACGGATCTGATTGCCGCGATTATCGTATTCGTAGCTGGTGACACGAGGACGACCACCGTCGGCATCCTCGATCATCGAGGTGACATTGCCCTGCCCGTCGTAGGTATAGCGCGTGACGAGGCTTCGCTGCGTACTGGTCACGACGCCGGATGCATCGGCCGTTGCGACCGTAACGGCTGGACTGAACTGCGCGGTTTTGTTGCCTGCAGCGTCGTAGGTGTAATTCCAGACCGCACCATTGCGGTCCTGATGGCGAATCATACGGCCCGCGCCGTCATAACCGAAGGAGTCGACCTTCCCCAAGCGATCTGTCTGAGAGATTACACGGCCAGCAGCATCGTAACGGAACGATTCGCCTTGGTAACTGGTGGCATTACCTACACTTGCCTCAACCTCGGCCAATGTCGCCGGGGCAGAAGACAGCAACGTTGCGTAGCTACGTTTGTCGATCACGCGCCCCATCGCATCGTACTTCTGCTCCGTCACAGCACCGCTTTCATCGATCGCAAAGCGTTGCCGGCCCGCCGCATCATAATAGTAGCTGCGAGTACGGCTGAGGATTTGCCTGTTTTCGTATTGGGCGGCCTCAGCCAATTTGTCTTTCAGCAGATTCGGGGAATCAGCCCACCAGTTTCCAAGGATCGGCACGCCCGCGTCGCCCGGTGCAAAAATACCCAATCCGTATACCGTCTCGGACGACAGTTCACCAGTTGCGGTGTACACGTATTCTTTTACCGAAAGCTTAGAGCTGTTTCGATAACTATCTCTATCGCTGACGATATACTCGCTGATCGTCTGGACCTCGTAGATGATCCGGCCAGCACTGTCGCGGATATAGCCGACTTCGCGATAGCCATCATCTAGATTTTTCGCCAGACCAAGAGTCGACTGCGTAGAGTTGGTGCCTAGATCGTCTGCTTCATATCCACCACGATCGAGCCGTTGCCGTACGCTTTGATAATTGTCTTGATCTGTGGATTGGTCAAGATCGATTCTTTGCGCATAGTCCCTGCGACCCGAGAGCAGCCCGGATCGGTTATAGAAGAATTCCGTGACCGCGCCGGAGCCGTCCACAGTCGCCGCGACGGCACCACTGGCGTAATACGCTTTCCACTCGACAGAATCGCGCCAGTCCAGTTCCACCTCAACACCGTCTGTGCTCGATTCACCACTCTCGAGTGCCTGTCTCTTGGTGCTATCGAGTGCGATCGGCCATATATGCCTGATTGTCTTTACTTGGCGTCCCTTTGCATCGTACGCATACGAAACCGTTGCACCCGCGCCATCGATCGTAAGCGACACCTGGCCGTCGGCATTGAAAACGACGTACTGTTGTTGATCGCGCGCATCGTTACGCGCAATCAAAGCCTGCAGCTGCGCGCTTGTCGCCTGAAGCGTGGTGTTGCTGAGCGCGACCGGCTGAGCGTACGTCCTCGTCGCCACGACGCGGCCTGCTGCATCGTAATGATGTTCGGTCACAGCGCCGATGCCATCGATCTGGAACCGTAGACGATTAGCTTCGTCGTAGGTGTAGCGCGTCAGACTGCCGCTGGCGTCCTGACGCGCGACAAGATTGCCGTTGGCATCGTAGGTATAGCTCGTTGTCAACGCGAGCTTGGTCGGGTCGACAACCTCTCTGACGCGCCTTCCGGCCGCGTCGTATGTATAGAGCGTGGTCCGTGCAGCCGTGGTGCCTACGCCCTCGACGATTGAGACTTGCCGACCAAGCTCATCCCACGCGTAAGTGGTCTTGATCGCAAGTCCGCTAGGGTCGAGGGTCGATTCGATCAACTGGCCAGACAGATCGTAGCGGAAGTCAGTGATCACCCCCCTGGCATCCACCACGCGAAGCTGACGCCCGAGCGCATCATACGTATAACGGGTCGAAGGGCTGCTCGGCAGGATCTCGACCGCACCGGTTTCTGGGTTGTAGCTCCAGTTTGGTTGGATGCTTGCGGTCTGCCTGCCCGCGTCATCGTAGACGTAGTTGAAGCGTTGCCCGGTCTCGTCGCTGGAGATCAGTCGTCCGGCATCGTCATACTGACGATTCTTATTGACCGCACCATCTCTCCAGGAAACCAGCCTGCCATTTGCGTCGTACGTATAACTCGCCGGCTTGGCTCCTTCCACTTGCCGCAGCTCGCCGAACTTGGTGTAACGCGATCGAGTCACCACACCCAGCGCAGAGGTGGTCTGCACTTCTAGTTCCGTATCGTCGTAGCTGAAACGTGCGGTGTTTCCGGTTGCGTCGGTGATTTCCAGCGCGCGCGCGAATGCGTCATAACGGGTGACCGTGATCTCGTCACGCCCCTCAACACGGCGCGAGGTTTGAATGAGCCGGCCATTATTGTCGTAGGCGAAGGTGCTGATGCCTCCGCGCGCATCGGTCTGGCTGACCGAGCGCCCGAATGCGTCGTAACGTGTGCTTTGGGTCAGGTTGAGCCGTCGCGTGCCTGCATCCTGCACGGTCTGCAACTGCAAGCCGCGACGATCGTAGCTATAGGTCGTGACCGTGCCACGCGGGGTACCGGCGGCACGTTCGACCCGTTCGAGCTGGCCAAATATGTTGTAAGCCTGAAGTGTACGAACGCCGAGCGTGTCAGTCATCGTGATGACCTGCCCGTTCGCGTTGTAGGTGAATTGCTGGCGAGCATCGTTTGCGGCGTTGAACGACAATGTGCCGATCGCATCCTGCAGGCTCTGACGGCTGTCGGGCACCGACAGCTGCAGGCGGCCTACATAGCGGATCTGTTCGGTCTGATCACCAAATGCGTTGTAACGCCACTCAGTGATTTCGGCTTGCGCATTCTTGACGCCTTCTGCGCTGGACATGCCCTGTGCGGTGTAGCGCAGGCGCCCTTCGGCGTCATGGATGAACCAGGTCGCCACTCCGTTGGGATTAGTACTGCGGCTCATTCGACCCAACGCGTCGTACTCGTAGTGCGTTGCGTAACGGGCGATCAACTCCTGGCGTTCCTGATCCGTCTTCGCCTGGAGCAATTTTTCCGACCCGACACCGTCGAGTTCGGAGACAATCTCGCCGAATGCGTTGTAGAAACGCTTGTTTTCCCGGATATCGACCGTTTCCCGGCCCCACTCGTCTTTATGACGGTCTTCTCTGACGGTCTGCGCCAGACGACCCGCCGTGTCGTACGTGTAACGTGTCACCAGCCCACTAGTGGAGATCTCAGTTTCCAGCTGGCCCAGCCAATTGAACTGCCGACGCTGTTGCCGATAGGCGGCCTCATCGGCCACCTCCGCGACCTGCTGGCGAATAACTGTCCAACTGCCTTCGCGCGCCGCAGCCTGCACTTGCTTGTAGTAAGACAAGGTCGCTCGGCTGTTGCCGGCCTCGTCGAACACGTATTCGGTGACGTAGCCTTCCGGATCGAGTTGGCCGATCAAGTTACCGCGGCCATCGTAGAAAAGGCGCGTGGTCTGGTCTGCGTCTGCTGCATTTGGACGCAACTGCTGTAGCGTGCCGGAAGCCCGCAGGCTGGCCGTTGTGGCGGTTGCGTATGCAGTCGTGCGAACCAGACGCCCTGCCTTGTCGTAGCCACGCTCGACCAGAAAGCCTTCTGCGTCCAGCGTGCCCGTTAGCAAGCCAGAGGCATCGTAGAAATTACGCGAGACCCGCGCGATGGTGCCGGTGCCGATGGTCGTGGTGACCAGGCGCCCGGCACCGTCGTACGTGTAGCGGGTGACGGTGCCCACTGCGCTGGTTTCGGTAAGAACACGGCCAGCATCGTCGTAGCTGCGAAGGGTAACGCGGTCGTTAGCGCTATCGAGTTTTAAACCGATTTGGGATACCAATGTCGGGACAACCTGGGCATCGATCAGCCAGCTGGACGTCGTAACGCGATTGGCATACGCGGTTGTGGCGATCACCCGGTCCGCACCATCGTAGCTGTAGCCGATGACCGTACCCGTGGCATCGACCTGCGCCGCCAGCCGGCCCTTTTCGTCGTAAAACTGATAGACGCGCCCACCTAGCGCATCTTCGGATGCGCGCAGCAAGCCGGCAGCGTCATAGATGTAGCGTTGCGTGCGTGCAGCACCGACGGCTGTCGGATCGTCCAACGTTGTGGTGGTCGTGCGCCCGGCGCTGTCGCGCACCTGGATTTGGGTTGCTCCGGCAGTCTGTGCGATGGCAATGCGCCCCAGGCTGTCCAGGTACTGGTAGGTGGTGGTACGCACGGGCACCGGGGTGCCCGGGACGAGAGGAGGATCAACTGGATCCGTAGGATCAACCGGATCTGCGGGGTCTGCGGGATCTGTCGGATCTGTCGGATCTGTCGGATCTGTCGGGTCTGTCGGGTCTGTCGGAACAGGCGAGTCGAGGGGTACGCCTTGACTCTGCACGGTGCCCAGCAGCCGGCCCATGCCATCGTAGGAGTAGTCCACGATTTCGCTCAGCATCGGTGCTTCCACAGTGCCGCGCACGGTAGCCTTGCGCAGCAACAACCCCTGGCCGTCGTAGGTGGACCACGTGGTCAGCGTGGCCTCATCGCGCATGCCCACGCCGTTGGCATCGACCTGGGCGAAGGCAACCGTCAGCGCTAGGCGTCCATTCGGATCGTAGCTGTATTCCACCAGGCCGCTGTCTGCGAGCAATGGCGCCGACCAGGCCTGCAGCGCCGCCTCGGTGTACGCCGTGCCGACGTAGCTTGCATTGGCAAAACTGCGCCGGCTTGCCAGTTGGCCTACGCCTGTGCCGCTGCTTGCGTAGTCCAGAGAGCTCACACGGCCTTCGGCATCGACGATGAAACGCAGCCGATCCTGACTGTCGTAGACGTAACGCGTGCGCAGCGCGCCCGCTACTGGGGGCTCTGCGGTGCTGAAATTGGTGGCGCCGGCAAGGTAACGCGTTTCCGAAAGCACCTGGTTCTGCGCCGAATAAGCGCGAATCGTGACTTCGCCGGCCTTGTTGGTTTCGCGCAGCACATTGCCGCTGGCATCATAGATATAGGTGACCTGCGTCAGTACAGCACTGCCGCGTGCTTGCTTGGTCGAGGTGAGGTTGCCTGCAGCGTCATAGGTGTAGCTGGTGACATCACGCTGGCCGCTCACTGGCGGAGCAAGCACCTCCAGCAGTTGGCCCGCCGTATCGAAGCGGTAGCTCCAGCTGCGCCCCGCTGCATCGGTGATATCGGTCTGGCGCTGATCGGTGGCATAGGTCAGGGTATAGGCCTGCGCTTGAGCGCCTTCGCCATATGCCACGCTGGCCAAACGGCCATCGCTTTGATAGCTGTAACGGGTCACCACCCCGTCACTCTGGCGTACTGAGGCGATCCTCAGGCTGGTCGCATCGACATAGCTGTATTCGGTCCGGAACAAGTGGCCGTCGTTGGCCGCCCGGTCCGCGGTGTTCCAGAGGTTGTCGCTGTCGTCCTGCGGCGTCAGGTCGGTGACCACGGCAGTCAAACGGCCCTGGGTGTCGTACTCGTAGCCGACTTGATGCTGGATGACACCCGCCTGCCGGGTACCAACCAATGCAAGGCGACCTTGAGCATCATAGGAAAACACGATCGCATCGCCATTCGCGCTGCCATCAACCTGGACGACCGCGGCAACGCGGCCATCGATGGTGTAGGTCACATCAAAGGCTGCCGAGGCACCTCCGTCCGTGGTTCCTGCAACGATCTTGAGCAACCGCCCCTGCGCGGTGGCGTCGGCATGATCGGCGAACAGTTCCTGGCGACGCGTACTACCTTCGGTAAGGGTCCAGGTCTTGGACTCGGCATCCCAGGACAGCGTGTCGTGTGCGCCCGCTCCGGCGGTAGATACATACCTGTGGGTGGTCGTGTCGTATTGGAACTCGGTGGTGCTGCCGTCGCCCTGTTGCAACCGTGCGCGCGAACCGGCGGTATTAAGTGTGCCGATCAGGCTGATCTTGCGCTCGAAGCCCGTCAGCCAGCCATCGGCACCCACATCGGAGAGCTGCCCCAGGCTGTTGTAGGTGCGATTCAATCCAACCGACAGGCCACGGAAGTTTAGGTGCTCGTCGGCCGCCTGCAGCACAAGATTGCCCTGAGCCACATTGACGTATTGCCGGTCGCGTCCCTGACCCAGCGAGGCGGTACCACCGGTTGTCGCCCCGAGGGCAGCAAGAGAACTGTCGAACAGTCCCAGTCCATTGCCCGTAAACACTGCCACCATGCCCTTAGCTCCTAATGGATTGTCGGTCGGCGCTCTTTCGCCGTTACCTCCCTACAATCCCGGGGCACAGAAATTAGTTTAGGCCTGGTGGTGAGCCATTTAGGGGCGACCAATGCCAGCCACCCAACGTTCGAAAGAGGCCGTGACCGCATCGACCAATAGTGCGGCCATCCCATTGGCTTCCACGCATAGCGTGTTGTCCCAGTAAGGGCCGGCCTCACTCAGCTGCGTGACACCATGCAATCCGATGACGGGAACGTTCATCGCGTCGCAGAAGTACAGCGGCCCGCTGTCCACCGTGACCACCAGGCAGGCACGTCGCAGCAATGCCGGCCAGTTCTCCGGGGTGTCCATGCCAACCAGATTGACGTGCGTATCACCGGCAATGCCATCGGCCAGCGCTTTCGCCTGGGGTGGACCGACGATCGCCACCTGGAATCCTCGCTGCGTTACATAGCGTGCGAGCGCTCGCCAGCGATCAGGCTCCCAACGTTTTGGAGCAAAATCGGCCCATGGGCTAAACACGACCCAGGACGACCCAGGCATGAGATGCGTCACCCATGGCCCATCTTCGGTAGGAATTTCCATTCTGACCGGAGCTGCATCCTGCGACAGACTCTGTAGCCAAACGTCGGTTGGTTGTAAGTTCGCTCGCCAATGCGGCCTGAGCACGCGCCCACCATCGACGTGAAAGCGAAAATGGATAGGCAATCGTCGTAGCGAGCGGTAGTAGTTCGGACGTAACCCGAGCACAGCGACCGGACCGTTTTGAAGCGCGGCGCCGATTGCGGGAAGCGCCATCACCAGGTCGCCGGTATGTGCACCTTCCATCGGGAAGACAATGCCGTCAGGCGACCATCTCGCGAGCAGGAGTGATGACGATGCATCGCCAATCACGTGGTCTTTCAACTCTTGCGTTGCAGTGAACGCAGCAAGCCCAAGAACGCATGGCCGCCAGGATCCGCGGTGTCGAGCGCTGCTTCGATGCGCTGCGTGATCGGCGTCCATTCGGGATGCTCGCGAAATGCCCGGCCGAACTCCCAGAGCAACACTTGGCGTATCAACAATGGCCGCGCGCGGCGTACCGCTGCCAGATCGTTGCCCGTGACCTCACTGGCGATCTGCGCCAGCTGACGCTCAAGCTGTGCAGTGGAATTGGCCTGCCTCGTACGGGTGCCTTCCGATGTTCGGTTCGTCACGCCTGAGTGGGAAGCCGTCTTGCGCCCACGAGCCGTTTCTCCACGAATCGCCGCGATTAATGCAGCAGTCGGCGATAGAGGGTTTATCTCCATGTTCTAGTTGTAGCGGCTGTAGTTGGACAGCAACATGGACGCACCAGGTAACGTAGCGCCGGTGTCGGCCTGCGTGGACGCGAGCGACCCATTGGTACTCGACAGCAACTGCACGAGGCGTTGCATGTCCGCTTGCAATGCGGCGATCGGCTGCCCCTGAGTCAACCCCATCTGCAGTTGCGAGATGGCAAGATCCACATGGTCATGGGCAATCGAGATCAGAGCGCTTGCATAGCTACCGATCGCGCCTTCGATTGATTCGGCCAATGGTGTCAGCATCTGAACCGCATCGCTGTTGCGGCCTGTGACCAGCAACAGTTGACCCAGTTGAAAGCGCGCCATCGGAAATTCCGCAGACAACTGCAGTGCACGATGGAATGCTTGCTCGGCGAGATCCAGATCGCCCAGCTGAGCACGCTGTGCACCGAGCAGATAGTGCGCCTGTGCGCATTCCGGGTCTTGCGCTAGAAGTGCGCCAAGGATTGCGAGCGATTCTGCATCATTGGCATCCAGCATGGCCTGCGCCGCGCGCGCGAGAAGCTGCTCTGTGCCTTGCTGTGTCATGTCGATCTCTACTCAAAGTATGGACGTTCAATCTCACTATCCCGCCCGGGCGCCAAGAGTTTAGCGTCGTACCGCCGGTCCATGAGCGCCTCGATCGTCGTCACACTTCGCTAGCGCCAGGTGGGTTTCTCGTGCAACACAAGAAAGCGCAGCTGAATCTGGCGCGATGATTCATCAACTGGTCAGTCCAGAATTCATGTCGCGTTCCATCGAATAACGGAGAATTTACATCTCGGCAGCGAACGGCATTCGCCTCAGCGCCGGCCCAATCAAATAAGTACAGGTATCCCGATCATGAAGACTTCTTTGCTGGCCCTCGGCCTTCTCGCAGCTCTGCCGTTTGCGGCTTCGGCTGCTGAAAACCTCTCCTACAACTTCGTCGAAGGCGACTACGTGCGCACTCCGACCGAAGGCCGCGATGCGGACGGCTGGGGCGTGAAGGCATCTTATGCTGTCGCTCCGAACTTCCACGTGTTCGGCGATTACAGCAAGCAGAATGCTGACGACAACAACAACGTGTTCGAAAACACCAACTCCGACTTCCAGCAGTGGGGCGTTGGCGTGGGCTTCAACCACGAAATCGCCACCAGCACGGACTTCGTCGCCCGCGTTGCGTACCGCAAGCTGGACCTGGACACCCCGAACATCAACTTCGACGGCTACAGCGTTGAAGCCGGTCTGCGTAACGCCTTCGGCGAGCACTTCGAAGTCTATGCGCTGGCTGGTTACGAAGACTTCTCCAAGAAGCGTGGCATCGACATCGGTGACAACTTCTACGGCCGCCTTGGCGCCCAGGTGAAGTTGAACCAGAACTGGGGCATCAACGGCGACATCCGTATGGATGGCGACGGCAACAAGGAATGGTCGGTCGGCCCGCGCTTCAGCTGGTAAGCCGCACGTTGAACTGCAACGCGACTCTCTCTCCCGCGTTGCATTGGAAGCCCGGTCCCCCGACCGGGCTTCTTTCTTTTGGGCGATCGGTTGGCGGTGTGTCCGCACACGTTGCCTAACGCGGCGCTTTGCACTGGGGAATCCTCGCCAACGGTGCACCTGCCACGAGGAAGTGGCCGCGTCCGCGTTGGGTGCGTAGCAATGCCTGACGCCTGATCCGCCGAAGCTCGACGTACGCCGTGCAACAGCCAATCAACAAAACGCCCGGCAGTGCCGGGCGTTTTGTTCTGCATCTTCGCAATGGGCACCCAAGTGCCGCTGTGTCGTCAGGTAAACAAGGTCTGCGGATATTCGGGCTTGCGCTCGCGTGCTAGCAATTCCTTCAAGCCTGCTTCCGGAGTGATTTCGCCATGCAATACCGCGCGCACCGCGTTGGAGATGGGTAGCTCGATGCCGTGGTGTTCGGCCTGGCGCATGACCTCGTCGGCCGTCTGCACCGATTCGACCACCTGGCCGATCTCGCGGATCGCATCGTTCAAACTCTGCCCACGGCCTAACGCCAGACCCAGGCGACGGTTGCGCGACAAATCGCCGGTGCAGGTGAGCACCAGATCGCCCAAACCGGCCAGGCCCATCAGGGTTTCCGGACGTGCGCCGATCGCCGCCGCCAGACGCAGCATCTCGTTCAAGCCACGTGTGATCAAACCAGCGCGTGCATTGAGGCCAAGCTGCATGCCATCGGCCACGCCGGTAGCCACGGCCAGCACGTTTTTCATCGCACCGCCCAGTTCGGCGCCCACCATGTCGTCGCCGGTGTAGGCGCGGAAAGTGGGGCCATGCATCGCGTCGGCCACCACTTGGGCAAACGTCGCATCGTCGCCGTGCACGGTGACGGCCGTCGGCAGGCCGAGCGTGACTTCCTTGGCGAAGGAGGGCCCGGTCACCACGGCCAGCGGAACGCTGGGGCCGAGGATGTCGCGTGCCACTTCATGCAGAAACCGCCCGGAACCGGGTTCGAACCCTTTGGTCGCCCAGGCAACGCCCGCGTCCGCTGGGCGCAGCGGTGCGATCAGCCGGATTGTCTCGGTGAACGCATGCGAGGGCACCACCACCAGAATCCAGGTGGCGTCAGCGACGGCCGCCTGCAGGTCGGTGGTGGCACGCAGGCTGTCGGGCAGTGGAATGCCCGGCAGATAACGCGCGTTCTCATGGGTGCGGTCGATGATGTCCACCATCGCCGCATCGCGGCCCCAGAGCACGGTCGAGTAACCGTGTCTGGCGAGCAGCGCGGCCAGGGCCGTGCCCCAGGAACCGGCGCCGAGAACGGCGATCTTGTGGGTCGAATCGCTCATCGGCGCAATCTAAGGCTTAGGCGTTGCCAGCCGGCTCGGAATCGGCCAGCGAGGTGCCTTCGCCCTGCGAACGCTGGCGCAGGGTTTCTGCATACAGGGCTTCGAAATTGATCGGCTGCAGGTAGAACGGCGGGAAGCCACCAGCCTGGATCAGATCGCTGACCAGCGTACGCACGTACGGGAACAGGATGTTCGGGCACTGGGTGCCGAGCAGCACGTCGATCGCCTGCGGCTCCAGGCCGACCAGGCCGAACACGCCGGCCTGCTGCACTTCGGCCACATAGGCAGTCTTGCCACCGGCGGTGCAGGTCAGGGTCACGGCCAACACCACTTCAAAAGCGTTGTCGTTGAGGCGCTGGACCTTCTGGTTGAGGTTTAGCTGGAGCTCCGGCTGGTTGGCGTCATTGAAGACGGCCGGGGCGTTCGGCGATTCGAAGGACACGTCCTTGACGTAAATCTTTTCGATGGTGAAGGCGGGGCCAGCAGCGGCGTCGGCCGGCGCAGCGGCGCCGTTGAGGATTTCGTCGGACATTCCTAACTCCAGAAACGGTTCGGTGGATGCAGCGTTGAGTGATGCAGACGTGAAAGCGCGAGTCTCTCACGCCAGCAATGGGGGCTTGCCGGGCGCCGCACAAGGCGGATCAGCGGCCCTTGATCAGTGGCAGCTCGGCCATCTGCCAGGCAGCGACACCGCCTTCGAGCCAATAGACCTGCTCGAAACCGGCTTTCTTCAGCGTCTTGGCTGCACCAGCGGAGGTGGTGCCACTGCGGCAGACCACCACCACGGGCGAGGCCTTGGCGTTGGCCAGCAGCTTGCCGGCCGGGTCGAACTTGGCCAGTGCCACATTCCGGCTGCCGGCGATGTGGCCTTTTTCGAAATCGGCCGTCGGCGACAGGTCGATCACCAGCGCGTTGTCGCTGTTGATCAGACGGGTCAGCTGGGCCGGCGTGAGCGCGCGATAGCCGCGGAACAGGCGCGCGACCTCGGTGACGATCAGGGCGATGGTCAGGCCCACCAGGGCCAGCGACAACATGGGGTTGCGGCCGACAAAGGCCTGCAGCTCTTCGAAATTCACGGGGTCAGGGTCAGTCGAGCGGGCGGGAATTGTCGCACAGCTGGCGCACGCGACGCCCAGCGCGCAGGGGCCAGGCTATTGGCCTTTCCACAAATCGGGCAGACCGCTGGCCAGCCACCAGCGCTTCTGCTCGGGATTCCAGCGCCAGATCTCGATGCTGCGCACCAGCCGTTCGGCCTGGGTGTTGCGGTTGATCACGCGCAATTCGACCTCGCGGCGCAGGTCGCCATTGGGATCTTCGCCCACGCGCACCTCGCGGTAGCCGGAGATCTGTATCTGCTCGTAGCGCGAACGTTCCAGGTCGCTGAGCGGATGCGCCTGGGCATACGCCGGCTCAACGAAGCCCTGCGCGGCGTCGAAATCGTTCCAGCGCACGGCGGCCGTATAGGCGGCCTGGGTGGTTTCCAGCGCGCGCGCCTGGGCGCGGCTGCCGGCGTTGACGACCCCGCTCAGCATCGCCAGCCCAAGCAGCACGACCGTTGTGATGATTGCACGCATGCGTATTCCCCCTGATCCAGCGCGCATCCTACCGCTTTGGAAACGCCACGAAGCGCCCGCTCAACGTGGCCGCCGCGGCGCCCGAGCCCAGCGCGATCTGCGCACGCATGCCGATGCGCGCCTTGCCGCGCTGCCGGAACGTTGCCAGAAACGCCTCCCAGCTCCCCAGCTCGGACGGCTCGGCATTGGCCACCAGGTCTTCGTACACCGGCGCGACGTAGCGCAGCTGGCTGTCGGCAACGTAGACATCGGCGCTGTGTCCGGCCAACTGCAGTTGCAAGGTCAGCCAGCCCCAGCTGGCCAGTGTCATCAGCGAGGCCAGGCTACCGCCGAATGCATTGGCCTTGTCGTTGACGTTGGCCTGCAGCGGCGCGCGCAAGCGCAGCGCACCATCGTGCAAACCATCGACGGCAATGCCCATCGACAGCACCGGTGGCATGGCGATGAACTGCGACTGCAGCGACTGCAGGGCGGATGCGAGCGTGCACGAAGGAGGCATCGGCAAAGACTGAAAGACGGCGAAGGGCGGCATCATGCCGCAATGTTCTGCAAGCGTCTTGTGCACTCGCGTGACATGCGGCACCGCATGGTGAATGCAGTCATCGCCGCACGCAACGCGCGGGCCGGCTGCGCTTGGTCGTTGCATGCAACAGATCGACCGAAACCGCATGCCAGAGCGGAGGGCACGCAATCAGCACGCCAGGCCGACCGCGTGCCTGCCAGGGCCTTGGCAACCACCGCTCCCTGCGCTAAGGCGAAAACACCACTTTGCGATAGCCCTGCGCCACCCGCAGCAACGCCGTGGCTTTGGCTTTCCAATGCGTGCTGCGCCGCTTTTGCGCTTGCGTCAGCGGCACATCGATCGTGCTGGTGAACACGATGTTTTCCGCCGCCGGATGGAAGAACTTGTCCTGGATACAAGCGGCCGGCGAGAGTTGATACGTGGACAGTTGGTGCGCGACTGGCGACTCATTCCAACCGAACAAAAAAATATCGGCCATGGTGTGCCAGCGCGCCTCCGCAGCCAGCAGCAATCGTGCGGCATCCCTGCTGATGATCAGCGCACCCGCGCACACCGGCCAGCAATGTTGATACGTCGATGGGCGCACCAGGCGCAGTTGCCGCCCGGCGACGTCGGCAACCTTCGCATCGAGCTTGATGCGGTTGTAGGACGGCTCCAGGCGCACGATGCTGTTGCCGCCCGGTAGCCAATCGGTGCTACGCAACAGCGCCGGCAGCGCATCGGACAGATGCATGTCGTCTTCGAAAATCGCGGTGTACGCGTCAGCGGAATCGGCCGCAATGCGCCACGCCGCCTGATGACTGAGAAAGCATCCGATGTTGGACGCTGTCCACTTGCGCGGGCCGGTGCTGAAGGCATCGCCCGATGCTTCCAGTGGACGCTCGCGTACGAAGTCGGCGATCTGCTCGGCCGTCAACGTGGCGCCATCCACGGCAGCAATGCGCTCGAACGGCAGGCCCAGCGCATCGAAGCGCGCCGACATGGCCTGTCGCCGGTCGCTACTGCGCTGCATGTTGATAAGGTAGGACTTGATCACTACGCCACTCCAGCACGGTTGTCGGCCAGGATCGTGACGGGATTCCCCGCGGTTGCAATAGGTTCTGGACTGAGACGAAGGGCGCCAGTCAGGGTGTCCAAACATCGCTCCCGCTGCCGGCACTTCGCCATCGATTCGCACTGGCATCCTTCTAGATGCAGCGACATTGCGCTGCAGGTGGCAGCGCTCTCGCATAATCACGCCATGACCGGCCTTGCCCATCCCGATGCTGCCTGGACCCTGATCTCGCTGCGCCCCAGCGGCGAACATGCGCCGCTAAGGCGGGCAGTTGCGCGGCATGGCGGACGGGTACTTGCGCTGTCGCCGTGGCGCTTGCAGACCAACGACACCGCACAGGCGCACGATGCGCTGCGGCAGGCGCTGGCAGCACCGATTGCGGTGTTCACCAGCCCGGCGGCCGTGCAGGCGGCGCATCGTCTGGTGCCGCTGCAGCGCCCGGCGCAGGCGCACTGGGTGAGCGTGGGCGATGGCACTGCGCGCGCATTGCAGGCCTGCGGCATCGACACCGTGGTGCGCCCGACGCGGATGGATAGCGAAGGACTGCTAGCGCTGCCGCTACTGCAGTCGCCGCTGCAGGCCGTCGGGCTGATCACCGCACCCGGCGGACGCGGCATGCTGGCGCCGACGCTGGAACAGCGCGGTGCGCGCATTGTGCGTGCCGATGTCTATCAACGCGTCCCGCTGCGCTTGCGCGCATCGGCCATGCACGCCTTCTCGCTCGCATTGCCGCGCAGCGTGCTGGCGTTGAGCAGCGCCGAGGCACTGACGCTAATCCTGCAACAGCTGCCTGCCGCCCTGATTGAAAGATGGCAACAGCGGCCGGTGGTCGCGTCCAGCGATCGCATGCTGGATGCCGCGCACGCCGCTGGCTTCATCCATCGCATACGCGCACAAGGCCCGCTGCCAGTACAGCTTGCCGCTGCTGCCGCAGCGATCGTGACACCATCGCGACCTTGCTGAACTGCGAGCTCAAGCACAGCTTGCGGGTCTCCGCCGCTGCACGCCATGCTGTGGCGGATGACTGCGGCGCCTGCGCCGGTTGTGACCGCCCGAGGATGTCCGAATGACCGAAATGCCCGCTCCCACGCGACGCTTTCCCTTGGCATGGCTGCTGCTCGTAGTGGCCGTGGCAGCCGTCGGCGTGGCGCTGTTCCTGGGCTGGCGCGCGTGGCAGAGCTATCAGGGCGCACAGCTGCAGGCCGCACAGGCGCAGCAGCAACGCTGGGACGGTACGCAGCAGATGCTGGAAACGCTGCGCCGCGATCAGCGCCTGGCCAATGACCGCTTGCAGGATGCAGCCGCCACCAACCGCGTGCTGCGCGATGAAATGCTGGGCCTGAGTCAGCGCAGCGCATTGCTCGAAGACACCGTGCAAAAGCTGGCCGACCCCAACCGACACGGCGCGCAAGCACTGCGCCTGGATGAAGTGGAGCTGCTGCTGCGGCTCGGCCAACAACGGCTGAGCATCGCCGGCGATGCCGACGGCGCGCGGCGCGCGTATGCGCTGGCCAATGGCGCGCTCAACGGTATCGACGACCCCGGCTACCTCAATCTGCGGCAGGCACTGGTGCAGGAGCGCGATGCGCTGGATCGCCTCGGCGCCGGCCCACAGGCACAAGTCGGCCAGACCCTGGACAGCTTGGCGGCCGAGGTGCAGCGCCTGCCGGAACAACCCGTCCAGGACAGCGATGCGGCGCAGCCATGGTGGCAAAAGGTGCTGGCGCCGCTGGTGGACATCCGTCCCAGCCGCGGCGATGCCTTGCTCACCGGTGCTGATCGGCATGCCGCGCGCGATGCCTTGCAGATCGAAATCAGCCTGGCCCGCGCGGCTGCGGAACGTGGCGATGCCGCCGGGTTCGCACAGTCGCTGCGCCGCGTGGATACCTGGACCACCAGGCTGTGGCCGGACTCATCGCAACGCCGTCAGCTGCGCGCACGCCTACGCAGCCTGCAACAAGCGCCACTGCGTCCGCGTCTGCCGGAACTGGGCACTACCCTGCTGCAACTGCAGGCCATGCGTGAAGGGAGATCCACCCAATGAAAGTATTACGTACCGTCTTGATTCTGCTGGTTGCCGTGGCGCTGGGCGTGCTTGGCGCGCAGTGGCTGTCGCACCAGAACAGCTACGACCTGGGCAATGTGGTGGTCAGCGTGGGTGGCAACGACTACCACGCCGCGATGCCGCAGGCGCTGCTGATCCTGGTGATCGCCTTGCTGGTGCTCTGGCTGCTATGGACGTTGATCAGCCTGCCGTTTCGCGTGTGGGGCAAATACCGCCGCAGGAAGGGCCGTGCGCGTTTGATCGAAGGCCTGCGCGCTGCCGATCATGGCCAATGGCAGCGTGCCGAGCGGCTGCTGGTCAGTGCCAGCGAAGACGATGAGGTCAGCGGCATTGCCCTGGCCAGCGCAGTGCGCGTGGCCGATGCACGCGGCGATGAAGCCGCGGCCACGGCACTTGCACAGCAACTGGCCGAACGCGACCCCACCGCCTATGCGCTGCTGCAGGGCGAGCGGCATCTGGCACGCCAGCGCCCGGTGGAAGCGATCAATGCATTGGATAGCGCCAATGCGCAGCCATTACCGGCACGCGGCCTGCTGCTGCGCACGCATGCCCTGACCCAGATCGGCCGCGCCGATGAAGCCTACGGCCAGCTCGGCGCCCTGCGTCAGCAGGCGGTGTTGGCGCCCGATGCCTACAGCACGCTGGAAGCGACGCTGGCCGAGCAGACCCTGTTGCAAGCCAGCGACGCCAATGCGCTGGCCGAGCGCTGGGAGGCATTGCCCAAAGCATTGCGCACCACTCCGGCGGTGGTGGGCGCCTACGCGCAGCGCGCGGCGGTGCTGCACTGGGACGACGCGGCCGTGCACAGCCTGGAGCAGGCGCTGGACGCGCAATGGGATGAATCGCTGGTGCGGCTGTACGGCGTGCTGCCGCTGGAAAAATACGATTCGCGCCGGGCCAGCGCGCAGCGCTGGCTCACCCAGTCTCCGGACAGCCCGGGCCTGCTGCTGACACTGGCGCGACTGGCACGTCATCAACAGCAGTGGTCACAGGCCGAGGAATTCCTGCACCGCGCGATCGCGAACGGCGCCGGTAGCGAAGCCTGGGAAGAGCTGGGACACGGTTTTGCCGCGTCAGGCGACGTGCTGTCGGCACAGCATTGCTACGCCAATGCGTTGCGTGCCGCCCGCGGCGAGCCGGTGCATGCGCCCATGCCACAGCAGTCGTTGCGTGGGCCGTTGGTATCGGCAGGCCCGACGCCGGTGTCCGACCCACTCGCGCCGGACGATCGCATCCTCTAATCGATGCGGCCCGTTCGACGTTGCAGCGGCGCACACCCCAGGTGCGCCGCAGTGCATCAGCGCTGGCGCGAGACCTGCGGCGGTGGCGGCAGGTCGCTCAGGAAGGCATCGCAGGCGCCCAGATAGCGCGCCTGCGCATGGTCGACCTGGGTCGGCGACAACACGCGCGCGCCCAGCCGTCCGATCAGTAGCATCGCCGCCATCACGCTGGCACCGATCAGCCAGCGGAACTGGCTGTCGATCGACAACCCGCAGACCAGCAACGCCAAGACCGATGCCATCGCCACCGCGACATAGCGCACGCGGCGGCGCTCGTGTTGCGCGCACAAGGTGAGCACGTGCGCGCTGCGCTTGCGCAACGCGATGGCCAGGATCACGTACGGCAACACGCCCAGCAGCAGCGCTGCGTAGATCACCGGGTGGTGCCAGTGGAAGATGTAGCGACGTGGCGGCATGTCGGCCGGCGCATTGCACTTGACGCACCGCGGCGGCAGATTGGCGCCCGCCGTGCACACCAGCACATCGCCTTCGCGCCACACATCGCCATTGGACGGAGGCAGGTACAGGCTGGGCGGCTCGCGGGATCCATCAGTGAACATCCATGCGTCCTTGCAGGTTTGGGATTGGAGATTGGGAATTGGGGATTCGTAAAATCAGGAGTCCGCGTCTGCTTTTGCGAATCCCCAATCCCGAATTCCCAACCCCACGCTGCGCAGCAGCGTCAGCGCTCCACAATCGCCACCACGCCCATGCCGCCAGCGGTGCAGATCGAAATCAGCGCGCGGCCGCCGCCGCGTTCTTCCAGCTGCTTGGCGGCGGTGGCTACCACGCGTGCACCAGTGGCCGCGAAGGGGTGGCCGGTGGCCAGCGAGGAACCCAGCGGGTTGATCTTGTCGGGGTCGATGCGGCCCAGTGGCGCATCCAGGCCCAGGCGATTGCGGCAGTAATCCTCGCTCTCCCAGGCGCGCAGCGTGCACAGCACCTGCGCGGCAAACGCTTCGTGGATTTCGTAGATGTCGAAGTCCTGCAGGGTCAGGCCCTGGCGCGCCAGCATCTGCGGCACCGCGATGGTCGGCGCCATCAACAGGCCTTCGCCATGCACGAAATCCACTGCCGCCACCTGCGCATCGCGCAGATAGGCCATCGGGGTGTGGCCATGCGCCAGCGCCCAGGCTTCGCTGGACAGCAGCACCGCGGCGGCACCATCGGTGAGCGGGGTGGAATTGGCCGCGGTCAGCGTGCCGCGGCCGGAGGTCTTGTCGAAGGCCGGGCGCAGGGTGGCCAGCTTTTCCAGCGAGGTGTCGGCGCGCAGGATGTTGTCGCGCGAGACGCCGCGGAACGGCGCGATCAGCGAATCGAAGAAGCCGCGCTCATAGGCGGCGGCCAGCTTGTGGTGCGAGGCCACCGCCCATTCGTCCTGCGAGTCGCGCGAGATGTTCCATTCCTTGGCCATGTCCTCGCAGTGGTCACCCATGCTCTTGCCGGTGCGCGGCTCGGCCACGCCGGGAAATTCGGGCTTGAGTTCGCTCAGCTTGAAGCCGCGCAGCAATGCCTTGAGCTTGTCGCCGGTGGCCTTGGCGCGGTTGGCGGCCATCAGCCGCGCGCGCAGCTTCTTGCCGTAGACGATCGGTACCTCCGAGGTGGTATCCGAGCCGCCGCCGATGCCCGAATCGATCTGCCCCAGCGCGATCTTGTTGGCGATGGTGATCACCGAATCCAGGCTGGTGCCGCAGGCGCGTTGCAGGGTGATGCCCGGCGTCAGCGGCGACAGCCCGGACGACAGCGCCGCCTCGCGGGCCAGGTTCCAGTCCGAGGAGTGCTTGATGACCGCGCCCATCGCCACTTCGCCCAGTTGCTGTCCATGCAGGCCGAAGCGTTCGACCAGCGCGCCCAGCGTGCGCACCGACATGCCCAGGTTGCCCACGTCCGCGTATGCGGTGTTCTGACGACAGAACGGGATACGAACGCCGCCCAGAATGGCGACGGGACGGGCTGCGGGCATCGGCTGACCTGGCATGGAGGACTCGGGGACATGGCCTGCACAGGGCCGGCAGGCATAATGGCCGCAGTGTAGCTTCGACCCCGTGATGGGCCAACCGCGAATCATGAGCAAGACCGAACACGGCGTGACCGCCATGGGTGTGATGGCGCTGGAATTGACGGGCGGCACCGCCCCCGAGCGCGGCGCCCTGGCGCCCGAGCAGGCCGGCATGCTGGCCGAACGCATTGGCCGCGATCTGGGGCAATGGATCCCCGAAATCCGCGATCTGGAATTGAGCGTGGCGCTGGCGCATTTCGACCCGGCCGAAGTGTTGCGGCCAGGCTGGCCGCTGCATCGGCGGCTGGAAGAGCTGCAGGCGCGCGCTCCCGGCCGCGACCAGGGACCGCGGGTGCTGGCCTTCGGTGCCGATGCGCAGGGCGAGATTCCGCTGCCGTTCCAGGCCGATGCGCAACTGGTCGGGGGCGGCTTACGCGTGCTGCCGTTCCTGCTTTCCGGCGATCCGCAAACGGTCGCCACCGTGGCCGATGCAATGGAAGAAGTCTTGCTCGCTCAGGGCATGGCGCAGGCTGACACCGCGTTGCTGGCGCAAGAAAGCTTCGGTGCCCGCATCGAACATGCGCGGTATCTCACTGCCAACGATCTGGCGGCGATGATGTCGATGCAGTACGACAATCAGGGCCTGGCGCCGCTGTGGCCGCTGATCGAAGCCGCGCTGCTGGCGCCACAAACCGAAGAGTGGCTGGAACAAGCACCCGAGCCGGTGTTGCGCTACATCGATGGCGAAGTGCGCATTGCCCTGTTCGACCCGGCCGGCTGGTGCGACTACTACGCGCACGACCGCGAAAACTGCGAACGCCTGCGCGGCGTGTACGAGCACTATCTTGCGCGCCAGCGGCAGATGGCCGCTGTGCTGGAGGCGCATGGGTTGCCAGTGCTGTACGTGCATGTGGAACCAGGCCAGGATCCGCGGCAGGCGCTGGCTAGCTAGCCGTTATTAATCCCCCACGGATTATCTGCCGTTTCACGGACGAATAATTGTGAAGCGCAACGAATATTCTCTGCGACTTGGAGCGGTGGTCATCGTTGGGATTTGCGCATGCGGCTTACTCCATGCAGCTGGGCCCACTCCCATCTCGTCCAACTGTACCGTCGACGCTGATTCGATGGCTGCTTCGCCTGTCGCACTCGAATCGTACAATTTGCACGTCGATTACGAGATGACAGTAGAGGTGCTTGCAACCATTGATAAGGACGAACAGGTCAAAGACACCTCCATTGCCAGGTCATCTCGCAACAGACTAGTCGATCGCGCAGCGATGACTGCCGCGAAACGGTGGCGCTACCATTGCAAGGCAACTCCGGGAACAGCATTGCTGACTGTTCGGATTCCCGCGCCGCGCTGCAAACTAGACGGGGATTCGTGGAGACACACCGGCCCGTCTATCCTGAGCAGCTAAGACGCGAGCACGCGAAAGGATCTGTTGAACTCAACCTTCGCCCTTCTGCATCGCCAATGGCAATGCAGACGTCAGTCTGCAAACAGGTAGCGGCTACGCCGATGCTGACAATGCCGTGCTCGATGCCGCGCGCAAATGGCGCTTCTCGTGCGACTCCTCTCCCGCGCCAACGCAAACCGCATTGACGACGGAGCAATTCAACTTTTCAGACCGCCCAAGTCAAGAAGAGCTAGAAAAGTTAGAAAGAGTAGAGAGAGCGAAACGAAAAATCCCCCTTTCAATTCGGATCTAAAGACGACCGTTCGCGACACCCTCCCCATGGAGTACACGCACGCAAAACAGTTTTTCGAGAATCTGCCGAAACACAATGACGTGGAATTGAGCAAAGATCAGCAGGACACACCAGGCTTGAAGGTCTACACGACCAGTCTCAAGAAGGTCATGGAGCAAATCCTCTCATCCGACCAACTCGAACAGCCAAATGTGACGACTTGGCTGATGTTTATGCCCCCGCACCCATGGGCCCCTGCGGTAATCCGCACGCGCAGCGAGACAATCACAGACGAGTCAAGTGTCCAGCGACGTCCGATGACGCGCGTCAACGATGTTTGTGATTCAAACCCTACAAGTTGCGCGCAAATCGAACGTCGCATTCGTCACATGGTTGAGCCAGTGTCAGCGACGCATTGATCTTCCTCGGCCGCACTCAATCGCGGCCGAGGAGATTGGGACTTAACGTGTTGCCGCCTGCGCGTTATCGGTGGTGATCACGCCGCAGGCCAGACGGCCGCCCGCGTTGCCGGTGGGCTGGGTTTTGTAGTCGTCGGCATCGGCGTGCACGATCACCGCGTGGCCCGCGATATCGAACTGGTCTGCCTTGCCGAGATTGACGTTGCTGGACACCGGGCCGTCGATCGTGGCGTTGCCCTGCGCATCGGACTTGATGTTGGGCATGTCGCCGCCGTGGTGCGGTTCGGCGCTGACGTTGCCGTGATCGGACTGCGACGGGTTGAAGTGGCCGCCCGCGCTGCTGCCGTCCGGTGCGCTGCAATCGCCCTTTTCGTGGATGTGGAAGCCATGCTCCGTGTTGGGCTTAAGACCGCTCAGCTGGCCGGTAACGCGCAGTGCGCCGTCGACGGTCTTGAAGGTCACCGTGCCTTTGACGTCATTGCCCTTGGTCGGCTTGAGCTCGGCGGTTGCAGTGGTGGTGGCCGCTTCGGTGACCATGGCGGCGGCATGTTCGCCGCCGTGCGCCGCTTCGGCCGGCGTGCCGGCCTGGGGTGCAGGTGCTGGGTCGGCCGGTGCCGGCTCGTCGCGCTTGCATGCGGTCAGCACCAGGGCAGTGGCCAGAAACAGGGTGGTCGGAAGAATGCGCATGGAGTACTCCTGAAGAAGGGCCGCAGTTGCAGCCAGTGACGCCCTGATTCAGGGCTGCGAAGGGGGCGTGCCCCATTTGGCGACGCGAATGACGCCACAGGCCAGACGCGCGCCGGCATTGCCGCTGGGCTGGCTGCGATAGTCGTCGGCATCGGCATGCACGATCAGCGACCTGCCGACCACGTCGGTCGGAGCGCCGTCGCCCAGGCTGATGCCCGACAGAATCATGTCCAGATGCACCAGGCCTTCGGCGTCGGCACGCAGATTGTCCATGTCGCCCAGATGGTGCGCACCGCTACCGGCACGCCCGTGCGGCGCACCGCTTGGGTTGAAATGTGCGCCCGCGCTACTGGCATCGGCCGCGCTGCAGTCGCCGCGCTCGTGCACATGGAAGCCGGACACACCGCCTGGACGCAAGCCGCCGATGGTGCCGGTGAGACGGATGCCCTGCAATGCAGGCACCAGCACCACCCGGCCGCTGACCAAACTGCCCGAGGCCGATGCCAGCACTGCTTCGGCCTGTTGCACCGGGCGAGTGGGCACCACGCGTGCGGCCGGCGGTGGAGGCGCCTTCGGCGGCGGTGGCGTGCTGCTGCAGGCGGCCAGCATCAGCGCGGTGAGGGCAACGATCGTCGGCGACCGATAACGCATCAAGCAGTTCTCCTGATCAGGCTGAAAACCTATGCGGGTGCGTGTTCACATGTCATGAAATGCGCCCGGCGGCAGGCCGGGAGTTTACGGGGTTGGATCGCGGGCTGGGACATGCGCAAAGGGCGCGCTCACCCCAACCCCTCTCCCGCAAGCGGGAGAGGGGCTATCAGCGCCGTTTGCGCCCTGGCCCGAGTTTGCGGGTGACCGTGTTGCGGCCCAGACCCAAGCGGGCGGCGGCTTCGGCGCGGCGGCCCTGGGTGAGTTGCAGGGCGGCTTCGAGCAAGGTTCGGTCCAGGCGCTCGCGGGCTTCGGCATGCAGGCCCTGGGCGCCTTCGCTCAGGCGTTGCGCGGCCCAGCTGGAGAGCATGTCGTCCCACTGGCCGTCGCTACGGCCGCTGCGGTGACGACGTCCACCACGTGCCAGTGCGGCTTCCACATCCACCACGTCGATGATGTCGGCGGTGGCCAGCGCGGCCAGACGCCAGCACACGTTTTCCAGTTCGCGCACGTTGCCGGGCCAGTCGTATTGGCGCAGGTCTTCCAACGCGGCCGACGACAGCCGCTTGGGCAGCATGTCGAGCTTGCGCCCGGCCATGGCCAGGAAGTTTTCGGCCAGCTGCGCGATGTCGCCGCGACGCTCGCGCAGCGGCGGCAGTTGCAGGCGCACCACATCCAGACGGTGCAGCAGATCGGCGCGGAAGCGGCCTTGTTCGACCAGCGCTTCCAGATCCTGGTGGGTGGCGGCGATCACGCGCACATCGACGCGGATCAATTCGCGCCCACCGACGCGGAAGAATTCGTTCTCTGCCAGCACGCGCAGCAGGCGGGTCTGCAGCGGCAACGGCATGTCGCCGATTTCGTCCAGAAACAGCGTGCCGCCATCGGCTTGTTCGAAGCGGCCGATATGCCGTTTGGTCGCGCCGGTGAAGGCGCCGGTTTCGTGGCCGAACAACTCACTTTCCAGCAATTCGGCAGGAATGGCGGCGGTGTTGAGCGCGACGAAGGGTTTGCGCGCGCGCGGCGATTCGTTGTGCAGCGCGCGGGCGACCAGTTCCTTGCCAGTACCGGTTTCGCCGTTGATCAATACCGATAGCGGCGCCTGCGCCAGGCGCCCGATCGCACGGAACAAGGCCTGCATTGCGGGCGTGTCGCCAATCAACGAGGCCGAGCCCTCGGCCAGGCGGGTGGCGACGATCTCTTCGGCGCCGGCATCGGCGTCCGGCAGCGCGCGTGCGGCCAGGGCCACCGCATCGTCCAGGTCGAACGGCTTGGACAGGAACTCATGCGCGCCGCCGCGGAAGGCGCCGGCAGTGCTGGCGACGTCGGTGTAGGCCGACATCACGATCACCGGCAATTGCGGGTGTTTGGATTTGAGTTTGTCGAGCAAGGTCAGGCCGTCTTCGCCGGGCATGCGCACGTCGGTAAACAGCAGGTCCGGCGTTGGCCGCATGGCAAGCGCCTGCAACGCGGCGGCGGCGCTGTCGAAGCCGTCCACCGCGTAGCCGGCATCGCGCAGGGCGGTGGACAACACGAAGCGGACCGACCGGTCGTCGTCGACCACCCAGATGTGGGATACGGCGGCGGCCTCAGCCATGCAGATGCTCCTTGTCGTGATCGCCGGCCAGCTCGGGCAACAGCAGGGTGAAGACGGTATGGCCCGGGCGCGAGCGGTACGTCAGCGTGCCGTGGTGTTCGCGCGAGACCTGCTGGGCCAGCGCCAGGCCCAGCCCGCTGCCTTCGGCACGGCCGCTGACCAGCGGCAGGAACAGGTGCTCGGCCAGTTCTTCCGGCACGCCGCCGCCGTCGTCGATGATTTCCAGTCGCAGCGACATCGCATGCACGCGGTCGCGGATGCGCTGGCCGTGCTCGACGCGGGTGCGCAAGGTCACGCGGGTGGCGCCGGCCTGGAAGGCGTTGCGCACCAGATTCCACACCGCCTGGGTCAGGCGGTCGCCATCGCCCAAAATGTCGGGAATGCTGGGGTCGTAATCGCGCTGCACCTGCACCGACCAGCCGCCTTCGGCTTCGGCCAGGCGCAGCACGCGTTCGAGCACCACGTGGATGTTGAGACGGTCGTGCGCGCGCGCCGGGGTGGGCGAGAGCAGCCGCTCGAGCAAGGTGTTGAGGCGTTCGATCTCGGTGCCGATCAACTCGATCAGCTCGCGCTCGTCTTCGTCGCGACCGGCCGAGCGGCGCGCCAGCAACTGCGCTGCGCCCTTCAGTCCGGCCAATGGGTTACGCAGCTCGTGCGCCAGACCCTTCAGCGCGGCGCTCAAGGCATTGGGCAAGGCGTGGGTGGGATCCAGCGCGGGGAACTCGTCGACCGGATGGGTTTCCAGCAACCAGCCACCATCGTCCAGCCGCGACAGCCAGCCCTCGGCAAAGCGGGGTGCATCGTTGGGCAGGCCCAGCGCCAATCGGTGCAGACGCAATACATCACGTTCGTCGTTGAGCAGGAAGCGCGCCAGCGCATCGCCCTGCACTTCCAGCGCGGCCAGGGGCTGGTCGACCAATCGCCGTGTGCTGACCCCGAGCCAGCGCGCGAACGCCGGGTTGACCCCCAGCACGCGGCCCTCGCGGTCGGCCCAGGCGACCGGCGTGCCCAGGCTATCCAGCGATGGCATGGAAGAGGACGTCACCATTGCACCAATTTAGTGCAAACAGAATTGGAATGCGCGGATGGCGCGCAAAACGAAGCGTGCGTTGAAATACTGCTGGCCGGGCGGCGACGGGTCGCACCGATCCAGCGTGCATCCGCGCCGGCAGTCACGGGCGTGGGGCTGGTCATGCAGGCACCTCGGCAGTTGTTCCGCGCCCGGCGGGGCGACGGGGGAAAACGGACCCGGCTGGGCACTCCCGGCCGGGTCGTTGCGCCACCCGCGGCAGCGTGGCCGCGGGTGTGCATATGCTCAGGACTCGTACGCGGCTTCGCCGTGCGAGGTGATATCCAGGCCCTCGCGCTCGGCTTCTTCGCTCACGCGCAGGCCGAACACCAGCTTGGCGACCACAAACCCCACCACCGACACCACGCCGATCCAGCCGATGGTGATCCCGACGCCCAGCGCCTGGATGCCGACCTGATGGACGATGTCGTAATCGCCGCCCTTCTGGCCGCCCAGCGAAGCCGCCGAGAACACGCCGGTCAGGATCGCGCCGATGATGCCGCCCAGGCCATGCACGCCGAACACGTCCAGGCTGTCGTCCGCGCCCAGAAGGCGCTTCAGGCCGGTGACGCCCCACACGCACAGCACGCCGGCCGCCAAGCCGATCACGATGGCGCCGAACGGCCCCACGGTGCCGCAAGCCGGAGTGATGCCGACCAGGCCGGCGACCATGCCCGAGGCCACACCCAGGGCGGACGACTTGCCCTTGATGATTTTCTCGGTCAGCGACCAGCCCAGGATGGCGGCGGCGGTCGCCAGCAAGGTGTTGAGGAAGGCCAGCGCCGCACCGGCATTGGCTTCCAGGTTGGAGCCGGCGTTGAAGCCGAACCAGCCCACCCACAGCAGCGAAGCGCCGACGAAGGTCAGGGTCACGTTGTGCGGCTTGATCGCCTCACGCCCCAACCCGGCACGCTTGCCGACGAAGTAGGCGCCGACCAGGCCGGCAACACCGGCGTTGATGTGCACCACGGTACCGCCGGCGAAATCCAGCGCGCCCAAGCCGAACAGATACCCACCGGTAGCCCAGACCATGTGCGCCAGCGGCAGGTAGCCGAAGGTGAACCAGATCACCGAGAACAACAGCACCGCGCCGAACTTGGCGCGTTCGGCAAAGGCGCCGACGATCAGCGCGCCGGTGATGCCGGCAAAGGTCGCCTGGAACGCCACGAACACGTATTCCGGCAGGCTCACGCCCTTGGTGAAGGTGGCCGCCAGGCTTTCGATGGTGACGCCCTTGAGCAGCGCCTTGTCCAGATTGCCGATCCATGGGCCTTCGCCGGAGAACGCCAGGCTATAGCCGTACAGCACCCACAGAATGGTCAGCAGCGAGAACACCACAGCGACCTGGATCAGCACCGACAACACGTTCTTGGCGCGTACCATGCCGCCGTAGAACAGCGCCAGACCCGGCACCACCATCAGCAGCACCAGCAAGGTGGAGGTCAGCATCCAGGCGACATCGCCCTTCTCCACCACTGGTGCAGCTTCGGCAGCGGCGGCCGGCGGGGTGGCCGGCTGCGCCGTCGGCAGCGGTTCGGTGGTGACCGGCTCGGTCGGCAGTGGGGTGACCTGTGGGGTGGACTGCGCATGCGCGCTGCCCATGCCGCCCACCACCAGCGCGCTGAACAGCATCAGCATGCACACGCTATAGAACCGGGCTTTCCACCCGGCAAACAGAGCTGTCTTCATACGACCTCCGGAGGTGGGGGACTCAGAGCGCATCGGCGCCGATCTCGCCGGTGCGGATCCGCACCACCTGCTCGATCGCAGTCACAAAGATCTTGCCGTCGCCGATCTTGCCGGTGCCGGCCGCGTTCTGGATCGCTTCGACCACGGCGTCCAGACGGTCGTCGGTCACCACCGTCTCGATCTTGATCTTGGGCAGGAAGTCGACGACGTACTCGGCGCCGCGGTACAGCTCGGTATGGCCTTTCTGGCGCCCGAAGCCCTTGACCTCGGTCACGGTGATGCCCGACACGCCCGCTGCGGACAGGGCCTCGCGGACCTCGTCGAGCTTGAACGGCCGGATGATGGCGGTGATCAATTTCATGCGCATACCCCGAATGGTGGAAAGAACCGGCCGGCATTGCGCCGCCCGGCGGTGTCAGTCACCTGGATGCCAACCCCGGCATCCGATCGTTCGCGATTACGCGGACCCCGGCCGATGCCATGCATCCGCCTCGTGGGAGAGGTCAGGCCCGCGCGCCGCGAACTGTGTGCTCTCTCAATACCCCTGCAATCCACGGCCGGTGCCATGGATCGCCCGAACAAATGTGCGGCGATGGCGGAGGTGGGAGGGGGGGCCTCCGCCATCGTCGCGGTGGAACTCAGTTGCCGTAGTACAGCTGGTACTCCAACGGGTGAGTCGCAGCACGGAACTTGGTGACTTCCTGCATCTTCAGCGCGATGTAGCCGTCGATGAAGTCGTCGCTCATCACGCCGCCGGCCTTGAGGAACTCGCGGTCCTTGTCCAGCGCTTCCAGGGCCTGATCCAGGCTGGAGCAGACCTGCGGAATCAGCTTCTCTTCTTCCGGCGGCAGGTCGTACAGGTCCTTGTCGCTCGGTGCGCCCGGGTCGATCTGGTTCTTGATGCCGTCCAGGCCGGCCATCATCAGCGCGGTGAAGGTCAGGTAGCCGGACTGCAACGGATCGGGGAAGCGCATTTCGATGCGGCGCGCCTTCGGGTTGGTGACCCACGGAATGCGGCATGAGGCCGAGCGGTTACGCGCCGAATAGGCCAGCATCACCGGCGCTTCAAAGCCCGGTACCAGGCGCTTGTAGCTGTTGGTGCCGGAGTTGGCGAAGGCATTGATCGCGCGGGCATGCTTGAAGATGCCGCCGATGTACCACAGCGCCATCTGCGACAGGCCGCCGTAGCCGTCGCCGGTGAACAGGTTGACGCCGCCCTTGGCCAGCGACTGGTGCACGTGCATACCCGAGCCGTTGTCGCCCACGATGGGCTTGGGCATGAAGGTGGCCGTCTTGCCGTTACGGTAGGCGACGTTCTTGATGATGTACTTCATCGTCAGCAGTTCGTCGGCCTTCTGCACCAGCGAGCTGAACTTGGTGCCGATTTCGCACTGGCCGGCGGTGGCCACTTCGTGGTGGTGCACTTCGGTTTCGATACCGACCTGTTCCAGCGTCTTGATCATTTCCGCGCGCAGGTCGTGCAGGGTGTCGGTCGGCGGAACCGGGAAGTAGCCGCCCTTCACGCCCGGACGGTAGCCGCTATTGCCGCCGTCGTACTTTTCACCGGTGTTCCAGGCCGCTTCTTCCGAACCCACCTGGAAGAAGGTGTGGCCCATGTCGTTGGCAAAGCGCACCGAATCGAAGATGAAGAATTCCGGCTCCGGGCCGAAGAACGCCTGGTCGGCGGTGCCGGACGACTTCAGATAGGCCTCGGCACGCTTGGCGATGCCGCGCGGATCGCGCTCATAGCTCTGCATGGTGGCCGGGTCGAGGATGTCGCAGGTCAGCACGATGGTCGGATCGGCGAAGAACGGATCCAGATACGCGGTGCCTGCGTCCGGCAACAGCACCATGTCCGACTCGTTGATGCCCTTCCAACCCGCGATCGAACTGCCGTCGAACATCTTGCCTTCTTCAAACAGCGCCGGCTCGATGATATTGGCCGGAAAGGTGATGTGCTGCTGTACACCACGCATATCGACGAAGCGCAGGTCGACGAACTCGACCTTGTTGTCCTTGATCAGCTTTTCAACATTTTCCACGGACATCGGAAGAAACCTCAGGCAGGAGTTAAGTTGCTGGTGGGCGGTACTACAGCAGGGACCGTGCCAAGCATTGGCGCTTCACAACTCCTTGATTTTGCTTACATCGCTCGCGACCGCTAGACTTGATTAGCACCTTAACAGTGCAAAGCGCCATACTCGAAGCACCAATATGGTGCGTGCCGCAATGCACTATCCTGACGCCTCCCCCAACCCCTCTCCCGTCCGATGTCCGATCTGATTTCCGCCCTGCTGTTGGGCATTCTCGAAGGCCTTACCGAATTCCTGCCGATCTCCAGTACCGGCCACCTGCTGATCGCCGAACAATGGCTCGGACGCCGTTCTGACTTCTTCAATATCGTCATCCAGGCTGGCGCGATCCTGGCCATCTGTTTGGCGCTGCGGCAGCGGTTGTGGACCCTGGCCACTGGCCTGGTCGAGCGCGACAACCGCGACTATGTGCTCAAGGTCAGCGTGGCCTTCCTGGTCACCGCGGTGGTCGGCCTGATCGTGCGCAAGGCTGGCTGGCAATTGCCCGAAACCCTGCAGCCCGTCGCCTGGGCGCTGCTGATTGGCGGGGTGTGGATGCTGGTGGCCGAACACTTCGCGGGCAAGTTGCCCGAGCGCGACGTGGTGACCTGGAAGGTGGCCATCGCGGTGGGTCTGGCGCAGGTCGTGGCCGGTGTGTTCCCCGGCACCTCGCGCTCGGCCTCGACGATCTTCATCGCCATGTTGCTGGGCCTGAGCAGACGCTCGGCAGCGGCGGATTTCGTCTTCATGGTGGGCATTCCGACCATGTTTGCGGCCAGCGGCTACGCGTTGCTGGAGATGTACAAGGAAGGCGGTTTCGGCACCGAAAACTGGGCCGATGTGGCGGTGGCCTTCGTGGCGGCGACCATTACCGGTTTTGTGGTGGTGAAGTGGCTGCTGGGCTATATCAAGAAGCACCGTTTTACGGTGTTTGCGGTGTACCGCATCGTGCTCGGGGCGGCCCTGCTGCTTTGGCTGCCGGCTGCGGCCGGCTGACACACAACGGCAACCGCCGGGGCTGCACATCGCGATCGCCGCGGGGCGCAGTCCCGGCGTCCACGTCGTGACGCCGGTCATTGCCCCGGGCGCACGCTGGCGGTATCACTGACCCATCGATCACCGGGAGCTGCGCATGCGTGCCGTGTTCTTCGCCCCTGCACTGCTGGCGGCGGGCGTGACGGCCTGCGGATCGGGCGCCTCGCCGGACCTGCCCGGCTCCAAACACGCCGCTACCCAGGCGCCGGTCATGGCGACCCCTGACACGGATAACCTGCCATTGCACACCGCCCTGCGCGCCCAGCACTGGCACTTGCAGCAGGCCAGCGATGCGCATGGCACCGCGTTGCGCAGCCTGTTCGTCGACGGCTTGCCACCCGTGCAACTGGACTTCAACGATCAGCGCATCCAGGTCAGCCAGACCTGCAACGCCTTGGGCGCCAACTACAGCGTGGCCCACGCGCACGTGCAGATCGGCCGGGTGGTCTCCAGCAGGCGGATGTGCGCCGACGCACGCCGCATGGCGCAGGAGCGCGCTGCCAGCGACCTGCTGTCCGGCCGCTTCGCAGTGGTCATGGACAACGCCGCGGCCGCGCCCCGGCTGACCCTGACCCGCAGTGATGGCACCCGGCTGATCTTCGGTGGCATCCCCACGGCAGACACCCGCTACGGCGGGCCGGGACAGACGCTGTTGCTCGATGTGGCCGCAGACACCGTGCCCTGCGTGTCCGACCCGACGCGGCGTTGCCTGCAAGTACGCGAGCAGCCTCAGGCCGACCAACCGGCCACACAAGACTGGCAGCCGTTCGAGGGCACGATCGAGGGTTTCGAGCACGAAGACGGAATCCGCACCCTGCTGCGTGTGACCCGCTACCCGGCCGGCACGGACCCGGACGCCAGGCAGGTGTATGTGCTCGACCAGATGATCGAAGCCGGCAGCTAGCCCGGCGCCGGCCCAGCATCGGGCCCGGCATCGGCACCGCGCTGCGATGCCGGGCGTCAGAACCGGATCAGGACTTTGCCCACGTGTTGCGCCTTGGCGAAGTAGTCAAAGGCCTGGGGCGCCTCATCGAACCGGAACGTTTTGCTGTGCAGGGTCTTGATGCAGTGCTGCTCGATCGCGCGCAGCAGGTCCACGAACATCGCCCGGCTTCCATTGGCGATGCCGCGAATGGTCACGTTTTTGCGGATCAACGACACATAGTCGGGAATCGGCGAAGACGCGCCGGGAGTGACGCCGATCACCACGATGGTCGCGTTGGCAGCTGCTGCCTTGATCGACTGCCCCAAGGTGTCCTGCCCGCCGGTCTCGATGATGACGTCCGCGCCACCGCCGGACAGCTGCATCACTGCCTCGGCCCAATCAGGCTGGGTGCGATAGTTGACGGTGATGTCGGCGCCCAGGCGGCGCGCGAGCGCAAGCTTCTCGTCGCTGGATGAGGTGATCGCGACGCGGGCACCGTGGAGCTTGGCGAGTTCGAGCGCGGCCATCGAGACGCCACCGGTTCCCAGACACAGCACCAGATCGCCAGCCTTGATCCTGGCCACTTCCACCAAGGCGTGCCAGGCGGTAACGGCAGCCGATGCCAGCGCAGCGACATCCTCGTCGTCCAACGACGCAGGCACTTTGATCAACGCAGATGCAGGCAGCACCACCTTCTCCGCCAGCCAGCCATCGTGGGTGACGCCAAGATCGTGGGCGAACATCTCGGCGCGAAACCTGCCCTCCAGCCAGGTGGGAAAGTGCCCGCTGACGACACGGTCGCCCGGCGCGACTTCGCTGACGCCTGCGCCGACGGATGTCACGATGCCCACACCTTCGGCAACGGGAACGCGCGTGGGTGCAAGCTTGCCGGCGTAGGTGCCTTTGAGAATCTGGAGGTCGCGGTTGATCAGGCCGACCAGTCGCGGAGCGACGATGACCTGGCCCGGTCCTGCAACTGGCTCGGGCATCTCGGCCGCGAGCAGGCTCTCAAGGCCGGTTTGATTGCCAATCTGGAATGCTTTCATGGGGGATTACCTGTACTGGGACGCCGGCCCAACGTGGCTGGCGTCTTGGGGGATGAAGCGATCGACGCCAGCGTCGCGATGACTCAGCGCAGCGATGGGTTCAGCGTGTAGGTGCCGTGCAAGGCCGCCTCCGCCAGCACATGACCCTGAAGCGCCGACAGCAGATCGGCGGCGGTGAAGCTGTCGGGCAGGCTGAGCTTGGCCACGTCCAGTGCGAACACCCGGAAGAAGTAGCGGTGCAGACGCAGGTCGTTGAACGGCGGGTACGGGCCGTCGTAGCCGCGGTAGTCGCCGGCCATGTCGGCATTGCCGGCGAACCACTGCGTGTAGGAATTCAGGCCCTGCCGGGTACCCGCCGGGCCGGGCGGTTGCTGCTTGCCCTTGACCACGAAACCGTCGCTGCAGCTGCCCGCGGCAATCTCATGCACATCGGCGGGGATATCGGCCATCGCCCAATGCACGAAATCGGTGCGTGGCTGCTCCACCGGAATCTGCAGATCGTCGCGGCCGACGGTGTCGGGCACGGTCGGTACGTCCGGGTCCAGGCACAGCAGCGCGAATGACTGCGTACCGGCCGGCACCTCGCTCCAGGCCAGGTGCGGGTTGCGGTTGGGCGCAAAGCCATCCGGCGTACCGGCGGCAAATTCCACTGCGATGGGCTTGCCGTTTTCGATGCTGTTGCTGGTCAGACGCATGGAAGGTCTCCGAGGGAAGCGATACGGATCAGGGTGCCTGGGTCCGTGCCGCAGCGGAAGACGTCGCCATGGAACCCTCTGATGCGCTCGGTCGGGTTTACCATTGCCGCACAGTGCGCCTGCAACCAATGCGACAACACGACACTGCGGCCACACCCACCCTGGCGGGGAGCGCGACCGCTCTGATCGCGCCTCAGTCCTGCGGGTAACCGAAGCGCACGGCGATCAGCGTGAGCAGGTCGAACTGCGGGCCGAGCACGCCGCGGTAATTGCGCCAGCGGCCGGAGGCCAACCGCGCCGGGCCGCGTGGCGCGACCAGCGGGAAGCTGAGCCCGAACGCCTGTTCCAGGGCAGTGGAAATGCCCTGCGGGTCGTTCTCGATACCGTCCAGCCGGATGATCCGGTGCGGGTACAGATCGCGTTCGTGCAGCACGGCCAGCTGTTCCAGTGCGATCAGCAGCCAGTCAGTGGCCTGCTGTGGCGACTGCAGTGCCAGCGGCGCGGACGCACCGGCCGACAGCCAGTCCAGCAGCATGTCGCGCGGGTCACGCAATGCGATCGCCAGCCGCCCCTCAGGCAGGTGCGGGCGCAGCGCGGTCAGCAAGGTGTTGTCCCACCACAGCAGCCAGTCGATGACATTGCCATCGTCGATGCCGCGGCGCGGCAGTTGCGCCTTCCACCCTTCCACCAGCGCGGTCGGTGCCAGTTCGCCGGAGGCCAACTGGTCGAGCGTGCGGTAGCTCTGCAGCGCATCCGACGGCGGCGTGGTGCCGTAACGGTCGCCGCGCACCAGTGGGGTGGCTGCGTCCATCACCGCGATCAGGCGTTCGACATGCGAGCCGGGCGTGCCCCACACGAACAGCGGGCGCGCGGTGACCGTGTCGGGAATGCTACCCAGCGCGGGCCACTGCGTCGGCTGTTTGGCTGCCTGCGGCGGCAACGGCAACCGGTGCTGGGCTTGCTCGCGGTGGAACTGCATCCAGGTGCCCACGGCGGCATCGGGCTGGCCGGCGCGGTCTTGCACATTGCCTAGCCACGGCCGCAGCACGGTCTGCTGTGGCGCCGGCAGCGATTCGATCAACGATTCGACACAGGCGATCGCCGCTGGCGGGTCGCGTTCCAGCAAGGCTTCGACAATGCGCTGCTCGCCGCTGATGCGGCCCGGTTCCACCGCCACGATCTGGCGCGCCACCATCTCCGCGTCGTCGGCATGGCCCTGCATGTCGTGCACGCGCATCAGCGCTTCCAGCGCCGGCAGGTGCTCAGGCATGGCCAGCAGCCAGCGCTCGATCACGGCCTGTGCCTGCGGCCCACCGACCGGCTCCACCGCCAAGCGGGCCAGCCACAGGTCGTGCGCAGTGGCCGACGTGGCCAGCGCCGCATCCAGGGTGTCGCGCGCATCGTCCACCGCGCCCAGCCGCTCCCAGGCGGTGAGCAGCGCGTGCAGCGTGCGGCGATCGGCCGGCCAGTGCGCCAGCGCCAGGCGTAGATGCGCGGCGGCCTGATCGGGACGACCGGCCTGTAACTCCATCTCGCCGGCGAGCCGGCGCATGGCCGGCAGGTCGCCGCCGGGCTGGTCGAGCACGCCTTGCATCGCCGCCAGCGCATCGTCCAGACGGCCCTGGCGCTGCGCCAGCTGGGCGATGAAGGCGCGCAACGCGGTGCCGGGCGGATTGAGCTCGATCACGCGCTCGAAGGCACGCTCGGCGAACGCAAAATGCTCTTTCTGCAGATACGCAAAGCCCAGCGAAAACAGCACGCGTGCATCGTCGGGTAGTTGCTCGGCTGCGCGGGTGAGCAGCGACAGCGCGCGGTCGCTTTGGCCACGGCGCATCTCCACCACGCCATCGACCGCCAGCAATTGCGGATGCTCCGGCGCCAAGCGCGCGGCGGTGCGGCTGAGCCGCTCGGCCTCGTCCAGATCGCCACGTGCCACCGCCAGATGCGCCTGCATCACGTAAGCATTGAACTGATTCGGATCCAGCGCGGTAGTGCGCGACAGCGCCGCATCGGCGGCAGACAGATCGCGTGTGGCCAGCAACGCGCCGGCGCGCAGCAGATGCAGGTCGGCATCTTCGGGCGTCAGCATCAGCGCGGTGTCGATGCTGTCCAGCGCCAGCGCGGGCTGCCCTTGCTGCTGCAGCGCAACCGCCAGCCAGCGGTGCGCGGCGGCGACGTCGGGCGCGGAGGTTGCCCACTCGCGGGCCAGCGCCACCGCATCGTCGGCCGCATTGCGGCGCAGGGCTTGAAGAATGGCGTCTTGCATGGCGGCGGTGCGTCCCGGACAAACCGCTATTGTAACGATGCGCGGTGTGGGGGCTCGCTGTGCGAGGGACGCTGGCGTTTATCGCGACGCGGGCGTCTGGTGCAAGGCGTGCGTCACCGCCCTTGAACTCACATCGACCGATCGCGCCGGTTAGGCGTTTGAACGCTTACCAACATTCGACGCAGCACGCTTGCGCCATAGGCCACACAGAGCACCCCAAACACCAACTGGCCCATGTGCCAGAGCACAGCTTGCGCGCCGACGGAAACCGATCCTGCGCGTAAGCGGAACACAATCTCTCCAGTCTGCAGATAGGTGTAGAGGCTGATCGCGCTGAAGTGGACCATCACGCAACCGACAACCACTGCTAGAACGGCGACGACTGCATCCATAGACGGATGTCGTCTCAGCATCGTTCGCGAGCTGACGTCAGCCGCTCGGCCACCCAGCGTTCGGCAAAGCCGTCGCCGCGGGCGTTTTCCAGAAAGCCGCAGTGGCCGCCCCAGCGCGCGATTTCCAGCTGCGCATGCGCCGGCAACTGCCAGGCAGCGAAATCGGCGAATGGAATCACCGGGTCGTCTTCGGCCATCAGGATGTCGACCGGCACCTGCAGGTTGGCCAGGCGTTCGCCGGCGATCGAATAGCTGTCGAAATACGCTTCCAGCGAGCCATGCCCGGTGTGTTTGACCGCCAGCCAGGCCATCAGACCGCGCATGTCCAGCGCCAGGGTGGCGTCGTCGTAGCCGTGCTGGTCGGGGAACAACTGACGCTTGCGCAGCAGCGATTCGCGCCATTTACGGCGGAAATACCAGTCGTAGAACTGCGGGCCTTTTTCCAGTTGCGTCATGGTGGCGGCCGGGTCCAGCAACGGACACACCGCCGCCACGCGCGCCAGCGGCAGGCCGGCGGCGGGCGCACGCAGCGCCAGCCGCAGCGCGAAATTGCCGCCCAGCGAATACCCTGCGACCAGCAACTGCGGCGCAGGAAACCGCCGCCACAGATCGCCTGCGGCATTGACCACTTCTTCGATGCGATCGGAGTGGAACAGGTCCACATTGAGATGGTGGGTGCCGCCGTGGTCGCGGAAATTCAGCCGGAACACTTGGTAGCCCAGGCCAAGCAGGCGCGCGGCGGTCAGGCGCATGTAATTGGAATCGGCGCTGCCCTCCCAGCCATGCAGCAACAGCACGGTGCCGCGCGGCGGCGCATCGCCGGGCGGGATGCTCATCCAGCCCTGAAGGCGCACACCGTCGCCGCCATCGAGAATGTGTTCGCTGGTGACTGCGCCGCTGGCGGCGAGCAACTGGCGGCTGCGGATGCGCCGCAAGGCGCTGCTACCCAGCACCGATTGCACATGCGGGTTGCGTAGCCAGCGCGGCGGGAGATAGTCGGAGGCGTTCATGCGTGCGTCGCACCGGCGTCGCGGCTGGCCGCAGGGGAGAGGTGCGTGCGCATCGTCAACTAGGACTCCATCGCTGCAACGATCCGTTGGCGCGAGGTGTCGGCCAGTCGGCGACGGCCTTCGATGTCCAGCGCGCGAATCGGCTCGAGAAAATGCACTTCTGCCAGCCGTGACGGCTCGCCCAGCAGGCGCACGATATTGGCGAAGAAACTCTCGCGCTCACCGAACGCCACTACCGCCTGCGCATTGCCACGCACGCCATAACGCAGCGCCACCGGCTGTACCGGCACCCCGGCTTCCACCGCCGCCTGGAAGATGCGCGCATGGAACGGGCCGACCTCGGTGCCGCCGCGGGTGCGCCCTTCCGGGAAAACACCGACCGGCTTGCCGCTTTGCAGGCGCAGCAGCATTTCCTGCAGCACCCCGCCCAGCGATTCGGTATTGCCGCGCTGATGGAAGATGGTCTGGCCCTTGGTCGCCAACCAGCCCACCAGCGGCCAGCCGGCGATTTCGCGCTTGGCCACAAACCCCATCACCTGCTGGCTGTGCAGCATGGAAATGTCCACCCAGCTGACGTGGTTGGCCACGAACAGGGTCGCGCCCGGCAGCGGCGTACCGAAGCGGCGCAGCCGGAAGCCGAAGATGCGCATCAGGTTGCCCTGCCACCAGCGGATCATCAGCTCGTCCAGGGTGTCCGCAGGGCCGGTACGGATCCGCGCCAGCGGCGGCGCCACCACGCACAGCATGGTGACCGGCAGGCACAGGCACAGATGCAGCAACAGCAACGGCACCCGATACAGGTAACGCAGCAAACGCAGCGCGCCGCCAGCCTCGCGCGTGGCGTCCAGGGATGACTCGCTCATTCGACGAACGGAACCGGTAACGGGGGAAGGAAGCGCAACCATTGTGACAGCAGCGTGGCTGCCGCGCAGTGCCGGTAGCGGGCAACGCTGTTCCATGCATGCCACTGCCGGGCGAGCTCAGCCATTGCCACGCGCAACGACCGCCAGGGTCAACCGCGACACGCAAACGCGTTTGCCCGCCGGGTTTTCGATGATGATGTCCCAGACATGCGTGCTGCGCCCCACATGCACCGCGTGCGCGGTTCCGGTCACCAGTCCCTGCGTGGCAGCGCGCAGGTGATTGGCATTGATCTCCAGCCCCACGCACATCTGGGCCGTCATATCCACGCACAGGTTGCCGGCGCTGCTGCCCAACGTTTCGGCCAGCACCACCGAGGCGCCACCGTGCAACAGGCCATAGGGCTGCTTGGTACGCGCATCCACCGGCATGGTCGCGCGTAGCCAATCGTCACCGGCTTCGGTAAACACGATGCCGAGATGTTCGATCAAGGTGTCACGGCTGGCGGCGTTGAGGGCGGCTAGATCGACGGGTTCGCGGAAGGTCATGGGCATGGAATCGGGAATCGGGAATCGCAAGAGCATCCAGGTGCCTGGAATGCGATGCAACATTGCAGTGCGGCTGGCTGCCAACAGCGGTCAGAGATGCTGCGACTGCGTCCAACGCATCAGCCTGCTACGGGTGCAGCCTCTCACGCTCCCACTTTTGCGTGCGATGATTAGCAACCTGCGCACATCTACGGCAATCTACCGAAAATACAGCGCAACATCTTGCATCGACTCGTCTTCATCACTGCAACGCGTCATCCGATCAAAGAATCGGCACCAGCCCGGCACCGAAGGCGGTCAGCATGCGTACCAGCAACCACTTCGGGCCGACATTGACCTCCGGGAAGTCGCCTACTGCCACGTAGCACTGGCGGAACTGCGGGTCCTGTCGCTTGAGCGGGAATGGGCAATCCGGGCCGGGCTGGAACTCGTAATTGGTGGCGTAGCGCCATGGCCAGAAGTCCAGCACCGGCAAGGCCTCAGAGACCTTGCCCACGCTGTAGTTCAACCCGCTCAGCACCGGCGGCTTTTCGCGCGGAGCCACCGTCCAGGCATTTTCCGGAGCCATATCGCGTTCGATGCTGGCGGCCAGCGCCTGCGCAAAGCGCGCGTCGTCGATCACCACGGCCGCTTCGGTGTTGTAGTTCTCGCTGCGCGGGTCGAAGTTGTGGGTGCCGATCACGCCGATGCGGCGATCCACCACCAGCGACTTGGCATGCAAGCCCATGCGTGCACCGGCGCGCGTCACCGGCAGCGGCTTGTTGACCGCGCGCGTCCCCAGGAACGAGGGCCGCGTTTCGGTACGCAACACGCGCCGGTCGACCTCGCTGCCGCCCGGTGCACGACCACGGCCACTGCTGCCGCGTAACACGCTGCCAGCACTGGCGCTTGTGTTCCCCTCTGCACCGCTGCTGCCGCGCATCGCGTTGCCAGCCGCACTGCCGCCGATCAGGCGATTGGTGCGGCTGTCTTGGTTGATTTCGGAGGCCGGATTGAGTGGATCCGGCACCAGGTTGGCGTACTCCACCGGGGCATCCAGCGGGAACGGCTTGAATTCGTACACGTTGAAGCCCAGCTCGCGCATGTTGCGGCGTTTGAACTTGTACGACAGCGCATACACGATGGGATTGTCGGTGGCGGCCAGGCTGTTGGTCGACACCACGATGCGCGGCGGCTGCAGGTGTGTGCGCAACGTGCGGAAGATCGCCTGCGCCTGGTCGGACAACACCAGATACGGCGTTTGCAGCAACACTTCCTGCTGCGCGCCGGCAATCAGGCCATCCAGTTCCGGCGCCGTGGAAACCGCCTTGGCGGCATGTTCCCTGCGGTGTTTTTGCGGCAGATCGGCGACATACAACACGCGCTGCACCGGCATGGCTGGGGTCACGAAGGCATCGCGCACGAACTGCGGGTCGCGCGCTTCGCGATCCACCCGCGCCACCCGGTCGGGCCGGCGGAAGTTCGCCGGCGGCATCTGCGGTACGCCCTGCTCCAGCAGCAGGCGCCCGACATCGTTCAAACGCTCGGCCGGCACACTGCGCCGGGCACGCCAGAACGCATCGAAATTAGCGGCCATCGCACGAACTTCCGGGCCGGCCAGAATCACATCGCGGTCGCGAAAGTTGTACTCGCTGTCCCAGTCGTAATAGTCGTCCTGGTAATTGCGCCCGCCGACCACACCAAGCACGTCGTCCACCACCAGCAGCTTGTTGTGCATGCGCTGATTGAAGCGGCGGAAGCAGCACAGAACGCTGCCGGCATAGTCGAAGTAGTTGAGTTTGACCTTGCCGAAGGTCGGGTTGTAGATGCGCAGCTGCAGGTTTTCGTGGCTGCTGGCCAGCGCACCGAGAATCTGCAGATCGGCGATCGCCGACAGCTGATCGATCAGGATGCGCACCTTGACGCCGCGTTGCGCGGCATCCATCAGCGCGTCCATGATCATGCGCGCGCTGTCGTCCTTGTCGAAGATGTAGGTCTGCAGGTCGACGCTGCGGGTGGCGCTGCGGATCAGATTGAGCCGGGCCACCAGCGATTCTTCGCCATGGTCGACGATGGTGGCGTAATGCCGCGGCGCCGCCGGTGTGGAGGCAGTGATCGCCTCACCGCCCAGCGCACGTAACGGCGAAGGCTGCGCGCAGCGATTGGCCTGCGTGCAGTTCACCACGGTGCTGCGTGCCGCAGCGGCGACGCCGGCAGCACGGTTGCGCTCGGTTTGCGACAGGCTGGCGCATCCGGTGCCGAGCAACAACGTTGCCAGCACGAGAACCCTCAACAGGCACTTCACGGGCGCCGCGCCTCCTGCAAGCGCCCACGCAGAACGAATGTCACCCTGTCGCCCAGGGCCATCTGCCACGCATTCATTCCGTAACGTCCACGCAGGACCGTACCTCGACTGATCACGTCGCAATCATAGCCCGGCCGGGTGCATTCGGCCGGGACCACATGCAGGGTCTCGGTATGGGTGATTCCGCGGATGGTCAGGTTGCCGGTGATGTCTCCCCCGCCCTTGATCACCTCCTCGGTGTACGGCAGCGACTCGAACTCCACCACCGGATAGCGCGCCACATCGAAGAAATCCTCACCCCGCATCCAGCCGGTATAGCGGTCCTTGCCCGGAATCTCCACCTGGGTGGCGTCCAGCCGGAATCGTACCTGCTGGCGTTTGTCGGGCAGTTCCACCACTTCACCGCGAAAACGCGGGAAAAACCCCTCGATCTTCATCCCGAAGCGGGTTTTGATCTCGAACCCGAAACGCGATTGCGCCGGGTCGATGGAATGCATCTTCTGCTGCGCCAGACAGGGCAAGGTGACCCAGAGCGCGAGCCAAGCGAACCAGCGCAGCGACGATGACACGGATCAGGGCCACCAGAAGGCGGTCAGGCGGGCGATACCCGGCTCGATGGTGGCGTCCAGCGGCAGGGCCAGCAACGCAATCGAGGCGGTGGGCATGCCACGGTAATCGCCGGTCTGGCCGCTGTGCATCAACGCCGCCAGCCGTTCCAGACCAGGGTTGTGGCCGACCAGCAGCAGGCGCTCGGCCTCGCGATGTTCATCCACCAGGCTGGCCAGAGTGCCCGGCGTGGCCTCGTAGATGCGTTCGTCCAGTCGTTGTTCGATATAGCCGGTGAGCTCGAGCACCGCTTCGAGGGTTTCGCGGGCGCGCCGGGCCGGCGAGCACAGCACCCGGTCAGGCACCAGCCGTTGCTCGCGCAGCCAGCGCCCTGCCGCTTCGGCCTCGGCGATGCCGTGCGGCGACAGCGGGCGATCGAAATCGGCCTGGCCGGTATCGGCCGGTTCGGCATGGGCGTGTCGCAACAAGATCAATTCGCGCATAGGAACTTCCCGGTTCTAGGACTTCTTGAGCCACTTGAACAGCGGCTCCCAGTCCTGTTGATGGTCGCGCACTTGCGCCGAGCGGTAGTCGAACAAGCTGCGTCCCAGCCCGGCCATCACCACATAGGCCTGGGTGTCGCGCAGTTGGGTCACTAGCGGGTACGGCCAGCTGCCGATCATGTCGGCGGCCTGTTGCGAGGTCTGGGTCCAGGGACGGGCACGATTGAGCACCAAACCCACCGGCAGTTTGCGCTGGTGCACGCGTGGCACCTTGGCCAGCGTGTTGAGAAAGCCGACCACCGCTTCGATATCCAGCGCCGAGGACAACACCGGCACCACGATGGCATCGACGTGGTCAAGGAATCCGCCCAGGTCGTCGGCCATCGCTCCGGCCGGCGCGTCGATGATCAAGGTATCGGTGCCATCCGGCACGGCCGCCTGCCAGTTGCGGCGCTTGGTGGCGTCAATCGGCAGTACCGCACTTTCCAGGCTGGCGCGGCGCTCCGCCCAGCGGGTGGACGAGCCTTGCGGATCGGCATCTGCCAGCACCGTGCGCTGGCCTTGCAACGCCGCATGTGCGGCCAGGTTGGTGGCGATCGTGGTCTTGCCGACGCCGCCTTTGGAGGCGGCCACCAGGACTGTCTTCATGCACGCCTCGCTTCCGGGAGCAGGCCGGCAGCGTACACCGCGGCAAGGTGAGGAAGTAGTCGAAACGCGTTAAACGCGTTGATGGCGTACAGGCAAAGGCAGCGCAGACCTCCAGCCGATGGATGCAAACGCCTTGCGCCGCAAGTGAGCGCGGCAAGGGCTGCACACTTCTCACCCAGCGCAAGATCATCTGCACGTGTTGCCCCGATGCAGGTGTGCATTGCATGAGCAGTGGCCTCGTCGCAATGCAGCATGGCAGCGACATTGGACCTTGGCATGGGCCCGAGCGACCGGGCGCAAGCGCATGCCGGCAGCACTGCTGCCGGCATGCTGCCGCTAGCGGAGGCCTTACGCTACCAATCGCGCCAGCAGCCAGGCCCACGCAGGCAGCGTCAGCAACGACAACAGAATGCTGTAGCCAACCATTGCTGCCGCCAGACGTGGCGCCAGGCGGTGCGAAATGGCCAGCGCCGCAGCGGTAATCATGGTGGGCATTGCCGATTCGAGCACATTGGTCTGCAGCATCTGCCCGTGCAGGCCAAGCACCCAGGACAGCGGCAAGGCCAGGACCGGCATCAGCACCAGCTTGAACACCAGGCCCACGGCCAGCGGCTTGAGTTCGTCGGCAGGCAGGCGCAGCTGCAGCGAAAAACCCACCGACAGCATCACCAGCGGCAACATCGCATCGGAAAGGTTCTTGAGGCCGGAGCCGATCCAGTTCGGCGGTTGCTCGGGCATCAGTGTCAAGGCGAACAGCAGCGCCCACAACGGCGGAAACTGCAGCACCCGCATCAGGATCAGCCGCCCAGTCGGCGGGGTATCGCCGCTATACCGGGCCAGCACGTACAGCCCGAACGTGGACAGCAGCACGAAGGTGCCGAACTGGTCGTAGACCACTGCATACGGCAGCGCGTGATCGCCGATCAGTGCGCGCACCATGGGGAAGCCGATAAAGCTGGAATTGGTGAACACCACGCACATCAGCAGCGCGGCGTATTCGGCGCGGCCGAAGCGCAGCAGGCGGCTGCAGCCCCACAGCAACGGCACGATGATGGCGGTGAGCAACCACGGCGTTGCAATCACCCCACCCAGCGAGGCATCCAGGTGCAGGCGCGGGACATAGGTCAGCACCGACGCCGGCAGGCAGATGTAGAGCACGAGACGGTTGAGCACATCGGCACTGTTGTCCGGCAACACCCGCAGGCGGGCGAACAGCAGGCCCAGCCCCAACATGGCCAGAATCAAGGCAAATGCATCTACCGCCATGCGCGATCGTGTCCGTTGGAAAGCGATGCACAGGATCGCATGGCGCGCGGGGCGCGCATCGAAGGATGCGTTGGCGTGGTTGGTGCGAAGCACACGCCACCAAGCTCCGATCACTGCGAAGCCTCGGTTACGGCATCTCACACAGCGACCTCGCAACGTCAGCAAGCCAACGTTCTCAGCCGTGATTGCGATCCGGTACAGACCTGATCAGCCTTTCACTGAGCCAGCGGAATCGACGTTACGCGTCCTCGTCTCAAGTCAGCGGCAGGCCGACGCACCAGATCGCACCTGGTTAATCGGCAAACATGCCCGGCCCAGCGTCGGCCCAGTACACAACCCGCGTTGCAGGAAATCCCCGCAGCGCGGCCAGGCGTTTACGGAAACGCCGGCGGCTTGGCCTGCCAGGCCGCAAAGACCTCGGCCAGAGTGGCGCGCTCTGCCTCGCGCCATTCCGGCAACAGGCTGGCGTAGCTGGCGGTGCTGCTCCAACGGTCCGGCCAGGTGCGCACGGCGGCCGCATACCACTCGACCGCCTCTTGCTTGCGCCCTGCGCGCCAGAGCGCGAGTGCAGCCGTCGTCGGCAACCATTCCGGCGTGGCCGGGCGGCCGTTGGCCAGGTTGGCCCATTGCTGCAGCGCCTTGTCGGGCTGATCGGCACGCAGCAGATCCCATCCGTAGTTCCAGGTGATGGCGCGGTATTGCTGGCTGCCGTTGGACACCAGCGCCAGCGCGCCCTGATAGAGCTCATCGCCTAACTGAGTGCGCCCACCGGCGTAGGCCAGCGACGCCAACTGCGCACGCGGATCGGCCGCACGGGCATCACGCTGCACCATCGCCGCAAGCCGGTCGACAACTGCATCGCCCTGGCCTTGTACGGCGACCACGGCCTTGGTTGTGCTGCGGTCTTCGTCGAAATAGAACTCTTTGGGCTTGGGCAGACTCTGCGCCTGCGCCAACGACCACACCCCTCCGAGCAGGGCCAGAGCGGCCCACGCGTATTTCCTTTTCACTGTGTTTTCCCCTGACAGCAAACGACCCCTTCCCGTCCCCATCCTACCCGCAGCGCGTCGGCTGCGCATCCGCACGGGGACAGGTGCGCGAAAACTGACTGTTACACTTTGTGCCGCCGTTTTGGAATCCGTCGGGTGCGTCAGATAGTTTCAGATGACACGCACCGGGGCCCAGCCACCCTTTCCGGGCACGCCATGACCAGTACCGCTGCACTTTCTTCTCCCGACTCTGCCAACACGCCGGAGCTCGGCAAGGTGGATGCGGATTACACGCTGGACCACAAGTACACGCGGACCGATGGGCGCATCTATCTTTCCGGGGTGCAGGCGCTGGTGCGGCTCCCGCTGCTGCAGCGCCTGCGCGATGACGCCGCCGGCCTGCAGACCGCCGGCTTCATCAGTGGCTATCGCGGCAGCCCGCTCGGCGGACTGGACCTGGAACTGTGGCGTGCGCGCAAGCACCTGGACGCGGCCAAGGTCACCTTCACTCCCGGCCTCAACGAGGACCTGGCCGCCACCATGGTGTGGGGTACCCAGCAGACCAACCTGTTCCCCGGCGCAAAGGTGCAGGGTGTGTACGGCATGTGGTACGGCAAGGGCCCGGGCGTGGACCGCAGCGGCGACGTGTTCAAACACGGCAATGCCGCCGGTACTTCTCCTTTTGGCGGGGTGCTGGCGCTGGCCGCCGACGACCATGCCTGCCGCAGCTCGACCTTGCCGCACGGGTCGGAAGACGAATTCGTCAGCGCGATGATGCCTATCCTCAATCCGGCCGGGGTGCAGGACATCCTGGACATGGGACTGCTGGGCTGGGCGATGAGCCGCTACACCGGGCGCTGGATCGGCTTCAAGACGATTGCCGAAACCGTGGAATCGTCCGCTTCGGTGGACATCCATCCGTTCGCACGCACGATCGTGCTGCCGGAGGATTTCGCACTGCCGCCAGGCGGTTTGAGCATCCGTTGGCCAGACCCGCCGGTGGATCAGGAGATGCGCCTGCACCGGTATGCGATTGCCGCGGCGCAGGCCTTCGCGCGCGCAAACCACATCGACAAGGTGGTGCTGGATGCGCCGCACGCGCGGCTGGGCATCGTGACCACCGGCAAGAGCTATCTGGACGTGTTGCAGGCGCTGGAATACCTGGGCCTGGATGCGCAGACCTGCGCCCACATCGGTATCCGCGTGTACAAGGTCGGCATGACCTGGCCGCTGGAACCGGTGGGTATCAGCGCGTTTGCGCAGGGTCTGCAAGACATCGTCGTCGTGGAAGAGAAAAAGGCCTTCATCGAGCGCCAGATGAAGGAGCTGTTCTACAACTGGCCGGCCAGCGCCGGCGCGCGGCCGAGCATTGTTGGCAAGTACGATGAGCAGGGCGCGTGGATCCTGCCCTCCACCGGCGAGCTGACGCCGGCCACCATCGCGGCGGTGATCGGCAGGCGCATCCTGCGCCTGCTGCAATCGAGCACGATCAATACCGATTCGATCCAGCAGCGTCTGCGCTGGATGGATGCCAAGGAAGCGGAAATGGCCCTGCCGCGCGCGCAATTTCCGCGCGTGCCGCATTACTGCTCGGGCTGCCCGCACAACACCTCCACCGCAGTGCCGGAAGGATCGCGCGCGCTGGGCGGTATCGGTTGCCACTACATGGTGACCTGGATGAATCGCGCCACCGACACCTTCACCCACATGGGCGGGGAAGGCGTGACGTGGTCGGGGCAAGCGCCGTTCACCGATACCCCGCATGTGTTCCAGAATCTGGGCGACGGCACCTACTTCCACAGCGGCTCGTTGGCGATTCGGCAATCGGTCGCCACCGGGGTCAACATCACCTACAAGATTCTCTACAACGATGCGGTGGCGATGACCGGCGGCCAGCCGGTAGACGGCACGCTCACGGTGCCGGATATCGCGCATCAACTGCGGTCCGAAGGCATCCATGAGATTGCGATAGTGAGCGACGACATCGGCAAGTGGACGCGGCGACGCGACCTGTTTCCTGCCGAGGTCGCGTTTCATGATCGCGGCGAGCTGGATGCGGTGCAGCAGCATTTGCGCACGGTCAAAGGCGTGTCGATCCTGATCTTCGACCAGACCTGCGCCACCGAAAAGCGCCGCCGTCGCAAGCGCGGCAAGCTGATCGATCCGCCCAAGCGGGTGATGATCAATTCGCTGGTCTGCGAAGGTTGCGGCGATTGTGGCGAGAAAAGTTTTTGCGTGTCTGTGCTGCCGAAAGAGACCGAGTTCGGGCGCAAGCGCCAGATCGATCAGTCCAACTGCAACAAGGATTATTCCTGCGTCTCTGGCTTTTGCCCGAGCTTTGTCACCGTGCATGGCGGCGCACCGCGCAAGGGTAAGAAGCGCGATGCCAGTACGCTGCTGGACACGCTTCCCGAGCCGCCCAAGCGCACCTCGCTGGAGCGGCCCTGGAATATCCTGATCACCGGCGTCGGCGGCACCGGCGTAGTGACCATCGGTGCGCTGCTGGGCATGGCCGGGCATCTGGAAGGCAAGGGCGCGACGGTGCTGGACCAAACCGGCCTGGCGCAAAAGGGCGGCGCGGTGACCACGCATATCCGCATCGCCCGCCAGCCCGACGACATCCACGCCGTGCGCATCGCTGCAGGCGAAGCCGACTTGGTGCTGGGTTGCGACATGGTGGTGGTCAACGATTATTGGGCGCTGTCCAAGGTGCGCGACGGCCGCACCCAGGTCGTACTCAATACCTACGAAGCAATGCCGGGCAGCTTCACCACGCAACCGGATCTGCAGTTTCCCGCTGCCGAGATCATCGCCGGTGTGCGCACCGCGCTCGGTGGCCAGGAGCCGTTGTTGCTCGATGCCACGCAGCTGGCAACTGCGTTGCTGGGCGATGCCATCGCCAGCAATCTGTTCGTGCTTGGCTACGCCTGGCAACACGGGTTGGTGCCGGTGTCGCATGCGGCGCTGATGCGCGCAATCGAACTCAATGGCGCGGCCGTTGCGATGAATCAGCAGGCATTTGCCTGGGGCCGCCTGGCTGCGATCGATCTGGCGGCGGTGCAACGCGCTGCGGGTCTGGCCGGCAACGCCGCGCCGGCACACCTGCGCGGCGACACACCGCAAGCGCATGGCCCGGGCAGCTGGGAAGAGCACGACCTTGGCGGCCAAGGCGCACCGCGTGCGCTGGCGCAGACCGATGGCAGCACACTGCATGGCGCTGTCGCTGCACCGGCCGATCTGCTCGACGACGAGCAGCTGACGCAATCGCTAGACGAAGCCATCGCGCGCCGCATCGCGTTCTTGACCGAGTACCAAGATGCGGCCTACGCGCAGCGTTATCGCAGTCTGGTCGAGCGCGTGCGCGCACACGAGCTGCAGCGTGTGCCCGGCAGTAGCGCACTCACCGAGGCGGTGGCGCGTTACGCCTTCAAGCTCATGGCCTACAAGGACGAGTACGAAGTGGCGCGCCTCTATACGCGGGGCGACTTCCAGCGCCGGTTGCAGCAACAGTTCGAAGGCCACTACACGCTGCGCTTCCATCTGGCGCCGCCGTTGCTTGCAAAGAAAGACGCGCATGGCAACTTGATCAAACGCGAGTACGGGCCGTGGATGTTCACTGCCTTCAAGTTGCTGGCGCGGTTGAAGTTCCTGCGTGGCGGCAAGCTCGACGTGTTCGGCTACAGCGAAGAACGGCGTGGCGAGCGCCAGCTGATTGCCGATTACAGTGCAACGGTGGACATGCTGTTGGAACGGTTGGATGCCGATAACGTCGGCCTGGCCGCGCGGATCGCCAGCATTCCGGAGCACATTCGCGGCTATGGCCACGTCAAACATGCGCATCTGCAGGAAGCCAAGGCGCGCGAAACCGCGCTGCTGGCGCAGTGGCGCAATCCGAAGGCGTTGCATGTGGTGCAGACGGCTTGATCAGGATGTAAATGCTAGTCCGTGATCTCCCTAGATAGGCAACTCATAGATTGCATTTATGAATAGCAACTTATAGCTTGCATTTCAACAAAGAAAGCCATAGCTTGCGTAATTCGACGATCAATACGCCAGCAACGATGGGTATCACCGTGTTCCCCATCCAGACGACGCAACAACTGGGTCCTCTGCTCAAGGCGCTGCGCAAGCAGCAAGGCCTAACCCAGGATCAGTTGGCCGAGCAGTTGGGCATTACCCGCCAAGCGGTCAGCGCACTGGAACGCAAGCCTGAGGGCGCCACATTCGAACGCTTGATGCGCGTCTGGGCGATTCTGAACGTGGAGGTTTCGCTGAACCTGCGCAACAACGGCTCCTCGAATCCCTCCGAAGAGGCTTGGTAGGGCGTGGCCGAACTGTGCGTATGGATGAATGGATTGCGCGTCGCTCGTTGGCGAGAGGATGTGCAAGGAGCGCGGCTGACCTACCTCTCCGAATGGCTCCACTCGCCCCAGGCACGGCCACTGTCCCTATCACTTCCGTTGTTGCCCGAAGGACAGTCGCATCGCGGTGATGTCGTCACCCATTATTTCGACAATCTGCTGCCCGATAGCACGGACATCCGTCGTCGTATGCGGGAACGTTTCAAAACCGACTCGGCCGGCACATTCGACCTGCTTCAGGCGGTCGGCCGCGATTGTGTCGGCGCAATCCAGTTGCTTGCAATTGATGCCGAACCCGAGCATTTGCGCAGCATCCAGAGCAGAGCACTGAGCGATACCGAGGTTGCCGCTGTGCTGCGCGGCGTCACCGCGCCGCTGCTGCCCGGCCAGCATGGCGATAACGACGACTTCCGGCTGTCATTGGCAGGCGCTCAGGAAAAAACTGCGCTATTACATCATCAGCATCAGTGGTGCGTGCCCCTGGGGAGCACGCCGAGCACGCACATCTTCAAGCTGCCGCTGGGGCTGGTCGGCAACATGCGCGCGGACATGCAGGCCTCAGTGGAAAACGAATGGCTGTGCGCGCAGCTGCTCGCCGCATTTGGCATTCCCGTGGCTGTCACCACGTTGGGAAGGTTCCAAGAGCAGCGCGCCCTGATAGTTGAACGTTTCGACCGGCGTCTATCGCCGGACGGACAGTGGTGGATGCGCCTTCCCCAGGAAGACCTGTGCCAGGCATTCGGTGTGTCTTCGTCGAAAAAGTACGAGAACGACGGCGGCCCCGGCATCGTGGCGATCATGGAGTTACTCAGGCAGTCGAGCCAACCTTCCGACCGTGAAATCTTCTTCAAGGCGCAGATCCTGTTCTGGCTGATCGCCGCAACTGACGGACACGCCAAGAATTTCAGTCTGATGATTGAGCCCGGCGGCCGTTTCCGCATGACGCCGCTCTACGACGTTTTATCCGTTTATCCCATCCTCGGACGCGGCGCACAGCAGCTAGATCCACATCGCGCGGCATTGGCGATGGCCGTGGTTGGAAAAAATAGGCATCGTCGCTTGAAAGATATCCGCCGTCGCCATTGGAACGACACTGCACGTGCCTGTGGGGTGCGTGCTGGTGCCGAACCCTGGATCGAAGAATTAATGGAACAGCTGGAAAGCGCATTGGATTTTGTTGCAAACACGCTTCCAGCAGAGTTTCCGGTCCCCCTGGCAGATACTGTCTTCAGTGGCATGAGAGAAGCGGCCAAGCATCTGCGTGAGATGCCATCTGATCGCTAATCGCAACCGAACACGCGTTTTGACTGTTCGGACTTTGCGCTGCAACCTTACAACGGCCGCAACAAGCGCAGCCCGAACCAATCCTTGGCATCGTTCCAGCCATGCGTCACCTTGAGCCCGGCGGCTGCAGCCAGTTCGGCAAAGCGCGCGTCGGTGTACTTGCAGCTGTATTCGACCTGCATCGCTTCGCCGTCGGCAAATTCCACATCCTTGCCGCCGACCTGCACGCGCTGCGCGCGTTGGCTGATCAGGAAGGTTTCGATGCGGCCGCGCTCACGCGCATACACCGCGTGGTGACGGAATCCTTCCAGATCGAAATTGCTGCCGATCTCGCGGTTGAGCCGCGCCAGCAGGTTCAGGGTGAACTCGGCAGTGACGCCGGCCGCATCGTTATAGGCGGCTTCGATCAGCCCCACGTCCTTGTCCAGATCGATGCCGATCAGGGCGCAGCCATCACTGCCCATGGTCTGGCGCATCGCATCCAGCAACTCGATAGCCGCAGCGTCGGCGAAGTTGCCCAACGTGGAGCCGGGGAAGAACACCACGTGGCGCCGCGCCGGGCGCTGCGCATCGGGCAGACGCAGCGGCTTTGTGAAGTCGGTGCACACCGGCAGCATCTGGATCTGTGGAAATTGCTGTGTCAGTCGCGCGGTGCTTTCCAACAGCGCGGTGCGCGAGATTTCCAGCGGCGTGTAGGCCACCACATCGCGCAGGCCCTGCAGCAGCAATTCGGTCTTGCGCCCGCTGCCGCTGCCGTATTCGACCACGTGCACGCTGGCACCGATCGCTTGCGCGATCGAGGTCATGCTGGCCTCCAACAAACCGAGTTCGGTGCTGGTGAGGTAATACTCCGGCTGCTGCGTAATGGCTTCGAACAACTGCGAACCACGCGCATCGTAGAAATATTTCGACGGCAGCGTCTTGGGCGTTTGCGACAACCCCGTCAATGCATCGGCAGTGATGTCGTCCGGTTGAGGGCGCAGGTCGGTCAGCGCAGCGTACGCGCGTTGCAGGGCATGGGCGGCGGCGTTCAAGGCAGATCCTTGGCAAGGCGCACGCCGGCAAATTGCCAACGCGCATCGGAGGGGAAGAAGTTGCGGTAACTGGCACGCAGGTGGCTAGCCGGGCTGGCGCAACTGCCGCCGCGTAGTACCCACTGCGCATTCATGAATTTGCCGTTGTATTCGCCCAGCGATCCGGGCCAGGGGGTAAAACCGGGATACGGCAGATACGCGCTGCCGGTCCATTCCCAGACATCGCCGAACAGCTGCTGGATGCCGGTGTCCACTGCTGCAGCCCCGCGCGGATGCAACGCATCGGTGTCGACGAAGTTGCCCTGCACCGACACGCCGATCGCGGCCTGTTCCCACTCGGCTTCGGTGGGCAAGCGCGCACCGGCCCAGCGCGCGAATGCGTCGGCTTCGAACAGACTCAGATGGCAGACCGGTGCATGCGGATCGCGCGTGCGCCAACCGTTCAGCGTGAACTCGCGGCCCGCCGCATCCCAGTACAAGGGATGCTGCCAACCTTGCGCCTGCACCATCGCCCAGCCATCGCTGAGCCAGGCACCGGCGCTGCGATAACCGCCGGCCTCGATGAATTGCTGGAACTCGGCGTTCGTCACCACGCGGTTCGCCAACGCATGCGCGCCGACCAGCACGCGGTGGCGCGGCGATTCGTTGTCGTAGGCAAAGGTAGCGGCCTGTGGCCAGGGTGCAGCGCCCATCTCGACGATCTGTTCGTCGCGCGTATGCCAGCGCAACGTGCTGGCAACGGCCGCCGGTGGCGCAGCGGCATCACGATAGGCCGGCTGCAACGGGTTGCTCCACAACGCATGCTTGATGTCGGTGAGCAACAACTCCTGATGCTGCTGCTCGTGCTGGATGCCGAGCTGCACGATGGTGCAAGCCTGCGCATCGAGCAGGCCATCGCGCAGGCGCTGCTGCATTTGCGCATCGACCGCAGCGCGGTAATCGCGCACCTGCTGCAACGAGGGCCGTGACAGCACCCCACGGCGCGCGCGCGCATGCATCGGGCCGACGCTTTGGTAGTAGCTGTTGAACAGGAAATCCCAGGCTGGGTCGAACACGCGGTACGCCGGATCGGCTTGCAATACGAAGCGTTCGAAAAACCACGTGGTATGCGCCAGATGCCATTTGCTGGGACTCGCATCGGGCATGCTCTGCACCATCGCGTCTTCGGCGCTCAAGGGTGCGGCGAGACGATCGCTCAACGCGCGGGTCTGCGCGTAACGTTCCAGCAGCGTCAACTGCTGTGGCTGGTGGTGGCCCAGCAGAGATGAGAGTGCAGACATCGCCATATGCTTGAGGAGCGCCTGTGAACGCGCCGTGTCGGCAGCGTGGCAGCCAGCGGTAAGCTGTCGCCATGTCTTCTTTTTCTCTGTCCAGCCTGCTCCCCGCGCCCGTCGAATGGGAACACCGCCAGCAGGCATTTGCGTTACCTGCCGACATCACCTATCTGGATGCCGCCTCGCGCGGCCCGCTGCTGCGCGCGGTGCAAGCGGTCGCGCATCAGGCGGTGGATGCGCTGGCCACCCCGTGGCAGCTGCCGTTCGATGCCTGGCTGCAGGACATCGAGCATTTGCGCATGCTCGCTGCAGGCCTGTTCGACGCCGATGCCGACGGCGTGGCGATGCTGCCCTCGGCCGCGCACGGCCTGGCGACCGCCGCACGCAACCTGCCGCTGCAACGCGGCGAGGCGGTGCTGCTGCTGGAAGGCCAGTTCCCCTCGAACCTGCTGATCTGGCAACGCCGCTGTGCCGAGGTGGGTGCGCACATCGTGGCGGTGTCCACGGCCGGTGGCGATGCCTTGACCGCAGCGGTGCTGCAGGCCATCGCCCAGACACCGGCCTTGCGCATCGTCACCTTGCCGCATGCGTATTGGCTGGATGGACGACAGCTCGATCTGGACCGCATCAGCGCCGCGGTGCACGCACGCGGTGCGGCGCTGGTGCTGGATCTGAGCCAGAGCCTGGGCGTGCTGCCGACCGACCTGCCGCGCTGGCGGCCGGATTTCGTGGTCAGCGTCGGCCACAAATGGCTGCTGGGGCCGATGGGGCTGGCCTGGCTGTGGGTGGCCCCGCACTGGCGGGTGCACGGCGTGCCGATCGAAGAACACTGGATCGGCCGCGATGCCGGCAGCAGCTGGGAATTTCCGGTCGCCCAGGCGCCGTCCTATCGCAGCGGTGCGCGCCGGTTCGATGCCGGCGGCGTTGCCGATCCAATGCGGATCGCGATGGCGACGGTGGCCTTGCAGCAGGTCGCTGCCTGGCGACCGGCGCGCATCGCGCAGGCGCTGGGCGCGCTCACCGCGCGCTGGGATGCGGCGCTGCAGGCACGCGGTCTGGGCAGTTGGTGCACGCCCGCCCACGCGGCGCATCTGACCGCGTTGCAGCCGCCAGCCAATCAGCTGGATGCGGTGGCGACGGCGTTCGGCGCGCGCGGGGCGATCTGTACACGCCGACACGGACGTTTGCGTATCGCACCGCACCTCAATGTCACCGAGGATGCGCTCTCAGCCCTGATCGCAGCGCTGCCAGCCGCATAACCCGTAGGAGCGGACCCGGCCGCGACGGGGCTTACCCGATAGCGCCCAGTCGCGGCCGGGTCCGGGTACGCTCCTACGGGCTCAGCCGCGCTGGCGGATGCGCAGCCCACGCGGCGTGACCCAGCGCTCCAGGCCTTCGAACAGCGCCTGCACGATCAGTGCGAGCACCGCCGCAGGAATCGCGCCTTCCAGGATCAAGCCGATGTCGTCCAGGCGGATGCCAGTGAGGATCGGTTGGCCGTAGCCGCCTGCGCCGATCAACGCGCCCAGCGTGGCGGTGCCCACGTTGATCACCGCCGCGGTCTGGATGCCGGCCACGACGGTGCGACGCGCCAGCGGCAGTTCCACCCGCCACAGGCGCGTCCATGCCGGCAGCCCGATCGCCTCGGCGGTCTGGCGCAACTCGCGCGGGATCGAGGTCAGCCCGGCATGCGTGTTGCGCACGATCGGCAGCAGGCTGTAGAGAAACAACGCAGCAATCGCCGGTTTGGCGCCAATGCCGAACAACGGAATCATGAAGACGAACACCGCCAGCGATGGCAAGGTCTGCAGCACGCCGGTCAACGACAGCACCACCTGCCCGAGCCGCGGCCGCCGGGCCGCCAGCACGCCCAGCGGCAACGCGATCAGCAAGGCAAGGCCCAACGAGATGCCGACCAGGGCCAGATGCTCGCGCGTATGCCGCAGCAGACGCGCCACACGCGAGTCGGCTGCCGATGCCGGCGCAACGCCCAGCCACTGCGCAGCCACCGCCGCCTCGGACTGACGCTCCAGCTTCACCTGTGCGTTGAGCCGCTGCATGGTCGCCTCGTCGATGCGCCCCTGCAGCCCCTGCAATGTCTTGAGCATCGCCGGCGAGCGCTGCGCCAGGTCCTTGCGATATAAAAAAATCGCTTGGTAATCGGGGAAATAGTGGCGGTCGTCGCGCAGCACCTGCAGCTGGTAATACGGAATTTCCGCATCGGTGCTGTACAGATCGGTGACCTCGATCGCTCCGCTCTGCAGCGCGCGATAGGCCAGATCGTGATCCAGCCCGGTCGCGGTCTGCGGCAGTGCATAGGCGGCGCGCACGCCCGGCCAGCCATCGGCGCGCTGCATGAATTCGTTGCTCAGCCCGATCTTGAGCGATGGATGCCGTGCCAGATCCGACATCGATGCGATGCCAAGCGCCTGCGCGCGCTCGACGCGCATGCCGAAGGCATAGGTGTTCTGGAAGCCGAGCGAGTCGGTCATCGCCAGCCCGCGTGCATCCAGTGCGGCGCGCAGTTCGGCCTGGCTGGCCTTGGGCAGCTGCAGCAGTTCCTGCGCCAGCGTGCCGGTGTATTCGGCGTACGCATCGATCTGCCCGGTTTCCAGCGCGCGCCACAGGATGCGCGTGCCACCGAGCTGCGCGCGGTGTTGCACATCCACGCCGTCGCGCTGCCCGGCGGCGGTGGCGATCTCGCCCAGCAGCACGGCCTCGGTGAAGTTCTTCGAGCCGATGGTGACCTGCGCGGCCTGCGCGCCGAGACTGCAGATCAGCAACACCGCAGCGATGAGCGCACGCGCCATCATGCGGCATCGCCGATGCTGCGCTGGGCGGTGAGGAAGCGCTGCACGAACGCATCGGCTGGCTGCTCCAGCAAATCGCGCGCAGTGCCTTGCTGCACAACGCGGCCAGCGCGCATCAGCACCAGACTATCGGCCAGGTAAGCCGCTTCGGCGACGTCATGCGTCACCACCACCACGGCCTTGCCCAGCTGCGCAAACAGTTCGCGCATCTGCGCCTGCAGGTCGTACCGCACGATGGGGTCGAGCGCACCGAGCGGTTCGTCCAGCAACAAGGCCGGTGGGTCCAGCATCAATGCGCGAATCAGGCCGACACGCTGGCGTTGACCACCGGAGAGTTCGGCCGGGTAGCGCGCCAGCAACTCCGTTGGCAGTTGGCACAATGCGCATAGCGTCTCCAGGCGCGCATTGATGCGCTCACGCGTCCAGCCCAGCGTCTGTGCCAGCAAGGTCACGTTGCTGCGCGCGTCCAGATGCGGAAACAACCCGCCTTCCTGGATCACGTAGCCGATACGTTGCCGCTGCGCCTGCAGGTTGGCGCGCTGCAATGGCGTGCCGTCGAAGGCGACCGTGCCGCTGTCCGGCCACTCCAGCCCGACCAGCAAGCGCAACACGGTGGATTTGCCGGCGCCGCTGGGGCCGATCAACGCCGTCGTGATGCCGCTGGCGAAAGTCAGCGAGACCGCGTCGAGCGCGATGGCCTGGCCGTAGCGACGGCTGACCTGGTCGAGAGTGAACATGCGCGCGAGCTTGCAGAACGCGACGTCAGACGCGCGCGAAGATGCGCATCAACGCGGCGGCGCCAGCAATTCGCGTGCGCTCAGATAGCCATCGCCGTTGGCGTCCTGGCGTGCGAAGCGCTCGATCAAGGTGGCGCGATGCGCGGCGCGGGTGATCGGCTTGCCGCGGCGGCCGGGCAGTTCATCGCCTTGCAGCACGCCATCGTGATTGGTATCGCGCTGGTCGAAGGCATAACTCATCCAGGCCAGATACTCGTCAAGACTCACCCGCCCATCGCCATCGGTATCCATGCGTTGCAGATATTGCTGGCTGTCCTGCACCTGGGACTGCGCTGCAACTGCAGGCAGCAATGCAAGACCTGCGATCAGTACCGTACGTACGATCACGCCGCACCCGCCATGTGCACGCAACCTTGCGCGCCTGCCGCCCGCTTTACGCACCACTCAGCGCATACCCTTTGAGTCGCGCCGCATACGCCTGCAGGGCAGCATTACCGCTGGCTTCGGCCTCGTGACACCACTGCTGCAACTGCCTGAGCCGTTCGGACGCATCATGGCTACGCGCTTCCAGCACAGCGGTCAGCCGCGCGCGATACTCGACCAGGGTGCGCATGCGCGGGCGCTGCGCCACCCAGGACTGCAACTGCGCGCGCGCATCCGGCTTGAGCCAGCGCCCGTCATCGACCAGACCCTTGCGCAAACGCCGTGGCAACAACTCGCGCAGCTTGGCGCCGGTGGCGGCGGCTTCCTCGCGCAAGGCCGGCTTGAGCACGTTGCGCTGGTAGTCGGTCATGGCCTGGAAGCGGTGCGACAGCAGTGCCTTGAGCGTATCGGCATCGGGCACGGCGATATTGGGGCGGATATCCAGCGACGGCGCCACGCGCAGTACTTTGGCCAGACCCACGGCCTGCAATCCGCGAATCGCAATCCAGCCGATATCCAGTTCCCAACGCCGCATCGAAAATCGTGCCGAACTCGGGAATGCGTGATGGTTGTTGTGCAGTTCTTCGCCGCCGATCCACAGCGCCCACGGCGTGAGGTTGGTGGAGGTGTCGGCGGATTCGAAATTGCGATAGCCCCACCAATGGCCCAGACCATTGACCACGCCGGCAGCCCAGAACGGAATCCACGCCATCTGGATCGCCCATAGCGCGATGCCCGGCAACCCGAACAACACGGAATTGATCACCAGCAAGGCGATCGGGCCGGCATTGGCATGCGGGGTGTACAGATGCCGCTCGATCCAGTCGGTCGGCGCACCCTTGCCGTACTGCTCGATATCGGCGCGCTGCGTACGGGCCTCGCGATACAACTCCACGCCGCGCCAGAACACCTGCCTGATGCCCTTGGTCTGCGGGCTGTGCGGGTCTTCCTCGGTCTCCACCCTGGCGTGGTGCTTGCGATGGATGGCCACCCATTCGCGGGTGATCATCGAGGTGGTGAGCCAGGTCCAGAAACGGAAGAAGTGCGCCACCACTGGATGGAAATCCACGCCACGGTGCGCCTGGCTGCGATGCAGGTACAAGGTCACCGCAAAGATGGTGAGCTGGGTGAACACCAGCAGCACCGCCAGCATGCCCCACACACCCAGCCCGGCCACGCCGGCGGTCAGGAAGTCGATGATCGTATCGGACAGCATCGGCAGTTCCACGGTGGCGGTGTCTCGTTGGTCGATGCAGACATGATGGGGGCGATCGCGGCAAACTTCACCCTTCGGATGCGTAGGGTGATGCCTGCTTTCTAAAGCGGTTCACACGTGCCTTCTTTCCCCACTGCCAGATGTCCTACGTATGACTGCTGCCACCGATGTTGCCGATTCTTTTGCCGATGCGGATGCGCTGATCGAACTCGACCAGGCAAGTGTGATGCGCGGCCAGGTCCGTGTGCTGCATGCATTGCGTTTGCGCATCGCACTGGGCCAGCACACCGCCATCCTTGGCCCCAACGGCTGCGGTAAGTCGTCTTTCATCAAGCTCATCACGCGCGAGCTGTATCCGTTGGCGCGGGGCGATGGCCAGCCTGCGGTGAAGGTGCTGGGACAGGCGCGTTGGCAGGTGGATCGGTTGCGCTCGCAGCTGGGGATCGTCACCGGCGATCTGAGCGTCAACCTGGCCGACACGCCGGGGCTGGATGTGGAAAGCGCGGTGCTGTCGGGGTTTTTCGCCAGCTACGTGGTACCGCCGCATCGCGAGATCAGCGACGACATGCGTGCGCGTGCACGCGAAGCGCTTGCCCTGGCACACGCATTGCCGCTGCTGGACCGGCCATTTGCCGAGTTGTCGGCCGGCGAGACCCGCCGCGTGCTGATCGCGCGCGCCCTGGTCAACCGCCCGCAGGCGCTGTTGCTGGACGAGCCGTCCACCGGCCTGGATCTGGTGGCGCGCCAGCACCTGCTCGAGACGATGCGGCACCTCGCCCGGCAAGGCATCACGCTGGTGCTGGTAACCCATCACATCGAGGAAATCGTGCCGGAGATCGCACGGGTGATCCTGCTGCGCGCCGGCAAGGTGGTCGCCGACGGCCCGCGCGATGCGCTGCTCACCGATGCCAGCCTGTCGGCCGTATTCGACGGCCCGGTGCGGGTGCAGCGCGACGGCGAGCGCTGTTGGGCGACGGTTGGGGAGTGACACCGCGCGGGAGTGCGAACGCATGACCTTGGACACGGGACGCCGCCGCGGCGGTTGCGCTTAGACTCGCCGCACACACAGACAGGAGTCGTCCCGATGGCCCAGTGGTATTTCCATAATCCTGGACAGGCCGAGCGTATCGGCCCGCTCGACGATGCCAGCGCCCGCGCGCATGCGCAGCGCCAACCCGATGCGTTGACCTGGCGCGATGGGCTCGATGGCTGGACCCCGGCCCGTCAGCTGGCCGAGCTGCAGGGCGGCGGCAGCGCGCCGCCACCGCTGACCGGCATGGCCGGGCGCGCGGATGAGATCGACTACCGCATCGTCGGCAACGACATGCAGTTCGTCGAAGTCGAGCTGGACCCGGGAGAAAGCGCGATCGCCGAGGCTGGCGCGCTGATGTACAAGGACGCCGCCGTGCAGATGGACACCGTGTTCGGCGACGGCTCGCATGCCGGCCAGAGCGGCGGCGGCGGGCTGATGGGCAAACTGGTATCGGCCGGCAAACGCGTGGTCACTGGCGAAAGCATGTTTACCACCGTGTTCACCCACGCAGGCAGCGGCAAGGCCAAGGTCGCGTTCGCAGCGCCCTACCCGGGCACGGTGCTGGCGCTGCGCCTGTCCGAGCATGGTGGCCAGCTGATCTGCCAGAAAGACAGCTTTTTGGCCGGCGCACGCGGCGTGTCGCTGGGCATCGCCTTCCAAAAGAAAATCCTCACCGGCCTGTTCGGCGGCGAGGGCTTCATCATGCAGAAACTCGAAGGCGACGGCTGGGTGTTCGTGCATGCCGGCGGCACCGTGGTGGAACGCGAGCTCGGCCCAGGCGAGCGCATCGACGTGGACACCGGCTGCGTGGTCGCCTATCACGCCGGCGTGGACATGGACGTGCGCCGCGTCACCGGCCTGAAGAGCATGTTCTTCGGCGGCGAAGGCGTGTTCCTGGCCACCCTCACCGGCCCGGGCAAGGTCTGGCTGCAATCGCTGCCGTTCTCGCGCATGGCCGGCCGCATGCTGCAGGCCGCCCCGCAAGCCGGCGGCCAGCAACGTGGCGAAGGCTCGGTGCTGGGCGGCTTGGGCCGCTTGCTGGATGGCGATAACCGGTTTTGATGGGGTGAAGCGGCAGGCGGGTGTGCTGTCACCCTTCTCCCGCCGGGAAAAGGTGGCGCGTAGCGCCGGATGAGGGGACGGGCGAAGCCTGCTGCGGTCTCATTCCCCTGCGGCTTCGCTCCGCACCCTCACCCCCTCTCCGCGCCCCGGCCTGCGCTTGCGACACGGGCGCTCCAAGGCACGCGCGCCGTGGCGCGCAAGCGGTGCCTTCTCGCCCCGCGGGGAGAGGTGCTCTGGTTCCGTGCTGCATGCAGGTGGCTGCGGTCATCGCACGCATGAACCGGCGCGCCCTTCTCCCGCCGGAACAAGGGAGTGCAGCGCTTGCAGACGATGCCGTTCTGAATGAGCTCCACTCACGCCAACCACCAGCGCCACAGTGACGGCGCGCGTGTATTCTCCCTCGCCTTTCCCATCGACGTTTTCGCCATGATCGCGCCCCGCTGCTCTCGCTTGCTCGCCCTGTTGTCCATGCTCGGTCTGCTCAGCGCCTGCGGGGGCGAGCCGCGTCCGGCGGCGCCGGCGCCCGTGGTGCAGACGCCTTCGGACGCGCCCCCCAAGCCGGTCAAGATCGGTATCGCGCTCGGTGGCGGGGCGGCCAAGGGCTTTGCGCATATCGGGGTGATCAAGATGCTCGAGGCCAACGGCTTCGCACCGGTGGTGGTGTCCGGCACCAGCGCCGGCAGCGTGGTGGGCGCGTTGTACGCCAGCGGCATGGATGCGTTCGAAATGCAGGAAAAGGCCGTCGCGCTCGACCAGACCAGCATCCGCGATGTGCGGCTGTTTTCCGGCGGCCTGGTGCAAGGCCAGAAACTGCAGGACTACGTCAACGATCAACTCGGCGGCAAGCCCATCGAGAAGTTGCGCAAGCCATTCGCGGCGGTTGCCACGCGGCTGGAAGATGGCGAGCGCACCGTGTTCGTGCGCGGCAACGCCGGTCAGGCGGTGCGTGCGTCCAGCAGCATTCCGGGCGTGTTCGAGCCGGTGACCATCGGCAAATACCACTTCGTCGATGGCGGCGTGGTCAGTCCCGTGCCGGTGGATGCGGCGCGCCAGCTGGGTGCCGAATTCGTGGTGGCGGTGGATATTTCCAGCAAGGCCAGTGGCAAGAACCCGGGCGATCTGCTGGGCACGGTGAACCAGTCGATTTCGATCATGGGCCAGCGCCTGGGCGAGGCCGAACTCAAACGTGCCGACGTGGTCGTTCGCCCCAAGGTCAACGATATCGGCTCGGCCGATTTCAACCAGCGTGCTGCGGCAATCCTGGAAGGCGAGCGCGCTGCAATGGCGGTGATGCCGCAGATTCGCGCCAAGATCGCGCAGCTGCAGGCCGCGCGCAGCAGCGCGACACGGACTGCTGCCGATCAGGCGAAAGCGGCCAAGCAGCAAGCCTACGAACGCTGCCTGGAACAACGCTCGCGTTGGGAAAAATTGCGCGGCAAGCAAGAGGCCTGCGTGGCGCCGTGAAGCGGGCGCTAGGCTTCGCGACATGGCCGTGCGATGCGACTGCCACGCGGGTGATTTGATGCAGGAGTTGTAACGCCGTGAGGTCGGGCGTCGCGCGGTGGGTTGCTGCGTTATGCCGCGTTGGCGCATATCAAGACGGCATCGCAGCCTTGGCCGCGATGCTATCCCGATAACCGTGCTGCCGGTGTTGCACCGTTATGGAACAAGCCTTGCCTTTGCCTCAATACCGCCAGCGCAGCGACACACTGACAAAGCGCGGTTCGCCGTAGTTCTGATAATCCAGATTCGCCCAATAGGTTTTATCGAACGCGTTGCGCACAGCAAGCGATGCGGTCCACTGGTCGCTGATGCGGTAGTTGGCGTTGAAATGCACCAGCGCGTACGGGTTCTGCACTACAGTGACTGGCGTGGTGGCACCGCTGCCGTCACCGGTGGGCCGTTCGATATTGAAGCCGCGTACCGCGCTCTGCCAGCTCACGCCGCCGCCGATGCTCAACCGATCCCACGCACCCGGCAGGCGCCATTGGGTGGAGAGCTGCAGATAGTCTTCCGGCAGATTGGCGTAGATCGCATCGGTCGGCGCGCGGGTGACCTTGACGTGGGTATAGCCGGCGTTGATGGTCCAGCCGGGTCGCACTTCGCCATTGAAGTCCACTTCCCAGCCACGGCTCTTGGTGCCGTCCACACCGATGTAGGCCGAGCTGCCATCCGGTAGCGAGGCTTCCGGCTGGCTCATGTCGCGCACCGCGTAGTTGTCCTGCTTGGCTTCGAACACGGCGGCGGTGGCCATCGCATGACCATCGAACAACTGCGCCTTGATGCCGGCTTCCAGGTTGGACCCTTCCACCGGTGCGAGCAGGTTGTTGTCCTTGTCGCGGTAATTCTGCGGGTTGAAGATTTCGGTGTAGCTGGCATAAACCGATACATCCGGCACGATGTCGTACACAAGCCCCACATATGGAGTGACCTCGTCGCTCACTTCATAGCGGCCGCTGGTGCCGGTGTAAGTGCCGTTGCCATCGAAGGCCTGGGTGCGGGTTTCCCAGGAACTCAGTCGTGCGCCGGCAATCAACGACAGCGGGTCGGCCAGCCGGAAGCGCGTGGATGCATACACCCCGCGCTGCGTGGTGCGCGCCTGGCGACGCGCGCCGGTGCGCGTATACGTCACTTCGGATGCATCGCCATTCCAGTTGCGGATGTTGGGAATGAAATAGCAGCGCTCGGGTGGGCCAAAGGCGTTGGCGCAGCTGGCCCAATCGGTGGGATAGGTCTGCGCCACGCCATACGTAGTCGATTGCAGGTCTTGCCAGCTGCCGCCGACCACCACATCGTGCTGGCGGCCAAACAAGGCAAACCCGCCGGACAGATATACATCCACGCTATCGCGCGTGTCCTGCGTTTCGCCGGCGCTGGTGCGCAGAAACACACCGCTGCCATCGGCGGCCGGGTAACCGGTGCCGTAGACGCGCAGACTCTGCACGGCGCCCTTGGTGTGGGCGGTGTTGACGCGCAGCAACCAGTCTTCGCCGAAGCGCTGTTCCAGGTTCGCGAACGCGGTGCTGGTGTCGCGCTGCCAGCGCGTCCATTCCGGCGCCATGTTGGTCGAACGCGCCAGATTGGCGAAGGAGCCATCGGTAGCGAAGAACGGCACCGTGCCCCATGTCGAACCAACCGGGGTATTGTCCTGGCGCTGGTAGCCCACGGTGAGCGTGCCGCTGTCGGTCAGGTCGCCTTCCAGCACCGCCATGCCTGACATCTTGGTGTCGTGGTAGCGGTCGTAGTAATAATCGCGATCCTGCCAGGCGGCGACAACGCGGCTGCGAAAACGCCCGTCTTCGGTCAGCGGTGCGTTGACGTCGGCCTGCATGCGGCGGAAGTCCCAGGTGCCTGCGCTCACTCCAAACGAGGCGTCAAAGTCCTTGCCCGGACGCTTGCGCAGCAGGTTGACCGTGGCCGAAGGAATGCCCGCCCCGGTGAGCAGGCCATTGGCACCGCGGATCACTTCGATGCGGTCGTAGAAGACCGTGTCGTATTCCTGATTGGTCGCGCCGCTGTAGGTCGGTAGGCCGTCGACCTGGAAATCGGTGATCTGGAAGCCGCGCGCGAAATACAGTGGCCGCTGGGTGTCATAGAACGACACGTTGACGCCAGTGACGTGACGCATCACATCGTCGATGCTGAAAAGCGATTGCTCTTCCAGCCGCTGCAACCCGATCACGCTGACCGACTGCGGCGTTTCCTGCAGCGTCAGCGGCAGTCGCGTCGTGGTGGCCGGTTGCGCGCGGCTCACCGTGCCGTTGACGCTGACCTGGTCGAGCGTCGTGGCGTTGGTCGCATCGGCCGCCTCGGCGGCATGCACGGTGGGAGTCAGTGTCGATAGCGCGCACAGCAGCGCGGCAGACAACAGGCCAAGGGGAGCGATGGCAGCAGACATGGGGCGTTCTCGTCGATCGCTGCGGACGCAGCGCGTCACGCAACAGGGAAAGGCACAGGCACACGCGGGCGTCCACTCGAACCGGCTGGCTGACCCTGCATGGGCTGGCGATGCGACACGAACGACGTGGCCGGACGCGGCCAAGAGATGAGCTAAATGTAAATCGTTATCGTTTGGCAGGCAAGCAACCCGACGCTTCTTGCATGCGCGCGGGAACCTGCGGCACACGTTGGTGCTGCCTGCAGCGTTGCATCACCCGCGCAAGGCAAGGCGCATCCGATCCTTCGGCCCGCTTATGCCAGATGCGCCAGCGGCAGACCTTCCGGCGCTTTCACGGTGCGCAGAACGAAGCTGGAATTCACATCCGACACGCCAGTGGCATTGAGCAGACGATCGAGCAGAAACCGCGAGAAGTGTTCGAGGTCGCGCACCTGCACCTGCAGCAGATAATCCATGTCGCCGGTCAGCGCCCAACACGCCACGACCTCATCCCAGCCGCGCACGCCTTCGGCGAAATGTTCGATATCGGCCTGCCCGTGCTGCTCCAGCTGCACGCGCACGAAGGCCTGCAGACCTAATCCCAGCGCGCGCGCATCCAGGCGCGCGCCATAGCCGGCGATGATCCCGGCAGCCTCCAGCCGCTGGGTGCGCCGCAGGCAGGCCGACGCCGACAGATTCACCTGCACGGCGAGCTCGGCGTTGCTGGTGCGCCCCTGCGTCTGCAGCAGGGCAAGCATCCGCAGATCGGTGCGGTCCAGCGCGATAGGTTGGTCCATATGTTGCGCAGCAGCAGGTCAAGACGCACGAATCTTGCGCGTAAGCAGGCGTGTTGCGCAAGATTCGCAATCCTGTTGCGCGGCGATCCGGCTAAGGTGATCCCCTGTCGCTACGGAAGTCCTGCCGCATGAACACTGCCCCGCGCCGCGTCGAAAACCAGCTGACCGACAAGGGCTACGTGCCGGTCTACACCACTGCCGTGGTCGACCAGCCATGGGACGGCTACAGCAGCGACGACCATGCCACCTGGGGCACGCTGTATCGCCGCCAGCGTGCGTTGCTGGTGGGCCGCGCCTGCGATGAGTTCCTGCAGGCGCAGGACGCCATGGGCATGGACGACCGCCAGATCCCCCGCTTCGACGCGCTCAACGCGGTACTGCAGGCGGCCACCGGCTGGACCTTGGTCGGCGTGGAAGGCCTGCTGCCTGAGCTGGATTTTTTCGATCACCTGGCCAACAAACGCTTCCCGGTGACCTGGTGGATCCGTCGCCCCGATCAGATCGATTACATCGCAGAACCCGATCTGTTCCATGACCTGTTCGGGCACGTGCCGCTGTTGATGAACCCGCTGTTTGCCGACTTCATGCAGGCCTATGGCCGTGGCGGAGTCAAGGCGCACGGCATCGGCCCGGACGCGCTGCAGAACCTCACCCGGCTGTACTGGTACACGGTGGAATTCGGCCTGATCGCCACGCCGCAGGGCCTGCGCATCTACGGCGCCGGCATCGTCTCGTCGAAGGGCGAATCGCTGTATTCGCTGGACTCGCCCGCACCCAACCGCATCGGCTTCGATCTGCAGCGCATCATGCGCACGCGCTACCGCATCGACAGCTTCCAGAAGACCTATTTCGTCATCGACAGCTTTGCGCAGTTGATGGAGGCGACCAGCCCGGACTTCACTCCGATCTACGCTGCATTGGCGCAACAGGCGCAGGTGCCGGCCGGCGATGTGCTCGCTAGCGATGCGGTGATCCAGCGCGGCAGTGGCGAGGGCTGGAGCCGCGACGGCGACGTATGAGGCAACTGCTGCAATAAGCGCAGCCGGATGCTGCGCGGCGCGGCGGTGAAGCTGCAATGTGACGTGCGCCGACTCGACACTGTCGCCAACGCGGACTAAGGTCGAACCTCCCCCTACCGCCTTCGCTCAATGGACCTGACGCATCTGCGCATCCGGCGCTTGGAGCTGGACGACACCCGCCTGCTGTTCACCCTGGCCAACGGCATCCGTATCGACGAGCCCATCCAGGCGCATCGGTTGTTGCTCAAGGCATCGCCGCCGCAGCGCGCGCAATGGCAGATCACCGAAGACGGTTTCGGGGTGAATTGGCCCGCGGTCGCACCGCCCACCCCGGAAGGCCTGCTCAACATGCCCGAGCTGCTGTGGCGCCGTCGCGCCGCACGCGCGCAGGCAAAGCTGGCCAGCTTGCGCGGACGTCCGGACGGGCTGTCGACTGGCGAACGCGAGCTGGTCGCACTCGCGCGGCTGGATGCGGACATGACCGAGAGCGGCTACGCCCGCTATTTCGACCGCTGGGATGCGGCCACCCGCAGCGATGCGGTGCGCGGTCTGACGGCGATGGGCGCAGCGCAGACCCGACAGGCCATCGAAGGCCTGGGCGCAGTGTTCGAACGGCTGGAAGAAGACCCCGACCTGCTCAGCATCGAGGACATCCTCGACGCGATGAACGAAGCCGACCGCCAACGCGTGCAGGGCTGGGAAGAGGTCTATTACCGCCGCTCCGGCGACCTGGCGCGGCTGGGGTTGGTGCATTACGGCGTTGACAAGGCGTAGCACGCGCCTCCCACCGCCAGGCGCACGCGGACCGCGTCATGCTGCCGCCCCTTCGAATGGATACGGCTGTCAGGGACGTGCCGACTGACACCAGCTTGCGCACGACAAGCACCACCATCGACTCACTGGCCGAGGGACAGCCGTGTACCACGCGGACGCGGGGCTAACGGTAACGACAACGTGATGGTGCAGCCCTTGCCTATTCCGGCGCTGCTAGCAACGACGCTGCCGCCGTGCGCCTGGATGATCTGCTGCACCACCGCCAGGCCGATCCCCAATCCTGCACCGTTGAAACCCACCGCACGGCTGTCCTGCATGAACGGTTCGAAGATGCGTTGCAGCGCGTCGTCGTCGATGCCGATGCCGTTGTCGCTGACCACGATGATGGCGCGGCGTCCGTGCAAGCTCAGCTGCAGGCCGATGCTGCCGCCTTCGGGGGTGTATTTGGATGCGTTGTCCAGCAGGTTGCGCAGCACTTGCGACAGGCGGACACCGTCGCCGCGCAGCAGGGTTGGCTGCGGCGGCAAACGCAGCGCGAACGAGTGCTGGCGTTCGGTGATCAGTGGCAGACACGCCGCCGCGGCCTCCTCGATCACCACGTGCAGATCGATGGATTGCTTGAGGATGCGCAGTTTACCGGTGCGCACGCGCGACAGATCGAGCAGGTCGCCGATCAAGCGGGTCATGTGCTGCACCTCGTGCTCGATGATGTGCCGCATCCGCGGCAGCTCCACGCTGGGCAAGCTGTTGAGCATCGAGCTGGCGACCAGGATCGGGGTCAGTGGATTGCGCAATTCATGGGCGACGAAGGCGAGCATCTCGTTTTGCCGTTGGACCCCCTGCTCGGCTGCCGCATGCAATTGCTGAGCACTCAGCGCGGCCAGGATCAATGCGCTGTTGGCCTGACGCAGCGTGTCGTGCGGGTCGTCCCACAGGCGGCGCGCATCTGCAGCGGCCGGCGCCGCACCGGGGTGCACAAGGTCCAGGCCGATGCAATCGCGATAGAACATGAAACGTGCTGCCGCAGTGCGCTTGGCACAGTACATCGCATCGTCCGCATGCTGCAGCAGCGCCATCCCGGTCTCGCCATCGTCAGGATACATGCTGATGCCGATGCTCGCGCCCAGGTGTAGTTCGTGCTTGCCGACCAGGCAAGGTGTGTCCAGGCTTCGCATCAGTTGGCCAGTGATCGCCGCAGCTGCATCGTGACTGTCAACGCGATCCAGCAATACCACGAATTCGTCGCCGCCATAGCGCGCCACCATGCCCGAAAGCGCCGCCGCGGCAGTCAGTCGTTGCGCGACCAGACACAGGAATTCATCGCCGACGCTGTGTCCGAACTGATCGTTGATGCGCTTGAAATCGTTCAGATCCACGAACAGCACGGCAAGGCGCGTGTTGTGATGCAGCGCGCCAGCGATGGACTGTTCCAATCGCTCGAACAGCAGTAGGCGGTTCGGCAACTGGGTCAACGGATCACGGTTGGCATTGTGCGCCGCTTCGCGCAGCGCGCGCGCGTGATCGTCCAGCCTGCTGTGCGCTGCAACGAAGACAGCAACAGCTGTTCGTTGGCAGCGAGCAGATCGGTATGCAGCGCAGACGGCAATTGCCCTTTCAGGCTAGCCAGATCCTGATGTAGATGTCGCAGCTGCGTCCTGACGCTGCGCGTCTGCCGCCGCAACTCCGACAGCTCGCGCCTGGCGAGGTCCGTGTCGGCATTGCAGGGCGGCCGCTCCATGTTCATCCGCCCTCGGCGGCGGCCGGCTGGCGCGTGGACCTGCCACTGAGCAGGCCTTGCTGCTGCAATAACGGCGCATCGAGATGCAGGCCGGCCTGATCGATATGATATTCACGCAGCTCGTGCGAATGGGCGCTGGCCCGGACCTTGACCACCGCCAGGATGCGCCGCAGCCGGCTGTCCCCTTCGACATAGCGTTGCACGATGATCGCATCGGTCATGAATGCCGTCGCGTAGGGGCTGAACCGCAGATCGGTATAACGGTCCTCCAGTTCGGAGGTCATCACCACGGTCACGCCGGTGCCGGCCAGGGCCACCACCAAGTGCGACAGGGATTCGCGGAAGTCTTCGCGGAAAGTCGGTGCCAGCGCCAGTTCGAATGCGGACAGCGAATCGATCACCACGCGAGTGGCGCCCAATCGGTCGATTTCCTGCAAGAGCAGCGCCAGGATCTCGGAGATCGACAGGTCCGGCGCACGACTGTCCACCACCCCTACCTGACCGCTGGCGATCAGCGCCGACAGCGCCGGCATGCGCGAACGTGGGCCATGCTGTTCGAAGCGCGCCAGCACCCCGGTTTCGCCCTTGCGGGCACCTTCGATCAGAAACGCCGCTGCCAGCAAGCTTTTGCCCGACCCGGACGGTCCGGCCACCAGCAGCGAATAGCCTTGCGGCAACCCGCCACCGAGCATCGCATCGAGCCCGGCGATTCCCATGCCCAGGCGGGGTGCGAGGCGCATCGGCAGTTCGTCCTGGCGGCCGGCACTGGGGATCGGCGCGAACACGCGCAGGCCTGCACTGTCGATGCGGAAGCTGTGCAAGCCGGGCAGGGACGGCCTTCCGCGCATCTTCATGACCTCCAGCTTGCGCACCATCGAGTTGCGCTGCACGCTCTGACGCAGCCAGATCAATCCGTCGGCGACGGTAAACACCGGGTTGGCATCGGTCTCCACGAAGTACTCGCCGATCAGGAAGGTGGTCGCTTGCCAGCTGGTCATCAGCATGCCCAGCTGCTGCACGAAGCGCTGCAGGTTGTTGTGCAAGTTGCCGTCGGCGTTGCTGGCCAGCACCACCGACCGGAACGAATCCACGAGCACCATCGCCGGCCGATGCGCCTGCACCTCGGCCACGATGCGCACCAGCACCTGGTCCAGGTCGCCGGCCAGGGTTTCTTCGGACAGATTGATGAAATGGATCGCGCTGCTGATCGCCTCGGCATCGAAGAAGTCGAACTGCTGCTGGTAACGCAGCATCTTCAAGGGCGGCTCGCCCAGCACGGTGAAATACAGTGCAGGGCGCTCGGGCGTCGCCAATGCGAACATCAGCTGATGCGCCAGCGTGGTCTTGCCGCATCCAGGTGGGCCGGCGATGAGATTGAACGAGAACTCGGGCAATCCTCCACCCAACACCTCATCGAGCCCGGGCACTCCGGTCTGCAGGCAGTGGATGGCGACTTTGCTGCTCATGGAATGTCCTGCGCGGGAATCCCGCTGGAAAAGGTGACCCAGACCGAGCGCAACAACCGCTCGGTCAAGGCTGGGCCGATCATGCTGACCAGCACCACATGAAAGGTATGTACGAAGGCAGCGCCGCCAGCGGCAGCCATCTGCGCGCTCTGCTGGCTCAGCACGATGCCGACGGTCTCGACCGCGTTGCGGTCATCCGACGCCTCGACAGCGGCGAAGGCCTCGTACAGCCACGGAAAATCGTCCTTGGTCAGAAACAGCGCACGCTTGAACAACGCCGCGACACCGCGCGGTCCAAGGATGGGGGCCAGCACCTTGTCGATTTGCTGCAGCATCGCCACGACGGTGGATGCGATCGTCGATGCTTCAGCACCCACAGCGACCCGTCGTTAGAGAACCGCTAAGGCTGCGGCTAGTGCAGGATGATCCATGCCTATCCGCGGGACCTGCGTGAGTGTCGCTCCACTGTATACCTTTGCGGTGCCCGCAACCGGATGCGAACGATGCACCTGCATGAGCCTGCTTCCCACGTACTGCACGCGCCGCGTGCAACAGCACGTGCGCGTCTTCGTTCCCAATCACGCACGCCAGCCGACCTGATGCGCGGAATTCTTGGTCCGACCATGCGACGTAACGTTGGCCGACACCAGTCTTCTTCGTGACTAGCCGGCGGCCGGGACACTCGCACACTTGCGCAATCAATGGGCGGCGCGCGCATGCCTGGCCGCCGCAAGCATCCGACCATCGGACGTGTCCTCTGCGAAAACGGCATGCATGCACGATGGATGCGCATCGAGGGCTGCCACCGGATAGCAGGCCAACCCACTGCGACCTGCCTGCTGCAACTGGTGCGTGCGGCAGTGCGGTTCGCGTAGGCAGACGCATCGATTGCGCCGACCTCACCGCCTGCCCTGCGCCGCCTACAGTTTGCGGCCAGCGTCCGCGTGCCTGATGCCCTGCTGCCGCAATGCGCGGGCGATGATTCTCAGTAGGTCGCGTTCGCAGTGCGCGCCTGCAGCCGCACCCTGCAGGCGCTGATCCACCCGGCCTATAGCCGGCACTGCGCATCCTCCACGCCGGGCACGCGCTCCCACTGCCAGGTGTCCACCTGCTCGCCGCGTGGCAGATAGTCCACGTCGAACTCATTGTCATCGCGACGCAGGCGCAAGTGCAGGTGCTCGGTCTGGTTGCCCTGGATTCCATCCTGCGGCACCGGCCGCACAATTTCATCGCCGTTGCGCACACCCGCCCGGGCGGCAGCGGAGTCTGCTATCAGGCCACGCACGACACGTTTGGGCTCGGCCAGCACCGCCGGCTCGAATCCCAGCACATACCGCCGTAGCGGCTTGCTGGTGCGGCGAAAGCACGGCCCGAACGCGTCCGATGCCGGCAGCGGCGCAGTCCCGGCCAGGAAGGCGTGGAAGTCCTGCACCGCCGTGTCGCCCAGCTCTGCTTTCAACAAGGCCTCCCAATCGGCCTGGGTTGCCTCGCGCTGCTGCCCGATCGCCAGCAACGCACGCAACAGGTCATCCAGCGAACGCCTGCCCTGCGATCGCTTGCGCAGCGCATCGTTGACCGTGGCCAGATACAACATGCCGCGGTCGTAGGCGAGCGTGCGGATACGGGTGTCCTTCCAGAATCCCTCGTCGATGCGCGCGTTCGGCAGATTTCCCAGCGCATTGGTGTAGTAACGCGCTGCGGTGATGTTGAGGGAATCCAGAAACTGCTGTGGGGTGAGCAAACCGAATCGCAACGGCAGCAGCGCCTCGTAAAACACCGCCGAGCCTTCGCTGAACCAGGTCGTGGACTCGGCCGCGTGCTGGGCAAGGCGCGGCTGGTAGGTATGGAACATCTCATGCGACAAGGTGATCTTGATCAGGTCCAGATCTGCCCCGTCACCTTCGCCATAGGTGGTGACGAAGGACTGGTTCAATGCGGTTCCGCCGCCGGCATTGACCGGGTTGTAGCGCAGGAAGATCGTGTAGGGCCCGGACTCGCGCTGCGGAAACGCCAGCTCGAACTGGTCGTGCAGCTTGCCCACCCACGCGGACAAGGCATTCGCGTCGAAGGGAGGTTGCCCCTGCCAGGCGACCGAAAACCTGTCCGCACGCGGCACGCCTGGCCAGTGTCCGATCTGCCCGGCCATGAAGAACAGCCCGGACAGACCACCGCTACCGATCTCCCCGACCCGCACATCGCCCTCGCCGAACGAGCTCACGCCCTTGGCACCGTCGGGCAGATGCGACAGATCCCAATCGATGTTCAGGAGGTAGGTCTGCCGCTTCGGGGGCACCACCAAAAACACACTGGCCGCCGCAGAAAATGCCTGGTCATCGTTGCGGAACGCGATCGGCGGTGCCGGGCCGCGCGGAGGCCGCGTCGCATTGGCAGGCACCCGGTAGCGCAAGGTCAGCGGGCCGCTGAGCGCACGTGGCGCAGTCCACACGCGCAACGGCTGATCCTCGCTTTCTTCCGCAGTGGAGGCGCGTGCTGCAAGTTGTACCGTGCCCTGCGCATCGCTCGCCTCGATGGAGGCAATGCTTTCGGCAGCGGTATCGACATTGACCGCCATCATCGGCAGGTACACGACGATCTCGTCGCGCGCGATGGTGGCCGTCGCAAAGCGCAGACGCACCTCCAGCGTGTTCACCTCACCCTTGTCCGCATAGGGAACAAGTTGCAGGTCCAGGGCGACCGGTGCAGGGACAACCGGCGCCGGCCTGGCCAGCGCGCCGGCTGCCACGGTGGTGAGTAGGAACAGCAGGGACCGGGGAGTGTTCATGGGGTGCGCATTCTGGGTTGGCCGATCATGCCGCCGGTCGCGCCCGCCTGCCAGGATGCCGAGGGTCATGACGCCTGCGGCGCTTGCGGCAGACGGTGGCGGCTGTCTGAGCCCGCTCGGCGCCAGATTCAGGCACCGGGCGGTCACCTGCGCAACGATTGCCGTCTCACCGCCGCTGCCCGGACGCGCAACCCATCGGCTTGTCATGCCGGCGTTGGATGCCAGGTTTCAGGTACCTTCACACTCTTGCCGGTCATCGGCAAAGCACATTCGACGCCCCGCGCAATGCGTCCGCGTCTGCGCTGGCGGACCCGCTGAGTGCTAAGGAAGTTATGCCGTGTGGCGATCTGCCCAGCACTGCTCACTCCTGCCGACCCATCGGCCGCCATGCACGAGGCAGCGCCTGGCTCCTGCGGCTAGATCGCGTGGTGAGCGGCGCCTAGCGGGATGCGGTATACGCCAGCAACAGCACCAACGGGTCTTCCCCGGTTTGCTGTAACGCATGCGTGCTGCCCGGCCGCGTCAGCAGCGCGTCGCCTGCAGCGACCTCGTACTGCTTGCCATCCAGCGCATACAGGCCGCGGCCGCTGACGATGTAATAGATCTCGTCCTTGTCGTGCAGATGCAGGCCGATGCCAGCCCCTTTGGGCAGCACGCGTTTGCGCAGCACGAATTTCAACTCTGGTGCGTCGGCGAAGAACGGATACGCCGTGGTCGGGCCGGCGCCACCATGCGGGCCGGGTTGTTCGCGGGCGAGATCGCGCTCGTGCACCACCAGCGAGGGATGTGCCTGTGCAGCGCGTTGCGTAGCAGTGTCGGACGCGGCACCGCAATCGGCGTCGCGGCGCAACTGCGGCTTCAGTGCTGGCTGCAGCTGCAACCAGCCGTGCACCACCAAGCAGGCGATCGCGGTGGCGCCGGCATGGCTGAAGTGGGTGCCGTCTGCCTTGTTCTGTTCGGGCACGAACAGGAAATACGGCTTGGCCGCCTGTTCGCCGAGCGCACGAATCCAGTCGCTGGAACTGGCGTTGAGATCGATCAGGCCGACATGTTCTTCGGCAGCCAGTTGCTGCATGGCCAGGGTGTAGCGGCCATGCGTGTCGAGCAACGCGCCGAAGTCGTACACCAACCGGGCGGTCGGGGTGATCAGGATGGGCGTGGCCCCCTGATCACGCGCAACGGCGATATAGCGGCGCAGAAACTGCACGTAGTCGGTCGTTGGGTCGGTGTAGCGCGTGGGATCTTCGCGCTTGGCGTCGTTGTGGCCAAACTGGATCAGCAACACATCGCCGCGTTGCACTTCTTTTGCGATGGCGTCCAGGCGTCCTTCGGCGATGAAACTGCGGGTACTGCGGCCGCCTTTGGCGTGGTTGTGCACTTGCCACTGCGCCGGGTCGAACCAGTCCTGCAGCATCTGGCCCCAACCGGCCTGTGGAGCGCGCTCGGCGGCGTATTCGGCGGCGGTGGAATCGCCGGCGATCAAGATGCGCTGTGGAGCGGCGTGGGCGATGCCGGTGCACAGCAACAGCATGGCGATGAGCAGTCGATGCATGAGGGGCTCCGCTGAGTGAGCGTGCTGTTGCCTGGTGGTGTTGCGGTTTGCGAGACGGTGCTGACGCATGAAGCGCGTGCGTGGTCTTGGGCGAGGGATTGCGCTTCGCGCGCCACCTGGGCTCAGCAGAGCGACGCGTTGATGCTGCTGGTGAGCGATGCAACGCCTCTGGCCCTTCGCCCAATGGCTAGCCGCGCGCGCCTCACCGCCTGGGTTGGCTGTCTTCCGAAGTACCTTCCCCCCCCGCTCCACGCCTTGCAGCGTGGGCGCTCAAAGGCAGGCGCACCGATGGCGCTAGCCCTGCCTTTTCGCCCCGCCGGGAGAGGGCTACATGCGTGCAAGCGTGTTGCCTGCGTGCGCGTAGTGGCACCCTCAGTAACAGAGGCGTCAAACGTCAACGTTGCCGGATCAAGCCATGCCCCTGATGAAACGCCCTTCTCCATCAGGGGCCCACGCGGCCTTGTATGCAGCTCAGACAAGATCTACTGCATCGCGGTACTGGCGCATGCCTGCTCCTTCAACAGGATGAGGCATGCGCGTGCAGCATTACTCAGGCAGCAGCGGCTTCGGTCTTGCCCAGCAGGCCGGCGACGAAGCTGCGGATCTCCGCATCCTGCGCGTTGTCGAAGAAGCACTGCTGGAAGCGCTCGCCACCGATGGCCTGCTTGACCAGCTCCGGGTCGATGGCGCGCAGGCCGTCGAGGTAGGACTTGGCGGTGGCCTGCTTGACCTGGGTCAGGATGCCGGCGTTGGCGGCCTGCGATTCGCGACGCTCGGCCGGGTAACCCAGGCCGCGCTCGCCGCTGAAGGCTTTTTCGAAGATGTAGCGCACGTTGATTTCCGCGCCCCAGCCGTAGCCCTTGGCGAACGCCAGCGACAGCGCGTTGCCATTGTTGACCTGGGCGAACAGGTAGGCGTCGGTCGGCTCGATGCAGTAACCGCAGAACACACCCGGATGCGCATTGAGCGACATCATCGCGCCCTGGCCGGTGCCGCAGCCGGCAACGACGAAGTCCACGGCCTTGGAGTTCAGCAGCAGGCTGGCGACGATGCCCAGGTGGATGTAGGTCAGGCGGTGGTCGTTGTCGCCGTCCATGCCGACGTTGAACACGTTGTGGCCCTGCTCGCCGGCGACGTCGTTGAGCTGCTGCAGGATCACCGGGTTCTTGGCGGCCTGACTAAACTCGTTCATGAGTGCGATTTTCATGGGAATGCTCCGATTGGTTGGGGAAGTTTTTTTTAAGAAGGACTTTCTAAACAGCGGTGAACAGCGTGTGCTTGGTTGCCGATCTTTCCAGTGCGAGCGCGTTGTTCGTTGATGCGACCAACGCGCGGATGCAGGACAGAAAGCAGATGACTTGGCAGGCAGCATGCGTCTGATCGATGTGCGTGTTGACCGACCCTCGTCCGCCCTGTGGGCACCTTCTCCCGCGCGCGGGAGAAGGACGTGGCATCGCGGGATACCAGGGGCGGCTGCACGCGTCGGACGGTGCACGCCATCGCCGTGCGATCTGGATCAGCGCGCCAGCCAGCCGCCGTCGACCGGAATGATCGCGCCGTTGACGTAGTCCGAGGCGCTGCTGGCCAGGAACACCGCGGTGCCGCCGAGGTCGGCCGGCACGCCCCAGCGCGCGGCCGGGATGCGGTCCAGGATGGCCTTGTTGCGGTCCTGGTCGGCTCGCAGCTGGGCGGTGTTGTCGGTCGCCATGTAGCCCGGCGCGATGGCGTTGGTGGTCACGCCCTTGCTGGCCCATTCGTTGGCCAGCAGACGGGTGATGCCGGCGATGCCCGACTTGCTGGCGGTGTAGGAGGGCACGCGGATGCCGCCCTGGAACGACAGCATCGAGGCGATGTTGATGATCTTGCCGCGGCCCTGCGCGATGAAATGCCGGCCGGCGGCCTGCGCCATGAAGAACGCCGACTTGAGGTTGACGTTGAGCACGTCGTCCCAGTCCTGCTCGCTGAAATCCACCGCGTCGGTGCGCCGGATCAGACCGGCGTTGTTGACCAGGATGTCCAACCCGCCCAGGCCGGCGATGGTCTCGTCGACGATGCGCTGCACCGGCTCGATGCTGATCAGGTTGGCTTCGATGGCGATGAAGCGACGGCCCAGCGCCTTGACCTTTTCTTCGGTCTCGGTGGGCGCCGGAATGCCGGCGGCGGCGATGTCGGCGCCGGCCTCGGCCAATGCCAGCGCAATGCCCTGGCCCAAGCCGGTGTTGGCACCGGTGACCAGTGCGACCTTGCCTTCGAGACTGAACGGATTGCTCATTACCTTATCGCTCCTGCTGGGTGTGCCACGTTGTGATGAGTGAGCCGCGCTGGGCGCGGCAGAGTGCGTTGATGTGGTTTGAACTGCTGCACCGCCACCGCCCGAGATGGGGCGCGCCGACGGTGCCGGTGCCGGCCTGGGCGCAGGCGTCACCGAAGCGAACGGTGTGCTGGAACCGGGCTTACTTGAGCTGGCAGATGTCCAGCACATGCATGTCGGTGTAGTCGAGGTTTTCGCCGCCCATCGCCCAGATGAAGGCGTAGTTGCTGGTGCCGGCGCCCATGTGGATGGACCACGGCGGCGAAACCACCGCTTCGTTGTTCTGGATCACGATATGGCGCTGCGCATCGGGCTCGCCCATGAAGTGATACACGCGGTCGTTGGCACCGAGGTCGAAGTAGAAATACACCTCGCTGCGGCGATCGTGCAGATGCGGCGGCATGGTGTTCCAGACGCTGCCGGGCTTGAGCACGGTCAGGCCGAGCAACAGCTGCGACGACTGGCAGGTGGCCGGCACGATGTACTGGTAAATGGTGCGCTCGTTGCTGGTTTCCAGCGCGCCACGCTCCAGTGCCACCGCATCCTTGATCGAGAGCTGCTTGGTTTCGAAGCGCGCGTGCGCTGGCGTGGACGCGAGATAGAACCTGGCCGGGTTGGCGGCATCGTCCGAGGCGAAGCTGACATCGGCGCTGCCCATCGCCACGTACAGGCCATCCTTCGGCCCCAGCGTGTAGGCAGTGCCGTCCACGGTCACCGTGCCGGTGCCGGCGCCGACGTTGAGAATGCCTAGTTCGCGGCGCTCCAGAAACGGATGCCCGGCGGCCGAGGCCGGCTCGGTCTGTTTGGGGAGGTCCAGCGTCTTGCCCAGCGGCGCGGCACCACCGAGCACGAAGCGCTCGTAGTGGGTGTATTTGAGGGTCACCGCATCGTCGACGAACAGGCCATCGAGCAGATAGAGCTCGCGCAGGTCGTCGTTGCTGGCGCCCTTGATGGCGTCGGGATGGGTGGCGTAGTGCGTTTTGCAGTACAGGGACATGGCACATCTCCGAGGCAAGCGAGGGGGAACATGGGCTTGCACTGGGCTAGTCTAACGGCTCTGGTTAACCGGTGTCATTGCGCAGTGCACGATAGTGGTTTCGGTGGTCCGGCGGCCTCGTCCCTGGTCCCGTCGGGAGAAGGTGGCGCACAAGCACCGCATGAGCATGCGAGGCCACGCGCTGTGGTGGGGTGCGCGGCTTGCGTGGCGAGGGGTCCTACTGCGTTTCCAGCGCATGCCTAAGTTGTACTCAGATGGCTGTCTGCCGCCGTGCCCTCACCCCAACCCCCGCTCCGCGCCCCGGCCCGCGCTTGCGGCGCGGGCGCTCCAAGGCACGCGCGCCAGTGGCGCGCAAGCCGTGCCTTCTCGCCCCGCAGGCGGGAGAGGGGCTTCACGGCAGCGCTCGGCGGACTGCCTTCCCTCACCCGCGACTGCCTTCCCCCGCCTGCCACTGGCTTCCCCTACCTGCGACTGCCTTCCCCCGCCCGCGGGGGAAGGTGCCCGAAGGGCGGATGGGGGCCCGCCGTGGGCCGATCAAGCCAGCTGTTCTCACCCTGCTGGGCACAACGCCCTGCAAGGTGGAGCGGAGTGTTGGGTGCGCGGCTTGAGCGGTGAGGGGTGTCCTGGCGCGTTTCCAGCGCATGTCTACGTTGTGCTCAGATCGCTGTCTGCCAGCGTGCCCTCACCCCAACCCCCGCTCCGCGCCCCGGCCCGCGCTTGCGGCGCGGGCGCTCCAAGGCACGCGCGCCCGTGGCGCGCAAGCCGTGCCTTCTCGCCCCGCAGGCGGGAGAGGGGCTTCACGGCAGCGATGGCGGACTGCCTTCCCCCGCCTGCCACTGGCTTCCCCTACCTGCCACTGCCTTCCCCCGCCCGCGGGGGAAGGTGCCCGAAGGGCGGATGGGGGCCCGCCGTGGGCCGATCAAGCCAGCTGTTCCCACCCTGACCGGCACAACGCCCTGCAAGGTGGCCCGCAAGTCCCGCGCCGCGTGGGGTCGCGGCGCGCGGTGCTCAATCTTCCGGCGGTTGGCAGGAATCTCTGACGATCAAGTGCGGGCGCACGCTGGCGGTGGGCAGCTGCGGGGCATTGTCGGGCTGGATCAGCATCGCCGCGGCAGTGCGGCCGGTGTCGCGGGTATGGCGGCGCACCGAGGTCAGCGGCGGCCACAGGCGCGAGGCCAGCGAGCTGTCGTCGTAGCCGATCACCGAGAGCTGGCGCGGGATGTTGATGCCGGCGCGCAGGGCGACCTTGTAGATACCGGCGGCCATTTCGTCGTTACCGGTGAAGATGGCGGTGGGGCGCTTCTTGCCCAGCAGCAGCTTTTCGGCGGCGGCCACGCCCGATTCAAAGGTGTAGCCGGCTTCGACGATGCGCTCGGGCGGCAGTTCGATGCCGCGCCGGGTCAGCGCGTCGGCAAAGCCGGAGGTGCGCTCGATCGAGGAGCGGTAGGCGCTGGGGCCGGTGACCAGGGCGATGTCGCGGTGGCCGAGCGAGAGCAGGTAATCGGCCGCTTCCGCGGCGCCGTCGCGGTCGTGGGTGATGACCGTCTGCGAGGTGGTGTCCAGCGCGATCGAGGCGATGCGGGTGTAGCGGCAGCCGATCTCGGCCAGCATGTCGGCCAGCGCCTGGTCCTCGGAGGCGCGCGGCACCAGGATCACCCCGTGCAGCTTCTGCGCCTGCGCAAACCGGCGCACGCCTTCGATGTAGCCGGGGCTGCGGCTGTCGCAGGGGTGCACCACCAGCTCGAAACTGGAACCGCGCAGCGCGTCCAGCGCGCCGTACTGCATGTCCACGATGTACTGCGCGGTGGGGTTGTCGTAGACCATGCCGATCAGGAACGAGCGCCGGAACGCCAGCCCGCGCGCCAGCGGGTCGGGCGCGTAGCCGACCTCGCGCATCAGCGCCTCGACCTTCTCGCGGGTGTCCTGCCGCACCAGCGGCGAATTGTTGATGATCCGCGAGACGGTCTTCTTGGACACGCCCGACATTCGCGCAATGTCGTTGATCGTCGCAACCTTGCCCTTCGGCAGGCCAGGTATTCCTTCTTCAGGCATCTTGCGGGCGGGCATAGCGGTCAACCAGTGAAGTTGATTGGATTCTACCGGCCCCTGGGGCAGTAGACCTGAGCGACGCCTGCCGCTGCACCGGATCCGCCAGGTCGGGCCTGCCACAACAGGCAGCGCCACGACATGCCCGCCGATGCAGAACGGTCAGTCCAGGGCGCGGTAGCGGAAGTTGCGGAATTCCACCTGGCCCGCGCCGGCGGCGTACAGCGCCGGCTTCAGGGCCAGGAACTTGCCGGCCACGTTGTGGTGGTAACCGGACACTTCCATCTGCACCGGGTACTTGGTCCAGGTGGTGCCGTCGGTGCTGCTGTGGATGGTGACGATGTGGCGATCGTTGGTGACCCGCAGCCACAGGGTGCCACCGGTCGCACTGGAGGCCAGCGTGCCGGGGCGTTCCTCGCCGTAGCGGTGCATGACGAAATTCTCGCCATTGCTGCCCACGCCGGCGTAGAGCTTGTCGCTGTAGAACAGCAGCGCCCCGCCCTGCCCGCCCGGCGCCACGGTCATCTGCACCTCGAACTGGTAGGCCGGGTCGGTGGCGATCACCGTCAGCGGCGAGGCATCGCGCGGCGCGCTGCCCTTGCCTTGCAGGCGCAACACGCCATCGCCGACCTGCAGGCGCTTGGCCTCGTCGGCGGCCGGGTTGAAGAAGGCCCACTGCGGGCCCAGCGTGGCGGCGCGGAAATCATCCGACAGCGCCAGACCGTGGGCCAGTGCCTGGCCGCTGGGCTTCTTCAGCGGGGTGCCCAGATCGCCGCCCTTGGCGACGAACCAGCCGTCCGGGGTCCATTCGATCGGGTCCAGCAGGGCCTGCCGGCCCAGGGTCCAGAAGCCGTGCTCGTAACCGTGATACAGCATCCACCAGCGTGTATCGGTGCCTTCCACCAGGGTGGCGTGGCCACGCGACCACCACGGCTCGTCGGCGCTCTTGGTGCGGGTGATCGGGTTGTTGGGCGCGTTCTGCCAGGGGCCGTGGATGGAGCGCGAGCGCGCGGTGATCACCATGTGCCCGGTCGGCGGGCCGGCGGTGCCGCCGACGGCGGTGGTCATGTAGTACCAGCCATTATGGCGGGTGATCTTGGGGCCTTCCTGCGCGTAGCCTTCCACGTCCCAGCTTTCCGGGTATTTCCAGCCGTCATAGACATGCCTGGGCGTGCCGACCACCTTGAGGCCGTCGTCGGAGAGCTGCACGTAATCGCCGCCGCTCAGGAACAGATAGCGCTTGCCGTCCTCGCCCACCGCGTGGCCGGGGTCGATGTACTTGCCCAGGCCGATATCGATCGGGGCGCTCCACGGGCCGGTGATGTCGTCGGCCCAGACCACGAAGTTGCTGCGCTCGCCCTGGTCGCCGCGCCGTGCCGGGAAATAGATGTAGTAGCGCTTGCCGTGCTTGATCAGGTCTGGCGCCCAGACCGCGCCGACGTTCTGGGTGATGGCATGGCCCAGCGGCTGCCAGTTGACCAGATCGCGCGAGTGCCAGATCGGCAGACCCGGATACGCATCGAACGAGGACAGCGTGAGGTAATAGTCATCGCCATCCTTGAGCACCGACGGGTCGGGATGGTCGCCGGCCAGCACCGGATTGAGAAAGGTGCCATTGCCCTGGTCGGCAATGCGCTGGTGTTCGATACCACGCTTCCAGTCCGCCGCAGCGCTCACGCCTGCGCACAGCAGCAATCCGCCGGCAAGCAGCCAACGCCATCGGGATGAAGCGGTACGCACACGCATGCTCTCTCCTCATCCCGGATGCCGGGCTTTACCACGACCGGCGGTCAATGCCACCGGTTAACCAGATGCGGCAGAACACTCCCTCCGACAGCGATGCCTGACGCATTCGCAAGGCACCACAGGTGGATGGCAGACGATCGATACGACGCGACACGCCGTACCGATCACCCGCCTGCCAATCACGCAGTCGCTGGAGTCCTCAGGCGCGCAGCGCGTGAGGCAACCACAGCGACAATTCGGGGAAAAACGCCACGATCAACAGCACGCACAGCGCCGCCAGCCAGAACGGCCAGATGGTGCGCATGCTTTGCGCGATGGTGATCTGCCCGATGGAGGTCCCGATGAACAGCACCGAGCCGATCGGCGGGGTGATCAGGCCGATCCCGCCGGCCAGCACCATCACCAGGCCGAAGTGGATCGGGTCGATGCCGTAGGCCTTGACCACCGGCAGGAAGATCGGCGTGCAGATCAGGATCTTCGGTGCCAGATCCATGAACATGCCCAGCAACAGCAGCATCACCACGATCATCAGCAGCACCGTGTTCTTGCTGTCGGCGATGGCCTGCAGGAACTTCACCGCCGCCGCCGGCACCTGCAGGTAGGCCAGCAACCAGCCGAACACTGCCGCAGTGGCGATCACGAACAGGATCACGCCGGTGGTGCGTGCGGCATGCGTGACGGCGGCGAAGAACTCGGCCCAGCGCAACTGGCGATACAGCAGCGCGGTGACGATCAACGCGTAGACCACGGCGATCGCCGCGCTCTCCACCGCAGTGAAAATGCCCGCACGGATACCGATGAAGATCAACGCCACCAGGCCCAGGCCCGGCAATGCGCCGAATAGGCGCAAGGCCACCGCGCGCCAGCCCGGGAACGGCTCGGTACCGTAGCCACGGTGGCGCGCCACCGCATAGCCGGTGACCATCATCGCGGCGGTCATCAGCAGCGCCGGCACGATGCCGGCCGCAAACAGATCGGCAATCGACAGGCCGCCACCGGCCGCTGCCGAGAACAGGATCAGGTTGTGCGAAGGCGGTACCAGCAACGCCACCAGGGCGGCGGTCATGCTCACGTTCACTGCGTAATCGCGGTCGTAACCGCGCTTGATCATCTGCGGAATCATGGTGCCGCCGACTGCCGAGACATCGGCAATCGCCGAACCGGAGACGCCGCCGAAGAACAGCGACGACAGCACGCTGACCTGACCCAGACCGCCGCGCACGCGCCCCACCAGCGAGGACGCCAGCGCGATCAGGCGCTCGGAAATGCCACCGCGCAACATCAACTCGCCGGCAAAGATGAACAACGGAATCGCAATCAGCGATGCCGAGCCGCTGCCGGCGGAAATCTGCTGCACCAGCACCACCGTGGGCAGGTCCAGATACAGCAGCGTGGCCAGTGCCGCCGCGCCCAAGGCGTAAGCCACCGGCACGCCGATCAGCAGCAGCACCACGAAGGTTCCCAACAACATGGCGATGCCCATCAGCGCACTCCTCCGACATGGACCGGGCGCAGCACACGCCACAACTTGAACAGGGCGAACAGCACCATCAGCGCACCGCCGATCGACAGCGGCAGGTAGTTGATGCTCTGCGGCATCTGCGCGCCGGCCATCTTGATATCCAGCCCATCGATCAGCAGCGCCGCGCTCCACCACGCCAGCACTGCACCGATGGACATGATCATCAGCGGGCGAATCACTTCGAAAATCTTGCGCACCAGCGGCGGCACGTGTTCGCCCAGCAGGTAGAAACCGAAGTGACGGTTGGTATGCACGCCGGCGGCGGCGCCCAGGCTCAGGGCGGTGCTCAGCAGGAGCAACGTCACCGGCTCGGTCCAGCTGGGCGAATCGTTGAGGACGTAGCGGGTGAACACCTGCCAGCCCTGCACGACCACCAGGCCCAGCAGCGCCAGCGATGCCACGCCAACTGCGATATCGGACACGCGGTCCAGCGCGCGCTGCAACGGCGCGACCGGGACGGCGAGGGTCTCGGGTTCGGTCATCGGGTCACCTCTATGCGAAATCGCGGATGCGGCGGTACAGCGCTTCGATCTCCGGCTGCTTGCGGTATTCGGCCAGCAGCGGGGCGGCGGCGGCACGGAACGCCGGCATGTCGACCTGGTTGAGCTTCACGCCGTAGTCGATCACCTGTTTGCGCGCGATCGTCTCGGAGGCATCCCACAAGTTGCGCATCACCGGCACCGACGCGCGCGCCAGTTCCACCACCAGGCCGCGGTCGGCCGGGCGCAGCGATTCGAAGCTCTTGCGCGACATCACCAGGATGTCCGGCGCGTAGGAATGCTCGCTCTGCGACCAGTAGTGCGCGGCTTCGAAATGCCGGCTGGACTGGAAGCTGCGCATGTTGTTTTCCGCACCGTCGATCATGTGCGTTTCCATCGCCGAGAACGTTTCGCCCAGCGACATCGGGGTGGGGTTGGCGCCCAGCATGCGCATCAACTTGAGGAAGATGTCCGACGAGGCCACCCGCAGTTTCAGGCCCCTGAGATCGTCCGGGCGGTGCAGCGGATGCTTGGTGTTATAGAAGCAGCGCGCGCCCGAATCGTAGATGGCAAGACCGACCAGATCGCGCTGCTCGAAGCTGCGCAACACGCTGTCGCCCACATGCCCGTCGATGGCGCGACGCAGATGCGGCACCGAGTCGAACACATACGGCAGGCATAACGCTTGAGTGAGCGGAAAGGTGTTGTTCAACGCGCCCGAATACACCCGGGTGATGTCGATGGCGCCAAAGCGCGCCATGTCGATCGCCTCCGACTCGCGGCCCAGTTGGCCGGAGTGGTATTGGCGCAGCTTGAGCCGGCCGTTGGTGCGTTCTTCGAGCTGCTTGCCGAACCAGCGCACCGCTTCCACGGTGGGATAGTCGCCAACGTGCACGTCGGTGGCGGTCAGCAACTGCCCGCCGGGGATCGGCGTGGTGGCGCCGGCACCCAACCAGGGGCCAGCGGCGGCGGCGCCGAGTCCAGCACCGAGAAAATCTCTGCGTGTGATCATTGGCGCCCTCCCAAGCGTCTGGTCACGGGGACCGCCGTTAACTGGCGGACACAGCCGTACAAGAAATATCGCCGATGCCGGCGAAGCGAATCAGGGCACGCTGCCCCACTTCGATGTCATGGATACCGGTGGCATTGCCGGTGGCAATGAGATCACCCCGCTTGAGCGGACGCCCGCGCTGTGCCGAACGGCTGAGCGCAAATGCGTAGGCAGCGCGCAGGCCGCCTGGCAGTGTGGTGGCCCCGCCAGTGCCGACCACCTGGTCGTCGATCAGGGTTTGGACAGTCAGCGCCGCCTCGTCGCGCGCCAGCCAATCGGTCACTTCCGGCCCCAGAATCAAGCCGTTGTTGTTGCCGAAGTCGGAAATCACCACGCGCGGACCCAGCTGATTGATCGTCGCCAGCGGGCTGCTGGCGATTTCCACACCGATGAATAGCGTGGCCGGCAGCTGCGCAGCCTGCTCCGGGGTGAAGTGGGTTTGCTCGGCCGGGGCATCGGCGCCGAGCATCAGCACATATTCGGCTTCCACCGCGCCGAAGCCGCCAACAAAGACCGGAAACTCGGTTGTTCCACCGGTAGCATTCCAGAGCTTCTGGGCGAAGATCGGGCCCAGCAGACGCTCGTCGCCGGAAGCGTCCCGGCGCTCGGCGGCGATATACCCCACCTTCCAGCCGACGACCTGGTCGTGCCACTGGCTGATGGCGATGTCCTGCACCTGGTAGGCGGTGACCAGATCGTCGGGGATTTGCCCGGGAAAGTCAGGCAGCGATGCCCCTGCACGGCGTGCTTCCACAAAGCGCTGGGCGATGGCGGACAGCGTGGATGTGGACGATGGCGGAGTGGCGGCGTCGTTGCTCAAGGGTGTCTCCCCGATAGGTGTTTTGTTGCACTGCCAATCGACAGCGGCACGGTGTGCTGTATATGGTAAACCGGTGTCATTGGCAATGTGCACTGCGGCAATTGTGGCCGCCGTGACGAAGTGGCCCTGGGAGGGGTGAATGAAACAGACACGCCACATGCGCGTTTTTGCTGCGTTTTCGCGTGCCGCACGGCGCGGCTTGGCCATGCTGTTGTTCGGCACGCTGGCCGGCACGGCGCAGGCCGCCGAGCGGCCCAGCGCCGACACCGCCGCCGAACAGGCTAGCCGGATCGCGCTGTGGCCCACGCCCTTGGCCCCGGGTGACACGGCGTTGCCGCAACCGCAACGCATCGTCGAGCGCAGCAGCGATCCAGCGCAGCCGGATCGCTACATCCAGCAGGTCAGTGCGCCGTATCTGGTGGTCTACCGGCCCAAACAGCCCAACGGCACCGCCCTGCTGGTGACGCCCGGCGGCGGCTACCAGCGCATCGTGCTGGACAACGAGGGCAGCGCGCTGGTGCCCGGCTTTGTCGACACTGCCGGCATCACCTTGTTCGTGCTGCGCTACCGGCTGCCCGGCGAAGGCCATCCCAATGGGGCCGACGTGCCGCTGGCAGATGCGCAACGTGCCTTGCGACTGATCCGCGCCAACGCGGCGCGCTATGGCATCGATGCGCAGCGCGTGGGCGTGATGGGCTTTTCGGCCGGCGGCCATGTCGCCGCCAGCCTGGGCACGCGCTATGCCGCGCAGGTGTATCCGCACGTCGATGCGGCCGATGCGCTGAGCGCGCGCCCGGACTTTCAGTTGCTGATCTACCCGGTCATCGACATGGACGGCGCCAACGCGCATATGGGCTCGCGCGAACGCCTGATCGGCAATGCTCCGAGCCAGGCGCTGGTACAGGCCTATTCGCCGCAACTGCATGTAGATGCACGCACGCCGCCCACCTTTCTATTGCATGCGCAGGACGACACCGTGGTGTCGGTGCGCAACAGCCTGCTGATGCACAACGCGCTACTGCGCGCCGGGGTGCCGAGCGAGCTGCATGTGTTCCCACAGGGCGGCCATGGCTTCGGCACTGCCAGCGGCACCGGTCTTACCGTGGCCGCATGGCCGCAGCTGGCGCAAGCCTGGATCGCGCATGTCACCAAACCGCAGACGCCCGCATATAAATCTGCACCGCTACCTGCACCCGCAAAGGGGGTGACGCGATGACAACGCAAGGCGCCCCTGACACGCGACGCCGCATCCTGCTACGCGGTGGCCTGCTCGTCACTGCTGCGGCAGCCCTCCCCGGCTTCGCTGTTGCGCGCATGCCCCCACCGCCACGCGACGACGGCACGCCGCTGGCACGCGTGCGTAGCGGCGCGCTGCGCGGTTACCGCGAGCAGGGCATCTGCGTATTCAAGGGCATTCCGTATGGCGGCGACACCGCCGCGCGACGCTTCCAGGCACCGCTGCAGGAAACGCCATGGCAGGACGTGCGCGATGCCAGCCAGTTCGGCGCGGCCGCGCCACAGCTCAAGGCTAGCGAGCCCACCAGTGAGGACTGCCTGTTCCTCAATGTGTGGACGCCCGGCCTACGCGATGGCGGCAAGCGGCCAGTGGTGTTCTATCTCCATGGTGGCGGCTACACCACCGGCTCCGGCAGCGACCCGCTTTACGATGGCGTGCGCCTGTGCAAGCGCGGCGACGTGGTGGTGGTCACCGTCAATCACCGGCTCAATCTGTTTGGCTATCTGTCGTTGGCGCAGTTGGGCGATGCCAGTTTTGCCGACTCCGGCAATGCCGGGCAGCTGGATCTGATCCAGGCGCTGCACTGGGTGCGCCAACATGCGGCCGAATTCGGCGGCGATGCCGGCAATGTCACCGTGTTCGGTCAGTCCGGTGGCGGCGCCAAGATTGCCACGCTGATGGCCATGCCCGCCGCACGCGGCCTGTTCCATCGCGCCTGGACCATGAGTGGGCAACAGGTCACCGTGGCAGGGCCGCGTGCGGCCACCCAGCGCACGCAACTGCTGCTGGATGCGTTGAAAATTTCGCCAAGTCAGATCGCACGTATGCGCATGCTGCCGGTGGCCCAGCTGCTGGCCGCCGCGCAAGTCCGCGACCCGTCGCGGGTGGAAAACAACGCACTGTATTTCGGCCCGGTGCTGGATGCGCGCAACGTGCCGGTGCATCCGTTCTGGCCCACCGCGCCGCTGCAGTCGGCGACGATTCCGATGGTGATCGGCAATACGCGCGATGAAACACGCGGCTTTCTCGGCAACGATACGAAGAATTTCGCGTTGAGTTGGGACGAGTTGCCGGCCAAGCTGGAAGCGCAGCAATACGTGGATCTGTTGGCACAGGTGGTCATTGCCGAATACCGGCGGCTCTATCCGCAGTACACGCCGTCGCAGGTATTCTTCGCGGCGACCACCGCCGGTCGCTCATGGCGCGGCGCTATCGAAGAGGCCGAAGCACGTGCCCGTCAGGGCGCGCCCACCTGGGCCTACCAACTCGATTGGAGCTCGCCGCTGGAGGGCGGCAAATTCGGCGCCTTCCATACCCTGGATATTCCGCTGGTGTTCGACACCATCGGCCAGCCCGGCTCCCGCACTGGCGACAGCGCCGATGCGCAGCGCATGGCCGACCAGATGAGCGCTGCCTTGATCGCGTTCGCGCGGCATGGCGACCCCAATCATCGCGGTGCCCCACGCTGGCGGCGGTACTCGTTGCAACGCCGCGAGACGTTGCTGTTCGATGTGCCGAGCCGGATGGCGAACGACCCGCGCGGTGGCGAACGTCGGCTGTATCAGCAAGCGCCATTCATTCAACGCGGCACGTTCTGAGCGCTTGCCGTGTCGAGCTGACGACGGGAAGGGCGGGCGCCATCCGCGTGCGGACCGCGCCCGCTCAATCGCAGGGCCGCAGCGATCCAGACGTACTCGTGCGCCTGCCACGCTCCACCCGCAATCGCCCGGCAGTGTCGATTGGATCCTGAGGTGATCCATGCGTCGCGACGCCGTTGCCCCATCGCTGCTGCTGACTGCGCTGGCAGTGGCATGCCTTCCGTTCGCTGATGCCGCCGCTGCGGCGCTGGTCGACTCGCCGCTCGTCTCCGGGGCAGCTACCACCAGCAGCTCCAGCAGCAACGCGCCGGCCGCGACAGCTGCGTTTGCCGCCAGCAAGATCGTGCTGGTGGGCGATTCCACCACGGCGGTGCAAGGCGGCTGGGGCCCGAGCGTCTGCGCGCAGCATGTGACCTCGTTCCTGAGCGGCCTCAACCTGGCGCGCGGGGGGCGCAGCACCTCGACCTATCGCGCCGAAGGGTCGTGGGACATCGCGCTCAAGGAACTGCGCAGCGGCGGTTATCGCCAGGTGGTGGTGTTGATCCAGTTCGGCCACAACGATCAACCGGGCAAACCGGGGCGTTCGACGGACCTGGCGACCGAATTCCCGACCAATCTGCGCCGCTACGTGGCCGAGGCGCGTGCTGCCGGTGCCGTGCCGGGCTGGTAACGCTGTTGACGCGGCGGCAGTTCGAGGCCGGCCAGTTGGTGGACGACCTGGGCCCAGGCCACGCGTGCGGTGGCGCGCGAACTGCAGGTGCCGTTGGTGGACCTGCATGCGCGCAGCCGCGCCCTGGTGCAGGCCATGGGCCCGGTGTTGGCGATGCGGCTGGCGCAGCGCCCGGCCGAACCGGCGCAGATCGTTGCCGCGCAAGCGGGCACCGCCATCGGCAAGACGCCGGCGCAGACGGTGGCGCCATCCCCAGCGGCCATCGTGCAGGACAACGCCAGCACCGAGCCGATGGGCCAGGCCAAATTCGCATTCGACTACACGCATCTCGGCCCGGACGGAGCGGACCTGTTTGCCGCCATCGTGGCCGACGAACTGGCGCAGCAGCTGCCTGCGCTGCGGCCGTTGCTGATTGCCTAGGACCAAACCGGCAAGGGTCAAACCGGCATCTGCCAACAGACGCCCTCCCCGGACCGACCCGGCGTGTCGCTCAGCCGCTCAGCCGGTCAGGTCACCCGGTACGCCGTTCGCGACACCAGCACAACGCCCAGCCTAGCGCCCCGCCGATCAAGCCTCCCACCACGATGCCATGCGCGAAATGCTATGAGCCACCAGCGCACCGATCGCCATGCACGGCAGCGAGATCCCCGCCACCCAGCGGCGCTGCGCAAGGCTGCGCGCCTGCGCGGCACGCGTGCGCTCGCGCTGCAGCTGCGCAAGTGGCTCTGGCAGCATGAGGGCTTCGGCGATGGCATCGGCTTGCGTGCGATCCATGCAGGACGCGTCCTCGAGGTCGGTGATGGCACCCGCCGCGATGGCGGACTCTGCCGCGGAGTATCGATGCCCCCGGCGTGCTGCACAAGCAAGAAACAGAGCAATGGTGCACATGGCGATCGATACGCGGAGACATCCGCTCGCCGTCCAGGTGACGCCCGGCAAAGGGCCGGAACGTGCGCAGGTCCGTTCGTTGGCCCAGGACGTCCCACATGCGACCGGCGAAGCGATCAAGATTGCTTGTGTAGATCAGGGCTATGTCGGCCAGGCGCAGGCGGCAAAGGACGATGGCATCGGATTGCATGTGACCAAGCTGCAAGAAGCCAAGGAAGGCAGGCGATTTCTTGCTGCCGCGCCTCTGGGGTTGTCCAGCACAGCTTGGGATGGGTCAGTCGTTTCAGACGACTGCTACGCGACTGCGAGCGACTGCCCGAAACCTTGGTTGGCTTGCACGTCGTTGTCTTCAGGATACCCATGCTGGAAATGCAGCAACGCTCTTTCGACATTCATAAAACGCTCCCGGAAGGATCTGAGCAACGCACCCGTGAACTTTCAACCGATAACCGCGGCGACGACCGAGGCAATCTCCATCAAGCACGGTGTTGGTTTGTCAGCAAATCGAAGGCAGAGGTTCCTGATCGCGGCGCCTGCCAGGGTTTCACGCGGCGAACCGATGATTTTTCCTGGCAAATCCATCTTCGCCATCAACCCTCCCCGACCAGGGAATGGATCCCAAACCTGCAGTGCTACGGGAGACCGGAGAAACGCTGGTACACCCAGTAAAGCCTTGATGTCTCGGTGTCGTAGGCCAGGACATTAATTGCCTTTAAAGAAGCTGGAACGTTCGGACCAAGATCATCCGCTGGGTTCGACACCGAGGCGAAGAAAAAGCGCGAGGAATTGACTCCAGGGGCGACAGGACACCCCTGGAGGTCATCTGGCGGCATTTCGAATTTGAATACATGAAATTCATCATACGTGTCAGGACCTCGGTGCCAAATCCCGCGCGCCGCACGACTTTCCCAGAACGTGTCTGGAATACCCGCCACATCGACAGCGTACGAGTAGTACATGTCTCCGAAAAAGTAATCGGTTTTCCCGCAGACTTGCGGTATCCCGCGCAAGGACGTGACCTGCCCGAGTCCACTGCGCTGCAACTGTTCGTGCATGCTGACGATGGCATCAACGCGTTGCTGGAGTCCCAAGACCATCCACAGATGCACACCCGCTGCTGCGACGATCCCACATACCAGCACAAGACGCTTCAATAGTTTGATCAGATTGCGCATCGATCACCCCGAGAGTCGATGGCATTACCATCGCATGGCGGCGCCTGCCACGCTAGCGTCCGGGCTTTTCAGCGGCGTCGAATTGGCTGGCGCGGCTGCGCTTGCGTCGCAGACCGTTGCTTGCGCCTGCGCAAGCTCAGCATCTTCGGAATCGCACAGCGACAGACCGGCGGAACGTGCGCGTGCTGCCATGGCTCGCCACTGCGCCACTTGTTGCAATCGTCCATGGAATCAATGCGGTTCGAACACCTGCAATGCCGCGCGCGGTGGTCCATTCCCCAACCACAACGTTGCCACACTGATCGGCAACCTGAAACGACGCGGACCGGCACTACCCGGATTGATATACAGCACGCCATCGCGCGTCTGGATCGAGGGCTTGTGCGAATGCCCGCTGATGATGATATCTGCCGCCACACCCGGTGCCAGCGTTTTCAGATCGTGCAGCACATGCAGGCGCACGCCATCGATCAGCAGATCCAGCGTTTCCGGAAGCTGCGCTGCCCACGGCGTGTTATCGATATTGCCGGCGATCGCATGCACCGGTGCCAGCGCCTGCAGCGCGGCAAGAATCTCCGGCTTGCCCACATCGCCGGCATGGATGATGTGGTGGCAGCCATCGAGCGCAGCAAGCGCCTCGGGCCGCAACAGCCCGTGCGTGTCGGAAATCACACCGATCCGCGTGCCAGTGCCCATCTCGCCATTGCCTCGTTTGAGCACGACCACCTGGATGACCTACTGCGCTAGTCTCGACCTGGAGAAATCAACCGTGTCCCGGTCAAGTCGGGGTATCGGGATGCAATGGGTGCTGGCGCATGACCCAGTCTGTCAACGATGGCGTGATGCAGGACGTCATGCTGCCGCATCCGACCGGGCCAGGGGCCAGCTGCCCGGTGGGATGCGCAGGACGCGTCAACCGTGCGGCGTGAGCACGATGACGCCCAGCGGCGGCAGCAGCAGCGGCAACGACTGGGCGTGGCCATGCATGGATTGCTGCTCGGCGGTCACCACACCGCCGTTGCCCAGATTGGCACCGCCATAGACGGCCGCATCGCTGTTGAACACTTCGCGCCATTGCCCGCTCTGTGGCACGCCGATGCGATAGCCATGCTGTACGACCGGGGTGAAATTGATCACCACCAGCACCGGCGCATCACCGCGTTTGCCCTTGCGCAGGAACGCCACCACGCTATTGGCCGCGTCGTCACCGACCACCCAGGCGAAACCGGCCGGGTCGTCGTCCTGCGCGTGCAATGCGGGATATTCGGCGTACATCCGGTTCAGATCGCGCACCAGTGTCTGCACACCGCGATGGCGCGGGTCGTCGAGCAGATGCCAGGGGATGCCGCCGTCGTGATTCCATTCGGTGGGCTGACCGAATTCGCAGCCCATGAACAGCAACTTGCGTCCCGGGTGGGTGAACATGAAGCCCAGGTACGCGCGCAGATTGGCGAACCGCTGCCAATCGTCGCCCGGCATGCGGCCCAGCAACGAACCCTTGCCGTGCACCACTTCGTCATGCGAGATCGGCAGGACGAAGCGCTCCGAATACGCATAGACCATGCTGAAGGTCAGCTCGCCGTGGTGGTAGCGGCGGTAGATCGGGTCCAGCCCGGCGTAATGCAGGGTGTCGTGCATCCAGCCCATGTTCCACTTGTAGTGGAAGCCCAGGCCGCCGTGCGCCACATCGGCAGTGACGCCGGGAAACGCAGTGGATTCCTCGGCAATCATCACCGCACCCGGGGTGTGCTCGCGCACCACCTCGTTGAGCCGGCGCAGGAAGGCGATGGTTTCGTAGTTCTCGCGCCCGCCATGGATATTGGGCACCCACTCGCCGGCATTGCGGCTGTAGTCGCGGTACAGCATCGAGGCCACCGCATCCACGCGCAGGCCGTCGACATGGAACCGCTGCAGGAACTCCAGCGCGCTGGCGATCAGGAACCCGGACACCTCGCGGCGGCCGTGGTTGTAGATCAGCGTGTTCCAGTCGCGATGGAAGCCTTCGCGCGGGTCGGCGTGTTCGTACAGCGCGGTACCGTCGAAGTGCGCCAGGCCGTGCGCGTCGGTGGGAAAGTGCGCCGGTACCCAGTCCACGATCACGCCGATGCCTTCGCGGTGGCAGCGATCGACGAAGCGCGCAAAGCCATCCGGCGAGCCGAAGCGCGCGGTCGGTGCGAACAGGCCCAGCGGTTGATAGCCCCACGAGCCGCCGAACGGATGCTCGGTGACCGGCATCAACTCGACGTGGGTGAAGCCCATGTCGGCCACGTACGGAATCAGGCGGTCGGCCAGACCATCCCAATCCAGATCCACGCCTTCTTCGCGCAACCAGGAGCCTGCATGTATCTCGTAGATGCTCATCGGTGCGTCGTGCGCCTGGCGGCGTGCACGCGTGGCCATCCAGCCGTCGTCGCTCCACTGGTGCGGCGTGGGGTCGGCCACGATCGAGGCCGTGCCCGGCGCAAGCTCGGCGCGACGCGCGACCGGGTCCGCCTTGGCCGGCAGCTCATGGCCATGCGGGCCGCGCAGCTGGTACTTGTAATGCGCGCCGGGACCGACGTCGGGCACGAACAGCTCCCACACGCCGGACTGGTGCCGCAACCGCATCGGGTGGCGGCGTGCATCCCAACTATTGAAGTCGCCCACCACCGCCACGCGCGAGGCATTGGGTGCCCACACCGCAAAGCGTGTGCCGCGTACACCGTCCACCTCGACCACGTTCGCGCCCAGCGCGTCGGCCAGTTGCAGATGGTGGCCTTCGCTGATCAGGTGCAGGTCGAAGTCGCTCAGTTGTGGACCGAAGGCGTACGGGTCGGCAGTCTCCTGCTCGCCACCGGGCCAGCCAATGCGCAGCCGATACCTGCCCTGTGCCGGCAACTCACCGGCAAACAGACCCGGCTCCGGGCCAGCGTCCAGTTTCACCACCTGCCCGTCGTCGAGCATCGCACTGACGCGTTCGGCGCCAGGCAGATAGGTGCGCAACAGCCGCCCGGTGTCGGTCGGGTGCGCGCCCAATACGGCGAAGGCGTCGCCGTGGCGCGCCTCAGCCAGGGCGCGTATCACGCCGGGATCCCATCGATTACTCACTGCTGTCATTACTCCACTCATCATGTGTCTCCTGCACCGGCGCGTGCGCGTTGCAGGATGCGTCGCAAACCTTCGATCGGCACCATCAACCAGCCAGGGCGATTGGTGGCCTCATAACGCACTTCGTAGCAAGCCTTTTCCACCAGGAACAACAAGGTGGCTGCGTTGAACGCCGCCGGCGCAATCCACGGATGGGCGCTGGCGTCGAGCACGGCATGGTAAGCGTCCAGGAAGGCCTGTGTGGAGCGGCGGCGGAATTGCACCAGAAATTCGTCCAGATGCGTGTCCACACCCACACCCGCGCGGGCGGCGGTGCCCTCCTCCCCACGTGCCGACACTTCGCTGGCGTAATCGAGCGAACGCAGGAACCCGGCCACATCGCGTAACGGGCTGGCCTTGGCGCGACGCTCGGCCAGCGGCTTGGCCGGCTCGCCTTCGAAGTCGATCAACACCACATCGTCGAAGGCCACCAGGATCTGGCCCAGGTGGAAGTCGCCATGCACGCGCGTGAGTAACGAATCGGCCAACACGCGCGGCGCTTTCGCGAGCAAGGCATCCAGCTGCGGGCGCTCGGCCAGCACCGCTTCCAGCGCCTCGCGTTCGCCGCTGTCTTCGCTGCTGACCAGGCGCGCATTGACGGTGTCCCACATCTCTTCGACCTGGCGTCCCACACCGGCCACCACATCGTTGGCGGTGGGCAGATCGATCCGCTGCGGTGCGAAGTCCGCATCGTCCGTCTGCCGCGACAACGCTTCGTGCAACTCCGCCAGGCGCTTGCCGACCACCGCCGCAAACGCGTCGTAGCCGGCAATGGCTTCGGCGCGTGCTTCGTCGGTCTGCGCGGTGGCGTATTCGTCGAAGCTGCGGGCCAGATGGTCCAGCGTCCAGCGCCAGGCATCGCCTTGATTGCGGATGAAGCCCTGCAACAGCGCAATCGTGGTGAGGGTGCCCTGCCCGTCGACGCGGCTCACGCTGCCGAGCAGCGGCGCCGCGTTGGCGTAACCCAGCTCGGTCAGGCGGCGGCCGATTTCGATCTCCGGGTTCGCGCCGACCGCCACGTGCCGCAGCAGCTTGAACACGGCCTTGTCGGCGACCACCAGCGAGCTGTTGCTCTGTTCGGCCGACAACCAGCGGATGTC
>NZ_PHKV01000011.1 GCF_002846205.1 Xanthomonas prunicola
GTGACGCTGCGCGTCGGCATGCGGATCGGCCGCATGACGCAGGTCGATGCAATCCAGTGCGAAGCCGACGTCTGCTGGCGCGATCAGTTGCGTGGCACCGTCATCGCAGGCAATAAAACAGGTGCGCAGCGCTTCGTGGCGCGCGACGATGCGATCCAGGGCCCGCTGCAGTGCGGGAAGATCCAGCTCGCCATGCAGGTCCACCCCGCCGGCCAGCAGATAGGCCTGTGCGGCGCGCGGATCGAATTGCGCCAGGAACCACAGGCGCTGCTGCGCGAAGGACAGCGGCAAGGCGTCGTCGCCATTGCGCCGTTGGATGGCTTCTTCTTCGATGGCTGCGGGCGCCTCGTTCAACAAGGCCCAGAGCCGATGTGCCTCTTCCGTGCTGAGCGTGGAGACATCTTGCGGAAACTTTGCGGAAGAGGACATGGAGTTAGCGTTCCACTTTTGCTTTGGAGAGAACGTTCGCGGCATCGGCGGCGTGCAATTGTGCAAGCCGCGCGCTTAGAACAAGACAGGCCATCTGTTGCAGCGTCGGCTGCGCGAACAGGCTGCGGATGGGGATATCGCAATGCAGGGTTCGACGAATCGCAGCAGCCAAGCGAACCGCAAGCAACGAATGCCCGCCCAAATCCAGGAAACTGTCGCGGCGGCCGATGCGTTCGATGCCGAGCAGTTCGCGCCACAGCGCAGCGAGCGCCTGCTCAAGCGGACCATCCGGTGCTTCGTACGGCCGCTTCGCAAAGGCGTCGTCTTGCGGTGCCGGCAAGGCACGGCGGTCCAACTTGCCGCTGGGTGTCAGCGGCAGGGCATCCATGCGCACGTAGGCGGCCGGCAACATGTAGTCGGGCAGGCAAGCACGCAGGTGCGCGTGCATTACCTCGGTGTCGATCTGTTCGGCCACGAGATAGGCCACCAGACGCGCCTCGCCAGGCTGATCCTCGCGCGCCAACACCAAGGCATCATTGATGCCGGCGCAAGCACCCAGCGCCGCTTCGATCTCGCCCAGTTCGATGCGGAAGCCGCGCAGTTTGAGTTGGCGGTCGTGGCGGCCCAGGAAACGCAGGCTGCCATCGACGCACCAGCAGGCCAGGTCGCCGGTGCGATACATGCGCTGTCCGGGCTGTGCTGCGAACGGATCGGGGATGAAGCGTTCGGCGGTCAGATCCGGGCGTCCCAGATAGCCGCGTGCCAACGCCATGCCGGCCAGATGCAGTTCGCCGCGTACGCCGATCGGCAACGGCTGGGCGTGGCGATCCAAGACATGGGCCTGGGTTCCAGCAAGTGGACGGCCGATACCGGTCGGCGTGTCGGCGGCCACCGCCTGAGCGGTCGCCACTACGATGGCTTCGGTCGGGCCGTAGGTGTCCAGCAGCGCGGTGTGCGCACCCTGCACCCAGGTCTGACGCATGGCCGGGGTCAACGCTTCGCCGCCGATGATGACCTGGCGCACGCAGTCGGGGATCTGCAGCGAGTGCGCGCACAACTCTGCCCAGAAACGGGTCGGCAGATCGACCACGGTTATTCCGGCATTGGCACAGTGCTGCCAGAAGCGTTCTGTGTCCAACCAGCTGTCGTCGCGCAGCACCAGTGTGGCCCCGCTGCACAATGCGCCGAAGACTTCTTCGACCGAGGCGTCGAAAGACAACGTGGCAAATTGCAGCACGCGGTCCTGTGCGCTCAGCCCGTAGGTGTCGATCAATGCATGCAGGCGCGCCACCACGCTCTGGTGCGAAACCATCACACCCTTGGGCTGGCCGCTGGAGCCGGAGGTGTAGATCACATAGGCCAACTGCTGCGGATGGGGATGCAGCAGCGGTGGGTGGTCCGCATGGGCGAGGGCAGCGGCCTGCGCTGCGGCGATGGACAGCACCGGTGTCGCCGGATCATCCTCCCAGCCAGCGTTGTCGGCAGCGTCGACGATCACCAGCGCCGGACGCGCGCCTGCCAGCACCAGCGCCAGGCGCTCGCGCGGCTGGCCAGGTTCCAGCGGCAAATACGCGGCGCCGGCCTTGAGCACGGCCAGCACGGCGACCACTTGCGCGATGCCGCGTTGCAGGCACAGCGCCACACAGCTGTCCGGCCGTGCGCCCAGTGCGCGCAGTCTGTGCGCCAATTGGTTGGCCTGCCGATCGAGCTGCTGATAGCTCAGCGCGGTGTCGCCGCAGATCAGCGCGATGGCGTCCGGCGTAGCGGCCACCTGTTGCGCGAACCAGTGTTGCAGACAGCGCGGGTCGGTTGCGGCGGTGTCGCCGGCATTGAAGGTCTGCAACTGCTGGCGCTGGGGATGCGGCAGCAGCGCCAGCCTGGTCACGCGGGCCTGGTCGTCGTGGGCCATATGCTCGAGCAGCACAACCAGGCTGTCGAGCTGTCGTTGGATCGTGGCTGCATCAAAAAGCGCAGTAGCGAAGCGCAGGCTGCCGGCGATGCATGGACCGTCCTGGCGCAGATCCAGGTCCAGATCGTACTTGGCGTCGTGGGCTGGCCCATGCAGGACTTGGCTATACAGATCCGGCAGTGCGAGCTCGATCTGGGGCGTGTTCTGCCAAGTGAACATCACCTGGAACACGGGAGGATGGGCCAGGCTGCGTGCCGGCTGGAGCGCTTCGATGAGCTGCTCGAAGGGCAGATCCTGATGCTCCTGCGCGGCCAGTGCGGTGGCGCGGACCTGGGCCAACAATTCGGCGACCGTCGGTTGCGCGCGCAGGTCCAGATGCAGCGCCTGCGTGTTGACGAACAGACCGATCAACGCCTCGGTCTCGGCGCGGGTGCGCTGGGCGATCGGCGTGCCGATGACCACCTGCTGCTGTGCGGACAGGCGCGCCAGCAACACGCCCCAGGCAGCGAGCACGGTCATGAACAGCGTGGTGCCGTGGCGCTGGCTCAAGGCAATCAGCGCCTGGGTCAGCGCTGCGTCCAAGCGCACGGGCAGCGCGTCGCCTGCGTAGTCCTGCTCGGCCGGGCGCGGCCGGTCGGTGGGCAGTTCCAGCAGTGCGGGCGCTGCACGCAGGTGGTCGCGCCAGAACGCTAATTGGCGTTGCAGCAGCGGGCCGTCGATCCAGCGGCGTTGCCACAGCGCGTAGTCGGGATAGTGCAGCGACAGCGGCGGCAGCGGATCGGGCTGGCCTTGCACGAACGCGCTGTAGAGCGTGCCCAGTTCCTGCAGCAGCAGGGCAATCGACCAACCATCGGCGACCAGATGATGCAGGGTGACCAGCAAGCGATGCTCGTGCTCGGCCAGGCGCAACAGGCGGCCACGGATCGGCGGGCCACAGGTCAGGTCGAAGGGCGTGCGGGTTTCCTGTTCGGCGTGGCGCTGGGCATCGGCGTGTGGATCGGCAGACTGACGCAGGTCGATGCAGTCCAGCGCAAAGCCGACATCGGGCGCTGCGATGACCTGCGCAGCGCCATCGTTGCTGGCGACGAAGCGGGTGCGCAGCGCTTCATGGCGAGCGACGATGCAATCCAGCGCCTGGCGCAGTGCAGGCAGGTGGAGTTGGCCGCGCAGCTCAACCCCCCCGGGCATCAGGTAGGCCAGATCGGCACGCGCATCGAACTGAGCCAAGAACCACAGCCGCTGCTGGGCGAAGGACAGCGGCAGGGTGTCCGGGCGCGGCAACGGCACGATGGCCGGCAGGGCGCTGGCGGCGGCGCTGTCCAGGGCCATGGCCAGATCGGCCAGGCGAGGGTGCGCGAACAGCGCGGCCAGCGGCAGTTCGACACCCAACGCACTGCGCAGGCGCGAGATCAGTTGCACCCCGAGTAGCGAATGGCCACCAAGGGCGAAGAAGCTGTCATGGCGGCCGACCTGTTCGATGCCGAGCAGCTCGCTCAACAGCGCGGCAAGCAAGCGCTCGCGTTCGCCTTCGGGCGCGACATAGGCCTGCAGCGGCAGGGCAGCGGCATCCGGTACCGGCAGCGCCGCGCGATCCAGCTTGCCGTGCGTGGTGGTCGGGATGGCGGGTAGCAGCACATACGCCGCTGGCACCATGTAGTCGGGCAGGCTGGCGGCGAGCCGATCACGTACCTGCTCAATATGCAGCCCAGTGCCGACCAGATAGGCGACCAAGCGCTTGTCGCCGGGACGATCCTCGCGCAACACCACCGCCGCGTTGCGCACGCCAGGGCAGGCCTGCAGGGTGGCTTCGATCTCGCCGGGCTCGATGCGGAAGCCGCGCAACTTCACCTGATCGTCGTTGCGACCGAGAAATTCCACACTGCCGTCGGTACGCCAGCGGGCCAGATCGCCAGTGCGGTACATGCGCTGGCCCGGTTGCGTGGCAAATGGGTCGGCGACGAAGCGCTCGGCGGTCAGCGCCGGCCGGTGCAGATAGCCACGCGCGACCTGGACGCCGGCGATGTAGAGCTCGCCGATGGCGCCGATCGGCAGCGGTTGGCATTGCGCATCCAGCACGTACAAGGGTGTGCGCGGCAGTGCGGTGCCGATCGGCGGCAGCAACGGCCACTGCGCAGTGTCTGCGGGCAATCGGTGGGCGGAGGCGACGTGGGTCTCGGTGGGACCGTAGTAGTTGTGCAAGCGGCAAGCCGGACGTGCGGCGAAGAACGCGCGAATCGCCGGGGTGATGCGCAACTGTTCGCCAGCGGTGAGCACCTGCCGCAGCGGGCACTCCAGCGCGCCCAGGGCCGGATCGGCCAACACCGCTTCGGCCAGCGATTGCAGCGCGATGTAGGGCATGTACAGGCGCTGGATGCGCTGGGCGCAGACGCGGCGGTACAACGCATGCGCGTCGCGACGCTGCGCATCGGCGATCAGCACCAGGCTGCCGCCGCTGCCCAGCGTGCTGAAAATTTCCTGGAAGCTGGCATCGAAGCCGAGCGCGGAAAACTGCAGGGTGCGTAGCGCATGCATGCCTGCGCCGGCGCAGTGCTCGGCTTCCCAATGCAGCAGATTGAGCAGCGGACCGTGCGGCATCACCACGCCCTTGGGGCGCCCGGTCGAGCCGGAGGTGTAGATCACGTAGCCGCCCTGCAATACCGAGCCGACGCGTGCGGGCGCGGTCGTGGGCATGGTCTGCCACGCCGGGTGCGCGGCGTCGGCGAACACCACGGTCAGCCCTGCGGGCGAGACCAGCGCGTCGACATCGGCACAGGCCGGCGTGGTCAGCAGCACCGATGCTTGGCAGTCCTGCAGCATGTAGGCCTGCCGCTCGGGCGGATAAGCCGGATCCAGCGGTACATAGGCTGCCCCGGCCTTGAGCGTGGCCAGCACCGCCACGACCATGGCGATGCCGCGCGGCAGGCAGACGGCGACGCGGTCGTCTGGGGCCACACCGAGTGCGCACAGATAATGCGCCAGCTGGTTGGCCTGGGCTTCCAGCGCGGCGTAGCTCAGGGTCGCATCCTCGTGCACGACGGCGATGGCATGCGGGGTGGCCGCGGCCTGGCGTTCGAACGCATGCTGCACCTGACAATCGCCGGGAGGCAGTCCGGTGCAGTCGTTGAAGGCGTAGAGCACCTGCTGACGCTGTGCGGAGGTCAGCAGCGGAAGGCGCCAGAGGGGCGTCTGCGGATCGGCGAGCAGCGCTGGCAGCATCTGCCGCAGCGCGAGCAGCGCCTGTTCGGCCATCGGCACGGGCATCCGGTCCGGGTTGACATTGAACTCCAGCACGATCGGATGCTGCGGGCTGTAGCGGCGGACGAATACGCCGAGCGCGGTGTCCTCGTAACCGTGGTGCAGCGGCAGCATGTGCCAGCCGCCGCCGACGATCGACGCGTCGCCCCATGCACTGAAATCCTCGACCGACACGCTGACGTCGAACGGCCGCGGCGCCTGCTNAGCGGCAACTGCGTGGACAGCATGCCGAACATCGCGCGTTCGCGCGCGTTACGGCGATTGTGGACGGCCAGGCCCATCGCGATCGGCGTCTGACGGTTGCCAAGGCGGGTGAGGCAACTGCTCAAGCAGGCGACGATCAGGCTGGTGAACGAGCCGCCCAGGCGCTCGGCGAGCGTGCTCAGCTCAAGAAAAAGCGAGGTGTCCAGCTCATTGCTGAGTTGCACGCTGCGCTGATGGCCCAGCGCTGCCGTCGCACTGGGGAACAACGGCTCCGGTCGCGCCTGCAGACGGTCGCGCCAGAACGCCAGGTCGCGCTGATAACGGCTGGAGCCGAGATAGGCCTGGTCGGCGTCGAGCGCCCGCAGATACGATGGGGATGGAGTCTGTTCGGTCTGGCCGCGCAGGCGCTGGTTGTAGTCATCCACGACCTGTCGCGCCAGCATGCCCATCGAAATGCCGTCGGCGATGATGTGGTGGCAGCGGTACACGCAATAACCACGCGTGGCGGAGACCTGCAGCCACTGGATGTCCCACAGCGGTTGGTCATAGAGCGCGAATGGCCGGGCCGTCGCTTGGCGAATATGCTCCCAGGCGCGGTGCTCGCCATTACCGCTATCCGAGTAATCGTGCCAAGGCAGCGAAAAAGACAGCGCTTCCAGCACACGTTGGCTCGGCAAGGGCGACCCTTCGACCAGTACGGTGCGCAGCGCATCATGGCGTGCGATCGCTGCGGCAATGGCCTGTTCCCAGACATCGCGACGCAGCGTTCCCTCGAAGTGCATCACGCAGCCGATGCTGTAGCTGGGCTGGTCCGGTGCGAGCAGTTGCCCCAGCCACACGCCTTGCTGTGCCGAACCCAGCGCATGCAGCGCAATCTGTGCAGGAGGAAGGGCCAGTTCGACGGCGCTCATGCAATCTCCAGCGTGGGGAAGGTGTAGAGCGCTGCCGCAGGCGTGCTTGGGCGCAGGGTGGCGCTCGCGGGGCGGGCTGGTGTCCGTTGGTTCGCGTGGGCATGCGAATGGGCGAGCGCGGTCATGGGGTGTCCATTTCGGGCGCGCAGGCAGCATTGGCTGTAACCCTCTCGCCTGCATCGTCGTCGTCGGCGACAGCGTGCTGCGGCGCGAACGCTGTACGGGGGCATGCAGCGATGTCGAGCGCCCGCTCGATGCGACGCGCCAGCGTGGCGATATGCTCGGCTTCGATCAGCGTGGTGTGTCCGCCGCCGACCGCAATCCGTTCGATCTGCGCATCCGGCAACAGCTGTTGCCAGCCATAGGCATCGGTGGCCGGTTCGGGTTCTGTGGCCTGGAACAGATGCAGTCGATTTGACGCCGGCAATGGTTGCGCGTCGAACGTCGGCCACAGGCGATTGAAACACGTGCTGGTGACGCAGGTATGCAGCAGGGCCGCGACCGAGGTCTGTTCTTCGCCCGCCAACTTCGCCAGCATCGGATCGCTTTCGCAGACTGTGCGCATCTCGTGGTAGGCACTGTCGCCGATACGATCCAGCAGCGCCTTCAACGCCGCTTGGATGTCGTCACGGTCCTGGTAAGGGCGATGGCGCTGCAGCCCTTCGAGCTGGCGCAGCAACGCCTGGCCGATCGCATCGTCGAGCGTTTCGGTTTCCGTCGCTGCTGCGGGTACATCGCAATCGAGCAGACCCAGGAAGCCGACCGGCGCGTCGTGCATGCCGAAGTGCTGGGCGATGGCGTAGGCGAGCAGCCCGCCGGAGGAATAACCCAGCAGGTGGTAAGGGCCGTGCGGCTGCACCGCCTGGATCAGCGCGGCCGTCTGCGCCGCCAGCGCCTCCAATGTGGCAGGTAACGGATCGGGCCAGGGCAGGGCATAGACCGGGATATCCGTATCCAGGTGTGCAGCGAGCTCGAACGCGTAGGTGATATCACCAACACCGGTCGGCAGCACGAACAGAGGGGGGCGAGTGCCACCACGCCGGGCCGCCAGCGCCTGCGGTCCCGATGTCTGCGCTGCTCCGGTCAGACGCGCAGCCTGCCCGCAGAGGGTGGGGCAGTCGTAGACCATCTGCACAGTCAGTTCCAGGCTGCTGCGCTTGGCGGCCGCAATCAGCCGCACCACCAACAACGAATGTCCACCCAACTCGAAGAAGTGATCGTGGCGACCGATACGCCGCTGCCCCAAGACGCTGGCCCAGAGTTTGGCGAGCGCACGTTCGATGGCATTGGCCGGTGGCACATAACCGTCGGCGTCCGCTATTGCCGCCTCCGGCGGCGGCAACGCCTGGCGATCGAGCTTGCCGTTCGCATTCAGCGGTAGCGCGTCCAACTGCAGATAGACGTTGGGCACCATGTAATCAGGCAACTGTGCCGACAGTTGCCTACGCAGGCTGTCACCAGCGCGGTCGGCTGCAGTGCCGACCCAATAGGCCACCAAGCGGACATCGCCATGGCCATCGTCGTGCGCGATGACGACGGAAGCGCGCACACCGTCGCAGCGCAGCAAGGCGGCCTGAATATCGGCCAGTTCGACGCGAAAGCCGCGCAGTTTGATTTGATCGTCGTTGCGGCCGACGAATTCGAGCACGCCATCGGCGCGCCAGCGCGCCAGGTCGCCGGTGCGATACATGCGCTGGCCAGGCTGCTCGGCGAATGGATCGGGCACAAATCGCTCTGCGCTCAGTCCCTGGCGGTGCAGATAACCGCGCGCCACCTGGATGCCGCCCACCATCAGTTCGCCGATGACGCCGGCCGGCACCGGGCGGCACCGACGATCGAGCAGGGTCAGTCGCACATTGGCCAATGGCTGGCCCAGCGTGGGCAGCGGCGCGTCCGGCCGGATCGCGGACACGGTGACGTCCACCGTGCATTCGGTCGGGCCGTAGACATTTAAGAAGGCGATCTGTGTGCACTGGCTCAAGCGCTGCCACATGGCCGGTGGAATCGCTTCGCCGCCAATCAGCACCGTCTTCGGCACGCCGTCCGTTGCCTCGAGCAGGCCGGTGTCGAGCAGCAGTTGCAATTGCGCCGGGGTGCAGTCGAGCACATCCAGGCGCGAGTGCCGCATCCAGGCCAGCAGCGCCTCGCCGTCCAGACGAACCGCTTGCGGCACGATCGCCAAGCAGGCGCCGGAGAGCAATTGCACCCACATCTTGACCGAGGCGTCGAACGACAGCGACGCATTGAGCGACACGCACGGCGGCGCGGATGCGGCGTTCGCGTGCACGACCGGATGCAAGGCCTGCCAGAGATTGACGACCGCGTCGTGCTGAACCATCACCCCCTTGGGACGTCCGCTGGAGCCGGAGGTGTAGATCACGTACGCCAGGTGCTGCGGGCCGAACCCGGGCGCCGGGCCGGGGTTGCACTCGGGCTGCTGCGCCCATGCGTCGCTGTCGTCCAGCCAGACCATCGGGATCCTGCCGTGCGGCAGTCGCGCGCGTAGCGCGGTGTGGCTGAGCACGCAGTGCGGTGCGCTGTCTTCAAGCATGAACGCCAGGCGCTGCGCCGGATAGCGCGGGTCCAATGGCACATAGGCGGCGCTGGCTTTGAGGATCGCCAACACGGCGACCAACATCTCCGGGCCGCGCTCCAGGCACAGGGCCACGCGCGTATCCGCACCGACACCGAGTGCCATCAGGTGATGGGCGAGGCGATTGGCCTGTGCATTGAGCTGGGCATAGGAGATTGCACGCTCCTCGAACCGCACGGCAGTGGACTGCGGACTGCGCGCTACCTGCTGTTCGAACAGGTGGTGGATGCACGCGGCCGGCGGCGCTGGCAGCGGTGCCGCAGCGGATGCGCGCGGCGCGGCGATGTCCTGCTGCGGCAACACGTCCAGCGCATGCAACGGGGTTGCCGGCGCCAGCTGCAAGGCGCTGTCCAGCGCGGCCAATGCCTGCAGCATCATCCGGCCAGCGCGTTCGGCGCCGACCCTGGGCATGGCCTGAACATCCAGCGAGAAATCGCCCGCATTGCCGTGGTCGTTGACCGACAGCAACAGCGCGTAATGGGTGTGTTCCTGCGCCGGCAGCGCTTCGATGCCGTCCCAAGCGTGGCCGGACCTGGTGTCGGCCGCGCGACCGTCGCTGGCATGGCGATAGTTCAGCACCGAAGTGAACAAGGGCGCCGGCGACTGCACGCCGCTGCAGCGCTGGGCCAGTGCCAGGGGGGCATGCTCATGGCGCAACAGCCGTGCAAGCCGGTGCTGCATAGCGTGGATCGCCTCGGCCACGCCGGTGCGGTCGCAGTCCATCCGCAACGGCAAGGTGTTGAGGAACATGCCGAGCACGCGGTCGGCACCGTCGCCGGCCCACATCCGGCCGAACAGCACGGTGCCGAACACCACGGTGTCGCGACCGCTGCTACGCGCCACGATCAGCGCATAGGCCAGATGGAACAGGCTGGCGACGCTGACGCCCAGGCGGCCGGCATGCGCGCGCAGGTTCCGAGCAAGCGTCTGGTCGAGCTGCAGATGCGCGTGTTCGCTAGCGATCGCCGCATCGGCAGGCGTAGGCAGCCCGAATGGCGCAGTGGGCGCATCGAGATCGGCCAGCATTTCGGTGAAGAATGCTTGGTGCTCCGATTGCGGCACGCCCAACTGCGTGTGGGCGATGAAATCGCGGAACGGCAGCGCCGGCGGCAAGCTGTGCTGGCCACCGGCCAGGCAGGTCCGGATCTCTGCCATCGCCAGTTCCAGGGTGGTGTGATCCATCACCAGGTGATGGTGCTGCAGACCCAGCAACCAGCGATCATGGCTGGCGTCGCGAACCACGTGCGCGCACAACAGCGGTGCCTGCTGCAAGCGCATCGGCGTCTGCACCATGTGCGCACGCAGGCGTTCGACCGAGCCAGCCCAAGCATGTTCGTACACCACTAGTGGCGCCTGGCGCCACACGACCTGTACCGGCGTGCTCAGGCGCTCCCAGACGATGGCAGTGCGTAGGATGTCGTGACGGACGATCACCGCCTGCAGCGCGGCAAGCAAGTCGTCCAGACGGGCACGGGTGTCGACGCACAGTAGCGTGTGCTGCAGATAGGGATCGCGCGCAGTCTCGGCCAGGTGGTGGAACAGCAAGCCCTCCTGCAGCGGCGCCAGCGGATAGATGTCCTGGACGTTGGCGGCACCACCATCGACGCTGGCCACCACCAGATCGATCTCGGCCTGCGTGAGCTCGACCAGCGGCAACAGATCCGGAGTGAGATGGCTGCAGCCGACGTCGATGGGGTTGGGCGGCACGACCACGTTGGTCGCCGTCTGCAGCGTTGCCGCCAGGCCGCACAGCGTGGGTGAAGTGAACACGCTACGTACGTCCACTTGCCAGCCATGTCGGCGCAGTCGTTCGATCAGCGTGACCGCCAGCAACGAGTGCCCGCCGAGGGCGAAGAAATTATCGTGGCGACCGATCCGTGCAACACCGAGCAACTCGCACCACAGGGTGGCCAGCGTGTGTTCGAGCAATCCCTGTGGTGGCACAGAGATATCGCTGGCGAGGTCGTCACTGCCCGGTGCCGGCAAGCGTTGCCGATCGAGTTTGCCATTGGCGGTGAGCGGCAGCGCATCGAGGCAGACATATGCGGCGGGCACCATGTAAGCCGGAAGCCGAGCGCTCAACATGGCCCGCAGCGACTCGGGAGCGACGACTGCGCTGGCAACGACATAGGCCACCAGCCGGCGCTCGCCGGCACGCGACGTGTCGGTCAGCACGATCGCTTCGCGCACGCCGGGACAATCGCGCACTGCGGCTTCGACGTCAGCCGGCTCGACCCGGAAGCCACGGATCTTGACTTGATCGTCGTTGCGACCAAGGAAGTCCAGCGTGCCGTCGCTGCGCCAGCGTGCCAGGTCGCCGGTGCGGTACATGCGCTGACCGGACGCGGTGGCGAATGGATCGGGAATGAAACGCTCGGCGGTCAGCGCCGGCAGATGCAAATAGCCTTGCGCCAGCTGCGCACCGGCAAGATGCAGTTCGCCGCGGGTGCCGATCGGCACCGGTTGTCCGTGCTGGTCCAGCACGTACGCGCAGGTGCCGGGCAGGGGCCGCCCGAGCGGCAGACGTTCGCTGCCGGGTTCGACCGCCGCGACTGGATGGAGCACACCGAAGACTGTGGTTTCGGTGGGGCCATAGCAGTGCAATAGACGCTGCGGAGACGCCTGCGCAAGCAGATCGGCAATGGCGCGCGCATCGACGCGGTCGCCACCGGTCAGCAGGCAGCGCAGTCTCGGTAGCCAGCTGGCCAACGCGCGCCAGTAGCCGGGCACCAGCCCGGCAGTCAGATGCAGGATGCTGACCTGGTGCCTGGCAAGATGCGCGGCCAGGGCTGGCGGATCGAGCAACACGGCCTGCTCGACGACGACGATAGCCGCGCCATGCAGCAAGGCAGTCCAGACTTCGAAGGTTGCCGCATCGAATGCCGGGTTGGCCACAAACGCGATGCGGTCGTCTGGCTGGATCTGCGCATGGCCACCGCCCATGGCGAAGGCCACCACGGCGGCATGCGCAACCACCACGCCCTTGGGCGTACCGGTCGACCCGGAGGTGTAGATGACGTAGGCGGGGCTGTTTGCCGGCACCGCGACCGGTGTCGCCAGAGAGTGGGCCGCAGTTGGCAGGTGGTCCAGATCTCGATGATCCAGATCCACGCGCGGCAGCTGCAGGACCGGCAACGCGATGTGGATGTCGCTGAGCAGGGCGCGTGCGGCGCAGTGGCCGATGAGTTCGCCCAGGCGCTCGGCCGGATGCGTCGGGTCCAGTGGCACGTAGGCTGCACCGCAGTGGAGCACCGCCAGTTCGGCGACGATCAACCGCGTCGACCGTGGCAGCACTACGGCCACCCGATCGCCCGGGCGCACGCCCGCAGCCATCAGCTGCTGCGCCACCTGCTGCGCATGGCCGAGCAGACCGGCGTACGAGAGCATCGTTGCTCCGCTCACGATCGCTAAGGCATCGGGAGTCAGTGCAGCCTGCTGCGCAAACAGGGCATAGAGGCTCGCGTCCGGCAACGGCCGCGTTGGCGGAACAACGCCCATCTCCAGCAGTTGACGACGCTCTTCTGAGGGCAGCAGCGGCAGGCTGGCAACGCGCTGTGCGTCGCCTGCGCAGATCGCCTGCAACAGGTGCACGAACTGGGCGACATGGCGCTCGATGGTGCTGCGGTCGAACAGCGCGCAGGCGTAACCGAGCGTGCCGACGATGCAGCCATCGTGTTCCTGCAGGCCCATGCTCAGATCGAACTTGATCGTCTGCATCTGCAGATCCACGCCCTGCAGGTGCAATCCCGGCAGCTGCAGTTCCGGTTGCGGCACGTTCTCCCAACTCAACATCGCCTGGAACAACGGATGCGCGCCTGGGTTGCGCTCGGGGTTGAGCGTCTCGATCAGTTGCTCGAACGGCAGATCCTGATGCGTCTGCGCGGCCAACGCGCTAGCGCGCACCTGCGCCAGCAAGGTGGCCACGGTTGGGTTGTGCGACAGATCCACCCGCAGCGCCTGGGTGTTGACGAAGAAGCCGATCAATGGCTCCAGCTCGGCATGGGTGCGGTTGGCCACCGGCGTGCCGATCACCACATCCGCTTGGCCGGACAGCCGCGACAGCAGCACCGCCCAGGCAGCCAGCAGCGTCATGTACACGGTCGTGCCGTGACGGTGACCGAATTGCTTGAGCGCTGCGCTGTCGGCGCGATCCAGCGCGAATGCAACCGTGTCCCCGGCATAGTCCTGCTGGGCCGGGCGCGGCCGGTCGGTGGGCAATTCCAACAAGGTCGGCGCGCCTTGCAGATGCGCGCGCCAGAAATCGCGCTGGCGCTGCAGCGCCTGGCCGCTGATCCGCTGACGTTGCCAACTGCTGTAATCGGCGTACTGCACCCGCAGTGGCGGCAACGGGTCGTCGCGGTCCTGGACGAATGCGCCGTACAAGGCGCCCAGTTCGCGCACGAACACGCCCATCGACCAGCCGTCCGAGACGATGTGGTGCATGGTCACCAGCAGCACATGTTCCTGCTCGGCAAGACGCAGCAGGCGGCCGCGCAGCAACGGCCCCTCTTGTAGATCGAAGCCGGTGCCGGCTTCCTGGGCGGCGTGGTCGCGGGCGGCTGCGTCGGGGTCGGGCAGGTCGCTCAGGTCGACACAGTGCAGCGAAAAGCCGCTCTGTGGCGGTCCGATCAGCTGCACCGGCGCGTCGTCTTCCACACCGAAACAGGTCCGCAAGGCCTCGTGCCGATGCACGATCCGATCCAGTGCACGGCGCAACGCCAGGCCATCCAGCGGGCCGCTCAAGCGCACGCCCGCAGGCATCAAATAGGCACGCTGGCTCTGCGGATCGAAGCGGTCCAGAAACCACAGCCGCTGTTGGGCGAAGGACAGCGGCAGCGGCGCGCTGCGATCCACTGCGACGACGGGAGACGAGTCGGTACCTGCATCGCTGCCGCCACTGCGCTCCAGACACAGCGCCAGCGCCTGCAATTGAGTGTGGGTGAAGATGTCGCCGATCTGCAGCTCCACGCCCAGGCTGTCGCGGACCCGCGCAATGAGTTGCACCGCCAACAGCGAGTGCCCTCCCAGATCGAAGAAATCGTCGTCGCGGTTGACCCGGTCCACGCCCAGCAAATCGCACCACAGCTGGGCCAGAGTTTGCTCATTGCGGCCCTGCGGCGCCGCGCCTGCCGGGCCGCTGCGGTGTTCGTCATCCGGCGCCGGCAGGGCCTGGCGATCGAGCTTGCCGTTGGCGGTGAGCGGCAGCGCATGCAGGCGCACATAGCGGACCGGCACCATGTAGTCGGGCAGGCGCATCGCCACATGCGCGCGCACGGCCTCCACGACCAGCGACGGCGTCGCCACATAAGCAACCAAACTGCGCTCGCCGGGTCGGTCTTCGCGGACCAGCACCGCCGCATCCTGCACGCCGGGTGCCGTCCGCAGCGCGGCCTCGATTTCGCCCGGTTCGATGCGGAAACCACGCAACTTGACTTGGTGGTCGTCGCGACCGACGAACAGCAACGTGCCGTCTTCTCGCCAACGGACCCGATCGCCACTGCGATACATGCGCGCGCCGGCGACCGCTGCGAACGGATCGGGAACGAAGCGCTCGGCGGTCAGATCCGGGCGGCCCAGATAGCCGCGCGCCAGTTGCGCGCCCGCGATATGCAGCTCGCCATTCACGCCAATCGGCAGCAATTGTTGCCGGCGATCCAGCACGTGCAGGCGCACATTGGCGATCGGTCCGCCGATGTGCAGCGCTTGCCCAGGCACGACCGCACCGAAGCTGACGCCAGAGACGGTCTCGCTGGGGCCATATGCGTTGAGCAGTTGCACGCGCTCTCGTGCCAGCTGGTGCCAGCGCTCGACATGCGCGAAGTTGAGCGCTTCGCCGCCGCACACTACCAGCCGCAACGTTGCCGGCAGCGCGGCCGTGCTGCCGGTTTGTTCGGCCATCCAGGCATGCCAGTAGGCGGTCGGCAGATTCAGCACGCTGATGCGCTGCTGATCGATCGCCCTGCAGAATTCGCCGATGGCCGGCAAGCGCTGGCCCGGCAGTAGTACCAGCGTCGCGCCGCTGGACAGCGTGGCGAAGATTTCGTCCACGGCGATATCGAAACTCGGCGAGCTGCACTGCAGTACGCGGTCGCCCCCCTGCAAGCCGTAGCGCGTGGCAGCAGCCACGCAATAATTGCGCAAGCCACCATGGTCCACCGCCACACCCTTGGGCGTGCCGGTCGAACCAGAGGTGTAGATCACATACGCCAGGTGCTGTGTCCGTAGCGCCGGCACAGCGGGGGCGGTGTGCGGCAGCTGCGCCCACTCGGGCTGCGACTGGTCCAGCAGGAGCATCGGCATGCGGGCCCGCGCGCCCAGTTGGGCCGCGCCCTGCGCATCGGTCAGCAGCACACAGGGCGCGCTGTCGGCGAGCATGAAAGCCAGGCGCTGCGCTGGATAAGCTGGATCCAGCGGGACGTAGGCGCCGCCGGCTTTGAGTACCGCAAGCATCGCCACGATCAATTCGACGCTGCGGCCCAGGCACAGTGCCACCCGTTGGTCCGGGCCGACGCCGAGGTCGACCAGATGGCGCGCCAGGCGATTGGCCTGTGCATCGAGTTCGGCATAGGACAGGCTGCGCGCGGCATCGACCACGGCGATGGCCGTCGCGGCCTGCACGGCGTGGCGTTCGAACAGGGTGTGCACACCGGCAACGTCGGCGACCGCGGTGTCGGTGGCGTTGAAGTCCTGCAGCAGTGCCAGATCCTGCGGCGTGGTCACCGACAACGCCGATAGCGAAAGGCTGTCGTCGGCAGCCATCCGGCCGAGCAGCGTCAGCAACTGGCGGATGTGGCGCTGGATACTGGAGCGCGCGAACAAGGCAGTGGCAAACCCCAAGCTGCCGACGATGCAATCGGCGTCTTCCTGCATCGACAGTTCCAGATCGAACTGCGCAGTGCGGCCGCTACGCTCCAGCGTCTCCAAGCTCAGCTCGGGCAACGCAAGCTCGCCTTGCGGGGCGTTCTGCCAGGCGAACATGACCTGGAATACCGGATTGTGCGCATTGCTGCGCACCGGGTTAAGCGCCTCGACCACGTGTTCGAAGGGAATGTCCTGGCATGCCTGTGCGGCCAGTGCCGTGGCACGCGTCTGCGCCAGCAACTCGGCCACGCTCGGGTCCTGGCGCAGAGCGATGCGTAGTGCGAGCGAATCGACGAATAGCCCGATCAAGGATTCGAGTTCGGCCTGATGGCGATTGGCGACCGGCGTACCGATCACGACCTCGCGCTGCCCAGACAAGCGTGCCAGCAACGCCGCCCACGCGGCCAGAATGACCATGAACAAGGTGACGCCATGCCGCCGGGCCAGCGCCTTGAGCGCCGCCGACTGGGCGGCGTCCAGGCGGAACGGCAACACTTCGCCGCAGTGATCCGGCCGTGCCGGGCGTGGAAAGTCGGTGGGCAGATCGAGCAGCGCCGGAGCGCCCCGCAAGTGTTCCAGCCAGTACGTCAATTGGCGTTGCAGCCGTTCGCCGGCAATCCAGCGGCGCTGCCAGAGCGCGAAGTCGGCGTACTGGATCGGCAGGGGCGGCAGCGGGTCGGCCAGGCCTTGCGCAAACGCGCCGTACAACGCAGTCAGTTCATTCACCAGCACGGCACCGGACCAGGCGTCGGCAACGATGTGATGCACCGTCAGCAACAGCACGTGGTCGTGCTGGCCCAGGCGTAGCAGCTGCCCGCGCAGCAAGGGGCCTTTGGCCAGATCGAACGGCGCCTGCGCCTGTTCTTCAGCGTGCGCGTATGCGGCCTGTAGTGGATCGCTGTCACTACTGAGGTCGTGGTGGAGCAGGGAACATCCACGCTCGGCTGGCGCGATCACCTGCTGCGGTTGCCCATCCACCGTGATGAAACAGGTCCGCAACGCTTCGTGACGTTCGACGATACGGTCCAACGCACGGCCTAGCGCGGCTTCGTCCAACGCACCGCGCAGCCGCAGCGCGTACGCCAGCGAATAGGCCGTGCCGATCTGGCCATGCATATCGATGAACCACAGGCGCTGCTGCGCGAACGACAACGGCAGCGGCCCGCTACGCGGACTCGGCACGATCGCCGGTTGCGTATCCAGCGCGGCGTTGCTCACGGCATTGGCCAACTCGGACAGACGCGCGTGCGCAAAGATCTCGGCCAAGCCGATGACCACGCCAAGCCGCTGTCGCACGCGCGACGCCAACTGCACCGCCAGCAACGAGTGCCCACCCAGGGCGAAGAAATCGTCGTGGCGACCGACGCGTTCGACACCGAGCAACTCGCTCCACACTGCGGCCAGCAAGGTCTCCAGCTCGCCTTCCGGTGCAACGTAGGTCTGTGTGGCGAGCGCATCGGCATCCGGCGCCGGCAGGGCGCGGCGATCGAGCTTGCCGTTGGCGGTCAGCGGCAGTGCGGGCAGCTGCACATAAGCCGCCGGCAGCATGTAGTCGGGCAGGCGGGCGCCGAGTCTGGTGCGTAACGCGTCGGGGTCAAGCGCGACATCCGCATCGCCGACTACGTACGCGATCAAGCGTTTGTCGCCGGTGCTGTCCTCGCTGGCGATGACGACTGCCTGACGCACGCCGTCGCAGCCGCGCAAGGCTGCCTGGATGTCTCCGAGTTCGATCCGGAAGCCGCGGAGCTTGACCTGCTCGTCGTTGCGGCCGAGATAGGCCAGGCTGCCATCGGCCTGCCAACGCGCCAGATCGCCGGTCTTGTACATGCGCTCGCCTGGTTGCTCGGCGAATGGATCGGGCACGAAGCGCTCGGCGGTCAATCCCGGCCGCCGCAGATAACCGCGCGCCAGACCGGCGCCGGCCACGTGCAGCTCGCCGGCCACACCGATCGGCAGGCACTGGCCATCCGGGCCCAGCACATAGGCACGCAGATCCGCGAGCGGTGCGCCGATCGGGCTGAGGTCGGCGCGCGTGACATCCTGTTTGGTGAGGACATGCGCGGTGACATGCACCGTGGTCTCGGTGATGCCGTACATGTTGAGCAGCGCGGTGCGCTGGCCATGCGCAGCAAACCACGTGGAGACACTGGCCGGTTGCAGCGCTTCGCCACCGAAGATCACCAGCCGCAGGTGGTGCTGCACCTGGCTCTGTCGCTGCGCCTGGATCAACGCCTGGAACGCGCTGGGTGTTTGATTGAGCACGCTGACGCGCTGCTGGCAGAGCAGGGCATGGAAGGCGGCCGGGTCGCGCGCAACGTGCTGCGGCACCACGACCAGTCGACCGCCATGGGCCAGTGCGCCCCACAGCTCCCAGACCGAGAAGTCGAAGGCGCAGGAATGGAACAGCGTCCAGACATCGTCAGCGCTCGGCGCGACGTGAGCGTGGGTGGCATGCAGCAAGCGCACCACCTGCGCATGGGCGACGACCACACCCTTGGGAGTGCCGGTGGAGCCGGAGGTGTAGATCACGTAGGCCGGATGCTGCGCAAGCAGATCGCTGCGTTGCGGCGCATCGATGGGACGATGCGCCCATGCATCTGCATCATCCAGCACCAGGGTGGCGATGCCGGTCTGTGAGGGTAGCGTGGCAGCCAGTGCGCGGTGGGCAAGCAGCAGACGCGGTTGCGCATCGGCCAGCATGAAGCCCAGCCGCTGGGTGGGATAGGCCGGATCCAGCGGTAGATAGGCGGCACCGGCCTTGAGCACGGCGAGGATGGCCACGACCAGGTCGATACCGCGCTGCAGGTACAGCGCCACGCGGTCTTCCGGACCGATGCCGTGGGCGATCAGATGATGGGCGAGCTGGTTGGCGCGCGCGTCGAGGTCGGCGTAGCTGAGCGCCAGCTCCTCGTGCACCACGGCGATGGCGTGCGGCCGTTGCGCGACGTGTCGTTCGAACAAACTCGGCAGGCACGCATCATCAGCGAATGTGCGCTGCGTGCGCGCCAGTGTCTGCAGCCACTGTTGACGCTCGGGTGCGCGCAAGAGTGGTAAACGATCCACGCGCGTGCTGTCGTCGGCGACCATGCCATACAGCAGCGCCATGAATTGATCGAGATGCCGCTCGATGCTGACGCGCTCAAACAGCGCAACCGGGTACTTGAGGCAGGCACGTAGCCCGGCGGCGGACTCCTGCATGGACAGCATCAGATCGAACGCGCACATGTCCGACGCGTCGGGCAATGGCGCCAGCTGCAGTCCGGGCAGGTGCAGCGCTTGCTCGCCGCTGAAGCCATCCAGACTGAAAAGCACCTGGAACACTGGCGTATGGCTCAGACTGCGGTTCGGCTGCAGCGCTTCGACGACACGCTCGAACGGCAGCTCCTGATGATCTTGCGCATTCAGTACCACGTTGCGCACATGCGCAAGCCATTGCGCCACGCAGGGCGTGCCGGACGCCGTAAGCCGTAGCGCCAGCGTATTGATGAAACAACCAATCAGCGCTTCCAGGTCTGGATGCGTCCGGCCGGCCACCGGCGTCCCGATCACCACATCGTCGGTAGCGCTGATGCGCGCCAGCAGCAATGCCCAGCCGGCCAGCAAAGTGACGAACAGCGAACACCCGTGGCGACGTGCCAGCGCATGGAGCCGCTGCCCCAGCTCCGCCGGCAGCGAGCGCTCCACGAACGCGCCATGGTAGTCCTGCATGGCGGGCCGGGTGCGGTCGGTGGGTAGTGGCAGCAGTGACGGCGCGCCAGTCAATTGCCTTGTCCAGAAGCGCAGTTGCGCATCGAGCGTGTCGCCCTGCAGCTGCTCGCTCTGCCAGATCGCATAGTCCGCATACTGAATCGACAATGGCGGCAGCGGATCGGACTGTTGCCGCAGGAACACGGTGTACAAGGCTTCCAGCTCGCGCAGTAGCACGCCGATCGACCAGCCATCGCAAGCGATGTGATGGAAGGTCAGCAGCAGGACGTGTTCGTCCGCCGTCAGGCGCAACAAACGCCCGCGGACTGGGGCACCCAGTTCCAGGTCGAACGGCCGCCGCGACTCCTGCTGTGCGATGCGCGCGATCGCGGCAGGATCCGCAGCGCACGCTCCCATGTCCTCATGCACGAGCGGAAAGCCGGACGGCGGCAAGATGCGCTGGCGAATCTGGCCGTTGATATCGACCAGGCTGGTGCGCAGCACCTCGTGTCGTTCCACGATGCGGTCCAGCGCGGCCTGCAATGCATGGATATCCAGTTCGCCGCTCAACCGCACGCCGTTGGCGATGTGGTAGCTGATGGATGCCTGCGGATCCAGCCGGGCGAGCAACCACATGCGCTTTTGCACGAACGAAGCAGGCAGCGTCTTCGTAGACTTATCCATGATGGACGCGCTCCTTGAGCAGGCGTGCCCGGCTGCGAAACGTTCGCCCTGCGGGACGTGGCGGAAGACGCGGCACCTGGCGGTCGCATCGGAGCAGAATCATCGATGTCGGGCGTTGCACGTACCTGACTCAACTTACGGCGTAGATCGCTTTTTTAGGGCGTCGGACACGTGTGCGCTTGACTGAATGTGACGGCGATTTGTCTTTGCTGGTCGTGCCGCAGTCACCACGCAATGATCTTGCTACCCGTGGGGTGTTGGCTGCGCCATGCCGAAAGAGCGAGCGCACATGCGTAGTGTCGAGTGACGCTGACAGGCAACTGATCGGCGCACATGAGCAAGTGGCCCGACAGGGCGTCGACCACCATGCCGTGCATCGCTGTCGCCCAAAGCCTGTTGTGTACGTCGAGGTGAATGCGAAATGGCGTGTGGCGCGTCGAGATGGCGCGCGCACTGCCGCTCAACGTGCATCACACGCACTAGTCGTTTGGCGATCCATCCTGGGCAACGCTGGAACCTGGACACGCATGAATTTCAATGCGGATGTTGCATCGACGCACGCGCGGCAATCCATCGCGTCGCGCATTCGTGGCGTTGGTACCGCCACGCCTGGTAGCCGCTACTCGCAGCCCGATGTGCTGGAGCGTTTCGGTATTGAAGATCAGCGCCGGCGCCTGGTGTTTCTGCGCAACGGCATTGACTCTCGCAGCCTGGTCCTGCCACGGCGCGAAGAGACAGCGGCAGCACCGAGTGAAACGCAGGCGCAGCTGCTCGACAAGCACCGCGAGATCGGCCTGGAAATCGGCGAGCGTGCACTCCTGCGCTGTCTGCACTCGATCGGTGCGCAGCTCAATGATGTGCAGTATCTGTGCTGCGTCACCACCACCGGGCTGCTCACGCCCGGCTTCAGTTCGTTGTTGATTCAACGCCTGGGATTGCGTCAGGACTGCCTGCGGCTGGATGTGGTCGGGATGGGCTGCAACGCCGGCTTGAATGGCTTCAACGCAGCGGTCAACTGGGCCAATGCCAATGCCGGAAAGCTCGCGATCCTGCTGTGCATCGAGGTGTGCTCGGCGGCCTACGTCGACGATGAGGGCATCGAGACGGCGGTGGTCAACAGTTTGTTCGGCGACGGCGCCGCAGCGTTGGCAGTGATCGCCGACAACGCCGATACCCACAGCGGGCCACGCGTGTGCAAGTTCGCCAGCCAGGTGATTCCCGAGGCGCTGGATGCGATGCGGTTCGTCTGGGACCAGGCGCAGGGCAAGTTCCATTTCCGCCTGCACAAGGACGTCCCATACGTGGTCGGCGCCAATGCGCCGACCGTGGTCGACCGCCTGCTCGAGGGAACCGGTCTGCGCCGCCGCGACATCGCGCACTGGCTGGTGCACTCGGGCGGGCGCAAGGTCATCGACGCGATTTCGGCCAACCTCATGCTGACCAGTCACGATATGCGCCACACCATCGAGGTGCTGCGCGAACACGGCAACATGTCCAGCGGTTCGTTCCTGTTCTCTTACGCACGCCTGCTCGACGAAGGGCACGTTCGTCCCGGCGACTGGGGCGTGATGATGACGATGGGGCCGGGGTCGTCGATCGAGACCGCGCTGCTGTGCTGGTAAACCACGCCTGATTCCCATCTTCGTTTCAGTGGAATTTTCATGAGCGATCCTGCAAATCCTGTGTTGCATCTCGTCCACCTGACGATCGACGCCGCCAGCGCGCTGAGCGACGACCAGATCCAACGGCTTACCCGCGCCTGCGATGCGGTCGAAGACGCCAGCTCACCGGCGATTATGATCCTGCACTTGCGCGGCACCACCGCACCGTCTGCGGCGGCGTGCTGGCCGGGCGCAGTGAGTCTGGACTTGGTGAGCCGCTGGGAAAAGGCGATGCGCCGCTTCGAACGCCTGCAAGGGCTGTCGCTGGCCTGGATCGAAAACACCTGCTCGGCCGGCATGCTGGATCTGCTGCTGGCGACGGATCAGCGTATCGCCACGCCCACGGCCAGCGTCTGCCTGCACAGCGGCGAAGCCGCATGGCCAGGCATGGCGATGCGGCGCATGAGCACGCGCCTGGGGATGGGCGCGGCGCGTTCGGTGTTCCTGTTCGAAACGCAGCTCTGTAGCGCGCGTATGGCGCAGCTGGGTGTGGTCGATCAGCTCAGCGACGATGCGCAGGGCGCAATCGCCGCATGGCTGGCGACGCTGGCCGGCGTCGATGTGCAGGTGTTGCCGAATCGACGTTTGTTGCTGCTCGAAGGCGCCGCCCATTCCTACGAACAAGCCCTGGGACAGCATCTGGCCGCCTGCGATGTGGAGCTGCGACGCCGGCAACTGCGCGCCCTGCATCCTGCGCCTGCCGACGGGGCACAGGATGTTCTTGCACAGGCGGTTTCCGCATGAATCCGCTGGCCGATGACATGGCGCAGTTGCATGCACTGGCGGGTTGGTCCGAGCAGGCGCTTGTCGCCTTGCCGCCGCGCGCGCAGCGCGATCCGCTGCAGGCACAGCGGGCAGCAGCGATCCACACGCGCTGCCGGTCCGCACGGATGGATTTCATGCGCCGTCATGGCGACTGGCTGTACGGGACGCTGACCCAGCACCGGACTCTGGCGCTACGCCTGGACGAGGTCTTGCACGCTGCCGCCAAGCTCGTGCCTGGGCTGTTGCCGAGTCAGGCGCAATGGGCGCAGGACGGCGCGTGCATCCAGTCGGAAAAGGAAGGCTGGGAGATCGAACAGGGCATCGTGTTATGGGGCGTGCTGCGCCAGCCGGAGTGCGGGCACCATCTGATCGAGAGCCTTCTGCGGCCGACTGCGCGCGCGCTCGAACTGCTACCAGAATTCCGCAGCCAGGGGCACTTGCAGATCGGCCCGATCCATCTGCAGCGCCGCGATGGCGTTGCCTGGTTGACCGTCGCCAACCAGACCGGCCTCAACGCCGAGGACAACGCCTTGGTCGAGGCGATGGAAGTGGCGGTGGATCTGGCCTTGTTAGATGACCAGGTCACGGTCGGCGTGGTCCGTGGCGGCCCGATGCAACACCCCAAATACAGCGGGCGGCGGGTGTTCTGTTCCGGCATCAACCTGCAGCATCTGCACCAGGGGAAGATCTCCTTCGTCGACTTCCTGCTGCGTCGCGAGTTCACCTATCTCAACAAACTTCGACGCGGCTTGTGCTGGCCGGGCGCCGATGCGCTCGAGCACAGCATCGAAAAACCCTGGGTGGCTGCGGTGGACACCTTCGCCATCGGCGGGGGCCTGCAGTTGTTGCTGGTGTTCGACCATGTGGTGGCCGAGCGCGACGCGTATTTCGTCTTGCCTGCCGCCAAGGAGGGCATCGTCCCGGGCTCGGCCAATCTGCGTCTGGGTCTGCGTGCCGGGCAGCGGGTCAGTCGTGACATGATCCTGCGCGGTCGCATCATCCGCGCCGAGGAGCCAGATGCCGCAGGCTTGGTCGACGACGTTGTCGACGCTGGCGACATGGATGCGGCAATCGCCCGGGCGGTCGAGCAGATGCGCAGCGAAGCGGTGGCGCCGAATCGGCGCATGCTGTGCATCGCGGAAGAATCGCCGGAGGATTTTCGCCGCTACATGGCCGAATTCGCCCTGGTACAGTCCAGCCGCATCTATGCCGACGACGTGCTTGCGCGCCTGCGCCAGCGGTGGGCGGCATGAGCGCCCACGCCAACGCCGTATCGGCCGATCTGCAGCCGTCAGCGGTGGCGATGCTGGACCCGACGCAATTGCATCCCTGTCTGGGTGAGCCGGTCATGGGGGCGATCGATTTTCTCAACGAGGTGATCGACCGCTACCCGGATGCCATTTCGTTCGCGCCGGGCGCACCGGCGCCGACCTTGCTGGAACCGCTGGATCTAAGCGCGCATCTGCACACCTATCTCGCCCACCTGGCGCAGACCGAGGGTCTGAGTGCGTTGCAGGTGCGCCGCCGTCTGTTCCAGTACGGCCCCAGCCGCGGCATCATCAATGCGCTGCTGGCGCAGGCGTTGCGCCAGGATCAGGGCCTGGACATCGCGCCGTCGAGCATCGTGGTCACGGTGGGTTTTCAGGAAGCGATGTTTCTGGTGCTGCGGGCGTTGTTCGCCGCACCCGGCGATGTCCTGGCGGTGGTGCAGCCGTGTTTCGTCGGCGCAATGGGCGCGGCGCGCGCGCTCGATATCCCGCTGCTGGGCATCGACGAGCACGATGGCCGCGTCGATGTGGAGCAGTTGCATCGTGCCTGTACCGCGCTGCGCGCGCAGGGCCGCCGCGTGCGTGCGCTGTACGTGGCTCCGGATGCTTCCAATCCCTCCGGGAGTCTGCTCGATCGCCAACAGCGCCAGGCCTTGCTCGATGCGGCCGACGCACACGACTTCTGGCTGCTTGAAGACAGTACCTACGGTTTCACTATCCCCCAGGCGCAGCGCCTGCCATCGCTCAAGGCAATGGATCGCACGGGCCGGGTGATCCACATGGGCACCTTCGCCAAGATCGCCTTGCCGGGCATCCGCGTCGGTTTTGTGATCGCCGATCAGTGCGTGGACGGTCGACCGCCAAGCCTGCTGGCCGATGCGCTGGCCACGCTGAAGAGCATGCTGACGGTCAATACCTCGCCGGTCTGCCAAGCGATCGCTGCCGGCATGCTGTTGAGCAGCGGTGGCTCGCTCGCGGCCCTGGGCTCGGAGCGAGCGGCCTTCTACCAAGGCAAGCTCGCCCGCCTGCTGGCTGCTTTGCAGCGCGAACTGGGCGATCTGGCTGCCGCACATCCGGGCGTGCGCTGGAATCGTCCAACGGGCGGCTTTTTCGTCTGTCTGCAGCTCGGTGTGCAGGTCGATGCGGACTTGCTGGAATTGTCCGCGCGCGACCATGGCGTGCTGTGGACACCGATGCGCATGTTCTACCTGGACGACGGCGGCCAGCACAGCCTGCGCCTGTCGTGCAGCTATCTCACCGACACGCAGATCGACGACGGGGTCAAACGCCTGCGCCGCTTCCTGTGCGACCCTCGGGTGCTCGGATGAACGCCGCGCCGGTGCTGTTCGAACGCGACGGCCATGTCGCCCGCATCACCTTGAACCGCCCGGCGGTGCTCAATGCGCTCGATCTTGCCACCCATGCCGCGCTCGCTGAGATCTGGGACGCCTTCGAGGCCGACGATACGCTGTGGGTTGCCGTGCTCAGCGGCAGCGGGGAGCGCGCGTTCTCGGCCGGTCAGGATTTGAAGGAACTCGCCGCACGGCTGGCTGATGGCGTACCGTCGTCGTCGTTCGGCAGCCAGGGGGCGGCCGGTTGGCCGCGCCTGACCGAGCGGTTCGACCTGTGCAAACCGGTGATCGCCCGGGTCAATGGCCTGGCCCTGGGCGGCGGCTTCGAACTGGCGCTGGCCTGCGACATCATCGTTGCCTGCGATACCGCCGAATTCGCATTGCCCGAAGCGCGGCTCGGCCTGATCCCCGGCGCCGGCGGCGTGTTCCGTCTGACCCGGCAATTGCCGTACCGCAGCGCCATGGGCTATCTGCTCAGCGGCCGACGCATCGGCGCGGCGCGTGCGCTGGCGTTGGGCCTGGTCAACGAGGTCGTGCCGGCCGCGCAGCTGGATGCGTGCGTGGACGGTTGGCTGGCCGATCTGCTGGCCTGTGCGCCGCTCTCGCTGCGCGCGATCAAACAAGCGGCAGCCAAGTCGGCGAACCTGCCGCTGGCCGATGCCTTTGCGGCCCGCTATCCCTGGGAAGAACGTCGGCGCCACAGCCAGGACAGCCGCGAAGGGCCACTGGCATTCGTGGAAAAACGTGTGCCGCACTGGTGTGGCCAATGAGCGCGGCGCTGCTGCAGTCGCTTGGCCGCGTGTTGGTTGATGCAAGACGCCCCCTCGCGACCACTGGAGCGCGGCCATGCTGATCCAGCGCTATCTGCGCCGTCATGCGCGCATCTTGGCCGGCGTGTCGTTGCTGTCGGCAGCCAGCGCCGGCACCTCGATGTTGCTGCTGGATTATCTCAACACCACCGCCACCGATGCGCTACAGATCGATACGCGCGAGGCGCTGCTACGTGGTGCGCTGCTGCTGGGCGCCGCACTTGTCGTGCGCCTGTTGTCGGCACGTCTGGCCGCGCGCGTCAGCAGCGGATTAATGGCCGATCTGCGTACGGAGTTGTCGGCGCGCTTTCTGGAGTTGCCGCTGGAACGGCTGATGCACCGCAAGCATGCGGTGTTCGGCGCGCTGATCGGCGATGTCGGTCGCTTGGCGCAGATGATCCAGATGGGCCCGGTGCTGTTGACCAATAGCCTGTTGTCGCTGGGCGGGCTGCTGTACCTGGCCTGGGTGTCGCTGCCGCTGTTCGCGGTGGTCGTGCCTTTCATCGGTTTGTCCGGCGCACTGTTCTACGTGACCCGGCGCTTCACCGGCCCCGCCTACGACCGCATGCGCAAGGCCGAGGAAACCCTCAACGGCCTGCTGCGCACGCTGGTGGAGGGCAAGAAAGAACTGACCCTGTCGCCGGCCCGTGCCAATCACTTCGCAAGGGCCGAGCTACGCCCAGCGATCGAGCGCGCCCGCAGTACTCAATTCGACACCAGCATGCACTGGGGCATCAGCGATGCCTGCGCCGAGTTGATCGGTTATGGCTGGGTGCTGGCCGCGATCCTGGCCGGCCGCTATCTATTCGACCTGCCGTCGGCCACGATCCTGCAATTCGTCATCACCGGGCTGTTTATCAGCGGCCCGCTCAACGCGCTGTTCGATCTCGGTGCCCAGGTCGGCAGTGCATCGGCGAGCGTGCGCCACCTGCGCGAGATGGGACTCGACGATGCGCCATCGGCGCCGTCCTCGGCAGCGGCAGCCACCGACGTGATGCCGGCGTGGACGACGCTGCGCCTGGAACAGGTGATCTATCGCTATGCCGGCGACAACGGCGATCACTTTCAGTTCGGCCCGGTGGACTTCACTCTGCGACGCGGCGAAACGGTGTTCGTCACCGGCGGCAACGGCAGCGGCAAATCGACCTTGCTGCTGCTGCTCAGCGGCTTGCTGCGCCCCAGCGAAGGACGCATCCTCGTCGACGGGCAGGCGCTGGAAACCAGCCTGACGCTGGCCAGCTACCGGGCGATGTTCAGTGCGGTGTTCTTCGACTTCATGTTGTTTTCGCATGTGATCGGCTCTGACGCCGCGCCTGCCGATCCGGCGCAGGTGCAGGACTGGCTGGAGCGCGTCGACCTTGCCGCGAAGGTCGCGTTCGACCAGGCCGACGGCGTGTTCGCCAGCGTGAATCTGTCGCAGGGGCAGCGCAAACGCCTGGCCCTGGTGCAGGCCTGCCTGGACGATCGCCAGATCATGCTCTTCGACGAATTCACCGCCGATCAGGACCAGGCGTTCCGGGAACGTTTCTACACCGTGCTGTTGCCCGAGTTGCGCGCACGCGGCAAGACGCTGGTGCTGGTGACCCACGATGCGGGTTACCGACATCTGGCTGACCGCGTGCTGTCGCTGGACTATGGTCACGTGGTCGAACCGGCGCACACGCGTAACGCGCCGTTGCCTGCGGATGTGCGCGGGCTGGCGCTGGAAGAACTGCAGGTGCCCGGCATGTCGTCGGGAACCTGAGCGAGAGAACACGGGCGCGTCGAACCTGCGGCCGGCGCCCGGCGCATCGCCCGATGCGTGCAACACGCCGCGATTCATTCCCACCGGAGACGTACAGATGTCGATCCAAGACGACGAGCAAGACCAGATCTATGTGGTGGTCATCAACCACGAAGAACAATATGCATTGTGGCCGGACTACGCCGACGTACCGAATGGCTGGTCGGTGGTGTTTGGCCCGAACCCAAAGCAGGCCTGCCTGGACTACGTCAACGAACACTGGACCGACATGCGTCCGAAGAGCCTGCGCGACGCGATGGCAGCGGCGGGACATTGAGTGTCGCCTCGTCCTCCCTCCTGACGCTACGTCGTCGGGAGGGCAGGGCGGTTGGGAACCTAAGCAACCCACACGACAAGGACACGCAAGCGCGTGTCGAAGCTCAGACGGCAGGCAGATTCAGTTCCTTCATCGCGAACAGACGCTCGCCGTCGATGCCGCGCGCGCGGCAATGGGCAAGGAAGCGATCGGCCTCGCGCAGGCCCAGGTGCTCACCGGACTGGTTGATCGCCAGGACATGATTCAACCAGGGCTCCTGGCCCATCGCGTACACGTAGGCACGGCGGGCCGGCCAACGTTCGATCAGCGCGATGGCCTCGTCCGCATGCGAGCCGCGGTCACGCCGGCTGCGATCCAGCTTGGGATCGATGCGTCGCGTCAACAGATGTCCATAGCCCCAGCTCAGCGGCGACCCTTCGCATTCCATGCCCAAGAACAAGGCATCGACGGGCCCCAGTTCCGCGGCGATGTGCCGGTACAGGCTGGGATCCAGATTGCAGGAATCGGCCAGGCACGCTGCACTGCAGCCCTTGAGGCGCACGTGATAGCCAGCCTTGCCCTGGATATCCAGATCGCTGTGCTCGCCAAGGAAGGGCAACGCGGTGATCGCCCCATCGGGCAACGCGATACGTTCGAACTCGTGCAGCTCGATCACCCGCTCGAATCCGAGCGCCTGCAGCATGAGCTTCAACGAGGGGTCCTGCAGGCGACGGCCGGCACTATGCGGCACCACCACGGTCCCGATGCGGTGGCGTAGCCGCAGCAAGGTTTCCGGTCGGATGTGATCGCTGTGGCCGTGGGTAATCAGCACGTAGTCGATTCGCTCGGGCAGATCGGCCAGGGTGTAGCGGGGCAGATCCGTCGGATAGTCGTAGGCCACGAACGGATCGGTAAGGATGCTGACCTGATCCGATTCGATCAGCAGGCAAGCATGGCCCAAATAGCGGATGCGCACCCCTGCGGCAGGCGGGCGATGGCGCTGCGGTGGCGGCGCAGCGTCGAACAACGCCGCAAATCCCGCCCGCTGCGACGCGGCGACGCCGAGCAGTTCGGCCACTTCGTCGATCACCACCTGCGCGCGTTCCGCGCGGAACAACGTATCCAGCCGCGCATCGTTCCAGGGCAGGGCGAGCACCGGGGTTTGCGGCGATTCCAGTACCGGCGTACTGCGTTCGTACGGCAGCCAGTCGCGTTCGACCAGGCCGAAGGCGAACTGTTGCAGGTCGCGTCGATAGAAACGGCTGCGATACAGCAGGCCTTCGAGCAAGCGCAGGCCGGGATGATCGTTGAGGTCGTAGACCAGCTCGACCAGGCCGGCCAATTCGCCGGGAATCTGCGCGTACAGCGATTCCAGCGACTGTCCGCTCGCCTGCTGGCGCAACAGATCCTCCAGCGCCTGCAACGCGGCCGCCAGTGCCAGTGCATCGCCTTGCGCGACGCGGGTGTGTTCGAGCAACTGCGCGATCTCGGCAGTCTTTGGCGACGGATAATTGATCCACGGGCCGCCCATCAAGGCCGGGTCACGTGCCGCCTGTGCATGCTGTTCGGGCGCGCGCAGGTAGGATTCCAGGATCGGCAGCTGCTGCTTTGCTACCACCAGCGCGGACTGCACCGGCGGGATCAACATGTCCCACAAGATCCAGTGGTTCAACAGCGGGCGCGCCACCGCATTGGCGCGCAGGTAACCTTGTGTGTCGGACATGGGGGATGCCTGGGTTAGAGCGATATCGGTTAGAGCGATATCTCTTAGAGCACGATCTCGCAGCGGCCGAACAACAGCTCGGCATGGCGTCCTTTCGCACGCGCACTCGCTTCCAACGCGCGTGCCTCGCGGAACTGCGGCAAGTCTTCGGAGTACAGAATGCTGGTGATGTGCGTGACCCAGGGTTCGGCACCCATGGCGTAGACATACAGCCGTTCGGGCAGGAAGAAGTCCTGCAGTGCGCTGGCCAGTGCGCAGTCGCAGCCGTCCAGGCGGCGCGATTGGTCTTCGCCCCGGGTCAGCATCTTCTGCAGCAGCGGGCCGTACAGCCACGTCGCCGGCGCACCGACACACTCCATGCCAAGGAACATGCAATCGATCTTCGGGAACAGTGCCTTGAGTTGCGCGTAGCACTCCACCAGCGGCGGACGCGAATCGGCGAACAGCACGCATACCTTGCCGTCCAGCTCGACTGCATGGACCAGCTTGGCGCGGATATCCAGATCGGCATGCTCGCCGTAGAACGGCGCGCCGACAATTCTTCCCTGCGGAAAGCGCAGTTCCTCGTAGTCGGCCAGTTCCACCACATTGGCGAAGCCGCAGTGCTCCAGGCACAGCTTCAACGAAATATCCTGCAAATCACCGCCGCCGGCACGCCCGACCACCACGGTACCGACGCGGTGACGGATGCGTAGCAGTGCTTCCATCACCACATGATCCTGATGCGGATGGGTGATCAGCAGGTAGTCGATCTTGGCGGGCAGATCGTCGAAGGTGAAATGGTCGATGGCGCATTCGCCCGAATAACTGATCAGCGGATCGATCAGGATGCTGACCCCCGCGCCTTCGATCAGCACGCATGCATGGCCGAAGTAACGCACGCGCACGCCCTCAGGTGCGGGGTGTTCGGGCAGCGGCGCATCGGTGAGCAGCGCCAGTGCCTGCGCGCGCGTGGTGCCGGCAGGCGCATGGCGCAGGATCAGATCGAGCAGGGCATCTGCATCGGACATCCCGCCGCACAACTGGTCCCAGAACGGATCGGCAAAAGGCACGCTCAACTCCAGCGAACCGGCGGCCGACGGTAGCTGCGGGGTGCTCAACGCGAACGCGCGTTCCTGTTCGCTGACAGGTTCCAGCACCGCCGTCTGCAGGCCGGTGTCGTAGGCGTCGCTGGCATAGAACTGGCGCTCCATGAAACGCACGCCAGGCTGCTTGCTGACATCGTAGAAGATCTCCAGCTTGGCGCGGATCAGCGGATCGATCTTGGTGTACAGACCGGCCAGGCCGGCACCCTTGGCTTCGTTGTGCAGCAGCTCATACAGCGCGGCTATCGCCTCGGCGTAGCGCAGCTGGGGCGCACAACGCTGCAGGGTGTGGTCGCGCAGCTTGCGGATATCGGCGACATCGCCGGCATGGTCGATGAAGGGACCGCCACGCATGTCAGGCTCACGCAGGGCTGCGCGGTGCTGTTCCGGATCCTCCAGAAACGACTCCATCATCGCCAGATGCGAATGTTCGGTGTACAGCCCGAAGGTCAGTGGGGAAATGAGATACGGATGCGCGAACCAACCATTGATACGCGGAAGCAGACGGACGTGTTCGGAGAGTCGCAAACGGGGGGATGTCATACGGTAGCAACCGCGCAGAGCATAGCCATGGTGCGTCGCAGTCTGTTTTTGAGCTGTGGCTGATGCTTGCTTCATCGTGGCAGGCACTTGCCGCAGCGCGCCAATGCACGGCGTCTCTCTGTTCAGGGCGAAACGCGTCCCGGACAATGGCAATCGCAGCGGCTACGACAACCCCCCGTTTCATAATCAATGAGGACATATGCTGAAATATTCCCCGTTATTTGAAAGCCGGAAGGGTCCGACGATCATCTCGCCAGCGAGCGGGCGGCACTCCCTGCTCGATGCCATCGTCCCGGAGATGCCGCATTACCGGCAGGAACTCAACGAACGTGGCGCCATCCTGTTACGTGGTTTCGATGTCTCGGAAGTCAAACACTTCGATGCATTTGTCGAAGGTATATCGCAACAGCAGTATCGATACGTCTATCGATCCACGCCGCGGACCGAAATCACCAACCGGGTATCGACGGCAACGAACTATCCGGCGCGCCTTGAAATTCCGATGCACAACGAGAGCGCATACCACACGACCTGGCCACTGTTGGTAGCGTTCTGCTGCATCGAAGCACCCGCCGAAGGAGGGCAGACACCGATCGCCCCCATGCGCGAGATCACCCGCAATATTGGCTCCGACCTGCTTGAGCGACTGGAAGAAAAGGGGGTTGAATACATCCGCCATTACCACCCGAATATCGACCTTCCCTGGCAAACCGTGTTCCAGACCGAAGATCGATCGCAGGTCGACGAGTACTGCGCAAGCAGTGGCATCGCTTCCCACTGGGGCGCCGACGGTTTGCTTCGCACCGCGAACCGAGCGCAGGGCACCGCGTTGCATCCGGTCACGTCAGAGAAAATCGTCTTCAACCAGGCGCACCTGTTCCATGTTTCCAGCCTGGGGCGCACGCAGGCCCAAGCCATGATGAACATGTTCGGCGCCGACAAGCTACCAAGGCATGCACGCTTCGGCGACGGCACGGAAATCTCCGAGCATGATCTGCAGAGAATCCAACAGGCGTTCTCCAGCGAGGCGCTCGTGTTTCACTGGCAGCCCGGCGACGTCCTGCTGCTCGACAACATGACATTCGCGCACGGCCGTAAACCATACAAGGGATCGCGCGCCGTATTCGCAGCGCTGATGGAGCCTAGTCGCTGAATCCACTGACCTACGCACGGGTGCGTGCCACGCTGTCGCCTCGCGTGCTGGTTGCAGCGGAAAAGTGGCGCGTTTGTATCCATGTCTATGCCAACGATGGATTGAGGAAGTGCAAGGGCAGGGCTGCTTCCGAGCCGATGTTCGCAGCTGGGCTGGGTCGGCAGACTGCCAACTCGCATACGCAGCCCTCCCCCTGCGACGAGCGAACCACTACTGCCCCTACCGACAGATTGCGTCGAAGGTGGTGTTTGGGCGGTTCCGGAAGCGCGGTTTGATATGGCCAGCACGCCGACCGCCTCAGATCCGCGCGAGGCTTCTTGCACTTGCATGACAGAGCAGGGCACGCGCTACGATCTGCCGCAGCCTATGTGCCGCACGCTTGCGCGCAATGGCGCTCCTTACAACCCGTACAAGGACGTGCGCCAGCAACAACAGCAGGCGCAGACCGGGCAGGTGGCCCACAAGCGCTATCTGCGGGCGCCCTCATCCCCTCGCTTGCAATCACCTGCCCACGCAAAAATCGCCTCGAACACTGGCTTCAGTCGCTTCGCATCATCCGTGATTTCGTACTCGACGCGAGGAGGTACCTCCGCATACACCGTCCTGCGCACCAGGCCATCCGCCTCCAGTTCCCGCAGCTGTGCCGTAAGCATGTGCTGAGTCACGTCCGGAATGGCCCGCCGCAGCTCATTGAAGCGGTGCAGCCGCTGGTCGAGCAACCACAAGATTTCCAGCTTCCACTTTCCGCTGAACAACGCCACGGCGCGGCGCATATGCTCGCGCAGCACCGCGATATCGTCCGGGGAGCCTTTGCAGAGCTCAATGGTATGTTTTTTCATACTAGGTATTGATAATCATCCTTCTTGATAGATCAACTGTACCTGCATAAATTCATGCTCTGCAAGGGAACTCGATTACCGACTTCTCGAAAAGCCCCACCTCAACGGGACATCATGAATATTCTGCATATCGACTCCAGCATCCTTGGAGACTATTCGGTCAGCCGGCAACTCACCGCTGCGGTCGTGGCGCGCCTGGAAGCGGCATGACGCTGGACTCCCGCTCTGACGAGATCCATGACGCCGGCGAGCGCAGCGTGCGCGGGTCGAACTTCGTCTTCTTCGGTGGATCAACCGGCATCGCAAGAGCCACTGCGCTGGAGTTGGGTCGCCGCGGCGCGTCGGTTCTGATTGTCGGCCGAGGACGACAAGCTGGTCAGGCTGCTGTCGATGCCGTCGTTGCGGCCGGCGCCACGTCCGCCGATTTCCTTGCCGGCGACCTGTCTACCGTCGCTGGCATCCATTCTGTTGCAGAAGGCGTCAAAGCCTGGCGTCCGCAATTGCACGGCATCATGCATACCGCCATGGCCGCGTTCAACCGCAAACAAGTCACGGCCGACGGGTTGGAGTTTGCCTTCGCATTGCAATACTTCGCCAGGGCTGTCCTTAACCGCGCATTGGTCGATCACCTCGCGGCCTCAGGCGATGGTCGCATCGTGCATATCGCGGGCGATGTTCCTGCCTTCATCCGTCCCGATCTGGACGATCTCCAGTTCGAGCGGCGCAAGTGGGGATTCTTCAAATCGGTACTGGGCACCCACGCACTGGGCTTCCTGCACATTCAGGAAGCGGCACGGCGTTGGCATGATCTCCCCGTCACGATCAGTGCATCCTGCGTTGGTCCAACCAAGACAAAGGCCATGGCACAGCCCGAAATGCCGCTCGTCATGCGGCTGATGGGCTTGGCGGGCACCACGCCGGAAGTCTCCGCCATGAATGCCGTCAGGTTGCTCACCAAGGCATCTGCGCAAGACGCGAACGGGGCAGTGTTGCGCAAGCCAAAGCGCTACAGCCCGCAATCCTTGGCACTTGATCCGGCTGCCTGCGAGAAGCTGTGGAACATCACAGGAGAACTCGCCCATCGTCATGGACTGACACTGCCCTCAGTGACGGGGAATTCACCCACCGTAGGCCCTTTCAGCAACGGGAGTGAACTCACATGATTCTCAACACGGAAGCGGTTCTCCATCCGAAACTTCAGCACGTTGGCTTGTTGACGGGTGACCTGCAACGGCTTCTGGACTGGTACACGCCCGTCCTCGGTATGCGTCTCGTCAGCGCATCCAGCAATCCAACCGCCGCTGCTGTCGATGCTCCGGCGGCCGCCATCAAGGCGGCCTTCCTGAGCAACGACGAGGTGAGTCATCGGCTCGCCGTCATCGAAGTTCCCGGCCTCACCGAAGATCCTGAGCGCTCCCAGCACCAGCGAGTCCAGCATCTGGCGTTTGAACTCGGTTCGCTTGACGACCTGCTAGGCACGTATCTCCGCCTCAAGCGGATCGGCATCGTGCCGGTGTTCTCTGTGGATGAAGGGCCGCAGACCGCGTTCTACTATGAGGACCCCGATCGCAACAGCGTCGAGATCAACGTCAACAATTACACCGATCGATGGGCTGCACTCGACCACATGCAGACATCGGCTGCATTTGCCCGCAAACCGCTGGGCATCGATATTGATCCGGACAAGTTGGTGGCAGCACGGCAGGCTGGAGCTACGCCCTGGGAGTTGCACTTGCGCGCCTGCCAGGAGGAGTTTTTGCCTCAGGCGGCCTTCGATGTATCAAAGGTAATTTGACCGCATTACTCGGTTATTCCTTGGAGAGGCTCTCGTCCCAATGATTGCCCGAACGACGAAATCTTCAAGTCTCTGCGGGGCGTATACCGCCACTATGGCATCACTGGCATCCAGGAGGCGGACACGATCGGTACCGTCCTCGGCTTAGTCAAGCAGCCACTCCCGCTGATGGTTGCCGGCATCGGCAGCATCGCGATGGAGGCGGGGCCTGGCTGCACGATCGTGCGTCCGTATGTCGGCGGGGCGCCGCAGTCTGTGCGAGGCCTTACGAGTGCGGCGACATGGGTACTGCCGATCGAAAACCTGACGACCTTCCATTTGGCTGCCGGAGCGCTGACGGGCGGGGAAGATGGACTTGTGGTATTCACTGGGTCAGCAGCACAGTGCCAAACCCGGAAATTCCAGGTTGGCGGTCCAGGCGCGCATGGACCACGCCATGCGCGTATGAGGGCAGGGTAAGCATCATCGTGCTATTCCTCTTCCTGCTCGCTGCCGCGCGAGCGCTCCAGTTCGATGAAGCCGGCGGCCTGCAATGCGTCGTAAACGTCCTCATCGGAGAAACCGGTGAAGTCCTGGCGCTGGGCCGCGAAGTTAGTGAGCAGATAGTTCAGAATGGGGTGTATGTCTTCGGGAACGGGGGCATTTCCTCCGCGGCAATCATTCGCCTATGCAGCTGATTGACGGGGAAGAGTCGCCCCACCCGTAAGTCATTGATTCGCATGGCACGGACATCGAGGCGGGGGTGGGTATCGGTACATGTCTCTGCAGACAAGCTGCCTCATGCTTCACGAGCTGCGGAAATGTTGCCCCAGATTTGCTGAGCAACGGAAAAGCTACCTCAAAATTGGCGAAACGACCGAGAAGATGCCCTTAATTTCTTAATCTCTAGATTCACCTCGGAATGACGCGCCGAGCGCGGCTCTTCCGCTTTATGGATTTGGACTTCTTCGTCGGCATGGGGGCCGCATGCTCTTGAGGAGTAGAGCTTCTTTGGATCGCTGAGGAGGGTGCCCACGCTATTCGTACCCGATCAATCCCACCAGAGCAGATTGTTAATTCGATCAGGGGTACTTCAAGGCGCAGCGGCTTTAGCTGTTCACCTGACCATGAGGGCTGCAGCACCAAGGTCAGTCCTTGAGCGTAGCCCCGGCACAGGCTTGCCATCATCGCATCCACTATGTGCCGCCGCCCCACCACTTGGCCAAGCGACCTGCCGATGCTTGCCTGAGGAGACATGTGCGTGTCAGGCGGTCCAATCAGACGACACGCTGTCAATGACAGAGCCATACCGCAGGCAGTGGTCACTTCTTTATCGATCACGTTCAAATTCAACCAAGCATGCCCGTTCTCGGAGAGTCCATAGGGCGCGATTAATATATATCCTGATTTGGGCGTAGCGTCTGTCTCATAGGCCGGGTCACGATTCAAGCTGCCATCAAAGGCCACGACGTCGTCGTTGCAGCCGCAATTTTTTAGTACGCTCTGCGTTACCTTGGCGAGGGCTTGGAAAGCAAAGCGAGGTAAGGGTGCGGAGCGAAACGTCTGAGAGCCACCCAGAAGTGACCATCCCCATAGAGCATCCGGTGCAGGATCGGGCCCAGCCCCTTCAAAGCACATCAGCTGTGCTGTCGTGGGAGCGGACTCCGTCGATTGAAGCATTGTGGGCAGCGCAGCTAATGTGGCGAACGCCTCGTCCCAGCGCTGGTTCGATTCCGGAACAGAGATTACCCGGTGACGCCGTTCCCGCGTTGCCCAAGCGAGATAATCATCTGTCCAAGCGGCGCACTGGACCGCCGGGAATGTGCGCATTTCCGCCAAGGCAATGCGTGCATCTGCGGCCGTGTATCCGCAGCGGCAGATACCAAGCTGATCCTTCTCGTTGAACCTTGCGAACTGAGTAGCCCCGCAGCTGGGGCATGTGCAGGTCAGTGGAGAGCCGTGCCAAGGACAACGACGCACGGATGGAAGCTGAAATAATGCGCAATGATAGCCGTGGCAAGCACACTCCCAGCACTGACGCAGAGGACGAGAGTGACGATTGAAAAGTTCTGGACAATCAATTGGTGACCAGGTATCTGGTGTCCAATAGTTGCTAACGCTCGTGGCATCCAGGCCCAACGCCCCTAGAAGGGTGGATCGGGTCTTGCCGGCCCTCTGAGTGGCTAACAATACGTCTAGCCCCTTTCTGTTTTTTAAACCCAAAGCGGCTAGCTCTCCGCCGGTTGGCAGGGCGAATCTGGCGATTCGTTGTACCAGCCCATACCCGGAGATGTAGGGATAGGGGCTGAGATCAGCCCCTATAACACGTGGCACAATCGGCTGACCTTCAATTTCGTGCAACCAACTCATAGTTTGTGGCCTTCGATTAACCGCCCGGAGGCATGCGCATACGAGCCCGTACGTACTCAAGACGCAGGTAGCCGCAGTTCTGCAGGGCCATCGCTATTTGGTCTCCTGTGAAGCCATTGAAGTTCTCCTGACGGAAAGCAATTTCGCAAAGCAGTTGCCGAACCATCAACGTGAAGGTGGCCATTGGCCACGCTTTACTTTCGGGAAGCTTGCCCTTCTTCCTCATCTCGCCCACCACTTCCCAGATCAATGAGGCCTGGCTGCTCAGTCGCCATCCATTGTCGAAAGCCTGCTTAGCGAAGTAGCGGCTGTAGGGCATTTCCGGATTGGGCCACCAACTACTGTCGTAGCCGTTGAGCGCGTGCTTGACCTCTTCCAGCCCCACCAGTGGCCCGAAAGGTGTAGTAGCCATGAACCAGCGCCGGATACTGTGCGTACCACGATCGCGCCAATCGTCTCCTACCTCCACGCCTTCGGCATCACTCTGGCGAATCAGGACAAGGAATAGATTCAGGCGATCCTGAAGGATCATGCTGTCCAGATCCTCCATGTACTCGTACTCCGCTTCAGTGATCCTCTGAGCATTGTCGATGAACAGCACCATCCTGCTTACGCCGGCTTGTCCACATCGACTTCCAATGAGGTGGCGGATTTTGGCCATGCCAACTGCAGATGTGGTGCCGCTGGAGGTGCCAATTCCTATCCGCTCATTCATGGTGGACCAGAACGCTCTGTCAGTGCGGCGGATCCCGCTGGCCATGACCATTCGCATCGCGACTGCCATGGGCTGCTTATCAGTGTTGATCAACCATCGAGACGCGTTATCTGTCAGATAGGTAATTGCCGTAGTTTTTCCGATGCCTCCGCCACCATATGCAGAGCATCCATGGTGTCCCTCAAAGATGTTCGTTCTAATAAAATTAGCGAGTCGTTCTGTCGGCTTTGTATTGATTTGATAGCCGTCGGGAATCAGAAGTGGATGGACCTTATTGGTGATAGAGTTGACATGAGGACTATTCATATACTCGACTCTGGCAGAAGAATGCAGATGGTCTTGGGCGAGCGGCGATTAAAACCTAGTTACTCATCCAGGCTCACCCATCCATCGGAAGCAATTCGAAGTTCTGCGCTGTAGTAGTCGGGCCCACTTATAGGGCGCGATTCCTGCGTAAAAGCGGTATCCATGCGAGCGAGCTGGTCTACAGCTAGTTGTGAGGTCTGTGCTTTATTGCGCAAGAAGGCGATATAGGCAGCCACAGCGCAGTCGGCACCGGCAATGCTGAAGCCCGAGCGATTTTTGACCCATTGCATGATCAACTTGCGGGTGGTTTCGTCGTGTGGTGTTCTGTCCCATGGTGAGGCGGCTCGCGCTGCACAAAGTGGGGCAGTTGCACTGCGCATCAGCATCAGGCTGCGCAGATCGTTTCGGTTGATTCGAGCCATCACTGTCTTGCCAACTAGTTCCCAGCGCCCCTCGAGACCCGCACTGCGGTACTTTACGTATTTGTAGTTAACGTGCGGCACAACACCCTGAGACTTGTTCCCATGAACGACTAGGGGAGCCATGACCGTACACAATTCATCTGCATCTTGCGCGCCGGTGTCGGGGCTGAAGTCGAATGCAGAACTGGCCTGCGATTGTAGGAATTGCAGAGGCGACAGGCTGCCCAAGGCAGGGTGTACGGTGGCGTTGTAGTTTGCGACTATTACATCGATCAACTCCTCGAACGCACCCAGCTGAAAAGCGTGGTCATCACCGTGAACCTTGCTGATCCGAATCTTCGAATCGCCTAAACGTTTGGCCGGCTCGAAGCCACCTGGGATACGGCGAAGTGCACCTCGCTCCAAACGGGAGAACAACTGCTCAACAATTGGCCGAGAGCGCGGTTGTTGGGCGCGCCCGAAGATCAGTACGCCGCCTCGGGAATGGCAGAAGGACGCTTCCAAGTCGCATGCTGAGTGAGCAAGGGCGTTATCCAGCGCAATGGATCTGGACCGCCTCGCGGCTAGCGCCGGTTCCAACCCCGTCGGCATGCCCGCTCCCGGCGCATATGACAGATTCGGGATTGTCAGTTCACGTGGAACCCACGGCCTCAGTCCCACCGCTAAGCAGGTGGCCACATCGAGATTGCTATAGCCACGACCAACTCGAAGTGACCAAGACACAATAGCTCGGGAGCGTGTTTCAACTTCAATGAGCAACCAAATTGTGGTGACCGATTTCTCGACGGTGCCACCAAGCGGCACGTCCACACTCAACGTGCCCTCCACATCAATGCGATGTGCATCAAATTCGGTGCGATCAAATATTCGCCCTCTGAACGCATCTTCCAGCTTGCGCACAGGCACTTGCTCAACTTCTAGAGTGCCAGGTACTACCGCCATGATCCGAGAACGGCGAAGGTAGTCCAGAAGTGCGCGTCTGCCTCGATCTGGTGTGTTCAACGGATAGTGGTCGGCCAAGTCCTGGCGCCCCAATTCCGCGCAGATGCGCTCGTGCAGACGATCAAACCCCCTGGGAGCGCGACCGGGGGGGAGAGGCTGCTGGTAGCCCTCCACCCACGTGCGGATTAGCGGTAACGCCTGCAGCAATTGGCGCATTGCCCCTGGGCCGGCGGCGCTAGGTACACGGCCGCCGACGTCACCAGCAGTGCCATGACTATAAGTTCCCCAGGGGACGCAGACGCGAAAGCCATTAGGCATTCCGTCCGCGTGCCTGCGTGGCGCTGCTTCAGCCATACGTGCAAGCCGTTTGCGGCACAATTGATTAGCAGCAGCAGCGCGGGAGAAGGAGAGTTCACCGGTCAGTGCGGCAGTCAATGCGGCCCTGGCGCGGCGATAGTTGGATCGATCCGCCTCCTTAAGCTCCACCTCGTTAGGGCAGTACCACTCGGCCAGCTCCTCGGTATCGTAGAGTCTGCGCGGGTTAGCCATGGGCGAGCTCCAGCACCGCATCACTTGAACCCGGGGAGTGGTCTACAAGCGCGAGGATGCCTTGATGGATCATCCAGGCAACCGTGGCCCGAGTTTGGTGCGCGGTGTAGGAGAGGGCAGAGATCAAGCTGGCCAAGTTCAGGCGCGGCGCACGTCCTAGAAGTTCTTTGACCTGCTCTGCGATGGCGGCGCGAGCAATGATCCGTTCGCTATCCCAGACCAATGGCAGGAGCTCGTAGCACACGGCCACCCGTGCCAGTGAGGAGGTCAGCTCCAACTCAGTCATGCAGGTGAGTAGCACGCCGTTCCGGACGCCGATTTCGATAAGTTCTTCTCTTGCGGGAAGCATGACGACGCCGCTGCTACTACGGGCGGTGCGTGCAGTCGGGATGAGGAGATGGAACTGCTGACTTCCGTTGGCCATATGCGACCAGAAAGATAGATCAACGGATGTCTTGAGCGACAGCTGGAGCTGACGGGGCCGTTCCACATATGCTCGAACTGCAGAGTCGAACTCTAGAATCAGACCCAATGCAAAGTGGGCGGGATCCGCCACGGTGACGACCCGCCGGTTGCGCGGAGATTGATACACGAACACCTCTTGCCGGCTGCGTTGTCCTCGAGTCAGCTGCCGTGGGGTGTAGTTCAGTGAAGGATCGACATGGTGTGTCAAGGTCGTGCCTATGGCACTGGCTGCTGCTCCAACAGTCATTTGCGTCTCCTGAAAAATGGTGCACAGGGGCACCACGCCACTTGTGACGGGGGCAGGGCAGGGCGCAACGCTCCAGTTGCCGAACTCGGTCGGCCCTGAAAGGCGGTAACACTCTGCCAGCCATCCGTCACGGAGGCTTGACTAGGTAGGAGAAATGCGGGAGCCTAAGCATCGAGTCCTTAGTGCTCCTCTACCTCTCGCTCCGACGAGAGGAAAATGCCCCCGCGCCAACGGGGGCATTTCATTTCAGATGGTCAGAGAATTAAAAACTACTTGTCATGCACTGTTTTCTCGAGTGTGGGATATCGGGCATTCCGATGTAGATGCGGTTGAGAATGCGACAGATCTGTGAAGTGGGGTTGTCCTAGCAGCGCCGCCTCAAGTTCCAACGAAGCCACGGCGAAGCTGCAATGTGGTGCTCAGGCGAGCACATCATTTGTCAGAGGATCCCTCGCCTGGCCGGCAGCGCTCCATTAGATAAACGACGCTAGCAGGCCGCGCAGTCTGGCGCAACACCCTGTGTTTGAGGCCATTGGCTTATAACAACGAAAGTTGGTTACTCACTTCTTGTTTTCGTAAACTCATTTGCCAATGGGTGTTGCACGAGCTGCCATCAGACTCGCAGACCGAAAGGCCTCGGATTGAGTCAAGTCGGGTTCGGGGATATCTCGAGGAGAGGCGCGCCCTGAACTTGTAACCCCTTCTTAGTAGGGATGGGCGGCATTCTTGGCGTGAATAATCGTTAGTAAATTGATCGTTTTAGTTTGGCCGGGAGCTTTTGTGAATCATGCGCCCAATTTCAAAAACTGCAGCTACACGAGGATCATGTACATCACAGATCCGGCGTTTTTCTTCAAGCTCATAGAAGGCAGTTCCATCCGCAGCTAACTCATCAAACAGATATGAGAAATCCAGTACCAAATAGGGAATGACTGTGCCTTCGCCGGCTAAAATTCCTGCAGCGATAGAGTGATTTCCACCCGTGACGAAACCGATTCGCCATGGCAACCACAGCTCAATTGCATGATTTAAGTCTTGACGCCATTCCCCTTGGCAGCCATGCATTGTATTTGGGGTAAGCGAAGTTTTTTTGGTGCCTATCGTCGCCAATGCACTGGCGTAGCTTGTCTCTTTCCATGGCCAAGGGAGGACGATGTCGCGAGCAAGCGAGATTGGATACTTGCCTGGATCAAACTCTGATGGGCGGATGGTCATTCCGTCGCTTTCATAAAGCCTGTCACGCACTGCGGGACCGAAAAACGTCTGCCACTGGATCGGAGTCTTTGAGCCATGTCCAAACTCGGCGATTGACAAGATATGTTCTGCTTGCATGGGCCTCAGGATAGCTTTAACAAGGTCTTGTAAACCTGCAGGGTTTATGTCGGCAATGGCTTGAGCCGTTCTCATTAGATTGTTAAATCGCGAATTTGGAAGATTATTTTTCTTAAAAAATTTCAATTATTCTTTTTTCTTTTGACGTAAAATCCACGGCCTAATCAATAACCTCCATAGATGCAGGGCATGACCAGGGCTCTTTAGTGGAGGTATTCCTTCAAATTTATTTTTCAAGGTCATTCTCGAAATTGCCTTTAAATGATGCTTCATACTCGATCGGATCCGGGGGCTGAATGATCAAATGGATCTGGTCATCGCGCCAGACCCACCGGCGATCTTCAGGCCACGCCAGTGCAGCAAGAAGAAGCCTCTCGGTAAATGCCCTAATCCTGGTCAGGTCCACATCCATCAGGTCTAGGTCGGAGGTGCGGGCGGCATGGAACAACTCATTCCTGAACCCAGATGCTCGCTTCATTCCAGCGGCGAACCCTTCTGAGGTCCACAGGTCGGATGTCTTGATCGAGTAAGCCTCGACAACCCTGCCGATTCTCGATGCAAGCGATGCACGCCGCAGTTCCGGAAGCTTTTCCTGCATATGCGTGGCGGTTTTCTTAGAGATGGTTTCTGCGTCGGAGAGTTCCTTCAGAGATGCCCGCAGCACTTTTTCAACCTTCTTCCAGGATGCTGGCCCGATCAGCAACACTTCTTCACTTTCGCAAACGGCGTTGACGATGGTCTCCATAGCAGAAAAGGCAGTGAAGTACGCAGTTTCGAGAAAGCTGACATAGGAATGCGAAAGGAAGCCGATACCTTGGTCAAGTGATTTGCTTTGAGGGTGTCCTTTCAGAGCATTGACCAGATCCGAAAGCCCCCCCCCCTCGTAAGTTCGAGGTATCGATAAGTTCGCTGCCGCCTACCTTTTCCCGGCTTCTATACCACTTACGCCTGTAGGTAGCTCGTTTGATGGGATCCTCTTCAGGCCCTTCCCACAGATATTGAATCTCGTATGCATCGACCGGTTGCCTGTAGCAAAGGGAAAGTGCACTGCAGATCGGAAAGATTTCCTCGAGCAATTTTTCATGCAAAGACCTCAGCGTCTCGCCTACTCGAAGCTCGATCCTGCCCACCAGGCGAAGGCGCTGGATGCGATGGAGGACCTTGTCGCCGAAGGCCGTCCCGTCAAGGTAGTCGTACGCCTCCATCGCCTCGATTGGGCCAAGACTCGTTTGAACAAGAATCTGTTCTTCTTCGCCATGTGTGGTACTGATGTTTCCATTGCAATGAAGTTCGACCGAGCCGTAGCCGGTGAGGATGCCACTTGGCTGGAGGCTAACGGTAAAGCTCACATCGACAGGTTTTATGGCGGGATCACGATCGATGCCGATCTCTATGGCACCCACCTCCAGCTTCAAGCTTGTGAGACTCGACTGCCATCTATTGAGCCCGAGCAAGTTGATGGAGTCTCCGCCCTCGTTGATTGGATGGAGCTTTACTAAGTTGATGTCAAGGGCATGGACTGCAAGGTATGCCTCGGCACGTTCCTCTTCGCCGCCCAAGAAGAGGACCTCAACCTCGAGGGAGGTTGGATCATGCTTCTCATAGCGAATGGAAGCAGCGGAGCGCAGCGGCACTGGTTTATCTGGCTGTAGTGCAAAGTGCCCTTGGATGTGCACCTTTCCATCTTTGCTCATCGTGCTCGGCCGGAGAAGTTCTGGATCAGGGATTCTCGCCTTGCAGCCGCGTTTTTCCTAGCCTGCCGAGCGGGCTGATCACCACTTGGCGTTGAGCGAGCCAGGAGGCGCGGACTTTCTGCATGTGATCGTGACTTTGATACCCGGGTACATGCGCTCGGTACGCTTAAAATGGGCATCTTCTCTATTTGCTCTTTAAAGATCTGCACGTTAGGTCGTGTCGCATTCCAAAGAGAACTACTGGCGGACGTGGCATGTCACCGAGTACTGCCAGCGGCTAGCGCGCAGGCCGGCAAGATTCGCGTAAAGCAACGATTGATGGTCTTTAAGGTCGCCTTCGCCTCCGCGTAGGCGGGAGTGAGGAGGTCGCCGTGCAGGTCGGATGGCCCGACATGGTTTATCAGGAAAATCCCATCCTTATCGTAGGATGACCGGAGCTCATGAGGCCAGTCGGTAGCCTCGGTACCGCAGCCAGAGCTATGCTGCTGTCGGAGTCGCTGATGAAGGTACTATTGTTCTTGCCGGGTTCTGTTGCGAACCACCTACTTTGACCGCATGTCCGCTGCTGGCCGAGACTGAACATTGGGCAGGGCAGGGGATTAGGGAGCGTTATCGGGGGCGGGATAGAGGTCCGCTCCTGGCCGTAGGCGGACCTGGACGCGGCTAAGAGTGCTAGAGTCAAATTTTGATGGAAAGCGGGCATGTACCGTAGCGAACGTCCTGGACCTTTATGCTTCGGTTTGTTAATCGGACCCAGCCGCGTTAAGATCGATTGGCGTCAACAGGATGGCACGCGACGTGCAGGGCACAGCGGGCAAGTAATTAGTCGTCGCCAGAGATAATTATTACATTTCTTAAAGACAAGGAGAGTTTCATGGTGCGTGACTTTGAATGCATTAAGATCGTCTCTTTCGACGACAATGCGGCATGTAAGACTGACCCGGACTCAGCCCTGTTCAATGCAGTGTTGAAATTATCATCCTCGGCTCCGGAGGAATGGGCTGACTACTTCAATCGGCGCTGGAAAGAACATTTCTATATGATGAAGCGTGACGCCTACGTCTCCGGCGATAGACTGGAGACCTACTGTGTGCTTAATGAGCTTCAGAATCTCATTATAGAGTTCAACAAGATTGTCGCCGAGACGAACAAGGCATACGCACAGCACTGGGAGCAGAAGCAGCGTGAAACTGCGCAAAAAGCCGCTGCCGATGCCGCAGAGCGTGAGAGCATGTCGAGGATCAAGAGTGGCTTGAAGTTTGATTGATTGATTTCTAAAAATTCATTCAAGCCGACGCCGCTTCGCGGCGCAGCTTAAATTAGATGCTAGGGTCTGCATTAGTGTGTTACATCGAAATAACACCCACTGGCCCGCTGCCCAGGCGAATGGACCCAACTGGGGATACGTCAACCTTGGATATGTGCAAGGTCAGGCCAGTGTGCACATAGCCATCGCGAAACTAAAAGCACTAGAGGTTTCCATCAAGGCCTCCGGCATCGAAACCGACAATGGAGTCGCCAAACGCCTCAAGGCCATCACTGGCTCCGGGCGATTACCTTGGAACAGGGCAAAGTGATTCCCAGGACGTGATTCAAGCCGCGTCAGCAGTGGTGCACCTCGATTGGGATAATCGGATCTTAGGTCGCGCGCACCGCAACATCTGGCAAGAGGGGTATGCACTGATCCCAAGGGTACACTCGTATATCTGGGCGAACTTAGCGGGGGATAGGCAAAATCTCCCCCGCGGGCTGCCAACAGTATAGTTGTCACTAGAATTCGTTGTGCCGCACCGTCGGACACGCAGGCCCCGATGCCGACCACCTTAGTGAAGTTAACATCCGGAATTGAAGTCGATGGCGCAGCAAATTGATACTTTTGATGTAGGCCCAAGCAGAGACGGCGACCAGTTTCATTACTCGCGCGCGTCGCGCCTTTGCTTAGAACTCCTTCAGTCATCCTCCGACCTACAGGTAGTATCCGTCGAAGGAATCTCAAAGCAGGACTCTGTCAACGCGGGCATCGAATCCATCGACCTCGCCCTCTATTACGGCAGCACCAGTTTGTCGACGGCGCGGCTCGTGCGCTATCGCCAGCTCAAGCACTCGACGCTTCATGCCGACAAGGAATGGACCGCAAGCGGCTTGCGAAAGACGCTCAAAGACTTCTCGGATCGCTTCACCGCATTGGCCGGCCAATTCGGGATCGAGGACGTCCGCACCCGTTTTGCATTTGAGTTCGAAACCAATCGGCCAATCTCATCTAAGGTTGAACAGGCGCTAGCGGAGCTGACGAGGGGTACGACAGGGCGCTACGCGAGCTACATCAGTCGTGTAACTGGGCTAGCGCCCGCTGACCTCCAGGTATTTGCCTCCCTATTCCGGCCGATCACGCGCGTCGAAGGATTTCTTGAACAGCGCTCACTACTCAATCGAGACCTGAGAGCTTACCTTCCAGATAACGACAAAGACGCGGCAATTGCTCTGCGCGAGCTCGTCGCACGCAAGGCCACATCAGAATTCAGATCCAACCACGAGATCCGACGCGAAGATGTCCTGGACACGATCGGCACCAGGCTAGACGAGCTCTTCCCGGCACCGAATGTCATCGATTCGCCTGCCGTTGTCGTGCCCCGCGCCCAGATGCCAGACTTGCTCAAGGTCATCATCGATTCGCAGTTGCCAGTCATTGTCTCCGCCGATGGCGGTTGCGGCAAATCCGTCGTCGCCACCCAGATCGGTGCCGCCTTTTCGGACACGGCTTTCGTCTACGACTGCTTCGGTAACGGTGGATATAGAAGCGCGACCGGACTGAGACATCGCGCGAAAGACGGATTGGTCCAACTGGCAAATGAAATGGCCTCCCATGGCCTGTGTCACCCCCTGATCCCTACGCCAAAGGCGGATGACTCTGGTTATGTGCGCGCGTTTCTGGCACGGGTGGAGCAAGCCAGCATAGTTGTGCGGAGCAGGTCCGCCGATGCGCACCTCATTCTGATCTTGGACGCGGCAGACAACGCCGAGATGGCGGCCGAAGAGTTCCACCATCCCCCTAGCTTCCCTCGCTTACTGCTCACCGAGGCCCTTCCCGATAACGTTCGGCTGGTACTCACTTCGCGCCCTCATAGGATCGACAAGCTCCATCCGCCGCCGGGCGTAACCCGGTTTGACCTTGATGGTTTCACTCAGCAGGAGACTGAACATCTTCTCAGGACCCGTTTTACCGAGATTGTCGAGGCTGATGTTCTGGAGTTTCATCGCCTGACGTCCCGCAATCCGCGGGTTCAGCGTACAGCACTCGATCTAGACCCGGCCGCGCCCCTGGCCACGGTCCTGCGCAGCCTAGGCCCATCGCCCCGGACTGTCGACGACACCATTGCGGACCTGTTGGAGCGGGCTGTCAGCCAGACCCGCCATGCCGCGTCAGCGATAGAGCGAACTCAAATTGACCGCATCTGCGCGGCTCTCGCTACACTGCGCCCATTCGTGCCGATCAGAGTCATTGCTTTGACAGCGGGCGTTGACGAAGGCTTGGTTAGAAGCTTCGTCCATGACCTCGGCAAACCGCTGCTGATTCGCGAAGATTCCGTACAGTTCAGGGACGAGCCGACGGAGACGTGGTTCCAAGAGCATTTCAGGCCCGGCCACGAGGAGCTCGATGCGTTCGTACGTCGCCTGAGACCACTGGCGCGGGAGAGTCGCTATGCCGCCTCTGCGCTCCCGGCGCTGATGTTGAGCACTGATCGCTTTGATGAGCTAGTTCATCTCGCCCTAGATGATGACGCACTTCCTGAGAATGACGAGATCGCGCGGCGTGATGTCGAGTTGCAGCGACTGGAGTTCGCGACCCTGGCGGCACTTCGAGCACGTCGATATGCCGATGCCGCCAAGCTCGCATTGAAGGCCGGCGGACGTGTAGCGGCCGACGGTCGTCAGCAAACGCTCTTGAGCGGAAATGTGGATCTGGCATCACAGTTCCTCGATGGGGATCAGCTCGTGGAGCAGGTCTCAAGACGTCAGATCATCGGTGGAAACTGGACGGGGTCCGAGCACGCCTATGAAGCAGCGCTTCTCTCAGGACGAGAAGGTCTTAAGGGCGAAGCACGCGCTCAACTGCGGATTGCCTATGACTGGCTCAACCATTGGCTGAGGAACCGACGAAGGGATGATTACTCAACCTCGCTTGAGGACGGTGACATCCTTGAACTGCAGTGGGCGGAGCTAAATATCCATGGACCTGCACGCTGCGCTGATCAGTTGCGCCGATGGCGACCGCGCGAGATTTCCTATCGCGTGGGGCGCTTGCTTGGAAAGCGCCTGGTCGACGGGGCGCGGTGGGAGGATGCAGAGGCCTTAGCTATTTCAGCCGGCAACGATATCGGCCTAGTTCTGGCGGTCGCCGAGGAGCTCAGGAAAGTCGAGCGACAAGTGCCGAAGCACGCCGCCAAGCGAATCATGCGCCTGCTCTTTCATCCTCGAGTTAGAATCGAGTCGCCTGGCGACTGGCGAGGTGACGCCACGCGAGTTGGAGCAATTTCGTCGATTATTGAGACTGCGCAGCGCTACCGGCTGGCGCCAAAACGTAAGCTCGCGAGCTTGTTGCGCCGCTACCTACCCAAAAGCGTGCCTGGGGCGCTCGAATCAGAGCATCTGAACGACGATAGAATTGTATTCTTACGCGCATATGCTTTGCTTGCCGGACTTTCGGGCAAGTCTTTGACGCTTGAGGTCATTTATGGCTCGAAGCGCAACTCCAGAAAAACTGCGAAGAGTGACTTTAGTGGTCGAGGCTTTGAGAACCTCAAGGCTCTGATTCCTTGGCACGAACTTAGCGTTAAGGTCCGTACTGGCGCATTGTCGCAAGGGCAATTTGCCACGTCTTTATCCGAAGCCTTGGAGAGTTGGACCCGCCACAGGCGTGACGTTTATCAGGACTGGTCTGCAACGGCAGACGAGGTCGCGCGGCTGTGGTCTGAGTGCATTGTCCTGCTAGACGGAGACGAAACTCTCTGGAGTGGTCTAGTGCAATGGCAGGAAGGATTGCGGATCCCTCTGTTCATCCCAACCTTGGCAGACCTCGCGCGTCGCGCGGCATTGACTAAAGGACCTCCACACGTCGTCCTTTCCTTTGCAAAAAAGGCCCGGAGTCGAATCGGAGAGGACACCGAGCTGGCTGAATCAATGGCCGACAGCTTCGTTCTACTCTCTCGAGCTGTGCTTGGGGCCAGCAAGCATGAAGCCTTGCAATACTTCAGTGAGGCGGTCCGTGTCGCCAGCAACATAGGGCAGGAGAACCTCGAGCGATGGCATGCCCTACTGAACTTGAGCGACGCTTGTACCGAAGATAAAGCCGACGATCCGCGCCTAGCCCATCGATTCGCCCGTGCCGCCGAGCTAACGCGATCATACGTTGATCGAGACAAACACTTCGATTGGGAGCACACAGTCGAGGCAATCGCCACGCTGTCACCGCGGACTGCGCCAGCCATCATGAGTCGTTGGCGCGATCGTCGGTTTGGTGAGCCCGAGCGATTCTTGCCCCAGCTTGTCGAATTCTTGTGCAAGCGGGGCAATCTGGATGGTCGCGATGGCGCCGCACTCATCTGCTTTGAGGGCCATTGGGACTGGTCGTCCATGATCTCGATGGCGCTAGACGCGGCCGGCAGCCGTGCTGAGAAAGACAAGCTACTGACTCAGTTCTACCGATACTTACGCTTTTCCGCGAGTTCCAAGCAGCACTTGAAAATGGTTGCAAATGCTGTTCAGCAACGGGGCTTGGAAGCTCGGCCATTCCGCGAGCTGGAGCAGCGTGCGAGACGTTTTGAGTCAGGCGATGTGTCACACGAGGATTCAACATCTAGCGCGCGCCAGCCCAGTCCAGACTGGGAAGCGGTGTTTGAAGGCATCGATCTCGCCACCACCCTGGGCCTCCTAGAGAGTCAATCGCGAATGCCCGATGAGCGACTCGGGCGTTGGCGAGAGAGATGGATTGAAGAAGCTGTAGGCCGCGTGCATCACGGCATGGAAGGCGAGTTCCTCAAGAGTCTTGAGTCGATTGATGAATGGAATCTCTATGCGGTTCATGAGCTTCTCGAGAGGATTCCCTCGATCTGGGTGGACGGACTCGCGTTGCGAAAGACGTTAGCGTCGTTCGTTGACCGCACTGTGCGTGAGCATGCGACGTCGCTCGACATCAACCGCTATCACCAACCGCTACCCTTCGACCTTGTTTACGAGAAGACCGGGCTCTCGCGGCAGGACCTGCTTCGGTCCGCACTTGACGCAATTGCAGAGACTAGCCTGCCAACTTCGTCCCGACGCCTCTTTCAACTCGTCGGCATCACCGCACAGTTCCTGAACCCGGCGGAAGCACGTTCTGTCCTAGGCTATGGCCTAGAGCATCTAGAGGACAGCCTCGGTTACGAACAGGGGGATGGGCCGTGGAGTCCGCACCTAGAACCCGCAGGAGGTTGTCGCGAGAGTGTCGCAGGCTATATCTGGGCTGCCTTGGGGGCTGTTGAGTCGGGCCGCCGGTGGCAGGCAGCCCATGCCGTCCGCGCATTGTGCTTCTTGGGGCGCGATTCACTTTTTGCGGATCTTGTTGCGCTCGCAACTGGAGGAAGTGCGGTCGCCTTTACAGACGCGAGCCTCCACTTTTACAGAATGCACGCGCTCCAATGGCTATTGACCGCCGTCGACCGTGCATCTCGTGAGAGTGCGCAGGCTGTCGCGCGTCATGCCCAGTGGCTGGAGTCATTGGCATCCCGAAAAAATCGACACGTGATCTCCAGAGGCATGGCGGCTAGGACCCTGCTGAACTTAGCCGATCAGGCCCACCTTGAGATGGATTCGGATACCCGCAATACGCTTATAGCGATAAATTCATCCCACCTGCCAACCCAATTCTCCGCCACCCACACAAGACTGCACCGCAATCAAGCCCGACCGAACGTCGATTGTGAGTTCACCTTCGGCTACGACTTCTCGCGAAGCTGGATCGAGCCGCTAGCGCGAGCCTTTGCCATATATCCAAGAGAGATCGAAGAAATCGCATGCCGAGTTATCCGAGAGCAGTGGGGGCTGCATGAAAGCGGCGATTACAACAGCGATGTGCGTGCTCAGCGCGGCCAATTCAAGGAAGACCTGAGGCACCGAGGCAACGAGTTGGGAGGAAAGGATAACCTGTCGTTCTATCTCTCTTATCACGCGCTGATGGAGGCCGCAGGACAGCTACTGGAGACACATCCGCTTCATGAAGACCTTGAGAGCTCTTGGGGCTCATTCTCTTACTGGCTTCTGGAGAATGCCTCGTTCGATCCCAAGGGCGACTGGCTGGCGGACAGCAGGCAGTTGCCTCCGACAGATGTCATAGAATTCCCGGCACACGAGAAGGGCACTTGGCCCGTACCTGCCGCAAAGAGTTACGCGCTATCGCGCATCATGGCTCATGGCGAGGCGGTCGTGGCTGCAGGCAGATGGACACAGTATGCCGGGCGCAACAGCGAATCACTTCGCGTGGTCAGTGCATTGGCATCGCGCACGCGCGCCGGGGCGCTGGCTCGAGCATTGGCGACGACCCGAAACCCTTATGACTACGCACTTCCCGATTTCCAGGATACTCACGAGATCCACCACGGGGACTATGTATTGGAGGGCTGGGTAACCGAGGCGGGCAAGGAGACGGGAGCTGATTCTGATGATCCGTGGGCCGGAGAATTGTCCCGACGATTTCCGGACATCGCCGGCGCGGTGGCTGATGAGCTTGGAATCACCCTGGATGAAGCCTCAGGTGAGTGGCACCAGAATGACGGAACTTGCGTGGCGTGGGTGGAGCGGTGGGGCGAACGAACCTACGATGAGGATGGGCGCAGCCCAAGTGGAGAACGCCTCTTGGTAGACATGAAGTTCCTGAAAGAGATGCTGGATCGACAGGGGCGAACGCTGATCATTGAAGTCACCTGCGATCGCCGAGTTGTACCTTTCAACTACCAAAGCAGGGCTGAAGATGTCCAAGAAGAGCGAGCAACTAGTATCATCAGGATCGAAGCGGCGGGCTCCCCGTGCATCGTCGGCTTCAGTGCTCGCCCTAGGCGAAAGGCTCATCGCCGAGCTTAAACTGGTTGATTCAACAAACACGCTTGCGCGATGGATGGCGCATTACATCGCCGAATTGATCGTGCGCGCTGAGCAGGCTGCTCCGGCTCAGCACAGAGAGGCGCTGGAAGAGTGTGCGCGCGCCATTATGGATCTGTGGGCGCTGGCGCGGACCTTTCCTACCGAGAGAGGAATCTTCGAATCCGTTGACCGGATAATCGAAGTTATCGACTCTCTGCATCCTGATGCTGGGTCGTATTATCGCAACGATCGCTGGCGGGCCCTTGAGGCGCTCGCTATTGGCGCAGGCAATGAAATAGATGAGCTACTGACGACTGCGTTAGAAATTGATGGCATCGCTCGCAGCCTCATTCACCACGTTCTTACGCTTGCAGCGCAGGTGGCTGGGCGAGAGAGCGCTGAATGGTTGGAGTTTGCTCAGGACCTCGAAGATGAAGACCCTTACACTGAACTCCGAATTAGGATCGTGGCGATGGGGCGGGAGCAGGAATCACTCGAGAGGTATCGCATTGAGCAGCTGGAGAAACGAATCGCTCAACTTGATCAGTTCTCTGCTGCCGCTCAGTCGCTGCGCACGAGCCTCATGGAATCTCTAGCTGAAGCTAAGGATAGTAGCGCCCGGCGGGTGCGCATGGGCGGGGCAGCGGATTAGGATGATTTATCGGGGGTAGGGCGGGCCCGCTTCGTCCGAGCGGACTCCGTACGCTACGGGTGCTGCTAAGGCTGCCTACTGAGTATCCGGACTCATAAGGCTACGAGGAATTTACGCTCCGGCTGCTGTTCCGATGGAGCCTTTACGGCGGCCGCTCCCAGACTTTCGTGAGCAGCGGAATGGTTCCGTCCAGATCACGCACATGGTCACCACCCACTTCTAGTCGGGGATCCGCGTCGCCGAGTACCTAATGACCCTGCCGCCGCGATCTGTGCTTATGGAGCGTTTGCAGCAGGCGACCCAACTGGCTCAGTCACAGGCCGAGCGGCGAAAAGCGTAGCCTCGCAGAGCGGGGCCGGGTGCACATGTGGACGGTAGCCGGTGGCTGACGCGGCTGCCTGAAGAGCTTTGTCCGTCTCATCATTCATTGGGATTGGGGCGCCTGGCGGTGCGATAGGAGCAGAGTCTGGAAGGAGTATTGATGCGTTCTCTTTTATGGAGTACATATGTTCTCCATGAAGAAGCTCAGCGATCGTCGGCTCGCCGTGCTGGCCTTTATCCAGGAACGCGTGGCCCGACAGGGGCAGCCGCCGACCCTCGCTGAGATCGCGGAGGCCTGTGGGCTGGCCTCGCGCAGCGCCGCCCGGAAGCATGTCGTCGCGTTGGAGGAGGCCGGGCTGATCGAAGTCGCACCCGGCCAGGCGCGTGGTGCACGGCCGACGCTTACCAGGACCCGCACCGACCTGATTCGGGAGAGCAGCTTGTTCGAGATCACCCCCCGTGATGTCGCCGAACTGGATGACAGCGCCCTGCGCGAACTCCTCGCCAGGCTGTGCGACGCAAGCCTGGCGGCGAGCCGACACCCGTCGCAGCACGTGACCTGGGGTGGCGATCAGCGCGCTTCAGATGGTGGGGTGGACGTGCGACTCGATGCATCGCAGGCAGTCGCGGACGAAGCCGGCTTCCCCCGGCCCGTAATCGGCTACCAAGTGAAGAAAATGCGGATGCCCCGGTCCGAGATCCAGGCCGAGATGTGTCCGGGCGGCGTACTGCGTCCGTCGATTCGCAACATCCTCCAGACCGGTGGCGCGTACATCATCGTCAGCTCGGAAAGCACCTCCGACAGCGGCTATCAGGAACGCAAGAAGGCCATGCAGGAGGCTGTGGCCGGGGGGGAGGGCGCGGACGCCGCGTTCGTCGACTTCTACGACGCACGGCGGATCGCCGACTGGACCAACCGGCATCCCGGGGTCGTCACGTGGGTCCGGGAGCGTCTCGGCAAACCGCTGCAGGGATGGCGCCCCCATGGGCAGTGGGTAGTCAATCGGGGAGGCAAGGCCCATCCCTTCGTCGACGACGAATCCCCGCGCCTGGTCGACCCCGCTGATCGCGAACAGCACCGGTACTCGCTGCAGGAGGGACTCCAGTACGTGCGCACGCTGCTGCGCAAGGGAGGCGCGTCTGTCCGCATCGCGGGTCTGTCCGGGGTCGGGAAGACCCGGTTCGCCCAGGCCTTGTTCGAAGGGGAGGCTGTGGAGAACGCCATTGATCCGTCACTGGCGGTGTATTGCGACGTTTCCGACGAGCCGATGCCGGTGCCGCAGGTGCTCCTGGACGAGCTGGTCGCCGCCGGGCGCCGAGTTGTGCTCGTGGTCGACAACTGTTCGTCCGAGCTACACGCGAAGCTGGCGGCGAAGTGCAAGGGCTCCAATACCGTCAGCCTGCTGACCATTGAATACGACATCCGCGAGGATACGCCGAACGAGACGAGCGTCTTCCGGTTGGAGCCGGCGTCTTCGGAGCTGATCACCGAGGTGATCAAGCAGCAGTACCCGCATATCTCGCAGGTCGACGCTGCAACGATCACTCGCTTCTCGGAAGGCAATTCCAGGGTCGCTATCGCCTTGGCCGAAACGGTGGGGAAGCATGAGTCGCTGGGTAGGCTGAACGACGACGCGCTCTTCAACCGGCTGTTCTGGCAGAAACACGACAAAAACGACTCGCTGCTGCGCGCAGCACGAGCCTGTGCGCTGGTGTACTCGTTCGATGGCGAGAACGAGGCGAACGAGCTCCCCCGCTTGGCCGCACTGGCCAACATGGGGGTGCTCGCGTTCCACGGCGAAGTGGCCACGCTGCTCCAACGCGGCTTGGCGCAGAAGCGTGGTCCCTGGCGCGCAGTGCTGCCGCATGCCATCGCGAACCGCCTTGCGAAGCTGGCACTTTCGGCGATTCCCTACAGCTTCATCGCCCCCCAGCTGGTGGAGGGCAGAGGGCGGTTGCTACGCTCGTTCTCGCGCCGGCTGGGCTACCTGCACGACAGCGAAGAGGCCGTCGCCATCGTCCGCGGATGGTTGGCTGAAGAAGGACTCCTCGGTGACGTCGCCGGGCTCAACGAACCGCTGGTTGAGGTGCTTCGCAACGTGGCGCCGGTGGATCGCAAGGCGACGCTTGAATCGATCGAGCGGGCGGCAAACGGCAATGATGCCGAACAGTTCCTGTCCGTGGACAACCCGGCCAGAAGCACCATCACGCACCTGCTCCGGTCCATTGCCTACGAAGCCGAGCATTTCGACCGGTGCTTGGCGGTTCTCGTGCTGTTCGTGCTGGCCGAGCCGACCGGGAACCGGATGGACCGTACCGACGAGCTCATCAAGTCGATGTTCACCATCTACCTGTCCGGCACGCACGCCACCAGGGACCAGCGCGCATCATGGCTTCGTGCGCACCTGGAGTCGGCAGACGAGCGCGTGCAGGGGCTGGCGATCCGGTGCCTGGATTCCGCCTTGGAGACGAACCATTTCTCCTCGCACTACGGTTTCGACTTCGGGGCGTGGTCGCGGAACTATGGATACACGCCCAAGCGTGGGCCGGAGGCGTTGGCGTGGTTCGAGTCTTTCATCGCGCTTGCGGTGGAGTTCGGTATGCGCGAGTCGGCGCTGGGCGCGAGGGTCCGGAACATGCTGGCGAGCAACTTCCGGTCACTGTGGACCAATGTCCGCCGGTACGACCAGTTGGAGGATGCCGTCGCGAGGCTGATGCCACTCGGCTGGGAAAAGGGGTGGTTGGCCATTCGCCAGACGATGCGGTTCGACAAGGACGAGAAGAATCCGGAGGGGGCGCGTCGCCTGGCGGCTCTTGAGCAACAAATCCGCCCAACGACCCTGGTCGCACAGACCAAGGCCGTAGTGTTGACCTCGTTCTCGGCCGGACTGGATATCACCGACGGGGACGAATACGACGGCCTGAAGCCCTATGAGCGTGCCGAGCGCTACGCGGAGGATCTTGGGCGGGCGGTGGCGACGGACGCCGAATCGCTGGAGGTACTGCTTCCGATGCTGGTCGAGAACAAGCAGGCGCGCCAGTCGAGGTTCGGGTTCGGGCTCGCGAAGGGGTCGAACCAGCCGGAGCAACTTTGGCGTGCACTCGTGTCCGCCTTCGAATCGACCGATGCTGATGTCCGCGGTGTGCAGGTGCTGCTTGGATTCCTGGGTGGCCTCCACGAGGTCGACAGGCCGCTATTCGAACGACTTCTGGATGAAGCACTGGATAGCCCGACGCTTTCCGAGTGGGTGCCCGTCCTGCAGACCTGTGCACCACTGGACGAGCGCGGCAGCGAAAGGCTCATGCGCTCGCTCGAGCGCCGTGCCGCACCTGCCGACAAGTACCAGTACCTCGCCTACGGACGTGTCACGGAGGGACTGGCGGACCCGGATATGGCGCGGCTGATCCGTGGCATCGCCGACAAGGATGATGGCCTGCTGGTCGCGCTGGACGTGGTGGCGATGCATCTGCACGGCAAGCCGCAGGCGGGCCCGGAAATTACTGCCGCCGTCCGTGAGCTCGTGCCTAAGGTGCCGCTGACCGTACGGCGGAACCACCAGCTCGACTTCTCCCTCAAGTCGCTGGTGGAGAAGTGCATGGCGGGTCCTGACGGGGAGCCGGCAGCTAGGGCGCTGCTCCTGAGCCTCCGTGCAGGCATGGCGGACCATACGCTGTCCTCGTACGACTTCGAAGACGTTATTGGCGCGCTGTTTTCGGTTCATCCGGTGGCCGCACTTGACGAGCTGCTGGATCCCAGCGAGGACGACCCTCGAGGGTTCATTCGAACATTGACGCTCGAAGGCCTGCACGGTGGGCAACACCCGCTTGCCAACGTCCCGTTGGAAACATTGCTGGCATGGTGCCGTGGTGGTGATTCCGAGCGTTGGGCGCTACTGGCCGATTCGATTCCGGCGTTCGCCGAGGACGATGACAAACATGTGGTTTGGAGCGAAGTCGCGTTGGAACTGATCCGGCACTCACCCGAGCAGATAAAGGTGATCCGGGCGTTGGCCCGCCGGGTTAAGCCCATGAGCTGGAGCGGATCCCGGGCCGCCATCATGTCCAAGCGGTTGCCGTTGTTCGATGCGCTCGAGGCCTTCCTTCAAGGCGAGGATCTCGCTGCGCTCAGGCAGTATCGCGAGGACTTCGAGCGCCAGATTGAGCGCGAGCGTGCATGGGAACAGCAGGAACGAGATCCTCGGGATAACAGCTTCGAATAGTTCGGGTTTCGCGTGGACCGGCAATGCAACATCAACTTTCACGGGGCGCCCGGGGAGAGCGGGGATGAACGAAGAATCCAAAGAGGCATCAGACGCGACAGCCAGCGACAGTCCTGGGAGACAGCCGCCCCGACTTGCTCCGCCGAAGGGAGTAGATCCTACCGAGGTTGCCGCCGGCCCGATCTTCGATCTCACCACGGCAGAAGGTGAGACCGAATCGGAACGTTTTCTCGCGCGCCTTTGCAGGCACTCCTTTCTGAGCCTGTGGTCCTATCCAAATACCTTTACTGACGAAGGCGTTCGCGAGGATGGTGCCTCGAGTGGGAACGAGTTCGCTGACGTTCTCGTGGTTTTTGGAGATGACGTCATTCTGTTTTCGGACAAGCACATTCGCTTCAGCGAGGGCGTTGCACTCGATGTTGCGTGGCCGCGTTGGTTCAAGAGCGCGATAACGAAGTCGGTGCGGCAGCTCTATGGCGCGATGAACTGGGCCAAGCGCTTTCCTGGCCGCGTCTATCAGGATGCAGCCTGCAAGAAACCCTTGCCGGTCCCGCTTCCTCCGCCAGATCGTGCGCGGTTCCATCTTGTCGCAACGACGCGTGGATCGTTTGTCCCTTATTCAAAGCATTTTAAAGGGAGTCTTGGCACACATCAGATCAATACGGGGATTGTCGGAAAAGATCATCACCAGCACCCCTTTACCATTGGCGTAGTTGAGCCGCGCAAACAGTTTGTGCACGTCTTTGACGAATTCTCTCTCGAGGCGGTCCTACGCGAGCGCGATACGGCTGCTGACTTCATCGCTTATCTGAAGGCGCGAGAGGAACTGCTTACATCGGGAACAGTTGTCATCGCCGCTGGGGAAGAGCAGTTACTTGCCGCGTACATGACGAACATGAGGGACGGTGAGCACTGGTTCTTGCCGCCACAAGACGGGAAGTCACTTCCCGACATTCTTTGGTTCGACGAATCTCATTGGCCAGGCCTCCACGAACGACCCGAGTACAAAGCAAAGAAGGTTGCCGATAGAACAAGCTATCTCTGGGACCGATTGGTTGATCGGTTCATCAAGGAAGGCAACCCAGGAATCATGGGTGCCACCACGAGCAACCAGGATCTAGAGGTCGCACTTCGCATCATCGCGTCTAAGAGTCGGTTCGAGAGGAGGTTTCTTTCGGATGTCTTGTTAGCTGCATTCGAGATGGCCAAGACACGGCCAGATGCCAGGCGGATGAGACTGTTCTCCACGTTGCAGCAGCCAGAGGTGGCGTACGCCTTCCTGGTTGATCCGCTGCTGCCTGGAGAAGACTATGCCGAGTACCGCAGGCGGCGTGCTTCGTTCCTTCAGATTTATTTGCAATGCGCAAAGCTGCGCATGCCTGAGGCAACGACATTCATTGGTATGGCGTTCGATCATCCGGTGAAGGATTACGCTGGCTATTCCGAGGACCTAGCGGTTTACCGTTTGACCGAAGATGCGGAGGTCGATTTGGTGGAATTGCGGCGGTTGGCCGATGATGTGGGCATACTCGCGGAGAATCTGCCTTTACAGCACAGCTGGACTCAAGACTTCCCTCATCAATGTCCGGAATCACCAGCGGCGCCCATTCCACGATCACGGAAGAAGGCGAAGGGCCGCAATAAAATGGCGAAGGCTTCTAGGCGCAAGAATCGTCGAAAGTGAAGATAAGACTCTACTGATTGCTTCTGGCAGGATTCGGCGATTGATGGTGTTTCTGTATACACAGATGTCGCTAGCGTAGTTGAGGCGAACTGGTGAACAACCGCTACGTGGCGCCGTACCGGTTGTGCGGCGCGGCCGAGTTGCGTCTGGGCGACGACCGATGGCAGTCAATCTTCTAGCAAGCGAGCAGCGGGATTAGCCGTGGCACCGCCCGCCTGGAAGTACCCGATCACGCTCGACACCGCCCGATGCTCGGTGAGCTGCATGATTGCCGGCAGCGACACCCCTTGGCGGCTGGCCTCGGTGACAAATCCTGATCGCAGGCTATGCCCTCCAAAATCCCCCTCCAGTCCCGCCATACGCGCCCGCCGCTGTACGATTTCGCCCACGGCCGCCGGGGAGAGGGCAGGGCCCACACGCCGTTTCCACAGCCTCCGGAAGATCGCCCCTTCAATGATTCCGGAAGCCTCCAGCCAGTCCTCCAGCGCCAGCGCGGCCCGGTCGAGCACAGGCTTGTCCGGTGTGGAAGATGCGGTGACACCGGCCTGCTGGGTCTTGCTGTGTTCAAGCCGGTAGATATAGCCGTTGTCGCCGATCCGCCGTAGGTCGCGCAGGTCGGCGGCAGCGATCTCGCTGCGGCGACGCCCGCCACTGGCGAACCCAAAGCAGAGCAGGGCGCGATCGCGCAGGCCTTCCAGGCTGTCGTCGCAGGTGGCGAGCATGGCTTCCAGCTCGGCCAGCGTGATCGCGGTTTTCTTGCGCGGCCGCTCGCCACGCTTGACGGCGGCTCGGGCGGCACGGCTGAGCACAGTTCGGATCGCCGGTTGCTCGCAGGGGTTGGCCAATTGCTTGAGCCGGTGCGCGGTCGACAACACCGCCACCCGGTGGCGAACCGTGGTGAGGGTCCAAGGCCCAAGCTTGGCTTTCAGGCCAGCTGCGACCAGCGCCTGGTCGACCGCCGGCGGCAGCTCCCACGCCAGTTCGCCCTCGGTCGAACGGCGTTGCACGTGGTCGACCACAAACTGCAGCACGGTGGCTTCGGGCACCGGAAAGGCCAGCTCGATGCCGTAGCGCGCCGCGTGCCAGCCGGCCCAGTAGCGCAGCGCGCTGGCGTAGCTGCGGGTGGTGTTGGCCGCGGCCGCCTCGGCCAACAGCTCACGCACCGCGTCAGCCGCTTGTTGGGCCAGCTGTTCCGGCAGCACCAGGTGCTGGACGGTCTGGACGACGAGGGTACTGGTGGAATTATTTCTCATAGTATGTAATGCACACTACGCTCCGGTGCCGATAGCCACGATAATCATCACTTATCGCGAGTACGTCAACTGCAGGGCAGGGCGCCAATCAGGGAGGCACTTCAATGGCCAGAGGCATCACAGAATCAGATGTTCACGGCGCCGCCGACGCGCTTGTCGCGCTTGGCGAACGCCCGACCGTGGAACGCATCCGTGCTCATCTTGGCACTGGCTCGCCAAACACCGTGGTTCGCTGGCTGGAAACCTGGTGGGGAAGATTGGGTGAGCGGCTGATCGTGCAGCAGGTCAAACTTGAGCTACCCAATGCCCCTGAGGAGCTAGCGACCTTGGCCTCACAGTGGTGGGAGCATGCGCTGGCAGCCGCACAGCGCCACGCTGACGCCAACCTGGCTCAACAGCGTGCCGACCTCGTTGCACTACAAGATGACTTAGGCAATCGGGAGGCTTCTTGGCAAGCGCAAATTCATCAGTATTCCGTTGCTGCTAACCAAGCTCGGCAGTCGCTGGTTGTCGCCGAACAGGAGGGTCGGCAGGGAATCGTTACGTACAGGGCCAAAAACCGCCTAAGCGATTGAAACAAAATCATAATTTCCTTGTCCCGATAGCGGATCTCCCCGTCTATGGGGCCTGTTCAAGGACTTTCGCTGTATAGCTCAGCGGCGCCACTTCCCTATCAAGGTCGAGATGGTAGTCGCCGAAGCGATTGATGTGGCTGGTCCGATACGGCGACAGGCCGGCCAGGATCTCGGGCGTCAGTTCAATCCCCTCCTTCCGCATCTCAGCCAAGGTGCGGCTCATGCCCTCCACGTTGTGGAGGATGATCATGTTGGCGACCAGCTGGCTGTACTTGATGATCTTGCGCTGCTCGTGTTGGACGTTCTCAGCAATGATCCCCTGGCTGCCAAAGAAGACCCACTTCACGAAGCCGTTGTACTCCTCGCTCTTGTTGGTCGCAGCATGGATCGTTTTGCGGATCTCGTTGTCATCAATGTAGCGCAGCAAGAACAGCGTTCTGACGGCCTTGCCAAGTTCCCGGAAGGCGAAGTACAGCTTGTTCTTCCGACTATAGGTGCCCAGCCGGCGCAGGATCGAGGACGCGGTGATTTTCCCCAATCGGATCGAGATCACCACCCGCAGCATGTCGTGGAGATGGGTCGCGATCAGTTGCCAGTCGATGCTGTCTCCGAACAGTGCCTGGATGTTCTTATAGGTCCTGCCAGGTTCGGGCCGGAAGAATGTCAGATCCTTGATGTTTCGTATCCTGGGCATCAGCTGGATGCCCAGCATGTGGGCCAAACCGAAGACCGGGTAGCTCTGCGCCTGCGTGTCGCCATGGACGATCTCAGGCTGTATGTCGGAAGTGTTCGCCAGCAGGCCATCGAGGATGTAGATGCCCTCGTGAACGCCACAGGGAATGAAGTGGCTGAACAGCGCCACGTATTTGTCGGACACGTGGTAGTAGCCAATGCCGCCGTAGCCGCCGTAGCGGATGTGGTACTCCGACAATAGGTTGTCCTCGTAGACGCTCCATTTGGTGCCATCTGCTGAGGCGCTCTTCCCGCTGCCCCAATAGCCCGGCAGGTCGAATTTGTTGTAGGTATTGATGACCTCCACGATGGCCTTCTCAAGCACATCCTCGGTCACATATTTGAGGTTCAGCCAAGCAACCTGGCGCCGGCTGAAGCCCTTGATCGACCGCGCCGTCTGCGTCGGCCCTAGGTTGCAGCCATAGCAAAATAGCGTGGTGATCACACGTCGCGGCAGATCTTCGACTTGGCTCTCGGTACCGGCGATCGGGCGGAAAAAACGGTGCAGATCCAGCCATTGGCTGGCATCGATTAGGACATCGACGATGCTGGATTCTGGAAGCCGTTCGGCGATGAGGCGATCAACGGTGGTAATCGCGCTGGAGACTTCGGCGCGTTGCCCCTTCCGCAGCACCAGGCGCCCCTCCAGGATGTCCGCATGCACGTTCTCCGGGAAACGCCCATCGACCTCATCGGCCAGGGTGGTCAATTGTGCGCGCAACCCAGCCACGAACGACGCGGCGTCGGTGGGTAGACCTGACACCTGGCCATAGGCTTCCAGTTCCTGCGCCAAGGTGGCTTCATCGACCAGCTGCTCGCGGTAGTCATCAAACCGTTCGCTGCTGGGAATGAAGAGATCTCCGGACTTCAGTTCGTCTTTGACCTGCACCAGCACGGCCAGCTCGAAGTATTTACGGTGCATCCAGCCGGCGCCTGCTGCGCTGGCCCGCTTGCCGAACACGTGCTGACGCCAGAGCTTGGACATCCAGTCAAAGTCCTTTTCCGGGTCCAGGCCGAGGGATGCGACCTCGATCAGCTCACGGCGTTGGTTGCGCAGCGACAGCACCGCTGTGATCAACGGCTCCATGCCGGCGTCGTGGCTGGTCGCCCGTAGATTCATCAGCTCCAGCCCATTGAACAGCAGCGGCCTGACCGCGCCATAGGGCTGCAGCATGAAAGGCAGGTAATTCTTCCCGGCGTAGGCCATATGTTCTTCGCATTCGGCCAGCAAGGTCGACACTTCCGCTTCCAGGCTGTTGTCGATGGCATCCACGCGCTGCCTATCGCTGCCGTCGAGCTGATAGGCCTGCAGGATCTCCTTGAGCTGGCCGATGAGGAAGTCGGCCCGCTTGGCATGTTCGAGCTGGTAAGCCAGCAGCTTCTGCTGGGCCGTGTTCTCCAGCCCGCGCACCTGCTTGATGAACAACTCGGCTGCATCATCCAGCGTCTTGGCGTGCTGGGCGCGAATGAAGATGGTGGCCAGCGCATAGCGCTTGTCCTCAGCCAATTCGGCCAGTTCGCTGGCGTCATAGGCCCGAGCCATTGCACGGAATTGCTTGAGCTTGGGCACCGGCACATCGATGGGAGGCAGTTGGTCAGCCAACTGCTGCAGCATGCGGATGTGCTGCAGATAAAAACGAACTTCCTTGTTGGTCGGCCGGCCAGGCTCGCGCTTGAGCGATTGCCAGCCAGTAAATCTGGAGCCTTCCGGTGCGCGCAGCAATTCGTCAATGAGCGTGCGTGTGGCAGGCGTCAGTGCGTGGCTGATGCTGCGGTAGTACCCCAAATTGACCCGCTCGCGTGCGCCAATGGCGGCCAGCTCCAAGGTGCGGAAGCCTGGCAGTTCGTAGCGGTGGTGCACCAGCTCTTCGAGCAGGACGTTCACGATGTCCGGGATAGTGTGCTTGGTCTGGGCTGCTCCGGTGGCCACTGTGTCCAGCCAAGACAACCCAGCTTTGTCCAAGGGACGCACCCCAATGAACTGCCGCAGCTGCGGCATATGCCGGCGCTGGCTGCCGGAGGCGTCATAGCGTTCGAGCTGGTCGGTGTCCAATACGCGCCCGAGTCGGGCGGCCTTGGCGATGTGCTTCCGGATCCGCTCGGGCACTTCGGCCAACACTGTGAAGTAACCCAAGCGCTGGAAGAGCTTGAGATGGATCAGTACCGCCAGTTGCGGACCCGGCTGGGTGGTCAGCTGCTTGGCGAATGCAATCTCAGCGGCGGTGGGGGTGTAGATCTCCTCCAGTTCCTTGGCGGTGGGATCAGGCTTCAGTCGCGGGTAGGCGGTCTCGTGAAGGGTAGCCATTGGATCCGGAGGTTATGAGGGGATCAATCCCAGTGCCGGCCGTCGTCTGTATTGAGAGACGCTTCCAGGAAACACTGGTGCGTATCGGCCATGCGGTGCATGTCATCGAGCAACGTGGCCAGGATTTCATCCAGATCCTGATCGGGATCGGTGGGAACAGTTAACCGGTACTCGCTGCTGGCGGTGTTCAGACGCACTGCCTGGAACGGAGCCAAGCAGATCTCTTCAATCCGGCCCCGGGCCTTGGCCGCGCCGCGGCCCGCGCGGGCAAACGGGGTCAGCACCATGCGCAGACGGAGCTGCAGCGCAGATTTGCCCTCGGGTGCCGGCAGTGCCATCGCCGGTACCGGCGCGGTTGGGCTGGGTAGGCTCGCTTCAATGCGGTCCCGGGCAAACGGGTCACGCCCATCCAGGTAGCGCATGGCCGACTGCACATCGCGCCAGCCCACGTACTCCATCAACGCCTTCATGTCCCAGCCTTGGTCGTTGGCCCAACTGGCAAAGCCGCGGCGCAACGAATGGCTGCTGTGGAGCCCCGCATCGGCAAAGCCGGCACTGGTCAGCAACTCGCGTAGCAGGCGCACCAAGCTATTGGGATGGAGGCCTTCGGCGCTCACCTGGCCCCATTGGTTGACCGCCCGAAATACCGGTCCTTCCTGCAGGTCGGCCGCCTGCAGCCACACCTGGGTCGCCTCCACCGGGCACAGCCGCGACAACGCCGGCACCTTGTAGGTAACGCCGGCCGCTCTGCGATCGCTCTTGCTGCGCGGCAGGAAACAGGTCATCCCCTGTCCCGGCACCAGCGTGAGATGGGCCACGTCCAGACGCAGCAGTTCATCGCCGCGAAAGCCACGCCAGAATCCGAGCAGCACCAGCGCTCGGTCCCGTTGGTGGCGCAGCGCTGCCGCTCCGTCGCCCCGCGCGCGTGCCGCCGCGATCGCAGCGGCCAGCCAGTCGTCGAGCTCGACCAGCCGCCGAATCTGGAGCGGCGCGGCTTGCTTGACCTGCCCGGGGTGCAGGGTCTGGATGCCTTTGAGCACCTTGCGCACCAGCGGCGACCGGGTGGGATCGACAAATCCGTGGTCGCGGTGCCAAGAGGCGATGGCCGCCAGGCGTTGGCGAAGGGTGCTGGTGGCCAGGGTCTGCGCATACGCGGCCAGGTATCGGGCCACGCTGTCAGGTGTCGCTGGGAGGTGGCCTTGCCACTCGACTTCAAAGTGCCGTAGCGCCGACGCATAGCTGCGCACCGTGTTCTGGCGCGTGGCCGCATCGAGGTAGCGGTCCAGTTCGGTCACTGGCGCGTGGCCTCCACAGCGACCGGCTGCCGCAGGGTCGACAGGATGGTGCATTCCGCCCGCTGCCCGCCGTGGCAACTGGCAATCACCCGTTCCAACTCCCTGGCCATGCGCTGCAGGTCGGCCATGCGCGCCCGCACGTCGGTCAGATGGCTGCGTGCCAGCCGATCCACGTCCCCGCACGAGAGCTCCTCATCGCCGGCCAGCTGCAGCAGGCTGCGGACCTCCTCCAGGCTGAAGCCTAGGTCCCGGCCGCGCGCAATGAAGCGCAGCCGCTCGATGTCGGCCGGGCCATAGACCCGGTAGCCATTGCCCGAGCGCCCCGGGCGCGGCAGCAGGCCGATCCGCTCGTAATAGCGGATGGTCTCCAGATGGCACCCGCTGGCGTCGGCAGCCTCACTGATTTTCATTCGTAGTACGCTTGACTCCGTAGTAGCTACGGACTTTACCCTCACCGGCTGTGTCATGCCAGCGGCCCGCCCGGGCCCGGCTTCCCTGCGAATGGAGATGTTCCGATGAGTGATTGCGGCTGCCACCACGAGGCTAAGAACGCGCAGGAGCGGCGCGTCCTCTGGATCGCCCTGGCGTTGAACGCGGCGATGGCCGTGATCGGCGGTATCGCCGGCTGGGTTGCTCATTCCACTGGCCTACTGGCCGACGCTCTGGACATGCTGTCCGATGCCACCGCCTATGCCATTGGCTTGGTCGCTATCGGGCGCACGGCGCGCTTCAAGGCCAATGCCGCGTGGGTCAGCGGCAGCGTGCTGCTTGTGCTGGGTGTGGGCGTGTTGGTCGAGGTCGGCCGCCGCGTAATGTTCGGTGCCGAGCCGGTCAGCGGCTGGATGATTGGCACCGCCCTGCTGTCGCTGGTGGTAAACGTGACGGTACTGCGCATGCTGGCGCCGCTGAAGTCCGGCGAGGTGCATCTGCGGGCGACCTGGCTGTTCACCCGGGCTGATGTGGTCGCCAATGTTGGCGTAATCCTGGCGGGCCTCCTGGTGTGGTGGCTGGCCAGCCCGTACCCAGATTTCGTGATCGGCGCCCTGATCGGCCTGTATGTGATCAAGGAAGCCTTCGAGATCTTGGGTGATGCCCGCCGGGCACGTGCCGACGCGCGCAAGACGGCTGCATGACCAGGCTTGGCCGGCTGGGTTCTGGCCTGCGCTGGCTCCTGCTGGCGCACTTGGCCGTGGGCCTGGTGGCGCAGCCGGTGCTGGCACTGGTCGGCGAGCTGCATGCCCAGACCCATCTGGCCGCTGCCGACCGTGGCCCGGCAGTGGCGCCACCAGCTGCCGAGCGTGGCGTAGACGTCGCCCTGCATCGGCTTCAGCAGCTGGTGCTGTGTTGCAGCCAAGCCGCGCCGGCCCCTGAGATCCTGCTGGCCGTGGCGGACATCGGCCGGTATTTGCACGCGCTGGACGCCGATACGCCCCGGTATCCGCCCGCGCACCTGATCGCGCCGTTCCGACCGCCGATCGCAGGGTGAGGTCGGCTGGCATGCGCCGGCGCCCTGTCGATATCGAGAACCTTCGGAGTACTTCCATGCATGTGCGATTGGCGGCTATAGCCGCATGGCTGCTGTTGGGCGGCGCGGTGACGACGCCGGCGGCGGCGGCCGAATTGATGACTTTGGACGACGCGTTCGCGCGTGTGGCCCAAACCCACCCCGAGCTGCGCCTGGTCGATGCGCGGGCCACCGTGCTCGCTGCCGAGCGCGATCAGGCCATGCAGCGCCCACCGTGGACGGTCGGTGCCGAGGTCGAAAATGCATTGGGCACGGGCGTGGCCCGTGGTCTGGACAGCGCCGAGCTGACCTTGAGCCTGAGCTCGGTCCTGGAGCGCGGCGGCAAGCTCGATGCGCGCCGAACCCTGGCCCAAAGCCGGATTGATGCGCTGGCCGTGCACCGGGAGACCGGCCGGCTGGACCTGCTCGCCGAGACGGCGCAGCGCTATCTGGCCGTCGTTGGCGCCGACCGTCAACGCCGGCTGGCGGACGTGGATGTCGGCCAGCGCCAGCGGACCGTGGCGGCCGCCCGGCAGCGCCTGCAGGCCGGTGCTTCGCCCGAATCGGTGGTACTCACCGCGCAGGCAGCGCTGGCGCGGGCCGAGCTGACCCGTGATCGGGCCGATCAGCAGCGAATCGCCGCTCGTCAGCATCTGGCCGCACTGTGGGGCGAACGTGCTCCCAGCTTCGAGGTGGCCGCGGCCGATCCCAGGGTCTTGCCGGCGATCGCGTCCATGCAGACGTTGGCCGAGGAGCTGGAGCGGACTCCGGAACTGGCGCAGTTTGCCGACGCCCGTCGGATCGCGCAGGCACGACTGCAGCTGGCGCGTTCGGCGGCCTCGTCGGACCTGTCCTGGCAGCTCGGTGTGCGCCGCCTGCAGGAGTCCGACGACACCGCGCTGGTGGCCAGCCTGTCCATGCCGCTGGGCAGCCGCAGCCGCGCACAGCCGGAGATTCGCGCCGGCGAAGCCGAGCTGGAGGTCCTGACGATCGAGCGCGAGGCCAAGGGCCTGTCGCTGTACTCCACGCTGGTCGAGGCCCATGGCCGTTACACCGTGGCGCAGGCCGAAGTGGCGCGGCTGCAAGGAGACGTACTGCCGAAGCTGGCCCGGGCCGAGCAGGCTGCCGAGCGCGCCTATCGCGCCGGCGCGATCAGCTATCTGGAATGGGCACAGCTGCAGTCCGAACGCACGGCCATGGCCCAGCAGCAGCTGGACGTGGCGCTCGATGCGCAGCGCGCCCTGATCGAAATTCAACGACTGACCGGCCAGGCGCTTGTCACGCCGCCGGCGGCCGCTTCCACCGGAGAGACCCCATGAATCGCTTTTCCTGGACCGCACTGGGCATGGCCCTGATGCTGGCCGCCTGCAACGCGTCGACCCCCAACGAAGCCTCCGAGGGCGGCGCCGCCGCTGAGGGCGAAGAGCACGGCGAGCACGAGGAAGCGCCGCTGGAAACCAAGATTGCCGCCAAAGCTGCGCAGGCGGCGGGTATCCAGGTCGCGCCGGCGGGTCCAGGTGAGATTGCTGACGAGCATGAGGTGCAAGGGCTGCTGACCCCGATCGATGGGCGCATCGCGCAGGTCACTGCACGCTTCCCCGGACCGGTCCGTTCTGTGCGAGCGGGCGTGGGTGATCAGGTGCGTGCCGGCCAGGCACTGGCCACCGTGGAGAGCAACCTGAGCCTGACTACCTACACCGTCACCGCGCCGATCAGTGGCGTGGTCATGGCGCGTACGGCCGCTGTGGGCATGGCAGCCGCTGAGGGCGCGCCGCTGTTCGAGGTCGCCGACCTGTCCTCGCTGTGGGTGGACCTGCACATCTTCGGCGCCGACGCCCAGCACATCGGTGCCGGCGTACCGGTGACGGTCACCCGCTTGAGCGATGACGTCACGGCGCAAACCACGCTGGAGCGCGTCCTGCCCGGCACCGCCACCGCCAGCCAAAGCACCATTGCGCGCGCCACCGTGGCCAACACCGATGGCCTGTGGCGGCCGGGTTCGGCGGTCAAGGCGCGGGTCACGGTGGATCGCCAATCGGCGGCGCTGGTGGTGCCGATCACTGCGCTGCAGACCGCAGAGGACCAGGACGTGGTCTACGTGCAGCAGGGCGAGACCTACCACACCCGGCCGGTGAAGCTGGGGCGCCGCGACGCCGAACGCGCCGAAGTGCTGGAAGGGCTCAAGGCCGGTGAACAGGTGGTGGTGGCTCAGAGCTTCCTGATCAAGGCCGACATCGAAAAGTCCACCGTGGAAGAGGAATGAGGCCCGCCATGCTCGAACGCCTCATTGGGCTGTCCATCCGCCACCGCTGGTTGACGCTGGTGCTCACCGCTGCGCTGGTTGCGCTGGGCGTGTGGAGCTACCGTCACCTCTCCATCGACGCCACGCCGGACATCACCAATGTCCAGGTCCAGATCAACACCCAGGCCCCTGGCTACTCGCCGCTGGAGGCCGAGCAACGGGTGACCTTCGCCATCGAAACGGCCATGGCCGGCCTGCCCAAGCTGGACTACAGCCGCTCGCTGTCACGCTACGGGCTTTCGCAGGTCACCGTCGTCTTCAAGGACGGCACCGACCTGTACTTTGCCCGCCAGCAGGTCGCCGAGCGCCTGCAGCAGATCGCCTCCCAGCTTCCCGAAGGGTTGGACCCGGAAATGGGGCCCATCTCCACCGGCCTGGGCGAGATCTTCATGTATACCGTGGAGGCCGAGCCCAACGCTCGCAAGCCCGACGGCACGCCGTACACGGCCACGGACCTGCGCACCCTGCAGGACTGGGTGATCCGGCCGCAGCTGCGCACTACCGCTGGCGTCACCGAGGTCAACACCATCGGCGGCTTTGAGCGGCAGATCCACATCACCCCCGACCCGGCCCAGCTGGTGGCGCTGGGATTCACGTTGAACGACGTGGTCGCCGCGGTCATGCGCAATAACCAGAACATCGGCGCCGGCTACATCGAACGCAACGGCCAGCAGTTCCTGGTGCGCGTGCCCGGCCAGCTGGCCAATCTGGAGGCGATCGGCAACATCGTGCTGGACCGGCGCGATGGCGTGCCGATTCGGGTGCGCGACGTCGCTAGCGTGGGCGAAGGCAAGGAGCTGCGCACGGGCGCGGCCACCCAGAATGGCCACGAGGTCGTGGTCGGTACCGCCTTCATGTTGTTCGGCGCCAACAGCCGGGAAGTCTCCCAGGCGGCCGCGGCCAAGCTGGACGCCGCCAACGCCAGCTTGCCCCCGGGCGTGCATGCCAAGGCCGTCTATGACCGCACCGCGCTGGTGGACCGCACCATCGGCACGGTATCCAAGAACCTGATCGAGGGCGCGCTGCTGGTGGTGGTGGTGCTGTTCCTGCTGTTGGGCAATGTGCGCGCCTCGTTGATCACCGCGGCGGTGATCCCGTTGGCGATGCTGTTCACCATCATCGGTATGGTGCGTGGCGGCGTATCGGGCAACCTGATGAGTCTGGGTGCGCTGGACTTCGGCCTGATCGTGGACGGGGCGGTGATCATCATCGAGAACTGTCTGCGCCGGTTCGGGGAGGCGCAGCACGCGCTGGGCCGCCAGCTCAACGATGAAGAGCGCTATGACCTGACCGCCTCGGCCACCGCCGAGGTGATCCGTCCCAGCCTGTTTGGCCTGGGCATCATCGCGGCGGTCTACCTGCCGATTTTCGCGCTGTCCGGGGTGGAAGGAAAAATGTTCCACCCGATGGCGATCACGGTGGTGCTGGCCCTGACCGGTGCCATGGTGTTGTCGCTGACCTTCGTGCCGGCAGCGATCGCCACCTTCCTGCGCGGCCGCGTGGCTGAGCACGACAACCGCCTGATGCGCTGGTCGCGCGCCCGCTACACCCCGCTGTTGGATTGGGCGCTGCGGCGCCGTGTCGTGGTGCTGGCAGGCGCGGCCGTGCTGGTGGTGGGCTGTGGCGTGCTGGCCACCCGCTTGGGCTCGGAGTTCGTGCCGAGCCTGGATGAGGGCGACATCACCTTGCAGCCCATGCGTATTCCCGGCACCAGCTTGGAGCAGTCGGTGGCCATGCAGGAAACGCTGGAGAAGCGCTTGGCCCAGTTCCCGGAAGTGGCCAACATCTTCTCCAAAATCGGCACCGCCGAGGTGGCCACCGACCCGATGCCGCCGTCGATGGCCGACACCTTCCTGATGCTCAAGCCCCGCGACCAGTGGCCCGACCCGCGCAAGCCCAAGGCCGAGTTGGTGGAAGAGCTGGAGGCGGCTGCCAAGGAAATTCCGGGCAGCAATTACGAGTTCACCCAGCCCATCCAGATGCGCACCAACGAGCTAATCTCCGGCGTCCGCTCGGACGTGGCGGTCAAGGTTTACGGTGACAACCTCGACCAGCTGACCCGTCTGGCCAGCCGGGTCGAGCGGGTCATGCGCAGCGTCCCCGGCGCCGAGGACGTCAAGGCCGAGCAGGTCTCCGGCCTGCCATTGCTCACCATCACGCCAGATCCGGCGGCATTGGCACGGTATGGCCTGAATCCGGGCGACGTGCAGGAAACGGTGGCCACCGCCATTGGGGGCAGTGTCGCCGGCCAGCTGATCGAGGGCGACCGCCGCTTCGACTTGGTCGTGCGCCTGCCCGAATCGCAGCGCCAAGACCCGGCTGTACTGGCAGATCTGCCCATTCCACTGCCGGAAAGCGCCAGCGTGGACGAGTCCAGCCGCCTGGCCACCGGCGCCAATGGTGGCCCTCGTACGGTGCCGCTGCGGGAAGTGGCGAAGATCCAGGTGGAACGCGGGCCCAATCAGATCAATCGCGAAAACGGTAAGCGGCGCGTGGTGATCACCGCCAACGTACGCGAGCGCGATCTGGGTGGGTTCGTCGGCGAGCTGCGCACGCGCATCGGCCAGGATGTCACGCTTCCTGAGGGCTACTGGATCGACTACGGCGGCACATTCGAGCAGCTGATCTCGGCCACCCAACGCCTGGGGGTGGTCGTTCCGGTGACACTGGCGTTGATCTTCGCCCTGCTGTTCATGGCCTTCGGTTCGGCCAAGGATGCGACCATCGTGTTCAGTGGTGTGCCACTGGCGCTGACCGGCGGTGTGCTGGCACTGGCTCTGCGCGGGATTCCCCTGTCGATCTCGGCCGGCGTGGGCTTCATCGCACTGTCGGGCGTGGCCGTACTCAACGGCCTGGTCATGATCGCCTTCATCCGCCGTCTGCGCGAACAGGGCGATCTTCTGGACGACGCTGTCCGGGACGGCGCCCTTGGACGCCTGCGGCCGGTGCTGATGACCGCCCTGGTGGCCTCGCTCGGGTTCCTGCCCATGGCCTTGAATGTCGGCGCCGGCTCGGAGGTGCAGCGCCCGCTGGCCACTGTCGTCATCGGGGGGATTGTGTCATCCACCGCATTGACCTTGTTGGTGCTGCCGGTGCTCTATCGTTGGCTGCATCGCGACCGAGCTCCCCGCGGCGATCGCACTGCCTTGGAGTCCTCGAAATCATGAACGAGATCAACCTGGAACAGGTCCGCGCGGCGATGTTTACCGACCCGGGTGTGAAGGCGGTAGACGACCTACGCCTGGTCCCCGGCAAAGAAGATGGCCGTGCGATCGCGGCCACCATCACCGTCGCTGCCCCCTCAGTTGACTTGGACTTGGTGCACGCGGTGACCGCCCGCGTGCTGGCCGACCAATTCGGCATCGATCAGGTCATGCTGTGCTTCAACGATCCGGGTCCGGTGCCGCCGCCCCCCACCGCGGCACCCTTGAAGAAGATGTGATGGCCTGCGGCCCTGTGCGCCGACAGGGTCATTGAGCGAGCGGCAGCCAAATCCAGAGAGCGACGAGCGTGGCCAACAGGACCGGGGGCGTGAGGATTAGCCCTACCTTCATGTACTGTCCCCACGTGATCCGTTGGCCCTTGCCGGCGAGGACGTGCAGCCACAGCAGGGTCGCGAGCGACCCAATCGGAGTGAGCTTGGGGCCAAGGTCGTTGCCCACGACGTTGGCATAGATCATCAATTCGCGGGTGGCGGCCGGAAGATAGGCCCCATCGATGGCGAGCGCGCCCACCAGCGTCGCCGGCATGTTGTTCATGATCGAAGCGAGGCCCGCCACTGCGAAGCCGGTACCGATCGTGGCCACAAAGGTTCCCTGCGCCGCCAGCCACTCAAGCACCGCACTTGCCGCCTTTGTCAGCCAGGCGTTGCCAAGCCCATAAACCACCAGATACATGCCAACCGAGAACAGCACGATCTGCCAGGGCGCACCGCGCAGAATCTTGGTCAGGGCCATGGTTGCGCCTCGGCCGCCTGTCGCCCAGCGACCTGCAATTGCCATCAGCACCAGCGCAGCCACACCCGTCACCAAGGCGATCGGGACGCCTAGCGGCCCGGTTACGAAGTAGGCAACGAGCAGCAATGCGAGCAGGGGCAAACCGGCGCGGAAGACAGCCTTGTCGCGGATCGCTTGATGCGGCGCTTCAAGATCGTGGACCGGGTAGGTGCGAGGAATGTCGCGGCGGAACCAGAGCCACAGAACGATCAGCGTGGCGCCGACCGACACCAAATTCACCGGCACCATGACCGCTGCGTAGCGCCCGAACGAGACGTCAAAGAAGTTCGCGGTGACGATGTTGACCAAGTTCGAGACAACGAGCGGCAGGCTGGCCGTATCAGCGATGAAACCGCATGCCACAGTGAACGCCAGCGCACTCGCAGGCGGGAAGTTCAAGCGCAACAGAATGGCAAGGACAATCGGCGTCAGCAGGAGAGCCGCGCCATCGTTGGCGAACACTGCCGCGATCGCAGCGCCCAGCAAGACAATCAGCGGAAAGAGTTTCCGACCACTGCCGCCGCCCCAGCGGGCCACGTGCAACGCCGCCCATGCGAAGAAGCCGGCCGCGTCGAGGATGAGCGAGATGATGATGAGTGCGACGAAGGTGAACGTCGCATCCCAGACAATCCCCCACACCGTGGCGACGTCACCCCACCCGACGACGCCGGTGGCCAATGCTACAGCGGCGCCGGCCAGTGCCGACCAACCGATACCGAACCCGCGCGGCTGCCAGATGACGAATATAAGAGTGACGATGAAAATCGCGAGGGCAAGCATGCAGCGCTCCGACAGGGGTTAGATGGAGCGCTGATTCACGCGCTTGGACAGTTCTTCGGCGCTCTCAACACGTTCGGAATAGCGATCGGTCAGGTACGCTGAGCGACCACGCACCAGCCAGGTGAACTTCACCAACTCCTCGCATACGTCAGCAACGCGCTGATAGTACGCAGACGGCTTCATGCGCCCGGCCTCATCAAATTCCTGGAATGCCTTGGCCACCGAGGACTGGTTCGGGATGGTGACCATGCGCATCCAACGGCCGAGTACGCGCAGCTGGTTTACTGCGTTGAAGCTCTGCGAGCCACCAGACACCTGCATCACCGCCAAGGTTTTGCCTTGTGTCGGGCGCTTGGCCCCGTCGGCCAGAGGAATCCAGTCGATCTGCGCCTTCATGATCCCGGTCATGGCACCGTGGCGTTCGGGGCTGACCCAGACCATGCCTTCGGACCAGTACGCAAGTTCGCGAAGCTCACTCACCTTCGGATGATCCGGGGTGGCTCCGTCAGGCAGTGGCAAATCATGCGGATCGAAGATTCGCACGTCACAGCCGTACCAGCGCAAGAGTCGGCCGGCTTCCTCTGCCAGCAGCCGGGAATAAGAGCGTTCCCGCAGCGAGCCATAGAGGATGAGGATCCGCGGTGGGTGCCTTGGGTCGCCGGGCCCAGCTAGTGCGTCAACGTCGATCGGTGCAAGTTGTGCTGCGTCGATGCTCGGCAGATCTACGGCAATGCGATCAATCACGTCGACGCCCCGGCTGCGGTCACGATTTCGCCGTCTTCCTTGGTGAAGGAGGACACCGGGTTGTCCAGCAGCGCGAGCACCTTTTCGGACGGTCGGCACAGCGCCACGCCCCGGTCGGAAACAACGATGGGACGGTTGATCAGGATCGGGTGCGCCATCATCGCGTCCACCAGTTGTTCGTTGGTGAGCGCGAGATTATCCAAGCCCAGCTCCGCGTACGGTGTTCCCTTCTGGCGCAGGAGCTCACGAGGGGACATGCCCATCGCGGCGAGCAGCTCGACCAGCTTCTCGCGCGTGGGCGGCGCCTGCAGGTACTCGATGACCACCGGGTCTTCACCTGACTGGCGCATCATTTCCAGGGTATTCCGAGACGTGCCGCAGGCCGGGTTATGGTAGATCGTCAGCGTCATGATGATCCCTCAAGCCACGTCGGGTCGGGGCGACGTGGCGCCCTCGAACTGCCCGATGTCGCCTACCTGCGCCGTCAAGGTCGCCCGCGACAGCGTGTGGATCGGTAGCGCGACGAACGCCTTGATGCGGTTCTCCATGTACGCCAGCGCCTGCCGGAAGGCAGCGCGCTGCCACATGTCCCCGCGCGTTTCGTGGCTAGGGTCCTCGATGCCCCAGTGCCCGGTAACCGGCTGTCCTGGCCAGAACGGGCAGGCCTCGCCGGCGGCTTGGTCGCAGACGGTGAACACGAAATCCATGCGCGGGGCATCCGGCACTCCGAACTCGTCCCATGCCTTGGAGCGCAGGCCCTCGACTGGGTAGTCGGCCTGACGCAGCGTCTCGATTGCCAGAGGGTGGACCTCCCCCTTGGGGTGGCTGCCCGCGGAGAACGCATTGAAACGGCCATCGCCGATCTTGCGAAGGACGCTCTCGGCCAGGATCGAGCGGGCTGAATTACCGGTGCATAGGAACAGGACGTTAAAGGGCTGAGGAAAGCTCATGCGCAGGTCTCCACGGTACAAGGAATGACGAGGTTATTGAGGGGGCCGCAGATGTCCGGATTTCCGGAACAGCAGTCCTCGGTGAGAAATTCAAGAAGCTGACGCATGTCCTCGTAGCTGGCGGCGTACAGGACACGCCGCCCGTCGCGCCAAGAGCGCAGAAGGCTCGCCCGCTCCAGGGTCGCAAGGTGAAAGCTCATACGCGGTGGCGGAATCGCGAGCGCTTCGGCAATTTCACCCGAGGGCATTCCGTTGGGACCAGCGCGCACCAGCATCCTGAATGCGGCCAGACGGTCGGAGTGAGCAAGAGCAGACAGCGCTGAGACGGCAGAGGCATCGTTCATTCGCCGATTCTACAACGATCCTTGTAGGATGCAATCATGTGGGTGTTGCCGCCTATCAAGCCAATTATTTCTGGGCCCGGGAACCGCCAATGCCAAGAATTCCAACGCTTCTCTATGTGCTTGCGCTGGCAGGGACATAGAGCTGATGCCCCGGCAGCGTACACACGCCGGCGTACACAAATGCCACGCTTTGCCGTGCCCGGGTAAAGGCCACGTAGTATTTCGGTGGCGCAGTGATACGCGCCGCATCTGCGGTGCGCAGGTACTGCGTCAACGGCCCGTTGGGGAAGATTAGGACCCGGGGATAGGTGCGGCCCTTGCACTGCCCGAAGTTCACCGCAGGAAGTCCGTCGCAGGCTTGCCGCCGGTCATGCCGAAGCACGGTGGGGGCAAACTCCTGCATGTACGCAGCAACGTCCCCGGGAGCGACGAGGTAGATGCCGTCGTGCCCCGTGACCTCGCCATTGCCTGATTCGGTGCGGGGCATCTGCGGATAGAGCGTGTCGGCCATATCGCACAGGGCTTGGACGCAGCGCAGACTGATGAGACGGTGGTCGAGCTGGCATAAGCCGTCCGACTCCCAGATCTGGAACAACGCCGCCAGGTTCGGCCCGCGATATTGACTGTGCCTTTGCGCATAGTTCGTGGCATACGTAGCTTGGCGCGTATCACCTACCAACGTAATGGCGATAGCGCTCTTCAGCAGCAGCTCGACCAGATCCAGATCGTAGCCGGCGAGGTCCTGGACCTCGTCGATGTAAAGCTCGTCGTACATGGCCGCCAAGCGCGCCATCACTTGACCTTGGGTCAGCTCATCGCAGCGCACAGCAAAGTCGGCCGCCCGGTCGGAGTACATCCGGTTACCGGCCAAATAGTGTCGCGCGACCTGGGTGCGCGGGGCCCGGTTGTTGGTGAGACCTTCCACGAACAGGATGGTCTCGACCCGAGGCTCGGCGCAAAGTGCCGCCTGGTACGGACGGATGCACTCTCGGAGCAGGAAGCCATACCAGCTATGCAACGTGACATGCGCGGGGACCGCGCCGGCGTGGACCTCAAACGAGCGCCGGATCTCTTCTAGATTTTCCAACGTGTAGGTGACAATCGCGATGCGGCGCCCAGGTCGCTCCAAGGCCTGCCGGACCAGTAGCGTGGTTTTGCCCGAGCCTGCCGCTGAGAGCAGTACCCGGTTAGGCGATGGCACGCTGGACATAGTCCGGGAACCTGATCGAGTGAGGGCTGTTGAAGATCGCCAGGGCCGTATCGGTCTTATGGCCTTTCATGTACTTGAGCAGCGCCACCTCATCGGCGAAGGTCTTTCCCAGCACGGTGTTGAGCTCAGCCAGCGAATTGGCTTTGATCAGTTGCTCTTCCAGCGATGGGGCACTTTCGTCGGAGTCGTAGTAGATCGCGGTGAGGTGCTCTGCATAGCGTTCCTGCACAACGGCGATGTCGCCATCGTTGTCGGTGATCACCTTGGCCTGAATCTTCAGCCGATCCGCGATCTGCAAGAAGCGTTTGAATGCCAGCGATTTGACCGAGATGATGTCCACGCCATGGGCCATCGGCGCCACGCCGTGGTGGTCGCTGTAAGCACGCTGCACGATCAGCTCATCGGACGGTCCTTCCACAAGGATCGCCTGTTTGGCCAGGATCAGCCGCAGCGTGTCGTGACCAGGCAGCTTCATGAAATAGTCGTGGGTGTCGCTCGGCAGCTGGTCCAGCTTCATCTGGCCCTGCGCACTGAACAGGATCACGTTGTCCACGCCCAGCTTGTTCAACACGAAGCTACTGTGGGTGGCGATGATCACCTGTTGGGCGGTGGAGAGGGCTGCAATCTTGTCGATCAGCTGGGTCATGCTGGAGAAGGACAGATGATTCTCCGGCTCCTCGATCAGCAGCACGTGGGCCGCGCCCGCCGCGTGCATCGCCAGCTTCATCTTCACGGCGCTCTGTTCACCCTTGCCGGCCTGGGTGAAAGGTAGCTCATCCAAGTACGGTGACAAGCTGGTTTCCCACGTCGAACGCGGCGATGTGTCCACACCCACCGTCAGTGCTCGGTGGCTGATGTCCCCGGTGTGCTCGGTCAGGTAGGCATTGATGGCCGCAACATCCGCTTCTTCGGAAAAACTCTGCCGCATGCGGCGGAAGCTCAGCGACAGCGAGACGCGTTGGGCAGGCGTCAATGCCTGCTCGATGATGCCGGCGATATAGCGATCGGCACCGGACAAGGTCTTGATGCCGTGCGTGTCGATGATGGTCGAGTCGAACGGAATACTGCGGGCGGTGACGCCATTGTTGGCGAAGGAGTACCAGCGCACCGTGTAGTACTCCACCGGCAGGCTGACCGCGCCCTGGTGCTGCTGCAGGTAGGCGCTGAACTCATCGCGGTAGTCGTCGTTGAGCTCAACCAGCAACCGGATGCCGGCGGTGTCTTGGCGCAGCGAGTTGTTGGTGCCGCGCAACGAGGCCAGCGCGGCGTCGCCGCCCATATAGGCTTCGATGGAGATCCGCGGCGGCGATGCCGGCGTCCCTGCAGCAAGCGTCGCCAAGTACTCTCGCACCGTGGGCTGGTGAAACAGGTGAGGCGTTAGCTCGTAGGCAAGGTTGCGCCCATGCAACTGCCCGGTGACCACCGCGTGGATGGCCTCCAGCAGGGTGGACTTGCCCACCTCGTTGTCGCCCACCACCAAGTTCATGTGGGCGTTGAGCGGCAGGTCCAGATGCCGAAACGACTTGAAGTTGTCGATGACGATACGTTCGATCGGCATGCACAGTCCTTTGATGACCAACGGGCTCGGTGGCGGAGCCTGGCCGCACCCTGGCTGGCCTCCTTTCCGCTCTGGGCCATACTACCCAGCGATCGCCGGCCTTGGGCGGTTTCGTACTATTTGGGGCGCTAGGAAGGGCAAGAATCGGCCTTACGCGGGATAATTCAATATTATCCCGCCTGAAATTAACGCCTCAATTCGGAACCGAGCGCTTGTTGAATGGTACGTAATTACATGGTATGTAATACATTACGAAATAACGGGAGAGGACGAATGGCTCGGTCTGGCTTGTACAAGAGCGATGTGCAACGCGCCCGGGACAGTCTCCGGGCCGAAGGCCGAAATCCCTCAGTGGACGCCGTACGCGTGGCACTGGGTAATACTGGGTCTAAAACCACCATCCATCGCTACCTCAAGGAGCTGGAAGAGGAGGATGGGCAAGGCCTAGGGGCCAAGATCGCGGTCAGCGACGCCCTGCAGGACCTGGTGGCTCGCCTTGCCGAGCGGCTGCATGCCGAGGCGGAAACCGTGGTCGCCCAAGCGCAAGATCGATTCCAGGCCGAGCGGCACGAGCGCACCCAAGCCTTGGAACAGGCCCGGCAGGAGGCAGGCAATCTCAGCGCGCAGCTTCAGCGCACCGAGACGCTGCTTCAGACAGAACGCCAGGCGGGTGAAGCCGCCAAGGGCGAGGTGGCCAGCCGCACCACCGAACTGGCTCAGCTGGAGGAGCGCATTGCGGGCCTCACGGCACGGCTGGCCGAGCACGAAAGCCACGCGCGTTCCCTGGAGCAGAAGCACGAGCATGCCAGGGAAGCCCTTGAGCACTACCGCACCTCGGTCAAAGACCAGCGCGAGCAGGAGCAACGCCGTCACGAGCACCAGGTGCAGGAACTGCAGGTCGCTCTGCGCCAGGCCAACGAAACGTTGACATCCAAGAACCACGACCTGGTGCAGCTCAACCGGGAGAACGGCCAGTGGCTGGAGCGTCACACCCGATTGGAAAAGGAAGTGGCGCAGCTGCGCCAGACCATCGAGGCGCAACAGGGCGAGCTCGATGCGCTGCGCCTGACAGCGGCCGAATACCAGGCGCTGCAGGTGCGCTGGGGCCAAGACACTCAGACGTTGGAGGCCGCTCGACAAGAGCTCGCGCAAGTCCGGACCGAGCTGGTCCAGGAGCGCGAACGGCGCGAGCACGCCGAGACGGAGACGCTGCGCGCCACGGTGCGCCTGAGCACCCTGGAGCCGCTTCTTGCCCAGCTGCAGCCGGCCAGTGCCGGCGGTAAAGGCGCCAAGCGGATCTCATCGGAAGAGACGCCGGCGCCATAGGCTTGCAAGAGAACATCAGGCGCCACGATCGCAAGGAGTTTTGCTACGAGCGTAGTCACCACCACACCCCCGGAAATCTCCCGTGCCGTGCGTCGCTTAACCGATTCCGTCGTGCGCGGCGCAGAGCCGGTGTATCTCGATGTGCAGCCGGAAGCCGATGCGATCGTGCACGAGTGCTTTCCCAACGTGCAGGCCAAGGTCGCGCGCGACGGTGGTCAGATGCTGTGCGGGTGGCAGCTGTGGGAATGGCCGAACGTGCTGGTCGAGGCAGAATTCCATGCCGTGTGGGTCAGTCCCGCAGGGGAAATGATCGACATCACGCCAAAGCCCGAAGGCGAGAAGCGCATTCTCTTCGTGCCGGATCCGCGCAGACGCTACGAGGGCGTGTCGATCGACAACGTCCGCATGCCTCTGCGCGATGACCTGCTGATCAGGCACTTCATCCAGATGTCCGAAGCGATCGTCCAAGTGATAAACCGCGGCGAGCGAGCATCTCAGTATGGCGAGGTCAGCGTTCCGGCCAATGAAATCCAGCCTCTTCTGCAGGCTAGGGATTTCCTGGGGCAGTCACTCGGTGCGGGACTGCGCGAGCATGCACCGTGCCTGTGCGGCAGCGGCAGCAAGTACAAGCGCTGTCATGGCGCACAAGTAGAAGCATTCTTCCGTCATTGACGGTGGTGCCCCTGGTCGGAATCGAACCGACGTGTACGCGCTTATCTGGCGCGTGCTCTCCAATCTTCCACCAGTAATCCCGGAAGGCCTTCCTTCGACATGCGTGTCATGACCGGGGCCGGCCGGGGCCCGCACGCGGCAACCTGGTCATCGGGTAACTCAAACCCATCCAGGGCGTACCGCAGCAGCTGGAGATCGTTCGGGAAATCCGCCATCACTGCCGGCGCATCGACCTCGCTGAGGAAGGCGCGCAGCTCGGTAGTCAGGGCGGCATCAGGCAGGGCTGCGTCGCCGCGGTCTAGCAGCGGGTAGACGCTTTGACGAACGAAGTCGGTGGGAGCCTCGGGCAGGCTGGCTCGCTCAGCGTAGAAAAGGCGGTCTCCACCTTCGTTCACCAGCGCCAGACTCACCAGCTCGCTGCCCGTTACATCGGCCCACTCGGTGTCCAAGAAGTAGTACGTGGTGGCCATGGTTGAATGGTGCCACAGCTTCCTGGGGAGGGCCGAGCCTGGAAGTGTGGTCGAGGGTAGAATTCAGCGATCCATCAATCGGTTAGCGAAGATCTGGCCGTGTTCGTAACGATTCCCTGCCAACCCTCAACAGCGGCTGGCCGATCTCCAGCGCTTGTGCGATCAACAGCTTACTCAAATTGGCGACCTGACCACGCAACGCGAGGACTTGCGTGACCGCTGCACCCAGATGGAACAAGAGCTTGGTGCGCTGCAGGGCCGCTACAGCGAGCGTGAGGCAGTGATCACCATCGAGCGCAATCGTCAGGCCGACCACGTGCGTGCAATTGAAGATAGAGCGCACGCAGAAATCGATCGGGCACGGCAGGAAGCTCAGGCACTTCTAAAGCAGCTTACGAGCGCACAACGGGAGCGTCAGACGTTTGAACAGCACGCTCGCCAGCATGAAGAGAGTACCCGTCAGGCGTTGGCTGAGGCGCTACGAGAAGCTGCCGTCGAGCGAGCTCGAGCCGACACCCTGGCAGCGGAGTTACAACGTACCGTCTCAGCGAGGCCCACGTCACGCCAGAAGTCGGCCGCACCGGCGGCACGCAAGCCGCGCCGCGCAGCACGTTAGACAACAAGCGCATGGTATGCTCAAGCCATGAGTGCCTACGACCGCTACGAGCCCGACTTTCGAATACCGGCGTGATCGCAACGATCACGCCCCTGTAGCTCAATTGGTAGAGCAGCGGATTTATATCCCGTCAGCGCCAGATAAGCGGCAAGTGCCGGTTCGAGCCCGGCCAGGGGCACCACCTGTTCGTGTCGTCGCGGATGACGCGTTGAACTGTGCCTTGCTTCTACACGGGCACTTAATTGATGCGCTTTTTTCTAGATACCGAGTGGGCCGACACTCTAGGCTCTGAACTCGTCAGCATCGCCCTGGTGGCGGAGAACGGCATTGACTACCTCTACGCCGAGCGAGAGATCTTGCCGGCGCGTCCGACTGAATTCGTTCGCAGCGTCGTCTATCCGCTGCTGGATCGGGACAAGTCGGCCCTGACCGATCAAGCCATGACCATGCACGTACGCGGTTTTCTCAACGCCGCAAGTGCTCCAATGATCTTTGCGGACTACGCCAACGATCTCCAGCTTCTCCACTACGTGCTCGCGGGCTTCGATCTACCCGATACCCAAGTCTCTACGTGCGGCCCGACACCTCGGCCAATGGATGTGCAGATCATCCACGACAGGCCGATGGCGACATTGGTGGAAGCCTACTTTGAGGCTCATCCTGCAATTAGGTCCAGACGACACCATGCCTTGGTAGATGCAGAGGCACTGCGAGTGGCATGGCATATTTCTACCGGTCGCGTGCCATGCCCCGCATGGGGCGTTGATGCTATGGCACGAGTGAATTCGCACCTCAGCTAACCACCGCAAGCAGTACCGTGTGGAGAGAGAAGCTGCATGAATGACCTCGCAGTCTACCGAGATCCGAAATACCGATCATGGCTGTTGTCTCAGGCTGTGCCTCAAGTATGGACGGCTACGTTTTCCCTCTGATACGCCCAGGGTTTCCTAGACATC
>NZ_PHKV01000012.1 GCF_002846205.1 Xanthomonas prunicola
GGTACATGCCGCACCGAGCACCGGCCGCGCGCGCCTGGCGGTGAGCGCAGTCGTTTTGTTAGTTGCTCCAAGCGCCGTCAGCTGCTGACGGCTGGTAGCGGCGGCACCGAGGTCGGCTTGCCGTCAGCATCCAGCGCGATCATCACGAAGTGCCCGCGTGTGCACAGCTCGCGCGCGCCGCTGAGCAGATCTTCGGCGATCAGTTCCACTTCCACCTTGATCGAGCTGCGCCCCACCGACACCACCCGCGCGATGGTTTCCACCATCTGGCCCTGCCGGATCGGCAACTTGAAATCCACCTGGTCCGAACGCGCGGTCACCACGGCGCGCCGCGCATAGCGCGAAGCGGCCAGAAACGCGGCCTTGTCCATCCACGCCAGCGCCTGGCCGCCGAACAGCGTGCCCATGTGATTGGTGTGGTTGGGAAACACGATCTCGGCCATGCGGGCTTCGGTCGGTGGAACGGGTGTGGCGCTGGTCATGAAGGCGGTACCGGAAAAAGGAAGGGAAGCCAGCCCGATCAGCTGCGCAGCGTCGGCAGGAAACGCAAGTCCATGTGGTAGCACGCCGGGCGCTGCGGATCGACGAAGATGCGCAGCAGCTGTCCATCGACCAGGAACGGCTGCGGATCGGTCCACAGGTTATCGCTGCGATACTCGGTCAAGGTGTTGTGGGTGCGATCGTGGCGCTGGGCCAGGATACGGAACGGGTGCACGCCGTTGACCTGCAAAGACGCATTGCGTTCGACGCACACCAAGCGCGCTTCCACCACCGTGCCATGCCGGCGCAACCATGCAGCACGCCGCGCATGCCAGATGCGATAACCGAGGATGCCGCCACCCACGCCGCCGAACGCCACGCCCAGCAGCAACAGGATCCAGCGCGCCTGATCCGGCAACAGCGCCGCACCGGTCAACAAGCCCAGCCCCGCCAGCAGGAAGCTCCAGGCGACGATGGTGACCGTGGTGTTCACCGGGCGCCTCGCATCGACCGAGCGCCCGTCACCATCACAGGCCGCCGCGGACCGCCGCTTCCACCTGCGCCGGCGACTGGAAACCCGGCAGACGTGCCACTTCCGCGCCATCGCGGTACAGCGCCAGTGTTGGAGTCTGACGCAGGCCAAGATCGCGGAAGAACTCCTCGCCCACCACTTCCAGCTTGACCTTCAACAAGGCCACACCTTCGGCGGCATCGCTGTTGGCGAACTTGTCCAGCGACATGTCGAGCATGCGACAGCCGGGGCAATTGTCCTTGTAGAAATCCACCAGCGCGCGCGGGTGCGCGGCCAGGATCTGGGTGTAGTGCTCAGGCGACGTGACGGTAATGGTCTGCATCATGGGGATCGTGTGTGCATTGAGCCAGGACCTCGTCGGTCCAGGCGGCGATGGCCTGCGCGTCGCGCTGGCCGTGGGGCATCTGTTCGATGGTCAAACGCGGAAACGGGCTGGCGAAGAACTGTGCGATGCGATGCACCGCACCGCAAAAATAGTCCTCGCCCCACTGCGTTTCGCCTGTGCCGAACACGGCCACCTGCGGTGGCTTGCCCAGCGTTTCAACCAACTCGACGATAAAACGTTTCATCTCCGACGGCGTACGCCCACCGTTGTCGGTCCAGCTGCCAAACAGGAACAGGTCGTACTGCCCCGGCGCATGCGGCACCTGTTCCAGCCGCTGCACATCGGTCTCCAGCCAGGTCACCGTGTGCCCGGCCGCCTCACAGTGCAGCGCGACACTGCGCGCCACATCACGCGTGTTGCCGCTCAACGATGCCAGGACCAGCAGGATGTTCATGTCGCGGGGATTTGGGAATGGAGAATGGGGAATCGGAAGAGCGCGCGGCTGTCTGCTTTTGCCATTCCCGATTCCCTATTCCCGATGACTCACAGATCGTCGAACCCATTATCCGAATTGGTCTTCTTGTACGAAGCATTCCGCATTTCGAAGAAGTCGGTCTTGGTCTCGGTGAAGTTGTCGGCGTAGGCCTTGATCCACGGCATCACGTTGTCGTTGGCGCCTTCGTACAGCTTCTCGATGCCGAGCATGCCGGCCATCTTGTTGGCGCGGTACTTCACGTAGCGGATCATCTCGTCAACATCGATGCCGTCGATGCCGTCCAGCACTTCGGCGGTCCACACCGTTTCCAGGTCGATCGCGTGCTCGAAGGCCTTGTGCACGTAGTCGGTGAGCTCATCGCCCTGCAGCGCCTGGTTCTCGCCGATGATGGCGCGGATCAGCTCGCTGATGAACTTGGAGTGGGCCAGTTCGTCGCGGTTGATGAAGCTGATGATCTTGCCGGTACCGGTCATGCGGTTCTGGCGGACCAGGTTGTAGAAATACGCAAAGCCGGAATAGAAGTTGATGCCTTCCAGGATCGAGGACTGGATCAGCGCGCGGATCAGCGTTTCGGCCGTCTTGTCGCGCATGAAGTCTTCGTAGGCGCCCATGATCGGCGCATTGCGCTTGATGATGGTCGGGTGCGTGCGCGCGATTTCGAACACGCGGTTCTGGTCGGCCAGGCCGGTGATCGAGGCCAGCACGTAGCTGTAGCTCTCGTTATGGATCACTTCCTGCTGGCCGATGATCGCAGCATTGGCATGCGCGGCCGGGTCGGTGATGTATTCGGCGACGTTGTAGATGAAGCGCGTCTGCGGCGAATCCAGCGTGGCCAGCAAGCCGATGATCGAATCGTAGGCGTTCTTTTCGCGCGCCGACAGCTCGTTGTACTGGCGCGCATCGCCCTTCATGTCCACTTCGTCGGGGATCCAGAAGTTGGTCGACAGTTCCTTGTACGCCCGATAGAAAGACGGGTACGGGATGTCGTTCCAGTTGAGGATGCCGGAGGTCTCGCCATTGATGATGGCGGTGGAGCGATTGGGGTGACGCGGCTCCAGGATCTTGATGCGTTCAAGCGGTGTTGCGGACATGTGGGTCTCTACTCGTGTTCCGGGCAGTCGCCCGCGTGTGACGCGGGGACGGCGGCAGCAATCGTTCTGGAGAAAAGCCCCCTGAGTCAGGGGGCGCGCCGAAGGCGCGGGGTGTGGGAGCTGGTGAAGCAGGGTCCACGGTTCGCAACGCGAACCGTGGAAGCGAAGCGCGAATGCGCTTAGCTACCGAATGCGCTTTAGCTCGAACACCACTCGCACTCACTGATATCGATATCGTTGGAACGCACGTAGTACGTGGTCTTCAGGCCTTCGCGCCAGGCGGTCATGTGCAGGTCCAGCAGCGTGCTCGCGCGGATGGTGCTGGGCACGTAGAAATTGAAGCTGATCGACTGGTCGACGTGGCGCTGACGACGCGCGTTCTGACGCACGCTGGCGAACTGGTCGACCTTGTAGGCGCCCTTTTCGTAGTACGGCCAGGTTTCCAGCGACAGGCCGGGAGCGGCGACCGGACGACGGAAGTCCTTCTTTTCTTCGTAGTAGAACGCGCTGTAGATCGGGTCGATCGAGGCAGTGGAACCGGCGATCTGCGCGGTGCTCATGTTCGGCGCCACCGCCAGCATCCAGGCATTGCGCACGCCATTGACCGCGACCTGCGCCGACAGCTCCAGCCACTGCGGGCTGTTGTAGTCGCGCGCACGGAAGTACTCGCCGTTGTGCCAGTCGCTGCCGCGGAACACGCTGTAGGTGCCCTTTTCCTTGGCCAGCTCCATGCTCGCCTGGACGGTCAGATAGTTGATGCGCTCGTACAGCTCGTCGCTGTAGTCCTCGGCTTCCTTGGCGTTCCAGTGGATGGACTTCTGCGCGAGCAGATGGTGCCAGCCGAAGGTACCCAGGCCGATGGCGCGGTACTTCTGGTTGGTGATGGTGGCCTGCGGCACTGGCAACTGGTTCAGATCGATCACGTTGTCGAGCATGCGCACCTGGATCGGGATCAAGCGCTCCAGCACGTCGGCGCCCAGCAGATCGGCCTGGTCGGCCTGCACGGTGATCGCACGGCCCAGGTTGATCGAGGACAGGTTGCACACGACGAAGTCGCCGGCCTTCTTGGTGGTGACGATCTGATTGCCGCTGATGATCTCCTGCATCATCCGCGTGGGGCTCATGTTCTGCAGGATCTCGGTGCACAGGTTGGACGAATAGACCATGCCCTCGTGCTTGTTCGGGTTCTTGCGATTGACTTCATCGCGATAGAACATGAACGGGTTGCCGGTTTCCAGCTGGCTGACCATGATGCGCTTGAAGATCTCGATCGCCTTGACCGTCTTGCGGGTGATGCGCTCGTCGGCGACCACTTCCTCGTACTTGCGACGGAAGCTGCTGTTGGCGTCGCCCTTCTTCTCGTCGTAGAAGTCCTGCAGGTACCAGCCCTTGATCCGCTTCACTTCGTGCGGATCGAACAGGTACCAGTCGCCGCGACGCTCGACCGCTTCCATGAACAGGTCGGGGATGCACACCGAGGTGAACACGTCGTGCGCACGCAGACGCTGGTCGCCGTTGTTCAGGCGCAGATCCAGGAACGACTCGATGTCGCGGTGGAAGATGTCCAGATAGACCGCGATGGCGCCCTTGCGCTGGCCCAGCTGATCCACCGACACCGCAGTGTTGTTGAGCTGCTTGATCCACGGCACCACGCCGCCGGAGGAATTGCTCACGCCACGGATCGCCGAACCCGACGAACGCACATAGCCCAGGTACGCGCCCACGCCGCCGCCGTGCTTGGACACGCGGGCCACGTCGGTGTTGGAGTCGTAGATGCCCTGCAGGCTGTCGTCGACGGTGTCGATGAAGCAGCTCGACAGCTGCCCGCCGACCTTGCCGGCATTGGCCAGCGTCGGCGTTGCGACCGTCATATATAGATTGGACAGCGCCCAGTAGGCCTCGCCGACCAGCTGCATGCGGCGCTCGCGGCTGCCCTTGCCGGTGCCGATCTCGTCCTGCATCAGGTATAGCGCAATCGTCAGCCAGCGCTCCTGCGGCAGTTCGAACACGCCGCGCGAGCTGTCGGTGGCCAGATAACGCGTCGCCAACAGGTACAAGCCGTTGTAGGCGAACAGCTTGTCGCGCTCGGGCTCGATCATCTTGCCGGCTTCGATCAGTTCGTCCTTGGAGTAGCGGCGCAGGATGTCGTTGGAATAGACGTTGCGGTCGGCCAGGCTCTCCTGCAGGCCGACGAACGAGCCGTACTTCTGGCTGGCGTCGTAGAAACGGTTGCGGCTGGCGCGCTTGTACAGGCGGCGCAGGTACAGGCGCGCGGCAAAGTGCTCCCACTCCGGGGTGGTCAGATCGACGCGGGCCTCGGCCTCGCGGATCAGGTGGTCGACCAGGTCGTCAGCGTTGACGCTGTCCTTGCGGTCGACGAAGCCGAACACCGAGCGCTTGTAGTCGGCCACGTCCAGCTGCGGGAACTCGGCATGGATCTGGTCGATGGCGCGCTCCAGGCGCTCCGGCTCGAACGGAATCTTGCGATTGCCCGCTTCCTTGGTGATCCAGGTGGAGACAGCTTGTTCTTCGATGGTCTGTGCGTGCATTGCAATGGCTTGGCGGGGAGGCGGCACGATGTCGGAGGGGTCGGTCAATTCCGGCGCGCCGCTGGGGGGCGCGCTGACACTGGCAGGAACGCTGGTGGGTGTTGCGGTACCGGCGGCGATCGCGGCAAGGGTGTCGTTGGTGGTCATGCGTCCTCCATGCGTAGGCACACGAACCCGTTCGGGGACGGGCTGCGGCCGGATCCGGATTCCCTGGACAGCGATGACGGTGCGGGACGAGCGGCACGCAAGACCCACGGTCTGCGGCGCATCGCCATCACCAGCCATCTCCTTACCGGAGATTCCACGGCCGCCACCGCGCGGTGTGCTGTCGCGTGGTGGTCGGTGGCGAAACAACCGGGGCGCAACAAGACCACGACGCCGACTCCAGGCAAAACGCCCGGATGGCTGTAGTCATAGATACGACCGCGGCAGGGAGGTCAGTTCGACCGCGGCCCCGCCGCGATACGTGCTCCCACTGGTCCGGCCGCCTTGTGCGACCAACCACCGACTCCCCCAAGATAGTGGGGTGCCGGTAAGGGGTCAACACCAAATGTAGGAAAATCCCGAAAACCCTTACAGCACAAAGCACTGTCTGACGAACGGTCGGCGCAAGGCTGCGAACCCGTCCAATTGGACTGCGCAGTCAAGGCCCAAACCGGCAATTCTGTCGATCAGTTGGGTCCGGTTGGGTTGGCTGCGACACCCATCGACACTGAAGCAGGTCACAGTTGTGCGATCCCTGCCTCAGGCGGCACCGCACGCCTGGGGCGCCTGCCTTGACACCGGCAATGGGAGGAACTCGCCGCTGCCGACTTTGGGTCGAGGGTGCGGCGCCCTCACCGCTCGCGGGACACGCCGTGAACCCATCCCTGGGGGCTCGGTGGCGGCATCCATGCCGCCACACGATCCCGCAATCGGCGAGGACACCGCACCAGAAAGTCCGTCGGTTGCCTTACCGAAAACCATGCACACCGACCATCTCGACGGGTCCTTGCCCGCCCACCGTCGCGGGACCTTACGCGGCATGGATGCCGCGTAAGAGCCTACAAGGACGTACTTGCGGCGTGTCCCGCGATGGTGGGCGGGCAAGGGCCCTGCAGCAAACCCACAGCGGCGAGGTTGGGCGTGCAAAGGCAATGCAGCCAAGCCACCGACCAGCCGCGCCGTCCGATGGCCACGAAGGCGCTGTCAGCCGCTCTCAAGTAAACGGCGTGACGCCTTGCGCGCTGCCCGTGCGCGGGAATCAGATCTCGGTCGGGCTGAGATGGTTGCGCTTGCGGTAGCGGATCGACGACCACACCGAGGCGGCGATGAAGGCCACGCCGATCAGGCCGGTCAGCACTTCCGGCACGTGGTAGACGGTGCCCACCAGCATGATGATCGCCAGCACGCCGATGGCGTAATGCGCGCCATGCTCCAGGAACACGAATTCGTCCAGCGTGCCCTTGTGCACCAGATAGACCGTCATCGAACGCACGAACATCGCGCCGATCGCCAGGCCCAGCATGATGATCACCACGTCGCGGGTGATGGCGAATGCGCCGATCACGCCGTCGAACGAGAACGAGGCGTCCAGCACTTCCAGATACAAAAAAGCCGCAATCCCCGAACGCTTGGCCGGGCCCATGCCGCCGTCTTCGCTCTCTTCCGACTCGAACAGCGCATCCACGCTGCCCACCAGCAGATACAGCAGGATGCCGCCCAGGCCGGCGAACAGCACGCTCTGGAAGATGGCCTCGGGCAGGAACAGCTTGGTGCACAGCAGGACCGTCACCGCCACGATCACCGACATCGCGTCGGCCTTGCCCAGCTTGCCGACCAGCCGCTCCACCGGGCCAAGCCAGTGCAGCTTGCGCTCCTGGTCGAACAGGAAGTTGAGGAACACCAGCAACAGGAACATGCCACCGAAGGCGGCGATGGACGGGTAGTTATCGGTCAGCACCTGGCTGTAGCGTTCCGGCTCCTTCAGCGCCATCTGCATCACCGGCACCAGGCCCATGCCGGTGGCCACCGACACGATCACGATCGGGAACACCAGGCGCATGCCGAATACGGCGATCAGGATGCCCACGGTCAGAAACAATTTTTGCCAGAACGCGTTCATGTGCTTGAGCACGCCGGCGTTGACCACCGCGTTGTCGAACGACAACGAGACCTCCAGCACACTCAGTACCAGGCACAGCCACAGTGCCTGCCACAGACCCATTGCGGTGGTGTGGCCCCACCAGGCGGCAAGGCCCAGGCAAACGGCGGCAACCAACAACGACATTCTGAACTCGCGAAACATTGACACTCCCAGGCGGGCCGAGACGACAGCCGGAGCAATGAGCCAGGGCGAGGCCTGCAGTCCGGCGTGCGGTGGAGGATGGGGGACCGCGGCGTGACGCAAGGTCAGGCCGGGCGCGGCTCGCCCATTATAGGGAGTGTCACCGCCATCAGGGTCGCATCGTCCGGATCCGGGCGTACGCCAAAGCCCAGGCTCTGACACATCGCCAGCATCGTGCGGTTCTCGCGCAGCACCTGGCCTTCGATCTGCTTCAGGCCCAGCCAGCGCGCGTACTCGATCATGATGCGCATCAGCTGCCAGCCGATGCCGTGGCCCTTGAGGTCGGAGCGGATCAGGATGCCGTACTCGCCGCGTTCGTAGTCGGCGTCGGCGTGCAGGCGCACCGCACCGAGCATGTCGCCGGTCTTGGGGTCGATGGCCACCAGCGCGATCGAGCGGGCGTAATCGAGCTGGGTCAGCCGGGCGATGAATTCGTGGCTGAAATGCTTGACCGACTGGAAGAAGCGCAGCCGCAGGTCTTCGTCGGTGACGCGGGCGAAGAACGCGCGGAACAGCGCATCGTCTTCCGGGCGCACCGGGCGCACCAGCACATGCGTGCCATCGCCCAGGCCGATCTGGCGCTCCCATTCCTTCGGGTACGGGAAGATCGCAAAGCGCGGATGGCCGCGGCCCTTGTGCAGCTTGCGCGCCGGCGCCACCGCCACGCGGGCGTCCAGCGCGATGACGCCATCGCGATCCGCCAGCAGCGGGTTGATGTCCAGCTCGGTGATTTCGGGGATGTCGGCGGCCAGCTGTGCCAGCTTGACCAGCACCAGCGCCACCGCGCGCTCGTCGGCAGCCGGCACGTCGCGATACGCCTTGAGGATGCGCGAGACGCGGGTGCGGCCGATCAGTTCGTGGGCCAGGCGCAGGTCCAGCGGCGGCAGCGCCAGTTCGCGGTCGTTGATCACCTCCACCGCGGTGCCGCCGCGCCCGAACACGATCGCCGGGCCGAACACCGGGTCGTCGGCAATACCGGCGATCAGTTCGCGCGCCTTGGGCCGCAGCACGGTGGGCTGCACGATCACCCCTTCGATCACCGCGTTGGGGTGCGCAGCGCGCGCACGCGCCAGGATGCCGGTGGCCGCTTCGCGCACCGCGGCGACGCTGGAGAGGTTCAGGCGCACGCCATCGACATCGGACTTGTGCGCGATCTCGCTGGACAACACCTTCAAGGTCACCGTGCGGCCCACCGCCAGTAGCGGGTCGGCCAGCAAGGCGGCTTCGTTGGCGGTGGCCGCGACCTGCAGCGGCACGATCGGGATGCCGTAGGCGGCCAGCAGGCGATTGGTGGCGACCGGGTCCAGCCAGCGCCGACCGGCGGCCAGGGCGTCGTCGACCACCGCGCGGGCGATGCCGGCATCCACCACGAAATCTTCCGGCAGGCTGGGCGGGGTTTCCATCAACGCCGCCTGCGCTTCTCGGTAGCGCACCAGATGGGTGAAGCCGCGCACCGCGTCCGATTCGGTGGCATAGGTGGGCACGCGCGCAGCGTTGAGCGCGGCGATCGCTGCATCGTCCTGGCCCAGCCACACCGCGAATACCGGTTTTTCGCGCTGATAGCGGTCGCGTTGGTCCAGCGCGCGGGTCAGCGCCTTGGCCGCATCGGCCGAAGAAGTAAACGCGGTGGGCACGTTGACCACCAGCAGCGCGTCGTTTTCCGGATCGTCCAGCAGCGCTTCGATCGCCGCGGCATAGCGCGCACCATCGGCGTCGACAATGATGTCGACCGGATTGCTGCGCGACCAGCCTTCGGGCAGCGACTGATCGAGTTTTTCCAGCGTCTTGGGCGACAACTCGGCCAGGGTGCCGCCGCGCAACACCAGTTGATCCACCGCCAGCTGCCCCACCCCGCCGCCGTTGCTCAGGATGGCCAGGCGCCGGCCGGGGAAACTGCCGAGCCGGCCCAGCGTTTCGGCAGCGGCGAACAGCTCGTCCAGCGCGCCCACGCGCAACAGGCCGGCACGTGCGAACGCCGCGCCGTACACCGCATCCGAACCGGCCAGCGCCTGCGCGTGGGTGTCCGCATTCGGGTTGATGCGGAACTGGCGGCCGGACTTGACCACCACCACCGGTTTGGCGCGTGCGGCGGCGCGTGCGGCCGACATGAACTTGCGCGCATCGCCGATGCGTTCGACGTACAGCAGAATTGCGCGGGTGCGGTAGTCGGTGGCGAAGTAGTCGAGCAGATCGCCGAAGTCCACATCCAGCGTGTCGCCCAGCGACACCACCGCCGAGAACCCGACCGAGCGCGCCACGCCCCACTCCACCAGCGCGGCGGCAATGGCGCTGGATTCGGAAATCAACGCCAGATCGCCGGCCTGCGGGCAGTGCGCGGCGATGCTGGCATTGAGCCGCGCATGCGGGGCGATCACGCCCAGACAGTGTGGGCCGAGGATGCGCATGCCTTTTGCGCGCGCGGCCGCTTCCATGCGCGCAGCCGGCGAACCGGGGCCACGCCCTAAGCCTGCGGTGAGGATGATCGCCGCGGCCACGCCACGCCGCGCGGCGATGGAGACGATGCGCGGCACGATCCGCGCCGGCGCAGTGATCACCACCAGGTCCGGCACCCACGGCAGATCGGTCAGCCGCGCCACCGTGCGCACGCCGTCGATCTCGCGATAGCGCGGGCTCACCCAGCCGATCTGCCCCGGGAATCCGGCAGCGCGCAGATTGCGCACCACCGCCCGCCCGGCAGAGCGATCGCGCGGGCTGCCGCCCACCACCGCCACGGTGCTGGGACGAAAGACCTGCTGCAGGTGGTACGTACTCATCGGACGGGGGAAAACAATGCCATCGCGCTACGGTACACGCACTGGCGTTTCAGGGCATGGGGTGACACTGGCAAAGGGGCGGCGACTGTAGCGGCTGCCAGATACGCGCGCTTCTTGCGACCAACTGTTTGGCACAGCCGCCTTGCACGAAGGCGGTCGTCGTCGACTGACGCGCATTTGGCTGAAACCCTTGTCGAACAGGTGACGTGTTCAACGGCTAAGCGCACCAGGGTTACAGCATTGCCATGCCTGCCGCGGCCATGCCGCATCGGCCGGCCTGCCGATCCCTGCCTACTTCGACAATGTCGAGGTCGACGTGCGGCAGTGCTGGGCGCCGTAAGCCACCGAATAGGGTTCGTCGTAGCATTTGATCAGGCCATCGACGACATCCAGGTTTGGCGGCCAGCGCATCTTCATCTCAGGTCGGCCCTTCTCGGCAGGGAACACCATATAGCCATCCTGCAACGGCAGCATATCCTCGGCCTGCCGATAGGGCACCGACGCAAGCCGTGCCCGTGCGGCATCCAGACCCACGCGGTCGCGTTTGAGGAACGCGATCATCGCATCCACATACGCATTCCAGCCGGCGAGATCCTCGGCGGCTGGCTTGTACGACTTTTCGAACAGGGCGATCGCCTGCGCCGTTTGCCCGGCCTCTGCACGCATCTGACCTTCGTGCCACACCACGATGCCGCCAGTGATTGCGTGCGCCTGGCGGTAGTCGTGCAGCAGGTCGGCAGCTGCCACGGCACAACCGGGGCGGTTGGCAATCGTGCGCCAGCCGCCCTGCATGTCCTGATCGAAGGCGTCTTCATCCAGTGCCAGCATCGCCGCACGATCGTAGATGCACCCTGCGGGCTGGGCCGGTTCGGCCCAGCTTGGCTGCGTCATGGCGATCGACAACACCCCTGTCCACACAACGCACCACAGCGCACTGCCTCGCATCGCCAGCACCTTGCCCGGAAGGAACCCGGACTCTACAACAGCGTCCCACTCAAGATCAGCGCAGCGATGCTGAAATAGATCACCAAGCCAGTGACGTCCACCAACGTCGCAACAAAGGGCGCCGAGGCGCTAGCCGGGTCGAAGCCGAGCCGTTGCAGCACGAATGGCAGCATCGAGCCCGAGAGCGAACCGAAGGTGACGATGCCGATCAGCGCGGCGCCGATGGTCAACGCCACCATCTGCCAGTGCGGGCCGTAGTTGTACAAGCCGGCGGTCTGCCAGATGGTGATGCGCACGATCGCCAGCACGCCCAGGATCGCGCCCAGGGTCAAGCCGGTAGGCAATTCGCGCAGCGCCACTTTCCACCAGTCGCCCAGACGGATTTCGCGCAACGCCAACGAGCGGATCAGCAGCGAGGTGGCCTGCGAACCGGAGTTCCCCCCCGAACTCATGATCAGCGGGATGAACAAGGTCAACACCACGGCCTTGGACAGCTCGTCCTCGAAGTGCTGCATCGCGCTGGCGGTGAGCATTTCGCCCAGAAACAGCACGCTCAACCAGCCGGCGCGCTTCTTGATCATCTGGCCGAAGCCAATTTGCATGTACGGCTTGTCCAACGCTTCCATGCCGCCGAACTTGTGCACGTCTTCGGTGGATTCGGCGATCAATGCATCGAGCACGTCGTCCACGGTGACGATGCCGAGCACGTGGCCGCGCGCATCCACCACCGGGATGGCGAGCAGGTCATGGCGACGGATCAGCCGCGCCACTTCTTCCTGATCCAGTGCCGGGTCCACGGTGACCGGCGGATTGACCTGCGCCACGTCCAGGATCGGCGCCTCCGGCGCGCCGGTGATCAGCCGGCGCATGGTCACCACCTGCTGCAGCACGCGGCTGTGCGGGTCGAGCAGATAGATCGCGTAGACGGTCTCGCGGCTGCGCTCCACTTCGCGGATGTGCTGCAGGGTGCGGCCCACCGTCCAATCGGACGGCACCGCCACGAACTCGGTGGTCATCAGCGCGCCAGCCGTGTTGGGCGGGTAGCGCATCAATGCCTGGATCGACAGCCGCGCCTCGGCGCTGAGCAGCCACAGCAACGGCTGGCGCTGCTCGGCATCCAGACCGTGGAAGATGTCGGTGGCGCGGTCGTCGGCCATCTGCCCCAGCAGCGAGGCAGCCTGCTCGGCCGGCAGCAACGCCACCAGCGTGCTGGCATCGCGCAATTCTGGTTGCTCGAGCACCTTCACCGCACGTGGTGGTGGCAACGCGGCCAGCACCTGTGCCGCTTCGTCGCGGTCGAGGGCGTTGAGGTATTCCACCGCATCGGCCGTGTTGAGCTCGGCCAGGGGTGCGGTCAGTGCATCGACGCCTTCGGCAAGGCGCAGGGTTTCGTCGTACATGGTGGTTCGCCTGGTGACGACCGTCGTCGATGACAGCCAGCGAACCTGAGCCTCAGGCGCGCGCCAGCTGGGTCATCGACCCGGGTCTAGGGTGACTGTCGCTGGACATAGGTAAGGGCTCCAAAGGTGCGTACCGGCCGGTGATCCGGGCGGTGGCGCGGCGCAGTCTGCGCGCCTGAGGCGGCTTGGTCAATGCCCTGTGCGCAGGTCGCTTAAGTGGGCTTCCCGAAGCCGGGCGTCGCAGGCGCATACCGAGCGTGCACGCCAGCGGGATTTCGGCGAACACGCCGGCAGTGCGGAGCGGATCGGGGTGTCGCGCGCCATCGTGGGCAGGCCGACGAGGAACGCGTGGCGCCGTGGCGTCGCCGTGCCAGGCCAGCGTGTTGGGGGGGCGGATGCACCGTTACCGCAACGCCCGTGCTGCGGCCGACGCACCAATACGGAGCCGAGCAACCGGCCGTCATTGCACTGCGCTGGAGGCCACGGGTGGTTGCTACAGCCCGCTTCACGCAACGCCCGGTGCATTGCTTCCTGCCATGGCATCGGCCATCGCACTCACGCAAGCGCGTTGTCGCATCGCGCGTCATCGCAACCGACATCACTACCGCACAACTGGCACATGCGTGCGCGCAGGCCAGTTAGCCTGCGCGGCATAATGCGCACCTCAACGGAGAGTACGCATGCATAGCGGTGGCCTGGAACTGGCGTTGGTGTTGATGCTGGCCGCCATCGTGGCGGTGCCGGTGTTCAAACGCTTCGGCCTGGGTGCGGTGCTGGCCTATCTGGTCGCCGGCGTGGTGCTCGGCCCGGATGGCGTGGGCGTGGTGCAGGATGCCGAACGCATCAGCGGCGCGGCCGAGATCGGCGTGGTGATGCTGCTGTTCGTGATCGGGCTGGAACTGTCGCCGGCGCGCCTGAAGGTGATGCGCCATTCGGTGTTCGGCGCCGGCGCCACGCAGGTGCTGGTGACGGCGGTAATCCTGGGCGGCTTGCTGATGGCAGCCCACCTGGGTTGGAAGAGCGCGCTGATCGTCGGCGTAGCACTGGCACTCTCATCCACGGCGGTGGGCCTGCAATTGCTGGCCGAACGCAAGGCGCTCAACAGCGACTACGGCCGGCTGGCATTCGCCATTTTGCTGTTCCAGGATCTGATTGCGATCCCCTTGCTGGCGGCCATCCCGCTGCTCGGCGGCAGCAAGAACGACGCGCTTGAATGGCAGGACGTGGCCAAGGCCATCGCAGCCCTTGCCCTGGTGATCGTGTGCGGGCGCGTTGTGCTGCGGCACCTGTTCAACGTGGTGGCACGCACGCGCATGCCGGAAGTCTTCACCGCCAGCGCCTTGCTGGTGGTGCTGGGCACCGCCTGGATCATGCAGGAGGCCGGATTGAGCGCCAGCCTGGGCGCCTTCATTGCCGGCGTGTTGCTGGCCGATTCGGAATTCCGCCACGAACTGGAATCACAGATCGAACCGTTCGAAGGCTTGCTGCTGGGCCTGTTTTTCATCTCGGTGGGCATGGGCATCGATCTGAACCGCGTGGTGGCCGAGCCGTGGTTGATCGCAGCGGGCGTGGCGATCTTGCTGGTGGTGAAGTTCTCGTTGCTGGTCGGCATCGGCAGCGCGGCCAAACTGCCGCTGCGCAGCAGCCTGATGCTGGGCAGCGTGCTCTGGCTGGGCGGCGAATTCGCGTTCGTGGTGTTCAACGAGGCCGACCGCGTCGGCCTGCTCGAGCCGGCCAATCACGATCGGCTGGTGGCCATCGTCGGCGTGTCGATGGCACTGACGCCATTATTGCTGCTTGGCATGCAACGCATCCTCAACGGGCCGCTGCGCGTGCGCGCACCCAAAACCGATCGCCCGTTCGACACCATCGATGCGCAGACCCCAAAGGTGCTGGTCGCCGGCATGGGCCGCTTCGGCCAGGTGGTCGCGCGCCTGCTCACCGCACGGCATGTGCCGTTCGTGGCGCTGGAACACAACCCCGACACCGTAGAAGACCTGCGCCGTTTCGGCAGCCAGCTGTATTACGGCGACCCCACCCGTCCCGAGCTGCTGCGCGCTGCCGGTGCCGAGCGCATCAAGGTGTTCGTGATCGCGGTGGACGACCCGGAAACCAACATCAAGACGGTGCGACTGATCCGTCGCCTGTATCCGCAAGCCACCGTGCTGGCGCGCGCACGCAACCGCCAACACGCCTGGAAATTGATGGATCTGGGCGCAGAACCGTTCCGCGAAGTCTTCGCCTCCAGCCTGGAACTGAGCGAACGCGTGCTGACCTCGCTCGGTCTGGGCGAGGCGCTCGCCCACGATCACGTCAAACGCTTCCGCCAGCACGACGAAGACCTGCTGCGCCGCCAGCACCTGGTCTACGACGACGAGGCCAAGGTGATCCAGACCTCGCGTGATGCACGTGCCGATCTGATGAATCTGTTCGAAGCCGACGTCAAGGCGGATGTGGATGAGGATGATGAGACGGTGGCGGCCACGCGCGACACCTGAGTGCTGATGCATTCGCAGCGACACAGTGCAGCGTCGGACAAGACGATGATGAAATAGCGCGTCATCGCGAGATCGAGGGGGAGGACGCTTCATGGCGCCCACGCAGTTGGTTGAAGATAGCGTCAACGCAGCATCACTATCAGCTCTACGCCATTGCGCTTGCCGCGTCAGCAATCAGGCCGATGCATTAAGCATCCGCCGCGGATGGCGCGATGACGCGTTTGCGTTGACGTGTCATCGGCTTGAACCTTCACTGCAGAGCCAAACAGCCAATTCTTAGGTTGCGCCACCAGTTATCGATCCGAGCAAACCGCGCCAACCGCGCAACGCGGCTGGCGCATGCGACTCAGCTACGCAGCGTGCGCGCAGAGCTCGGTTTGCTCCCCGACTTTTTGGCGGCGACCTTGCGTGCCGTTGTACTGCTCACGCGCTTGGCCACAACTTTTGCGACTTGTTTGCTTGCGCCTTTAGTGACGGCCTTTCTGGCGACCTTCCGGCTCGCGGCTGCTGCACCTTCAGTAGATGCGGCAGCAACCGCCGGCGTGCGCCTGGCTGGCGCCTTGCCTGTCTTCTTTGCAACTTTCCTGGCGGCTTTCTTCACCGGCGTTGCAGCACCAGCGCGCGCTTCTGGCGCGCGGCGCGGCGGCGGCTTGCGGCCCGGGGTGAGCGCGCGCCAGGCGTGTCCGCCGTTCATGGCCAGCAAGGCGTCGGCAGCCGAGGGGCCGGCGCTGCCGGCGGCGTAATTGGGGAAGTCGCTCGGCGGTTGTTTCCATGCATCCAGGATCGGCTGCACGATGCGCCACGCGCCTTCCACCATCGCCGCATCCTGGAACAGACCGGCTTCGCCGTTCATGCAGTCCTGCAGCAGGCGTTCGTAGCCCACGGTGTATTCCTTGGGAAACCAGTCGCGGTAGCGGAAATCCATGCGCACCGGCGCCAGTGCCACTTGTGCGCCTGGGCGTTTGACATCGAACTGCAGCGAGATGCCTTCATCCGGCTGGATATGCAGCACCAGCCAGTCAGGGCCGTAGCCGCCCACTTCGGTGCTGCGGAATGGCGCCAGCGGTGCCGGCTTGAAACGGATCGCGATCTCGGTGGTGCGCTCGCGCAGGCGCTTGCCGGTGCGCAAGTAAAACGGCACGCCGGCCCAGCGCCAGGTATCCACCTGCAGCTTCATCGCCACATAGGTTTCGGTTTCCGAATCTTCCGGCACGGTGTCTTCTTCGCGATAGCCCGGTACCGCGCTACGGCTGACCGCACCGGAGGCGTATTGCCCGCGCACCACATCTTCGGGCTTGATCGGGCGTACCGCTTCGATGACTTCGGCGCGACGTCGATGCATCGCCTCGGTGGTGAACGCCGCCGGCGGTTCCATCGCAATCATCGCCAGCAACTGGAACAGATGGTTCGGCACCATGTCGCGCAAGCAACCGGTGGGGTCGTAGAAACGCCCGCGCCCTTCCACGCCGATGGTTTCGGCCGCGGTGATCTGCACATGGTCGATGCGATCGCGATTCCACACCGGCTCGAACAAGCCGTTGGCGAAGCGGAACGCAAGAATATTCTGCACCGTCTCCTTGCCCAGGAAATGATCGATGCGGAACACCTGATCTTCGTGCAGGACCTTGGCCACAGTGGCATTGAGATGCCTGGCGCTGGGCAGATCGTGGCCGAAAGGTTTTTCAACGATCACCCGGCGCCAGCCTTCACCCTCGCGTTGCTTGACCAGGCCGGCTTCGCCCAGGTTGAGCAACACCGGTTCGAAGAAACGCGCAGCAGTGGCCAGATAGAACAGCACATTGCCCTGGGTGCCGTAGCGCTTGTGCAGTTTGTCCAGCAGGCCACCCAACGCCTGATACGCGCCCAGGTCGGTGAAGTCGCCGCGCAGGTAATGCATGCGCTCGCGCAGCCAATCCCAGGCGCCGGTATCGAATTCGTCGGTCTGGAATTCGGCATCGCGGCTGCTCAGCAGCTGCGTCATCGACTGTCCCATGTTGGTCCTCCATGCGCGCTCGCTGATGTCGCCATGGTCCATGCCGACGATGGCGAATTGCTCGCCCAGCGCGCCAGCGCGGCGCAGGTTGTACAGCGCCGGCATCACCAGGCGCTTGGTCAGATCGCCGCGTGCGCCGAACACCACGATGATGCACGGCGGGGTGGTTGCTTGCTCACTCATGGATGCGTTTCCTTTTCGCCCATACGTCCGTGCAGGCGCAGTGCCGCATTGACCAGGGCCACGTGGGAGTACCCTTGCGGGAAGTTGCCGAGCATGCGTTTGCTGCGCGGGTCATATTCTTCGGCGAGCAAACCCACGTCGTTGCATAGCCCGAGCAGACGTTCGAGCAATGCGCGCGCCTCATCGGTGCGGCCGATCAACGCAAAGTTTTCCACCAGCCAGAAACTGCAGGCCAGGAAGGTGCCTTCGCCGGCCGGCAGGCCGTCGGCGCTGTCGTCGGCGCGATAGCGCTCGACCAATCCATCGATGGTCAGATCGCGCGCGATCGCATCGGCGGTAGCGGCAATGCGCGGATCGTCCGGCGGCAGAAACCCCACGATGGGGATCAGCAGCAGCGACGCATCCAGCCGATCCGAGCCATAGCTCTGGACGAAGTGGCCGTCCGGGTGCACGCCTTTTGCCAGCACTTCGGCGTGGATTTCTTCGGCAATGCGGCCCCACCGTGCGCGTTTTTCAGCGTCTGCATTGGTGATGCCGTCACGCGCGCCGCAGTCGAATGCCAACCATGCCATTACCTTGGAATGCACGAAGTGGCGGCGCTCGTCGCGGATTTCCCAGATGCCTTCATCAGGTTCGCGCCATAACGTTTCCAGCGTATCCAGGATTTTTTCCAGCAGCGACGCGGACGACCCATCGTCGTCCGACGGCGGGTCCACACCTTTTTCGCGCGCGTAATGAAAGGCGCCGATCAACTCACCATAGACATCGAGCTGAAACTGATCCACCGCGCCGTTACCGATGCGCACCGGGCCGGAGTTTTCATAACCGGGCAGCCAGGACGCTTCCCATTCCTGCAAGCGGCGTTCGCCGGCGATGCCGTACAGCGCCTGCAATTGATCCGGCGAACCGGCGATGGCGCGTTGAACCCAGCCGCGAAAGGCCGCCGCTTCATCACGATAACCGGCCTGCAGCAACGCAATCAGGGTGAACACCGAATCGCGCAGCCAGCAGTAACGATAATCCCAGTTACGCGTGCCACCCAGATGCTCCGGCAATGAGGCCGTGGGCGCAGCGACGATACCGCCGGTGGGCAGATAACTCAGCCCTTTCAGCACCACCAGCGAGCGGCGCACCTGCTCGGTCCACGGACCGACATCGGTGCAGCGACGTGCCCAGCCGTGCCAGAACGCGGCGGTACGTTGCAGCGCCTGTTCCGGGTCGATTTGCGGTGGCGTGGGCTCATGCGATGCGCCATGACTGAGCAGGAACCAGGTGCTTTGGCCGTCGCGCAGCGTGAAGTCCGACTCGGTGCCCATGTCTTCGCCGTGCAGTTCCTGCGGCGAGCGCAACGCGAGTTGGTCGGGGCCGGCAATGGCGCGGATGCCGCCGTCGATGCCGGTGACCCACGGCACGGTGCGGCCATAGTTGAAGCGAAAGGTCAGGCGCATGTGCATCGGCACCTCGCCCTGCACGCAGCGCACGATCCGCACCAGATGCTGGTGGTTGTCGCCTTCGTCGCTGGCGACCATGAAGTCGAACAGCTCCACGGTGCCGGTGTCGGTGGTCATGCGCGTGCACAACACCAGGCTATCGTCTTGGTAGGCGCGTTCGCTGCGAAAGTCGCCGGATGGCGATAACGCCCATTGCCCGTGCTGCTCATCGCCCAGCAAGGATGCGAAAAACGCATCCGAATCGAATCGTGGCAGACATAGCCAGTCGATGGTGCCGCGGTGGTCGACCAGGGCCGCGCTGTGGCAATTGCCCAGCATGGCGTGGTCCTCGATACGCACGCTCATCGTAGGGGCGCTTCCTTCCAACGAAAGAACCTGCAGTCTTGCATGCACGGTGTCGGGATCAGGTTACGACTACGCGGGCAGGCGCAGCAGCGGTGGCACCGTGTGTTCCAGCCGACGGATCAGCGCCGGATCCATGTACGCGTAGTCGTCGGGAATCTGCAGACAGATCACCCGGCAATGGCGCAGGTGCGCAGCGAAGCGTTTACGCAGCAGTTGCAGGTGACGACGTTCCATCACCAGCACCACCTGCGCCTCTTGCAGCATTTCCGGGGTGACCTGCACTTCTGCGTCTGCGGCCAACCCTGCCGATTGCGCCTGCACGCCGGGCCAGTCGGCGAACACGCGCTCGGCGGTGGGGCTGCGCAGGTGGTTGCGGCTGCACACGAACAACACCCGCAACGGTTGCCCGCCGCGTGGGCTCAGCGGCCTTCGCGCAGGAAGCGCGCCATCGAGGAGACGCCCGGTAGCGCCGGTTCGAACTGGCCGGCCACATCGATGAAACCGCGCATGATGGCGATCTCACGCGGGGTGCGGTTGAGCGCATCGCGGCGGTCGGCATCGGCGCCGGCCCGCAGCAGGCGCTGCACCAGCAGCGGCAGGCCGTGCAGTGCGGCCAGATGCAGCGGGCCGAAGCCGCGCTGGTCGGCCACGTCCAGCGACACATCTTCGTCGAGCAGACGTTCGACCCCGGCCAGCACCACTTGCTCGTCGCAGGCGGTGCCCGGTTCGGCACGTGCGCCCAGCAACAGCAGCAACGGGCTGACCCGGCCACCAGCCAGGCAGTCCGCGTCGGCGCCAGCCAGCAGCAAGGTGTCCAGCAGAGCCAACAGGCGGTTCTTGTCGCGCGCAGTGAAGCCGTACAACGCGGCGCAATGCAGCGGCGCCAGCCCCTGATTGTCGGTGGCGTGCACGTCGGCTGCGGCGGTGAGCAGGCGCGCCACGATGTCCGGCAGGCCCAGCGCGCAGGCCAGCATCAGTACGGTCACGCCGCCCGGCAGGCGGTGTTCGATCTGCGCGCCGGCGTGTAGCAATGCAGCCACGATCTCGGTCTGGCGCATGCTCACGGCCGCCGACAACGGCGTGGCGCCGCTGTTGGCGGCACGCTGCGGATCGGCGCCGCGGCCGAGCAGATACGTGACCACGCCAAGGTGGCCACCACCAGCGGCACGCAGCAGCGCGGTGCAGCCCTGGGCGTCGACGGCGTCCACCGGCAGGCCGAGGTCGATCAGGCGACGCACTGCATCGGTATCGCCGGTCATTGCGGCGGCCGGCACATCTGCTTCGCGCAGCGTGCGACGCGGCAGCGACCAGATGCGCCAGTCCAGCCAGTCGGCCAGATCACGGCGGCCGATCGACAGCGCCACGCCCAGCGGGGTCTGCCCGTCGGCGGCGCGCGCTTCCGGCGAGGCGCCCTGTTTGACCAGCAGTTTCAGCGAGGCGTCGCGGCCGAGTGCGGTGGCCAAATGCAGGGCGGTCATGCCGTGACTGTCGCGCGCTTCGCGGTCCACGCCATGTTCCAGCAACCAGTGCTGCAGACGCAGCCAGCCCAGCCGCACGGCCAGCGACAACGGCGGATCGCCGGCGGCCGACGGGGCGAACGGGTCGGCGCCGCGTTCGAGCAATTCCAGCGCGAATTGTTCCAGTCCGCGCGATGCCGCATCGTGCTGCACGCAGGCGCTGAGCAGCCGGGTCAGGCCACCGGCACCTGCCGGGGAGACGCCATGCCGCAGCAACGCCTGCAGCGCCGGCACTGCCTCCACGCCGCGCGAGAGCAGCGCGAACATCGGCACATCGCCGCAGGCATCGCGCACTTCGGCATCGGCACCGTGACGCAGGAGCCAGTCGACCGCCTCGGCGTTCAAGGCCAGCTGCGCATCGTGCAGCAGGCCGCCAAGTTCTTCCGGGGCACACAGCCGCGCCAGCGCAACCAGGCCATCGCGCTGCCCGAACTGCAGGCCTTCACGCAGCAGCACCAGCGGCGGGCGATCTGGAAGGACGGCAACGCCAGGCGTATCGCCCTGCGCGTCGCTGACCGCGGCCGGCAACGGGTACGCGGGATCGAGCAGCTGCACGATCGCCCAACGTCCGGCTTCGGCGGCCACATCCACTGCGCGTCGACCTTGCGCATCGACGCTATCGGCTGGCACCTGCAAATCCAGCAGGCGGCGGATCAACGCCGGCGACACGTTGTCGGCGGCGCAGGCAAGCATCAATGCGTTGCGGCCATCGCCATCGATGGCCAGCACATCGGCCTTGCGCGCGATCAGGCGTTCCAGCACCGTGCTGCGCGCCTGCCGCGCGGCATCCAGCCACGGTGTGCGGCCGAGCAGATCGCGCGCTTCCAGATTGGCCCCGGCCGACAACAGCGCCTCGACGATGTCGCCGTGGCCGGCCAGTGCAGCTTCGTGCAAGGCACTGCGGCGCTGGCGGTCGCGGGCATCCACGCGCGCCTTGTGCTTGAGCAGCAATTGCACCCCGGCCGGGTCGTCTTCTTCGGTGCCAGCCGCGGCCAGCAGCACCGGGGCGCCTCCCTCGGGCTCGGAATGCGCGCCGCGTTCCAGCAGGAATTTGGCCAGCCGCCAGTTGCCGACCTGGCAGGCCATCGCCAGCGGCGAGTGACCTTCATTGTTAAGCGCGTCGAGCTCTGCGGCAGCATCGCGCAACAGCGCGGCCACGCCCGGGTCGGAACTGCGCACGGCGTGATGCAGGGGGGTGTTGCCGTCGTTGTCGGTGGAACGCGGGTCGGCACCGTTGGCCAGCAAGGTCATCACCGCATCCGGGCGGCCGTGCCAGCTGTCGCGGGTCGCGGCCAGCAGCGGGGTCATGCCGCGGTGCGGTTGGTTGACGTCGACGCGCCGCACGATCAACTCGCGCAGCAGGCGCAGATCCGGCAATACCGCCGCCAGCGCCGGCAGGCTGCGTTGATCGCGCCATTCCGGCAGCGGCAGCGCCTGCGGGTCGGCACCGGCCTCGAGCAATTGCAGCGCGCGATCCACCCGGCCACTGCGCGCGGCTTCAAAGAGTTCGGGCACCAGCTGATGCTGGGCCACCGGCTCCAGCGGGCGCGGTTCGGCGGCGGCTTCGGAGAAGAAATCGGCGGCCTGCCGTGCCGGCGGCGCATCGCTGCGCATCGGCGCGGCGGTGCGTTGCAGCAGCAGGTGGGCCGCCGGCAGCAGCACAGCGGCGGCAACCGCCAGCGCCCAGCGTAGGCCAGCAGACAACCAGCCCGGCCAGGCCAGCACCACGGCCAGGGTGCACATCGCCAGCACCAGTGCGGCTGCCAGCAGGCCGCGCCAGGCATGCAATTCTTGCGTCGCCAACGCATGCCAGCGCGGCGCCAGCGCACCACCGTCGCGTTCCACCTCGCCCCACAAGGGCCAGGTGCGCCACAACCCGAGCAGGGCGGCGCTGACTGCCACGCTCAACGCCAGCGCGGCAGCCAGGCTGCCGCTGTCGCGCAAGGCGGTCAGCGGCCAGCTGATCAGTGCGGCCAGCGCCAACAGGCCCACGCCCCACATGGCCAGTAACGGCGGCAGCGCTTGCGCGATGGCGCGCGGTTGGCTCGGCACTGTGCGCGTGCCACGCGCCCACGACACCGCCAGCGCCAAGGCCGGCTGCGCCAGCCACAGGCTCAGCGCAGCAACCACACCGCCAACGCCACCGAGCAGGCACAACACCACGCCGGCCGCGCCGGCCAGCGCTGCGGCGCGCATCCGTGCGCCACGCGCAGGCTCAGTCATAGTCGCACTCGCCTGCGAGCACGAGCGTTTTCGGCAATTGCAGATAGAACCCGTGCTTGCCCAGCGCCTCGCGCACCGTGGCTACGTCGGCCTGGGCCAGCCGGCGCTCGGGCGTCAACGCCACCTCCAGCACGAACGTAAACGGTGCCAGCTGTGCCTGCACGGCAGCAGGAAGACCGGAGAAATCGTCACGCGTGGCGAGATAGACGAAGGTGTCCTGCTTGCGTTGGCTTTTATAGACGTAGGCGTGCATGCGCGCGTGGTCGCGCTCGAAGAGAGGTGTGTCGCGTCGATTGTGTCGCAATTGCGGCGACGGCGAAAGCGCGACTTGCGCGAAAAATCCCAGCCGCGTCAGCGACATGACTGTGACGTTCAGTTGCGCTGTCCACAGGGCGGGCGCACGCCATCGATATACTGACCGCACTTTTTGCCAGCCAGACCATCGTGAGCCAAGCGCAGCATTCGTCCCAGATGGCCCCGGTTGCCGTCACCGCGTTCACTTCCACCACCGCGCTCGGCGCCGGGCTTGCCGCCCAGGCCGCCGCGTTGAACGCCCGCCGCAGCGGCCTGCGTCGCAACGATTTCGGCCCGCAGCCGCTGCTGCCCTGCTGGGTCGGCCGCGTCGACGGCGTAGAAGCGGTGGTGCTGCCCGATGCCCTGCAAGCGTGGGATTGCCGCAACAACCGCCTGGCCTGGCTGGCCCTGCAGCAAGACAGCATGGCGCAAGCGGTGCAGGCTGCCGCGCAGCGATACGGCGCCGAGCGCGTGGCGGTGATCATCGGCACGTCCACCTCCAGCATCGGCGCCAGCGAAGAGGCCTATACGCGGCTGGTCGAACACGCCGACGGCGCGCGCTTCCCCGAAGATCTGAATCGCCCGATCGTGCACACCCCGCATTCGCTGGGCGACTTCGTGCAGCACGCCACCGGCTTGCGGGGTCCGTGCGTCACCGTCGCCACGGCGTGTTCGTCCAGCGCCAAGGTGTTCGCCCAGGCGGCGCGGCTGATGGATGCCGGGGTCATCGACGCCGCGCTGGTCGGCGGCGTGGACACCTTGTGCGGCAGCGTGCTGTTTGGCTTCAACTCGCTGCAGGTGGTGGCGCCGGAAATGTGCCAGCCCTTCGACGCACGCCGGGTCGGCCTGAGCCTGGGCGAGGCCGGCGGCTTTGCGCTGCTCGAACGCCCGGCTGCCGCCCCGGATGCAGCGCTGTGGCTGTACGGCTATGGCGAATCCAGCGACGCGCATCATATGTCGGCACCGCATCCGCAAGGTCTGGGCGCGCAGTTGGCAATGCGTGGCGCGCTCGACCGCGGCGGTCTGGAGCCGGCTGCGGTGGGCTATCTGAATCTGCACGGCACCGCCACGCCGGCCAACGACAGCGTGGAAGCCGCCGCCGTGGCAGCGATCTTCCCCGGCACCTTGCACGCCAGCTCGACCAAGGCCTGGACCGGCCACACCCTGGGCGCGGCCGGCATCGTTGAATCGGTGATCGCCCTGCTGGCGCTGCGCGACGGCGTGCTGCCGGGCACGCTCAACAGCGAGGTGCCCGACCCGGCCTGCGGCCCGCAGATCCGCTTTGACAACGCCCATGCCCGGATCGACTACGCCATGAACAACTCTTTCGGCTTTGGCGGCAACAACTGTTCGCTGCTGTTCGGGCGGGCCCGCTGATGCTGACCGCAACCATCGAAGGCATCGGCTTCTGGACCCAGGGGCTGCCCAACTGGGAGGCTGCCAGCGCATTCGCGCGCGGCGGCGCGCTGCAGGAAACCCCCGCTCGCCCGGCGCCGCAATTGCTGGCCGCCAACGAACGCCGCCGTGCGCCGGACACCGTGGCGGTGTCGCTGGAAGCGGCGCTGGCCGCCTGCAGCGCCGCTGGCCGCGACCCGGCCAGCCTGCCGTCCATCTTTACCTCCACCTACGGCGATCTGGCCATCTCCGACTACATGTGCACCACCCTGGCCAGCGACCCATTGGCGATCTCGCCGACCAAGTTCCACAACTCGGTGCATAACGCCGCGGCCGGCTACTGGACCATCGGCGCCGGCGCGATGACCCCGGCGACCGCGATGAGCGCCAGCCTGGGCAGCTTCGCGCAGGGCCTGCTGGAAGCGCTGGTACAACGCGCCGCCGGCGCGGAAGCAGTGCTGCTGGCCAGCTACGACGCCCGCTCGGTCGGGCCGCTGGGTCGGGTCGCGCCCAGCCAAGGGCTGCTCGGTAGCGCGCTGGTGCTGGGCACGCCCGGCCAGGCCGGCAAGCCGCAGCTGCGCGCGCAGTTGGAAGACGGTGCGCCCTCGCCTGGCGATGGCGCGCTGGCATGTCACGTCGCCAGCAATGCGATGGCGCCGATGCTGCCGCTGTTCGACCTGCTGGCCGGCAATGGCCACAGCGTGGCGCTGTATGCCGCCCCGGGCCGGGTATTGCGCGTGGAGATTCAACGATGAGCCGGCAACCGCTGAGCCGCGACGACACCGCCATTCTGGTGCCGGCGTTGAACGAGGCGCTGCGCATCCGCGAAGTGGTCACCGACGCGCTGACCTATTGCTCGCACGTCATCGTGATCGACGACGGCTCCGACGACGGCACCGCCGAGTGCATCGCCGGCATGCCGGTCACGCTGATCCGTCACCCGCAGCGCATGGGCAAGGGCGCCGCGTTGCGCAGCGGCTTTGCGCAGGCGCAGCAGATGGGCATGCGCGCAGTGATGACCATGGACGGCGACGGGCAGCACAAGGCGGCCGACTTCCCGCGCTTGTTGGCCGCGGCCAACCGCCACCCCGGCTGCGTGATCGTCGGTGCGCGCATGCGCAAGCGCGCCACCCAGCCCACCATCCGCCGCATCGGCAACGATTTTGGTGACTGGGGCATTGCCTGGGGTTGCGGCTTTCGCCTGGTGGACAGCCAGAGCGGCCAGCGGCTGTATCCGGCCTCGGTGTTCACCCTGCCGAATGTGCCCGGCGAAGGCTTCGTGTTCGAAGCCCAGCTGCTGATTTCAGCCGCACGCCAGGCCGGCGCGCGCGTGGTCGCGGTGCCGATCGAAACCCGCTATGCCGGCACCTCGCCGGGCACCTTCCGCAAGAGCCATTTCCGGCTGGTGCGCGACCTGTGGAACATCACCTCGCATGTGGTCAAGCAGGTGTGGGCTTATGGCCACATCTGGCGCGAGTACCGCAACGTGCGCGCCAACCCGGTGCTCATCGACGATGCCGACGCCGAATTTGCTACTGTGCCTGCGGTTACCAAGAGCAAGCCATCCCCATGAATGCACAGCGTGCCGATGTCGTGATCACCGGTGGTGGTCTGGCCGGCCTGAGTCTGGCCTTGCAGCTGCGTCAACGCGACCCGGAGCTTGCGATCACCGTGCTGGAGCGCCGTGCGCACCCGGTGCGCGAGGCGGCGTTCAAGGTGGGCGAATCCACGGTGGAAATCGGCGCGCATTATTTTGCCGACGTGCTGGGCCTGCGCGAGCATCTGGAGACCGAGCAGATCCGCAAGTTCGGTTTCCGCTTTTTCTTCTCCGACAAGCGCGAGGACATCGACCGCTGCACCGAGCTGGGCGTCAGCCAGATCCTGCCGACGCCGTCGTGGCAGATCGACCGCGGCCGCTTCGAGAATTTCCTCGGTGAACGTGCGCGTGCGCAGGGCATCGCCTTTGTCGACAGTTGCAGCGTCAAAGGCATCGAGTTGTCCGAAGACGACACCGACCATGCGGTGCGCTTCGAACGCGACGGCACGCCCGGCACGCTGAGCGCACGCTGGGTGGTGGATGCCAGCGGCCGCGCTGGCCTGCTCAAGCGCAAGCTCGGCCTGGCGCAGGACAACGACCACAACGCCAACGCGGTGTGGTGGCGGGTGGAAGGTCTGATCGACCCCAATGGCTGGTCGCAGGACAGCAGCTGGCTACAGCGCTGCACACCGCCGGACCGCTGGCGTTCGACCAATCACATGTGCGGGCCGGGTTACTGGTTCTGGCTGATTCCGCTGTCTTCGGGCGCGCATTCGCTGGGCATCGTCTGCGATGCAGCCATGCATCCGATGGAGAGCATGAATACCCATGAGAAGGCGATGACCTGGCTGCGCACGCATCAGCCCCGGGTCGCCGCCACGCTCGACCAGGCCGACTACCAGCTGCAGGACTTTCTGTTCCTGCGCAACTTCTCTTACGGCTGCAAGCAGGTGTTCTCGCCGCAGCGCTGGGCACTGACCGGCGAAGCGGGCGTGTTCCTGGATCCGTTCTATTCGCCCGGCAGCGACTTCATCGCGATCTCCAACACCTACATCTGCGAATTGATCGGCCGCGACCGTGCCGGCAAATCGCTCAGCCCGTATGTGGAACTGTACGAGCAGCTGTATTTCTCGTTCTACGAAAACACCTTGACCCTGTATCAAGACCAGTACGCGCTGTTCGGCGACGAGCAGGTCATGCCGGTCAAGGTGATCTGGGATTACACCTACTACTGGTCGTTGCTGGCACCGCTGTTCTGCAGCGGGCGCATCGCCAATCTCAGTTTGCTCTCGCGCATGAAAAACGACTTTCTGTCTGCGCGCGATATGAATCTGGCAATGCAGCAGGTGCTGCACGACTGGGGCATGCGCAATACTGACCAGGGCATCACCACCGGCACCGGACGGCTGCTGGACCAATACCTGATCGGCTGGTTCAACGAGCTCAATGGCGCATTGAACGACACGCTGGACGACGACGCGTTTGTCGCGCGCATTCATCGCAACGTCGCGCAGATGGCGGTATTGGCACGCGAGATCCTGCAGCAGGCACGTCAACGCTACCCGGACCTTCCCGACCACGGTCTGGATGCGTTGACTGCCAATGCCAACGGCGATCCGATTCTTACTGCCCCCTGGTATGCCGACGCGGCGTGAGACCTGCCATACGTAGGGTGCGCGAATGAAATTCGCCTGTTTCGCTACATTAGTTGCAATCAACATACCGACGTATGCAGCAGAGCTTGCCTCGTGCTCAAATCCTGAGGGAAAAGGCCATTACGCCGAGACAGGCGTCATTACAGCCAAAGACAGTGGCTGGAACGATGAAAGGATCACAGGCGGTCTGACCAAGCTCTCAAAGCATGGGGACGATTACGATCTGATTTATGTAGATGTTCGCCAGGAGATAGTGTCAGCTCGCGAGGAAGGAGCACGAATAATGCTTCTGAGCCGGGGCATCACTTCGCTATCCGTTCTGGTTATTTATCCGGGGAAGACCGCCGAGGTTTACACCTTTCTCAAGACATCCTCAGGAAAACTGGAATACATCCACACGCTTAGTCGTGCTGGTGATGACGTCCTCATTACCAAGGCATCCGTGATGCGTGGGCAGTGTCGCTACATCAACTTCGACGCAATTTAGGGCGGCTACCAAAACGTAGCGAGCAGTCGTCAGGTGGGCGTGGACGGCGCACTCAGAACCGGAATGTACGAGTTGTACATGAGGATTCGAGCACCGGCCGCGCCCGCCTGGCGGCTACGCAGTAGTTTTGTTAGTCGCCCTCAGCCCATCCCACCGTTGACGCCAATGACTTGGCCATTGATGTAGCCGGCCGCTTCCGAGCACAGAAAGGCGACCAGCGCAGCCACTTCATCGGGCGTGCCGACGCGGCCGGCCGGTACCAATTGCTTGATCACCTCCGGTGCAAAACTGTCGCCGACCATGTCGCTTTCGATGACGCCGGGCGCGACAACATTCACTGCGATACCGCGGCTGGCCATTTCGCGCGCGAGCGACTTGCTGGCACCGTGCAACGCTGCCTTGGCGGCGGCGTAGTTGGTCTGTCCGCGATTGCCCAACACGGCCGCCACCGACGACACACTGACGATGCGGCCCCAACGCGTGCGCGCCATCGGCAGCAACAACGGCTGGGTCACGTGGAAGAAACCGTGCAGGGAGACATCGATCACGCGATGCCACTGCTCTACGTTCATACCCGCCATCGGCGCGTCGTCATGGATGCCCGCGTTGTTGACCACGATCTGGATCGGACCGGCTTCCAGCAAGCGCTCCAACGCCACCGAACTTGCCTGCGCGTCAGCCACATCGAAGGTCACTGCCTGTGCGCTACCGCCATCGGCCACGATCGCAGCAACCACCTCTTGCGCACGCGCCAAATTGCGATTGGCATGCACGATCACATGCCGGCCCTGCGCAGCCAGGTGACGGCAGATCGCACCGCCAAGATCGCCGCTGCCGCCGGTGACGAGTGCGCGACGTTGTGGAATGGATGTGCTCATGAACGTCTCGATGGAGCCGCATATGCGGCGGCGGGAACAAAAGAGGGCATCATCCTAACCAGTCATACGGGCCAGATGCCAGCAATCTGCTCAAGACTGATAACGCTGCGCGACTGAGAAAACGAAGGCACATCACGCGGTGATGCGGGCATGCGGTTGTGCACCAACGCCACCCCCAGATCAGCCGGACATCGCGCCGACGCCGAGCCAATACAAGGATCAAACGCGCTACGACTGCGCGGCCCCCAGCATCACCGTGGCACGCCCTTCGGCAAGCACGTGCTCGCCATGCGTCAGGCGAAAACTGTATTGCTGGCTATCCTCGCCCTGCATCAGCACCTGTGCTTGGCAGTCGATCGCCTCCGGCAGCGTTTCCAGATAGCTCACGTGCAACTCCACGCCACGCAGCGCCACCAGCATGCCCGGGCGTACCGGCTTGCCAGACGCGCGGCCCAGCAGACCACCATGCACGGCCATGGCCTGCGCGCCGTATTCGCACAGATGTAGCGCACGCAGGCGCCCGTTGGACCGCAACGGATGCGCATCGCTGCGATGCGCGTGACTGCGCAGCACGATGCGCTGCGCATCCCACTCGATCACTTCTTCCCACAGGCACATGCTGCCCTGGTGCGGAATCAGCGTGGCAATCGCGTCACGTCCCTGCATGCGGCTCTCCATTGGCAGTGCGTTCCAGCGCTGGTTCGCGCGACACCAGCAAGGCCAGAATGAAATTGAACAACACGCCCAGCGCCACCGTGCTGCCGATGGCACGCAATACCGGAATGCTGGAAGCGGCCAACAACGCGAACACCAGCAGCGTCATCAGGCTGCATACGATCAATGCGTGCAGCGTGCGTAGCTGGTCGGCATGATCGTCGCCGGCGTGATCGAAGAACAGTGCGTAGTCCAGGCCCAGACCGGCAGCCAGGATCAGCGCAATCAGATGGAACAGATTGAGCTCCACCCCGGTGCCGCGAAGGATGGCCAAGATCAGCACCGTGGTCAGCGCCATCGGCAGCAGCACGCGTACGATGCGGCGCGGGCTGCGCAGTGCGATCGCCACGGTCACCGCAAGCAACAATGCGGCCAGTACCAGCGCACCGAGCACGCGTCCACGATAGGCGGCCACCAGCGATTCGGAGGCGTCCTTCAGATCCAGCAATTGCGCGCCGCTGCCTTGCACGGCAGCTGCCAGGACCGCCGGATCGCGCAGGCCGGTCAACGACACCAACGCGGTGCTGCGATCGCCACGGCCCAGCAACAGGCCACCGACCGACGTCGCCAGCGGCGAGCCGATCAGATCCTTCGGCAGCAGCGGTGCGGCGTGCTTGGCTTCATTCAGATCCTGCAGGAACGGCGCAAATGCATCGCTGCGGAACGGCGTGGTGGCGACGGCAGTCTCGGTCAACGCACGCGCCTGCGCGGCGTCGGGCAATGCCGCCTGCCGCGCATGCTGGGTCTTGGCGCTGGGCAGATAGCGTGCCGCCATGTCGTAACCGAGCAACGCACCATCGCGCACCAATGCATCCAGGCGCGGGCGCAATTGCTCGCTGGCCTGCAACGCCGCCTCATCGTTCGCTGCCGGCAGTGCCAGCACGTAACGCACATCCGGCGCGCCCAGTTCCTGACGCAGATGCATGTCCTGCGCCAATGCCTTGGGCGGCACCGGCGTCAGCTTCGACAGATCGTTCTGCCAGAACTGCCCCGGCGCAAACACGATCACCGCAAGGCCAACCATGGCCATCACCGCCAGGCTGATGCGTGGCCGCGGCAAGCGCGCCACGCCCCGCCACAGCACAGCCAGCAGGCGCGAATCGGCATAGTCGCGCGGGGCCGGATCGATCAGGGCCGGAAGCATCCACCGCGTGGTGACCGCGGCGGTGGCAAGGCCGGCGATGGTGAACACCGCCAGCTGCCGCAAGCCATCCACACCGGAAAACAGGAAGGTCACATAGGCAATGCAGGTGGAGACCACCCCGGTGGCCAGCGTCGGCCACAGATGCCGCGCGTTTTCGCGTGGATCCAGACCGGGGCGCTGATGGCTGAACAGGTGAATCGGATAATCCTGCACCACGCCGATCAGCGTGAACCCGAACGCCACGGTGATGCCGTGCACGCCGTCGAATAGCAGTGCGACAGCACCCAAACCGGCCAGACCGGCGCTGGCCAGCGGCAACACGCCAAGGACCGGAATCTTCCAGCTGCGGTAGGCCACCAGCAGCAACAGCACCAGACCCACCGTATCCAGGGTGCCGATCCACTGCGCCTCGCCTTGGGTGCGCGCGGTGATTTCCACGGCGAATGCGCCCGGCCCGGTCAGCGTCAACTGCGTGGACGTGCCTTTGCTGACTTTCGCGAAAGCCGCTTGCACGGCGTCATAGGCCAGTTGCTGGCCGGTAGGGTCGAAACCGGCCGCGCGTGTCTGCACGATCAACAGCGCCGAGGTGCCGGCACGATCGAACCACACGTCATTGCGCGTCTGCGGCATCGTTGCCGGCTGCAGGGTTTCGGCCAGATGCAGGATTTCCATCGTGGGGTCGCGCGGCAGCAACGGTTCCACCATGGCCGCCGCCGGCGAGCCCAGATCCTGCACGCGTGCCTGCAACGCGGTTTGCAGCGTCGGCGCGTCGAGCGGGGTCGTGTCGAAGCTGTCGCTGAGCAGGTAGCGATACGGCAGCAAGCGCTTGGGAATCGCCTCCAACCCAGCGCTGCCACCGTTGCCGACCAGTTCGAACAGGTCCGGCTGTGCGGCCAGCGCTTTCTGCAGTTGCTGCGACTGCTCGGCCAAGGTGACGGGGTCGCTATTGGACAACGCCATCAGCAGCAGCCGCGACCCAGGGCCTTCGCCGAGCTCTTCGATCAACAGTTTTTGCGCCGGCGTGCGCGGGGCGGGCATGAATTTACGCAGGTCGCCAGTGACCTTGAGCGTCTCGCTCAGCCAGAATCCGGCCACTGCCAGCAATGCCAGCCACAGCAGCGCCAGGCCGATGCGGCGGTTTGCGTTCAATTCAAGCGCCATGGTATGCGTGTCCTGCTACAGCGGCCGAACGCCCACCGGCCGTGCGCACGGCATCGGCGGTTATCGGCGAGATGCGCTTTCCAGTTGCCAATGGTGAGATGTTTTCAGAGACGACCGGCGCAACCATCCCGCGCGCGGTCACGCGCCCGAACCGTGGCAGAGCGTGGTCAGCGCGGCGGTATCGGTCACGCCGGCCGCCGCGCGCGCCGCGCCGGCCAGCAGCGTGCGCTGCACGTCCCCCTTGGCCGGAACGCTTTCGATACAGCGCAGTTCGTCGTTGCGTCCGTACAGACGCAATTCGCGCACCTGCTTGGCCACGGCGGCGTCCTTGGGCTGCAACGTCAGCTGCCAGGCCTGCGGCTGGCCCTGCCCGTTGACGCTATAGTGCTGCTCCAGCAGCGTCCGGTCACCCGACAGCAACGCGCCGAAGCCGGACTTCAAGCCGGCCAGTTCGGGCACGCGGCTCAACGAAAAACGGCGTGGCGATTTGCCTTCGCGTTCCAGCACGCCTTCGTCGCCGGTCAGCGTGGTGGTTTCGTGGTAGGGCGCACTCACCTCGCGCACCAGCGTCTGCGCATCCGGGCGACGGTAGTGCCCCTCCACGCGCAACGGCGTTTTCAGCAAGGCAGAACCCCGCAGTTCGACGAATTCGGTGCTGACTGGTGCGGGGCGAGCCAGGCGCTGCAGCACCTGCCCGACGTCCAGCGTCTCAGGCGGTGCGGCGCATAGCGGTGCGGCGCTGAACAGCAGTATCAGCATCCACGGCAGGGTGCGGCACATCGGCATGGTGGGTGTTCCAGAAATCGTAGAAGTTGAACCAGTTGTACGGCGCGTAGCAGGTGTAATGTTCCAGCCTGGCAGCGTAATCGCGCATGAGTACCGCAAGCACGGGGGCGCGCTGACGACGCGGCACGTCCAGACCTTCGCTGAAGGTTTCGAATGCCAGCTCGTAATGATTGCCACCACGATACAAGCCGAACGCCAGCACCACCGGCACCTTGAGCGCAGCGGCGATCAGCCAGGGCGAGGTCGGGAACATCGCGTTGCGGCCGAGGAACATCGCCGGCAGCGCCGGGTCGCCTTCGCGCGGGCGGTCGATGAGCAGCGCCACCAGCGCACCTGCATCGGTGGCGTCCTTGATCGCCATGACGATCGAGGTTGCATCCATGCCGGCGTCGATGATGTTGGCAGCCAGCTGCGGGTTGAGCGCACCCAGCAGGTCGGTCATGGCGCGGTTGTGCGCCTTGTCCAGCACCACCTTGACCTGCACGTCCGGACGCTCGGTGGCCAGCACGCGCAGCGCATCGAAGCTGCCCAGGTGCGAGCCGAAGATCAGCACGCCGCGACCGCGATCCATTTGCGTGTGCAGTTGATCCAGGCCGCTGATGTCCACGCGGAAGCGCTGCATCTGCCCGCACAGCATGTAGACCCGGTCCAGGATGGTCGACGCAAAGGTGTGGATGTGGCGCGCCACATCGCGCAGCGTGGCCGGACGGCCCAGCACCCGCGCCAGATAGGCACGCGAGGCCGCGCGTTCAGGCGCACGCACCAGCAGGAAATACAGCGTGATCGGATACAGCAGCGCGCGCCCCACGTTACGCCCGCCGTGCTGGGCGATACCGCGGATCAGCCACAACGCAAAGCGCCCACCGCCTTCCGGACGCTGTTTCCAGTGCTTGCTCATGCCGCCGCCTCCGCCACCAGTTCGCCGCTGACCAGCAGTGCACCGTCGCGCTGCACGCGGAAGCGCCAGCGCGGGCCATCGCCTTCCAGCGTGACCGAGGCGGTCTGCCCGGGCAGCAACGGCTGCACGAACTTCACCTGCGGCAGGCGTGCGGCTGCGCGCGGACCATGCAGTGCTTCCACGGCCTGCAGCACATGGTCGAGCACGACCACGCCAGGCACCACGGGGCGACCCGGAAAGTGCCCGGGCAGGCAGGGATGATCATGCGGCACGACGAAATCCATAAGCGCAGAACTCAGATCCTGGGTTGAAGCATTGCAGCCACGGCCTTGTGTGCCTGCTCGGTCAATTGTTGGCGATCCGGCGCATCCGGCCCGGTTACCGCGATCGGCGTACCGATCCGCACGCGGATGATGCCGGGGCGCACCCTGAACAGGCCATCGACCGGCAATACCTTGCCGCAGCCGTCCAGCGCCACCGGAACCACCTGCACGCCAGCATCGATAGCGGCCTGCAGTAGCCCGGCCTTGAATGGCAATAATGCGCCGGTGCGGCTGCGGGTGCCTTCGGGAAACAGACACAACTGTTTGCCCTCGCGCAACAGCGCGGCGGCCTGACGGCGCACCAGCGCCCCCGCCCTGCGGCTGTCGCGGTCCAGAAACAGCATGCCGGTGGCGCGCGCATACCAGTTCACGAACGGCACCTTGAGCATTTCTTCCTTGAGCAAGAAGCGCAGCGGCACCGGCAGGGCATAGAACAGCGCGCAAATGTCGATGATCGACTGGTGGTTGCTCACGAACAGATAGTTCTTGGACCAATCCACCCGCTCGCGCCCTTCCACGATGACCTTGGCGCCCGCACCGCGGAACAGCACCGGCGACCACATCCAGCCGCCCATGCGCAGCATCCGGTCGGCATCGCGCGTGATCGCCAGCAATACCAACGCGTAGACGATCCCGCCAGCGGTAAAGGCCAGCGTGAACGCCAATTGCAACAGGTTGAACACAGTCCACGCCAGGCGCGACGGCATCCTTGCCAACGGCATCTTTGTCTTGTCCCCGAAAATATGCACGTACGTCGCTACCCCTGGCCACGCACTCAGCGCAGCAGATCGCGCCAGAAGTCCGGCCCGAGCCGCGCCATCTGACGCAAGAAGTCTGGCAGATTACGATAGGGACGCTGCGGAAACCAGCGGCCGCGCAATAGATATTCCCCAATGAAGAAGCCACCAATCACGCCATAGCAGAGCAGATTGGCGAACAACGAGGCGCGCGCGTCGCTGATCGGCAGCGGCGAGGCATCGCCCAACTGCGCCAGCACGCCGCTGGGTTCGGCGCACAGGCCCAGCACCAGATTCGCCAGGGTCAGGCCGCAGAGCAGCAGTGCCCAGGCCAGCGTGAGGCGGCGCGTGTAGCGGCGTTGCTCGGGGGTGATCGGCATGCCGGCCTGGCCGTACAGGCCTTCCACAATGCGCGTGATCAGCGGCGTGCGTCCGGCCCGCAGGCTGCGCCCGAAGAACCAGGCGACCCAACCGGTAAACACCACCGGCGGCGCCGCCAGCACCAACATCGCATACGGCGAATGCCACAACGCGCCCAGTCCGGCAAGGAGCAGCAGTGCCAGCGCCCAGGCCCAGGCCCGACGCGCAACCATCGGTTCGATCAACACCATCAGCACCAGCAAACCGCCGGCGACGACGGCCACCTCCGGGCGATGGCTGGCATTGGCCCAATGGGCCAACGGCGAATACGCCACCGCCAGCAGAACGCCTAGCCCCAGCACCCACGCGGGTGCGTCGGGGGATTGCGCAGTCGGCAGATCAGACGGTCTTGTTGGCTTGGACATGCGCCGACAATGCGCGCAGCGACGCGAAGATGCGACGGTTCTCGTCGTTGTCCGAACGCAGCTGGAAGCCGTAGCGCTTGCTGATCGCCAGCGCCAGTTCCAGCGCATCGATCGAGTCCAACCCCAGCCCGGTGTTGAACAACGGCGCCTCCGGATCGATGTCGGCGGGTTGGACGTCTTCCAGGTTCAGACTCTCGACCAGGAGTTCGGCCAGTTCACGTTCGGCAGCGGTTTGCGAGGACATCCAGGATTTCCACAGGTCAGGGTCGGGCAACAAGAGTGAGAACAAGCGACGGCAGCGCGGGCGACCATCGGAGTGCGTGGGCGTCGCGCCGGACCGTAGTGTACGTTGCCGTCGCGGCCAATCCGAGCATCTGCCGCGCGGTCCGGCCGGCACCTGCACGTGCTGCCGGCGTTCTTCACACATGGACCGGCGGCCCGCAGGCTGTCTGGGCGGCCGAGCAGGCTATCATGACTGCATGACGCTCGCCCGCTGCAGGTTCGTTCCAGGATGACTTCCAACGCTGTTCGCCACACGCCGACCGCCATGCCGGCAGCCGGGCCGGCTCCCGGACCGGAGTGTCCGGATGTCTTGATCGTCGGCGGCGGCCCGGCTGGCTGCGCTGCGGCCATCGCGCTTGCCGAGCTCGGCTGGTCCGTCACCCTGCTCGAGAAGGAGCAGCATCCGCGCTTTCATATCGGCGAATCGTTGCTGCCGATGAACATGCCGATTCTCGAACGCCTGGGCGTGCTCGAAGATGTGCGCGCCATCAGCGTGCTCAAGCGTGGCGCGGATTTTCCGAACGACAGCGGCGGCTACAACACGTTCCGTTTTTCGCACGCGCTCGATGCCAAGGCCGATTTCGCCTTCCAGGTGCCACGTGCGCAATTCGACCAGGTGCTGTTCCAGCGTGCGCGTGCGGTGGGCGTGGATGCACGCGAACAGGTCTGCATGGAGCAGGTCGTCTTCGACGGCGAACAGCCCGTACTGCAGGCACGCACGGCAGATGGTGGCGTGCAGCACTTCCGCCCGCGCTATCTGCTTGATGCCAGCGGCCGCGATACCTTTCTGGGCACCCGCCTCAAGCTCAAACGTGCCAATGCCAAGCACCAATCGGCCGCGTTGTTCAGCCACTTCCGCGGCGTGACACGCCGCCCGGGCGAGGATGCCGGCAACATCAGCATCTACCGGCATGCGCATGGCTGGATGTGGCTGATTCCCCTGCCGGACGACATCATGAGCGTGGGCGCAGTCTGCTACCCCGAGTACATGAAGACCCGCAAGGGCGACAGCGAGGGCTTTTTGATGCGCACGCTGGCGCTCAATCCGGAGCTCAATGCGCGCATGCTCGGTGCAGAGCGCGTGGCACCGGTGCATGCCACCGGCAATTACGCCTACGAATGCACGCGCATGGCCGGGCCGCGCTGGTTGATGCTGGGCGATGCCTACACCTTCGTCGACCCGATGTTCTCCTCCGGCGTGTTTTTGGCCATGCACAGCGCCGAGCGCGGCGCAGCAATGGTGGATGCCGCACTGCGCGCGCCACAGTCGGAAGCAAAACTGCAGCGCGCCTTACAACGCGAACTGACGCGCGGCGTGGATGAATTCAAGTGGTTCATCTACCGCTTCACCTCGCCCACCATGCGCGCCTTGTTCGCACAGCCGCAAAATACCTGGCAGGTGGAACAGGCGGTGGTGGCGATGCTGGCCGGCGACGTGTTCGACAGCCCCAAAGTCCGCATCCGCCTGCGCGCCTTCCGCGCCCTGTACGCGCTCACCACTTTGTCGATGATGCCGCGCGCCTGGCAGTCGTGGCGCCAGCGCCGACGCCAGGCCAAGCTTGGCTTCGAGGGCGACACCTTGCAACGCGACACGCAACAACGAGACGCTCAATGACCGCTTCCCAGGCCCAGACCACGCACGCCGTGCGCCATCACCGGCTGCAGGTCGACTATGTCGACCAGACCGACCCTGCCGTGCTGCTGGCCGACCCGCAGGTGCTGGCCGTATTCGGCTTCGGCACCGCGGCGCCGCGCCTGGACGACCCGCGCTACCTGCGCGTGCCGTTGCAGCCGTATCAGGCCGAGGTGCTGGAGGTGTGGCGGACCGATGCGCCGGTGCGCAGCGGGCGCCATGGCAACATCGCCTGGTCCAGCGATGGGCACCTGCAGTTCGGCGTGATCGAGATCGACGAGCAGAATGTCGATATCGAAGAAGCCGCCGCAAGGGCGTATGCGGAAATCACCGCCTTCGTCAGCAACAGCCAGACGCCGCGGTTACTGCGGATCTGGAATTACCTCGACGCCATCACCCTGGGTAGCGGCGACCGCGAACGTTACCGGCAATTCTGCGTGGGCCGCGCACGCGGGTTGGGCGCATTCGACACCGCGCAGTTGCCGGCCGCCACCGCGGTGGGCCGTTGCGACGCCGAGCGCATCATCCAGATCTACTGGCTGGCGGCCGCCAATGCCGGTACGCCGCTGGAAAACCCGCGCCAGGTCAGCGCCTACAACTACCCGCGCCAGTACGGCCCGCAACCGCCCAGCTTCGCCCGCGCCATGCTGCCGCCGGCCGGCAGCGACATGCCATTGCTGTTGTCAGGCACCGCTGCCGTGGTGGGCCACGCCTCGATGCACACCGGCCAGTTGCTGGCGCAGCTGGAAGAAACCTTTGCCAACTTCGACGCGTTGCTCGGCGCCGCGCGCCAGCATGCAACTGCGCTGCCTGCGCAGTTCGGTGCTGGCACCCGCCTGAAAGTCTATGTGCGCGAGCGCGACGACCTGCCCAAGGTTGCGCAAGCACTGGACGCCCGCTTCGGCGCTGCGGTCCCGCGCCTGCTGCTGCACGCGGTGATCTGCCGCGATGAGCTGGCAGTGGAGATCGATGGGGTGCATGGGTAAACCTCCTTGCCGCGGAGGCCATCTGCGGCAGTCGGTTGAGCAGCAATGACTGAGCAGGCGATGCGGGAGGACGTGACGTGGGAGTTTTTTGCGCCATGCGTCTCCAGCACAGCACCGAAGGCATCAGACAGTTGCTGACAAATGGTGGGACACCACTGCTTTTAAGCTGACGTCTCCCACACGGACTGAGCTGCCACGTTGAGGCAACGCTCAGTGCCCTGCGTCAAACACGCCTGCTTGCGCGTTTTTCGCGCGCTGTCTGCAGACAGTCAGCGCCAAACTGACCGTCACGTCATTCGCCTGACTGCTGCACGCACGCGCTTGGGTCGCTCAGCCGTTGAGCAACCCAAGCACCACATCGCGCGGCAGTTTGCCGGTTTCGTTGCGTGGCAATGCGGCGACTTTGCGCAGGCGGCGCGGCAGAAAGACGGGATCCACGCTGACGCGCAGTGCGGCCAGCACCTGGGCTTCGTCCAGCGTGGGTGCGACCACCAGCGCGGCGATGCGGCCGACGGCCTGGCCGGGGTCGGGCGCGAGTTGCACGATGATGCCATCGACCACGCCGGGAATGGCGAGCAGGCGCCGAGTGAGATCGGCCAGCGATGCGCGTTTTCCGGCGATTTCCAGCAGATCGGCCTGACGGCCGCGCACCTGAAAACGGCCGTCGTCTGCCACGTCCATCATGTCGGCCAGCAACACCGGTGCGGCCAGATGCGGCGCATGCACCAGCGTGCCCGCAGCCTGCGTTTCCAACCGCACGCCGGGCAAGGGCGTCCACGCCGCTTCCAATGCCGTGCGACGCACGGCGAACACGCACGTTTCGGTGGAGCCGAACATCTCGCGCACTTCACCGCCGAAACGCGCTTCGGCGGCAGCGGCAATTTCCGGCGCCAGCGGTGCAGTGGCCGACACGATGCCGGCCAGCGGCGGCAATGCCACACCCGATTCGACCAATGCACGCAGATGCACCGGCGTGGTCACCAAGACACGCGGCGCGGGAATATCGGCCAGCGCACGTGCCACATCGTCCGGAAAGAACGGCCGCCCGGCGTGCACTGCCAGGGTGGTCACCATCGGCAACAGCACCGACAACTCCATGCCATACATGTGCTGCGGCGGCACCGTGGCGACCACGTGCGGCACGGCGTCGGTGTGCGCCCACAGGCTTTCCAGCGCGACCAGATCCTGGCGCGTGCTGGTCAGGAAACTGCCCCAGGTCTTCGGATTGGGTTGCGGACTGCCGGTGCTGCCGGAGGTGAAACCGATCGCCACCAGTGCATCGTCGGCCAGTTGCGGAATCGGGCCCTCGGCCTGCGGCAATTCGGCCGGCAGCTGCCAATACCGCGGCGGCGCGAGCTCCAACTCCAGATCGCCCAGGCAATACGCGTCGACGTGGCGCGCCTGCACTTCGCCCACTACGGCGGGTGCGCGCGACGATGGCAGCAGCGACACCTGACCGCGCAGCGCACACGCATAGAACGCCACCATGAAACGGTAGCGGTCCTCGCACAGATTCACCGCGTGACTGCCCGCGGGCAGCTGCTGCGCCAGACCGTGCACATGCGCGATGAAGGTGGCCAGATCGACTGACTGCCCCGCGCGCCAGGCCAGCGGCCGGTCCAGCGCACCAACAGCCATCGGATGGGAAATAGCGGGAGCGGGCTGGCTGGACATGAAAACCGACGGTCGCAAAAGCGCGCTAGCTTGGCCGCCACCCGCGCTGCTGGCAAGTCGGGAGGTTCCCTCTGCGGCAAGCCGCGTTGATCGACCCGAGCGCGTGCTATGCCGATGGCTTGCGCAATTGCGTGCGCGGCGCGTGCCTTGTGCGGTACGGCACATCCTCTGCTCGCCGGTCGGGATCCTGCATCGGCGTGGCAGCGCCAGGCGCTGCGATGCGTCGATTCGCTTCGGGCGTGGACGGCTGTGGTGCGATACCTCTGCACAGGTACGTTTGCCATATTCCTGCGACAGTTCCCCCGGATTGGTCTGCGCTTGTGCCAGCCCGGCACGCACGCATGGCGTCGCCAGCCCAGTAGAGTTGAGGAGTTCATTTTTTCGCTGTCGTCTCGCGCCTGGCTGATGCCACGCGCCGCTGTCGCCTGCAGCTGCGTGCCTTGCGCAGCGCTCGACCTGGTCGCGGCCGCTAATCGCGAGAAATTGGTTGTTGGCTCGCGCTGCCTGCAGCCACGCACGTATGACCTGTGGCCCAGGCCCGCCACGGAGGCGAACTGCTAGGCTTGCGCGCTCTCCTTTGCGTCCAGCCGTGTCCGATGCCCAGATTGTTGCCGTTGACCCTTCTGCTGCTGGCCGTCACTGTGCATGCGCAGTCTGCCGCCCCACTCACCATCGAACAGGCGATGGCCGATCCGGACTGGATCGGGCCGTCGGTGGACCAGGCCTGGTGGCAATGGGACGGCAAACAGGTGCAATACCTGCTCAAGCGCAACGGCAGCCCGGTCCGCGACACCTATCGCCAGAGCACTGGCGGCGGCACTGCCGAACGTGTGGCCGACTCCGCGCGCGCCGGCCTGGATGCGGCAAACCCCAGTTACGACGCCACCCGTCAGCGCATGTTGTTCGCGCGTAATGGCGACATCTTCCTGCGCGATCTGCGCTCGGGCGCGCTGACTCAGCTGACCCGCAGCAACGAGATCGAATCGCGTCCGCAGTTCGCTAGCGACGGCGGTGCGATCTGGCGCGCGGGCAACAACTGGTACCACTGGCGTGCCGATGGCGGCACCGCGCAGGTCGCGGTGGTCAAGGCCGAGCGCGACCCCAACGCCGCCCCCAAGGCCGATGTGCTGCGCGAGCAGCAACTGGCCACGCTGGCGACCTTGCGCCGCGACAAGGAGCAACGCGACGCGCTGCGCACGCAGGAAGACGCCTGGCGACGCGCCGATACCACGCGTGCGGCAGCGCCGGTGTATCTGGGCGATGAGGTGGAGATCGTCGACAGCGCGTTGTCGCCGGACGGCCGTCATCTGCTGGTGGTGACCCAGGCCAAGAACGCCGAAGAAGGCCAGGCCGGCAAGATGCCTAAATACGTGACCGAATCCGGTTACGAAGAATTCCAGGAAGTGCGCACCCGCGTCGGCCGCAATGCACCGGTGGCGCATGCGCTGTGGCTGGTGGATGTCAGTGCCGGCACGGCCAAGTCGCTGTCCTTCGACCCCCTGCCGGGCATTGCCACCGACCCGCTGGCGGCCTTGCGCAAGGCCGCCAAGCGCGACGCACTCAAGGGCAACCGCGCGGTACGTGTGGAAAGCGATGGCGACGGCAGCGGGCCGGCGGTGCACTGGAGCGAGGACGGCCGCAACGTGGCGGTGGAAATTCGTGCGGTGGACAACAAGGACCGCTGGATCGCCAGCGTGGACCTGGACAAGGCCACGCTGCAGCCGCGTCACCGCCTGAGCGATAGCGCCTGGATCAACTGGGAGTTCAACGATTTCGGCTGGCTGCCCGACAACCGCACGCTGTGGCTGCTCTCGGAAGAATCCGGCTATTCGCAGCTGTACACCGTGGAAGGCAACGGCAAACCGCGCCAGCGCACGCGCGGCAAGTGGGAGGTGTCGATGCCGGTGCCCAGCGCCGATGGCAACGGCATGTTCTTCCTGTGCAACCAGAAATGGCCGGGCGATTACGAGGTCTGCAAGCTCGACCTGCGCAACGACCAGCTCACCGAAGTGACTGCATTGAACGGCGTGGAAGGCTTCAGCCTGTCGCCGAACGGGCAGCAGTTGCTGGTGAGTTACTCGGGCAGTTACCTGCCGCCGCAGCTGGCGGTGGTACCGGCCACCGGTGGCCAGGCCAGCGTGCTCACCGACACGCGCACGCCCGCATTCAAGGCGCAGCCGTGGATTGCGCCGCAGTACGTGCAAGTGCCGTCCAAACATGGCGCCGGCACGGTCTGGGGCAAGTATTACGGGCCGACCAATCCCGAGCCGGGCAAGCAGTATCCGATCGTGATGTTCGTGCACGGCGCCGGGTACCTGCAGAACGTCTCCGAGCGCTACACGCCGTATTTCCGCGAGCAGATGTTCCACAACCTGCTGGTGCAGCAGGGCTACATCGTGTTGGATCTGGACTACCGCGCCTCCGAAGGCTACGGCCGCGATTGGCGCACCGCGATCTATCGCAACATGGGCCACCCGGAGCTGGACGATTATCTGGACGGGTTGGACTGGCTGGTCTCCACCAAGCAGGGCGATCGCTCACGCGTCGGCATCTATGGCGGCTCGTACGGCGGCTTCATGACGTATATGGCGCTGTTCCGCAGCCCCGGCACCTTCAAGGCCGGCGCGGCGCTGCGACCGGTCGGCGACTGGATGCAGTACAACCACGAGTACACCTCCAACATCCTCAACACGCCCGAGCTCGATCCGGAGGCCTACAAGACCTCTTCGCCGATCAACTACGCCGAGGGCTTGCGCGACCATCTGCTGATCGCCCACGGCATGATCGACGACAACGTGTTCTTCAAGGACTCGGTCGACATGACGCAGAAATTGATGGAGCTGCACAAGGACAACTGGCAGGTAGCGCCGTACCCATTGGAACGCCACGGCTTTACACGTGCCGATTCGTGGCTGGACGAGTACAAGCGCATCCTCAAGCTGTTCAACGAGCAAGTGAAGCCTTAAACCCGGTGAAACGGCGCGTGTCGGCTCCCAGATGGATGTGGGCCACACGCGCAGCGCTCAGGCGTTGCACGTGTCCGTCGCCGCGGCTGCGCAATCAGGAACAGAGCCCGCAGCGACACGACACGCAAGCCAACGCACGCAGCTTGGTTGCTCTGCACTCACCTGTTGCTACGCAAGTGGCTCTAAGCTTGGGGCAGGATCGGTAACGCGCCATTGCTGCGCGTGCGCCGCTGCATCGGTCCGCCACATGACCGGTGCGCCGCCGGCATGGCGGCGCTTCCACTCACCACTGGCGCAGGGAAGGGACACGCGATGGGTCTGTGGGACCGGTTATTTGGACGCAAGAGCGCAGCGGCAAACACGCCGCGCACAGAACCGACGGCAGCCCCTGTCGCTGCCACAGACGCGTCGGAGGCGGCGGCCGAGATCGACCCCGCGCTGCAACCGGCACTGACTGCATTTCAGCGTGGCGACCATGTGGGTGCCTATAACGCTGCGCAGGCGCAGCTCCACCTTGGTGCGGACGCGCAGCGCCTGTGCGCCCTGTCGTTGAGCGCACTGGACCGCTATCGCGAGGCCTACCCGCACTGGCTGGCGCTCTACGAGCTGGAGCCCACCGCACACAACGCACTGCAGCTGGCGACCACCTCGGTGATGTGCAACGAGATCGATCGTGGTGAGCAGTGGTTGCTGACTTTCGACGACCTCAACGCGCAGGAGCGATCGACCTCGCCTGCCACCGCGCGCACCAGCTTCCTCACCGCACTCACCCGCGCCGGCCACGGTGCGCACGCGCTGCCGCACCTGGAATGGTTGCGCGAAGCGTATGCCGGCATGTCGATTACCGACAGCCACTTCCTGTACGTGCGCGGGCTGCCGTTTCTCGACGCCTTTCTTGAGCGCAGCACCCCCCTGTTGCGCGAATGCCTGCCAGCCGACGCAGTGCCTGAGTGGTACGCGCAACTGCAACCTGCGCTGGATCCTCACGGCCAGGCGATGGTGGCCGCCCACATCGCATCGCTGCAATGAGCGCCATGCAACCAACCTCGGCACGGCAGCGCGGCGGCCTGGTCACCCCCTTGGCGTGGGTCTCGTTGTTGCTGGGAGTGGTCAGTGTGCTGGCCAATCTGGTGCAGATCGCGATGATCGCGCTGACGCCGGATGCAGCAGCGTTAGGACTGCCCGAAGGCATCACCCTGCCCCACTCGTGGCAATGGCTGATCGACCACGCGATGTCGCTCTCTGTCGCCGGCGTGGTGCTCTCAGCGGCCTTCTCCTGGTTGAGTTGGGCGCTGCTACGGCGGCGCGAGTGGGCACGGGTGGGCTTCGTGGCGGTGTTGCTGGTGACCGGACTCCTTAATTTTGGCGGGCTGGCGTTGATCGGGCCATTGTTCGACGGCTTACAAACGCTGTTGCCCGCCGATGTGCTGCAAAGCCCGGAGTGGCCACAAATGCAGGCGCGTTTGCAGGCCACCCAGCAGATGGCGCTGGTCCTCACCGGCCTGGGTGCACTGGCGATCGGCTGCGTGCACGCAGCATTGGCATGGCGGCTCTGCACACCTGCTGTCCGCGCGGAGTTTTCTTAGCTGTTAGTGCCCTGGGCATGAGGCCGGTCGGTTGCACTGGCACACCGATCCTCTCGACTGCTCCTTGCGCGCTCGCCGGACACGCCGTGAACCCGTCCCTGCGGGCTCGATGGCGGCATCCATGCCGCAAGCGGCGAGAACACCGCACCAGACAATTGACGCGTGGTTTTGCTAAAGAACGAAAACACCGCCTCGCGCGGTTGGGTGATTGCTAGTTGCCGCGCTTGAATTTTGCGCACCAACCAGTTTGACTGCTCCTGGGCCGCTAGGAATCGCAGCGCCTTCATCCATTTCCCGCATCGCACTGCGACAAACGGGCGCGCTGGCGCGGATGCACCACGTACAGCACACCGCTTAGAATTGGTCCATGAACGAATTCGACCGTGTACGCGATTATCTGACCGACCTGCAGGACCGGATCTGCGCTGCTGTGGAAGCTGCCGACGGGAAAGCGCGGTTCGCCGAGGATCTCTGGAAGCGCGAGGAGGGCGGCGGTGGCCGTACCCGCATCCTGCGCGACGGCGCGGTGTTCGAGCAGGCCGGTATCGGCTTTTCCGATGTGTCCGGCACGCGTTTGCCGCCGTCGGCCAGTGCGCACCGGCCCGAGCTTGCCGGGGCAACCTGGCGTGCATGCGGTGTCTCGCTGGTGTTTCATCCACACAATCCGTACATCCCGACCACGCACATGAACGTGCGCTACTTCCGCGCCGAGCGCGATGGCGAGGTGGTGGCCGCATGGTTCGGCGGCGGCTTCGACCTGACCCCGTTCTATCCCTTCGATGAAGACGTGCAGCACTGGCACCGCGTTGCGCAGGCGCTGTGCGAGCCGTTTGGCCAAGAGCGCTATGCCGCGCACAAGCGTTGGTGCGACGAGTACTTTTTCTTGCGCCACCGCAACGAGACGCGTGGCGTGGGCGGACTGTTTTTCGACGACCTGGGCAAGGAGTTCGAACGCGACTTCGCCTATCAGCAAGCGGTGGGCAATGGCTTCCTGGATGCCTACATGCCAATCGTGCAGCGTCGCAAGGACACACCGTACGGCGAGCGCGAACGCGAGTTTCAACTGTACCGTCGCGGGCGCTATGTGGAATTCAATCTGGTCTACGACCGTGGCACCTTGTTTGGATTGCAGAGCGGTGGCCGCGCCGAGAGCATCCTGATGAGTTTGCCGCCGCGTGTGCGCTGGGAGTATGGCTTTACGCCAGAGCCGGGCAGCGCCGAAGCGCGCCTGGCCGATTACCTGATCCCACGCGACTGGCTGGGTTGATTCCAACGCCGCTCTCAGGCGCGACGTCGCTGCGGACGTCGACGCAGGGCGGTGGCAATGGCGGACACGTTGCAGCGCGCGTCCTGGGCAACTGCGCTGCCTGCCGACGGCTTGATCAACCGTGCATCATCGATGCGCCAAATTGCTTGGCGCCTGCGCGGCGCCGTGGCGGATCGCTCGACGCCACAGCGCTGTGCTCCTTAGCAGAATGCACGCTCCGGCCAGTGCAAGCAGCCGCGCCGAGTGCCCATCGATCTCGCGTAGGTCTGCCGTCACGGCACCGCCGTCGGTGCACGGGCTGGCAGCACGCCCCCAACCGCTGCTGAAGCCAATCAGGCATCGCGCATTTGGTTCGCTTGCGGAAAGGGGGCCGAAAGGTCGCTTGCCTACCGTGGCACCCATCTTGTGCTGCTGTCGGTGTCTGCATGTCCTCTTCCGCTGGAGTGTCCTGGAGCGTTCTGTGCGATTTCGATGGGACCATCGGACTGCAGGATGTGATCGACAGCTTGCTGGAGCGTTTTGGGCTGACCGGATGGGAAGTGCTGGAGGCGCGCTGGCAGGCGGGCTTGATCGGCTCGGCCGAATGCATGCGTGGTCAGGTCGCGCTGTTGGACATGAGCGCGCTGCAGTTGCAGCAGCATCTGGACGGGTTGCAGATCGACCCGGCGTTCGCGCGCTTTGCCGCAGCTGTGGCCGCGCGCGGCTTGCCGCTGCAGATCGTCAGCGACGGCCTGGACCATCCGATCCAACTGCTGCTGGCACGCCACGCGCTCGATCATTTACCGGTCGCGGCCAACCGCCTGTGCATCACTGAGCATCCGCGGCGATGGACGTTGCAATCGCCCTATCAAGCTCAGGGTTGCAACGCCGGCACCTGCAAATGCGCGCAGATCTGCCGCGCGCGCGAACGAACGCAGCAGCGCGTGCTGTTGATCGGCGACGGCACCTCGGATTTTTGCGGTGCCAGCCGCGCCGACTACGTCTTTGCCAAACATCGTCTGATCGACCACTGCCGGCTGCACGGCATCGCGCATCGCCCCATCGCCGACTTTGCCGATGCGCTGGAGCTGCTGCCAGCCCTGCTCGACGGCGATCTCGCCCCCGAACCTGCGGCGTTCAGCGAACCGGCCCTGCTGTGCAGCTAAGCACTCCCTCTTCTTCCGCCTTCACCCGAACAACGGATCCTGCGATGAACCTGATGCGTACTCCCGAACTGGCGCTCGACGCCGACGCCCAACTGCTCGCCGACGAAGCACGCTACAGCTCCTTCGGCGACACCGTGCACTACGTCGATCCGCCGAAGATCTTTCATCGCTGCGCCGGCAGCTACATGTTCGACGCCGCCGAGGTGCCGTATCTGGACCTGCAGATGTGGTACTCGGCGTGCAACTTCGGCTATGCCAACCAACGGTTGAACAATGCCCTCAAGCACCAGATCGACACGCTGCCGCAGGTGGCCAGCCAGTACCTGCACCCGACCCGCATCCAGTTGGCCAAGACCATCGCGCAGGACGTCAAGGGTAAGTTCGGCTTGGATGGCCGCGTGCATTTCAATGTCGGCGGTGCGCAGGCGATCGAGGATTCGCTGAAGTTGGTGCGCAATGCACGCAACGGCAAGAGCCTGATGTTCGCTTTCGAGGGCGGTTACCACGGCCGCACGCTCGGCGCCTCGTCCATCACCTCCAGCTACCGCTACCGCCGCCGTTTCGGCCACTTCGGCGAGCGCGCGATGTTCATTCCGTTTCCGTACCCGTTCCGGCGTCCCAAGGGCATGACCCCGGAAGAGTATTCGGACCACTGCGTGCATCAGTTCGCGCGCCTGTTCGAGACCGAATACAACGGCGTGTGGGATCCCAAGGTCGGTCAGGCCGAATACGCCGCGTTCTATGTCGAGCCGATTCAAGGCACCGGCGGCTACGTGATTCCGCCGCCGAACTTCTTCCGCGATCTGAAGAAGGTGCTGGATCAGTACGGCATCTTGATGGTGGTCGATGAAATCCAGATGGGGTTCTGGCGCACCGGCAAGCTGTGGTCGATCGAGCACTTCGGTGTGACCCCGGACATCCTGGTCTTCGGCAAGGCGCTGACCAACGGCCTCAATCCGCTGTCGGGTTTGTGGGCGCGCGAGGAACTGATCAATCCAACCGTCTTTCCGCCCGGCTCCACCCACTCCACGTTCAACTCCAATCCCTTGGGGACCTCGCTGGGACTGGAAGTGATCCGCATGGGCTACGAGATGGACTATGAGCGCACCGTGCCGTTGAAGGGCGCGCATTTTCTCGCCGGCTTGCGCGATCTGCAGCAACGCCACCCAGAGATCGGCGATGTGGATGGGCTGGGCTTGGCGCTGCGTGCGGAAATTTGCCAGGCCGATGGCTTCACGCCCAACAGGGCGCTACTCGATCGCATGGTCGACATCGGCCTGGCCGGCGACCTGCGCCATCAGGGCAAGCCGATCGGCTTGGTGCTCGACGTCGGCGGTTGGTACAAAAACGTCATCACGCTGGCGCCATCGCTGGACATCACCCATGGCGAGATCGATCTGGCGATCTCCTTGCTCGATCAACTCCTGAGCAAGGCCAAGGCCAGCTGAGGCGAAGAGATCCCTCACGGAGGCCGCATGCAGTACTGCACTCAACTCGAACCCGAGGCGCTCTTGCGCGGCTTCATTGCGCATCCTCCGCACGGCTTCCAGGCCGAGCGGCTGGAGAGCGGACTGCCGCTCTTCCGCACCCACTTGAATCTGCTCACCACCGCTGACCAGGCATTGCGCGACAAGGTCGCTGCGCTGCCTGGGTATCGGTATTGGCAGCGCTGGCTGCAGTGGCAGGCGTGTTTCATCGGCTCCACCGTCACCGAGTACACCCCGCTGCCGATGACCGTCAGCATCGATGCGTTGGCCGACGAGGTGCTGGCCCAGGCGCATAGAGCGCCGCTGCTGATCGTCAAGGATCTGCCGTACGAATCGCCGCTATTGGACCTGCAAAGCAATCAGCGCGCTGCCGCGTTCGCGCAAGCCTTGGCCGAACGTGGTTTTGTACTGATGCAAGGCATGTCGTTGGCCTGGGTGCCGATCGATTTCGACAGCGAGGACGACTACCTCGCACGGCTGTCCTCTGGCCGGCGACGCAACATCCGGCGCAAGCTGCGCTCACGCCAGGTGCTGCGCGTGGAGACGCTGCCAACCGGCGCAGACTGCTTCGACGATGCATCGGTGTGCGCGCAGTTCTATGCGCTGTACCGCAATGTCTACGCCCAGAGCCAGATGCACTTCGACCTGCTGGAGGCGGATTTCCTTTCCACGCTGCTGCGCGATGCGGCCAGCGGCGGCTGCGTGTTCGCCTACTATCATCAGGATGCGCTGATCGGCTGGAACCTCTGTTACGAACATGCCGGCATGTTGGTGGACAAGTTCATCGGCTTTGCTTACCCGCAGGCGCGCGCACACAACCTCTACGCGGTCAGCTGGATGCACAATCTTGCATACGCACGCCGTGCCGGCCTGAGTCATTACGTGGCCGGCTGGGATGATCCGGAGGTCAAACGCGAACTCGGTGCGCACCTGAGTCCGATGCGGCACGCGGTATATCCGCGCAATGCACTGCTGCGGATGCTGGTGCGTCGGCACGTGCATCGCTTTGAAAACCCGGTCGAGGATATGCCGCAGATCGAGGCGCTGGGATGACCACGCCCCTGGTGCTGGACCTGGACGGCTCGGCCAATACAACGCCTGATGCACGCATCGTGCCGCTGCAGCATTGGCAGGAGCGTGTGCGACTTGGCTGCAGGCACGCCACGCTGCGTCAGTTCGCACAGCAACTGCAGCCAGCCCTGGCGATCTCGCATGGCACCGTGTTGCTGGGCAGCGGCGACTTCCATCATCTGAGCTGGCCGTTGATTCAACGGGTGGCCGAGCGCAGTAGCCAACCGCTGCAAGTGGTGGTGCTGGACAACCATCCGGACAACATGCGCTACCCCTTCGGCGTGCATTGCGGCTCGTGGGTGCACGCGGTCGCCGCGCTGCCGCAGGTTGCGCGCATGCATATGGTGGGCATGTGTTCGAGCGATGTCAGCAGCAAGCATTGCCTGGAACATCACCTGTCGCCGTTGCGCCAGGGCAAGCTGCATTACTGGTGCCTGGGGGTGGACACACGCTGGGCGCGCCTGCTCGGCTGTGCAGATGCCGTGCATTGTTTCGAGGAAACCGATGCGCTACTGGCAGCCTTCGCTGCGCGCGCAGATGCCGCCTTGCCTGTTTATCTCTCCATCGACAAAGACGTCTTTGCAGAACACGTGGTGCGCACCAACTGGGATCAGGGGCGTTTCAACATGACCGCACTGCTCCGCTTCATGGATGCGCTCACCGGCCCACTGATTGGCAGCGACATCACCGGCGAGATCTCGCACTATCGCTACCGCAGCCGCTTCAAACGTCTGCTCTCCGCGCTCGATGGGCAGCGCCCGCCGGATCCAGCCCAGCTGCAGTCCTGGCAGGCCGGCCAGAATGCACTCAACCGCCGCCTGCTCGCCCTGCTCGACGCCTATCCCCGCCTGACCACATCCTCGGCGTCGCCGGTGCGTTCCACGCAGCGATAGCGGGGATACGCCTACCCGGCGTGCACCACACTGCCGACATGCTGTGCTGCAGGTAAACGTGCATGTGCGTGCACACGGCGGTGCTTGGTCGTCTGCGAATCACGTTAGCCTGGGTCGCCGCATGTCGCATCGATCGTCGCGCCGTTCGCCTGGCAATGCGCCGGTGCCCTGCGCGCATGTCCGCGCTGCCCAAGCATGCTCGGCTGCGGAGGTGCGCTGGCGATGCGCGGGCGATCGTCAGTCCCCGTCGGCGGGGAGCCGTGCTTCAGCGCGCGCCAGGCAGGCCACGCCGGCCAGGATCAGCGCCGCGCCAAGCAGATGCACCGCCGTCAGCGGTTCACCCAGCCACCACGCCGACAACACCAGCACACCGACCACGTCCAGATGCGAGGCGGCAAACGCCGGCCCGATCGGAGCGCGCTCCAGCAGTGTCATCCAGATAAAGAACGCCCCGACATAACCGAGCACCGCGCCGTAGAGAAACGGCTGCGCGAACAAACGCTGCAACCAGGCAAGGCTGAAATCCAGCGGCAGGGCGCGCGCACCGGCCAGCTTGAAGCACAGGTGCGCCATGCTGTCCACGCACAGCAGCAGCGGAAAGCCAATCCAATACAGCCGCCTCATCCACCGGCTCCCACGATGACCACGCCCAGGCCGATCAAGCTCATGCCGGCCACGCGTAGCGGGGTCAGGCGTTCGCCGTACAGCAGCCGCCCGGCCAGCATCAGCGCCAGGATATTGATTGACCCGAGCAGCACCCCTTGCGACAGCGGCACCAACGAGAGGAATGCGATCCAGCCCATGAATTCGACCACATAGCAGGCCAGCCCGATCCACAGCCATGGACGCGCGAAACGGGCACGCCAACGCGTCAGCAAGTCACCCTCGATAGGCTCGAAGGCGGCCTGCTTGAATGCCAATTGCCCCAGCGTGTCGACCACCACCGTCACCGCCCACAGCGTCACCGCCACCGGCGTCATGAGGCTTCCAGCGCCGGTTGCCGCCATGCCGTGGCCGGCTGAGGCTGCAGGTCGCTGCCGACCACTCGCTCGAAGAAACTCGCGCTGGCAGTGGTCAACAAGCCGCGTTGTCGGTCCAAGGTCAGCATGTGGTAGCTATCCTCCATCAACAGAAACTCGGTCGCGCCGGAGACGCCGTCCAGCACCATCCGCGCGTTACGCAGGCTTGCCACGTCGTCTTCGGCGGCATGCGCCACCAGGCAGGGCGCAATCACCTTCGGCAAGCGTCGCCGCACCCGCGCCGACAACGCGCGCAATTCGGCCAGCGAGTGCCAGGGGTTGCCAGGCAGGCCAGCGACGCTGCTGTCGCCGCCCTGCATCGCCGCCGCGATGCGCGCGCGCAGGCGCTCGTCGCGCAACCCGTACGGCGATTCCTCCAGGAACATGCGGCGACGCCCGATGCCGAACAGCTTGAACGCCGGCAGCAGGAACGACAGGTGCCGGGTCCAGGGAATATTCCAGCCGTCGTAGCGGAACGTGACGCCGTAGACGCCGACCCCGGCCACCAGCTCCGGCCGTTCGATCGCCAGCTCCAGCGCCAGCAATGCCCCCATCGACAACCCGGCCACGAACACCTGGTCCACCTGCGTCGCCAGCGCCTCGGCCGCGCGTTCGACACTGCCATACCAATCGCGCCAGCCGGTGGCCAGCAAGTCGTCCATGTCGCCGCAATGGCCGGCCAGCTGCACGCCATGCACGGTGAACCCGGCGCGGTGCAAGCCGATCCCAAGACGGCGCATTTCCGCCGGGGTGCCGGTCAGCCCGTGGACCAGCAGCACACCGCTGCGGCCGCCACTGAGAAAGAATTCGTTGTTGGGATGGATCATCTACATGCCCTCTGGCGTAGACCGCACGATCCCATCCGAGGTTTTCCTGAAGCTTTCGTTGCCGCCATGCCAGGACCGCGACATTCAGTGCGCACTCACCGCTGCGGCGGCGGAAACCGGATCTCCACGCGCAATCCGCCATGCGCCCCATGGCAGAACACCAGCTTCGCGCTGTGGCGCTGAGCGACGCCCTGCACGATCGCCAGGCCCAGTCCGCAACCGTCGCCGCGCATGCCCGGCACACGAAAGAAACGCTCGCCCAGCCGGCCCAGCAGCACGTCCGGGACGCCGGGGCCGTCGTCCTCCACGCTCAACACCACTGCGTGGGCCAGCGCGACCAGGCCCACGGTGACGCTGCAGCCGCGGCCGGCATACCGCAGTGCGTTGTCGATCAGGTTATCCAGCAGTTCCTGCAGCCCCAGCGGATCGCCGATCACCACCAGAGCGGCGTCTTCGCTGTCGGCCTGATAGCCCAGGTCCACGTCGGCGGCCAGCGCATCGGGCACGCGCGCGGCCACCGCCTCGGGGATCAACCGGTACAACGGCACCGGCATCGAGGCCTCATCGCGATGGTGCGGCGATTGCGCGCGGCTCAATGCCAGCAGCTGGCTGGCGGCGCGCGCCGCGCGCGCGGTCAACTGCTGGATCTGCAACAGCGCCGCATGGGTTTGCTCTGGATCGGCACCCATCGCGCGCTCGGCATGCAGTTGCAGCCCCGCCAGCGGAGTCCGCAACTGATGCGCGGCATCGGCGATGAAACGCTCGTGCAACTGCACGGTATCGCGCACGCGCACGAACAGCGCGTCCAGGGTCAGGGTGAGCGGCAGGATTTCCTGCGGGACGTCCGGCCCGCTGACCGGCGCCAATGCCTGTTCGCGCGCGGCCAGGCGCTCGGTCAGCGGACGCAGCACCCGCAGACCATGGTTGACGCCCAGCCACACCAGCGCCATCACCGCGATGATCAGCACTGTCTGCACGGGCAAGGTCAGCCACAGCACATTGCGCGCACTGCGCTGGCGATCGATCAACGACTCGGCGATGGTCACCGTCAGCACGTCGCCGGCATCGTAGGGCGAAGGCATCGCCACCGATGCCGCGCGCAGCCTGCGCACGCCGTCGTCGACCGAGTACAGCACCGGCGGTTTGCCCAGCGCCGGCTGGCGCATGCCGTGCAGCCCGGTATCCCCGTAGTGCCACCCTTCGCGGCGGCTGAAGACCGCGAAATAATTCGCCCCGTCCGGGTCGTAACGCAGCAGGAACTGCGCTTGCGCCGACAGGCTGCGCCGTTCGGGCGACTGCCGCAGCAGCGCAGTGAGCGCCTGCAGGTCGTCGGCCAGATTCTTGTCGTGCACGCGATTGGCATAGCCCAGCGCCATGCGATAGGTCACCGCCGCATCGATCGCCAGCAGCACCAGCATCGGCACCGCCAGGAACAGCAGCAGGCGTCGGCGCAGGCTGGGCCGCGCCAGGGTCCGCTTAGCCCTCATCGTCGCCGTCCTGGCGCTCCTGCAACAGATACCCCAAGCCGCGGATGGTGCGGATACCCACGCCGCTGCCGTGCAGCTTGCGGCGGAGTCGGTGCATTGCGATATCCAGGCCGTTGTCGCTGATCTCTTCGTCCCAACCGCACAGCGCTTCCACCAACTGGGCGCGGTTGGTCACACGATCAGCGCGCGTGGCCAGTGCACCGAGCAGCCCGTATTCGCGTGCGGTCAACTCCAGCGCCTGCGTATCGATCCAGGCGCGGCGTCCAGTCAGGTCCAAGCGCAGGCGCCCCAGGCGCAACTCCGGCGTCCCCTGGCTGATGGCCCGCCGCAACACCGAGCGCACCCGCGCCTGGAACTCCTCCAACGCGAACGGCTTGACCAGGTAATCGTCTGCGCCCAGATCCAGCACGCGCACGCGTTCATGCAGGGCTTCGCGCGCACTGATCACCAGCACTGGCGTGGTGGCCCCGCGCTCGCGCAAACGCTGCAACACGCGCACGCCATCCATGTCGCCAAGCAGGCCCAAGTCCAGCACCAGCAGCTGGTAGTCGGTGCCCCGCAGCGCCGCATCGGCCTGGCTGCCATCGTCGACGTGATCCACTACGTGGCCATGCTGGCGCAGCGTCGCAACCACCGCGTCGGCGATCGACGGTTCGTCCTCGGCAATCAGCACCCGCATGTCGGGCGCCTCGCAGAGGCATATCGCAACGCAACGACGGCAGGGCGATCGACGAATGCGCGCGGCGGCACGAGCCATAACCTGAATGAGTAATATGGCCACCATACCGCCATCGCAGCATGACGTCTGCATGGCCGCGCGCTGCAAATTGAGCGGGCATTTATCCTGCAACGCGGTATGCCGTTTGGCGCGCGCTGCAGGCGAGTGCGTTGCCTGCGTGTGCCTCTCGCTGTTTCCATGCATGCCGCGCGCCGGCGCATGCCGACTCACATGCAGCATCGCACGTCATGCTGCAGCGCTTGCGCACAACCGGGAAGACACAAATAAAAAGCCCCGCAGACCAGGGGGAGGTCGGCGGGGCCAGGGAACGGAAACTTGGGGAGGAGTTTCCGCTCCGAGATCTGCTCCAGGGGATGGGAGAGATCTGCCGACAGGCGTTGCGCCCGTCGAGGGACATAACACCATTTTCCACATTGATAGATCGTGAAGATAACTGTTAAAAAAATGTAGAATTTAGCGCTTATTCATTCCGTCAAATCAGCTGAATTCGGATTATGTCCACACGGATTATTGCTGATCTACGTATTCAGCATAGCAGCGGCATTGGCTCCGTCAGTGCGCCTCATCCCAGTTATCGCCCACGCCCGAATCCACCACCAGCGGCACGCGTAATTCAGCCGCAGCGGCCATGCGCGTGGTGACTTCGCTCAGCAGTGTGTCGACGAAATCGACATCGGCTTCGAATACCAGTTCGTCGTGCACCTGCAAAATCATCTTCGCGCGTTGTGCGTGGTCGGCGATCCAGCCATCCACGCTGACCATGGCGCGCTTGATGATGTCGGCGGCAGTGCCCTGCATCGGCGCGTTGATCGCGGCGCGCTCGGCGCCGGCACGCTGGCCCTGGCTGCCGGCGTTGATGAAGTCCAGATACAGCCGACGGCCGAACACGGTTTCCACGTAGCCCTTGTCGCGCGCCTGCTGGCGGGTGGTTTCCATGAAGTCGCGCACGCCGGGGTAGCGGCTGAAGTACAGCGCGATGTAGTCCTGCGCTTCGCCACGGCCAATGCCGAGCTGGCGGGCCAGACCGAACGCGCTCATGCCGTACATCAGGCCGAAGTTGATCGCCTTGGCGGCGCGGCGCTCGTCGCCGCTGACGGTGTCGATGGTGCGGCCGAACACCTCGGCGGCGGTGGCGCGGTGCACGTCGGCGCCGGATTCGAACGCGCCCACCAGGCCGGGGTCGCCGGACAGGTGGGCCATGATGCGCAGCTCGATCTGCGAGTAGTCGCAGGCGATCAGCTTGCGTCCGGGCGGTGCGACGAAAGCGCGGCGGATGCGGCGGCCGTCCTCGGTGCGGATCGGGATGTTCTGCAGGTTGGGATCGGACGATGACAAGCGCCCGGTGGCGGCGCCGGCCTGGTGGTAGCTGGTGTGCACGCGCCCGGACTGCGGGTGGATCATCTCCGGCAGCTTGTCGGTATAGGTGCTGCGCAGCTTGGCCAGGCCGCGGTACTCCAGGATCACCCGCGGCAGCTCGTGCTGGTCGGCGATGGCTTCCAGCGCCTCTTCGTTGGTCGAGGGCTGGCCCTTGGGCGTCTTGACCACGGCGGGGAGCTTGAGCTCGTCGAACAGCAGCGCCTGCAGCTGCTTGGGCGAATCCAGGTTGAAGCTGCGCCCGGCCAGCTCGGTGGCCTTCTGCTGGGCGGCGAGCATGCGCTTGGACAGGTCTGCGCTCTGGCGGCGCAGTTCGGCCGCGTCCACGCACACGCCGTTGGCTTCGATGCGGGCCAGCACTTCCACCAGCGGCATCTCGATCCCGCGGTAAACGCGCTCCAGGCCCGGTTCGGCAGCCAGCCTGGGGCCGAGCACCTGGTGCAGGCGCAGGGTGATGTCGGCGTCCTCGGCGGCGTAGCGGGTGGCGTCGTCCAGGCTGATCTGGGCGAACGGGATCTGCTTGGCGCCCTTGCCGCAGACGTCCTCGTATTTGACCGTGTCATAGCCCAGGTAACGCTTGGCCAGGCTGTCCATGTCGTGGCGGGCGCTGCCGGAATTGAGCACGAAGCTCTCCAGCAGGGTGTCGTCGGCGTAGCCGGCCAGCTCCACACCATGTCGGCGCATCACGTGCAGGTCGTACTTGCCATGCTGGCCGAGTTTGCGCACGGCGGGATCGGTGAGCAGCGGCGCCAGTTGCGCCAGCGCCTGGCTGCGGTCGAGCTGAATCGGGGCGCCGGGAAAGTTATGGCCGAACGGCAGATATGCCGCCTCGCCAGGCTCGGCGGCCACGCTAAGGCCGATCAGATCGGCCTGCAGCGGGTCCAGGCTGTCGGTTTCGGTATCGAAGGCGAACTGGCCGGCGGCGCGCAGGCGCGCGATCCAGCTGTCGAGCTGTTCCTGGGTCAGGATGGTGGCGTACTGGCCGGGCGCCGACAGCGCGGGGTCCAGGTCCACCGGGGCGCTGACCGGGCCGGACACGAAGCCGGTGCCGCGCGCGCGGCCGGGTTCGGTGCGGGCGCTGGCAGCGGCGGCTCCCAACGGCATCGGCTCTGTCAGCAGGCCGGCCTGGGCGGCTGCACCGCCGAGTTCGCGCAGCGCCTGCGTGAAGCCGTAGCGCGCGTACAGCACCGCCAGCGTTTCCGTGTTCGGCTCACGCAGGTCCAGCGCGCGCGGGCCGCTGGCCAGCGCTACGTCGGTCTTGATGGTGACCAGTTCGCGGTTGAGCGGCAGCCGTGGCAATGCGGCGCGCAGGTTGTCGCCGATTTTGCCCTTGATCTTGTCGGCGTTGGCGATCACCCCATCGAGCGAGTCGTATTCGGCCAGCCATTTGGCGGCAGTCTTGGGGCCGCACTTCTCCACGCCGGGCACGTTGTCGACGGTGTCGCCCATCAGCGCCAGCAGGTCGACGATCTGATCGGGACGCACGCCGAACTTGGCGATCACCGCAGCGTCCGAATCCATGCGGCTGCCGCTCATGGTGTTGACCAGCTCGATGCCCGGGCGCACCAGCTGGGCGAAGTCCTTGTCGCCGGTGGAGATGGTCACGCTCAGGCCATCGGCGGCGGCCTGCAGGGCCAGTGTGCCGATCACATCGTCCGCTTCCACGCCGTCGATGCACAGGATGTCGATGCCCAACGCATGCACGATGTCGCACATCGGCTGCACCTGCGCGCGCAGATCGTCGGGCATCGAGGGACGGTTGGCCTTGTAGTCGGCATACAAGTCATCACGAAAGGTCTTGCCGGGCGCATCCACCACGAACGCGACGTACGCGGGGCGTTCCTTCAAAGTGGCGCGCAGCATGTTGACCACGCCGAACAAGGCGCCAGTGGGCTCGCCCTGGGCATTGGTCAGCGGCGGAAGCGCGTGGAACGCGCGGTACAGGTAACTGGACCCGTCGATCAGGACTAATCTGCTCATGACCCAATTCTACGCTGCACACTCACGGCACACTGCGCCAGCGCATACTGGCCGACGATCAACATGGACAACGACAATGAAGAGAGCACATCTTTTGCTGCTGCCGTTTCTGCTGCTGGGCGGCTGCGCCACCAATGGCAGCGACCGCGCCGGTGGCGAGATCCCGGCTGGCGCCGATGTCACCAGCAAAACCATGGCTAACGGCGACAAGGTCGACGAATACCGCGTCAACGGCCAGCTGGAAATGGTGCGGGTCACGCCAACGCGCGGCGCGCCCTACTTCCTGTACGACCGCGACCACGACGGGCATACCGATGCGGAGAAGGACAAGGTCAACAAGGTGTATTGGAAGCTGTATAGCTGGTGATTCGGGAGTGGGATTCGTAGAGCAGAAGCAGGCTTCGAGGCTCGGTGGCGTTGCGTTTTTATCTCCGCTGCGTTGCCGTTAGCCGCAACGGCCCGCCACCCGCTGGCGGCGCCACTGAGCTGACCGCTCAGCTGCAGGTCGCCGCCGCTGCGCGGACGCAACATGGGGCCGCCATCGACACGGCCGCTGACCAGCAGGGTGCGGTGGCTGACCAGGCCCAGGCCCTGCGCGCTGAAGTCGCCGGGCACGTCGATGGCGTTGTCGCTGCCGGTGAGCGTGACTGAGCCGGCAGCGCTGCCGCTGAGCTGACCGGCGCGCAGACTGCCGGCGCGTTGGGCAGTTTCGCGTGATGTGGCGCCCCCTGGCGGACTCGGCTGGCCCACAAACGAACTCGGCAGGATGGTGCGCAGGGTCACTCCCTGCGCCTGGCGGGCGGCCTCCAGCACCCGGCGGCGTTCAGGCGCGCGGCAGGTTGCATCGGCACACGCTGGCAGTGGCAATGCGCCGCACGATCCAGCGAGGCCGCACGAGCAACCCGACAATGCGGCTCAGCGCCGCGCCACCGAGGTGGTGGTCTCTGCGTCCGGCGGCGTTGCAGGCGTCACCATGGCCAGGGTCTGACGTGCGGCGCGCAGCGGCTCGTCCGCGTTGCCGAAAATGCCGGTGAGAATCTGCAATGCCTGCTGGGCATGATCGCGCGCCGCCACGGTCTGGCCCAGCCTGCGCTCGGCTTCGGACATGCCGCGCAAGATCTCGGCAGTTTGTGGATGCGCACGCCCCAGCACACGCTCCGATGCGGTGAGCGCATCGCGCTGTTCGGCCAACGATGCCTCTACCTGGCCGTCGTCCAGCAACCAGAACGCGTGATTGCTGCGATAGGTGATGGTGGCTGGCGCATCGTTACCGAAGGCCGCGCGCGCGCGCTCCATCGCTCTGCGGTAATACGGCCCGGCGTCAGCCACCTTGCCCTGTTGCCGCAAGGCGCCGGCCAGGTTGCCTTCGATCATCAAGGTGTCGGCGGCGTTCTCGCCATACAACGCGCGGGTCACCCGCAGCAGCGGGACGAGTTCGGCTTCGGCACCGGCAAAGTCGCGCTGCATCAGCAGGAATACCGCAAGGCTATTGCGCATCGTCACCACCAACGGATGCTCCGGCCCGCGCATGGCCATGCGCTCGCGCAGCAGACTACGCTGCAAGGCGATCGCCGGGACCAGCTGGCCGTTATCGGCCAGCACGGCGGCGTAACTGTTGCCGGCGTCGATGCGCTGGTCCGCGCTGCTGGCTGCATTGGCCAGCGCAGCGACATAGGCATGCCGGCTTTCTGCCAGCGCATCGTGCATGCGGCCCTGCTCGCGCAGCGCCCACGCCAGGCGCGCACGCAACTCGTTGCCGATGGCCTGGCGTTGCGCATCGCCGCGCGCTGCCTGCGCCATGGCCTGACGCAACACGCGCTCGGCATCGCCGGGCTTGCCGGCACCGGTGAGCGCCTGGCCCAGCATGGAAGCCGCCTTCAACGCCGGCAGGCTGCCCGCGCCGGCGGTCTGTTGCGCCAGGGTCTGTGCAATGCGCAGATGCGCCACCGCCTGCGGATAATCGGCCAGCGCGATGAGCGTGCGGCCCAGCGTCAGTTCCACCTGCGTGCGCGCATCGGGCTGGTCGGCCAGCTCGCGCGCCGCACGCTGCGAGGCCTGCTGCATCACGCGCAGCATCAGGGTCTTGTCCAGGTCACGCGCAACGCCGGGGTCCACGCTGGACAACACCGAACTCATGAAATCGCCGGTGACCTGCGCGCGTTGCGCATCGCGCGCAGCCTGCTGCAGGGACCACAGCGTGGCGCCCAGGCCGGTGACCACGGCAATCGCTGCGAGGCCACCGGCGGCGACGCCGCTGCGATGACGCTGGGTGAATTTACGCAGCCGCAGCCAGCGGCTCGCCTGCAAGGCGCGCGGTGGGTAACCATCCAGCCAGCGATGCAGATCGTCCAGTAACGCGGACACCGATGCGTAGCGCGCGCCCGGCTGCGGTTGCAACGCCCGCAGCACGATCGCATCCAGCCCGTCGCGCAGTTGGTCGTGTAATTTTTGATGGGTGGTCGCGCGTGCCGCACAGATCCGCGCACGTGCGTCGGCGGGTACCGCAGCGACACGCTGCGACGGCGGCTGCGGCAAGCCATCGCTTCCTGCCACCGGCGCCAGCCCGCAACTCAACTCGTAGAACATCGCCCCTAGTGCGTAGATATCGCTACGCGCGTCCACATCCTGTGCGCCGCGTGCCTGCTCCGGGCTCATATAGCCCGGCGTGCCGCGATCGTGTGCGGAGGTCATGCCGGGGTTGGCTGCATCGATGGCGATACCGAAGTCGATCACCCCCGGCACCGGCCGCCCATCGATCTCGCTGACCAGCACGTTGCTGGGTTTGAGGTCGCGATGGATCACGCCCTTCTGGTGCGCGTGCTGCACCGCCTCGCTCACCCGCAGCATCAACAACACGCGCGCATGCAGCGACAGGCGGTGTTCGTCGCACCACCAGGTGATCGGATCGCCGCGCAGGTACTCCATCACCAGATACGGCTGGCCGTGCGCGTCGGTGCCCACGTCGTGAATCTGTGCGATCGCCGGGTGCACCATCTGCGCCAGCAGCCGGCATTCAAATTCGAACAAGGCACGGCCCTGCGCATCCAGCGCATCGGCAGCCATCAGTTTGATCGCCACCTCGCGTTCGTACGCGCCATCGGCGCGGTGACCCAGATAGACCTGGCCCATGCCGCCGGCGCCGATCAGGCGATCGATCGCCCAGGCACCGAAACGCGTGCCGGCCGGTAGTTCCGGCAACGGTCCACGCAATGCGGCGGCGGCCTGTTTCAAGGGTGCACACACGCGCAAGGTGGCCTGCGCTTCCACCGCCAGCATCGCCAGTAACTGGTCGCCCAGCACCGCATCGTCGCCGGCCCGCGCACGCGCAAACGCCTCACGCTCGGCGGCAGGCAACTGGCAGGCCTGGTGAAACAAGGCCTCCAAGCGCTGCCAGGAGGTGGCCGCAGGGCTCACAGCTGCGCTGCCAGCCATACCCGGGCAAAGCGCAGATCGCGCTCCAGCGTGGGCACCGACACCTCCAGCTGCTCGGCCGCTTCGGCCACGCTGAAACCCACCAGTTCGGTCAACGCGAATGCTTTGGCCTTGCGCTCATCGACCTGGGCCAGCTTGTCGAAGGCATCGGCCACCAGCATCAATGCCTCCGGCCGCGCTGCGCCATCGGACAGGCTGATGGTCAGTGTCACCGCTTGTCCCAAGCGCTTGGCGCTGGCCTGCTGCCGGGCCAGATCCACCAGCAAATGGCGCATCTGCAGCGCCGCCACCGAATAGAAATGCGCCCGCGAACGAAAAGCCTGCTGGCCCTGCTCCAGCCGCATCCACGCCTCATGCACCAGCTCGGTGGCTTGCAACCCGGCACGCGCATCGCGCCGCAGTTCGCGCAGTGCGGTGCCCCGCAGCACCTCATAGACTTGGCGCGCCAATGCGTCGCCCGCGCCGGGTTCGTCGCGCTGCCAGGCCTGCAACAACTCAGTGATCGGCAGCTCGGACATCGAAGCCCATCTCGCCTGCGTGGAAGCGCAGTATCCCGCATTGGCGCCGGCGCGGAACACGCCTTCCGTAACCATTTAGATCCCCGCCCACCGCGGCGGCCGGCAGCGCAGCGGAGCCCGGGCAGATGCGGGGTTGTCGCTGTCTGCCCGCCCTGTCTCAGGCAGCGCCCCGGCCTGTGGTCAGGCCAAGCGGGGTCTTGGGATGCTGCCGCGGTATCACTCGCCCGCGGCGATTGCGCAGGCTGTCGGCACCGGTCTGCGTGGCCGCTGCCCGGTCATCCGCAGCGGCTGCGTCACCACGACGTCATATGACGCCGCTAGCCTGCGCCCCTCCAACCGGCGGGAGGTTCGGGTGTCTGCACATCCAAAGCGCGCCTGGGCGCGCCTGTTCGCCGAGCATGGTCCAGTCTTGCGCGGCTTTTTCGTGCGCCGCGGCGCCAACGAAGACGCCGAAGATCTGGTCCAGGAAACCTATCTGCGCCTGTTGCGTGCACATCAGCAGCCGGGCCAGGCCATCGCCAACCCGGAAGCCTATCTCTATACGGTGGCGGTCAACCTGGCGCGCGAGCAGGCCGCGCGGCGCAAGCAGGCACCGTTGCGCATCGAAGACATGGAGCAGTTCGCGCAACGGCTGGTGGCGGGTGACGATGTCGAAGACAGCGCACAGCGACAACAGCGCCAGCAACGTCTGCAGACCGTGCTGGCCGGGCTGCCCGAGCGCGTCCGCGCGGTGTTGGTGATGCAGTATCGCGATGGCTTGAGCTACAAGCAGATCGCCGAGCGCTTGGGCGTGTCATCGCACATGGTCAAGAAATACGTTGTGCGTGGCCTGTCGGCGTGTCGACAAGCATTGGCCGAGAGTGGGGAACAGTGGTGGTGAGCGCATCGTCGTGGGCCACACGCCGCCTGACCGAGGAAGCGGCGCACTGGCATGCGCTCCAGCGCATGCAGGTGCTGGACGCCGAGCAACAGGCGCATTTCATGGACTGGCTGACTGCCTCGCCGGCGCATGTGCGCGAATACCTGGCAGTGGCGCGGGTCGCCGGCGCGCTCGGCGAGGCGTTGGATGCCATGGCGCTGGATGTCGACGCATTGCTGCTGGCCGATCGCCAGCGCGCGTCTGAGCTGGCACGCAATGTGGTGGCACTGCCGTTGCCGCCACGTCCAGCCGTCGCCGCAGCAGGCAATGCTCGGCCGCGATCGGTGCCGCGCCGACCGCACTGGCATGTCGGCTTGGCCGCCATGCTCGGTCTGCTGGCGGTCGTTGGTGGCTGGGCCTGGCCGCGCAACGCCACCTATGCCACCGCGCATGGCGAACAACGCCGCGTCCAGCTGAGCGACCACAGCGTGGTGTTCCTCAATGCAGACACGCGCATCCAGGCCACCATGACGCCCTGGTCGCGCCGTCTGCAATTGCTGCAGGGCCAGGCGAGCTTCGAGGTGGCACCGGACCGGCGCCCGCTGCAGGTGCATGTGCTCGGCCTGCGCGTGGAAGACATCGGCACCGCTTTCGACATCACCCTGCACGGACCGCAGGCACGCATCGACGTGTCTGCCGGGCGCGTGCATGTCTGGCGCGCCGACCGCCCAGCGCAGCCGATGCTGGCCAACCTGGGAGCCGGACAGAGCGCGCGCATCGATGGCGCCGGCCAGGTCGAACTGAGCAACGAAGATGTCGCCAGCATGCATGCATGGCAGCAGCAGCGCATCGTGTTTCGCGACGAGCCGTTGCGCAATGTGGCCGAAGACTTCAACCGCCTCAATCGCGTCCAGCTGCATATCGACGATGCCCATGCCGGCGCGTTGCGGCTAACCGGCAATCTGCGCAGCGACGATCTCGCCGGTCTGCGGGCGTTTCTCGCGCGGCAGCCCGGCCTGCGGCTCGAACAACACGCCGATGCGCTGCATATCGTCAGCCACGCACCCTCGGTGACCACCACCCAATAGCGCACGCCGTCAGCGGAGCCGCCTGGCTTGCGCCAACATGCGCGCACAACTGACAGCTGCAGACACCGCAACATCGCGCGGCGTGGGCTTGCCGCATGCCAACACCTCGCTGTGTCGCACCCACACGACTTCGCATCGTGTGTTCTCGCTTGCGCCACGCAGCGCGCAAGCACCGCGTGGCGCAGCGCGCAGCAACAACCCATGCAATCGGCGGCTGGCAGTGATGCCTCGGTTTTCGCCGCGCACCACCTGGCCTGCGCGCAATCCACCGCCACTGCACGTGTCACAGAAAATTCATCAAAAAACGGTGCCCGACTCGGCTTGTCGCACCTCGTAGATGGGGTAGTCGCCGCATCGACCTGCGGGTTTGGTGCGGCGCCCCCTTTTCCTTCTCGCTGGATGTGATGATGCGCCGCTGCCTGTTTCTGTCCGTTGCCCTCGCCCTGCATGCCGGCGCTGCCGGCGCCCAAACGCCGACCGTCGCGGTCAATGCCATTCCTGCACAACCGCTGGCACGCGCGCTCAATACGCTCTCGCGCCAGACCGGTCTGCAATTCGTCTACGCGGCCAGCGTCGGCGCCGAGCGCCGCAGTCGCGGCACCACCGCTGGCGCGGAACCGGAGCAGGCATTGCAACAACTGCTCGATGGCACCGGCCTGCGCTACCGCTATCTCACGCCCACCACGGTGACCATCGAACCGGACACGGCGACCAGCGAAGCGCCGGCTGCAGCGGTGCCGGCTGCGCCAAGCAACACACCGGTCGCCCCCGGTGCACCGGTGCGCGAACTGGATAGCATCCAGGTGCTGGGCAGCTATGCCGGCAGCCTCAGCGCCGCGCTGCGCGAGAAGCGCTATGCCGATAGCGTGGTGGACGTCATCGCTGCCGAAGATATCGGCAAGTTGCCGGCGCAGAACGTGGCCGAAGCCTTGCAGCGCGTGCCCGGCGTGTCGATCGTGCGCGACCGCGGCGAAGGCGTGTACGTGCGCGTGCGCGGCTTGGGTCCGAATTTCCAGGTGACTACGCTCAACGGCCAGACCATGGCGGTCAACGAGAACGTGCGTACTTCCGGCCAGACCGGCCGCCAGTTTCGCTACGACACCTTGCCGGCGGAGTTGGTCTCCGGCCTGGACGTGATCAAGAGCCCCACCGCCGATCTGGACGAAGGCGCCATCGGCGGCATCGTCAACGTGCGCACGTTCCGCCCGCTGGAATTGGGCAAGACCTTGCTCAACACCTCGCTGGAATCCAGCCAGGCGCAACGCACGCATGCCAATGATCCGCGCGTGTCCGGCCTATTCAACTGGGTCAATGCCGAGGGCACCTTCGGCATGCTGGTGTCCGGCGCGTATGCACAGCGCAGCCTGCGCCAGGACCGCGTCAACGAAGTGAGCTGGGACTATTACCCCAACGGCGTGCCCGGTGCGCCGGGTGCGTCCTACCTGCCCACCGGCCTGCGCCCGACGCTGGAACTGGAGCAGCGCGAGCGCACCGGCGTCGCCGCCTCGTTGCAATGGCGCCCCAATGCCGCCTGGGAAACCAATCTGGACCTGCTGTATGCCAAGCAGACGGTGCACTACGACGAATACAGCCTGGGCGTGGGCTTCGACGGCGTGGCAAAGATGAGCAACCTGCAGGTGGACCATGGCGGCGTCACCGGTTTCGACTATCGCAATGGTCAGGTGCAGGTCTCGCGCGAAACTTCCGGCATCACCGACGACAACCGCAGCGCGCGCCTGTCCAGCACCTGGAATGGCGATGTGTGGACGCTCGGCGCAGTGGCCTTCCACTCGCAGGCGCACAGCTATGACTCCGACCCGATTCGCCGCACGCGTCTGCGCAGCGGCACCAATCTGTCGATGCGGGTGGAGATGCCGCAGGCCGACGACGACAACGTGCCGAACTGGAGCTTTACCAATGGCTTCGATCCGACCAACCCGGCCAGCGTCAGCGGACGCCGGCTGGAATGGCGCGAGATCGATGCGCGCGACAAGGAAGACGCACTGCAGCTGGACGCCAAACGCACGCTCGGCGATGGCTGGCTGCGCGATATCAAATTCGGCGCCAAGTACCGCGAGCGCTCGCGCACCTACGACCGTGCCGACCTGCTGCTCAACCGCATCGCCGGTGTGCGTTTTCCGGGCAGCTATTTCACCGCGCTGCCGGTGAGCGACATGCTGGTCGACGGCAAGGGCACACTGCCGCGGCAGTGGCTGGCGCCGATCGAAGCGCCGTTCTGGGGCGACTGGCCGACCGCCGCCGACCTCAGCGGCACACCCAATAGCGCCGACCTGCAGAACTCCTACGAGGTAAGCGAGAAGATCGGCTCGGCGTATGCGCTGACGGACTTCGGCGGCGCGCTGGCCGGACGCGACCTGCGCGGCAATCTGGGCGTGCGCTTGGTGCGCACCGAGCAGACCACCGACGGCCATGCCGATCTCAACGGCGCCGCCCAGCCGGTGCATTTCCAGCGCAGCTATACCAACGCGTTGCCGTCGTTCAACGCCGCCTGGGACGTGCGCGATGACATGGTGTTGCGGACCTCCGCAGCCAAGGTGATCACCCGCCCGGATCTCACCGACCTGTCGTCCAAGCTCACCTTCAATTCCAGCGGCGAAGTGCTGACCGCCAGCGGCGGCAATCCGGCACTGCGTCCGTTCGAAGCGTGGCAATACGACCTGACCTTTGAGTGGTACATCGATGGCACTTCGGCGCTGACCGGCGGTGTGTTCTACAAGGATATTTCCAGTTTCATCCAGACCCAGTTGTCCTACCTGGATTACCAGGGTCAGACCTATCTGCTCTCGTCCAAGACCAACGGCAGCCAGGCCAGTGTCAAGGGCGTGGAACTGGCCTACCAGCAGGTGTTCACCGGCCTGCCGGCACCGCTGGACGGCTTGGGCATGCAGCTCAACTACACCTTCACCGATAGCCAGGCGACCTACCGCGACGGCACGCGCCGCTTCACCGACAGTCTGGAAGGCGTGGCCAAGAACACCTACAACGCCGTGGTGTTTTACGAAAAGGGTCCGCTGATGGCGCGCGCCAGTTACAGCTGGAGCGACAACATCGTCAACGCCGTCGGCACCGCCAACGTCGCCACGCTCAATAGCGCTGCCTTCGGCAGCCTGGACGCGAACGTCGCCTGGAAGGTCAACGACACGCTGTCGGTATTCGTCAACGCCATCAACCTCACCGGCCAGGTACAGCGGCAATACGTGGGCGACCACTTGTTCGGTGGCTACACCGACTACGGCCGTACCTGGTCGGTAGGTCTGCGCGCACGTTTCTAAGCGCGTTTGCAGGCGCAGCTGGCGGTCGTCGCGCGCGCGCACGGCCGCCACCGCACCACTGCGCTGGTTTGGTCTCTTCGCTCCATTCGTCCTGGATCTGCCGATGCTTCTGCGTTTTTTTCGGCGCACTGCCGCCCTGTTCGGGCTTGCGCTCGTACCCCTCACCCCTGCCCATGCCACCGACGCGCCCGACACGCTGGAAAAAGTGGTGATCCTCAAGCGCCACGGCGTGCGTGCGGCGATGTCCAGCCCCGAACAGCTGAGCCAGTATTCGCTGCATGCATGGCCGCACTTCGGCGTGCCGGCCGGTCACCTCACCGCCAACGGCGCGCAACTGGAGCGCTTGTTCGGCGACTATTACCGCGCACGCTACACCGCGCTTGGTGTGTTGAAAGGCGACGGCTGCAACCAGGCCTATTACTGGGCCAACCTTACCCAACGCACCATTGCCTCGGCCCAAGCGCTGGCCAGCACATTGACGCCCGGCTGCGTCAACCCGGTGCATCACGTGCCGACCGGCAGTTCCGATGTGTTGTTCGATGGCACCGCTGCGCTGCGTCAACCCGAGGCACGTGCGCGTATGCAGGCGGCCATTGCAGGGCGCATCGGTGGCAATGCGCAGGCCTGGAATGCCACCCAGGCCGATGCGATCGAAACGCTCGAACGACTGCTGCTGCAATGCACGCAACGGCCGTGCCCCGCCCAGGCCGCGCCCGACAAGCGACGCCTCACCACGGTGCCGGCCGGGCTGGATGATGCTGGACCGTCGATCCCCGGTATCGATGGCCCTGCCGCAGCCGCCTCGGGTATCACCGAAAGCCTGCTGATGGGCTGGGCCGATGGACAGGACTTCGCCGCACTCGGTTGGCAAGGCCTGGACGAGGCCATGCTGCTGCGTGTGTTTGCCCCGCATCAGGCCGAATTCGCGCTGCGCCTGCGCGCGCCAACCGTCGCGCGCCTGGCCAGCACGCCGTTGGCCGCACGTCTGCTCGCCACGCTGCAGCAAGGCAGCCAAGCACACACCGCGACCGACGCCATCGGCGGTGATGCGCGCCTGGTGGTGGTGTCCGGCCACGACGGCACCCTGACCCTGCTGGCCGGCATGTTCGACCTGCACTGGCAATTGCCCGGCTACCAACCCGACCAGACCGTCCCCGGCGGCGCGCTGGTGTTCGAGCGCTGGCGACGTGCCGACGGCCAACGCGTCATCCGCCTGCGCTACACCGCGCAGAGCCTGACGCAGCTACGCGAACGACAAGCGTTGACGCTGCAAGCACCGCCGCCGAGCGCGGCCATCTTCATTCCCGGCTGCAGTACCGCCACGCCGGCCTACGACTGCCCGCTGCCGCAGTTCGCCCACATCGTCCAGGCCGCACTCGACCCGCTCGCCATGGACCACTGATCCCCCCAAAACGCAAAGCGTTGGACCCAATGCTCTGCGTCCTTTCGCTGTCCCCAACCGCACGAGGTCATCATGCTCCAGCATCTTCGTTCTCTGCTCAGCGTCGGAATCGGTTTGACGCTAGCTTGCGCCGGTGTCGCCCACGCGCAATCCAGTGTCGGCGTCCTCGACGTGCTTACCTACAACGTCGCCGGCCTACCCGAAGGCATCTCCAGCAGCAACCCCGCCACCAACACGGCGCTGCTGGCACCGAAGCTGGCGCCGTATGCGCTGGTCCATGTGCAAGAAGACTTCAATTACCACGCGACGCTTTACGCCGGCGATACCCACCCGTACCGCACGCCCACCAGCGGCGGTGCCGCCATCGGCGATGGCCTCAACACGCTGAGCAACTATCCATTCAACGACTTCACCCGGGTCAAATGGGACAAGTGCAACGGTACCGACTGCCTCACGCCGAAGGGCTTCAGCTACATGCAGGTGCGGCTGGACAACGGCGTGTTGCTGGACGTGTACAACGCCCATCCCAATGCCGGTACCGAAACCGCCGACCTGGCCGCACGACGCGCCAACATCACCCAGCTCTCGCAATTCATCCGTACTTGGTCGGCCGGCAACCCGGTGCTGGTGATGATGGACTCCAACACCCGCTACACCCGTAGCGAGGACAACATCCGCGAGCTCATCGCCAGCAACAACCTGATCGACCCGTGGGTGGAACTGATCAAGGGCAACGCCCCGGCCGCCGGCGCCGCACCGCTGCTATGCGGCACGCCGCCGACCAATACCTGCGAGGTCGTCGACAAGATCCTGTACCGCGCCGCGCCGCAGCTGACCCTGGCCGCCAACCGCTACCAGCTCGACCCGGGCAACTTCTACGACATTGCCGGCAAGCCGCTGTCGGACCACTACCCGCTGTATACGCAGTTCGGTTGGGCGGTGGGTACCGACGTGCGCACCAGCGACAGCTTCGGCGGACCGCATGGCGTGCCGTTCAACGACGTGGCCGGCGGTGCGCATCAACGCCAATTGCGCAGCGTCACCCTGCGCGGTGCCGAGCGCCTGGATGCGGTGGCTGCCAGCCTGGACAGCGGCGCCACCCTGGCCCACGGCGGTAGCGGCGGCACCGCCACCACCCTGGCCTTGCGCAGCGGCGAAACGCTGACCTCGGCCACCGTGACGCTTGGCCAATACGACGGCCGCACCCGTCTGTTCTCGCTGAGCCTGGCCACCAACCAGGGCCGCAGCATCGCCGCCGGCACCCCGACCAACGAGCGCTACACCCTCACCGCGCCTACCGGCTGGCATATCGCCGGCTTCACCGGCCGCGCCGGCGATGAAATCGACAAGCTTGGTGTGATCTATCGGAAGGATTGAAAGACCGGCTGCACTTTTTTGCGCATAGCAGGACAGCACGGCACGGACAACGCCGTGCTGCCCTTGCCGCGCATGCGCGTGCCATGCAGCAGCAACCCGGGCCTGCTTGGCAGCGCCAGCTATCAACACGCTGGGCATGAGGTTCTCCTTCTATGCGAAGGAGACGTTGCGCGTTTGCACAGCGGGCATCCAGCCATGCAGCCGTGCCGATACGACGCACGACATAAGCAGCGCCCGACATCGGCTGGCGGCCTTGAAATGTTGACGCGCGCATCCGCATTCCGCTGTTCCGACGTGCCGCATTCGCCGCAGCGCGCATCCATTCGCGTCCCCACCCATGGTCTGCGTGCGTGCATGCTGAAGTGGTCGCGGATGAGGACCTGCCTGCCCCTTCGCAACGGTTGCCGCCTGCTGCAGCGACGCAGGTGCGCAATTCCACGACCTCGGCAGCGATGTCTTTGCTCGTGCAATGCATACGGCTAAGTCGTGTCAGCGCTGTGGCGATGTAACGCCAGGATGTCGCTGGCCTCGTAGAGAACTCCAATCGGGCACGTCGTTCCATCGAACCCTCGCGCAGGACTGATCGCATGGCTACACCTGGCAGCTCCATCACCTTCATCGGCTTCGGCGAAGCGGCCTGCGCCTTTCTCGAAGGCTGGGCAGTGGATGCTCCTGCGCGCATCACCGCTTACGACATCAAGACCGATCAGGCCGATACACGCCAGACCTTGCTCGACCGTTATCGACAGCACGGCGTCACCGGATGCGACACGGCCGCTGCGGCAGTTGCGCAGGCCGATGTTGTCTTCAGCCTGGTCACCGCCGACTGCGCGCACGCCGCAGCACGCACCGCGGCACCGTCATTGCGCGCCGGCACGCTGTGGTTTGATTGCAACTCCTGCGCACCTGACACCAAGAAGGCCGCCGCTACAGATATCGAAGCCGCCAACGCGCGCTACGTCGATGTCGCCGTGATGGCGCCTGTGCTACCCCAACGGCACCGCGTGCCCCTGCTGATCAGCGGCCCGCATATCGAAGCCGCACTCAGCGTTCTGCAATCGCTCGGCATGCGCCCGGAGCCAGCCGGCGACACCGTTGGACAGGCCTCGTCCATCAAGATGCTGCGCTCGGTGATGGTCAAGGGCATCGAGGCGCTCTGCGCCGAATGCCTGATCGCCGCACGCCGCGCCGGCGTCGAAGACCGGGTGATCGCTTCGCTCAATGCCTCCGCCACGCAGCGCGACTTCGGCATCCAGGCAAGCTACAACATGGAGCGCATGATGGTGCACGGCATTCGACGCGCTGCAGAAATGCGCGAAGTGGCCGTCACCGTCGCCGCGCTCGGGCTGCCTGCCGACATGGCAACGGCCACCGCCGCATGGCAAGACCGCATCGGCCAGCTCGGCCTGGACGCGGGCGAGGACCAGTTGATTGCACGCCTGGACCACCTCTGCGTAGTGTTACGGCGCTTGCCATCCGCGGAGTGACTACGCTGCTGGCAAGCGTCACTCACTTCGGCAATAGCCCACTTGCTTGATAACGTTCGATCAACGTATCGAAGAGCTTGATGTCGGATCGACCACGGGCCAGCACCTGTGCACCACCGACTGCAGCAAAGCGCGCGCGCCTGCTGCTTGGCGTCCTTTATCAGGTCAGAGTGAATCCCGCTGTAAATCACTCTGACCCTATTGTTTGGATAGATCGCTCTGACTCTTTTCTCCGGCACCGTTATCCATCGCGCGGCTGCCCGAGGTGACGACGGCGGTGATCACCAATGAACGCAATGGCACTCGATGGTTCCAGCATCATCTCGGTCACGCACAAACGACCATCGGCACGCCGCCGCATCCAGGCGCTTACGTGCGCACAGCAAGACAAACCCTCTCAAGCTCAGCGCTTGGCCGCCTCGCAGAGTTTGCGATTGAACCAGGTGGACTTGGCGATGGGCAGGTACGCATCCCAGTCGCTGGGTGGGAGCATCGTGCTGTTCTTGTCCAGTTCCGCCTGGAACGAGTCCTCGTCGCGGCTGCGACCCGCCATGGTCTCGTCCAACGCCGCCAGGCACTCCTGCGGGCGGTTCAGGCGCAGCAGGGTGAGGGCGCGGTCGTTGGCGAAACGGTCGCGATCGAGCCAGTTAAGAAACTCACCGCACTCGCCCGCGAATGCCTGCATGCCGGCAAGCGCTTCGGTATAACGCTTGCCGCGATAGTCGCGCAGATACGCCTCACGTCGTCGGCTGCTGGCAGCAGAGGTGCAGCCGGCCGGCAACTGCAGATAGTCGCCTTCGAAACCGGCGCGCATGCCGCAGTAGTCACGGCAGCTGTCCTGGGTCAGTGCGGCGATGCTGAAGCCGCCCGCCACCGGCTTGAACGATAGCTTGCAAGGCGCGTCGCTAGCGTCGCTCACTTCCGCCTTGTCGCCTTGCAGCGTGCCCGCCAACGAACAGGTGTGGCCGTTGGCGCCCACGGTGAGAATCTCGAAGTGGCGCGCCCCGCCCTTGTCGCTGACCTGCAGGCTGCCCCAGCCTTGCTTGGTGCTGTATTCGCCGGGCGTTGGACCGGCCGCCACCGCGCCGAAGGCTGCAAGCCACACCAGTATTCCGCTCCATCCGTATCGCCGTGCCATCGCTTCGTCCTGTGTTCGACCAGGTAGCAAGTGTGCGGCATCGCGGAGATGCCAGGGGAGTGTCGCGGTCGCGCCGCCGCTGACCGACGGTGCGTCCGGCTGTCTCAGCCTCGATGGGACTATTTCGCGTCGCGCTCCGCACACGACCGTATTGGGTTATTGCCGCCTACATGCACACGCGCTCAGTCCAGGGGCTGCGGCGCTGCGCCCCTTGTGCGGTGCGCATGGGTCAGCTGTAGACCATCCAACCCAGCAATGCATGCGGCAAGATTCCTCAGCCTGCCCACCCGGCCATTCCTGCCGCAGTCTCACCACCAGCGCCACATGAAAGAGCTATCCGACGCCTTGCCATCCTCCTGCTTACCGGACACAGACGTCCCACCCGACAGACCTTGTTCACGTGTCAGTCCACCGTACTTTTTCTTCTCCGAGTCCTATTGAGCGGCTAACCAAGTAACCAGCCGTCGTCAGGTGAGCGCAGACAGCGCGAAGGAGCCGCACTGTATGAGTGCTTCCGAGCACCGGTCGCGCCCGTCCGGCGGCTGCGCAGGAGTTTTGTGGGCTGCACCTCGGTCGCAGCGATACTTGGACGTGGGTGACCACCCGGCAGCGCGCACGGCTGAGTGCGTGTCCAACTGATCTCGATAAAACACGCTGGCCCATTTGCTGCTCGGCAAACATCGCCACCGCCCATCAGCGCAGGACCAACACCCACCACGTCGCAATGACGTGGTGGGTTCATGGATGCGAATCAGGCCTCCAGCAACAACGACGGTGCGGAAACAGCGTCTTCCTCGGCGATCAGGAAGGCCGCCCCAGCGCTGGTGGAGGCCACGTAGGCCAGCACGTCCATCGTCGTCTGATAAGCCCAGATGGCGAAGCTGGTAATGAGCTCTGCAGCCACCGTCGCGCCTGCGCTCGCCGCGCCGCCCAGCACCTTGGTGAGGATGGTGACCAACGCCATCGACAGTCCCCACCACCCGGCCATACTCAGCACCAGCCGCAGCAACGGCATGAACACGCCGGCTTCGTAGACGGCCACCAGCACCGTCAACAACGCGCCGGCCGAGGCGGTCCGGTTGTTGCCGACCGTGGCAACCAGCCCGTTGATCGCGCGCATGACGCTGGGGTAGCCCTCTAGCAACCGGTAGACCCCCGGACCAAGCCTGTCGGCATTACCAATCAACGGTCCCAACCCAATCGCCAGGAAGCACCCACCGGTCAGATCCCAGATCACTTTGACCAGCGCCAGGTTCAGATCCTCGGTGGACAGGTCATTGCCGACAAACGCCTTGAGATGGTTGTCCAGTCCCACCTGGGTGGGATTGAACAGGAAGCTGAAGCAGGTCGAAAAATCGGGGCTGTAGCTCCCACTGCCCACGATCGCGTTGTTGGCGTCCACTGCCACGAACGGAGCGCCGCCGGCGATGCCCAAGTTCAAGGCGCCATTGGATTGCAGCGACGGCACCAGGTTGGCGGCGTTCTGCGCATTGCCGCCGGCATGCAGGGTGCCGTCGGCACCCAGTTGCACATAGCTGCCGTCGCTACAGCGCAACTGCACGATCGGCGAGCCGGTCGCGTTCGGAATCGACAGGGTGAAGGTCTCCGCCGCGGCGCTGGACGCAGCGCTGGCGAGGATCTGCTGGTTCGGGCCCACCTGCCAGAAACCGCCGGCCGCGGCGCTGAGTTTGATCTCGTCGCCAGTGGCGAAAAGCCCTGCCATCGACACGAAGTTCTGGTCGATCGCGAAGGCGGGTTCCGGCCGGGTCAGCGCGACCGCTTGTCCTTCACGCACCACGATGCTGGAGATCGCCGCCGACCCCCAGCTGTACACGGCGACGAAGGATTTGACGACATTTGGCCAGCTGTCGCCGAAGGTGGCGTTGTTGGCAGTGATGTTCAGTGCCTGGCCACTGATCAGACCGGCGACCTTTGCGGTCACATCGCTACGCCCGTAGCTGGCAGCGATGATGTTCAGTGCAGCCGGATCCACCGGCGGCGTATAGGCGGGCATGGATGCCGTGTAGTCGATGGCGAGCGTGCCGCCCTCCTGGATGATGGTGGACTGCGGCGCGTAGTCGGCGTACTGGAATATCACGCACAGCGTCTTCGCGTTACCGGGCCAGCCATCGCCGAACACTCCGTTGGACGCCTGCAGGCTCACGTGGCGCTGCCTGACGTTCGCCTGGAGGATGCCGGTCACATCCTGAAGGCCCCAGAAGGCGCTGAGCACCTGCAGATGCGGACGATACTTCAAGGCGTACGGGCTTCCTTCCACCACGATGTCGATGAATGGCACTTGCCCTGTATAGCTGGCCACCACCACCAAGGTCTTGACGTTGTTCGGCCACGTATCGGTGAAGGTCGCATTATTGGCGGTGATGTTGAGCGTCTGGTTGCTCTGGTCCACCAGGGCCTGAACCTTGGCAGTCACATCCGCCGGACCATAGCTCGCGCCCCATATGGTGAGGACGGGGCCGGTAGCGGCGATATCGCCCACCTGCGCGTCCGCCTGCGTGAACTCAGTCCCTCCGACACTCAGCGTCGCGCCCTCCTTGACTGCCATCGTGCGCGTTGTCCCATCGTCGTAGCGGTAGACCAGCGTCAGCACCTTGGCATGATTTGGCCAGGTATCGCTGAAGGTCGCATTGTTCGCTACCACCGACAGCGTCTGCGGGGTGGCGTTGCGGTTGACGAGCGCCGCCACCTGCGCGGTGACGTCCTTCAATCCATACGTGGCGGCTACGATGTTGAGAACGCCGCTATTGGAAATGTCCATGCTTTTCTTCCTGTGACGTGATGGTCGGGACCAACCGTATCGGGCCCCGGCAATCGCACCCGGCAGAACGTCTCAGTCAGCCGTTGTGGGCGGCAGTGCGCTATTCAAGCAACGTCGACGAGCAGCGATATCACCTGCAATAACCACACATGCCTGGATCTCCAGCGATGCGTCGTTGTGTCCCAGCAGTCCTGCATCGATGCTTCGCTGACAGACGCCCGGACACGGGATCGGGTCGGCTTAGAAAGTGAACCCGACCTCCTTCGGGTCGCGATTCCCTGTTCGCTTGTTTTGGTCCTGCTGCTGGCCAGTGCGGATTCGGTAGCGGACATAGCTCAGGCTCCTTCAGGTTCGGACGCCGGCTTGGCGGCCGACACCAGCGACTGCAGCAATGCCCGGTCGCGAATGGCGTTGGCAATCAGCTGCTCGACGCCGGCCTTGCCGTCCATGTAGGTATCCAGGTTGGCCAGCTGCGTGCGCGCTTGCAACAGCTTGGCCAGCGGTGCGATGTTGCGCGCGATGGCGGCAGGCGAAACGTCATCCATGCTTTCGAAGGTGATGTCCACCGCCAGCTCGCCTTCGCCGGTAAGCGTGTTGGGCATCTTGAATCGCGCCCGCGGGCGCATCGACTGCAGGCGGCTATCGACGTTGTCGACATCGATCTCCAAAGCCTTGCGCTCACCCAGCGAGGGCGGCTCGCCGGCGTTGGCGCCGGACAGATCCGACATCACGAACGGAATCTGCACCTTGTTCTGCGCGCCGTAGACCTCCACGTCGTCTTCGATCTGCACGCGTGGCGCCCGATTGCGGACGATGCACTTCTGACTGCTGGCCATGCCTGAGCGCCGATTGAGCTTGTCCGTTGCGCCACCGCGCGGTGCACGCGTGCTGCCTGATGGCTTGGATGTCGCCGGCCCGGCGTGGTGCCTGCAGCCTGAGCGCGACGCCGGTGCTGCGGGCTACCCCGCAACCGCCGCGCACCACGCGGACCGAAGCGGCAGACCGTGCGATGACGCTTTCTCAGCGCTGCGGCGTGGATAGACATGCGCCCGTGGGCTTACCCGACAAATCGTCTCAATCGTCTCGGTCGTGTGGACGCATACGCGGATGCGTGATCGAGCGCCGACTTTGTGGAAGAGGCGTGATGGGTTGGCGCTGCTTTTCTCGGTTGATCAAGGGACAGGCCCCGGGGAGTGGGCCGCAGGCAGCACCCGCATGAGCAGCACCAGTTACTACGGCGCCATCGTTCCGCAAGCGGCCTCGGCCATAAAGGCGCGTGCACCGCTGATGATCCACCTGCTGGCCTACATCGAGCAGCACATCGGTGAGGCGGAGCTGGGCACCGAGTCGTTGCAGCAGGCATTCGCGTTGTCGCGCGCATCGCTATACCGCTTATTTCAGTCGCGCGGCGGCGTGGCCAGCTATATCCGCGAACAGCGGCTGAGCATGGCACACCGCTATCTGCAGGCCTACCCGGACTGCAGTCTGACCTGGTTGCTGTACGAACTGGGTTTTGCGTCCGAGCGGCAGTTTCAACGTGCGTTTCAGCAGCGCTTCGGTATGCCGCCGATGCAGTGGCGTCGCCAGTGCCGCGCCGCGCCGCATGCGCCCACACCACGACGTGGTCACTACGTACCGATGTGGCGCTTCATGCGCGAACTGACCCAGAACACCCAACGCGCCGAGGCTCCGGTGCGCGCGGGGATGTTGCCGCTGCACAGCGCTCCGCTCGTGCATACCGAAGCGCTGCGTCGTCTAGGCCAGCCGCCGCGTGCGCGCGCGATTGAGCTGGAGTATGCGGATCGTTAGTCACTGGGTTTTACGCCCGACGCTAGCCCGCGGCGATGGGCGCGCAATGTCTGCACCGCGTCGTTGTCGGTGCAGGGTCGTGATGAGCGCAGGCCCTAAGACAGACGCTGCGCCGTAGCGGTCAGCCAACAGTGCGCAATGATGTCGCGGCGGTGCGGTGCCGCGAATCAGCGAATCACCAGCACCGGAATCGAGCTATGGGTCAGCACTTCCACTGTCTGGCTGCCGAGCAGCATGCGCTGCATGCCGCGGCGGCCGTGCGATGTCATGATGATGAGATCGCTCTTGCACTCCTTGGCGGCCTGCACGATGCCCTCGGCGGCGAAGCGATCCAGCACATGCCGTGACGTGGCCTTGATGTTGGCGGCGGCGGCCAGTTCCAGTGCCGGACGCAGGATCTTTTCGGCGGCCGCTTCGCGCTCGGTGCGGTATTCCGGGCTTGCCTCGTAGCCGACACTCCAGCCCATTGCGTCGTACATGCCCATCGCCCATGGCTCGGACACGGTGACGATATCCACCTTCGCGCCGGTCGCCTTGGCCAGTTCCAGGCCTTGAAACAAGCCGCGATGCGACAGCTCGGATGCATCGATGGCAATCAGGATTCGTTTGTACATGATGACCTCCCACATAGACCGGCAGCCTCGCCGGCGAGTTGAGATTGACAGCACTCAGCAACGCAGACCTTGATACAAATCAATCTTGCACGTGACGGACTGTCGCGATTGAAGCGGCTCATCTGGTTTGGCGAGCGACCATCACCCTGGTGCCGGTAACGCGTTCAAAACTGCACTGTTCGCGCGGCAGCTGCATCGCGCACCGGCCGCGTCCGTCTGACAGCTGCACGCCCGTTTTCATAGCTGCTCTTGTTCGTTGCTTTCAATCGGTGGGCACATCATCGGCAGCGTGCCGGGGTGCGCGCACGCGCGCCGGGTTGCCCACTGCGGTCGCTCCGGCCGGCACATCGCGCGTAACGACCGCACCAGCACCGATCACCGCATCGTCGCCGATGCTGACGCCCGGCAGGATGATCGCCCCACCACCAATCCACACATTGCGCCCAACGCGGATCGGCCGACCAAACTCCAGCCCGCTGGCACGTCCGGCCGCATCGCGCGGATGGTCGGCAGCATAAAACTGCACCGCAGGGCCCACCTGCGTGCCATCGCCGATGTCTACCTGACAGATATCCAGAATCACGCAATTGAAGTTGAGGAACACGTCCGCGCCCAGACGGATGTTGTAGCCATAATCGCAATGAAACGGCGGCCGGATCACCGCACCCGCCCCCACCTCGGCGAGCCGCTCGACCAGCAATGCATGCCGCTGCGCGGATGGCTGCGCGCTGGTCGCGTTGTAGCGTGTCATCCACTCCGCAGCCGCCGCCTGATCGGCCTGCAGTTGCGCATCGGCAGCGTTGTAGAGTTCGCCTGCCAGCATTTTCTGTTTTTCTGTCTGCATGCGGTCGTGCCCATTTGCAGTGAAGTTGTGCAAGGGTGGCATGAATGGAGTACCGCGCGCATCGAGCGATGCACCAATGGCCCCGATTGCCGGCTCAACGCGGCTTACAGAACGTCACGATCGGGCGATGCGTTGAAGCGACTGGCGCGCTCACCACCGACGTGGAAACGGCCAATGCGGATTTCGAGCATCGGCCGCAGCCGCGTGGCCGCTGCCTCGCCCTTGCATTGCTTGCCGCATGCGTTGCAATGCCGCCATGCGCGCATCGATATTCCTGACCGTGCCCTTCCAGCACGACCACATTCAAGGATGACGTCATGACACGATTTGTAGCCGCCTGCGTTGCGTTGCTGCTGGGTGCATGCTTCAGCACACCTGCTCACGCAACTTCCTCACTTTCGTTCGAAGGCGGCGGATACTCGATGACCTTCGAAGTCGGCAGCGACCGTCGTCCCGTCATCGCAGCATTCATTTCTACGCGCCCGGCGACGGCAAGGGCGTGTCATTGTGGGGCAATTTCCAGGTCAAGACCTTCGATACCAAGCGCAGAATCCTCCGCCTGATTGACACAGGAGAGGACAAGCGCGTGCCGGCCTTTACCCTGGTCGTGCTCGCAACCAAGTCGACACTTACCGTGAACGGCAAGCAGATCAACTCAACCTTCAGTTGGGAAATGTAGGCACGCGACGGCAGCAAGACAGGTGGCCCATCTGCCGGAGCAGTCGCGCAGTCCCGCTCGACGCGGGACATACACCAGTGCTCGGCTCCTTTCGCCGCACGCACGTTGCAGTCGCGTGCCGTCTTCGCCTCCTGAGGTCAACGCAATCGCAGGCGAATGAACTCCTGACTACACCACGGTCAGATTCGCGTAGGCCATCACCAGCCACTTGGCGCCCACTTCGTCGAACTGTACCTGCACGCGGGCGTGCGCCCCAGCGCCTTCGTAATCGACCACCACGCCGCCGCCGAAGGTGGGGTGTTCGACGTTGGCGCCGAGCTTGATTGGTGCCGCTTCCACCACGCCATGCACCGGCCCGCCACGTGCCGCGCCCAGCGAGGCAGTACGCGAGACCTGTACCTTCGGGCGCACTTCGTGCAACAGATCGCGCGGGATTTCGCGCAAAAAGCGCGAGGGTACGTTGTAGTTGTCCTGACCGTGGATGCGGCGCGATTCGGCGTAGCACAGCACCAGCTTCTGCCGCGCGCGGGTGATGCCCACGTATGCCAGGCGACGCTCTTCTTCCAGCCGCCCGCTCTCTTCCAACGAGCGCGCGCTCGGGAACAAGCCATCTTCCAGACCGACCAGGAACACGATCGGAAATTCCAGGCCCTTGGCCGAATGCAGCGTCATCAACTGCACGCCTTCTTCGCCGGCCTGCGCCTGGCCTTCGCCGGCTTCCAGCGAGGCATAGGCCAGGAAGGCGACCAGCTCGGTCATGCCTTGGCTGTCTTCGTCGTCGGGGCGCGTGAAGCGCGAGGCGACCGACACCAGTTCGTCCAGGTTCTCGGTACGCGATTCCGAATCCAGCCCGCCGCGGCTTTCCTTGGCCCAATGCTCGCGCAGACCCGAGCGCATCAGCACGTGATCGATGCGTTCGGCCAGTTCCATCTCGCCGGTTTCGGCATGCAGTTGGCCGATCAGGCTGAGGAAGGTGGCCAGGGCGTTGCGTGCGCGTGCGGCCAGCGTGTTCTGCTGCGTGCACAGCATCGCCGCTTCCCACAACGACAGCGCACTGGCGCGTGCCAACCGGCGCACTTCGTCCAGCGTGCGGTCGCCGATGCCGCGCGTGGGCGTGTTGACCGCGCGTTCGAACGCGGCGTCGTCGCTGCGGTTGGTGAGCAGGCGCAGGTACGCCAGCGCGTCCTTGATTTCGGCGCGTTCGAAGAAGCGCATGCCGCCATACACGCGGTACGGCAACTGCTCGGAAATCAGCGCTTCTTCCAGCGCGCGCGATTGCGCGTTGCTGCGGTAGAGCACCGCCACTTCGCCATAGCTGCCGCCGTCGCGCACCCACTGCCGTGCACGCTCGACTACGTAGCGCGCTTCGTCGACCTCGTTGTAGGCCGCATACAGGTCGATCGGATCGCCGTCGCCGGAATCGGTCCACAGCTGCTTGCCGATCCGGTCCGGGTTATGCGCGATGACCGCATTGGCCGCGCCCAGGATATTGGCGCTGGAGCGGTAGTTCTGCTCCAGCCGCACGGTCTGCGCGCCGGGGAAATCCTTCAGGAAGCGCTGGACGTTCTCGACCTTGGCGCCGCGCCAGCCGTAGATGGCCTGGTCGTCGTCGCCGACCACGAACACGTGGCCGGTCTCGCCGGCCAGCACGCGCACGAAGGCGTACTGGATGGCGTTGGTGTCCTGGAATTCGTCGACCAGGATCTCGCGGAAGCGCGCACGGTAATGCGCCAGCAAGGCCGGGGTGTCGCGCAGCAGTTCGTGCGCGCGCAGCAGCAGCTCGGCGAAATCCAGCAGCCCGGAGCGGTCGCAGCGTTCCTGGTAGGCCGCGTACACCTGCCGGCGCACCTCGGTCCAGTCGTCGTTGGGCTCGGGCTGGATGTGCTGCGGACGCCGGCCTTCGTCCTTCTGCTCGTTGATCCACCAGCTCATCTGCTTGGGCGGATACTTGCTCTCGTCCAGCTCCAGCGCCTGCACCACGCGCTTGACCAGCCGCAGCTGGTCGTCGCTGTCCATGACCTGGAAGCCTTCCGGCAACCGCGCATCCTGCCAATGCAGACGCAACAGGCGATGGGCCAGCCCGTGGAAGGTACCGATCCACATCCCGCGGCTGCCGTTACGCAGCTGCAGGTCGGTGCGGTGACGCATTTCACCGGCGGCCTTGTTGGTGAAGGTCACCGCAAAGATGCCGTGGTTGGGCACGCCCTGGACTTCGTTGAGCCAGGCGATGCGATGGATCAGCACGCGCGTCTTGCCGGAGCCGGCGCCGGCCAGCACGAGGTAATGCCCCGGCGGCGCGGAAACGGCCTCGCGCTGGGCGGGGTTTAAATGATCGAGCAAATGAGAGACATCCACCGGCGCATTTTACCGGTTGTGGCGTCGCTGCGGCTGAGATTGCGATGAAGCGGTTGGGATTGCTGCCCCCATCCACCCTGCAGGCACCTTCCCCCGCAGGCGGGGGAAGGCA
>NZ_PHKV01000013.1 GCF_002846205.1 Xanthomonas prunicola
CGCTCAATGCCCTGAGCAAATGGCCCGGCACGCCCGCCTGCGAGACAGCCATCGACGTCTTGGCTGCGAAGCTGGCCAACGAGCCCGATTCGCGCAAAGCCCTGGACCCGCAAGGCGTGGCCGTCGCGCTCAACGCGCTGAGCAAATGTCTCGCCAGGCCGGTGTGCCAGTCGGCATTCGTGCTGCTCGCCGAGCGTGCAGGCTCGACCGAGCTGCCCTGGCGGCAGTTCCAGATGCGTGGGATCGCGCTGATGGCCAACGCGATGTCCCGGCCGTTGCATCTGGACGAAGAGGACGATGAGCAGTTCCGGAGCTTGGCTGTCGCCAAGCTGCAGGCGATGGCCGGGCACCTGGATGTGCACCGCGAGCATTTTGCCTCCGCTTCGGCCGCCGATATCGGTGTGCTCTTCAAGGCCCTTGCATCGGCGCGGCTTCAGCGCCATATGCGTCCGCTGGGACAGCCCGCGCTGGAGCGGGTGTGGGCCCTGATCGGGGACGATGAATTACGCCAGACCAGCCTTGAGGGCATCGGCAGCCTCTGCATGGGACTGTTGCCGCTGATCCGCAGTCCGGAGCTGAGCCCCCGCCACCGCGTCCAGGCATTGCGCGTGTTCGACACGTTGCAGCCCATCGTCGCGCGCAAGATCGACCTGTACCTGCGCGACGACGGCGCAGGCGCGTCGGCAGACATCGAACAGCACGCCACGCGCTGCCCGGCGCTGACCTTCTACCAGGTGCTCAAGGCCTACGCGGTGGTGAGCCGGCAATGGAAAGCGCGCCATCTTGACGGCCCGCGCAAGCAACTGCGCCAGCGCCGCGACGAACTGGTGACGTGGGTGGACCTGACGCTGGCGCGCACGCGCCAGGCGATCGAGGCGGACCTGGGCGAGATGAGCTGGAACCTGATCGCGCAGATCGAGGCCGGCGACCAGGTGTTCGACGCCCTGGACCTGCGCATGGCCAAGGACGCGCCGGCGATTACCCAGGCCCATCCACCGACCCGCTTCGATCTGGACAGTGGACGCGTGAGCATGTCCTCGGTTCCCGGCCGGCCGGTGGCGCCGGCGCCCGGCCGCGGCAGCACGACCCATGTGGTGGTCGATCTGGTGGGCAAGGAGCTGTCGACCAACCGTTCCGAATCGGACAAGCCGTACTCGCTGTTTGCGCGCCTGACCGGGCTGCCGCTGGTGGAGGTGCAATTGCCTGGTGAGCTATCGACCTTCATGCTCGCGCGGACGTTCAACTACAACGGCGAGCCCTGGCGCTTCGACATGTTGGGCGGCAGCCGCGCGGCGCGCAGCAAATCCGGCAGCCGCAGCCTGGTGGTGTCTCACAGGAAGGAGTCGGCGTCGCTGTTGCCGGCGTTCCGCTATGCCGACGCCGCCCCGGGCAGCAGCCTGATGCACCTGGCGGCCAAGCTCGCTCCGCAACGCGAGGACTGGTCGCGCATGCAGCGCTCGCTGCTGGAGATGGTGCCCAGCGACCATGTCGTGGAGGGCACCCTGCGCCTGGGCGTGTTCGATGACGTCGAGGGCCCTGCGCATCCGTTCAAGCCGTTGGCCGTGGATGGCACTGCCCTGGCGCTGTGCCCCAACGATGGCTGCGGCTTCCTGAAACTGGGAGTGGCCTTGTCCATTCCGGCCTTCCGCAAGCATTACGATGCCTGGCACGCGGTGCAGGCGAACCAGGCCACCGAGGAGCAGCGCGATCTGGTGGCCAAGGACAAGGGGCCTTCGCTGATGCCAGCGCAGGCGTTGCAGCATTACCCCCGCGATGCGGCGGCGCTGGAAGAGGCGCACGCGGCGATGCAGGACCGGCTGCAGACACTGGAGCCGACAGGCGATGACCCGCTGTGGGTGTACAGGCCACTCATCGGCGGCGGCTACCAGGGTCAGCGGGTGCGGGCGGTGCCTTCGGCCGACGACAAGGTGCATCTGCCGCAGCAGCGCAGCCAGGCCTTCGACGTCGCGGGCGGCCCGTTGTTGCTCGGCAAGCCCCCCTACGACAAGGAGAATCTGCTGCCGGTACCGGAGCAGCGCATCGCCACCGTGGCCACGGGCGACGCCACCGCCGCGTTCCTCTCCCAGTGCTTCGGCATCCAGTACAGCTACACCGGTTTCGATGATCGCTCCGGCGTCGATCCGCAGATGCTGCACAGCAAGGGCATGCTGGTGGTGGTGCCCGAGCAGCAGTGGCCGGCCGCGTTCAGTGACACCGACCTGGCCTGCTCCAAGGAAGATCTGAAGACACTGTCGTCCTGGACGAGCGGCCGCGACCGCGGTGCCTTGCCGCGCGACATCCTCAGCACCGGCAGCCTGCGGCTCAAGGACATCGTGGAGCCTGGGCGCCTGGGCGCACTGCCGATCGACGAGTTGCGCAAACGCGACATGGACACCGACGGCGACGACGCCTTCGTCTACGCAGGCTATCCCAAGCTGGCCGCGCTGATTTCGCGGGTGATGGATCGCAAGGCCAGGCTCGGTCGGCAAAAGTCCTTCAAGCCGCCGAAGACGGCCACGCCGGCCATCGACCCGGTTACCGGTCACTACCAGCCCGGGCGGCTGGCCGAGATCATGGCCCTCAAGCGCGGTCAGCGCATCACCTCGGCGGCCGCCACGCTGGCGGCGCGCTTCCTGGGGCAGCCGAACGAACTGCGCGAAGCGATGGCGCGCGACATGATGTTCGGCACCTACGATGGCATCGAGCGCGCGTTGCGCAACGGTTTGCGCGAGCTGCTCGAAGAGCAGGTCCGCGATCCCCAGGTGCTGGCCACGCTGCGCGTGCAGGCGCGCGAGGCGATCGAACGCGCCCACCTGCCCGAGGCGCGCCAGGCGGCCGCGTTGCTGCACGCGCAGCTGCTTGCGCTTGAGACAAACCCGGCCGCCGACAGCGCCGCGCCGGCGTTGCCCGATGCCCTGGCTGAGGCGTTTCCCGGCCTGGCCAAGGCCTACGAGGCTGCGTCCGGAGTCGACGCACGCATCCACGCCATCCTGGATAACTACCCGGTGTGCCGGCTGTCGCATGCGCAGTTCCCGGACGGGCAACCCGGGCTCATCCCCGGCCAGCCGGAACTGACCATGCGCAACCTGTTCACCATCGCGATCAAGGTCGGCACCGATGCGCTGAAGTCCGACACCGGCACGGCGCTGTTCGCCAAGATCGTGGAGGCCTGCGAACGGGCCGAGCGGAGCTTCGCCGAGCGGGTCCGCAGCGTGCCCTACAGCAGGGCAACCGCCCGGGCCATGCAGGACGGGCGCTTCGATCCCGAACAGACCAAGCTGCTGCTGCAGCGCATGCCGTCGATGGCCGCTGGCGTCATGGAAGACGCGCTTGAGGCGCTCCAGCAGGCCGGCTGGATCGCCCGGCCGCAGCCGCCGGCCGAGCGGCTGCGCGCCGTGCAGCCGCAGGACATTGCGGTCCAGGCACAGGCCTTGCTGATGCGTGCCCGCCAGATGGAGCCGCAGGTCACCGACATGCTGAAGCGTATTGCCGCCCCCCATGGTGGGCAATTGGCCGGCACACAGCATCAACTGAAGTCCTACGGCTCGTTGCAGGAAAAGCTCAGGCAGCGGGTGGCGTTGAAGAAGCAGACGCTGGAAGAGGCGGCAGCCGGCGTCAACGACGCGCTGCGCTACAGCGTGGTGCTGGAACCGCAGGACTTTACCGCCGGTCTGCGCGCCATGCTGGCCGCACTGGACGATCAGGGCCATGCACGGGTCAAGCTGACCAATCAATTCACCGTCTACCCGCCCTCGTTCAAGGCCATCAATGTCACGCTGCGCAGCCCTGACGGTGCGCTGTGGGAGATCCAGTTCCATACCCCGGAGACCTTCGCGCTCAAGGAGCGTTTCCACGATCTGTACAAGCGCACCCATGCGCTGGCGCTTGGCGGCGCTTCGCGGGCCGAGCAACGCACGCTGCAGGCGCCTGCGCTGGAGGCATTCAAGCGCGTGGCCTCGCCGCCAGGATGCGAGCAGATCGACGACTGGCAGGAAGAGACCGTGCCGGCGCTGGCAAGCACACTGCCGGCGCTTGCCTCCGAACAGACCCCCGTCAATGCGAACGCATCGCCGGCACACAGCGTGTTCAACACCGCCACAGGCAAGCAAGCGTCGCTGACGCCGGTGCTCAACACGCTGGCCGAAGGTTTAGGCGCGCGGCTATGGGGCAACGTGCGCTACAACGCCAGGCAGGGCCGGATCGAGCAGGTGCAACAGGCTCCGTTCCAGAAATCGGTCGCCTCGATCAAGGACAAGATCCGGCGCCATCTACGCGCCGGCATGCCAGCCGAACAGGCTACGCAGAGCGTGGGCGATGCGCTGCGCTATGCGCTTGAGTTGCCGTCCGAGGGTTTCGTGGCGAAGGTGCAGGCGGCCCAGGACGCAATGCGTCGGCAAGGGATGAGGTGCGTGAAGCTGCAGAATTACTTTACCTCAGGAGACGGCACCTACCGGGGCATCAATGCCAGCTTCACCGATGCCGAGGGCTACGCGTTTGAAGTGCAGTTTCACACTGCGCAGAGCTTCGACGCCAAGGCGCAAACGCATCTGTCGTACAAGCGGATGCAGTTGGCGCAGACACGACTCGACAGTGAGCGGCAAAAACCTCAGCCCGATCCGGTCAGGCAGGCAAAACTGACGCAGGAGATCGCAGGGCACAGAAAGGCGATGCACGAGATGACGGCCAAGGTGAGCAAGCCCGCCCACATCGAGCGGCTTGGAGGCCGCGCATGAGGACCAATCAACGCGCAAGAGGTCGCGAAACTGCGGCTCTCAAGAGGGGCCAGCTGTGAGCCAAACGACATCTCCACCCTAAAGAAAGGCATGAGCGCCGAGTCCACTGGTGCGGGAATCCAGCGCGTGCGGCTCGCAGGAGCGGGCGAATGCGTCGATCGCCGTCATGGCGATCGACCGCGACGTGTGCGAGAACGGCGTGCAAACCGGAGGTGTTGCTGCGTGCATGGCAAGCCACCGTGCGCCTGAGCGAACACGAGCGATCGGCAGGCATCGGTCCTGCTGTCAGCAGAGACGTCTTCAACCGGTCCCTGCCGGCCCTCGACGCCTCGCGGCGTCGAAGGTCCCCGACGGAGCATGCACGCGCAAGCGGCGTGGTCGTCAGGACGAAGGACGCGTCTACTCCCGCGGCGGCAGCACCGAGAGTACTTCTTCGATGGTGGTCAGCCCGGCGGCGACCTTTTCCAGGCCGGTCCGGCGCAGCGTGCGCAGGCCCTCGCCGCGGGCGGCCTGGCTGAAGCTCGCCAGTTCGGTGTCCGGGCGGATGAGGGTGCGCAGGCGTGGGGTAACCGGCAGCAGTTCGTACAGGCCCACCCGGCCCAGGTAGCCGGTGCGGCGGCATTCCAGGCAGCCGACCGGCGCGTGCACGTTGAGCGGTGCCGGCAGCGCTTCGCCGGGCTCGCGGATGGCCGCCCAGTCGGTGTCGCTGAGCGTATGCGGGCGCTTGCAGTGCACGCACAGCGTGCGCACCAGCCGCTGCGCCAGCACGCCGTTGAGCGTGGACGCCACCAGGTAATGCGGCACGCCCAGATCCAGCAGGCGGGTGATCGCCGAGGCGGCGTCGTTGGTGTGCAGCGTGGACAGCACCAGATGCCCGGTGAGCGAGGCCTGCACCGCCATCTGTGCGGTTTCCAGGTCGCGGATTTCACCGATCATGATGATGTCCGGGTCCTGCCGCAGCAGCGTGCGCACGCCGCTGGCGAAGTCCAGATCGATGTTCTGCTGCACCTGCATCTGGTTGAATTCCGGCGCGATCATTTCGATCGGGTCTTCCACGCTGCACACGTTCACGTCCGGCGTGGCCAGGCGTTTGAGCGTGGAATACAGCGTGGTGGTCTTGCCCGAGCCGGTGGGGCCGGTGACCAGTACGATGCCGTGCGGACGCTCGACCAGCGCGCTCCAGCCGGCGGCCTCTTCGGGGCTGAAACCCAGTTGCTCGATGCTCTTGAAGGCCGAATCCGGGTCGAAGATACGCATCACGCACTTCTCGCCGAAGGCAGTGGGCATCGTCGACAGGCGCATTTCCACCTCGCGCCCGCCTGGCGAGCGGGTCTTGATGCGGCCGTCCTGTGGCCGGCGGCGTTCGGCCAGATCCATGCGCCCGAGCACCTTGATGCGGCTGACCACCGCGGTCATCACCGACGGCGGCACTTCCAGCACCTTGTGCAGCACCCCGTCGATGCGAAAGCGCATGCGCCCAGCCTCGCGACGTGGCTCCAGATGGATGTCGCTTGCCCGCTGCTCGTAGGCGTACTGCAGCAGCCAGTCGACGATATGTACGATGTGGTGGTCGTCGGCATTGACGTCGCCGGCGCGGCCCAGTTCCACCAGTTGTTCGAAGCTGGGCAGGCCGACATTGGATTCGCTGCTGCGTGCATCGCTGCGTGCGCCGCGCACCGACTGGGTGACGCCGAAGAACTCCATCGTGTAGCGATGCAGGTCCAGCGGGTTGATCAGCGCCAGCTCGATGCGGCGCCGGCTCAGGTGCTGCACGTCGGCCAGCCAGTCCAGCGCCAACGGCTCGCTGGTGGCGATCAGCACGCGCTCTGCATCCAGCGCCAACGGCAGGATGCGATGGCGGCGCGCATAGGCGTGCGAGACCACGCCGGTGACGGCGGCGACATCGATGCGGGTGGGGTCGATGCGCAGATAGCGCAGCCCGGTGCGGGTGGCCAGCCATTCGGTCAGCCGCTCCAGCCCGAGCTCGCCGGCCGGCGGTTGTGCAGCGTGCAATTTCAGATTGGCCAGCAGCACCAGCGGATGTACATCGCTGGCACTGCGCGCGCCGCTGGCGGAGAACTGCACACGCTCGTGTTCGTGCGGGACCACCATGCCGTCGGCCAGCAGGGCGGCAGCCACCGGGTCGAACATCAGCCGGCCGCGCGGCAGCAGTGCCACGGCGTTATCCGGATCGGCGGTGCGCCGCTGTTCCATGCGTGTCTTCCCCTGCAGCGGTGCTCCGCGGCAAAGCGCCGCGGGTCGGCCGGTATACTAGCGCACCCCTTCCGCACGGCCCTTGCTGCATGTCTGATTCCAGCCGCGTTCCAATCACGTTCCAGGGCCTGATCCAGACCCTCAACCAGTACTGGGCCGATCAGGGCTGCGTACTGATCCAGCCGCTGGACCTGGAAGTGGGTGCGGGCACGTTCCATCCGGCCACCTTCCTGCGCGCGCTGGGCCCGGAGCCGTGGAATGCCGCCTACGTGCAACCTTCGCGCCGCCCCACCGACGGCCGCTACGGCGAAAACCCCAATCGGCTGCAGCGCTATTACCAGTACCAGGTGGCGATGAAGCCCAACCCGGACAACATCCAGGACCTGTACCTGGGCTCGCTCAAGGCGCTGGGCATCGACCCGCTGGTGCACGACCTGCGCTTTGTCGAAGACAACTGGGAATCGCCCACGCTCGGCGCCTGGGGCCTGGGCTGGGAAGTCTGGCTCAACGGCATGGAGGTCACCCAGTTCACCTACTTCCAGCAGGCCGGCGGACTGGAGTGCAAGCCGGTGCTCGGTGAGATCACCTACGGCCTGGAACGCCTGTGCATGTACCTGCAGAGCTGCGACAACGTCTACGAGTTGGTGTGGACCTACGGTCCGGACGGCGCCGCAGTGACGTACGGCGATGTGTATCACCAGAACGAAGTGGAGCAGAGCACCTACAACTTCGAACACGCCAATGTGGCCGAGCTGTTCCACCGCTTCGACGCCTGCGAAGCCGAAGCCAGGCATCTGGTCGAGGTCGGCCTGCCGCTGCCGGCGTACGAGCAGGTCACCAAGGCCAGCCACGCCTTCAACCTGCTGGATGCACGCCGCGCGATCAGCGTGACCGAACGCCAGCGCTACATCCTGCGCGTGCGCGCGCTGGCCCAGGGCGTGGCGCAGGCGTACTACGCCCAACGCGAGAAGCTGGGATTTCCTGGTGTGAAGAAATAACCGAGAGCCCCTCTCCCACCGGGAGAGGGGGTGGGGTGAGGGTCGGGGCGTAGCCCTCATGCACCCAACCTCCACAGGGCTTCGCCCGTCCCCTCATCCGCCTCTGCGGGGCACCTTCTCCCCCATGAAGGGGGACAATGTCCCGCAGGGAGAAGGGACTAGCGAGCCCCTCTCCCCTCGGGAGAGGGGTTGGGGTGAGGGGACGAGGCGCAGCCCTCATGCACCCAACCTTCCACAGAGCTTCGCCCGTCCCCTCATCCGCCCCTTCGGGGCACCTTCTCCCGCAGGGAGAAGGGACTACGCAAAGGTCCATGTCATATGAGCGAACAACTTCCCCTGCTGATCGAACTGGGCACCGAAGAGCTGCCGGTCAAGGCGCTGCCGGGTCTGGCGCAGGCCTTTTTCGATGGCGTGCTGAGCGGCCTGGAAAAGCGCGGCGTTGCCGTCACCCGCGGCGATGCCAAGCCGCTGTCCACCCCGCGCCGTCTGGCGGTGCTGCTGCCGGGCGTGGCCACCGAGCAGCCGGAGCAGCGCTCGGAAGTGCTGGGGCCGTATCTCAACATCGCCCTCGACGCCGAAGGCCAACCGACCAAGGCATTGGCCGGTTTCGCCGCCAAGGCCGGTATCGACTGGACCGCGCTGGAACGCACCAGCGACGCCAAGGGCGAGCGTTTCGTGCATCGCGCAGTGACGCCGGGCGCGCGCACGGCCGACTTGTTGTCGGAGATCTTGCGCGAGGCCATCGCCGCGATGCCCATCCCCAAGCCGATGCGCTGGGGCGCGCACGAGTACGCCTTCGCACGGCCGGTGCAATGGTTGGTGCTGTTGTTCGGCAGCGAGGTGATTCCGGCCGAGTTGCTGGGCGTACGCGGCGACCGCATCACGCGCGGGCACCGCTTCATGCATGAGGGCGCAGTGTCGCTGGCGGCACCCGGCGACTACGTCGATGCGCTGCGCGCGGCGCACGTGCTGGTGGATCCGGACGCGCGCCGTGCCCGCATCGTCGACGAAGTGCAGGCGGCCGCCAGGCAGGCCGGCGGCAGCGCACGCATCAGCGACGACAACCTGGAGCAGGTGGTCAACCTGGTCGAATGGCCGGCGGCGGTGCTGTGCAGTTTCGAACGCGATTTCCTGGCGGTGCCGCAGGAAGCGCTGATCGAAACCATGGAGATCAACCAGAAATTCTTCCCGGTGCTGGACGACGGCGGCACCTTGACCGAGCAGTTCATCGGCATCGCCAACATCCAATCCAAGGACGTGGCCGAAGTGGCCAAGGGCTACGAGCGCGTGATCCGTCCGCGCTTTGCCGACGCCAAGTTCTTCTTCGACGAAGACCTCAAGCAGGGCCTGCAGGCGATGGGCGAAGGCCTGTCCAGCGTCACGTATCAGGCCAAGCTGGGCAGCGTGGCCGACAAGGTCGCGCGCGTGGCGGCGCTGGCCGAGGCGATTGCACCGCAGGTCGGTGCCGACCCGGTGCAGGCACGGCGTGCTGCGGAATTGGCCAAGAACGATCTGCAATCGCGCATGGTCAACGAATTCCCGGAGCTGCAGGGCATTGCCGGCCGCCATTACGCCAAGGCCGCCGGCGAACCGAGCGAGATTTCGCTGGCCATCGACGAGGCCTACCAACCGCGTTTTGCCGGCGACGACATCGCGCTGTCGCCGCTGGGCAAGGTGCTGGCGATTGCCGAGCGTCTGGATACCTTGGCCGGTGGCTTTGCGGCCGGTTTGAAGCCGACCGGCAACAAGGACCCGTTCGCGCTGCGGCGCAATGCGTTGGGGTTGGCGCGGACGGTGATTGAGAGTGGGTTTGATCTGGATTTGAAGGCGACGCTGGTGGCTGCGGTCAAGTTGCTGCCGTGGGATCGCCTTGTCAGAAAAGCCAAGCTAACCAGCGAAGAAACGATTTCCGATATCGACACCACGCAGTACGCGCAGCTTGCCCAAGAAATCTTCGACTTCATCCTCGACCGCCTACGCGGCTATTACGCCGACAAGGGCGTACCTGCAACGCATTTCAACGCGGTCGCCGCATTGTTCTCCGTCACGTCCGAAGCCGTGCCGACACCGACCAGCGTAGGAGCGCACCCGGGCGCGACCCACGGATCGCTCTACGACTTCGACCGCCGCATCGATGCCATCGGCATCTTCGCCACGTTGCCCGAAGCCGACGCGTTGGCCGCGGCGAACAAGCGCATCCGCAATATCCTGCGCAAGGTCGAGGGCGAGATCCCCGGCGACATCGACACCAGCCTGCTGCGCGAACCGGCCGAACAAGCGCTCGCCGAAGCGGTGGAAGCGGCCATCGGCGACACCGGCGATGCCTTGCATCGTCACGACTATGTCGCCGTGCTCGCACGCCTGGCACGCCTGCGTCCGCAGGTGGATGCGTTCTTCGACGGCGTGATGGTCAACGCCGACGACCCGCAGCTGCGCGCCAACCGGCTCGCACTGCTGAAGAAGCTCGGCGACCGCCTCGGCAGCGTCGCCGCCATCGAGCATCTGTCCAGCTGATGTCCAGGTCGGCGGGCGCGCTGCACTGGCAGGCCGCCCAGGCCGCGTTGGCGCGGCGCGACCTGGGCGTGGCAGCGTCTGCATTGCAGGCGCTGCTGGGGGCTGCAATTAAACTACGCCATAACGCCAGTATTTGGCAGTGACCGACTGCAGCTCTGAGTTGCCGTATCAGCGGCCCTGGATGCTGGTACTACTGTAGATGCAGTCGGTGATCGGCACGTTGGGCTTTTCAACCGAGCGCAAGCTATGAGTCTGTCGTCGACGTCCCCCCGCCCTGAGTAGCGGCCGCGTTTAGAGTCCGGGGTTGATGATATCGGTGTTTGCCAGATGTTGGGCATAAGCGGACGGCGTCATGCCGCCAATTGCTTTCTTGGGTCGCTCCTCGTTGTATTCGCGTCGCCAGCGTTCGATCTCGGTGCGCGCGTGCAGCAGCGTTGGGAACCAGTGTTCGTTGAGGCATTCGTCGCGCAGCCGGCCGTTGAACGATTCGACGTAGGCGTTCTGGTTTGGTTTGCCCGGCTGGATGAGCCGTAGCTGCACACCCCGGTCATGCGCCCAGGCAACCATCGCTTTGCCGCAAAACTCCTTGCCGTTGTCGGTGCGGATCACCTGCGGCAGGCCGCGACTGTGTGCCAACCGATCCAGCACGCGCGCAACGCCGTGCCCGGAGATCGCGCGTTCCACCTCGATGGCGACCGCCTCGTGCGTTGCGTCGTCCACGATCACCAGACACTTGATCACTCGGCCGTTGGCGGAGCGGTCGAACACGAAGTCCATCGACCAGACCTGGTTGGCCTGCGCTGGCCGCAGCAGCGGCTGACGCTCGCCAACCGGTACCTTCTTGCGCTTGCGGTGCCGCACTTGTAGCTGCTGCTCGCGATACAACCGCTCCACGCGCTTGTAGTTCACCAGGCGTCCTTCCTGTCGCAGCTTGAGATAGATCATCCCCACGCCGTAGCGGCGATGGCGATGCGCCAACGCAAGAATGCGCTCGCGCAGTTCGCCATTGCGGTCTTGGCGTGGGCAATAGCGCAGCGCGCTGGCGCTCATGCCAATCGCCGCCAAGGCACGACGCTCGCTAGCACCACGCCCGATCCACTCGCGCACCAGCGCACGACGCGCCGGTGCGCTCACCACTTTTTTCGCAACGCATCCTTGATCAGGTCGTTCTCAACTGCTCGGCCAGCAACTTCTTTAGCCGCGCGTTCTCGGACTCAAGCTCCTTGAGCCGCTTGGCATCGGGCACGCTCATCCCGCCGAACTTGCTGCGCCACAGGTAGTACGAGGCCTCGCTGAAGCCATGCCGCCGGCACAGGTCCTTGATGGCGACGCCGCTTTCGGCTTCGCGCAGGAAGCCGATGATCTGTTCTTCGGAAAAACGCTTCTTCACGTCCAATCTCCTTGGGGTAGGGAATTGGACTCCAAACTGAGGTGCTACTCAAAATTGGGGGGACGTCGTCGTCCACGCAGTCACTGATCGCTCATCGGATCCAAGTTTGCGTGGAAAGATCGAATACGCGGTCCGCCATCGCAATGGTCTCTTTGCGATGAGCGATGATGATCCTAGTAATCTCTAGATCCATAACTGCGTCGTTAACCACCTTTTCGTTGTCGCTATCCAGATGGCTGGTCGCTTCATCGAGCACGAGGATCTTAGGCTGCCTGTATAGTGCCCTCGCCAGTAGGATCCTTTGCTTCTGTCCACCGGACAACGTCGAGCCCATATCGCCGACCAGGGTTTCGTAGCCCATCGGCATCTTCAATATTTCATCGTGGATACCAGCAGTACGCGCTGCCGCTTCGATTTCGGACAGCTCCGCCGAGCTGTCGAAGAACGCCACGTTGTCGGCGATTGTCCCAGAGAATAAGCAATCATCTTGCATCACTGCCGCCATTCCCTGAGCGGGGATGGCGCTGCGGCACACAGGTCTGGGCTGGTCGGTTACTGTCACTTCTCCTTCCTGCGGCGCAAGTAGGCCAAGGACGATTTTGGCAAGCGTGGTCTTGCCACATCCGCTTGGACCGACCAAGGCAACAGACTGGCCGGGTGCTATGGTAAAGCTCAAGTTCCTGAAGATCCACGGTTCCCATTCGGAATAGCGATATCCCAGCCCCTTCATCTGCACCTCCGGCGCGGACCGGAGGGCGCGTTCCAGGCGCCCGCGGGCAGGCTCTTCGTCCGCAGTAGTGATATCGGCAAGACGATTGAGGTGAAGTCCAAGCATCTTCAGTTCGACCGCGTTATCAATGAGGGAGCCCACGCGAGTAGAAAACTGGTCCGCATAAGACAGTGCGGCAACCATCATGCCGGCGGTCATCGCGTTGCCCGAGATGAGGTACGCGCCTGCTGAAAGCAAGAAAACTCGCTGCAGCCCGAAGATGCCCTGGCTGGCGGCTCCAAAGCCCAGCTTGATCCGCTCCGCGGTAACGCCACGCTTGGCGGCCTCCAGCGTAGCATTTGCCAAGCGGGCGCGGCGTTCGAGCTGGCGGTTTGCCAGCTTAATTGCCTGAATACCCCGTACCGACTCCATCAACTCCGATTGCTGTCGTGCATCTAACACCATGCTCTGTTCACTTGCACGCCAGAGTGCCCCGAACATGAGGAAGCGACCCAAGGCATAGAGGGTGGCCACGACCACCACGACGGTCGCCATACCTGTGCTGTAGATAAATAGCAATACCAAAGCTAGGCTGCCTGTCAGGCCATCTAGCAGTGCGGTGACGAAGCTACCCGTCAAGATCGCCTGGATCCAGTGAATGGATCCGAATCGGGACATGATGTCTCCCAGGTGGCGCTTCTCGAAGAAGTCCAGGGGTAGGCGCATGAGATGGCTGAAGATATTGATGACCCACTGCGTGCTGATGTTGGCCCCCAGCCAGCTAATCAACCAAGCCCTCGCTAAATTCAGACCCGCCTGGATGATGATCACCAGCGAAAAGATTGCTGCAACTGTGAGTATGACCTTGCCGTTAGACTCTGAGATCTGGTCAACTGCCCACTGGGCTTGGAGCGGTATAGATAGACCTAGCGCCTCGATCGCCAACGCGAGGGCGAAGATCTGGATCAGCACCCTTTTCAATCCGCTGATCCGCCCGGTCAATGCAGACAGTGGCACGCTAGGTGACTTGCTTGCCCGCCTGAATGACGCGCTGGGCTCTAATTCCAGCAGCACTCCGGTGAAGTATTTGCTGACCTCACCCATAGGCATCAGGCGCCGCCCTTGGGCCGGGTCAATGATTACCAGTTTGCTGCCCTTGGTACCAGCCAGTACCACGAAGTGATTCATGTTCCAATGCAAAATAACGGGCGCTTGCACTTCCCTCAGATAATCCAGTTCTGCGCGCAACGCCCTGCAACCGAAGCCCATGTCATCTGCAACCTCGATAACCTGGTTAAGCGACATACCCTTCAGCGTGGAGCTGTAGCGACGCCTGAGGGCAGGAAGCCCGCAGTGATTGCCGTAGAACTGAGCCAGCATTGCTAGGCACGCCAGCGCGCACTCTGCCGCCTCCGATTGCATGATTGGATCGACACGCTTTTTTTGCGACCACAAAAGAGTCGGGCTGCCATCAGCCATTGTCATGGGGTAGCCTTTTCATCTGAGCCCAGGGATGGCAAAGCGGACGGACGGAGCATCCAATCAATCAGGCTTCTGGTCTCCACATCGACCTTGGCCGTCAAGGTCATTCCAGGCTTTGCTGCAAACCGCCGAAAGAAGGACGATGACGATGCATCGTCAATCGCGACTATCACACGATAGCCCGAGCTGGATTGGGCGCTGCCGAGGATCCTACCGATCTCCAACGCTGAAACAGCGTTCGTCGAGATAGAGATAATCTTACCGCGCTGTCTGCCGTATCTAGCGGCAGGAAATGCATCGTAGCTGATATCCACGGGCTTGCCGACCTGTAACAGACCGACCGCCGAGCTGGGCACCCATAGTTCGGCCACGAGCTTCGAATTCCTGGGAAGGATCACCATGAGCTGTGACGCCTCATCTACCACCATGCCAGGATGTGCGAGGACAGCTGCGACAATGCCGTCCATCGAAGCACGAATCACCTGGTTCCGGCGTTGTTCGTTCTCTGCTTTTTCGTTTTCCACATCCGCAATCTGTACATTTAGCGCGACAATACGCTCATCGGTGATGAGGGGAAGCTGAGCCAGCTCAGCCTCCGATTGGTTTAACTCAAGCATCGCCTGAAGCCGCTGGTTTCGCACATCCTGCGCAAGGGATTTCTGCTGTAGTGCCGTGTCATATTGTTGCGCCAGCTGGTAGCCGCTGACCAATCCGCTTGCCTTGGTGCGCCAAGTTTCGTAGAGCGCGTTAGCCGCCTTGTAGCGGATATCTTGATTCTTGATCTGCAGCGTCAACGTTGCAATGCGCGCACGTAGCAGGTCGATCCGATCACGCAGATCGTGTTCCTTCAGTAAAGATAGGCGCTGCTGAGATTCGACCGACGCCTTGAGCTGTTGGCGCTTGCTGGCAATTTGCCCGGAGATCAGTTTTCCAGTATCACTGGACGCCGCGCTGGAACGCTGGCTGGATACTCTGACAAGGGGTTGCCCAAGAGTCACCTGATCTCCCTCCGACACTAAGACTTCGGCCACGGTCGCACCGGATGGCTGTGGCGCCACCACATTCGCCTGGCCAGCCAATGGAATCAGGCGTCCAACGATTTTTTCAGTCCTGCTGTAGCGCCCAAATAGTGCAAGTCCCGTCATGACCAACAAGATCAGGGCCGCGCTAAAAAAGAAAACCCAACCCAAGCGGGGCGGGGTGATGCTGATGCCGCCGAGCCGGTCTACTTTTTTCGCCGCGAACACCTCATTGCGGAAAAGCTCCACTTACATTCCTCGCACTAAATATTTCACTAAGGAAGATCTGAATAGCCAGCAGCACCTTAGAAGTTTCAATCAGTACTGCCCACAGGATGCATGTAGCTGGCTTGAGTAACGACAGCACAAACAGTGCCAGCACCTGCGCCATCTTCCCGACCACCCACGCATCTGTTGCGATCTTCCAGGTCTGGAGTTCCTAGTGTTTTCCTGGGTCACCTTGACATCGGCGACATGGCTGCGGTAGATCCCGCTGGCTGAAACAGCCGCGATTTCATCCATGCCAATGCACGCCTTTGTGTCGAAATACCATCGATTGCTCTTGTTTATTATTATACGTCTCGGGGTCGATTGGGGTCTGCACTTTTGAGTTAGCTGGGTGCTGTGACGAAGGTCGCGACGACGATTGTGCCAGACCGAAGGCTTGGCTTTTTTCGCACCAGATTGACGTTGACCATCTCCAAAATCTGCACGGCAAGCCCGTGGGCTCCACCAAACGACGAGAGTTAGAATCGCGGCCTAATCGGGAACGTCGTTCAATCCGCCGAGCTGGAAAAACTGGGGTAAGGGGAGATCCCGGCGGTACCGTCACGTATCTGACGGCTTCCCCAGTGCTGCCGAAAATAATTTCTCATAAAAAACCTGCCGCTTACCGGGGCGGATCCGGAACGACTGACCCGCAGCGTGGCTGGAAGTTGGCAAGCACGCAGGGCGAGCGGAACCAGCCCACCAAGCCCTAGTCAGGTGCAAATGAAAGCTCGCGTCTCCAGACCAGTGGCTTGCTCTCTCGCTGCTTGTCCGGGAAGAAAAGGGAAAGGTAGCCTGCGGCGATGGCGCGGTCGCGGAGTTTCAAGCCAACCCCCTCTGCTGTCACGACAGAGACTTCGGTCACCTTGCCTTGCGCGTTGACTTTCATGTCCCACTCAAGCCTGCCAAGCCATTCCCGTGGTGGAATCGAAGCATCATAGTTAGGGCGCCCCACGACATAAGGTGTTCCAGGATCCTTGGAAAGTGGTGAGTCCTCGAGCCTGGCATTGACCTGTATCGTGCTTTCCCCAGCGCGCCCATCGCCTGTTTCCGCTCGGAACGTCCAGAGGCCAAGCGTGCCGTCCTTGCCTAGATCGGCGCTATAGCAATGCTTGACGCCCCGGTAATCGGGATAGGTGTGGCTCGATACTTGCTGTCCGACTGCGTCGAGCACCGTCAACACCAAGCCACGCACGTCTGTATCGGCAAGATCGGTTGCGACGCATACCTGATGATCGTGCTTACCATCGGTCAGGAATTGGATAGTCTGCTGGCGTGCGATTGAACGAGGCGGCTGGGCGTCCCAGAGAAATTCGATATAGATACTCTTATCTGCTGTATCTGCTGTATCTGCTGTATCTGCTGTATCTGCTGCACATGCCATGCACGAAATAGTTGCTAATGCTAGAAAAGTCCAAGGAGTTCTCTTCATAGATCCAGATCCTCAAATACAGCAGTCACGCTGGCTGAGCGGCCCGTCAGGTAGATCCAGACGACCTCGTTCAAAGAGACGGTCAGGGGGCGCGGGGCTGCGCCGTAATACCTGGGCAGGTAAGCAGGTTGCGATGTGCCGATGACCTATCGCCACACATTAGAGACGGGTCGGAATTGATCCTAAAACCCCGTTGCTCTATCTGCGAGACGTGGGCTCGTAAACAATGACGATTTATGCGCAACTAAGGCGCGCCCAACTCTGGAGCCGCTGGACGCGCCCACCAGTAGTCGAATCAAGATCGCCCAACTACCGATTGTTGCGCTGCCTCAGGCGGAGCCGGGATCAGTCTTCGGCGTACAGGTACTCTTGTCCTTCCATGTATTGGTCGGCGTCGGGTTCGTGGCGCCGCCTGCAACCTGGCCTACTTCATCACGCGAAAGGACCCGTGCAAGCACGCGTCCCGGTTCAGTAGCATTCTTACGGTTTTTCGTGACATCAGCATTGCTCATTTCATCGACTCCAGTAAGTGCGCAGGTAATGCTGCGCGGCATCGCATGGACCATCCATGCGAATAGCGAACCACATTGATGCGCTAATGCATCAATACTCAGGGAAAAACCAACTCAGTTTCCAATCCCGAACGTTTAGCATCTTCGTAGGCTTCTCTCAGAGTAAGCGGTTGGGAAACTGGCTCATACTCGAATTGTGGATCTGCGCGCTCAATGAACTGGCAGAACGCCTCAGTGAGCGGGATACTCTGGCACCATGTCTCAATAAACATGAACTGTCCGGCCTCATTGACCTCTAGGAAGATCCATTGATCATTCTCATCAATGATGAAATCAAATCCGCCACTGACAATGTCGAGCCGCTCCATGAGGTTGAGACATTTGTGGTAAATTTCTTCGGGGAGAACTGCCGGCGCACACGCCTTGATGCCGCCTTGTCCTATTCTCCAGTCGAGGTCTCCACCGTCCAGCGTGTGGGACTCAATCTTCACCCCACCGTAAAAACGACCAAAGAACTGTATACGGGCCTCATACTTCTTTGGAATCTTGGCTTGAAAAATCCCTGGAGTTGACGCTAGCAGATTATGCTCGGGCAGTAGCTCTGCCGTCACTTTTGCTGTAAAAGTCTGGATTATTGAACCATCCTCTTCCCATACATAGCCTGTTAGTGGCTTGTAGATATGCTCCCCAGCATTTTCGATGAAGGTTCTTATTTCCCTGGGGTTGTTGCTAATCAATGTTCGCGGAATGAGAAGCCCGGCAGCCTGCGCCTCCAAGAGCTGATGAATTTTTAGTTCACAGGCGTCTGCGCTAACGCCCTTATTGATCCAAAACGCCTTTCTAAAGAGCGACTTGTGCGCATGGAACGCCGCGTCCAGCTCCATCTGAGCGAACTGTCGATCCCTGACGTCGATGAGCTTCGGTACTTCCGGCACACGCCGACGCCTGTTCCAGACGACACCGATGTCATGTTCATTGAAATCATGCTCCCCTGTACTGACTCGTACATCTGCATGCCTTTCTGCATACCTGATGCTCACCGAAGATCTGGTGGGATAGTCCTCGGCATTCCACCGAATGACGCGACTGCCGCGCTTAGATAGTGCTTGCCCAAGGACGGCTGCATGGAAATCCCCATCGAGAGAGTTGATCAGTACCGCTTTTTTGTATGTATCCATACATGCCTGTCTTTGCATACTTTCATTGCATCCGCATTCTCAGCAAGCTTGGCCAAAAGAGGCGAAAACGACCTAAGCAGCTGGCGTTTCAGGTACTTTTACCGTCATTACATAACCACAATAATTTTGGTATTGAATTGAGCATGGTGTTTAAGTGCAGAAGGCGGAACGTGCATTTACGTGTGGCTCACTACCTATAGCACAGCGAGCTCAAGCGGAGCAACTGTGCTGACCAAATGCCGTCAAATCCGACGAGATAGAACGGGCGCAGGGTGTGAAATAACCGTTAAATCCATCTTGACTCAAACGAAGTGGTGCCACTCGTGTAATCACGCTTCTTAAGTTTTTTTGTCCCTTCACGCCGAGGCTGGGTATCCTTTGACGATGCTTAAAGTCGCGTTTGCTCTTTCCCTGCTGTGCACCCTGTTCGTTCCGCTGCAAGCGGTTGCTCGGGCAACCATCGACAGGATCGAAATCAAGGGGTTAGACGACGGCGACGACGCCGAGATGATCGAGAACATTCAGGTCTCTTTGTCTCTCTATGAGGCCGTCGGCAAGGAACAGGGCGAGTCGCGTCTGGAGTATCTGCTGGCACAAGCCGAGCGGCAGACGCGTGAGGCGCTGGAGCCGTTTGGCTATTACTCGCCGACCATCGCGCTGGCTGCGCCACGTGCGGGCGACAGGGTGACCGTGGTGATCACGGTGGACCGTGGCGAGCCGGTGCGGGTGCGCACCTCGCATATCTCGATCACCGGCTGGGCCGAGCAGGACCGCTACCTGGGCCAGGACCTCAAGCAGTTCGAGCCGCGCGAGGGCCAGGTCTTCAGCCATCCGCAATACGAAGCCAGCAAGGTGCGCATTACCCGACGCCTGGCCGAGCGTGGCTACTTCGATGCCGACATCACCCAGCGCCGCGTTGCGATCACGCGTGCCGAGCATGCGGCCGATATCGATCTGAACTGGGATAGCGGCCGCCGTTACGACATGGGCAAGGTGCGCTTTGACTACGACTACTTCCGCGATGGCCTGTTCGACCCGCTGGTGTACTGGGACGAGGGCAGCTACTACCACGAAGGCAAGCTGGATCGGCTGCGTGAGTCGCTGACCAAGCTGGATTACTTCAGCACCATCGACATCCAGCCCAAGCCAGAAGAAGCCGACGCCGATGGCCGCGTGCCGGTGGACGTCAAACTTACCCGCGCCAAGCGCACCGTCTACACCGCCGGCCTGAGTTACGGCAGCGAGAGCGGCGCCGGTGTGCGCGGTGGCGTGGAGCGGCGCTATGTGAACTCGCGCGGCCACAAGATGGACACGCAGCTGGACTACGCACAGAACCGCAAGAGCCTGACCACCAGCTACCGCGTGCCGGCGTTCCGTTGGCTGGATGGCTGGTATACCGCCTCGGCGCGGCTGTACGACGAGCAGACCGACTACATCGATCTGCGCAACGTCAAACTCACCGGCAGCCGCAGCGGCCAGATCAATGAGCGCTGGAGTGCGATCGCCTCGATCAACGCCCTGCGCGAGCGTTGGCGCTTCAGCAGCGGCGACGATTTCGACGGCGCGGTGTACGAAACCTCCACGCTGATCTACCCGCAGCTGCAGGCCAACTACATCAACGTCGACGACCGGCTGTTTCCGCGCAGCGGCGTGTCCGGCCAGATGTTCATCCGCGGCGGCGCCGAGGGTGCCGGCTCCGATACCAACTTCGGCCAGTTGTATGGCCAACTGCGCTGGTTTCTGGGCGCTGGCGACAACAGCCGGATCATCCTGCGCGGCGAAGGTGGCACCACCTGGACCAGCGACCTGGTGGCGATGCCGCCGAGCCTGCGCTTCTTCGCCGGTGGCGCAAACAGTATTCGCGGTTATGCGTTTCGCGAGGTCGGCCCGCGCACGCCCAAGCCCGACGAATTCGCACTGGGTGCCAAGAACGTGGTCACCGCCAGTGCGGAATACGAGCATTACCTCAAGGGTGGCCCGTGGGGCGGCGCGGTGTTCGTCGACAGCGGTAGCGCGTTCGATGACCGGCCGGACTGGCACACCGGTATCGGCTTCGGCCTGCGTTGGCGCTCGCCAGTGGGCCCGGTGCGCGTGGACATCGCGCATGGCTTGAATGACCCCGACTCGCAGTTTCAGCTCTACATCGATATCGGGGCCAATCTGTGAGCACACCCACGCCGCCGCCCGCCGCACCACCCCGCGCGCGCTTCTATCGCCGCCGCCGGTTCTGGGTAGGCTCGGGCCTGACCGTGCTCGGGCTGGTGCTGCTGGCCTTGATCGCGCTCTATTGGTTATTGCAGACCGTGGCCGGGCGCGACGTGTTGCTGGCGCAGGTGGTTGCGCGCCTGCCGGTGGGTGCCACCTTTACCTACGGCAAAGTCGAGGGCCCGGTCGCCGGCCCGCTGACCTTGCGCAATGTCGACTTCAGGTATCAGGACATCCACTTCACCGCCGAGCGCGTGTATCTGGAGCCGGATCTGCGCCCGCTCTTGGGGCGCAAGCTGCAGCTGGACGCGGTGCAGGTCAGCAACGCCACCTTGAATCTGGGCAAGAGCGACGAGCCGTTCAAACTCCCCAGCTGGCCCGAGTCGCTGCCGCAGATCGACGTGCCGCTGGCGATCCAGGCCGACAATATCGATGTGCAGAACCTGCGCATCACCCAGCTGCAGCAGCCGATGATCGTGCTGCACAAGATGCAGGGCGGGCTGGAAGTGGCCACCGGCGAACTGCGCACGCGCGATCTGGTGATCGACACCGACATGGGCGATTTCCGCCTGCATGGCGATTACGTGCCCAACGACGCGTATCGCGCCGACCTCACCGCCACGGCAGTGTTACCGGCCGCGCGCGGGCGTACCCCGGCCAGCCTGGGGCTGGTGGCACGCGGCGACCTGGACAAGATGGAAGTGGCCATCGCCGGCCGCGCGCCGGCACCGCTGCAGGCCAGTCTGGTGTTTACCGGCCGCGACGACCCGACCTGGGCGTTCAAGGCGGTCACCGACGCGCTGGATCCCTCGCTGCTGATTCCGGCCGCTGAGGGGCAGGCCAATCCGCCCGGCACGCCGATCGCACTGAACCTGCAAGCCTCCGGCAAGGGCGGCAACGCCGATCTGCACGGCCGCATCAAGCAAGGTGAGTTGAGCGCCACGCTGCAGCCTTCGCATATCGGCCTGGCCGAACAGGTACTCACCGTCGAACCGTTGGTGATCGACACCTTCGAAGGCCGCACGCAATTGCGCGGCACCGCCGATTTCCGCGATATCCAAAATCCGAGTTTCCGGTTTGCGGTCAACGCCAGCGGCCTGCGTTTCACGCCAGCGGCGGACCCGGCAACACCCGAGGCGCCGCTGGTGCCGGTGGAGTTGCAGGACGCACGCCTGGGCGTGGCCGGCACCTTGAAGGCGTGGGCCGCGATCGGCCGCGCCACGGTCGAGCGCGATGGTCAGCAGGCCGAGCTGGTCTTCGACAGCCGCGGCAATGACCAACGTGCGCAGCTCAAGCAGGTGCAGGCGAAAACGCCCGGCGGCTTGCTGGATCTCACCGGCGAAGTGGCTTGGGCGCCGGAGCTGCAATGGGATGTCAGCGCACAACTGGCCAAGTTCGACCCGGGTTATTTCGCGCCGGGCTGGAATGGCAACCTGTCCGGCAAGATCGCGTCCAAGGGTCGCCAGTTGCCGGCACCGGCGGGCGGCGTCTCGCCGGGCTTTGAAGCCACTGCGGAGATTCCCAGTTTGACCGGGCAGCTGCGTCAACGCGCGCTGTCGGCCAATGGCAAATTCGCATTGCGCGGCGAACAGGGCGAAGGCGATTTGCAACTGGCGCTGGGCAATAGCCGCATCAACGCCAAGGGCAAGGTCGGCGACCAGCTCGATATCGCCGCGCAGCTGCAGCCGTTGCAACTGGACGATGTGCTGCCTGGCGCCACCGGCGTAGTACGTGGGCAGCTGCAGGTCAGCGGCAAGCGCGACGCACCCGACATCACCGCCGACATCACCGGCAATGGCCTGCGCTGGAACACCTATAGCGCGCAGAGCATCAGCCTGCGTGGCCGGCTGCCGTGGCGCGGCAGCGATGGGCAACTGGCGTTGCAAGGCACCGCCATCGAAGCCGGTGCGGTGCTGGACAGCGTGCGCGTACAGGCGCGCGGCGCAGTGGAAGCCTTGCGGCTGGATGCCGACATCGCCAACAGCATGGCCAGCGTTGCCCTGCAGGGCGATGTACGGCGCAACGGCGAGCGCTGGCAGGGCCAGGTCGCCACCTTGCGGATTGCACCTTCCAAGGGCGATGCCTGGGCACTGCGTCAGCCGGCGCAGTTCAGTACCGACGGTGCGGCCTTCACCTTGTCCGATACCTGCCTGGGCGCAGCCACCGGCGGCGCGCTCTGCGCCAGCGCCAACTGGCCGCGCGAAGGCATGGTGGTGCATGGCGATGCACTGCCGCTGTCGCTGGTGCAGCCATGGCTGCCGAAGCAGGAAGGCCGGCAGATCTATCTGCGTGGCGAACTGTCGCTGGACGGCAGCTTCAAGCCGCGCGGCAACGCGTGGGAAGGCAGCCTGCGCATCGCATCGCCCGAAGGCGGTATTCGTCTGGGCGAAACCCGTTACGCCGCCGTGGCCGGTAACCCCAATCGCGGCGAACTGTTGCGCTACGACCAGTTCAGCATGCAGGCCGATTTCACCCAGCAGCAGATCCAGGGCAAGCTCGGTATCGGCTTCCAGGGCGCCGGCTTTGTCGATGCCAAGTTCAACACCGGCTGGGATGCGTACGCACCGCTCAACGGCGAGCTGTATCTCAATATGTCGCGGCTGTACTGGCTGGAGCTGGTCATTGCCGATGTGGTGCGGCCGAAGGGGCTGGTCGAAGGCCACGTGAGCCTGCGCGGCACCCGCGACAAACCGCTGCTCGGCGGCGATGCCACCTTGAGCGATTTCACCGCCGAATACCCGTCGATGGGTTTGACCCTGAGCGAAGGCAAGGGCCGCTTCGACGCATTGCCGGATGGCTCGGCCAAGATCACCGCCTCGGCCAAATCCGGCGAAGGCACGCTCACCGTCGATGGCGGGTTGTCGTGGTTCGGCACCAGCACGCCGCTGCTGCTGAATATCCGCGGCAATAACGTGCTGGCGTACAACACCAGCGAGTTGCGCATCATCGCCAACCCGGACATGCAGTTCGGCATTACCGATAACACCATGCATCTGCGCGGCAAGGTCACCGTGCCCGAGGCCGACATCGACCTGGAACGCCTGGACCGCGGCACCTCGGTGTCCGAAGACGTGGTGGTGCTGGATCCGGTAGATCCAGAACAAACGCCAGCCTCGCCATTGGATATGGACCTGGCGATCGTGCTCGGCGACAAGGTCAACATGACCGGTTTCGGCCTCAAGGGCGGACTGAGCGGGCAGATGCAGATTCGCGCGCGTCCGGGCCGCGAGATGACCGCCAGCGGCGGGCTGGATGTGCGCGGCCGCTACAAGGCCTATGGCCAGGATCTGACCATCAGCCGCGGCCAGCTGACCTGGAACAACAACATCGTCTCCGACCCACGCGTGAGCCTGCGCGCCGAGCGCAAGATCGGCGATGTCACCGCCGGTATCGACGTCAGCGGCCGCGCCGAATCGCCGCGCGCCGATGTGTGGTCCGAGCCGGCAATGTCGCAATCCGAAGCGCTGTCGTACCTGGTCCTCGGCCGCGGCCTGTCCACGGCCAGCAGCGACGAAACCCAGCAGGTCAGCGCCGCCTCGGCGGCATTGTCGGCTGGCAGCAGCCTGATCGCCTCGCAGATCGGCGCCAAGCTCGGCCTGGACGAAGCCGGCGTCAGCCAATCCAGCACGCTGGGCTCGGTGGTGGGCTTTGGCAAGTATCTCTCGCCCAAACTCTATGTCGGTTACGGCGTCTCGATGATCGGCGGCGGCTCGGTCCTGACGCTGAAATACCTGCTCAGCCGCGGCTTCGATATCGAAGCCGAATCCAGCACGGTGGAGACCAAGGGCTCGGTGAATTGGCGGCGGGAGAAGTAGGTCGTGACAGTTGGCTGGCGGAACTGCTGGCCCCTCTGCGAAGTCTGCCGCCAGCGGCCTGTAGATCGTATTGTGCAAATAGAAGGCTAGATCACTTGCGCCGGCAAGTATCTTCCGAGTTGTGGTGAGAAAGGACTCCAGTTGGGTTGATTACGATTGACCCGGAACTGGTGTTGCATAATAACTTTACAAGTCAGTCGAGCTAGCACAGCATGAGGGCTGCCAGAAGAAGATGGCTCAGGGCGCTTGTGGTTTATCAGATTGGTTACATCATCTTTTTTTCCGTGTTCTTTCTGATACTCCAGTGGTCCAGAGTGGATATGGCATTGGCCAAAACAGTGAAGTTGTTTTTATTCTCGGAATTGTTACTAGTTGTAGCGTTGGCAATCGACTATTCGAAAATTCGTAGGCGGTAAGTCCACGCCCTGCAGAACCAGGTTCACATGGCGTAAACGCTTTTCAGCCCCGTGTACGTTGAGCATCGTCATCGCTGGCAGATCGCGCGGTTTTGGTTGGTGAAGACGGGCCGTTACGTACTCTTTATGTTCGCGAAGTGGTGCGGATCTAGCCTCTTTACGCCACGCAGATCTACCTTGGCACCCCCGCACAGCAGTGCGTTGAGCCGAACACGATGTGTATCCTGATTTTGCGAGGTCCTCAGGTCGATCCGGCGCCGTTGGTGCCGGTGCAGTTGCCTGAGTGTGCTGGGCGTGCGTTGCGCACGCTGGCGTGTGCCGATGTGGATAGCTTGATTGCCGAGCTGCATGCGGCCGGTGGCGATGCCGAGGTGGAGCTGGTGTTGCTGGATTCGGGCGATCTGCCCTTGTCCGAGCGCAGCTGCGCGCGTGCCTTGCGTGCTGCCGTGGACGCGTTGCCCACGCCGTATATCGAGCTGCATACCGATGCCGATCAGGAGCTGGAGCCGTGGCTGCATGCGCAGCATGCGCCGTTGGCGGTGGTGATCACGCCGCACGATGCGCCGCGCGCGTATGCGATGTCGCTCGGCATTGCCGCGCGCTGCCTGCCGTCGCTGCGCGCGCCATTGCGCGTTGCGGCCTGAGGAGGACGCCATGTCGATCGTGATCATGCGTGGGCCTGAGGCCGCGCTGCCGCTGGTGCGCGGGCCGCAGCCATTGCCGCGCGCCGTTATCCGTCAATTGGTCGCGTGCGCCGGAGACGCGGGCAAGACGGTGGCGGTGCGCGCCTGTGGGTCGGAGCAGGAACTGCTGGATGCGCTACGTGTGGCCGGTCAGGCGCGGATGGAGATCGCGCTGATCGATCCGGGCAGTTGCGTGGACAGTGCGCGGTTGCATCGCGTGCTGCGCGACTTGCCTTACCCGTATGTCGAAACGCACGACGATAGCGTGGACCGCCCGGAACGTTGCCTGCCGCACGGTCTGGGGCAATGCATCGCCACGGTGCGTGGCTACTGCGCGCAGAGCTATCTGCTTGGGCTGGAGATCGCGCTGGAACATCTGGGCTGCACGGAGATTCAAGGCGATGTCCACGTCGGGACCTGAGCGGCGCCAGCTGCATTACTTCGCCGATTACGAAGGGTATTGCGACGGTCGGCCGGTGCTGTGGGGACAGCTGGCGCACAGCGTGGACGTGCCAGCCGATGGCGAGCTGGATGCAGCCGGACTGGTGTGCGCGCTGCGCCGACGTGCGGCTGAGGCGCATGGGTTGGAGGCGGGGCAGATTCGCTTATGCCAGGTCACGCGCCTGTAGCTGCGCGCGCAGAGCAGCCGACAACACGAGTACGCAGCCACTAGGCGGGCGCGGCGTGACTCGGCGCGGCATCATCACCTTTACGCTGCAGGTGCTGCGCGCTGTCCGCATCCAACTGGCGACCGCCTGCGAGGTTCTGGTGGCCGTTCGTTGTGTTTAGCGCGCGGACGTGTCGCTGCAAGCGCTGCAAAGCGTACGCCCGGTGCGGCGCCGCATTGTCTGGACACCACGTCCAACGACAACCACTGAGAGACACTGCCGCCCGAAGGCGGCAGTGTCGTGTTTCGGACAGGACACCTAATTGCCGTCCTGCGGATCCTGCTTACTTGGCTGCTGCGTTGTCCGGTACGAACTTGATCAGCTGATTGCTGGTCGCGGCGGTACCGAAGTTGAAGCGGCCGTAGCCGTCGCCCCAATACAGCGCGCCGTTTGCGATCGCCGGCGAACTGATCACCGAGCCGCTGGCGTTGTAGTTCCACACGGTGGCGCCGGTGTCGGCGTCCAGTGCGACCATATTGCCCGCCATCGAGCCGGCATACAGCAGGTTCGGCGAGACCGTCAGCGAGCCCTGGCCGCCCGCCGGCACGGTCGGATTCACCGGGTTGATGCCGGGCACCTTGACCTGCCACTTGATCTTGCCGGTTGCCGCGTCCAGCGCGGCCCACGAGCCGCCGTTATGGGTCTGGACGTTCGCCGGCCCCAATGTGTAGGTGGCGTTGGAGTTGTTGTTGATGGCCACGTAGACCTGCGACTTGTACGGGTCGAACGCGGTACCCCATTCCACACCGCCGGTGGTGCCGCCGGGGCCGACCTGCGTCGACCACACCTTGGCGCCGGTCTTGGCGTCGAAGGCCCAGTAGATGCCGCTCTTCTGACCGGCACCGACCAACTGCTGCAACTTGCCGTTGTGCGGCACGGCAAACAGCTGCACGCCGGCACCGCCGAAGTCGTAATCCGGACCGGTCAGGTTGGTTGCCTGCGTATTCGGGCACAGGCCGTTGGTGGGTGCGACGATGCAGGACAGGTTCCAGGCATCGTACCCCTGCGCACGGTTGGCCCAGACCAGCTTGCCGGTATCCAGATTCAACGAAATCACCGAATCGACGTAGTTGTCCGGCGCCATGCAGTTGAGTTCATCCTGCACCGTGAGTTCACTGCCGCGGTAGGAGCGCGCATTGGAGATGCAGTTACCCACGCCCTGCGGAATGTTGTAGTTGTTGCCGGTACCGAAATACAGGCGACGGTTGATCGGGTCGATGGCCACCTGGCCCCATACCGACGCGCCGGTGTAGCCCTCGGGCACGTTGTAGAACTGCCACACCTTCTTGCCGGTGTTCAGATCCACCGCCACCACGCTGCCGCGGAAGCTGAAGGTGTGGTTGGCCGCCAGGTTGCCCCAGTCGCCGGACGACACGCCGACGTAGATGCGGTTGCCGTAGATGACCGGCGAGGAGGTGATGCGCGCCTGCGGATTGGCTTCCACCGTGGTCTTCCACAACAGCTTGCCGGTCTTCTTGTCCAGCGCCAGCAAGGTGCCTGCGACCTGGTCGCCAACGATGATGCTCCTGGCACTGATGGCCGGCGTGTTGCGCGTCACCGAGTTGGCGTTGCCGGTGTAATCGGACAGCTTGGCTTGCCAGTTCGGCTTTCCGGTTTGCGTGTCCACGCTATACAGCGTGCCGCCCCAGTCGGGCACATACAAGGTGCCGCCTTCGACGCTGGGCGTGGCCGAAATATCGCCGGTGGTGGTCAGGGTCCACGCCGGCTTGAGGGTCTTGGCCGTGGTGCGATTGATCTTCCACTCGCCCGGTGCGAAACGCCAATTCAAGTAGCCGCCACCGGCGGTGGTCCAGTTGCTGGGGCTGGCGAAGGGAAGGTCTTGACCGAAGCTGCGCCAGACCTGGCCGGAGCGTGCGAATGCCTCGGTATCCAGGGACGATACCGGCTGTTGTGCGGTGGTGGCACCAGACTGAGCGACAGCCACGGCACTGACGAGCAAGCAAGGAACGAGCGTCAAACTGCGGAACCGCAAACGGCGTTTGGGATTGGTCATCACGGCATGTCCTAGATAGAAGGAAGCGTTGGATCCCCCCGGATCTGCTGACCGAACGATGGACGATTGAAGCGACCGCGCAACACCTGCGCGGCGCTGCATTCACAAAGCGGTCGGGTCCGTTTGCATCTGGTACGACCAGCTTGAAAAATTTGCGTTCAATGGGTTCGTTATTCGCACAAATCGTGATGATTCATCACTATCTTGCGCGGTCTCGATAGAAAAAATGATTGATGCGCGTTCGTTGAATGTGTGCGGATGGCAATGGTTTGCAAGAAGTAACCTGGAAATGTCGCGCAACCTTGTGTGGTGGCTTTCTGCTGGTTGAGAACGCGATGGAAGAGGGTGCGACAACAGCCTGGTGCGCGATGTGGGCATCGGAGCCGATACTCGCAGCACCTTGTGGCGAATGGACGTTCGCGCTGAGCGCTGCGGCTGATTATGCGGTGCGGTACTCATGGCGCGGCGTGCGGATGCCGGCGGGCGTGGCCTGTGCCCTCATCCGCCCGGGGGCACTTCTCCCGTGGGGAGCACGCAGTGGCGCTACGAAGTCGCTTGGCCGCTTAGTTGCCGGCCGCAGAATGCGGCTGCATGGATCCGCGTTGGCTGCGACGAAGCCAGCGCGACAGCACGTACCAGGCCGCGTTGCACCGTGCGCCCTGTCTGTGTGCAGTGCCATGACGATGCGCGAGACGTTATCGATCTGATGTATCGCCGATCTCGACGCAGCAGCATCGTGACGCACAACGCACACGCACTAGGCGGCGATCACCGCATGCCTCGTGCAAATCCTCTGGGCCGACTCACACGCGCTCGGACGCGCGTGAAGCGTGTTGCAGTGCAGCGGGATCGGTCGCTGCGAGCTGGCCGATCGCATCCTGCACCACGGCAGCGACGTTGGCATCTACATCCACCGACACGACGTCTGCTTCGTCTAGCGGCAGTTCCAGTGTCTGTATCTGGCTGTCGAGCAACGTGGGAGGCATGAAGTGGCCGGCGCGGGCGCTCAAGCGGGCGGCGATCACGTGCGGGGCCGCATGCAGAAATACGAAGCGCATCGGTACGCCGCTGTTGCGCAGCAATTGGCGATGTGCGCTGCGCAAACCGGAGAAGGCCAGTACCACCGATTCGCCAGCCTGTACGCAATCGCGCAGCGTCGCCGATAGCAGTTCCACCCACGGTAGCCGCATCGCGTCGGTGAGCGGTTGGCCGGCTGCCATCTGCGCGCGTGCGGCCACGCTGTGATAGTCGTCGGCATCCAGAAAACGGAAGCCGTAATGCGCTGCAAGTGCCTGCGCAATGGTGGTCTTGCCGCTGCCCGACACGCCCATCACCACGATGGCAAGCGGCGAAGCGGACGCGGGCGTGGCGAGTGTGGCGGTGTCCATCACGTCAGGTTATATCTCTGGATCGATTCGGCATTGGAGTGGATTTCACGTTGGCGGCGGCCGACGCGTGGTGTAGCGTCGGCGCTCCTCGCCAGGTGCGCGGGCACCCAGCGTAACGGCGTGCCCGGCCGGGTACAACGCGTTTGAAGGTGTGTCGATGACGTCATCGCCCGCAACGTCTCCTGCATCGGCGCGCCTGCGCTGGCGCGAAAAGCTGGGCTATGGCGCCGGCGATCTGGGTCTGAATCTGTACTGGGCCAACATCTCTGCGTTCTTGCTGATCTTCTATACCGACACCATGCATCTGCCGGCTGCTGCCGTCGGCACGATGATTCTGTTGACCAAGATCGCCGATGCGATCGCCGACCCGGCGATGGGCGCGCTGGCCGACCGCACCCGTAGCCGGCTCGGCAAGTTCAGACCGTATCTGCTGTGGGGCGCGCTGCCGATGGCGGCCACCGGTGTGCTTGCCTACACCACGCCGGATCTGGATCAACACGGGCGCATGTGGTGGGCCACGATCACCTTCCTGGTGATGATGCTGGCGTACACGGTGGTGAGCATTCCGTATTCGGCGTTGTCCGGCGTGATCACCGCCGACAGCCAGCAACGCACCGGTCTGATCAGCCTGCGCTTCATCGGTGCGTTTGCAGGCACGACCTTGGTCAATTACTTCACGATGGATTTGGTGCACTGGCTCGGCGACGGCAACGACGCGCTCGGATGGCAGCGCACGATGATGCTGTACGGCGCGCTGGCGATGCTGTTGTTCGTCACCGTGGCATTGGCCACGCGCGAGCGCGTGCAACCGCCGCCGCAGCAACACACGCCGATCCGGCGTGACATCGCCGATCTGTTGCAGAACAGGCCGTGGTGCGTGCTGTTCGTACTGTCGTTGATCATCATGATCACGATCACCATGCGCGGCGGTGCGGGTGTGTACTACCTCAAGTACTACGTGCAACGCCCGGATCTGGTCGGCTTGTTTTTGGGCAGTTATTCGGTGGCCTTGGGCGTGGGTGCGGCGATCACGCCGATGCTGACGCGGCGCTGGGACAAGCGCCAGCTGATGTGCGGGCTGATGGTGCTCGTCGGCCTGCTCAGCTGTGCGATGTTCTTCGTGCCTGCTGATGCAGTGTGGGCGGTATTTGCCTTGAACATGCTGATCGGCCTGGCGCTGGGGCCGAAATCGCCGTTGGCGTTTTCGATGTATGCCGACAGCGCCGACTACACCGAATGGCGCACCGGCCGCCGTGCCACCGCGATGACGTTTGCGGCCGCGACGTTCTCGCAAAAGCTCGGTGGCGCGTTGGCCTCGGCCGGCATCGCCTGGGTACTGGCCGCAATGGGCTATGTCGCCAACACTGCGCAGTCCACCGGGTCGTTGACCGGCATCGTGCTGCTGCTGACGGTGATTCCTGGTGCGGTCGCGCTGCTGGCTGCCTGGACCATGCGTTTCTATCCGCTGGACGACGGCTTGTTGAACCGCATCCAGCATGAACTGGCCGCGCGCAAGCGCGATGAACCGGAGCACTCTTGACCGTGTCTGCAACCCCCACTGTTACGTCCGATGCGCTGTCCAGTCTGATGGCGCCCAGCGCCGATGGTGCGCGCTACGCGCTCTATAGCCCCACCGCAATGCCCAATGCCGGCGGCTTTTTGTGGAACCGCCGCATGATGCTGCAGCTGACCTGCCGCGGCTATGCCACGGGCCAGTTCATGCAGCCGGAGCCATCGAAATACGCGCATGCGCCGATGCTGGAAGCGCGCAATTTCATGATGCCGGAGCAGCCGTACTACGCGCATCATCCCGGGCGTTTTTTCTACTTGAAGGATGAAGTCACCGGCGCGTTGTACTCGGTGCCGCACGAACCGGTGCGGGCGAAGCCGCAGGCGTTCGAGTTCTCTGCCGGCAAGCACGATGTGCGCTGGCGGGTGCGTCACGACGACATCGTGGTGGACTTGTGCGTGTCCCTTCCCACCGACGATGCGGTGGAGCTGTGGGAATGCCGTGTGCACAACGTCTCCGGGCGTGCGCGCAGGTTGAGCCTGTATGCCTATTTCCCGGTCGGCTACATGTCGTGGATGCATCAATGCGGCGGCTACGCGCCGGCATTGGGCGGCATCGTCTGCCGTAGTGTGGCGCCGTATCAGAAGGTGGACGATTACTTCCGCCAGCGCGATTTCAAGGACTGCACGTTTCTGCTGCACGAGCAGACGCCGGTGGCCTGGGACGCGCAGCAGATGGCGTTCGAAGGCGAGGGTGGTCTGCATGCGCCATCGGCCGTGCAGGCCGAGCAACTGGGCAACCACGCGGCGCATTACGAAACGCCCGCCGCAGCCTTGCAATACCGGCTGACGCTGGACGCCGATGCGGCCAGCGTGTATCGCTTCGCATTCGGGCCGGCCAAGGACGATGCCGAAATCGCCGCGCTGCGCGCGCGCTATGTGTCGGAAGCCGGCTTCGCACAAGCGGCGCGTGAGTATGCAGACTATCTGCAGGCCGGCCGTGGATGCATCCAGATCGCCACGCCCGACGCGGCGCTGGACAATCTGGTCAACCACTGGTTGCCACGTCAGGTGTTTTATCACGGCGACGTCAATCGTCTGACCACCGATCCGCAGACGCGTAACTATCTGCAAGACCATATGGGCATGGCCTATCTGCAGCCGTCCACCGCACGCGCGGCGTTGTTGCATGCCTTGTCGCAGCAGGAACCCAGCGGCGCGATGCCGGACGGCATTCTGTTGGTGGAAGGCGCCGAGCTGAAATACATCAACCAGGTACCGCATACCGACCACTGCGTGTGGTTGCCGATCTTCCTGAGCGCATATCTGGCCGAAACCGGCGATACCAGCGTCCTGGATGCGATCGTGGAGACCCACGACGGGCAGCGCCTGCGTGTGGCCGAACGGCTGGATGCGGCGATGCAGTGGCTGCTGGATGCGCGCGATGCACGCGGTTTGAGTTTCATCGCACAGGGCGATTGGTGCGATCCGATGAACATGGTCGGCTGGCGCGGCAAGGGCGTGTCCGGCTGGCTCACCGTCGCCACCGCGTATGCGCTGCGATTGTGGTCGGAGATCTGCACCGCGCAGGGCCGCAGCGCACAGGCGCAGACATTTGGCGAGGCGGTTGCCACGATCAACGCCGATGCCAACCGTGAGCTGTGGGATGGGGGCTGGTATGCGCGCGGTATCACCGATGACGGTGTGCGCTTCGGCATCGCCGAGGATGTGGAGGGGCGCATCTATCTCAATCCGCAGAGTTTCGCGCTGCTGGCCGGTACCGCCAATGCGGAGCAACGTGCGGCGCTGCTGGAGGCGGTGCGCGAGCAGCTGCACACGCCGTATGGCCCCGTGATGCTGGCGCCGGCGTACACGCACATGCGCGACGACGTGGGCCGGCTGACGCAGAAGTGGCCGGGTGCGGCGGAAAACGGTGCGGTCTACAACCACGCGGCGGCATTCTATTTGTACAGTCTGTACCAAATCGGCGAGGCCGACCGCGCCTGGGACATCCTGCGCGCGCTCCTGCCAGGGCCGACCCGCGAGGATGTGTTGCAACGCGGCCATCTGCCGGTGTCGTTACCCAACTACTACCGTGGCGCATGGCATCAGTACCCGCGCACGGCTGGGCGCTCGAGCCAATTGTTCAACACCGGCACGGTGGCGTGGGTGTATCGCTGCGTGCTGGAAGGTTTGTTCGGCTTGGTCGGCCAGGGCGATGCGCTGGCGATTCGTCCGCAGCTGCCATCGCACTGGCCGCACGCGCGTGCGACGCGTCAGTTCCGTGGCGCGAACGTTGACGTCACGCTGACGCGCGAGCCGGGCCGCACTGCGATGGAAGTGCTGGTGGATGGCGAGGTCTGCCCGGATCAGCGCATTGGCAACATCGTCAGTGGGCAGGTGTATCGGGTCGAGGTACGGCTGCCGGGGTAAGCGCCGGCTTGGGCCTGTGTGACGGCAAGGTGCTTCGCGGCGTGACCCATGCTCGCGAAGACGTGGCAGGAAGCGTCCTGGAGGGCCTCCAGCTGGCCTGGCGTCAGCGTGTCGGCGCCGGCCCCAGATAGGACGCAGGCACCGGCACGGTGCTCAGCACGAGCTTCTCCAGGACCAGGTTGTCGTCGATCCTGAGGACCTTGATCGTGTGCCGCCCCTTTTCCAGCGCGCCCATCTGTGCCGACAGGAACACCGCGTTGTTCTGCACCGCCGTTGCCCAGGCTTTTTCAGCAGGCGTGTTCTGTGCCCCGCCGGTCGGTTGCAGGTCCGAGCTAACCGTGGTCACCGGACCATCGTCGATCGACACGCCGAGCCGGAGCGGCCCGCGCTTGGACGTCTCCAGCGTGGGCGCAAGATACAGGCCGAGCGTGGCCATTCCCGGCGTTGAGACAACCACGTCGTACTCCACTGCAACACGGTCCTCGGCCGCGGTGGCGGGCTGCCCCTGCGGCAACGCGACCACGGCACCTTGCGTGCGTCCCAGCGCGGCAATCGCGGTCCACTGCAGCCCCTTGTTGGGGGTGACCCGCGAGAACATGGGCGCTTCGATCGAGATCACCCCCGGCGTTTGCGGTGCAGGCGGTGCGAATGCGATAGAGCGGGCGATCCGGTCGGGCGGCGTGTCGCCGCCAACACGGCTGATCGATGGCATCGACTGCTGAGTCGGGTCATTCCAGATCACATAACTCATGTGGACCTGATTCATCATGCCGTCCCATTTGCCACCGTTGATCGTGTGGTAGCGCTGCGTCAGGGCCTGATCGCGCTGAAACGTGGTTGCGACCCTATCGGCGAAGTAGTTCGCACGTGCATCGTTGCGTGCCGCAAGGCGCTTGTTCCACGCCGCCGCGTAGTAGAGCTGGTAGAGATTGGAAACTGCAGCGATCGGGTATTCGATCAGCTGAAAGTAGGCATCGTGCTGGTCGGCTGGCAAGCCCGCCTTGACATCAAGCATGCGCTGCTCGAGCGCCTGCCATTCGCTCACCATCGCCCCGAACTCGCCGCCGTCCAGCTTGGCAGGCGTACCCTCACCGAGTGCGAACGTATCCTGGTCGATCAGCTCCGGTTTCCTGCGTGCAACCAGGGTGCTGTAGCGGGTGATCAGCTCACCGATGCGTGCGGCGGGCGCAGCGCCGAACGCTGCCTGTGCCCATTGCTGCGGATACGCCGCAAGTGCTGCGGGCGTCATCGCCTCCGGGTTCCAGGCCATCTTCAGGAAAAAACTCAGTGGATATTCCATCGGTTTGATATCGCCGACGTTGACCACCCAGAGCTGCCGCGCGCCGCGCTGGTAGGCCAGATCCATCTGTTGCCAGATTTTTTCGATCTGATTGGTGTTGATCCATTTGTAGTTGCGCGGCACCCCGACATAATCGAAGTGGTAGTACACGCCATAACCGCCGGCGCGTTGCAGATCAGTGACCGGAAGGCGTCGAATCTGTCCCCAGTTGTCGTCGGAAAACAGCAGGGTGACATCGTCGGGAACCTGCATGCCGTGGTCGTAGTAGTCCTGCACTTCCTTGTAGAGCGCCCACACCTGTGGCGTCTGCGTGGCCGGTGCCGCGGTGACCTCGGCGATGATGGCGCGCTGGTCCGCGACGATCTTTTCCAGCAACTGGCTGGCCGTGCTTTCGGCCATTGGTTCGTCGCCATCGCCGCGCATGCCGACGGTGACCAGGCTGTCGTAGCGTTGGCCACCGCCCTTGGACATCATTCGCGCGATGCCACCCTTCCAGAAGGCACGCAGATTGGCGGCATTGCTGTTGTAGTCCCAGGCACCACCGCTGTTGGGGATACTCTTGAGATGCCATTCCTTTTGCGCGCGCATCATCGGCTCGTGATGGGAGGTGCCCATGACGATGCCCATCTGATCGGCCAGCACCATGTTGTCGGGATCATCGACATTGAAGGCCTTGCCCCACATCGCCGGCCACAGGTAGTTGGCCTTCATGCGAAGGCCCAGTTCGAAGACATGCGCATACATCTTCGAATTGACGCCGCCGAATTTCTTCATGGCCCAGCCCTTCAAGGCAGGGTCTTCGTCGTTGATGAAGAATCCGCGGTAGCGCACCTTCGGCGCATCGGACACGCTGCCGCGGGTAATGAACAGGTTGGAGCGATGCGCCGTTGCGACGTCGGCAAACCAGTACCAGGGCGACACGCCGATCTTCTCTGAAACATCGTAGGTGCCGAATACCGCACCACGGCGATCGGCACCGACGATGACAAGCGCGCGATCGATCTGCGCAGTGGGGTGCTCGACCACAATCTGTGTGTACGCCTCCCAGCGCTGCAGTAACGCGCGTTTGTCGATTTTTCCGCTGGCAATGAGTGTGTCGATGATCGGGCTCTGGCCGAGCGTGCCAACGATCACGGCCGTTCCGCGGACGGCAGCCAGCGCGGTGGTCACGCCACTGTTGCGGCCGGCGACGCGTTGCAGGTCGGCTGCGAAATTAGCGGCGACCGAGCGCACGGCAGGATCGGCCGATGCATCGACCACGACCGTGGCCGGTACCTCCGAGTGGATGAGCGCAACTGCGCCGGCACTGTCGCGTTCGCACACCGACACCGGCGTGTTGCAGGCCCAGACACCGTCGGCGGCGAAAAGGCCGACCGCGGTGATCAGCAGGGATCGCACGCGCGACGGTGCAATTGACGAGGTCTGTGTGCTTGCCGGAACGGACATGGGCTCTCCACGCATGCGGTGCTGAGTTCTGGATGGATGTGCGCGACGCACGTATCGACTGCGGTTGTGAGCGAAGGGCACGGGGCGGCATGTGTTACGCCTGCACATGTTCCGCGCCCCACCGCGTTGCGATGACACCGCACTGCGGGGTGGTGATTGTCATGCTTGGAATGCAGCGGTCACCGGCATCACGCGGAGCGCGCGGACGACGGCGTTGCGTAACAATCACTCCATGGCATGACAAACCGGCATCGAGCAATGAAACGTTTTCGGCACATCGTCCGATTCAGGGTGGACAGACAGTATGTCGTGATAGCGCTAACATCAAGCGGTCTAGCAAACGCGGCTGCGCTAGTTGCGCGGCATATATTGCCAGGCAGTTGCCGTGTCTTGCGGCCATGGCCGTGCAGAATCGATGGCTGCACGCGGCGCTGCGCGTGTTGGCAGTTTTGGCGGGTGTGAACGGGCTGCGGATCACCGCATCGATGATGGCTTTCGGTCTACAAGCTGCCCGTAGCCCGCGGGTGTTTATTGCCCGTCTGCGATGACCGATGTACAGCCAACGACCGCAGCGCATCCGTGCAACGCCGTGAGCGGGCCGACAGGCCGAGACATCAACGCCGCCGCACCCCATCGCCTGACGCCAGCCCGGGGTCTGATGCCGCCCACGCAACGTCAACGTGCGCGACTGCGTAAACTCCACGCCTGGCGCTGCGCCGTGTAGGAGGACATGGTGGTCTCGAGCTGGATCCTGCTGCTGGTTTCCGTTGGCTACGCAGCCCTGCTGTTCGGGGTGGCATGGTGGGGCGACCGCCGTCCGCTGTACCCGGAGCGGCCGTGGCTGCGGCCGGCGGTCTACAGCCTGGCGTTGGCCGTGTACTGCTCGTCGTGGACCTTCTACGGGGCGGTGGGTTCGGCGGTGCGCAACGGTATCGGCTACCTGCCGATCTATCTGGGCCCACTGCTGTTGCTGCTGTTCGGCTGGCGCATCATCGAGCGCCTGGCGCTGATCGCCCGCGCCGAAAATACCGTCTCCATTGCCGATTTCATTTCCTCGCGTTACGGCCGTTCGCGCCGGCTGGCCGCGTTGGTGGCGGTGATCGCGCTGGTCGGCATCGTTCCGTACCTGGCGCTGCAGTACAAGGCTGTGGCGATGAGCCTGGAGGTGTTGACCGGGCATAGCAGCGCCGGGCGCGGCCTCTTCGCCGACCCCGCGTTATATGTGGCGTTGCTGATGGCACTGTTCGCCACGCTCTTTGGCACACGTCAGGTCGATGCCACCGAGCACCACCGCGGCATGATGTTGGCGATCGCGCTGGAGTCGGTGATCAAGCTGGTCGCCATCGTGGCGGTGGGTTTGTTCGCATGGCTGTGGTTGAGCGACCACCAGCTGCATATCGCCGATTCGGCGCGCACGCTGTTCGAGCACACGCCCTCGGTGGGCTTCATCTCGCAGACGCTGCTGAGTTTTCTGGCAGTGATCTGCCTACCGCGCCAGTTTCATGTCGCGGTGGTCGAATGCAGCGACGTGGGCGACATCCGCCGCGCACGCTGGTTGTTCGGCGCCTATCTGGTGATCATCTCGGCGATGGTGGTGCCGATCGCCTCGGCCGGCATCGCGCTGTTCGGCAAGGGCAGTGCGGTGGTGGACGATGCGATGGTGCTTGCCCTGCCGCTCAGCCAGGGAAATACCGTGCTGGCGCTGGTGGCCTACGTGGGCGGGTTCTCGGCGGCCACCGGCATGGTGATCGTGGCCAGCATCGCGTTGGCCACCATGGTCAGCAACGACCTGGTGATGCCGGTGCTGCTGCGTCGCCGTGGCAGCGCCGATGCGCGCGCGGCGGTGGCTTCGCGCGTGTTGTGGATTCGTCGCGTCGCCATTTTGCTGCTGGCGCTGATTGCCTACGGCTATCACCGCAGCGTGGCCAACGACACCACCTTGGCGGCATACGGATTGATGGCATTTGCCGCGGTGGCGCAGTTCGCGCCGGGCGTGATTGGTGGGCTGTATTGGCGTGGTGCCAGCCGCAAGGGCGTGGAGACCGGCATGGTGCTCGGCTTCATGACCTGGATCTACACGCTGCTGTTGCCGGCCGCCACGCGCGCCGGTTGGCTGCAGCCGGAATGGCTGGCGGATGGGCCGTTCGGCATCGCCTGGCTGCAACCCCAGCAGCTGTTCGGCATGCGCGGCTGGGACCCGCTCGCGCACGGTACGTTCTGGTCGTTGTTGATCAACGTGGGCGCGATGATGCTGGTCTCCGCACGCTGGCGTCCCGGCGTGGACGAGCGGCTACGTGCAGCGCCGTTTCTGGATCCGTACGCGCAGCGCCCTGCGGTGGCCGGTGAATGGCCTGGGCATGTGCGGGTCGGCGATCTGCAAGCGCTAGCCGAGCGCGTGGTGGGTGAACGGCATGCGCGGCGCGCGTTCGTGGAGCAGGCGCAATTGCTGGAGCGCGAGTTGCAGCCCACCGTGGTCGCCGACCGTGCCTGGGTACAGTTCACCGAACGCCTGCTCGCCGCGTCCATTGGCGCGGCCTCTGCACGGCTGGTGCTGACCAGCCTGTTGCGTGGTTCGGGGATGGAGCTGGGCGAAGTGGTGGCGGTGCTGGACGAGGCTGGCCAGGAGTTGCGCTTCAATCGCGAGATCCTGTCCACCACGCTGGAAAACATCAGCGCCGCGGTCAGCGTGGTCGACCCGGACATGCGGTTGACTGCCTGGAATCGGCGTTATCAGCAGCTGTTCGGGTATCCCGATGGCATGCTGTATGTGGGCCGCCCGGTGGCCGATCTGATCCGCTACAACGCCGAGCGTGGCGAGTTGGGCGAGGGCGATATCGAAGACCAGATCGATCGGCGTATCCGGCATATGCGCGCCGGCTCGCCGCACGTGTTCGAACGCACCCGCAGCGACGGCAAGGTGATCGAAATGCGTGGCCAGGCGCTGCCGGGCGGTGGCTACGTCACCAGCTATAACGACATCACCGACTACAAGCGCGCCGAGCGCGCATTGCTGGACGCCAACGAAAACCTCGAACAACGCGTGGCCGATCGCTCGCGCGAGGCCGAACTGGCGCAGCAATCCAAGACACGCTTTTTGGCGGCGATCAGTCACGACGTGTTGCAGCCGCTCAATGCCGCACGCCTGTTCGCCTCGGCCTTGCGGGAGAGTCATCAAAACAACGAAGAACAGCGCCATCTGGCCGAACGCGTGGATGCCTCGCTGCGTGCGGCCGAAGAACTGCTCGACGGCCTGCTCGATGTCTCGCGCCTGGATGCCGGCGGATTACGGCCCACGGTCGAAGATTTCGACGCCAGCGCGCTGATGCACGAGTTGGCCGCGCAGTATGCGCCAGTGGCCGCTAGCCGCGGTCTTCGTCTGCAGGTGCATAGCCGCCCGATCTGGGTGCGCAGCGACCGCCGTCTGCTACGCCGGGTGATGCAGAACTTCCTGGCCAACGCGCTGCGCTACACGCGCCAGGGCCGCATCGTGCTGGGCATGCGCGGGCGCGGGCAGCAGGCGGAGCTGCAGGTGTGGGATACCGGCCCGGGCATTCCCGAGCATCACATGCGGCAGATCTTTGAAGAATTCCGCCGCTATCAGCAGCCCTTCGATTGGGGCGAACAGGGTCTGGGATTGGGCTTGTCGATTTGCCAACGCATCTCGCGCCTGCTCGATCACGACTTGAGCGCACGCAGCCAGGTCGGCCGCGGCAGCATGTTCTCGATCCTGTTGCCGCGCGTGGCGCCGGTGCCGGTTGCGCCACTGGTGCCTGCGCCGGCCACGCGGGCATCGCCCAGTGGCGATTCGCTGGCCGGCTTGCGCGTGCTGTGCGTGGACAACGACCGCGAGATTCTCGACGGCATGCGCGCGCTGCTCGGCCGCTGGCAGGTGGAGGTGATCACCGCCAGCACGGTGGATCAGGCACTGGAACGTGCGCGCGAACAGCCGGACCTGATGCTGGTGGATTACCACCTGCATGACCGCATGGATGGTTTGGATACGCTTGATGCCGTGCAAGCGGCCGCACCCGCACCGATTGCCGGCGCCTTGCTCACCGCCGACGGTCGCGACGAACTCAAACAGCTTGCGCGCGAACGCGGTTATCGCTTGCTGACCAAACCGGTGAAGCCGGCATCGCTACGTGCGTTTTTGAGTGCGCATCACGATGCGAAAAAACGCTGATGGCTGCGGCGTAGCAGCGCGCTGGCGCGCGATGAGGCGCGACCGATAACGCGTCATCGCGCTGCTACGATGAACGACGCTTATGCTGCGCCGCCCAGGTGTTCGTAAAGAATCACGCTGCCGACGATCACCAGAATCAATCCACCCAGAATTTCGGCGCGCTTGCCGATCAGATGACCGAGCGCGCGGCCCAGCATCACTCCCGCAGTGACCATGCTGAAGGTGCACAGGCCCACCACCACTGCGACCACGCCGATGTGCACATCGAGAAACGCCAGGCTGACGCCGACCGCCATCGCATCGATGCTGGTGGCAAAACCGGTGGTGGCCAAGCCCAGCAATCCATGCCGTTTCGGCGTCTCGGCGTCGGCATCGTCGGCATCGTCCGGCCCATTGCGCAGGCCGGCGATCATCATGTGCGTGCCCAATGCACCCAGCAGTACGAAGGCGATCCAGTGATCGTAGGCAGACACATAACTGGACGCGGCACGGCCCAGCAGCCAGCCGATCACCGGAGTGATTGCTTCGATACAGCCGAAAATTAAGCCGGCGCGCAGCGCATCGCGCCACTGCGGTTTGCGCATCGCCGCGCCCTTGCCGATCGCCGCGGCAAACGCGTCGGTGGACATCGCAAAACCGATCAACACAATGGAAAAAGGAGACATCGACACTCTCGGGTTGGGCACGGTCACAACGGCATGCGCCCGCGCCAACCGTCGTCGTGCGCGCATGCCGCTGGTCTCGCCAAACCGAAACTGGTTGCCTGCACCACGGCGCACTGGCCGAGTATGTTGATGCAGGCGCTTTCGATGGACGAAAGCAGGCTACTCCCCAAGGGGCGCGCAGTGTACCAACGCATTGCTGCGTTCTGTGCGTTTGCACTGCACGCGAAGGTCGGTCTGATCTTTATAGCCTTGGCTATGCGGGTGCGTCGTGGTGGGCCTTCTGCGGCGTTCCATCGCTGCGCAGCAAGGCGCGCACCGCGTCCATTTCCACATCGCGGCCGTGTTGCAGATCCTGCGCGGTGATGTCTACCGGCACGTCGGGTAATACGCCGCGGTCCGGCTGCGCGCTGGTTGGAAGCTGTGCGACCAGCGGTAGATCCACTTCGATCTGCGAGTTGGGAAGATGCAGAAAGAAAAACGCACTGCCGTTGATGCCGCGCAGGTTGCCACCGGTGGGCTGGCCGACCAGCGTGGCCAGGCCGTTGCGCTGCAGTTGCTGTGCAAATTCGAAGGTGGCCGAGCTGTTCTCGGCGCTGGTCAACACGAAGACCCGGCCGTTGAAGTGTGGCGCGCGTAGTGGCAGGTAGCGCTGCGCTGCAGTGTGCGGGGGATCGAGCGTGTAGAAACGCGTGTCATAGGCGACGGCACGCGCGCCCCAGTCGCGGAAGGAGCGATCCCAGGTGGTCACATATGGCGCCAACGCATCGGGCAGGCGCCGATAGCGCACCAATTGACGCATTGGCGATACAGCAACCTCGCTTGCGCCTAGATAGCCAAGCAGCACGCTGCCCACATTCAGCCCGCCCTCGTTGCCACGCAGATCGATCACCAGCGCAGGCACCTGACGCTCGGCAAGGCGTGCGAAGTTGTGGGCCAGAAAGGCCTGCCAATCCCAGGGGCTGTCGTAGAGCGCCCAGTCCGGCATGCGCAGGATCGCCAGATCGGCCGAGTCCATCGTCAGCGTCCATGCCGGCGCTGCGCTGTCGCGTGCACGCTGGGGCGCCATCGCGTTGCGCTGCGCCGCGCCGATGCCATGGACCCGTAGCGTGCGTTGCGCGGTTGCTCCCGGCGTGCGGACCTGCAGCACCGGGTCGGCGGACATCTGCGGAAACAGCAGCGGCAGATACACATCGAATGCCTCGATGCGCGCAAATCCCTGCACTTCCATCTGGGCAATGCGCTTGGCGTCGTTGCCACCGTCGGCGCGCGCCACCGTCATCAAGGCCGCCAGAATCTGCGCGGTGGCAACGCCATCGATCGACAGCACTTCGGTCCCAGGTCGCAGGTCCGGCTGGTCCGAGCCATTGCGGCTGACAACCATGCGGCCATGCAGCCAACGGAAGTGAAACGGAAGCAGCCGCTCGCCGGGGAACAGGGCATGCTGGATCGGCTCGGGTTGATTGACGAAGTTCGGGAAGCTATGGCCGCAACGCACGCTGGCGGTCAGGCGCGAGATGGCCAGATAGGCCTGACCGAGCGTGGCGCCGTGTCCCAGTTCGGTGCGCAACGCGTCGAACCGTTGCGCGACCTGCTGCTCGGTCGCATAGCGGTACAGACCCGGATGCAGTGCCTCATAGGCATGTTGCAGCACATCGACATCGGCCAACAACGCCGGGCCTGCGAGTCGGCTGTCGCTGGTCAACAGTGGTGCCGATGAGGCCGCCGGCGCCACGCATAGGGGCCACAGCAGCAGCAACCACAACAGCGATGGGAGAGGGCGGATGCGAGGGGACATGGCAACTCCTTGCGCGAGAGTCGCCAGCATCCTCAGCTGCACCGCGGCTGGCGTCTCAAATGCCCAATCGCCACGCGATTTTCAGAATGTGGGACGTTGCGCGTGCCGGTAATCGCTGGGCGTACACCCAACGTGGGCACGAAACACCCGGTTGAAGCTGGCCTTGGAACCGAAGCCGACCGCCAGCGCGATGGAGAGAATGTCCTCATCACCCGCCAATAAGCGCTGCGCCTCGGCGATGCGTCGCGCGTTGATGAAGGCGCTGAAGGTCTGCCCCAGGCCTTCGTTGAGCGCGCGCGACAAGTAATTGCTGTTGGTCCCCATGCGGCGCGCCAGCTCGGGCAGGGTGAGGTCCGGTTCGCGCCACCAGCCGTGCGCGTTGACCTCGGCGGCCACGCGTTGGCCCAGTGCCTGCCAGTCCTTCTCCATCGCCGCAGGCTGCGGGGCGACAGGCGCTGCGGGATCGCTTGCAGGCGTTGGCGGGTTCAGCACCAGCGCCGCATCGCGCTGCGGATACTGCGCCCGGGCATGTCGCCAACCTTCCAGCCCCAGGTAGTAGACCAGGGCGGCGGTGGCCAGATACCGTGGGAACTCGTCGAAGTACGACAGCCGATGCCACAAGCGGTCGCTGGCGGTGAAGCCCAACCGCAATGCCACCAGCAACGAGGCGGCCAGCAGAAAGCCGCGCAGCCATGGCAACCGCAGTTCCTCGCGCGCGCTGCTGTAGTGCTCCAGCCAGCGTTGATAAGCCAGGTAGTCGCGCCAGGCCAGCAGCAGATACAGCGTCAGCGAGGCCAGTACCAATGCATCTTGCAGTGGGGCGATCCAGGGCACCTGGACAGTGGCGTTCCAGTCCCATTTGCGTTGCAGCGGCCAGGTGAACAGCCATGTGTAGTAAGCGCCTTGCAGCAGCCCCGGCAGCAGATGCAGTGCCCAGCGCGGTGGGAGCTGCTGGCGCGCCAGTTGGCGGACGTAGAGCCACACCAGCGGCCCGATCGCCAGCTCCCAGAACAGCGGCGCGTAGGTCAGGTCAGGGTAGGCGTCGTAGGCGCCGGCATAGCCGAGCGTGTAGGGCGTGATCAGCGCCACCACCACCAGCAACAGCGCCGCCAGGCAACGGTTGGCGATGCGATTGACCGGCGCCAGCAGCAACAGGCCCGCACCGAGCACGCCATGCGCGCTGCCGAGCAGCAGGATGGTGCTCCACATCCCGAACTTGATGCTGGACATGCGATCCCGTCTGGTCGATCGCGCCGAGTATAGGGGCGATCGACGGCGCCGCTGTTCTGGCCACGGTTCCGGCCGCTCTCGCGCGGCATTCGGCCTGTGTGCGGCTAGTGCAGCGCGCTGGAGATCTCGGCGGTCGCCGCGCACAGGGCCTGCAACGCCGCTTGCGGGCTCACCAGCGCAGGGCGTCGTTCGATGAAGGGCACCGTGAGCGTGTAGGTGGCGCTGCCGCGCTGCAGGATCGGTGCAGTCAGATCGACCACGCCCACCACCGCCTCGCTGGGCTGCATCGCATAGCCATCGCGGCGCGCCTGCGCGGCGGCGGCCAGGAACTGCGCGCGCTCGAACGGCACGTCGCTGGCATCGAGCATGTCCAGCCAGCGTGCCTGCACCTCCGGCTGCTGGAAAGCGAACAGCACCAGCCCGGAGCTGGAATGTGTCAACGGGCGACGATGCCCCGGGCGTACCACCAGGCCCAGGTCGCTGGGCACGTCCATTTGCGCGATCACCACGATCTGGTCGCCGGATGGCGCTACCAGGTGGCACGGCTGGTAGATCGCATCGGACAAGCGACGCATCACCGGCAGTGCGGCCTCGCTGATGCTCTGCACATGCGGCTGCTGCATGCCGAGCATGAACAGGCGGTTGGTCAGCACGTAGTCACCTTCGCCATCGCGCGTGAGATAGCCGCGCTCTTCCAGCACCTGCAGCATGCGGAAGATTTCCCCGCGCGAGCGCCCGATACCCTGCGAGATCGCCCCCATGCTCATCGGCTGTGCCTGGCGGGCGAGCAATTCCAGGATGTCCAGGCCCTTGTCCAGGGCGGGCGCGCGGTACTTGGCGGGTTCGGTGCTCATCCGTTTGCAGGTCCAGGCAAGGTGCGGCGCGCCAGGGTACAGGCAACGCAGGACGGGGTCAGGTGGTGTGTCAGTGCAAATATAAACAAAGATTTTATATTTGCATGGCGATGGTCAGCGCAGTACGCTCGCTCGATTGCAACGCAAGCGCCACAGCCTTGGGAGGGGAACGGTCGCATGCATCACAGTGACATTGCCGCGTCACCGCGCGGCAACCTGGCGCGTACCGCCATGATTCCCCTGTTGTTGATCGTCAGCCTGTTCTTTTTGTGGGGCATGGCCAACAACCTCAACGACATCCTGATCAAGCAGTTCAAGAAGGCCTTCGAACTGACCGACCTGCAGGCCGGGCTGGTGCAGAGCGCGTTCTACATGGGCTATTTCGTGTTCGCGATGCCTGCGGCGATGTTCATGCGCCGCTACAGCTACAAGGCGGCGGTGGTGCTGGGCCTGCTGCTGTACGCCTGCGGTGCGTTCCTGTTCTATCCGGCCGCGCAGGTGCACACCTACTGGCTGTTTCTGCTGGCGTTGTTTGTCATCGCCAGCGGCCTGGCGTTCCTTGAAACCACGGCTAACCCCCTGGTCACTGTGCTCGGTCCTGCCGATGGCGCAGCGCGGCGCTTGAACCTGGCGCAGGCGTTCAATCCGCTGGGCTCCATCACCGGCGTGTTGGTCGGCCAGCACTTCATCTTTTCCGGCGTGGAGCACACCCCTGCCGAACTCGCGGCAATGGCGCCGGCCGCGCGTGAGGCGTTCTTCGCCACCGAATCGTCGGCCGTGCAGATGCCGTATCTGATCATCGGTGCAGTGGTGGTGCTGTGGGCGATCCTGATTGCGCTGGTGCGCTTTCCCACCGGCGCGCCGGATGCCGACGCTGGTGCCGCGCCCAGGCGCGCACGTTTCAGCGAGTTGCTGCGTAACCGGTTGTTCGTGTTTTCGGTGGTAGCGCAGTTCTTTTACGTGGGTGCGCAGGTCGGGATCTGGAGCTATCTGATCCGCTATCTGCAGGATGCAGTGCCCGGCACGCCGGAAAAGACCGCGGCCACTTACTTGACCATTTCGCTGGTGCTGTTCATGGCTGGCCGCTTCATTGGCACGGCGCTGTTGCGCTATCTGGCGCCTGCGAAGTTGCTGGCAAGTTTTGCAGTGATCAACCTGATCTTGTGTGCGGTGGCGATCGCGCTGCCTGGTTGGACCGGGTTGTATGCACTGGTGGCAGCCAGCGTGTTCATGTCGGTGATGTTCCCGACCATCTTTGCGCTGGGCCTGGATGGCATGCACGACGACGCGCGCAAGCTGGGCTCCTCCTTGCTGGTGATGTCCATCATCGGCGGCGCGCTGCTCACCGCGGTGATGGGCGCTGTGTCGGACATGGCTGGCATCCATTGGGCGATGGTGGTGCCGGGTGCGTGCTTTGCCGTGATCTTGCTGTTCGCGTTGCGCGCACGCCGCGCAGCGCCCGTGGTTGCAGGAGCCTGAGCATGCCGCGTCTTTGTTATGTGCTGGATCTACACGACGATGCGGCGCTGATCGCCGAATACGAGCGTTGGCATCGGCCCAATGAGGTATGGCCGGAAGTGGTGGCCTCCTTGCAGCAGGCCGGCATCCTGGAACTGGAGATCTTTCGCAGCGGTGATCGGCTGGTGATGCTGATGGACGTGAGCGAGAGCTACGACCCAGCCGCGAAAGCGGCGCGCGATGCAGCCGACCCGCGCATCCAGGCGTGGGAAGCGTTGATGTGGCGGTTTCAAAAGCCGCTGCCGGGCAGTGCGCCAGGAGAGAAGTGGCGCGAGGCCGGGCGGATATTTGCGTTGAGTGAGGCGGTGGCGGCGCAAGGCTGAGTCGCATCCCTCATCCGCCCTGCGAGCCCCTTCTCCCGCAGGCGGGAGAAGGGGGCAGGGGCTGCAGCGTGCATTTTCCGTTCGCAGGCATGACGGCGTTACCGTTCTCACCCCGCAATCATGACGACGTCATCGTCCTTGCCCTTGCAGTCATGACTGCTCTTTCCACACCGCTCGCAGTGATTCCTGCTTCGTCGTTGCTCCGCTCCCGCTTTCCTTCTCCCGCAAGCGGGAGAAGGTGCCCGAAGGGCGGATGAGGGCGCTGGTCAGCCCTGTCGATTGGCTGCCAGGTCTTCCACCCAGAAACGTCCATCCGGGTAGCTGAATTCGGCAATCGAAGACGCGTGCATTTCTGCCGAGAAACCGGGCACCGCCGGTGCCAGATAGCGGCCGTGCTGGATGCGGACCGGGTCCAGGAAGTGTTGATGCAGGTGGTCGACGAATTCGATCGCGCGGTCTTCCATCTTGCCGGTGATGGCAACGAAGTCGGCCATGGCCAGATGTTGTACCAACTCGCACAAGCCGACCCCACCGGCGTGCGGAAACACGCGGATGTTGAACTTGGCGGCCAGCAACAGGATGGCGAGATTTTCGTTGACCCCGCCCACGCGTGCAGCGTCGATCTGGATCAGGTCCACCGCCCCGGCCTGCAGCAGTTGCTTGAACACCACGCGGTTTTGCGTGTGCTCGCCCGTGGAGACCGGCACCGGCGTGATGCCCTGGCGAATGGCGGCGTGGCCGAGCACGTCGTCTGGGCTGGTGGGTTCTTCGATCCAGGCGATATTGAATTCGGCCAGTTGGCGCATCCAGTCGATCGCCGGGCCCACGTCCCAGCGCTGATTGGCATCGACCGCCATGGCGATATCCGGGCCGATGGCCTGGCGCGCCAGCCGGCAGCGACGGATGTCGTCCTGCACATTGGCGCCGACCTTGAGCTTGATGGTGCGGAAGCCGTCGGCGACCGCTTCCTTGGCCAGCCGTACCAGCTTCTCGTCCGAGTAACCGAGCCAGCCGGGCGAAGTGGTGTAGGCGGGGTAGCCCTGCTCAATCAGCGTGGCGATGCGTTGCGCGCGCTGCGGATGCGCATCGCGCAGGATGGCCAGTGCTTCGTCGCGGGTGAGTGCGTCGGTGAGATAGCGGAAGTCGATGGTGTCGACCAACTGCTCGGGCGTGAGTTCGGCAATGAAGCGCCACAGCGGCTTCTTCGCGGCGCGCGCGGCCAGGTCCCAGGCGGCATTGATCACTGCGCCGATGGCCATGTGCATCACGCCCTTTTCCGGGCCGAGCCAGCGCAGCTGCGAATCGTTGGTGAGCCGGCGCGCGAACGCGCCAAGATCGGCGATGACGTCTTCCACACGCAGGCCGACCACGTGATCGGCCAGGGCCGCCACCGCGGCGGTCTGCACATCGTTGCCGCGGCCGATGGTGAACACCAGGCCATAACCGGCCAGGTCGTTGGCAGCATCGGTCCGCAGTACGACGTAGGCCGCCGAGTAATCGGGATCGGGATTCATCGCATCGGACCCATCCAGCTCGCGCGAGGTGGGGAAGCGGACGTCGTGGGTATCGAGGGCGACGATGGTGCTCATAAAGTCCTGGACGAGTGGAACAACAAGTTGGGATGCACACCCCCTCCCAACCAGGGAGGGGCTCGGCGACGGCGCGCACTGCCTGTGGTCGCGCGGCGCAGGCTCGTTTCAAGCAAGAAAGAATCGAGCCGCTGCTGATGCGCCGTGCTCGATCAATCCCACTCTTACGAAAGGAGGTTCAACCGATATCGCGCGGATGCGCCACCACCGGCTGGCGCTGACGGCCGAGACCTTCGATCTCCAGTTCCATCACGTCACCCGGCTTCAGATACACCGGCGGCTTTTGGCCCAGGCCCACGCCCGGCGGAGTGCCGGTGCTGATCACATCGCCCGGCATCAGCGTCATGTAACGGCTGATGTGGCTGACCAGCTCCGCCACGCCGAACACCATCGTGCGGGTGCTGCCGTTTTGGTAGCGGTGGCCGTTGACCTCCAACCACATCGCCAGGTTCTGCGGGTCGGCGATCTCGTCGCGCGTCACCAGCCATGGGCCGATCGGACCGAAGGTGTCGGCGCTCTTGCCCTTGACCCACTGGCCGCCGTGTTCGAGCTGGAATTCGCGCTCGGACAGATCGTTGATCACCGCGTAGCCAGCCACATGGTTCAGCGCTTGCTCTACCGACACATCGCGCGCCACATCGCCGATCACCACACCCAGCTCCACTTCCCAGTCGCTGTTCACCGAACCGCGCGGGATGATCACCGTGTCATTGGGACCACACACCGCCGTGGTGGCCTTCATGAAAAGAATCGGCATCTTGGGCACTTCCATGCCCGATTCGGCGGCATGGTCGGCATAGTTCAACCCCACGCAGATGAATTTGCCGATGCGGCCCACCGCTGCGCCGTAACGCACCTGGCCTTCGATCAACGGCAGCGTGGCCACATCCAGTGTGCGCAGTTTTTCCAGGCCGGCGGTGGTGATGTGCTCGCCGGCCACATCGTCGATCACACCGCTGAGGTCGCGGATGCGGCCTTCGCTGTCGATCAGGCCAGGGCGTTCGTGGCCTTCGGCGCCAATGCGTACGAGTTTCATGCGGTCTTCCTTTGCTGATGAGAAATGGAGCGGCTAGCAAACCTAGCGCGCGTGCATCGGGTAGGTCAGGACGGTGTGCTCACATCGAAGCGAAAGCGCGACAGATCGCATCACGCAAGCGCTGCGGCCACGTGTGTGGCGGGCGGCAGCGTGCGTCGTTGCCGTACTCAGTTGGACCAGCCGCCATCGATGATGTGAGTCTGGCCGGTGGTGAACGACGAGTCGTCCGATGCCAGGTACACCACCAGCTGCGCAATCTCGCGCGGGTCGCCCAGGCGGCCCATCGGCTGGCGGTCGGTGAAGCTCTTCCACACCGCTTGTTCGTCGCCGCCCAAGGCTTTGACGCGCTCGCCCAGCGACGGCGTCTTGATGGTACCCGGGCAGATTGCATTGCAACGCACGCCCTGCGCCACGTAGTCGGCGGCGATCGCCTTGCTCAGGCCGATCACCGCGGCCTTGGTCACGCCGTACACGAAGCGATTCGGCACGCCCTTGATGCTGGAGGCAACCGACGACATGTTGATGATGCTGCCGCGGCCGCGTTCGAGCATGCCCGGCAGCACCGCCTTGCAGGTGTAGTACATCGCATCGACATTGATCGAGAACGAGCGGCGCCAGGCCGGTTCGTCGCAATCGAGAATGCTGCCCTGATGCACGAAGCCGGCGCAGTTGAACAACACGTCGAACGGGCCGTGTGCCTGGATCAATGCGGTAATCGCGGCAGCGTCGGTGACGTCGAGCAGTTGGGTGGTGATGGCGTCCGATTCGGCGGCCAGCGCCTGCAAGGCGGCAGCGTCGATGTCGGTGGCGATCACCTGTGCGCCGGCATGTGCGCAGGCCAGCGCGCTTTCGCGGCCGATGCCGGCGCCGGCGGCGGTGATCAGGCAGCGCTTGCCCTGCAGACGGGGAGTGGGAGTGGTGGGAATCGAGACAGTCATACCGATGAGGTTCCGTGGGTGGGGGCCGCCGGCCGTGGCAGACGATAGAACGAGCGTGCGTTGTCGCCGAAGATGGCGGCCGCGTGTTCGGCGGCGTGCCGGGTGACGAGTTGCTGTGCGAGCGCGAACCAGTGTGCGTAATCGGCGCGCAAGGTCAGCACTGGCCAATCGCTGCCCCACAGCAGCCGCTGCGGGCCGAAGCGGGCGAACAGATGCGCGACATACGGCTCCAGCGCGTCCACGCCAGCGCCGCGCGCGGCTTCGGTCAGCAGGCCGGAGAGTTTGCAGTGCACGTTGGGATGCTGCGCCAGAACCGCCATGCCGGCGGCCCAGGCGACGAATTCGCCAGCGGCAATCTGCGGCTTGCCGCCGTGATCCACCACCACGCGCACCCCCGTGTGGCGCTTCAGGCGCGCCTGCAGTGCTGGTACGTGCGCGGCGCGGATCAAGGCGTCAAAGGCCAGATCGTGCGCCAGCAGTGCATCGAAGGCGGCATCCAGGGCGGGATCGGCTAGCCAGTGCACGTCGGCGATGTCCTGCACCATCGGGCGCAGGCCCTTGAGCACGCCGCCGCCGGCATGCACCAGCGCGCCGATGCGTGCGGCGGCATCGGGTGCAGCAAAGTCCACCCAACCGACCACGCCGGCAATGCGCGCATCCTCGCGGGCTAGCTCGAACAGGTAACGGGTCTCGGCTTCGGTGGCGGCCGCCTGCACGACGACGACCTGATCGACAGCGGCGGCGTCCAGCGCAATGCCGACGTCATCCGGGCCGAAGTCGCGGTACAGCGGCGCCAGCTCGGGCGTCAGCCAGTGGTAATCGCCACGGGCCAGGTGCCAGAAGTGCAGATGCGCGTCGACCCGGCTCATGGTGTGGGCAAGTCCGTCGCGAGCAGACCATCATCGCGCAGGCGTTGCCACAGCTCGGGCGCAATGGCGGCCGCAAGCCGCGTGGCCGCCGATCGCACTTCGGCCACGGTACGCATGCCAGCCACTACCGTGGTCACCGCCGGATGCGCCAGCGGGAACTGCAGGGCGGCGGCACCGATATCCACCCCGAACGCCGCGCAGGCCGCGTACAGCCGCTGCGCATGCTGCAGCGTGGCGGTATCGACCGGGGCGTAGTTATAGGTGGCGCCGGGGCCGCGTGCGTCGCTGAGCAGGCCGGAGCTGTACGGGCCGGCCGACAGGATCGCCACGTTGCGTTGCTGCGCCTGCTCCAGCAGCGCGCGGGCGCCGTGCTGTTCCAGCAGGGTGTAGCGGCCGGCCAGCATCACGCAGTCGAGCGGAAAACGCGGCAACACCTCCAGTGCCACGTCCTGCTCATTGACGCCCAGCCCGATCGCCCCGCAAGCGCCGGCCGCCTTCAGCTCCGCCATCGCCGGCAACGCCTCCTCCAAGGCCTGGCGCAGCACGTTGGCGTGGTTATCGCCGTGGGTCAGCGCACCGATGTCGTGCAGCAGCAACACGTCGATGTAGTCGGTGCCCAGGCGCTCCAGGCTGGAGGCGAACGCGCGCCGCACGCCGTCGGCGCTGTAATCGAACTCGGCGCGGCGACCGGCCACTGCAAAGCCGTCGCGGCCGGCGGCGGCCTGGGCGTCGTCGTAGACGCAGCGGCCGACCTTGGTCGACAGCGTGTAGGCCTTGCGCGCTACCCCGGCCAGGCCACGGCCCAGGCGTGCTTCGCTCAGCCCATAGCCGTAGTAGGGCGCGCTATCGAAGTGACGGATGCCGGCCTCGAACGCGCCTGCGACCGCGGCCAGTGCGTCTGCCTCATCCACTTCCGTGTACAGATTTCCGATCGGCGCGGCGCCGAAGCCCAGTGCCGACAGCTGCACGTCGGTGCTGCCGAGACGCTGCCGTGCCATGCCGCTCACGTACGCCGCTCCGCGAGCAGGTTGGAAGCGCAGCAAGCGCGTTGGGAATCTGGAAAGCAGGGACTGAGCATTACAACGTCCACCAGCGAGCAGGTGCCCGGCTGTTCGCATATGAATATGGCAATCATCAATGAACAGATCACGCTGCAGTGCAGCATTCTGGCGATATCGGCTTGCCGGCGTCTGTGCGGACACGCATCGTGATGTCGAATTCCGCAGCCGGCATGAGTCAGGCCAACGCGGACGAGAAGGGCCGGGTCATCGTCGTGATCCTGGTCGACGCGATCCGTAGGCTGTGGAGCGCGCAGCTCGCTGCGCAGATCATCGGCTCCACCGACCTCGGTCGCGTGGAGGGTGAGGACAGCATGGACGCGCGTGGCCACAACGCACCGGCCCATCCGCGTGCGCCTGACCAACCACCACCAAGTGCTGGAATCGAATGTTCTTTCGATAAAGGTCGGCAGTGGATGCGCCAGCCCACCCCGCATCGAGGTATCCGGATTGCGTCACACCGTGTCCGGTGGCTGTTTGAGCCGGAAGGTCGGCGTGCAGGTCGCGCAACAAGGCAAGGCGATAGTGCGTGACTTGCGCTGCCACGCGCTTGCATGCGGACGGCTCGCGCCACGCAGCGAGAGCGTCAAACGGCGAGGTCCGGGGGGACCTCGCCGTCAGGCGTTACAGCGACAATCACTCCATCGCTGACTGTCAGCGGGATACGGTCGGTGCGAAGAACCGGATGTGTGCGTGCGACATGCCGATTCCGCGGACTGGGCGTTCCTGTCTGGCAGCGACGCAGTCGCGCTATCGATCGCAGTCAACCGCAGCAGTAGCAGACGTTGCCCTGGCCCAGGTCGCCGCCGAATTCCGGACACTCGGCTTTGCAGGCCCATGCACTACACGATTCGACTTTCGGCTGTGCGTTATCGACCGCCATCACCTGGAAGGCACCGAACCCGGTGCTTGCCAGAAAGGTCGCTGCCATCAACGCACTGCGTAAGGTGACCCAACGCTTCTTCATGCATTACTCCTTCACCGTTGCAAAAGCCGCTGGCGCGTCCGTGTGGCGCAAGGCGGCGACGAGTTCCTGCACCCGCTCCGTGGTATCGAAAACGCCAAGATGGGAATGGCGCACGCGCCCCTCCGCATCAATGGCCATCAGCAGCGGCACGTTGCGCGCGCGAAACAGCATCAACGCGCGACGATCGGTCAACGTGACCACCGGAAAATCGAAACCGTGCACATGTGCATAGCGCGCGGCCTGGGCAGCATCGCAATGGCACACGCCCAACAGCTGCGGCCTGCCCGGCAGGTTGGCCTGCAACTGTTGCGCCGCGCGCAGCACGGTCGGTGCCGAGCGCTGGCAATAGGGGCAGGTGGTGGTGAAAAAGAACAGCACCTGCGCTGGCCCATGCGGAGCGCCGAGCAAATGGCGCTGACCAGCGCCATCGGTCACTTCGATACGCGGCACGTACATGCCTTCGTAGGGTGTGCCGATGCGCGTCTGCAGCCATTGCTGCTGCACACGCAACTGCCGGTTCTGCCACGCCAGCACAGCAATCAATGCACATGCCACCAGCAGGCCCATCCAGAGCCAGGGGAAACGTCGCGCCATTCAAGCTCCAACAGCGTTCCGGGTGCCCGAGCCTTGCCCAGGCATCAGCACATGGTCAATGGTGATATCGACAACTGAGATGTCGCACGGGCTGCGGCTGTGGATGCGATCACGCCCGCGCGCTTGGGCTTGTCACTGATGCATGGTGTCGGGATGGGTGTTTGCGCAATCCGGTCAACCGCTAAGCGTGCGATGCGGCATCGGCGTCGGCGCACATGTGCACATACGGATTGCCTGACGTGTCGAACGCAAGCGCACCGTCAAACCAACCTCGTATGCAGGCTGATCTGCGGTAGCTGCACGCGGGCGCGAGCACGCAATCACGCCGGAAACACAGAAACCACCAGACGCGAGAGCGGCATCGCCACACGCGCTGTCCACGCAGCGCTAGCTGCTGTCCAGCGTCCAGCCGTGCCCGCTCGTGGCATGCTGTGCGCTACGGCGCGTGGGTGCGTGCCGTCCTTCCCAGGATCATGTGATGCGCGCGATGGCGTTCTCCGCTCGGCTGTGCGTGCTGGCACTGCTTGCCTGCAGTGCGGCACAGGCCAATGACAGCAGTTTCGGCGACGACAACGGCACCATCCGTCTGCTGCATCAGGCCGACATCAGCATGGACCGCGAAGCGCTGCTGCTCAGCGAAGCGCGCGTGCAGGTGGATTATGTGTTCACCAATCACAGCGAGCGCGATCTGAGCGTGCCGGTGGCCTTTCCCATGCCGCCGATGTATTTCGGTATGGCAGATCACAGTGCACTGACCGATTTCAAACTCTGGGCCGATGGCAAACCGGTCGCCACCACGCGCAAGCTGGTGGTGCTGCTGGATGACGGCAGCGACGTCTCCAAGACGTTCGCCGCCACCGGCTGGACCCCGGACGACGTCGCCGCCTTCACCGAATCGTCCACGCCGCCGAAGGGACGCAAGCCGCTGCCCGCGCGCTGGGTCGATGGCGATGGGCAACCGCGCTTCACGCTCAACGAGTACTTCGTCTGGCAGCAGAAATTTCCCGCTAAAGGAAGCGTGCAGATCCGCCACACCTACACACCCAGCGTGTCCACCGGCGTCCCGCAGCCCAGCAGGTATTTGCTGGAGACGTATGCAAAAGACACCTGCATCGAGCCGTCCACCAAAGCCAGCATGCAGCGTCGCGAAGGCCAGTACGGTCTGGGCTGGGCCAACCTGCGTTATGTGCTCACCACCGGCAAGAACTGGAACGGCCCGATCAAGGACTTCCAGCTGACCATCCGCAAGCAGGCGCCCAGCGACATCCTGAGTGTGTGCTTCGACGGCGAACTGAAAAAGATCGACCCGCTGACCTTCCAGTTCAAGCAGGCCAACTTCGTGCCGATGCGCGATCTGAACGTGTTGTTCGTGCGTGCTGCAGAGTAAATCGAACCGGAAACCTCAGCGTACGCGCCAACGAGTGTGCGAGGCGGCGTTACCGATTAGGCCCATCGCGGCAGTTGTCTGCAGCGCGCAGCAAACGAATGCTGTCCGCTGGACCACGTCGCCGGCAAGGGGCGCGGGTCTACGTCAGTCGTCTTCCGGCGGCGGCAGCACGATGCCGTCGGCATCGATGGCGAGCTTGCCGGCCATCAGCACTGCCTGGGTACGATTGGTGACGCCGAGCTTGCGCAGGATGGCGGTGACATGCGCCTTGATGGTGGCTTCGGACACCCCCAGGTCGTAGGCGATCTGCTTGTTGAGGCGCCCGGCGCCCAGCATCTGCAGCACGCGGAATTGTTGCGGAGTGAGATCGCGCAGACGCTGGCCAACTTCGCGTTCTTCGCTATCGGTGGGCGGCAGGTTTTGCGCTTCGGCCGGGATCCAGCGCTCGCCATCGAGCACGGTGGCCAATGCACGCCCGATGGTGTCCGAATCGGCAGACTTGGGAATGAAGCCGAACGCGCCGTGGTCGATCGCCCGCCGCATCACGGTGGGCTCTTCGCGTGCGGACACCACCACCACCGGCAATTGCGGATGCAACGAGCGCATATGCACCAACGCACTGAAACCCTGCGCGCCCGGCATGTTGAGATCCATCAGCAATAGATCGGCATCCGGCTGCGCATCGGCAAGGGTGTACAACGCATCCACCGTGTCGGCCTCGAACAACTGCACCCCCGGCATGACGCGCTGCACCGCCCCGCGCAAGGCTTCACGGAACAGGGGATGGTCATCGGCGATCAGCAGGGTGGTCATTGAGGGGCCGGGAATGGGGAATCGGGAATGGGGAATCGCAAAGGCAATAGCGAAGAGCGGCGCGGCAAGCAGCAACAGCAACAGCAACAGCAACAGCGTCGATGCGGTGACGTTGAAGAAGAGAATTGGCAACGGTGAATAAATGTAGGGGCCTGGAACCGGCTTTTACGAATCCCCAATCCGCCTAGGTATTTCCCACTCCTAAGGGAACCGCTCTAACGATTCCCCAATCCCGATTCCCCATTCCCAACGCGCGTCAGCGCGTTATCGCGTTAGCCGCTCATTGACCAGCGAATCCACCACCGATGGATCCGCCAGGGTCGAGGTGTCGCCGAGCTGGTCGGGGGCGTTTTCGGCGATCTTGCGCAGGATGCGGCGCATGATCTTGCCCGAGCGGGTCTTGGGCAGGCCGGGGGCCCACTGCAGATGGTCGGGCGAGGCGATCGGGCCGATTTCCTTGCGCACCCAGCTCACCAATTCCTTGTGCAGGTCTTCGCTCGGAGTCTGCCCGGCGATCAGGGTGACGTAGGCATAGATGCCCTGGCCCTTGACGTCGTGCGGGAAGCCGACCACCGCCGCTTCGGCCACCTTGGGGTGCGAGACCAGCGCGCTTTCCACTTCGGCGGTGCCGATGCGGTGGCCGGAGACGTTGATCACGTCGTCCACGCGGCCGGTGATCCAGTAGTAGCCGTCGGCATCGCGGCGGCAACCGTCGCCGGTGAAGTAGCTGCCCGGATAGGTGCGGAAATAGGTGTCGATGAAACGCTGGTGGTCGCCATACACGCTACGCATCTGGCCCGGCCACGAATCCAGCAACACCAGATTGCCCTCGGTGGCGCCTTCCAGGATCTTGCCTTCGGCATCGACCAGCGCCGGCTGCACGCCGAAGAACGGCAGGGTGGCCGAGCCCGGCTTGAGATCGACTGCGCCGGCCAGCGGCGAGATCAGGATGCCGCCGGTTTCGGTCTGCCACCAGGTGTCCACGATCGGGCAACGGCTGTCGCCGACGACCTCGTAGTACCAACGCCAGGCTTCCGGATTGATCGGCTCGCCGACGCTGCCGAGCAGGCGCAGGCTCCTGCGCGAGGTCTTCTTGACCGGCGCCTCGCCATCGCGCATCAGCGCGCGGATGGCGGTGGGCGCGGTGTAGAAGATGCTGACCTTGTGCTTGTCGATCACTTCCCAGAAGCGCGACACGTTCGGGTAGTTCGGCACGCCCTCGAACATCACTGCGGTGGCGCCGTTGGCGAGCGGACCATAGACGATGTAGCTGTGGCCGGTCACCCAGCCCACGTCGGCGGTGCACCAGTAGATGTCGTCCTCGCGCAGGTCGAACACCACTTCATGCGTGTAGCTGGCAAACAACAGGTAGCCGGCGGTGGTGTGCAGCACGCCCTTGGGCTTGCCGGTGGAACCGGAGGTGTAGAGGATGAAGAGCGGGTCTTCGGCGTTCATGCGCTCGGGGGCGCACTCGGCCGGCTGGCCGTCGACCACGTCATGGAACCAACGGTCGCGCGGTGCCTGCATCTCCACCGCACCGCCGGTGTGGCGCACCACCAGCACGGTTTCGACCGTGTTAGTGCCGGGAATCTTCAGCGCTGCATCCACATTGGCCTTGAGCGGGATCTTCTTGCCGCCACGCAGGCCTTCGTCAGCGGTGATGATGAGCTTGCTCTGGCAATCGATGACGCGGTCGGCGATCGAGTTGGCAGCAAAGCCGCCGAAGACCACCGAGTGCACCGCACCGATGCGCGCGCAGGCGAGCATGGCCACGGCGGCATCGACGATCATCGGCAGATAGATGGTGACCCGGTCGCCCTTCTTGACGCCCAGGTTGCGCAGCGCATTGCCCAGCTTGCAGACGCGCTCGTACAGCTCGCGATAAGTGACAGGGTAGGACTGCGCATCCGGGCTGTCGGGTTCGAACAGCAGCGCGGTCTTGTCGCCGCGCGTGGCCAGCTGGCGGTCCAGGCAGTTGACGCTCGCGTTGAGCTCGCCATCGCCGAACCAGCGGATATGGAAGTCCTCCAGCGCGTAGCTGACGTCCTTGACCTGGGTGGGTTGCTTGAACCATTCCAACCGCTGCGCGGCCTTGCCCCAGAACTGCTCGGGGTGTTCGATCGATTCGCGGTACAGCGCGGCGTACTGCTCGCGCGTCACGCGCGCATCGGCGGCGAACGCGGGATCGACGGGATAAACATCAGCCATGGCACCCTCACTTGCGATGAACTTGTCGGAAGAGGGCGTTACGGCTGCCCTCGGTAGACGATCAGTGTGCCGCATCCATTCTGTCCCGGCGGCCAACGGCGCCTTAGACCATGGTCGTAACCCCTCGGGAAGTGCACCAGCGCACACCCATTGCCGGCTGCAGTGCGACCATCGGTCATCTTGCAGAATGTTGCGTTGCAGCTACGACCAAAGGCGAATAGGCTCAGGAGCGCGGACTGCCGCACGCTCCGCACAGCATCGCCATCAAGCGCGAGGCCTTCATTGGGGAGAGGGGTCCATGAAACACCGTATTGCACCGCTGGTGCGCCATCCGTTGGCGGCCGCCTTGTTCGTCGCCACCATTTTGCCGGGCGTGGCGTTCGCACAGACGGCCAAGGAAAAGGCATTGGAAGCGCGCATCGCCGAGCTTGAACGTCAGGTCCAGCTGCTGGTCTCCGCGCAGCAACAACAGCAGGGCCAGATCGCGCAGACGCAGACGCAAGTCAGCGAAGTGCGCACCTTGCAGGCACAGACGCCGCCTGCACCGGTGGTGCCTGCCGGCAAGAAGCCGATCCAGCTGACCAGCATCACGCCAAACGCAGCGGCGGGGACCACGTTCCGTTACGGCGGTTTCATCAAGGCCGACTTCATGACCACCCGCACCTCCGACGGCGCATTGGCCGAAGGCGCGGTGGGACGTTACCTGTACATCCCGACGCAGACACCGATCGGCGGGCAGGCGTCGAGCACCGACACCGACTTCCATGCAAAGTTCTCGCGCTTCAACCTGGGCGTGGACACGGTCACCGAAAACGGCGACAAGATCACCGGCTTCATCGAACTGGATTTCTTCGGCAACGCGCTGGCCAACCAGGTCAACAATCTGTACGGCGGCACCTTGCGCCACGCTTACGTGAGCTGGAACAACTGGCTGGCCGGCCAGACCTGGTCCAACTTCATCGATCCCACCATCCTGCCGGAAGCGGCCGATATCGTCGGGCCGACCGACGGTGCGTTGTTCAGCCGCCAGACCCAGATCCGTTACACCCGCGGCGCCTTCAGCGTGTCGGCAGAAAACCCCGAGACGCTGACCACGCCGTATCAGGGCGGCAACACCATCCTGGCCTCGGATCATGGCGCGATGCCGGACCTGACTGCGCGCTACAACTGGAAGGGCACCTGGGGCACGTTCGGTCTGTCGGCCATTGCGCGCCAGTACCGCACCCGCAGCGCACTGACCAACGACACCGACTTTGGCGGCGCCATCGCCGGCGGCGGCCGCTGGATCATCAATGCCAATAACGATCTGCGTTACCAGCTCAGCTACGGCGAGGGTCTGGGGCGCTATCTGGGTCTGGGTAACGGCTCGGATGTGGAGATCGACATGGACGGTAATATCCAGACCGTCAGCACGATCGCCGGCTGGGTGGCCTGGCGCCACGACTACAACGCCAAGCTGCGCAGCACCATCATGTATTCGCGGGTGAACTACGACCACGACATCGCCAATACCGGCGGGCTGGCCAGCAAGTCGCAGCAGAGCATCCGCGCCAACGTCTTCTATTCGCCGCTGCCCAAGGTGGATGTGGGCGCCGAGCTGATGTACGGCCGCCGCGAAGCGGAGAACGGCGATTCCGGTGACATCTCGCGCCTGCAATTCACCACCAAGTACAGCTTCTAAGTTCCTGCCACTGGCGGCCTGCTCCACTGCGGTGGAGCGGGCATCGCCGCTTGATGTCTTACCAGCGCTCTACCAGGAGACAGACCATGACCGTCTCGAATGACGCGTTGATCGCCAAGATCGATGCCAATCCGAAGTACCACGCACTCAAGCGTCAGCGCAACACGCTGGGCTGGACACTCACCGTACTGATGTTGCTGGCCTATTACGGCTACATCGGCCTGATTGCCTTCGACAAGGAATTCCTCGCCAAGCCGATCGGCGCCGGGGTGACCTCGATCGGCATTCCGATCGCGATCGGGGTGATGGTGTTCACCATCGTCATCACCGCCATCTATGTGCGTCGTGCCAACAGCGCGTATGACCAGCTGACCGCGCAAATCCTCGAGGAAGCCCGCAAATGAGCAAGACTTCGCGCCTTCTCCTGATTCTGGCCGGCCTGTTGCCGGCAGGCCTCGCGCTGGCCGCCGGCGGCGACATGGGCCAGGTCGACAAGCAGCCCACCAACTGGGTGGCGATCGGCATGTTCGGTTTCTTCGTGCTGGGCACCTTGTGGATCACCAAGTGGGCGGCGGCCAAGACCAAGTCGGCCGCTGACTTCTACACCGCCGGTGGCGGCATCACCGGTTTCCAGAACGGCCTGGCGATCGCTGGCGACTTCATGTCGGCGGCCTCGTTCCTGGGCATTACCGCGGCGGTGATGGCCAACGGCTACGACGGCCTGATCTATGCGATCGGCTTTCTGGTCGGTTGGCCCATCCTGACCTTCCTGATGGCCGAACGGCTGCGCAACCTCGGCAAGTACACCTTCGCCGACGTGGCCGGCTACCGCTTCGCGCCGACCGCCATCCGCAGCTTCGCCGCGTCGGGCACGCTGGTGGTGGTGCTGTTCTATCTGATCGCGCAGATGGTCGGTGCCGGTGCGTTGATCAAGTTGCTGTTCGGCCTGGACTACTGGGTCGCGGTGACCCTGGTCGGCGTGCTGATGATGATCTACGTGCTGTTCGGCGGCATGACCGCCACCACCTGGGTGCAGATCATCAAGGCGGTGCTGCTGCTGACCGGCGTGACCTTCATGGCCGTGGCGATCATGTGGCACTTCAACTTCAGCTTCGAGGCGCTGTTTGCCGAGGGCGTCCGGGTGAAGACGGCGATTGCGGCCAACGGCGGTGCATCGCCCGAGGATGCGGCAAAAGCAGGGCTGGCGATCATGGGCCCGGGTGGCTTCGTGAAGGATCCGATCTCGGCGATCTCGTTCGGCATGGCGCTGATGTTCGGCACCGCCGGCCTGCCGCACATCCTGATGCGCTTCTTCACCGTTCCCGATGCCAAGCAGGCACGCAAGTCGGTGCTGTGGGCGACCACCTGGATCGGCTACTTCTACATCCTGATCTTCATCATCGGCTTCGGTGCGATCGCACTGGTCTTGACCAACCCGCAGTTCGCCGATGTCGCCACCGGCACCATCCACGGCGGCAAGGGTGCGGCCAACATGGCGGCGGTGCTGGTCGGCAATGCGGTCGGCGGCAACGTGTTCATGGGCTTCATCTCGGCGGTGGCCTTCGCCACCATCCTGGCGGTGGTGGCGGGCCTGACCCTGTCCGGCGCCTCGGCGGTGTCGCATGACCTGTATGCCACGGTGATGAAGAAGGGCAACCCGGCGCCGGGCTCGGAGCTCAAGGTCTCGCGTGCCACCACCCTGGTGCTGGGCGTGATCGCGGTGCTGCTGGGCATCGTGTTCGAGAAGCAGAACGTGGCCTTCATGGTGTCGCTGGCATTCGCCATCGCAGCCTCGGCCAACTTCCCGGTGCTGATCCTGTCGTTGTTGTGGAAGAACTGCACCACCCGTGGCGCAGTGACTGGCGGGTTCCTCGGCCTGATCTCTTCGCTGGTGCTGACGATCCTGTCGCCGTCGGTGTGGGTGGATACGCTGGGCAACGCAGCCGGCTCGGCGCCGTTCCCGTACACCTCGCCGGCGCTGTTCTCCATGACGATTGGCTTTGTCGGCATCTGGTTGTTCTCGGTGCTGGATCGCAGCCCGCAGGCAGCCAACGAACGCGCAGCGTTCAAGGCGCAGCAGATCCGTGCCGAAACCGGCCTAGGTGCCAGCGGTGCGTCCGGTCACTGATCGACCAGCGTCATTGGTGTTGTGAGCGCAGACGCCGGCCCAGTGCCGGCGTTTTGCGTTTTGGGGAGGCAGCCGTCCTGGCGAGGACTCGGCTGGACGATCGCGCTAAGATTCAGCACGTCACTGGCCCGCGTGGCAGCGCATGCGCGATGGGCAGGTCACCGCGATGCCATCCAACCTTGGCGTCGCTGGTGGAGTCGCCACTGCTACATGCGTGCGACCCGGCCTATGCGCGGCGTAGCGACTGGCGGCATGCCAGTCACTGGCGCCACCGACAATGCGGCTGCACCGCTGCAAGCCGAGCACAAGGTGCTGGATGCGCTCACCCCAACGACAGCAGCAACAGGCACGCATGCTGGCGGTGGAGGTGTTCGACGATGACTGCCCTACACGTCCAACCGCGAAGTGGCACCGCCGCCTCCCGCTCACCAGCGCATCGACTGGCAGCAAGAAACGTAGCGACGCCGCCGTGCGTCCACCGGCGACGCGCCTAGCGGAAGTAACGTGCCTTCAACGGCAGGGTGGCCGCGCCAATCGCGCAGGCATCGGCCGGCGCTTCGGCCGGAAGCAGCAGGGGCATCGGGCGGTCCTGGTCGCGGCGTGGCAGGTTGTCGATCTGCACTGCGGCGATCAAGCGCTGCGCCAGATCGCCCGGCAGGCGACCGCCGAGCACGATGGCTTCGGGGTCGCACACGGCCGTGATGGCGCAAACGATCAACGATATTCCCGGTGCGCTGCGGGCGATCCAACGCTCGATCGCCGACCAGGCCGGATCGTAGGCCGCCAGCACGCTGCGCACATCGGCGAACGCCACGCCGTCTTCGGCCAGCAGTTCCCGCAGCAGTTCCAGGGTGGGGCGCTCCATCTGCTGCGCCGGCAACATGCCGGCGAACTCGCCCGCATTGCCACGTGCGCCACGCATGACCTGGCCGTCGATGACCAGGCCGCCTCCCAGACCGTAACTCAGAAACAGATACGCAAAGTCGCGGTAGCGCTGACCCACGCCCAGCATCGCTTCGCCAGCGGCGGCAACGCTGCCGTCGTTATCCATCCACACCGGTTGCCCGAACGCCTCGGCCAGCCACGGGCACAGGGCGATCTGACCCAGGGCGCGCAGCGGCTCGGGCGGGTTGATGAAGGCATCCTCACCGGTGAAAAACCCATCCATTGCAACGCCGACGCCCAGGCGCGTGCCAGCCGCGTCCGCACGTGCCAGCAGCGCGGCATCGGCGGCCTGCAGCTGGGTGAGCACGCCGTACAAGGTGGTATCGGTCAGCGCGGTCTCGCTGACGGCCAACACCGCTCCGGAAAAATCCGCCAGCGCCAAGGTCAGTGCATCGGTGGCGATGGAGATACCCAGCGTGTGCCCGTACGCCGGATTCAGCGACACCGCCACGCCGGGCTTGCCGCGCCCGTTGCGCGCCACCGCTTCGCCCATCTGCACCATGCCGCGCGCTTGCAGACCTTCGATCAGACGCACTGCGGTCTGCACGGTCAGTCCGGTGCCCCGGCTGAGGTCGGCACGGGTGAGTACGCCGGCCCGCCGCAGGCGGTCGAGCATGTCGCGCTCGTTGATGCTCAGATTGGGAAGGGCTGGCGAATGCGGCGGCAACGCGACGGCGGCTGATGACGGCATGGCTAGCGGCATCACAGAGGGTGGCGCTAGCTTACCCACTTCGGCTGCGCTGACTAAATTCTCAGTAAATGATTGATCGCTGCTGTTACTTGCAGATGCCACCAGCGTGCTGTCGCCCGTGGCAGTCGTCTCACTGGTCCTGATCTGCAGGTAGACGCCCCCGTGCCGCCGCGCGACGGCAAGCGCGCCCGGTCGTCCGTCGGCACCGAAACACGGCGCACGCATCTGGACGGGACGTGCACAAATGCGCCCGCCTCCATCGCTGCATTGCGTGGCACGCGTGCCCCGTTGCCCTCCATCGAAGGGACGCATTGCTCCACCGTCCTGAGGCACGGCACATGCGCGGTACCATTGGTGGTTTGAACCACGGTCCACGCCATGAAGATTGCCTCCTGGAACGTCAACTCGCTCAACGTGCGTCTGCCGCACCTGCAACAGTGGCTCACCGCGTTCGCGCCGGACGTGGTGGGGATCCAGGAAACCAAGCTGGAAGACCATAAGTTTCCGGACGCAGCACTGGCTGAACTGGGCTACCGCAGCGTGTTCTGCGGACAGAAGACGTACAACGGTGTCGCGATCCTGTCGCGTTCGCCGGCACTGGACGTGCAGATGGGCATCCCCGGCTTCGACGACGTGCAGCAGCGCGTCATCGCCGCCACGGTCGATGGCGTGCGCATCATCAATCTGTATGTGGTCAACGGCCAGGATGTGGGCACCGACAAGTACGCCTACAAATTGCGCTGGCTGGCCGCAGCGCACGAGTGGATCGCCCAGGAGCTGCAAAAGTATCCGCAGCTGGTGGTGCTGGGGGACTTCAACATCGCCCCGGATGCGCGCGACGTGCACGATGCGACGGTGTGGAATGAGCACCACATCCTCACCTCGACCGACGAACGCGCCGCGTTGGAAAAATTGCTGGCGCTGGGCCTGCACGATGCATTCCGGTTGCACAACCAGGACGCCGAGCAGTTCAGCTGGTGGGATTACCGCCAGGCCGGCTTCCGTCGCAATCTCGGCCTGCGCATCGACCTGACGCTGGTGTCCGATACCTTGCGCGCGCGTGCCGTGGCGTCGGGCATCGACCGCGAACCGCGTACCTGGGAACGCCCCAGCGATCATGCTCCGGCGTGGGTACGGCTGGCGGAGGCGGGCGCATGAGCGAGCGGCATCTGCGTCGCAGCACGCACAAAGTAGGCGATGTCACGCTGGCGCCGGTGCATCGTCTGAGTTGCCACTGCGGTGCAGTGCAAATCGATCTGGATCTGCCGCACGGCCTGCTCGATCCGCGTCGTTGCGATTGTTCGATGTGCCGCCGGCGTGGCGCCATCGTCGCCTCGGTCCCGCTCGATGGTCTGCACGTGCTGCAGGGCGAAGAGGTGCTGCGCCTGTATCAGTTCAACACACACGCCGCGGCGCATTATTTCTGCGGCGTGTGCGGTATTTACACGCATCACCGGCGCCGCTCCAATCCCAACGAATACGGCTACAACGTCGGCTGCCTGGAAGGCGTCAACCCCTATGCGCTGAACATCGCCGTGCCGGTGGAAGACGGTGTCAACCATCCGGCCGACCGCGCTGCTGCGGAAGGCTGATACGACAACGCCCGGGCAGACCCGGGCGTTGCATGGAGCCAGGTGTGTGACGCGCTACGTTAGCGCAGGCGGCCGCGGGTAAACAGATTGACGATGGCCAGCAGGATCACCGCACCCACCAGCGACCATACGAAGGTCCACAGCGTGATGGCCTGGTTGATGCCGCCGCCGAACAGGAAACCGGCGATCAGCGCACCGACGATGCCGACCACGATATTGAGAATGATGCCCTGCTGTGCATCGCGACGCATGATGATGCTGGCCAGCCAACCCACGATGCCGCCGACGATCAACCAGATGATGATGCCCATGTTGCTGATCTCCTTGTTCGCGTGCACCGGAGGTGGTGCATGGGCGCCATTCAACGCAGCCGCGCGTGAAGCAGCTGTCGAGCGCCATGAACGGCGTGGCCAAGCGTTTGGCTTGGTGCACAGCGCGTGACAGCGCACGCCAATTGGCGGGTTGGCCCGGTGCAGCTGTGGCTGCGCCCGCACCGGCACGGCGAACGCGGCGAGCCGCAGGCACGTCAGCTGCTTGGCCCGGCGCTGGGCATCGACCCGGCGCTGGTGCCCTTGCAGCGCGATGCACGCGGGCGTCCATCGCTGCAGCCGGCGCTCCCCGACCGCGATACCGGCTGGAGCCACAGCGGCGAGTATCTGCTGGTGGGGCTGGGCGAAGGCGTGAGGCTGGGTGTGGATCTGGAGCGCATCCGCGCGCGTCCGCGCGTGCTGGAGATCGCGCAACGCTTCTTCCATCCCGACGAAATCGCCTTGCTCACCGCACTGGCGCCGGACGCACAACATGCGCTGTTCTTTCGGCTGTGGTGCGCCAAGGAAGCCTTGCTCAAGGCATATGGGCATGGGCTGTCGTTCGGTTTGCATCGGCTTGCATATGCACTCACGCCCGATGGCGCGCTGCACCTGCAGTGGTGCGATCCGGCACTCGGCCAGGCCGCGCAATGGCAGTTGCACGAATGGTGGGCTGCACCGGAGTGTCGCGCGGCGTTGGCGTTTTATCCGTTGGCGGGCGCGTAAGCCGGCCGCCGCGTGTTGTTACGTCACACCGTGCGGCAGAATCGGCTGACGAAACTGCGCCACGCCATCCAGGTCGCGCAAGGTCACCGTGAGCACGCCGCTGCGGCCATCGATCTCCACTTCGCCGAAGAACTGGTAACCGGCCAGCGGTGACGTGTTGGGCGCAGGTGGTGCCTTTTGAAACACCACGCTCGGGCCAAACGTGGCATCCAGCGCATTGGGCCCGAAACTGCCGGCATTGAGCGGGCCGCCGACAAATTCCCAGAATGGCTCGAACTGCTGAAACGCCGCCCGGTCGGGATGGTAGTAATGGGCCGCGCAGTAATGCACATCGGCGGTGAGCCACACCGTGTTGCGGATGCGTGCGTGGCTGATGAAGCGCAACAGCGCGGCGATTTCCTGTTCGCGGCCACGCGGCACGCCGGGATCGCCATTGGCAATCGCTTCCCAGCGCGGGCGCCCGTTCGCATCTTCGCCATCGGGCACTTGCAGGCCGATCGGCATGTCGGCAGCAATCACTTTCCACTGCGCGCGTGAGCCGGCCAGTTCGCGTTGCAGCCATGCCAATTGTTCCGGCCCGAGAAACGCAGCATCGGGGCCGGGTTGCGGTTGCAGGTTGTCGCTGTTGGCGCCGCGGTAACTGCGCATGTCCAGCACGAACACATCCAGCAGCGGGCCGTAGGAAATCTTGCGATAGATGCGTCCGTTGCCATCGGCGCGCACGCCGCGCATCGGCGCATATTCCAGGAACGCCTGGCGAGCGCGCTTGGCCAGCACGTCGATGTCGCGCACCTGGTAGCGCGCATCCAACTGCTTGCCGGGCGACCAGTTGTTGGTGGTTTCGTGGTCGTCCCATTGCCAGAGTTGCGCCACCTCGGCATTGAAGCGGCGCACGTGCGCATCGAGCAGGTTGTAGCGGTAGTTGCCGCGGAATTCGTCCAGCGTTTCGGCGACCTTGCTCTTGGCCGCAGTGGTGAGGTTGCGCCAGCGCTTGCCTTCTTCCACGATCAGCTCGGCCGGAATCGGGCCATCGGCATAGATGGTGTCGCCGCTGTGCAGGAAGAAATCCGGATTGCGCTCGCGCATCGCGCTGTAGATACGCATGCCGCCGATGTCCGGATTGATGCCGAAGCCCTGGCCCACGGTATCGCCGCTCCAGACAAAGCGCACATCGCCACGCGCCTGCGGCGCACTGCGTAAATGGCCGTGGACGGGCGCGCTCAGGACGCCGCTGTCTGCATCTTCGAAGCGCACGCGATAGAAGATGTCCTGATCGCGCGGCAGGCCGCTCAGATCCGCGCGTGCGGTGAAGTCGTGCGCCGGCGACGCCATCGTGCCGTCCACGCGTCGCGCCTGGCGCAGGCTTGGGCGGGTGTCCCATTCCACGCGCAACCGCGCTGGGCGATCGGCACGGCTCCACAGCATCGCGCGGCCGTCCAGCACATCGCCGCTTTGCACGCCGTCGGTGATGGCCGGTCGCCCCGACGGCGCGGCCAGAGCGCGTGTGGACCAACCGGTAGCGGCCGGCAGCAACAAACCGGCCCCCAACCCTTGCAGGATGCGGCGGCGGGCGGGATCGGAGGCGGTCATGGCGTGTCCTTCAGGCAGCTGCAGCAGCGTGCAGGTGTAGCGCTGCCGTCTTACCGCTGCATGTCCATTCCTACGTCTGACCGTCTCAATGCGATGGCCGACACAGTGCGCGGTGTTTGGAGTGCTGTGGGCAGCCGTTTCGGCGCAGTCCAGACTTACGCTGCCGCGGCAGCAGCTCAGGCCTCCACTGCGCCGGGTCTGCCGTCTTCCACCATGAAACGTTTCATCGTCGACACCGTGGCGTTGCGGTCGCGCCGATCGGAGATGCCCTGCAGCCGCGTTTCCATCTGCCCTGGCGTGACCGTCACCGACACATAGCCGCGCGTTTCGCCGTCCACGTAATGCACGTGGGGATTGGCTGCCATGGTCGCGTGCAGTTCGACATTGCTCTGGCCGTCGGAGGTGATCGAGGTGCCGACGAATTCGGTGGCCAGCGTTGCCGACGCGTCGTCGGCCGGATCGGCCTTCAGATCGGTGACCCAGTACGAGTGGATGTCGCCGCCCCAGAACACCGGGTTACGCAAGCGCGTCTTCGCAATCGCATCGAGCATGCGCTCGCGTGTAGCCGGGTAGCCATCCCAGCCGTCGGTCCAGTGCCCGACCACGCCATCGCGCCCTGCCTGCCGCATCGGTGCCACCAGCAAATCCTGCGCAATGACGTTCCAGCGCGCAGGTGACTGGGCGAAGCCGCCATGCAGCCAGCGCTCCTGCTCCCAACCGAGCATGGTGCGACGCGGGTCGGTGCGTTCTCGGCAACTGTCGGCCGCCACATGGCCGCCGCGCCAGCCATTGGCCTGCGGGCAGGGTTGCTCGCTACGGTACTGGCGGCCATCGAGCACGTAAAAACGCGCCAGCTGGCCGTAATCCAGCGAGCGGTAGATGCGCATGTCCGCGCCGTGCGGGCGATGCCGGGCCCGCAGCGGGAAATGTTCGTAAAAGGCGCGGTAGGCGGCAGCGCGCCGGGCCAGAAAGGTGTCGACCGGAATCGACGGATCCTGCGACCAGCGGTTGGCGTAATCGTTCTGCACCTCGTGGTCGTCCCAGGTCGCCACGCAGGCGCTGCCGGCATGCAGCGCCTGCAGGTCCGGGTCGGTGCGGTAGAGCGCGTAGCGATTGCGGTAGCCGGCCAGATCCAGGCACTCGCCGCTGCCGTGCGGGCGCACGACCTTGTTCGCCGCCGCGCCGTGGTTGCTGTACTCGTAGATGTAATCGCCCAGGAAGAACACCAGGTCCGGCTGTTCTGCGGCGAGGTGACGGTAGGCGCTGAAATACCCCAGCTCCCAGTGCGAACAGGAGACAAACCCGAATCGCGCCGTGTCCGGCATCTGATGCGCTGCCGGCAAGGTACGCGCGCTGCCGATCGGGCTGCGCGCACCCAGTGCCTGAAAGCAGTACCAATAAGGGCGATCGGCCGCCAGGCCGGTCAGCTCCACGTGCACCGCGTGGCCCCAGACGGGGCTGGCGACGGTCTCGCCCTGGCGCACGATGGTGCGCATCGCCGGGTCGCTGGCCACCTGCCAGCGCACTGGCACCGCTGCGCTCAGGCCGCCGCGTCCGTCCGGGTCCAGCGGGCGGGGTGCCAGCCGCGTCCAGATTACGAAGCCATCGGCCAAGGGGTCACCGGCCGCCACGCCCAGCGTGAAAGGGTCGGCACTACCGCTGGCGCGTGCGAAGGGGCTGAGCAGCCCCGCCGCAGCCAGACCGGCGCCAGCGATAAGGATGCGCCGCCGGCCAGGATCCGGTGGAGCGAGCGTGGTGGCAGCGGAATCAGCCAGGAGGGAAGCGGCAGACGGGTCGATCACAGCATGGATAAAGGGCAGGCAAGCAGACACGACCATGCTGGGGTCACGGCATGTCAGTTTTGTGTCACGCGTGACAGCGTCACTGCCGCTCGTTCAGCAGAGGCCGCCACGGCGTAGGACGAGCATCACGCAGCAGGTGAGCGACCTGCGGAGGCAACCACGCCAGCCCTCGCAGTACCGTCCCCATCGTTACGCGCATGCCCGCCAGCCCAGCTGCGATAATTGCGCCATGAACGATGCCGCACTTGCCCCCGAGGTCTCCGCCGCGCTCGAACGCGGCCTGCAGGCCCAATCCCTGGATGCGGCCTTCGCCGCGCCGCTGTTGCGCTACCTGGCCTTGCTGGTGCGCTGGAACAAGACCTACAACCTCACCGCCGTGCGCGACCCGCGCGAGATGGTCACCCGCCATCTGCTCGACTCGCTGGCCATGCAGCCCTACATCGCCAGCGGCACCCTGGCCGACCTCGGCACCGGCCCCGGCCTGCCCGGCATCCCGTTGGCGATCACCCGCCCGCAGCTGCAGGTGACGCTGGTGGAAAGCAATGGCAAGAAGGCGCGCTTCATGCGCGAGGCCCTGCGCCATCTGGAGCTGCGCAACGCCCGCGTGGCCGAATCGCGCGCCGAAGCGCTGGACGAGCCAGCCGCCTACGACCACCTCACCGCACGCGCGCTGGATACGCTGGCCGGCATCATCGCCGTCGGCGGCCACCTGCTGCGCCCGGGCGGCAGCTTGTTGGCGATGAAGGGCGTTTATCCGCACGAAGAAATCACCGCACTGCCCGACGGCTGGAGCGTGGCCGAGGTGCACCCGCTGCAGGTGCCCGGTCTGGAGGGCGAGCGGCACCTGGTGGTGGTGCGCAAGGCCTGATCCGAAGCTACGTTTACCGGCCTCGAGCGGCCCTCACGCCAACCCTCTCCCGCAAGCGGGAGAGGGGGCGATACTGCCCTCGCCAAGCACGTCACGTCCTTTACCTCCGGCGAAGAGGTGACGAACGGCTTCTGACAAGCCCACCACGTCGCTTCCCCCGAAGGTGCCCGCAGGGCGGATGGGGGCAGTCCCTGACTCGCCCCGCCATATCGGTCCAGCCGCCGACACTCCAGCCACACCCGTGCGCCGGCCCGCGTTGGGACTTCCGGCCCATGGCAGCACGCCCGGGTGCTGCCATGATCGGGCGTTCGCTCCAGATCAGGCTTTCCGCACGTGACCTCTTCGCTCGCCACTGCCCTCGCGCTCGCCCTGTTGGGCACCTCGTTCGCCGCCACGACCCAGGCTGCCACACCACCGACTCCGGCCACACTGACCGCCGAAGCACCTGCCGACGCGCGCTTCCGCGCCATCTATGAAAAAGAGTGGGCCTGGCGCCAGGCCGAGACCGGCCAGGCCGACGAAGACAGCGACACCACTGGCGACAACACGCATCTGCCCGATGTCAGCGCGGCCGCGCAGCAAGCACGGCTGGCCGTGTGGGACGGCGTGCTCAAGCAGCTCGACGGTATCGACCCGAAGCAGCTCTCGCCGGCCAATCAGATCAACTTCGCCATTTACCGCCCGCAGGTGGAGAACCTGGCGGCCGAAGTGCGTCTGCGTGCCTACGAGATGCCGTTCAATTCCGATAGTTCGTTCTGGTCGAATCTGGGCTTCATGGCGCAGCGGCCGATGAAGACCGCGGCCGAGTACCGCGCTTACATCGCGCGTCTGAACGATGTGCCGCGCTACTTCGACCAGCAGATGGTCAACATGCGCGCCGGCCTGGCCCGCGGATTCAGTGTGCCCCGCGCAGTGCTGGACGGGCGCGATGTGTCCATCGCCACCGTGGCCGATGTCAAAGACCCCACCGAATCGACCTTCTACGCACCGTTCAAGCAGCTGCCTGCGCAGATCCCCGCCGCCGAGCAGGCGCAACTGCGCGAACAGGCCAAGGCGGCGCTGCGCGCGCAGGTCCTTCCGGCGTACAGCAAGTTGCTGACCTTCTTTCGCAACGAGTACATGCCCAAGGCACGCACCACGCTGGCCGCCGAAGCATTGCCCGGCGGCAAGGCGTTCTATCTGCAGCAGATCCGCGAATACACCACGCTGGAACTTAGCCCTGAGCAGATTCATCAGATTGGCCTGGACGAAGTGGCGCGTATCCAGACCCAGATGAACGCGATCATCAAACAGGTGGGTTTCAAAGGCACGTTCGCGCAGTTCCTGGCCTTCCTGCGCACTGATCCACAGTTCTACGCCAAGACCCCGCAAGAGTTGCTCGATCGCGCCGCGTGGATTTCCAAGCGCGTGGATGGGCAGGTGGGCAAGTTCATCGGCACGCTGCCGCGCGGGCGCTTCACCATCAAGCCGGTGCCCGACGATATCGCCCCGTTCTGGACCGCTGGCCGCGGTGGTGCCACCACCTACTGGGTCAACACTTACAACCTGCCATCGCGGCCGTTGTACAACCTGCCGGCGCTGACCCTGCATGAGTCCTCGCCGGGTCATTCGCTGCAGGGATCGCTGGCGCTCGAGCAGGGCGAGCAACCGGCTTTCCGGCGTGAGAACTACATCTCCGCCTACGGCGAGGGCTGGGCGCTGTACACCGAGAAGCTCGGCCAGGAGATGGGCATCTACGAAACACCGTACGAAGAGTTCGGCCGGCTCACCTACGAGATGTGGCGCGCCTGCCGGTTGGTGATCGACACCGGCGTGCACCACGACGGCTGGAGCCGCGCGCAGGCACTGGCCTATCTGCGCGACCGCACCGCGCTCAGCGAGCACGAAGTCACCACCGAAGTGGACCGTTACATCTCCTGGCCCGGCCAGGCACTGAGCTACAAGCTGGGCGAGATCACCATCGTCAAGCTGCGTGGCGAAGCTGAAAAGGCGCTAGGCGATCGCTTCGACATCAAGGCCTTCCACGATGTGGTGCTGCGCCAGGGCTCGGTCACCTTGCCGGTGCTGGAGCAGCAGGTGCGTGCCTTCATCGCCGAAAGCAAGGCACGCCCGATAGACGCCAAACCGGTCCGTCGCGCGGCGCCGTGATGCCCGGGGGCATCTTGAGCGGCTGACAGGACCACTTTGGAGCGTCTGGTCTTTGGCTTGGTTGCAGGGCCCTTGCCCGCCCACCATCGCAGGACACGCCGCAAGTACGTCCTTGTAGGCTCTTACGCGGCATCCATGCCGCGTAAGGTCCCGCGACGGTGGGCGGGCAAGGACCCGTCGAGATGGTCGGTGTGCGTGGTTACAAGCAGCGCATGAAATGGGGTGGTTGGACTACGGCACATCCAGTCGGTTGCCAACGCCAGATGATCGGCAAGCAGGTTTCGCTAAGCTACCGACCAACGCCCTGGTGCGGTGTCCTCGCCGATTGCGGGACCCTTGGCGGCATGGATGCCGCCAAGGAGCCTCCACTGACGGATTCACGGCGTGTCCCGCGAGCGGTGAGGGCATCGCGTCCTCGACGCACCACGGCTTTTGCCCTGCGCTTTGAACGTAGCTCGGCTGTACATGCGATTGTGTAACTGCCCCGGCCCCGATACGCTGCGCCCATGCTGCTTCGTCGCGCCCGTCGATTGCCCCCCTTGCTGCGCCTGATCGCGTTGCTGGTGCTGGTCATGGGCGTGCTTGTCGCACCGGTCGCTTGCGCGCTGGGTGATGTGCATGCGTTGGCGCACGACCAGGCACATCTGGACGACACCGCACCGCATGGCCATGACGGCGCCGACGAAGGCGATGCCGGCGAACGCGACGGTGCGGGTTTGATGCATGCCTTGATGCACAGCGGCTATTGCCACGGGCACAGCCCGGCCATGCTGCCGGCGCTTGCCTGGGGTCCGTTGCCTGCGCGCGCGCACGGGCAGCCGCCCGTGCTGACCACCGATTACCGCTCGCGTCTGAGCGAGACCGGGTTGCGTCCTCCGATCACGGTCTGATGCACCGCCGGCAACTGCCGGCCTGTCCATCGATCCCGATTCCGGAGACACCCTCATGTGGTTGCGACTGACGGCGCTTGCCGTCTTCGCGGTTGCGCCGTGCGCCAATGCGCAGGACCTGCCGCCCAAACCCGTGCTGACCCTGGACGACGCCATTGCGCGCGTTGCCCGCCAGCACCCCGATCTGCGCCTGGCCGATGGCCAACGCGCGGTCCTCACCGCCGACGCCGAACGCGACGCACTGCGTCCGCCGTTGCGCATCGGCGCCGAACTGGAAAACGTGTTCGGCACCGGCCCCACCCGCGCGCTGGACCAGGCGGAACTCACCGTCACCCTGGCCGGCGTGCTGGAACGCGGCGGCAAGCTCGACGCGCGCCGCACCCTGGCGCAAGCGCGTATCGACACGCTGGCGCCGCAACGCGCCCTGGCCCGGCTGGATGTGCTGGCCGAAGTGGCGCGGCGCTACCTGGCCATCGGCATGGCCACGCAGCGGCACGCAGTGGCGCTGGAAACGCTGGCCCAGCGCCAACGCACCGCCAGTGCTGCGCGCCAACGGCTGCAGGCCGGCGCGTCGCCGGAATCGGTGTTGCTGACCGCCCAGGCCTTGCAGGCGCGCGCAGAACTCGAACGCGACCGCGCTCAACAGGAACTACTCGCCGCACGCCGCCAATTGGCGGTGTTGTGGGGCGAGCGCACATCGGACGTCGGCGCCATCACCGGCGACCCGTTGCAGCTACCGGACATTCCCGAGTTCGAGGTGTTGGCGCAGTTGCTCGATGCCACGCCGGAACTGGCGCGTTTGAATGGCGAACAGCGCGTGCGCGAGGCACGTGTGCGCTTGGCACGCAGCCAGGCGCGCCCGGATCTGGACTGGCAGGTGGGCGTACGTCGGCTCGAAGGTAACGACGCCACAGCGTTGCTCGGCAGCGTCTCGCTGGCGTTGGGTGGCGCAGCACGCGCGCAGCCGGAGATCCGCGCCGCCGAAGCGGAGCTGTCGTTGCTGGATCTGGAACGTCAATCGCAGGCGCTGACGCTCTACGCAACGCTGGCCGACGCGCATGGCCGCTACCGTGCTGCACAGTTGGAAGTCACGCGCATGCGCAGCGATGTGCTGCCCGCACTCGCACGTGCCGATGCCGCCGCCGAGCGCGCTTATCGCGCCGGCGCCACCAGTTATCTGGACTGGGCGCAGCTGCAGGCGCAACGCAGCGATGCACGTCAGCAGCAACTGGCCGCCGCACTGGACGCGCAGACCGCGTTGATCGAAATCCAGCGCCTGACCGGGCAGCCGTTCGTCATTGATCCCGCAGCGCAGGTGACGCCATGAACGCTGTTTCAGTACTGCGTTTTCATGCCGCGTGCGTGGGCCTGGTTGGAATCGCTGCATTCGCAGTGATGTCGGCACCCAGCGCTCGCGAAACGATGCCCACGCCTGGCGCATTTCCAGCGCAACGCATCTCTATTCGTTCGCCCGATTCAACGCGCCGGCGCCAACCAGGATTCCCTTCGATGACACGTTTCATGATTGCGCCGCTGTTGCTGGCGCTATTGCTCGGCGGCTGTGGCCGCAGCAGCGAAGCATCGCACGATGACCACACAGACACTGCCGCCGCAGGCGAGGCAGATGCCGATGCGCATGGCGGCGAAGGCCAGACCGGCACGCATGGCGGACGGCTGCTCAACCAGGACGGCGACAGTGTGGAGCTGGCGATCGCCGAAGACGGCACGCCACCCACCTACCAGGCCTGGCTCTACCGCGATGGAAAACCGGTGCCGGCCACCGCTGGTAGCGTGGAAGTGCATCTGCAGCGGCTTGGCGGCGTCAACGACGTGCATCGATTGCGGCCGCGCGGGGATGGCAGTCTGCTAGCCGACACCACGGTAAGCGAGCCGCATTCGTTCGATGTGGACGTGCGTGCCACCGTCCAGGGCAAGGCCCATCGCTGGAGCTATCCCAGCTATGAGGGGCGCACCACCATCGCGGCCAAGATCGCGCAGGACGCGGGCATCCGTGTGGCCGCCGTCGGCGCCGGCAGCATCGCCGACCAGCACGAAGTGCAGGGGCTACTGACGCCGGCAGAAGGTGCGCAAGCGCAGGCCACCGCACGCTTTCCCGGCCCGGTACGCAGCCTGCGCGTCAATGTCGGCGACCAGGTGCGCGCCGGCCAGGTGCTGGCCACGGTGGAGAGCAACCTGAGCCTGACCACCTATTCGATCAGCGCACCGATCAGCGGCACCGTGCTTGCGCGTAACGCCAGCTTGGGCAGCAACGCAGGCGAAGGTCAGGCGCTGTTCGAAATCGCCGACTTATCGACTCTGTGGGTGGATCTGCACATCTTCGGTGCCGACGCCGGGCACATCACCGCCGGCGCACCAGTGACGGTGACACGCATGAGCGATGGCGTCGTGGCGCAGACCACCCTGGAGCGTGTGTTGCCGGGCACTGCCACGGCGAGCCAGAGCACCGTGGCGCGTGCGGTGTTGCGCAATAGCGATGGCTTGTGGCGGCCGGGCTCTGCAGTCAAAGCGCGGGTAACGGTGGCGCAGCAGCCGGCGGCGATGGTGGTGCCGGTGGGCGCGCTACAACAAGTGCGTGACCGGGAGGTGGTGTTTGTACGAGTGGGCGATGTGTACGAAGCGCGGCCGGTGAAGCTTGGCGCACGCGATGCGCAGCAGGTGGAAGTGCGATCGGGTCTGGCCGTGGGCGATACGGTGGTGGTGGAGCAGAGTTATCTGGTGAAGACCGATATCGAAAAATCGGGGGCCTCGCATGAGCATTGATCTGATGGGGGGAAGCGCTAGTGCATGCCTGACTGAGGGTGTTTGTCGTGCAAAAGGGGACATGCCAAGGTCCAGGCGTTCGCGCCCGTTCGGATTAGGGCAAAGGCCTTCTTGTCCTTTCAGACAAGGGCAAAGGCTTTCACGCCCTGTCGGGCGCGAGTCACTTCTCTTTGCTTGTGCAAGAAGCGCTCTACGGCAGCCGCAGGCTGACCAAAGTAACCAAAAGAAAGCACACCCCGTCCTCGCGCCCTCCGCGCCTGCGGCGCTGCGGGTGCGCAAGTTCGGCAGAAATGTTTGTAAGGGACATCCGTGTCACTTACAAAAACACCGCGCATCCATGCGCGGCGCCCTGCGGGTTGTATCTGCCGGCCTTGCCGCTGCGGTATGGGGCCCCGAAAGCAACCAGCAACAGCAACAGCAACAACAGCAACAACAGCAACAACAGCAACAACAGCAACAACAGCAGCGCTGGTGTGCGGTTGGTTGTTCGTTTGGCGTGTTGCGCAGCATCGCGGTAGGGAGGCTGCGCTATCGGTCGGTGGCACGGCGAGGACACCGGCTGGCGCAGAGCGGTACCGGGTATGTACGGAGGGGCTTGTCATGCTGACCAACATCATCCGCTTGGCGATTGCACAGCGCTGGTTGATGCTGGCATTGACAGGCGTCTTGATTGCAATCGGTGCGTGGAGTTTTTCGCGCTTGCCGATCGATGCGACACCCGACATCACCAATGTGCAGGTGCAGGTCAACACCGCGGCACCGGGTTATTCGCCGCTGGAATCCGAACAGCGGGTGACGTTTGTGCTGGAGACGGTACTGGCAGGGTTACCAGGGCTGGAGTCGACGCGGTCGCTGTCGCGCTATGGTCTGTCGCAGGTGACCGCCGTGTTTGCCGATGGCACCGATCTGTATTTCGCGCGGCAGCAGGTGGCCGAGCGTTTGCAGCAGGTCAAATCGCAATTGCCGGCCGATCTGGAACCACAGCTGGGGCCGATCGCCACCGGCCTGGGCGAGATCTTCATGTACACGGTCGAGGCCCAGCCCAATGCACGCAAGCCCGATGGCAGTGCGTGGACGGCCACCGATCTGCGCACCTTGCAGGATTGGGTGGTGCGCCCGCAGCTGCGCAATGTGCCGGGCGTGACCGAGGTCAACACCATCGGCGGGTATGCGCGGCAGATCCACATCACGCCCGACCCGGCGCGGCTGGTCGCGTTGGGCTTCACCCTGGACGACGTCGTGCAAGCGGTCCAGGCCAACAACCGCAACATCGGCGCCGGCTATATCGAACGCAACGGCCAGCAGTTTCTGGTGCGCGTGCCGGGGCAGGTGGACGATAGCGCGCAGATCGGTGCGATCGTGCTGGATCGGCGGCAAGGCGTGCCGATCCGGGTGCGCGATGTGGCGCAGGTGGGCGAGGGCCGCGAGTTGCGCACCGGTGCGGCCACGCAGGACGGCAGCGAAGTGGTGCTGGGCACGGTGTTCATGTTGGTCGGCGCCAATAGCCGCACCGTGTCGCAGGCGGCTGCCGAGCGTTTGAAAGTGGCCAACGCCAGCTTGCCGGCCGGCGTGCAGGCGGTGCCGGTGTACGACCGCACCGCGTTGGTGGACCGCACCATCGTCACCGTCGCCAAGAACCTGATCGAAGGCGCCTTGCTGGTGATCGTGGTGTTGTTCCTGCTGCTGGGCAATGTGCGCGCGGCCTTGATCACGGCCGCGGTGATTCCGTTGGCGATGCTGTTCACGCTTACCGGCATGGTGCGTGGCGGCGTGTCCGGGAACTTGATGAGTTTGGGTGCGCTGGATTTCGGTTTGATCGTCGATGGCGCGGTGATCATCGTGGAGAACTGCCTGCGCCGCTTCGGCCAGGCGCAACTGCGGCTGGGCCGCGTGCTCGATCGCGACGAACGCTTCGAACTCACCGCCGAAGCCACCGCCGAGGTGATCCGTCCCAGCCTGTTCGGCCTGGGCATCATCACCGCGGTGTATTTGCCGGTGTTCGCGCTCACGGGCATCGAAGGCAAGATGTTCCACCCGATGGCGATCACCGTGGTGCTCGCGCTCAGCGGCGCGATGCTGCTGTCGCTGACGTTTGTGCCAGCAGCGATCGCATTGCTGCTCGGCGGCAAGGTGGCCGAACACGAAAACCGTGCGATGCGCTGGGCGCGCAGGGTGTATGCACCGTTGCTGGATCGCGCGCTGCATCACGGCCGCTGGGTCGGTAGTGCGGCGCTGGCCACGGTGGCGCTGTGTGCGCTGCTGTCCACGCGGCTGGGCAGCGAATTCATCCCCAATCTGGATGAAGGCGATGTGGCCCTGCATGCCTTGCGCATTCCCGGTACCAGCCTGGAACAGTCCATCACCATGCAATCCACGCTGGAAAAACGCATCAAGCAGTTTCCGGAAGTGGCGCATGTCTTCAGCAAAATCGGTACCGCCGAAGTGGCCACCGACCCGATGCCGCCGTCGGTGGCCGATACGTTCCTGATCATGCATCCACGCGCGCAATGGCCGGATCCGCGCAAGCCGAAAGCGCAATTGCTGACCGAGATCGAAGAGGCAGCCAAGCAGCTGCCCGGCAACAATTACGAGTTCACCCAGCCGATCCAGATGCGCATGAACGAGCTGATTTCCGGCGTGCGTGCGGATGTGGCGATCAAGGTCTATGGCGACGATCTGGCCACGCTGGTCAAGCTGGGGCAGCGTGTACAGCAGATCGCCAGCGCGGTGCCGGGCGCGGCCGACGTGAGCCTGGAACAGGCCACTGGCCTGCCGATGCTGGCAGTGGTGCCCGACCGTGCTGCGCTGGCTGGCTATGGGCTCAATCCCGGTGTGGTGCAGGACACAGTAGCGGCCGCGGTGGGCGGGCAGCCGGCCGGGCAACTGTTCGACGGCGACCGCCGGTTCGACATCGTGGTACGGCTGCCGGAGAGCCTGCGCCAGGACCCGGCCGCATTGGCGGACCTGCCGATCCCGTTGCGCGGCGATGGCGAGCGTGGCGATGCCGACGAATCCAGCCGCGCTGCCGGCTGGCGCAGCGGCGAGCCGATCACCGTGCCGTTGCGTGAGGTTGCCAGGATCGAAACCGTCCTCGGCCCGAACCAGATCAATCGCGAAGACGGCAAGCGCCGCATCGTGATCACCGCCAACGTGCGCGATCGCGACCTGGGCAGTTTCGTGGCCGAGGTGCAGCAACGCGTGCAGGCCGAGGTCGTGCTGCCCACCGGCTACTGGATCGGCTACGGCGGTACCTTCGAGCAATTTATCTCCGCCAGCCAGCGCCTGGCCTGGGTGGTGCCAGGCACGTTGCTGCTGATTTTTGCACTGCTGTACTGGTCATTCGGTTCGCTGCGCGATGCGCTGGTGGTGTTCAGCGGCGTGCCGCTGGCACTGACCGGGGGCGTGGTGGCGTTGGCGCTGCGCGGGCTGGCGTTGTCGATTTCTGCCGGCGTGGGCTTTATCGCGTTGTCGGGTGTGGCGGTGCTCAATGGCCTGGTGATGATCGCTTTCGTGCGCAGCCTGCGCGCAGATGGCATGCCGCTGGAGCAGGCAGTGCGCGAGGGCGCGTTGTCGCGCCTGCGGCCGGTGCTGATGACCGCATTGGTGGCCGCGCTGGGTTTCGTGCCGATGGCCTTCAACGTCGGTGCCGGTGCCGAGGTGCAGCGCCCCCTGGCCACGGTGGTGATCGGCGGCATCGTCTCCTCCACCATGCTCACTCTGCTGGTGTTGCCGGTGCTGTATCGCTGGCTGCATCGGGAGCGGCCAGCGCATCAGGGGCGTGGAGCGAGTGACTAGCGGACGCGGCGCGGCCGCCACGTGCCTCCTGCGTGCTCCGCGGTCTGGGCATGCACGGCGTGGTTAGGCTGTGTGTGCCGCCATGCGGATGACCAGGCAGTCGGAGAATGGGCCGCGGCCGCCATTGTTCGCAACGTGGCAGCTCGGGGCCGACGCAGGCGCCGCCTTCGCCCCGGACACGCTAAGTGCTTGCGGCACATAGGAAAGCCGTGCATAATGCGCGGCTCGCTGTGCCCGGATCGCTCCGGATGGCGGTACCCAGCGCAATGGGGTTGCCGGCCTGTTCCAGCGTAAGTTCTTGATTCCCAACGTTGCGTGACAGCCTGGCGCTGTCGGGGCCGCCGCTCCCCAGGCTATGGGTGGCAATTCATTTATCGAGGTGCGTAATGTCCCGCGTATGCCAAGTGTCCGGCAAGCGTGTGCAGACGGGTAACAACGTCTCCCACGCAAACAACAGAACCCGTCGTCGCTTCCTGCCCAACCTGCACGAGCGTCGCTTCTGGGTCGCCAGCGAAAACCGCTGGGTGAAACTCCGTGTCTCCGCGCATGCATTGCGCACCATCGACAAGAACGGGATTGATGCCGTTCTGAAAGAGCTGCGCGCGCGCGGCGAAAAGGTCTGAGGAGTAAGCAGTCATGGCAAAAGGCAAGCGTGACAAGATTCGTATGATTTCCTCGGCCGCTACCGGCCACTTCTACACCACGGATAAGAACAAGAAAAACACTCCGGGGAAGATGGAAATGATGAAATACGACCCGGTCGTGCGTAAGCACGTGATGTACAAGGAAGGCAAGATCAAGTGATCGATTGATCGCTGGATCTGCTTTCAAGCAAACACCCGCCGAAAGGCGGGTGTTTGCGTTTTAGGGGTTGGGATGCCGTGTTGGTGGCTGATGGCGGTGCTCTTGCCAATAGCGTCACGCCATCCCGGCCAAGCCAGTCAGCAAGGTCGAGGGAGATAAAGGTGTGTGACAACGCCTCTTTGCCTTGGAGCGAGAAGGCACCGCTTGCGCACCGAAGGTGCGCGTGTCTTGGAGCGGATGCGGGGTTGGGGTGAGGGTACCGGGCGAAGCAATCGCAGTGTCACTTCTGAAGGCGCGTGGCGACGCGTTTGTCACTCCAGGCACTGGCAGGCGCCTGAAGCGCACCCTCATCCGGCGCTGCGCGTCACCTT
>NZ_PHKV01000014.1 GCF_002846205.1 Xanthomonas prunicola
ATCCGCTCCTTCGGGGGCACCGTCTCCCGCACGCGGGAGAAGGGAATCAGCCACGGATGTTCTTATGAGCCGCAAGCAAGCCTTCCAATTCCTCGACCTGCCCCGGACCATGCCCACGCGCATTCCGGTGGAGCTGCGCACGTCCGGTGACTGGGGCGAGTTGTACGGCAAGTTCGACAAGGCCGACGCGCAGTACCAGTCCGGCCGCTGCCTGGACTGTGGCAACCCGTATTGCAGCTGGAAATGCCCGGTGCACAACGCGATCCCGCAGTGGCTGCAATTGGTGCAGGAAAACCGCATCGAAGAAGCCGCCGCGCTGTGCCACTCCACCAATCCGCTGCCGGAAGTGTGCGGGCGGGTGTGTCCGCAGGACCGCCTGTGCGAAGGCAGCTGCACGCTGGAGGAATTCGGCGCGGTCACCATCGGCGCGGTGGAAAAATACATCGTCGACACCGCCTTCAAGATGGGCTGGCGCCCGGACCTGGGCAACGTGCAGCCGAGCGGCTGGCGGGTGGCAGTGATCGGCGCCGGCCCGGCCGGCCTGTCCTGCGCGGACCGCCTGGTGCGTGCCGGGATCGAGGCGGTGGTCTACGACCGCTACGAGCAGATCGGCGGCCTGCTGCAGTTCGGCATCCCCAGCTTCAAGCTGGACAAGTCGGTGATCGGCAAGCGCCGCGAGATCCTCGAAGGCATGGGCGTGCAGTTCCGCCTGGGCGTGGAAGTGGGCCGCGACGTCAGCATCGAGCAGCTGCTGAGCGAATACGATGCCGTGTTCCTGGGCACCGGCGCCTACCGCTACACCGATGGCGGCCTGCCCGGCCAGGACCTGAAGAACGTCCTGCCGGCACTGCCGTTCCTGGTGCAGAACAGCCGCATCGTCGGCGGCAACGACCCGCACGGCCGCCCGATCGCCGGCTGGGAAGACCAGATGGCCCTGCCCGACCTCAACGGTAAGCGCGTAGTGGTGCTGGGCGGCGGCGACACCGGCATGGACTGCGTGCGCAGCGCCATCCGCCTGGGCGCGGCCAAGGTCACCTGCGCCTACCGCCGCGACGAAGCCAGCATGCCCGGCTCGGCGCGCGAGGTGGCCAACGCGCGCGAAGAAGGCGTGCGCTTTTTGTTCAACCGCCAGCCGCTGTCGATCGAATCCGGCGCCGACGACGAAGCCATCGGCGTGACCGTGGTGGAAACCAAGCTGGGCGAACCCGACGCCAGCGGCCGCCGCAACGCGGTGCCGGTGGAAGGCAGCGAATCGCTGCTGGAAGCGGACGTGGTGATCATCGCCTTCGGCTTCTCGCCGACCCTGCCGGACTGGTTGGCCTCGCAAGGCGTGGAAGCCGGCAGCAACGGCCGCATCGTCGCCCCATCCGACGGCAACGGCCGCCTGCCCTACCAGACCAGTAACCCGCGCCTGTTCGCCGGCGGCGATTGCGTGCGCGGCGCCGACCTGGTGGTCACCGCCGTGGCCGAAGGCCGCGACGCGGCCGGCAGCATCGTGCATCTGCTGGGCGTGAAAGCGCAGGTCAAGGAGCCGGCTGCGGCATAGGGCATAAGAGAGAAAGCGCTGCATCGCGCACGACTCAACTAAGCCGTCAGGCAGCGCACGCAATGTATATGTCGCAATTTAAAGCAACCCGTAGTGATGGCAGCGATGCTACGCCGGAGTTGCTTTATTTCGCCGAGTCAATCGGCCTCGAATCATTAGTTACGGGACGATATAGTTTTTTGCTTGTGCTTCAGTTATTTGGGGCAGCTAAATCCGGGATACTTAATCCAGCGAAAGTTGTGAGCCAAATTCGAGTACTGGAGGGCGTTGCGGCGGCCAATGGGTTAAAAGCGGCCACTCGATTCAAGCATCCCCCGCTTCAAGGTCTTTGGCATCAACATTACCTCGAAGACGATTTACCAAGCCTGGTTATCAATATCAGAAAAGGCATGGGTAGATTTGGCATCCCTTCTTTCAAGAAGAAAATTGCAGATGCGGCAGCCTCTGGGGAGGAAAGGTATGTCACTGAGGCGGACATAGAAGAGTTCGCCCATGATATAGTTGTGTTTAACTTCGAACGTCTTAGGGTTGACTCATCACTTACTGGCGAGTGGCTAATCTTCGCTAAATACAACGAAGAAAATTACTACCTCAGCCTTGGAAAGCACGATACCGGTGACGAGCTAATTCGTTCTCAAATTGACGTTTTTTGCTTATGCGAGTTTCCATTTCTTGAAAGCATCCTCGCCATATGATCTTTGCGATTGCTTACTCAGCACAGCAGTCAAAATTACTCTCCAAAGCAGTACTTAGCGCCGGGCAGTATTATTTTAGTAGCAGTGGCTAGTAACTCACCTTTAAGGCAGCGCCCTCAGCTTTAAGGCTGTAATTCTGCTATTGGCTAACGCTTGCGCCCTGCGAGGACGCAAGCGGTATCACATGAGCCTAACGGAGCACCAATCAGGCCGCCTTGTCCAGCGTGGCCATGTCGATCACGAAGCGGTACTTCACGTCGCTCTTGAGCATGCGCTCGTAGGCGGCGTTGATTTCGTCGGCGCGGATGGTTTCGATGTCCGAGACGATGTTGTGCTTGGCGCAGAAATCCAGCATTTCCTGGGTCTGGCGAATGCCGCCGATCAGCGAGCCGGCCAGGGTGCGGCGCTTCATGATCAGGTTGAACACCGCCGGCGACGGATGCGATTCCTCGGGCACGCCCACCAGCACCATGGCGCCGTCGCGCTTGAGCGCATTGAGGAACGGGTCCAGGTTGTGCGGTGCGGCTACGGTGTTGAGGATGAAGTCCAGGGTGTTGTACTGCGCCGCCATCTGCGCCTCGTCCTTGGAGATCACCACTTCGCTGGCGCCCAGGCGGATCGCATCGGCGCGCTTGCTCTCGGAGGTGGTGAACAGCACCACGGTGGCGCCCATCGCCTTGGCGATCTTCACGCCCATGTGGCCCAGGCCGCCCAGGCCGACCACGCCCACCTTCTGGCCCGGACCCACCTTCCAATGCGCCAGCGGCGAATAGGTGGTGATGCCGGCACATAGCAGCGGCGCCACGGCAGCCAGGTTGTCGGTGTGCGAGATGCGCAGCACGTATTTCTGGTCGACCACGATATGGTCCGAGTAACCGCCGTAGGTGTTCTCGCCGCCGCCGAACATCGGACCGTTATAGGTGCCGGTGAAACCGGCTTCGCAGTACTGCTCTTCGCCTTCCTGGCAGGAAGTGCAGCTGCGGCAGCTGTCGACCATGCAGCCGACGCCAGCCAGGTCGCCGACCTTGAAGCCGGTGACGGCATTACCGACGGCGGTCACACGGCCGACGATTTCGTGGCCCGGCACCGACGGATACCGCGTGTTGTGCCATTCGTTGCGTGCGGTATGCAGATCCGAGTGACACACGCCGCAGTAGGCGATGTCGATCTGCACATCATCGGGGCCGGGCGCGCGGCGTTCAAACACGAACGGGGCCAGTGGTTGATCGGCGGCCTGGGCAGCGTAGGCGTGGGCAGTACTCATGGGGAAGACTCCGGGGCGTTGCGTCGTCGGCAAGGTGCGCCGACAACAGAAAGAAAGGATCGGTAGCTTAAAACGCAGCAACGTCGCACTCCTGCGACAGTGCGTCTTACCTGGTCTCTTGCGAAGGCGGCCGCGGCGGCATGATGCGCCTTTCGCGTGTTCGGATGCGGTCAAATCCACGCGATGCGCGTGAATGGCACGCTAACGTGCGAGTTCCTGGGCTCACGCAGCAGCTGATCGCCCTGCACCATCTGCACTGGCCGTACCCTCCCCCGCGGCCGCCCATGTCGATGCCGAAGGAGACTCCCATGTTCCGCACTCCCCCGCACTTTCCCCGCTTGCGCAGCGCTGCGCTCGCGCTGACCTTGCTCGCTGCCAGTCCGTTGGTCCAGGCCAAGGAACCTGGCGGCCCCAAGAAGGACACCACTGCCCTGAAGTATGTCGGCGTCAATTTGTCCGGCGCCGAGTTCAACTCGCGCAAGAAGCCCGGCACCTTGTTCAAGGACTACACCTACCCTGCCCCCTCGGACTTCAGCTATTTCGCAGGCAAGGGCATGAATACGATCCGCCTGCCCTTCCTGTGGGAACGCGTGCAGCCCGAGCTCAATGGCCCGCTGGACCAGGCGCAATTGGGCTTGATCAAGAAGTCGCTTGAGGCAGCGAAGGCCAACAAGCAGTACCTGATTCTGGATCTGCACAACTATGCCACGTACAACGGCCAGCGCATCGGCACCAACGATGTGCCGGCCAGCGCGTTGGCCGATCTGTGGCGCCGGCTGGCGCTGGAGTTCAAGGACGACAAGGCGGTGATCTTCGGGCTGATGAACGAGCCCAATGGCATCTCCGCACCCGACTGGGCCAATGCTGCGCAGGGGGCGATCGATGCGATCCGCAAGACCGGCGCGAAGAATCTGATCCTGGTGCCGGGCACCGCCTACACCGGCGCACACAGCTGGCGCAGCACCAGCTACGGCGTCTCCAATGCGAAGGCGCTGGAAATCCTCAAGGACCCGGGCAACAACCTGGCCTTCGAAGCGCACCAGTACCTGGATAAGGACTACAGCGGCACCAAGCCGGTGTGCACCAGCGATTCGGTCGGCCAGGAAAAGCTGCAGGGCTTTACCTCGTGGTTGCGCGAGAACAAGCAGAAGGGCTTCCTGGGCGAGTTCGCCACAGCCAACAATCCCGTCTGCGACAAGGCGCTGGAAGGCATGCTGACCTACATGGAACAGAACAGCGACGTGTGGCTGGGCTGGACGTGGTGGGCGGCAGGTTCCTGGTGGAAGCCGGACTACCCCTTCACCGTGCAGCCGGGCAAGGACGGTAGCGACAAACCGCAGATGGCGATCCTGAGCAAGTACGCACGCCGCGCCGGCAAGTAATCTGCGACGCAGCTAGACAGTGGTCGCAACTGCTGTTGCGGCCACTTTTTTGTGTGTCTCTTCTCCTGTGCCGCGCGGCGCAGTCTCTGACGAAGAGAAAGCGGGCAGCAGCTGGCTGGCGTGCACATCGCAGAAGATGTGGGTGATCTATCACCAGCCCAACGCGCTGCAGTTGCCCACATACGCTCTCGATGACTTGAGATAGCTAGGCATGCGTGTCGGCGATATCTCCCATGCGCGCGCGCAAGTGGCAGGACAACGCTGATCCTCCCTATGGCCTGGTGCGACGCACTGGTGCCGATGTACGTGCGCTGCTTGCAAGCGATGTCATCCGATGTCGCCCATCGCATCTACTTGCGCACGCTCGCCTAAGCACTGCCTCCAAGTGCGATGTGCGCAATGCACGGAAACGTTGCATTGCCAGTGGAGCGACGTATCGCGATCGAAACATCGGAGGAGCGAAAGGTTGCACGGAAACAGCAGCATGCGTTCGCGATGTGCAGTACGTCATTGAGTACATCATGGTGCGCTGTTATTCCGATTGAAGCGTTAGCAAGAAATCGCTGCGTTGTCGCGCCATGCGTGCGCGTGCCGACAGAATAACTGCGCGTCACTGCACAGCTTGGTGCATTGATCCCTCACACCCGTAGTTTGTGCGGGCGCTTACGCCTAGTCTGGTGATGGACGCGTTGCTGCCTTACATCGAGCCAGCTCATGCTCGCATCAGCGCGACGTCCTTGCACACGTCTCTCGCACGCAGAAGTCTCAGGAGTCCCCCATGCCATCCCCCACCACGCGTACGCGCCGGCCGCCTTGCCGGGCGCTGTCTCTGCTATTGCTTGCCGTCATGCCGCTCGCGCAGGCGCAGAGCAACAGCCTCAAATATGCAGGCGTCAACCTCTCCGGCGCCGAAATCAAATCCTCGCAAAAACCAGGCGTGATCAACGTCGATTACCACTACCCGGCGGCCGATGAGTACGCCTACTTCGCCGGCAAGCACATGAACATCGTTCGCTTGCCGATCCTGTGGGAACGCCTGCAGCCCAGGGCTGGTGGCGAGCTGGACCCGGCACAGCTGGCCCTGATCCGGCAAGCGGTCGCCAATGCCAAGGCGGCAAACATGTACGTGATCGTGGACGTGCACAACTACGCCAAATATTACGGCCACACCATCGGCAGCACCAAAGTACCGATCAGCACCTTCAACGATCTGTGGCGTCGACTGGCGATCGCCTTCAAGAGCGACAACGCCGTGATCTTCGGGCTGATGAATGAGCCTTACGACATCAATCCACAGTCGTGGGCGGCGGCCGCACAGGCATCGATCGACACCATTCGCAAAACCGGCGCCAATAATCTGATTCTGGTGCCAGGTGCGCTCTGGACTGGTGCGCATAGCTGGTACTCCACCGTGGCCGGGCAGTCCAATGCGGTGGCGCTGGCATCCATTGGCGATCCACTCAACCGCTATGCCATCGAAGTCCATCAATACTTGGATACCGATTCCAGCGGCACCAGCGGCGGTTGCGTCAGCCCCACGGTCGGGGTCGAGCGGCTGCGCAGCTTCACCGAATGGCTGCGTCTGAACAAAAAACGCGGATTTCTTGGTGAATTCGGCACCGGCAACAATGTCACCTGCAATCTCGCGCTCAACGGCATGCTCGGCTACATCGAATCCAACAGCGATGTCTGGCTGGGCTGGTCCTGGTGGGCGGCAGGTGCGTGGTGGCCTGCGACCTATCCGTTCAACGTGCATCCGGATGCGCAAGGCCGCGACAAGCCGCAGATGTCGATATTGAGCGCGCATGCGCATCGGATCACCGATTAAGCGCGGCCAACGCAACTAGCCAGTCGTCGTCAGGCGGTGTGGATGGCGCAGCAGCCGGAGCAGACGCGTGGTGCACGCCGGGTCCCGGCCGTGCCCGCCTGGTGGCTGCACCATCGTTTCTTCGGCTGGTTTACGCACAGCAACAAACCACGCAATTGGCGCAACACACATCACTCGTATATCCAGCTGCGAGCGCGCACTTCTCACCGGTTTGAGCGTTGCAGAGTTTCGGCAGCGATTGCGTCGCTCCTGCAGGAAACAGGTCGATGCATTCGTTGCCGCATCGTCCTCGCCTTTTTCAAAACGGCAGGGCGTCATGGAGATGACGTCATGCCGCTGGCGGCGAACACGTCCATACGACGCAAAATCGACAGCGCTGCCAAGCGCACGCCCCAATTGCAAAAGCACGACGCGATTTGCCGCAATTTTTGTGCAGCCTATCAATCTTAAAAGCGCACCTACCAGAGTGTGACTGCGATGCAGTTCGCAGATTGGTGTTCTATGGACTGCACGCAGCAAATGGGCACAGCTGATGCATTGATTCCGGTGGATGCAGCGCATCGCATAACGCGTAAGCACAGACCTGCATCTTCCCCGCCGTCGAAGGAGTTGTTTCATGTCTGCTGTGTCTTTCTCGATGCGCACGCTGGTGCGCTATGCGCTGCTTTTCATCGTGTTAGGCAGCCTGCCGCTTGCCCACGCGCAGACGCGCGCGCTCACCTATGCCGGGGTCAATCTCTCGGGTGCCGAGTTCGCATCGTCCAAAAAGCCCGGCGTTCTCAACAAGGACTATATGTATGCCCCGGCCAGCGATTACACCTATTTCGCCGGCGTCGGCATGAACACCATTCGCCTGCCGATCCTGTGGGAACGGCTGCAGCCTACCGCGCGTGGTGAGCTGGATCCGACGCAGCTGGCGTTGGTGCAACAGGCCGTGGCACGCGCCAAGGCAGCCGGCATGTATCTGGTGATCGATATCCATAACTACGCCAAGTATTACGGCTACAAGATCGGCAGCCCGGAAGTACCGGTGTCCACGTTCACCGATGTATGGCGTCGCCTCGCGCTGGCGTTCAAGAGCGACACTGCGGTGATGTTCGGGCTGATGAATGAGCCCAACAATATTTCGGCCAGCGAATGGGCCGGCGCAGCGCAGGCTGCCATTGATGCGATCCGCAGGACCGGCGCCAACAACCTGATTCTGGTGCCAGGCGCATTGTGGACAGGCGCGCATAGTTGGTATTCCCTCACGTCCGATGGCTACTCCAACGCCACTGCGCTGGCGTCGATCTACGACCCGCTCAATCGCTATGCCTTCGAAGTGCATCAGTACCTGGATGCCGATTCCAGCGGCACCAGCACCACCTGTGTCAGTGCCACGATTGGCGCAGATCGCTTGCGTAACTTCACCCAGTGGCTGCGTACCAACCACAAGCGAGGCTTCCTGGCCGAATTCGGTACCGCCAGCAACGCGGTCTGCAACCACGCGCTGCAAGGCATGTTGGCGCACATGGAGACCAACGCAGATGTGTGGCTGGGTTGGACCTGGTGGGCAGCCGGTTCGTGGTGGAACATCACCTATTCGTACAACGTGCATCCCAACAAGGACGGCACCGACAAACCGCAGATGTCGATCCTGTCGCCGCAGGCTGCGCTGGCGACGCGCGCTGCTGGCGCTACCGCCGCAGGAATTTCTGCTGCACGCACCACACGCTGACGAACCACACAGCCGCCGTAAGGCGGCTGTGTTTTTTGGGGAACGCACAGCGCGTGTGGACGTGAATCGCCTGCGATAAGGCGAGCAGGCACTGCGTGGTCGCAGCGTTACAGCCGTGCACGGTAGATGCAGGCTCACCGTGTGAATAATCCGCAACGTAAAAGATGCGTGTAGCGGGAGTGAATGGACGACTTTGCATTTCAGCTAACTGAATCTGCGTCGTGACTGCTTGCGTGTTTTCACCTGATGGCAATCGCTTGCCGGCCAGCATGGACGCACTTCACTGCAGGAGCATTCTCATGACACAGCGATTGATGAAAACCGCGCTGATCGGCGCACTTTCCCTGGTGTCGCACGGAGCGTTCGCGCAGGCGACGGCCGACAAGCCGGCCAAGGCGCTCACCTCCGTTGAGGTCACCAGCATGCTCACCGCCAAGGGCTACACCAAGGTGCACGACGTCAAGTTCGAGCATGGCGTATGGACCGCAGATGCGCGCAGTGGCGATGGCAAGGACGTGGACGTGCACATCGATCCGGTCACTGGCCGCGTCTACGGGGACCAGACCACGTCCAAGCTCAGCGAAGCCGATGTGCGCGCAGCGCTCTCCACCGGTGGCTATGCCGACGTGCACGACCTCAAATTCAAGGACGGCTTGTGGAAGGCCGATGCCAAGCGCAATGGGCAGAAGGTCGAACTGCACGTGGATCCGGACGATGGACACGTGGTGAGCGTGGATGGCGATTGAGGGGAAGCGCATCGCGCTTGCGTGCTGAGCGGGTAGGGCAGGTCGGTGGGTGCAGATGCAGTGCCACCGCCGCCATTGCCACTCCACTGATCGATTCGGCGTGCACGTATTGGCAAGTACATGCAACTGCCGCACTCAAGCGATAGCGCGAGATCATGTTTGGATCACGTGGCCAGGCCATTGGCCAAACGCCTGACATGACGCAGCAACGCAAAGGGCCTCCGATTGGAGGCCGTTTGCGTGAGAGCTGTTGCTCACTGCCGGTGGCGAATCGCCTTGCTGGTGCATTGCTGCCAACGCGTGGCAGCAATGCCACCGCAGGCCTCAGCGTGGGGACTTGGCCTTGGTCGTCGTCGAGCCCGTGGTGCCAGCGTCGCTGGCGTCTGCGCCAGCCGGCTGCGCAGTCGCCGCGCTTGCACCGGGCTTGTTGGCCATCATGCGGTCGCGCGCGGCCTTGAACGGGTTGCCGGGGTACCAATTGGGCCAACGTTCGCCGGCCGCCACATCCTTACCCACCCCATAGACCACCTGCAGGTCTTCGATGGTGCCATCGAGCTTCCAGGTGGCGGCGTCGTATTCGTCGCCGGGGGCGTGGTAGCGGTGGCGTCCATAGTCCTCCGCCGCGGCACGTCCGGCGGCGGTGCCGCCTTCTCGCAGGTCTTCACCACCGTCGGCATACAACGCCGGCACGCCAGCCTTGGCGAAGTTGAAGTGATCCGAACGGAAATACGAGCCGCTTTGCGGCGTGGCTTCGGCATGCAGGGTGCGGCCCTGCATCGCGGCGATCGGCTTGAGGATGTCCTCCAGCTCCGAGCTCCCCATGCCCACCACGGTGACATCGCGCGCGCGTCCAGCGACCGACATGGCATCCAGATTGATCACCGCAGCGATCTTGTCCAGCGGGAAGCTCGGGTTGGCCACGTAGTACTTGGAACCGAGCAGGCCGGATTCTTCCAGCGTCACGGCCAGGAACACCACCGACCGCGCCGGCTTGGGATCCTGATGCGCGAATGCATCGGCAATTTCCAGAATGCCAGCCACGCCGGTGGCGTTGTCCACCGCGCCGTTGTAGATGTTGTCGCCGCTTTCGCCCGGATGCTTGCCCAGGTGATCCCAGTGCGCCATGTACAGCACCGCTTCATCGGCGTGGCTGGTGCCCGGCAGCACGCCGACCACGTTGCGCGAGGTCTTCGCCGCGATGGTGCTCTTGAGGTCTACCGACCAGCTGGCCTTCAACGGCACCGGCTTGAAACCACGCTTGCTGGCATCCTTGTAGGCCTGGGCCAGATCGAGCCCGGCGTTGGCGAACAGCTGCTTGGCGGTGTCGGCGCTGATCCAGCCCTGCACGGGTAGGCGCGGGTCCGGGTCGTCCTTGGCCGGCAAGTCGTATTGCGGGCCGGACCAGGAATTTTTCACCACGTCCCAGCCGTAACTGGCACCGGGGGTGTCGTGCACGATCAACGCCGCAGCCGCGCCCTTGCGTGCGGCTTCTTCGAACTTGTAGGTCCAGCGCCCGTAGTAGGTCATGCGCTTGCCGTCGAACAACTTGGGATCGTCGGTGTGGAAGCCCGGGTCGTTGACGAACATCACCACCGTCTTGCCCTTCCAATCCTGGCCGGCGTAGTCGTTCCATTGCTGCTCGGGCGCATCCACGCCGTAACCGACGAACACCAGCTCGCTGTTGTCCAGCTTGACCTCGGCTTGGCCGGTCCGCGTACCGACCACGATGTCGGTGCCGAAGGCGAGGGCACGGGTCTTGTCGCCGCTGCGCAGGCTGGGCGCGGTGGATGCATCGGCGGTGGTTTCCACCATCGGCACCTCCTGGAACCAACTGTCGCCATTGCCCGGCTGCAGCCCGATGCGCTGCATCTGGTCGCGGATATAGGTCACGGTCTTTTCTTCGCCGGGCGTACCCGGGCCGCGGCCTTCGAAGTCGTCCGACGCCAGCGTCTTGACCAGTTCGGCGAAATCGCCGGTGGTCAGTTCCGGCGAGAAGGTGTGGCGGCTGACCGGCGCACTGGGCGCGCTATCGGTCGGCGTCTGCGTGGCAGGCGCGCTGGGCGCATCGGCGGGTTCGCGTTTGCAGCCGGCCAGGGCCAGCGTCGCGGCCAGGCACAACAGAATCTTGCGGGGCATCGGAACTCCTCGTGCGGCGGAATCCCGATCTTAGTGCGTACGCCGCATGGTGAGGTGAGCGCGCGATTGGATGTGCTGCAGTCGGCAATGCACGCCGGGCAGGGCGCCTGAAGCAGGCGCCCTCGGTCCGACGCACGCACGGGCGGGTGGGTGCCGAACGCGTCAGTCTTTCGGCGCCACGTCGCCGTCGAAGCTGCGTGCCGTGGCGCCGCTCACCGCGCCGATCTTGGCGCTGCGGTGCACGTACAGGGTGACCTCGCGCTCGAAGTGCAGCGGTCCATCGACCACCGCGCCCGGGCCGATTACCACGCGCGGCGTGCGCGAGGTCTGGAACGAAAAACCGAAGTTTGGCTTGGTCACCTTGATGCCGCCGCGCACATGCGAGCCCACCCCGACCGTGATATCGCCGTTGACGGTCTCGATGCCCTTGCCGAGCTCGGTTCCCACCAATCCGATACTGCCGTTGACGGTTTCCATGCCACCGCTGATCTGGCTTCCGCGCTCGGAGAGGATGCTGCCGTTGACCGTCTCCAGCCCGCCGGACACGGTCACCTTCTGACCCAACGTAATTGCGCCGTTGACGGTTTCCACGCCACCGGTGCGCGCGTTATCGCCGATGCGGATGCCGCCATTGACGGTCTCCACGCTCTTGGTTTGCGCACCGGCACCGATCTCGATGGAGCCGTTCACCGTTTCCAGTGCGCCATAGGACTTGCCGGCGTCTGCGCTGATGCGGCCGTTGACCTTGCTGACGTCGTCGTCGGCCCAGGCGCTCGTACAGACCAGGGACAGTGCCAGGAGAAGAATTTGGGGCTTCATGCTGAACCTCGCGCGGCGGCGGTTGTCTGGGGCGTGGCGGCGATAACATCATGCTTGGCTACAATCGCGCACCTGCCTGAAGTCACTGGATCTTTCGTTGCCCCCTTCGCCCGCACTGCCGCCGCGCTTGCTGCTCGCCCCTGCCACCGGACGTGGCCAGAGGTGGCTGGCGGCGTGCGTGCTGGCCTGCACATTGCTCGGCAGCGTGGGCGCAAGCGCGCAGAGCCAACGCGACACCGAGCGCAAACTGCAGCAGCTACGCGATGAGCTCAAGACCATCAGCGCCGATCGGCGCGAGCTGGAAGGCAAGCGCGGCACCGCTGCACAACAGTTGCGCCAAGCCGACGAGAAAGTGGCCAGGACCGCACGCGCCCTGAGCGAGACCGAAGCGGCGATGCGCGCGCAGGAACAACATCTTTCCACCCTGCAGCAGGAACGCGCGCAGTTGCAGCGCGGCCTGCAAAACCAGCGCGCGCAGCTGGCGGCATTGTTGCGCGCTGCCGATCAGGTGGGCCGCAACGCGCCGCTGAAAGTGCTGCTCTCGCAGGACACGGTGGGCGATGCCACGCGCATGCTGGCCGACCACCGCTATGTGCAGAACGCGCGTGCGCAGCGCATCCACGCCTTGACCACGCAGCTGGATGCCCTGACGAAAGTGGAACAGGACATCGCCACCCGCCGCCAGGCGCTGGATGCAGCGCGCGCACAGCAAAAAGCGCAGGCCGCCACGTTGCAGAAGGATCGCTCGCAGCAAGCGGCCACCGTCGCGCAACTGGACGATCGCTACAAACAACGCGCCGAACGCGAAAAGGCGATCGGCCAGGACGCAAAAGCGCTGGAGCAGCTGCTTGCCAATCTGCGCGCCGCCGCCGCCAAGGCCGAAGCCGAACGTCGCGCTGCCGCCAAACGCGCTGCCGCCGAAGCCGCTGCGCAGGCAAAACGCGGCAAAACCGAGCGCCCCGATCGCCCAGGCAAGACGCCACCGAAGGTCGTCGCCAGTGCACCGGCCCCCAAGGTCGGCGGACTCAGCTGGCCGGTGTCGGGCAATCTGCTGGCGCGCTTCAATGCCACCTTGCCCGATGGCCACACCAGCAAGGGTGTACTGATCGGCGCGCCCAAGGGCACCACCGTCACCGCAGTGGCCGATGGCACGGTGGTGTTTTCCGACTGGATGACCGGCTACGGCATGATCCTGATCGTGGACCACGGCAACGGCTACATGAGCCTGTACGCGCATAACGACACCTTGCTGCGCGATGCCGGCGCGTCGATCAAACGCGGCGAAGCGGTGGCAAAGGTCGGCAGTTCGGGCGGGCAGGGCGTGCCGGCGCTGTACTTCGAATTGCGTCGCAACGGGCAGCCGGTAGATCCATCGAGCTGGCTGCAACGCCGCTAAGCGCAGCGCACCGCCCGCAATTCAACGCGGATTTACCGCTGCTTCGCGCATAATCCGGTCAGCTCCGCGCTGCGGGGCGCCTTATCTCTTTGTCGGAGTGCTTCATGCGCGTAGCCGTCCTGTCCGTTGCCCTGTCGCTGGCCCTGTTCGCGTCGCCCGGTTGGGCGCAGAAGGCCGGCCCCGCCGCCGCCCAGGCCACCGCGGACGATCCGGAAGCCAATGAAGCCGCTGTCTCCAAGGTGCCGCTGGATGAGATCCGCCGCTTCGTGGCGGTCTACAACGCGGTCAAGCAGGCCTACGTCGACCCGGTCGAAGACAAGAAGCTGATGCACGCCGCCGTGCGCGGCCTGCTCTCGGACCTGGACCCGCACAGCACCTATTTCGACAAGGAAGACGCCGAAGCCTTCGACGAACAGGCCACCGGCGCCTACGACGGTATTGGCGTGGAATTGCTGCAGCAGCAGGACAACACGCTGAAGGTGATCGCGCCGATCGACGACACCCCGGCTGCGCGCGCCGGCATCCGCGCCGGCGATGTGATCGTGGCCATCGACGGCAAGCCGATCGATGCGAGCAAGGCGATGGAGCCGCTGCGCGGCGAATCCGGCAGCAAGGTGGTCCTGACCATCGTGCGTGACAAGACGCCCAAGCCGTTCGATGTGACCCTGCAGCGCGAAACCATCCGCGTGGCCAGCGTGCGTAGCAAGATGCTGGAACCCGGCTACGGCTACATCCGCATCAGCACCTTCCAGGCCGACACCGGTGCCGACTTCCAGAAGAACCTCAAGCAGCTGCAGGCCGGCGGCAAGTTGCGCGGCTTGGTGCTGGATCTGCGCAGCAATCCCGGCGGTCTGCTGACCTCGGCGGTGCAGGTGGCCGACGATCTGCTCGACAAGGGCAATATCGTCAGCACGCGCGGACGCATCTCCATCAGCGATGCCAAGTTCGACGCCACCCCGGGTGATCTGCTGAGCGGCGCACCGGTGGTGGTGCTGGTGGACGCCGGCTCGGCCAGCGCCTCGGAGGTGCTGGCCGGTGCGCTGCGCGACAACAAGCGCGCACGCATCATCGGCAGCCGCACCTTCGGTAAGGGCTCGGTGCAGACCGTGCTGCCGCTGGACAACGGCGACTCGGTCAAGCTCACCACCGCGCGTTATTACACGCCTAGCGGCAAGTCGATTCAGGCCAGCGGCATCGTGCCGGAGGTGATGCTCACCCCCGAGCCCCAGCCGGGCGATGCCGATGTGCCGGCCAGCCTGACCGACTACAGCGAAGCCACCTTGCCCGGCCATCTGCGCGGCGACGACGAAGGCGAAGAGGGCTATAGCGCTGGCGACGTGTTGCCGGGCGACGGCCCGATCAACGAAGCCCTGGCCGAACTCAAGCAACCCGGCTCCGCCGCCAAGGCGCAAGCTGCACGCAAGGCCAAGGCGCAGGCAGCGCAGAAGGCCAAGGCCGCCAAGACCGGTGCCGAGTCCAAGCCGGCGACAGCGCGCCCGGCAACCACGAACACGCCCAAATCGGCCGAACCGGCAGGCAAAGCCAAGCCGACTGCCGCACCTGTTGCGCCAGTCGAACCGGCACAGCCGACGCCGCCAGCGGACAAGCCCGCCGAGCCGGTCAACTAAGCGTAGGCAACAGACCTGCGCGCGTCGTTGTGACGTCGGTCTGGTCGGCGCACAGGAATCGGTGGGAGAGCGGTACATGCCGCACCGAACACTGGCCGCCGCGTACCTGGCGGCAGCGCACGCGTTTTTGTCGGGTGCTTCAAGGCCGCGATAACGCAGCGGGGAATCACACCCGCTGCGGTGTTGCCCACACCTCGGGGTTGACCAGGTTGCGCGGTGTACCCGCGGCAAACGCCAGCACGTTGTCGAACGCCGCGTCGAAATACAGCGCGTAGCTGTCGCGTTCCACATAGCCAAGATGCGGTGTTGCCAACACGCGTGGATGGAGCAGCAGCCGATCGCGCGGGTCCAGCACCGGCTCATGCTCGAACACATCCAGCGCGGCGTACCCCGGCCGGCCAGCATCCAACCCCGCCAGCAAGGCGCCAGGGACGATCAACTCGGCACGGCTGGTGTTGACCAGCAACGCGTCGTTGCGCATGCGCGCCAGATCCTGTGCGGTGACGTCGTGACGTGTCTGCGCGGTCAGGCGCCGATGCAGCGATAACACATCGCTGCATTCGAACAACTCCTCTCGGCTGCCCGCAATCGCGAACCCGTCGCGCGCTGCCTGCGCACAGGACGCTTCGCCCCCCCACACCACCACCTGCATGCCAAAGACGCGCCCGATGCTGGCCACGCGTTGGCCGATCCGTCCGTAACTCCAGATCCCCAACGTGCGCCCATGCAGCACGCGCCCCAAGCCGGGATCGCCAAGTGCCTGCCAGCGGCCCTGTTGCAATGCATGCTGGTACTCCGTCAGCCGACGGCTGGCCGACAGGATCAATGCCCAGGTCAGCTCTGCCGGTGCTACCGGTGAGCCGACGCCTTCAGCGACCGCCACACCCAGCGCGGTGCACGCCGCCACATCCACATGCGCGCCCACGCGCCCGGTCTGGCTGATCAGTTTCAGCCGTGGCAGTCGTTGCAGCAGCGCCGCATCCATCCGCGTGCGTTCGCGGATCAGCACCAGCGCATCGGCGTCGGCCAGACACGCGACGCGCGCATCGAGATCCTCGTCCAGTGCGCCCAGTACCTGCACCTGGTGGCGTTGCATCCGCTGCACGCACGGCAGCTGCGCGACGGCGCCCTGGTAATCGTCGGGCACCAGAATGCGCATCAGCGTGGTTTGATCGGCGAGGGGAAGGGGGTAACCACCTTGTCGCCGGTGGTGGCATCGCGAATCACCGACTGGCCTTTTTTCTCGACCTCTTCGATCCGCACGATGCTCTGCATCGGCAGGTGCAGGGTCTTGGTGTTGCCGAATTCTTCGCGCAGGCGTTCTTCGGTGGGGTCCACCACCAGGCCATCGTGCACGTCGAACACCAGCTCGCCGATCTGATTGAAGCCCCACAGATGGCTGCCGGTGACCTCACGCGCGTAGAGCTCGTACACCTTGCCGTGATTGAGGAAGGTGACTTTGTACAGAGACTTGGACATGCCGCGATTATAGGCACGCACGCCTGGCCGCCGACGTGCGCAGCATCGCGCGTTGCTGGCTCAGCCGCGCAGCGATCAGCGCCTGCCCAGCTCGACACCAGGCGTGCTGCGCGCCTCAGAAGCCATGGCGCTTGCGCAGCCGCCGTGCGATCGCCGCGCGCACGTACAAGCCGTAGACGATGCCGAACACAAAGCCGGCGATATGTGCCGACCACGCCACCATGCCGAAGGCCGGGCCGATGTAGGCGAACACCACCTGCAGCATCGCCCAGACACCGATCAGCAGGGGCGCCGGCACCCGGATGAATTCCAGAAACACGCCCAGCGGCAGCACCACGCCCAGCTTGGCACCCGGAAACAGCGCCAGGTACGTGCCGATCAACGCCGACACCGCGCCCGAGGCACCGATGATCACCCGGTCCGGCGTGCCGATGGCAAAGATCGCCGCCAGGTTGGAGGCGGCGCCGCCAACCAGAAACAGCAGCAATAACCGCCACGGGCCCAGGATGCGCTCGGCCGGCAACCCGAAGATCAGCAGGAACACCAGATTGCCGAGCAGATGCGACCAGTCGGCGTGCAGGAACAGCGCAGTGAACAGGCGCAACACGCTGCCGTCGCGCAAGGTGGCCCACCAGTCGCCCAGATTGGAAACGCCGCTGGAGAGTGCGCCCCAGTCCAGCCACAGCGTATTGCGTGCCTCGCCCGGCCGGCTGATCGACCACAGATAAGCCAGCCACACCGTCGCAAACAGCAGCGGCACCGCCCAGCGTGGTGTGGGTTTCTTGCGGGAGGGGAGAGAGACAAACATCGGAGGGGGACAATAGCCGGTCCACGCTGCTGAACCCAACCCTAACCTGACAGCGCGTTCAGCGCGCGACTCGTTATTGTTCGGTTAATCGTCATAGGTATACTGCGTACGGCGTCGTATGTCGGGGGGGGGTCTCCGGCGCGCTCCGGGCCTGGATTGGTGCTGGACGCGGGCGCTGAATCGACCATTGCAGTCCTTATCCGGAGAGCTACAACTTATGTCTACCGCTTCCACTCTCAGCCGCGCCACCCTGTTGGCCGTCGGTATCGCCGGCGTGCTGGCCGTTGGTCAGGCGCACGGCGCCGCATTCCAGCTGAAGGAAAACAGCGCCAAGGGCCTCGGCCGCGCATTCGCAGGTTCGGGCAGCGCCCCGGACGATGCCTCCATCATGGTCAACAACCCGGCCGGTATGCGCCAGCTGGACGGTCGCCTGTTCCAGGCCGACGTCAGCGCCATCAGCTTCTCGGCCAAATTCCAGCCTGAGTCGGCCAACTACGCCAACGGCGCTCCGGTTTCCGGCGGCAACGGCGGCGATGCCGGCATGATCGCGCCGGTCCCGGCGATGTACTTCCACGTGCCGTTCGGCGAGAACGACAACATGCACCTGGGCACCTCGCTGACCGTGCCGTTCGGCTTCAAGACCGAATACGACCGCGACTGGGTCGGCCGCTACCACGGCACCAAGACCGAGCTGCAGGCGATCGACTTCAACGTCGCGTTCTCCTATGACGTGAACCCGTACGTGTCCTTCGGCGCCTCGGTGTTCGCCGAGCGTCTGGATATCGACCTGGCCAACGCGGTGGATTTCGGCAGCGTGCTGGCTGCGCGCCGCGTGCCGGGCTTCGCGCCGGGCAGCGCCGATGGCTACTCGCGCATCAAGGGCGACAGTACCGAAGTGGGCTTCACCCTGGGTGGCTTGTTCAGCATCGATGAGAATACCCACATCGGCTTCAGCTACCGCTCGCAGGTGGAACACAAGATCACCGACGGCACCGCCGACTTCACCGTGCCGGGCAGTGCTGCCGCCGTGCTGAGCGTGGCCGCACCGGGCACCTTCGTCGACACCAAGGGCCGCGCCACCGTCAAATTGCCGGCCAGCGCCACCGCCAGCTTCACCCACAACGTGAACGAGCAGTGGTCGATCATGGCCGACGTCACCCGCACCGCCTGGAGCAAGTTCGACCAGGTGACCGTGGATTTCGCCTCCAACCAACCCGACAGCGTGTTGGACTTCTCCTACCGCGACACCACCTTCGCCTCCATCGGTGCCGACTACCGCATGAGCGATACGGTGACCCTGCGCGGCGGCTTGGCATACGACCAGACCCCGACCACGGCCGACCACCGCGACGTGCGCGTGCCGGACGCGAGCCGCAAGTGGGTGTCGCTGGGTATGAGCTGGCGTCCGTCGGCGCAGACCGAATACAACTTCGGTTACACCCACCTGTTCACCAGCGACCCGACCAGCGACACCCGCAGCGCCACCGGCGACCGTCTGGCTGGCAGCTACCACGTGAAGGGCGACGTGCTGGCCGCGTCGATCAATTACAAGTTCTGATCGTCGCAGCACGCATGGTTTGACGAAAAACCCCGCTTCGGCGGGGTTTTTCTTTGCCGCTTTGTACGCCCACACGCGACACCGGCAGCCGGCAGCCGGCAGCCGGCAGCACGCGAGGCTGGCAGGACACCCCGCATCCGTGCAGCGCTTCACCACCATGCCCGGTGTCGCAACCTCGCCACGCGCTGGCGCTGTCGACAACCTCGTGTGCTGCTCCAACCTGTGCGCACTGCTTGGCGGACGCTGCAGCCGACGCGCCAGATTGCTATGGTCAAGCGCATGAGCCAACCCGACTTCATCCAGATCACCGACGACGCCATCTCGCGCGAAGAGTGCGCCGCCATCGTGCAACGCATGCGCCAGAGCCAGCAACTGCATCCGGGCCGCATCGGTGGCGGTGTGTTCCCAGACCTCAAACACAGCCGCGACCTGCGCATCAGTGGCGTGGCCGGATGGGCTGAAGTGGAAAGCCGCCTGCAGCAGGCGGTGTTCGACGGCGTGCTCACCTATCTCCGGCAGTATCCGCAGGCCTTGATCTCACCGCTGATGCTGCAAGTGACCACCGCCGATGGCACACCACATCGCCTGGTGGCCGAGGACATCGTGCAGATGAGCGAGCAGGCGTTGGGCAATCTGGCGCGCACCTGCCTGCGCCCGGGCGCGATCAATCTGCAGTGGTATACGGCCGACCAGGGTGGCTACCCGTATTGGCATTGCGAGCTGTATCCGCGCGATGCCAGCGCCGACACGCTGCACCGGCACCTGCTATGGACGCTGTATCTCAACGACGAGTTCGAACAGGGCGAAACCGAATTCCTGTTCCAGCAACGCAAGGCCCGCCCACGCACCGGCAGCCTGCTGATCGCCCCGACCGCCTTCACCCATACCCACCGCGGCAACCGCCCGGTCGGCGGCGACAAGTTCATCGCGACGAGCTGGATCCTGTTTCAGTCGGCGCAAGCGCTGTATGGCTCGGCGCAGTGATTCGGGATTGGCTAAGCGCGCATGGTCGGTTTGTTGAGCATCCGGTCTGGCCACTGTTGCAGCGACGCGATGTGTTTTGAAGACCGATGGGCACTGCGAGCTGAGTGCCGACACACGGCGTGCTCACGTTTGCTTTGCGCACCGTCGCGCTGCCTGTGCGGTCGCACGATGGGTCCGCTTCATTGCGGAGTGTCTGACTTGCGGTACGCGTTGTTAGCATTAATACTAACAACATGCGAACGAAGCTTCCCAACGCGAGCACGCCCAATCCAACCGATCGAGATGTCCGCAGCTCGCGAACGGTGATCAAGGGCCGCGGCACCACTGCCTACGTGCCCGGTCGCTTCTCGGTCACCACTGCCACGGAGATCGACGACGGGTGGGACACCTTCGACGCCGAGGCCGAGACTGCCGTTCGTCCCAAGACCGTGGTGGCCGAAGAAGTCGCACGCAGCATCATCAGCCGCAACAACTCGCCCGACATTGGGTTTTCGCAGTCGGTGAACCCGTACCGCGGCTGTGAGCACGGCTGCGTGTACTGCTTTGCCAGGCCATCGCACGCGTATCTGGATCTGTCGCCCGGCCTGGATTTCGAAACGCGGATCTTCGCCAAGCCCAACGCTGCAGCCCTGCTGCGTGCAGAAATCGCACGCCCGTCCTACCAGTGCTCGCCGATCGCGTTGGGGATCAATACCGATGCCTACCAGCCGACCGAGCGGCGCCTGGGTATTTCCCGGCAATGCCTGGACGTCCTGGCAGAGGCCCGGCATCCCGTCAGCTTCGTGACCAAGGCAGCATTGATCGAACGCGACCTCGATGTGCTTGCCGGGATGGCGCAGCACAACCTGGTGTCGGTGTATTTCTCGGTCACCACGCTCGACAATCGTCTTGCGGCAAAGATGGAGCCGCGCGCCGCGGGGCCGCACGCACGGCTACGCGCCATGCAGACGCTACACGCTGCCGGCGTGCCGGTCGGCGTCCTGGTCGCTCCGGTGATCCCGATGATCAACGACAAGGAACTCGAGCGCATCCTGGAAGCGGCCGCGGCCCATGGCGCACGCTCGGCCGGATACGTGTTGCTGCGCTTGCCGCACGAGCTCACCCAGGTATGGCGCGAGTGGCTTGAGCTGCATTACCCGGATCGCGCCAAGCATGTCATGAGCCTGATCCAGCAGATGCGTGGCGGCAAGGACTACGACAGTCGCTTCGGCAAGCGCATGGTTGGCGAAGGCCCGTTTGCAGAGCTGATCGCGCAACGGTTTTCCATCGCGTATCGGCGCCTTGGATTCGGGCGATTGCCAAGGCTCGATACCACGCAGTTCCGTCCGCCCAAACCGGACACGCCGCAATTGGATTTGTTTTGATCTTGTCGGTGCTGCGGTGCCCGCTTCGACATGGGCTTCGACACGCGTGCGCCGTAGGTTCGACCCGAAGACGGCAACGTTGCGCGATCGCCGGCAACACCCTGCAACACGTCCAGCAGGTGGCTACAACGTGATGCCGTGGAAGGGTTGCAGCACGATATCGGCAATGGCCGAACGTCCGACCTCGAACGCTTCTTGATACTGCGCGTCGGCAATCATGTGCTTGAAGGCAGATCGACTCGGGTACTGCACCAGCGTCACCGCATCCCACGCCTGCGCCTGTCCCGCGGTCAGCACCGGCAGGCCATCGCCGCTGAAGACGATGCGTGCGCCAAACCGGGCAAGAATCGGCTCGGCCAGTCGTAGATACTGGTGATAGCGCTGGCGGCCACCATCGGGCTCGAAGCGAATCAGGTTCAACATGCCGATCGCCAAAGTGTCCTCGTTGTCCAGGAATGCACCGAGCGCATCAGGTGAAAACGCAACCATGTAGATCTCCTTGGTCTGGCTTCCTCGGAAGGGAAGCGGCCAACAAACGCTAGCGTTGCGTCGTGCCAGAAACTGTCAGCAGCGAACGCCAGTCCCGATCCTGTTGCCGCCATTGTTTCACCAGCGCTTGGCGCGACTGCGGATAACGCTCTTCCAGCAGTGCCTGCACATGCAAGCGATCGACACGGAAATGCCGAAAGGCGACACGGCGCTCACACCAGGCCGCCAGGACGCGTACCTCGTCGAAGTAGACCAGGGCGATCGGCCAGACGATGCGCTCCGACGGCGCGTTTTGCGCATCGACATAGCCAATCGCGAGTTTGCATTGCCGACGGATGGCATCGCGCAATACGGCAGTTTGCGGGTGGTCGGTCCGCTCGGATGTGGAGGCGGCGGTGAGAATCGCCGGCGGCGCCATGTCTGTGCCCGCGCCATGCTTTCTGGCCGATAGGATCTTCGTCAAAGCGCTTTCACCGCATGTGGCCAATGCAGGATCGGCCCGTTGTCTGACCCAATCCAGGCCAAGCATGACCGCATCCAGTTCCTCCTGCGAGAAGGCGAGCGGCGGCAGGAAAAATCCCGGTTTCAGATAATAGCCAACGCCGGCTTGTCCCTCCAACGGCGCACCGAGCGCGCGCAAGGTGTCGATATCCCGGTAGACGCTCCGCTGCGATACACCCAACTCGGAGGCCAACGCAGCTGCCGACACCGGCAATCTATGCGCACGCAACAGGCCGAGCAATTCAAACAGGCGAGTTGTCCTGGACATCCATCAGCCTTCGCGCGGCAGCCTTGTTTCCCGCGCGCATCGTAGCGTGCCGGCAAGGCCGGCCTTGGTTGTCACCGCAGCGCTGCCGCGCGTTTGTCGATCTTCGATGCAGCGCGATCCAGCGATGCCTAGCGGGTGACATGCACGCTGAGATAGGCATGGGCAAGAGGCCGACGGTACCGGAGGGGGCACGTGTAGCGCCTGCCTGATGGGCGGCAGGACGAGCAAAGCGGTATTGGCAGCGTTGGGGAGGCTCTGCTGCTGCCGTCGCGTCGGTCACACGGGCAGCCTGCGGTCATCGCAACGCGGCGTGCGCCCCGTAGAATCCGCGCATGTTCGCATTTGCACAGAGCGCGTGGGATTGGCTGGCCAACGCTCCCCACCTTGAAGCGCTCCTTCTCGCCGCCTATGTGCTGTACCTGCTGTGGATCGCCGGCTGGATCGTGCTGCAAAAGCGCGAGCCGGTGGCCACGCTGAGCTGGGTGCTGTCGCTGGCGGCATTGCCGTACTTGGGACTGCTGATCTACTACTGGCTGGGTCCGCAAAAGGTCAAACGGCAGCGGCTGCGGCGCGGACGCTCGCGCTCGGGCATGGAGAGCTACAGCAGCGTCTGCCCTCCGGATGCCGACTGCACCGAGCTGGCCAAGATCGCCCAGTCCACCACCGGGCTGGCGCCCAGCAGCGCCACCGAAGTGCATTGGCTGGTCGATGGCGCTGCCACGTACGGCGCCATCATCGAAGCGATTGGTCATGCGCGCGACCATATCCATCTGGAGTACTACATCTTCCAGCCCGACCACAGCGGCACCGCGATCTGCGATGCGCTGATGGAACGTGCCCGTGCCGGGGTCAAGGTGCGCCTGCTGATGGATGCGATCGGCTCATCGGCGATGACCCGACGCGCCTTGCGCACGCTGCGCGAGGCCGGGGTAGAAACCGCCTGGTTCCATCCCTCGCAGTTGCTCAAGCCATTCAAGCGGCCGTGGTTGAACCTGCGCACCCACCGCAAGGTGATCGTGATCGATGGCCGCGTCGGCTTCACCGGCGGCATCAACGTCACCGACGACGAGAACGAGCAGGTGCGTCACGATGCCTATCGCGATCTGCACGTGCGCCTGCAGGGCCATGTGGTGCGCAGCCTGCAGCTGGTGTTCCTGGAAGACTGGCTCTATGCCACCGGCCAGGGCCGCGCGGCCTTCCACGGCCAGCAGCTATGGCCCGACGATGTGCCCACCCGTGCGCAGGGCACGGTGGATGCGCAGGTGCTGGTGTCCGGCCCGGATTCGTCCTGGGAAGCGATCCACCGCCTGATGGTCGCAGCCATCCATGAGGCCAAGCACCGGGTGTGGCTGGTTACCCCGTATTTCGTGCCCGGCGAAGCCGCGCGCATGGCGCTGACCTCGGCCGCGCTCGGCGGGCTGGACGTGCGCCTGCTGGTGCCGCGGGTGAGCGATTCGCGCCTGGTCACTTATGCGGCACGCTCGTATTTCGACGAGCTGCTGGAAGCCGGCGTGCGCATCTACGAATACGGTCCGCGCATGCTGCATACCAAGGCGCTATTGGCCGACAACGACGTCTGCATCGTCGGCAGCGCCAATTTCGACAGCCGCAGCTTCCGGCTCAATTTCGAATTGTCGATGCTGTTCCGCGACCAGGCGGTGGCGGCGGAGATGGCCGGGCTGATCGGCACCGACATGGCACAGGCGCAGGAAGTGCGCTTTGTGCGGCATCGGCCGTTATGGCGTTCACGCCTGCCGGAAGCGTTCGCGCGGCTGTTGTCGCCGCTGCTCTGACCAACGGCGCGGCGCCCACATGGAACCGCGCCGTGCCCGGCGCTACACTGCGGCCACTCAACGGGGAGCTCGTCATGCACTGGCTGTTTCTGCTTATGGCACTGGGTGCGCTGGTGCTGGCCTTCAGCACGCCGCACGTGTGGTTGCTGGTGGTTTCGCTGCTGGTGGCGTTGCTGCTGCTGCTGTTGTGGACGCGCGGCTGGTTCGCCTCGCGCATGGACGACACCCAGCGCGATACCCGCAGCATGATCGATCCGGCCGAGCTGCGCCGCCTGCGCGAGCTGGCAGAAGCACGCAAGTCGGCCGCGCTGGCCGCTGCGCGCGACAGCGAGCCGCAGGCCTGACGGCGACCGCATGACCACCCAGCTCAGCGTCAACGTCAACAAGATCGCGGTGCTGCGCAATTCGCGCGGCGGCACCGACCCGGACGTGGTGCAGGCTGCACGCACCTGCATCGCCGCCGGTGCGCACGGCATCACCGTGCACCCGCGCCCGGACCAACGTCATATCCGTGCCGACGACGTCTTCGCACTCAGCGCGCTGACGCGTGAGCATGCGGTGGAATTCAATATCGAAGGCAACCCGTTCGCACCGCCACGCGCGGGCTATCCGGGGTTGCTGGCGTTATGCCGTGCCACGCGCCCGGAGCAGATCACCCTGGTACCGGATGGCGACGGGCAACTGACCTCCGACCACGGCTTCGATTTTACGCAGGACACCACCCAACTTGCCGCGCTGATCGCCACGTTCAAGGCCCTCGGTAGCCGTGTCAGCCTGTTCGTGGATGCCGGCAACCCGGACATCGCCCGCGCGGCCGCACTTGGCGCAGATCGCATCGAGTTGTACACCGGCCCGTATGCCCACGCGCATGCCAGCGGGCAGGCAGCTACCGCATTGGCACTGTTCGCCGATGCCGCGCAGCATGCCGGTGCCGCCGGCCTGGGCGTCAATGCCGGACACGATTTATCGCAAACCAATCTCGGCGATTTTCTCGCCGCTGTGCCGGGTGTGCTCGAAGTGTCCATTGGCCACGCCTTGATCAGCGAAGCCCTGTATCAAGGATTGGAGGCGAGCGTGCGCGGCTACGTCGACATTCTGCATGGCAGCCACGTCAGCGCTTGAGTTCATGCGGTAACGTCGGTGTCCGCTGATCCATCCCTGTGTTGACGATCCATGCATCTACGTGCGGTGTGTGCTGGACAGGAACATGACGACGGGCGTTTCGTTAGTTATTGCGACCTGCGAGTAACACCGTTAATCGCTCGCCGTGCCTGGGAGCGTTCAAAGACGCGATGCGGCGCCTGGGCGACCGCATCGCGCGTTGTTGCATTCACTGCGCGTGATCAGTGCAACGCGCTCTGGGAACACCATTACTGCACGAAGGCGATGCGCTGCACCTGCGCGTTCTTTGCGGCCGCCAGCACGCCAGCCATCGCTGCATACTCGGCATCCGCACTTGCCGCGATGCGTAGTTCTGGCTGATTTCCGGCGGTTTCCTGCATCTGCTCGATTAGCCTGGACTGGAGTTGCTGCAGCGTCACTGGACTGGCATTCCAGAACAGTTGGCCGTCGGCATCCACGCGCAATGCGATGGGTGCGGGTGGCTCCGGCCGTGTCGTCGCTTGCGAACTGTGCTGCGGCAAATCGACCGTGATGGTTCGCGTCACCATCGGCGCGGTCACGATGAAGATAATCAACAACACCAACATGACATCCACCAACGGCGTGACATTGATCTCCGCCAGTGGTCCCCGATTCCCTGCCATACTGAAAGCCATGACTGCCTCCGGTGCTGTTGTGATCGTGGGTGCTGCATGGCCGAGCATACACCTGCCACCAACGCCAGCAACTCAAACGCAAGACCGCACTCAAGCCCAGCGGCTCCCTGCAGAGCGCAGCATCGTCAGGGCAACGGGAGACCTGCTCGTTGTTGAATGCATCGAAGGGCTGGGGCAAATCCATGCAGGAACGATAAGACGATCACGTCGGCTGTCGATCGTTCACGACTCGCTGGCTGGCAGACGGACGTCGGGGTGATGTCACGCTATGCAGCAGCGAAAGATCCACCCGTCATACGTCTCGCTGGCAGACGACACGGCAAAAAGCCTTCGCATAATTAATGCGCGTAGGGGCTGGTTTTCGCGCCAATCCAATCATTGCGTGCCCACTGGGCTGCTCACCATCTGAAAGCGAATCACCGCAGCGCTTTACTGCAGCTCTCGCTCATTGGCTAGGGCGCAATGTGATCGAGATCGCTGCACCACAGGCATGGTTGCACTACGCACACAGCAAAAAAAAACGCCACCGTTTCCGGTGGCGTTGCAGTCGCGTCATGACTGTTGTGTTGCGGTCTTGCAGATACGTTTACTGCTGCATGAAGCCGATTTTCTTCATCTGCGAGTTCTTCGCAGCGGCCAGCACCTTGGCCATCACTTCGTACTCCGCATCCGGATTTGCATCGATGCGCAGTTCCGGCTGATTGGTCGGATCGGCCTGCACCACTTCTTCCATCTTCTGTTGCAACACATCGACCGGAGTCGGACTGTTGTTCCAGAACACCTGGTTGCTGGCGTCGATCCGCAATTCGATCGGCGGCGGCGGTTCGGTCGTCTGCGGTGGCGGGTTGAGCACCCGCTGCGGCAGATCCACGGCGATCGGGTAGGTCATGATCGGCGCGGTGACGATGAAGATGATCAGCAGCACCAGCATCACGTCCACGAGGGGCGTGACGTTGATGTCGGCCATCGGCCCACGGCTTCCACCAGTACTAAATGCCATGGCTTACTGCCCCTTCACTTTGGTTGCAACGAAACCGACGTCCAGCATGCCCTGACCCTGCGCGATCTTGGTGATCTCGTTGATCGTACGCATCTTGGTCGTGCGATCGCCACGCAAATTGAGCGGCGGCTGCGGGGTCTGCTGCGCAGCGGTGGACAGGCGCGACTCCAAGGCTTCCTTGGAAATCGGCTCGTCGTTCCAGTACAGCGACCCATCTTCCTTGACGGCCAGGGTGATCGGCGCGGCGCGCTTCTCCGCATCTTCCTTCTGGATCAAGTTGGCCTGTGGCAGGTCCACCTTGATCTTATGGGACATCAGCGGCGCCGTAATGATGAAGATGATCAGCAGCACCAGCATGACGTCCACGAGGGGCGTCACGTTGATGTCGGCCATCGGGCCACCGCTGTTTCCACTACTGAAGGCCATAACGGGCTCCGTCTAAATCGTTGCGAAGGCGTTCTTGACAACCGGATTAGCGAACGCGCGAACCAGTGGCGAAGAAGTCGTGCAGGTCGTGGGCAAAGGTGTCGAACTTGGCGATCACCGAGCTGTTGACCTTGGAGAAGAAGTTGAACGCGAACACGGCCGGGATTGCGACGAACAGACCGATCGCGGTCATGATCAGCGCTTCACCCACCGGGCCGGCAACGGCGTCGATGGAGGCCGAACCGGTTGCACCGATCTTGATCAGCGCGCCGTAGATGCCCCACACCGTACCGAGCAGACCGACGAACGGCGCGGTCGCACCGACGGTGGCCAGCAGGGTCATGCCCGACTGCAGCTTGGTGCTTTCGCGGGTCACGGCCTGACGCAGGGCGCGATCGACGAATTCCGAACGGCTCAGGCTCTCGCCCAGGCCACCGGTGCTGCCTTCGGCGCGCTGGTGGTGAGCAGCAGCCTGGGCTGCGTCCAGTGCGATCTTGGAGAACGGCTCGGAAGCCGGCTGTTCTTCCATGGCGCGGATCGCGTCCTGTGCATTCGGGGCATCCCAGAACGCGGTGGTGACGCGGTCAGCCGCGCTCTTCAGACGGGTGGCGCGGAAGATGTTGATGACAGTCCAGTACCAGGAGGCAGCGGACATGGCGATCAGGGTGATCAACACGACCCAAGACACGGCGAAGTCGCCGGGGCTGGAGGTCATTTCGGTGATCAAGTGCTCGAAGCCCATCTGCGACAGAGCGGCCGACGGATTGGAGCCCCCTGCAGCGGCGGCGATAAAGAATTCCTGCAGCATGACGCTTACCTTTGTTGTGTGTGGTGATGAAGGGTGGAGCGAAAGGAAGACAGGATCCTGGGCCGACCGTGGCCGGCCCGTGGATCAGTTCAGAGCAAAGTTGACCGGGACGCGGACACGTCCGGCGGCTTTCTGCCCGTTGACAGTGGAGGCGTTGAACTTCCACTTGCGTGCTGCGTCCATCGCGGCACGGTCAAGGTCGCGGTTGCGGCTGGACTTTTCGACCGACACGTTGGTCACGTTGCCGCTGGCATCCACATCCACGATCAGGATGACCTCACCTTGGACACCGGCACGGAATGCAGCCGGCGGATACTTCGGTGGGTTCATGTTCTTGGACGAGATATCGACGCTGGCGCCAATGTCGCTCGGCGGAGCCGGCGGGCTCGGCGGGCTCGGCGGCGTGACGATATCGCTCGGACGCGGTTCGGGAACGTCGACGACCGGAGCTTCCGGCGGCGGCGGAACCGGTGACGGCTTCGGCGGCGACAGATTCTTGACCGGCGGCGGCGGCTTGTCTTCCGGCGGCGGCGGCGGCGGCGGCGGCGGGGGAGGAGGCGGTGCATCCACCAAGGTGACCATGGTGGTGCGCTCCTTCTCTGCCGGAGCCTTCGGCGCCACTGCAGGGATCAGCAACATCATCAGTGCAGTGAGGTGCAAAGCAATTACAAAAGCAATGCCGATAATGCGGGCCCAGCTCAGACCCTGGTTCCCGGCATCATAGTCATGCCTGTGGATAACGAGTTGTTCCGTCATGCGCCAATGGCTCTTTCAGTGGGGGCCCGGATCACTGTGATGATCCCCAGGTTTTCGGACGGCTTTGACACCGCAGGAACTCCCAAGCTTATACCAATCCCGAGTCCTGTAACCACTAAAAACACAGGGATTTCGGGGGTTTATTTTCTTTTTTACTTCAGGTTGATGATCTTCTTGGCGTCTTCGGGTTTTTTAACACCCTTGGCGATCGCCTGCTGTGCGGCCTGCTTGGCCTCCGGGATGCGACCTTCCGAGTGCAGCACCTTGGCAAGGTTCAAATACGTCTCGCCATCCTTGGAAAGCGGTGCGGCCTTCTGCCAGTTTTCGATCGCCTTCGGCACATCGTCGCTGTAGTAATACGACTGTGCCAGCGCGAGGTATGTCTGATAATCAGGCTTGAGGATGCCTTTTTGCATACCCTCATTGATGACGGCGATGACGTCCTTTTCTTTGTTCTCGGTGTTGGCGTAGATGGAATACAACTGCTTGTATTCCTTTTCTTCGGTCAACTGCCCGGCGGCACGCAGCTTGTCCATCACGGCTGCGGCCTTGTCCATCTGGTCGGCCTGCATGTACATGCTGGCCAGGTTGAGCTGGGCCTTCTTGTCGTTCGGCGTCTTGGCGGCGAGCGCCTCGGCGGCCGCGACGGCTTCACCGGTCTGGCCGGCTTCGGCGTAGGACGCCATCAGCAACTGGTTCCAGGTGTCCTTGGGTTCGGGCGAGGCAGCAATGGCCTGCTTCAACACCGGAATCGCTTCCTTGTAGCGCTCGGCCTGGTACAGCGCCTGGCCCTTTAGGATCAGATCTTCCGGACGCTGCGACTTGCTCTCTTCCAGGTACTTGTCCAGCGTGGCCAGACCTTCGGCCTGCTGGTCGTCCTGCATCTGCAACTGCGCCAGCATCAGCATCGACTGGAACTGGCCATTGTTGTCCAGCGCGTTCAGGCCGATGGCCTGCTGCAGATACTTCTTGGCAGCAGCGGTGTCGTCCAGGTTGTAAGCAGCCTGCGCAGCGAGCTGTGCGGCCAGCGCTTTGTCAGCGTCGTTGGCAGCGCTGTTGGCCAGGATCTCATCGGCCTGGGTGCGCACGCCCGGATAGTCTTCGCCCTTGTTGAAGGTTTCGATCAGCTTCTGCAGCTTGCTGCTCAACTTCGAGGACGGCTTGATCGTCGGTGCCTGACGGGTCGACTGCGGGTACAGCTCCTCCGCCTTGCCGCTTTTGGATTTGCGGCTGGCGCGTTCGGAGGAACGGTCCGACTGCGCGACCGCATCGGTGACGACAGCCCCACCCAGCGACGCGGCAATGAACAGGGACAACAGGGCTTGCTTGCGGTTGAGCAGTTTCATGTTTCACCTCGGACGATCCGCCGTCGGGCGGTACGAAAAGCGGAATAGGCGCTGTACGAAAAATCTGAGCCGGCAAACTTAGCAGAAAGTCTCAGTTCCCGAAAACGGTTTCCATGTTGTGGTGCGACAAGCGGGAAGGTGGAACAGACGTCTTAGCGCAACTAACAGCCAGTCATTGGTCGCGACGTCTGCTGCCGCAGTGTAATCGGGCAGGCGTTGGATCCAGGTCAGTCGCCGCACGGATTCAGGAAAGCCGGGCAGATGCTGTTAGCGGCTCTAGCCACAACGCGGCACGCGCCCGGCCTGCTTGGCCTGCTGGTAGACCGGTTCGAGCTGGCCAACGTCGGCCTGCAGTTCGCGGATGCGGTTGGCAGGGTCTGGGTGGGTCGACAACCACTGGGGTTGGCGATTGCCGCTGGCGGCCATCATGTTCTGCCACAGCGTCACCGCCTGGGCCGGATCGAACCCCGCCTGGGCCATCAGACGTTGGCCAACGACATCGGCTTCGCTTTCCTGGGTGCGCGAACCGGGCAGCAGGAACACTGTCTGGGCAGTCATACCGCCAACCTGATTGACCGCGCTGGCCGCCCCGTCGCCATAGGCGGCGCCGGCGAGCGCGCCGATGATGCCCAGGCCGGTCTGCGCACCGAGCTGACGGGTGATGCGCTCTTCGTGATGGCGCGAGATGACGTGGCCGATCTCGTGCCCGAGCACAGCGGCGAGCTGATCCTGCGTCTTGGCCACGGTGAAGATACCGGTGTTCACACCAACCTTTCCACCGGGCAGGGCGAACGCATTGGCTTCGTTATCCACGAACAGCGCGGTTTCCCACTTGGTCTGGCGCCATTGCGGCGGCAGTTGCGCCACCAGCGAATTGACTACGCACTGCACGTAAGCGTTCTGCTTGGCGTCGGTACTGACTTTTTCCTTGGCCTTGGTCTGCGCGAAAGACTGCGCGCCCAACTGGTCCAATTGCTGTTGCGACACGCCACCCACCACCTGTCGGCGGCCGGTTGGCGAAGTTGTGGTGGCACACGCCGTCAGTGCAAGCACGGCAACAACGGTCAACAGCTTGGCTTTCATTCGATCCCCCTAGAACCATGGAGGCATTTTGGCAGGCTCGTCTTAACTTTTCGTCAAACGGCCCGTGCGGCCCATAACGCGCACGTGTGCGGTAGCGATTGGGACTGCGGAGAGTGCGGGTCACTTCTGTCGTCAGGTCCCGTCGCGCTGCGGTGGCAGCGCAGTCGCGGGTAGCCGCTATTGGGCTCAGCCAAGCCCGAAAAAGTACAAGGCTGCCAGCGCAGTGGCGTTATTGATGCCATGCGCGGCGATCGGTGCCCACAGCGTGCCGGTGCGCCAATACAGCCACGCGAACGCCGCGCCCATACTGCCGTACACCAGCCACAGCTGGGCGATGGCGGCAGGGCCGTTTCCGCTGATGCCGGGAACTTCATGCACCAGGGCGAAAATCGCGCCGCTCAGCACGATGCCCAGCCATGGGCGGCCGGCACTGAGCAGGCGCCCGAACAGCACGCGCCGGAACAGCAATTCCTCGTAGGCCGGCGCGATGACCACCGCAAACAGCGTCAATGCCAGCGGCCAGTGTTGGAGCGCTTCTTCCATCAACGGCAGGTTGGTCGGCACCGGTTTGATGCCCAGCGCCGAAGCCGCCACGCTGACCAGATTGCTGAGCAGGAATACGGCAGCGGCAATCAGGGCAGTCCAGCCCCAGGTGGAAGCGCGCCGCGCGGCAGCCCGCGAGGCGGTTTGTTCGGCAGCAGTGGCACGGCGACGCCAGTAGTACAGCAGCAGCGCCGGCGTGGCCGTGCTGACCAGCGCGGTGAGCAGCTGCACCAGTACACCGGGCTGGCCGATGGCGGCCATGACTTCGGTAGAGGACGGCGTCAGGCCTTGCGCCCTGGCCGCCTGCACATGGCTAAAGCCACGCATCGCGCCCCACAACGCAAAGCCCGCCACGCTGAGCGTTAGCAACAGGCCGGCGGCGATGAGCGCGTCGACCCAAAACCCCACGAGCACGGGCAGCAGGGGCGGCTTGCCGGCAACCGAGCGCGGTGCCGGGGGCGGTGAAAGATCTGTGCTCATCGTCGTCCTGCGAACACAGCCCCGACCAACACGCCGCGATCGCGCTGTGCTGGTCGGGGCTGGCGGCTCAGATATCCAGGTTGGACACCTTCAGCGCGTTGTCCTCGATGAAGTCGCGGCGTGGTTCGACCACATCGCCCATCAGGGTGCTGAAGATCTGGTCGGCGGCCACCGCATCCTCGATCCGCACCTGCAACAAGCGGCGCGTGTCCGGGTTGACCGTGGTTTCCCACAGCTGTTCGGCATTCATTTCGCCCAGGCCCTTGAAGCGCTGTACCTGGCGGCCGCGCTTGGCCTCGTCCAGCAACCAGGCGTGCGCCTGGGCGAAGCTGGTGATCGGGTGGGTCTTGTTGCCACGCACGATCTGCGCGCCTTCGCGGATCAGGTCGTTCAGCGCCAGCGACACTTCCCGCAGCGGACGCAACTCGCCGCTTTCGAACGCGCCCATCGGCAGCACCTGGGTGAACTCCTCGCCCATGTGCCGGCGGATGGCCACCAGCGTGGCAGGCGCGGTCTCAGTGCCCGGATCGAAGCGCAGCTGGTAACGCGCGGTGCCCAGGGTGCCGCGGTTGAGGACTGCCTGCAGCGCATCCAGGGTGGGGTGCTGGTCGCCTTCGGCCTGCAGTTTTTCCACATCCAGCGGCGGCAGGTCGATCAATGCGGTGAGCAGCGCCGGGTCGTAGCGGTGCGCGTTGCGCGCGATCGCTTCGTTGGCGCTGGTGAACAGCATCAGCAGTTTTTCCAGCGCTTCGCCGGTGATCGGCGGCTCGTCGGTGGCCGGAATCAGCGCCGCACCTTCGACCGCATTGCTGGCCAGGTAGGCGTTGAGCGCCGCGTCGTCCTTTAGATACAGCTCGCTCTTGCCCTGCTTGAGCTTGTACAGCGGCGGTAGGCCGATGTAGATGTAGCCGCGCTCGATCAGCTCCGGCATCTGCCGGTAGAAGAAGGTCAGCAGCAGGGTGCGGATGTGCGAGCCGTCGACGTCGGCGTCGGTCATCAGGATGATGCGGTGGTAGCGCAGCTTGTCCGGGTTGTACTCGTCGCGGCCGATACCGGTGCCCAGCGCAGTGATGAGCGTGCCGACCTGGTCGGACGCCAGCATGCGGTCGAAGCGCGCGCGTTCGACATTGAGGATCTTGCCGCGCAACGGCAGCACCGCCTGGTTCTTGCGGTTGCGTCCCTGCTTGGCCGAGCCACCTGCCGAGTCACCCTCGACGATGAACAGCTCCGACAGTGCCGGATCCTTTTCCTGGCAGTCGGCGAGCTTGCCGGGCAGGCCGGCGATGTCCAGCGCGCCCTTGCGGCGGGTCAGGTCGCGCGCCTTGCGGGCGGCTTCGCGCGCGCGTGCGGCATCGACAATCTTGCCGGTGATGGCCTTGGCTTCGTTCGGATTTTCCTGCAGGAACTCCTGCAGGCGCGCACCGAAGGCGTTTTCCACCGCCGGGCGCACATCCGAGCTGACCAGCTTTTCCTTGGTCTGCGAGGAGAAACTGGGGTCGGGCACCTTCACCGACAGCACCGCGATCATGCCTTCGCGCATGTCGTCGCCGGTCAGGGCGACCTTCGCCTGCTTGGCGATGCCGTTCTGCTCGATGTAGTTGCTGAGCACACGCGTCAGCGCCGCGCGGAAACCTGCCAGGTGGGTGCCGCCATCCTTCTGCGGGATGTTGTTGGTGAAGCAGTACATGGTTTCCTGGTAGGCGTCGGTCCATTGCAGGGCCACGTCCACCACGATGCCGTTGTGCTCGCCGGTCACCGAAATCACGTTGGGGTGCAGCGGCGACTTGAGCTGCGCCAGATGCTCGACGAAGCTGCGGATGCCACCTTCGTAATGGAAATCGTCGCGACGGCCTTCGCCGCGCTCGTCGATCAGCGCGATCTTGACCCCGGAATTGAGGAACGACAGCTCGCGCAGGCGGCGCGCCAGGATGTCGTAGTGGAATTCGACATCGCTGAAGATGGCCACGGCCGGCTTGAACCGCAGTGTCGTGCCGCGCTTGGTCGAGGCTTCGAGCTGCTTGAGCGGGTACTGCGGCTCGCCCAGCGCGTATTCCTGCTGGTAGTGGAAACCGTCGCGCCAGATGTCCAGCCACAGGTGCTCGGACAGCGCGTTGACCACCGACACGCCCACGCCATGCAGGCCGCCGGACACCTTGTAGCTGTTGTCGTCGAACTTGCCGCCGGCATGCAGCACGGTGAGGATGACCTCGGCGGCCGAGACGCCTTCTTCCTTGTGGATGTCGACCGGCACGCCGCGACCGTTGTCGGACACCGCCACCGAGCCATCGACCAGGATTTTCACCACGATGTCGTCGGCATGGCCGGCCAGGGCTTCGTCGACCGAGTTGTCGACCACTTCGAACACCATGTGGTGCAAGCCGGTGCCGTCATGGACGTCGCCGATATACATGCCGGGGCGCTTGCGGACGGCTTCCAGGCCACGCAGCACGGTGATCTTGCTGGAGTCGTAAGTGCCGTTGGGTGTTGGCGGGGTGTTTTGTTCGTCGGTCATGCGCGTGCCGTTGGCTCCACAACACGGGCAAAGACGGCAGTAGCCACTTTGCACCGTGGGAAAAGGGGGATAGCGAGACAAATTATACCAGCCGGCCCACCCCGGCCGTTGAGCTCAATCCTGGGACGCCTGCAGCGCGACCTGGCCGTGTTCCACGTGGAACCGGTGCAACAGCGCACCAGCGTCTGCCAGCCCGGGCGGGGTCTCGGTCGCGGTGATCAGCACTTGCGCTGGCGCGGCAACAAGCCGCTGCAAGACGCGCGCCTGGTGATGCCGATCCAGCTCCGAACCCAGGTCATCCAACGCGATGACCGGCCATTCGCCGCGCTCGAAGGCAAAGTCTTCGGCCTGTGCGAGTAGACAGGCCAGGGCAGTGAGCTTGGCTTGGCCGCGGGAAAGCGCGTCCTTGCCAGGAAGCACGTCGAAGCTGGGCATCCAATCCGCACGGTGCGGACCTTGTGAGGTGTAACCGTTCTGGCGATCGCGCTCGCGGGCAAGCAACAGGGCATCGGCAAGAGAAACGTCGTGGCGCTTCCACCCGGGAGCAAACGTCAATGAGGACAAGCCAAGCGATGGCGCGATCGCCTCAGCCACTGGAATCAGCCGTTCCTGCAACCGCTCCAGGTAGCGTACGCGCCGGGACGTCAGCGTTTCCCCGGATTCGGCAAGTTCGTGATCCCAAGCATCCAGCATGCGAGGCTGCGCGCCTTGCTTGAGCAGTGCATTGCGCTGCTTGAGCGCTCGGGCGTAGCGGCGCCACAGGGCCAGGAAATCGGGTTCCACGTGGAACAGCCCCCAATCCAGGAAGCGGCGCCGTGGTTCACCACCACCGCTAATCAACACGTGACTACCCGGCTCGAAGGTCACCACGGCCAACGCGGCACACAAAGATCCCAACTGCGCCACGTCCTCGCCATCCAGGCGCCCCGTCCATTCCTGCCCGCTATGACGCAAGCCGGCACGACGTGTCCGCTCACCCACAGCGCCGCCTTCCTTCCACTCCACGAACACTTCAAGGTCAGGTGTGCCCTGTTGAATCAGGCCGTCGCGGACTCGGCCACGGAAGCTACGCCCGTAGGCCATCAGGTGCAGCGCTTCGAGCACGCTGGTCTTGCCCGCGCCGTTATCGCCGGTCAGCAGATTCAACGCACTGGCGGGATGCAGCTCGACCGTTTGGAAGCGACGAAGCCGATGAATGGACAACCGCACTACATGCATTGATCGGTGTGCTCTGGCGTGTAATCCGGCATGCCGGTCGGGTCGAAGGATACGTGATCGGCATGAAAGCCGTGCAGACATGCGCAGGGACGGTCTTGGACAGAAAGGGGATAACCTGTGGATAAAAACAAGACACTGAAGCCGCTTTCGCCTTATCCACAGCTTGTAGGCGTGCAACCAGGCTTATAAACACAGGGTTTCGTGGCTGCAAAAGCGTTCATAAACAATGACTTGATCTACTTTTTGGTGAAATCTGCCCCTACCATCACCACCAAGCTCTTAAATTATTTCTAGATTTAAAAGCAAAGCACGATGTGCATAAGTCAAAAACGGTCTTCGGGGAACAACCAGAGCCTGGCCAACCAACCAGCGAGTCACACCGACAGTGCGCGTCTCGCCACTATCTGCTGAACTGATTCAGTTCCAAAAGCGAGTTGCACTTCATGGGAGTGTCCAACAAAAGAGACTTGATCTCATGGAAGCTGAAGCTCGCACCAACCTTCAACGGAACGCGTTGCACCCGTCGAGAGCCAGAGCATCTGCACGAACTCGGACGCATCGCCGAACTCGGTTGAGAGTGCCGGTGCGTTGAAACTGGCTTGTCAGCCGCGGCCTTATCTGGCCAATGGGGACCTGTGCAGGCCACTAGCCGTAGCGTTGCGTAAGCAAGATCTCCTCTGGGTTCCACGCAGGTCTGCCCGAGACGCGCGCGCGTCTGGATTGCATCCCGCACCCGCCTCGTCTGGAAACTGGCTTAACTATCATCGGAAAAGGGCGCGCTAACCGAATGGGGATTGCGGGGGACATGTATCAGTGCCTGCCTGATGCAGGCCGTCAATCAGCGGTGTCAAGATTGGGGCCAACTGAAAATACGCGTTGAAGACGCAGTTCAGATGAGTCCGTAACGCGCTTTGCGTCTTCTGCTAAAACCGCCGCTCAGCAGCGCCGTGTTTGCACGTTTAGGCGATCACGCCAAGCCGACTCACGCACGCTAGGCCCAACAAGTTGCAGCACAACGCAACAAAAAGCCCGGCTTTCGCCGGGCTCTCGTGTTCCACGTGGAACGAAGCGTCAGAGACGCAGTGGCATCACCACGTGACGCGACTTCTCGCTGCTGGCCTCACGCACCAATGCGGACGAATTCGCATCCCGCAACTGGATGACCACGTGCTCATCGCGTAGCGCCGACAACGCGTCAAGCAGATAGTTGACGTTGAAGCCAATGGCCAGGTCATCGACCTTGGTATCCGCTTCAATTTCTTCCTGTGCTTCTTCTTGCTCGGGGTTATGCGCGCTGATCTTCAACTGGCCTGGCGACACTTCCACACGTACGCCGCGGTACTTCTCGTTCGAAAGAATGGCCGCACGCTGCAGCGATGCGCGCAGCGCTTCGCGATCAACCTTGACCTCTCGATCGGCACCAATCGGAATCACCGCCTCGTAGTCGGGGAAACGCCCGTCGATCAGTTTCGAGGTGAACGTCACATCGCCGCGCTTAACGCGGATATGGCTACGACCGACTTCCAGTTCCACTTCGCGATCGGCGCCTTCCAACAGGCGCTGCAGCTCGGTCACACCCTTACGGGGCACGATGATCTGGCGCTTGGCGCCGCCAGCCTTCTCCAGCTCCATCTCGCACAAGGCCAAACGGTGTCCGTCGGTCGCCACGCAGCGAAGCAAACCGTCGCGCAGATCGAACAACAGACCGTTGAGGTAATACCGCACGTCTTGCTGCGCCATCGCGAACGCGGTGCGCTCGATCAGCTCCTTCAGCCCAGCCTCGGGCACCACCACGCGCTCGGTCGCCTCGACTTCGTCCACGGACGGGAAGTCGTTGGCCGGCAGCGTCGCCAGCGTGAAGCGGCTACGCCCTGCCTGCACGGTGACCTTGTCGCCGGTCTGCGAGATGGTGACGCGGCTACCATCGGGCAGGGCACGCAGGATGTCGAACAACTTGCGTGCAGGAATCGTGGTTTCGCCGTCCTGCGCGTCCTCCACCATCGTGCGCGAGATCATTTCCACTTCCAGGTCCGTGCCGGTCAACGACACCTGTCCGTCCTTGACCTGCACCAGCAAGTTGGCCAGAACAGGCAGGGTTTGACGGCGTTCGACCACATTGACCACCTGGGCCAACGGTTTGAGGAAGGCTTCGCGCTGCAGTGTAAAACGCATGTGGTTCCGTGCCCCTATGCTTTAAAAGATAATGGAATAAATCAAAAGCTTGGTGGTGATGGTAGGGCCGTTTTCAGCGGATAACCACCATAACTGTTTGTTTCCAAAGACATTTCAGCGCCTGAAACTCTTGGGACTAGTCCGCCTGATCTGGTGGGAAAACCTGTGGATAGTTTTCAAGCCGAACCGCGGCGCAACGTTATCCACAGATTCTCCCGCATTTGACCCCAACGTTTCCATGCTTTTTTCCAGCAAGGTCACAATCGAGGTCAACGGCCTACTCACTGAGCTTGCGAATCAGCTTTTCCCAGTCCTCGCGCAGCTTGCCGTCGGCCTCCATCAGCGTGCGGATCTGCCGGCAGGCATGCAGCACGGTGGTGTGGTCGCGGCCGGCAAACGCGTCGCCGATCTCCGGCAGGCTGTGTTCGGTGAGCTCCTTGGCCAGCGCCATCGCGACCTGGCGCGGGCGTGCCAGCGAACGGGTCCGCCGCTTGGAGAGCAAATCCTTCATCTGCAGGCCGTAGTAGTCCGCAACGGTCTTCTGGATGTTGGGGATGCCGATCGCTTGTTGCTGGGCGCGCAGCAGATCGCGCAGCGTCTCCTGGGCGAATTCCACCGTGATCGAACGCCCGGTGAAATTGGCACGCGCCACCAGCGTGTTGAGCGCGCCTTCGAGGTCGCGCACGTTGGAGCGCATCTTCTTGGCAATCAGGAACGCCACGTCATCGGGAATCTCGGCGCCGCGTTCGCGCGCCTTGGCGAGCACGATGGCTGCGCGGGTTTCGAAATCCGGCGGATCGATCGCGACCGACAAACCCCAGGCCAGGCGCGACTTCAGCCGCGGCTCCAGGCCTTCCACTTCGCGCGGGTAGCGATCGCAGGTCAGGATGATCTGCTGGCGGCCGTCGAACAGCGCGTTGAAGGTGTGGAAGAACTCTTCCTGGGTGCGGTCCTTGCCGGCAAAGAACTGGATGTCGTCGATCAGCAACGCGTCGATCTGCTGGAACTGGCGCTTGAACTGGTCCATCGCCTTGTCCTGCAGCGCCCGGATCATCGCGCTGAAGAACTGTTCCGAACGCAGATACATCACCTTGGCAGCCGGATTGGCCTGCCGCAGCGCATTGCCCGCGGCGAACATCAGGTGGGTCTTGCCCAGGCCGGTGCTGCCGTACAACAGCAACGGGTTGTGCGCACGGTCGCCGGGCTTCTGCGCAGCCTGGATCGCCGCTGCAAGACCAAGCTGGTTGCTGCGGCCTTCGACGAAGTTGGCGAAGGTGTAATGCGAATCCAGGTTGCCGGCAAACGGCACGGTCGGCGCGGCGACCGGCGCACTGGGCACGGCCATCGGTGCCGGAGCAGGTTCCGGCGCGCGTGGACGTGAGCCCACCGCCAGCGCCACCTCGCCATTGCCGGCGAAGTACGCCAGCAGCTCGCGGATGCGCGGCAGGTAGCGTTCGCGGACCTGGTCGACGATGAAGGCGTTCGGGGCGTACAGCACGATGCTGTCGCCGCGGTCTTCGGCTTGCAGGGGTTTCAACCAGGTGTGAACGTCTTCGGGCGGGAATTCGGCTTCGAGACGTTCCAGACAGCGGGGCCAAGCATCCATCAAAGTGTGATCATCTGTTGCTGGCTGCGGCGCGCAGCAAGGCGCCGTGCACGCAGCCCGGTAGTGAAAAGAGGATGAGCCAGACTAGCACCGGGAACACGGTTTTCCCAGAGTTATTCACAGGTCCATCCACAGGTGGCGGTCATCATCACCTGCGGTAAAGCCTGCGGGGTGTTGACCCGGGATGTCGCGGACCTATAGAATTGCCGGTTCTATTCGTCTCCATTCATGCAGAGGGCCCCATGGCCACCAAGCGTACTTTCCAACCCAGCAACCTCAAGCGAGCACGCGACCATGGCTTCCGCGCACGTATGGCAACCGCCGACGGCCGCAAGATCCTGGCTCGCCGCCGCGCCAAGGGCCGCAAGCGCCTGAGCGCTTGATTGCCGCGCCGCTCCCTGCGGCCGAGGCAGTCCTTACCGTGAACGCATCGAACCCGTGCAGGCGATTTCCTCGCTCTGCGCGGGTTCGTACGCGTGCGCAATATACGGTTGTCTTCGATAACGCGCGTCGCACCTCCGATCCGCTACTGAGCCTGCACTGGCGCACTGGCGAGACGCCGCCGCGCCTGGGAATGGCGGTGTCGCGCAAGGTCGATACCCGCGCGGTCGGACGTAACCGCATCAAACGTGTGTTGCGCGATGCCATGCGGCATCTCTTACCTGAGCTGGCCGGTGGCGATTACGTCATCGTGGCGCGCTCGGCAGCCGCAAAAGCGACCAATCCACAGATCCGCGACGCCTTCCTGCGTCTGCTGCGCCGTGCCGGCGCATTGCCCCTACCTGCTGCGCCCGGCACAATGCCGCCCGCCAGGACGATGCACCCATCCTCCCTTTCCCCGACAGAGCCGGAACTGTAGTTCCGACTGAGCGAGTTGCTGCCCGATGAACCAGACCCGTGTTTTCCTGATCTTTGCCTGGCTGATGGTCGCGGCGCTGCTGTGGATGGAGTGGGGCAAAGAGAAGACCGCTGCCAATGCGCCCGTGGCGGCTGCGACGCAGTCGGTGCCGGCGGCACGTGATCTGGATGCGGCAACGCCGAGCGCTGCCAACGTGCCCGCTGCTCAGGCGATTCCGCAGGCTGGCGCGCCGGGTGCGGTCCCGGCGACCAGCACCACCACCGCGCCCCCTGCTGCTGCCGGCGCCGCGCCGGTCATCACGCTGACCTCGGATGTGCTGCGCCTGAAGCTGGATGGCCGCAGCGTGCTCGATGCCGAGCTGCTGCAGTTTCCGCAAACCAAGGACGGCACCGCGCCGGTCAGTCTGCTGACCGAAGATGCGGCGCATCCGTACAACGCCACCAGCGGTTGGGCCAGCGAGCATTCGCCGGTACCGGGCGTGGGCGGCTTCCGTGCCGAACAGCCGGGCACCGCATTCGAGCTGGCCAAGGGTCAGAACACCCTGGTAGTGCCGTTCGTATGGAATGGCCCCAATGGCGTGTCGATCCGCCGCACCTTCACCCTGGAACGCGGCCGCTATGCGATCTCGATCAAGGATGAGGTGATCAACAAGAGCGGCGCGCCGTGGAACGGTTATGTGTTCCGCAAGCTGAGCCGGGTGCCGACCATCCTCAGCCGCGGCATGACCAATCCGGATTCCTTCAGCTTCAACGGTGCGACCTGGTACAGCCCCCAGGAAGGCTACGAGCGTCGCGCGTTCAAGGACTACATGGACGACGGCGGCCTGAATCGCCAGATCACCGGCGGTTGGGTGGCGTTACTGCAGCACCACTTCTTCACTGCGTGGATCCCGCAAAAGGACCAGGCCTCGCTGTATGTGCTGAACCAGGACGGCCCGCGTGACGTGGCCGAACTGCGTGGCCCGGCCTTCACCGTGGCGCCGGGTCAGACCGCCAGCACCGAAGCGCGCCTGTGGGTGGGCCCCAAGCTGGTCAGCCTGATCGCCAAGGAAGACGTGAAGGGCCTGGACCGTGTGGTCGATTACAGCCGCTTCTCGATCATGGCCATCATCGGCCAGGGCCTGTTCTGGGTGCTGAGCCACCTGCACAGCTTCCTGCACAACTGGGGCTGGTCCATCATCGGACTGGTGGTGCTGCTGCGTCTGGCGCTGTACCCGCTGTCGGCCGCGCAGTACAAGTCCGGTGCCAAGATGCGCCGTTTCCAGCCGCGCCTGGCACAGCTGAAGGAGCGTTACGGCGACGATCGCGTCAAGTACCAGCAGGCGACGATGGAGCTGTTCAAGAAGGAAAAGATCAACCCGATGGGCGGCTGCCTGCCGTTGTTGATCCAGATGCCGATCTTCTTCGCGCTGTACTGGGTGTTGGTGGAGTCGGTGGAGCTGCGTCAGGCACCGTGGCTGGGCTGGATCCAGGACCTGACCGCGCGCGACCCGTACTTCATTTTGCCGGTGCTCAACATCTCGATCATGTGGGCGACCCAGAAGCTGACCCCGACCCCGGGCATGGACCCGATGCAGGCCAAGATGATGCAGTTCATGCCGCTGGTGTTCGGCGTCATGATGGCCTTCATGCCGGCCGGCTTGGTGTTGTACTGGGTGGTCAACGGCGGTCTGGGCCTGTTGATCCAGTGGTGGATGATCCGCCAGCACGGCGAGAAGCCAAGCAAGATCATCCAGGCCAACGCCAAGTGAGTTGAAGAAGGCCCGCCGCAAGGCGGGCTTTCTGCATGTCAGCCCGTAGCTGTTGTTTCTTTCGCCAAGGACGCCGTCGTGACCACATTGCCGTTGCATCGCCTGTTGCTGTGCGCAAGTTGCGTGGGAGTGCTGGCGCTGGCCGGCTGTGGGAAGCAGGCTGCGAGCGATGCAGCCTCCACAGCGAAACCCGCTGCTGCAACGACCGCAGGCACGCAGGCCGACAAAACCGTTGACTCTGCGCGGGCAGTGATCGCGCAACTACGCCAACAGCTGGACCGGCACCGCCGCATCATCGTGCTGCTGGCCGATGAGAACAAACAGACGCCGCGCGATCGCGCCACCTCCAGCAGCGTGGGACAGCAGTTGTTCCATGAAAATCTCGAGCAGCGCGAACGCATCGCCGCAGCATTCGACACCGTTCTGACGTCCAAGGATGCAAGTCGGTTCGCAACGATTGCCGCAGTGCTGGACGAAGTGGAATCGGCGCCGGATCTCTTCGATGCAGACCGCCTGGCGTTTGGCGAGGTGTTGCGCGATCTGCATGCGCGCATCGGCCGCGACTCTGCATTGCCAGCGGTGAAACTGCACCAGCGCATCGGTGAGGATCTGGAGGCACTGGACGAGATAGAGCGCACTTACAACAAGGAACTGACGCAGATCTTCAGTCGCTTCGATCGTAGCCGGGCGATCGTGCCCAAGCGCGAAAAGTGGGACGACTACGTGGCGCATCTGCGCACGTTGTACACGCGCGAGACCATCCTGCGCGACCACGGTGTGGTGGAGCCTTACCCATTTTCGGCGCGCGATAGCGACAGCGAAGTGTTCGGACGCGATCTGCCGCCCAAGACGGTGGTGCTGACTTTCGACGACGGCCCGCACAAGGCCTATACCGAAGAGATCGTGGCGATCCTCAAACGCTACGACGTGCCTGGAGTGTTCTTCGAAGTGGGGCGGAATCTCGGCAGCCTGGATGCCGATGGCAAACCGAAGCTGGCGCCCTTGTCCAAGATCAGCCACACGCTGATGGAGGAAGGTTATGCGGTGGGCAATCACAGCCTGACCCATGCGCAGTTGTCCAAGACCACCGGCGATGCGCTGCGCAGCCAGGTGCTCGATACCGATACCCTGCTGCGCGCGGTGGACGACAAACGTGCGCCGCTGTTCCGGTTTCCGTATGGCGCGCGCAATGCGGAGGGGCTGCAGCTCCTGGGCGAAGCCGGGCTGAAATCGATCATGTGGAACATCGATTCGCTGGACTGGGCCGACCCGGTGCCCGAATCGATCGTGCAGCGCGTGCTCGACCAGGTCAACAAGGAACGGCGCGGCATCGTGCTGTTCCATGATATTCACGACCGCGCGGTGAAAGCGCTACCGCAGATTCTCGATCGTCTCATCGCCGACGGCTACCAGTTCGCTGGCTGGAATGGCCGCGACTTTTCAGTGGCGCGTGCACCCAGCGCGGCGGCCGATGCCACGGTGACCACCGGCTACGCGAAATCGTGGGCGATCGTGATCGGTATCGACGACTACGCGCATTGGCCCAAGCTGGAATACGCGGCCAACGATGCGCAGGCGATCGCCAGTACCTTGACCGGGCCGCTGGGATTTCCGTCCTCGCAGGTGATCGTGCTCAAGAACGGCGAGGCAACGCGCAACACTATCCTTGCCGCATTCCATGACCGCCTCGGCGAAGGCCGTGCGCAGACCAACGACCGCGTGTTCGTCTTCTTCGCCGGGCACGGCGCCACGCGCCGGCTCGCCTCTGGACGCGACCTGGGCTACATCATTCCGGTCGATTCGGATCCGCAACATCTGGCCAGCGATGCGATCGCGATGAGCGATCTGCAGAACATTGCCGAAAGCCTGCAAGCCAAACACGTGTTGTTCGTGATGGATGCGTGCTACAGCGGCTTGGGATTGACACGCGGCGGGCCGACTTCCAGCGCGTATTTGCGCGAGAACGCACGGCGCATTGCACGCCAGATGCTCACCGCCGGTGGCGCCGATCAACAGGTGGCCGATAGTGGGCCCAATGGGCATTCGGTGTTCACCTGGGTGTTGCTGCAGGCATTGGCAGGCAAGGGCGACCTCAATGGCGATGGTTTGATCACCGGAACCGAACTGGCCGCGTATATCGCGCCTGCGGTGTCGGCAGTCTCGGCGCAGACACCGGCATTCGGCAGCCTGCCGGGTTCGCAAGGCGGCGAGTTCGTGTTCCATGTTCCCAGCGGCGAAGAATTTCTCACTGCAGATACCGCGCAGCTGTCGGCCGATGCGATTGCGCTCAACGGACGCATGGATGCCGCGCGCCCTGCGCCGGCCGTAGCCGGTGCGGTAGCGACTGCAGCGCCGGTGACGGTGAAAACCCTGCAAGGTGGCGAGGCCACGCTGGTATTGCCCACGGCAGTGAACAGCAGCGACCGCCAACGCGCACAACTGGCCAACGAACGCGGTCTGCAGCTGTACAAGGAAAAGCGCTACGCCGATGCGGCCGAGCAATTTGCCGAAGCGCTCAAGCGACGTCCGGATTTTGCGCTGGCGGCCAATAACCTGGGCTTTGTGTATTACCGTCAGGGGCGCTTCGCCGAATCGGCGCGCTGGCTGGAAAACACCTTGAAGATTGATCCGTCGCGCGCGGTGGCCTATCTCAATCTCGGCGACGCGTATGCAAAGGCCGGCGATCGGGACAAGGCGCGCAAGGCCTATTCGACGTATCTGGAATTGCAGCCACAGGGAAGTGGTGCGGCGCAGGCGCGCGCGCAGCTGCAATCGCTATGACGCAAGGTAGCTGACAAGATCCTGCATGCACACGCCAGGACACCGCGATTGCCGGAGCGGGGAGGTGATCCAAAAAAAAACCGCGAACAGGCAGGTCGGCGCCGGTGGCCGCGCCGCTTAAACTCCACTTGTCTTTCAATCCACGTTAGAGCCACGCCCATGTCGTCTTTCACCTCGACCATCGTTGCCATCGCCAGTGCTGCCGGAATCGGTGGCGTGGGTATCGTGCGTTTGTCCGGGCCGCAGTCGGTGCAGATCGCAGCGCAATTAGGTGTCGCGCGTCTGCAGCCGCGGCATGCGCACTACGCGCGCTTCCGCGACGCGCAGGGCGCGGTGATCGATGACGGCATCGCACTGTGGTTCAACGCGCCGCACAGCTTTACCGGCGACGATGTCGTCGAGCTGCAAGGCCATGGCAGTCCGGTGCTGTTGCGGCAGCTGGTTGCCCGTTGCGTCGAATTGGGCGCGCGCCAGGCACGTGCCGGCGAATTCAGCGAACGTGCGTTTCTCAATGGCAAACTCGATCTTGCGCAGGCCGAAGCCATCGCCGACTTGATCGCGGCCGGCGATCTGCGTGCAGCACGCGCCGCGCGGCGTGCGTTGGATGGCGTATTTTCGCGACGTGTCGATGCGGTGGCGGACAACCTGACCCGCTTGCGTATCCATGTCGAGGCGGCCATCGACTTTGCCGACGAGCCGCTCGATACCTTGGGCGGCAACCAGGTACGCGACGGCTTGACCCAGGCGCGCAACTTGCTCGCCCAGTTGCTGCGCGATGCCGAACGCGGACGTAAGTTGCGCGACGGCCTGCATGCGGTGTTGATCGGCCCGCCCAATGCCGGCAAGAGTTCGTTGCTCAATGCACTGGCCGGTAGCGACCGCGCGATCGTCACCGATGTCGCCGGCACCACCCGCGACACCTTGCACGAAGCGATCCAGCTCGACGGCTTCGAGTTGACCCTGGTCGATACCGCAGGCCTGCGCGACGGCGGCGATGCGATCGAACGCGAAGGTATGCGTCGCGCCCGCGCCGAATTGGAGCGCGCCGATCTGGCATTGGTGGTGCTGGATGCACGCGACCCGCAGGCGGCTCGCGAGGCGATCGGCGACGCCATCGATGCCGTGCCACGGCATCTGTGGATCCACAACAAATACGATCTGCTCAGCGATGCCGCGCCCCTTGATGCCAATGCGATCGCAGTGTCGGCGGTGACCGGGCAAGGACTCGATCAGTTGCACAACAGACTGCGCGACCTTGCGCTCGGCGATGGCGTGGACAGCGTCGATGGCGAATTTTCTGCCCGCACCCGCCACGTCGAGACACTGCGTCGCGCCGAACAACACGTGGACGCCGCCGATCTGGAACTGGGTTTCGAACAACTCGAACTGGCCGCCGAAGAGCTGCGCCTGGCACACGAAGCACTCGGCGAGATCACCGGAAAGATCAGCGCCGATGATTTGCTCGGCAAGATCTTTTCGAGTTTTTGTATCGGCAAGTGATGCGGTGGTGCTCAGCGCGTTGATACGCGCTGAGGTTCTCAGAGTCGGCGCGCGACACAAGTGCGCACTCGCTTAGCACGCCACCTGCATTGGGAGTGCTGCAGGCGGCATCTGTCGGATATCGCGCAAGTGCCACAGGCGCACCAGCCGTCGACGTCTGCTGCGCTACATCACGCCAGGCAACACCGTCTTCAGCGCTTGGCTTTCCGCATCACACGCAGCCATCGCAGATGCCGTTGGCCGCTTTGCCTGCGCCTTCTCAATTTCGCGGCGTGCGGCGGCCAGGTCTTTTTCAAATGCGGGATTGCCGTGCAAGGCGGCGACCGTGGCGGCGCCCACCATGCGGCCCTGGGTGACATCGCTCTGCCAGTGCACGTTGCAGACCAGGCGGCTATCGCCGAAGGCGCGGCCGCGGGCGAGCAGGGCGTCGCGGTGGGCGGGGGCGATTTCCGACAGGATCAGGCCCCAGGTCCAGCCGATGGCGGTGTGGCCAGAGGGGTAAGAGCCGTTCTTGCGCAGGGCTGCGTCATCGTCCGGGCTGCACGTCGGTTGCGCGTTGCGCATGAACGGGCGTGGACGCTGATAGCGCGCCTTGGCGGCGCTGGTGGCGGTGCTGGCATCGCGCAGGCTGCGCTCGAGCAGGCGCATCAGATGCGGGGTGCTGGTCTGGTCGATCTGTATACCGAGCGCGCAGCTGAAATGCGTGGCCGCGGCCGGAAAGCGCAGCACTGCGTCCTGCGCGGCCAGCTCCCAGCGCGGCGTGCCGCGCAGAGCCAGCATGGCCTTGGAAACTGCCTCGTCGTTGGCGAGCGCGGTGCTGCCATCCTGCGGTGGCGGTGGCACCAGCTGCAGGCTGTCGGGCAGTTCGCTCTTTTCCAGGTATCCATGCGCGTCGGTTGCGATCACCGAGCCGGCTGGCGCCGCGCTTTGTCGCGCACCGGCAGCGCCGCTGCCGACCAGCAAGGCGGCGATGGCCACGCCCGTCAGTGTTGCGCGAGAAAGACCTGCACTGTGTTGCGACATGGACACACCCTCAACCAACACGAATGGAAGAGCTCGCAGATTACGACGCATAGATGACACCTGCATGCCAGCGCAACGCAATGACGGCGAGGGATGCGAAAGGGTTGTCGCCGCACTGTCATTTTTCTGTCGCATCGACGCAAGACAACTGTCGCACGCTTGCCGTCATCTTTTGACTCGTCCCCAACGCCGCTCATGCCCAAGACCCATCAGTTAAGTGCCGCCGTTCTCGCCGCGCTCGTGTTCGCGCCTGCCGCCTACGCTGCCGACCTCGACGGGTCAGCCGATACCGGTGCGACCGTGCAGCAACTCGATGCGGTGTCGGTGATTGGCCAGGGCGAAACGCGCCAGGTGCAGCGCATCACCCAGCAGGACATTCCGGTGCTGCCGCCAGGCACCAGCATCCAGAAGCTGCTCAACCGCATGCCGGGCGTGAACGTGCAATCCAATGATGCCTTCGGTGCCAACGAAGAGTCGCAGACGATCAGCCTGCGCGGCTTCAACGGTACGCGCCTGGGCTATACGCTCGACGGTCTGCCGCTGGGCGACAACGCCTATGGCAACTACAACGGTCTCAACATCAGCCGCGCATTGATCGCGGAAAACTTCGGCGGCGTGGAGCTGGCTTCTGGCATCGGTGCATTGGGCACTGCCTCTACCAGCAACCTGGGCGGCACCATCCAGTATTACTCGGCCGATCCGTCCAGCGTGTTTGGCGGGCAGGTGTCGCAGACGGTGGGCTCCGATGCCAATCGCCGTACCTTCCTGCGTGTGGATACCGGCGATTACAATGGGTTTTCGGCGTATCTGTCGGGCATCAACGCCCAAGCCGACATGTGGGCACGCCCGGAATCGCCGACCACCACGCGGCAGTTCAACGCCAAGGGTGTGTACCAGTTCGACGGTGGCAAGCTGACCGCATTTGCCGATACCTCGCGCACCTCACAGGCGGACTATGCGTACCTGTCCAAGAGCGGCATGGCGCGTGGCCTGGGCTGGGACTGGAATCTGTACGCACCGGACTGGAACCGCGCACTGGCCGCAGCGTATTGCGCGCCAGCCACGCGCAACGCAGCGCGTTGCGGTTTCAGCGGCGGTGTCGACAACATCGACGATGCGTATTACCAGAGCCGCGCGTTGCGCGACGACGACCTGTTCTATGTGGCCGGCGACTTCCAGCCTAACGATGCGATTAGCCTGCACACGCAGGTCTACCACCATGAAAACAAGGGCCAGGGCCACTGGTGGTCGCCGGGACAGGCGTCCAATCCAGGCACGCCGCAGGCATTGCCAATCTCCATCCGCAGCACCAATTACTGGATCAACCGCACTGGCGGCATCGCCTCGCTCGGTTGGGACCTGGGTCCGCATCATCTGGAAGCCGGCCTGTGGTACGAGCGCAATCACCATGATGTGGAGCGCAACTTCTACTGGATCGATGGCCCGGTCAGCGACGACAAGTTCCTGCAGAACCCCAACCGTCGCCTGTTCTCGCAGAACTACGTCATCACCACCCGCCAGTTCTATGTACAGGGCAACTTCAAGTTTCTCGATGAGCGCCTGAGCCTGGATCTGGGCATCAAGAGCCCGAGCACCGAAATGACCGCACGCGAGACGCCGGGCGTGGCGGTGGAAGCGCCGGTGGCGACCGGCTCGCTCAAGGCCAGCGAATCGGTGTTGCCGCAGATCGGCTTGGGCTATCGCCTCGCCGAAGGCCAGGAAGTGTTCGCCTCGTACGCGGAAAACATCGCTGCGTTCCAGGGTGGCGGCGCCGGTGGCCCGTTGCTGGTGACCCAGGCATCGTTCGATGCCAGCGTCGGCGCATTGGAGCCGGAAAAATCGCGCACGCTGGAAGCAGGCTATCGCTTCGTACGCGACCGTTTCGAAGCGTCGCTGGTCGGTTACGACGTCACCTTCGACAACCGCCTGCTCTCGCTCAACCCCTGCGCCAGCATCCAGCAGGGCACCACGCCGGCCTGCACCACGCGCTTCTTCAACGTGGGCTCGGTGAGCAGCCGCGGTGGCGAACTGACGGTGATCTGGAAGCCGACCAGCTACCTGCAGTGGTACAACTCGGCGTCGATCAATCGCTCCACCTATGACGACAACTACGTGCAGAACGGCGTGACCATCCCCACCGCCGGCAAGACCACGGTGGATACGCCCAAGCGCATGTTCGCCAGCGAAATCGCCTTCAACTACGCAAACTGGAACATCAACCTGCGTGGCAAGTACACCGGCCAGCGGTATTACACCTACACCAACGATCAAGGCTTTGGCGGCTACACCTCGTTCGATGCCGGCGCCGGGTACGCGTTTGGCCAGGTCGGCGTGCTGCAGGCGCTCAAACTCTCGCTCAACGTCACCAATCTCACCGACAAGCGCTACGCCTCCAACCTCACCGCGTTCGCCAACACCGACCCGAACGGGCGTCAGCTGGCGTTCCATGCCAGCGCGCCGCGGCAGGTGTTTTTGACCTTGGATGCCAAGTTCTGAGGACGGAAATCGGGAATCGGGATTGGGGATTGGGGAATCGTAAGAGCCGGTCTTGCGGTTGCTTACCGATTTCCGGTTTAGATCGACGTAGACAGTTTTAGGCTGGCCAACAAGACGTCGCGAGTGATTTTACGGCGGGTGCGGACGATGCGGCGTCAGCGGGATGTACAGTCGTGCCTCCCGCGCCGCTTATCGACCAGACTCGCCTGGCGGCCATGTGTCGATTCGGTAACTGTTTTTCGTTGGAGAGATGCATGATGCAGTTCGGTCGTATCTGGTTGGCGGGAGCGATGATAGTTGGCATGAGCGGCCCTGCAGTTGCCGAAGCACCGCTGGCCAAGACGGTGCAGATCTTTGCGCACCGTGGTGCCAGTGCGCTGCGCCCGGAACACACGTTGGCCTCGTACGCCAAAGCCATTGTCGATGGCGCCGATTTTGTCGAGCCGGATCTGGTGTCGACCAAGGATGGCGTGCTCATCGCACGGCATGAGAACGAGATCGGTGGCACTACCGATGTGGCCAGCCACCCGGAGTTCGCTGCGCGCAAGACGCGCAAGACCATCGACGGACAGGCGATGGAAGGCTGGTTTACCGAAGATTTCAGCCTGGCCGAGTTGAAGACGCTACGTGCGCGCGAGCGGTTGCCGCAGCTGCGCGGCACGCGTTGGGACGGGCAATTCCAGATCGTTACGTTCGACGAGATCATCGATTTCGTTGCCGCAGAATCGGCAGCGACTGGGCGTCCCATCGGGCTGATACCGGAGATCAAGCACCCGAGTTACTTCAAGGCGCTTGGCCTGCCGATGGAAGACAAGGTATTGGCCACCTTGCATGCGCATGCCTACACACAAACCGCGCCGGTCATCATCCAATCGTTCGAGACCAACAATCTGCGCTACTTGCGCAGCAAGATCGGGCGCACCAGCAACATCCGTCTGCTGCAGTTGCTCGGTGCTGCGCAGATGGCGCTGCCCGATGCCGGCACCGAAGGTGCGCCGAAGACCTATGGGCAGATGATCACACCCGACGGTCTGCAGCAGGTCGCCACGTATGCCGATGCGATCGGCCCCGACATTCGCAGCATCATCCCGCTGGATGCGCAGCAACGCTTGGGCACGCCCACCAGCCTGGTGCACGACGCACATGCGGCCGGGCTGCAGGTGCAGCCGTATACGTTCCGTCCGGAAAATTATTTCCTGGCCGCCAACAACCGCAGCAGCGGCGCAGTGACCGAGCGCAACGACGCCGGCGCGCTGGTCGAGTTGAAGGCGTATCTGGCCGCCGGCATCGATGCGTTCTTTGCCGATGACCCGGGCCTGGCGCGGCGCGCGTTGAACGAACGTGCAGAGCGTTAAACGTGTAGGCGGTTTGTAGGAACGCGCGAGGAGGCGTTCCCGATGACACCCCACCGCGCACACGCGCGTGCTTACGTTCCCGGTGGCCGTTCGCGCGGCGGAAAGTGCAGCACCACATTTTCCGAGCCATCTTCCTGGCGTTGCCAGAGCACCGGTACCTGACGCGGCGGTGGGGGTTCCAGCATCGCGTGTTCGGGGTTGCTCACTTCCCAGGCCGTATCTTCATCCTCGTCTTCCCAGCTGTAGCGCGGCTTGGCCTGTTGCGGATCGCGCAGGCGCAGCAGCAGGGCCGCGATCAACCCGGCCACCGCACCGCCCAGATGCGATTGCCAGGACACGCCTGCTTCATGCGGCAGGATGGTCACCAACATGCCGCCGTAGAACAGGAAGGCGATCATGCTGGTGGCGATCGCCGGGCGGTCGCGACGTAGTAAGCCGAGCACGAACACCAGAAACATCAGGCCGTGGGTGACGCCGCTGGCACCCAGATGCCGGCTGCCGGGCTCACCCAGCAACCATGCGCCCAGGCCCGATCCCAGCCATAACAGCGGCAGCGCCATGACAGTGGCGCGCGGGTACACGCTGCCGGCCAGCGTGCCCAGGATCAACAACGCGGCGGCGTTGGCGCCGAGGTGCGCCAGCGAGCCATGCAGCAGCGGTGCGGTGAGGATGCCGAGCAGGCCGTCGGCCTGCAGCGGCGCCACTGCCCAGGCGCGCCAGTCGAACATGCCCTGGGCGGTGAATACCGCCACCAGCAGCACCACGGCGGCCAGGCTGAGATTGAAGGCACGCAGCACCCGGGAACGGTCCAGGTGGCTCTGGTTGGTGGAATCGGGGGCGAGGGAATGCGTTGTCATGCATTCCCGGATGGCGGCGTGGTTTTGCCTTTGCAAGCCCTGTTTGCGCGGGATAACCGGATCCGGCGGCGGGACAATCCTGCCGCCTGCCGGGCTGATACGAAGCCCGGCAGGCAGGCCGCGGCGGCAAATAACGCAGCGCAGATAGATGGGATGGCAACCAGGGCGCGGTCCCGATGTTCCGGTACCGCCTGTGGTGCGCTGCAGCCGAGCTGCGCAGTGGGCGGCAGAGCCAACCGATCACGGCCGAAGACCACGACCGGCCCCAGTGGCTAGAGCCGAAGCGAAACCGCGGCATCCCTTGCACCACCACCTGCAGCCAATCACAACCCCGAATCCCGAATCCCGAATCCCGGCCGGTCAGTGCCCGGCCGGCTTGGGCGGGCGCAGCAGGCTCAGCACGATGGTGGCAACCAGGATCGTGACCACCACCGCCAGCGAGACCAGCACCGGGATCTTGTAGAGATCGATGATCATCATCTTGGTGCCGATGAACACCAGGATCACCGCCAGGCCATAGGGCAGCAGGTGGAAGCGATCTGCCATGCCGGCCAGCAGGAAGAACATCGCGCGCAGGCCCAGCACCGCGAACACGTTGGAGGTGAGCACGATGAACGGGTCGGTGGTGATCGCAAAGATCGCCGGGATGCTGTCCACCGCGAAGATCACATCGATCACCGCGATCAGGATCAACACCACAAACAGCGGGGTAAACCAGCGTTTGCCATCCTTGATCACGCTGAGCAGGTTGCCGTGATACTGCGGGCTCAGGCGCAGATGGCTGCGCATCCAGCGCAACACCGGGTTGGTTTCCAGATCCGGCTCCTTGCCGGCGGAGAACCACATCTTGATACCGGTCAGCAGCAGGAACGCGCCGAACACGTACAGCAGCCAATGGAACTTGGCCAGCAACATCGAGCCGGCGAAAATCATGATCGCGCGCAGCACGATGGCGCCCAGCACACCGATGATCAGCACGCGCTGGCGCTGTTCCTCCGGCACGCCGAAGTAGGTCATCACCATCAGGAACACGAAGATGTTGTCGACCGCCAGGGATTTTTCCACCAGGTAGCCGGTGAGGAATTGCAGCCCGATCTGATCGGCCTGGGCGTCGCCCACGCTGCCCTGCAGGTACCACCACAGCCCGGCATTGAAGGCCAAAGCCAGCAGCACCCAGCCGATGCTCCACCAGGTGGCTTCCTTGAAGGTGACCTTGTGGGCGCCGCCGTGGCGCATCAGTACCAGATCAACCAGCAGCGCGGCGATCACCACCACCGCGAAGCCACCCCATAGCCAGACATTGCCAATGGTTTGCATAAGAATCCCGAAAAGTGAAAACGACCTGGACAGCCGGCGGGCTGAGGTCTTGTGACACGGAAGTCGTGGATTCCGGGTAACGGACCTTCGCCTGCGCGGCGAAGGTCTCGCTCGCAACCGGCTGGGCCGGTTGCCGTTGCACCGGAGCGCCTGACGGACAGGACTCGTAATGACGGCGACAACGCTGGGAGCTACTCCCCTTCTGGCGCCGATTCTGCGGGCAGGGGCCGGGCACGTCAATCCAGCCGGATACAATAGGTCAATGAATACTCCTGTCCCCGTCGTCCGACTCAAGAATGCGTGGCGCTCCAGCCACCCGTGGATCTTCCAGAAGCTGGTGGAAAAGCCCGCCGCCAAGCCCAAACCCGGCACCATCGTCGATGTGGTCGGCGTGGACGGGGAGTGGATCGGCCGCGGCTTCTACAACGGGCATTCGCGCATTGCCGTGCGCATCCTGGAAACCGACCAGTCGGTGCCGGTGGATGCGGGCTGGTTCTCGCGCAAGATCGCAGCCGCAGTGAGCCTGCGCCGCGACTGGCTCAAGCTCGACGCGGTGTCCGATGCCTGGCGCGTGGTGCATAGCGAAGGCGACGGCCTGTCCGGCCTGGTGGTGGACCGCTACGGCGACCTGGTGGTGGTGGAGTTCTTCGCTGCCGGCATGTTCCGTCACCGCGAATGGATCTACGAGGCGCTGCGCGAGCAGTTCCCGGGCTGCCGCTTCCACAGCTTTGCCGACGAACACGTGCAAAAGCAGGAGAGTTTCGATTTCCACAGCAACACCACCACCGAAGCGGCGGTGATCACCGAGCACGGCATCAAGTTCCGCGCCGACCCGGCCGGTGCGCACAAGACCGGTTTCTTCGCCGATCAGCGCGACAACCGGCAGTGGCTGAGCGAGCAGGTGGAAGGCAAGACCGTGCTGGACCTGTGCTGCAACACCGGCGGCTTTGCCGTGTATGCAGCCGCGCGCGGCGCGTCCGAAGTGCTGGGCGTGGACATCGACGAAGACGTGATTGCCATCGCCAAGGGCAACGCCAAGCTCAACAACGTGCGGCCCAAGTTCGTGCAGGCCGATATCTTTCCGTGGCTGCGCGATGCGGCCAATCGCGGCGACCAGTTCGATGTGGTGATCCTGGATCCGGCCAAGATGACCCGCGACCGCGAGCAGGTGATTCCGGCACTGAAGAAGTATCTGGACATGAATAAGTTGGCCCTGGGCGTGGTCAAGCCCGGCGGCCTGTTTGCCACGTTCTCCTGCACCGGTCTGGTCGCCGAGCAGGAGTTCCTGGACATGCTGCGGCGTGCGTCGTATTTCTCCGGGCGCACCATCCAGATCCTGAAGGTGGCCGGTGCCGGCCCGGACCACCCGTTCATGGCGCACGTGCAGGAATCGCGCTATCTGAAGGCGGTGTTCTGCCGCGTGATGTAGCAGCGCGTCGCGGCGGCGGACGCGGTCTGCCGCGTTGCAGGCAGCGTCTTCCTCGGCGCGATGCCATCGCCGGCAAGCAGTGGATCAACGCAGTCATGCAACCAGGAGCCGGCAGCCGATGACGTCCAGCGACGAAGACGAACGCAAGACCTTGCGCCGGCTGCTGCGGCAGATCGAACGGCCCAATGCCAGCCTGCTGGCCAGCAATTGGCCGGTGTTCGGCGTATGGCTGCTGTTTTCCGGCGCCTTCATGTATTTGTTCCAGACTGGCGACGGCTCGCCGCTGCACCCATTGCTGCTGGCGCTGGGGTCGACCTGTCTGGGCGTGTTCGGTGCGTGGATCGTGTTCCGCTCGGTATGGGCGCGGCAGTGGCCGCATGTACGCGAGCACATCGATGTGGAAAGCGTGCGTGCGCGTCTGGCAGAACTGGACGACTGAGGGATGCGGCATGCGTGGCGGTCCACGCGCGCTGGGCTCCAAGGCGTATCAAACCGATGCGCAATGACAAGCGGCCGGTCGCGCCGTTGTTGCCGGCATGGCGGTGCGTATCTCGGCACCGTTGCGCGTGGTCGCTCCTTGGGTATCGCCGTAGAACCGGCCTCGCAACGCGTACATCGCTCACGCAATCGCGCCGGTTGGAGTGACAGCGCTACAGCGTCCCACGCGAGGCGCAGCGCGCGTGCAGCGAGCCGCTATGATCGGCTCACCCCCCACTGCCTGTGAGATCGCATGCATCTGCGCTCGCTTTCGCTGTCTGTCTCGTTGTTGCTGGCCGCTGCGCTGCCCGCACACGCGCTGGAGTTTTCCAAGGCCGAACTGGCGCGCGCCACCGCATTGCAACAGCGCCTGGTCACGCTGGATTCGCATCTGGACACGCCGGCCAACCTGGAGCGCCCCGACTTCGATGTGCTGCAGGCGCATGCCGGCAACCGGCTGTCGCAGGTGGATTACCCGCGCATGGTCGAAGGCGCGCTGGATGGCGGCTTCTGGGCGGTCTACACCGGGCAGGGCAATCGCAGTGCGGCCGCGCACCTGGACGATCGCGATGCCGGTCTGCAGCGGCTGTTGAAGATCCACACGCTGCTGGCCGCGCAACCGCAGCGCTTTGCACTGGCCACTACGCCGGCCGATGCGGCGCGCATCAAGGTCGCTGGCAAGCGCGTGGTGTACATCAGCATGGAAAACGCCAGCCCGTTGGTGGCCGACCCGACGCTGCTGCGCTTCTACTACGCGCAAGGCCTGCGCCTGATGAGCACCGTGCATTTTCTCAACAACGAGTTCGCCGACTCGGCCACCGACCCGAAGGGGCCGGAATGGAAGGGCCTGAGCCCAGCCGGCAAGCAACTGGTGCAGCAGGCGCAGGCGCTGGGCATCGTGATCGACCAATCGCACGCCTCCGATGCGGTGTTCGATCAGTTGATTGCGCTCTCGCCGGTGCCGATCGTGCTCTCGCACAGCGGCGCGCGTGCGGTGTTCGACCATCCGCGCAATATCGACGACGCGCGGCTGAAGGTGCTGGCCGAGCACGGCGGGGTGATCCAGGTGAACTCCTACGGCGGCTATCTGGTCGACAGCGGCGCCAGCCCCGAGCGCAAGGCCGCCGAGAAGGCGCTGACCGACCAGTACGGCGGTTGGGAGCACGTCAGGATCGCCGACGGCACGGCCCTGAGCGCCGCGCTCAAGGAGCTGGATGCGCGCTACCCGATCAAGCGCGCCACCGAGGAGGATTTCTTCGCCCATCTGGAACATGTGCTCAAGGTGGTCGGGCCCGAGCACGTGGGCATCGGCATGGACTGGGACGGCGGCGGTGGCGTGGTCGGCCTGGAAGACGTCTCCAAGCTCCCGCGCATCACCGCCTGGCTGCTGCGCAAGGGCTACACCGAGCAGCAGATCGCCGGCATCTGGGGCGGCAACCTGCTGCGGGTGATGGGGCAGGCGCAGGCGTATGCGGCGGGGAATCGGGAATCGGGAGTGGGGAATCGGTAGAGCGCGGGAGTTGGGAGTTGGGATTCGCAAAGCCGAGGCGGTCCGTCGTGCGGGGCTGGGTACTGTGTCGGGCTTGGCGGTGGGGCGCCGGTTTGGTTGTTAGTGCAGGGCTGGGGTAGGGCGCGTTGCTGCCGTGGGCTTCTTCGCCCGATGGGCTGATTGGGGCGCGCGCGGAGTGCGCCGGCGCTAGTTGTCAGCCAAGTGGTTAGGTGGCGGGTCGCCGTCGCAGCATCGGGCGGCCAGCCCTGCACCAACAGCATGGTTGCTATTGCGTTCCGAGCCCGGCATACGCCGGGAGCGGCTGGTGCTGATTTGGGCATTTGCACAAAAATCGGCGACTGCCGGCCCACGGACAGGCGGCAGCCTGACGATGCTTCCGGGAAAAACCTCCAACTAGAATGCGCCGACCCCTGCGTGGTGGCGGTGCCGCCGCACTGCGCGCCGGTGGGCCCACCGACTGCTGGAGCGTGCGATGACCCAAGCCACCCGGCCACTGCCGCCCCCCGATGGCATGGCCCCGACCTACCGCAAGATCCTGTGGCGGCTGATCCCGTTCCTGTTCGTCTGCTACCTGTTCAACTACCTGGACCGGGTCAACGTGGGCTTCGCCAAGCTGCAGATGCTTGGCGATCTGGGCATGAGCGAGACCGTGTACGGGCTGGGTGCGGGCATCTTCTTCATCGGCTACCTGGCCTGCGGGGTGCCGAGCAATCTGATCCTGCAGCGCATCGGTGCGCGCCGCTGGGTGGCGATCATGATGGTCAGCTGGGGCCTGCTCTCCACCTGCCTGCTGTTCGTGCGCACACCGGCCGGCTTCTACACCCTGCGCCTGCTCACCGGCGCGGCCGAAGCCGGCTTCTTCCCCGGCATCGTGCTGTACCTGACGCGCTGGTTCCCGCGCGCCCAGCATGGCCGGGTCATGACCGTCTTCATGTCGGCCATCCCGATCTCCGGCGTGCTGGGCGGGCCGTTGTCCGGCTGGATCCTCGGCCATTTCTCGGCCGGGCAGGGTGGCCTGGCCGGCTGGCAGTGGATGTTCCTGCTGCAGGGTCTGCCGACCGTGCTGCTGGGCATCGGGGTGTGGTTCCTGCTCAGCGATGGCGTGCAGCAGGCGACCTGGCTGGACCCGCAGGAGAAGCAGGCACTGACCCGCGCGCTGGCCGCCGACGAAGCGGGCAAGCCGGCCGGCGCCTCCAGCTCGCTGGGCGCGGTGCTGCGCAACCCGGCGGTGTGGATGCTGGGCACGGTGTACTTCTGCATCCAGAGCGGGGTGTATGCGATCAACTTCTGGCTGCCCTCGATCATCCAGGGCAGCGGCGTCACCGACCCGACCCGGATCGGCCTGATGAGCGCCATCCCGTACCTGGCCGCGGCGGTGTTCATGCTGCTGATGGGGCGCTCGGCCGACCGCCGCCGCGAGCGCCGCTGGCACCTGGTACTCCCGTTGCTGATGGGGGCGGCCGGGCTGTGTATCGCCGCCAGCGTCACCGACAACCTGGGTCTGGCCCTGTTCGGCATGACCCTGGCCACGATGGGCGCGGTCAGTGGCTTGCCGCTGTTCTGGCCGCTGACCAACGGCTTTCTCACCGCCGCCGCCGCGGCCGGTGGGCTGGCGCTGATCAACTCCACCGGCCAGGTCGCCGGTTTCGTCAGCCCGTACCTGGTGGGCTGGATCAAGGACGCCACCCACAGCACCGAGCTGGCGCTGTACGTGCTGGCCGGGGCCATGCTGCTGGGCGCCGCGCTGGTGCTGCGGGTGCCGGCACGCGCGGTGAACCAATGATGCGTCCGTCTCAGCGAGTGTGCCCATGAAGATCGTCATCGCGCCCGATTCCTACAAGGAAAGCCTGTCCGCGCTGGAGGTGGCGACGCAGATCGAGGCCGGCTTCCGCGAAGTGTTTCCCGACTGTCAGTACCGCAAGGTGCCGGTCGCCGATGGCGGCGAAGGCACGGTCGATGCGCTGGTGGCGGCCACCGGCGGGCGGGTGATCGACTGCACGGTCAGCGGCCCGCTCGGCACCCCGGTGCAGGCGTTCTTCGGCCTGACCGGCGACGGCCGCACCGCGGTGATCGAAATGGCCGCCGCCAGCGGCCTGGCGCTGGTGCCGCCGGCCGAGCGCGCACCGCTGCGCACCAGCACCGCGGGCGTGGGCGAGTTGATCCTGGCCGCGCTGGATGCCGGCGCGCGGCGCTTCATCATCGGTATCGGCGGCAGCGCCACCAACGACGGCGGCGCCGGCCTGGCGCAGGCGCTGGGCGTGCGGCTGCTGGATGCGCAAGGCGAGGCGATCGGTCCCGGCGGCGGCGCGCTGGCCGCGCTGGCGCGCATCGATACCGAGGGCATGGATGTGCGGCTGCAGGATTGCCAGTTCGAAGTGGCCTGCGACGTGGACAACCCGCTGATCGGCGCTACCGGCGCCTCGGCGATCTTCGGCCCGCAGAAGGGCGCCACTCCCAGCATGGTGCGCCAGCTCGAGACCAACCTGCAGCACTACGCCGACCTGCTGCAGCGCGACCTGGGCATGCGGCTGCACGAGTTGCCCGGCGGCGGTGCGGCCGGCGGCCTGGGCGCGGCGCTGGTGGCCTACCTGGGCGCGCAGTTGCGGCCCGGGGTGGAGATCGTGGCACAGGCGCTCGGGCTGGATGCACTGGTCGCCCAGGCCGATCTGGTCATCACCGGCGAAGGCCGTCTGGACAGCCAGAGCCTGCACGGCAAGACCCCGGTGGGCGTGGCGCGGGTGGCACAGCGGCACGGCAAGCCGGTGATCGCCATCGCCGGTTGCCTGGGCAACGGCGCTGCGCTGCTGCATGGCCATGGCATCGATGCGATGTTTGCGGTGGTGCACCGCGCCTGCACGGTGGAGCAGGCGCTGGCCGAAGCCGCCCGCAACGTGCGCATCGCCGCACGCAATGTGGCCGCGGCCCTGCAGGTGGGCCGGGTATTGGCACAGCGGCCGTCGGGTGTCGATGCGCGCTGATGGCAGCGCGCGGGGGACACAAGCGGCGAGGGCATGCGCCCGAGTCTGACGGGTCCTGTTGGACAGCGCGCGTCCCCTTTGCACGCCGAATCGAACCACGCCAACGGGTGGCAGCACAGTTCGCACAGACGCCGGGACACAGTCCGCACGGGTCCCATCACACGCGTGGCGAACATGTGCGCACCGAACATGCCACCGTGTCCTCCCTCGTTCGCGTCAACAGATTCCCGCCCATGCTCACGCTCGACCGCACCCTGGCGCAGTCCATCGTCGACCGCGCGATGACCATCCTCGACGGCAACGTCAATGTGATGGACCACACCGGCGTCATCATCGCCAGCGGCGAGCCGGCGCGCATCGGTCAGCTGCACGAGGGCGCGCTGCTGGTGCTGTCCAGGCAGGGCCGGGTGGAGATCGATGCGGCACTGGCGCAGCAGCTGGACGCGGTGCGCCCGGGCGTCAACCTGCCGCTGATCGCCGATGGCCGCATCGTCGGCTGCGTCGGGCTGACCGGCGACCCGCAGCGGATCGGCCAACAGGCCGAACTGGTGCGCATGGCCGCCGAAGCGATGCTGGAACAGGCCGGCCTGCTGCGTCTGCTGGCCCGCGATGCGCGCCTGCGCGAGGAAGTCACGCTCGGCCTGATCCGCGCCGACGGCCCGACCCCGGCACTGGCCGGCTGGGCCGAACGGCTCGGCATCGCGCTCGACCTGCCGCGCGTGGCGGCCGTGATCGAGGTGGAAAGCGACACCCTCGACCTGGACGCCATGCTGGTGGAGCTGCAGCGCCTGCACACGCTGCTGTCCACGCCCGAACGCGGCAACCTGATCGCCGCCACCGCGCTCAACGAACTGGTGGTGCTCAAGCCGGCACTGGACCGCCGCGGTCACTGGGACGTGGACGAACAACGCCGCCGCGCCCACACCTTGCTCGAGCGCATGCGCGCCAGCAGCCCGCTGCGGATCCGCCTGGCGCTGGGGCAGTACTTTCCGCAGCCCAACGGGCTGGCCCTGTCGCACCAGATCGCACGCACCACCATGCGCATCGGCAAGGCGCGCGCGCCGCAGGCCGATGCGTTCTTCTACGACGACCATCGCCTGCCGGTGCTGGTGGACGACCTGCGTCAGGCCTGGCAGGCCGAGGAATTGCGCAAGCCGCTGCAGGCACTGCTGGCCCAGGACCGTCGCGGCGACCTGGTGCAGACCTTGTCGGTGTGGTTCGGCGCCGGCATGCGCATGGCAGCCACCGCCAAGGCACTGGCCATCCACCGCAATACCCTCGATTACCGCATGCAGCGCATCGCAGAGCTGTGCGGCGTGGATCTGCGCAACACCGACGACTGCGTGCGCCTGTATCTGGCCCTGCAGATGCGCGATGGCGGCGCCGCCACCCAGGCCGATGCTAACGCCTGACAGCGCGCCGACAACCCGGCACCGGCACGCCCGGCGTCGCTGTGTGCAATGGCGCACGGAACCTCGCGCGGGGGCGTCGCTAACAGGTATGCCCGGTCCGCTAGACTGCGCGGATTACCGGGCACGAGTGAGCTTGCCTTTGAATCAGCGCGATACCGTTGCGTCATCCACCACCAGCGAAGCGCAGCGTCTGGCGCGGCTGGCGCTGTTGCAGGTGATCGACACCGACTCCGAACCGTTCTTCGATGCGCTGGCGGCGGCCGCGCAGGCCATTGCCGGCACCCCGATCGCGCTGGTGTCGCTGGTGGACGAGCATCGGCAATGGTGGAAGGCCAATATCGGCTTGCCGGGCGTGTCCGAAACCCCGCGCGAGCTGGCGTTCTGCGCCTACGCCATCCAGGACGATGCGGTGATGGAGGTGCCCGACGCCCCGGCCGACCCGCGCTTTTGCGACAACGCCCTGGTCACCGATACGCCCGGCATCCGTTACTACGCCGGCGCCCCCATCGTGCTGTCCGATGGCCTGCGCATGGGCACCGTGTGCGTGATCGACCAGCGCCCGCGTCAGCTGGAGCCGGCCCAGCTGGCGGCCCTGCAACAGCTGGCCAAGGTCGCCGCCCAAGGGCTGGAACAGCGCCGGGTGATGCTCGAACGCGCCGACATCAACGCCCGTCTGCAGCAACGCCTGCGCGAGAGCGAAGCGTTTCTGGAGCGTACCGGGCGGGTGGCCGGCGTCGGCGGCTGGGAAGTGGATGTGAGCACCAAGACCCTGACCTGGTCGGACGAAACCTGCCGGATGCACGACCTGCCGCCGGGCTACCAGCCCACGCTTGCCGAAGCCATCACCTTCTACCCGCTGGAAGCGCGCGCGGTGATCACCGAGGCGGTGGAACTGTGCGTGCGCGAGGGCACGCCCTGGGATCTGGAGCTGCCGTTGATCAGCAGCACCGGTCGCCGCCTGTGGGTGCACAGCACCGGCGCGGTGGAGCATGTCGACGGCCGCATGCGCCTGGTCGGCGCCATCCAGGACGTCACCGACCGCCATCGCGCGGTGGACGCGCTGGCGGCCAGCGAGCGCAAGTTCCGCAAGATGTTCCAGTACAGCCTGGGGCTGATCTGCACCCACGACATGGATGGCCGGTTGATCAGCGTCAACCCGGCGGCAGCGCGCTCGCTGGGCCGCAGCGTGGAAGAGATGGAAGGCCGCACGCTGTTCGAGCTGATCCGCGCGGAGCGCCATGGCGGCGTGCGCGGCTACCTGTCGAACATGGTGCTCGACGGCCAGGATTCGGGCGTGATCGAACTGGTAGCCGGCGACGGCAGCCTGCGCCACTGGAAATACCACAACGTGCTCGACGTGGAAGCCGACGCCACCCTGGTCCTGGCCCATGCCCAGGACATCACCAACCAGTATCAGCAGGAAAAACAGCTGCTGGAATGGTCGTTCACCGACCCGCTGACCAACTGCTTCAATCGCCGCTTCCTGGACGATCTGGACAGGCGCGATGCCAGCGTGCGCTGGGGCTGCATCGTGGTGGATCTGGACAAGTTCAAACTGGTCAACGACACCTACGGCCACCAGCGCGGCGATGAAGTGCTGGTGCGGATGGCCTGGTTTCTCAACGATCCGCTGCGCCGCCAGGACCACCTGGTGCGGCTGGGCGGCGACGAATTCCTGGTACTGCTGCACCAGGCCAGCGAGCAGCAGCTGCAAGAGCTGCTGCGCACCTATCTGGCCGCTGGCAACGATGCGCCGATCCAGTTCACGCTGGGCACGGCCTTGCGTCAGGAAGGCGAAGCGCTGACCGCGGTGGTCGACCGCGCCGACCATGCGCTCTACGCCCGCCGCCGCGCGCGCCGTGGCACCGCTGTCAACGAGCAGCGGTAGCCGCTAGCGTTGCGGGACGCTGGCGTTGGCCGGCCGTGTGTCGGAGTCGGCCGGGCACTTCCGGCCCGCGTGCGAGTTCGCTGCAAAACACGTGCCGATGAATACGCGATCGCCTATCATGTAATCGTTTACAACTAAATGGATTGGAATGGATACCTTCGATCGCACCCAGCTCAGCCCCAAGTGGCAGTTCCGCTTCGCCTTCTTTGATCGTCATGGCGGCCCCAAGGATCCCGCTTACAAGGAGGCGCTCAAGACGCTGCCCTTCGGCGAGAAGCTCAAGGTGGGCATGAACTTCTACGCGCTGTTCTTTGGCTTCATCTACTTTTTCATCCTTGGCTTGTGGCGCAAGGCCTTGGGCCTGATCGGCATCGGTTTGGTGGTCGGCATCGTGGCCTCGTTCCTGCCCGGGTCGATCGGTAATGCGCTGAGCATTCCGCTGGCGCTGCTTGCTGGCATGAGCGCCAACTACGCTTACTACCTGGACAAGGTGAAGGGCAGCACCAGCTTCAACCCGTTCGAAGGCATGCGCTGGTAAACCCCGACGGTTGCCGCATGGCAGCCCTGGATGCCCGGCCATTGGCCGGGCATCTGTCGTTGTGGCGTTGCGTGACGGCCGATGCTGCCTGCTGCCATACAAACGGCGATGCTGCATCGCGTGCGTTGCGTGCCTGCCGTTGGGCAACCAGGCGCGTACGTCGTCTGTGCAGCGAAAGCGGCGGCTTGGTCGGGTCAACCGAAACGCTCACCCACACGCACATCCGCCGGAGGACCTGCGTGTGCTCGAAGACGCACGCGCAATATCATCACTGCCGCACGCCGCACAGGGCTCAACGCCGCAGCGTGCGATTGCGCCTTACAGCTCAGTGTAATTCGCGCAGTCCGGCAGTGCCTGGTCCGGGCGGTACTCACCGTCACCGAAACGGAACGCGCGTGTGTAGGTACACGCCGGATCCTGCTCGGTGCGCAGGTCTTTCTTCTTCAGCGGCTTGGCCAGCGAATCCTCATCGCGTGAGACACCGGCCGGGAAGCGCGTGGCGACCGCCTGGTAGCGCAGGACCGGCATGCCCTGCGCGGTGGAATCCAGCGAGAGCTTTGCGGAAAAATCGTAGGTGTCATGGCAGGCGCCGCTGCGCTGCTGCATGTCCCGCTCGGTGAAGCAGGTGCGGATCATGGCGTTGCCTTCCCACGGCACGCGCAGCAGGTCGCTATCGGTCTGGATGTCGTCCTGCAGATGGCGCACCCGCGCCAGCTGCAGCCGCGATGCCGCGGCGCCGCCGCCGGAGTAGCTGGTGCTGAGCTTGCTGATGCCGCCGACCAGCACGTTCTGGCGCGCACGCTGTTGCGGATCGGTCACCGCTTGATCGGCGCCCACGCCGGGCGCCATGCGCACGATCCACGGCCACACCGACAGCTCGCCGCCCTCCGGGACGTCGATGCTGACGTGGTAGACGCGGGGCGTCTGCTCGCCCGCGACCGTCTCGGAGATTTCCAGCATGTTCAGCGGGTCACCCGGTTCGGATCGCGGCTCGCTCCGCACGCACCAGGCGGCATCGCGGGTGCAGAAGTAAAGGCGGGACTGTCCCTGCTCATCGGCCCGCAGCACCTGCCCCAATGGCTCCATCACATTGCCGGTGTTGTCGCGCTGCTGCGGCAGGATCGAGCCGTCGGCATGCGCCAGCGCCAGGGGCGCAAGGGCAAGCAGCGCGCTCAGCGCCGCGAAGAGACTGGTCTTGTGCATGATGGCTTCTGCGCATTCGCGCGTCCGTGCGATGCGTCGATGATAACCGTCGTGGCATCCATGCCCGAGTCGCGTCGAGCTCGCTCGACGGCTTTTCGCTGTTCGATATCGAAGGTTGCTGCACGACAATGCTGACTGCTTGGCCCATGACTGGGCATCTGCGTCGTCACGCAGCGCGACGACGACTGTCGACGCCCCCTGCTGCCACCACAGCGGGAGTTGTGGCGTCGCGTACGCCGCATATCGCTTGCGCGCGCTCACTTGGCCACTGCGTCGATGCAGGTCGCTCGCATCGACCACCGCTCTCCGACTCAACATCTGTCCGCCACCAGGCCACCGCTGCACTCCTGTCCGGCGCAGCCGACGGCCATCCTCGGCTCACGATCGATAGCAACAGTCCTGTCGATGCCTTTGCAGGCTCATCCGCCAGTGCTACTGGCGGATGAGCCCATCAGCGCGGTGTAAGTCATTGCTTGTCTGGGAGTTCTGCCTTCCTGGCCCGGCGTACGCATGGGCCCGTTGCTGCGCCGCAGGTGGTGCCGCGATTCAGGGATGCTTACTGTCGGCAACGCGGGCGAGATCAGGTCTGCGTTGATTTGGATTGATCCAACCCTTGTCTCCGCGCTTAATTCGCTGAATCCACGGTCATCCCCCCGTCGCTCTTTTACGCCCAGACGCCCAAATGCCACCGATCAACCGCCGCGGCACCCCGGACCTGGACGCGGAACTGGGCAGTTCGTGCACGCCGGGGGGTGTCTGGGATGCGTTCGAGAACGTTTCGTTTGCCGCCGACGTCTGGCGCATCCATCTGGAAGACGAGATCCGCGATATCGACGAGACCACCCTCCTGCGCGACGAAGCCGGCTGCCGCACCGGGCTGACCATCGCGCCCGGGCAGGCCTGGTCCACCCCCGGCGGCGCCGATTACTGCGCTTGGATCCTGGCGCGCGTGCAGCGCAATGCGGCCGGCGCCATCACCGCGATCGAGCGCGGCCCGTTCAACCTGGCCCAGCGCGATGTCAGCGGTATCGACTTGGCGGCGCGCTACCAGCTCACCACCGGCAGCGACGATTTCCAGCTGGGGCTCGACGACACCAACCTGCGCTCGATGCACGAGCAGACGTACCGCAGCGACCCCAATCCCGAGCGCCGCGAGCGCGACATCCGCAGCAAGCTGCGCGGCAGCGTGAACTGGCTGTACGGCAACTGGAACGCTACCGTCTACGGCGACCGCGTCGGTGCGGTGCCGGGCGTGCGCTCGCACTGGGGCCTGGACCGGCTGGACAACCCCGGCGGTTGCGTACCGTTCGCCGATGGCGACGTGCCCGACGACCGCGCCGGCTGCACCAACACCGTTCCCAATCGCCCCACCTTCGGCCAGAGCACGCGCAAATACGACGGTCGCATCGGCCCGGCGATCACCTGGAACGTCAATCTTGGCTACCGCATCACCCCTGCAATGAAGCTCAATCTCTACGTTAACAATGTCTTCAACAGCACCGGTTACAACCACAAGCATCCGTACAAGCTCGATGACGAGTTCTATCACAGCCGCTTGTTTAGCCAGGTCGGGCGCGAGATCGCGGCAGAATACGTGTTCGATTTTTGAGGCGGACACCACCACAACGCATGACGATGCCCGAGCGTGTGGTGTCGATCGTCTTGCTTGCACGCGTGTTGTGCGTCGCTCGCTGCGTCGTGCAGCGGCAGGCACGCGCCTTCCACCTGCGGCTTCGGCCGCCCTCTCCCGAGGTGTTTTGCATGCCATCAGTCGTATCGCCCAACCGCTCTGGCGCGCGTTCTGCGCGCACACCGTTCTGGCGCCGCACCGCCGCAGGCCTGTGCCTGCTTGGGGTAACGTTGTCCGCACCGCTGGCCGCGCAGGACCCGGCGCAGGTCAACACCTTCATCGGCAGCAAGGATGACGGCAATACCTACCCAGGCGCCTCGGCGCCGTTCGGCCTGATCCAGGTCAGCCCGATCGGCGCGCACTACGCCGGCTGGCGCTACGACGACCCCAGCATTCGCGGTTTCGGCCATTCGTTCCTGTCAGGGGCCGGCTGCTGGGAACAGGGTGGCCAGGTGTCGATCCTGCCGGTCACCGGGCGCATCGGCCCCGGCGGCGACTTCGATACCAAAGATGCCAAGGCCTTCGACCAAAAGCGCTATGCCGCGCGTTACACGCACGACGGCGAAGTGGGCCAGGCCGGCTACTACAAGGTGCGGCTCACCGATTACGGCGGCATTGACGCCGAAGCCAGCGCACTCACCCGCGCCGCCACCGAGCGCTACACCTTCGCGCCGGGCGCAGACACCGG
>NZ_PHKV01000015.1 GCF_002846205.1 Xanthomonas prunicola
GTACGAAAACCTGATCAATCAGTATCTGACGCGTTGATGTCCCGTGGCCGGCGGCGCATTGCGTCGCCGGCCGATGGCGGCCACCCCCGTGGACGCTCCCTTGCATGTTCCCAGGTGAATCCATGTCCAGTGTTTCCATTGACGGCGCCCCCGATGCCGGCGAGAACACCCGTTTCATCATCCTGATCAGCTGTGTAGCCACGATCGGCGGCTTCCTGTTCGGCTTCGACAGCGGCGTGATCAACGGCACCGTCGATGGCCTGAAACAGACCTTCCAGTCCACCGCCGCCGAGACCGGCTTCGAGGTCGCCTCGATGCTGCTGGGCTGCGCCATCGGCGCCTTCTTTGCCGGCCGCCTGGCAGACCGTTGGGGCCGTCGTGCGGTCCTGATCATTTCCGCCGCGCTGTTCCTGCTCTCGGCCATCGGCGCCGGTGCTTCGCACAGTTCCGGCTTCTTCATCTTCGCCCGCGTGATGGGCGGCTTTGCCGTGGGTGCGGCCAGCGTCATCTCGCCGGCCTACATCGCCGAGGTCGCCTCCGCACGCTATCGCGGCCGGCTTGCCACGATGCAGCAGATCGCCATCATCAGTGGGTTGTTCTGCGCATTTTTGAGCAACTACCTGCTGGCCAACGCCGCCGGCGCTTCCACCGAGCCTCTCTGGGCAGGGCAGGCCGCATGGCGCTGGATGTTCTGGATGCAGGCGATACCGTCGCTGCTGTTTCTCCTGCTGCTCCTGGTCATTCCTGAAAGCCCGCGCTACCTGGTGGTCAAAGGTCGCCGCGAACAGGCGCTGGTGGTGCTCAAGCGTCTGTACGGGAACGCCGTCGCGCAGACCAAGCTGGGCGAGATTTCCGCCTCGATGTCTGCCGATCAGCACAAGCCCAAGTTCTCCGACCTGATCAACAAGGCCACCGGCAAGATCCGCCCCATCGTCTGGATCGGTATTGGACTGGCGGTCTTCCAGCAGTTGGTCGGCATCAACGTGGTGTTCTACTACGGCGCGGTGCTCTGGCAGGCGGTCGGCTTCTCCGAGCAGGACGCGCTGTTGATCAACGTGCTCTCCGGCGGCCTGAGCATCGGCGCCTGCCTGGTCACGGTGATGCTGGTGGACAAGATCGGTCGCAAGCCGCTGCTGTGGATCGGCTCGGCGGGCATGGCTGTCTCGCTGGCCTTTGTGACGTATGCCTTCGCCACCGCCTCGCTGGACCCCAACGGCAAGCTCGCCATGTCCGACGCCATGGGCATGCTCGCGCTGGTCGCCGCCAACGTCTACGTCGTGTTCTTCAACGCCTCATGGGGCCCGGTGATGTGGGTGATGCTGGGCGAAATGTTCCCCAACCAGATCCGCGGCTCGGGCCTGGCCATTGCCGGCGCCGCGCAGTGGACCTCCAACTTCGCTATCACCGTCAGCTTCCCGATCCTGCTCGGCAGCATCGGCCTGGCCGGCGCCTACGGCATCTACACCGTCGCCGCCTTCATCTCGGTGTTCTTCGTGCTCAAGTACGTTTATGAGACCAAGGGCAAGGAGCTGGAGCAGATGGAGGGCTGATCTTCTCTGCTATGCCGATATCGGTTTGGAAGACGAACAAGGCCGCGCATTGCGCGGCCTTGTTCGTTGACGGTCTCGCCGGGATCTTGCTGATGTCTCGTATGCCTGCATCGCTGCAGGCGACTCGATCACGCTGGCTGTCATCGTTGGGCTGGATGCGATATGTGCCCTGGCAACTGCCTACAGCTCTGGCCTGCGCTGTGTCAGGCGGCCTGATTCCATGTGGCCCAACGCACCACCAAAGTGCAACGCCTGTCTTAACAGCGATAACCGCCTGCAAGCGCATGGGCTCTTTTTGCAAATTGTGCGCCACCGCTATACTCCAATAGACAGTTTCCCTCCAGACTAGGGCGAATCGTGGAACCAAGGAGTGGTGGTATGGTGGTAGTAAGGGAAATCCTTAGGGGGGTGCTGGTTAGCGCTTGCTATTGCCTAGCATTCCTTTGTCTCTGGTATTGCTCCATCGACCAGTGGTACCTACCTGTCGGCTTGCGTGTTGTAACACTGCTATTCAGACCTTATCGCGAGTGGCCATTCCTGTTGGCAGGAGATGCGGCAGCAATGCTTTGGCTGCGTGTCCCGCTTTCGCAGGGTCAAGGATACGACTTGACGTGGGCGTACATAAGTCCACTTGTTCATGCCCCCATGATCGCGCTCGTCATCTGGTTGGCACGCCATCATGCCCGCAAGTTGTTTCAGCAGACTCCTTTCTTAATTCCATTCGCGATCGCCGTTGGGTTTTTTAATGCGTTGTGGAGCATTGTCCTGAATGCCAGCCTTGGGGGGCCGAGCACGGACAAGGTACTGGAATTCCTTGTTCGCTATTGGTTGGGAAGTTATCAGGGGATATTGATTTTCTTACTTCCGGCCATGTTGTGGTCGCCCCGAAAACGAGAGCCAGCGCGCATAGACCTGCCTCGAGATCTTGGACTGTCGGTTGTCGTCATTCTTGTGCTTTTCTATATACTCGTCTATGCGCAGGAGCCATTACTTCGGAAGATGCTGATGGCTGCGCTGATAGGGCCGGCGATTGTCTTGACGCGTCGTCACGGGTGGACAGGGACCGCTCTCGGGACGCTGCTTGCGAACTTCGCCTTGGCAATAACCTTACCAAAGACCTATGAGATTGGTTATTACAATTCCGGCCTTTTTGAAGTCCAAATTTTTCATGTCGCCGTTAGTACTTTTTTATTCGTTTTTGGCGTACGGTTCGTAAGGCCGTTGAAGCGATTTGATACTATCGGGCGAATTAAAGCCGATGCTCAAAAGGCCATTCAAGCTAGTTATCTTGCGGCTGAGCGGACACTGCGGGATCGGGTTGTGGAATACTCTGATATCAACGTCCAGATGAATAGGATGCGTAAATCGGTCATAGCAGATCTTCGGGAGCGTGGCCACCATGCGGCAGCAATGGAGATAACGCGCGTGGCAGTCCTAGAGTCGCAACTTCTGCATGAATATGTTGCGGCGTTATATCCATTGGAGATTGAAACGCATGGCCTGTTTCGAACGCTGCGTTCGGCTGCGTTTGAGAGATTGAATTCCACCAAGCTCGACTGTCTATTGCAAGGGGATTGTCAGCAGCTCTCGCTTGGACTGCAGCTTGCGGCTTATCGTTGCACACTCAACGCACTGGAACTTCTGCCTTTGTCCAATAAGCATTTCATCCATGCGCGTGTCTGGCGCGGCAGAGGCGGGCAGGGAGTCGTCATGAGAGTTTTTGCCGACACCTCTTTGGTGGATTCCGTGAGGCGTGAATCCCCCGAGGATGAACACGAATTTCGGGCGCGGCTTAAGTCGCATGGCGGCCTGTTTCGTCGCCGCCATGCGTTAGTACTTACGTTCCTCGTGGCCGAGGCAGCTGTTGTTACCGCGTCGGAGAGACCTTCCAGCGTTCCACGTTGGCTTGCCGCTCGACATGCACGGTAAAGTGTGCGGTCTGGTATACCATTTTTGCGTTAGGTCCTAGGTCAGTCGCAGACGTTGTCGACGAACTTGCCCAAATTGTATTAGCTGCAGGTACTGTGACGCGATCTGCATCCTTGCCCATTGGCAGTACCCAAAGCGCATTGTCAACGCGTGCGACCACTGCTCTAACTTCCCCGGCGACGTCGTTGATTTGCAGGTATGTCACGCCGTCACGTTGGAATTCGTAGATCGACCAAGCGGGGTCTAGGGTGAGGTTGGCAGCTGCCGGGCTACGTTCCCCCAATCCCATTGTTGCTTTGGCTCCTACACCACCTGCACAGCATCCGCCAGTTTGAGCCGAGACTTGGCCTGCCATCAAAGCGCAGGCCAGAACGCACACAACCTTCAACGTATTTGCTTTGACTTCCATGGGTTTCGCCTTCCCCTGCTAGGGGCGATTTTGCCTGCGATTCAGGCTCGCCTAAGTTACGTCCATAAGGCGGATGGGTGTTGGCGTTTGCGCAAAATTGCTCAAAGTGACTCTCTGGCAAGCTTCCGATACGGGACTATTTCAATGTTTCACTTCCGTCCCGAATTCATGCTGCCCGCATTGCTCACTCAAGACCATGCAAAGTCAGTTATTTGACAGTCCCACCCAATGCACAGGCGTTGGTCTTAGCGGAAAGCCGCATTGATCTCCAAGCAGGAGATAGTGTTTCGCCGAGTGTTTAAGTAGTGCCATTGCAAATATGTCCCGGGTTGCTACCAATGTAGTCCTTTGCCCAAGCGGTGCAGGACCAGAACGAGCGATTTAGCGCTTTGGTTCCAAACCCCGCAGCGCTTGCTCGAACCACCCAATTACCTGCTGCTGATGCGCTTGGCCCCAACGACGCAGGAATTGCTGGGTGTGGTGGTCGCCGGGGTCGCGCAGGCTGGCGAGCCGTTGGACGATGAAAGGCGCGGTCAGTGGCTGGGCGCAGTCGACTTCGATGCAGTGGCGCCAGGCGGTGTAGCTGTCGGGGATGGCGGGAGACATCGTGGTGCTCTTCGGAAAAAGTGAACGTGAAGGTGTTGGCAGGGCGCGGCGGGCTTGATTTTGCGCAATAAGTGTTACTTTATAACACTTCATCCATCGTTCGTCTGGTCACGTCGTGTCGCGTTCCTTGCCGCAGAGTGTCGTTTGCCTGGTCACCATGCCGAACCTTCCGTGCTCCAAGTGGCGCGGTGGCCGCATCGATCCTTCGGGATTGGCCCGATGAGGCGGCGGCAGGTGCTGCGCACCGTCGGCGCGGCCTTGGTGCTGTCGCCGAGCCTGGTCCACGGGCAGTCGCTGCCACGGCTGCGCAACTGCAGCCTGCAGCGTCAGGAGGGGGGGCTGCGACTTGGACTCGCCTTGAGTACGCAGGTCGCCTACCGCAGCTTCACCTTGTCCGATCCAGCGCGCCTGGTCATCGACCTGTCGGGCATTTCGGCGCAACCACCGCAGATGGATCCATTGCCCGAAGGTCTCGCCGTCGCCGCCATCCGCAGCGGCCCGCATGGGGATGGGCTGCGCGTGGTGCTCGATCTGTCGCAGCCGCTGACGGCCACGGCGCGGTGGGAGGACAGCGTGCTGGTATTCGATCTTGCTGCCGCTTCCGGCACTGCCTCGTCGTCAGAGGCAGTGCCGGCTGTGGCGGCGCCTGCGTTCACACGCTCGCGCCTGCATCCGTATGTGATCGCCATCGATGCCGGCCATGGCGGCAAGGATCCGGGTGCGGTCAGTGCCGATGCGCGTTACGAAAAACATGTCGCCATGGCGGTGGCCGGGCGGCTGCACCAGCGTCTGGCGGCCGATCCGCGTTACCGGCCAAGCATGATCCGCAGCGACGACCGCTTCGTGCCTCTGCACGAGCGGGTGCTGATCGCCCATCGCCACAATGCCGATCTGTTCGTGTCCATCCATGCCGATGCCGCACCCAACAGCCAGGCACGTGGCGCCTCGGTATTCGCCTTGTCCGAGAACGGGGCCAGCTCGGCACTGGCCCGCTGGATCGCCGATAGCGAAAACGCTGCCGACGACATGGGCGATACCGCACGCCGGCTGCGGGTGCCGAGCAACCCGGTGCTGTCGCAGGTGCTGGCCGACCTGTCGCTGAGCGGCACCATCGCCAACAGCCTGCAGTTCGGCAAGCTGATGCTCGGCCGCCTGCAGCAGGTGACGCGCCTGCACCAGGATCAGGTGGGGCAGGCCGGCTTTGCGGTGCTGAAGTCGCCGGATATTCCGTCGTTGCTGGTGGAAACCGGCTTCATGAGCAATCGCGACGATTGCCAGCGTTTGTGTGGCGATACGCATCAGGACGAACTCGCGCAGACGCTGCATGCGGGAATCGACGACTACTTCGCTGCGTTTCCCGGTCGCGCCTGAGGCGCGGTCGTCACCTTTACCCTTCAATGAGTGCCCGATGTCCGCCACGCTTCCCGATGTTGCTGTGACCGAACCATCCACGCTGAGCGCGCCTTTGCGGTGGGTCGGCATGCAGGACATCGCAATTCCCGTGCATCTGGACGCTGGTGCTGGCGACCTTGCCGCCCGCGCCAGCGTGCAGGTCGATCTGCCGCGGGCTGAGCTCAAAGGCATCCACATGTCGCGGCTGTATCGCCTGCTGGACCTGCATCTGCAGCGGCCATTGTCGCCGGCCATGCTGTCGCAACTGCTGCAGGCGCTGATCGAAAGCCATGCAGATTGCGCAAGCCGCGCCGCAAGGCTGACGCTCAGCTTCGAACGGCTGCTGCGCATGCCGGCCTTGCGTAGCGAGGGGCTAAGCGGTTGGCGTGCTTATCCGGTGCATATCGCCGCGCAGTGCAGGGCAGGGCACACCACGATCCAGCTACAGGTCGAGGTGCTGTATGCGTCCACATGCCCGTGTTCGGCGGCGTTGTCGCGGCAGTTGCTCAGCGATGCGTTCGTACAGCAGCACGCCGGGCGCGGTGCACTGCCGCTGCAGGACGTTGCGCAGTGGTTGCAGGATCACGGTTCCTACGCCACCCCGCACAGCCAGCGCAGCGTGGCGCAGGTATGTGTTGATCTGCCCGTGGATGCGCAGGGCTTTGCGATCCAGCAACTGATCGGCCTGTGCGAGCAGGCGTTGGCAACGCCGGTGCAGGCCGCGGTGCGGCGGCCCGACGAACAGGCATTTGCGCGCTTGAACGGCGCCAACCTGATGTATGTCGAAGACGCGGCGCGACGCCTACGCAAGGTGCTGGGTGAGCACTACGCGGCGTTTCATGTGGCGGTACGCCATCTGGAAAGCTTGCATGCGCATGACGCCGTCGCCGAAACCGGTAGCGATGACGAGACGCCTTTCCCCGTCGCTGTGTGAGCAGACGCCATGTACTGCAAATTACCAAAGCGGCCACTGCGAATGGCACACACACCACGCAAGTCGGCTGTCGCGACGAACAATGGCGAGCGTGGTCTGCGCGGCACGTTGCTGTTGGACCCTGCAGTTTTCTTTGTGCTGATGTGGCTGATCTAAGCGGCGTGACTGTGGTCGATCCATCGTCTAACCCTCACCGCGCGGTGCTCCCGAAAGCGGCATGCGCGTTAGCTGCGGCGCGTTGATGGTCGCGGCGAGACGCATCCCGACAAACACTTCCGCAAGGCGCGCGTCCGATGCGATCTGGGCGCCGATGCATGACGACAACCAACCTCGACCACGTCGTCACTCCCGCGGTCCTGCCCAGACCACGGCGCGCGTTGGAGACCGTCGCGGCCCGCCGCACGGCGGCTCGGTCCAGTACGGGTGCGAAGTGCCTGCGCCACAACGCAAAAGCCCCGCAATGCGGGGCCCTGGCGTTTTCTGCCGCGAGACGAGAGGTGGTGCTCCCTAGGGGGCTCGAACCCCTGTTTTAGCCTTGAGAGGGCCACGTCCTAACCATTAGACGAAGGGAGCGCTTTTGTCACGTCTTGTGCAGCGCGCTAGTATAGTGAGGTAATAGCCGTTGGGCAATCCTGCAACACAAGACGGAAGCGCCATCATCGAACCCTCAGTTACATCCCTGTTCACGCTGCGCGTCATTCCACGCGATCAGCACACCATCTCGCGCAAGGACATCAGCCCCAACGCGCTGCGCGTGCTTTACCGCCTGCGCGAATCGGGCTTTGGTGCGTACTTGGTCGGCGGCGCGGTCCGCGATCTGCTGGTCGGCCACCACCCCAAGGATTTCGACGTCGCCACCAGCGCCACGCCGGAAGAGGTCAAGGCGCTGTTCCGGAACTGTCGCTTGATCGGTCGCCGCTTTCGTCTGGCGCACGTGGTGTTCGGTCGCGAAATCATCGAAGTGGCCACCTTCCGCGCCAATAGCGACGATGGCAGCGGCGATCGCGAACTCGATAACGGCCGGCTGGTGCGCGACAACGTCTACGGCACCATCGAAGACGACGCGATCCGCCGCGACTTCACCTGCAACGCCTTGTACTACGCCATCGAGGATTTCTCGGTGCGCGACTATTGCGGCGGCTTCGAAGACGTACAGGCGCGCTTGATGAAGTTGATCGGCGACCCGGAGCTGCGTTACCAGGAAGACCCGGTGCGCATGCTGCGCGCGGTGCGCCTGGCGTCCAAGTTGAACTTCGAGATCGAAGCCGGCACCGCCGAACCGATCCCGCGCCTGGCCGGGCTGTTATCCGAAGCCGCGCCCGCGCGTCTGTTTGAAGAAATTCTCAAGCTGTTCCTGTCCGGACACGGCGTCGCCAGCTTCGAAGGCCTGGAGCGTTATGGCCTGTTCGGCGCGCTGTTTCCAGAAAGCGCGGCAGCATTGAAATCCAACCGTAGCGGCGCGTTGCGCGCCATGGTGCTGGAAGGCCTGCGCAATACCGATGCACGCGTGGCCAACGACGAGCCAGTGTCGCCGGCATTCCTGTTCGCGCTACTGCTGTGGCCGGCGTTCTGCCGCACCTTGATGGGGCTGCAGGCGCAGGGCGTGCAACCGGAGGATGCGCAGCGTCGCGCGGCCGATCGCGTCACCTTGCATCAGCTGGAACGCGTCGCGTTGCCACGCCGCTTTTCGCTGCCGATGCAGGAGATCTGGCTGCTGCAGACGCGCTTCTCCTCGCGTCAGCGCAAGCGGGTGTTCCGCACCCTGTCGCATCCGCGCTTCCGCGCGGCGTTCGATTTCCTGGTGCTGCGCCAGTTCGCTTCGCCCGATCATGCTGCCGATGTGGAGTTCTGGCGTGAGGCGCAGAAGTCGTCCGGCCAGGAGCTGGTGGATGCGCTCGAATCGGCGCAAGCCGACCAGGAAGGCGAGGAGGGCGCGCCGCGCAAGCGTCGCCGCCGTCGCCGTCGCACTGGCGCGTCTGCGGGCGAGTAGGGCATGCAGACCGCCTTTGTCGGCCTGGGTGCCAACCTGGGCCCGGCCGAGGCCAGCGTGCGCGCGGCCATCGCTGCGCTTGGCGCTGTGCCGCAAACCACGCTGATCGCCGCGTCGCGCCTATACCGCACGCCGGCCTGGGGCCGCGAAGACCAACCCGATTTCATCAATGCCGTGGCGCAGCTGCGCACTGGCCTGGCGCCGTTGCCGCTGCTGGAGGCTTTGCTGGGCATCGAACAGTCGTTCGGCCGGCAGCGTCGCGCCGGCGAGCGCTGGGGCCCGCGTACGCTGGATCTGGACCTGCTGCTGTACGCCGAGCAGGTGATCGATCTGCCGCAGTTGCAGGTGCCGCATCCGCATCTGCAGGCGCGTGCCTTCGCGCTGCTGCCGCTGTCCGAGCTGGCGCCGGAGGCGATCATTCCGGGCCATGGAACAGTGCGGCACGCTTTGCACACTATCGATACCTGCGGGCTGGAGCCGATTGGGTAGATAATGGCCGGCTCATCACCCCACGTAATGACTTCATGAGCAGCCACGCCGACAGCAAGCCCTGGACCGTGCCCGCCTTGGCGCAGGCCAAGCGCGAGGGTCGAAAACTGGTCATGTTGACCGCGTACGACGCCAGCTTCGCGCGCACCTTCGACGCCAATGGCGTGGACCTGATCCTGGTCGGCGACTCGCTCGGCATGGTGGTGCAGGGGCACGATTCCACCTTGCCGGTGACCACCGCCGACATGGTCTACCACACCGCCTCGGTGGCCCGCGCGCTCGATCGCGCATTGCTGGTGGCCGATCTGTCGTTCCAGGCCGACGCCACGCCCGAACGTGCACTGGATGCCGCTACCCAGCTGCTGCAAGCCGGCGCGGAAATGGTCAAGATCGAAGGCGCCGGGCACAAGCTTGAGGTCATCCGTTATCTGGTCGAGCGCGAGATTCCGGTCTGCTCGCACCTGGGGCTGACTCCGCAATCGGTGCTGCGGTTCGGTGGCTACAAGGTGCAGGGGCGCGGCGAAGCCGGTGAGCAGTTGCGCCGCGATGCGCAGGCGGTGGTCGACGCCGGTGCCAGCCTGGTGGTGCTGGAATGCGTGCCGACGCCGATCGCTACGCAGATCAGTGCCGAACTCAGCGTGCCCACCATCGGCATCGGTGCTGGCCCCGGTTGCGACGGCCAGGTGCTGGTGATGCATGACATGCTGGGCCTGGACAGCGGTCACCGCCGGCCCAAGTTCGTCAAGGATTTCCTCGCCGAAGGCGGCTCGGTCGCTGGCGCGGTGCGTGCCTACGCGCAGGCCGTGCGCGACGGCAGCTTCCCCGATGCAGCGCACGCGTACGCCGCATGATCCAGACACTGACCGATCTTTCCGCACTGCGCGCCCTGGTCAATGGCTGGAAGCGCCAGGGCCTGCGCGTGGCACTGGTGCCCACCATGGGCAACTTGCACGCCGGGCATTACTCGCTGGTGATGCTGGCGCGCCAGTACGCCGACCGCGTGGTGTCCAGCGTGTTCGTCAACCCGACCCAGTTCGGCCCGAATGAAGATTTCGCCCGCTACCCGCGTACGCCCGAGGCCGACCTGCGCGGCCTGGAAGATGCCGGGTGCGATGCGCTGTGGCTGCCGGACGTGGACACCATGTATCCCCTTGGCACCGCGCTGGCCACGCCCATCCACGCGCCCGGCGTCAGTGATGTGCTGGAAGGCGAATGCCGGCCGGGGCATTTCGATGGCGTGTGCACCGTAGTGGCGCGGTTGTTCAATCAGGTGCAGCCGGACGTGGCCGCCTTCGGCAAGAAGGATTACCAGCAGTTGGCAGTGATCCGGCAAATGGTGGCCGACCTGGCGTTTCCGATCGAGATTCTGGGTGGCAGCATCGTGCGCGAGGCCGATGGCCTGGCGATGAGCTCGCGCAACCAGTATCTGTCTGCGGAAGATCGCCCGACCTCGGCCAAGATCCGCAAGGTGCTGCTGCAGATGCGCGACAGCTATGCCGCCGGCACGCCGCGGGCGCAGGTGGAAGATGCGGCCAGCCATGGGTTGGAGCAGGCCGGTTTCCGGGTCGATTACGCGGTGGTGCGCTTGCCCGACTTGAGCGAGCCGGGCGACAGCCACGCCGGTGCGCGCGTGGCCCTGATCGCGGCCCGCCTGGGCAACACGCGCTTGATCGACAACCTGGAATTCTGATCGTGCCGACGCTGCGTACGCCGCGTCTGACCTCGGTCTGCAGCGCAGCGCGCCAGTGCGGATGCGCCTTCGCACGGCGCGGGCCTGAAGCCCTCACCACCGGCCGCAGTGCGAACCGGTGACGGCGGGCGCTTTCCGCTAAAATACCGGCTTTCCTTTTGTCGTTGCCTGCGTCCATGCATCTGTCCCTGCTGAAAGCCAAGATCCACCGCGCCACCGTCACCCACTCCGAGCTCAACTACGAAGGCTCGATCGCCATCGACGGCCTGCTGCTGGAAGCGACCGGCATCCGCGAATTCGAACAGGTCCATATCTGGGACGTCACCAACGGTGCGCGTTTCAGCACCTATGCCATCCGCGCTGAAGAAGGCAGCGGCATCATGTCGCTCAACGGCGGCGCTGCGCGTCACGTGCAGGTCGGCGATCTGATCATCGTGGCGGCGTTCGCGAGCATGAGCGAAGACGAAGCCAAGACCTTCAAGCCCAATCTGGTATATGTGAACGCGCACAACGCGATCTCCCACACCAACCACAGCATCCCCACGCAGGCCGCATGACACAGACCAACGGATTCGACGCGCTTCACGCCCACGCCCAGCGCCTGCGCGGCGCTGCCATCCCCGCATTGCTTGCCGCCGAGCCGGAACGGCCGACGCAGTACGCCAGGCAAGTCGGTCCGTTGTATTTCAATTTCGCGCGGCAGAAGTACGACCGCGCCGCGCTTGATGCGCTGTTCGCCATCGCCCGCGAACGCGATCTGGCCGGTGCGTTCCAGCGCCTGTTCCGTGGCGAGCAGGTCAACGTTACCGAACAACGCGCGGCCTTGCACACCGCGTTGCGTGGTGATTTGACAGACGCGCCTGTGGCATCGGAGGCGTATGCCACCGCTGCCGAAGTGCGCCAACGCATGGGTGCGTTGATCCAGCAACTGGAAGCCACCGACGTCACCGATATCGTCAGTGTCGGCATCGGTGGCTCGGACCTTGGCCCGCGTCTGGTTGCCGACGCGTTGCGACCGGTCTCCGGTGCACGCTTCCGCGTGCATTTCGTCTCCAATGTGGATGGCGCGGCAATGCAGCGCACGCTGGCCACACTCGACCCGGCACGCACTGCCGGCATCCTGATTTCCAAGACCTTCGGCACCCAGGAAACCCTGCTCAACGGCAGCATCCTGCATGCCTGGTTGGGTGGCAGCGAGCGGTTGTATGCAGTCAGTGCGAACCCCGAGCGCGCCGCCAAGGCCTTCGATATCGCACCCGGGCGCGTGCTGCCGATGTGGGATTGGGTGGGCGGGCGTTACTCGCTGTGGTCGGCGGTGGGTTTCCCGATTGCGTTGGCCATTGGCTTCGCGCGTTTCGAACAATTGTTGGAAGGCGCTGCGCAGTTCGATGCCCATGCGCTCGACACGCCGCTGGAAGAAAACGTCGCGGTGCTGCACGGGCTGACTGCGGTGTGGAATCGCAACCTGCTCGGTAGCGCCACGCACGCGGTGATGACCTACGACCAACGCCTGGCCTTGTTGCCTGCCTACCTGCAGCAGCTGGTGATGGAGAGCCTGGGCAAGCGCGTCAAACTCGACGGCTCGGCGGTGGATAGCGACACCGTGTCGGTATGGTGGGGCGGTGCGGGCACCGATGTGCAGCACAGCTTCTTCCAGGCGCTGCACCAGGGCACCAGCGTGGTGCCGGCCGATTTCATCGGCACCGTGCACAACGACGACCCGTATGCGGAAAACCATGTCGCGCTGATGGCCAATGTACTGGCACAGACCGAGGCGCTGGCCAACGGCCAGGACAGCAGCGACCCGCACCGCAGTTATCCCGGCGGGCGTCCGAGCACGGTGATCCTGCTCGACGCGCTCACCCCGCAGGCGCTGGGCGCGCTGATCTCGATGTACGAGCACAGCGTGTATGTGCAGTCGGTGATGTGGGGCATCAATGCGTTTGACCAGTTCGGCGTGGAGCTGGGCAAGCAGCTGGCCAGCCAGTTGCTGCCGGCGCTGAAGGGCGAGTCGGCCGATGTGGCCGACCCGGTGACGCGCGAATTGCTGAGCAAGCTGCGCGGCTGAACATTGGCGTATCGCGCAGACAGAGAACGGGGCCTGCGGGTCCCGTTTTTGTTTCGACGGCATGGCCAACTGCGCTAGGAGGCTAAAAGGGGCAAATTTCCTAAATTGGGAATTTGAGAGTAGGCTGATGGCCATCCCTCCGCGCCGGACTGTGGCCATGTCGCGCTTTCAGGATTTGCCCGAGCTCGAAAAAGCGCCCGCCGCCGACATCAAGGTGAAGGGCTGGCCCAGCCTGATGCGCAAGGTGCGCTCGCATGGGGCGGTGGTCATCACCAACCACAATCACCCCGAAGCCGTGGTAGTGGATGCCGAAGAGTATCGGCGCCTGGTCAGTCAGGCGAGTGCGGCGGCCGCAACCTCGGCGCGCGCGCAATCGCTGCAGGCATTGCAGGCGAAGTTCGATGCGCATCTTTCGGCGGCGACCGAAGGTGCAGGCTTGGCTAAGGCGATCGCCACGCCGGCACGCCGCGGTCGCAAGGTCACCCTGGGTCCATCGCTGTAGCCGATGGGCAATCTCCTGGTGCTGGCCGGCGTCAACGGCGCCGGCAAGAGTTCGTTATTGGGCCGTTTTCTGCACGAAGACGGCGCCACCTGGTTCAATCCCGATGCGTTCACCAAGGCACTTGTCGAGCAGGGCTGGGCGCTTGCGGAGGCGAACGCGCAGGCCTGGGAAGAGGGCGTGCGGCGGCTGCGCCAGGCGACGGCCGATGGCAGCGATTTCGCTTTCGAAACCACGCTGGGTGCGACGACCATTCCGCGCCTGCTGCGCGAAGCCTGCGCGCAGCACACGGTGGCGGTCTGGTTCTGCGGGTTGGCGACGGTGGACCTGCATATCCAACGCGTGTCAGCGCGGGTTGCGGCCGGCGGTCATGCGATCCCTGAGCACAAGATCCGTGAGCGTTACGACGCGTCGCGCGCCAACCTGATTGCCTTGCTGCCGCATCTGGCAGTGCTGCATGTCTACGACAACAGCGCACCCGCCGACGTGGCAGGTCAGGCGGCACCCATGCTGGTGCTGGAACTGGACCGCAGCGGCCTGCATTACCCGCAGACGCCGGACGAATTGGCGCAGGTGCCCGACTGGGCCAAGCCCATCGTGATGGCGGCGCTGGAGTTGCCTCGCGCCCGTGACTAGGCCCAGGAGCAGGCACACACGCGGTACGCACATCGGCCGTGCAGTGACGTTATGCGGTCTTCGTTTGAAACGATGTCAGGAAGCTCGTCGTCATCAGCTGTGACACGGTGCTTGTGAAAGCGACGCAGGCGCGCGCACTCTCAGGGCGGCGACCAAGACGTATCGGGCAGTCGCGAGGTGGCGCACAGGAATCGGAAAGAGCGCGTGACCCACGCCGATTCCGAGCACTGCTCTTGGAAGTCTGGAAGATCACCGTGATTGCTCTCGATGCACCGCGCGAACGAGCATGCATCGTCTGCAGTACGGGGTTTGAAGGCGCACACACCGCAACGCAGACGATCGCGCGCGTGCCGGCGTCAGTCGCAACGCCGTGCAGGCGCTGCCAGTGACCCGTCTGCATTAAGCGCAGCCAACAAAACCACGGCGCAGCCGTCGGACAGGCGCGGCGGCGCTCGGAATCGGCATGTACCACTCGTACACTCCGGTTCCTGCGCGCCGTCCGCACCCACCTGACGACTGCTCGCTACGTTTGTTGGCCGCTCTACGCCTTACTCAACTGCACCGCCACCGGATCGCCGGTGAGATAACCCACGGCTCCACCGAAGCGGTCCTTGTAGTTGGCGCGGACCAGCGGATCCAGCGTGGCCTTGACGGTGTCGTGCAATGGGCTTTCCCAGTCGCCAGGGTGCTGGAAGTTGCTCATCACATAGGTCCAGCCGTGGATCTCGTCGACTGCGTGCAGGCCGGTCGATTCGGCGCCTGCCGGCACCGACAGCACGCGCGTCAGCGTGCCGTTGTCCACGTTGTATGCCCACAGGAAATTGTTGACGTGCAGGCTGCTGTCTTCGCCGATGAACAAGGTGCGCAGCGACTCGGAGAACTTGAGGTTGTCCGGGTTGGCGATCCGTTCCGGGTCGGCCAGATTGCCCAGCGCATCGGCCTTGGCCAGGTTGTGCCCGGTGAGGGCCGCCGGGGCTGCCATGTCGATCGGCACCCAGTCGCTGTGGATCGGCGCACCGTGACTGTCGCGTTGACCGCCACGCAGGTTCAAGGCATAGACCGCGCCGGCTTCCGGGCCTTGCACTTTTACATCGCCCGAGCCATTGAGCATGCTGGTGACGATGTAGGACATCGCCATGTAGGCGACCTTGTCATGGGCGTTGACGGTGGTGCCTTCGAGCTTGGTAAAGCCCAGGCTGCCGCCGGCCAATGCCGCGTAGCGATGGGTTTCCAGATACGTGGCGGCCTTTTCCATGCCGGGCTTGATGCGGATCCAGTTGAAGGTGCCGTTGAACGGGATCTTGGTGAAGCTGGCATCGCCGGGATCGCTCAGATGCACGTCGAGGATGTCGGCGGCGGTGAGGCGGTCGGCCATGGCCTGGATCTCAGCGCTGGTGGCATGCCCCAACTTGATCCAGCTCAACGTGGCCGCACCCGGGCCGACACCGGAGGTCTGGTGCCACTTGCCGACGTACAACGTTCCGGACGACAGATCCGCCTTGCGGTCGGCGATGAACATGAACAGCCCGCCGTTGGTGGCGTCGTCGCCCATCAGCACGGTGCGTTGGTCGGGCATCACCTGCACCAGTTCGTGCGAGATGCGGCCCAGGCAGTAGTGCTTGCGCACGCTCCCCGTTCCATCCGGGTGCACGGTGATTTCGGGCAGGTGGCCATAGTGGTACGGGTTGGCTTTTTCCGGGTCGCCATACAGATGCGTGCTATAGCTGCGGAACTGGGTATTGCCAGCCAGCGCGGTGGCGTCGGGCTCGTACTCTTCGCTGGACAGATGGGTATTCCACGGCGACAGGCTGGCGCCGCAGGTGGTCCACAGCCCATGCACTGGCGCGGTGTCGACGTTGTGGTACTTCACCAGCGACAGCTTGCCGGTGGCCGGGTCCTGATCCAGCGTCAACACCGCGATCGGCGCGGGCAGGTGGCGATTGACGTCGTTGCCGGCCTGGTCGCGGGTGGTGTATTCGAACTGCACCACCGCGAATACGTGGTTGCCCTTGACGCCCGGCACCTTGGCATGGGGCAGGGTCAGCAGCGAGGAGCCGTCCGGGCAATCGGAAAAGAACGGACGCTCGGCACCGGGTTTGGAGCGGTCGATGATCGGGCGATGCTGGATGTCGTAGTACCCGCCCGCCAGCACGGTGCCGCCGTTGCCGTCCGGCACCTGGTCGCCGGTGACGAAAAACGGATGGTAGGCCAACGCATAGCGCTGCGTGTTGCCGTCGCTGCGGGTCACGCTGAGTGCCGAGCCGACCGTGGTGGTGGCCATTGCCGCCGGGTTGGCCAGGCTGGGTGCCGGCATGCCGTGGAAGGTGGCCGAGACCAGGCGGGTCGGATTGTCGGATGGTCGCAACGGGCGCGCGGCCCATGCCGCACCCCCAAGTTGTTGCAAGGCGGCGGCGCTGGCGTTGCCGAGCGGCAACAGGGGAACGGTCGCCAGCAATTGCATCAGGCGACGACGAGAGGGGTCGGGGGAGGCGGGCATCGAAACTCCAGGCAAAGACAAGATCGACGATGGCAGTGGCGCATCGGCAAGCCGGTCACGCTAGGCCGCCTGTATGACAGTTGTTTGACGGCGAGCTCACCCGTTGGCCGGTATTCGAACGCGTCGGCACAAACGAGCGCTGCCAGATGCCACCACGTGCCGATGCTGCGCACTGACCAAATCTGCAGGTGGTGCAATGCAGCAAAGCGCGTCTGCTTCGAATGCCAGCCACGGCAGCGGATTGGGGAGTTTTGCGCGGTTTCACAGGTGCTGCCGGTATTCCAACGCTATAGCCGCGGCCAATAAGTTGCCTGCAATCCGGCATACGGTTAGCTGTTGTTGACAGGGTAGGGGAATCACGCAAGCGTACGCCGCCTAATGGCCTGCGGCGCAACGCATCGCCGTGGGAGAACCACCCTGGAGAACCAAATCTTGGACAAGCTGCTTCGCCATACCGCCGCGCCCGCCGCGCGCCGCGCCCTTTCTCTGGCTACCGCTGCAGCGGTGCTGATGTTGGCCGCCTGCCAAGGCAAGGACACCGCTGCCGAGGCGAGCAAGACCGCCCCGGCCACCGCACCTGCCGAGTCGTCGACCACCATCCATCCGGACCAGTGGCCGTCGCCGAAGTGGCCGTTCGCGCAGGACGCGGCGCTGGAGCAGCGCATCACCGATGTGATGGCCAAGATGAGCGTGGAAGAGAAGGTCGCCCAGACCATCCAGGGCGACATTGCCAGCATGACCCCGGACGACGTGCGCAAGTACCGCATCGGTTCGGTGCTGGCAGGCGGCAATTCCGATCCAGGCGGCAAGTACAACGCCAGCCCGGCCGAATGGTTGAAGCTGGCCGACGCGTTCTATGAAGCGTCGATGGACACGTCCAAGGGCGGCAACGCGATTCCGATCATCTTCGGCATCGATGCGGTGCATGGCCAGAGCAATATCGTCGGCGCCACCCTGTTTCCGCACAATATCGGCCTGGGCGCGACGCGCAACCCGGATCTGATCAAGAAGATCGGCGAAGTCACCGCCGCCGAAACCCGCGTCACCGGCATGGAATGGACCTTCGCGCCCACCGTGGCCGTGCCGCAAGACGACCGCTGGGGCCGGACCTACGAAGGCTATTCCGAATCGCCGGATGTGGTGGCCAGCTTTGCCGGCAAGATGGTCGAAGGCGTGCAGGGCGTGCCGGGCACGCCGCAGTTCCTGGATGGCAGCCACGTGATTTCGTCGGTGAAGCATTTTGTCGGCGACGGTGGCACCACCGATGGCAAGGACCAAGGCGACACCAAGGTGTCCGAAGCCACCATGCGCGACATCCACGCGGCCGGTTATCCGCCAGCAATTGCCGCTGGTGCGCAGAGCGTGATGGCCTCGTTCAACAGTTTCAACGGCGAAAAGATGCACGGCAACAAGGTCATGCTGACCGACGTGCTCAAGGGCCGCATGAATTTCGGCGGCTTCGTGGTCGGCGACTGGAATGGCCACGGTCAGGTCAAGGGTTGCACCAACCAGAATTGCCCGGCCTCGTTCATTGCCGGTGTCGACATGGCGATGGCCGCCGACAGCTGGAAGGGCATCTACGAAACCGAACTGGCCGCAGTGAAGTCCGGCCAGATCTCGGCCGAGCGTCTGGACGATGCGGTACGCCGCATCCTGCGCGTCAAGATGCGTCTGGGCCTGTTCGAAGCTGGCAAGCCGTCCAAGCGCCCGCTCGGTGGCAAGTACAAATTGCTGGGCGCACCGGAACACCGTGCGATCGCCCGCCAGGCAGTGCGTGAGTCGCTGGTGCTGCTGAAGAACCAGGCCGGCATTTTGCCGCTGGATCCGACCAAGCGCGTGTTGGTGCTGGGCGACGGTGCCAACGACATGGGCAAGCAGTCCGGCGGCTGGACGCTGAACTGGCAGGGCACCGGCACCAAGCGCAGCGACTACCCCAACGGCACCACGATTTGGGAAGGCCTGGACAAGCAGATCAAGGCTGCAGGCGGCAGCGCCGAGCTGGCTGTAGACGGCACCTACAAGACCAAGCCGGACGTGGCCGTGGTGGTGTTCGGCGAAAACCCGTATGCCGAATTCCAGGGCGACATCGCCACCCTGTTGTACAAGCCGGGCGACGAGAGCGAGCTGGCCTTGATCAAGAAGCTCAAGGCCGAAGGCATCCCGGTGGTGGCGGTGTTCCTGAGCGGGCGTCCGCTGTGGATGAATCAGTACATCAACGCATCGGACGCGTTCGTGGCTGCCTGGTTGCCGGGTTCGGAAGGCGAGGGCATTGCCGATGTGCTGCTGCGTAAGGCAGATGGCACGGTGCAAAACGACTTCAAGGGCAAGCTCAGCTTCTCCTGGCCGAAGACCGCGGTGCAGTTCGCCAACAACGTCGGCCAGAAGGATTACGACCCGCAATTCAAGTTCGGCTTCGGCCTGACCTACGCCGACAAGGGCGACCTGGCCGCGTTGCCGGAAGCGTCGGGCGTGTCCGGCGAGCAGTCGGTGGGCGGGGTGTATTTCGTGCGCGGCAAACCGGCGCTGGGCATCGCGATGCAGCTGTCCAATGCCGGCCAGGCCAATATGCCGGCGACCACGCTGCCGGTGGGTCTGTCCGATGGCAGCCTGAAGATGACCGCGGTCGATCACAAGGCGCAGGAAGATGCGCGCCGTCTGGTGTGGTCCGGCAGTGCGGCGTCCAGCGTGCTGCTGGTGTCCGGCAAGCCGGTAGATGTCTCGCGTGAGAGCAATGGCGATGTGCAGTTGCAACTGACCCTGCGCCGCGACAGCGCCGTGACTGCGCCGGTGTGGCTGGGCGTGGGCTGTGGCGATAAGTGCGGTGGCCGCATCGATGTGCAGAAAACGCTGGCCGCGCTGCCGCAAGGCCAGTGGAAAGTGGTCGGCGTGCCGCTCAAGTGCTTCGCAGTGGCCGGTGCCGACGTGACCAAGCTGACCCAGGTCGCCAGCATCGAAAGCGCTGCAGCGCTGGACCTGTCGGTGTCGAAGGTGGCGCTGGGCGCGCTCAACGAAGCCGAAGTCACCGTCGACTGCCCGGTCAAGTAAGCAGCATCCCCGCAGGCGTCTGCGCGCCTGCGGGAGATCAGACGAACAGATGCGTCGCCAGTGCTGGCGACGCGGTATAGCGGCCACCCTGATCGGTGGTGTCATCAGCCGCCGCGGGACGCGCGCGTCGATCGGCCGGGATGGCCTGCAGCTGCGGTTCGCCGCGCTGCCGTCGCGCACGCGATGCGTTGCGGCGGCATTCTGCAGGCTTGTCCAACGTTCGACGCACACCCCAGAGCCAGACAGGAGAGTGCAGTGGGTTTGGCGACGTTGGATATCGTGATCGTGCTGGTCTACCTGACCGGCATCTTCGTACTCGCGCAGTGGGTGTCGCGCGAGAAGGCAGGCCACAGCAAGAGTGCCGAGGATTACTTCCTGGCCAGCAAGTCATTGCCGTGGTGGGCGATCGGCGCCTCGCTGATCGCTGCGAACATTTCGGCCGAACAGATCATCGGCATGGCCGGTTCCGGTTATGCCATCGGTCTGGCGATCGCGTCCTACGAATGGATGGCGGCGCTGACGCTGCTGATCGTCGGCAAGTTCTTCCTGCCGATCTTCCTGCGCAACGGCATCTACACCATGCCGCAGTTCCTGGAACAGCGCTACGGCAAGTGGATTCGCACGCTGATGGCGGTGTTCTGGCTGCTGTTGTACGTGTTCGTCAACCTGACCTCGATCCTGTGGCTGGGGTCGATCGCGGTCAGCCAGGTCACCGGCATGGACCAGACCCTGGCGCTGGCATTGATCGGCGTATTCGCGCTGGTCTACCAGCTGTACGGCGGACTGAAGGCGGTGGCGCTGACCGATATCGTGCAGGTCACCCTGCTGGTGCTGGGCGGGCTACTGGTGGCTGGGCTGACCCTGGCGCGCATCGGCGATGGCGCCGGCGTGCTGGCCGGCTTCCAACACCTGTGGAATGCGCACCCCGAGCACTTCCACATGATCCTGACCAAGGACAACCCGTTCTACAAGGACCTGCCCGGCCTGAGCGTGCTGCTGGGCGGGCTGTGGGTGATGAACATCAGTTACTGGGGTTTCAATCAGTACATCATCCAGCGCGCACTGGCGGCCAAGAACATCGGCGAGGCGCAGAAGGGCATGGTGTTTGCGGCGTTCCTGAAGCTGCTGATGCCGTTGGTGATCGTGGTGCCGGGTATCGCCGCAGTGGTACTGGCGCCGGATCTGGCCAAGCCCGATCAGGCCTACCCGACCATGATGCAGCTGTTGCCGACCGGCATCCTGGGCCTGGTGTTCGCTGCGTTGGTGGCGGCGATCGTCGCCTCGCTGGCGTCGAAGATCAATTCGGTGGCGACGATCTTCACGCTGGATTTCTACGCCAAGTTCCGCCCGCAGACCGAACAGAAGCAACTGGTGCGCGTGGGCCGTATCGTGGCCGCCGTGTCGGTGCTGATCGGCATCCTCACCGCGCGGCCGCTGCTGGGCAACTTCGATCAGGGCTTCCAGTTCATCCAGGAATTCACCGGCTTCTTTACCCCCGGCGTGGTGGTGATCTTCATGCTGGGCCTGTTCTGGAAGCGTGCCAACGAAGCTGGCGCGCTGACCGCGGCGATTGGTTCGGTGGTGCTGTCGTTCGCGCTCAAGTTTGCGTGGCCCGAGCTGCCGTTCATGGACCGCATCGGCGTGGTGTTCGTCGCTGCATTGGTGCTGGCAGTGGTGGTGTCGCTGCTGACGCCGGCCACGCAGGCACGCGATCTGATCCGCACCAACGACGTGGCCTACGGCACCACGCTGGGTTTCAAGATCGGCGCAGCGGGCGTCATCGCGATCCTGATCGTGTTGTACACGGTGTTCTGGTAAGCCCACACCGGCACGTTGATGTCGTCAAACGCAACGCGGCGCGGCACCGAGGTGCCGCGCCGCGTTGCGTTTGACGCCTGCGTTTCTGGTGCTGCTCTAGACGCGTGACGCGGCCAGGCTGGCGGCAAGCAGGTTGATCGGCGCGGCATGTTGCTCATGCCACGGCGTTTCCAGCCAGGTTTCCAGTGCGGCGGCAGGCATCGGTTTGGCGATCCAGTAGCCCTGGCCTTCATCGCAGCCCCAGGCGCGCAATTGCGTGTATGCCTCCGCCGACTCGATGCCTTCGGCGACCACACGCTGCCCCAGACTGTGGCCGAGCTGGATCATCGCCGGCACCAGAGTGCGGTCGGTGCGGCTGTCCGGCAACGAGCGGATGAAAGATTGATCGATCTTCAACGAACTGGCCGGCAGCTGCTTGAGATAGCTGAAATTACTGTAGCCGGTGCCGAAGTCGTCAATGGCGATATGCACGCCCAGCGCTGCGATGGCAGCCAGTTGTTCGGCCAGGTGTTCGGGGTGTCGGATCATCGCACTTTCGGTGAATTCGATTTCCAGCCGGCGTGGGTCCAGCTTGTAGCGATCCAGGCCGCGTCGCAGCAGGCCGGCAAAGCCGGGGCGATCCAGATCGGCAGCCGACACGTTCAAGGCCAGATTGAAGTCTAGGCCTTGCTGCTGCCAGCGCGCTGCCTGCGCGATGCCGTTGTCGATGACCCAGGCGGTGATGCGGTTGATCAGCGCAGTTTTTTCGGCCATCGGAATGAAGTCCGACGGCACCACCGGGCCGATCATCGGGTGCTGCCAGCGCAGCAATGCTTCCACGCCCACGCAGCGGTGATCGTGCAGATCCACGCGTGGTTGATAGTGCAGGCGCAACTGGCTGTTGCTGTCCAGGGCGGCGGGCAGCGCAGCGAGCAGGCGGAAGGTATTGCGCTGGGCAACATCGTGCTTGCGCTCGTACATGCTCCACGGGATGCAGCGCTCGCGCGCGATATCCACCGCGGTGGTCAGCGAGCGAATGGTGTCGGCGGCGCCGTAGCTGGACTGCAGCGAGACCGCGCCGATCGAAGCCACCGCGGTATGCGGGATGCCCTGATGATCCAGCGGCTCGGTGAACGCCTTGGAGATCTTGGTGCACAGCGTGGCCAGGCGCTGGCCTTCGGCCTGCGCCAGGAAGCCGAAGGTGGTGGGGTCCAACCGATACAGCAGGGTGCGGCCGGGCAGATAGGCAGTCAGGCGGCGCTGTGCCATGGCGACATAGCCATCTGCGTATTCCCAGCCAAGCGCCTTGACCATGTCGCGCAAGTAATCGCTGCCGCAGACGTCGATGGCCACCGCCGTGGTGGCCGGTGCGGTGTCGCGTTGCGACAGCCAGGTATCCAGGTCTTCGCTGAAACGCGAGCGATTGGGTAGCCCGGTTGGACCATCGCGGTAGGTAGTGCTGCGCAGGTTCTCCACGCGCAGCACGGCCAGGTCGCGCAGGCCTTCCAGCTGAGTGATCGCGACTGCGTCCAGTCCCGCGCGCGGGCTGGTGCCGATCACGCACAAGGTGCCGATGCTGTGGCCATCGCGCAGCTTGAGTGGTGCGCCGGCGTAGAAGCGAATGAATGGCGGCCCCAGCACCAGCGGGTTGTCGCAGAAGCGCGGATCCAGCCGCGCATCCGGTACCACCATCACGTCGTCCGAGCGGATCGCGTGCGCGCAGAACGCCTGGCTGCGTGGAGTCTCGCGCGCTTCCAGGCCAGTGCGGGCCTTGAACCACTGGCGGTGTTCGTCCACCAGTGACACCAGCCCAATTTCCGTCCCCATGCTGCTTGCTGCCATGGCGGCAACGGTGTCGAACACCGGGTCTGGTGGCGAATCCAGCAGGCACAGGCCGCGCAGCACTGCGAGCCGTGTGGACTCGTCCATCGTTGGCGGAAGAAGGGATTCAATGGGGGCGGGCAGGGAAGTCATGTGCCCGTATCGGCCTGAAGCGTAATCCCTTGATTGGAGGTGATTGACTCCGTTCAGTTGCGGCCGGGCGGTCCGTGGGCTGCGCTGGTGCTTATGGCCCCTGCGCCAGAAGTACACCGCACGCGCTCCATGACGCCATTCGGGTGGCGCAACAGCGCGACGCAGCTCTTTCGAGCAACCGGGATTTGCTCAAGCGGGAATGGGGGTTCAAACCACGATGCACGACGCACGTTTCGCGCAGCGAAAGCGACTAAATATTCGGCGTGCGCTGCCGATCATTGTCTTACCCGCAGCAATGCTCACTTGGCGCAACCATCTTGCATTGCTGATGCGACCCATGATTGTTGGTAGATCTCCGCTTTGTGATGCGCGTGCGACTCGTATATCTGACGAATTGACACGGTCTTCACTCGTGCCGTGGGTTCCGCCATCGCAGGTTTGTCGCTCTTATTTGGAATCATCGTGAACGCATTGCTGTCTTTTGCACAACGCACGCTGTTACTCGTCGCCGGTCTGGCGCTGTCATCTGCCGCCCATGCCGGGCTCACTGTCTCCGGCACGCAGTTGCGCGAGTCCAATGGCAATGTCTTGGTCCTGCGCGGCGTCAATCTTCCGCATGCCTGGTATGCGGGCCGTACCGATGCGGCGTTGGCTGCCATCGCCGCCACCGGCGCTAATAGCGTGCGCATCGTGCTTAGTTCCGGCTACCGCTGGACGCGCACGCCGGAAGCGGACGTGGCACGCATCATCGCCCGCTGCAAAAGCCTGGGCTTGATCGCCGTGCTGGAGGTCCACGACACCACCGGGTATGGCGAAGACACCGCAGCGGCGAATCTGGTCAATGCGACCAATTACTGGGTCAGCATCCGCAAGGCGCTGGTCGGCAACGAAGACCATGTGGTCATCAATATCGCCAACGAACCGTTCGGGAACCGCCTCAGTGCCAGCGAATGGGTCAACGGACATGCCAACGCCATCGCGACCTTGCGCAAGAATGGATTGACTCATGCGTTGATGGTGGATGCGCCGAACTGGGGCCAGGATTGGCAGTTCTACATGCGCGATAACGCTGCTGCCCTGCTCGCGCGCGACAGCCGACGCAACCTGATTTTCAGCGTGCACATGTACGAAGTGTTCGGCAGCGATGCCACGGTCAACACGTATTTGCGCGCCTTCAGCGATAAAAAGCTGGCGTTGGTAATCGGCGAATTCGGTGGCGACCATCGCGGTGCGCACGTGGACGAAGCGGCGATCATGCGCCGTGCACGCGACTACAACGTCGGCTATATGGGCTGGTCGTGGTCGGGCAACGACAGCAGCACGCAATCGCTGGACATCGCGATCGGCTGGAATTCCGCAAAACTGAGCACCTGGGGCCACAACTTGATATTGGGCACCGATGGCATCGCAGCGACCTCGCGCAGAGCCAGCGTATTCGGCCCGCGCTGAGCTTGAAGCCCTGCAGTCAGAATCTGTGATTTTTCAGCGCGTGTGGAGAGGGCACTGCAAACGGGCGATCTGCGTTGTTGCTGGGAGGACCAGTCAATATGGTCAGCGTGCATAGCGTCGATAAGCAGGCAGTTAACGGTCTGGCTAGGTGAGGTCACCGCGGACTGGACTTTGCGTTCGCTGCAGGGCCCTTGCCCACCCACCAGCGTGGGACACGCTGCAAGTACGTGCTTGTGCTTTCTTTGGCGGCATCCATTGCCGTCAAGGAGCCTCCAGGGACGGATTCATGGCGCGTCCGGCGAGTGGTGAGGGCACCGCACCCTCGACTCAATCAGCGTTTGACTTACGTATCGGACCTCACTCGATAAAACGAACGGGTCGACGTCGCGACGCCAACTCGCAACGGCACGGCTAGCGTAACGGCCCAGGGCTTGGCCGCTTCGTCAGCTTGCGCTGCAGGGAGCGGCGGTGCATGCCGAGCAGGCGTGCCGCCGCCGATACGTTGCCGCCGGTTTCGTGCAGCGCCTGCTGGATGTGCTCCCATTGCAGGCGGCTGAGCGGCGTCATCATCTCCTGCGCTGTTTCTTCTTCATCCGGCTCGGGCAGATCGTCGTCCTCTTCGCCCAGCGCCCGCATGATGGTGGGGATGTTGGCTGGCTTTGGCAGGTAATCGTCGGCGCCGAGTTTGATTGCCTCCACCGCCGTGGCAATGCTTGCGTAACCGGTGACCAGCAGAATGCGCATGTCGGCGCGGATCTCGCGCAGCGGCTGGATCAGGCTCAGGCCGGAATCGTGGCCGAGCTTGAGATCGATCAACGCAAAGTCCGGCAGCGCGCTGCGTGCAGTGGACAACGCGCTGGCCGCATCGGTGGCGGTGAGCGTTTCCACTCCGCGGCGTGCAAGGCTGCGTTGCAGCGTGCGCAGGTACAAGGTGTCGTCGTCGACCAACAGGCCGGTGCGGATCGGGGGACTTGTCATGCGAGTGCCTCGTGTTCGGAGAGCGGCAGACGGAAACCGACGCGCGCGCCGCTGCCTTCGGCGGGCAGCATCCACAACTCGCCTTGCAGGCGCTCGACGGTGGCATGCGACAGCGCCAGCCCAACGCCCATGCCGTCGTGCTTGCCGCTGTTGAACAAGGTGCCCGGCAGCATGGCTTGCGCGGTGTCGAAGCCGGGGCCGTAATCGCGCACCTCGCCGCTGAGATGGTCCTGCTCCACGCGCAGGGTCAGATCGATCTGCGGGCGCCCGGCGCGTTCGCCGGCATCGGCGGCATTGTTGAGCAGCACCATCAGCAGATGGCTGACGCCCGGCTGCAGCATCAGCCGCATCGGTGCGTCCTCGTTGCGGCGCAGCTCGATGGTAGGGCGTACCAGCCGCCATTGCTCCAGCACTTCCTGCACCGCCACTTCGCGGCTCAGGTGGCCGTTGTCGGCAGGCTGAGCCAGCGCCAGCACGCGCTCGTGGCACTGCACCAGCAGCTCGCGCAGCGTGTCCAGGTCTTCGCGCAGCTCGTTCTGGTCGCACTGGTCGGCAATGTCGTCGACCAGCAGCGTCATCGTGGCCAGTGGGGTGTTGAGTTCGTGCGCCACCGACGCTGCATGGGTGGCCAACGCCACGATGCCTTCGTTACGCGCGAAGCGCTCGCGCAGGGTGGAAATTTCGCGCTCGCGTTCGCGCATCGACAACGCCAACCGCGTGGCGAAGGCCAGCACCACCACCGTGGACAGCAGGAAATTGGCCGCCATGCCCCACATGTGCAAGGTGAGCGGGTCGAAGCCGCCGTAAGGCAGCGGTAGCCCGAACGCAGCACTGATGACATAGCCGGCAACGCACGAGGCCGCGACCGCCATCGCCCAGCTCAACGGCAGCGCCAACGCGGCCAGTGCGATCAGTACCAGGAACAACGAACCGAACGGATTGGCGATGCCGCCGCTCCAGCCCACCATCCAGGTCAGCACCGTCACATCGACCAGAATGTGGCCGAACTCGGTAGCCGGGCTCACCGCACCGCGATGGGCGACACGCAGCTGCGCATACAGGTTGAACACCGCCAGCGCGGCGACACCGGCCCAAAGAGGCTGCTGCGGCAGGTTCAGACCCATCAGCCCGGTCGCGACCAGGATGGTGGCGGCCTGGCCGGCGGTGGCCAGCCAGCGCAGGCTGCACAGGGTCCGCAGGAAGGAAGCGTCGGAGCTATTCATCACGGCAATCCTATGCGCTCACGGACGTGATGGCCTGCGACAAACCGTCGCATCGGCCCGGATGGCGGCCCGCACGGCGCTTCAGCTGTGAGCGGACGACGGACAGGCTAAAATAGCGGCATGTACGACGCCGTGACTCGCCCAACCCCTCCCGCCGACGCCACCGCCTGGCCGCGCCGCATCACCCAGGCCGTCAAAATCGGCAGCGTGGTCGTGGGCGGCGGCCACCCGGTGGTCGTCCAATCGATGACCAACACCGACACTGCCGACATTGCCGGCAGCGTCAAGCAGGTGGCCGAGTTGTGGCGCGCCGGCTCGGAGATGGTGCGCCTGACCGTCAACAATGCCGAGTCTGCTGCCGCCATCCCGCGCATCGTCGACAAGCTGCGCATGATGGGGATCGACGTACCGTTGATCGGCGACTTCCATTACAACGGCCATCAGTTGCTCGCGGCAGAGCCGGCCTGCGCCGAGGCGCTGGCCAAGTACCGCATCAATCCCGGCAATGTCGGTTTCGGCAAGAAGAAGGACCTGCAGTTCGCGCAGTTGATCGAGTTCGCGATCAAGTACGACAAGCCGGTGCGCATCGGCGCCAACTGGGGCTCGCTGGACCAGTCGCTGGCCACGCAGCTGATGGACGAAAATTCGCAGCGCGAAACGCCGTGGGACGCCGGCCGCGTCTTGCGCGAGGCGCTGATCCGCTCGGCTGTGGATTCGGCCGAGCGTGCGGTGGAATTGGGCTTGCCGCGCGAGCGCATCATCCTGTCGGCCAAGGTGTCCGGCGTGCAGGAGCTGATCGCGGTGTATCGCGACATGGCCGCGCGCTGCGATTTCGCGCTGCATCTGGGCCTGACCGAAGCCGGTATCGGTAGCAAAGGCATTGTCGCCTCGGCGGCGGCACTGAGCGTGCTGCTGCAGGAAGGCATCGGCGACACCATCCGTATTTCGCTGACCCCGGAGCCGGGGCAGTCGCGTACCCAGGAAGTGATCGTCGCGCAGGAGCTGCTGCAGACCACCGGCCAACGTGCATTCACTCCGATGGTCACCGCCTGCCCGGGTTGTGGCCGCACCACCTCCGAGTTCTTCCAGGAGCTGGCCGGGGTGGTGCAGAACCACGTGCGCGCCAAGATGCCGGAGTGGAAGATTTCCAACCCCGGCGCCGAGAACATGACCCTGGCGGTGATGGGCTGCGTGGTCAACGGCCCGGGCGAATCGCGCCACGCCAATATCGGTATCTCGCTGCCAGGTACGGGCGAAGCGCCTTCGGCGCCGGTGTTCATCGATGGCGAAAAGAGCGTCACCCTGCGTGGCGAAAACATCGCCTACGAATTCATCGATTTGATCGATCAGTACGTCGAACGCACCTATGTCCGCCGCGCCGGCTGAATCGCCGGCCGGCTTCAGCGCGTGGTTACGCATCAATGCATGGCGCATGGCGCTGCTGTTTGCCGGTGTGCTGCTGCCGCTAGGTCTGTTCGTAGACCTGGCCGATGAAGTGCATGCGCTGGAAAACGTCTATTTCGACGAACCCTTGCTGTGGAGTATGCGCAGCATCGCCACGCCCGGGCTGGATACGTTTTTCGGGGTGATCTCCAAGGTGGGCTACCAGTACGGCGTGATCCCGATGGATATCGCGATCGTGCTGGTGCTGCTGGCGTCACGGCGCTGGCGCGAGGGCACCTTTGCAGCGCTGGGCTTCGGCGGTTCGGCGTTGTTGAACATGGGTGCCAAGCAGTTCTTTCAACGCGACCGGCCCAGCCTGTGGGAGTCGATCGCACCGGAAAGCACCTTCAGTTTTCCCAGCGGGCATGCGATGGGCTCGATGACGCTCGTCGCAGTGGTCGTTGCGCTGGCCTGGAACACGCGCTGGCGCTGGCGGGTGACCATCGCCGCCAGCCTGTTCGCGGTGCTGGTCGGCGTGTCGCGAATCTACCTGGGCGTGCATTACCCCTCCGACATCCTCGGCGGTTGGTCGGCCGCCTTGGTGTGGGTAGTGGGGCTGTATCTGGTGATGTTCCGCGGCGCGCGGCGACCGCACTGGCGCACGCCGAGCGGTGGAGCGGTGGAGCGGCCTGGGCGCGTACCGTTCGCCGATCAAGAGTGACGGGTACGCTCTCGTTGCGATAGCCGGGCGCCAACGATGGCTCCGATAGATGCCAGCAAAATCACGTAATACGCTGGCCCCATCGGGTGCTGCTTGAGTAGCATCACTACGAGCAGCGGGGTCAGGCCGCCGAACACGGCATAACCCAGGTTGTAGGCGAACGAGACACCGGACAGACGAACGACCGGTGGGAACGCTTCGACCATCACCCGTGGAATCGCACCCAGCACACCCAGCGCAGCGCCGAGCAGGGCATACAGCGGGAACAGGAGGTGCGGGTCGCCCGCCAGCCGATAGAACAGCCATGCGCTGATGCCCAGAAACACGCTGCCGGCCAGCAGAACACGTCCGTTGCCCCAGCGGTCAGACAGCGCGCCGGCGACCACCGAACCGATCGCCTGCAGCAGCACTGCCAGAAGATTGGCCTGCAACGCGACTGGCGCCGGATAGCCATACGCGCTTTGCAGCAGCGTGGGTGTCATCAGCGACACCACCAGCACTGCGGCCGCGATCACCCAGGTCAGCCACAACGCCAGTGCCAGGCTGCGCGGATGATCGCGCAGCACCACCTTCAGTGGCGTCTCGCGCGCCAATGCGCGCATGGCGACCAGCTCGGCGAACACCGGCGTTTCATGCAGCCAGCGCCGCAAATACACCGACAGCAGGCCGAAGATGCCGCCGGCCAGAAACGGTAGGCGCCACGCGTAGTCGACAATTTCAGACGCAGTGAACGTGCGGTTGAGCGCGCCGGCGCACAGTGACCCGAGCAGCACGCCGGCAGCCAGACCGGCGGTCAAGGTGCCGCAGGCCAGCCCTCTGTGCCGCACAGGAACGTGCTCTGCCACGAACACCCACGCGCTGGGCACTTCGCCACCGATGGCTGCGCCCTGCAGTAGGCGCATCGTCAACAGCAGTAGCGGCGCGACGATGCCGATCTGTGCGTAAGTTGGCAGCACGCCGATGGCAAGCGTGGGCAAGGCCATCAATCCGATGCTCAGCGCGAACATGCGTTTGCGGCCGAGCAGGTCGCCGAAGTGCGCCATCACGATGCCGCCCAACGGGCGGATCAGGTAGCCGGCAGCAAAGATGCCGAACGTCTGTAGCTGCCGCATCCACTCCGGAATGCCTAGCGGAAAGAACAACTCGCCGAGCACCTTCGCGAAAAAAATGAAGATGATGAAGTCGTAGAACTCCAGCGCGCCGCCCAGCGCGGACAAGCCCAGCGTTTTGTAGTCGTTGCCGGTGAGCTGTGCTGGCGGGGCGTCGGTGGTCATGCAGTCGCATCCTGTTGCGGGTGGCGACGCATTGCCATTGAAGCGTAGTAATGCGCCGAGGATCCAATGCTAGCCGCCATGCGGGGCCGTCGCTACGTCGTTCCCGCGAGGCAATGCCGATAGGGCCCATAAGACCTCACGCGAACACGCTTGCGTGCTTCGGCCATCGCGCGTTGTCTGGGTTTTTGTCGCAAATCAATCGGACACGCTTGCCAACGCCGCTGCTTCGGCGTGCAGTGCAGTGGTGTCGAACAACGGCAGCTGCGCATCGGTGCTGTCGACCAGCAGCGAAATCTCGGTACAGCCCAGGATGATCGCTTGCGCGCCGTGCTGGCCGAGGTCGGCCATGACCTGGCGGAAGTACGTGCGCGATTCGGGCTTGATCACGCCCCGGCAGAGTTCGTCGTAGATCACCCGATGCAGCACTTCGCATGCCTCGGCCGGCGGTATTAGCACATCCAGGCTGCGCGCTTGCAGGCGTTCGCGATAGAACGGCTGCTCCATGGTGAAGCGCGTACCGAGCAGGCCAACGCGGGCGATGCCCGCCGCCAGCAAGGCATCGGCGGTGGCATCGGCGATATGCAGCAAGGGCAGTGGCGTTGCAGCGATGATTGCATTGGCGACGCAATGCATGGTGTTGGTGCACAGCACGATGAAGTCCGCGCCGCCGGCGTGCAGCGAACGCGCGGCGGCCGCCATCTCGCGTCCGGCGCCTTCCCAGTCGCCGGCGTGCTGCAGGCGTTCGATATCGTGGAAGTCGACGCTGTACAGCAACAGTCGGGCCGAATGCAGCCCGCCACGTTCGCGGCGGATGGCCTGATTGATATGGCGGTAGTAGGACAGGGTGGACTCCCAGCTCATGCCGCCGATCATCCCGATGGTTTTCACGTGCAGTGTCCTGGTGCAAGCGGGTTCGTCTGCATGGTCGCATACGATCTCGGTGGCATGACCCCAGTGACGAAGAGGCCGCCGACGAACGCTCAGTGCGCGACAACGCAACCGCTGCAGATGTGGTACGGGTGGTGAAGCATGCGGCGGCGCGCGTTACACCCACATGTATCGCGTCAACGCTGCTGCGTCACTCGCCCGGCTTTGCCCCCTCCACCGGCGCATGCGTGGCAGCGCGGCGTGCCAGCACGGTTTCGCGGTGGGCGATGTAGACGTTGGCGCCGATGATGATGGCCGCGCCGATCACGGTGTGGCGTTCGATCGTCTCGCCGAACAGCCACCAGCCCAGCAATGCCACCAGCGGCAGTTGCATGAAGCTGATCGGCTGCAATGCAGAGACTTCGCCCAGCTTGAGCGCGCGGGTCCAGAACAATTGCCCGGCGGTACCGAAGATACCGGTGGCCACCAACCACACCCAATCGATCCCCTGCGGCCAGGTCCACTGGAACAGCGCCGGAATCAGCGACATGGGCACCCAGAAGACATAGGTGTAGAACACCACGGTGTCGGAGTCGTCGCTGCGCGAGAGCTGCTTGATCTGGATCGCGACGATGGCGCTGATCACCGCAGCCAGCAGCGCAATCAACAGGCCGGGCGTGAACGTTGACGAGCCCGGCCGCAAAATCACCAGCACGCCGACAAAACCCGCCGCCACCGCCAGCCAGCGACGCAGCCGTACCTGCTCATGCAGCCAGATCACTGCCAGCACGGTGACAAACAATGGGGTGGCGTAGGAGAGCGAGATGGCCTGCGACAATGGCAGATGGCCGATCGCCCAGAACCCGCACAGCATCGAGGCCAGGCCGATGAGTGTGCGTGCCAGATATCGCGGCAATTGCCGCGTGCGCGGCAGCGGCTTGCCTGCCCGCACGATCAACGGCAGCAATGCCAACAACCCGAAGGCATTGCGGAAAAACGCGATCTCGGTCGTCGCAATCGTGCTCGATGCCAGACGGATGGTGATCGCCATCAAACCGAAGGCGAAGGTACTGGTGAGCATCCACAGCGCGGCACGCCGCGATACCTGCGCTGGCGTCACCAATGCGCCCCGATGATGCGCGGTTCCGGTTCCAGGATCACCGAATAACGCTCGCGCACCGATTCGGCGATGCGTCGCGCGAAGTCCAGCAGCTGCGCGCCGCTGGCGGTGCCGTAATTGACCAGCACCAGGGCATGCTTGGGCGACACGCCGGCGTCGCCTTCGCGTTTGCCTTTCCAGCCGCACTGCTCGATCAGCCAGGCAGCCGACAATTTGCCCTGACCTGCATGCTCGCCTGGATACACCGGCATGTCGGCAAAGCTGGCTTGCAACGCAGCGATCTGTTCGCTCGGCAGCAGTGGGTTCTTGAAAAAGCTGCCTGCATTGCCGAGCACATCCGGGTCGGGCAACTTGCGGCGACGGATATTGATCACCGCCTGCGCGACATCTGCCGCGCCCGCCAGTTCGGCGCCCATGCTCGCCAGTTCCTCGCGGATGCCGGCGTAGTCCAGCCGCAGTTCGTGCAGCAGCGGCAGATTGAATTCCACCGCCACGATCAGATAACGCTCGGGTTGCTGCTTGAACACGCTGTCGCGATAACCGAACGCGCAGTCGGCCGCATTCAGCCGCACGAACTGCTGGCTGTGCCGATCGAAGGCTTCCACCACGTGGATGAAGTCGCTCACCTGCGCGCCGTACGCTCCGATATTCTGGATCGGGCAGGCGCCTACAGTGCCCGGAATCAAGGCCAGATTTTCCAGCCCCGACAACCCTTGCTGCAGCGAGTACAGCACCAGCGCATGCCAATTCACGCCTGCGCCGGCACGCACGATGGCGTGGTCGGCATGATGCGCGATGATGGCGGTGTCGCGGTTGTCGAAACACAGCACGCAGCCCGGCGGGTCGCCAGCCAGCAAGACATTGCTGCCGCTGCCCAGCACCAGCAGTGGCTGGTCGACGATCTCCGGCGCGGCCAGTGCCTGCGGCAATGCCTCGGGCGTGTGGACGCTGAGCAACCAACGCGCCGTGGCATCGACATGGAAGGTATTGAGTGCGCGCAGCGGCGCATGTTCGCGCAGCTGCCAGCCCGCTTGCGTGGTATCGCTCATAACGGCGATACCGCACCGCCGCTGGGTGCTTCGCGGCGGCGCCGGATTGCGTTGACGCATTCACCGATGAGCTGCGGGCCGCGATACACCAACCCGCTGTAGCACTGCACCAGGCTCGCACCGGCCGCCATCTTGGCCACCGCATCCGCGCCGGAGTTGATGCCGCCCACGCCGATCAACGGAATCGATTCGGGCAGGCGCGCGCGCAAACGTCGCAGCACCAGGGTGGCTTGCGCCAGCAGCGGCGCACCGGACAGGCCGCCGGCTTCGGCAGCCAACGGGTGATTGGCGATCAAGGTGCGCGTCACCGTGGTGTTGGTGGCGATCACGCCGTCCACCGCCAGGTCGGCCAGCACGCGTGCGGCGGCATCGATGTCGCGGTCGTTGAGGTCGGGCGCGACCTTCACCAGCATCGGCACGCGCTTGCCGTGCTGTGCGCCCAGTGCTTCCTGGGTTTCGCGCAAGTCGGAAATCAGGCGCCGCAGCGATTGCTCTTCCTGCAACTCGCGCAACCCGGCGGTATTGGGCGAAGAGATATTGACCGTGATGTAGTCGGCCAGCGGATACACGCGCTCCATGCAGTAACGGTAATCGCTGGTGGCCTCTTCGTTGGGCGTGTCCTTGTTCTTGCCGATGTTGATGCCGAGCAGGCCGCCAGTGCGACGCGCGCGCTGGACGTTGGCTACCAGCGCATCCACACCGAGATTGTTGAAGCCCATGCGGTTGATGACCGCCTGGTATTCGGGCAACCGGAACATGCGCGGTTTCGGGTTGCCTTCCTGCGCGCGCGGCGTCACCGTGCCGATTTCGACAAAGCCAAAGCCAAGCGCAAGCAGCGCATCAATGTGCTCGCCGTTCTTGTCCAGCCCGGCACCCAGCCCGACCGGGTTGGGGAACATCAAGCCGAAGGCCGGCGTGGGCAGCGGTACCGGGCGCCTGGCCAGCAGCGACGTGGTGCCGGTGCGGTAGGCCGTGTCGATGGAACGCAATGCCAGCGCGTGGGCGCGCTCGGCATCGAGAGAAAACAGGAAGGGGCGGGCAAGCGAATACATGCGGGTTAGTTCAATCTCCCGGCGAAAACGCGGGTTTGGTATTGGAAGTCGATCAGGCCATCGTGCGCATACGCATCGAACAGCGTGCGCAGCGCGGCGAGCATCGGGGCATGACGTGGGTCGTGCGCAAGCGGGGCATAGGAAGACGACAGCAGGCGGCCGCGCAAGCCGTCGAAGTCCAGCCGCTGCACATTCGGGAAGCGTGCCGTCGCACGGAACCCCTCGCCGAACCAGGCCTGCATGGTGGCGTCGTCCTGATAACGCTCGGCCACTGCGGAATAGTCGGTCCCGTAATCCAGCAGCAGCTGCTCGTAGCCGCGTAGAAACGCAGTGCTGTCCAGCTCGCGTGAGTTCCAGTACACCACCGCCAGCCCGCCGGGTTGCAGGATGCGCGCCCATTCGCTGCGCACGGCCTGCGTGTCGAACCAGTGGAAGGCCTGCGCCGCAGACACCATGCCGACGCTGGCATCGGCCAGTCCGGTGGCTTCGGCAGTTCCGCCGATTGCTTGAAACTTGGGGAATTCCGCCAGCCACTGCAGCGCGGCTTCGCGCATGGCCGGGTTGGGCTCTACCGCGGTGACCGCATACCCGGCTTCCAGAAACAGGCGACTGGAAATGCCGGTGCCGGCGCCGATATCGGCGACCGTCGCCGCAGGCGTCACGCCCAGTTCTTCATGCAGCCAGCGCAGCAACTGCGGCGGATAACTTGGCCGGTAGCGCACGTAGGCTGCCACGCGGTCGTTGAAGCGCTGGGCGGAGGAGGGCGCGGCCATACTCAACTGTGGGCAGCCGCGAGCCAGGCCAGGCCGCCGAAGAACAGCAGGAAAAACCCGATTCCCACCACCCACAGCGCCACGGCCAGCCAGCCCATGATCAGGCCGCCGATGGCCAGGCCGTCGCCGTCCAGGCCTTGCGGATTGCGGCGGATTTCCGCCCGCGCCAGATGGCCGGTAATGATGGCGCAGATGCTGCCCAGGAACGGGATCAGCGTCCAGCCGAGAATGCCTGCGACCAGGCTGACGATCGCCATGGCGCTGGTCTGTCGAACCACAACGTTCATCATGGACTCCTTTGAGGGCGGGCAGCAGAGGGCTGGCGTCGCACGATTATCCCAGAGCCGCCGGGCAAAAGGCGTGCCGTTTGCGGCGAAAGGCAGGTGCGGAGGCTGGTTTGGCGGGTGAGAGCGGGCGAAATAGCCGCTGGTGCAGGCGTATGGCGTGGTATGTCTGTTGAAGCGGCTCCTTCCGGGCACGCTGGCGGCCGGCAGCGCCGAGCCAGCGCGGCGTGGTTTGCGCTGCGGAAGGCCATCCGGGCGACTTGCCGCCGCCTTGCACTGCTGAGAGTAAATGCACGGCTTCCGGCAAGAAACGACCCGCTCTGCAGAGCGGCCCGACACTTGGTGTCGCGCGGAGCCGTCGATGTCCCCGGCTTTGCGCTGGCATTGCGAGAGCCGCAACTGGGCGAGTGCGGCCCATGGCCAATATGGGCTGCTGCAGTAGGGCAGCCTCATCTCAGTAATGCATCGCGCCGAGCGAGTGCCCGGCGCGCCTGCTCGCGTCAATCAAAGATCGAACTTGATGCCCTGCGCCAGCGGCAGCGAGTCGGAATAGTTGATGGTATTGGTCTGACGCCGCATATAGACCTTCCACGCATCCGAGCCGGACTCGCGACCGCCGCCGGTTTCCTTCTCGCCACCGAACGCACCGCCAATCTCCGCACCCGAGGTGCCGATATTGACGTTGGCGATGCCGCAGTCGCTGCCGGCGGCCGACAGGAACTTCTCGGCCGCCTTCAGGTTCTGGGTGAAGATCGACGACGACAGGCCCTGCGGCACGCCGTTCTGCAGCTCGATCGCCTCGTCCAGCGTGCTGTATTTCATCACGTACAGGATCGGCGCGAAGGTCTCGTGCTGCACCACCGCGTCGCTGTTCTGCAGCCCGGTGACGATGGCCGGCAGCACGAAGTTGCCCGGGCGATCGATCGCGGTGCCGCCCACTTCGACAGTGCCGCCGGCCGCCTGGGCCTTGGCAATCGAGTCGAGGAACTGCGCAACCGCGCCCTGGCTGTTGAGCGGGCCCATCAGGTTGGCCGGATCGGTCGGGTCGCCGATCTTGCTGTCGAGCTGCTTGTACGCCTTGACCAGGGTCGCAAGCACATTGTCGTAGATGGATGCGTGCACGATCAGGCGGCGCGTGGTGGTGCAGCGCTGCCCGGCGGTGCCGACTGCGCCGAACACGATGCCCGGGATGGCCAGCTTCAGGTCGGCGGTCTCGTCCAGGATGATGGCGTTGTTGCCGCCCAGCTCCAGCAGGCAACGGCCCAGGCGACGGGCCACTTTCTCTGCGACCACGCGGCCGATCTGGGTCGAACCGGTGAAGCTGACCAGCGGCACGCGGGTGTCTTCGACCAGCTTCTCCGAGAGCGCGGTGCCGGCATCGTTGATCAGGAAGAAGATGTCCGGGAAGCCGGCATCCTTGAGCGCGGCATTGCAGATCTTCATCGTCGCGATCGCCGTCAGCGGCGTCTTGTTGGACGGCTTCCAGATGCAGATATCGCCGCAAATCGCCGCCAGAAACGCATTCCACGCCCACACCGCCACCGGGAAGTTGAACGCGCTGATGATGCCGACCAAGCCGAGCGGCTGGTACTGCTCGTACATGCGGTGGCCGGGGCGCTCCGAATGCATGGTGTAGCCGTAGAGCATGCGGCTCTGGCCCACGGCAAAGTCGGCGATGTCGATCATCTCCTGCACTTCGCCATCGCCCTCGGGCTTGCTCTTGCCCATTTCCAGCGCCACCAGCGAGCCCAGCGCATCCTTGTGCGCGCGGAGCGCCTCGCCACACAGGCGCACCGCCTCGCCACGACGCGGCGCCGGCGTGGTACGCCACACCTTGAAGGCGGCCTGCGCACGCTGGACGATCAGCTCATAGTCCTCCAGCGTGGTCGCCTGCACCTCGGCGATCACCGCGTTGGTAGTCGGATTCAGCGGCTGCAGCACCCCGGCGCCGGTGGCCTGCGACCAGGTCGCCTCGCCAAGGTAGGTGCCGGAATTGGACGCAGCGAGGTCGAGCGCCTTGAGCAGGTCAGCGGACATGGGATCTCCTGGAAACGGTGGCGGTCGCCTGGCGGCAAGGCCAGCCCACGACACGGGTAGCCGCCGATTTTAGCAGGCTCCGCCGTCCACCTGCCGGCTTGGCAATCGCAACGATCGTGCGACAATGCCGCCCTTGGCCCCGTAGCTCAGCTGGATAGAGCGTCCCCCTCCTAAGGAAGAGGGGAAATTGAAGGGTCACTGCTATCTTGTCTAACTTGTTGTTTAACAAGGGCTGGGGTCGCCCGTTTGGCGGGTGCGATGCAGGTTTAGACATCCCAGAGCAGCTTCCAACAGCGCTTGTTCGCCACAGAATTGCCACGGCTTCCATGGCCTCCTAGGCTGCGCTATAAGACAGTTGTAATGAGTCTAGGGATGGCCCATCGCACATGTCTGCAAGCGCGCTTCAAACGCTTCGAGAGTTGTATCCGCAGCGCTATGCACTTCGGCCCGAAGAGGTCGCCCATGTGCTTCGGGGCCAAAGCACGAGAGGGGTCGTGCAACGCGTGCGCGAAGGCATGCAGTCGGGGCGCTATCCGGGCGCCCGCAAGATCGACGGATTGATCCAGATGCCCCTTGAAGCGTTGGCCGAGATCTTGGATCCAGCGCCCGCACCTCAGCCGGTTGCCCCCATCATCACTCCTTCATCCTCGCGACGACGATCCGCCATTGGGCCGCGTCTGGGTTTCGTGCGGGCGGCAAGCTTCTGGGAGCAAGTGATGGGGGCCATTGGCGAGCAGGAATTGGCCGATGAGCTGGGGGAGGTCGCGGCTAATGTGCTGAATGAGCTTCGCTATGAAGAAGCGAAGGCAAAGGCGGATTCAGTCAAGCGCGCACTAATCAAAGATCAGGGCAGGCCGGTCAGGAGCAACGGGAACCCATCAGGCTGAAATGCACGTTGGCCTTGGCGCAATAATCTAGGCTTTCTCGGCAGTTGCTAACACCCTTAAACGCCGTAGATGCAGAACGATCACAGCAAAGGAACTCTCAACCGCATGCCAATTACCGATGCCGCTTTCGTTCGCTCATTCTTCGATCTGCCGGACGATAAGGTTGAAAGTATGGAAGCTGCCGAATTCCTGGCCAATTTTCCAAGCGGGGCCAAGATCGATTGGGCGACTCTGTTGGAATCCGATCGGGTGTTGATCGTGTCCGAAGCCGGAATGGGCAAGACGTTTGAGTGCAAGAGAACGGCAGAGTCTCTGTGGAACGAGGGACGCGCTGCCTTCTTTGTGGAGTTGTCCGCGCTTGCTTCGCGTTCAATCGAAGACGGCTTCTGCCCAGAAGAGCAAGCTCGCTTCGATAGTTGGAAGTCGGCCCAGACAGAGCACGCGATCTTCTTTCTTGACTCGATCGATGAGTTGAAGCTGACGCTTTCAAGCTTTGATCGCGCAATCAAGTCCGTCGCTAGATCACTTGCGGGGCATCTGGGACGAGTCACGATCGTGATTACCACCCGGCCTGTTCCGGTGGATCGCGAGGTCATTGCCAAGCATCTCCCGGTCCCGGTGGTCGAAGCACAGATGGATCCAGAGGTCGCCTTCGCGAGTGTTGCGATGCGCGAGAAGAAGCCAGAAAACCAAGAAGATAAGGCCCCGACGTGGAGAAATGTCGCTCTCGCGCCGCTCCGTGAGAAGCAAATGCGGGAAATGGCGAAGACCGCTGGTGTCACGGATTTAGACAGGTTATTTGAGGCAATCAGTTCGCGAAACGCACACGACTTCGCGCGCAGGCCGCTGGACTTCCTTGAGTTGTGCGGTGACTGGAGGGAGAACGGCTCCATCCGTTCGCATTGCGATCAAGTGGATACAGCGATTGAGATCAGGTTGCGTCCGAACAAAGACCGCGATGAGCGTGTCTCACTGGAGCCCATCAAGGCACGCGAAGGCGCTGCAAGGCTTGCGCTCGCTGCTCTCTTGGGTCGCAAGTTCAACATCTGGCATGGACAGGGGGGAGACCGCGCCTCTGGAGACGGCGCGCTTGGTCCCGCCGAAGTGCTCCCCGACTGGACGGGCGAACAGCTTGATACCCTGCTCGAGCGTGGGCTTTTCGGGTTCGCCAATTACGGCCGTGTGCGCTTCTACCACCGATCTGCCATCGAGTTCTTGGCCGCCGAGCGACTTCGCCAACTTAGAGAAAAGGGGCTTCCAGATCGCGAAGTTGCGCAGCTGCTCTTTGCGCGCACGCAGGAGGGTGAGCGCATCGTAAAGCCAGCAATGCGCCCCGTGGTGGCGTGGCTGGCTCCGCATGACGCATTCATACGTGGGCAGGTCATCAAGCACGAACCCGAACTGCTTTTCCACGCAGGCGATCCTGAGTCGCTCGACGTGCCCCTTCGCCGCGCCGCACTGGAAGGTTATGTTGGACGCTTCGGAAAGGGCGGGTGGCGTGGCCAGGCCGTGCCAAGTCTCCAAGTTGAGCGCTTCGCGTCGAAAGATCTTATGGCAGACGTTGCGCGCCTCTGGGCAAGCGGTATCGAAAATCCAGAGGTTCGCGAAACCTTGCTAGGGCTGATCGGCTGGGGCCAGATGAAGGGAAATGCGGATCTGGCCCATGAAGTTGCGGTGGATGCGCTAGCCGAGATTGGAAGCCGTATCAGCGCCCTCGTAGCGCTATCGAGGCTCGACGACCCTCGGCTGCCTGCACTCCTCGATGAAATCGCTTCAGGTGTGCCTGACTGTTCACCCCTTCTTGTCCAGCGCGCCGTGATTGAGTTCTTTCCGAGCCGAATGTCTCCCGAGCAACTGATGAAGATCTTCGCAAGGCAAGGCTCGAAAAGCAGAACCTACTCGGGACCAATCACTTACTTCACCAATGTCGTGGAGCGCTCTCCCTTCGATGCCGATAAGCTTCTATTGATGCAGAAGCAGTTATCTGCTTTGGTCAATGCGGGACTGACCTGGGATAGGTCTCTCTATCGGTTGCAGTCAAAGCGCCAGGATCTGGTTCCCGCGCTGTTGGCAGTTTGCTCGCGGCGCCTAAGCGATCATCGGTGCGATGCGGCATTGGCAAAAGGCATTGCGCTATCGCTCTTGCTTACGGTCGATGACTATGAAATTAGGGGCGATGTCAAGGGTCTGCGAGCCGCTCTGAGTGACGCGCCCGACTCGGTTCGCTCTGGCGTTTTCTGGGCACAAGACGCCATCGCGCGTAAACACCACCCCAAAAGTGAGCGAAGCACGCAACCTCGGCTCCATCACTTGCAATGGGAGGGTGGCTACCACCCCGTTTTGCAGCGCGACGAGCTGTGGGTGTTGGCGGCGATTGCGGATCCTCAAAGAAGGTCTGGCGATCGCGCACTTGCATTGGAAGTTGCAATTGAGTGGACGCCGCACAAGTCCGATCCTGACAGGTGGATCGCTCAACTAAGCGCAACGGCTGCCGGCGCGCACGAATTGGAGGCAAGGGTTGCAGCCCTAGGAATTGCGTATGTTGCCCGCCGCGAACCCAGCGATTGGGAGAGAAAGAACGCCGCGTATATGGAAGCTAATCGCCGGAAGCACGCGAAGAGCATCGCGAGTTGGCGACAATTCCATCGTGAACTGTGCGGGAACCCTGAGGTAGCTTTTTCTGATGTCCGCGTGGAGAACACGTTATGGAATTTCTGGAAAGCTATGAAAAACGAGCGCAGTGCGCACTCGCAAGCGGGATGGAATCGCGGTTTCATCGAGAGGATGTTGAGCAAGGATCTTGCAGACCGCTTCCAGAAGGCGTTCGCTGCGGCTTGGCGCCGTGAGACTCCCACGCTTCAATCTGAGCGTAATGAGGAGGACAGGAATACGACGCGAGTTATCTGGGGCATTGGCTTGGCGGGTATCTATGCCGAGGCGGAAGATCCTGCTTGGGCGGCCAAGCTGAGCGCTGGAGAGGTTAAGCTAGCCTGCCGATACGCGCTCTTGGAACTCAATCGGCTCCCGCCCTGGCTTGAGCAGCTCGCGACCCGACATCCCGCTTCCGTAGACGCTGTAATCGGGCGTGAGCTATCACAAGAGCTTGGGAAGGGGACTGACCCGCACGGCATGCTCCTGCAACACGTACGGCGCAGCACCGAGCCAGTCGCGCATCTCCTCTTGCCCCGGGTTCGAGCTTGGGCGCACAAGGTCGCTGTGAAGACGCGTCTAACTGATGTCCAGCGACGCAACATGGGAAATGCTGCTGACTTCATGCTCGTGCATGGGTCGCCAGAAGACGCCGCGCTTCTTCGGGATGCAGCGATCGCTGCGACGACTGGCAGGCTCGATCCCAAAAACGTTGACCTTTGGTTACCAATCTTGGGTCGCCTGGATGCCGAAGCGTTCGTTGACACATTGGAGCAGCTCTCTGAACCGGTCATTCCCGCCAAGAACTCGAAAGTCGTCGAGTGGCTTGGGGCGCTCTTCGGACACCACGCAAGCCTTGGTCTCAGCTCAATGAGCGAAAGGCCCGATCTCATCCTTAGGCTGCTACGGTTAGCACACCGCCATGTGCGCAGCGAGAACAACGACCCGGCCGAAGGCGTCCGGTCGGTCGGTAGCCGCGAGAACGCGGAATATGCGCGATCAAGCTTGTTCAACGTCCTAATGGAGATGAAAGGAGAGGATGCTTCGCGAGCGAAAATCAGCTTGTCTGGTGATCCTGAGGTCTCTCGCTATCGAGACCGGATCATCGCGATCCGCCGAGAAAAACTTGCGGAAGAACTCGACGCAGAGGTGCTAACTGAGCGCGAGGTCAGAGAACTCGAGAAAAACTTCGAGATATCCCCCAGAACGCGCCGTCAGATAGCCCATGTGCTGGCCGGGCGCCTCGATGAGATCGAAGACAATCTTTTCAGAGATTCATCGCATCGAGAGGGGTGGGCCCTCTACGAAAAAGAACGGCTGTTGAGGCGTGCCTTGTCAGCGGAATTCGAGCGTCTTGCTCGAGAGAGCTACATCGTTACACAAGAAGGCGTGACAGGCGATGAGAAGGAGACCGACATCCGGCTGGTGTCGAAGTCCAATGCATCAATCCAAGCCGTTATCGAGCTGAAAGTCGGGGAGAACGGCTACACGATTGCGGATCTCCAGAGCGCGCTTCGCGAGCAGCTTATGGAAAAGTATCTCCTGCCCGAGCAGCGGCGCGTTGGTGCCTTGGTAATCTCGTGGAAGGGCCATAAGACTTGGGAGGATCCGGCCACTGGCGAAAAGGTCCGCTTCGATGAGGTGATCAGGCGCCTTAACCGCGAAGCCCAAGAGTTGGCGGTGACGCTTGGTAGCGACGCGTTTCTTACCGTGCGCGGCCTTGACCTGAGTCCCAGAGCCTTCGCCACCAATCCAAGTAAGAAGGCTAGTAGACAGACAGCAAGAAAACAGAAGAAGTAGAAGACGTTTGATCATTTCAATGAGGATGCCAAGAGTTGCGAGACCTCTCATGATGCCGACTAGCGGCAAGCCCAAGGTTCACTTGAACCTTGGGCTTGCGATTAAGGCGATCAGCTCAGATCGCAATTGCTCGGCTGCGGCCAGGTGGTTGCCGGTAGCATCGCCTTGACGTCGGCTGGTGCCGTGATGCCAATCGTGCTGGCGCCAAAGGTGTCTTCCAGCTCGTTGATGCTGACGATGTAGCTGTCCAGCGAGCCGAGCGTTGCGCTGTTCGGAATGAGCTAACTGATGGCCCGTGAGCCGCCACTTGGATTGGTCGTGATGATGGTCTTCCAGAGGAAATCCGGCGTGCGGATACCGTGACTGGTGACGAAGTAGTCATTGGTCGTGTCGCTGTAAATGACGCCCCCATAGACTTGGACGCTTGCTATATCGCGATAACACTCAGCCACTTCTTCGGCACGGACCCAGATGCCTTGATTGAAGCTAGCCACCTGAGGAACGATGTTAGACATCAAGTTGGCGCGGCGGATGTAGGTGGCGTTGTAGTCCATGTGGTTGGAGGTCACCAAGTGCCCCCGGTCATAGCCCGAACGCACACTGGCATATGAAGCACTCGACGTTTGGCCTGCGCAGCCACTGGGTAATTCGGTATCCAAGTTGAAGCTTGAAGGGCGCGCTGCCGAGCCGGCGTCGGCTTGCAATACATACTCGTAGCGCAGCGCGGCGCGGTTCGTGCAGTCGTAGCTCAACGTGTAGCCGCCCTTGTTGAGCGTGACCACTTGGGCCTGGGCCGCAGCACTGAACGTGGTTATCAACGACACGGCGAGGAAGATTCGGAATCGCATAACAGCACATCTCCTTGTGTTTTCTGGGGTCGCACAAGCTCAGCAAGCACGGAACAAGGCCGTTGCCAGTTGAGGAACACATGAGTTGACGGAGTTGAAGCAGGCAGCCCAACTGGGCGAGTGGCAGGGTTGCGCCGCGCCCCTGTTGCCACGATGTGGCACGCGGTCGTCACTTGTATCTAACAAACGAGCTCTAGCGTCAATCCCTAATTCTTGAAGTTGTGACCCCGCTCCAACGACCTGAGCCACCAGCAAGTGGGTGGCTCCACAGCGTGGCACAGGCGGTGCGGTCTCAGGCGATGCGACAGCGCCATCGATACTCTGGGTTATGGATAGAGCCCAGTTGAGAACCCACCTTGATCACTTGGACGATGCGGTGCCGGCGTTGCGGGCATCAAGTCCTGACAGATGCCATTTCTTACGCGCTTTCGCGGGCATGGCGCAGATCATTGAGGCAAAAGCTCTCACTGCTCAGGATGCCGAATTCGTTGGACGGCGGATCAATGAGATTTTGTTCTGGCATGGGCTCAGAAGCATGGACGAACAAGGCTGGGGTGACGTCTGTTGCCAATCAGCCGACCTACTCTCACGCCCACTGAAATCGCAGCGATAACCCAGCTCACTTTGCTATTGCCAGTGCGGTGGACGACAAGTTCTTGATTGGTCCTCTGACTCGGAAGTCCCTAGAGTAAGCGGCGGCAACTGCTTGTTCAGATCGATTGATCGCTTGGCTAGCGGCCGCCCTGAAACTTGAACGTAAAGCGAGCGGCGGGTAGTGGGGTGGCCATCCCATTGATGGGCACGGGTGTGGCGTCCACCAGTGTCAACGTGCCGTCGGCAACAGGCACCGGAACGCCAAGCGTGAGATCAATCTGCTGGGACCAGCCGCCGCCGAGCACGGTCGTCCTGACGATCAGCTGCCCTGCATGAATACATTGGACATCAGCCGGGCAACGGCTGTCCTCAATCACTTGGTCGGGACGCACCTTGGGCCCATCGACCGCCGCAATCTCGCCCAGACGCACGGGGCCTTCAATGGGCGAGCTAGTGACGGGGCCAGTCGCTGCGCACCCGGCAAGTGAGACGACCCAAATCGTTGTAAGCACTCGCACTCGCATTCGAGTAGCTAGGGCAGCCTTTAGCTGAGCGTTTCGCATGGTTGGCCGCAGGTCGCGAGATGGCCCGAGTGTCCCATAGCTTTACGAAACACGGTTGAGCTGCATGCCTGAGACTAGTCCAGCCGAAATGCTGTGAGCACGAGCACTTCTTGTGAGCGGACTCTTATGGCATGAAAAAGTTTGTGTTCGGCAAAAGAGTGAGGGCGATTGGCAAAAATTGCACGCCAGCAGCATGCAGCCCTCTTGGCGCCTCAACCGCCGGCATGGGAGTAGCGCATCACTACTCTCCACCAGCGCTTGGCCTCTTGAAGGGAATCTTGGCTTCGCTGTCCCGACCGCAAGGACAGGCCTCCTTCTCGTCGCTGGCGCTTTGTTGCGGCCCTTCGCTGTGTGCCGCTTGCGCGGTGCTCGCTCTCGGGTGCGGTAGGGACGGACGCTTCGCCTGTCGGTTCCCACGAGGCGCACAACGCGCTGGTGGAGAAGAACCGATGAAGCGCACCCAAGACATCAAGGCTCAATACCAACTCCAGATGGACGAGGAGGGCATCTTGCTCGCCGCAGCCACCATCCTGGAACAACGCCTTCAACGCCAAGGCCGCATCCACAGCCCCGACCAAGCTGGCGACTACCTCATTGCCCGCTGCGCTCACCTGCCGCACGAAGTCTTCGGGGTCGTCTTCTTGGATATCAAGCACCAGATCCTGGCAACCGAACATCTCTTCTTCGGCACCATCGACAGCTGCGATATTCATTCCCGAGTAGTCGCCAAGCGCGCCCTGGAATTGAACGCGGCTGCCGTCATCCTTTTCCACAATCACCCAAGCGGCAATCCGGAGCCAAGCGAAGCCGACCGCAAGGTCACCGAGCGCCTGCAGCAGGCTCTGGGCCTCCTCGACATCCGGGTGCTGGACCACTTGGTGATCGGCGGGCGTCAGCACACCAGCCTTGCAGCAAGAGGGTGGGCGTAGCCCTCCCTCTCTCTCATCGGCTGTTGGCATAGGGCCACCAGTGCGCCTGATCTTGCAAAAGATATGGCGCCACGCTTGAGTTCAGTCATCACGCTCTTTCGCTGCTGACGCCATTACGGCAAGATCCAAGTGAAAGAGATGCTGCTGAAAATTTTTACGGCATGGATAAAAATCGAAGGAGGGAGTTGTTGATGCGCCAGGATGCGATCCAACTGTTTCAATGCTTGGGGAGGCATGATGTTTGAGCAGGTTGAGAAGCTCTTTGAAGGTTCTGATGAGCTGTTGGAGGCATTGGCGCCCATCACATCGGCTCCGCCGTTTGATCAAAGTGATCGACTGCAAGTTTGTCGCGCGCTTTGCCTGCTTTCGATTGAGCACGCTGTTGCGAGTCGCTGCTTACTTGCAGCCGGTTCTGAGCCGTCCACCTTGGTCGTTCATCGGGCGCAGTTCGAAGCGCTGGTGCGCGCCGTGTGGGTCCTTTACTGCGCAAGCGACGCCGACGTGGCTTGCTTGCAAGAAGAGCTGACGCCGATCAGTGAGTCCGTGGCGGCTCGTTTGCCAATGCTATCCAAGATGCTGATCGCTCTTGAAGCGGTGAAGCAGGCAGCCGAGCCACTGCGGGTGTTTTTGGAGTTCAAGAAATACTCTTGGGCGGCACTCAACTCGTTTGTCCACGCGGGTGCACACGCGCTTCATCGGTTGCGAACGGGCTTCCCGCTTGAACTTGTTGAACTTGTGGTCAAACAAAGCAACGCGTTGGTCGTGATGGCTCACATGCAAGTCGCAATCACCGCAGGTAGCCAAGAGGCGGTGCGCTGGGTCGCTACGACTGCGGACGGATTTCCCGCTGTGCTTCCTCCACGAATACGTTAGGATTTTCAGGCAAGCGCCATCGCCCACAGGCTGTCAGGCTGATGAGTGGCAAGCTTGCGGTGCAAGTTGCTTGCAGTGAGACTTGAACGAAGGACAGTTTGGATGACAAATATCAGCAAGGGGGAAAGCTTCGAAGACGGATTTTTGCGGGCTGCGCTTGAAGTCATCGCAAAGCGCGATGAGCGCGAGGCCATCATCACTAGCCAGGATTTCGATGGCCTGAAGCAACGACTTGATCGCTCACCGAGCACGACGCGCTTCACGCAGCCGATGGCCAAGTTCTACCTCGGTATCCCGAGACGCCACTTCGACAAGCTCAAACGAGAGCACGGCAATCCCTTTGCAGGGAGCACTTTCCAAATGCGATATCGACGCGATTGCTTGTAGTGAGTTCGATTTCGACCAATGGCAAAGCGCACCTGAGATCCTTCGCATCGAAGATGAAACAGGAACTCTCCTTGCGTGCGACTACGAGGATGATGTTCCTGACATCGATGATCTGTAAGTCCCGTTTGGGCTTATCCAATCGACTGACGCCATCACGCTGTGATCTTGACGAAAGGCGTGATGGCGTTAAGTTGAAGGGGAGGAGAGAAAATGGACCAGACACTTAAAAGAAAGATTAGACAGGCAGTGAAGCAGGGAAGCGAGGCGTATGTGCAGTCACTTTGTCAGGCTCAAGGTGACATCGATGCTGCTGCACGCTACGCCATTGAGGTGGCAATCACGAGCGGCAAAGAAAGCTTGGTTGATCAACTGGCGCCACTGCTGTCAGAGTCATTTGAGGTCTATCCGCTTGATGTGGCTGCCAAGGCAGGATCACTGCGGGCAGTCGAGCAGCTCATGGCATTTTGCGACACAGAGGATAACGAGGCATTGGTGCTTGCTGCCGGGCACGGGCACACGGAGTGCGTCAAACGCCTGCTCAAAGAGTGTAGCCCTCTGCAACATGACTCACTTGCGTTGTATGAGGCCGCGCGCCGTGGTCATGTAGATGTCGTCTTTCAATTGGTCCTGTTCTCAGATGCCAAGGCACAGGACAGTCGAGCATTGATTGCCGCCTGCAAAGAAGGACATGTGGAGGTGGTCAAGCATCTTTTGCCTTATTCATCCAAGATCCAATGTGCGCAGCACGGCTTTGCAGCGGCAGCCGAGAACAATCATGTCGAGGTCGTTGAGTTCTTGATCGAAGCCGGTCTTCCAGATCCGGAAGATACCTACGCGTTAGGGCTTAACGTCGCTGCTGCGAAAGGCCATGAACAACTGGTGCGCACCTTGCTCGGAGCGATCGTGACAACCCATCGTGCGCCTCGTGACTTTGGCGAAGAGGCGCTGCAATCTGCAGCACGAACCGGGCATGTAGGTATCGTCAAGTCCATCTTAGAGTTCGCGCACAAGACCGCCTATCCCGAATTGGCTTTGCACGTCGCACTCGAAAATGGCCATGATGAGGTGGCCGACATCTTGGTTCGCCGAGTGAACTTGGATCATGTGCGGGACCTGATCACAGACGAAGCGATTGAAGCGAAGCTTGATGAGGCGATTGCCAGAGTTGATACGGCCAAGCAGCGCAGAGAGCTTCAATCCAACGAGCGCAAAAGGATGGCGCAGAGCGATACGGCAGGGCCGGCAACAATGAACTCATCTCGTGGCGTGCGCTTGTAAGCAGATGTTGCCGAAATAAGACCAGATGTCGCCAGCATCCTCACACCTCTGCTTCTAAGGACTTACTCTTCGTATTTCCCAATCGCCACGCGAGAGTGTTCGGACTTGATGGAGGTCGGTGTCGTAGATGGCGATCAGGTCAGAACTGCTGGCAATGATGTGGCCTCGGATCTTTCGCTCACCCTTTTCCCAGAGTTCTGAATCGCCTCGCGATACCGGACCAAGGAGTCGACCCTTTTCTGTGTTTGCGTCATCTTTACCAGCATGCTCGCCAAGCAAACCCGGCAGGGTTGCCACCAACAGGCCGACGAGAAATAGTGTCAGTGCGAGATAAACCCCCGAGGCAGCAATACCGGCCGACGAGGAAATAAGCTTGATCCATGGATGTCGAAGGAAAAACTCTTTAATTTGACCTTCGCCAACTGGTCGAGTGGGCAACCGGTAGATCAAAACTGCGATCCACACAAAAACAAAGGCTGTTGCTACGGAAACCCAGGGGAACGAGCGAAACATTCCAAGCCCTTGCAGCACGATGGCGTAGTAGCCGCGAACGACCTTCCAGTCGGCCGATTGTGGAAATAGGTCGGCTTGAACGCCCCAGGCTTTGAGATAGCTTGTGTAGGCGACATGCCCGCAGCCGTGAAGAACGATTCCAGCTAATGTTGTCACGGCAGCCAGACTACCGACGAAGCGGGTGATAGACCAAGATTGCTTAGAAAGCAACTTGCCTTGATCTTCTTGTGGCGGAACAGGACGCTTAGATCTGATAAGTTCGTTATGGCCCATAGGTTTGTATTAGATCAATAAAAAATTTTTCTACAGCCCGCAGTCAGAGGACCGGCGCCGCCATGGACGGAAGTCGCGGCTTTTGCCATAAAAGTGGCGCTGATCAAGAATTTTAACGAAATTGTACAGATGCAGTGATCCTTGCTAGTCTTGTCCGTCTCATATAAGGAGGCGGAATGAAATGAATAATGCAATACCTGAGCTTGCCAGCTATTCTGATCCGCATAAGATTATTACACCCATCGATCTAGCGATGCGGTTTCCAGAAGTATTGGAAAATTCGATTGGTCGCTATCACTCGGACATACACCTTTTTAGGGATTTGGTCAATGAATCCATAAGTAGTGATGATCTGCTTAAGAAAATTAGAGCTGGTGGTTATGACGCTAAACAGCGGATGACCCTATTAAAAATATTTCGAAGATGTGTTTGCCCCATTGTAGACACTGAGATGGCAAAGAAACTCAGAGTGCCTACCGATACTCTTATTTCGAACTATGGAGAGTATTTCAAGAATATAGATGTTGTAAAGCGGCAGTTTAATAGCTTTACTCCTTCCGAGGAAGCCGCGCTGGCAGCGTTGGTGGGTGAATATGATACTCGCGGTCAGTCTGGATATATTCTGACTGGCTTATTCTTCGATTGGTTTAATGGGTATTACGCCGGTAAATTCACGATAAGGGGGCCGCGCGGTGCAGGAAGGGATATTGAGCTTAGAACGGTCTATGATACTTATGAAGGGGACTTCCCCTGCGACTTCATAATCGAAGATATGAATGGGGAAATATGCGCTGTCGGGTTTGCTCGATATGACGCAACTCGGGGAGGCGCACAGTCTGATGATAGAACGGGAGGAAACGCGGATAAGGTTTCAAAAGCAAAGGCTTTCTGTTTAGAATATGGATACCGCTTTAGGATTGTTTTCTTAGCTGATGGCCCTGGTCTAGCACATAACGATACCTGGCAAGAAGCTTGTAGGTTAGATAATTCGTGGAGTGGTGCAGTGAGAGTGACAACTCTCAAAACTGCACCAGAACGAATCACGCAGGATTGGCTTTTAGGTCTCGATACGCCTGTCTGAGTTCAGCCAATTCGACCTTCGAAGTTGAAGCAGTTAGCGCATCTACATAAATATTGAATTCATTTGAAATTGTTTCGTGGCGAGCTACCTTGTCGGAGGTCCACGGTAGCTCTGCTCTTATATTTTTATTTTTTTCCACAAAGTCTCCCATCGGAGCACGGCCCGCTGCGAATCTTTTTAAGACTGTCTTGGCTGCAAACAACGACTCATCAATTCCGATCCAGTTTCGGCCCATTACACTGGCAGCATGAAGAGTTGACCCTGACCCGCAAAATGGATCAATGATTAAATCACCGGGATTGCTGCTAGCTCCCACAATCAACTTCATCATTTCAAAGTTTTTTTCCGTGGGATATCCTGTCACCAATATTGATTGATGATGGGCATCACGAAAGTCTTCCCAAGAATCAGTATATCCAACACTTTTATCCGCTGTTAGGTATACTTTTCGCCGAGGGTTCCCGGTTTTTGACCAGTGAATTTCACCAGCAGCGTTTAAAATATCCAGCTTTTCAGGAGTGTACTGCCAGTGCTTTCCTGCCGGGGGCATCATCCCTTGCCATAGGCCGCCCGTTGCACCGTTTCGAACGCCTGGAGCATGAATAGGGACTAGTTTATACTGGCCTTTGTTATCAACCTTCGGATACTCTTTTGCGATCCAATCGGAATCAGGTGTTTTTAGAGGCCTATTCCAGATGTAGTTCTTGCTTTTGCTATAACATAAGATGTAATCGTTGAGATTGGCAAAATTATTTTTTGTTGAATTCTTACTACTGCACTTTCGCCGGGTGATCAGATTGATAAATCTTTCTCGTCCGAAGATTTCGTCCAAGAGAAACTTCAACTCGCCTACCATTTGGTGGCCGATATGGACATAAATAGTGCCATCCTCATCCATGAGTTCCCGCATTAAGATGAGACGCCTGCGCATGAATTCAAGATAAGCAGCCTCGGTTAAGCAGTCATCATAGGCATGTTCATTTGTCCTGCTCGAAAAACCCATGCCAGTAGCATAGGGAGGGTCCAAATAAATTAACTTGGCTTTCTTCTTTTCCGATATAAGGCGATGCATTGCAAGCCAATTGTCTGACCAGATGAAGCTATCTAATTCAATTGACAAGCTCTTTTTTAAGCTTTTAGCTTCAAGCTTATGAAAGTCTGATCTTCTGCTTTCCAGAATATCAGGCTCTTCCATTTTTCCAGGATAAGTAAGCGTTACACGTGTCCCGAGGGGGGGGAGTGGGGGCGACAGTTCGCATGTGGCAGCGCGAATAGAAGCTCGACCATTAATTTCTTTTTTATGTAGTCCAACAGCCATTTTCAAAAAATAGGTAACCAGGTGAGGTTATCATACTGCGCCATCTGGGATAGCGCAACGTTTTAATTTTTATATTTCTATAGATCGAGTGTGGGTTGTATTTTCGCAGGTTGTGCGCATTGCGTGCGTTGATGGTGCTGGTCAATTTAATTCGTATAAATTAATTTATTTGCCAGGAATCCTCTGGGCAACTCCCTGGACTGCAAGGGACTTGGGAGTTGTGGTTGATCGTGGCTAGTTCCATTACTTGAAATCAAGCACTTGCGTGAGCCTTTGCCCTTGGTCGTTAGGTCGCAAAGAGTTGTTCAAAGCTTCCCTAAGGCTTTTTATAGGCCATCAGCTGAAAGGATATGCGTAACGCTCTTCTTCGCAGAAATAGGTTGGCCTCTGGTTTCATGGATACATCTTCGCCCCTTTCCTCAACCGTTCCTTGAACTGTCCACGTAAGTAGCTTGGCAGAGTGATAGATGGCTGATAGTGGCCGAGCGCTTCAACTTGGATTTTTCGGGTATTGCCGGCCGACTTGTGGACATAGTGTCCTTCAGAACGGGCGCCTTCTTGTTGAGCGCGTGACCTGTGATGAGAGCAATGTGCTCAACCCGCACGCCCTTGGCATCAAGCTCGGTAGCCACAGTATGGCGGAAGGCATGCGACCCGATCCCCTTGCCAAAGCCTAGGCCTTTCAAGTAAGCCGCGAACTGGTTGACGAAGCCCTGGCTGTAGTGGCCTTTTGGCTCGCCGGTCTTGCGACAGGTGCCAGCCGACAAGTTTGGGAAGAGGCGCGGGTGGCCGGACGCCTTGATGTCTGCCAGGAAGTCGAGAAAGCCCGCCTGGATGAGGCTTGGGTGGATCGGCACCTTACGGATGGCGCTCTTGCCTTTCAGGCTTTGCCAAGTGCGTTTGCCTGCGCTTTGCGCCCGGTCTTCGTCCACGGTTTTTTGTATTGAGAAGCACCACACGCCCTGGTCTTGCACGATGTCAGCCACTTAAAGTAATCGGCGGCATGACCCTGGCTGCTTATACCCAATATCTGGCAAACACCGATATCATTAGCCCCGGACTCCAAACCCGACCACTATTCAGGGAGGGAGAACCTCGGTAGGGACCGCACACTCTCTAATCTGCTCGAAGGCGCATTAACAAAGGATCTTGGGGATCGATGGACGCAAAAACCAATCAGCTCGACGCTTTGTTCGACGGAAACAAGTTTTACCAGGTGCCGCTGTTTCAAAGGCCCTATGTCTGGGATGAGAAAGAGAACTGGGAGCCGCTTTGGGAAGATATCCAAGCACTCTTGGACAAGCGGCTTCGCACAGGCAAGGCGCACCCGCACTTCATGGGCGCCATCGTGCTCGAACAGGTGCCCAACCCCGCAGGTTCCATCGAGACACGCCTGGTCATCGACGGCCAGCAGCGCTTCACAACCTTGCAAGTCTTCTTGATGGCAGCGCGTAACCTATGTACTGCCAAAGGGGCGGAGAAGTTCGCTGGTCGCTTCACTGGCTTGATCGAGAACGCAGCCAACCGGGCAGAGACCGAAGAGGAAAAGTTCAAGCTTCTTCCCACTAACTCCGACCGGCCTGCATTCCGGCTGGTGTGTGAGTCCACTTCCGACGCCGAGGTAGAGCAGGGGGCCAAAGGGAAGCCAGAGCTTCATGGTAGCCAGATTGTTGGCGCCTATCGCTATTTCAGCAAGCACCTGGTCGACTGGGCTGCGGGCAAGCTTGATGACGAGGCCGATGCCGAAGCGCTATCTGGCAAGACGGTTGGGGACCGCCTGGAGTGCATCTGGTTGGCCGTGCAGGATGGCTTACAGCTGGTGGTGATCAACTTGACTGCGGGAGATGAAACGCAAGTCATCTTCGAAACGCTCAATGCTCGCGGCACCGAGCTCCTACCTGCTGATCTGATCAAGAACTATCTGTTCCGCAAAGCTGCGAGGGTGGAGGGTGCGACGGAGAAGTATGTAGAAAAGCTCTACGCCAAGCATTGGGAGCGCTTTGACAACAAGTTCTGGCGAGAGCCCGTCCAGCAGGGTCGCATCTACCGCCCCCGCATTGACCTTTTCATCAACCACTACCTGTCCATGATGACTCGGGATGAGGTGAAGTCCACCCATCTGTTCAATGCATACAAGAACTTTGTAGATCATGCAGAGGCGGATCCAGAAGCAAGCATTCCGGCTCCCACGACACCTGCGGCCCATATCCAGCAACTCGCTCAATTCGGGGATATCTTCCAGGCGTTCTATGAGCCCAAAGACCATGACGCTTTGGCACTTTTCCTACGCCGTTTGGAAGCGGTAGACACTGCTACGGTCTATCCGTTCCTCCTGTATGCCTACGCGAGCTTGATGCCCGACAACAGGGACGAGTTCGACAAGATCTTAGGCGTGCTCGAAAGCTTCCTGATGCGCCGCCTGATCACCAATTACACGACGAAGAACTACAACCGGCTTTTTGTGGACTTGATCAAGGCCGTTGAGAAGGCGGGCGGAGTGTCCGCAGCCACCGTCGCTGAGCAACTGGGCAAGGGCACTGGCGAGAGCACCAAGTTCCCAACGGATGATGAATTACTCGTGGCGATTTTCGAGCAGGAGCTTTATGGCAGGTTGGCACAGAAGAAGGTACGTGCCGTGCTTGAAGCCTTGGATGCATTCTCCATGTCCAGCAAGAGCGAAGCGATCGCGATGCCATCGAAGCTCACCATCGAGCATGTGATGCCGCAAGCCTGGCTTACCCACTGGCCACTGCCGGAACAAGACCAGGTGGATGAGCTGACCAAGCAGAAGGCCATGGTTCGTAGAAGCGTCATGCTCAACACCTTGGGTAACTTGACCCTGATCACCGGAAAATTCAATTCGTCTTTGCAGAATGCTGCTTGGGCGAACAAGCGCCCGGAGCTCTTGAAGTATTCCAAGATGAACTTGACCCGCTACTTTCATGGGAAGGAAGCCGACGACTGGCACGAGGCGGCAATCCGGACTCGCACTGAGCACCTCTTTGCGCAGTTGCTTCGTATCTGGCCGGCTGCAGGCAAGACGGCGAACAGCTAGGTCTTTCCTAATCGTATTTATTGGTCAACGCGAAAGGATGTTCCATCACGCAATCCTTGGGCAATCTGATGCCCAAGGATTGTTCTGCGCAGGCAAGCGGGCATTCCTCATACTAAGTCGCGATCTCGATCCTCGTCGTTGTGGGATCGATGACGTGCAGTTGGAAGGCGGGCATTGCGGCCCATCGCAGAAGGCAAGTAACAAGATCTTTGGTCCCGCTTTTTTCGCAACACAAGCGAAGACGTTCCGGCCTTCCATGAACACGTAAGGCTCGGAACTGATATGCAGCGATCCGGTCTTGCCTTTGACCTCGACGTGGCCGCTCGGCAAGATCCACCCAGCGTCGATCCCCGACACTTTAATGGACCTAGCGCCCGCCGCCTGATCGGTCAACTTGCGGCCTTCCAGCTGCACAGCTTCGCCAGATACTGCGCTATGTGCCAAAGCGGCCAGGATTATCCACCGAACTAGGGATACATCTTCACGCCCTTACGAAGCTTCTCTTTGAACTGGCCTCGTTGATACGTGGGCAATTGGACGCTCGGCTGATAGAGCGAGAGTGCCGCGAGCTGTCTTTGCATAACATTGCCTGACGATTTGTGGATGTAGTGGTCTTGCAGCACTGGGACGCTTTTAACCAGCGAATGCCCCGTGAGCAACGCAATGTCCTGAGGCGTGATGCCTGCAGCATGAAGCTCTGTGGCCAGGGTGTGGCGGAATCCATGGAAGCCAATACCTTTGGCAAAGCCAAGATCTTTGAGGTAGTCACTGAACTGATTGAGGAGTCCTTGGCTATACCGGCAATTGCTCGCGCCGCTTTTCTTGTTCTTGCCGGCGGATAAGTGCGGGAACAGTCTGGGATGGCCGCAGGCCTTGATGTCGGCAATGAAATCCAAGAAGCCGGCATTGATCACATCCGGATGCAACGGGATCTTGCGGATTGCGCTCTTGCCTTTGAGACGTTGGCGGGTTTGAGCACCGTTAGACTGGGCGAGGTCATCGTCTGCCGTCATCCGGATGGCCATACACCATTGGCCTTGTTCCAAGATGATGTCGGCAACTTTCAGCTGCGCGACTTCATTGATGCGTGCGCCCGTGTATAGCCCCAGGATCGGCCCCCACCACCGATGAGGGAACTTAGACGCCCAGGCATTGAAGGTCGCAGGATCGAAGATCTGCTGAATGTCACTGGACGACAAGAGCCTGGATGGCGTTGTGGTGTTGGTGAGGAGCGATGGCTTCTTAGGCTTGAAGGCTGCCATCGGCGAGTGCGCAACAGCTTTCGTTTTGAGCAACGCATTGAAAAAGCTTGTGACCATCCGACGATGCAGTTCGGTCGTGGCGCTTGCGGGGCAGGGCACATTGAGTGCGGCCCCTTCGCGAATGATGTCTTCGGCACTCATCGACTCGAACCGGGGATTGCTGGTCAAGCCAGGCGGTGCCCAGCGTAAGACATCCCACATCTGATGAATGTGTTGGTGGTCGATCTGCGACACCGGCACATCGCCACAGGTCAGGCGCAGAATTTTAAGGGATCGAGCGGCGGAGTTGATCGTAGTGTCTTGCAGATCACGCCTCGCCATGTCTTTGAGGTAATCCGCGATCTCCACAGAGAGCAGCCGCGCAGGTGAGCCTGTGGGAAGTGCTTCCGGGTAGCGTGATCGAGGACGGCGAGTGCGGGATGCTTGGAAGGTTTGCCAAGCACTTTGTAGCATTTCGCTCAATTGGATTGCGGCTTGTCTTCCGCGAACGGTGACGTCATTAAACAGCGTTTTTCCGACTTGAATGGATTTGAAGTGAAGGTGTTCGCCATCATTGATGAGAGGGACAACGGGTGGTTGGTTTTGCTTTGGAGTCATCGACTTTCCTTTGGGTTGAAGATGATCCAGCGATAACGTCAGTCTTTAAGCTGTCAAGGATAAAAAAATTGAAATAATGGATTTGGCCTATGCCTCGGCGTCTTGAATATTGATGCGAATAAGGAACATCGGCGCATTTAAAATTAGCGGGCTTAACTTAGGGAAGTGCTTGTGGGCTGGCGGTTTCGCCAAAATTTAAAAGCAAACACTAGGCAACTTTATATAGTGTTTATTTTCCTAAAAATATATGCCTAAAGGGCGCCTTATTATATTTTATTATAAGAGCAAGATTAGGCATTTGTGCGGGTTTAAATTCCGGTCGTTGCTCGCCGTTAAAAAGTAAACGTTAAATGAATAAGATTTGCGCTGCTGAAAAACCATCGATATTAGGCGTCTGATTAGGGCTCGATTTTTATAGTTGCGTGCTCTTGCCCGAGGGAAAACTTGCCGTCATACAGGAGTGGCCTTCACTTATAGGACTACACATGGCCATCTTTCATGTTCGCGTCAAAACATTCAGCCGCTCTAAAAATCAATCCGCAATTGCTGCGGCAGCGTATCGGGGTGCGATGCTGCTCACTGAGCCAGGCGGAAAACTGCACGACTATCGAGCGCGCCGAGGCGTGCTCAGAACGCGATGCTTTGTTCCAGCGGGTTCCCCAGCCTGGGCGGATGATCCTCAGGCGCTTTGGACAGCGGCAGAAGCAGCGGAGAAGCGCAAGGACAGCACGCTGTGTCGAAACTTCTGCATCTCACTCCCGCATGAGTTGAGCCATGCGCAGCGCTGGGATCTCATCGAAGACTTAGCTCACCGCTTAGTGGATCGGTATGGCTTTGCCGTCCAGGCAAGCTCACACGCCCCGGTCCAGGGCGATCCACGTCACTTCTATGCGCAATTGCTTGCCACTACACGGAAGATGACCCCCGAAGGTCTAGCTGCCAAGACGCGCGAACTGGATGGACCCATTAATGGACGGACTGAGGTGGAGTGGGTCCGAGCAATGGTCGCCGCTCAGATCAATGCTCACCTGTCGAAGGTAGATGTTCAAGACCGAGTAGACGAGCCTTATCCAGTAACAACGGCAACACAGGACATGCGTGCTGACAGTTCAGCACTGGTCGATGGCGAAGCCGGCTTCGCATCGCTGCTCACCCGCTACCGTTCTGGTGGAGTGCTCATGGGTGTCCCAGAAGGCCACACGGCGGAGCGAGCGTTTGCAGAAAGACTTCTTGCGCGCGGCGCCAATCGGGTGCCCGCGCCCCAGAATCAACGCAGTGATGTCAGGACGGGAGACCGAGCTGGTGAGGCGATGTCTGATCAATCAGTGTAGATAAGGGCGCATGATCTCGCGCTGCAATGCAGGCATGTCGTAGCGGCCAGCTCGATATCCATCGAGTGCTTGTTCAAGGTGGGGGTCTAGGCCAAAGCCCTTTTCCAGGAATTCTTCGACGCAATGCGTCAGAAGCTCCTCGCGGAAATGCAGCTCGTCGCGGTCAAGGGACGAGCTGGCCTTCAATGTTCTGTTATGGATTTTTGAGTTCTTGTTCATACCATGATTCGTATCAGAGAATCACTAATCGTCAAGGCGGCGACGTCATGGCTGCACGGAAGTCGGTTAGAGTTTCAATTTTTCGTTGACCGCCTGACTGACCAGCTCATACCACCGGTTCATCTCGGTTTCGTTTCCGAACTTGATGGTCCAAACCGGATGATCGATGTCTTTGACATTGAGCGTTAGCGTGCCCTCGCGGTTGTAGTTGTGCCAGTGCTTTTCCCAGGACCGCACATCGCTCAGCGCATACGCCTTGATGCGACTGCCGGCTTTGAACTTGATCATGGCGCGTGCTGTTGACACCGCAATGCGCGTGTTCTTGTAGCCATAAAACCGCTGGAAGTCATGGTCAAAGGTTGCGTTGTCACTGCGCGTTTTCACCGTTTTGGCAAGCACCAAGAAGATCGCGGCGCAGCCAGCGAAGAAGACCAGGGTAAGAAAAGTTCCGACCGTCATGTGAGTTCCTGAGGAAAGGATGGGGTCACCATTGGCGATCAAAGGTGACTATTGGACGCGGCCGGTGATCTTCCAAGTGCCGCCCACCTTGGTGAAGGTGTAGACCCCGTCCATTTGATTGCCGAAGTCTTGACCCAAGGCCTTTACCTTTGCGCTGGCATCGCACGTGTAGCTCGGAGCACCTTCCGCCTTTTGGCACTGGTTGCTCTTGAAGTCTTCGATCCTGGCCTCGTCATTGCTGTTCTCTTTGACGAACTGCAAAAAAGCGTGCTCTCGCTGAGTCTCAGCGGGGCCGCCGCCAGAGCAGCTGGCCAAACAGACCGACATCAGGCCAACCAGGGCCAGACAAAGCTTTGACATGTGTATCTCCAAGAGGAAGGAAGAGCGCTAGGGATCCACCAGACCGACAGGTTCGGATGCCCTGATTGCCGGCATGCTCAATGACTGCAAGCCTCCGCACACCGGCAGGAATGACCGGTGTTGGTGCTTGGCAGTCGCAGTTGATTGGCTGACGGAACCATGTTACTGATAAAGTAACAGACAAGACAAGTGGGAGACCTCATGCTCATTCATCACATTGCATGCTTGTGGTCACACTTTGGATCTGGACGACGCTCGTCTCATCTTTGCCAACCGTCTAAGACAGGCACGCCTGGCTGCTGGGCTGACCCAAGAAGCCTTAGGCGTGGCAGCCGGGATAGCCGCTGAGGTGGCCCGCACGCGGATCAATCGCTACGAGCACGGCGTCAACGAGTGCGACTTGCGCACCGCCAAACGCCTGGCCGATGCCCTCGGCATGCCACTGGCGGCCTTCTTCGCCGAGACCGATGAGGTGGCAGACGCCATCCAAGCGCTCGCGAAGCTCTCCGTCGAGGAGCAGCGAAAGGTCGTCACCGAATTGCAGCTCAAAGCCAAGCGCAGCGATCCACACAGCTCACAGTGAGAGGGTCCTTGCTGGTGTCTTGGCATGCTTCCCGTCAGACAATTCCTACATAGATGCCACTGCCCATCCGATCTGAACGGCCGGTGTGATCCTGTAATCTTGCGAGCGGACGGTCGTTTTCAAATAAGCCAGGGATCACAGATGGAAGGCAGCGCGTCATGACCGGCAAGATCAAGCTCAGTGTCGCCACCGCGCTCTTGCTCTTCGCCCTCACAGCAGGGGTCTACCTCTCCGGTCAGTTGATCCTGATGCTCTTGAAGGTGGCTGGGCCGCTCAGCTTCGGCACCTATTGGTCTTACGTCAAAGCGCTCGACCTCCCGCAGTTCGCTCCCTATGTCACCAAGATCAAGCTGGCCGGTGCCTTGGGCTTCGGCGTGCCGCTTCTGGCCTGGATCGCACTGCTGATCCCGCTGTTCAAGCCGAAGGCCGCCGCCTTGCATGGCGATGCGCGCTTTGCCTCCGGCAGTGATCTGGCCAAGAAGGACATGCTCAAACCCTCGCCGACCGGCATTGTGGTTGGCAAGCACGGTGGCAAGTTGGTGCGCCTACCTGGGCAACAGTTTGTGATCCTGGCCGCGCCTACGCGCTCGGGCAAGGGCGTGGGCATCGTCATTCCCAATCTGCTCGACTACCAAGGCTCGGTGGTGGTCCTGGACATCAAGCAGGAAAACTTCGATCTGACTTCCGGCTGGCGCAAGAGCCAAGGCCAGGAGGTCTTTTTGTTCAACCCGTTTGCCGAAGACGGGCGCACGCATCGCTGGAATCCACTGAGCTACATCTCGCCCGATCCCGCCTTTCGCGTGTCGGATCTGATGAGTATCGCCGCCATGCTCTACCCGGATGGCTCGGATGCACAGAAGTTCTGGGTGAGCCAAGCCCGCAACGCGTTCATGGCGTTTACGCTCTATCTGTTCGATAGCTTGGACGATCAGATCAAGCGCAAGCACCCGAAAGACACCTGGATGTTCCCAACCCTTGGGATGCTCTATCGCGTGTCATCTGGGGATGGGAGTGACTTGAAGGGCTACCTCAAAAAGCTCTCGCAGCGCGACTTCCTGGGTCGCGACGCCAAGATGGCCTTCGACAACTTGCTCTCGCAAGCCGAAGAGACGTTTGCCTCGATCATGGGCACGTTCAAAGAGCCGCTCAACCAGTTCATCAATCCAATCCTAGATGCATCAACCAGCGACAATGACTTCTTGCTCACCGATGTGCGCAAGAAGAAGATGAGCATCTACATCGGCATTCAGCCGAACAAGCTGGCCGAAAGCTGCTTGTTGATCAACCTGCTGTTTAGTCAGCTCATCAATCTCAACACCAAAGAGCTGCCGCAGAACAATCCGGCGCTCAAACACCAGTGTTTGCTTCTGATGGATGAGTTCACGTCCATCGGCCGGGTCGACATCATCGCAAGCGCGGTGAGCTACATGGCTGGCTACAACATCCGCTTGTTGCCGATCATCCAAAGCATGGCGCAGCTGGATGCGACCTATGGCAAGGATGTCTCGCGCACCATCATCACCAACCATGCCTTGCAAATCGTCTATGCCCCGCGCGAGCAGCAAGACGCCAACGACTACTCGGACATGCTCGGCTACACCACGGTGCGCAAGAAGAACAAGTCGCACACCACTGGCAAGCAAAGCAGTGTGTCCTACTCCGAAACCGAGCAACGCCGTGCCTTGATGCTGCCACAGGAGTTAAAGGCCATGGGCTTTGACAAGGAAGTCTTCCTCTATGAAGGCATCCCAAGCCCGGTGCTCTGCGAGAAGATCAAGTATTACGAAGACGCCTACTTCACCAAGCGCTTGTTGCCAAAGGTGAAGATTGAAGCCTTACAGATGGTCCCCGCATGAGTGATAGCACACCTTCCAATGTGCCTCAGAATCGATTGAGGGCTGGTGGCAGTCACAGTCAACAGCTTCTGCGTGACCTGGCATTAATCAATACGCGCACTGTGCAGCAGTTAGGGCCATTGCAACCGGGGGCGTCCGTAGCAACGCCTAAGCGCAAGCCCAATCTTCCACGTCCAACGCCACACCTCAATCAGGATGCTGTCATGACTCAGACCAACGATTCTTCCCCTGATTCGATCGGCGCACGACCACCAGTGCCACAAGGGTTGCGTGAAAGCTTCAAGGATTACCCCGATCACATTGCGCGGTTAGAAAACGCGCTTCAGGAGTCGGTCGATAAGCCATCGCCGATTACCCCTCCCTTGGAGTTTGCGATCTGGGCGATCGAGGGCTGTCTCGAGACTTTCGTTGACGAATCACGCGAAAAGCTACGAATCGCGGAGCAAACGGGCGACCAAGAAGCAATCGCACTGGCGAAGTCAACGCATCTGCTTATGCTTCATAGCGCCTCTAAAGGCGCATGGAAGGAGCAGAATTTAATGGATTATTTTGGTTTCCCAAGTTCGAGTCATCGTCATGGCTAATGAAAGCGATGTGCTGCCGAAAGGGATCCACGAGCAGATCCTACGCGAGCAAATACTAACCGCCCCAGATTTCATCAATTCAACAGCCCAGCAGCAGCCGAAAGCAATCATTTTGGGCGGTCAGCCTGGTGCTGGTAAGGGCGGTCTGGTAGCCCAGGCGAAGGCCGAAGTTGATCAAAATGCCGTCACAATCGATCCGGATGAGTTGCGCCGCCACCATCCGCGCGTTGCTGACTTTCGACGCGAAAATCCTTATGAATGGTCTGGTCGAACCCACAAGGACGCGAGCTCTTGGGCCGATGAGCTACGCGTAGCAGCGACTGCGGAGAAAAAGAACCTTATTTTCGACACCACATTGAGTGATGGAAAGTGGGCGTCGGAGACGTTGATCAAAGGCCTGCAAGAGCAGGGCTATGAGGTCGAGGTGCGTGCTGTTGCTTCTCCTAAGTTGGAGAGTGAACATGGTGTCGATGAGCGTTTTACGGCCAACACCGACAGGCAAGGCTATGGTCGCCATGTGCCTGAGGGCGCGCGTGATGCAATCTACGGAAAGCTCCCTGTCAGTTTGGATACCATCCATGCGAACAGCAACGTGCCGATCCGCATCTTCAATCGTGAGGGCATCGAGCTTTACGACAGTCGCACTGATGCACGCATGCCTGGTCAAGCGTTGGAAGAAGCACGCAACGCGCGGCTTAAAGATCCCGCTTTCACCGAGCATCTTCGGGAAGCCTGGCAAAAGCAAGTCGATTGGCACCGTGACTTGCCGGACCATGTCCAAGAGATCCCGAAATCTGATCCTGATGTCCAAGCAAAACTGCTTGAGGAGCATGCCAAGCTCCGGGTGAGCGATGTGGTTGCTAGTCGCATGGAAGGCATCGCCACTATTGATGAACTCGTGCGGCCAGGGGCTCCGCCTGCACGCATGCCTGTGCCCGAGCCGGAGATCCCAGGCTTGCGTCGTGCCGGGATGACTGCAGGTCTTGCGGGTTTGGGTGTTGCTGCCACCGCCTACGACGCGTCTCAAACCGGCGAGCGTGTCGGCACGCTGTTGGCACAAGACAACCTCACCGCTGCGCGCTCAGAAGCGTTGCACTTTGCTGCCCGAGGCGCGGGCGGCTGGGCGGGAGGTGCTGCTGCCGCTGCCGTTGTTGGCACAAGTGGTGCCGGACCCGTCGCGCTGGTGGTGGCCGATGGTTATCTGTTCAGTGCTGCTGCCGACAAGGCCGTCACGCTGTGGGACAACCGTCAGATCAATGCGCAGACCGACAAGGAAGGTGTGAGCTGGGAATTCAACGGTAGCCAGTGGCTGCGCCAAGAAAAAGCTGATCTGCCAAACGATGGCGTGGATACGCCACAGAAGCAGGGCATGTTCGCGCTGCCTGAAAAAGCGCGTGAGCTGAACTATCACGCCAGTAGCGAAGCGACCGAGCAAGCGCTGGGCAAGGTGCAACCCAGTAATCCCTATGTGCAGCCATCCAGTGAGGCAGATGCCGCGCATCTCTACGCGCGTGATTGGCGGCATGATCCGGCAAGTGGCCAGTGGTCACGGATGGTCGCTGACGACGTCGATCGGAACGATCGACCTGTCTGGACGGTTGATCCGGCAAGCCCCGAGCGCAGTGCTGAGTTGGACCAGCAAGCAGCTCAGGTGGTGGACGCCAACATTGCCCGAGGCCCAGCTGCAATTGCGGCAACCTATCAAGCTGCTTATCAGCGCAACGGCTGGGACGACTTCGGCCCTGTGCCAGCGGCCGTGCAAGCCGCCTTAAACCCCGACTCACTGCAAGCCTCGGACGGCAAGCAGTATCAGCGCGATACGCAAGGCCAGTGGCGCCATGACGGCGTTGCTGCCGAAGGCAATGTCCCGCTGGAACTCAACGCGACGCGTGAGCGCTTGCAACCGGCATTGGAGCAGCACGCGCAGGCGTTGGCACAGATGCCCGCGCGGCAAACGCCAACCGCGCAGCAACAAGACCAGGCCAATACCGAAGCGACGTATGCCGCCTATGGCGTTGCGCCCAATGCCCAGACTGCAGGCGCGATCCAGCTTGCGGTGCAGAAGACACGTGAGGCAAACGGGATTGATGCCGCGACCAGCTCTTTGGCATTGGAGCGTGATGCGACCGGTCAATACTCGGTGGACAGCCCCATCCAACATTTGAGCCGTGACGCCGATGGTGTGGTGCGCGTTGCAGCAACCACCAGCACTGATGAGATCCATCAGGCACTTGGGCAGGTGCAATCAGTTCGGCAGGAGCAACCACCTTCGGCCGATGCACCAGAGCTGCGCATTGACGCGCAATCGCCCCAAGAGCGCGATGCCTACGATCAAGCATTGCGCGAGGCCAATCGGCAGGGCGTTTCCACGCAAGAGGCGCAACAGGTCGCAAGCTTCGCCGCAACGACCGTCACCGCTCCGCGTGTAGACGAAAGCCAAGCGCCTCAGGCAGCCATTGACGTGCAGAGAGATCGAGACGTTGCACGCACAACCGACGCGCCTGCCGTTGCGGAGACGGCGACTCCTGCTCTTGTCGTGATGCCTGCATCCGTCAACGCGCCGCTGCCAGAAGACGTGCGTCCGGTTGCCAAGCCTACCGAACCGAAGCCCGAGTCTGTCCCACAGCGCGAACCCCAAGAAACCCGAACATCTGAGGTTGCCGCACCCTCGACAGCCGGCGCAGTCCAACCGACGGCAGAGGCAGTGGCGCCAGCTTCTGCAAGCGCATCTGCGCCGAGTGTCGGATCGCCTTCATCAGCTCTCACGTCTCGTGAGGAAACCCCAACCCAGGCAACTGTTCCAACGCCGTCGGCATCAGGTGAGGTGGAAGGGTTGCGCCTGGGCGACCGGGGACAAGAGGTCGAGTTCTTGCAGTATCGCTTGCAGCAAGTGGATGCCCGGGGTCCAAACGGTCAGGCCGTGCCGCAAGACGGGCACTATGGTCCAGAGACCGAACATGCCGTGAGGCAGTTCCAGCAGGACCAAGGTTTGCCGGCAACGGGCGCTGCCGGCCAAGATCTGGATGCAGCGTTATCGCAGGCACAACACGCGCGCCGAGAAGCTTTGAGACCCACAGAGCCGACATCGGTGAATGCGGCGGTGGAGCAGGGTAGCGAGCAACAAGCCCGCGTAGTCACGCCACAGAACGAAGCGCCGTCGGCTGTTCCATTGCAGGCAGAACAGCAACAGGCGATGCAGGCGTCGTCGCCGGCAATGCCAACGCCAACGCAGAGCGAAATGCCGGCACAGATCGTCTTGCCTGAGCGCACGACCTCCTATGTGTCATCGCCGAGCTTCGGCGGGGCGGGCGGACGTTCAAACCCAGGTATGAACGATGAGGATCGGGTCGAGCAAGCGATACCCTCCCAAGATGTCGCTCAGCAGGCGTTTCCCTCTGATCATCGAGATTACGCCTTGTTCTCTGCCATCCAAGCGCAGCTCCCCAGGGGCACATCGGATGAGAAAACGGCCGAAGTGCTCCATGCAGTCAAAGAGTCAGGCATCGAGCGTGCGGATGAACTCCGCAAAGTGACCATCCAAGATGATGTCGCCTTTGTGTTTGGCAAAACGCCCGGCTTTCACTCGGAAGTTGCACTTAACACACCATCGCCTAGCATCAATGAGAACTTGCAGAAGACAGAGGCAATGGATCAACAACGGGCGCAGGAGATGGTGCAATTTCAGCGCGAGCGCGAAGAAATCGACAAGAACCCAACGGGCCCCGTCATGACGCTCGCTGCTCACTCTCAGCAACAGGCGATGTCTGGCGGCGATGGAGGCGGTGGTGATGGGGGCGGTGGCTGACGCATTGAGCGTAGGATTCATGCTTCGACCCAGCAATGTGTGGCTGCGCTTTGCGCAACGCACCTTCGCTTGACGCAAGCCTTGGTTGCTGAAAAAGCAATAGCGTGGGGCCTGCGAACTTAGGTTTGGCGCCAATGCCAACGCCAGATCAACAAAATGCAAATGTAATTTTAATGTCTGCGCGGGTAGCCTCAACTCACGCAAGTTGTGCAGTAGATCTCGAAGTGTAGGTGCTATGGATAGCGAGTCA
>NZ_PHKV01000016.1 GCF_002846205.1 Xanthomonas prunicola
CTGCTGCTTGCTCTTGTAGTCTTCGGTGTCCTGTTCGCTCTGGATCAGCAAGTCGCCGCCGATCTTGGCCAGCACGGTGTCGCCGATCGCCTGTGCGCCCTTGATCGTGGTGTCGTTGCCGCTGACCAGGGTCAGCGTGTCCTTGGCCGTCACCACGCTTTCGGTGTGCAACTCGCTGTTGCCCTTGGCACTGCCCTTGCCGGCGTAGGCACTCACATAGAAGCCTGTGGTGGTGCCGACGCTCACACCGATCTCGCCGCCGCCGTTCTTGTTCTCCGACTTACTGGTATTGGTTTCCTTGTTGCTGAGCAGGTTGAGATTGTTGGCCGCCGCCAACGTCACGTTCTGGCCGTTGATCTGGCTTCCGATCACATTGAGGTCGCCGTCGGTGGCGGCGATGGTCACGTTGCCGTCGCTGAGGATGCGGCTGCCGCCAGTCGTTTCGTCGTGCGTGGTCGTCTTGCTCGACGCGCTGCTGGCACCAAGGGCGATCTTCAAGCTGACGGCATCCTGGCCGCCGCTGGTCGGCGGTGCCTGGTAAGCACTTACCGCATCGCTGACGGCATATGCCGTCTTGGCCGCATAGAGCGCCTTGAGGCGGTCGTCCTCTACTTCAGACCCGCGTTTGGTCGCCATATACGCCGCTTGGGCTGCCTCGACCGCTGCACCGGTCAGCCCCAGCGTAAGACCCGCACTCTGCTGCTTCGACGTCTGCACCGTATCCACGGTGTTTTCCGCTGCAGCGATCGTGACTTCCTTGCCGACGATGGTGGTACTCGTCGCGCTCAACACATCGCTACCAGTGATGGCGACCTTGTTACCTGCAGTCATCGTCACCGAGCCCTCGGTGCTGCCGACCAGGCTGCCGCTGTTGGTGACCTCGGTGACGTCCAGGCCGTCGGTCTTCTTGGTGNTCTCGCCGCCGCCGTTCTTGTTCTCCGACTTACTGGTATTGGTTTCCTTGTTGCTGAGCAGGTTGAGATTGTTGGCCGCAGCCAGTGCCACGTTATGGCCGCTGATCTCACTACCAATCACGTTTAGGTCGCCGCCCGTGGCGGCGATGGTCACGTTGCCGTCGCTGAGGATGCGGCTGCCGCCAGTCGTTTCGTCGTGCGTGGTCGTCTTGCTCGACGCGCTGCTGGCACCAAGGGCGATCTTCAAGCTGACGGCATCCTGGCCGCCGCTGGTCGGCGGTGCCTGGTAAGCACTTACCGCATCGCTGACGGCATATGCCGTCTTGGCCGCATAGAGCGCCTTGAGGCGGTCGTCCTCTACTTCCGATCCGCGTTTGGTCGCCATATACGCCGCTTGGGCTGCCTCGACCGCTGCACCGGTCAGCCCCAGCGTCAGACCCGCACTCTGCTGCTTGGACGTCTGCACCGTGTCCACAGTGTTTTCCGCAGCCGCAATCGTGACCTCCTTGCCCACGATGGTGGTGCTGGTGGCGCTCAGCACATCGCTGCCGGCGATGGCCACCTTGTTGCCGGCGGTCATCGTCACCGCGCCATCGGTGCTGCCGACCAGGCTGCCGGTATTGGTGACCTCGGTAACGTCCAATCCATCGGTCTTCTTGGTCACGCCCAAAGCGACGCTGAATCCACCGCCGCCGTAGAGACCCGACTTCTTGACAGTCTTTTCGTGTTCCTCGCTGTGCGTGTTCTGCACCGTGTCCAGCGTGATGTTGTTGCCTGCGGCCAATACCACATCGCCGGTGCTGGCGACCTGCGCGCCTTGCGATAGCAGATCGTTACCCGCCGCAATCTGCACCGTGTCACCACTGAGCGTGGTGGTGACTGCTACGTTGTCCTGCCACTCATCATGCGTGGTCGTCGTCTTGCTGGAGAACGTGCCCTTCTTCTTGGTCATGTCCTGCACGGCGTCGTGCTGCTCGCTGGCGGCGAGCAGATTGACGTCGTTGCCGGCGGCCAGGGTGATGCCGCCTTCCTTGGTGGCTGCCGATGCGGCGGTGAGGGTGATGTCGTTGCCGGCCTGCATCGCCAGGTCGCCGCCAGCGTTGAACTCGGTGCCGTAGACGGTTTCGTCGCTGGTCGCGATGGTCTGCTTGAAGCGCTTGCGCGTTTCCAACGTGTTGCTGGTGTCCACCGTGGTCAGCGTGCTGGCATTGATGTCATTGCCGGCGCTTAGCCCCAAGCCCCTGCCGGCGTCCAGCTTGGCCGCGACCAGATTGACGTCGTTGCCGGCGCTGAGGATCAAGTTGCCGCCGGCAGTGAGCGCCTGCTGGTCGATGCTCTGGGTGGTCGTGGTGGTGGTGACGCGGGCCTTGCCGTTGCGGCTCTTGTAGCTGTTGGTTTCGGTCTCGTTGAGGACGGATTCGACGTTGAGGTTGTTGCCTGCTGCGGCAATCAGATCGCCGCCGGCCTTGACGTCGGCCTGACGGATGGTCAGGTCGTTGCCGGCGGTCAGTTGCAGGCTGTCGCCGGTGCTGATGTTGGTACGGGTGGCGACCTTGCCGTCCAGGCCGGTGGTTGGGGTCAGCGAAAGGTTGTTGCCTGCCTGCAGTGCGGCACTGCCGCCGGCGTTGATGGTCACGCCATGCAGTTGCAGGTCGTTGCCTGCAGACATCACCAAATCCTTGCCAGTGGTCACCGACACCGCATCGCCACCGCGTAGCAGGCCGTTGCCGTCGCGCAAGGCGCTGGGCGTGAGGCTGAGGTTGTTGCCTGCGATCAACGCCGCACTGCTATCGGCCTGCACGCGGGTACCGGTCAACGTCATGTCGTTGCCGGCGAATAGTTGCAGGGTGTTGCTGGCGCTGATGCCGGACAGAATGCCGACGCCGTTGATGGCCTTGGATGCTTCGCTGACCAGATTGTTGCCAGCTACCAGTGCAACGTCGCGGCCCTGGATCTGGCCCTGATTGAGAAGGTCATTGCGCGTTTCCAGGGCAACGCTGCCGGTGCCACTGATGCGGCCCTGGTTGAGCAGGTTACCGGCGGTGACGCTGACGTCGGCACCGGCGATGACGCCCTGGTTGCTCATGGAATTGGTGGCGTTGAGCTCGACGTTGCCGCCTGCAATCAAGGCGCCATTGCCACGCAGCTGCAGCGAGTTGGAGGCCAGATACACCACCGGCACCAGCACCTTCTGGCCCTGGTAGTCCTGTTCGACCATCCAGACGATGTCTTGCGTCAGCGCGGCCGCTTGTGCGGCGGTGAGGCCCACGCCCATGCTCAGCTGCAGCTGACCTGCGGCGGCCACGCCCGACTCCAGCAAGGCGCGGTACTGCGCCACGCCATCGGCATAGTTGCCCAGATAGCGGCGGCCGGTGAGCTGGGTGATCTGGTCCAGCACCAGGCGCTGCTCGTAGAAGCCATCGCCCAGGCGGGTCTGGGTCCACTCTGGATCAACACCCAGCTTGTCCAGCAGGAAGTCGCTGCTGATGAAGTTGTCGTAGTTGACGAAGCGCGGGTCGGTCTCGATCAGGTAACGACGGCAGGGGCCGTTGCTGCTCCAGGCGCTGATGCCGCCCAGTTCGGTTACAACGCGGCCCTTACCCTTGAAGCTGGTGCCGACTATCAGTCGCAGATTTCAAAAATATTTAATTTTCCACCATTTTACTCTTCCCGGCTATTTATTTTCAACAAATTTATTTGCTATAAATTTCATAAATCCACTTCGCTAGAATTTCAGGAGAATTTGTTTCTTTCCTTAGACATTCATTGCCACGATCCTTTGCGACAATTGCTAAAACTCCAGATTCATTAACTTCTATGTATGGAGCACCAAATTCCTCGACATCAGTCCCCATAGGAAGAGCCTTGTAAGGCCTCCCTTGTGCCTCAGCATATCTAAAGAAAAAATAGGATATTTCATCAATTTTCATTTAAATCACCTTCAATCTATTCAATTTCCTTAATAAACCCATTTGACTTCAATTCATCGATGCTCATGGGCAGTTTATGCTGGACTCCTCCGCCCGGCTTCCCGAACCACGGAGATGCGTTAACCGATTCTACTTTAGGAATAGGTTTTATAACCACATACTTCTTCCGCGGCTACTCCATGCTTGAGCTTGGCAAGGCGCGCTGATCAAACGGCACATCCGGCGGCGCAACAAAGTTTCCACGATCGGTAAAACTGCCATTCTCATCAAATCGACCCCCAAACCTATCAAAAGTTTTTCCCGACCCAAGTTCAATAACTTTTGGTGCCGCATCAAATCCGTCAGCAAAACCATTATTTTCTTTTGTAGGCCAGTCTGGACTCCCGTCCGGTTTAACCCATCTAGGGTCAACCTTCAATTTCTCAGCCGTCGCCGCCTGTGCGGCTGTCGGGTTGGCTATGGGTCCACGCGCCCCGGCTGCCGGAATTTTCCCGGGCCGAAGTGAATTTATATAATCAATTACATTATCGGCCTTAAACGCATCACCCATGCTTGTGGCTGCCTTTGCAGCGACACCACCCTTCCCCACATAGAGTTCTGGAGCAACGAGTGAGAATACGTCAACGCTGACCTTGCCACCAATTGCACCCGCCTTGGCTATGTCATAGATATCCCAAGAACCGTGCGTGTTCGTGTAGGCCGCAAATGCAAGATCCTCTGCATAGCCGCTGATACCAGTTTTTATTGCATTTAACGCGCTCTTTGCGTCGTTAAAGTTCTTCTCGGCAGTAGCTGCGTAACCATTCCCCCACATGTAGGCTAGTTGATCAATCGATTTTCCGACCTGGCCTGCAGGACTCATACCGTTGGCCAGCTCTGCCACACCGGTAACCATTTCCCAAACCCGGCCGGTAGCACCGACCGTACCTGCTCCCATACCCAGCGCCGCGCGCAGCGCAGAATCAGCGGTTGCAACCGATAGCGGAATGCTACCGTTCCATGCTGCCGAAGCCAGCGCTTGGTTGCTGCAATCACCTGCCATCGCACACGCAAGCTTGTGGCCAAGATCCGCAGTCGTCACATGTGGGACGAAGTCCTTGGTCAGCGTTCGGTCCTTGGAGGTTTTTGCCCGCAATCAACACTGCGCTGCCATCGGCCTGCACGCGGGTACCGTTCAGCGTCATGTCATTGCCGGCGAATAGTCGCAGGGTGTTCCTGGCGGTGATGCAGGACAGAATGCCGACGCCGTTGATGGCCTTGGATGCTTCGCTGACCAGATTGTTGCCGGCCACCAGTGCAACGTCGCGGCCCTGGATCTGGCCCTGGTTGAGCAGGTTGCCTGCGGTGATGCTGACATCGGCGCCTGCGATGACGCCCTGGTTGCTCATGGAATTGGTGGCGTTGAGCTGGACGTTGCCGCCGGCGATCAAGGCGCCATTGCCACGCAGCTGCAGCGAGTTGGAGGCCAGATACACGACGGGTACCAGCACCTTCTGGCCTTGGTAGTCCTGCTCCACCATCCACACGATGTCCTGCGTCAGCGCGGCCGCTTGTGCGGCGGTGAGGCCCACGCCCATGCTCAGCTGCAGCTGACCTGCGGCGGCCACGCCCGACTCCAGCAAGGCGCGGTACTGCGCCACGCCATCGGCATAGTTGCCCAGATAGCGGCGGCCGGTGAGCTGGGTGATCTGGTCCAGCACCAGGCGCTGCTCGTAGAAGCCATCGCCCAGCCGGGTCTGGGCCCACTCCGGGTCCACACCCAGCTTGTCGAGCAGGAAGTCGCTGCTGATGAAGTTGTCGTAGTTGACGAAGCGCGGGTCGGTCTCGATCAGGTAACGACGGCCCGGGCCATTGCTGCGCCAGGCATTAATGCCGCCCAGCCCGTTGGCGGCACGGCCCATTGCGGTGAGATCGGTACCGGTGCCGCCGGATAGGCGATACAGCCCGCCAATGGGCAGGCCGCCCTATGCGCCGATGCTGTTAAGCGCGCTGCCGCTAATGCTGCGCCTTGACTGCTGGTCATGCTGGCGGTCAGGGCCGCCCCCTTAATTACCTCCGTCCCGGATGTTGCACAAATCATTGATTGGAAAGAGCTATAGCTGGGAAAACCTCAGCCTCCGCCCCTGATTTTTTTCAGGTTCGAGGTTCCACCTTACTACTCAACAACAGACCACGTATATTTCTCTAGAGAAGAAAATTCACAAAAATCCAAAAGAGCCATCCTTGCCAAATCATAACTCGCTAAAGAAGAGGATTCGTACTCTCCATATTGCCCACCAACACAAAGTTCAATATTGCCACCTGGCATATCTGACTTCACTTCATAGCTAATATCTTCCGGAGAAACTTTATTGACCAAGAATTTCTCACTTCCGCCACCAATAAAGAGCACCCAACCATCCTCTCTCTTCACACAAAGCAGCGTATGCCGTTCACCATTCAATTTCCCAAGCAAATTAACCACACCACTTTGATCCAAACCATAGAACTCATCGTCCACATTATGAGCTCCAACTCGATTGTCAAGATAAAATTTCATATTAAGGCCTAATCAATAAAGGACCATCAGGGCCAATAACTGTCAATTCCTTTAAACCCAACTGACGAACCATAGTACGTATCCCACCGTTTTGTCCGCAAGCCTTACATGGCTGCCTATCCACATACATAGTCAAACTCTTACCACTAAAATCTCCACCACTGTTTTTTAGTTGATTCAAAACATCGATTTCCGCATGACTTTTCGATATATTGTTTACTCCAGAAGTAGGCTGGCCATGCGCATTTATACCATAAATTTCCTTGCCATCCACATTAATCTTTGCAATAGTTGATCTATCCGCGGCCGTACCAGATTCGGGCAAACCCAATTCAGTCCTGAATTTTTCCAGGTCTGAAAAAACGCCACCAATTTCATCAATGACCTGATCAGACGAAATTATTGATCCATTTGGCGACTGAACAACCACGTCACCATCAGAATTCAATAACCGCCTATAGCCTTGCGGCAAGCCGCCTGTTTCATTTGCCATTGCGCCAGCCGAATTGATCCGGCTATATCCCTTAGGTATTTCCGCGCTAGCAGCAGGCTTTAATTGGTTAATATATTCAATTACATCATCAGCCTTAAACGCCATACCTACTTCCGTTGCAGCCTTTGCAGCGACACCACCCTTCCCTGCATATAGCTCTGGAACAACGAGCGAGAGAACGTCAACGCTGACCTTGCCGCCGATTGCACCCGCCTTGGCTATGTCATAGATATCCCAAGAACCGTGCGTGTTCGTGTAGGCCGCAAATACAAGATCCTCTGCATAGCCGCTGATACCAGTTTTTATTGCATTTAACGCGCCCTTTGCGTCGTTAAAGTTCTTCTCGGCAGTAGCTGCGTAACCATTCCCCCACAGGTAGGCTAGTTGATCAATCGATTTTCCGACCTGGCCTGCAGGACTCATACCGTTGGCCAGCTCTGCCACACCGGTAACCATTTCCCAAACCCGGCCGGTAGCACCGACCGTACCTGCTCCCATACCCAGCGCCGCGCGCAGCGCAGAATCAGCGGTTGCAACTGATAGCGGAATGCTACCGTTCCATGCTGCCGAAGCCAGCGCTTGGTTGCTGCAATCACCTGCCATCGCACACGCAAGCTTGTGGCCAAGATCTGCAGTCGTCACATGGGTGACGAAGTCCTTGGTCAGTGAACCGTCCTTGTCGGAGTTGAACAGGCCAACCAACTCAGGCACGTGACCCGCAAGCCAAGCGGTGTATTCCCCAGCGTGATCGAGCTGATCTTGCACGGCTGCAGCGGCCAGCTGTTTTTGCTCCGCGCATCCGCCGCTGGCTGGATCGCTACACGCACCGCGCAACGCGAGATTGCGTTCTTCCGACAGCGCCTTCAGTTGCTCGGCGCGCTCACACTGGGTGCCAGACTTGGAACAAGCGATCAGGGCCGTGGCATATTCCATCCGCTCTTGATGGCCGAGGTAATTGTTGGACACCTCATTCAAGGCTGCGGCACCGCCTGCAGCACCACCGGCCGCAGCGCCTAGCGCGCTCGCTGACAACCCTGTCAACGTGGCAGCCACCGCTTTATTGATTCCGGCTTTCTCCAACGCTTCTGCCAGGTACGGTGCCGCCACGGTGCCTGCCGCTGCGCCTAGCGCTCCTTCTGTGCCACCTGTCAGACCACCCACAACCGCATGTGACAGCACACGCAACGTGCCGCCATTGCCCCAATCCTTCATCAACTGATCAGCTTCGGCCCGTTTGCTGTCGTCACCGGTTGCATCTGCTTCCGCATAGAGCTCGGCCGCCTTGTCAACTTTTCCCTGTGCGTAATCGCCAACAAACTTCGTTGCCTGCTGCCCTGCGGTGGCGGTGATCTGCGCTTGCGCGGCAACTTGGTCACGCAGTGCCTGACCATCCCATTGCTTGGTCAAGCCACCTGCGTCATCGCCGCTGATCACATCGCGCTTAAGACCCGCCAATGCATCTGCAGCGGTCTTACCAGACTTGGCGAGTTGCCCAGCCTCGTCGGTGATGAGCAAGCTGCCACCACTGATCCCGCTGGTGGTGGTCGATGTCGCATCGCCACTCTTGCTCCCGATGCCAGCCGCTGTACCGGTGCTTCCAGTCTGGAAGTTCTGCCACGACCAGTTTGCACCGTTGTTGACTGTCGGCTGGACCTGACCAGTTTCTCCTTGCTGCTTCTTGTCGCCTGTTCCCTTGCTATATCCGCCCGATAGACTGAACCCTTTGGCGTCGTAACTGCTAGTGTTTTCAATATCGCTATAGGTCAGCGTGCCGGTCTGCAGGCGGTTGACGCCGGCATCCACCGCCGCCTGGGTGCTGGCGATCATCGCGCCTTTCAGATTGGTATTGCCGCCGACACGGATGTTGAAGCCGCCGTCGCCGGCCTGGATACCGCTCTGTTCGGTCACGCTGGCAAAGTCGCCACTGACCTTGTTACTGCTATAGCTGGCGCTGGCACTGAACCCTGCGCCAAAGGTCACACTCGCGCCAACACTCTTGTCCTTGCTGTCGTACGTGCTGGTGTCCTGCAGGCTCTCGATGCTCAGATTGCCACCGACATCGGCGATCACCTTGTCCGCCGACAGCTGCGCGCCCTTGAGCGTGGTGTCATTGCCACTGATGACCGTGGCCGTGTTGCCCGCAGCCAGATGACTATTGCTGTAGGTCACGTCCTCGCCATTGGCCTTGCCGCGTGATCCAGCTGCGCTGATCATCACGCCAAATGCGGCACCATCCGGGCCGTAAGTGATGCCGACACCCAGCGACGCGCTGCTGCTCTTACTGGTACTTTTTTGCTCGGCGGTGTTCTTGGCTGCTTCGATGAGTACATCGTGATCGGCTGCCAGCAGCAGATCATTGCCCGCCTTGATGTCACTCCCACGAATCAACAAATTACTTTGGTCGCCACCGCCGGTTGCAATCAAGTTGACGTCACCACCTGCCTGTAGCTTGGAGCCTTGTGAGAGACTGGCCGTCTGCGTGCTCTTGCTCTCGCTCTTGCTGCCGCCAATGCTGATGGCAATGCTCAGATTGGCCCCCTGAGCTGCGCCGGCGGCGCTGCCACTGCTCAATGCGCTTCCGGCTTGGCCCAGCGCCTGTCCTGCCCCATATGCACTGTAGGCCGCCGATCCGAGCGCAAGTGCTTCCATGCGACTGTCGCCCTTGACCTCCTTGCTGGCCTTGTAGCTGTCGTTTGCCGCCTGCGCCAGGCTGATCGCAGCCGAGCTCAGGGTCAGCGACAAACCGCCTTGGCTAAACTTGCTGCGCTGTTCCGCATCACTGTCGTTGTAGACCTCCGTGATCGCGATGTCCTTGCCGGTCGCGGTCAGGTCGCCCTGCAACGCCATGACATCGCTGCCCGTAATCGCCAACTTGTTGCCGGCCACCAGGGTGACGTCACCCCCAAGGCTGCCGACCGTCGTTCCGGTATGCGTGATCTGGTCGATGTCGGCGCCAGTGGTGACCTTTTGCTTACCGAGCGTCACCCCAATACCGCCACTTCCGAACAGACCGGACTTGGTGGTGACTTTGTCATGCTCTTCGCTATGCGCGTTCTGAGCAGTTTCCAAGGTCAGGTTGTTGCCTGCTGCAAGCGTGACGTCGCCGGTGCCGACAATCTGCGCGCCTTGCGACAGCAAATCGTTACCCGCCGCGATCTGCACCGTGTCGCCACTGAGCGTGGTGGTAACCGCCACGTTGTCGCGCCACTCATCATGCGTGGTCGTGGTCTTGCTGGAAAACGTGCCCTTCTTCTTCTTGGTCATGTCCTGCACGGCGTCGTGCTGCTCGCTGGCGGCGAGCAGGTTGACGTCGTTGCCGGCGGCCAGGGTGATGCCGCCTTCCTTGGTGGCAGCGGTGGCGGCGGTGAGAGTGATGTCGTTGCCGGCCTGCATCGCCAGATTGCCACCTGCACTGAACTCGGTGCCGTGGACGGTTTCGTCGCTGGTCGTGGTGGTCTGCTTGAAGCGCTTGCGCGTGTCCAGCGTGTTACTGGTGTCCACCGTCGTCAGCGTGCTGGCATTGATGTCGTTGCCGGCGCTGATGCCCAGACCCTTGCCGGCGTCCAGCTTGGCCGCGACCAGATTGACGTCGTTGCCGGCGCTGAGGATCAGGTTGCCGCCGGCAGTGAGCGCCTGCTGGTCGATGGTTTGGGTGGTGGTCGTGGTGGTGACGCGGGTCTTGCCACTGCGGCTCTTGTAGCTGTCGGTCTCGGTCTCGTTGAGGACGGAGGCGACGTTGAGGTTGTTGCCCGCTGCGGCAATCAGGTCGCCACCGGCTTTGACCTCGGCCTGGCGGATGGTCAGGTCGTTACCGGCGGTCAATTGCAGGCTGTCGCCGGTGCTGATGTTGGTACGGGTGGCGACCTTGCCGTCCAGGCCGGTGGTCGGGGTCAGTGAGAGGTTGTTGCCTGCCTGCAGGGCTGCGCTGCCGCCGGCTTTGATGGTGACGCCGTGCAACTGCAGGTCGTTACCTGCAGAGACGATCAGGTCCTTGCCCGTGGTGACCGACACCGCGTCGCCACCGCGCAGCAGGCCGTTGTCGTTGCGCAAGGCGCTGGGCGTGAGGCTGAGGTTGTTGCCTGCGATCAATGCGGCGCTGCCACCAGCCTGCACGCGGGTGCCGGTCAACGTCATGTCGTTGCCGGCAAACAATTGCAGGGTATTGCTGGCGCTGATGCCCGACAGGATGCCGACACCGTTGATGGCCTTGGATGCCTCGCTGACCAGGTTGTTGCCTGCCACCAGGGCGACATCGCGGCCCTGGATCTGGCCCTGGTTGAGCAGGTCATTGCGCGCTTCCAGCGCCACGCTGCCAGTGCCGCTGATGCGGCCCTGGTTGAGCACGTTGCCTGCCGTGATGCTGACGTCGGCGCCGGCGATGACGCCCTGGTTGCTCATGGAATTGGTGGCGTTGAGCTCGACGTTGCCGCCGGCAATCAAGGCGCCATTGCCGCGCAACTGCAGCGAGTTGGAGGCCAGATACACCACCGGCACCAGCACGGTCTGGCCCTGGTAGTCCTGTTCGACCATCCACACGATGTCCTGCGTGAGTGCGGCGGCCTGGGCCGCCGTCAAGCCAACGCCCATGCTCAGCTGCAGCTGGCCTGCAGCGGCCACGCCCGATTCCAGCAAGGCGCGGTACTGCGCCACGCCGTCGGCGTAGTTGCCCAGGTAGCGGCGGCCGGTGAGCTGGGTGACCTGGTCCAGCACCAGGCGCTGCTCGTAGAAGCCGTCGCCCAGCCGGGTCTGGGTCCACTCCGGGTCCACGCCCAGCTTGTCCAGCAGGAAGTCGCTGCTGATGAAGTTGTCGTAATTGACGAAGCGCGGATCGGTTTCGATCAGGTAGCGACGGCCCGGGCCGTTGCTGCGCCAGGCGTTGATGCCGCCCAGGCCGGTTGCTGCGCGCCCCATCGCGGTGCGGTCAGTCGCCGTGCCAGTGGATAGGCGATACAGGCCGCCGATGGGCAGATCGATCTGCGTCAGCGACGTCTGCCCGCCGCCAACAATGTTGGTGACTGGAATGGTGGCCGGATCGACACGCGTGCGGGTTGCGCTCGCAGCTGCGGTGACACCGGTACCAGCAGCGGTGGTCTGCACATTCGTCTGATCGACGGTAATACGCACCAGGCCTCTGTCGTTGGACATCACCGGTGCGACCGATATCTTGACGATGCCGCCCGACGTTGCAAGCGTGGCGTCCTGTGTGTTGGCGCCGACCTGGGTGCCTGCGCTGCCGGTCGTGCCGGTGGCAACACGGATGCTGTCCGCACCGCCAGCGACACGGCCTACGACAGCTTGTCCAACCACATTTGCTGCGGTCTGCCTGCCGCGACCATTCAACCCAGTTTGTGCACTCACGCCAGCGAGAGAAGCACCGCTAACAGCACGCCCATCGATGCTAACAGCGCCGTTACTGATATTGGCGCCGTTGATGCTGACGCCTTGGCCGCCAGTCATGCTGGCATTCAACGCAACGCTGTTTCCCTGAATTGTCCCGGAGCCAACAACACTCTCGGTAACACGATACTCACAGACATCTGTCCACACAGCGCCACTGGTGTCGCAGCTTCTCAGCAATCCCTGAACTTCGACCTGCGTATCCGTATAGCGCAGCGTTTGTCCGAGCGCGAGCGAGAGATTATCTACCCTCTCCTGACCGCTGAGCATGCCATCGGCAAGTCCACCGACCCCTTGTCGATTAACGAGTAAGGCGCCTCCAGCAGCAATCGTCGACGTGCTATTTCTGACACTACCTGAGATCGCTACGTTACTCCCGGCAGCAATCCGGCTCTCTGCACTTTTTGCAGCCAACTGTTCGCCACCTTCAACAACATAGGAACGATAAACGCCTGGAGCACGCCCATAATAAGGCTGCTGTTCTTCGCCCTTTGCGGGCATTTTGATTGCCCCTCGACTGATCATTTCAACAGGAGGAGCGGCACCTGTTCCAGATCCACTCGTAGTCGTTAAAACCCTGCGTTGGTTATTTAACTGGTTGGCCGCAATCGAGATTCTTCCATCTGCCTCGATACTGCCCGACAGGTTGTTCACCACGCCAGTCCGGGACACTAGCGTCCCACCACCATCCTGCGCACCACCAATGGCGATATTGCCCAAGCTGAAAATGCGCGCATCGCGATTGAGCAGCTGATCGCGCACGATCAGATTCATGTTGCCGGTGGAGCCCAGCAATGCCGAGCCGTAGGCAGCGTTATCGGTGGCACCGCCGAAATCGGCACCGTTGACCAGCGTGCCGGTATTTACCGAGACATTGCCGCCGACGATGCTGCCCGTGTTGTAAACGCTGCTGGCAACGAGCGACAACGCGCCATTGCCGGAAATGCTGCCGGCATTGTCGATGACGTTGCCGCCGTTGAGGCGGGTGTCGTTGGATTGGATGTTGGCGCCGGCGCGGTTCGTAATGCTGCTGGCGGTGATATCGAGGGCGCGCGCGGCCTTGAGCGTGGACTCGTTGACCAGGTTGCCGCCCACGCGCAGGTTGAAATTGCCATTGCTGACCAGGTCGGCGCCGGCCCGGTGCGTGTAGTCGCTGCGCAAGGTCAGATCCAGTAGGTTCTGCGCGAGAATGCTGCCGCCCCCGTCGAAACCGACCGTGTCGATGACCACATCGCCGGCGCCGCCGGTCACGCTGCCTGCGCCAATCTGGCCACCGGCATTGCTGAGGTTTTGCAGATTCAGGCGAACCGCTTGCTCGGCCTTGATCTTGCCGTTCTGGTTGTCGAGCGCGGCACCTGCGCGCTGCAACAGAAAGTTGGCGCCGGCATAGACGCTGCCGCCCTGGTTGTTCAGCGCATTGGTATTGGCGATCAGGTCGCCACCTGCCACCAGCTGGCCGCTGCTGTTGGCGATGCTGGCCGCATCGATCACCACACTGCCGCGCCCACCCAGATTGCCGCTGGTGTTGGTCAATGCACCGCCAGTGGTGATGCGGGTCAGGCCACCGCCATTGTTGACGATGCTGCCTTGGGTGTTGTCGATTCGTCCAGCGGATGCGGTCAAGGTGTTGCCAGCATCAAGCTGGGCGCCGCTATTGAGCAAAGCGCCGGTGACCGCGACGTTCAGATCACGGCCGGCGCTCAGTTTGCCACCTTGATGGTTGTCCAGTTGGCCGCGCGCGGTGATGCTGAGGTCGCGACTGGCCTGCAGATTACCGCCTGCGCTATTGATGTTTTCTGCAGTGATCACTGCATCGGTGCTGGCACCGATGGTGCCATTGCCATTGTCCAAACCGCGATTCAATTCCACACGCAAACCGCCGCCGGTGCCCGCATTGGCAACCGCTTGCACGGTACCGCCGGCATTGCTGAGGCTATCGACACGCAAGGTCAGTGCACCACCGCTGGCCTGCAGCAGGCCGCTACGGTTATCGACTGCGCCGGCGCTCTGCACGTTCAATGTCCGGGCCGAAACCGACCCGGCCAGATTATTGAGGCTGGCAGCGGTCACCCCTGCATCGCCTGCCGCAGCGATAGCACCATTCTGATTATTCAAGGCACCGCTGGCGCCCAGGGTCAGCTGGCCCTGCGTCAGAATGCGTCCGCTGCTGTTGCCAAATGCAGCGCGGCTGTTCACCGCCAGCATGCCGTTGCCGGCATGTTCGATACGGCCCTGCGCATTTTCAATGCTGGCAGCGGTGATAGTCAGATCCTGACCGTTGCTGGCGAGCGTGCCTGCGGTGTTATCGATGGCACCCCCGATCACGACACGGGTCGTCCCAGCGCCGCTCTGCACCAGACCGCCGCCGACATTGCCCAGGCTTCCGCTGTCGATGCTCAACTGGTTGGCCTGCAGTTGCCCGCCGACGTTGTTGAGGCGACCATTGTCGATAGCGCCGACGGCCTGCACGGTGAGCATGCCGCCCGCGAGCAGGTTGCCGCCACGATGATCGAGGTTACCGCCAGTCGTCAGCGCCACATCGCCGGTGGCACGCGTGGTGGTGCCAGCCAACTGCAGCTGACTGCCCTGCGCAGTGAGATTACCGCCTGCCAGCAGTGTGCCGGAGGCAGTGAGCTGACGATCGGCAAGCAGACTGAGCGTGCTTCCGCTGCCCAGGCTGCCGTCTGCGTTGATGCCGGCACCCACCGTACCGGTGATGCCGATCTCGCCTGCACGCAGGCTTAAATTTCCCGTTGCGGTGGTTTGCCCGGCGTTTTCGATCCGTGCGCCTTGCATACCGACGGTTATCCCGCTGACATTGCCCTGCTGGCGTACGACCGCGTCGCTGACGAGCGTGAGTTGTTGACCCGCGACCTGGCCGGCAACCGTCAGGTCGCCTTTGGAATGCAGTTCGACCGTGCTGACTGCGCTCAGATTGCCGCTCTGCGTCAGCGCGCCATCGGCCTGCGCCGTGAGCACCCCTGCCGAGGCCAAGCGGCCATCGAGCTGCAGGTTGCCGCGACTGATCAATGCCACATCACCCCGCTCGCTGCCCAACTGACCACTGCTGCTCAGCTGTCCTGCTTCCACGCGCAAACCGTTGCCGCCGATCAGATCGCCGCGGTTATCCACTGCACCGCTGGCAGTGACGCCAAGCCGCTGTAGGCCATAGGCCTGACCGGTCTGGCGCAGCGCACCGACACCCAGCGAGAGTTGGTTGCCAGCACGCACGGCGCCGGCGTTGTCGAGCAGGCCAGCGATGGACAGCGTGGCGTCGCCTTGCGCAAGCAGCACGCCCGTGGCGGTGTTGCTCGCAGTGGCGGCGGTGACCGTCAGGCCATCGCCAGCCACGACCTGCGCCGCATTGGTCAACGCACCGGTTGCGCTCAGCACCACGTTGCGGTCTGCCTGCACCACACCGGCAACCGCCAGCTCGCCGGTGCTGCGCAGCGTGACGTCGGTGGCCGCATCGAGTGCGCCACGGCTGTCGATCGCTGCACCGGCCAGGCTGATTGCGGCGCCGCTTTGCAGCACTGCAGCTTGCCCGGTCGCGATCTGCGCACCACGCAGGTTTGCATTCGCCGCGGACACCGCCTGCCCATTGAAGTTGAGTGCGCGCTGCGCCTGCAGATCAAGCTGCGATGCAGATTGCAGCGTGCCTGCTGCAGTGAGATCGCGTCCGGCCTGTAGCGCGATGGACTGCGCCTTGAGCGAACCGGCCTGTTGCAGATCGCCGCCTGCGGTGGCTTGCAGCGTGGTGGCTGCTGCGACCACGCCCTGCAAGGTCATATCGCCCTGGCTGGTCAACGTCACGCTCGACGCTTCGCTGCCAAGCTGGCCGCTGCTACGCAACGTGCCGGCTTCCACCAGCATTGCATCCTTGGCGATGAGACTGCCGCGGTTATCCAGCGTGCCAGTGACTGTGGCGGTCAACGCCTTGCCGGCGACGGCAGTACCAGTCTGATCCATGCTGGCTGCGGTGATACGCAAATCGCCGCCGCTCTGAAGGCTGCCGGCGTTCTGCAGTGCACCTGTCGCCAGCGTAACGCCCCCCGCTGCCGCAAGTGCGCCAGCTGCAGCGTTGTTGATCGAACCTGCCTGTAGCGAGAGGTCACGGCCCGCGAAGGCCTGGCTGGCGTTACCGAGTGCACCGCTGGCGCTCAACACGACGTCGCGATTAGCTTGCACAACACCCGCAAGGGCAAGATCGCCCATGCTGCGTAGTGCAAGATCCGTCCCGGCATCCAGCAGGCCACGGCTGTCGATCGCTGCGCCATCCAAGGTGATGGCACCACCACCTTTCAGCACAGCATCGCGACCGGTTGCGACGCTGTTGCCCTGCAGGGTGGCATCTGTCCCGGCCTGCGCCTGCCCGTTCAAGCTCAGCATGCGCTGTGCTTGCAAATCCATCGTGGAAGCCGATTGCAGGGTGCCAGCGGCAACGAGATCACGGCCAGCTTGTAGCGCGACGGTCTGCGCATTGAGCGAGCCGGCTTGTGAGAGATCGCTACCTGCTGTGGCCTGCAACGTGGTTGCGGCAGACACCACGCCTTGCAACGCGATTGCGTTCTGGCTGGTCAGCGTCAGCGCACCAGTCACCGAGCCCAGCTGGCCGTTGCTGGTGATGTTGCCAGCGGTGATGCTCAGATCCTTGCCGGAGACCAACTGGCCTGCGTTTTCGAATGCACCGGTAGAAGCGATTGAAAGCGCATCGCCGCTATAAACACGACCGCGCTGCAGCAGCGAACCGCTGTTGAGGGAAAGACCGCGCTCTCCATGAAGGCTGCCGCGGTTGTCCAGCACGCCTGCAACATCCACGCGAAGATCACGCTTGGCACCCAGGGTTGCATCGGGCGCGTTCGTGGCACTGGCGGCCTGCACGCTGAGATCGCGCGCGGCGATCACTTGCGCGCCGTTGTTAAAGACGCCTGTTGCGGTCAGCGCGATGTCGCGACCGGCCTGCGCCACGCCGCCCAGCGTCAGATCGTTCGCGCTCTGTAGAGTCAAGTCATTGGCTGCATCGAGCGCGCCACGGCTGTCGATGGTGTTGCCTGCCAATGTGATGGCCGCACCGCTCTGCAGCACCGCCGCAGTGCCGGTCGTGATGGTTGCGCCATTGAGCGTGGCATCGGCAGCACTGGATGCCTGACCGTTCAATGCAAGCGTGCGTTGTGCCTGCAGATCCAGCATAGATGCGGACTGCAGGCTGCCATTGACAGTGAGATCTTGTCCGGACTGCAACGCGATCGATTTCGCCTTGAGCGAACCGGCTTGTTGCAGATCGCCGCCGGCCGACGCCTGCAATGCAGTCGCAGCCGCGACCACACCGTCCAGCTGCATTGTGTTCTGGCTGGTCAACGCGACATTGGCCAGCTCGCTGCCCAATTGGCCACTGCTGCGCAACGTGCCTGCATCGATCTGCAGCGCATCCTTGGCGATCAGGTTGCCACGATTCTCCAGCGTGCCGGCGACTGTGCCGCGCAAGGTCTTGCCGGCAGATGCACTGCCACTCTGATCGAGGCTTGCCGCCGTCATCTGCAGGTCGCCGGCTGCCTGCGCGCGGCCGGCATTGCTCAACTGCGCTACGGTGGTGAGTGCCACATCCCCATCGCCTGCCAACACGCCTGCAGCGGTGTTTTCAAGACTCTGCGCCTGGGCAGTCAAAGTGCGCCCGGCAAAGACCTGCGCTGCATTGGTCAGTGCGCCGTTAGCCGTCAGCGCGACGTCGCGGCTGCCCTGTGCAACGCCCGCCAGCGTCAGGTCGCCCAGGCTGCGCACGCGCAGATCGCTGCCTGCATCGAGCTTGCCGCGGCTGTCGATCGTAGTGCCGTCCAGCGCGATCGCACCGGCGCCCTGCACGACCGCATCCTGGCTTGTCGTCAGCGTGGCAGCGCGCATGCTGATGTCGCCGCCAGCCTGACCTTGCGCAGCGAAGGTCAATGCACGTTGTGCCTGTAGGTCCAGAGTCGAGGCAGAGTGCAGCGTGCCGCTCGCAGTGAGGCCGCGCCCCGCTCGCAACGCGACCGATTGCCCCTGCAGCGAGCCAGCTTGCTGCAGATCGCCTGCGGCGGTGGCCTGCAAGCTGGTTGCGGCAGCCACCACGCCTTGCAAGGCGATATCGCCCTGGCTACCCAAGAGGACGCCTGCGGCTTCGCTGCCGAGCTGGCCGCTGCTGCGCAGGTCGCCGGCATCGATCTGTAGCCCATTGCGCGCCACCACATTGCCGGCATTGTCGAACATGCCGGCAACCGTTGCCAAAAGCGTATTGCCGGAGCTGACGCTTCCGTTCTGAGTCAGGGAATCGGCAGTGATCTGCAGTGCGTTGGCGGCGTACAAGCTGCCAGCATTTTCAACAGTGCCACCGATGTGCAGCTGCGCATCGGCATCAGACGAGAACGCCGCGCCCTGCGCGTTGCGCAGGCTAGCCGCATCGATCTGCAATGGACCAGCAGCGATCACTTTTGCACTGTTATCCAGCGCACCGGCTGCTTGCAAGGTGGTACTGCCTGCGCTCTGCATGGTGCCGTCCAATGCCAGCCCACCAGCGCTGGCAATGCGCAGATCGCCGCCAGCATCAACGACGCCGCCATGGGCGACACTGCCGCCACGCAGTTGCAACGCGCCATCGCTGTGCAATTGTCCGTGCTGGCGCAGTGCGCCATCGGCCTGCAGATCGAGCGCGCCTGCCGAACGTGCGACGGCATCGCTTGCAAGCTCACCTGTTGCGGCAACCGTCAGCGCGCCACGCGTGCTTTGCAGCGTGCCGGAAAGGCTGGCGTCGCCGCCGCTATGAAGGCTGACGCTGGCCGCATTCACAGCGCCCGACACCTGGACACCGCTCGCGGCATCCACTGCCAATGCGCCACCTGCAACGGTATTGCCGCTCAGGCGCAGATTGCCGCGACTACGTAACGTGGCGTCGCCACGCTGGCTGCCGATATCGCCGCGGCTGTCCAGCTGCGCGGCGTCCGCGCTCAGTGCATTGCCTGCGACAACGGTGCCGCTATTGACCAATTCGCCGGCAACCGCCAGCTGCGCATCGCGTGCCGCAGAGAGGCTGCCCGCCGTGGTGACACTGGCAGCCTGTAGCCGCAGATCGCGGCCGGCATACGCACTGCCCGCGTTGTTGACTGCACCGGCACTACGCAGGTCCAGATCGTTGCCTGCAGACACCGCAGCGCGCTGTGCGATGTCGATCGACGCTGCGTTCAACGCCAGCACGTCGGCTGCGATCAGCTGCCCCTGCAGCTCCAGGCGCCCACCCGCCCGCACATCAGCCCCCTGCCCGGCTTGCGCCAATCCAGCCACACGCACGTTGCCATTGCCGTTGATCTGCAGCGCAGTCGCCGCATCCAGCGTGCCTAGTACGTCGATGGCATTGGCGTTCAACGCAATCGCTGCACCACTTTGCAAGGTACCGGACAACGCAATCTGCGCTGCGCGCAAATTCGCGCCAGCGCCGCCATACGCCACGCCAGCGCTGCGCAACAGTCCATCGGCGCCCAGGTCCAGCGCACCGGTGGTGTGCAGGCTGCCATCGGCATTCAACTGCGAACCGAACAAACGGATCGACCCCGCGCTACTGCGGCCAACATGGTTCACCACACCACCGGTTTGCGCATCCAGTGCACCGGCAGCGACCAGGTCGCCCGCAAGCATCATGCTTGCAGCACGCAGGCGTACGTCGCCTTGTTGCGAGCCAAGCACACCACGCTGATCCAGCGCGCCGGTGGCACGCACATTCACAGCATCGCGTGCGACGGTGGTGCCGCTCAGGCTCACCTGCCCGGCGCTGTCGATCTGCAGGTCGCCACTTTGCGCGGCCAATGTGCCACGGCTCACCACGCCGACGCCGGCTTCGGTGGCGATCAGGCGAATACGTTCGGCATACATGCCACCCAATTGCGCCACGTCGATCCCGATTGCGGGGGCGGCGCCGTCGGCACCTGGCAGCACGTCCAGCAGCATGCCGTCGTAATTCACCCGTCCGGTACCAGCGGCGGCGACCAGCTCCTTGGTCCAGATCGAGCCATCTAGGCTGAGCTGACGCGACAGCAGATCCAATCGATCCACGTTGAAAGCGTCCAGACCGTTGCGGCCGATGCTCAGCGCACCACCGGTGACGCTGAAACCGTTCAACGCACCATCGCTACCCAGGTTCGGCGTGCCTGTGGTCAGGGTGACGCGCGAGGTATTGAGAAACCCGCAGCCATCGCAGGAAATACCGTTGGGATTGGCGATGACCAGCTGCGCTTTCGCACCGGCAATTTCGGTATAGCCCTGCAAGCGGCTGCTGGCCGAAGTGACTTCGTTGAGGATCAGCGAGGCGGCACCGCTACGCTGCAGGTTGTTGTTGCCGGCAACGTACCCGCCCAGCTCGGTCTTGGAGATCTGCGCGCTGTTGTTGAGGATCAACCCATTCGGGCCGACATTGAAGTTGCTGTAGCGGTTGTGCGAAACGCCGCGCGCATTGGGCGCAACAATGTCCACCACCGGCACGCCATTGGCGGCCACCTGCTGGCCGGGTGTCTGCCCGCCAGGATTGGCAGTTGGCGCAACCTGCGCCCACGCCGGAAACGATGTCCAGGTGATCGTGCAGCACAGCAACAGGGCAAGCGCACGCTTGCCCTGTTCGGCCAGGTAACCACGCACGCTCATCACTTCGTTGTCCATCGTTTCTCTCTCGCCGCCTGTTGGCGTCATCAATCAACAAACGCGCAGCCGGCTGGCGACGCGATCCCTGTCAAAACTGGTAAATCACACGCACGCCGTAGGCCGGCTGCGCACTTCCAAATCGGTCGGGGCGGTGGATCGCCCAACCAGCAAATGCATCGACGCTGGCACCGAACCAACCGCCACGCAGGCCCACCGCGCCGCCGACCAGACTGCGACCGCGCAGCCCGCTGGCGCTGGTGCCATCGATGCGGCCGGCGTCCAGGCCCAGGTACGGGGTCAACCCGATCTGCTGCACCGGGAAGCTCAGGGTATTGCGCCAGTACGCGCCTTTTTCGGCGCCAAGCGTCGCTTCGCCGTCAAAACCGCGCACGCTGTAACGGCCACCGATGGTGACGAACTCCGACCCCAGCAACAGTTCGCCAGCGGTCTGTGCATGCAGGCTGCTTTCCCACGCCATCGGCACCGGGCCCAGCTTCAACGGCAGGGCCGTGCTCACGTCCAGCGTGGTCACGCCATAGCGAAATGTCGGGAAGCCGATCTGCGGGTCGTAGCCGGTCCACTGGCTGTTGAACCACGGCGTGCCGCGCCGATGCGCGAGACGCGCGTCCAGCTGCATCGCGCCCAGATAGCGCCGATGCGTGAAGTAGAACTCCGCACTGCTGGTATCGCGGCGCTGGATTCCGATTTCCACGCCATCCAGATAACTGCGCGCACGCCGCCGGCCAATCAACACACCGGCCGAGGTCTTGCTGGTGCCATCGCGATGCAGCACGCGCTGAATATCCAGCTGCGCATTGCTGGATTCGCCACTGGACTGAAAGGTTTGCAAAAACCCGTCCACGCGCTGGTGATAGCGGTACGACGATGCCGACAGCGCAAACGTCCACCACCCCCACGGCAGGTTGTAGCTCAGGCTGTTGCCGCGTGTGCCGCGCTCCTGGTCGCGTGTGGCCAGGTCATGGCTGTAACCGACGTTGAGCAGGTCGTTGATGCCGAGCGGGCCGTCCAGGGTCAGGTCCACGCCGCCTTGCATGCGGCCGGTGGCTTCCACGCCCGAATCGTCGGCGTTGGCCACGCCGCGCCAGCGCCGCCCATGCTGCAAGGTGATAACCAGATCCGACTCACCCGGCGCCTCGCCGGGTGCAATATCGATCTTGGCGTCCTGCGACGGCAGCCGTTTGAACTGCTCCACCGCCTGCTCGATCGCGCGCAGATCCAGCAGATCGCCCTGACGCAGCGGCAATGCGCTCTTCCAGTGCCCACCACCGGTGTCGGACACCACGCGCACCGCGCGCAAGCGACCGGGCATCAGCTCAAAACGCAATTCTCCCCGCGACAGATCCTGTTCGGGCACCCCGATACGGGTGGTGACCAGCCCGTGCGCAACCAGTTGATCCAGTGCACGCCGCCGGATGATGTCGATACCGGCGCGGCCGATGCAGCGCCCTTCATAACGACGCAGCGATTTCCACAACCACGCAAAGCGCGCAGCATCCTGGCCCGCACCGGACAGGCGCACACGGGTGATCGGGAAACACAGCTGTTCTTCGGGCAGCACCGTGCTATGCGCATCCACGCGCTCGCCATCCTCGCGCGGGCCGGCGAAGGGCGCCTGGCGCTCCTGTTCCTGGCGACGCTGGATCTCTTCGGCCTGGCGCAATTGCTCCTGCCGATCCAGCGTCGTCGGTGCCGACTGTTGAGCAGCCGCCAGCCCGGCGACCGCCCACAGGCACGCCGCCAGCGCCAACGGCGCCGATCGCATCCACATCTGTCCCGCCCCCTGTGCAACGGTCGCGCCATCGCGCGCCGCCACTCACGACATCGTGCCTGGCCGCCAAAACGGCGACGCTAAGCTTGAGCACGGTGTAACGCGGCGCAACTCTCTCGGAAATGGAGACACCGGTCAACGCGCCATGTAGGGGAAACCCTGTAAGAAAAACCCGAGCCTCGTTCTTTTGTGATTAAAATCACAAAAAAAGCCGATCATAGATCGGCCAACGTTTTCACTGCGCCACTGAATTAAGGCGCTTCTTGGGTCAAAAACCCGTTATCGCACTGACAAGTGGACAGATTATGGATGTCTTGATAGGCATATAAAGGGATAGACAGCGCTCCATTTTTTGTTAAAAAATAACGAAATTAACGTTCTACCATATTGCATCTGCGAGGAATCTACCAGCCCATATCCAGCTTCGCTTCGTTTGTCGCATGTGTGCCCTGGCGCATAGCGATGACGTGGGATCTGCAGTGGCGAATAGCGCCTGCACTCCCTCACCCCGATGCAGCAGGTCGGGCCATTACACGGCGAACAGGGAGCCATGCGGTCGCACTCGCCATCTACCAGCACGTCTTGCTTGCCGACCGACTTGCGCGCTAGAAAGCGCCTACACAATGCGCGCGCGCACGCTCAGCGACCTCGGCAGTGTGCAGCTGCTGCCGAAGCGCTGTGGCGGCAGAGACGCTGGCTAAGCTAGTGTGGCGTTCCGTTGATAACTTTGCAGAGCCGTTCGATCTTGGTGAGGATCGAGTCAGCGGTCGCAGTCTATTTGAACGGTCGCGGGTTTTGATTGTAGTGCCGCAGGCCGGGCGCTATGCGCATGCGCTTGAACTGGCGCGCATGCGCATAGCGCCCGGCCTGCGGCTCAACTCCGGACCTTGCCTCACATAGGTCTGCCGCAAGACGAGGCCGTGTCGCTTGGCCAGCAGCACCAGCTTCTTGCGCGCCACCTCAAGCAAACGGCTGTCGGTGGGATGGGCGATCGCTTTTTCCTGCACGGTGGTGTCCACGATCACCCGCGACAACTCGCGTGCATCCACCGCCCTCATCGCGTGAGCGGTGTTGATGGTGTGCGCCAACAGCTCTTCCATACCGGCTTCGCCCAGGCGCTGTCGCCAACGTGTCTGGGAGCTGGGATCGCACGGCAAGCAGGTCTGGAACACCACCTAGCCGGTGAAGAACTGCCAGTACGGATTTTCCAGCCAACGTTCGCACACCGCTTCATCGGACAGGTCGTAGGCGTGCTTGAGGTAGAGCAGCCCGGCGATCAGACGCATCGGCAATGCGGGTCGACCGCCTGTGCCGGTGGTGGCCGGCAACTGCGGCGACAGCGCCTGCTCCAACGCACTCCACGGCAGCCGATGGCTCAGCTGGACAAGCGGATGGCGCAAGTCGATCTGGTTCTCCAGACGCGAACGAAACAGCTCATCGGCATGCAATTGCTCGGCAGCAGAACGGTGTGTACGCATGAGCGAAAACTGCCAGAAACCAGTACGTAGAGTAACGAAAACTTGCAATTCCAGCACATCAAAACCGCAGGCGAGGCCTTGCAATAGATGCGGTTTGGATGTTTTTCAGGGGCGACTAATCAAGTCACTTTTTCTTCAAGAGATAGTTTTCGACCGAATAAGATGCAAGAGATATGACACCTACGAACGCGACAAAGAAAAGCACCCCCAATATAGGCCTATAAACTCTTAGCCCAAAGAAATACTCAATTGCCAAGCAAAGCAAAAGCCCGACGTAAATGGCTATCAAGACCGCAAAACCAACCATTATGGTTTTATCAGACCTCAATTTCTTCCAATTTATTTCGTGCACCACACCGTCCTCGTTTGACATTGCTGTAATCCAGCCGAAACCTGTGACCCTATGCCAGCATTGATTCCTACCGAAGCGTTTCCATCCCTTGCCAACTCTACAGAACCTTTTGCGCCAGCCCCCTCCATGGCTCCAAGCTGCAACTGCATTGATTCGCTCTTCCCCACTGAAGAGTTTCCGGTGCCACACGACATGCCGACGGAACCTCCCAGGCCTCCAATGAAGCCACCCGCTACCGGGGTTGTTATACAATCTTTCAAATAAAGGCATGCTGTTCCAGCAGTGTCAAGAGCGATGCCTACCTCGCCGCTCCCACCCACGGCAAAATTGCCGTAAGAAGCGCCAACGCCAAACTGAGCATTGAAATCACCTTTGTATCCAGTCTCTTGCGATTTGCGCCACTCCTCTCGCTGTTTGCCAGGAGGGAAAGACCACCAACCAGGCGATTCAAGCCCGAAAAGGTCACTGGCGTAAAAGGGGTTTAGGCCTACATAGGCGTATGTGCTAATTCCGCCTCTCAAGCCGAGAGGATCACTCTGCCCATACCGCCCGGTAGCAGAGTCGTAGTCCCTGAAATAATTTTGATTCAACCCACTGGCCGCATCAAACCGCTGCCCCGGGAACCGCATATCCAATACCAAAACCGCACCATCGCTATCCGGATCCTGATTCGGCGCAGTGTTGCCGAAGGCCTCGCCCTTTAGGCTCCAGCTCCACACCGCCACGTTACGAGCCGGGTCAACCACCACACGCGGGCTGCCCAGATGATCGGGTTCAATGTAGTGCAGCTTGTTGGCGTTAGTCAGCAGGCCTACCGGCATGTCATCCAACCAGATTGCCTGTTGCAATAATTTTCCGGTGGTGTCGTAATCACCCATCCAGTGGCCGGACTCATCATAGAGCGTGTAAGTATTTGCAGTGCCTAGGAAGCGGCTGACTTGTTCGCCCTTGCCGTTGTAACGGTATTCGCGTGCCACCGCGCCATTGCGCTTGACCTGGCTCATGCGGCCGGTCACGTCGTGGACAAATTCACGCTCGGTTCCGTTGATCGAAGTGGTATCGCCTACAGGGTTGTAGACGCGTGGTGTCGCCCCCACTTTGATTAGGCGATGGCTGTTTGCCTCGTAGGTGTAAGCGACTTCGCCGGCTGCCGATTTACTGCTCTGACGGTTACCTGTCTTATCGTAGGTGTAGCCATCCAGCACCGTGCCGGTCGCGCCGTCCTTGAACGCGGTCAGCCGGCCAAGCGCATCGTAGCCCAGCGTGACATCGGCAACCGTGCTGCCTGCCGGGGTCAACTTCGAAAGATTGCCCACGGGATCGAAACCGAAGCCGACATCCAGACCTCCGGCGCTCGTGTCCTGAATTGCCTTGGGACGATAGTCCTGATCGTAGGCACGCGTGAGTACACGACCATTACCGTACGTCCAGCCTGCGATTGGACCCAGCGGAAGATAGCTGGCGTTTTTCAAGAGGATTTGGCGAGCACCGGTTGCGGGGGTATAGCCCACTTCGGTGGCTTGACCCAGCCCGTCGCGGACGTAATCCACCTTGGCGCCGTCCGGGTAGATCACGCTGGCCAGACGACCGGCTGCTGTGTAGCCATAGCGCAGCGTGAAAGCCTTGCCGTTGGTTGTCTGCAGCTTGCGCACCAGATCGCCGAAGCTGTTGTAGCAATACTCGGTCGTCCCGCTGCTGTCCTTGATGGACGCCAAGCGACCCTGCGCAAAAGTCTCTCCCGCCTGGCAGCTGGCCGGCGCGGAGTCGTAACTGTAGGCTACGTTGAGCGCGCTGGTGGGGTAGCTCAGCTTGGTCAGACGTCCTAACACGTCATAGCTCGAGCTGATCTTGACCCCGCGGGCAGTCGCTTCGAGTGTGCGGTTGCCAGCGGAATCGTAACTATACGTGGTGGCGCCCGTATCCGGACTAGTCAGCTTGCTGAGGTCGCCGAGGCTGCTGTAATCGTAACGCGTGGTCAGACCCTTAGGATCGATGACCGCGGTCACGCGGTCCAACGCATCCAGTTGTTGCGTTGTCTCCACCGCCAGCCCGCCCACATCCTGAAGCGTACGCGCGAGACGACGCAGAGGGTCGGGATCCAGCTGTGTCTTGCGCCCCAGCGCATCGGTCACCAATTTCAGATCACCATTGAGGTCATAGGCAAACTCAGTGGAATTAGCAGACGCATCGGCCTGCGTCTGCAGCTGACCAAGTTTGTTGTAGACCCGCGCCAGAGTCCGCTTGACGTTGCCTGAAGCGTCTTTGACCTCTTCCTTAAAACGATTGCCCGCTACGTCGAGCGAATAATGCAAGTTGTTGCCGACACGGTCAGTGATATCCGTGAGGCGATGCGCAGCATCGTAGTCGTACTTCACGAAATCGCCATCGGGCTGCGTTACCTGCTTGACATTGCCTGTTTCGTCGTAAGCAACCGTCATCACCCGATCCTGGCTGGAAGCAGCGGCACTCGTAGCGAAACGAGTGATTCTGGATGTCAGCCATCCACGGGGCGCATAGCTGAAATCAGTCGCTATTCCGTTCGAATCGATAACGCGCGTCGGCCGCCCGTTGCTGTCGTACGACGCGTAGGTGGTGCTCTGCCCTGCTGCATTCGTACTCTGGAAAAGATCACCCGCCCGGTGGCATTGGCCGCCGACAGTGCCGCATCCAGATTCATCGCCGCTAGCGTAGTAGCGGTACGACGTGATGTCGCTTACATCCGTGCGCGGCCCGTCTACCGAAAGAACCAAACCAACTTGAAGACAATTGGCGGCATCCACCTTCTCACAATAGCTTGTGCGCAACTGACGAACGCCTGCAGGTGCATTTGCTGCACTCCCACATGCGTAGGAAACAGCGGTAGCCACGGCTGTGTTGATCTCGCAACTGGCAGTCTGCAATCCACTCGCGTTGTAGGCCCATGTCGACTTGGCTCTGACCACGTTACCGGCATCGAGAATGGTCCGTTCGAGGGGCTCACGGATCGCCGCATTCCAAACAGTGTTGATGGTCCGCTGCTGTGCCGAGCCCACACCGTCGATCCGCTGCTTCAGAAGCCCATCGCTGCCAAAGTTGGTCTGGGTTTTGTTGCCTTGAAAATCAGTCGTGGAAGCAACGTATCCGTTTGCATCGTACGTAACGGAAGTTCTATTTCTATCTCAGGACAGCACTGGCAGCGCTGATCGCGTGGTTTTCTGGCCTGCTCAGTGCCCACGCCTAGCGATATCCGAAGCACGCACTGGATCCGTTCACGCTGGGCCGTGTTGCTGACCGCCTTGATGAGCCCCATCACCACCGTTGGCGCGGAATAGGACCGCCTGCACTTCGTTAATGCCGACCAGGGCGCTCGCACCCTGGTCGAACCCGACGTCGACCAGCGCCGGCCTGCCACCGAACAACTCGGCACCCTGCTCCGCCACCGCCGCATCTCATCGGTGCCGATGGACAAGTCTGCACGGCCGGTGGGGGTGCGGGGGTGTGAGGCATCGGTGAGAAAGGTAGCGGTGCGCAAAGACAAACGAACTAGGGCCCTTCTTGCGCAGGCTGGCCTCGGCTCCCAAGCACTGGTCAGGAAGGTATCGGAACGCCCTCACCGGTGACGCCCCGGATCTTGGCAATAACACGCTCAGCGTGTTCTCTCGCCTCACGTTCATTACGAAACTTGAAGCCACGCAGCCAAAGCATATGACGTGCCCGGCCTTCGAGGCGCCTGCTCAAAATGCCGGCCACGGGCTTCCCCTTTTCATCCGTCTCCACATGGGCGGAAACTGTCCATCCATCAATTTCGCGCATGGGCATATCCATCTTTCCTTAGAAGCAGCGGAGCCTGCTTGGCCGCACCGCAACAAGTCAAGTAACGAGCGGTGCGCTAACTCGCTCGTCAGCTTCTGCGAGGCACAAGTGCCTATCTCCGCTGGCACCAGAGCGGCGTACCTCACCGTATCTGCCTTGGCCGCCTCGGCGCTCATGAGGCTGAAGAAATACCAGCAGCGAAAGAAGCTGAGCTGCCCCATGGCGTACGCATCCTTGCGCGCCTGCCATTGGTGAGCGCCTAGCTTGAGTGGCACCTGGATTGGCACGCGGCCGGGCACCACACCAAAGCAGGGAAGGCGCAAAGCTAATTGAAGCGCCTCATCGCCAAGTTCAGCCAAGCGAGCACGCTTGTGGCAACTGTGGCAATGGGCTGTGGATATGTCTCTAAATGTGACAAGACCTGAAAAGAAATCGGCGCTACTTCTTTGACTCTGGTGACCCCGGCCCGATTCGAACGGGCGACCTTCCCCTTAGGAGGGACAACGTCGCTAGACTAAGACCCAAGCAGCACAAGGCTTTGCGTGGAAGTCCAGCCTGACTGTGGCAAGTCTGTGGTAACGACCGGCCTACTCATGCCGATTATCAAAAAAGTGGTGACCCCGGCTGGGTTCGAACCAGCAACCTCGTCCTTAGGAGGGACGCGCGCTATCCAATTGTGCCACGGGGCCATCTGTCTAAGGATACAGGGAGACGCTAAGTGAGCAAAGCCAAAACAGCCGCCAAGCCTGGGCGCACCAAGACCTTCAGCGGCACGCTCCCACGCGGCATCAAGGCCTCCCAGGCCGTTAGCTCGGTGGCGGGCGTTACGCTCAGGACGGATGGGCAACTCAGGTGGGAGGCGCGCATCCGAAGGTCCCTCAACGGGCAAGCCTTGAAGTTCCCGCTGGTGCGCTATCCCATCGACCCGAAGGCGCCCCCGAACACTGAGCATCACATCGATGCTGCTCGGCTCATGGCCGAGGCCTATGTCCGACGAGAACACGCCTCCTTGGAGCTTCGGCAAACGCCCTACGCGCACACGGCAGAGGCTTGGACCTTTGGAGATCTGCTGCGCCGGTTTGTTCAAGAAATCGATGATGGACTGATCAAGCACGCTTCGGTGAAGACGGACCACTCCAATGCCTATCTCTTCTTGGGTGGCGGCAAAGGCCTTGGGCTGAGCCAGACCGGCATGCCCCACCTCACCCGCAAGCTGGCCAAGGATTTGACTCAGGATGACTTCCTGGGGCGCCATGCCAGCTCGTTCGTGAACTCATACATCAAGGTCAAGCGAGACGGCACCACGCTCTCGATGGCCCAGGGCAGCAAAAAGCGAGCCCTGACCACGATCCGGAACCTCTTTCGGATTGCTCATGAGAACTGGCAGATTGATCTCCGCTCACCGATCAAGAGCTTGAAGTCCCTCAACTCGGACGACGCGCGCGACCGGACGCTCACCGAGGAGGAGTGGAACGCCATCGTTGCGCAGCTTGATGCTGGACGGACCGATCAGGCTACGGTCGATGTCATTCGCTTTGCGCGTATGACCGCAGCCCGCCGCTCCGAATGCGTGAAGCTCGATTGGGCGGACATCAACTTCAAGAAAAAGACCGCCCGACTTCGCGAGACCAAGGCCAAGAATGGCAAATACAATGAGCGCGTGATCCCGTTGACCTCAGAGCCCATGGCCTTGATCGCCGCGCGCTTCGAGGCCAGCGAAACAAAGAAGGGAGCGGTCTTTGTGAGTTCGCGCGGCAAGCGTATTCGGGCAGACACAGTCACTCAGGCCTGGGATCGAGTGCGTGAGCAGGTAGCCGAGAAGCTTGGTGACCCAGAAATTCTGACCGCGCGCATGCACGATCTTCGCCATACGCGCATCACCGAAATGGGACACCACCTCAATCCGGCCGAAGCAGCCAGGATCTCAGGCCACAAGGATCTGAAAACCTTCATGCGCTACTTCAACCCGGATCCCATGGCACTGGGTAGGAAGCTCGAACAGCTTGAACGCCAAGGCGGCGCTGGCACCGATGTGGAAGAGGTGGTGAAGCATTTATTGAAGCTTAGTCCCGAGGACATGGCCTCAGCTGTGGCGCTGGCTTTCCAAGCAACTGCAAAGACACCTGCCAAATGATCACCGAAAATTGAACTCAGAAAAAAAATCATACAAATAATACGGCGGCACCAGCGAGCTTGACAAAAATAAATTATTTATTATCCATTAATAACCGCGTAAAAAATTAAATAGAATGAAAAATAAGAAAAAGGATAACGACACCACTGCAAGCTTCGAAACCATCCTCATCCTTATATTTTTAGGAGCGATCGCAATCATGACATGCATGCTAACGATCGCTCTTGTCATCACACAATCTTGAACACCAGAGATGAAATTAGCACACGCATAAGAGATAAGGTTTCCGCATAAGAACCCGGCTTATATTCATTTATGACATATATCCAGCAAAACGCAAAAATTGAGGAAAAAATAGAGCACAAAAGAATGGCGACATGCGAAGAGGATGACCGATCAAAATTCTTCCTAATCAACAAGAGAGCCCATAGACAAAAAATGGCGGGACAAGCTCCGCTCGCATGAAAAACCATTACCTCAAGGTAACTCCTCGAAACTGCATAAATAATCGAAGAAGCAAGCAAAAATAATACTGACAGGCAGAAAAAGAAGCCATCGGCCGGCAACCCCTTCAATTTCTCATTTTTTCTAACATACAATCCAAGTCCGGCTGAAATCGCCGCTACAATTGGGAGATTGTAGAGGATATAGTCGAACACGGAAAGGCTTTCAGCGGGATTTAGGACAACTGAAGAACCAAAGATCACAAGCACAAAAAACAGAACCAAAAGAATATTAAATATCGACGGCCTAATGCTTAGCGAAGCTTTTTCTTTAGTGGCAAGGACGTTATCCATCCTATCCAACCGCTCATATAACGTGTTTATTTCACACTGCATGCAATCCATTTTCGCCCGAGCCTTTCCAAGCGCCCCATCATCGTCCATCAGAAATTTGCGCATTGCCTTTAATTCGCCGGCGATGTGGCCGAGCTGCTGATTAGTGCAATCGATGCCACCTCTAATCCTGCCCCGCTCGGGATCTATTTTGTTTAAAATAGAGGACATTAAGCTCATTTCCGCGCTCCTTTTCTACTCATCTTTCTTCATCCATGTTCCGTTTCTATCGATCAAGGCGCCACTGAAAATAAGCTCCTGACTGCAATCGAGAATAAGCTGACGAAGCTGCGCGCTGGTGCTTCGGTAGCCAAGCTGACGCGATACGATCAACACCAACTCATCCGGCATTGCGCCAAGGTTGTCGGCCAGCACCTTCACGATCGCAACTTTGATCTCTGCTGGCGGCAAAAACTCGGGACGTCGCAGTGTCAACGACTCGACCATCGAACGGTCCCGCACGCGGACCTCTTTCCCCGGAATGGCCAAGAAGTCCTGGTCAACGATCTGGACCCCACCCGTCGACACCACTGACCCAATCGCCTCTTCAACCGCCTGTTGGATACGCGAGCCAGCACGCTGCAAGCCCCAAAGCGTCCGTGCGCGCGTCACGACCTCGCTGCGATGAATGGGGCTTTCCACCTCAACGATCTGCCGCACGATGGTCGCCAATTGCCCTGTCGGCACTAAATGCAGCTCGAACTGGTTGCTCGGCACGGCGAAGGACGCCTCGATGTAAGGCTCAGTGTCCGGCGGACTTTGCGCCTCAATGAGTCCCATCTCAGTGACCTCACCGCGATCGACGGTGAGAATCTCCACCGGCACCGCACGGTGCGAAGACTTGGCACTGGGCTCTAAGGTGCCTGACTCCGACTTCGCTCTTTCAATGGCTACAACAAGTTTTTCAAGCTCTGCCTCAGGACGGTGGAACCAGTCCGAACTCCAAATCCGATAAACCTGCCAGCCCTTGTCACGCAGCACGCTTTCACGCAAGCGATCGCGATCGCGCGCGCTTCTGGCATCTCGGTATGACTGCCCGTCGCACTCAATGCCTAAAATGTAGCGCCCAGGCTCCTCTGGATTAGACACCGCAATGTCGACGAAGAAGCCAGCCAAACCGACATCGGTGTGCAGATCGTAGCCTCGCGCGCGAAGTGCTTGGGCCACCTCTTGTTCGAATACGCTGTGCTTAGCGTCTCGCGCCTGGGTGGCGAGGGTAAGGCGGCCCGTCCTTGCGTAGTTCAAGAAGAGCTTTAAAGCAAAGGTGCCCTTACCCTTGGCACGATCGGTGTCGATGTCTTCATCGGTGATCGAGGTAAAGACCTCGCAACGCGATTTGGCGCGGCTGATGAGCACATTCAAGCGCCGCTCGCCGCCGTCATTACTCACAGGACCGAAATTCATCGTCATGTGGCGCTGGGCATCACGCCCATAGCCCACAGAGATATAGATGACATCGCGCTCGTCGCCCTGGATGTTTTCGAGGCTCTTGACGAAGAAGGGCTCAGCCGGGTGATCGGCAAAGAACCCTTCTGTTTCCGGGTGCTGTCGGCGCAAGAGTTCCAACTCGTCGAGAATGGCGCGGCGCTGCGCTGTCGAGAAGGTCGCTACACCCAGCGTGAGTTGAGGGGTGTTTTGCGCATGCGCCAGCACTGCAAGTGCAACTGCCTTGGCTTCTTTGGGGTTGGTGCGCGTGTTGCCCCGGTCGTAGATGGCTTCAGGCAAATGATGCAGCCGCAAGCCCACACCTGCTTCACTGGTGTAGGGACTGGGGACGATGAAGAGCTTGCCTTCGTAGAACTGTTGATTGGAAACGGCAATGAGCGACTGATGGCGGCTCCGGTAGTGCCAACGGAGCATGCGCTCAGGTAATCCTCTTGCGCGGCAAAGCCCCAGGATGCTTTCGACATCTGACGCCTGTGCCCCACCCTCATCGTCATCCCGGTCACCGCCATCGCCCAGTGCTTTGGAGAAAAATCGTGTTGGCGGGAGCTGTCGCTCGTCACCCACGATCACTAACTGCTTAACGCGCGCGATCGCACCGAGCGCATCAATCGGCTGCACCTGGCTGGCTTCGTCAATGACCAGCATGTCAAAGTCCAGCGCGCCTGCCGGCAGGAACTGCGCTACCGACAACGGACTCATCATGAAGACGGGTTTGAGCGCTTGGATCGCAGGGGCACACCGTTGCATCAATTGACGAATCGGCAGATGACCCTTTTTCCTGGCCATCTCGCCGATAAGAATAGCTGTTGGGCCGGTTGCACCGCCTTGGCGCGGGATCTTGCTGTGATGCGCCTTGACCACTTCATACCGAGCCAGCTGCATACGCTCCTGGTCAAGGCTTGCAAAGCTTGATACCACCTGAGACTGCCGCTGCCCGTCAAAGCTCGCCAACGCACGATCGCGCTGCATCAGCGCTTGAAGCAAAGCTTCGTAGTAAGACAGATCGAACACGCCCAAGGCATCGGCTCTCGCCAGCTTGGCACTGGCAAGACCATCGACTATTGCACCTAAGCCCTTACGCTCGGCCTCCTTGGCAATGGCAAGGTAAGACACCCAACTCCGAAGTCCTTCCGGGTCGGCTTGCCAGCTTGCCAGCTGGAGTTTGAGTGTTGCCAAAGGTGCATGGCTCGGATTACGCGTGATCTCTGCGTTGCCCTCAAACTGCAAGCCAACCAGAAGATCCATCACTTCGCCGGCCAATAGTCCTGCCGCAGAAGAACCTCCCTCAGCCCGATCAAGCAATGACTCGGGATCAACAATGCGCACGGCCAACAAGCGAAGCTCTGGATTGTGTTCAATCCAAGACGCGACTTGGCGAAGCTCATGCACCTTGCTATCTAGTGCTCCCCAGAACGGACCAAAGGCTGAGGTCCCATCAGCGGCCAGAGCGTCGTAAGCGGTAATGGCAGTTTGCGCCAGCTGGATTTCTTCAATGACCGCAAGCGCCTGCTCGATCGTGAGTTCCTGCGCATTAGCCAATAGGGCTGATTGCTGGGACGCAGCTTGCCAAAGGGCAGACTTCTCTTCCAGTTCCGATAGAGCAACGCGCTTGAGGACGGTCTCCTCGCCCCATGGGTTGCGCTCAGCAGACAACAACGCCTCATGGACAGGCGCCAAATCGCGAACGAGTTCTTCTAAAACTGGCTTTACGCGTTTGGCGATTTCGGTTGCCAATACGCGATCGCTGATGTCGGCCAAACGCTCACGAACTCCGCTCCCCAAGGGTCGGAGCGTTCGCATCCAGGCCACGACGCCTCTGAGGAAGGATGGGTTGGAGCGCTCGCGCTGCCAGTTTGAGCCAAACGCTTCTTGTCCTTGGGCGTCGTGCTCAACAATCTTCTTCTGAGCGCTCTTGGCATCCAGGAGAACATCGAGCGATCCAAGCATGTCCAACGCCGGAAGCTTAGGGTTAGAAAGGAGTGTGCGGATGGTCTGATTGGCGCGACGCCAATCTCCACTTAGGAAGCGGAACAAGCTCGTGCCGCGCATCGCCAACTGCCCACGCGCCGCTTCAAGCTCCGCGCTGTCTTTGCTCCATGCAGCGTCGCGGAATACAGAGGCCAGGTGGCTCTTCGCCTGCTGGACCGTTTCAACAGCCACAACGACCTCTTCGATTGCATCGACGCCCCGTTCCCAGATGTGGGCGACCAATGCATCGCGGTCAAGTTCCGGAATGGTCGTGGCGCGCTCCGCGATGGCAACGAGCCGAAGCGCCAGATCGAGCGTAAGTGGTGCCTTCTCGGCTAGAAGCTGCGTCAATCGTGTCAGATCAGGCCCGAGCCGAACCAAGGCACTGTGTGCCCCACTCAGCGTTGCCAGCTCTTTCCCTAAAACGAAGCTGTTTGGCAAAACTCGTAAAGTGGCCTTGGTAGCATCCCAGTCTTGCGCGAGTGCCTCCATCTGAATCTTGGCCTCGACCGCAGCTCTGGCCTTCTGAGCGTTTTCAAGCGCATCGATGACTGTCGAAGCGCGACCAGGCGCATCCCAGACCTTGCTTTGAAGCGCATCGGAGCCAAGTTTTGGCGCTTCAAGCAGAGCCTTAACACGCTGAACGGCAAGGCCGGCGTCATCAAATCGGAGTGGAGGTGGAAGATCCAGCGCGCTGTGAAGCTCAGTGGTCGACGCCTCCCAATCGTTCAATCGCTCGGTCAATCCAGCGACCAAGATGAGCAACCGATCACGTTCACTGGGCAAGAGGCCATCGTTCTGAACGCCGCTCCAAGCGTGCTCATCTGGAACGCCAATTTCTTCAATTCGCTCGATCAGTTCGCGCAGGAGCGATTCCCTCTCCTCTTTTTGATGGGACGCCCAGGAGGTCGGTGCTTCAAGGGGCAGGCTTTGTGTCGTGTAGCCCAAGCGACGCAGGCGCACCATGTGTCCGAAGACTTGGTATGGCGTCAGTCCAGAGGGCTGGTGAGCTTCGTGGAGCCGCGCAACATGGGCGTTGAGTGTGTCGCGCTTTTCCGTTAATTGCTCGATGATTGGCGAAGTGCTGGTTCGTTTGGGCTCGCCTAAGTGCAGCGTTTGCCGAAGCTCCTCCAGTAGAGAACGCTTATTGGCTTTGTTGCTGTGGAGTTCCAAACAGGCCACGCCCACACCGACATGATCCAGTCGGCGCTTCACGACTTCGAGCGCGGCCATCTTCTCGGCCACAAACAACACCCGCTTTCCTTCGGCTACCGCTGCCGAGATGATGTTGGCAATGGTTTGGGACTTCCCCGTTCCAGGCGGACCTTGGACCAAGATGTTGTTGCCTTGAAGCACATCGTGCACAACCAGAGCTTGCGACGAGTCGCAATCAACGACATGGCGCATCCTCTCTGGCGGGATGATAAGGTCGAGTTCGCTATTTTCGTCGGTTAGGCTTGCACCTGGGAAACCGTCTTGAACCACCCCGCGTAGCATCGGGATGGCGTCCAGTCCACCCAGCGCCTCCCAGCTTTGTGGGTCAAGATCCCGATACATCATGAACTTAGCGAACGAGAACAAGCCTAGGATGGCGTCATCACGAAGCACGCCCCAGGTCTCCTTACCTTCCAGCATGGCTCCCACAGAGGCCAGGTAGGCATCGACATCGAGCGTTTCGAACTCATCAATGCTCGGCAAGCGAAGCCCAAACTCGCGCTGCAAGAATAACTGCAACGACAAGTTCGCTTGAATATCATCGCCGGTCCATTTGAGGTGAAACTTCTCGCCTGCCGTGCTTCGCTCCAACTGCACCGGGATGAGCACCAAGGGCGCGAAGCGGTCAGTCTGAGGAGTGGAAGTAGCACGCCAACGCAAATAGCCGACGGCCAAGTAAAGAACATTGACACCCTGCTCTTCTTGGAGCGTCCGCGCGTCCACGTAGAGATCCAATAAGCGCTTCTGCAGACCTGTCGGCGTTAGGCGTGTTGTGAGATGCGCATCCCAATGCGCTTTGACACGCCCGTTCTCATCCAGCTCAAAATCGGGTTGCGCGATCAGCTCTGGGTCTTCGGGTGCCTCGTCAAGTAGGACCTCATCACTGTCATCGTCATCGCCAGGGCTACCAGTAGTGTTCGCTTGCTTCGGATCCTCCTTGCCAGGAACAAACGTGAAACGCTTTCCTTCGATCACCAAGGTCTGATAGATCGCCTTGGCAAGCTCATGGACAACCTCGATGGTCTTTGCACGCCCGCCTCTGGGTGTGTGGAGCAGGCGATTGCGTGTCGACAGATCCAACAGCTCCAAACGGGCTTTTTCAACCTTGTCTTTGAGGCTACCTGCTCCCCGGAGCGAAGAAGTCTCCTCGCCAGCCTGCGCCACCGCCGTCTGATCCATCGACACCCCTGAGAGGAAGCGCGACGCGCGGGATGCAGCACCACGCCTTCCTCAAATGCTTTTGCCTATAATGCGCTCAATGTAACGCGTGTTCCAGCCGATCTGGGGGATCTGTGGGCGATTTGCGCGGTAGCGAGATTCACTGGGTGGTTCACAGCTACATTGGGGTGGAGGGCGGCTACCTGGGCGACTTCTCCTACAAGACACACCGAGAGTTCTACCCTGGCTTTTGTGATCTGGACCTGGATCCGGATGCCTTCACCGGCAACACGACCAAGGAACGTTTTATTGCAATCCTGACGGGGGTCGAAGGACATCAACAAGCAGCGATCCTTCGGGGCATCGCTCGCAAGTATCCCCAAGGCAGTGAGCATCTTCGAACCCAACAGGCTTGCCGCCGGTTGTTGGAATTGGCCACGCGCTGTGCTGACGGACTTTCGGTCCAAGACAGCAGCCCATCTATCACCAGCGATGTCTTGAAGCGCGCATTGGCTGATGCCAACACGCTCATCCAAAGCGCAGGACCGACCCACGCGGTGGACCGCATTCACACCGCACTTCATGCTTACCTCAAAGCGGTCTGTCACGCCCAAGGGATTGACGCCCCCGCCGGCGCGACCATCACCAATTTGTTCAAGCTGCTCCGGAACGAGCATCCGGGCTTGCGCGACTTGGGCAGCCAATCGGACACGATGAACAATGTTCTGCGGTCGTTGAGCAATGTCATCGACAGTCTCAATCCAGCTCGCAATCACGGAAGCTTGGCGCATCCAAACGAGGCGTTGTTAGAAAACGATGAGGCGGTCCTAGTCATCAACGCTGCCAGAGCGATTTTCCAGTATTTGGATAAGAAGTTCGCTAAGTAGCTATCCCGCCGCCAATGAGGGGCCGCCTCAGCAACTACGAAATCGAGATCTGCCTTTCAGTGTTGCCAATCTCATCCAGATGCATAAAGCGAAAGTCTTTGCCACGAAAAAGAGCCCCGCATGGGGGCTCCTGTGTCGCTGGCATTGAAGCCTCAGTCTCGGCGCCGGGTGCCGATGGCGGGCGGCGTTGTTCCGATCATTTGGCGGGAGCCTTCCGCGACGATCGTAGCTTCCAGCCAAATGCCTAGGCGCACCATCGGTCTGCTGCGCAGTCAACGGTCAGAAATATCTGAGCCATCATAGACCCGGCTTCGGGGGACGGAATTTCAACTCCCAATGCGCTACCCCAGCCTCGCCATCAGGCAAAGGCAAATCCCCAACCGTTGCCTCAGGCGTCAGCACCTCGATCGGCTGTGGGGCAAAGTTCTTCTCCAAGGCCTCAGCCGCCTCCACCATCGCCTTTCGAGCCCGCTTGATGCGCCATTGCTGGATGGCCTGGATCCGAGGTGATACATGCTTCTTCGCTCGCGCCAAGCGCTGCCTGGCTCGGACCACCACTTTCGTGTCTGGATCGCCCTCTTGCTCGACAAGCTTGGCCTGTGCATCGAGCACGGCCATGCGCGCTTTGTAGGGTCGCACCAGCATATGGGCATATTTACTGATTGAGCGAGCAAGCACCTCTGTGTCTTCGAACAGAAACGGCTTGGTGGCATAGCTGTCCACACGTCGGCAAACAAGTGTGGAGTGCGCCCGCTGGAACTCGGGTTCAATCTGGATACCCGGGATCTGCCGCAATACTTCGAGAGACTGCTGCGCGACCTCTCGCTGCGCTTCGAGCCAATCTTCGATCAGCTGCGCCTCTTGGTTTAGGACCTCCGAGTCTGGCCGACCCGAAGACCGAGCCAGACGCGTCACGCGACCAAGATGTCGGGTCAGACCGCTGTAAGGCGTGTAGAGACCCGCGCGTGGCGCTGGCGCGCGCGCCAAGCGCTCTTTGATCTGCTGCACCCGCTCTGCACCTGACAATCGTGTCTGCCCGACCGCTGTGCGCCCTTCCAATCCAGACTCTCTTGCGTTGGCCCGATCCCGAAGTGCGACCGCATGACTGTGAGACGGCGGCACTTCGTGCACGAAGCTCCCGCTTTTTTTCATGTGCTCAGCAACAAGCTTTGAAAGTGCTAATGCCGCAGCTTTCCCACCAGCGCCTTTGACTTCTGCGGTGAACTTCGTTTTGCGCATCACCGCCACCTTGGCTTTGCCCAAGTGCTTGCCAGGCCGGCGCGTGAGTTCGCGGGCGCGTTCAAACTCTCCATTACGCGCGGCTTCGTGTGCTTGTGCTCGGAGACTGCGATGATCTACCCGAGCCGGGGCGCCCGCATTTTTCAAGTGCGCATTGATGACCATTGCAATGTCTTTGCGGATTTGCCGCAGCGCTCGTGTGCCGCCGCCTTGTCGCGCATCAAACTCAGCGCAGGCGCGTTCCCCTAGTCCTCCCGGTCCGACCTGCCTGGCTGACATCAGCAAATGCACATGATGATTGCGCTGATCGCCAAGCTTGCTTGGCGTGTGCACAGCGACCAATACGGCCACTTGGAAGCGCTCGACGAGCAATTGACCCAGCGCCAAGGCAAGCACCCTTCGTTGGTGTGGATCGAGTTGATGCGGAAGTGACACCTCAACTTCCCGGCAAACGCGCGCGTTCTTGCGGGTTTCGGCCGCTTCGTTCGCGTTCCAAAAATACTGCGCATCAAAGCACCACTCGGGCGCTCCTTTCGGCGCAAGCATCTGATGGAAATCGACGCCGCCTCGGTGGGAATAATTGTGACCAAGCCCTGTGCTCGTATCGAGCAGATCAAATCCTGCGCGGTAAGCCGCTGCTGCGACCGACGAGTCGCCATTGCCTCGGCTGAAAGATTTCATTGTTGCGTGATAAATCGCCATTTGTGAAACTCCTGTTTGTGGAGCACACAAAGAAGCGGGAGAACATCGCCTGTCGAGAGAAAAGCGAACTCGGCAGCACAGAGACCTTGATCACGGGGTTTTTGAGAGGCTGTGTTGCCTAGCGAAGCATAGGCAACGAGGTGGCGAAAGCCACCGCACCGACGCGCAGCGTTGGCGCACGGTTTCTGCAAAGCAGAAACCATAAGTGCGCTCTTGCTCTTTAATTTTTTCTTTGAATTTTTTTGCGACAGTTGGATCAACCATTGCTCTTTTTACATATAAATATTAGTTATACCAAAGAATGAATAAGACCTGTACGAACCTGATTACGTCTCACGCCATGTGTCGTTTTTTACGCTGACTGTCCATGCAGAAGTGATGTCCCGTGGCCTCGGGAAATCCAAGCAGCCGCAGGACGAATTGCCGTCAGGTTGGTAGCATCACCAACGCCGATCGAACGCTAAGTCGCAACAGCTGCGGAAACAAGGAAGCGAAATGCCCAATGACTACTGGGACATGGATGACAAGAACCACCCCACCCTGTTGAGCCTTGCCAGCGTGAGCACCTCAATGCTCGTGCCCTTTCCAGTGGGAAGACTGCCGGATGCTTCTTTGCTCTGGCTCAATGAGCGCTGGTTTCACGACTTAGGCATAGCCATCCACGACGCGTCAACTCGGGCCCGCATCTCAGCGTCCTTGCTTGAGCGCTTTGCCGTGACCTCTATCGAAGCCCACTGCGTTGCCGGCACCTTCGGCGGACAGGCACTGGGCGCTGATCGCTATGGTGGGAGCGGTGGGGCGATCCACGGGGGGAGTGGCCGCTGTGGCTCCGATGGCATGCTCATCGCCAAAGGAACCGGCCCCACGCCACTGGTCTCCGAGGCCCATGATTGGTCACACTCCCATGGCTGTCTCTATCTTTACGATGCCATTCGCGAGGCAGTCGCCAGCGAAATCCTCAACGCAGAACTCCCCCATGGGGCAGTCCCCATCGTTGCCATCATTGATGCCGGCTTCTCCCTGGCGCGCACCGAT
>NZ_PHKV01000017.1 GCF_002846205.1 Xanthomonas prunicola
CGTGGCGTTGCTGGACTGGGCCATGGCCGGGTTGGCAGCCAGCAACGAAGCGGCAAGGGCGCAGCACAGCAGGCTGCGCGCCGGCAGGGTGGAGACGGTACGGTAGCTCTTCATGACTTCCCCCTCCCAGGGGTAAGGCGCGTACCGGCAGCATGGTCGGCGTGGCGCAGGGTGATGCGTTACTTCAAGGACGAACGAGCAATGGCAGCGGTTGCATCAGGGTTATAAAAAACATAAGAAACCGTAAATAATTTGTGAAGATGCGACGTAGTGCATAGACCTCACTGTCCTGACGTGTCACGAGCAGCACTAGATGCACGCACGATCAGCTCCGGAACCATCTCCGAAAACGCCGGTGGTGCAGCATCGGCAGGTGGTGCTGGTGCATCGACCAACTGCTGGCCCAGCAGCAACTGCAAGGCGCGTGCGCCCAGGCCGGCGATATCCACCCGCATCGTGGTCAGCGCCGGCAGCACGTAGCGCGCCATCGGCACATCGTCGAACCCGGCCAGCGCAATGTCCTGCGGCACCTTGAGCCCGGCATGGCCCAGCGCGAACAGGCAGCCCAGCGCCATCATGTCGTTGGCGGCGAATACCGCATCCGGGCGCGTGTCCTGGGCCAGCGCCTGGCCGGCGCGATAACCGGATTCTTCGTCGAAGTGGCCAGGCAAGACCCACGGCTGCGCGGCCGGATCCAGCGCCAGTTCGTCGCGATACCCGCGCAGGCGCTCATGCGCATCGAAGTTGTCGTCGGGGCCGGCGATGAACGCGATGCGGCGGTGACCACTGTCGCGCAGGTGGCGCGTCATGACCCGCGCGCCGCCGTAGTTGTCCACATTGAGTACCGGGCGCTGGCTGGCGCTACCGGCGCAGTTGAGCAGCACCGCCGGCAGGCCGCCGGGCAGCGCATCTTCATGCACGCCCGAATCGCCCAGCGACGGCGACATCACCACCACGCCGTCTACGCGCCCGGGCAGGCGCTCCAGCGCCCGACGCTGCGCCTGCGGGTCGCCGTGCGAGCTGGACACCAAGAGGTGGTACCCCTGGTCGCGCGCCACCTGGTCGATGCCGCGGATCAACTCGGAAAAGAATTCGCCATGCAGGTCCGGCAGCACCACCCCGATCGTGTGGGTGCGCCGGCTGCTGAGGCTGCGCGCGGCGTGGTGCGGGATGTAATTGAGCGCACGCGCCACCTGCAAGACGCGTTCGCGCACCGACTCGGCCACATGCTGATGCCCGTTCATGGTGCGCGAGACCGTGGCCACCGACACCTGCGCTTCGCGCGCAACGTCCTTGATGGTGACGCTACCGCCTTCGGACCGTGGCCGGCTCATGCTGTGGCTTTCTCCAAGTCAACACGTGTGGCGGCGCATGCCGGGGTGGGGCGCACGATCCGCCGGCGCACAGCGTTCGTGTCACACATGCACATGAATGACATCAGCCCCATCTGACGGCGCCCCCAAGCGAGATGCAGCGCACGCTAGCAGGAACTGCAAGCGCTTACATGATGCGCCGCAACATTGCGCCAAACGCAAGTGGCGCAAGGGCTGGAAGCCGATTGCTGGACAAGTTTGTCCGAGTAAGACATCAGCAGCCAATGCCGGACACCGGTCGACAACATGCCAGGAACTACGAAAACGTAACATGTGCCGACCATACCTTGGCGCACGGTTGGGCCCTGCCTTGCCGCCGATGCATTCAGACAGCAAGATGCGCCGATCGATCAGGGGGAACATCGTGCGCATGTCGCTACCTACCGTCCGCGCAGGGCGGTTCCAGTCCGCTGCGTGGCTGTTGCTGGCCGCGCTGTGCGTGAGCGGCTGCCAACGCAACGAGACCGCGCCTGCCTTGCCCGGCGCCAAGGCCGAGCCGGCCGCAGCCATGCAGTCGATGACCCTGCCGCTGCGGCGCAACGATCTGGTGGCGTATGCGCGCATCCGGGTGACGCCTGCGCAATACACCCAGCTGGAAGCGGCGTGGCGCAGCGGTGCCAGCCGCTGGCCGCTGACCGAGCTACCGCTGCCCAATGAAGTGGGCACGCTGCTGGGAGCGTTGTCGGCGCCCGATGCCGAGCGCCGCATGCAGCAGGCGTTTGATGCACAGCTGGCCGGCCAGTCGCAGGGCATTGCCCAGGCCGCGCAATCGCTGGGCCAGTTCGGCGTGCAGTACCTGCGCAGCCGCAGCGATTACCAGCCCGAGCAGCGCGCCCATTATGTGCAACTGGTCGATGCGCTGAGCGCCTGGGCTGCCACCGCGCCGCTGGCCGATCGCCCCCGCGCCAAGGCCAGCATCGCCGACCTGGTGACCGCCGCGCGCGCCACCGGCATCACCTCCGATGCCGATCTGCAGCGGCTGGGCATGGAAGAGAGCCTGCGCCGGCTCGGGCCGTTCTGGGAAACCTGCAAGAAGGTGCTGGGGCGTTACGACCTGTCGATCGACAGCAGCCTGGATGCACTGCGTACCGGGTTGATCAAGCAGGACGGCGACACCGCCCAGGTGCGGCTGCGTTATCCGCTGGCCGCCCACGACATCGATCTGACCGTGGCGCTGATCAAGCGCGATGGCCACTGGTACCAGCTGCAGACCCAGAACGAAGTGCAGGCGCTGCTCAACGGCGTCCAGGCCGCGCCCCTACCCAACGCCACTGCCGCGCCTGACACCGCAGCGGCCGCGCCGGCGAAGCCTGCCGACACCGGGCAACGCCCGGCTGGGCGATAATGCCGGTGATGCCAGAACAGAATCCCCTGCCGTTCCCGGATGGCCAGTCCGCCCCGCCCAGCGCTGCCGCAGCCGACACCGGCGCCACGACGGCGGCGTTGCCGCCCGCCGAACCGGTACCGCCGGATGTTGCGCCATCGATCGCGCCCGGCATTGCCGCTGCGCGTAGCGCCAAGCGTCCCTGGTGGGCGCGCCTGCTCGGCCGTTTGGCCGACCCGTGGCTGAGCCTGACCATCGAGCCGGAGCAGCCTGGGCGGTACGACGATGGCCGCCCGGTGGTCTATGTGCTGGAGGACTATGGTCTGTCCAACGCGCTGATCCTGGACAAGGCCTGCCGCGAGGCCGGGCTGCCCTCGCCGTTGGTGCCGCTGCCGGGCGACCCGCTGGAGCGCAAGCGCGCCTATCTGGCGCTGTCGCGGCGCAGCAGCAGCAATTCGCTGATTCCCGAACAGCGCGGCGGCAAGACCCATTCCGATTCGCTGGCCAAGTTGCTGCAGGCGCACCGCGTGCGCGCCGACCTGGACGTGCATCTGGTGCCGGTGTCGATCTTCGTCGGCCGTGCGCCGGACAAGCAGAGCGGCTGGTTCGCGGTGCTGTTCTCGGAAAACTGGGCGTTGGTCGGCCGCTTCCGCCGCCTGCTGGCGGTGCTGCTCAACGGCCGCACCACCATCGTACGGTTCGCCCCGCCGATTTCGCTGCGCCAGACCATGGCCGAAGGGCTGCCGCCCGAGCGCACCCTGCGCAAGTTGCAGCGCGTGCTGCGCACGCACTTCCGCCGTATCCGCGAGGCGGTGATCGGCCCAGACCTGTCCACCCGCCGCCTGCTGGTGGACCAGGTGCTGGCCGCCGATTCGGTACGCGAAGCCATCGCCACCCAGGCCAAGCGCGACAACTCCAAGCCGGTCGATGCCTGGCGCAAGGCGCACGCCTACGCCTGGGAAATCGCCGCCGACTATTCCAGCCCGGTGGTGCGCTCGGCCAGCTTCCTGCTCACCCACGTGTGGAACCGCATCTACGCCGGCGTGCTGGTGCACCATCTGGACAAGCTCAAGCAGGCCGCGCCCGGGCACGAAGTGGTGTATGTGCCCAGCCACCGCAGTCACATGGACTACCTGTTGCTGAGCTACCTGCTGTACGAACGCGGCATCGTGCCGCCGCATATCGTGGCTGGTATCAATCTCAACTTGCCGGTGGTCGGCACGCTGCTGCGCAAGGGCGGCGCGTTCTTCATCCGCCGCTCGATCAAGGGCAATGCGCTGTATTCGGCAGTGCTCAGCGAATACGTCGCCCAGCTGGTGGCCGGCGGCTATTCCATCGAATACTTCGTCGAAGGCGGGCGTTCGCGCACCGGGCGTCTGCTGCAGCCCAAGGGCGGCATGATCGCGATGACGCTGCGCGCGTATCTGCGCCAGCCGCGCAAGCCGGTGCTGTTCCAGCCGGTGTACATCGGCTACGAGAAGTTGATGGAAGGCAACAGCTACCTGGACGAGCTCACCGGGCGGCCGAAAGAAAAGGAATCCATCTGGGGCCTGCTGTGGTCCATCCCCAAGGTGCTCAAGCAGAACTACGGCCAGGTGGTGGTGAATTTCGGCGAGCCGATCGCGCTCAACGACGTGCTGGCCAAGCACGCACCGGACTGGGATGGCCAGCCGCTGCCGGAAGACGCCAAGCCCACCTGGCTGGCACCGGCGGTGGACACCTTGTCCTCGCAGATCCAGACCCGCATCAACTGCGCTGCCGACGTCAATCCGATCAATCTGTTGGCGCTGGCGCTGTTGTCCACGCCCAAGCACGCGATGGGCGAAGCCGACCTGATTGCGCAGATCGAGTTGTGCAAGAAGCTGCTGGCCGAGATGCCGTATTCGGACCGTGTCACGGTGACCCCGCATACGCCGGCGCGCATCATCACCCATGCCGAAGAGATCAACGTGCTCACGCGGGTGTCGCACCCCCTGGGCGATGTGCTCAGCGTCAGCGGCGACACTGCGGTGCTGCTGAGCTACTTCCGCAACAATGTGCTGCATCTGTTTACGGCATCGTCGTGGGTGGCGTGCTGCTTCCAGAACAACCGCCGCATGAGCCGTGCCGGTCTGTTGCGCCTGGGCCGGACGGTGTACCCGTTCCTGCAGGCCGAGTTGTTCCTGCCATGGAGCGAAGACCGCTTTGCCGAACGCATCGAACAGACCATCGACATGTTCGTGCGCGAAGGGCTGTTGCTCAACGTCACCGACGACGATGGCGGCATCCTGGCGCGTAACACCGGGCAGACCGACGAAGTGTTCCGTCTGCGTGCGATCGGGCATTCGTTGCAGCAGGCCTTCGAGCGCTATTACATCGCCATTTCGGTGCTGGTCAAGAATGGCCCCGGCGTGCTCGGTGCCGGCGAACTGGAAAGCCTCTGCCAACAGGCCGCGCAGCGTCTGAGCCTGTTGTACGCACCGGCCGCGCCGGAGTTCTTCGACAAGACCCTATTCCGCAGCTTCATCCAGAAGCTGCGCGAGCTGCGCCTGGTCTGGCCGGACGAAAACAGCAAGCTGATGTTCGATGAGCGCCTGGATGCCTGGGCCAAGGATGCCAAGTTCATTCTCGGCCGCGAACTGCGTCACACCATCGAACGCGTCAGCCCGGCAGCGGCCAAGCCGGACGTGGTGCCGCCGCCGCAGTAAGCCGGCCGCTAGCAACGGTCATCACGGCCTGCAGGAAGCGTTGGGCGCGGGGTGACGCGTCTGGGGGCGAGGCGATGGCGACTTTCACATAGCGGTTCCGTTCGCTTCATCGGCCGCTTGCAGCACGCCCGTTAGCATCGCATCACCTTTGACTATGATCGGCCGCGCTGCACCACGCGCGCTGCCGACAGGAGACTTTCATGCGCGCAGCCATCCATACCCAATTCGGCGATCCCGCCAAGGTGCTCGAACTCGGCGAACGACCCACACCGCAACCCGGCAAGGGTCAGGTCCGCATCGCGATGCGGCGCTCGCCCATCCACAACCACGACCTGTGGACGGTGCGTGGCAACTACGGCTACAAGCCCTCGTTGCCGGCGATCGGCGGCAGTGAAGGGTCGGGCGTGATCGATGCACTGGGCGAAGGTGTCGAGGGGTTGCAGGTCGGCCAGCGTGTCGTCGCGGCCGGCGTGCATGAGAGCTGGGCCGAGTACTTTCTGGCCGATGCAACCGGCGTGGTCCCGCTGCCCGACGCACTCGATGACGACCGCGGTTGCCAGCTCATCGCCATGCCGTTGAGCGCATTGATGCTGATCGAATTCCTGCATGTCGAACAGGGCGATTGGATCCTGCAGAACACCGCCAACGGTGCGGTCGGCAAGACGGTCGCCATGCTGGCTGCGGCACGCGGCATCAACGTGATCAACCTGGTGCGTCGCGACGCAGGTGTGGACGAATTGAAAGCGCTGGGCATCGGCAATGCGGTGTCGACCGCGCAGGACGGTTGGCAAGACAGCGTGCGTGCGCTGGCCGGCGATGCACCGATCGTGCGCGCGATCGACTCGGTTGCCGGCAAGGCAGCAGGCGAGCTGATGGGCCTGCTTGGCGAAGGTGGCGAGTTGATCTCGTTCGGCTCGATGACCGGCGAGCCTCTGGAGATTGCCAGCGGCGATGTGATCTTCAAGCAGGCCACAGTGCGCGGCTTCTGGGGCAGCAATGTCATGCAGGCCACCAAGTCCGAAGATAAGCGCCGCATGATCGGCGAGCTGCTGAAGGCCGCGCTCGACGGCAGCCTGGCGCTGCCGGTGGAAGCGGTGTTCGATCTGGAAGACGCAGCCAAGGCGGCAGCGGCCAGCGCCGAACCGGGCCGTCGCGGCAAAATCCTGTTGCGCGCCGGTTGAGTGGCGTGCGCGCTGATTGAAACAGCGCCAGCGCGAGGATCGGCCCGGCAGGGTCACCCGCGCTATCTGGGTACCAGGCGCGCGGGTGGGCAGTGCAATCTCGCGCCGTTGGAACTGTCGAAGCGCCCTCGAGCGAATCGCACCGTCTCCCGCCAGCAGCAAAAATGAAAGCCCTTCTCCCGTCGGGGCGAGAAGGCACCGCTGGCGCGCCACTGGCGCGCTTGGCGTGGAATGCCCACGCCGCAAGCACGGGCTGGGGCGCGGAGCGGGGGTGTTGGGTGAGGGTAGGTTTCTGCAACTGACGCAGGCGCGCCGCAATCCGCATCTGTCGCGCGCGCAACGTCGTCAACGCGCTGCATCGACGCTCAGCATTCGCGGGCGCCTGGATGCGTACGCGCAGATGAAGGCGCTGCCACCCGGCCGCCCAGCCTCACGGCCATCAGTCGCCGACGCAAGCCGCCGCCAACCTGCCCTCAGGCCGGCTCGTCGGGCACCAGCTCCATTTCCAGCCGCGTGATGCAGTCCTTGATGTGCAACTTGCGCTTCTTCAAACGCTTCATCTGCAGCTCGTCGTCCATGTTCGCGGGCACGCGCTGGATCTCCTCGTCCAACGCGCGATGGGCGCGTCGCAACTCGGCGATCTGCTCGACGATCTCGGCGGTTGACAGGGTTTCCACCCCCCGAGCATACACAACCCCGGGCTGCGCGCGTCACCCACGCTTGCCAAGCGGCCCGGGGCTGCGACAATGCCAGCGCGTCGCGGGGAAACGGCGGCGCGCCTCATTCATCACTGCCGAGCGGCTACGGCCGTCTAGAAAGGAGTCTTTCGATGCGTCTGCATTCCTGTCTGCTGGCCCTGGGCCTGTTCACCGCCGCGAACCTGGCCAGCGCCGCCGATGTCGCCAAGTACGATGGCTTCCTGTGCTGCAACCTGCGCACCGACGGTAGCTGGATCAGCGACAGCAACTACGCCGAAGACGGCAAGCGCGTGCTCCCGGTCGGCACCCCGGTCAGCGTCACCGGCTTCGGCCGCAACCGCGTCAACCTCAAGATCGCCGGCGAAAAGCAGTCCATCGGCAACGACTACAGCCGCGACCTGGACAACACCGCCTTTGCCGCCCGCTACGTCGTCACCGCCGATCCCAAGCTCAAGCTCGCCACCTTCCCGCCCAAGATTCGCCAGGCCATTGCCGACGGCAAGCTCACCGGCGGCATGACCCGCGAACAGGTCCTGATGGCGGTCGGCTACCCGATCAGCAGCGAAAACCCCAACCTGGAAGCCTCGCTGTGGCGTTACTGGCGCGACAGCTTCTCCGAGTATCAGGTGCAGTTTGGCCCCAGCGGCAAGCTGGTCAAGGTGACCGCCGATCCGCAGTTGCTGAATTTGATTTGGGTTCCGTAACTGTCATCGGCGGAGGCAACCAGCGCCTCCGCTTAGGACTTCGACGCAGACCAAGCGCGATCCGCCGGCAATCGGCTGCCTGCGCTTGGCGCCCGCGTAATGACGGCTGATGTCAGGCTGATCTGGAGACCCTTGTCGTTGCCGATGAGTGACGCTGTTGAGACGCTGCGTATCTCGTCGGCCAGGCGCCTGGGACCTGCACCGACGTCGCCGGGATCGTCGACGCTGGCGTGTCGGCCAAGCAGGGATGATCCTGGTCATCTCGGCCGGCCCAGCCATCACACAAGGAGAGCACCATGCAGCGAGATCTGACCCTGTATCCGGAAGACGACAACGGCAACACCCTCTGGCACATCGCCCAGCAAGGAGTGGATCTTTTCAAGCCCAGAGAGATCGCGTTTTCAGTGGTGTTCCCAACCAAAGAATCAGCACTGGAGTTCTGTGTGGCCATGCTCCGTTGCGAGCAAAAAGTGCGTTGCCGTTATTACGAAGAGAACAAAGCCTTTCCCATGGATGTGACGGTATATCCGGCCATGGTGCCCTCCTATCGGACCATCGTGGCCTTCGAAGAGGAGCTAGCGCTACATGCCGTGCCGTTGTCTGGACATAATGATGGCTGGGAGTTCTCCGAATAGTCCGAAAGGCCGCACTGCTTTTGCGTGCAGCCGCCGTTTCGCGTCCGGCGGACGAAGTGGCTTGCGCGGCATCCTGGCTTGCAACTGCGTTATCGGCACGGCGAGAGTCAATCTAATCCTGAGGATGGAACATGCTCTGCTTCAATCACGAAAATACCCAGGCGATAGGACTGTGCAAGCATTGCAGCAAAGCGCTTTGCCACAGTTGCGCCAATGATCTCGGCTTCGGATTGGCTTGCCGCGATCTGCATGAGGAAGAAGTGATCTCTACCACGCAAGCCATCGTGCGCTCGATTCGCGCGCAGTCCATCGGCGGCCCGGGCCGCTACGCCACGGCGATCTTCTACATCGTTCTCGGCGTCCTGTTCGGCGGATACGAAGTCCTGTTTCGCCAGAACCTGGGGTTCGGCGCCGTACTGGGTGGACTGTTCGTCGCTTACGGTCTCTACGCGGCCATCGCTATCCGGCACGCTTTCCGAACCAAGCGCTGACCGCGTCGCAGGCGAGCGATCCCTGCAGGACAGCGTCTTGCGTGGGCAGACTCCAAGCCCAAATCAGCAGTCTTCCAGTGGCCCCATCTGGAGCAAGCAACCAGTGAACAATCCCTACAACTCCTCGCCGATTCCTGCAGCGATGCAGCATCTCAACGACACCATGGTGACCACTGCACTGGAATTGCCGGGTTGTCGCATTGTTCGCAACCTTGGACTGGTGCGCGGCATCACTGTGAGATCGCGCTCCATCGTGGGTAATTTCTTCGGCAGTCTGCAGACCTTGTTCGGTGGCAACATCACCATCTATACACAGCTCTGCGAACAGGCGCGATCGGAAACCTATCGCGACATGGTGCAGCATGCACGGCAGCTGGGTGCAAACGGAGTCATCGCTGTCCGCTATGACGCCACCGAGTTGATGGCGGGGCTGACCGAGGTGCTGTGTTACGGCACTGCGGTGGTGGTGGAAGCACAAGACAACTGAAGACGCGCTACGGACATTGACCGGGAAAGAAAAACGTTCGATGCCGACTTCCTAATCTACGGACTCGCTGACCGAATGGAGTTAGCCGATGGATATATTGGCTCCCTTTGTTTTTGTAGCCGCGCTCTTCGGCGTGCACTACTATTTTCAATCCAGACGCGACAAACCGCCCAGCAGGGTCGAGCGATTCTTCGCTCGCATCTGGCTTCTCGTAAGGCGCGTGTCCTGCTTCGGCATGGCGCTTTGCTTCTGGGGCGGCGGCGGTATCTTGATCTATCAAATTGTCGTCGGGGCAGCTCCGCCTGCGTCGGTCTTGTGGTTGGGAGTTCTGGTGCCTATCGGCTATCTCTTCGTCCACTCGGGGATTTACGGACGAGGTTACCGAAAGTACGACATTCTTGACGATAAGCCAGTCCATGAAGAACGAAAGAAGAGATACGGATGGCGTTGGTAACGCCGGTGCGATGGAAAACGCGTCCGCATCAGCGCACCGACTGCGGCACACGTCGCAGCTGTGAGACGTCGTAGCCCATTGCGGCAATACGTTGAACGGCCTGCTGATAGTCGGCATCTGAGACCTGCGGGGTGCGCGCCATGTACCAGACGTAATCGCGCTTGCTACGCGCCACGATGGTCTGCGTATAGCCTGCGTCCAGCCAGGCGATCACGTACTCAGCTTTGAACGGCCAGAGGAACTGCATGCTCCACAGGGCGCCATTGCCCTCCTTTGCAACCTGGCCGACCGGATGCATCGATTTGAGCGGCGCCTGGAAGCTGCCCTTGCGAAACGTGAAGGTGGTCTGGATGCGGCCATCCGGGCGCAGCGCGTAGCTTTCCACCGCATCGTAGGCCTTGCGCTCGGGACGGGTCGGAATATGTGCGATGACATACCAGTCGCCCATGAAGCGTGGCACGTCGACGCTGTCTGCGCGGGGCAATGCGGAGCGCGCTTCGCTGCCGCTTGCACTGCCGTAGACCGCAAGTGTGAGTAAGAACAGCATCGACGCCTGGCGCATGGCAACCTCTTTCAAGAGACTCAGTGCATGGGCATACGTTGCGACGATGCGTGTGGATGCAGCGTGCAATCCGCCGCCTATCGACAGCCATGAAGGCCTCTCTGTCGTTGGCAGGCGCTACCGTCGCGACTCCCGACGGACGCTTGAAGAATGCGACTGCTGTGATGGTCACGGGCCGGAGCAGGCGCCTTCGTATAATCCCGTCTATCGGCGCGACAGCTGGCGTGCCGATGTCGACGATCAAGCGATGTCGGTGCAGGGGCGGGAGCAGTCTTGAAGCGGCTGAGAACACATGGCGCGCGTCGTCAGCTGGGCATGGATGGCGCACTCAACGCCAGCGTGCACGGGTGTCCATGCCGCGTTCGATCGGCGGTGAGCATGCTCGCTGTCAGCCGCTCCTATGCACACTCGGCCGGCGACCCGATCATGAGAAACAGCTGCGGACGTGAACGTCGTCGCCATGTCACCACGGCGACACAGCATCCTTCCCGTACGGATGGATCGTTGCGATCGTGCCATCTGCCAAGTGCTCCAGCGGCGCCATCTTGATGCTGCGCAGATGCGTCTGGCCGCCTGAAAGTACGCTGTCGTGATAGAACAAATACCACTGTTCTTCGAACAGACAGACGGAGTGATGCGTGGTCCAGCCGACCACCGGCTGCATCAGCACGCCTTGGTAGGTGAACGGGCCGTATGGGGTGTCGCTGGTGGCGTAGCAAATCAGGTGGGTGTCGCCGGTGGAGTACGACAGGTAATAGCGGCCAGCGTGTTGGTGGACCCAGGGGCCTTCGAAGAAACGACGGGCGTGGTCGTCTGCGCGGAGCGGGGTGCCGTGTGTGTCGAGGATGACGATCTCGCGGGTGGGTTCGGCCAGCTCTGTCATGCTCGCGTGCAGGCGTGCCACGCGTGGGCCGAGCGCGGGTGCGTCGCCCACCGGTTCCTGATGCGTCTGTGCATAGACGTTGTCGCGGTAATGCTGCAGCTGGCCGCCCCAGATGCCGCCGAAGTACAGGTAATGCGCGCCGTCGTCGTCGGCAAGCACGGCCGGGTCGATCGAATACGTTCCGGCGATGGGCTGCGGCTCGGCGACGAACGGGCCTTCGGGGCGATCACCCACTGCTACGCCAATCTGAAAGATGCCATCGGCGCGCTTTGCAGGGAAATACAGGTAGGTCTTGCCGTTGCGTTGTGCAGCATCCGGTGCCCACATCTGCCGCTGCGCCCACGGCACATCGCGCACGTGCAGCACTTGCCCAAGATCTTCCACCGCTGCACCCGGATGCGCCATGCGCAACACGTGGTAGTCCGCCATGTCGAAATGCGAGCCATCGTCGCTGAAGGCCACGCCGGCATCGATGTCGTGCGAGGGATAGATGTACAACGCACCGTCGAATACATGTGCAGACGGGTCGGCCGTGTAGAGGTGAGTGACCAGCGGTGCGGAAATGGCGGTGCGCGCCAGGGCCTGCAGTGCAGCGGCTTGCAGCTCATCGGACATGCGCGTACCTGTGCATAAAGTGGGAGGGGAGGTCAGGGAGTGGCGAGCGGGGCGGTTTGTCGGCGCACGCCCAGTTCGTGTTCGATGCGGGTTTCCAGCGCTTTGTCGATCTCGTACAGCGCCAGCAGTGCGGTGCCGAGCAGGAACGGCAGCGAGGCGTACACGCTGATGGCCAGGCGGATGCCATTGGTGACCGCAGCGCTTTGCTGCGGCAGTGCGGCGTCGTAGCCATAGAACGCCAGGATGCCGGCGACCAGTGCGCCGCCCACGCTCAGACCGATCTTCAAGCCGCACAACATTGCCGAAAAGATGATTGCGGTGGCGCGGCGGTGGTTCTTCCACTCCGAGTAATCGGCCACGTCGGCGATCATCGCCCACAGCAGTGGGATGGTGATGCCGTAGAAAAATCCGTGCAGTACGTAAGAGGCGAAGACCCAACCGATCGCATTCGGTGGGTACAGGTAGAACGCCAGCAGGAACAGCGTGGAAATCAACAGCGCGCCGCCGAACACGTTGCGCTTGCCATAGCGGTCGGCCAGGCGCTTGGAAAAGCCAATGCCGACAATCATCGCCAGGATGCCGCCGGCACTGAACACGCTAAATGCGGAGGTCGGTGCGTCCTGCGGCCATTGCAGTGCGCTCATGCCGGCGCCGGTCAGCACGCTGTTGATCCCGGCGATGAAGCGGTTGAAGCCGGCCGCGTCCAGGAAGTGGGTCAACGCGCCAGCGTCGAGGTAGTACTTGAAATAGTAGATGTACATCCCGCCCTTCATGGCGAGATTGATGAAGACCAGGATCGTCAGTGCCAGCATCACCAGCCACGGCTTGTTACGCACCAGATCGGTGAGGTCCTGTCGCACGCTGCTGCGCTGTTCGGTGATCGGCAGCACGCGCTCGCGCGTGGTGAAGAAGGTGATCAAAAAGCACAGCGTGCCGACCGCCGCGAACAGCGCCATGGTGTTGCGAAAGCCCTGCGCCTTGTCGCCATTGCCCAGGATCAACACCAACGGCAGCAGCAGCACCTGGATGATGAACTGCGCAAAGGTCACCGCCAGAAAGCGGTACGCCGACAAGCTGTTGCGCTGTTCCATGCTGCCGGTGAGCACGCCGCTCAAGGCCGAATACGGCAAGTTGTTGGCCACATACACCAGCATCAGCAAGGTGTAGGTGGCAAACGCGTAGGCGACCTTGCCCTGTTCGCCGAGCGCAGGCGTGTTGAAGGCAGCCAGCGACAACGCACCGAAAGGCAGCGCAGTCCACAGGATCCACGGGCGGAACTTGCCCCAGCGGGTGCGCGTGCGATCGGCCAGGATGCCGATGATGGGCGTGAACACGAACGCGCCCAGCATGCCGACCACAAAGATCAACGTGGCCGCTACACCCGCAGGAATGCGAAACACATCGGTATAAAAAAACGCCAGAAAAGTGACCAGCGTCTGGAAGATCAGATTGGCCGCCAGGTCGCCCAGGCTGTAGCCGATCTTTTCGCGCACGGAGAGCTGCTGTGACCGATCGTTCATGAGGTGGGGCGGACTCGAAGAATGCTGCGGAAAACGCCGCGGCGCGCATTGCGCCATCGGTCGCCGCCGGGAGGAACGGCGACCGATGACGACAACACTCAAAAGGTACCGCGGATGCCGAGCATGACGGTGCGCCCGGGCTCATACAGATCGTAGGTGGCGTTGGGCCACGCGTAGGTGGTGCGCAGCGGCTCGTCGGTGATGTTGGTGACGTTGAGGGTGATCTGCGGTTTGGACGGCAGCGACTCCAATGTGTAGCTGGCCGACAGATCCAGCTGGCCACGTGCATCGGCATTCAGACGTGCGTACGGAATGCCGTTCTGGTTGGCGCCAGAAATCACCATATCGTCGTTCCAGGTGTAGGACAGGCGCACCGAAGCGGCGTTCTTTTCCCAGTAGACAGTGCCGTTCCACAGGTTCGGCGCCACGCCGACCGCCACGGCCGGCACGCCTTCACCTTCGGAGGATTGGGTGACGTGGGTGTAGTTGACGCTGAAGCCCAGGCCGTCGACCAGCTTGTCCAGCGGCTGCACCCAGATGGCCTCGGTACCGCGGATGTTGAGCACGCCGTCCGCATTGACCTGTGTCTGCACATCCACGGTGGCGGCATTTGGCCCACCGCGCTGATCCAGACCGGCCTGCTGGATCGGCAGCAGGGTGTCGTAGGCCACGCCCAGGTCATTGAACGGGATGCGACGTACGCCGTTGACGGTGAAGCCACTGATGCGCTTGTTGAACAGCGTCAGGCCCACATAGCCTTCGCCGCCGGTGTACCACTCACCGCCGAAGTCGACGTTGGTGGACAGGTACGGCGCCAGGTTGGGATTGCCTTGGGTCGCCGTCTGCGCGGAGGGGTCGCTGAAGTTGGTGTTGGGCAACATCGCGCTCGGGTCCGGGCGGGTGAGCGTGCGCGAGCTGGACAGGCGCAGCACCACGTTGTCGGCCACATCCCAGGCCGCGTTGAACGAGGGCAGGGTTTCCTTGTAATCCGAATCCAGCACCTGCACGGTGCGGATGCCGTTGACGGTGACCGGGCCGGTGATGGTCTGGTCGGTGGTCACGTACCGCACGCCGGCGTTGAGGCGCAGCGTGCGGTTCCAGACGTCGGTTTCCGCATTGGTTTCGATGTAGAAACCCAGGTTCTTTTCGCGGATGCCGCCGGCCGAGGCGCCGGTGTTGGCGGAGTTGGTTTCCGGCGCGGAATCACGCAGCGCGTAATAGTTGGTGTCGCCCAGGAAACGGTTGAAATCGGCAGTGATAAAGCCATCCGGGCCGGGCCGCAGATAGCTGGCCAGGGCCGAATTGGGGATCGCAGAACCGGGGCCGCCATTGCACACGGTGCCGCCATTGCCGCGGCATACCACTTGTTCCCAGGCCACGCTGTTGTCGAAGCCACGGATGGTGCGCTCGGCTTGGTCGTAGGCTGCACCGATCTTGATGTTGCGCTTGTCTTCGCCGAACTGCAGGTCGGCGCGTGCGCCACGCGTTTCGGTGACGCGCTTTTCGTTCTGGATATTGACGCGGCCGCCGGTCCAGCCCCAACCCAGATTGGGGTCGTTGAGATCGAGCGGACTACTGATGTCGGGGCGGTCGCCGCCTTCGTTGCGATAATCGACGGTGGTGAACGGTGAGGTGACCAGGATGCTCGGCGACTCGCGTGCCAGCCAGCTGCGCGTGGCGTTGGCCTGCACGTTGAGCTTGATGTCCTGGTCGGCGCCGAACAGCAATTCCGCACCGGGATTGACGCTCCAGAACTTGACGTTTTCGCGGTACGGCCGCGCTTCCAGAAAGTACTGCGCATTGGCGAAGGTGGCGCTGGTCACTACGTTGTTCTGATCCAGCTGCATACCGAGCGGAATCATGTTGCCGTTGCGGCCGATCAGATTCATGCTGATCCGCTCGGTGGTGCGCTTTGCTTCGGAGTACAAGGTGTCCAGGTAGAAATGCATGGTGTCGGAGGGGCGCCATTCCAGCGACATCACCGACGCATCGCGGTCGCGATCGCCATTCATGTAGACCTGGCGGCCAAGGCGCGGAATCAAGGCATCGCTGATCTGGTCGATGCTCAATCCTGGGTTGCGGGCCAGCAGCCACGCAGCATCGATGGTTTCGCCAGTGGTCAGGCCGCTGCCGGCAGTGGCCGGCACGCGGTCGGGAATGCGCCAGTTGCCGCCGCCGTTGACGTTGCACGCGGTCGGTTGATTGGTCGCCGGCGTGCCCGCAGGCGGAGTGAGCCCGCACTGCGTGTAGGTGAGGCCGGGGTTGGTCCAGCCCACACTCTCGAAGCCACGTACGCCGAGTTTGCTGCGCACCGACGCCACACCGAGCAGCGCGCCGAAGGTGCCTTCCTCGTTGGTCCAGCTGCCCATGAAGGCGCCACGTGGCGTGGTCTTTTCGCTGGTGCTGTTCCAGTCCGCCTGTGCCTGATAGGTAAAGTGCACGCCGGGGCGATCGAATGGGCGTGCGCTGCGCATGTCCACCACACCGGACACGCCACCTTCGAGCATGCTCGCAGTCGGCGTCTTGCTCACCGTGAGCTGGGTAAAGAATTCGGTGGGAAACAGATTCAAATCGACTTCGCGGTTCTGGTTCTGCGCGTTCAGGCCGATCGAGGCGGTGGCGATGCTGGCGCCGTTGAGCGTGGTCTTGGTGAAGCTGGTGCCCAGGCCGCGGATGGCGATGTTGAGACCTTCGCCGTTGACGTCGCGCGCCAGCTGCACACCGGGGATGCGGTTGAGTGACTCGGCGATGTTCATGTCCGGAAACTTGCCGATATCTTCGGCAAACACCGTGTCGGCAAAGCCTACCGAATCGCGTTTGGCATCGGTAGAGAACTGGATGCTGCGTCGGTAGCCGGAGACAGTGACCGTGTCGAGCTGTTTCACTGCATCAGTGTTGCCGGCAGTGGCCGGTGGCGTTTGCGCAGCGTTGTCGGCATCGGTGGATTGTGCCCAGGCGGCAGTGCTGGCCATGCCCAGCAGGATGGATCCCAACGCGCAGGACAACGCGGTTCGTGCGTAGCTGTTCTTCACCGTAATCCCTTCCCTAACAGGTAGCAGATGTCCCACGCATCGCCCCTGCGCAGGGAGTGCCGCTGCCGTTGCGCGGCGCGACGATGGTGCGATGGGGGAAACGGACGATCAGTGCGCTCGATGTTAGCGCTACCAAATTCGGAACATCACGCTGCAGGGCAGCATAGTTGCCCGGGTAAAGCGCAAGCAGCTGCCGCAAGCACTGCACAGAGCGCCTGGCGGCTTGCGTACGGGCAGGTAGTGCTGCACTGCGCGATGGATTTGGCGCAGGAGCGTGGTAATGGTAGCGCTATCATCCGTGGCGCAAGGCCATCCTCGTGCAGGTGCAGTGGTCGATGAATCGAATCGAAGAACGCGGCAGCGACGTGCCTGGCCGCCACCCGGTTGGCGCACGCAGAAGCGAGACCCGCCAACGCCCGCAGGCTGCCGACCATCTGGCGCGGTTGCGCAGGCCACGCGCATGAGCGAGGTGCCCACCACTGCGCCTGTCACTGCGTCGGCACGGCTCGGGCGGGTGCGTTGGCGCGTCTGTGCCTTGCTGCTGGCCGCCACCACCATCAACTATATAGACCGCCAAGTGTTGGGCGTGCTGGCGCCGTTCTTGCAGACGCAGATCGGCTGGAACGAAATCCAGTATGGCTATATCGTCACTGCGTTCCAGGCTGCGTACGCGTTGGGATTGCTATGCAGCGGCGCGGTGATCGACCGCTTCGGCACCCGGCTCGGCTATGCGCTGGCGATCGGCATCTGGAGCCTGGCAGCGATGGGGCATGCCTTGGCCACCAGCGTGGTGGGCTTTGCGATCGCACGATTTTTCCTGGGCCTTGGCGAATCCGGAAATTTTCCTGCGGCGCTCAAGACCGTGGCCGAATGGTTTCCGCGCCGCGAGCGCGCACTGGCCACCGGCATCTTCAATTCCGGCTCCAATATCGGGGCCATCGTGGCACCGTTGCTGGTGCCACTGATCGCCACTGCCTGGGGCTGGCAGTCGGCGTTTCTGTTCACTGGCGTGCTCAGTGCCACCTGGCTGGCGGTGTGGTGGTTCAGTTATCACCCGCCCGAGCAACAACCCGGATTGTCGGCCACAGAGTTGGCGCATATCCGCAGCGATGCGCATGAGCCGGTGCAGCGCCGGCTCTCTTGGTCGCAGGTGCTGCGTCATCGGCAGGCCTGGGCGTTTGTGCTGGGCAAGCTCATCACCGACCCGATCTGGTGGTTCTTCCTGTTCTGGCTGCCGAAGTTCCTGCACGCCCAATACGGTTTGAGCCTGCTGCAGTTGGGCGCACCGTTGATCGTGATCTTCGTGCTGGCCGATATCGGCAGCATTGCCGGTGGTTGGGTGGCCGGGCGCTTCATCGCGCGCGGTTGGAGCGTCAATCGTGCACGCAAGACCGCGATGTTGATCTGCGCAATTTCCGTCGTGCCCATCGTGTTCGCTGCGCGTGCCGACAATCTGTGGCTGGCGGTTGCGCTGATCGGGCTAGCCACAGCCGCACACCAGGGCTGGTCGGCCAATCTGTTTACGCTGCCCTCGGACATGTTTCCGCGGCATGCGGTTGCCACCGTGGTGGGCATCGGTGGGTTTGCCGGTGCGGTGGGCGGCATGTTGATCGCCACCTTCATCGGCTTCCTGTTGCAGGCCACCGGAAGTTACGTGCCGGTGTTTCTGATGGCAGGCTCGGCTTATCTGCTGGCGTTGGCCGTCGTGCACACGCTGGTGCCGCGGCTGGAGCCGGCGCAATTGCCCCCCAATCCAGCGCCGGTATCTTCCTGAGGTGAGCTCATGCACATGCGCGCAGTAACACTGGGGCTATTGATGGCGGGCATGGCAGTACCTGTCTGCGCCGCACCGCTGGCATCGACTGCGTCCAAGTTCCTCGGTAGCGCCTATGGGGCGCAACAGGCACCGGAGTTTGCGCGGTACTGGAACAAGCTCACCCCGGAAAATGGCGGCAAATGGGGTAGCGTGGAGGCGGTGCGCGACCAGATGGACTGGAGCACGCTGGATGCCGCGTACCGATTCGCACAGGCCAACAACATGCCGTTTCAGATGCATGTGATGGTGTGGGGCAACCAGCAGCCGGAGTGGATCAAGACCTTGCGTCCGGCCGAACAGCGCCGCGAGATCGAGCAATGGTTTGCCGCCGTTGCGCAGCGCTACCCGGACATCGCGCTGCTGGAGGTAGTGAACGAGCCACTCAACGACCCGCCCAGCAAGGCCGATACCGGCGGCGGCAATTATCTGCAGGCGTTGGGGGGTAATGGCGACAGCGGCTGGGAATGGGTGTTGCAATCGTTTCGGTTTGCGCGCCAGCATTTTCCGCACACCACGTTGATGATCAACGACTACAGCATCACCAATAGCGCGCAGGCCACGCAGAAGTATCTGCAGATCGTGCGGCTGCTGCAGCGTGAGAACCTGGTCGATGCGATCGGGGTGCAGGAGCATGCCTTCGAGACTACCCCGGAGGTCGCGATGTCGGTGCATCGCGACAATCTGGACGCGTTGGCCGCCACCGGCCTGCCGATCTACATCACCGAGTTCGATCTGGACGGGCCGACCGATGCGCAGCAACTGGCCGACTACAAGCGTGTGTTTCCGGTGTTCTGGGAACACCCGGCAGTGCATGGCATCACCTTGTGGGGCTTTCGGCCCGGCTTGTGGCGCGACAAGGAAGCTGCCTACCTGATCCGCGCCGACGGCACCGAACGTCCCGCGCTCACGTGGCTGCGCGACTACGTTGCAGCCCATCCCGGCACACCTGCGCCATGACAATCGCTCATGCTCGCCGCGCTTACAGGCGTCTACGTGGTGTCCTGACCTTATGCCGATGTCCGCATGTCATCGCGTTGGCTGCATGCACCGTGTGGCAAGTAGCCGCGCTGACCGGGCTGGCCACTGCCGCACACCGAGGCTGTTCGGCGTATTTTTTTTCCCGCTTTCCGGCCTGCCTGCATGTCACGCAGTTGCAACAGTCGCCGGCCTAGGCGGCATGGTGATCGCACCGTTCATTGGTTTCGTTTTGCAGGCCATCGGCAGCTACATTTCGATATCTCTTTACGGTGGGTGCGGCCTACATTCTGGCGCTGGCGGTGGTGCACCGCCTGGTGCCACTAGGCAGCCGGCGCGAGTGGAGCAACCGGCCTAGATGCGGTTCCAGGTGTCTGCACTTTGGCGTCGATCCGACGCACGTCAGCGCACCTGTCCTTTCCTTTCCGTCACTGCTTCGCTCACTTATCGAGGATGCCAACATGTTGAAACTACGTTACCCGCTCACGCTTGTGCTGTTGCTGGGCGCCTGTGCGTCCGCTGTTGCCGGGCCTATCGCTGCCGGCAAGCAACGCGTCCTAGGCAGCGCCTACAGCCCGGCGCAAGCGCAGGGCTTCACCAACTACTGGAACGCCGACGTTCCCGAAAATGCGGGCAAATGGGGCAGCGTCGAAGCCGTGCGCGGCCAGATGAACTGGGGCCCGCTCGACGAGGCTTACCAGCTGGCCAAGCGTAACCATATGCAGTTTCAGTTCCATGTCGGGCTCTGGGGCTCCCAGCAGCCGACATGGGTGCGCAACCTGCCGCCAAACGAGCAGCTTGCGGCGATCGAACACTGGTTTGCCGCGATTGCGCAGCGCTACCCCGACATCGACCTGATGCAGGTGGCCAACGAAACGCTGCCGGGTCACAACCAGCCGGACAATCGCCGCAGCGATACGGGCAATTATCTGCAGGCACTGGGCGGTACCGGCACCACCGGCGTCGATTGGGTGCTTGAGGAATTCCGCCTGGGACGCAAGTATTTCCCCCATACCAAGTTGATGATCAACGACTTTAACGTCACCGAGTACAACGACCAAGCCAGGCAGTATCTGCATACCATCCAGTTGCTGCAGCAAGAACACCTGATCGATGCGATCGGTATCCAGGGGCACCTCTCGAGCAACGGCCCCTCAGTGTCGGTGCAGCGTGCCAACCTCGACCTGCTGGCATCCACCGGACTGCCGATCTACGTCACCGAGTTCGACCTGGATGGGCGTACCGATGCCCAGCAGCTGGCAGCCTGGCAGCGCTTCTTCCCGATGTTCTGGGAGCACCCGGCCGTGCGCGGTGTGAACGTGTGGGGTTTCCGTCACGGTCTGTGGCGCGACAACGAAGGTGCCTATCTGATTAATTATGATGGCAGCGAACGCCCGGCGTTGACCTGGCTACGCAGCTACGTTGCCAGCAAGCCCTGACCAGGCTCCCTTCATAACGTCCATTGGGCTGATATCGATCATGCGTTCTTCCGTGTTGTCCTTGCATCCCGATCGTTTGCTGCCGGCCGATCCCGGCACGCGCGCGATCGCCCGCCGCCTGTACGCACAGGCTGCAACGCTGCCGATCATCAGCCCACATGGCCACACCGACCCGGCATGGTTCGCCACCAATGCGCCGTTCGCCAACGCGACCGAATTGCTGTTGGTGCCGGATCACTACGTGTTCCGCATGTTGTACAGCCAGGGCATCGCCCTGGATGCGATCGGCATCCCGCGCGCCGATGGCACGCGGGCAGCCGTCGACCCGCGCGCGGCATGGCGCGTGTTTGCCGAGCACTACACGTTGTTGCGCGGCACGCCGTCGGCACTGTGGCTCAATCATGTCTTCCACGACGTCTTCGATCTCCGCATCCGGCTCGATGCCGACACCGCCGACCACTATTACGACCACATCACCACCGCATTGCAGACGCCGAGTTTTCTTCCGCGCGCGCTGTTCGAGCGCTTCAACATCGAAGTGATCGCCACCACCGAGTCACCGCTGGATCCGCTGCAGAACCACGCAGCGATTGCCGCCAGCGGTTGGCAGGGACGGGTGGTGACGGCATATCGCCCCGACCCGGTGGTCGACCCGGAGCACGAGCAGTTTGCCGGTGCATTGCAACAGTTCGGCGCGCTCACCGGCGAGGATGTGCTGACCTGGAATGGTTATCTCCGTGCGCATCGGCAACGGCGTGCATTCTTTGCCGCACACGGCGCCACCTCGACCGATCATGGGCACCCTAGCGCGGCCACCGCGGATTTGTCGCCGACCGAAGCGCAGCGCCTGTTCGACACCGTGGTACGCGGTGCAGCCACGCCGGAACAGGCGGAGATGTTCCGCGCACAAGTGTTGACCGAAATGGCGGCGATGAGCCTGGACGATGGCTTGGTGATGCAGCTGCACCCAGGCTGTTTTCGCAATCACAATCGTCAGTTGTTTGCGCATTACGGACGCGACAAGGGTGCCGATATTCCGATGCGCACCGACTACGTGCACGCGCTCAAACCCTTGCTGGATCGTCATGGCAACGACCCGCGTTTGCGCTTGATCGTGTTCACCCTGGACGAGACCAGCTACAGCCGCGAACTGGCGCCTTTGGCCGGGCATTACCCATCCCTGCTGCTCGGCCCTGCATGGTGGTTCCATGACGCACCTGAGGGCATGTGGCGCTTCCGCGAGCAGACCCTGGCCAGCGCCGGTTTCTACAACACGGTGGGTTTCAACGACGACACCCGTGCCTTCCTGTCGATTCCGGCGCGGCACGATGTGGCGCGGCGCGTGGATAGCGCCTTCCTCGCCAAGCTCGTTGCCGAGCATCGGCTGGAAGAAGACGAGGCGACCGAGGTGGCGATCGACCTGGCGTACCGTCTGCCCAAGCGGGCCTACAACCTGTAATTGGCGCCGTCTTCCGCACAGAACGTGCGTCACGCGCGGAAGCGGGGCCGGTACTTGCCGATGCACGGCATGGTCCGATAGCGTTCGATGAGAATTGTGACGACCAAAAGGATTTGCGCGTTCGTCGGAGCTACGCCTTCGCCGCTGCGGGGATGGCTTCCGATCAGACAGTGCGGTCGCTCTCCCAAGGAGGATGCTCGCCACTCCATCTACAAAAGGCTACATAAGGCGGGCAAATGAAAAAGTTCGGATCGAAGTATGTGCTTGGTGCATGCATCATCGGAAGCGTTGTCGGCGCAGCGGCCGCCGCCCAGCCCTCGGCGACCGACGCCGCCGGTCGCGCTGCGGCGATGTCGGCGTGGGAAGAGACGCTGCGGCAGGACGCGCCCGCCATGGAGGGCTGCTTCCGTTCGTCGTTCCCCGACAATGGTTGGCAGGCAACCGGCTGCACGCCGTCGCCAAAGCTGCTCTCGAGGCCGCCAGCCATCGCTGTCCACAAGGATGGCACCATCACCGCGCGCACCGATGGGGCGCTGACAGCCGGGAACGGTGTCGACTACGTTGCAGGCACACGCCAGCTTATCCACTCGACGTTGGGAACATTTCCTAGCGTGACTGGCGTGGCCACTGGCGTGGTCGACTATTCGCTGCAGATCAACACCAATCTCGACAGGAACCCTGTGACCTGCGCGCAGTTCGGATATTCCTCGTGCTGGACCTGGCAGCAGTTCTTCTACTCCACCGACTACGACGGCGACGCGATCAACGGTCGCACACCGGTCATCTTTATCCAGAACTGGTTCTATGCCGGCAGTGACGCGGAATTCCAGGCAAAGGGCTGCCCGTCTGGTTGGAATGCCTACTCCACCAGCGATTACAACGCGTGCTACAGCAACAGCAATGGCGTGATCGTGCCGCTGGTGCCAATCTCGCAGATCGGCAACATCAAGATGGGCGCTTCGGCGACCGCGGGCGGCGTGGACACCGTGACGTTCTCGATCAACGGCAGGACCTACAGCGTGAGTCAAAATGCCGACACTCTGAACATCAACAGGATTTGGCGGCGCTCCGAGTTCAATGTATTCGGCAACGGCAGTGACCACCCGCTGGTGTTGTTCAACGCAGGCTCGCATGTCACCGTGAAAGTGGCCGTCAAAGATGGGACCTCCAATGCCCCGAGGTGCCTGGGTCCCAACGCCGGTTATACGTCGGAGCAGAACAATCTCACGCTCGGCAGCTGCACCGCGTCCGGTGGTGCATCGCCTTCCATTACCTTTACCCAAAGCAACTGACGCCTGTGCAATGCCCGGGAAGGCCTTGGCCTTCCCGGACGTTTTTCGTCCTGGGGCTGCCGGTCGCTGTCTCCCGCGTGCGTTGGCGGATGCGCAATGCACCAAGCTGCGTGCGCAACTCTGTGAAACGTTCGAACAGAACATCCTGACGCTGCGCAACTCCACCATTTCCAGTAGTGCGCCGCCGCATAATGCTTTCACACAAGGCAATTCCTTGCGCCCGCCGTCCGACAAGACCTGTGTTTGCGGACAGTGTTGTTGGCAACAGCCACTGTGCATCGTTCGATGCTTCTCCCGCGCCTGCGCTCCCGACAGGGCATAGACGCTGCCGAAGGTGGTGTGCCCTGACCAATACAGGCGCGCTGACAGATGCGATTTCTGTCGGTGGGCGAATCGTCGCACACAGATCAACGCCACCACAGACGTTCGGTGATTCTGCTCGTCGATGCGGGTCGGCGCTGCCTGCGGAAACGGAAGCGTCTATGCTGCATCGCCGCCATCGCCGCCATCGCCTGCCTTAGGCGGACTGTGCCATGGCCTTGCGCATCCCCCGCTGCCGCACGCTGCACTCGCGTGTCGTTTTTGCGTTGCAGCCAGGTGTCCCCTGCCTTTCCTCATCGAGCTGACCCCGGATCGCAGCAGCATCCGGAGCGACGACAGCACCTGAGCTTCATCACCGTGCGCCTGCTCGATCGCGATGGACGTCCTGCACCGACCGCGGGCGACCGCCTGCGCTTCCGCATCGAAGGTCCCGGCGTGCTGGTGGCGACCGACAACGGCGGTCCGACCAATCTGGAATCGTTCGTTTCGTCGCAACGCAATGCCTTCAACGGGCTGTGCTTGGTCGTCGTGCGTGCGCAGGCCGGGGCACCTGGCACGATCACCGTGCATGTGGAAGCGGACACGCTGCAAGCCGCACAGACACAGGTGGTGCTGCAGCAATGGAGATGCAGGTCAAACGACACGGCGTGCGAGACCGCCAGCGCCTCGCTCACGCATGCGTCTGCGCCGGGCGCTGGTTCCTGTTGTCAGTGCCCACAGTGTCCGGTAACGAGGCTGCGTCTGCTACGTTGATGGTCTGCCACGTCAATGCCGTCACCCGCGAGAACGTGATGAAGGCCAAAGCAGCCGCGCCACCGCGTGACGTGCTCGATGTCGGTGCCGCCGATGGATCCCCACGCACGCCGCAATCGACAGGTCGTGGTGAGCCATACCCTGGTCTGGCAGAACCCGACATGGGAGTGGTCCTTCCTCGACGTACACGGCACGCAACAACCCGAATGCGCCTGAGCGTGTTCACCCTGGTCGAGACCAGCGACAGCCGTGAACTCGCATCATTGGCCGGTCATTCCCTATCCCTGCTGCTCGGCTGCTCGGCCCCGCAGAGTGGTTCCATGGTGCGCCCGAGGAGATGTTGCGCTTCCGCGAACAGACTCTGGCGAGCGCCGGCCTCCACAGCGGAGCGGGGGCGTGTCGTCGGGCGAGAGGGGCGCCTCTACTCACGCTTCCGGCCATCGGCTTGACGGGTGGTCGCAGCGCGTGCCGGTCGTGCACTCATGCGCGCCACTCTTGATCTGCGATGGCAGTCCGAGCGCCTGCACGCGCATTGACGCGTTGAGATGCAGATGGCCGTCACATGCCATCAACGGCACGTGGATACGCGCACAACAAAATACTGTGACAACGTCCTAATTTAGCGCATTTATTGTCCTGTTGACTTCGCTTTCATGGACGCATCTTCTTGATGGCGTATCGCTGCACTTGAGGTGCGAGGAACATCATTTATTCCACCTTCATAAGGAAAGGGAATGAATAATTTCGGATCGAAGTCAGTGCTTGTTGCCTGCATCATCGGAAGTGCGGCCAGTGCAGCGGCCGCGACGCAGAGCGCGGCCATCAACGCCGCCGGCCGCGCCGAAGCGATGTCCTCCTGGGAAGCGACGATCCGACAGCAAACGCCGTCGATGGAAGGTTGCTTCCGTTCGGCGTTTCCGAATATGGGCTGGCAGGCGACGCGTTGTGCGCCGCCGCCGACGCTGGTGTCGGTGCCACCGGCCGCCACCAATGGCAACGCACGGACCACCGCCCGGACCGACGGGGCCTTCACGGTCGGTAACGGGACCGATTACGCCGCGCGCACCGGCAGTCTCACACGTTCTGCCGTGGGCTCGTTCCCGAGCGTGAGTGGTGTGACCACTGGCGTGGCCGATTATTCGATGCAGATCAATACCGACATCGCCAGTAATCCCACCACCTGCTCGCAGTTCGGTTACTCCTCGTGCAAGACCTGGGAGCAGTTCATCTACTCCACCGACAGCGACGGCGACGCCAGCAATGGCCGTACACCGATCGTCTTCATCCAGGATTGGTTCTTCGCCGGCACGACCGCGCAGTACAACTCGGTCGGTTGCCCGTCCGGCTGGAACGCCTATCCCGCCCAGAACGCCTGCTATCGCAATAGCAATGCGGTGAGTGCACCGCTGGTGCCGGTCTCCAGCATCGGCAGCATCAAGCTGACCGGCTCGGCGACTGCCGGTGGCGTGGATACGGTGTCGTTCTCGGTCAACGGCCAGGCGTATAGCGTGAATCAGCCCGCTTCGACGTTGAACATCAACAAGATCTGGCGGCAGTCCGAATTCAACATCTTCGGCAATGGCAGCGATAACCCGGTGGTGTCGTTCAATCGCGGCTCGCGTGTCACCGTGAACGTGGCGGTCAACGACGGCACGACCAATGCGCCGACGTGTTTGGGCAAT
>NZ_PHKV01000018.1 GCF_002846205.1 Xanthomonas prunicola
AGTGTCTACGGAACCCTGGGCGTATCACTCCATCTTGTTGATGGAGGCGAGGGCACAGCAATCGCGGCAGCGGATGCTGCCGCCGGCTTGGTGAAAGGGCTAGAGGACGAACCTGTGCTTTCTATAGAGCGCACACACGCTGCGATCAACGCCGCCGCGAAGCGATAGAAGCTCGCTAATGAAGATCACCATTGAGTGCGTGGGAAACGCATTGGGAGTGCTGCGTAGGAGCATCCAAGAGTGCGCTGTCCACATACAACTCAACACCGGGGCGGTTTTTCCGTCGTTCCATCAAAGCTGGGGCGACTTGTCCGGGGTTCCGCGAAATGTGGGGCGCGTTTCCGCGGCGAATGGGGTGTATGTCTGCGGGAACGGGGGCATTTCCTCCGCGGCAATCAGCAGCCATCGCAAATGGCCCAGGGCGGCCCTTCCGGCGACGCCTCATTGATTTCGCATAATGTATATTATGTCAGGCGCTATTGCGCTGGTTGGGTTCGTTTGCTGCTGCTGTCAGCGTTCCTAATTGATGTCCTCATTATTCCTAGATAGTGCCCCCCGTTGAAATTTCGGGATATCGCCTCCGGCTGGATGCAGGTGCGCTTCCGGCGCTGGAGTATCTGCTGCTGCACGAAGCGACCCACATTGTCGACAACACACTGCAGATCACCGCCGACGGTGGTCCTTTCCGCGAGATATGGACTGATTACCGCAGCTTGGCCGCTTCGCTTGATCGTGGCCCGGTGGCTCACTCTGTCTACCGGCGCGCACCAGCTCAGCCCTTGTCACAGGCACCAGCGCTTTACCGGGCTCTGGCCGAATCGCCATTCGTGTCGTTGTACTCCACCACGTTGGCAAGCGAAGATTTTGCCGAGCTCATCGCCTGGCGTGAGCTCTCGCAGCGTCTGGATGTCGGATTGACGATCTGGACACGCGACAGCTCTGGCAATGTCGTTGCGCGGTTCGACCCACTCAGCTCGACATCGGTTCAGGCGCGCATGGCCAAGGCAAACGACGTCCTCCAACAGGTGGAGCAGCCTTAACGCTATGACGCATCTGCTGTAACGCATCCGATGCGGCAGTGCGGTTGTTGTCATGCCGGCTCCGCCGCCCTTGCAACGATGCATGGCGCTAAGGGTGAGTAGACCACCAGTGCCTGCTTACGACGTTGCGCGTTCACTCGTAGCCGAATGCGGCTTGGCCGCACGTCGTGAATTGGCGATGCATCTGCTGACGTCTTAACGCCCCATGCTGTGCCCTGCTCCATCGGGCCGACGTCGGCGCACATCACCACGCAGCACGCTCACTCGCCGCGACCGCGCAGCGCACCCTTGTCTTCCTGCAACTCCCGCTTGAACGGCACGTCCGGCGGTGGGCGCGCGGTTGCCGGTTGATCGTTGAGATTGGGGTCGCTCAGGCCGCAGCCGCCGCCGAATTGCAGCAGCGACACGACGCAGCTGATCTTGGTCGTCGTTCCCGGAATCGGAATCTCGATCTTCTTCAGGCCGCGACGCACCCATTCCTGCAGCAGCGTCTGGTTCGGCATCCAATACTTGTCCAGCGACGTCGGCGTGTAGTCGTAGGGCGGACGTTTGAGCCAGGTGCCGCCTTGAGCGATCTGGTCGCGGGTCCAGGTGTCGGTCTCGCTACCCGGGGGGCCGCGGTCCCCCGCGCTCTTGCCGGCATCACCGGTGCCGGTAGCGACATGGACGCTGCCATCGACATTGAACATGCCGTTGCGCTGTCCGTTGGCAGCTGTCGTGTCCCCTTGCCGATTGCGGTCGGATTTGCTCCAGTCGTCATTGGCGGCCACGTCCCAGCCGCCGCTGCGATCGGCAGGCTTCGGGCCGGCATGATTGCTGGCTGCTGGCTTGGTCGCCGCCGATGCCGCGGCTGCCGCGTTGCTGGAACGCTCGGCCTGAGCAGAACTGGCCAGCGACGGTGCAGCTTGTGCGGCGGGTTGGACGGATTGCTCGGCAGCGGCCGTCGGCGTCGGGTTGGAAGTTGCAGACTCTGCAGGCACCGCCGGTGCTACCGCGACAGGCGCAGGCGCCGGATCCGGCACGCTCGGCAGCTCTGCGCGACGCACTGCGACGTCGGGCATGCGCACCGTTGGTGAGATCTCGCGTGGGCGCACAGCAGGCACGGTGATTTGCGGTCGCTCGGGGATGACGATGTCGCGCTCGCGCACTGTTGGCGCAGCGGCAGAGCGCACCGCCACCGCTGTGGCCGGGCGTTGCAATTCACGCACCTGCGCACGCTCGGTCACCGTCTGGATGTCGCGTTGACGCACCTCGATCTGCGGCGCAGCCCGTTCGATCGCACGCGGCGTCAACGTGATCGTTGGCGGCGGTACGACAAAGTCGTTGGTAGCGACTGGCGTCTCGGTCACCTGCAGCGGCGATTCGACTGTCACCGGCGGCACCTGCACCGTCACTTGCGGAACATCCGCGGTGACGGGTTCGCTGGCAGCTTCCACCGGTTCTGGCGCGCTTTCCTGCGCCTGCGCCGTGTTGGGTGTTTCGACCGGATCGGCAACTGGTTGCGCTGGCGTGGGCGACTGCACTGGTTCGTCTGCCGCCGCCGATGCACCCGCTTGCGCGGAGGATGGCGCCGCAGCTGCAACAGCCTGTGACGATGCTGCGGCCGCAGGTTGCCCTTCCCCGCCCCCCTGCTCCGCCGCACCATCGCCGATGAAGGTCATGCGTACCCGCGACGCATCGCCAGGCTTGCTGTCATCCGGCGCCCAACGCACGGTGACCACCCAGATGAGCAGTGCAACAAAACCCAGGTGTATCAGGAAACTGCCGAACACCGCCAACCAATGTTGCCGACGCTGATCCTTTGGACGTGGGTCCCAGTGCTGCCACCACAGGCTGCGAAATGCCTGGAACGGCGACAGGATTCCGGCGCCGGCCAGGCCGCGCTGCGCTGGCGGCGTGCGCGCCAGCAGCACATCCATCACCTGGTCGTCGTTGAATGGCGCAGCCGCGTGCTTGAGGTTGCCCATCCAGATGCCCCAGCCATACGGCAGGCCGGTACGTCGATCCAGAACGAGCTTGCCGGGCATGCGCGCGCGCAGTGCCTGCAGCAGATCGGCAGCCGTTGTCACCGGTGGTGCGGAATCAGGCCGCGCTGTCGCGCGGAATGTAGGGGGCGTCGCCGGTGGCGTGGTCGGTCGCGTCGCGCACCGCAATCACGCCGGGCACGCGCCCCATCAGGGTCTTTTCAATGCCTTGCTTCAAGGTCACGTCGGCCATGCCGCAGCCGTGGCAACCGCCCCCGAAGCGCAGCAGCACCACGCCATCGGCCGAGACTTCCTGCACCGCCACGCGCCCGCCGTGCGATGCCAGCTGCGGGTTGATTTCGTTTTCCACCACCCAGCGCACGCGCTCGACCATCGAGGCCGACTCTGCCGGCGCTTCGCCCTTGATCTTGGGCGCCTTGATGGTGAGCTGCTGGTTGCCGGTGGACTGGGTGACGTAGTCGATCTCGGCGCCGTCCATCCATGGCACGCTGGCAGCGACGACATATAAGGTGAAGCCGTCGCAGTCGATCGCCCATTCGTCACCGCTCAGGTCTGCCGGTTCGGCGAACTCGAGGCGGGCATCGGCGCGTGGGGTGCCCGCATCCACCGCGCTCAGGCGCACGCCCATGCCGGGCACGCCCTCACGTTCGATGAGCTTGCGGAAATAGGTCTGGGCTTTGTCGGATATCTGGATCATGCGAGTTATTCTACCGCTCAAAGCGCCCTCGCTCATGGAACACCGTGATCCTGGTGGGTGCGCCGTCCGCCACCACTGCGAGGCCGTCATGACCGATCTGATTCCCCTGGAGCAGGCGCATTGCCTCCCGCGCAAAGGCAGCGACCACAAGCTGGGCGAAGCGCGCCTGGCTGAATTGCTGCCGCAGGTACCCGGCTGGGAACTGGCCGAGGCCGGGATGGCGCTCACGCGCACGTTCCGTTTCGCCGACTATTACCGCACCCTGGCCTTTGTGAATGCGCTGGCCTGGATCGCCCACCACGAAGACCACCACCCAGACCTGGGCGTGCATTACGACCGCGTCGTGGTGCGCTATTCCACCCATGACGTGGGCGGGCTGAGCGAGAACGACTTCATCTGCGCGGCCAAGACCGCACAACTCTACGATCAGGGAATCACCGCATGAACATGTACCGCGCCGCGCTTGCCGGCCTCATCGTCGTCACCGGCCTCAGCGGCTGCGGCAAATCGCAACAACAGGCAGCCGCGCCCACCGTCGCGCCCACCGAGCTGGCTGCATTGAAGACGCCCCCGCCGGAATACTCACCGCAGTTGGCTTGCGCCGGTGTCGGCGGCACGACCGTACTGCGGGTTGTGGTCGGCACCCAAGGCACGCCCACCGATGTCTCGGTGGCGCAGAGCAGCGGCCAACCCGTGCTCGACGAAGCCGCTCAGAAGCGCGTGCGCGAGTGGCAGTTCAAGGCTGCCACCCGCAACGGCCAGGCCGTGCCGCAAACCATCCAGGTGCCGGTCTCATTCAAGCCGCCGGTGCCGCGTCCGAACGAATGTTTCGCCATCGAAGAACGTGCACGCCGCGGCGGCTGAAGATGGCGTAGGTCGATGACATCTTCTGTCTGTCTGCAGGGTGCAAGCGCACAGACAGCAGCGCACGCGCAACAGCGCCTTGTCCGTCTTTGCTTGACGTTCGCGCCGGCGTAAAGCTGGCGCAGGTGCGCTGATTTTTCGTATTCAGCACCACGCGTTCGTCATCCAGGCACGGCCATCCTGCGTTCGCGGAGGGTCGTGCGCATCGTGTGCAGCTGCAATCGCCACGCTCCCCGCCGGAGAGTTCTCTATTCCACGAGGTCGTTGCGTCACATGCTTGAAGTGTCATCACACAATGTCTGGATCGCGCTCGCGGTCACGCTGGCTGCCGGACTGGCGACCGGACTCGGCAGCCTCATGGTGGTGTTCGCCAAAAAGCCCAATCCGCGGCTGCTGGCATTCGGGCTGGCCTTCGCTGGTGGCGCGATGGTGTACGTGTCGCTGACGGAGATCCTCAACAAGTCGATCGCCGCGTTTTCCCATGCGTACAACGACAAACTCGGTTTCACCTTCGGCACGCTGACCTTCCTCGGCGGCGTGCTGTTGATCATGCTGATCGACCGACTGGTGCCCAATCCGCACCAGAGTTTGTCCAGCGACGATCCGCAGTTTCGCGACGACAACCGAGCCTATATCCGCCGGGTTGGTCTGATGACCGCCATCGCGATCACCGCGCACAACTTTCCCGAGGGGTTGGCGACTTTCTTCGCCACGCTGGAGAGTCCGGCGGTGGGCATGCCGCTGGCATTTGCGATCGCCATCCACAACATTCCCGAAGGCATCGCGATCGCGGTGCCGGTGTATTTCGCTACACGCAACAAGTTCTACGCGGTCGGCGCCAGCCTGCTCAGCGGATTGGCCGAACCGATCGGTGCAGGCATCGGCTATCTGGCGTTATCCAGCGTGCTATCGGATGCGGTCTTCGGCACCGTGTTCGGGCTGATTTCCGGGGTCATGGTGTTTCTGGCACTGGACGAGTTGCTGCCGGCGGCCAAGCGCTACGCACAGGGGCACGAAACCGTGTATGGCTTGGTGTCGGGCATGGGGACGCTGGCGATCAGTCTGATCTTGTTCCGCTTCGCAACGCCTTGAAGCCCGCCTTGTTGAAGCGCGCCTTGCGCTGGTATCTCCAATCGTGAGGCCCTGACAGCCAAGCCCACCACAGCAACGACCGACACCGCCGCTCAGGCGTTGCTGTGGCTGTCTTGCGAATGGCGAGCCGATGCGCATCACTGCCCGCAAGCATCCACTCGTCCTAGTCGGGCACGTTCTTGGCATGCGGCTTCCCGCACGTCTGCTGAACACCGTTGCGCCTGGTCGACTGGACAGCAGGTTTAGAAAGGTTCCAGACATTCAAACCGGCGCATGGTACGCGCGTCATCAACGCGCACACAGCGAGGTGCCGTATGCAACGCACATGGTCTCAAGGGCGCCTTGCCTTGGCGCTGTCGATCGCATCCACCGGCATGATTGCACTGGGTGGGTGCCAACGCGCTGACGCGCCGGCACCGGCCGCCACCGAGCCTCCGCCTCCTCCCAGTGCGGTCGCAACGCCGGCTTACACCCCGCCCACGGCGGATCAGCTGTACCAACTGGTTGCGCCGATTGCCCTGTTTCCGGACAAGTTGTTGGCGCAGACACTGGCCGCCTCGGTGTATCCCGATCAAGTGGTCACCGCGCAGGAGTGGCTGCGCAGCAACAGCGGCTTGAGCGCCGCCGATCGCGCGCAAGCCACGGTGTCGCAATCCTGGGACCCGAGCATCAAGGCCCTGAGCGCGTTTCCCGATGTGGTGGCCCAGTTGGCCGGTAACCTCGATTGGACACGTGCGCTCGGCGATGCCTATGCCCACGACCCCAACGATGTGCTCAATGCGGTGCAGATCATGCGGCAACGCGCCCAGGCCAGCGGCCACCTGCGCAGTACGCCGCAACAGCAGGTACAGGTCGCACGCCATGTCGTGGTGACGCCCATTCTGGATGAGGGACGCATCCCGCCGCCCTCGCAGGTGATCACCATCGAACCGGCGCAACGGGACGTGGTGTATGTCCCGCGCTACGACCCCGGCGTGGTCTACGGCACGCCGGTCGATGTCTATCGCGAGTATCGCTACCGCCCGGTCCGCTGGTACGACGAAGGCGACGTCGTCACCACCGGCCTGGTGTCCTTCGGCGTCGGCGTGCTGGTGGGCGGCGCACTTGAACATCATCACGGCTGGTTTGGCTGGGCCGAGCCTGCACCTGTCTGGCACAGCTGGGGCTGGAATAGCTGGGGTCTGAACTGGAATGCGCCGCCGGCCGCACCGCATTACGTGGTCTACCAGAACCATGTCTATGCGCCGCGTACCACCATCATCAACAACCGCAATACCTATATCGATTCACGCGCGTATGTGAATCAGGATCAGCGTCATTGGTCCAATTCGACATCCGCGCCAGCACCCGTTGCAGGCCTTGCCCCGGCAAGCTTCCACGCAGCGCAGGCGGCCGCTCTACCGGCAGCGATGGCCAGCGCACAAGGGCTCAGGGGGGCGGGCGGAGCTGGTGCGACAGCGCCCTCGCCCGCCCAGCTTCATCGTCCGCCCGACTATGCGCATCTGGCCGCGCCGCATTTCAATGCGCAGATGCTGCAGCCGGGTCGTCCAGTCGCGCTGAACGCTTCGTCACTGTCGCCGCATGCTGCGCTCCGGACAACCGCGGCCAACGCGATGCAGCCATTGACCGCAGGGATGCGTTCGCCGCGCGGGCAAGCGCCGGCATTCGCTTCGGCTGTACCGCCGACACGGGCAAATGACATGCAGGCCGCACAGCAGCGCATGGCGCAGCTGCACGCAGATTCGCGGGCAGCGCAGGAGCAGGCAGCTGCAGCCAACCGCGCACATGCGAGCATGCCGCCGCGCGATGTAGTTGCCGACCGCGACACCCGTGACAGGCAGTTCCGGGCGCAAGCCCAACCTGCGCAGTGGAAGCCGCCCGTGCAAGAGCAGCGACAGCTGCCGCCCCGTGCGCAAATTGCGTCAGCGGCCTTGCCGCGTGTCGAACATGCGCAGCCGTCGCAGCCGCGCAATGAACCGCGCCAGGTCGTGAAGGCCGAGCCGCAGCAACACATGCAGCGGATGGCCTCCTTCACACCGCCGCGTGCCGCGCCAGCCCGTTCGGCCGATACGCACCAGCAGCGCCCGCATCCGTCAGCGCAGCCGCAACATCACGACCACCGCCACACCAGCTGAGACAGCACGCTGACGCAGCCACGATGGCTGCGTCAGCGGCCGAGCTGATCCAGCGCTTCGGCCAGTTCAGGCGCCAGCGGCGCACTCAACACGTACGGCGTCTTGCCGGCATCCAGGGCGAACTCCAGCGACGCGGCATGCAAGAACAGCCGCTTCAGACCAAGCTGGTCACGTAGGCGCTTGTTCACGTCTGCCTCGCCGTATTTATCGTCCCCGGCCACCGGGTGCCCCAGGTGCTGGGCGTGCACGCGGATCTGGTGGGTACGACCGGTTTCGATACGCACTTCGCAATACGAATGCCCACCGCGCCGTTCCAGCAACTTGAAATGGCTCAGCGATGGCTTGCCGATCGCATTCACCTGCACATGCCGCTCCCCCCCCTGGCGCAGGCCGATATGCAGTGGCGCGTCTACCGTCATCACACCATCGGGCATACGACCGACCAGCAGGGTCAGATAGCGCTTGGTGATGCCTCGCCCTTCGACACGGTCGTCTTCACGCATCAAGGCCTGCAGCTCGGTCAGCGCCGAGCGCTTCTTGGCCACGATCAATAGGCCGGATGTATCGCGATCGAGCCGATGCACCAGTTCCAGGCTCTGGTTCGGCCGCAGCGCCCGCAGCGTTTCGATGGCACCGAAGCTGATCCCGCTGCCGCCATGGCTGGCGACCCCGGACGGCTTGTTCAGAGCGAGCAGGCGCGCATCCTCGAACACGATCGACGCTTCCAGCCGCGCCATGAACGACGACGGCGGAGCGGCTTTGTCGCCCTCCTCGTTGACGCGTACCGGCGGAATCCGCACTTCCTCGCCGCCTTCGAGCTTGCGCTCGGCCTTGGCACGCCCGCCGTTCACCCGCACCTGACCGCTGCGGACCAGCTTGTAGATCAGGCTGCGCGGCGCACCCTTGAGCTGACCGAGCAAGAAATTATCCAGCCGCTGCCCAGCACGGTCTTCCGGAACTTTGAGAATGCGCACACCGACACGGTCGGTCGGCGGCTTGGGGGGCTGGGGGTCGGTCATCCGGCTCTTTATTCTGTTACACTCGGCGAGCGAGATAAGGGTTTGATTTTGTTGGAAGTTGATTGGCCAGAAGCCTGACTTCCGATGATTCCGGCACAGTGCGCGACCACCGCCCCCGGGGCGGCCATGTTAGCGGCTCACCGGCCTACCCGGCCATCGCCGGCGGTTTTTGACCGTTGCGCTGAACATGTCCCGTGCGCTGCCCCGGTCCGTCCGGACGCGGCTGCCGGCCCTGAAACACCTATAAAACTTAAAAACAAGCGCTCCCGCGGCCTGCCGTGGTGTTGCAGCGCTGGAAACTCTGGTCAGGCCTGTCCGCGCGTTGCGCGAAGGGCCGACAAGCTGTTCCAGAGGCGAAACGTCACGGCGTTCCGCGCGGTAGAGCGCGTGAGGAACGCAACAATGAAGCGAATGCTGATCAACGCAACGCAGGCCGAAGAGCTGCGCGTGGCGATTGTGGACGGCCAGACCCTGTACGACATCGATATCGAACAGCCGTCCAAGGAACAAAAGAAGTCCAACATTTATAAGGGCCGTATCACCCGGCTCGAGCCCTCTCTGGAAGCGGCGTTCGTGGACTATGGCGCCGAGCGTCATGGCTTCCTGCCGCTGAAGGAAATTTCCCGCGATTATTTCCAGGCTGGCGTCGACCACAACAAGTCGACCATTCGCGAGCTGCTGCGCGAAGGCCAGGAAATTGTGGTGCAGGTCGACAAGGAAGAACGCGGCAACAAGGGCGCTGCCCTGACCACGTTCATCTCGCTGGCTGGCCGCTACATGGTGCTGATGCCCAATTCGCCGAGCGCCGGTGGCGTTTCGCGCCGGATCGAAGGCGAAGACCGCGCCGCGCTGAAGGAAGCGCTGGACAAGCTCGATATCCCCGACGACATGGGCGTGATCATCCGCACCGCCGGTGTGGGCCGTGATGCCGAAGAGCTGCAGTGGGATCTGGACTATCTGCTGCAGACCTGGAAGGCGATTGCCGAGGCTGCGCTGAGCAAGCCGGCCGCGTTCCTGATCTACCAAGAATCGCGCCTGATCATCCGCGCCCTGCGCGACTACCTGCGCGCCGACGTCGGCGAGATCCTGGTCGATACGCCGGAGCTGTATGCCGACGCCCAGGAATTCATGCAGCAGGTGATGCCGCAGAGCCTGCGCAAACTCAAGCACTACACCGACGACATTCCGCTGTTCAACCGCTTCCAGATCGAATCGCAGATCGAAGGCGCCTATGAACGCAATGTGCGGCTGCCATCGGGCGGCTCGATCGTGGTCGACCAGACCGAAGCGCTGACCGCTGTCGATGTGAACTCCTCCCGCGCCACCAAGGGCAGCGACATCGAAGAAACCGCGTTCCAGACCAATCTGGAAGCGGCCGAAGAAGTCGCACGCCAGCTGCGCCTGCGCGACCTCGGCGGCCTGGTGGTCATCGACTTCATCGACATGGCCTCGTCCAAGCACCAGCGCGAAGTCGAAAACAAGCTGCAGAACGCGCTCAAGTACGACCGCGCCCGCGTGCAGTTGGGCCGCATTTCGCGTTTCGGCTTGATGGAAATGAGCCGTCAGCGTCTGCGTCCGAGCCTGGGCGAATCCAGCCAGATCGTCTGCCCGCGTTGCGATGGCCATGGCCGCATGCGCAGCGTCGAGTCGCTGTCGCTGTCGATCATCCGCGTGGCCGAAGAGCACGCCATGAAGGAAAACACCGGGCAGGTGCTGGTCCAGGCCCCGGTGGAGATCGCCAACTATCTGCTCAACGAAAAGCGCAGTGCGCTGCGTGAGATCGAGCAGCGCCACGAGTCGCCGATCATCATCGTCGCCGACGAGCAACTGCACACCCCGCACTACGAAGTCACGCGCCTGCGCGAGAACGAGCTGGGCGAAGACAGCGGCAAGCCCAGCTACCAGCGCGGCACCCCGCGCAAGCTGCCTGTGCATGCGCTGACCAAGGCGCAATTGAACATCCCGGCGCCTCCGGCAGTGACTTCGATCAAGCCGAGCCAGCCGGCGCCGGTGCGTGAAGAGGCTCCTGCCCCGGTGGCGCCTGTCGCCGCTCCGGCACCGGTGGTGACCGTGCCGATTCCGGCACCGGTCACCGGCGTGGTTGGCTGGTTGAAGCGCATCTTTGGCGGCGTCGAGCCGGTCGCTCCTGCTCCCGAGTCGACTCCGCGCCCGCGTCAGAACGATGCCGGCCGCAATAACCGGAACGAACGCGGCGAGCGTGGCGGTCAACGTCGCGATGGTCGCGATGCCCGTAACGGCGGCAATGGTGGCAACCAGCAGCGCGGCAATGGCGGCAGTGGCAACAGCGCCAACAAGGAACGCCGTGACGAGCGCCGCCAGCCGGCCAGCGGCCAGGGCGCGCAGAACGGTGCACAGGCGCAGCAACAGGTGCAGGTGCCCAAGCCGCCGCGCAATGAAGCACAGGCACCGAAGCAACAGCAGCCGCAGCAGTCTCAGCAGCAGAAGCCCAAGCCGCAGAACCAGACGCCGCGCCCACCGCGTGCACCTGCACAGCAGGACGGCGCGCCAGCCGAGCGTCAGCCGCGTCCGGCACGGCAGGATGCAGGCACTGCAGCAGCGCAGACGGTCACCTCGGATGCCGCAACAGCGGCGACGTCGAGCGTGGTGGCTGCCATTGCCGATGCGGCTGCACCTACCACTGCGCAGATCAACGCGAACGAAGCAGCGCAGGCGCATCCGGTTGACGTCACGGTGAGCGAGTCCACCGCTGATCGCGGTGCCGACGCAGGTGCGGCTGCACCGGCCCAGGATGCCGCGGGCGACGATGCAGCCAATGGCGAGGGCGGAAGCCGTCGCCGCCGCGGTCGTCGTGGTGGCCGTCGCCGTCGTCGTGGCGCTGGTGCCAACGGCGAAGGCGGCACCAGCGTCGATGGCCTGGAAGGCGACGATCTGGACGGCGATACCGACAACGATCTCGATGGCGACAGCGAAGGTGACGACGCTGGTACCCAGGCGCATGCTGCGGCCGCGCCACGTGCAGGCCAACCGGAGTTTGACTTCGACGATGACGCACCGGCACCCGCCGTGCGCGCCAAGCCCGAAGCCACTGTGCAGGCAGCTGCCAAACCGCGCCCGGTTCCCAAGGAGCGTGCGGAGCCGCACGTCGGTAACGACACGTCCTCAACCACTGCGCCGGTTTCCAACACCGTGCCGGCATCGCAGCCGCCAGCAGCAACACCCGTTGCGACGGCTGAGGCAGCCCACGAGCGCCCTGCGACGCCGACCGTGGCCGCAGATGCACTTGCCAAGCCCGCGCCCGCTGCCATCGCGTCGACGGCCGTCAATGCTGATGTTGCGGCAGCGCAAGCAGTGGAACAGCGCTCGGCTCCGGTCGCGCAGCAAGCCCCCGCGGCTCCGGTACCCGTTGCTGCGTCGGCACCCGTGGCATCCACGCCGGCCCCGCCTGTGGTTCCGGTCGCCGAGACGGCATCGACGGTACCGGTCGCCGCTGCGTCGGCTCCGGCACCAACTGTCGCAGCGCCTGTGACAAACGAGGCTACGGCAAGCACCCAGCACCAGCGGTTGCCTTCGGGATCGGCAACCGCTGCATCTGACGCCGACAGGTCTGCGGCACCGACGGCCGACCAGCAGCAGCGCGCTGCCTCGGCGGACGTTGCAACGCCTGCGGTGCAAGCGGCAACGGCACAGAAGGCTCCTGCAACGCCTGCTGCCGATCTATCGGCACCTGTAGTAACAGCGACGCCGGCTTCGCAGGCCCCAGTGGTCACGGTGGCCTCGCCGCACGCCGAGCCGTCTGCTCCGCAGGCGCCATCGGCCGAGGGAGCAGCGACTGCTGCATCGACCGTCGTGCAGACCAGCCCGAGTGCCGACGCTACGCACGTGCGGAAGCTGTATGCCCCGGTGCAGACAACCATGCTCGATGCGTTGAGCCCGAACGATGCTGCGACGTCAGCGACCTCGGCCAGCGAGCGTCCGGCGCCACCTGCAACAGCGCAGGAGTTGGAGGCAGACAAGCCCAAGCCGACGGTGGTTGTGTCCGAAGTAACGCCTGTTGCCCCATCGATCGAGACCGACAAGGCGCAGGATGATGACAACAACAAGCCGCGTGGCGATCACTGATGCGTAGGTGATCGACCAGGCTGGCGTGTGAAGTCACACGCCATGTCAGCATCAAATACAGCGGCCTTCGGGCCGCTGTGTTTTTATGTACCGCCTGCAAACGACTGCACGGCAGAGGCGTTTATCGAGATCCAAGCAAGGTTTCCACGCACCACGTTGGACCGGATGCCAGTGACATTTCGCCGACCCAGCGCATCAGCTGCTGCAAGCTGATAGACAGGCTGCTGGCGTGGACCGCTCGTCTGGGGTGGCTGCAATAAATCTCTGCAGAGCCGGAAATTCAGCGACGGCAGAACCTGCGGCTGCATCCGACCATTGCTGCGGGAGCGCTGTTTGCAGGCAGTGCGTCGTCATGCTGACGGCCGAGGCCGCACACTGCCTTCATTCAGCCCGGCATGCGCACAGGAAAGGCTGGTCCTGACGCATCCACGTGCGTTGGTTCAATCCAACTGACACCGCTGAAGGACCGATGCGCGCCATGGAGTTCAACCTGACCTCGCCGCGCGACGCAGACGCTTGGCCACATTCAAGGCAACAGCTCACAGCACCCTGGAGGGATCGGTCAGACCGTACTGGTTGGCCAGCCGTGCCAGCGCGATGTTGTCCTGGATGCCGACCTTTTCGAACAAGCGTGCCTTGTGCGTATTGATGGTCTTGGCGCTGAGGTTCAGGCGCTTGGCGATGTCTTCCTGGCGCAGGCCTTGGGTCAGCAACAAGGCCACTTCCAGCTCACGCGGGGACAATGCATCGAACGGTGAGCCGCCACCTTCCAGATTGGATAGCGCCAGGTTCTGCGCGATCGTGTTGCCGAGATAACGCCGTCCCAGCGCGACTTCACGTACCGCGCGCAGCAGCTCGTGCGCGTCGCCGCCCTTGCCCACATAGCCAGACGCACCTGCTTCGAGCAGACGCTTGGGCAGCGGCCCGTCTTCGAGCACGGAAACAATGATGACGCGGGTACCGTAATCGCCCTTGACGATGCGCTCGGTGATTTCCAGGCCGCTGACGCCAGGCAAATGCAGATCGCACAGCACGATGTCCGGCTTGAGTTGACGAATCTGTGGCAACGCGGCTTCGCCGCTTTCTGCCTCGCCCACTACATCGACGTCCACTTCCTTGGACAGAATCATCTTCATGCCTGTACGCACGAGTGCATGATCGTCGATCAGAAAAACTCTGATGGTCATCCTTGTTGTCCTCGCTAGCGGCTGGCTGGTGCAGCCTATCTCCGTGAATAATTCAGGGCAAGCTCGATGCGACGTATTACATTGAAGTTAGAGCATCAGACACGTCACGAGAGCATGCGTGACATGCGTGTAGCGCGATGTCGCAGTCCGCAATGCTGCGCCGTGCACTGATGATGCAGGCGCTCGCACGCCCGATGCATCGGACAAGCCAGTCGCGCCCGGTCAGATTTTCCCTGTCTCGACGGGACGTTCGGCGTCTACCAAGGGCTTCAATTCGGGATCCAGCGCAACGCGTTCATCGAAGACGAAGCAGCGGCCGTCGTAGCCTTCGCCACCGACCTCTTCGAAATAGCCCAGAATTCCGCCCTCCAGCTGCAGCACGTTGTCCATACCATCGGCCTGCATCCATAGCGCGGCCTTTTCGCAGCGAATGCCGCCGGTGCAGAAGCTGACCACCGTGGCGTCGGCCAGTGCGGCACGATGCGGTTCAAGGGCGCCAGGCAACTCGGTGAATTTGTCGATGGGCAGGGTCAACGCCCCCTGGAACGTGCCGTACGCCACTTCCTGCGCGTTACGCGTGTCCAACAGCACCAACGGGCGGCCGCGATCGTCCTGCCCGTTACGCAACCACTCGCGCAGCACGGCAGGCGTCACCGAAGGCGCACGCCCTTGCAGCGGCGATGCATCGTCGCGTCGGAAGCTGATGATTTCCGGCTTGACCTTGACCTTGAGCCTTGCGAACGGCCGATGCGCACTCTCGCTGTACTTGATCCGCATCTGCGCAAAACGCGCATCGGCCTGCAGCCAGGCGTAGAACGCGCCAATCTGCTCGGCATCGCCTGCCAGGAACAGGTTGATGCCCTCTTCGGCAATCAGCACCGACCCGTTCAGCGCATGCTGTTCGGCCTGCGCAAGCACGTGTGCAGCAAGTGTCTGCGGATCCTGGATGGTGACGAACTGGTAGGCGGCGGTATTGGTCATCATTGCGACATTTTAAAGCCGCAGGCAGCCGCTAGCGAGCGCTGTGAATGGACGTGCGACCCGGTGCAACAGCACCCCCACATCCGAATTCAAGCCATGCCCTCAGCCGCGCAAGAGCAAAAACGGCAGCAACACCAGCGAGGCGACCACCAGCATGCCGATCAGCGTGACGAGCACCAATAGCGGCCGCCTGCGCAGCAAGGCGCCAAACGTCTCCGCAGTGCCGGCTGCAAGCTCCTCCTGACGCTGGGCGCGCGCAATTGCGCCGCGTTGCGCCTGGTAGGCATCCATCGCGGCCTTGGCGCGCGGATAGTCGGCATCGTCACTGAGCCAGATGCCGCCTGCAGAAATCCCCCAATTGCTTGGGCGCGTTTCATAGATCTGCACGCCCTGCTCGCGCATCAGCGCACGCACCTCGTCGGCTTCGTCGTCGGGAACATTGCGCAGATTGAGCAGCAGCTTGGCCATGGCGCGATGATAACGGGAGCCAGGTGCGATAATGGCGCCTTTCTTCATGGACCCTGCCATGCGCCTTCTGTTGACGCTCTGTGCCGCCCTGTTGCTCGCAAGCTGCGCGCCCGCCCTGCCGCCCTCCGGTGGCACCATCGCCAGCTTCGAGCGGATCGACCGCACGGTGGGCACCGGCGCAGAAGCCACACCAGGGGCGATGGTCACCGTGCACTACACCGGCTGGCTATACGACGAAAAAGCCGCCGACAAACATGGCAAGCAGTTCGACAGCTCGCTGGATCGCGCCGAGCCGTTTCAGTTTGTGCTGGGCGGCCACCAAGTCATCCGCGGCTGGGACGATGGCGTTGCCGGCATGCGGGTCGGCGGCAAGCGCACCTTGATGATTCCCCCCGATTACGGTTACGGCGATAACGGCGCAGGCGGTGTGATTCCGCCCGGCGCATCGCTGGTATTCGATGTGGAATTGCTGGGCGTGCAGCCGCGCTGAGTGCCAGAACGATGACGGATCTAAGCAGGCGGCGGCTGGCCGTGATCGGCGGCGGGCCGGCCGGCTTGATGGCGGCGGAAGCGGCGTGCGCGGCAGGCTTGGCAGTGGATCTGTACGAGGCCAAGGGCTCGGTGGGACGAAAGTTCCTGATCGCCGGCAAAGGCGGTTTGAACCTCACCCATTCCGATCCGATGCCGCTGTTTGCGCAACGCTATCGCGAGCGCCAGCAGCCGGTTGCAGCGTGGTTGCAAGACTTCGACGCAGAGGCGCTGCGCGACTGGGCACGCGGGCTGGGAGTTGACACCTACGTCGGCAGCTCCGGCCGGGTCTTTCCGATGGACCGCAGGGCAGCACCCTTGCTGCGTGGCTGGGTACGTCGGCTCAAGGAACAGGGCGTCGTGTTTCATGTGCAACACCGTTGGCTGGGCTGGAACGAGAACGGCGCACTACGTTTCGACACACCCACCGGCGCGGTCGAGCGCAACGCAGATGCCGTCGTGTTGGCGCTGGGTGGCGGCAGCTGGCCGCAGCTCGGTTCCGATGGGCAGTGGCAAGCAGCGTTGCAACAACACGGCATCGCGGTTGCGCCCTTGGTGCCAGCCAACTGCGGCTTCGATATCGCCTGGAGCGCGCATTTCGTGCAGCGTCATGCAGGTGCTCCGCTCAAGCCGGTCGTTGCCCACTGGCAAGATCGTCATGGTGTGCAGCACACATTGCAGGGCGAATGCGTGGCCACAGCGGACGGCATCGAGGGCAGCCTGATCTATGCCATGGCCGCGGACCTGCGTGAGCAGGTCGAGGCGCAGGGTATCGCCGAGCTCGTGCTGGATCTGATTCCCGGCCGGTCGCTCGATCGCGTGCGTACAGAACTGGATCAGCCACGCAAGGGGCGCAGTTTCAGCGAGCATTTGCGTCGCCAGGCCGGCATCGATGGCGTCAAGGCCGCCCTCCTCTACGAACATCTCGGCAAGCAGGCGGGCGACGATGTTGCGTTGGTCGCACGCACGCTCAAGCAGTTGCCGCTGCGCTTGTTGCGGACGCGCCCGCTCGCCGAAGCGATCAGTTCGGCAGGCGGCGTACGGCTGGAAGCGCTGGACGATCAGCTGATGGCACTCGCGCAACCTGGCGTGTTTTGTGCTGGCGAAATGCTCGATTGGGAAGCGCCGACCGGCGGCTACCTGCTCACCGCCTGTTTCGCCAGCGGCTTACGCGCCGCGCGGGGCGCGATACAGTGGCTCGATCAGCACGACAGGCGCGCTACAGGCGATCGCTGACGGCCGCACGCGGCCAAACGGATTTGACGTCGTAGACCACCGCACCTGGTTTGCCGAGCGCGGCGATGCGCGCGACGTCGTAGTCGCGATACTGCGCATGCGCCACCGCCAGCACCACGGCATCGTAGGCACCGTCTTCTGGCGTCTCGCATAGCTGCACACCGCTGTGCTGCAGCGCCTCCGCCGGGTCTGCCCACGGGTCGCAGGTGTCCACGCGCATACCCGTGGCCTGCAGCAGCTGCACCAATTCCAGGGCGCGGCTGTTGCGCAGATCCGGACAGTTCTCCTTGAAGGTAGCGCCCAGCACCAGCACCCTTGCCTGCGCGAGCGCGACGCCCCGCATGGCCAGCATGCCGCACACGCGCTCGGCGACATGTCGGCCGACGCGATTGTTGACCTGCCGCGCGGTGTGGATCAGGTCCGGGTGATAGCCCACGCTTTCGGATTTGTGCATCAGGTAATACGGGTCCACTCCGATGCAATGCCCGCCGACCAGGCCAGGACGAAACGGCAGGAAGTTCCATTTGGTTCCTGCGGCTTCGAGTACATCGAGCGTGTCGATTCCCAGCTTGTCGAAGATCAACGCCAGTTCGTTGACCAGCGCGATATTGACGTCACGCTGGATGTTCTCGACCACCTTTGCCGCTTCGGCCACGCGCATCGACGGGACGCGCCAGGTGCCAGCGGTAAGAATGCTGGCGTACAGTGCGTCGACCGCATCAGCGGCGTTGGGCGTCGAGCCGGAAGTGATCTTGCGGATATCGCGCAGACGCCGCTGGCGATCACCGGGATTGACGCGCTCGGGGCTGTAGCCGCAAAAGAAATCGTGGTTGAACCTAAGTCCGGACGCTGCTTCGAGCAAGGGCACGCAGACTTCTTCGGTGGTTCCCGGGTAGACGGTGGATTCGTAGATCACCAGATCGCCTGGCTTGAGTGCAGCGGCGATCAAGGCCGTGGCGCTGCGCAACGGCTCCAGATCCGGCTGCTCGAAGCTGTCGATCGGCGTCGGCACTGTCACGATGAAAATGCTGCACGTGGCCAGATCGGTCGCGTCTGCGGTGTAGCGCACCTGCGTTGCCGCAGCCAACTCGGTCTCGTCCAATTCCAGCGTGGCATCGTGGCCATCGCGCAATTGCGCAACGCGCTGCGTATCGATGTCGAAGCCCAGGGTGTCGCGCTGCTCCCCGAAGGCAACCGCCAACGGCAGGCCGACATAGCCTAAGCCGATGACGGCGATGCGCCCTTGTGGCGGTACGAGAAGCCTGTTGCCGGACATGCGGTTCCTTGGGGTGGTACGCCGCCGGTGGCGGCGCGCTATGCGGCGGCAGCATAACGCAGGCCGAAGCAAGCCAGGCAGTGCAGGCAGTCCGCCACAAAGATTCACAATCGCCGCGCAATCAGGCACGCTATCGCAATGCCCGGGTGGCGAAATTGGTAGACGCAAGGGACTTAAAATCCCTCAGCTGTGAGGCTATGCGGGTTCGACCCCCGCCCCGGGCACAAATTAAGCCGCGACTGAGAACGCACGATCAACGTGGCGACGCAAAGACAGTGGTGATGACGACAGCCAGATCGACCAAGTGCAGGGCGTTGCCCACGCTGCAGGCGCTGGCCGAAATGCATCGCAAGCGTCAGCAGCTGCCGTGCTACTAGAGCGAAGAGCGCCCGAATGCGCCGCCCACGGCGCTGTGCCTGGCCTGCGCGCGCACTGGCAATCTGCCCTGCCGTGTCTGGCAGGCGAACATCTGGTTGCTCAGGTGATGGACTTTGCCAGCGATCAGTTTTCACCTGATGCGTTCGCGCGGTGCGCAATCGCCTGCCCGCCTGCGATCGTTCGCAGCGTTCGCAAGCGCCAAGCCGAATACTTTTTCGGCAGACTCGCCGCGCGCCACGCGTTGTATCAGCAAGGCCTGGTCACTCACCCTGACACTGTGCAGATCGCAACCGGCGACGCACGCGAGCCGGTGTGGCCGACAACTGTGGCAGGCAGCATCAGCCATAGTCACCGGCTGGCCATTTCCGCCGTCGCGCCTGCCGATCGGTGGCGTGGCATCGGCATCGATCTGGAACACCTGGCAAGCCCCGATGCCCAAGCGGCGTTGCGGGCCACGGTGGTAAACGCCTCGGAGCTGGCTTTGCTGAAGACGCTGCACGATGCCGGCGACTTGGCGCTGGATGCATTGCTGACGCTGGTTTTTTCGGCGAAGGAAAGCCTGTTCAAAGCGAGTTTTGCAGCTGTCGGACGCTACTTCGACTTCTCGGCGGCGCAGGTCACAGGTGTGGACGTGGCCGCCGGCTATCTCCAGCTCAGGCTTTGCGAATCGCTCTGCCCGTCGCTGCCGGCGGGTCATCTGTGCCCTGTCGGCTTCGCTTGGGTCGATCCGCAAACGGTCGTCACCTACCGCGTCTGGTGACTGCGTCTAGGCAGGAACACCGATCTTGCAGGCAAAGCGCCCCACGGTTGCCTTCCCCCGCGGGCGCCTGCATGGCGCGGCCTGTCCACGCGATAACGCTGTTCCGCCAGCCTCCAGAATGTGCTGGCGAGCACCGCGCTTGCCCAACCCTGCGCGTGGCGCGCTCCACGCAACAGGGCAGTCACATTGCCATCGGGGTTCGCTGCGAGGCGCGCTAGGCGGAGGACTCCATGCGCCGTTCGTCGGACCCGTTTGAACGAACCGATTGACTCCACCAGCGCGCAAGCTGATGCACATGCGGAGCGCGCAACATGCTGAAGTGATCGCCGCTCGCATGCCAGATGCGCAATTCGCTTGCCAGCGCCCGCCATCCTGCAGCCTGCTTCTCGTGCTGGATACGGTTGTCCGCCGCATCCAGCAACGGATGGTCGGCCAGCACCAGGCGCAGGCTGCCCGGGTAGCGGTAAGCAGGGCGGTAGACCGTGCGCAGTGCGGTCCCAAAGACCTGCACCACGCCATGGATGGCATCGGGCGGCGCGCGATGCGGTAACAGTCCCACACGCACCATGCCTGCCCGAACCAGCTCCAATTGCTGCGCGTGGTCCAGCGTCGGGAACAGGAGGGGATCAATCCCCAGACGCGTCCCTCTGGAGAGCTGCAGCGACTCGATCAGGCGTTCAAGCACGGCGGTGGCGGTGTAAGGCTTGCCAACTGCACCATCACCGCCAGGCGCTTCGGCGTCGAGCAGCGTCAGCGATGCGACGGTGCGCCCATGTGCAGCTAGCTGGCGGGCCAGATCGAAGGCCACCCAGCCGCCAAACGAATGACCGAGCAGATGGATCGGATGGCCGGGAAGCTCCTTGAGCATCCATGCAACATAGGCCGTTGCGGCGGACTCGACAGTGCCGTGCGGGAGCTGGTCACGCTGCAATCCGCGTGGCTGCAGACCGTAGACCGACCAGGCATCGCCCAGTGCAGCGGCAAGATCGACGAATCCGGCAACGTTGTCCGCCGCTCCCGGCACGCACACCACCACTGGCTGCTGCAGGGCTCCGGTCTGGATACGGGTCAAGGGCATGTGGAGTTGCGGACCGCGAGGCAGCGATTGCTGACGGGCTTCCAGCTGCTGGCTGATCGCCGCACCCAACGCAGCGACATGCGGCGTTTGCAGCATCGTGTGGTGATCCCCTGGCACGGTGATGCAGGTCAGCATGTCTGCGCCAAGCAACGCTTGCCATGCCAGCGCTGCATCGCTGGCCGACCGGGGTGCCAGGGCCTGCGCCGCAGCGAACAGATGGACCGGCATATGGATGGCCATCGGCAGGTAGTGTCGCTGTGCATAGCCGTGTGCGAACTCGCGCGCCAGCGATTGCAGCAGGCTGGCGTCGTCCTGGTCGGCCCACGCGGACGGCAACCAGCCGCGCGAGCGGCACAGTCTGATCAATGCCGTGTCTTCCCACTGGCCAACCTGCGCCGCGAGTGCCTGCAGGTTGGCCTGGGCAGAGGCACGTTGCTCATCATCCGGCAGCGCGGCCACGCAGTGCTGCAGCAGGAGGCGCTGCGGCGCGTGCGCAGGATCGATGTAGGCCGGACCGAGATCGAGTTGCGAGGGATGATAGGTATCGATCAAACCAACGAACTCGACCAGCTCATCCACAGCGAGCAATTGGGTGGCAATCTCGTACGCCAACAGCCCGCCGAATGACCAGCCGGCAACCCGGTAAGGTCCGTGCGGCTGCACCGCGCGCAGATGACGTAACAGACGCGCCGCAAGTTCCTGCACGGTACGTGGCTGGGGCGCGCCCAACGCAACAGCGGACAGCCCATAGACCGGCACATCCGGAGCAATGTGCTCGCCCAGGGGCGCAAAATACAGATCCAGACCGCTGAAGTCATGTACCAAAAACAGCGGGCGCTTGTCGCCGCCCATCCGCACGGTGACCACGCCCGGTGGCGTTGAGGTCTCCCGCCACCGCTCGATCGCTGTCGCCATCGCCGCCAGACTGGTATGCGCACTCAGCACAGATAACGGCACCGTCGTCCCTGCCCGCTTCAGCAGGCCATTGAGGCGTACCAGCAGCAGCGAATGACCGCCCAGTGCGAGGAAATCGTCGTGCCGCCCGATGCGATCGATGCGAAGTAACTGCGACCACAGCGTATGGAGCAATGTTTCCAGCTCGCCTTGTGGCGGCGTGTCGTCGTGGCCAGCATGATCATTGCGTGCCGGCAGCGGCAAGGCATGCCGATCCAGCTTGCCGTTGGCGGTCAGTGGCAATTGCTCCATCTGTACATACGCAGACGGCAGCATGTAATCCGGTACGCGGGTCAACAGATGCATGCGTAACGCCTGTGCATCGTGAGCGACGTCCGCTGCCACGTCTGCCTGGTAGTAAGCCACCAGCTGTTTCGACCCCCGCACATCTTCACGCTGCACAACCGCCGCAATCGCAACCGCCGGATGCGTTTGGAGCGCGGACGCGATTTCTCCCAATTCAACACGGAAACCGCGCACTTTGACCTGCCCATCGGTGCGGCCCAGGTATTCGAGCACACCGTCCGCCCGCCAGCGCACCAGATCGCCACTGCGATACAGGCGCGCATCCGCCTTGCCGCTGAAGCGGTCGGCAATAAACCGCTCGGCGGTCAGCGTCGGTTGATGCAGGTATCCCAGCGCCACACCATCGCCGCCGATGTACAACTCGCCCGCCACGCCGATCGGCAGCGGCGTGCCATGCGCATCCAGCACATAGACACGGGTATTGCCGATGGGACGGCCAATCGGAATGGGGCCGGAGACTTCGGTGATGCAGTGGATGGTTGCGAAGGTCGTGGTCTCGGTCGGCCCGTATCCGTTGAGCAACCTCTGCGGCGCCCCTTCGGCCAATACCCGCGCTACCACTGCCGGGTCGAGGACGTCACCGCCCACGATCAGATAACGCAGCTGCGCAATGGCCGGCAGCAACACGGCTGCGTGGTGATGGAACAGCCCGGCCGTCAGCCACAGCACGTTGACGGCCTGGTTCTGCAAACACTCCCGCAGCCGGTCTGGCGACAGCACGATGTCCTGCGCAATCACCACTACGCAGCCGCCGGTGAGTAGCGGCGCCCACACTTCCAGGGTACTGGCGTCGAAGGCCGGATTGGCAGCGAAGGCCACCCGATCGCCGGGCTGGAACTTGGCATAGCCGTTGTTGCACACCAGCCGATTGATGCCCCGATGCGCGATCCGCACGCCTTTAGGAACACCGGTCGAGCCGGAGGTGTACATCACATAGGCGTCCGATGCGCTGGACTGGGACAACTGCGGATCGTGCGTGGGCGATGCGCTCAAGTCGAGCAGATCCATGTCCAATCGTGCAGCACCATCGGGAAGCGGCTGGTCGCTACGACTGACGACCCAGCGCGCTGCGCTTTCATCGAGAATCTGCTGCAAACGTTGGTCTGGCGACTGCACATCCAGCGGCAGATACGCTGCGGCACATTTGTTGATGGCCAATTGCGCGACCACCAACTCCAGCGAACGTGGAAGGCGAATGCCCACGTACTGGCCCGCCCCTACTCCCAGGCCGATCAGGTAATGCGCAAGCTGATTGGCCTTGCGGTTGAGCGCTGCATAACTGCACCGATGCGCTCCATCGATCACGGCTGGCGCCTCCGGCGTCAGTGCCGCCTGCTGCTCGAACAGCGCATGCACGGTCTGTGCATGTGGATAGTCGCGATCGGTGGCGTTGAAGGTGTCCAGCAGCTGTCCGAGTTCGTCGGCAGGCAGCACGCACAGCTGACCGACCGGCAGGTCCGAGCACTGCTCGAGCGCATCGACCAACTGCGCAAGTGCGCGTTGCATGAAAGCACACATGCGTTCGGCACCGATGTCCGCACGGGTTTGCACGCTCAGCGCGAATTGGTCTCCAAGATCATCCACGTTCAGCAGCAGCGGATAATTGGTGCGCTCGCTGCTGCCAAGTGCATGCACGCCATGCCAGGCAGCGGATGTCGCCGCGTCTGCCGGCAGCGGCGGACTATGCCGATAATTGAGCAATGCGTTGAACAGCGGCGTCGAAGCGGGAATGCTGCTGCAGCGCTGCGCCAATGCCAGCGATGCATGTTCGTGTGCCATCAGCGCCGTCAAGGCATCGTGCGTGCGCCGCGCGGCGGCCGCGGCAGGCGCATCGAGCCTGACCCGGATCGGCAGGCTATTGATGAACATGCCCAAGGCGCGATCGGCAGCGGGGCCGCCCTGCATGCGCCCGAGCAAGACGCTGCCGAAGACGACATCATCGCGACCCACGCCCGATCCCAGCACCATCGCCCAGGCCAGGTGATGGAGGCTTGCGACGCTCAGATGCAGATCTCGCGCCTGCCGGCGAAGCCGACTGGCGAGCATGGGATCGAGCAGTACGTCGGACTGCTGCAGGGGTTGCAGATGGCCGGGCGTATCTTCTGTGTCGAAAGCCAGCGTTGGCGTATCGATGTCTCCCAGGCATTGCCTGAAGAAGGTTTCGTGCTCCTCCTGGGTCTTGCCCCGCAGCGCCTGGGTCACATACGTACGATAGGGCGTGGGCGTTGGCAGGCCGGCGTCACCGACTGCGGACAGGTGCTGCATTTCCTCGCGAATCACCGCCAGTGCGGTGTGATCCAGCACGATGTGATGGAACAGCATCAACGCCACCAGCCTGCCATTGTGTGGATCCTGCGCGTAATGCAATTGCAGCAAGGGTGCGTGGGTGAGAGCGATACGGTACTGGCATGGATCGAATCGCGCCTGCAGTTGCTCCAGCACATCTCCATCGTCCGGGTTCAACTGCACCGGATCGCAAACTACACGTGCCTGTCGCCAGACGATCTGCACCGGCGCAGCCAAGTCCTCCCAGGCCACACTGGTACGCAGGATGTCGTGTCGATCGACCACGCGCTGCAGGAGTGCGACGAACGCGTCCAGGCACGGTTTGTCGTCGAAGGCCAACTGTGCCTGCAGCAGATAGGGGTCGCCCTGGCGCGCCATCAGATGGTGATACAACACCCCCTCCTGCAGCGGCGCCAGTGGATAGATGTCCTGCACGTTTGCCGCCCCACCCGGCACTGTGGCCACGATGCGGTCGATCGTGGCCTGCGACAACTCCACCAGTGTCAGCAGCTCCGGGGTAATGCGTGCGCAGCCGGCCGGTATCAGGTTCGGCGGCACCTCCAGTTCCTGGCTGCGGCCAAGCGCTGCGGCCGTTGCCGCCAAGGTGGGCTGTCCCAGCAGTGCCCGCACATCCATGCCAAGACCCTGCTGGCGCAGCCGCTCCACCAGCGTCACCGCCAGCAGGGAGTGCCCGCCGAGCTGGAAGAAATTATCGTGGCGCCCGACCCGCTCCACCCCCAGCACCGCCTGCCAGATTTCGGCCAGTTGCTGCTCCAGCGCATTGGCAGGCGGCACATACGTCTGCAGGTTGCGTTGCGCGGCATCGGGTGCAGGCAATGCGTGCCGATCCAGCTTGCCGTTGGCCGTCAGCGGCCACGCGTCCACTGGCACAAAAGCCTCGGGCACCAGGTACTCCGGCAAGTGCACGCGCAAATGCCGCTGCAATTGGTCCGCTGTCGGCGCCTCGGCGGTGGCGATCACATACCCCACCAGCCGCCGCTCGCCCGCCACG
>NZ_PHKV01000019.1 GCF_002846205.1 Xanthomonas prunicola
CTACACCTTCGCGCCGGGCGCAGACACCGGCCATGTGTTGGTCAATGTGGCGCAGGCCAACGACCGCCACGTGGTGATCGGCAGCCAGGTGCAGATCGTCGGCGACCGCGTGGTCGAGGGCAAACTCACGACACAGAGCTTCTGCGGCGGCCACGAATACACCACCTGGTTCCGCCTGGAATTCGATCGCCCGTTCACCGCGCATGGCGTGTGGGGCGAAGACGGCGGCGTGCCCGGCGCGCGCCACAGCATGGGCGGCGAACTCAAGCCCAACGGCGCCTGGCTCAGCTTCCCGCTAGGCAAAAACAACAACGCGCGTGCGGTGACCGTGGTCAGCGCTATCTCGCATGTGGATGCCGAAGGCGCCCGCACGAATCTGCGTGCCGATGGCATGCAGGGCGGCACGCTGCTCAGTCTTGAACAGATGCGCCAGCGCGCGCAGCAGGCCTGGCGCAGCGAGCTGGCCAGCATGCAATTGGAAGGCGCCAGCAACGACGACCGCCGCGTGGCCTACACCGCGCTGTATCACGCCTTGCTGCAGCCGCTCACCGGCAGCGATGCCGATGGTCGGTATCGCGGCTACGACGATGCGATCCATCGCGCCGACGGCTGGACCTACTACGAGTATTTTTCGCTGTGGGACACCTACCGCTCGCAGAACCAGCTGCTTGCCTTGTTGCAACCGGCGCGCGCGCACGACATTGGACGTTCGCTGCTGGCGATCCATCAGCAAGGCGGCTGGCTGCCGCGTTGGGGTTACGCCAACTTCGACACCAACATCATGACCGGCGACCCGGTCACCCCGTTCCTGGTGGATCTGTGGCGCTTCGGTGCGCTGCAAGGCAACGAGGCGGAGGCGTATGCAGCGCTACGCGAAAACGCGTTCGGCCAGCCGCCGATCAATTCGCGCCACGCCGGGCGCTCGGGCAACGCCAACTATCTGGCCAACGGCTTCGTCCAGTACGACCGCGCATTTCCTTCCAAGGGCATGGACGTGGACCCGCACCAGGGCGGCTCGGCCACCCTGGAATATGCATTGGCCGATTGCGCACTCGCACAGATGGCACACGCACTGGGCCACAGCGACGACAGCGCGCAGCTGCGCAAACGCGGCGGCAACTGGCACCGCGTGTGGGATGCGGATGTGCGCGATGCCGAGACCGGATTTGCTGGCTTCCCGCGCCCGCGGCTGGAAGACGGCAACTGGTATGCGCCCTCCGACGACCACTACAGCCCACGCTCGGAGCACGGCTTCCACGAAGGCACGGCCTGGCAGTACCAGTGGCTGGTGCAGCAGGACATCCCCGGCATGCTGCAGGCCATGCACGGCAGCGAACAAACCGGCAAACGCCTGGACACCTTCTTCGCCTACGACGACCTGCTCAAGGACCCGCTCAATGGGGCACGCACGCACTGGGTGGTCGGCCCGTACAGCTATTACAACCAGTACCGCTACAACCCCAACAACGAACCGGATCTGCACGCACCGTGGATGTACACGCTGATCGGCCAACCGTGGAAGACCGCCACCGTGGTGCGCGCCGCGCAACAGTTGTTCACTAACGCACCCAATGGGGTGACCGGCAACGACGACCTCGGCACCATGTCGGCCTGGTATCTGTTCAGTGCCTTGGGCCTGTATCCGGCGGTGCCGGGCAGCGGTGAATTCCTGCTGCATGCGCCGCGTTTCAAGCGGGTCACGCTCACTTTGGGCAACGGCAAACGCCTGCGCATCGATGCCCCCGGCGCCGATGGCCGCGCGCTGCAGTACGTGGAGGGCGTGCGTTTCAACGGTACACCGCAGCGGCAGGTGTTCCTGGACTGGGCCCGGCTGCAGCAGGGCGGCACGCTGTCGTTCGCACTAACTAAACAGCCCCCGACGCAGGGCTGGGGCACGCAGGCGGACGCACTCCCAACCTCGTTCTGCGCCACGCCTGCAACCGCGCCGTGACCGCAGCAGGCCGAAACCCCCTCTCCCGCGCGCGGGAGAGGGGTTAGGGCGCGGGGCGACGCCACTTGGTCAAGGGAGTGGTCAACGCGCGTGTCCGCAAGCAGCCGCGCAGCACAGCACTGCTAGCGCCAAGACCTTCCCGTCGATGATTCATTCTTGAAGGCGCGTGGCGACGCGTTCGTCATGGTTGGCACTGAAAGATATCTGAGGCGCCCCTCATCCGCCCCGCGGGCACCTTCTCCCGGTGGGAGAAGGGACTAACCAACCGTCGCCAGCCGGCTATTGCGCCGCCCATACGCCAGGTACACCAGCACGCCCAGCGCATTCCACAGCAGGAACCAGACCTGCGTCTTGCTCGGCAAACTCCAGAACAGGTACAGGCAGCCCAGGATCGCCACCGGTCCCACGACCCACGCCAGCGGCGTGCGGAAGGCGCGCGCACGGCCGGGTTCACGCACGCGCAGCACCAACAGGCAGGCAGCCACCGCGGTGAATGCGGCCAGCGTGCCGGCGTTGGCCAATGCGGCGATCTCGTCCAGCCGCGCCACGCCCGCCAGCGCCGCCACCAGCACCGCAGTGAACAGCGTGATCGCCACGGGCGTGCCGGTGCGTGCATTGACCTTGGACAAGCCGCGCGGCAACAAGCCATCGCGCGACATCACGAAGAAGATGCGGCTCTGCCCGTACAGGAACGCCAGTAGCACGGTCGGCAACGCGATGATCGCCACTGCACCGATCACCAACGCCGCCTTGCCGTGGCCGAGTTCGCGCATGATCAGCGCCAGCGGTTCCGGACTCTTGCCGAACACGGTGAAGCTCATCGCACCCACTGCCGCCAGTGCCACCAGCACGTAGATCAGCGTGCAGCCGATCATCGAGCCGACGATGCCGATCGACAGATCGCGTCCGGGGTTCTTGGTTTCTTCGGCCGCAGTGGAAATCGCATCGAAGCCATAGAACGCGAAGAAGATAATCGCCGCCGCCGCCATCACCCCACGCTCCACGCCGTCCGGGCCCATCGCCTTGGAGAAGCCGTACGGCATGAATGGCTGCAGGTTGGCGCTGTTGAAGGTCGGCAACGCAATGGCCACGAACACGCCCAGCGCGATGATCTTCAAGACCACCAGCACGGCATTGAGCGTGGCGCTTTCCTTGGTGCCGGCCATCAGCATGCCGGCTACCAGGAAGGTGATCACTACCGCCGGCAGGTTCACGATGCCGCCGGCATGTGGCCCGGCGATCAGTTCATGCGGCAAGCTCACCCCCAACCACTGCAGAAAGCCGACGAAGTAGCCAGACCAGCCCACCGCTACGGTGCTGACGACCAGCGAGTATTCCAGCACCAGGCTCCAGCCCACCACCCAGGCGATGCTCTCGCCCAACGCGGTGTAGCTGTAGGTGTAGGCACTGCCGGCGGCCGGCATCATCGTGGCCATTTCCGCATACGCCAGCGCCGCGCAGGCGCAGACGATGCCGGCCGCCACGAACGACAGCAGCACCGCCGGGCCGGCTTTGTCGGCACCCACGCCAATCAGCGTGTAGATACCGGTACCGACGATGGCGCCGATACCGAGCGCGATCAGATGCGGCCAACTCAGGCTGCGGACCAGTTGCCGGCCAGCCTCGTGCACGGTGACCTGATCGATGGATTTGCGCCTGAGCCAAGACGACATGCGGACCTCGCGGGAATCAAAAGAATGCGCGAGTGTCGCCCAACGCAGCGCAGCAAAGCTATCGGTCCAAGGTCATGCGACGGTCGGGCAGGGCACCCACCTGCACGGCATCAGCTTCGCGCGGCGCATCGCGCAACGCCATCGCCGGGCACAGGCACTCAGCACACACCGCTGTCTGTGCGACTGCCCAATCGCCGACTTCCGCTCACTCAATCGACGGACGATGCGGTGGACGCGCCTTGCGATAGACCGCTGCACCGCCCAGGCACCGGCAAGCCCGGCCACGCCGGCAGCAAAGTGGCTCCAGTCGCGCACCCTCGGTGCTGCGCCATTGGCCTCATGGCCCCACAGGTTGAACCGCAGCAGCACCAGCGCGGCGACACCCAGGCCGAGCCAGAACCATAGCCGGGTTCCGCCGATCGCATAGATCACAAACGGCAACGCGGCGCCGATCAAAAAATGCACCGGGAAAAAATACACCGTGCCGTAGGGTCGCATCAGGTACCAGACGATCGCCGCGAAGGCGCCCAGAAAAGCGAACAGGCCCAGCGCCAACAGGCGGCTTTGATGCGTGGCCGTGGTCATCGGCAAGCCTCGCAACAGCAAACCCTCACCCCACGCACGCGCAAGTCACGTCGAGGCCACTGCAGTGCGAGCGTGCCGCAGGCATCTGCTGCGTTGTCTGGTTCGCTTCGCAATGGCGTTATGCGTAGCGTTACGGGGCGGTGCAAGCATGGCGCTGAAACCCGGCGCGTTTTTTCAACTGTGCGTGGTACGCCGTCACTGCAGGCAATGTCGTCTGCGCGATCGGGCTGGCCATCCAGCGTTGCGTCGACAGACCCAGTACGATATCGGCCAAGGTGAAGTCCGCCCCGAGAACAAACGGACCGCCGCGTTGCAGTTGTGCATCAAGGATCGCCATGTGCCGGTTCCACTGCTCCACGCTCGCCGCATCGCTTGTGGATCGGTCTGCACCGCACTGCCGCGCACGGTCGCCATGAAGGCGTAGCGCCAGGCGGTATTGAGTTCGGTGGCCTGCCAATCCATCCATTGTTCGACCAGTGCACGCGCGGCGAGTGCGGCTGGCAGCAGATCGTGGCGTTGGCTGCGTGCGGCCAGATAACGGCAAATCGTGTTCGACTCCCACAGCACCAACTCGCCATCGCGCAGCACCGGCACCAGCGCATTGGGATTGAGTGCGCGAAATGCCGGCGTCTGCACCGATGCAAAGCCGCTGCCATACGCGTGCAGCGTGTCGTCCAGTGCCAGCTCGTCGCACAACCACAGCACATTGCGCACGTTGATCGACGTCGGCGTTCCGTAGATCTCCAGCATGTGTTCTTCCTTGCTACGCGTGATGGTGCCCAATCGGCGATGGTGGCGCGTTCTGCGTGCAACGCCAGAGGCTTGATGCGGCGAGCGCAGCCGTATGCGTCGAGGTACGCTGCGCTGAGCAGCAGAGCGCGTATTGCATTCTCACCGCTGCACGCGTACGCCGCTACAACGCGATCTTGCCGGCGTAAGCATCGCGCACGCGCTGGCTGATGTAGGTGCTCAAACCGCGCCCCGTCGTGGCAAGCCGCTGCATGGTCGCCACGACGTCGGCACCCGCGCTGTCGGCGGTATACACGTACGTCTCGCCGCTGCGAAAACGCACCGCGATGGCCTCATCGGCCAGCGCGTAAGCCACCACGCCGGAGTGGCCGTCGCGATTGGCATAGCGCTGCATGCGACCGGAGCTGGATGAGGTCATACCGGCAGGCGAGAGCCGCCGTCGTGATGGGTGCTTCAACGAACGCGGCATTAGCGCATGCAGCAGCAGCGGAGCAAGCCATGCGGAATCCAAACCCGTGTGCACATGGTTGGCGTAACGGTGCAGACAGGCGCAATGCAGCGCAAACGCAGGCAGCAAGAGAACAGCCTGTGAGGTGAGCGCGGCAGAGGGCGCAACGCGAAGCGGGCATGGCGTGTTGATGCCATGCATCCGCTCAACACATTCGACCAACTCGACGCGCCAAAGAAGTCCTGCGAATTAACCACGGCTTTCCGTCCGTCAACCGGATCACTCCACATCGACCCCATCGGCCCGCACCGGATACAACGCTGTCAGCGCCTGGCAGCGTTGTGCAAAAAGCGCATGCAGTTGCCGGATCGCCGGTGAAAACTGCTTGCGATGCGGGCACACCAGATGCAGCGGCAGGCGGTCGCCACACTCGGGAAGCAGCACCTCCAGCCGCCTGGCCTGCACGTCGGCGCAGACATCCAGCCACGACTTGTAGGCAATGCCTTCGCCGGCCACTGCCCAGCGCCGCACCACATCGGCGTCGTCGCACAGCATCGCGCCGCGCACCGGCACGACGTGGCGGCGGCCTTGCAGTTCGAATTGCCAGCGGTCGTAGGCGCGCCCGGCCAGCACATACAGCAGGCAGGCATGCTCGCGCAGCGCGTCTAACGTGGCGGGCCGCCCATGGCGCTGCAGGTACGCCGGCGCGGCCACCAGCACGCGGCGGTTGTCCGGTGCCAGCGGCAACGCCAGATGGTCCGCATCGTCGATGCGCCCGAGCCGGAATGCCACATCCACCGGCGCGCGATACAGGTCGGCCACCTGATCGGACAAATGCAGCCGCAAGGTCAATTTCGGATGCGCGGCGCGGAATTCGGTCAGCCACGGCAGCAACACGTTGCGGCCCAGGTCCGACGGCGCCGTCACCTGCAGCAAGCCCTGCAGCGCACTGTCGTGGCCACGCACATGCTCGCGTCCGTCGCGCAGCAGCTCCAGTATCTGGCGCGCGTACGGCAGGTACTGCTCGCCTTCGGCGGTCAGCCGCAGGCTGCGTGTGGACCGAGCGAACAGGCGCAGATCCAGCGCGCGCTCCAGCCGCGCCACCGCTGCGCTGGCCTGACCAGGCAACAGGTCGGCCTCGCGCGCTGCACTGGAAAAACTGCCGAGCGCCGCGGTACGCACGAACAGCGCCAAGTCATCGAAGCGGACCATTTTCACTCCAATTGTGAAAGTGCTTGCGCAGTTTGCCGGTTTTTCCGTGAATGCAGGTGGCCGACCATGCAGCTCCCTCCCGCACGACGTCCCGCCATGAAAGCGATTGCCTATCCGCAACACGGCCTGCCCATCGACGACCCGCGCGCGCTGGTCGAACTCGAGCTGCCGCTGCCCACCCCCGGCCCGCGCGACCTGCGCGTGCGCATCCACGCCGTCTCGGTCAATCCGGTCGACACCAAGGTGCGCAGCAACGCCGCGGTGGACGCCCCGCGCGTACTCGGTTGGGATGCCAGCGGGGTGGTCGATGCGGTCGGCGAGGCGGTCAGCCTGTTCCGGCCCGGCGATGCGGTGTACTACGCCGGCGCGCTGACCCGCCCGGGCACCAATGCCGAGTACCACCTGGTCGACGAGCGCCTGGTCGGGCGCAAGCCGGCCACGCTCGATGACGCTGCCGCCGCCGCGTTGCCGCTGACCGCCATCACCGCCTGGGAACTGTTGTTCGACCGGCTCGGCATTGCCGAAGGCGGCGGCCAAGGCCAGGCGCTGCTGGTCGTGGGTGCGGCCGGTGGCGTCGGCTCGATCCTGGTGCAGCTGGCGCGCACGCTGACCCAGCTGACCGTCATCGGTACCGCCTCGCGCCCGGACACCCAGGATTGGGTGCACGCCCTCGGCGCGCATCACGTGATCGACCATAGCCAGCCGCTCAGCGAAGGCCTGCAGCGGATCGGCATCGCGCAGGTGCAGCACGTCGCCAGCCTCACCCACACCGACCAGCACTTCGCCCAACTGGTCGAGGTGCTTGCCCCGCAAGGCCAGCTGGCCTTGATCGACGACCCGGCCACGCTGGACGCGCTGCCGCTCAAGCGCAAGAGCCTGTCGCTGCACTGGGAGCTGATGTTCACCCGCTCCCTGTTCGAGACCGACGACATGATCGCCCAGCACCATCTGCTCAATCGCGTCGCCGAGCTGGTGGATACCGGCGTGCTGCGCACCACGCTGGGCGAGCACTACGGCCGCATCACCGCCGACAACCTGCGCCGCGCCCACGCCGCGCTGCAATCGCACCGTACCCGCGGCAAGCTGGTACTGGAAGGCTTCTGACCGCAGACGCCTTAAGCACGGCAGCGGTCTGTCATGGCCGCTGTCGCGCTGCCCCCTCCTGCAGTGCCGCCGCGCGATCGCCGCTGGTTGCGCGATGCACGACGCAGCTGTTGCGACCGGCACCGCTACACTGCGCGTATGTCATCCCAATCCCTGATCCTTCTCGGGCTGCTTGTCGTAGTCCTCGTGTTGCAGCTGCTCGCGCTGCTGCGACGTCCGTCCACCACCGCACTGGAGCATGCGCTGCGCGCCGAGCAACGCGACGGCCGCGGCGAACTGCGCGAGCAACTCGAAGGCCTGGCGCGGCAGCAGGACGCGCGCCTGGAAACCTTCGCACGCAATCTCACCGAACTGTCCACCCGCACCGACCAACGCCTGGACCTGCTGCGCGACGCACTCGGCGAAGACGCCCGCAAGGCGCGCGAAGAAAGTGGCCTTGCGCAACAGCGCACCGGCGAACTGCTGACCCTGCGGCTCACCGAACTGCGCACCCAACTCGAAGGTTTCGGTCAGCAACAGGAAACCCGCATCCACGTGTTCGGCCAGCAATTGACCGAACTCATCGCGCGCACCGACACGCACATGGCCGCACTGCGCGAAGCGCTGGCCGAAGACTCCCGCAAGGGCCGCCAGGAAGCCGGGCAATCGCAACAGCGCTTCACCGAAGCGCTGGGCCAGCGTTTGAACGAACTCACCCAGCGCAACGAACTGCGTATCGGCGAGATGCGCGCCACGCTCGAGCAGCAGTTGGCCAGCCTGCAGAGCGACAACGCCAGCAAGCTCGAATTGATGCGCGCCACGGTCGACGAAAAACTGCAGACCACGCTCAACACGCGTCTGGATGCTTCCTTCAAGCTGGTGTCCGAGCGGCTGGAACAGGTACAGCGCGGACTGGGCGAAATGCAGCAGTTGGCCACCGGCGTGGGCGACCTCAAGCGCGTGCTCACCAACGTCAAGGACCGTGGCGGCTGGGGCGAAGTGCAGCTGGACAACATCCTCGAGCAGACGCTGACGATGGAGCAGTACGCACGCGGCGTGCGGGTTAAACCCGACAGCGCCGAAGCGGTGGATTTCGCGATCCGCCTGCCTGGGCGCGGCGACGACACGGTGGTGTGGCTGCCGGTCGATGCCAAGTTCCCGCGCGAAGACTACGAACGCCTGATCGACGCGCAGGAAAAGGGCGACCTGGATGCGATCAAGGCCTCGACCGCGCAGCTGGAACGCGCCATCCGCATCCAGGCCAAATCGATCAGCGACAAGTACGTCTGCCCACCGCACACCACCGACTTTGCGGTGATGTTTTTGCCGACCGAAGGCCTGTATGCCGAAGTGATCCGGCGCGCCGGCCTGGTCGATCTGCTGCAGCGCGAGCATCGCGTGGTACTGGCTGGCCCGACCACGTTTACCGCCTTGCTCAACAGCCTGCAGATGGGTTTTCGCACGCTGGCGATCGAGAAGCGCTCCAGCGAGGTCTGGCAGGTGCTGGGCGCAGTGAAAAGCGAGTTCGGCAAGTTCGCCGGCATTCTCGAAAAGGCCGAGCGGCAGATCAGCACGGTCGGCAAGAGCCTGGGCGAAGCCAGCCGCAAGACCCGCACCATCGAACGCCGCCTGCGCGGCGTGGAAACCCTGGCCGGCGAGCAATCGCAGGCACTGCTGGACGATGGCAGCGACGAAGGCATTGCGAGTTCACCGGACGACGGCGGCGACGAGCACGAATAAGGCAGCGGAGCGAGATCGGACAGGCCGCCGAACTGCGGTCGAAAACGGACACATTCGCAGGAGCGCATTTGGACGCGATGGGTTTACCGGTAGGGCGTCGCGCAGACGTCCGCGCTTGCGAACGGCAATGCGCTGCGCAGCTAGCGGCATGAGCCAGCGCGATCATGACTGCCGCCGCGATAAGGCACCCTTGGGTGCGATGGGCATGACCCAACGTCCATCTCGCGCCCGCATTCCAAGCGCCGCCGTACCGCGTTACCAGCCCCGCCCACGCCACGCAGACATGGATGTCGCGATGCTTGTCATCACTTTCCGAGGGAGTCTTGCCATGTCCAGTCGTTGGATCTACACCTGCGTCTGCGCGCTGCTGCTGGCCGCCTGCAGCAATGCGCCAACCGCCTCTTCCGCTGCGCCGGCCGCTCAGGCACCTGCCACACAGGCAAGCGCCGACGCCACAGCCTGCACCGCGAAAGGTGGCCAACTGCGTCCGGTCGGCCGCATGCAGATTCCGCGCTGCATCGTGCCGTATGCCGATGCCGGTAAGACCTGCACCGACAACGCGGACTGCAGCGGCGACTGCCTGGCCACCAGCATTGTGCCAACCGGCACCGCGACCACCGGAACCTGTCAGCGCGACAGCGATCGCTTCGGTTGCCGCCAGGAGGTGGTCGGCGGCAAGGGCCAAGCAGCGTTGTGCATCGACTGATGTCTGCGTGAGGCGGGCGACTCGATCCGGCGCCTCGAACACGCAGTGCGCCAGCACCAGCGCCAACTGACACGCAATGCCATCGACATCGCAGACCCAGCGATGTCGATTCGCCCCGCTGTCGCGCTGCGTCGACGGCTTCGACCATGGGGCCCAGCCAATCGGCATCCAGATGCGAACGCGCGTGCAGGTCGTCGAGCACTTCTTGGGCACGCAGCGATACATCCAAGCGTTCAACCGGCTGCGGGGCGACAGACCGATCCCTGTGCACATAGCGCTGCCATAACGGCGATCACGCGTGACTCAGATGTCGGTATCGCACTCGCTTGTGTGCGGGCTATGCTCGGCGTTCTCTACGGATATCAGGATGCACGCATGAGCCAGACGCTGTACGACATTCCCGTGATCCGCATCGAAGGCGAGCCGGCCACCTTGGCCGACTACCGCGGCAAGGTGTTGCTGGTGGTCAATGTGGCCTCCAAGTGCGGCCTGACCCCGCAGTACGAAGGGCTGGAAGCACTGTATCGCGACAAGCGCGAACAGGGCCTGGAAGTGCTGGCGTTTCCGGCCAACGATTTCAACGGCCAGGAGCCGGGGAGCGAAGCGGAGATCGCGCAGTTCTGCCAGCTCACCTACGACGTCACCTTCCCGATGTTTGCCAAGATCGCCGTCACCGGCGACCAGGCGCACCCGCTGTATCAGACGCTGACCAGCATGCATCCGCACACCACCGGCGACGGCCCGATGCGCGAAAAACTCGCTGGCTACGGCATTGCACCCAACCCCGCGCCCGGCGTGGTGTGGAACTTCGAAAAATTTCTGATCGGCCGCGACGGCAAGATCATCGACCGCTTCGCCCCGGACATCCCCGCCGACGATGCACGCCTGCGTCAGGCAATCGATGCGGCGTTGGCGGCCCACGCATAGAGCCCGGTCGGCATTGCAATGTCGCGTAACGTGCTTGTGAGGCGCCAGAGACCAGGAAATGACCTTCAATCACTTCGTCAGCTCTTCAATGCTTGCGTTTTTGATGCTGAGTGGCTGTTCGCATACGCCCGGCATGGCGTCCAAGTCCGACGCGCAGGCGGAGCGTTACATCATCGACTGTTCTCGAGACTGGGCCGAGTCCGTCGTTACAGGAGATCGGTCAAAGCGCAGGATTTACTTTGCCGAGGACTTCATCGGTACTGATACCAAGGGCCGCAGATACGATAAATCCCAGGTCACGCGCGAGACTGGTCCTGCCAAGCAGATCATTTCCAACACACTCGACGAGGTAAGCGTCAGGTTCTTCGGCGATACCGCGATCGCTCACGGGAGTGAAACATGGACTCGTAAAGACGGCTCTACGGGCCGATATGTCTGGACCGATATCTGGGTCAAGCGGAGTGGTCAGTGGCAAATCATCACTGCGCAAGATGCGGCGGCACCGGTGCTGGTGCCGCCTCGCGACGACGGCACCTAGCAGTGCTGTCACACCCAGGCGTTTTGCAACACCGCGCAATGCAGGCGTTCGAAGCGACGCTCCAACGTTTCTGCCTCATGGCCCACAACGTAAAAGCCCGGGATCGCTCCCGGGCTTTTACGTGCATCACTCACCACATCGGACCGGTCAACGCACCCAGCTCGGGATCGGCATCGCGTTACCCGGCACGGTGTTGTCCTTGTCCTCGCGCAGGTAGTCCGGCAGCTCGTTGTTCTTTTCACTGTGGCTGCGCAGATCGCGGGTGATCTGGTAATTGCGGCGCTGCATCCACGCATCGCGGGTCAGTGCGTATTCGTCTGGCGCCTGGTCGCGCAGCGAATCCAGCGACATCAGCTGCGCGCGCGTGTCCACCAGCTGCAGGCCCTGCAGTGCGAAGCGCGTACCGCCGTCGTCCACCTGGCGAACCCACGACAGCGGAATATCGCCAGCCAGCCCGAAGGTGTCGCGGACGGTGCGCGGCCCGAACAGCGGCAGCTCGAAGTAGCGCGAGTTGCGCCAGCCCCACGCGCCCAGCGTCTGACCGAAGTCTTCGCTGCGCCGCGGGATGCCGGCCGCCGAAGCGGGGTCGAACAGACCCGCCACACCCAGCGTGGTGTTCATCACGAAGCGGCCCAGCGACTGCACCGCATAGACCGGGTGACCCTGCAGCAGCTGGTTGACCATGGTCAGCGGCGTGCCGAGATTGTCGAAGAAGTTGGTCACACCCAGCCGGGCCGGGCTCGGTACCACCTTGGTGTAGGCCGTCGCCAGCGGACGTGCCACGCCACGATCCACCGCCATGTTGAAGCGGTGCATGCCGCGGTTGTAGCGCTCCCACGGGTCGTAGGCCGGCGCCGCGCCCGGCTGTGCCGGTGCGCCGTTGGCACCTGCTTGCGGGGTGGTCGAACCATACAACGCATCGAAGTCGCTTTCGGCATCGGTCGGCGCGCCTGCAGCGGCGGTGTCGCTGCCCGCAGCGGCCTGCTGATCGGCAGCAGCAGCGCTGGCCGGCAATGCGTCGGGAGCGGCCATGCCGGCGGCGGCCGGCTGCGCGGTCACCCCGGCGGCGTCGCGTGCCGGGGCATCGGCAGCAGGCGCGATGGCGGTACCGCCCGAGGGCGGTGCGGATTTGGGCGCCTGGCTGGCGCAGGCACCAAGCACCAGGCAGGCCAACAACGGAAGAGAACGGAACTGGGTCATGGGGTGGCGCTCAGGCCTGAAAATCGAGAGTGGTGGACAACCGGTAGGCAGCGCGCAATTCGTCCAGGCCGGACGCCTCGCCCACTACCGCGCCACTGCCGGTTTGGCGCAACCGGGCAGCCAGTTCGGCCAGCATTGCAACGCCGGCACTGTCCAGACGTTGTACACCCGCCAGGTCCAGCGTGCGCGCGCCATCCAGCTGCGCGATCGCCTGCGCCCAGGCCGCGGTGACCGCGGCACGGTCGAGCACGCCGGTGATGATCAGCGTGTCGCCCGTGCGTTGCACGGTATTAGTTGCCATTGGCCGGTGCCGCACCGACCTGCAGGTTGCCGCTCCGCAGCTCCGCAGCCACCTTGGCGATGCCCTTTTCGCGCAGCGGGCCGTCAAACTGGGTCTTGAAGGTCTGCACGTAGGAGATGCCTTCGATCATCACGTCGAAGATCTTCCACTGGCCGCCGGTATTGCGCATCAGGTAATCGACCGGGGTCGGATCGTTGCCGGCGCGCAGCAGGTCGGTGGAGACCTTGACGCCGCGGTTGCCCGGCAGCGCGCTTTCGGACTTGGCGCGGAAGGTCGGCTTGCCTTCGAAGTTGAGCAACGCGGTGCCGTAGCGCTGCATCAGGTTGTCGGCCAGTGCATCGGCAAACAGCTTGACGTCGGCATCGGACGCGCCGCGGCCATGCACGCCCAGCACCAGGCGGGCCGAGTAGTCGCGGTCGAAGGCCTTGTTCAATTCGCCATTGATGAACTGACGCAGCGCCGCCGGGTTGCTACGGAACTCGGCACGGCGTTGGTCCAGCGTGCTCAGGATGCGGGTGCTGCTGTCGATGACGGTCTTGGTCGCTGCGCCCTGCGTCGGCGCGCTGGCAGCTGCCGGCTGCGCCAGCACGGTGGCCGGTGCGCACACCAGCAGGGTCGAGGCCAGGACAGCGGAAAGCAGGGTGGTTTTCATTGGTGTGGTTCCGTAGAGGGAGGAGCGGTCTGGGCCGGCGCGGGGGCCTGGCCATTGGTGGCGGCCGGGGCATTGCTGCCGCTCCCGCCACCACTGAACATGTATTTGCCGACTAGCTGCAGCAGATCCACTGCCGGCTGGGTGAAGCCGATTTCGTCGCCCGGCTTGAGGGTGTCCGGGTCGCCGCCCGGCTGCAGCCCGATATAACTCTCACCGAGCAAGCCGCTGGTGAAGATGCCGGCCGAGGTGTCGGCGGGCAGATCCTTGTATTTGGTATCCAGCGACAGGGTCACGATCGAATCGAACTTGGTCGGATCCAGGCTGATCTCCGACACCTTGCCGATGGTCACCCCGCCGATCTTCACCGGCGCCTGCGCGCGCAGCTGGCCGATCTGGCTGAAGCGGGCGGTCAGCGTGTACTGGCTGGAGCCAAAGCCCCAGCGCTGGTTGGTCGACGCCACCGCCAGCACCAGCAGCGAGGCCAGGGTCAGCAGCAAAAAGGCGCCGACGGCGAATTCGAGTCGTGGTCCACGCATGGCCATAGTTATTCCACTCACCTAAACAACATTGCAGAAAGGACGAAGTTGAACATCAGCACCAGCAGCGAGGCATTCACCACCGCGCGGGTGGTGGCGATCGAGGTGCCTTCGATGGTCGGTTCGGCATGGAAGCCCACATAGGCGGCCACCAGCGCGGCGGTGCCGCCGAAGATCGCCGACTTGAGCATCGCCACGCCAAAGTCGTCCCAGAAATCCACGCTGTTGCTCAGCCCGGACCAGAACGTGCCGTTGTCGATGCCCAGCACATGCACGGCTTCGAAGTAGCCACCGGTGATCGCCAGCGAACAGAACACGCCGGTCAGCAACGGCACTGTCAGCACCGCCGCCCAGAAGCGCGGCGCCACGGCCTTGGCGACCGGGTCGATGGCCATCAGCTCCAGCGCCTTGATCTGGTCGGTGGCGCGCATCAGGCCGAGCTCGGCGGCAATCGAACTGCCGGCGCGGCCGATGAACAACAACGCGGTCAGCACCGGCGCCAGTTCGCGGTACAGCGACAAGCCCAACAGTGTGGACAGTGCATCCGACGCACCGTAGATGGTGAGCGTGCGATAGCCCTGCAAGGTCAGCACCAGGCCGACGAAGGCGCCGCCCACGGCGATGATCGGCAACGAACGCGCACCGACCTTGTAGATCTCGCGCACCAGCTCGGCGATGAAGTCGCGCGTGGGCAACGAGCCGCGCAGTACCGTGAGCGAAAACAGGCCGGCGCGGCCGAAGGCACGAATGGAATCGGCGAAGGCCATCAGGCAGCACTCCGGTCGCGGCGGGGGGCGGCATCGAAGGCGATCGGACCGTCCGGCTGGCCATGCAGGAACTGCTGCACCAGCGGGTCGGTGCTGTCCTGCAACTGCGCAGGCGTGCCGGCGAACACGATGCCGCCATTGGCAATCACCACTGCCTGGTCGCAGATCGGCAGCGTCTCGTGCACATGGTGGCTGACGATGATGCTGGTCAGCCCCAGGCTGTCGTTGAGGCGCTGGATCAGGCTCATGATCACGCCCGAGGCGATCGGGTCCAACCCGGTGAGGGGTTCGTCGTAGATCATCAGCGGCGGATCCAGCGCCAGCGCGCGCGCCAGTGCAACACGCCGCGCCATGCCGCCGGACAACTCGCGCGGCCACGCATCGGCCGCAGCCAGCAGGCCCACTGCATGCAATTTCATCTGTACCAGCCGCTGCAGCACCGGAGCCGGCAGACGGGTGTGGGTGCGCAACGGAAGCGCGACGTTGTCGGCCACGCTGAGGTCGGTCAGCAGGCCATTGCCCTGCAACAGCACACCGACGTTACGGCGCATCTCCAGCAGCGCGCGGCTACCGGTGGGGATTGCATTACCGAACAACGTGACCGTGCCGGCCACCGGGCGCAGTTCGCCGGTCAGCGCCGCCAGCAGGGTGGACTTGCCGCTCCCGGACGGACCGAGCACGGCCGTAATGCTGCCGCGTGGCACATCCAGCGAGACATCGCGCAGGATCGTGCGCCCGCCGCGATCGATGCGGACACCGGACAACTGCACGACAGGGGAAGCGGAAGCCGTCATCGGTGCCTTTAACAAAATTCCAACGCGATAGAGTAGCCCGTGCACCGCTGAACATAACCAGACTGGCGCGTGCAGTATTGTCGCATTGCGCAGCCTTGAGCACCGTGCGTCTCAGTACGTTTCTGCGCAACACTGCATGCCGTGCCACATGCTGTTCTCACCGGTTGTGACTGCCCTGCGGCATCATGCACGTATGACGCCAGCGCCCGATTTCCGTCTTTATCCATCCAACGCGCTGGATACCTTGGCTGCCCTGCTCGCGCAGGAGTTGCGCCGGCCGGTGCCCGGGCAGCCGGTGTTGCAGCCGGAGGTGGTGCTGATTCCGCAGGTGGCGATGCGGCGCTGGTTGCAGTCCACGCTGGCGGCCGAGCACGGTGTTGCGGCGAATCTGGAATTTCTCACCCCAGGCGAATTCGTCGCGCGCGCGCTGGAGCGCAATCTCGGCGCGGCCGACGACGATCTGGACATGGCCACCATGCAGTGGCGTGTGTACGCTGCGCTGCAGGCCGACCTGGGCAGCGATGCGGCACTGGCGCCGCTGGCCGGGTACCTGGCCGATGGCGATGCGCTCAAGCCGTGGGCGCTGGCCGGCGAGTTGGGCAATGTGTTCGAGAAATACCAGGCATGGCGACGCGACTGGTTGCTGCGTTGGGAAGGTGGTGCCGAGCCGGACGACCCGCAAGCCCGGCTGTGGCGCAGCATCGCTACCGGCCGGCAATACCGCGCACGGCGCATCGGCCAATATCTGGATCGCTACGCGCGCGCCGATGGGCCGTTGCCGCAGGGCCTGCCCAAGCGCGTGTTCGCGTTCGCCATCCTCAATATTTCGCCCGACGTGCTGCGCGTGCTGGCCACGCAAGCGCGCGTGGGCACGCTGCACTTCTATCTGCCCACGCCCACGCAAGGTTACTGGGGCGATCTGCAGACCTTGTGGCAGCGCCGACGCGAAGACGGTGCCGTGCAGCTGTTCGCCGAGCAGGTGCAGGAGAATCCGTTGCTGCAGGCCTGGGGCGCGGCCGGGCGCGATTTCATGGCGCTGGTGGGCGACTACGAGGTCGTGCATCCGCTGGCCGAAATTGCGGCCTATGCCGATCCGCTCGACTCCGGCCGTCGCACGTTGGCCGATGGCGGGCTGGGCGACAGCCTGTTGCGGCACATGCAGAGCGATCTGTTCCATCGCCGCGCGCCTGCAGTTCCGGCGTTGTTGCCGGCGGTGAACCTGCATGACCCCAGCCTGCAGGTCCACGCCTGCCACACGCGACTGCGCGAGTTGCAGGTGTTGCACGACCAACTGCGTGCGCTGCTCGACGACGCGCGCTTCGACCCGCCACTGCAGCCGCGCGAGATTGCGGTGCTGTCGCCCAACATCGACCCGTACGTACCGTATCTGGATGCGGTGTTCGGCAGTCACGGCAACGACGATGCGCTGCCCTATGCGTTGGCCGATGCCAGCCCGCTGGCGAGCGAGCCGCTGGCCGAGGTGTTTCTGACGCTGCTCGGCTTGCCGATCGCACGTTTCGGGTTGCATGAAATTCTCGACCTGCTGGCCAGCGCGCCAATCGCCGAAGCGGCCGGCTTGGACGAGGCCGGGCTGGAACGCCTGCGCAGCTGGCTGCACGCAGCCGGCGCGCGCTGGGGCCTGGATGCGGCGCATCGGCGGCAGCATCAGGCACCGGGCGACGATGCCTACACCTGGCGTTTCGCGCTGGACCGCCTGTTGCTTGGCCACGCCAGCGGTGCCGACGACGACATCGATGGGGTAGCACCGTGGCCGCAGCTGGAAGGCAGCGCGCTGGCCGCGCTCGATACCTTGGTGCGGCTGCTGCGCGTGCTCGAACGGCATCAAGCGGTGCTGGCCGAAGCGATGACGCCGGTGGAGTGGCGCGAGCGGTTGCTTGGCTTGCTGGAATCCTTGATTCCGGCCACGCCCACCGCGCCGCGTGCGCAGCGCGCGCTGGATCGCTTGCGCACGCTGATCGATCAATTCGCCCGCGATGCAGTCCGCGCCGAGTACGCCGGCACCGTGCCGGCCGAGGTGGTGCGTGCACATTTCGCTGCGGTGCTGGGCGAGTCGGACACGCGCGCGCCGCTGCTCACCGGCGGTATCAGTTTTGGGCGCATGGTGCCGATGCGCTTGCTGCCGTTCCGCGTGATCTGCCTGCTCGGCATGAACGACGGCGACTTCCCGCGCCGCGACCCGGCTGCCGGACTCAATCGCCTGACTGCCGAACTGGGCACGGACCGTCGCCGGCATGGCGACCGTTCCACGCGCGAGGACGACCGCTTCCTGTTCCTGCAGTTGTTCGCTTCTGCACAGGACGTGTTTTATCTCAGCTATCTGGGTGCCGATGCGCGCGATGGCAGCGTGCGCGAACCGTCGGTGCTGGTCAGCGAATTGCTGGCAAGCGCCGCGCACTACCACGCTGCCAGTAACGCACTCGACACGCTGGTGGTGCGCCACCCGTTGCAGCCATTCGCCGCTGCTGCGTTCGGTGCGCTGGGCGAGGAGAGCGACGACGGCGCCGACCCACGCCGTTTCAGTTATCGCCGGCAGTGGCGCCCGGCGGTGGACAGCCTGGTCGGCCAGCGGCAGCCGCTGGCGCCGTGGATAGCCGGTGCATTGCCGGCCGACGAGATTGCGTTGCCGGCCAGCGTGTCCATCGACGCGTTGCGCCGGCTGTTTGCCGACCCGGCCGGGCAGTTCCTGCGCCATCGCCTGGGCATGCGTCTACCCGATCCGGCCGGCGAAGACAGCGATCTGGAACCGTTGCTCGCACCGACGCGCGGGCTGGATCAATACGGGTTGCAGCAGCAGGTATTCGAAGCCGCATTGGCCGGCGACACCGAGCGCCTGTACGAGCGCCTGCGTGCCCGCGCGCTGCTGCCGTCCGGCCCGTTGGGGCGGCGCCAGCTCGACGAACGCGTGGCGCAATTGCGCCCGTATGCCGACGCATTCCGGCAGTGGCGTGGCGAGTCGCCGGCCGAGTCACGCCGGCTGCAGGTGCAGATCGGCGATATCGAACTGCACGGCCGTGTGCCGGGCTGGTATGCAGGCGGAGTGGGGCGCGTGCATGTCGGCGCGCTCAGCGGCCGCAGTGCCATTCGTGATGGCCTGGAATGGTTGCTGCTGCGCGCCGCCGGCGAGCATGCGCCGTACGTGCGTTTCTTCGAACACGACGACGGCCTGGGTCCGCATCCCATCGATGCGCAGCCGCTGTCGCAAACGCAGGCGCACGCCGCATTGGCCGAATTGCTGCAGCTGTATTTCCACGGCTTGCAGACGCCGCTGGCGTTCGCGCCGTACAGCAGCTGGAAATACCACCAGGCTGCGCGCGGCGATGATCTGGACAAGGCCATCAAGGATGCTGCCGGGCAGTGGCAATCGGGCTTCGGCTGGAGCGAATCGCACAGCCCGGAGCTGCGCCTGGTCAACCGCGGCCGCGACCCGTTCGCCGATGCGCAGCGCTTCGCCGAGTTCGCCATCACCAGCCATCGCGTCTACGACTTGCTCGAACGCGGCAACGCCGACGCCACGCTGGAGACGGAGCGTCTGATCGAGAGCTGGCGCCACTGGCACGGCGCGCAGGAAGACGCCGAATGAGCGCCAACCCTGTCACCGACCCGTACCTGCACCTGCCGCTGCATGGCGTGCGCCTGATCGAAGCCAGCGCCGGCACCGGCAAGACCTTCACCCTGGCCACGCTGTTTACCCGGCTGGTGGTCGAACGCGGCTTGCGCATCGGCCAGATCCTGGCAGTGACCTTCACCGAAGCGGCGACGCAGGAACTGCGCCGCCGTATCCGCGAGCGCCTGGTGCTGGCCGCAAGCCTGGTGCCGGATGCCTCGCCCGCAACCGAACCATTTGCAACGCAGGTACCCAACGCTCCACCGGCTTCTGTCGGAGCGGCCCCGGCCGCGACCGACCACGCCGACGACCCGTCGCGGCCAGGGCTGCTTCGACAGGAAGCGCCGGACATCCTGCTGAGCCGCGCCATCCTCGCCACCCACCTGGCCACCGGCACCGAAACCGCCGCGGCCCTGCGCCGCCGCCTGCAGCAGGCGGTGGAAGAAATCGACCTGGCCGCGGTGTTCACCATCCACGGCTTCTGCGCGCGCGTGCTGCGCGAACACGCGCTGGAAAGCGGCCAGGCGTTCGCCGCGCCGGAACTGCTCGCCAACGACCGCGAATTGCTCGGCGAACTTGCGGCCGATCTGTGGCGGCAACGCGCGGCCGATGCGGCGATGGCCGAAGACCTCATCGCGCTGTGGTCGGGCGGCCCGCCGGCCTTGGCCAGCGACCTGCGCGCCCTGGTGCGGCATCCGGCGATCCTGCCGGCGGCGTCCGACGCCGGCAGCGACGATGCCGACGCACTGCTGCAGGCCGTGCACGATGCAAGCCACGCGCTGGCAAGCGCGTTTCACGCGCAGGGCACCGCGTTTTTCGACGCCATCATGTCGGCTATCGATGGCGGCATCCTGAGCAAGGTCAGCTACAAACCCGAGTGGCTGGCATCGCTGTGGCACTGGTTCGAGAGCTTCGCTGCCGCGCCATCGTTCAACACTGCGCCGCATCCCAAGTTGCTCAAGTTGACCGATGCGGAACTGGCCGCCGGCACCAACAAGAAGTGTGTCGACCGCACGCCAAGCTCGCCGATGAGCCACCAGATCGATGGCTATCTCGCTGCGTTGGCGCGTGTCGAGCAATGGCGCAGCCGTCGCCGCATCGCCCTGCTGCACGCCCTGCGCGACGATGCCATCGCACGGCTGGCGCTGCTCAAGCGGCAACGCCGCGTACAGACCTACGACGATCTGGTGGATGGTGTGGCACATGCACTGGAAGGCCCGCAAGCCGAGGTCTTGGTACAACGCCTGCGCGCGCAATACGCCATCGCGCTGGTGGACGAATTCCAGGACACCGACGACCGCCAGTGGGCGATTTTTTCCAACGTGTTCGGCGAAGGCCCGCTCGCGCAAGCGGCCGGTCTGGAACCGGCGCTGTTTCTGATCGGCGACCCCAAGCAGGCCATCTACGGCTTTCGTGGTGGCGACGTGCGCACCTATCTGGCCGCCGCAGTCACTGCCGAACTCGCACCGCCGCTGAGCCACAACTTCCGCTCGCGTCCCGGCGTGCTGGCGGCCATCGACGCGCTGTACGCGCAGGCCGGCTACAGCGATGCCTTCCTCACCGACGGCATCGCCTTCCACCCGGTGCAGCCCGGCACCAAGCGCGTGGATGCCGACCTGCAACGCGACGGCGCCACTGCGCCGGCGTTGACGCTGTGGCGCGCGCCGGAACCGCCGCTGCCACCTGCCGCGGCAGCGGCAAAAACCAAGCAAGCAGGCAAGCCCAAACCCTGGAGCGCCGGCCGCGCACGCGAGTTGGCCACTGCGGCCTGTGTCGTCGCGATCCGCGGCTGGTTGGCCGGTGGCCGCGATGGCACGGCCACCATCAATGCGCGCCCGGTGCAGGCCGGCGATATCGCCGTGCTGGTGCGCAGTCATGGCGAGGCCACGCGCATGCAACAGGCGCTCGGCGCGGTGGGTATCCCGGCGGTGGCGGCCGGCAAGCAGAGTCTGTTCGCCACCGACGAAGCGCTGGAACTGCTCGCCCTGCTGCAGGCCTTGCTCGACCCCGGCGACGACAGCCGCCTGCGCGCCGCATTGGCCACGGTGTTGATCGGCGAAGACGCCTCCGCCATCGCCGCACTGGCACGCGACGGTGAGCGTCACCGCCGCTGGCAGCAACAGGCGCTGGACTGGCGCGAACGCTGGCAGCGCGGTGGTCCGCTGGCCTTGATCGGCGATCTCGGCGCCACGCATGGGCAACGCCTGCTCGCGCTGGTCGACGGCGAGCGCCGCCTCACCAATTACCTGCAACTGGCCGAACTGCTGCAGGAAGCCGATGCCCGCGCACTCGGTCCGCATGGCCTGGTCGACTGGCTATCGCGGCGCATCGCCAATGCCGACGACAACGACGAAGCCCAGCAATTGCGGCTGGAATCGGACGCGCGCCGCGTGCAGATCGTCACCCTGCACAAGAGCAAGGGCCTGGAATATCCGCTGGTGTTTTTGCCGTACATCGGCATCGGCCGCGGCGACAAGGGCGCCGGCCGCCATTGCGTGGTGCATGCGCCGGAGCTCGGCCGCCAGCTGCACTGGAACGTGTCCAAATGGAGCCGCGATAAGGACGACCCCACCTGGAGCGCCGCCGAAGCGGCCTGGAAGCAGGAACAACGCGCCGAAGACGCCCGCCTGCTCTACGTCGGCCTGACCCGCGCCGAGCACGCGCTGTGGATCGCCAGCGGCAGCTTCCACCAGCACGAACGCACCGCCTTGTCGGGCATGCTGCGCGCGCTCGACGCGCTGCAGGGCGCTGCAGGCGAGGGCGCAGTGGTGGTCGACACATCCACCCCGCCGGCCAACCTGCCACGCCTGCCGCCACCGCTCGAGGCGCAGGTGCCGGCTGCGCGCAATCCGCAGCGGCACATCGCACCCGAGTGGTGGGTCTACAGCTTCACCCAACTGGCCAATGCCGATGCCGGCGCGGCCACCGATCCGATGGCCAGCGCCACCGTCGTCGGCAGCGGCGGCAGTGACGAACCGCCCGGCAGCGAGGCGGTGGCGGTTGCCGCGGCCATCGAGGCAGACCCGTTCGACCCGCGCTTTGCCGGCAACCGCTTCGGCGTGGTGATGCACGACGTGTTCGAGCGTTGCGACTTCGCCGCCTGGCATGCCTGGCAGCCCGGCCAATCCGCACCCGAGGGCCAGGCCGCCCCCATTCTCGAGGCCCTGCAACGCGGCGGTTACGCCCAGGACGAACTCGACGACGGCCTGCGCATGCTCACCGCATTGATCGGCCACACCCTCACCGTGGCATTGCCCGAAGGCACTCGCCTGGCCGACGTCCCCGAACCGCAGCGCCGCAACGAAATGGAATTCCACTTCGCCATGCGGCCCACCCGCGTCGATGCGCTGCTGGCGTTGCTGCATCGGTTTGGTGTGGTCGGCGACCGCCAGGCTTTCGGCGCGCGCCACCGCCTGGAAGGCCTGATGACCGGCTTGATCGACCTGACCTACACCGTGGACGGGCGCTGGTACGTGCTCGACTACAAATCCAACCGCCTGCCCAGCTACGATGCCGACGCCCTGGCGCGCGCCATGGCGCACAGCGAGTACGAACTGCAGGCGCTGATCTATACCGTGGCCCTGCACCGCTGGCTGCGCTTCCGCCTGGGCGATGCCGCCGACGGTGGCGGCTACGACTACACCCGCGACTTCGGCGGCGTGCGTTACCTGTTCTGCCGCGGCCTGGACGCGGCGGCCTCCACCGACCCCGGCACCCCGGCCCCCGGCGTCCACGCCTGGCGCTTCGACCCGGCCCTGGTCGACGCCCTGGACGCCCTGTTCGCCGGCAGCATCCCGCAGCCGACAGCCAGCAACCCAGGCACGCCCAATGTCCACTAGCGCACAGCGCCTCACCGCCGACGTACCGATGCCCCGCTCCCGCCGGGACGATAAGGCACTGGTTGCGCGCCACTGGCGCGCATGCCCTGGAGCGCCCGCGCGGGCTGGGGCGCGGAGCGGGGGATGGGGTGAGGGTCCGTCCGCCCGTCAGGCATCCACCCCATGAATCACCCAAACCTCTTCAGCGCGCTCATCAAGGCCGAGGCCCTGCGCACGCTGGACCTGGCCTTCGCCCAGAGCTTGCAACGCCTGGATCCGGAGACCGACGCCCTGGTCCTGGCCGGTGCCGCCCTCGCGTCCCTGGCGGTCACCAGCGGCCATGCCGGGCTGGACCCGGCGCGCGCCGGCATGCTGCTGGACCAACGCGACGGCCCGGCGCCCACTCTGCCGGACCCCACCGACTGGCAACGCGCGCTCGCCGCCTCGCGCTGGGTCGACCAACCCAATCCGGAAGACCCCGCCGCCGCCGACTGCCCGCTGGTCCTCGAACACGGCCTGCTCTACCTGCGCCGCTATCGCGAATACGAGCGCCGCCTGGCGCTAGGCCTGCAACGCATTGCCGCCCAGTCGCCGCCTCCCTTCGACGCAGCCACGCTGGCACCGCTGTTCGCGCAGTTATTCCCGAACGCCACCCCAACCCCTCTCCCCCCGGGAGAGGGGGCCCGAACGGCGGGTGAGGGGGCGGGCCTACCCGAGCCCTCCGTCTACCAGGAAGGGACGGGCCTACCCGAGCCATCCCACCACCAAGACGGCACGAACCCACCCGCCCCGTCCCACTCCCCAGACCGCCAGGCCCAGGCAGCCGCCCTGGCCCTGCGCCGCACCCTGCTGCTGGTCACCGGCGGCCCCGGCACCGGCAAGACCACCACCATCGCCCGCCTGCTGCTGTTGCGCATCGCGCAAGCGCACGTATCCGACGCCCCGGCCCCGCGCATCGCCCTGGCCGCGCCCACTGGCCGCGCCGCCGAGCGCATGGCCGAAAGCCTGCGCGCCGCCGTTGCGCGCGCCATCGCCGACGGCATCCAGCTCCCACCCGCTCACTGTGCCGGGCAAGCGAAGCAGTCACCAAACCCCACTGTTTCCCCTCTCCTTCAAGCGACAGAGCCAGCAAATCCCGGCACATCCCCCCACCCGCCAGCGACAGATCCAGCAAACCCCGCTGTCTCCCCTCTCCCGCATGCGGGAGAGGGTGCCCGAAGGGCGGGTGAG
>NZ_PHKV01000020.1 GCF_002846205.1 Xanthomonas prunicola
CCCTCTATCCGAAAGGATGGAGGGTTTCTTCTTTTTGGCTGCACGTCGGCGAGTACGCCCACAGGCGAAGTCAGCGCCGCTCAGGCAGGCAAGATGCGGCCTCGCAACAGTGCCTGCAGGTGCAGGCTAAGGCTTAAGGCTCTGGAAACTTCCAGGCAGCGGGCACGCAGCTGCGTCACCGATCACAGCCTCAGGCTCAAGCAGTCGAAGCAGTGGCTATAAGAGCGTCTGCAGGGAAGCGCCGATTGCATTCGAGCGCATCGGCCTCCATATCCCGCTTTGCCGGTGCGTGACCGGCACTTGTCTGGATGCGCTAATGCCCGAATTGCCTGAGGTTGAAACAACGCTGCGCGGCTTGTCGCCGCACCTGCTTGGGCAACGCATCCATGGCGTCATCCTGCGTCGACCTGATTTGCGCTGGCCGATTCCTGAGCAGATAGAGCGCTTGCTTCCCGGCGCCACCATCATAAACGTGCGGCGCCGTGCGAAGTACTTACTGATCGACACGGATGCGGGCGGCAGCGCATTGCTGCATTTGGGAATGTCCGGAAGCCTGCGGGTGCTGCCTGGCGATACGTTGCCGCGGGCGCATGACCACGTGGATATCAGTCTGCAAAATGGCAGCGTCCTGCGCTTCAACGATCCACGTCGCTTTGGCTGTTTGCTGTGGCAATCCGACACCCAGGCCCATGAATTACTTGCTGCGCTTGGTCCAGAACCATTATCGGAAGCATTTACTGGTGATTATCTGCATGGGCTGGCGCGTGGCCGCCGTGCCGCTGTCAAAACCTTTTTGATGGACCAAGCTGTGGTTGTCGGCGTTGGCAATATCTATGCTGCCGAAAGCCTGCATCGCGCTGGGATCAGCCCGTTACGCGAGGCAGGAAAGGTGTCTTTGGATCGCTACCGGCGTCTAGCCGACGCAGTCAAGGACATCCTGGCGTATGCCATCCAACGCGGTGGTACCACCTTGCGCGACTTCATCAGTCCGGACGGTGCGCCCGGCTATTTCGAACAGGAACTGACCGTTTACGGCCGCGAAGGCGAGCCCTGCAAACAGTGTGGATGCGTGTTGAAGCACGCGATGATCGGCCAACGCGCCACGGTGTGGTGCGGGAGTTGTCAGCGGTAGGGGGTATGCCATCTCGATACAGTCTTTGACGACTAGCTTGATAGGGGTTGTGCCCAGATGCCCCGACGAAAAGCCCTGCAAAGCAGCTCGCATCAATGTGCCAAGTTGCTTATCAAGTGACGCGTTACACAGGCCAATACGTCGCAACGCTGCGACGTCAGCAGTGGCTCTCGCATGCATTTGCGATCCTCAGGTACGTGGCGGGCTAGTGCGCTGCCTTTCCGTTCGGAGGTACCAGACGGCCGCAACCCGCGTACTTCTTGCTCGCACACATTTACCCGTCATATCGTGACATTGTCGGAACGTGCTGAGAGGCAGCCATATGGGCGCCGTCAGTGTGCCGGTAGACGCAAATCCAAATCGCGTCTTGCGCGTATCAAGCAGCGAAGACGCAGGCGCAACTGGCGTTTTCTGGCTTCCACAGATACAGCGGTCCACAATCCCGAGGTCCTTGTTTGGAATCACGCTATGTCCAGCTCGCCGAAGCTCGTCATTCCGCAGGTGGTTCTCGGTGCAGTTGCGCTGTTGTGCATAACGCCGTCGTGCGCAATGACGCCCGCACCCGCTTACGCAGCTGCAGTAGAGCGCATCCAATTGCGCAGCAAGGCAGTTGGGTTGAGCGCTACGCCAGCATTTGGTGGGCGCACGCTGTCGTTCAATCTGCACGGTCAGCCGAATGTCTTGAAAGTCGGTGCGGCGGTGGAGCGACAGCCTGCGCCCGAGGTTTCAGCCGCTTCGGGGGATATCCCGTATTTTGGCCATGATGTGTGGGTTGGGCCGCAGAGTCAGTGGTGGTTGCACCAGCAGCTCAACCTCGAGCGTCAAGCGGCGGCTGCGGTGTGGCCGCCAGACCCGTATCTGTCGTTGGCGCAGACGCACGTCACCCGGCGGGATCAGGCCGCGTTGGTATTTAAAGGCGTGCCGAGCCCGCTGACCGGCGTGCAACTGCGCAAGCAGATCAAACTTTCTGCAGCGCGTGCGGACACCGTGGAGATCCAGGTCAGCGCACGCAATATCCGCACGCAACCCATCGCCTGGGATCTCTGGTTCAACACGCGGGTTGCGGCCACAACCAGGGTCTTTGTGCCGGTTGCCGCTGCTGCGGACATTCGCGTGCAGCCGCCGAGCGAGGCCGGCACGACTGCGCCGCGTTTTAAGCTCGAGCGCGGCATCTTTGCGCTGCGCGCCGATGCGCGCCAAGACGGACTGATCCAGCGCGGCAAGCTGTTACTGCAGCCATCTGCGGGATGGATGGCCGGTTTTGCCGGCGGGCAAGTATTGGTGATTCGCTTCGCGCATCAACCGCTGGCGGCGATCCACCCCGAACAAGGACAGGTGGAGCTGTATCTGGATGCGCCACCCCAGCATCCGGCGCAGGGATTGCTGGAAATGGAGGTGCACGCGCCGTATCGGCAGCTCGCGCCGGGGGCGCAGATGCAGGCGCAGGAGCAGTGGACGCTGCTGCGCTATACCGGGACGGACGAGGAGCAGGCGCAGCGACAGTTCCTGTGCGGCCAGGCCAAAGCGCTCGCGCTGGCCAATGCATGCGATGTGCCGTCCGTGCCTCGCTAAGGTGCGCATTCACCTCGATGCCGGGCTGTGGCTATGATGTCGCCCAATCCCTGACCAGATCGATGCGCATGCAACGACGCCACTTCCTGAAGAATGCTGCTGCCGCATTGGCCGCGCTCGGTTTGCCGGCGTTGCCGCAATGGGCGCTGGCGGCCAAGGCCGTTGGCTTGCGTCGACTCGGACAGCCGCAGCCGTTCGACTACGCTTGGTTGAAGGGTCAGGCGCGCGAGCTGGCAAAGGCGCCGTACAAGAGCCATAAGCAGGTATTGCCGGGGCCGCTGGAGGCGCTGAACTGGGATCAATACCAGTCCATCCGCTACCGCCAGGATCACGCGCTGTGGGCCGATGGCAATGGCAAATTCCAGGCGAAGTTCTTTCATCTGGGGCTGTATTTCCATACCCCGGTGCACATCTACGGCATCGTCGATGGCAAGGCGCAGCAGCTGGCGTACGACCCGGCCGCATTCGATTACGGCAAAAGCGGGCTTGGGGGCAAGCAGTTGCCGAAGGATCTGGGCTTTGCCGGTTTCCGGCTCAATACGCGCAAGGACACCGATCGCGACTTCTCGGCGTTCCTGGGCGCGAGCTATTTCCGTGCTGTCGGTAAGGAAGGCCAGTACGGACAATCCGCGCGCGGGCTGGCGATCGATACCGGTACCGGCGGGCCGGAAGAGTTTCCGGACTTCATCGCCTATTACCTGGAGCAGCCGGCCGACGACTCGAACACGGTGGTGGTGTATGGGTTGCTGGATTCGCCCAGCATTGCCGGCGCGTACCGGTTCGCCATCACCAATGGCGATGTGCTGCTGATGGACATCGACAGCGCGCTGTACCCGCGCAAGACGATCGAGCGGTTGGGCATCGGGCCGTGCACCAGCATGTACCAGGTCGGCGAAAACGATAACCGGATGGACTGGGACTGGCGCCCGGAAATTCACGACACCGATGGCCTGGCGATGTGGACCGGCGGCGGCGAGTGGATCTGGCGTCCGTTGTGCAACCCGCCGCACCTGCGCTTCAACATGTTTGTCGACGAGAACCCGCGCGGCTTCGGGCTGCTCCAGCGCGACCGCAACTTCGATCATTACCAGGACGATGGCGTGTTTTACGAGAAGCGCCCGTGTCTGTGGGTGGAACCCAAGAGTGGTTGGGGCAAAGGCTCGGTGCAGTTGGTCGAGATTCCGACCGTGGACGAAACCTTCGACAACATCGTGGCGTTCTGGAACCCGCAAGCCAAGCCGCAGCCTGGGCAGGAATTGCTGATGGGCTACCGGCTGTACTGGGGCGCGCAACCGCCGGCCAGCTCTCCGCTTGCGCACTGCGTGGCCACCCGAACCGGCCTTGGCGGCATCGTGGGGCAAAAGCGCAGCCATTTCTCCTGGCGCTTTGCGGTGGATTTTGCCGGTGGCGAACTGGCGGCGTTGGCGAAGGACCCCAAGGCCAAGGTGGAGGCGGTGCTGCAGGTGTCGCGCGGCACCACCGAAATCGTGTCGGCGCGCCCGCTGCATGAGCTCAAAGGCTATCGGGCGATGTTTGACCTGGTACCGCCGGACGAAGGCACCCAGCAGATCGATATCCGCCTGTATCTGCGTGCCAACGGTAAGCCGCTTACCGAAACCTGGCTGTATCAGTGGACCCCGCCGGCGGCAAGCGAGCGCAAGATCTATTGAGGATCGCTGCGCGAGGCGGCGGGCGTCTGTTGTTGCACTCGCTTCGCGCTGCGGCGCGGCAATGGGCCTGCGAGTGCCTAGAGTCCGCCACATCGGGCGTTGGCGCGTGGCCTGCTGATGTGCTTCTTCGCAGGCTGACGGTCGCTGCGTAAAGCGCTCAGGGCGGCGCCGATGGGTCGACCAGGTGCAGGCGCCCACGCGGGCGTGCGCAGGCCAACTCCACGCGGAAGCAGGTGCCTTGCTTGCCGCTGATGATGCGCAGTTCGCCTTGATGGGCCTTTGCGATCTGCGCTGCCATATGCAAGCCCAGATCGACGTCGGGCAGCGCACGTCCGTCGGCATGCACATGGGTGGACGCGTGCAGGATATCGAGCCGACGCGGATCGATTCCATCCAGATTGCAGACTTCGATGCGCAGCCGGCCCTGTTCGGTCACCGCGACCGCCTTGATCAGCGAACTTTGCGGGCCTTGCACGACCGCGTTGATCATCATGCTGCCGAACATCTGCGCCAGACGCACCGCATCGCCGTGCACCGGCTCGTCGATGGCCACGTGCGTGGACAGCACCTGGTTGGGATAGGCGGCGCGGGTTTCGTCGACCACCTGCGACAGCGCATCGAGCAGATCGCTGCCGCTGCCGTAGTCCAGCTGCAGCCAGTCGCGCTCGATACCGCGGGCGAAATCGCAGGCGAAATCGATCAGTTCTTCCATGCGGCGCAGGCTGCGCTGCATCGAGCGTATCGACGCACCCTGGCGCTGGTTGAGCGGATCGATGGACAGCGCGTCCACCACGGCATGCATCGATTGCAGCGGGTTGCGCAGGTCGTGACCGAGGATGCCGATGAACTCCTCGCGCAAGCGCGCCGAGGCACCGACACGTCCCAGTTCATTGCGTGCCCGCCGCGACTCCAGCGCGCTCTCTTCGGCACGCTGCTCGGCCTGGATCTGTGCGGCCAGCAGCTGCGCCAGCAGCTCGACCTTTTCCACCAGCGGTGCGTCCATGACGCGCGGCAACGGGTCCAGCGCGCATAACGTACCGAACACGCTGCCATCGTCGAACTTGATCGGCACCGAGACGTAACTTTCGAAGCCGTAGAGCTTGGGCGTGGGGTGGTCGCGGAAGGTCGGGTGCTCGGAGGCATGCCCGAACCAGATCGCATTGCCCTGGGTGCGCACGCTGTCGCAGAAGGTGGTGACCAAGGGCAGCTCGTCGCCGGGTGCCAGTCCGAGAGACAGCTCATCTTGCACCTGGCAGGTGATCCAGCGCGTATCGGTCACGCGCGCGACGGCGGCAAACCCCATTCCGGTCAGACGGGTGAGGATGGTCAATACGTCGGGGACCGACGAGAGCCGGCCAACGCGCGCGATGTCGGCGCGTAATGCAGGAGGCAGTGGACCCATGAGTGCCTCCAAAGAGTGGCTGATGACCAGTTTACAGGGCTGCGGTTGCGCTGGGCTATGTGGCGCGCCGCTGTATTACACCGCCACGATACGCCTGTGCGCCAGTGATCGCGATGCCGCCGTGACCGCATGCCCGCACAGGTTTAGCAGCACCTGCAGAACGGATAGGTCGCGGTTGGTGGATCGGGCCTAGCGGCCGAGGAAGTGGCCCTGCGCCACGAGCAGAGGTTGGTTCCAGCGACTGCTGTCAGCGCGGCGGCAAGGCATGGGGCGCTGGCGAGAAGCGAGCCGCCATGTGTCTGGCCCATACCTGCCGTGCCTTCTTGGCACGACACCGGGTTGCGTGCCACAGCGCGAAGATCGATGTGATCGAACGCTGATCACGCCGGCGCAGCCGGCCTCAATCCACCTCGGCGGCAACAGCACTGCAGATACGCTGCCATGCCCGGCGCTAGGCAACCGGCAGCGGCAAGGCGATCTGTAGCGGATCGATGCGGCCTTCCCCACGCATGATCTTCTTGAACTCGGCGCGGCTGACCGAGACATAGCGCTCGTTGCCGCCGATCTCCACCTGCGGGCCGTCCTGCACCGCGTGCCCGTGCGCATCCACGCGCACGGTCATGGTCGCCTTGCTGCCGCTGTGGCAGATGGTCTTGATCTCTTCCAGCTCGTCGGCCCAGGCCAGCAGGAATTGGCTGCCTTCGAACAGCTCACCGCGAAAATCGGTGCGCAGGCCGTAGCACAGCACCGGAATGCGCAGGCGGTCGACCACCTCGCTCAGCTGCCACACCTGCGCACGGCTGAGGAATTGCGCCTCGTCCACCAGCACGCAGTGCAACGCGCCGTCATTGTGGATGTCGCGCTCGACCAGCTGCTGCAACTCGGTGTCGCGCTCGAAGATGCGCCCGTCCGCGCGCAGGCCGATCCGCGATGCGACCACGCCGCTGCCGGCGCGGTGATCGAGCTTGGGCGTCAGGATCAGCGTGCGCATGCCGCGCTCGCGGTAGTTGTGCGCGGACTGCAGCAAGGTCGTGGTCTTGCCGGCATTCATTGCCGAATAGTAGAAATAGAGCTTGGCCATCGGGTAATTCTAAGCGCATCTGCCGACGACCTGGTTTCCGCTTGACGCATCAGTTCACGTCGTTTGTATCACTCCTCGCCGACTGGAACGGGCACCAGTTTCAGGCTGCCTTGGCTGCACATACCTACCGCAGTGACATCAACGGGCGCAGTCGATTTTTCGCCCGAAGCGTCCAGCTGGCTAACCACGGCCTTGCACAGATGCTTCTTCCGCGGACTTTCCACCTCGTAGTCCTTTCCGGCCTCAGGGGTGAACGCGGAAAAGACTGGGCCACAGGTGGCCTTCACGTTTAGTCCTTGGGAGTTTGCTGGGCCCGCATCGGAATAAAATCCTGTGGCAACGACTAATGGAACTCCGGCAGGAATACGGTATTCGTTATAAGTGACAGGCATCTTTTCGGAACGTAGCGGGATTCCAGCGCTTGTAGGCTTTGGCTTTCTAAATAACAGGACATCCTTGACGCTTTTATTCTGTGACGGTGAATATTGGTAGACGCTACCTGCCTGTTGGGGCGCACAGGCTGTGTTTGTATAGATGTAGAACATCAGTCCATCGTTGTTGATGCGCAGGCGGGCCTGGTTCTTTGTTGGTTCAGAGCCAGATGCGACGGTGCTACCTTCCTGTTCCACATCGAAAACCTGTAGCGCGGCCTGGCTGCTTCTGAAGCCACACAAACACAGCAGGGATATCGCCAGAATCATGATCCGAGGTGTGGCAGCAACGAAGGGAGGTATGCGTGCGGACATGGATTGATTGAATTGATGGGCAGTCACATCTATCGGCGCAAACGAATTAAACCTTTAGAGAAGTTGTCTTCGATCCTGCAGTTGGCGTACGTGCGGTTCGCGGTATCATTCAGGGCCGTCGAATAAGTTACGCAATGCACGGTCTCAATCCCCCGCAAAGCGCCGCAGTGCTGCACTGCGAAGGTCCCTTGTTGGTGCTGGCCGGTGCCGGCAGCGGCAAGACGCGCGTGATCGTGGAAAAGATCGCGCACCTGATCGCCACCGGCCGCTATCCGGCCAAGCGCATCGCCGCGATCACCTTCACCAACAAGTCGGCCAAGGAAATGCGCGAGCGTGTGGCCAAGCGCATCCGTGGCGATGGCGCCGATGGCCTGACCATCTGCACCTTCCATGCGCTGGGACTGAAGTTCCTGCAGATCGAGCACGCCGCGGCCGGCTTGAAGCGCGGCTTTTCGATCTTCGATTCCGACGATGCGGCCGCGCAGATCAAGGACCTGATGCATGGCGCCAAGCCCGATGCGATCGAGGATGCCAAGAACCTGATCTCGCGCGCCAAGAACGCCGGCCTGTCGCCCGAACAGGCAATGGCGGCGGCACGCAGCAACCGGGAAAAGGAAGCGGCCAGCCTGTACGAGCGCTACCAGGCGCGGCTGACCACCTTCAACGCGGTGGACTTCGACGATCTGATCCGCCTGCCGGTGCAGATCCTGGAAGCCAACGAAGAGATCGTGATGGGCTGGCGCGAGCGCATCGGCTACCTGCTGGTGGACGAGTGCCAGGACACCAACGATGCCCAGTACCGCTTGTTGAAGATGCTGGCCGGCCCGCGCGGCAACTTCACCTGCGTGGGCGACGACGACCAGAGCATCTACGCCTGGCGCGGCGCCAATCCGGAAAACCTGCAGCAGATGGGGCGCGATTATCCGGCGCTGGAAATCATCAAGCTGGAGCAGAACTACCGCTGCTCCAACCGCGTGCTGCGTGCGGCCAATGCCTTGATCGCGCACAACCCGCACGAGCACTTGAAGACCCTGTGGAGCGACCAGGCCGACGGCGAACGCATCCGCGTGTGGGAATGCCGCGACAGCGAACACGAGGCCGAAAAGGTCGCCGCCGAGATCTCGTTCCTGGGTACAGCCAAGCAGGTGCCGTGGAGCGATTTCTGCATCCTGTTCCGCGGCAATTTTCAGTCGCGGCCGCTGGAAAAAGCGCTGCAGCTGCTGCGCGTGCCGTATCACCTGACCGGTGGCACGGCGTTTCTGGAGCGGCAGGAAGTCAAGGATGTGCTGTCGTGGCTGCGGCTGATCGTCAACCCCGAAGACGACGCGGCGTTTTTGCGCGCAGTGCAGTCGCCCAAGCGCGAGGTCGGTGCGACCTCGTTGGCGCGGTTGGCCGAGCTGGCCAGTGCGAAGTCGGTGCCGATGTCGCGCGCGGCCGAATCGATGGGCGCGTTGCAGCATCTGCCGCCGCGTGCGGCCAATGGCCTGAGTGCGTTCACCGATATCCTGCGCGATATGCGCGAGCATTCGGCCACGATGCCGGCTGGCGAACTGGTGCGCACCCTGGCCGAAAAGTCCGGCCTGCTCAACGATCTGCGCAATCAGTCCAAGGACGAAACCGGCTTCCAGCGGCGCAAGCGCAATCTGGACAAATTGGCCGAGTGGTTCGAAGGCGGCCCGCGTGGCGCCAGCGCCAGCGATCTGGCCGCGCAGCTGGCGCTGCTGTCGCGCAACGACAAGGACGATGGCGGCAACCAGGTGCGCATGATGACCATGCATGCATCCAAGGGCCTGGAGTTCCGCTATGTGTTCATCGTCGGCTGCGAAGACGGCGTGCTGCCGCACGAAGTGAGCCTGGAAGAAGGCAACCTGCAGGAAGAACGCCGCCTGCTGTATGTGGGCATCACCCGTGCCAAGGAGCAGCTGTGGATGAGCCACAGCAAGCTGACGCGCAAGTTCGGCGAGCACGTGCGGCTCAAGCCGAGCCGGTTCTTCGACGAGATCCCGGCCGAAGAATTGCAGCGCGATGGCGCCGACCCGGTGGCCGATGCCGAGCGCAAGAAGGAGCGCGCCAGTGCGGGCTTGGCGGCGATCCAGGCATTGTTCGACTAGCGGTTATTGCGCAGGCGCAGGCTTGCCAGCGACACGCCTGCACGCCAGTCTGGTTTGCCCTGATGCCGGAGTGCGCCGTGACTGTCGTGATCGAAACCCCGCGTTTGCGCCTGCGTACGTTGGATCCCGAGCGCGATGCCGACGCAGTGCTGACGCTGGTCAACGACCCCGGTTTCATCGCCGGCATCAACGATCGCGGTGTGCGTACCCGCGAGCAGGCGCGTGATCATCTGCGTGAGTGGGCGCAGGCGCACCAGGAAAAATACGGCTTTGCGCACTGGGCGGTGGAGACGCGCGCCGAAGGGGCGTTTGCCGGCACATTGGGGTTGTTGTGCCGCGATACCTTGCCGGTGCCGCATATCGGCTTTGCACTGCTGCCCGAGTATCGCGGCAAGGGCTATGTCAGCGAGGCCGGGCGCGCAGTGCTGGACCATGCGCGCGATGTGCTGGGGTTGCCGCAGCTGTGCGCGATCGTGTCGCCGGACAATGCCGATTCGATTCGCGCGCTGGAAAAACTCGGATTGCAGCGGCAAGGCCTGCGCGTGTTGAGCCAGGAGGACCATCCGGTGCTGTATTACACGATCGCGCTCGCTCCGGCCGACATGGACAGCCGGGCAGGCCTGCGGCACCCTGGCGGCGACTCTCACCGCTGAACGCGGCCGACACAACGCAGCAAACAGTCGTCAGCGCGGCGGGGGCGGCGCGCAGGCGCTTCGGTGGACGAGCGGCGCAGCGCCTCCGCACCGCACCTGCCTGGCGATGAGCGCCGTCGTTGTGTCCGTCGCCCCAACAAGGACACTCGCATGCCATTGCTGGTCAACGCCTATTCCACGCTGCGCGAGCCGTTGTGGCCGGATTTCCTGCCGCGCGTCGCCGTGCAGCACCGCGACCACGCCGATCCGGAATTGGCCACGCATCTGCATGGTTTCGTCGGCTACGTGAGTCAGGCCGGCGACGGCCAGATGACCCAGCCGCGCTATCACCTGATGCGGCATGTGCAGCGGGTGCGCCAGCATTTCACTTTCGAGGTCGACGATGCGGCTTTCGGGGAGTTGGCGCAGTGGGCCGAGCAGGCCAACGCGGTGTGTTTCCTGGCCGACGGCAGCGTGCGCGATCCGCACGGGCGGGTGCTGATCAGCCAGGGCGAGCCGGCGATCGATGAGCAGGCGCAGGTGCCGTATCCGCCGGATGCCTTGCAGCGGCGTGCGCAGCAACTCGCGCAGCTGACCGCGCAAGGCATCCGCGTGCCACCCAGCCTGCCGCCGGTGCCTGGCGAGGCCGAAGCGCGGGTGCGCGACGCCGCAGCAGTGACGCAGCGCATGCTGGCATTGTTTGCGGTGGCCTTGCGCGCGGAGATGCTGGCCGCCGGCGATACGCCACCGGCGTTGGAAGCGATGGACGCCCGCCTGCCCGGTGTGGCGGCGGCACTGTCGCCGCAGGAGTGCGCCTTTTTTGCCCAGCCTGCGCCGGAGCCGCAGCAGCTCGCCAACTTCGGCTGGCGCTACGAGAGCCTGGCCGTGCTGCAGTGGGCCCTGGGGCTGGCCGAGGTGCTGCCGGAGCCGACCGACCTGTGCGATGTGCCCCTGGCCGCCCAGCGCGCGCTGGAGCATGCCGAAGCCGCGACGCGCCCGTCGCTGACGCTACGGCCGGTGCCGGAACTGCTGGATGCGCTGGACCGGCACTTGCGCCTGCATTGGGCGGTGCGCCAGGCCGGCCAGAGCGAGCAACCGCCACCGGCCGGCATCGTGCCGGGCGTGGTCTACGAGCGTCATTACACCCTCAACTGGCTGCTGCACTTCGAAGACGCCGACTGGGACGAGGTGGATACGCCGACGTAAGCGGGCCGGCCGCAGGCTGCGCCATCACTGCGCGGCAAGCGCGTCGTCTGGCGGTCTGGCTGGTCGTTGCGCGCTTTGCGCCCCGCGCAGGCGTCGATGTGAAGCGGGCATCTCCCAGGTGCGGACCGTCGCGCTAGGCGCCAGCCGCCTCCAGGCGCGCCTGCACGGCGGCCAGCGCATCCTGCAGCTCGGCGACGGTGGCTTCCAGCGTTTGTACGCGCGCTTCCAGCTCGCTGCTGTCGGCGTTGCTGCGGGGGCCTGGCGCAGCGCGCGCCGCCGCAGCCTGCAACGCCTCCACATCCAGCTCGCCGCTGAGCAGGTGCATGTAGCGGTCCTCGCGTTGGCCGCTGGCGCGCGGCAGTTGCACCGCCAGGCTGCGCTGGATGAGCCGCTCCAGGTGATGGCGCACGTCGTCGACATCGTTGAAGCGCGCCAGCCGCTCGCTGCGCGCGAACAGTTCGCCCAGGGTTTGCGGGCCGCGCAACAGCAGCAGGCCGATCAGGGCCACCTGCTGGCGCGTCAGATCCAGCACGCTGCCCAGCCGGTGTTCGTAACGCTCGGCGCGCGAGGAGAACTGCTGGCGCACCAGGCCCAGGGTTTCCAGCTGGCGTAACGCGTGATGCACCACGCCGGTCTGCAGGTTCAGCACCGGCTCGCGCGCGGTCTTCTGATTGGCCGCCACCTGCGCGGCGTTGACGGTGAGCGGGTAGGCGTCCGGGGTGGTGGCCTCTTTTTCGATCAGGCAGCCAAGCACGCGGGCCTGGGCGGTATCGAGAACGGGCGGTGGCGAGGTCTCTGTCATCGGTGACTCCGGGGCAAGCAGCGCACAAGGATATGCCGATCCGCTGCCGGCATTCTTCCAATACGGCGATCATGCGGCGCTGACTACGACATCGACAGTTGTATCGAGCATGTCTACGTCGTGCGGCGTGCGTCGGGTCGGCGCATGCAGGCACGGGCGCAGGCACGCATCTGCAATCGGATGGAAGACCGGTGCAGCCACGCTGTGAAACGACCCGCATAGCGGAGATCGCCATCTGTGCGCCTCAGGCACATCCAGCAGCGTTGCCATCATCCGGAGCGAGCGATGCGGCGCGAACCCGCTAAAATCGCTTCCTTATCTTGCCGCTCCTGTCCTGGTGGATGCCATGCGCCCCTCGCTTTACGCACTTTCGTCTCTGCTCGCCTGCACAGCGTTGGCCCTGAGCGCCTGCAAGCCCGCCGATACACCGCCAGCTCCGCGTGCGCAGGAAGCCACCCCAGCTGCCAATGCCGACGCCAATGCTGCGGTCAGCAAGGCCGCGACGTCGACCACCCCCGCACCGGCTGGCGACGACAACCTCAACGCGGTGCTGTGGATGCAGCGCTCGGAGGAATACCGCGCCGTGGCCGAGCAGACCTACCGCGCTGCGGCCGACAAGCTCGATGCCGCGCTCAAGCAGCCCAAGTGGGACGCGCTGGTCCCCGAAGAACGCGGCAATGCCGCCACCGGCCTGAAGCCGGCGGTGGTGCTGGACGTGGACGAGACCGTGCTGGACAACTCGCCGTACCAAGCGCGCCTGCTGCGCGATGGCAAGGAATACGACGAGCTGAGCTGGGACCAGTGGGTGGCCGAGAAGAAGGCGACTGCCATCCCCGGCGTGGTGGATTTCGCCAAGGCTGCCAATGCGCGTGGCATCACCCTGATCTACATCTCCAACCGTGCCGTGCACCTCAAGGACGCCACCTTGGCCAATCTGCGCAGTGTGGGTCTGCCGGTGGCCGACGACAGCGTGTTTCTCGGTTTGGGCACGGTGGTGCCCGGCTGCGAGCAGAACGGCAGCGAAAAGAACTGCCGCCGCCAGCTGGCCGGGCAGACCTACCGCGTGCTGATGCAGTTCGGCGACCAGCTGGGCGACTTCGTGCAGGTCAGCGCCAACACCAGCCAGGCGCGCGGCGCGCTGCTGCAGCAGTATCACGACTGGTTTGGCGAGCGCTGGTGGATGCTGCCCAATCCCAGCTATGGCGGCTGGGAGCCGGCGCAGTTCAACAACGACTATGCGCAACCCTGGCAAAAGCGCCACGACGCCAAGCGCGCTGCGCTGGAGGTGGCCCGATGAGCCGCCCGCCATTGCCGCTGGCCGCGCACGATCGGCTGATCTTCGCGCTGGATGTGCCCAGCCATGACGAAGCAATCGCCTGGGTGGACCGTCTCGGCGATTCCGTGTCGTTCTACAAGATCGGCATGGAACTGCTGGCCTCCGGCGAGTATTTCCATGTGCTCGATGCGCTGGCCAAGCGCGACAAGCGCGTGTTCGTGGACCTGAAGTTCTTCGACATCCCCGCCACCGTCGCCGGCACCATCCGTCGCCTGGCACAGTGGCCGGTGAGCTATTGCACCGTGCACGGCTGGCACGCTGGCATGCTGCAGGCCGCGGCCGAAGCCAACCATGGCGAGATGCGCCTGCTGGCGGTGACCGTGCTGACCTCGATGGGCCGCCCGGACCTGGCGGCGATGGGCATCGACCGCGAACCGGTGGACGTGGTGGTGGAGCGCGCGCTGGCCGCCCAGGCCGCCGGCATCGACGGGGTGATCGCCTCCGGCCAGGAAGCCGGCCCGATCCGTCGCGCCACTGGCGCTGCGTTTTCGATCGTCTGCCCCGGCATCCGCCCGGGTGGCCCGGTTGGCGACGACCAGCAACGCACGGTAGGCGTGGCGCAGGCATTCACCGACGGCGCTGACGCGATCGTCGTCGGTCGTCCGATCCGCCTGGCGAGCAACCCTGCAGCGGCTGCGACTGCCATCCAGACCGAGATCCGCGCGGCGCTGGTGCAGCAGCGAAACTGATCAGTTCGAAGCAACTGCCATATAGGCAGTAAAATCAATGGCTTATAAGTCAATAATTAAAGTATTGCTTTAAAGTGAAAGTCTCGTTAACATGCCGCCGTCCGATGTCAGTCGGAAGCTGTGCCACGCATTGTCCACCGGGCTTGTCCCGGTTTTCGAAGGGATCGCGCCTTGTGCCCGATCCTTTTTTTTGGCCGTCACGTTTGTCTGTCGCGGTGACCGACGGCAGCGGCTGGCCGCCTGGCGCGGTCGATAGCGCGTTACCCGGTGTGCCAGGCGAGCATGCATCGCCTGGACGCCCGAGCGGAGTGCGCCGGTACCGCATGCGCCGATATCTGCATCCGTTAGCGGGCCATGCGCAACTTCCACCACGATCAGCTTCAGCTCGAGCCGCAGTGCAAACCAACGCACTCACGGCAGCGCCGCTGCCCTGCAATAGCGGTCGATGAACTGCTGGTGGGTCGGCATGACGTCCACGCAGTGCGAGATGGTCTGCGCCACGCTGGCCAGAAAGCCTTCGGCATCGCGGTCGGGCACTTGATCCACCAGCGGGTGGTAGCCCTGCGGCAGGATGCCCTGGCCCACCATCACCTGCACCCAGCTGATCTCGGCAAACATTTCTTCGGCATTGCGATAGAACCGCCCGCTGTCGCGGAACAGATCCAGGGTGGTCTGTAGCTCCGGGGTGATCGGCATGCTGCGGCAATGCCGCCAGAACGCGCTGTCGTCGCGTTCGGTGGCGTGGTAATGCAGCAGCAGAAAATCGCGGATGCGATCGAACTCGAACGCCGATCGGTCGTTGTAGCGCTGCACCAGCACCGGACTGATGCCCTCGCGCGGAAACAGCTCCAGCAGCTTGGAAATACCGGACTGGATCAGATGGATGCTGGTCGATTCCAGCGGCTCCAGAAATCCGCTGGCCAGCCCAAGTGCGACGACATTGCGGTTCCAGCATTGTTTGCGCCGGCCGGTGGTGAAGCGCAGCGGGCGCGGGTCGGCCAGCGGCTTGCCATCCAGATTGGCGAGCAGCGTAGCGGCGGCTTCATCGTCGCTGATGTGTGCGCTGCAATACACATAGCCGTTGCCGGTGCGGTGCTGCAGCGGAATCCGCCACTGCCAACCGGCTGCGCGTGCGGTAGAGCGCGTGTACGGCGTCGGTGGTCCCGCGCTTTCGCAGGGCACCGCCAGCGCGCGATCGCAGGGCAGCCAATGGGTGAAATCGTGATAGCCGGTGTGCAGCGCTTCTTCGATCAGCAGCCCACGGAAGCCGGAGCAATCGATGAACAAGTCGCCATGCACCACCTGCCCGGACGCCAGCTGCAGCGATTGCACATGGCCGCTTTCCGGATGCAGCTGCACCTGCTCGACCAGCCCTTCGATGCGGGTGACACCGCGCTGTTCCGAATACCTGCGTAGAAAGTGCGCGTACTGCGTGGCATCGAAGTGGTACGCGTAGGCGATGTTGGCCAGCGGCGAGTTGGCCGGCACATCGCCAGCCGATGTCATGAACTTGCCGCGCGTGGCCGCCACGGTATTGAGCGTGTACGCCCCCAGCGGCTGCGCTCTGCCGCGCGCATGTTGCTTGAGCCAGTATTGGTGGAACGGCAATAGCCCCAGCGGGTGCCCGATCTGCGTGCCGAAGCCATGCATGTACGCACTGCCGGGGCGTTGCCAGTCGACGAACTCGATACCGAGTTTGAAGCTGCCGTGGGTCTGCCGTACGAACTCGGCCTCATCGATGCCGAGCAGGTTATTGAAGGCCTTGATGTGTGGCACGGTGGCCTCGCCCACACCGATGGTGCCCAGCTGTTCTGACTCGATCAGCTGCACCTTGAAGGTGGGCCCAAGCACGCGCGCAAACGCGGCGGCCGCCATCCAGCCGGCGGTGCCGCCGCCGACAATGACGATGTTGCGAAGTGGAGCGGGAATCATGCGGATGCATTCCTGAGCAAAGACAGCGGACGGACACACGAACGGGGCCAGTTGGCCCCGTTCGAAATACCACATGCCCGTGTCGGCGCATGTGGCAATGCACACGCATCAGAACTTGGCGCCGACTTCCAGCACGACACTGCGTGGCACGTAGCTGATTTCGCCGTTGTCGACCACGGTGATATCAGGCTGCAGCCGACCGTCGCTACCGAAGCTGTTGTACTGGTACTGCGTGAAGTTCTTGAAGTTGAAGGCGTTGAGCACGTTGAGACGCGCGTTGAGCTTGAAGTCGCCCACCACCGTGAACTCCTTGTTCGCCTGCAGATCGATGGTGCGATAACCCCAGATCTTGCCGCCCACCAGGAACTTGCCATTGCCCGGCGGCGTCACGCCGACTGCCTGACAGGTACCGCCATCCGGATCGGTGAAGCCGTAGCAGGCGATCGTGTTGATCGGCTCCGGCGTTGCCAGCACCAGCTTGGCGCCGAAGGTGACGCCCCACGGGCCATCGATCGAGCCAGACGCCACGAAGCGATGTGCCGCCACAGCATCCGACTTCACAAACGGGTAGTCGCGAATGGTCGCCTTGTCGAAGGCGAACGGTTCGTCGATGGTGCGGTTCTGGCGAGCGCTGGTGTGGGTGTAGGACAGGTTCAAGCCCCAGCCCGATTCCTTGGTATACGGCTTTTCGGCCGACAGCAGGAACTGGCTGCTGCGTTGCTCCAGACCGTTATAGCCCAGGATCGTATTGCGATAGCCCGGCACTGGCTCGCCCCACGGCACGCTGCCGGTGGAATCGAAGTAGGCGCCGTTCGGATAGCGATTGACCAGGCTCATCACCAGACCGTCGTAAGCCAGCACGCGCTGGAAGGTAACGTCGGTCAGCCAGTCGCCCACCTGGTTGCTGATGCCGATGCTGTACTGATCGCTGTACGGGGTCTTGAGCTTGTTGTTGAACATGAAAAGCTCGGAGCTGTCGTTGGTGCCCGGGATGGTATTGAGCTGATCGATACCGTTGAGGTACCCCGGGTTCCACGGCGTGCATACGCGGTCATCGCGGAAGCAGGGCTGCCCGCTGGCGGCATCGTTGAAATACACCACCACCGGCGACAGCGCAGCCTTGACCGACTCCAGCGCGAGCTGTTCGAACAGGTTGCGATCGTAGGAGCGGCCGGCACCGCCATGCAGCACCGCACTCTCGTCGCCGAAGAAGTCGTACGAGAAGCCGAAGCGCGGCGCCCAGGCATCCTTGAAGTTCTTACGGTTGTTGCCGGTGCTGATGTAATCGGCCACGTTGATGCCGCTGGGCAACAAGCGGTTCGCCCACGGCTGGCCCGGGTTGTCCGGATCGTCGGAATACAGCGCATTGATAAACGGCTGCGAAGTCACGAAGTCGGTGTACGCCGGTGTGTCTTCGTAGTCGTAACGCACGCCGATGTTGAGCATCAGCTTGTCGTTCACCGCCCAGTCGTCCTGCAGGTAAATGCCATATTGCTTGGAAGGCGATTCCACCACCGGCACCTGGCCGGGGTTATCGAACGCACGGATGTAGCGCACCTGGAAAGGCACGGGCGCAACCCCGTTCTGGCCGACCTCATAGCTGAACTGTGGGTTGAGCGAGCTGGACTCGCGCGAGGTCAGCTTGATGTCGCGGTAGGTCACACCCGTCTTGATGGTGTGCTCGCCATGCCACTCCAGCGCGTTGAAGGTCAGATCGTTCTGGAACGACCAGCCCTTCTGGCTACGCAATTTGAAATCTTCGCCGCTGGCGGCTCCGGTGTTGAGGAACACCCACTGGCGCGGATCGGCTTCGGTACGGTCGATGTAGGTATAGATGGACCCGTTGCCAGTGCCACGCGGCGTCGGCACGTTGCTCGAATCCTCGGTGGTGAGGATGGCTTCGTTGAACCAGCTGTCGGCACTGTGCTGCCAGCGCAGGCTGGTGCGCTTGTCCTTGTTGATCTTGTCCACCGCGCGATCCGGTGCGTTCTGGCCACCGACGTTACTGACCTGGGTTTCGTCGCGGTACTGCGTCGCCAGCTCGATGCGATCGTTATCGGTGGGCTCGAAGTCGATCTTGCCGAAGTACAGGTCTTCGGTGAACGGCATGTTGGACGCACCGAACTGATCGCGCAGGTTCGAGGGCAACAAGCCGACGAAGGGCGAGGCTTCGGCACTGGGCTGCACGCTCTTGGGCGCCACATTGTCCTTGCCTTCGTAGGCGAAGAAGAAATGCATGCGGTCCTGGATCAACGGCCCGCCGACGGCAAAGCCGTATTCCTTGGTTTGCGAGTCGACCTTGCCGTTCTCTTCGTCCGGACGCTCCTTGCGCAGGTCCTGGTTGGTGAAGCGGTAGAACGCCTCGCCGTGGAACTCGTTGGTACCGGACTTGGTGGCCGCGGTGATGGCCGCGCCGCTGATCTGGCCGTACTCGGCCTTGTAGTTGGAGGTGATGACCTTGTACTCGCCGATGGCGAGCTGCGGGAACGGGTTGCCCTGGGTTTCGTCCTGGCCGGCAATACCGCCGCCGGAGACGTAGCTCTTCTGGCTCACACCGTCGATATACAGATTGCTGGAACTGGCGTTGGATGCACCGCCACGCAACTTGGTGTTGCCGTCCTGGTCGATGGTGAACACCATGCCGGGAACCGTGTCTGCAAACTCGAGGAAGTTGCGCGTGGCCTGCGGCAACTGCTGGATCTGCCGCAGCGACACCGTGTTCCCCACCTCAGAGGTCTTGACGTCACGAATCATCGGCGCGCTGACCGTCACCGTGTCCAGTGTGGTCGCATCGCCGGCGGGCGCAGCAGCCGTCTCGTTGCCGAGATCGACGGTGGCGCTGGAGGCCACCGACAGGGTCACCGTGCGGCTGACGCCGTTGGATTCGACCTTGTAGGTGCCCGGCTGCAAACCGACGATGGTGTAGTTGCCGTTCGCATTGACCGGCGCACGTCGCACCGAGCCGGTGGCGATGTTGGTGACGACGACTTCGCTGCCGCTCTGCGCGGACGCGACCTGGCCGCGCAACGTGGCGTTGCTGGACTGGGCC
>NZ_PHKV01000021.1 GCF_002846205.1 Xanthomonas prunicola
AGCGCGGTGCCCATCCACTTCATCATCGTGCGTTCTCCGGTTGAGGCTGCGGCGAGGATGGCGGGTGGGGGATGTATGGGAGGTCAAGGTGTCTCATGTCAATTGAAAACGTGACATCACCCCGTCATTCCGTGTGTTTGTTTTATGGAAGCAACTTGACTTCTGCATAGAGCGCTTTCAGATGAGCTATTCCCAAATCCAGAATAGGCTCATACATAAATGAGTTCAGATGAATGTTTTCAGGAGTCATCAAGTTAACTTGCTCAAGAACAGAAACATCTTCCAGCCTACCAAGGCCCAATCTCTTGTATTCCTGAAGAAGCTTGATTGTCTGATTCTTCTTGATGGCTTTAATAAAAACAGCATTGTTGATGGTTCTAATCATATGCCGTTCGGCTAAAAGTCTGATGGCAATTGATAGAACAATCTTTCCCTCAAGCTCTATTGCTTCCTCCTGCTGATTGAGAACCGATTCTGCTTCTTCGTGGATCACATCGATTACAAACTTCGCTGGTGGGGTCAGTGCCAATTGCTGCTTATCAGCCAGTATCTTTTTATATATCGCGCAAAGCTCATCAAGAGTTAAAGTGTCAGTATCATCTTTGACATGCAGCAGTGATGTTAGCTTTAAAAATTCATCTTTGTGCCCGCAGAATTCAGCCAAATTCCTAACAAAAGGGATGGCCGAGATGCAGTAAGCGGGTGTGGTGATATTATTCTTCCAATAATCAAATGGATTGTTTTGATACTTTTCTTGCACCAGCTTCAACTTTCTGCCGGTTTTTGTTGCATGTAGCTTGCAGCTCCAATTTAAATTTAACCGTCCGCTGATACTTCTGTAGAAGTCGAAGTTGTGAGAGAGAAAAAGACACATGAACTTCCCTGAGCTGAAAATATCCTTTAGATACTCAATGATTGCATACTTGTTTTTATAGTCAAAAGAATCTGCAATATCATCAATCACTAATATCGTAACTGCGCCTTTCTTCCTTCTTGTCTCTATCTCAAACAAGATGTTCAGTATATAAAGCGATCTTCTTTCGCCTTGACTAAGAACCTTTAGCAAGGATTCTCTAGCAACATCACTTTCACCATCACCATCTCTAAACTTGAATGAAATAGAAGGTTGTGAGCCTTTCAAGATTACATCATCTTGGTTTGCCACAATCATCTTGAACGGGACAGAGAACCGCTTGTTGAAGGAATCAACAACTGCTTCCCATTCTGTTCTTTCACTCTTAGCTTGCCCCACAGCTTCTTCAATAGTGACCTTGCTCGTTCTGTAGGCGTCTAGGAATTGACTATAGAGGTCTTTCTGATCGACCAAGTAAGCAATCCAAAGTTCCTTCTGAAGATTCTTGAAGTCTTTCAGGTATGGAAGGATGTGTTGGTTATCAAAGAGGTAGTCTCTAAATTTCCTAAGCTCAGTATTTTGGATTTTCTTATCTATCGCATCAAATTTTGTAGCAAGATCCTTGTCTGTCAGAATCTTCTTTCGCTCTTCCTCAATTTTCTCAGCAAGTTGATCAGCAGTAGTAACCTCTTTCATCCCATCTTTAGTTCTGAGATTTACTGTGTGCTTGGCTTCAAAAAACCCATTATCTTTGAGCTGCTTGTTAACAGTCGACGCGCCGTAGTGATTGAACTGCTTGCTGAGGACATCAGAATTGGACACCAGTTCGTTGTATTGTTGGATGTATTCTTCCAGCTGATGCTTGATGGACCCGGAATCCAAAAGTCCAACAGTCTTATCATTAAAAACTTCCGCATAAACAACACTGGAAAGCTGCGACGGAGTGCCGGCATTCACCTGTTCTTCCAGTGAATCTACAAGTTCAGCGAGTGATTTCTTTCCAAAGCATTTCAAAATTTCTGTTTCTACAGTAATTGTTCTCCCCGTCAATCCGGATAATTGTTTAAGTTTCAAAACCAAAGCTGATTGCTTGTCCGCAATCTCTTTAAGAGCATAATCATATCTTTTTTTTACTTCACTATTCACAAGAAGTAATGATGTATTCTCAGAGGCGAAATCGGCATTATATGGCTCTACAACAAAAACTGAATCAGCAGCAATGTCGATTCCCGCATCATCCTTGATGACTTTATGTGAAGCTCTATTTGGGAAAATAAGGTCTTTTGTTTCTCGTCCTTTGGAAAAATCATCGAAGGCTTTTGAAAACGAAGTTTTCATGAAACCATTTGGCGCATAGATGGCATATCCATTGCTATTGGTGAAATCAAATTCATGCACCAATTCACTGATGCCATAACAGTTCTTAAGGTCTACAGACAGCCTCATGTTCATCGCTCGAGTTTAAGTTCAAAAAATGAAAAACGTGGTCAGGCGCCCTCACGCAGTTCCCCTGCATTTTGGGAACTGGCTGCAACCTAGAAAGTTCTTGCTAGTCCGTCGATTCTTTCTCTGCACAAGCGCGCTGCCGCAGCGCGGACAGCTTGGGGTGGCGATCGTTGCAGAGGCATTGGATTCTGTGGAAGCGAAGTGGGATTCGACGCGTGCCACTTGTGGTATCGGTTGCGACGCTGCGTGTAGTTTCACCGCTCGAATCATTCCCAGCAGCTGCTCCCCACCAATCAATTCAATCGGCTTGCCTTCGGCGAAACGCTCAGCGTCTTTCGTGTAAGTACCGGTGCAGGCGATCTTCACCGCGTGGGCCTGGTGATGGGCGAGCAGGCCGAACATTTCGCGCACGACGCTGACGCCAACTTGCTGGCGCTTCCATTGCTTGCATTGCACCAGCGTGCGGCGGCCGTCCTTGCGCAGGATCAGGTCGATGCCGCCGTCTGCGCCGCCCAGGCCGGTTTCTTCAACGCTATAGCCTTGCCGGCGAAAGGCTTCGCCTACCAATAGTTCGAACTGGCGCCAGCCGCCGGCGGCCAGGCTCTCCAGGGTGGTGCGTGTCTCCAGAAAGCGTCGCCGACTGCGCGTGCCCAGATAGGAGCACAGCGCGGCGAGCCAGCAGACGCCGAGCAGCATCCACGCCAATGGCGCGAACACTCCATTGGATTGCTGGGCAAAGCCCTGCGACAGCATCCCGCCCTGGTGGGAGAACCACCAGCCGATGCCGTAGCGGACCCCAAGATAAGCAACGATTCCCGCAACGAGGCCGAGTGGCCACGGCAACGCGGCCAACGCTTCGAACCCGCTCTGCTTCTTTCTGCGTCCCATGCAAGAACCCCCGTTCCAGGTTCGAACATAACCGCTGAAACGCGCGTTGTCAGCAAGCGAACGATGCTATTGCGGTCTGTGGCTCATCAAATGTCGGGACGATGCGCTTCAGCGCAAATGGCTTATTCAAATGCCAATGCTTGAGCTCGCTCGCATCAGTTCAGTGCAGTTTGTGCAGGTATCCGCTGGCGGTAGGTGCTAACGGATGAGTGACATCGCAAGCCTCATAGACATTCTGGAAACCACTCGGTGGTTCCCACGCTCGGTAGCTATCTTTGCCAATGAGGTGCGCAAGCATTGTTCGTAGGTGGGCAGCAGCCCACGCTGCGCACGAGGCCTTTTAGCCAACGCCAATCTGTGCCGACGCGGCATTGCACCGCGACGCGACTACCGCTTGATTGCGCGACCAAGCGAGCCTACTAGCCCCCCCGGCCACCCGGCCACCCAAACGCGCGTCCTCGCCAGACGGCAAGGACGCGCAGTTCGACTTACTTGATTTCCACCGCACCCACGTCGCAAACGGCGGTGTCGCGTGCAACGCCACGCTGGTCGATGTTGCGGCAGTTATTGCCGAGATTGCGCACCGGGCTGTTGGCCGCGGGCAATTGGGTCAGCGTTGGTCCACCGTTGGCGGCCGGTGCGCTCAGCAGCGGATCGGTAGCGCGTGCCAGGCCGGCGGTGAGGCAGCTATGGAACAGGCCGCCCGCAGCCGAGTACTCGATGAGGTTGTTGCCGGTGCTGCTCTGGTCGCTGCAGAAGGTCCGCTCGGTCTTGGAGTAGAAGATGCCGTTGCGGATGTCGAAGCCGCTGCCGAACAACGTGGACCCTGGGGTGTTTTCGGCGAAGGTCACGTTGTTGAAGCGCACCGTGGTCTTGCCCTGGTCGCCATTGGACGGCTGCCAACCCACATGCTGGATCGCCGCGCCCACACCCTTTGCGTAGTTACCATAGAAGGTGCTGTTGCTGACATTGCAGGACGGGCCGTAGCAGTCCATATACAAGGCGCCGGCGTTGCTCTTTTCGGCGCGGTTGGAAAGGAAGCTGGTTTCTTCGACGTTGATGATGCCCGGGGTGGTGATGGTAGTGCCCGAGTGCGTGGTATCGCCGAAGCCCAGGCTGATGCGTGCACCACCGGCCGGGCCGCCGTAGGCGATGTTGTTGGCAAAGGTGGAATAGCGCACGTCGATGGTGTCGGGCGCATACGCCCACAGCGTGGCGCCGCCGCCGCTATTGGCCGCGGTGTTGTTGCGCACCACGGTGCCGCAAACGGAAAGTGTGGCGCCACCGGCAGCAGCGTTGAGGTAGCCGGCGAGCGAGGCGCCGTCGGTGTCGATCGCGCCGCTGTTGCCGAACTGGTCGGCATCCGGGAAGCCGGCCGGTGCATTGATGGCCTGGTTGCCGACAAACTCGGAATTGACGATGGTCAGGCGGCTGAGCTGCGTGTAGAGCGCGCCGCCCAGCCACGAGGTGTTCTTCGAGAAAGAGCTCTTGACGATGGTCACGTCGGTATCGCTGCCGGCGAAGATGGCGCCGCCCCCAATGCTGCTGCGGTTGCTGAGGAACTGGCTGTTGATCACTTCCAGCTTGCCGCGGTAATTGACGTTGATTGCTCCGCCACCCCAGGTGCCCGGCGCGTATTGCGTGTTGGATGCCGGCTGCACGGAGCTGCCGTTCTGCAGCTTGAGATTGCGTACAGACAGCGCATTACCATTGTGCACCTGGAAGATGCGCGCGGCCTGGCGGCCGTCCAGGGTGATCTTGCCTTGGCCATCGATCACCGTGGGCGTGCTGGCGCTGATGTTGATGGTCTGGTTGACGGCGATGCTGGCCGCACTCGCACCGCAGTTGAAGGTGACATAGCCACCTTGCGCCACCGCAGTTGCGAGTGCGCTGGCGGTACAACTGGCCGCGGTGCCGTTACCGACCACCACACCGGCGTTGGAATGCGCCCACGGCTGAGGCGTGGTGCATTGCGCCACCGATGGCACTGCGGCGATGGCCGCGCTGGTGGTGACGAGGGCACAAAGTCCGGCCGTCACGACGGTTGCGTGAAGTGTTGAACGCATGGGTGGTGTTCCTGCTTGAGAAAGGGAGTGGGGGAATGCGTGCTGCCAGCACGTAACGTCAACGGTCGAGATGACACGTGTGTTGCAGGCTGCGGGTCTGATGATGAGGGCGTGGCATGGTGCGCGATCGCACGCGTCGGTATTCCAACCTAAGTTCCAGAACACCATGCGTCGACGCGGCAGCGTCGTGCCAGCGCACATCGCTTCGCGCACGCGGAAAGTAGCGACTGCAGCGAGCAAACGATGCTGCAGTGCTTCATGCAATCGCGATGCTGCATGCAATGCAATGTAGCGCGGCAGCGCGCGTTACCATGCTGCCTTCTCGATCTTTTGCGATCTCGGCGATGCCCGATGCACCCCGCACGCACGATGGCACGCCGGCCAGCCGCTTCCAGTTGCCTGCCGGACCGTGGGTCTCGGTCTTCGATGCGCTGTGCGCGTGTTTTCCTGCGATTGCCGCCGAGCGTTGGCGCGACCGCTTCGCACGCGGCCTGGTGCGCGATGCCAATGACCATGCCTTGGCGCTTTCAGCGCCCTATCGCGTGGGTACGGAAATCCGCTATTTCCGCGAGGTGACGGATGAGCCGGTCATTCCGTATGTCGAGACAGTGGTGCACGCCGACGCGGATCTGGTGGTGGCGTGCAAGCCGCATTTTCTGCCGGTCGCACCGGCCGGTGTGTATGTGCGCGAGACGCTGCTGACGCGATTGGTGCAGCGGCTGGACAATCCGGCGCTGGTGCCGTTGCACCGCATCGATCGCGAGACCGCCGGGCTGGTGCTGTTCTCGGCGAACCCGGCCACGCGCGGGATCTACCAATCCTTGTTTCGCGAGCGGCGCATCCGCAAGCAGTACCTCGCAGTGGCACTGCCCCTTCCAGAGCTGACGTTTCCGCATGTGCGCCGCAGCCGGCTGGAGCCGGGCGACCCGTTCTTTCGCATGCGTGAGGGAATGGGAGACCCCAACAGCGAGACGGTGATCGAGGTGGTCGCGCGCGGAGCAGACACGTGGACCTATCGCCTGGAGCCAGTCACCGGCCGCAAGCATCAATTGCGTGTGCACATGGCCGCGCTAGGCGCGCCGATCCTGCACGACCGGTGTTATCCCGACCTCCAAGCCCAGCGGCCCGACGACCCGGAACGTCCGCTGCAACTGTTCGCGCACACGCTGGCATTCGATGATCCGCTCACCGGCGAGCCGAGAGCGTTCACCGCGACGGTGGGGCCGATGCACGTGAGCGCTCACTGACCGAAGGAGCGGTGCATGCAACCTGATCCGATGCGCGATGGTGCTGAGGTATCTGCCGGGACGTCGATTGCCCGCGTGGCATGGGCGCTGTTGTGGCTTGCGCTGGCCGTCTTCGCTACAGAATTTGTGCGCCACGTGTATCTGAAATACGCCGAGCTGGACTCGCCGGCATATGGCATGTTCCTCACTCGCCGCGGTTGGCTGTGGTGCCATCTGGGCGGCGGTGCGGTGGGCATCGCGCTCGGCACGGTGCAGTTCGCCACGCAACGCTGGCGCGAGCAGGCATGGGTGCATCGCTGGATTGGGCGTGCGTATTTCGCCGGCATGCTGGTGGCACTGTTCGGTGCCACTGCGTTGATCGCAACCTCGCCTGCGCCGATGGCGATCCGCGTCGCCTTCGCGGCGACGGAAGCGGCATGGCTGGTGGTGGCGTCCGTGGGCCTGGCGGCTATCCGTCGCGGACAGCTCGGTCGTCACCGACGCTGGATGGTGCGGGCGTATCTGGTAACGCTGGCGCCGGTCATGTTTCGCATCGCGCTCTACGCAGCGATCGCCGCTGGGGTGGCGCCTTCTCCTGACACGATTGCCGCGTTGCTCTGGGCAAGCTGGGCACTGCCGGTGCTGATCCACGTTGTGGCAACCAGCGTCGCACCGACCAAGCTCTGGCGCGTGCGCATGGCTGCGCCGCGCCAGGTGCCGACGTCGTCAACGACGCGCGGCTGAAACGGCGTCGGTGCGCCTCAACGCACCTTGTACAACACCGCCGCACCCGGCCGTGGTTCGAACATCGGCACGGTCTGCTGCTTGAGCGCGGTGCCCTTGGCGTCCCATACCTGCGTTTCGACCGGGTAGTCGTCCTTGCGGGTCATCGCGCCGATCTGCTGGACGATCACGGTCTTGCCGGCGGGCACTTCCGGGTTCCAGGCGAACACACCCAGGCGGCCGTAGAACACTGCCGGCGCTTCGGCATCCAGGCGGCGGTCGGGGCACATGACCAGGCCGCGTTCCAGCATCACGCGCAGCGCACCGACGGGCACGGCCTTGACGGTGGGTGTGGTGCGTTCGGTGCTGTGGCCGGGGCAGACATTGGCCGAGCGGGTGACCATGTCCTCGACCACTTGGCGGTCGGACTGGGCCAGCGCCGGCAGCGCGGCGGCGGACAGGGCAAGCATGGCGAGAGCGGATTTCCAGGGCATCTGACAACTCCTCATGAGGTGAGACTCCAACACTGCAGCCCATTCACGTGCAGGCTGCTGCCAGTGACGCGCCCGAATCCTAGCAATCCCGCTGTTAAGCGCTGCGAAGGTGCGAGCGAGCTTCCAGCCCCGGATGCACGCCGCTGCGGTGACGCGGCGCGTCATACAACGGCCGCCGACGCCTTCAGAGTGTGTCAGGAGTCTCCCGATTGAGCGGCAGCAGCGGCCCGGTTAGCGTGCGCGCACGTCCTCACCTGGAAGACTCCATGGAACGCGCCGACCTGATTGCAGCAGTGCTGACCGGTATGCGGCGCGCCGAAGATTTCCGTGCGCAGGCGTCGATCTACAGCACCGCGCATAGCCAGCAGATGGAGGTCGATCACGGCAAGGCGGCCGATGCCGAGCTGGTGCTATCGCTGTTTGCGTTCACTCCCGAGCACCTCAAATTGCTGGGTACCGCAGGCATCGAAAACCTGGGCGAAATTGTCTGCCATGCGTGGGCCTTGAACGGCGGCAACAACGAGGCGCTGATCCGCTGGTTCCGCGCACCCATGAACGCCCTCGATGGCCAGACCCCTGCCGAGATGGTGCGCGGCGGCCGCATCCAGGTGTTGTTGTTGGTGTTGCGGCAACAGGTGGAATGGGAATTGCCGCGGTCTGCCTGATGACCGACCGACAACGCCGCCTGTGCTGATGTGACGTGCACGGTGCAGTGCGTCGGTGTCGATATGCATTGCACGTGCGCAGTGCTGCGTGCAACGCCGTGATCCCACGCCTCTACCGCTTCGGTCGCGCCACTGTGTACATTTCTGCGGCGATCTTCTTCATCAGCGCGTCGTTGTCATCGCCCTCGACGTAGAGATCGAAGTGGCTGCGGCCTTCCAGGTAGCGGAAGTCGCTCTTGGCGCCCAGGCCATCCAGCACCGCCTGGAATCTATGCGCCGCGCCATCCAGGTAGAACGTGTCGGCGGTACCGACGATCACATGGATCTTGCCGTCCAGATCCGGTTTGAGCGTGGGCCAGTGCGCGGCCACGCGCGCGGAAATGTCGTAGTGGGTGCGCCAGTAGGCCACCACGGCCGGGTCCACGTTGCCGGTGTCGCGGTCGAACATCGGCAGCGGGCGGCCGTCGGCGCCACGCGGGGAAAACACCCACTCGAACGAGGTGAGCTGGCCGCCGTACGGGCCGATCACGCGTTCGAGCTTGGCGAAGGTTTCCAGATCGGCCACGACCTTGCCGTGGTCGCGGATCAGCGGGAACTGGCTGCCGTCGGCGCGCCGGTAGAGGTTGGCATTGGCCGCGTACAAGTCCGGGCCGGTGAAATCGTGGAAATCGCTGGAATCCGGCGACGTGGACCACGTGCCGCCAAACAGCTTGGGATAGCGCGTCTGCAACCACAGCGTCGCCCAGCCGCCGGACGAATGGCCGGTCAAGAAGCGGCCGCTGGCCTTTCCATCCATCTTGTACTGTCGCTCAAGCGCCGGGATCAACTCTTCGGTCAGCGCGGTGCCCCACGGACCGTTGTTGACCGAATCGGCGAACTCGTGGGTACCGGTAGGCGTGGCCTGATCCAGGAACACCCAGATCATCGGCGGGATCTGCTTGGCCGCCATCAGGCGCCAGGTGGACGCAATAGTGCCGGCGAAGCGGTTGTAGTTGCCGCCGAAGCCGTGCGTGACATACACGGTGGGATAGCGCGTGGCGGCCTTGGCGTTGTATCCCGGCGGGGTCATCACGCGTGCGCGCAGCGAGACCGGCCGGCCCCAGAACGCGCTGAGCGATGGGCTCACCATCGAGGCATCGGCGCTATGGTGCTTGGCCTCGGGCACCGCATCGCGCACCGCCTGCGGCGCGCGCGGCGAAACCTGCCACGGATCGTTCGAGACAGGCACCTGTTTGCTCAAGGTCAGCGCCGGCAATGGCTTGCCGTTGGCCAATGTCACGGTAGTGACTTCGCTCAGCAGATCGCCACCATCGCGACCGCTGTAGCTATAGCTGTTGTCCGGATCCAGCACCGCCTGTACCAGATACTCGCCAGATGGCAGCGCAGAAAACGCCTTGGGGAAGGCGATATTGTCCAGATCGATCTGGACGCTGCCGCCGGGTACCAGCGCGGTGACGTCCTGCGCGGCCACCGCCACTGCGGTGGGGCGGAAGGGATTCATATTCACCTCTTCCACCTTGCCGTCCTTACCGCCTTGCTTGGCTTCTGCCCTGGCATCCTTGGCCAGGGTGGCGAACACCAACAGGCGCCCGGAGGTGGCCTGGTCGGTCGCCCCGTCAAGGGTGACGCGCAGCAGACGATGGGCCGGCGCCGGCTCGGCGGCGTGCACGGCACAGGCGCACAGCAGGCCAATGGCCAGGCCCAGGCGCGGGGCAAGACGATGCAGGGACATGCAGATCCTTGAACGGGTGAAGGAGCGGGCGCGCTGGCCCTGTGCAGACTGTAGCCAGTTTCCGGGCAGCTGCGCGTGCTGTGGGCGAAGCGAGGTCAGCGCATCGGATCTGCGTGTTTTACGAATGCAGGTCGGGGTCGCTTGCAGCGCAGGCGAAAACCTTTTGGTGGTTCAAGGCACGACGTGCCGGCTCTTGATACGGACGCATCGACGCGTGTCACCTTGCCGCCGGCTTGCACGTCCCCCGCCACGCGACGGAGCCGTTCTGTTCCAGGTGTTGTGTGACGCCCTTGACCGGATGGGTCTGTTCTCTTTTGAAAACCAAACTGCATCACGTAAATAAAGCGTTGAGACGATTTGTCGGGTTGGCACGCTGCAGAAACTCAAGATCGCTGCACCAGGCAGTACGCGATGAAACATCGATGTAGATCTGGTATCACTCTCAACGACGTATTTCGTCGTCAAAAACACTGGCGATCATCTGCGGCTTGAGAGTTTCGAAAATGCCACTGCGTGCTCTGTCAACGCGCAGTACATCGCACGACGAACCATGGCCGCTGGTCATTCTTGCACCATAAACTCATAGTTAGGAGTGATCGACATGATCCATAACACACACCGGCGCGGTGCGATTGCGGCATGCAGTCTCTCGCTGCTGGCGACCGCACTGTGCATGAGCGTTGCTGTTGCCGCGCCGGTGCCCGGGAAGGAAACGGTCACGTTAAGCCATGTATTTGCCACGCTGCAGAACGGCCAGCAGGATCGGAAGCCCGAAGATATTGCGGCGTGTCGCAAGCAGGTTGCGGAAACGACTTCCAAATATCTGGGAATGGCGGTCACGACCACGTATTCCATCGATGTGCAGTCCAAGATGATGAATGCTTCCTCGTCGCTGCCATCGCCTGTTGCCATGCAGCCGCTGATGCTCACGGTGCCGTTGTCGCCGTTGGGATTGTCTGGCCAGTATGCCTTTGGTGCGTTCCGGCCCAGCGAATTGCCCAATACCTATGTGCTGTTCTCTATCGGGCTGAATTTCAAGGGGCCGAAATCGTCGGTGCTCGTGCTCAATAGCGACAAGAGCTACAACTGCCTGGTCACCAGCGATCCGGCGCCCTTCAAGGGAGCGCTGAGCAGCCAGCTCGGAAAAGACCAAGGGCGTTGATGGTTGCAACGTTCAAGTCGCCGCCGAACTAGTTCACTGACAAGCGTTTCAGCGCGCGGTGCCGAGGAGTTCTCTGCCGCGTTTTCAGAGCAGGTTGTGTCCAAAACAGGACCCTAGCCAGGGGCAAGCACGGCGGCGTTCTTCGCTACGAACGTTCCGAGTAGGCAGCACGGTTGCCTGCCGACATGTGTGGCAGGCAACTAGCCTCACCGATACGGCCCTGGCCCACGCCAGACCGGTTCGCCCTGGCGGTAAACCTCCATCATGTTGATGACCTCGCGGGCATCACCGATGGATTTCAACTCCGGTGAATCCGGCGGCAGCAGGCGGCATTTGCTGGAGCCACGTTTGAGCGCGACATCCAACGGGCAGATCATGCGTTGCTGGGTGCCGGGCAGGATGATGGCGATTTCCTGCATGCCTTGTTCTTTCCAGGCGCGCAGCTGGGTTTCGCTGCGCACCTCGTAATAGACCTGGAAGCCGCCAATATCCAGGCTGGGCTGGGCGTTGTTGCGGTCGTTGCGGCGGCCCTGGCTGATGGTGGGGGTGTTGGCCATGCCGTCTTCGGCGCCGTCGGCGGGCTCTTCGAGCATGCCCGGCGGGCGACCGGTCCAGGTTTCCGGGCGGCGTTGCGGTGGCGATGACGGTTCGGCCGGCGGCTGCGGCGGGGTGGGGCGCTGCACCGGTTGTGCACGGCGTTGCTCGGCCAGGCTGCCGCGGCGGGTATCGCCCTGCGGCGGCACCGGGTTCTTGGCGTTCTGGACCAGCGTCGATTGCAGCGGCGATGCGGCCGGCGGCGGCTGCACCGGCGCGGGGGTCTGCGAGGGCGGGGTGGGCGTCGGCGAAGGCGTGGGTTGCTGCGGCTGGTCGGTGTCGCCGACGAAATCCACCTTGATGCGTCCACCGCTAGCCGAGCCTTGCGGCGGGGTCATGGTGGGAGTGGACGCCGACAGCAGGATCAGCAGCATCAGCACGTGCAGCAACGCGCTGATCAGCGCGGCAATCCACGGTTCGATGCGTTCGATCAGCGGTTCGGTGCGGGGCAGCCAGTCGCTGGCATCCAGATGCACATGCAGCACCTGCAGGGCGTCGTCGCGCACGCGGTAGACCAGCACGTATGGAGTTTGTTTGACCACCCACTCGCGGGTGCCGGCCACGCGTCCAGCACGGCCGCGGCCCGGTTGCTCGGCCAGGGTACGGGTGGCTTCCAGCACCTGCCGCGCCAGCGCAGCGGCGGCGGTCGGGTTGAGCGCGTGGTAGTGATCCTGGGCGTGTGCAAGCTGCGTGGCGGCCGGGACGGTCCAGTCACGCCGTAACATCAACGCCCCATCTGGCGAACAGTGCGCTCACCTGTGCCGGCGTCGTCAACGCGCCCTGATCCGCGGCAGCAATGCCATCCTGCACGGCGGCCTGGAAGCTGGCATCGGCTACGACGCGGATCACCTCGCCCCATCCGGCCGTCTCGGGCAGCGTGTCGATCAGCGTATGGGCGTGGTGCTTGATGGCGGACATGGCACTGCGGTGGGAGGAGCACTGCGCGCAAGTCTACCCGCGCAGCTCCTGTTCGCGTATGGCAACCGCTGGCGTGCGCTCGCCGCGTTCACCGGGCAGGCGGCGAGCGCATCCGCCGCCGCGGTCGCGGTCGCGCACAGCCATCTCGCATCATCGGTGGCAGGCAGCCGGCTACCACTGCCGCCCGCAGAAAGTGACACTTGGCACCTTGTGCGTGCCGCTGGCTGGTTTCATTCTGCGTCGGCCGCTTTTCACCGCATCCGCAAAGGACTCGCCATGCCCGCCGCTGCCATCGCACCCCTGACGCCGTATCTCTCGATGGCCGGCATCGGCTACCTGTACTACCGGCGTATCCGGCGCAGCTTCGGCCGGCAGCCGTGGAAGCCAGTGGCGACCGGTGTACGCATGACGGCCCTGCTCATCCTTGCGGTGGCACTGGGGCTGGCGGTCTACGGGTTGCCGCAGGTGCGGCTCGGCATTGCCGCGGGCACGCTGATCGGCCTCGGCCTGGGTGCGCTGTCGCTGCGCTACACGCGAGCCGAATGGGCGGATGGGCAAGGCTGGTACACACCCAATCCGTGGATCGGCGGCGGCCTGATGCTGGTGTTGCTGGGGCGTCTGGCCTGGCGTTGGGCCGATGGTGCGTTCAATACAGGTGCGGCGGCAGCCGGTGCGCAGGCCAGCCCGCTGACGTTGGGAATCGCCGCGGCACTGGTGCTGTATTCGCTGGTGCACCTGGGCGGGCTGTGGTGGCGCCTGCGCCAGTTGCGGCTGCAGCAGGCCTAATACACGCAGCGCACGCCGATACGCCGACTGCCTAGACCTGCGACCGAAACGGACGCACCAGCGTCTCGCCCAACTTCTGCCGCAACGGCCGTGCGCGCCAACGCTCCAGCGTGTAACGCTCGGCCTGCTGCAGGTCGCGCTCGAAGGCCTCGGTCATCTGTGCGGCCAGCGCGCGGTCGTAGACATTCAAACTGGCCTCGTCGTTGAGCCGGAACGAGCGGATGTCGAAGTTGGTGGAGCCCACCGACACCAGCAAGCCATCGATGATCAACAACTTGGTATGCAGCATCGTGGGCAGGTATTCGTGGATGTCGATGCCGGCCTGCAGCAGCGGCTCCCAACGGGCTTTGGATGCCAGCCGCACCGAGATCGCATCGATATGCTTGCCCGGTAGCAGCACGCGGATGCGCACGCCGCGCGCACGCGCTTCCAGCAGCGAGCGGGTGATCAACGCATCGGGAACGAAATACGCAGCGGCCAGGTCGATCGAGGTACGCGCGGCGGCAATGGCGATCAAATACATCAGGTGCATGCTTTCGCTGCCACCCGAGGGCGAGGCCACGAACAGCTGCGCGTCGCTGTCGCCTGCCGGTGCCAGTTCGGGGTAGTAGTCGGTGCCATTGAGCACGCGGCCGGTGGTCTTGATCCAGTTGTCGTTGAAGGCGGTTTGCACCTGCGCCACCACCGGGCCTTCGATGCGGTAATGCGAATCGCGCCAGTGCTCCTGGTCCTGCGCATCGCCCATCCATTGGTCGGCCACGCCCACGCCGCCAGTGAAGCCGATACGACCATCGATCACCAGCAGCTTGCGGTGGGTGCGGTTGTTGACGCGGTGCAGGTTGTACCAGGTCAGCGGGCGGTAGCGATGCACCTCCACGCCAGCCTCGGTCATGGCCTCCATCAGCGCAGGGTCCATCTTCAGGCTGCCACCCCAATCGATGGTGACGCGCACCTTGACCCCGGCACGTGCGCGCTCGGACAGCGCCTGGCTGACCTCGCGGCCGATCTCGCCAGACCAATAGATATAGGTTTCGAAGGTGATGGTGCGCTGCGCGCCGCGGATGGCTGCCAGCATCGCCGGAAAGATCTCGCTGCCGTTGTGCAGCGGCTGGATCTTGTTGCCGGGCAGGATCGCCGGACCCAGCAATACCGACATCTCGCGTTTGAACTGCGGGTCGGAGACGTCGTAGCAGTGGCTGGGGATGTGTTCGAGCTTTTTCTCGGGCGTGGCGAAGTTGAGCAGCAGCAGCCCAACCAGCAAGGTGACGATGACCGTGGCCACGATGATCCATGCCATGCATCCAACTCCCGTTCCTGTGCCACCGCGGCCTCAAGCGGCCGGCATTCTGGCAAGGGGGGCGGCTGGGCGTTGTGAAGGACGACAGCAGGCGGCGCGGTCGCTCACCTGCTGCGTACGCAGCAGCGCACTGGGCCACGCACGCGATGTGCTGGTCGCATCACTCCGCAACGTGCAGATATCTGGGTGGTACATGCGGGGTCAGCCAAACGCCATTGTCGGCCTGGAAAAACACACAGCCTTCCGCATGCATCTGCAGGCTATGCACATGGAGCACGACTGGCGCGCCGTGGCGTGCGCCGACCGTCGTGGCGGTGTCCGGATCAGCGGACAGATGCACATGGTGGCGTTGGCCGGGCTGCAAGCCCTGTGCAAGGATCGCCTCCAAAAACCGGGTCGCAGTGCCGTGATACAACATCGAAGGCGGCGTGCGTGCCACGTGTTCCAGGGCAACGGTCGATGTGGAATGTCCCTGCACTGCGCGGATCCGCCGGCCGTCGGCAGACAACGCAAAGCGCTGCTTGTCGCTGCTGGAAACCACCGCATGGATCAGGTCTGCATCCAGCGCCCTTCCGTCGGAGTTGGCGGCGGCGACCAGGGCGTCGATGTCAGCCCATCCTTCGCGATCCAGTGTCAGCCCGATGGACTGCGGTGCGTGGCGAAGGACATAACTGAGAAACTTGCTGGTATCGGTGTGAGACGTGCGCATGGGCAGTGCTAGAGGTGACGGGTGCCTTGAAGGGCGAGTCTAGAGTGTGTTATGCGGTTGGTTCTACGGTGGGCTGAGGCAAGTTCGGTCTCAGCAAGCCGAGACTCTTCGCAACGAGACATCCGACCCGCCCGCGCCGCATGGAGCCACGTCGCAAGAGCGATGGGCCGCAAAGTAGCCAGTGTCAGTTCAATGAGGGCGCGAGCATCAGCAAACGACATTCGGTCTTGCCTACTCCTGCGAGCTCCGGCAGATTCTCCCAAATTGTCCACTCAAGCATTGGGCATCAAGCGAAGGAATGTATGGACATCCATGGCTTTGGCTACAAGACCGCGTGGTTTGCCGTGCGATCCGAGTCTCCGCGTGATGTTGCGGATGCAATTGGAGTTTCTGACGCGCGGGATGTTCACTGGAACGAGGGTGTCGTTACGGCGTACTCCGAAGATTCTTTGGTCTTCGTCTGCCCGCCAGTCGAGGGTTGGACTCTCGCTGTTGGAACATCTTTGCTCGACTTGGTGGACCAAGAACCGGCCTTCGCTGCCGTTGCGAGTCTTGTCAGCGAAAGGCTTGGAGGCGCCGAAGTGCATTACTTCGCGTCTCATCGAGTTGTAGAGGCACACGGGTGGGCTCGATGCAAATGTGGGCAGGTTCAGAGGGCGTTTCTTTATGTAGGATCAAGTGGCGAGACCCCGGTAGATTTCGGGGGGGGCAAAGCGATGAGGAGCGTGCGCTGAGTTTCCGCTTCTTTGATGAGCAGAGTGAGGAAGCGGCTGACGATGATTACTGGGAACGCACTGACCTGGACTTCCCTACTGAGACCCATGTGATGCGACTTGCTAAGGCGTGGAGCATCGATCCCAGTTCCTTAGGGGAACGTGGAATCAACTTTCCGAACGGGTTGATGGGTCGAGTGGATGTGAGGTGGCTCCGATCTCTGATGCAAAAAAGCGGATTCGAAGAGCCCGATACGCATCACTCGTCGGCAGCCGTGGAAAATAGTACGCCGCCTAATCGTCGACCGTGGTGGAGGTTTTGGTAGCTAACTGCGTGGTGGTGGGCTCGAGCGGGTCACGTAACGAAATCTCGGGCACTTCGGACTGCTTTGGCCTGGATGGGCGCAGGCCTTGTCTCCACGCGCCACAGCACGCTTCGCACTCACCTC
>NZ_PHKV01000022.1 GCF_002846205.1 Xanthomonas prunicola
CGAGATCTACACGCGCATTCCGGATTTCGGCGGGTTCTTGGTGAAGGCCAATTCCGAAGGCCAGCCCGGCCCGCAGGACTATGGACGCAGCCACGCCGACGGCGCGAACCTGCTGGCCGATGCACTGGCCCCGCATGGCGGGGTGGTGATGTGGCGCGCTTTCGTCTATTCGCATGAGCAGCCGGATGACCGCGCCAAGCAGGCGTACAGCGAGTTCGTGCCGTTGGACGGCGCCTTTCGCGACAACGTGATTGTGCAGGTAAAAAACGGTGCCATCGACTTCCAGCCACGCGAGCCGTTTCATCCGTTGTTCGGTGCGATGCGTAAGACGCCATTGATGCCGGAGTTCCAGATCACCAAGGAATATCTGGGGTTTTCCACGCATCTCGCATATCTGGGGACACTGTTTTCCGAAACCTTGCAGGCTGATACCTATAGACGCGGCAAGGGCTCGACTGTGGCGAAGACGGTGGATGGCAGCCTGTTCGCCGATGCCAAACGCGCGCGGCTAACCGGCATTGCCGGCGTGGCCAATATCGGCGTCGATCGCAACTGGAGCGGCTCGATCTTCGATCAAGCCAACTGGTATGCGTACGGGCGGCTGGCGTGGGACCCGCAACTGTCGCCGCACGCCATTGCGCAGGAATGGGCACGCATGACCTTTTCCAACGATCCGGCGGTGGTCGAGCCAGTGGTCGGCATGATGCTGCGTTCGCGCGAGGCGGTGGTGGACTACATGACCCCGCTCGGCCTGCATCACCTGATGGGGCGCGGCCATCATTACGGCCCGGCCCCCTGGGATGCCGGCAGCGAACGTCCGGATTGGGATCCGGTGTATTACCACCGCGCCGACCGCAACGGGATTGGCTTCGACCGCAGCGCCAGCGGCAGCAATGCCATTGCGCAATATGCGCCGCCGGTCGCGCGCGTGTTCGGCGATGTGCAACGCGTGCCCGAGCAGTTGCTGCTGTGGTTCCATCATGTGCCGTGGGAGCACCGCATGGCCTCTGGAAGGCCGCTGTGGGACGAGCTGGTGTGGCGTTACGACCATGGCGTGCATGAGGTGGCTGCGATGCGCACGACCTGGCAGGGCCTGGCTGGCAAGATCGATGCACAGCGCTACCAGCAGGTGTCCGATTTTCTTGCGATCCAGCAGCGTGAGGCGCAGTGGTGGCGCGATGCCAGCATCGCTTATTTTCAGAGTGTGTCGGGTCGCCCGCTGCCTGCAGGCGTGAGCCCGCCGGCGCATCCGCTGGCGTATTACCAGGCACTGACATTTCCATATGCACCGGGGAATCCGAAGTGAGCGCATGTCGCGTAAAGGTATTGATCGGGACGTTATCGGCGTTGTTGCTGCCGCACCTTGCCAGCGCTGCGGATACACCGCTGCTGCATCCCGTTTTTCAGGACCATGCGGTGCTGCAACGCGATGCACCGATCCGCCTGTGGGGCGATGCGGCGCCGGGCACGCGTGTCACCGTGCAACTGGAGACTGCGCAGGTGCAGGCGCGCGCAGACCGGCAAGGGCACTGGGAAGCGCGCCTGCCGGCGCATGCGGCCGGCGGCCCTTACAGCCTGAAAGCCAGCTCTGCCAACGGTGTGGTGCAGCAGATCGATGATGTCCTGATCGGCGATGTCTGGCTGTGCTCGGGGCAATCGAACATGGAACTGCAGGTGCATCGCACGCTGGATTCGCGCAGCGAGATTGCCGATGCCGACCATCCCACCATCCGCATGTTCAAGGTGCCCGCGCAATCCAGCCCAACATTGCAACGCGGTTTCGGTGGCACTGCAACGTGGCAGCGCACCACGCCGGAGACGGTGAAGGATTTTTCGGCCGCGTGTTACTACTTCGCGCGTGAGTTGCAGAAAAGCGTCGATGTACCGATGGGCTTGATCAACGCCTCATGGGGCGGTTCGCAAATGCAGGCCTGGATTGGCGACAAGGCGTTGCGCGCAGCCGGCGACGATGGCCCGGCCCTGGATGTGCTGGCACGCTACGCAACCGACCCGGTCGCGGCTGCACCGCGTTGGGCCGCGCTGTGGGAAACCTGGTGGCATGCGCATGGCGAAGGCGAAGGCGAGCCATGGCAGCCGGATGCTCCCGGCGACTGGCAGAATGCGCCGCCGGCCCTGGGCGCATGGGACGACTGGGGCGTACCGCAACTGGTCGGCTTCAACGGCATGGTCTGGTACCGCACCAGCGTCGAACTGACATCGGCACAGGCCGCCCAGGACGCCACGTTGTTACTGGGGCCGGTGGACGAACTGGACCAGACCTGGGTCAACGGCCGTGGCGTGGGCAGCAGCTATGGCGCCGATCAGCCGCGTCGCTACGCGCTGCCGCGCGGACGGCTGCACGCCGGGCGCAACAGCATCGTGCTCAATGTGCTCAACACCTATCGGCGCGGCGGCTTGCTGGGCGACGCGCAATCGCGCGCACTGCAATTTGCCGATGGCAGCACGCTGGCATTGGACGCGCCCTGGCAATACCGCATCGTGCCGCAGGCGCTGGGCACGCCACCGCGTGCGCCGTGGTCGTCGGCTGCCGGGTTGACCACCTTGTACAACGGCATGATCGCGCCGCTGGGACACCTGGGCCTGCGCGGCGTGTTGTGGTACCAGGGCGAATCCAACACCGGCGATGCGGCGCATTACCCCGCCCTGCTCAGCGCATGGCAGCGCGACTGGCGGCAGCGCTTCGGTGCGCAGCTTCCGTTGCTGGTGGTGCAGCTGGCCAATTACGGCGCACCGCCCACCCAACCGACCGAAAGCGGTTGGGCACAATTGCGTGAGGCGCAGCGGCGCTTCGTCGCTCACGACGCACACGCAGGGTTGGCGGTGGCGATCGATATCGGCGACCGCTACGACATCCATCCGGCCAACAAGCAAGAGCTAGGTCGGCGCCTGGCGCGTGCAGCGCGGCATGTGGTGTATGGCGAAGCGGTTGCTGCATCCGGGCCGGTGCCGCGCAGCGCTCACCGCGAGGGCGAAAGCGTGCGCATCGGCTTCGACGATGTCGACACCACGCTGCTGAGTTATGGCAACGACGCACCGATCGGCTTCGCGCTCTGCGGCGATGCTGCCGGCAGCTGCCGCTATACCAGTGCCACGCCGTCCGGACGCGAGATCAGCCTGCGTATTCCTGCCGGCGTGCAGGCCACGCGGGTGCGCTACTGCTGGGCCGACAGCCCGGTGTGCACCTTGTACGACCGCAGCGGCCTGCCGGCCGGCCCGTTCGAACTTCCCATCACCGCCACACCTTCCCCCTGAGCGAGATCACGATGTCACAGACTTCCGATTCCCCTGCACCGCTGCAAGGCTCCGCCCGCGATCGCGAGATCGTCGAGGCACGCGTCATCGTCACCTGCCCCGGCCGCAATTTCGTCACCTTGAAGATTCGCACGCGCTCGGGCATCACCGGCGTGGGCGATGCCACGCTCAATGGACGCGAATTGGCAGTGGCTGCGTACCTGCAGGAACATCTGGTGCCGAATCTGATCGGCCGCGATGCCGGGCGCATCGAGGACATCTGGCAGTTCTTCTACCGCGGTGCGTACTGGCGGCGCGGGCCGGTGACGATGAGCGCGATTGCCGCAGTCGATGTGGCGTTGTGGGACATCCTTGGCAAGATGGCCGGCATGCCGCTGTATCAGCTGCTCGGTGGACGCTCGCGCGAAGGTGCGCTGGTCTATGGCCATGCCAATGGGCGCGATATCGCCGAAACCAGCGATGAAGTGGGCCGTTTCCGCGAGATGGGCTTCATCGCGATTCGCGCGCAATGCGGCGTACCCGGCATCAAGAAGACCTACGGCATTTCTGTCGGGGGCAAGCCGTACGAACCGGCCGAAAGCGAGCTACCCACCGAAACCGTGTGGTCCACGCCGCGCTATCTCGGCGTGGTGCCCAAGTTGTTCGAGCAGTTGCGCAGCGATCATGGCGATGAGATCGAGCTGCTGCACGACGCGCATCATCGGCTCACGCCGATCGAAGCCGCACGCCTGGGCCGCGATCTGGAGCCGTACCGGCTGTTCTGGTTGGAAGACGCCACCCCGGCAGAAAACCAGCGTGCGTTCGAAATCATTCGCCAGCACACCGTGACGCCACTGGCGGTGGGTGAAGTGTTCAATTCGATCTGGGACTGCAAGCACCTGATCGAGCAGCAACTGATCGATTACATCCGCACCACGATTGTCCACGCCGGCGGTATCACCCATGTCCGCCGGCTGGCCGATTTCGCTGCGCTGCATCAGGTGCGTACCGGCTTCCACGGCGCAACGGATCTGTCGCCGGTCTGCATGGGCGCGGCATTGCACTTCGACACCTGGGTGCCCAATTTCGGCATCCAGGAATACATGTTCCATTCCGACGAAGCCAATGCGGTGTTCCCGCATGACTACATGTTTCGCGACGGTCGCCTGCACTGCGGCGAGACGCCCGGGCATGGCGTGGACATCGACGAAGCGCTTGCAGCGAAGTATCCGTATGTGCCCAAGCAGTTGCCGATTGCGCGACTGGAAGACGGCGCGATGTGGGACTGGTGATGCGTGCGCTCTCCACCACGTGTGTGACGCTGCTGATGGCCTTGGCGGCGCCTGCAAACGCGCAGGCGCAAGCGCCTGCCGACGTCGCCTTCGATTGGTTCGACTACCGCGGCGACGATACGGTCTTCGCCACGCCGCTGCCGGTCGGGCACTACCGCAACCCGGTGCTGGCCGGGTTCTATCCCGACCCCAGCGTGACGCGTGTGGGCGAGCGCTATTACCTGGTCAATTCGACGTTTACGTACTTCCCGGCGATCCCGGTGTTCGAGAGCACCGATCTGGTGCACTGGACGCAGATCGGCAACGTGGTCGAACGCCGCGAGCAACTCGATTACGACGGGCTGCGCATGTCGCGCGGCATGTACGCCGCCAGCATCCGCCATCATGACGGGCGCTTTTACGTGGTGGGTACCTCGGTCGACAGCGGCGGCAACTTCATCGCCAGTGCCAGCAATCCGGCAGGTCCGTGGTCGGCACTGACGTGGCTGCCGAGCATCGATGGCATCGACCCGTCATTGTTCTTCGACACCGAGGGCAGCGCCTATCTGCTCAACAACGGCCCACCGGAAGGCACGCCGTTGTACGACGGGCATCGCGCGATCTGGATGCAGCGCTTCGATATCGCGAAGAATGCGCCGGTCGGCCCGCGCAAGGTGTTGCTCAACGGTGGCGTGGATCTGGCCACCAAGCCGATCTGGATCGAAGGCCCGCACCTGTATCAGCGCGACGGGTGGTACTACCTCTCGTGCGCCGAGGGCGGCACCGGGCCGCAGCATTCGCAAGTGGTGTTGCGTAGCCGCAACGTGTGGGGCCCGTATGCACCCGCGCCGAACAACCCCATCCTGACCCAACGCGACCTGCCGGCCGAGCGCACGCACCCGATCAGCAATGCAGGCCACGTGGATCTGGTCGACACACCCGATGGGCAGTGGTGGGCGGTGTTTCTCGCAAGCCGTCCGTATAGCGGCGATCGCTACAATACCGGGCGCGAAACGTTTTTGTTGCCGGTGCAATGGCGCGATGGCTGGCCATCGATCTTGCCGGCGGGAAAGCCAATCCCCTACATCGCCAAGGCACCCGCTGGCATGCAAGCAGGTGCCGTGCAGGCGCCGTTGTCTGGCAACTTCGTCTGGCATGACGACTTCGACCAAGCCATCCTGCAGCGCGAGTGGCTGACCGTGCGCGTGCCCAAGCACGACGTGGCCGACCTGCGCACGCGTGCAGGCTGGTTGACGCTGCATGCCGACGTACAGGGGCTGGACAGCACCAGCACACCGGCGTTTCTCGCGCGCCGCCAGCAACACATGCGTTTCACCGCCAGCACCGCACTGGAGGTGCCGACGCAAGCTGGCGTGCGTGCGGGATTGGCCGCATTTCAGAATTCCAATGCCTGGTACGCACTCGGCGCTCGCCGCGATGGCGACGCGGTACAGATATTTCTGGAAAAGCGCGATGGCGCAACCACCACCACGCTGGCGCAGGCGCGCATCCCGGCAATTGCACAGGTGCGGCTGCAAATCAGCGGCGATGGCGGAGCGTATAGCTTCGCCTTCGATGCCGATGGCCGCGGCTGGCAGTCGCTACGTCGCAACGACGATGCCGGCTTTCTCAGCACCGCACAGGCCGGCGGCTTCGTCGGCAGCATGATCGGGCCTTTCGCCCAATCGCACCCCGACCGCCCTTCACAGGACTGACCATGCCTTCGCATCCGCCCGCCCCGTTTCGTTCGCTCGCGCACGGTGTCCTGCTCGCACTGGGGTACGCGGTGGGCACTGCCCATGCCGCAACACCGCCGCCGTATCTGGATACCCAACGCAGTTTCGAACAACGCGCCGCCGATCTGGTGTCGCGTATGACGCTGGAAGAAAAGGCCGCGCAGATGCAGAACGCTGCGCCGGCGATTCCGCGCCTGGGGGTGCCTGCCTACGATTGGTGGAACGAGGCGCTGCATGGCGTAGCGCGCGCCGGCGGCGCGACGGTCTTCCCGCAGGCGATCGGCATGGCCGCCACCTTCGACCTGCCGCTGATGCACGAGGTCGCCACCGCGATCAGCGATGAGGCACGTGCCAAGCACCATCAGTTTCTGCGCCAGAACCAGCACGCGCGCTATCAAGGGCTGACCTTCTGGTCGCCGAACATCAATATCTTTCGCGATCCACGCTGGGGTCGCGGGCAGGAAACCTACGGCGAGGATCCCTTCCTCACCGCGCGCATGGGTGTGACCTTCGTGCAAGGCTTGCAGGGCGAAGGCGCCGACGCACCGAAGAACGCCCAGGGCGAGAGCTACCGCAAGCTCGATGCCACTGCCAAGCATTTCGCTGTGCACAGCGGGCCGGAAGCCGATCGTCACCACTTCGATGCGCGTCCCTCCCAGCGCGACCTGTACGAGACCTACCTGCCGGCGTTCGAAGCACTGGTCAAGGACGGCAAGGTAGACGCGGTGATGGGCGCCTACAACCGCGTGTATGGCGAGTCGGCCAGCGCCAGCAAGTTCCTGCTGCAGGATGTCCTGCGCCAGCAATGGGGCTTCAGGGGCTACGTCGTCTCCGACTGCTGGGCGATCGTGGATATCTGGAAGCACCACAAGATTGTCGCCACCCGCGAACAAGCCGCCGCGCTGGCGGTCAAGCACGGCACCGAGCTGGAATGCGGTGAGGAGTACTCCACCCTGCCGGCGGCCGTCCACCAAGGCCTGATCGACGAAGCGCAGATCGATACCTCCCTGCAGACCTTGATGACCGCACGCATGCGCCTGGGCATGTTCGATCCGCCAGGGCAGTTGCCTTGGTCGACGATTCCCGCCTCGGCTAATCAATCGCCTGCGCACGATGCGCTGGCGCGACGCACCGCGCGCGAATCGCTGGTGCTACTGAAGAACGATGGCCTGCTGCCGTTGTCGCGGACCAAGCTCAAACGCATCGCGGTGATCGGCCCGACCGCCGACGACACCATGGCACTGCTCGGCAATTACTACGGTACGCCAGCCGCGCCGGTCACCGTGTTGCAAGGCATCCGAGCCGCGGCCCCGAATGCGCAGGTGTTGTACGCGCGCGGCGCCGATCTGGTCGAGGGGCGCGATGACCCCGCCGCCACCCCGCTGATCGAACCACAATACCTGCGGCCATCGGCCAACTCGCCCGAGCGCGGTTTGCGTGGCGAGTACTTTCGCAATCGCGAGCTGTCCGGCACGCCGGCCTTGGTGCGCGTGGATGCACAGATCGGCTTCACGTGGGACCGCGGCTCGCCGACCGACAATCTGCTGGCGCGCGGCGAAGCCGGTCCGAGCGAGGCGGTGCCGGCCGATAACTTCAGCATCCGCTGGAGCGGTCAGCTGGTGCCACCGACCACCGGCACCTACCACCTGGAAGCGGCGGCCGACGATGGCGTGCGCCTGTACCTAGATGGCAAGCCGGTGATCGACCGCTGGAGCACCAGCGACCGCCTGCACGCCGACGGCGTCGATGTGCAGCTGCAGGCCGGCCGCACCTACGACCTGCGCCTGGAATACTTCGAAGGCGAACGTGATGCCGCCGTACGCCTGGCCTGGCGCCAACCTGGCGCCAAGCCACCGTTGCAGGAAGCGCTGGACGTTGCCCGCAGCGCCGACGTGGTGGTCTTCGTCGGCGGCCTGACCGGCGATGTCGAAGGCGAGGAGATGAAGGTGAACTATCCCGGCTTTGCCGGCGGCGACCGCACCGACCTGCGCCTGCCCAAGCCGCAGCGCGAACTGCTCGAAGCCTTGCAGGCCACCGGCAAGCCGGTCGTGGCGGTGCTGACTGCCGGCTCGGCACTGGCCATCGATTGGGCGCAACAACACGTGCCCGCCATCCTGCTGGCCTGGTATCCCGGTCAGCGCGGCGGCACTGCGGTGGCCGACACCCTGTTCGGCGATGCAAATCCTGGCGGGCGGCTACCGGTGACGTTCTACAAGGAAAGCGAAACCCTGCCGGCGTTCGACGACTACGCCATGCATGGCCGCACCTACCGCTACTTCGGCGGCACGCCGCTCTATCCATTCGGTCACGGCCTGTCGTACACGCAGTTCGCGTATTCCGACCTGCGCCTGGACCGCAATACCGTGGGCGCCGACGGTTCGCTCACGGCCACGGTCACAGTGAAGAACACCGGCCAACGCGCAGGCGATGATGTGGTGCAGCTGTATCTGCATCCGCTCACGCCGCAACGCGAACGCGCAGGCAAAGAGCTGCGTGGCTTTCAACGCGTCGCCCTGCAACCGGGCGAACAACGCGAGCTGCGCTTCACCATCAACGCAAAGGATGCACTGCGCATCTACGACGAGCAGCGCAAGGCGTACGCGGTGGATCCTGGCGCATACGAGGTTCAGATCGGCGCTTCCAGCGCAGATATCCGCGCCAAGCAGCGCTTCACGGTGACTGACAGGTAGCAGCCGTTGATACGCTCGCCATGCGGCCGTGGGCAAAGAATCCCTTCGGCCGCGACTGCCGTAAAGCCCCTTTCTCTCGGGGCGGAGAGGCTCCGCTTGCGCGCGATTGGCGTGCGCGCCTTGGAGCGCCAGCGTCGCAAGACGCGGGCCTGGGCGCGGAGCGGGGTTGGCACGCGGCGACGGGGACCGAGAGACCTTGCAGCACATCCTTCGAATTGAACACTTATGTCAATCACACGACTCTCCACCACGACCCTCGCCCAGCGACACAGCGCCGTCCTGACGCCCAACTACAATCGCGAACACACACGTATCGGCATCGTGCATCTCGGCGTAGGCGCCTTTCATCGCGCCCATCAGGCCGTCTACATCGACGACCTGCTTGCCGAAGACCCGAACTGGGCGATCAGCGCCGTCTCGCTGCATAGTCGGCAGGTGCGCGATGCCTTGCATCCACAGGATGACCTTTACACCCTCGTCCTGCTCGACGAACACCCGCAACTGCGGGTCATCGGTGCCATCCGCGAAGTCCTCTGCGCCGCCGACGAGCAAACAGCCGTGCTCGCGCGGCTTGCCGATCCTGGGGTGCGCCTGGTTACGCTCACCGTCACCGAGAAAGGCTATTGCCTGGCCGGCGACACGCTTGACCTCACGCATCCCGACATTGCGCACGACATCGCCAACCCCACAAGCCCACGCAGTGCCATCGGCTATCTGGTTGCAGGGCTGCAGCAGCGCATGCACGACGGCACCGCGCCGTTCACCGCGCTCAGCTGCGACAACCTGACCGACAACGGCACGCTGCTACAGCGTGCCGTTGTGCGACTTGCAGAACAGACAGACCTCGCGCTCGCGGAGTGGATTGCGCAGCACGCCACTTTCCCGCGCTCCATGGTCGACAGCATCACGCCCGCCACCGATGACGCGCTGCGCACGCGCGTACACGATCAGCTCGGCGTGCACGATGCATGGCCCATTCAGCGCGAGCGCTACAGCCAGTGGGTGATCGAAGATCGCTTCTGCAACGGCCGCCCTGCATTCGAACGCGCGGGCGTCACCCTGAGCGGAGATATCGCCGGCTACGCGCGCGCCAAGCTCCGCCTGCTCAATGCGCCGCACTCCGCGCTGGCGTATCTCGGCAGTCTGCTGCAGCTGGAGACGGTGGCCGACGCCATGCGGCACACCGCACTTGCTGCGTTCGTCGAAACGCTGATGCGTGCGGAGATCGCCCCCACCCTACAGCCCATGGAAGGCTTTGATGCGCAACGTTACAGCAATGCCATCCTTGCCCGTTTTCGCAATCCCGCCATCCGCCACCTGCTCGCCCAGATCGCCTGGGACGGATCGCAAAAAATTCCGGTGCGACTGCTCGGCACGATCGGTGATGCCCTCACTGCCGGCCAACCGATCCAGCGCCTATGCCTGGCGGTTGCCGCGTGGCTACACTTCATCCGCAGGCGGGCACATGACGGCGTAGCACTGGTCGATCCGTTGAATGACGTTCTCAGTGCGCTTGGACGCACAACCACTGGCGAGGCGAGTCATGACGTCGCTGCGTTTTTGACGCTGGATGCGGTGTTCGGATCGTTGTCCGCAGACACGCGCTTTGCTGCCTGCGTGCAGACGGCTTATGCGGCGCTGGGCGCTGCCACCCCGACTGACGTGACAAAGGCACTTGGATCGATGCGTGAGGTGTAAGGCAGCGCAGAAAACGATGTGACTACGACACCGTCGACGCGCCGTTCGCTGCATCGAATAGAAGCCGTGAAGTCTGGTCTGTTGCAGGCACTGTGGCATTCACGTGTCCGCAGCACCCGGGTGTGAGCGACGCGCGCAGATGACATGATGTATCGCAAGGCACTGCAGCGCGTTGGCTGCAATGGCGCGAGTCCGCGCAACACTCACCTGCGCATGCAACTGCATCACCCGGACGCGATCACCTGCCCAATCCGCAGCAGATTGCCGCTCTCATCCACAAGCGCGAACTCACGCATGCCCCAGGGCTTGTCGCCGACCGGATCGAGCCGTGGAATTCCTCGCTCAGGCAGCGCGGCGATCTTCATCGCTGCGTGGAGGGCATCCACATCGCCTACCCGGATGTAACAACCCGCATAACAGTCGGCAGGATCCAGGTCCGGATGCGCGAAAAAGTGCAGCTCCACATCGCCACGTCGCAGAATTGCGTAACCGGCATCGTGCGGATGTGCATCGCCGACAAAGCCGAGTCGCCGATAGAACGCCACCGTCTGCGCGATCGACCGACTCGGCAGGGTTGGGATGGTTCTCGGGTCTACGTTGATGCTGGTTTCCATCGCCAAGCTCCGAGGTGTCTAAGCTTCACTGTCGCACGCTGGCGACGACAGTTGCACAACCAGTTTGTCTGACATACCAACTCAGTTGGCGCAGATAGCCGCCAATGCAGCAGCTGAAAGCGTAACCCAACGCAAGCGCCAGCTTACCGCCCCACCGTATGCAACTCTGGCGGCAACCAGGCATCAGCCTACCCAGCACCACCGCACCCAACTGGCCTGCCAGCGCATAAGCAAATACATCCAGACCCAGCGTATCCAGCACTGGCACCAGCGATGCGAGTTCCGGATTCGAGGCGATACATGCAACGACCACCGCGGTCAGCGCGAAGAGTAGCTTGCGGTTCCACTTGATTCGCCACATTTGAATCTTCCCTTAGAGTTGCAGCTTCGTCACCACCTAAGCCCTTAGGATTTGGGAGCTGGCGGTCCGATCATAGAGCTCATTGCACGTGCGTGTCTTGAATCGAACTTCCACGCATTTAGGAACAGCGATCATCACGGCAGACAGCAATTGAGCATGGTGCACGCAAGTAAAATCCTTACTGCCCAGTACCAGGCACCACCGTAAAATTCGAGCGCTCCCATGGTACCAAGCACGACTACATTTCTTAGGCATAACCAGGTCGCTCTGGCTTTTATCATTGATGAACTTGCCGCCCCTTCTTTCGCTGCATCCCCTTCATAACTTTAAAACTTTGCCCTGTCTATGTGGCGAGCAACCGAAAACTTAATGAAAAATAATACCGCCACAGGCGGAATCAAACATGCCACACCATAAACCCATGGATTCTTGCCCATTTCTTTTGCCGCTCTTGACATGAACCATGCAACCACAGGCATCATCGCCCAAAGGACTAAAGTTGGCGTGCCATCATGGTAGCCGTTTTCTTCAAGAATCAATGCGACGAGAACGGACCCCATTAGCCCAGATAGAAAAGAGAACCCAGCTCGACCAAGGTTTTTATTAGAATTCTGCATTGCTTTAGATACCAATTCTTTTATCTGATTGCTTTTTGATGAACATCACGATTTTTTGCCATACGCATCAACACCACGATCAGCAGTGCCAGAAAGCTTAACTCCCAAACGTAGAAGGCCGCGCCTACCCGGTCGATTATCACTTCGTGCCCGGCTTCGTTCTTCAGATAGCGCGTGGCACGAAAGGTATCCATGCCGATCAGACATGCCGAAAGAAGCAAGCCCAATGTTGTTCTATAGGATTTGAAGAAGTAACAGAGCCACGCACCGAAAAACAGCAGATTGCTCAGCCAAGCGAAGCACTGGCCGTCGAACACCTGGATCCAGCCGAACATGAGCAGGACGACACCGCTCACTTGCTCTGCACCACCCTGCAATGCAGGGAGACAGAGTGCGGCAATGTACAGAAGCGCCGACACGACCAGCAGAAATACTTTCACGAACGTCCTTGTTTGAGAGGGTGAGCGTGTCCGCGTAGTGCATCCCGATGTCGGGGACCTGTCGCCAAATCGCTTCCTGCGAACTATAACAAAGCACGTGCACTTGCATCCCAACGTCATCTACCACCGTGGCCCGGGCCGTTGCCTGTATGAAGTCCGAGACGGATTTCCGCATTAAACGACGCCATGACATGCTTGCGCTCCGTTCACCGACACATGCTTCAGATCCTTCGACCTATGGCGATGCGCAAAAAGCAGGATCTCCCGGAGAAGGTCTGCGTGCAATGCGGGCGGCCGTTTCGTTGGCGCAAGAAGTGGGAGCGTGTGTGGGATGAGGTGAAGTACTGCTCGGACCGATGCCGGGGCGACAGCAAGCGTCACGGCTCCACACCTTAGTCGGCACTCCCTCAGAGCAGACCGGGTGCCTACACGTCACTGGCGTGTGTGCTGCGCTCCTGTGAGCGCAGCATGTACTGTCCAACGCGCTGCGACGGTGCGGCCTGCGACGAAACGACGACAGACCAATCAAATGCAAGCGCCGCTAGACGCCTGGTAGTTTCACAGCGAAGGCAAGGCGATGCCGCCGCATCGCCGCGATCATCTAACGCACGAACTGCAACCCCATCGACTTCACGCGCACACGCGTCAGCATCGCGTGCGACGTCATGTAGAGCGTGTGACCATCATTGCCGAAGGCACAGTTGGACACGGCATCGCCGGTGGCGATGCGGCCCAGTCGCTGTCCGGCGGGATTGAACACGATCACGCCGCCGGGGCCGGTGGCAAACAGGATGCCGTCGGCGGCCACGGCCATCCCGTCAGGCAGACCAGGCACATCCTTGGCAATCAGGTCGGACGCGTCGGCAAACACGCGCTTACCGGTGACGGCGCCCTGCGCATCGAGTGCGTACGCCATCCAGATCGGGCGTTGCGGATCGGAATTGGACACGTACAAGGTGCGCGCATCCGGCGACAATGCGATGCCGTTGGGAAAGCTCAGACTATCGTCCAGCAGATGCACGCTGCCATCGGTGTCCAGTCGATAGACGCCGTTGAAGCGCAACTCCTTGATCGGGGACTTATCCAGATCCTTCAGCCCGTACGGCGGATCGGTGAAAAACACCACGCCGTCATTACGACGCACGACATCGTTAGGGCTGTTGAAACGATGGCCTTCGAAAGCGGTCGCAAGCGGTGTCTTCTTACGCGTGACCGGGTCGAGCCTGGCCAAGATGCGCGTGCCGGAATCGGCCAGCAGCACGGTGCCGCTGGGCTCGGCGTACAGCCCATTGGCGCCGGCTTCGCGCAGCGTGGGCAGCTCCGGGCCGGTGTAGCCTGAGGGCGACAGCAGGACCGAGAGGCCAGCCGCTTCGGACCAGCGATACAGCTTGTTCTCCGGCACATCGGTGAACAACAGATAGCCGCCGTTGCGCACCCATGCCGGGCCTTCGGACCAGGTAAAGCCTTCGGTGAGCTTCTCGATGCGCGCATCGCTTGCGACCACATCACTGAAGCTGCGATCGAATGTCTGCAGCTGGCCAATGGCCGGAAACCGCGGCGTCGGTGGGATCTGCCTAGTGCATGCAAGCACCGCCAGCAACGGCACGATCAACAACAGATAAGGCGGCAAGCGCATCGGTCAGTCCTGTCTCAGGGTTGGCGCATGATGCCATCATGCGTGCGCGAGCTATTGCGTAGCCCGGCTATCAATACGTAGCGCGCGGTCATCAGGCGCGTGGATGGCGCGCAGAAAGCGCAGTATCGCGTGACATCCGCCGAGCAGCGGCCGCGCTCGCCTGGCGGTAAGCACGGTTGTAACGCGAGTTCCTCTGAGGCGTCGCGAACGCTAGCGTGCGCCAGCGGCCGTGGGCACCGCCAGCACCGCATCCAACGCCGGTTTGGGCTGATGATTGCGATCGAACAGCAGTGGATAGTTGGTGCGGCCAGGTACCGGATAATCGTTCTTCCATGACATGCCGTCGCTCACGCCCCACACGCTGACGCGCGCGAGTTTGTCGCGCTTGCGCCAGAACAGCGCGAACAGTTCGGCGTAACGGTCGCGCAGCTGCGCCTGCACATCGGCAGGCAAGCCATCGCGATACGGATCGAGAAAGCGCTTGAATTCCGGCAGTTGAAACTGCTTGTGCGCCATGCCGGTGCCGATCACCTGGCCCTCTTTGGTGAGCGGCAACACGTCGATGTCCAGCTCGGTGATCATGACCTTGATGCCGAGTGCGGCGTAGGCATCGATCGCGTCTTCGATATCGCGCAGGCTCGGGTAATCCAGCCCCCAATGGCCTTGCATGCCCACGCCATCAATGCGGACACCAGCCTGCTGCAGCATCTTGACCATGCGCACGATGCCATCGCGCTTGGCAGGCCGCCAGGCATTGAAGTCGTTGTAGTAGAGCTGCGCATCCGGCGCATAGCGCTGCGCGAACGTGAAGGCGTTGCGGACCACGGTGTCACCATCGCCAACGCGCTGCACCCAATTGGTTGAACGGTAACTGCCATCTTCGTCGATGATTTCGTTGACCACATCCCAGGCCTGCACCTTGCCGGTGTAGCGCCCGGCCACCGCTTGGATATGTGCGCGCATGCGCTCTACCTGCTGTGCCGGCGTATTGGGCTGACCGTCGGCGGCAGTGAAAAACCAATCCGGCGTCTGGTTGTGCCAGACCAGGGGGTGACCCACCACAAACATGTGCTGCGCACGCGCGAAATCAACGAAGGCATCTGCGGACGTGAAGTCGAGTACGCCACGACGCGGCGCTACCACTTCGGCCTTCATGACGTTCTCGGGCGTGAGCGCATTGAAGTGGCATGCGACCAAGGCCGCGGACGCGGCATCGTGGGCGGAGACGATCTCGGTATTGACGGCCGTGCCGATCAGGAACGCATCTGCATACGCCTGCCTGAGCGTCTGCTTCGGACAGGGCGCGGTGGCGACCGGCGACGACGGCGCAGCGCTGGCGATCGCGCTGTTGCCCACCATGCCGGCCAGCAACAAGAAGGACAACCGATGACGTGCGGACATGGCGGCAGCTCGATGAGGAAAGGGAGGGCAGACCTGGCCGGAACGCAGGGCGACGCGCGAGTGCAGCGTGCGTCTGCGGGGGATGCGCAAGGTCATGGCACAGTCCGCCTACGGCAGGCGATGGCGGTGATGCAGCATAGCCGCTTCCGTTTCACACGGCAGCGCCGACCCGCATCGACGCGCAGGATCACGGAACGTCCGTGGTGGCGTCGATCATCGCGGACAGTTTGCGCATCGGCGGCAATCGCATCCGTCCGCACGCCTGCATGGTCAGCGCGCATCAACTGCGGCAGCGCCTGGGCGCTATCGACAGCGCAGGCGCAACATCGAGTGATACAGAACGGGCGTTGCCAACACCACTGCCCGCACCCACACGGCTTGCCGGATTGTGCGTGCAAGGACTTGCTTGGTGCGAAAGGCTTATGCGGCGACGCAGCACTCAAAGTGGTGTAGTTGCGTGCGGTCAGGATGTTCTGCTCGAACGTTTCAACGACGTTGCCCAGGCAAGTCGGGGCATTGCGTGTCCGCCAACGCACGCCGGAGGCAGGTGCAGCGACGGAATCCCTAGAACAACAAACGCCCGGGAAGGCCAGCGCCTTCCCGGGCGTTATGCAGGCATCAGTTGCTTTGGGTGAAGGCGA
>NZ_PHKV01000023.1 GCF_002846205.1 Xanthomonas prunicola
GCTCTGTTCGGCCGACAACCAGCGGATGTCTGGATCCTGTGGAATATCCAGTGTCGCCAGCGCCGGGGTGGCTTCGAAACGTACCTGCCCCTGCTGCGATGCGTCGTCGCCATCGCAGAAGTCCAGCGCTGCATTGCTGCGCAGCGCATCGATCACGCCGCGCACCATGGGCTTGAGCGCGAACGCATCGGTGAGATAGCCCACCTCACGGCCTTGACGCACGCGCGCCAGCGCCAATTGCTCAGCCAAGGTGCTGGGCTGCTCGCGCTCCCACACGATGCCCACCGGCAACATGTAGCACTCGTGGCGGCCGTCTTCCAGCTCCACGTCCAGCTCCAGCAGGCTCATCGGCTCATCGCCCGGCAGGGGCGTGCGGCGCGAGATGCGCACGCTGCGCAGGGCCTGGTCCTTGGCCGAGAACCAGCGCCGCGCCGACAGCCACGCCGGCAGGATTTCGCCTTCCAGGGTGGGCAGATGCGGCAGGAGTGCGCTGCTTTCGTCGGTATCGCTGCGCAGCACCAACGTGCGGTAGTCCGGCAACGGCACCGGGCTGGGCACATGCCAGTCCGGCAGCGTGCCTTCGCTGACCAGCTGGAACGCGTAGAAGCCGAACGGTGGCACCGTGAGCAGGTAGGTCAGCCGGCCGATCGGCGGGAAGCTGCCGCCGCCGATGATGTCCACCGGCACGCGGCCTTCGAACTCGGACAGGTCCAGCTCCACCGCCTGCAGCGTGTGCGACAGGTTGGCCACGCACAGCACGGTTTCGTCCTGATGGCAGCGCAGGTACGCCAGCATGCGGCGGTTGCCGGGGTACAAAAAGCGCAGCGTGCCGCGGCCGAACGCCCGGTAGCGCTTGCGCACGCTGAGCACGCGGCGGGTCCAGGTCAGCAGCGAATGCTGGTCGCGGATCTGCGCTTCCACATTCACCGCCTGGAAGCCGTACAGCGGGTCCATCACCGGCGGCAGCACCAATTGCGCGGGATCGGCGCGCGAGAAACCGCCGTTGCGGTCGATCGACCACTGCATCGGCGTGCGCACGCCATCGCGGTCGCCCAGATGGATGTTGTCGCCCATGCCGATCTCGTCGCCGTAGTACAGCACCGGCGTACCAGGCATGGTCAGCAACAGGGAGGTCATCAGCTCGATACGGCGGCGGTCGCGCTCCAGCAGCGGCGCCAACCGGCGCCGGATGCCCAGATTGATGCGCGCGCGGCGGTCGGCGGCGTAGGTCTGCCACAGATAATCGCGTTCCGAGTCGGTGACCATTTCCAGCGTCAACTCGTCGTGGTTACGCAGGAAGATCGCCCACTGGCAACTCTCCGGAATCTCCGGGGTCTGCCGCATGATGTCGGTGATCGGGAAACGGTCTTCGCGCGCGATCGCCATGTACATGCGCGGCATCAGCGGGAAGTGGAACGCCATATGGCATTCGTCGGCATTCTGGCCGAAGTATTGCTGCGTATCTTCCGGCCACATGTTGGCCTCGGCCAGCAGCATGCGGTCCGGATATTCGGCATCCAGCGTGGCGCGGATCTTGCGCAGGATGGCGTGGGTTTCCGGCAGGTTCTCGTTGGAAGTGCCCGAACGCTCGATGAGGTACGGCACCGCATCCAGACGCAAGCCATCCACGCCGCGGTCCAGCCAGAAGCGCATCACTTCCAGCACCGCCTCCAGCACGGCGGGATTGTCGAAGTTCAGGTCCGGCTGGTGCGAATAGAAGCGGTGCCAGAAGTACTGCCCGGCCACCGGGTCCCAGGTCCAGTTGGATTTCTCGGTATCGCAGAAAATGATCCGCGTGCCTTGGTATTCCTGGTCGGTATCGGACCACACGTAAAAGTCGCGCTCGGGCGAGCCGGCCGGTGCGTTGCGTGCGCGCTGAAACCACGGGTGTTGATCGGAGGTGTGGTTGATCACCAGCTCGGTCACGATGCGGATGCCGCGCGCATGCGCCTGCGCCACCAGCTGCTCGAAGTCTTCGATGCTGCCGTAGTCCGGATGCACCGCCATGTATTCGGCGATGTCGTAACCGTCGTCGCGGCGCGGGCTGGGATAGAACGGCAACAACCAGATGGTGTCCACGCCCAGTTCGGCGATGTAGTCCAGCTTGGAGATCAACCCCGGAAAATCGCCGATGCCATCGTCGTTGGAGTCGAAGAACGACTTGACGTGCACCTGGTAGATGATCGCGTCCTTGTACCAGAGCTGGTCGGCGACCACCGCCGACTGTTCTGCATCGGCTTGTAAAGCGGGAACTGCATTCATGCGACCTCTCCTGCGCGGATGCGCCATAACGCGAACGGTCGCGCTGCCTCTACACGGATGTGCTGGTACTTGCCTTGCCATTCGAAACGGTGCCCGTCCCACAGATCGTCCACGGCAACGGTGGCGTGATCGGGCAGGCCCAGTTCCCACAACGGGATTTCGATATCCGCGTCCTGGCCGGCATGCGGGTCCAGGTTGATCGCCACCAGCACCATGCTGCGGCTGCGCGACAGATACCCGGCGTCCAGGAATTTGCCGAAGTACAGCACCTGGTCGTTGTGCGCCTGATAGAAACGTGTGCCCAGATGCGACTGCAATTCCGGGTGCATGCGCCGCAGCTGGTTGAAGCGGGTGATCTCGTCGACGATGTCGCCGGGTGCGCGCTCGGGCCAGGCACGCAGCTGGAATTTCTCCGAGTCCAGGTACTCTTCCTTGCCCGGCGCCAGCGGCGTGGCCTCGCACAGCTCGAAGCCCTGATACATGCCCCACAAGCCTGACAGCGTGGTCGCCAGCGCGGCGCGGATCAGGTGCCCGTTGCGCCCGCTGGTCTGCAGGAACAGCGGATTGATGTCCGGCGTATTGACGAAGAAGTGCGGGCGGAAGCACTCGCGTGGCACGCCCTGGTTCAACTCTTCCACATACTCCTGCAGCTCGTGCTTGTGGTTGCGCCAGGTGAAGTAGGTATACGACTGCGAGAAACCGCACTTGGCCAGGCGGTACATCATCTTGGGCCGGGTGAAGGCCTCCGACAGGAACACCACGTCCGGCCGGCGCCCGCGGATGTCGGCAATCAGCCACTCCCAGAACGGGAACGGCTTGGTATGCGGGTTGTCCACACGGAACAGGGTGATGCCTTCGTTGACCCAGAACAGCACCGCATCGCGCAGCGTGTTCCACAGGTCCGGTACCGCGCCGCTGGCGTAGAAGTCGACGTTGACGATGTCCTGGTATTTCTTCGGCGGATTTTCCGCGTATGGAATCGAGCCATCCGCGCGCCAGGTGAACCAGTCCTTGTGGTCCTTCAACCACGGATGATCCGGCGCGCACTGGATCGCAAAATCCAGCGCCACTTCCAGGCCATGCGCACGCGCGGCCTGGATCAGGCGACGAAACCCGTCCAGCCCGCCGAGCTCGGCATGCACCTCGGTGTGGCCGCCATCGGTGGCACCGATCGCATACGGGCTGCCCGGTTCGCCATCGACCGCAGTGACCGAGTTGTTGCGGCCCTTGCGATTTTTCGCACCGATCGGATGGATCGGCGGCATGTACAACACATCGAAGTTCATCGCGCGGATATGCGGCAGCCGCTTGATCACATCATCGAAAGTGCCATGCCGGCTGACATCACCGCTTTGCGAGCGCGGAAACAACTCGTACCAGCTGGCGAAATGCGCCGCGCGGCGTTCCGATTCGACCCGGAACGTCACCGGATACTCCGAGCGGAACGGCTTGTCGTCGGCCAGCGCCATCGCCTGCGCGGTGTCCGGCTCCAACACGATGGCCAGCTGCTGCAAGGGTTCGCTCTGCGCACCGATGCGGGTGAGCACGCCCTGCAAGCGCTCAGCCAGCGCGCCCTCGCTGCGTGATTGTGCCGCCTGTACGACCGCGATCGCTTCCTGCACATCGACCGGCAGCACAGTGTTGGCAGCGCGCTTTTTTTCCAGATCCGCATGCAAGGTGGCAAATACATCGCGCCACGCCTCGACGCGGAATTCATAGGTGCCGATGCGCTCCAACGGAAACTCGGTGCGCCAGCGGTCGTTGCCCAGTGCACGCATCGGTGCGCTGGACCAGGTCTTGGCGTCGGCCGGCCGCCACAGCACCGCCACCGCGATGCGGTCGTGCCCGTCGCAGAAGGCATCGGCTTCCACACAGATGCGGTCACCCACGCTGCGCTTGACCGGGAAGCGGCCGTTCTCCACCGACGGCGTCACCGACTCGATACAGACACGCGGCCAGGCACCGGCCGTCTGTGCGCGCGGGCGCATGCGTGGCACCGCCAGCACATGGCGCGCCGGCACGCTGCGATACACACGCACCTCGCCCGGCTCAAGCGCATCCAGCGTGGCGCCGGACAAGCTGCGGCCATCTTCTGCCACCAGGGCCTCGGCATCGCCGAGTAGTCGCAGCAAATCAGAGGCAGGCACCGGCACCACGTGGCGCGTGTCGCCATTGATCAATAACAAGGAGGGCAAGCCACCCAACGGCTCGACTGCCACGGCGGTGAGCCCGGTCGCCTCACGCAGCAGCGGACGCAGCCGCAAACCGGCAGTGCTGGTCGGCAGACCATCGGTTGCACGGATCGACAGCGGCAATGCATCCAATTGCGCATCGTCCAGCAACCAGGAACCGCCCAGCGCCAACGCCAATTGCCAATGCTGCTCCGGCGCCGCGGCACGCTTGCCGTCGGGCGCATCCAGCACCGCAACGACCTGATTCGCCAGCGCCCGCAATGCGGTGTCTTCGTCGAAGAACCAGCTGCCGCGGCCATCCCACCACGCGAGCGACGAGAACGCTGCATCGAACCGGGCACCGGCCAGCTGCTGCAAGGCCTCCAGACCCAAGCCTGGCGTCCACGCGGCGAACACCACCTCCGGCGCCTGTGCGTGTACGCGCGCGATCAACTCGCGCCAGCGCTGCACCGGCACTTGCTGCGGCTGCAAGAGACGGAAACCACCGACGCCTTGGCCAACCCACTCCAGCAGGCGCGCGCTCCACCACTCCACCAGCGCCGCACCTTCTTGCGCATAGGCAAAGCGGGCTTCGGCAACCTCCGGCGTAGCACGCGGCTGGCGCGGGTCCGGCACGGCCGTACTGCGCGCCCGGAACCACTGCGGGTTGTCGCGCACCACCGCACTGGCCCCACCCACTTCATCCAGACGCACGTCGATCAACAGCTTCACGCCTGCGCGGTTCGCGACCTGCACTGCCGCTTGCAAACGCTCAGCGTGCGCGTCGTTGCCTGCCGATGGCTCGACCAAGCGACCTTCCGCATCGCGCTCGAAGGGTGCGGCCATCACCACGTAATCGCAGCCAGCTTCACGCGCAGCCAGGCAGCGCTGCTCCAGCCCGGTCGAGGTCTTCGTTGCTTCGTTGAGAACACAGATCCGCATGGCGCCCCCCTCAGCAGATAACGGTGCGCAGACGCACCGTCACGCTGGAGGCCAGCGCACGCGTGTCATGTCGCAGTGTCGCGAGCCTCTGCTCACCGCACACCACACCACCATCTGCACGCACCGAACCGTGCTGTCTTGACGCTTGCCGGCACGCTGCCCGACCCACCCTGCCACTCGTGACTGCACTCATGCGCAACTCCGCAACGATTCTTGACCCATGCAGTCAAGCACCCCCACTGCGAATTTCATGTGTCGGTGGAATTGACGAAAATCAAACAAGCGCGGCGGTGGTGCGTGAGCAGAGCATCAGGACTCGCGTGAGCGGCCGCGTGGCAAGCGCCACCGTGAGTCCGTGGTGCAAGCAACGCATCGGTGCGTGCTGAAGTGTGTGGCGCTGCAGATCGCGATTGCGCGCTCAGCGCCATGTCTTGGATGTGCGCGGCATCCGTACCACGTGCAGGTGTGCACCCGGCCTGCCCCCCTGTGCCAGGCAGTGAGAGGAGCGACGTTGTAAGCGGCAATCTGTGCTTGCCGCACGGACTGTCACTCATCGACTCGACAAGCCACAACCGTGTGCAGCACGCCACGATGCCAAGGCGCTGCGCGCGGCGTTCATCCCGAGGTCCCGGCATCTTCGAACGCGGGATCGCGCGCCCTCTGCCTCTACAGTCGCAGCCCTATCAGTTGCTGCGCTAAAAAATAAAGCGTCTCCCCCGGCATTTAAAGTTTTAATTTACTGGGAATTTCTCAGCGTTCGATGTCATCTTTAAATATATTATTTAACTATAAATAGCCCTAGCTGCTGCTCACTGAACTTCCTTCCTCTAACGACCGCCGATTGAAAAATAGGGCTTTTCTGGCCGGCATGTAAGGATTCTCCCTACAGCCATAGCGGACTCGGCCAATTAAACTATCGTTAGGGGCGACGCATCAGCGTCGGTGATAGCGATTACCGGTCAGGCGGTCGTTGGCAAATGGATAGTGGCATAGAGGGAAAGGTGCGCTTGCGCGCCACGTGGTGTGCTGTGCTTATCGCAGGCGCCATCAATCAGGTCTCCGCACAACAGATCACCGATCCTGCAGCGCAAGAACTATTGCGCCAGCAGGAACGTGAGCGCGTCTTGCGTGAACAACAGGAAGCGCGGCCGGATGTGCGCCTCGAACGTGCCCCGGACGACGGCACCGAACGCTTGCCGAAAACCGAAGCGCCCTGCTTCTTGATCGAGCGCATTGTGCTCGATGGTCCAGGCGCGGACGGTTTTCGTTGGGCCTTGACCTCGGCCAACACCAAGGATGATCCGGCAACCGGGCGCTGTCTCGGTACCGACGGCATCAATCTGGTGATGAAACGGGTGCAGAACGCAGTGATTGCACGCGGTTATGTCACCACCCGAGTACTGGCGGCCCCACAGGACCTCACCGGCGGCACCCTGACCCTGTCGCTGGTGCCAGGGCGTCTGCATGCCGCGCGCTTCAGCGAACCAGACTCGGCGCGGGCAGCGATTGCCAACGCAGTGCCGGCACGTCGCGGTGAGTTGCTCAACCTGCGCGACATCGAGCAAGGCCTGGAAAACTTCCAGCGCGTGCCGACGGTCACGGCGGATATCCAGATTGCACCCGCCGAAGGTAGCGGCGCAGGACCAGGCGAAAGCGATCTGGCAATCGCCTGGCAGCAACGTTCACGCATCCGTGCCAGCCTGAGCCTGGACGATGCCGGCAGCGATGCGACCGGCAAACTGCAGGCCAACGGCACGCTCTCGCTGGACAATCCGCTCGGACTCAACGAGTTGTTCTACGTCAGCCTGGGCAAAGGCGTGTTCAACGGCGCCGGCAAGGACACCGACAGCTGGACCGTGCACTACGACGTTCCGTACGGCTATTGGTTGTTCGGCGCAACTGCAAGTTCCTACGATTACAGCCAGGCCGTTGCCGGTGCCATCGAGACCTACGATTACAGTGGCCGTAGCCGCAATGCAGAAGCGCGCATCGACCGCCTGGTGTTCCGCAACGCGGCCATCAAGTTCGGGGCCTATGGCCGCGGTTGGTGGCGGCAGTCGACCAGCGCAATCGACGATACCGAGATCGCAGTGCAACGGCGCCGCACCGCTGGTTGGGAGCTGGGGCTGAACCATCGGCAGTTTTTCGGCAAGGTCACGTTAGACGCCAGTCTGGCCTATCGGCGCGGTACCGGTGCATTTGGCGCCTTACGCGCCCCGGAAGAACTCGCCCACGCGTTCGATCCGTCGATCCCGCTGGAGGGCACTTCGCGCATCAAGCTCATCGTGGCCGATGCGCAGCTGACAGTGCCATTTCAGATCGGCAATCAGCGCCTGCGCTACAGCGCGTCCTGGCGCGCGCAATGGAACCGCACACCGATGGCACCGCAGGATCGCTTCGCGATCGGTGGGCGCTTCACCGTGCGTGGCTTCGATGGCGAGGCGACCTTGAGCGGTGATCGCGGCTGGTCGCTACGCAATGACCTCGCCCTGGCAGTGGGCGGCGGGCTGGAAGCGTATCTGGGTGCCGATTACGGGCGCATCGGCGGTCAATCCACGCGTTTTCAGGCCGGCGATCACCTGGCCGGCATGAGTCTGGGCCTGCGCGGTGGATGGCAGCATTTTTCGCTGGACACCTTCCTGGGGTCCGCACTCGAAAAACCGGCCAATTTCCCAACCGACTACACCACCTTCGGCTTCAGCCTGTCCTGGCGTTATTGAACATCCACAAGGATTAGTGACATGAATCGCGTCTACCGTCTGGTCTTCAACCGCGCACTGCGCGTCTGGCAAGTGGCCTCGGAGCTAGTGAGTGCTCCAGGCGGCAGTACAGGTGCCAGCGGTTCCCGCGCGCACTCCGCCACCATCGCGCCGCTGCGCTTGGCCGTGCTCTGCGCGCTCGGCTTTGTCAGCCTGGTCGACGCCGCGCAGGCACAGTCGGCTGGGCGCATCGTCGGCGATCCCGCTGCGCCCGGAAGCGAGCGCCCAACGGTCATGACCGCGCCCAACGGGGTGCCGTTGGTCAACATCACCACACCCTCCGCCGCAGGCGTGTCGCGCAACCGCTACTCGCAATTCGACGTGGGCCGCGAAGGGGCGATTCTCAACAACGCCCGCAGTCAAACCCAAACCCAATTGGGCGGCTGGGTGCAAGGCAATCCGTGGCTGGCCACCGGTAGCGCCCGGGTCATCCTCAACGAGGTCAATGGGCCGGCCAGTCGACTCAATGGCTATGTCGAAATCGCAGGCCAGCGTGCCGAGGTCGTCATCGCCAATCCTGCCGGCATCCAGGTCGATGGCGGCGGATTTCTCAACGCCAGCCGGGTGACGCTGACCACCGGCACGCCGATCCTGTCCAATGGCGCGTTGGAAGGGTATCGGGTCAATGGCGGCGCTATCCAGGTTGCTGGTGCTGGCCTGGATACCAGCGGCGCGGACTACACCGACCTGATCACCCGCTCGCTGCAGGTCAATGCCGGCATCTGGGCCAACCAGCTGCAGGCAAGTCTGGGCAACGCTGTGGTCAGCGCAGACCATGCCCGTGTCACGCCGCAGGCGGCCAGCGGCCAGGCGCCGACGTTCGCGCTCGATGTGGGCGCACTTGGCGGCATGTTCGCCAACAAAATCTGGCTGGTCGGCAACGAGAATGGCGTGGGCGTGCGCAACGCCGGCAACATCGGCGCGCGCGCCGGCGAATTGGTGGTCACCGTCGACGGTCGGCTCGAAAACACCGGCACGCTGCAATCGCAGCAGGACACCCGCGTCGTAGCCAGTGGCGGCATCGCCAATGCCGGCACGCTCAGTGCCACGCGCGAGTTGCGCGTCAGCACCGCGGCGGACTTGGACAACCGCGGCGGCACGTTGGATGCGCAGCGGCTTCAGATCGACGCAGCCAGCCTGCGCAACCAGGGCGGCGCGCTGACGCAGACCGGCATGCAAGCGCTCGAGCTCACTGCCGGCAGCGCCAGCAACCGTACCGGCGGCAGCATCGGTGCACTCGCCACCGCGCCCTCGCGCGATGGCGGCAGTCCGGCTCCGGGGGGCGGCAGCACGGGCACCGACAACGACGCCGGCACCGGCACCAACGGCGGAAGCAGTCCAGCGCCGACCACGGGCGGCCAGAGCCCGGTGGCGACGGCGCCGCTGGCCACCGGCACGCTGCACATCGCTGGTCTGTTGGACAACGACGGCGGCCGCATCGGCAACGGGGGCGAGGTGCGCCTGGCAGCGGCCGATGGCCTGGACAACAGTGCGGGCCAGTTGGGCGTGGCGGCACTGCAGGTGCGTGGCGATCTGCACAACAGCACAGGAACGCTGGAGGTGCAGGGCGATGCCGATCTGCACCTGGGCGCGCTGGTCAACGACCAGGGCCGCTTCAGCGTCGCCAACGCGCTCGACCTGCAGGCGCAATCGCTGAGCAACCGCGCCGGCGACCTGCGCCATGGCGGCACCGCCGCGACCACCTGGCAAGTGGCGGGACTCTTGGACAACCAGGGCGGCGTGCTGACCAGCAATGCCGCGGCGCTGCAACTGCAGGCGCAGACGGTGGTCAATGCCGACGGCCGCATCGTCCACACCGGCACGCAAGGGCTGACGCTGGCCGCGCAAACCTGGTCGGGCGCCGGCGGCAGCATTGTCACTCCGGGGGCACTCACCTGGCAGGCCGGCAGCATCGATCATCGCAATGCCACCCTCACGACCAGCCAGCTGGTGGTGCAGGCCGCGACGCTGGACAACCGCGGCGGCAGCCTGGTGTCGAGCGGAACCCAGGCGGCGAGCGTGCACGTGGACGCAGGTCTGGACAATGGCGCTGGCGGCACGATCGCCAGCAACGGCGCGTTGGACCTCCGCACGGCCACGCTCGGCAATGCCGGTGGCCAGATCCAGCAGGCCGGTCCCGGCTTGCTGCAGATCGTAGCGCAAGCGATCGACGGCAACGGCGGACGCCTGCTCAGCAATGGCGGACTGACGCTCACCGGCGGACGCATCGACCTGACCGGCGGCACCACTGCCGCCCAGCAGGTGCAGATCCAGGCCGAGAGCCTGACCACTGCCGGTGGTAGCGTGAGCTCGCTCGGCGATCAGGCCCTGCAACTGACGGTGCGCCAGGGCCTGGACAATCAAGCCGGTCACCTGGCGAGCAACGCCGGCCTGGCCATCGCCGCCGGTGCGCTGAGCAACCAGGGGGGCGCGATCGCCGCCGCCGGTACCACCGATGCCACCGTCACGGTAACCGGTCGCCTGGACAACAGCGGCGGCAGCATCGCCGGCAACGGCCGTGTCGCAGTGGATGCCGACACCTTGATCAACCAGCATGGCAGCGTCCTGGCCGCCAATGGCGCGCCGCTGCAACTGCATGCCGCCAGCCTGCTGGACAACAGTGCCGGCGGGCGCCTGGCCAGCAGTGGCGAGTTCGCAGTGCAGGCCGGCACGCTCGACAACCGTGGCGGCGCGATCGAGCACGCTGGCAATGGCACCTTGGCGGTGAGCGCCGATACCCTGCAAGGGGCCGGCGGCGGCTTGCTCAGCCTCGGCAGCTTGCAACTGCGCGGCGGCGCGCTCGATCTCGGGACCGGCAGCACGACCCAGGCCGACCGCATCGACATCGCGGCCGCCAGCCTGCGCACCGCCGGTGGTCATCTCAGTGCGACCGGCAGCGGCCCGCTGCAGTTGCACCTGAGCGACACGCTCGACAATCGCGCCGGCAGCATCGCCAGCAATGGCGCCCTGGACCTGCAGGCAGCCACGCTGCTCAACAGCGACGGCACGCTCAGCGGCGCCGGCAGCGCCGACGGCCGCATCGCCGTCAGCGGGCAATTGGACAACACCCGTGGCCGCATCGCCGCCAACGGCGCCACCTTGCAGATCGCTGCCGACCAGCTGGTCAATGCACAAGGCACGCTCAGCCACGCCGGCAGCGCCGGCCTGGTGATCGATAGCCGCCGCGTGGACGGCAGCCAGGGCAGCATCCTCAGCAGCGGCATGCTGTCGTTGACCGCCGCCACGGTCGACCATCGCGGCGCCACCATCGGTGCCGACCACATCGCGCTCGACGTCCAGCAGCTCGACAATAGCGGCGGCCGCATCGTCGCCAGCGGCACGGCCGCCAGCAGCCTCCAGGCCGACACGCTGGACAACGCCGGCGGTATCGTCGCCAGCGCTGGCGATCTGACCGTGGGCAGCACGCTGCTCGACAACACCCAGGGCACCATCCAGCACTCCGGCAACGGCCAGTTGCACCTCACGGCGCAGACCCTGCTCGGCAATGCCGGCAAGCTGCTCAGCAACGGCGCACTGACCTTGCATGGGCAGACCACCGATCTGCGCAATGCCACCACCTCGGCAGCTGCGCTCAGCATCGACACTGGCGATCTCACCACCGCTGGCGGCACCCTGGTGGCGACCGGCAGCCAGCTGCTCACGCTCACCGCGCGCGGCACGCTGGACAACAGCGGCGGCAGCATCGGGGGCAATGGCGTGCTCGCGCTCAGCGCGCAGACGCTACGCAATACCCAGGGCACGCTGCAGGTCGCCGGCACCGGCGCCTCCACCGTGGACGTCGCCCAGGCGCTGCAAAACCAGCAAGGCAAGCTGCTGCTCGGCGGCAGCGGTCGTATCGCCGCCGCCAGCATCGACAACCAGGGCGGCACCCTGTACGCGGCCGGCACGGCCTTGCAGCTGCAGGTCGCCGGCCTGCTGGACAACCACGCCGCCGGCACTGTCTCCAGCGCCGGGCAGTTGACCGTGGGCAGTGGATCGCTCGACAACAGCGCCGGCACGGTGGTGGCCGGCACCGATTTGACCGTGAGCACGACAGCGGCCATCGGCAACGATGCGGGCGCGCTGCAGGCAGGCGGCAGCGTGCAGCTGCAGAGTGCCGGGTTGTCCAACCGCGCCGGCAGCGTGATCGGCGGGCAGGTGGTCGTGGACACCCGCGGCCAGACGCTGGACAACAGTGCCGGCACCATCGGCAGCAAGCTGGGCACGCTGCAACTGCGCAGCGGCACGTTGGCCAATGCGGGCGGGCGCCTGCAGTCGCAGACCGATCTGACCCTGCAGAGCAACGGCGCGGCCATCGTCAACAGCAATTCCGGTAGCACTGGCGGCATCCTGGCCGGCGCTGCACTGCAGATCGACGGCGGCGCGCTGGACAACCGCAACGGCGCGATCGTCGCGCAAGGCCAGGCCCGGCTCGGCCTGGCCAGTGTCGACAACAGCAGCGCTGGCGTGCTTAGTGCAGCGGGTAACTTCACCCTGACCGCGGCCACGCTCGACAACACCAGCGGTCGCGTGCAGGGCGGGCAGAACCTCACCCTGCAACTCAGCGGCGCGCTCGGCAACCAGGCGGGCTTGGTCACCACGCGTAACCTGCTGACGCTCAACGCGGCCACTGTCGACAACCGCAACACCCGCGGCAATGCGCTGCAAGGCCTGCAGGCCGGGCAGCTGCAATTGCAGGCGCAGGCGCTGGACAACCGCCAGGGGCAGGTGATCAGCGACGGTGCCGGCACGGTGCAGCTGAGCGCCGCGCTGGACAACACGGGCGGTCAGATTTCCAGCGGCAGCAGCCTGGAGATGCGTGCCGATGCGGTCACCAATACCGCGGGGTTGTTGCGTTCGGATGGCAATCAACGGCTGGACGCACGCGCGCTCAGCGGCGATGGCCAACTGCAGTCGCAGGGCGATCTCAGCCTCACCCTGCGCGAGGGCCTGACCAATACCAGCGAGCTGTCGGCCAATGGCACCCTGTCCATCCACACCGATGGCGATCTCGCCAACCAGGGCGTGCTGCGGGCCGGCAATCTCGAGGTGGCAGCGCGCACCATCGACAACGCCGCCAACGGCCAGATCACCAGCCAGGGGCTCACCCACCTCGTCAGCAACGGCCAGTTGGTCAACCGTGGCCTGATCGATGGCGGCGTGACCCATCTGCAGGCGGCTACGCTGGACAACCTGGGCACCGGGCGCATCTATGGCGACCAGGTCGCCATCGCCGCAGGCAACGTGCTCAACCACGCCGAGACCGTGGGCGGCGCGACGCGCGTGGGCACCATCGCCGCACGCCAGCGGCTGGACCTGGGCGTGGGGCAGCTGACCAACAGCGACCGCGGCTTGATCTACAGCGATGGCGATGCCGCCATCGGCGGTGCACTGGACGGCAATCGCCACGCTACCGGCGCCGCCGGGCAGGTGGACAACCTCGGTTCCACCATCGACGTGGCCGGCAATCTCGATCTGCAGGCGGGAGTCGTCAACAACATTCGCCAGAACGTGGTGGTCACCCAGACCACCACCACGCGGGCACCGGTGCGGCTGGATCAGCCGAGCTGGCGCAACAATGGCAAAAATGACGCGCCGCTGCGCACCACCAGCCTCTACAGCGCGTACGAGATCTACTATCTCAACCCGCAGGACATCCTTGAGGACACGCCTTACATCACCCCGGATGGGTATCAGGTGCGACGCGCAGTCATCCGCGTCAACCCGCAGACCAGCGCGTATTTCTTCGCGCGCGGCGCGCTGTACCGGGCGACCGGCGAGCGCTCGCGGCTGGACCCACGCACCGGAACGGTGACGCTCTACTACTTCACCCGCGATGACAACAATACCAATCCGGATCAGGTGAGCAGCGGCGCCAGCGATCCCTTTGCCGGGATGACCACCGACGAATCGGGCGCACCCGCATTCCACTACGCCAGCGACACGTTGCGGTATTCCAACGCCTATGGCACCTGCACGACCAACTGCGTGCGCTTGATCGCGCAATACGCCTACACCGATCCGGATCACATTCTGGTGAATCCGCAAGGCACCGGCCCGCTCAAGCTGGAGTACAACGAGCAATACCGAACCGCCACCCAAACCGTGGTCGAAGACGTGCTGCAACCCGGTGCCGGCCCGGATGCGGTGATGCGCGCCGGTGGCAACATGCGCATCGGTGCCAATGCGCTGCGCAACGAATACGCCAGCATCGCGGCCGGCGGCAATCTGGCCGTCGTCGGCCTCGGCGGCAATCCCGATGCCAGCGTGACCAATCTGGCGTACACGCTGTACCGCACCCACAGTTTCAGCAACGTCACCACCGCCTACAACGGCACCACCCGCAGCTGGAGCAATCCGTCCATCTCCGAGCAGGTCGGGCAGGTCGGCGGGTCCATCGTCAGCGGCGGGACGTTGACCATCGATGTCGGCGATCTGAGCAACCTCAATCAGGGGCGCGACGCGCCCAACGTGCGCGATGGCGCGGCGATGGCCAACCTCAACGTGCGTGGCGCGCAGGCAGGGCCCACCGGCGCCAGCGCCAGCGTCCGTGGCCCCATCAGTGTCGCCAGCAATGGCGTGGGGCGCATCACCACCACGGTGACGCAGGCCGACAGCGGTAACGCCAGCGGCAACGTCGGCAGCATCGGCAGCGCGGCCACCGCCACCGGCCCGCGGGTGGTCAACGCCGCCGGCGGCTCGCCGGACCGCATCGTCATGGGCACGCCCGATACGCGCGCACCCACCGGCAGTCTGTTTACGGTCAGGCCGTCAGGCAATAACTACCTGGTCGAAACCGACCCGCAGTTCACCGACTACCGCAGCTGGCTGGGCTCGGACTATCTGCTCAATCAGATGGGCTATTCCGCCGACACGCTGCAAAAGCGTCTGGGCGATGGGTATTACGAGCAGAAGCTGGTGCGCGAGCAGATCGGCCAGCTCACCGGCCGGCGTTTCCTCGACGGTTACAAGGACGACGAAGCGCAATACCAGGCCCTGCTGGATGCCGGCGCCACCATCGGCAAGGCCTGGAACCTGCGCCCGGGCGTGGCGCTGACCGAGGCGCAGATGGCGCAGCTCACCAGCGACATCGTCTGGCTGGTGGAGCAGACCGTCACCCTGCCCGACGGCAGCACCACCACCGCGCTGGTGCCGCAGGTGTACTTGCGTTTGCGTCCCGGCGATCTGGACGCTGGCGGCGCATTGTTGGCCGGTGCCAACGTCGACATCGCGCTGGCCGGTGGCCTGAAGAACACCGGCACCATCGCCGGACGCCAGCTGGTGTCCATCGACGCTGGTCGTATCGAGCACCTGGGCGGCAGCATCAGCGGCAACCAGGTGGGGCTGCGCTCGGCCAGCGACATCCGCATCGAAGGCGCCAGCGTCACCGCTGTCGACGCGCTGAGCGTGCAGGCCGTCGGCGACATCACCGTTGCCTCCACCGTGGAAACACTCAGCGGCGGCGGCTACCACCAGTACAGCACCACCCAGCTCCAGCGCGTGGCCGGCTTGTATGTCACCGGCACCAACGGCAACGGCGTGTTGTCGGTGGTGGCTGACGGGGACGTCAACTTGCAGGCCGCGCAGATTCGCAACGCCGGCACCGACGGCGTGACCCAACTGGTGGCAGGCAACAACCTCAACCTCAGCACGCAGACGCTCTCGCACACGACCGACACCACCGCCAACGACCGCAACTTCCAGCGCAGCAGCGAGACCACCCACCTCGGCACCACCGTGCAGGGCGCCGGCAGCGTGGTGCTGGCCGCAGGCAACGACCTCACTCTGACCGCCGCGCAGGTCGGTGCAGGCAAGACCCTGGCCCTGCAAGCGGGGCGCGACATCAACAGCGCAGCAGCCGTGGACAGCAGCTACAGCGACCGCAGCACGGTCACCAAGAGCAACTCGCTGGCCACCTCCAGCGACGACGAAACGGTGCGTGGCACCCAGCTAGGCGCAGGCGACACCATCGTGATGCAGGCCGGCCGCGACCTTACGCTGGCCTCGACTGCAGTCGCCAGCCAGAACGGCGGTATCGCGCTGGCCGCCGGCAACGACATCAAGCTGCTGGCCACGCAGGAGCAGCATGATGCGCTGGTGGATAAGGAAACGCGCAAGAAAAGCACCTTCTCCAAAGAAAAAACCACCACGCACGACGAATGGCACGACAGTCTTGCGGTGGGTTCATCG
>NZ_PHKV01000024.1 GCF_002846205.1 Xanthomonas prunicola
TTGGTGCGCTCGAATTTAGCTTTTGCCATGACTAACTACCTCTAATTAAAAAAATTTGTGAGAAGTGGCTGAGCGAACTCAGCCCTTCTTGGTGACGGCGTCGGCGATGTTGGCCGGTGCCTCTTCGTAATGGTCGAATTCCATCGAGAACGTCGCACGACCCTGGCTCATCGAACGCAGCGAAGTCGCGTAACCGAACATCTCACCCAGCGGAATCATCGCATTGATGATCTTGCCCGACGGGCTGTCGTCCTGACCCTGCAACACGCCACGACGGCGGCTCACGTCGCCCATCACGTCACCCAGGTAATCCTCCGGGCTGACGATTTCGACCTTCATGATCGGCTCCAGCAACACCGGGCTGGCTTTCGCGAAGCCCTGCTTGAACGCCATCGATGCGGCCAGCTTGAACGCCATTTCCGAGGAGTCGACGTCATGGTACGAGCCGAACACCAGCTTGACCTTCACGCCAACCACCGGGAAGCCGGCGATCGGACCACTCGTGATCGTTTCGCGCAGGCCCTTTTCGACCGAGGGGATGAATTCCTTCGGAATGATGCCGCCGGTGATGTCGTTGACGAACAGGAAATCGTCCTTGACGTTGTCGCTCTTGCGCTCTTCCTCGGTCATCGGCGACAGCTCGATCACGACGTGACCGTACTGACCCTTACCACCGGACTGCTTGGCGTGCTTGTAGTCAGACTTGACGTCGGACTTGCGGATCGTTTCGCGGTAGGCCACCTGCGGCTTGCCGACGTTGGCCTCGACATTGAACTCGCGACGCATGCGGTCGACGATGATGTCCAGGTGCAACTCGCCCATGCCCGAGATAATGGTCTGGCCGGATTCTTCGTCGGTCTTGACGCGGAACGAGGGATCTTCCTGCGCCAGACGGCCCAGGGCCATACCCATCTTTTCCTGGTCCGACTTGGTCTTCGGCTCCACCGCCATCGAGATCACCGGCTCCGGGAACACCATGCGCTCCAGGGTGATGATCTTGTCCTGCGCACACAGCGTGTCGCCGGTGGTGACGTCCTTCAGACCCACGGCAGCGGCGATGTCACCCGCGCGCACTTCCTTGATCTCTTCGCGATTGTTGGAGTGCATCTGCAGGATGCGGCCCACGCGTTCTTTCTTCGACTTGACCGGGTTGTAGACCTGGTCGCCGGAGTTCAGCGTGCCCGAATAGACACGGAAGAACGTCAGCGAGCCTACGAACGGATCGGTCATGATCTTGAACGCCAACGCCGAGAACGGCGCCGTATCGGTCGCAGCGCGAGTGTCTTCCTTCTCGTCTTCGTCGATACCCTGGACCGGCGGACGGTCGGCCGGCGACGGCAGCAGGTGCACCACGCCGTCGAGCATGGCCTGCACGCCCTTGTTCTTGAACGCCGAACCACAGAACACCGGCACGATCTCCACCTTCAAGGTGCGCTCGCGCAGGCCCTGCAGGATCTCTTCTTCGCTCAGGTCGCCTTCGTTGAGGTACTTGTCCATCAGGTCTTCGCTGGCTTCTGCAGCCGCTTCGACCATGAACGAACGTGCCTCGGTCGCGATATCGACCAGATCGGCCGGGATATCGCGGTATTCGAAGGTGGTGCCCTGCGATGCGGTATCCCAATGGATCGCCTTCATCTTCAGCAGGTCGACCACGCCCTCGAAGCCGTCTTCGGCGCCGATCGGCACCTGCATCGGCACGGCGTACGCACCCAGACGAGCCTTCAGCTGCTCAACGACCTTGTCGAAGTTGGCACCGGTACGGTCCATCTTGTTGACGAAGGCCATGCGCGGCACGGAATACTTGTTGGCCTGGCGCCACACGGTCTCGGACTGCGGCTGCACGCCACCGACGGCACACAGCACGAACACCGCACCGTCGAGCACGCGCAAGGAGCGCTCCACTTCGATGGTGAAGTCGACGTGCCCGGGGGTGTCGATGATGTTGAAGCGGTGCTGCGGCATGGACTTGTCCATACCCGACCAGAACGCAGTGGTCGCAGCGGAGGTGATGGTGATACCACGTTCCTGCTCCTGCTCCATCCAGTCCATCACTGCAGCGCCGTCATGGACTTCGCCGATCTTGTGACTCACACCGGTGTAGAACAGGATGCGCTCGGAAGTAGTGGTCTTGCCGGCATCGATGTGAGCCATGATGCCGAAGTTGCGGTAACGCTCGATAGGGGTGGTGCGGGCCACGGGGAGCCTCTCAATTTCTTGGATTTCGGATGGCCGAACGCCGCCTTTCGGCGGCCTTCGGATTGGATGCGACGCAAAATGCGTCGCAAACAGCACTCATATGGTGCTGAAGGGCCCCGTTACCAAGGCCCCCGAGGTCACCAGCGGTAATGTGCGAACGCCTTGTTCGCCTCCGCCATACGGTGCGTCTCTTCGCGCTTCTTGATCGCGCCGCCGCGGCTTTCCGAGGCGTCCAGCAGCTCTGCAGCCAGCTTACGCGGCATGGTGTTCTCGCCACGCTTGCGCGCGGAATCGATCAACCAGCGCATTGCCAGCGCCATGCGACGGGAGGAACGCACTTCGACGGGCACCTGATAGGTAGCACCACCGACGCGACGCGATTTAACTTCGACAGCCGGGGCCACGTTATCCAGTGCTTTCTGCACCAGCTCGATGGCATTCGGATTCTTTTCGCCAATGACGTCCATTGCGCCATAGACAATTTTCTCAGCAACCGACTTCTTGCCACTTTGCATCACCATATTGATGAAGCGGGCAATGGTTTCGCTGCCATGCTTTGGATCTGGCAGGACGGTGCGCTGCGGAGTAGAACCTTTACGGGACATTTGAGTATTTCCTTAGCTCTTCGGGCGCTTGGCGCCGTACTTGGAACGGCCTTGACGACGCTTGGCGACGCCGGCGGCGTCCAGCGAACCACGGACGGTGTGATAACGCACACCGGGAAGATCCTTGACGCGGCCACCGCGAATCAGGACCACGGAGTGCTCCTGCAGATTGTGGCCTTCACCACCGATGTAGCTGATGACCTCTTCCTGATTCGTCAGGCGCACCTTGGCGACTTTACGCAGGGCCGAGTTCGGCTTCTTCGGGGTAGTGGTGTAGACGCGTGTGCAAACGCCGCGGCGTTGCGGACACTTGTCCAGTGCCGGGGAGGCACTCTTGTAGGTGGTCGCTTGCCGAGGCTTGCGGACCAGCTGATTGATCGTCGTCATCAGTTGATTCTTCTGATTGAGAGGCCGAGACGGCCTGCACGAAAACAAAGGCAGGACGAGACCGGCCCACCGAGACAGAGAAGTATAGCTGGCAGGACGAAACTCCGTCAACTTCACGAAATCTGAACCTGCTGGCCCATCCAGGGCCGGAAAACGGAGGGCGTCCTGCCCTCCTTTTCGCTTGGCTTACGGCGGCCTTGCGACCGCCGTCGGAGCGCTTACTCCTCGTCCGCGCCAGCGTCGGCCACAGCTGCGACCGGTTCGGCAACTGCCGGCTTGCCCGACAGCGTTTCCATTTCCGAGTCCGTCAGACCCGAGGCCTTGCGACGGCCGGCGTGGTACGCCAGACCGGTACCGGCCGGGATCAGGCGACCCACGATTACGTTTTCCTTCAGACCGCGCAGGTTGTCGCGGGTGCCGCGAACGGCTGCCTCGGTCAACACGCGGGTGGTCTCCTGGAACGATGCCGCCGAGATGAACGACTCGGTGGCAAGCGACGCCTTGGTGATACCCAACAGCACCGGATCGTACTTGGCCGGCAGTTCGTTGCGCTTGACCAGACGGGCATTTTCCTCGATGACGCGCTGGCGCTCGACCTGCTCGCCGTTGAGGAACTTGCTGTTGCCCTGATCGACGATCTCGACCTTACGCAGCATCTGGCGAGTGATCACCTCGATGTGCTTGTCGTTGATCTTCACGCCCTGCAGGCGATACACGTCCTGAATTTCCTTGACCAGGTATGCGGCCAGCGGTTCGACCCCCAGCAGACGCAGGATGTCCTGCGGGCTCGGCTCACCGTCCACCACGGTCTCGCCCTTGGTCACGTGCTCGCCTTCGAACACGATGATCTGGCGGTACTTGGGAATCAGCTCTTCGTGTTCCGAACCATCGGTGTCCTTGATGATCAGGCGCTGCTTGCCCTTGGTGTCCTTACCGAAGCTGATGATGCCCGAACGCTCGGCCAGGATCGCCGGATCCTTCGGCTTGCGTGCTTCGAACAAGTCGGCAACGCGTGGCAGACCACCGGTGATGTCGCGGGTCTTGGACGCTTCCTGCGGGATCTTGGCAACCACGTCGCCCACGCCGACGGCGGCACCGTCCTGCAGGTTGACGATGGAGCGCGGCGGCAGCAGGTACTGTGCCGGCAGATCCGTATTCGGGATCGTCAGGTCATTACCCTTGCCATCGACGATACGCACGATCGGACGCAGTTCCTTGGCATGCGCACCGCGACGCTTCGGATCGGTGATTTCGCGCGAGGCCAGACCGGTCAGTTCGTCGGTCTTCTCGATGACGGTGACGCCGTCGACGAAGTCGATGAAGCGAATGAAACCGGCCACTTCCGAAACGATCGGGTGGTTATGTGGATCCCAGTTGGCAACGCTTTGACCGGCCTTGACCGCATCGCCGTCTTTGGCGGTGATGGTGGCGCCGTACGGCAGCTTGTAACGCTCGCGCTCGCGGCCATGGCCATCGAGCACGGACAGTTCGCCAGAACGCGAGACCGCAACCAGCGAGCCACTGGCGTGCGCCACCGACTTGAGGTTGTTGAACTTCACCGAACCGGTGGTCTTGACGGTGATGTTGTCCACCGCAGCCGCACGCGATGCCGCACCACCGATGTGGAACGTACGCATGGTCAGCTGGGTGCCCGGCTCACCGATCGACTGGGCAGCGATGACGCCGACCGCTTCGCCGATGTTGACCTGGTGACCACGCGCGAGATCGCGGCCGTAGCAGCGTGCGCACACGCCGAACGAGGATTCGCAGCTGATGGTCGAACGCACCTTCACCGACTGCACGCTGGCGTCTTCGAGCTTGGCGACCCAGGCTTCGTCGAGCAGCGTGTTGCGGGTGACAATCGGCTCTTCGTCGTTGCCCGGCAGGTAGACGTCCTCGGCCACAACACGGCCCAACACGCGCTCCCTCAACGGCTCCACCACGTCGCCGCCTTCCACGATCGGGGTCATGATCAACCCTTCGGTGGTGCCGCAATCGATTTCGGTGATCACCACGTCCTGCGCCACGTCGACCAGGCGGCGGGTCAGGTAACCGGAGTTCGCGGTCTTCAGCGCGGTATCGGCCAGACCCTTACGGGCACCGTGGGTGGAGTTGAAGTACTCCTGCACGTTCAGACCTTCGCGGAAGTTCGCCTTGATGGGCGTCTCGATGATCGAGCCGTCAGGACGCGCCATCAGGCCGCGCATACCCGCCAGCTGACGGATCTGCGCCTGGCTACCACGGGCACCGGAGTCGGCCATGATGTACAGCGAGTTCATCGACTTCTGATCGATGGTCTCGCCCTTGGCGTTCTCGACCTTTTCGGTACCGATGGTATCCATCATCGCCTTGGCGATGCGCTCGCTGGTACGCGACCAGATGTCCACGACCTTGTTGTAGCGCTCGCCGGCGGTAACCAGGCCGGACTGGTACTGCTCCTGGATTTCCAGCACTTCGGCTTCGGCCTCGGTGAGGATGCCCTTCTTCTCGTCCGGGATCAGCATGTCGTCGATACCGATCGACACGCCAGCGCGGGTGGCGTAGGCATAGCCGGTGTACATCAGCTTGTCGGCGAACACGACGGTGTCCTTCAAGCCCAGCAAGCGATAGCTGGAGTTGATCAGACGCGAGATGTTCTTCTTGGTCATCTCGGTGTTGGCCAGCTGGAACGGCAGGCCTTCGGGCAGGATTTCGCTCAGCAGTGCGCGACCGACCGTGGTATCAACGATCGAGGTGCCGCTGGTGCGCTTGCCATCGACCGCGTCCACGTCCACCTGGGTGATGCGGACCTTGACCTTGGCATGCAGTTCGACCACGCGATTGTCGTAGGCGCGCTTCACTTCGCTGGTGTTGGCAAACACCATGCCTTCGCCCTTCTTGTTCTCCAGGGCGCGGCTCATGTAGTACAGGCCCAACACCACGTCCTGCGACGGCACGATGATCGGCTCGCCGTTGGCCGGCGACAGGATGTTGTTGGTGGACATCATCAGCGCACGCGCTTCCAGCTGGGCTTCCAGCGAGAGCGGCACGTGAACGGCCATCTGGTCACCGTCGAAGTCGGCGTTGAAGGCGGTACACACCAGCGGATGCAGCTGGATGGCCTTGCCTTCGATCAACACCGGCTCGAACGCCTGGATGCCCAGACGGTGCAGGGTCGGCGCACGGTTCAGCAGCACCGGATGCTCGCGGATCACTTCTTCCAGAATGTCCCAGACTTCGGCTTCTTCGCGCTCGACCAGCTTCTTGGCGGCCTTGATGGTGGTGGCCAGGCCACGACGCTGCAGCTTGGCGAACACGAACGGCTTGAACAGCTCCAGCGCCATCTTCTTCGGCAGGCCGCACTGGTGCAGCTTGAGGTACGGACCGACGGTGATGACCGAACGACCGGAGTAGTCCACGCGCTTGCCGAGCAGGTTCTGACGGAACCGGCCCTGCTTGCCCTTGATCATGTCGGCCAGCGACTTCAGCGGACGCTTGTTGGTGCCGGTGATGGCACGGCCGCGACGGCCGTTGTCCAGCAGCGCATCGACCGATTCCTGCAGCATGCGCTTTTCGTTGCGCACGATGATGTCCGGCGCATTGAGCTCGAGCAGGCGACGCAGGCGGTTGTTGCGGTTGATCACGCGGCGGTACAGATCGTTCAGATCCGAGGTCGCGAAGCGGCCGCCATCCAGCGGCACCAGCGGACGCAGGTCCGGCGGCAGCACCGGAAGCACGGTCATGACCATCCACTCTGGACGGTTGCCCGATTCCAGGAAGGCTTCGATCAACTTGATGCGCTTGGTCAGACGCTTGAGCTTGGTTTCCGAACCGGTGCTGGCGATTTCTTCGCGCAGACGGGTCATTTCCGACTGCAAATCGATCGTGCGCAGCAGCTCGTACACGGCCTCGGCACCCATGGCGGCGTCGAAGTCGTCGTTGTACTCCTGGCGTGCGGTCAGGTACTGCTCTTCGGTCAGCAGCTGGCGGCGCTCGAGCGGAGTCAGACCCGGCTCGGTGACGACATAGGCTTCGAAGTACAGCACGCGCTCGATGTCACGCAGAGTCATGTCCAGCATCAAACCGATGCGCGACGGCAGCGACTTGAGGAACCAGATGTGCGCGACCGGCGAGGCCAGGTCGATGTGACCCATGCGCTCGCGGCGCACCTTGGCCAGAGTGACTTCGGTGCCGCACTTTTCGCAGACCACACCACGATGCTTCATGCGCTTGTACTTGCCGCACAGGCATTCGTAGTCCTTGATCGGTCCGAAGATGGCGGCGCAGAACAGGCCGTCACGCTCGGGCTTGAAGGTACGGTAATTGATGGTTTCGGGCTTCTTCACTTCGCCGTAGGACCACGAACGAATCAGGTCCGGCGACGCCAGCGCGATCTTGATCGCGTCGAAATCCAGCGTCTGGCGCTGCTGATTGAAGAGGTTGAGCAGGTCTTTCATTTGATATCTCCGGGTCGGAGGAATTTCGTATCTGAGATGAAACGCGAATAGCTTTGATCGGGACCGGGATCAGGGAGCCGTACCGCGGAAGAGCGAACGCGCTGGGCGCTCGCCTCTTCCGGGTTGCCGGCCCCTGAACCGGCCCTGCGCTTACTCTTCCAGTTCCATGTTGATCGCCAGCGAGCGGATTTCCTTCACCAACACGTTGAAGGATTCCGGCATGCCCGCGACCATCTCGTGCTCACCATCGACGATGTTCTTGTACATCTGGTTGCGGCCCTGCACGTCGTCGGACTTCACCGTCAGCATTTCCTGCAGTGTGTAGGCCGCGCCGTAGGCTTCCAGCGCCCAGACTTCCATTTCGCCGAAGCGCTGACCACCGAACTGCGCCTTGCCGCCCAGCGGCTGCTGGGTCACGAGCGAGTATGGCCCGGTCGAACGTGCATGCATCTTGTCGTCGACCAAGTGGTTCAACTTCAGGTAGTGCATGTAGCCGACCGTGGTCTTGCGATCGAACGCTTCGCCAGTGCGACCGTCGTAGAGCTGGGTCTGACCGCTCTGCGGCAGGTCGGCCAGTTCCAGCATGCGCTTGATTTCCGCTTCGCTGGCGCCGTCGAACACCGGGGTGGCCATCGGCACGCCGTCGATCAGGTTCTTGCCCAGGTTGAGCAATTCCTCATCGCTGAACTGCGACAGATCCACACGCTGTGCATTGATCGTGCTGTCGTGGTTGTAGATGTCGTCCAGGAACTTGCGCAGTTCGCTGACCGCCGTCTGCGCTTCCAGCATGCGCTGGATCTTGCGACCCAGGCCCTTGGCGGCCCAGCCCAGATGCACTTCCAGAATCTGGCCGATGTTCATACGCGACGGCACGCCGAGCGGGTTCAATACGATGTCGACCGATTCGCCGGTGGCCATGTACGGCATGTCCTCGACCGGAACGACGTTGGAGACCACACCCTTGTTGCCGTGGCGGCCTGCCATCTTGTCGCCCGGCTGGATGCGGCGCTTCACCGCCAGGAACACCTTGACCATCTTCAGCACGCCCGGCGCGAGGTCATCGCCCTGGGTGATCTTGCCGCGCTTGTCGGCGAAGCGTGCTTCGAATTCCTTCTCGTGCGCCTGGATCTGCTTCTGCGCGCGCTCGATGGCGTCTGCAGCGTCCTCGTCCTTCATGCGCAGCTGGAACCAGTCGGACTTCTTCAGCCCATCAAGGTACGCGTCGGTGACGGTGTCGCCCTTCTTCAGGTTCGCGCCGCCGTTGGCAACCTTGCCCACGATTTGCGAGCGCAGACGTGCGTAGATGGCTGCTTCCAGGATGCGGAACTGGTCGTCGAAGTCCTTCTTGACGCGTTTGATTTCAGACTCTTCGATCTGACGCGCACGCTTGTCCTTCTCGATGCCGTCGCGGGTGAAGACCTGCACGTCGATGACGGTACCGTCCATGCCCGGGGGCACGCGCAGCGAGCTGTCCTTCACGTCGGACGCCTTCTCACCGAAGATCGCACGCAGCAGCTTTTCTTCCGGGGTCAGCTGGCTCTCGCCCTTCGGCGTGACCTTGCCGACCATGATGTCGCCGGCGCGCACTTCTGCACCGATGTACACAACGCCGCTTTCGTCCAGACGGTTCAAGGCCTGCTCGGACACGTTCGGGATGTCGGCGGAGATTTCTTCCGGCCCCAGCTTGGTGTCGCGCGCAACGCAGGTCAGTTCTTCGATATGGATCGTGGTGTACCGATCTTCTTCCACCACGCGCTCGGAGAGCAGGATGGAGTCTTCGAAGTTGTAGCCGTTCCACGGCATGAAGGCGATCAGCATGTTCTGACCCAGCGCCAGTTCACCGATGTCGGTGGACGGGCCGTCGGCCAGCACGTCGCCGCGCGCGATCACGTCGCCCACATTCACCAGCGGACGCTGGTTGATGCAGGTGTTCTGGTTGGAGCGGGTGTACTTGATCAGGTTGTAGATATCCACGCCGGCATCGGTGCCGCCGCCGATTTCTGCCTCGTTGACCTTGACCACGATGCGGGCCGCGTCGATCTGCTCGATCACGCCACCACGCAGCGCATTCACGGTCACGCCCGAGTCGCGCGCAACCGCACGCTCGATGCCGGTACCGACCAGCGGCTTCTGCGAACGCAGCGTCGGCACGGCCTGGCGCTGCATGTTGGCGCCCATCAGTGCGCGGTTGGCGTCGTCGTGCTCGAGGAACGGCACCAGCGCCGCTGCGACCGACACGGTCTGCATCGGCGAGACGTCCATGAAGTGCACTTCGGACGGCGGCTTCAACAGCGATTCGCCCTGGAACCGGCACGGCACGAACTGCTCGGTGAGCATGTTCTTGGCATCGGTCAGCGCATTCGCCTGGGCGATCACGTACTCGTTTTCTTCGATCGCCGACAGGTATTCGACGTCGTCGGAGACCTTGCCGTCCAGCACCTTACGGTACGGCGTCTCGAGGAAGCCGTACTGGTTGGTGCGGGCGAACACGGCCAGTGAGTTGATCAGGCCGATGTTCGGGCCTTCCGGCGTTTCGATGGTGCAGACGCGGCCGTAATGGGTCGGATGCACGTCGCGCACTTCGAAGCCGGCGCGCTCGCGGGTCAGACCGCCCGGGCCCAGTGCGGAGACGCGACGCTTGTGCGTCACTTCCGACAGCGGGTTGTTCTGGTCCATGAACTGCGACAGCTGCGAGGAGCCGAAGAATTCCTTGATCGCCGCAGCCACCGGCTTGGCATTGATCAGCTCCTGCGGGGTCAGGCCTTCGGATTCGGCCATCGACAGCCGCTCCTTGACCGCACGCTCGACGCGGACCAGGCCCACGCGGAACACGTTCTCGGCCATTTCGCCGACCGAACGCACGCGACGGTTGCCCAGGTGATCGATGTCGTCGACCACACCGCGACCGTTACGGATCTCGGTGAGCACCTTGATCACTTCCAGGATGTCGGAGGTGTCGGTGTGCTCGGCGACCAGGCGCTTGGATTCTTCGTCGTTACGCTCGGCGAAATACTTCTTGTCGTACAGCACCGACTCGCCCAGCACGTCCTTGCGGCCGACGCGACGGTTGAACTTCATGCGGCCGACCGTGGACAGGTCGTAACGCTCAAAGGTGAAGAACAGGTTGTGGAACAGATTCTGTGCGGCTTCCTTGGTCGGCGGCTCGCCCGGACGCATCATGCGGTAGATTTCGACCAGCGCTTCCAGCTGCGTCTTGGTCGGATCGATGCGCAAGGTGTTGGACAGGTACGGACCACGATCAAGATCGTTCACCCACAGGGTGCCGACTGCATCGACGCCGGCCTTGCGGAACGCAGCCAGCTGGTCTTCGCTGATTTCGTCGTTGGCATTGGCCAGCAATTCGCCGGTCGAGCCATCGACCACGTCGTGCGACAGGATGCGGCCGACCAGGTAGTCGTCCGGCACGGCCAGCGCGGCAACGCCGGCGGCTTCCAGTTGCTTGACGTGACGCGCGGTGATGCGCTTGCCGGCTTCGACGATGACCTTGTCGCCGTCGGCCAGGTCGAAGTTCAGCGTTTCACCACGCAGACGCTCCGGCACCAGCTCCAGCTGCACGCCTTCGTCCGGATTGATGTGGAAGGTGTTGATCTCGAAGAACTCGGCCAGCATTTCTTCGTTGTTGTAGCCGAGCGCGCGCAACAGGATCGACACCGGCAGCTTGCGGCGACGGTCGATACGGGTGAACAGCGCATCCTTCGGGTCGAACTCGAAGTCCAGCCAGGAGCCGCGGTACGGAATGATGCGGGCGCTGTACAGCAGCTTGCCCGAGCTGTGGGTCTTGCCACGGTCGTGGTCGAAGAACACGCCCGGCGAGCGGTGCAGCTGCGAGACGATCACGCGCTCGGTGCCGTTGACGATGAAGGTACCGTTGCCGGTCATCAGCGGAATTTCGCCGAGATAGACCTCCTGCTCCTTCACGTACTTGATCGCCTTGGTCGACGACTCGCGGTCGTAGATCACCAGGCGCACGGTGACCCGCAACGGCGCGCCGTAGCTCATGCCACGCTGACGGCATTCACGCTCGTCAAACACCGGCTGACCCAGCTTGTAGCCGACGTACTCCAGCGCAGCATTGCCGCTGTAGCTGGAAATCGGGAACACCGACTTCAGAGCCGCGTGCAGACCGAGGTCCTTGCGCTTGGTCGGCTCCACGTCTTCCTGCAGGAATTCGCGGTAGGAATCCACCTGGATGGCAAGCAGGAACGGCACTTCGAGGATCGAGCGCTGCTTACCGAAATCCTTGCGGATACGCTTTTTTTCGGTGAACGAATAAGACGTCATGAGGTCTTCACCCTAGGCTGCGGGGGCCGCGTCGCGGCGGCCCTGAAATAACAAAATTGTCAGTTGGAAGTCGCTGGTATTGCCGGCACCAGCACGCCTTCTCCTGCTACTTCCAACTACCAACTCGGTGAAGCGGGGATTGGGGAAGACGGGATTGGGGATGCGCGAAGACTGCCTTCGAATCCCGAATTCCGCCGCTCAAATCCCGGCTTTCCATCAACGGCCAAAGGCCGGGAGCTTTACGCTCCCAGCCTTTAGTGCATCACCCTGAAACGCTGGCGATGCAAGATGTTGCTTACTTGACTTCGACGGTCGCGCCGGCTTCGGTCAGTTCCTTCTTGATCTTCTCGGCTTCGTCCTTGCTGACGGCTTCCTTCAGCATGCCGCCAGCTTCGGTCAGATCCTTGGCTTCCTTCAGACCCAGGCCGGTCACAGCACGGACGGCCTTAATGACGCCGACCTTGTTGGCGCCACAGTTGGTCAGCACCACGTTGAACTCGGTCTGCTCTTCAACCACGGCGGCCGGGCCAGCTGCAGCAGCAGCGACCGGGGCAGCGGCGGAGACGCCGAACTTCTCTTCGATGGCCTTGACCAGCTCCATCACTTCCATCAGGGACTTCTCGGCGATGGCGTCGACGATCTGTTCGTTGGTAAGGGACATTGTGATTACCTTTAAATGATTTTCTGGATTGGGGTTCTAGCGAACGCTAGGACATCAAGCTTCGGCAGTCTCGGCGACCGGCGCGGCGGCTTCGTCGCCACCACCCTGCTTGTCGCCAACGGCCTTGACGGCACGGGCGAACATGGCAGCCGGTTCGGACAGCACGCGGGCCAGCATGGCCAGGGCCTGGTCACGGGTCGGCAGCGATGCCAACACGTCGACGTGGCCAGCCGGGAACAGTTCCCCGCCGATGGACACGACCTTGGCCTGCAGCTTGTCGTTGCTCTTGGCAAATTCCTTGATCAGGCGACCGGCGGCACCGGGCTCCTCCATCGAAAACGCATACAGCAAAGGACCGACCAGCTTGTCAGCAGCGACAGCGAAATCAGTACCTTCAACGGCGCGCGCAGCCAGGGTGTTCTTGACAACTTTCAAGAACACGCCGGTTTCGCGGGCCTGCTTACGCATCGCGGTCATCTGGGAGACCGTGGTGCCAGCGTATTCGGCGGCGATCAGGGAGTGGGCCTTGGCGGCGATGTCTGCCAGCTCGGCGACTACTTCTTGCTTCTGGGACAGATTGAGAGCCATTGCACTCCTCCGTTAAAGCCGGGATTGGTGATTGGTGATTGGTGATTCGTCGAAAGCCATGAAGCCGCTCCTGCAAATCCCCAATGCCGAATCCCTCATCCCTGCTTCAAACTACTCCGCTCGCGGCTCCTGCCGGTTGCGGTCCAGGGCAGCCTCCTTCCTGGAAGCCGGGAACATCAACTGATGCTCCTTTGGTGGCCGTTCTAGACCTGGAGTGGACTCGATCCGGGAGGTCCCAGACGCGCGTAAACCAGAAAGCTCCAGAAGGGCGACACCATCTACGCCGGCCGGTTCGAAACGAACCAATTAAGCGATCCCGCTGCATCGACGGCGACTCCTTGCCAGTGCGAGCATCCTTGCCCGTCGTCGATCTGCGCTGACCGCACCTGCGGTCTTTGACGGCTACCGCCGGACGCGCCGGCGATCGCCTTCAAAATGTCCGTTACCCCAAAGGAGGGAACGGACTCCCAGCACACGGTGACCCGGGCCGGAAAAACAATGCAGTACTGCACAAACACGTCAGGCGCATGACGCCCGACGCATTCGATTACTTCAGCGACAGGCTCGACTGATCGACCGTTACGCCCGGGCCCATCGTCGAGCTGACCGATACCTTCTGCAGGTAGGTGCCCTTCGAGGTCGCCGGCTTGGCCTTGACCAGATCCAGCAACAGCGCCTGCAAGTTCGACTTCAGCGCTTCATCATCGAAGCTGGCCTTGCCGATGGTGCAGTGGATGATGCCGGCCTTGTCGGTGCGGTAACGCACCTGGCCCGACTTGGCGTTTTTGACCGCTTCGCCCGGGTTGGCCGACACGGTGCCGACCTTCGGGTTCGGCATCAGGCCGCGCGGACCCAGCAGGGTGCCCAGCTTACCGACAACGCGCATGGCGTCCGGGGTCGCGATGACCACGTCGTAGTTCAGATCGCCGGCCTGCATCTTCTCGGCCAGGTCGTCCATGCCCACCGCCTCGGCGCCAGCAGCCAGGGCCTCGTCGGCCTTGGCGCCTGCCGGTGCGAACACTGCAACGCGCACGCTCTTGCCGGTACCGGCCGGCAGCACGGTCGAGCCGCGCACTTGCTGGTCGGACTTCTTGGCATCCACGCCCAGGCGCACGGCAACATCGATCGACTCGACGAACTTGGCCTTGGTAGCGGTCTTCAGGATCTTGATTGCGTCTTCGAAGGCATAGGTCTTGCCCGGAACGACAGCGGCCGCAATGGCCTTAACGCGCTTGCTCTGTGCCATGTCTTAGCCCTCCACCGTCAAACCCATGCTGCGGGCAGAACCCGCAATCGTGCGAACTGCCGCTTCCAGCTCGGCTGCCGTCAAATCGGCTTCCTTGACCTTAACGATCTCTTCGAGCTGCTTGCGCGTCACCTTGCCCACCTTGTCGGTGTTGGGACGCTTCGAGCCGGAGGTCACGCCTGCGGCCTTCTTGAGCAGCACGCTGGCCGGGGTGCTCTTGGTGACGAAGGTGAAGGTACGGTCGGAATACGCAGTGATGATCACCGGCGTCGGCAGACCCGGCTCCAGCTTCGACGTCGCAGCGTTGAATGCCTTGCAGAATTCCATGATGTTCAGACCGCGCTGACCCAGTGCAGGGCCAACCGGCGGCGCAGGATTGGCCTGACCGGCCTTGACCTGCAGCTTGATGAAAGCAGTAATCTTCTTAGCCATTTCGATACTCTCCGGGTGCTAACGCCTGACAACAGGCTCCCCATCGGACCGGGAAATCACGTGTCCCGGCTTCACGTTGTTGACCACACGCAGATGGCCGCCATGCGGCAGCCATTGTTTCCCGGCGATTCGCCAGGACAGCGAGCCGCGCACTATAGCAGCATCTGAGGCGAGCGCCTAGTCGGCGCTCACCAGGTCAGCCCTTCTCGACCTGGCCGAATTCGAGCTCGACCGGGGTGGACCGACCGAAGATGAGCACGGCCACACGCAGCCTGCTCTTCTCGTAATTGACTTCTTCGACGACGCCATTGAAGTCGTTGAACGGACCCTCGGTGACACGCACCATCTGGCCCGGCTCGAACAACACCTTCGGACGCGGCTTTTCGACACCGTCCTGCACGCGCTGCAGGATCGCATCAGCCTCTTCGTCGCGGATCGGCAGCGGCCGATCGGCGGTACCGCCAATGAAGCCCATCACCTTGGAAGTTTCCTTCACCAGGTGCCAGCTTTCGTTGTCGATGCGCGGAATACCGGCTTCTTCGTGGGTTTCGATCTGCACCAGCACGTAGCCGGGGAAGAATTTACGCTCGGACCGACGCTTCTGGCCGGCGCGCATCTCGATGACCTCTTCGGTCGGCACCAGCACGTCGCCGAAACGATCTTGCATTTCGGTACGGGCGATGCGGTCGCGCAGTGCCTGCGCAACGGATTTTTCGAAGCCTGAATAGGCGTGAACGACATACCAACGCTTCACTGCTTGATTCTCCTCAACGAGCCAGGAACCACTGCGTGAGCTTCTGGATGACAAAGTCGAAGCCGCCCAACAGCAAACTCAGAATGATCACAACAACAATCACGACCCAGGTGGTGCGAATGGCTTCCTGACGCGTCGGCCAGACAACCTTACGCAATTCGAACCTGGATTCGGACATGAATTCGCGGGTCTCACGGCCTTTGCCGGTGCCCAGAAACACAAATACACCCGCCACCAATCCCACGATCACAGCCAGCGCGCGCAACTGCGGCGTCCAGGCTCCAAGCTGGGTGGCGCGCTCAGGCGCAGAAAACCAGAACCACACAAACAACCCCGCAACCACGAGGAGTGCGGAGATGACGTATTTCACGATATCAGCGCTGGCAGCGGACGCGCTTTTGGAAGGCTCGATTTTGCTATTCATCCGGCTCTAGTTACCGATCTGACCCGAATCGCTGGGCCGGAAAGAGGAGTGGCACGCCAGGAGGGACTCGAACCCCCAACCTGCGGTTTTGGAGACCGCTGCTCTGCCAATTGAGCTACTGGCGTATGTACTCGTTTACCGCAAACCCCAAGACAACGAAGGCGGACCGCGGTTCAGCCGGCCCGCCATTCGTTTGAATCCAGCCGCCATCAGGCAGCTGGACGCAGGCACTTACTTGATGATCTTGGCAACCACGCCGG
>NZ_PHKV01000025.1 GCF_002846205.1 Xanthomonas prunicola
GGGCGCTCCAAGGCACGCGCGCCAGTGGCGTGCAGGCAGTGCCTTATCGCCCCGCAGGGAGAGGGGCGAAAGGCGGCCGAGTACCGGCGTTGCCATGGGGAGATGGCGCCTTGTGCGCAAACACGCTGTAACGCAATCCAATCAACCCCAACAGCGCTTCATCGCGAGAGGCGCCCGCCGGCACCTTGCCCACGCGCGTCAACAACGCATCCAGACGATCGCGCAGCGCATCCGGCCCAGGCAATGGACGCTTCTGCGCCACCTGCTGCCGGTAGTGCGCAGCCACATCGCGCAAAATCGCATCCACCGCTTCGCTACTCGACGCCGGCAGACCGTGCCGCGCGCTGCGTAGCTGCAGAATGTTCAGGCCCACGCGCACGTCGTTCAGCATGTCGACCGACGCCAGGTCGCTACCTGGCGGGGTTAAGGCCAATCTGGGGGCGAGCAGGCCGAGCAGATCCAGCATGCGTGCGGCAAATTGCTGGCGATCCTGCGCGCCGTGTCCGTCGGCGGCATAGGCCAGCGTGCGCCAGCCCTGGCGCACCAGCCGGCGCGCGCTCCATTCGGCACCCACCGAGCGGAACACCCGCGTCAGCACCACCGCAAATCCGATCCCCAGCACCATCGCCACCGCTGCATTGACGAAGCGCTGCAGGTTGGCGTTGTAGGTATTCTGCAGGCTCAGCAGTGCAGTGAGGTTTACCACCAGCGGCAATGCGATCAGCATGCTCTTGGGGCGATGCAGCAGCGCGCCCAATGGCAGGAACACCGCCGCGAGCACCAGCACCAGCATCGGGAAATCGTGGATGGCCGGGAAGATGCCGAACAAATAGATGCCGGCGACCACACTGGCCACCACTGCCCAGATCAGGAACGACAGCATGCTCGGCGCGGGGTCGTCCTGCGCGGCGAAGAATGCGGCAGTCACCGCGGCCATCATTGCGCCGTTGCCGCCGCCTTCCCAGCCTATACCGATCCAGAGCACGCAATACGCCATCAGCGCGAAACCGGCGCTCAGTGCGGAAAATGCGGCCATGCCGAAATCGATGTGCCGCGTGCCGCTGGCAGGTAGGTCTGCAGCGGCGGCCTGCGGCCGCGACATACCGAGGCGCTGCAGCAGCGAGGGTTGCATGCGCGAACGCGTATCGGCGTCTGCCCGCGCAGCTTCGGCCGAAGCTGCGGATGCAGGCCGTGTTTCCGACGCCTGCAGCACACGCGGCGACGGCGACGCGGCGCCCTGCAGCAAGCCGTGCTCCAGCGCGCGGCAGTCTTGCCAGAGGTCGAGCAATTCTTGCAGACGCAGCAGCAAGCTCGCCAGCAGCAGATGCTCGACGTCCTGATCCACCGCCGGGCGCAGTGCGGCAATGCGTGCGCGCAACGCGTCGAGGTCCGCATCGCTGCATGCAGCCTCGTCCTGATCCACCCAGGTCGCGACGTCCTCCAGCAGTTCGCCGATATCAGGCGACTGCACAGACCCATCGCGCTGCAATGCATCCAGCCGATCGGCGATCGACGACAGCACCGGCAACAGCATCAGCATGCGCGCGCGCAGTTGCTCCATGGCCGGCGCTGCATGGGCATGCCGCGGGTCGTCGTGGCGCACGAAGGCGATCAAGGCCTCGAACTGCACCAGATCGGCCGCCAGGCGATTGCGCGGCGCCTGTGACGGTCCGCGCTGCAGCACCTGGCGGCACCACTGCGCCGCGTCCTGCATCCAGTTGCCGATCCGCGCGGTGAGCATCGGCTTGACCGAGGCCGGAAACAGCAGTGACGCAAACAGCACGGCCATGACCGTGCCCAGGATGATCTCTTCGCTGCGTGCCACCACGGTATCGAAGATACTTTCGGGTGAGTTCACTGCCGGAAAGCCGATGAAGGCGGTGGTGTAGCCGGCCAGCAAAAATGCATAGCCGCGCGGGCCGCGATTGAGCAACGCCAGGAACAGGCAGGCCGAGAGCCACAACGCCATCGCCGCGCTCAGCAACAGGGGCGTTTCCACCAGATTCGGCAGCATCACCAAGGTCGCCACGCCTGCCAGCAAGGTGCCGAGCACGCGGTACACGCCCTTGGCGCGGGTGGGGCCGAGCAGCGGTTGCGAGACGATGTAGACCGTGGCCATCGCCCAGTACGGCCGCGACAGATTGCCGGCCAGCGCGACATACAACGCCGCGATCGAGGCGGCGAACGTCTTGGTCGAAAACAGCCAGGCCTGGCGATCGCGCAGCAACGTGCTCATCGCGCAGCCGCGGCAGCCGTGCCGTCCCACCCGCCGCCCAGCGCCAGAAACAGCTGGATCTGATCCTGCGACACCTGCGCCTGTGCATTGGCCAGGGTCATGTCGGCCGTAGCCAGGGTGCGTTCGGCATCCAGGCTGGATAAGTAAGGCGTGCGCCCACCTTGATACAAGCGCCTGTTTTGCGACGACGCCTGCGCGGCCTGTTGCTGCGCCTGTTCCAGCAGATGCAGGCGGTCCAGATCCTGCGCATAGCGCGACAACGTGGTCTGCACTTCGCGCAAGGCCTGCAGCACGGTGTTGTCGAATTGCGCCAGCGCGGCATCGGCGCCGGCCTCGGTGGCGCGCACGCGGGCACGCGCACCGCTGGAAGGCAGCGTCCAGGAGATCAGCGGGCCAAACGACCACGCATGTGTGGCTGGCTCGCCGAAGTCCGCCAGCAGGCCGGTGGCGCCGATCGAACCACCCAGGCGGATGTCTGGATACAACGCGGCAGTGGCCACGCCGATGCGCGCGGTGGCGGCTGCGAGTCGGCGCTCGGCCTGGCGCACATCCGGACGACGCGCCAGCAGCGCACGGCCATCGCCGATCGGAATCGGCTGCTGCAATGCGGGCGCGTGCGCACAGCTGTCCACACCGGCCGGCACTTCGCCGGGCGTCTTGCCCAGCAGCGCGGCCAATTGGTAGCCAGCGGCCTGGCGGCGCGCGCGCAACGGCGGCAGCGCCGCTTCCAGCATCGCCACCTGTGCAGTGGCGCGCGCCAGATCGGGCGGCGTGCCGCGGCCGGCAGCGATCAGGCGTTGGGTGATCTGGCGGCTGTACTGCTGCAATTGCAGCGAATGCTCGGCCACCTGCAACTCATGGTTGGCGTTGCAAATCTCCCTATAACTGCCGGCCACCTGCGCGGCCACGCTGACGCGCGCAAGATCGATCGCCGCTTGTGCGACCTGGGTGTCGGCATGGGCGGCTTCCGCGCCGCGTTGCAGCTTGCCGAATAGATCGAACTGATACGACACGCCGAACTTGCCATCGGCCAGGTTGAACACCGGCAGTTTTTCTTCCTGCAAGAACGCTTCGGCAGACACCTGCGCGCGGCTGACGCCGGCTTCCACGTCATAATCGAAACCGCCGGCATCCATGGCCTGTTCGTAGACCGCAGCGGCGCGGCGCAGGTTGGCGCCAGCCACCCTGAGCTCGACGTTGTCGCGCAAGGCCTGTTCGATCAGGTCATCCAGCATCGGGTCCTGATACAGCGCCCACCAGCGCGCCGGCAGCGCGGCGCCGGCCTGCACCTGGTCGTTGCCGGTGTCCAGAAATGCGCCATTGGCGGCCGGTCGCTGATAGGCCGACTGCGCCGGCACGGCGTAGTTCGGGCCGACCGTGCTGCAGGCACTCAACGTGGTCAGCAGTGCGGCCAATCCCAGCGGACGAAACACAGTGCGGGTCATGGCGCCGCCTTGGCCTGCACACGGGCAGGCGCGATGGCCGCAGTCGCCGCAGTCGCGTTCGCGGTGTCCGGCAGGATGCTCACCGTGGCGGTGCGCCCGGCGATCAACCGCACATGCGCAGGCACGTGGTCCAGCGCGATGCGCACCGGAATGCGCTGCGCAAGCCGCACCCAGTCGAAGGCCGGGGTGACATTGGGCAACGCGCCGGCGCTGCCGCTGCGATACCGGTCTTCGATGCCGGCGGCGATGCTCTGCACATGCCCGTGCAACATGACCGGCTCACCCATCAGCTGCACATCCACGCGCTGGCCGGGGTGCACGCCCTGCAGGCGGGTTTCTTCGAAATAGCCGTCGACACGGAATGAGCCGGTGTCCAGCACCGCCACCACTGGGCGCCCGGCAGTGACGTAATCGCCCACGCGCACGGTGCGGTCGCTGACGTGCCCGTCGGCCGGGCTACGCACCTGGGTGCGGTCCAGATTGAGTTGGGCCAGATCCACTGCCGATTGTGCGGTGGCGACCGCTGCCTGCGCCTTTTGCACATTGGAGCGGCGCACTTCGGCATCTTCGGCGGCGACCAGGTCCTGCAGGCTGCGGTCGCGCGCGATCTCGCGGCGCAGCTGGCTCAGCGTGGCCTGGCGCTCGGCCAGCGCGGCGTGCGCCTGTTCCAGCGCGATCGCATAGCGCGCGCGGTCCACCACGAACAGCAATTGCCCGCGCGTGACCGGCTGGTTGTCGGCCACGGCCACCGATTCCACCAGCCCGGAGACATCCGGCGCCACCTGCACCACATCGGCGCCCACGTGCGCATCGCGCGTCCACGGCGCCTGCATGTAATAGCGCCACAGGTGCTGCAACACCAGCGCGGCCACCACCACCATTGCCAGGGTCAGCAGTGCCGGCCCCGCGGTCTTGATAAGCTTTTTCACGATTGCATCCAACGGGTCAGGAAAAACAGGCCGCCCAGCAGCGCGATGTACAGCGCCAGGTTGAACAGCGCCGGATGCCAGATGTAGCGATAGGCACCGCCGCGGGTGAGCAGCGCGGCGAGCGCGCTGTTGAGCAGATAGGCCAGCGTCATCAACGCCAGCAAGGTGGGCACGAACACACCGTAGAGACTGAATTCGCCGTACATCGGGCACATCCTGGGAAAGAAACACCAATACCCGGCGCAGCGCGCCAGGGCATCGAACAGGTCACAACGCGCGTCGCACGCGACGCCGACAGCCGACTCAGTCGGCCCGGCTCAGCCGCGCATGCGCCTGCGCGATCTGCTCCCACAAGGTCAGCACCACCTGCACATCGGTGTCGCTGAGCGTGCCGAACACCTCCGCACGCAATGCATCCAGGCGGGCTTCGATGCGGCCGACCAGCGCCTGCCCTGCATCGGTGAGCCACAGCTGATTGGCACGACGGTCGCTGCTGTCGGCTTCGCGGCGCAGCAGGCCCTGGGCGGCCAATTTGTCCAGCAAGCGCACCAGAGACGGGCCTTCCATGCCCAGTTGCTGGGCCAGCGCCACCTGGCGGATACCGCCGCCGGAGCGGCCGATCATCAGCAATGGACCGGTGCAGGCGCTGGACAGCTCGAATTCGGCAAACGCCTGGTCGGCCAAGCGTTGCCACTGGCGCGCGGCCACCAACAGTCCGGAACTGAGCTGAGCGCGTGGGGGGAGGGAGATGTTCGTCATAACAGATAGGATGCTATCAATTCATAAATGAATCAATAATCACTGAACCTTTGCAAGCTGGCGCAACCGCACCTGGGGCGGCCGGTCAGTCCTCAGGTACCATGCTCGCCCCCTTTGGGTGCACCTGCATGAGCCAGTCCGACCAGCCCGATTCCTCCGTGACCCAAACCCAGGCCGAAGAGGCCGTGCGCACCTTGTTGCGCTGGGCGGGCGAAGATCCGACGCGTGAAGGCCTGCTGGACACCCCACGCCGGGTGGCTGAGGCCTATGGCGACTGGTTCAGCGGCTACCGCGAAGAACCGCGCGAATACCTGGAACGCACGTTCGAGGAAGTGGCCGGCTACGACGAGTTGATCGTGCTACGCGACATTTCCTACGAAAGCCATTGCGAGCACCACATGGCGCCGATCATCGGCAAGGTGCACGTGGGCTATCTGCCGCGTGGCAAAGTCGTCGGCATCAGCAAGCTGGCCCGCGTGGTGGAAAGCTACGCGCGTCGCTTCCAGGTGCAGGAAAAGATGACCGCGCAAATCGCCCAATGCATCCAGGACGTGCTGCAGCCGCTTGGCGTAGGCGTGGTGGTGGAAGGCGCGCACGAGTGCATGACCACCCGCGGCATCCACAAGCGCGGCGTCAGCATGGTGACGTCCAAGATGCTGGGCAGCTTCCGCGACGACGCACGCACCCGCGCCGAATTCCTGCAGTTCATCGAAGTGGGCGGCAAGCGTTGAGGCAGTCGCAGCAGCGCCTATGAAACATCAGGCACGTATCGCCGGCTATCGGCAACTGCGCGAGCAGCCGCTGTGGAAACTGCTTGCCGCCGACCACGCACCCGAGTTGATCGGGCTGCTGCAGACGGTGTTGATGGATGGCGAACGCCGCCTGCCTTCGGCCGTGTTGCACGAGCGTTTGCAGCGCCAGCTGGATGCCCTGCGCGCCGACGAGCTGTCCCGCGAACTTCCGCGCACCGCGCAGGCGTATCTGGCGCATTGGTTGGCACAAGGCTGGCTGGAACGTCGCCTGCCTGAAGGCGCGGCCGAAGAAGAATACGAACTCTCGCGTGCCGCGACGCAGGCCATCCGCTTCATCGTTGGCCTGCGCGAAAGCAGCAGCAGTGCCACCGAAAGCCGCCTGTCGCTGGTGATCCAGCAACTGGTGCAGCTGGCCGGCCAGACCGAAGCCGATCCGGAGCTGCGTCTTGCCGCCCTGCGCGAAGAACGTGCGCGCATCGACGCCGAGATCGAACGCGTGGCCTCCGGCCGGGTGGCCGCGCTCGATGGCAAGCGCGCGCTGGAACGCGCCCGCGACCTGATCCATCTCTCCGACGAGCTGGCCGAAGATTTCCATCGCGTGCGCGACGATTTCGAACAGCTCAACCGCCAGTTCCGCGAACGCATCATCGACGACGAAGGCGCGCGCGGCGATGTGCTGGAACAGTTGTTCAACGGCGTGGACGTGATCGCCGACAGCGAGGCCGGGCGCACCTTCGAAGCGTTCTGGAGCCTGCTCAACGACACCCAGCAGAGCAGCCAGCTTGATCAGGCGCTGGATGCGCTGCTGGCACGCGGCTTTGCCCGCAAGCTCGACCGGCGCGAACGCGCCTTCCTGCGCGGCTTGACCGGCACGCTGCTGGAGCGCGGCGGCGAGGTGCACACGGTGATGCAGCACTTCGCACGGAGCCTGCGCGGTTTCGTGCAGAGCCGCGGCTATCTGGAGCAACGCCGGCTCAATCAAGTGCTCAAGCAGGCGCAGGGCGAAGCCCTGCAATTGCGCGACAGCCTGCATGCCACCGCCGCCACCGGCTACACGCAGGCGCTCAGCAGTAGCCGCCTGCGCTCGTTGTCGCAATGGCGGCTGCACGACCCACGGCTCACCCAGGTGGACGGGCGTGTGCAGGCGGCCGATGCGGCCGAGATCTCGCTGGACAGCGTGGGCGACTTGGTCGCGCAATCGGAGATCGACGTACGCAGCCTGCGCCGCGACCTGCATGAGCTGCTCGGCCAGCGCCCGCGGCTGACCATCGGCGATGCGTTGCAAGAGCGCCCGGCGATACAGGGGCTGGGCAGCGTGATCGGCTACCTGTCGCTGGGCACGCGCCACGGCATGGTGATCGAAGGACAGATGGAAACGGTGCAATGGGAAGGCAGCGATGGCGCCGTACGGCGCGCACGCATTCCCTTGGTGTGGTTTACCCTGGAGAAACGTAATGAACTGGTCTGAGCAGGCGCCGTCCGGCATCCACGAGGACGACGAGGACGCCGCCGACAGCACCCCGCCACTGCGCGCAAGCGATGCTGCCGGTGATGTAGCAGGTGCTGCGCTGTTCTTGGGCGACACCGGGACGTTGCCGTTCGACGCGCGGCGCGCACTGTGCCAGTTGTTGGCAGGGCCCAGCATCGATGCGCAACGTCACGGCGCACTCTGGCCGGCGTTGTTGCGCAACGAGGTGGCGATTCGCCGGTTGTTGTGCGAGCTGTTTCTGGAGTTGGTGCTCGACCGCGAGGGCGGGGTCGCCTTCACCCGTCAGGCCGACACCGCCGAGCTGGAATCGCCCACCTTGCTGCGCAGTGCGCCACTGACCTTTATCGAATCGGTGCTGCTGCTGTTCCTGCGCCAGCAACTGGCCGAGGCCGATACGCGCGGTGAGCGTGCAGTGGTGGACGAGGCGCAGCTGGTGGAAGCATTGTCGGTATACGAAAAGAACGTGTCCACCGACCGCGCGGGCTTCGCGCGGCGGGTGCTGACGGCGATCGGCAAGATGCGCGACAACCAGTTGCTGTCGCGCTTGCGCGGCAGCGAGGAGCGCTACGAGGTGTCGCCGGTGCTGAAGCTGTTGTTCTCGGCAGAGGACGTGCAGGCGCTGGTGGTCGCGTATCGCGGCCTGCGGGAAGGGGATGTGGCTGCGGAGTGATTCCTTCAGCGTTGGCGGCAGCGCGCAGGCTCTTGTTCTCCCGTCGGGACCTTGGGCCCCTTCATGGGGCGAAGGGGCCCGCCGGGCGGATGAGGAGACGTTGTGGCGTGATGCCGGGAGCGTGCCATGTGCCTGTTGCTGTCATGCAATGACCGTGGCAGTGCGCGCGAATCGCAGATACAACCGCAACAGGCGTAGTCGCCCCGCAGCACACCACACCACAGCGCTACCGTTCGTAATCCGGTTTTTCGTGTTTCCGTCGTCCCGTTTTGATGAGTGAGCCATGAAGTCACAGCCCAACCTTTCGCCAGTGCAGCCGGGTACGTCCTTGTTTGCCGAGACGCTTGCCGAGCAGCGTGCGCAGCAGTTCCGGATGCGGCGCTTGCAGGTGCACAACTGGGGCACCTTCAACGGGCTGACCGAAGTGCCGATTGCGGAGAAAGGCTTCCTGTTCGTGGGTCGGTCCGGTTCGGGTAAATCGACCTTGCTGGATGCGATGTCGGCGTTGCTGACGCCACCGAGCATCGTCGACTTCAACGCCGCTGCGCGCGAGGCCGAACGCAGTGGGCGCGATCGTAGTCTGGTGTCATATGTACGCGGTGCGTGGGCCGATCAGCAGGACAGCGCGTCCGGCGAAATCGCCACGCAATACCTGCGCAAGGGCGCCACCTGGACCGCGTTGGTGCTGGAGTACGCAAACGCGCATGGCGAGGCGGTGAGCCTGATCCGGTTGTTCTGGATCGCCGGCAGTGGCAACGCGGCGGCCGATGTGCGGCGGCATTACATTGTTGCGCCGCGCAGCTTCGATGTGGCGACCGAGCTGGATGGCTTCGATCTGGACCTGCGCAAGCTCAAGGCGCGGCTGGGCGAGGAGATCGCACATTTCGACGGCTTCGCCGGTTATGCCGAACGCTTCCGGCATGCACTGGGCATCGGCAACGAGATGGCGCTGCGGCTGTTGCACAAGACCCAGTCGGCCAAGAACCTGGGCGATCTGAACGCATTTCTGCGCGGTTTCATGCTGGATGAGCCGCGTACTTTCGAAGCGGCCGATCGGCTGGTGGAGGATTTTGCCGAGCTCGATGGCGCCCACCATGCGGTGGTCACCGCACGGCGCCAGGTGGAAACGCTGACGCCTGCGCGCGAGCACCATGCGGCGCTAATGGCATTGCGCCACAGCGTTGGCGAGTTGCGCGAGCTGCAGTTGGGCGTGGACAGCTATCGCGAGCAGCAGCGGCTGGCCTTGCTGGAGGAGCGGCTGCAGGAGCTCGATCACCAGGACCGCGGCCTGGCCGGCGAAGAAGGGCAGCGCCGCGAATCGCTGGATAACCACGAGCAGAAACTGAGCGGTCTGGAGCGCGAGCAGCGCGCCGCCGGCGGCGAGCAGATCGAAGAACTGGAGCGCGAGCGTGCGCGTGTGGAACGCGAGCGCGACGAACGCCTGCGTCGCCGTGCGCAGATCGAGCAGGCTTGCCGTCAGCTCGGCACCGCCCTTGCTGCCGGTGCCAGCGGCTTCGCTGCGCAGATCGCGCATGCGCAAACCGTCCTGGATAACGGCAAGCACGACGCCAGTGCGCTGGATGACGCCATTGCCGAGCGCATGGGTGTGCGGCGCGATGACGAACGCCGATTTGCCGAGATCCGTGCCGAGCTGGATGCCTTGAAGCGCGCACCGTCGAGCATGCCGGCCCCGATGCAGGCCCTGCGCGCGCGGCTGTGCGAAGACATCGGCATTGCCGAGGCCGCACTGCCGTTCGTTGGCGAGCTGGTCCAGGTGCGCGATGACCAGATGGCCTGGCGCGGTGCGATCGAGCGTGTACTGAATGGGTTTGCGCAATCGCTGTTGGTGGACGAGCGGCATTACGCGCAGGTCAGCGAATGGGTCAACCGCACCCACATCGGCACGCGCCTGGTGTACTTCCGTGTGCGCCGTAACGACGAGCTGCATTCGCGACGTGTCGATCCCGATGCGCTGCCTGGCAAGCTGCAATTGCGCGAGCACGCCTTCACCGAGTGGCTGCGCAACGAACTCACCCGCCGCTTCGACTACGCCTGCGTGGACAACGCAACCGCGCTGCGCAACGCCGACCGCGCGATCACCCGCGAAGGGCAGGTCAAGCATCCCGGCGATCGGTATGAGAAGGACGACCGCCACGCGGTCAACGACCGCAAGCGCTGGCTGCTCGGTCACGACAACCGCGACAAGCTCAAGGTGTTCGAGCGCGAAGCGCAGGCGCTGGCCCAGCGCATCGCCAGCTGCGATGCCGACGTCGCAGCGCTGCGCAAGCAGCGCGAGCAAGACCAGGAACGCCAGCTCGCCGCACATACGCTGGTGGAGCGCGATTGGGACGAGATCGACGTCGGCCCCAAACTGCAGCGGCTAAGCGATATCGATGAGCAGTTGGTGCAGCTGCGCGAAGGCAACAGTGGCTTGCGTGCGCTCGGTCAGGCCATCGACACCGCACGCACGTTGCGCGACCAGGCCAAGCGCACCTACGACGACGTGCGGCTGGAACGCGCGCAACTGGCGCGCGAGCGTGTGCGGCTCGAACAGCAGCATGCGGCATGTGCAGGCCGCGCAGGCACCGCCACGCTCACACCCACCCAGCTGCAAGGCCTGCGGGAACGTCTTGCCGCATTGACGCCGTTGTCGCTGGACAACCTGGAAGCGCACTTCCGCGTGGTCGAGCGTGGCCTGGCCGAGCAGTTGGCCGAAAGTCAGGGCCGCGACAGCCGGCTCAGCGCGCAGTTGCTGGAATGCTTCCGCAGGTATTGCCAGCAGTGGCCTGAAGACAGCGGCGACTTCACCGTGAGTCTGGCCAGCGCCGACGATTTCCTTGCGCGCCTGAATCGACTGGAAAGCGATGGCCTGCCGCGCCATGAGCATCGCTTCTTCGACCTGTTGCAGACCCAGAGCAAGAACAACCTGCTGGCCTTGCAGCGCCACACCGCCGAGGCCCACAAGGGCATCAAGCAGCGCATGGACGAGGTCAACGCCAGCCTGGAGCAGGTGCCGTTCAATCGCGACACCGTCCTGACCATCGAAGTCAGCGACCGCCGCCTGGCCGAGGTGCAGGAATTTCAGCAGCAGTTGCGCGCGGTGTTGTCGCATCAGCAGACCGAAGACCGCGCCCTGGCCGAAGCGCAGTTTTCCACCTTGCGCGCGCTGGTGGCGCGCCTGGGCGCGCAGGAACCAGAGACACGCCGCTGGCGCGAACAGGTGCTGGATGTGCGCCTGCATGTGGAATTCATCGGTGTGGAACTGGATGCGCAAACGCGCGCGCAGGTGGAGATCTATCGCAGCGGCGCCGGCAAATCCGGTGGTCAGCGGCAGAAACTGGCAACCACCTGCCTTGCTGCGGCGCTGCGTTATCAGCTCGGCGGCGAAGACGGCGAACTGCCGCGCTACTGCGCGGTGGTGTTGGACGAAGCCTTCGACAAGGCCGACAACGAGTTCACCGCGCTGGCGATGAATATCTTCGAGAACTTCGGCTTCCAGATGGTGGTGGCCACACCGTTGAAATCGGTGATGACGCTGGAGCCTTTCATCGGCGGCGCCTGCTTTGTCGAGATCAGCGGCCGCCACAACTCCGGCGTGTTGTTGATCGAATACGACGAGCAGGCGCAGCGATTGAAGCTACCCGAGCGCTCGCGTGGCGATGAGCCAGCGGTTGCCGATGCCGCTGCGCCAGCGATCGCGGCTGCGAGCGCGCCTGAAGAAGTGCAGGGCGCTGCACACGCAGCTGGCATGACAGCTGACGCTGTCTTGGGGTATCTGACATCGTCTGCGGCGGATGAGACCGCGTCTGCACCGCAGAAAAGGCAGACGCGCAAGCGCACGTCGGCAGGAGCGACGGCGAACAAGCGGGACAAGACCGCCAAGACCGCATCTTCCACGCGCGCTGCGGCACAGCCTCAAGCAATACATCCGAAGAAATCGCCTTTGCGCACGCCAGCTGTGGTTGGCACGCAGGCAGCCGACAAACGCACAGCGCGCGTGCCGGCAGTGTCGTCAGGAGCCGCATCCAAGTCCAACCTGGGCAAGACCGCTCGGTCTTCAAAAACCCCGGGCAAGCCGATCAAGGCAACGAGCACATCCAACGTCACATCAAAGAAAGCCGTCGCAACGTCTGCTGCATTGAACGCTGCCGCGGCCAAGCCGCGTGCAGCCGCCGCGTCGACTGGGCAGCCGGCACGTGGTCCCGGCAAGACCACCTCGACACGCGGGGCGGTGAAACCTTCGCCGGCTAAAAAGCGCGGTGCGACGGCAGGCACTGTGCAGTCGCGCGGCAAGCGCTGAAACCAGTGCACAGGTGACGCCATCTGCATGGTGGCGTCACCGCGCCGATGACGTCGCGGTGGCAGCAAGCATTCCTAGTGCAGCAGATCCCAGCCCATCTTGCCGATCAGCACGATCACCAACACCAGGAACAATTTGCGGATCAATGGCGTGCCACCGCGTAACGCCATCCGCGTGCCGGCCACTGCGCCGGCCACGTTCGCCGCCGCCATCGGAATGCCGACCGCCAACATCACCTGCCCGCTGGGCAAAAAGAACGACAACGCCGCAAGATTGGTGGCCAGGTTGACCACCTTGGCTGCGGCCGAGGCACGCAGAAAATCCAGACCGAAAAAGCGGATGAACAGGAAGATCAGAAAGCTGCCCGTGCCCGGGCCGAAGAACCCGTCGTAGAAGCCAATCGCCGCGCCCATCGCCAAGGCGGTCGCCAGTTCGCGCCGGCCGATCTGGCGTGGCCGATGCAGCGCGCCGAAGTCCTTCTTGATCAATGTGTAGATCAGCATCGCGACCAGTAGCAGCAAAATCAGCGGCCGCACCGCTTGCTTGGGCATCAGACTGACGGCGGTCGCGCCCAGGAACGAAAACGTAAACGCCGCCGCCGTTGCATACAGCACCGGCCGCCACGGAAAGCGCACCGTGCGCGCATACCGCCATGCCGAGGCACCGGTGCCGAACATCGCGCTGAACTTGTTGGTGCCCAGAATCAGCGCTGGCGCCTGGTGCGGCAGCGTCGCAAACAAGCCCGGCAACTGGATCAGCCCACCGCCGCCGACCGCCGCATCCACCAGCCCGGCCACGAACGCGATGCACAGCAGCCACGGCAATTCGGTGGGAATCAATTCCAGCAAGGCCACGCTCCGCACGACGGGGCGACAGCATAGCCTCCGCTTCCCGCTTCCCGCTTCCCGCTTCCCGCTTCCCAATCCCCAATCCCCAATCCCCAATCCC
>NZ_PHKV01000026.1 GCF_002846205.1 Xanthomonas prunicola
GCGGGTGGGGGATGTATGGGAGGTCAAGGTGTCTCATGTCAATTGAAAACGTGACATCACCCCGTCATTCCGTGTGTTTGTTTTATGGAAGCAACTTGACTTCTGCATAGAGCGCTTTCAGATGAGCTATTCCCAAATCCAGAATAGGCTCATACATAAATGAGTTCAGATGAATGTTTTCAGGAGTCATCAAGTTAACTTGCTCAAGAACAGAAACATCTTCCAGCCTACCAAGGCCCAATCTCTTGTATTCCTGAAGAAGCTTGATTGTCTGATTCTTCTTGATGGCTTTAATAAAAACAGCATTGTTGATGGTTCTAATCATATGCCGTTCGGCTAAAAGTCTGATGGCAATTGATAGAACAATCTTTCCCTCAAGCTCTATTGCTTCCTCCTGCTGATTGAGAACCGATTCTGCTTCTTCGTGGATCACATCGATTACAAACTTCGCTGGTGGGGTCAGTGCCAATTGCTGCTTATCAGCCAGTATCTTTTTATATATCGCGCAAAGCTCATCAAGAGTTAAAGTGTCAGTATCATCTTTGACATGCAGCAGTGATGTTAGCTTTAAAAATTCATCTTTGTGCCCGCAGAATTCAGCCAAATTCCTAACAAAAGGGATGGCCGAGATGCAGTAAGCGGGTGTGGTGATATTATTCTTCCAATAATCAAATGGATTGTTTTGATACTTTTCTTGCACCAGCTTCAACTTTCTGCCGGTTTTTGTTGCATGTAGCTTGCAGCTCCAATTTAAATTTAACCGTCCGCTGATACTTCTGTAGAAGTCGAAGTTGTGAGAGAGAAAAAGACACATGAACTTCCCTGAGCTGAAAATATCCTTTAGATACTCAATGATTGCATACTTGTTTTTATAGTCAAAAGAATCTGCAATATCATCAATCACTAATATCGTAACTGCGCCTTTCTTCCTTCTTGTCTCTATCTCAAACAAGATGTTCAGTATATAAAGCGATCTTCTTTCGCCTTGACTAAGAACCTTTAGCAAGGATTCTCTAGCAACATCACTTTCACCATCACCATCTCTAAACTTGAATGAAATAGAAGGTTGTGAGCCTTTCAAGATTACATCATCTTGGTTTGCCACAATCATCTTGAACGGGACAGAGAACCGCTTGTTGAAGGAATCAACAACTGCTTCCCATTCTGTTCTTTCACTCTTAGCTTGCCCCACAGCTTCTTCAATAGTGACCTTGCTCGTTCTGTAGGCGTCTAGGAATTGACTATAGAGGTCTTTCTGATCGACCAAGTAAGCAATCCAAAGTTCCTTCTGAAGATTCTTGAAGTCTTTCAGGTATGGAAGGATGTGTTGGTTATCAAAGAGGTAGTCTCTAAATTTCCTAAGCTCAGTATTTTGGATTTTCTTATCTATCGCATCAAATTTTGTAGCAAGATCCTTGTCTGTCAGAATCTTCTTTCGCTCTTCCTCAATTTTCTCAGCAAGTTGATCAGCAGTAGTAACCTCTTTCATCCCATCTTTAGTTCTGAGATTTACTGTGTGCTTGGCTTCAAAAAACCCATTATCTTTGAGCTGCTTGTTAACAGTCGACGCGCCGTAGTGATTGAACTGCTTGCTGAGGACATCAGAATTGGACACCAGTTCGTTGTATTGTTGGATGTATTCTTCCAGCTGATGCTTGATGGACCCGGAATCCAAAAGTCCAACAGTCTTATCATTAAAAACTTCCGCATAAACAACACTGGAAAGCTGCGACGGAGTGCCGGCATTCACCTGTTCTTCCAGTGAATCTACAAGTTCAGCGAGTGATTTCTTTCCAAAGCATTTCAAAATTTCTGTTTCTACAGTAATTGTTCTCCCCGTCAATCCGGATAATTGTTTAAGTTTCAAAACCAAAGCTGATTGCTTGTCCGCAATCTCTTTAAGAGCATAATCATATCTTTTTTTTACTTCACTATTCACAAGAAGTAATGATGTATTCTCAGAGGCGAAATCGGCATTATATGGCTCTACAACAAAAACTGAATCAGCAGCAATGTCGATTCCCGCATCATCCTTGATGACTTTATGTGAAGCTCTATTTGGGAAAATAAGGTCTTTTGTTTCTCGTCCTTTGGAAAAATCATCGAAGGCTTTTGAAAACGAAGTTTTCATGAAACCATTTGGCGCATAGATGGCATATCCATTGCTATTGGTGAAATCAAATTCATGCACCAATTCACTGATGCCATAACAGTTCTTAAGGTCTACAGACAGCCTCATGTTCATCGCTCGAGTTTAAGTTCAAAAAATGAAAAACGTGGTCAGGCGCCCTCACGCAGTTCCCCTGCATTTTGGGAACTGGCTGCAACCTAGAAAGTTCTTGCTAGTCCGTCGATTCTTTCTCTGCACAAGCGCGCTGCCGCAGCGCGGACAGCTTGGGGTGGCGATCGTTGCAGAGGCATTGGATTCTGTGGAAGCGAAGTGGGATTCGACGCGTGCCACTTGTGGTATCGGTTGCGACGCTGCGTGTAGTTTCACCGCTCGAATCATTCCCAGCAGCTGCTCCCCACCAATCAATTCAATCGGCTTGCCTTCGGCGAAACGCTCAGCGTCTTTCGTGTAAGTACCGGTGCAGGCGATCTTCACCGCGTGGGCCTGGTGATGGGCGAGCAGGCCGAACATTTCGCGCACGACGCTGACGCCAACTTGCTGGCGCTTCCATTGCTTGCATTGCACCAGCGTGCGGCGGCCGTCCTTGCGCAGGATCAGGTCGATGCCGCCGTCTGCGCCGCCCAGGCCGGTTTCTTCAACGCTATAGCCTTGCCGGCGAAAGGCTTCGCCTACCAATAGTTCGAACTGGCGCCAGCCGCCGGCGGCCAGGCTCTCCAGGGTGGTGCGTGTCTCCAGAAAGCGTCGCCGACTGCGCGTGCCCAGATAGGAGCACAGCGCGGCGAGCCAGCAGACGCCGAGCAGCATCCACGCCAATGGCGCGAACACTCCATTGGATTGCTGGGCAAAGCCCTGCGACAGCATCCCGCCCTGGTGGGAGAACCACCAGCCGATGCCGTAGCGGACCCCAAGATAAGCAACGATTCCCGCAACGAGGCCGAGTGGCCACGGCAACGCGGCCAACGCTTCGAACCCGCTCTGCTTCTTTCTGCGTCCCATGCAAGAACCCCCGTTCCAGGTTCGAACATAACCGCTGAAACGCGCGTTGTCAGCAAGCGAACGATGCTATTGCGGTCTGTGGCTCATCAAATGTCGGGACGATGCGCTTCAGCGCAAATGGCTTATTCAAATGCCAATGCTTGAGCTCGCTCGCATCAGTTCAGTGCAGTTTGTGCAGGTATCCGCTGGCGGTAGGTGCTAACGGATGAGTGACATCGCAAGCCTCATAGACATTCTGGAAACCACTCGGTGGTTCCCACGCTCGGTAGCTATCTTTGCCAATGAGGTGCGCAAGCATTGTTCGTAGGTGGGCAGCAGCCCACGCTGCGCACGAGGCCTTTTAGCCAACGCCAATCTGTGCCGACGCGGCATTGCACCGCGACGCGACTACCGCTTGATTGCGCGACCAAGCGAGCCTACTAGCCCCCCCGGCCACCCGGCCACCCAAACGCGCGTCCTCGCCAGACGGCAAGGACGCGCAGTTCGACTTACTTGATTTCCACCGCACCCACGTCGCAAACGGCGGTGTCGCGTGCAACGCCACGCTGGTCGATGTTGCGGCAGTTATTGCCGAGATTGCGCACCGGGCTGTTGGCCGCGGGCAATTGGGTCAGCGTTGGTCCACCGTTGGCGGCCGGTGCGCTCAGCAGCGGATCGGTAGCGCGTGCCAGGCCGGCGGTGAGGCAGCTATGGAACAGGCCGCCCGCAGCCGAGTACTCGATGAGGTTGTTGCCGGTGCTGCTCTGGTCGCTGCAGAAGGTCCGCTCGGTCTTGGAGTAGAAGATGCCGTTGCGGATGTCGAAGCCGCTGCCGAACAACGTGGACCCTGGGGTGTTTTCGGCGAAGGTCACGTTGTTGAAGCGCACCGTGGTCTTGCCCTGGTCGCCATTGGACGGCTGCCAACCCACATGCTGGATCGCCGCGCCCACACCCTTTGCGTAGTTACCATAGAAGGTGCTGTTGCTGACATTGCAGGACGGGCCGTAGCAGTCCATATACAAGGCGCCGGCGTTGCTCTTTTCGGCGCGGTTGGAAAGGAAGCTGGTTTCTTCGACGTTGATGATGCCCGGGGTGGTGATGGTAGTGCCCGAGTGCGTGGTATCGCCGAAGCCCAGGCTGATGCGTGCACCACCGGCCGGGCCGCCGTAGGCGATGTTGTTGGCAAAGGTGGAATAGCGCACGTCGATGGTGTCGGGCGCATACGCCCACAGCGTGGCGCCGCCGCCGCTATTGGCCGCGGTGTTGTTGCGCACCACGGTGCCGCAAACGGAAAGTGTGGCGCCACCGGCAGCAGCGTTGAGGTAGCCGGCGAGCGAGGCGCCGTCGGTGTCGATCGCGCCGCTGTTGCCGAACTGGTCGGCATCCGGGAAGCCGGCCGGTGCATTGATGGCCTGGTTGCCGACAAACTCGGAATTGACGATGGTCAGGCGGCTGAGCTGCGTGTAGAGCGCGCCGCCCAGCCACGAGGTGTTCTTCGAGAAAGAGCTCTTGACGATGGTCACGTCGGTATCGCTGCCGGCGAAGATGGCGCCGCCCCCAATGCTGCTGCGGTTGCTGAGGAACTGGCTGTTGATCACTTCCAGCTTGCCGCGGTAATTGACGTTGATTGCTCCGCCACCCCAGGTGCCCGGCGCGTATTGCGTGTTGGATGCCGGCTGCACGGAGCTGCCGTTCTGCAGCTTGAGATTGCGTACAGACAGCGCATTACCATTGTGCACCTGGAAGATGCGCGCGGCCTGGCGGCCGTCCAGGGTGATCTTGCCTTGGCCATCGATCACCGTGGGCGTGCTGGCGCTGATGTTGATGGTCTGGTTGACGGCGATGCTGGCCGCACTCGCACCGCAGTTGAAGGTGACATAGCCACCTTGCGCCACCGCAGTTGCGAGTGCGCTGGCGGTACAACTGGCCGCGGTGCCGTTACCGACCACCACACCGGCGTTGGAATGCGCCCACGGCTGAGGCGTGGTGCATTGCGCCACCGATGGCACTGCGGCGATGGCCGCGCTGGTGGTGACGAGGGCACAAAGTCCGGCCGTCACGACGGTTGCGTGAAGTGTTGAACGCATGGGTGGTGTTCCTGCTTGAGAAAGGGAGTGGGGGAATGCGTGCTGCCAGCACGTAACGTCAACGGTCGAGATGACACGTGTGTTGCAGGCTGCGGGTCTGATGATGAGGGCGTGGCATGGTGCGCGATCGCACGCGTCGGTATTCCAACCTAAGTTCCAGAACACCATGCGTCGACGCGGCAGCGTCGTGCCAGCGCACATCGCTTCGCGCACGCGGAAAGTAGCGACTGCAGCGAGCAAACGATGCTGCAGTGCTTCATGCAATCGCGATGCTGCATGCAATGCAATGTAGCGCGGCAGCGCGCGTTACCATGCTGCCTTCTCGATCTTTTGCGATCTCGGCGATGCCCGATGCACCCCGCACGCACGATGGCACGCCGGCCAGCCGCTTCCAGTTGCCTGCCGGACCGTGGGTCTCGGTCTTCGATGCGCTGTGCGCGTGTTTTCCTGCGATTGCCGCCGAGCGTTGGCGCGACCGCTTCGCACGCGGCCTGGTGCGCGATGCCAATGACCATGCCTTGGCGCTTTCAGCGCCCTATCGCGTGGGTACGGAAATCCGCTATTTCCGCGAGGTGACGGATGAGCCGGTCATTCCGTATGTCGAGACAGTGGTGCACGCCGACGCGGATCTGGTGGTGGCGTGCAAGCCGCATTTTCTGCCGGTCGCACCGGCCGGTGTGTATGTGCGCGAGACGCTGCTGACGCGATTGGTGCAGCGGCTGGACAATCCGGCGCTGGTGCCGTTGCACCGCATCGATCGCGAGACCGCCGGGCTGGTGCTGTTCTCGGCGAACCCGGCCACGCGCGGGATCTACCAATCCTTGTTTCGCGAGCGGCGCATCCGCAAGCAGTACCTCGCAGTGGCACTGCCCCTTCCAGAGCTGACGTTTCCGCATGTGCGCCGCAGCCGGCTGGAGCCGGGCGACCCGTTCTTTCGCATGCGTGAGGGAATGGGAGACCCCAACAGCGAGACGGTGATCGAGGTGGTCGCGCGCGGAGCAGACACGTGGACCTATCGCCTGGAGCCAGTCACCGGCCGCAAGCATCAATTGCGTGTGCACATGGCCGCGCTAGGCGCGCCGATCCTGCACGACCGGTGTTATCCCGACCTCCAAGCCCAGCGGCCCGACGACCCGGAACGTCCGCTGCAACTGTTCGCGCACACGCTGGCATTCGATGATCCGCTCACCGGCGAGCCGAGAGCGTTCACCGCGACGGTGGGGCCGATGCACGTGAGCGCTCACTGACCGAAGGAGCGGTGCATGCAACCTGATCCGATGCGCGATGGTGCTGAGGTATCTGCCGGGACGTCGATTGCCCGCGTGGCATGGGCGCTGTTGTGGCTTGCGCTGGCCGTCTTCGCTACAGAATTTGTGCGCCACGTGTATCTGAAATACGCCGAGCTGGACTCGCCGGCATATGGCATGTTCCTCACTCGCCGCGGTTGGCTGTGGTGCCATCTGGGCGGCGGTGCGGTGGGCATCGCGCTCGGCACGGTGCAGTTCGCCACGCAACGCTGGCGCGAGCAGGCATGGGTGCATCGCTGGATTGGGCGTGCGTATTTCGCCGGCATGCTGGTGGCACTGTTCGGTGCCACTGCGTTGATCGCAACCTCGCCTGCGCCGATGGCGATCCGCGTCGCCTTCGCGGCGACGGAAGCGGCATGGCTGGTGGTGGCGTCCGTGGGCCTGGCGGCTATCCGTCGCGGACAGCTCGGTCGTCACCGACGCTGGATGGTGCGGGCGTATCTGGTAACGCTGGCGCCGGTCATGTTTCGCATCGCGCTCTACGCAGCGATCGCCGCTGGGGTGGCGCCTTCTCCTGACACGATTGCCGCGTTGCTCTGGGCAAGCTGGGCACTGCCGGTGCTGATCCACGTTGTGGCAACCAGCGTCGCACCGACCAAGCTCTGGCGCGTGCGCATGGCTGCGCCGCGCCAGGTGCCGACGTCGTCAACGACGCGCGGCTGAAACGGCGTCGGTGCGCCTCAACGCACCTTGTACAACACCGCCGCACCCGGCCGTGGTTCGAACATCGGCACGGTCTGCTGCTTGAGCGCGGTGCCCTTGGCGTCCCATACCTGCGTTTCGACCGGGTAGTCGTCCTTGCGGGTCATCGCGCCGATCTGCTGGACGATCACGGTCTTGCCGGCGGGCACTTCCGGGTTCCAGGCGAACACACCCAGGCGGCCGTAGAACACTGCCGGCGCTTCGGCATCCAGGCGGCGGTCGGGGCACATGACCAGGCCGCGTTCCAGCATCACGCGCAGCGCACCGACGGGCACGGCCTTGACGGTGGGTGTGGTGCGTTCGGTGCTGTGGCCGGGGCAGACATTGGCCGAGCGGGTGACCATGTCCTCGACCACTTGGCGGTCGGACTGGGCCAGCGCCGGCAGCGCGGCGGCGGACAGGGCAAGCATGGCGAGAGCGGATTTCCAGGGCATCTGACAACTCCTCATGAGGTGAGACTCCAACACTGCAGCCCATTCACGTGCAGGCTGCTGCCAGTGACGCGCCCGAATCCTAGCAATCCCGCTGTTAAGCGCTGCGAAGGTGCGAGCGAGCTTCCAGCCCCGGATGCACGCCGCTGCGGTGACGCGGCGCGTCATACAACGGCCGCCGACGCCTTCAGAGTGTGTCAGGAGTCTCCCGATTGAGCGGCAGCAGCGGCCCGGTTAGCGTGCGCGCACGTCCTCACCTGGAAGACTCCATGGAACGCGCCGACCTGATTGCAGCAGTGCTGACCGGTATGCGGCGCGCCGAAGATTTCCGTGCGCAGGCGTCGATCTACAGCACCGCGCATAGCCAGCAGATGGAGGTCGATCACGGCAAGGCGGCCGATGCCGAGCTGGTGCTATCGCTGTTTGCGTTCACTCCCGAGCACCTCAAATTGCTGGGTACCGCAGGCATCGAAAACCTGGGCGAAATTGTCTGCCATGCGTGGGCCTTGAACGGCGGCAACAACGAGGCGCTGATCCGCTGGTTCCGCGCACCCATGAACGCCCTCGATGGCCAGACCCCTGCCGAGATGGTGCGCGGCGGCCGCATCCAGGTGTTGTTGTTGGTGTTGCGGCAACAGGTGGAATGGGAATTGCCGCGGTCTGCCTGATGACCGACCGACAACGCCGCCTGTGCTGATGTGACGTGCACGGTGCAGTGCGTCGGTGTCGATATGCATTGCACGTGCGCAGTGCTGCGTGCAACGCCGTGATCCCACGCCTCTACCGCTTCGGTCGCGCCACTGTGTACATTTCTGCGGCGATCTTCTTCATCAGCGCGTCGTTGTCATCGCCCTCGACGTAGAGATCGAAGTGGCTGCGGCCTTCCAGGTAGCGGAAGTCGCTCTTGGCGCCCAGGCCATCCAGCACCGCCTGGAATCTATGCGCCGCGCCATCCAGGTAGAACGTGTCGGCGGTACCGACGATCACATGGATCTTGCCGTCCAGATCCGGTTTGAGCGTGGGCCAGTGCGCGGCCACGCGCGCGGAAATGTCGTAGTGGGTGCGCCAGTAGGCCACCACGGCCGGGTCCACGTTGCCGGTGTCGCGGTCGAACATCGGCAGCGGGCGGCCGTCGGCGCCACGCGGGGAAAACACCCACTCGAACGAGGTGAGCTGGCCGCCGTACGGGCCGATCACGCGTTCGAGCTTGGCGAAGGTTTCCAGATCGGCCACGACCTTGCCGTGGTCGCGGATCAGCGGGAACTGGCTGCCGTCGGCGCGCCGGTAGAGGTTGGCATTGGCCGCGTACAAGTCCGGGCCGGTGAAATCGTGGAAATCGCTGGAATCCGGCGACGTGGACCACGTGCCGCCAAACAGCTTGGGATAGCGCGTCTGCAACCACAGCGTCGCCCAGCCGCCGGACGAATGGCCGGTCAAGAAGCGGCCGCTGGCCTTTCCATCCATCTTGTACTGTCGCTCAAGCGCCGGGATCAACTCTTCGGTCAGCGCGGTGCCCCACGGACCGTTGTTGACCGAATCGGCGAACTCGTGGGTACCGGTAGGCGTGGCCTGATCCAGGAACACCCAGATCATCGGCGGGATCTGCTTGGCCGCCATCAGGCGCCAGGTGGACGCAATAGTGCCGGCGAAGCGGTTGTAGTTGCCGCCGAAGCCGTGCGTGACATACACGGTGGGATAGCGCGTGGCGGCCTTGGCGTTGTATCCCGGCGGGGTCATCACGCGTGCGCGCAGCGAGACCGGCCGGCCCCAGAACGCGCTGAGCGATGGGCTCACCATCGAGGCATCGGCGCTATGGTGCTTGGCCTCGGGCACCGCATCGCGCACCGCCTGCGGCGCGCGCGGCGAAACCTGCCACGGATCGTTCGAGACAGGCACCTGTTTGCTCAAGGTCAGCGCCGGCAATGGCTTGCCGTTGGCCAATGTCACGGTAGTGACTTCGCTCAGCAGATCGCCACCATCGCGACCGCTGTAGCTATAGCTGTTGTCCGGATCCAGCACCGCCTGTACCAGATACTCGCCAGATGGCAGCGCAGAAAACGCCTTGGGGAAGGCGATATTGTCCAGATCGATCTGGACGCTGCCGCCGGGTACCAGCGCGGTGACGTCCTGCGCGGCCACCGCCACTGCGGTGGGGCGGAAGGGATTCATATTCACCTCTTCCACCTTGCCGTCCTTACCGCCTTGCTTGGCTTCTGCCCTGGCATCCTTGGCCAGGGTGGCGAACACCAACAGGCGCCCGGAGGTGGCCTGGTCGGTCGCCCCGTCAAGGGTGACGCGCAGCAGACGATGGGCCGGCGCCGGCTCGGCGGCGTGCACGGCACAGGCGCACAGCAGGCCAATGGCCAGGCCCAGGCGCGGGGCAAGACGATGCAGGGACATGCAGATCCTTGAACGGGTGAAGGAGCGGGCGCGCTGGCCCTGTGCAGACTGTAGCCAGTTTCCGGGCAGCTGCGCGTGCTGTGGGCGAAGCGAGGTCAGCGCATCGGATCTGCGTGTTTTACGAATGCAGGTCGGGGTCGCTTGCAGCGCAGGCGAAAACCTTTTGGTGGTTCAAGGCACGACGTGCCGGCTCTTGATACGGACGCATCGACGCGTGTCACCTTGCCGCCGGCTTGCACGTCCCCCGCCACGCGACGGAGCCGTTCTGTTCCAGGTGTTGTGTGACGCCCTTGACCGGATGGGTCTGTTCTCTTTTGAAAACCAAACTGCATCACGTAAATAAAGCGTTGAGACGATTTGTCGGGTTGGCACGCTGCAGAAACTCAAGATCGCTGCACCAGGCAGTACGCGATGAAACATCGATGTAGATCTGGTATCACTCTCAACGACGTATTTCGTCGTCAAAAACACTGGCGATCATCTGCGGCTTGAGAGTTTCGAAAATGCCACTGCGTGCTCTGTCAACGCGCAGTACATCGCACGACGAACCATGGCCGCTGGTCATTCTTGCACCATAAACTCATAGTTAGGAGTGATCGACATGATCCATAACACACACCGGCGCGGTGCGATTGCGGCATGCAGTCTCTCGCTGCTGGCGACCGCACTGTGCATGAGCGTTGCTGTTGCCGCGCCGGTGCCCGGGAAGGAAACGGTCACGTTAAGCCATGTATTTGCCACGCTGCAGAACGGCCAGCAGGATCGGAAGCCCGAAGATATTGCGGCGTGTCGCAAGCAGGTTGCGGAAACGACTTCCAAATATCTGGGAATGGCGGTCACGACCACGTATTCCATCGATGTGCAGTCCAAGATGATGAATGCTTCCTCGTCGCTGCCATCGCCTGTTGCCATGCAGCCGCTGATGCTCACGGTGCCGTTGTCGCCGTTGGGATTGTCTGGCCAGTATGCCTTTGGTGCGTTCCGGCCCAGCGAATTGCCCAATACCTATGTGCTGTTCTCTATCGGGCTGAATTTCAAGGGGCCGAAATCGTCGGTGCTCGTGCTCAATAGCGACAAGAGCTACAACTGCCTGGTCACCAGCGATCCGGCGCCCTTCAAGGGAGCGCTGAGCAGCCAGCTCGGAAAAGACCAAGGGCGTTGATGGTTGCAACGTTCAAGTCGCCGCCGAACTAGTTCACTGACAAGCGTTTCAGCGCGCGGTGCCGAGGAGTTCTCTGCCGCGTTTTCAGAGCAGGTTGTGTCCAAAACAGGACCCTAGCCAGGGGCAAGCACGGCGGCGTTCTTCGCTACGAACGTTCCGAGTAGGCAGCACGGTTGCCTGCCGACATGTGTGGCAGGCAACTAGCCTCACCGATACGGCCCTGGCCCACGCCAGACCGGTTCGCCCTGGCGGTAAACCTCCATCATGTTGATGACCTCGCGGGCATCACCGATGGATTTCAACTCCGGTGAATCCGGCGGCAGCAGGCGGCATTTGCTGGAGCCACGTTTGAGCGCGACATCCAACGGGCAGATCATGCGTTGCTGGGTGCCGGGCAGGATGATGGCGATTTCCTGCATGCCTTGTTCTTTCCAGGCGCGCAGCTGGGTTTCGCTGCGCACCTCGTAATAGACCTGGAAGCCGCCAATATCCAGGCTGGGCTGGGCGTTGTTGCGGTCGTTGCGGCGGCCCTGGCTGATGGTGGGGGTGTTGGCCATGCCGTCTTCGGCGCCGTCGGCGGGCTCTTCGAGCATGCCCGGCGGGCGACCGGTCCAGGTTTCCGGGCGGCGTTGCGGTGGCGATGACGGTTCGGCCGGCGGCTGCGGCGGGGTGGGGCGCTGCACCGGTTGTGCACGGCGTTGCTCGGCCAGGCTGCCGCGGCGGGTATCGCCCTGCGGCGGCACCGGGTTCTTGGCGTTCTGGACCAGCGTCGATTGCAGCGGCGATGCGGCCGGCGGCGGCTGCACCGGCGCGGGGGTCTGCGAGGGCGGGGTGGGCGTCGGCGAAGGCGTGGGTTGCTGCGGCTGGTCGGTGTCGCCGACGAAATCCACCTTGATGCGTCCACCGCTAGCCGAGCCTTGCGGCGGGGTCATGGTGGGAGTGGACGCCGACAGCAGGATCAGCAGCATCAGCACGTGCAGCAACGCGCTGATCAGCGCGGCAATCCACGGTTCGATGCGTTCGATCAGCGGTTCGGTGCGGGGCAGCCAGTCGCTGGCATCCAGATGCACATGCAGCACCTGCAGG
>NZ_PHKV01000027.1 GCF_002846205.1 Xanthomonas prunicola
CTCACCCGCCCTTCGGGCACCCTCTCCCGCGTGCGGGAGAGGGACCATCAGGAGAGGGAGTCGCCAAGAGAGAAGCCCGCCAGGAGAGGAAACTGCCGGGAAAGGGTTGGGTGGGAGGCGTTCCCCGTAGACGAGGGCTCGCGCCCTTCCCCCGTTCACGGGGGAAGGGGCCCGGAGGGCGGATGGGGGCAGCCACCCTTGGCCTCACGTCCAATCCCAATCCCCCCGGCAGCTACAATGGCCGGCTCATGACCGCTGTCCTGCCGATGCCGCAACCCCTGGACGACCCTGCGCCGCGCGACCCGCGGCAGCGGCTGCAGCGTGAACAGCTGCGCCTGGGCAAACGCCTGCAGCGCCAGGTGGGTCAGGCCATTGCCGATTTCGGCATGATCGTGCCCGGCGACAAGATCATGGTGTGCCTGTCCGGTGGCAAGGACAGCTACACCTTGCTGGACATGCTGCTGCACCTGCAGCGCAAGGCGCCGGTGCCGTTCACATTGGTGGCGGTAAACCTGGACCAGAAGCAGCCGGACTTCCCGGCCCATGTGTTGCCGGCCTACCTGCGCGGGCTGGGCGTGCCGTTCGACATCGTCGAGCAGGACACCTATTCGGTGGTCAGCCGGGTGATTCCGGCCGGCAAGACGATGTGCTCGTTGTGCTCGCGGCTGCGGCGTGGTGCGCTGTATGCCTATGCGCAAGCGCATGGGGTCACCAAGATCGCACTCGGCCATCACCGTGACGACATCGTCGCCACGTTTTTCATGAACCTGTTTCACCACGCTCGGCTGGCGGCGATGGCGCCCAAGCTGCGCAGCGACGACGGTGCGCATGTGGTGATCCGCCCGCTGGCCTATGTGCGTGAAGCCGACATCGCTGCGTACGCGCAGGCGCGGCAGTTCCCGATCATTCCGTGCAACCTGTGCGGCAGCCAGGAAAACCTGCAGCGCCAGCAAGTCGGCAAGATGTTGCAACACTGGGACCGCGAGCAGCCCGGGCGCGTCGATCAGATCGCTCGCGCCTTGGGCGATGTCCGCCCCGAACAACTGGCCGACCGCACGCTGTTCGATTTTTTGGCGCTGGGCCGCAGCGGCGATGCGCCGCCCGGTTTTGCGCCTGATTCCAGCGCGTGGCTGCCGGCCAGCGACGCCACCCACGATAGCGACTGACGCAGCCGATCCGGCTGGCGGCAGTCTTCCACCCTCCACGTTTTTCCTCATTCGGTCCAACGCATGTTCTTTCGCAACCTCACCCTGTTCCGCTTTCCCACCACCCTGGATTTTTCGCAGATCGACACGCTGCTGCCGCCAGTGCAGCTCAAGCCGGTCGGCCCGTTGGAAATGAGTTCGCGCGGTTTCATCTCCCCGTTCGGCCGCGACGAGCAGGAAGTGCTCTCGCACCGCCTGGAAGACTTCCTGTGGCTCACCGTCGGCGGTGAAGACAAGATCCTGCCCGGCGCGGTGGTCAACGATCTGCTCGAGCGCAAGGTCGCCGAAATCGAGGAAAAGGAAGGCCGTCGCCCCGGTGGCAAGGCCCGCAAGCGCCTCAAGGACGACCTGATCCATGAGCTGCTGCCGCGCGCCTTCGTCAAGAGCTCGCGCACCGATGCCATCCTGGACCTGCAGCACGGGTATATCGCGGTCAACAGCTCCAGCCGCAAGAGCGGCGAGAACGTGATGAGCGAGATCCGCGGCGCGCTGGGCAGCTTCCCGGCGCTGCCGCTCAATGCCGAAGTCGCCCCGCGCGCCATCCTCACCGGCTGGATCGCCGGCGAGCCCCTGCCCGAAGGCCTGAGCCTGGGCGAAGAGTGCGAAATGAAGGACCCCATCGAAGGCGGCGCGGTGGTCAAGTGCCAGCACCAGGAACTGCGCGGCGACGAGATCGACAAGCACCTGGAAGCCGGCAAGCAGGTCACCAAGCTGGCGCTGGTGCTGGACGACAATCTGTCGTTCGTGCTCGGCGACGATCTGGTGATCCGCAAGCTCAAGTTCCTCGACGGTGCACTGGACCAGCTCGAACACAGCGAAGATGACGGCGCACGCGCCGAACTCGACGCCCGCTTTGCGCTGATGAGCGCCGAAATCCGCCGGCTGTTCCTGCTGCTGGAAACGGCGTTGAAGCTCAGCAAGGCCGAGTGATCGATGCGCGCCAGGTGCTGTTGTCGGCATCTGGCGTCGCAGCGCGCTGCCTGTGGCGCTGGTGTCGACACGGCCAAGCCGCTGCGCGGCGCATGGCGCGGCGACGGGTAGGACGGCATCGACTTTTGTCTGAACGAGACAGCCGTAAAGGCTTCACGGATGCACGTGTGACGTCGCCGCTGACGTCTCACCGACTGACACATCGCAGCGGTATCCTGTGCGCATGTTCAAGCCCGTCCGCCGCCTGATTGCGCCGCCCTCGCAAGTTGTCGAACGCGACTGCGTGCGCGTGCAACTGGAAGGCCGCGACATTGAGGTGCTGCGCGTGCGCGACCCACGTGCGCGACGCATCAAACTCAGTGTCGATGAACGCGGCGCGCGCCTGACTTTGCCGTTGCGCGCAAGCCTGATGTCCGGCGAGCGCTTTCTGCATGCGCATCTAGAGTGGCTGAGCACACAGCTGTCGCGGTATCAGCAAGTCGATGCATTTCCTGCGCTTGAGCGCGGCGTACCCGGACAACTGCCATTGCGCGGTGTATTGCTGCCGTTGAGCTGGCACGAAGGGCGCTACGCACGCATCGACATCACCGACGACGGCGCGCAGTTTTACGTGCCCACCCGCCTGGGCGACGCCGGTCTACGCCGCACCTTGAAAGAATTCTACGAAGCGCAGGCGCGCGCCGATGTCGGTCGCTGGCTGCCGAATTATCTGCCCGGCCTGCCGCGCGCACCGGCACGGCTGCGCCTCAAAGTGATGTCCTCGCAGTGGGGCTCGCTCGCACCGGACGGCTCGATGGCGCTGGATCTGGCGCTGGTGCTCGGCCGTTCGTCTGCGTTCGAGTACGTGTTGGTGCACGAGCTCTGTCATTTAGTGCAAGCCAACCATTCGGCAGCTTTTTGGTCCGAAGTGGAACAACGCTTCCCCACCTGGCGAGATGAGCGCAGTTATTTCCACGAACATGGCCGCCAGCTCAAGGCGCAGCTGCGCCGCTTGCTGCATGTCGAATAACGCAGGCGCAGCGCGCGTCGCTTAGAAGCGGTGTTTGGTGTAGCGCTGGCACGCGCTTGCGTACAGGCAATGTATCAACACGGCAATCCAGGTGGCCATGCGCGTGTCGATGTAATCGCTAGCGCCACGCGTAAGACGCCCCGCTTGCACGTTGTCGGCAGGCCAGCGGTGACAACCAGGCAACGCATTTTGACAGGGCGCTTTCGGCGGTCGCGACACCTGCCTCCAGCGTGCGTGCCGACATCCAGTGGTCTGCGTGACACGCAGCCGTCCATGCCTGTTCCTACAGAATGCGATCGTCCGCGTCCAAGTGGGACGCCGCACGCACCACTTGGATAAAGGTCCACGGCGCATGCCACGAATCGAAGGATTCAAGGGCGCTGACGACACGGGCGGCGTCTGCCATGGGTCTAGTTCCCCTGCGTGCGACGCATCGCCACATCACGCTCGCGGCAACGCATCCAAAAACTCCTTGATCACCGTCGCCACCGTTTCCGGCGTTTCCATATGCACATGGTGCCTGCCTGGCAGCAGGTGCAGGCGCGCATCGCGCATCATCGCCACGCGGTGATCGCGTAACGTAGCCGGGAAATACGGCTGTGCGGGCGTGGCGAAGATTGCCTGGGTGGGGCAGGCAATCGAGGCCAGCAGCACGTCGATCTGTGCCTCGGTCATGCGGATGGCGGTCGGCAGGGTCAGGCGCGGGTCGCTGCACCAGCTGTAGCCGCCTTCCACCACGCGCACGCCGCGTTCGACCAACAGCCGTGCAGCCGGCTCGGTGAGCTGATTGGCCATCATGCGCGCGCGCACCGGCATCTCCATCGACGGAAACACCCGCAGCGGCCGCTCTGCCAGCGTGTGCGCCGAGGCCACTGCATCGCGCAGGCGTGTTGCGGTGCTTTCCACCGGCTCGGCCAGTGCGCCCAGCATTTCGATGGCGATCAAGGCCTCCACGCGCTCCGGTGCGCCGGCGGTCAGCAGGCTGGCAACGCCGCCGCCCAGCGAGTGGCCGAGCAGGGTGAAGCGATCCCAGCCCAGTGCGTCGACAACCTGCAACAAAATGGCGATCGCGCTGCTGAGCGTGTACTCGGCGCCCACCGGCAGCCACGTGCTGTGGCCATGGCCGGGCAGATCCAGCAGCACCAGATCCAACTCGTGCGCGTGCAGATGCGCGCTCAGCGGCACGAAGCTGGCTGCGTTATCCAGCCAGCCATGCAGGGCCAGCACACGGCGCGGGCCGCGCTCCGGGTTGCGCAATCCGGTGACCCGGCCAATGGCCAGGTCGCACGCAAACGGCTCCAACCTCACGCGCGGCGCGCCACCTCGGCCAGCGCGTGCGCATGCGCAGCGCTGGCGTTGAGGCAGGGGATGTAGCTCAGCGTGGCACCGCGCTCGGCCAGCGTTTCGGCAAAGCCCAGCGCCACTTCTTCCAGCGTTTCCAGGCAATCGGTGGCAAAGCCCGGGCAGACCAGATCGAAGCTGCGCACGCCGCCTTCGGCCAGCGCCCACAATGTGGGTTCGGCGTATGGCTGCAGCCAGCGTTCGGCGCCAAAGCGCGACTGGTAGCCCATCTGCCACTCGTCCGCTCCCAGCCCCAGCGCCGCCACGATCGCCTGCGCGCTGCGTTCGCACTGCTGCGGATACGGGTCGCCGGCATTGGCCACGCGCTGTGGCAGGCCGTGGAAGGAGAACATCAGTTTCTCGCTGCGCCCATGCGCCTGCCAGTGCGCGCGGATCGACTCGGCGATCGCCGCCACCCAGCCGGCGTCTTCGCAATAGTCCTGGATCACCTCCACTGCGATCTCCGGCGCGCTCGGGCGCCATGCATCCACCACGTCCTGGATCGAGGCGGTGGTGGTGGTGGAATACTGCGGATACAGCGGCAGCACCACGATGCGCCTGATGCCGCGTGCGCGCAGCCCGTCCAGCGTCTTGCGCAATGCCGGCTCGCCGTAGCGCATGGCCCATTCCACATGCCAGTCGGACATCACCGCTTTCAAGCCCTCGGCCAGGCGGCGCGTGTAGACCGCCAGCGGCGAGCCCTCCGGCAACCACACCTTGGCGTATTTTTCGGCCGATTTGGGTCCGCGGATCGGCAGGATCACCCCGTACAGCAGTGGCTTCCAGAACAGCGGCGGAATCGCGACCACGCGGCGGTCGCTGAGGAACTCGGCCAGGTAGCGGCGCACGGCCGGGGCGGTCGGCGATTCGGGGGTGCCGAGGTTGACGACCAGCAGGGCGGTATCGGGTGTCGTGTTCATGCGCACCATTCTGGCAGAGCCGGGCACCGCTGCCGACAACAGCGCAACGATCGCTGCGATCGGCCGCCTCTTCCACTGCCGGTTGCGCTCACCACCGATTCATTGCGCCGGCACTAACGTCGCGGCATTGCTATCTTTAACGGAATATCCCTTGGAGCTTGTCATGCCTCGTTTGTCGCGCCTGGCCCTGTTGTTGTCGCTGACGTTCGTCGCCGGCCATGCCGTCGCCGGCCCGGAAGAAGACCAGCGCGCACGTAATGCGGTGCGAGTGCTCACAGAGATCATGAAGATCCCCGAGCAGGCCATTCCGGACAAGCTCCTGGACGAAGCGCGCGCCATCGTGGTCATTCCCGATACGCTCAAGGCCGGCCTGGTGATCGGCGGCCGTCGCGGCCACGGCCTGATGTCGATGAAGAACGCCGACGGCAGCTGGTCGCAGCCGGTGTTCGTCAAGCTCACCGGCGGCAGCATCGGTTTCCAGGCCGGTGTGCAGTCGTCCGACGTGGTGCTGGTGTTCCGCAACGACCGCAGCCTGGACAACATCGTCAACGGCAAATTCACCCTCGGCGCCGACGCCGGCGTGGCCGCAGGCCCGGTTGGCCGCAACGCCGCCGCGGCCACCGATGGCCAGCTCAAGGCCGAAATCTGGTCGTGGTCGCGCGCCCGTGGCTTGTTCGCCGGCGTTGCGCTGGACGGCGCGGTCCTGCAGATCGACGATGCCGCCGACCTCAATGCCTATGGCGGCGGCGCCACCCCGCGCATGATCTTCGAAGGCCGCACCAACGAGCGCCCCTCCACCGATGTGATCGCCTTCCGCGACCGTCTGGAAGAGGCCACCTACACCGCACGCGCCAATCGCGGCACCGACGCCGCCGCCGACGGCGCGCCACCGGCACCGCGTCCACAGACCCCGCCACCGGCGCAGGCACAGCAACCGACCAATGTGCCGCCGGCCAACCAAGCCAGCACCGTGCCGATGCAGCCCAGCGCTACGCCGCCGGCACAGCAAGGTTTCCAGCCGGTGTCGGAGGGCGAAATCCGCACCGAATCACTAGACGGTAACCGCTAAAGCACTGTCATCCCCCTGCGCGGTGCGCTGGGGTATCCTGCGTCTTCCTTCTTTTTCAGCAAGCGAGCAGATCATGGGCGGTTTCAGCATTTGGCACTGGCTGATCGTGCTGGTGATCGTGTTGCTGGTGTTCGGTACCAAGCGGCTCACCAGCGGTGCCAAGGACCTCGGCAGCGCGGTCAAGGAATTCAAGAAAGGCATGCACGACGACGACAAGCCGGCCGGCAAGCTCGGCGACGACTCCCGCACTGCCGAGCAGGCGCGTGAGGCGCAGGCCGAACGCGACCGCGACGCGCGCTGATCCGGAGCGTCGTCGGTGTTTGACATAGGTGTTGGCGAACTGACGCTCATTGCGGTCGTCGCCCTGGTGGTGCTCGGCCCAGAGCGTTTGCCCAAGGCGGCCCGATTCGCCGGATTGTGGGTGCGCCGTGCGCGCATGCAGTGGGATTCGGTCAAGCAGGAACTCGAACGCGAACTCGAGGCCGAAGAGCTCAAGCGCAGCCTTCAGGATGTGCAGGCCTCGCTGCGCGAGGCCGAAGACCAGCTGCGCAACTCCCAGCAGCAAGTCGAGCAGGGCGCCCGCGCGCTGCATGATGACGTCAGCCGTGATATCGACATCCGCAGCAGCGCCACGCCGGTGGCAACGCCGCTGGAGCTGGCGCATGCAGATTTGTCTTCCAGCGCGCATCCCGATGCGGCGCCAGGCGCATCGCATGCACCTGCACCCTCCGCGCCCGTGATTGCGCAGGCCCAACCCATTGCGCCAGCGCCGCATCAAACCCTGGTCCCGGCTCCCCACGGCACTGTCGTGCCGGCGCCGCACGCCGCGCATCTCAGCAGCGCGCCTGCGCCGGTGAGCGTCGCGCCCGTCGATGCGGGCACACCGGCCGCGCTGCCGATCGAGCCGACCAAGATCCAGGAGAAACAGCCGTGAGCCTGTTCGACGACGCACAGGCCGAAAGCAGTTTGATCGAGCATCTGGTCGAATTGCGCGCCCGCCTGGTACGGGCGCTGATCGGTCTGGGCGTGGTGCTGTTGGCGTTGCTGCCGTTCTCGCGTGCGATCTATTCCTGGCTGGCCGCACCGCTGATCTCGCAGCTGCCGCTGGGGCAGACGATGATCGCGATGAACCCGGCCGGCGCGTTCTTCGCCCCGCTCAAACTGACCTTCTTCGTGGCAGTGTTCTTTAGCGTGCCGTGGCTGCTGTATCAGGCCTGGGCATTCGTGGCGCCGGGCCTGTACCAACGTGAGAAAAAGCTGGCATTTCCGTTGCTGGCCTCGGCGGTGGCGCTGTTCTACCTCGGTTGCGCGTTCGCGTATTTCCTGGTGTTGCCAGCGGTGTTCCACTTCCTGACCACGTTCAAGCCGGACGTGATCGCCATTACCCCGGACGCCAATTCGTACCTGGATTTCGTTCTCGCCATCTTCTTCGCCTTCGGTGCCAGCTTCGAGCTGCCGGTGGCGTTGGTGATCCTGGTGCTGCTGGGCTGGGTTACGCCGAAACAGCTCAGCGAAGGCCGCGGCTACGCCATCGTCGGCATCTTCATCCTGGCTGCCGTGCTTACCCCACCGGACGTGGTCTCGCAGCTGATGCTGGCCATCCCGATGTGCCTGCTCTACGAGCTGGGCATCATGGCCTCGCGTGCGGTGGCGCCGAAGGATGCGGCGTCCAGCGCTGCTAGTTGAGCCAGAAGGCTGCGTCCTTCGTGCGCATGGTCGATGCCATATGCGCGATTGTGCCGAGGGTGACTGCACCACCATCCACCCGAAAGGAACATAAAAAAAGCCGCGCTTTCGAGCGGCTTTTTTGCTACGCCTCAGCAATGCCAGCGCGTGACTCAGGCCACAAACACATCCGGCCGTGATGGCGGGGCTGGCTGGGCGACGGCGCCTTCATGGCCGAACATCTGCTTCCATGCCGCGTACACCGAGCCGGCGAACACTGGCATCAGCACGGCCATCAACAGCAGCTGGGCCAGCCACATTGCCACGGTCTGGCCGGCGACCAGGCCGACGATCAGCGCCACGATCATCACACCAAAATAAATCGCGAAGATGGCGATGAAGGCGAGCACGAAGAACACCAGCATCGCCGGCAGGTTGTGCAGGCTGGCCCGCAGGCTTTCGCGCAGCGCATGACCGCCGGTGCTGCGGTTGAACATCACCTGCGGCGGCATCACGAACAGCGCCAGCGTCATCGCCGCAAACGTGGCGATGGTCAGCAGCAGCCACAGCAGGATGCGCCCGGCCGGCAGGCTGGCTGCCAGTTGCTCGATCTGCACCGGATCCGGCTGCGCGCCGGACTGGCTGATCTGGTTGATCTTGACCATCACTTCGGACAGCTGCTGCAGGCCGCTGGCACCGATCATCGCCAGCAACAGCACGCCCAGCAGCAAACCGGCGATCAGCTGCGGCAGCAGCGACACCAGCAGATGCGGCGCGCGGCCTTCCTGCAGGCCATGCAACAGATGCGATGGCCTGGCGATGCGGCCTTCGTCCACTTCGCGGATGGCCCACAGCAGGCCGCCCATGAACAGTGGGCCGGCCAGCACCAGCAGGAACTGCAGGGCCGGGCCCAGCAGTGGCACCAGCACCGACAGCGACACCACCAGCGAGGCGGCCACGCTCCAGATCACCCCCAGCGAGCCAAGCGCCAGCGGCGCCCGCTTCAACAGCGAGAAACCGGTCAATAGCCACTCTGCGCCGGCAGATGCCGGCACCTTACGAATTTCGCTCATTCCCATTCCGGATCGATACGCGCGCCGGACCATCCGGCGTCACGCGATTATCGCTGCTTTTACGTGTGCGCGGCGGGACGAGCGTTCACTGTTTGCAGGCCGCGTGCGTGATGCACGAATCGGCGCAGCAACTTGCGGGCGACCGGGGCGGCGGTGACCTCGCGGGCGACCGTGCGTGCGCAGTGGCCGTGGCGGGCAATGCACTCGGCGCGCGCGCGGACGTAGCCGCGCATATGGTGGGTGGCGAACTCCGGGTGGAACTGGACGCCCCAGGTGGCCCGGCCCCAACGGAAGGCATGGCAGCGGTCCTGCCGCGAGTACGCCAGCACGACGGCGCCATCGGGGGCGCGGACGACCGTCTGCAGATGGGTGGCATGGGCCGGGAACTGTGGCGGGAGGCCTGCGAATAAAGGATCTTGCTCAGCCGGCGGATACAGTTCCAGCGCGATGGTGCCGGATTCGCGCCCGGCCGGGTTGTAGTCCACCTCGCCGCCGAGCGCGTGCGCCAGCAATTGGTGTCCGTAGCAGATGCCCAGCAACGGCTTGCCGTCGTGGGCGGCGTCGCGCAGCCACTGCGCACTGCGCTCGCTCCAGTCCGCACGGTCGGTGACGAACGCGGCCGAGCCGCTGACGATGATGCCGGCAAAGTCGGCGGGGTCGGGGAGCGCGTCACCATTGGCGACGTCGATGGCCACCGTTTCCTGCTCGGCCAGTCCAGCCGCCACGCGGATCCAGTGCTGGAAACGGCCGTATCGCTTCATCTCCGGCACGGGATGCCCGGTTTCGATGATCAGGAACGGCAAAACGGACATGCGCGAAGATCCGGACACAACAGATGCCCCCGATTGTAGGCGGCAGCGACGCGTTTTTTTCAAGCGGCACTCCAATACGCGCGCTGCGGGTCATTACCGAATGACATGTCCTGATTCCCTCGCAGCGAGACGCTGATGATGGTAGCGGTGGTCGCCGACTGGTGCATGTCCTGGATATCGGCAGAAAAACGCACGGCTGCAATGGCAGTGCCCTGGCGCCATCGCTGTGGTCAGGTCGACGCAGGGTTCGGCGGGATTGGTGTGGAAAAACATCGAATCGTGCATAACCATCCGAATACCGTGCTTGACGGCTGCAGAGCACGTCGCCGTGCCGGCGTGCTGCATCCCATGCGTTCAATCCATGCAATGTGTCGGGGCCATTGGCCCAACGCGCAGCGGGCGTCGCACACGTCCTCGGCGTTTCGTATTGAAGAAGTCGCTCGCGGACAGATTGACTACATTTCCGTGCATGAAAACCCATGCCACCAATCCACATTCGTTCCGCACAAACTCGCCTTACGCTCATGTTGAAAAGCCCGTGCTAACGGAGGATCAGCCAGCAGCCAGCAGCAGCGGCACGCATCAACCGCTTGGACGGCCGCCTAGAAAACAGCGGAGGATAGAGTCGGATGACCCAGGGGCGTCGACGCGCGACAGGCAGTCCTTTACGGCAAGCGCGTTAAAAAAAAAGGAAATCGATGCCAGCGAAGGCGCATTGGACAGGCGATTTCGGCAGTGGCAGCCCTCTGCCGTAAAAAACGAGCGCATCAAAACCGAGCGGTACCCGGACAAGGTGAGCGCTGACGTCGGCGCGTCGTCAGGGAATCATCGGCCCCAACGATCGTCGCAACATGGTTTGGAGGCGAGGGCATCTCTTCGACCGCGCGAACAACCGTCCGAGTGGTCTGCAAGAAAGCGACCGCGTGAAGAGCAGGCGCCATCTCGGCAGTCAAAGCGGCCATTCCATGGCATGGGGCTGACGACCGACGACCTTCGCAGGGCGGAACATCAGCTGGACTGGGCGGCAAAAAAACGGCTACAGGCACAGCGACTGCAGCAGCAGCGACAGTTGAGCGAGCCCCACGGAATCGCTCGCAACCACAATGCTGGCCTGTGCGTGTCGATGGCATATGACAACGAGTTGGCGCATCGCATGCGTGACGGGATGGCGTTGCCCTTCCTGGAAGAGAATGTCGCCGCGCAACTTAACGCGCAGCGGCTGGACAAATACCTTCAGCTGATTGCCACTGCACGGCGCGCCAGGGCAGGTGTGACGCCCCGCGATCTCGATCTTTGCACCGAACTTGCGGCCCACTATCTCACCGAGACCGGATGGTTCGAAGGTGCATCGCTGAAGCAGCTGGCGCACGTGGGCAACAAGCTGAGCAAGCACGCGAACCAGCCCGCATGCATGGAGGCAATCGCGTGGATCGCCGGGCAGCTCACGCAGGCCGATGATCTGGTGGGGCTGGGAGGCTACCCGTCAATTCTGTTTCTGAATGCCTTCTCGAAGAATCTCGACAGCGGCCGGTGTGAACGCGCGGTGGCGCGTTTGGCACGTCATCTGCGGCGTGACGACCACGCCCGACAGGACCTGAGTCCGCAGAACATCAGCCTGGCACTCAATGCCTTCAGCAAGTGGCCCGATGACCCGGACTGCCAGGCGATGGCGCACCGGTTTGCCGCGCTTGTCGCCAGCGAATCCCGCCTGCGTTCTGCCATGGATGCCCAGAGCGTGGCGACCGCGCTCAACGCCCTGTGCAAATGGCCC
>NZ_PHKV01000028.1 GCF_002846205.1 Xanthomonas prunicola
GAGCAGGCAGCCGGCCAAATCGTGTTCGAGTCCAAGGTCAGCGGTCTCCAACGCATCGACCATGTGGTGCCCAACAAGAGCGGCGACGGCTTCTTCGCAGTGCAGGGCGAGATGACCGACCCGGCGATGCAGCGGGTTTTTGTGGATCGCAGCCAAGCGCAGAATCAGCCGTTGGAAAACAGCAGCCGGCAAGCGGCCGAGGAAAGCCAGCGTCAGGCCACCCAGGTGCAGACCCAGGAAACTGCTTCGCGCTCGATGTCCATGTAAGTCGGGCGTATTGGTCGTTGCACTTCAGCGAGCTGGTACATCGCCAAGGCGGTCAGGAATGTCCGCCTTGGCTCTATTTCCTGCGACCTGCGCGAAGAGATCGCGATCTTCCAGTGGGAGTTACTGCAGCGTACGACCGCCTGGGTCGGTATGGTGCGCTCACGGTATTGGCGCTGTGGATCTTCATCCAGGGCTACCGCATCGTCACCGGCCAGTCGCGCGAAGCGGCGATGGGCTTGGTGGTCACGGCGTTGCGCGCCGCGCTAATCATTGGGTTGGCAACGAGCATGGCCAAGGGCTCGCCGCAGCTGTATTGGACCCTGACTGACGGCATCAGTTCAGCGATTACCAAGACAGTCACAGGTGACTCCGATAGCCCCTACAAGTCGATCGACCAAAACCTGATGCTGATGCAGATGGCGCTGGCCGGGTTGGATCAGATCAAGACGGGCGGCGATAAAGAAAGCGAAGACGCCAAGAACCGGGCGCGCTGGTTCACGGGCATCGGCATGGCAGGCCCTGGCGTGGTGGCCGGCTCAATGCTGTTGTTGAACAAGCTGGCGATGGCGCTCGTGGTCGGGTTTGGACCATTGTTCATCCTGTGCCTGTTGTTCCAGGCGACCAAGTCGCTGTTCAGCAAATGGCTGCTATATGGATTAGGCACCATCTTTTCATTGTCTGTGCTGACCTTTACCGTGAGCTTGGCGACCAAGGTGGTTGGAGCGGTAGGTGTGGCGTTTCTTGCGAAGTGGGCGGTCAGCGGCGGCAATGGTGAAGGCATCAGCAGCATGGCGCTGCAGCAGGGAGGAGTGGGCTTGGTGTTGACGACATTGATCCTGACCGCACCGCCAATGGCGGCCGCTTTCTTCCAGGGCACCTTGGGCCAGTTCGCCCCATATTCGGCGATTGGGTCGTTGGGCTCGTCGGATGCAGCGTCTAACGCTAATCGGCAGGGGCCAAATGCGCAGATGAATCCCCCGGCTAGAGAAAACCACGATTCGGGATCTGACCACGGCCGCAGGAATAACACAGTCCGGGTCGAATCACCTTCACAGGAGCAGCTTGCAGGCAGCCGTGGTATTGCTCAGAAGTGAAATCGACTATTGAATGGTGAAAGTGATGACTATCTCTTGGGCTAAGTTCCCCATATTGTTGTTTTTTCTGCCTGCGTTTAGCACTTTAGCGCAAACGCGGTGCCCAGTAGGTGTCCAAATGGGAAGTATCCAATGCATTCCAGATTCACCCGAGATGCAAGAACAACAAGCCCCCGCTTCTAAACCTACTGGTGAGTGGATTAAGACATGGGGAGCTATAGCAGGTTCAGACTCTACAGGTGAGTCAGGGGTAGTTGTCGGTAAGTTATCCCAAGAGGATGCTAAGAACTCTGCGCTTCATCAGTGCTCTTTAGGCGGGGCTTCTGATTGCAAAATTGACTTCGTTTACAAGAACCAATGTGCAGCCCTTGTTTCTAGCGATACTAAAAGTTTCTCCCAGGGTTCCGCTACAGAAGAGCGTGCGGTTGATCTGGCTAAAGGTAGGTGTGAGAAAAGTGGTGGCAAGGAGTGTAGATTGATGTATTCCGGATGCTCTGATCCAATATTTAAGAAATATTGATGGAAGGATTTTTTATGTCGGAGCGTGCACTAACCAGAGCTGTGGTGGGGACGCTATATTTAGCTTGCCTTGTCTCGGTCGCAGCATGTAGTCCTAGTAATGCGCCGTCTGTAAATGCTGGCGAATCGCAGTCGCCCGCTGAAGGTCAAGCTGGTAAAAAGACTGAATCCTTATTGGAAAAGGACTTGAAAGTGCCGTCAACTGTCAATGCCACGTTCAACGGTCAGGGCGAGATAAACGTAGAGATTGGCGGTATTTCTGTTTCAGTTAAGACGCAGGGCTGCAGCGAAGATGGTCCAGGGATCATGCTATGCAACCGTTCGCCGGTTGTTGAGGTGGCATTTCCAGAAATCAAGTCAATTGCTCTTGAGCCTGAATCACTGTATTTGGATAGTAATTCGACGTTCTATCATGGTCCGCTAGACGAGACTTACAAGAAAAACCGCCACTCAATTATTCTGGCCGATATCAATGGCGATGGACATGAGGACTTAGTGCTTTGGTCTGGTAAAGAGGGTAATTATGGCGGTCCCTCTTACAGTGTCTATCTTTTTGACGCCGCCCAACAACGTCTCGTTTTCAATCAATCGCTGTCCGATATCACGGTAATGGCCAATGGTCTTTTCTCCGTGGAAGGGAATTTGCTGACTTCCACTTCGGGGGATGGATGCTGTATCCATGTTTTCGATACATACGAACTCAATAAGAACGAGCCGGTGTTGATAGAGCGGGTAACCGAAGACACGAATGACCCGGCTAACCCGAAGAAGAAGATCGAGCGGCTTCAGGATGGCGAAATGAAGGAGGTGTCCAACTAGGAAGTGATTGGTGATTTGTAGTGAGTACATGCAACGCATCTTCGGATATGCAATGCCGATCGATGCAACAACAAATTCTAATGAAATGCACGTACGGAGAATACTATGAGTGATGGACGTGGTCGGAGCACCGAAGGCTTTGGTGTGGATCGAGAATCTTCCGTTAGATTGATCGTCAAAACCGCGCTTGAGAACGGTGTAACTGATCCAAAGCAAATATCGTACATGTTGGCGACGGCTCAGCATGAGACGCGTAACTTTAAGGCGCCTGAAGAAGATTTCGGGCGTAGCCAAGCGCGCAAGCTTGGATATAGCGGCGGTGAAGAATTTTACGGCCGTGGCTACGTGCATCTTACGCACGACTACAATTATGCGAAGTTTGACAAGTTGCTCGGCCTAAATGGCGAAATGGTCCGTAATCCAGATTTGGCGAAGGATCCAGAAATCGCCGCAAAGGTGTTGGTTGTTGGTATGCGCGATGGCTTGTTTACCGGCAAGCCTCTTGATCGCTACATTGATGCTGATAGCCACGACGTCTACAACGCCAGGCGTGTAGTAAATGGTGTTACGCCCAGTAAACCTTGGAGTATTGAAGCAGCCAAAGACTGCCAAAGGCACGCAGAAAGTTGGGAGCGTCGTGTTCCTGATTTGATCGAGAGCGTCAAGCGCGATGGTGTTGATCTCAAAGCCAGCATAGCGCCCGGTTCTACCTCCCATCACGCCGTGAAATCGCACGATGGCAAACTAGAACAGGGCGAGCGCGGTGAGTCGGTGAAGCAGCTGCAAGGCCAGCTTGCACAGCTTGGCGCAACCGGCCGCGACGGCAAGCCGCTGCACCCCGATGGCGACTTCGGCGGCAACACAAAATACGCCGTCGAGCAATTCCAGCACACGCATGGTTTGCAGGTAGATGGTGTGGTGGGTAACCAGACGCAGGCAGCCCTGGGGAAGGCACTGTCGCAGCAAACGGCCAAGCAAGCCGAGCAGACGGCTGCTCCCGCTGTGCAGGCACGGTCAGCATCTGTTCTCCTGCTGTCCGACCCTCGTCATCCAGATAACGCGATGTACAACGGAGCAGTGGGTAAGCTCGAAGCGCTAGGCGAGCGTGGGGGCTTTGCCAACCGCAAAGAGCTTGAGCAAGCAGCTGGTCAGATCGTGTTCGAGGCGAAAGTCAGTGGGCTCGAACGCATCGATCATGTGGCACCGAACAAGAGCGGTGACGGTTTCTTCGCGGTGCAAGGCGAGATGACCGATCCGGCGATGCGCCGGGTTTTTGTGGACCGCGACCAGACGCAGAGCCAATCATTAGAAAACAGCTCCCGACAAGCGGCCGAGGAAGGCCAGCGCCAGACGACACAGGTGCAGTCTCAGGTGCAAGAAACCGAGGCGCGTAGCAGGGCGATTTGATCGTGCCTTAGGGGTCAACCTATGACCTTGGCATTTGACATAAGCATTGCCAAGGTCATCTTGTCTGCACGTGAAGATCTTGCAGCGACGGGATCGACATTTTTCAGTGGACGCTACTGCAGCGCACCTCGGCCTTGATTGGCATTGTGTCTTTGACGGATTGACGCTGTGGGTCATGTTCCAGGGGTATCGCATCGTGACCGGCCAGTCTCGCGAGGCGGCGATGGGCTTGGTGGTCACGGCGCTTCGCGCGGCGCTGATCATCGGATTGGCGACCAGCATGGCGCAAGGCTCTCCGCGTTTGTATTGGACGCTAACAGACGGGATCAGCTCGGCGATCACCCGGACAGTGACGGGCAGCTCAAAGAGTCCCTACGAGGCGATCGACAAGAATCTGATGCTGATGCAAGTGGCGATGTCGGCGTTGGATCAGATCAAGACGGGCGGTGATGAAGAGAGCAAAGACGAAAAAGACCGGGCTCGGTGGTTCACCGGCCTCGGAATGGCCGGTCCAGGCGTTGTTGCCGGCTCGATGTTGCTACTCAACAAACTGGCAATGGCGCTGGTGGTAGGGTTCGGTCCTCTGTTCATCCTGTGCCTGCTGTTTCAGGCGACGAAGTCATTGTTCAGCAAATGGCTGCTATATGGATTGGGCACTGTGTTTTCGTTGTCGGTGTTGACCTTCACGGTGAGCTTGGCGACCAAGGTGGTCGGCGCAGTGGGCGCGGCCTTCGTCGCAAAGTGGGCAATGAACGGGTTTACGGGCGAAGGCATCAGCAGCATGGCGCTGCAGCAGGGAGGATTAGGACTGGTGTTAACGACGTTGATCATCACGGCACCACCAATGGCAGCAGCCTTCTTCCAGGGCACGCTGGGCCAGTTCACGGCGTACTCGGCGCTGGGCCAGCTGGATCGGGCAGGTCAGTCGCCGGCAGCTGGGCGGCCTTATGAGCCTGGGGCGCCGGAGCGTGAAACCACAAGGCCTAGAGACAGAGATGAGGCCCGCGTTAACAGCGGCGTCCGCTCAGAGTCTCCATCGAATCAAGAAAACGCTACCGGTAGTCGTGGCCTTGCGAAGAATTAATCAAACTTTTTGAAGGTCTTTCAATGAATCGTTTTCGATTATTCATCATTATGAATATGTTTTTATCTGGCGTTGCATACGGGCAAACTGCATGTCCCGTCGGCGTAGCACCAGGTAGTCCGCAATGTGGGCCTGACTCGGGCACATCAAGAGGCGATATTCCGGATCCACCGCCTAGGCCTACGGGCGAGTGGCTAAAGACGTGGGGTGCAATTGCTGGATCAAACTCCACAGGAGAGACTGGCGCCGTTACTGGTAAACTCACTCGTCAGGAAGCCGAAAAAAGAGCCATTCAGTTGTGTGCAGAGGGCGGAGCTCCTGATTGCAAGGTAAATTTAACTTACAAGAACCAATGTGCGGTGTCGGTTTCTTCGGATAAGAAGAGTTTTTTTCAAGGCGCTGAAAGTAAAGAAATTGCGACAAATCTTGCCATGAAGGATTGTGAAAGTTATGGTGGTGGCAAGTGCGCCATTATTTATTCCGGATGTTCGGATCCGATATTTAAAAAGTACTAAATCGCATTTAATTTTTTGAATGCTGTGATCGTTCCAAAAAACTTCTTATATTTTCTATCGCTGTAATGTGTAGATATTCTGGTTGGGCCTAAAATGCCATCAAAGAGCAAGTTTTTTTACCTTCTGGTTTCTGTTGCTGTGTTGTTAGGTGCATGCGAAAGTGAAGCGCCTAGTCAAAAAGTGAGTGCTAACTTTCGGGAAAGGAAAACAGAGGCGCAGCAACCCGAAGTTAAATCTATGCCTCAGGTTGATGAATTGCAAGGACTAAGACAAATGACGCCGCTCCATCAGGTCGTCTCACTACTTGTCACTCAAGATAACGCTCCTTGGTCAAGCTTCGATGGCGCTAGTAAGGTGCATTGGCGAGAAGCTTCGCCGCAGTCAAATCCCGATAGCAACAGTCCGGAGAACTTTCGTTTCCGAGAAGGTACTCTCCTTCTTGACGGTTTCGGCATGGTTGACGTGTCTGATGGAAATCAAGGTGCAGAGGCGGGAGTGAAGAAAGTTAATGAGGGCGAGTCAGGTATTACCCTTAGCGGAGATTCGCAGAATGTGCACTCGATTGCGGTAAAGAAGTTTTATGTTAGTCCTGATTATACTGATGTAGTAAAGCGCCAGTTGCCCTCTGCAACGTCACTTCGGTTGATTGCGGGAGATTGCGCCGCAGACTTAGGAGAGGATGTCCCTGACACTCAGACGAAATTTTTCGAAGTGGTTCTCGATGGTCATCAACTATTCCTAGAAGCGTATGTTGACGACGGCGAGGGTTCGCGTGGACCTGGCTACACCACTTTTTTGTTTACCAAAGAAAAGCCCAAAAAGAAGATAGAAGAGTTGCAATGTAAGGCGCGTTAACCGCAGCATCCGGCACCGCTAGATGGTGGTGCATTACCTAACCGTCATATCCAGAGGACATGAAACATGGCTGATAGACGAGAAAAAGCGGCGGCCACCGCTCAGGCTTATAGCCAAGGGAATATTGCTGGTCTTGATGACCATGCTACGCGTAGGTTGATCGCTTCAACTGTCATGACAGAAAGTAATGGCGGGGATCTATCGATAACTAATAAGCAAGGTTATGTCGGCCGATATCAAGCGGGTGCTGGTTGGCTTGCGGATGCATGATATATCGATAGTGAGAAGCTCAACTCTGCAATGCGGGATGCTGGTTTCGATCCGGAAAAGGTTCGGGGTGCAGAGTGGAAATGGGCTACCAGTGGTGGAATGGCAAAGTTTCTTGAAGATTCGTCCAATTGGAAAGATGGACTAAATCTTCAAAAATACAAGGGTTCTGCGGAGTTACAGGACGGCGCCTTTAAGATAAATAGTGATAAGTCGTATCGTCAGGCAGTGCGTGATGGGGTGCTCGATAGCGACGACAGTCCAACAAAAGTAGCCGGGTTCTTGAAGGCTCGTCACATCTCAGGTTACGGCGGCGCGCGCGCAGCGATAACTGGTGGACGAGAGTTTAGCGACAGCAACGGCACCAGCAACTACGACTACATGCACGACATCACACGTAATCGTGATGGAATGGATCAATACATGCAGCCGGGCCGTTCGCATGCCATGCATACAAATACCTCTGCTGTGCCTCAGCAGCCGAAGCGCGATGCATCGCATGACGGCAAACTAGAACAAGGCGAGCGCGGCGAGCAGGTGAAGCAGCTCCAAGGCCAACTTGCTCAGCTTGGCGCTGTCAGCCGCGATGGCAAGCCATTGCACGCGGATGGCGATTTCGGCGGCAACACAAAATATGCGGTCGAGCAATTCCAGCGCCAGCAAGGGTTGCAGATAGACGGCGTCGCAGGTCAGCAGACCCAGGCCGCTTTGGCTAAGGCGTTGACCCAGGGGACATCCAAGCAACCTGAGCATACGGCCGCGCCTGCTGCGCCGGCACAGGCAGCGTCCAGCCCCTTGTTGTCTGACCCTCGCCATCCCGATAACGCGATGTACAACGGTGCAGTGAGCAAGCTCGAGGCGCTGGGGGAACGTGGCGGCTTTGCCAACCGCAAGGACCTCGAGCAGACAGCAGGCCAAATCGTGTTCGAGTCCAAAGTCAGTGGTTTGCAACGCATCGACCATGTGGTGCCCAGTAAGAGCGGTGACGGCTTCTTCGCAGTTCAGGGCGAGATGACCGACCCGGCGATGCAGCGGGTTTTTGTGGATCGCAGCCAAGCGCAGAATCAGCCGTTGGAAAACAGCAGCCGGCAAGCGGCCGAGGAAAGCCAGCGTCAGGCCACCCAGGTGCAGACCCAGGAAACTGCTTCGCGCTCGATGTCCATGTAAGTCGTGCGTGTTGGTCGTTGCACTTCAGCGAGTTGGTAAATCGCCAAGGCAGTCAGGAATGTCCGCCTTGGCTCTATTTCCTGCGACCTGCGCGAAGAGATCGCGATCTTCCAGTGGGAGTTACTGCAGCGTACGACCGCCTGGGTCGGTATGGTGGCGCTCACGGTATTGGTGCTGTGGGTCTTCATCCAGGGCTACCGCATCGTCACCGGTCAGTCGCGCGAGGCGGCGATGGGCTTGGTGGTGACGGCGCTGCGGGCAGCATTGATTATCGGGTTGGCGACGAGCATGGCCAAGGGTTCGCCCCAGCTGTATTGGACCCTGACCGACGGAATTAGCTCGGCGATCACCAAGACAGTCACAGGGGACTCAGATAGCCCCTACAAGTCGATCGATCAGAACTTGATGCTGATGCAGATGGTGTTGACAGGTCTGGACCAGATCAAGACGGGCGGCGACGAAGAAAGCGAGGACTCCAAGAATCGCGCACGTTGGTTTACCGGCATCGGCATGGCTGGGCCTGGAGTGGTTGCAGGTTCGATGCTGCTGCTGAACAAGCTGGCGATGGCGCTGGTGGTTGGCTTCGGCCCCCTGTTCATCCTGTGCCTGCTATTTCAGGCCACGAAGTCGTTGTTCAGCAAATGGCTGTTATACGGGCTAGGCACTATGTTCTCGTTGTCGGTGTTGACCTTCACCGTGAGCTTGGCAACCAAGGTGGTTGGAGCGGTGGGTGTGGCGTTTCTTGCGAAGTGGGCACTCAATGGCGGTAGCGGCGAAGGCATCAGCAGCATGGCGCTGCAGCAGGGAGGACTGGGCTTGGTGTTGACCACATTGATCATCACGGCACCACCAATGGCAGCAGCCTTCTTCCAGGGCACGTTGGGCCAGTTCACGGCGTACTCGGCGCTGGGGCAGTTGGATCGGGCGAGCCAGGACGGCAGCGGTGGACGGCCGCAGACGCCAGCTGCGCCGGCTAGAAACACTGAAACTCAGAACACCCACCAGTCAACAGGTGGGCGTACTGCTTATTCCGATGCTCCATCTGACAGTAATAACCAAACTGGTAAGCTTGGCAAAGCCGCTACTTGAGGTTAAAGGCGTTATGAAGAAATTTTCTGTGACATTTTCTGTCCTGCTGCTTTTGGGTGCATTTTCTATTGAAGCTCTTGGCCAAACTGCTTGCCCGGCTGGAGTTGCACCAGGAAGTCCGCAATGCGGTCCCGACTCTGGTACTTCAAGAGGAGGTATTCCAACTCCTCCACCTAGGCCGACAGGAGAATGGATTAAAACATGGGGCGCTGTTGCCACCTCTGAAAGCGGTGATTCGGGGGTGAGTTCTGGGCGTATAACCAAAGACCAAGCGGAAAATGACGCAATTGCGAGTTGCGAAGGTCTAGGCTCAGGTACCTGCAAAGTGAGTATGGCTTTCTTTAATCAGTGCGTTGCTGCAGCAGACTCTGGACAAGGTGAAGGTTCTATTTTTAGTGCTGCTAGCATAAGGCAGGCTTCCCGATTAGCAATGAGTCAATGCGAGGAAAAATCGAAGCGCCAGTGCAGAATTACACTATCAAAATGTACTGATCCAATATTTAAAAAGTACTAATATTTGAAAAGTGCTTAAATAATTTAAGTGGGAGCCTGGGTGATTAATTCTTTGCGAAAGCTATCCGCAGTTTTGATGTTCAGCGGTTTTCTGTTGCTGGCGGCGTGCAACCGGGAGGCTACTCCAGAGAAAGTAGCTGACGCGTCCTCAAGTAGACATGAAAATTTGCAGGAAAATCAAAGTAAGCCCGTGTCGCAGACCAAGAATTCAGGAGAGAAAGAACGAATGACATCGCTTTATGAGGTGGTTTCGTTACTTGCTGCTCGTAGCGGTGCGCCTTGGGCGAGCTTCGATGCGGTTCCCGGTCTGCAATGGAGGGATGCCTCCCCGAAAGTTAATTCCGATAGCACTGACCCACAGAATGCGCAGTATCGCAGCGGGACCTTGCTGCTCGATGGATTCGGCGCGGTAGATGTGCCGGATGGCCAGGGTGCCGAGGTCGCGCCCAAGCAAGCCAATGAAGGCGAGTCAGGCATCACGCTCAATGGCGATGCGCACAGTGTGCAATCCATTGCAGTGAAGAAGTTCTACGCTAGTCCAGAGTATGCCGAAGTCTTGAAGCGCCAGTTGCCGGCGGCTACATCGGTGCGATTGATCGCAGACAAGTGTGGGGGAGACGATGACGGTGGGCCTGATTCATTGCAGACCAAGTTCTATGCGATCGGTCTTGATGCAGGTGAGGCATTTGTAGAGGCCTATCTGGATGATGGTACAGAAACGCGTGGGCCAGGCTCCACAACGTTCGTTTTTACGAAAACCAAGCCACAAAAAAGAATTCAAGCGCTGCAATGTAAAGAGGCGTGAAATAGTCATCCCCAGGCACCAGTAGAAGGCTGGTGTTTTTCCTAACCGTCATATCCAGAGGACATGCATCATGGCTGATAGACGAGAAAAAGCGGCGGCCACCGCTCAAAGCTACGATCAAGGCAACGTCGCGGGTCTCGATGACGCAATGACGCGTCGTCTGATTGCATCAACCGTCATGACCGAAAGTAATGGCGGCGATTTGCAGATTACTAATAAACAGGGTTACGTCGGTCGTTATCAAGCAGGGGCAGGCTGGTTAGCCGATGCGGGATATGTAGATCGTGCCAAGCTCAACGACGCGATGACCGATGCCGGTTTCGATCCACAAAAGGTACGTGGTGCGGAATGGAAGTGGGCGAGTAGCGGCGGTATGACGCGTTTTCTTGAGGACTCCTCTAACTGGAAGAACGGGTCGAGCCTTGAGCAATACAAGTCATCGGCCGCATTGCAGGATGGTGCGTTCAAGATCAACAGCGACAAGGCTTATAGCCAAGCGATCCGCAATGGCGTGTTGGACGAAGGTGATGATCCAGCCAAGGTGGCAGGCTTTCTGAAAGCCCGCCATATCTCAGGCTACGGTGGTGCGCGCGAAGCTGTCACTGGCGGGCGGGTCATCAGCGACAGCAACGGCACCAGCAACTATGACTACATGCACGACATCACACGTAATCGTGATGGAATGGATCAATACATGCAGCCGGGCCGTTCGCATGCCATGCATACAAATACCTCTGCTGTGCCTCAGCAGCCGAAGCGCGATGCATCGCATGACGGCAAACTAGAACAAGGCGAGCGCGGCGAGCAGGTGAAGCAGCTCCAAGGCCAACTTGCTCAGCTTGGCGCTGTCAGCCGCGATGGCAAGCCATTGCACGCGGATGGCGATTTCGGCGGCAACACAAAATATGCGGTCGAGCAATTCCAGCGCCAGCAAGGGTTGCAGATAGACGGCGTCGCAGGTCAGCAGACCCAGGCCGCT
>NZ_PHKV01000029.1 GCF_002846205.1 Xanthomonas prunicola
CCCAATCCCCAATCCCCAATCCCCAATCCCATCCCGCACAATCCCCGCATGCCGACCTCCACACCGACCGATCCCTGTCCCTGCGGCCGCCCCGCCGATTACGCACGGTGTTGCGGCCCATACCACGCCGGTGCCGCCGCGCCCGATGCCCAGACCCTGATGCGCGCGCGCTACAGCGCCTATGTGCGTCGCGACGCTGCGTACCTGCTGGCCAGCTGGCATCCGTCCACGCGCCCGGCCGAGCTGTCGCTGGACGAGGGCGGGCGCACCACCTGGCTCGGCCTGACCGTGCAGCGCACGCTCGACACCGGTCCGGAGACTGCCGAGGTGGTCTTTCTGGCGCGCTATCGCATCGGTGGCGGCAGCGCGGTGCGCATGACCGAGCACAGCCGTTTCGTGCGCGAGGCTGGCTACTGGTACTACCTCGACGCGCGCTGAGCGCCACGCCGGCCAACCGTCACCGCGGCCAGCAACACAACCACCGCCTCAACCGGACGCCGGCAACCAGCATGCGACCGGTTCACTCCGCGGCCCACCAAGCCCGTTCAGCCCGACGAACGGTCTCCAGGCCCGCAGTTTGTCGACGCCACGTTCGCAGCCTATCCCCGAAGCTTGCCGCGCAGGCGAACTCCGCCGCGGGGGTGGGACTCGGATCATGGCAACCTTGAATCTCTGGCAATGGGTGATGTTGGCGGCGGTCGTGTTTGCGATCGTGCTGCCCGCGTGCGTGGCCACCGCACTGATTCGCTTCGGTCCGCGCCACGATGCACCGCGCCGCACCCGCGCGCGCCGAGTGACCGACGGCGCTGCGTCGACGCCGGCCCTGTCGCTGCTCACCGGCATCACCGGCGACGGCAGCTAAGCGCGTCAGGCCAGCGGCACCATCGGCGGCGCCGAACTGCAGCAGTCACCACGTCGGTACGCATCACCCATCACCATCGCGCTGTAGCTATCGCCTGCACGCCTGCGACTCCCCAGGTTGGCTATGCTCGGCGGCTCGACTTGCCGCGCAGGAGCACTCCACCGCATGACGTCCGCCCACCCGCCGGCCATCGCGCCATGACGCTGCCCCGGCGCGCATTGCCGTTGGTGCTCGGACTGCTGCCGCTTGCCGCCTGCGCCGATCCGGCCTTCGACCGCTGCCTGGCCGGCCTGCAGACCCAGGCCGCCGCCAAGGGCGTGGACGCTGCCAGCTTTCAGCGCTTCACCGCCGGGCTGGTGCCCGATCCCAGCGTGTTGCCGCTGCTCGATGCCCAGCCCGAATTCACCACGCCCATCTGGGACTACCTCGCCAGCCTGGTCGACAGCCAGCGTGTCGCCGACGGCCAGGCCATGCTGGTCACCCACCGCGAGCTGTTGACCCGCCTGTCCGAGCAGACCGGCGTCGACCCGGCCACCATCGTGGCGGTCTGGGGCGTGGAGAGCGATTACGGCCGCGTCACCGGCAAGCGCCCGCTGCTGGTGTCGCTGGCCACGCTGTCGTGCCAAGGCCGTCGCCAACCGTTCTTCCGCGGCGAGTTCCTGGCCTTGCTCAGCCTGTTGCAACGCGGTGACCTGTCGCCGGATGGCCTGACCGGCTCCTGGGCTGGTGCCTTCGGGCAAACCCAGTTCATGCCCTCGACCTACGCGCGCATCGCGGTGGACGGCGATGGCGACGGCCGCCGCGATCTGGTCACCAGCATCCCCGACGCACTGGCCTCCACCGCCAACTATCTGGTCAAGGCCGGCTGGGAGCGGGCCCGCCCGTGGGGCATGGAAGTCACCCTGCCGCGCGGCTTCGATGCCAGCAAGGCCGGGCGCACTCGCCGCCAACCGTTGCAGGCCTGGCAGGCCGCCGGCCTGCTCGGGACCGACGGCAAGCCGCTTGCCCCGACCGGGTTGCCCGCCGAGACGCCTGCCGCGCTACTGCTGCCGGCCGGCGCCACCGGCCCGGCGTTCCTGGTGTTCCGCAACTACGACGCGATCTACGCCTATAACGCCGCCGAAAGCTACGCGCTGTCCATCGCCCTGCTCGCCGATCGCCTGCGTGGCGGCCCCGGCCTGGTTGCGGCCTGGCCCACCGACGACCCCGGCCTGGGGCGGCCCGAACGGCGCGAACTGCAGCAGTTGCTGCTGGCCCGCGGCCACCAGATCGGCGAGGCCGACGGCATGGTCGGCAGCGCCACCCGCCGCGCCATCCAGGTCGAGCAGACCCGCCTGGGCCTGCAGCCGGCCGATGGCCGCCCCGGTCAGCGCATCCTCGCCGCCCTGCGCGCCGCACCGCCGCGCACCGGCATGGCGGCCGCGCGCGGTACCGCCTTCAAGCTGCCAGCCGCCTACCCCGCCTTCGCCCAATCTCCCATCGTCCACAAGGCATCCCCCATGTCCGACACCACCGGCCTGACCACAGGCGACTTCCACGGTTTCCCGTCGCTGCTGATCGACACTCCGTTCTCCACCGCTGCCATCAGCCTGTTCGGCGGCCAGTTGCTGTCGTTCGTGCCCAAGGGCGGCCAGGACGTGATGTGGCTGTCGCCGCTCGCCAAGCAGCCGCCCACCCCGATCCGCGGCGGCGCCCCGGTGTGCTGGCCGTACTTCGGCCGCCAGGACCAGACCGGCGACGTCCCCGCCCACGGCTTCGTGCGCACCGTGGCCTGGCAACTCACCGAAAGCCGACGCGAAGGCGACGGCACCGTGGTGCTCACGCTCACCCCGCCGCGCTTCGACGACCTGGCGCTGCGCCTGCGCATGACCCTGCGCATCGGCCGCACGCTGGAGCAACGCCTGATCACCGAAAACACCAGCGCCGCGCCAGTGCGTTTCACCCAGGCGCTGCACAACTACTTCCGCGTCGGCGACGCGCTCACCGTCAGCGTGCAGGGCCTGGACGGTCTGGACTATCTCGACAAATACGAGAACTACGCTACCGCCCACCGTCAGCAAGGCGACTGGAGCCTGCGCGACCCGCGCGATCCCGGCCGCAGCGACCGCATCTACACCAATGCCGGTGGCCGCTACACGCTCACCGACCCGGTGCTCGGCCGCCGCATCGTCATCGCCACCGAAGGCAGCCGCTCGCTGGTGGCCTGGAACCCGGGCGAAGAGGCCGGCAAGAAGATGGCCGACGTGGGCGAGGGCTGGCGCAACTACGTCTGCCTGGAAGCGGCCAACGCCGGCCCGGACGTGATCGAACTGGCTCCCGGCGCCAGCCACACCCTGACCCAGACCATCAGCGTCGAGTAACCGCCACACCTGCCGCCGACACCGGCGGGGCAACAGAGTCGAACGCTTCTCTCACCGGGACGTTGTCCTCCTTCATGGGGAGACGGTGCCCGGAGGGCGGGTGAGGGTACGAGCGCAGCCGCGTGCGGTTGCATGACACGCACGTCTCGCCCGTACCCCAGTTCCAACTCCCGTCCGGTGCGGTGGAGAGCTTTAACTGCGTCACGTTGATCTTGCTTCGCCCAACAGACCGAGCGCTTCCCTCGCTACACTCGCCGCTTCGCCCAACTGCGCCGCGCGATGTCCCTCTCTCCCGAATCCGCTCCCGCCCCGGGGCGCCGCCGCGCCGCGCTGATCTTCATCTTCATCACCGTCCTGATCGACGTGCTGTCCTTCGGGGTGATCATTCCGGTGCTACCGGATCTGGTGCGCCACTTCACCGGCGGCGACTACGTGGTGGCCGCCGGCTGGATCGGCTGGTTCGGCTTCCTGTTCGCTGCCATCCAGTTTGTCTGCTCGCCATTGCAGGGCGCGCTCTCCGACCGCTTCGGTCGCCGCCCGGTGATCCTGCTCTCGTGCCTGGGCCTGGGCCTGGATTTCATCCTGATGGCCGTCGCCCACAGCCTGCCGATGCTGCTGCTGGCGCGGGTCATCTCCGGCGTGTGCTCGGCCAGCTTCTCCACCGCCAACGCCTACATCGCCGACGTCACCCCGGCCGACAAACGCGCCGGCGCGTTCGGCATGCTGGGTGCCGCGTTCGGTATTGGCTTTGTCGCCGGCCCGCTGATCGGTGGTTGGCTGGGCAGCATGGGGTTGCGCTGGCCGTTCTGGTTTGCTGCCGGCTTGGCCTTGTTGAATGTGCTGTACGGCTGGTTCGTGCTGCCCGAATCGCTGCCCGTCGAACGCCGCACCGCACGGCTGGAGTGGTCGCATGCCAATCCGCTGGGCGCGCTCAAGCTGCTGCGGCGCTATCCGCAGGTGTTCGGTCTGGCCTCGGTGGTGTTCCTGGCCAACCTGGCGCACTACGTCTATCCCAGCATCTTCGTGCTGTTTGCCGGTTATCAATATCACTGGGGCCCACGCGAAGTGAGCTGGGTGCTGGCCGGGGTTGGCGTGTGCAGCATCATCGTCAACGTGTTGCTGGTCGGCCGCTTGGTGCGCTGGCTGGGCGAACGCCGCGCCTTGTTGCTGGGGCTGGGCTGCGGGGTGATCGGCTTCGTCATCTATGGGCTGGCCGACAGCGGCGCTGCGTTCCTGATCGGGGTGCCGATCAGCGCGTTGTGGGCGCTCGCCGGTCCTTCCGCGCAGGCACTGATCACCCGCGAGGTCGGCGCCGACGCGCAAGGTCGCGTGCAGGGCGCGCTCACCGGCCTGATGAGCCTGGCCGGTATCGCCGGTCCATTGTTGTTCGCCAATGTGTTCGCCTGGTTTATCGGCAGCGGTGCGCCACTGCATCTGCCCGGTGCACCGTGGTTGCTGGCCGGCGCCCTGCTCGCCGCAGGCTGGTGCATGGCCTGGAAACGGGCAGGGCGGGGCACCGCGACCGCACCCGCAGCGCAGGCATAAAGCCAACCTATTCAGCTTACGCTCGCCTCCGCTTTTTCTGATTTGCGCGAGCGCTGCTAGGCTGATGTCCTTCGTGCTGCGGCACTGCCTCGATCTCTTATGTCTTCCGACGCCCTGGCACTTCCGCCATCGGCCGCGCTCGCGCTGCGCCAGGCCACTCAGGACGCCCATCGCCTGGTCGAGGCAGTCCCGCTCATGCAGGCGCTGGGGCACGGGCGGATCGATTCGGCTGCCTATGCGCAGATCTTGCGTCGCCACCATGCCTTGTTGAGCGGCTTCGAAGCGCAACTCAGCGACTGGCTCACCACCCTGGTCGGCAACGGCTGGCATTACCGCCGCCGCGTACCGGCATTGCGCGAGGACTTGCGCGCGCTCGGCCAGCAACCGGACTTGCCGGTGGCCTTACCCAGCGTCGCCGACGATGCCGCGCGCTGGGGCATGTTGTATGTCATCGAAGGCTCGCAACTGGGCGGGCGGATGATCGCGCGCAGCGTGCGCAAGCAGCAGCCCGAGCTGGCCGGCGCGCTGCGCTATTTCGAGCTGGCCGACGACGACCCGGCCGGCTGGCGCCGCTTCCAGGCGGCGCTGGATCGACGCCTCACCACCCCATCCGCGCGCGACGCCGCCATCGACGGCGCGCAGGCCATGTTCGCCCACTTCCACACCTGCCTCGCAGCGGAGCCGCACCCGTGAATCAGTCCATCGAACCCCTGGATATGGATGTCTGCGCGCGTGAGCCGATCCACATCCCCGGCATGATCCAGCCGTACGGCGTGCTGCTGGTGATCGAACCGGCCGATGGCCGCATCGTGCAGGCCAGCACGACCGCCGCCGACCTGCTCGGCGTGCCGCTGCAGACGCTGTTGGGCATGCCGTACGCCCAGGTGCTGGAGGTACCCGAGGCGCAGCCATTCGCGGTGGACGCGCACCCCCAGCACCTCTTGCACGCCGAGGCGCGCTTTCCCGCACGCGCAGTGCCGCCCGAGCACGCCTGGGTGGCCGCCTGGCATCTGTATCCGGAGCAATGGCTGGTCGAAATCGAGCCGCGCGATGCTCGCCTGATGGACGTCACCCTGCGCGAAGCGCTGCCGCTGTTGCGCAGCATCGAGCGCGATCCCGGCATCGACGAAGCGGCGGTGCGTGCGGCCAAGGGCCTGCGCAGCATGATCGGTTTCGACCGGGTGATGATTTACCGCTTCGACGAAGAGTGGAACGGCGAAGTCATTGCCGAAGCGCGCAACCCCGAGCTGGTGGCCTATCTTGGCCAGCGTTATCCCGCCACCGATATCCCGGCGCAGGCGCGCGCGCTGTATTTGCGCAACCGCGTCCGCCAGATCGCCGATGTCGGCTACCAGTCGTCGTCGATCGTGCCCACCCTGCATCCGCGCCTGGGCACCCCGGTGGATCTGAGCGATGTCAGCCTGCGCAGCGTTTCGCCGGTGCATCTGGAATATCTGGCCAACATGGGCGTGAGCGCCACCCTGGTCTCTTCGTTGGTGGTCAACGATGCGTTGTGGGGGCTGATCGCCTGCCACCACTACAGCCCGCACTTCACCAGCCATGCCATGCGCGATGCCACCGATGCGGTGACCCGCGCGCTGTCCGGTCGCATCGGCGCGCTGCAGGCGGTCGAGCGCGCGCGCATGGAATCGGTGTTGCTCACTGTGCGCGAAAAGTTGATCACCGACTTCAACGACGCCGCCCAGATGACGGTCGAGATGCTCGCCGACATGGCGTCGGACCTGATGGACGTGGTCGATGCCGATGGCGTGGCGATCTTCCATGGCAAGGAGATCAGCCGGCACGGCAGCGTGCCCGATGCAGCCGCACTGCGGCGTATCCGCGACCATATCGAATTGGCGCACCACGATGCCTTGCGTGAGGATGCCGTCGGCGCCCTGCATGTGGAGGCGATCGGCGAGGTATTCCCGGAACTGGCCGATCTCGCGCCGCTGGCCGCCGGCTTCATCTTCGTGCCGCTGATGCCGCAGTCGCGCAGCGCATTGCTGTGGACCCGCCGCGAAAAGGTGCAGACGGTCAACTGGGCTGGCAATCCGCAGCTGGCCAAGCTGGCCGACATTCCCAACTCACGTCTGTCCCCGCGCAAGAGCTTCGATCTCTGGCAGGAAACCGTGCGCGGCCGCGCACGGCGCTGGTCGCCGCTACATCTGGAATCGGCGCGCAGCCTGCGCGTGTTGATCGAACTGATGGAGCGCAAGCGCTTCCAGCAGGATTTCACCCTGCTCGAAGCCTCGCTGTCGCGGCTGCGCGACGGCGTGGCCATCATCGAGCGGGGCGCCGACACTGCCGCGCATCGGCTGATCTTCGTCAACCCTGCGTTCGCCGAACTCAGTCAGACCGCAGTGGCTGACCTGATCGGCTGCGACATCCTCGCTCTGCTGGCCGATGATGCTGCGCGGGGCAAGGTCGACCTGCTGGAAGAGGCGCTGCGCCTGGGCCGCGCCGCCTACGTCACCCTGCCGCTGCGCACCCAGGATGGCGAGCCGGCATATCGCCAATTCCATCTCGAGCCCCTGCCCAGCCCCAGCGGCGTGACCGCGCACTGGCTGCTGCAATTACGCGATCCGGAATAAGCGCTGCCATCGATATCGTGAGTGCGGTGGGTGCCGGCGCATTGTTTGCCGTGTCGTTGTTGCAGGCGAGGGATCGCGTCGACGGGATCCCTCGAGCCAACCGGCAGGGCGTAGTGACGCGATGCCTTGTGCTTCTCGGTGGTCGCGACTGCCCCGAGGGACTTGCCAGCTTCGATATCAACCCGCGCGCTGCGGGTTGCACGAATGAATTCGGCTCCCCGCAGTGCTGAAGCGAGACACCGTGCAGGCAGGAGAACGGGGCGACCAAACAGCCATGCGGCCGCCGCACGTGTCTGCCGCTCTTCTCCCTGCATCGGTGGGACGCGTGTCAGGGCGCCGTCTTCGGTCGTAATGCCAACAATGTGATCGTTCCGGCCAGCAAGCCCCAGAACGCCGCGCCGATCCCGCCCAGCGTCAGCCCGGAGGCGGTGACCAGAAAGGTAATCAACGCGGCTTCGCGTTCGCTGTCCTCGCGCAGTGCCGCCGCCAGGCTATTGCCGATGGTCCCCAACAGGGCGATCCCGGCAATCGCCATGACCAGCTCACGCGGGAAGGCCGCAAACACCGCCGCCACGGTCGCGCCGAATAACCCGATCACCACATAGAACACGCCGGCGCTCACTGCAGCGGTGTAGCGCCGTGCCGGATCTTCGTGCGCTTCCCGGCCCATGCAGATCGCCGCGGTAATCGCCGCCAGATTCAGCGCAAAGCTGCCGAACGGTGCCAGTACCGTATTGACTGCACCGATCCAGCCGATCGTCGGCGAGATCGGCACCGCATAGCCGGATGCCCGGATCACCGCTACGCCCGGCACGTTTTGCGAGGCCATGGTCACCACAAACAACGGAATCGCCAGACCAAACAGCGCCGCCCACGACAGCGACGGCACCACCAACACCGGGCGTGCCAATTCCAATTGCACTGTTCCCAACTGCAGCAGCCCGCCGCTGGCGGCAATCGCAACGCCCACCAACAAAGTCGCAATCACCGCATAGCGCGCGCACCAGCGCCGCCCGCACAGATAGGTGACCAGCATCGCCAGCGCCAGCACCACCTGGCTTTGCATGGCCACGAAGATGTCCAGGCCAAAGCGCAATAGCACTCCGGCCAACATTCCCGAGGCGAGTGAAATCGGCATGCGCCGGATCGCTCGCTCAAACAGTCCCGAAAACCCGGCCACCATGGCCAAGACCGCAGCCACCACAAACGCACCGATGGCCTCGCGCAACGGCACCCCGGCCGCGCTGCCGATCAGCATGGCTGCACCAGGCGTGGACCAGGCCGTCACCACCGGCACCCGGTAGCGCAGCGACAACCCGATACAGGTCACGCCCATGCCGATACCCAGCGCCCACATCCACGACGCGATCTCCGCCTGATCGGCGCCCAGGTGGCGCGCCGCCTCGAACACGATCACCGCAGAGCTGGCAAACCCCACCAGTACGGTGACAAAGCCGGCGGCAATCGCAGGCAGCGATAGATCACGGAGCAGATTGCGGGAAGCGGGCATGCGGGCTCCTCTAGCGAGTGCGTGCATCTTCGCCGAGCCCATCGGCGATCGATACCCTGCTGAGACGTGTATAGCTGCCAATCCCGAATAAGCCTTGCAACCCGGAGATGCGCGGAGAGGCCAGCGCGTGCAATTGCCTGCTGTACAAAGGCGGCTGCAGGTCGATGTCATGCACCTGTCAAAAAGTGCTTGCACTTCTGCTCAGGCTCGATAAACTGCGCGGCCTCGCTCAGGACGGCGGCGCTTCTTCAAGCACCGCAACAACGAACGGGTCGAATCGAAAACATCACGCGGTGTTGACGAAACGAAAAAGCCGGCTATG
>NZ_PHKV01000030.1 GCF_002846205.1 Xanthomonas prunicola
GCTGCGCGAGGACACGCCCGGCGAGCCGCGCCTGGTCGCGTATCTGATCGGCGACGCCGACATCAGCGCCGATGCCTTGCGCACGCAGCTGGCCACGCGCCTGCCCGAGATAATGCTTCCCAGCGCCTATGTGTGGCTGGATGCCTTGCCACTCACGTCTAACGGCAAGCTCGATCGTCGCGCACTTCCGGCGCCAGAGACCGATGCGCTTGCGGTGCAGACCTACGCAGCGCCAGAAGGCGAACGGGAAACCTTGCTCGCCACTCTGTGGAGCGAGCTGCTCGGCGTCGAACGCGTTGGCCGCCACGACAGCTTCTTCGCCCTGGGCGGGCACTCGCTGCTCGGCGTGCGGCTGATCTCGCGTATCCGCAGCGCGCTCGGTATCGAACTACCCCTGGCCGCATTGTTTGCTCAACCACGTCTGGCCGAGCTGGCTCTGGCGTTGGACAGTGCCGATACCAGCACCCTACCCGCCATCGTACCGAGCGACCGGAGCGCGCCACTGCCGCTGTCATTCGCCCAGCAACGTCTATGGCTGCTCGACCGGCTCGATGATCGTGCCGCACTGGCGTACCTGATCGCCGGTGGAGTCCGTCTGTCCGGCCACCTGGATCGCGATGCACTGGGCAAGGCGCTGGATCAACTGTTGGTTCGCCATCAATCGCTGCGGACGGTTTTTTCCTCGCACGATGACAGCCCGACCCAAGTCGTGGTCGCAGCGAACGCAGGTTTTTACCTGGAATATATCGATCTGCGTCAGTCGCCTGCCCCTGCCGCCGAGGCCCAGCGCCATGCCGAACAGGAAACCCGCACGCCCTTCGATCTGGCGCGCGGCCCGCTGATTCGCGGTCGCTTGCTGTGCCTGGCTGAGCACGAGCATCGTCTGTTGATCACCATGCATCACATCGTCGCCGATGGTTGGTCCATCAGCGTCCTGTTGCAGGAACTCGGCGCGTTGTACACCGCCTTTGCGCGAGGCAAGACCGATCCGCTGCCGCCGCTGTCGATCCAGTACCAGGACTACGCCGTGTGGCAGCGCCGCTGGATCGATGGCCCACTGCTGCAACGCCAGCTGAGCTTCTGGCGTGCGCACCTGCACGGCGCACCGACGCTGCTGGAACTGCCCACCGATCGCCCGCGTCCGGTGCTACAGGACTACACCGGAGGCAGCCTGGATCTTGCGCTGGATGCCGATCTCACCGCTGCCGTACGCGCTATCAGCCAGCGCCACGGCACCACCGTGTTCATGACCGTCTTGGCGGCTTGGGGCGCGCTGCTGGCACGCCTGTCCGGCCAGAATCAGGTGGTGATCGGCATGCCGATCGCCAATCGCACCCGCAGCGAACTGGAGCCGCTGATCGGTCTGTTCGTCAACACCCAGGCGCTGCGCATCGATCTACGTACAGATCCAAGCGTGGGCCAATTGCTGGGCCACGTCCGCACCACTGCGCTGGCTGCACAGCAGCACCCGGATGTTCCGTTCGAACAGGTCATCGAACTGCTCAATCCGCCGCGCAACCTGAGCCACCCGCCGTTGTTCCAGGTGATGTTCGCCTGGCAAAATACGCCGGCTGTCGCGCTGGAATTGCCCGACCTGCGTCTGGAAAGCGTGCAGAGTCCATTCACCGTCAGCAAGTTCGATCTGGAACTCACGCTGCAGGAAGACGGCGCCCGTATCGTCGGCAGTCTGGGCTACGGCACAGCGCTGTTCGATGCGACGACGATCCAACGTTGGTGGCGCTGCTTCGAGCAGTTGCTGCACGCGCTGACGCGCGACGACGACGCTCGCATCTCGCAGTTGCCCTGGCTGGATGCGCCACAGCGCGAGCAACTGCTGGCCGACTTTGGCACTGGCGACATGGCCGCTGTGCCCGAGCAGCCGCTGCACCAGCTATTCGAAGCGCAGGCACGCCGCACGCCGGACGCCATCGCGGTGGTGTCGGAGCAAGGCAGCATGCGCTATGCCACGCTCGATACACAGGCCGACCGGCTAGCGCAACGCTTGCGCCGCCTGGGCTTGCGTGCCGGTCAACGCGTGGCAACTGCGTTGCCGCGTTCGGTTGAGCTGATTGTTGCGCAACTGGCCGTGCTCAAGTGCGGAGCGGCCTATGTGCCGCTGGACGTCGACCATCCCGACGAGCGTCTGCTTGCGTTGATCGACGATGCGCAGGTGTCTGTGCTGATCCATGCTGCCGATAGTGTGCTGGCGCCTGCGCAGGTGGTTTGTCTGACCATCGCCGACCTTGACGATCTCCAGGGCAGCGACGACGACATCACAACGCCACCAGCGATCGCCGTGCCTGCAACAGCCGCGGCCTATGTCATGTATACCTCCGGTTCCACCGGCACACCGAAGGGTGTGACGGTGTCGCATGGCGCGGTGGCTAACCTCGTCCTGCAGGATGGTCCAGCACGGCTGCGCTCCGACGACCGCGTTGCTTTCGCGTCCAACCCTGCCTTCGACTCGGCCACGCTGGAGGTCTGGGGCAGTCTGCTGCATGGCGCCACTGTCGTGGTTGTTCCTGCGCCGGTCATGCGCGATCCGCAGGCGCTGGGCGCGTTGGTGGCGCGCGAACGCCTGTCGGTCTTGATCCTGGTCGCTGGTGTACTGCGCACCTATGCGCCAGCAATCGCACCGCAACTTGGCACCCTGCGCCTGCTGCTCACCGGCGGCGATGTCGCCGATCCGCATGCGCTGACAACGGTGTTCGAGGCCGGTGGCGCGACCACCGTCTTGCAGACTTACGGTCCGACCGAGAGCGCCCAGTTCGTCACCGCGTTGGCGTTGCAGCACGCGCCCGATGCAACCCGACGCCTGCCGATCGGTCGGCCACTGGCCAATACCCGGCTCTATGTGCTCGATCGCCATGGTCAACCGGTGCCAATCGGTGTGGCCGGCGAACTGCATCTCGCCGGTGCGCAGTTGGCGCAGGGCTATATGCATCGTCCTGCCCTGACTGCCGAGCGCTTCGTCCCCGATCCGTTCGCCGAACAGCCGGGCGAGCGCATGTACAAGACCGGCGACCTCGCATGTTGGCTGGCCGATGGTACGCTCGACTTCCTCGGCCGCAACGATGCGCAGGTCAAGATCCGCGGCTTCCGCATCGAGCCGGGCGAGATCGAAGCGGCACTGCGTAGCTGCGCTGGCGTGCAGGAGGCGGTGGTCATCGCACGCGCGGACACCGGCGAAAAACGGCTGGTTGCCTATCTCGTCGGCGATGCCTCGATACTGGAACCGGCAACGCTGCGCAGCCAACTCGCTACGCGCTTACCCGACCACATGCTGCCAGCCTCCTACGTGCAGCTCGATGCATTGCCACTCACCCCCAACGGCAAACTCGATCGCGCCACGCTCCCGGCACCCGACGATCAAGCGCTGGATCTGCACGCCTATGTCGCCCCGCAAGGCGAATTGGAACAGGTATTGGCCACGCTGTGGAGCGAGTTGCTCGGCGTTGCACAGGTCGGCCGCCACGACGACTTCTTCGCGCTGGGCGGTCACTCGCTGCTGGCAGTCAAACTGATCGAGCGCCTGCGCCGGCTCGGCTGGCAGATCGATGTGCGGGCCCTGTTCGCTCAACCCACACTCGCGGGTCTGGCCGGCAATCTGCAGGCCGCATCTGCCATCGAGGTACCACCCAACCGCATCGATCCCGAGTGCACGCGCATCACTCCGGACCTACTGCCGCTGGTCGCGCTGACGCAAGCAGAGATCGAGGCGATCGTGGCCACCGTCGACGGCGGCGCGGCCAACGTGCAGGATTGGCGCCATTGCAGCAAGGCCTGCTCTTCCATCACCTGAACGATCCACGCGCCGATCCATATCTGCATTCGTCCGTGCTCGGCTTCCCGTCGCGCGCGTTGCTCGATCGCTTTCTCGATGCACTCGATCAGGTCGTCGCACGCCACGACATCCTGCGCACCGGGTTTGTCTGGCAAGGGCTCTCTGCACCGGTGCAGGTGGTCTGCAGACACACCGTGGTCCCGCGGCACCTGCAGCACTTCGACGACACCGATCCGGCCGCGCGGTTGCAAGCATGGTTACACGCTCCCGACGCCGCGCTCGGCCTGCAACATGCTCCGCTGATCCAGGCGCATCTGACCGAAGACACCATCACCGGACGCTGGCTGCTCGGCCTGCAACACCATCATCTGGTGATGGACCACACCACGCTGGAACTGCTGATCGAGGAAGTGCGTGCGCATTTGGCTGGCCGGCAGAAACAGCTGCCAACGCCATTGCCGTTCCGCGACTTCGTCGCCCATACCCTCAGCGCACTGTCGGAGCAGGAACACAAGGCGTTCTTTACTGCCATGCTGGCCGACATCGACACGCCCACTGCGGCGTTCGGCGTTCACGCACCGGTGGCGGAGCCGGCCGTGCTGCAGGAGCTGCATCAGCCCCTGCCCGAGGCACTTGCGCAGTCCTTGCGCGCACAGGCGCGCCAGCATGGCGTCAGCGCCGCCAGCCTGTTCCATCTGGCCTATGCCCTGCTGCTGGCCCGCACCAGCGGCAGCACCGAGGCGGTGTTCGCCACCCTGCTGTTTGGACGCATGCATGCCAGCGCCGGGGTGGACCGCGTGCTCGGCATGTTCCTCAACACCTTGCCGATCCGCCTCAACACGGCGCGCGGCAGCGTGCTCGAGGCCGTGCGTCACACCCAGCACTGCCTTGCCAAGTTACTGCACCACGAACATGCGCCACTCGCGATGGCGCAGCGCTGCAGCGGGCTGGACCCGTCCACCCCGCTGCTCCACGCCTTGCTCAACTATCGCTATGCGGGCGGCAGCGCGGTGCTGGGCGCCGCGCAGGAAGATGCGCTGCAGGACGTGCAGCAGATTGGCGGACAGGAGCGCACCCACTATCCACTGGTGGTGTCGGTCAACGATCACACCGACGCAGGTGGCTTCTCGCTCGATGTGCAATGCGTGCAAGACATCGGCGCCGAACGCATCGCAGCGATGTTGCTGCAGACAGTGCACGTGCTGGTGCAGGCGCTGGAACAGGCACCGCAGACGGCGATGCATGCGCTGGATCCACTGTCAGAAAACGAACGCGCGCAGTTGCGCCGCTTCAATGACACCACTGTCGATCTCGGTGGCAGCGGCTATCTGCATCACGCAATCCAAGCGCAGGCACAGCGCACGCCGCAGGCGATCGCGCTGGTCGACGATACGGCCGAACTGAGCTACGCCGCGCTCGATGCACGCGCCAACCAACTCGCTCATCACTTGATTGATCTTGGTGTGGTACCAGAAGATCGCGTGGCCGTGTGTCTGCCGCGCGGTATCGATCTGGTCGTCTGCCTACTCGCCGCGCTCAAAGCCGGCGCTGGGTTCATGCCGCTGGATCCGGATGCACCATCCAATCGCCTGGAGCGCATGCTTGCCGACGCACAGCCTCGCGTACTGCTCGCCCTCAGCGATACCGCATCGCCGCTGGCACCAAGTGATGGTCTGCACACGGTACTACTGGATACCGACCAGGCTCTGTGGAATAACGCACCTACGCACGCGCCCATTGTTGCAACCTTGCACCCGCAACACCCAGCCTACGTGCTCTACACCTCCGGTTCCACCGGTCAACCCAAGGGCGTCGTCAACACCCACGCCGGCATCGACAACCGCCTGACATGGGGGCAACAGGCGTTAGGACTACACCCCACGCAGACCGTTCTGCAGAAAACGCCAGTCAGTTTCGACGTCTCGGTGTGGGAACTGTTTTGGCCGTTACGTGTCGGCGCACGTTTGGTCCTTGCCCGACACGAGGGCCACAAGGACCCGGCCTATCTGATCGAATTGATCGAGCAAGCCGACATCGACACCGTGCACTTTGTGCCTTCGATGCTACGCGTCTTTATGGACGCCTTGCCACAAGGCGTATGCACCAGCCTGCGCCTCATTGTTTGCAGCGGCGAAGCCCTGCCCCCCGACCTGGCCCAAACGGTACGTCAACGCCTGCCACAGGCACGCCTCTACAATCTGTATGGCCCGACCGAAGCATCAGTGGAAGTCAGTGCATGGGAATGCGGCGATGCGGACGCAACCAGTGTGCCGATCGGCCGTCCGATCGCCAACACCCGCCTGCACGTGCTCGATACGCATCGCGCACTCGCCCCGATTGGCGTGCCCGGCGAACTGCAGATTGCGGGCGTGCAGCTCGCACGCGGCTATCTGGGTCGGCCCGATCTGACCGCCGAACGCTTCGTCCCCGATCCGTTTGCCGATCAGCCAGGCCAACGCATGTATCGCACTGGCGATCTGGCGCGCTGGCGTGCCGATGGCGCGGTGGAGTATCTCGGCCGCAACGATGCACAGATCAAGTTGCGCGGTGTACGCATCGAACTGGGCGAGATCGAAGCCGCCTTGCGCGGCTGCGAGGGCGTGCGTGAGGCTGTCGTGATTGTTCGCGATGACATCGGCGAGCCGCGCCTGGTCGCCTATCTGGTCGGTGATGCGAAGCACCTGACGGCTGACGCACTGCGCACGCAACTGGCCGCACGCCTGCCCGAGGTGATGCTGCCCAGCGCCTATGTGCACCTACAGGCGCTACCGCTTTCGCCAAACGGCAAGCTCGACCGCCGCGCCTTGCCGGCGCCGGATGCCGATGCGCTGGCGGTGCAGGCCTACGCACCGCCGGAAGGCGAGTTGGAAACCTTGCTCGCCACGCTGTGGAGCGAGCTGCTCGGCATCGCGCGCGTCGGCCGCCATGACAGCTTCTTCGCCCTGGGTGGTCATTCGTTGCTGGCGATCAAGCTGATCGAACGTCTGCGCCAGCACGGCTGGGAGCTGCAAGTGCGCACGTTGTTCGGCGCCTCAACCCTGGCCGGTTTGGCAGCCGCACTGCGCCAGAGCGGCGCGGTGAACGTCCCGCCGAACTGCATCCCGGCCGGCTGCACCCGGATCACGCCCGAGCTGCTGCCGCTGGTGCAGCTCACCCAGAGCGAGATCGATGCCGCCGTCGCGACTGTCGATGGCGGCGCGGCCAACGTGCAGGACATCTACCCGCTGGCACCGTTGCAGGAAGGTCTGCTGTTCCATCACCTGGCCAGCCACGAGGGCGATGCTTACCTCAACATCAGCGTTCTGGCCTTCGACACCCGCGCGCGTCTGGACACCTTCGTCGCTGCGCTTGAAGCGGTTATCTCCCGCCATGACATCCTGCGCACCGGTTTCGCCTGGCAAGGCCTGCCCACACCTGTGCAGGTCGTCTGGCGGCATGCTCCACTGCCGCTCCATGTGCTCACCATTGATGAGCCGGATGTGCTGGCCGCGTTGCGTCGCCGCATGGATCCCAGCAGCTTCCGCCTGGATGTCACTCACGCACCGCTGATCCACGCGCATGTCGTCGAAGATCCCGCGCATGCGCGCTGGCTGCTGGGCCTGCACAACCATCATCTGATGATGGATCACACCACCCTGGAACTGCTGATCGAAGAGGTGCAGGCACATCAGGATGAGCGTGAACAGGGTTTGCCCAAACCGCTGCCGTTCCGCAACTTCGTCGCCCAGGCCAAGCTGGGTGTCAGCGAAGACGAACACCGCGCCTTCTTCACCCAGCAGCTGGGCGATCTGGAGACACCCACCGCGCCGTTCGGTTTGTGGGAAGTGCGCGGTACCGGTGCCGACATCGAACAGGCGCTGCAACCGCTGCCCGATGCCCTGGCCACCGACGTGCGTCGCCATGCACGCCGGTTGAATGTCAGTCCCTCCAGCATGTTCCACCTGGCCTGTGCCTTGGTATTGGCCAAGGCCAGCGGCCAGGACGATGTGGTGTTCGGCACGACCTTGTTCGGACGCATGCATGCCGGCAGTGGCGCCGACCGGGTGCTGGGCATGTTCCTCAATACCTTGCCGATCCGTCTGCAACGCGATGGTCGCAGCGTCGCAGATGCTGTGCGCCAGACCCAGCAACAGCTTGCCGAGCTGCTCCATCACGAACACGCCCCGCTGGCCCTGGCGCAGCGCTGCAGCGGCATCGTCGCACCGGCGCCGCTCTTCACTGCACTGCTCAACTATCGCTATGTCGGTGGCAGTGCGGTGCAGGCAGCCAGCGAGATCACGCATGCGTGGCAAGGCATGGAAATGCTGGACGGGCTGGATCGCAATAACTATCCGCTGACGATCTCGATCGACGACATCTCCGTCAGCGGAGGTTTTGCGGTGGAGGTGAAAGTGGTTCCGCGTATCGGCACCGCACGTGTCATCGCGCTGATGCTGCAAGCCGTGCAATCGCTGGTGCAGGCATTGGATCAGGCGCCAGACGCCGCGTTGCACACCCTGCACCTGCTACCCGCCGACGAACGCGCACAGCTGCAGCGCTTCACCGTCACCGAAACGGCTCCGCTCGCGCAGTCGCAGTGCATCCATCACCTGTTCGAAGCGCAGGTTAGCCGCGCGCCCAACGCCATCGCGCTATGCGCCGATGGCATCCAACTCAGCTACGCCGTACTCGATGCGCGCGCCAACCAGTTGGCGCATCGCCTGTGCCAACTAGGCGTCGGACCGGAACACCGCGTTGCCCTGTACTTGCCGCGCGGCATTGAGCAANCCTACCTGCCACTGGACCCGGATCTGCCCGGCGAACGCCTGGCCTTCCTGCTCGCCGACAGCCGTCCGCGTGCGGTGTTGACCTGCTCCGGTCTGCAGGAGCGTTTGCCGGCCAGCCGCGCCATGCTGCGCGTGAGCGTGCTGACGTTGGACACGGAAACGGACGTCGATGCGGAGACGGAGACGTCCCTGCACAACCCTGGTGCACCGATTGTCTCTGGGCTGTGCCCGGATAGCCTGGCCTACGTCATCTACACCTCCGGCTCCACCGGACAACCCAAGGGCACGCTGCTCACCCACGCAGGCGCCACGCATTACCTGCAATGGGCGATAGAGACCTATCGCCCCTTCNTGCACCGATTGTCTCTGGGCTGTGCCCGGATAGCCTGGCCTACGTCATCTACACCTCCGGCTC
>NZ_PHKV01000031.1 GCF_002846205.1 Xanthomonas prunicola
GGCGAAATCGCCGCCGCATTGCGCGCCTGCCACGGGGTGCGCGACGCCGCCGTGCTGCTGCGCGAGGACACGCCCGGCGAGCCGCGTCTGGTCGCGTATCTGGTCGGCGATACCGACCTCAACGTCGAGGCATTGCGCACGCAACTGGCCACGCGCCTGCCCGAGATCATGCTTCCCAGCGCCTATGTGCAACTGGATGCCCTGCCGCTGACCGCCAACGGCAAGCTCGATGGCCATGCGCTGCCAGCGCCAGAGCAGACCGATCTGGGCAACGCGGCCTACGTCGCGCCGCACAGCCCGCTCGAACAGATGCTGGCACAGCTGTGGAGCGATCTGCTCGGTGTCGAACGCGTCGGCCGCCACGACAGCTTCTTCGCACTGGGCGGGCACTCGCTGCTCGGCGTCAAACTGATCGAGCGCCTGCGACTGCTCGGCTGGCAGCTGGAGGTCCGCGCCCTGTTCAGCACACCGACGTTGATGGGCCTGGCCAAGGCGCTCAAGACCGCTTCCCTGGTCAACGTTCCCGCCAATCCAATAACTTCCGACTGCGTCCACATCACTTCCGACCTGTTACCGCTGGTTGCACTTGATCAGACAGAAATCGACAGCATCGTCGAGCGCGTGGACGGCGGCGCCGGCAATATTCAGGACATCTATCCGTTGGCGCCGTTGCAGCATGGACTGCTGTACCACCATGTCGCTGCGCCGCTGGATGAGATCTATCTGAGCAGCACCGTGATCGCTTTCGATGCCTGCGACAAGCGCGAGCGCTTCATCGCTGCGCTCGATCAGGTCATCGCACGCCACGACATCCTGCGCACGGGCGTGTTCTGGGAAGGCCTGCGCAAGCCGGTTCAAGTCGTCCGCCGGCATGCGCCCCTGCCCGTGCAATCCCATCGCTTCGCTGGCAGTGATGTCGCCGCGCAATTGCAGCAGCACCTGGAAACGCAGCATCGCCGCATCGATCTTCAGCAGGCGCCGCTATTGCGCGCGCATATCGTTGACGCCGGCGAGCGCGGATGCTGGCTGTTGGGCCTGCAATATCACCACCTGGTGATGGACCACACCACGCTGGAACTGGTGGTGGAAGAAGTGCAAGCGCATCTGGACCAGCAGCAACACCATCTGCCCGAGCCGCTGCCGTTCCGCGATTTCGTCGCCCAAGCCTGTCTCGGCGTGAGCGAAGACGAGCACCGCGCCTTCTTCACCCGGATGCTGGCCGACGTCACGGAACCGACCTTGCCGTTCGGAGTGAGCCAGGTCGAAGGCACGCTACAGGAAGCGAATCTGGGATTGCCAGACGCGCTGGCCGGCGCGCTACGTGCGCAAGCGCGCCGCCTGGGAGTCAGTACCGCCAGCCTGTTCCACCTGGCGTTCGCGTTGCTGCTGTCGCAGACCAGCGGCCGCGACGACGTGGTGTTCGGCACCGTGCTGTTCGGGCGCATGCATGCTTCGGCCGGTGCCGACCGGGTGCTGGGCATGTTCCTCAATACCTTGCCGCTGCGCCTGCGGCGCGACCAGACCGGTGTCGAGCAAGCAGTGCTGCAGACCCAGCGCCTGCTGGCCCAGCTGCTGCATCACGAGCACGCGTTGCTTGCCCAAGCGCAGCGTTGTAGCGGCATACAGGCGCCAGCGCCGTTGTTTGCTGCGCTGTTCAACTATCGCTACCGTGGTGGCGGCAACGTCCTCGCCGACGACCGCGCGCATCGCGAGGCGATTTGGCAAGGCATCGAGACCGTGCACCTGCGCGAACGCACGCACTATCCGTTGTCGCTGGCGATTAACGACGACCACGATAGCGGTGGATTCTCGGTGGATGTGCAGACCAGTCAACCACTGGATCCTGCCGCGCTGGCGCAGACGATGCTCGACATCCTGCAGCAGTTGGCGCATGCCCTGGCGCTGGCGCCGACAAGCCCGGTGCATGCGTTGACGCGCCTGCGCGATAGCGAACGCGCGCAGGTACTGGAAGTATTCAACACCACCCATCCCGCACGACCGGCGGCAGACAGCGTCCACCAACTGTTCGAACAGCAGGTACGGCAGACGCCGCACACCTGCGCAGTTGTGGACGAACACCGAACGCTCAGCTACGTCGAACTCGACAACCGGGCCAACTGTCTGGCACATCGCCTGAGCGCGCTTGGCGCGACGCCGGGCGGCAGCGTCGCTGTCGCGCTGCCGCGCTCTGCCGATCTCATCATCGCCGAGTTGGCGATCCTCAAATGTGGTGCAGCCTATGTGCCGCTGGATATCGAACATCCGGCCGAGCGCATGCGCTGCATCCTCGACGAGTGCGGCGCGCAGCTACTGATCAGCCACTCGGCCAGCGACGTCCCCAATGGCAGCGCCACGCGCGTGGACATGGACCGTCTGGACGTAGATGGCCCCACCCATGCACCGTCGGTGGCGGTCTGGCCCGACAGCGCCGCCTATGTCATGTACACCTCCGGCTCGACCGGCACCCCCAAGGGCGTGGTGATTCCGCACCGCGCCGTCATCAACTTCGCCTGCCAGTCTGGCGCGGCCAGAATCCTGCCCACTGATCGGGTTGCCTTCGCCTCCAATCCTGCCTTCGATTCGTCCACTCTGGAGGTGTGGAGCAGCCTGCTCAACGGCGCGACGATCGTGATCGTTCCGCCATCGGTGCTGCGCGATCCGCAGGCGCTGTGCGCGCAGATCGCAGATGCGCAGATCTCGGTGCTGATCCTGGTGGCGGGTGTGCTGCGCGCCTACGCACCAATGCTCACTGGCCGGCTGCCCAACCTGCGTTTGTTGATCACCGGCGGCGACCTGGCCGACCCGCACAGCCATGCGTTGATGGTGCAGACGCCCGGCCCGGACGTGTTGCTGCAGACCTACGGTCCGACCGAGGCCACCCAGTTCGTGACCGCGCTGGCGCTGCACAGCGGCAGCGATCTGCAGCAGCCAGTGCCGATCGGTCGGCCGCTGACCAATAACCGGCTCTATGTGCTCGACCGTTTTGGCCAACCGGCGCCGATCGGCGTCGAAGGCATGCTCCATATCGGCGGCGCACAGCTCGCGTTGGGTTATCTCGGCCGCCCCGACCTCACCGCAGCGACGTTCCTCCCCGACCCCTTCACCGCGCAGCCCGACCAGCGCATGTACAGGACTGGCGATCTGGCACGTTGGCGCGCGGATGGGACGCTGGATTTCCTCGGGCGTCGCGACGATCAGGTCAAGCTGCGCGGCTTCCGCATCGAACTGGGCGAGATCGCTGCGGTACTGCGCGCCTACAACGACGTGCGCGATGCGGTGGTCGTGCTCGATCAGGACGCCGGTGGCCACAAGCGACTGGTTGCCTATGTGGTCGGCGCAGCCAATGTCTGCCAGGCCCTGCCTGCCCAGCTGGCAACAGCCCTGCCGGACTACATGGTGCCGGCGGCCTACGTGGCGTTGGATGCCCTGCCGCTGACCGCCAACGGCAAGCTTGATCGCCGTGCGCTGCCCGCACCTGATCGCCAGGACTTCGACACGCAACGCTACGAGGCGCCGCAACCAGGACGCGAACAGGCACTCGCACTGCTCTGGATCGAGTTGCTCGGTGTCGCGCAGATCGGCCGCCATGACGACTTCTTCGCGCTGGGCGGGCACTCGCTGCTGGCGGTCCAGCTCATTGCCAGAATCCGCACACGGCTCGGCCTGGAAATGCCCGTGGCCATGCTGTTCGCGCATCCGCGTCTGGCCGATCTTGCCCGTGCAATGGACACCACCACTGCCGCGCTGCTGCCGCCGATCCTGCCGGCCGCACGCAGCGGCCCGCTGCCGCTGTCGTTCGCCCAGCAACGTCTGTGGTTCCTTGGCCGTCTGGATCCGCACGCCGACCTTGCCTATCTGATGCCGATGGCGCTGCGCCTGCGCGGCGCCTTGCAGGCTGCTGCGCTGGGAAGGGCGCTCGATCGCATCGTGGCTCGCCATGAAGTGCTGCGTACGTACGTGGCCTTGCACAACCAGACACCGTCGCAGTGCATCGTATCGCCGGAGATCGGGTTCGCGCTGCAGTGCGTGGACCTGATCGACGTATCGGAGCCGCAGCACCAGCTACAGCGGCATGTCGATCTGGAAACCGCCACGCCCTTCCCTGCCGAACGGCCGCTGTGCCGCGGCCGCCTGCTGCGCTTGGCCGACGACGATCATGTGCTGCTGATCACAGTGCACCATCTGGTTTGTGATGGCTGGTCGATGGGCGTGCTGGTCCAGGAACTGGCCACGCTGTATACCGCTTTCGTCGACGAACGCCCCGACCCGCTGCCACCGCTCACCCTGCAATACGCCGATGTCGCCGCCTGGCAGCGTGACTGGATCAGTGGCGAGGTGTTGCAACGCCAACGCGATTTCTGGATTGCGCACCTGCACGGCGCACCGATGCTGCTGGACCTGCCCACAGACCATCCACGTCCGACACAGCAGGCGTATCGCGGCGATGCACTGGACGTGGTTCTGGACGCAGACCTCACCGCAGCCTTGAAGGACTGCTGCCAGCGCCACGGCACCACGGTGTTCATGACCATGCTCGCCGCCTGGGCAGTGCTGCTGTCGCGATTGTCCGGCCAGGATCAGGTGGTCATCGGTACGCCCGTGGCCAACCGCCACCGCAGCGAGTTCGAACCGCTGATCGGCTTGTTCGCCAACACCCAAGCCCTGCACATCGACCTACGTGGTAATCCCTCGTTCGCGGAACTGCTGGCCCAGGTCCGCAGCACCGCCCTTGCCGCGCAGGAACATCAAGACCTGCCCTTTGAGCAGCTCATCGAAGCGCTCAACCCGACCCGCAACCTGGCTCATCATCCGGTGTTCCAGGCCATGTTCACCTGGCAAAACACCCCGCCCACCGACGCCGCGCTGCAGGGACTGATCGCCGAAGGTCTGGAGACCGTGCTGCCGACGATCAAGTTCGATCTGGACCTGTCGCTGCGTGAGCACCATGATCGCATCGTTGGCAGCCTGGGGTATGCCACCGCGCTGTTCGAGCGCAGCAGCGTCGAGCATCATCTGGCCCAGTTCGTCACGCTGCTGCGCGGCCTTGTCGATGCCGAAGGCACCTGCGTGGCGCACCTGCCCGTGCTGCCTGCGCAACAGCGCCATTGGCTAGTGCACAAGGTGCACCATGCGCTGCCGGTACCACCTGCCTCGCCGTACGTACATCGTTTGTTCCAAGCGCAAGTGCAGCGCACGCCGCAGCACATCGCACTACAGTGCGACGCGGAAACGCTCGACTACGCCGCGCTCGATGCACGCGCCAACCAACTCGCTCATCACTTGATTGATCTTGGTGTGGGACCAGAAGATCGCGTGGCCGTGTGCCTGCCGCGCGGTAGCGATCTGGTGGTAGCGGTACTGGCCACGCTCAAGGCCGGCGCCGCCTATCTGCCGCTGGATCCGGGCTATCCGACCACACGCCTGGACGACATGCTCGCCGACGCACGGCCGCGGGTGTTGCTTGCAGAGCCGCTCACCGCAGCGCTGCTCGCCCCGTGCGAGGGGATGCACAGCGTGCTGTTGGATGCCGAAACCGCGCTGTGGGACGACGCACCGACGCACACCCCTCACGTTCCCACGCTGCAGCCGCAGCATCCGGCCTATGTGATCTACACCTCCGGCTCCACCGGCCGGCCCAAGGGCGTGGTGATCAGCCACGGCGCGTTGACGCACTTCCTGGCCGCACTGCACACGCAATTGCCGTTCTCGCCCGAGGACCGTTTGTTGGCGGTCACCACCGTCTGCTTCGATATCGCCGGGCTGGAATTGTTCGCCCCGTTGCTGGGTGGTGCGCGCGTGGTCATCGCCAGCGACCAGACGATGCAGGATCCGAACGATTGGCTGCGTTTGCTGGAGCAGCACGCCGTTTCGGTGCTGCAAGCCACGCCGGCGCTTTGGCAGATGCTGCTGGACGCCGGCTGGCAGAGCCGACCCGGCATGCGTCTGTTGTGCGGCGGCGAAGCCTTGAGTCAACCGCTGGCGCAGCGCTTACGCGCCGGTGGTGGACAACTGTGGAATCTGTACGGCCCCACCGAGGCCACCATCTGGGCCAGCCTGCATCCGGTGCTGGGCGAAGACCACAGCAGCGTCGTGCCGCTCGGCCGGCCCTTGGCCGGCACCTGCCTGCGCCTGCTCGACGCGCATGGCCAACTGGCCCCGCTGGGTGCGCGTGGCGCGCTCTTCATCGCTGGTCCGCAGCTCGCGCGCGGCTACCTGGGTCGCCCGGACCTGACCGCCGAGCGCTTCATCCCCGACCCGTTTGCCGACCAACCCGGCCAGCGCATGTACCAGACCGGCGACCTGGCGCGCTGGCGCGTTGATGGCGTACTGGAGTTCCTTGGTCGCAATGACGACCAGGTCAAACTGCGCGGCTTCCGTATCGAACTTGGGGAAATTGCCGCCGCACTGCGCGCATGCGAAGGCGTGCACGACGCGGTGGTGCTTGCGCGTCACGCCACTCAAAGCGACATGCGCCTGGTCGCCTACGTGGTGGGCGATGCTGCGGCCCTCAGCCCAGATCGCCTGCGACAGCAAGTGGTCCTGCGCCTGCCCGACTACATGGTCCCGGCCGCATATGTCCCGATGGATGCCTTGCCGCTGACTGCCAACGGCAAACTCGATCGCCGTGCCCTGCCGGCACCGGACCGTGAGACCCTGGAGACGGAAGCGTACGAGACGCCACGCCCGGGACTGGAAGAACGCTTGGCCGTGCTCTGGGCAGAACTGCTCGGGGTCGAACGTGTGGGACGCAACGACAGTTTCTTCGCTCTCGGCGGACACTCCCTGCTGGCCACGCAACTCGTTGGGCGGCTGCGCGTCGCATTGGGACGCGAGGTGCCGCTGACGACATTGTTCGCCCAGCCACGGCTGTGTGGATTCGCTGAAGCAGTCGCGCAGGCCACGTCTAGCGCGTTGCCACCGATCATGCCGGTGCCACGCGCTGGCCCGCTGCCGCTGTCCTTCGCGCAGCAACGCCTGTGGTTTCTGGACCGGCTCGATGCCGGGGCCGGCACGGCCTATCTGATGCCGACAGCGGTGCGTCTGCTTGGTGCGCTCAATCGCGCCGCATTGCGCAGCGCACTGGACCGCATTGTCGCGCGCCATGAAGCGTTGCGCACGCATGTCGGGTTCGACGGGGACACGCCCACACAATGCATTGCCTCGCCCGAGATCGGCTTTTCCCTAGAAATCGTGGCCGCGGTCGCAGCCGCCGACCCACGCCAGGTCATCCAGCAGCATGCCTCGTTGGAAGCGCGCACCCCGTTCGATCTGAACCGTGGTCCGTTACTGCGCGGCCGATTGGTTTGCCTGGACGCGCACGACCATGTGCTGTTCGTCACCTTGCACCATCTGATCTGCGATGGCTGGTCGATGCGGCAACTGATCGCGGAACTGCGCACGCTCTACAGCGCATTCGCGCAAGGATCTTCCGATCCGCTCCCCGCACTCCCGATCCAATACGCCGACTATGCGGCATGGCAACGCTGCTGGATCACTGACGAAACGCTGCAACGTCAGCGCCAGTTCTGGGTCGATCACTTGCAGGGCGCTCCGGTGTTGCTGGACCTGCCGACCGACCGGCCACGCCCCGCGTCACAGGACTATTGCGGCGAAACCCTCGAGTTCGCGCTGGATCCCGCATTGAGCGCGGCCTTACGGGTCCTGAGCCTGGAGCATGGCACGACGCTCTTCATGACACTGCTGGCCGCCTGGGCAACGCTGTTGGCCCGCTGGTCCAATCAATCGCGGGTCGTCGTCGGCACGCCCATCGCCAACCGCCCTCGCAGCGAACTAGAACCCCTGATCGGCCTATTTGCCAACACGCAGGCGCTGCAGGTCGATCTGCGTGGCAACCCCACTGTCGCTGCGCTGTTGGCGCAGGTGCGCAGCACTGCCCTGGCCGCACAGGCGCATCAAGACCTGCCCTTCGAGCAGGTGATCGAAGCACTCAACCCACCGCGTAACCTCAGCCATCATCCGCTGTTCCAGGTGATGCTGACCTGGGATGCGCAGCGCGCCATCGATGTGAGCTGGCCGCACTTGCAGACCGAGGACATCGACCAGACCAGCACGACGATCAAGTTCGATCTGCACTTGGCGTTACAGGAAACGGCGGACGGCATCAGCGGCGGCCTGAGTTACGCCACCGCGTTGTTTGACCGCAGCACCATTGCCCGTCAGCTGGAGCAGTTCGTCACGTTGCTGCGCGGGATGGTGGCCGCCAGCAGGTCCACGGTGTCGCGTCTTCCGCTGCTTCCGCCTCCCGAGCATGCGCAGTTGCAGAGGTTCAACGCCACCGACGCCGAGCTCGATGGCAGCGGCTATCTGCATCGTGCAATCCAAGCGCAGGCGCGGCGCACGCCGCAGGCTGTCGCGCTGGTGGAAGGTGAGGTCGAACTCAGCTACGCCGCGCTCGATGCCCGCGCCAACCAGCTCGCACATCATCTGATCGCCCTTGGTGTGGCACCCGAAGACCGCGTAGCCGTGTGTCTGCCACGCAGTCTCGATCTGGTCGTCGCGCTGCTCGCCGTGCTGAAGGCCGGCGCGGCTTATCTACCGCTGGAAACAGATGTACCGCCCGCGCGCTTGGACGGCATGCTCGCCGATGCGCAGCCTGCTGTTCTGCTCGCCTATCGCGAGACTGCCGCGCGGCTTGAGCGACGCGAACAGCAAAACACGGTGCTTCTGGATACCGACCAGGCTGCGTGGAAGAAGGCGCCCACGCACGCCCCCGTCGTGCCGGCCTTGCACCCGCAGCATCCGGCCTACGTCCTCTACACCTCCGGC
>NZ_PHKV01000032.1 GCF_002846205.1 Xanthomonas prunicola
GCACCCTCATCCGGCGCTGCGCGTCACCTTGTCCCCGATGAAGCGGGACAATGTCCCGGCGGGAGAAGGAACTGCCATCACAGCCCACGCGCCCGCAGTTGTGCGTCTAACCTGGGATACACCCGCCGCGCATTGCCTTCGAACACCTTGCGCTTGTCGGCATCGGAAATCGTCAACGCATCGATGTAGCGTTTGGTGTCGTCGAAGTAGTGGCCCGTCTGCGGGTCGATGCCGCGCACTGCGCCGACCATCTCCGAGCCGAACAGGATGTTGTCGATGTCGATCACCTCGAACAGCAGGTCGATACCGGGTTGGTGATACACGCAGGTGTCGAAGAACACATTGCGCATCACGTGCGTGGACAGCGCAGGTTTGCTCAGCATCTCGGCCAGGCCGCGGAAACGGCCCCAGTGATACGGCACCGCGCCGCCGCCGTGCGGAATGATGAAGCGCAGGTCCGGAAAATCAGCGAACAGATCGCCTTCAAGAAATTGCATGAAGGCAGTGGTGTCGGCATTGAGATAATGCGCGCCAGTGGCATGGAAATTGGCGTTGCAGCTGCCCGACACATGCACCATTGCCGGGACATCGAGTTCGACCATCTTTTCGAAAAAGGGGTACCAGGCGCGGTCGGTTAGCGGGGCGCCATTCCAGTGTCCACCGGATGGGTCGGGATTGAGGTTGCAGCCGACGAATCCGAGGTCGTTGACGCAGCGTTCCAGTTCGGCGATCGAGTGCTTGATCGAAACGCCGGGTGACTGCGGCAGCTGACACACGCCGATAAAGGTCTGCGGATACAGCTGCACCACGCGTGCGATCAGATCGTTGCAGTGCCGCGTCCACACCTGGCTCACCGTTTCATCGCCGATGTGATGCGCCATGGTGCTGGCACGTGGCGAAAAAATGGTCATGTCTGCGCCACGCTCGCGGAGCAGGCGCAATTGATGCAGCTCGATGCTTTCGCGCAGCGCGTCGTCGGAGATGTGCGGATACACCGGCGCAGGCGCGTGCGCATCGTCGTAATGCGCGATCTGCGCCTTGCGGAACGCATCGTGCGCGGCGGGCGCAGTGGTGTAGTGGCCGTGGCAGTCGATGATCATGGAGTGGGTCTGTGGATTGCAGCGGAAGTGGCGAACAGGCGGCTGCCGATGCGCACCGTGGATCGGTCGGGTGCACGGAACCTGCAGGTCCCGACGTACGTCGTGGTTCCCGTGTGCAGACATGCATGGGTCGCCGTGCACTGCGTTTCGACGGCCGCATGGCGTGGCACACGTAGAGAGGGGGCCCGTTGGTAGCGGTCGCTGCAGGTCAGCGATGCATCGGAATATTCAGCCATACAGTTCACCATCGAACAATTTGCGTGCCGTGCGCACCACTGCGGCACGCATCACGGCGCCCTGTGCATCGAGATCGATCACGCAGCCACTGGTACCGCTGGGGTGTTCGACATCCAACTGCTGGGTGCGCCCACCGGGCAACCGTGCCAGCGCATGTGTGGGCGAGCCGGATAACAGGCAGGCAGTGGCGACGGTGACTGCGCCCAGTACGCCGATGGAGGCATGGCAGCGGTGCGGGATGAACGAGCGCACGCTGATCGCACCGTCGGCGCGCGGTGCAGCGACCAGCATCATCTTCGGCACCGTGGCCTCGCGCACATCGCCCAGTTGCATCAACGGGCCGGCGAGCAGACGCAGCGTTTCCAGGCGCGCCTTGAGCGCAGCATTGGCATCGAGCGTGGCGCGGTCTTCGTAACCGCTGATGCCGACATCGCTGGCGCGCAGCACCACGCACGGCATGCCATTGTCGATCAGGGTGACCTGCAGGCCGTCGAGCGTGTCCACCGCGTGCCCGCTGGGCAGCAGTGCCCCGCACGAGGAGCCGGCGATATCGGCAAATGCCAGCGCGATCGGCGCGGCCGTGCCGGGCACACCATCGATCCGGGCGTCGCCGTCATACCGCACCTGGCCATCGGGTGTTTGCACGGTGGCGGTAGCCAGGGTGCCGGTGTTGCGCATGAAGATGCGCACCTCGGTCTGGCCGTTGCGCGTGGGCAGCAGGCCGCGCTCCAGCGCGAACGGGGCCACGCCGGCCAGCATGTTGCCGCAGTTCTGGGCATCGCTGACCTGCGCCTGTTCCACTGCGACCTGCAGGAACAGATAGTCCACATCGGCATCGGCACGCGTGGAGCGCGACACCACGGCGACTTTGGAGGTCAGCGGGTCGGCGCCACCCATGCCGTCGATCTGGCGCAGATCTGGCGAGCCGTAAGCGCGCAGCAGGAACGCATCGCGCGCGGCGGTGTCGGCGGGCAGATCCTCGGCCAGGAAAAAGCCGCCCTTGGAGGTGCCGCCGCGCATCCACATCGCGCGCACGCGCTCAGACATAGCGAAGGCCTTTGGCCGCCAGGCGTTCGCGCATTGCATAGATGTCCAGGCCCAGTTCGCCGTTTGCCAGACGCTCGCGCTTGATTAGCTCGCGTGCCTCGCGCGCCTGCGCTTCGCTCAGCACATCGGCGGCGGTGGCGCGCGGCACCACGCAAACGCCATCGTCGTCGGCCACCACCACATCGCCGGGCTGGATCAGTTGCCCGGCGCACACCAGCGGCACGTTGACCGAGCCAAGCGTCTCCTTGATGGTGCCCTGCGCGCAGATGGCGCGGCTCCAGGCCGGGAACTGCATGGCGGTGAGATCGCGCACATCGCGTACGCCAGCATCGATGATCAACCCGCGGCAACCGCGCGCTTGCGCCGAGGTGGCGAGCAGATCGCCGAAGTAGCCATCGCAACAGTCGCTGGTCGGTGCGACCACCAGCAGATCGCCGGCGTGCAGTTGCTCGATGGCCACATGCATCATCCAGTTGTCGCCAGGCGGAACCGACACGGTGACCGCGGTGCCGGCGATGCGGCAGCCGGCGTAGATGGGGCGTAGCCGATGGTGCAGCAGGCCACTGCGTCCCTGCGCTTCGTGCACGGTCGCCACGCCGGCCTGCGCCAACCCGTCGACGATGGCCAACGGCGTGCGCTCGATCCGGGTGACGACCTGGCTCATCCATCCATCCTCGTTAAGGGTGCGCCGAGTCTGGCTGGGCAGAGCCAGCTGGCTCAAGATTCATTTGAGGTATGCATATTGGTTTTGCTTATAGTTAGAGCATGCAGCCGAGTCCCGACCCCAATCTGCGTCACCTCTATGCGCTGGCCGTGGTGCACCAGGCCGGAAGCATCAGCGCGGCTGCGCCGCGGGTGAACCTGTCGCAGCCGGCGTTGACCCAGGCAGTGGCGCGTCTGGAGCAGCAACTGGGGGTGCGCCTGTTCGACCGGCACCCGGGCGGCATGCTGGCCACCGAGGCCACCCGGCTGCTGGTGCCGCGTATCGAGCGGGTGCTGGCGCATCTGGGCCGGGGCATCGGGATAGCCCGGCGTGCGCTGCGGCTGCCGGTGCGCCCCGGCCTGGAACGGCGCGTGTCGCTGGGCCAGTTGCAGGCCTTGGTCGCGGTGGATGTGGCGGGCAGTTATTCGCTGGCAGCGGTGCGCGCCGGTGTCTCGCAGCCGGCGATCTACCGCGCGGTGCAATCGCTGGCCGATGTGATCGAAGTGCCGCTGACGGTGCGCCGCGGCAAGACCATGCAGCCCACACCGGTGGCGGTGCGGCTGTTGCGGCAGGTGCGGCTGGCGCTGGCTGAGTTGCGCGCCGGGCTGGACGATGTCGCCACCTTGCGCTCGCAGCACGCCGGCCGCCTCACCCTGGGGGTGATGCCGCTGGCGCGCGCGATCCTGTTGCCGCAGGTATTGGCGCGGTTTGCGCGTGCGCATCCCGGCGCCAGCGTTCAGGTGGTGGAGGGCCCGTATGACGAGTTGCTGGCGCATCTGCGCGACGGCGGGCTGGATCTGTTGATCGGTGCGCTGCGCGACCCGTTACCGGTGCGCGACGTGCTGCAGGAGCCGCTGTTCGACGACGAACCGGTGATCGTGGCGCGCAGCGGCCATCCCTTGGCCGGGCAGGCCTACGCGTTTGCGCAATTGCTCGACTACCCCTGGGTGATCGCCGCTGCCGGCACCCCGGTGCGCGCGCGCTGGGAACAACTGTTCCGCGACCACCAGCTGGAGCCGCCGCCGCTGCGGATCGAATGCGGCGCCGAGTTGACCGTGCGTGGCTTGCTGCTGGAAGACGACTGGCTCACCTTGATGTCGCGCGATCAGTTTTTGTTCGAGCGGCTCGCTGGACTGCTCGACGAGATCGGCAGCGCCGGGCCGCAGCTGCGCCGGCAAATCGGCATGACCACACGCAGCGATTGGTATCCCACCCGCGCGCAGTCGGCGTTCGTGCAGACGTTGCGAGAGGTCTGCGCCGACCGCGTGCAGCCGGCCGATGCGCACGGCGGGCCGTTTCGCTATTGCACGCCGGCACCGACGTCGTTGCGTTTGCGCGCGGCCAAGTCAGAATCGGGTTCCCGATGAAAACGGATTACTGATGCTGCCCGACTGGGTGACAGGCACTTGGCTGCTGGCGCTGGACTGGACGATCCGCCTGGTCGCGCTGCTATGGATTCCCGCCCGCACCACGCCTGGTGCGGCGCGTAGCTGGCTATTGCTGATCGGCTTTGTGCCAGTGGTTGGCCTGCCGCTGTACTTGCTGTTCGGCCATCCGTGGTTGTCGCGGCTGCGGGTGGAGCGGCAAGCCACTGCCTCGCAGGTGATTCGCGAGCAGCAACTGCCGTTGCACGCCTTGCGCTGGACCCCGCAGGCAGACACCAGCAGTGCCGAAGTGGTGCCACTGATCGAGCGCGAAGGTGATTTCATGCCGACGCTGGGCAACGCGGTGGAATTGCTCGACGACTATGCGCAGTCGTTGCAGGCCCTGATCGCGGCGATCGACGCCGCCGACAAACGCGTGCACCTGCTGTATTACCTGATGTTCGACGATGCGGTGGGTGAGGCCGTGGTGGTGGCGCTGGAACGCGCCAGTGCGCGTGGCGTGCGCTGCCGCGTGCTGCTGGATGCGGTGGGCGCCAAACGCGGCCTGCGCCGCTACCGCAAGCGCCTGCAGGACGGCGGCGTGCAGGTGCTGGCGGTATTGCCGGGCGGCCTGCGCTGGCGTCGCAGCGGTCGCATGGATCTGCGCAACCATCGCAAGATTGCGGTGCTCGACAACCGTGTGGCGTTTGTCGGTTCGCAGAATCTGGCCGAGGCCGGCTTCATCGATGGCGTGCCCAATCGCGAATTGGTGGCGCGCGTACGCGGCCCGGTGGTCAATCATCTGGAAGCCGTATTTGCCAGCGATTGGTTCACCGAAACCGGCGAGCGCCTGGATGTCTGGCCGGACGCGCCGGTGTGCGAGGCCAATATCGCCACGCAATTGCTGCCCAGTGGACCGGCATATCCGTTCGAAAATGCACGCGATGCGATCAATGCGATGATCCATCTGGCACGGCGCAAGGTGGTGCTGGTGACGCCGTATTTTGTGCCCGACGAGGCCTTGCTGAGCGCGTTGCGCATTGCCGGCGTCTCGGGCGTGGATGTGCAGTTGATTTTGTCGGAGAGCAACAATCAACGCCTGGCCGCGTGGGCGCAGGAAGCCTATTTCGAAGAGCTGCTGCGTTGCGGGGTAAAGATTGCGCTGTATCGCCCGCACTTTTTGCATGCCAAGCACCTGAGTATGGATGAGGACATCGCGCTGGTCGGCTCGATCAATCTGGACATCCGCTCGTTTGCACTCAACGCCGAGATCGGCATGCTCTGCTACGACACCGGCGTGGTGCAGCGGCTGCGCGAGATCGAACAGGACTATCTGGCCAATGCACGCCAGCTGAAGCTGGAACAGTGGCGCCGCCGTCCGGCCTGGCGTCGCAGCCGCGAGGGTATTGCGCGGTTGGCCGATGCGTTGATGTAAGACGCTTGCATCAGTCCAGGCGCATGACCTGGAAGACGTTGCCTTCCGGGTCGCGGCCGTCGTACATCTGGTACGCAAACCCGGTATAGCGTTTGAGTTCGCCCACGTGTACGCCTGCGTGTTGCAGTCGTTGCCGATGCGCGGGCAGGTCGGTGGTGATGGCGAATACCAGCTTGGTGGTGGTGTTTGTCGCATTCGCTACGCTACCGGGTGCACGCGCCGACGGCTGCTGTCGGTAGGCTTCGCCCACCCGGTGCAGCGCCAGCTCGATGCCGCCGGCTGCCAGCACCACCCACTCGTCGGCGATCTCCTCGATAACGGAGAGCGCGAAAGACGTTTGGTAGAACGCCTTGACCGCCGCGACATCGTGCACGTAGAGGATGAGCCGGACCAACGCGATGGACATGTTGCAGGCCTCCCAGGGCGCACGCCGATGCTGAGCGGCCAATCGTAAGCGCTTCGGGTGCTGGCCGTGTGGGACGCGGTGACACGCGCCGCGCCTGCGCCGCAGCGGCATGTCAGTCCTGCAACGAACGGCGGTGGGTGGTGCGATGCATCGCCTACAATGCCGCCATGAATGAACCGCGTGATCCCGGCGATGCAGTGATCGCCATCGTCGGTGGTGGCGCGTCCGGTGTGCTGGTCGCGCTGCAGCTGCTGCGTCAGGCTGTGGCGCCATTGCAGATCGTCATCATCGAGCCGCATGCGGTGCTTGGCGAAGGCGTGGCGTATTCCACGACGCGTGCCGAACACCTGCTCAATGTGCCGGCTGCGCGGATGAGTGCGCTGCCGGAGCTGCCCCACGACTTTGTCGATTACCTGCGGGCGAACGCCTGTTGCCCCGAACTGGACGATGCGCAGCTGCCACAGCGGTTCGTGGGGCGCCGGCATTACGCGCCGTATTTGCGCGAGCGCTTGCAGGCGGCGCGTGCGCGCAGCCCGGCAACGCTGCGCGTTCATGCCGCTCGCATGCAGACCCTGCAACCCGCTGCCGGCAGCGCGCTGCTGCAGCTGGACGACGGGCAGGTGCTGCAGGCCACCACAGTGGTGCTGGCAGTGGGCAATGCGTTACGACCGCTGCCGCTGCGCGGTGCAGCCGGGTTGTCGCGCGCGCAGCGTGTTGAAGCTTGGGATAGCGAGGCTGTTGCGGCCTTGCCGCAAGACGCGGCGATCTGCATCGTCGGCTCTGGGCTGAGCATGGCCGATACGGTGGTGACGCTGGCGGCGCAGGCGCATCGTGCGGCCGTGCATGTGGTGTCTCGGCATGGGCTGCTGCCCTTGCCGCAGGCACACGGCGGCGTGGCGGCATTCGATCCGCAACCACTATTGGTAATGCCGCTACGCGCGCGCATGCGCACACTGCGCCAGCACGCGCGCACCGCCGCCGCGCAGGGCCTGCCGTGGCAGAGCGTGATGGAGCGCATCCGGCCGTTGAGCCAGGCGCTGTGGCAGACCCTGTCGGTTGCCGATCAGCGCCGTTTCCTGCGGCATGTGGTGCGCTATTGGGACGTGCATCGGCATCGCATCGCCGCACCGGTGCATGCGCAGCTGCAAGCGATGCAGGCGCGCGGACAGCTGCAGGTGCATCGCGCGCGGCTGGATGTGGCCTTCGAGGTGGGCGCTTGCTTACGCGTGAGCGCCGGGGCGGCCAGTGCCGGACATGCCTTGCAGCTGGATGTGCAGACGCTGGTCAATGCCACCGGTGTGGAAATGCGCGTGCAGGCGATGCGCAACCCGCTGCTGCAGCAACTGCTGGGGCAAGGCATCGCAGTGGCCGGCCCGCACGGGATCGGTGTGGACACCGCTGCCGATGGCAGCCTGATCGATGCCGACGGGCTTGCCAATCCGCAACTACGGGTGATCGGCAGCCTGCGCATCGGGACCTTGTGGGAAAGCCTGGCAGTGCCGGAGTTGCGCGAGCAGGCTGCGGCGATTGCGCGGGATGTGTTGCTGCAGCTGGAGCGCTGATAGGCGCGCGGTGACCGGAAAAGCAGCTTGGCTGCCTTCTCCGGCCGCGATATTGGTCTGTTCGAGGGGGAAGGCGACGCATCGCGCCCGATGAGGGTGCGAGCGAAGCCTCGGGTGACCCCTGCAATGCGTCGTGGTGGCGCCTCGTGCCCTCACCCAAACCCCCGCTCCGCGCCCCGGCCCGCGCTT
>NZ_PHKV01000033.1 GCF_002846205.1 Xanthomonas prunicola
CTCCCTGCTGGCGGTGACGCTGGTGGAGCGCATCAAGTTGGAAGGCATCGACTCCGATGTCCGCACGCTGTTTGAACAGCCCACCTTGGCCGACTACGCCGCCGCGATCGAACAAGTGGAGATTGTCCTGTGAGCGTCGTCGACTTCATGCAGTCGCTGAAGAAACAGGGCATCGAACTGGCAGCGCAGGAAGGGCGGCTGGTTGTACGCGGCAACAAGGCTGCGCTCGATCAGGCCTCGCTGATGGAACAATTGCGTCAGCACCGGCCAGCGCTGATCGAATTGCTGCAAGACCTGGCGGCTGCCGAAGCCGGTACAGGCACCGGCACTCAGGCCTCTGACGAGCAGGCGCCATGCCCTGCATTCTGCCCGGAAGACCTGAGTCAGGAGGACATCGACCGCATCGTTGCCACCGTGCCCGGCGGCAAGGACAACGTGCAGGAAATCTACCCGCTCGCGCCATTGCAAGAAGGCGTGCTTTATCACCATCTTTCCGCCGAACAAGGGGACGCCTACTTGCTTCGGGCGCACTACGTTTTCGCGGATGAGTCGCGGCTGCAAGCATTCGCCAATGCGTTGCAACAGGTGATCGATCGTCACGATGTGTTGCGGACAAGCCTGGTCTGGCAGAGCCTGGATGCACCGATGCAGGTGGTATGGCGAAAGGCGCCACTTCCGCTGGAGCAGATCGACTGCGACGCGGACCAGGGCGATGTGTTGTTGCAATTGCAGCAGCGTTTCGATGCGCGGCGCGTGCCGTTGAACCTGGGTCAGGCGCCTCTGCTGAAACTGGTGTGCGCCCACGATCCGGCCAATCAACGCTGGGTCGGGACCCTGCTGTTTCACCATCTGATCCTGGATCATCTATCGCTGCAAATACTGCGTCATGAGTTGCAAATGTGCCTGCTCGGTCGCGGGCAGGAATTGCCTCCCTCGCTGCCATATCGCACATACGTGCTGCAGGCACGCGCCAGTGTTGCGGAGGATCGGCACCGCGCCTTTTTCACGGAGCGGCTGGGTGATGTTGACGAGCCCACCTTGCCGTTCGGTCTGGCAGAACTACCGGGCGACGGCGCGGCGATCCAGGAAGCATGCATCCCGCTCGACCCGCAGCTCGCTGTGCGAATCCGGCAGCAAGCGCGCCTGTTTGGCGTCACGGCGGCAAGCCTGCACCATCTTGCCTGGGCACAGGTGCTGGCGCGGACCTCCGGGCGTTTCGACGTGGTCTTCGGCACCGTGCTGATGGGGCGCATGCAGGCCGCCAAGGGCGCCGGCCTGGCAATGGGGCTGTTCGTCAACACATTACCGATTCGGCTTCGGGTGACTCAGCCGGTTCACCTGGCGCTGCGGCAGACGCATGAAGAACTGACTGCGTTGATGGCCCACGAATACGCCCCGCTGAGTCTGGCACAGCGATGCAGTGGGATCGCAGCCCCGGCGCCGTTGTTCAGTGCGCTGTTGAACTATCGCCATAGCCCGCACACGCAGCAGTCGGAGCAACAGGCATGGCGCGGAATTGAGGTGTTGCACGCCGAGGAGCGTACACATTATCCGCTGACGCTGAATGTCGACGACCTCGGAGATGGGTTTGCGCTGACCGCGCAGGTCCCGCCGATGATTGGCGCTGAGCGAATCTGTCATTACATGCATGCTGCATTGTCGGGCCTTGTCGATGCATTGGAGCGCACGCCCGAACAAGTCACTGCGCTGGTAGACATTCTGCCGCATGCAGAACGGAAGTGGTTGGTGGCGGGTTGCAACCTGCCTTATGCAGAGTCCGCGCAGACGCCGCTGTTGCATCAACGCTTCGAGGCGCAGGCGGCGGCCGAGCCTGACGCGGTTGCCGTACTGTTCGAACAACAGCAGATTACCTACGGACAGCTCAATGCTCAGGCTAACCGGATCGCACATGCGTTGATCGCGTTGGGAGTGCGCCCGGACGATCGCGTGGCGCTCTGCCTGCAACGCGGGATCGGCATGATCGCCGGCATGTTGGCGATTCTCAAGGCCGGTGCCGGATATGTGCCGGTGGATCCTGCTTCACCTCAACAGCGGTTGGCCTTTATCCTCGAGGACAGTGCGCCGGTTGCGTTGGTGACCGATGCTTGCACGATTCCATCGTTGCCGCCGGTATCCTGCCCAGTCGTCGATCTTGATCTTGAAGGCGCAGGGCATCACCAGCTGGCGGGTCAACCGCAGTCCAATCCAAGCCGGGCAGGCTTATCGCCACAGCATCTGGCGTATGTGATCTATACCTCCGGTTCCACCGGCAAGCCCAAAGGGGTACAGGTCGAACACCGCAACGTCACGCGGCTGTTCTCGGCGACGCAAGACTGGTTTGGCTTTGCTGCCAGCGATACGTGGGCGTTATTCCACTCCTTCGCTTTCGATTTTTCGGTCTGGGAAATGTGGGGCGCGCTACTGTACGGGGGGCGCTTGCTGATCGTGCCGCAGCAGGTGACGCGATCACCGCAGGATTTCTACCGACTGCTCTGTCAGAGCGGGGTCACCATCCTCAATCAGACGCCGAGCGCCTTCTTCCACTTGATCGATGCGCAGCAGGGCGAACAAGAAGACCATCGTCTGCGTCTGGTGATCTTCGGCGGCGAAGCGCTGGATCCGCGCATGCTCACGCCTTGGTTCGCTCGCCCGCGCAATGCGGCCACGCAATTGGTCAATATGTACGGGATCACCGAGACCACCGTGCACGTGACGTATCGTCCGCTGTCGGCGACAGACGCAATCAATGGCGGCACCAGTCCGATCGGTAAACGCATTCCAGACCTTCGTGTGTACCTGCTGGACGCGCAGCGACAACCGGTGCCGGTCGGCGTGGCGGGCGAACTGTATGTGGGAGGTGCCGGTGTCGCGCGTGGCTACCTTAACCGGCCTGAGTTGACCGCTGAGCGCTTTCTGGATGATCCGTTTCATCCAGGCGCCCGTCTTTACAAAAGCGGCGATCTTGCCCGATGGCTGCCGGATGGCCAGCTGGAATATCTCGGCCGCAACGACGAGCAGGTGAAGATCCGCGGCTTTCGCATCGAGCTTGGCGAGATCCAGGCAAAGTTGACGGCGCATCCGCAGATACGCGATGCCCTGGTGACGGCACATAACGATATTGCTGGCCATCAGCGGCTGCTGGCGTATGTGATCGCTCATCAGACGCAGGCGGCGCCAACGCCTGAGCAGTTGCGCCAATGGCTGTCGGCGACGCTGCCGGACTACATGATTCCCAGTGCGTACGTGCCACTGGACGCATGGCCGCTGACCTTGAATGGCAAGCTGGATCGCAAGCAGTTGCCGATGCCATCGGAAGACGCACATGCCAGGCATGCCTACGATGCGCCGCAAGGTGCGGTGGAGACGTTGCTCGCTGGCCTGTGGACGCAGGTGCTACAGGTGGAGCGGATCGGCCGGCACGATAATTTCTTTGCACTGGGCGGCCATTCGCTGCTGGCGGTGACCTTGATCGAGCGGATGCGTCGCCATGGGCTCAGCACCGATGTGCGGGTATTGTTCGGCCAGCCCACGCTGGCAGCGATCGCTGCAGTGGTTGCGAACACGCAGGAAATCGTGGTTCCCGACAACCGCATTCCTGCGACCTGCGACCGCATCACGCCGGAGCTGCTGCCATTGGTCGAGCTGTCGCAGACTGCGATCGACCGCATCGTTGCGCTTGTGCCTGGCGGTGCAGCCAATGTGGAGGACATCTATCCGTTGGCACCGCTGCAGGAAGGCATGCTGTATCACCATCTGACTGCGCAGCAGGGTGACCCGTATCTATTGCGTTCGCAGTTCGGCTTCGCCAATCGCTCCCGGTTTGAGGCCTTCGTCCAGGCACTGCAGCAGGTGATCGATCGCCACACCATTCTGCGCACCTCGATCGTCTGGGAGGGATTGACGAAGCCTGTGCAGGTGGTCGCACGTCGCGCCAGGCTGCCAGTCGAGACGATCACGCTCGATCCTGCGCAGGGCGACGTCGCAGGCCAGCAGCGTGCGCTCTATGATCCACGCGGCTATCGCCTGCCTCTGCACAGCGCGCCGCTGTTGCGTCTGTTCGTTGCCGAAGATGGTGAGACGGGGCAACTGGTGGCAACGTTGCTGTTTCACCATAGTGTGCTCGACCACATGGCACTGGAGGTGGTGCGCGAAGAGATGCAGGCCGTGCTGTCCGGCGTACCGGAGCGGCTGGCATCTCCGATGCCGTATCGCAATTATGTCGCTCAACTCCAGCTCGGAGCGAGAGATGATGCGCACGCGGACTTCTTCGCCAGGATGTTGAAAGACGTCGATTCGCCGACGCTGCCGCTGGGCTTGCGCGATATCCAAGGCGATGGCAGCGACATCGAACAAGCGCAATTACGCTTGGACGATACATTGAGTGCCGCACTGCGCGTGCAGGCCAGAAAGGCCGGCGTCAGTGTTGCCAGCCTGCATCATCTCGCCTTCGCGCGGGTCGTCAGCTTGCTGTCAGGGCGCGAGGACGTGGTGTTCGGCACCGTGTTGCTGGGCCGCATGCAGGGCGGAAGCGGTGCTGATCGCATGCTGGGGGTATTCATCAATACCTTGCCGCTGCGCTCGAATCCGGGCAGCGCGACTGTGCGCACTGCGTTGGCGCAGATGCATGACAGCCTCAGTGAATTGCTCGCCCATGAGCATGCAGCGTTGGCCCTTGCGCAGCGCTGCAGCGGTATCGCAGCACCGATGCCGTTGTTCAGTGCCTTGTTGAATTATCGGCACACCGCCAGCGCGGCAGGCACAGACGAAGATGCGGCGTGGCAGGGCATCACTGTTCTGGAGGCCGAGGAGCGCAGTAACTATCCATTGGTGCTGAGCGTCGATGATGTGGGTGATGGTTTCCAACTGAGTGCGCAGGTGTCAGCCAGCGGTGCCGCCACTCGCCTTTGCGACTACATGCGATCGGCATTGCAGCAACTGGCCGACGCGCTCGAG
>NZ_PHKV01000034.1:0-2500 GCF_002846205.1 Xanthomonas prunicola
CTACACAGACGAACTCAACGTTCAGTGTAAAGCTATAGTAAAGGTTCACGGGGTCTTTCCGTCTTGCCACGGGAACGCTGCATCTTCACAGCGATTTCAATTTCACTGAGTCTCGGGTGGAGACAGCGCCGCTGTCGTTACGCCATTCGTGCAGGTCGGAACTTACCCGACAAGGAATTTCGCTACCTTAGGACCGTTATAGTTACGGCCGCCGTTTACTGGGGCTTCGATCAAGAGCTTCGCCTTGCGGCTGACCCCATCAATTAACCTTCCAGCACCGGGCAGGCGTCACACCCTATACGTCCACTTTCGTGTTTGCAGAGTGCTGTGTTTTTGATAAACAGTCGCAGCGGCCTGGTTTCTGCGACCCTCTTCAGCTATAGCTCGCATGAGCCACCAAAAAGGGTGCACCTTCTCCCGAAGTTACGGTGCCATGTTGCCTAGTTCCTTCACCCGAGTTCTCTCAAGCGCCTGAGAATTCTCATCCTACCCACCTGTGTCGGTTTACGGTACGGTCTTCGTGAGCTGAAGCTTAGGAGCTTTTCCTGGAAGCGTGGTATCAGTGACTTCGCCATAAAGGCTCGTCTCGGTGCTCGGTCTTAAAGGATCCCGGATTTGCCAAAGATCCAAACCTACCGCCTTTCCCCGGGACAACCAACGCCCGGTACACCTAACCTTCTCCGTCCCTCCATCGCACTCACGCGAGGTGCAGGAATATTAACCTGCTTCCCATCGACTACGGCTTTCGCCCTCGCCTTAGGGACCGACTAACCCTGCGTCGATTAACGTTGCGCAAGGAAACCTTGGGCTTTCGGCGTGCGGGCTTTTCACCCGCATTATCGTTACTCATGTCAGCATTCGCACTTCCGATACCTCCAGCAGACTTCTCAATCCACCTTCGCAGGCTTACGGAACGCTCCTCTACCGCGCATAAAACAAGTTTTATGCACCCCAAGCTTCGGTTCACTGCTTAGCCCCGTTAAATCTTCCGCGCAGACCGACTCGACCAGTGAGCTATTACGCTTTCTTTAAAGGGTGGCTGCTTCTAAGCCAACCTCCTGGCTGTCTATGCCTTTCCACATCGTTTTCCACTTAGCAGTGAATTTGGGACCTTAGCTGTGGGTCTGGGTTGTTTCCCTTTTCACGACGGACGTTAGCACCCGCCGTGTGTCTCCCGGATAGTACGTACTGGTATTCGGAGTTTGCAATGGTTTGGTAAGTCGCGATGACCCCCTAGCCATAACAGTGCTCTACCCCCAGTAGTATTCGTCCGAGGCGCTACCTAAATAGCTTTCGAGGAGAACCAGCTATCTCCGGGTTCGATTAGCTTTTCACTCCTAATCACAGCTCATCCCCGTCTTTTGCAACAGACGTGGGTTCGGGCCTCCAGTACCTGTTACGGCACCTTCACCCTGGCCATGACTAGATCACCCGGTTTCGGGTCTACTGCCCGCGACTATGCGCCCTTATCAGACTCGGTTTCCCTTCGCCTCCCCTATACGGTTAAGCTTGCCACGAACAGTAAGTCGCTGACCCATTATACAAAAGGTACGCAGTCACTCTTGCGAGCTCCTACTGCTTGTACGCACACGGTTTCAGGATCTATTTCACTCCCCTCTCCGGGGTTCTTTTCGCCTTTCCCTCACGGTACTGGTTCACTATCGGTCGGTCAGGAGTATTTAGCCTTGGAGGATGGTCCCCCCATATTCAGACAGGGTTTCACGTGCCCCGCCCTACTCGTCTTCACTGGAGTGGCCCTTTTAAATACAGGGCTATCACCTTCTATGGCCAATCTTTCCAGATTGTTTTTCTAAAGCCATTCCAGCTTAAGGGCTGTTCCCCGTTCGCTCGTCACTACTTAGGGAATCTCGGTTGATTTCTTTTCCTCCGGTTACTTAGATATTTCAGTTCACCGGGTTCGCTTCCAGCAGCTATGAATTCACTGCAGGATACTGCCGAAGCAGTGGGTTTCCCCATTCGGATATTGCCGGATCAAAGCTTGTTGCCAGCTCCCCGACACTTTTCGCAGGCTACCACGTCCTTCATCGCCTCTGACCGCCTAGGCATCCACCGTGTGCGCTTATTCGCTTGACCATATAACCCCAAGTTGCCTCAGGGTCACATGCCGTGTTGTGTGGGGTACAAAGCCACCAACGCGAACATACGACTCAATTATTTAGGGACTCGAAGTCCCCGCCTTAGCCTCAACGACACGTTTAGATAGATATCTCAAACGCTCGCTACGTCACAAGTTATAAAAGAACATGTCTCAGCCTCAACGCTGAGCCATATAAATTCTTAAGTGTGCACTACATTCAGAGTGGTGGGTCTGGGTAGACTCGAACTACCGACCTCACCCTTATCAGGGGTGCGCTCTAACCACCTGAGCTACAGACCCGAAGTCTTTTCACTCAATATGGTGGAGCCTGTCGGGATCGAACCGACGACCCCCTGCTTGCAAAGCAGGTGCTCTCCCAGCTGAGCTAAGGCCCCAAAAGGG
>NZ_PHKV01000035.1 GCF_002846205.1 Xanthomonas prunicola
CGCCACAGCACGCTTCGCACTCACCTCAAAATGCATAACACGCTCTAATGCCGCGCGCCGCTGCAAACTCAAGACATTGCGCAATACAGCACCGACGCATGTTGCAGTATGCCGCGTCCGGCATGCGTGCATCCGCATCTGCCCGCGCACTTACTGAGGCGGTGTATCGGTCGCCAGCGCGATCGCGCGTTGCGCTTCGAGTTCGGCCAGGCGTGCGCCCAGTGCCTGGCGGATGGATCGGTAGGCAGTGGCACCCATCACCAGCCGCAGTGGCGGCGCGGCGTGTTCGGTGCTGTCGATCATTGCGTCCACCATCCGTTGCGGGTCGCCAGCGATGACCCATCTGCCATCGTCCAGGGCGCGGCTGAGTGCGCCGACCGGCGTGTCGGCGTAATCGGCGGGGATGTCGGTGCGCACCAACGCGGCGCCGAAATTGGTGCGGGCCGGGCCGGGTTCGGCCAGGGTGAAGTGGATGCCGAAGCCGGCCACTTCCTGCCGCACGTACTCGACAAAGCCTTCAATGCCCCACTTGCTGGCGTGGTACAGGCTGAAGCCGGGATAGGCGATCTGGCCGCCTTCGGATGACACCTGCAGCACGTGCCCGCCGCCTTGTCGCCGCAGCCGCGGCAATACCGCCTGGATCAGTACGATGGAACCGATGAGGTTGGTATCGATGATCGCGCGAATCTGTGCGTCGGTGGCGGCCTCGGCCGCGCCCAGCGTGCCGTAACCGGCATTGCTGACGACGACATCGATGCGCCCCAGCGCTGCAAACGCCTGCGCCACCGCTGCGTGGACGGCCGCGGTATCGCGTACGTCCAGCTGCAGCACCGTGACTGCATCGCCATGCCGGGCCTGCAGATCGGCCAGTGCCTGTGGCTTGCGGACGGTGGCAGCGATGCGATCGCCGCGCGCAAGCACAGTCTCTGCCAGGAGGCGGCCGAAGCCGGACGATGCGCCCGTGATGAGCCAGGTCTTGGACATGAAAGTGGCCTTGTTGGCTGGAGGAGGCGCCACTCTAAAAAACGGGTATTGCTGGGTCTATGCCATAGAATTCGAATGACTTGATGCAATCTTGCCACCAATGTCCAAGCCCACGTTCAATGACCTGGTCGCCTTCACCGCCGTGGCGAGGCATCGCAGCTTTCGGCGCGCCGCCAGTGAAGTGGGCTTGGCGCCGTCTTCGCTCAGCCATGTCATCAGCGCACTGGAGCGCAACCTCGGCGTACGCCTGCTGCATAGGACCACCCGCAGCGTATCGCTGACCGAAGCAGGCGAGCGTCTCTACACCAGGCTGGTGCCGGCGCTGCAGGAAGTGGACCACGCGCTACTTGCGCTGGACGATTTTCGCGGCGGGCCCGTCGGCACTGTTCGCATCAATGCACCGGAAGTGGTGGTACAGGTTTTGCTGCAGCAGGTAGTGCCGCAGGTATTGGCGCGCCATCCGGCGTTATCGGTGGATTTGGTGAGCGAAGGCCGATTGGTGGATATCGTGGCAGCGGGGTTCGACGCCGGCATTCGCTTCAGTGAATCGGTGCCGCAGGACATGGTGGCGGTGCCGTTCGGTGGGCCCACGCGTTTCGTCGCAGTTGCGGCGCCTGCCTATCTTGCGCGCGCCGGGATTCCCGAAACGCCCGATGCATTGCATCGGCATGCCTGCATCCGCCATCGCATGCCCAGCGGCAGGTTGTACCGCTGGGAGTTCGAACGCCGTGGCGAGGAAGTGGTGATCGACGTGCCCGGGCGGCTCACCCTGGACCAGATCGCGCCGATGCGCGAGGCGGCCGAAGCCGGTCTTGGCATCGCCTACGTGCCCGAGTACGCGGTGAGCGCTGCCCTGCACCGTGGCACCTTGGTGCCTGTGCTGGAAGCTTGGTGTCCGGCCATTCCGGGGCTGGCGTTGTATTACCCCGGACAGCGGCATCTTCCTCCCGGTCTGCGCGCCTTCATCGAGACGCTCAAGGAGGTATTGCCGCAGCACGATTGAAGCACGTGTCGTGGCCCCGAGCATGGCGCGCCCGCCGACGGCGGGGGCTGCAAGTAACCGACCCCGGATGGGTGCGGTGGTATCGTCCGCGCCATGTATCCGGCCGCCGCGATTCGGTTTACTGCCACTTTGTTGCAACCGGCAACGCCGGTCGATGCCAACTGGCTGTTTCTGCGACTGCCTGCAGCAGCAAGCAACGCGCTGCCCACACCCAGCATGGTGAGCGTGACCGGCACTTTTGCAGGGCAACCACTGCAGGCACCGTTGCAGCCGGACGGGCAGGGTGGGCATTGGCTCAAGGTGGATCGGGCATTGCAGCAGGCTTCCGGCGTGTCCACTGGCCAGACGGCGGTGTTGGAGATCGCACCGCTTGCCGAAGGGCCCGAGCCGCTGGTGCCGGATGATCTGCATGCAGCGCTGGCTGCGCGTCCGGCCGCGCGCGTGACCTGGGATGCCCTGACCGCCGTGGCGCGGCGCGACGCGACTGGATCCTCTGGGTTGTTTCCGGCAACAAGGCCGAAACACCGGGCAAGCGCATCGCGACTGCGTGCGACATGTTGGCCTCGGGAAAGCGGCGGGCGTGCTGCTTCGATCGTTCCGGCATGTACAGCAATTCGCTTGCGGCACCCACGCCGAAAGCGGGCTGAAGCGACCCGCATGGTGCTTGATGTGCCGCTGTATATGCGCCGAAATGCTTACATGCGTCACACAAGCGCGCACCTATACTCCGGGGCTGTCCCACCGAAGAGGTCCTGACCGCATGAGCGCATCCCCATCGTCTCCGATCGCCACCGGTTCTGGCACAGCTGCCGGTAGCCTTCGCCGCTCGGTGTCCAACACGCTCAAGGGCTCGGCCGGCAACCTGGTCGAGTGGTATGACGTTTACGTCTACTCGGTGTTCGCCACCTATTTCGAGTCGCAGTTCTTTTCCAAGGAAGACAAGAACGCCACCATGTTTGTGTGGGCGATCTTTGCGATGACGTTTTTGATGCGGCCGATCGGTGCGTGGTATTTCGGCCGCTTCGCCGATCGCTACGGCCGCCGCCTGGCGTTGACCATTTCGGTGTCGATGATGGCGTTGTGCTCGTTCGTCATTGCGATCACGCCGACCGTGGCGACGATCGGCATCGCTGCGCCGATCATCTTGTTGATGGCGCGCCTGCTGCAAGGCTTTGCCACCGGTGGCGAATACGGCACCAGCGCCACGTACATGTCCGAAGCGGCGATGCCGGGCCGTCGCGGGTTCTTGTCGTCGTTCCATTACGTGACGCTGGTCGGCGGGCATGTGCTGGCGCAGACCACCTTGCTGATCATGTTGCATTTCTTCGATGCGCCGCAGGTCTCCGAATGGGGCTGGCGCGTGGCGTTCGGCCTGGGTGGCATCGGCGCGCTGGTGGTGTTCTGGTTGCGCCGCACGATGGACGAGTCGTTGAGCTCCGAATCCATCGCCGACTCGCGTACCGGCAAGGCCAAGGCCTCGGGCTCGATGCGCGAGCTGTTCGTCAACCAGTGGCGCCCGCTGCTGCTGTGCTTCCTGATCACCGCCGGCGGCACGATCGCGTTCTACACCTATTCGGTGACCGGGCCGAAGATGATCCAGACCGCGTTCGCCGGCGGCGACGTGATGGCCGGCACCATCATCAACCTGGTCGCGCTGACGGTGCTGATGCTGATGCAGCCGGTTGGCGGCTGGTTGTCGGACATCGTCGGGCGCAAGACCTTGCTGGTGTTCTTCGGCATCGGCGGGGTGCTCTACACCTGGTTCCTGGTGATGGAGCTGCCCAAGCAGACCGACTGGCTGACCGCGTTCGCGATCCTCACCTTGGGCTTTGTGATCCTGACCGGTTACACCTCGATCAATGCAGTGGTGAAGGCGGAATTGTTCCCCACGCATGTGCGCGCGCTGGGCGTTGGTCTTGGCTATGCGTTGGCGAATTCGGCGTTCGGCGGAACGGCGCCGTTGCTGTATCAGGCCTCGTTGAAGACCGGGCACGTGACCGAGTTCGTGATCTATGCGACCGCGGTGATTGCGGTGTCGTTGGTGGTGTACATGTTCTTCCTGACCAACAAGGGCAGCAACTGGCTGGACGACGAAGCGGCGATGCATCAGCGCAAGCGCTGATGCATCGCCCTTCTCCCGTCGGGAGAAGGGGCCGGAAGGGCGGATGAGGGGCGCCTCAGGTGACTGGCATACCAACCTGGTAAACGCGTCGCCACGCGCCGCCAAGGTGAAGCATCGATGCTGCGGTCGTGCATGGGTACCCGTACCCTCACTCCAGCCCCGGCCCGCGCTAGCAGCGCGGGCGCT
>NZ_PHKV01000036.1 GCF_002846205.1 Xanthomonas prunicola
GAGAGGGTGCCCGAAGGGCGGGTGAGGGCCAGCCACCCACCTGGCAATCCCTCCTCCCCACCAGCGCCAGCACCCTGCATCGCCTGCTCGGCGTCATCCCGGATTCGCCGCAGTTCCGCCACACCGCCGACAACCCGCTCCCCTTCGACCTGATCGTCGTCGACGAAGCCTCCATGGTCGACCTGCCGCTGATGTGCAAGCTGGTCGAAGCCGTGGCCGATGGCACCCAGCTGATCCTGCTCGGCGACGCCGACCAACTGCCCTCGGTGGAAGCCGGCGACGTGCTCGCCGCCATCCTGCAGGCCGCCGGCCCGGGCGACGCCTTGCAGCCGCAGGACGCCCAGGCGCTGCAACCGCTGCTCGGCAACCCGCCCGGCGCCATCGCGCCCACCGCCACCCATGGCGGCGGCCTGGCCGGCCACCGCGTGCACCTGCTGCGCGGCTACCGGCAGGCGGACGACTTCGCACTCGCCCCATTGGCCGATGCCATCCGCGCCGGCGATGCCGACACCACCCTGGCCCTGCTGCGCAGCGGCGAACTGGCCGGCGTGCACTTCCACGAAGACGGCGAAGACCCGCTCGCCCTGGGGCGCGACGCATTGCTCGCGCACTGGCGCGCGCTGGCCGACGCGCAGGACCCGGCCGCCGCCCTGCGCGCTGCCGCGGGCCTGCGCCTGCTCACCGCCGTGCGCGCCGGCCCGCAGGGCGCGCGCGGCCTCAACGCCCGTATCGAACAACTGCTGGCCGAAACCGGCTCAGGCGCCCGCCGCCTTGGCGGCGCCTCGCCCTGGTTCCAGGGCCGCCTGCTGCTGATCACCGAAAACAGCTACCGCCATGGCCTGTTCAACGGCGACGTCGGTATCTGTTTGCGCAGCGACCCGGGCGCCTCGGCAGCGCCCGGCGAAAGTGCGCACGCCCACGGCCGCAGCGGCGCCAATACCGGTGCAGGACGCAGCGACAGCGATCCCAACCCCGCCCACGCCGGGCAGGGCGCCTTCGTCGCCTGGTTCGAAGGCGACGGCGACGGCCAGGTGCGCGGCTTCCACCCCGCCGCCTTGCCCGCGCACGAAAGTGCCTTCGCCATGACCGTGCACAAGGCCCAGGGCAGCGAATTCGACACCGTCTGGCTGCAACTGCCCACCCGCGACGCCCGCGTGCTCAGCCGCGAACTGCTCTACACCGGCATCACCCGCGCCCGCCGCGCCCTGCACCTGGCCGGCAGCGAAGCGGTCATCCGCGCCGCGCTTGCGCGGCACGCCGCGCGCATCTCGGGCCTGGCGTGGCGGTTGGGTGCGAAAGACGACAAGCCACCGCCGGTTCCAGCACCCACGCAAGCGCCTCTTCCACAGCCGCCGCCGCGTGCGCCTGTGCAAGGGGCGCTGTTCTGATCGAAACCAGTCGGTGCCGGGTCTTGTCCCGCAAACGACCGACTGCTCAATCGCAATGGGTTTCGCTATATAACGCTGGCCGACGTCGCCGCAAACGAATGGAGCGCTATTGGGCGCGAGCAGAATCCAAGGCGTGTGCTGCCGTCGATCGCTTGGATCCGGAGAGTTGGTTCGATCTGTGGCATACGCACGTGGACCGGGACGGACGCGGCCATTGGTCTGCTGAACATCGGCGCACGGTGAACGCTGTGGCGGTGCGCGTGTCGTGCTACCTGGAGGTGCGCTTGGCGCATCGAGGACCATCGGTGCAGTTGTGGGCAGACCTCAGCCCCGACACGACCAACACCGGCATCTACGCGCACTCGGCCAACCTCATTGGCTAACCGTTTCCTGCCACATTCCCCAACCCGGACTGGCAACAGCCACTGCCTGCCGACGTCGCTGCGGCCTTGCCGGCCACGCATCGCGCAGGCGTTGCGCCATGCCATGGCAGTTCCCGACATAGCGTGCAGCGTCGGGCTGTGCCGAGCCAAGCACGCGAGCACGACGATGTCGGCGCAGCGTGTGCGCTGCTCGCCAATACCGGCGTCGGGTTGGGTTGATGCGGCCCGTGCCTGTCGGGTGTCTCTTCGTCGCCGCACACAGGAATTCACCACGCCGGCCTGGCGCTGCGCTGGGCGAGGATAAGGTTGCGAGCCTGGCCATCCGCTCGAGCGCGTGATCGCGCCGCACGCATTGTCGCCGGCGACTGACGCACGCGTGAGCGCGGACACGCGACCGTTTCGTGCAGCGTCGCGCACGCGTGATCGTGATCACCGGTTCTGTCGTGTTGCCAACAAGCGCTGCCAGCACCGCCCCTCACTGTCAGAGGTCCTCGCATGCAGCCCAACGCAATCCACTCCACCGCCGGCTTGCCCAGCGCAGACATGACGGCTGACCTGCGCGATTCCCCATCCGTCTGCGTGCCGGCACATGCCGCCGCAGACGCGGCCGCGCAACCGCCGGGCGCCTTGCAGACCCTCATTGGCCGTCCTCCCCGCCCGGACGGACCACGGCATCGACGCACGCAGAGCTTGCCCGCGCGATTGACGCCTGCCCAGCGCAGCATGCTGGCCGAGCTCGGCGTCGCCGACACGCCCGTGCTGACGCCCACCGAGGCGGCCGTGCTGCGGGAGCTGCGTCTGCACCGGCCGCAGCTGCCGCTCGACACGCTGCTGTTCACCGACCCGAACAAGGACCCCGACGATGTCGTGACCTACACCATCGCCAAGCAGTTGCAGGTCGAAGGCTTTTTGCGTTTGACCGACGTCGTCGTCACCCTGGGCGATGCCGACATGCGATCGCAACGGGCGCAGCTGGCAAAGGGTGTCTTCGATCGCCTGGCATTGCCGGATGTTCGCGTCGCGCGCGGTCAGGACTATCCCATGACGTCCACGCAGGCCCGGGAGCATTCCAAGTTCCTCGCCGAGGGAGCCGCGCTGCGTGCGGCGCCCGACGCAGTCCATACCGATGGCGTACGTGCGATGTGCGAGCGCCTGGCGACCTCGCCCCGCAAGCTCGGCATGGTCGTCATCGCCGGAATGACCGATGCCAACGCCTTGCTTGCCGAGGCGGGCGATCTGGTGCGGGAAAAGGTCGCGTCCATCACCATCATGGGAGGCATCGACCCGGACAAGGACGCCGATGGTTTCGTTCAACCGGACACGCGCGCCTACAACAATGCCACCGACATCCACGCCGCCCGTGCGCTCTACCGGCGCGTGCAGCAACTCGGCATTCCTCTGCGCATCCTGACCAAGGAGGCTGCCTACAAGGCCGCCGTACCGCCAGCGTTCTACGACGGCATGGCACGCAATGGCCACCCCGTGGGCGAGTACCTGCGCGATGTGCAGAAAAATGCCTTGAAAGGCCTGTGGGAAGGCATCCAGGCCAACCTGATCCCCGGCCTGGATGCGGCGTGGTTCTTCCGTACGTTCGTTGCAGCAGAACCGCAAGATCCTGCGGCACCGGATCAGCAAGGTGACATGACCTTCGACGCCATCTGGCCGCAGGTGACCAAGCTCAATCTTTACGATCCGCTGACCCTGCTGGCGGCGCTGCCCGGCACCGCGCGCCTGCTGTTCCAGCCAACGCCCATGCAGCGTGAGGGGGCCAGCCCGGTGGAGCACGTGGGCCACGCCGAGGTTGTGCGTCCGGAAAAAGCCAGGCTGTTGCTGTCGGCGCTGGCCAAGGCCGCGCTCGCCCAGGAAGACGAGGGGCAACACGCGCGCTGAGCGGTCCGCAGCATTCGCGGAGTGGCGCCGTCCGGCGTCATCCGCGAAGCGCGAGGTGGGGCACCACCCTCCAATTCGTCCGCCTGCTAACAGGCCAGGCGGCTTACTTGCCCTTCTTTTCCTGCTTGGCCGCGCGCTTTTCTTTCAGCGTCTTGGTCGGCTCTTTCTTCTGGTTCTTCTTCTGGTCCATCCCCTTGCTCATGACACCCTCGTAGTTGCTGGATTGATCGGTCTGGCAGCGCCGGACCCGGCGTGCCTGCGCACTGTAAGGCTTGCGCGGGGGGGAAGGGCAGGGGGAGCGCGAGACAGGGCGACGGGCGGTGCGTCCGGCCCGGCGTCTGCTCAACGCAGCGGGCGCTGGCAGCCCCCTGGCGCGGCCGGCAGAGCCACAAACGCAAAACGCCCGCGTGCGACTGTGGGGTCGGCACGCAGGCGCCGGTGACAACTGCGGCCTTATTTGGCCGGCACGCGTTCGTACTGCTCACCACCGGTGTTGAGGTGACCGTTGCTCTCGTCGATGGCGA
>NZ_PHKV01000037.1 GCF_002846205.1 Xanthomonas prunicola
GATGTCTAGGAAACCCTGGGCGTATCAGAGCACTACGCTTGGCTAACCAGCTTTTACTCCATCTTCGGCAGGGTGATTTCCGGCTTCTCAGGCCTTGCAGTGGCTTATCTCACCACGCTCCATGGACAAAGCCAAGGCTATGGCACGTTTTTCATTGGCATCTGTCTGACTTGCACACCTGCTTTACTTGTCTACTCGGCATTTCTTCGAAGACAGATCATTTAACTCACTTCCAAGCCTGAACGATCCGGACACATCTAGTCCGGATCATTTGACCAGCAATCTAATCCAAAGATCTGAAACGACCATTTTATAGTAGCCAGTCCCTAGCGCATCTAGTCGCCATCGAAGTAATCAATAATTACTTCTGGCAGCACTCACTAGACTGTCAATGCTGAGTTTTTGGATAATTCTTTTCTTCCACAATCGTCAGTGAAGAAACGCATGGTGAAGTCACATCAGTAGTGGATATCGATATGACGTAAGGCCCCTTGGACAGGATAGCCGGGCGAGTCCAAGACGCGCCTCTGATTGACGCTCTGGGTTCTCGCATTTTTTCAACGAAACCCATATTTTTAATAAAACTATCGTATCTCTCGCAGCCTTCCATCTTAGAATCTGAAAAAAAAGCAGACAGCGAACCAACTGTCCATTCCTGGCTCTTAGCGTCTCCTCGATGTGAGCCAAATCTAAGTTCTTTTATCTGCGAAGATGGCGCAATGAATGAGACCTTATAATAACGATGAAGCATTTCATCTTTGAGGATAGACGTTTTGGCGTCTGCAACCAGAGCTTCAACCTGGCTCTGGCTGACGTAACCACCCCCATTAAACAAGGAGACAAGTTTTTCCACTCGCTCTTCGGCACAGTATGCCTGCGGGGATGCAACTACAAAAACCAGCAGTCCAGCCAGACTCGAAATTAATTTACTTCTATAGAATTTAAACGCTTTCATAAATACCACCCTCTCAGTTACCATTGTATACAGACTCATAATACTGTTTCACCGTTTGCCCTCCGCCATGATCTTGATTTCCATACCACGTCGCGAGCTGACTCATTGCTTGCTCCTGTGTCAATGTCGACCCTATCTGGTTATAAATGCTTGTGACTTCAGCTGGATATTGATTCAGCGTCGTCGGCTCGACTTGGCTGACAAAATTCAGCTCAAAAACCAATGAGCCAGCTTCATTGCTTAGCCAAGTATTCACATACTGTTCCAAGCTAGGACTGGAAGTCCCGTAATCAACAGGATTGTAAACATGATATAGCTCATGGCTAAGAATTGTTGCAGCCTCCAAAGTTGTTCCCGCGTAATTGTCGTCAATAAAGATTTGGCCGCTTTCAACATCCCCCTTAAGAGCACCAAGATCCTTAAAAGCGGGATGTCTATCGCTGGCAACATATTGCGATAGCAGATTTTTTACCGCGTCGCTTTTATTGATATATTCATCCACACCAGTTCCAAGCCCGCTCACTACTGCTGGCGAAGGTGTAGGACCAACACCCCCGCCGCCTGGGGGATTTATCGGACCTGGCTGCTCAACTGGCGGCGAAGGGGGAAGAGTTGGAGGCGGACTTGTAGGAGGGTTAACTACAATTGGTGGAAACTCAGTGGGCGGCTCGCTTGGATCGACGTCCGCAGCGGCTGCCGCACCTGCCACTAGGAATAACTCTTCGTTTGTCAGTTCTCTCATTACAGCACTCCCTGCAATATTTCGATTGATAAATTGCTGTTTCGCTTTCCTTTCCTTCAAAACATCATTTTTTTACTTCCTATGCAGCCCATAAATAACAGTCCATTGCAAGCCCGGCTCACATAGAATTAGAGCTAGGCAGACTCGAAGCACTTGAAGATAAATTTACCTCTGTTGGCCTTTTAATCTTGGCATGCAAACCTCATTTCTCCAACGTGACCGTTTCAAAAGTAGCATCTGGCGCATATTCATGTGCCCATCTCAGAACAGATATCTCTGCGTCAAGGCTCTTTTTATTCTTGGGCACAAATAAGGTGAAAGTAGGATTTTTTGAGCAAGAAGCGCCCGACTTCTTGGTGTCGGCTTTGCAGTTAAAGTGAATGAGCCCAGCAGCTTCGACCGTATTATCACTCTTGATGGCAACTGCACCTTTCTCAATGCAGCTCTTGTAGCGGCAGCCGGATATCAAGGTCACCCCATTCCCCACATCAACGTCTTTGTTGGGTGGACCGCTCAGAGCCTCCCCAAACTGCTGCACCAATGGTTTTCCGGGAATAATATAGTCACCCGCTGACTGACCAAAGTAAGCCGATAGGACCGCAGAATTAATCTTGGCAGGCGCAGCCGTGGCCAAAACGCTTCCCCACAACGAAAAGATCATTATTGCAATTGATGCAATTCTTTTGTTAGCTTTCATATCCAACCTCACGTTATAAGTCAACATTTAACCGCCACCCGGCACGCTGCCGTTCGTAATATCTTGTTGAATAAGCGCGGCCTCCCTGTCTCGCCTTGTATCATACGCATCACCGAAATCGTTCAGATTGGTAACAGCATCTTGCCAATGTCCCGTTGTTACTTGGGTCCAGAAATTGGGGGTTGCTGTGGCAAGGCCAGGGCCGTATTGGTAAGCAACACTTGCGATGGCGGTCTGGACGCCACCAGGCAGCTGATAAAAGTCAGCATAATCGGAAGAGTTGTTATAGCTATTAACAACCGTATTTAATATGTTCGATCGAACTGCGTTATCCAACGCACCTGCCTGCGCCTCGGTGATGTGCAGAGGGTTGTTTTGAACGGCACTCAGCGCATCTTGGCCTGTTAGATGAAGGTAGGGCGTTAACGAAGTAACCAGTGCTTGGTCTACACCGAGAGCTGTGAGACTTTCGACAGTCTGGCCACCCAAATCGACGCCAGTTGCCACGGTCACTCCGCTTTGATCTATGACTACACCGTTATTATTGGGGACATACGCATCTAGCTGTTGTCCACCCTCCACGCTGTCAATGAAGGCATTATCGATTCTGTTTTCAGCCGGCAAGGGGACAAAGACATCGCCATCATTGCCTCCTCCTCCACCTTGTGGCGGCGGCGGGGGTTGCTCAACTGGCGGGGATGGTGGCAATGTTGGTGGTTCTGATGGAGGTGGATTAACTACCACGGGGGGCAGCTCAGTGGGCGGCTCGCTTGGATCTACATCCGCAGCGGCTGCTGCACCTGCCACTAGGAATAGCTCTTCGATTGTTAGCTCTCTCATTGCAGCGCTCCATCCTGTGATTAGATTTTTTTCCTGATCGTTTTTTCTATTGAATGTTCCATATCTCTTTTTTCCTTTGAACTTATTTTGATAGGCGTTGTAACTCCTCATTGTTGCTTGGATTTCTCAGCCGTTTCCCCGGCCTCGTCCTGATCAAATTTGCTTGGCTGCTCTTTGATCAGGGGCCTCAGGTTTCCGTTAACGAAGAGGTAGTGCATATCGCACATCCGAGAGATGTTCTTGTCGTGCGTCACGACGACTGTGGTCGCGCCGATGCTCTTGATGTTCTTCATCAGCTGCATACCCATCTGCTCATCAACCCCAGTGGTTGGCTCATCCATCAACAACAACTTGGTGCGCCTGTAAAAAGCTCTGGCCAAGAAGATCCGTTGTTTTTGACCACCTGACAGCGTGTTTCCCAAGTCACCGACTCTGGTGTTGAAGCCCATTGGCATGCGCTGAATATCGTCGTGGATACACGCCAATTTCGCAGCCTGCACGAGGCGTTCTTGGTCAATGTGCTCATCGAACATGGAGATGTTCTCTGACAACGTCCCTGACAACAGATTGTCTCCCTGCATGACGATGCTGACCTTGCTCCGGTAGCTCGACTTACCGACTTTGCGCAGATCCTCTCCATTGACTAAGAAGTCCCCGACTTGAAGATCTTCAAGCCCCGCCAGAACACGGATGAGTGTGGTCTTACCCACGCCAGAGTTCCCGACAATTGCAATCACCTGGCCT
>NZ_PHKV01000038.1 GCF_002846205.1 Xanthomonas prunicola
GCCCTCCCGACGCAGGCATCGCGTCGGTTGCACCCGCAAGATGCTGCAGGCACAAAAAACCCACTGGTTTGACGGAGGTGGTTACTTCGGGACGCATGGATTTGATCAGCACCTATGATGCGGCTGAACATACCGATAATTTTTAAAAAAATAACTCCAATCCTTTATCTTCACGAATCTTTTTATTACCGCAGTGTCGGCGCCAAGCCAAATATCAAGGCGCCGACCATATAAAAATATTAATTCCGGACCAGTGCCCTCAGAGCGACCTTTGAGTACGCGCTTACTCCAGATAGTCTAATGTAATACGTACCCGCAACCGGGTTGTCGACTTGCATCGTCTGACTGTTTGTCGAAGGACGAGCTGAGCGGCTCTCATAATCCGTTTCAGTGGGGATTGATTCTCTTTTCATGAAGAGAGATATATTTCCAGTTCCGCCGTACGACATAACTCGCAGAAGTTTTGCCCCAGCTGGTACGTCAAGTCTATATAGGTGGTCTTCACCTGCATCACCTTTAATCCCCTCAACTAACTCATCTGACTTGATCGGAGTAATTCCTTCCGCAACACTGCTAAATATTTGTCCCAGCAGGTCGGAATATACTTCTGCTGTGGCTCCAGGAGCATAAAAATACAATCCGCCAGTATCCTTTGCGAGGCGAGAAAAAACTTCTCGCGAAGACAGGGTGGCCGCCGGGATTACATCGGTGTTTCCATTGATCGCGCGACTCTTCGTGGCTGCACCCGCGACACAGTCGCCGGATAAGAGCACATTTACACGTGTCCCGCTAGCGCGAGCTTGTGCGATAAGGGCGTCAACATTTCCGGTCCCTGGCGACGCGTCGGTCGCTAGGATTACAGAGCCCTCCGAGTCTTCATCTGCGTCGATTCGTGAAAGTGCCAGTCCCAAAGCTCCAAGGGAGTCTTCCGGACAGTCATCACCGCCTGAAGCTGAAAGGGCTTGCACAGCGCTTATGACTGCTGAAGTGTCCTCAGTGTTTGCGAGTCGAAGAGTAGGAGAGTCCTTGAAACTAATGAGTTCATACGAAACGGCACGCTGATCTTCGCCGGTATTAGTATTACCAATGAAGCTTGCTATTGCAGTTTTAACGCCACTCAGCTGTGTACCCATTGAGCCAGTGTCATCAATGGTCAATTCTACTCGGATAGGCGGCCACGTTGTCACCAGGTTATTTATACGGACTTCGTCACCACAAGAGCCCGTATGTAGTGATTCTAAAACTGTACGATTAATTGGATTGCGTGCCCCACCAGAAGCACGGAGAATAGTAAAATTAGCCTAGCGCTCTGCTAGTAAGTGGATCGTCTACTACAAGAACGCCGTTACGGATACCCGCAATCGGATCGCGTGACACCGTAGAAGCCATAAAGCCACTGACCTCTGCAGTCTGTGCAGAGAAAGGACATGTTACCGTTGTCGCTGCCTCGCCGTTGATGGCAGCACCACCCGATATCCGAACTGTTGGGGTACCAAATCCCCAGAAGATCGCTGCTGGACCAACACTTCCACCTGCAGCGGATTGCTCACGAGTAAGCGTCCGCACGTCGCCTGTACGCGTGTTCAATTGATAGACGAGGTTCGGATCCAATTCATGCAAATACTTTAGTCCAAGCTTTTTGAGGATCACCCCGGTCTCCGGATGCTCTATAGTCATCTGGGAAGAAAAGTTCTTGGATCTTGCAATGAGTTCCGGTGCTGGATAATTGCGTGCCTCTTGCAACTGAGGTTCAGCCCGCACCTTTCCCGCTGAGCTAATGCCTAAGCTAGCTGCTATAAAAAAAATTGCATATTTATTCGCTTTCACGACAACATCTCCTTGTGTCGATAGATCGTATTGAATTGACAGACAACCATCTGTCATTATTACCCAGGATGGGCAATTCCATTGCCCGAGATTAATAGCCTCTCGGTAAATTTTACTTTATTGAGCTGGGACGAAAGGAAGCTCTGCCATAAGCCATGCTGCCGCTTGTTATCATAAATCCATTTTCAGGATCCAACTCATGACGGTCATCAGCGTCGTATTGCATCAGCATAAAAAGGCTACAAAATGCCTTGTCGAATATTTTCATGACAGCTAGATGTTGAAGCATGACCTCTGGAACATGACCCTTTAAACTTATAAGCCTTTCAAAATAATCGGGGTCAGTTAAAAGGTTTGCGGCCTCAGCAATTGCACCATGTAGCTCGGAGAGATCAGTCAATGCCCGCTGCTGTAGCGGCAGCGTGGACGAGTCCTGCGCAATCCGAAATGCGGCGCTTACGGCATCCCCCGCAATTCTTACTAGCTTTGATACCCGCTCAGTAGGATCATCAACCTTGTTAAGGTCTTCGATCTGATTTCGTAGATGCTCGAGATCCTCTGGAAAACAGCGGTCCATCGCTTCCTCACAGGTAGTTACTTTTTCGGTTTTTTTGCGAACGCCATGCCCATATAGCTAGCAGATCACACTTATGCTTCGTTTACAATCACTGAAAAGCAGCTGCCCGTTAGAGCCATGCCCCAGGCTGGCCGTGCCTGGCTCTGATCTTAGCGCTTCAAGCACGGAGCGATTTTTCATAGCAAGCGGATTCAACTGAAATTAACTACATACAGCCTAACGAACTCATTGGCACGCTTACTTGCCTGATGCTTGATTCGAGCTACGAAGCGGCTTCAGTTTAAATCCATTACTAGGGGCCTTGCCGGTGCCAATGACCATCTGCGCCCATGTCTACCAAGACCTCTGCACCCAGGGCTTCAAGGACATGCATCATCGATTGAGCGTGCTGTACAGATACGTCATGGATCTCAACACGTTCGCGCGCGAGTATTGATCTTTCGATTTTCCGGCGCTGCGCTGGCGAAGCACTTATCCCGCGCCGGAGGCGGCGTGCAAACTCGGCAGCAGCGTGCTCCCCTCAGATCGCCACTGAACGTCATCTACTCGCCACCTAAACACCGAAATCGTTGCCATCTGCGCCTAGCTGCTGTCAGACCGCCTAAGCGCGGTATAGCGCGATCCTCGCCGAGTCGTTCACCGCAGTCAATCGCCCCACGCCTGCGTAACCACCGCCCGACCCGCAGCACCGTCACGTGCCTTATCGAATTCCGATTCCAGGCTCGCAGGTTATCGCACGGTGCTTTTATGGGTCGCCATAGCTGTGCTCCATTCGCCGATCAAGGATTGCGCGCACGGCGTTGGCGGCATCGAAGATGGCTTGGCCCAGCGTGGGCAGGGTCTGCGCCTCCAGGCACTCCGGTTTGCTCATGGCGATGACGTCGCCATGAGCGATGAGGGTGCGTAGCAGGCGGTCGAGCTGGTCGCGTTGGTCCAGCGTGAGATGCAAGACGACGGCGGGGTGCTCCATCTGTGTCCTCCTCTGCGCGGTGAGCGGGGAGCGCGCACGGTGTGGCGATTGGCGCGTTGCGCTCGGCGCGGGGCATGCGGGTGCGTGCTGTGCGTGCGCTGCGCACCTGGTTAGTCCGTAGGTGCCACGGTGACGACCAGCTCGCCGTTGCGCAGGCG
>NZ_PHKV01000039.1 GCF_002846205.1 Xanthomonas prunicola
GGCGTGTTCTCGCGCACCGACAGCAGCTTGCCCCAGGCATCGTAGGTGCTGGTGCTGTTGCTGGTTTTGAAGTCCTTGTGCGTGCTGGTGCCGATGACCTGCTGGGTGAGGTAGGTCTCCGCACCCTGGTAGGTGTAGCGGTAGGTGTGGGTGTAGCCCTCCGGCGTGGTCATGCCACTGCCTTGCTCGTTGCGTACCAGCGAGTAGCGATACCCGCGCAGGCGCCCGGCCGCGTCGTAGCCGGTGGCCGCGGTGCCGTCCTGGTAATTGACCACGCTGAGCAGCTGCAGCCCTTCCAGGCCGTCGTCGGGCATCGGCAGCGGGTTGCCTTCCTCGTCCACCGGCTGATACACCCCGCCCATCGGGATGCCGTAGGCGGTCTGGCTGATCAGCCGGCCATCGGCATCGTAGCTGCTGACATCGATGCGCTTGGCCGAGCCGTCATCGGCGTATTGACGCCGCTCCAGCAAGCGCCCGGAGGCATCGTAGCGGCTAGTTTCTAGCAGGCGGGTGACGTTATCGGGCAGGGTCTGCACGATGCGCACCACCCGCCCCTGGTCGTCATAGAACAACTGCTGGCGCTTGAGCACCCCGTTGTCGAAGGACTGGCGCAAGGTGACCTTGCCGTCCCTGTCGTAGCTTTGCAGCGAGCTGGTGTCGTCGTTGGTGATGACGATCTGGCCGTTCTGCAACACGCCATTGCTGACCGTGGCGCGGTTTTCCTTGTCGTAGTCGAACCAGTACGCCTTGTCGACCGGCAACTCGTCGATCCCGCTCCGCACCGGCGTATACGTCCACTGGAACTCGTCCACCCACAGCGGGTCGCCGCCGGCGCGCTTATTGGCGCTGGCAGCGATGGACATGAAGGCTGCCCCTGGCGGCGCCGTGGCGGTGACCGAGGACTTGTGCCAGGCACCGCCGGAGCCGCTGTCCACCACGTTACCCGAGGACCACGACGAGCCCAGGCCACCGGGCAGCATGTTGCCGTCGGCGTCGTACCAGACGATCAGCACCTGCGCGGAAGCATCGCCGGCGCTGGAGGCGCCCTGCTGCACCATCACGCTCGATAGCAGCTTCGTGCCGATTCAAAGACGGCAGACTACGCCATTGCAATTACCCGTTTTTTAAGAACCACTCCAAATCCTTCCTGTCGTCTGGTGGCCATTCTTTGATGAGATCAGCAGCAGCCATGCGAGAATTTTCACTTCCAATATTGACCAACAATTTTACACAAAAATGAGCCAAGCTAGCCGAGCCCATAATGGGAACAAAATTAATAGGATCTAAGGCAGAATTTCGTATTAAACTAATTACCTCATCGTCTGGGTAATTTTGAGCAAGCAACTGAAAAGCAGTGCCGCGCACGCTTTGATTTTCATGCCGTGCGGCATTCATTAGAACGCTTTTTCTTGCCCCCTCCATTTTTATGGATTTGATGATATCTGTTGGTTTCATTATTAGTATCCAAGCAAATTTAGTCTTTCCTCGCGCGCATCTTTCAAAAGTGCGCGAGCTGCTTCCCTATCACCGATTTGGCGCGCAGTTTTTATCTCCCCGTAATAACTTGAAAACTCACTAGCCCACCGTATTTCAGGATTCATCAAATAAAATCCCATTCCCGGACTCCCCCTGTCAATGTCATCAAAGAAGTGACCAATTTCATGACGAACAGCTGAAATCGATGAATCAGGATCCAGAATAATCCGACCAGGCGCTCCTCTAGCAGCTGAAAAACCATATTGTCCTATCCGCCAGTCCACTGTGCCGCCGTTAGATTCAACGCTCGCAAGAGCAGCTGCAAACTCATCTGGATGATTTAATCTAGCCGCCCCTAACGATCCAAAGAGTCTATCACCACCAGAAGGAAACAAATCCCTATTTATAGCTAGATGACGACCATTTCCTGCGAATATCCGCTCGGGACCAAGAACTGTGGTGGCAGCATCAAACATTAACCGCCCCGCAACTTCACGATTTTCGCCATAAGTGGCCTCAAAGAAGCTTTGCCGCGCACCGTCAAGTCCAGAACGATAGTCGCTCAGCGCTCCATCCAAGCCTTCACGCTCGAAGTAGCTGTAGACTCCTTTTCCAATTCTCGCAAAGTTGTCAGGCGTCCCTCTCAGCGCCCATGCGGCACTCAGTGTAGCGCCGGCCATTTCCGGGATATGCAAGTACCTGTCTAGCGCACCGATTGCCAGCTGACCGGCTGGATCTTGGCCTAACGCACTCTCACGCAAATCATTGAGAATTTGGCTTCGTGCATCGGACTGTGGCGTGGCGTTGCTGTAAGGACCGCTGAGGCTAGGGGCGGTGACAGCTCCCATATAGTTCGGCTGATGCGTGGCATTCCACTGCTGCATCTCCTGCGTGAACGAAGCCACGCCCAGATTCGGACTCATCGCCGGCGGCGCACTCCATCCGGCAACTTGCCGGCCAACTCCGACGCGTTGTGTGTCGCTCCACTGCTGACCAGCAGGATTCCAGTTGTAGAAATACCAGCCATCAGGCGAGTATTTGTCAGGAACCGCGTACACCGTGTCCATCGTAGGGATCGCGTCAGCCTGTTGCGTCCCTGCGACGTCGATGGCATTGCTGCGGACATCCCCATTCCCTGCAGCCAATGGCCAGAATTCCTCCGGCAAGCCCGCTCCAACTCCACCGCCGCCGCCATTGGAAGCAAGCAAGTAGGTCGGCTCATCGGAGAACGCTTGTGTGTTCTGCGACTTAGTTGCCAGAGCCGCCTGACCACGCTGCATCAACGCGCCATTGACCGCATTACCGAATGCATCGACGAACACATCCTGATAGTCGACAGCACCACCCACGATGCCTTGCCGCACGTGCGCGCTGACGATGCCACCGGTAATGCCTGAGGTGATGGCTCGCCCGTACTGCGTTGCGTCCACACCGATGGAGCGGGCGATCGTCGGCGCCAACTGCTGTGTGATGCCCGCAGACACCGCACTGGCGGCCACACTCTTCCAACTAAAGCTGGCCTCGTTGCCTACGAGCTTGTTGGCCACATAGCTACTGACATTGCCCATTGCCGCAGTGGCCACTGCCGCGACCACGGCCGGTGCCCCGCTCACCAATGTGCCAAACCCTGCCGTCGCTGCGCCGGCTACCGTGCTTGCTGCCACGTTGCGCCAGCTGAAGCTGGTCTGGCCCATCGCACTGCCGACACCTTGGCTTGCCAAACTGCCAGCAAATGCGCCGGCCGCGCCACCTACTACTGCAGCGGTAGCGCCGTAAGTACCCGCCAGTGTTCCTACGCCAGCTGCAAAAGTACCGGCACTCGCTGCCGTTGCACCAGTGGCAGTCATTGCCCCCATAGCACCCGCCGCCGCACCGGCCGTATAAATCGTCACCACAATGGCCACCACCACCATGATGATCATCCCCAACGTGCCGCA
>NZ_PHKV01000040.1 GCF_002846205.1 Xanthomonas prunicola
GGCCCAGTCCAGCAACGCCACGTTGCGCGGGCAGGTCGCCGCTTCCCAGCCAGGCACCACGGTGACCGCCACCAACGTCGCCACGGGTACCACGCGACGTGTGGCCACCGGGCCGGACGGCAGCTATGCCCTGGTTGGCTTGCCGCCGGGCACCTACAAGGTGGATGCGGGTCCCGGCACGGAGAAGACGGTGACCTTGTCGGTGGCCTCGTCGGTCAGCCTGAATCTGGGCGGTGGCGGGGAAGCGGCGGTGCCCGCCGATGGCACGGCCACCACGTTGGACACGGTCAAGGTGACGGCCACCTCGCTGCAGGAGGTCAAGACGTCCGAAGTGGGCACCAATGTGTCGCTCAAGCAGATCAACACGGTGCCGCAGCTGACGCGCAACTTCCTGGAGTTCGCCGACACCGTGCCGGGCATGCAGTTCGAGACCGACCCGAACGGCAACAGCCGCATCCGCGGTGGCGCACAGGCCAGCTCGGCAGTCAACGTCTACATCGATGGCGTGGGCCAGAAGAGCTATCTGTTCGGTGGCGTCTCCGGCCAGGAGCAGAGCGCGGGCAACCCGTTCCCGCAGCTGGCGATCGGTGAGTACAAGGTCATTACCTCCAACTACAAGGCCGAATTCGACCAGGTGGGGTCGGCGGCGATCGTGGCCTCCACCAAGTCTGGCGGCAACGAGTTCCACGGCGAGATCTTCGGGCGCACCACCAATACCGATTTCCGCGCGCGTCAGGCCGACGAACGCGCCGGTGCGCCCAATGCCGACGGGACCAAGCGCCAGACCCACCAGGACGAATACGGCATGGCCTTCAGCGGGCCGATCGTCAAGGACAAGGCGCATTTCTTCGTCAGCTACGAAGGCAAGGGCTTCGAGGTGTCGGCCAACCCGATCTCGGTGCCGGACACCTTCAGCGCACTGAGCGACGACCTGCCGTCGGGCGTGCAGAGCCGCCTGGGCTCGGTCACCCGTCCGTTCAAGGAAGACCTCTACTTCGGCAAGATCGACTGGGACGTCGGCGAGAACGATCGCCTGGAGTTGACCGCCAAGTACCGCGACGAGAAGAGCCGCGACGACGTGGGCGACCGCAATACCGCCATCGCCGGCAAGAACAACCTCAACACCGAAGAGCGCTACGACCTGCGCTGGCAGCATTTCGGCGAGAGGTATGTCAACGAGGCACGCGTCTCCTACGAGGACGTGCTGTTCAACCCGACCGCCTTCACCCTGGGCAACCAGAATATTTATACACGCGGCATCGCCGAAGACGATGTGCTGATCCGCGACAACGCCACCAGCGGCCTTGCGATCCAGCGCAAGGGACAGAAAGGCCCGAGCTTCCAGAACGACCTGACCTTCAACAGCATCGACTGGCACGGCAGCCATGTCGTCAAAATGGGCGTCAAGTACAAGGAAGTGGAGCTGACCCAGAGCGAAAACTCTGCGGTCAATCCCTCGTTCTACTACGCGGTGGCCGATGGCTTGGGCACCGCGGCGATTCCGTACCAGGTGAAGTTCAATCTGCCGTTTGCCGGTGCGGCGCCGTCGGTGACCACCAAGAGCAAGCAGCTGGGCCTGTACATCCAGGACGATTGGGACGTCAACGACAAGCTGCAGTTGAACCTGGGCGTGCGCTGGGATAGCGAGAAGATTCCGTCCTATCTGGACAACGTGACTCCGCCGGAAGTGGTGGCGGCCTTGAACGGCCCCGGCACCGACCCGACGGTGAGCGCCACCTACGCCGAGCAACTGGCCAAGGGTGGCGTCAACATCAACGACTACATCAGCAACGGCCGTAACCGTAAGCAGGACACCAACAACTTCGCGCCGCGCCTGGGCTTCTCCTACGATTTCCGTGGCGACGAATCGCTGGTGTTGTTCGGCGGTGCCGGGCGCAGCTACGACCGCAATCTGTTCGACGTGCTCGGGTTGGAGCAGGTCAAGTCGGCGCTTGCGCAGTACACGCTCCGCTTCGCCGAAGCCGCGCCTGGCTGCACGCCGGCACCGGGCACCTGCGTCAACTGGAACCCGGCCTACCTGAGCGATCCGGGGAGCCTCGGCAGCCTGGTCAACTCGGACGTGCGCAACGGCGAGATCGACCTGCTCAACAACGATCTGAAAACGCCCTATTCCGACCAGTATTCGCTAGGTCTGCGCACGCGGCTGGGCGAGTGGAACACGTCGGCCACGGTGTCCTACATCCATAGCAAGGAAGGCCTGATCTTCACGCTGGGCAATCGCTATCCCAACGGCGAATTCTTCCAGAACGGCGCGCAGCCATGGAACGAGAATCCGCCGGGCTTCGGTTCCCTGCTGATCGGCAACAACGGTGTGGAAACCAAGACCGGCCAGCTGCTGCTGTCGGCCGACAAGCCCTATACCCAGGAAAGCGGCTGGGGGCTGACGGCGGCGTACACGTTCTCGCGCGCACGCGGTAACCGCGGCAACGATGATCGCTACGGGTTCGATGCCGCCACGATTGCCAATTACCCGTTTTTGGATCTGAACGCAGTGCCGCGCCATCGCCTGGTGCTGACCGGCATCTACGATTTGTTCTGGGGTATCAGCGCCTCGGCCAAACTGACCCTGGCCACGGTGCCGCCGCGCAACGAAGCGGTGTCGTTCGATCAGTACGGTGGCCCGAGTTCGGACAACCTCCGCATCGTGTCGGTGGATGCACCGGGCGGCAAGTTCATCGCCGGTGGCGATATCTTCGGCACGCGCCAGCTGGATCTGTCGCTGTCCAAGGACATGCATGTGACCGAAGCGCTCACGGTGCAGGTGCGTGGCGATCTGATCAATGCGCTGAACTTCCGCAACTACGACCAGTACGCCATCGACTGGGGCCAGGCCGGCGTCTACGACCCGCGCGCAAGCATCAACCAGTACGGGGCGCTGTCCACGCCGCCGCGGACGCTGTTCCTGAGCGCACGCATCATCTGGTAATGCGCTAGAAACACCAGGGGTGGCAGCGATGCCAGCACAGGGATGCCGCCCGTGCTGGTCATCGTGCACGGCACGTCCCCTGGTGCATCGTCGGTGTTGCATTGCCCGGTGATTGTCGATGCGCTGCATCGGCCAATCGCCGCCAATACCTCACCCGTCTGGACCCGTGCCTGAAGGAGCAAGCACCCGTCACCGCAGACCCTTGTTGTTCTTGCAGCCCTTGCGGCTGTTGTTGCCTGTTGTCCCTGTAATCCACACCAAAGCACCAACCCAACGCGCCAGTCACTGCACTGCGTCGCGCTTTACCCCTGGGAGGGGGAAAGTCATGAAGAATCACCGCACCGTCTCCACCCTGCCGGCGCGTAGCCTGTTGTGCTGCGCCCTGGCCGCCTCGTTGTTCGCCACCACTCCGGCCATGGCCCAGTCCAGCAACGCCACG
>NZ_PHKV01000041.1 GCF_002846205.1 Xanthomonas prunicola
GCTCCTCACTGCCTACCAATTTGGCTACCGCATTGCTCTGCTGTTGAGCGACGGTCTGGTGTTCTTGCTCGCAGCGCGGCTGTCCTGGCAAGTTGCTTATGCAATTCTGCTGCCCCTGATGTTGGTGCCGATCTGCGGAACGCTCTTTCTGCGATCTGCCCCCGATAGCGCTCTCACCCCAGATCGCGCGAGTGCGAAGAAGCAGGGGTCTACGCTGATATCCCTTCGACCCTCCACGCTCCAAGGATGGATCGCGGTCATCGTCTTCATTGGCTGCTATCGCCTACCGGATATTCTTCTGGGTCCCATGATCAATCCTTTCTTCTATGCCCTTGGCATTGGAAAGAGAGTGGTCGGATCCCTGCATATTTGGCTTGGGATCCCAGCGGCCTTCCTCGGAATTTTGGCTGCAGGCACTAGCTTGAAGCGCATGTCTTTGAGCACGACCATTCTTGTTGGCGCAGCTCTCCAAGCCCTTGCCCTCCTCGTTCTTGCATTGCTTTCGTCCAATGAGCGGTCTGCTGAACTGCTTTGGGCTAGCGTTATTTTTCAAAACCTTGCCAGTAGCTATACCGGCATCGCGTTGGTTGCTTACATGTCAAAGCTGGTCACGCTTGGACGCGCAGGAGAGCACTACGCTTGGCTAACCAGCTTCTACTCGATCTTCGGCAGGGTGCTTGCCGGCTTCTCAGGCCTTGCAGTGGCTTATCTCACAACCCACTACGGACAAATCCGGGGCTATGGCATGTTTTTCATTGGCATCTGCTTGACATGCGTGCCTGCCCTCTTTGTCTACTCGCTCATCATTCGCAACACCCTCAGAGCGCGGCCCGAGCCGTAGTGACATCACGCAATCGCCTCCCAAAGCCCATAGCGGCTGCTTATGACTATGTAATGCTTGAACTCATCGTTTCACGCCAAGCCTGTCGGCTTCTTATCTCAGCGCTAGCCAATTAGATAGATGCCTAATTGGCTAGCGCCAGCAAACCTCCTAGTTTCGACTTCTCGTTAGCCCAAGCAAGCACTCACCCTTTGAACTCGCTTTCACATACACAGATGTTTCACCAAGATCGGTTTTGTAAAAGACCTCCTTGCTGGCATCGGCGAGTGGCGCATGGGGATTGGGTGGCAGGACATATGGAGTGAGCGCAAATTTCTGCTTGATCTTAGAAACCTCATAACAACGTCCGGGCGTCAATTCCATATACGCAAAGCTCACTCCTTTGTCGAGCTCAGGTGGAACCCTGAACTCAACAAAGGAGACTCCATACTGATCCTTTGTCTTCAATGCAGCTGAACGAAAAGCAATATTCAAGGACCGGCTTGAACTCACTTGCCGAAAATCACTGAACCCGATATCACGGAAAGTTTCATAGTTGATCGGCTTAGCAGGATTATAAAATTTACTAACAACCTCATCCAAATTCAATTGAGAATCCTTATTTTCAGCGTGCACACTCATCGCCGCAGAAAAATTGAGAATTACCAAAAACGCCATTTTTTTCGAAAACATCATGCCAGACACCCTCATAAATTCAGGATCCTCATACTATGTCATCAGCCCCCAGCGGGATTCCTACTGTCCCAATAGTTCCCATAGTATTGCTCATAGGTAATATCATCACTTTTATTATCCGGGGTTCCATTCACATCAATATGCTCGCCATTCCTGAAAGACTCGCCGATTTGCGCTGAAGCGGCATCCCAGCCTATCTGGCCAGCTTTATATGCGTCATATGTGGCGTTGTAAGAAGCTACATTGGCGGGATCTGCGGCAATGTTAAAACCAATACCCTGTGCGGTAAGCTCTCTCTGGACCGCAATGGAGTAGATTGTTGCTTCACCTTCAGTTGCCAAACCCATATTAATGGCCGATGCTCGATCTGTTACAGTATTCCACTCCCCATCAAAAAGTGAATGCCCTAATTCATGCGTTAATTGGGACGCGGTGTCACTCGCGTTGGCATAGGTTTTGATGTAAACCGTTCCGCCGCCCGTAGCAGCATAATCGGTCCGAGAATATGTATCCGTGGTCGCTATTTGAAAACCTTTCGCCTGCGCCAACTGAACAAGTCCTTCTAAGGTCGCTGACTTGTTGACCAAAATATCAACCTCTGCTCCAAGATCCGTGGTCGTATTCTTGTCTAATGGGTTAGGCACTCCACCTCCACCACCTCCCGGAGGCGGTGTCGGGAACTCGATCGGCGGAGAGGGTGGAAGCGACGGTGGCCCCGAAGGTGGCGGGTTAACAACCACTGGCGGCAGCGTAGGCGGCTCGCTTGGATCGACGTCCGCAGCGGCTGCCGCACCTGCGACTAAGAACAGCTCTTCGCTTGTCAATTCTCTCATTACAGCACTCCATCCTGTGAGTAGATTTTTTTTCTGATCGTTTTTTTCATTGAATGCGCCTTGCCGCCTTTTCCCTCGAATTTATTCTGATAAGCGTTACAACCCCTCATTGTTGGCTGGATTTCTCAGCCGTTTCCCCGGCCTCGTCCCGTTCAAATTTGCTAGGCTGCTCTTTGATCAAGGGCCTTAGAGCTCCGCCCACGAAGAGATAGTGCATATCGCACATCCGAGAGATGTTCTTGTCATGCGTCACAATGACTGTGGTCGCGCCGATGCTCCTGATATTCTTCATCAGCTGTATGCCCATCTGCTCATCAATCCCAGTCGTTGGCTCATCCATCAACAACAACTTGGTGCGCCTATAGAAGGCTCTGGCTAAGAAGACCCGTTGTTTTTGACCACCTGACAGCGTATTTCCCAGGTCGCCGACTCTGGTGTTGAAGCCCATTGGCATACGCTGAATATCGTCGTGGATGCATGCCAATTTCGCAGCCTGCACAAGACGCTCTTGATCAATGTGCTCATCGAACATGGAGATATTTTCCGACAGCGTTCCCGACAACAGATTGTCTCCCTGCATGACGATGCTGACCTTGCTCCGGTAGCTCGACTTACCGACTTTCCGCAGATCCTCTCCATTGACTAAGAAGTCCCCGACTTGAAGATCTTCAAGCCCCGCCAGAACGCGGATGAGCGTGGTCTTACCCACGCCTGAGTTCCCGACAATTGCAATCACCTGGCCT
>NZ_PHKV01000042.1 GCF_002846205.1 Xanthomonas prunicola
AGGTTGTTGCCTGCCTGCAGTGCGGCACTGCCGCCGGCGTTGATGGTCACGCCATGCAGTTGCAGGTCGTTGCCTGCAGACATCACCAGATCCTTGCCGGTGGTCATCGACACCACATCGCCGCCGCGCAGCAGGCCGTTGTCGTCGCGCAACGCGCTTGGGGTAAGGCTGAGGTTGTTGCCTGCGATCAACGCCGCGCTGCCATCGGCCTGCACGCGGGTGCCGGTCAACGTCATGTCATTGCCGGCCATCATCTGCAAGGTGTTGCTGGCGGTGATGCCCGACAGGATGCCGACACCGTTGATGGCCTTGGATGCTTCGCTGACCAGGTTGTTGCCGGCCACCAGTGCGACGTCGCGGCCCTGGATCTGGCCCTGGTTGAGCAGGTCGTTGCGCGCTTCCAGCGCCACGCTGCCAGTGCCGCTGATGCTGCCCTGGTTGAGCAGGTTGCCGGCGGTGACGCTGACGTCGGCGCCGGCGATGACGCCCTGGTTGCTCATGGAGTTGGTGGCGTTGAGCTCGACGTTGCCGCCGGCAATCAAGGCGCCATTACCGCGCAACTGCAGCGAGTTGGAGGCCAGATACACCACCGGCACCAGCACCTTCTGGCCCTGGTAGTCCTGCTCCACCATCCAGACGATGTCCTGCGTCAACGCGGCTGCCTGCGCGGCGGTCAAGCCCACGCCCATGCTCAGCTGCAACTGGCCTGCGGCGGCCACGCCGGATTCGAGCAAGGCGCGGTACTGCGCCACGCCATCGGCGTAGTTGCCCAGATAGCGGCGGCCAGTGAGCTGGGTGATCTGGTCCAGCACCAGGCGCTGCTCGTAGAAGCCATCGCCAAGGCGGGACTGGGTCCACTCCGGGTCCACGCCCAGCTTGTCCAGCAGGAAGTCGCTGCTGATGAAGTTGTCGTAGTTGACGAAGCGCGGGTCGGTCTCGATCAGGTAACGGCGGCCGGGGCCGTTGCTGCGCCAGGCGCTGATGCCGCCCAGCCCGTTGGCGGCGCGGCCCATGGCAGTAAGGTCGGTGCCCGTGCCACTGGACAGGCGATACAGGCCACCGATGGGCAGCTCGATCTGCGCCAACGACGTTTGCCCACCGCCCACGATATTGGTCACCGGAATGGTGGCCGGGTCGATACGTGTGCGACTCCCGTTAGCGCCTGCGGTCACGCCGGTAACGGCAGCGGTGGTCTGCACAGTCGCCTGATCGAGCGTGCTGCGCTTGAGCCCACCGTCGCTGGACATCACCGGTTCGACCGACATCGCAACGATGCCACCGGATGTGGCCAGCGTGGCGTCCTGCGTGTTGGCGTTCACCTGGTTGCCTGCACTGCCGGTGGTACCGGTAGACACGCGGGTGTTGGTCGCACCGCCGTTGGCGCGACCGACCACCGCTTGCCCGCCCACATTTGCTGCGGTCTGCTAGGTGCGACCGTTCAAGCCACCCTGTGCACCTACGGCGTTGAGCGATGCGCCGCTGATGCTACGACCGTCGCTGCCGACGGCGACGTTGCTGATATTGGCGCCATTGATGCTGACGCCTTGGCTGCCGGTCATGCTGGCGGCCAGGGCGGGCGCTTAAGTACCTCCGTCCCTGAGGTTCCAATCGCCTAAAATTCGCGCGACCTCAGATCTGTCCACAGATCGAAAAAAAACTTCGAACTCGTGCTCCTCCTTGTTGCTCCAATTTAGAACCGAGTCACGCAACACTTCCAGATATATTTTCAACTCCATTTCCGGAAGCTTTGGTAGGGATTCATGCACAAGAACCACCTTTCTACATGAGATCCAGCCAAAATCCCCCAAACAATCATGCAGCGCATTCCAGTTAAAACCAAAATATCCCGGGAACCAAAGAATGTAATACAGCGACTTCAACAACTCATCAGAAGAATATATATCCGGATCAATACGCGCATAAAAAACCTTAGACGCATCATAGGATGGAGCAAAATCTGAAAAATTAAATTCTGACAATTTTTTAAACCTCATTCTTTAATTGGTATGAAGGTTTTATAATGGTCCGACGTGTAGTACATTTCACCACCTTTTCCTACTACTATACGCTGAGGACCAGGCCCTGACACACCGGGAGTTGGATGTACGTATTCTGTATAATATCCGTCTGGCTTTTTTGGCAAGTCTCCACCTAGGTTCTTGAATGTAGACCCATCGTTCTTGTGTGGGAAAGACCCGCCTGATTTTATACGATTCAAGGTCGGAGCCAAGTCAACCGTTCCTTCGAACAACTGACCTGTTTTTTTGTCAACGACTTTAACACCATTAATAAAGCGGGTCGGATCTTGCGAGGCATTCTCGGCACTTTTTACTACCCCCGAGAATCCATCGCTACTTTTAATGATGCCGATCGCACCGGCTTTGGTACCCACTACACCAAGCGACGACAACAGCGTATCCACAAGCATCGAGCTAGTCGCATGGCTCGCAGGCTGCACCGCTTGCTGATCGCTATCGGTCAAAGCACCAAATGCGTTGGCGCCGATCAAAGGCGTCAGTGGGTTGACCAGATACTGCTCTTTCTTTTCCTGCAAATACCCCGCCATCGGTGTTGCCGCCCACAGCGTACTGCCCAAGGTCTTCACCGGGCCACCTGCCGCCGCCATCAAAACCAGCGCGGCAGTCTCTGCATTGTCTTCACCCAACCAATTTTTAAACTGCTCTACCTTCTTCCCGCCTGCGATGGCGAGATTGGAGACAACCGTTGCCCCCTTCAGTCTTAAATTTTCATCTTGCGATTGCTGCGAGCCCACTATTCCCTGTGAATTGTCAGCTCCCTCACTG
>NZ_PHKV01000043.1 GCF_002846205.1 Xanthomonas prunicola
GATGTTGAGGTCGCCGCCGATGTCGGCCAGGACCGTGTTTGCTGAAAGCAACGCGTCTTTCAGCCTGGTGCCGCGCTGTTACGCGGCTCCTGTCTCAGGTTAAATAAATCTAATTTAAAGTTAACTCTCTATAACTAGTTCGCGTTGTTCAAGGAAATAAGCCTCATTAATTTCGCACTCGGGATATATCCATCGATCCCAGTTAGATATAACCCAGCTCTTAGAAACGCCGCCCTTTGACGCGAGGCTATCGCCGGGAAGGTTGACGAGCTTTAATCCAGCCTTGTAGCCAGACGCAACTATTAAGCCATAGGGCCTATCAGCTTCTCCAGTTTCATAAAGCATGAATTCGACTATTTTTTCATATGGGAAAGAGCCGTTTACTCTTATAAAACCACCTCGACATAAGCTGTCGCCTTCGTAATCTAAAAGTTTAATCCAGTGCATATTTATTTAACCTTGAGGTCGTGGGATTTGTCGCGTGCCGCGGGCCTTAAAGGGGTAGAGAAAAATCTACTTCACCAAGATGCCTTCCGGTCGTTGCTTCGATCACTTCAAACCGACCATGCTGCCTATCACCAGCAAAAAGCGAGCCATCTTTTGAGCGGTATATGTCCGGCCATTTATTCGCGTAAGCCTATTATTCTTAACTGATCCATTATAGGCTGCCACTGCAGAGGTCATCGTTTTAACTTGCGCAACTCTTACACCCAGAGGAAAGGTTGAATAATCCTTCCTGAAGATGCCAACCTGTAGCGCTCAAGTTGAGGGTCGAGCTATAGAATTAATGTTGGAGAATAGTTGTTTATTTCACGGGCCGGAATTGATCGCGTTATCATAAATACTACCCATTGCTTCATAGGATTGATGAAGTGTTTCGAGAAATTTAATCCGTGGCAAGCAAATGAAATTTATTTCATGGCCTTCTTTTTGATAAGTAATAGTGTATTCGTCATTTTTTTTTGAGAAAACAAATACTTTAAAGTCGTCAAAAACATCTACCGGCGGTGCCGCTAAGTAATCCGCAGCATTACTTATGACGGATTCTTCTCCGAAAATCGATTCGTTAATAGCGCGATGAATTTCAACAAAGCTTAAATCTGGACCGCTAAGGTTTCTGTCTTTTATTCTAAGTATTTGCGTCATTTGAAGATAGACATCTCTAAGGGACGTGCCATCTTCGAAATTTCCTACTCTTTCCCCATTTAACCAATAACAGAATTTACCTAGCATCCACTGCCCGCCGCTGTTGTTGTCCAGCTGCATTTCCACTGCGAATATATTTTTCTCACCAAAAATCATTTTTTGTCGAGCTCCTTAAGCGCTGAGTTATTTACTGAGCTACGAGGGACTGTGCCACTGAAATGAACACCGCCAGCGTTGTCAGAAAAGTATCTGTAGATGCTGCCGTCGCTGGACTTTCCATACCATGTACCCATTCCAGCTCTTACTACATTGGAGTTGTATACATCTGCCGCATCGGACGGCTCGGGTGTTTTTCTCGGGTTGAATAGTGGACTTTTGGTGTCGTGGGCCGGATTTGCAACATACGGAGGCTTGATTCTATTTTCTACATTCCCTGGAGCGTAAGGGCTGTCTTTAAGAGACGGGCCACCGTTGACATTAACTTCATTAGACCGCTCGCCCGAAGGCGTATAGGGCTGCTTCGCACCTCCACCAAATCCTTCGTTTGTGCCCGCCATATTCATGGCGGCCCGGACTTTGGCAGAAGCAAGCTCAGTGAGCCCTAAGCCTATTGCAAGACCAGTTTCTTTCGACCAGAAGCCATTTTTCTCAATTGACGTGTACGTGGAACCAGTAAATTCTCCAATTTTTGCGACGTAGGTCTCTGTGGGTGAAAGATAGACGGCCTGAAGGCCGGTTCCCTCAAAAACGTATTGCCTGAAAGGTGCTCCCTGGGCTGTGTTGACATAAGAATTCAGCGACTGCGCGCTTCTTAGCCAATCTTTCTGAAGTCCAAGTGTTTCTGCAGTTGAGTAATCTTCCTTATAGCCGATCGCCTGTGTCATTTGCGAAGCACATGCCTCACTGGAAGGCGCAAGCGTACAAGCGAACTGCATTTGCGCGTCTTGAAGCTGTGACTTAGCGCTGGCTCGCGCGATAACTCCCTCTCTACAGGTGGCATCGCCATCGCAGCTTTCTAGCAGGCGCTCAACGATGGAAAGTTGCTCGTGGCTTAAATAGTTGTTGGCGACTTCATTCATTGCTGTCGTACCGCCAGCCGTACCACCAACGGTTGCGCCGACTGTCGTCGATGCCAGTGCAGTCAATGAATCTGCCAGTACGCCATCCACACCGGCGTTCTTCAGTGCGCTGGCAACAGCGGGGGCCGTGAGTGTACCTGCCGCCGAGCCCGCAGCGCCTTGTAGGCCACCTGTCAGTCCGCCAACAGCTGCGTGTGCCAGCACTCGCAACGTGCCGTCGTTACCCCACTGACCTTCGAGTTGCTCTGCCTGACCTAACAGCGCAGCACGTTGATCTGGGTCGGTTGTCGTTTCTGCTTGCAGACGTAACAGCGACGCTTCCTTGGTCTTTTTTTCAGCATAGTCACCGATTTCCTTACTCGCCTGCTGCCCAAACGTCGCAGTGATCTCGGCCCCGGCACTAACCTGCTGCTGCAGCTTCTGCCCGTCCCAGCCCTTGACCAGGCCATTGGCGCTG
>NZ_PHKV01000044.1 GCF_002846205.1 Xanthomonas prunicola
TGAGATGTCTAGGAAACCCTGGGCGTATCATCCTCAGCCGCCTCCACCATCGCTTTTCGAGCCCGCTTGATCCGCCCCTGCTGGATCGCTTGGATGCGCGGGGAAACATGCCTCTTCGTTCGCGCCAAGCGCCGCTGTGCTCTGGCCACCGCTTTCGTATCGGAATCGTATTCTTGCTCATAGAGCTTGGCTTGCGCATCTAGCACGGCCACACGCGCCTTGTAGGGTCGCACCAGCGCATGGGCATACTTGCTGATTGAGCGAGCAAGCATCTCGGTGTCTTCAAAGAGAAATGGCTTGGTGGCGTAGCTATCCGCTCGCCGGCAGGCGTAGCTATCCGCTCGCCGGCAAACGAGCGTGGAGTGCGCCCGCTGGAACTCGGGCTCAATCTGGATACCCGGGATCTGCCGCAAGACTTCGAGAGACTGCTGAGCCACCGCTCGTTGGGCTTCGAGCCAATCTTCAATCAGTTGCGCCTCCGCATTGAGCACCTCAGCGTCTTGTCGGCCCGAGGAACGAGCCAAACGCGTCACGCGACTAAGATGTCGGGTCTGACCGCTGTAAGGCGTGTAGAGACCCGGGCGAGGCGCTGGCGCACGCGCCAAGCGCTCTTTGATCTGCCGCACCCGCTCTGCGCCTGACAATCGTGTCTGCCCAACCGCTGTGCGCCCGTCCAATCCAGAAGCCTGTGCGTTGGCCCGATCCCGAAGTGCTGTCGCATGGCTATGAGACGGTGGCACTTCGTGCACGACGCCCCCGCTTTTTTTCATGTGCTCAGCGACAAGCTTTGAAAGCGCCAGTGCTGCTTCTCGCCCACCTGCCCCTCTGACTTCTGCTGTGAACTTCGTTTTGCGCATCACCGCCACTTTGGCTTTGCGCAAGTGCTTGCCAGGCCGACGCGTGAGTTCGCGGGCGCGTTCAAACTCTCCATTGCGCGCGGCTTCGTGTGCTTGTGCTCGGAGGCTGCGATGATCTACCTGAGCCGCATTGCCCGCATTTTTCAAGTGCGCATTGATGACCATTGCAATGTCTTTGCGGATTTGCCGCAGCGCTCGTGTGCCGCCGCCTTGTCGCGCATCAAACTCAGCGCAAGCGCGCTCCCCCAGTCCTCCTGGGCCGACTTGTCGTGCTGACATCAGCAAATGCACATGATGATTGCGCTGATCACCATATTTGCTTGGTGTGTGCACAGCGACCAATACTGCGACCTTGAACCGATTGACCAGCAATTGGCCAAGCGCCAAAGCGAGCACTCTCCGTTGTTGTGGATCGAGTTGGTGCGGAAGCGACACCTCGACTTCTCGGCAAACGCGTGCGTTCTTGCGCGTCTCGGCCGCTTCGTTCGCGTTCCAAAAATACTGCGCATCAAAGCACCACTCGGGCGCTCCTTTCGGCGCAAGCATCTGATGGAAATCGACGCCGCCTCGGTGGGAATAATTGTGACCAAGCCCTGTGCTCGTATCGAGCAGATCAAACCCTGCGCGGTAAGCAGCTGCTGCGACCGAAGAGTCGCCATTGCCTCGGCTGAAAGACTTCATTGTTGCGTGATAAATCGCCATTTGTGAAACTCCTGTTTGTTTGTGGAGCACACAAAGAAGCGACAGAACATTCCCTGTCGAGAGTTAAGCGAACTCGACAGCACAGAGACCTTGATCACGAGGTTTTGAAGTGGCTGTGTTGCCTAGCGGAGCATAGGCAACGAGGTGGCGAAAGCCACCGCACCGACGCACAGCGTTGGCGCACGGTTTCTGCAAAGCAGAAACCATAAGTGCGCTCTTGCTCTTTAATTTTTCTTTGAATTTGTTTTCGCCACAGTTGGATCAACCATGGCTCTTTTTACATATAAATATTAGTTATACCAAAGAATGAATAAGACCTGTACCAATCTGATTACGCCCTCACGCCATGTGTCGTTTTTATGCTGACTGTCCATGCAGAAGTGATGTCCCGTGGCCTCGGGAAATCCAAGCAGCCGCAGGACGAATTGCCGTCAGGTTGGTAGCATCACCAACGCCGATCGAACGCTAAGTCGCAACAGCTGCGGAAACAAGGAAGCGAAATGCCCAATGACTACTGGGACATGGATGATAAGAACGACCCCAACCTGTTGAGCCTTGCCAGCGTGAGCACCTCAATGCTCGTGCCCTTTCCAGTGGGAAGACTGCCGGATGCTTCTTTGCTCTGGCTCAATGAGCGCTGGTTTCACGACTTAGGCATAGCCATCCACGACGCGTCAACTCGGGCCCGCATCTCAGCGTCCTTGCTTGAGCGCTTTGCCGTGACCTCTATCGAAGCCCACTGCGTTGCCGGCACCTTCGGCGGACAGGCACTGGGCGCTGATCGCTATGGTGGGAGCGGTGGGGCGATCCACGGGGGGAGTGGCCGCTGTGGCTCCGATGGCATGCTCATCGCCAAAGGAACCGGCCCCACGCCACTGGTCTCCGAGGCCCATGATTGGTCACACTCCCATGGCTGTCTCTATCTTTACGACGCCATTCGCGAGGCAGTCGCCAGCGAGATCCTCAACGCAGAACTCCCCCACGGGACAGTCCCCATCGTTGCCATCATCGATGCCGGCTTCTCCCTGGCGCGCACCGAT
>NZ_PHKV01000045.1 GCF_002846205.1 Xanthomonas prunicola
GTACGAAAACCTGATCAATCAGTATCTGACACGTTGATCATTGCCATCGCCCGCGTTTCGTCTAGCGAGGCGCGGGGGCGATGAGTGTCTTCGGTGCGGGGCCGTACCACCTACAACAATGCGACTGCCAGGAATGGCTGACGACGTTGCGTGCGGTAAGCAGGTGAGTGGACGCACGCCCGCAATCCCCGCGTGTTACATGCAGGCCGGTGACATGACCACGTCCGCCTTACAGCGATGCAGTTATCTGATCGCTACGTTACTCGGCCGCATCGTCAGCTGTCGGTGCGGCCACCGAATCCCGCTTGACCAGCAGGTGCGCGACCACATGATCGACCATCTTCGCCGTACGCTCCTTGGCGCGAATCGTCTTCAGCAAGATGTCCAGCGCGGCATCGGCCATGGCGGCAATGGGCTGCTGCACGGTGGTGATTTCGGGCCACACCGCAGTGGCGGCAGAGGTGTCGTCGAAACCGACCACCGACAGATCGCGCGGCACATCCAGCCCACGCCGATGCGCGACCGAGATTGCCGCGGCGGCCATGTCGTCGTTACTGGCGAAGATGGCGCTGGGACGGCGTTTGCGCGCCAGCAACTTTTCCGCGGCGACCAAGCCGGATTTGTAGGTGTAATCGCCCGGCTGCACCAGATGCCGATCCAGGCGCAAGCCGGCGTCTTCCAACGCCGCCTGGAAGCCTTCGAAGCGTCGCGTGCTGGCGGACAGGTTCGGATGCCCGGCGATGTAGCCGATGCGCGTATGTCCCCGTGCGATCAAGTGTTCGGTGATCTCTTTGGCGGCAGCAAATTCGTCGATGCGCACACAGGCCACATCCGGGCTGAAATGGTTGGAAGCGATCGCCACCACCGGCACCTTGGCGCGGACCAACTCCAGCACGGCGGCCCTGGACTCGCACAAGGGCGGCGGCAGGATGACTCCGGCGACGCCTTTGGCGAGCTTGCGTGCCGCCTTGCGTTCGGCATCGGCATCCAGATCGTCCCAGCAGTCGATCACCAGCTGGATCGAGGTACGCGAGGCAACCCGCAACACGCCCAGCAACAACTCGCGCAAGTAGGCACCGCTGGGATCGCTATAGATCAACGCGATGCGCGTGCTCTGCGCGGTGGCCAATGCGCTGGCGGCAAGATTGGGCGTGTAACCCAGCTTGTCGACCGCACGCATGACCCGTTCGCGAGTGGCATCGCGCACGCTGCCGGTGTTGTTGACCACGCGCGAGACCGTCATCGGCGACACCTTCGCCAGCGCCGCCACCTCGTCGATGGTGGTCGCGCGGCTGGTGCGGCGGACCGATTTCCTGACCTTCTCCAAGCGTGGCCTCTTCAAATGCGAGCGAAAGCTGCGGGATGCACAAGCGCGGCTGCGGTAACGCGGGCGCCGGGTGCAGGGATGACCGCGCGAGCCATGGTACCGGGAAGCACGCAGAGCGGCGAGACGCGACTGCATGCACCCGTGACGCTGGAGCATGCCGCATGAGGGAGTCTGGCATGAAGCGGCATGCCGCCGACGTCGGCGCATTTCCGCTGCAGCGGTTGCTGTGGCTGGCGCTACTGTGCGGCGGCCTGCTGGCCGCCGTCAGCGCGCGTGCGGAGGACGGCTACGAGTTATGGTTGCGCTACCAGCCGCTGGCCAATGCCGCGCAATTGCGTGACAGCGCCAGCGAGTTGGTGGTCGTCGGCGACTCGCCCACCCTGCACGCAGCACGCGATGAACTGGCGCGTGGCCTGCAGGGATTATTGGGAAACACGCCACCACGCATGGACGCGGTCACGCGCGATGGCGCAATTGTGCTGGGCGCCGCCAGCGCGCCACAGATCGCTGCGTTACAGCTCGATACGCGTCAATTGGGTCGCGAGGGCTATCTGATCCGTAGCGCCAGCGTGGATGGGCATCGCATCACCGCCATTGTCGGCGGCAGCGATATCGGTGTGTTGTACGGCGCATTCCATCTGTTGCGTCTGCTGCAGACCGGGCAATCGCTCGCGGCATTGGACGTGCGTGAATCGCCACGCCTGCAACTGCGCATGCTCAATCATTGGGACAATCTCGATGGCCTGGTAGAGCGCGGTTATGCCGGTGCGTCGCTGTGGAACTGGCAGACGCTGCCCGGCTATCTGGATCCGCGCTACACCGACTACGCACGCGCCAACGCGTCGCTAGGCATCAATGGAACCGTGCTCAACAACGTCAACGCCAAAGCGTGGAGCCTGACGCCGCAATACCTGGAGAAAGCCGCGGCACTGGCGAAGGTGTTTCGCCCCTATGGCATCCGTGTATTTCTCAGTGCGCGCTTCAGTGCACCCATCGAAATCGGTGGCTTGAAAACTGCCGACCCGCTGGACCCGCAGGTGCAGCGCTGGTGGCGCGACACAGCCAACGAGATCTACACGCGCATTCCGGATTTCGG
>NZ_PHKV01000046.1 GCF_002846205.1 Xanthomonas prunicola
GCCGGAGGTGTAGAGGACGTAGGCCGGATGTTGTGGGTACAACGTCGACACGATGGGAGCCTGCGTGGACGCGCTGTTCCAAGGAGCCTCGTCGCTATCCAGCAACACTGCTTGCAGGTCGTTACGTTGTGCCAGCAGCGCAGCAGTAGCGCGATGTGCAAGCAGCACAACGGGCTGCGCATCGGCGAGCATGTCGTCCAGGCGTGCGGGCGGTACATCTGTTTCCAGCGGCAGATAAGCCGCGCCGGCCTTGAGCACTGCAAGCAGCGCGACAACCAGATCGATACTGCGTGGCAAGCACACGGCTACGCGATCTTCGGGTACCACACCGAGAGAAAGCAGATGATGGGCGAACTGGTTGGCACGCGCGTCGAGCGCGGCGTAGCTCAGTTCGACCTCACCTTCCACCAAAGCAACAGCCTGCGGCGTGCGTTGGGCTTGTGCTTCGATTGCACGATGCAGATAGCCGCTGCCACCGAGATCGGCATCTGTGGCGTTGAACGTGTGCAACTGCGCGCGTTCGTCGACGGGTAGCAAATCCAGCGCATGCAGCGCGGTGTCCGGCGACTGTTCCAGTGCCTGGAGCAGCGCCTGCACGGCCTGCAACAGCATGGCTGCCGCGCGCCCGGCACCGATGTGATGGTCGGCCTGTACCTCCACCGCGAAGCCTCCGTCGGCGGCGATGTCGTCGACCGAAAGCGTCAACGGATAGTGGGTGCGTTCCTGCAGGATCACCGCCTGCAGTTCCAGCCCTTGCAGATTTGTCTCGACAGGCGCCTGCGCTGCGCCACCACCGGCGTACCGGTAATTAAAAAGGGTGGTGAACAACGGTGCGGGCGCCGCGATACCGCTGCAGCGCTGGGCCAGCGCAAGCGGCGCATGTTCGTGATGAAGCAGTTGCGCGAGCTGCTGCTGGGTCTGGCGGACCGCATCGGCGACGCCGCGACCGTCGCGCTGCAAACGGATGGGCAGCGTATTGAGGAACATGCCCAGTACACGATCGGCGCCACTGCCTGCATGCATACGACCGAACAACGCAGTGCCGAAGATTACGTCGTCCTGGCCGCTGGCCTGCGCCAGAACCAGACCACAAGCCAGATGGAACACGCTGGCTGGGCTGACATCGAGTTGGCGTGCGCGCATCCGCAAGGCGTTGCATAGCGCTGCCGGCAGCCGGATGTTGGCTTGTTCGATGCTGGTGCCGTTGCTCTGTGCGCCCTGAAACCCGAACGGCATGGCTGGAGTATCAACGTCGCCTAGCTGTCGAGTGAAAAAAGCGCGATGTTCGTCGTCGCTCACGCCCAGCTTGGCGTGCGCAACGAAGTTGCGGAACGCTAGCGGCGCGGGCAATTGGTCCTGCCGGCCCTGCAGATGCGCCTGCACTTCGGCGACCAACAGCTCCAGGGTGGTGTGGTCGATGACCAGGTGATGCGTCTGCAGACCGAGTAACCAGCGTGTGTGTGCAGGATCTTCGGCCGCATGCGCGTGGATCAACGGTGCCCGGCTGACATCCATGCGGTAGCTGCCAGGATCGATGCGCAGGCGCAGTGCATCCAGCACATCCGGCTCAGCGATTGTCAGTTCGTGCAGCGGTAGTGACGCATGCCGCCAGACGACCTGCACCGGAGCGGCCAAGCCGCGCCAGACGATGCCGGTGCGCAGGATGTCATGGCGGGCGATGACCGCCTCCAGCGCGCCGACGAATGCGTCCAGCTGCACGCGGGTATCGAAGGCCAGTACGCTGATGTTGAGGTAGGCATCGCCTTCGGCGCTTGCCAGGTGATGGAACAGCAGGCCTTCCTGCAACGGCGCCAGCGGATAGATGTCCTGCACGTTGGCCGCGCCGCCATCGACAGTGTCTACAGCTGCGTCGATGTCGGATTGCGTCATCTGGACCAGCGGCAGCAACTCGGGACTGATGCGGTTGCAGTCCGGTTGGATACGGTTGGGCGGAATAACAACCGTGGAGACCAAGGTAAGCGTGCTGGCCAGACCGACGAGCGTTGGCGAGTTGAACAAAGCACGCACGTCTAATTGCCATGCATGCCGGCGCAGGCGCTCGATCAAGGTGATCGCCAGCAACGAATGGCCGCCGAGCGCGAAGAAGCTGTCGTGGCGGCCGACGCGTTCGACGCCGAGCAACTCGCTCCACAGGGCCGCCAGCAAGCGTTCGCGTTCGCCTTCCGGGGCAACGTAGGCTTGCACGGCGAGCGCATCGGCATCCGCTGCCGGCAGTGCGCGGCGATCGAGCTTGCC
>NZ_PHKV01000047.1 GCF_002846205.1 Xanthomonas prunicola
GCTCGTCTATGGGCTTACGCAGCTTGGAGCGGGAATAAAAGTTGGAAAAATAGGCACGGACTTCACGGGGGATCGCCCTCAAAGCAATAGCATTGGGGTTAATAAAGAGACTCCACCTAATAACTCATCTTCTGGTGGCTCGGCGAATGGCGGTAATGCTGCCAATGAAGAATTAGCTAACGAATTATCAAGACCTCCAAATCCGACCCAAAATTACGCGGGATTCAAGGTTGGCATTGATGCTAACGAGATTACATCAATAAATTCATCTTTTGGAGGCTCCATTTCTTATAGGGATGTTGACACAGCGCTTAAGAACGCAAATAATTATGATGGCTTCTACAATAAAACAGCTTCAATAATTAGGGATATTGCGGGCGGGCATTTGTTTGATAACGGAAATAAAAGAACGGCTGTAGAAGTTGTTGAGCGATTGATTGCAAGAAACCAAGTCGACGGGCCGCCCAATGAAGTTGTACGGAGCGTTGTAAGAAGAGTTGCTAGTGGCGAATTGAAGAATGTCGATGATATTTCAAAAGCTTTAAAGGGCATGAAATGAATAGTGACCGTGAATGCGCAAATAAATATGCCGAGCAATTAGGCCTGCCTTCCATTGAAACTTTGACTACCGATGATTTCATTGTTTCCATGAGCTTGATTTCATCAGAATTTCGCGGGTTTTTTATAATTAAATTTGACGGCGAAAGAGTGGCTGGACAGTATACATTTGCATTGAATTTAATCGAAGAAAAAGGGATATCCATAAGAAAAGATGTTGACAGCATCGTTGACGGAGTTGAATTTATATTTTCTGAATTATACAAAAATAATATTATTATTGATAATTTATAATTGTTGTAAGAACGGGGTCAGGTTTAGTTAATAAGTCAATCTGCCCCTGCGTTCGGCCGAACGCAACGCGTTGTTGCTGGCCAGCGAGGACATCGTGTTCGACGATGCGCACAACACCCAGTCGGGCTTGATGCGCTTGATGCACGCGTGTTAAGTCTTGCTGATATATTGACTTTGGGGATGACTGGCACGAGCAAGGCTAGGCCAATTATTGCAGAACTAGAAAATCAAATAGAAAAACGTTCGTCAATTTTTAAATATCTTCTAACCAAGACGCTCCCGGATGAAATTAGAGGTGACGGGCTAAATAAAAAGACTGCTCAGGACGTATTAAATGAAATTCATGCGGGCGAACTTCCGGGACGACCAATTGGTGGGCTCGGGACACCAAGAGAGATGCCCGCGACATCGGACCCTGACCTGGCGGCAGAGACTCTAGCGAAAGAATTCTTCGGAGGAGTTAAGCCGAGTGATGCAATTAATATGAAGAATGGTTCATGGCGCGCCAGAACTCCAGATGGAAGCTGGGTTACTTATCGTCCGGCTGGTATAGCGAGCGATAAGACATTGCAGACTACGGCCTCCTTAGAAATTAATGGAAAATCTGTAAATCTAGCTAACGGTGGTGAAGACAACGTTCTTAAGTTAAAATTTCCGCTGACTGGAAATACTGGACCTAATCCAACCCGTTGAGGCCAATGTGATTACTGACGAAATTAAAATGCGGACCGCATTTGTTTTAAATGTCCTTTCTAAAAGTGAAATGCCGGTCTGCTTCTTTAGATTTAATGAATGCAAAAGAAATAGTGACAGTGTTTTTCTTCACAAACTTTCCGTCTCCATTATACATTTCTGCCTTGCTGCAAATTTAGTTAAATTGGCGCCTAGCGATTGGCTTGAAATTAATGAGATAGGGACGCTAGAGGAGTACGTCAACCTGCTTGGTAGCATTAACCCCGAAAGTGAAAGTGAATCCGATTGCATTAATGGGCATGATTATGCCGCTAAACTCATAGTGTGGATGGATGCTCAAATCGAATGCACGCCGCTGGGTGATGAGCTAATTTCTTTTTATTTTGCTAACGAATCTGATATTCAAAACATACATGTTGTCCGAGAATTTTGGGATAGATTGGTTTGTATTTTTAATGATAATGGATTTTTTTTAGAGAAAAAATGAACCATCTCGGCGGCTGATTTTTTCAGTATAAAGAACGGGGATCAGGTGTAATTAATAAATCAATCTGACCCTGCGTTCGGCCGAAGGCAACGCCGTGCTGCTGGCCAGCAAGGACATCGTGTTCG
>NZ_PHKV01000048.1 GCF_002846205.1 Xanthomonas prunicola
CGGGCAGAAGTTGCAGCAGCAGGTCAGTGCCGGGGCCGAGATCACGGCGACGTTTGGGCAGCAGGCGAGTAAGGCGGTGGGAGATTACGCCTCAACGAAAGCCACCCAGTTGCGCTTGCAAGGCAAGGAGGACGAGGCAGCAAAGTGGGATGAAGGCGGCGAGTATCGCGTGGCCGCTCACGCCACAATCGGCCTGCTGGGTGGAGGCGTGCAAGGCGCGCTTGGATCAGCCACGGCCGCCACGGCTGCACCGCTGCTTAACGAGCTAACCAAGAACCTGCCCGATGGCGTACGAGAAGCGGTGGGAGCAGGTGTCGCGGCTGGGTTGGGCGCGGCAGCGGGTGGCTCTGCTGGTGCAGCCACTGCGTTTAATGCCGATACCAATAATCGGCAATTGCACCCGTCCGAGGTAAAGTTCTTAAAGAGCGATGAGGTCGTCGAAAAATATATCGACTACATGGCGAAGAACGGTCTCGTTCTCACCGAAGAAGAAGCGCGCGTCAGACTGAATCGATTTGCTGCATCGAAAGAAGACGAGAACTGGGCTGCGCTAAACGGTACAGACGTACTTACTGAAAGTTTCCTCGTCAAGGGGTCGGAAGGCCGCTACTACACGGATTCGATGGGTGATCGTCATGCATTCTTCCAAAGTACCGACAAAGAGTGGAAGGATCCCACGGTCAATCTGAATGCGCTTTATGGCTCCCGATTCGATCCGTCGATAAAAAACTATATCGAAGATATTCGTAGCCCTGATCATGGCCCAACCCAGAAAAATAAGGAGCTGCAATATTTAGGGACGACTCTTGGGTATGACGCTGCTGATAAGCAAGCCAGCTTCGGGGGTGACCTTACTTCCATTGGAAAAGGGATGCTACTGGGAATAGGCTCTATTGCCTTTAGTGGATATAGCGATCAGATAGGCCCCCTCGATGAGCTCGCGCTTAAGAACAACTATCAACTTCTGTTGAAAGATCAAGGCCGCTGGGCGGAAGCCGGCTATGTCGAAGGCCTTGATTGGGCGACGACTCAACGTCTGATGTGGGCAGGCATTGCTGTTGGAGAAGCCGGAGGGTTAGTTGGAGGCCAACTTACAGGTATCATTCGTAACTCAATGAAGAATCCAAGGTTGAACAACCTAGGAAGTGCTGCTGAAAATATTTATACTGAGACCAAAGCCATTGGAGAAGAATTCCCTAATTTGGCAGGAGTAAATCCTCATTACGTTGAGGGAGCCGGACCTGGCGTTAATACTAATTGTGTATCCTGCGTCAATGCAGCTCAGGACCGGCTTTCGGGCAAGAACATTAATGCAGTTTCTGATGCTACCAAATACTCTGACATGAATGGATTACTTCCTTCAGCTCCCTTTGGATTTGAGGCTCGGAGTACCCCTGCAGCAGTTGTAGATCAGATGCTTAAGGAAGGCAACGGAGCTGCACGACCCCTCATTATTGAGCAACCTGGAAAAGTTATGCATGTCATTAATGTTGTGAATAAAAATGGAACAATTTTTTTTATAGACACCCAATTGGGAAAAATAGTTAAATTAAACCCTGATGTGGCCGTTCGTCTTGGAAGACCTCCATTATGAGATATGACATAGAAAATATATCTATCATGGAAGCAATGAAAATTGCTGAAAATGAAGCTAGATTGACTCTAAATATAGAAAATGAAAGTGAGATATCATTACTGAGTGATAGATACTTGGAGGCTGAGTCTTGCTGGATGTTTTTCGTAAACGAAGATATAAAATTATCTTCTGAAATTACGATCGGCCTAAAATGGGCTTACGTTGTAAGCAAAAAAGGGGCCTTCGCAATGGTGCAAGACTTATCTGGCGATGAGAACAGCCTTAAAGACTATTTGGTAAAAATGTCGGATTACTTTAAGAAAAGAAACGAATAACATAAATTTCCACAAGCGATATGGTATTTCCACAGCATTTACCCGCACCGGTCCGCTTATCTTCTATGCCGCCTGCGGTTCCGGACCGTATCGCCCTGCGATGTCAGAAACGCGAGTTGAACATCGCAGCGCGATACGACCACCGGTGACGCAACAGCCATCTGCCGGCAGGCAACACCGCCACGATCATCAGCGGCAACGACACCACCCTG
>NZ_PHKV01000049.1 GCF_002846205.1 Xanthomonas prunicola
GCGGGTGGGGGATGTATGGGAGGTCAAGGTTTCCGCAAGTCAGTGCCTTGATACGAGCGGCGATTATGAGGTTATAAAACTCAATCTGACCGTGTTATTAAGATCCGGAATTATCGCCTAATGATTTAGCGGTGCCGAGCTGCCAATCAATGCCGCCGGCCTCATATGCCGAATTTTCCACTTAGAAATTCTCTTTTTCATAGCGTCTTTTCATGAACTTTCTTGATTGCCAGACAGGGAGGAAATCCGGATTGAGATGGCGCGACACCAGATTATCTAATCGAAATTAAATCCTGGATCATTGTTCACGAAACGCCCTATACGTCGACCGTTGAGACCATGCTCGATTTTCTCTCTTAGAGAAACTTGATTACTTGTAATGATTTTCGTGTCAGATTAACGCAGCCAAATGCGTTGCAGCGGTGTTTCACTCGCTTCTTGAGAGCAATTTATAACACTAGGATATTATCGATCTATAAAAAAACGCACATGCATCTTGCAAACCATTATTTTCCCTGATCCCGAACCCCTGGTTAAGACTCGATCCCTGATGAAAAATCTACAACTGCAAAAGCGCGTGGCATGTCTCGCAATGGCCATCGGCACGGCCTTCGCGTGCTCGGCAGCCATGGCGCAAGTAGACCCTCGTAATCCCGACCGCGACGTCCTGCCGGTCATCTCTGGCTCGAAGGTCCGCGTTGACACGGGATCATGCACCGTCGGGGCGGTGTTGGTGCCCAGTAACATTCTATATCGACTGACGCCGTACCAAAATGCCACACGATGGCTCGTGCTTGCCAAGCACTGTTCGATACCTTTCGGGACCGTCTATTCGGGGAACAACGCAATCGGCGCCGTCGTGTGGCAGTCCGCAGCCTCGGACATCGAGCTTGTGCGGGTATCGCCCGCGCCAAACCCGCAGTACACGTGGTGCCAGGCTCATCACAACAGCGGCGCCGCCATCTGCAATCCTTACTTGCAATATACGCCCCGCGCGCGCAATCAAGTCTTCATGCCACGGGGGGGACGGGAAGCGCGTCTTCCTGTTGCTGGGTGGTCGAACACGCCTGATGAGACGTTCTGCACAAGTGGGTGGCGCACTGGTGTCCGTTGCGTGTGGCGAGGCATGTCGCTCGGGCCGGGAATTTATCGACCGAGTTATGATCACATCAGTGCCGCGAGCGGATCGGAGTTCAGCAGCCTTGACGGCGGCGATTCCGGCGGACCTGTGGTCACCTACGACCGGCATCTGATCGGAATCATCTCGTCCAGTGACGATCGCACCCGCTCCATCCTCTTCTACACGCCAATGGCACAGGTGATGCAGGAACTTTACAACTACACCCTTGCCCCGACCAACTTCCCCACTGCTGCCGGCGAGGACAATCCGCTGTCCCCCGCCGGTGAAAAAACGTTTTGGGAGCTGGCCCCGACGGACGATGACGCGGGAGCTACCCAGACGCAGCACCACGGCTGATAAAGACGAGCGGATCGGCGTTCATGACGTCGGCCTGTGCCGTCAGCATCCCGCGTGAGTCGCGGGAATTGCTTTTCAGTCAACAAAGCGCCGCCCCCGTGCGGCGCTTTGTTATGTGCTCGAGTCGCGCGTGAAAAACTAAGCATTCCCGGCAAAGCGAAGGGTTACCGGCAGCGTCGATATTTGCAGTAGACGTACTGGCTAGATCATTTTGTGGGTCACGTGCGGGCAAGGCGATGCGGTGAATGCCATGGCAGTGGCAGACGGTTACACCCTGCGCTGGCTGATGCACTGAGTCGTATTTCTGTGTGTGCCTGGCTCTGAGGCAAGCGTCCGCGTCGCCCGTCGGGGATTGGACGCGGGCGTTGGTGACAACCGCGGCCTTATTTAACCGGCACGCGTTCGTACTGCTCGCCGCCGGTACTGAGGTGACCGTTGCTCTCGTCGATGGCGA
>NZ_PHKV01000050.1 GCF_002846205.1 Xanthomonas prunicola
CGATGAACCCACCGCAAGACTGTCGTGCCACCCGTATTGTCAAAGAGCGGTATTTTTAACGCCATTCCATGGCATTACGACTATCGACTAGATGAGGCCCAAGATTGGTTTCACGCGTTCATTCATTTCCACAAACTGCTCGTAGGTCAGGCCAGGGTCATCGTTGAGCAGCAGGAAAACGCCGTCCAGAAAGCGCTCGACACGTTGAACCTTGCCTTGCAGTCTCGCAACTACTTCATCAGGGCCGTAGCCAAGGGCGCGATGACAACGGTCGCCGTCCCAAAACTGTACCGGATGCAAAGTATAGATATTGTTGCGGCCATCGATATCGATGGATTTTTCCTTTTTAAGTCGATCGTAAACTGGATTTTCATCCGGTCCATTACCTTGATAATAGACGCTGTAAAGATCATAAGAAGCAAAGGCTTTGTAAGCACCAAATGCCTGTGCAATGTCCTGAAGTTCTTTATTCAGAACAGTTTTATAGTCAATATTTCTGTTGGAGATCTTAAAACCAAAACGCAAGTGCTCGTCAAAGCTTCCATGATCCTCGTATATATATCTCTCGCCCCTGTATATATAATCTCCAATACAAAGAAGTCCTTTAACTGAGGATTTAATTTTATAAGAGGCACTCAATCCATTGCCGCAACTTGGCGCAGTAGGCAAGTCGAGCCCCTCAAACCCTAATGGCGGGCCGACGCGTGACATCTGCTCCATTACCTGGGCGTGCCGCTGTTCTATCGTCAAAGCCCTGTCGGGCTTGGCATAAAACCACAGTTGGATTTCTGGCGAACTCATTGGCTTCTTACTCTTGTTGAAACAAAACTATCATATCCACTGTCACGAATAAATTTTCTTGCCTCTGCTTCCACTTTAGCATTCGGAAATTCATAAACAACCTTATATCCAGGATTCTGTTGTACTGCTGACTTGACACGCCGCAGTGTGTCATTGACAGATTTCTGCGTCGAGCCATTCCAGATTGCCAATTTCGTCTTGGCATCAATCAGCAGGACTGAAGTGCCATCGGCGCCTTTCTCCACACCGTCGAACTTGACGAAGTTTACGCCATTTTCGTTCGGGTTTGTGTAACGCAAAGCAGGGACTCCGAGCTTGCCTGATTCTATATCGCTAAATGCTCCTGTCGTGCCGGCTTGGAAATCTTGGGCATTCTGATTACCCTTGGGATTCTCCAAGACATAGATCAATCCTTGATTCTCCCCCGGTAGTGCCCTTGCCTCCTTTTCGGTCAATACGCGAGTATTGTGGTTTGGTAGAAGCTCATCCAAATTATTGCTTGGGGCAGGCTCCCTATCAATTACTCTTTCGGCACCAGGAGACGCATTTGATCGCGAAGATCCGCCCGCAATGACTTTTTGCCCTCCTTTGAAAATAAGAGTTTGGAGAGCAATTGTTCCAAGACTATAAGCATCTTGAGTAAGCGGGTTCAATCCATCGGTTCGCTTAGGATTGAAAGATGCCAAAACTCCCAGTCCCTGCGTCGAGAAGTATGGAGCAGTTAATTCCGCCACGCCATCGCGTCCCTGGGCGTAAGACAATGTAGCCATTCCGAGCCCAAGCGGAACTCCGAGACATGATATTCCTGTTTCGGGGCAGAGCAACGCTGCCCCAGCAGCCACTTGATAGCCGCCTACCGTGCCAAGCGCTCCACCGACTGCGCCTATGGCCCCTTTAGTCCTATTGACTGCCTCATCGTGTGAGGTGCGAAAATCAGTCGCGGACGCGATAAATCCATATTCCTCGAATGCACGTGTGTTTTTGATTGTGCTTAACTCGGATTGGTAACTAAGCCCGTTCGTTTGGAGC
>NZ_PHKV01000051.1 GCF_002846205.1 Xanthomonas prunicola
CTCGAGCGCGTCGGCCAGTTGCTGCAATGCGGTTTGCATGTAGGTGCACAGCCGTAGCGCGCTATACCCAGTTGGCAAATATCCCGTCAGGCGAATCCCGTCATCCATTTCCTCTACGTCGAGCACCACCGGGTAGTGATTGACTCCCTGCGTCTGCAACACGGTGATACCTGGCCACGGCGCCAACGAATCCACTGCCTCAGCCGATCGACGGCGCGAACGATAATTGAGCAACGCACTGAACAGCGGCTGCGGTGGCGACACTCCACTACACCGCTGGACATGGCTCAGACCAGCATGCTCATGTGCGAACAAGCTGTTCAATTGGGCATGCACGTCGCGGATGGCTGCCTGCAGCGATTGCTGCCCCAGCCGTACACGCATCGGCAAGGTATTGATGAACATGCCCATCGCACCATCGGCACCAGCGCCTGCATGCATGCGTCCCAGCAGGACCGTCCCGAACACGACGTCATCCTTTGCAGACAGTCGCCCGACCACTTTTGCCCAGGCGAGATGATGCAAGCTGGCTGGCGTGACACCAAGATGCGAAGCGCACCGGCGCAAGCGCGTACTCAGCCCGGAATTCAGTTCAAGCGACGCCCCGCCGACCGGTACATCATCGCCGTGAACTTCAGCCAGCCCAAAGGGCAACGTGGGTTCCTCGATGTCGCCCAGAAGCTGACGAAAGACTACTTCCTGATTCCCGCGCAGTTGCGCGTTGCGTGCATGCGCGACGTAATTGCGATAAGGAACCGACGCTGCAAGGTGTTGCGTCTGCCCCAGTAGATGGGCATGCAGTTCCGCACGCAGCACATGCATGGTCGCCGCGTCATCCACCAGATGATGGATCAACACTAGGCCGACCCAACGGTCGCTGGTCGCGTCGTAACAATGGTGGAACTGCAGCAGCGGCGCGCTGGAAAGGGGCAGACGGTAATGCAGCGGATCGAAGCGATCACGCAGTTGTTGCAGAGGGTCTTCATCCGGCTGTGGAACATAGGAAAAGATCGGCAGAGCGGCAGTTCGCCATACCACTTGCACCGGGGTAGCAAGGCCCTCCCACACAATGCTTGTGCGAAACACATCGTGGCGATCGATCACTTGCTGCAGCGCCTTTAGGAAGGCATCGAGGCGATCGCGGCTATCGAAAGACAGCAGCATGTTCTGCAGATAGGGGTCGCCCTGGCGCGCCATCAGATGGTGATACAACACCCCCTCCTGCAGCGGCGCCAGTGGATAGATGTCCTGCACGTTTGCCGCCCCACCCGGCACTGTGGCCACGATGCGGTCGATCGTGGCCTGCGACAACTCCACCAGTGTCAGCAGCTCCGGGGTAATGCGTGCGCAGCCGGCCGGTATCAGGTTCGGCGGCACCTCCAGTTCCTGGCTGCGGCCAAGCGCTGCGGCCGTTGCCGCCAAGGTGGGCTGTCCCAGCAGTGCCCGCACATCCATGCCAAGACCCTGCTGGCGCAGCCGCTCCACCAGTGTCACCGCCAGCAGGGAGTGCCCGCCGAGCTGGAAGAAATTATCGTGGCGCCCGACCCGCTCCACCCCCAGCACCGCCTGCCAGATTTCGGCCAGTTGCTGCTCCAGCGCATTGGCCGGCGGCTCATACGTCTGCAGGTTGCGTTGCGCGGCATCGGGTGCAGGCAATGCGTGCCGATCCAGCTTGCCGTTGGCCGTCAGCGGCCACGCGTCCACTGGCACAAAAGCCTCGGGCACCAGGTACTCCGGCAAGTGCACGCGCAAATGCCGCTGTAGCTCGGCCGCTGTCGGCACCTCGGCGGTGGCGATCACGTACCCCACCAGCCGC
>NZ_PHKV01000052.1 GCF_002846205.1 Xanthomonas prunicola
CACGTTGCCGTCTGCGAGCACAGTCGAGCCAACCACGGCAAGGTCGTTGCCAGCCAACATGTTGACGGACTTGCCGCTGACTGGCCGAAGCCGCCTATCGCTTTAATCGCAGATTCCGCCTGCCCGAAATGCTGCCACGACTCGCCACGGCGATGATGCGTTGCAAGCCCTGTCCGGAGCCGGCTCTGCGCATGCCGAGTAATTTTCATGGCTGAGAGACAGGGCTAATCAGGAATATTATTCGATGGCGGAAATAATTTGTTTATTGCCAAAACAAATAAAGTGTAAAGCAACCCACTAATAAGGCCAATCAAAGAGTATAAAAAAAATCTTCTTGGAGCCAACTCCAGCCAAAAGTGTGAACTCCCCCAAATGTTAATCAGTGCTCCTTTTGCAAAAGCACCGTCAATTAAAAGCCATCCAAAAATGGCGCAAAAAATAGCAGATAAAACGTATTTAAAAGGCAGCCTTGACCCTTTCCATTCAACTAGAATAATCATTGGGCAACCAACTACTGCCCCCATGATGCCCCCAAAAATTCCAAAAAAAACAATTGATTCGAACGCATTTGTTTTAGTATAATTTTGATAGATAATTGACGCAAGGAGAAAAAAAATTCCTGTTCCGAAACCGGCGCAAATCGGAACGGATAACAACCTGAGAAATCCATTCATGCCTTTCATTGGCATACTCTCACCTGCCTTCCATTAGCGTCTGCCGTTATAGTGCAGCGAGGCTGCTTTGGCGCGCTATCCCATGGCCATTTACTAATCGCCGCTGAAGTCCCAATTGTATTGGTGTTCCATCCCCAGAGCATCCCAGCCGCCCATTCGTTAGAATTGGATAATGGGCTGCTACCAGTCCCCCATCCTGATGTAGACACAGAAAAGCCACCTTTCCCATCTGGAATTACTTGGCGAATTACAAATCCCGGCTCTAGGGCGTGAGCACCAGGAACCGTAATATTGATCAAACTACTTGTTTCTGGATCTATTAGATGGGTGACATAGCCCAACGAGGTTACGACTGACAAATAGCTCACAACACCATTTCCAGCCAGGCTTTTTCCATCAGTGCCAGGACCTGCATACCGACGAAGTGCGTCAAACTGTTGAGCAGGGTTCCCACAAGAATTTAGCAGTGCTACGACACAAGCCGATGATGTAGTTCTGTATTCATGAGGCTGCTTCGTGCTTCCAAAGTAATCCTCATAATCACTGTAATAAGCTTGGTAAGATGTTCCGGGCTTTCCAGGAGTATATTTAAAACTCTCTACATTGACCAAAAAACTATCTTTATCAATATGTGAATCCAAATAAATAGGGATGCCTGCCGCCATATTTGCCGCCAATAGGAGTGAATTGGTTTCCATGTCCGAAATTGCACCAAATGCGAGCTTTCCCTTGTTATCTTTAGACTGATCAGCTGCGTACAGATCGCCAAAATCGCGCGCGCCACCAAAAATCTGGTGGATGATGGCATTAACGCAATTCACGGTATCACACGCCTTCAACTTCGCGTCATTCGCATCACTCAATTGCTTGGCCTCCATCACCACCGCATCTCGGCACTGCGTGTCCGTGGCAGCGCATTGCTTCAACTTATCACTGATGATCTTCACATCATTCTTCGAGAGATAGTTGTTCTCCACCGCATTCCCAGCAATCCCACTTCCCACCAGTGCATCATTCAATTGGCCGCCCGTCATCCCGCCGGCCAGCGCACCCACCGCTTGGGAGAGTGCCACGATCATCTGCTTGTCTTGTTCCGGCAGCAGGTTCGGATTGAACTTC
>NZ_PHKV01000053.1 GCF_002846205.1 Xanthomonas prunicola
GTCGAACACGATGTCCTTGCTGGCGAGCAGCAGCGCATTGCCTTCGGCGAAGGCAGATGCAGATTGACTTATTAACTACACCTGGCCCCGTTCTTAGTAAACATGGGATTTGGTGCATGAGAGGGGTTTTTCAGGAGCTACCAATTAGCGCCGATTCATTCTTCATCCCAAAATTTTCCGGGGGGGGCATATACCCCGCCCTCTAACACAGTACACCAGCCAAATAATCTGTTAAAAATTTCTAGATCAATAATTTTGTAACTTGCCCCATCAATTCTTTCAATGGTTATAAGGCTGCGAGCATGATGGGTATACTGGCCTCCTGTGCCTGGAGCCGCTCTCAACTCCAATTCACCTCGATCCCAATCGGAAACAGTTCCTGAAGATTCTGGAGTTGAATCAGGAAAAATAATTTCGAAATTTTCAGAAATCCTGCAAATACAAGGTATCTTTTTTTGTTTTAATAATTCATTGTTTGCTAGATTCACGGCAAAATCAATCTGTAGCTTCATTTTAATGCACTCTTTGGGACGACTACATCACCCGAGAAAAACTTTTGAAAAACAGCAACCGGGCTAAAGTATTGTACATTGTGCGGATCGCGGACAGCAACCACAGGAATTCCGTTTCTGGTTGTAACGCCGTCCACAACAACAAAGTGTGAAAATCTGGAGCCTCCCGTTTCATCAGTTATTCTTACGATGACAGGTGTACCTTTCGAAGTGTATCTAGCTAAATCAGCCACACTCCTGTTCCCAAACGCGCTGGATGGAACACCTTCTGAATTCAGCAAATTCGCTGCATCGCGGGTAAATATTCCATCCGAAGCAGGTGGAATTTTTTTGATTAGGGAATCAATATCTACCTCTTTCCCAAGGGTGTTAAGAATCATGCCGCACGAGTTGTGACCGCAAGTGGGTGCAGCACCCTGATTTAATAATAATCGGTCGCCATTTCTCGGAATTGATGTGTTGATTAACGGGTTCGTTCCTCCAGCAGCGATTTCATCGACAACGGCTACTTTGGGGAAAATATCTCTGACCGTTCGCAATCTTCCCAATCCCGCCATAGCTAAGTCTGCAAGGCTAAGGACTCTTGCATCTAATGCATCAATTCCTACGACAGGCTCGCCAGTAAAGTAGTTGATCGCAGTTCCGCTACTAAGCAAATCGCTCCATCCGGCAGCTGTTTGGCCGAGACCTGCCATCATCTCGCGAGTCAAAAGCAGGCTTCCGGATGCGCCCGGCTGAATATATTTCAACTTGTCTGCAAGATCACCCATGTCGCCGTAAAAAATTTCGCCGTATGTTGGAAATGTTCTACTTGAGACGTTGCCGGAATAAACCACATCCCTTTCTGTAATGAAAAAGCCTTGGTCCCTCCAGTAGGGCTCCATGGCCTTATCATAATTCTCCTGCGTAAGCTTTCCTGTTGCTTTCAGTTCACTGGTGACTTTCTCTGAGTAAAGCCTCTTTTCTTCATCTCGAATCTTATCAAGGGCAGTCAGCTTCTTCTCGGCATCGCAACCGTCTTCGCTTCCATGTTGGCACAGTGATTTGGCGAGTTTCAGATAATCGTTTTCTGATTCGGTAAGCCAGTTGTTCTCAACCGCATTTTTCGCAATATTTGCACCAATAGCCGCATCAGCCGAACCACCACCAGCTAATCCGCCAGCAATCGCCCCAACCGCCTGCGACAGGGCG
>NZ_PHKV01000054.1 GCF_002846205.1 Xanthomonas prunicola
CGCACCCTTCAGGGTGGTGTCGTTGCCGCTAATGATCGTTGCGGTGTTGCCTGCATATTTTATGGCTTGTCAGTCTGCATGGCTTTTACTGGAAATAGGGGCTCCTCAGAATACGGAACGTGATTTATATTAAAAATTCCTTCTATATCTTTCATGAAATTTAAATTCAACTGAATTTTGCTGGAGGAATTTTTATACTTTGACCTAGACTTTATTGCCAAGTCCCTCATTTTTTTAGCGAAAATTAATGCCTCAGCTCTACTATTCAGACCATTTACAGGAAAAACATCATTTTCCAGTTTTGCAGCTTCTTCCCATCCTGTGGATGAAATTAGTGCAGCTTCAGCATTTAACAATCCATGCTCAGCCACAATTTCCCTGCACATCATGGTGGATTCTAGATAAGTGGTCATCCAAATACTTATTGAATCCCATTCGGACTCGTTAAACGGGTTGCTATTAGATAGCTCGGCAGAAATTTCTTCAATTGAAAGTCCGGAATGTTCAATGGAAGGAATCGCGATCACTAAATCAGATCGCATGCATCTATATAGTGTTTCAACGGCAACTTGCCATTGGTTTTTGTCATTACGGAAATTTGAAGCGAAGTTAATTGCCGAAAAACTATCGGTGGCAAGCTCAGCCAGATTGGTTTGTAGCCATATAGATATTTCGTTATTCATGATTATGGCCCGCCAATATCATCTGCAGCGCCACGCTTAGGGAACTTTAATTTAATCATTCTTTTTCCGCCATTTGCCTGGGCAAGCCTGGGAATGTTCAACTCTACAGTGGCCGTGGTGCTTAGGGTATCCCCACTCGCCGTACCTGCAGGTCTATAAGTGACGTAAGAGCCGTCGGGGGCTTTAGCGATCCAGCATCCATTGCAATTTCCACCGTTTATCTTAGCACCGCTGCTAAGCTCTTGGGTTGATGGTTGGCGCTTCAAAAAAGTCAAGGCAAAATCCTCTGCAATATTGCTTGGATCGCTTGTGCCAGCCATTGTTCTTGGAGTACCAACTGGGCCGATTGATTTTCCAGGGATTGTTCCGGCGTTTAATTCTTGAATTATCTCTTGCGCCGTACGCTTAGAAAGTCCATCACCACGAATTGTTTCCGGAAGCGACTCAGATGGGGTGTCATTGGGTCCCTTTTTGCCAGCGATGTCTTGGGTGGAGATGTCGGGCTTGATGCTATTGCCCACTTTTCCCGCAATTACCTTCTCACCACCTTTGAAAATCAGGGTCTGTAAGCCAAGTATCCCCAAGTCGTAGGCATCTTGCGCAAGAGGGTTCCACCCATCAGGTCGCTTTGGATTGAAGGATGCCAAAACTCCAAGGCCCTGCGTCGAGAAGTATGGTGACGTCAGCTGAGCTACGCCCTCCCTTCCTTGTCCATAAGAAAGAGTTGCAAGCCCCAAACCAATCGGAACACCAAAGCAAGACACACCAGTCTCGGGGCAGAGTACAGCTGCGCCTGCGGCTATTTCATAGCCACCCACTGTTCCCAGAGCTCCGCCAACTGCAGCGATAGCTCCCTTGGTTCTACTGATCGACTCATCATGAGATGTACGCAGATCAGTGGCAGATGCGAGAAATCCATACTTTTCAAACGCGCCTGTGCTTTCGATTGTGCTTAGCTCAGATTGGTAACTAAGCCCGTTCGTTTGGAGC
>NZ_PHKV01000055.1 GCF_002846205.1 Xanthomonas prunicola
ATTGCCCAAACACGTCGGCGCATTGGTCGTACCGTCGTTGACGGCCACGTCCACGGTGACACGCGAGCCGCGATTGAACGACACGACCGGGTTGTCGCTGTTATGCCCGAAGATGTTGAACTCGGATTGCCGCCAGATCTTGTTGATGTTCAGCGTAGAGGCGCTCTGGCTCACGCTATAGGCCTGGCCATCAACGGACAGCGTGACGGTATCGACGCCTCCCGCAGTCGCCGACCCGCTCAGCTTCACGCTGCCGATTTTCGACACCGGCACCAGCGGCGCACTCACCATGTTGCTGTCGCGGTAGCAGGCGTTCTGTTCGGCGTAGGCGCTCCAGCCGGACGGGCAACCGATCGACTGATATTCTGAGGCGCTGCCCGCGTAGAACCAGTTCTCGATGAAGACAGCCGGCGTCCGGCCATTGCTGCTATCGCCATCGTAGTCGGTGTCGTAGATGAACTGCTCCCAGGTCTGGCACGAGGAATATCCGAACTGTGGGCAGGTGGTTGGATTGCTGATGGCATCGGTGTTGATCTGCAATGAATAGTCGACCACGCCAGTCGTCACGCCGCTCACGCTGGGAAAGGAGCCGATTGCCGAGCGGGTGAGCCGGCTGGTGCGGGCGGCGTAGTCGTTGCCATTGCCGACCACGAACGTGCTGTCGGTGTGCGCGGTCGTGGTACGGCCATCACCGCGGTTGGCGGTCGACGGCAGCGGAACGCGCTTAGACGATGGCATGCAACGTACCGCCTGCCAGCCCATGTTCGGAAAAGTCGAACGGAAGCAGCCCTCCATCGCTGGCGCCTCCTGGCGGATCGTCGTTTCCCAGGACCCGATCGCCGCGGTGCGGCCTGCCGATTCGCTCGCCGCAGTTTGCCCGGCGTACGCTGCGCTGGCCGTGCTTGCGATGATGCAAGCGGCAAGCAATAACTGCCCTCTGATATGCCTCATTTGCGTTCCTGATGATGGGTGGTGCGAAGGATCAAGCACCAACGACGCGACACGAGGTCCAAGTCGGAAGCGATCTGCACGTTGGCGAAGAGGCCGATCACACGGTATGCACACGTCGGCCCGCGTCACAGACTCGCACCATGCAATGCGATGGCGACCCAGGGGTTTCGTGCTTGGGCACCAATTCCGAATGGCGCAGCCACTGACGGCGATCGAAAGGCGATGGCGCATGCCTGCGCTGTGCCTAGGCACGACACGCGTGGTCTGCAGACGTAGCAGATGCCGCCGCCGCAGCTTAGGCACCGTTTCATGCGGGCAGCGGGAAACCTCAATGACAAACGCCCGGGAAGGCCACCGCCTTCCCGGGCGTTACGCAGGCATCAGTTGCTTTGGGTGAAGGCGA
>NZ_PHKV01000056.1 GCF_002846205.1 Xanthomonas prunicola
CGGATCTTGACCTGCGCATCGTTGCGGCCGACATAGTCCAGCCGGCCATCGTCCAGCCAACGACACAGATCGCCGGTGCGGTACATCCGCGCGCCCGGATAAAACGGGTCGCCGATGAAGCGCTCGGCCGTCAGTGCCTCACGCCCCAGATACCCGCGGGCCACCCCTGCACCGCCCAGATACAGCTCGCCCACCACACCCAACGGCGCAAGCTGCCCCTGGGCATCGAGCACATACGCGCGCAGGTACGGCAGCGGTCGACCGATGGACGGGTTAGGCACGCCAGGGGGCACCACGCCACTGCTGGCCACCACCGTCGTCTCGGTCGGACCGTAATTGTTGTACACGCTAAACGGCAGGCCCTCGGGCACCTGCCGCAGACGATCGCCACCGACCAACAGACACCGCAGACGCTGGGGCGTCATGCCGGCGGCAAACGCATGCTCGGCGATCGGCGTGGGCAGGAAGCTCACATCCAGCTCCTGCGCACGCCACCACTGCAGCAGGGATGCCACATCCCCACTGTGCGCGGCGCTGGGCATCACCAGCACGCCACCGCTGCACAGGCTTGGCCAGATCTCCCAGGCCGCCGCATCGAAGCTCAGACCGGCCAGGCTGGAACTGCGCGTCCCCTCGCCCACCCCGAAGGCCGCCGTGTGCCACGCCACCAGTTGCGCCAGCTGCCGATGCTCGACCATCACCCCCTTGGGCTGGCCGCTGGAACCGGAGGTGTAGATCACATACGCCAGATGCGCGGCGGTCAGGCCGGGAACCTGCGGGTCGGTGCACGGCAGCTCGCCTGCGGCGGCATTGTCGATGTCGAGCAATGGCAGCGCCGCAGCGCCCAGCGCCGAGCGGGTGGGCGCATGCACCAGCACCGCGCGCGGGGCGCTGTCGTGCAGCAGATACGCCAGCCGCTCGGCCGGATAGGTCGGGTCCAGGGGCACATAGGCTGCGCCCGCCTTGAGAATGGCCAGCAGGCCGATGATCAGCTCCGCACTGCGCTGCACGCAGATCGCCACCCGCTCGTCCGGCCCGATGCCCAGTTGCAGCAACCGATGCGCCAGCTGGTTGGCCCGCGTATTGAGTTCGCGGTACTGCAGGCGCTGGCCGTCGCACTCCAGCGCCACCGCCTCAGGTGTCGCCGCGACCTGCCGCTCGAACAGCCCGTGCACGGTGTCCATCCGCTCCGGCACGCGATGCTGCAGGTTGAAGCCCAGCAAACGCTGGCGCTCTGCTGGCGGCAGCACGCACAGCTGGTTGATCGGCGTCTCCCGCTCATGCTCGAG
>NZ_PHKV01000057.1 GCF_002846205.1 Xanthomonas prunicola
AGCAGCAGGCGGGCGTCAAGCTGGTTTATGGCGTCAGCGGCAGCAGTGCCAGCTACAGCCAGCAGAAGGTCAACAGCAGCTACACCAGCGTCAATGAGCAGAGCGGCATCCAGGCTGGCAATGGCGGCTTCGATATCACGGTGGGCGGCAATACGCACCTGATCAGCGGCGCCATCGCCAGCACGGCCGATGCAACGCTGAACTACCTGTCCACCGGCAGCCTGACTGTGGAGGACTTGCAGAACAAGGCCGAGTACAAGGCGGGCGGATTTGGGGTCGGTACAGGCGATTGGCAATCCGTGGCGGCCGGTGCGGCCTTGAGTCTGGCGGGGAATCAGACCGGAAGCAGCGGCAGCACGACCAAGAGCGACATCGCGGCGGGCAGTGTCGAGGTGCGCAATGGGGACTCGACTGCTCTGGCTGGTCTGGATCGCAGCGCTACGGAACTGCAGCAGAGCGGGCTGAAGCAGATCTTCGATGAGAAGAAGGTTGCGGAGCAGCAGGAACTGGCGCAGGTCGCCGGCGAGGTCGCGTTTAGGTCGGCCAAGGAACTCATTTCCTACAAGAGGGAGCAAGCGGCTGCAGACGCAGAGCAGGCCATGGCCGATCTGGAAGCGGCCAAGGGCGATCCGGACGCGACGGCAACGGCGAAGGCACGCCTGCTCGCCGCCAATGACCAACTCGCGAAATGGAACGACGCGGGAGCGGCAAAGCAGATCACCCAGGTGACGGCGGGCGCACTGGCTGCTGCTGTCTCGGGCGGCAATGTCCTGAGCGCAGCCGGTGGCGTGTTGATGAACGAAACGTTGTTGCCGAAGTTCGCTGACGCATTGCAAAAGGGTGGCATACAGCCGGGAAGTGGTGCCGAGGCCACATTGATGGGGGGCCTTGGAGCGCTGCTCGGTGCTGCGGGCGGTCTCCTGGGTGGCGATGTGCAGGCTGGCGCAGCGTCGGGTAATGCGGTCCAGACCTATGGCTACTACGACTATCGCGAAGGGCGTGCGCAACGGCAGGCGATGGCTGCCGAGGCATTGAAGAATGTCGGGATCACCGATCCCAACGACGTTGCCGGTGTCAATGCACTTCTCGATAACTGCGTGAAGCTCGGCTGCGATCCGGACAAGCTAGTGCTGTTGCTCAAATCGCCGGATGCAGCGTCAACGCTGCGAGAGCTCGCGCAACCTGAAAGCGTTGCCTTCCAGCGCTATGGCAAGGGTTTCAATGAGCTGGACGAACAGCAGCGCA
>NZ_PHKV01000058.1 GCF_002846205.1 Xanthomonas prunicola
GTCAGATACTGATTGATCAGGTTTTCGTACGCTTCCTGGCGGCCGCTGATCTGCTTGGGTGCGTTGCCGGCAGCATGCTTGGCCAAATCGGCCAGCGTGCTCTTGCCTGCGGCAAAGTCGGCGCCTGCACCCTTGTCGAAGCTGGCGTAACGCTCGGCGCGCCACTGTTCCAGCGGCGAGGAGGTCAGCAGCGCGTCGGCCACTTCCAGCCCGCGTGCGAAGGCATCCATGCCGCCGATGTGGGCCAGGAACAGATCCTGCGGGTCGGACGATTCGCGCCGCACCTTGGCATCGAAGTTCAGCCCGCCCGGTGCCAGCCCCCCCTGCCGCAGCATCACCAGCATCGCGCCGACGGTGTCGTACAGGTCGGTCGGGAACTGGTCGGTGTCCCAGCCGTTCTGCGGGTTGCCGCGGTTGGCATCGATGCTGCCCAGCAGGCCGGCATCGGAAGCCACCTGCAGATCATGCTCGAAGCTGTGGCCCGACAGGGTGGCGTGGTTGGCTTCGATGTTGAGCTTGAAGTCCTTATCCAGGCCGTGCTGGCGCAGGAAGCCGATCACGGTAGCGCTATCAAAATCGTACTGGTGCTTCATCGGCTCCATCGGCTTGGGCTCGATCAGGAAGTTGCCGGTGAAGCCGATCGCACGGCCGTAGTCGCGCGCCAGGGTCAAAAAGCGCGCCATGTTGTCCTGTTCGCGCTGCATCTGGGTGTTGTGCAGGCAGGCGTAGCCCTCGCGGCCGCCCCAGAACACGTAGTTTTCGCCGCCCAGTTCCACGGTGGCATCGATCGCGGCCTTGACCTGCACCGCCGCGCGCGCCACCACATTGAAGTCCGGGTTGGTCGAGGCGCCATTCATGTAGCGCGGATGCGAGAACAGGTTGGCCGTGCCCCACAACAGCTTGATGCCGGTGTCGGCCTGACGCTGCTTGGCGATGCCGACCATGTGCGTGAGGTTGCTCTCGTATTCGCCGATGTCGTCGGCATCGGGCGACAGGTCGATGTCGTGGAAGCAGTAATACGGCACGCCGAGCTTGGTGAAGAACTCGAAGGCGGCATCGGATTTGGCCTCGGCCCGCGCCAGCGCGCTGTTGCCCACATCCCACGGATACGCGCGCGTGCCCGGGCCGAACGGATCGGCGCCATTGCCGCAGAAGCTGTGCCAGTAGGCCACGGCAAAACGCAGATGCTCGGCCATGGTCTTGTCGCCGA
>NZ_PHKV01000059.1 GCF_002846205.1 Xanthomonas prunicola
CATGGCAAAAGCTAAATTCGAGCGCACCAAGCCGCACGTGAACGTCGGCACCATCGGTCACGTTGACCATGGCAAGACCACGTTGACCGCTGCGCTGACCAAGATCGGTGCCGAGCGTTTCGGTGGTGAGTTCAAGGCGTACGACGCGATCGACGCGGCGCCGGAAGAGAAGGCGCGCGGCATCACAATTTCGACCGCACACGTCGAATACGAATCCCCGAACCGCCACTACGCGCACGTTGACTGCCCCGGCCACGCCGACTACGTCAAGAACATGATCACCGGTGCTGCGCAGATGGATGGCGCGATCCTGGTATGTTCGGCCGCTGACGGCCCGATGCCGCAGACTCGTGAGCACATCCTGCTCTCGCGTCAGGTCGGTGTGCCGCACATCGTCGTGTTCCTGAACAAGGCCGACATGGTCGACGACGCCGAGCTGCTCGAGCTGGTCGAAATGGAAGTGCGCGAGCTGCTGAGCAAGTACGACTTCCCGGGCGATGACACGCCGATCATCCACGGTTCGGCGCGTTTGGCGCTGGACGGTGACCAGAGCGAGATCGGCGTGCCGGCGATTCTGAAGCTGGTCGACGCGCTGGACACCTTCATCCCGGAGCCGACCCGCGACGTCGATCGTCCGTTCCTGATGCCGGTGGAAGACGTGTTCTCGATCTCGGGCCGCGGCACCGTGGTGACCGGTCGTATCGAGCGCGGCATCATCAAGGTGGGCGACGAAATCGAAATCGTCGGTATCCGCGATACGCAGAAGACCACCGTGACCGGCGTGGAAATGTTCCGCAAGCTGCTGGACCAGGGTCAGGCAGGCGACAACGCCGGTCTGCTGCTGCGCGGCACCAAGCGTGACGACGTTGAGCGTGGCCAGGTGCTGTGCAAGCCGGGTTCGATCAAGCCGCACACCGAGTTCGAAGCCGAAGTCTACGTGCTGTCCAAGGATGAGGGTGGCCGTCATACCCCGTTCTTCAAGGGCTACCGTCCGCAGTTCTACTTCCGCACCACCGACATCACTGGCGCGTGCCAGCTGCCGGAAGGCGTGGAAATGGTGATGCCGGGCGACAACGTCAAGATGGTCGTGACCCTGATCAACCCGGTCGCGATGGACGAAGGTCTGCGCTTCGCCATCCGTGAAGGCGGTCGTACCGTCGGCGCCGGCGTGGTTGCCAAGATCATCAAGTAAG
>NZ_PHKV01000060.1 GCF_002846205.1 Xanthomonas prunicola
AAGAAACCCTCCATCCTTTCGGATAGAGGGTTTCGGGTAAAGCCCCTGGCGATGACCTACTCTCGCATGGCTTGAGCCACACTACCATCGGCGCAGCTGCGTTTCACTTCCGAGTTCGGGATGGGATCGGGTGGTTCCACAGCGCTAATTTCACCAGGGAGACGGTTGGAGTGTCGCCGATATTTGCTTCTCTTCAAAAGTCTGCACAAGGATGTGCAGGCTCTTGCGAAGGGAAGCGCATACAGCGCTCGTCTCGCATAGGTAACTTGTGACGTAGCTTGCGTTTGGTGATCTACCAACGTTCGTTGGGACCAAGGCAACTTGAGGTTATATGGTCAAGCCGCACGGATCATTAGTATCAGTTAGCTCAATACATTGCTGTACTTACACACCTGACCTATCAACCACGTAGTCTACATGGTTCCTTTAGGGGGCTTGTGCCCCGGGAAGTCTCATCTTGAGGCGCGCTTCCCGCTTAGATGCTTTCAGCGGTTATCGCTTCCGAACATAGCTACCCGGCAATGCCACTGGCGTGACAACCGGAACACCAGAGGTTCGTCCACTCCGGTCCTCTCGTACTAGGAGCAGCCCCTCTCAAACTTCCAACGCCCATGGCAGATAGGGACCGAACTGTCTCACGACGTTCTGAACCCAGCTCGCGTACCACTTTAAATGGCGAACAGCCATACCCTTGGGACCGACTACAGCCCCAGGATGTGATGAGCCGACATCGAGGTGCCAAACACCGCCGTCGATATGAACTCTTGGGCGGTATCAGCCTGTTATCCCCGGAGTACCTTTTATCCGTTGAGCGATGGCCCTTCCATACAGAACCACCGGATCACTAAGACCTACTTTCGTACCTGCTTGATCCGTCGATCTTGCAGTCAAGCACGCTTATGCCTTTGCACACAGTGCGCGATGTCCGACCGCGCTGAGCGTACCTTCGTGCTCCTCCGTTACTCTTTAGGAGGAGACCGCCCCAGTCAAACTACCCACCATACACGGTCCCTGATCCGGATAACGGACCTAGGTTAGAACGTCAAGCACGACAGGGTGGTATTTCAAGGATGGCTCCACTGCAGCTAGCGCCACAGTTTCATAGCCTCCCACCTATCCTACACAGACGAACTCAACGTTCAGTGTAA
>NZ_PHKV01000061.1 GCF_002846205.1 Xanthomonas prunicola
CGATGGCGGCTTCAACATCCGCGTGGGCGGCAACACCGACCTCAAGGGTGGCGTGATCGCCAGCACCCACGCGGCCTAGGTATTTCTCTGATAATACTGGAAGCGTACATTTCAGCGGAACAATCTCTCGTAGCAAGGTTGACAATAAGGTACTGAAGGAGCTGGATAAGCCATGATTTTTGGAGAAAAAATTAGCTTTGCAGTCGAATTTGAATTAAACGAAAATTATGGTGGAGCATGGATGTTTGGCCGGTTTTGCTATTGGATAAAAAACTCCAGGGTCGGAGATTTCGAAAGCGGAACGTCGCTAAGAGACGTTTTTTTCAGCTAAATGAAATAGTTAAGATAAATAATAGAAAGCTTCCAATAAGTGAAAAAAGATCTTCTGAACTCTATTAAATGATTGACTCTTCAATATATGGCGAGTCCACATTAGTAGAAGATGCCGCAAAATACATATTAGCACCCCAAGTTGACATTTTTGATGAGGTGAAAATTTATGGCATTGACTGCACGGAAAACTTTTGCCTAGTAATTTACAAAATCTCCGAGGAAGATATTGTAAGCACGTCAATCCCACGCGACATACTTAATAACTCATTGAAATCAGCATACAACGAGCTAGAAAATATCTACGAGGCAGAAATAAATTAAATATCTTTGCGATTTTTGATTACAACATCGTTCAGCGCTGATATCTGTTGAGCGCAGCGAAACCAAGCAGCGCAGCTCCACGTCCAAGGGCTCCACCCTGCAGGCCGGCGGCAACGTCAACCTGATCGCCACCGGCGGGGGCGAAGACAGCAACATCCTGGTGCGCGGCAGCGACATCAAGGCCGGCAACAACCTGCTGCTGGCGGCCGACAACAACATCACCCTGGAAGCGGCGCAGGACACCTTCGAACAACACAGCACCAACAAGAGCAAGAGTGCGGCAATCGGCGTGGCGATCACTTACGGTGCAGACGGCTTCGCCGCCGGTGTTACCGCCAGCGCCAGCGGCTCGCGCGGCAAGGCCGATGGCACCGATGTCACCCAGCGCAATAGCCATCTGTCGGCAGGCAACACCGCAACGATCATCAGCGGCAACGACACCACCCTG
>NZ_PHKV01000062.1 GCF_002846205.1 Xanthomonas prunicola
GAGTTCCCGACAATTGCAATCACCTGGCCTGCCGGGGCCCTGAGCTGCAAGGCGCTCATGATCCACTTGTCCGTAGACGAGTAGCGGAAATAGCCGTTGGCAATTGCAATGGCGGGCGCAGCGTCTTCCAGTGCGCCGTTGCCATGCAGAAACGACTCAGGCTCGCTGTGCGTGATGTCTGAAATGCGCTCGGTGTGCAAGCGAAGCAGCCGGAGCTGCATCAAGTAGTCGGCCAGATTGATGCTGCGTTGGCTGAACTGGGTCGCGTAGATCAAAAAGACCGTCAACACCCCGACCGTCATGTCCCCACTGAGCACCAGCCGGGTGCCTTCCCAGATCACGAAAATGCGGCACAGGCCTTGGATGAGAAGCTGGACGGAATCGAACCCAATGCGGATACGCTCGGCTCCGATGGTCGCATTGGTGGCTTTCGCGCTGTAGTTCGTGAAGCGCGACGCCCAAAGCGCTGACTTGTTGAACAGCTTGATGGGCTGGATGCTTCGGACCGTTTCGTAGAGCAAGCTTTGCCGGCGTGCATCAATGTTGATCTGATCAAGGTTGGCTTCTTTGAGCTTGGCGTAGTAGGCGTAGCGCGAACCTACATAGGCAATGGTGAAAGCCAACAAGGCGAAGGCAAGCGGCGCGTCGTAGCTCATCAAGAGCAACAACATGAGGAAAGACATCACCCCATCGATGACCGCTTCCATCATCTTCGTCGTGAGTGACTGCTGGATGGAGTAGATCGACTGGAAGCGGCTTGAAATATCCCCGGTGTGCCGCTTTACGAAATACGACTGGGATAGCGACACGAGGTGGCGGAACAAGTTGCTGCTCCACCGTAAGCTAGTGGTCGAAGAGATCCACAGCAAGGTCCACTTCCTGGCAACGGTCAAGACGAGCTGGACCAGGAGCACGATCGAAAAGCCGATAGCCAATGTGGTGACCAGACCATCGTCCTTGACGCTGAGCACCTGATCCATGGTCAGTCTTAGATATTGCGGCGCAATCAGCGCACAGCCTTCCAAGAAGAGCGCCAAGATGCCCACACCCCAGAACGCGGGCACCAGGGACCGAAGCGAGCCTGCCAGATCGCGAAGCGA
>NZ_PHKV01000063.1 GCF_002846205.1 Xanthomonas prunicola
TGATCGTGGGTTCAAGGTGGCAGAAGTCGCGGAGCGGCTGGGTGTCACGACGCACAGCCTGCCTGGCTGCGCAAGTTCGGCAAGTCTGGCGTGGTGCATCGCGCCGAGGTGGACCAGAGCGCCGAGGTTCGGCGGCTGAAGGCAGAGTTGCGTCGAGTGACCGAGGAGCGCGACATCCTAAAAAAGGCCGCCGCGTACTTTGCCAAGGGGTAAAGGCAAAGTACGCCTTCATGCAAGCCCACTGCGGGGAATTCAGGGTGTGTGCAATGTGCCGGGTATTGCGGGTCAACCGGTCGGGTTATTACGCCTGGTTGTGCTCGCCCAACAGTGAGCGCGCCAAGGAAGATGATCGCTTGCTTGGACTAATCAAGCACCACTGGCTGGCCAGCGGCAGTGTCTATGGGCATCGCAAGATTGCCAAGGATCTGCGCGAGCTGGGTGAGCGTTGCAGTCGCCATCGGGTGCATCGGCTGATGCGCACCGAGGGACTGCGTGCCCAGGTGGGCTATGGTCGCAAACCGCGCTTCCATGGAGGAATGCAGTGCAAGGCGGCGGCCAACCTGCTTGACCGACAGTTCGACGTGACGGAGCCGGACACGGCCTGGGCGAGCGATTTCACCTTCATCCGCACGCATGAAGGCTGGATGTACCTGGCTGTTGTGATCGATCTGTTTTCCAGGCAGGTCGTCGGCTGGGCGATGCGCGATCGGGCCGACACCGAGTTGGTCGTGCAGGCCTTGTTATCTGCGGTGTGGCGGCGCAAACCCAACACTGGTTGCTTGGTTCACTCGGACCAAGGGTCTGTCTACACCAGCGATGACTGGCGCAGTTTCCTGGCGTCCCATGGCTTGGTGTGCAGCATGAGTCGGCGTGGCAACTGCCACGACAACGCACCCGTGGAGAGCTTCTTCGGCCTGCTCAAACGCGAGCGGATCAGGCGGCGGATCTATCCCACCAAGGACGCCGCTCGCGCCGAGGTATTCGACTACATCGAGATGTTCTACAACCCTAACCGCCGCCACGGTTCCACTGGCGACCTGTCACCTGTAGAGTTTGAACGGCGCTACG
>NZ_PHKV01000064.1 GCF_002846205.1 Xanthomonas prunicola
GCTCGTCTATGGGCTTACGCAGCTTGGAGCTGGATTAAAGGCTGGGAGTGTGGGTGCGAAGTTAACGGGGGATTACTCCCCTGGAAAAATTCTTGGGACTGAAGGAGCACCCCCATCTGGTAACTTCTACCCCGGTGGTTCGGTTGATGGAGGAGGTAGTGCATTTATCCCTCCGGCATCAATTCCCTATCAGCCAAAAGGGGCGATTATATTGCAAGGAAACGCCCCTGCATGTGGCCCAGCTTGCGCTGCAATGACAATAACTGATGAAACAGGACAGTCTGTTAATCTTGAAAGTGCGATCGGTCGATTTGAAAACGGAATCCGCAGAGACGGAGTCAATGCAAAGGAGATATCAAAAGTTTTAAATGACTCCGGGATCAAGAATAATGTATACACAAATATGTTTTCTGGACAACTAGATCAAGCATTAGCAAATGGAAAAAATGTTATAGTTAACATCCCTGTTGCGCCCGGCAAGGGGCATTTTGTCATTATTGATGGAATTCAAGATGTCGATGGAGTGAAGTACTATATGACTCGCGACCCTTTCACTGGCCCTAGAGGCGTTAGAAAAGATTTAATTGAGAGGGTGATGAGGCTAGGTGCAAATTCTATTGTAACTGGAGAATAGATAATGAGAATTAGAGATTATTTATATCTTGAATGCTGGGTGACAGCAGCTAATTGCAAACTGTATTTAGTGCATGAAGATTACTATTCTGCAAGCACCTCCGGCCATATTTTCGAGGTCTCCAGGCCTGAAATAATGTTCTCTATAATGGAAAAAGTTCTTCTGCTTGGCGGTGGCCATAGTGGAATATTTCACAGAGTGAAAGCTGAGGGAATATTGATAAGTGTGAATCGAAAAATCCTGAAGGTCACAAAATTGTCAGTGAAAGAGAGAGATGGGGATTTCAAGAGGGTAATTATTGACGATGAGTATTTAAAAAGATATGAGCCAAGGTATCTCGAATTTCTACAAAAGTTCTCTGACGTCCACTCCGATGACTGGCTGGACTATGTTTAGAGAAGAGCTGATACGCCCAGGGTTCCGTAGACACTC
>NZ_PHKV01000065.1 GCF_002846205.1 Xanthomonas prunicola
GCCGGGCCATTTGCTCAGGGCATTGAGCGCTTGGCTCACGTTGATCGGGTCGAAGGCCTGACGCAAGCCGGCATCGTTGGTCAGCCGCTCGGCAAGTGCGCTGGCGGCGGCCGCGCAGACCGGCGCGTCGGGCCATTTGCTCAGGGCGTTGAGTGCGTTGCCAACGCCTTGCGGGCACAGATCCTTGCGCAACCCGGGCTCGTTGGCCAGCCGTGCGGCCAGCGCGTCGGCGGCAGCCGCACAGACCGGCATCTCGGGCCATTTGCTCAGGGCGTTGAGCGCATTGGCCACTCCTAGCGCGTCGAGGGCATTGCGCAACTCGGGCACGTCGACCAAGCGCTCGGCGAGCGCGTTGACCACCTCACCACAGACCGGCACGTCCGGCCATTTGCTCAGGGCGTTGAGCACTTGGGGCAGGTTGGAAGCGTCCAGCGCCTTGCGCAGGTCGGGATCGTCGGTCAGCCGCTCGGCCAGCGTGCTGGCAGCGGCCGCGCAGACCGGCATCTTGGGCCATTTGCTCAGCGCGTTGAGCGCAGTGGCCACGCCATGCGCGCTCAGGGCCTTGCGTGACTCGGGATCGTCGGCCAGCCGCTCGGCCAGCGCACTGACGGCGGCCGCACAGACCGACATGTTGGGCCATTTGGCCAGGGCGTTGAGCACGGTGACCACGCCATGCGCGGTCAGGGCGTGGCGTAACTCGGGTTCGTCGGCCAACCGCTCAGCCAGCGCGCCGCCGGCGGCGGCACAGACCGCGTTGTCTGGCCATCTGCTCAGGGCGTTGAGCACGGTGGCCACTTGCTGCACATCGAAGGCCTTGCGCAACCTGGGATCGTCGGCCACCCGTGCGGCCAGCGCGCTGGCGGCGGCCGCACAGGCCGACGTGTCGGGCCATTTGCTCAGGGCGTTAAGCGCGTTGGTCATTTCTCGCGGCTTGAGCACGTCGCGCACATCGGGCTCGCGTATCAGCCGCTCGGCCAGCGTGTTGGCGGCGTCCGCACAACCCTGGTTGTCGGGCCATTTGCACAGGGCGTTGAGCGC
>NZ_PHKV01000066.1 GCF_002846205.1 Xanthomonas prunicola
TACCGCGAGCAACAGCGCATTGACTATGCGCTCGATCAGCCCACAAAGCACGATGAGCGCCACGATTGGCTCTCTGACCACATCAAAGGCAAAGCAACCCAGGGCTCTCAGACAGGCGAGGAGATCAACTCGCTCCTGCGCGCACTTCCGAACGCAGCTCTCCATCTTTGTGCCGCCAACCGCTGGCTGAGACCACGACCACGCCTTTCCTATCGCGTCTCCAAGCGCCGGGCGATCAAGCTGGTGCGGTCGATATTGGCCGATCGGTCGTCGGGACCCGAGCGGGTCTCGGCCTTTATCGCAACCGAGGTCGCGGTCTCGCGCCGTGTCTGGAAAGGCTTACCACCACACTGGCTTGTCTTGGGCTACGCAAGCGATCACGTGTCCACCGCTTTGTATTTCTTTGATACGCATCGTATGGCCTATACAGCCCAGCTGGAGGGGCCACGCGTGCGTGGGGGAACACTGATCTTCGGTGCCGAAGTCGCAGATGAGACACTCGGCATCACCAATTCTGGCCATAGAACCGTCGCGTGTGTCGACTGCGAACCCACCAGCTACCTGGTAGGTCTAAGCTTGAACGGGCGTGCATCAATCGCTGCCGCACTGCTCACCTTCCCGGACGCTGCAGTTGCAGCGCAAACATTGAGCTCAACCACCGCCCATGCAACCTAATGCCGTTGATGCGCAGGCGCTTGGCCTGGCAATGCAACTCCTGTTCAAGACTGACCGCAAGAAGTTCAGTATCGCAGCGGCTTATGTGTGGCTATGGCCTGCAATTCGCCTAGGCCAGCTCGTCACGATTAAAGACGAAGACGGGGTCTGGACCGGCTACGCCTTATGGGCTTATCTGACGCCTGAAACCGCCAGTCATTTGGTTCTGCAAGATCCGCCGTTCTT
>NZ_PHKV01000067.1 GCF_002846205.1 Xanthomonas prunicola
CCTGACGACTGCTCGCTACGTTTTGTTAGCCGCGCTTATTCCTCGACCTCGCGGTCTTCGCGCTTGGCCTCTTCCATCGCTTCGGGTTCCAGCTCTTCGGCGCTGCGATTGAGTTTGACGAACACCCCCCAGGCGATCAGCAGCAACGCTGCGCACAGGCCAACCGCTGCGGCATACGGCAGCTTGGCCGGGTCGTCGTGCATCAGCTCGAAGATCGATACCAGCGTCTCGATCGCCAGCGCGATCACGATCACCACGAAGAACCGCGACAGGTAGCGCCGCACCCGCGTGGGGCCGCTGACCTTGACGTCGCGCAGGATCTCTTCTTCGAAGATGGTCTGGCCCAGTTCCAGCGTCACCAAGGCCACGGTGAGCAGGCCGATGGCTTCCAGTACCACGTTGAAGCGGTCGCGCACCACCATGTCGCCGCCCGGCGTGAAGCCATGCCACAACTCCAACCCGGCCATCCCCACCAGCCCTGCTGCGCACAGCACGAAGAACGCCAGGATCACGAAGTGACCGGCACGGAACAGGTGGCTGAGCAGCTTCATGGATGGCGACGCGGGCGATGGGACGCAGAGCATCGTGGGCGCCGCGTCGTGATGGCGCGAAGGCAACGACATGATGAGCGTTGTGTACTAAAGGCCTAAACGCAGCCGCCCGGGGCGCGCGGAAGGGGGAGTGCGGTCGCGCCAGGCCTGCGCGCGGTCATGCCTGGTTGCTGCAGTTTCCATCACGCGCCTGGCGACGTGGATGGGGCTTTGTGCGGATCAACCCGGCTGCCCCGCATCACCCTCATCCGGCGCTGCGCGCCACCTTC
>NZ_PHKV01000068.1 GCF_002846205.1 Xanthomonas prunicola
CACGAAGGCGGCGTACAAGGTGCTGAGTTCGTGTACCAGCAGGCCCATGGACCAACCATCGGTGACGATGTGGTGCATGGTCACCAGCAGGCGGTGGTGTTGCTCGGCCAGGCGCAGCAGGCGTCCGCGTATCAGTGGGCCGCAGACCAGGTCGAAGGGAGACTCCGCTTCCAGCTCGGCGTGACGCTGCGCGTCGGCATGCGGATCGGCGGTTTGGCGCAGGTCGATGCAGTCCAGTGCGAAGCCGACGTCTGCTGGCGCGATCAGTTGCGTGGCACCGTCATCGCAGGCAATAAAACAGGTGCGCAGCGCTTCGTGGCGCGCGACGATGCGATCCAGGGCCCGCTGCAGTGCGGGAAGATCCAGCTCGCCATGCAGGTCCACCCCGACCGGCATCAGGTAGGCAAGCTTGGCACGGTCGTCGAGTTGCTCCAGAAACCACAGCCGTTGCTGCGCGAAGGACAGCGGCAGCGGTGCGCTGCGGTCGGCCGGCACGATAGCGGGCACAGTGCTGGTGGCTGTGCCGGCCAGGGTGGCCGCCAGATCGAGCAGACGTGGCTGCGAGAACAGTGCGCTCAACGCCAATTCAAGGCCGAGCGTGCTGCGGATGCGCGAGATTAGCCGCACGGCCAATAACGAGTGCCCGCCAAGCGCGAAGAAACTGTCGTGGCGACCGATACGCTCGACGCTGAGGAGCTCGCTCCACAACGCGGCGAGCAGGGTTTCCAGTTCGCCTTGCGGTGGCACGTAAGCCTGCACGGCGAGCGCATCCGTATCCGGTGCCGGCAGTGCGCGACGATCGAGCTTGCC
>NZ_PHKV01000069.1 GCF_002846205.1 Xanthomonas prunicola
TTGAGATGTCTAGGAAACACTGGGCGTATCACTCCAGGTGAACGAGTTGCACAAGTTAAAACAATGGCTTCTGCGGTTGCAGCAGATAATGGACTTGTTAAATACAATAAGCTAACACGAATAAATGGTAGAGACGTATATAGCTCAAAAGATGGTTCGCTTTTTGCCGTAGATAGCCAGCATGGTCGATTTGAAGTAGTTGACGCAGAGACTGATCGACACCTTGGGGAAGTGGATTTTTCTTTCTCTTCTACAAAATCGGCGGCTCCAGATAAATCTCACAACCTTAAGGTTAAATGACTATGAAGTGGATTAAATTATTAGATTACCAGGGGGACACTATATATCGAGGCGGATTTATCAGGGTAAATGGATCCTACCCATATGAAAATTTTGTCGAATTTATGTTTTATGAAACTGGAGAGGATGATCGGATCTACGGTTTAATTGTCGCATCTGGCTACAAGGCCGGATTAAAACTCGTTAATCTCCCTAAGGAAAGCCTAACCACAAATGGAGGCATTTCCAAGGACTGGGTTATATCAAACTGGGATCGGTGGATATATCCAGAGTGTGACATTAACGACGTTTACTTTTTAGAGCGCCGTGACATAAATGCATAAAATTAGCTTTGGATGAGATTTCTCCGCTCCCTGAAATCCTAATCACCCAATCACCGCGACACCACACTGAAGGGCGCGGTGCTCTCCGCAGACACGGTGCTGGCCGACATCGGCGGCGACCTCAATATCGAGAGCCTGCAGGACACCAACACCTACGCCAGCAAGGACAAGGCGGTCGG
>NZ_PHKV01000070.1 GCF_002846205.1 Xanthomonas prunicola
GCCGGGCCATTTGCTCAGGGCATTGAGCGCATTGGCCACGTCTAATGGATTGAGATCCTTGCGTAATCCGGGATCGGCGGCCAGCCGCTCGGCCAGCGCACTGGCGGCGGCGGCACAGACCGGGGTGTCAGGCCATTTGCTCAAGGCATTCAACGCGTTGGCCACGTCCAGTGAATTGAAGGCCTTGCGTAACAGGGGATCGCCGACCAGGCGCCCTGCCACCATGCGGGCGGCTTCCGCACAGACCTCGGTGCCCGGCCATTTACTCAAGGCATTCAAGACGTTGGTCACGTCTACCGGGCCAAGTTCCTTGCGCAGGTCGGGCTCGTCGACCAGCCGCTCGGCCAGTGCGTTGACGGCCTCAGCACAAACCGCCGTGTCCGGCCATTTGCTCAACGCGTTGAGCACGATGACCACACCTTGCCGGTCCAGGTCCTTGCGCACCTGGGGCTCGTCGGCCAGCCGCTCGGCCAGCGCGCTGGCGGCAACCGCGCAGACCTGCTTGTCAGGCCATTTGCTCAAGGCTTTGAGCGTGGTGACAACTTGGTGTGCGTCGAGCGCCTTGCGCAACTGGGGCTCGTCGACCAGTCGCTCGGCGAGCGCGCTGGCGGCCTCTCCGCAGATCGGCGTGTCGGGCCATTTGCTCAGGGCATGGAGCGCGATGGCCACTTCTTGCGGCTTGAGGGCCTTGCGCAACCTCCTTTCGTGGGCCGGCCGCGCGGCCAGCGCGCTGGCGGCCTGCCCACAGA
>NZ_PHKV01000071.1 GCF_002846205.1 Xanthomonas prunicola
GCGCTCAACGCCCTGTGCAAATGGCCCGACTCGCAGGACTGCGCGAATGCCGTCAGCGCGCTCGCCGAGCGGTTGGCCGACGAGTCCAGATTGCGCAAGGAACTGAAGCCGCAAGAACTGGGAAACGCGCTCAATGCCCTGAGCAAATGGGCCGACAACGAGGTCTGTGCGGCGGCCGCCAGTGCGCTGGCCGAACGGTTGGTGGACGATCCCGGCTTGCGCAAGGCCCTCGACCCCATCAACGTGATTCAAGCGCTCAACGCGCTGAGCAAATGGGCCGATATACCGGTTTGTGCGGCGGCCGCCATCGCACTGGCCGAGCGGCTGGCCGACGACCCCGGGTTGTGCAAGGCCCTGAACGCGCGAGGCCTGTCCAACGCGCTCAACGCCCTGAGTAAATGGCCCGGCAACCCGGTCTGTGCGGCTGCCGTCAGTGCGCTGGCAGAGCGGGTCGCCGACGACCCCGAGCTGCGCGAGGACCTGGACCCGCAGGGCGTGTCCAACGTGCTCAACGCGCTGAGCAAATGGCTCGACACCCCGGTCTGTGCAGCCGCCGCCAGTGCGCTGGCCGAACGCGTGGTCGACGATCCCGAGTTGCGCAAGGATCTGGACCCGCAAGGTGTGGCCAACGCGCTCAACGCGCTGGGCAAATGGCCGGAGATACCGATCTGTGGGCAGGCCGCCAGCGCGCT
>NZ_PHKV01000072.1 GCF_002846205.1 Xanthomonas prunicola
GATTGGTAACTAAGCCCGTTCGTTTGGAGCTGCTTCAGTGCTGCATACTGCGGATCGTCGGTTGGTACCCCATCCGCGCAACGGACATATGCGCAAGCAGCTGCTGTGAGTCGGTACTGCTCGTCCTCAGATTTTCCTTCTTTCAGTCGCTCCAGGGCTTTTGCTTCTACCTGATGCAATTGCCGATTATTAGCGTCTTCATTGAACGCCGTTGCCGCACCTGCCGAGCCGCCGACTGCCGCTCCTATGCCAGCCGCTAGTCCGGCACCGACCGCCTGCTTCACGCCTTCGGGCAAATTTTTTGTAAGTTCATCAATGCGCGGAGCCGCGTAGGCTGCTACGCCTGAGCCCAAAGCTCCCTGGGCTCCACCGCCTAGTAGCCCCATCGCCGTATGGGCAGCCACACGGTATTCGCCGCCTTCGTCCCACTTGGCGGCCTCGTCCTCTTTGCCCTGCAAGCGCAATTGCGTGGCTTTCGTTGAGGCGTAATCCCCGACTGCCTTGCTTGCCTGCTGCCCAAACGTTGCAGTGATCTCGGCCCCAGCACTGACCTGCTGCTGCAACTTCTGCCC
>NZ_PHKV01000073.1 GCF_002846205.1 Xanthomonas prunicola
CGAAGTGTAGGTGCTATGGATAGCGAGTCAGGTCAGACGGATGACGCAGAACAACCGCTCTTTCGCAAGCGGAAGGGGCCGGAGACAACTTCCACACTCGGCGACCTAAAAGATGCGTTTCCTTCGTCCATCCGGATCTGGATTGGCTGTGGGTGTGCGCTTTTCCTCTTGCTGGCCACGTTTGTTCTGACCGCGTCCTACTCCAAGCGGGAGCACGTGTCGGGCCAGATCATTTCGACACATGGGCGAGTGGATATCCGCAGTGGAACGCCTGGCCTCATCCTGTCGACGACATTGAAGCCCAATGCCTTGGTCAAGAAGGGCCAAGTGCTTGCGGAGCTGTCAGCCGACATCACCGACGAAGCGGGTCGCTCTTTGTCCGATGAGACGATCAAGCGTGCGCTCACCCGATCAGAAGAGCTGACCAAGGAGCAATTGCAGACGCATGACTTTTCTGGCCAGCGCGAGCGGGAACTGACGCGTCAAGTCGAAGAAACGACCGGCGCGATGCAGGAAGTCGCTCGCAAGATCTCAATCTTGGAAAAGAAATACGCCAAGAACAAAGAACT
>NZ_PHKV01000074.1 GCF_002846205.1 Xanthomonas prunicola
GCGCGTTCGTCGACCGGCAGCAATGGTAGTTGCACCACGCGGATTTGCTGGTCGGCGACCATGCCTGCAAGCACCTGGACGAATTGGGCCAGCTGTCGCGCGATGGTGCTGCGGTCGAACAACGCCGTGGCAAAGCCCAGGCTGCCGACGATGCGGTCGCGGTCCTCGTGCAACGAGAACTCCAGGTCGAACTTGGCATCGCCGGAAGGTGCCTGGAACGGTTGCAGACGGATGCCGGGCAGGCTCAGCGCAGCATCGGGCACGTTCTGCCAGGTCAGCACGACCTGGAACACCGGTTGCGCGGCCAGACTGCGCTCGGGGTTAAGCGCTTCGATGACTTGCTCGAACGGCAGATCCTGGTGGTCCTGCGCGGCCAGCGCGGTGCTGCGCACTTGCGCCAGCACCTCGGCGACGGACGGATTGCCACGCAGATCGATACGCAGCGCCTGTGCATTGACGAAGAAGCCGATCAAGCCTTCGAGTTCGCTGCGGGTGCGATTGGCGAGCGGCGCGCCGATCACCACCTCGTCCTGCCCGGACAGACGCGCCAGCAGCACTGCCCAACC
>NZ_PHKV01000075.1 GCF_002846205.1 Xanthomonas prunicola
GGTCGAGCCGGTATCGACCATGTTCTTGGTGGTCGAATCGCGTGCGCTGCGGTACGACGCGCCCGGGTCGTAGGTCACGCCAATCGAGAACCCGCTCGACTTGCTGGACTGGCTCGATTGCGACTCGACCGTGTCTTGGCGTGCCACCAATGCGATGTCCTTGGCCACCAGCGTCACGTCCTTGCCGGCACCGATGTCCGAGGCTGCGATGGTCAGCTGGTTGCCTGCACTGATGACCAGGTTGCCATCGGTCGAGCCGACCGAGGAGGCGACCTGGGTGACTGAGCGCGTGGACTCCTGGCTGTCACTACTGGACTTCGCATAGCCCACGCTCGCCACACCGCCACCAGAACTGCCGGTCAAACCGGACTTCTTCTGGCGAATGCTGTGCGCTTCGCTGCTGGTGTCCTGCGCGGATTCGATGGTGACGTTGTTGCCGGCTGCCAGGCGCACATTGCCGTCTGCGAGGACCGTCGAGCCCACCACGGCAAGGTCGTTGCCGGCCACCATGTTGACGGACTTGCCGCTGAGCGATGAACCC
>NZ_PHKV01000076.1 GCF_002846205.1 Xanthomonas prunicola
CGGGTGAAAAGCGATGAAGGACGTCTTGACACCATCCGCCGATGGCGATGCCGAGCCGGATCGCTCTGCTGAACCAAGCCTGGTGTTCTCCTCGAAGCGCCGTGTGCCGCATATCCGTCAGACGGAGTCGAGTGAGTGCGGCCTGGCCTGCATTGCGATGCTGCTCTCCTACTACGGCCATGAAACGAGTCTTGGGGAGCTTCGCAACCGCTTTACGGTGTCAACCAGTGGGGCAACGCTCGCCTCGCTGATTGAAATCGCTGATGCCAACGGGCTCACGACGCGTCCGCTTCGCTTGGAGCTTTACGAACTGCCCAAGCTGTCGTTGCCTTGCATGGTCCACCTACACCACGGGCACTTTGTCGTGCTGACGGCTGTGAGGGGAGGGCACGTGCACATCAGCGATCCCGCAGCGGGCGTCAAAAAAATCAAGCTCGATGAGTTCGATGAGCTTTTTAGCGGCATTGCGTTGGAGGCGCATCCGGGTCCGGCCTTCAAGAAGATCAAGAGCGTG
>NZ_PHKV01000077.1 GCF_002846205.1 Xanthomonas prunicola
GATGCCGGCTTCTCCCTGGCGCGCACCGATGCCGACGAGCCGGAGCGGTGCGCCATTCTGATCAGGCCTGCTTTCCTGCGCTTGGCGCATTTCGAGCGCAGCCTGTATTTCGGGACATCAGGCAGTGCAAACAGCGATCAATTTCAAGATAGCCTGCGGGTCAAAGATGCCATCCACTTTGCCGACGAACACACGCAGCGCGATGCCGGCAAACCCAATGACCTAGGCGTTGACTTGTCTGCGCTCTACCTCCGCCTTGCCGAGCAGATTGCCGCAAGTCGCGCGCATCGCCTCTGGACCGGACGCCCGACAAGCGACAACATCACATCGAACGCGCAGTTTCTGGATTTCGGCGGCTTTCGCGCAGTTCCCACCTGGAAGCGTGGCACCGATGGGCATCGTCACTTCTTCGGCGATGAGATGCGTGATGTTCGCCACTCGCTTCCCTCGCTTGCCTACTTCTTCAAGAAGTATTCCCGCTTTGACAAGGCAATCGCCAACATCGATCAG
>NZ_PHKV01000078.1 GCF_002846205.1 Xanthomonas prunicola
GCAGGTGTCGTTCGGCACCGCCTGGGATGCTAGCGGGTACGCAAGCGGCGCCAAAGCCAATGGCAACTATCTAGGGGTGGTCGAACAGTCGGGCCTGTTCGCAGGCAATGGTGGATACCACGTCACCGCCGGCAACGTGAACCTGATCGGTGGCGCGATCACGAGCACCAACGCCAACAACAGCGAGTTGACGGCCGACGCGTTGACGTTCACTGATCTGAAGAATCGGATGGATTACAGCACCGTGTCGGCGGCGATCAGCGGTGGTATCGGCAGTACGGGCGAAGGCGCGACCGATGCCGACGGAAATCCCACACAGCCGAGCGTAGGCGATCAATTCAAGAATATCGGCAGCAACATCGTCAACGGCAACTATGGCGAGGCGAACTACAGCAGCTTCAGCCCAGGCGTTCCGGTAATGCAGAACGGCAGCGACACCACGCTGACACGCGCCACCCTGACCGAGGGCAACATCAAGATCGGTGGCAAGACGACC
>NZ_PHKV01000079.1 GCF_002846205.1 Xanthomonas prunicola
GGCGCCGCTTGCGTACCCGCTGGCATCCCACGCCGTACCCGCCGAGATCTGTACACGTCCACCAACGCTGCTTTCCTTGGATTGGATGTCCAGCTTGTCTTGCAGCGATTCGATGGTGAGATCACCACCGATCTGTGCATCGATCCGGTCACCCTTGACCACCGCGCCGCGCAAGGTGGTGTCGCCTTCCGACTTGAGTACGATGTTCTGGCCGGCCAGCTGCGTGTTCTGCCAGGTGCTGCCATCCACGTTCGACTTATGGCTACCGGCACTGGCTTGGACATACGCGTACACGCCGGTCTGCGCGCCCACCGATGCGCCGACACCCACCTCGAACCCGGCATTGCTGCCCTTGCTCTGCTCGGTGTTGCTGGAGTTGCCTGCTTCCAGCACCAGATCGCGTGCCGAATCCAGGCTCAGCGTGTCGCCC
>NZ_PHKV01000080.1 GCF_002846205.1 Xanthomonas prunicola
GGGCGACACGCTGAGCCTGGATTCGGCACGGGACTTGGTGTTGGAAGCAGGCCAATCTGTTGGCTCCGAGCAAAGCAAGGGCAGCAACGCTGGCTTTGAAGTCGGTGTCGGCGCGCAAATCGGCGCGCAAACCGGCGTGTATGCCTATGTGCAAGCCAGCGCCGGCAGCCACAACTCGAACGCACAAAGCACCACCTGGGAGAACACCCAGTTGACGGGCAGGAATGTCGTCCTCACCTCCAAGGGCGACACGACGCTGCGCGGTGCCGTGGTCACTGCTGATCGGATCGACGCGAATGTCGGCGGAGATTTGACGATCGAGTCGCTGCAAGACGTCTCTCAGATTCAGTCCAAGGAAAGCAGCGTTGGTGGTCGCGTGCAGGTGTCGTTCGGCACCGCCTGGGATGC
>NZ_PHKV01000081.1 GCF_002846205.1 Xanthomonas prunicola
TTCGCGCCGATGTAGACGGTGTTGCTCATGGGGTGGACTCCTGCAGAAAGGGACGTCATGGGGAGAGGAATGCATCGACACACTGCGGCGCTGGCACGCGCAACGGTCGGTAGCGCCGCGTCGCTGCAGCGCATCTGTGCATGCGTGTACTGCTACGCAATGCACGTAAATGTTAGCGCTACCAAAAAGCCGACTGAAAAAAGCCGCGCCATACAGCGAAGCCGAAGGTGTCATGCCGATCCCAGCTGAAACGGTCCTGCGGACTTTACCCAGCCCGCCGCCGAAAGGCTTGCTGCGCTGCGAGATGCGAGCTGTTGCGTAGTGGCAGGGTGTGGTGATGGCCGGCAGTTGGTGGATCGGAGGCGTACGGCCCTCACCCGCCCTTCGGGCACCCTCTC
>NZ_PHKV01000082.1 GCF_002846205.1 Xanthomonas prunicola
GCTTCGAACACCGACTCGCTTGGGGTGATGGACGCGATGATCGAGTCGGTGCCAATGCGCTGACCTTGGGATGCATAGATTGCTGCAACAGTGCCGCTCAAGGGTGAAGTGATGGTTTGCAGCCGATCGGACTTGGCTCTGGCCACTTGATCTTCGATCGTGGACTTCTCACGCTCGATCTCACTCGCTTGTCTGCTGGCGGTTGTCTTTATCTCGGTGATTTCACCCAGCAATGCGGCACGCTGATTACGAAGTGTGGACTGCTGCGCGCGGGCATCCTGGATCTCCGCTTCTGCATCCAAGAGAGCATTTTCGTAGGTGAGGTAGGTGTATTTGGACACATACTTCTCAGCAAGCAGCGGCTCAATGGTCTTCAA
>NZ_PHKV01000083.1 GCF_002846205.1 Xanthomonas prunicola
CTCTATGGCAGACGCTCTGAGCGGAGCTAGCCAAGAAGCAAACTTACCGCTTTTTACCTACACGCCTTTTGACGCGCTTTCAGACTGGTCCTCCAGGAATAATGTAGGAACTCGCACCCTGGGTGGAGTGCAAATGTTCGGAGGAGCTGCTGAGGTCGCAGGTGCTTTCGTTGCCGCTCCCATCTGCACAACTGGCTTGGGCTGCTTTGCGGTTGGCTATGTAGGGTTTTCTGGTGCCGACAACGCGATTAGCGGCTCAAAGACTCTTTTTGGAGGAGTATCAACTCCGACTTTAGGTGGTCGTTCGCTTCAGATGCTTGGGCTTTCGCAAGATACAGCTGAGCTCGTCTATGGGCTTACGCA
>NZ_PHKV01000084.1 GCF_002846205.1 Xanthomonas prunicola
AGGGCAATGTCAGCATGCGCGCGGCAGGCGGTGCGACGCGCGGGTGCGCGACGTACGGCGTGCGTGTAGTGGCGGTGGTGCCTGAGGCGCTGCGTCGATACAAGGCGGTGCAGGTGTTGGTCGCGCGTTCGACCGGCAGCGGCATCCATTTGCTGCCGAAGTGCGGGAATGTGCCAAGGATGCCGGCCAGGGTGTCATTCACCATGCGAGTTCTCCAACTGCGGGGTGCACGCGCGGAGTGCGGGATGCGGCGGGTTGGTCACTCTGCAGGTGCTACGGTGACGATCAGCTCGCCGTTGCGCATGCGGATGTGGAGTTTGCTGCCGATGGTGAA
>NZ_PHKV01000085.1 GCF_002846205.1 Xanthomonas prunicola
GATCCCATGGTTTGGAAGGGGTCAAACATCCACTCCCAGATCTTTCGGCCCTCCAAGATCAGTTCCGCGTCCACTTCCATCCCCGGCAGGAAGGACTTCGCTTCTTGGGCAACTCCAATGGTCTGGGAAGGCAAGGCGACTTTGGCGGTGTAAACCGGCTCAGTGGGCGACTGGCGACCATAGCGGCGCTCCAACTCACCGAGGGGACTCGTTTGCGTTGACAGCGATGCGATGCGCCCCTGGATGGCGCCATATTTTGCTTTCGGGAATGCGGCGATGTTGAGCAGCACCTCGGTGCCGACATTCACATGTCCGATGGCCCTGGAAGGAAT
>NZ_PHKV01000086.1 GCF_002846205.1 Xanthomonas prunicola
CTACGTCATCTACACCTCCGGCTCCACCGGACAACCCAAGGGCACGCTGCTCACCCACGCAGGCGCCACGCATTACCTGCAATGGGCCATCGCCACCTATCGCCCCTTTCCCAGCGCGGTGGTGTCGTCTTCGCTGGCCTTCGACGCAACCCTGACCAGTCTGTTGGCGCCGCTGCTGTGTGGAGCCAAGGTCGAACTGTTACCCGAGCACGACACGCTGGATGCGTTGCGCCAGCGCTTGTGCGATCCCACCCCACTGGGCCTGGTCAAACTCACGCCGGCCCATCTGGAAGTGCTCGGTCAGCAGTTAG
>NZ_PHKV01000087.1 GCF_002846205.1 Xanthomonas prunicola
TGTACGCCGCCTTCGTGCAAGACCAACCGGACCCGCTGCCGCCGTTACCGATCCAGTACGCCGACTATGCGCTGTGGCAGCGCCGCTGGCTCGCCGGCCCACTGCTGCAACGCCAGCTGAGCTTCTGGCGTGCGCACCTGCAGGGGGCACCGGCATTGCTGGAACTGCCCACCGACCGCCCGCGTCCGCCGCTGCAAGACTACAGCGGCGACAGCGTGGAATTCGCACTCGATGCCGAGCTGACGGCTGCACTGCGCACGTTGAGCCAGCGTCACGGCACCACCGTGTTTATGACCGTA
>NZ_PHKV01000088.1 GCF_002846205.1 Xanthomonas prunicola
CACGATGATGAAGTGGATGGGCACCGCGCTGGCCGCGGCACTGTTGTTGAGCGGCTGCGCCAAGGTGGAGGGCGAGAAGTTCGTCGGCCACTGGGTCAACATGCAGTCGCAGGACGAGACGATGGATATCGAGCGCAATGGCGAGACCTTCATGGTCCGCAGCACCACGCCGAAGTTCTTCAGCCGCCAGCCCAAGACCGAGAGCTACCCGGCGGTCTACAAGGACGGGGCGCTGCAGGTCACCAACGATGGCGAGACGGTGAACTTCGCCATCGACGAGAGCAACGGTCACCTCA
>NZ_PHKV01000089.1 GCF_002846205.1 Xanthomonas prunicola
TGTTCCGGCAGCAGGTTCGGATTGAACTTCCCAGTTACCGGGTCGATGGCGCGCGGATCATCGGCGTACAGCGTTTGGGTCAAGTATTTTACAGCCAGCTCACCACCAGCCCCTGCCAGCGCACCGCCTGCCATGGATGTTCCGTTGACTTGTGCCAGCACCGCGCCTAGCACCGCATGCGACAGCACTTGCAATGCGGCGTTTGGATCGCTGCCGTGGTTTTGGTCGAACGTCCTGCCGATCAGCTGCGCGGCATACGGTGCCAATGCATTGGTGGCGACCTGGCCGGCGCCTTG
>NZ_PHKV01000090.1 GCF_002846205.1 Xanthomonas prunicola
GCTCGGTGGCGGCATCCATGCCGCCACACGGTCCCGCAAGCGGCGAGGACACCGCACCAGACGGTGACCTTCTTCAACGCTCTACGGTTGCTCGGCTTCCATTGGAACGCGCATAGCTCACGCAGATACAACAACAATGGCGGTGATGACCCGATTGCAACCATGCACACCCGGCACCTCGACGGTCCGGCGATGTCGGGCAAAGGCCTTGCAGCCAAACCGGAGGTTATTCGCTCTTGGAGTTGGCTCACTAAAAGTAGCGAGCAGTCGTCAGGCGGGTGTGGAC
>NZ_PHKV01000091.1 GCF_002846205.1 Xanthomonas prunicola
CGGTGCCTTGGCTTGGACCGCACTTCCTTACTCCCTCAAATTCCTATGGGCCCGCCATCTCGACCAACGTCGTGCGCCGGTCGTTAGAAGCACCATGTCGCACCGTCAAGGCTGGATTGTCTTGTCTTCGATCATGGTCGCCATCTCTCTCCTAGGCCTTGTCCTGAGCGTTGTCGCTGGCAGCCTTCCGCTGATTGCACTGAGCTGCATCGCAGCAGCCTTTGGCGGTGCGACCCTGGATGCCTCAGTCGATGCGTTCCGGATCGAACAAGAGGCAGTGCACCA
>NZ_PHKV01000092.1 GCF_002846205.1 Xanthomonas prunicola
CTGGCCGAGCTGGCTCTGGCGTTGGACAGTGCCGATACCAGCACCCTACCCGCCATCGTACCGAGCGACCGGAGCGCAGCGCTGCCGCTGTCCTTCGCGCAGCAACGCCTGTGGTTCCTGGCGCAATTCGATTCCCGCGCCGCACAGGCCTATCTGCTGGCCGGCGGGGTGGACCTGCATGGCGAGCTGGATCTTCCCGCACTGCAGCGGGCCCTGGATCGCATCGTCGCGCGCCACGAAGCGCTGCGCACCTGTTTTATTGCCTGCGA
>NZ_PHKV01000093.1 GCF_002846205.1 Xanthomonas prunicola
GTTCTTGGTAGTGGAATCGCGTGCGCTGCGGTACGACGCACCCGGGTCGTAGGTCACGCCCACCGAGAACCCGCTGGATTTGCTCGACTGGCTGGACTGGTGGTCGACCGTGTCCTGGCGCGCCAGCAGGGCGATGTCCTTGGCCGCCAGGGTCAGGTCCTTGCCGGCACCGAGATCGGAGCCGGCAATGGTCAACTGATTGCCAGCACTGATGACCAGATTGCCGTCTTTCGACCCGACCGAGGATGCGACCTGGGTGACCGAC
>NZ_PHKV01000094.1 GCF_002846205.1 Xanthomonas prunicola
CTGTAGTCGCCGCCGATGCCCCATTGTTGTTGCGATGTGTAGGCCGCGCTGTAGTCGGGACTGTTCTGCAGCATTTCCCGCTGTTTGTCGGCAGTACTCAAGCCCGCGAATCGGTCTGCCTCTTCGGGACTCAAACTTCCTTTGTACTGTGCCTCTGCCTCATTGACCTTCCTATTCGCACTGGCTGCAATGTCATCGCCAATCTGCTTGGCGGTGGTCATCACCGTCCCGGTTGCGGCGGCCAGCGCCTGCTG
>NZ_PHKV01000095.1 GCF_002846205.1 Xanthomonas prunicola
CATCCAAAGTGGCCAGGACATTCTGGGCAATGCCAACCAGTCCACCAGCAAGGGCATCGGTACGGTGGTCATTTCCGACACCGAGCGCTTTGCCGGCTACAACAAGAAGAATCACCTGGACGACAACGCCCAGGTGGCGCAGGTGGCCAGCAACGTCGGCAGCCTGGGCGGCAATGTCAGCCTGACCGCAGGCGGTACGTACACCCAGTCAGCCAGCAATGTGGTCGCGGCCAAGGACGTGGACATCACC